>CBDCUM010000011.1:0-2182372 GCA_965222665.1 Rhodobacterales bacterium
GGCACGCCGATTTTCATAATTGCTCCCGGAAGGTGCTGACGCCGTCGGGCCTCTGGGTGACCCCGAAGCTGTTTGCCGCGCTGGACGACCATAGCCGGCTCGCCTGCCACGCCCAGTGGTACCTGTCGGAGAGCGCACAGACCTACGTCCACGGGCTTCAGCAGGCGTTCCTGAAGAGTGGCCTGCCGCGCGCGATCATGTCGGACCGGGGATCCGCGGAACTGGCGAAGGAGGTGCAGGCGGGCCTGTCCGATCTGAGCATTCTGCTGTGTCCGACGGAGGCTTGTTCACCCCATCAAAACGGTAAGTCAGAGGTGGTCTGGAGCCTGGTCGAGGGCCAGCTGATGGCCATGCTGGAGGGCGTCGAGGGCCTGACGCTGAGCACTCTGAACGAGTGCACGATGGCTTGGTTCGACAGGATCTACCAGCGGCGCCACCACCAGGAGATCGGCTGCTCGCCCATGGAGCGCTTCCTGCAGAGCGAGGACGTCAGCCGGCGCTGTCCCCCGATGGCGGAGTTGAAGGCCGCGTTCCGGATCGCCGACACGCGCAGGCAGCGCCGCTCCGACGGCACCATCTCCGTGCAGGGCGTGCGCTTCGAGGTGCCGGCCGCCTGGCGGCACATGCCGGAACTGCGCATCCGCTACGCCCGCTGGGACCTGTCCGAGGTCGAGCTGGCCGACGACCGCGGCACCGGCCTGGCCACCCTGCGGCCCCTCGACAAGGCCGCCAACGCCGACCGACCGCGGCGGCGCCGCGGCCCGGCGCCCACAGAAGACGCGCCGCCGGCCGCCGACGGCCCGTCGCCGCTACTGCGCAAGCTGCTCGCCGACTTCGCCGCCACCGGGCTGCCGCCCGCCTACCTGCCCCTGGACGAGGAGAATCCGCAATGAACCGCCAGATCCTCACCTTCTACCGCCTCCGCCACAACCCGTTCTCGCCGCAGCTGCCGGTGGAAGCCCTGTTCGAGGATGAGCCCGTGCAACGCTTCTGCGCCCGCATCGAGGACCGGCTCGCCGGCGAAGGCGGCTTCGCCCTCATCACCGGGCAGCCAGGCACCGGAAAGAGCGCCGCCTTGCGGCTGCTCGCCCACCGCCTCGGCCGCGTGCCGGACCTCGCCGTCGGCGTCCTCACCCGATCCTCTTCCCGCCTCGGCGACTTCTACCGCGAACTCGGCGACATCTTCGGGGTGCGCCTCGCTCCCCACAATCGCTGGAATGGCTTCAGCGCCCTGCGGGGACGCTGGCTCGAGCATCTCCGCAACTCCCGGCTGCGCCCGGTGCTGCTCGCCGACGAGGCCCAGGAGATGCAGCCCCCGGTGCTCAACGAGCTACGCCTGCTCGCTTCCACCGACTTCGACTCCCGCGCCATCCTGGGTACCGTACTGTGCGGCGACCAGCGCCTCGGCGACATGTTCCGCTCCGAGGAGTTGATGCCGCTCGGATCCCGCATCCGCTACCGCCTCACCCTCGAGCCCGCAGACCCGCAGACCCTGCTGCGCTTCCTCGATCACCTGCTCGACGCCGCCGGCAACCCCCAGCTCATGACGCAGGGCCTCAAGGAGACCCTCGCCCGCCATGCCGCAGGCAACTACCGCATCCTCACCCACCACGCCGACGCCCTGCTCACCGCCGCCACAGACGCCCGGCGCGAACAGCTCGACGAGACGCTCTACTTCGAGGTCTTCCCCCACGCCGCCAAGCGCGGAGGGCCCCGGACATGAACGGCTTCCCCACCCGCACCCCCGGCGAGCTCGAGGCCTGCACCGAAGAGAAAGCCTGGCTCGTCGAAGCGCTCTGGAGCACGCAGGGCGTCGGCATCGTCGGCGGCGAGCCCAAATGCGGCAAAACCTTCCTCGCTCTCCACATCGCCGTCGCCGTCGCTGCCGGCGTGCCCTGCCTCAAACGCTTCCCGACCCGGGCCGGACCGGTGCTGCTGTTTGCCGCCGAGGACGCCCCCCACATCCTCCGCCAGCGGCTCGACGGGATCGCAGCCGCCAGCGGCACCGCGCTCCCCGACCTCGACCTCCACGTCATCGATACCCCCTCCCTCCGACTCGACGATCCCGCTCACCAGCAGCGCCTCGCCGATACCGTCGAGCGCGTCCGCCCCAGCCTGCTCGTCCTCGACCCCCTCGTCCGCCTCCACAGCGCCGACGAGAACGCCGTCCGCGAGATCGCGCCCATCCTCGACCGCCTGCGCCACCTGCAGCGCCGCTTCCAGAGCGCAGTACTCGTCGTCCACCACGCGCGAAAGAGTGGCGGAGCTCGACCCGGACAGGCTCTCCGGGGCAGCTCCGAGCTCTTCGCGTGGGCGGATAACGTGCTCGTCCTGCGCCGTCGCCAGCAACGCATCCTTCTCTCCTCCGACCACCGCGCCGCAGCCAACCTCCACGATCTCGGCCTCGAACTCGCAACCTCCCCCGAGGGGCCTGCCCTGCAGCTCGTCGGGCCGGAACCCACACCGACGGCACCGCCCCACACCAGGCCCCGAGAGCGCATCCGCGCCATCCTCGCCGAGGCCGGCAAACCCCTCTCCCGACGCCAGATCCGCGAGGCCGCCAGAATGCGCGCCGAGACCGTCGGCGCCGCCCTCCACGAACTCGTCCAGACCGGTGACGCCATCCAGACGCCCAACGGATACCAGGACCGCGCCGCGCTCGAACCGTTTCCAGCCCCAGGCCCCGGGGGGTGAAGGGAAACGGGAAACGGGAAACACCCCGGGACCGACCGCCACGCGCAACCCTTCCCCTCCTCCAAACAGCCCCCGAAGGAACCCCCGATGCCGCGCCGATGGACCCCCGAAGAACTCGACGCCGTCCGCACCCAGCCCCTCGAACCCATCGCGCGGCAACTCGGATACCGGCAGGATCCCCGCGACCGTGCCCGCTGGAAGCGCTCCGGGTCCGTCCTCTCCATCAACGCTGCAACCTTCTACGACCACCAGCAAGGCACCGGCGGCGCAGGCGCCTTCGACCTCCTCATGCATGCCCGAAAATGTTCCTTCGCCGAGGCCGCATCCATCCTCGTCCCACAGCCCCACTTGCCAGAACCCTGCAATCAACGCTGGTCAACCCTCCGCGAATACCTCGTCGAAGCCCGCGGCATCCCGCCCCGCATCCTCGATGCATGCAAACGACACGGAATCCTCTACGCCGACCGACGCCAAAACGCCGTCTTCCTCTGCACCAACGCTCGCCGACAAACCACCGGTGCCGAAATCCTCGGTACACGCAACCGCGAAAGGCCCTTCAAGGCAATGGCAAGAGGATCCCGCAAGGCAAGCGGGGCCTTCTGGATCCCCGCTTCAAACCAGAAACCGGATACCGTCTTCCTCGCAGAAAGTGGCCTCGACGCCCTCTCCGCCTTCGCCCTCCAGGAAACCCCCAAGGGCGCAACCGTCTTCGTATCCGCCGTCGGCGCAATGCCCTCCATCCCACCATGGATCAAAGCATGGAAACCAAGCCGTATCCTCTGCGCATACGACGCAGACAAAACCGGAGATCAAAACGCCAAGGCCCTCGAAAGACACGATCGAAGGGTCGAACGCTTCCGACCCAAAGGGGCAAAGGACTGGAACGAAATCATCCAGCGCAAGCCTCCAGCACAATAATCTTCAACAAATCCATCAAACTATACGATCAATACTCCATCCCTTACCGTGAGCGTGCTCACGCGGTGTCGGACAGAACAAGCCCGGCAGTAGCGGTGTTTCCATCTCCGGGCTGATCCGGACATGGAGCCCACGGTGACTGCCACGCGTAACGTAGACGGCCTGCAACTGCCCGGCACGCATGCGCTTCCAGATCGTCTGCCTGGTGACGCCGAGACGGCGGACGGCCGTGGCCAGCGGAACAAATCCGTCTGACGGGGTGGGGCAGAACCGGGAGCGGAACTCATCTGTCAGGCGAACGCGGACCGGTGCCCCGGAGCTGTCACTATCACACTGTTGACACGGGCTGTGTTGTGTGGCACACATGATGCATGCAGATTGGCTTGCGACAGTTTTGCGCGGAAACTCTTTCGTGGTTTGAGTACGCGGTCCGGGAGGGAGGCGCGAGCCGTAGCGCGCTTGCGAGCGAGTTGTGCGCTCGCGCGAACTGGCGCAACGCGCGGGGCGAGCCGTGCGTTTCGTCGGCGCGGAAGATCCTGCCGAGGCTGGCGTCGCAACTGGGGTTGAAGCTCCCGGCGGCGGCGGCGCCGCCGCCGGCGGGGGATGCATTGCCGTCGCATCCAGACCTGCATGTGGAGACGACGCTGTCGGCTCTGGGAACGGTTTCGCTGGAACCGGCCGAGGGTCGCGAGGGTTCGCGGCGGTTCCGTTCGATGATGGCGTCGCACCATCCGGAGGGGGCTCCGCGGCATCCCGGCAAGACGTTGAACTATCTGGTGAAATCGTCTCGGTTCGGGTGTTTGGGTGGGATCGGCTTCTGCGCGGCGAGCTGGCACCAGAAGGCGCGGGACCGGTATATCGGCTGGAGCGGGCGAGCCCGTTGCGCGGGGTTGGGGCGGATGGTGAACAACCACCGCTTCCTGCTCCTGCCTTCGGTGCGGGTTCCGGACCTTGCCTCGCATGTGCTGGCGCAGGCGACAGGTCGGGTTGCGGACGACTGGGAAGCGCGGCATGGTGATCGGCCGGTGCTGGCGTACAGCTATGTCGGCCCCGAGCATGCCGGGACCTCGTACCGTGCGGCGGGCTGGGAGGATGCTGGCGCGACATCGGGCTGCCCGCCGGGCCGGCGCGGAGCGGGGCCGGTGCGCCGGGTGTGGATGAAGTCCCTGCAGGCGGGCTGGCGGGAAGCATTGTGTGAGGAGCCGGAGCGGGTTGCGGGGCGGATGGGGTCGCTGCATCTTGGCGCCGATGCCGACTGGGCGGAGCGCGAGTTCGGCCGGGGCACCCATCCCGACGGGCGGGTGCGGCGCCGGATCGAGGAGATGGGGCGGTGTTGGGAGAAGCGCCCGGGAACGCCGCTTCCGGAGATCTTTCCGGACCGTGCATCGCAGGAGGCTGCGTACCGCCTGCTTTCGAACGAAAGGGTTGCTGTGGACGACATCCTCGAGGGGCATCGCGAGACAACGGTGGAGCGCTGCCAGCATGCGGGTGTGGTGCTGATGGTGCAGGACACCACCATGCTGAACTATGACAACCTTCGCGACGCGACCAGCGGGCTGGCGGCGCTGGGCGGCGGCGGCAAGGGCACCGTGGGGGTTCCCGTGCATGCGACGCTGGCGGTGGCACAGGGCGGGCGCCCGCTTGGCGTTTGCGCGCTTGAGGGCGACTTCCGCGAAAGCGTCGAAGCCAAGGCCGCCCGGGAACCGGGCGTGGCGCAGGAGCCCGAGAGCGCCCGCTGGCTGCGCTCGCTGGAACAGGCGGCGGCGGTTGGACACGCCTGCTCGAACACCCGCGTCATTTCCGTCGCCGACCGCGAGGGAGACATCTGGGGTCTGTACGCCCGCCAGGCCGAGGATCCCGCCGCCGCCGGCCTGCTGGTGCGCGCCTGCCGCTCGAAACAGCGCAAGGTGCTGGTGGACGGCAAAAAGCTGGACCTCGGCAAGCACATGGACACTCTCCCGCCCTGCGCATCGCGCAGCATCGAGATTTCCGCGCGGGGCGGCAGGGCGGCACGCAAGAAGCGCAAGGCCGTGCTGGCGTTGCGCATCGCTCGCGTCGAACTCATCGCGCCCGAAGGCAAGTCGCCGCACACGCTGCCCATGACCGCCGTGCTCGTTGCCGAGCGCAACCCGCCGTCCGGCGCTCGCCAGCCACTCCGCTGGCTGCTGCTTTGCTCCGAAGGCGAGGCCACGCCCGAATGGGCCGACCGCATCCGCCAGTGGTACGAAACGCGCTGGTCCATCGAAGAGTTCTTCCGCGTCCTCAAGACCGGAACCCGCATCGAGGACCGCCGCCTCGACGATGCCGAGGACTTGCGCAAGTGCCTCGCGTTCGACGCCATCACCGCGTGGCGCGTGTTCGATCTGGATCGCGCCGCCAGGGAAACTCCCGACAGGCCCGCCGACGAGATCATGTCCCGAGACGAAATCTTCATGCTCTATCTGGGCCTGTACGACTACCGCGTGATCCGCTGCCGGGCCCCGCCCGACTATATCCCCGACCTCCGAACCTTCGCCATCGATCTCGGTCGATATGTCGGCTTCATCCCATCCAAACGACAGCCAATGCCCGGTACCGCAAAACTCTGGACAGGAATGACATACCTCATGCAAGACACTGCCGCACTCCAACGGATGAGAAGGGCCGGAATGCTCCGCGAAACTGAACAATGATCTCTGCGTCAACTGTGTGGTAGTGACAGGCCCCGGAGACCTCCGGATGGACCGACGGTACCAGCCCCTTGCGGATCCAGCGATAGAGCGTTGTTCCCGTCACACCGAGTTCGGCGGCGGCTTCAGATACGCCCAGAGCCGGCACCCTGGAGGCATCCGCCTCCGACGGCGGGCAGACGGCAATGCCATGGCGGCCCCGTAACGCGGCAGCCCGTGATGCCGTGTACGGCAACCCCCGGGCCGTCACGCGCTTCTGACGATTGAGAATCCGGGCGATCTCCCCATCCGGATAGAATGCCGCCAGCCGGCGCAGGAGGTCCACCGTGTCCGCATCGTCGCGCTTGATCTCCCGATGTCCAGTGAGGATCGGCAGTTGGTGTTGATCGCTCCGCCCGCCCTTCCATTGCAAGACCACACTGATCTGCATGGCATTCCGGTCGATGTTCAGGATCACTTCATCAAGCAGGCAGGAGAGCAGACGCTTGCGGTCCCGCGCCGTTGTCCCCTCAGCCTCCCACAGCGCCGGAAGATCCCGGCCGAGAGACGCAAGCCGTTGAGGATCCGGCGCCCGGGGCTGTTCGGCCTCGGCCACCTCAAGCTGCTGTTGCGCGCGCTCCAGCGCCCGCAACGCCTGTTCCCACTCCCGTTCCAGCGTCGCCGCAATCAGGCGGTTGTCGGGATCAACCTGCCGATAACGGCGCTCCGCAAGAGACGCTTCGTAGGTGCACCGCTCCAACTCAAGGCGATAACTACGCTGCGCCGTCTCCCTCTCAACGACCAGTTGCTGCTCGGCCTGCAGTGCCGCCTCCAATCCTGCCGGGCCCACCGCCTCCAGAAAGCACTGCGAGACCAATCGGTCAATGCGAACGCCTCCGACCGAAAAACAGCCGTCGTGGCTGCCAAGGGTGTTCATGCGCCCCGAGCAGAGATAACGCCAGGACTTGTTGTACCGGCTGCTCATCGAGCGGCCGCAGTGGCCACACACCGCCAGACCCTGCAGCAACGCTGGGCCTTCGCGCAACGCACCACGGTCCGAAGCCCGCTTCCCCTGGTTGCGGAACAGCTGTTCCTGGATCCGGTACCAGGTCGGCAGATCCACATACGCCTCATGATGGTCCGGGATCCACACCCTCCATTGCTCGCAAATCGGCCCGTCCACCGGCCCGGCCCGGCGGGCCCAGGCATAGACGCCGGCCATCATCGGGTTCTTCAGAACCGCCTGAATACGGCCGTAGTCCGCATCCCGCCAACTCACCTGACCATGTCTGCAAACCGGAAAACGCACCCCAGAATCGCGAAGAAGCTGCGCCGCCGAACGGGCCGAACCAGCCTCGAGAAAGGCACGGAACACACGCTCGATCGACGCCCGGACCTGCTGGTCCGGATCCTTCGACAACATCTCCCCGTTCAGCACATACCCGGCAGGAAGATGGCTGTACAACGCCCCGCGCATCGCCTTGTTGCGCTTGCCGCCCTCCAGGCGAGCCTTGATGATCGACAACTCCGAGGCTGAAATTGTACCTTTAATTCCGAGCACCAGGTCGTCGTCGTTTCGACCCGGAGCATAGACATGACTGTCCTCGACGATCACCGTATTGCTCCGGCGGCACAGATCCAGAAGTTGAAACCACTCCACCGTGTTCCTCGCCAAGCGAGACACCTCAATCCCGAACACCGCACCCACATCGCTCACGGCAATCTGCCGGCACAGCTGGTCAAACCCCCGACGCCGCCCAGCAACCGCGCCGCTCATCCCGAGGTCGCCATCGATCGTCTCGACGCGACCCTCGGGCCAGCCAAACTCCCGCGCACGCTGCTCCAGCGCATACTGACGCTCGGTCGATTCCCGGTGGTTCCGCACCTGCCCCGGACTCGACTGGCGCACATACACGATCGCAAGACGCGACAGCTGCTCAGCCGTGATCCGGTCCGTCACCGTCCTGCTCCCGAACCGCCAGATGGACCATCAATCTCGCCAGCTCCGCCACAAACTCTCTGCGCAGCATCCGCCGGGATCGCTTCCCATCGATGCTGGCGATCCTGCCATTCCAGCAGGCTGAACAGCGTGTGTTCCTGATCCGCGTCCATCCGCCTCTCGTCGCTCCAACGCACCAACAAGTTCAGCCAATGCTACAAAATCCGACAACCAGCCATATAGTGCAACCTCGCAAGGCATGCTCGCCTCAAGGATCGTCCAGCGGGCAGGAATCCACTGCCGCCGACCGTCCGCAAATTCAGCCTCCACGATCAGCCGGCCCGATCCTTCCCGGCGACGGCGATTGCCAATCCTGATCGTCTGACCGTCGAAAGGGTGCCCACGGCGGCAGAGAACAACCGCTTGCTGCTCAATTCCGTGTTTTATAGCAATAGAAAAGGAACGTGTGGCGCTTCTGCGAGGAAGCCTTTCCTGGCGCGACCCAGATGCTGGACTGCTGGCAATATGCGGAATTGTTGCGGTAGGAACGCCGGTTGCCCGACGCCGTCGCGGTAGGAGCGCTGGTTGCCCAGCGCCCCGCCGCAGTCGCGGTAGGAATGCGCATTGCTGCGTACCCCCCCCGCACAGTTCCGGACATGGACGGTAATCCATCCGGCTCCTACCTCGGGTGTTTGACGGCGAACCGTTGGTCTGGCCACGGGTGGCGGATGGAGACACGCGGCCAAAGGATTTCGGTCATGCGCTCCAGTCGCTTCCAGTCGAGGCGGTGACGCTGGGACCGCCGGCGTAGCGCCCGCATCCACAGGCGTTGCAGCCTGCGGCGAAAGGCGCGCAAGAACCGGCTCGACCCCGGGACGGCGAAGTAGTTGAGCCAGCCTTGACAGACCCGTCCAAGCCACTCGCCGATCTCCCAGATGTCGTGATGCCAGCGTTTGCGAAGAACCTCGTCGATGCGCGCCAAGGTTCGGTTGACCCTTTTCGCGATCGGTTTGCGACCAAGCCGGAAGCGGCCTCGCCGGGTCGTCGTGCAGAAATGCGTGAAGCCCAGGAAGTCGAATGTTTCCGGCCTGCCCGCCCCGCGCCTGCGACGGTTCGCAGCCGCGAACCGTCCGAACTCGACGAGGCGGGTCTTGTCCGGGTGGAGGCTGAGACCGAAGCGATCCAGCCTCTCCCGAACGTCGCGGAGGTATTGCTCCGCATCCCGCTTGTGTTGGAACCCGACCACAACATCGTCCGCATACCGGATGATGATCGCTTCGCCCTCCGGGACATTTGGGCGCCATTTCTTGTGGAACCACAGATCGAGCACGTAGTGCAGGAACACGTTCGCCAAAGTCGGGGACACGATGTTCCCCTGCGGCGTTCCCACACCCGTGTCCGTCCATGTCCCGTCATCCATGACGCCAGCCTTCAGCCATTTCCGGATCAGGCGGGTCACCCGCCTGTCGCCAATGCGGTACTCAAGGAACGTAATCAACCAATCCCGCGGGATGGTGTCAAAATACGCCTTCAAATCCGCGTCGACGATCCAGTTGACCTTGCGCCGTTCGATCCCGAAGGCCAGGGCATCGAGCGCATCGTGCGCACCGCGACCCGGCCGGAACCCGTAACTGAGACCAAGAAACTCCACCTCATAAATTGGCGTCAGGATCACATCCACAACCGCTTTCTGGACGATCTTGTCCTCCAGTGCCGCGATCCCGAGCGGTCGTATCCCGCCGTCCGGCTTGGGTATCTCTACCCGCCGGACAGGCGGCGCCCGGTACGCTCCTCCGCTGTGCAGGCGTCGGTGCAGGTCGAGCAGTCGCTCTTCCAGACCTTCCCCGTACATCGCCCACGTCACGCCATCGACACCAGCCGCCGCGTCCTTCCTCAACACGAAGTAGGACGCGCCGAGCGCCTCCGGCGTAATATGGTGGAAGAGCGCCGTGAGACGCTCCTTCGGGTTTCTCTCTACAGCTTGCCGTATCCGGTCGGCTGCCTGTGGCACGCTTGCCCGACGCTGCGTCCGGTGCGTGCTTTGGCTTCCCGGATTTCCCTTGGTTGAGGCCCTTTCCTCCGGCGACTCCGCAGGAGCGTGCGCTCCCTTGTTCGCCGCCATCACAGGTCGTACGGCCTCATCCGACTTCTTCAAACCGGTGCGACGTGGAAAGTCGCGTAAGTGATTGTTTTAGAGAGAGGCATTACGATGTAGGACCTTTTTCATAAAACCTGCCGTTCCCTCGGCAGTAGCCTAGAGGCGCGAGCGTGGCTGGCAACGGCCGGGTTCGAAGCCGCCTCGACAACGTATCCCACCCCGACAGGGTGAAGCGGGAGCCCGTGAGGGCGACGCGGAACTGCGAGCATCACGCGGTGGGGAGCTAGGCTGAGAAGGTATGGTCAACGCAAGTGAATCGACGTTAAACCTCGTTAAGGAGAACATGCAAAAGATGCTGCGATGCATGGACCAAAATGGTGAGTGGGCCGGACTTTGGAGTCGGTTTTTCCAAAGCAGGGACAATGTGCCGCCGGGGGAAAGTCGAGACCTGAACGTTCATTTTATGTCACTTACAGCGGAACACGGTAAACCCGTATTTCCGCCCATTCGGGCAAGGCGGACCGCAAGGGCCGTTGATGGTTATGCGGGTAAAGGATTCTGGAGAAAGCGAATGCCTCTCTGTAATGGAGCGGACAGGAGTTGAGGGTTATCCAACATTACTCCACCCGAAAGGGGGCAGACTTCCAGTTGGTCTCTACTCGCAAGAACTTTGTAGAACTTCCCTTAAGGAGGACAGGCAAATGACGGCCTTTACGGCTGGTGCGGCCTCCGGCGGTGACATCGACTGGCTCAAAATAGACTGGGGCCAGGTACGTCGAGCTGTCAGGAGGCTACAGATACGTATTGCGAAGGCAATCCGGGAAGAGCGCTGGAACAAGGCGCGTGCTTTGCAATGGCTCTTGACCCACTCGTTCTACGGTAAACTTCTAGCCGTGAAACGTGTCACCGAAAACCATGGTAAAAGGACATCCGGGATCGATCGGGTACTCTGGTCGACCCCAAAGTCCAAGATAAAAGCTGTCAAATTACTCAGTCGGCTTGGCTATAAACCGAGCCCTCTGAAACGGGTTTACATCCCAAAGGCAAATGGCAAGAAGCGTCCATTGGGCATTCCGACGATGAGGGATCGGGCTATGCAGGCACTTCACCTGTCGGCTTTAAATCCGATCGCGGAGACCAAGGGAGATCGGAATTCTTACGGATTTCGATTAAACCGATCGAGCCGAGATGCTGCGGAACAATGCTTCAGTGTTTTGGCGAAAAAGGACAGGGCTCAGTGGGTTCTCGACGCTGATATAGCCGCTTGTTTCGATGAAATCAGCCATGACTGGTTAGACGCCAACATCCCTATGGACAAGGCGGTGCTCCGGAAGTGGTTGAAGTGTGGTTTTGCCTGGAAGGGCCAGATATTTCCGACAAGTGCCGGAACTCCGCAAGGCGGAATTATTTCACCAACGTTGGCCAATATGGCGTTGGATGGACTGGAAACTGTTTTGCGGAAACACTTCGTCACGCGGCGGATCGGGGGCCAAGATGTCAACGCTAAAGTGAATCTGGTTCGGTATGCAGATGACTTTGTTGTGACTGGCGCGACGAAAGAAACGCTGGAAGATGCGAAGTTGGTTATCGAGGACGGGTGCAAATTTTTCAGAGCGTAAATCCGGCTAATTTGCCATTTTCAAGATGTTGTGTCGTTTCCGGCTTCGGAATTCGAACTCCGGCGGCTCCAGTGCGCGGGAGATTTGCCGCCACGCTGCCCCGAAGCGGCCTGACTTCCACAAGGCACGGAATGTGAGGATTGGCTGTCCTGTGCCGTTCTCCGACCAGCGCATCCCGGCGCCCTTCATCCTGCTTTTTATCAAGACCTTGTTGGAAGACTCTACTGCGCCGCTTCCGATTGGCATCCCTCGGGTGTGGACTTCGGCATATCGCATGCGGTGCTGATGCTTTCTGAAGAAGTTGAGCACGCGGGTAATGGGCTTCCGACGGGGATGCTTCTTCGCGAGGTGTCGCAGCGCGCGGATGACCTTGCCGATGCCGTCCGTCCCTTCCTTCAGGGTCTCGCGGAGCGTCTCGAACCGGTTCCACGCCTTCGGCGATCCCTCCCCGTAGGCGGTGTCCAGCGCCTCTTTCAAATGCTGCAAGGCGTGCCAACAGTCCAACACCTGGGTCGCGCCCGGAAAGGCTTCCTCGCAGAAGCTCCAATTATCCGGCGCGCCATCAGCGATGAACACAACCTCAAGGTCCGGGCGAAGACGCAGACAGTGCTCCGCTTCTGCGACCACATCCCCCTTCAGGGACACTTTCCCGGCCTCCGGCATCCGGCCGTAACACACCGTACGCAGGCACTCCCCGGCGGCATCGTACAGCGAAATCGTTCCCGACGACGCCTCCCGGAAGCCCGCCGGCCGTGGCGCATTCCCTTGCCCGGGCGCGCCTTTCTCCTTGCGCATCCCGAGCATCGAGCCATCAACGGCAACCGCCATTGTCACCGCCTCCGCAGGAATGCCCTCCTCGATCCGGATTGCCTTCAGCGCGCCATCCTGCACAACGCCCCAGGCCGAACCCATCGTCACCGCGAGGTTGCTCAGCGCCGTCGCCGACGGCTGCATCCCCCCGGAACAACCCCTCGCAATCCTTCACCGGCACCAGCGCGAGGCCAAGCGATCCCTGCCGGGCGGCAAGGGGAGACCAGAACTCGCCGATCAAGCCGAACCGCGCATCCGCCGGAAACACCGAGCCGCAGTTGCGCCGCCGATACTGGCTCCGCTCATAGCGCACCCGGCCGAACGAACTCATCATCTCCCCCGCAGACTTCCCGGCCCGGTAATACACCGCGCCATCCAGGACCACGCGATCCTCGCACTCGTCCAGTTCCTCGATTGCCGCGCCCAGCAAGGCACAGCCCGTCCGGTTCAACGCAGACGAAACCGCCCGCTCATACGATTCCGGACCATTCTCACCAGCCGCATCCGGCAACTGCAGCGCCAGAAGTTCGGCCCGAAGGGCCTCCAGAGATGCATCCACACTCGCGACCCGCTTCGCGCTCGCGGCAGTGGACTCGGCGAAAGAAAAAGGCAATGGTGTCATCGTGAGTGCTCCCGGATATTGATGTTTGCATCGCCATCCGTATACCACATGTTGGGTGGAGCACTCACGCCCCAACATGCCTCCAAGCCCGAAAAACCCCCGATTCCTGACACACCGGCGAAACCGTGACACAAAACTGGTCGTCGCGAAACCGACGACTGACGCTAACTCCTTGCTAACGCAAGACTCCTAATACGCTCTGCGAAAGTTGCACCCATCGAGGACTTCCTTCGGGTACGGGGTCTTACCCTGTCACCGGAGAAGACCAGGATAGCGCATATTGCGGAGGGCTTCGACTTTCTGGGATGGACATTCAAGAAATACGGTGGAGAAGGAAAGTTGCTAATCAAACCATCAAAGAAGAATGTCCATGTGTTTCTTCAGAAGGTTAGAACTGTCATTAAGGGGTCCAAAGCTGATAGGCAAGAGACGTTGATTGCCAAACTCAACCCCGTGATCTCGGGTTGGGCCAACTACCATCGTAACCAGGTAGCCAAAGACACGTTCACAAGGGTGGACTCTGAAATATGGAGGTCTATCTGGAATTGGGCATGCCGGAGGCATCCAAAAAAATCTCGGCGGTGGGTGAAACGTCGTTACTTCATTCAGCAAGGGAATAGAAACTGGGTCTTCGGTATGAAGACAAAACGGGACGGAAAGGACAGAGATATCTCTCTTACGTTCGCGGCAAATACGCCTATACGGCGTTACACCAAGATAAAGCGGGATGCCGATCCGTTTGATCCCACGTGGGATAATTACCTGAAGAATCGCGGGAAAATGGCTTAACCTGGTCATCGTCAGTGACAGCTTGCCAAAAGAAAAGAGAGAGTAGGTTGTAGGTGGGATTTTCCGGTCCTCTTGACGGAGGATTTGATTGAGGCTTGAGCGGTATGCGGGGAAACTCGCTCGTACCGTTCTTAGAGGGCCGCGGCGCAGCGATGCGTCGCGGCTACTCGACGTCATCATAGGCTTCGGCTTTCTCCTTTCCCTACACGGTCCCGCCACGACAGGCGGGACAGTCTGAAGACCTCCCAAGGGTCCCGACAGAAGGCGTGCGGACGTGCATGGGTTCTCTGACACCGCGGGGCTCGCTGACATCTCACCAAGACGATGCCTGCGATGTTGCCTTCGACCGATCTGAAAGCCTCGGCACCCCGGACCATCGCTTTTGCGGTGCTCATTAGCCCTGCCCATCCGTACCGCTACCGACGCTTCGCCTGCCCCCTCACGGGGACCGACGCACGGCTCGCGGAGAAACGTGGATTGGTTACTCCTTCGTTCCAGAGGACTTTCACCTCCTACCTTCTGCCAGTTCGCCTGGCACACCAGATCCCCGCAAGCCCGCTAGGGCTGCCCTTTAGTTGATATCGGCTCTGGACAATGCGAACGCGGTGGCCTACACTGGTTGCATGTTGGCACAGAATCAGATTGCCCGCACGCTTGGCGATGCGGCGGCGCGATCCCGCATCGCCGGGATCCTTGCGCAGGAAAGTTTTGTCAGTCGTCACGCGGTCGGGCGTCGGCTTTGCGATGAGTTCGGTTTCTTCGATGCACGGGGTCGTCCGCAACTGGCAGGGTGTCTGAAGGCGCTCACTGCTCTGGAGGCACGTTCGGAACTGATCACTCTGCCATCGCCACAGGCACCAGCGGTTCGTCCGGGTCCGCATATTCTCAAGGCCGCGGTATCGGCGGTGCAGGATGTTCCGAACCGGCTTGAGGAGATTGAGGATCTGGATGTCGTGCCGGTCACCTCCCGGGCAGACCGCCGGACCTGGAACACGCTGATCGCGCACGAGCATCCGCAAGGAATAGCGACCTTTGCCGGCTGCCAGATCTACTATCTTGTCCGGTCGGCCCATGGCATTCTGGCTGCGGCCGGATTTTCCGCCGCAGCGCTGAGACTTGCGGTGCGCGACCGGTGGATGAACTGGAGCGATGAGCAGCGTCAGGCGCATCTCAACCGGGTGGTTGGCCTCAACCGTTTCCTGATCCGTCCCGGTGTCGTCTGCCTGCATTTCGCCAGCCATGTGCTCGGGCGCATCCTGCGGCGCCTGCCGCAGGATTTCGAGGCTCGCTATGGCTATCGTCTCTGGCTGGTGGAAACGTTCGTTTCGCCGCCCTGGAGCGGGCGGAGCCTGATGGCGGCGAATTTCCTGCGCCTCGGGCTGACCGCGGGTCGCGGCCGGCAGGATGTGATGAATTCCCGGGCAAGTGTGCAAAAATGGGTCTATATCTATGAACTGGACCGCAAGTGGCGCCGTCACCTCGGGGTTGACTTCGTCGATCATGCGCCGTCCTTGATGTTGGGAGAGGGGCTTAGCCGTGCCGACTGGGCCGGGAACGAATTCGGGGGCGCACGCTTGGGAAACCGCCAACGTTCGGACCGCCTGGTGAAGAGCGCCTCGCTGCTTGCGGAATATCCGGGCCAGGCGATCTGCGGCAATGGCCGGAGCGACCGCGCCGCGGTGGACGGATTTTACCGTTTCATTGAGAAGGCGGCGGTCCACGGGATCGATGTCGACGCGATCCTCGCGCCGCATCGTGAGCGCTCAGTCCAGCGCATGCGCAGCCAGCGCACGGTGCTCGCCATCCAGGACGGATCCGATCTGAACTTTGCCGGCCGCCCGGGCTGTGAGGGGCTCGGCGTCATCGGCCACAACCAGACCAGCGCCAAGACCCCGGGCCTGCATCTGCACGCGACGCTTGCCGTGACCGGCAGCGGACTGCCGCTCGGCGTGCTGCGCTGCGAATTCGAGGCCCCACCAGGGGGCAAGAAGAAACCGGGCCAGTTGCCAAAATCGCACCGCTGGCTGCGGGGCTTCGACGACACGCTGGTTGCAGCCGATGCGCTGACCGGCCGGACCCGGGTGATCGCGGTGATGGACCGGGAGGCCGATTGCTTCGTCCTGTTCGACCATCAGCGGCGCCATCGCCGGGTCGACCTGCTGGTGCGGGCGAAGCACGACCGCTGTCTCGACGAGAATACGAAGCTGTTCGCCGCCTTGCGCTCCAAACCGGTTGAGGGGACCCTCGACATTGACATCGACCGCATCACGCCGAGACAGACATCCGGCAAGGTCACCCGAGCGGGCCGCAGCGCTCGGATTGCGCGGTGCAACCTGCAATACGGGTCCTTCATCCTCCCAGCCACGATCAAGGGGGCGCGGCCGCTGACATTGCAGGCCGTACAGGTGACCGAGACCGATCCACCGGACGACGAGGACCCGGTCAAGTGGACGTTGCTCACCAGCCTGCCGGTGGACAGCGCCGAGGCCGCCCGCGAGGTGATCGGCTTCTATCTCAACCGATGGAAAATCGAGGACTATTTCCGAATTCTCAAATCTGGATGCAGGGTTGAGTATCTTGCCTTCCGTACCGCGGACAGGCTGAGTTGCGCGATCGCGATCAATGCCGTCATCGCCTGGCGCATCCAGCTGATGACCCTGCTCGGACGCGAGGCACCCCACAATGATCCGCGCCTGATGTTCACCGACGATGAGGTCACATTCCTGCGAGATTATGCCCGCGCCTACGGGCAGCCCCCTCCGGAAAATCTCGGCGCGGCCGTGCATCTGGTGGCAATGTTCGGCGGATACCAGGCCCGCAAACATGATCCGGAGCCCGGTGCACAGATCATGTGGCGCGGGCAGGAGCGCCTGTCCGCCGCGACAATCGCCTACGAGGTCAAGGCAATCGTCGATGCACAGGACGCATTGTCCTGTGCAAAAAACGGCTAAAGGGCAGCGCTAGGGCACGGGGCTCCTACCTTGGGTGCTTGACGGCAAACCGCGTAGTCGGCCATGGATGCATGATCCGCAGCGAAGGCCAGAAAGCCTCGGCCAGTCTGCCGACCCTGTTCCATGTAAAGCGGTCCTTCTGCGACCGGCGCCGCAAGGCACGCAGCCACATTCGCTTGAGGCGGAACACGAACTTCTGGAGGGACGGGAAGCTGGTCGGGACTGCGTAGTATCGCAGCCATCCGCCCGAGACCCTCCCGAGCCATTTGGCAACCTCGTAGATGTTGTGATGCATCCGCCGACGCAGTTCGGCCTTGATGCGCTTCAGGGTCCGGTTGACCCGTTTTCCGATCGGCTTCCGTCCCAGTCCGAAACGTCCCTTCCGCGTGGTCCTGCAGTAGTGTGTGAACCTGAGGAAGTCGAACGTTTCTGGACGCCGATCACCCCGTGCCCGGCGGTTCGCCAGTGCGAACTTGCCAAGTCACCGGATTTTGCACAAGACACTGAGCAAACCGGGCCTTTTGAAGGAGGTCCGGGCCAGCTTTGAACGGATCGACGACGGCGTGTCGGGACGGAAGTTCCGTCTGGCCGACTATCTGATGTCGGGCCTCGCGATCTTCTCGCTGAAGTACCAGTCTCCTCTGCAATTCGATCAGCATGCGAATGAAGAGGGCACGATCGGCTTCACCCTGCGGAGCCTGTTCGGCGTCCGGCAGGCGCCGTCGGATTCCGGCTTGCGCAAGCGCCTCGACGATGTCGATCCCCGAAGCCTGCGGCCGGCCTTCAAGCGGGTGTTCCGCGCGCTGCAGCGTGGCAAGACGCTGGAGGGGTACGAGTATTGGAACGGTTACTATCTGCTTTCGATCGACAGCGCGGGAACGTTCTCCTCTCGCAGCGTCCACTGTGCGAACTGCTGCGAGAAGCATCACCAGGATGATGGTAGCGTGGAGTATTACCACCAGATGCTGGCGGCGGTGGTCGTGCATCCCGAGCACCGGAAGGTCTTTCCCTGGGCGCCCAAGCCAATCCAGAACACGGATGGCGCCGCCAAGAACGACTGTGAGCGCGAGGCGGCGAAGCGCCTCATCGCCGATGTGCGCCGGGAGCACCCGCACCTTCCGCTCATTGTGCTGGAGGACGGACTGGCCTCCAATGGCCCGCAAATCCGCAAGCTCCGCGAGCATCGGATGCGCTTCATCCTCGGCGCGAAACCGGGCGACCACAAGGCGCTGTTCGACGAGCTGGAGAGCAACGCCCGGGTTCAGCACTGGGAATCCTCGGACGGGGACGGCACCCACCACCGCTTCCGCGTTGTCGAGTGTCGCGCCGGAAGTTGAGGCGTCGTCACCGGAAGGGTCGCAAGCGGACGTTTCCGTCGCCGCGCTCGCGGCGCTGCACGGTCACCACGACGATGCTGCGGATTGAACGCGTCCGGCGGGTGAGGCGTATGTGCCGGTTCCGTCGACCACGCTGGCGCCGCTTGTGGAAGCGAACCGTCGGCTTGTTGCGATGGCGGTGGACCAAGCGGAGCTTCGGAAGGCGACGCTTGATGCGAATGCGGCGATTGTGCCGAGCGGGAAGCAGGAAGCGCTGTTCACGTATCGTGCCGGCAGCGGGACGCATCCGGGCGAGAAGGGCTATCAGCCTCTGAACTGCTTTCTGGCGGAGACGGGATCGATGCTCTGCACCGAGATGCGGGATGGCAACGTGCCTGCCAAGGAGGGGAGTGGCCAGGCACTATTGAGAGCTCTGGCACTGTCGCCGGATCGGATTGAGGAAGTGGTGATCCGGACCGACTCGGCGGGGCGTTCGGCGGATGTGATCCGGCTCTGCAACCGGCCGGAGTTGCGGCCGGCGGCATCGCAGCGCTTCGGAGCTTCGTGATTTCGGCGGTTCGCTCGAAGGAGTTGATGGCAGCTGTGGAGAACGTTCCGGAGCCAGACTGGAAGCCTTTGCTGTGTGTGAAGAAACAGGATCCCGTGGGAAGTGGCAAGCCGGTGCTTGTGGAAGTGGCCTCGGAGGACAAGGCCATTGCGGAGGTGAACTTCGTCTCGAATGAAGCTGGGTATAGCAAGCGCGAGGGGATAATCCGCTTTATCGCCGTCCGCCCGGAGTTGCCGGATGCGCTGGGAGTGAATGACGACGAGTTGCCGCACCGGCCCGACAGGCCGGCCTATGCGATCCGGGCGCTGATCGCAAACATTCCGGCGCCGGGCGAGGGCAGGGAGGACGGGCTTGGGCCTAAGCCGATGGCAGCACAGCCGGTGCTGAATCTGCTGAACGGCCGTTGCGGCGATGCGGAGCAGGCACACGACGCGCTGAAGAGCGGCCTCGCGGGCGGCACCATGCCAAGCGGCCGGTTCGGTGTCAACGCGGCCTGGTGGATGTGCGCCGTTCTGGCGTTCAACCCCCATGTACTGACGGAATGGTGGACGTTGGGCAAGGACCTGGCCCGGGCCACCGGCTGGAGGTGGATCCGGCCGGTCCTACTGATCCACGCGGACCGCTTGGTCGAGCGTGGCCGCCGGTTAATCCTCAAGCTGCGCAAAGTCGGGACGGAAGAACTGCAGGCAGCGCTCCAGAACCTGGACGAACGATCTACCGCGCCCGGTTGACGCCGGGCGTCCCAGCCTCTACCCCGATCCGCCGGAAACTCCGCGCCTCCGCACGGGGATGTCCGCACCCCCCGCCGGCCTGCCCGGATTCCAGTTCTGGCGAAGCCCGCATCGCCCGACGGGGGACCTGAAGGGGGCCGACTCACACGGCAAATTGAGCCCGATCAACCCCGGGGTCCCTACCGCCGGGATCGCCGACGAAAGCGCTCGAAATCAGCGAGAATCGCGCCAATAATGCTCTCCCCATGCCCGACGGCGGAATTAGATCGCGGATTCGGGAACACGATCCTAGCTTGAAGTTCCGACTGACGGAGCATACGATCGCCGCGCAGTGAATCAAACAAACATGCCTCCGGCGAACCCGCGCCGGCTCGTTGAGCGCCCGAACGGAATCGTTGCAGAGAGCATGAAACAATCCAGGACACGTTTCAATCGCGTACGCTTTGAGCGAGACACGCACTTGATCGCGTATTCGACCAAGTACTGTCTTTCCTTACTTCGCATCCCTCTCGACCTGCTCGAGAACATTTTGATCGCGCTGCCGCTTTCGCGAGTTCACCATCTGCACCCTTTCCGAAGAAGTACCTGCCGTCGCTCGACCGTGCGACGGCTACCTCTGCACGGTGAAACACGAGATCCTCAAAACACTTCCCTCCTCTGCGTTGGCACATGGCCATGGCAGCTTGAGCAGCCATTTGTTTGTATGGACAGTTGTGCGCAACGGCCCAGTAATCGTCATTCTGACTCACGTACACAGCCCCAGCATGGGAATACCCCAATTTACCATCTGCAACTAACGAATTCTGACCGGCATCGTTTCGCACAAAATTGATGGTGGCCACCGTGGCACGGGGACTCAATTCCTTCGCCCCGGGTGGCGCGGTGGTGTACAACTCAATCTCGAACGGAAAATGATCCTTGAGGGACACCAGTTCAAGCATTGTAAGTGGTGCCGAACGCAGCTTCGCAAAGCCCTTTCCGAAGTCTTCCTCTTCAAGATCGCCAGCGCTCTCCCAATTCACAACCTTACGGAAGAGCGGCGTCAATCCATAATATAACCCAACGGTGTCATCACCGGTGCCCTTGTCCGACACCAAAGGCTCAAGAGCTATGTGATCCAAAAGAAACGCGACGTCTTCTTCATTGGAGACGCGATTGAACAAGACTCTGCCTTCAAAGGACAGCCCTATCGGAACAGTGCTACGGGCTGCAGCGTCCCCGTTCGCATCACGTGAACGACTTGTAGTAAGAACCTCCGCATGTGCAAAGAACACGCGAACCTCCTGCTCGGATACCGGCCTGATCCGCAATGGTAGCGCAAACCCCAATGAACGATCAAACTGCAACTCGGCATAATTCAGGAAGGGGTCCCAATCGCGAGCAAACGCGTCTACGTCGCTCTCGAATTCGTCCACAACGCCTGGCACCTCTACCCCCACCAAACGCAACATTTTCTTCAACTCTTCTAGGATGTCAGACAACTCTGCATCATCTAGGATCTCGGCCAAAAGTCCGTTTATCAAGGCATAGGAAATGTTCAAGGAGAAGTCCTCACCGACACCACCGACATCAAGCGTCGGGCCAGTAGTACGTGCCCAATCCGCGGGTGCCATCAACGAAAACGACAGCGTCTCGCCTGAACGTTGAACGTCGACCCTCGACAGATCAAGGCGGCCGGAGGCTCCTACGGTGCTTGCGATCCGTTTGGCAATTTCACTGTCCCTTGTAAGGAACACCAGTAACTCACCTGACATTCTGTCGCGGAACCACCGGGTGATGTTCCTGACTTGCTTTTGCATTAAGGACTCAAATGCCTCATCTATGCGCTCGATTGCCAGTCTCTTCATTCTTGGGAATAGAAACACAGTAATATCCGCAAGGGAATTAAGCAAGAAATTGCCAGTGTCCACATCGGAGTCGCCTGACGTGTTGAATACAAGCCTCACTGGCTCTTCTGGATCTTGTGTTGTTTCCACTGCGGCAACCTTGACCCTCCAGTTAATGGTTGCCGAAATATACTCGTCTTTACCACATGTTCTGAGAAAGCAATCGGTTTCTCGTATTTGTCTTTGTATTGTTAGGAGAATGTCCACGGCGAATCCGTCCGAGACGTTGATGGAAATGTTGGGCTCGCCGATTGCACTGAACATGACGTATTTGTCAATACCTGGGTATTTGATACCGCATTTAATGGGATGCCTAAAGTAACTGCCCTTGGGGAGGAACCCATTCTCGCTTCGTCGGGGAAGCCTCGGGCAATCGCTCCCGTCCTTATATTTTCCAGTGTACTCGAACTCTTCTTTGAGCGAGCGATAGACGATATCCTTAAGTTGATCCTCCATCCAACTCTCGATACGGCGGAAATCCATGCCAACTCGAGCAACTTCCACACTCTGACCTTGTAACATGCTCTGCGATTCGGAGGGTATGGCCGTTCTGGCAAATCGGGTTGACGTCCCGTCCATGCACTCGAACCCCACCCAAACTAGCCTCTCTCCATAACTCGGTTTCGGGAACTCGGTGAGGAGATCAAAGGTTCCTGAGGTATCTACGGATCCCAAGCCTTCGCGATGGGGAACACAATGCTTCGCGTTCTTACCTTCTAGTGTGAACCGATCTCCGGTGGCAACAGTGCTGACCATCGTCGCAGGGGGATCCGTGAGTCGTATTTCCCTAGCGCTGGATGCACCATGTTCCCAGTAGAATATGGCGAACAGCCAGATCGCAATGGCGGCAAGAGAAACGACGGACGCCGCAACAATGTAAGATCTCGAGCGCATTGATCAATTTAAAAAGCTAGACTGTGCCAGAGCAATGGACACAGCAGCCAACTCTATCGTCATTACCGTGATCGAGCACCACACAATGCTTCGTGTTATGGCAGCTGAGACATCCGCGGGAGTACGAAGGTCTGTGCTCGAACAACCGGTGACAACGGACGCGACGATAATCCCATACCCCAAGATCTTTGACAGAGCAATAGGAAACTGCTCGTCGCTCTCCAAACGTAGCAGGAATACGGAGTACTGCTCAACGAAGCTGCCGCCCCTTTCTATCCAGACGTACGCGACGAATACCGAGATGATCGCGATAACAAACGCCAGAGCATGCATGACCGAAGCGGTAAACAGACCCCACCAAGCGGGTCCCAGGATCCAACGCCGTGTTCGCACGCCGAGAACCTCAAGCGAGTCGAAATGGCGTTCCGCGGACATTTGGCCAATCCAAGAAGCAATGGTTGAACCTGCCGCCGATGCAATCAGGATAGCGGATATCGGTGGAGCGAATCGCAGGACGATCTTGGGACCGAATTCCAAGATGATTTTCGGCGCAGAGACAACGAAATTTGCGGAGATGATGTTGAAGGTCATGACGAAGACGAGGCCGAAGATGAAACCGATGAATGGGTAGTACGCGACGCCACGCAGCCATGAGAGGCCAAATGACCGCAACATTGTCGGACGCGCGCACTCCTGCCAAAGAAAGAATGGAAGGAAGGGTATCGACTCGGACATCTGCGTGAGGCAGTTGACAAGCGCACGAGAACCTCGCCGGCCAGGCGCCTTGGGGATGGGGAGGTGTACTTCAGCTGAGCGCATTGGTTCGGCGTCGGCGTCGGTAACGGACTTGGATAACAACTCCTCGAGACGCTGGTCCACGCCATCCAGTTTGACGTCAGGGAAGATGCAAACAAGATGACCATTGGTACCGAAAAAGAGGATTCGGTCGGCAATATCCTTCGCGAAATTGACATTATGCGTCGAGACAATGATCGCCATGCGAGCGATGTGCGCCTGATCGGCGATCATCGCGCCCAATTGCTGTACACGCTTGCGGTCAAGCCCAGCTTCCGGTTCGTCGAGCCATAGAAGCCGTCGGTCTGCAAGCACAGACCGTACGAAAGCGATCCGTCGGCGTTCACCTCCGCTTAGCGTCGAAACGACCTGCCCAAGCCTGACCTGGAACTGCTGAGCAAGTTCGTTGATCCGAGCCCGGTCGGAAGAGACCAACCCCAAGTTGTTCCCAACCGTTAAATGGGGCAGCCCTCCGCCCTCCTGAAAGACCAGTGCACCTACATCCGACGCCGTTCCGACCTCGCCTTCAATTGAAATGTCGGCAGCGCGTCCGCTCAAGGCAAATGTCACGTCAGCGAGTATGGATTTGCCGACGCCCGACGGACCCATGAGCACCGTGACTTCACCTGGACTGACGCTCAGTGACTGCCGGTCCAATATGACTCGGTTCTCCAACGTCAAAGTCAGGTCAGTGAACAGCGAAAACGCTTCGCTGGCATCTTCCGCGAACGTCCGATCCGATAAGGCGGGTTGTTGTGAGCGGGAACGATTCTTAAGTGACAATCGGATTTCTCCATTTCTTGGTCATCGACAATTGACCGAGGACCTCGACGGCACATGCTGATTTGGAGTGGCAACCGAAGCCGCATGTTCCGAGCACGGTCATTCAGCTTGCGGCTGCACTCGCCACTCGTTAACCGGCTCAGCACGGTCCACTGACTTGGTCAAGCTCATGTAGCGGGTCACCCAAGAGAACCGGTTCATACCAGCGCGGCTTGAATTCTTGCTCCGCGACTGCCTCAAATAGTTTGTCCCACGCCCTAGGCAAACTGAATTCCTCATTCCCTTGAGATCGCTTAGCCAGCAGTTCTTCGACATCCTTCGAGGGTAGTTTTTTGCAAGCTGGGGAGTTGGGAAACAGCCTGTGATAGAGAGTTTCGTCGCGATGGATGGCAAAACGTATGTCGCTCGTGGGTCGAATGGAGATTGATCTCCCGTGCACGTTGCCACCAATTTGCTGGAATATACTGAAGAATGCAGCCGACGTTCCGTCGTCTAGTAGAGTCAGGACCAACGCCGGCTCCTTCCCCAATTCCACCTCGGTCCACTCGGCATCCGGACGACTGCCGGCAAGAGCAAAATGTTTGTATCGAGAGGCATTCAGGCTTGTCTGTTCTGGGGGGTCCAGGAAATCCTTGACGCAGTCTCCGGATTCGGACCTCGACAACACGGCCATCTCAAGGCCGACCGACTCGGACCAGGTTACTCGAACATACGACTCGCCTTGCCAGTTCGAATCGGGACCACGGTCCCGCAGAAGATCGCGAACAGCGGCAATGCGCCCACCTGTTTGGCCTCTAATCGGGAGGACGGCGGAGCATTCGGCCAGATTCGAAGAGTTCCAAACGAAGAGCAAGGCTTTCTGCATCGCGGACGAACGGGGGGTCAACTCAAGGACATCGCCGACATCAAGGTTATAGCTATCACCTTCCGGAATTGCCTCATCAAACCGCCGAGCGAGCCACCCAATGCCGTCCCGCGACAGGCGCTTCTGGTCCGCACGGGCGGTCCTGCGAAAAGTCGTGTTCAGCGCAGCGCCACGCAGAAGGGCGAGGCCGTAGCACGGGACTGACGCCGAGAAGATGGGAGGGCTACCGAGAGATACTTCGACGTTTCCGAAACGGATTACCGAGCAGTCCGCCGCGTGCAACATAGTCTCGTTGTCGGCCCAGTCCAGCAACTGTCCGGCATGGTTCTCGAGTGAACTACGGTCGCTATCCAGAAGTGGTTCGAGGTCCCAGGACTTGGCCGGGCCGAGCAACATCGCGCGTTCTTGCGCATCGGCGATGATCCGGGAATCGGACTGCCTCAACCATCGGCATGGTCCATCGCCGGCCAACCAATCGGTGAGGGCATCCCGGGCAGGATGATCCCAGCCAAGGGAGGCCTCGCAGCGTTCGAACACAACACCGCTAGTGTCTATCGTGAACAGGCGTTTGGCCAGCGTCGAATCTTCGCCATACAGGGCACCGATTGTACCGCCGCGAGTCCGGTATCCGAGCAATCGGCCGCCAGGTTGCCTAACTAGCCCGTTTTCTGCGAGGGCATGAATCGGGTCGAGAAGGCTGTCGACGGTTTCCTTGGCATCCTCGCAGGGATCGTCGGCCCACTCGAGTCGGCCAGCCCGATTGCCTTCCTCGAGGTCGAATAGGACGAATTCCGACCGCCGCGGATTACTGGCGCTTGACCGGCAGGCGACCAGGAGTTCCGCGCGCCTGTAAACACGATGGAAGCTTCGGTCACCTTGAAGCAACTCAAGCAAGAATTGGGCAACGCCCTTCGCTCGATGCGATTCGAGATCGGCTGGCCATGTCTCGAACCAATCAATTGCGCCATCGAAGTATGCAAAGGCGTTGCTCAGCAGATCGGATTCGGTTCGCGTGAACGCAACAGCGGCGCCGCCACGGCTCGCCAGGAGCGACCGGGGAACCCTTTCGTCCAGCAGTTTCCCGATACTCTGGTCGACCGGCTTCCCACCCAATATTGTGTCTCCGATCAATTTGACCCGAATGGTGGCACCATTTTGCCGATGGACAATGACCTCGTTCAGGCCGTCGATGATCAAGGCAAGGAATTTATTGTGTTCCTGTACGGTACCGGTGAACGGGCGATTCGCAGGCACGGACTCCAATTTGTGCAGAAGTGCATGATGGTAGAGGTCCGACAGGTCAATATTGGAGAATACACCGAGTTCCCGCACGTTTCCGTCTCTCTCGCGCCAGACGCGACCTCCTTCAGGCGTGGCGAACGCAGCATAGTGGTATTTTGGAGATTTCCCTGTCGAAAGCTCCGGATACGGGTGTCCGGTCGCGGATTGAGCGGCAATCGCCAACTTGATGGCGGCAGTCTTAGCAAGAAGCTTTTTACCCATGAGCTTCGCGCGGAAATCGGCATCACCGACCAGCTGATGCGCCAGATTCGCATGATCGGATAGGAGAGCACTACCATCTGCAAGTGTGCAGGTGATCGTTGCTTTGGCGCCAAAGTGCCGATGGCCTGGCAGCAGATTGCGAGCGACATCACGGGGCAATCTGCAATTCTTTCCAAAGTCCAATCGAGACGAAATCGTGTTGGCCTTCGGTTCAATACCTTGAACTGAAACAAGTTCAACGTGCCCGGATTCGAAACCTGAAATTGATCCTGAAATTGCAAGGCCGCTTGCTTCTTCACCCGGAAGCCAGACTAGGTGTTCGCGACGAAGCGAATCAGAGGAAAGGACCGCTTGCGCCCGGCCGAGAAGCTCGAGATCAATGGCGGGGAGGAGAGGCTTGTCGGTTAGGATGTCTGGACCCGTGGATCCGTCCCGGAAAAAGCTCTCCGTCCGAGGGAGCCCGTCAAGTAGATGGTTCTCGAATGTGAGGAGGATCGCGTCGCGTCGATGTCCGGTCGTACTACCGTTGGGAAGGGAGATCAGGCGAAAGGGCTTGGGAGCCGCTGTCAGTCTGTTAAGGATCGCCTGCTCCACGGGCAATTCCAAGTGCTTCGCTTCAGCGTTCTCTGCAGTTGGAAGAGGAACCAGATCTCCCAATTCTTGCCATGCGGCCGGTAGTGGCTCCCAGCGGAAGACTGGTCGCGTTCGCACCTCCGGCTCCCTGTCGCGCACGGCGAGATGGACATCGAGTGCAGGGGAACTTCGAAGATCGAAGATTTGCGCACGCTCCTCGCGCATCGACTTGGCGAGACGCGAAGCCAGGCCGATCCCGGCCTCGCGCCAGGTGGGCCCGCGGAGCAGAACGGCACGGGTAGAGCTGGGCTCGTTCCTGGTGCCGAGATCGAGGCCAAGCACTTCCTGCAGACCCCAGGCGCCCTCCACCAGCAAGCAGCGGTCGTCCACGCAATTCAGTCTGAAGCTGGGCACAGTGGGCCGGCTGGGGTGAACCTGTTTGCTCACATGCACAATGGCCCTGATAATTTCTCGTTCGAGAGTGCCGGCAGTTTCGCTCGTCCGAGCGTAAAGGCGAGCATCAATCCAGACGCGCAATGCCTGCTCTCCGAGTTGACGAACCTCCACATAATTGCTTGCCATGTCGTCCGACGATGCGGGTTTAGCCGCATCGGTCCCCAGCGTTATCGCCTGCGCAACCCTGATCACGCGGGGACGAGGAGCGGCCGAGCGGCGCAGCTCCGCCGGCCCAGAAGCCTCGGCCGACGTGCTGCCGTTCATCCTTTCCCAGACCTGCCACTCGCCCGCTTCGGTGTCGATCAAGAGGTATTCCCGCGGCCGGACGGTCTCGCAGACCTCTTCCTGACGCTCGGAGAGCCAGTCGCGCAGAGTCTCGACAATTCGCTGGTGGGTCGTGAAGAATTCGGCCTCGGTTGTTGTTCCCGGACGGACAATCTCTATGCCGGACAACGTGCAAACACGAGTCGTCGTTGCCAAATCGCCTGGCCAGTAGAACGCCAGGAGACGAGTTCGATGGCTGGCTCCAGTGGTCGCCAAATTCGGCGTATCGGCAATCTCGAAGACGATCATCGGGATCCCGGAACCAGGTTCTGCCGGCATGTCATCGGTCATTTCGAGGATCACATCGTCTGGACCCAGCCGTTTGGCGAGCCCTTTGACCACTTCCGTGGCGACGGTCGAATCCACCGGATGCCTTGTCGTCAAGAGCGATTGCTGTGTTGTCGAGTTCCGCCTCGACACGGCCAATAGGCGCAGCTTGCCGGCTGCATCACTTGAGTGAAGCAGAATGGTCCGGCGCGGCGGACCGCCCGCCGTAACCGTGACGGATTGAGCCCCGGCTGTCAGGGTCCAATGACGGGGACTCTCCTTCGTGCACGGCTCGACCACCCCGGTTTGCAGATCCTCGGGTGTCTCGGGCCAAACACTGAGAACGTCTTCAATCCCCGCTTCGAACCAATTGAGTCCCTCGAGGCTGAGACAGCCCGCCCAGCCCTCTTCCGTCACAACGCGAAAGGGACGCGAAGGAGAGAAACGAAACAGGCTGGATCTCGCTGTCTTCGGCCACCGGCCCTCGAAAGGCCGGTCAGCATTGAACTCGACTGAAGCATCCTGGCTTTCCTCGACGAAGAGATCGAGCGCTGCCTCGAGTGCACGATGTGGTGCACCGCGGCGATCGAACGCCGCCTCTACGGGAGGCTCATCCGTTCCCGCTTCGAGTCGCACGAGCGACTGAGGGCAGGTCGGGTCATGCGCCAAGCAGGGCTGAGGATAGACGATCGCGATGATGGGGTCGTTGCGCCTGACATCAACCTTGTCAGCCTCGCGCCGAAGGAGATGCGAGACCGCCGCCGCGATGACATCCGGGCTGTCCGCGACGCCGGCGAGCCTGACTTCGCGTGGACCGCTCTTTGTCTTGAAGAAAATGGTTCGCGTCTTCTCCTCGACGTCGCCCGGCAACACTATCGACCAGGCCTCGCTTCCCAAGTCGGGATGCAAGTCCACGTCGCTACCCCGGAGCGGCGCGCCCCCGTGGGACCGGTGGCCAAAGATATCGACCAGTCTCGACCAGACATGTCCCGGGGGCAGGTCGCTCTTCTGTTGCTCAGCTTTGAAAGCGACCACGGAGGACAGCGTTCTTCCATCAGCCATGGACATCAGGCGAAGCTCGGCCTTGTCCGTCGTGACCCGTGCGGCATGAACTGCGCCTTTTGTGGCAAACACCGAATAGGAAGCCGACGATTCTTGATCCACATCGATGGCTCTGGCCAGGGACCGGATGAAAGCAATATTGGTTCGGGCGAGCCCGATTCCCGGAACGTCAAAGTGTTGGAAGTTGCCGTTGTCGGGGACAACCCGATCTTGAATCAGTGCAAGGCACCTGCTCTCATTGACATGCACCGCGCAAGTTCCCGAGCCTTGATTTCGTTGTGGACCGCGGCTGTCCAACAGTTCGACGAGGAACGGATGAGTCGGCTCGTCCTCCGTATAGTTCCGCACAGCCGCAACGAAATGCCGTTCTTTGTCACTCGACGCAAGGGCGAGCGCTGCCGCGTAATCGCCGCTCCCTGCAAAATTCTGGCCGCTGTCATCATCGCAACCGACTGGTTCTCCGCCCGGAGTGAACAGGCAAAGGACCTGATCCCAATCCCTCCTTCCCTCCTGATTGCGCGCAAGAAGCACACCGTCCAGTCCCGCTGGCATCCGGAAATCGAACCAGTCGACGTCGTTACCGCCCTCGATCAGGAGTGGTACGCCCTCCCCCTCAACGGTGCCGCGTCTCGGTTTCGCCCAGCCATCATCGTCCACGGCCACGCGCTGGAGCGAGAGGGTTGCGGTGCCGGCGGGCGAAGACCAGAGCGCATACCCCCAGAGGGAGGTACCGTGGGCATGCGGGAACACGGTGGCATAGTAGGTCGGATTTGACCGGTCAAGACGGGACAGGATGTCGTTGCGCACCGCAACTTCGTAGCTGTCACGAAGTGGGTCGTCAGGCCGGTCCAGTTCGAGCAGCATTGCCCACGAGGCAGAATCCCAATTCCATGAGTACATCCGCAAGTGCCGCTCGAAGCGCAACCACAATGTGGTGCCCGCGTCCTCGGCTTCCGCGTGTTGCGGCGCCTCAGTGAGCAAAGGGATGAGAGCGGATTTCTGCTCCGCTGTCAGCTCCGCACCTGTCTGTTCGAAGGCGTACGCGTGCTCTTTGTTGTGGACGTACCAATGAGACTTCGATTCGGGCTCTGACTCTTTCGCGACAAGGGCCAAGCCGCCTGCGGCATGCCGTGCGAACTGGGTCGTCCTCAGCCGAGCGTACGGCCACTCCATGGCAGTTGCATGCTCCAGGTATCCCCTGATCAGGTGATACTCATCGATGGTTAGGCCTTCCTCCGCGATACCGGCCAGGACTTCCGTTACCCCGGATCGGTCTGGCTCGCGGACGAAGGCACCGATCCGAAGACCTGCGGGTGGATCTGCCGCAAGGCCGTGGGTGATCGCAGTCAGGAAATGGCCCGGCAAAATGGTCAACCATGTATGGTCCGAACTCAGATTGCAGCCACTTCCCGCATATGCTTCCGGTTTGAACCTGGCGCTCACGTCGCCGTTGACCCGTACCAGACAGGTATCTCCATCGGGCTCCACCGCGATGGGGGGCGGGGAGACGCAATTCTCGATGCAAAGGCTAGCGGCTCCACCGGCCCCTGACCTCTCGGCCATTGCCTTGTCCAAAGCCGCTCTTGCCGTGATTCGTTCGTTCTCGCGTTTCGCCCTCTTGATCGCTCCCTCGAGGTCCTTCGAGAAATTGCCTACCCATTGCGGTACACCGTCCTCGCGGGGGGCCGAGACCTCGATTTCGCCAATCCTGGTGATGCCAGTGTCCCCAGGGCTCTGGCCGCTTACGGTGGCGCCGGTGGTCAAGAGATTACTCTCGCGATCGATTCGGGCCAGCGCGCCCGTTGGGCAGCCCCATAGCGCCGCGACCGTACCAAGAATGAGCTCGTCGTTGGCAAGATCCTCTATGCCAAGCCCAGTGATCCAGAAGATGCGCGGATTGCTCCAGCCTTTCGAGACGTCAACGACAGCAGTAGTTCCGCAAGCGCTCCCCTCGGCGAATTTGCCGCGCATTGCGACCAGAAACTCGCCATGGCGCTGAAACGCCACTCCGCCGCGCAGGCTTCCATCCGCTGCGGTGAGAAGCCGGCCCTTCCGAAGGACCTGGGCTTCCTCGGGCAGAAGCGAGCGCTCAATGAGCTCGGCCAGAAGCGCAGCGTTCAGCGCTGCGAGGTCCGCGCGGTCCTCGGGATCGAGATCCCGCAATCGCGCGGCGGTGAGATGGCCCTTCGGCACTGCAACGCGACAAAGCTCGTAGTAGCCCCGTCGTGGAATGTCCTTGCCGGTATAGAGATATACGACGTCGCCCGGCCCTTCCTGGCAACCTTCGATAGCAGATATCCGACCAGTCAGGATCTGACTGTAGCCATAATCATGCACCGTCATCGTGACCCCAAGGCGCTGCCCCTCGGCGTCAAAATGATTCTGGTCGTGCTGAGCAATGGCCACCAGCTTGGCGTCCGGAGCTCCCTCCACGCCGACTCCGATATGGACGTGACCATCCTGTTTTCGCGCATCAAACCAGAGCGCAACGGCAGCCTGGTTGAGTGGCCCGCCATCGATCTCACCCGCGAGAGGCAGTGGGTTTCCCTGCTCGGATTGATCGCGAACGGGTTTGGGTTCTTCGTCGCTCCCGCCAACGTCATCGCCTTGCGGATCTTTGCCTCCTCCTCCCTCGCGGCCGCTCTCGCCATCCTCTCCATCGCCGTCGCCACCCATTCCATCCTGGCCGCTGCCAAAATCGCTATATGGGTTCATCATGAAGTTGCCGCTGAGAATGCCTTCCAAGGCCCGTTGGAGATCGTCCAACCCGAGATTGAGGAATCGCTTGAGGACCTTCGCGATCTCTGAAGGCGAGAGTGCCTCGAGTCCAGGGAACGCTGCCCCGAAGCGTATCCCGAACACCGTCAGGGCGACCTTGGCCAGGCGGGGACGCGCTTCGATGTCACCGCCGAGGAAGGGAAACCCACCGATACTCATCTCGGTGTCAAGCTTGGCCTTGGGACGGGAGAAACGGCGTTGAGTGAGGACATAGCCTTGCCCTGAGGCGAAGCCGAGATCGGCCTCTACGGCCATGTTGAGTTCACCGGTCGTCAGATCGAGCTTGAAATGACCCTTTCCAATTGGGACACGGAACAGCGCGACGTTCGCCGTGGACTCGGCGACCATCGGATTGCCGCTGACCATGAACTCCCCCTGAATCTCGACGATGTCCTTCGCCACACCCCCTATCTCGGCATTCTGGCTCATCATCGGCTTGGAGATGTCCAGCACGCCCTCGTTGCTGCCTAGCGGGATAAAGCCGAGCAGGGTCAGCGAACCTTCGGTCTCCAATCGCGTTGGATCGGCAATGTCAAGCTCCAATTGACCCTGATATTTCAGCAGGTACGAGGCCGTGCATTCACCCAACGTGATGTTGGCCGTCACGGTCAGCGTCGTGTCCTCGAGGCCTCCGCCGGTGGGACAGATTGCCAGCGGCGGTGCAGGGATGGTCATGCCTTCCGGAAAGGAGATGGCCATGCGATTCGGGCCATCGATGCGAAGCCCTCTTGTGGAAAAGATTAGTCGTGGCGCCGATATGGAGAACAGTCCCGCGATGTTTGCGGTCGACTCGACGCCGAATGCGGTCGGCAGGCCAAAGTTGCTCTCCTCGGCGACAGTAATCTTCTCGATTTTCAGCGGTATCCCGTTGCCGATGGAATCATTCACCGCGTCTTTCAGATGTTCAGTTAGCGAATCGGTAAACGCCTTCAGGTCCGACTCGATCCGAGGCTGCCACTGCGAGTTGAAGACGATGGACAACGGCAACTCTTCCAGCCCCGGGATTTCGATCGCCGCAACACGAGCCTTGCCTTCGATCCGGAACTTGTCGGCTGGTTGCACGCCCTGTTTGACCTCGTCGATAGTGTAGGAAAATACGCCTAGATCATAGGGTTTTTCTTTGAACTGTTTCTGTAGCTCGGCGGTCAAGGTCCCAATGAGAACGGATTCGAGATCCACGCCGCTCCCGCAGTCGTCAATGGTCGGTCTCCGCCAGTCGGTTGCGTCCAAGGTGCACATCAGGCTCACTTGGACCTCACGTTCCAGGATCGGCACCTTGACCTGAAGCGGCAGACGAAGAGTGAATCTTTTCCCGTCCTGCAGGAGCGATGCACCCTCCTTGTAGGAAACCATGCCGCCTCCTATTGGCCCGACGACACGCGAGATTTTGTCGGCGAGAGAATCGAGGCAATCGGCATCCGCAGCGACATCCTTGCAGCCGAGCGTGACCTTGGGACTGAGGTTGCGGGACCAGTCTTCAAAGGCCTTCGTCAACGCATTTCGAATGAGGACTTCGGGGTTCTTCCCCGCTAGTACGTCCTGCGGATTGACGATGTCCCCAATCTGGGGTGTCTTCCACCCCGTGTCCAACCGCAGAGCAAAGGCCAAGCCCGCGATCTCGACTGTTCTCGTGAGTCGGATGCCAGTTACCGTATTGTCCTGCAGGTGCTCGCGCTTCAATTGTTTACAAGTATGGTCGTCGCCTCCGCGTCGCCGCAAGTGACAGGTAGCCTGCCCGCCGCCCCCGGCATCGAGGACAATCCGGACGCCGTCGAGCGTCTCTCGGGCAACCTCTACTGCGGTATCGAAAATTTCATCGACGGTGATTTTCATGTGTCCGGCAACCTTCTCGGTTGCGGCTCTGGCCGCCACTTCCGTCAAGGCTTGGGCGCAGCGCCGAAAATCGCCTTTGGCACTGTCCACCAGGTCCGCCGCCCCGGATTCCAGGCGAACCGCGCCATCGAAGGTCATCAGACCCCGCAGCGACACTTTCTGGTCCTCGTCGAAGGAACAACTCTCGGAGGCGGTGCCAACAAGTTCCCCGAGATCGTTGGCGGCAGTGTTGATGTCGGCAAGAAGCGGTGAAGGGTCTATCGGAATTTCCACCCCGATCCCGCAGTGGTGTGGATCGCGGACACAGTCACCGACCAGCCTGAATTTTGGATTGTCGATATCGATCGTGCTGGCGAACTGTCTCGGCAGGAGGTTTCCGATTCGGGACTTCAGGCAATCTCTGAATTGCTCCGCTTGCAGAGTCGGCTGTTCCCCATCCCATTCAACCAGCAGTTCGACGGAACTACTGCAGAAGGTTAGCTCCTTTGGAAACTCTATCGAACACTCGCGGACCTTCGCTCCGGGGGCGCTACCGTCCGCCTCGCACTTCCATCCAATGGCCATGCCTTGTATGGGCTCAGCCGCGTCGTCCAGTGCTGGAGGAGACTTGCAGACTTCGTACTGCAACGGTTCCGGAACCATACCCTTCTGGACCAGCTCTGCCAGCCAGTAAATCTTCCGTAAATCGCAACCGGTCTCTACAACGGATCCTATCGATGCCTTGGCATCATCGTCACCGATGGCATGCCAGATACGTTCGGCCGCATCGTTCACTGCTTTCGAAGGGTCGAAGGAAACCTCAACACCCCTTCTGCCGATTCTGAGGTTGTAAATTCTGACGCCTCGGGGAAGTAGGTCGCTCGCGCCCTGCTCGATGCGGCCGTAAATCTCGCGGTTGTGCTTGTCGTCGGGTGGCAGTTCCCATGTACCAGTACTCATGTTGAAGTGAACAGTGGCCCACTTCCCGCTGAACCTCTGAAATCTCGGATCGTCAGAGGTCACCTTCATCTTGAGTGCGATGCCTCCTCCCACCTGTACTGGACCTCCGTGCTCGGCGCTGCGGTAGCTGAAAACCCAGTTGCCGTCTCGGGTCGAAAGGCTCCCCCTCTTGTCCGGAACGAAGCGGGCCGAGAACCCGCCTTCGGTGGAGACGCTGAAACAGACGATGCCGAGAGTTCCGACCAGAGGGGCGTCGGGCCCCAGAGCGAGGCGAAGTTTCGGTTGTTTGCCGCAGTATTCCTTCGACATCTCCTCCGCGGTCCCGTCGTCGGTGAGCAGGCTGATGGAAAGGAAACGCGTGTCGCTCTTGACGTGGCCCAGGATGCGGGTAAGCATGTAGCGCGGGTCCAGGGTGAGTTCGGAGATCTTGCCCAGTGTCAGCTGACCAGAGGAGTCGGGCAGCAGAGAAATCCGGAAATCGTCGGTCAGCAGCGGATAAGGGGAGCGTACAGCGGGCACTCCCGCCTTCTCGAATGCCGTCAGGATGACGTCTGCCGGTATCTGCAGGCGCACCCCATACGCCCGCGCCTCGTCCGCGCCAGGAATCAATTCAACGCCGAGAAAATCCTCGAGAACAAAGTGGTCCTTGGTTCCGCTGCCCGTCCGTGCCCGAAGATTCTCGGCTACCAGTTCAGCGGCCTGCGAATCTGCGAGATTCAGGTTTCGACCGATCTGGCGGACGAATTCTTGCAGCAACGGGAGAAACAAGTCCCGCGCCAGGTCGCGGGCGACGGCCTTGACCTGCGTCGCGGGCCGACACGGGGACGTTGCGTTGGACTGCGCTTCGGACAGAGGAATTCGTACACAGAACCTGACCGTGTCCAGTTGGCCAGCGTTCGTCTCCGCCCGTAACGGAACGTTCATGGCGAGAAGAATTCCCGTGTCCGCCCCGTAGTGAACTTCAAGCCCATCGGATTGTCCGCGAAGGGCGGCCTTCAGGATCACGAGCGGACCGAGGTCGACCCCGGCCGCCTGAAGCAAGTTGGGTAGCCTTGTGGCAAGCGCCTGGCGGAAAACGTCATCGCGAATCGTGATCCTGCGATAGGCGTCGTCCGTTGCCTTCTTCAGGGCGGCTGACCACTCCTGAGGGACGGCAGTTAGGTCCGATTGAACGCCTTCGCCGTCGAGCGTCAGGGGGAGCGTCAGATCGGCGGACAGTTCCGCTATCGAGAATACACGTCGCAAGCCCTCATTTCCGTTGCCCCCGCAGACTACGAAGGTGGCACTTCCGGTTAGCTTGGCGGTCCATGTCCCCGACTCAATGAGATCCAGGCGTGGATCTAGGGCACTGACTTTCAGACCCGCCCCGAGGCCTTGGCCTTCGGAATTGTCCGCGCAGCCGAAGCCCTCGGGACCGAGTGGCACCACCGTCTCCGCGTTACGTGCAAATTCGACGACTCGCCCCACGGCAGAGACTCTGTGGGCAATCCTGTACCGCTGGTCGTCGACCCGGTCGACTGCAGCCGAGAAGGTCTCACGGAGCGTGCTCCGCGCGTTCTCTGCCACACCCGCGTTCTCGATCGGCAGGGTGTCCACCGCGTTGAGAAGAGCCTCGACGGTTGTGATCTCTGCGGACACGAGCAGAAGCCCGCACAAGGATTCATGCACCGTGCCAAGAGATGTCTCACCGGCAAGATCCAGATCGCGAAAGAGAGCGGAAACGACAAGGGCCTCAACTCCGGCGGACACGCCTGGCGGCGAAAGCCGGCAGAGGATACGCAATATCTCGATGTGCCTCACCGTTCCGTCGCTCCGCACGGGAACTCTTACGGCATCGAGAACTGGCCTGATCTCGGATAGGTCTTGGCCATAGAGAACCTTGGTGGCGGCGTCCCGCACCTTCCTGAGGTCCTGCGTTGCCTCGGCAGACAACGTCTCCGATGCTGCGTCGCCGTGAAGACGGGCAAACAGGTTCGTGCCTGGGGTTCTGCACATGGCGACCTTTTCTTCCGGTGACATCGCGCCACCTTGACCTGACCAAGTCTCCTGGAATTGGGTTGGCACAACGTCGCTGGAATCCGGTGATAGGGTCGCATGGCGGTCGTTGACACCGTTACAAAGAATTCTCAGCCATCGAGTGGCTGTTTCTTCGAACGCTGTGTCGATGTGGGGTTGGCAGAGTTCGGCGAGTCTCGAGAGCTCCTTCGCTAAATCGTTCAGGCGCTCGGTGTTGAGTTCGCCGCTGGCCGGTGTCACGTCTCCCTGCATTGCTGCGATGGCTGCGCCACAGGATTCCGCCTCTTGTGTCCGTTTCAGCTTGGATAGCAGCAACCGCAAGGTCACCGAACGCTCGTCGAAGGCGCCCGTCAGCGCCTGTGTCACCTCTTCGGGCCCCACGCGCGCGGCAATTGCCTTCACCCGCTGAACGGCAGCTTCGCACTCGGCGGTTGCCGGTCGCAGCGACTCCCGCAGGTCATCCGGTACCAGCTCGAGACAACTGTCGCTCAGCTGATTCTCGACGACGTCGTGCATCTCCACTGCAAGCCTTGCGTCATATTCTGCAGCAATACTCTCTGCCGCACTGAGTCGCTTCTCCGGCTTCGCGTTCTCGTCGCGGAGGATCTCATAGTGGTTGGCCATCGCCTTCATTCCGGCATCGGTCGAGTCTTGAAGAGCGTCACCGAGGTAGAGGACGGCGGTTTCGCGCAGCACCTGACGGAGCGCGCGCACGATTCGGAGCGTGTGCTCATCCGACTCGTCAGTTTCCCGATGCTGGATCTGTTCGCGGCCGATGCGGGCGATTGCGTCGAGTCCGGTCAAGCCATAGCGTTGCCACCACGATTCGAGCCTTGCTCGATCATCGTCCGTCACGGTCTCGTCACTGAACGTCGGCACGCGGAGCGATTGGAAGAGCCGCTGCCGTGCCCGGAGAAAGGCCTGCGCGCTAATTTCGGTCGCCAGTCGCCATTCCCGCCGTTCCGAGCGCAGCAGCACCGCCAAGCATTCCGAATTGACGAGCCGTTGCAGTGAAGGCGATGTTCCGCCGCAAGAGTCGGCAGCGCTCCCTTCCAGGATGCCGGTTCCGGCGGCCAGACGCTCCAGCTCGTCGAAGAAAAACGCGAGATCGAGCGAGACCTTCGTCTGCTGAATACGGGTATCGCCTGCTGCGTGTGCCAGCACCTCCCCGGCGAGGAGCAGCCGTGATGCCGCATCCATGGTCAAGCCTTGAGGCCCGGAGTCTTCGGAGGCAACAACGGGCGTGAGGCACAGGCCGCAAATAAATGCTGCAATACCCCGCAGGAACATCCTCCTAATGCCAGGAAAGAACAAGTTTCCCCTCCTCCTCCAGTTTGATCGTGCCGCAGTCGCCAATGCATTTTGTGTTGCTGGTCGGGCCGACCAGCGCCTTCAACTTGGGCGGCAAGAGACGTGCGCCGAAGCTGGACATTCGTTCGGATGACTCGAGCAGGTCTTTCACCGACACTTTGAGATTGCGTACTTCCCATACTGCACGTTGCGACTTGACGCTCATGCGCACATCGAACTCCGTATCTGGTTCGATTGCTATAGGGTCGCGCAATTGTGCGATGTTTCCGAGGACCGGCATGATGCCGAGGCTGTTCAGGGCGCCCTCTTTGCGCGGCTCCGTAATGAGAAGCGTTGCCACTAGGCGTGCATCCTGAGAGCCCTGCGCTGGCTCGGCGGCCGTTGCGAACTCCGTCAACCGACGTTCGTGGCCGTAGCCGTCTCCGAGTTCGTCAAGGCAGGTGGAAGAAGGGGTGGAGGCGCCGAACTGACAAGGCTCCTTACCATTCCAATAGATGATGAAATTGATGCTCATCCTGTTCAACGCCTCACCGCTGATCAGGTCGCGCGCGGCGACTTCGAGGGTCAGGGCGTGAAATCGGCGCTCATCGATTGGGCTGACGGCGCCCAGCTTTGTCGAGACGAGCACCGTCAGTACGATAAGACCGCCGAACAGACTAAACAGCAGGTCCATCATCGACACCCAGGCGAAACCTGCCTGCGCGCGCCGCTTCACGGTACTCTCCTGAATACATAGACCTGATTTCCGCTGCCACGCAGCCTGAAACGCGGGTGGCACGGTCGAAAAGATTTCACGTCGAAATGGGCTCCGGAGACCAGTGTCGCGGTACAGGCTGGCGGCATGCTCTTAAGTTCGAGATCGAGTGTGAAGGATTTGCATCCGGTGTCCGCCCAGATCACCAGAGCCCAGCGAACGCTTGCGTGTTCATCGGGATAGTGCTGGCTCGGCGGCTTGAGGATCGATACCCTCTTTCTCGTGCAGCCGGCCGACGAACTCAGGGTGGGCTTGAGGTCTTCCGTCGAGGCCCCAGTACCTTCGAAATCCAGAAAAAGCGTGGCGAGATTCGACAGTTTCACGGTTTTGCCGCCGCCACCGTTGCCGCCGTCCGGAGGGTCTACAGGAGGCGGCTCGGGATCTCCGTCACCCTTCTGGAAGATCTGACGATACTCGGTGATCTGGACCGGTGCACCCCGTTCGATGAACGATGACATCAGGATCATGAGGATTATCGCGCCACCGAGTGCACAGGACACCGTGTCGAGCGTGGACAGCCCGAAGACCTCAGGGCTTGACGATCTACGGACATGACGGGAAATATCACTCATGCTCGGAATCCGCCGGCCGACCGACGCTTCTCATTTCTGATCTTCACCGGCCCCATTGTCCGCATCTTCGTGTGGGACTGGCGCCAAGTCCTCGGTGCGATCGCCAGGCAAACCTTCCGTCGGAATCGCGCCACGATCAACCATGCGCCGGACCAGGAGGTTCTGCAGGGTCTCGCGCGCCAGCTCTGCCAATTGGGAAATCTTTTCCCGAACCGAGCACAGGGAGAAATAGAGGACAGTGGCGCAGATAAGTGCCAGAGATGTCGTATCGAAGGCCACACCCAGTCCATCGACCACCAGCTGAATGTTTTCTACAAATTTCTCCGGGTTGTCGTCCTGGTTGGAGAATAAGTCCTTGGCCCGAACGAGACTGACGCTGATGCCGTAAATTGTCCCCAGAAATCCGATCGTGGGAAGTAGCCACAGGATATATTCGGCGGGCCATAGACGTCCCGCCAGCTTGTCGCTGTACTCGAAGACGGCTATCCGCAGCCGGTTTCCAGCCTCGCCGGCAAGACCCGTCGAGGTACCGCGCTCGAGGACATCCAGGATCAGGTTGAAGGGTTCGGTCTGCCCACTTGGCTCCATGCTCCTCCGGATATCCTCAACGCAAGTGCGATATTGCCGGACCTGCGAGTGCTGGTCGTGATCCAGATCGAGCCCGAGATACGTCACCGGATAGAGCGGCTGGCGCTGGAACCGACGTCGCCTTCCTTCACGTTCGATGATGGTTATGGGATGCTCGGCTCGGTCAAGATCTGCCTGATCGACCTGGCTGCCGGTGCGTCCCAAGAGTTCTAACCATTGTTTGTAGAGGCGTGACAGACTGTCCGGTTGCAGCCGGGGATCGTCGACCGGAAACGCCGCCCGGTCGACCTCGGCCTGGAGCCGGCTGCGCCGCAGCCAAAGCAATCCAATGATCAGGAAAAGCAGCGTGATCTTTTGGACCAGGCCCACATCAAGGGAAATAGAGGCGAGGAGACTCGCGGGACTCGAACGCCATTTGCATGCGAGATAGAATGTTTCGTTCCCTTGCTGGACTACATCGTGGAGGCCGATGTTGAACAATTGAAGCATGTACGCCATACCAGGCAAAGAAATATCCGATATTTCGACGTTCGAGGCCACTTTCATGACCGGAAGCTTCAAATCCCCCTCCGCGATCGCACATTCCTGCGGAATGGTGCCGGCCATGCGTGCAAGATATTCCCTGAACGCGGTACCAGAAGAGACCGCTTGCCGATTCAGCTCCTGATCCGGATCGACTTGGACCGAGGCGTCAGATTCAGCAACATCGGGGCCGCCGACGAAGTCAGGCCGGTAGGCCAGGATGAGATAGAGAACGAAAAGAACGATGACCCAAATTCCGACGGATCGCACTATCAGAGCAGTCAGCCTCTGATAACTCTGCAGATCCTGTAGCAGAAGTCGAAACCTTCGGACGGCCTCTGTTCGCTCGTCGGGCGAGAGATAGATGTAGTAATCTGAACCGCGAGATTCGAAGAGTCGTGTCAAGAAACTTCTCATGGATTATCACCACCCCTGAATTTGTCAACGGTCGCTGCCAGCCTCCGCACAGACTTGTGAACGGAATTGCCACGACGCGGTGGCGCCACTCATTCCAGCTCTTCTTGACTGGTCCGGTTTGAACGCCTGCGCGTCGCACGGATGCTCCAACATTGGATTCGCCGCCATTCTGCCTGAAGCCGAATGGCGTATGCGACGAGTGTGCGGAGTCTCGAAAACGCGGAAGAGATTCCCGCATGGCGGGCACCTTCTTTGGCTTTTCACCTCTGCAAATCTTGCACACACGGCACGATCAAGCCGCCGTCCTTTGTGGTTTCGGAAGCGGGCAACATTCATCGTTCCGCAGCGTGTCACGCGAAATGGATGGCGTAAACAGGCGCCTTCATCAAGGAACGGTTTGGCGCTGTGAAGGCGCACCGCCATTTCGTACTTGTCATTGTTTAGCAAAACCGGAACAAACGATAGGGGCAGTCGATCCCGTGTATGGCTAAGCCTTGCCGGAGTGTGAGTGTGCAGCTTCACGCGGGCCGCCCGTATTGGTTGCCCTTCTGGCTCTAGACCAGCTCGCGGGACGGCAGTTAGCCATCGAGAAAGTGCAATTCGATAATTTGCTGCATCCGAGCAATGGTTGTAGCGAACGATGCGGCCAGTTGGCTGGTCAGTTGCCAACAAAGTGTGCACTAATTGGATCGGGTGTAGCCGCCATCCGGGTAAATGGACCGGGACTTCGACTGGTTCAGCTTCTCGCATATCCGGGCAACAGAGTCGAGGCACGGTTTGGTCAAGCAAATGAGCATCGCCTCCAATATTCGCTGGGCGAATAGGACCAGATGCGTCAATTCCTCTCCCCCCAAGTTTCGCATTTGTCCCGTGAATCCCACTACGAGACATGCGCCTTCTCGGCATCCTACTTGCGGCTGCAATGCAACGCCTAGTCAAGAGCGCCGGGAGCATGCTGTCTACCGCTCGTTTGATGAATTCGAGGATGTGTGTCTGTGACACAGGGAGAAGCACAAATGCAGCGGAACAAGGCCATTCTGACGGTGCACCGTCCCGAGTATGGTTCACTTGTTTGCATCTAAGCAATTGCGTTGCCTCCTACTTAGTGCTTGCCCAAAAACCGATAAGAGTTATACTGATCAATGAGTTATACCATTTCAACTAAGTTTTGACCCTTTTCTCCGGGGCCAGTTTTAGAGGTTGTTTATCCGGTGCAAGCTGCCCATGCGCGGCTGGTGATTGATTTGATACGGTCTGGATCTGAGACGAAGCTGTACCAGGCGTTTGCGATCGCAGACCGCACATCATCGGCAAGCGAGAAGACCTGGTTGGAAAGGAAGTTGCCCTTCAGGAACGCGAATACGTTCTCCATGGAATTGAGTTCCGGACTGTAGGGTGGCAAGCGCAGCAGCGAAATGTTTGCAGGTATTTCGAGGTCGTTTGAACGGTGCCATCCGGCTCCGTCCAGTACAATCACGGCATGGCGTCCGGTCGGCACGGCATCGGAGATGTCGGCAAGATGGCGGTTCATTTCGACGGTATTGGCGCGGTCGCAAATGTGGCCAACCGCGACCGAACGCTCGGGACAGGCCGCCGCGAAGAGATAGGCGTAGCTGTAGCGGTGGTCCCGGACGATGCGGGGGCGGCTTCCCTTGCGCGCCCAAACCCTGGAGAGCATGCCCTTCTGCCCAGCTCTTGCCTCGTCCTGGAACCAGATATCGATCATCACCGGTTCTGTGCCCTCGGGTACCACATTCAACACCAACTCATTGAAATCCCGACAAAACTCTTCTTGCTTCACAGGATCCGCCTTGGGGTGGACAGGACGCGGCGAGATTTTCACAAAGCCCAGAGACCGGATCACGCGGCGGATCCCCTCAAGGCTGAAATACTCGTTGAAACGCAGCAGCACCTTGTCTCGAAGGTCGATCAGGCGCCATCGGCTCACTCCATCCTCTTCCGTATCCGGACCCTCTTCAATCCACAACGCAACCTCACGTTTCTCGGATTCTGACAGCCGGCACGGGCGTCCCGTACGCGGGTCGTCGGCGAGCCCGTCTGGTCCATGCGCATTGAAGCGCAGAATCCAATCCCGGATCGATTGAACCGTCGTTCCTTGCGCCGCCGCGACTTCACTTCGGCAAACGCCGTCCAGAACCATCGCAAGCGCACGAAATCGCCGCGACTGCCGAACGTCCTTGCACATGCCCGCCAATCTGTGCAATTCTTCAATTGTGCAGTCGTTGCGCGAAATGGAAATGGTCATCCTTGATCTCCTATGATTGTCGATTGTTGATCAAACATCATAGGCTGATGCGCCTCCGACTGCACCCCACATATGGTGCAAAGGCGACAATCTCAAAAGGAGTCAAGACTTAGTTGAAATGGTATTAGGTTCTAGATCCGATGGCGAAGTTTGCGCTGTTGCCACGAGATCGTCCGTTGGGCGGAGTTTGAGCCTGGTATAGTCTGGACTGACCTTTTGTCATCAATTCGCTTGTTTTGGCAATGAGTTAAAGTGCCGGTATCGGAGGCCGGGCGCTTTCGATGTTGCTCTTGCAGCGAAGTCCTTGTGCCCGCGGCGCGTTCAAAATTCCGGAATCTTCGCAAAGGAGTTCGGTATGAAGAAGCTGCGCCGCTTTGATCCGGGACAGGAGGGGATGAGGGTCGGGGATGTGTGGATTGACGCGAGGTCTCGAGACGACATTCCCAAGCTTCTGGGCGGCCTGCGGGACGTATACTTGAATGTCGAACTGCGGGAAGCGGTATTCCGGCTCCTGGAGGAGCGGATCGGGGGGGATGGCAATCGGGATGCTGTCGGTCCGGGGGTGTCCCTGTGGACGATTTTCGTGCTTGGGATGCTGAAGCGGAGACTTGGCTGCGACTTCGACCGGCTTCGGGAACACGCCGACACGCACCTGGTGCTGCGCCAACTGCTCGGGCACGGCGAGTATGACCCGGTGGAGTATTCCTACGACACGGTGCTGCGGGATATTTCGTTACTGGACGAGGACACGCTGCGAGCGATCAGGGACCTGGCGGGACGGTCCGGAATCCGGTTGTTCCGGGGTTGAACGGGGCATTTCCGGGGTTGCGCAGGCAGCATTTATCATTATACTGTACAAATAGTTAGATCGTATCCCGGGAAGCGGGACGCGGTGTGCTTCCGGGCAGTGGTCCGGAGTGGCGCGCTGCGGATTCCGGGATCTTTGCGTGGGAGTTTGCGATGCGGAAGCTGGGGCGTTTTGAGCCGATGCTCGGCCGGGCGGAGATTGGGGGGATCCAGATTGACGTGAAGTCGCGGGACGACATCCCGGCGATCCTGCTTGGCCTGCAGGGCCTGTATTTGAATGAGGCGGTGCGGGAGGCGGTTTTCGAGCTTCTGCTGGACCGGTTCGGGGAAGACCGCGATCTGACGGTCGGCCGTCCGGGGATGGAACTGTGGACGGTTCTCGTACTCGCGGTGCTGAAGCAAGGCCTTGGCTGCGACTTCGACCGGCTTCATGAACACGCCAACACGCACGTGGTGCTTCGCCAGCTGCTCGGGGACAGCGATTTGGACCCGGTGACGTATTCCTATGACCAGGTGATGCGGAATGTCTCGCTGCTGGACGAGGACACGCTGCGAGACATCAACGAACTGGTGGTGCGGCACGGTCACGACCTTTGCGGCCACGACGCTGGCGAGCAGTTGGCGGGCCGGTGCGACACCTTTGTCGTCGAGACGGATGTCCACTATCCCACCGACCGCAACCTGCTCTGGGACGCAGCCCGGGTGATGATACGGATCGCGGCCGAGCTGGCGGACGAATGGAACCTGACGGGCTGGCGCCAAGTCAAGCATCTTACGGTGACACTCCGGCGGCTGTATCAGCGGGTGGCGAGCACCCGGCGCTCGGAGGCCTGGCGGGAGGACGTCGACGCGTTCCTGGCCAAGTGCGAGGAACTTCTGGCGAAGGCGGAGGCCACGCGGGCCAGCCTGCTGGAGCGGGGCGCCCGGCCGGAGGAGCTCAAGGAACTCGACCGGTACATCGCGCATACGAAGCGCCAGATCGACCAGACGGACCGGAGGATCCTGCAGAGGGAGGAGATCCCCCAGAAGGAGAAGGTCTTTTCGGTCTTCGAGGAACATACGCGGTGGAACAGCAAGGGGAAGGCGGGCGTCCCCGTGGAACTGGGCGTTCCCGTCGCGATCGTCGAGGACCACCTCCTCGAGCACCGGATCCTGTGGGAGGGGAGCGACACCGATGCCGCGGTTCCCGTCATCGTGGCCACGCGGGAGCGCTTCCCGGAACTCGTCGCCTGCAGTTTCGACCGCGGCTTTCACAGCCCGCAAAACCAGGCCGCCCTCGGCGACACGCTGGAACTCAACGCCATGCCCGCCAAGGGCCGCCTGCCCGCCAGCCGCCGCGAACACGAGGCGCAGCCGGACTTCGCACTGGCGCGCCAGCAGCATCCCGCCGTCGAGTCGGCAATCAACAATCTCGAGCAGCGCGGCCTGGACCGGGTGCGCACCCATGGCAAGGCTGGCTTCGCCCGCACGGTCGCCTTGTCCATCCTCGCTGCAAATGTGCTCCGTGTCGGTTTCTTGATCCGCGCACGGGAACGCGCACGACTCAAGTTCCTGCAACGAAAAGCTGCCTGACGTCGCCGGGAAACCGCGCCAGCGCAGCCCGGGCTGCCGGCGGCTCTCCATGCCCGATACTTCCAGAAATCACCAATATGGGCGCCAAAATCCCCGCCCGCCCGCCGTTTACCCCCAAATGTCGCTGACCAGGTCCACTTGACCCTGAATCCACCTGTCAGGTCGGGGTCAAACTTGACGGCAGAAGCCGGCTCAAACTCCAAAAAGGGGGTTTTTCGGCAGACACTAATTAGTGCTTGCCCAAAAACCGATAAGAGTTATACTGATCAATGAGTTAGGTTCTAGATCCGATGGCGAAGTTTGCGCTGTTGCCACGAGATCGTCCGTTGGGCGGAGTTTGAGCCTGGTATAGTCTGGACTGACCTTTTGTCATCAATTCGCTTGTTTTGGCAATGAGTTAAAGTGCCGGTATCGGAGGCCGGGCGCTTTCGATGTTGCTCTTGCAGCGAAGTCCTTGTGCCCGCGGCGCGTTCAAAATTCCGGAATCTTCGCAAAGGAGTTCGGTATGAAGAAGCTGCGCCGCTTTGATCCGGGACAGGAGGGGATGAGGGTCGGGGATGTGTGGATTGACGCGAGGTCTCGAGACGACATTCCCAAGCTTCTGGGCGGCCTGCGGGACGTATACTTGAATGTCGAACTGCGGGAAGCGGTATTCCGGCTCCTGGAGGAGCGGATCGGGGGTGCGCCAGGCTAACTCTGGCGTGGACAGCCGGTGCAAGTCCGGCGGAAAGGAAGGTGTAACGAGCCACTTTTGCCGCGAGCCGTGCGTCGGTTCCCGCGAGGGGATGGGCGAAGCGTCGGTAGCGGTGCGCGTGGGCAGGGCTAATGAGCGACGAAATAGCTGACATTCGGAGTGCCGAGACCGTCCCCGTGGTCGAAGGCAACACTAAGCCGTCCGTATTCGTGAGGGCGGTCAGGCTCCGCGGCGTCCAAGAACCCATGCACGTGCGTACGTCCACCCAGGGGACCTGGGAAGCCTCCAACATACCCAGGACGCAGAGCCCGGGTCGCGAGGGGAAGAACGAATGTTCGTAGCCCGCGATGTACGTGTTGGAGGACTCAGACTCGGTCATAGTACCGTTGAAGCGGGCGAACAAAGGGGTGTAGCAACCTCGGCGGAGTCCGTGGAGGGAAGGACCGGGGCCAACGGAAGGAAGGGGATCCGCAACACGTACTGGACACTGCGCCAGGTGAGCGTGTCACACGAGGCCTCCCGACCACGCCGGTGAGCGAGGCGCCGCTTGTGCGGTGAGAGTTCACTCGGACGTCTGACCGAAGGCAGGAGCCGGATGCCCTAGCGGGCCCGTCCGGATCTGTGCGGGGGGCGCTGGGAAACCAGCGTCCCTACCGCGATGTGCGCCAGGCTAACTCTGGCGTGGACAGCCGGTGCAAGTCCGGCGGAAAGGAAGGTGTAACGAGCCACTTTTGCCGCGAGCCGTGCGTCGGTTCCCGCGAGGGGATGGGCGAAGCGTCGGTAGCGGTGCGCGTGGGCAGGGCTAATGAGCGACGAAATAGCTGACATTCGGAGTGCCGAGACCGTCCCCGTGGTCGAAGGCAACACTAAGCCGTCCGTATTCGTGAGGGCGGTCAGGCTCCGCGGCGTCCAAGAACCCATGCACGTGCGTACGTCCACCCAGGGGACCTGGGAAGCCTCCAACATACCCAGGACGCAGAGCCCGGGTCGCGAGGGGAAGAACGAATGTTCGTAGCCCGCGATGTACGTGTTGGAGGACTCAGACTCGGTCATAGTACCGTTGAAGCGGGCGAACAAAGGGGTGTAGCAACCTCGGCGGAGTCCGTGGAGGGAAGGACCGGGGCCAACGGAAGGAAGGGGATCCGCAACACGTACTGGACACTGCGCCAGGTGAGCGTGTCACACGAGGCCTCCCGACCACGCCGGTGAGCGAGGCGCCGCTTGTGCGGTGAGAGTTCACTCGGACGTCTGACCGAAGGCAGGAGCCGGATGCCCTAGCGGGCCCGTCCGGATCTGTGCGGGGGGCGCTGGGAAACCAGCGTCCCTACCGCGATGGGATGGCAATCGGGATGCTGTCGGTCCGGGGGTGTCCCTGTGGACGATTTTCGTGCTTGGGATGCTGAAGCGGAGACTTGGCTGCGACTTCGACCGGCTTCGGGAACACGCCGACACGCACCTGGTGCTGCGCCAACTGCTCGGGCACGGCGAGTATGACCCGGTGGAGTATTCCTACGACACGGTGCTGCGGGATATTTCGTTACTGGACGAGGACACGCTGCGAGCGATCAGGGACCTGGCGGGACGGTCCGGAATCCGGTTGTTCCGGGGTTGAACGGGGCATTTCCGGGGTTGCGCAGGCAGCATTTATCATTATACTGTACAAATAGTTAGATCGTATCCCGGGAAGCGGGACGCGGTGTGCTTCCGGGCAGTGGTCCGGAGTGGCGCGCTGCGGATTCCGGGATCTTTGCGTGGGAGTTTGCGATGCGGAAGCTGGGGCGTTTTGAGCCGATGCTCGGCCGGGCGGAGATCGGGGGGATCCAGATTGACGTGAAGTCGCGGGACGACATCCCGGCGATCCTGCTTGGCCTGCAGGGCCTGTATTTGAATGAGGCGGTGCGGGAGGCGGTTTTCGAGCTTCTGCTGGACCGGTTCGGGGAAGACCGCGATCTGACGGTCGGCCGTCCGGGGATGGAACTGTGGACGGTTCTCGTACTCGCGGTGCTGAAGCAAGGCCTTGGCTGCGACTTCGACCGGCTTCATGAACACGCCAACACGCACGTGGTGCTTCGCCAGCTGCTCGGGGACAGCGATTTGGACCCGGTGACGTATTCCTATGACCAGGTGATGCGGAATGTCTCGCTGCTGGACGAGGACACGCTGCGAGACATCAACGAACTGGTGGTGCGGCACGGTCACGACCTTTGCGGCCACGACGCTGGCGAGCAGTTGGCGGGCCGGTGCGACACCTTTGTCGTCGAGACGGATGTCCACTATCCCACCGACCGCAACCTGCTCTGGGACGCAGCCCGGGTGATGATACGGATCGCGGCCGAGCTGGCGGACGAATGGAACCTGACGGGCTGGCGCCAAGTCAAGCATCTTACGGTGACACTCCGGCGGCTGTATCAGCGGGTGGCGAGCACCCGGCGCTCGGAGGCCTGGCGGGAGGACGTCGACGCGTTCCTGGCCAAGTGCGAGGAACTTCTGGCGAAGGCGGAGGCCACGCGGGCCAGCCTGCTGGAGCGGGGCGCCCGGCCGGAGGAGCTCAAGGAACTCGACCGGTACATCGCGCATACGAAGCGCCAGATCGACCAGACGGACCGGAGGATCCTGCAGAGGGAGGAGATCCCCCAGAAGGAGAAGGTCTTTTCGGTCTTCGAGGAACATACGCGGTGGAACAGCAAGGGGAAGGCGGGCGTCCCCGTGGAACTGGGCGTTCCCGTCGCGATCGTCGAGGACCACCTCCTCGAGCACCGGATCCTGTGGGAGGGGAGCGACACCGATGCCGCGGTTCCCGTCATCGTGGCCACGCGGGAGCGCTTCCCGGAACTCGTCGCCTGCAGTTTCGACCGCGGCTTTCACAGCCCGCAAAACCAGGCCGCCCTCGGCGACACGCTGGAACTCAACGCCATGCCCGCCAAGGGCCGCCTGCCCGCCAGCCGCCGCGAACACGAGGCGCAGCCGGACTTCGCACTGGCGCGCCAGCAGCATCCCGCCGTCGAGTCGGCAATCAACAATCTCGAGCAGCGCGGCCTGGACCGGGTGCGCACCCATGGCAAGGCTGGCTTCGCCCGCACGGTCGCCTTGTCCATCCTCGCTGCAAATGTGCTCCGTGTCGGTTTCTTGATCCGCGCACGGGAACGCGCACGACTCAAGTTCCTGCAACGAAAAGCTGCCTGACGTCGCCGGGAAACCGCGCCAGCGCAGCCCGGACCGGGCTGCCGGCGGCTCTCCATGCCCGATACTTCCAGAAATCACCAATATGGGCGCCAAAATCCCCGCCCGCCCGCCGTTTACCCCCAAATGTCGCTGACCAGGTCCACTTGACCCTGAATCCACCTGTCAGGTCGGGGTCAAACTTGACGGCAGAAGCCGGCTCAAACTCCAAAAAGGGGGTTTTTCGGCAGACACTACTTATTTCTCCACCGGATAGTGGATCGCATACTGGATTCGCGCTTCCATCCAACTCAGATAGAGACCTCACCGCTTGTAGATGTGTTACTTCTCTGATGCCTCATGCGTAAAGGATATAACTATTTTAGGTAATAACGCAATAGGAAAGTCGATATCAAATGTTATTTATATGCATTACTATGTGGATATACTTATGGCGGGTGAGGCTCTTGCATATCGACTTGAACGAAGCCGCTCCGCGACATTGAGCGGACTTGTGCTGGCCTCCATTCTAGACTTATATCTGGGAGTGTATTCAGGCGGGATCCAAGCCGCGCACAGGCTAGACCTAAGATATAACTGCAGATTCCGGGATTATTGCACCAGCGCGGCATAGGTTCAGACTTCCTGACCTCGTGCGCTAATTGAAGGCGGGCTTGGCGATCGTTTTGCTCGTGATTTCCAGCAGTTAGGAGACATTTGAGGGGTTGACCGATCTACGGAGAGTGGCTATAATACTGTGCACCCGATATCGACCGTGGAGACTCCCTTGAACACGCTTCCGATGCCTCCTGCCGAGGCGATCCAGATCGGCGAATCCTGCTTTTCGCACGCGGTCGAGGACGGCCGGCGGGTCTACTTCAGCAACCTGGCGCCGTTCGATTCCCACGAAGTTTCGGACAACCGAGCGCGACAGCTGCGGATTGCGCGGTTTGCCGAGCACGGTGTGCTACGCAGGGATCTGGCGGCGGCGTTTGGCGTGAACCGTTCGACGGTGCAGCGGGCAGTGAACCAGCTCCGGAGGCAGGGCGAGGCCGGTTTTCTTACGCCGCGACGGAGGCGCGGGCCGAGCGCGATCGACGCCGCGACGGCGCGGGAGGCGGAGCGGCTTCTGGCCTCGGGGCTGAGCGGCCGGGCGGTTGCGCGAAAGCTGGGGATCCGGCCGAGCACGTTCAGCCTCAACCGCCGGTCGGGTGTTATCAGAGGGGGGACGCCGAACCGGGCCGTGCCGGCGCAGGCGACAGCGTCGACGGAGCCGCAGGCGACGGCAGTGCTGGAGCCGCCGGTGGTCGCGTCGACGGAGCCACAGGCGGCGGCAGCGCCGGAGCCGAGGGTGGAGCGGAGCGAACGGGACGCACGCGACCGCGAGGCGCCGATGGGTCGGGGCACCCGGGACACGGCGGGGCGGATGCTGGCGGCAACGGGACATCTGACGGAGATGCGGCCGCAGTTTGCGGAGCCGCTGTCGGCGGTTGCCGGCGGCGGCGTGCTGGCCGGGCTGCCGATGCTGCTCAAGGAGGGGCTTCTGGACCGCGCGCGGGAGTTCCTGTCGCTGCCCAAGGGATACTACGGTTTGACCACGGTTCTGCTGTTCCTGGCCTTCCTCACCCTGGCCCGGGTGCGCAATCCGGAGGCACTGCGGCACCAGGCGCCCGGGGAATGGGGCGCCATCCTGGGCCTGGACCGCTGCCCGGAGGTGAAGACGCTGCGGGGCAAGATCAAGGCGTTGGGGCGAGACGTGCAACGGGTGCGGGACTGGCAAGCTTCCCTGGCCGCGGGATGGATGGCGGAAGAACCGGACGTGTGTGCGACCCTGTCGGTGGATGGCCACGTCAAGGTGTATTCCGGCCGCAAGGGAAAATTGCCCAAGCATTACGTGGCGCGCCAGAAACTCTGCCTGCCTGCCTCCACGAGCTACTGGATCAACGCGCTCGGCGGCAAGCCGTTCCTGTGCCTGAACAAGGCGCTGGATCCGACCATGACCCACGCGCTGGAGAAGGACATCCTGCCCGCGCTGGAGAAACTGGGCATGCTGGGCCCGGATGCACCGGACCTCACCGTCCCGGACGCCGGCGAGCCCGCCCTGACGCTGGTCTTCGACCGGGAAGGCTGGAGCCCTGCCCTGTTCCGGCGCCTCGCCCGGCGCGGGGTTGCTGTGATCACCTGGCACAAGGGCTTCAAGGGGGAGGCCTGGCCGGAGGCGGACTTCCGCACCGTCACGGTGCCCATCCACGGGCCGGGAAGCACCCGCAGCGCCACCGTCCGCCTCGCCGAGAAGAGCGTGATCCTGAGCAAGGGGCCCGAAGTCCGCCAGATCCGGCGCCTGCTGGAGAATGGCCGCCAGGTGCCCCTCATCACCACCGACCCCCGCATGCCCATGGAGCGGGCCGCCAGCGCCCTGTTCTCCCGATGGTCGCAGGAGAACTTCTTCAAATACATGCGCGAGGAGTTCAATCTCGACGCGCTGGCGGTCCACGGTTTGGAAGCACAGGATCCCGACGCCCGCATCGTCAACCCGCGCTGGCGCGCAATCGACCGCAATGTCCAGCGCTTCCGGCAGCGCCTTGGCACCCTGCGCAACCGGATCGCCGACCTGTCCAGGGGAACCCCGACCCGCGAAGCCGAAGAGGCCGTCCGGCGCCTGCAGGCCCAAAGCGACGCTCTCGACGCCGAGCGTGAAGCCCTCAAGCTGCAGCGCCGCGATACACCGCGACATATCGCGGTCGCCGAACTCGACACGAACGAGGCACTCGACGCGCTCCCCGAAGGCGAGAAACTCCTCCTCGATATAATCCGCATGATCGCCTACCGCGCTGAAACCCGCATGATGCCCGCCGTTGCCCAGACCCAGGGCAAGATCCAGCGCCCCCGCCGGCACTTGCGCGCACTTCTACGGGCCGACGCCGACGTCATCCCGGAGCACGGCAACGGCATCCTCCGCGTTCGCATACTCGGCACCGCCAGCGATGCCGGCGACAACGCCATCGCAAGCCTCCTCGAAGAACTCAACCAGACACGGACCGTCTTCCCCGGTACCAACATGCACATGGTCTATGAACTACCCGGAAAAATCGCCGAGCCCCACTTCGCGGGTGCAAAAACATGACACTCTCTCGAGTTCGAGGTCAGGAAGTCTGAGGTTACGCGGGAGTGCCGCGCGACAATCAAGCCGAGACGCAGCGACAATCGGGATGAGGCTCTGGGCGGAGCCGGAGGCCGCCGGATCGCCTCTTTCGAGTGTCTTTGTGCGCTTCCGTGAGAGCGATTGCGTCGGAGCGGGCATGATTGCGTTTCCTATTTCACCAGGGAGCGCGAACCATGCTCGGCTGCCACATTACCGCTCAACAGAGGAAGTTGTTCATGAGCCAGAAAGACAGGAAGGGTATCGAGGTCGCTGCGGCGTGTGCCGGTTTCAGCCGGGCGACGGGGTATCGGATCGGCGGGCCGGGTTCCAACTGGGTGCCGCCGGAGGAGCGTCCGCGACGGGGCCGTCGTCGGCCGGATCCGTTGGCGGGGATCTTCGAAGAGGAGGTTGTGCCGCTGCTGGAGTTGAATCCGGCCCTTCGCGCGGTGGACTTTTTCCACAAGCTGCTGGAGGACCATCCTGTGCTGCATCCGGGCGTGCGTCGGACGCTGGAACGTCGGATCCGCTGCTGGCGGCTGGCGAACGGGCCGGAGAAGGAGATCTTCTTCCGGCAGGAGAAGGTTGCCGGCAAGCTGGGGATCTCGGACTTCACCTCGGCGTCGTCGCTCGGGGTGACCATCGCCGGCGAGCCACTGGATCACCTTCTCTATCACTTCCGGCTGCCCTGGTCGGGCTATTCCCATGCCGAGCCGGTGCTGGGCGGGGAGAGCTTCGAGGCGCTCTCGGAGGGGCTGGAGCACGCGCTGCGGGAACTCGGCGGGGCCCCCCGGAGGAGCACCGCACCGACAGCCTCTCGGCCGCGTTCCGCAATCTCGAGGTCGATGCGAAGGACGACCTGACGGAGCGCTACCGGGCGCGGTGTGCCGCCTACGGCATGGAGCCGACCCGGAACAACCGCGGCGCTCCGCACGAGAATGGCGCCATCGAGAGCCCGCACGGACACTTGAAGAAGGCCCTGGACGCGGCCCTGGCGCTGCGCGGCTCGCGAGACTTCGAGAGCCCGAAGGCCTACGGTCGCTTCATCGCCGAGGAAGTCGCACGGGCCAACACCCGGCGCCGGACGAAGATCGACGCGGAGCGCAAGTTGCTGCGACCGCTACCGGAGGTACCCCCCGGCAGACCCAGGGAAGCACGCGTATCCGTCGGCACCTCCGGCAGCTTCGTGCACGAGAAGGTGTTCTACACCGTGCCCTCCCGGCTCGTCGGCCATCGCATGCTGGCCCGGGTCTACAATGATCGCCTGGAACTGTTCGCCAATGGCGTCCACCAGGCCATCGTGCCCCGCATCCGCTACGCGCAGGCGCGGCGCGTCATCAACTACCACCACATCATCCCTTCGCTGAAGAAGAAGCCCATGGCCCTGGCCCGCTGGGTCCACCGCGACGGGCTGTTCCCCCGCGAGGAGTTCCGGATCTGCCACGACATGGCACGCGAACAACGGGGCGAGCGGGAGGCCTGCAAGCTGTCCGTCGCGCTGCTCGCCCTAGCCCTACCGTGTACCCACTATTCGTTCTGGACAAGTGGTCGTCCGGCGCTTTGCGCCGCTGCGACGCGGTATGCGAGGCTTGCGATGGCCAGTCGTTCGATCCCGCGCCACATGATCTGGTTTCCGGGCGGGGGATCGTGTTTTCGGTTCTGGTACCCTCCGAGGATTGCGACGAGGAGGACGGCGGCGGCCAGGTTCCGGGGCGTGCCGAGACCGAAGTTGTTTGCATAATCCTCGAGGAAGTGGATTTCGCTGTCGGTAAACATCAGTTCGGCCGGGCATTCGGGCACTTCGCGGCCGAGCAGGGTCATGAGCATGATGCGCCATGCGATGACGGCATCGATGGTGGCGGCGCGCTGCAAGCGGCACGCGGAGCGGAAGGCGGCGTCTTCGACCTTGCACCCGGACTTGAGCACCCGGAACAGGTCTTCGATCCGCCAGCGTCGGAGATAGAATCCGATGATCTCGACGGCGGCATCGAAGTGGTCGACGGGGAGGCTGGTGAGGAGGAACCATTCGAGCGGTTTCTCGCCGTCCGGGGGGTTGGTTTCGCGCAGATGGACGACCGACATTGGCACGGGTTGCGTTCCCGGGATGGTAGACGGCAGGTCGAAGCGGCGGAAGCGGACCTCGACCCGTGCGCGCCGCTTGCTGCGCGCGGGCCGGGCTTCCTTGCGGCTGGATTTGGGGCGCTCCGTCAGGCGGTCGATCTCGATCTCGACCTGGCCGCCGGGAAGCTGATTGCGCAATGCCGCAAACAGTTTCGGGGCGCCGTTTTCCAGGATGCGGTTGTGCCTGGCGCGCACCAGCACTTCGACGCGGCCGATCCGGCGCTGCTCGTCAAACAACTCGTAGAAGTCCGCTTCCCTGTCCATGACGCCGATCACGCGCGTCTTTCCGGTCAGTTCGCGCGCGACCCGGCCAGCATCTTGCAGGCCCTGGATCCAACGCTGCGTCTTCGCGTCCTTTCCGGCGCGTGGCTCCGGGCCGGGTTGTGTTGCGTTTGCGTGCTTCGCTTCGCTGCCCGCTCCCGAGGCTTTCGGCGGATCGAAGCCGCAGCGCAGGATCCCGAGCGGCAGACCCTCGCCCGTCGTCGCCAGCGTCAGATGGAGATGCAGCCCGCGGGTCTTCGCGCTCGTCTGATTGCGGCCGATGATCTCCAGGCCGCCACAAGCCGGACGGGTTGCGAAGTTGAGGTCGGTTCCATCCTGGATACACAGAACCGTGTTCTGGTCCCGCATCCGCTGCACGGTGCGCGCCCGATGCGGCGCCAGAATGTTCTCCGGCGTGACCGCGGATTCCTCCGGCTGGTCGATCATCCGGTAGTAGCCCTTCACGGCCGCCCGATCCCCTTCCGGGTTGCCGGTGATCGGCTGGCCCGGGATCGAAGCCAGCATATCCACGCTCTTCACCAGCCGTGCCGACAATCGCTGGTCACCCAACGGGGCGCCTCCAAACTCATGGCCGGCCCACTCGCCGCTGTCCAGCCCCTCGCCCGGCTCCAGCGAGGGCGCCGCGTCCACAAACGGAACGTTCAGCCGTCGCCGCCAATTCGGCTCCAACGCAAACATGTACACCGATTTCACGCTCTTTGCGCGCTTCTTGCCAATATCCTGCCGGCCACGCCCCGCCGTGTATCCGACACGGACAAAGTTGGCGGCCTTGAAACAGGTACCTTCGAACTCCGGCGCGACGAAGGTTTCCACCAACCAGGGGCGATAGCCATGATGTTCCGCAAAGTCCATCGGCAAGCGGCGCAAGGCCAGGCCCAGCACATGGCTTGCCAGGTTCCGGCAGCGCACCCCGGGCCGGATCAGGAACCGGCTCAGGCACACGACCCGGTGAAGATGGTCCCGGCGCTGTGCCGCGCTCCAGCCGATCCATGCATCGCGCGCACCGAGCTGCAACGCGGACGACGAAAAACCCAGGGCGCCGAGGACACCATGCTCCGAAGCCACCAGATACCGCATCTGGCAACCGGCAAACGTCGCCATGCCTTGAGGATGTTCAAAATGCAGCAGCGTGTTCCACAACTTGCGCTGCTCGTCCGTCGCCACCCGAACCAGCGACAGCCCTTCCACGGCCCGAGCCTCCGCCGGGACCTTCAACGCCGCGGCAACCGGCTCCTCCAGACGGCGCGGCGAGGGAGGCCGTGCCGGAACGTGGGACGCAGGCAGCGGAATCCGGCCCGACCGCTCCACAGCACCGAGCGCCTTCAGGCAACCCGAAAGCTGGGGCTTCCCTCGCGCATCGAGAAAACCAAACGCCTCGCACACACGCCGTGCGATCCCCATCCGGCCGGCGTTCGGCTCACGACGCAGAATCGCGCCCAGACGCCGCTCCGAATCCGGCTTCCGAAGCGTTCCAAGAATCTGGCTCTGGATCATCATGCGATGTCATATACATCGCGAATCTCAACTTGTCCAGTCCTGCTTGTGGGTACTGGGTAGCCCTAGCCCACGAGGCCAACTGCGAAGCCGCGCTCGCCAGAGCCATCCGCCCGACCCTGGAGGCCGGGCAACTGCCCGACGCGGCCGAATGCATCCAGCGCTTCGCTCCCCGCCCCGGCACCCTGCCGGAAGTCCAGGTCGAGCGCGGCAGGCTCGAAGGCTACCGCAGCCTGCTGCAGGAGCCGAACCCATAAGCCCGGCGCCACGAACCCAGGTCGATCCGGAACAACTCGACCTGATGCTGGCCGCCCTGCGGCTGCCAGCCATCCGCAACCTCTGGAAGCCCTTCGCAGAGCGGGCCGACACCGAAGGCTGGCCCGCCGCTCGCCTGCTCGCCTCTCTCGCCGAGCACGAGCTCGCGGACCGCGATCGGCGGCGCAGGGAGCGACACCTCAGCGAAGCCCGCCTGCCCCCCGGCAAAAGCCTCGACAGCTTCGAGTTCGCCGCCGTGCCTACCCTCTCCAAAGCAAGGGTCAACGCTCTCGCAGCCGGAGACGGTTGGCTCGAACAGGGCGTCAATTGCCTCGCCTTCGGCCCGCCCGGCACCGGCAAAACCCATCTCGCCGCCGCCATCGGCTTCGCCCTCGTCGACAACGGATACCGCGTCCTCTTCGCAAGAACCACCGATCTCGCCCAGAAGCTGCAGCGCGCAAGGCAGGAACTCACCCTCGAGGCCGCGCTCGCCAGACTCGACCGATTCCAACTCCTCATCCTCGATGACTTCACATACCTGCAGAAAAACGAAGCCGAGTCCGGCGTCCTCTTCGAACTCATCTCAATGCGATACGAGAGGCGATCCATCCTCCTAACCGCAAACCAGCCCTTCCAGGAATGGACCAACCTCTTCCCCAGCGAAACCGTCGCCGTCGCGGCCGTCGACCGTCTCGTCCATCACTCCGTCATCCTCGAGATGAACGCCGAAAGCTACAGGCGACGCACCGCAGCTCGAAAAGCTCCCGCGCCCGGACGTCCCGCACAATACGCAACAAACAAAAACACCCCGAAATCCGGAAAGGAATAGCACAGCCAAAAGCAAAGACGTGGCGACAGAACCGCGCTCCAGGCAGCGATCCACCCTCGCACAAACCGCTGCATCAGCCCAAAACGCAAAAACAGCACAGCCAAACTTGCACTCTCTCAGAATCCGTGCATCATACTCCGCGCCGCGCGGCCAGAATCTCATCTTCTTTGACGCCGTGTCTCATCCAGAATGTCGCGCAACACGCGGGAGGCTGCTGGCCGCATGTCAGCCCCGTGCTGCTGTGCCTGCGCTTCGGTGTTTTGGCGCGTTTCCGCGCCACGGCTTTCAGTTCTGCTCCGGGGTGTATTTTCGCACTTCCTTTCGGTCTGCTTCATTGAGCTGGCCTCAGGCCAGCCGGCGCCGAGCGTAAGCGAGGGGCATGGATGGCTCAGGAGACTTGACGCGCTGGCAAGGCTCAAGGCTTGCTGGCCGGCGCGCCGTCGGCCAGTTTTGGCGGGTTTCCGTGGCGCCGCAGGCGCTCAGCCCAACTTCAGATGTCCGGACCTCGGGAGTGAATCGAGCTCACCTATTTGAACCCGAAGGGTCCGGATCGGCCGTATTCCCGGGCAGTTCGTAGATCATCCGGAGGTTGGTGCCTGGGAAGATCGTCCGGGTCAGGTTGAGTTCCTGGAGGAGGCCTGCAGTGGCGTTGTCGCCGGCGTCGCTGGCGGTGCCGAGGATGCGAATGCGGAGGATGCCGTTGGAGGGCTCCGGGATGATGTCGGCGTCGGATTGGAAGATCGCGCGCAGGTGCCTGCGGGGTCGCTGTGTCTTGCCCTGTGCCTGTGCGATGACAGGCATCATGCGGGTTTCGGCGCGGTAGGCGATCATGCGGATGACGTCGAGGAGGAGCTTCTCGCCTTCGGGAAGCGCATCCAGGGCCTGGTGCTCGTCGAGCTCGGCGACGGTGATGTGGCGCTGCGTGTCGCTGCGCTTCTGCTTGAGCGCCTCACGCTCGGCGTCGAGAGCGTCGATCCGGGCCTGGAGACGTCGGGCGGCTTCGGCGGTCTGGTGAGACTGGGCTCCCTTGGCCAGATCGGCGATCCTGTTGCGCAGGGTGCCGAGGCGTTGCCGGAAGCGGCTGACATTTCGGTCGATTGCGCGCCAGAGCGGGTTGACGACGCGGGCTTCGGGATCCTGCGGCTCCAGGCCGCGGACCACGAGGGCGTCGAGATTGAACTCCTCGCGCATATATTTGAAGAAGTTCTCCTGCGACCAGCGGGAGAACAGGGCGCCGGCGATCTGCTCCACGGGCATGCGGGAGTGGGTGGTAATGAGCGGGACCTGGCGGCCGCTTTCCAGCAGGCGGCGGATCTGGCGGACCTCGGGCCCCTTTTTCAGTTGCACGCGCTTCTCGGCGAGGCGGACGGTGGCGCTGCGGGTCGTGCCCGGTCCATGGATCGGTACCGCGACACTGCGGAACTCCGCCTCCGGCCAGTCCTCCCCCTTGAAGCCCTTGTGCCAGGTGATCACCGCAACGCCGCGCCGGGCGAGGCGCTTGAACAGTGCCGGGCTCCAGCCTTCCCGGTCGAAGACCAGCGTCAGGGCGGGCTCGCCGGCATCCGGGGCGGTGAGATCCGGCGCCTCCGAGCCCAGCATGCCCAGCTTCTCCAGCGCAGGCAGGATGTCCGCCTCCAGCGCGTGGGTCATGGTCGGATCCAGCGCCTTGTTCAGGCACAGGAAGGGCTTGCCGCCGAGCGCGTTGATCCAATAGCTCGTGGACGCGGGCAGGCATAATTTCTGTCGCGCCACGAAGTGCTTTGGCAATTTCCCCTTGCGACCGGAATAGATCTTCACATGCCCGTCCACGCACAGCGTGGCGCCGACCTCCGGGTCCTCCTCAAGCCATCCCGCCGCCAGGGAGGATTGCCAGTTCCGCACTTGCTGCACATCCTGCCCCAGCGCCTTGATCTTGCGCCGCAGCGTCTTCACCTCCGGGCAGCGGTCCAGGCCCAGGATCGCGCCCCATTCCCCGGGCACCTGGTGCCGGAGCGCCTCCGGATTGCGCACCCGGGCCAGGATGAGGAACGTCAGGAAGAGCAGAACGGTGGTCAACCCGTAATACCCCTTGGGCAGCGACAGGAACTCCCGCGCGTGGTTCAGAAGCCCCTCCTTCAGCAGCATCGGGAGCCCGGCCAGCACCCCCCCGCCGGCAACCGCCGACAGCGGTTCCGCAAACTGCGGCCGGATCTCGCTCAGATGCCCCGTCGCGGCCAGCATTCGTCCCGTCGTGTCCCGAGCCCCACGGCCCATCGGCGCTGCCCGGTCGCGGGCGTCCCGTGCGCTTCGGTCAGTCGGCGGCTCCAGCGCGTCCCGCTCCGGTGCTTCCTGCGGCGCCTCCCGCTCCGCAGGTGCTTCCGGATCTGGATCAGCCTTTGCCGCCCGGGCCGGCTTCCCACCCCCGACAACGCCTCGCCGGCGATTGTCGTTCAGCGTCCGCACCGGAATCCCCAGCCGTCGCGCAACCGCCGAGCCGCTCAGACCCGAGGTCAAAAGACGGTCCGCTTCCCGCGCCATGTCGGCATCGATTACGCTCGGACCGCGCCCGCGGCGCGGCGCAAAGAAGCTCGCCTCGCCGTCCCTCCGGAGTTGGTTCACCACCCGCTGTACCGTCGAGCGGCTCACGCCGAGCGCCTCCACCAGGTCCGAGCGAGGGACACCGCTCTCCGCAAACTTCGCGATCCGAAGCAACTTCGCTTCGCGCTGATCGTCAGCGTGAAAATCAAACGGTTCAAGATTGGAGAAATACTCCACTCGGCCGTCCCGCTTCACGAAGGAAAAGCAGGAGTTGCCAATCTGGACCGCCTCGGTGGGGCGCATCGGAAGCGTGTTCATGAGATCCTCGGGCACCGAATAATGGGTTCATATTATTATGCCAGATACCCGCCGCTCTGTCAACCCCAAAATCCAATCATAACTCTATCAATTCAAACGATAATTCAACCCACAAGCAGCTCTCGAAAAGAGAGCGATGTCCGGACGTCTGAACTTGGCACTTTTTCGGTTCAGACGGGCGGTGCGGCACTGCACTTCGCCGATAAGGGACAAAACTGGTTCGATTATGGCGATCTGTTGCGTGATGTCAGGAGTCAAGACGGTACCGAATGAGGCGATATTGCGATTTTAACTATTTGGTAAGACATTAGTTGTTCAAGATATGAACGGTTTCGTGAAATCGCTTCCGTAGGGCCATGTGGTTCTAACCATCCATTGCCCCCATCGCCCCGTCCGGCTATCCTGCCCCGCGGGCGGCAGCGGAGGCGGCACTGTTCATCAAGGCGACCAAGACCTACACCGACAAGGCCGGACAGGCGTGCAAGTCCCACCGCCTGGTGCGTAATGTCCGCGTCGACGGCCGGGTACGGCAGCAGACGCGGCTGAACCTCGGCACCCACTGGGACGTGCCCCGGGAGCTGTGGCTCCGCATTGCCCAGCGGATCGAGGAGATCCTGGCCGGGCGGCAGGCGCTGTTTCCCGAGCCGGAGACGGTCGAGCAGCATGCGCAACGCCTGGCGCGGCAACTGCGGGCGAAGGGCGTGGGGTTGTCCGACAAGCCGGATGCGGCGGTCGTCAGGGTGGATCTCGACAGCATGGAACACCAGGACCCGGTGTCGGTCGGGGCGGAGCGGGTCTGTCTCCGGGCGCTGGAGGATCTGGACTTTCACACACCCTCGAGGGATGCGGGCGCAGCCTGCGGGACGCGCGCATTGCCACCGCGCTTGTCGCGGCCCGGACGATCCACCCCTCCAGCGAACGGGAGGCCAGCCGATGGCTGCAGTGTGACAGCGCTCTGCCCGAACTGCTCGGCCTTGACGCGGACCAGCGGGCGTTGTCGCGCAAGACGCTCTACCGCGTCTGCCGTCTCCTCTGGAAACACCGCCAGGCGCTGCAGCAAGGATTGCGGCAGCAGGCATCGGCGCTGTTCGGGATCCCGGACGCGATCGTGCTCTGCGATCTGACCAATGCCCACTATTGCGGCCTGGCCGACGGCACGCTGCGCCAGCGGGGACGCTCCAAGCACCGGCGTCACGACTGCCCGCTGGTCACCACGGCGCTGATGCTGGACAGTGCCGGCTTTCCGCGGGCTTGCGAGATCCTGCCGGGGAACGTGTCCGAATGCGGGGGATGAGCCCAAGCCCATCGTGGTGATGGACGCGGGTATCGCCACGGAGGCGAACCTCGCCTGGCTGCGGGAGAAGGGATACGGCTGGATCTGCGTCAACCGCGGCAAGCGCCCGGCGCCCCCGGAGGGGGAGCCGGATCTCGACCTGGTGACCGCCTCCAGCCAGACGCTGCGGGCCTGGAGCCTCGGCGTCGAGGACGGCGAGCGGCGGATCTATGTGTGCAGCGAGGCCAAAAAGCAGAAGGAGGACGCGATCCTGTCGGCGACGCGGGGGCGGTTCGAAGCGGAACTGACCAGCCTGCACGAAGGCCTCGCCGTACCGGGCCGCACGAAGAAAACCGAGCGCGTGCTGGAACGCGTGGGCCGGATCCGCGAACGCTATGCCAGATTCTCCGGGCAGTACGACATCCAAGTGGACCGCGATCCGGGCACTGACAAGTAGCGCCCCGGTCCCAACGCGAAGGCGGTCCGCTACGCCAGCCGCCCCTCACACGACCAAGCCGGCGCCTACCTGATGCGCACCAACCGCGTCAACTGGAACCTGCAGAACATCGTGGAACAGTACCTGCAGATCACGGAAGTGGAGCCCGTGTTCCGCTCCCCGAAGAGCGAACTCGGCCTGCGGCCCATCTGGCACCAGGACGACAACCAGATCCGTGCCCACCTCTTCATCGCCGTGCTCGCCTATCACGCCGTCCATCAGATCCGCACCCACCTGAATCTGGCTGCAGAACTGGGTCCGCATAACAACCACCATCCAGGAGGTTGGCGCCGGCCAGATCGCCTGTCGGCAGGACGTCCTGCCCAGCGCCGAGGCCGCGGAAATCGCTCTGCGGGTCGGCATCAAGCCCGGCAACCACCGGCGCACCAACCGGCGAAAAGGTTGACATAAACTGCCCATATGTAGGGCCATGGGAGCCCGGGTGAAAATTTTGCGGAAACTACAGTCGGTTATCTATTCCGGCGAATCCACGAAGTGCCAACTTGGGCTGAGGCAGCCCAATATCGAGCGGATGCTGCAGCTCGGTCTGAACGGAATGGCGGAAGCCATGGATGACCTGCAGAAGCTGGCGGACAGCGGAGAACTCTGCTTCGACAACCGCCTCACCATGCTGCTTGAGTGCGAACTCGCCCACCGCAGCCAGCGCAGCTACCGGGCCCACCTGCGCAGAGCGCAACTGCGCATCTAGAACTGCAGGGAGGGGCGCGGCATCTCCCGAACCCTCCTGACGCCGCTCGGAACCGGCAACTGGAACCGCAATGCGCACCGTTTATGTGTTACCGGGCCAGCTGGCGTCGGCAAGACCTTTCTGCTGTGCGCTCTCGCGCATCAGGCCTGCACGCAGCGGATGTCCGTGCTCTATCGCCGCGTTCCAGACCTCATGGCGGATTGCGCCGAGGCGCGCGGGACGCCGCGCCACGCTCGGTTGCTCCGGCGCATGGAGCGGCTCGATCTGCTGCTGCTCGACGACTGGAGACTGCAGAGCTCCTCGCCCGAGGAGCGCAGGGATGTCCTCGAGATCGTCGAGCGACGCTACCAGCGCAAGTCCCTTCTCGCGGGAAGTCAATTGCCCGTGGACCACTGGTACAGGAGCATCGGAGAGGGAACACTCGCCGATGCCATCCTCGACCGCGTCGTGCACACAACGCATACCGCATCGAACTCACCGACGAGTCCATGCGGCGCGAAGTGCGGCCGCCGCCTCTCGCTGGCGCAACTCCCGCAAGACCCGGCTGACATGGGTGCCCCGCCCACCACGCCCCGGGCCAACCGCATCCACAGAACCGCGCGCCGGCCAGCAAGCCGGAAGGCTTGCCGGCGAGCAACTCCACCTAGATCTCCAAACTCAGATGTCCGGACCTCGTGCGCTGATTGAAGGCGTGTTTGGCGGTCGTTTTCCTCGTGATTTCGGTGAGTTAGGAGGCATTTGGGGGGTTGACAGGTCGGCCGGAATGTGAAAGAATGTTCTAAACCCGATATCCGGCTCCGAGGTCCCGATGAACACGCTTCCGATGCGCCCCACCGAGGCGGTCCAGATTGGCAACTCCTGCTTTTCCTTCGTGAAGCGGGACGGCCGAGTGGAGTATTTCTCCAATCTTGAACCGTTTGATTTTCACGCTGACGATCAGCGCGAAGCGAAGTTGCTTCGGATCGCGAAGTTTGCGGAGAGCGGTGTCCCTCGCTCGGACCTGGTGGAGGCGCTCGGCGTGAGCCGCTCGACGGTACAGCGGGTGGTGAACCAACTCCGGAGGGACGGCGAGGCGAGCTTCTTTGCGCCGCGCCGAGGCCGCGGGCCGAGCGTGATTGATGCCGCGATGGCGCGGACGGTGAACCGGCTTCTGGCCTCGGGGCTGAGCGGCGCGGCGGTTGCGCGGGAGGTGGGGATCTCGTCGCAGACGCTGAACAACAATCGCCGGGCGGGGGTTGTCGGTGGGGGGAAGCCGGCCCGGGCGGCAAAGGCTGATCCGGATCCGGAAGCCCCTGCGGAGCGGGAGGCGCCGCAGGAAGCACCGGAGGGGGACGCGCTGGAGCCGCCGATTGACCGAAGCGCACGGGACGCCCGCGACCGGGCAGCGCCGATGGGCCGTGGGGCTCGGGACACGACAGGACGAATGCTGGCTGCGACGGGGCATCTGAGCGAGGTCCGGCCGCAGTTTGCGGAACCGCTGTCGGCGGTTGCCGGCGGGGGGGTGCTGGCCGGGCTCCCGATGCTGCTGAAGGAGGGGCTTCTGAACCACGCGCGGGAGTTCCTGTCGCTGCCCAAGGGGTATTATGGGTTGACCACCGTTGTGCTCTTCCTGGCGTTCCTCATCCTGGCCCGAGTGCGCAATCCGGAGGCGCTCCGGCACCAGGTGCCCGGGGAATGGGGCGCGATCCTGGGCCTGGACCGCTGCCCGGAGGTGAAGACGCTGCGGCGCAAGATCAAGGCGCTGGGGCAGGATGTGCAGCGAGTGCGGAACTGGCAATCCGCCCTGGCGGCGGGATGGCTTGAGGAGGACCCGGAGGTCGGCGCCACGCTGTGCGTGGACGGGCATGTGAAGATCTATTCCGGTCGCAAGGGGAAATTGCCAAAGCACTTCGTGGCGCGACAGAAACTATGCCTGCCCGCGTCCACGAGCTATTGGATCAACGCGCTCGGCGGCAAGCCCTTCCTGTGCCTGAACAAGGCGCTGGATCCGACCATGACCCACGCGCTGGAGGCGGACATCCTGCCTGCGCTGGAGAAGCTGGGCATGCTGGGCCCGGAGGCGCCGGATCTCACCGCCCCGGATGCCGGCGAGCCCGCCCTGACGCTGGTCTTCGACCGGGAAGGCTGGAGCCCGGCACTGTTCAAGCGCCTCGCCCGGCGCGGCGTTGCGGTGATCACCTGGCACAAGAGCTTCAAGGGGGAGGACTGGCCGGAGGCGGAGTTCCGCAGTGTCGCGGTACCGATCCATGGACCGGGCACGACCCGCAGCGCCACCGTCCGCCTCGCCGAGAAGCGCGTGCAACTGAAAAAGGGGCCCGAGGTCCGCCAGATCCGCCGCCTGCTGGAAAGCGGCCGCCAGGTCCCGCTCATTACCACCCACTCCCGCATGCCCGTGGAGCAGATCGCCGGCGCCCTGTTCTCCCGCTGGTCGCAGGAGAACTTCTTCAAATATATGCGCGAGGAGTTCAATCTCGACGCCCTCGTGGTCCGCGGCCTGGAGCCGCAGGATCCCGAAGCCCGCGTCGTCAACCCGCTCTGGCGCGCAATCGACCGAAATGTCAGCCGCTTCCGGCAACGCCTCGGCACCCTGCGCAACAGGATCGCCGATCTGGCCAAGGGAGCCCAGTCTCACCAGACCGCCGAAGCCGCCCGACGTCTCCAGGCCCGGATCGACGCTCTCGACGCCGAGCGTGAGGCGCTCAAGCAGAAGCGCAGCGACACGCAGCGCCACATCACCGTCGCCGAGCTCGACGAGCACCAGGCCCTGGATGCGCTTCCCGAAGGCGAGAAGCTCCTCCTCGACGTCATCCGCATGATCGCCTACCGCGCCGAAACCCGCATGATGCCTGTCGTCGCACAGGCACAGGGCAAGACACAGCGACCCCGCAGGCACCTGCGCGCGATCTTCCAATCCGACGCCGACATCATCCCGGAGCCCTCCAACGGCATCCTCCGCATTCGCATCCTCGGCACCGCCAGCGACGCCGGCGACAACGCCACTGCAGGCCTCCTCCAGGAACTCAACCTGACCCGGACGATCTTCCCAGGCACCAACCTCCGGATGATCTACGAACTGCCCGGGAATACGGCCGATCCGGACCCTTCGGGTTCAAATAGGTGAGCTCGATTCACCCCCAAGGTCCGGACATCTGAAACTGGCCTCGCTTACGCTCGGCCACGGCGGGCCTCCGGCCCGCCTTCCAACGAAACCAGAAAAGGAGGCGCTCAAGAACACCCGGGAAAGGCGTCAATTATCGAACCGCGCAGACTGGGCTGGCCAGAGGCCAGCCCAGCTCCGCCAAGAAACGCCCCATGCGTGTTGCAATGATTCAGGATTTTGCGCTGCAATGACTCATGATTCCGCAACCTTGCCAACGCAACGGCTTCAGTTCGACCCCTTCGGTGCACGAAGAGACAGGAGATTCCAACGCGCTCGCGCGCCACGGGTCCGCGCCCCATACGTGCGCAGGACGGAGGTCGCATTGAGTACAATTCAGCAACTAGCCGAAGCGCTGCGAGCGCCTGACTGCGCAAATCGGCCCGTTCCTCCCGGCGTCGACGATACGGGGGGGGCGGATTCTCTACGGTCCCCGACACGCGCCGTCGGCGCGAATCGCGCCCGACAGCCAGCCGTTTCCGTTCGTCGTCGGGCCCGAGGACGTGCATCGTCTGTGCACGCTCCGCACCCACCGGCAGATGATCGAGTTCGTCGGATTCGAATGGTCTTGGGTCTTGGAGAAACTGTCGGCCGGCCTCAGGTTTCGTCTCTTCCTCTTTTCCCTCCAGCAGGCGAAGGCCACCCGTGCCACCTGGGACAACATGCTGCGCCTCGACGGAGACCAGTCGCCGCGCTGCGCGAAGAAACTTGCTCCCCACATACCGGTCTTGAAGGCGATACCCTATCGCGAGCTCATCGAGCGGATCGGCTACGACGTGGACCGCCTACGGGGCAAACGTCGAATGGAAGTCAGTTCGTTTGCCGCATTCGCGGACGATGCCGTTCCCTCTGACCTCGGGCACGCACGCGCGTTCTTCCGCCACACGCTGAAGTGCACGGCGCTGTATCGAGGTGATGGGTACGCATACGACAAGCATGGTACGCGCGGTGCAAAGGAGTACATCATTCCGAACACCCTTGTTCAGGACCTGCCGAGTGTGACGTGGGTGGATCTCGATCCGTCCTGACTCCGGCCACGCGTATTTCCACCTGTTTCGGTCCAATTTCAGACTTCCGGAACTCACACAATTTTAGATGCACCCTTCATTGGAGTCCGTCCGAGTTTCTGATGGCCAGGAAAGGCACCCAACGCACGGCGCTGCCTTGGCCATTCTGAACGGAGTTGGTTGGTGAGGCCACGGAAATCCCGGATTTCAGCTCAGATTAGACTGGCCACTATCAGATACAGCAATGAGTTACTCAGAAGGGAATTTGCTCGGCCGAGCATGAAGTTGCTTGATTGTCGACGATACCTCGCCGCGCACGGTGTCAGGAAGTCTGAATTTGGGTAACCACCGGTACAGCAGTTCGGACCTGTTTACCGAATGAATACAGCCTTCTCCGTCTCCCGGTTGTCGAACATTCGAAACGCTGTTTCCGCCTCATCCAGGCTGAATGTGTGGGTTGCGAGCCGTTCAAGATCGATCCTCTGGCGTTCAATTAGCGCAAGAATGTCCGTGTACTCGTCGGTCGAGAAATACCAGGATCCAAATATTGTCAGTTGTTTGTGGATCAGCTGGTCACTCGGCTTGATGGTGGTCTCCTGCGCTTCCCCAATCAGGGCTACCCGTCCGAACGGTGCTGTCGCATCTAGCGCCATGTTGTGAGCGGCCGGGTTGCCCGAACAGTCGATTGCCCCGGAAAGACCCTCACCGCCGGAGAATTCGCGAAGCTGGTCCATGGCGTGCGGATCCCTTGGATCAAGCACGAGTTCGGCGCCGAGACCGCTGGCGAACTTCCGGCGCTCCTTGACTGGATCCAGCGCCACGACGCTACCGCCCATTGCCCGCGCTGCGAGGACTCCGCTCGACCCCATAGGTCCGAGACCCCAGATTCCGATACTCGACAACCCGTTGATTCCGATCTTGCGGCATGCCGAGAACAAGGTTCAGACTTCCTGACCTCGTGCGCTAATTGAAGGCGGGCTTGGCGATCGTTTTGCTCGTGATTTCCAGCAGTTAGGAGACATTTGAGGGGTTGACCGATCTACGGAGAGTGGCTATAATACTGTGCACCCGATATCGACCGTGGAGACTCCCTTGAACACGCTTCCGATGCCTCCTGCCGAGGCGATCCAGATCGGCGAATCCTGCTTTTCGCACGCGGTCGAGGACGGCCGGCGGGTCTACTTCAGCAACCTGGCGCCGTTCGATTCCCACGAAGTTTCGGACAACCGAGCGCGACAGCTGCGGATTGCGCGGTTTGCCGAGCACGGTGTGCTACGCAGGGATCTGGCGGCGGCGTTTGGCGTGAACCGTTCGACGGTGCAGCGGGCAGTGAACCAGCTCCGGAGGCAGGGCGAGGCCGGTTTTCTTACGCCGCGACGGAGGCGCGGGCCGAGCGCGATCGACGCCGCGACGGCGCGGGAGGCGGAGCGGCTTCTGGCCTCGGGGCTGAGCGGCCGGGCGGTTGCGCGAAAGCTGGGGATCCGGCCGAGCACGTTCAGCCTCAACCGCCGGTCGGGTGTTATCAGAGGGGGGACGCCGAACCGGGCCGTGCCGGCGCAGGCGACAGCGTCGACGGAGCCGCAGGCGACGGCAGTGCTGGAGCCGCCGGTGGTCGCGTCGACGGAGCCACAGGCGGCGGCAGCGCCGGAGCCGAGGGTGGAGCGGAGCGAACGGGACGCACGCGACCGCGAGGCGCCGATGGGTCGGGGCACCCGGGACACGGCGGGGCGGATGCTGGCGGCAACGGGACATCTGACGGAGATGCGGCCGCAGTTTGCGGAGCCGCTGTCGGCGGTTGCCGGCGGCGGCGTGCTGGCCGGGCTGCCGATGCTGCTCAAGGAGGGGCTTCTGGACCGCGCGCGGGAGTTCCTGTCGCTGCCCAAGGGATACTACGGTTTGACCACGGTTCTGCTGTTCCTGGCCTTCCTCACCCTGGCCCGGGTGCGCAATCCGGAGGCACTGCGGCACCAGGCGCCCGGGGAATGGGGCGCCATCCTGGGCCTGGACCGCTGCCCGGAGGTGAAGACGCTGCGGGGCAAGATCAAGGCGTTGGGGCGAGACGTGCAACGGGTGCGGGACTGGCAAGCTTCCCTGGCCGCGGGATGGATGGCGGAAGAACCGGACGTGTGTGCGACCCTGTCGGTGGATGGCCACGTCAAGGTGTATTCCGGCCGCAAGGGAAAATTGCCCAAGCATTACGTGGCGCGCCAGAAACTCTGCCTGCCTGCCTCCACGAGCTACTGGATCAACGCGCTCGGCGGCAAGCCGTTCCTGTGCCTGAACAAGGCGCTGGATCCGACCATGACCCACGCGCTGGAGAAGGACATCCTGCCCGCGCTGGAGAAACTGGGCATGCTGGGCCCGGATGCACCGGACCTCACCGTCCCGGACGCCGGCGAGCCCGCCCTGACGCTGGTCTTCGACCGGGAAGGCTGGAGCCCTGCCCTGTTCCGGCGCCTCGCCCGGCGCGGGGTTGCTGTGATCACCTGGCACAAGGGCTTCAAGGGGGAGGCCTGGCCGGAGGCGGACTTCCGCACCGTCACGGTGCCCATCCACGGGCCGGGAAGCACCCGCAGCGCCACCGTCCGCCTCGCCGAGAAGAGCGTGATCCTGAGCAAGGGGCCCGAAGTCCGCCAGATCCGGCGCCTGCTGGAGAATGGCCGCCAGGTGCCCCTCATCACCACCGACCCCCGCATGCCCATGGAGCGGGCCGCCAGCGCCCTGTTCTCCCGATGGTCGCAGGAGAACTTCTTCAAATACATGCGCGAGGAGTTCAATCTCGACGCGCTGGCGGTCCACGGTTTGGAAGCACAGGATCCCGACGCCCGCATCGTCAACCCGCGCTGGCGCGCAATCGACCGCAATGTCCAGCGCTTCCGGCAGCGCCTTGGCACCCTGCGCAACCGGATCGCCGACCTGTCCAGGGGAACCCCGACCCGCGAAGCCGAAGAGGCCGTCCGGCGCCTGCAGGCCCAAAGCGACGCTCTCGACGCCGAGCGTGAAGCCCTCAAGCTGCAGCGCCGCGATACACCGCGACATATCGCGGTCGCCGAACTCGACACGAACGAGGCACTCGACGCGCTCCCCGAAGGCGAGAAACTCCTCCTCGATATAATCCGCATGATCGCCTACCGCGCTGAAACCCGCATGATGCCCGCCGTTGCCCAGACCCAGGGCAAGATCCAGCGCCCCCGCCGGCACTTGCGCGCACTTCTACGGGCCGACGCCGACGTCATCCCGGAGCACGGCAACGGCATCCTCCGCGTTCGCATACTCGGCACCGCCAGCGATGCCGGCGACAACGCCATCGCAAGCCTCCTCGAAGAACTCAACCAGACACGGACCGTCTTCCCCGGTACCAACATGCACATGGTCTATGAACTACCCGGAAAAATCGCCGAGCCCCACTTCGCGGGTGCAAAAACATGACACTCTCTCGAGTTCGAGGTCAGGAAGTCTGAGGTTCCGAACGCATCGGTGGAAATTGCAGCTGCAAGATGAGACATGTGGGACGGTGTCTTCAGCAGATTGCGGGCCGGCACCTTCAGGAACTCCGCATTGCCGCCGTCGGCAGTGAACCCAATACACTTCCATGTCGGGCAGAGATGGTGGTTGCCCTTGCGGCAGTGTGCGCACAACCCGCATCCAATGGCGAGATACACGGAGACATGATCGCCCTCGTTGACCCGCTAACCGCTTCACCAATCTTCACGACCACGCCGGCCGGCTCGTGCCCGGTAATGCAGCGTCCTGCGGCCTCTCCACCAACCACGGCATTGCCGTAATAGAGGCTGAGATCGCTTCGGCAGATACAGGAAGCCTTGATTTCGACCAGCACCTCGTCCGGACCGGGCTCCGGAACGGCTACCCTTCGAACGTCGACTCTCCGGTCACCGGGCAGGTAGACAGCTGTCATGTTGGCCATTTTGGTCCTCCGATACTCTTCACTCCCGCAATTCCCTCTGCGGCTCACGAGCGCTGGGTCGGCTGCCCGCTCCAGTCAGAATGCCCCGCACGAAAGCACCCGCGCATCGGCAGGAACAGCGATGCAACCAGGCGAAATGTTGACCGGTCCGGCAGCAAAGTCGCTGCTGCGGCCGATTTCCGGTCCGCTCCAAGCGCCTGCAGTCCCAGCAGTCCGCAGGATTTGGTCCGCGTCACGACCAGATTCACACGGACTTCCTTGCTCCGAGACGGCAACATGATGCGCGGGGGCGACACGAGCCATCGCCACGCGTTCGAAACGGCAACGGTTGCGAACGCTCGAAGCGTCTTCACACCACCGAATCTTCCGGCAGCGAGGCTCTCGCCGGGGACTCCCCGACGCTCCTGTGCGCCGGGAACTCCGGGAACGGAATTGTCGGCACCGCCCGTGTCAACACCACGCAGACCGAACGGTTTCCCGTGCCTGGCGGCCTGGATAGTCCGTTCTGCATGGCAACGATTAGCGCTGCCGGTTCCAAACAACTGACCGAGCTGAGAGCATGACGCACCCAGTTTCCGGGAAACCAAGCCTACGCCTGGATGCAGCCGGCGGTCAGCAAAACCACCGGAGCGATCGCCGCAGCCGCCAGGGCAACCATTCGTTCTGGTGCCCATTACAGCCGGTAGTAGCGTTCGAGCGGCTTCACGCTGACGGCCACTGGGTTTTCCATCTTCTCGGCTTCCGCCTCCCAGTTATCGAACTGACCGTAGGCAGACCAGATCGTCGATCCGGACGGCAGCTCCGGATACTCGTTTTCCCCGTTGGTTCCCCAATTGACCCAGCCGGAGTCGTGGCGCTGCACGATCTGCATGCGGGGAATAGTCCGATTGACATAGCGCACGAACGAGTATCCCGTCAGTGGGCTGTATTCGCAGGTCTTGCGAGCGTTGAGCGGAAAGATGGTCTGGGTCGGCTCCCGGTTCACGTCTACGAAATCCTCGGTGAAATTCATCAGGTTGTGCTGGGTATCCGACCAGACGATGTCGTTGGCGGAATCGAGTTGCCGGTCCTTGATCCGGGTGCCGGTTTTCAGCGCGCTGAACCAGGTTTCGATGGACCAGCGCTTCTCGTACTACCGGACGATCTGCTGCGCGTGTTCGGCGGTTGGCTCGCCCCGGTTGGCCAGCAGCAGCCAGTGCAACGGCTCCTTGCCTTGCGGCGGTTGGCGTTCGGTTGCCGAGACTGCGAGCATCTCCGTCGGGGTCTGGTCCGCGGCTTCCTTCGGCGCCAGCAGGACCACCCTGCAGGCGCGAAGGTCGAGCTTGACCTTGCGTTGCTTGCGCTGGCGCGGGCCGCCGCATGGCGGAACCAGGATTGTCTTGCGTGCCAGCGACTCCTGTTCTTCGACATGCGTCCAGAGGTTGCGGGATTTTCCGTCGTCCAGCAGCACCCTGCGCTGGCGCGCCGCATTGGAGCTCACCAGCAACCCGGCATGGTCGATGGCCGCCTTGCGCAGCATCTCCCAGGTATCCCCTTCACGATCGCAAACGGTGATCACCTCGGTGTCCGGGCAGGCATCGTCCAGTTCCCGGGCCCGCTGCATCCCTTCCAGCCAGCGCGCGCTTTCGGTGTCCTTCCCGACACCCGTGACCTTCTCCTGTTCCGTCGTGCGGAAGTCGGCATTCAGGTTGTAAACGCCCAGCGGCCGGCCCACAGGGTTGACCGCAAGCCCGAAGTGCGCCATCAGTCCGTGTGCGCCCGTGCCGCGTCCGCCGATGGAACAAAGCCCGTCCGTCGCCTTCAGGCCGTGGTAGTTCAGCGTCGTGGTGTCCTGTATCGCCAGCACCACCTTCTCCATCTGGCAGCGCTCCACCGTGGAGGCCTGGTGGGGCTCAAGGATGTGCTGCATGGACACGCCCTCGCTGGACAGAAGCCGGTACGCCGCCTTGCGTTCCGCCCGCTGCGGGAACAGCACCGGAATCGAGGCCCCCGCAAGCCGGAGCCACGCCCGCCCCATCTCCACGATCCGCCTGCGGACGCGCCCGTCGGAATGGCTGCAGCGAGCATATTCCCGCTCCGCCCAGTCGGCGCCCGCCGGCAGATACACCGGCTCGGGCGGAACAATCCGGCGCTCCGGCAGAATACATAACGTCTCCTCCCAGTGCGCCGACAACGGCTTCATCCAGACCGCGCGCCCGACCCCTGGCCGCGTGCTCCCCGGCGGCTGGCCGGAGGTCGGCCGCGGGCAGCAGGACCATCCGGCCGCCCGGTAGCTCTACCGTGTACCCACTATTCGTTCTGGACAAGTGGTCGTCCGGCGCTTTGCGCCGCTGCGACGCGGTATGCGAGGCTTGCGATGGCCAGTCGTTCGATCCCGCGCCACATGATCTGGTTTCCGGGCGGGGGATCGTGTTTTCGGTTCTGGTACCCTCCGAGGATTGCGACGAGGAGGACGGCGGCGGCCAGGTTCCGGGGCGTGCCGAAACCGAAGTTGTTTGCATAATCCTCGAGGAAGTGGATTTCGCTGTCGGTAAACATCAGTTCGGCCGGGCATTCGGGCACTTCGCGGCCGAGCAGGGTCATGAGCATGATGCGCCATGCGATGACGGCATCGATGGTGGCGGCGCGCTGCAAGCGGCACGCGGAACGGAAGGCGGCGTCTTCGACCTTGCACCCGGACTTGAGCACCCGGAACAGGTCTTCGATCCGCCAGCGTCGGAGATAGAATCCGATGATCTCGACGGCGGCATCGAAGTGGTCGACGGGGAGGCTGGTGAGGAGGAACCATTCGAGCGGTTTCTCGCCGTCCGGGGGGTTGGTTTCGCGCAGATGGACGACCGACATTGGCACGGGTTGCGTTCCCGGGATGGTAGACGGCAGGTCGAAGCGGCGGAAGCGGACCTCGACCCGTGCGCGCCGCTTGCTGCGCGCGGGCCGGGCTTCCTTGCGGCTGGATTTGGGGCGCTCCGTCAGGCGGTCGATCTCGATCTCGACCTGGCCGCCGGGAAGCTGATTGCGCAATGCCGCAAACAGTTTCGGGGCGCCGTTTTCCAGGATGCGGTTGTGCCTGGCGCGCACCAGCACTTCGACGCGGCCGATCCGGCGCTGCTCGTCAAACAACTCGTAGAAGTCCGCTTCCCTGTCCATGACGCCGATCACGCGCGTCTTTCCGGTCAGTTCGCGCGCGACCCGGCCAGCATCTTGCAGGCCCTGGATCCAACGCTGCGTCTTCGCGTCCTTTCCGGCGCGTGGCTCCGGGCCGGGTTGTGTTGCGTTTGCGTGCTTCGCTTCGCTGCCCGCTCCCGAGGCTTTCGGCGGATCGAAGCCGCAGCGCAGGATCCCGAGCGGCAGACCCTCGCCCGTCGTCGCCAGCGTCAGATGGAGATGCAGCCCGCGGGTCTTCGCGCTCGTCTGATTGCGGCCGATGATCTCCAGGCCGCCACAAGCCGGACGGGTTGCGAAGTTGAGGTCGGTTCCATCCTGGATACACAGAACCGTGTTCTGGTCCCGCATCCGCTGCACGGTGCGCGCCCGATGCGGCGCCAGAATGTTCTCCGGCGTGACCGCGGATTCCTCCGGCTGGTCGATCATCCGGTAGTAGCCCTTCACGGCCGCCCGATCCCCTTCCGGGTTGCCGGTGATCGGCTGGCCCGGGATCGAAGCCAGCATATCCACGCTCTTCACCAGCCGTGCCGACAATCGCTGGTCACCCAACGGGGCGCCTCCAAACTCATGGCCGGCCCACTCGCCGCTGTCCAGCCCCTCGCCCGGCTCCAGCGAGGGCGCCGCGTCCACAAACGGAACGTTCAGCCGTCGCCGCCAATTCGGCTCCAACGCAAACATGTACACCGATTTCACGCTCTTTGCGCGCTTCTTGCCAATATCCTGCCGGCCACGCCCCGCCGTGTATCCGACACGGACAAAGTTGGCGGCCTTGAAACAGGTACCTTCGAACTCCGGCGCGACGAAGGTTTCCACCAACCAGGGGCGATAGCCATGATGTTCCGCAAAGTCCATCGGCAAGCGGCGCAAGGCCAGGCCCAGCACATGGCTTGCCAGGTTCCGGCAGCGCACCCCGGGCCGGATCAGGAACCGGCTCAGGCACACGACCCGGTGAAGATGGTCCCGGCGCTGTGCCGCGCTCCAGCCGATCCATGCATCGCGCGCACCGAGCTGCAACGCGGACGACGAAAAACCCAGGGCGCCGAGGACACCATGCTCCGAAGCCACCAGATACCGCATCTGGCAACCGGCAAACGTCGCCATGCCTTGAGGATGTTCAAAATGCAGCAGCGTGTTCCACAACTTGCGCTGCTCGTCCGTCGCCACCCGAACCAGCGACAGCCCTTCCACGGCCCGAGCCTCCGCCGGGACCTTCAACGCCGCGGCAACCGGCTCCTCCAGACGGCGCGGCGAGGGAGGCCGTGCCGGAACGTGGGACGCAGGCAGCGGAATCCGGCCCGACCGCTCCACAGCACCGAGCGCCTTCAGGCAACCCGAAAGCTGGGGCTTCCCTCGCGCATCGAGAAAACCAAACGCCTCGCACACACGCCGCGCGATCCCCATCCGGCCGGCGTTCGGCTCACGACGCAGAATCGCGCCCAGACGCCGCTCCGAATCCGGCTTCCGAAGCGTTCCAAGAATCTGGCTCTGGATCATCATGCGATGTCATATACATCGCGAATCTCAACTTGTCCAGTCCTGCTTGTGGGTACTGGGTAGCGGTAGCTCTCTCCGGCATGATCCGGGCCGACATAGGTATAGGCCAACACGGGCCGCGTTGCACAGGCCTCGCTCCAGTCCCCGGCAACTCGATCCGTCGCCATCTCCAGCACCCGCGAGGCCAGCCCGTGAATGCGGGGCAGCAGCAGAAAGCGGTGATTGCACAGCACAAGCCCAAGACGGGCCGCGCGCGCGTTGGCCGACCAGCCGATCCATTCGTCGCGCGCCTTCTGGTGACACCAACTCGCGGCTGCAAAGCCGATGCCGCCCAGCACGCCGTAGGCCGAGGAACGGATCCAGTAGCGCAACTGCCCTCCCGGCGCTCGCTTCCAGTCGAGAGGATGCCAGGCCTCCAGCATCGCTTCCCAGCAACGCCGGTCGTCGCCCTCCGACACCCTCTCCAGCGACAGGCTGCCGAGATCCCGGATCCCGCACCGAAGCGCCGATATCGCCTCAAGACCGTCCGGCGCCGGCACCCTCGCGGCCGCTTCCGGCACGCCCGGCCTCGCCTCCGGCAACCGGAACCCCGCCTTCGCGGCCACCTTCGGCAACACCTTGCGGGCCGACGCCAGCGCCAGCCTGCCCTTGCTATCCTTCCAGTCGGCAAGTTCGCACAGCAGACGCGCCAAGCCGCAACGGGTCGCTCCCGGCTCCTCGGAAGCCGCGACTACACGGGCAATCGTCTGAGCACCGAAATGGCGCAATCCAATCTGCATGCCGTAGCAGTAGCAGCATCAAGACCGCGAGTTAACAATGGCCCGATGAAAGGTTCATACCCCCCAGACACCGCGGCCCAATGCCCGCAATCCGGTGCCGGCAAGTCCCGAAATCAACTCCGTTCGAAATACACCCATACATCCCGGAGGGGGGCAAGAAGTCGCTTACGAAAGACCGACCCCGTCAGTTCTACCCGGATGACTTTTGGGGCATGGATGGGGCTGGCAGAACGTGTTCCGGCCCCTACTTCACGACGTCGACCTTGCTGCGATTGAGTGAGATTGCAATCGCCGCGATTAGCAACACGCCAAGGGCGACTTGGCTCCAAGACGGAGGAACACCCGCGATTGTTAGCCCATTTCTCACAACCGTCAGGGTCAGCGCGCCAATGATGGTCTTGACGACACTGCCGTATCCACCGGTCAAGGGTGTACCTCCAAGGGCGACGGCGGCGATCGCGTCGAGTTCAATCATCAGGCCGGCCTGCGGCGTCGCGGCGCCGGCGCGGGCAAGGTTGACGCAGGATGCGATGCCCACCATCACGCCGGCAGCCGCGAAAACCTTTATCTTGAAAGTGGTTACGTTGATGCCCACCAGCCGCAGCACCTTCTCATTGCCGCCGACGGCCTTTAGTTGTTGGCCAAAATGGGTTCTTTCATAAAATATCCACATGAACACCGCGACTACGGCGGCGACGATGAAGATCGCCGGGAACTTGCCCATGGATAGAAGCCAGGGCGCAGCGACGGAAGAGATGTTGGTGCCGCCCGAGACGCTGCCATCGGTCATGTAGATCGCCGTGCCGTCAGAGATGATGATCACCACAGCACGTACGATGATCAACATCGCCAGTGTGGTGACAAATGACGGGATCTTCAGCAGCGAGATCACCAGCCCGTTGATCATGCCCACTAGCGCGCCGGCCGCAACGCCCAGCACGAGCCCCACGTCGCCGATCCAGAGCATTCCGAGCGCACCCATGAACGCGCTGAAGGCGAGGCTCGAGCCGACCGAGATGTCTATCGACCCGGTCGTCACGACCAAGAGTTGGGCGAAGGCCAGGAGCATCAGCACAGGCGTCTGCTGCGCGATAAACGTCCAGTTGCGGATTGTCATGAACCGGTCGCCGCTGATCACCCAGAACAGCAGAATCACCAGTGCGATAGCGACAAAGGGGACGTAGTCGCGAATCCTCTCCATCTGGCGCGGGGTCAGGAGGCCGCCGGCCGTGGTCGCGTCGGTCATGGTCTTACTCCTCAAACGCCCACGGTGATCGCCTTGACGAGTCGGTCGGCGGTGACCTCGCCCCGCTTGAATTCCTGCGACGTGACGCCGTGGTGGATGACGACGACCCGGTCAGCCAGCCGCTGCACCTGGTCGAGGTTGTGACTGATCAAAATGAAGGAGGTTCCGTGCGTGTCGCGCACCTCTTCGACCATGCGCTCCACCTCGGCGGTCTCGTTGGGGCCGAGCGCGGCGGTGGGTTCGTCGAGCATCACGATCTCCTTGCCCCAGGCGATGGCACGGCCGATGGCGATGGACTGCTGCTGGCCGCCAGAGAGGTCTGAGATCGGTCGCGAGAGGTCCTGCACCGTCTTGACGTTAAGCTGATCGAGCACCTCGCGGGTCTTGGCGCGCATGGTTTTCTCATCGACGAAGATGCCCCATTTCCGGGGTGTGCGACCGAGGAACAAGTTGTACGGCGCCGACATGTTGGGGACCAGCGCGAGATCCTGATAGACGACCTCGACACCACGCTCGCGCATTCGGCTAACGCTGTGGTCGTGCAGGTCGATGGGGTTTCCCTTGATCCGAATCTCGCCCGAATCCGGCGGGTAAACCCCCACGGTGGCCTTGATCAGCGTCGATTTCCCAGCGCCGTTGGCACCGACCACGGCGATCACCTCGCGCCGCTCCAGCTTGAACGAGCCCGAGCGCAGCGCCTGGACGCCGCCGAAGGATTTCGAGAGGTTTTCGACTTCCAGAAGCGGCGGGTCAGTAACGGTCACGGCCAGACTTCCTTTCCCTCAGTCAAACGCCCGCGCCGGCGGCCTGCACCAGGCACATCATCGCTTCGCGGGAGATCGTGAGACAGGATTGCGACAGCACGTCGAGGTACGCGCACTTGAGCACGAGGTCGCCCGCGATCCATGACAGATCCAGCCGGATGCTCTTGCAGACGCTCGGGAAGAGCGACACCTCCAGGTATTTCGCGATCGCTGCACGCAAGGACGGGCCGAAAGCGGTGCATTCCTCGCTGATCATCACGATGTCGGAATCCACGAAATTGATACCGTCGGGGATGCCCCGCGGCGAGATAGAGCGCGACACGGCCGTCCTTCGCCGCCGCCAACGTGTTGCTGGCCTGGCGGGCGGCAGCGAAATTGGCGAAGCGTGCCACCGGGGTGAGGGCAGTCTCCTGGTTTCCTTCGGCGAATTCGCACATCGCGCGAAGGAACGCGTTCCGCGAGTTGAACAGCTCGAAACAGCCTCGATTGGCGCATTGGCAGCATGGTCGGTCTACGTCGATCGAGGTATGGCCACGCTCGCCGGCAAGGCCGAGTCTGCCGCGATGAACCTCGCCTTTGGTCGCCAGCGCTGAACCGACGCCGCGACCAGCCGAGATGGAGAGCGGCACCTTGGTACCGGACGGCTTCGCCTGAGCCCGCCAGTCGGTCAGCGCCACCGCCTTGGCGTCGTGGATCGAGTAGACCGGGATTGTGCTGCCGCGCTCGTAGAGCGCGCACACGAAGTCAAGGGCCTGCCAGTCCGGGCTCTCGGTCATCAGGATCACACGCTCGTTTCAACACTTGAGAGACCAGCCCGGAACGGCGACTCCCAACCCGTCGGCCTGCGGGCGCTGGGCTGCTTGCTGATCTGCGCGGGCCGTGACCCGATCAAAGGACTGAGAAGACGGCTGGCCCTACTTGCGCCCAAAATGTGAGTTCCCCATGGATCGAGGCACCCGACGCTGTGCGTAATCCGAGCCCCGAGCGCGGTGATGTCGACGTTGTCGGCGACGTTTGCCGGCGTCCTGGCGTCGGCCTCGAGAGTACGGTCGACCGTCCCCGAGATGAACCCCGCCCGGATCGCCGAGAGGCACGGTATCTCGGCGACCCGGGGATCCTCGTGCAGGCAGATAGGCATGTTGGAGTACAATTCGGCCAGTGCCTCGACGATATTCATGGTCATCCTATCGCCAGCATAGCTCTGGCGGACATTAACGCTCGCCCGCAGGATCATCGGTGCATCACGGATCAGCCGTATCCTTGATCGCGAGCCTTTGCTCGATGATCGAGATGTTTGAGGCCGCCACGCCGTATCCATGCGCAGCGGCGTAATCCAGAAGCTGCCTTAGGGAGATCAGTGGCATGGGTAGCCTTCTTACCGGGTCAGCGGCGAAACGCGAGGTCGTGAAAACGGGCGGTTCCTTCCTGCACAAAGAGCCCCCAGGCAGTGTCAGAGGTTTCGTAGACACGAAAGCTCGCCACCAGCTGTTCGGCGACGAAGCACTCCACCGCTGAGCCCTTGCGCAAGAGCTGAACGCGATAGCGCCCGTCCTTGGGGGCGAAGGCCAGTGGACGTTCAACCAGCGGTGCCTCGATCTCGGGGCGGACCTCGACACCGTGACGCTCATGCAGGACGAGGCTGTCCCAGAGTGGGTCCATCGTGGCGGGCCAGCGGTCAAACAGGACCCGGCCCTTCATCGGCTCGATAGCCAGCATGTAGCCGCTATCGAGATCCCTACCGCCCTGGGGCTCGATCAGCACTCCCACTGCCTCGGTTTGTACGCCGGGCTCGATCACCCCGTCAAGAATCATGTCGTCGCGGCCCGGCCCTCTGAGAAAGGCAAAGCCGTAGGTGCCCGTGGCGTCGCAGAAGATCGTGCCGTCAACCTGCCAGTTGCCGAGCCCCGCGTCGAGGTCGAAGGCGACCGGGTCGGTATAGCTCGCCCCCACTTCGGGCAACAGACGGCAGGTCAGCGTGCCGTCCGGCTGCGAGACCAGCTCGCGTGGCGATCCCAGTTCGCCCCCCCAGACCCAATGCTGTTTTGGATCGTGATGCTTGCGGAACGGGATCCAGGCGAAGCTCACCCGGCGCTCGCCGTCGCTCGCTGATTTCGCAGCGTAGAAGCGGCGCCCGTCGAGGCTGTCGAGCTTGCGGCTTTCCCAGGGCCCCTCAGGCGTGGGAGCCACGCGATAGACCGTCTGCATGCGCTCAGAATAGCGGCTTTCGACCAGATACCACCAGTCTCCGAGTTGGAAGATCTCCGGGCATTCCGGGCAATGCGTCAACATCGATGACGCGAGCGGCGGGCAGACTTCCCAGTGGTCCAGATCGTCCGAGGTGGCTACAGCCACGCAACCGCGGCGAAATTGGGGGCCGTTCGCTAGACGCGCAGAAATCAGCATTTTGAATGTGCCGGTCCCTGCATCGCGGAAGACGAAAGGGTCGCGCCAGTCGACGGTCTCGTACCAGCGGGGGTCGGGAGTAATCAGCGGGTTGCTCAGGGCCTTTTCCCAGGTAACAAGATCCGTCGAGGTTGCCTTGCAGATCGTTTGCGGCGAGGCCGACTGCCGGTTGTAGCCGGTGTAGAAGAAGTGAAACACGCCGTCGTGCTCGATCACCGAACCGGTCCAGATGCCGTCGCCGTCACATTCCCCGTGTTCGCCCGGCCCGAAGGCGTCCGGCATCACCTCCCAGTGCACCAGATCGTTCGAGCGCAGATATGCGGTAGAAACCCGCGCCCGCTCGACATACTCCCAGGCGCCAACCGGGGGCTGGGAGAAGAACAGGTGCCAGCGGCCGTCATGGTAGAAGGGCATTGTGTCGCCCGCTGCGGCACCGCGCTCGGGCGCATAGCCGAAGAGCCTCATCAGGCACCTCGTCTCGCTGTTGTCAAGGAGATGCCCGTCGGCACCAGAGGTGCCGACGGGGCGGAGTAAGGGTTACTGGACGAAGTCTTCCCAATTCTTCGAGAAGCTGTCAATGAAACCCGGCAGGTCCGCGTCCGGGTTGTGCACCCGGCTGAGGTTGCGGATGTCTTCGTCCGACAGGATGCAACCCTGCAGAAGCCCGTTGGCGTACGTATCCACGTTCGCGGCCGTCACCGGGATCAGGCTGAAGAGCGGCTGGGTGTTTTCCACCGGGTGGCCGTGCAGGTAATCGTAGAGTTGGACCAACCCGAAGCCGCCGACCATCCAGTGCCCGCCGATCGAGAAGTCGAGCTTACCGTCCTTGATGAACTGCGCCACCTGCTCGTCAATGTCCGTGGTGACGATAGCAATATCGTCGCGGCCGGCCTGATCCAAGGCAAACTGGCTGCCAAGCCCGGCAACCGCGCCGAGCACGATGATCGCGTCGATTTCGCCCGGAGCGAAGCGGGCGATGTACTGTTCGGCGTACTTCTGGCCGTTTTCGCGATTGAGCCGGTCCCAGGCCTCGGCGATCAGTTCGACGTCGTCGTGCTGGTCGAGCACGCTCGTCACGCCGTTCCAGATTTCCTCGGCCGAGGTGACGCCCTTCTGGTTCCAGATCATCGCCACCTTCTTGTGGCCGAGATCGACGGTTGTCTGGCCAATCGCCTCGCCCCAGGTAGTGTTGTTCTGGGTTACCTGGGCAATGAAATCCTCGCCTTGGTAATCGGTGTCGTAGTTCGAGACCACGAGCCGGCCCACGGCGACGCCCGGGATATCGTTGTCTTCCAGAAGCCGCGCTACCTGGATGCCGGCGGGCGAGGTCAGAGGATTGAAGATCAGGCCGTCCGGCTGGCTAGCGATGATGGATTCCGCCTGCGCAACGTGCTGCTCTTCCGAATTTTGGTCGTCGAACTCCTTCAACTCAACGCCGAGCGCCGTGGCGACACAGCTCTCGAACCGGTGGCGGTTGATTACCCACGGGTTGGTTTCCGGCTGGCCGAGGTCGGCGATGACCAGATCGGTGCGCACATGGCTATCGGCGGCGGCGATATTGGCGAGCGGCAGCATGAATGCGGTCGCGAGAAGCGTTTTCAGGATCGTCTTGCTCATTCTCTCCTCCGTGAGGGAACTGGGACGCGCACGGCGTACGCGTTTCGTCAGATTCCGGGCGGATATCCGCCCTCTCCCAGCCGGAGGGTATCACTCCAATCCAAGCACCAACACCGGGAAATTTGTTCAATTTGAACAATAAGGCGCCTATTGCACCCTGACAATGCTCCCGTTCAATAATGCCCCCGTTCCCGCATGGCCCGATCCGCCCGATTTTGGGCCGTCGCAAGCGCCGCCGAGATGGATTTCTCACCCATAAGCATGTCGTGCATTTCCTCTCCAGCGATCAACATGATCGCCGAGATTCCGGGGACTGGTGGGCGCGGCCACATGCGTAGCGTGCCGTTCCTGGCGATCCTTTCCACGAATCCGATGATCGGAGACATCCCGGCAATTTCGGGATCCTTGGCGAGACTGAACCGCGGACTGGCAAGATTCCCATTGGCGACAAAGAGTTTTGCGGCGCTGGCGGAGGTAAAGGCCTGCATCGCGGTCCAGGTGGCCGGAATGCGCTCCGGCGCGATGTTCGCCGGAATGGTAAGAGCATAGCCACCGAGAGGAGAAATCGGACGTGCGCCACGCGTCGTCGGGAGCGCCATGTGGCCGGTCCTGCGGTAGGCTGGAGAGGACTCGTCGAGTTCAAAGAAATTGGCCAGTGTCGTATGACAAAAGGCCATGGCAACTTCACCTTCCGCATAGGCCCGTGCCCGATCGATCCAGGCCATCGACAGGACGTTGCGTGGAGAATAGGCCAGCAATTCGCGCAAAAGCTCCGCTGTTGCCCGCGCCTCAGGCCTGTCGAAGGCTGGCCGAAGGCATTCACCCGTGGCATCCTCCGCAGAATACCCGTGGGAATTCTGCGCCAGTCTTAGGATCGGGTGACCGTGCGCCGCCATGATGAACAGGAAAGTGTGACCGAGCGCAGTCCCGCGAGCACCATTCCAAGCGATCCCGCTGACACCCCGTGCAGGCGCGTGCAACCGGCTAGCCGCCTCAAGCAACCGTGAAAGGGTCTGGGGCGGGGAAACGCCGCATTCCTCTAACATGTCCTGCCGGAACACCAGTAGCTCAGCCGTGGTAAGAAGCGGCAGGCCGAAGATCTGCCCATCCCTGCGAACACTTGCAAGCGCGTCGGGAAGAAAATCGCTCAGATCAAGTTTCGAGCCGGCAATCAGGGAGTCCAGGGAAAGCAAACGGCGGCTGCTGATCATGTCTCCGAACCACGGCAAGTCGCAGGCAATGAGATCATAGGACGAGAGCTGTTTCTTGCCGTTTTCCACGATTTCGTGCCGGAGCCGGTCAATTGACAGCGCCCTCTGCCGGATACTGACACCGAGGATCATCTCGAACTGTTGCCGCAAGCCGGTCATGGCCAAGGAGGTCGGATCCGCATGGAACAGGATGCGCAATCCCCGGGAGATCTGCAGTTTCTTGTTCAACACGGACGGAGGCGGAATTACTCCCAGCTGGTTCGCCCTCCGCTGGCGGGACGGTGGCCTGCGGCCGCGCAACGAGCGATTCGAGGCACTCGGGGAAGCCGAAATCAGCCTCCGCGCCCGATAGGCAAACTCCTGCCAATGCTCAAGCAGTAGTGGCGAAGGATGCAGGGAGAAGGATCGGCCCGTCGCAGTCCGCTCACGGCGGAGGATCAGGCCCCGCACAACCATGGCGTCAATCGCACGATAGGCGGTGCTGTAGCTCATGCCCGAACCGTAGGCAAGCGTCGAAAGGGTAGTCAGCCTTCCGAGGAAGTGGTTCCGGATGAGATTGAGCACGATTCCCATCTCCCGGAGGTCGATACCGAGTTGAAGGGTCCGCCGACCTTCAGAGCGCAGTTCCGAGATCAATTCTACGGTGTGGAGCATTTCAGAACTGTATTTCAGGTCAACCGGATCGCTGGTCGACCCTTCATATGGGCCTTCCGGCGCTGCGTAGCCCTCGGTTGGATGAGTACTTGCATGGGTTGCCATCATCAGCGCTCCCGCGTGGCACAGCGCATCGATCAGCCGGCTCCCTCTGGGAAGCGCAACCAAAAGCGCTTCATCGAGCTCGGGAATGTGGTTGGCGTTCCCGCGCGGTTATCTTCGGCGCGTGGATCATGGAGGTTTGCGTTCGCCATACCAGTGTGTGTGCCTGCATTCCGGCCCACTGATCTGCCGCCCGGCTTCCATAAGGCCAAGCATCCGATGGACACGAGAATAGACTCAAGCGCCAGCGCTGAACAATACCTGGCTTGGCATGACACCGTCTCACCGGGTAGACGCTGAAGTTCCGCTCTGCATCCCGTTCCCGGTTCATCGCTTTCAGGGTCTCGAAGGTCGCGGGAGCATTGCCCTTCACGGTGAACCGGTAGTGTGCTCCGTGCGCGCGCACGATCGCATCCTCGGAGTTGCGGGATGAGTTCTGCGCGTCCATTGTCATTGCCAGGCTGCGGATTTCGACGTCTTCCAGCACCGCGCGCACCGCAGCCTTCTCGTCGCCCGCTTCATTGCACATCCGGCAGGCGAACGAAATGCCTTCTCCATGGGCGCCGCTGTCTCTTGGTGCACCGCGCTGCTGCAGTTCACGCCGTTGATCCGATTGCCGTCCCCAGCCAGCACCGCAGGACCGTGTTCCTGTCGCGGAGTCACGGATCGGACCCTCGGTCCTGGGCCTCGTCAGACTCCAGGCTCGATCCTGTCCGGGTGGGCCGGGGGCTGTCACTATCACACTGTTGACACGGGCTGTGTTGTGTGGCACACATGATGCATGCAGATTGGCTTGCGACAGTTTTGCGCGGAAACTCTTTCGTGGTTTGAGTGCGCGGTCCTTGAGGGAGGCGCGAGCCGGAGCGCGCTTGCGAGCGAGTTGTGCGCTCGCGCGAACTGGCGCAACGCGCGGGGCGAGCCGTGCGTTTCGTCGGCGCGGAAGATCCTGCCGAGGCTGGCGTCGCAACTGGGGTTGAAGCTTCCGGCGGCGGCAGCGCCGCCGCCAGCGGGGGATGCATTGCCGTCGCATCCAGACCTGCATGTGGAGACGACGCTATCGGCTCTGGGAACGGTGTCGCTGGAACCGGCCGAGGGTCGCGAGGGTTCGCGGCGCTTCCGTTCGATGATGGCGTCGCACCATCCGGAGGGGGTTCCGCGGCATCCCGGCAAAGCGTTGAATTATCTGGTGATATCGTCTCGGTTCGGGTGTTTGGGTGGGATCGGCTTCTGCGCGGCGAGCTGGCACCAGAAGGCGCGGGACCGGTATATCGGCTGGAGTGCGCGAGCCCGTTGCGCGGGGTTGGGGCGGATGGTGAACAACCACCGCTTCCTGCTTCTGCCTTCGGTGCGGGTTGCGGACCTTGCCTCGCATGTGCTGGCGCAGGCGACAGGTCGGGTTGCGGACGACTGGGAGGCACGGCATGGTGATCGGCCGGTGCTGGCGTACAGCTATGTCGGCCCCGAGCATGCCGGGACCTCGTACCGAGCGGCGGGCTGGGAGGATGCTGGCGCGACATCGGGACGCCCGCCGGGCCGGCGCGGGGCGGGGCCGGTGCGCCGGGTGTGGATGAAGTCGCTGCAGGCGGGCTGGCGGGAAGCACTGTGTGAGGAGCCGGAGCGGGTTGCGGGGCGGATGGGATCGCTGCATCTTGGCGCCGACGCCGATTGGGCGGAGCGCGAGTTCGGCCGGGGCACCCATCCCGACGGGCGGGTGCGGCGCCGGATCGAGGAGATGGGGCGGTGTTGGGAGAAGCGTCCGGGAACGCCGCTTCCGGAGATCTTTCCGGACCGTGCATCGCAGGAGGCTGCGTACCGCCTGCTTTCGAACGAAAGGGTGGCTGTGGACGACATCCTCGAGGGGCATCGCGAGACAACGGTGGAGCGCTGCCGGCATGCGGGTGTGGTGCTGATGGTGCAGGACACCACCATGGTGAACTACGACAACCTTCGCGACGCGACCAGCGGGCTGGCGGCGCTGGGCGGCGGCGGCAAGGGCACCGTGGGGGTTCCCGTGCATACGACGCTGGCGGTGGCACAGGGCGGGCGCCCGCTTGGCGTTTGCGCGCTTGAGGGCGACTTCCGCGAAAGCGTCGAAGCCAAGGCCGCCCGGGAACCGGGCGTGGCGCAGGAGCCCGAGAGCGCCCGCTGGCTGCGCTCGCTGGAGCAGGCGGCGGCGGTGGGACACGCCTGCTCGAACACCCGCGTCATTTCCGTCGCCGACCGCGAGGGAGACATCTGGGGTCTGTACGCCCGCCAGGCCGAGGATCCCGCCGCCGCCGGCCTGCTGGTGCGCGCCTGCCGCTCGAAACAGCGCAAGGTGCTGGTGGACGGCAAAAAGGTGGACCTCGGCAAGCACATGGACACTCTCCCGCCCTGCGCATCGCGCAGCATCGAGATTTCCGCGCGGGGCGGCAGGGCGGCACGCAAGAAGCGCAAGGCCGTGCTGGCGTTGCGCATCGCTCGCGTCGAACTCATCGCGCCCGAAGGCAAGTCGCCGCACACGCTGCCCATGACCGCCGTGCTCGTTGCCGAGCGCAACCCGCCGTCCGGCGCTCGCCAGCCACTCCGCTGGCTGCTGCTTTGCTCCGAAGGCGAGGCCACGCCCGAATGGGCCGACCGCATCCGCCAGTGGTACGAAACGCGCTGGTCCATCGAAGAGTTCTTCCGCGTCCTCAAGACCGGAACCCGCATCGAGGACCGCCGCCTCGACGATGCCGAGGACTTGCGCAAGTGCCTCGCGTTCGACGCCATCACCGCGTGGCGCGTGTTCGATCTGGATCGCGCCGCCAGGGAAACCCCTGACAGGCCCGCCGACGAGATCATGTCCCGAGACGAAATCTTCATGCTCTATCTGGGCCTGTACGACTACCGCGTGATCCGCTGCCGGGCTCCGCCCGACTATATCCCCGACCTCCGAACCTTCGCCATCGATCTCGGTCGATATGTCGGCTTCATCCCATCCAAACGACAGCCAATGCCCGGTACCGCAAAACTCTGGACAGGAATGACATACCTCATGCAAGACACTGCCGCACTCCAACGGATGAGAAGGGCCGGAATGCTCCGCGAAACTCGCCAATGATCTCTGCGTCAACTGTGCGGTAGTGACAGGCCCGGGGGTCCCCTCGTCCCCCGGATGGCGAGGTCGATTCCGGAAAGCCATCATGCGCCAGGGCATACGCGCTGGGGGCACGACCGTGCATGTGATCCCTGCACGGCAAATCCCAGGACGTGGCCAGTGTGCGGTGGTGACGTCAAGCATTGCGTCAAGCGCGCCATTCTCTCGCGACGCGAAATCCGGCTGACAGGGCAAACGTGGCCCGGGCCGATCGACGGCAATTGCGGAACCGGCGCGGTCGCGCTGCTTGCCGGCCGCAGCCAGCCAGCCTCAGCGCCAGAATGGCGGTGGAACCAATCCCTCGGCAACGGGAGTGGCGGGAGTGGACGGTGCCGCCTCTCCCGTTGGAAAGTGCACTGCACCACCCGGGCCTCGCTTCGACTCCATGTCCAGTGCCCGTTCCAAACCGGCACTGAACTCGAGATGCCCGGTGGTCTCGGTAGAAAGCCCCATTTGCATGCGCGGCCGGCGGGTTCGGCACGAAACGGATGGCAAGGGGGTCGCGAAGTGAGCAGCGGTCCTGCGCGCGTCAGGTTTGCCGATGGGATTGTCGGCTTCCCGGCCAATGATTCGCTTGCAACCAACCAGCCGCACATTGCATCCAATGCAGATCGGGCATCGGGCTGACTGCTTTGGTATTGCGTATCGATTAATCGTGCCATAGAAACTGTCCTGCAGGAACGGAGCACAACGACCGGGGCATGGCGATGTTCCAGCCGGCACTTACCGCACGGAGCCCGAGTCGCCGCTCTTCAGCCCAGGGTGGAAGAGACATGAACCTATTCATGCACGCTGCTCCCTTGCTGGCCGGGCTTCTCCTGGTTTCCAATGCGCTCGCCCTCGGTCTCACCAGAGTTCCGTACCTGTCCGAATACGAAAGGGGCAGAATTGAGCGATGGTTGCACAGCGTTGTTCCCGATTGTCGTTCGGCTTCGTTGCTCGCAGTAAGCCGGACGGGCAATTACTATGTGAATTGCTATCCCGGAGCGTCAGAGGCAGACATGACGCGCATCGCCCTCCAGCTTTGCGAGCATGTGTCGAAGAGTGCCTGCGGAATCGTCTTGACCGCCGGTCGGATGGTTGAATTCCGGGAATCGCCGAGAATGCTCACCTATCCAGAAGAGTTCGATCCCTACTCGGTGCCATTTCTGACTACGAACCAGCATCACAGGATGCTTGGAGAATACAGGAATGCGCCGCTGTTCAAGGCGCTGGCTCTGACCAGGAATGGGTTCGCCGCCGGGTCGTTCCAGCACAAGACACCGTGGCGCGCGCAAGAGGAAGTGCTGAAATACTGCGAGCGGGAGACCGGAAACATGAAGCAATGCTTCGTCCATTCAGTGGGAAACAAGGTCATCTTCGATGCGAATACCGATATTTACCCCCGACCGGTAGGCCTTGGCTGCAAATGGCTGGTTGCATCTCGGGCAGGCTTCCCCGTGCGGCACCAGGCAACTCCCAGTCCGGTTCCGGAGCGCAGTGAGTCGCAATTGACGGGTCCTGCGACCTCCGCAAGGACAGGCCCCGAGGCCCCCCGGCTGGCGCCGGTGTAGCGCGGGCGAGACTCCAGGATGAGGGGGCAGAAGGGAAAGCCCGCCCGTCGTAAGCCATCCCTTCCGCGCGGACAGGGCAAAGGATCATGATGTCCCCGGCTCGGGGAACTTCCGATGCGCCGGGCTTCGAGATCCCGCCTTTCTCCGGGGCGCCACGGTTACACTGGCTGCCGAGGCTGTCGAGGTCGCAACCCATGGGGCTCGGGACGCGAGTTGCGGTGAGAACGCTGAATCGTACCATCCGGGGAACCGGGGTCCCGATGGTTTCCAGATCGGCAAATTGCCAGCAAACGATCTACCCTTCGCTGCCTGTTACACCTGCGGCCACAGGATGCAATCCGGATTGGCGTTGAGGTTTGATTAATCGAATGATATACTTCTATTGATTTCCCGCCGTCTTGCCGCACAAGGCGGAGAGTCGCTCGAGTGACCAGGGCGGCTTCAGGGCGGCGTTTCCCCCAGGAACGTCACGGCATCGATCTCGAATCCACGGAGGAAACCGATATGATCCCTTTCCGGCTCACTCCTGCTCTCCTGGCCGCGCTACTGCTCGTGCCCGAAGCGCTTGCCCTGGATCTCACCGAGGTTCCGTACCTGTCCAGGCACTAGAAGAGCAGAATTGAACGTTGGTTGCGCAGCGTCGAGCCCGATTGCCTTTCGTCCTCGGTGCTGACGGTGAGCAGGAATGGCACATATTACGTGAATTGCTACCCTGAAACGTCAGAGGAGGACACGACGCGCATTGCGCTCGAATTGTGCGAGCATCGGGCTCAAGAAGCCTGCGGCGTCGCCGTGAAGACGGGTCGCCTGGTGGAGTTTCAGGAGTCGCCGAGCATCCTCAGCTATCCGGATACCCTGGATCCCTACGCGGTGCCCTTCATGACGACGAACGGACGCCGCTGGATGCTGGGCGTGTATCGGAATGAATCCATGTTCAAGGCCGTTGCGATGACCCGGTTCGGGTACGCGATCACGGTCGGAGGCCGACGGACCCCGAAGCGCGCAGAGGAAGACGCGATGAAGTTCTGCGAGCGGGACAACGGTCGTCAAGGCCTTTGCTTTCTGTACGCCGTGGGATCGAAGGTGGTTTTCGACGAGCGTACCGACATCTATGGCGACCGGTAGTCGGTCCGTGGCGCCTTCCTGCCCCCTCCTTCCTACGGAATAGAGAGAGAAACAACCCGGGCGGTCTCCCCGGACCTGAGGCGTAACATTCACCTGCGTGCCGGTGCTCCCCGGGGTCTTGCTGTGGAGGCTGCGGAATTCCGATCCGCAATCGGGAGAGGCCCTTCAGATCGATGCAGGAAGTCTGCAGCCCCGGCACTGATTCTCGGGGTCGACCGATCTGCGCCCGACAGTCGGTTTCAAATCGAGCGTAAGTGTTCCATGCTCAGGCCATTTCCGGGGAACCGCCACCGGCTCGTCTGTTCGCTCTCCCGTCGCCTTCAGACCTGGAGCACGTTGCTCATCGGGACCAGGCGAGTTGGCCGGACACGACACACGGAATTGGCCGAGCGAGCACCCGGGGCAGCCTGAAGCGGTTGGCGCAGGGCGACCGGAGCGAGGCGATCACCAAGGCGTTTGCGGACGCCGTCCAATTCCTGCTCCCGGAGAAATGGGGCGGTACTCGGCTCCCGCAAGCGCTGCGCTCCAATGGTCCATGCAGGAGCGGACGCCCGTGCGCGGCATCCTATCCGGGCACCGCGACAGGCCTGGCGGGCCCTATTCGTGCCAACGCCTCATCCGATGCCCAGCATCGCATCGATACGGCGGATCAGTTCTTCCTGCTCGTTCTCGAGCCGCTCCGCATCGACGGCATCGACGCCACTCCCCCGATTCAGCTCCTCAAGCTCCCGCGAGAGCTCAGCCTCCTGTGCGAGCACATCCCGTAGCCGGGCGCGATCGACAGAGCTGGCCTCCCTCGCCATATCAAGGCGCGCGAGTACGCCTGCCTGCCGCGTGTTCGCAGCCGCGAGCCGACGAGCGGCTGCCGCGCGCTCGCCCTCGAGATCTGCGGCCTCTGCCTCAAGCCGGGCCGCTTCGCCCTGAAGCGCCCGCGCGCGAAGACGCGCGCGGGCAAGCTCATCGCGAAGCTCGTCAAGGCAGGCGTCATATGCTCCTGACGTTGTGTTGCCCAAGAGCACGAAGAGGTCGATCTCGCGATTTGCGGCCCCGCATGGATCGCCCTGGTTCGTTGCAGCGCAGGCCGAGAGTACGAGCGCGAGCGCCGGAGCGCCCGCGGCAAACGCAACGCCGCGCCTCATACGCCAAGCCTCGGCACATCCTCGGGAACGCCACTGATCAGGTCCACCATGGCCTCCTCGATCACGCGGAGACTGGCGATGTCCTGCCGCTGCGACATGATTGCAACCTCAAGCCGCGCAGTGTCGTAGCCCGCGCGGTTGTATGCAGCAACGCTGGTCTCCATGCTGGCTACGCGCTCCTCGGTCACCGCGATCATCGACCGAACGCTGGCGCGATCCTCGGCGATGATCTCGAGGCGGCGCTCATAGTCGGCCGTCTCCAGCCTGCCCGCGTTGTACTCCTCGTTCAGCCGTGCAATCTCCGTGTGCTGGTAGTTCAGAGCCGCCTGCGCCACCTCCACGTTGCGCCGCGAGGACCTGGTCTGCTCGTTGGCGACCAACATGTCCTCATTCAGGGCTTCCTGCGAGGCGACAAAGTCCGAGTGCTCGCGAGTGAGATAGGTGGCTCCGACGTAACCCGCTGTGCCGCCTGCCACTGCGCCCACCGCTGCGCCTCTTCCGGGTTTGTCGCTATCCACGAGTGCGCCAATCAGGCCGCCGACAAGCGCACCGGCTGCCGCAGCCTGGAGCCGCGACTCCGCGTAGGTGCGGTACTCCTCCTCCTGGTCGCGCAACTCTGCCTGCTCGGGGGAAACTTCCGAGTTTCCGCCGAAGACAGCTTGGAGGTCAGTGAACAGGTTCGGCGTGGTCCCATCCGGATTCTGCGCGCAGCCCGCCGTCATGCCCAGCAGGGCGAGTGCCCCGATCCACCTGCAAACCTTCATGGCATACTCCCGAACTGCCGGTATCAAATAGGCGCCCCGCAACCATTCAAATCCACACGTGCGGTTCAATATTAGCATTTCATTTTTCAATTGATCAATCCATCCTTGTTGAGTCCGATTCTGCGAATCGAGCCGGGACCGTGGTGCCAATCACTCCAGAGCGAGTCCGCGGATTGCCTCCGCCGACAGTCCCGGATTGGCATCATAAGCATCTATATCGCCGTAAAACTCGCGAGCGAGCGGCTCCAGGGCGGCGCGGCCCGTGAGCGCAAGCTCCCTCAGCAGCACATCGAGCGCCTGGCTCCGCTCGCTTGCTCCGTATTCGGTGGCGGAAGTGACGAGGTTCCGCTCATAACTCAGAAAGTTGAGCGAGAACCGCTCCCGTTGCTGGTTCACACCCTCGACCAGCCTCTGAAGATAGGTGTGGTACGTTTCCAGCTTCTCGGCGCTGTCGACACCGCGGCCATCCGAGGCCTGCTGGATGGCCGTTTCAACGGCAGCAATGGCCTTCTCGCTGTTCCCGATCCGCGCCGCGTCCTCGCGCAGAAACCAGACGATCACCGCGCCGCCAAGAATAGACGCCTTCAGCGCTTCCAGCCGGTTGGCCTGCCTCTCCCGCCGCTCCTCCGTGGCCAGCAACCGGACGGCTTCGAGCCGAGCCCGCCGACCGCGCTCGATCTCTTCGGCGATCACCGCGTCAAGCGCTTCGGCCAGGTCGGCGCCGAGGCCGGGGGCATCGTCGCCCGCTGCCTGGAAACGATCGAGCCAGGCGGCGCGGATCCGGTTGGTGCGCTCCGTGGATACGGAGACGTGGACCCCGATGACGAATCGCGCGCCGAAGGTGTCGAGGGCAACCGGCCGGCCGGACGAGATTCCGTACGCCGGGAACTCGTTCCGCAGGGCGCTGGACAACTCCGCAGGCGTAGTCAGGATGGAGCCCCCTCGCGTGACCACACCGCCCGGCTGCCCATGGGGTCGGCCGAGCGCGTTCATGCGGAAGGGCTCGAGCATCAATTCCTCCACACCGCCGAACACGTCGTAGAGGCCAATCGGGTTCGAGCGCAGGAGGCCGATGGGCCGATGCGAGCCGCGGGCGGAGCTTGCACCCTGGTGCCACGCGTAATCCCGCATCTCTCCCTCGTTCACAAAGGTACGCTGATTGAAAACCGAGACGTCGACGGCCGCGCCGCCCCGCACCGCGTACTCCCACTCGATCTCGGTCGGCAGCCGGACAAAGCCCGGCACGCCTTCTTCCACGGGCAGCGCGCCCGGCGCTTCTGCCCTGAGCCACTCGGTCATGCGCCGTGCCGCGTCCACGGCGTCGAACCACGAAAGGCCCGAAGCCGGCACCGCGCCCCGCGGAGACGGCGACGGGCACTCGCCGCGGAGGGCCGCGAACTGATCGCTCGTCAGCTCGTAGCGGCCAATGAAGTAGTGGGCAGCTCCGCCGGTTTCGTCGTTGAACCCCCCGCGAACATAGGCCCGGCGCAAATAGTCAACATAGCCCGCGGCCGTGTCCCCGAGCCCCAGCTGCACCGCTCTGTCCGTGATCGGATTGTCCGCAGGCACCGGCGTGTCCACCCGCTGGAATGCCATCGCCCCGCCACAAGGGAGTGGCAGAACAAGATCGGCATCGCCGGCGGGGTCGTAGAACCGCGGGTTCCATGTGGTCTGGGCCACGGATTGGGCGTAGGCCGGAGCGGCCCCGGGAACCATGAGAATCCACGCGGCCAACGCGGCCGCGCCCACACGGAACCCGCGCCGCGCCATGCCGCGGGAGCGGCCGTGCACGCAAACCTCGTTGCCGACACCGGTGCCGCGCAAGCAGCGGGAAGGAGCCCCGCCCGGATAGCCGAAGCAAAAGGCGCACGAACAAGGGTCCAGTTCTGGCATCGTATCGCTTCCCACGTTGTCAGCTCAAGTTTCCCGGAACACCGCGCCCGGATCGGCCCGCGCCGCCTCGCGTGCCGCCAGGAAAGCCGCCGCCGCAGAAACCGCCAGCACGAGGACGATGCCTTGCGCAGCGACATCCGGGGGCAGGAGGAAGGAGGCGCCAGAGGGCAACTGCCCGCCGAACAGTCCCTCCGCCGCCACCGCGCCCGCAACCGCGACGCAGGCGGCAGCAGCAAGGCCGATCGCCGCCGTGACCAGCGCGACCCATACCGGGTACCAGGCAAGGCGCGCCGGCGGCATTCCGATCATTGCCAGCGCCGCGAGGGCTGGACGACGAGCGCGGGTCATGCCCCAGAAGCTCGCGGCAAGAGCGGCGAGAAGGCCGAGCGTCGCCGCCGCCGCAATCAGGCTCAGGGCGAGGCCAAGCCGCCGCTCGAGGTCGAGGGTGGCGGTCACCTGGGCGGCATCGGAGGAAGCCTCGATCCCGAAATGCGCCTCCAGCCGTTGTTCGAGCCTCGCCACCGAGACGAGATCGGCGGCGTAAAGACGCAGGCTCTCGGCGAGGGAGGTCCGCTCGGCGAGCGGGCGCCCCTCCTCTACACCACGGTCCGGGAGGGCATACCCGTCATAGAACGCCTCGACCTCCTCCATCAGCGCCGGCGCCATCAGAACGGCTTCCCCCTGCAGCGCACCGGGCGGCAGCACCGCCGCCACACTCAACGCCATGTCCAGCACCGTGCCGCCCGTATCGCCCCGGCGGGCGATCGCCTGAAGCCTGTCTCCGGGCGACAGACCGAGGCGCCGCGCGAGACCGTCGCTGGCCGCCACTGTTCCGCCCTCGATCTCCGGGCCGGCGGGCAGGAGCGGCTCCCCTGGCCCCGTGGCAACGAGAGCCACTCGGCGAATGACGCCGCCACCGTCGAGCCGGAAAAGGAGACGGCGCGCAATGGCACGGGACGACGGAGCGACGAATCCCGTCTCCTGCCAGCCGCGCACCTCCGCCACATCCGCCTCCGTGAAGCCGTGATCGCCGACAATGGCCACGCGCAGGATCCCGGGACGCGATTTCAGGTCGACGATCAGGGCCTCGACAACCCCGGCCTTGATGCCGGCGAGGATCGCAAGCGGAGCCACGATGCCGACGATCGCCGCGATGTTGCAGAAGGCGAGAATCCTGTCGTGCCAGAGGTCCGCAAGTGCAAGGCGCAGAAGGGTCATGATGGCACCCGCTCCACGCGGCTGATCCAGCGGGCCGGATCCTCTGGCCTGTCCGGGGCCGGAAGCAGCACGGGCGCGGATCCGCCGCCAGGTGCGGCCACGGTCTCCACTTGTGCCGGATCGGCCGTCGCACCCGGCTCCACTCCCCGTTCCCGCGGGTTCTCGGGAACGACCGCGACGATCTCCGCGCCTGCCCGGCGCATCAGCGGTACGTTGTGCGAGGAAAGCAGGACCCCGGCCCCCTCCTCCGCCGCGGCGGAAAGGAACAGGTCCATCACCTCCTCCCCCGCTCCGGGATCGAGGGCGGATGTGGGCTCGTCAGCGATCACGAAATCCGGACGGTGGGCCAGCGCCCGCAGGATCGCGGCGCGCTGCCGCTGACCGAGCGAGAGCCGTGCCGGGCGGTCGTCGAGCACCGCCGAGATGCCGAGCCGTTCCGCCAGCCGCGCGATCCGCGGGCCATCCGGCCGCCCCGCCACCTCCTGCGCAAGGGCCGCGTTGGCGCGGGCCGTGAGAAACGGCAGAAGCCCGCCGGCCTGCGCGACGAAGCCGAGCCGCGCAGCCCGAATCGCGGCCAGCGCGGAAAGATGCCGCTGCCCCCAAAGCGCGGCGATGTCCACGGGTTCCGGGCCCTCGAGAGCGAACACGCCGCCCGGATCCGGAACCGCGGCCAACGCCAGGAGCTCCAGCATGGCGGTCTTGCCGGACCCGCTCTCCCCGACCAGCGCCACCACCTCGCCCTGCGCCACCTCGAAGCGCGGCACCCGGAGTTCGAACTCCCTGGCCGGCCCGCGGAGCGTGCGCGCCAGATCGCGGAGAACAAATCTCATCACCGCCCTATGGCAGTGCTTCGAACGGCATCGCGAAAACGTGCTCCCCGTCCGGTGCGCTCTCGTAGAGCGGCACCCAGTGGTCCGGATCGTCGTGCCAGCGCTCGTAGAGAAGGAATCGCCCGCGCAGATCGTCGATGATCTGGCGGCGGCCCGTGCCCATGTTCTCCCAGCGATCCTCGGTGATCTCCATGACCCGGCTTCGGTAAGGCAACCCCTCGAGAAACTCGCCGAAGGCGCCGCCGAGAGACTCGAACTCCGCGTTCACGAGCATCCGGGGATCGGCCGCCATCCGCGACACCGCGCCCTTCAACTGGTTGAAGAAGTCGCCGGCAGCCCCGCCGCCCTGGGTTTGCTCGCCGACCTCGAGCACCGCGGCGAGCACATCGCGCAGCGTCGAGAGCTGGTTCTTGGTCATCAGGAGCCTCGGCTCGACCGCGATCTTGCGGGCGTCCTCGAGCGCGCGGTCGGAGATCCAGGCCTCGAACACGTCCGGCGCGCGGGTGTCGAGCATCTCGCCGAGATAGGCGAGCTCCATGGCAAGGCCGAGTACATCGAGCTCGGCGCCCTCGGGCAGCTGGCCATCGGCGTCGGGTTCGGGAATCTCCGTCAGCTCGCCGCGGAGATTGTTCTCGAGCTGGATCATGACCCGGGTGATCGTGGCGCGAATCTCGGCGCCGAACTCGTCTCGTCCACCGGTTACCGGATAGTGGTAGGTGTAGCCATGGCGGGCGGAAAGCTCGCTGTACTGCGCTGCGGCGTAGTCGTGGTTGGCGATGCCGTCCGGCGTCTGGAGGTGGATCGCGATCAGCCCGACGCCCAGTTCCTTCGCCATCTCCCTGAGCGCCGCGGCGTTGATGTCGGTCTCCGCGTTCGGGTCTCCGGGCGGCTTCGGCCCGGCATCGGTCACCAGGATCACCAGCTTCTTGGCGAACCCATGGCCATCCGGCGCCCAGTCCGTCTCTTCGAGCGCCTGCTTGACCGCCGCGAAGCTGTCCTCGTTGAATCCGGGGCTGGATACGCGCGCGGCATTCATCTGCGCGAACGCGTCCAGCGGCGCCTCGATACCCGCACCGCGCAACAGCGGCGCGAAGACCCGGACGCGGTACACGAGCTCCGGCACCGTGGCGGGGTTGTCACGAAACCCGATGACACCGAAATTCACCCGGTCGCCGATGGGGCCGTCCTTGATCCGCTCGATCATCTCGCCAACCGCTTCGAGCGTCTCCTCGATATACGGCTCCATCGACTGTGTGGCGTCCAGCACGATCACGATGCCGGCATCGGCCTGGCGCAGCGCTTCCAGTTGCGGCTTCTCGTCCACCGGATCCTCGTCGGTCAGGGGGACGGAGACGACCCGCATCTTCAGGAAGGGCTCGGCGTTCATCGGGTGGAAGTCCTCGATGAACTCGAGGATCGGCAGGACATAGAACGTGTCCAGGTCATTGATGTCCACGTATTCCCCGGGCTCGATCGAAATCACGCCGGAGTCCGGAGGCATGTCCCCCACCTCCGCCGACTGGCGCCAGCGCGCCGCCAAGGAGACGAGGGACTCGTGATAGAGCAACCGCTCCAGGGACTCCAGGTCCCGAAACAGGAGCTGGCGGTCGCGATTTGCGGGATTGGCGAAGGCGGCGACGATGTTGTGCCTCCAGGGAATCACTTCCGCCTCGCGCACCCAGCCCTCGGGCGGCAATGCGGAGGCGCCTCCGACCTGCACCCATCTGCCGTCCCGCGCGAACACGTAGACCGGCTGGAAGGCCGGATAGGCCCCCGTCACGGGACCTTCCGGGACATCGTGGCGGGACGTGGCCGGCCGTGTGAGAACGCGCTGGTAGACAGTGCTCTTGCCCTCGACGAGAAGCGGCCGGAGTTCCTGCGCAGCCGGCATCCCGACCTGGAGAACCGCGATCAGCATCCCTGCGGCAACGAGGACAGCCGAGCGGAAAAAGCTTCGATTGGGCATAGCGTTCATTCCTCCGGACAGTATAGATGGTGGGCGTTGTCCTGCATGATGTCGGTTGAATCGAGCCGCGCACATGCGTCCTGGAGCAGAGCCTCCGCTTCGACGGCACCCCGCTCCTTCGCCTCGAAGTAGTATCGGGCGGCGTTCTCGAGGGCAGGCGCATCGAAGGGGGTGAAATCCGCCTCGCGGTGGGCCGGGTCGTACCACCTTCCCATGACGATCAGCGCCTCCGGCGATTGGCCGAGCGCCTGCTCGACCGCGGCCAGACGGGTCTCGGCCGTCACCCCCTCGATCCCTCCGCAACGGCGAACCCACTCGATCCGGGACGCCGGATCGGCGGTCGCCAGATCGGCGGTCGCCGCGAACGCTTCTTCCGTGCAGGCGACGAGGGCCGCCTCCTCGTCGGGCTCGCCCTCGAAAAACCGGTCGCCGTAGAGAAACCAGGCGGCGGCAGCAGCACAGAGCAGAATGGCGGCGACTGCCAGGCCGACCAGCACCCCTCTCCGGGGCGGAGCCCCGCCCGCGGGCCGGGACCGAGCCTGCCCAACGGCGGTCGGAGCGGTCTCGGCAGAGTCGGCATCCGGGCGTGCGGCTTCCGCGCCGGTCCGGGCGGCATCCCCGTCCGCGGTTCCGGCATCGCCGCTTCCCGCTTGCACCGCGCCTGGCGGGAGTTCGCCGCCTTCTCGCTCCGTGCGGCGCAATCCTCCGGGGACGGCCCTGCCCGGGGACGGCAGAACGTCTTCCGGCCAGGACGCCCGGCCCCTGGAACCACCTTCGAACACGATCTCCAGAACGGTGAACTCCTCGAGGTGATCCACGATTTCCGGGCCGAGCGCTACGGCGAATTCCGAACCCCGCGGCGTCACCGTGAAGGGGCCCAGAGTCGTTTCGGCTGCCTGCCAGCCATGCGCCCCCAGGTGCCAATTGTCGTAGAGCCGGCGCAGCGCCATGCGGCCGGAACCGGTGGCGGCGCCCTCCGGAAGAACGAGGAGTGCATGGCCGCCGAGGGGATACCGGGGATCGGGCCCAATCGTGAAGATCACGACTCACCTCCCGCGGGCATCCGGTCTGCCTTGAGAGCTGCGAGAATCTCGCCGAGGCGTTCGTTCTGCGCCAAGTCCACCTCCACCCCCTGGACGTTGCGAGCGTTGTCCTCGAAGACACGATGGAGCGCAAAGCTCCAGTCGACATGGCGGTTCTCCGTGCCCGGCTCGGGGCGATCCGGTAGCGTCCGGAAGGCGTACCGAACCTCCGGCTCCCGGAAGACGCGGCGGCTCTCGCCGCCCTCGAACTCCACCAGGGGCCGGTCGGCCTCGGCAAGCGCGTCCATGCCGAGGCGGGCGGCGAACGCGTTGATCGTTTCCGCCGCGACCGAGGCTGCCGGGCCGGCCCGCCGCTCCGAGCGCAGCGAGAAATTCCAGCGTTCGAGAGCAGTGCGAATCCTGGCGTCGAGGCCAAGACGGCGGGAGGCCTCGATCAACTCGCTGACAAGGTCGCTCGCCGTCGCCTCGGTCAGCCGATAGCGGGCCAACCGCTCGCTGCGCTCCAGGAATTCGTGCAGCGTCTCCATCCAGACCGTCAGGGCGCGCTCCGCCTGGAACGCCTCTACGGTCATCCGCCGCATCCGGAGCGCCGGGTCCTCGGGAAGCGAAGGCCCGTCAGGGTCCGGATGCGCGTCCGGGGCCGGTCCGCCGCCCCCAGGAAGCGGCCGGCCGGGGCGGGGCCGCCCATCCCCATCCGCACCGGCCGAAGGCCGCCCGGCACGAGCCGCCTCCGCACCGGTAACAATGTGGATGTCGGCGGGAATGCGGGCGATTTCGTCGGCAATGGCAGCCGGATCGACCACGATCGACTCCATCAGCTCGCCCCAGCGATTCAGATCGAAGCAGCCATACAGCGCCTCCACAAGCCGGCGCGCCGCGGCCCGCTTCGCCGCGAGACGGGTCTTGAGGTCGGACGAGATGTAGAAGGGTGCGAGCCGACGCAGGAGGGTCTGGACCTGGACCTCCAGCTGGGCCCGGACCTGTGCGAGCTTCACCTCGGGAACGCAGACCCCGGCGAGCGCTCCTGCCAGGCGGGCAACCCCGCCATCGTCGATCTCCATCGCCGCCTCCCAGGCAGCCTGGGGGTCGGTGAAGTGCCGCTGAACAAGATTCGAGCCGACCGCGCCCGCGCGAAGCGCCGCGACCCGGTCCCGCATGCCCGCCCGGATCTCGATCTCCCGCCCGTCGGCGCCGTATTCGATCACCGTCGCTTCATACTTCGGATTCCGGAGCCAGAACGCGTTCCTGAAGGGCGTGCCCCCGGCCCAGTCGTTGAGCCAGCTGTCCGGCAGCTTGCCGAAGGGCTCCACCATGGAGTTCAGGATGCGGCGTTCGAAGCGGGTCCTGGGATCATCGCCTGCCCCGCCGGACTCCACGAGCAGCGTGTCGAACTTGGTCAGCACGAGAAAGAGGATGCAGCGGGCCCTCATCCGCTCCTCCGGCGTGGCGCCGTGGGTCGCGACTACCCAGCGGTCGATGAGGCCGGGGAGGTCCTTCGCCTCCATGTTCCCGTCGCCAATGCAGAGCAACATCGAGGTCAGCTCCTGCTCGGCAACGTAGCGGTCGAAGAGATAGGCGACCTTGCCGCGGAGGAAGAGCTGGGCAAGAGGCGATTCGCCCGCCTCGAGGTAGTTCGCGAGGTCGTAGGTGAAGCGGTTGCGCGTGCCCGGAAAATCGAGGAGATCGGTGTCGGACATGAACGCCCACGGTCGCTCGGCCATGGGCACGATCATCTCGGCAACGAGGGCCGTGAGCTCGCCCCGCGGAATCGCCGCGGCGGCGCCGGCGGCAGTGCGAACCTCCACCGCCTCGAACATCCCCTCGCCGTCCAGCTCCTTCAGGGTCTGAACATCGATGATCGACACCTCCCGCGGCGTGAGCGCCGTGAGCGGAAGGAAGGCCTCCTGCACGTTCCCGAGCTTGCTGAGATGGGAGGCCAGCGAACGGTAGAGCTCCGTCAGCCTTGCGTGTCGGCCCCACAGGATGGAAAGCAGCCCGGCCCGACCGGCCGGATCGAGTCTCGGCGCCACGGCGGCCGCCCGGTCCCAGAAGGACCGCAGCGACGCGAAGTAGGCGAGCCGGCCGAACGCGTCGGAGGTGAGATACTCCTGCACGTCCCACATGTCCTCGGCGGAGAACGCCGGGTCGAAGGCGCTGCCGGCCCTCGCCTCGGCTTCCGCGAGGAGCCGTTCAATCTCCTCCGGGCCCGGCACCGGCTCGGAGCCATCGCCATCCATGGCGACGGCGTTCGCCAGGATCCGCGCCACGTCGGACTCGGACAGGAACCGGATCCCGACCGGAAATCCCGGGGGCGCCGCAATCCGCGCGGTGGTGAAGCGGGTGACGAGACCGGTGGACTCCCCCTGCCCTTCCGGGTTGATCCTGTCGAGATACTTGAGCGGTTCCACGCCATCGAAGGCGGCCATGAGCTCGCCACCCTTCGGCCGGCCGAGCACCGAGATCAGGTAGGACTTGCCCGCCTGGCTCGGCCCGTAGACCCCGACGCACATGTTCCGCGTTGCCGCGTTCGCGAGCTTGCGGGCGCGGATTCCGGCGCGTCGGAATTCCCTGCGCAGGGACGTGGTCTCGGCTCCGACCTTGTCGCGGTTCGCGTCGTCGCCGACCCACGCCGTCGCCGCGTCGGCGAGGCCGGCCACCTCGAGACAACGGCCCGCGAGGGCCCTGGACGCTTCCTTCGGTTCGTTCATCGCATTCCAAGCCTCAGCTTCTGTCCAGCCAGCACACGCCGGTGTCGAGCCAGTACGCGTCCTCGAACCCGAGAGTGTGGAGGCGAAGCCTCACGTCATCCCGGTGGCAGGGGAGTTGCTCCCTGTCCTCCACGTAGTCGACGACGAATGCCTCCTTCGCTGCTTCGATCCGGAGCTGATGCTCGGGATTCTCCGGATCGGCGGCGCTGCTGTCGCGCCGCCGCAGGGTGACCTTCAGCGGCCGCGGGCGCCGGAGCACGCTCTCATTCGCAAAGTCGAGGAGGTAGAGCGGCGTCGTCGTCCAGCGCTCGTGCGGGAGTTGCCGGAAGCCGATATGGACCGGGTTGTCCACCAGCAGCGTGGCTTCGTCCCCGCCTGCCCGGACGCTCGCCGCGGGCTCGTCGGCCTCGGCGAACAGGATATCCCGATCCACGATCTGGCCGTCATTCGCCATCACGCCCACGAAGCGGGCGGTGGACCGCATCTGCAGAGCTTCCGCCGTGAGGCGGAAATTGGCAATTCGGCTGTCGCAGAGCGCAAAGAGCATCGCCCCGGTCGCGACCGTGGTCTTCGGATCGCCGACCTCGTTCGTGACCGGGTCCCGGAACGGGTACCAGGCTCCGGCCCGGTAGCGATGCATGGAGACGAGCCGGTCCGGCGGCACCAGCATCATTTCGCGGACCATCGCGCGAACGGCGGGAAGCCGCGATGGTCGGCCGGTCAGCAACACGGCGTCGACGCCGAGATGGTCGATTGCCTCGCCCATGTCGCGGAGCGCCGTCTGGAGGACATTCCGGACACAGGCGTCGACCTCCGCGCGGCGGGCCCGGAACGAGAAGTCGGCCAGGCGCCAGCCGCCGGCCCCGCTTCCCGCTGCCGGCTCCTCGAGATAGGCAAGAAGAGACGCCGGCATGGCAAGCTCCTGGCTGCCATCCTCCCCCTCGCGCGTGCCGAGCACCTCCGCCGCCGAAATCTCGAAATCGTCGGTCTCCCCGATTTTCTCGCAGGCGTTCAGCGCCGCGACCGCAAGAGGCGTGAGAATCCGCACGACGAACTGCCGACGCATCTGCCGCTTGCGCTGGTCCATTCCGGCCACGTCGCCGCCGAAGAGTCCCGGCATCCGCGCGCGAACGGAGACTCCGCCGGCGGCCGCGATCGAATCCGCAATCCGCGCGAGCACAATGGTGCCCACGACATCGCGGGACACATCGTCGCCCGCGATCCGGAATCCCTCGCGGAACACCTGCCTCGGGTGGATCAGCCGGTTACGTTCACCGAAGAACGTGGTGACCATCAGGTCCGTGGTGCCCCCGCCGACATCCACGCACGCGATTCGAAGGGAGTTCTCCAGGGGCCCGCCCTCCTCCTTCGCTCGCGGACGGCCCCTGAGGGCCATGTACTCGTCGATGCGGCCCTCGAACTTCCGTGCGATTTCGGAGTAGAGATACAGGAGCTGCGTGCAGCTCGCCTCGTCCCAGTCGACCACCAGCCTCGGCTTCGCGCAGGTGATCGCGGCGCCCTCGTCCATGTCGAGAATGGACCAGATCAGCCGCACCGCCCCCTCCGCCCGCGAGCGGATGATGGCCTGCTCCTGCATCGGCGTCGCCGAGGGAAGCGTGAGAATCACGGACCGCAGCCTGCGCGGCACTTCCGAGCGGGCGCGCCGCGCGCGCGAAGCCGGATCATTGATCTGCACGAGCGCATGGCAGAGCAGCTCTCCCACGAGAAAGCCGTACAGGGCGGAGCGGGAGAACCGCGGCCGGGTCGCCATGCCGGTCTTCGTCCGCTCGTCCTTCCTCTCCCGCAGCTTGTTGTCGATGTCGCTTCGCACCTGCTCGATCACGTCGCCGTCATCGTTGAGAAACCGGCATGCCGAGCGCGCGGTGCGCGGCATGTTGTGGGGATCCTCGTGGTTCTGGAAGCGCCACTCGCTTGCGGAAGGCTCCACGTCCCACAGGTAGCGTTTCGGCGAGGAAAGGCCGGAGGCGGTCTCCGTGCCGGATTCCTGCCGGACCATCCGGGCGGCCTCCGGCCCCGTGCGCACGATGCCCGGCCACTGGAAGGCGTCCCGGCGGCCCGAGCGGCGCGCGATGTGCTCCCGCCCGAACGACGCCACGGCAAACTCGACACGGCTGTCGATGAGGCCGGTCGAAACCAGTTCGGGCCGGGACAGGTCCCGCACTTCCAGCGCATGGGAGTTCGTCAGGTCGACCGTGGTCTCCCCTGCAACACTCTCGATCAGGATGCCGCAGGTCCGGCTGTTGCCCACATCGAGCACGAGGTCGACGTCGAACGGGGCGTGGCGCGCATGCCGCGAAACCACATCGACCAGGCGGAAGCGGGGAACCCGCACCGCGCGGTCCACCAGCGCGAGAAGCGCCATGTAGTGCGCGAGGTGCTCGAAACGGTGCTCGAAATCCTCCTCGCTCAGCAGGCGCCCGCCCCGGCGGGCCTGCATGTACTCGTGGAACACCTCCTCGAGCCACTCGACGACCCAGGCCTGGGTGTCCACCATGGTGCCATCCGCCTCCACCTTCCGCAGGAAGGTCAGGAACGGGGTGACGCTGTCGGGGTCGGAAGCGAAGCGGAACTCCCGCTCGTCCTCGCTGTCCTTGGGCTCCGGGGCGAGATAGCGGCCCCCGGCATGTTCGCCTGCGAGAGAGGTGTCGAAGGCGAGTTGCACCCGGTGGGTGTGGCCCGACAGGGGATCCTTCCCGCCGAGATCGACGACCCGGAGCCGCGCCCAGCCGAACGGCCCGTCGTCGAGCAGCTCGCTGCGGTCCGCGGCGCGTCCCTGGCGGATGCGCAGCACCGGGGCGGGCACCCATTTCTCGAGGAAGGGATCCAGTGCCCTCTGCATCGATACCGCGTACTCGTCGTCATCCGCCCGGGACGCTTCGAGGATGGGCTCGTTGCGACCCTCCTCGTCGTAGAGCGGAAGGAGCACCCGCGCCGCCTGCTCGCCGGCCCGCTCCGTGGTGCGCTCGATGAAACGGCGCGGCCGCATGTTGACGGCGTCGAAGTCGAAGCCGAAATCGAGGATCTGCAGCCCGCTATACGGAACCAGGGTGATCTCGTCGCCCCATTCCGGGATCGGGCGCAGCCTCGAGTCGGTATCCCTCATCCATTCCCTCCGTAGTCGAAGCTCGTCGCCCAACGCCGATTGTCCATGCTTACCGACGCATTGTGAACCGTCTTCTCCCCACCGACCATAATGGTCAGTGCAAACCGGTGCTCCGGCCTCCCCGCCTCCGACCGCTGATCGTACAGGTAGACCTCGACCCGATACGGCCCCGGCCGTGGGGAGTCCGCGAACACGATATTCTCGACCGGACGGCGCATTGCTTCGCCGGAGGTGGCATTGGCATCGACGTCGAGTTCACCGCCGCCGGCAACCCTGTTCGCGAAATTGATTTCCTCGCCGCTCGGGCAGAGTACCGACAGATCGAGATCCGCATGGTCCCGCCAGGCCAGGATCACATTGATCCGGCCGATCTTCCCACCCTCCTGCCGGACCGCTTCGACGGCACCGGCAGGCCGCTCCATCCGTCGAGCGGCAGCCGCCGCGGGGAAGCGGGGTCCTGCCAGCAGGACGAAGCCCACCAGCGCCAGCATCGCGACGACGAGCCAGCCAAGCCACCAGAGGAGCCCCCACGGCACCTGCCAACTCGCCCAGGCAGGCACCGGCGACGCTGCCCCCGGGCATGTGTCGAGGTTCAGGAAAGCCGGCCCGCGCAGGCCGCATGGCGCAAGCAGGAGATAGAGCGTCCAGAACATGAGGATCGCGAGAAGGAGCCAGCCGAGCCACCAGAAGAGGTTCCACGGCACCTGCAACGCCGCAACGGCGGCAGGGCGGGCAAGCTCGGGATCCGGCGGCCGGGAAGGCGATGGAGGGGAGAGCCTCCGGGGGATGAAGCGCCGAATCACCCCGCGCGGCGCCTTGTCGATGTCGCGGCTGTGGGCCCAGGAGACCAGGACCGGCTGATCGCCGACCAGCCAGACCGCGTCGACATCCGGAACCTCAACGGCGTTCCGGAGCGCCTCGCCGAGCCGCCGGTCCGCCTCCGCGCCGGCGGCTTCCCATTCGTCGGCGAGCTGGAGCACATCCCGCGTCAGCGCCCCGATGCGGTCCCGCGCCGCCTCTGCCTCGCCGGCGCCGAGTTCGTCGAGCCGGCGCGCCGGTCCCTCGATCCGGGCGTACCAGTCGGTCGCCACACCGTCGGGACCCGGGAGGGGCTCGGAGAACATCAGCGCGTGCGCGGGGGAGAGGCGCGATGCCACCGCCTGCGCAATCACCGCGTGGTTGCGCTCGGCGGCGGCGCCGAGTGGCCGGAGGCCCTCGGCATATGTGCGCGCGATCAGCGTCTCGCCCATGTCCGCCGCTCCGCCATCAGTGCTCGAACTCGATCCAGGCGTCCGACCCGCCGACACCCGAGTGGATGCCCTCCCATGTCCGCGTCTGCCCGCGCGATATCACCCGGACCCGGAACCGGTGCGAGCCGCGATTCCGGGAACCGCCGAACCCGGAAGCGAACGCATAGCCGGAATCGATGAAGATGCGGATGCGGTAGGTCCCGCGCGGGGCCACCGCGCCGAAGCGGACATTTTCCACAGGCCGGTCCATCATTCGAAGACCACCCGTTCCGTAACCGTTCGCGTCCACATCGAGTATTCCGCCGCCACACCCGGACGCGGCAACGCCCGCGGTCCTGCCATCCGGGCAGACCACCTGGAGATCGAGGTCCGATGCATCGTCCCAGATCAGGGTCACGGTCAACTCCTCGCTGACTTCCCCGCCCTCTTCGCTGAGGCGCCGGTCGAAGTCCGACTCCCGCGGCGGAGACGGAGGCGGAGCCGAGGGAGGATCCCGTGGGATCGGATCCCGGCGGGGCGGTTCCGGAGGGGGCATCGCCGGAGGGGGCGGCTCCAGGGACCGCGGTTCTGAAGGTGGCGGTTCCGGCCGGTGCATCGCCGGTGGCGGCTCGGACGGCGGGCAAGCCGGCAGGAACGCGAGTTGACGCTCCAGCCGGGTGATCCGGTCCCGGAGCACGGCAGCGCGTTCCGCCTCCCGGCGGAGACCCGCGGCATGCGCGGAGGGTGGCGGGCAGGCATCGAGCCAGCGCGCGAGCATGGGTGTCCCCGGGTCGACTCCGCAGGCCGGCAACAAGGCTGCCCCCAGCGCGAGCGTCAGGCCGACAAGGACCAAGGCGCCGATCCAGGGCGCGATGCCCGCACCGCGACCGCCGCCGCGAAAGGAGGACCGACTGGCCATCTTCTCGCCTCTCACTCGGATCCGGGGGCATCCGTCACCGCCTCTTCCGGCTCGGAGGCCGCTCCGTCCACCGGCTCGGGTTCCGGATCCGCATCGCCGTCGCGCTCGGGTTCGAGCGGCGGCGGCGGCTCCACGGCGCGCACCAGCGGCGCACAGGGACCGCCGGACCGCACGGGCTGTGCGGAAGTCTCATCCAGGAAGCGAAGCAGGTCGGTGGAAGCCAGCGCGAAGTTCAGGAAGCGGTTCGTCTGCTCGTCGAGCCGCCCGAACGTATTGACTCCGACAACCCGTCCGCAGCCGTCCACGAGGGGCCCGCCGGAGTTGCCGCCGGAGATCTCCGCCGAGTGGATGATGGCCCGGGTCCGGTCGCCGAAGGTTTGCTCCACGTTCACGATTCCGTCGGTCACCGCGAGCGCGGGAATCGCGCCGGGATCCCCCGCGACGAGCCGCTCGAAATTCCGGTCGGTCTCGAGGATCACGCCGGGGAAGCCCGCGGCGATCACGTTCTGGAGCCGCATGGTCTCGGTCGAGTCCCGGATGGTGAAGAAGGGGGAGTCCGCCCCCGGCACGAGCAGGAGAGCAAAATCCCCTCCGGCGGTCTCAAGAGGGCCGAGCCGATCGAGCACTTCCGCCGCCCGGGCCCGCCCGAGAACCCCAGAGGGCCGAGCCGATCGAGCACTTCCGCCGCCCGGGCCCGCCCGAGAACCCCGTTGACGACATAGATTCCGCCGCTGGCGTCCGCGACGACATGGTCGCTGGTCACGAGAAGCTCGGGGCCGACAAAGAAGCCCGTGCCGGTGCCGGACGCCTCGCCGACCGCAAGCACCAGCGCGGTGCGGCTGTCGATGAGATCCAGGAGGGTCGCGGGATCCTCCGCCTCCGCCTCCCCTCCGCGGGCTTCGGGAAGAACGTCCACCCGGTTCGGATCCGGCGGGATGAGCGCGTCGGGTCGCGCCTCGCGCACCCCGGGCCAGGCGCCATCTTCAGCGGGTGGCACCAGCAGACCCTCCGGGGTGCGGCCGTCGGGAAGAACAAGCTGCCCGTCGGCGGCGCAGCGCGCCCCCGTGATCGCTTCCTCGAGCTGGCTGGCGCGCTCCTCCAGCGCCGCATTGGCCTCCCGCGCGATCTCCAGGGCCTCCTCGTCCGCGACGAACGCCACCGCGGGCACCGGCGGCATCACCCGCGTGCCCGGCCAGAACAGCCACACGAGCGCGGCCACGGAGATCAGAAGAAGCAGGCCGAGCGGCAGCCAGCGCCAACCGCCGCCCCGCATCCCCCGGTCGGTGCGTGGTGGCGGCGGAACGCCGCCGCCAGCCTCTTCCGCCGTCGCGTCGGCAGGCCCGGCACTGCGCGGCGTGACTCCGGCGTCCGCCGCGCCGCGGGCGGCCGGTGCGGCACTGCCGGCCTGTGCCTCCGCCGGCGCGGCGGCCTGCCGCGAGCGCCATTCCGCCGGCGTGACCGGCGGCGCCTCCGCCAGCGGCAGGTGGCGCGCCATGGACCGGGCGAAGTGGCGGTTGCGCGCGGCAGCGGAAGCATTCGCCTCCGCCGGGACCATCCCCCATCCCACCAGCACCGGCTGGCCGTCGACCACATACACGTCGTCCGCATCGAGGACGTTCAGCGCAGCGCCCGCGAGCGGGCCGAAATCGGGACTCGAAAGCCCCTTGCCGATCTCGGCCAGCCGCGCCCGCAGCGTCGAGAGCAGGGCCTCGCGCCGTTCGGGATCGAGCTCCGCCAGCCGTTGCGGCTCGCCGGGATAGGACGAGTACCAGACCACCGTCGCGGGCGCCACGTCGTTGCCGTGGCTCACGAGGGGCTCGGCCAGCACCCCGATGCTCTCCGGGTCCGCCACGCCCTCGAGGCTCTGCACCAGAACGTCGTAGCGCTCGAGGGCCGGAGTCCCCGCGACCTCGACGAACGCGCCCGGCCCCACCGTGGTCCTGGTCAGGAAATACCGCGCCATCCCCCCCTCCCTACAGCGATACGCGGCGCGGGATGCGTACGCGGCGTACCCCCGAGCCGACCGCGGGTTGGCGGGTCCAGCGTTCCGCCTCCCGGTTCGGCTCCAGCGCGCAGACGGCGATCCGGCGGAAACTGCGTCCTCCACCCGTGCACGGAACATCCGCCTCCTCGGCGATTCGGACCTGCCCGTCATCCTGGAAGGCCGCAGAGAGGGTTCCGGCACACGCGTCGCCATCCGGGAGGATGATCCGCTCGCGGCCGCGGCCTTCTGCGTCGAAACACGTTTGCCAGGTGTCCACCGGCCTCATGGCCCCGGTGGCGATGTTCCGCGTGCTGAACGCGGAGGCGAGCGACCGGAAACCCTCGAGAAGCGACGCGTCCCGCTCGCGCCAGCGCGCGGGATCCAGGCTTCCGGCCTCGGAATCCGGCACCTCGCGCTCCAGGACGGAGGACTCCGGTCCCCCGGGCCCGGGCAACGGGCAGGCAGCGAGGCCGGCCAGCCGGCGCTCGAGCCGGCGCAGGCGATCCGCCAGCGCCGCGTGCCGTTCCAGTTCCGCAGCCACTGACGACGATGGATCGGCGATTTCCCGGCCAACGCAGAAATCCAGGTCGCCCAGGGGTCCGAGCCGGAGCCCGCAACCGGGCAGAACCGTGGCTGCATGCGCGAGCGCAAGACCCAGGAGAGCCGCGGCTCCAAGGGCGCCAATCCCGAGCTGCACTCTCATCCGCGGGGTTCCACTGCGAAGGTACCGGGATGCCGGAACGCCCTGCCGCCGGAACCGTTCCGGACCAAAGCACCACGAGGCGGCGGCCCGGTGAACGGGTGCCGGCGACGCAGCGGGCCCGGGCCGCGCACCGGCCGGGGCCGCCCGGATGACTTCGAGGCCCGCCCCGTCCCGGTGCCCGAATCCCGGACGCAGCGCCGTTCCGAGCCCGTCCGCAGCCCCGCGCCGGCGAGGCGGACGGGAAGCGGGCTCGCTTCATCGCAACTGGCGGCAAGGGAAGGCAGCCTCGATTCCCGTTCCCGCATCAGCTTCCCCCGTAGTCGAAGCTGGCCGTCCAGGTTCGATTGTCCATGCTGACCGAGGCGTCGTGAACCGTCTCTTCGCCGTCGACGATGATCGTCACCCGGAAATTGTGCTCGGCCTTGCCGGCCTCCTCCTTCTGGTGGTAGAGGAAGACTTCCACCCGGTACGTACCGGGCTGCATGGCCTCGCCGAACACGACGTTCTCGACCGGCTCGGACATTTTCTCGAGGGCATTGGCGTCAATATCGAGCTCACCGCCGCAGACGACCTTCTGGCGGTGCCAGATCTTCTGACCGGTCGGGCACCAGACCGCGAGGTCGAGATCCGCCCGGTCCGACCAGGTCAGGATCACGTTGACCGCGCCGATTTCGCCGCCCTCGTTGACGACTGCGTCAACCGGACTTCCAGGTCCCTCCGCACTCTCGGGATCGGGTTCAGACTCAGGCGCGGGCGCGGGTGCGGGTGCGGGAACACAAGCGCGGCCGACCTCGGCCAGTTGCCGCTCAAGTGCCGCGATCCGGTCCTCGAGCGCCGCACGCCGGTCCGTCTCCGCGTCCTGCCGCGTTTCCGCCCGAGGACACGTGTCGAAGTTCAGGAAGGCGGGGCCCCGCAGGCCACAGGGCGCGATCAGAAGGTAGAGCGCCCAGAACAGGAGGATCGCGAAGACGAGCCAGCCAAGCCACCAGAAGAGGTTCCACGGCCCGGGCGAAGCCGCCCCGGCGGCAGGCATCGGGGGCACCGGCGGCGGCGGCGGAGGAGGCGGGGGCCGCCGAGGGACAAATCGCCGGATCACACCGCGCGGCGCCTTGTCGATATCGCGGCTGTGCGCCCAGGAGGCCAGGACCGGCTGATCGCCGACCAGCCAGACCGCGTCGACATCCGGAACCTCGACGGCGTTGCGAAGCGCCTCGCCCAGCCGCCGGTCCGCTTCCGTTCCCGCGGCTTCCAATTCGGCGGCGAGCTCGAGCACACCGCCGGTCAGCGCCCCGATGCGGTTGCGGGCGGCCTCCGCCTCCTCGGCGCCCAATTCGTCGAGCCGGCGCACCGGCCCCTCGATCTGCGCGTACCAGTCTGTCGCCACGCCATCGGGATCCGGCAAGGGTTCCGAAAACATCAGCGCGTGGGTGCGGGAAAGTCGCGCTTCCACCGCCTGCGAAATGACCCCGTGGTTTCGCTGCGCGGCGCCGCCGAGCGGGCGGAGCCCTTCGGCATAGGTGCGCGCGATCAGAGTCTCGGCCATGGTCGCCGCTCCGCCATCAGTGCCCGGTCACGGGCAGGCCGCCCGACCTGCCGCGCCCCGGACACCCACCCTCCGCCATGCGAATCCGCCGGCGCCAAGCCTCGCGACGGGCACCGCGGTCGCGAACGCGGAAGGAGGCCCGACAGGCCATTCCCTCGCCCTTCACTCGATTCCGGGGGCATCCGGCGCCGCCCCCTCGGGCTCGGAAGCCGCTTCGTCCGCCGGTTCGGAATCCGGTGCCGCATCGCCGCCGTTCCCGGGCTCGAGGGGCGGAGGGGGCTCCACGGCGCGCACCAGCGGCGCGCAGGGCCCCCCGGACCGCACGGGCTGTGCGGATGTTCCGTCCAGGAATTGCAGCAGGTCGGTGGACGCGAGCGCGAAGTTCAGGAAGCGGTTCGTCCGCTCGTCCAGCCGACCGAAGGTATTGACCCCGACAACCCGACCGCAGCCGTCCACGAGGGGCCCGCCGGAGTTGCCGCCGGAGATCTCCGCCGAGTGGATGATGGCCCGGGTCCGGCCGCCGAAGGTCTGCTCCACGTTCACGATTCCGTCGGTCACCGCGAGTGAGGGAATCGCGCCGGGATCCCCCGAAGCGAGCCGCTCGAAATTCTCGTCGGTCTCGAGGATCACGCCGGGGTAGCCCGCGGCAATCACGTTCTGGAGCCGCATGGTCTCCGTCGAGTCCCGGATCGTGAAGAAGGGGGAGTCCGCACCCGGCACGAGCAGCAGCGCAAAATCCCCGCCGGCGGTCTCGAGAGGTCCGAGCCGATCGAGGACTTCCGCCGCCCGGGCCTGCCCGAGATGCCCGTTGACGACATAGATTCCACCGCTGGCGTCCGCGACGACATGGTCGTTGGTCACGAGAAGATCCGGGCCGACAAAGAAGCCTGTGCCGGTGCCGAACGACTCGCCGACCGCAAGCACCAGGGCGGTGCGGCTGTCGATGAGATCCAGGAGCGTCGCGGGATCCTCCGCCTCCGCCTCCCCTCCGCGGGCTTCGGGGAGAACCTCCACCCGATTCGGATCCGGCGGGATGAGCGCGTCGGGTCGCGCCTCGTTTACTCCTGGCCAGGCGCCATCTTCGGCGGGCGGCACCAGCAGGCCCTCGGGGGTGCGGCCGTCGGGAAGAACAAGCTGCCCTTCGGCGGTGCAGCGCGCCCCCGTGATCGCCTCCTCGAGCTGGCCAGCGCGCTCCTCCAGCGCCGCATTGACCTCCCGCGCAATCTCCAGGGCCTCCTCGTCCGCGACGAATGCCACCGCGGGCGCCGGCGGCATCACCCGCGTGCCCGGCCAGAGCAGCCACACGAGCGCGGCCACGGAGATCAGAAGAAGCAGGCCGAGCGGCAGCCAGCGCCAACCGCCGCCCCGCATCCCGCGGTCGGTGCGTGGCGGCGGTGGGATCTCTCCGCCGCCAGCCGCGTCCGCCATCGCGTCGGCTGCCCCGGCCACGCGAGGCGCGGCACTGGCGACCCCCGCGCCACGGGCGGCCTGTGCGGCACTGCCGGCCTGTGCCGCCGCCGGCTCGGCGGCCCCCCGCCGCGAGCGCCATTCCGCCGGCGTGACGGGCGGCGCCTCCGCCAGCGGCAGGTGGCGCGCCATGGATCGGGCGAAGTGGCGGTTGCGCGCGGCGGCGGAGGAATTCGCCTCCGCCGGGACCATCCCCCATCCCACCAGCACCGGCTGGCCGTCGACCACGTATACGTCGTCCGCATCGAGGACGTTCAGCGCAGCGCCCACGAGCGGGCCGAAGTCGGGGCTCGACAGCCCCTTGCCGATCTCGGCCAACCGGGTCCGCAGTGTCGAGAGAACGGCCTCGCGCCGCTCGGGATCGAGCTCCGCCAGCCGTTGCGGTTCGCCGGGATAGGACGAGTACCAGACCACCGTCGCGGGCGCCACGTCGTTGCCGTGGCTCACGAGGGGCTCGGCCAGCACCCCGATGCTCTCGGGGTCCGCCACACCCTCGAGGCTCTGCACCAGCACGTCGTAGCGCTCGAGGGCCGGCGTCCCCGCGACCGCAACGAACGATCCCGGCTCGACCGTGGACTTGGTCAGGAAATACCGCGCCATCCCGTCCTCCCTACTCCGATACGCGGCGCGTGATGCGTACGCTGCTTGTGCTCAAGCCGATCTCGGGTTGGCGTGCCCGGCAGTCCGCCTCCCCGTTCGGCTCCAGCTCGCAGGTGATGATCCGCTGGTAAATGTAGCTTCCGTCGTCACAGTCGACATCCGACCGGTCGCTCACCTGCAGGCGCCCATCCTCCACGAAAGCGGCGGTAACCTCTGCCGTGCACTCGGCTCCGTCCGTCTTGACCAGCCGCTGACTGCCCTGCCCTTCGGCATCGAAGCACATTTCCCACTCGTCCACCTGTGTCACCGTTCCGGTTTCGCGGTCAGAGAGGCGGTAGTCGGAGTCCAGCGACCAGCATCCCTCGAGGAGAGCGGTGTCCTGCTCTTCCCAGCGCTCGGCGTCCAGTTTTTCGGGATCCGGCTCCGGCTCTGGCGGCGGAGGCGGAGGCGGGGGAGGGGGAGGCTCCGGCAGAGGACAGTGAGGCAGACCCGCCAGTTGGCGTTCCAGCCGACGTACGCGATCCTCCAGCGCGGCACGCCGACCCCTTTCCGCCGCCAGCCCCGCTGAAGGTCCGGCGGCAGAAGCAGCGCGACAGAAATTCAACTCTCCGAATGTGCCCAGGCGCAAGCCGCAACTCGGCAGGAGCGCGACCGCGAGTGCGAACGCGACAAGCAGCAAGACCACAGCTCCGAAGACGCCAACCAGGAGGTGTGTTCTCATCAAACCTCCTTCCGCGGACGGGAATCCGGCTGTCGGCTTGCCGCGCGGCGTGAGCCGGTTCGAAAGGGTGAAGAGCGGAGCGCGGGATCAGACCGCCGCAATCGGCAGCGTACTGCCATCACGGAATTGCAGGACCGGGAGGGGCGCGAAGACACGTCAGGCCTGCCTCCGCAGCCTCGCATTGCCGCAGCGGAAGGATGGACCGCCTCTCCTTCCCACCAGGATGAAGCCAGTCCTGATTGCGTTTGGCAGGCGTCAACCATCGCAGAGACCGCGCGAATTCCTGGTCCCGCGATACGGCATTTCCCCACCGGGTCGAGAGCGGGACTGCAAACGCCAATTCCGGAAACCATTCGAAGCATGGCAAAGATCCAAACTCCCATTCCGTTTCCGACAATCCCCGGGCACTGCGGACTGGAGGAACAATTTTCTTGAAGCCATGGACAAGGACCCGCGAACGCGGCACTCAGGCATCGAAGCCCAAACCGCAGCGATTTCGCGGCACTGCATGCCTTTCATCTTGACCGAGATCTTCTTGCGACGATTCACTCAGAATTGACGACTGCAACCGAACCGGGTCGACGCAACGAAGCGTCATCGTACTGGCACCGGTCTCCAGTAGCAAATGATTTTCGTTTCACCCGGAATGCTGGTCAATTTGGGAAGGTCGCAGCAATGGAGACTCTTGGCATCGTCAGAGTTGAACAAGGATCGATGCAATACTGGAACCACCAGGCCTGCCGGAGGATCCCGGAGGGCAAGAATCATTCGGTTTGGTCAACCCAGGTTGGCACTTGGTGGACTCGCTGGCATAGATAACCGGCTGTCATTTATGCGCAATTTTTTTGTCCGGGCTCCCATGGCCCTACACATGGGCTGATTTTGTCAGCCCTTTCCCCGGTTGGTGCGCCGGTTGCTGCCGGGCTTGACGCCGATCCGCCGGGCGATTTCCGCGGCCTCGGCCGAGGGCAGGACATCCTGCCGACAGGCGATCTGGCCGGCGGCGACCTCCTGGATGGTGGTGGTAATCCGGACCCAGTTTTGGAGCCGGTTTCGGATGGACACCCAGCAGAGGTTGTTTCCGGCCAGTTTGAGGCGGGTGCGGATCACGTGGACGGCGTGATAGGCGAGCACGGCGATGAAGAGGTGGGCACGGATCTGGTTGTCGCCCTGGTGCCAGATGGGACGCAGACCGAGTTCGCTCTTCAGGGAGCGGAACTGGGCTCCCTGCCGACCATTCGCACGCTGTAAAGCGGGCGCCGGCGAATTTGCAGCTTCGCAATACACACGCGTTATCAACTAGTTGAGAACAACTGCCCAACCTGTCAGATGGAGAAGCATTACAATGGCTTGCTATCTACCAACACCGGTCGGCAACCGTGTTGGTGCTCCCAGTCATCAGCCAGCCGCCGCACCGCCATCGACAGCACCTTGGAAGCCAGGTTCCGGACCTCGACCCACGGAAACAGCAGAAACCGCGTGTTGCCCACCACCCGCTCCAGATGCGCCTTCCACCCCTCCTCCGGCCAGCCGACCCACGCGTCCCGGCAGGGCAGCGAGACTACCGCCTGCGAGAACTGCAGGCGACCCAGCTTGCGCCCGTGCCGATCCTCCACGAAATAGCGCAGCCGCGGGCCGAGCGGGTGGCGGAAACCGGCATAGTGTCAGAGGTCGACAAACTCGTTCCACTCCGAGACCTCGTCCTCGTCCTGCACCAGGCGAAGCTGCAACGGCAGAAGTTCCCCCAGTGGCTCCGCAATCGCCGGCTGCTTCTCCGTCCGCTGGCTCTTCTCAATCGGCTTGCGCGGACCCCGCGCATAGGACGTATCCTTCGCCGGCAACACCAGGAGGCCCAGCCGCTCCAGTTCCTCCAGAAGCCGCTGGCAGAGCTGGATCCGGTTCGTGCCCGTTCCCGTGCGCCAAGCCAGCTGCTCGCAAATCGTCTGCCCAAGCTCGTGCCGGCTCAGCAACGGAAACGCTGCAACCGTCGTCTGGATTTCGGATATCTGCACCGGGTCAGACGACGACCGAAAAACGTCGTCGACCGCAGCGCCTCGATTCGGGGGTCCCTCCGAATACTTCTCCGCAGTGGGCAATCCAAGCCGCACTAGGCAAGGAACGAGACGGTAAGTTAACCCTCCGGGGAATGCCCGCACCAACAGCGGAGAAAAGATAAATAACCGCAATACATTAGTCCAACACACCCGGTGGACCACAATGCAGAACGCCCAAGACGAATGCCATTGGGCGGAACACTCCCCGCATGGAGCCGGCCTGCAGCAAGGCTGCCGTCGTCGAAGCGCTTTTCTTGTGCCTGGTTCCTAAGATATATACATATCCTATTTGATATTGATGCGTATCACGGTGTTCCGATCTCAGGCCGATGTGAAAGTGCGCGGGTAGGAGACAACAATCGCTCGCGCAATCTGCAGCACCCAGTTGCCTGTGACGTCCGTGAACAACCGGTATGTCCCCGAAATTCTGTTCGTTGTGGCCCCGCTTTGCGCAACTACTCTCGAACTCGGTGACCGGACCGGCAACGGTTCCATCCACCGAGGGAGGATCGACAGGGTGCATTGCGCGCAAGATTTCCCGTCGTGCCAAGGGCGGAGACGAGCGCGGCCTGGAACGGAACAACGAGGTGTCGCCCGTGCCAGGGCACGGGGAGGGCCAAACGCGAGGACTGCAGGAAGTGAAATGGCTGGTGTTGGGCGATCCGTCGCCGGCCCGGTTGGTGCCGGTGAAGAGCATCTGAATGCATCCGTCTCCGCTGGCACCGCGCTCGCCGTTGACACGCACCAATTGATCAAGCACGGCTTGTACTAGGACACCATCGCGTTCCGTACACTCGTTGGGTTCTCCCGGGGCAACACGCGCTCTGCCCGACACGGCGCGGCCGGAGCCGTCGAGGCCCTGCCCAACTCCTTCGTAACGCCCCGGGGCCTGCAGCATGATCGGCCACGCGGGGGTGTAGCGCTCCAGCCCCGGGCGGAGCCGGACGTCTCTCGCGCAACCGGGACGCCCCGCTTCGCAACGGTGTATCGATCCAGGTCCCGGAGGCTTTCCAGCGGCCGCTCCCGCCCGGACGCGGCCGATACGGAACCCGCCCGAACCGCATCTGCCAGCTAGCGCCACCGGCGGCGCTGTCGACCAGGATCTTCGGCTGCAACGCATTGCCACCACCCTTGCAGGAACGCACGCACCTTGTCGCCATTCATGCATCCTGCACTGCCAAACCGAGCAAGCGAACACGACGCCTTTCCGCGGGCGATGAAGTTGCTGCCCACGTCAGGTTGAATGGTCAGAAATTGAGCTGGCTGAGCCGGGATTGCCTGATGGATGGATGGATGGCTCGGCTTGAGTGGGAACAATGGGCCATCACTTGCACGCGCAATTGCCGAGCCTCGAATGCCCGCCTGTTGCTTCAACAACAATCTGGACATCGTGCGGAACATGATCTCTGGTCAACGCCGGGCTGAAGCGAAGGTGCAACAAACATGATCACACTTCGCACTTTGCAAGCAGGGATCGCCCTGGCATCCATTGGAGATCCGCCCCCCAGGACAAACAGCGCTTCGACGATTTCGGGATCGCACAAGAACAATGCCCGTGCAACGCTCTGCACCCTTTCCGGTCCACCCCCACGCGGTCCGGGTGGCAGACGAGTTCCCCATGTCCAAGGCATGGACTACTTCGTCTATCGTGTCGCGGCCAACTCGGATGTCCCGCGCGAAGAGTCGATGCGGCTCTGCCGTCCATTCTCGCTTGCACCGTGGATTGTCGACTCCCGAAGAATTCCTTGATGTCCGGCGAGCCGCAAATCGGCCTGCTTGCTTGCTCACCACGCCCTTGTCGTGCTGGGCGGGTGTGGCGCCAATCCGGTTACCGGTGAGGCCGAACTGATCCTCTTCTCGGCAGAGAGTGAGATCGAATTCGGCCAGAGACGGTTTGGTCCGGCGCAACCGCTCGGAGGGGGCCTTTACACCAAAGACCCGTCCGTTTCCGAGTACATGTCTGCCGTCGGCAACCGAATTGCGGCCGCGAGCGACCGAGACCTGCCCTACGAGTTTGTCGTCCTGAACAGCAGCATCCCCGACGCCTGGTCGATCCCCGGCGGCAAGACACCGGTCACTCCCGGATTGTTCATGGAACTGCAGAGCGAAGCCGAACTCGCGGCCATACTCAGCCATCAAGTCGTGCATGCGACCGCGCGGCATGACAAGACCCGACTGAATCGTCGCACGTATAGCCACGCCGACGAGAATATTGGCTCGCTCCCGGGCGTTGGCATCGCGACTGCCGCCACCTTGTCCATCGCGAGCGGCGTTGTCGGCGCCATCGCATTCGAAGTGCTCGATTGGAGGCACGAGAAAGGGGCCGAGCTGGAAGTGGATGACCACGGCATGCGCAACATGCATGCTGCGGGATACGATACGAGAGCGGCGCAGCTTCGGGACAACCGCAACCTGCGTCAAATCGAGAGCGCCCCGATCGAGATGATCAGCGGAGTCGCAGCGGCGGCCAGACCGGCATCCGCCTTGTCTGCATCTGCATGACCGCGTCCGCAGCCGCAGTCGGAATGGGCAAGTAGCCTCTCTACTGCAGGGATATCTCTGCGACGCTGCCCGGAGAGCGGGCCATCGCCCGGTTCCCACGGAAAGCCGCGCGTCCGGGCCCGTGAACACCCGCTATCGCCTGCCTGCCGTCTTGTTCCGGGATACCGGGCCGTAGCGGCTTGAATACGGACGATCGGGTTTCTTCCCTGTATTTCCGGGGTCAGTACCGGTTCCTCTGGCGTTCCTCCTGCGCAATTCCAAGCGGTCGCCTGGAATCCGGGAATGCTCCAGTCGCCCGGCAAGGGTCGAAGGCGACACGGCAGGACAGGCGAGGGCGTCTTCCCGACTCCCCCAACCGTCGGCGAGCGACTATTTCGGAGGATCCTCCCGAAACTCCACCTGCCGCAGCCGGGCACCGCAAAACAGCATCTCCGCGGTCTGGAGCGGGAACAAGCTGAGTTCGTTCGCGCCGCGCCGAAGGCTGCGCCAACTCCGCCGCCAGCGCGCAGGACGCGCCGGGCGTCCTGTCGTCCAGGTATCGGAACTGTATGGAACAGCGTATTGAGTCGCCATGCCCGGACGTACGACTATCGGTCGCAAGATGTGCGGCATTTCGGAAAGAGTTGCATTGAAGAGAAAGTGATCGACCTGCATTGCGATGGTAAGTGTTCGTTCAGCACGTGACGGCTGGTTTTTCTTTTCGCGTGATTCGTTAAGGGCTGGCAACTTTGCTCATCATGCGCTAACACGGGAGGCATGTTGAGGAAAGATTGTATTTGATGATGGCGGCGGGCCCGGTTTTGGATCTGGTCGCGGACGACTCTGCGGTTGCTTGTCCGTCTGGCGCTCCGGAGGCTTGGCGGCGGCTTCACGAGGAAGAGAAGCGCCGCGCGGATACTGCGGACGGGCGTACCGAACGGCTCCAACGGGAGAAGGTTCAGGCGCACTGCGAGGCGCAGTACTGGAAAGCGCAGTGGGGTCGGGCCCGGAACGCGCTCGAGGCGGTGCGGGCGGAAGCGAAGGACTTGCGCGGTGTGTCCGGGGATGCGTTGCATCTGCGCTCGGAGGTCGTTCGTCTTGAGACCCTTCTTGCCGACATCGGCGTTGACACGCGCAAGCGCAGCACGATCGCGTCCCTGCGGATCGAGAACGGCCGGCTGCAGACCGGGAGCGAAGCCCTGCGCAAGCAGCTGCAGGAGGTCGAGAGCGAGCGTGACGACCTGCGCTCGCAGATTGAGACCCTGTCGCGCGCGCAGTTCGGTCGCAAGAGCGAACAGGGCCGCAAGACGAGGCCGGAGCACAAGGGGAAGACCGGCGGCAAGCGCGGCCCACGGCTTGGCGGCGAGACCCACGGGCGCACACCGCGGCCCGAACTGGCCCGCAAGAAAGAGGTTCACGACCCGCCGCCCGAGGCGTTGGACTGTCCGTGCTGCGGCGCGCCCCGGGTGGCCAACGGATCGCACACATCGGACTTGATCGAAGTCGCAGTCAAGGCTCATGTGCGGGTCATCGACCGGACCCGCTGGCGCAAGACCTGCCAGTGTTCTGACACGCCTGAAGAGGTGTCGGCCCCACCCGTGCCGCGCCTGTTTCCGGGAACCGCGTTCGGTATCAGTGTCTGGACGCGGCTGCTGTTCGAGCTTTGCGTCGCCAACCGTCCCTTGCGGCGGGTCGCGGCGTGGTTTGAGGCGCAAGGCCTGTCGATCTCACCGGGAACGCTTTCGGACGGGCTGGGTCGGATGGCGGTGTTGTTTACGCCGCTGTCGGCGGCGATCCTTGAGCATCTCCAACAGGCGCCGGTGGTCCACGCCGACGAGACCGGCTGGCGGGTCCGGGAGTTCGCCGCGACGGGCTCGTCCAGCCGCGCCTGGCTATGGATCGCGACCAGCGTGGATGCAGTGTATCTGCATGTCGATGCATCGCGCAGCGCGGCGGCGGCCGCGACCTTGCTCGGAGGGCTGCGCAAGGGCGTGATCCTGGTATGCGATCGCTATAGCGCCTACAAGAAGCTGGCCCGCCTGGCGGCGGGCCAGCTGGTCCTGGCATTCTGCTGGGCCCATGTCAGGAGGGATTTCATCAAGGCGGCGGCGGCGCGTGGCGACCTTGATGACTGGAAGGACCAATGGCTGGCCCGGATCCGGCGCCTGTACAGGTTGAACGCGCAGCGCTTGCGATTTCACGATCCCGGCAGGCCGCCTGACAGGAGGTATCTGAGGATGCACTTCCGTCTGTCCCGCGTCCTCGGGGAGGTCTTCATGGAGGCGGAACGGGAGCTTGCCACCGTTGATGATGCGTCGCCGCAGGGGAAGGTGTTGCAGTCTCTGCTGCGTCATCGCCGGGGGCTGTCCCGGTTCCTCGACGATCCCCGGGTTCCGCTCGACAACAATCTCGCTGAACGCCGCTTCCGCCTTGAGGTCATCCGCCGGAAGCTGTCGCTGGGCTCGGACAGCAAGGCCGGCGCAGAGGGCATGGCGACGATGCTTACGGTGGTCCGCACGCTTGAGGTCAACGACGTTGCGGTTTTGCCGTGGCTTGAGGCGTGGCTGTCTGCCTGTGCCGCCAATGGTGGCCGCCCGCCGGAAGATCTCGGCCCGTGGCTGCCCTGGACGATGAACGAGGCGCGCCGGGCAGAGTTTCGCGCGTGAGCGCGGCACCGACATGCCGCTATGCGGGGCGCGACTTCACCGAGGTCGAGATCGCGCTGATCCGGGATCTGATTGCCGAGGATCCGAAGCTGACCCGAGCTCACCTGTCGCGGGCGTTCTGCCGCCGGGTCGGCTGGGTCAAGCCCGACGGCGGGTTGCGGGACATGATGGCGCGTTGCGCGCTGCTGGCGATGCATCGCGACGGGCTGATCGTCCTGCCGCCACCACGACGCCCGCGCCATGCGCCCAGACCGGTCGTCTTCGGGCCGGAGAGCGAACCACCGCTGCCGCCGCCGCCCGCGACCATCGAGGCGGTGCGGCCGCTCAGCCTCGTCCCCGTCCTCGACCGGACCAGCCACAACGCCCTACTGTGGAAGCAGTTTATCGCCCGCTACCATTATCTCGGATACAAGCCGATGGCCGGTGCCCAGATGCGCTATACCGTGGTCGACCGCCACGGCGCCTCGCTCGCCATGATCGGCATGGCAGCAGCAGCCTGGAAGACCGCGCCGCGAGACCACGCCATCGGATGGAGCCCGGAGACCCGGGCGCGCAATCTCCATCTCGTGGTCAATCAGTCCCGCCTGCTTCTACTGCCCTGGATCGTCATCCCAAACCTCGGATCCCACATCCTGTCGATGCTGCGCCGACAACTGCCCGGCGACTGGACCCAACGCTATAATGTCGAGCCCGTCCTGATGGAAACATTCGTCGAAACACCGCGCTTTGCCGGCACCATCTACAAGGCCGCAAACTGGACCTGTATCGGCACCACCAGCGGACGCGGACGCTACGACACAAAACATGAATGCGCCCTCACTAAAAAAAACATCTGGCTGCAGCCGCTACGCAGAGACTGGAAGCGCAGACTCAACGAATGATAGAAATCATCACCTGCTGAACGAACGCTTACTTGCGATGCGCCCACGCTCCGCCAGCACGCGTTCCGCTCCCTTGCGCGACAGCATGTACGCTCCGGTTCCTCCGTGGCGGGAGCGCATCGGATGCAGTTTGCGTCCAGAGGGTGTCTGCCCAACGCTGCGACCCAGCAACAAGCGGGATGCCCCGCGCTTGTACTTCTCGAGCTTGATCAGGTCGACGCCCGCCGGGATCCAATCCGCGTCCTGCAACAGGTTGCCGGTATCCGATGCGAGATAGATGTCGTCCTCCAGAAAGAGCGCGTGGCTTGCAGACCCTTCGAGAAACCGCTCCCATGCCCACGTGTGGCTTACCGTGCAGGCTCTATGGCCCTTGGCAATGTCGCCCCAGGGGCCCCGTCTCGTTGCGACCTGATCGAGAACCGCTTCATCCGCGGCTTGCCCATCGCACGCATCCACGCGCTCGAACACGACGCCCGGAGACCGAAGGTGATCCGACACCCGTTCCAGCCGGTCGGGACGCCGCGCCAAATTGATGAGGAATGCCGGGATCGCCTGCCCGCTACAGCCCATGCGTCAACCCTTCGCCAAATCAGGCCCCATAGGAGTAGCACCCCATTGCATCGTGCCGGGAGAGACGGAACTATCCTACATGCTGGTTCTTGTGCCGCCGCGCATCGATGCATGAAAACGTGGGATCTCTCACGGCAAGCCATTCCAAGGCAGACGACAGCACAGGCGAGGCCCCGCTCGCGGAACACATCCTAGCCGCACTGCCATCGGACTGCACGCACACGTCTCACTGGATCCGGTTTTTCAGCATTTCTCGTCGACCCACTCTTGCGCGGGCAAGGCGATCCGAACGATGGCTGCGCCGGCCGGAGTGGGAACGGCGTGAAAGGGGCTCCGCGCCTGGGGGAAATCCTACCGCACACTCTCCACCCGGACCGGCTCAGGTGGAGGCCATGCGAGTCGAGCCCCGATTGCGGGGATCCGAAACTCGAGCCAGGTTCCTGGAAGGGGCCCCCAATGGTCGCAACCGGCACGCGAAGACGCGCAATCCACGAAATCGCGAAGGACGCACAGTCTCCGGTCGGGCGGACCGAGCAATGCTCACTCCGTGTTCGCGCGAGATCTCCCAATCCCGGCTAGTCGAGTGGCCTGGAGCGCCGGGATCCCAGGTTGTGCGACCCGGGGACGGTCCGCGTTCCGCTCGGCAGCCGGCTCGCGAACTGCTCGGAATCCGGCGCATTCGGCCGTTCGAAATTCATGCTCCGCTGCCCAATCGTTCTCTCAGGATGCCCGCACTGACGCGGGTTCATCGGCAATTCGGATCCGTTGCGCGGCAGGGCTCCGTCGTTCCGCTTGAGCGACGGTCGCTCGCCGCCCGGCTGGCAAGAAGCCAATTTCGCCGTCGCTCCAGACGGTCAAGCCCCGTTCCGCTCCACGTGCGAAAATGGCTGGCGCCAACGCACCCGGAAAGGCCGTTCCCGAGATCTGATGTGCTTTAGCGCCACGTTCAGGAAAGACGGAATGACGCGACGTGCGCTTGCACTTCCCGCGGCAACGGAGTTCGCACTCGGCTCGACAGCCGCTGGCGCGCAGGCGCCCTTGCGCAGACAGGCGGAACCGCGCCGGTCGGGCACCCACAACTCCGCAGATGCCACGACGCCTACAGAAACACCGCGGCATTTCCCTTCGCGGAAATCGATCCCGCACGACGGCACGAAAGCGGCACCTCACCGATCACCGATCACCGCTTTCCTGCTTTCCCCTGCGCACCGGAAACGACAATCGTCGTTGGATGAATCATGCTCGCCTCGACGTTGCGCGCACTGTCTCCACACCAGGTAACCGCTATTCCCTCACCCTTGATGACGTCCACATACGCGGCCAGATCGCTCCTCTCATCCGCGAGAATGAGCACGGAATCCACATCCACGTTTCGCCTGGGAGACCGCAACCACTCCGACAGCGAGCGCAGACGCTCGACAAGATCGTCAAATACATGCAGGCGCGCATCGCCAAGCCGCTTGTGGGAGAGAAAAATGTGCATCAGCATCTTCTTTACTTCCGGCGCCTGATCCGTGCAATTCACCTTCTGCATCTTGAAATAGTTGATCAGGATCACCGTGATGGCGAACGCGCATTCCACGGGGTACGATTCCGCTCCCGCAATTGCTCGCTGGTACCACAGGAACACTCCGATCCCTACCAATCCGACAGCGTAATAGAAGACCAGACGGTCCCAGCCGGAAAATATGCCCATTGCCGCGTTCACGGACCGGGACCGCCGAACGGGAAAACTCTCATCAAGCGACTCCCGGGCAAGCCGGGCAGCCCGCTTTACCCAGTGGTTGTTCATTCCCACGAAGAACAACCCCAAGGCAGAGCAGTAGGGCCAAAGCGCCGGATCGAGAACCAGCGCCCACAGTATCGGCAAGGCGAAGCAGAACGAATTGAACCTGAGCCAGAACTTGGCGATCCTGTACGTCCTGTTTTTTCGCGGGTCGTCTTCGGTGTCATTGTAGATATCGACGGACTGAAAGATATTTACGTAGTACACGGTCGCAGTGGCGGCGAAGGAGCAGCATACTGCCCGACCGGGCAGGGATGCCACGAGAGATACGCTCTCCAGACCGAGCATGCGTCGAAGTTGCTCAACCGCGAGCCAGCCGTCGAATCCCTCGACAACAATGAGATATGGAACGATTGCGACACAAACGCTGAAGGCGCAAGTGGATACCTTCTTCCACCATTCCAACTTGCTGTCCTGAGACTTCCAGAGCGCCTCCCGGGAATTGTCCTCCCGCACGGCAATGTGGTTCGCCACGGCGCGAATGTAGTTCCCCGTATGCACCGAAAGGCTGAGAATCTGGCCGAGAACGGGTTGGGTGGAGTGCAATTCCGCGTTGGACAACGCCTCCATGAGACGCGCCTTCAGGGTGCCGTAGATGTCCTGTCCGACACTGTCGTTTCGCGAAACGCCATCGCTCGCTCCATGTCGGGTCCTGTATTCCAGTGCCCTGAATCGCGGATCCGCTGTCAGGCAGTCATCGATGATCATCGCCAGGTCGGGACTACGCATCCAGACGTCGTCCAGGTGACCTTGCAATGCCTCGGCGGAAGTCCTGCATCCGACGCAACACTCGAGCAGGATCGTGCCGAACGAATAGATGTCGGAGAGCACGGGTACCGCATCGCCATCGAGCAATTCAGGACTTGCGTATGTTTGAGCCTCTCCCAACTCTCTCGCCTTTCCGACGTTCTTGGTCAGCAGGTGGTTCACGCCGAAGTCGATCAGGCGAACCCGGGCCCCGTCCTCAGCCACGATGATGTTCTTCGGGGAGAGATCGTAGTGCGACACTCCGGAGGCATCCATTTCTTCCAGGACGGAGAGAAACCCGGAAAGCAGCTTCCGCAGAATGTCGAAGTATTCCGACCTTGCCCGCCTCTTGAGCCCGCGCAGCCGGTCTACAGACGAGAACTGCCGAATCCTGTTTTCTATGGTTCCGTCAATGAATTCCCGGAGCGTCTGCCCTTCAATATACTCCATCAGAATCCATCGTTCGCCGCAGTCATGAATTTCCGGTGCGGACGGCGCGGTTCCGAACTGTTCCTTGTACTCGGAGAACGGCTCTGTCAGGGTGTAGTCATCGACATGTTGCAGTTGCAGGATCTTCAGGACACGGTCATTGTCCGCTCCGCACCTGAAAATTGCGGACGTCGTTCCGAACTTGAATGGCGACAGGTTGTCCAGGCTTTCCGAGGGGACACCATACTGGTAGTGGATGAAATGCCTGGTATCCGGGTCGCAGAAGAACTCCCGAGCCGCATCCGGATCGTTGTCCAAGAGATACAGTGTTCCGATCAGAAAGCCCAGACTCCCCCGGAACTCAATCAACCCCTCGCGACTCGCGCCCGGTTCACGGTAGCCTTCCAACTCATGCCAGACAGAACCAAGCTGACCGACGTCCATCCTCGCATTGTCCCAGCCCCGGGCAAGTTGAATTGTCAGACCGATCAGCTCGTCGGTCCGGCTCCTGGCCCGGGGCTGGGTGCGGGTGGTCAAGCTCTCGATCAGCGCTTCATAACTGTCAGACCCCTTGACCGCCGAGTTCAGCCATTGCTGAATGTCATCGGTTCTGAAGTCGATCGACATCGATCACATTCCCTCCTGCGCTTGCTGGTCGAGAGGGTGGCAACGGTTTGCCGCCGTCCTGAATGAGCCCCCCAGTATCTGAGCCGAAATGAAGCCTTCCAACCCGAAGCTCTCCAGAACGGCGTCGAACCCGGCACGTGCGGCGGCGTGGAGGATGCGGCCGTTCGTCTCCAGTTGCGATATGGTTCCGTGTTCGGCACCGATCTGGACTCGCCGCACGTCGATGCCTGGAAGTCCGCCCTGTTCCGCGTCGTTGATTTCGCTGAGTTCGCTCTTGTAGAAACGATGGCTCTGCAGCCAGTCGGTGACGATTTCGGGAGGCTGGTCCCTCAGTCGGGATCGCAGCCATGCGGTTTGAAGTGAAGAGGGCGGCGTTCGGGTTTGACCGGCGGGACGCGTCAGCAGGACAAGCGCATGGGTGGCGCCATCGGACCTTGCCGACCTGAACGGAATCGACTCATAGAGAGCCGCATCGAACAGGCGGTCGCCTCTGAACTCGACCGCGGACCCGGCAACACCCGGGACGTTGATGCTGCATCGAAGCGCCTCAAAGACTTCGGCTTCATCGGCGAAGTTGGAGATGACCACGGAATTTCGCCTGGTCGTGGAAGAGACAATCACATGCAGGGGAAGGTTGCCACGCACGACTTCGGAAGCATGGAGAGGGCGGTCATTGCGACAAACATCATCCAGCAGGAAACCCGTATACATGATCTGCCGCAGCAGGAAGATGTTCGACTTCCGTATGAATTTCCGATTGTTGATGCACTGGTAGTAGATCGTCGTGCCGAAGCGCGCCTGCCCGGATACGAAATACGCACCCGCCATGGCTCCGGACGATGAGCCATAGACGGCATCGAATACATCGCGAAGTCCCAGGAATTCCAGCGCGGAGACCATGCCTCCGGACACCACGCCGCGCATGCCTCCGCCTTCGATCACGAGCGCCAGCTTGAAGCCATCCCCCCGCTCGCCGGGCCGATCGCCTCTCAAGCGCCGTTGCCTGATCAGCTCGAGTGTTGGTATTGCGGTTGGCATCTCAGGTCGTTCCGCTACGTTCTATCCAGGGTCATGCATGTGGAACTGCCACCGTCGGCGAGGCCCGCTGGCTGGCCGTGCAACGGTTCGGTTCGGTCGCCCGCACCAATCGCGATAGCGGGGAATTGCGTGTCGTCAACGGCGAGGAAGGCAAGGCACGCGCTCGAGTTTCGCGTAATCAATCGGTTGGCGGCTCCGGACTTCCACTCAAGATGCCATCGCAGGCTGCCACGATACAGCCTCCCGGGAAGATCCCGGCAATCTCCCGCAAACCGCTCCGCGTGCAACGCGAGGTTGTTCGCTGTTCGCCGGCGCTCCAACAGACTGCTGGTAATCGCGGTGGCCTCGGGCATGTCGTTTGCGGAGCAAGCCGGAAGCAGGAATTGGAGAAACATCGGCGGTATGGAACGAGGATTTCAGCGGGCGCCCATTCTCCCCGATCCATGCCCAAGGCGCAATGGAGGGTCTTGCTGTCCGCATGGAGCCAAGGGACCGTTCCAGTGATGCTCCGCGGCCAGGCGGGTTGCGGACACGGTGTCGCGAAGCCGACCAAGACCGCTCCTGACCGGATTTCCCGAACTCTGCGCCGGTGGAATGGCCGGGTCAGCTGCAGTCGAGATGGTTCGTTCCCGTATGAATTCGTTACGGTGCCGGATTGGCGGAAACAGCAAGACTTGATCGCTGCGCGACATACCAACCAGGAAACAACCGTCACAGAAGCCGGTGCGCGGCGGTGGCGGTCCGGGCATCAATGAACCTGCCCAGCAGCGCCGCCGACCGGATATGCGGAACCGGCTGGCGCACCCGCGATACTCCGCTTCCAGCAGCAGCCAGGACGCCCCGGTTCCGTTGAGACGGCGGTACCGATCGGACAGATCCCCAAGCATCCATCCGTCGCCGGTTCGGCTACAGGGGTCGGCACCAATATCCGGAAGCGCAGTGATCGCTGCTGTTCTTGCGCTGCTGGTCTCCGCCCGGTGCAACGGTGCCGGGGCTTCATGCTCCCGGGCGCCAAACCTGCCCCCGGCTTGCACCGACAACGCGGTCACCGGCGAGGTCCCACGGATCGCCGACGGAGTAACCACGAGTGTCGTTCCCGCATCATCCGTGGCATCGAGATTGGCCCAGGCAGCCAGCAACGCAAAGTTCAGACTTCCTGACCTCGTGCGCTAATTGAAGGCGGGCTTGGCGATCGTTTTGCTCGTGATTTCCAGCAGTTAGGAGACATTTGAGGGGTTGACCGATCTACGGAGAGTGGCTATAATACTGTGCACCCGATATCGACCGTGGAGACTCCCTTGAACACGCTTCCGATGCCTCCTGCCGAGGCGATCCAGATCGGCGAATCCTGCTTTTCGCACGCGGTCGAGGACGGCCGGCGGGTCTACTTCAGCAACCTGGCGCCGTTCGATTCCCACGAAGTTTCGGACAACCGAGCGCGACAGCTGCGGATTGCGCGGTTTGCCGAGCACGGTGTGCTACGCAGGGATCTGGCGGCGGCGTTTGGCGTGAACCGTTCGACGGTGCAGCGGGCAGTGAACCAGCTCCGGAGGCAGGGCGAGGCCGGTTTTCTTACGCCGCGACGGAGGCGCGGGCCGAGCGCGATCGACGCCGCGACGGCGCGGGAGGCGGAGCGGCTTCTGGCCTCGGGGCTGAGCGGCCGGGCGGTTGCGCGAAAGCTGGGGATCCGGCCGAGCACGTTCAGCCTCAACCGCCGGTCGGGTGTTATCAGAGGGGGGACGCCGAACCGGGCCGTGCCGGCGCAGGCGACAGCGTCGACGGAGCCGCAGGCGACGGCAGTGCTGGAGCCGCCGGTGGTCGCGTCGACGGAGCCACAGGCGGCGGCAGCGCCGGAGCCGAGGGTGGAGCGGAGCGAACGGGACGCACGCGACCGCGAGGCGCCGATGGGTCGGGGCACCCGGGACACGGCGGGGCGGATGCTGGCGGCAACGGGACATCTGACGGAGATGCGGCCGCAGTTTGCGGAGCCGCTGTCGGCGGTTGCCGGCGGCGGCGTGCTGGCCGGGCTGCCGATGCTGCTCAAGGAGGGGCTTCTGGACCGCGCGCGGGAGTTCCTGTCGCTGCCCAAGGGATACTACGGTTTGACCACGGTTCTGCTGTTCCTGGCCTTCCTCACCCTGGCCCGGGTGCGCAATCCGGAGGCACTGCGGCACCAGGCGCCCGGGGAATGGGGCGCCATCCTGGGCCTGGACCGCTGCCCGGAGGTGAAGACGCTGCGGGGCAAGATCAAGGCGTTGGGGCGAGACGTGCAACGGGTGCGGGACTGGCAAGCTTCCCTGGCCGCGGGATGGATGGCGGAAGAACCGGACGTGTGTGCGACCCTGTCGGTGGATGGCCACGTCAAGGTGTATTCCGGCCGCAAGGGAAAATTGCCCAAGCATTACGTGGCGCGCCAGAAACTCTGCCTGCCTGCCTCCACGAGCTACTGGATCAACGCGCTCGGCGGCAAGCCGTTCCTGTGCCTGAACAAGGCGCTGGATCCGACCATGACCCACGCGCTGGAGAAGGACATCCTGCCCGCGCTGGAGAAACTGGGCATGCTGGGCCCGGATGCACCGGACCTCACCGTCCCGGACGCCGGCGAGCCCGCCCTGACGCTGGTCTTCGACCGGGAAGGCTGGAGCCCTGCCCTGTTCCGGCGCCTCGCCCGGCGCGGGGTTGCTGTGATCACCTGGCACAAGGGCTTCAAGGGGGAGGCCTGGCCGGAGGCGGACTTCCGCACCGTCACGGTGCCCATCCACGGGCCGGGAAGCACCCGCAGCGCCACCGTCCGCCTCGCCGAGAAGAGCGTGATCCTGAGCAAGGGGCCCGAAGTCCGCCAGATCCGGCGCCTGCTGGAGAATGGCCGCCAGGTGCCCCTCATCACCACCGACCCCCGCATGCCCATGGAGCGGGCCGCCAGCGCCCTGTTCTCCCGATGGTCGCAGGAGAACTTCTTCAAATACATGCGCGAGGAGTTCAATCTCGACGCGCTGGCGGTCCACGGTTTGGAAGCACAGGATCCCGACGCCCGCATCGTCAACCCGCGCTGGCGCGCAATCGACCGCAATGTCCAGCGCTTCCGGCAGCGCCTTGGCACCCTGCGCAACCGGATCGCCGACCTGTCCAGGGGAACCCCGACCCGCGAAGCCGAAGAGGCCGTCCGGCGCCTGCAGGCCCAAAGCGACGCTCTCGACGCCGAGCGTGAAGCCCTCAAGCTGCAGCGCCGCGATACACCGCGACATATCGCGGTCGCCGAACTCGACACGAACGAGGCACTCGACGCGCTCCCCGAAGGCGAGAAACTCCTCCTCGATATAATCCGCATGATCGCCTACCGCGCTGAAACCCGCATGATGCCCGCCGTTGCCCAGACCCAGGGCAAGATCCAGCGCCCCCGCCGGCACTTGCGCGCACTTCTACGGGCCGACGCCGACGTCATCCCGGAGCACGGCAACGGCATCCTCCGCGTTCGCATACTCGGCACCGCCAGCGATGCCGGCGACAACGCCATCGCAAGCCTCCTCGAAGAACTCAACCAGACACGGACCGTCTTCCCCGGTACCAACATGCACATGGTCTATGAACTACCCGGAAAAATCGCCGAGCCCCACTTCGCGGGTGCAAAAACATGACACTCTCTCGAGTTCGAGGTCAGGAAGTCTGAAGTTACGGCGGACGTTGCCTCATGACGGATACCGCCTTTCTGCGGCCGGCATTGACGCCATGGCGATAGCAGCGCGCCTCGGAGGGTTGGCGAACCGCATCGGCTCGATGGAGCGAGCGCGGTTCATGACGATGATTGGCGGAGACGGCCGTTCGGCCGGGACTCGTGCCAGGTTCGGACCCACGCAGTTGCTGCAGGCGTTCCGTGCAGCCGGCGCGCATGCTACCCGCGTTGACCAGGAGGGACGTTCAGGGCGCACGACCCGGTTCCCGGAGCAGGCTGTGTCGCGCCGTCGCGTAGCCCGGATACATCCGTGCAAGAATCCAGCCCATTTGCAGGGACGATCGAGGGATCCGGCGGGTTTCACGATCTGGCCTGCCGCCGCTTTCGCGCGAACATGGTCGAGGTGGTGCCGACGACACGCCCCATGTGTCCGGAACTATGCGGCGAAGCCCGGCACTTCGAAGCGCGGAATTCGCCCGGCAAGTGCCGGTAGCGGGCCAGGGTTCGTCCTGCATCCAGACCCCGATCGCCCGGGGGACTGCTCGAATTCCGCCAGATTCGTCCCTTTGAAAGCCATTTTCCGCAGCCAATATTGATGACGGGATGTTGGCTCGGACGCCCGGGCAGCTACGGCTCTGGCCGATGGAGCAGTGGATCCGTTTGCACCGCTGCGGCAACGGCTGGTCGTCGACTGGCCGGAAGTGAACACAGGCTGCCGCCGCGTAAAGCGACCGGCATCCGTTGTTCCCGGGATCGGGAACTCGTGTCGGGAGGGCGCTCGGAAACAGCAATCCCTGGGACCTCATGAGCATTGGCAAACACTTCAGGAGAACAGAATGAAACAACAGGCTCTCGCACTACTCGCGGCCGCGCTTCTGGCAGCCGGACCTGCGGCTGCTGCCGCGCAAGCACCCATACACGGCATTGACGCGGACGAACGGGGCATTCCGACCCTTGCGCCACTGCTTGCGACTGTAACCGGGGCGGTCGTGAATATCTCGGCGGCATCGGAGCGCCCGGACGAGGCAGATCCCCGGTTCCAGGATCCCCTGTTCCGGAAATTCTTCGGGCAGCCGGGCCAGACTCCGTCCCGCCCGCGGGTCAGTGGCGGTTCCGGCGTAATCGTCGATGCGGAGAATGGCTACATCCTGACGAACAACCATGTCGTGCAGAACAGGGACAGCATTGCTGTCACCCTGAATGACGGACGCAGGTTCGACGTCGAGGTCCTGGGCACCGATCCGGCTTCCGATATCGCGGTTCTGAAGATCAACCCGGACGAGCTCACCGAGCTTCCCTTCGGGGATTCCGAGAATCTCAGGGTTGGGGATTTCGTCCTCGCGATTGGCAACCCGTTCGGCCTCGGCCAGACGGTAACTTCGGGCATCGTGAGCGCGCTCGGCCGCTCCGGAATCAATCCGGCAGGCTACGAGGATTTCATCCAGACCGACGCCTCCATCAACCCCGGAAACTCCGGCGGAGCCCTGGTTACCCTTGATGGGAAGCTGGTCGGGATCAACACTGCCATCCTCTCCCCTGCAGGTGGCAATGTCGGGATCGGCTTCGCGGTACCGACATCCATGGCCCGTGGCGTCATGGACCAGCTGATCGAGTTCGGAGAGGTCCGTCGCGGACGGCTCGGAGTCATGATCCAGGACCTTACGCCGGAACTGGCCAAGGCGCTGGACCTTGACATTGTGAACGGAGCCGTCGTCGGAGAAGTCGAGAAAGGCACCGCTGCGGACAAGGCGGGCATTGCGGCGGGTGACGTGATTGCGGAGCTGAACGGCGAGACAGTCAACGGCGCCAGTGACCTTCGCCAACGCATCGGCATGATGCGCCCGGGCACGGAAGTCGAACTCCAGATCATCCGTTCGGATGGCATGGTCTCGGCAACCGCCGTGCTTGGAGAGTTTCCGACAGATCCGATCGCGGAGAGCTCGAACACCAGCGTCGCCGCGTTGTCGGGGGCGCAGTTCGGGGAGCTCCAGTCCGGAACGCCCGGATTCGACGAGGTCGACGGCGTCTCGGTCCAGTCCGTGTCCCAGGGGAGCCCCGCGGAGCAAGCCGGACTCAAGGAAGGCGACGTCGTGATTGCGGTCAACAACGCGCCGATCGAGTCACTCGACACGTTCTACGAGAGGATTGAAGAGGAGCCGGGAGTCATCGCGCTGACGGTTTGGCGCGAAGGATCGAAGCTTTTCATGGTCCTGCCGTCCTAGCCTTCCGGGCGGCGTCCGCCGAGGGCGCGGCCATTCCAGCTCGCGGAGGCCGCATCGGCCTCCGCGCATTCCCGCGTCCGGGGGAGGTCCGCAGGAGGACGGGACGTCACCTGCGCCCGGTTTCCGACGAAGGTGGCACCGGCCGCGAGGCTGCGGCTTGTCCAACCCGGTGGCACCTTGGACTCTTGCGCGCGTGCCGGAGCGGGCAAGAGCCAATCGGAAGCGGCGCACACCGGTTGGCACTTCTCCTGACGCGCCTGCGGCCACCTGGCACCCGAGCAAGAAGCGTCTCGACATTGTCCTCGAAGCACGCTCCGAACTTTCCCGAATGAGGATCGGGATCGTCCGGATCGGACTCGAACCTTCGGAATCCGAACCCTCCGCGTTGCTGCCCGGCGGAATCGCGGCAGCACTGGCAGGATCGGCGGTCGACTTGTGGGACAGCGGGACCGGGGCGGGCCGACCGTACCCGGGAATCCGAACCTGCGCGCGCGACATGGCGAAGGCATGGGCGGAAGCGTGCTACACGCTTGCCCACTGCTGATCCCGTTCTCCGCCCATTGCCTTTGTCTGGCTGCGGCGCGGGCGTTCCGGACGCTGAATTCTGCGTGCGTTGGCAGTGCAGCGTGTACTCGATACCTGTGGTGGACCAGGCCCGAATGCCGGCCGAACTACAGCCCGCCCCTACGCGGCCGGTACATCGAACGAATTTTGTGGGAAGCGCGGTCTTCAGCACGGAGACCCTGCCCGTCCTCCGCAAGGTCGACCGCAACCGCTGGCAAACGGTTTTCGCGACTGTCCACCTCGGCGTGCGGAGTCGTTGACCGATCCTTCCGTTCCGATCGAAGTCCGTGGGCGATATCAGCCTTCATCGCGCCATGTGACTCCCACCGGAACGACGGCACGCCATCATGCGCCTTCCCTTGCCTCTTCGAACACCGAAACGGCAGTAGCGGCACGACTGCCATCGGAAGCCGTCGGCAGCCCACTCCGAGACCATCGCGCCGGCAGCCTCCGGCTGCACCATTGGCGCCAGGCGTCGCGGCTCCTTGTCCGCTCGCTGCACCGAAACGCACATGCCGCAACCGGAGCGCCGACTTGCCGCTCCGGCATTGCCATCCGAACTCGCGCAAACGTGTCTTCCGCTGGACTCCCGATGGTCTGTTCGCCGGGATTCGTCCGCGTCGGCGGCAGCCGGAGCACGACAGGATGCTCTGGAAGCGGAACCAGGGAACGACAGGGGGTTGATCGGATTCCGCCGGTATCCTTGAAAACCGTCCGCCGCAATCCTTTATTTGTCCTGGGACAGCCGCACGAACCCGGTCAAGGGTTGATCAAACCGGGTCCCTGGCGGCTTTGCATCTTGAACCGCGCGCTGCAGCAGGTCTCCGTCCGGCTCGGCGGATGCGCGGGCCGCAGAAATGCGAAGCCACCGGTCGCCTTTCCGCCCGCTGGAGGGAGCGGCCGCCTGTCCGGAGTTCACAAAGGGCGTTTCCCGCGACATGATGTGAATTGGCAGCAATCTCAGGAGACCAAAATGAAGCAACGCGCTCTCGCACTATTCGCGGCAGCGATTCTCGCAGCCGGATCAACGGCCGCTGCTGCGCAGGCCCCGTTGCAGAACATTGGCGTTGACGAACGGGGGATTCCAACCCTCGCGCCACTGCTGGAGACAGTGACAGCCGCAGTGGTGAATATCTCGGTGGAGTTGACGCAGCCGGACGAAACGAACCCCTTACTCCAGGATCCCCTCTTTCGGAGATTCTTCGGAGACCCCCCCGGGTCTCCCTCCCTCCCCCGGATGAGCGCCGGTTCGGGCGTCATCGTCGATGCTGGGGAGGGGTACGTCCTGACCAACAGCCATGTGATCCAGGACAGGGATGAAATCGCCGTCACCCTGATTGACGGCCGCAGCTTCGACGCCGATGTCGTCGGTAGCGATCCGGCAACGGACATCGCGCTCTTGAAGATCGAGCCAGACGGTCTGATCGGTGTTCCGTTCGGCGACTCGGACAACCTCCGGGTCGGCGATTTCGTAGTCGCCATCGGGAACCCGTTCGGTCTCGGTCAGACGGTCACCTCGGGCATCGTCAGCGCCCTCGGCCGCTCCGGCATCAACCTGGCGGGCTATGAGAACTTCATCCAGACCGACGCCTCGATCAACCCGGGCAACTCTGGCGGCGCCTTGATCACTCTTGACGGCAGGCTGGTCGGCATCAACACGGCCATCATTGCGCCCGCAGGCGGCAATGTCGGGATCGGATTCGCGGTACCCACCACCATGGCCCAAAGCGTCATGAACCAGTTGATCGAGTTCGGCGAAGTCCGACGGGGAAGACTCGGAGTCTTGATTCAGGATCTCACCCCGGACCTGGCCGAAGCGCTGGACATCGACGCGGCGAGCGGCGCAGTCGTCGTAGAGGTCGAAAAGGGAACGGCGGCGGACGAAGCGGGTATCTCGGCCGGGGACGTGATCGTGGCGCTGAACAGCGAGCCGGTCGAAGGCGCCGGCGATCTGCGCCACCGAATCGGCATGATGCGGTCCGGTGCGGAGGTGGAGCTTCGCGTCATCCGGCCGGACGGCGAAGTAACACTCAAGGCCATACTGGGCGCGATGCCGACGGCGCAACTGGCACAGGATCCGAACAGCAGCGCGCGTGCCCTTGCCGGCGCGCAATTTGGCGAGCTTCGATCCGGCATGCCGGGGTTCGCGGAGGTCGAGGGCGTCGCCGTGCGCCTGGTAGCCGAGGGAAGCCCGGCCGAGCAAGCCGGCCTCCAGGAGGGGGATGTCGTCACTGCCGTGAACAACCAGCCCGTTGCTTCTCTCGATGAATTTCACGGGAAGATCGAAGAAACGACCGGGGTCGTCGCCCTGACAATATGGCGGGACGGAAACAAGGTGTTCATCGTCCTGCCGTCTTAGCCCGACGCGCTGCACCTGAGCGAATCGGCGAAATTTCATTCAGCGGAGGCCATGCTCACCTGGCCTCCGCACCCACCGATTGCGAAGCGCCGCGGGAGTACGCCAAGGGGTAACGCCATTGGCCCGCTCCCGTCTGCGGCAAGGCAAGCATGCCAGAACCGCCGTTCCATCTTCGGCGAGGTCCGACTCCATCTGCAGGTTCTGGACCAGGATGAAGGCCGATTTCGAGGAAGGAATCACGGTCGATTCTTCGTGGAAGCCGGTCTCTTCTACATGAAGCCTGTCCGCCGGCCAGATGTTTCCACCAGGAACCGAACCGGCCGGGTGTCTTCTGGAGTGTGGAGCGGACGCATCCTGCCCGGCTCCGATTCTCAGTTACAGGGAGGCTCTTGCAAGACTCTCGTGGATCGGGAGCCTGATCCCCCGCAAAGCACAGGTCTTGTAGCGATTGGTAACGATTGCTGGTTGGAGAGGCGGTTTGTCTCGCCTTCCGGGGATCCCGCGAGGGCAATTGGGATCTGTTTCGGACTTGTCTTTGCCGTACGGGCATAGGTCTCCCGTTCGGGGGGCACCGGGCGGCGGCGGGACGGGGAGCGAGCCCATCCGAGCCCGGATCTGCAGGCGCAGCAGATGGCTGACGCTTCGCGCCAGAATGCCGAGCATCAAGTGGCGGACGGCGTTCCCGTGGCCGCGCACGCGAAGATGGCGCCGGCCGAACTCGCCCCTGGGGCTGGCGTTCACTCGCTCCGCCGTGGTGCGTTCGCGGAATCGCCGGCTCCCCGAATACTCATGGCCGATGGCGCGCCAGGCGGTTGCCGCCCTTCGCCGTTCCTGCTTGCGCTCCGTCGAACAGCGAGGATTGTGGTCGATGTTCGGAACATGGCCCGGGGACGCACCATGCGCCCGGATCTCCACCGCGTGATCGGCACTGTCCATCAATACGAGCAGGTTGTCGGCCGGCTCCGAGGTCATCTCCGCGAGCGGGATCGCCGCGTGGCGGCGTTCGCTCAAGGGATCCTCTTCCGGCTGAGGCACCCGGGGCGCGCTTGTGGTGGCGATGTTCAGGTTGCGGCCGCGATTCCCTTGCCTCGCTGCCACGTTCCGACAGGATTCCTGGAGTGTCGTTCGCAGGTTTGATTGGGTCGCAGGCGCTGCCGGCGGTTGCGACGGACCGGAGGACGTGTTGGACGGCCTCGGCCACCATGCATGGCTGCCAGGCGCAGGATGAGCCCTCACAGGTTTGACGCGAAGGCATAGAGAGAGGCCCCGAAGTTTGCCTTGCTCTGCGGCCGTGGATCTGCCACCGCGATGTGCATGGCATCGCGGAAGCGAGTGAACAGCCGGGCCAGGGCAACCAGGCTGAAGTGGGAAAGAATCTCCCGTTTCACGCCGCGTTCGGAGCCGCTGTGGAATATTTCCAGTTCGAAGGCGTGCTGTGAGGTCTTGAACAATCCCTCGATGCCCCATCGGGAGTGGTAACGGTAGGCGAGATCCCGGACAGGGCATCGGCTTTGGTTGGCAAGGATGGCCGCGAGGCGGACGCCGGTTCCACCTTTGACGGTTGAGCGCCGCCACGATGCCACCCGAAAGGGCTCCCGGCATCTGCGCGCCACACTCGTCGACGCGGCGTACGCGCCGCGAGCACCAGCAACTGCCAGTTCGCCGGCTTCAAGATGAGCGTCGCTGCACGGCGCGGCCGCAATCGGGCTCTGGTCGCCACCGCGCACAGGATCGCGCGGATCCTGTACGTGGTTCTGCGCGATCGCGCACCCTGTCGCGATCGCGGCATCCAAAGTGAGGCGTCGATGGTGAACCGGAATGCCGCCCGGCGGCTTCCCCAGCCTGGTCAGTTCGGCATCCCCGTACACCGTGTCGACGGAAGCCTCCGCGTCAACCGGGGCAATCTGAAGGCAGCGCCCAAACGCGCCTGACCGCCGCAATCCGCGCAATCGGGCGACAAGAGCCAACCGGATTTCGCCAGGGGCTTATGACCGGCAAACGTGCCTGCGCAGGGAAACGATGCCGCACACCAACACAAACCAGCGCGCCTCCGCCTGGGCCCCGGCCGGATCCGGTCTCCGCGTTGAACCAGGACCAACGAAAGCATGTTCACGGCAAGAGGGGAGCCAACGCGAACAGCTGGCCGGCGTTGGCGCGGAGGCGCCCCTTACACCAATCCGAGCCGCCGGACGCTCCGTATCCGCCCGACCGGCGTCGGTAACATCGCGATGAGAAGCGCGTGCGAGCAGCGTGCAAGCTCGTTGCCGCAATAGGACCCTGCCAGCTTCTCGCCGGGGCGGATGCGGGTCGAGGCTCCGGATCGCCAGATGCCGGATCCCCTCTTCCACCATGCCATGCACGTTCATCCTGGGCCGGCACCGGGTCGCCGGGTCCGGGCGGGCGTGGATGGCAGGCGACTCGCCCTCGTCAGGCGGACCGCAGGCGCTCCCTCGGGGCGGACCGGCCCCATCTGTCAACGCCGACGGGATTGCGTCGGGGGGTGCACGGCCTGGAGGTTATCGAGGTCATGCGGGCCACCCTCGACACCGATCCAGAGTCGTGTCGCGCCGATCAGCATCCAATGCGCGCGCTGAATGACAGCCAGTCAAAACAGGCGGACGAAGCTTAGGGCCCGTCCACGAACTATCGAATCGGATATTGTCGAATTCTTGATTGAGCGTCTCGCGGCTTCCTGGTGGGCGCAACTCTTTGCAAGGATGACATTCGGAGCCCGTCCGATCGGCTTGCGGGGTGACCACTGCGCTTGCATGTGCGACGGTTGCGTTTCTTCGAAATCGGCAATCGAAGGGCCGGCCGGGTGCGGTATTGGGCGCTGTCGGCAAGGGACGGAAGAATGGCCGAACCGGTACAATGCCCCCCTTCTCTTTGTGTGGATGCAGGTGGAAGTTTGAGCGGTGTTGGCGCAGGCCTCCGGTCCGACCCCTTCGCCCGGGTGTTCCAAGACCGCCGCGGGCTCCTGGCGCTTGCGCGGATGACGGAATGATCCCGGCCAGTTTGGTGCTGATCACGGAGTGATCGGGTGGATGGTTTGAAGGGGGATTCCGCAGTATGGGTATGTCCTCTATATATAGTGAATGGACAACACGGATGGTATCAAATATAGATACGAGGCTCTGGCTCCGTATCTTGACGAGCGGGGCCGGCGGTTGCTGGCGGCGGCCGAGGCGGGAAGCTTTGGGCGCGGCGGGATCAGGCTTGTCTCCGAGATCACGGGGGTGGCGTGTTCGACCATTGGCCGGGGACTGCGGGAACTCAGCGGGGAGACGGCGCCGAGCGAGCTCGGCCGAGTTCGCCGTCCCGGTGCTATCAAGCTCACACACTTGACTCGCGGGTGATTTCGTGCGATTTATTCGGGCATGCAGATTGGCATGCGTCAGATTTCAGCGGAGACGGTAGAGTGGTTCAAGACCGCCTGCAACAGCGGTGAGCTGTCGCGGAGTGCGCTGGCCCGGGAGCTCTGTCTTCAGGAGAACTGGTTTGGCCGCGTCGGCAGGCTGTGTCTTGCGTCGGCGCGCAAGCTCTTGCCGCGCCTGGCGGAGGAGTTGGGTGTGCGCCTGCCGGAAGCGGAGGCGATGGAGTTTGATCCGCACGCCCGCCCGGCATCGGACTTCGCCGACAGTTCTGTCTCGTGTTCGCTTCGGGAACTCGGTCCGCTGTCGCTTGAGCCGGTGGCGTCACCGGAGGAGCGCCGCCGCTGGGAGGCAATGATCGAGACGCATCATCCGGAGGGATGGCGCCGGCCGCCGGGAGGGCAGGTCCGTTACCGGGTTCGTTCGGAGCGGTATGGGGTGCTGGGCGGCATTGGCTTCACAGCGGCGGGGATGCAGCTTGGGCCGCGCGACGATGTCGTCGGCTGGTCGGGCGATGCCCGCGTGGCCAACATCGGCAGGGTTGTGTGCAACCATCGCTTTCTGCTGCTTCCGGGTGTTCGGGTGAAGGGTCTTGCGTCGCGGGTTCTGCGTCTTGCGACGGGCCGGATTGCCGACGACTGGGCGGCGGCCTACGGTGAGCGGCCGGTGCTGGTGCAGAGTTTCACGGGGCCGGGGCAGTCCGGGCTGAGTTACCGGGCCGCGGGGTGGAAGTGTTGCCCGCAGCTGACTTCGGGGCGCCGTTCGGGGGTGCGCCGCGCGGTCTGGCTCCGGCCGCTCGTGGAGGGCTGGCAACCGGTTCTGTGCGGTGAGCCGGAGCGCGTTCTCGGCTGGTCCGGATCGATATATTGTGCGGGGGGATGGGCGGCACGGGAATACGGGCGGAGCACGCACCCTGACGGTCGGATCCGGCGTCGGATTGCGCAGATGGGTGCGGCCTGGGTCAATCGGCTTGGCGAACATCTGCCGTCGATCTTCCCGGGGCGGGCGGAGCAGACGGCGGCCTACCGGTTGCTGTCCAATGACGCGGTGACGATGGACCACATTCTGGATTCGCATTTCGAGCAGACGGTTGAGCGGTGCGGTGCCGAGCGGCTTGTGCTGGCTGTTCAGGACACGACGACGCTGAATTATGACGGCCTGTCAACGACGTCGGGCCTCGACGAGCTTGGCGGGGGCGGCAAGGGCAGCGCGGGCATCCTGGCCCATTTCGGCGTGGCGGTGAACGCGGTGGGCCGGCCTCTCGGGATGTATACGGTGGACACCGACTTCCGTCAGGCCGATGACAAGGACAGTGTCCGCTGGGTGGACGGCCTGGAGCGGGCGCAGGAACTCGCGCGCGCCTGCCCGGACAGCCGGGTGGTGACGGTCTGCGACCGCGAGGGCGACTTCTGGGAGCTGCTCTCGCGTGCGGAGCAGACCGGGGCGGCATTGCTGGTCCGGGCCAGCCGAGGGACGCAGCGTCGGGTGGCGCTGGCCTCGGGCGGAGACGCGGACCTGTGGGACCATGTGCTGGAGACGGACCCGGTGGGCGGGCGGAAGATCGAGGTGCCCGCCTGCGGGGGACCGAACCGTCGGCGCGGCCGCACGGCGAAGCTGACCCTGCGTTGCACGCCGGTGGACCTGCTTCCCCCGAAGGACCGGGAGAGTGAACCACCGGTCCGCATGATCGCCGTCTCGGCCCTTGAGGAGGACCCGCCCCGTCGCCCGGCGCTGCCGGCATCGAAGCAAAGGAAGCAGAAGAACAAACCGCTGCACTGGATGCTGCTGACCACCGAGGGCCAGGCCGACCTCGACACCGCCCGAACCGTGCTGCGCTGGTACGAACTGCGCTGGCGGATCGAACGGTTCTTCCATGCGCTGAAGGTCGGCACCCGCATCGAGGACCGCCGCCTCGACGAGGCCGACGACCTGCGCAAGTGTCTCGCCTTTGACGCGATCACCGCCTTCCGGGTCTGGGACCTTTCCCTCCTGGCCCGCGAGAGGCCGGACGACCCGGCCAGCCGACATGTCACCGAGGACGACATCCGGGCACTCTGTGCCCTCGCCTCCCGCTATGGCTTCAAGGTGCCCCGGGGACCGCCGGACATGACCATCGCGGGCTTCGTCGTGCTCACCGGCGGCCTGGCGGGCTTCCATCCCTCGAAGCGCCAGCCGCTACCCGGCACGCAGAAGCTCTGGGAAGGCGTGAAGTTCCTGTCTCAAGCCGTCTTCGCCATCCAGGCCATGCAGGAATGGAACAGGAAAAAAACGAAAGGAGAAGTCCCGGAGTCAAGTGTGATAGATTGATAGGTCCCGGTGGCGGGCGCAAGCCGGAGACGGAGAAGCAACCGGAACTGCTGAGCGCTCTTGAGGCGCTGGTGGAACCCACGGCACGGGGCGATCCCGAACGTCCGTTGCGCTGGACCTCGAAGAGCTGCCGCCGCCTTTCGAACGCATTGAAGGAGCAGGGTTTTTCGGTTTCCCGCACGCTGGTGGGGAAGCTTCTCGTGCAGCTCGGCTACACGCTTCGGGGAAATGCGAAGACACGGGAGGGCACGGATCCTCCCGATCGCGACGGCCAGTTCGAATACATCAACGATCAGGTCGCGGACTTCCTCGCCGGCCGGCAGCCGGTGATCTCAGTGGACACCAAGAAGAAGGAACTGGTAGGAGACTTCAGGAACGGCGGCCGTGAGTGGCGGCCAAAGGGCCGGCCCGAGGAGGTCAATGTTCATGATTTCCCCGACAAGAAGCTCGGCAAGGCGGCGCCTTACGGGGTCTATGACGTGGCTCACAATATCGGTTGGGTGAATGTCGGCATCAGCCACGACACGGCTGCTTTCGCCGTGGAGAGTATCCGGCGTTGGTGGCTGCGTTTGGGACAGGAACTCTATCCCGGGGCCTCACGCCTGTTGATCACAGCCGACTGTGGCGGCTCCAACGGAGCTCGGGTTCGGCTCTGGAAGGTTGAACTGCAGAAACTCGCCCGCGAACTGGGCCTCGAGATCACGGTTTGCCATCTGCCGCCCGGAACCAGCAAATGGAACCGCATTGAACACCGCTTGTTCTCGTTCATCAGCCAGAACTGGCGCGGCAAGCCGCTGCGAACCCTCGCCACCATCGTCAGTCTGATCGGCGCCACCACGACCAGCACCGGCCTCAAAGTCTATTGCGACGTGGACGACAACGACTATCCCAAGGGCGTGGCGATCAAGGATGCCCAAATGGAGGACCTCGACATCCGGCCCGCAGAGTTCCATGGCGAGTGGAATTATACCTTCTTGCCGACTCCTCAATGCCAAGCGGTTATTTCTTGACGAACCCTTAGTTCGGCGCGGTTGCGTTGGTAGTCGAGCGCCTGCGCGTTGGTTTCGTGGCGCGCGTTGATGACGGTGAGGCGTGGGCTGAAGCCGAACACGGTAAGCGCGCGGCTGTGCACCGATGCAGAGAGAACGCGAGTGCGGTCCTCGCGAGGCTTGAGGTCGCGCGTGAGGTGGCGCGCACCACTCCCCTCATAGTCCGTCCAGTGCATCGCCCCCCGCGCGCCAACCGTGATGCCCTTCGGAAGGAAGAGGGTTGCGGTCAGACTCGCCTTCGGTCCGGCGGCGCGCCATGCCTCATCCCGGGTACGGCTCCAGTGCCAGCCGGCATCGACCGCAAACCGCAGTACGGGCAGCGCGACCCAGTTCGCGCCCAGCGCAACATCGCCGACCGCACCGTCGAGCCGGTCGCAGTCCCGGCAGTTGCGCCGGCCCCAATTGGCCCGCCCGTACACTGCGAGGCGCGGAGCAGGACGGTGCTCCACTTCCATGCGGAGCCCGAACTGGTCGGTCTCCGGCCGACCAGCCTTCCATTGCCGCTGGACAGTGACCAGCAGACTGGCCTCGGTCTTCGGGTCGGCAAGCCATCGCGGGCCGAGATGGACGGACGCGGAGTGGCGATCCAGATCCCCGCCCTTGAATTCGCTCAGCACGACATCCGCGCCGGAGCGCAGTCTGAGGCGTGCGCTCAACGGGTACTGGTATTCGCCGGCCGCCCATAGGGAGAGGGCGAGGCCGGACCTGGGTTCGATGTTTCCGCGGCGCTCGAAAGGGAGGCGCCCGACAGGCGTGTCGAGCCTGATGGTTCTCGCCCCGGAGGCGGTGTTGAGATTGCTGTCGGACGCGACCGCGAGGCCAAAGCGTCCCTGCCAACGGCGTCGGGCGCGCATGATGCGCAGGAAGCGCTGAATGTTGGCGACGACAACCGGAGGCGGCTCGCCGGCGAGCGCCAGTTCGAAGTGCTGGCGCGCGAGGTCGTCATCCCGTTCCAGGAAAAAGGCGCGAGCAAGCTCCAGGCGCACGCGCATGAGCCCAGGACTGTCGATCAGAATGGTGCGGAATGCGGCGATCGCCTCGTCGAGCCGGACGCCCGCCTCGTCTCCGACCCCGGGCTGCTGCGACGCCTGGAGCGCTGCCAGTCCCCTGAGAAACAGGATATCGGTCCCGTCCGGGCGGTCCGTCGGCAGCCGTCGCAGGATGGCCAATGCCTCATCGAAGCGTCCGCCTTCGATAAGCGAGCGGGCACTGTTGACCTCGGGGTCAGAAGAAAGATGCGACCGATCGGAAGCCGACAGCGCCGCTGCTGAGAAAAGCAAGAGCGCGGCTGACAACGCGCAAAGGAATGTTGCTATCGGCAACCACGGCGGCAAGAGAAGGGCAGTGCCACGGCTGCCCATCTCCCTCTCACCCCTGCTGGGTTCCACAATCTACGGCTTGCGCGCTCCGAACACCCCGACGATGGTCTCAGTCTCATCGACGTCGGCGGCTCCGAATGTTCCCGCGACAGCGAGTGGAAGGTCTGTGCGGGTCGCACCCTCGTTGAAAAACTGTCCGCCCCACATTCCGCTGTAGCTGACGCCGTCGTGAGTCGCCGACGTCGTGCCGGTGAAGCCATCATAGATGGGTAGGATATCCGCTTCCCCTAGCGTGAGCTCAGAGATGCCACGCACGCTGCCGTCATCAAATTCGAATCCGTGAATCCTTCCCTGAATCGTTCCATTGTTGTCTACGGTGCCGAAGTCGGCCGTCAGTTCCGCGCTTGCGTCGAAGAACAAATTCCGTCGAATCCCTTCCTCTCCAGTCGAATAGACGCCGTTTGCCTCTCCTTGGTACATCGCCTCGCCGGTCAGCGGTGGGATATCATGATTGAAGGGCTCTGGGCCGTCGACGAACGCACCGAATTCATAGTCGTCTGCGGTCCCGTCGTCCGGAAGGAACACCCAAATTCCTCCGACCAGATAGTTGGTGTGGTCTATGGTACCGCCGTTGTAGTCGGTATAGACGTCCAGCCACAGGTCTCCCGCCGGCAGACCGGTCAGGTCTGTTCCACTGAGACTTCTGTAGAATTCTACAGCAAGATAGCTACCAGACCCGGATCCTTCATATCGTTCATAAAGCTGTGTTCCTTTCGGTTCCTTCCGCAAGTACTCGACATCACTCCCGAGCTCGGCAACCGCAGTATCGACGGCCACCTCTCTATTGTACAGTGCTTCGACATTTATGCTCCCCCCGGCCGGGGTAATCGTTACATCCACCTGATCCTGGGTAAGTTTGCTCCCATCGACATCGGAGGATTGCGTTACGCTGCCTGCTACTGGATCCTCATGCGTTATCTCGCCTCGTCTTGGCTGGGCTCCCGCCGCCGCGGCACGCTTGCTCTGAAGATCATTGCTTGAGCTGAGCCGCCCGCCCGCGGGCCAATGGCATTCGGATAGGTGTAACGGTCTTGGGGCGATTTGTCCCGTTGCCGGCAACCTGTTGATATGAATGGCGTATCGGTGTGCGATTATTTTTGTTCCGCAGAGGTGTTGACAAGCGCCCGTCGATTCGTATGCTGTCCTTGAACAGCTGCAGGAATTGCCCATGGATCCGCGAATCACCGACCTGAAGTCGACCACGTTTTCCGGTCGCCGCCTGACCCGGCGGCAGATTGCGGACATCCAGAAGACCGTGGTGCTATTTCCCAACCACAGCCGCAACGAGCTCGCGAAGACCCTCTGCGAGCATCTCAACTGGGTTTCGGCGAAGGGCGACTACAGGGTCGGGGCATGCATGAAGCTTCTGGAGACGCTGGAGCGGCATGGCATCCTGACGCTGCCGCCGAAGCGGGAGGCCCAGGTCCGGGACATGACGCCCGGGCCCGTCTGGACCTCTGCCTCCGACCGGCGACCGGCGTTGTGCGCCGACCTTTCCGACCTGCGTCCGCTGCGCCTCGAGCCTGTCACCGACACGGACGGGCGGCAGTTGTGGAACGCCTTCGTCGACCGCCACCACTACCTCGGCTACAGACGCCCGTTTGGGGCGCACATCCGTTATTTTGTCGCCGACCGGGAGGGCCGCAAGCTGGGATGCCTGCTGTTCGAGGCGGCGACGAAGACGCTCCCGTGCCGGGACAACTGGATCGGATGGAGCGACCGGGCCCGCGGCCGTAGCCGGCACCGGATGGTGGTCAACTCGCGCTTCCTGGTTTTTCCCTGGGTGCGCTCGAAGAATCTCGCGTCCTCGGCCCTCGCCCTGGCGACGCGTCGGCTCGCCGACGACTGGCAGCGCCTGCATGGCTTCCGCCCCGTCCTCTGCGAGACGTTCGTCGACGAGACCCGGTTCAGGGCCTCGTGCTACCGCGCCGCCAACTGGGAGCGCATTGGTTCGACCGGCGGACGGTCGGTCAAGGGGGTGTACGTGCTGCCGTTGTGCGGGGGCGCCCGTGAGATCCTGTGCGGCGAACGGGACGCCGGAACGCCCGCGAAGCCGCCGACACGGGCCGAACGGGGGCGTTCCGCCGCCAGCGACCGCCGCTTCTCCCGGCGGTGGGAGACGCTCGTCGCCGCCGCCACGGCGGTCGCGGAGCGTGAGGATGCGCGCTGGCAGAAGCGCCGGCGCGTGTTCAACAGCCTGCTGATCATGCTGTTCGTGCTCCGCCTCGTCGTCGCGCCGCGCGGGCAGGGCTACCGTGCCACGCTGTGCGAACTCTGGGAGCAGTGCGCGGCGGCAGGCGTCGAACTGCCACAGGACGAGCCTCCGGCGGCTTCGACAGCCTGCGAGGCGCGTGAGAAGCTCGACGAAAGCGCGTTCCGGGCCCTGCACCGGGAGATCCTCGCCAACAGCCCCGACGGACGGCTCTGGAAAGACCACAGGGTCCTCGCCGTCGACGGATCCAAGATTACCCTGCCGAGGAAACTGGCACAGCGCGGCTACCGCATCCCCAACGGCGCCCACTACCCCCAGGGTATGGTCAGCGCCATGTACCGGCTCAACGACCGGATCCCGGTCGACTTCGACCTGTTCAGCCATGAAAACGAACGCACGGCTGCACTCACCCATCTCGACCATGCCGCCGAAGGCGACGTCATCGTCTACGACCGCGGCTATTTCTCGTTCGCGATGGCTCTCGCCCACTGGCAGCGCGGGCTTCACTTCGTGTTCCGCATTGCCCGCAACACCAGCCCCGCCTTCGACACGTTCATCGCCTCGCGGGAAACCGACCTGACCGCCACCCTCGAACCGCCCAGGGACGGCCCGCCCGGTCCGAGCCACCGCATCCGCCTGGCCAAGTATGCCATCGGAGACACCGAATACTATCTCGCCACGTCACTGCTCGACAGCGGCCGCTATCCCATCCCGGCACTCAGCGACCTCTATCATGGCCGATGGGGGATCGAGGAACTCTACAAAACCAGCAAGGCCGTGATCGAGCACTTCCATGCAAAGTCCGAGCGCGGCGTCCGCCAGGAACTCTACGCGGTGTTCGCGCTGGTCACCCTCGCGCGCCAGTTCGTCAACCGCTGCGACAGCGACCTCAACCGCGGCGACAGCGAGGACCTGCCCGCCATGCGCACCAACTTCAAGAACGGCCTGCGTCTGGTCGGACGGGAGATCGAAGCCATCTTCCTGAGACAGAGCGAGATGGTCAACCAGTCCGTCAGGCGGATCATGGCCGGCCTCTCCCGGTGCATACAGCGCCAGAGGCCGGGCCGAAGCTACAGAAGGGAATCAAAGCAGCCACGGTCCAAATGGCTCAGGCGATCCACCGCCTGATATCTGAACCGAACCCAAAATCAGCCCCCCGACTTCCGGCAACCGCCCGAAGCACGGGTTTCTCTTATCCGAACGCAGCAAATCCTTATCCGAATGCCATTGGCCCGCGGGCGGGTCACGCGGCGGGTCACGCGGCGGGTCACGCTCGGCGGCATTGCCGCTCGCGCTGCCCCCGCTGCCCCCGCCGCTGCAAGCAGTCAAGGCCAGAGCGACGGTCGCAGCCAGTGCGAGCATTGGCATCTGAAATTTCTTCAGCATCGATGTCTTTCCCTTGAACAAGCCGACGGACGTCAATCAAGACGCTCTCACACAACGCGAGACCGAAATGTGCATCCGGTAAACGCGGTCTGTGATCCCTCGACACGCCCATTCCGCATACGAGCCGTTCGATCCGGGCACCCACGCGCCCGACGAACAAATCCTGACGTCACCGGGAAAGGACGAGTTTCAGCAGTCCGTCGGCCCTCTGGTTGTTTCGGTAGGGGTCGGTCGGCGGTGTAGCGCGACGAGGGAAAGTGGATATCCCGCGGCCAGAACGTTCTTCGCCGTTGAGCGGCCCGTCAATCCTGTGCCCGCGAATCCGATTCCTTCTGCCACGATCGCCCGCTCCCCGGAATAGCACGTGAATTCGGTTACCCGATGCTGTGAGCCTATCGAACGTGTCTGCGATTTGTCACTGTGACATGATTGTTACATTGACATTACGCCTCAGTGATGATGCCGCGCCAACGGCGCAACTCCTTGCGGGCGCTGGCCACCGGCCGCAGTTTGTCGGCATGGTCAGAGAGCGTCGAGAAAGGAGATCAAGTCGTCTGGTGGCCTATACCGCCCGGCCGGAACTTCGATTGACCTGGTTTGAACCATCGCCTCTTCGATCAGGCGCATGTCGGCATGATCACGAGACAGATTGATCAACTCGGACACCCGCAGTCCCGTCTGCAGGGCGACAACAAGCAAGGCGCGGTCGCGCCGCCCGAGCCATGTCGCCGTGTCTGGCGCGGCAGCGAATGCGCTCGCTTCTGCGTCATCGAGCCAGGCCAGCATGGTTCTCTCATGTTTCTTGAACGGAATGGCGAGAATGCGTTGGCAGTGGCAAACGAGTTGCGGTTCCTGTACGGCAACATGCCGGAAGAACGACCGGATGGCGGAGAGCCGGGCATTGCGGCTGCTTGTGCTGTTGTTGCGCTTGCCCTCGATGAAGCCAAGGAAGTGTACGGTACGCTCCGCATCGATTTCCTCGATCCGAAGATCGGTTGGCTCACAACCCCGTTGCCGGGAGGCAAAGCGCAACAGCAGGCGGATTGCGTCCCGATAGCCTGCAATCGTATGGGCGCGGGCACCGCCCTGCTTCGGGAAATGACTGGCGAAGAACCGCTGCAGGCAGACGGCAAGAAGGCTTTCGTTCACGTTGTGCCTCCTTCGCCGAGCGCCTTTTCGGCGCGTTCGCATGCGAGTCGCATCAACTCCGGGACGGCCTCGACATACCGGTGGGTTTGCGCCGGCTCTGCATGCCCGAGATCGATTGTGAGCTTGATCATCTCCCGGTCGGGATCGACGCCCTGCCGGTACCCGTCGATGATGGTCTGAACTACCGTCGCATGGCGAAGGTCATGAGTGCGGGGTTCGCGTCCGCGGTCTCCGCCAAGCCTGACTTCGCGAAAGTCGACCATGGTGCCGTCTCGTGCGAACGCCGCCTGCACGGCGGCCTTTGTTGGGCGCCGGCCAGCGTCATTGAGAAAGAACGCCGTCCCACCGCTTCCAAAGGGCCCATTTCCGGACCTGCCGATCCGCATCGAGTTGTCCGGCGGATAACGTTGAGATCGGGAGCAAGCGGAACTGACCGCCCTTGCCTCGCCGGATTGTGAGTACGGCCTCCTGGAGACCGACAACCCGATCATCCAGACCGAGGGCGTCGCGGAGCCGCATCCCTGTCGCGGCAATCAGGCCGAAGTCGCCCGTTCCTCGATCCCGGTGATCTCCTCTTCCGCATGGTTGTCGGGACGGGGCCGTCTGTGCGAGCGGCGGACGAGCCTCGCCGGTGGCACTTCGGTGCGCGGATCGATAGCGTGCAGCCAGGCAGCGATGCCGCGTAACTGACTCAGCCGAGCGGCCCGGGTGGCCGTGCTCCCGGCCGTGGGCTGTAGACGGTGCCAATCCGGCCCGTTGCATCGCTGTGCGCAGCAGCCGAGCGGCCGTCATTGTACTCCGAAGTGCCCCCCTGGGCGCACGCGCGGAGACGAACGGATGGCAGGACAATCCCTTCCGGCCATGCCGAACGTAGTCCGCCAGCGCCTCGCCGACGCCAACCGGCAAGGGCAGGGCGTCGTGGAGATTGCCCTTGCCGCAGATCAGGATCCCACCCCGGTGCCAACGGATGTCGTCGAGGCGGATGGCCACGACTTCAGGAGCCCGAAGGCCGAGACGCGCCGTCAGCATGAGGATCGCGTAGTCGCGCCGTGCCTGGTCCGTGTCACCGCGAGCGGCATCCCGCACCCGCTGAATGTCATTCGCACTGAGAAGCGTCCGGGAAAGAGGGTGTCGATTGTGCGCCAAACGAGCAACACACCATGACAGGTCATCCCGGTTCCAGCCGGTCGCATGGAGATAGCGCAACAGGCCGCGATGCCATCCCTGGGTTCGGAGGACGGCGTTCGCTGCCTCCCTCCGGGAATTGGAAGGCCAGATGTCCGGAACTGTGATCGGGCCCGGGCAGATCCCGGCATCCCCAAAGCGAAACCGCATGAATCGCTCGAAGACCTTACTGTGGCCACGGATCGTACTCGCGCTCAATCCCCGCTGACCTCGCAGCCAGCCCTCATCCTCTCTCCACAAGTGCTCCAAGCTACCCGGCCGTGGCGGATCCTCCGGCTCGGGCAGGTCGATCACGCCGGATTCGGAAAGACAGTCCAGGAACCCTGCGGCGATGCCTTGCCAGAGGGCCTGCGTTTGCTTGCTCGATCCCTCAAGCGGCAGCCTGCAAAGGCTGCGAGCTACCGTTGCGTCAACCGCCGTCGCGTCAAGGCCCCGGGCGCGAACCGTAGCGAAAGTATTGCGCGCAATCCGCCGATCGGCGTACATGTCGTCTTGTGCGTAACCCTGCTCCGCAAGCCCTTCCACAAAGCACGCGCACCAAGGCTCCATCCAATCCGGATTCCCGGCTGGATTCCCGGCATGCCAAATCCTTCGTAACATGAACCGCCCCATATCCTCCGGAGTGAAAGGAGCGAATTCTTGTCGTGACGAGACTCCTGGAAACCTGATCCTGCCGACAAATTGCGTTCGACAGCGCGAGCCTGCAAGGAGTTGGGCCGTCGGCGCGGCATCATCACCGAGGCGGCATAGTTGGCGCTTTGTTCGGTGCCGAACCCGAGTTCAATTCCGGGACAAGTCCGAAGCCGCAAGACAGCAAGCACGACATACGCTTCCACGGTACCATGGACTCAATACCGCGTACGTCCGCTCGCCGCGCAGCGACGGGTTGCGCCGACGCTCAAGCTGGCGGCCCGACCCTGTCGGTTCCGCACCCACGAACTGCGACACGTCCCGGAAGAACCTGCTCGACTCCCTTGTATGAGGAGGGTTGCCCGGCGCAGTCCGGCGCACGGCCTGGGAAGTGTCGCCAGCCCGAATTGGCGGCCCCTTCCGACACGGGAACGTGGCCGACGTCGGGTTCTTCAAAATCCCGCCGCGACCCGCCATGGTCACTTCCCTCGAACGCCCATGCCGCGGCAACAGGATACGGGATCGGGGGCCTGGCGGGGGATCGGGCTTCCGATCCACTGGAATCCTGCACGTGCCTCCACGGGCTGCCCGATGAGCGATGACGAAACCGGGCAGTTCCATTGGTAACTTCCGAAACGGTGAACCAGCGGCTGCGTTCTACGGCACCGGCCACTTCTCACGCCATTATTTTCGCTACTGAAACATTGCGCACTCGCTGCCGGAGTCGCTACTGCACCCCTACCCCGCGATAGCGGATCCCGGCCTCCCGCATCGCCTGCGGATTGAAGACGTTTCGCATGTCGATGACCACGGGGTCCGCCATCAACCGGCGGATGGACGCCGGATCGATGCCCCGGAACTCGTTCCACTCCGTCAGGAGCAGCAGCGCGTCCGCCTGCTCCAATGCCGTCTCCGCATCGGAACAGAACCCGGCGCCTGCGAACTCCGGCAATCGGGCTGCGACCGCGTTGGCCACCGGATCGTAGACCCGGACCCGGGCGCCGCGGCGCAGCAGCTCCGGCACGACATCCCGGCTTACGGCCTCGCGCATGTCATCCGTTTCGGGCTTGAAGGTAAGGCCGAGCACCGCGACAAGCCGCCCGCGGACATCCCCGCCCACAGCCGCCGAGACGCGATCCGCCACGCGCAGCCGGCGCTCCTCGTTCGCCTTCACCACCGCCTCGACGATGCGGAGCGGCGCGCCGTGCTCCCGCCCCGCCGCAGCGAGGGCCGAGGTATCCTTCGGCAAGCAGCTCCCGCCATAGCCCGGTCCCGGATGCAGGAATTTCGGTCCGATGCGACCGTCCATGCCGAGGCCGCGCGCCACATCCGCCACATTCGCGCCCACCTGCTCGCACAGATCCGCCATTTCATTGATAAACGTGATCTTCGCCGCGAGGAAACCGTTGGTCGCGTATTTGATCAGTTCGGCCGTCTCCCGGTCGGTCCGGAGAATGGGAACATCACCAAGGCTCAGCGTCCCGTAGAGCTCCGAGAGCATCTCCCAGGCCAGGTCGGTCTGGATACCGAGGACCACGCGGTCGGGACGCAGGAAGTCCTCGATGGCGGAACCCTCGCGAAGGAACTCGGGATTCGAGGCGACATCGAAATCCTGACCGGGGACGAGATCGGGGCGTTCGTCGAGCACAATTGCCTCGACCCTTCGCGCGGTTCCGACGGGAACGGTCGACTTGGTGACGATCAGCGACATGCGGCCCGGCACCAGAACGCGGGAGACCTGCCGCACAGCGGCCTCGAGCGCGCCAAGATCCGCCTGCCCGGTCCGCGCCTGCCGCGGGGTTCCAACCGCCAGAAACACGATGCGGGCATCCGCGGCGTCTCGGATGTCTTCGCTGAAGGACAGCCGTCCTGCTTCGAAATTCCGTTTCACCAGCCTCGGCAAACCCGGCTCGTAGAACGGGATGTCGCCTGCGCGAAGCGCGGCAAGGCGCGACGCGTCGGCCTCGACGCAAACCACTTCGGAGCCAAACTCCGAAAAGCACGCCGCGGAGACCAGCCCGACATAACCTGCGCCGATCATCGCTATTCGCATGAATGCGGCCCTCTGGCTGCTGATGCCGTGATATCAGTGGATGTTCCACGAGAACGCGCACGCATCGTCCCGAAAGAAAGTCGGAGCGCGGATCGGCCAGCCCCTGCATCGAGGCTGCTCACACCTTGCCGCGAAGGATACCGGGTTCCAGGTGGGCCCGCCAGCGCCGATCCTGCACATGGAACCTGACCTGCGCGGACTTCATGTCAAGATGGAATGCGCTCCGCTGGATTGGGCCTCGCCGCTGGTTCGATTTGCTGCAGCAGATCCTCTAAGAAAAGAGAATGTACGTGTCTGGCCGGGATCGAAACAGACATGGCCGGGGTTGGCCCGCCGAACAGGATTCCGGTTCTCCCGGCTACGGCTACGGCCAACGGTCGCCGGTGGTTTCGGACACCGCCTCGAATGGATTGAGGACATCCACACCGAGACCGGCCACATCGGGCGTATTTCGCGTAACCAAAACAAGTCCCTTCGCCCCTGCGGTTGCCGCCAGCAGGGCATCGATCACAGGCACCGGGCGGATCGCGCTCACTCTGCCCCATTCATGGGCAACATCGGTGCATATGGGAATGATCCGGTCTGCAAAGGTGGAGATGACATCCTCCAGCCATCGCTCAAGCCTATCAGCCTGACGCAGGTCCCTGACGCGAACAAGCTCTATGCCCTTGCGGATTTCGCCGATGACGAGCGTGCTCAAATAAATCTGTTCTGCCGAGACATTCTCCCACCAAGCGGCGACCGCCGGGTGACACCTGTCGCGTTTGCGAACTTCGGAGATGACGTTGGTGTCCAGCAGGTAGTTCAAAATTCGATCCTGCGTCCAAAGTCACGCGGGCGATCGATCTCGATGCCTTCGAGCGGAGCCGAGGCGAGCAAGTCCTTCAGGTCTCTACCGGAATGCCGCACAATCCGCTCGCGCAAGAGATCGCGTGTCCGTGTCTCGCGTTCAGGATCGCTGAGCGCAATCGCCACCCCTCGCACAAGTGCGGCGTACTCCTTGCGAACCTGCACCTCGACCCGGACCATGCCGCGATGCCTCATTCGCTTCCGATGGGCGCTAACTGATGCTCGGTTTGTAGTCGACATGCTTTCCTTTCATTTCCGGAGATATTACCGGAAACCTGACCGTCACGCAAGGTCAATCAAGCGGATTTCCGCAAACATGCGATGTCAGTTCCGCGCGGGGAAAGTGCAATCGGCGATCCGCAACTCGTACGGCAGCGCCTCGCAACTGTCCTGCCATGCATCCTGCTGAGCTGCGTAGGAACAGGGGCATCCTTGTCCGCCAGAGCTCCAGATGACTCGAATGGTCTCTTCATGCTCTCCGGCCCGCTTCACTCCGTCCCGCCAAGGCGCTCCGCCAGCATTCTCCTGAACTCCATGACGGGCCTCGACCGCGATTGCAGACCCTGTCTGCGGTTGGCACCGGGATCGAACCGGGTACGCCCGCAACAGGTCCGTCTTCCGAGAAACATATGCGCCTCGATACCGGGCCTTCCGCGGATGAACCGCATCAGCGGCCGGATGCCGCCGAGAATGCGGTCCGCCTCGCGCCAGTCTCCGTTGGGGGCAGCCCGGTGCACGACGCTCTGTTCGGGCACGAAGTTCGGCGCCGGGACCAAGGCCGTGCGCGCCATGGCGGAGCCGGACCGGATTATCGACTCTCCGATCGCCCGTGATGACCCCGAAGCGGCTGCCGTGTTTCCGCGCAAAATCCGCCACGTCGGCACCGCTCGTTTCCTCCTTGACAGCAACGAGTTCTCAGTGGGCATGCTGAAGTTCCGCCGATTGGGCGTTAGCCACGCGAGTGTTGGCGATATCTGCATTCTGAATCGCGACGAGCAGGCTGTCCTCGCAGCAGTGCAGTCTAGCGAATTCCCTCCAGTCGTCCGGCCGGCATAGCGGGCCGAGGGGAGACTGCTGGATCAGCCGATCGGCCCCTTCCTCTCGCACGGCGGGCAGGAGCGCCACCTGCCCTACCAAGGTCGGCTCCATCGCGGTAACGCCAGTTGCGCCGTTGCCTGCCACCGCTTCCGTGGATTTCCGGATCGCCGCGAGCTCTTCCTTGAAAGTCGATCGGTAGAACGTAAGCGACTATTGGGCCTCCTGCTTCCGCTGAGGGGGGAGGGTCTCCATCTTCCAGAGTGTGGATTGTTTTCTGGAGGCTGGGATGCTGGGGATTGGCGAAGTTTGGGGGGTTTATCTTGCCTTGCGACCGGTTGACTTCCGTCGAGGGATCGGTGCGCTGAGCAGCTATGCGCGGGAGTATCTGGGGGTTGGGCCGAATACGGGAGTGGTTCTGGTGTTCCGCTCGCGGCGGCCAGGTCGTGTAAAGGTACTGCACCACGACGGCAGCGGGATGGTTTTGGTGACCAAGTGGCCGGATGAGGGGAGCTTTCGCTGGCCGCCGGTATCGGAGGGTCTTCTTCGGCTGACGGGAGCGGAGTTGTCGGTTTTGTTCGCGGTGTGTGTGACTGGCGTGGCCTCAAGGGGTCCCGACGTCTGGTTCGCGGGGGCTGATGCGGGAGCCGCAGATGGTGAGGCAGCGGTCCTGCGTCTGTGTCGGCAAGTGGTGCAATGATTCCTGAGCCTTCGGATGGACGGGGCGGGGGAACAGTTTCCGGAAGCCCAGCCTGTGGATCAGGCCGCGCACGCCTTCCAGAGTGTACTTGACGCCGAAATTGTCCTGGATCCAGTCGCTCAAGTCTCGAAGCCGCCAACGGCAGATCCCGTCTCGTTCAAGGTCGGGCCCCCCGTTCCCGGGACCGCAACAAGCTCCTTATGCTGTTCCGCGCTCAGGCGGCACGAAGAATCGCCGCGTGGTTGACCGCGCAAGCCATCCGGCCCCGCTTCGTTGAAGCGGAGAACCCAATCGAGAGGGTGAAACTTTCGTAGAGCGTATTGAAAGTCGTGCGTTGGCAAGAAGTTAGCGTAAATCATCCATTTCAAGACGACCGGCTTTGTGTCACAGTTTTGCCGGCGTGTCAGGAATCGGGGTGTTTTTCGGCTTGGAGGCATGTTGGGGCGTTGGTGCTCCACCCAACATGTGGAATACGAATTCGGGTTACAACATCGATATCCGGGAGCACTCACCATGACACTATTGCCTTTTTCTTCCGCCGAGTCCACTGCCGCGAGCCCGAAGCTGGTCGCGTGTGCGGATGCATCGCTGGAGGCGCTTCGCGCCGAACTGCTGGCGTTGCAGTTGCCGGATGCGACAGGTGAGAACTGTCCGGCAGCGTATGAGCGAGCCGTTTCAGCTGCGTTGAACCGGACAGGCTGGACTGAATCGACGGCCTCAAGCAGGCCCGCGCACCGCCACAATCCGCACCTCGTTCACCATGAGCAAGACACACTCCGCCAAGGCCTCACCGCGATCTACTCGCGGCGCAACAACACACTTGTGGCCCGGATCCCGTACCAGACATCGCGGTAGGGACGCTGGTTTCCCAGCGCCATCGCGGTAGGGACGCTGGTTTCCCAGCGCCCCCCGCACGGATCCGGACGGGCCCGCTAGGGCATCCGGCTCCTGCCTTCGGTCAGACGTCCGAGTGAACTCTCACCGCACAAGCGGCGCCTCGCTCACCGGCGTGGTCGGGGAGCCTCAAGTAACACGCTTACCCGGCGCAGTGTCCAGTACGTGGTTTGGCTCCCCTACCTTCCGTTGGCCCCGGTCCTTCCCTCCACGGACTCCGCCGAGGTAGAGTCGGGGGGAGGCGCGCTCTGCCGTAGGTCCAGGGAGTAGCAGTTAGCTGGCTGCTTTCGCGCTGTGCCAGTGCCTCGTTCTGGGCCGTAGCCACGTTTCCTCACCCCCGCTCGTCAAACCCGGCGTGCCCATCTCGAGCACCGGGCTTTCGGTCGAGATCACGCCTTCGCCCACGGAAGGCCCTTCGTCGTCGGCGCAAGGCGGTGCAAGCCGTACTGTGTGTACAACTGCTGGCTCGGGAAGCGCACGTATTTCCCGCTTCTCACCTTGTGCTTCCGGCAGAGCCATTGGCGCAGCCGCCGGTCAGCGTGTTGATCGACGGCTCGGTAGGCCGGGCTGACCTGCCCCAAGCGAAAGTAGTTTGCCCAACCGGAGAGTGTCCGGTTAAGGCGCTCAACCACTGTCTCCGCAGGGAGGCTCCCGTGCCGCCGTACAGTCAATTTGCTGATCGTGCGGCAGATGTTCTGGACGCTGTCCGTGCTGGGCCGGGTGCCGATATACGCACCGCGGCCGTCCGCGCGGTAGTTGCGCCCGATCCGGTATCCGAGGAACGTTAGAGGTTCCTCCGGGCACCGCAAACATCGGGTCTTCTGTTCGTTGACCGGTAGTTTCAGCTTCGTCATGAGCCGTTGAACGACCAGCAGCATTGTGGCCGCCGGAGCCTTGCCGATGACGCAAAGGTCATCCGCGTAGCACACGATCTCCGCACAGAAGCGCTGAGCATGGCCCAGCACTTGCCAGCCCAGTATGAAGCGCCGCATGTAGAGGTTGCTGAGCAGCGGAGAAATTGGGGACCCTTGGGGGGTGCCCTTTCGCTCCCGGCGCGCAGCGTTCGTGCGCCGTTTTCCGCCCTTGCCGTCGTCCTCTTCGACGGGCATTTCCAACCATGCCTTGATGAGGCGGAGCATTCGGCCGTCGCTCACGCGCCGGGCAACGCTCCGGATCAGCTCGGCGTGAGGAATCTCGCCGAAGTAGTTGGACAGGTCACAGTCGACCACCTCATTGCACCCCCGGTTCAGGAGGCTATGCACGCGGTTTACCGCGTCGTGGGCGCTTCGTCCCGGCCGATAGGCATACTGCTCCGGTTGCAGGTCGGCTTCGAGTATCGGCTCCAGCACGAGCATGGCCGATGTCTGCGCCACCCGATCCCGCAGGCAGGGAATGCCCAGTGGCCGGAACTTGCCGCGCTGCTTCTTCGGGATCAGAACCTGACGCACCGGTTTCGGTACGTAGGTCCCGTCCTTCAGGTCCTGCGCCAATTCCCCAACCCACTTCTCCACCCCAAGCGCCTCGATATCCGCAATCGCCTCCCCGTCAACCCCGGCAGAACCGCCATTGCGGCGGACCTGCTTCCAGGCCTCCATCAGAAAGTCTTCGCGCCATACCTTGTCGATCAGGGCATGAAACCGTCGGTCGGGTTCTTCCTTCGCTTTCACGTTAAGTGCGGTCTGGAGTTTCCGAACCCTCCCTGACCCTGTTAGATTTGCATCAGTGGCCATGCCTTGCTTCCTTCCCGCATTGCTCTCGACCCAGGGCCCCTTCCCTCCACCGGCATTACCCGGCTTCCCCGGTACTACGGGCCCCTCCGCCACCCTGCCGGCCCAGACTGGCCCTCGCGGGTTTCCGGTGGGCGCGTGCACGCCACCGACAGGGCTTCCCGTGTTGCTGCTTTCTTCATCTTCCATGCGTGCTGGCGCCACTACCCCGGCAGATACAGATCGGTGCATAGGTCGCTCGCTTCCCAATCTGCCAACGGCCTTCCCCTAAACAACGGAGGGTCGGCTTCTGCGTTAAGTGTTTCGAGGCCTGCTCAGCGTTCACTTCGCGTTCCGGCCCGCATGGTTGCTGAGCCGCCATACGCGGCCCTTCGTCACCAGAGTGCTTCAGTCTACATCGTTGCCTCCGTAAACCGCCCTGGCTGCTACCAACCGGAGCGACAGCTATGCCGATATCGGCATAGCTGTCGACATGCCGACAACCGGATTATGCCGCGTTTGCAGCCCAAGGCTTTGAATGCCCCGGCTTTTTTGCTGGCATTATCGGCATAATCACAGTGATCTCAGGAAGCCCAACAGGGTGTCGTCCGGCTTGAACCTTCCCGGTTTGACCCCGATGGGGCGGGTTTGCTCCATGGCCTTTTCCTTGATGCGGAGATCTGCGTGCAGGTAGATCTGCGTCGTCTCCACGGATTCATGGCCGAGCCAAAGCGCGATCACCGTGCAACCGATCCCCTGATGCAGCAGAGCCATGGCGGCGCCGTGGCGTAGGCTGTGTGGGGTGACCCTCTTCTCTCTGAGTGTGGGACAGATTTTGGACGCGGTACGGCAATGTTTGGCGACGATACGCTCGACGGCGTCGCGACTGAGTGGACCGCCGCGGTTGCTGGGGAACAGCGGAGCGTTCTCCACATTGCCCTGTTCATTGATCCAGGTCTCGAGGACCTTCACCGTATCGCTTCGCAGAGGTGTCGCGCGGTCCTTGCGCCCCTTGCCATGGCAACGCACATGGGCACCGCGTCCGCGTTCGACGTCCCGGATCTTGAGGCCAGTCAGTTCCGATACCCGAAGGCCGGTCTGCGTGGCGAGCATCAGCAGCGCCCGGTCCCGTCGCCCGTACCAAGTAGTGAGGTCGGGCGTGGTGACGAGTGCCTTGATCTCGTCTTCCGTGAGCCAACTCATGGTGGTCTTTTTGTGGCGCTTTGTTGGCAGTTGCAGGATTTTCTGGCAATGGTGCAGGATCTGGGGTTCGTTGACCGCAACATGATTGAAGAAGGAACGGATGGCGGCAAGGCGGACATTGCGGCTCTTCACGCTGTTGCCACGTTCGACTTCAAGATGTTCGAGAAAGCTCCCGACAAGGTCGGCATCGATGTCCGAGACATCCATGTCCGTAGGCTTCCGCCCGCACCGTGACTTGACAAAGTCAAGCAGCAGCAGAAAGGTATCACGGTAGCTTGCGATCGTGTTCTCACTGGCCCCGAGTTGGCTGATAAGCCTCTCGGTGAAGAACTGCTGAACTAGCGGCGCCAGTGGTGTCGGCACGGTTTTGGTCATGACGCGCCTCCTTCCCCGAGGGTTCGGAGACCTCGTTCGCTCGCCAGGGCCAACAGTTCCGGCACCGCCTCGATGTACCACCAGGTGCCGTTCGCTTTCGTGTGCCCCAAGTAGGCGCTGAGCTTGTACATTTCGGCATCCACGTCTCGCCCCTGCCGGAACCAGTCGAGGATGGTCCTGGTGGCCATGCTGTGTCGCAGGTCGTGGACCCGCGGCCCGCGGCCCTGTCCCGGCGAGGGTTCGCGCAGACCAATGGCTTGGCCGACCGCGGCGAAGTTCCGTTCTACGGTGCAAACGTTTGCCCGCCTGCCGTCCTCGACCTGAAAGAGCGCACCGCTGTCGGCATGAGTAACTCGGTCGCGGAATTGCTGATAAGCCTGCAGCTTCGTGACCACGCACCGGGTAACCGGAATGATGCGGCTCTTTCCGTTCTTGGCGTGTCTGATGGAAAGGGTGGCGCCTTCGGCGCCGACATCCTGGTCATCGAGCCCGAGTGCTTCGCCAATCCGGAGGCCGGTCACTGCGATCAGGCCGAACAAGGTCGAGCAGGTTGCACCACGCAATCCGGTCGGCGAGGGCAGCGCCGCTGCGGTGACCACGATCCGCTCGATCTCCGACTCGCTGTAGATCCATGGTCGTGGACGTGTGTCGCGCCTTGGAATCAGTCCTTTGGATGGGACTTCGTGACGCTCATCAATCCCTTGCAGCCAACTTGCAAAACCACGCACGATGCAAAGCCGGGTGCTCCATGTATTCGAGCCTGCCGTTCCGAACGTCTCCTTCCAGCGCAGGAACAGTTCAGTCGTGATCCATTCGGCTCCCTCTGCATCGGCAAAGTCAACGAATGGCTTGAGGATGAGGCCGGCTGACGTCATGTCGGCCCCGAAGCGGCGGCGATGGTCAAGATACTCGGAGAACCGAACGGAGATCGACATCATGATCTGATCTCCGCTACGGGCCAGGGACGCGCGATTGAGCGCAGCGCCTGGATGTCGTGCCGGGCATAGATCGTCGTTGTCTCTGCCGAGCGGTGACGGAGCAGGTTGCCGATGTCGGCCAGCGGCGTTCCGACCTGCAGCAGATTCATGGCCAGGGAATGTCGAAATACATGGCAGCGAACCTTACCCTCGGGCGGTGCGATGCCGGACGCCACATAGGCCCCGTGGAGCGTTGTGCGGATCGGGCGCGATGACGAGAAGGGCAGGAAGGGCGGTCGAATGCGGACAAAGAGATGCCGTGAGTTGCCCCGTCGTCCGTGCTGGATCCAGTCCACCATGGCCTCGCCGACGTCGACCGGGAGCGGCATGATCGCCCGCTGTGCGCACTTGCCGCGGATCAGAACCTCGCCAGCCTGCCAGTCGATGTCCTCGAGCCGGAGGGCGATGATCTCCTCGCCACGCAGGCCGAGCCGGGCCATTGTCAGCAGTATCGCGTAGTCACGGCGGGCGATGGAGCTGTCTCCCTTGGCTGCCTCCAGAACACGTTCAACCTCTTCCCGCGACAGATGCCGGGTCGGGGCGGGCGATCGGGGTCGAGAAATGCGCGGGATACAGAGAGCCAGGTTCTGATCGATCCGGCCGGTCGCATACAGGAAGCGGAACAGGGATCGCAGAGAATCAGCCTTCGATCGTGCACCGACAAGGCCCGTCTCGTCCGTAACTCCCAGGTAGGCGACGATATCGGCGCGGGTGATGGCGCTCAGGTCGCCGGGAGCAGCATCGTTGAATCGGAAAATCAGGAAGTGGCGAAGTTTGCGTTGACGCAATTGGATGGTGCTGGGCGCCGACCCGCGCTGGGTGCGCAACCAGATGCCATAATCCGTGCACAATGTCTCAAGGGCCGTTGACGCCGATGTCGGCTGTGGCGCGGCAGCGATTGCGTCTTCCTTGACAAGATAGCCGATGAACCGATCCAGGACGTATGTCCATCTTTGCCGGCTGTAATCTGAAAGCCTCGCCGGCAGTCGGTCTCGAATTTGCTCGAACATTGCCTCGTCAACGCCGTCCGGCGTCAGCAGCCCTCGACGCCCGACTTCGGCACAAAGCCAGTCGATTGCACGGGCATAGTCCTTGACGGTACCAGTCTTCAGGCCTAGCGATACAAGCAAGGCCAGAAATCCGTTGCGCAAGGGTATCAGCCAACCCGGCGCCTGTTCCGTTGGCAATGGGATTCCAATTGAGTTTGATTGCATCCTTTCGCTCCTTCGCTGCGGATGAGTGGAACGAGCAGGATCGCGTGAACTGGACAGAAATCCAAAGACCAGGTTCTCACTTGATCGCCAGAGTCGTCGAGAAACGCATCCGACAGTGTGTGTTCTGCGAAAGCAATGGCTGTGTGTGGTCTGTCAAAAGTCGACAACAGACTCGACAAGAGCTTCGGTGTAGAGGAAATGCAGGTCCAGATTGGAAGTGATTATGCCGATAATGCCAGCAAAAAAGCCGGGGCATTCAAAGCCTTGGGCTGCAAACGCGGCATAATCCGGTTGTCGGCATGTCGACAGCTGTTGCGCGGGGTTCGCACCCGCCAGAAGAAAGCGCCTTTCCACGGCGCACGTTGCTACACCCCTTTGTTCGCCCGCTTCAACGGTACTATGACCGAGTCTGAGTCCTCCAACACGTACATCGCGGGCTACGAACATTCGTTCTTCCCCTCGCGACCCGGGCTCTGCGTCCTCGGTATGTTGGAGGCTTCCCAAGGTCCCCTGGGTGGACGTACGCACGTGCATGGGTTCTTGGACGCCGCGGAGCCTGACCGCCCTCACGAATACGGACGGCTTAGTGTTGCCTTCGACCACGGGGACGGTCTCGGCACTCCGAATGTCAGCTATTTCGTCGCTCATTAGCCCTGCCCACGCGCACCGCTACCGACGCTTCGCCCATCCCCTCGCGGGAACCGACGCACGGCTCGCGGCAAAAGTGGCTCGTTACACCTTCCTTTCCGCCGGACTTGCACCGGCTGTCCACGCCAGAGTTAGCCTGGCGCACCCCCGGCACGCCCCCTCGGCTTGTCTCCGCTCCCAGCACGTGCCGGCCCCGCGGCCAAAATCCTCCCCTCGTCCCCGATTGGCTCCTCGCCACGGCGATGCGCGCAAGTCCAGTACATCCGCCCAGCCCGACGAAGTGACGAGTAAAACCTAATTCGCCCATAGGCCAATCGCTTCCGGAAGAAGTCCGCGGCTTCGTCCAACCCAGTCCATTGCTGCCATCTCCCGTGCCTCAGGGGCGAGCCAGGCAGGCAGCTAGACTTCAGATTGCCGAACTCTCCAAGAACGAGGGCTACGACGGTCTCGCATACAAGAGCGCCTTCGGCGACCACGGCTACAACATCGCTCTCTTCCATCACGCCAACGCCGAACTGACCACCTGCGGTAACTGCTCACCCGGTGGTTCGAGTGGCTATTCGGTGTCCTGGTTGAGGCAGTGGACGGCCTTTCCCTGCAGGGCGATGTTGATGGCGACCAGGGGGTTGTATCCGAGCGCCGCCATGGTCTGGAGGTAGCTCGAGATTCGACAGTAGGCGTGTGCGAAGGATACGGTTCGGAAGCACCCGGAGACCTTCTGCTTGACCTTGGCCATACGTATGTCGCGCTCGCCACGATTATTTGTGAACGGAGTGTCGGCGCGTCTGGTAAAGCGCAGGACGTTTTTTCTCTGGACGACGAGGCGTTGGTGGAGGTTATGGGCGTCGGACTTGGCGACCGGTCCGCGTTGGCCCTTTTTTGGCGGTGGGATTTCGGGCATCTCTGTGCGTCCCTGCTCGAGGATCGCCTTGTAGCATCGTGCGATGCGCTTGTAGTGGCGCATGGACAGCCGCTGTTGCGGGCGTTGGATGACCTGTCGCCGTGCGATGAGCAGCAGCTTGTGCATTTTGCGTGCCCACGGATAGCCGTTGCTGTCGGTCACGGCCTGAAGTTCCCTGAGCAGGTGCGCGCCGCAGAGTTGATGCTTGCACTGGGTGTAGGTGAAATAGGGTTTCCAGCAGTCATGGACGATGAGGCCCCCGTATCGGGGGATGATCCCGAGAGTGTTGATCGCCTCACAGCCGCGGTTCCGGTGCAGGCCCTTGACGGTGATGGGCCCGCCGGCACAAACATCAGACGTCCGGACATCGCTCTCTTTTCGAGAGCTGCTTGTGGGTTGAATTATCGTTTGAATTGATAGAGTTATGATTGGATTTTGGGGTTGACAGAGCGGCGGGTATCTGGCATAATAATATGAACCCATTATTCGGTGCCCGAGGATCTCATGAACACGCTTCCGATGCGACCCGCCGAGGCGGTCCAGATTGGCAACTCCTGCTTTTCCTTCGTGAGGCGGGACGGCCGAGTGGAGTATTTCTCCAATCTTGAGCCGTTTGATTTTCACGCTGACGATCAGCGCGAAGCGAAGTTGCTTCGGATCGCGAAGTTCGCGGAGAGCGGTGTCCCTCGCTCGGACCTGGTGGAGGCGCTCGGCGTGAGCCGCTCGACGGTACAGCGGGCGGTGAACCAACTCCGGAGGGACGGCGAGGCGAGCTTCTTTGCGCCGCGCCGCGGGCGCGGTCCGAGCGTAATCGATGCCGACATGGCGCGGGAAGCGGACCGTCTTTTGACCTCGGGTCTGAGCGGCTCGGCGGTTGCGCGACGGCTGGGGATTCCGGTGCGGACGCTGAACGACAATCGCCGGCGAGGCGTTGTCGGGGGTGGGATGCCGGCCGGGACGGCGAAGGCTGAACCGGATCCGGAAGCACCTGCGGAGCGGGAGGCGCCGCAGGAAGCACCGGAGCGGGACGCGCTGGAGCCGCCGATTGAGCGAAGCGCACGGGACGCCCGCGACCGGGCAGCGCCGATGGGCCGTGGGGCTCGGGACACGACGGGACGAATGCTGGCCGCGACGGGGCATCTGAGCGAGATCCGGCCGCAGTTTGCGGAACCGCTGTCGGCGGTTGCCGGCGGGGGGGTGCTGGCCGGGCTCCCGATGCTGCTGAAGGAGGGGCTTCTGAACCACGCGCGGGAGTTCCTGTCGCTGCCCAAGGGGTATTACGGGTTGACCACCGTTCTGCTCTTCCTGGCGTTCCTCGTCTTGGCCCGGGTGCGCAATCCGGAGGCGCTCCGGCACCAGGTGCCCGGGGAATGGGGCGCGATCCTGGGCCTGGACCGCTGCCCGGAGGTGAAGACGCTGCGGCGCAAGATCAAGGCGCTGGGGCAGGATGTGCAGCAAGTGCGGAACTGGCAATCCTCCCTGGCGGCGGGATGGCTTGAGGAGGACCCGGAGGTCGGCGCCACGCTGTGCGTGGACGGGCATGTGAAGATCTATTCCGGTCGCAAGGGGAAATTGCCAAAGCACTTCGTGGCGCGACAGAAACTATGCCTGCCCGCGTCCACGAGCTATTGGATCAACGCGCTTGGCGGCAAGCCCTTCCTGTGCCTGAACAAGGCGCTGGATCCGACCATGACCCACGCGCTGGAGGCGGACATCCTGCCTGCGCTGGAGAAGCTGGGCATGCTGGGCCCGGAGGCGCCGGATCTCACCGCCCCGGATGCCGGCGAGCCCGCCCTGACGCTGGTCTTCGACCGGGAAGGCTGGAGCCCGGCACTGTTCAAGCGCCTCGCCCGGCGCGGCGTTGCGGTGATCACCTGGCACAAGGGCTTCAAGGGGGAGGACTGGCCGGAGGCGGAGTTCCGCAGTGTCGCGGTACCGATCCATGGACCGGGCACGACCCGCAGCGCCACCGTCCGCCTCGCCGAGAAGCGCGTGCAACTGAAAAAGGGGCCCGAGGTCCGCCAGATCCGCCGCCTGCTGGAAAGCGGCCGCCAGGTCCCGCTCATTACCACCCACTCCCGCATGCCCGTGGAGCAGATCGCCGGCGCCCTGTTCTCCCGCTGGTCGCAGGAGAACTTCTTCAAATATATGCGCGAGGAGTTCAATCTCGACGCCCTCGTGGTCCGCGGCCTGGAGCCGCAGGATCCCGAAGCCCGCGTCGTCAACCCGCTCTGGCGCGCAATCGACCGAAATGTCAGCCGCTTCCGGCAACGCCTCGGCACCCTGCGCAACAGGATCGCCGATCTGGCCAAGGGAGCCCAGTCTCACCAGACCGCCGAAGCCGCCCGACGTCTCCAGGCCCGGATCGACGCTCTCGACGCCGAGCGTGAGGCGCTCAAGCAGAAGCGCAGCGACACGCAGCGCCACATCACCGTCGCCGAGCTCGACGACCACCAGGCCCTGGATGCGCTTCCCGAAGGCGAGAAGCTCCTCCTCGACGTCATCCGCATGATCGCCTACCGCGCCGAAACCCGCATGATGCCTGTCGTCGCACAGGCACAGGGCAAGACACAGCGACCCCGCAGGCACCTGCGCGCGATCTTCCAATCCGACGCCGACATCATCCCGGAGCCCTCCAACGGCATCCTCCGCATTCGCATCCTCGGCACCGCCAGCGACGCTGGCGACAACGCCACTGCAGGCCTCCTCCAGGAACTCAACCTGACCCGGACGATCTTCCCAGGCACCAACCTCCGGATGATCTACGAACTGCCCGGGAATACGGCCGATCCGGACCCTTCGGGTTCAAATAGGTGAGCTCGATTCACTCCCGAGGTCCGGACATCTGAACATGGATCCAGTAGTTTTTCCGGTCCACGCGCAACGAGGTTTCGTCGACATGCAGCACCGGCATGTCAAGGAGCTTGTCGTTGGCGGCAGCCTCCCAGTCTTCCAGGGCCTGATGCAGGCGCCAGACGAAGGCGAGCAGGGTGGCCTCGGAGAGCAGCCGTCCGGTCATCGCCTGGATCATGGCCGCCGTCCGCTTGAGCGGGACCATCTGGGCACAGAGCAGGTGCACGACATAGGCGACGATCCCGGGTCCGTACTGCAGAGGACCGGGCATGGTGTCGGGGAAGCGGCCCTTGGTCCGGGATTGGCAGCGCGGACAGGCCTTGATCTCGGCGGTGACCCGACGTTCGACGGTCTCGAAGACGATGTCGACCTCGATGCGCTGCTCGTGTCCGGTGCACGCGGTCCCGGTCAAGTCGTGGCCACACTGCCGGCACTCGGTGACCGGGCTGGTGTGCGTCGTGGTGACCGTGCGCAGGGTGTCGGAGCGTGCGTGGCGTGCCTTCGGTCCGCGGCTCCGGGATCCGGACCTGCCCGCGGTGTGGGTCTCGCTGTCGGTGCCGTCCCGTGAACTCGGCAGACTGGAGTTGCGCGAGGTCTTTGGTGTTGTCTTCTCGAGGAACACCGCCACCACGATATCCACCAGCATGAACAGGGCATTGATCAGCGCGAGGGTGTCCGCGCTTGCCTCGCCCTTCTGCTTGATGGCATCGAACCGGGCTCGGCAGTCGTCCAGCTGCGCGCGCAGCGAGGCCGGGTTGATCCGCGCCATCACTCGGCCTCGACCGCCATGATCGCCGAGATCACCGCGAGACGTTCACCCGCCGGCAGGTTCTTGTAGCCTTGTGCCCAGCGGGTCGCCTTGCGCTTGATGCGCTGACGGTCGGTGGCGTTCCGGCCGGCATGGCTGGCCCAGTGCATCCGCTCGGGCGTGAAGTTGAACCAGACCACCTCGGTGCGGACCTGGGCCTGGGTGGTCACCTGTAGTGCGACCCGGCGCCAGTCCGACAGCATCTCGTCATACAGCGCCGAGGGGTGTCCCGAAACCATCACCTGGCACGGCAGGCCCGTGAGCAGATCAAGAAGGGTTGCGTGGTCGGCATCCGTATACTCGTAGCGGTACCGCCGGTCCGACCGACGGGTCGCATGCAGATACGGCGGATCGCTGTAGACCAGTTCCGTACCCCGCAACGGGAAGCTGGCCAGGAACTCGTGGGCACAGCCCTGTACCAGCTCCACCGGGTAGTCGCACCTGAACCCGTCAAGCGCGCGTTGATCGCGGTCAATCCCGATGCTGCGCATCGCCGGGGCCTTGCGCCGCATCAGGGCACCGCCTCCGAGATGCGTCTCTATATACAGATCGTGGGGAGGCTGGAGCCCCAGTAGCGCCTGACAAAGCCCGGTCGTCGCCTTGGATCCGAAATACCCCATCGGTGGTCCCCGTCAACAGCGATGACCACTCATAGTCAGATCTCGCTGGAGTGTCAACCTCCCGTCGCCATCAGCGATCCGCAACCAGACACCACCCCGCTCAATCACCTCCCGGGAGGCTCGTCGACAGTCACCCCGAACTCAAACCAGACGCAGGAGGGAGTGAGTAGTTACCACCTGCGTTCTCCATCAGGTGAAGTCGCTCGAGTTTTCATTCGACCAGACCGACAACCCCTACTGGATCGAAGAGGACGGCACCATGAAGACACTCTCGATCGACGTCAGTGGTCCCGCAGTCCCACCAAATGGCTCCGTGGACCAAACTGACCGACCAGCCTCGTCGCACGGTTGCCAACACAAGTCATCCAACCCCCATCAGCTCCCCTCGCCTGAGAGAATTTCCCAAACGCGCTTGTATCCCGCCCCCGATAACGGCGCACCCCCGGGTCTCACACCGTGCCAGTCATCGACAGCAAGTCCCTTCAGGAAAGCTCGCGCCTCACCCACCGAGTACCGGCTCTCATCCCCGACCGCGAGCTCGCGATACAGGCTGCCCAACGCCTCCGCCGCACTGCGCGGCGCAGAATTCATCCGCATCAACACCGCATCTTCGCTACGCACACCGTGGTAGATCATGGCCGGAAGGGTGTTGATCCTGCGCTTCTCTATTTCGGAGAGCGTCTCGAACTCGATCCCGGAGACGCGGCTCAGCGCCGAAACGCCCCAGGTCCCGCTGTTGACGATCGTGCGATAAATCGCTCGACACGCATCGGTCAGCGCAGCGGTGCCCTCGTCATCATCCTTCTCGCGGCGAAAATACTCTCTGGCAATGGCATCGATGCCCTTGCCGTTCACCCAGTCGCTGGTGATCTCGGAAATCCGGCTCCGATTGAAACCGGGCCCAGCAAGTTCAGCCAGATCCTGATTGAGTTGCGGAACCTTGAGCATCACGCCGAACAAGTCGGCCATTTTTCCACCCGCACCGAACAGGCTTTCCGGCGCCCAATCAGCCGGTGTGAGTCTTGTCTCCAGACCTCGTATCCCGCGGATCGCCGCCCGAACACCTTCGGGGGAAAATCCCGTCGAATCCGCGAGCTCGGCCGTGCCCGGGGGCATATCGGCCAGCTTGCGAGCGTAGCTCCGGGTCGCGTCGAGTAGCGCATCGGCCTTTTGCCGTTGCGCCGGATCATTTCGCATCGACGTGTATCCGTAGGTCTGCCGCAGGAGCTGCTCCGAGTCTGCCAGCACGGCGTCCAGATTCTTCTTCTCTGCCCAAAGATGAGCGATGTAGCAGCGAAAATCCTCCCACTGATCTTGCCAGAGCACGTTCGACAAGTCAGCCAGCGCCCCCTTGGCCGCCAACTCGTCCAGCAAAATGACCAGGCGCGAGACGAGAGCGCCCGTGTTCCGGCTCACGAACTCCAGGAGCGCTTCGCGATCCGTGCCCTCCGACAGACCCACGACACCGACGCTGTCGTGGCCAATGCGCCCCGCTCGCCCAGCCAGGTTCCAGAATTCCCTCGGCCCAATTTCCACCGACCGCGTCCCTTGCGGCACATAGCGCGACGAAAGGAAGACGGACGACACCGGAAAATTAATACCCTGGGCAATCGTCGACGTCGCGCAAAGCATGCGCAGAACGCCCGTTTCGGCGAGCCATTCCATCAACGCCCGCACGTCATCGGACAGCCCGGCGTGGTGCACGCCCACACCCTTCTCCAGCATGCCGATCAGCCTGAAGTCCGCGCTGATCTCCGTGCGAAGGAAGTCCTGCACCAGCCCGATGCCGGCCGGTACCGTGTCGAACTCTGGCAGGCTTCGTGCGGCCTCACCCGCCATCTTCCAGACGGTCGGAATGCTGTTGCCCACAGAAACGCTCGTCCCCCGCGCCGACATCACCACCCCGACCGCGGCAGTCTGAAGCCATAGCCCCTTCTGCACACCCTTCGTCAGCACCTTGCTCTTCGGTACATCGATGGGCTTCACACCGCCAACGCGGTGCGTTCCGTGAAGTGGCATCGCCTTCTCGGTCGCAGTGAGTGTCTCGAATTCCAGGTGCCAGCCACCACGCACGCTGTCATTGGCAACCGCCCTGTACAAGCCGATGACGCGTTCGTTCGGTTTCCACGGAACGGTGCCGAGACTGATCGCGCGACCGGCATCGATATCCTGTGCCAACCAGCGCGCCACCGCCTCCGACCCCTCCACGAAGGGCATCAGCAAGAGGAAGTTTGCCCGCGGGCAATCCCGCTTGACCGTCGCCAGCAAGAGCTCGATCCGCAGGCCTCGGCTCTTCGATTCCAGATTGTGCGCCTCATCCATCACGACCAGTGCGAGAGGCCGCGCCACCTTCTTGTTCCGGATGACCAGAGACAGCTTCTCGGGCGTCGAAACCAGAACGTCGACGGGATGATTCCGGTCCATCAGAAACTCTTCCTCGAAGACATCGACCTCGACTGCCGAAGTCAGCTGCTCTACGCGTAGCCCGATTGGTTCAAAATCCGTCCGCAGACGCCTGGTGATTTGCGCCGACAGTGCCCGCGTCGGGACAACGTAGACGACCCAGCCTTGCTCCTGCCGAAACTGATTCAGCGCCTGCAGCATCCGGAACTGCGCCAGGAGCGTCTTTCCGCCCGACGTCGGCATGTCGACCACGATGGCCGTTTTCGCCTGATCGAGGAGCCCCTGTTCGAGCAGCGCGGCGCGCTGCGGCGGAAGGAGCTCGAACATCGCCTGGTGCTCCCGGCGCGTCAGCGTGCGCACGAACTCCGACATCCGTGAATTCACCGTCCGCGTGGCCCACCAAAGCGAATTCGTGACCATGATGCGCGCCGTCGCATGCAGCCACCGCAGAACCACTTCGTGCTGTGCATCGCCGGACGCCGCCGCTGCCTTTATCCCCGCCTCGAAATGCTTGTCCAATACTCCGAATGGATCGCCCGGCTCGCCCTGAAGCATGTATCGTGCAAGCGTCTCGGTTCCCTTTGCCCAGTTGTAGAGCCCGACCAGCCGAAAGGCGATTGCCCGGTCCACCGCCTCCGATCCGTTTCGCAGACGATGTTCCTCATGGATCCGCTGATCGTCGCGCAGGCCCGCGATGATTTCCCGAATCCGGTCCAGGTCGTCCCAGCCCTCCTTGCGGAACAGACGAACCCAGCAATCGAACAGCCGGTACAAAAGCCTGCGATCCCAAGCTGCATCGGCAACGCTCGGCGCCCGTAATGCCTCGTGCTGATCCTTGTACCAACGCCGCAGATCCGACCAGCGGTCCCCGCAATACGCGACCGCGGAGAGCTGCAGCACGAAAGACAGCCGCTCATGGGTTTCCGCCGGCACGGGCTGAAGACGGCGTATGTCGAACGCGCGGTATGAAGCCGCGACCGCCTGGTCACGCAGACCCCGGTTCGCCCCGGCCGGACGACTCAACTCATCGAGACCTTCGATTGCCGCGAGCTCGAATGCGAGCGCCGTCCGCTCCAGTACTGGCTCATCCTCGGGCGACTCGGAAAAACTGAAACTGATCTGCCTGCCAAGCGCCCGTCTTGCCAGCCGTTCGTGAACCAGATTGTCGATCCGCGCCAGCTCATCCCGCCCGATCAACGCAACCGCCCAGTGTTCCTTGAGCGCCTCCAATGCTCCGCTGGACAGGCTCATAGTTCTGTTCCTGCCCGAATTGCGACAGCCCTGTCTCCAATACCCACGATGCTGTCGTTAGGCAGGTAGAGCGCAAGAAGCTCGATTCGGGTCGCCGGCGGACGATCCCCGGCAAGCGCATTGACGCGCCCTCGCAAATCATCCTGGTCCGGTTCGACGTCTCGTACAAGGAATCCGAAGAGCTGCACGTCGGACTTGTCGTTCAAGTACCTCTTTCCCGCGTTCTCAAGCCGCTCGCGCCACGGCGCATCGGTGGCCCGATGGGTGAGGTACTTCAAGAGATCGTCGCGGATCGATTCGCTGTCCCGCAGATCCTCGAGCTGCTTCTTCAATCCCATCGGACCATACATCGCTCTCGGGGGACAACGGCGATCGCTCGACGTCTTCACCTCTCCAAACGCAAGACAGTCACCCTCCGAGTCCATCCCGAACCCCACCAGGTCGGCGCCCGGCAAACTTGACCCGCTCTTTCTCTCGTCACGTCCATCGGGCCAAGGGAAGTAGCACGATCGATGGTCGGCCAGGTAGGTCTCGGCGATCGCCTCGCCCACGCGCCAGTCCTCGATCTCGGCCGGACCCTCCAGGACGTGCCGCAGACCTTCCTGCGCAAACTGCGTCTCTGCCAGACTCGCGAGAATGTCCTCGATATTCGCATTGCCCTCGTCGTCGAACAGCACAGAAGCGACAGGGCCCTCGATCGCGTCGTGCAGTTCCTCTTCCGACCATTGCACGCCCGACCCCGAACACGGCGCGGCACCGAGACTGTAGACGGCCTGGCCGACGGCAACGGTCACCGACGCTCTCCCGCGACGCTGGCGAGCGCCGCCTTCAGTACCTGGAAACAGACCTTCGCCGTGTGCTCATCGGGCGTAAAGCCGGAGGACATTTGCGCATACGGGTGGATATAGTTCCGGAAATCGCGCAAACCGTGACTGAACTTCTGCACGTCCGGCTTCAGGATTCCCACGTTGCTCGCAACATCGATGAATTGCGCGAGGGTCCACTCCGGGAATTGCTTGACCTTCCCGTCGCCCTTCTTCGGGCTGACGGGAGACCTGTTGAACAGGGCCGGCTCCATCTTCGCCTTTCCGAGCAGGACACCCTCGAGAATGCTCCCACACAACACGACAACCGATAGATAAGCGCCTGCCTCCAGAGCCTTCCGAGCCTCCTCCAGACGCCCTTCAATGATCGGAACGACGGCTTGCTCGACAGAAAGGCGCCGAATATTTGGAATGGCGAACTCCCTGTCGAGAAAACTCTCCATTGTCCTTTCGGGCGTCACCTCGGGGTTGGCTCCCAAGAGACGCGCAACGATCTCCCGTGCCCGCATCAGCAGCCGCTCATCAACTTCCTGTCCGTTCAGTTCGCAATCCGCTTCGTGAGAATCCAGCATGTCCGAGAGCACGCGCCCGACCACAGCGTCGGATTCCTGCTCCCAAAACGACCGCAATTTCTTTGCCTTGGATGTCCCGTACGTGCGATATCTCTGCCCGTGAATGTCTACATCATGTTGCCTGAAGAATTCACCGAATGTGGCATCCGAGTAATCCAGTACATACCCCTCGCCCATGCCCAGGATCTTTTCCAGGTAGCGCTTTTCGATGTCCTTCAGGCTACTCATGACGAATCCGTTAGAAACTCTGCGGCTCACCCGTGGCCGCGCCCCCTGACCGCGACCACACTCTCCGGATACAGCTTCTTACCGCCATTCGCACATAACAAGGAATCGCTCACACGCTGTCGTCCCGTCCTTCACGCTTCCATCACAGTCGTTCAACGGTACCGACAGATGACTCCCGCCCGTCGTGGCACCATTGCAGCGCCCGACCCATGACTCATAGCCCGAACTCCCTCTCTGTCGTCTTGCCGCGGGCGATCGTAGCAGGACCTGGCTCCTTCGCTCGCCCCGGGCTTCGATCGAGACTGCGTGTCACAATGCCAGGTTCCGTCGCCAGTCCTGTCCCGATCGGCACCCGACCGCTCGAGTGCCATCTCGCCGATGCCTTCGAGCGCAGCGATGCGCTCGCCGGTGACGGCCTGGAGCCGGGCGCGGAGGTCGGTTGCGCCGTCGGAGAGGAGTTCGGCGCGGTCGCGCGCCCGGCTGATCTCGACGTCGAGGCTGTTCTCGGTGGTGAGGTGCGGGCTGCCTGACCTCCATCGCCGCGACCCCGTTGTCGACGGTGCGACCCTGGAACGCGTGCACGGTCGAGGCACAGGCATGGTCGAGATGGCGAAGCCCCGGACCGCAGCGGCCGGGCTCGAGCTTGCGCCCATCGTCGAGCAGGAACGTCACCCGTCCGTTCGCCACCGCCTCGACTCCGGCGGTGCGGCTGTTGACAAGCCCGAGGCCGTCTTCATTCCGGGTCCAGCGGATGCGGTCCCCGGCGCGGAGCTCGATGCCTTCCGCCCGGTAGACCCCGGTCCCGCCCCTGCGCCCGCCGATCTCGGCGGGTTTCCAGGCAACCGTGCCGCCCTCCGTTCCTTCGAGGCGCTCGGCACCGGCCTTGTGGTCGACACGGATCACTCGGCGCTCGGGACCCTTCTCGACGCCGAGCGCCGCGTGTAGGGGCGGCCACCACGTCGCCCGCCGCATAGTTGGAACTAAGGGTTCGTCAAGAAATAACCGCTTGGCATTGAGGAGTCGGCAAGAAGGTATAATTCCACTCGCCATGGAACTCTGCGCGCCGGATGTCTAGGTCCTCCATTTGGGCATCCTTGATCGCCACGCCCTTGGGATAGTCGTTGTCGTCCACGTCGCAATAGACTTTGAGGCCGGTGCTGGTCGTGGTGGCGCCGATCAGACTGACGATGGTTGCGAGGGTTCGCAGCGGCTTGCCGCGCCAGTTCTGGCTGATGAACGAGAACAAGCGGTGTTCAATGCGGTTCCATTTGCTGGTTCCGGGCGGCAGATGGCAAACCGTGATCTCGAGCCCCAGTTCGCGGGCGAGTTCCTGCAGTTCAACCTTCCAGAGCCGAACCCGAGCTCCGTTGGAGCCGCCACAGTCGGCTGTGATCAACAGGCGTGAGGCCCCGGGATAGAGTTCCTGTCCCAAACGCAGCCACCAACGCCGGATACTCTCCACGGCGAAAGCAGCCGTGTCGTGGCTGATGCCGACATTCACCCAACCGATATTGTGAGCCACGTCATAGACCCCGTAAGGCGCCGCCTTGCCGAGCTTCTTGTCGGGGAAATCATGAACATTGACCTCCTCGGGCCGGCCCTTTGGCCGCCACTCACGGCCGCCGTTCCTGAAGTCTCCTACCAGTTCCTTCTTCTTGGTGTCCACTGAGATCACCGGCTGCCGGCCGGCGAGGAAGTCCGCGACCTGATCGTTGATGTATTCGAACTGGCCGTCGCGATCGGGAGGATCCGTGCCCTCCCGTGTCTTCGCATTTCCCTGAAGCGTGTAGCCGAGCTGCACGAGAAGCTTCCCCACCAGCGTGCGGGAAACCGAAAAACCCTGCTCCTTCAATGCGTTCGAAAGGCGGCGGCAGCTCTTCGAGGTCCAGCGCAACGGACGTTCGGGATCGCCCCGTGCCGTGGGTTCCACCAGCGCCTCAAGAGCGCTCAGCAGTTCCGGTTGCTTCTCCGTCTCCGGCTTGCGCCCGCCACCGGGACGGCGAACTCGGCCGAGCTCGCTCGGCGCCGTCTCCCCGCTGAGTTCCCGCAGTCCCCGGCCAATGGTCGAACACGCCACCCCCGTGATCTCGGAGACAAGCCTGATCCCGCCGCGCCCAAAGCTTCCCGCCTCGGCCGCCGCCAGCAACCGCCGGCCCCGCTCGTCAAGATACGGAGCCAGAGCCTCGTATCTATATTTGATACCATCCGGGTTGTCCATTCACTATATATAGAGGACATACCCATACTGCGGAATCCCCCTTCAAACCATCCACCCGATCACTCCGTGATCAGCACCAAACTGGCCGGGATCATTCCGTCATCCGCGCAAGCGCCAGGAGCCCGCGGCGGTCTTGCAACACCCGGGCGAAGGGGTCGGACCGGAGGCCTGCGCCAAGACCGCTCAAACTTCCACGTGCATCCACACAAAGAGAAGGGTGGCATTGTACCGGTTCGGCCATTCTTCCGTCCCTTGCCGACAGCGCCCAATACCGCACCCGGCCGGCCCTTCGATTGCCGATTTCGAAGAAACGCAACCGTCGCACATGCAAGCGCAGTGGTCACCCCGCAAGCCGGTCGGACGGACTCCGAATGTCATCCTTGCAAAGAGTTGCGCCCACCAGGAAGCCGCGAGACGCTCAATCAAGAACTCGACAATTTCCGATTCGATAGTTCGTGGACGGGCCCTAAGCGCCTTCCCGGCGTTGGTGTAGCCCTTCGAGACAGCGGCTCGGCCTCCAGGGGGGGACCGTCGATCTGTCACTACAACACAGTTGACGCGGAGACCATTGGCCAGTTTCGCGGAGTATTCCGGCGCTTCTCATCCGTTGGAGTGCGGCAGTATCTCGCATGCGATATGTCATTCCTCTCCAGAGTCTTTCGGTTCCAGGCATGGGCTGTAGTCTGGATGGGATGAAGCCGACCTATCGGGGGAGATCGATAGCGAAGGTTCGGAGGTCGGGGATATGGTCGGGCGGGGCCCGGTTGCGGATGATGCGGTCGTCGTACTAGCCCAGATCGAGCATGAGGATTTCATCTCGGGATATGATCTCGTCGGCGGGCCCGTCGGGGTTTCCCTGGCGGCGCGATCCAGGTCGAACACGCGCCGCGCGGTGACGGCATCGAAAGCGAGGCCCTTGCGCAAGTCCTCGGCATCGTCGAGGCGGCGGTCCTTGATGCGGGTTCCGGTCTTGAGGACGCGGAAGAACTCTTCGATGGGCCCGGGCGTTTCGTATCACTGGCGGATGCGGTCGGCCCATTCGAGCGTTGCCTCGCCTTCGGAGCGAAGCAGCAGCCAGCGGAGTGGTTGGCGAACGCCGGACGGCGGGTTGCGCCCGGCAACGAGCACGGCGGTCATGGGCAGCGTGTGCGGCAACTTGCCTTCGGGTCCGACGAGTTCGACGCGAGCAACGGGCGACGACAGCACGGCCTTGCGCTTCTTGCGTGCCGCCCGGCCGCCCCGCGTACGAATGTCAATTCCGCGCGACGCGCAGGGCGGGAGGGTGTCCCTGTGCTTGCCGAGGTCCACCGTAAGCGACTTTTTTACCCCCTGCTGAACGACATTGGGCGTTTCGTGTGGGTGTGCCGTTGGTGATTTGGATTGGGTTTTGGGGTTGCTTCGAGCGTGTCCCTGGACTCAGGGTCCTGGGGCTGGACTCAACGAAACGGGTAACTGCTCACCCGGTGGTTCGAGTGGCTATTCGGTGTCCTGGTTGAGGCAGTGGACGGCCTTTCCCTGCAGGGCGATGTTGATGGCGACCAGGGGGTTGTATCCGAGCGCCGCCATGGTCTGGAGGTAGCTTGAGATTCGACAGTAGGCGTGTGCGAAGGATACGGTTCGGAAGCACCCGGAGACCTTCTGCTTGACCTTGGCCATACGTATGTCGCGCTCGCCACGATTATTTGTGAACGGAGTGTCGGCGCGTCTGGTAAAGCGCAGGACGTTTTTTCTCCGGACGACGAGGCGTTGGTGGAGGTTATGGGCGTCGGACTTGGCGACCGGTCCGCGTTGGCCCTTTTTTGGCGGTGGGATTTCGGGCATCTCTGTGCGTCCCTGCTCGAGGATCGCCTTGTAGCATCGTGCGATGCGCTTGTAGTGGCGCATGGACAGCCGCTGTTGCGGGCGTTGGATGACCTGTCGCCGTGCGATGAGCAGCAGCTTGTGCATTTTGCGTGCCCACGGATAGCCGTTGCTGTCGGTCACCGCCTGAAGTTCCCTGAGCAGGTGCGCGCCGCAGAGTTGATGCTTGCACTGGGTGTAGGTGAAATAGGGTTTCCAGCAGTCATGGACGATGAGGCCCCCGTATCGGGGGATGATCCCGAGAGTATTGATCGCCTCACAGCCGCGGTTCCGGTGCAGGCCCTTGACGGTGATGGGCCCGCCGGCACAAACATGGATCCAGTAGTTTTTCCGGTCCACGCGCAACGAGGTTTCGTCGACATGCAGCACCGGCATGTCAAGGAGCTTGTCGGTGGCGGCAGCCTCCCAGTCTTCCAGGGCATGATGCAGGCGCATGACGAAGGCGAGCAGGGTGGCCTCGGAGAGCAGCCGTCCGGTCATCGCCTGGATCATGGCCGCAGTCCGCTTGAGCGGGACCATCTGGGCACAGAGCAGGTGCACGACATAGGCGACGATCCCGGGTCCGTACTGCAGAGGACCGGGCATGGTGTCGGGGAAGCTGCCCCTGGTCCGGGATTGGCAGCGCGGACAGGCCTTGATCTCGGCGGTGACCCGACGTTCGACGGTCTCGAAGACGATGTCGACCTCGATGCGCTGCTCGTGTCCGGTGCACGCGGTCCCGGTCAAGTCGTGGCCACACTGCCGGCACTCGGTGACCGGGCTGGTGTGCGTCGTGGTGACCGTGCGCAGGGTGTCGGAGCGTGCGTGGCGTGCCTTCGGTCCGCGGCTCCGGGATCCGGACCTGCCCGCGGTGTGGGTCTCGCTGTCGGTGCCGTCCCGTGAACTCGGCAGACTGGAGTTGCGCGAGGTCTTTGGTGTTGTCTTCTCGAGGAACACCGCCACCACGATATCCACCAGCATGAACAGGGCATTGATCAGCGCGAGGGTTTCCGCGCTTGCCTCGCCCTTCTGCTTGATGGCATCGAACCGGGCTCGGCAGTCGTCCAGCTGCGCGCGCAGCGAGGCCTGGTTGATCCGCGCCATCACTCGGCCTCGACCGCCATGATCGCCGAGATCACCGCGAGACGTTCACCCGCCGGCAGGTTCTTGTAGCCCTGTGCCCAGCGGGTCGCCTTGCGCTTGATGCGCTGACGGTCGGTGGCGTTCCGGCCGGCATGGCTGGCCCAGTGCATCCGCTCGGACGTGAAGTTGAACCAGACCACCTCGGTGCGGACCTGGGCCTGGGTTGTCACCTGTAGTGCGACCCGGCGCCAGTCCGACAGCATCTCGTCATACAGCGCCGAGGGGTGTCCCGAAACCATCACCTGGCACGGCAGGCCCGTGAGCAGCTCAAGAAGGGTTGCGTGGTCGGCATCCGTATACTCGTAGCGGTACCGCCGGTCCGACCGACGGGTCGCATGCAGATACGGCGGATCGCTGTAGACCAGTTCCGTACCCCGGAACGGGAAGCTGGCCAGGAAATCGTGGGCACAGCCCTGTACCAGTTCCACCGGGTAGTCGCACCGGAACCCGTCAAGCGCGCGTTGATCGCGGTCAATCCCGATGCTGCGCATCGCCGGGGCCTTGCGCCGCATCAGTGCACCGCCTCCGAGATGCGTCTCGATATACAGATCGTGGGGAGGCTGGAGCCCCAGTAGCGCCTGACAAAGCCCGGTCGTCGCCTTGGATCCGAAATACCCCATCGGTGGTCCCCCTCAACAGCGATGACCACTCATAGTTAGATCTCGCTGGAGTGTCAACCTCCCGTCGCCTTCAGCGATCCGCAACCAGACACCACCCCGCTCAATCACCTCCCGGGAGGCTCGTCGACAGTCACCCCGAACTCAAGCCAGACGCAGGAGGGAGTGAGTAGTTACCAGCTGGCGGCGGTGGAAGCGGTGATAGGCAAGCCGGAAGGAATTCTGGCCGATACCGGCTATTTCAGCGCCGACAACGTGGCGCAGTGCGAGATGGCCGAGGTGACGCCGTACATCGCGTCAGGCCGCGACGCGCACAACCAGCCGCTGGCGAACCAGCAGGCACCAGCGCCGGAGCTTCCCGTCGATGCGGACCCAACGGCGAGAGCGAAGCACCGCCTGAAGACGCCGGAGGGCAAGGCGATCTATTCTCGGCGCAAGGTTACCGTCGAGACGGTATTCGGGATCATCAAGGAGGTGATGGGATTCCGGCGTTTCCATCTGCGGGGACTGAGCGCGGTAAGTGGGGAATGGACGCTGATCAGCTTGGCATGGAACCTGAAGCGGATGCACGCTCTCGCAAGCTGAGCAAGAAGAAAAAAATGCTCTCACCCGGCCCGAAACAGTGCCCTCGCAGGGCCAAAAACGGGCCTTGGGGGTAAGAGAGCCACCCCGGCGACCGAACCGCCCTGGAAATCCCCCCAACCCTGAGCCTGGACCCGGCGCGCTCGCGTGTTGCCTCGGCCGGAATCAGCGCGAAGGCTTCCCTTCACGCCAATTCGGGGTCAAACCCGACAGACTCCTAGGGCTTTTACTTCCGGGCTTTCAGGCCGTCGGATCGCCCCGATAGCCTGCCGGATATAACTAGTGCTTGCCCAAAAACCGATAAGAGTTATACTGATCAATGAGTTAGGTTCTAGATCCGATGGCGAAGTTTGCGCTGTTGCCACGAGATCGTCCGTTGGGCGGAGTTTGAGCCTGGTATAGTCTGGACTGACCTTTTGTCATCAATTCGCTTGTTTTGGCAATGAGTTAAAGTGCCGGTATCGGAGGCCGGGCGCTTTCGATGTTGCTCTTGCAGCGAAGTCCTTGTGCCCGCGGCGCGTTCAAAATTCCGGAATCTTCGCAAAGGAGTTCGGTATGAAGAAGCTGCGCCGCTTTGATCCGGGACAGGAGGGGATGAGGGTCGGGGATGTGTGGATTGACGCGAGGTCTCGAGACGACATTCCCAAGCTTCTGGGCGGCCTGCGGGACGTATACTTGAATGTCGAACTGCGGGAAGCGGTATTCCGGCTCCTGGAGGAGCGGATCGGGGGGGATGGCAATCGGGATGCTGTCGGTCCGGGGGTGTCCCTGTGGACGATTTTCGTGCTTGGGATGCTGAAGCGGAGACTTGGCTGCGACTTCGACCGGCTTCGGGAACACGCCGACACGCACCTGGTGCTGCGCCAACTGCTCGGGCACGGCGAGTATGACCCGGTGGAGTATTCCTACGACACGGTGCTGCGGGATATTTCGTTACTGGACGAGGACACGCTGCGAGCGATCAGGGACCTGGCGGGACGGTCCGGAATCCGGTTGTTCCGGGGTTGAACGGGGCATTTCCGGGGTTGCGCAGGCAGCATTTATCATTATACTGTACAAATAGTTAGATCGTATCCCGGGAAGCGGGACGCGGTGTGCTTCCGGGCAGTGGTCCGGAGTGGCGCGCTGCGGATTCCGGGATCTTTGCGTGGGAGTTTGCGATGCGGAAGCTGGGGCGTTTTGAGCCGATGCTCGGCCGGGCGGAGATCGGGGGGATCCAGATTGACGTGAAGTCGCGGGACGACATCCCGGCGATCCTGCTTGGCCTGCAGGGCCTGTATTTGAATGAGGCGGTGCGGGAGGCGGTTTTCGAGCTTCTGCTGGACCGGTTCGGGGAAGACCGCGATCTGACGGTCGGCCGTCCGGGGATGGAACTGTGGACGGTTCTCGTACTCGCGGTGCTGAAGCAAGGCCTTGGCTGCGACTTCGACCGGCTTCATGAACACGCCAACACGCACGTGGTGCTTCGCCAGCTGCTCGGGGACAGCGATTTGGACCCGGTGACGTATTCCTATGACCAGGTGATGCGGAATGTCTCGCTGCTGGACGAGGACACGCTGCGAGACATCAACGAACTGGTGGTGCGGCACGGTCACGACCTTTGCGGCCACGACGCTGGCGAGCAGTTGGCGGGCCGGTGCGACACCTTTGTCGTCGAGACGGATGTCCACTATCCCACCGACCGCAACCTGCTCTGGGACGCAGCCCGGGTGATGATACGGATCGCGGCCGAGCTGGCGGACGAATGGAACCTGACGGGCTGGCGCCAAGTCAAGCATCTTACGGTGACACTCCGGCGGCTGTATCAGCGGGTGGCGAGCACCCGGCGCTCGGAGGCCTGGCGGGAGGACGTCGACGCGTTCCTGGCCAAGTGCGAGGAACTTCTGGCGAAGGCGGAGGCCACGCGGGCCAGCCTGCTGGAGCGGGGCGCCCGGCCGGAGGAGCTCAAGGAACTCGACCGGTACATCGCGCATACGAAGCGCCAGATCGACCAGACGGACCGGAGGATCCTGCAGAGGGAGGAGATCCCCCAGAAGGAGAAGGTCTTTTCGGTCTTCGAGGAACATACGCGGTGGAACAGCAAGGGGAAGGCGGGCGTCCCCGTGGAACTGGGCGTTCCCGTCGCGATCGTCGAGGACCACCTCCTCGAGCACCGGATCCTGTGGGAGGGGAGCGACACCGATGCCGCGGTTCCCGTCATCGTGGCCACGCGGGAGCGCTTCCCGGAACTCGTCGCCTGCAGTTTCGACCGCGGCTTTCACAGCCCGCAAAACCAGGCCGCCCTCGGCGACACGCTGGAACTCAACGCCATGCCCGCCAAGGGCCGCCTGCCCGCCAGCCGCCGCGAACACGAGGCGCAGCCGGACTTCGCACTGGCGCGCCAGCAGCATCCCGCCGTCGAGTCGGCAATCAACAATCTCGAGCAGCGCGGCCTGGACCGGGTGCGCACCCATGGCAAGGCTGGCTTCGCCCGCACGGTCGCCTTGTCCATCCTCGCTGCAAATGTGCTCCGTGTCGGTTTCTTGATCCGCGCACGGGAACGCGCACGACTCAAGTTCCTGCAACGAAAAGCTGCCTGACGTCGCCGGGAAACCGCGCCAGCGCAGCCCGGACCGGGCTGCCGGCGGCTCTCCATGCCCGATACTTCCAGAAATCACCAATATGGGCGCCAAAATCCCCGCCCGCCCGCCGTTTACCCCCAAATGTCGCTGACCAGGTCCACTTGACCCTGAATCCACCTGTCAGGTCGGGGTCAAACTTGACGGCAGAAGCCGGCTCAAACTCCAAAAAGGGGGTTTTTCGGCAGACACTAACTACGAGGCCAAACTGAGAATTGCCTCGGCAGGACTTTCACCTGCTAGCACAGCAGCTAGTCTCGCTGCTCGCCCCCCGCTCATGAATGTGACTCGCCATCGAATGGCGCTTATCTCGTGCACGAGATAAGCGGCATCTCGACAACTTTTTTATCTCGAGTAGTGGAAGCACCGATATCGTATCTTTCTGTTATATTGACGTTATTCTTTGGGGCGCTTCCAACTACTCGATATAATCCTGCTCGAAGCTACAGGCTGTTGAGGAAGCCGAGAAGGCTGTCGGGGGCCTGATAGCGACCAGGGTTGCCTTTCAGCGGTGATGTCTGGCTGAGCACCTTTTCTTTCATCGCAAGCGTTGCCTCAAGGTATATCTGGGTTGTCTCAACGTTCTCGTGACCGAGCCAGAGTGCGATTACGCTGCGGTCAACGCCGACCTGCAAGAGGTCCATGGCCATTGTATGACGCAAGCGGTGTACGGTGACCCGAGCGTGCTTCAGCGACGGACAGGCCATGGAAGCAGCCTTTCGGTGTTTGTTCAGGATGTATTGCACACCATCCACTGTCAGTCGCCGGCCCCTGGCGCTGGGAAAGAGAACGTCTTCGTTGCTCCGCGGTGGTTCCCGCAGCCAGTTCCTGAGCACTGCTTGGGTCGGCTTGGCCAGCGGGGTGCACCGCTCCTTGCGTCCTTTTCCGACAACCCTCAAGTGCGCTCCACAGCCGAGGGTGAGATCCTGCCGTTTGAGTGCGGTTATCTCGGACACGCGTAAGCCGGTTTGCACGGCGGTCAAGATGAAGGCGTGATCTCGCCGCCCGGACCAAGTGCCATTGTCGGGTGCCGCAAGCAGGGCGTCGACCTCCTCGCGGTTGAGGAAGCTGACCTGTTTGCGCGTGAACCGCTTGCTCGGTATCGCGAGCACCCGCTGGATCTGCGCCGCATGAGTTGGCAACTCGAAAGCCGCGTAGCGGAAGAAGGAATGGATAGCGGCGAGCCGCAGATTGCGGCTGCGCACGCTCAATCCCCGCTGCGTTTCCAGATTCTCGAGGAAGTCCGCGACCAATGGCGCATCGATCTGCTCGAAGGCCATCCTGGAAGGGTGCCGCCTGAGGCGCTGTTGCGCGAAAACCAGGAACTGGCAGAAGGTGTCCCGGTAGGAACGGATGGTGTGGGGACTTGCCTGCCGCTGCTGCATCAGGCGCTGGGTGAAGAAGCGCTCCAACACGGGAGCGAGGCTGGTTGCACCCGTCATGTCCGCCCCTCCCAGCGGCTCTCGAGCCGTCGCATGGCCTCGCGCATCAACTCGGGCGTAGCTTCCAGGTACCATTGGGTATCGGCAATATGCACATGGCCCAAGTAGGCGGCGAGGACCGGCAGCAGACGCTCAGGATCCTGATCGCGGCGATCCCAGTTCACCAGAGTGCAATTTGCGAAGCGATGCCTCATATCATGCAGGCGTGGCCCGTGACGGTCGGTCTTGCCACGCAGGCCGATCAGGCGCGACAACCGGTGGAACGTGCGGGTGATATCGGCCTTGTCGAGCCGGTTGCCTCGGCTTGAAACAAACAGGTAAGGCGACACCGGGCGACCCTGCCAGTGGCGATCACGCCGGGCGACATAGTCGGCAAGGACCTCACAGGTCGAGCCGTGCAACGGAACCAGACGGTCCCGGCCGAATTTTGCGCCGCGTATCGTCAGCACCGCGGCGTCGCTATCGATATCCCGGAGTTCGAGATTGCACGCCTCCCCCACTCTGATGCCGGAAACGACCAGCAGGCCGAACAGGCAATGGTAGGTCCAGGGATGCAAGGCGCATCGTTCGTTGGCGTACGGCATGTCCAGCGCAGCCTGCAGCAGCTTTCGGATCTCTTCGTCCGAATAGAGATAGGGCGTTGCCCGTTTGGGTCGGAAGGGCAGCAGTCCGGGAGCCGGGATCTCCGTCCGCGGATCGGTAGCCTTGCGATGGCGTGCAAACACCCGCACAATGCTCAGTCGGCGCGCCCAATGCGCCGGTTGGGCATTCACGGGCTGCTGCGCCCAGGCAAGTGCCAGTTCCACCGTGATGAATGGCACCTGCTGCTGTTCCATGAACGTGGCGAATGCGAGCAACTCGCGACGAGTATCGTTCATCTTGAACCCCAGGTTGCGCCGCATCTCGATGTACTCATGGATAGCTTCGCGAAGTGTGTTCATTGGGCACCTCCCGGCCAGGGAAGGGCCAGAGCGCGGAGGGCCCCCAAATCGACCTTGGCATAGATTCTGGTCGTGTCGGGATGGCAGTGCCCCAAGACGTCGCCGATCTCCGCAAGCGAAGACCCGCTGCGCAACATCTCGGTGGCCAAGCCGTGACGAAACTGGTGCGTGCTGAGTGTCGGTGTAACCACGCCGGCACGTTCGATCGCATGACGAACCACGGATTGAATGCCGCCACTGTCCCGAAACCCCTCGATCGGGGCCCTGACACGCAGGAATATGCGCCGACTTCGGCACTGTGGCCGTCCGTGGCGCAGGTAATCGGCGATCGCCTCACCAACTTCTTTGGACAAGGGAAAGGTGTTGCGCTTTCCACCCTTCGTCGACAGTCGCAACGTTCCGTTGATCCAGTCAATGTTATCGAGGCCAAGAAACTGGATCTCGCTCGCGCGCAGTCCCAGCCGCGCAAGCAGCATCAGGATGGCATAGTCGCGACGGCCCATGGCGGAACTGCGATCGATACTGGCCAACAGTTGTTGAACCTGATCGGGCGAAATCCCTCGCGGGATCTGTAGCATCGACCAGCCGGCGACCGCGGGAACGGCGGCGATCAACTCTGGACTGGCTTCACCGAGATAGCAGGCATATCGGAGAAAGGACCGTAGCGCAGTGGCCATGAGCTTCGCACGCTTCGGGTGCAAGTCCCGTGCCTCGCGTTGAACGGACCGCACGATGTCGTCGGCAGACAGAGACGAGAGTGTCACTGGCCCCGCGGCGAACCGGTGCTGTAGAAAGTTCCGGACAAACGGCAGGTAGTTCGTGATCGTCGCAGGCGACAGGCCACGCGTCTGCTGCAAGTAGTGCTCGTAGGCCTGCACGCAACGCTCGGCATCGGTCATTGGGCCGGCGAGTGCCTCTTCGAACGAGAGCACACCCTCTCGGCGCAGAAAATCGGTGAAGTGCCGGAGTGCGGTGCCGTCATCTTGGCGTGGTCGTAGTTCTCGCTCTCGATACCGCAGGTATTGAGCCGGATGATCCGAGGTGATGTCGGCGAACTCGATTGCTTCCTGCTTGAGCCACTGGCTGAAACAGGCTGCCAGCAGGATCATGCGATAGGCGGTATAGGGAGCGTAGCCCTTCGCGCTCACCCAATCCGCAAACGCATCGAGCCAAGCCGCCAGGGGACCCTCCCGCCAGTGTGAACGAACAAGTTGATTGCCGGTGGCATGCTTCATATTGAACTCCTTTCCTCATTGAAGGGCGACGAATGGAGTCCGGATTATGTCGTGTAACCGTCGAAGTCTTACTTGAAATGGAAGGCGAAGTTGAGCTTACCCGAGATAAAAAAGTTGTCGAGATAATGGCGAAGACAATGGAAGGTGATGCTTCGATCCAGCCCGGCCCGGTCGCGCGCGCCGTTGAAGGCCTGGCGCAGGGCCTCGGCCGTCATCGGCTCCTCGGGCCTGGCGCCGTAGAACAGCCACGTCGCCGGGTGCGGGTGGATAGTGCGCCAGTAGCGCCGCAACTGGTTGAGCACCGCCTTCGGGCAATGAGCCATCCGCTCGTGGCCCCCCTTGCCCTTGCGGATCCGCAGCAGGCCCTCCTTCGAGCGCACGTCCTCGACCTGCAGCGCAACCACTTCCGCGATCCGCAAGCCGGCGCCATAGCCGGTCACCAGCGCGCTGCGGCAGCGCAGGTCGAAGGTGGGGCCGAGTAGGGGGAGTCGTTACCGAGCTCCCCCCCTCGCAGAGCCGGACGTGCGCGCACTAGCGCATCCGGTTCCTCTCCTGGCAGGTTCGCACTAGGCACAGGGCCAAGTGCCGCAGGCGGAAGTCCGAAGGATTTCACACCCGCACGGCTATCCGCGGCTGTTGCGTTGACTCGGTTATGGAACCCAGAGTTTCCCCAAGTGTCTCATCCGCGGTTCTGTCCAGGAGACACCCCCCTTCCCTCCAGCGGGTCCCGGTGGCCCCGGTTCCCCGCCCTCCTCGGTACTATGAGGGTGCTACGACTTCCCGCACCGCACGCCCTTCGGCTTATTGATTCGCCAGCCGGGTCCGTGGGCGCCTGCATCGGTTTCGTGTCCGCCAAAGCGATCCCGGCGGTAAGCAAGCCTCGCGCCGGGCCAGGAGTCTTGGTCATCCGGATCTCCATTTCCGGAACCTACCTCCACGGGCAAATGCGGGATCTCCCAGGTTGCCTGGCAACCCATCCCATGACTTCGCGCCGTTCCCGCGACCCCGGACGACCCGTGGCACCTCGCCGTGACGGTGCTTCCGGTGCTGCCCCCGGTAACACAACAGCGAGGGCGTCATCATTGGAACTTTCGGGGCTCAATGGAGCGGTTTTCATTATGAGTCCCCTTCTGAAGTGTTTGAAAACATTGGGAGTTGTGGAAGGTCTTGGTCCTGACACGGGCTGTTTCCGGCCCTGGCAGCGGCGGCGGCCACGGTTTCGTCCAGTAGATCGGCGGCTCGGATGCGCCAGGGAGCCTTTGGAGCGGCTTGTTGAGCCGGGAGAACCCCCTGTCGGATCAGTCGGCGGACTACGTGGTGGTTGACGCGGAGTTTGCTTGCAGCCTCTGCCAAGGTCAGGAGTTTCTCCTTTCCGGAAACGGTCCTGCGGGACGGAAGGCCGTGATCTCCGCGGTACCGCCTCACCCGCTCGGCGTTCCAGGTGTATCCATGGGCGGACGACATCCCCATGCGATTCAGCGATGCGGCGATATCGCAATCGGACCAGTGCCCCGCCATGCTGCGCATGACCTTGGCGGCTTGTTCAGAGGTGCGCACGCTATGGGCGCCGGATGCGGGTATTCGGACCCGTAGTTGAGAATGTTGTCCCCCTCGCCAATGAATGACCAGTACGACCTCACGGGCCGTGTTGTCGATATCTGCGATGATTTCGGTGACGAGGGTGCGCAAGAGTTGCTGGCGCGTGCGCATGGTGGTCGTTGGCGCATTCCAGGCGGCTTCGAGATCAACGGCAAGTCCGGTGAAGTCCGGCATGCTTGAGGTCGGCTCTGGCACGTGCCGGATGCGTGTTTCGCCGGCCACAACGCGCTGAAGCGCCTCTTCCCAGCGTTTCTCCAATTGCGCCGCAATGAGTCGATTGTCAGGGTCGCAGGCGGCATAGCGACGCTCTGCCAGTGAGGCCTCGTAGCGCACCTGCTTCAGTTCGAGGTCCACGATTTTCTGCTGTTTTGCTTGCGCTTCGCCGTACATCCGTTCGGCCTCCAGAGCCGCTTCGATCGCCATGGGTGCCGCCACGCGGATGGCCTCTGCGGCAAGGGCGGCATCGATGCGTTTCGCGGCGAACCGCAGACACGTCGGCAGCCCATGCACATGGCCCTGTCTGCACAGGTAGACAGCCCGCCCCGGGGCTCGGCCCGAATAGACCACCTGCAGGCGCCGTCCGCAACGGGCGCACGAGAGCAGCCCGGCGAGCAGTGCCCTGCCGCCTCGTCCAGACTTTGAGCCGCCGCTCTTGCCGTAGTTGTTGGCCGCGAGGCGGGCGAGGTTGCGCTCGTATTCGGCCCAGTCGATGTAGCCTTCATGGTGGTCCCGGATGATGACCTCCCACTGCTCGACAGGCTTGTCATGGCCGGAACTCTTGCGCAGACGCCCGTCAACGACGACCGTTCGCTGGCCGGTCTTGCCCCAGGCGTAAGCGCCTGCATAGAAGGGATTTTTCAGCGTGGTGTGGACGTTGCTGTAGCTGATCAGCCTCCATTGAGGAGCGAGGCCTCCGCCAAAGGGAGACGGAAAGCAGACTTCCTTCGCTCGCAGTGCCAGCGCAACCTGCCGTGCACTGCCCAAGTCACGGAATCGGGAAAAGACCAGTCGGATGGTCTCCTGAATTCGTAGGTCGGGATCGAAGACGGGACCATCGGCTTCGCGATACCAGACGTACCCGACCGGAACGTTGATACGGAGTTCACCGCGGCGCGCCTTGTCTTGCAGCGCCCCAAGCATCCGGGCACGGAGAATGCCACTCTCGAACTCGAAAATGCTACCTTTCATTCCCAAGAGGAGACGATCATTCGGAAGTCGGGGATTGTAGACACCATCCAGGTCGATCACGCGAGCATCGAACACACCGCACAACTCCAGGAGCTGATGCCAGTCACGGCCGTTGCGAGCGAGCCTGGAAGCATCGAAGCAGAACACGGCACCGACCTGTTGCCCACAAAGCTCGGCGCACAATCGCTCGAAGCCGGGCCGATCCATCTGGCCATTCGCCGTGATCCCCAGGTCTTCGTCGATCACCTCCACATCCCGAAAGCCGCGACTGTGGGCGGTCGCGACAAGTTCGTATTGCCGCCGCTGACTCTCCAGGTTGGTGAGGACCTGTCGGGGAGTGGACTGGCGGACGTAGACCACCGCCTTGCGGTTCAGGACCGAATCGGCAAGCACATCAGGCATCGTCATCGGGATCCTCGTCCCTCTTGAGGCCTGCCGCCTCCAGCAACAGCCAAGCTAGTTGGTGGACGGCCTGATCGCGTTCGCTTCCGGTCAGGTTCTGCAGTTCGCCGTCGTCGAGAACCAGCGATAGCTGGGTCGTGCGTGGCAGTCGTGTCGGGTGCGCAGGGGCGGTCATCGACGTTCTCCCGGGAATCGCGCATGGTCTCCCGGCATTCTCTCCTCAAACCCAATCCGATCAAGAAGTGGTGGAGTTCGACCAGCGCCGACAGCGATGCCCGCGGCTCGCCGAGTTCCATTTGCGCGCAGGCAACCGCGTCCAGCATCCAGGCCGCGATCAGTGCGCCCTCACCGGGCGAACTCTCGACACGAACAAACTCGCCTGAGGCGTGCTGTTCACGCCTCAGTTCCCGGACCTCGCAGCCAAAAAGAGGATGCCACGGATAATGGACCCTCGCCGGTCGCCCGATATGGGCAGAATGGGAAGGGCTCCATAGCGGCGCTTTGTCATCTCCTGTCTACGCTTCACGACCCGCGTTGCCGTTGGCCATGCAAGACTCGGTTCCGGCTGGCGGGCTGCGCCTTTGCCGGGCGGGAGTCGAACCCGCTGGGTTGCGATGAAAGGTTTCAGTTCATCTCATCCTCCTTTCCAGACCTTCGCCTGGCGCTATGTGTTTCTGTCATGGCGGAAGTGCATTCAGCAATGACAATGAGTTACGGGCAGTCGTTCGAGCGGTATCGGGAAGTTTGTGACAATCCGGCGCTGACGGCCGATAATTTGTGCGGGAACGCGCGATGTTGAGGAAGAGGGGAGTGCCCCCGACCACATGCAGTGGTATTCTGAAAGTAGTAAAACATCCAGATCAGGAGCACTCCAATGACCATGCTAACCCATTCCGAGGTGGAATTCGAGTTTGATTTTGATCCCTATGTTGTTGCGAACCAGCTTTGCGGGGGTGTGCCGCCCGTTGAGGAGATGGAAGCCTGCCGCTCGCTTTGCGACGCGATTGGGCGGGAGTTTGCAGACGCGGCGTTCCAACTACTTTCCTCCGGCACATTGGGGGCGGCGTTTTCGGCGTTTGAACATCAGGTGATGTCTGCATCGCAGGCCTGCGTGCGCGCGGTTCTGAAAGCGGGCATCGAGTCTTTGGATGATGGCGCGCGGCATGTGTTTCGTGGCGGGAGGCGGCACCGTCGGGTACAGGCGACACCGCGCAGGGTGATGACTTCGGCCGGGCCGGTGGAGTATTCGAGACCGCGCTACCGGTCGGAATCCGGGGCCGCGATCATGCCGGTCGACGAGCAAGTTTGCTTTGCGGGCGGCTATTTCACGGAGCGGGCTGCGGAGCAGGGAGTGTATCTGATGAGCGCTCTCTCGCCACGGGACTGTGTGTCGCTGTACGGGAAGTTCGGGATCGAGGGAGCCTCGGTGAGTAGCCTGCAGCGCCTGGCGGTCGATGCAGGCCGTCTCTGGAGCGGCTGCGCGGACGACGCGCTTGTGGCGATGCGCGCGGGCGAGGCGATCCCGGCGCAGGCGGTGAGCGTCTGCATCTCCCTCGACGGGACCATGCTCCCCATGTTCCTGGAGGGGAAAGGTGCCGTCAGGCCAATGATTTGGAAAGAGGCGTCCGTCGGGACGATCTCCTATTACGATGCTCAGGGCGTCCGCTTGCACACCGTGTATTTCGGCGAGATGCCCGAACACCGCAAGGCAACCCTCAAGCAGCGGCTGGAGGAGGAACTTGTGCATGTCACCAGGCTCCGGCCCGATTTGCGGCTTGTTGCCGTCGCAGACGCGGCCGCAGACAATTGGCGCTTCTTGTCCGCCCTGGTTCCAGAGGCGTTCCAACTGATCGATTTCTGGCATGCAGCGCAACACCTCGCCGCGGCCGCCGAGCACATCTTCCCCCACGACAGCACCGCCCGCAGCACATGGTTCCAAGGATACCGCAAGATCCTCCGGGACGATCCAGAGGGAGCCGAAAAGGTGATCCGGTCCTTGCGATACTACTGGACCTCCGGTGGCAGGCTGGATGCCGGACTGGAGAGCGAGTTGAACTACTTCCGCAATCACCGGAACCGCATGAGCTATGCGAAACATCAGGCCATGAACATCCCGATCGGGTCCGGCGTGACCGAAAGCGCATGCAAAAAGCTCGTACCGGGATACAGCGAATGGAACACTTTCGAAGGACTGTCCGCCGACGATAGTGATCACCCACCCGCTGCATCCGTATTTTGGCCGGACATTCCTGTTCGATGGCTGGGTTGCGAAGCGCAACCGGAGCCTGCACTACGCCGTTGATGAAGGAAATGGACGCGTCCGCTTAGGTTTTGCGGCGATTTCCTGGACCGATCTGCGGCTGGTCGACCCGTTCGAGCAGGTGTCAGTCGGCCGCTCCCTGTTTCGTGTCGATGACCTTCTTGCGTTGTCGGAAGCGATTTCCGCGGTGTGCGCGGGAGGGAGAGAGGTGGTCCAGAAATGATTACGCCATATGGGCATATATTTTTACGCCGTCGTGATGCCGGTTCCACACTCCTCGTACAGCTTTCCTTTGTAAAGCACGGCAGTTTCGGCCGGTTTTTCGGCGGATTTGCAATCGTCATCTATTTGCGTAAAATATTAGGGGCCATTTACGCGGGAGATTACCATGACGGAAGATCGGGACGCGGAGGGCAAGCGGGAGCGACTGCGCAGGGCGGGATTGTTCAACCGCAAGCCGGAGCGGGTCGCCGACCCCCTGTTCCGGCGCGGCGGCTTCTTCGATCCGTCCGATCTTCTCCAGGTTCGCTACGAGATGGTTCGCGCGGCCCGCGGCGGTCATGGGGGCGTGGCGGCAGCGGCCCGCCGCTTCGGCGTTTCCCGCAAGACTTGCGCGCGCAGCATGGCGCGCTTCGAGAAGGACGGCCTGCCGGGGCTGCTGCCGGCGAAGCGGGGGCCGCGGGCACCGCACAAGATTTCGCCGGAGGTTCTCCGGTTTGTTCTCGAGCATCGGGAACGCCACGGCCGCGTCGGTGCCCGAAAGCTTGTTCCTCTTGTGGAAGCGGAGTTTGGCCTGAAGCTGCATCCGCGGGCCATCGAGAAGGCGCTGGAGCGCAGGCAAAAAAAAACTTCGGAACCGTAAGGCAGCCCTGGATGGACGACGTCGTGGGGGTCTACGAGGAATGGCGCAGGTGCTTTATGAACGGGGACTCCTCGTGTGGCATTGATCTCCTGAAGCGCGGCGGGATGAACGCCGCTCTTGCACAGCTCGACGGATTCCGCATCCCACGCGGCAGTCCCTCCCATGAGCCGGGCTGCAGGCTTCCGGATCCGATGCTGGCTGAAGCTGCGCGCTTGATCCGCAAGGCGGCATTACCCGCCCACAGCCGGGAGGTGTGCAATGCTTCATGAAACAGGCGCGCGAAAAATCCGCGCCCGCCACCTGGAGCGGGAGGCCATCCTATATGTGCGCCAGTCCTCTCCCCAGCAGGTTGCCGGGAACCGGGAGAGCGCACGCAGGCAATATGGCCTTCAGGAACGCGCGGCCGCGCTCGGCTGGCCTGGGGAACAGATCCGGGTCATCGACGAGGACCAGGGCCTCTCCGGAGCCTTCAGCGCAAACCGCTGCGGCTTTCAGGAGCTCATGGACCGGGTTGCCAATGACCAGGTTGGCATCCTGCTTTGCCTCGAAGTCTCCCGCCTGGTGCGCGACAGCGCCGACTGGCATCAACTTCTGCGCCTTGCCGCTCTCGCCGACACCCTCATTCTCGACGAGAATGCGGTGCTGGATCCGCAGGACAGCAATGATCGCCTATTGCTGGGAATTAAAGGCACGATCAGCGAATTCGAGCTCCATTCGATCAAGCTGCGGCTGCGGGGCGGGCGCGAAAGCAAGGCGCTGCGGGGGGAATTGCGGACACTTCTTCCGGTCGGGCTCGAGTATGACGCGAAGGGCGGCATCGCGCTTCACGGCAATGCGGCGGTATCAAAAGCCGTTGCGCTGGTGTTCCCGAAGTTTGCCGAACTCGGCTCTTCGAGCGCGACGGCGCGCTGGTTCCGCGACCAGCGCATCCTGCTGCCAACCCGCATTCGCTCGGGGCCAGACCGCGGCGCGCTCCGCTGGGAACCGGCGCAGGACTGGAAGATCCTCAACATCCTGAAGAACCCCCGCTACGCGGGCGCTTACGTCTACGGGCGCAGCCGGCACAGCTACAAGGCAGACGGATCGAAGACCTCACGGAAATTGCCCATGGAGGAATGGATGGTCTGCATCCCTGGCAGCCATCCCGGCTATATCGATTGGGATGCATACTTGGCCAACAGGGCGATCCTGTCGTGCAACCATCCGTTGCACATGACGGCTTCCCGCGTCGCGAATCTGGGGGATGGGCGGGGATTGCTGCAGTCGCGTGCCATTTGCGGCTCCTGCGGCCAACGCATGAAGGTCCGATACGCGTCCGCCAATCCTGCGCGCGGGCGCAAGGAGAGGTATCACTACACCTGTCCGACGGATCGTCGCGCCAATGGCTGTCGCTTCATTCCCGCCGCCGTGGTGGACAAGGCGGTGACCGGCTTCGCCATTGCCGCAATGAACCGCAGCAACATTGACCTCGCCCTCGCCGTCCACGAACAGGTTCGCGCCGACTTCGCCCAATCCGACGCTCGGCGGAGCGAGCAGATCGAAGGCCTTCGCTACGAAGCGGACCTGGCCCGGCGACGGCATCATGCCGTCGATCCCGCCAACCGCCAGGTGGTGGCGGCTTTGGAGGAAGAATGGAACGCTCGGCTGCAGGAACTGGAAGAAGCGTGCCGGGAACGCGAGATCTTCCGGGACAAGGCGGAAATGGAAATGTCCGCCGCGCAGCTTCGCAAGGTCCGGGAACTGGCAGAGGACTTCGCGAAGGTGTGGGATGCTCCGCAAACCGAAGCCCGGGACCGCAAGCGGCTGCTCGGCTTCCTGGTCGAGGATGCGGTATTGAGCAGCGACGGCGAAACCGTCCGAATCGGCTTACGCATGCGGGGCGGGCATATCAAGCATCTTGATCCGATCCCGGTTCCGATGCCACAATGGAAGCAAAGGAAAACCCGGCCCGCCACTATCCAGGCGCTGGATGCCCTGCTCGATACCCTGCCGGAACCCGAAGCCACCGAGGAGCTCAACCGGCAAGGACATGCCAACTGGCAAGGCGAGCCGATGACCCTTCAACGTGTCCGCAACATCATGAACCGCTACAAGCTGAAGACTTGGACTGCCCGGCAACTCGAGAGGATGCACGAAGAAGAGTTCTTCACAGCCGGCGAACTGGCGAAACGCTTCCATGTTGCTCCAATCACCGTCCGACAATGGGCTCGGGCTGGAATCGTTGACAGGAGACCCTTTCCGTTGGCCAGGAAGATCACCCACGTCTACAGAGCCGTTCCCGGCCCCGGCCCGCAGCAGAGGCTCAACGCCGGCCCGACGCAGAAGATCCGCGAGGCACCGTGAACATGCGACGCAACTTCCCGGTCCCGCACCGGATCATACCAACCGTGGCAGTGCAGCGGCTCACTGCAGCCGAAACAATGCAGAACGCAAACGCGTGCAGATTCCCGGAAACTCCCGGCGGACCCAAAGAAGAAATGGACGCACCTACCAAAATGTTACAAGGAGTGCATCATGCAACACGATATAAGACCCTGGTCGGGGCCAGGATGAAAAGGTCGGGCCAGCGCTGGGGAATGGAAGGAGGCAAGGCCATCCTCGCCTTCCGAGCGCTCGTCAAGTCCGAGCGCTTCGACGCCGCCTGGACTGCCATACTCGATCACCACAAGCAAACGCCCGCAGAAAATGACAACCGCTTCCCAAACTCACACAAAGCGGCGGCTTGATCGTGCTATAGGCGCAAAACTTGTAAATTGACAAATCCTCGAAAATGCCCGCCATGCGAGAATCGCACCCGGCCGATGGCCGATGCCGCGCAGGTCCAGGAGATGCCGGATCCGCGCGCGTGCTTCGCCTTGGGCCTCGGCCTCGAAGAGTTCGTCCGCGTAGAGTGTGCGCTGGAAGGGATAGTGCTTGAGCGCGAAGTGTTGCTTGTACATCACGCGGTCTCCGTCTCGCCGTCGAGGGCCCGGAAGGAGAGAGGCTGCGAGGGTCCTTGCCGCTTGACGCGGGCGTTGGCGTGCAGGTCGAGCGGCGTTGCGAACCCCGCCGGCTTGCCCTCGTGAACCACCTGTATCGGGCGTTGCGGCGGAGCCAGGGGATCGAAGCGGAGGACGACGCGCTGCCCGCAGAGCGCCGCGTCGACCTCGTAGAGCCGGCCGTGAAGGCTCACCGTGCGCGCCTTGGAGACACGCCTCTCGGCCTCGAACAGGAACAGGTCGTCGAGATCGATCTCCGGCCCGGCATGGCGGACGTGCTCGCCGCACTGGGCCCACTTGTCCAGCGGCGACAGGTTGTCCAGCCCGCGATGCCGGGCTTGGTGACATGTTGCGGTGCGGGGAATGTTGCGGCGCTCCAGGAACCCCTGATCTCTCAAAGGTGAAGCCGGAATCTTCGCAACATTCCTTTTTGCGCTCAGAGTGACAGAATGATCGTCCGTTCGAATTTCGAGGAGAGACGATCATGTTCGACAAATTGTTCAAACGACCCGACACGGTTGAGGCGTACAGCTCGGCACCGCTTGCCAATGAGCGGCTGAGCTTCCTTCACCATCTCCGGGAGTTCGGAGCCGGGGCAATCTCCCTGCGGCAACATGCGTGCAGCCAGCTTCGCCTGGTTCGGCTTCTGGACTTGACGGACAGGGCGCCGGTCGGCGTTGCTCAGATCGAGGCCGCAGTCCGTTCGGCTGCGGGCGGATCCGGATTTCCCCAACAGGCGTCGGCCAGTGCCATCAGAGCTTTTGTCGGTGACGTGGTGCGGTGGATGCGGTTCCTCGGCCGGCTGCAGGAGCCTGAAGAGCTGCGCCATCCCCATACCGCCGAGGTCGATGCCTGGTTGGACTGGATGCGCCGGGACCGCGGGCTCTCAGAGGCAACCGTCAGTGCCCGCCGTCAGGTCGTCGAAGCCTTCTTCGACCGGCTTGCTCCGAGCGGCATTTTCCCGTCCGCGATCACCATCTCCGACATCGACCGGACATTCGCCGCATGGCACGCCGAGAGACAGTTCGGCCGGAGGACGCGGAGTCTCTACGCGCGGCGTCTTCGCGCCTTCTTCCGCTTCGCCGAATCCCGCGGCTGGTGCGCACCGGGTGTATCCGGAATCCGGCATCCCGCGCGGGTTCGCCCGCGACGATGTCCTGCGTCTCCTGGCCACGACCGAGGGGGATCGGCCGGCCGACATCCGCGACCGGGCCCTGCTGACGCTCTTCACCGCCTACGGTCTCAGGGCCGGGGAGGTCGCCGGACTGCGGCTGGACCACGTAGACTGGCTGGAGGAGACGCTTCGCATCCGCTGCCCGAAGCCGGGAACCACACGTCTCCTTCCGCTCTCGCCCGGTGTAGGGAACGCGCTCCTGCGCTATCTTCGCGAAGTTCGCCCCCGACGTTCTGACCCGACCCTGTTCCTCACCCTCAAGGCACCGATCCGGGCACTCGGCAGCCGTTCATGCTCCAGCGTCGTCATGCGCCGCGCCAGCCGCCTCGGCATCGACGCGCCGTGTCGCAGGGCGCATGCCTTTCGCCACGCGACAGCCCAGCATCTTCTCGACCAGCGAATGTCGATGAAGGTGATCGGGGACTGCCTCGGCCACCGCAGCCCCTCTTCCACGGCGGTCTACGAAAGGATCGATCTCAAGGCACTGCGCGAGGTCGCGGACTGCGATCCGGAAGACCTGCCATGATCCTGGGAGAGACCGTCGACAGGTACATCCTCTGGCGGCAGTCCCACGGCACGAAGTTTGAAGGTGGTGCCAGGAATCTGCGTCGGTTCCTGTAGGGGGTCGACGCGGAAGCCCCCTGTGACGCAGTCACGAGGGACGCGGTCCGCGTCTTCCTCGCAGGGACCCGGCCGCTGACCGGTTACCGGACGACAAAGTACTCTGTTTTGTCCGGACTGTACGTAAGCGACTTTTTTACCCCCTGCTGAACGATATTGGGCGTTTCGTGTGGGTGTGCCGTTGTTGATTTGGATTGGGTTTTGGGGTTGCTTCGAGCGTGTCCCTGGACTCAGGGTCCTGGGGCTGGACTCAACGAAACGGTTGTGTTACGCTGCCCGGCATGGACCGGATAGTACAAGGCCGTTGTGTCGGCTCTGCGGAGTTGTCGGAGATCCGTGCGCTGTTGTCGGCGCACCCGGAGTGGGGCCGCTCGCGGCTTTCGGTTGCGCTGTGCGAGCGCTGGGGCTGGCGGGACGGCCGTGGCCGTGTGAAGGATATTGCCGCGCGTTCGCTGCTTCGCAAGCTTGCGGGAGAAGGTCTGATCCGGCTCCCTGCGTTGCAGTACCCGGGCCGCGGAAGCCGTCGGCACAGCGCGGCGGCGCGTGTCGGGCTGGAGGTTGACTGGTCGGTATCGGAGGCGTATTCGGGTCCGCTGTCGGCGCTCCTGCCCGTTTCTGTATCGGTTGCGGAAGGTTCGGACCGCCAGCTTCTGCACGCGATTTTGGAGCGGTTCCACTATCTCGGGCTATCGACGCCGGTGGGGGAGAACATCGGGCACCTTGCGCGGGACCGTCGGGGCCGGATCGTGGGCTGCTCGCTGACGGGGGCTGCGGCATGGCGCTGCGCGGCGCGGGACCGCTGGATCGGATGGAGTGACGCGACGCGCGGGGCGGGTCTGTGCCTTGTGGTGAACCAGCAGCGCTTTCTGATCCTGGACGCGGTTCGGGTTCCGCATCTTGCGAGCCATGTGCTTGCGCGGGTGGCACGTCGGGTGGGCGCGGACTACGAGGAGCGCTACGGGCATTCGGTCCATTTGCTGGAGACATTCGTCGATGTGTCGCGGTTTGCGGGGACGTGTTACCGGGCGGCGGGCTGGCATGACGCGGGGCTGACGACGGGGCGCAGCCGGAACGGCCGTCCGGGGCTCTCGGTTCCGCGCAAGCGGGTTTTTCTGCGGCCCCTGCGGCGGGATACCGTGGCGCGGCTGCGGCAGGAACGGTGACTGGTTTGGGGCCGCCGGAAGACCACGCCGGGGGAGCGGCGGAGCTTCACCGGCAACTGGACCTGGCGTCGGAGGAGAACGCACGGCTGCTGGAGCACCGCGAACACTGGATGGGGGAGACGGAGGCACTGCAGGACGCGCTTGCGCGATCGGATCGCGGCAAGGCGCGGCTGGAGTCGGAGAATGCGCAGTTGCGCCGGGAACTGAAGAAGGTCAGGTCTACTCTGGACGAGTTGCTGGAGCGATTCCAGACGGCCGTGCGCACCGCGCGTCGGTTTGCGGGGATGCTGTTCAGTTCGTCGTCGGAGCGCCTGGGGGGTTCGGCCGAGACGGTTGTGTCGGAGGTGGAGCTGGATTGTCCTGCCTTTATCTGGGACGATGATCCGACCGGAGGACTGGCGGGCGGCGGCGCGGCGAATGGCGAAGCCGTGGATCCCCTTCCCGAGGAGCGCGCGGCACCGCGGCCACGCAAGCGTGGCCGCCCCCGGGGAGCGACGGGCGGCCGGAAGATCGGCAAGGACGTTCCCACGATCACCTGCCACCTGGAGCCGGAGGCGGCTGCCTGCCCGTCCTGCGGCGGCGAGCGCAAGACGATCCGGACCGAGGCCGCGGAGCGGGTGCATTATGTCCCGGCCAGCTACGTTCGGGTCGTGATCGAGCGTCCCGTGCTCGGCTGCGCCCGGTGCCGCCACGCCGCACCGGAGCAGGCACCGGCACCGGACTGGCTGATCCCCCGCGGACTGCCCACGGAAGCCTTGATGGCGCACACCATGGCGTCAAAGTTCCAGGACCACTTCCCCTCCTACCGCCTGTCGCAAAGGCTTGCCCGCCACGGCATCCTCATCGGCGATGCCACCCTCAACAGCTGGATCGCCCGGGGCTTCGAGATCCTGCAGCCGCTCTATGACGCCATCAAGGCGCATGTCCTCAGCGCCGACCGGCTGTTCCTCGACGAGACAACGGTCAAGTTCCTCGAACCGGGCTTCGGAAAGGCCCGGACCGGCTACCTCTGGGCCGCGCTGCGCGACGACCGCACCTTCGCCGGGCCGGCGCCGCCCGCGGCGCTCTTCTGGTCCGGCCCGGGGCGCGGAAAGGCCATCCCGGAAGCCATGCTGCGGGACTTCGCCGGCCTCGCCCAGGTCGATCGCTACGCCGCATACAACATCCTCGCCGACCCCGCGCGGCCCGCCGGACCCGTCTTCCTTCAGTTTTGTATGACGCATTGGAGACGCAAGTTCCACTATCTGACGGAATCCCGCTTCCGCAATGAGGCCCTTGCGCGGATCGGCAAGCTGTTCGCCATCGAGAAGCCCATCCTGTTCAAGCATCCCGATGAGCGCCTCCGCGTGCGGCAGCTCGAGTTGAAGCCCGCCTTCGAACAATGGAAGGCGTTCCTCGAGGCCGCCGCCAGCCGCCTGCCCGAAGTCTCGGCGGAGGCCGCCGCCATCCGATACGGCCTCGCCGACGGCGTCTGGCCGGGCTTCATCCGCCTGCTCGACGACGGCCGCCTCGACCTGCACTCCAATCGCGGCGAAAACGCCCACCGACCCGTCAAGCTCACCATGCGCAACTCCCTGTTCGCCGGATCCGAGAATGCCATCGACATCTGGGCTCGTGCCAACACCCTGATCACAACATGCCGCCTCAACAACGTCGACCCGGAAGCATGGCTCACCCATGTCCTGGTTCAAATCCGCGACGGGTGCAAGGATGTCGAAAGCCTCATGCCATGGCAGCCCTTCAAACCGCCGGGGGATCAATGCCTCGCCATCTGCGGAACAATCCTCAGCCCCGAACCGCACGCCGAGGGGCCTTGAGGCCCCGCCAGTCACAGACATCGAACAGCGCCGAGAACTCTACTCGCGAAAGCCGCAAAAGACCCTCCGACACCGGCGGCCAGCGGAACGAACCCCGATCCGGCCACTTCGCAACCAGCACCATCCCGCTGCCGTCGTGGAACAGTACCTTCACCCGCCCCGGACGCCGCGAGCGGAACACCAGCACGACCCCCGAATCCGGTGCAACACCAAGATGCTCCCGCGCGTAGCTGCTTAGCGCCGCGATCCCGCGGCGGAAATCAACCGGATGCAACGCAAGGTACACAGCAGAACCATCGCCAACCCCAAGCATGACAACCTCCCGGAATGCAAATGCCTTCCCAGAAGATGGTGCACTCCGCAACTCACCGAAAGCAGGGGGAGAAATAGTCGCTTACGACTGTACTGCTTTGCCATCATCCGTGGCTACGCGACCCGGTCCCCTCTGCCGGGAAGGGAGAGCGAACCGAAGGCGCCCGCACCCCTGTCGCCCTACATCTACACCGGGGAGGAAATCCGGCGTCTTCTCAAGGCGGTGGATGTCTCCCGTGCACGTGCGAGGCAGCTGGATGCCGATACCCTCGGAACCCTGATCCTGCTGCTGCACGGGACCGGATTGCGCTGCGGTGAGGCGCTCCGACTGACGCTCGCGGATGTCGACCTTGATGACGCAGTGCTCACCGTGCGCGAATCAAAGTTCTACAAGTCGCGCCTGGTTCCGGTCGGGGAGCGGCTCGCCCATGTGTTGCGCGACCATGCCGTCAAGCGCCTGCGACGCCCGCAGCCGCAGGGACGGGATTCGACCTTCCTGGCGAACCGTGACGGAACGCCCCTGACAACAGGGGTCGTCCGGAATGTCTTCGCCAAGCTGCTCCGCGATGCTGGGGTCGGCGGCGGGGACAGCAGGCGCCGGGGGCCTTGCCTGCACTCGTTCCGGCACGGATTCGCCGTAGGACGGCTGAACGCCTGGTACCGGCAGGGCGCCGACGTGCAGCGACTGCTGCCGGTGCTCTCCACCTACCTCGGCCACAAGAACACGACTGGAACCCAAGTCTACTTGAGCATGACCCCGGAGAGGCTGCACCAGGCGTCGCTCCGTTACGAACGCTACATGAAGGGAGATGAACATGCGTAGTTGCAGGATGCTGGGGGCGTGGTTCCGCCGCTACGTCGAAGAGCACATCGTCAACGAACGCAACCTGGCGGAGAACACCCGGCAGAGCTACCGGGACAGCTTCGTCCTCCTGCTGCCGTTCGTGAGTGTCGCGCGACAATCTGGATGAGGAGCGCCGAGCTAACTGGCGCTGGGGAGTCGGTGCGAGTCCGACAGGAAGGAAAGGCTAGGCCTACCCAGTACCCACAAGCAGGACTGGACAAGTTGAGATTCGCGATGTATATGACATCGCATGATGATCCAGAGCCAGATTCTTGGAACGCTTCGGAAGCCGGATTCGGAGCGGCGTCTGGGCGCGATTCTGCGTCGTGAGCCGAACGCCGGCCGGATGGGGATCGCACGGCGTGTGTGCGAGGCGTTTGGTTTTCTCGATGCGCGAGGGAAGCCCCAGCTTTCGGGTTGCCTGAAGGCGCTCGGTGCTGTGGAGCGGTCGGGCCGGATTCCGCTGCCTGCGTCCCACGTTCCGGCACGGCCTCCCTCGCCGCGCCGTCTGGAGGAGCCGGTTGCCGCGGCGTTGAAGGTCCCGGCGGAGGCTCGGGCCGTGGAAGGGCTGTCGCTGGTTCGGGTGGCGACGGACGAGCAGCGCAAGTTGTGGAACACGCTGCTGCATTTTGAACATCCTCAAGGCATGGCGACGTTTGCCGGTTGCCAGATGCGGTATCTGGTGGCTTCGGAGCATGGTGTCCTCGGCGCCCTGGGTTTTTCGTCGTCCGCGTTGCAGCTCGGTGCGCGCGATGCATGGATCGGCTGGAGCGCGGCACAGCGCCGGGACCATCTTCACCGGGTCGTGTGCCTGAGCCGGTTCCTGATCCGGCCCGGGGTGCGCTGCCGGAACCTGGCAAGCCATGTGCTGGGCCTGGCCTTGCGCCGCTTGCCGATGGACTTTGCGGAACATCATGGCTATCGCCCCTGGTTGGTGGAAACCTTCGTCGCGCCGGAGTTCGAAGGTACCTGTTTCAAGGCCGCCAACTTTGTCCGTGTCGGATACACGGCGGGGCGTGGCCGGCAGGATATTGGCAAGAAGCGCGCAAAGAGCGTGAAATCGGTGTACATGTTTGCGTTGGAGCCGAATTGGCGGCGACGGCTGAACGTTCCGTTTGTGGACGCGGCGCCCTCGCTGGAGCCGGGCGAGGGGCTGGACAGCGGCGAGTGGGCCGGCCATGAGTTTGGAGGCGCCCCGTTGGGTGACCAGCGATTGTCGGCACGGCTGGTGAAGAGCGTGGATATGCTGGCTTCGATCCCGGGCCAGCCGATCACCGGCAACCCGGAAGGGGATCGGGCGGCCGTGAAGGGCTACTACCGGATGATCGACCAGCCGGAGGAATCCGCGGTCACGCCGGAGAACATTCTGGCGCCGCATCGGGCGCGCACCGTGCAGCGGATGCGGGACCAGAACACGGTTCTGTGTATCCAGGATGGAACCGACCTCAACTTCGCAACCCGTCCGGCTTGTGGCGGCCTGGAGATCATCGGCCGCAATCAGACGAGCGCGAAGACCCGCGGGCTGCATCTCCATCTGACGCTGGCGACGACGGGCGAGGGTCTGCCGCTCGGGATCCTGCGCTGCGGCTTCGATCCGCCGAAAGCCTCGGGAGCGGGCAGCGAAGCGAAGCACGCAAACGCAACACAACCCGGCCCGGAGCCACGCGCCGGAAAGGACGCGAAGACGCAGCGTTGGATCCAGGGCCTGCAAGATGCTGGCCGGGTCGCGCGCGAACTGACCGGAAAGACGCGCGTGATCGGCGTCATGGACAGGGAAGCGGACTTCTACGAGTTGTTTGACGAGCAGCGCCGGATCGGCCGCGTCGAAGTGCTGGTGCGCGCCAGGCACAACCGCATCCTGGAAAACGGCGCCCCGAAACTGTTTGCGGCATTGCGCAATCAGCTTCCCGGCGGCCAGGTCGAGATCGAGATCGACCGCCTGACGGAGCGCCCCAAATCCAGCCGCAAGGAAGCCCGGCCCGCGCGCAGCAAGCGGCGCGCACGGGTCGAGGTCCGCTTCCGCCGCTTCGACCTGCCGTCTACCATCCCGGGAACGCAACCCGTGCCAATGTCGGTCGTCCATCTGCGCGAAACCAACCCCCCGGACGGCGAGAAACCGCTCGAATGGTTCCTCCTCACCAGCCTCCCCGTCGACCACTTCGATGCCGCCGTCGAGATCATCGGATTCTATCTCCGACGCTGGCGGATCGAAGACCTGTTCCGGGTGCTCAAGTCCGGGTGCAAGGTCGAAGACGCCGCCTTCCGCTCCGCGTGCCGCTTGCAGCGCGCCGCCACCATCGATGCCGTCATCGCATGGCGCATCATGCTCATGACCCTGCTCGGCCGCGAAGTGCCCGAATGCCCGGCCGAACTGATGTTTACCGACAGCGAAATCCACTTCCTCGAGGATTATGCAAACAACTTCGGTCTCGGCACGCCCCGGAACCTGGCCGCCGCCGTCCTCCTCGTCGCAATCCTCGGAGGGTACCAGAACCGAAAACACGATCCCCCGCCCGGAAACCAGATCATGTGGCGCGGGATCGAACGACTGGCCATCGCAAGCCTCGCATACCGCGTCGCAGCGGCGCAAAGCGCCGGACGACCACTTGTCCAGAACGAATAGTGGGTACACGGTAGGGCTAGGCCTACCCAGTACCCACAAGCAGGACTGGACAAGTTGAGATTCGCGATGTATATGACATCGCATGATGATCCAGAGCCAGATTCTTGGAACGCTTCGGAAGCCGGATTCGGAGCGGCGTCTGGGCGCGATTCTGCGTCGTGAGCCGAACGCCGGCCGGATGGGGATCGCACGGCGTGTGTGCGAGGCGTTTGGTTTTCTCGATGCGCGAGGGAAGCCCCAGCTTTCGGGTTGCCTGAAGGCGCTCGGTGCTGTGGAGCGGTCGGGCCGGATTCCGCTGCCTGCGTCCCACGTTCCGGCACGGCCTCCCTCGCCGCGCCGTCTGGAGGAGCCGGTTGCCGCGGCGTTGAAGGTCCCGGCGGAGGCTCGGGCCGTGGAAGGGCTGTCGCTGGTTCGGGTGGCGACGGACGAGCAGCGCAAGTTGTGGAACACGCTGCTGCATTTTGAACATCCTCAAGGCATGGCGACGTTTGCCGGTTGCCAGATGCGGTATCTGGTGGCTTCGGAGCATGGTGTCCTCGGCGCCCTGGGTTTTTCGTCGTCCGCGTTGCAGCTCGGTGCGCGCGATGCATGGATCGGCTGGAGCGCGGCACAGCGCCGGGACCATCTTCACCGGGTCGTGTGCCTGAGCCGGTTCCTGATCCGGCCCGGGGTGCGCTGCCGGAACCTGGCAAGCCATGTGCTGGGCCTGGCCTTGCGCCGCTTGCCGATGGACTTTGCGGAACATCATGGCTATCGCCCCTGGTTGGTGGAAACCTTCGTCGCGCCGGAGTTCGAAGGTACCTGTTTCAAGGCCGCCAACTTTGTCCGTGTCGGATACACGGCGGGGCGTGGCCGGCAGGATATTGGCAAGAAGCGCGCAAAGAGCGTGAAATCGGTGTACATGTTTGCGTTGGAGCCGAATTGGCGGCGACGGCTGAACGTTCCGTTTGTGGACGCGGCGCCCTCGCTGGAGCCGGGCGAGGGGCTGGACAGCGGCGAGTGGGCCGGCCATGAGTTTGGAGGCGCCCCGTTGGGTGACCAGCGATTGTCGGCACGGCTGGTGAAGAGCGTGGATATGCTGGCTTCGATCCCGGGCCAGCCGATCACCGGCAACCCGGAAGGGGATCGGGCGGCCGTGAAGGGCTACTACCGGATGATCGACCAGCCGGAGGAATCCGCGGTCACGCCGGAGAACATTCTGGCGCCGCATCGGGCGCGCACCGTGCAGCGGATGCGGGACCAGAACACGGTTCTGTGTATCCAGGATGGAACCGACCTCAACTTCAGACGTCCGGACATCGCTCTCTTTTCGAGAGCTGCTTGTGGGTTGAATTATCGTTTGAATTGATAGAGTTATGATTGGATTTTGGGGTTGACAGAGCGGCGGGTATCTGGCATAATAATATGAACCCATTATTCGGTGCCCGAGGATCTCATGAACACGCTTCCGATGCGCCCCACCGAGGCGGTCCAGATTGGCAACTCCTGCTTTTCCTTCGTGAAGCGGGACGGCCGAGTGGAGTATTTCTCCAATCTTGAACCGTTTGATTTTCACGCTGACGATCAGCGCGAAGCGAAGTTGCTTCGGATCGCGAAGTTTGCGGAGAGCGGTGTCCCTCGCTCGGACCTGGTGGAGGCGCTCGGCGTGAGCCGCTCGACGGTACAGCGGGTGGTGAACCAACTCCGGAGGGACGGCGAGGCGAGCTTCTTTGCGCCGCGCCGCGGGCGCGGTCCGAGCGTAATCGATGCCGACATGGCGCGGGAAGCGGACCGTCTTTTGACCTCGGGTCTGAGCGGCTCGGCGGTTGCGCGACGGCTGGGGATTCCGGTGCGGACGCTGAACGACAATCGCCGGCGAGGCGTTGTCGGGGGTGGGAAGCCGGCCCGGGCGGCAAAGGCTGATCCAGATCCGGAAGCACCTGCGGAGCGGGAGGCGCCGCAGGAAGCACCGGAGCGGGACGCGCTGGAGCCGCCGACTGACCGAAGCGCACGGGACGCCCGCGACCGGGCAGCGCCGATGGGCCGTGGGGCTCGGGACACGACGGGACGAATGCTGGCCGCGACGGGGCATCTGAGCGAGATCCGGCCGCAGTTTGCGGAACCGCTGTCGGCGGTTGCCGGCGGGGGGGTGCTGGCCGGGCTCCCGATGCTGCTGAAGGAGGGGCTTCTGAACCACGCGCGGGAGTTCCTGTCGCTGCCCAAGGGGTATTACGGGTTGACCACCGTTCTGCTCTTCCTGACGTTCCTCATCCTGGCCCGGGTGCGCAATCCGGAGGCGCTCCGGCACCAGGTGCCCGGGGAATGGGGCGCGATCCTGGGCCTGGACCGCTGCCCGGAGGTGAAGACGCTGCGGCGCAAGATCAAGGCGCTGGGGCAGGATGTGCAGCAAGTGCGGAACTGGCAATCCTCCCTGGCGGCGGGATGGCTTGAGGAGGACCCGGAGGTCGGCGCCACGCTGTGCGTGGACGGGCATGTGAAGATCTATTCCGGTCGCAAGGGGAAATTGCCAAAGCACTTCGTGGCGCGACAGAAATTATGCCTGCCCGCGTCCACGAGCTATTGGATCAACGCGCTCGGCGGCAAGCCCTTCCTGTGCCTGAACAAGGCGCTGGATCCGACCATGACCCACGCGCTGGAGGCGGACATCCTGCCTGCGCTGGAGAAGCTGGGCATGCTGGGCTCGGAGGCGCCGGATCTCACCGCCCCGGATGCCGGCGAGCCCGCCCTGACGCTGGTCTTCGACCGGGAAGGCTGGAGCCCGGCACTGTTCAAGCGCCTCGCCCGGCGCGGCGTTGCGGTGATCACCTGGCACAAGGGCTTCAAGGGGGAGGACTGGCCGGAGGCGGAGTTCCGCAGTGTCGCGGTACCGATCCATGGACCGGGCACGACCCGCAGCGCCACCGTCCGCCTCGCCGAGAAGCGCGTGCAACTGAAAAAGGGGCCCGAGGTCCGCCAGATCCGCCGCCTGCTGGAAAGCGGCCGCCAGGTCCCGCTCATTACCACCCACTCCCGCATGCCCGTGGAGCAGATCGCCGGCGCCCTGTTCTCCCGCTGGTCGCAGGAGAACTTCTTCAAATATATGCGCGAGGAGTTCAATCTCGACGCCCTCGTGGTCCGCGGCCTGGAGCCGCAGGATCCCGAAGCCCGCGTCGTCAACCCGCTCTGGCGCGCAATCGACCGAAATGTCAGCCGCTTCCGGCAACGCCTCGGCACCCTGCGCAACAGGATCGCCGATCTGGCCAAGGGAGCCCAGTCTCACCAGACCGCCGAAGCCGCCCGACGTCTCCAGGCCCGGATCGACGCTCTCGACGCCGAGCGTGAGGCGCTCAAGCAGAAGCGCAGCGACACGCAGCGCCACATCACCGTCGCCGAGCTCGACGAGCACCAGGCCCTGGATGCGCTTCCCGAAGGCGAGAAGCTCCTCCTCGACGTCATCCGCATGATCGCCTACCGCGCCGAAACCCGCATGATGCCTGTCATCGCACAGGCACAGGGCAAGACACAGCGACCCCGCAGGCACCTGCGCGCGATCTTCCAATCCGACGCCGACATCATCCCGGAGCCCTCCAACGGCATCCTCCGCATTCGCATCCTCGGCACCGCCAGCGACGCCGGCGACAACGCCACTGCAGGCCTCCTCCAGGAACTCAACCTGACCCGGACGATCTTCCCAGGCACCAACCTCCGGATGATCTACGAACTGCCCGGGAATACGGCCGATCCGGACCCTTCGGGTTCAAATAGGTGAGCTCGATTCACTCCCGAGGTCCGGACATCTGAACTTCGCAACCCGTCCGGCTTGTGGCGGCCTGGAGATCATCGGCCGCAATCAGACGAGCGCGAAGACCCGCGGGCTGCATCTCCATCTGACGCTGGCGACGACGGGCGAGGGTCTGCCGCTCGGGATCCTGCGCTGCGGCTTCGATCCGCCGAAAGCCTCGGGAGCGGGCAGCGAAGCGAAGCACGCAAACGCAACACAACCCGGCCCGGAGCCACGCGCCGGAAAGGACGCGAAGACGCAGCGTTGGATCCAGGGCCTGCAAGATGCTGGCCGGGTCGCGCGCGAACTGACCGGAAAGACGCGCGTGATCGGCGTCATGGACAGGGAAGCGGACTTCTACGAGTTGTTTGACGAGCAGCGCCGGATCGGCCGCGTCGAAGTGCTGGTGCGCGCCAGGCACAACCGCATCCTGGAAAACGGCGCCCCGAAACTGTTTGCGGCATTGCGCAATCAGCTTCCCGGCGGCCAGGTCGAGATCGAGATCGACCGCCTGACGGAGCGCCCCAAATCCAGCCGCAAGGAAGCCCGGCCCGCGCGCAGCAAGCGGCGCGCACGGGTCGAGGTCCGCTTCCGCCGCTTCGACCTGCCGTCTACCATCCCGGGAACGCAACCCGTGCCAATGTCGGTCGTCCATCTGCGCGAAACCAACCCCCCGGACGGCGAGAAACCGCTCGAATGGTTCCTCCTCACCAGCCTCCCCGTCGACCACTTCGATGCCGCCGTCGAGATCATCGGATTCTATCTCCGACGCTGGCGGATCGAAGACCTGTTCCGGGTGCTCAAGTCCGGGTGCAAGGTCGAAGACGCCGCCTTCCGCTCCGCGTGCCGCTTGCAGCGCGCCGCCACCATCGATGCCGTCATCGCATGGCGCATCATGCTCATGACCCTGCTCGGCCGCGAAGTGCCCGAATGCCCGGCCGAACTGATGTTTACCGACAGCGAAATCCACTTCCTCGAGGATTATGCAAACAACTTCGGTCTCGGCACGCCCCGGAACCTGGCCGCCGCCGTCCTCCTCGTCGCAATCCTCGGAGGGTACCAGAACCGAAAACACGATCCCCCGCCCGGAAACCAGATCATGTGGCGCGGGATCGAACGACTGGCCATCGCAAGCCTCGCATACCGCGTCGCAGCGGCGCAAAGCGCCGGACGACCACTTGTCCAGAACGAATAGTGGGTACACGGTAGGGCTAGGCCTGCCCTTTAGTTGATATTGGCTCTGAACAATGCGAACGCGGTAGCCTACATTGGTGGCATGTTGGCACAGAATCAGATTGCCCGCACGCTTGGCGATGCGGCGGCGCGAACCCGCATCGCCGGGATCCTTGCGCAGGAGAGTTTTGTCAGTCGTCACGCGGTGGGACGTCGGCTTTGCGATGAGTTCGGTTTCTTCGATGCGCGGGGTCGTCCGCAACTGGCAGGGTGTCTGAAGGCGCTCACTGCTCTGGAGGCACGTTCGGAACTGATCACTCTGCCGGCGCCACAGGCCCCTGCGGTTCGTCCGGGTCCGCATATTCTCGAGGCCGCGGTATCGGCGGTGCATGAGGTTCCGAACCGGCTTGAGGAGATTGAGGATCTGGAGGTGGTGCCGGTCACCACCCGGGCAGACCGCCGGACCTGGAACACGCTGATCGCGCACGAGCATCCGCAAGGAATAGCGACCTTTGCCGGCTGCCAGATCTACTATCTTGTCCGGTCGGCCCATGGCATTCTGGCTGCGGCCGGATTTTCCGCCGCAGCGCTGAGACTTGCGGTGCGCGACCGCTGGATGAACTGGAGCGATGAGCAGCGTCAGGCGCATCTCAACCGGGTGGTTGGCCTCAACCGTTTCCTGATCCGTCCCGGTGTCGTCTGCCCGCATTTCGCCAGCCATGTGCTCGGGCGCATCCTGCGGCGCCTGCCGCGGGATTTCGAGGCTCGCTATGGCTATCGTCCCTGGCTGGTGGAATCGTTCGTTTCTCCGCCCTGGAGCGGGCGGAGCCTGATGGCGGCGAATTTCCTGCGCCTCGGGCTGACCGCGGGTCGCGGCCGGCAGGATGTCATGAATTCCCGGGCAAGTGTGCAAAAATGGGTCTATATCTATGAACTGAACCGCAAGTGGCGCCGTCACCTCGGGGTTGACTTCGTCGATCATGCTCCGTCCTTGATGTTGGGAGAGGGGCTTAGCCGTGCCGACTGGGCCGGGAACGAATTCGGAGGCGCACGCTTGGGAAACCGCCAACGTTCCGACCGGCTGGTGAAGAGCGCCTCGCTGCTAGCGGAATACCCGGGCCAGGCGATCTGCGGCAATGGCCGGAGCGACCGCGCCGCGGTGGACGGATTTTACCGTTTCATCGAGAAGGCAGCGGTCCATGGGATCGATGTCGAGGCGATCCTCGCGCCGCACCGTGAGCGCTCTATCCAGCGCATGCGCAGCCAGCGCACGGTGCTCGCCATCCACGACGGATCCGATCTGAACTTTGCCGGCCGTCCGGGCTGTGAGGGCCTCGGCGTCATCGGCCACAACCAGACCAGCGCCAAGACCCCGGGCCTGCATCTGCACGCGACGCTTGCCGTGACCGGCAGCGGACTGCCTCTCGGCGTGCTGCGCTACGAATTCGAGGCCCCACCAGGGGGCAAGAAGAAACCGGGCCAGTTGCCGAAATCGCACCGCTGGCTGCGGGGCTTCGACGACACGCTGGTTGCAGCCGACGCGCTGACCGGCCGGACCCGGGTGATCGCAGTGATGGACCGGGAGGCCGATTGCTTCGTCCTGTTCGACCATCAGCGGCGCCATCGCCGGGTCGACCTGCTGGTGCGGGCCAAGCACGATCGCTGTCTCGACGAGAATACGAAGCTGTTCGCCGCCTTGCGCTCCAAACCGGTTGAGGGGACCATCGACATTGACATCGACCGCATCACGCCGAGACAGACATCCGGCAAGGTCACCCGGGCGGGCCGCAGCGCCCGGATTGCGCGGTGCAACCTGCAATACGGATCCTTCAACCTCCCGGCCACGATCAAGGAGGGCCGGCCGCTGACATTGCAGGCCGTACAGGTGACCGAGACCGATCCACCGGACGACGAGGATCCGGTCAAGTGGACATTGCTCACCAGCCTGCCGGTGGACAGTGCCGAGGCCGCCCGCGAGGTGATCAGCTTCTATCTCAACAGATGGAAAATCGAGGACTATTTCCGAATTCTCAAATCTGGATGCAGGGTTGAGTATCTTGCCTTCCGTACCGCGGACCGGCTGAGTTGCGCGATCGCGATCAATGCCGTCATCGCCTGGCGCATCCAGCTGATGACCCTGCTCGGACGCGAGGCACCCCACAATGATCCGCGCCTGATGTTCACTGACGAAGAGATCACATTCCTGCGAGATTATGCCCGCGTCTACGGGCAGCCCCCTCCGGAAAATCTCGGCGCGGCCGTGCATCTGGTGGCAATGTTCGGCGGATACCAGCCCGCAAACATGATCCGGAGCCCGGTGCGCAGATCATGTGGCGCGCGCAGGAGCGCCTGTCCGCCGCGACAATCGCCTACGAAGTCAAGGCAATCGTCGATGCACGGGACGCATTGTTCTGTGCGAAAATTGGCTAAAGGGTAGGGCTAACCACCACTTCCACCGCGAGCCGTGCGTGTTCACTCGTGAGGGTGCACATGAAGCGTCGGTAGCGGTGCGTGTGGCCGGGATGATGGAGCCCTTCTCATTCTGCCCATATCCGGCGACCCTCGAGGGTGCATTATCGATGGCATCCTCTTTACGGCTGCGAAGTCGAGGAACTGAGACGAGAGCGGCATGCTTTAGGCGAGTTTGTACGGGTTGAGAGTTCGCCCGATGAAGGCGCGTTGCTTGCGGCTTGGATGCTGGATCCGATTACCTGCGCGCAGATGGAACTCGGCGAGCCGCGGGCATCGCTGCGAGCCTTGGCCGAACTCCACCACTTGTTGATCGGATTGGGCTTTCGGGAAGAATGCCGGGAGAACACGGATGATTCCCGGGAGAACTCTGATGACGGCGCCTCTACGCCCGACACGCTTGCCGCGATCGGGATAGGGGGGGCACCTCGCGGTGCCACCCCTCCCACACCACCGGGCATACGGGTCCGTACCACGGCGGTTCGACCGGATTAAGCGTCGACGGAGAGATAGAGTCGAGGGAGTCCGAGCGAGTCGAAGAGGTGGTTGCGCAGGGCTTGCTGGACCGCCACGTGTCCCGCCATCCGCCAGTATGCCGTCGGGGAACCCGCGGCCACGGCGGCTCGGAAGTGCGGGACCCCCAAGCGACGGAGTTCCTGGAAGCGTCGGCGACCGTTGTTCCACTGTCGCCAGAGATACGCGCGCAGTCTGCGGCGTACCCACGCCTCCAGGTTGGTGAGCACGCGAGGGGTCTGACAGAAACCGAAGTAGCTGCGCCATCCGATCAGGTCTGGTTTCAGCGTTTCAATCATCTGCGGCAGACTGATGCCTCGCGTCCGGCGTGTGAGGTCCCGGATCCGCGCCTTGAACTTCGCGAGCGCTTGCGGCGCGATGCGTCGTTCGCTCCCGTCGTTCGAGATGCTGAAGCCCAGGAACTTACGCTCCTCCGGTTGTGCTACCGCACTCTTTGCCTCGTTGACCCTTAGCCGAAGCTTCGTGGTCAGGAACCGTGTCACCGAGGCCATGACCCTGTCGCCCGCTCGGCGGCTGCGAACATAGATGTTGCAGTCGTCGGCGTAGCGGCAGAACCGATGCCCGCGTCGGGCCAGTTCCCGGTCGAGTTCATCGAGTACGAGATTGCTGAGGATGGGCGAAAGCACTCCCCGTACGCAAAAGGCAACTTCCGGTGTGGGAGACGGGACCGTCGGAAGCGGACGGCGATTGGCCTCTTGCTCGGGGCGTTCGTGCCATTGGGATTGAGTGCCGAATGATGATCTCATCGTCGCCAACCAATACGTTCCTGACGAGGAGCCGGACGATCCGCTGCCGTTCGGCGATGTCGAGCGTCTCAGCCGATTCGCGCAGTCGTGCGAGAAAGCTGGCCAGCGTCTCGGCAAGCCTGAGACAGTTTTCGCGTTCCTGGACCTGGTCGGCGACCGATTGCAACTCAGCTTGAAGCGCGTGTTCCTGCCGTCTCAGTTCCTGTATCCGTGCGCGCAGATCGTCGATGGTGATCAATTCCTCCTGATAGGCATTGATGAGGCGGTCGATGCCTTTGCGTTTGCGGGCCAACTGCCGCTGGAGCTCCTTTTCCCGCTTCTGGTTCGGATCCTTTCATCACCCCACAGTGGACTCGCGGCGATTGTTCTGGCTTGTTTCCCGCATGTTCAGTTGTCTTCTTTCATTCCGCGGTGGTAGATCAGGATTGGCTTGAACATCAGGTAGGCTTCCCAGAGTTTCCGTGTTCCCGGCAAGGGCTGCCGCTTTGTTGGATCGAATCCGGCGATGCCCGCCAGATCGATAACGAAGGATTTGATGTCGGGCGCAGGTTCGGGCGGAGCTCGGGCATTGCAGATCCTGAGGAGGTATCGATAGTTGTAGAGGCAGTCGATGGCCTCCTGCCCGACGACCTCGCTGGCCGGGGTGTGGGGGGCCGTCCGGGCCATGAAGTTCAGGTCGTGGATATGGCAGGCGGTAATCGCATCGAAGACGAGGCACTTGCGCAAATCGTCGGCATCATCGAGTTGCCGGTCCTTGATCCGGGTGCCGGTTTTCAGCGCGCTGAACCAGGTTTCGATGGACCAGCGCTTCTCGTACCACTGGACGATCTGCTGCGCGTGTTCGGCGGTTGGCTCGCCGCGGTTGGCCAGCAGCAGCCAGTGCAACGGCTCCTTGCCTTGCGGCGGTTGGCGTTCGGTCGCCGAGACCGCGAGCATCTCCGTCGGGGTCTGGTCCGCGGCTTCCTTCGGCGCCAGCAGGACCACCCTGCAGGCGCGAAGGTCGAGCTTGACCTTGCGTTGCTTGCGCTGGCGCGGGCCGCCGCATGGCGGCACCAGGATTGTCTTGCGTGCCAGCGGCTCCTGTTCTTCGACATGCGTCCAGAGGTTGCGGGATTTTCCGTCGTCCAGCAGCACCTTGCGCTGGCGCGCCGCATTGGAGCGCACCAGCAACCCGGCATGGTCGATGGCCGCCTTGCGCAGCATCTCCCAGGTATCCCCTTCCCGATCGCAAACGGTGATCACCTCGGTGTCCGGGCAGGCATCGTCCAGTTCCCGAGCCCGCTGCATCCCTTCCAGCCAGCGCGCGCTTTCGGTGTCCTTCCCGACACCCGTGACCTTCTCCTGTTCCGTCGTGCGGAAGTCGGCATTCAGGTTGTAAACGCCCAGCGGCCGGCCCACAGGGTTTACCGCAAGCCCGAAGTGCGCCATCAGTCCGTGCGCGCCCGTGCCGCGTCCGCCGATGGAACAAAGCCCGTCCGTCGCCTTCAGGCCGTGGTAGTTCAGCGTTGTGGTGTCCTGTATCGCCAGCACCACCTTCTCCATCTGGCAGCGCTCCACCGTGGAGGCCTGGTGGGGCTCAAGGATGTGCTGCATGGACACGCCCTCGCTGGACAGAAGCCGGTACGCCGCCTTGCGTTCCGCCCGCCGCGGGAACAGCACCGGGATCGAGGTCCCCGCAAGCCGGAGCCACGCCCGCCCCATCTCCACGATCCGCCTGCGGACGCGCCCGTCGGAATGGCTGCAGCGAGCATATTCCCGCTCCGCCCAGTCGGCGCCCGCCGGCAGATACACCGGCTCGGGCGGAACAATCCGGCGCTCCGGCAGGGTACATAACGTCTCCTCCCAGTGCACCGACAACGGCTTCATCCAGACCGCGCGCCCGACCCCGGGCCGCGTGCTCCCCGGCGGCTGGCCGGAGGTCGGCCGCGGGCAGCAGGACCATCCGGCCGCCCGGTAGCTCTCTCCGGCATGTTCCGGGCCGACATAGGTATAGGCCAACACGGGCCGCGTTGCATAGGCCTCGCTCCAGTCCCCGGCAACTCGATCCGTCGCCATCTCCAGCACCCGCGAGGCCAGCCCGTGAATGCGGGGCAGCAGCAGAAAGCGGTGATTGCACAGCACAAGCCCAAGATGGGCCGCGCGCGCGTCGGCCGACCAGCCGATCCATTCGTCGCGCGCCTTCTGGTGCCAGCTCGCGGCTGCAAAGCCGATGCCGCCCAGCACGCCGTAGGCCGAGGAACGGATCCAGTAGCGCAGTTGCCCTCCCGGCGCTCGCTTCCAGCCGAGAGGATGCCAGGCCTCCAGCATCGCTTCCCAGCAACGCCGGTCGTCGCCCTCCGACACCCTCTCCAGCGACAGGCTGCCGAGATCTCGGATCCCGCACCGAAGCGCCGAAATCGCCTCAAGACCGTCCGGCGCCGGCACCCTCGCGGCCGCTTCCGGCACGCCCGGCCTCGCCTCCGGCAACCGGAACCCCGCCTTCGCGGCCACCTTCGGCAACACCTTGCGGGCCGACGCCAGCGCCAGCCTGCCCTTGCTATCCTTCCAGTCGGCAAGTTCGCACAGCAGACGCGCCAAGCCGCAACGGGTCGCTCCCGGCTCCTCGGAAGCCGCGACTACACGGGTAATCGTCTGAGCACCGAAATGGCGCAATCCAATCTGCATGCCGCAGCAGTAGCAGCATCAAGACCGCGAGTCAACAATGGCCCGATGAAAGGTTCGGATCCGAGTTCCGCGCTGCCTCCAGCCGCCGGTCGATCTCGCCTTCAATCAAGCCGGGGTCCTCAAGCAAGCGAATGACTTCCGTCCAGACAATCTCGTCCAGGAGATCCTGACGAACCGGACGGTTGTCGCAAAGTGGCCCATCGGGATATCGCCAGGCATCGGAGCCCAGACAGCGATAGTAGTAGATCACGCGGGTACTGCTCCGGGTTGATGTGCGGTACATCGCATACCCGCATTTGCGGCAGCATGCCAGACCCTGCGCGACGCTCAGCGTTCGGGTTCGGCGCCGGGAAAAGGCCTTGTTCGCTGCCAGCCGTTCCTCGGCCAGGGCGAAGGTTTCCTCGCTGACGATGGCGGGAACCGGGATCTCGATCCAGTCCTTGCGCGGCCGCTCCTGACTGGCGCTGTTGCGGCTGGCGAATCCACCGCGCATGCGCAGGGGCCGTGTCACGCGCTGGCGCGGCGCAGTCCGGGTCTTGCCGAAACAGGCGATGCCCATGTAGGTCGGGTTCCGCAGGATCGCCCACACCACCGAGCGCTCCCAGCGCGCGCCTCCGTTGCGGGTTGGGATCGCGCGCTCGTTCAGCTTGCGCGTGATCGCGCCGATGCTTACGTGGTCAACCGTGTAGGATGTGTAAATGTCGCGGACCACTGCAGCTTGCGGCTCGATCACTTCGTACCAGGCGTCGCTCTCCAGAGTTCTCTTGTGATAGCGATAGCCGTAAGGCGCGCCGGAAAGAACGCTCACTTCGCCGCGGCGCGCCCGATGCCGCTTGCCGCGGCGGGAACGTTCCATGATTTGCGCCCGTTCATACTCCGCGATCATGCCCTGGAACTGGAGGAGAAGGCGATCTTCCGCCGTATCCATGGCGGGAGCCTTGACGAACACGGTCTCGACACCGTTGCGTGCGAACTCCTCCATGAGAAGGAACTGATGGGCATACTGGCGGCTCAGGCGGTCCGGCTCATACGCCAGCACCGCCTCAATCTGGCCGTCGGCGGCGAGATCGCGCACCCGTTCGAGGCCGGGGCGGTCAAGCGTCGCGCCGCGATAGCCGTCATCTTCGATGACCATGTCCGGCCCGACGCTGTAGTCCCGCTCCCGGGCGAAGGCAATCAGGGCCTCGGTCTGGCTGGCGATGGTGTTCTTGATCTTCTGCTGATCTCCCGAAACCCGGGCGTAGATGGCGGCAACCTTCATCCTGCTCCCCCTTTCTCAACTCGCCAACCTTGCGGGGCTGGTCCGGTACCAGTATCGCCAGGGCCCGCTGGAGCTTGACCGTACCCAATCGATCAAACACGCAATGGAGGCTGACAACAGGCCGCCTGCTGGCGCCCCGTTCAGCCATGACGGCCGGAATCCCGGAACCATCGAGCCAGGGCTCGCGAGACAATCTCGCCCATCGAGAGACCGCGGCTCCGGGCATGCGCACGCAACGCCGCGACAAGGCTGCGCGGGATCTTCAGGGTGATGGGAACCGACGCTTCCGACGCTTGCGCCGGTTCGCTCATCGCGCGAGCCGCCTGCACATACCGATACGCTTGCCGCCGGGAAAGGCCGAACTGGCTGGACATCCGCTCGACGGCCGCCGCGGCCTCGAGACCGTCGGCAAGCAGCCCATAGGCGACATTCAGCCGGTAGGCCTTCTGGGATCGGGTCGAACGGGTCATCTGCCATAAGCGTATTACCCCTTGCGTCTCAAATCAAGCTGCGGGTGCTGCCGGAAGCCCTCAATCCGGCGATCGAACGTGAAGTTGCCTTTTGCGTACGGGGAGTGAGTGGACCCCCTTGAGGGGTCCCCTCGTCCACCGGTCGTACCAGCCCGTCCTCCAACACTCCGGCCTTGAGAAAGGCTCGGATCAGCTTGAGCACCCGCTTGTCGGAGACCCGCTCGGCAATCTGTGCCATCAGCCTGTCATGGTTGACGCGATCGAAAAACATTTCCAAATCGATGTCGACCACGAACCCGTAGCCCTCGGCAACATACTCCTGTGCCTGGGCCACTGCCTGATGGGCCGAGCGGCCCGGCCGGAAGCCGTAGCTGTGTTCGGAGAACGTCGGGTCCCACTGCGGTTGGAGAACCTGCAGCAGGGCTTGCTGGATCAGCCTGTCGACGACACAGGGTACGCCGAGCTTTCTGATCCCCCCATCCGGCTTGGGTATTTCGACCCGCTTGACCGGCTGTGGCTGATAGGTTCCGTCGAGCAGTTGAGACCTGATGCCAGGCCAATGCTCACGCAGATGGTCCCGCGTTTCGTCGATGGTCATCCCATCCACGCCGGGACCGCCCTTGTTCTTTCGAACGCGCTTCCACGCTCTTTCACAATTGGCTCGTTCGCATACCTCCTCCATCAGTCTGTCCGTCGGCGCCGGGCTTTCGAGAGTTGACTTCGCCATGGATGGTTCGACCCCTTGTGATCCGCCGACCGGGGGTTCACCCCAATCGTGTGGATGAAGGGCCAGACCAGGCTGGATTTTCTGCCGCTTTCCATTCATGAGTCGTCAGTCCTACTTGCCTCTTCCGATCGTTCGGGCCTTCGGTCAACGTTCCCGGCTCGGCATATCTGTCGCTCCGCCTTTCGGCGCTGGAGTGCCTCACTAGCCTTGCCGACTGCTTGACCTACTATGCCCTCTGCTGACTTCTGCGCCGCGGTCAGGTCACCTTGCGGTTCCCTCAGTCCCACCGGGACACGGCGCAGACCTCCCCAGGTAAGCTCGATCGCCTTCCCCGCACACCTGCCGGATCTACAAACTTGGCCCTTGATGGATATGGACTTCGCGACTCGTGGCCCGCTCGTCCGACCAAGCCTGCCTCGTATCCGGTTCCTGTCCGTCAGGTCGCGGTTTTGATTCACGCTTCCTTCAGACACCCCCTCGCGAGAGTGCCCTTGCGTTTCACTAATCCTTCACCTCCATCTGGTTGGATAGAAGACTTTCACTTCCCAGCTATCGAGCATGCTGAGCACACCACGACCCAGCTGTCGCTGGCTCTCGGCGAGGACGAACTGGCGAAGTTGACGCCAAGCGAGCGAGATCAGGTGGTCCAGCAACTGGCCTTTCTGTTGGTCGAAGCAGCAGACGTCGGGCGGGAGGCGGATCCCGATGACGACGTCTGAGTTGCTTGGAGATTCTGTTCTGAGCCGCAAAGCGGTGATCTATGTTCGCCAGTCCACGCCTCAACAGGTCCTCGTCAATCTGGAGAGTCAGCGGTGGCAATACGAACTCGTCGCGGCTGCCCGCAGCCGGGGGTTTCGAGATGTGGAAGTGATCGACGATGACCAGGGGGTGACGGCCAATGGCCAGATGAACCGGCAGGGCTTCGAGCGATTGTGCGCCGAACTCTGTGCGGAACAGGTCGGTGCCGTTTTCTGTTTCGACGCTTCTCGTCTCGCTCGAAACGGCCGTGACTGGCATCAGCTTCTGGAGTTGTGTGGCCTGTTCGATGCACGTGTCGTCGATCTGGATGGGGTCTACGATCCTCGATTTCCCAATCACCGCTTACTCTTGGGGCTGAAAGGGAGTTTCAGCGAGTTTGAAAGCGGGATTCTCCGTGCCCGGATGCTCGGAGCGCTGCAGGAAAAGGCACGTCGCGGCGAACTCCGCATCAATGTGCCAGTCGGATATGTCTGGTATCGCGAGGCCGACGGTCCAGTCTTCGATCCCGAGTGCGCCGTGGAAAGGCGCGTTTTCCTGGTGGGTGCGAATCCCACCCAGCAACTGTCCTTCCGGCTGGTAGCGGCCGGAGCGGTTCGTGGAGGTAACGACATGGACTGAAGCACTCCGGAGAGAAGGGCTGCGTTGAGCAGCTCAGCGACCATGCAGGCCGGAGCGTGAAGCGAACGCCGAGCAGGCCTCGAAACAGGCAACGCGGGGGCCGACCCTCCTTGGGTTAGGGGAAGGCCGATGGCGGTTTGGGAAGAGAAGCGACACATGCACCAGACCGCGCCCGCCGGGGTAGTGGCGCCAGCATGCATGGAAGATGGAAGACGCGGCAACACGGGAAGCCCTGTCGGTGATGTGCACGCATCAACCGGACCCCCGTGAGGGGCAGGCTGGGCCGGCAGGGTGGCGGAGGGGTCCGTACTACTGGCGACGCCGAGTAATACCGGTCGAGGAAAGGGACCCCAGGTGAGGAAGGATGTTGAAGGGCGACAGGTATCGGGAGTGGCATGGCCTATTACCCCGGAGAATGCCGGAGAGCCTGGACGCATCACATGCGGAAGTGAAGGGCGGGTCCCCGGCGGCGGTGGTTTCTCCGGCGTCCGAGGTCTCGGACCATCAAGGCGTCGACAGGCTTGCTGGCAGGCGAGGCCGCAGCCACAGTCAAGGCGGGAGCCGTGCAGCTCCTCGCGGCCGAACCCATGCGGCCAAGACCCTTGCTGTTGCTGGAACTCGTCGCCCGTGTGCGAAGTGCATGATCCCACTGGAGAGCCCGGTGCCGGAAATCGGCACGCCGGGTTCGGGGAGCGGGGGACTGGAAACGTAGCCAAGGGAGCCGGACTGAGGCCCGTCGCGAAAGCGCCGGAACTGCCACCGGACCCTACCGCGGGCGCGCCAGCCCCCGACTCTACCCTGCGGATCCAGGAGACGATCCGGCTGATCGTCTCCTGATTCCGCGATCTGGGCAGCGCACGGCAGGTCGCCATCGCACTCCGGGCGGAAGAAGTCTGCGTTCCCTCGCCGTTTGGCGGAGGCCTCACGCCGGAATGGAGGCTGATCAGCTACAATAACGTCCGTACCACGCTGAAAAACCCCTTCTATGCAGGCGGTTACGCTTGGGGCAAGACCGGTCAGCGGACGGTCGTCGTGGACGGGCGAGCCCGCAAGAGCTCCGGCCATGACAAACCCATCGAGCAGTGGAAGGTCTTGATCCGGGATCACCATGAAGGCTACATCGACTGGGCCGAATACGAGCGCAATCTTGCGCGCCTTGCGGCCAACAACTACGGCAAGAGCGGCGGCTCGAAGTCCGGCCGCGGCGGCAAGGCGTTGCTCGCCGGGTTGCTATCCTGTGCCCGTTGTGGGCGGCGCTTGCAGGTGGCCTATTCCGGCCGTGCACCGGGGCGAGCGTTCTACCTGTGTAGACAGGGCTTGATGCATGGACTGGGGAGCTGTCAACGGTTTGCCGCAAAGCGTGTCGATGCCGCCCTCGCTATAGAGGCCATCCGCGTGGTGGCGCCCATGGCGATCGAAGCGGCACGAGAGGCCGAGCGTATGCACAGCAAAACGCAAGCAAAACGACAAGAGATGGTGGAACTCGGGCTGCAGCAGATGCGCTACGAGGCCTCGCTGGCAGAGCGCCGCTACGCCGCCTGCGACCCCGAAAACCGACTGATTGCGGCGCAATTGGAAAAAAGCTGGGACCAGGCGCTCCAACGTGTCGCAGCATGCGAAGCACGCATCCAGGCTGTACCAGAGCCTTCCCCCAACATGCCGAACTTCACTGACCTCGCGATGGATCTCGAAGCCGCTTGGAACGCGCCGGCAACGACGATGCGTACGCGCCAGCGACTGCTACGCACCCTCGTCACCGACATCGTCGCAGGTGTCAACAAAACCGCCCGTGAGGTCGTGTTGGTCATTCATTGGCGAGGTGGACAACATTCTCAAATGAGGGTCCAGATGCCCGCTTCAGGAGACCACGGCGTTCGCACACCGGAACAGGCCGCCAACGTCATTCGCAGCATGGCAGGAAGTTGGTCCGACAGCGACATTGCCGCGTCGCTGAACCGCATGGGCATGTCTACAGCCCGTGGCTACACCTGGAATGCGCAGCGGGTCAGACGATATCGCTGGGAATACGGTCTACCATCTTGCCACAACGCTACGGACCGCGACGAATTCCTGACTCTCACGGAAGCCGCAGGCAAACTCCGTGTCAACCACCACGTTGTTCGCCGACTGATCCGACAGGGCGTTCTACCGGCACAACAAGCCGCTCCAAAGGCGCCTTGGCGCATCCGAGCAGCCGATCTGCTGCAAGAAAAAGTTGCCAATGCCGTGGCAAGGACCCAAAGTATCCCGTGTCAAGATCATACCCTTCCAAAACTCCCAATATTCTCAAACAGTTCAGAAAGCGACTCATAATGAAAACCACTCCATCATCCCGGCCACACGCACCGCTACCGACGCTTCATGTGCACCCTCACGAGTGAACACGCACGGCTCGCGGCGGAAGTGGTGGTTAGCCTTTCCTTCCTGTCGGACTTGCACCGACTCCCCAGCGCCAGTTAGCTCGGCGCTCCTCATCTTGATTGTCGCGCGGCACACTCCGCGATCCGCCGGGCCTCGGCCGGTTCGAACGCCTCGTAAAGCGATGCAAGGGAATGGATGTTCAGGTTGTCCATCACCAGAACGATATTCTTGCCGGGGAATATCTCGTCCACCAGTTCGCGAATCAGATGCGCCCAGTCGTGCCGTGTTCGGCGGTCGGTCACTTTCACCCATCGCCAGCCGAGCAACGGAGCAAACACTATGAACAGGTTGGCGACGCCGTTTCGCTCGTACTCGAAGTCGACAATGGCGGGCTGACCGGGCCGGACCGGGCGCGGTGTCCGGGTTTCCTTCGTCTGCTGCTTCGAGGTCTCGTCCATGCACACCAGCACGGTGTCTTCGTCGAACTCCCGGTGATAGACTTCCAGCACATCCTCCATTGCGCAGACAAATTCCGCGCTGGCCTTCGGTGGAATGCACCAGCATTGCTTGCGCCACGGCTTCAAATCGTTTTTTTTTGCGCCTTGCGAACTGTCTCTTTGTGAATGCTGTCAACGATTTCCAACTCCACGAGCTTGTCGCCGAGCAACCGCAGCGTCCACCGCGCATGGCCCTCCGGCGGTGCCGAGCAGGCCAGCGCAACCAGCTTCGCCTCCCCCGCACCGTCCAGCTTCCGCGGCTTGCGATTGACTTGCTTGCGACGCTCAACCGCCGCCTCAAGGCCCTCCTCCATGCAGCGCTTGCGCACCCGTTCCACGGTGGAGGCGCCAACCCCCAGAACCGACGCAATATCCGCGTCGGTGCGTCCGCCATCCTCCCGATCCTCGTCTGCCAACAGCAGGATGTGCGCGTGCTTCCGGCGATACACAGCCGCTTTCCCGTTCACAATCCCGGACAACTCCGCTCGCTCCTCCGCGCTCAGCCGCACCCGATATTGCTTCCTGCCTTTCCTTTCCATGGCCTGCCTCCGTCTGCTCGTTCGGCCAGACTGTCCCGCCACGCTCCCGCGCCACGCAGATACGGCCCGCAAGGGAAGACCGAGGCTCGCGGCGGACGCCCGGCTCACTTGTTGTTTGTTTGCGAAGACATACTATATCTGGACGATAATGCAAGCCTCTCCCAAAGGAAGCGAAGGGAAGAGAAACCCGCTAAATCAACAGCGACGCGACACTAGTCTGAACCTTCACTTCGGAAAGCTCCCGAACCGGGCCGCCGTTCTCCGCGATCCTGCTCATGGCTGTCCGCCAGGCCCCGAACCGCATGCGCAATCCGAAGCACAATCCGGCGCTTCCTCTCCGGCAGAAGCCTCCGCCAGATCGCCGCATCGATCGCGTTCGCCGCTTGCTTTCCTGATCGCATACCAGTTCGATAGCCGCAACAATGCCTCAACGCCCAGAATAGGCGGGATACAGCCCGCAGAGGCTGCGCCCTTCTCCCTGAGAGACATTCTGTCGTGCTACTGGCGCGGATTCCAGAGCCTTTTGAAGCTACCGCGGAGGCACTCGGCCCGCTGGGCGCGCGGAATGAGCAACTCATCAATGTGTTCGCGTTCGTGCGATTTGAGACGTTGATCGGGCTACATTGTGGTCCGGGCCGTCCCGCGAAGGATCGTGTTGCACAGGCGCATGCGTTTCTGGCGAAGGCGATATTCGGCCTGTCGACCTTGCGGGATCTGATCGAGCGGCTCTCGGTTGACCGCAGGTTGCGGCGACATTGTGGCTGGCCGTCGGCGCGTGCGGTGCCGAGCGAAGCGACGTACTCGCGGGCTTTTGCGGAGTTTGCGGCTGGTTCGCTGCCGACACGGCTGCATTAGACACGGGTGGGTCGCACACTGGGAGGGCATCTGGTTGGGCACATCTCGCGGGATTCGACTGCGGTCGAGGCGCGGGAGAAGCCGGCTCCGAAGCCTGCGCATGCCCCGAAGCCGAACCGCAAGCGGGGAGGGCCGCGCAAGGGCGAGGATCGTCCACGGGAGGCGAGCCGTCTGGAGAAGCGGCAGAACATGGTGCTGTGCGAGATGCTGGACGACTTGCCGATGCAACCCGACGTGGGCTGCAAACGCAACGCTAGGGGACATGCTACCTTCTGGACCGGCTACGAGCTGCACCTGGACGTCGCCGACGGGAGCATCCTGGTGCGTTGCATCGAGACGTCTGCGTCGCTGCATGACAGCCCAGCTGCGATCCCTTTGGGGACGATGACTTCGGCGCGCGTCCGCAACCTGAACGACTTGATGGACAGCGCCTGTGACGGGGAAGAGATCCACAACCACAGCACTTCTCTCGGGCATGTGCCGATCATTGACGCCAACCCCCCGCCGTTCGGCGCAACGCAAACGGACGTTGCAACGGGAGGCGAAGGCCTGGCGCACCACCGGCTACCGGTTCCCCGAGACGGCCCGCTTCGCCGAGCGTTCCACCGTGGAACTCCCTGTGGGGCTGGATGCGGGCATCCGGAGCTGTGCCACCCTTTCGGACGGCGGACGTCTGCAGCGCCAGCGTAAGCCTGCGGTGCGAAGCACAATCCGCCGCAAGCAGCGCGCTTCGCCCGAGAATTGGGAAATCGCTTCGGCGCCTTTGGTACGTATTCATCCGCCATAACACCGGGGCTGACCTCCCCGGCAGGTGCAGGCGAAGGTGTTGTTTTTCGCATTAGGTCGGAATGGCTTTCCCGGATTAATCCGATCGGAGTGGGACAAGATTTCCCACGCTGTTCCGGATTTATTGGAGCGATCGCTTTTCGTCGGGGATATTTCTTTCCCGGCAGGCGTGTAGTGGTTCGGGGTGGCTTCCGGCCCTGCGGCATCGTTGGCGGGTTCGGTCTGGGCATCCGGCTCCCGGACCGGGATCGGTGTGTTCGGAGGGTTGCCTAAGGGTTCTGTAGAGGGTTGCGTTTGCGTGATTGCAGGACGTCGTTCCAGTCCTTTTCGCCGGTGGGTCGGATTCGCCGGATGTTTGGATTTGTGCGGATGAGACGCTCGGCGGCCTGATCTCCGGGGGGATCTGCGTCGTATCCGCATGCGATGTCCTGGAGGCGGAAGGCGGCGATCCATGTTGGCATTCGCGGCGTAAGGCCGGCGGTGGAGAGGAAGAGGTCGGTGTCCTGCATGCAGGGGAGTTCGAAGGCGGAGAGTGCGTCGAGTGCGCTTTCGACGATGAGGGCGGATTGGGGTAGCGTTCGGCGCGCGATCCAGAACCCGCCCCTGGCTTTGCGGGAACCGGGCGCCATGCCCCGGAAGGGGTGATCCGGTTGGGTGCCGAGGAGTTCGGCTCCGGCGGGCGTGCGCTCGGCATCACGGGTGATGAAGACGGCATTGGCGCGATGGTCGGCGCCGAGGATGCGCTGTCGGAAGCCTGCGTCGAGGATTGCGGGATTGAGGCTGCGGTGCCGGGAGAGGTATTCCAGCGCGGCGGGCCAGGATGCGGGATCGAGGAGCTTTCGGAACGGCTTTCCGGGGGGCGTGCCGGGGGGCGTGCCGGGGGGCGGCGCGATGTTGGCGAGGGTTTCGAGGGCCTCCAGGAAGGAGCAGTTGCTGGCATACAGGACGAGGTCGACGGCCCCACCGCCTCCCTGTCCGGTGAGATGATCGTAGAACTTGGCGCCGTTGATGCTGAGGATGGAGCCGGGGCGCTTCCAGCGCGTGTGGTCGCGGCTGTCGCGGTGGTATCCGAGGGCGGTAGCGACGCGCTCCAGGGGGATGCCCCGGAGCGCGTCGGCCCGCAGCTTGCTGCGATTCCTCACGGACCCAGTTCGGCGTTGGCGGCCTCCACATGGGCGATGTCCACGCTGTGCGCCTTGGCCGCGGTCGCGGCATGCAGCGCGTAGTGCGCGATGCGGTCGATGCGCCTTGGGATGCCGTTGCTGGCCAGGGCGACGGCCTCGACGGCGCCGGGCTCGAAGATCGGCACCTTGGCTCCGGCGAGGCGCAATCGGTGCTCGAGATAGGCGCCGACTTCCTCGCGGCTGAAGCCGCCGAGGTGGAAGCGGACCACGATGCGCTGCGCGAGGGACTCATGTGCGGACATGGCGAGCCTGCGCCGCAGTTCTGTCAGGCCGACCAGCAGCAGGCAGAGCCGCTTCTCGGAGTCCATCTGGTAGCTGGTGAGGAGCCGGAGTTCCTCGAGGATCTCGTTGCGGAGGTGGTGCGCCTCGTCGAAGATGAGCACCGGAAGCTGCTTCGATTCTGCCACCATGCGCGAGACTTCCGTGCGGATGGCGCGGTAGGCCGCGGCACGTCCGGCGAAGGCGGGCAGGCCGAACTCGCTGGCGATGGCGTTGTAGGTGTCGAGCACGCTTCCGGTGGAGAGGGACACGTAGCAGACCCGGAACAGGCCCGCGTGCAGGCCGGAGGTGGCCAGACGGCAGACGGTTGTCTTGCCGCTGCCGGCTTCTCCGGTGAGAAGGCCGATCCCGCGCAGCTCCAGCAGGTGCCTGATCCGCGACCGTGCCTCGCCCTGGGTCTGGCCTTCGAAGAGTTCGTCCGCGTGCAGCGTGCGCTCGAAGGGATAGTGCTTGAGCGCAAAGTGGTGCTTGTGCATTACTCGTCCTCCTTCTTGTCGTCGAGCGACCGGAAGGAGAGCGGCTGCGACGGTCCGTCCCGCTTCGCGCGGGCGTTCCCGTGCAGGTCGAGGGGCGTTGCAACGCCGGCCGGCTTGCCCTCGTGGATGACCTGCATCGGGCGTTCCGGAGGAGCGAGGGGATCGAAGCGGAGGACGACGCGCTGGCCGCAGAGCGCCGCGTCGACCTCGTAGAGCCGGGCGTTGAGACTCACGGTACGCGCATTGGAGACCCGCCGCGTCGCCTCGAACAGGAACAGGTCCTCGAGATCGATCTCCGGCCCGGCGTGCCGGACGCGCTCGCCGCACTGCGCCCACTTGTCCAGGGGCGACAGGTTGTCGAGCCCGCGATGCGGGGCCTGGTGATACTCCCCCTCCAGCCAGGTCCAGTACTTCCGGTTCAGCGCCTCCAGGCTGCGCTTCGCTGCGTCGTCCACCAAGGGCAGGAACTGTGATCTTGTGGTCCGAAATTTTCGCTCGATCTTGCCCTTCCCAGCCGGATGGAAGGCCCGCGCGTGGATCAAAGCGACGCCCAGCTTGGCGCATACAAGCGCCAGCCATTTCGACCGGAAGCATGCCCCCTGGTCGACATAGAGGCGCCGGGGGATGCCCCTGCGCTGAACCGCCTCCCGGAACACCTGCAGGAACGCGGACGCGTTCTCCGAGAACTGGAACGCTCCGTGAGGGACAACCCGGGTCGCGTCGTCCAGGAGTTCGAGCAAATACGTCTTCCGCATGCGCCCGCGCTCGTCGCGCACCGCAGGACCGTGCATCGCATCCGACTGCCAGAGGTCACCGGCATGGGAGAACGCCCAGCGCCGCAGATCCTTCTGCGGCCCCTGCTGTTCCCGCACCATCAGCCCCTCACGCGTAAACAGCCGGTGCAGCGTCGAGGGGGGGAGCGGGACAGCCTCCGGCACCGCACCCATCTCCCGGGCCCGCCGGATCACCTGCCGGATGCTCAACTCGGGGGTCTCCCCCTTGATCGACAGCACCGCATCGACCGCATCCGGCGGCATCCGCCGCGGCTTCGCCCCGTCGCGGCGGCTCTTCGGCAGCAGCCCATCGAAGCCCCGCGAGCGATACAGCCGGAGCCAGTCGTAGATCGTCCCTTCCGCGACACGCATCCGGCTGCTGCCCGGGATGTCCCACACCTTCGCCGCCTGCACACGGATCCGCGAAGCGGTCCGTTCCGACGGTTCGTTCAAAACCGGTGCCAGAACCTCGAACCGGAACAGCGCTACCGCCTTCCGGTGCTCTTCCATCACGTCACCCATCGATGATTCCCCTTTCCCTCTGCTTGCTTCACGGACCCGGCGCGGCCCGCAACAGCATCATCGGAGAAAGGAGGCAGCCCGAGCAGAGCCATCTTCTGTTGGCGGACCCGTTTGCGATCCAGCACGTCGCCGACGCAAATCAAATCCGACCGGATAGGGGATGAGGGCAAGCCGCAAAGAGCCGAGCCGGCGCAGCTCAAGCAGCGCCACCGGAGCATCCAGCCGGTCCCGAAAGGCGCCGATCAGCAGCACAAGCCCCGCCAGCAGAACCGGCTCCAGCCCCAGGAAAAGCGAAAGGCTCGCCCGAACCAGCAACACACGCCGTCGAACCCAGCGCCGCGCGCTGCTGAAGTCAGCCGCTTCCCCACGCCACTTGCGTGCTGCCGCGCTGATGCCATGCCGCTCGGCAAACGCGACAACCTCCTCCGCAGACGCAAGCGAACCCGGAAGACGCGCCGAAAGACAGTCCGGCAAAGCGCTGAATGTCATCCTGCAGTCTCGACAGTACCAGCGCGAAATCCGGGTCCCAACTGGCGTCTTGCGTCCGTAGGTCCCGTGCCGCCGCAGCCCGCAACCAGCATCGCGTCCCCGACAGCACCGCGGGGGACTTGCATCCCGCCACGCCTGCCTGCTACCGTACTCTCCGGCGGTCAAACCGGTCTCGAAACGGAATTGCAATGGCCGTCCACGGCCCGGCGATTGATGGTCGCGCGGGCCGAACCCCTCTCGGAAACAAGAACCCCGGACGCCGCAACTCCCTGCCCGGAAACCCGCCGCCCGCTACCAGACTACAACGAACCCGCCTCCCAGAAAGCAGCCTCCTCGGAATCCGCCTCCTCGGAATCCGCCTCCTCGGAATCCGCCTCCTCGGAAACGGCCTCCTCGGAAACGGCCTCCTCGGAAACGGCCTGCTTGGAAAAGAAGCCCACAGAACCGTACCGGATTAATCCCTGTCCACTAAAATCCGTAACCGGAATAGCCCGGTACAAAAGGGCCTACTTCGGCCGAGATATTCAGGGAAACAACAGAAGGCCTTACCAGCGCAGGTTCACGTTCTTGATACGCGTGTAGCTCAGCAGTTCGTCCAGACACTCCTCGCGGCCTGAGCCGCTGTGCTTCCAGCCGCCGTAGGGGGCGCCAAGGTAGCGGCCGGTGGAGTTGATCCACACGTAGCCCGCCTCCACCCGATCGGCGGTCTCCATGGCCATGTCCAGGTCGTTGGTGACGATGGCGGCGGTGAGGCCGTAGCGGAGCGCGTTCGCCCTGGCCAGCACATTCTCGTGGTCCGACCAGGTGAACACTGACATTACGGGGCCGAAGATCTCCTCGCGGGCGATACGCATCGAGTCGTCGACGCCATCGAATACCGTCGGGCAGAGGAAGAACCCGTTCGCGAGTGCGGGGTCTTCGGGACGCCCGCCGCCAGTGACGAGCCGCGCCCCCTGCTCGCGGCCCGAAGCGATGAAGCCCATCACCTGCTTGTACTGGCGGGCGGACACGATGGGGCCGAGCTCGTTGCCGTCTTCCCAGGGCAGCCCCACTGGAAGCTTCTCGGCTTCCGCCACCAGTGCGTCCAGCACCTGACCGTGCAGCGACTCGTGCACGAATACCCGCGAGGTCGAACTGCACGACTGACCCTGGCGGTTCATGTTCATGCCCTTAATCGCCGCCTTCGCGGCCCCCACCGGATCCGCGTCGGGGAAGATGAAGAAGGGATTCTTGCCGCCGAGCTCTAGTGTGACCTCCTTCAGACCCTCGGCCGCCGCACGGGCAATGATTCGCCCGGTCTCCACCGAGCCCACGAAGCCGATGCGCTCTACAAGCGGATGGCGCACCATGGCCGAGCCGGTCTCCGCGCCGCCGGTGACCACGTTCACCACTCCCGGAGGCAGAATGCCTTCGCATAGCTCACCAAAGCGCAAGCTCGACAGCGGCGCCTGTTCGGACCCCTTTACGACCACCGTATTGCCGGCGATCAAAGCCGCCGCTGCCTTCTCCGCACAGAAGCGGAACGGGTGGTTGAAGGGGTTGATCTTTGCCACCACCCCATAGGGCTGGCGCCGCGTGAAGTTCAGGTGCCGAGGACCGCACGAGAACGTCTCTCCCTTGATCTCGGTGGCCAGGCCCGCGAAATAGCGCAGCGTGTCCACCGTCCAGTCCACGTCGCCCACCATGCCGGAGAGGGCGTTGCCCGCATCAACGCAGTCCATGAGTCCGAGTTCGTCGCGGTGCTCGTGCAGCCGGCCGGCGAGCCGTTCCAGGCACGCCGCGCGCTCACGGATTGGCATCGGTCCCCACTCCGACTCGAACGCCGCCCGGGCGGCGCGCACAGCGCGGTCAACGTCGGCTTCGGTCGCGACTGGCACGTCGCCCAGGCGCTCGCCGGTGGAAGGGTTGATCGATTCGAGGCGTCCGCCCTCCGCCGCTTCCTGCCACTCGCCGCCGATGTAGAGTCCGCGCGGCGTAAAATTCAACTCCGGTCCGATCATGGTCGTCTCCTCAAGCGAAGTTCCGTGCATGCGTTCCTGCGACGGCAGACCCGTCAGGGCACGATGGCAGCGCGCAGCACGCGATGATTGGCGGCCTTCTCGAACGCGTCGTCGAGTTGGTCGAGGCCGAAGCGCGAGTCCACAATCTCCGCGAACGGATACCTGTCCCGATTGGCCATCACGAAGTCGAGCGCCTGAACGAGATGGCGCGGATGGTAGTTGTGGATGCCCTTCAGAGTGATCCATTTCCGGATCAGGTCGTTGCCGTCAAGCTCGAACAACGAACCGGGATTGATCTGCCCGGCCAGCACGTATCGCCCGCCGATGCGAAGCATGCGCACGCCGATCGGTACCACAGAGGACACACCGCACACTTCCAGCACTACGTCTGGTCCGTCCGGAGGCGATGCCTCGCGCACCGCCTCCACCAGTTCGTCGTCGCTCATCGCACCGACGTCGAAGGTGAGGTCGGCCCCGAACCGCTCGGCCGTCCGCCGCCGGGAAGGTACCGCGTCGAGCCCGATGACCCGGGCGGCGCCCCGGGACCTGGCGATGGCGCAGCCGTAGATTCCCAGCAACCCCAGACCCTGTACGACCACCGTATCGCCGACCGTGATTTTGGCGGCCTCGGTGACAGAGATCATCGTCGCGACGCCGCAGTTGAGCGGGGTAGCCTCCTCGTCGGTGAGCGCGTCGGGCAGCTTGAGGATGCCGGTGCCGGGCAGGATGTAGCAGTAATCGGCGAAGCCGCCCAGGAAGTGGGGGTCGTCGTCAACGTAGTCATGGCCGTACTTGCGCAGACCCGGCGCCTTTTGCGGCATGTCGTGTACGTCGCGATAGTACGATGGGCCATCGGCAAAATACTCAGTCCAGGTGATGCGGTCGCCGAGGGCGAGCGGGTCGCCGCGCAGGTCCTCGCCCACTCCCTCGCCGATCTGCTCGATTATGCCAATGATCTCGTGGCCCAGGATGCCGGGGCACGGATTGGGGCGGCGGCCCTCGTATGAGTGGATGTCCGACGCGCAGATGGTGGACATCGTGATCCTCACCAGCACCTCGCCCGCGCGGACGTCGCGAACCGGGTACTCCCGTACCTCGAACGGTGCGTTCGGCGCCGGGTAGACCACTGCGCGACCGGTTCTATTCATGAAATATTCCCTCGATTCTCTGTTTAGGTCTGCGGTTCTGCCTCTGCCGCCCTGCCGGTCTCCTCCCGGATCGACCCGGTGGGAAGTGGCAGCAGGCGTCAAGCGGCCGTGCCGTTGAACGCGTAGTCGAATGCCTCGTAGCTATACAGCCGCGCATCCTCGGCCCGGCGCGCGTATCCGTCGCCGACCGGTCGGCTGATGACGATCGGCACGTCGGCCTCGTGAATGCTGCCGTGGGTGCGCAGCCGATGACCCTTGAGCCCGCTCAGGTCGTGATCTACCTCGCGGGCACCGATAACGGTGCGCAGGTCACCGAGCACCGCCACATCACCCTCGGGGCCGACGGGCAGGTCGTACTCCCGCACCACATCCGCGCGCGACAGGACCCGCTCCACACCAGGCACGTCCGCAGTCGCCTCCATTACCTGCTCCGCCCGGAGCCCGTCGCTGCAGTACACGCGCACGAAGCCGCCGAGCGATCCGTGATGGCCCACGAAGGCGTCGGTGATCGGGCAGATGACCTTGCTCCTGCCTTCGCCGAACTCGGCGTCGAGGATGTTCTGCAGCCACACCACGCAAGGCGTTCCGTCGTCGTTCGTCTTCTCGTTCATGCCGTGGTCCGCGGTTAGCGCAACGGTCGCGCCCAGTTCCTCGAACTTGCCGAAGCGCGCATCCATCTCTGCGTAAAAGCGGTCGGCCTCGGGATGGCCCGGTGCGTAGGCGTGCTGGATGAAGTCGGTGAGCGAAAGGTAGAGAACGTCGGGGCGGCGTTCCGCGAGAAGCTTCAGACCCGCGTCAAGCACGAACAGCGAGAGGTCCGCGGAGTACATGTCCGGAAGAGGCTGCCCGACGAAAGCGAGAGCGTCCTCGATTCCATTCTCCCCCATCGTGCAGCGGTCCGCGTGCTGGGAGGAAAAGCTGACCGAGCCGCGGGAGAGATCCATGCCCTTCTGGAGTTGGCGGCGGAGCTTGTCCTTGGCCGTAACCGAGACCGCCCGCGCGCCGCGGCGCGAGAACTCGCTCATCACCGAGTTGACCTGAAGAAGCTCGGGAGCGGTCATCACAACGGGCTCGTTTGTCAACCGGTCGAGGTAGAAGTTGCCCGAGATACCGTGCACCGACGCGGGACGTCCTGTGGCAATGGACATGTTGTTGGGGCAGGTGAAACTCGGCATCGTCCCGAGCGCCACGGAGTAGAAGCCCTCACGCATCCAGCGCTCGATGTTGGGGATGATCCCGGCGGCCACGCCGTGCTCAATGTAGGCAGGGTCTCCGCCGTCGATGCACACCACCACGATCGGCCGCTCAGGCCAGCGGTAGTCGGTGCCGTTCACGGTCACGGTGTCGGCCGCCATGTCGGACCTCCAGATTTCGCTTGCGCACCGGGAGGTGCGCGTCGTTCCACGTTCTGCACGTTAGCCATTGTTTGACAATCATCTTAGCCGAAATCCCATCGACATTCCTTCGATTTGATTCCTTTCGTTCGCCTCCGGGGAGATGAGAGGCAAATGGGGGTGACGGACGAATATGTACCACCGGTTGCGTACAGCGGCCGAGTAGGAGGGTAATGCCGAGGTAAGTGTTCGTTCAGCACGTGACGGCTGGTTTTTCTTTTCGCGTGATTCGTTAAGGGCTGGCAACTTTGATCATCATGCGCTAACACGGGAGGCATGTTGAGGAAAGATTGTACTTGATGATGGCGGCGGGCCCGGATTTGGATCTGGTCACGGACGACACTGCGGTTGCTTGTCCGTCTGGCGGTGCGGAGGCTTGGCGCCGGCTTCACGAGGAAGAGAAGCGCCGCGCGGATACTGCGGACGGGCGTAGCGAACGGCTCAAACGGGAGAAGGTTCAGGCGCACTGCGAGGCGCAGTACTGGAAAGCGCAGTGGGGTCGGGCCCGGAACGCGCTTGAAGCGGTGCGGGCGGAAGCGAAGGACTTGCGCGGTGTGTCCGGGGATGCGTTGCATCTGCGCTCGGAGGTCGCTCGTCTTGAGACCCTTCTTGCCGACATCGGCGTTGACACGCGCAAGCGCAGCACGATCGCGTCCCTGCGGATCGAGAACGGCCGGCTGCAGACCGGGAGCGAAGCCCTGCGCAAGCAGCTGCAGGAGGTCGAGAGCGAGCGTGACGACCTGCGCTCGCAGATTGAGACCCTGTCGCGCGCGCAGTTCGGTCGCAAGAGCGAACGGGGACGCAAGACGAGGCCGGACCACAAGGGGAAGACCGGCGGCAAGCGCGGCCCACGGCCTGGCGGCGAGACCCACGGGCGCACACCGCGGCCCGAACTGGCCCGCAAGAAAGAGGTTCACGACCCGCCGCCCGAGGCGTTGGACTGTCCGTGCTGCGGCGCGCCCCGGGTGGCCAACGGATCGCACACATCGGACTTGATCGAAGTCGCGGTCAAGGCTCATGTGCGGGTCATCGACCGGACCCGCTGGCGCAAGACCTGCCAGTGTTCTGACACGCCTGAAGAGGTGTCGGCCCCACCCGTGCCGCGCCTGTTTCCGGGAACCGCGTTCGGTATCAGTGTCTGGACGCGGCTGCTGTTCGAGCTTTGCGTCGCCAACCGTCCCTTGCGGCGGGTCGCGGCGTGGTTTGAGGCGCAAGACCTGTCGATCTCACCGGGAACGCTTTCGGACGGGCTGGGTCGGATGGTGGTGTTGTTTACGCCGCTGTCGGCGGCGATCCTTGAGCATCTCCAACAGGCGCCGGTGGTCCACGCCGACGAGACCGGCTGGCGGGTCCGGGAGTTCGCCGCGACGGGCTCGTCCAGCCGCGCCTGGCTATGGATCGCGACCTGCGTGGATGCAGTGTATCTGCATGTCGATGCATCGCGCAGCGCGGCGGCGGCCGCGACCTCGCTCGGAGGGCTGCGCAAGGGCGTGATCCTGGTATGCGATCGCTATAGCGCCTACAAGAAGCTGGCCCGCCTGGCGGCGGGCCAGCTGGTCTTGGCATTCTGCTGGGCCCATGTCAGGAGGGATTTCATCAAGGCGGCGGCGGCGCGTGGCGACCTTGATGACTGGAAGGACCAATGGCTGGCCCGGATCCGGCGCCTGTACAGGTTGAACGCGCAGCGCTTGCGATGTCACGATCCCGGCAGGCCGCCTGACAGGAGGTATCTGAGGATGCACTTCCGTCTGTCCCGCGTCCTCGGGGAGGTCTTCATGGAGGCGGAACGGGAGCTTGCCACCGTTGATGATGCGTCGCCGCAGGGGAAGGTGTTGCAGTCTCTGCTGCGTCATCGCCGGGGGCTGTCCCGGTTCCTCGACGATCCCCGGGTTCCGCTCGACAACAATCTCGCTGAACGCCGCTTCCGCCTTGAGGTCATCCGCCGGAAGCTGTCGCTGGGCTCGGACAGCAAGGCCGGCGCAGAGGGCATGGCGACGATGCTTACGGTGGTCCGCACGCTTGAGGTCAACGACATTGCGGTTGTGCCGTGGCTTGAGGCGTGGCTGTCTGCCTGTACCGCCAATGGTGGCCGCCCGCCGGAAGATCTCGGCCCGTGGCTGCCCTGGACGATGAACGAGGCGCGCCGGGCAGAGTTTCGCGCGTGAGCGCGGCACCGACATGCCGCTATGCGGGGCGCGACTTCACCGAGGTCGAGATCGCGCTGATCCGGGATCTGATTGCCGAGGATCCGAAGCTGACCCGAGCTCACCTGTCGAGGGCGTTCTGCCGCCGGGTCGGCTGGGTCAAGCCCGACGGCGGGTTGCGGGACATGATGGCGCGTTGCGCGCTGCTGGCGATGCATCGCGACGGGCTGATCGTCCTGCCGCCGCCACGACGCCCGCGCCATGCGCCCAGACCGGTCGTCTTCGGGCCGGAGAGCGAACCACCGCTGCAGCCGCCGCCCGCGACCATCGAGGCGGTGCGGCCGCTCAGCCTCGTCCCCGTCCTCGACCGGACCAGCCACAACGCCCTACTGTGGAAGCAGTTTATCGCGCGCTACCATGATCTCGGATACAAGCCGATGGCCGGTGCTCAGATGCGCTATACCGTGGTCGACCGCCACGGCGCCTCGCTCGCCATGATCGGCATGGCAGCAGCAGCCTGGAAGACCGCGCCGCGCGACCACGCCATCGGATGGAGCCCGGAGACTCGGGCGCGCAATCTCCATCTCGTGGTCAATCAGTCCCGCCTGCTTCTACTGCCCTGGATCGTCATCCCAAACCTCGGATCCCACATCCTGTCGATGCTGCGCCGACAACTGCCCGGCGACTGGACCCAACGCTATAATGTCGAGCCCGTCCTGATGGAAACATTCGTCGAAACACCGCGCTTTGCCGGCACCATCTACAAGGCCGCAAACTGGACCTGTATCGGCACCACCAGCGGACGCGGACGCTACGACACAAAACATGAATGCGCCCTCACTAAAAAAACCATCTGGCTGCAGCCGCTACGCAGAGACTGGAAGCGCAGACTCAACGAATGATAGAAATCATCACCTGCTGAACGAACGCTTACATGCCGAGAAGTTTCTAATTCCGAGTGACATGCGGTAACAAGTTGAAGATTCGGGGTATTTTTCTTCGATCGCTCGGCATTAATTCTGCCGGTCACTTCCCTCTCAGGAGCCTCGTGGGTTGTCATGCGCGCCTGGGAGGGCTTCGGGCCGGATCGCCGGCGGAGTGTTGGCCTTTGGAAATTCGAGCTTCTCCTCCGGGCTCGCACAGAGGTTAAGCCTCGGTTGTCTTGATTTCTGTATGTCCAAGTGTTGTTTCCCTGAATATCTCGGCCGAAGTAGGCCCTTTTGTACCGGGCTATTCCGGTTACGGATTTTAGTGGACAGGGATTAATCCGGTACGGTTCTGTGGGCTTCTTTTCCAAGCAGGCCGTTTCCGAGGAGGCGGATTCCGAGGAGGCGGATTCCGAGGAGGCGGATTCCGAGGAGGCGGATTCCGAGGAGGCGGATTCCGAGGAGGCGGATTCCGAGGAGGCTGCTTTCTGGGAGGCGGGTTCGTTGTAGTCTGGTAGCGGGCGGCGGGTTTCCGGGCAGGGAGTTGCGGCGTCCGGGGTTCTTGTTTCCGAGAGGGGTTCGGCCCGCGCGACCATCAATCGCCGGGCCGTGGACGGCCATTGCAATTCCGTTTCGAGACCGGTTTGACCGCCGGAGAGTACGGTAGCAGGCAGGCGTGGCGGGATGCAAGTCCCCCGCGGTGCTGTCGGGGACGCGATGCTGGTTGCGGGCTGCGGCGGCACGGGACCTACGGACGCAAGACGCCAGTTGGGACCCGGATTTCGCGCTGGTACTGTCGAGACTGCAGGATGACATTCAGCGCTTTGCCGGACTGTCTTTCGGCGCGTCTTCCGGGTTCGCTTGCGTCTGCGGAGGAGGTTGTCGCGTTTGCCGAGCGGCATGGCATCAGCGCGGCAGCACGCAAGTGGCGTGGGGAAGCGGCTGACTTCAGCAGCGCGCGGCGCTGGGTTCGACGGCGTGTGTTGCTGGTTCGGGCGAGCCTTTCGCTTTTCCTGGGGCTGGAGCCGGTTCTGCTGGCGGGGCTTGTGCTGCTGATCGGCGCCTTTCGGGACCGGCTGGATGCTCCGGTGGCGCTGCTTGAGCTGCGCCGGCTCGGCTCTTTGCGGCTTGCCCTCATCCCCTATCCGGTCGGATTTGATTTGCGTCGGCGACGTGCTGGATCGCAAACGGGTCCGCCAACAGAAGATGGCTCTGCTCGGGCTGCCTCCTTTCTCCGATGATGCTGTTGCGGGCCGCGCCGGGTCCGTGAAGCAAGCAGAGGGAAAGGGGAATCATCGATGGGTGACGTGATGGAAGAGCACCGGAAGGCGGTAGCGCTGTTCCGGTTCGAGGTTCTGGCACCGGTTTTGAACGAACCGTCGGAACGGACCGCTTCGCGGATCCGTGTGCAGGCGGCGAAGGTGTGGGACATCCCGGGCAGCAGCCGGATGCGTGTCGCGGAAGGGACGATCTACGACTGGCTCCGGCTGTATCGCTCGCGGGGCTTCGATGGGCTGCTGCCGAAGAGCCGCCGCGACGGGGCGAAGCCGCGGCGGATGCCGCCGGATGCGGTCGATGCGGTGCTGTCGATCAAGGGGGAGACCCCCGAGTTGAGCATCCGGCAGGTGATCCGGCGGGCCCGGGAGATGGGTGCGGTGCCGGAGGCTGTCCCGCTCCCCCCCTCGACGCTGCACCGGCTGTTTACGCGTGAGGGGCTGATGGTGCGGGAACAGCAGGGGCCGCAGAAGGATCTGCGGCGCTGGGCGTTCTCCCATGCCGGTGACCTCTGGCAGTCGGATGCGATGCACGGTCCTGCGGTGCGCGACGAGCGCGGGCGCATGCGGAAGACGTATTTGCTCGAACTCCTGGACGACGCGACCCGGGTTGTCCCTCACGGAGCGTTCCAGTTCTCGGAGAACGCGTCCGCGTTCCTGCAGGTGTTCCGGGAGGCGGTTCAGCGCAGGGGCATCCCCCGGCGCCTCTATGTCGACCAGGGGGCATGCTTCCGGTCGAAATGGCTGGCGCTTGTATGCGCCAAGCTGGGCGTCGCTTTGATCCACGCGCGGGCCTTCCATCCGGCTGGGAAGGGCAAGATCGAGCGAAAATTTCGGACCACAAGATCACAGTTCCTGCCCTTGGTGGACGACGCAGCGAAGCGCAGCCTGGAGGCGCTGAACCGGAAGTACTGGACCTGGCTGGAGGGGGAGTATCACCAGGCCCCGCATCGCGGGCTCGACAACCTGTCGCCCCTGGACAAGTGGGCGCAGTGCGGCGAGCGCGTCCGGCACGCCGGGCCGGAGATCGATCTCGAGGACCTGTTCCTGTTCGAGGCGACGCGGCGGGTCTCCAATGCGCGTACCGTGAGTCTCAACGCCCGGCTCTACGAGGTCGACGCGGCGCTCTGCGGCCAGCGCGTCGTCCTCCGCTTCGATCCCCTCGCTCCTCCGGAACGCCCGATGCAGGTCATCCACGAGGGCAAGCCGGCCGGCGTTGCAACGCCCCTCGACCTGCACGGGAACGCCCGCGCGAAGCGGGACGGACCGTCGCAGCCGCTCTCCTTCCGGTCGCTCGACGACAAGAAGGAGGACGAGTAATGCACAAGCACCACTTTGCACTCAAGCACTATCCCTTCGAGCGCACGCTGCACGCGGACGAACTCTTCGAAGGCCAGACCCAGGGCGAGGCACGGTCGCGGATCAGGCACCTGCTGGAGCTGCGCGGGATCGGCCTTCTCACCGGAGAAGCCGGCAGCGGCAAGACAACCGTCTGCCGTCTGGCCACCTCCGGCCTGCACGCGGGCCTGTTCCGGGTCTGCTACGTGTCCCTCTCCACCGGAAGCGTGCTCGACACCTACAACGCCATCGCCAGCGAGTTCGGCCTGCCCGCCTTCGCCGGACGTGCCGCGGCCTACCGCGCCATCCGCACGGAAGTCTCGCGCATGGTGGCAGAATCGAAGCAGCTTCCGGTGCTCATCTTCGACGAGGCGCACCACCTCCGCAACGAGATCCTCGAGGAACTCCGGCTCCTCACCAGCTACCAGATGGACTCCGAGAAGCGGCTCTGCCTGCTGCTGGTCGGCCTGACAGAACTGCGGCGCAGGCTTGCCATGTCCGCACATGAGTCCCTCGCGCAGCGCATCGTGGTCCGCTTCCACCTCCGCGGCTTCAGCCGCGAGGAAGTCGGCGCCTATCTCGAGCACCGATTGCGCCTCGCCGGAGCCAAGGTGCCGATCTTCGAGCCCGGCGCCGTCGAGGCCGTCGCCCTGGCCAGCAACGGCATCCCAAGGCGCATCGACCGCATCGCGCACTACGCGCTGCATGCCGCGACCGCGGCCAAGGCGCACAGCGTGGACATCGCCCATGTGGAGGCCGCCAACGCCGAGCTGGGTCCGTGAGGAATCGCAGCAAGCTGCGGGCCGACGCGCTCCGGGGCATCCCCCTGGAGCGCGTCGCTACCGCCCTCGGATACCACCGCGACAGCCGCGACCACACGCGCTGGAAGCGCCCCGGCTCCATCCTCAGCATCAACGGCGCCAAGTTCTACGATCATCTCACCGGACAGGGAGGCGGTGGGGCCGTCGACCTCGTCCTGTATGCCAGCAACTGCTCCTTCCTGGAGGCCCTCGAAACCCTCGCCAACATCGCGCCGCCCCCCAGCACGCCCCCCGGCACGCCCCCCGGAAAGCCCCCCGGAAAGCCGTTCCGAAAGCTCCTCGATCCCGCATCCTGGCCCGCCGCGCTGGAATACCTCTCCCGGCACCGCAGCCTCAATCCCGCAATCCTCGACGCAGGCTTCCGACAGCGCATCCTCGGCGCCGACCATCGCGCCAATGCCGTCTTCATCACCCGTGATGCCGAGCGCACGCCCGCCGGAGCCGAACTCCTCGGCACCCAACCGGATCACCCCTTCCGGGGCATGGCGCCCGGTTCCCGCAAAGCCAGGGGCGGGTTCTGGATCGCGCGCCGAACGCTACCCCAATCCGCCCTCATCGTCGAAAGCGCACTCGACGCACTCTCCGCCTTCGAACTCCCCTGCATGCAGGACACCGACCTCTTCCTCTCCACCGCCGGCCTTACGCCGCGAATGCCAACATGGATCGCCGCCTTCCGCCTCCAGGACATCGCATGCGGATACGACGCAGATCCCCCCGGAGATCAGGCCGCCGAGCGTCTCATCCGCACAAATCCAAACATCCGGCGAATCCGACCCACCGGCGAAAAGGACTGGAACGACGTCCTGCAATCACGCAAACGCAACCCTCTACAGAACCCTTAGGCAACCCTCCGAACACACCGATCCCGGTCCGGGAGCCGGATGCCCAGACCGAACCCGCCAACGATGCCGCAGGGCCGGAAGCCACCCCGAACCACTACACGCCTGCCGGGAAAGAAAAATCCCCGACGAAAAGCGATCGCTCCAATAAATCCGGAAGAGCGTGGGAAATCTTGTCCCACTCCGATCGGATTAATCTGGGAAAGCCATTCCGACCTAATGCGAAAAACAACACCAAGCCAGATCGAGACCTTACTGAAACGCTCATGCTGAGTCTTGTGTCTCCGCACCCCCTATGCATGAAAATGTGGGAATATTCAAGGCAACATTCCCTGTAGCAAACAAGATCGCCATTGCCGTAGAGTGCCGCTCATATCGTGCACGACATTTGCGGCATTGCATCGATGCCAGCTAGTGCCGCGTTCGGCACGGACTGGCGATTGGGTATCGAAGACACCTGCCGTCCTCCGTGTCATTGCCAACGAAGGCAAGCTTAAGATGGAAAGCGGGCAGAATTAATGCCGCGTGATCATGGTAGAATATCCCCTCTATCCAAAGGGATACCTCATTCCACTCGGCATTAGAATCTCCTCGGCATTATCTTAAGGATTAATCAGGTTCAGAGAATCTGATTAATCTGCTTGTATCCGCCTTATGCCGAGCTCGGCATAAGGCGGGGGGATTGCTCCGCCCCCCCTCGCAGAGCCGGACGTGCCAGCATTAGGCGTCCGGTTCCTCTCCTGGCAGCTTCGCACCGGGCACCGTGCCAGGCGCCACGTACGGAAACCCGAAGGAGTGCACACCCGCACGGCTATCCGCGGCTAGTACGTTGACTCGGTGATGGAACACAGGGTTTCCCCGAGTGTCATATCCGCGGTTCTGTCCAGGAGACACCCCCCCTTCCCTCCAGCGGGTCCCGGTGGCCCCGGTTCCCCGACTTCCCAGCATCTATGAGGGTGCTACGACTTCCTACCCCCCGCGTGTCCTTCGGCTTATGGTTTCGCCAGCCGGCTCCGCAGGTGCCTGTTGGGGTTCGTCCGTTGCCGAGGCGCTCCCGACGCCGGAACAGGCACGGCGCCGGGCCGGGAGTGTTGGTCAGCCGCGCCTCCCCGGGCATGCGGAACACTCCCTGCTGGCGAGAGCAGGATCTCCCAGCATCTCCCGGGCGAACCATCCCGCGGCTTTGCATCGGTCTCAGACCCCGGACGGTCCGTCGCGCCTCGCCATGGCGGCGCTTCCGGTGCTGCCCCCACGATCTGAAAGATGAAGGCACCGACGTTGCGGATATCGAGGCTCAATTGCGATGCTTCGCCGCCCACTGTGTACGCTTCACGACGCCCGTTGCCGTACGTCATGCAACACTCGTTCCCGGCTGGCGGGCTGCGCCTTTACCGGACGGGAGTCTAACCCGCTGGCTCGCTTCGAAAAGTTTCCATCTCATTGTGATTTCATCCTTTCCAGAGCTTCGCCTGGCGCTATCAGATGTCCGGACCTCGGGGGTGAATCGAGCTCACCTATTTGAACCCGACAGGTCCGGATCGGCCGTATTCCCGGGCAGTTCGTAGACCATCCGGAGGTTGGTGCCTGGGAAGATCGTCCGGGTCAGGTTGAGTTCCTGGAGGAGGCCTGCAGTGGCGTTGTCGCTGGCGTCGCTGGCGGTGCCGAGGATGCGAATGCGTAGGATGCCGTTGGAGGGCTCCGGGATGATGTCGGCGTCGGATTGGAAGAGCGCGCGCAGGTGCCTTCTGGGTCGCTGTGTCTTGCCCTGTGCCTGTGCGACGACAGGCATCATGCGGGTTTCGGCGCGGTAGGCGATCATGCGGATGACGTCGAGGAGGAGCCTCTCGCCTTCGGGAAGCGCATCCAGGGCCTGGTGCTCGTCGAGCTCGGCGACGGTGATGTGGCGCTGCGTGGCGCTACGCTTCTACCTGAGCGCCTCACGCTCGGCGTCGAGAGCGTCTCTCTTGGGCCTGCAAGCGCCGGACGGCCTCTTCGGCTTCGCGAGTCGGGGTTCCCCTGGACAGGTCGGCGATCCGGTTGCGCAGGGTGCCGAGGCGTTGCCGGAAGCGGCTGACATTGCATCGATCTTGACCCGCGCGAAGGCTTCGGTCGTTTCGCTCATGCCGCCGTCCAGGGATCGACGACCTCGACCTCGATGTCCCCGAAGTCCCGGACGTTGCGCGTCGCCACCGACATGCCGCGGGAGCGGGCGATCGCCGCAATCTGGCAATCCGCTGGCGCCACGGTGCGGCCGGCGGCACGGCGGGCGGTGGCACGGCGGGCGGCGGCGATCTCCGCATACTCGCGCGCGGCGTCGCTGTCGAACGGCAGGATGCGGCCCTCGAAGTCCTCCTGCAGGATCAACTCGATGGCCAGGGCCAGCGCCTCCCTTCGCCGGCCCGCCGGCAGGATCGCTACCCCGTAGCGCAACTCCGCCTCACCGACCGCCGAGAAATGCAGCTCCGCCGCCGGGCGCTCCGCGACTCAGCTTTCCACCGCCGGGTCCGGCGACGGGCGCAGCAGTTCGGACACCACGTTGGTGTCTAGCAGCACGGTCATCGCACCATGCTCAATCGAAGGTCGGTGGCTCACGTGCAGGTTCGCGCGGCGGAAGTTCCAGGTCCGCGCCGCCCAGCGGTGCGATCCGTGCGCGTATTGCCTCGGCGAGATTGCCAGAACTCGGCTTGCGCTCCACCGCATCGCGCAGGGTCAGCCGCGCTTCCTCTTCCATTGAGCGGCCGTTGCCCGCCGCCCGCACCCTCAGGCGCGTCTTCACGTCGCCGTCGAGGTTGCGGATCGTGATGCTCGCCATAATCGCCCCTTCCGGTCGTTGCTACGACCCATTCTATCCGCGATTGCGATGCAATCAGCCTATAGCGGGCTGACACGCTTACCTCCCCGCCTTTGACCGACTCTTCCTCGCATATGCGTCGCGCTACAGAACCCGCGCTCCGATTTCCTCAGCGGCTCCTTCAACTTCGCCAACCACTTCTTTCAGAAACCGATTGCGGTCGGGTGAGGGCATAATGTCCGGGACCGGCGAGGCCGGTTCGTAGATGTCGTCGCCGACAATGCGCGCCCGAACGAACGTCGATCTCCTGCCCGACTCCTGATAGGCGCGCTCCCAGTCCTTGATGCGCTCGCGCCACACGCGACGAGTCGAGAGAGAGCAGTCGCCCGCTCAGGCTGTCGGCCAAGTCGTCGTACTTGGTCTGCATCTCTTCCTCGGTCGGCTCTGGGCCTTCCCAGTGCAACGAGTTCTGGATGAAGACGTAGATCCGATCCCGCAATTCCTGCCGAAGGTCGGCAACCGGCCGCAACGTGTCGTACTCGTCCTTCCCCATCGCAGCAAGCCGGCGGTTCAGCACCTTGACTCTGGTCCAGTGTTCCTTCGCGAAACCCGGCCTGGACTCAAGACCGAGCTGGGATCGCCACGCCTCTTGAAATGCCCCGGTTGCGCTACGGATCGCAAGCGCAAGATTCATGCGGTCGTAAACCGGGCGCGCCTCGGTAGGCTGCGGCTTCTCCACGACCTGATCGATTGCGGTCAGAAGCTTCAGTAGCTGACGAATTGCGCCGACCCGCACCGCTGCCATCCGACAGCGGCTCCTGCAAGTTTTCCCAAAAGAACCGCGCTGGTTCCAGACGCTTTCGCAGAATGCGCTCCACATAAGGACCAAGGTCTTCGCCGAAAGCGGCGAGAACGTTTTCCGCAGAGGCCAGCACGTGTCCCGCCTTTTCGTTGGTGCTCGGAAGGTTATCTCCTTTCATTTCGTTGAAGTGCGTAATGGCCAGGATGAGCTTGCGGCCGTTGCCCGTCGCTACAAGTTCTCGCATGGCCGCGAGCGGCGCCGCCTGCATCGGCTGCGTGGCGTTGTCCACGAGAACCACCGTGTCCACCGCCTCGATAAGTCGGCTGACTCCCATGGATACGGAGGAGGACGACCTGCGCGTGTGCCCCAAACCTTCGCCGTCGAAAAGCACGAGTTTAGTTTGGGAGGCCCTCCGTCCTTCCAATTCGGAGAGAATGGGCCAGCGACGCGAACTCCGTTGACGAGCGGCGTCAAGAGTCGTCCGTACCACGGTGCATAGTTGCTGGAAAACCGTGAGACCGACCTGATGAACTCTCTGCGTTCATCCACCGGCCATTCTCCTTTCCAGGTAAGCGGCCAGCCCTGCCGGTCCTTCGTCACGGCACCCGCAGGAAGCAGGTCGAGGCGTTTCTCGATCTCGTCCATCAATCCATCGGCAATTTCGTCGAAGGTCTCGTCGTCCCGTAGCATGGCGTCGAGCTCTTCCTCCAACAACTCCTCAAGGGCGCGTTTGTCGTCTTCCTCTTCCGCACTCAGGTCCAGTTCCCTATGCAGTAGCTCCCTCACTCGCTCTGCCGATTCTCGCAGCCGTTTCACCGACGACGCCAGGAATTCATTTTTGGTCGACAGATCGACTGCACCGCGCTCCTCCTCCGAGAACATCTCGGCATCCTTCCGGGACACCGCATTCTAGTCCTCGTCCTCATCGTCGAAGTCGGCAACGCTCGTCTCGGCCTTCGGGCCGTTCCCGAGCACGTAACTGAAGCGAAAGCGCTGATTGACATGGTTTAGCAGAGCCCGGAGCACGATCGCATCAGTGGCTTTGTTGGCATTCCTGACAACCACGCGGACCGCTGCTGAGACGCACTCGTTCAGATACTCACGAACTTCGTCGCTCGATGTGAGAGTCACGACCGCTCGCCACGGTCATTCGTCCAGAATGATTTCTGTATCCGCGATGGTGGTCTTTGAGGTCGAGGTCGAGGGGAAGCGTTCTTCCGTCGGATCGGTGCCCATGAACTGACGGACGAGAGTCGCCTTCCCCGCACCCTTCGTGCCAAGCAAAAGCGCATGCCGGTAGCCGTTCAGCTCTCGCAGTTGTAGCGGAATGGCCTCGTCCCGGAGGCCGCGAAAGTCGAATTCCTGGACTCATCTTGTCGAAGCAAATCTCGACAACCCTAGCATCGAACCGTTGTCCGGCCTCGGCCCGCGCCGCCCTGTCTCGTTTCCAGCACGGCCAGCGTCGGCAGCGCCCACCCAATTCACCTGTTCGCTCCCGCATCCGTATAGCCGTAGCGCCAGCCACCGCAACCGACCCTCACGCAGCGCTGCTTGCCAAGGAGAGGGCGAGCTTGGCCGTGAGCGAGGCCGCGGGCGGCGCTCCGGAGGGAGCCGTGTCCGCCGTCCCCGTTCACCACTCCGAGGAGCAAGGCACGATGCAGGCGACCTTGGCCCCGCGCGGCGACGCGCAGACATTTCTCACCCACTTCGTCGACGGCGGTCTCAAGGATGACCGCTACGTCATCCAGCGCTTCGTCTCCAGGGCGGGCGGCGAGATCGATCCCGTCCACCCCGGCGGCGCGGCAGGCAAGGGCCGACGCAAGGCCCGCGGCACGATCGTCACCGCGAAGACGGTCGCGAAGATGCGCCCCGCGCGCGACGAGATCATCATCGCGACGGGCGTCAAGCTGCGCTACTGCGGCGTGCAGCTCTGGGGGTGGCGGAGCCTCTCGAATGGGGAACGGCGACATCGATTACGCAGATCCGGATCTTGAATTGCTCGTTATCCAACAGTGTGTTTTTCAACAGACCCTCAAGCTCGACTGGACTAGTCGGGGGCGTTCCCGTCTCTGGCACTGTCGGACGATAGCCTTCTCCATCGCCGAACCAAAACACAAGATAGATGCCATACCCTCCCGTCCCTGGATCCCGAATGTAACGGGCAATCAGCTGTGATTGAATCGCACTCCAGAGATCGCGATGACTGCTTCTCTTGACCTCGACGGGCACATTGCATTTGCCAAAGGAAACTCGAATATCCGCACGCTTGTCATCGGCGGAGCTGCCTTCCGGCTGAACATCGACCCCTAGTGGCAGCAGCCTATTCCTCAAGTCCGACAATAGCGCGTCACGGCATGCGGCTTCTGGGCGAGGACTCTGTGGACGATTATACTGATCTACATTCCAATACTGGCGCCAGTCGGACGTGTTGCCGTCGCGTATGTTGCGTGCGACGTGGTGCAAGTGTTCGAGAGTCAGCGCAGCTAGGTCCGCGATATTCGCCGGGGCGCCGCATTCCAGCGTGTCAAGCACCTGAGCGACATCGCTATAGACAAAGTCAGCCTCTCGACGGAGTGCCATTTGTCGGTAGGTGGCGTCCATGAGAAGAGAATGCCAGGGGCGCAAATCGTTGTCGGACGACAATGCTTCGAGAGTGCGCGAAGCGTCTTCGGTCGGAATGGCCGCCAGTTGCTCGATGAAGCCTCGGACCCGGTCCGAAGCATTCATCTCGGGCGTGACCATTTCGCCCTCATCGGAGTCGGCGCCAAGCGAAATTGGTCTGCAGGAGGCGCCGATGAGGCGGGTCAGGAGCCGCAAGGCAGGCACACTCTGACGGCACTGCAGATCGGGCGAGGAATCAAACTGCTTGGTCACGGCCTCTGCCAGGAAACGAATGCGGCGTTCTCTGGCAGTGGCGTAGGAATCCAGCCGATCGACGTAAGTTTCGGGTGCAACGCACAAGCCGGCGGCGAGCCAATGGACGCGTTGCGCCACGCTCATACCGTGACGAGTGTGCTTCTCGTCGATCAACTCAAGAAGCGGCTCGACATCGCAGTGGCGCCTGGCTGCCAGCAGGAGATGGTTCAAGCTGGATAACTGACCGGATGTGCAACGCACGGGAAATCGCCGGAGAAGGGGTATCGCGGCGACCCGGGCAACGCCTGCATGGTCCGGAGAATGAGCCAGTTCATGGAGGCCGGCAGGGGATTCCGCGCCGTTGCGCAATTTGGAGAGAACGGATCGCGCCAGCACGTCGGCAACAACGTCGGGACGGTGGGATAACAACCAACCGAACCAACGGGGTGGACGGTCTGCCGGATGTCGCACGGTAGGCCACATGGGCACGGTGTAGTGAATCGCCAGGGCCAGCCGCAATAACTTTTCGTCGATGTCTATCTCGCCGAACGGTGCAGTCTTGGCTATGTCTTCGAAACCTGCCATGAATGGGAGTGCAAGGTGGTGCGTCCGATTCGAGGTCCCGAGGCGTATGATCTGCCTATCCGAGGGCAGATCGTCCCGTTCGATGGTCTTGCGAAACCCGGACAGGACAGCCTCGACCAAGCTCACGTCGCTGGCCAAAAGGGTATTCAGTCGTTCCCTTGGCGAATTGCCTCGCACGTTGCGGTATCCACCGAAATAGACCTTGGCGAGTTCGTATAGAAGCGCGGGGCTTGCCCTGTTTTCGCGAAGGTCGCCCTCGTGCGGTTTCACACGGTCGTGCCAGTCCGGCGGCTCGGCCCTCAACCGGGTATTGCCGTAGCGTTTGGAAACCCTCCTCTCGGCAGCAAGCGCTTCGAACTCAGCCATTCTCTTGTCAAATTCATCCTGGAGACCCGCATATCCGGCCAGACGGGTCAATACAACTTTGCGGGAAAGGCCTTCGTCGAAGCGGCCGTAGTGCAGGCATTCCGCAATCTCGCCCAGGAACCACTCGGCAGCATTCGCCTCTTCGGCGACGATCGCCTGATCAAGGCACCAGAGTCCGAAATCCGACGGTCGTGGGACACCGAAGAGCCTGCCATGCTCTTCCTTGTGCATGCAGATGGCGAATCCGTACGGTTCGTCGCGTTCGAATTGGTCGATACATCCCTTGAGGCCCATGGCCAGCAGGGTCTTCCACGCGCTCGGACGGCTTTCGAGCCACTTCCGGATATCTTTAGATTCCTCTCGGCCGAGGTCCGGATCGTATGTCCAGTCGCCTGCATGTACGGCCGATCCCAACCAGTGGAACAAGCGGGTCAGGTCCACCTCATCCCCGGATAACCGAAGAAATCGGGCCAGGAGGTTCGAGGGCAACCGGCGGAGGAAAAAAACGGGAAGCCCGTGTGCCCTGTCTCCCGAGAGCAGTGGACGGTAGCGTTCGGCAAATTCGTCAAGAAGCACCGAAAGCTGGTTTGTTGTCGACTTCCTGGGAAGGTGCCCGGTCCAGAAGTATTCGTACTCGGGGCAATAGTTGGGTCTTCGCGGGAGACGGAGATATTGCATGATCTCCGTTTCCGATATCGCTGCGGGATAGAGAGTGGACAGCAGACAGCCGAGCAGTGCGTCGTCCGGGTCCGGCACCTTGCCCGCATGGAGGTCGGCAGTGAGTGCCCTGAGCTCGGCGGAAGCGTCCGCGCCGTTCCTCCGATGCCGTAGGAAAGGCTCTATGGCGCGAAGCCTGATCCTCGGCCACCACGTGTCATCGCGCAGCAACGTCATTAGCGGATCGGCAAGTCCGGGAAGACGCTCTCCGTATCGGAGTGCTTCGATCAAGATGACGATGAAGGATTGCCACGAGTCCTCTCGTGACGGGGCGGTCAGGATCTCGCGGCAATGCGTCTCCATGTCGGAGGACACCAGATCGCCGAGCCGCGAATCCAGCTGAAGGGTTACGATGAATCGTGGATTTGCGCTGGCTTCCCGCTGGAGGCCATCGAGCACACTGCGCTTTTCGGTTGGCGAGAAGTCGCTGGCGTCGCCGTAGAGTAGCGTCCCAAGAGGATCGCGCGCGATGACCTCTGCCCGGCTGGGTTTGCTGTGGGCCGCAAGCCATGCCGAAAGGCCGCGCAGTTCGGAAACCACAACGCCGTCGTGCCCGGTGATCAAAGCGAGAATTCGCCCGACCGGCAGCCCGTTGTCGACGAGATCAGCCAAATATTTGGCGGCGAGAAACTCCGCGATCTGGCGGTGAACTGGAACCGCCCGGCGCTGCCTCGGGGTTTCGAATAGCTTGCTCTGCAGGCAGCTGCGAAGTATCGCCCGATCTTCTCCCGGTACTCGGTCGAGTCCAAGGAGATCCAGGTCGCTTTCCTTGCCGGAACGCGAGTATCCGGCGGCGCCGGTCAACAACCGTATGGCGCAAAGCCTGCCGCCGGCATTCATCAGATCGAAAACGCCGCCGCTGTCCGGCTGCGCTATCCGATGATCTTCATTGTGTTCCACCAGCAGGGTGCGGCAAGCCATATCGAATGCCTGCATCCTGGTGTTGGGCCAAACCCTGTCCGATCCGACGGCGACCGCGAGCATCTCGAGGCTATGAGGGTTGGCCAGTAGTCCCTGAAGGCCCCTGCCCTGGGCCGAGGCGATGAAATTCTCCGGATCATCGATTCCGAGATTTGCAAGAAGGATTTGGCGAACATCTTGGCCGGACAGCGGCTCAAGGCGTAGGACCGTGACGGCTCCGTCAGGCGCTACCGACTTGAGGTGGTCGCTGTCGTTCGCGCCGAACCAGTCGGCCTCACGACACGACAGGCGGAAGCGCGGACGCCCCATTCGGTCGAGTTTGGCGCGGACGCTGTTCAAGGGTGTCCGTCCGTCGGCGGCTCCTGCCCGCGACTCGTCAAGCCCGTCGATAAAGAGAGTCGTGTCGTGCCACTCAGGCCTGTCGTCGAAGGTCAGGAAATCGCGCGCGGTTACGTAGAGCCCGCCTTGGCGTGCAGCTTCATGGTCGAAAATGGTGGTCTTGCCGGAGCCCGGAGGGCCAAGCAGAACGTAGGCCGCCTTATCCTCCCATTCCTCTACAGGCCGGGGCGGAAGTTCCGATCGGCCGCGAGAATCGCTTTGCGGAATTTTGCGGCACGTCCGTGGCACGACGCACTTCATTGGTCGTCAAACCATTCCGAAGCGGGAGCTGAAAGAAACTCCGAAATCGGAAGACCGCCCTCGCCGACAACGACGGCCGCTCGGATATCGAAGCGCTCTGCAAATCGTTCAAGTCCGTTTGTCCTTGGCTTGCGTGCGCCGCTCTTGACCTCGAAGGCAACCAGTCTTCGACCGCGTGTCAGAACGAAATCCACTTCGGAGCCGTTCTCGCGCCAATAGTGCAAGCGGTGCTCGGGCGCGCCCGTGTTGAACAGATGCGCGCCCACCGCGCTTTCGACAAGACGCCCCCAATAGCTCCGGTCCGCCTTCGCTTCCTCGAACGTGTATCCCGAGGCAACTGCCATGAGCGCGGTGTTGAGAACGTTGAGCTTCGGGCTGGAGGATCTCCGTCGATGGGCCCCGGCGGCGAATTTGGGGAGACCGGTAACCAGACCCGCGTTCGACAAGAGGTCCAGATACCGCGCCAGGGTCGTCGTATTGCCGGCGTCCTGAAGTTGGCCAAGCATCTTGTTGTATGAAAGGATCTGCCCAGAATACTCGGCACCGAGCTGGAACAGCCGCTTCAGCAGCGCAGGCTTGTCCACTCGCTGCATAGCGAGAATGTCACGCTCGATATTGGGTTCAACCAACGCCTCGGCGACGTACGCACGCCATCGAGCCTGCTCCGGGACGAGTGGGGCGCTTCCCGGGTAGCCCCCGAAATAGACGTAGCGCTGGAGATCGAAGCCGAATGCCGTCGACATCTCGGTGAACGACCAATGCATAAGACGGACAGTCTCGTACCTGCCGGCAAGGCTTTCGCTCATTCCCTGCTGCATTAGCAACGGGGCTGAACCCAGTAGAATGATATGAAGGGGGTAATCGTGCCGCCGATCTGCATCCCAGAGCCCCTTGACAGCTTCTGACCAGTTCGGGATTTTCTGTATCTCGTCGATCGCCAGAACAAAGCCCCCGTCAGCACCATGGGCGGCCATCCGTGCTTGCTCCCAATGCCGGACGAGCCAGTGTGTGTCTCTTGGTCCGCCAAGCGGGATCGTTTGTTGGTTCCCGAATTCGGCGGAGAAGCCGCCTGAGCCTGGAACCGGGGGCAGAGTGGCGGGTTCCGGTTCATCGACGGACACATAGTGAGATGGCCTGTCGAGGTGTCCAAGCACCTGCTGAACCAGGGTGGTCTTGCCCGTTTGGCGCGGGCCGGTCACGATTGTGAGGCGCTGAGGCTTCTCGCGCAGCCGGCTGAACAAGGTCGAAATCTGGGTTCGCTCAAAGACTGCCATGGTGCCATGCTACTCTACTGAGTAAAATTACTCAATACACTTGCGTACTCCATCAAATTGCGGCATCCCGAAGCATAGTGGGCATGTGAGCCTATTGGTCGCGCCACGTTGCCTCGTCAATGGGTTGGTGATCGCGGGCTGACCGTCTATTGCTGCTGAGCGGTGCCACGAGGCGGCGTTTGCGATTGAGCGGAGAAAAAAACGATGAATGGCGATGCAGAGCGGGTTGAGTGCGATAGACCGGGGAAGGTGGACGTTTCGCGTCGATCTTTCTGATAATCGGCTGTCCGCCTCCAAGAACGCCGATTTGCGGACTTGAACCTTCGCGAGCGCGACCATCTTCGGGAATGGCTGGCGCGCACACCCGACGTACTGGGCGAAGAGCTCCTGATCGTTCAGAAAGAGTTCGACGGGTTCGCGGACACGCGAGAACGACTCGATCTGCTGGCGCCGGACAGGGAGGGGCGGCTGGTGGTGGTCGAGAACAAGCTCGATGACTCGGGCCGCGATGTCGTGTGGCAGGCGCTCAAATACGTTGCGTACTGTTCCAGCCTGAAGAAAGCCGAGATCGTCGGGATCCATCAGAATTATCTGGACCGATGGTCGGATCGCGCGGACGCGGTGGCGAACCTGTGCGACTTCCTTGACGCCGAAGAACTTGACGACGTGGTGCTGAACGCCGGGCACGAGCAGCGGCTTGTGTTGATCGCGGCGAACTTTCGCAAGGAGGTGACGGCGACTGTGCTCTGGCTGCTGGGCCACGGCGTGCACGCCCAGTGCTTCCGGGTCCTGCCGTACAGCTTCGGCGAAGAGCTCTTCATCGACCTGCAGCAGACAATCCCGACGCCGGAGGCCACGGACCACATGATCGGAATGGCGGCTAAGGACTCGGAAACGCAGTCGGTCGAAGGGGCTCGCAAGCGCAGCAAGGGGGTGCGGCACGCGTTCTGGACGAAGGCGCTTGAGGAACTGCGCGCCCGCAACGTCTCGCGGTTCGAGAAGTGCGGCTGCGGCCTCTCGCCGGCGCAATTCCCGCAACACCTGCCTGACATGGGTGGCCCCGCCCACCACGCCCCGGGCGCCTTCGGCGCCCGGGGCAACCGGCAACCACAGAGCCACGCGCCGGCCAGCAAACCGGAAGGCTTGCCGGCGCGCAAATCAACCTTGAACTCCAATCCGGCCTCGCTTACGCTCGGCTATGGCGAACGTTCGGCCCGCCTTCCAACGAAACCGGAAAAGGAGGCGCTCTAAAACACCCGGAAAAGGCGTCAAGTATCGAACCCCGCAGATCGGGCCGGCCACAGGCCAGCCCACCACCGCCAAAAACGCCCGAACCCTGTTGCAATGATTCAGGATTCCGCAACATATCGGGTGAAAATTCCGTATGGAGTAAATCCGCTCAGTTCACGAGATTCAACATGTTGCGCCGTTCGTGAGATCGGAACTGGCAAGCCTCAGGTTTCATGGCGCGCATGATCTGGTTCCATGCAGCGCCATAGCGGTCGGATTTCCACAGGGCGCGCAGGCTCAGGATTGCCTGTCCGGTACCGTTCTCGGACCAGCGCATGCCGGAGCACTTGAGCCGCTGAGTGATGAGCACCCGGTTTGCGGCCTCGACGATGCCGCTCCCGATAGGGAGCCCGCGTTGCTGGAACTCGGCGTATCGCATGCGGTGCCGTTGCTTGCGAAAGAACCGCAGGACGCGTGGGATCGTGCCTCGCTGCGGGTGCTTGCGGGCCAGCCGCTGCAGCGAACGGAGCACCTTGTCGGTTCCCTTCTGCTCTTCCTTCAGGACTTCGCGAAGCCTCTCGAAGTGGCGCTGCGCCTGTGGCGAGCCCTCGCCATAGGCGCTTTTCAAGGCGTCCTGGAGATGCTGTGCAGCATGCCAATAGTCGAAAATCTGCGTTGCGCCTCCAAACACTTCCTCGCACCAAGTCCAATTGTCTGCCGCGCCGTCGGCGATGAAGACAACCTCCAGGTCCGGTCGCAGGTTCATCCAGTGCTGCGCCTCCGCCAGCACGTCCCTCTTCAGCGTGGCCTTGCCGGCTTCCGGCATGCGGCCGTGATACGCGGTACGCAGGCGCTCCCCGTCCCCATCGAACAGGGACACCGTACCCGACGACGCTTCCCGGAAACCCGCCGGAACCGATGCAACCCCTTGCCCTCGCGCGACCTTCTCCTTCCGCATCCCGACATGCACGCCGTCAATCGAGATCGCCAGGGCCCGGGCTTCCACCGGGACGGCCTCCTGTCCGCGGATCGTTTCCAGCGCATCCTCCTCGACCACTTCCAGGACCGGGCCCAAACCCTTCGACAGATTGCCCAGCGCCGTCGCCGACGGATGCATTCCGCCAAACTCCCGGAACAACGCCTCGCAATGGCCCGCCGGCGCCATCGACAGGACCAGCCCGGCCCGCCGCGCAGCAAGCGGCGACCAATAGCCGAACAGGATCTCGAAGCGATCGTCCGCAGGTGCAATCGAATCCTGCCCGCGGCGCCGGTAGCGCTGACGTTCATACGCCACTTCTCCGAAGGAACTCAGCATCGTCGTCCGTTGCCTTCCGCCACGGTGATATACCTCGCCGCCACGCACCAGCTGCTCCGCTTCCGCGTCGCCAGCCTCCAACGCAACCCGCAACGCGCCGCAGCCCGCCTGTGCAAGCGCCGCCGAGATCCGGCCCTCACAGGCTTCCGCGCCGCCTTCCAGCGGCTGCGACAGAATCGAATCCGCAATCGCCTCGAAGGCCAGCGTCATGACACCGGACAACTCGCCGCGAACCCACCCCTCCTTCGCCGGGGACCCGCTGGACTGCCGCGCGGGAAACTGCAATACTTCCATAGGAGTGCTCCTGGTTGCTGGTTATGTTCTCCAACCATATACCACATCTTGTGGTGGGCACTCTCCTCCTTCCCGACCGGGAATCCGCCAAAATACACTCCAATCAAGCAAACCCAATCATACGGGGTCCAAATCAGAGCTTGACGAGCCCGACCGGAATGCATAACTCCTTGCCGCTACTCAATCCGAATTACTCCATAGCGAACGTGCACCCAACATATCCTCCGATAACCAAATCCCGAGGTGGAACTACACCATGAAGCCAAGGTGAAAACGGAAGTTGTTCTTGCGCCGACCCTCAGTCAACTCATGCGACTGCAGACCTGAATCCTCGGGACGCCCTCACCACACCAAGAGCCGCTTCCGTCAATGGAGGAACCGGGAGCCCATCGCCGCTTCCCTCGAAATCGACTCCAATCACCGCATCGAGACCTGCTGAAGTGCTCTCTACGGTACTTCGCAAGCGGAAAGTCAACGCTCACAGCCCTCGAGAGCCTACGCTGCTTGCCTCTCCAATCGATACCAAGCCCGTTCACCGGGAAGGTTACAAGACCCTCAAGATCATTTGTCTGCTTCCAGGACCCTGTCACGAACGCCGCCCATGGCCGGCCGACAGCTTTATCTCCATTGCCCGGGTCCGCCTTTCCCCGGAGCCTGACGGTTCCGGATCCTCGGAGATTGGCTGGCAGCTACAATATGTTGTACCGGTCGCGTATTTCCCGATCCTGGTCTTCGGTCAGATAGGATGGCTGGTGGTCGCGCAAGATTTCCTGCGCTCGGACACGCGCTTGCGCCCAGGCATTCTGTGCACCCTCTTCCGCCCATGTGCGCGGCTCTTTGCGATTTGCCAGGGAGGGATAGAAGTAGTCGCGTTCCATCGCCTCGTAAGTGTGCTGCAGACCCAGGAAGTGGCCTTCTCCCAGAACTGCGTCGCGGATTGCATCAAAGCCGAGATTCTCATCGGTGACTTCGATACCGCGCAAGGCACGATAGGTGTGTGAAAGCATTTCGTCATCGAGCACAAAAGCCTCGAAGCTTACCCCCAGGAGCGACGCGGTCATGCCCAAACTTTCATAGATCAGATTGCCGCCGGCCAAGGCCGCCGCCAACGAAGTGATGCCTTTCTCCATCCCATATTGCGCGTCGATTGCCTTGGCGTCGGTCATTGAACACGCGATGCCCGACGGCAGACCCAACCAATTCGACAACTGCGCGGAAGCAGCATTCAAGACCGCGGTCTCTCCACTGCCCCCAGAGAATGCGCCGGTGCGCAAATCGATCACCAACGGCCAGTTGGAAAAAACCATTGAGAATCCGGGCTGAATCACGTTTACCATCACGAGGCTGGCAAGGGTTTCGGCCAGCGATTGGGCAAGAAAGCCTGCCAATGTAGCTGGTGCCGTGGCCCCGGCTTGGGCGGCCGTGATACAGGAGATCGGGATGTTGTGCTTGATGCATTCGTAGACTACATCGACCGCGTCCCAGCCAAATCGCATTGGAGAAATCACAGGGCTGATATGCGCCTTCATGAATGGGCGTCTTGAAAACTCTCCGGGGCCACCTGCGGCGATGTCGAGCATGTCGACGATGGGCGGCACGTGTTCCGCAAGAGTAAACGATGTCGCGGTTGGCTTGGTTGTGTTATTCAACAGCGCATGGACCGTGTTCACATCCAAATCGAAAATGTCCGGTATATCGGTTGCCACACAGCATCGGGTGAACCAGCTGACATTGGCGAGAGTGTCCTGCAATCGTGTGAAATCGTGCAAATCAACCAGTGTGGAAGGCCGGTAGAGCCCACTTTCCAGGTCAAGCGTCTGCACGGCCGCGCCCCCGGTGCCAAAAAAGACTCGGTTGCCGCCAACCTCGATAGACCGGCTCTCATCGCGGCCGTGCAGGACAAAGGTCTTGGCGGCGAGGTCGATGGCCCTTTCGACCAGAGAGGGAGGAAACGATACACGCCCAGCACCATTGTCCCTGGCTCCCGCGGCGAGCAGATCCGCATGTAAGCGCGGTGGGACTTCCGCCATGCCGAGCGTTTCCAGAAGATCTAGCGCAGTGCAATAGATCCTTGCAATTCCGCCTCCGGTCAGGGGTTTGTATGTCCCGCCGATCTGTCCCGGCGGGCACGGATCCACTGCAGGCTTTGCAGCACGCTGTTGAAGCCGCTCTCTTCGACCACCTCGTCTGCCAGACTGCCCAGCCATGTCAGATCCTCCCACCTCAGAATTCGTGACCGAACCCGATCCGTTCCGCGCTTTGAGACCGCAATCAATGGATAGTCATTCAAACTTCATCTCATCCGATCTTCGGGTTCAGGTGAACGTACTCTCACCGCGTTGCAGATCGAGCGCGTTTGTGGTCCAAACCCCACCAGCGATTGTTGGAGGCCGTTCGCATGAAATCTCGCACCAGGGTCGTGGTAATCGGCGGCGGCATTGCCGGATGCTCGACACTCTATCATCTCACCCAGGAAGGCTGGACCGATGTCGTACTGGTCGAGCGCAACGAGCTGACCAGTGGCACAACGTGGCATTCTGCGGCGCAGGTGACGAATTTCGGGGTCAACCAGACGATGGTGGGGCTCAAGACCCACTCGATAAACCTGTACAAGGAACTGTCCGAGGATCCCGAATTTCCGATCACCTATCACCATGGGGACGGTGGAATTCGGCTTGCCAACACCGACGCGCAAATGCAGGGCTACCACCATTTCACCTCGTTGGCACGCGGAATGGATGTTCATTTCGAAGTGATCGACGCCGCCGAATGCGCCCGCCGTCACCCACTGATTTCCACCGAAAATCTCGTGGGTGGGCTTTGGGATCCGCTGGATGGCGACATTGATCCCGCGCAGTTGTGCCAGTCACTGGTGCGGCGTGCGCGCAGGGCAAAGGCAGACGTGTATCGCGATACCCCTGTAACCGGCCTGACTCAGCACCGCGACGATACCTGGACCGTGCAAACCGAACACGGCGATATCGACTGCGACATTGTCGTCAATGCCTGTGGTTACCGCGCAAACGAAGTCGGCGCCATGATGGGCGTGCATCACCCGGTCATGTCGATGGAACACCAGTATTTCCTGACCGAGGAGATTGCCGACATCAGGGAAGCGGGCTACCGAATGCCGCTCCTCCGGTGTCCCATCAGCGACTTTTACTGTCGGCAGGAAGGGACCGGACTTCTGCTCGGTTTCTACGAACAGGATTGCAGGACCTGGGGCATGGACGGGATAGACCCCAATTTCTTCAATGCGCAGTGTCCTGACGATCTGGACCGCGTGGCGAATGTGCTGGGAGGCGCCTGTGCGCGGATGCCGATACTGGCGGAAGCGGGTATTCGCAGGGTGGTGAACGGACCCATAACCTACACGATCGACGGCGCACCGTTGGTTGGGCCGATCCCGGGCAAACGCAATGCCTTCTGCATCATCGGGCTGCGCGCGGGTCTGGGCGAAGGGGGCGGACATGGCTGGTTGCTGGCCCAGCAGATCGTTCATGGAGAGGCCCGCTATGACACTTGGTGCCTGGACCCACGCCGATTCACCAGCCATGCCAACGTGGAATTGACCGCGCTAAAGGCGATGGAGGAGTACCGGAACGAATTCCGCTTCGAGTTCCCGCATGAGCACCGTCCAGCGGGTCGCCCGGCCAAGACCACACCGCTGACGCCGGTGCTAGAGGCTGAGGGCGCGGAGTTCACCGTGGTCAATGGCTGGGAGCGGGCAGACTATTTCAAACCCACCCGGGAGTTCCGGGAAGAGCACAGCTTCCGCTTTAGCGAAGTCGAGAAGATTGTCGGGCGGGAGGTGGCGGCACTGTGTGAAGGAGTCGGACTGACAGAGGTCAACGGCTTCAACCGGTTCGAGATTGCCGGCGCAGATGCTCATGCTTTCCTGAACCGGCTGGCCTGTGGTCGAATCACGCGAACGCCCGGCAGGGTCGGTCTTTGCTACCTGCTCAATCAACATGGCATGGTGAAGTGCGAAGCGACGGTGGCAAACCTGCCCGCGTCAGACCGCGGGCCTTCACGAGTCTGGTATGGCTCCGCCGCGGCCTCCGAAAGCCACGACATGGACTGGCTGGTAGAGCACATGGACGAGCACGAAGATGTCCAAATCCGCTCGCTGACAAACGATTGGACAATTTTGCTGCTGGTGGGACCGAAGTCACGCGAAGTTCTGTCCGCAGTGTCCCGCGCCGATTGGTCGGCAGAAGCGTTCCCGTGGTTGTCCGTTCGCGAAGCCTTCGTCGGGATAGCGCCTGCCGTCGTACTGAGCGTAAGCTTCTCGGGCGAATTGGCCTATGAAATCCACGTCCCGAATTCCCAGCTCCATGCTGCCTATCTTGCTCTCCGGCAGGCCGGGAGAGCGCATGGACTGACACTCTTTGGCGCCCGTGCCATCGAGTCCATGCGGCTGGAAAAAGGATATCCACACTGGAAAGCTGAACTCCTCACGGAGTTTGACCCAATTGAGACCGGTCTGGACCGTTTCGTGAGAATGGATAAACCTGACTTTGTTGGCAAGAGCGCGCTGCAGAAGCGTATCAGTGAAGGACCGAGCCATCGACTTGTGATGCTGGAACTGAATGATCAAACGGCTCCGGCTCACGGCGGTGCGTCAGTCATGATGAATGAAAGAGTGATTGGAGCAATTACTTCCGGGGCCTGGGGACATCGGGTCGAACGAAATTCAGACGTCCGGACATCGCTCTCTTTTCGAGAGCTGCTTGTGGGTTGAATTATCGTTTGAATTGATAGAGTTATGATTGGATTTTGGGGTTGACAGAGCGGCGGGTATCTGGCATAATAATATGAACCCATTATTCGGTGCCCGAGGATCTCATGAACACGCTTCCGATGCGACCCGCCGAGGCGGTCCAGATTGGCAACTCCTGCTTTTCCTTCGTGAGGCGGGACGGCCGAGTGGAGTATTTCTCCAATCTTGAGCCGTTTGATTTTCACGCTGACGATCAGCGCGAAGCGAAGTTGCTTCGGATCGCGAAGTTCGCGGAGAGCGGTGTCCCTCGCTCGGACCTGGTGGAGGCGCTCGGCGTGAGCCGCTCGACGGTACAGCGGGCGGTGAACCAACTCCGGAGGGACGGCGAGGCGAGCTTCTTTGCGCCGCGCCGCGGGCGCGGTCCGAGCGTAATCGATGCCGACATGGCGCGGGAAGCGGACCGTCTTTTGACCTCGGGTCTGAGCGGCTCGGCGGTTGCGCGACGGCTGGGGATTCCGGTGCGGACGCTGAACGACAATCGCCGGCGAGGCGTTGTCGGGGGTGGGATGCCGGCCGGGACGGCGAAGGCTGAACCGGATCCGGAAGCACCTGCGGAGCGGGAGGCGCCGCAGGAAGCACCGGAGCGGGACGCGCTGGAGCCGCCGATTGAGCGAAGCGCACGGGACGCCCGCGACCGGGCAGCGCCGATGGGCCGTGGGGCTCGGGACACGACGGGACGAATGCTGGCCGCGACGGGGCATCTGAGCGAGATCCGGCCGCAGTTTGCGGAACCGCTGTCGGCGGTTGCCGGCTGGGGGGTGCTGGCCGGGCTCCCGATGCTGCTGAAGGAGGGGCTTCTGAACCACGCGCGGGAGTTCCTGTCGCTGCCCAAGGGGTATTACGGGTTGACCACCGTTCTGCTCTTCCTGGCGTTCCTCGTCTTGGCCCGGGTGCGCAATCCGGAGGCGCTCCGGCACCAGGTGCCCGGGGAATGGGGCGCGATCCTGGGCCTGGACCGCTGCCCGGAGGTGAAGACGCTGCGGCGCAAGATCAAGGCGCTGGGGCAGGATGTGCAGCAAGTGCGGAACTGGCAATCCTCCCTGGCGGCGGGATGGCTTGAGGAGGACCCGGAGGTCGGCGCCACGCTGTGCGTGGACGGGCATGTGAAGATCTATTCCGGTCGCAAGGGGAAATTGCCAAAGCACTTCGTGGCGCGACAGAAACTATGCCTGCCCGCGTCCACGAGCTATTGGATCAACGCGCTTGGCGGCAAGCCCTTCCTGTGCCTGAACAAGGCGCTGGATCCGACCATGACCCACGCGCTGGAGGCGGACATCCTGCCTGCGCTGGAGAAGCTGGGCATGCTGGGCCCGGAGGCGCCGGATCTCACCGCCCCGGATGCCGGCGAGCCCGCCCTGACGCTGGTCTTCGACCGGGAAGGCTGGAGCCCGGCACTGTTCAAGCGCCTCGCCCGGCGCGGCGTTGCGGTGATCACCTGGCACAAGGGCTTCAAGGGGGAGGACTGGCCGGAGGCGGAGTTCCGCAGTGTCGCGGTACCGATCCATGGACCGGGCACGACCCGCAGCGCCACCGTCCGCCTCGCCGAGAAGCGCGTGCAACTGAAAAAGGGGCCCGAGGTCCGCCAGATCCGCCGCCTGCTGGAAAGCGGCCGCCAGGTCCCGCTCATTACCACCCACTCCCGCATGCCCGTGGAGCAGATCGCCGGCGCCCTGTTCTCCCGCTGGTCGCAGGAGAACTTCTTCAAATATATGCGCGAGGAGTTCAATCTCGACGCCCTCGTGGTCCGCGGCCTGGAGCCGCAGGATCCCGAAGCCCGCGTCGTCAACCCGCTCTGGCGCGCAATCGACCGAAATGTCAGCCGCTTCCGGCAACGCCTCGGCACCCTGCGCAACAGGATCGCCGATCTGGCCAAGGGAGCCCAGTCTCACCAGACCGCCGAAGCCGCCCGACGTCTCCAGGCCCGGATCGACGCTCTCGACGCCGAGCGTGAGGCGCTCAAGCAGAAGCGCAGCGACACGCAGCGCCACATCACCGTCGCCGAGCTCGACGACCACCAGGCCCTGGATGCGCTTCCCGAAGGCGAGAAGCTCCTCCTCGACGTCATCCGCATGATCGCCTACCGCGCCGAAACCCGCATGATGCCTGTCGTCGCACAGGCACAGGGCAAGACACAGCGACCCCGCAGGCACCTGCGCGCGATCTTCCAATCCGACGCCGACATCATCCCGGAGCCCTCCAACGGCATCCTCCGCATTCGCATCCTCGGCACCGCCAGCGACGCTGGCGACAACGCCACTGCAGGCCTCCTCCAGGAACTCAACCTGACCCGGACGATCTTCCCAGGCACCAACCTCCGGATGATCTACGAACTGCCCGGGAATACGGCCGATCCGGACCCTTCGGGTTCAAATAGGTGAGCTCGATTCACTCCCGAGGTCCGGACATCTGAAATTTGGCGTTGGCCTTCGTGGAGGAGAACTTGGCACAGCCCGGAGCCGTGCTGACGGTCGATGTTATCGGGAGTCTCGTCCCGGCCAGGGTGATCGGAAACTGCCCTTACGACCCAAAGGGAGTCAAATTCAGGCGATAGCGCACAGATCGAAGGCGGCCTCATACAGGGTAAGCGACTATTTCCCCCCCTGCTTTCGGTGAGTTGCGGAGAGCACCATCTTCTGCGAAGGCATTTGTTTTCCGAGAGGTTGTCATGCTTGGGTTTGTCGATGGTTCTGTTGTTTACCTTGCGTTGCATCCGGTTGACCTCCGCCGCGGGATCGCGGCGCTGAGCAGCTACGCGCGGGAGCATCCTGGTGTTCTGCCGGATTCGGGGGTTGTGGTGGTTTTCCGCTCTCGGCGTCCTGGGCGTGTGAAGGTCCTGTTTCATGACGGCAGCGGGATGGTGCTGGTTGCGAAGTGGCCGGATCGGGGTTCGTTTCGGTGGCCGCCGGTGTCGGAGGGTCTCTTGCGGCTTTCGCCGGTGGAGCTTTCGGCGCTTTTCGATGTCTGCGACTGGCGGGGCCTCAAGTCGCCCCGGCGTTCGGGGCGATGCTGAGGGTTGTTCCGCAGATGGCGAGGCATTGGTCCCCCGGCGGCTTGAATGGCTGCCATGGCATGAGGCTTTCGACCTCCTTGCAGCCGTCGCGGATCTGAACCAGGACTTGGGTGAGCCAGGCTTCCGGGTCGGCCCGGAAGTCCGCCCGCCCGATCATGGATGCCTTCCTCGCCGGAAGCCGGACAGATGCCGTCGTCGAGGCAATGCCCGGCGAGAAGGTTCTCCGGAAGCTGCGCAAGAGACAGCCGCAAGCCCTCGCAGAACCGGTCCGGCTGCGCCTCGTCAAATACACTGCCGGCGGCTCAACCATCGGCCTCGCCACCACTCTCCTTGATTCGGCCCGCCAGCGAACTCGCCGATCTATACGGATCGCGCTGGGGCATCGAAGAGATGGTCAAGATCTCCAAGTCCATCATGGCAATCGCACCGTTCCATGCCAGGACCGAGCGCGGCGTCCGACAGGAACTCTTCGCCCACTTCAACCTCATGGCCATGACGCGCATCTTCACAAACCATGGCGATGCGAACCTCAACGCCCGCAAGCCATCCCCTTCCGCGACCGAACGCACAACAAACTTCAAGTACTCTTTCGCCGCCGTCGCGCGAAACCTCGAAGCCCTGCTGCTGAAGCACGCCGCCACCGTCTCCGAGGCGATCCAGCAGGTCCTCGTTTGCGTCGCCACCGGGCGGCAGAAGACGCGCCCGGGACGAAGCTACCAACGACGATCCAGAAAACCCCTCAACCGGTGGCACGGCAAGCACAGGAAAGCATCGACAGCCTGAACCACAGGACCCCGAAACGCAGCCCCAACATGCTGTCAGGACGACGAATCCTTCAGTGAATGGCAAAAACTCGTCAAGTGAATGCCATTGGCGTACAGCCGCGCTACCATTGAAGGGCAAGCTACGCCAGACCGCGCGCTCGGTGGGGGCGACGACCGACCGTCTGGTGCCCCACGGGGCGCTCAATCCGATGCTCGCGCGTGTGGACGCTCGACGTGTCACTATGATCGCTCAACGGAACGGCCCGGTCAGATGCGGATGTTCGAGCGGGTATCTGCGGATTATGCGTCGTGACTGAATTGTTCGATGGGTTCGCCGGCTTTGACGTCGACCTGGGCGCTGCCCGGTTGAGCGGCAAGACGGGCGGATCAGGACCGCCTTTGCTGTTGCTGCATGGCTTCCCACAGACCCACGTTCATTGGCACGCGCTTGCACCTCTTCTCGCGGATCGCAATACGATCATCGCACCGGACCTGCCCGGCTATGGCGACAGCATCGGCCCGGAACCCGATGCCAGCCATGACGCCTTTTCCAAACGCACCATGGCGAAGCTGATGATCCGCCTGATGGACCACTTCGGACACGACTCCTTTCATCTGGCCGGACACGATCGCGGCGCGCGCGTCGCCTATCGGCTGACCCTGGATCGTCCTGAACGGGTCCGGAAACTGGTAAGTCTCGACACGGTCCCGACCCTCGATGTCTGGGAGGCGATGGATTGGTCTGCGGCAATCGACGCCTTCCACTGGCCCCTGCTGGCGCAACCATATCCCGTTCCCGAATCTCTCATTGCTGCGGACCCTGTCTTCTTCCTCGATCATCTGGTCGCGCGTTGGATCGGCACCGGGGGTGCCCTGCATCGAGGTGCCATGGGGGACTATGCGCGCTGCATTGCAGAACCGTCCGTCATACGGGCGATGTGCGAGGATTATCGCGCCGGCGCGACCGTGGACGTCGAGCATGACCGCAAGGACAGTGCAGAAGGCGTGCGCATTCGCTGCCCGTTGCTCGTGCTCAGAGGGGCCGACTACCAACCGAGCCCGTTGCGTCCGACCTGGGAACTCTGGGCAGATGACGTCCATGAGATCGAACTCGATTGCGGCCACTTCATCGCTGAAGAAAGGCCCGAGGCGAGCGCTGAAGCGATGGTGCGGTTTCTCGAAGGCGGTCACCCCTGACCTGGCCATCGCTCTCGAAGCCGACATCAAGCCAACGGCACGTTCGTACCGCTTCCGCCCATTCGGCGCGTGGCGAGCCGACGACGTATCGGCTGTAGAATGTGATTGCGTCATACGATTTGCCGCGACCGGCATTTTCGTTCCCGCCCATTCGCCGTTAGAACGGCATGCGCGTAGCGACGGGCGCGGGGCGGCGGACCCCGTGTGGTCCCGCCACCGGATTGTGAACCCTCGACGAGGATGCGCGCCTGCCAATTTCCCGGAAGGTCGCGGACTGCACCGATTGGGTGAGCCATGACACTCAAATTCCATCTGCTGGATGCAATGGACGAAATCCCTGCGCAACTCAAGCAGAACATCATGCGCGAACTCGAAGCGGCGAACGAGCGGGTCGCCCGTTTCGTCCAGCTGGATCGCCTCGATATCGTCGTGGCACCCGATATCTGGGTAAGCCGAAAGTGGGGGATCACCGGCTATCCGAATGGTCCCGGCCGCATTACCATTGGTCTGGATCCGGCGTCACCCCGGCTGCACGACCGTGAGCGGTCTGACAGGATCCTCGGTACACTTGCACACGAAATGCACCACGTGGCGCGGCTTCGAAATGGTGTCGAGACGTACACTCTGGGCGGCCGCTTCGTCAGCGAAGGCCTCGCCCAATGCTTCGAGGAGGAGGTTGGCGCGCCGACACCCTTCTACGCGGTGGCGCTCGACGAGGAGACCATGAAGAAGATGGCGGAGCGCGCCCGCCCGCTCCTGTCAGCGACCGACTACGGTCATGATGCTTGGATGTTCGGCCGACCGAACGATCCGGAGTGGCCCAGCAGCGCGGGGTATTCCCTGGGGTACGCTTTGATCAAGGCGTGGCTCGATAAGAGGGAATTGTCAGCCATCGACGCCGCTGGCGTCCCCGTCACCGAGATAACGGACGACTGGCTGGCTGGCAGGATCTCTCTATCGATCCCGCCGAGGTAATCGCCGTTACCTGAAGAAGTAGATCGTCGACACTAAACTGATGCGGTCCGGCCGCTCAGCGTGGAGGCGGCGTGGTATGTCGCTAGCCTCGGCGTCGTTGCGGGGTCGTGTCCGCAGGCGTGGTGTAGGGGCTCTGGGGTCGGCTGGTAGCTGGGGGTAACCGGCTTGCCGCTGCGACCGTCACGAGTCTGGCGGCGGCAAGCCGGTTGTCCCCAGCGGAAGCCATCGCGGTTCCGGATTAGGGATGGGTCGTCACGAACCAACCTGACCCGAAGGGGAACCACGATGACCCATGACATGATGACCCTGCGCCTGCTTCTGGAGAAGACCTCGGACGCGGACCTGCTTCGCGAGATGACGTGCTGGAACACCTCTCCCGGAAACGCAGCCTCGATCCCGCAATCCTCGTCGCCTGCTTCCGACAGCGCATCCTCGGCGCCGACCACCGATCCAATGCCGACTTCATCGCTTGCGTGGCCGAGCGCAGCAACCGAACCGGAGCCGAATTACTCGGCACTCAGCCCGGAAGACCCTTCCACGGCATGGCGCCCGGATTCCGAAAGGCCCCGGGGCGGATTCTGGATCGCGCGGCGGACACCGCCGCAATCCGCCCTCATCGGCATTGGCGCCATCGACGCAATTTCCGCTTTCGAACTCCCCGAGATGAAAGGCTTCGATCTGTTTCTCTCCTCCGCAGGCCTCGCCAACAACCCGCCCGACCGGATCAGCGCTTTCCAACTCCACAACATCGCATGCGGATACGACGCCGATCCGACCGGCGACCAGGCTGCAAAGCGCCTCATGCGCAACCACTCAGCCATCCGACGCCGCCGACCTCAAGGCGCAAGAGACTGGAACGAAGTCCTGCAACAACGCAAGAGCACAGACGCCCGGCACCGCACTACATCACTCCAGCTCCGCTGATCCCCGTCCAGGCTACCCGAGACCGCATACACACACCGAGAACTCCGCTCCGCTCCCCGAACCACTGCAAGCCGGTCTTCCCCATCGGGAAAAGAAACCCTCACAGCAGCAGAACTTTACTCCAGTAAATGCGGAATAGCGCGGTACAAATCTTCTCAACTGGCGCGAATCAATCCGGAATACCCTCTCCAGACAAATCCAAGAGACAACACTGGGCTCCCTTGGCCAGATCGGCAATCCTGTGAGCCGCCCTGACCGCGCGCATATCCCTTGGTGAGCCCCACCGGCGCCCAGTTGGACGCTCGGTACACCGTCCCGTGGTGCTTCTCCGGATCAACGAAGGTCTCCGCCAACTCCAGCGGATGACCGTGGGTCGCCTTCCAGTCGTCGCTCAGCCGGCAGAGCATCCCGCGGACAAGGCAGCTGCCCAGATTCGGGAGGGCCCCCGGTTCCGGAAGCAACAGCAGGCGCGTTGATGCCGGAGCCACGACGGCAGGATGATATCGGCCGCCGAAACGATGCCCCGTTCTTCGCGCGCGCCGCGCGAGTTGGTTCACCTCCCACCGGACAGGACCGTCTCTCGGGAGATCGGGAAGCGCTGGCGCAGTCTCGCGCCGTACACACTGATCCGGTTGCCCCGCGAGCACCGTTCCGGGGGGTTCATTTCGACCAGCCAGCTCAAGCGGGTTTCGGTGTCGGCCAGAGCCGTCCGACGGCGTCCCCGTGCCGCCGGGTCGCCGGCCCTGATTCGCCGTCTTCGATTGTGCCACGCGGAGGCTCCCGGAGGTGGCGCCGCCAATCCGCGGGCTCGCAAATCCCACACTGGTCGAAGCGGACCCGGCTCGCGTGGTCTGTCGTGCAGTCTCAGCCGCAATGCCGCGTTGCGATCAGTGTTCCGTAAATGCCCGTGATACCAGCGTCATCCTGGGCGTAGTAGACCACCAACAGATCCCCGTTGCCCCGCTGTACTGCGGTTGGATAGCCCAGATCCGAGTTCGGCAGATCGTCACGGACCATCATCGACCGGTCGGGGTTCCAGGTGAATCCGCCGTCGTCCGAGACGTGGAACACGATGCCGAAGGGCTTGATCCTTCGACCCGCAACGCAGGCAACACGCCCGTCCACAAGGCGAAGGAGCTGGCATGGATACTCCGGAATTCCGGTTGGAACGGGTGCGCTCCATGTACGCCCGCCGTCTTCGCTGATCGTACGGTGCAGAATACGCGTTCGGTTTTCGCGTAACATCATCAGGATACGCGTGTCATCGAGCATCAATCCGGCAGGCTCTTCGAACTCCTTGCCGGGTTCCTCTGCAATGGGTGTTGGCGCCGACCAATTCTCCCCGTTGTCGCTGGACGTCACGTGAAACACGGCACGGTAGCGCGGCGCGTCGCAGAGCGGCAGAAGCAAGCCACCATCGGGCAATTCGATGGAACCACGCATGCCGTATCCTCCGCAGTAGGGTGCTGTGGCGACGCGTCGTGACCGAGGGAATGTCCGACCGCCATCATCGGAGAGATGGACCCGGAGTTCTCCGTCTCCCCTTGCCCAACGAATGATGGAACGCAGCCGTTGGCGGGAAACCGATATCCCCTCCGAGTCCATCCCGCGCGTCGCGCTCCGGACCAGGGATTCCGGTTCGTCCGGCCGATCCTCCCGCATGCCCGTGCGAGCTTCCGGCCACGGATGCCATTGGAACCGCCACTGGTTGAGCAGAATTCGTCCCCGCGACGTGGCAGTCAGCCCCGGACACTCGACGCCACTCACGCCATCGCGCGGAACCGTCCTGGGTCGGCTCCAGCTCCTGCCTCCGTCTCGTGAGTTCATCAGGAGATTGCAGTATTCCGGGTCATGGGGAGGGTGCAGGATTACCGGTCGCCGAACCGAACAGTTGAACGCCAGAAGAAGGCTGCCGCCCGGGGTCTCCACCATGTGGGGATGGGAGCAGTACGCGTCTGGATCCCGATAGATCAGCTGATGATCGACAACCTGCATCTTTCCCGACTGTCGCGACCTGCTCTGCACATGCCCGCAAGCGGACCGGACCCCGATCGCAACGACCCGGTGTCCGTGTCTGCAGTCTATCCGACCATATATGTGGTCACCCCGTGGCGCAATCTCCCACGGGTTCGGATACTGTCCGTCCCTGCGGGAAGACGAACAGAATCAAGCTCCGGGCGCGTTGTTCGGGAGCCACTCTCGCGGCCCTCTCCTCGACGCTCAAGTCGATTCCTCCGAATTCGCCTCCCGTTTGTTCTTCCACCTCCTGCCGGGCAGCGGCGGTTTGCTTCGCGCAACCGGGGCGCATTCCCACAAGAGAGAACTCGCTCACCAGCCGGTCCGATACGTTTCAGGCGCCTTCCACGAAACGCGACTCATGCACCGGACCGCACCAAGCCGACGGCCCCGTAAAGACGCGCATCCCCAATTGCCGTCATGGCACTGCAGGCTGACCGGATGACTCGCCGCAGGCTACCAGGCAATCCTCAGCGCCAAGCCGATCCGGTTCTTCGGATCACGACCGTCATCCTCCGTGTCGCGCCGCTCTCCTTCCAGATCCAGACCGAATGTGAAGCCCTTGCGCTGCATCCCCCGAAGCTGCCATCCCAGCCCGAGCCCGACCCGATTCTCGGCACCGCTGTTGCCGGTCAGGCTTTCGCGTCGCGACCCCTCCAGGCTCATGTTGAACAACAGCCCCGCAGGCCGCGTCTCCGACAGGTTCCAGCCGAGGCTGAACTCCCGGGATCCCGCGTCAAGCCCCAGCCCCATCTCCGGCGTGCCACTCTGGCATTGCCACGGTGGATGCTCGCCCGCTGCAAAGCAACTAGCGCGATGCTCGAGATGCTGGAAGACAAGGAAAGCGGCCCATGGGGGGGCCTTTACCCGCAAGAACACCCGCGCTGGGGGGGTTCGGCGCTGAGCCGGGTCTCTGGAATCGACTTCGAGACACTGCCCGAAGCGGAGCAACGCAGGATCAACGCCCTTCCGGCCATGATCTACCACGGCGTGCGTAGCGAAGACGCGGTGTTGATGAGGATGAATCCTGCGCCACGGAGTGCGGCGGAGGCGTTGGGCAACTTGTATCGCGAGGTCGCGGGCGGGGATGAGCACCGGTACTCGCTGGGTAAGGCACGAGCCTTCCTGAAGGGACTCGCTGTGGCTGATTGGAGGGGCGTGAGACCCGAGGGTGCACCGTTATCCGGGGCGGGATACAAGCGGGTCTGGGAAATTCTCTCGGGCGAGGCGGGCTGACGGGATTGGAAGACTTGCCCGTCCCAATTGCCGAATCATGGGTTTGGAATGAGCGCATATGTTTGGGTCATATGGCCGATATGCGTCAAGCTCCGGGCGGAAGCGGTCGTGGAGAAACGTGCCAGCTGGCGAGGGTCGAGAAAAGGGGAGAAGCAGTGCCCGTCTATCGGGAACTCCGCCCGGAATTCCTGGAGCTCATTTTGAGTCACGAGCCCTGGTGCTGCCGGTTGTGCTTGTTGGGCAGCCTCGCCCGCAAAGCGATCTGTGGTGCGCCACGATGGAAGAGATCGGGAATCGCACGTCGCAATTCGACTTCGTGGCCCTCGGGAGCCAATAACAAGCACCGGGAGTTCCTGCAGTGGTTGCTCGAGATACGTCTCGAGGACGGCGTCGACCCGGACAGTGTCATCACGGCCCAGACTCAGAACGTTCTCGTCGAGCGGCTGTCCAAGCCGCTTCCGTTCGCGGAACCGAGAAGGTTTCCCGCGAGATCGTGGACAACACCCTCTCGGCCGGCTTCGACAGTCTCGACGTCAAGCTCGTGCGGGTCGGCTATACGCCCAAGGCGCTGGCCGAACGGTTCGATGCGCATCCCGGAGGTCCGGCGCTTCCTCGAGGCCGCCTCTATCCAGATCCGGATTCTGAAGCGCCGCACCGAGCGCTGGTGCGAGGTCCCCGTTCCTCCCGAACTGCTTCGCGCCCTCAAGCTCGTCCAAGCGCATGGTCCGGTCGGTTCCTGACGACCCCGGCTCGGCATCCGGGCTCTCTTCGCAAGACCTGCTGCGCGGACAGTCACCACTGAGTCTCGCGCGCATCGACCCCTATGGCCGCTTCGAGGTCGATTTCGACAGGCGCATCGACTTCAAGACAACGGCCGCTCGAGCGTCACTATGGATACTCATCGTGAACGCGCCAAATGAACACCCCGCGCGCTAGCGTCTCGCTGTTCATTTTGGGTGATTTCCTGGTAAATGGACAGTCCATGTCGGAGGCATACCCAAAATGAACACCTCATCCACCCGCATCGGCTCTCTTGCGGTTCCTGGTGCTGGCTTGCGCAACTTCAGCGAGAGCGGCGCGCAGATGCCGGTAGCCCTTGTGGGTGGCACCGCGGCGGCGCATGCTGACGGTTCCGTTGTTGCCGGGAGTCTGGCCGGCGGCGAGACCTGGGCGAGGAGCCTGACGCGCGCATGTCGGGACCGGTCTCGGCAAGAATCGAGGCAGCTGTCACCCTGCCGATGCCGGGCATCGTCGGCAGGATCTCGAACGCCCCCAATGGAACTCAAGAAGAAGTCGCAATGGTTACTCCAGGTTCGTGTGTCGGGCTCGCAGGGCCTCGGCGGTGATTTCGAGCCGGTCGATCAGCTTCAGGATCATGACCTCGAAGAGGACAAACAGCGCGCCTTCAAACAGCGAACCCATCGGCAGCACCGAGCTCTTCCTTTCGCCCTGATCGTCGGCCATTGTCTGTGCGGGCAGCGTGACAGTGAAATCGGCCAGCGCGGCACCGCGGCTAACCGGTTGCGCGGTGATGAAGAGAATCTTCGCGCCAGCATCACGGGCGACACCCATCAGCGCCAGCGCGGTCGAAATCTCGCCCGGACCGCACGTGACAATGAACAGGTCCCCCTTGCCAACCGGTGGTGTGGTCATGTCGCCCTCGACGGCGACCGGAACGGACATGTGGTAAAGGCGCATCGCGAAGCCCATGATCTGCAGCCGCTCGCGGCCGCCGCCGAAGACCACCGTGTTGTTCGCCGCGACAATCATTTCGATGGCATGGTTCACTTGGTCGTCATCGAGACGTTCGAAAACGGTTCCCAACTCGGCCAGAGCCGTTGCGTATAGACTGTTCACGATCCGGATCTCCTGAAGCTGATGCCGATTGTTCCCGAGCCTACCCCGTGTTCGAAAGCAGAGCCAACGACGGCAACCAGTGCACGGCGCGGCGCAATGCGAAATGTGCGGGCGCTCCGCAGGAGCGCCCGCACGAGTGTAGAAAGCGGTGCGCAAGCCGGAGCGCGGCGAAGCCGACACCGGCGGTGCAGGAGGTGCCTCGCACGCGAGCCGGGGCGCCGCGCAGCCGGCCAGGGCGAACGAGGCGCAGGCCGCGACGAGTATGGCACGCAGCGCCAGCGCAAGCGGGACGCGGCGGCAGTCCGGCACTACGGCACGGCCTGCCAGGCTGGAGGGCAAGCGGAGCGCGCAGCGACCGACGGGCGCGGAGGCGCGACGGATGCCCGCCCGAACATGCGATGGGGCGGGCACCGCGTGCTTGAAGAGACAGAGGCCGTCTTGATGCGGATACTCGCCGTTTCCTCTACACACCTGTCGCCACCTGCGCTCTACGCAACGCGCAAGACTTGGCCACGGACGAACGGGAGTCGGAACGGTTCGCGTCGCGAAGGCGGGTGCCGCCTTGACGGGAGTTCACCGGGCGGTCAGATGCGGAAGTTGGAATCGGCATGGACCTTGACCGGCCCTTGTTCTACTCCGTCCTCTGATCCGCTCCCCTGCCGCTTCCTCGAGGCCCCGAATCCGTTCCTGTGCTTCATTGCTGTTGCGCGCAAGCCAGCTTGAGTGTGCCCACTCCCCGGAAGCAATCGCTCGGAAACGCTTTGCCGGCTTGACAGGGCATGACTGATATCTGAACAACACGCGCCGGAGCATTACACTGTCGCGAGGCGCGCCTGGCGGTTATCTTCGGTGCCCCTGCGCCGCGCCCCCAACGCCGGCCCCGGCATGCCACGACAGCGACAAAGGAGCTCCAAGACATGGCAGACAGGTTGAAACTCCGTAGCCAGGCATGGTTTGACAATCCCGACAACCGGGAAATGACCTCGCTGTACCTGGAGAGATATCTGAACTACGGACTTACTCGCGAGGAGTTGCAATCTGGCAAGCCGATCATCGGCATTGCCCAGACCGGCAGCGACCTCTCACCCTGCAACCGCCACCACATCGAACTCAGCAAGCGTGTGCGCGACGGGATCACTGCCGCGGGCGGGACGGCCATGGAGATCCCGGTCCATCCCATCCAGGAAACCGGGAAGCGGCCGACCGCGATGCTCGACCGCAATCTGGCCTATCTGAGCCTTGTCGAGACCCTCTTTGGCTATCCTATTGACGGCGCGGTCTTGAACATCGGATGCGACAAGACGACTCCTGCCCTTCTGATGGCCGCGGCTACAGTCAACATACCCGCCATCGCACTTTCCGTGGGTCCGATGCTGAACGGATGGTTCGACGGCAAGCGTACGGGCTCGGGAACCATCGTCTGGAAAGCCCGCGAACTACATGCGGCAGGCGAGATAGACGACGACGGCTTCGCCGAACTCGTCGCCTCCTCGGCTCCGTCGACCGGATTCTGCAACACGATGGGCACTGCGACAACGATGAATTCGCTGGCGGAAGCGCTCGGCATGCAGTTGCCCGGTTCCGCAGCGATTCCGGCGCCGTACCGTGAACGTGGGCAGATGGCGTATCGGGCCGGCCTGAACGTCGTCGAGCAGGTTCGGGCCGACAGGCGGCCCGCTGACATCATGACCCGCGATGCGTTCGAGAACGCCATCGTGGTCAATTCCGCGATCGGCGGATCGTCGAACGCGCCGATTCATCTCAACGCAATCGCCCGGCATCTGGGGATTCCGCTCGACAATGATGATTGGCAGGAGATCGGCTACCGCATTCCCCTCCTGGTCAACCTGCAACCGGCTGGAGAGTATCTGGGAGAGGACTACCACCGGGCGGGCGGCGTCCCGGCCGTGATCGGAGAATTGCTGGCCGAGGGGCTTCTGCCGCATCCCGATGCGCCGACGGTCAACGGAAAGGCAATCGCCGAGAACTGCGGGCAATGCCGCAGCCGGAATACGGAAGTCATCAAGACCGTGGCCCGGCCGATGCTCAAGGACGCCGGGTTCCTCAACCTGAAGGGCAACCTCTTTGACAGCGCGATCATGAAGACAAGCGTCATCACCGAGGAGTTCCGGCAGCGCTATCTCGAGAATTCCGATGACCCGAATGCATTCGAGGGACGCGCCGTGGTCTTTGACGGACCAGAGGATTTCCATGCAACAATCGACGATCCTGCTCTCTCGATTGATGCGAACTGCATCCTGATCATGCGGGGCACCGGACCGATCGGCTATCCAGGCGGGGCCGAGGTCGTGAACATGAGGCCGCCGTCCTATCTGATCAAGCGCGGCGTCCATGCCCTGCCATGCGTCGGTGACGGCCGCCAATCCGGCACGTCCGGCTCTCCGTCAATCCTGAACGCTTCTCCGGAGGCGGCCGACGGAGGCGGACTCGCCCTCGTCAAGACCGGCGACCGGTTACGAATTGACCTCAATGCCTGCACGGCCGACATCCTGCTCAGCGAGGAGGAGATGTCCGACCGCCGGGCCCGGCTGAACGGAGGATTTCAGACTCCCGAAAGCCAGTCTCCCTGGCAATCCATCTTCCGCGAGCGGGTGCGGCCCTTCAGCGAGGGAATGACGCTCCGCGGCGCGGACGAATTTCGGGACATCGCGCGAAAGGGCATCCCCCGGGACAACCATTAGCGTCGCTTCGCACCGGTCCGGTACATGAACATCGACTGAATTCCCGCCGGAGCAACACTCCGGCGGGACGCGCGAAGCATTGGTTGCGCGGTTCCCCAGTGTCCTGACCGGAACTTCCCGCCAGTTTCGCTTGCCTTGGTTGCCTCAATCAATTGATTTGACTCATGTCTTGGCACCAGGTGTGCTGGAAGTGCCTGCGGATTTGACTCCATGCAAGATGGCATGATCTATGGACATTGTCTCGTACATACTGTATATAGTTGGCAAACTGGTGACTCCATGCACTTTTTGTGCCGATGTCCCTCCATGTCGAGTCCATTCCGAACCGCAACAGCCGGCCCGCGATCCTGTTGCGGAAATCGCGCCGCGAAAGCGGGAAGGTCAAGCGCCGTACGCTGGCCAACTCGGCAACCTGACCTGCAATGAAGCCACCCTGCCCGGTCAGCCAACCCACCCCTTCACAATCATCGCCCAGCCGACACCACTGCAGGCCGAAGCCTTCCAGCGGCTGGGTGTGGAGCCAAGCAAAATGATTCCAGTACCGCTGCACCCCTGAAGCCTGCTAACTGCTTGCCAGTTCAAAGCTATCGGCGCGCAATCAGGATGACGTTCCGCCAAGCGGATCGCGCCGCCGATCGCGGATGCGCCCCGCATTCCTTCCAGTCGGCAGATCCAATCGCCAGCCGGTACTGCGCGATTCGCCTCGCGAGCGGAACTCTGCCGTTACTCGTCGACAAGGGTCAGCAGGAACGCGATCACATCCTCTATGTCTTCAGCACTGTAGATCGGCTGGTTCCGATACTCGGGCGCCACCCTGTGCAAGCCTTCCCGCTTGTAATAGGATGGCATCACGGTATCCGGATTGACGATCTTCGGGTCGATGAGGCGCAACCGAAGTTCGCCTGCCGAATAGCGGCTTCCGACACCCTCCAGCGGCGGGCCGAGGTTCCCTGGATCCGGCTCGTTCGGCAGCGGCATCGCGTGGCAGATGAGGCAGGTGGCACTGTTCGCGTCGCGCACAATTTGCTCTCCCCGCAGGGGATCCCCCGGCCGGCCGGTTAGCGATTCCGGAATGGAAAGATCCACAACCGTGTATCCGGCGGCCTCGTCCGCAGCCGCATTGCCAAGTTCAAGGAGTGGGCAGATTCCAAACAGCGCCGCGAGCAAGACCCGCGTCCCGATGCTCCCCGCCACCCTAGCCGAACATGTCCGATGTGATGCTGGCATACCAGCCGCGCGCATAATCCGCTTCCGCCTGACGGAATTCGATCGTCGCGTCCGGCGGGCTTACGCCGCCGGAATCCGGTACAGGGGCAATTTCACCGCTCTCGTTCAGTCGGTACACAGCCGCCACCGAGATCCCGTAATCTTCCGCGAGAAGACTGTAGCAAGTGTTTACGAGCACCGGATCGGTGGGCGTCTCGCCCTGCAGCAGCGAGACAATCGCCCGGGCACAGACCTTGGCCTGGCTATTCGCGCTGAAGCCAGATTTCGGCATCGCCCCGGCGAGTATCGCATCGCCGAGAAGATGGATCCCCGGAACGACCTCCGACTCGAAGGTTCGCGAATTCACCTTGCACCAATCGCCGCCGGCTGCCAGGCCCGCGGAATCCACCAAACGTGCTGACCGCTGCGGCGGAATGATATTGGCGACATCCGGCCGGAATTCCTCGAAATCCGTGCGCACCAGCATGCCCGCCGGATCGGCCTCGATCACGTTGCCGCCACCGGAGAACCCGACCCATTCGATCAGGCCGGGATAGAGTCGAGCCCACCCTTCCTTGAACAGCCACTCCTTCGAGAACACATCCTTCGCATCGAGTATCAGGACCTTGGACCGCGGTTTGTGCCGGCTGAGGTAATTCGCAATGAGACTGGCCCGTTCGTAGGGGCCGGGCGGACATCGAAACGGATTGGCTGGCACCGCGATGACGACAAGTCCACCGTCCTCCATGGCCTCCAGCTGACTGCGCAGCAGCGCCGTCTGCGGGCCCGCCTTCCAGGCATGCGGCATACGCGCCGCGGCTTCCTGGTCATAGCCCTCGATCGCATTCCACTTGAGATCGATGCCGGGAGCGACGACCAGGCGATCATATGCGAGTGAGTCCCCCCCGGCCAAACGAACCGCGCCCCTGTCCGGATCGATCGCAACGACTTCTCCGCGCAGGACCGTCACGCCATGCCGGCGCAGGCCTTCGAAGTCGTGGGTCACGGAATCCAGTGTACGCAACCCTCCGATCACCGTATTGCTGAACGGACATGTGGCGAACTTCTCATCGCGTTCGACCAGGGTTACATTCAATTCCGGCGCCTGACGCCGCAGGTATCGCGCACAGGTCGCGCCGCCAAATCCGGCCCCGACAACGACAACGTCGCCGCGAGCGCGCGCAAGCCCGCGGTCAGAGAGCATTCCGGCAACGGCGGTCGCTCCGGCAAGCTTCAGGATGTCTCGACGTGAGCCGCGCACCCCTTCTCCAGGCAGTTTCCGTCCATGCGGCGCCATGCTTCCTACTCCACTGCACCCTGGAAGTAGCGGGCGAGAGACTCGATTTCCGAATCGGTAAGGGCCCTGGCGATCCGGTCCATCACCGTGGCGTCGATATCGCCCTCGCGAAAACCGATCAGAAAAGCTCGCATGGCCTCCGCATCAAGAGCCGCAATAGAGGGAATCGAGCCCGGACTTTCGCCGCCGGGACCATGGCAGGCCGCGCACATGTCCGCCAACAGGGAAGACGCCGGCTCCTCTGCGGCCGCGGCCGCGCAGGCAAGGAGGCCCATTGCCCCGAGGGCCCAAGACCGGCCAGACACGCTTGGCACTCGAATTACTATTGCGGCTGGCGGCCGGTCACCCGGCCGCCAGCCCATCGGTTCTGCCGGCTCAGCCGGTCAGATCATGGTTGCGGACCGGAAGCCTCCGGATCCGTTTTCCAGTAGCCGCGAAAATTGCGTTGGCCACGGCCGGTGCGACCGGCGGTACGCCGGGTTCACCAATGCCCCCCCACTTGTCACCGCCTGAGAGTGCGAAATGGGTCCGGATCTGCGGCATTTCGTTCATGCGGAGCATGAGATACTGGTCAAAATTGTCCTCGACAACCACGCCATTCCTGATGTGGTTTTCCCCGTATAGGGCGGCTGTCAGTCCATAGACAATCGAGCTCTCCATCTGCATCTCGACCATTTTCGGATGAATTACATTCCCGCAGTCAACGGCGCAGTCGATAGTCTCCACCCGCAATTGCCCACGCCGGCTGACGGTGACATAGGCAACCTGCGCGACGATCGTTCCGAACGCCTCGGCAATCCCTACACCCATGCCTTCGCCATTACCGAGATCCGTGGTCCAGCCGGCCTGCTCGGCCGCGACCTGCAGAGGCCGGCGAAACTCCGATTCCTCCGGCATCAGGCTGAGCCGAAACTCCACCGGATCCGCGCCGGCCGCATGGGCCAGTTCGTCGATGAAGCCTTCCACCGCGAACGCGTTCTGCGACGCGCCCACGGACCGCCACCAATGAACCGGCAAGTGGGAGTCACGGATCGCGTAATCCACCTGCTTGTTGGCAAATTGATAGGCAAGCCGCTTGTCCAGCCCCTCAACCGCCTGGCCATCAATCCCCTCATTCAGAAATTGCGGAATCAGGTGATTGTAAATGGAATGCGAAACAATCCGGTTCCAGTAGGCATCCGGGCGGTTGTCGGCATCCAGCGAAGCCGAGAAGTGGTACACCGAGTAGGGACGAAGCTTGGCTTGCCGCGCGGTCTCCTCGCGTGTCCACACAACCTTGACCGGCCGGCCAAGAGCCGTCGCTATGGCGGTCGCCTGGCGCACATCATCCGGCCGTGATCTTCGGCCGAATCCCGTGCCCAGGAACGTCGTATGCACGTAGACGTTCTCGGGCGCCAGACCCGATTCCTCGACCGCAGCGGCATGCGCCCTCGGTGGATTCTGCGTGCTAGCCCAGACATCCGCCCGCTCCCCTGTCACACTGGCCGTGCAATTCATTGGCTCAATGCAGGCATGGTCCAGATACGGCGTAACGTAGGTCGCTTCCAGGGTGTTGGCGGAGGCGCCAATCATGCCGCGCGCATCGCCCACGGATTCGGCGGGATTGTAGGTGGGATCGTCCGGATTGCCGAGCACGTCGAGCGCACCGTTGATGATTCCTTCGTCGCTGACATCGCCGTGCCCACCGGCATCCCATTCCTTCGGCATGAGTTGAAGCGCGGTGAGGGCCCGGTAGTAGCTGTCCGCGACGACCGCGACCCCGCTCTGCAACCCGCTGGTGCGATTGGCAACCTCGTCGAGGTTGAAATTCAACACTCCCAGTCCGCCTTCACCCAGGCGATAGGCTGCGATCACGCCGGCACGATCCTTGACTGCATCGAAATCGAAACTGACAAGGCTTCCTCCCGGCACCGGCGATACTTCGACCGCCGCATACACCATGTCCGGCAGGCGCACGTCAATGCCGTAGACGGCACTGCCGTTCACCTTCAGCGGCGTATCCAGTCGCGGAACCGAGGTCCCCAGAAGAGTGTATTGGTCGGTAGACTTGAGGGCCGGTTCGGACTCCAGTTGGATGGAAGCGGCCGCTGCCGCGAACTCCCCGTATGTCCCGGACTTGTCTCCGGCGCTCAGCATGCCGTTCTCGGCGGATACCGCTGACCGGTCAACGCCCCAAGCGTCCGCCGCCGCCTGCTTCAGGCGTTCGCGTCCGCTGGCCCCTGCCTGCATGAGATAGAGCCGCGAGCGGCGCACAGCGCCGGACCCGCCCGTGCTCATGCGTTGATAGAGGCCATCCGTTTCCTTGGCTGCTCCGGAGGCGACCATGTAGGGCTCGGCCGTGTTCTGCACATGGCGGTTCACGGACGCGTAGACCGCCCGGACCTTCGACCAGTCGCATTGCAGTTCCTCTGCGACGAGCATCGGCATGCCGGTGAACACGCCTTCTCCCATCTCGGACTGTCCGACACGGATGGTTACCGAGTTGTCGGGATCGATCACCAGCCAGGCATTTACTTCCTGGCCGCCTTCCCCCGCCATCCACGGATTGTCCATGATCGCGGCGGCATTCGCCTTTGTCGGAATGTGGAAGCCAAGCATCAATCCGCCCGCGGCACTGGCGCTGGCGACAATGAACTTCCGCCGGTCTAATTCCATCGTTTTCATGTTCCTCATCCCTGCGCGATTTCGGCAGCCCGGTGGATTGCCGCTCGGATACGGACGTATGTGCCGCATCGGCAGATGTTGTCTGACATGGCGGCATCGATATCAAGATCGGACGGGTTGGGCCGCTGACTCAGTAGCGCCGCCGCAGCCATGATCTGGCCCGACTGGCAGTATCCGCATTGCGGCACGTCCCCCTCGGTCCACGCAATCTGCAGCGGATGCGAACTGTCGTCCGACAACCCCTCGATGGTCGTGATTTCCTTGCCGACAGCGGCAGATGTCTTGGTCTGGCAGGAAAAGGCCTTCCGGCCATCAATATGCACGGTGCAGGCGCCGCACTTGGCGATACCGCAACCATACTTGGTTCCCGTCAACCCGATATTGTCCCGGAGTACCCACAAAAGCGGGGTCTCCGGCTCCGCGTCCACCGTATGGGACGCGCCGTTTACCACGAGTGTCAATGCCATGCACGTGTCCTCCCTTGCTTGACAAGACGTCCCGGCAAGCGAAAGCACGATTGCTGACGGCGAACCGTCTCTGGCAAGATGCATGCGCTCCAGGAACGCCCGGGGATGCTAGCACATGGTTTGGAGCCCCACAAATCAATACGACGCGGCGACTGCAGTGCTCGTCCGGCCTGGAGCGAGCCCCGAGCACCCGCCCCGCGAAGAAATACAGCTCGCATTCAAGGGATTCCCCGCTCTATGCGCCCCCCTGCAATCCGGTCGCCGCCGAGGCCCTCCGGTCTGAGGCAAGATCGGGCTGCCGCGGAATGCCACGAACGGTGGGGTGCAGGCGGAGAGGGACGGATTGCGCAATCTCTCTCGCAATCTCCCGGACAGGAACCGCGAACAGGCGCACGCCACAGCACTTCGTCCCCGGACCGGCATATCCGGCGTCGCTTTGGAGATCCTCAGCTCATGGGATAATCTCGGCGATCTTGAGCCTCTGTATCTTTCCGGATGGGCCCTTGGGCAGTTCTTCAACAATGTGAACCATGTCGGGACACTTGAACTCCCCAACCCGCGCCCTGCAGATTTCGATCAGTTGCCGGGAGTCGAGCCTCGATCCCTTGACGAGCTTCACCGCCGCCTCCACGCGCTCCCCGTATCGGGGACACGCGCAGGCGAATGCCGCAGCCTCGACGATGTCGGGATGGGCGTAGAGCGCCTCATCGATTTCCCGAGGCGCGATATTTTCGCCACCCTTGATGATCAATTCCTTGAGGCGGCCGGTGACAAAGAAGTACCCCTCGGCGTCCAGCCGCCCCAGGTCCCCGGTTCGAAACCATCCGTCTGCGGTGAAGGCAGAGTCGGTGGCTTCCGGATTCTTCAGGTATCCGCGCATCACATTCGGGCCGCGGACAGCGATCTCTCCCTCCTCGGCGGAAGGCAACCGGGCCTGGTCCGGAGAAAGAACGGCAACCTCGTTGCCATAGGGGATGCCGGGTGACCCAATCTTGCGGATCCCGGGTGGAAGCGGGTTGGACAGGATCTGCGCCGCGGTCTCGGTGAGGCCCATCGTCTCGATGATGGGAATGCCGAAGCGGCGCTCGAAAGCAGTCTGTATGTCGGGCGCCAGCGGGGAGGAGGCGGATCGGGCGAATCGAAGACGGGCCCGGGTTCCGGCGTCCGGCGCTTCCGGCCCGTGGAGGAGATGCGAGAGGATTGTCGGAACCGCCGAGAACCAGGTCGCCTCCGCCCTGGCACACTGCTCCCAGAACCGGCTCACTGAAAATTTCGGTGCCATTGCAACGGCGCCGCCACTCACGAGAGGGCCCAACACGGTCACGCATAACCCGTTGATGTGGTAGATCGGCAGGATGCACAGCGCTCGGTCCTCCACGGCAAGACGGTGCGCGAGCGCGACCGTCCAGCCGCCCGCCAGCAGGCTCGAATGCGTATGCAGCACCCCCTTCGGTCGTCCGGTCGTTCCGGACGTGTACATCAGGAGCGCGTCATCCCGCGCAGCCACGGGCCGAAGCGGCCCGACAGCCTCCGCCGGCCAGTCGACGCCCCCCGACACTCGGAGCGCCACGGCCCCTTCCGGAGCGGTCGCCTTCCACACGGAAGCGCGGTCGTCGTCAACGAAAGCGACCCGCGCCTCGGAATGGGTGAGCGCATAGGCGATGGCGCCGGCGCCCGCAGCAAGATTGATCGGCGTCGCACGAAAGCCGCCGTAGAACGCGCCAAACAGGCAGACCACGCCGTCCCGGCCGTTCGGCAGCAGGAGCGCAACACTCTCCCCCTTCTCGATCCCCATTCCGGAGAGCCGATGGGCGATTGCGGCCGCATGGTCCCGCATCCCCGCCCATGTCACCGGTGGCCCGCCATCGAAGAAGACGTGGCTGATCCTGTCTCCCGCCGACTGGGCCTGGTGGTCGAGCCAATCCCCGACGGTACCGGCCGGCGGCCCGGCCTCCGGCAGGATCATCGGCTTGCCGCCACCCAGTATTCGCGGAAGATATCTTCCAGGCTCGGTTCCCTCGAAGGGATCTCCCGCACGATCCTGACGGTCTGGACGAAGTGACGCCAATGGAGGTTCTGATCGATCGAGTTCCCACCCCAGCTTCCGCAGCCCATCGAGAGCGAGAAAGGCATGCCATTGGTAAACGAGCCGCCGGTCGCGAAGGCGTGCGCCTGGTTCACGATCACCCTGCAGGCCGGCAGCGTCCTCCCCAGCGCAATCGCGCGACTGTCGTGCGCCGTATGAATGCCCACCGAATGGCCCGCGCCCTGATGGGAGAGGATCCGCGCCGCGATTGCGGCCGCGTCGTCGAAATCCTTCGCGCGGTACATACTGAGCACAAGCGAGAGCTTTTCCCCGGAGAGCGGGTAGTCATCCCCTGCGCCCACGGTCTCCACGGCAAGGAACCGGGTGCCCGCGGGCACTTGCCCGTCAAGGCCCAGTGCCGCAATTGCAGCGGCGGCGTCGCGGGCAACGACCAGCGGGTTCAGCCTTCCATCGCGCCAGAGGCGCGAGACGATCTCCCGGTCGTTCCGGACAATCGCGCCTCGGCACATGGCGACCTCGGCGGTGAAGGCGTCATAGATCTCCTCCACCACCACGACGGCGTTTTCGGAAGAGCATGAGGTGGCGTTGTCAAAGGTCTTCGAAGCGGCGATGTTCCTGGCGGCGGCGGCCAGATCCGCGGTCTCGTCGACGATGACGGCAACATTTCCGGCGCCCACGCCGATTGCCGGAGTGCCCGAGGAATAGGCTCTGCGGACATTGTCCCGGCTTCCTGTGGCCACGATCAGATCAACCGACTCCATGAGGCGCTGCGTCTTCGCCTTTGATCCAGGGGGAGGCAGCATCTGAACCAGGTTCGGATCCGCGCCAATCCTGGCTAGCTCGGCATGCACATAGCGCAGCAGAAGGCTGCACGTCGCAACGCCCTTCGGCGAGGGAGCGAGCACGATGGCGTTGCCGCCCTTCAGGGCGTTGACGATGTTGTTGGCGGGGGTTGCCGCGGGATTGGTCGACGGCACCACGGTGCCGATCACCCCGATCGGCCGGATGATCTCGGTGATGCCGGTTTCGGGATCGTCCGAGACCACACCGCAGGTCCGGACGCCGGCGATATCGCGCAACAAGCCCAGCGTCTTGCGGTGGTTCTTGAGAATCTTGTCGGAGACGTTGCCAAGGCCGGTTGTCTCAACGGCCAGCTCCGCAAGCGAGCGGTTGCGGTCAGGTTCCATGATCGCCCAGCCGGCGGCCTGGGCGGCCAGGTCATATCGCTCTTGGGTCGCTCGGGCCTCATAAGCCCGTTGGGCGGCCCGCGCGGCAGAGATGATCTCGTCCACTACCAGCGCTTCATCCTGAGCGTTCATGCGAGTTTCCAAGAATAACAATGTGTTGCGAGAAAAGCCGGCCAGAAGGTTGGCCCGCCAGACTCGGTGCGGAGAGGGTCGCAAGCCTGGTTTGTCCCGTCAAGCGAGCGCCCGGCATCCGCGAACACGACGGCATCGCCGGACTGGCACCGGCAATGGGGTCCAGGTTGCCCGCCACCGGCACGGTCAGGCAGGCGCGAATCCCGGAAGAACGACCTGGTGGACGGTCTCCACGGCAAGGGTCGGCGCAGGCCTCCGCCGTCTGTGGCGGCGTGCAGACCGGCGCGGTCGGAACGGGCTCAGCCGGCCTCCTTCCACGCACCATGGACCACGGGCACGGCCGTTTCCTACCAACCCGCCCGCTTGGCCGCGATATGTGCGCCAACATCCTCCCAAGGCAGTTGGTCGCTGAAGTGCCAGCGAAGGAATTTCAGCATGTCCTCGAGATCGCCGTCCGAGATCGATGCTCCGAAACCAGGCATGGACCGCTGCGTCGCGCCGCGAGGCGGCCGAATTCCGTCGAAGACGATATGAATGACGTTGCGCGGGTCCGGCGCGTTCACCGTTGCCGTCAACGCGAGCGGCACGGGCAACTGCCCGGCACCCCGCTTGTGGCAATTCGCGCACAGGCTGCCAAAGACCTCCATCCCGCGCAGAATGGACGGGTCGTAAGGAATCTGATCCGGCTGGTATCCCGGTTCCCTGCCCCAGCCGAGCGACCTCGCACGGGCAAGGACCGATTCCCGTTCCGCTTCGGACAACTGCGGACGCTGCCACGATGCGATATACGCCGCCATTGCGAATACGTCGTCCTCGGACTGGTCGTACAGGTGATTCACCACCGGGGCCATGGGACCGGCGGCAATTCCGTGCTCCTCATCCCAGCCGTCAAACAGGTAATTGACCAACTGCAGCTGGCTCCACGGAACCGGAGCCGGAGAGTCGGCGTTGAGTGCCGGAGCGTGCCAATCCTCCGCTTCGCCTCCCCCGAAGGCCAATTTGCGCGAGACGGCCCCGAAGGCATTGCGAGGCGTATGGCAGGCGCCGCAATGCCCCACGCCTTCCGCGAGATATGCGCCGCGGTTCCACTCCTCATCCCGGTTCGGGTCCGCCTCGAATTCCCCGGTTTCCAGAAAGAGCAGCTTCCACCCGGCCAGGAGCATGCGGATGTTGAACGGGAACCGCAATTCATTCTCCGGCGCCTCGAAGGCGACTGGCCCCTGCGCCATGAGATATGCGTAAATCGCGTGGATGTCCTCGTCTGTCACCCGCGTGAAGTGGTCATAGGGAAAGGCGGGATAGAGATGCCTCCCGCGCCGGTCCACACCTTCCCGCATGGCGCGCCGGAAGGCCGCTTCCGACCAGTTGCCGATTCCCGAATCCGGGTCCGGCGTGATGTTTGTGGAGTAGACCACGCCGAACGGGGTCGGCAGCGCCAGTCCCCCGGCGAATGGGGCACCACCATCCGCGGTGTGGCATACGGCGCAGGCACCAATTCCGGCCAGAGCTTCCCCGTTTCGGAGAAGAGCCGTATCAAACGCCCCCTCGCCCGGAGGCGCCACCGACGCAATTTCCGGATGCCGGTTGGCCCAGAACACGGCCGCGACCACCACCACCGCGGGCAGCGCTGCAATCAGCAGCCAGACTTTCTTACGGCGCATGAAACCTACCCTCTACTCGCACGCTGTCGGGAAGCCGCTTTCGGCATATTGTTCGAAAGCCGGATCGCTCTCCGGTCCATCGAGCTCCCGGAGGACGCGGAACCCCAGGTCATTCCGGCCCGCATCCACTGGGCGGGGCACCCGAAACCGCGACAACTCGGCCCAATCACTGTGGAACGCTCCTCCCCGAGTAATCCTTTTGGCGCAGTCTCCCGCCTGGTTCGCGCTCCCGTTCGCCGGCGCGTCGTCCAGGGGGGCACCGCAATCGAGCGTCCACTCCGAAACGTTGCCCAGCATGTCGGACAGGCCATACGGGTTCCTGTACTTGCCGCCTACGCTGGCTGTGGACAGGTCGTCCTCCCGGCCCATCACATCCGACCCGGAGCACGTCGCGCATTTTGCCGTTCCGGCCTTGAGCTTTCCGGTTGAAAACCACGTCGATTCGTGGCCAGCCCCGGCGCGGGCGGCGAACTCCCATTCGGCTTCGCTGGGAAGCCGATACGTCTTCCCGGTCCTTTCCGAAAGCCACGCCGCATATGCCTGCGCATGTTCCCAGCTCACGCAGACGACCGGACGGGTGTCCCGTTGGTTAAACCCCGGATCCTCCCAGCCGCCCTCCGGATACGCCTTGTCACCGATTGTCGAGTAGAGCTGGCATCCGCTGGACTGAAGACCAGTGTCCTCCGCAAAGGGGCGGAATTCTCCGACGGTCACCTCGCACTCGCCCAGGGCGAAAGACGAGCCGATGGAAACTTCGGTCGGCGCATTGTCCATTTTCCCCGAGCGCGGGAAGGTCCCGGCCTCGATCTTGACCATCAGCGGACACATCTCGCAATCCTGCAGTTGCTCCAGCGCGAACACCGAATGCGGCACGGCAATCAGCGCAACCAACAGCAGCAGTCTGAAATTTGGCATTTTTCTTTCCTCGTGTTCCCAAGACGCATGAATCCGTCCGGTCTCTGCCTGTCGGGCCGTGCCGCACGCTGCTACGGACGAACGGCCGGCGCCTCGATCGGCAGTCCTCTTCCCCTCCAGGCAAGATACAACTCCAGGCCAAGATACTCCCGCGAGCCGAGTTCGTGGGGCTCGGCGCGAACCGCCCAATTGCACCAGCGGAACATGCGATGCAGGGATCCCATCGCGTGCCACATCAAACGGTAGAAGGGAAAGCCATTGACATGGCCCTGGCTGATCCGGTCCCCCCGCAGATGGAAACCGGCGAAATCGTCATGGCACTGCGTGCAGGCAAGGTCCAACTGTCCCCGGCGCTGCGCGTAGTAGTCCCGTCCCTCCTCCCAATAGCGCTCGGCCCCACCGCCAATGTCCACCTCCATCGGGATCCCGCGCGACTGGTAGGTTACAAAGGCGGTCAGCGACAAGAGCGCTTCCGATTCGAAGGCGAATGCCCGGGCGCCCATGTAATCCGTCCGCATTTCATTGATCCGCAACTCCAGATTCACAAGCGTCCCGAACTCGGGATCGTATTTCGGATACCGTGCCGCCACGCCACGCATCGACTCCGATGCCTCTCCGTGGCAAGACGCGCAGGAATGCCCGGCCGAGCCCTCCACGACGGACCAGAACTCTGCCCCGTGCTCCACGGCGAACATCCCCGGGTTCAGAAATTCATCGTCCTGGAGGCCCCGAACCTGCGCGCCAATGTAGTGGTAGCCGGAAACCGGGAACTCGCCTCCGAACAGATCCGGCTCCCCGGCAAGCGGCGCGGTTCCGGCGAGAGCGAGTGCAAGACAAACCAGCGTTCGCGATGCCAGTCCGGCGGAGCGCAATTCCCGGAAGCCCCTCAGGCCACCTCGATAGCGGCAGAGTCCGTGTAGACCGTTCCGTCGTCGTCGTACCACCGGAACTCGATCCGCCCGGATTCCTCCACCACCGCGTAGAACGACAGAAACGGATTCTCCGACACCGCCTCGTGCCAATCCGCCGAAAAAATCAGTTCTCCGCGATAGAGCGCCTCGAACCGGTGAATGATGTGCCGCGGTATGCGCCTGCCGTCCCGCGTAAACATGAAACCGTTGTCCATCGGATGCGAGACCAGGGTCTTGACTTCGAAGACCTCACCCCTCCTCACCGTGGCGGGGATGGATTTCCGTATCCTCAACTCTGCCATTGCCTTGCTCCCCATCCCCCCGCTTCGCGCCTCGCAGGACGCCAAACCGTTCCCGAGACCCCGCTCTTCACTCGCGCCTCCGCCGTGCCTGCTCCTCGTCGGGCAGGAAGATCTCTACGGCACATGCGCCGAGGGTCACGGTAACGTACTTCGCCGACATCCATGCGGAATCGTCACTCATGATTGCGAAACCGAAAACGTACTGGCTCTGGGAAAGCCGGATGCGCTGCGACACCTTCGCCACACCGGATCGCGGCGTGAAGTAGTAGTCGCTCACCAGCGGCTGCGGGTTTCGAGTCGAAATCACGTGCAGGCTCCTGACATGGTCCGCAGGCGTCATCGGCGAGTCGGGGACCGACGCTTCCAGCGGTACGGAAAACCCCGAATCCGCCCGGTCAGGCAACGCCAGATTGACGCGGCCGTCCCGAAACTCATTCGTGCCCAATCGCTCTTGAAGCAGGTTCCGCATCCAGTCAGGCATCTCCGCGGCCGCAATTGCGGCGGGGACCCCGATTACGGTTATCGCTGCCATCGAACCAGCGCCGCCAGCCACCGCCCGAAGGGCTGCTCTCCGGCTGAAAAGGCCGCGCCGTCCTGTCAATCCGAACGGTTCGCGAGAGAGTGCGCGCATCCTTTGGATCCGTTCCGTTGTCCGTCTGCCTGCACCTGTATGTCACATGCGGCTCCAAATGGCAAATGCGGTGCTCGGAGCGCAAGGCGCCCCACCTCTCCGCGCGCCGGCAGGAGGAACCGCAAGCTTGCCCTTCGCATCGGCTTCCGCTGCCGGGTCACGGACCGTTCCACCCGGCGGATGGCATGGCCCGTGCCGGCCCGAGACCGCCCAGGCCCGCAAGGCCGCATATCCGGATCCGGTCCGGAATTGGTGGTGGGCCGGCGAAAGGCGGCGTCGAGACCCGGCGCCTGCCCGGATACGACGCCACCGCAATCGTCCGGTTCATGCAGGGCGCTATTCCGCGCCGTTGCGCCCCGCGCTGACGGCCGTGGTTCTCGCAATCACGGTCTCGACGATGCCGCCAACGAGCCATCCGAGGGTTCCGTCGGCCATCGCCACCCGAACCCAGGATCCTCGCCTCTCAAGCACCGTGACTTCCGTGCCGGAGGGCAAGGGCTGGCCGACGGCCGGCGCGGAACCGGGGTTGTCTGCGGAACGCAGGGTGGTGCCATCCGCGAGTACCACGGCGTCCCCGCTGCGCGACGGCGTGGTCAGCGCGGACGCGCCTGCGGCTACCCAAAGCGCCAGTGCTGGAACGGCCAGGGCTCGAAACACGCGTCGGCGAAGGGCAACCCACGCCGCCAGCCCCAGCAGGGCAAGAGCGAACGCGCCTCCGGCAATCAGGTGGAGCTGCTTCGCGGTCAGCACATTGCGCCAGAACAGAAGCGACTCCCATGCCTCGGAGGCCTCGGGACGCGGGAGCCAGGGGGGCATCCGGCTGCGAATCCAGGCAAGATTGGCACGTGCGCGGCCATTGGCAGGCATGAGCTGAAGCGCCCGGCGATACGCCAGGACGGCGCGTCCTGTGTCCTGTGCTCCCAAGGCGGCGTTACCCCAGTCCACCTGCAGCTCGGCCGCGTGGGCATGCGCTCCGGCGAGCCGTCGGTAGGCCCCTTCCGCCTGGCCAAACAAACGGACGCGCTCCATTCGGTCGTTCTCCGCAAGGGCTTCCGCGTAAAGCGCCCGGGCCTCTTCCAGCGCCGTGGATTGCCCTGCGCAGGGTGCCGCACCCGCGATGATCAGGAGCCCGGCGGCAGCAAGGGAGCGGACTGTCACACTTCCAGCCGGCGCTCGAACCCATCCGCGGGCAGTTCGGCGCAGTTCCTCGACCACATCCCCGGCAACCGGCCGGTCCGCCGAGGCCGGATCGAAAGCAAGGGTTTCCAGGCCAGCCAGGGCCACCGCGGCAGCCGTTCGGTCCGCACCCGCCTCCTCGCCGAGGCGCCGCATGGCCGCGATGACCCCGGGCAACGCTTCACGGGCTGGTCCTCCGGAATCAAGGGCTCTCTCGACCGCGCGCAACGCCCGCCGGATCCTGCTTCGGCGACGGCGCCAGCCCCGACTGCGGTTGAACAACCATGCCAGGACCAGGGCCAGGGCAGGCACGCCATGGAGAGCAGCCAATGCGGGCCGGATGTCTCCGCTGCCCCAGGGCTCCATGAGGGTGTCTTCCTTCTTGCTCAGGGACAGTTCGGCACCCGTCATGATCGCAATCCCCGCCTCCGTCCCGAGGGCGGGCCCGCCATCCGCAGGCTGGACGACGGCGCCGGCCGCTGCAACTACGTCGACAGCGGTGACGATTTCTACGGATCCGACGGAAAGGGCGATCGGCCGGCTCTTGACGGTGCGGTACGCTCCCGCAGCAGGATCGAAAAAGGAGAACTCGATGGCGGGAATCTCGCGGGCCTCGGAACTCAGGACCCTCACTGTCACCGTGAACAGCTTGCTCCTGGATTCCGTGTCCAATCGGCCTGCGATACTGCCATCGGGCACGCTGAAACGGGTCTCCGGCAAGGCCCCGGGTCCCGACAGCGGCGGAAGGCTGACGCCGGTCAAGGGTCCATCGCCACGCAGTCGCAGTGTCAACTCGATGGGATCGCCCACCGCGACAACCGTGCGGCTTGCCTGTACCTCGATCGAGAACCCGCTCCCGATCGCGTTGACAAAGGTTGCCGGACGCCCCGATACCGGAAGGCTGCGTACGGCAAGGCGCTGGCGTTCGCCCTCGGCACGGAACCGAGCGTAACGCTTGACCGGAAACCCGAACCGGTCGACCGCCTCCCCCCGCTCCAGCCGTGCCACGACGCGAACCAGTTCGAGATCGAAGACCCCGGGCCGGGACAGGGTCACCCGGGACTGGAACGTGAAGCGCGCGTATTGCCGACCCTCGAATGCGATCTGGTCGCGGAGCATCGGCAGGCCTACTTCGCCCGTCCCAACCTGAAACCCGAGGGTCTGGCCCGTTCCCGCGCCGGGTTCGACCCGTGCGCCATCAAGGTCGAAGAGTGGCACCGTGAACTCGTAGCCCTGCACATCGCGGGCCAGCAGCCACTCGAGGGACGCGTCAAAGGTCTCGCCCACGAATACGCCTTCCTGCGGCAAGCGCATGCGGACGATCATGTCCCGGGATTCCTGTACGACGGACGCCTCGAAAGTTGTCTCCGTCGTTGCGGCCGCTACACCGCCCTGCTCGATGCGGAGGGACGGAATCGTGTAGGCCCCGGCAGACGGCGCCAGGACGCGCCACTGGAAATTGAACGAGACCTCCCTTGTCTCGGTGTGCTGTCCGCCGGAGATGGTGATCTGCGTGGAAACGCTCGGGGACACACCCAGATAGGTTACCGTGCAGCCGTCGATTTCGAGCGCCGGCGCCACCGGCACCGGCTCCTCTTCGAACCCCTTCGCCGTGAGCGTCAGCGTGAATGGAAGCCCGACATGTATCGCGTCCGTGTCCGTTCCGAGGGAAACGGTGGCGCCAGGGGCCGCGGTGGATGCGAAGACGACCGCCAGGACCGCCGCGACCCGGAGGGCGGTCACCAATCCGTCTCCACCGGATTCCGCGAAGCGGATCCGGCCTGCCGTTGGCGATTGCGCCGACGCTCGGCCTCGCGGTCGCGAATGGCCTGCAGGCGTTGCAGCGCCTGGCGCCGGGACAGGGGTTGATCCTCTTCCGCCTGCGCCTGTTGCGCCTCCCGCGATTCCTCCGCCCCCTCCTGCGGCTGCCCGCCCGGTTCATCCCCGGCTTCCGGCTGCGCCAGAAGCTGAATGGCGGCCTCCAGATATTCGACGGCGGCCATCTGGTCCGTCAGCGCCGGCTCAAGATCGGAAACCGCCGCGGAGACCGTCTCGTCCGCCAACCGTTCAGCGGCACCGCGCATCTCGAGGCCCGCCTTCCGGACTTCCTCGGAAGCCTCTGCCAGACGACTCCCGGTGCCCGCATCCGGCGGAACCGCATCGGCCTGCCCGGCGAGCGCTGCCGCGAGCGCATCGGCGTGGCGTTCATGGCCCCGCTGGCGAGCGGCGAGAATCGCGCGCTCGCCGGCCCTGGGCTCGTGCTTCGATGCATTCTCGAACTGCAGGGTTGCCGTGCGGTCATGGGTATCCAACTGTTCGGCGCGGAGGGCATCGAGATGCTCTACGACCGTGAAGAACAGCTGGCGGAGTTCCTTGAGCGATGCCAGGGCCGTCTCGGCCGCCTGGCCAAACTCCGTGCCATCGGCGACGCCGCTTCCGATCAATTGCTCCAGAGCGGAAATTTCCCGGGCAGCGCTCTCGCGCAGCGACTCCGCGTGGGCAAAGTGCTCTTCCGTGGCCGCCTGGTCCTGATCTTCGTCTTCGGCGACGGATTCCGCTCCTGCCCGCAGTATGGCCGCTTCCCTTTCGCCTTCGATCAGTGGCTCCAAATTCGCGAGTCGCCGGGCATTGCCGGCGGCCAGAGCGAGAACCGTCTCCTCCCTTCCGGCAGCCGGTTGCGCATCCTCGCTGCCTTCCCCACCCGAAACCAATTCAACAATTCGCTCCTGCCCGTCGAGGGCGAGTTCGATCAACTGGCGAAGCCCTGCGAATTCCTCGATTGCCTGGTGGAGACCCTCCAGCGCCGTACGCTGCGCCCCCAATGCGCCAGCCGGTTCGGAATCCCGCAGCGACTCGGCCGCGGCACCCATGTTCTCCACCGCATTCGCAAGCGCCGGAACCGCCCGGGTTGCGGCTTGCAGCAACCGCTCCGATTCCGGAGACGCCTCGCTGGCGGCATCTGCACCGCCGTTGGCGGCAGCAACATCGCCTTCCGCGTCTTCCTGCCGGGTGGCCGCCTCGAGATAGGCCAGCGCAAACGCGGCTCGCGCTTCGGCGTCCTCCTGGCGCTCAGCGAGATGTCCGGCGGTCAGCCAGGGAGGCGGCGGTTCGTCGAGGTCCAGCGCGCCCTGGTCGAAGTCGGACAGCGCATCGGTGTGGAGGATCAACTCCGCCTCGTCACGCGCGACAGCCTGCAGCACGGTTACCGGGTCGAGCACCTGCTCCCGGGCACGCTTGAGCTGCGCCAGAGCGGCATCGGCGAAACGGTGGGCGGATTCGCCTTCGAGCCGGCGCAAGCGCAGCCGCGCGTCACCGAGGGACTGGCGCGCGCTCTGCAGAAATTCACCCAACGCCGTCAACTGCCATATGCGGAGGCGCTGATCCGGGGTTCGCTCCTCCTCCGGCGTCTGCTCGACGAACAGGCGCTCGTCCGCAGCCAGGTCGGCGCTGTCGGCTACGTCGGCCATCAGCGTCCGTTCGTGGGTCGCGAGATCATCATGGGCAACCCGGAATCCCAGCGGCTCGGTAGCCGCTTCCTGCGCCGCGATCTCCGTGAGCAATCCTCGAATTCCGTCGCGAACGCTGCGCTGATCGTCGATCAGGCGCTCAAGGCGCGCCTCCAGGCGGTCCTTGTCGCGAAGGTTGTCGGCGAGCGCCAGAATCCGTCGGGACACCAGTTCGAGATTGATCCTGGCGTCCTCGTCCCCCTCGGGCGCAAGACGGACCGCGTCGCCGAACCAGGCGCTGCTCTGGCGCAGCGTGGCGACGGCTTCCTGCATCGCCTCCGGATCCTCCCCGCCTTCTGCTTCATTGCGGACACTGGAGGCCAGCGCGTAACCCAGGTTGAATGCCGCCCGATATCGGAGTTCGGGATCAATCCCCGCATGGTCGCGGGCACGCAGGAAGGCCTGCACAGCGTCATCGAAATCGCCGGCATCCAGCATGGCCAGTCCGGAATTGAAGTGTCCCCGCGCGGTCAGATCCGCCAATTCCGCCGGCTCCGGCTCGGGAACCTCGCTGGTGGCGTTCGACTGGACGGGTTGCGATTCCGTCGGTGTATCCGCCCGGGCCACAGCCACACCAGCCCAACCAAGCAGCATTGCAAGCGCGACGACGGCAGCGCCGGCATTCACTTCCGTGCCCTCCGCAGCAAGCGCGGCGCAGCCGCCCAGGCCGATCCCGACAGACAGGCGATCGCCGCGAGAACCATCCACGGGTAGCGCTCCCGGGGCGCCCGTCGCCGCAAGCCGGACGCGGCCTCCACGACCATCGGCTCCACATGGGCATCCACGATGCCGTCGAGATCGAGGGCGGCCGTGCCCGCGGGCACGTACAGGCCGTCCGCCCGCAGCGCGACCTCGCGCAGCAATTCGCCATCGAGGCGTGAGCGCACCGGCACGCCATCCGAATCCGTGATGGCTGTCCGGGCCCCGGTCTCCGGGTCGGTCAGTACGAGTTCGCTTCCCTCCTCGCTGCCGTATCCGATGGCCACAATGCGGACGCCTGCCTCCAGCGCCGCCCCGGCCGCGTCCAGCGGGAACGAGTCCTGGTCTTCCCCGTCGGTCATGAGCAGGAGCAGGCGCGAAACACCGCGGTCCGTTCCGAAGGCGGCGACGCCCTTGCGAATGGCATCGCCGAGCCGGGTTCCGCCCTGGACGGCGGATCGGCTGTCTACACCGTTCATCACGAGATGGAAAAATCCGTAATCGGTCGTCAGCGGGCACATCACGCTGGCCCGGCCGGAAAAGGCGACCAGGCCGACGCGACGCCCGGTTACCCGATCCAGGAACGTCCGGATGTCGGCCTTTGCGCGCGCCAGCCTGTTGGGGGACGAATCCTCGGCAAGCATGCTTCGGGAGACGTCCAGCACGACCATGATGTCCGCACCGACAGGACCGCTGGCGGCTTCCGTTCCTCCAGGAGTTTGGGGGCGCATGAGCCCGGCAATTCCGAACAGCAGGGTTGCCAGAATCAGTGTCACCTTCAGCCCGCGTCGCCAGACGGAGGCTCCATGGGCAAGCCGCGCCTGCATGGTCGGTGAGACGAAGCGCCCAAGGCGCTCGCGACCGCGAAATTCCAGCCAGGCGAGCACCCCTGCGATCAGGAGGGCCAGCCAGAAACCGTGCACCCATTCGGGCGCTGCAAATACGACGCCGCCCATGCTACGGCACCCGCGAGAACAGCGTGCCGCGGCCAAGCCAGCCGGCGGAAGCGAGCAGCAGCGCAATGGTCAGGGGCCAGCCAAACCACTCCCGATACTGTCGCGACCGGTCTTCCGTGAAACGGGTGCGCTCCAGCTGGTCGATCTCGGCATAGACGTCCGCGAGGGCCTCCGCGCTGCCGGCCCGGAAATAGCGCCCCCCCGTGCGGTCCGCGATGTCGCGAAGCGTTGCCTCGTCAATCTCCACGCGGACGGGGCGCAACTCCGAACCGCTCCCGCTGGAGACCCGGACATGGGCCATGCCGGTCGTTCCCGCGCCAATCGTGTAGACCTTGGTTCCCTGCGCGCGGGCGAGTTCCGCGGCAGATCGCGGCGTTTCCACGCCCGAATTGTTGACACCGTCCGTCAGCAGGACCGCGATGCGGGACTGCGCCGGCGATTCTCGCAAGCGCTCCACGGCCAGTCCCAGGGCGTCGCCGATGGCGGTACCGCTCTCCTCGCGAAGCGTCGTGATCTCGAGATTCCGGGCGACGGCGACCAGGGTCTCGTGATCCAGCGTAAGGGGCGCAGCCGTGTCGCCGTATGCCGCAAAGCTGATCAACCCGACGGCGTCATCCGGCCGACCCGGCAGACCGCCACCGCCGAGCACGAATTGCTCGAATACGTCCTGCACCGCCGCCAGGCGCGTGCGCTCCCGTTCCGGCGTCGAGAGATCCAGAGCGCGCATCGAGCCAGAAGTATCCACGACCATCATGATGGCAATGCCGTCCCGCTGTATCTGCGTGTAGCTCTTGCCCGTCCTGGGGCCGGCGAGTGCCACCGCGAGTCCAATCACGGCAAGCGCCAGAAGCGCGTCGGGAAGGAAGGACAACCGGGCCCGCCATCCTGCGGCGGCGGGCGGAAGCAGGTCGAAGGAGGAGTAGAGCACGCGTCCCGTGGGCTGGCGCGCAAGGAAATACACGGGCACTGCCAGCAAGGCGAGCGCCAGGAACAGAGGCTCGCCAAACTCCAGGGCGCCGACGCTCATGCCGGTGACTCCCCGCCGGCTTCCTCAACCCTGCTCTCGTTCAGGAACCGCACCGCGACATCAAGAGCTTCCCTGGATTCCGCGGCGCCCGGGCTATAGCGCGCGAATTTGACCCGATCGCACCGCTCCAGGAAGTCCGACAGCAATGCGCGGTGGGAAGAGGAGAGCTCCGTCGAGCGCCCGGCCTCGACAAGAAATTCCTCGGTTGTCAGTTCCAGCGCGCGCAGCGTGAAGCGTTCCTCGATGTAGCGCCGGACGATGTCGGACAGCTCCACGTACCAGGGATCAACGCGGTCGGCTTCCGGCAATCCCTGTGCCCGCAAGCGCTCCAGCCGGCGAACCGCTCGCTGAAACGCCGTCAAGCGGGCGCGGCGGGCGGCTCGTCGAAGCCATGCCGCCACCCCGGCCGCGGCTGCCGCAAGGATGACAGGAGCCACCGCGAGGAAGGGCCAATTCTGCTCGATCCACGGGCCCTCGAGTTCCGGCAGCACACCGCGAGCCGGACGCAACCCCGACGCCAGCGCGTCTTCGGGCAGCACCGATGCAACCTCGAATCGGATCTCGTCGGTCAGCAATTCGCGGGAGACTCCGTCGCCACGTCCAGGCCGCTCGTCGACAAACTCCACGCGCAAACGCGGGATGCGGTGCCGACCGCTTTGGCCGGCCAGGAATGCATAGCGTTGCGAGAACCGCGTTCCGCCATCTTCCGTCGTCTCCTCCCGCGGCTGGAAATCAACGATGCCGAAGCGGCCGAGGGCGTCGCCGAATGCCGGCATCCCGACGATGACGCCCGGTTCTGCCACGACTTCCAGCGTGAGAGTCAGAAGATCGCCTAGCCGGGGCTCCGCCGGAGCCAGCGAGACCGTTGCCAGAACCGGGCCCTGTTCGGTCTCGACGGTGAGGCTCGCAGACGCCCCGCCGGCCGCCCCCGCCGCAGCGACGGAGGTGAGCAGAACGGCCGCCACCAGGATGAACCGCCTCAACGCCGCAACCTCCGCTCCCGCATGCGGAAGAACCGGAGCAGCGGCTCGATGACCGGCCGTGCCGCATCGATGGTGATCAGGTCCACTCCGGCGCCGCGAAGATCCCGCGCGAGGGATGCGCTGCGTTCTTCGGCATGCCGGCGCAGGGCCGCCCGAAAGGCGGTCGAGCCAGTGTCCACGAGTCGGCGCGCGCCGGTCTCCGCGTCTTCCAGAGTAACCAGTCCGGCGTCGACGAATTCCGTTTCCCGCGGGTCCACCACGCGAATTGCGACCAGATCGTGTTTCCGGCCGGCGTGGGCGAGGGTTCGCCCGTACTCCTCGCCAACAAAGTCCGAAATGAGGAACAGGATGGTGCGCCGGGGAAGCACCCGCAGACAGAACTCCAGCGCCCCCGCAATATGCGTTTGTCCGCCTTGCCCCGCGGGCCTCCCGCGCCCCAGGGACCGAAGTCGCGTCGCGAGGCGGAAAGGAAGCCGGGGAAGGGAGCGCCGGCGTTCTTCCTGCTGCCGTCCCCCATTCCCGTCCTGCCCGCGAGCCAGCACTTCGCGCACAACCCGCAACGCGTGCTTGGCACCCTTGCGCGGCGGGATGTAGAGATCGATCCCGTGGTGGAACAGGAGCAGCCCCACCTTGTCGTCATTCTGGATGGCCGAGAATGCGAGCAGGGCGGAGAGTTCCACCGCGGCCTCCCGCTTGGAGCGATGGGCGGACCCGAAATCCTGGGACGCGCTCATGTCCACGACGAGCATCACCGTGAGCTGGCGTTCCTCGACATAGCGCTTGACGAAGGGTTCGCCCATCCGGGCGGTGACGTTCCAGTCGATGGTGCGTACATCGTCGCTTGGGACGTACGGGCGTACCTCATCAAACGCCACTCCGCGACCCTTGAACACGGAGTGGTAGGAACCCGCGAGAACTTCCGAGACTTGACGTCCGGTTGTCAGCTGGATGCGGCGGACCTGTCGAACGAGTTCGGCGGAAAGCATGGCAGATCGGGTGCGCCCGTGTCAGGGAACGTCGACATGCGCCAGAATCCTGCCCACCAGGTCGTCGGCATCGAGAGACTCGGCCTCGGCCTCGTACGTCGTCACGATTCGATGGCGCAACACGTCCGGAGCAATGGTCTTCACGTCGTGGGGAGTGGCGTATCCGCACCCGGCAAGCAGGGCGTGCGCCTTGGCGAGCTGGATGAGCGCAAGCGAGCCACGCACGGACGCGCCGTACTCGATCAGGTTTGCGAGTTCCGGCTGGCCGGCCGCCTCAGGGTCCCGGGTCGCCGCAACCAGGTCAACGGCGTAGCGCTTGATTTTCTCATCAACGAAAATCTAGCGCACTGCGTCGCGGGCGTGAAGGATCTCGGCGGCAGCCAAGACGGGCCCGGCCTGCGGTTCCGCGCTGTCGCCAGCCATCCGGTCGATGACCCGGACTTCGTCGTCCCGGCTGAGATAGCCGACCCGCAGCTTCATCATGAAGCGGTCGAGCTGGGCTTCCGGCAACGGATAGGTGCCCTCCTGCTCGATGGGGTTCTGCGTGGCGAGGACAAGGAACGGCTGTTCGAGCCGAAAGGTTTCCTCACCGAGGGTCACCTGGCGCTCCTGCATGGCCTCCAGGAGGGCCGCCTGCACTTTCGCCGGCGCGCGATTGATCTCGTCCGCAAGCACCAGATGCGCAAACACCGGTCCCCTGCGAACGGAATACGTGCCCTCGCGGGGGTTGAATACCTGCGTGCCCGTTATGTCTCCGGGCAGCATGTCCGGCGTAAACTGAATGCGGGAGAATCGGCAATCGATCGTCGCCGCCAGCGTTCGGATTGCCAGCGTTTTGGCCAGCCCCGGCACGCCCTCAAGTAGAACATGCCCGTCGGCGAGCAATGCCAGCAACAACCGCTCGACGAGCCGGTCCTGGCCCACCAGCACTCTTGCCACCTCGGTTCGCACCGCGTCGAACCGCTGCTTTATGGCCGCGATATCCGGCTGCTGTCCCGAAGCCGCGGAATCGTTCAAGTTCTCGGTCATTTCGACGTTCACCCTGCCTGGAACGGATCCTTGGGCAATAGTTTGTTTCGAATCAAAGTGTCAATCGGATTGACTGGAAACAGGTCAGCACAAAGCGGCTGACGCCGATGGCCACATTATGTTCATCTTTTCCCGCCGAGACAAGACGGAATCGAGACCAGGCGGAACAAGGCGAATCCGGCGGCGGCGCCCCACAAGGTGAGGACGGACCATCAGGGCTCCAGGCGGTCCATTGCACCTGGTCCCGTGACCCAATCGGAACCGCGTCTCGCAACCCATTGCCCGCGTTAGCGAATTCCGCATTCTTGCGGGTCCGGGACCTCGTCGCCAGTTCCTTGCCCCGCTGGAGGTCGTCCATGGCCCGGGAAGCCCGGCGCGAACCGCTGGCGGGCGGGCAAGGATCGGCCGGATGCCGAATCGGTTGAACTCCAGATGCAGCGATCACGCCGCGGCGGCAGTTCCCGTGTCGAAGAGCTCCTTCCATCGGTGGCAGGCGACATCATGCTCGTTGCCCAAGTGCGACAGGGCAGGCTCTTCCTTGCGGCACCGGTCCACAGCGTAGGGGCAGCGCGTCTGGAACTTGCACCCCGGCGGCGGATTGGTAGGCGACGGAATCTCGCCCTCGAGCTTCTGCACAGCCCCGCGGTAGTCGGGGTCGAGTGACGGAATTGCCGACAGCAGCGCCCGCGTGTACGGGTGGCGCGGCGTCTGGAACAACTCTCGCGTGGGCGCAGTCTCCACCAGCCGGCCCAGATACATCACCGCGACATGATCGCAGATATGCGCCACGACGCTGAGGTCATGGCTGATGAACAGAAACGTGATACCGAAGTCGCGCTGCAGGCTCTTCAGGAGGTTCAGGAGGTTCAGGACATCGGCCTGTATCGAGACGTCAAGCGCCGCGACGCTCTCATCGGCGACAATGAACCGCGGCACCGAGAACAGCGCCCGTGCAATGGAGATCCGTTGCCTCTGGCCTCCAGAGAACGCGTGGGGGAAGCGCCTGAGATGCTCCAGGTTCAGCCGGCACCGGGCCGCGATCTCGCGCACGCGCTCATCCGTCTGATCGCGGGTCTCGGTGAGGCCCATCACTTCCAGCGGCTCCGCGATGATGTCACGGACCGTCATCCGGGGCGAGAGGGCCGCATACGGATCCTGGAAGATCAACTGGGCGCGCTTGCGGTAGTCCTTCAGCGCATCCTTCGCGAGGCTGGAAAGCCGGTAGCTTACCTCGCCGTCGGAATACGTGACATCGCCTTGGCTGATCGGCGCCGCCTTCAGCATCGCCCGGCCGAGCGTTGTCTTTCCCGAGCCGCTCTCGCCCACCAAGCCGAAAAACGTGCCCTTTCCGTTCTCGAGGCTGACTCGCTCCACGGCCCGGACCACGACACGCTTACCCAGCAACCCGCCCCGGAGTGGAAAATGGACGAATAGCTCCTCCGCGTGGATCAGGGGCACCGCGCTCATGCGCCCGCCTCCAGCAGGATGCAAGCCGCGGCATGGCCGGGCTCCACCGCTATCAGGGCCGGCACGGCTGAATCGCAGCGCCCGGGTACCGCCTGCGAGCAGCGCGTATGGAACACGCATCCGGACGGGCGCTCCAGCGGCGATGGAATATCGCCGGGAACCGGAGTCAGAGGCGCATCGAGATCGTCCAGTTTGGGAAGTGCATTGAGCAGGCCCTGCGTATAGGGATGCGCCGGAGTCCGAATGACTTGCCGCACCGGGCCCTGCTCCACGATACGGCCGAGACACATCACGGCCACAGTGTCCGCGGTCTGGGCAATGACCCCGAGATCATGGGTGATGAAGATGATCGCGATGCCGAATTCCGTCACCAGATCCTTCATCAGGTCGATCACCTGGGCCTGGATCGTGACATCCAGCGCCGTGGTCGGCTCATCCGCGATCAGGAGTCTTGGCCGCGTGGACAGCGCCATGGCAATCATCGCCCGCTGGCGCATGCCACCGGACAGCTCGAAGGCATATTGCCGGAAGCGGAACACTGCCGCAGGGACCCCGGCATCCGGCCTCGCGCCAGTTGGCCGACATTCTGGACCTCTTGAGATTGCCCGTGCAGACAGACTGCTAGCAATCGGTGATCCGGGCTTCCCGGGCGGCCACCAAGGTTCCGGCACCTTCGTGGCCGATATTCCGGCCGAGTACGTCAACCGTTGCAAACTGAGGACACTTAAGGACCCCCACCACAGTCACCGCAGCCACCTCAACGGTGCTGCAACCGACTGCGGGCCGAGCCAACGGCAGCCCGACTGACGAAATCGCGCCGAGGCCCATCAGGCCGGTACGGACAAACCCGCCCCGACAGAACCCTGGCGAGCCCCCGGCCTGTTCCCCGCTTTCCGCCGACCGCCAGCACGCCAAGCGACAGGCAGCCACTGCCAGAGCGCACTCTCCCAGCCCCGCGTACCCCGGCGCTTCACTTCGGCGCGCTCAAGGGGCGAAACCGTCTTCGGCATACGCTCCGCAAATCCCAAGCCGCGTCGGCCGATCACCAGCGCCGCAGCTTGATGCAATCCGATCCGGTACCGATCCGGGTACCGGCCCTCCCGGGGGATCCGCGTCGTCCACGCCGGATCCACCACAATCAACTCCACGCCCCGCCGGCAGCACTGCCGATCCAGCGCCGCCATAACCTGCCGCGTCCGAAAGCCCGAAAAAATCCCCGCAAAGCGCTTACCATACTGACGCAGCCACGCTTTCTTCTTCCGGAACTACGGGCCCGGAGCAGGGCGTCCGCCAGTTCGAAGCCAAATCGTGCAAGCCGATCGCGATACTCCACGAGAACAATGCCAAGCCCCGGCTTCGACAACACGTCAAGCAACTTGCGCCGCGATCCATTGAGCCCGGAACCTACCTCAACGATCACTTCGTCCACCTGGATACGATGATGCTGGGCATATTCCAGAAGACGAAGCGTCTGCCAATCCAGGTCCGCGCGCGGGTCAGCCGACGATACCCGCGCATACAGAACCGTTCGCAAACGATCCCCTTCCGGCTGCCGAACGAACCAGTGCCGTCCGATTCTTACAGGATCGAGTTCCGCCGGCAAACTCCCGAACGACATCCTCTGCCGTGCAGACCGCGGTGTCAGACCATGAGCCCGCGCCCACGCCGACAGCGTCATGCGCTTCTCAGTACCTTGCATACCTTCACATTACTCCATTGAACCAACTGCTGCAACCCCGAGCGTCCCTCCCCGTACCCGGCCGAAATCGTCACCACGATCCGCCTCTTCCGTCGCAACCGAAGCATCAGCGCGAGTCTGGCCACGATACGACTGGACCGAGGCTGTCCCTTCCGGCCCGGCATCCCGGCGATGGACCAGTTTCCGCAGAAACAGTGGGCGAAGTCCGTACGACGCGCGACAACCCCGATCGCGGAAGGTGCCTTCGGCTATGGCGAGACCAGCGGCTCGCGCGCCCTACGCGAACAAATCGCCCACCATGTACGCGCGGCGCCGGAAGTGGAATGCAATCCCGGTCAGATCGTGGTGACTGCGGGAGCGCAGCAGGCCATTTCGCCTATCGCCTTCGCGCTTCTCGAACCGGGTTCGGTGGTCTGGCGGGAAGACCCCGGCCATTTTTCCGCGCGAGACACGCTGTCCCTGCTGAACGCAAGAATCTATCCCGCGCCGCTTGACCGTGAAGGAATCGATTTCGCACAGGGCGCGTCGCACTGTCCACACCGCGACTGGTCTTCGCAACGCCTTCGCACCAGCATCCGATGGGGACAACCATGTCAGCGCACCGGCGTATGGAACTCTTGCGACTCGCGGCGCTTCTTTCCAAGATCCCGCGGGACTTCCCCGTCGGAACCACTCCTGGATCCACCCTCTCAAGCCGTGCACGAAGGTGATCTTGCGCCTGCGCGCCGAATTGCGGGACCCCAATTGCCAATGCCGGAGAGTTGCTGTCGCGAACGACGATAACAATGGACGGCATCCGATTGCCGGAAGCCTTGGGGGATCCTGTCCCGCTTCGAACGACCGAATTCAGCCCGGCGTCATGCCGCGCAGCCGCTCTGACCGGCGCCGCAGAAGTTCGACGGTGATCAGAAGCGCAATGGAGAGCATCACCAGAATCGTCGCCACCGCCAGAATGGTCGGGCTGATCTGCTCGCGCAGGCCGGTGAACATCTGCCAGGGAAGGGTCTGCTGCGCGGCGGATCCGACAAAGATCACGACCACAACCTCGTCGAACGACGTGATGAATGCGAACAGGCCTCCGGAGATCACGCCCGGCAGGATCAGGGGCATCTGCACTTTGAAGAAAGTGCGGATAGGCCCCGCCCCAAGACTCGCGGAGGCCCGGGTCAGTGACTGGTCAAAACCGACCAGGGTCGCCGTTACCGTGATGATGACAAACGGAATCCCGAGCGCCGCATGGGCGAGGACCACCCCGAAATACGTCCCCTGGAGGCCGATCCGCGAGTAGAAGAAATACATTCCCGCCGCGGAGATGATGAGCGGCACGATCATCGGGGAGATCAGGATGGCCATGATCGTGCGGCGGAAGGGCACGTGGGCGTCGCTCAGCCCGATCGCGGCGAGCGTGCCCAGCGACACGGAAATCAGAGTTGCGGCAGGAGCGATCCGGATGGAATTCCGCAGTGGCTGCTGCCAGTCCGGGTTGGTGAGGAAGTCACGATAGTGCTTCAGGGAGAACCCCTCTGGATCCATCGCCAGCATCGCCGGAGTGAAGGTAAAGAAATCCTGCGCGTTGAAGCTGAGCGGCATGATGACCACGATCGGCGCGATCAGGAAGAAGAAGATCAATCCGCAAATCAGACGAAACGAGTTGAACCAGAGCACCTGCAGGCTGGTCGCATAGACAGGCACGCCGCGCCGATACGCTCCGGTGGAAAGGAAATAGGTGAACCAGCCGACTACAAGGCCCAGGATCACGCCTCCTCCCAATCCCGGTATGCCCGCGAGAGCCAGGCCTGCCAGACCGAGCAGCAGGGCTGCCGCGGCGCGGCCGACGAGACGGCTGGGTGCCAGCGCCGGCAAGGCCCAGCCAAGCGCACCGCCGATCACGCCGCCAGAAACAACGCCGGCGGCGGCCATGCCGCTCGCGACTCCGAGCCACAGGCCGGTGAGGGCGCCAGCCAGTGACACCAGGGGCACCACAAACCGAATGAGGTCCACGCCCGGAGATCGGAGGGATGGATTCTTCATGCCGCTATCCAAGCTTCACGTTGTCGATGCCGACAATGCGGTCGTAAATCCAGTAGAGCATGAGAACCGCGGCCAGAAGAATCGTCCCCAGGGCAGCGGCGAGCCCCCAGTTGAGCGATGTCGAGATGTGATACGCAATCCGGTTCGAGATGAATGTGCCGGTCCTTCCGCCCACGAGTTCGGGCGTGATGTAGTAGCCGATCGAGAGGATGAACACGAGGATGCAGCCTGCACCGATCCCGGGCACGCTGAGCGGAAAATACACGCGCCAGAATGCCGTCCAATTCGTGGCGCCGAGGCTTTTCGCGGCGCGTAAATAAGCAGGCGGGATCGTCTTCATCACGGAATAGAGCGGCAGAATCATGAATGGCAGCAGGATGTGCGTCATGGCCACGATCGTGCCGAACTGGTTGTTGATCATCACGAGCCGCGCATCGTCGGCGACAATGGCCATCCAGACCAGGAGATCGTTGATCACCCCCTGCTGCTGGAGAAGCACCTTCCACGCGGAGGTTCGCACCAGGAGGGACGTCCAGAACGGCAACAGCACAAGGATCAGGAGGATGTTCGAAGACCGCAGCGGCAGCGTCGCAAGCAGCCAGGCAACCGGATAGCCGAGCAAGAGGCATGCGCCCATGATCACCAGGCTCATGAAGAGTGTCCGCTGGAAGAGCCTGATGTAGAGTTGCTGGTTCTCAGGCCGAGCAACGATGCCTGCCGGCGTCTTTTGCAGATCTATCGAGGAGAGGAAATACCCTTCCGTATACCGGGGAGCAAAGGACCGGATCACCCCCCAAATCTTGATGTTGGCCCATCCGTCATCAATATCCAGAAATTGCTCGCGGACGGACACGTTGCGGAATTCCGGAATCTTGTCGGCTGCGGTCCGCAGCAGTCCGGCGGCCGGTCCGGAGTAACTGAAGAATGCGCCCGGATCCCGCGCGAGATCCCGGTAGAGCATCGTGTAGACAAAATCGTCGGGGATGCTGGAGGCCAGGTCCCTGCCGTCGGCCAGGATGATGCGCTCCCAACTCTCCCACGCGGAGGCGGCTTCGGGAAGAAGCTCCGCAATGCCCGGCCCCGAGAAGAGTTCCATCCAGACTGCCGGGTCTTCCCAGGCCGGCTCGACCTCCGCAAGCTGCTCGCGGTAGATGTCGGTACCCAACCGCGAGATCCCCCGCCCGGTCTTGCGAAAAAGCGACGACGCGCCCGTGACCTCGTAATTAAGGCGCGAGCCGAGACGCGTATGGATCTTGTATTCCCGCGCCTCCGCCAAGTCGGCGTATAGAGCGGCAAACGTATCTTCGCCCGGCAATTCCCCCGACGTGTAATGCCACGCGTCCAATGCGCGCACCGTGCGTGGCAGGGTTTCGGAGACAATTTCGTTCTCAACCGAACGGAAAAGCATGTCGGCAATGGGACCGACAAAGCTGGCCAGGATGAACAGAAGCAGGGGCGCGATCAGCATCAGAGCCCGCAGCTTCTGGCGCCGCAGCGCGCGATGCAGGCTTCGCTTCAGCGGCCTGCCGTCCGCCGCCAGCATCGGGCCGTCGGCGGCATCCGTGTCCAAGGCGCGCACAGCATCAGGCATGCAATTGTGCCCTAGCGGAGCGACTGTCCAGATGCCGCCTGCCCGGACCCGGAAACCGCGCCGACTCCAAGGGGTGACGACGGGCGGATTGCGATGCGGCGTTCCGCCCGGTTTGGCAGTTCTGTCCTACTGGGAAAGCCACGCCTGGAACTTCGCGTCCAGATCATCCCGATAATCGGCCCACCATTCATAGTTGTAGAGGAAGGTGTTCTTTGCGTTCTCGGGATCGGTCGGCATGTGGGGCGCCATGTCGATGCCGAGCGTTTCGTGCTTTCCGACCAGCGGGGCGGAGGAAAGGCGTCCCGGACCGTACGAGATGTACTTGGACTGGTCCGCGAGGCGCTGGGTATCCGTGGCAAAGCGCACAAAGTCCTTCACACGCGCAAGCCGGTCTTCCGGAAGGCCGACCGGTATGATCCAGCCGTCCAGATCGAACACCTGCGCGTCCCAGAGCATGCTCACCGGCTGGTCTTGCTCTTCGATCATTGAAAAAAGACGACCGTTATAGGATGACGCAATTACGGCCTCGCCATCTGCCAGATGCTGCACCGGTTCGGAGGCCGAGCCCCACCAGATTACCACGTCCTTGATCGTATCGAGCTTGGCAAAGGCGCGTGCCTGACCCTCTTCGGTCTCCAGCACATCATAAACTTGGTCCTTCGGCACACCGTCGCACAAGAGTGCCCACTCCAGGTTGTTGATTGGCTGTTTTTCCAAACTCCGATTGCCAGGATACGTCTCCGTGTCGAAGACAGCACATACATCGGTCGGCGGCGTATCGCCCACCATGTCGTTCCGGTACCCGAAGGTGGTGGAGTAAACGATTTGCGGAATGAAGCAATCCGATACGATCATGTCTCCGAAATCTTCCGAAGCCGAAGTTCCGTCCGGCGCAGGCGCGAGCAAGGAATCGTGATCGATTTCCATCGCGAGGCCCTCGTCGCAAAGGCGAATTGCGTCCGACGCAGTCGCATCAACGAGATCCCAAGTGACGTTTCCCGCCTCACTCATTGCCCGCAACCTGGATACCCCGTGGGGTGCACTCTCATCCCAAATCACCTCCACGTCCGGGTTCATTTCCAAATACGGAGTTACATATGCATTGACCTGACTGGCCTGGTAAGCACCGCCCCAGGAAACCAGCGTCATGCTACTGGCCATGTCCTGAGCCTGGGAAGACACGGCTGCGGCCGTGCCGGCGAGGACCAGTCCGGCCGTCAAAATTCTGTGTTTCATGGTTGTCTCTTCTGAAATTGCCCAACTCTCAACTGCGGGAATGGGCAACGCTCCTGAGATGACTCCCTGGTTCAGGCATCAAGCGCCCGGCAATCCTCGGGAAGCCAGCCGATATCGACCACCTGCCCTCGCTGCATCCGGACCTGGTCCGGCGCATTGCGGGTCTTGAGAACGAAGTCGTCCGATCCTGCCACTCGGAGCCGCGTGCGAAAGGTGTCACCCATGTAGATGAACTCCAGCACCGTGGCCTTGATGGTATGCGCACCCTCCTGCAGCCGGGCCGGATTGGCCTCGACCCGCTCCGGCCGGATGGATACCCGGGTGCGCTCGCCAACGCCGGCGACGTTTACTGGAACCGTCTTGATCAACTCCCCGCTTTCCAGCTCGACAAGCGCAATTCCGCCACTCATTTCCTTGACCGTGCCCAAGAGCGTGTTGTTCTCGCCAATGAACTGGGCGACGAAACTGTTCTGTGGTTTCTCGTAGAGCTCATCCGGCATTGCCAGCTGCTGAATCACGCCATCATCGAAGACCGCCACTCGATCCGACATGGTCAGAGCCTCGGTCTGATCGTGCGTAACGTATACGGTCGTAATTCCGAGGTCATGCGCAAGATTGGTGATCTCGAACTGCAGAGTTTCCCGCAGCTGCTTGTCGAGGGCGCCGAGGGGCTCGTCCATCAGGACCAGTTCGGGCTCGAACACGAGGGCGCGCGCGAGCGCGATCCGTTGCTGCTGCCCACCGGAGAGCTGCGCCGGCCGGCGTCCGCCAAACGCCCCCATCTGTACCATGTCCAACGCCCGACGAATCTTCTCCGCCTGCTCGGCCTTACCCATCCCGCGCACCTGCAGGGGAAACGCCAAATTCTCCGATACCGTCATGTGCGGGAAGAGGGCATAGTTCTGGAACACCATTCCGATTCCGCGTTTGTGGGGAGGGATGTTGTTGATGGGCTTGCCGCCCAGGCGGATCTCGCCATGGGTCGCGGTTTCGAAACCGGCCAGCATCATCAGGCATGTGGTCTTGCCGGAGCCCGACGGACCCAGCAAAGTCAGGAATTCTCCCTTGCCGATGGAAAGGTTGAGATCCTTGACGACCAGCGTTTCGCCATCGTAACTCTTTTGCACTTTTTCGAAGACGACAAATCCGCCGTTGGCTTGCGGCTTTGGCACGCATTTTCCTTCCCGTCCGAGGCGCGATCCGCGTAATGTACCCTTGTTGGGTACTACGAATGTGGGTTTCATTCAACCCCTCGTGAAACCCAGAGCCGTGATCAAGCCTTCGTGTCGGGTGCGTGCCGGGCACTCTTGCCACCCATTTCTGCGGTTCTCGGCGTTTCCGTCCGGATGGTGGGACTGGCGGAGTTACCGGGATGCCCAGGAGCGGTTCAGCGGGTGATTTCCTGCCCCTTGCGTCTTCCGGAGGTCACTGCGTCCGCAGCCAGGGCCTGAAATCCGGCTGCGCGGGCGAACAGCCGGGCAGTACCCGGTTGAGGCTCGGGGTTTCCGGCGGATCGAGGTGGAGAACGGGACGATCGGCGCTTTCCGGGCACGGTAGGTCGTTCGCCCAGGCTCTCGAGCGCCGCCTGCAGTTCTTCCGTCCGGGCTTTGCGCATCCTGAGATTCAACTGGCGACCACACTCGACCAGGCGGTCCGCATGGATCAGGCGGACGCGCCGGGTCCGCTCCCAGTTGGCCCGGTCCGGATCCTCGCCTAGCGTCCGCCATGCCGTCAGCGCGTGAAGGCTGACCGCCAGGAGGGCGCCCATCCGCCAGAACGCGTTGGCACCGAACCAGCCGCTCGGCATGGTGCCGCCCGCGAGGCCGTTTCTCAGTGCATCATGTGCCTGCTCCGCGTCGCCGCGACGGCCGTTCAGCCGCTTCAGCACGGGCTGCGCCGCCATCGGCCCCGGGCCAAGCCCGGCCCTCGCCCGGCGCCGGAATGTTCGTGATCAGCACCCGGATCGCATAGGCCGGCTTGTCCGGGTGGTGCGGCAGTTCTTCGTCGTTCACTCCCAGCGCATCCGGCAAAACCCGGCGGAAGCGTTGTACCGGAAGATCCCCTCGCGCCTGCTGTGCCCAACTTCTTTCGAGAAGAAGTTCACTTCCGCGATGGCCTCGTCCTCCGAGTCCACTTCCACAAGCGCCGACTTGCCGCCGCCGTCGGTGCTCCATTCTTCTGGGCCCGCAAAGGGTTCCAGTCCACCTGCGGAACCTTCGCCACCGCCGCAATTCGCTCCTGCGAGCGCACCGCCGAAATCGCGAAGCCCCGAAGCGCTGCGATGCCGCCGGCCGCGGCTCTGGCCGGTTGCAGAGTTGGATCACATCCGCCGAATGCCCCGCCGAGTCGCTCCGGATCATCACTTCCTCGATCAGATCCGGCAACCGCGCCAGAGCTCTCGGGTGTACGCGCGCATTCCCCTCCCTGGCAGGCACATTGCCATCTCGCATCTCCGTGCAGAGCATCGTTCCCGTCTCCGCAAGAAAGCAGTTCAGCGGTTGATAACCCTTCTTGTCCGGATGCGTCCCGTTGGCGGCACGATACGTAAACAGCGGTTCCCGCCCACCGCCCGGAACAATCGTCGCATCCACATCAAACGTCGCCTTCCGAAGGTCCGCATGTTCTGCCGCCATCGCAACCGGCCGACGGTTCGCTTCCGCAAGCGGCGTAGCCGACGGAACCGGCACACACGCCTCACCCTCCGGACGCTTTCGATCCGCAGCATCGTCATGGTGCCCGTGCAGCCGGTCCGGCAGCGAGCGCGTCGACGGTAGCGTCCGCCCCTTCCGGTGGCGCCGCTTCAGATTCCGGCGCGATGCCCCCAGGATCCGCGCCTCGTGTCGGCCAACCAGGCGGCAGGGACACTCATCCGCCTCCAAGCGATCAACATTCTCCACGCGCTCGTAGCCCACGAATCCCCTGGCGTGACGCCGCCGACCGCACCCGCACATTCTCCACGCGCTCGTAGCCCACGATGTTCAATTGCCACAGCGACAACGGCATCTGGTCGTCCGTCCATCCCTGCTCACACCGAATACCGGCAGTCACATCGCGGAACGCCCCGCTTGGCGTCGCGGAACGGAGGCACAACTCCGCGCCGCCACACGGCGTCATGTCCGCTTCGGAGTCCGAAGAATCGACCCTGACGGACGGAGAGGAATTTGAGACCGGTTCTGCACCCGGTGGGTAAAGGATTTTTACATCCAACTACTTGTAACCCTTTTCCAACAAAGGATAAACCGGGTCCAACCCACAAACTTTAAGGCAGATGAGGGAACCGCCCCGCGCAGAGCGGGATCGGTCGATCCGGCGGATTCCGGCGCGCGAGCTTCCCGGCAACGCAACAGGCCCGTATAATGGCGCGCATCCATTGAGGCCCACCGATGGCGTGGCCGATTCTCATGACAACCGCCCGATACCGTGAACACGCAACGCGACTCTGACTTGGCGCGAGTTGGGGACAGCGCCGTCTCGGAGAGGCACTTGGGGTCCGGACGGCCGGAGGCTGGCCCACGAGGCAGGGACTGCATGGTCCACCGCTCAAGCTCGCCAATCGCGCTGGCGGAGGCTTGGCGGCGACGGCGCGAAAGAGAGTTCGAGTTCACCGCCCGAGAGAGCGGAAAGCAAAGGGAGAGCGGACATTGCACAAGCCACCGCGAGACCACGGCCCGGGACCTGCCACCTCCTCTCCGTCAGAATCGTGGCTGCTGACGCCGGGACCGCTGTCAACCGCGCCGCAAGTGCGGGAAGCCATGCTCCGCGACTGGGGATCGAGGGACCGCGACTTCCGTGAGCTGACCTCTGAAATCCTCGCACGGCTGCTCTGCATCGCAGGATGCTCGCAAGACGAATTCGCCTGCGTGCCCGTTCAAGGCAGCGGCACCTATGCGGTGGAGGGGATGCTGGGCTCGTTCGTGCCTCGGGATGGCAAGGCCCTCGTGCTCGTGAATGGCGCCTACGGCAAGCGTATCGTCGAGACTCTTCGCTATCTCGGCCGCGCCTCGTCGGTAGTCGAGACGAGCGACTGCCTGCCGGTGCGGGGAGCGGTTGTTGCCGAAGCTCTGGCGTCGGATCCGTCTGCAACCCACGTGATCGCAGTGCATGTCGAGACAAGTTCCGGCATTCGCAACCCCATCGAGGAGATTGCCGAAGCCGTCCGCGCAGCGCGGCGCAGGCTTCTGGTGGACGCCATGAGCAGTTTCGGCGCCCTCCCCGCCGGAGCAGACGACTTTCCATGGGACGCACTCGCCGCCTCGGCAAACAAGTGCCTGGAGGGCGCACCGGGAATCGGCTTCGTCATCGCCAGGCGCACCGAGCTCGAAGAAGCGAAAGGGCGGAGCCACTCCCTCAGCCTCGACCTTCACGCCCAGTGGACCAATTTTACAAAGACGGGGCAATGGCGCTTCACGCCGCCAACGCATGTGGCCGCAGCGTTTCTGGAAGCGCTGCGGCGGCACGAAGCCGAAGGTGGCATGGCAGCACGCGGCAGCCGCTACCAGGGGAACTGCGAGATTCTGATCGAAGGCATGGGCAAGCTTGGATTCGAACCGCTTCTTCCCGCGCGCTGGCGCTCGCCGGTGATCGCCACGTTCCACATGCCGGCCGACCCGGCCTTCGACTTCTCCCGCTTCTACGATGGGCTGAAGGCGAGGGGTTTCGCGATCTACCCCGGCAAGCTGACCTCCGCGGACAGTTTTCGCGTCGGGTGCATCGGCAACATCGACGCTCTCGTGATGCGCCAATTTGTGGAGGCTGCCGGAAGGGTCCTCGATGAATTGGGCGTTTGCGACGCCCGCCCGCGCGAGGAAGCGCGGGCCGATCGGGCTCCCTGACCTTGTCTCTACAACTGCTATAGGAGCAAATCATGTCCCACCCAGCACGATCCCGGCCCACCGCCGGGGTACAGGCGGTCATTCTGGATTGGAGCGGCACGACGGCAGACGCCTATGTCGTCGCCCCGGCAGTCGTCTTCGTCGAGGTCTTCCGCCGCCAGGGAGTCGACATCTCCATGGAGGAGGCGCGTGGCCCGATGGGCTTGCGGAAGGACCTTCACATCAAGGCTCTCACCGAGGTGCCGGAAATCGCGGAGAGATGGCGGTCCATCAAGGGCGCTCCGCCGAACGACGGGGATGTCGAAGCGATGTTCGCCGACTTCGTGCCGCTCCAGCTCGATTGCCTGCGCAACTACACGCCCCTGTTGCCGGGGGTGGCCGAGGTAGTGCAGAGGCTGCAGGAACGCGGAATCAAGATCGGCTCGACTACCGGCTTCACCCGGCCAATGGTCGACATCCTCGAGGAGGAGGCCGCGAAGCAGGGATACCGGCCGGATGCTTCCGTGGCGGGAGACGAGGTCCTTCATGGCGCGCGGCCGGCACCGCATATGCTCTACCGGAACCTTGACCTCCTCGGAATCAGCTCGATCCGAACCGTGGTCAAGGTCGATGACACGGCCTCGGGAGTTGGCGAAGCAGTGAATGGCGGCTGCTGGGGTGTCGGTGTCGCCCGGTACTCGAACTACATGAATGTGGACACGCCAGAACAAGGATCCGCCTTGCCGGAACGGGAGGTCGAGGTCCGCCTCGAATACACGCGCAGGAAGCTGGCGGAGGCCGGAGCCCATTTCGTTATCGACAGCATTGCGGACATCGAGCCGGTTATCGACGAGATCAATGCCCGCCTGACCCGAGGCGAGAAACCCTGAGATCCGTCCGCCCGAGTTGAATGGCCATCCGCACCGCGCCGCCCTTGCGGCTTCTCCCGGAACTCCCGTTGCCAAGACCTGGCCGGCCCTCCTCTAGACGCGAGGCCCGTCCGGCGACCGCGCATTCCGGATGCGGCAACCGGATGGCCACTTCCATATGCTGCAGCGCAGGGGCAACCTCGCAATGTCCTCCGGCGAGCACGGCCGGGCAAGGATCCGCATCAGGACCGAAGAACGTTCCGATCACACTGGATTGCGGGTTGCAGCAAGCACGGACCTCGAGCCCCGGTCCCGGCCTTTCATGCACCGGGAGGAACGGAAACATCGCATGTGCCGCGTATGATGAGCTTGCTCTCCAGGACGATCTGCCTCGGCGGAGAATCCGGATTATCGAGGCGATTGATCAGCGCCATCGCGGCAAGCCTGCCCATTTCGTTTCGGGATACCGTCGTGGCGCTGAGTGGCGGATCGATGATCCTCGACTCCTCGAGATCCTCATTGCCGATGAGTGCAAAGTTCTGCCCGGGCACGAGGCCATGCCGCATCAGGCCGTGGCGAAGCCCAAGAGCGACCAGATCGTTGGAGCAGATGGCGGCCGTCGGCTGGGGGGAGAGTCCGGCCACCCACGCTGCCGCCTCGAATCCGGACGAAAGCGTAGGGACACACGGTCTCACGAGTGAGTCGTCGAACACAACCGATGCCTTGTCAAGGGCCGCCCTGTGGCCGGTCAGGCGCAAACCGAACACGTCCACCGATGGATCGCCGCCTACCAAGGCGATTCGCCTGTGGCCCAGGCCGAGCAACCGATTCGTGGCCAGGCGGGCCGCTTCCTGGTCATCGTTTATGACATAATCGAAATTCGACCCGAGAATCGTCCGCGATATGAAAACGAGCGGCGGCACCGCAAATCGTCCGGAAGTGAAGTCGTCCACGGTCGAGCCGATGGCCGGAGAAACTATTACGCCGTCGGCGTTGTATTCCGACATTCTCTGGATGAAATTGGCCTGCCGATCAACGGACTCATTCGAATTGCACAGAAATACCGTCCGTCCGGCCTTTTCGAGTTCAAATTCCAGCGTCGACAGCAATGCGCTGCAGAACGGATCGGAGATGTTGTTGAGAACGACCCCGACCGTGTGCGTCTTGGACGTGCGCAAGCTTGCTGCACTGCGGCTGTAGACATATCCGGCCTCGACCAGGGCGGCCTTGACCCGACTTCGCATGCCCTCAGAGATTCTCTTGTTATCTCGCATCGCGAGCGAGACTGTGGCGGTCGATACTCCGAGTTGGTCGGCGATGACACGAAGGGTCGGTCTGGTCAATTTAGTCTGCTCCCCGCAACGCATGACCCCGGCGACCACTGCAATTCCGAACAACGAGCGCTTCTCTCACGGCGCCAGCTGATATTCCCAAAAAGGTCAATTCTCAGCCCGCTGGTGTCATGTTTCCTCACTTTCCGTCATTATGCGTCACAATCGGCCGCACCGAAAGCCCCTGAATTGAGGCCGGTGCAGATTGGCAAAATACTCCAGCCAACCGGTATCCGGAGAATTTCCCGGGAAGTACATTGACGGTACCAATACGGGCAAGAATCGGCTGTTCAATGGCAAGGCCAGGCGAACGACACCTCGCGGCGAAGTCTGCCGTCTGGACGTGGGAAAGCAGCGCCAAATATTGACGTACGGAACGCCGGGCGATGCACCCGCCGGACACTCCGGTGCACCAAATGATTACGGCCAGCGAGCGCCTGGAGTTGTCCGCGAAATGGATGCATCTCCACCATGCAGCAATGGCCCGCCGGTTCCCGAGTACTCTCCCCGGCTCGGCAGCGAAAGCTGAATGACTCTCTCGGCGCGATCTCGGACCCATGGGTGGCCGTCGGCGAGGCTGCCGCTCCGTGCGTCATGGTGTTTCGACGCGCCGCACGGGAGGCGCAGGCCGGCGGGCGACGGAGGTCTCGCCCGAGATCCGGCCCGCAACAAGCGAATCGAGCGCCCTGCCCCCGGGACCAGGGGGGCCGTCGAGTCAGGACACCCTTCCGCGGGAAATTGCGCGCGAATGCAGCCAGCATCTAGAATGCCAACGCGCTTTCAACGGGTGCAGCACCAAGCCGACAGCGCCGAAGGCGATGGCTGCGGTCAACCGTTGCCGCACGGAAGCGGCACTGACGGGGAGTCCCATGCAATTGTCGCACGCCCTTCCGGGGATTGCCCATCTGGACCGGCTCGAATCCGAGAGCATCGACATCATCCGAGAGGCGGCCTCCTGTTTTCGCACGCCGGTCATGCTGTATTCCATTGGCAAGGACTCGACGGTGATGCTGCACCTGGCGATGAAGGCCTTCGCACCCGGCCAGCCGCCCTTTCCCGTGCTCCACGTCGATACGACCTGGAAATTCCGGGAAATGATCCGGTTCCGGGATGTGACCGCGACTCGTCTCTGCCTCGACATGATTGTCCATATCAATGAGGACGGACTTCAGCAGGGCATCGGTCCGCTGAGCCACGGCGCCGCCCGCCATACCGACGTCATGAAGACCGAGGCCCTGAAGCAGGCTCTGAGGAAGCACGGCTTCGACGCCGCCCTTGGTGGCGCGCGACGCGACGAGGAGAAATCGCGCGCGAAGGAGCGCGTCCTTTCCATCCGCAGCGCTTCCCACCGGTGGGACCCGAAGCGCCAAAGACCGGAATTCTGGAACCTGTACAACACCCGCCTCGCACCGGGGGAATCCGCCCGGATCTTCCCGTTGTCCAATTGGACCGAGCTCGACGTCTGGCAATACATCCGCCGGGAGGGTATCGCCGTCGTCCCTCTCTACTTCGCCGCGCGACGGACAGTTGTCCGGCGCGACGGCTTGCTGCTCATGATTGACGACAGCAGGATGACACTCGAGCCTGGCGAAGAGCCGGAGAAGAGGCTTGTGCGGTTCCGTACTCTGGGCTGCTACCCGCTAACCGGCGCCATCGAATCCAGCGCCGCATCCGTCGAGGAGGTCATCCTGGAGCTCCTGAGTTACCCCACCTCCGAGCGCGCAGGGCGGGCGATCGACAAGGGCCAGATCGGCTCGATGGAACGGAAGAAGCAGGAGGGGTATTTTTGACTTCTGGCACCACGACGGCCACAGAATTCGATGCGTTCCTCGCGGCCCAGAAACGAAAGGACCAGCTCCGGTTCGTCATTTGCGGCTCCGTGGACGACGGAAAGTCGACCCTCCTCGGCAGGCTGCTCCACGACGCGGACCAGGTTCGGGAGGACCAGCTCTCGGAAGCCGTGGCAGAGAGCCGATCATACGGCACCCGGGCCGGCGCAGTGGATCTCGCGCTTCTCGTCGACGGGCTGCAGGCGGAACGGGAACAGGGCATCACGATCGACGCCGCCTACCGCTACTTCGAGACTGGCCGCCGGAAGTTCATTGCCGTAGACACGCCTGGCCACGAGCAATACACACGCAACATGGCGACGGGGGCATCCAATGCCGATCTTGCGGTCATCCTTGCGGATTCCCGCAAGGGTATTCTTCCGCAGACGCGCCGCCACGCCGTAATCGTCGCGCTGATGGGGATCCGCGATACGATCCTGGTTGTCAACAAGATGGACCTGGTCGGCTACAGCGCCGAAACCTTTCGCGCCATTGCCGGGGAATTCGCCGAATTCTCGGGGAGGATCGGCTTGCGAAACACGCACTCCTTGCCGGTTTCCGCGCTGGAGGGGGAGAATGTTCACGCCTCCAGGGGCCTTGCACCGTGGCATGACGGCCGGACGCTGATGGAGCTCCTGGACTCCATCTACCCGAATCGCGCCGAACCGGGAGCCGGCTTCCGTCTGCCGGTTCAGCGAGTGAACCGGCCCGGTCCGGATTTTCGGGGATACAGCGGCACTATCGCTTCCGGGACCGCCCGACGCGGCATGCCTGCCATGTCGAGCCTCTCGGGAGGGAAAACGACAATCAAGCGAATTCTCGGCCCGTCGGGCGACCTCGAGACGGCTTCAGCCGGACAGGCGGTGACCGTCGTTCTCGCCGACGCCATCGATTTGAGCCGCGGTGACATCCTTGCAGACTCGGGGCAACGCCCCACTGTCGCGGATCAATTCGCCGCCGATATGATCTGGCTGGACTCGCGCCCGTTGCTGCCGGAACGGCCGTACTGGATCCAGATCGGCCGCGCTTCGGCGACGGCGCAGATTACCGATATCGGTCACCGTCTCGACGTGGAGACCCTCGCCCGCCTTGCCGCCAGGAAGCTGGAGATGAACGAGGTGGGATACTGCAAGATTTCGCTCGATCGCCGTGTCGCCTTCGATCCCTATCGCCAGAACCGTCATACCGGCGGGTTTCTGCTCATCGACAAATCCACCAACGCGACCGCGGGCGTCGGCATGATCCGGTACGGGCTCCGGCGTGCCAGCAACCTGTCCTGGCACGCCATGCGGATAGACAAGCCCGCGCGGGCGCGCGCCAAGGGGCAGGAGCCCCGTATTCTGTGGCTGACGGGCCTCTCCGGCGCGGGAAAATCGACCATCGCAAACTTGCTCGAGCAGAAACTCCAGGCCGAAGGCCGGCACACCTACCTGCTTGACGGCGACAATGTGCGGCATGGGCTGAGCAAGGATCTCGGCTTCACGGATGCGGACCGGGTTGAGAACATCCGCCGCGTAGCGGAGGTCGCCAAGCTGATGCTCGATGCAGGCCTCATCGTTATTGTCGCCTTCATCTCGCCGTTCCGCTCGGAGCGGACGATGGCACGCGCAATGGTGGAGCGCCACGAATTCATCGAGATTTTTGTCGACGCTCCCCTCGACGTCTGCGAGGCCCGGGACCCGAAGGGCCTGTACAGGAAAGCGCGGTCGGGCGCACTGCCCAATTTCACGGGCATCGATTCAGATTATGAACCGCCGATGAACCCCGAGATCGTCCTGAAGAGCGCGGAGCGCAGCGCCGGGGAGCTTGTCGAACAGGTGGCCGAATTTCTCGACCGAATCGAGGAGACGTGAATGCGCAACGATCCGCCGCACTCGGAAGGAGAATCCAACCGGGCCTCCGCCAGGTCCCGGTGGCTGGCGCAGCGGGAAGCCAATCCCGGCGACGCGCTGGTCGAACGGGACTCCCGCGCCTTCCTGCACCAGAGTCTGTCAACGCCCGTGCTGTCGTCCATCCGGAAGGCGGACGGCATCTGGATCGAGGACCATGCTGGCCGGCGGACCATGGACTTCCATGGCAACAGCGTCCACCACATCGGCTACGCCCATCCGAGGGTGATCGGAGCGATCAAGGATCAGCTCGACCGCCTGTCATTCGCGCCCCGTCGCTATACCTGCGAGACGGCGGTCGCACTCGCCGAGAGACTCGGCGACCTCGCGCCCGAGGGCCTCACGAAGACCCTGTTCACGACCGGGGGTTCCGATGCGGTCGAAGTCGCGCTCCGCCTCGCCCGTGCGGCGACCGGACGGTTCAAGACGATCAGCTTCTGGGATTCCTTTCACGGGGCGGGGTTCGGAGCGTCGAGCGTCGGCGGCCAGCGCACGTTCCGGTCTGGCCCTGCCGGCCCGCTGCTGCCCGGTGCCGAACATGTCGCCCCGTTCTCCTGCTACCGCTGCCCCTACGGCCATCCCGGACCCGAGTCCTGCGGCATAGCCTGCGCCGGAATGGTGGAATACGCCCTGGAACACGAGGGGGACGTCGCCGCCGTAATCGCCGAGCCCATCCGGGCAGTTCCCCATGTGCCTCCCGAAGGCTACTGGGCGCGGGTCCGATCCGCCTGCGACAAGCACGGAGCGCTCCTGATCTTCGACGAGATTCCGACCGGGCTTGGAAAGACAGGCCGCTTCTGGGCCCACGAGCATGACGGGGTCCATCCGGACATTCTCGTGATCGGGAAGGCCCTTGGTGGGGGCGTGATTCCCATTGCCGCGGTTGTCGCGCGCGCCAGCCTCGACGTGGCGGGCGAATGGGCGATCGGCCACTACACACACGAAAAGAACCCCGTGAGCGCTCGGGCCGCCCTGGAGACCCTCGCGGTAATCGAGGAGGAGGGGCTCGTCGAGCGCGCTGCCGAACTCGGAGCCCATGCGATCGCCCGCCTCCGAGAGTTCCGCGCCCAGTGCATCGGCGATATCCGGGGACGGGGATTGCTGATCGGCGTCGAGATCGTCAAGAGCCGCAGCGACCGGTCTCCCGACCCGGAAAGAGCGCAGGAAATTCTCTATCGCTGCATTGAGGCCGGCCTCAGCTTCAAGATCACCGAGGGAACGGTCCTGACCCTTTCCCCCCCGCTCGTGATTTCGAGGAATGACCTCGACCGAGCTTTGAGAATCCTGGACGACGCTATCGGCCGGTAGCGGCGCCACGTCCGACCGCCCGGACGAGTATCGATGGACCCGCACGGAAACCCAGGCGACGTGCCGCGATCCATGACGCGCGCCGACGCGGAACCCCATGCCATTCGACTTCGCGCTGCTGTCTGCCGCCGGCGGCCGATCTCAGCACACGAACAACTCGCGCGGAAAGCGGGTCAGGCGATCGCAGCCGTCTTCCGTGACGTGAATCGTTTCCGACATGCCGAACCCCTGCGCGAGCACGTAGGTGTGGAATGTCTGGCCCGCCTCGAAAGACCAGGCGCATCCGGGCGCTGCCTCGAGTGGTTCGCCCCCGGAAGGCGCGAGGAGCAAGCCCACCGAGTAGAAGGTCTTGTTCGTATACCGCTCCCTCAATCCGGCCCCGAGAACGCCTTCCCGGTAAATGCGATCCGGCACTCCGGCGTCCACGCCGGCCCGCACTTCCGCAAGCGCGGCATCCTGAATGCCGATCAGGCGCTCGACGATGCGGCGATCAGCAGGCGTCGCTTCCCCGACCTGAATCGGTCGCATGAAGCGCGCATGATAGTGGTTTACGCACGGAGTTACCTCGACTTGCAGCCGGTCGCCACGCTCGAGGATGCGGTTCGAGTAGCCGCCATGCAGATGGAAGGCGCGCTCTCCAGACGACAGGACGCCCGGCCCCGGTAGGTCGCTACCCGAGCGAATCATGGCCGAGCAGATCTCCGCGGCAATCTCCCGCTCGCTGACCCCAACCCCTGCGGCCTCGATCGCCGCACGCATGCCCGCTTCCGCCGCCAGACCCGCCCGCCGCTGGAACGCGACTTCCGCAGGTGATTTTCGAAACCGCATGCCAACGGTCAACGCGCTCGCATCCTGCCACTCGGCGCCAGGCAAAGCCGCGGCGAGCGCCTCGAAGCGCGCGGCAGACAACGGCCATGCATCCCGTTCGATCGCCAATCTCGGAGCCCCGCCAATCCGGGCCCTCACAGCCTGCGCGGCGACCGACACGGGGTTGTCGCCGTCCCGCCACAAGGCACGGTCAGGGTAGGCGCATGTTGTCTCGACGTAATATTCCTCGACATCGCGGCACACCGTCATCGGGGCGCCAGCGGCCGGAATGATCGCGCATTGGAAGCTGCCGTACCCGCGTGTGAAGAAACCGGTCAACCAGGTGACGGTCTCCGGTTGAAAGGCCAGAAGGGCATCCTGTCCGCGCTCGGTCAGGGCTGTCTGGATCCGATCCACGCGTTCCGCATATTCCTGCCTGCTGAACCAAAGGCCGGGCTGGACCATTGCGATTTACCCCTCTGCCTGCGATTCACGCTTCGTCGGCCACCAGCGACGCAAACCGCCGAATGATCGTCTTTGCCTCCGCCGCCTCGCGGGCTCCGTGCTTCAGGGCGTCCACATCCGCACCATCTCTCTCCATGCGTTTCCGATTCTCCTCGAACCAAACAACCGCCTGGCTTCGCGTGATTTCGGGATGCCCCTGAATCCCCCAGACCGGCCGGTCGCGCCAGCGCCAGATCTGGTTCGGACAGATGTCCGAGCGGGCGATGATTGTCATGTCGGCGTGATCATGCCGAACCTCGTCATTGTGCCATACGAACATCGTGACGCTCGGACCGAGATGGGCGCATATGCGGTCATCGCGCGCATCCGGAAGGATGGGCAGCGACTTGTAGCCGATTTCGCAGAACGATCGGCGGAACACCTGGTCCCGCCCGCAAAGCGCAGAAGCGAGTATTTGACTCCCGAAACAGATTCCAAGCATGGGAATTCCGCGTTCGGCGGCGTCCGCGATCAAGTCGTGCTCGCGGGCAATGAAATCCACCGGCTCGTAGGCTCCATGGGGGCTTCCGGACAGGAATATCCCGTCATAGCCTCCCAGGCTCGATGGAAACTCGCCGCCAAACGCCCAGCGCAGGTCGACCTTGAGGCCCCAATTCCGAAATCGCTCGTCCAGCCTCGCAACGGAATGGAGACTCGGTCCATTGCCGATATAAAGCAGGTTTCCCGCCACCTGGAACCTCTCGCGAATCCTTGGGCCTGCCGAACGTCTGGAATCCGGACCCGGCTCATTCGTATACTACCGAATCACAGGGAGCCGCCACAGCGCCGCCCGGCACCGGCGGTCCCGACCCGTATATTCGAGGTGATTGGAACCATGCAGATCGACTTGAACGCCGACCTCGGCGAGGGATTCGGCCCTTGGCGGATGGGAGATGACGAGGCGATGCTGGACATTGTGACCTCTGCGAACGTGGCCTGCGGCTTCCACGCGGGCGATCCCGAAACCATGCGCAGGACAGCCGAAACCGCACTCCGGAAGGGCGTTGCCCTGGGCGCGCATCCCGGATACCCGGACCTGATCGGCTTCGGACGACGTCCACTCCATGCGCCGCGTCCGCGGGAAATCGAGAACTGGATCGCGTACCAGGTCGGCGCCTTCCAGTCCATGTGCGCCCTCGCAGGCGCCGTCGCCGCATACGTCAAGACGCACGGTGCGCTGGGCAACGCATGTGCCGACGACGACACCCTGGCGATGGCGGTGGCGCGGGGCATTCGCGCGGCGGACCCGGCGCTCGCCTTTCTCGTGATGCCCGGAACCGCAACGGAGCGCGCCGCAGAACGCGCGGGATTGAGGCCGGTACGCGAAGTGTACGCCGACCGAACCTATGCGGACACGTTCAACTTGACGCCGCGCAGCGAGCCCGGGTCGGTGATCCACGATCCAGACACCGCTTGCCGGCGAGTCCTCAGAATGCTTGCCGAACGGGAACTGGTGGCGGAAAGCGGCAGAAGTCTTGCCGTCGAGATTGATTCCATTTGCGTGCACGGCGACAACCCGGCGGCGGTCGACATGACGCGGGCGCTGAAGACGGGCCTGGAAGCAGTGGGCTGGAGCCTCGCCCCATTCTCATCCATGCCATCGCCGTGAAACGGGCAGCGCGGCAACGCGGCAACGCGGGTCCTGACCCATCCATCTTTGAGCGAATCACATTGCGGGCTGTCGCTCCGCCGCGGGGCAATTGCCGCCCCGCTCCGGTTCGCATCGAATTCGCCCTACGCGGACGAACCCGGCGTCTCGTCGCGTTCCGCGACTGGACAAGGCGGATCCGCAAATCCCATCGCATCGACGACTCCACCAATCAGGTTAGCCGTCATCAGGTCCTCGCCGCGCAGCATCCCGCCCCCGGAGGCGCAAGCCGACAGTTGCCCGATGACGCGCCGAAGCGATCGGGCGGCGGAGGCCGCCTCTTGCAGATCGGTATTGGCAAGACGGACGATCGCGCCGGGCGGAACCTGCGCAAGCCGGTCGACATCCGCGCTGATCACGGTGGCGATTTTCGGATAACCGCCCGTTGTCGGGCCATCGCGAAACAATACCAGCGGCTGCCCGTCCCCGGGCACCTGGATGGCGCCTGCCAACACTCCGTCGGAGATGATGTTGAAGCCCGCCCGATGGACGAGCGGTCGACCCTGCAGCCGGCAACCCATTCGATCGGACCGCGGGGACACCCGGTACGGGGCTGAAACCAGGAGTTCGCCGGACTCCGGAGCAAAATAATCTTCCTGTGGTCCCGGAATCACGCGGACCGGGCCGGAAGGCAGGGCCGGCACCGGTATTTTCCGCGGGCGGCGCTCGGCGGCATCGGGATCGCGAACCTCAAGCCCGTCGCCGGGCGAAACCGGCTTTCCCCCGATCCCGGAACGCCGATGCAGCGAGCGGCTGCCCATTTCGAGGTCAAGCGCGAGACCCCCGCCAAAAGCCAGATAGGCAAAGACCCCACCCCGAACATCCCGTACCGCGATTTGGTCCCCAGGCTCTGCCCGTGCCCCCGATCCAGGCGGAATGCCCTCTCCCGCCACGCTCAGTCTCGCGCCGGGTCCCGATACGGCGAGCAGCACCGGCCCCCCGGTCACGGTGAACTGCCCGCCCTGCAACATAAACTCCACAGCCGCCTCGCCCGGGTGATTGCCCACCAGGGCGTTCGCATGCGCGAGGGCCAGCCGGTCCATTGCGCCAGAGGTTGGCACGCCAAATCGGCGCCAGCCCGTACGGCCCCAATCCTGAACGCTGGTGCCCGGACCGCAATGCTCGACCCTGAGGCCGCTCACGATTCAACCCGGACGGCTATCCGCTCCCCTGCCCGCGCAGCGGCATCCATCGACTCCCATTCCGCTTCGGGGATGGACTCGAACTCGACCTCCTGGCCGGCCTCGAAGAGAAATGGGGGAACGCGCCCCGGCACGAAGCCGCGCACCGGTGTCTGGCCGATCAGGTGCCAGCCGCTTGGTGCCGGCAGGGTTCCGATGGAAGTCTGCATTCCGCCAATCGCGATGGAGCCCGCCGGCACCCGCGCGCGCGGTTCTGGATGCCGCGGCGCCGAGAGGCGGGGATCCAATCCTCCCAGATAGGTGAAGCCGGGCATGAACCCGATCATGAAGACGGTGTACACGGCGGCTGCGTGCGATTCGGCAAACTCCTTTGGTGTCATGCCCCGCTCGGCCGCCAATGGCGCCAGATCGACTCCGTGTGCGCCGCCATAGACAACCGGAATCCACCAGCGCTCCCGGGGCACCTCGCGCTCCGCAGGCTGCGCCGCCAGCGCGCAAAGCGCGTCGGCAAGGTCGCGATGATCGGCACGCACAGGATCAATGTGGACCAGCAGCGAGCGGTATGTTGGCACGGCCTCGATCACTCCCGGCAGTTCCCGCGCGGCAATCGCCCTGTCCAGCGCGAGAACCCGAGCATGGAGGTCCGCATCCACCCTGTTGCCGAACTCGATGCAAATTGCACTGTCTCCGCAAAACCGCACCCGAAGGCCGCCAGCATCCGGCCGCCCCGCAATACCGCTCCCTTCTCCGGCGCTCACGTGGTTCTCCCACGTGCTTCACCGGCTCCGGAGGCAGCCTTGTCCACGCCAAGGGACTCCATCACCTTCGCCGCCGCCGCACAGGCGGTGCGCTCCAACGCCTCGCGGGCAGAGCCACCGATATGCGGTGTCATCACGAGGCGGGGACAGCCCAAGAGCGGACTGTCCAGAGGAAGCGGTTCGGCTCGAAACACGTCGAGCCCGGCAGCCGCGATCCGTCCTCTTCGCAGGGCCGCCGCGAGTGCGGCCTCGTCGAGCAGCGCGCCCCGAGCCGTGTTGATGAGAATGGCGTTCGGGCGCATTCGCGCAATTCGCTCCTCCCCGATCAGGACTCCTCGGGCCGGAATCGTGTGCAGCGACACCACATCGGCCCTTTCCAGGAGGCGATCGAGGTCGGGCACCCAGCCAACGTCGTCCTGCTGCATTTGCGCGGGACTGCTGTGGCGGGAATACGCCTCCACCTTCATCCCGAAGCCATGAGCCAGCCGCGCCACGCAGCGCGCAATTCGGCCGTATCCCACCAGCCCGGCGGTGCGTCCCGCCAACTCCACCGTCTGGCGGCGATAGCGGAACCGGGCATCGCCGCTGCGCACCGCGCGATCGGCCTCCACAATCGCCCTCGAGCAAGCGAGCATCAGCGCAAGCGTGTGCTCGGCAACGGATTGCGCATTCGCACCGGGCGTACTGAGGACCGGGATTCCCCGGCGGGCGGCTTCAGCCCGGTCAATGGAGTCAACTCCTGTCCCGTGACTGACGATGACGACGAGGTGGGGCGCCGCCGCGATCTCGGCTGCAGACAAACCATGGTTCCGCGTGATCACGGCGCGCGCGCTTCGAAGATGCGGCAACAATGCCTCCAGCACCGTGTCCTCGGCGACATGCACCGAGAGTCCCCCGGCGCGCAGCAAGTCCAGGCCGCACTCTGCGATGGGTTGAACGACGAGGCAGTCGACCATCGATCATTCCGTAGCGTGTTGCCCGCGACACGCCGCGGCGGACCCGGCCGCAACGCAAAATCGGGACAGCACCTGGGCGGCAGCGGCAAAGTCTTCGAGATCCATGTGCTCGTCAGGATTGTGGCTCCCATGCTCGTTCCGGATCAGGATCATCCCCGTCGGCACGCCCATCCGTGCGAACACGGCCGCGTCGTGTCCCGCACCGCACGCCATCCTGATGGATGGAACACCAACGGTCGCGCACGCTTCCTCCAGCAACTCGGTGATCCGCGCATCCATTGCGGCCGGTTCCGTTCCCGATGGGGGACCGAGATCGAAGTTCACGCGGCGCTCCCGCTGAATTCCGGCGACGATGATCTCGAGGCGCGTGCGCATGAATTCCAGCGTTCCGGAAGACTGGCTCCGGAAATCGAGCGAGAACTCGGCGCGGCCGGCAACCTTGCTGAATGCGTGCTGCGCGATATCCGTGGAAAACTGTCCCACGGTCACGGAAAGATCCAGCCCCTCGGCCTCTGACTGGATCCAGAGTTCATCGAGGGCGCAAACCAGCGCTGCCGCGGCCTGTACCGCGTCGCGTCGCGCCGACCGGGGTGTCGCGCCGGAATGCGCGTAGCTGCCCTGGCAGACTGCGCTCCGATGCCGGAAGGAGCCGCGAATGCCCGTTGCAATCCCGACTGGAATACCTGCCTCTACCAGGACCGGCCCCTGCTCGATATGCGGTTCAATGAAGGCGCGGATGCGGTCGGGTTCCAGTTGCGCGGTTCCGGCCCGCAGGCGCTCCGGGTCCCCGCCGGCAGCAGAAATCGCGGCGCCCAGCGACATACCGTCACCTGCCCGGCGCACCTCATCCAGTTCTGATCCCCGCAGCATGCCGAACGCCGCGCGGCTGCCGATGTAGGACGCCGGAAACCAAGTGCTCTCTTCGGCCCTCGTGGCCATCACGACAATGTCGTTCTCTGGCACGAAACCGGACTGCCGGTAGCCGGCGATCACGGAGAGTCCCATCAGAACGCCAGCCGCCCCATCGAAATCTCCCCCCTGGGGCACGGAATCGAGATGAGAGCCGACCATCACCGCCGGTCCCCGCTTGCGACCGGGCAGGGAGATGTAGAGATTGAGGGCGGCATCGGTGGCGACACCCAAGCCGAGGGCCTCCGCTTCCTTCCGCACGAGGGCATGGGCGGCCGCCTCGCCCGGCCCGTAGGACATTCTCGTGACGCCGCGCCCATCCCGGGTCTCGCGGCGCAGGTCCGTAAGAATACGCTCGGCAAGTCCGATGTCGGGACTCGCCTCCGCAGTCAGATCGGACATCAGGGCAACCGCACCCGCGGAGGGAGGACAATTGGCCGCACGAATATGCATGGGCATTCTCCGCCGCCCCGTGACGGCTCCGATGTTCGCCACGCCGCCCGTACCTGCGGCATCGGGGCAGCGCCCCGGAAATGGTGGCGCGATGCCGGTTCGATGGCTCGCCGGATTCTCGGGGTGCATCGTGCCAATCGTCCGCACCTTTTCGAAACCGGCCCGGGTTGTGGCCACATCCTGCTTCCGCCCTCTGCCCGCCTCGCGCGCCGGATTTCTCCCGGGCAAAGCGGGGCACAGGCCGATCTTCGCCGCGAATCAGCGCAAGAATTCACGGCTGCCCCGGAGAGATCCGCGGTCCGGGTCCGTGCGCGCCGATGAACCGCAGGGGTTGTCAGCCAACGTGGTTCCTGCCGGCCACTCGCTTGAAGGCCGCTCATGGTTGACAGTGGGTATACCGAACCATACGCTCACTTCAATGGGCTATCCGGTTCTGCGCGGCTTGTCTGGACCGCAGTGTATATCGTCCGGACCAGCGAAATGAGCGGATAAGCTGATGTCAACTCCTGTAGCACGAGACCTGCCATTTTCCATCGAGGAGCACCTTGACCGCCAGTCCCGGCTTCGCAGCACGCTCCGCCAGAACAATTTCGACGCCATTCTCGTCTTTGCCCAGGAAAGCCACTACTGGCTGACCGGCTATGACACTGGCGGCTTTGTCTTCTTCCAGTGCGCGGTATTCACCGCGGACGAGCGGCCACCGATCCTGCTTACCCGCCGGCCGGACTTGCTCCAGGCACGCCGGACCAGCACCTACGAGGATATCCGGCTCTGGTGGGACGCAGAGGATGCGGATCCGGCAGTCGACCTTCGCGACATTCTGCAGGAGCTTGGCCTGGAGGGCGCGCGAGTCGCCATAGAACTCAACACCCACGGTCTGACCGGCTGGAACCTGTGGCGCGTGCAGCATGCCCTCGAGGGCTTCTGCACAATCGATAACGACGACCACATGATCCGCCGCCTCCGGTTGATAAAGTCGCCGGCCGAGATCGCCTATGTCCGGCGCGCTGCCGAGATCCTGAATCTCTCCCTGGATGCGGTCATCGCAGCGGCGCGTCCGGGCATTCTCGACTCCGAATTGAAGACCGAGTATCTGCGTGTGATATTCGAAGAGGGGGGCGACATGCCGCCCAACGCTCCGCTCTTCAATTCCGGCCCGCGAGCAGTGTATGGACGCGGCGTCTCCGGACCGCGGCGCATTGAGGCCCAGGACCAGATTCTTGTTGAGTATCCAGTAACGTACCGACGATACAACGTCAAGACGGAATGGATGATCCTGTTCGGTAAGCCTCCCGAAGCGCAATTGCGAATGTACAGCGCTGCCCGCAAGACCCTCGAAGCGATGACCGAGATTGCCCGGCCAGGCACCACTCTGGGAGAGATCTTTGATGTCCACGCGGCCGGGCTTGACGCGGCGGGCTTGCGCGCCCACCGCTACGGCGCAACGGGCTATTCCGTCGGATGCACTTTCGCGCCCACGAGCATGGATGTGCCCCCGATGATCTATGCCGGCAACCCGACGGAATGCCGCCCGGGCATGACGCTCTTCTACCATGTCATGGCGGGCGACAGCGAAACCGGCTACGCAATGGGCGTTGGGCACACGCTACTCATCACCGATGGCAGCCCGGAAGTGTTGACGGCTTTGCCGGACACGCTGACGGTGGTTGCCTGAAACCAGGGGATGGAAATCCCCGAACATGAAAGTGAGGATTGACATGATTCGATTGGAAACCACGAGGCGCAACCTGCTCGTCGGGGCAGCCGCCGTCTCGGCCCTGCCGCACTGGGCGCTGGCGCAAGGAGATGCCGTGCGGGGCGGCGTCCTAAAGATCAGCCACTCGAACCGGATCGCGACCCTGAACGTGCTGCAGTTGTCCGGCCCTGCAGAGTATCCCTGCGTCGACATGCTCTATTCCGGACTCACCCGCATGGGCACGGATTTCGGGCCCGTCCCTGACCTCGCGGAAAGCTGGGAGGGAAACGCGGATGCCACCGAGTTCACATTCACACTGCGCTCGAACGTGACCTTTCACGACGGCACGCCTCTGACCGCCGATGACGTGGTCGCCACGTTCAACGCGATCCTCGATCCGGCCACCGGATCACCGGCTCGCTCCGTGCTCGATATGATCGCGTCGGTAGAATCGGTGGATCCGCTGAACGTGCGATTCGGGCTCTCGGTTTCCTATGCCGATTTTCCGACCTCGCTCGCCCATTCGAACGCGCGGATCGTGTCGGCCGCTGCCCTCGCGGGACCGCCGGCCGACCTGGAGACACGGCCGAACGGCACAGGGCCGTTCAAGCTGGAGACCTATGACAGCGCCACCGTGACCCGGCTGGTACGAAACGAGAACTACTTCATCGAGGGCCGGCCCTATCTCGACGCGGTGGAGATGCACCTGTTCCCGGACCTTGCGGCCGAGACAACCAATCTCCTCTCCGGGACGACCGACGTGATGCTCCGTGTGCAGCAGGCGGATTTCGCCCGAATCGCAGGTTCGTCCGGAATCACCGCCCTCTCCGTGCCCTCGGGCCGGTTCGTGAACGTCGTCATGCGCCAGGATCAGCCGCCTTTCGATGATGTCAGGGTGCGCAAGGCCCTCGCGATGTCCGTCGACCGCCAGCTGATCGTGGACATCGTGCTCGAAGGCCTGGGCCGGCCAGCACGGGACAACATCCTCTCGCCGGAATTCCCGCACTATATGGAGCCGCCGGAGGTTCCCTACGATCCGGCTGCCGCCAAGGCGCTGCTCGCCGAAGCAGGTCATCCGGATGGCATCAAGATCACGCTCGTGGCTTCCAATCGCCCGGCCATCCGGGGCCAGGTTGCGATCGCGATCAAGCAGATGGCGCGGCCGGCCGGTTTCGATATCGATGTCGAAAGCATGCCGCACGACACCTATCTCGCCAACGTGTGGAAGAAAGGCAATTTCTACATGGCGTATTGGAGCATGCAGCCCACCGAGGACGGCGCATTCACCCTGCTGCTTACCTCGGACGCGGCATTCGAGGACACCGCTTGGTACAACAAGGAGTTCGATGACCTGGTCGCCCGCGGCCGAAGCACGCTCGATCCGGAAGAGCGCGCGCAGCTGTACACCGACGCGCAGATGCTGATCCAGCGTGATACGCCGTACGTCATCCCATTCTTCGAGGATGTGCTCACCGCGCATCGGAACAATGTGCATGGATGGACAGTGCATCCGCTGTCGCGAACCTACTACATCGAGAATATCTGGGTAGACCGGAGCTGACGCATTGAGCCCGTTCTATCTCCTCCGCCGGCTGGCGTCGGTGGTCCTGGTTATCGTGATTGTCTCTTTCACGGTATTCGTCATTACGCTGATCCTGCCCGGAAATGCCGCGGTCATGATCCTTGGCGAGTGGGCCACCGACGAACAGTTGCGCGCAATGGAGGAGACGCTCGGGCTCAACCGCCCCTGGTACGTCCAGTACTTGAGTTGGGCCGGCGGCTTGATACAGGGGGACTGGGGAATGTCCCTCCGTCTCGCGCTGCCGGTCACAGACGTTGTCGGACAGGCCTTCCGAAACTCCGCGCTGCTGGCGGTGACAGCGCTGGTGGCAGTCCTGGTCGTTGCGGTCCCGATCGGCATTCTCTCCGCTCTTCACCGTGGCACCCTCGCGGATCTGGGGATCGGGCTTCTTGCCTATGTCGGGATCGCAATGCCGGAATTCGTCACCGCCACGCTGCTGCTGGTCTTCCTGGCCGGTCCCGCCGTCGCGCTGTTTCCCGCTGGCGGGTTCGTGGCCCCGGGGCAGGATTTCGCGGGCTTCCTTTCCCATGTGATCCTGCCCGCCGGCACTCTCGCGCTCATCCTGATTGCACATATCGCTCGCCAGGTTCGCTCGGAAATGACTGATGTGCTGGCAAGCGATTACATCCGCTCCGCGCGCCTGAAGGGCCTGCGCGAGCGCTACGTCGTACGCAGGCACGCAGTACCCAACGCGCTCGCGCCGGCCGTGGCTGTGATCTCGCTGGACATCGGCTACCTGCTCGGCGGGATCATCGTTGTAGAGGAAATCTTCGCGTGGCCCGGCCTCGGGCGCACCCTCATCTATGCGCTCGAGAACCGCGACCTGCCGGTGATCCAGGCGATAACGCTGCTGCTCGCCTCCGTTTACGCGCTCTCAAACCTCTTTTCGGACATCGTGATCGCCGCACTCGATCCACGGGTACGGTATGACTGAACTCTTTCGCAGCCCTACGGGAATCGTGGGGGCTGCACTTCTTTCCCTCGTTGGCGCCGCGGTCCTGTTCGGCCCCTGGCTCGCACCCTACGACCCCCAGGCCTTCCATCCTGTCGTTCGCCTCCAGGGTCCCTCTGCGGACCACTGGCTGGGAACCGACCAGTTTGGCCGCGACCTGCTTTCGCGCCTCCTGCACGGCTCGCGTGCGACAATCGCTTTCGGGTTGGGGGCAACAGCCATCGGCGTGCTTGCCGGCTCCACAATCGGAATTACCGCGGGAGTCATCGGCGGCTGGACCGACAGCGCGATCATGCGGACGATGGACGGCTTTCTCGCGGTGCCGGATCTTCTCTTCGCGCTGCTGATTGTGACGATGCTCGGAGGCGGAACCACTCATGCGATGTTCGCGGTGGCCGTCGCCTTCACGCCGGGTATGGCACGGATTGCGAGAAGCACCGTACTCTCCATCCGCACACGGGAATACGTGCTCGCAGCCGTCGCCCGGGGCGAACTCACCAGCTACATCATCGGCCGCGAAGTAATTCCGAATGCGGTCGGCCCCATCGTCGTCGAGGCAACCATTCGCGTGTCGTTCGCGATCATGATCGGGGCGACCCTCGGCTTTCTCGGCCTCGGGGCGCAGCCGCCTTCCACGGAGTGGGGTCTGATGGTGGCGGAAGCGCGCCAGTTCATGTTCCGAAGCGCATGGGTGGTCGCCATTCCGGGATTGGCAATCGCCGTTGCCGCGCTTGGCTTCAACCTCTTTGGAGACGCGTTGCGTGATGCGCTGGACCCGCGCCGGAGACGTTGAGAGATGATGGCGGTTGAGCCGATCGGTGGCGGAACCGCAGATCCCGTTCTGGCGGTCAGCGGATACTCCCTCGCCTACATGACGCCGACCGGGCCGGTAGAGGCGCTGCAGGACATCGATCTCGGAATCGCCAACGGCCAGACCATGGGCCTTGTCGGCGAATCAGGCTCGGGAAAGACTTCCCTCGCTTGGGCAATCATGCGCTACCTGCCCGACAATGCGATCGAACGCAAAGGAGAAATTGCGTTACGCGGCGAAAACTTGCGAAACAGGAGTCCGGGGGAGATTCTCGAGATACGCGGCCGCCGCATCAGCATGGTGTTCCAGGATCCCGGCACGGCGCTCAACCCGGTGCTCCGACTCGGCGATCAGATTTCCGAAGTGCTCGTCCGCCATCGCGGCCTTTCGCCGCGGGAAGCGCGGGCCGAGGGGGAAGCGATGCTCGCACGGACCGGCATCACCCGTCCGGCCGACATGATGAAGCGCTACCCGCATGAGGCCTCGGGCGGAGAAAAGCAACGGGTGGTGATCGCCACCGCATTCGCCTGCAATCCTGAAGTGATCCTCTTCGACGAGCCGACCACGGCGCTCGATGTCCTGACGGCGCACCAGATTCTCGACCTGTTCGATCGGCTGCGCGCGGAAACCCACGTCACAGCGCTCTACATCTCCCACGATCTGGGCCTCGTGGCGCGAATTGCGGACGAAGTGGCCGTCATCCACGGAGGCCGGATCGTGGAACAGGGCCCGCGGGAAGCGATATTCGGGGCGCCGAAGCGCGATTACACGCGAACCCTGCTTGCCGCCGTGCCGAATCCGACGCGCCGGATCACGCCGCCAGCGCCGGAGGCAGCCACACCCGACGTTTTCGCGGCAGAGGACGTGAATGTGCGCTACGGCGACCGCACGGGGTTGCTGCGCTTCCTCGGCGCCAGGCGCGAAGTCGTGCGGGGAGCCCGCGAGGTCTCGGTCAGGATTCGGCGTGGCGAGGTGTTCGGCATTGTGGGCGAGTCCGGATCCGGCAAATCGACTCTCGCGAAGGTGATCGCGGGCCTGCAGGACTTTGAAGGCACGCTCCAATTTGGCGGACGCCGCATGAGCCACCGGCGCGACATAGACCGGACCTACCGCCGGGAAGTTCAGATCGTTTTTCAGCACCCGGACGCTTCCCTGAACCCGCGCCAGCGAATCGGCACGATCCTTTCGCGCCCGTTGCGCCTGTACGGACTAGCCTCCAGGTCCGAAATTCCTGGCCGTGTCCGTGCGCTGCTGAAACAAGTGCTGCTTCCCGAGGAATTTGCTGAACGGTACCCGCACGAACTCTCCGGAGGAGAAAAGCAACGGGTCGCCATTGCGCGAGCCTTCGCGGCCGAGCCCAGTCTCGTGATATGCGACGAAATAACTTCCTCTCTCGATGTCTCCGTGCAGGCCTCCATCGCGCGGCTTCTGGTAGACCTGCAGCGAAAGACCGGGACGGCCTGCCTGTTCATCACGCACGACCTCAATCTCGTCCGGCAACTCGCCCATCGCATCGCCGTGATGCAGGCAGGCTCCATCGTCGACCTGTTCCCGACCGAGGAGGCGGACCATCCTGCCCGCCACCCCTACACCCGCGCACTGCTCGAAGCCGTGCCTGTCCCGGGGTCATCGTCGGCACCGTCCCCCTACCGGCAGAGGAATCCATGACACACGCGCTCAACCTGGCACGGAGCATCGACCCGCAGGACTGCCTTGCCATCGTCTCGGACATGGTCCGGCACAAGAGCTACTCGGAAACCGAGGGAGAACACGCGCTTGCCGGCCACATGGTGCAACGAATGCGGGAGTTCGGCCTGGATGCCGAGTTGCAGGTCGTTGAGGGCCAGCGCGTGAACGCCATTGGCCGCTGGCGGGGTACCGGAGGCGGCAAGAGCCTGCTGTTCAATGGCCATCTGGACACAAACCCGGTGACCGAAGGCTGGACCGTCGATCCTTGGGGTGGCCTCGTTACGGACGACTTCATTTACGGGATCGGCGTCTCCAACATGAAGGCAGGCGACGCGGCGTCCCTCGCCGCCGTAAAGACTCTGATCGAGGCCGGCTGCCGATTGCGTGGCGATGTCATTCTCACGTATGTGGTCGGCGAGTTGCAGGGTGGCGTGGGGACGCGTGCCGCCATTCGGCATGGCCTGAAGGCGGATTGCTTCATCAACAGCGAGCCTACCGACCTCAGCGCGGTCACCATGCATGCCGCCTCTTTCCTGTTCGCCATTACCCTGGAGGGGAGGACCCGGCACCTGTCAAAGCGCGAGGAGGCGGTGGATGCAATCCGGGCCGCGTGCGAACTGGTTCCGGAACTGACCGATCTCACATTTTCGGATGCGCCGACGGAGGAGCACCGATCCATCAATCGGGTTCATGTCGGCGTAATCCACGGAGCGCTGGGCCGCGAACTGCTCGAATGGCGCCCGCCGCAGGTCGCGGACTTCGTGCGCCTGAAGGGTTCCGGACGCTTCGGGCCAGGCCAGACCGAAGCCAACGCCGCTTCCGACATTCGCCGCGTTCTGGCCTCGCTCGAGCGACGGCATCCAGGCCTGACCGCGACGCTGATCCCGGAGCACGACGCCGGGCGGCCTATCATGCCCGCCTTCGAAGTTTCCCGCGAAGCCGGCATCGTGCGTGCGCTCAATGACTCCTACTTTGCAATTCGGGGTCGACCCCAGCCCACCGGCGCGATAACGCCTCCCGGCTTCTATGGAACAGACGCCGGTCACTTGTACAAGGAACTCGGCATGGAAGGCGTCGTCTGTGGCCCCGGCGGCCGTTACAACACCATGCCCGACGAGCGCGTGGACGTGGCGGACTATCTGGACATGGTCCGCATCTACCTGCTGACCATTGCGGAAATTTGCCAACTTGCCTGAACGCCTGGCCGGCTCAACGTTAGTGGAGGCCCGCGGCGTCGCGCATGCCGTGGAATTCCGATGATCACCCGGGAACGGGAACTACCCGGGAGCAAATTCTTCGGAGCGCGAGTTGTCCGAAAGGGTCCCGACGAAGACGGAGGCCGTGCTCCGCTCCTGCAAGCACATCCCCCTTACAGCGGGGACTGCCTCGGATAGTCCTCACACATCCCGCCGTTGCGGCGCATCTGAACCTGTGCTGCGTGGTCAGGACGGAGGGGAGTGTGCACCCTGCAACGAAAGGGATGAACGCCATCGCCGATGGGTCGGGATCGCAGGACGCCCCCATATGGGCGGCATGCCGGAACGGATCCACCGGATGGGCGAATGCCTGCGATTGCCCGACGTCGGCGGACGGCATCACGCACTTGACCGCGACACGACCGCCGCTACCATGCGGCGCTAACGCCGCCGTAGCTCAGGGGCAGAGCACACCCTTGGTATTGATTGCCCGCCCGCCGGGAAACCGGCGGGATTGCACCGTTCAAATTCGGGGAAAGCTGCGGGCCGGGGGCCCATGCCGATCCCGAGCCAAGCCCGGCACGCCGGGAAGGTGTAGAGGCCAGACGGACGGGGCCTTCGCCGCCAATGGCGGCATGGTCAAGGGATGGTCCAGACCGCAAACCTTTCGGGGGCCGCGAAAGCGGTGGCGGTAGGAAGGGTGGGGTCGCGAGTTCGATTCTCGCCGGCGGCACCAGAACAAGGGGCTCGCGGCCTCCCCTACCCCGGCGGCAGGCCGCGCGGGTGCGGTTGGGAGCCTCCCGAAATCACTTTCCCGTGCGACAAGGAAAGGGGAACGCGTGACGAAACGGCAATCCAGTTTTTCCCGCGAGGAGCTCATCGCATGTGCGAACGGCACGATGTTCGGAAAGGACAACGCGCAGCTTCCGGCACCGCCCATGCTGATGTTTGACCGTATTTCCAGCATTTCGGAGACCGGGGGCAAGCACGGCGCCGGCAGTGTTGTCGCGGAATTTGACGTCAAGCCAAACGCATGGTTTTTCGACTGCCATTTCATTGGTGATCCAGTGATGCCCGGGTGCCTGGGACTGGACGCCCTCTGGCAGATGACCGGTTTCTTCCTCGGCTGGCTTGGAGAACCGGGCAAGGGCCGCGCACTTGGCGTGGAGGCCGTCAAGTTCGGCGGCATGGTGACGCCGGCTGCGAAACTGCTTCGGTACGTCGTCGACATCCGCCGTGTGCGCCGTGGCAGGATCGTTCTGGCCATCGCCGACGGCGAGTTGCTGGCGGACGGCAAGCCGGTTTTCTCGGCCGCCGGAATCCGGGTAGGACTTTTCCGTCCTGTACCCGGGCAAGCCGTCTGAAAGGAATTCTGAAATGCGGCGTGTCGCTGTAACTGGCATCGGCATCGTGTCCGCCATCGGGGGCGATGCCTCCGAGGTGGATGCTTCACTGCGCGAGGGCCGCTCCGGCATCGTCTTTGCGGAGGACTACGCCGAGCGGGGCTTCCGCAGTTGCGTCAAGGGGCAACCGGGTGTGGATCCGGACAAGGCGGTTCACAAGCGGAAGCGGCGGTTCATGGGCGATGGCGCTGCGTGGAACTACGTGGCGCTTGAGCAGGCCATCGCGGGTGCCGGACTGGAACCTGACGAGGTGAGCCACGAACGGACGGGTCTCATCATGGGCTCCGGCGGGCCGTCCACCCGCAACGTGGTTCTGGCCTGTGACATAGCGCGGGAGAAGGGTGCCCGACGGGTGGGCCCCTTCATGGTCCCGCGGGCGATGTCCTCCACCAATTCCGCAACGTTGGCGACACCTTTCAAGATCCTTGGCGTCAACTATTCGATCTCCTCGGCCTGCTCCACCTCCGCCCACTGTATTGGGAACGGCGCCGAGCTGATCCAGTGGGGCAAGCAGGACATCGTGTTCGCAGGTGGCGGCGAGGAACTCGACTGGACGCTTTCCCTGCTATTCGATGCCATGGGAGCGCTGTCGAGCGGCTTCAACGAGACGCCGTCGGTTGCCTCGCGGGCCTTCTGCAACCACCGCGACGGCTTCGTCATTGCCGGCGGTGCAGGAGCGCTCGTGCTCGAGGAAATGGACCGCGCCGTGGCGCGAGGAGCCCGAATCTATGCAGAGGTCACGGGCTACGGCGCCACCTCGGACGGGTTCGACATGGTGCAGCCATCCGGCGAAGGCGCGGCGCGCTGCATGCGCATGGCTACTTCCGGACTCAACGGCCGCCGGGTCGACTACATCAATGCCCACGGCACATCGACTCCGGTTGGCGACGTTCGGGAGCTGGAAGCCATTCGCGATGCATTCGGAAACGATGTTCCGCGGATCAGTTCGACGAAGTCCCTCACCGGCCACTCGCTCGGCGCCGCTGGCGTACAGGAGGCGATCTACAGCCTCCTCATGCTCCAGGGCGATTTTATCGCGGCTTCGGCGCATATCGATGAGCTGATGCCGGAAGCGGACGGCTTTCCCATTGTCACCGAACGTATCGACGGCGCACGACTCGACACCGTCATGTCGAACAGTTTCGGCTTCGGAGGCACAAACGCCTGCCTCGTCTTCTCCCGTGCGAATTGAGGCGGGGATGGCCAAAGGGGCGAGCCTGTCCGGTCGGCGCGGACTCGTGGTTGGGGTGGCCAACGAGCGATCCATAGCATGGGGAATTGCGCGCGCCGCGGCGGAACTGGGCGCCGAGCTTGCGTTCACATACCAGGGGGAAGCTTTTGGAAAGCGAGTCCGGCCGCTCGCAGAGGGAGTCGGTGCCGAGGTCGTCTGCCACGTGGATCTTGAAGAGGAAGGCACCATTGATGCGGCATTTGCCAGCATCGACGACGCGTGGGGCGGACTGGACTTCCTCGTCCACGCCGTGGCGTGGTCAGACAAGAGCGAACTGTCGGGACGCTACGTCGACACTTCGCGAAGCAATTTCGCGCGGAGTCTCGACATCTCCTGCTACTCGTTCACCGACCTCGCGAGGCGGGCGGCGCCACTCATGCGCAATGGAGGCTCTCTCCTCACGCTCTCCTTTCTCGGCTCGGAGAGGGTGATGCCGAATTATAATGTCATGGGCGTAGCCAAGGCCGCACTGGAAGCCAGCGTGCGGTATCTCGCACATGATCTCGGACCGCTCGGCATCCGGGTCAATGCGCTTTCGCCAGGCCCCATGCGGACGCTCGCCGGGTCCGCCATCGCAGGCGCAAGGAAGGTCTATCGCGCAACGGCAGCCAACGCTCCGCTCCGGAGAAATGTGTCCATGGAGGAAGTTGGCGGCGCGGCCGCGTTCCTCCTCTCGGATCTTGGGGCGGGCATTACCGGCGAAGTTATCTATGTGGACGGAGGTTACCACGTCCTCGGGATGGCGATCGAGGAAAACCTGTAACGCCGCTATCGGCTCCTCGGCACGGTTTTCGCACGCGACTGCGCTGCCGCGTGCGGCGGCGAAGGCGTCGATAGCATCAAGTCGCGGCCGAATTCCTTCTCCAAATACTCACATGGCGGGTTCCCAAACCGGTAGTCCAATCGTCCGATGGCCGCCGCACCTGGCTGCACCGCCAGCAATCCTCCCCAAGGCTTCTTTGTTGGCCCGCGCTTTTCCTGGTACAGGAATCCCGATTCACCGCAGCCGCACTCGCCGCCTTTGCCATTTCGCCGCGGTCATGACACTCGCTACCAACGCCGGATAGCGGGTTCGTGCTGCATGAACCGCGCCCGCGAACCGGATCGGTGACGATCGGAGTCGCCCTACCAGCCGCGCGTAGCGAACACCGGCCCGAACCCGCGTTGGCGCAGAGCCGTTGGCACCTGCTGGCGCCAGTGGCCCCGCACTGCATTGTCCCGCCATGCGCCGACGCACCGATTCCGTCGAACCGCCGACATGCCATGCCGCAAAGGGCAGGTTGCGCGTCATGCGCAATAGAGCGCGTCGTTTTGCCAGCGATGCTGAGGGATGTGGGGAGCATTGGCAAGACGCCGACGGGTTGCTTCCCAGTCTGTTCGCCACTCTCGCCAGTCGCACAACTCCGACCCGGGATCGGACCGCGAACGCGCAACGAATTCCGGGAATTGGCTGCGGCCGGTCGGCTGTCCAGTCACGTTGTACCGGAGGTCGAACGACCACCGAAATCCATCGCTCTCATTCGGCAACGACCCATGCGGGGTCAGCGGGTTGAACAATACAATTCCGCCAGCCTTGACCGGTGCCGGCACCGGGTCGCCGTCCGGAAGAAATGGACTGGCGATGCCCAGTTGGGCCTTTGTGCAATGTGGAAGCATCTCTTCGTGCCGTCCGGGGAAAAGCTGGAGACAACCGTTCTCGACCGTCGCGTCGGTAACGGCCAGCCAGACCGTTATCATCTTCGTATCATCAGCTTCCGGCAGCGTGACCCCCTGGTCCTGATGCCAATCGGTCGTCGTCAAATGGGCTCGGTTCTCGGAACTCGGCAACGCCCGTGCTGGTGGCTTGATCCGCACGTGTTGAATGGGGTTCGAAGTAATCTCGGAGCCGATCAATTGCTCCACGATATCGAGAATGTTGCGGTGGGTGATCAGTTCGAACACGGCCGGACCGATGTGCATGGGCGTGTCTTCGCGAATACCGTTGAGCGGGAGGCTGATGTCGAGCGGCTGAAACCAATCGAAATCGCCCCTGTAGCACTGATCGAGCTTCTCCCAGAAGGAGAGCCCGTCGGGCTCCGCGCTTACCAGGCCATCCTCGTGCCAGCCGGCATAGAGATCATCCAGAAGGTCCGCGTATTCCTGCCGCACGGTCTCGAGCATCGACTTCCCGACGACATCCGGGACGATGAGATACCCGTTCTCATCGAAGAACCGTCTCTGTACTTGGTCTAGCATGGTCATTCCTCATCCTGGCAGAAGGACTTCGATGATCGGCGGCCAGATCAGCATTACAGCGAGCGCCAGAAGCTGAATGCAAATGAAGGGCAGGAAACCCTTGAAGATATCTGTCAGCGATATTTGCGGGGGCGCTACCGATTTCAGGTAGAAGGCTGCCGGGCCGAATGGCGGCGACAGGAAACTAACTTGCATGTTCATGCAGAAGAGCACCCCGAACCAAACCACAACATACTTGGCCTCCAACTGTCCGACAAGACCGATCTCTTCGATCGGCAACCGCTGTACGATCGGCAGGAAGACGGGAATGATCAACAGCACGATCCCGACCCAGTCCATGAACGCGCCCATGAACAGCAGAATCAGCATCATTGTCAGCAGGACTGCCATCGTCGGCATTTCGCTCCCGACGATCAGGTTGGCGATGTAGACTGGCCCGCCAGCAAGAGTGTACGCACCTGCAAGGGTCGCGGCTCCGACAGTGACCCAAATGATGGTGCCCGTTGACCTCAGCGTGCGTATCAGGCTGTCCCAGAGGAGCCCGACCGAGGCCTCGCCACGGAAGAGCGCCACGAGAAAAACAGCCAGGGCGCCCATTCCGGCCGCCTCAGTGATGCCCGATATCCCGCCGTAGATCGAACCCAAAACGACTCCAATCACGGCAAGGGGCGGCACAAGGCCCTTGCCATGCTTCCATCCCAGGCGCGAACGCACACGCCCAAAGACGAAGAGCGCCAGAACCACTCCAGCGATCAGGCACCCGAATATGTACGGCAAATGATCCGTCATGCCAAAGAAAATTGGTTCGACGCTATCGTCCAGGTTAAGGTTTTGGCCGGTAACCGTGAAGTAGAGCGCCCGCACCAGCAGAAGCCCGGAAACGCCGGCCAGCAGAATCGACGCGAATGCCCCGAACATGCCGAGCTTCTGCAAACTGGTCGGATCGTCCGGTCGTGGTTCGGGCAGGGGCGCCAAGGAGGGTGTCAGCTGCGTGCGGACGACGATGTATAGGATTATGAAACTAGCCAACATGAAGCCGGGGACGAAGGCCCCGGTAAACAGGGCCTTGATCGAAGTCTCCGTGATCAGACCGTAGATGATCAGGACGATCGAGGGCGGAATCATCGTTCCGAGGCTTCCCGATGCGCAAATGGTGCCGATGGCAAGATTCTGGTTGTATCCGAGCCGGAGCATTTGCGGCAGGGCGATGAGGCCCAGGAGCACGACCTCGCCACCGATGATTCCCGACATTGCCGCCATGATGACCGCCATGAGAGAGGTGACGATGGCGATGCCACCCCGTGTCCGCGACAGCCAGAAATCGAGCGAGTCATACATCTCCTTGGCGATTCCCGACCGCTCCAGAAGCGCCGCCATGAAGATGAACAACGGCACCGATATGAGCACATATTCTGTCAGGAGGTCGAAGATCTTCTGGGTCAGGATGTAGAGCGGGCCCGTCCCCGGCCGTCCTGTCAGTAAGCCATCGCCAAAGCTGAGCGGGTTTGTCAGGAGCGCCGGCTCGAACTTCATGATCAGAACCAGGAGTGCCAAGGCAGCCGAGGCAAATCCGAGTGGCATGCCGATCGCCAGAAGAATGATCAGCCCCAACACGAGCACGATCGAGATCGTTCCAACGTCCATCAGCGGTGCTCCAGGGCGCGCTTGATCGCCTCGATTTCATCCTGGTCGACGTCATCTGCCGCGGTATGCACTGTGGGTATCTGGTTCCAGTCGGCGATGAGGTTGGCAACCGCCTGCAATGCAATCAGGGTCATGAAAATCAGGATTGCAGGCTGCACTGTCGCGGGAATGGGCGGATCGAACGCTGTCCCGAACATCTCCCACTTGTAAAACTTGACAACGAAGACCTGCTGGTAGCTGCCGTAGACCAGAAACGCCGTAAAGACGACGATAAGGACCGTCCAGATGGTGTCGAAGGCTCGCTGCAGCCACCGAGGGACGGCATCGTACATCAGGAATATCCGGATGTGGCACCGCTGCTGCATGGCGTAAAGGCCAGAGCACAGAAACACGAAGCCGGCTATCCAGAGTGTCAGTTCATTCGCCCACAGGGTCGGCGCTTCAAGTGCATAGCGGAGGAACACCTCGTACAGCATGACAATGATCATTGAGATGATCAGAACCATCGTTACGCGACCAATGAACAGGGCAACCCTGTCTGCAACGCGCCATGCCTGGAACTCTGTCGGGGCGACACGCACCCCGCTGACACCGATCGCAAATAATATCGGGACCAGAATTAGTGCTGCCCAATCCACTGGGTCGGCAAGGCCGCCAAACAGGCCGCCCATGCCCGGATTGACGTCCTTCCGCTCGTGCAGTTCGCTCATCTGGTCGAAAAGACTGGCGTTTTCCGGTGGAATCAAGTCGAGGAGGAACGCTGGCATATGCCAGATCACCCAGCCCGCGCAAATGAGAAACGCACCCGGTATCAGCCATTCCCAAAGCCCCCCGGATTTCTGCGCCAATTGCATCCCTCCCGTCTCAAGCGCACTCATGCCTGCAGATGAATTCGCGATCCGGTTCCACACGCGATCCCGGCACCGGTACCGTGCCGCGGACATTCCTTCGCGTCTCCGGGATCCGAAGCGGCAGCGCGGGCAGATCGCCGAGACACCAGTTTTTTTGTCGAATGGACCTCAAGAACCGGTTTCCAGAAGCGGTGTCCGCCGGGTGGCCGGGACACTGCTGCAGGCAGATGTCGGTTTGTCGCCAAAGCGGCTCCCAGCCATGATCCGCCGCCAGCGTGAAATCCGCGTGGCGCAGCGCGAAGTCTCGCACAGTTGCGATGCGCAAAGCTGCGATGCGCACCGCCGATCATGCTGGGCATCGGAAGTCCCGGGGCCGTGCCGACGATAACCAGCAGGTCGACACGCGCTCTCGCCTGGACCTGTGATGGCATGCCCTTCCGATCATGGCCAAGCAACTACTTGCTGACGGGGTACCAGAGGAAGTCCTGGTCGAGATGATCGCCCGCAGGAGAGTCGGCCAGAACGCCTGCCCGACAATGCCCGTGTCGGCGAGCATCACTAGACCGGACCCCGGACACTATGCCACTGGATCAGGCCTTCATCCCGCGCCGCTTCGGCTCGAGATGGGCTCCGTATCCGATGATGCAAGTGGGGGCAGCCAAGCTCCCCGGGGCGCGCGAGTTGGAGAAGGTGGCTCGAGAGCCTTACAATTCTCATCAGTCGCAAGTCAGTCAGAATTCCGCGCATTCGGGGGAGCGGCAGGGCTGCCGATGCCCCGCCGCCCGGTCGGAAAACCAGCCAGGTCCGCCTACCTCATCAAGCCGAGGTCGGTCAGAAAGTCGATGTGGCTCGCCAGGAGGGATTTCGCTTCTGGCGTTGTTGAGAACTCGGTCCACCCCGCCTTCACGGCCTCGCGATACTTCGACAACTCGTCCTCGGTCCACTCGTAGAGACTGATGCCCTTGCTACGCAGCTCCTTCGCAGTCTTCGCATTGTTTACTTCGTTGGCGGTGGCGTTTTTTAGCGCAAGGGCCTGCATGCCGATCTTCAGGATCGCCTTGTGATGGTCCGGCATCGCGTCCCACACATCCTTGCGGCAAGTCAGGTGGTCTGCGGGCATGGAGTGGAAGCCAGGGAAGTTGGTGTGCTTGGCGATGTCATAGAGACCCAGTCCAACGTTGTTCGTCAGATTCGCAGCATCCGCTCCATCGATGATTCCGGTTTCCAACGCCGTGAAGATCTCGTTGAAGTCCATCACGATCGGCGAAGCACCCAGATTCTTGAAGACCAGGGTCATCATTCCCGGCGGCGAACGAAACTTCCAATCCTTGAAGTCATCGACTCCCCGGATCGGGCTGGTCGACGCAAGGGATTCCGGACCCGGGATCCACCAGCCGATGAATTCCATGTTGTGGGCGTTGTAAAGTTCGTTCAGCGACTCGTAGCCGCCCCCGTGAAGGAGCCAGGCAAGCTGCTGGTACGGATTGGTGTAGCCGCCCGCCAAGTCGCCCGCAAACTGGAATGCAGGGTTCTTGCCGGTCTGATAGGCACCGCCGGTCATGTCGCAGTCGAGAATTCCTGTCGCGGCAGCGTCGAATGTCTCGGCCGACTTGACGACTGCAGATGAGTAGAACATCTCGACCGCGATCTCGTCGTTTGACATTGCTACGATGTCTTCGATGAATTCGGCTGCCATCTGCCCGGAAAGAGTCTCGGGAGAGAAATGGGTCTGAATTCGAAGCATCGTGGTTTGCGCCGAGGCCGAGAATGCCATCCCGGCCATGATTGCGACCACCGGTGCCGCTAGCAACAGTTTCTTTACCAGAGTCATATTGGTCCTCCGTGAATTCGAGATTGCGGTGCTATCGCTGACCGCGGTGAGTAGAGTGCTCTATTTGATAAGATAAAGTAATATCGATATATCTTCACATCCACAAGATGAATAACTGGAGATTTGCTCCGACATCGAATTTTCCATACGCCGCGAATCGACTAGTTGCGTCAGGAGTTTCGGTGACTGCGAGCACGTCAGCGGCCGGCAGCGGCAGCTCCGGAAATGGAATCTTCTCACCGGAGCAACAGGTTATGCCGGAAATCCGACAAGAAGAGCGCGACTCTTCCGTCCGCTGGCATTCGAACAACGCGAGTTTCGACTGCGTGCGGTCGTCCTCGTCGGCTTCAGTTGAACCGCGGGATCATGCCTGCGGCCGGACTCCTCTTGTTCGCGGCGCGGCCGGACCAACGTCCGAAGATCCCCTCGGGACTAGCAGGGCTTCGCCTGGCGATTCGCTCCGAACCGAGACCGTGTTGGGTCGCAATACTGGTCCGGGCAAATCGACTCGACCATCCTGTCGAATCGGTCTTCTTGGCTGCCGGCCGTGTTCCTGACCGGGGCCAAAGCGGAACGTCGTCGCACTCAGAAATCAGGACAGCGCGGATGACTCGGATATCCACCATGCCGCGACAGGCCGGTCCCGGAAGGCCGCGAACGGGCCTAGCGGCCCATCCAGCCCCCGTCGACGGTCAGAATCTCGCCGTTTACATAGTCGGAGGCCGACGAGGCGAGGAAAACGACGGGGCCGGCAAAGTCCTCCGGTTTTCCCCATCGGCCAGCCGGAATGCGTTCGAGGATCGCATTGTATCGTTCAGGATCGTTGCGCAGAGCCTGCGTATTGTCCGTCTCGATGTAACCTGGCGCAATTGCGTTGACATTGACGCCGCGGCCTGCCCATTCATTTGCAAGTGCCTTGGTTAACTGACCTATTCCGCCCTTGGATGCCGAATACCCCGGCACCGTGATTCCGCCCTGAAACGTGAGGAGAGACGCCGTGAAGATGATCTTGCCGGACCCTCGCTCGACCATGCCGCGCCCGATCTCGCGGCTGAGGATGAACTGGGCGGAAAGATTTACCTCCAGCACCAAGTCCCACCAGTCGTCCGGGTGCTCGGCGGCAGGCTTGCGCCGGATGGTACCGGCGTTGTTGACCAAGATATCGGGAGCGATGGAATCCACCTCGAGTCGGGCAATGAACGCGCCTAGCGCCTCGCGATCCGAAAAGTCGCACTGATACGCCTTGAAGGACCGCCCGATCCTCTCGACGCACTGCTCGATGCCGCTCCCGGACGGTTCCAGGGAAGCACTGACCCCGACGATGTCCGCGCCCGCACTTGCCAGCGCCTCGGCAATGGCGCGTCCGATGCCGCGCCTGCATCCGGTTACCAGTGCAACCTTTCCGGAAAGATCGAAGGACGAGAGGACACTCATTCGAATTCACCCACCATGATCAGGCTCTTCATCGACGTCGGGTTCGTATCAAGCGCCTCGAAAGCCATTTGGATTTCCGCAAGCGGGCTGACATCGGTGATGATGGTATCAGCGCCAATGCCGCCACGCGCGATGATCGCTATGGCCCTCTCATAGTCTTCCGGCTCGTACACCCGCGCGCCGATGAGACGCAATTCCCGCCAGAAGAACTGGAAGAGGTCGATCTCCGGCCTCTTCGCATGAATCGCGACCATGACAATGCGCGCCCGAACCGCCGCAACCGCGGTCATCGCATCGACGCCGGACTGGGTGCCCGAAACCTCGAACACCACATCCGCGCCCCTTCCGTCCGTGCGCGCGGAGTTTTCCTCCGCGAGATCGTTCTCGAAGGGATTCAAGGCGTCAAAACCGAGTTCCCGGGCGATCTCGAGCCGGTTCGGGTTGACCTCGGAGATCACGACTTCTCCGCCAGCATCTCGCGCGACCGACGCCACGAGCATGCCGATCGGACCTCCGCCGATCACAACCACGCCCTCGCCAGGCTCAAGACCAGACAGGCGCACGTCATGGCACGCCACCGCCACCGGCTCGATCAGCGCAGCGTGGTCCATACGAATTTCGTCCGGCAGCACATGCACCGTGTGTGCCGGCACGGTCCACACCTCCTGCATGGCTCCGTCCGTGTCGAGGCCGAGGAATTTCAGGTTGTGGCAGATGTGGTTGTGCCCCGCGTCGCAGGCCGGGCAGTCGCCGCAGTGGTCCAGCGGACGCACTACGACCTTTTGGCCCGGTGCCACGCTGGCGCACCCTTCGCCAACCGCCGCGACGACACCCGACATCTCGTGGCCGATTATCCGATTCGCTCCCACGCGTGCATCCATGTTGCCGTGGAACACATGCATGTCGGTTCCGCAGATCCCGCAATAGGCAACGCGGATCGCGACTTCGCCGGGTCCGGGCGGAGCGGAAGCAGCCTGCGTCACCGCAAAGGATCTGCTGCCGCGGTAATAGGCGGCGGAATGGGTGTACGGTTTCATTTCTGGATCCGTTCCTGCGCTGCGTTCAGTGTGTCCCAGTCGAACTCTACTCCGATTCCCGGGTCGCCGGGTGCCACGGCGACATGATCCCGGACGACCAGCGGTCGTGTTGTGTACTGGTCGATCGGAAACGAATGCACTTCAAGCCAGCCTGGATTGGACTGGGCCGAGATCAGGCTCACATGCAATTCATGCATCCCGTGGCTGCAGACGGGAATCCCGTGGCGGCGCGAAAGCGCCGCCACCCGCATCCAGCCGGTGATGCCACCGCAGTTGGACGCGTCGGGCTGAACGAACGCCAGCTTGGCGTCAGAGAAGGCATATTCGAACTCGTGAATGGTGTGCAGGTTTTCGCCCATGGCAATCGGCACGCCAGTCAACCGGGCAATTCGGCCAAATCCCTTGTAGTCGTCCGGTATGGTTGGCTCTTCAAACCAGTAGATGCCAAATGGCTTGAGCGCCTTCGCGGCAGCGACCGCGCCATCAACGCTCATGGAACAATTCGCGTCCACCATGAAGGCGATTTCTCGGCCGATCAACTCGCGCACTGCCTTTACACGCGCCACATCCTCTTCCAACGTAGGCTGTCCGATCTTGATCTTCACACCGTTGAATCCCCGGTCGAGGTAGCCTCGAACTGAATCAAGCAATTTTGGCAACGGGAAGTTCAGGTCGACTCCGCCCGCGTAGGCTCTGCAGCGGTCCGAGGCACCGCCGGCCATTTGGTACAGAGGCTGACCGGCCTTCTTGCAACGAATGTCCCAAAGCGCTATGTCGAGCGCGGATATGGCAAAAGAGGCGATTCCGCCTCGCGCAACGTAATGCACATGCCGTTGCATCGCATCATGGAGCGCCTCTACATTGCCTGCGTCCTTCCCGGTGAGAAAGGGCGCCAAGTCGTGCTCGATCATCGCCTTAATTGCGTGCCCGCCCTTGCCGCCGGTATATGTGTATCCCGTGCCCTCGGTGCCGTCGCCCAACCGCACCGCCGCAGTTACCAGCTCGAAGTGCGTATGGTCACCATGTATGGCATCGGCCAGAACCTCAGCCAGAGGAACTTGGAAGAGACGTGTCTCGACCTGTGAAATCGCCGCCATGTTCTCCCTCGATGTCGTGTTCTTGCCGGTCAGAGACGCCAAGCGCAGTTCAACACGCAGATTGCGCAAGATCGTGTTTTTTGTATGACCAAACGGGTTTTCACTTACAGAGGCAGGCAGTAAGTGTCAATGCGAAAGGCACACCATGCATTGGGTTCGACCGGCGAAGCCCGGAGAGGAAGAGCCGCTGACGACCTGTTCCGGCGATTTGCGGAAATGATCACATCCGGTGAGCTGAAGGACGGGGACACCCTGCCTCCCGAGCGCGAAATAGTCGAAACCTACGGCGTCAGTCGAACGGTTGTCCGCGAAGCCCTTCGAGCACTGGCGAACAGGGGACTCGTTGACGCACGTCCGCGTTTTCGCCCTGTCGTTCGGAAACCCAGTTTCGACACCGCGTTCGAGACCGTCGAAAACGTCGTTGCGCGACTGCTGACCCAGCCGGACGGAGTGAAGAACCTCTTCGACACGAGAATCATGGTCGAGGCCGCGTTGGCCCGCGGGGCCGCAACCGACGCCGGAAAGAATGACCTCGCCTCCCTGAAGGAGGCCCTGAAAGAAAACGAGGCGGCAATCCACGATTGTGACTTGTTCTACCGAACTGATGTTGCATTCCATTCGGTCTTTTATCAAATTGCCCAAAACCCGGTGCTGTCGGCAGTCCACAGGGCGTACACGGCATGGCTTTCGCCGCAGTGGTTACAAATGCCACGCCTTCCAGACCGAAACCGCGCCAATTTCGAGGCACACGAGGCAATCTACGACGCTGTCCTGATGCGTGATCCGGACGCGGCCGAGACGGCCCTGCGGACGCATCTTGCCGACCCGTGGAACCAGGTTCGACAAACATTTGGGGATATCTGAACCGCTCGAGCAGACTGCCGGATTTCTCAGCCATCCGAATTGGCGCGGCGTCAACCGAACCAACCGCCCCAGAATCTCCATACCGGAACGCCTGGTGTCCCTGCGGATTGCGGCAATGACACTCTCATGCAAGTGATTCAATTTCTTGCAGGAACCAATCCGGTGCTCGTTCTGCGGCGCGGTATCGGGAAATCGGCGGCCGGCTGGCCTTCGTCGTCCACGCGGTAGCGTGGTCCGAGAAGGGCGAATTGATGGGTCGCTATCTCGACACTGCACAAGATCAGACATCCGGACTTCTGGCAATTTACTTGACGTGCTGGCACATCTACAACGGCGTGTGCAATAGAAGAGTTCGCGTTCTAGCAGGTCATTCGAAACAGCAGGGCAAGTCGTCGCCGCGTTTTGCCAGTATTTGAATTCCAGCCGCTTCGGAAAGGAAAGTCAGATGTTCGGACCTTGTATGACGAGACAGAGCAAGAAGAGAGGAAAGAGTTATCAACAACTCCTTCCCGGCGGCCAGGCGGGGAAAACGTGTTTACGAGGGCTCTTCGCTGTTGGCTGCGCGGGTTATTGCTTATCCTCTTGCTTGAGATTCCGGGTCCGTTTGCGCTGGTTGAGCGCAGTGGACCGGAGTGCGCGAAGCGACGGCTTTGCGCGAAGGTGGGCCGGACCGTGCGGACCTTGGTACAGCACCGTCTCCGAGCTTGGTCGACCCACCCTCCTTGGTTCCCGGCGTCCTGGATGGGATGCAAGGGTTGGACCCGCATCATCGCAAGATTAGGAGCGAGGGAACGATGACGAATACAGTAGTTGCTGGCCTCGATGTTGGCAAAGATGAGGTTCACGTGCATGCGAATGGGCTGGGGCGCAGTTCCGCCAATGTTCCCGCGGGCTTCCGCGGCTTGCGGAATTGGCTGTCGCAACAGGGCGTCCAGCGTGTGGTGATGGAGCCGACGGGCCGCTATCACCGGCGCGTCCACCAATCCCTGGCGACGGCCGGATTTGAGGTTTTGGTGATCAATCCCCTGCGCAGCCGGCGCTTCGGCGAGTCGCTGTTCGGACCGGATTGACGCGGCGATGCTGTCCCGGCTCGGGGCCGCGATGCCGGATCTGAAGGTCGCAAAGCCCAGAGATGGCTTTGAGGAAGAGCTTGAGGGGCTTCTGGTTGCTCGCAGCTGCCTTGTCGATGTTCGGACCAAAGTGAAGCAGACCGCCGACGAGGTGAGCGGCTGCGGCGAGAAGCATCTGCGAAAGGTGGGTGCCACGACCGACAAGCGCATCGCGGATCTGGATGCGGCGATCCTCGCGCATATCCAGTCGGACCCGGAATGGGCCAGGCGCTATGGAATCTTGTTGTCGATCCCAGGCATCGGGCCTGTCAACGCGGCCCAGCTTCTCTGCTGGATGCCGGAACTTGGCTCCATCCGGAACCGCCAGGCCGCCAGCCTGCTGGGAGTGGCGCCGTTCGACAAGGACAGCGGCAAGAGCCGAGGCGCCCGCCATATTGCCGGAGGCCGGCGTCGTCCGCGCGATGGCATGTACATGGCGGCGACATGCGCCGCCGTCCACAACCCGGATATGAAAATCGTCTCGGATCGCCTGGAGGGGGCCGGCAAGAAGCACAAGGTTGTCATCGTCGCCATCATGCGGAAGCTCGTGATTCTGGCCAATGTGCTTCTCCGGGATGGACGCCACTGGACGCCGGAAGCCTCGACATCAGCCCGAGGATAAGTCGTGGAAAAGCTGTGGAAATCACGGGAGGGGCGCATGCCCGGAAGCACCAAAGGGGCCTGAATCGGGCTTGACAGAAAACACAGATGCTCGGGGGTGAAACTGGCTCACATTCCTGAACCCGACAGGTCCGGATCGGCCGCATTTCCGGACAGTTCGTAGACCATCCGGAGGCTTGTGCCGGGGAAGATGGTCTGGGTGTGGTTGAGTTCCAGGAGGAGGCCTGCAATGGCGTTGTCGCCGGCGTCGCTGGCGGTACCGAGGATGCGAATGCGGAGGATGCCGTTGGCGGACTCCGGAATGATGTCGGCGTCGGACTGGAAGAGCGCGCGCAGGTGCCTGCGGGGTCGGTGGGTCTTGTCCTGTGCCTGTGCGATGGCGGGCATCATGCGGGTTTCGGCGCGGTAGGCGATCATGCGGATGATGTCGAGGAGGAGCTTCTCGCCTTCGGGAAGCGCATCCAGTGCCTGATGCTCGTCGAGCTCGGCGACGGTGATGTGGCGCTGCGTGGCGCTGCGCTTCTCCTTGAGCGCCTCACACTCGGCGTCGAGAGCGTCGATACGGGCCTGGAGGCGTCGGGCGGCTTCGGCGGTCTGGCGAGACCGGGCTCCCCGGGCCAGATCGGCGATCCCGTTGCGCAGGGTGCCGAGGCGTTGCCGGAAGCGCTGGACATTTCGGTCGATTGCGCGCCAGCGCGGGTTGACGACGCGGGCTTCGGGATCCTGCGGCTCCAGGCCGCGGACCACGAGGGCGTCGAGATTGAACTCCTCGCGCATGGTTTTGAAGAAGTTCTCCTGCGACCAGCGGGAGAACAGGGCGCCGGCGACCTGCTCCACGGGCATGCGGGAGTGGGTAGTAATGAGCGGGACCTGGCGGCCGCTTTCCAGCAGGCGGCGAATCTGGCGGACCTCGGGCCCGTCTTTCAGCGGCACGCGCTTCTCGGCGAGGCGGACGGTGGCGCTGCCGGTCGCGCCTGGCCCATGGATCGGCACCGCGACGGTGTGGAACTCCGCCTCCGGCCAGCCCTCCCCCTTGAAGCCCTTGTGCCAGGTGATCACCGCAACGCCGCGCCGGGCGAGGCGTTTGAACAGTGCAGGGCTCCAGCCTTCCCGGTCGAAGACCAGCGTCAGGGCGGGTTCGCCGGCGTCCGGGGCGGTGAGATCCGGCGCATCCGGGCCCAGCATGCCCAGCTTCTCCAGAGCCGGCAGGATGTCCCCCTCCAGCGCGTGGGTCATGGTCGGATCCAGCGCCTTGTTCAGGCACAGGAAGGGCTTGCCGCCGAGCGCGTTGATCCAATAGCTCGTGGAGGCGGGCAGGCATAGCTTCTGGCGCGCCACAAGATGCTTCGGCAATTTCCCCTTGCGGCCGGAATAGATCTTCACATGCCCGTCCACGCACAGCGTGGCGCAGACCTCCGGATCCTCCTCAAGCCATCCTGCCGCCAGGGAGGATTGCCAGTTCCGCACGCGCTGCACGTCCTGCCCCAGCAGCTTGATCTTGCCCCGCAGCGTCTTCACCTCCGGGCAGCGGTCCAGGCCCAGGATGGCGCCCCATTCCCCGGGCACCTGGTGCCCGAGCGCCTCCGGATTGCGCACTCGGGCCAGGACGAGGAACGCCAGGAAGAGCAGAACGGTGGTCAACCCGCAGTACCCCTTGGGCAGCGACAGGAAATCCCGCACGCGGTCAAGAAGCCCCTCCTTCAGCAGCATCGGCAGCCCGGCCAGCACGCCCCCGCCGACGACCGCCGACAGCGGCTCCGCAAACTGCGGTCGGGTCTCGCTCAGATGCCCCGTCGCGGCCAGCATTCGTCCCGTCGTGTCCCGGGCGCCCCGGTCCATCGGCGCCTCCCGGTCACGTGCATCCCGTGCACTTCGGTCAATCGGCTTCTCCAGCGCGTCCGGCTCCGGTGCTTCCCGCGGCGCCTCCCGCTCCGAGCGGGCTTCCGGATACGGCTGAGCCTTTGCCGCCCGGGCCGGCATCCCCCCGCCGACAACCCCCGCCCGGCGATTGTTGTTCAGCGTCTGCGACGAGATCCCCAGCTCCCGCGCAACCGCCGCGCCGCTCAGCCCCGAGGCCAGAAGCCGGTTCGCCGTCCGCGCCATCGCGGCATCAATCACGCTCGGCCCGCGGCCCCGGCGCGGCGCAAAGAAGCTCGCCTCGCCGTCCCTCCGGAGTTGGTTCACCGCCCGCTGTACCGTCGAGCGGCTCACGCCGAGCGCCTCCATCAGGTCCGAGCGCCGGACACCGCTCTCCGCAAGCTTCGCAATCCGAAGCAACCGCGCTTCGCGCTGATCGTCAGCGTGAAAATCAAACGGCTCAAGATTGGAGAAATACTCCACTCGGCCGTCCCGCCTCACGAAGGAAAAGCCGGAGTTGCCAATCTGGACCGCCTCGGCGGGTCGCATCGGAAGCGTGTTCATCGGGACCTCGGAGCCGGATATCGGGTTCAGAATAGTCTTTCACACTCCTGGGCCCCTGTCAACCCCCCAAATGCCTCCTAAGTGACGGAACTAACGACGAAAACGGGAGCAACGACAACCCTCCGTCAGGGCCCGAAGTCAGGAAGTCTGAAAGTACTGCACAGCAGGCGCACTTCTCTCCCAGGAATACTGGGAAATTCAACCCCTTGCGTTGCGTTCTGGCAAGCTGTCTCGAACGTTACGTGTCCGGATGTCTGAAGAAGATATTCGTCGGAGCATCGAGGGACCTGCAATACTCCAGCGCGCCAGAAGCGAGCCTGAACCTTGCGGTTCTGCTCCCTGGGGCTGCATTCCGTACTTCTCAAGCGCTTTCGGGAGGGTCTTCTGCTCCTGCAATCAACGTGCTACGGGAGCAGCGGGAGCGCCTGGCGCCGTCGTACCCGGCGCCGCGGCCCGTGCGAGAATGCACAGGCCGCAACGCAACACATTCCTGGCCGCGTTATCGTGACGGTCCAGTTCGAGGCCGCACACGCCGCACAGGTGAATCCGATTTGACAGCGCCCGGAACCTTCGTTCCGCGACGCGAGCAGTCCTGCGATGTGCCGGCCGGGGGGGACGTCGACGAAGAGAATGCCGGCCCTCTCAGCCTTGCATTTGAGAAAGTCGAGTTCGAGGTTGTAGCCCTGGTTCTTCAGCGTATTGAACGTCTCGGTCTCGATGCGCCGCCTCGCCCGACCAGCACGCATGAGATTCATCGCGATCTCCCGGTTCACGGGCAGATCGGTGACCCAGGAGAAGCGCTGGCGCTTGCCATTCCGCTTCGTCTCCCAGTATTCGAGCACATTGACTTCCACGTCTTTGTTGGTCTTGTTCAGCGCTACCTGCTCGAGAACGCGGAAGCGGTGATGGGTGCCGTCCCCGTCCGTGGATTCCCAGTGCTGAACCCGGGCGTTGCTCTCCAGTTCGTCGAACACCCCCTTGTAATCGCCCGGTTTCGCGCCGAGGATGAGGCGCATCCCACGCTCGCGGAGCTTGCGGATATGCGGGGCATTGGACGCCAGCCCGTCCTCCAGCACAATTAGATTCAGGTGAGGGTGCTCTCGGCGCACATCGGCGATGAGGCGCTTCGCCGCCTCGCGCTCACAATCGTTCTTCGTTGCGCCATCCGTGTTCTGGATGGGTTCGGGCGCCGGGGGAAAGACCTCCCGGTGCTCGGGATGCACCACCACCGCGACCAGCATCTAGTGGTAATACTCCACGCTTCCATCCCGGTTGTTCTTCTCGCAGCAGTTCGCATGGTGGACGCTGCGGGAGGAGAACGTTCCGGTGCCGTCGATCGAGAGCAGATAGTGACCGTCCCAATACTCGTATCCCTCCAGCGCCTTGCCACGCTGCAGCGCCCGGATCACCCACTTGAAGGCCGGCCGCAGGCTTCGGGGATCGACATCGTCGAGGCGCTCGCGCAAGCCGGAATCCGACGGCGCCTGCCGGACGCCGAACAGGCTCCGCAGGTTGAACCGGATCGTGCCCGCTCCGTTCGCATGCCGATCGAACTGCAGAAGAGACCGGGACTTCAGCGAGAAGATCGCCAGGCCCGACATCAGATAGTCGGCCAACCGGAACTTCCTTCCCGACACGTTGTCATCGATCCGTTCAAGGCTGGCCCGGACCTCCTGCAGAAGGCCCGGCTTGCTCAGTATCTTGCGAAAGCCGCTTCCATTTCTTGCCATTGCCCTGCCATCGTCTGCTCGTTTTCTCCAACTCTATGCAAACGACGAAAGATGTCTAGGCTGCAACAGGCCGAACCCATCCCGAACACGGCTGATTGCAGTCCTCCAACGGCAGCAGCGTGGACGGCCGCAAATCTCAACCCGGAAGGGCCCAAGACTCTACGAAAGACAGCCCGCCTCTTGTTCGGCAACCCCCAGTGTACACAGCAACTCGTGTGTCTAGTGGGAATTGCTGACCGTCTCCTAGCTTCGCGAGCCCGCGCAGAAAATCGCCGATCAGATAGAATCAATGATCGACAGACGCGACCCACCGTAGCCTCCGACGTTGTAGCGTCATCCCTCCGATCATTGACTATTGTCGCTAGACACCATACAATCTACAGGTGATCAAGACTTTCCGGCATCGCGGCTTGAGGGAGCTCTACGAGCGCGGCACATCATCGAAGGTTGCCCAAGGGCACGTCCCCAAACTCCTGCGAATCCTCACCGCTCTCGATCGAAGCACCGGTCCGGAAGATGTGAAAATCCCTGGCTTCCGGCTACACCCTCTCAAGGGCCGCCTGCTGGGGCGGTACGCGGTATCGGTCTCAGACAACTGGCGGGTGACGTTTCGGTTCGAGGACGGGCACGCCGACGATGTCGACTATCTGGATTACCACTAGGAGTCTCGGCTATGGCAATGTACAATCCCGTCCATCCCGGCGCCATCGTGCGCGAGGACTGCCTGAAGCCCTTGAGCCTGTCGGTCACTGAAGGCGCAAGACGCCTCGGCATCGGGCGTCAGACGCTTTCCAATCTCGTCAACGAGAAGGCTTCCGTCTCGATCGAGATGGCGTATCGTCTTTCGAAAGCGTTCGGTTCAACTCCCGAAACGTGGCTTGGTATGCAGTTGGCCTTCGACCTCTCGCGTTCTCGTCATCTGGACAGCGCAATCAAGGTCGAGCGAATTGCTGCCGCATAGGAGAAGCGAATTATGCAGGATGTGCAGCGAGTAGAGGCCGATGTACGCCCTGACATGGCACAGCGAAAAGCCGCGTACGAAAATAACAAGATCACGTGTGACACGGAAGTAGGGTTCCGGGATGCAGATCGTGGCTTGGGCCATCCCGGTTGCGACGTTCGGACAATCGGTGGCGATGGTGAGCGCTGCCTCGATGGCGCGGCGGTTATAGGCGCATGATGGGCAAGGCTTGCGCAAGCTGTGCGCCAGCCGGAACGATTCCCGGTCTCCGACAGTACACGCAGCACGCCTAGGTGAGCACGCTGACGATCTGGGATGGTGTATTGGTCGGATTGTTTGAAGCTCTTGCCGAGCGTTCTGTTGCTCAAGGTGGTTTAGGTTGCGGCCTTCCGCTTTGCCCGATCGGACACTTCGGCCTTTTGCACGGGTGTCGTTCGTTGGGCCGTTGCGCCCTCGGGGTCGTCGTCCTCGAACAACTTTGGCGCCAGGCGCTTGCGCAGGTGCCATTCGAGATAGTAGGCAAGCATGCACAGGAAGACATGAGCGCGGACATGGTCGGCGCTGTAGACGTAGATGGGTCGGACCTGTAGCCGGCTTTGCTTCATGAATCGGAATGCCCGCTCGACTTTGGACGGGGACTTGCACGCGAAGACGGCCTCGTCGGGGCTGATGGCAACGGCGGGAAGGCTGGTGCGAACGATGTAGATGCCGTCGAGCAGCGCCTCGGCTCGGCGGCGATCTTGCTTTCGTCCCGCGCCCATGCCAGCTCGTCGTCGGTGACGGTGATCTGGAAGTGCCTTTCTACTTTGCGGCGGTTGGCCTCGCACTCGAGTTCATCCTCTCGCCGCGCAACGGCGGGTTGCGCCGGAGTTCAAGCCGGCGGTCCGACCCTGTTGGCGCCACGTCCACGAACTGCGGGCGGCCCTGCTATCCTTCCCCCGGAAAGACTTCCGCTCCGAACCGCGCGGCCGCCTCGACCAATTCCAGCCAGCACGATTCGGCAAACGTGCGGGGCAGCAGCAGGTCGTAGCCGGGCCCTTCCTCCTCATCGCTCCGCAAGACGGTCGCCGACACGTGGTCGAACAGGCCGCTCGCCACAGCGCCTTTCGGGAATCTGCCTGGGCGCAAGTCCACAGCCATGAATCGCATCACCAATTCGGCCGCCGAAGATCCCGAAATCCGGATCCCGGTGCGCGAGTGGGACAGATCGAGCCCGACGGCGGAGCCGGGCGGAATCTCCGGCAGCGCCGGCTGATCGCCCGCCGCGTCCCCCGATTGGATCAGCCACCACTTCAACGGCTCGATCCGCGCGAGGCGGCAGCCAGCCCCCCAGGGAACCGATGCACCCGGCCCGGGCGCCGGGGCCCCGCCAGCTGCGGCCGACAGCGCTTCTCCCACGCTTTCCATGGTGTTTGGCCATGCCGCGATCTGGGATATCCGGAGGTTCCGGATCTCCCGAAGCCGCACTCGGGGGCCGCCCTCCGGAATGGAGCCTGCGGCTCCTGGCTCATAAACCGCGGCAAGCGCGGAGACCCGCTCAACCATGAAGCCTCTCGCCCTTGGGGTCGAACATGTGCGGAGAGACGAGTTCGACCATGGTTTGTCGGCCCCTTACGGGATCAGCCGCGACGAGCCTCCGGCGCTCCCCGTCCTTCACCCCGCCCCGGGCGAATCCAAGTCCGATCCAGTGGCCGAGCGCCGGCGAGTGCGTTACGGCAGTGATCCAGCCAACCCCGTGGCCCTTGACCGCGCCCGTCTCGCAAAGAATTGCTCCGGAGCGGAACTCGTCGGTGTGATCGGCCGGGACGATGCCAACCAGCCGCGGCCGATTCTCGTCCAGGAGGTCGGGGCGAGTCGACAAGGCCTGTCCAATGAAAGGCTTTTTCCTGGACGCCATGCGGCCAAGGCCGGCGTCCGCCAGCGTCACCCTTCCATCCAACTCGGCCGCGGTGACATGACCCTTCTCGATTCGCAGGGTTCCGAGAGCCTCCAGCCCGTACAGCGCGCCCCTTTCCGCTTCGACAGCCGCCTTGAGCGCCTCCATCTTGGCCTCCGCATGGTCCGAGCCGACATAAATCTCGAACCCCAGTTCGCCGGAGAAGCTGATCCTGGCGATCCGGCACTCCACGCTGCCGCCGCCCACGCGAAGCCGCCCTTCCCTTACGCCCATGAAGGGGAACGCAGAATCAGACATGTCTACGCCATCCGCAACGGCCTCCAGCACTGCGCGCGCGCGAGGGCCCGCTACCGCGGCTCCCGACCATTGATCGGTAACCGACGTCAAGTGAACCCGAAGGTTCTGGAAACGGGTTGCGAGGAGTCCTTCCAGCAAGGCCATCACCCGGGCCGACTGCGCCGTCGTGGTCGTCATGAACCAGTCCTGCTCGGCCATGCGCCACGTGGTGCCGTCATCCAGGACGAGACCGTCATCGCGCAGCATGACACCGTAGCGAGCCCGGCCGACCGGAAGCGTCGAAAAAGTGTTCACGTACACGTGGTCAAGGAACTGGCCGACGTCCGGTCCCTGCACTGCGATCTTGCCGAGTGACGAAACGTCGGCGAGGCCTACGCGCTCCCGCACAATGGCAGCCTCCCGGACATAAGCTTCGTCCAGCCCCTCCCCCGCCCCGGGGTAGTACTGCGGGCGCCGCCAGATGCCGGCTTCGATCATCACTGCCGCATTCCGATAGTGCCAGGCATGGGCCGGTACGCGACGGACCGGCCGAAAGGAACGCCCACGCGCGCGGCCGGCGAGCGCACCGATCTCGACTGGATCGTAGGGCGGCCGGAATGTCGTCGTGCCGCATTCGGGAAGCGTACGCCCACGCGCCTCGGCCAGGATCCCGAGGCCGACGACATTCGAAGTCTTTCCTTGATCCGGTGACATTCCGAGCGTTGTGTAGCGCTTGAGATGCTCGGCCTCGGCATAGCCTTCCGCGGCGGACAGCCGGATGTCCGCGGCTGTCACATCATTCTGCAGATCGACGAAACTCTTGGCACCGCGACCCCTGGGCACCCGGACTTCATAGACCGGAAGGAGGGGCTCGGACCATCCGCCCGCCTCGGGCATCGGCGGCGCGTCGCCCGCGGCTCCCAATGATCGGGCGGCCCTCACTGCCGCTACGCGCCCGGAAGCAGCCGCGCCATCCGCGCACCAGATTCCTCGTGCCGCGCCCGCAACCTCGATGCCGCCAACGCCCTCTGGAGGCAGGAACGCGCTCAGGGCCTCATCCCACACCGGGCGCACACCGAGATGGCAGACAAGATGCACGGCCGGGTTCCAGCCCCCCGAGATCCCGATGACGTCACAGGGAATTCTCCTTGTGCCGCTCCCGGCGGACTGCGAGAGCACGGCCGCGCGGACCCCCCGCCGCCCTTCGGCCCGGGAAACCGCGTATCCGCGGACCACTTCGAATCCGTCCGCTGTCTCGGGCGACGCCGCGCCGGCACGAGAATCCGCCAGGCTTACCCGCATGCCCGAACGCGCCAGGTCGCGGGCGACGCCATAGGTGGAATCGTTGTTGGTGGCGAGCACGACGCGGCGCCCGCAGGCGACTCCGAACCGGCCGGCATAGGTCCGCAGGGCGGAGGCGGTCATGACGCCCGGGAGGTCATTGTTGACGAAAGCAAAACCGCGCTCGGCGGCGCCCGCCGCGATGATGGTGCGCCGGGCATGCACGACCCAAAAACGGCCCCGCACGCCGTGCGGTTCCTCCTCCCCGCTCGGTGCCGGACGCTCGATCAGGCCGGCCACGCCACCGTCGTAGAGCCCGAAGACCGTGGTCCGGGGCATGATGCGGACAGTCGGATCCGCCCAGAGCGTCTGGGTCCGCCCGGAAAGCCAGTCACCGGAAGGCGTGCCGTCGATCACGTCCTCCTCCGCGAGAAGGCTGCCGCCGAGCATGAAGTCCTGCTCGGCGAGGATCACGTCGAGGCCCGCACCCGCCGCAGCCTCGGCCGCCGCGAGACCGGCTGGGCCAGCGCCGACAACGAGGACATCGCAGAAGGCATTCGACCGCTCGTAGTGATCCGGATCCGGCTCCCGGGATGCCCGGCCCATGCCGGCTGCCCGGCGGATGAACCGCTCGCAAGACATCCAGAATCCGGTTCCCCGGAATGGTCCGATGAACGTCTTGTAGTAGAATCCCGCCGGTAGGAACGGTGAGAGCAGCCCCGAGGCTGCGCCCAAATCGAAGCCGATGCGAGGCCAGGCGTTCTGGCCGAACACCTCCATTCCCTCCACGAGTTCTGTTGCCGTGGCCTTGGCGTTGGCGGCCGTCCGGGCCCCGGACCCTATTGTGACATATGCGCAGGGCTCCTCAACGCCTGCCGTATAAACACCCCTCGGGCGATGGTACTTGAAGCTGCGGGCCACGATTCGCTCGCCCGACGCAAGCAGCGCGGAAGCCACCGTGTCCCCGGCATATCCTTCGAGGCCCCGGCCGTCCCACCGGAACCCGACCCGGCGATCCCGGTCGATCCGGCCCCCCTCCTCCAGCCGGTACCCGCTCATGACTGGCCCAACTCCGCAGCAAGCACCTGCCCGGTCTCCGGATGCGCCGCTTCAACCGACAGGATCTCGTGGGTAAGGGTGTCACGCTCGACAACCAGCCACATGCGGCAGCCGTGGGAATGCTGCCAGTACTCGAAATGCGGCCCGGCGGGATTGCTCCGCAGGAATACGGCGGTATGCCAAGCCTCCCGATCCTCCACGGTTATATCCGGCCAGGCGACCGTCGCGTCGCCCTCGTAGGAAAACTCCGCGTGGTCCCGGGTCCCGCAATAGGGACAGTGGATCCGAAGCATCGATCAGCCCTCAGTGCATTTTCGGGACAGGTCCCGGACCTTTTTCGTCGATCTGGCTGCCTTGGCGGAAGCGATCAAGCGTGAAAGCGGCATTGAAGTCATGCGGCCGGTCGTTGGCGATCGTGTGCGCAAAGCACCATCCGGAAGCAGGGGTTGCCTTGAATCCCCCGTAGCACCATCCGGCGTTCAAATACAGCCCGTCGACGGGCGTGCGGCAAATGAACGGCGATCCGTCCATGGACATGTCCATGACACCGGACCAGTGGCGAACCAGCCGGACTCGCCCGATACACGGCATCAACATCATCGCGCAACCCGCGACATCCTCGACAATTGGCAGGTTGCCGCGCTGGGCGTACGAATTGTAGCCGTCGAGATCGCCTCCGAACACCATGCCTCCCTTGTCTGACTGGCTGATATAGAAATGCCCCCCCGGAACCCCGTATGAGACGACATGATCGAGGAGCGGCTTGAGAGGCTCGGAGACAAAGGCCTGCAGCTTGTGGCTTTCGATCGGGAGCAGACCGAGTCCGGCTTTCGACGCGATCCGGGAAGTGCTGCCCGCCACTGCCATGCCGATCTTCTCGGCACGGATCTCGCCGCGAGTGGTCTCAACTCCCGTGATCCGCCCGCCCTCGCGGAGAAAGCCTGTGACCTCGCAGCGCTGGATGATGTCCACGCCAAGCGTGTCTGCGGCGCGCGCAAGTCCCCAAGCCACCGCGTCATGGCGCGCGGTTCCCGCCCTGCGCTGGAGAACCGCGCCGTGGATGCGAAACCTGGCGTCCGGCGCATAGTCCAGATGCGGAAGCGCCCGACGTACCTCCTCCCGGGAGAGAAGCTCGGCATCGATCCCGTTCAACCGCATGATATTGGCCCTTCTGGCCGCGGCGTCCCGCTCCGTGGGCCCGTAGAACAGGCTGAATTGCCCGCGTTGGCTGAACATCACGTTGTAGTTCAACTCCTGCGACAGATTTTCCCAGAGCTTGAGCGAATGCTCGTAGAACTCCGTGTTTCCCGGAATCATGTAGTTGGACCGCACGATGGTGGTATTGCGGCCAACATTGCCGGAGCCGAGCCAGCCCTTCTCCAGGACGGCGACACGCTTCACGCCGTGGCGGCGGGCGAGATAGTAGGCGGTCGCGAGGCCGTGGCCGCCGGCTCCGATGACAATGACCTCATAGGCCGGCTGCGGCTCCGGAGTCCGCCAGGCGGGCCGCCAGCGGCGCTGACCCAGCAAGCCGTTCCAGAGTAAAGACCATGCGGAATAGCGTCTCATTTTCGATCGAGCAGCCTTAATCCTTTTAACCGCCAGTGGGCGCAATAGTTAGCGCTCTCGACGTATTGTGCAACTGCAGGCCACCGGCCTGCGCCGGCCGGCTCTGTTCAGACGCCGTCCTCCTGCCGCCACGTGACACTGCCCCGCATGCGCCCGGATCCGTTGGCACCCTCGACCCAAAAATCGGCCCCTCCTTTGGCCGGCGCACCACAGACTCGAAACGCCTCCGTGTGGAAGACCGGCGCCTCGGCGCGAAAGTCGAACCGCGCGATCTCCTTCCCACTCTCGCCGGCAATCACGCGGGCCATGTCGAACATTGCGGTCGCAAGCAGCGGGCCGTGAACCACCAGGCCGGGGTATCCTTCCACGTTCCTGCACCAGTCCAGATCGTAGTGGATCCGGTGCGAATTGTATGTCAATGCAGCATAGCGGAAGAGCATGCGCTCATCGGCTTTCCATTCCCGGCGCCAGGCCGGGCGGTTCCGCGGCACAAAACCGGCCGGGAGGGATCCGGGCCCTGTCACTATCACACTGTTGACACGGGCTGTGTTGTGTGGCACACATGATGCATGCAGATTGGCTTGCGACAGTTTTGCGCGGAAACTCTTTCGTGGTTTGAGTGCGCGGTCCTTGAGGGAGGCGCGAGCCGGAGCGCGCTTGCGAGCGAGTTGTGCGCTCGCGCGAACTGGCGCAACGCGCGGGGCGAGCCGTGCGTTTCGTCGGCGCGGAAGATCCTGCCGAGGCTGGCGTCGCAACTGGGGTTGAAGCTTCCGGCGGCGGCAGCGCCGCCGCCAGCGGGGGATGCATTGCCGTCGCATCCAGACCTGCATGTGGAGACGACGCTATCGGCTCTGGGAACGGTGTCGCTGGAACCGGCCGAGGGTCGCGAGGGTTCGCGGCGCTTCCGTTCGATGATGGCGTCGCACCATCCGGAGGGGGTTCCGCGGCATCCCGGCAAAGCGTTGAATTATCTGGTGATATCGTCTCGGTTCGGGTGTTTGGGTGGGATCGGCTTCTGCGCGGCGAGCTGGCACCAGAAGGCGCGGGACCGGTATATCGGCTGGAGTGCGCGAGCCCGTTGCGCGGGGTTGGGGCGGATGGTGAACAACCACCGCTTCCTGCTTCTGCCTTCGGTGCGGGTTGCGGACCTTGCCTCGCATGTGCTGGCGCAGGCGACAGGTCGGGTTGCGGACGACTGGGAGGCACGGCATGGTGATCGGCCGGTGCTGGCGTACAGCTATGTCGGCCCCGAGCATGCCGGGACCTCGTACCGAGCGGCGGGCTGGGAGGATGCTGGCGCGACATCGGGACGCCCGCCGGGCCGGCGCGGGGCGGGGCCGGTGCGCCGGGTGTGGATGAAGTCGCTGCAGGCGGGCTGGCGGGAAGCACTGTGTGAGGAGCCGGAGCGGGTTGCGGGGCGGATGGGATCGCTGCATCTTGGCGCCGACGCCGATTGGGCGGAGCGCGAGTTCGGCCGGGGCACCCATCCCGACGGGCGGGTGCGGCGCCGGATCGAGGAGATGGGGCGGTGTTGGGAGAAGCGTCCGGGAACGCCGCTTCCGGAGATCTTTCCGGACCGTGCATCGCAGGAGGCTGCGTACCGCCTGCTTTCGAACGAAAGGGTGGCTGTGGACGACATCCTCGAGGGGCATCGCGAGACAACGGTGGAGCGCTGCCGGCATGCGGGTGTGGTGCTGATGGTGCAGGACACCACCATGGTGAACTACGACAACCTTCGCGACGCGACCAGCGGGCTGGCGGCGCTGGGCGGCGGCGGCAAGGGCACCGTGGGGGTTCCCGTGCATACGACGCTGGCGGTGGCACAGGGCGGGCGCCCGCTTGGCGTTTGCGCGCTTGAGGGCGACTTCCGCGAAAGCGTCGAAGCCAAGGCCGCCCGGGAACCGGGCGTGGCGCAGGAGCCCGAGAGCGCCCGCTGGCTGCGCTCGCTGGAGCAGGCGGCGGCGGTGGGACACGCCTGCTCGAACACCCGCGTCATTTCCGTCGCCGACCGCGAGGGAGACATCTGGACATCGGTTCTGCATTGCTCCTCTTGTTAATCACGATCCTGACAGTCGGGCCTTTCGGCACGTAACCTGCTGAATCAACTCGGTTATTTCCCTGCCGTACGATTTTGGTCCCTGATCGCCGGTGGAGTGTTGACCTCGTGACAATAGGGATATTCGGTGATTCGGGCCGGCCTGTGCCCTGGATTTCATCGCGCAAGGCCGCCTTGTGCGCTGCTCTTTCCCTCTCCGTCGCTGGATCCGCCACGCGAGTGTTCCGGGATCGGCCGGAGGCACCGCTCCTCTGAGGGATGCACCGGATTTCCGGGATCTGGAAGCATCCGGGGCGGTGTTAACCCGATGACAATGCCGCTTGGCAGAACAACCTCGCCCATCGGACCGAGGGCCTGCGCGGGAACCGTGCGGATCAATCATCGTTGACCTGCGCGGTGTCGGGCAGAACAAGCCCCGGCAGTAGCGGTGTTTCCATCTCCGGGCTGATCCGGACATGGAGCCCACGGTGACTGCCACGCGTAACGTAGACGGCCTGCAACTGCCCGGCACGCATGCGCTTCCAGATCGTCTGCCTGGTGACGCCGAGACGGCGGACGGCCGTGGCCAGCGGAACAAATCCGTCTGACGGGTTGGGGCAGAACCGGGAGCGGAACTCATCTGTCAGGCGAACGCGGACCGGTGCCCCGGAGACCTCCGGATGGACCGACGGTACCAGCCCCTTGCGGATCCAGCGATAGAGCGTTGTTCCCGTCACACCGAGTTCGGCGGCGGCTTCAGATACGCTCAGAGCCGGCACCCCGGAGGCATCCGCCTCCGACGGCGGGCAGACGGCAATGCCATGGCGGCCCCGCAACGCGGCAACCCGTGATGCCGTGTACGGCAACCCCCGGGCCGTCACGCGCTTCTGACGATTGAGAATCCGGGCGATCTCCCCATCCGGATAGAATGCCGCCAGCCGGCGCAGGAGGTCCACCGTGTCCGCATCGTCGCGCTTGATCTCCCGATGTCCAGTGAGGATCGGCAGTTGGTGTTGATCGCTCCGCCCGCCCTTCCATTGTAAGACCACACTGATCTGCATGGCATTCCGGTCGATGTTCAGGATCACTTCATCAAGCAGGCAGGAGAGCAGACGCTTGCGGTCCCGCGCCGTTGTCCCCTCAGCCTCCCACAGCGCCGGAAGATCCCGGCCGAGAGACGCAAGCCGTTGAGGGTCCGGCGCCCGGGGCTGTTCGGCCTCGGCCACCTCAAGCTGCTGTTGCGCGCGCTCCAGCGCCCGCAACGCCTGTTCCCACTCCCCTTCCAGCGTCGCCGCAATCAGGCGGTTGTCGGGATCAACCTGCCGATAACGGCGCGCCGCAAGAGACGCTTCGTAGGTGCACCGCTCCAACTCAAGGCGATAACTACGCTGCGCCGTCTCCCTCTCAACGACCAGCTGCTGCTCGGCCTGCAGTGCCGCCTCCAATCCTGCCGGGCCCACCGCCTCCAGAAAGCACTGCGAGACCAATCGGTCAATGCGAACGCCTCCGACCGAAAAACAGCCGTCGTGGCTGCCAAGGGTGTTCATGCGCCCCGAGCAGAGATAACGCCAGGACTTGTTGTACCGGCTGCTCATCGAGCGGCCGCAGTGGCCACACACCGCCAGACCCTGCAGCAACGCTGGGCCTTCGCGCAACGCACCACGGTCCGAAGCCCGCTTCCCCTGGTTGCGGAACAGCTGTTCCTGGATCCGGTACCAGCTCGGCAGATCCACATACGCCTCATGATGGTCCGGGATCCACACCCTCCATTGCTCGCAAATCGGCCCGTCCACCGGCCCGCCCTGGCGGGCCCAGGCATAGACGCCGGCCATCATCGGGTTCTTCAGAACCGCCTGAATACGGCCGTAGTCCGCATCCCGCCAACTCACCTGACCATGTCTGCAAACCGGAAAACGCACCCCCGAACCGCGAAGAAGTTGCGCCGCCGCACGGGCCGAACCAGCCTCGAGAAAGGCACGGAACACACCCTCGATCGACGCCTGGACCTGCTGGTCCGGATCCTTCGACAGCCGCTCCCCGTTCAGCACATACCCGGCAGGAAGATGGCTGTACAAAGCCCCGCGCATCGCCTTGTTGCGCTTGCCGCCCTCCAGGCGAGCCTTGATGATCGACAACTCCGAGGCGGAAATTGTACCCTTAATTCCGAGCACCAGGTCGTCGTCGTTGCGACCCGGAGCATAGACATGACTGTCCTCGACGATCACCGTGTTGCTCCGGCGGCACAGATCCAGAAGTTGAAACCATTCCACCGTGTTCCTCGCCAAGCGCGACACCTCAATCCCGAACACCGCACCCACATCGCTCACGGCAATCTGCCGGCACAGCTGGTCAAACCCCCGACGCCGCCCAGCAACCGCGCCGCTCATCCCGAGGTCGCCATCGATCGTCTCGACGCGACCCTCGGGCCAGCCAAACTCCCGCGCACGCTCCACCAGCGCATACTGACGCTCGGTCGATTCCCGGTGGTTCCGCACCTGCCCCGGACTCGACTGGCGCACATACACGATCGCAAGACGCGACAGCTGCTCAGCCGTGATCCGGTCCGTCACCGTCCTGCTCCCGAACCGCCAGATGGACCATCAATCTCGCCAGCTCCGCCACAAACTCTCTGCGCGCATCCTCCGGGATCGCTTCCCATCGATGCTGGCGATCCTGCCATTCCAGCAGGCTGAACAGAGTGTGTTCCTGATCCGCGTCCATCCGCCTCTCGTCGCTCCAACGCACCAACAAGTTCAGCCAATGCTACAAAATCCGACAACCAGCCATATAGTGCAACCTCGCAAGGCATGCTCGCCTCAAGGCTCGTCCAGCGGGCAGGAATCCACCGCCGCCGACCGTCCGCAAATTCAGCCTCCACGATCAGCCGGCCCGATCCTTCCCGGCGACGGCGGTTGCCAATCCTGATCGTCTGACCGTCGAAAGGGTGCCCGCGGCGGCAGAGAACAACCGCTTGCTGCTCAATTCCGTGTTTTATAGCAATAGAAAAGGGACGTGTGGGGTCTGTACGCCCGCCAGGCCGAGGATCCCGCCGCCGCCGGCCTGCTGGTGCGCGCCTGCCGCTCGAAACAGCGCAAGGTGCTGGTGGACGGCAAAAAGGTGGACCTCGGCAAGCACATGGACACTCTCCCGCCCTGCGCATCGCGCAGCATCGAGATTTCCGCGCGGGGCGGCAGGGCGGCACGCAAGAAGCGCAAGGCCGTGCTGGCGTTGCGCATCGCTCGCGTCGAACTCATCGCGCCCGAAGGCAAGTCGCCGCACACGCTGCCCATGACCGCCGTGCTCGTTGCCGAGCGCAACCCGCCGTCCGGCGCTCGCCAGCCACTCCGCTGGCTGCTGCTTTGCTCCGAAGGCGAGGCCACGCCCGAATGGGCCGACCGCATCCGCCAGTGGTACGAAACGCGCTGGTCCATCGAAGAGTTCTTCCGCGTCCTCAAGACCGGAACCCGCATCGAGGACCGCCGCCTCGACGATGCCGAGGACTTGCGCAAGTGCCTCGCGTTCGACGCCATCACCGCGTGGCGCGTGTTCGATCTGGATCGCGCCGCCAGGGAAACCCCTGACAGGCCCGCCGACGAGATCATGTCCCGAGACGAAATCTTCATGCTCTATCTGGGCCTGTACGACTACCGCGTGATCCGCTGCCGGGCTCCGCCCGACTATATCCCCGACCTCCGAACCTTCGCCATCGATCTCGGTCGATATGTCGGCTTCATCCCATCCAAACGACAGCCAATGCCCGGTACCGCAAAACTCTGGACAGGAATGACATACCTCATGCAAGACACTGCCGCACTCCAACGGATGAGAAGGGCCGGAATGCTCCGCGAAACTCGCCAATGATCTCTGCGTCAACTGTGCGGTAGTGACAGATCCGGGCCTCCGCCCCGTGCGGTAGACGATCAACTGCCGCTCATCGAGGCCGCCCATGCCGTGGCGGACCGTAACAAAGCACAGTGGGCCGGACCTGCCCTTCTTCTCCTCAATGTGCTCGACGCGGGAAATCCGCCGGGCGGGGGAGCCAAGACGCGGCGGGCCGCTGCCCAATGTGATGGCGCCGGCCGCCCACATCCGGCTCGGCAGGTCTACAGGAGGCAGGAATTGTCCGCGCGCCAGATGGCCATCCTCGCCAAGCGCCGCGTGCGTGTGTGCCTCGAGAAAGTATGCCCAGTGCCAAGTGGCCGGGAGCGGATCGCCCGCCTCCGGCAAGGGGGCTTCGAGGCCCAGCGCGCCCGACAGCGCCCTGGCGCGCCAGGGATCCAGAGAATCGTCGATCCGGACCTGCCGCCCGATCCAGGCATTCGATTCGGCGGCCGCCATGTCCGAATTCGCCGCCATCCGCTTTCATCCGATACCGGGCGCCGGCCGCCGGGAAGTTCGGAAGCCGGAACGCGGCAGTCGAGCGAAACGCTCCGGATGGAGCCTGCAGACGATGGCGAGCACCCGCCGGCCCTTCAAGCCGCCGGACGCAGCAGCGCGAAATCGCACCCTTCGTCGGCCTGCAGCACCTCCTCGGCGTAGAGCCGGTCGTAGCCGCGCCGGACCGCCTGCTCCGGACGGCTTGCCTCCCAGGCCTTGCGGCGCTCCTCCAGCTCGTCCGGCGCGACAAGAAGGTCGAGCCGTCGCTCGGATACGGACATGGCGATTCGGTCCCCTGTGCGGACAAGGGCAAGCGGTCCGCCGACCGACGCCTCCGGGGCCACATGCAGCACAATGGTGCCGAACGCCGTGCCGGACATGCGCGCATCCGAGACCCGGACCATGTCCCGTACCCCTGCTTCCGCCAGTTTCCGGGGGATGGGAAGATAGCCCGCCTCCGGCATGCCGGAGGGACTCCTGGGGCCAGCGTTTTGCAGCACCAGGATGTCTCCGGCTTCCACATCGAGGCCGGGATCGTCGATCCGGGCGGCCAGATCCTCCAGGGACGAGAATACGACCGCGCGGCCCTCGGACTCGAACAGCGCCGGGTCTGCGGCGGAGCGCTTCAGGATCGCGCCGCGCGGCGCAAGCGACCCGTGCAACGCGATCAGCCCACCCTTCGGCTCGACCGGATCCCGCAGCGGACGGACGACACAATCGCCGGAGTGCGCGCACGACCCGGAAAGACGGGCTCCGAGCGGCTCTCCGGTCACGGTGAGGCATTCGAGATCGAGAAACGGAGCAAGCTCTTGCAGCACGGCGCCGAGCCCGCCGGCCGCGAAGAAATCCTCCATGTAATTGGACCCCGTCGGCTTGAGGCTGACCAGCACCGGTGTGGTTTCGGACAACTCGTTCAGCCAGGAGAGCGGAAGATCAATTCCGGCCCGGCCCGCGATGGCCGTGAGGTGGATGAGGGCGTTGGTCGAGCCGCCAAGCGCGAGAATCACGCGAAGCGCATTGCCGACCGAGGCACGGGTGATGATTTCACAAGGCCGGATCGGACGCTCGATCAGCCTCGCGGCTTCGCGGCCGGTCGCCTCGGCGGCGCGAAGGCGATCCGCATGCACCGCGGGAATCGCGGCGGTGCCCGGCAGCATCATGCCGAGCGCCTCGGCAACGCACGCCATCGTGGAAGCGGTCCCCATCACCGGACAGGTACCGGCCGTGGTCGCCAGCCGTCCCTCGACCGCATTGATCTCGTTCCGGCCGATCGCGCCGGCGCGGTACTGGTGCCAGAAGCGGCGGCAGTCGGTACAGGCGCCAAGCCTCTCCCCGCCATGCCGCCCCGTCATCATCGGACCGGCAACCAGATGGATCGCCGGCACATCCGCCGATACGGCCGCCATGAGCTGGGCGGGAACGGTCTTGTCGCAGCCTCCCATCAGGACGACCGAGTCCATCGGCTGGGCCCGGATCATCTCTTCCGTATCCATGGACATGAGGTTGCGGAATTTCATGCTGGTCGGGCTCAGGAATCCCTCGCCAAGGGAAATGGTCGGGAATTCCAGCGGGAGGGCTCCCGCGGAGAGTGCCCCACGCTTTACCGCCTCCAGGAGTTCCGGAAAATTCCGGTGGCAGTTGTTGAAACCGGAACCCGTGCAGGCGATGCCGACCACCGGACGGGTAAGCATCGCATCGGAGTAGCCCATCGACTTCGCGAGTGACCGTCTGAGGTAGAGGGCGAAATCCGGGTCGCCGTATTGCGTGAGGCCGCGGGACAGTCCCTTGCCATCTCCACTACCCGCCATCCTGCCATCCCTCTGGCTGCCATTACCGGATCGAGTTCCGGTATTGCGACCGGTGCTTTCCGGGCTCCCGCAGTTCGCAACATAGCGCCTCAGGAGGGATCGGCGGACCACGGCCCCGAAACCCGTTCGAATTCAGCAGCCGGGCCGTTGCAGCATTTTCGCGCAGGAGTTTCGGAAGTGTGAGGGAGCCTGCGGAACGACCGGTTCCCGCTGGGCGACTCGCGGCGTACCGGCAACGCAGCCGATATTCCCGGTTCGGCGCGCCAACGAGTAACACGCTCCTGGGGTTGCCGGCCGAGCCTCTTGCACAATTCACAGGTCTGGCGTCTTGTTCGGTGTCGGACCTGTGGGGACTTCCGGGACATGGCCGCAACCGCAAGGCAGGCTGCACGATATACGCTCTCACGGTAGCGCTGACAGATGGTTCTCTTGCCGGTTTCCGACCTGATCCACGTAAGCTGCTGTGCATTGCCGTGGTCAGCCGCGAGCGGGAGAGAGACCGTTGCCACCGAGAGCGGCGGTCCGCTCACACCTCGGCGGGATCCCGCGGGGCGCATTCGAGGGACTTCTCCGTGGTCGTGCAGACCTTCCGGCCCGCCGCGAAGCGTTCCGCGTTGGCACTCCGAGTGCTGCACAGCAACATTGCCATGCTCGCATTTCTCCACCACGCGCCCCTCGAAGAGCGCATCCTGACCTGCCGCGCGTCGGGGAAGAGCATCTCGCTCTACGACCAGCACAAGTCGCTGAACGCATTTCGGCGGGAGAACGCGGATTGACGGGATATCCCCGTACTGGTGGCGCGCTCTGGACTGCACCGTCTGCACCGGGCGATAAAGGCGTTCGTCTCGCGTGTGCGGTCGGGGATGGAGTTCGGTTTTCGCGCGTCCGGTCGCGAAGCCGGTACCGCTTGTTCGGCGCCGACGATCCGAAGGCGGCGAGGAGCGCGAACTGGAGTCTCGAAGGGGGCCAGCGGGGCCAACTTCGGACGAAGGGCCTGCCGCGGATGCGGTTCGCAATTCGGTGGGCGCTGCCGCCGATGGATCGCCTTCGGGGCGTCCGTATGGTGCGCAAGGCGCGGCCGCTGGAATCGTGTTCGAACGGCCGCTGCCGAAGGTTCGGACGGGCGTGCCGGAGCGCCCGATGAGGCCGGATGCCGACACCTAGACCTACCCAGTACCCACAAGCAGGACTGGACAAGTTGAGATTCGCGATGTATATGACATCGCATGATGATCCAGAGCCAGATTCTTGGAACGCTTCGGAAGCCGGATTCGGAGCGGCGTCTGGGCGCGATTCTGCGTCGTGAGCCGAACGCCGGCCGGATGGGGATCGCACGGCGTGTGTGCGAGGCGTTTGGTTTTCTCGATGCGCGAGGGAAGCCCCAGCTTTCGGGTTGCCTGAAGGCGCTCGGTGCTGTGGAGCGGTCGGGCCGGATTCCGCTGCCTGCGTCCCACGTTCCGGCACGGCCTCCCTCGCCGCGCCGTCTGGAGGAGCCGGTTGCCGCGGCGTTGAAGGTCCCGGCGGAGGCTCGGGCCGTGGAAGGGCTGTCGCTGGTTCGGGTGGCGACGGACGAGCAGCGCAAGTTGTGGAACACGCTGCTGCATTTTGAACATCCTCAAGGCATGGCGACGTTTGCCGGTTGCCAGATGCGGTATCTGGTGGCTTCGGAGCATGGTGTCCTCGGCGCCCTGGGTTTTTCGTCGTCCGCGTTGCAGCTCGGTGCGCGCGATGCATGGATCGGCTGGAGCGCGGCACAGCGCCGGGACCATCTTCACCGGGTCGTGTGCCTGAGCCGGTTCCTGATCCGGCCCGGGGTGCGCTGCCGGAACCTGGCAAGCCATGTGCTGGGCCTGGCCTTGCGCCGCTTGCCGATGGACTTTGCGGAACATCATGGCTATCGCCCCTGGTTGGTGGAAACCTTCGTCGCGCCGGAGTTCGAAGGTACCTGTTTCAAGGCCGCCAACTTTGTCCGTGTCGGATACACGGCGGGGCGTGGCCGGCAGGATATTGGCAAGAAGCGCGCAAAGAGCGTGAAATCGGTGTACATGTTTGCGTTGGAGCCGAATTGGCGGCGACGGCTGAACGTTCCGTTTGTGGACGCGGCGCCCTCGCTGGAGCCGGGCGAGGGGCTGGACAGCGGCGAGTGGGCCGGCCATGAGTTTGGAGGCGCCCCGTTGGGTGACCAGCGATTGTCGGCACGGCTGGTGAAGAGCGTGGATATGCTGGCTTCGATCCCGGGCCAGCCGATCACCGGCAACCCGGAAGGGGATCGGGCGGCCGTGAAGGGCTACTACCGGATGATCGACCAGCCGGAGGAATCCGCGGTCACGCCGGAGAACATTCTGGCGCCGCATCGGGCGCGCACCGTGCAGCGGATGCGGGACCAGAACACGGTTCTGTGTATCCAGGATGGAACCGACCTCAACTTCGCAACCCGTCCGGCTTGTGGCGGCCTGGAGATCATCGGCCGCAATCAGACGAGCGCGAAGACCCGCGGGCTGCATCTCCATCTGACGCTGGCGACGACGGGCGAGGGTCTGCCGCTCGGGATCCTGCGCTGCGGCTTCGATCCGCCGAAAGCCTCGGGAGCGGGCAGCGAAGCGAAGCACGCAAACGCAACACAACCCGGCCCGGAGCCACGCGCCGGAAAGGACGCGAAGACGCAGCGTTGGATCCAGGGCCTGCAAGATGCTGGCCGGGTCGCGCGCGAACTGACCGGAAAGACGCGCGTGATCGGCGTCATGGACAGGGAAGCGGACTTCTACGAGTTGTTTGACGAGCAGCGCCGGATCGGCCGCGTCGAAGTGCTGGTGCGCGCCAGGCACAACCGCATCCTGGAAAACGGCGCCCCGAAACTGTTTGCGGCATTGCGCAATCAGCTTCCCGGCGGCCAGGTCGAGATCGAGATCGACCGCCTGACGGAGCGCCCCAAATCCAGCCGCAAGGAAGCCCGGCCCGCGCGCAGCAAGCGGCGCGCACGGGTCGAGGTCCGCTTCCGCCGCTTCGACCTGCCGTCTACCATCCCGGGAACGCAACCCGTGCCAATGTCGGTCGTCCATCTGCGCGAAACCAACCCCCCGGACGGCGAGAAACCGCTCGAATGGTTCCTCCTCACCAGCCTCCCCGTCGACCACTTCGATGCCGCCGTCGAGATCATCGGATTCTATCTCCGACGCTGGCGGATCGAAGACCTGTTCCGGGTGCTCAAGTCCGGGTGCAAGGTCGAAGACGCCGCCTTCCGCTCCGCGTGCCGCTTGCAGCGCGCCGCCACCATCGATGCCGTCATCGCATGGCGCATCATGCTCATGACCCTGCTCGGCCGCGAAGTGCCCGAATGCCCGGCCGAACTGATGTTTACCGACAGCGAAATCCACTTCCTCGAGGATTATGCAAACAACTTCGGTCTCGGCACGCCCCGGAACCTGGCCGCCGCCGTCCTCCTCGTCGCAATCCTCGGAGGGTACCAGAACCGAAAACACGATCCCCCGCCCGGAAACCAGATCATGTGGCGCGGGATCGAACGACTGGCCATCGCAAGCCTCGCATACCGCGTCGCAGCGGCGCAAAGCGCCGGACGACCACTTGTCCAGAACGAATAGTGGGTACACGGTAGACCTAGACCTTCGCCATGCCATCGGACGGCGGGAATTTGCAGCGTCAGCCGAGGCAGGCAGTGCGGAGCGCGCTCCGCAGGAAGTAGAGCGCGATGTCCCGCAGCACCGGAGCCGCCGCAGCAGCGGGTGGAACGGCACCAGGCGCTTCCGGGTCTTGCGCAGCATGTTTACTGCAGGGGCAGGAAACCCGATGCTCGCGCAGTACGGAAGGCAGGTCCAAGGAGCAGAATCGCACGAATTCGGCCCGCTTCCTGCACGCCGGATTCTTGCGGCTCCCTCATTCAACCGGCGAAACGACGGGGGAATATATACCCAATTGGATACAGACCTTACCGAATCAACATCAACGTGTTATTATGTTTTCGGTGGTTGTTACGGAGCGGCCACAGCCAAACGGCTCTTGCGCTACAGGACCCACCGCGATGGAAAAATATACGACCTGTCGGAACATTACGTATCGGCTGTATCCGGGCAACGTCGGTACGGCGGAGTTGCGGGAACATTCCCATTCCCTTGTTCGCTACACGCTGAAATACCAGTTGAACGCGGGGCAGGCGTTCTTCGCGGGGCGCGCGGGATATCCGAAGTGGAAGTCGCGCCATGGCACGCCCTCGTCTGAGATCCCGGACAATGCGCGCATCACGGATGGTCGGTTGGCGATCCCGAAGGTGGGTTGGTTGCGCGTTCGGCGGCGGGGTGGGAATCCGTACGAGGATTGCGAACCGCTGAAGGCCGTCGTCAAGCGCGCAGCGGGTCGCTGGTATGCAACCGATTGCTACAAGGTTGCCGTCGCGACATCGCGTGATGATGGCAGCGCCTTTGGCGTTCAGAGGGGGTCCCCCGGTCTGCGGGATGCGAGGGCAGCGCCGACACCAAAGCGCCAGCAGGCACTCCCCTCGATTCCGGGCCGAACGCATCCCGTCGTCTGCTCTCCCTCGGGCTGTTCGGGAACCAGCATCGGGACGGAACCACTTGCAGTCTGTTTCAGCCTGTGTGGGATGCGCCGTGGCGCGTCACGGAGCGGATGTCTTCGCGCGGTCGGTTATTCCGTCCGGACTTCGTCGGCAGCATTGCGAGCGCCGGCGGTGCGGGGACTCCTGCGCGCTTTGCCCTGGACTGGGGCCGAGACGACGCTGCAGCGCAAGTTGAATCCGTTACCGCAGTTGCGGTGGGTATTTCGAAGACGCGGAAGCCAGATTGCATCCGGGATGCCGCGCATCGCGCACGTCAGGGAAACCGGCAGACGGTGAGAGAACTTGCGGCGCAAGGGAGGAGGAAATGAAGACGATCAAGGGTCCGGCCCTGTTCCTCGCGCAATTCGCGGGAGACGATTCGCCCTTCAACAGCTGGGACAGCATCACCCGATGGGCGGCCGAGTGCGGCTACCTGGGGGTCCAGGTTCCGAGCTGGGACGGGCGGCTGATCGATCTTTCCCAAGCAGCCCAGTCAAAGGATTACTGCGACACTTTCAAGGGCGTTGCGCGCGAGAACGGCGTGGAGGTTACGGAACTGTCCGTTCATCTCCAGGGGCAGCTTGTCGCAGTGCATCCCGCTTACGACGAGCCGTTCGACGGCTTCGCCGCGCCGGAGGTCCGAGGCGACTCCGCCGCGCGGCAGGAATGGGCCGTCGACCAGGTGAGGCAGGCGCTCACGGCCTCGCGGCACATGGGCATTTCGGCACTTGCCGCATTCTCCGGCGCCCTGGTCTGGCCCTTTGTCTATCCCTGGCCCCAGCGCCCACCGGGACTTGTCGAGGCAGGTTTCGACGAGCTCGCCCGCCGGTGGCGGCCCCTGCTTGACCATGCGGATGATTGCGGGGTGGACATCTGTTACGAGATTCACCCCGGCGAGGATCTGCACGACGGTATTACCTACGAGATGTTCCTCGAGCGGACCGACAACCATGCCCGTGCCCGCATGCTCTACGACCCCTCCCACTACGTTCTGCAGTGCCTGGACTATCTAGTGTCTGCCGAAAAACCCCCTTTTTGGAGTTTGAGCCGGCTTCTGCCGTCAAGTTTGACCCCGACCTGACTGGTGGATTCGGGGTCAAGTGGACCTGGTCAGCGACATTTGGGGGTAAACGGCGGGCGGGCGGGGATTTTGGCGCCCATATTGGTGATTTCTGGAAGTATCGGGCATGGAGAGCCGCCGGCAGCCCGGTCCGGGCTGCGCTGGCGCGGTTTCCCGGCGACGTCAGGCAGCTTTTCGTTGCAGGAACTTGAGTCGTGCGCGTTCCCGTGCGCGGATCAAGAAACCGACACGGAGCACATTTGCAGCGAGGATGGACAAGGCGACCGTGCGGGCGAAGCCAGCCTTGCCATGGGTGCGCACCCGGTCCAGGCCGCGCTGCTCGAGATTGTTGATTGCCGACTCGACGGCGGGATGCTGCTGGCGCGCCAGTGCGAAGTCCGGCTGCGCCTCGTGTTCGCGGCGGCTGACGGGCAGGCGGCCCTTGGCGGGCATGGCGTTGAGTTCCAGCGTGTCGCCGAGGGCGGCCTGGTTTTGCGGGCTGTGAAAGCCGCGGTCGAAACTGCAGGCGACGAGTTCCGGGAAGCGCTCCCGCGTGGCCACGATGACGGGAACCGCGGCATCGGTGTCGCTCCCCTCCCACAGGATCCGGTGCTCGAGGAGGTGGTCCTCGACGATCGCGACGGGAACGCCCAGTTCCACGGGGACGCCCGCCTTCCCCTTGCTGTTCCACCGCGTATGTTCCTCGAAGACCGAAAAGACCTTCTCCTTCTGGGGGATCTCCTCCCTCTGCAGGATCCTCCGGTCCGTCTGGTCGATCTGGCGCTTCGTATGCGCGATGTACCGGTCGAGTTCCTTGAACTCCTCCGGCAGGGCGCCCCGCTCCAGCAGGCTGGCCCGCGTGGCCTCCGCCTTCGCCAGAAGTTCCTCGCACTTGGCCAGGAACGCGTCGACGTCCTCCCGCCAGGCCTCCGAGCGCCGGGTGCTCGCCACCCGCTGATACAGCCGCCGGAGTGTCACCGTAAGATGCTTGACTTGGCGCCAGCCCGTCAGGTTCCATTCGTCCGCCAGCTCGGCCGCGATCCGTATCATCACCCGGGCTGCGTCCCAGAGCAGGTTGCGGTCGGTGGGATAGTGGACATCCGTCTCGACGACAAAGGTGTCGCACCGGCCCGCCAACTGCTCGCCAGCGTCGTGGCCGCAAAGGTCGTGACCGTGCCGCACCACCAGTTCGTTGATGTCTCGCAGCGTGTCCTCGTCCAGCAGCGAGACATTCCGCATCACCTGGTCATAGGAATACGTCACCGGGTCCAAATCGCTGTCCCCGAGCAGCTGGCGAAGCACCACGTGCGTGTTGGCGTGTTCATGAAGCCGGTCGAAGTCGCAGCCAAGGCCTTGCTTCAGCACCGCGAGTACGAGAACCGTCCACAGTTCCATCCCCGGACGGCCGACCGTCAGATCGCGGTCTTCCCCGAACCGGTCCAGCAGAAGCTCGAAAACCGCCTCCCGCACCGCCTCATTCAAATACAGGCCCTGCAGGCCAAGCAGGATCGCCGGGATGTCGTCCCGCGACTTCACGTCAATCTGGATCCCCCCAATCTCCGCCCGGCCGAGCATCGGCTCAAAACGCCCCAGCTTCCGCATCGCAAACTCCCACGCAAAGATCCCGGAATCCGCAGCGCGCCACTCCGGACCACTGCCCGGAAGCACACCGCGTCCCGCTTCCCGGGATACGATCTAACTATTTGTACAGTATAATGATAAATGCTGCCTGCGCAACCCCGGAAATGCCCCGTTCAACCCCGGAACAACCGGATTCCGGACCGTCCCGCCAGGTCCCTGATCGCTCGCAGCGTGTCCTCGTCCAGTAACGAAATATCCCGCAGCACCGTGTCGTAGGAATACTCCACCGGGTCATACTCGCCGTGCCCGAGCAGTTGGCGCAGCACCAGGTGCGTGTCGGCGTGTTCCCGAAGCCGGTCGAAGTCGCAGCCAAGTCTCCGCTTCAGCATCCCAAGCACGAAAATCGTCCACAGGGACACCCCCGGACCGACAGCATCCCGATTGCCATCCCCCCCGATCCGCTCCTCCAGGAGCCGGAATACCGCTTCCCGCAGTTCGACATTCAAGTATACGTCCCGCAGGCCGCCCAGAAGCTTGGGAATGTCGTCTCGAGACCTCGCGTCAATCCACACATCCCCGACCCTCATCCCCTCCTGTCCCGGATCAAAGCGGCGCAGCTTCTTCATACCGAACTCCTTTGCGAAGATTCCGGAATTTTGAACGCGCCGCGGGCACAAGGACTTCGCTGCAAGAGCAACATCGAAAGCGCCCGGCCTCCGATACCGGCACTTTAACTCATTGCCAAAACAAGCGAATTGATGACAAAAGGTCAGTCCAGACTATACCAGGCTCAAACTCCGCCCAACGGACGATCTCGTGGCAACAGCGCAAACTTCGCCATCGGATCTAGAACCTAACTCATTGATCAGTATAACTCTTATCGGTTTTTGGGCAAGCACTATCTAGACAACCTCGACATCTACAAGAACCACATCGGAATGTTCCATGTGAAGGATGCGGAGTTCAATCCAACCGGGCGACAAGGGGTTTATTCCGGGTTCCAGAATTGGGTCGACCGGGCTGGCCGGTTCCGTTCCCTCGGTGACGGGCAGGTCGATTTCGGAGCGGTATTCGCCAAGCTGGCGGCGAACGACTTTGACGGCTGGGCGGTCGTTGAATGGGAATGCTGCCTGAAGCATCCCGAAGTCGGCGCCCGCGAGGGAGCCGCATTCGTTGCAGACCATATCATCCGCGTGACCGATACGGCGTTCGACGACTTCGCCGCCAGCAGCACGGATGTCGACGCCAACCGCCGGATTCTCGGCATCAGCGGGCAGGCCACGTGAACCCCCGGCCGTGCGCGACTGTGAAGCGGCGTGCCAAGGCCGCAAGCGCGCGGTCCGGCTGAATGTCCGCACTCAGGGTCGAAGGCCTGCGGCGCCGGTTCGGACAGACGCTTGCGCTGGACGGAATGCAATTTGACGTCGCCGACGGCGAATTCTTCTGCATGCTCGGTCCCTCCTCGTCCGGCAAGACCACCACGTTGCGCGCGATGGCAGGTCTGGAAGAACTGGAATCGGGCCGGGTATTTCTTGCTAACCGGGATGTAACCCACGCTCCGGTCCAGGGCCGCGGCATCGCGATGATCTTCCAGACCTTTGCGCTCTACCCGCACCTGACCGTCGAGGCGAACCTCGCCTATCCGCTCCGGCGGCAGGGACTGGCGGCTCGGGACGTGCGACACCGCGTGGGCGAGGCGGCGGAACTTCTGCGGGTGTCGCACACCCTGCCCCGCAAGCCGGCAACCCTGTCCGGCGGCGAACAGCAACGGGTTGCGATCGGTCGGGCAATTATCGGCCGACCCGACCTGCTCCTGCTCGACGAGCCTTTGACGAATCTGGACGCGAAGCTGCGCCACGACATGCGGGCGGAGTTCAAGCGCCTGCACCGCGAGTTGGGCATGACGATGGTCTACGCGACCCCGGACCAGCTCGAGGCGCTGACCATGGGGCAGCGAATTGGCGTGATCCGGGACGGCAAAATCGCGGCGACCGGCACGCCCGACGACCTCTACCGGGAGCCGAAGACAACCTACGTGGCGCGCATGGTGGGGTCGCCGGCCATGAACCTCCTGGACGCTGCGACAGACGGGGCGGAGCGCCTTGAAATGCCGTTCCTCTCCGATGAAATTCCGACAGCGGGAATCGGAGAAGAACGCGAAGTCACCGTGGGAATTCGCCCTCACGACCTCGGACTCCCGCGCGAAGGCGGCGGGCTGCGTTTCCCGGCCCGAATTTCGCTGACGGAGCCGCTCGGCGACGTGACCATCATCGACCTCGAGACGAGCGGCGCGCAACTCAAGATGGTGCTGCGCGAGGAGGTCGCCGCCCGCTACGACGCGGGCCAGCAGATCGAAGTCGCCTTCGATCCGTCGGACATCCATCTATTCGACCGCGGCACTGGCGCCCGGATTGGCAGCCTTGCCCGGTTCAAACGTTGAGGCGGAGCAGTTAACCGCAATCTCGTTAACCCTTACCAACAACGGAAATGGAGGAATCCATGAAGACCACAACTTTACTCAGGGGCGTTCTCGGCGCCTGCGTGCTCGGGGCGGGCCTCTCCGCCGCCCCGGTGTCCGCAGCCGAGATCACCATCACGATGGCGGCGCCCGACTGGCCGCCAACCCGCTTCATGAAGGAGCATTTCGACCAGAGCTACCAGTCCCCGGCGGGCCATACCACGACGCTCGACATGGACTTCATTCCCTGGCCTAACTTCTACGAGCGCGTCGCCGCTTCCCTGGCTTCGGGCGAGCAGAAGTACCAGATGATCGTAACCGATAGCCAGTGGCTCGGCGCATTTGTCGAGGGCGGCTACTACATGGACCTGACCGACCGGATCAATGCCGACCCTGAATTGACGGCGATCCTGCAGGACCTGCATCCCGCGCTGGTATCGGCGTACTCGACCTATCCGCACCGGACCCGCGTGCAGCTCGAGGAAGCGGGTGAAGTCCCGGCCCCGGGCGTGAATTACTACGGCTTCCCGCAGTTCCCGGACACCTATGTGACGTTCTACCGGACCGACATCTTCTGCCACGAGGGCGAGATGGCGGCGTTCGAAGCCAAATACGGCTCCAACCTGCCCTGCTCCTATGAGGACTGGCAGGATGTCGACTGGACGAAGTTCGCGCAGATCGGCGAATTCCTTCAGCGCTCCGCCGGCGAAATGATTGGCGACACGGTGCTTGAGGACGACTTCTATGGAATCGCCTACCAGGCCGGCAAGGGCTACGACTTCTCGACCATGGCCATCAATGCCTTCGTCTGGCAGTACGGCGGAAGCATCTGGGACGAGACCATGGCTCCCGAAGGCCAGGCCGAAGGCGTGGTGAACTCCGATATCGCCGTCGAGGCTTTCGAACACTTCCTGTCCATGCTCCAGTACATGCCGCCGGTCGCGAAGACTGGACAGATGGACATCTTTGTCATCCAGGACCTCTACATGCAGGGCAAGGTCGGGGCGATCATCGACTGGGTGGGCCTCGGCGAGCCGGTCCTCGACCCCAACGCTTCGGTGGCACATGACAAGTCGGCCTTCGGGCCGGCGCCGGGTTTGCGGAAGGACGATGGCAGCATCGACCGCACCGGAAACATCGGCGGGCAGCCGTTTGTCCTGACGACTTGGAACAGCGAAGAGGTTGTCGAGGAAGCGCTGAATGTCGTGAAGTGGTGGCTCAGCCCAGGCACGCAGCTGGAAGCCGTAAAGAATGGCGGCCAGTCCGGACTGGTGAGCGTGATGGCCATGCCCGAATACAACGACCTCCGGCCCTGGAACCGGGCACATGTCGAGATGATCGACTGGCAGCGGGACGTTTGGCACACGCCCGAGTTCTTCGAGCTGCTGACCCAGCAGCAAGAGGAGTTCGACAAGGTGATCACTGGGCAGATTTCCGCGAAGGAAGCCCTCGACTCCGTAGCCGCCTTCCAGCAGGAACTGCTTGAGGACGCTGGCTTCATCGAGTAGCGAAACTCGCGGGGCCCGGACGCCTTCCGGGCCCCGCATGCGCTGGTTCCCATCCGGTCCCGCGCCTGATCCGTCAGGAATTGACGCCGAGTTCCAGGTTCAGCGGCAAGCACGAAGAGGAAATGATGGCGCATCCGCATCAAGAGGAGGGCGGTTTCGGGGCTTGGCTCCTGTCGCCAATGCGGCGCGGTCCGTTTCTGGTGGCGCCTGCCATCATCCTCCTCTTTGTCATGAACATCTTCCCGCTCCTCTGGTCGTTCGGACTGAGTTTCTTCGACTATCGCGCCAATCGGCTGAAGGTGCCGAGTTTCCGCGGGCTCAGCAATTACGAGAGGGTTCTGACCGACGATACGGTCTGGGAACGCTTCCAGACCACTGCACTGATCGTCGGGTCCTCCGTGCTGGTGCAGCTGATCGTCGGTTTCCTTCTGGCGCTCATGTTCGCGAAGGAATTCCCCCTCAGGCGCATCGTCCTCATGCTCGTGCTGGCACCGATGATGCTTTCGTTCGTCTCCGTTGGCGTGTTTTTTAAGCTCTTCTACGAGCCGACATTCGGTCTCGTCTCCTACGTAATGAATTTCTTCACGACAGAGTCGTTCGTGACCCTGGCGACGCCGGAGGGAGCCATCGCCGGCATCGTCCTCGCCGACGCCTGGATGTGGTCGCCATTCGTGATGCTGCTCGTCCTGGCGGGACTCGTCTCGGTGCCCAAATACCTCTACGAGGCGGCCGAGATCGACCGCGCATCGAAGTGGCGAACCTTCTGGACGATCACCTTCCCTTACATCAAGAGCCTGCTGCTTCTGGCAATCCTTTTCCGGACAATCGAGACCTTCAAGCTGTTCGACATCGTCTACATCATCACGGAGGGCGGGCCCGGATCCTCGACGGAAACCATCGCCGTCCACCTGTACCGGGTTGCGTTCCAGTTCTTCAAGACCAGCCAGTCATCGGCACTCGCATACATTGTCCTTTTCATCGTGATCGTCCTGACCAACCTGTATCTTTACGCCGTGAACCGCCGGGCAAGGGAGGTTAGCTGATGCTCCGACGCAACCGCGAAGTCGGCAAGGCCGGCTGGGGATACACGGCGATCACTGGAATTGTCGGGCTGGTCTATTTCTTTCCGGTTCTCTGGATCATTCTGACCGCCTTCAAGAACCGCACCGATGCGCTGGCGGTGCCTCCCAAGCTCTTCTTCTCGCCTACGATGGAGAATTTCGTCGGCGTGTTCTGGCGGGCGAGCATCACGACCGGCACCAGCCAGGCGACGGACATGGGGCTCTACTTCTTCAACTCCATCTTCATCGCCGGCACGGCCGTGACTCTTGCCCTCATCGTCGGAACGCTCGCCGCATACGGTTTCTCGCGCTACCCGCTGCGAGGCAACGACACTTACCTGTTCATTATCCTGACGACCCGCATGATGCCGCCCATCGTCGTCATCATTCCGATCTTCCTGATGTTCCGCCTGTCCGGGCTCGCCGGATCGTACTGGGGCATCATCCTGCTCTACGCCGCGTTCAACATCCCCTTCTCGGTCTGGCTCGTAAAGAGCTTCTTCGATGAGCTGAACCCCGAAATCGAGGATGCAGCGCGGATGGACGGCGCATCGGAGCAGCGGGTGTTCTTTGGCATGTGCATTCCGCAGATCCACGCCGGCCTGGCGGCCACCTTCGTTTTCGGGCTGATCCTGACCTGGAACGAATTCCTGTTCGCCCTTCTTTTGACCGGCGTCGAGACTCGCACGGTTCCCGTCGCCATGGCGCGAACGCTCGGAGGTGAAGTCGGTGTGGAGTACGGGCTGCTTGCGGCGATTGTCACGCTGTTCCTGATACCGATCTTCTTCGTGACGTTCCTGCTCCAGAACCAACTCCTGCGTGGGGTCACTTTCGGGACCGTGAAGAAATGACCATTGCCCTGTCGCGCCTCACCAAGCGATTTGGCGCACTGACGGCGGTCGACGCCATCGACCTGGAGGTCGGCGACGGGGAGGTTCTCTGCCTTCTCGGCCCCTCCGGCTGCGGCAAGACCACAACGCTGCGCATGGTTGCGGGCCTCGAGACGGCGACCGAGGGAGAGATCAGACTCCAGGGCAAGCGAGTGAATCATCTCAGGCCACGGGATCGCAACGTGGCAATGAGCTTCCAGTTCTACGCCCTCTACCCGAGCCTGAGCGTCGCGGAGAATCTCGCCTTCCCATTGCATGCGGACCGGCTTGGCGCAGATGAAATCAACCGGCGCGTGCAACGAATTGCAGCCACGTTGCGGCTCAGCGACATCCTGGACAGCACCCCGGGGCAGCTCGCCGAGGGCGAGAAGCAAAGGGTTGCGGTGGGGCGCTCGATTATCCGGGACCCCTCGTGCTTTCTCTTTGACGAGCCGCTCTCGCGGCTCGACGTCCAGCTTCGGGAGGAGATGCGGGGCGAAATCAAGGCCGTTCTCCAGGACCTGTCCCGCCCGACCGTAATCGTCACCCATGACCAGCTCGAAGCGCTGACCATGGCAGACCGGATCGCCGTCATGCGGGACGGTCGGATCGAGCAGGTGGACACGCCTCATCATGTCTACCAGGTGCCATCGAACCTCTTCGTCGCCGGATTCATCGGCACGCCACAAATGAATTTCCTGCCGGCGACCCTGTCCATGGCCCGGGAAGACGGCCATGCGGAGTTCCTCGTTGAAGGCGGGCAGTGCCTGCGGCTTCGTGTCAGCCCGCGGATTGCGGAGCTGCAGCCCGGCGTTGCCGTGACCGTCGGCGTGCGCCCCAGGAACCTCGAATTGTCCAGCGAACCCGCCGAGGACGCCATCGCGACCACCGTCGACATCATCGAGCCCATGGGCGCCGAGACGCTGGCGCATCTCAACGATGGCATCCACGATCTCCGGCTCGTGGCCGACTGGCGGACACTGCTGAGCGAAGGCGATTCCGTGCACGCCCGCTTCCCGTCCGGAGCCGCGCATATCTTTGCGGCCAACGGGCAGGCGCTGGGGAGCTAGGCCATGACCGCAAGACAGGCGCGCATTCTCGAGCGGACCATCATTGGCCTCTGTGTTCTCTCGATCATCGCGATCTTCCAACCCTTCTCCCTCGCGTTGTTCTCCGTCGGCTGCGTGGCGGTAGTGCTCGGAGCGCTAGCGTTCAACCTTGTGCCGCTCTGCCGCGAAGGAGTCCCGGCCCGCGCACTTTACAAGGCGACGCTCATCATCTTGATCATTCTCGGCGTCGCCGCCGCCCTCGGCGTCGGAACGGCGTTTCTCTACGTGGAATACCTGGAGACCTTGCGGTGACGCGGCCGCGTTTCGACGCGACCGTCGTCGGCCTCTACATCCTGGATGTCCTCGGCCGGCCGGTGAGTCGAATCCCCGAGGGAGGCAATGTCGAATTCATCGACGAGATCCGGCTGACCGTTGCCGGAACGGCAGGAGGCACGGTTGTCAATCTTGCCAAGCTGGGCATTTCGTGCCAGGCAGCCGGCGCTGTGGGCACCGACGAGAAGGCAGATTTCGTAATCGGCCGGATGGAGCGCCTCGGCATCGACTGCCGGCTGATGCAGCGGATCCCGGGCGCCGACACCTCGGCCACCATCCTGAACGTGCGACCGAACGGCGAACGCCCTGCCCTGCATGCCCGCGGCGCCTCGGACCACTTCCATCTGAACGGCGACGCACTCGCGCTGGCGCTCGATTGCCGGTTCTTGCATCTTGGCGGGACGGGGCTCCTGGCACGCATGGACGGGGAGCCAAGCCGCAAGCTGCTGCAAGCCGCGAAACAGGCGGGCCGTATCACCACCTGGGACCTGGTTGGTGCCCGACCGGATACCTGGCAATTCGTTGAGCCGCTCCTGCCCTATATCGACTACTTCATTCCGTCGATCGAGGAGGCTGAAATCCTCTCCGGAATCACGGGCGTCGAAGAAAATATCGCGTTCTTTCTCGGTCGCGGCGTCGGCTGCTGCGTGCTGACCATGGGCAGTGAAGGGTCCATCCTGGCCCGCGCCGGAGAGCGCATTCCCGTGCTGGCCTTCGATATCGAGGTTGTGGACACAACCGGCTGCGGCGATGCGTACACGGCCGGCTTCATTGCCGGCTTGGCCGATGGACGCAACCTTGAGGACGCGGCACGCCTCGGCACTGCCACTGCCTCGCTGGTCGCGTCCGGCCTCGGATCAAACGCCGGCATCGTGGACCGCAATGCGACCGAGGCATACCTGCGGGCATCGCGAACCTGATGCGGATCGCCGCGGTCGCTGGAACCTTCGACACCAAAGCGGCGGAGCTCGAATTTGCCGCCGGCGTTCTCAGCGCCGAGGGGGTCTCCGTGCGCACGGTCGATGTCGGAACCAGCGGAATGCCTGCCAATTCGGACGTAAGCGCCTCCGAAGTCGCAGCCTGCCACCCGGATGGAGCCGAAGCGGTTCTCGGCACCGACGACCGCGGCCGCGCCGTCATCGCAATGGCCGAAGCGTTCCGCCGCTACGTCGAGCAGGCGGACTGGATCAGCGGCATGCTCGGCGCCGGCGGCTCCGGCGGCACATCGCTAGTCACACCGGCGATGCGATCGCTTCCGGTGGGCGTGCCGAAGGTCATGGTCTCGACGGTCGCTTCCGGCGATGTGGGCCCCTATGTCGGCGCGAGCGACATCGCCATGATGCACTCGGTGGCCGACATCCAGGGCCTGAACCGAATGTCGCGCCGGGTGCTCGGGAACGCCGCCTGTGCTCTCGTCGGCATGATGCGCAGGGATATGCGGAAAGCGAAGGCGAAGGCAAGCCCCCGGTCGGTCTGACCATGTTCGGAGTTACCACCGCCTGCGTAGCCCATGTCTCCCGGTCCCTGGAGACAGACCACGAGCCCATCGTGTTCCATGCCACCGGAACCGGCGGACGGTCGATGGAAAAACTCGTGAACAGCGGGCTCATCGGCGCCGTGATCGATCTCACCACGACAGAGATTGCAGACATGCTGGTTGGAGGCGTGCTCGCTTCCGGGCCGGATCGGATGGGTGCCGTGATCCGCACCCGCGTTCCCTATGTCGGCTCCTGCGGCGCGCTCGACATGGTGAATTTCGGCGCGGAGAGCACGGTGCCCGCCCGGTTCAAGGGGCGGCGATTCCACATCCACAATCCGCAAGTAACCCTGATGCGCACAACGGCGGATGAAAACCGCGCCTTCGGGGCCTGGATTGCCGAACGCCTGAACCGGATGCAGGGACCCGTCCGGTTTCTCATACCGGAAAGTGGCGTCTCTGCCCTGGACGCCCCCGGCCAGCCCTTCCACGATCCGGAAGCGGACGCGGCGCTCTTCGAGGCAATCGAGAGCAGCGTTGCGCAGACCTCACGTCGCAGGCTGGTCCGCGTTGCGGCGAATCTCAACACCACCGCCTTCGCGGAAGCAGCCCTCGAGGCGTTCCGCAAGGTTGCCGGAGGAATGGATGGCCCGGATTGAACGGCAGGAGATCCTGGAGCGCCTCCGGAACCGGATTGAATCGGGGCGGCCCATTGTTGGCGCGGGGGCAGGCACGGGGCTCTCGGCGCGCTGTGAGGAGGCCGGCGGCGCCGACCTCATCATGATCTACAACTCCGGGCGCTACCGAATGGCCGGTCGCGGTTCGCTGGCCGGATTGCTGGCCTATGGCAACGCCAACGACTTCGTGGTCGATATGGCGCGCGAGGTTCTTCCGGTGGTCCAGAAGATCCCGGTTCTGGCCGGCGTGAACGGTACGCATCCGTTTTTGCTGCGCGAGCCGTTCCTCGACAATCTAATCAGGTTGGGCTTCTCGGGCATTCAGAACTTCCCGACCGTCGGACTCATCGATGGACTGTTCCGGTCCAATCTGGAAGAGACCGGCATGGGTTACGGTCTCGAGGTCGATCTCGTTCGAGCCGCGCGGGAACATGGCCTCCTGACCACTCCCTACGTGTTCAGCCCGGACGAGTCCAGGGCCATGGCGGAGGCGGGCGCGGATGTGATCGTGGCGCATATGGGGCTTACAACCGGCGGTGACATCGGCGCACTTACGGCACTGCGCCTGGAGGACTGCCCCGGCCGGATCGACGACATTGCTCAGGCCGCGCGCGCCGCATCCCCCGATGTGATCGTTCTTTGCCATGGAGGCCCGATCTCGTCCCCTGTGGATGCAGCCTACGTTCTCGCGCAATCCCCGGGCTGCCACGGATTCTTTGGCGCAAGCTCGATGAAGCGGCTGCCGGTCGAAAGGGCACTGACGCAGCAGGTCCGCGCATTTGCCGAAATCGGCGCGGAAACCGGGAGGAGGCGAACATGAAGGGAAAGTTCGTGATGGGGGCAGAGACGCCCGCGGTTCAAATGGACTGGGGGACGCTGCGCTGGCTGAGCAACCCTGTTGCTACCGGCGCGAAGCAACTGGCCATTGTCGAGGTCTCGATCGCGCCGGGTGGAGGCCACGATTTCCACAAGCACCCGAACCAGGAGGAGCAGATCTACGTGATCGAGGGAACGGTGGAACAGTGGCTGAATACCGAAATGCGGATCCTGGGACCGGGCGATTCCGTCTTCATCGGCGCGGATGTCGCCCACGCGTCCTTTTGCCCAGCGCATGAAGAGAGAGAGGCCCGGCTATTGGCCATTCTCGCACCCTGCGCTGGCGAAGACGGATACGAGGTGGTCGAGGTGGCGGGTGAATCGCCCTGGAGCGGACTCCGTTCGAACTAGTCGGAAGGCCCGGCCGCTGCGAACGGGGCGGCCGGGAGTTTCCAGTCGGCGGCGCGGTTGAGGCGGACGTGCTAGCCCGCCACCTCCCACAAGCCGGTCTCCGCCGAACGCAGCACGGCGTCCGTCACCTTGTCCGTCGCCCATGCGTCCCGGAAGGTCGGCCGCGCAGCCTCGCCATCCAGTCCAAGAATGAAGTCGGCCGCCTGGTGCACGAAGCTGTGCTCATAGCCGATGGCGAGACCGGGCACCCACCACCGGTCCATGTAGGGATGGTCGCCATCCGTCACATGGATGGACCGCCAGCCCCGGGTCGTTCCCTCAACCCGGTGATCGAAGTAGTCCAGACGGTTCAAGTCATGCAGATCCCAGAAAAGCGATCCATGCTCGCCGTTAATTTCCAGGGTGTAGAGCGCCTTGTGGCCACGCGCATACCGGGTCGATTCGAAGACGGCGAGGGAGCCGTTCGCGAAGCGGGCCAGAAATGCACAGGCGTCGTCTATGCCCACCGGCTGCATCTCCCCTGACAGGTTATGCATGCGCTCCTTGACGAAGGTCTCGGTCATTGCGGTCACGCGATCGATGGCGCCATTCAGCCACATCGCGGTGTCGATGCAATGGGCGAGAAGATCGCCGGTCACGCCGCTTCCAGCCACAGACTTGTCGAGCCGCCACAGGCCCTCGCCTCCCTGCGGCAGATCGGCCGAAATCGTCCAGTCCTGCAGGAAATTCGCCCGGTAATGGTAGATCCGGCCCAGATCGCCTGAATCGAGAATTCTCTTGGCAAGCGTGACGGCCGGTATGCGCCGGTAGTTGTACCATACCATGTTCGCGACGCTGGCCGCCTCAACAGCCTCGGCCATGCGGCCCGACTCCGAACTGCTGCGCCCGAGCGGCTTCTCGCACATCACCATCTTGCCGGCTTCCGCCGCCGCGATGGCGATTTCCATATGGGTGTCGTTCGGACTGGCGATATCAATCACGTCGATGTCGTCGCGCGCGACCAGTGTCCGCCAATCGGTCTCTACGTCATCGAAGCCCCAATTTGCTGCAAAAGCCTCTGCGCGATCGCGATTACGTGCACAAACTGCCACGAGCTGCGGTTCACGCGGAAGATCGAAGAACTTGGGTGCGGTCAGGAAAGCGTTGGAGTGAGTTCGGCCCATGAACCCATAGCCGACCATGCCAATTCGAAGTTCCCGCTTGCTCATTTCGGCCTCCTCACTCAGTCCAGCCATGGGTCTGGCGAACGTCGATCATGGAGGAAAGAATCGCGTTCCAGGTCCCCTGCTCCAGCAAGACCGAATTGGGAAACATGCACCCATCCCAGCAAATATGCCGCGTGGCCCTCGTCGGCGTGCCATCGGCATTGTTCAGCCACAGGCCGGCAACGGACACGATATCCAGCTTGCCGTTTGGATCATCCGCCATGCAATGCCGGCCCGTCTTGTCGTGCGAGCCGGTGCCGTGCACAGTGCCGTCATTCTGCGCGACATGGAAATCGATCGTCCAGGGGCGCAGGGCATCCGCGACCTTGGACAATGCGCCCTCGAGCGCGGCTTTGTCGGACCAAACGAAGTCTTCTTCGAGAAGTCTGTGCTCTGGGGCGTTGTACCCCAAGGCGAATAGCATCGTGTGCGCCATGTCGGCCTGGAACCCGAGCGTATCCGGGCGATTCACGGCATCCAGCAGGTCGGCCATGTGTTTCCAGCTGTGCATCGCGCCCCAGCAGATTTCTCCCTCGGCAGCCAGACGCTCCCCATGATCGGCCGCAATGTCGCAGGCAAGTCGCAGGGTCTCGATTATGCGGGCAGTCGCGGCACCGGGATCCGCGGCCCAGTCATCAACGCCGGTGGCGGTGTCGATCCGGATCACGCCGCCCTGGCGGACACCGAGATCGCGCAGTCGGCCCATGATCCGGCAGGACTTGCGCACTGCGTCCAGGAAATTCTGCTGCTCAGCGTCGTCGCCCATCGCGGAGCCGCCGCCAACCGGCGGCCAGACCGGCGCCACTGCAGAACCGACCGCAAGACCCCGCTCGCCAATACTGTCGGCCAGGGCCTTGACTGTGTCATCGTCCGCGTCGATCGAAGTGTGCGGATCCGCGAGAAACAGGTCCACGCCATCGAACGCTACCCCGTCCACCTCCGCCCGCTGGGTCAGGTCCAGCATGGTATCGAGATCGATCGGCGGCTCACTGTCGCTCCCCTTACCGACAAGACCGGGCCACATGGCGTTATGCAATTTTGGAAAACTGTGGTCGCTCATCCGCTCCCTCCGTTCAGACATGAAACTGGCAGCCGCCCTGGAGTTCGCCAGCGATGCAACGCATCCGGCGCGGCGGACGCGACTCTCGTTCTTGGCGATAGCACCAGCGTCTGTCCGTCCTACTGGCGCTCGAACCCGTGCGCGACAGCAATTCCTCGAACGAATTGAATCCGGCGCCGGAGGCGTGCCGCGCCACGGTTCCAGAGTTATCCGTCACCCCATCAGAGCATGCCGTAACGAACTGATGCCAAACAACATTCGGACATCCATCTCGGCTCTCTCGTCAGGGCCTAACCAACGAGAATCGCGCTCCATCAACGCGATGTGTATGGAGATTATTCGCAACAGTATAGACGATGTTGCGCTCTATTGTAATTGGTCCTTTCGAATACTGCCGTTCGTGCTGTCGGCCGTTGCCGCCGACAGCAGCGAAACGGCCCTTCTGCGCAAGACCGACCGCTATGAGCGAACCAACCACCTATCGAATTGTCATCAACCGGCTTTTTCCGGGTGATGCGGCGACTGCCAACCAGCTCCGACACCCCCAGACCGACAGCATCCCGATTGCCGTTGTCCCCGATCCGCTCCTCCAGAAGTCGGAATACCGCTTCCCGCAGTTCGACATTCAAATATACGTCCCGCAGGTCGCACAGGAGTTTGGGTATGTCGTCTCGAGACCTCGCGTTTATCCAGACATCATCGCGGTAGGGACGCTGGTTTCCCAGCGCCGTCGCGGTAGGAGCGCTGGTTGCCCAGCGCCCCGCCGCAGTCGCGGTAGGAATGCGCATTGCTGCGTACCCCCCGCACAGTTCCGGACATGGACGGTAATCCATCCGGCTCCTACCTCGGGTGTTTGACGGCGAACCGTTGGTCTGGCCACGGGTGGCGGATGGAGACACGCGGCCAAAGGATTTCGGTCATGCGCTCCAGTCGCTTCCAGTCGAGGCGGTGACGCTGGGACCGCCGGCGTAGCGCCCGCATCCACAGGCGTTGCAGCCTGCGGCGAAAGGCGCGCAAGAACCGGCTCGACCCCGGGACGGCGAAGTAGTTGAGCCAGCCTTGACAGACCCGTCCAAGCCACTCGCCGATCTCCCAGATGTCGTGATGCCAGCGTTTGCGAAGAACCTCGTCGATGCGCGCCAAGGTTCGGTTGACCCTTTTCGCGATCGGTTTGCGACCAAGCCGGAAGCGGCCTCGCCGGGTCGTCGTGCAGAAATGCGTGAAGCCCAGGAAGTCGAATGTTTCCGGCCTGCCCGCCCCGCGCCTGCGACGGTTCGCAGCCGCGAACCGTCCGAACTCGACGAGGCGGGTCTTGTCCGGGTGGAGGCTGAGACCGAAGCGATCCAGCCTCTCCCGAACGTCGCGGAGGTATTGCTCCGCATCCCGCTTGTGTTGGAACCCGACCACAACATCGTCCGCATACCGGATGATGATCGCTTCGCCCTCCGGGACATTTGGGCGCCATTTCTTGTGGAACCACAGATCGAGCACGTAGTGCAGGAACACGTTCGCCAAAGTCGGGGACACGATGTTCCCCTGCGGCGTTCCCACACCCGTGTCCGTCCATGTCCCGTCATCCATGACGCCAGCCTTCAGCCATTTCCGGATCAGGCGGGTCACCCGCCTGTCGCCAATGCGGTACTCAAGGAACGTAATCAACCAATCCCGCGGGATGGTGTCAAAATACGCCTTCAAATCCGCGTCGACGATCCAGTTGACCTTGCGCCGTTCGATCCCGAAGGCCAGGGCATCGAGCGCATCGTGCGCACCGCGACCCGGCCGGAACCCGTAACTGAGACCAAGAAACTCCACCTCATAAATTGGCGTCAGGATCACATCCACAACCGCTTTCTGGACGATCTTGTCCTCCAGTGCCGCGATCCCGAGCGGTCGTATCCCGCCGTCCGGCTTGGGTATCTCTACCCGCCGGACAGGCGGCGGCCGGTACGCTCCTCCGCTGTGCAGGCGTCGGTGCAGGTCGAGCAGTCGCTCTTCCAGACCTTCCCCGTACATCGCCCACGTCACGCCATCGACACCAGCCGCCGCGTCCTTCCTCAACACGAAGTAGGACGCGCCGAGCGCCTCCGGCGTAATATGGTGGAAGAGCGCCGTGAGACGCTCCTTCGGGTTTCTCTCTACAGCTTGCCGTATCCGGTCGGCTGCCTGTGGCACGCTTGCCCGACGCTGCGTCCGGTGCGTGCTTTGGCTTCCCGGATTTCCCTTGGTTGAGGCCCTTTCCTCCGGCGACTCCGCAGGAGCGTGCGCTCCCTTGTTCGCCGCCATCACAGGTCGTACGGCCTCATCCGACTTCTTCAAACCGGTGCGACGTGGAAAGTCGCGTAAGTGATTGTTTTAGAGAGAGGCATTACGATGTAGGACCTTTTTCATAAAACCTGCCGTTCCCTCGGCAGTAGCCTAGAGGCGCGAGCGTGGCTGGCAACGGCCGGGTTCGAAGCCGCCTCGACAACGTATCCCACCCCGACAGGGTGAAGCGGGAGCCCGTGAGGGCGACGCGGAACTGCGAGCATCACGCGGTGGGGAGCTAGGCTGAGAAGGTATGGTCAACGCAAGTGAATCGACGTTAAACCTCGTTAAGGAGAACATGCAAAAGATGCTGCGATGCATGGACCAAAATGGTGAGTGGGCCGGACTTTGGAGTCGGTTTTTCCAAAGCAGGGACAATGTGCCGCCGGGGGAAAGTCGAGACCTGAACTTTCATTTCATGTCACTTACAGCGGAACACGGTAAACCCGTATTTCCGCCCATTCGGGCAAGGCGGACCGCAAGGGCCGTTGACGGTTATGCGGGTAAAGGATGCTGGAGAAAGCGAATGCCTCTCTGTAATGGAGCGGACAGGAGTTGAGGGTTATCCAACATTACTCCACCCGAAAGGGGGCAGACTTCCAGTTGGTCTCTACTCGCAAGAACTTTGTAGAACTTCCCTTAAGGAGGACAGGCAAATGACGGCCTTTACGGCTGGTGCGGCCTCCGGCGGTGACATCGACTGGCTCAAAATAGACTGGGGCCAGGTACGTCGATCTGTCAGGAGGCTACAGATACGTATTGCGAAGGCAATCCGGGAAGAGCGCTGGAACAAGGCGCGTGCTTTGCAATGGCTCTTGACCCACTCGTTCTACGGTAAACTTCTAGCCGTGAAACGTGTCACCGAAAACCATGGTAAAAGGACATCCGGGATCGATCGGGTACTCTGGTCGACCCCAAAGTCCAAGATAAAAGCTGTCAAATTACTCAGTCGGCATGGCTATAAACCGAGCCCTCTGAAACGGGTTTACATCCCAAAGGCAAATGGCAAGAAGCGTCCATTGGGCATTCCGACGATGAGGGATCGGGCTATGCAGGCACTTCACCTGTCGGCTTTAAATCCGATCGCGGAGACCAAGGGAGATCGGAATTCTTACGGATTTCGATTAAACCGATCGAGCCGAGATGCTGCGGAACAATGCTTCAGTGTTTTGGCGAAAAAGGACAGGGCTCAGTGGGTTCTCGACGCTGATATAGCCGCTTGTTTCGATGAAATCAGCCATGACTGGTTAGACGCCAACATCCCTATGGACAAGGCGGTGCTCCGGAAGTGGTTGAAGTGTGGTTTCGCCTGGAAGGGCCAGATATTTCCGACAAGTGCCGGAACTCCGCAAGGCGGAATTATTTCACCAACGTTGGCCAATATGGCGTTGGATGGACTGGAAACTGTTTTGCGGAAACACTTCGTCACGCGGCGGATCGGGGGCCAAGATGTCAACGCTAAAGTGAATCTGGTTCGGTATGCAGATGACTTTGTTGTGACTGGCGCGACGAAAGAAACGCTGGAAGATGCGAAGTTGGTTATCGAGGACTTCCTTCGGGTACGGGGTCTTACCCTGTCACCGGAGAAGACCAGGATAGCGCATATTGCGGAGGGCTTCGACTTTCTGGGATGGACATTCAAGAAATACGGTGGAGAAGGAAAGTTGCTAATCAAACCATCAAAGAAGAATGTCCATGTGTTTCTTCAGAAGGTTAGAACTGTCATTAAGGGGTCCAAAGCTGATAGGCAAGAGACGTTGATTGCCAAACTCAACCCCGTGATCTCGGGTTGGGCCAACTACCATCGTAACCAGGTAGCCAAAGACACGTTCACAAGGGTGGACTCTGAAATATGGAGGTCTATCTGGAATTGGGCATGCCGGAGGCATCCAAAAAAATCTCGGCGGTGGGTGAAACGTCGTTACTTCATTCAGCAAGGGAATAGAAACTGGGTCTTCGGTATGAAGACAAAACGGGACGGAAAGGACAGAGATATCTCTCTTACGTTCGCGGCAAATACGCCTATACGGCGTTACACCAAGATAAAGCGGGATGCCGATCCGTTTGATCCCACGTGGGATAATTACCTGAAGAATCGCGGGAAAATGGCTTAACCTGGTCATCGTCAGTGACAGCTTGCCAAAAGAAAAGAGAGAGTAGGTTGTAGGTGGGATTTTCCGGTCCTCTTGACGGAGGATTTGATTGAGGCTTGAGCGGTATGCGGGGAAACTCGCTCGTACCGTTCTTAGAGGGCCGCGGCGCAGCGATGCGTCGCGGCTACTCGACGTGCGACGTGGAAAGTCGCGTAAGTGATTGTTTTAGAGAGAGGCATTACGATGTAGGACCTTTTTCATAAAACCTGCCGTTCCCTCGGCAGTAGCCTAGAGGCGCGAGCGTGGCTGGCAACGGCCGGGTTCGAAGCCGCCTCGACAACGTATCCCACCCCGACAGGGTGAAGCGGGAGCCCGTGAGGGCGACGCGGAACTGCGAGCATCACGCGGTGGGGAGCTAGGCTGAGAAGGTATGGTCAACGCAAGTGAATCGACGTTAAACCTCGTTAAGGAGAACATGCAAAAGATGCTGCGATGCATGGACCAAAATGGTGAGTGGGCCGGACTTTGGAGTCGGTTTTTCCAAAGCAGGGACAATGTGCCGCCGGGGGAAAGTCGAGACCTGAACTTTCATTTCATGTCACTTACAGCGGAACACGGTAAACCCGTATTTCCGCCCATTCGGGCAAGGCGGACCGCAAGGGCCGTTGATGGTTATGCGGGTAAAGGATGCTGGAGAAAGCGAATGCCTCTCTGTAATGGAGCGGACAGGAGTTGAGGGTTATCCAACATTACTCCACCCGAAAGGGGGCAGACTTCCAGTTGGTCTCTACTCGCAAGAACTTTGTAGAACTTCCCTTAAGGAGGACAGGCAAATGACGGCCTTTACGGCTGGTGCGGCCTCCGGCGGTGACATCGACTGGCTCAAAATAGACTGGGGCCAGGTACGTCGATCTGTCAGGAGGCTACAGATACGTATTGCGAAGGCAATCCGGGAAGAGCGCTGGAACAAGGCGCGTGCTTTGCAATGGCTCTTGACCCACTCGTTCTACGGTAAACTTCTAGCCGTGAAACGTGTCACCGAAAACCATGGTAAAAGGACATCCGGGATCGATCGGGTACTCTGGTCGACCCCAAAGTCCAAGATAAAAGCTGTCAAATTACTCAGTCGGCATGGCTATAAACCGAGCCCTCTGAAACGGGTTTACATCCCAAAGGCAAATGGCAAGAAGCGTCCATTGGGCATTCCGACGATGAGGGATCGGGCTATGCAGGCACTTCACCTGTCGGCTTTAAATCCGATCGCGGAGACCAAGGGAGATCGGAATTCTTACGGATTTCGATTAAACCGATCGAGCCGAGATGCTGCGGAACAATGCTTCAGTGTTTTGGCGAAAAAGGACAGGGCTCAGTGGGTTCTCGACGCTGATATAGCCGCTTGTTTCGATGAAATCAGCCATGACTGGTTAGACGCCAACATCCCTATGGACAAGGCGGTGCTCCGGAAGTGGTTGAAGTGTGGTTTCGCCTGGAAGGGCCAGATATTTCCGACAAGTGCCGGAACTCCGCAAGGCGGAATTATTTCACCAACGTTGGCCAATATGGCGTTGGATGGACTGGAAACTGTTTTGCGGAAACACTTCGTCACGCGGCGGATCGGGGGCCAAGATGTCAACGCTAAAGTGAATCTGGTTCGGTATGCAGATGACTTTGTTGTGACTGGCGCGACGAAAGAAACGCTGGAAGATGCGAAGTTGGTTATCGAGGACTTCCTTCGGGTACGGGGTCTTACCCTGTCACCGGAGAAGACCAGGATAGCGCATATTGCGGAGGGCTTCGACTTTCTGGGATGGACATTCAAGAAATACGGTGGAGAAGGAAAGTTGCTAATCAAACCATCGAAGAAGAATGTCCATGTGTTTCTTCAGAAGGTTAGAACTGTCATTAAGGGGTCCAAAGCTGATAGGCAAGAGACGTTGATTGCCAAACTCAACCCCGTGATCTCGGGTTGGGCCAACTACCATCGTAACCAGGTAGCCAAAGACGCGTTCACAAGGGTGGACTCTGAAATATGGAGGTCTATCTGGAATTGGGCATGCCGGAGGCATCCAAAAAAATCTCGGCGGTGGGTGAAACGTCGTTACTTCATTCAGCAAGGGAATAGAAACTGGGTCTTCGGTATGAAGACAAAACGGGACGGAAAGGACAGAGATATCTCTCTTACGTTCGCGGCAAATACGCCTATACGGCGTTACACCAAGATAAAGCGGGATGCCGATCCGTTTGATCCCACGTGGGATAATTACCTGAAGAATCGCGGGAAAATGGCTTAACCTGGTCATCGTCAGTGACAGCTTGCCAAAAGAAAAGAGAGAGTAGGTTGTAGGTGGGATTTTCCGGTCCTCTTGACGGAGGATTTGATTGAGGCTTGAGCGGTATGCGGGGAAACTCGCTCGTACCGTTCTTAGAGGGCCGCGGCGCAGCGATGCGTCGCGGCTACTCGACGTCATCATAGGCTTCGGCTTTCTCCTTTCCCTACACGGTCCCGCCACGACAGGCGGGACAGTCTGAAGACCTCCCAGCATCCCGACAGAAGGCGTGCGGACGTGCATGGGTTCTCTGACACCGCGGGGCTCGCTGACATCTCACCAAGACGATGCCTGCGATGTTGCCTTCGACCGATCTGAAAGCCTCGGCACCCCGGACCATCGCTTTTGCGGTGCTCATTAGCCCTGCCCATCCGTACCGCTACCGACGCTTCGCCTGCCCCCTCACGGGGACCGACGCACGGCTCGCGGAGAGACGTGGATTGGTTACTCCTTCGTTCCAGAGGACTTTCACCTCCTACCTTCTGCCAGTTCGCCTGGCACACCAGATCCGTGCGGGCACGTTAACGTTATGTTATGTACAACATATCGTTAGAGCGGATCGCCCGCCTCCGGCAAGGGGGCTTCGAGGCCCAGCGCGCCCGACAGCGCCCTGGCGCGCCAGGGATCCAGAGAATCGTCGATCCGGACCTGGCGCCCGATCCAGGCATTCGATTCGGCGGCCGCCATGTCCGAATTCGCCGCCATCCGCTTTCATCCGATACCGGACGCCGGCCGCCGGGAAGTTCGGAAGCCGGAACGCGGCAGTCGAGCGAAACGCTCCGGATGGAGCCTGCAGACGATGGCGAGCACCCGCCGGCCCTTCAAGCCGCCGGACGCAGCAGCGCGAAATCGCACCCTTCGTCGGCCTGCAGCACCTCCTCGGCGTAGAGCCGGTCGTAGCCGCGCCGGACCGGCTGCTCCGGACGGCTTGCCTCCCAGGCCTTGCGGCGCTCCTCCAGCTCGTCCGGCGCGACAAGAAGGTCGAGCCGTCGCTCGGATACGGACATGGCGATACGGTCCCCTGTGCGGACAAGGGCAAGCGGTCCGCCGACCGACGCCTCCGGGGCCACATGCAGCACAATGGTGCCGAACGCCGTGCCGGACATGCGCGCATCCGAGACCCGGACCATGTCCCGTACCCCTGCTTCCGCCAGTTTCCGGGGGATGGGAAGATAGCCCGCCTCCGGCATGCCGGAGGGACTCCTGGGGCCAGCGTTTTGCAGCACCAGGATGTCTCCGGCTTCCACATCGAGGCCGGGATCGTCGATCCGGGCGGCCAGATCCTCCAGGGACGAGAATACGACCGCGTGGCCCTCGGACTCGAACAGCGCCGGGTCTGCGGCGGAGCGCTTCAGGATCGCGCCGCGCGGCGCAAGCGACCCGTGCAACGCGATCAGCCCACCCTTCGGCTCGACCGGATCCCGCAGCGGACGGACGACACAATCGCCGGAGTGCGCGCACGACCCGGAAAGACGGGCTCCGAGCGGCTCTCCGGTCACGGTGAGGCATTCGAGATCGAGAAACGGAGCAAGCTCTTGCAGCACGGCGCCGAGCCCGCCGGCCGCGAAGAAATCCTCCATGTAATTGGACCCCGTCGGCTTGAGGCTGACCAGCACCGGTGTGGTTTCGGACAACTCGTTCAGCCAGGAGAGCGGAAGATCAATTCCGGCCCGGCCCGCGATGGCCGTGAGGTGGATGAGGGCGTTGGTCGAGCCGCCAAGCGCGAGAATCACGCGAAGCGCATTGCCGACCGAGGCACGGGTGATGATTTCACAAGGCCGGACCGGACGCTCGATCAGCCTCGCGGCTTCGCGGCCGGTCGCCTCGGCGGCGCGAAGGCGATCCGCATGCACCGCGGGAATCGCGGCGGTGCCCGGCAGCATCATGCCGAGCGCCTCGGCAACGCACGCCATCGTGGAAGCGGTCCCCATCACCGGACAGGTACCGGCCGTGGTCGCCAGCCGTCCCTCGACCGCATTGATCTCGTTCCGGCCGATCGCGCCGGCGCGGTACTGGTGCCAGAAGCGGCGGCAGTCGGTACAGGCGCCAAGCCTCTCCCCGCCATGCCGCCCCGTCATCATCGGACCGGCAACCAGATGGATCGCCGGCACATCCGCCGATACGGCCGCCATGAGCTGGGCGGGAACGGTCTTGTCGCAGCCTCCCAGGAGTTTCGGAAGTGTGAGGGAGCCTGCGGAACGACCGGTTCCCGCTGGGCGACTCGCGGCGTACCGGCGACGCAGCCGATATTCCCGGTTCGGCGCGCCAACGCATCGCTCGCTCCTGGGGTTGCCGGCCGAGCCTCTTGCACAATTCACAGGTCTGGTGTCTTGTTCGGTGTCGGACCTGAGGGGACTTCCGGGACATGTCCGCAACCGCAAGGCAGGCAGCACGATTTACGCTCCCGCGGTAGCGCTGCTCGATGAGCACATCCTGGCCTGTCGCCTGTCGGCGAAGAGCATCTCGCTCTACGACCAGCACAAGCTGCTGACCGCGATTTGGCGGCCAGACCGGCGCCACCGCCGAACCGACTGCAAGACCCCGTTCGCCGATATTGTCGTCCAGGGCCTGAGCGTGTCATCGTCCGCGTCGATCGAAGTGTGCGGATCCACGAGAAACAGGTCCACGCCATCGAACTTTACTCCGTCCACCTCGGCCCGCTGGGTGATGTCCAGCATAGTATCGAGATCAATCGGCGGCTCACTGTCGTCGCCCATGCCGACAAGGCCGGGCCACATGGCGTCATGCAATCTGGGACAATTGTGGTTGCGCATCCGCTCCCTGCCTTCAGACATGAACTTGGCAGCTGCCCTGGAAATTGCCGGCTGAACAACGCATCCGGCACGGCGGACGCGACGCTCGTTCCTGGCGATAGCACCAGCGTCATTCCGTCCCACCGGCGCTCGAACCCGTGCGCAAGAGCAAGTCCTTCAACGAATGGGATCCGGCGCCGGAGGCGTGCCTTGCCATGGTGACAGAGTTGTCCGTCACCGCTTCAGAGCATGCTGTGGCGTCCCGACACCAAACCGAACTTGGGCATCCGTCCTGGCTTTTTCGTCAGGGCCCGACAAGCAAGAATTGCGCTCCATCGAGGCGATGTGTATCGTATACACATGGCTCGCACCAATGTAGATATTGACGAACGGGCTTGCGCCGAGGTCATGCAGCGCTTCCAGTTGCAGACGAAGCGCGAGGCCATCAACTTCGCGTTACGCAGTGTGGCGGCGGAACCTCTCAGCGTCGAGAAAGCCCGCCAGCTCCGCGGTTCGGGCTGGGAGGGAGATCTTGGCGCTCTTCGAACGAGCCGCACAAAGTGATCCTGATCGATAGCTCGGCCTGGATCGAGTTTCTGCGCAATACGGACGGCTGGGTATGCAACCGCGTCGACGAGTTGCTTGAACAGGATATTGCAGTCTGCGGCCCAGTTCGGATGGAAGTGCTTGCCGGTGCGCGGAGCGAACAACATCTTCAGAGCCTTCGCGGGTTGCTCGGTCGAGCCGTTACGCTTCCAACGAGGCCGACAGAATACGATGATGCAGCCATGCTCTACCGGCAATGCCGCCGGGAGGGTGAGACCATTCGCAATCTGATCGATTGCCTGGTCGCCTCCATCGCGATTCGCGCCGACGCGGCTGTCCTTCACAACGACAGGGATTTTGACGTGCTGGCCCGATGCACGGAACTTCGAATTGACACACCGGCTTGAAGCTGAACGCTGGTTCTCCAAGTTTGGAAGCGCCTCTGCAAACATGCCGGCCGTGTGTCGTCTGTCTTCGGGCGGGTGAAACCCACGACTCCCGAGGAGCCGCTGACGAACTCGCGGGAGAAGCGCCGACCCCAAGAAAAAGTTTCGCCGAACCGGTACAGAACGCGCAGCCCTGTTCCCCGGCGACGCTCAAGGAAATGTGGTTCACCGACGGGTTCCGGGTCGTAGACGGACGGCTTTGGGTCACCAAGGAAGAGGGCCGCGCCGACGAAGATCGCGACTGACATCTGCAGGCGACTTGCTCCAGCCGTTGCCGCAATGGAGTTGTCCGGATCAGGACGCGCGTCGAGACAGGATCGGTTCGACGAATCGCGTTGCCGTCATGTGCTCGAATGGTCCCGGCCTCGGGGTGCCAGGTAGCCTCGCGGACACGCGGTTGATGAGGTCACCGAGACCCCGGATTTCAGCTCGGATCAGGTTGCCCATCGTCAGATACAGCAAGGGTTCTGCAGGGCGAGTTTTTCTTGGCCAAGCAAGGCACTATCTGATTGTCGACGATATCTGACAGCGCGCGGTAACAGGAAGTCCGACGTATCGGCATTCTCCATGGCCGCAGACCACTTGCGGTTCGGAGTTCAAGGTGAGGAGGGTGCACATCTTGTCCTTCCATGCGCATGGCGACAATAGGGAACGGGCAGGACGGCAACGGCTGCCGGAAGTTCCCAAGGATCGGCCGTCGCGCGGCCAGACCTCTCGAATTCACCGCGCGTCCGCCAGTGACCGGACGATTTCCAACGTCCCGAAGTCCGAGACCTGCGACGGAACGACAAATGCTTGGTGCTTGTCGGAATCCGCATCCATCCGCAGCCTTTGCCACTCCTGGATCGGTGTGACGAGACCTGCAGCCCTAGCAATCGGCTTGGCCCACACGTTGCCGGCCCGACGCTTGCGCCACCCGGAAGGCTTTCCTTGCCGCAATCGGTCCCGACCGCCATGCGCCCCGAGCAGATATAACGCCAGGACTTGTTGTACCGGCTGCTCATCGAGCGGCCGCAGTGGCCGCACACTGCCAGACCCTGCAGCAACGCCGGGCCCTCACGCAACGCACCACGGTCCGAAGCCCGCTTCCCCTGGTTGCGGAACAGCTGTTCCTGGATCCGGTACCAGGTCGGCAGATCCACATACGCCTCATGATGGTCCGGGATCCACACCCTCCATTGCTCGCAAATCGGCCCGTCCACCGGCCTGCCCCGGCGGGCCCAGGCATAGACGCCGGCCATCATCGGGTTCTTCAGAACCGCCTGAATACGGCTGTAGTCCGCATCCCGCCAACTCACCTGACCATGTCTGCAAACCGGAAAACGCACCCCAGAATCGCGAAGAAGCTGCGCCGCCGAACGGGCCGAACCAGCCTCGACAAAGGCACGGAACACACGCTCGATCGACGCCCGGACCTGCTGGTCCGGATCCTTCGACAACATCTCCCCGTTCAGCACATACCCGGCAGGAAGATTGCTGTACAACGCCCCGCGCATCGCCTTGTTGCGCTTGCCGCCGTCCAGGCGAGCCTTGATGATCGACAACTCCGAGGCTGAAATTGTACCCTTAATTCCGAGCACCAGGTCGTCGTCGTTGCGACCCGGAGCATAGACATGACTGTCCTCGACGATCACCGTGTTGCTCCGGCGGCACAGATCCAGAAGTTGAAACCATTCCACCGTGTTCCTCGCCAAGCGCGACACCTCAATCCCGAACACCGCACCCACATCGCTCAAGGCAATCTGCCGGCACAGCTGGTCAAACCCCCGACGCCACCCAGCAACCGCACCGCTCATCCCGAGGTCGCCATCGATCGTCTCGACGCGACCCTCGGGCCAGCCAAACTCCCGCGCACGCTGCTCCAGCGCATACTGACGCTCGGTCGATTCCCGGTGGTTCCTCACCTGCCCCGGACTCGACTGGCGCACATACACGATCGCAAGACGCGACAGCTGCTCATCCGTGTTCCGATCCGTCACCGTCCTGCTCCCGAACCGCCACATGGACCATTAATCGCGCCAGCTCCGCCACAAACTCTCTGCGCGCATCCTCCGGGATCGCTTCCCATCGATGGTGTCGATCCCGCCATTCCGGCAGGCTGAACAGCGTGTATTCCTGATCCGCGTCCATCCGCCTCTCGTCGCTCCAACGCACCAACAAGTTCAGCCAATGCTACAAAATCCGACAAACAGCCATACAGTGCAACCTCGCAAGTCATGCTCGCCTCAAGGCTCGTCCAGCGGGCAGGAATCCACTGCCGCCGACCGTCCGCAAACTCAGCCTCCACGATCAGCCGGCCCGATCCTTCCCGGCGACGGCGGTTGGCAATCCTGATTGTCTGACCGTCGAAAGGGTGCCCGCGGCGGCAGAGAACAATCGCTTGCCGCTCGATTCCGTGTTTCATAGCAATAGAAAAGGAACTTGTGGAGCTTCTGCGAGGAAGCCTTTCGGGCGCGACCCAGGTGTTGGACTGTTGGCACGCCTTGCAGCATTTGAAAGAGGCGCTGGACACCGCTACGGGGAGGGATCGCCGAAGGCGTGGAACCGGTTCGAGACGCTCCGCGAGACCCTGAAGGAAGGGAAGGACGGCATCGGCAAGATCATCCGCGCGCTGCGACACCTCGCGAAGAAGCATCCCCGCCGGAAGCCCATTACCCGCGTGCTCAACTTCTTCCGAAAGCATCAGCACCGCATGCGATATGCCGAAGTCCACACCCGAGGGATGCCAATCGGAAGCGGCGCAGTAGAGTCTTCCAACAAGGTTTTGATATAAAGCAGGATGAAGGGCGCCGGGATGTGCTGGTCGGAGAACGGCACAGGACAACCAATCCTCACATTCCGTGCCTTGTGGAAGTCAGGTCGCTTCGGTGCAGCGTGGCGGCAACTCTCCCGCGCACTGGAGCCGCCGGAGTTCGAATTCCGAAGCCGGCAACGACACAACATCTTGAAAATGGCAAATTAGCCCGATTTACGCTCTGAAAAATTTGCACCCCCAAGCGACAATGTCTGCGTGCTCAAGATCTCGAGAATATTGGCGCCGAAACAGGCTCGTTGCACCGCTGTATGTGGGTTCATAGCCCATGCCGAAGCGATGATTTCCGTGAAAGGCCCGGTCGGTGGAATCCATTGTTTTCTTCTCCGAATGTTTCCGCGACAGCGTCCGGTTCATTCCGGTGCACATCGGATGGCGGCTGCGCTCGACCCATGCTGCATATCGCACTGCCAGAATGCAATGAAACGCGCCCGCCACTCGTTTCCGCGGCCGTGGGCGTAGCGTCGAACCGCTTGTCCAATCGAAAGGATCTCGGCCGAGGCTTCACGCGAATTCAAGACACCGCAACCTGTCATCCGTTCCATTCACCTCCGACGCAAGCGGGCTGTGAACCGCGGATTCGAGCAAGTATCCTGACGACGGGAGACAATCCGCGATACCGTCATCCCCCCCGGAGACCTCCCCTGGTCTCCCGGTTCGTCGATTACTCCCAAAGGGTCCGGTACATCATCGCCATGTGATTTCCGCTTGACACTGACATCCGGAACGACAAAATTCCGATTGTTCGGCGTGCAACCGGTGCCCCACCCGGATCGGCCGGTTGTTACCGGATTACGACGAACGACGACGAGCGCGAAGAGATCGTTGCCGACGACCTGAGCCCGAAGACCTTGAGCATGCAGGATCTGGAGAACATCGCCACCGGGGAGCACCTCGCCGCATGACATCCATCGCGGCCGAAGGCATCGGGCTGCGGTTCGACGCCCGAACCGGCCTGCCCGACGATTTTGCAGTTGTCGACGAGGGCGCGGAGATTGCGCCGTTGCACCGCGCCCCCTGGGTGAGGACAACAGGAGAGGCGATGCCTCCAGACGCCGAACCACACATGGCGACGCTGGGCGGCGACTTCTTCTGCGCACCCTTCGCAGCGCGCGAAGATAATTCGCCCTTCCAACGCTGGCCTCCGAACTCTCCCTGGCGTGTTCTCCAGAGTGAATGGGGAACGCTCCGCGCGATTCTGGAGCGACCGGTCCACGGCGCAACGCTGATCAAGGAACTCTCCCTCCGCGACGGCCATTCATTCGTCTACCAGCGCCATATTTTTGTCGGCGGAGAGGGCCGGATTTCCGTCTCCAATCATGCCAACGTCTCCTTGAAGAACGGAGGGATCATCCGCACGTCGCCAAAGCGCTTCTGGGAAACCCCGTTCGATCCCCAGGAAAGCGATCCGGCGCGCGGCCGCTCCAACCTGCTCTACCCGGCACGTTCGGAGGATCCGCGCTGCTTCCCGGGACGAGACGGTCCCGTGGACCTGACTCGCTACCCTTGGAAGACGCGGCACGAAGACTTGGTCGCCGCCGTCGAACGGGCTGACCACACACTTGGGTGGACGGCAGTCGCCCGGCCCAAGGAAGGAGACCTCTTCCTGTCGCTCCGGAACGCCCGCGAGCTTCCCATGACCATGCTCTGGCACTCGGACGGTGGACGGGACTATGCGCCGTGGTCGGGCCGTCACTTCGGCTGTCTCGGCGTCGAACAGGGCGCAGCGGACCACCTGCTTGGCATGTCGACAGAAGCCGGTCTGTCCGGCCCCGGCGCAGCTACGTTGACCGCAGGCGGCACCGTCGAGATCCGCCACGTCCTCGGTGCGATCCGCTGGCCGGCGAGAGTGCCGGTTGCGGACATCCGGGTAGCCGACGGCGCTGTGGAAATTCATGGCGAGTCCGGAACCGCCAGAAGGTTGCCGTTTCACGTCGCCTTCCTGCGCCTCGCCGTAGCCGGGCCGGCAGGCTCGAGCCGGTCGAAGACGAAGGCTGAGAATGGGGGGGCGACTGAAATGTTGCGGGCTGTCATGGCGGTGATCGCGGCGGCCCGGGCAATCAGCATCGACGAGGAACTCGCGAAACGCCGACACGACCCGTGGGCGTTCCAGGCCCATCGATCGGCGAGACAGCGACGCCGCCCGGCTGGCGGATCGAATTCGGGTGGGTGCTATGGCCTCCAGCCGGCCCCGGACCAGGCGCCGGCTGCGGCGGCCCGCCGGACTGGCTTCGTCAGCCTCGGACGCTGGCCCAGCGCTCCGCACCGTGCCCGCCAAAAAAACTTGCGCAATTCCGCAGGAAGGAACATCCCGTTGCTATATCGACCCGCGGGGAGACCCGAGTTGAGGACGCCGCGATGAACTGGGCGAATGCGTTTGACTTCACGGGGACGCGAGTGCTGGTTGTTGGCGCCAGCCTCGCAGGGATCGGTGCCGCTATCGCCCGCGCGTTCCAGGATTGTGGCGCGGACGTCGCGATTACCGGGGTGGAAAGGCAGCCGGCTGAAGAGGATCGCGGACGATTCACCTACCACGAGTTGGATGTGGCGGACCGCGCCGCGGTCAGGAGGCTGAGCGCCAACACACAAGGCCTCGACGTGCTCGTCAATTGCGCCGCGATCACTTGTCGCGGGGAGGAAATGGCGCCGGCGTTCTTCGAGAAGGTCGTCGATATCAACCTGCACGGAACCTTTCGGACGGCGCTCGCCTTTCACGGCCAACTCAAGGCGGCGGGCGGCACCCTCGTCAATATCGCCTCGATGTATGCGTCGTTCGGCAGTCCACGGAACCCGGCCTACGGGGCGAGCAAGGCGGCCGTTGTGCAATTGACCAAGTCGCTTGCGATCGCCTGGGCCGGCGACGGAATACGCGTGAACGCCGTCGCCCCGGGCTTCATCGTGACAGAGCAGTCGGCCGGGAGCCGGACGGACCCCGATCACGTCAAGGGCGTCGCCGAGCGAACGCCCATGAAGCGATGGGGGCAGCCGGAGGACATTGCGGGAACGGTTCTTTTCCTTGCCTCACCGGCATCGAGATTCATGACCGGGGCCTGCCTTCCCGTTGACGGTGGCTACTCCATCGCGTGATGATCGAAGCTGGAGCGAGATCAATGTGCGGTGCTGGCCGAAACACGGGAGATCCCGAGAGACCGAGTGCCGCACACAGTGTCATCCACACGCAGTCTTGCCGGGTCTGCCCGGATGCCGATGCCGCTGTCCCGCCTGGAAGCGCGGCGCCGGCACACTTCGATGACGGCCCCTGCGATACGATGGCGCACGCTCCGGAATGCTAGTCTGTGATGCGGACCTGAAAGGCTCCGAACGAGGCTGCCGGGTCAACCCGCACGACGACTGACGCCCGAAGGGAGACAGGAATGAAACTCGGCCTGCTGACCGCCCCATTTGCCGACAGCCACCTGATGGAAGTGGCCGACTGGACCGCCTCCATAGGGCTCGAAGCGCTTGAGATTGCCTGCTGGCCGGCGGGCGGCGGAGCGGCGCGCCGCTATGCCGGCACCTCGCACATCAACGTCGACGGGCTGAGCGCGGCGCAGGCCGGCGAGATCGTGGCGGCCCTTTCCGAAAGGGGCATTCAAGTTTCGGCGTTGGGCTACTATCCCAATCCGCTGCATCCTGATGCTGACCATCGCGAGCAGGTCATCAGGCACCTGAAGGCCGTGATCACCGCTGCCAGCTTGATGCAGGTGCCGGTCGCAAACACCTTTGTCGGCGGCGACGCCTCGCTGGACGCTGACGATAACTGGGCGCGAGCGGAAACGATCTTTCCCGAAATCGTGGCCCATGCCCGCGACGCCGGTGTTACGCTCGCCTTCGAGAACTGCCCGATGATCTTCTCCCGCAACGAATGGCCGGGCGGGCACAACATCGCCTACAGCCCGAAGATCTGGCGGCGGATCCTCGATGCCTGGGGCGAACATGTCGGCATGAACTACGACCCCAGCCACCTCGTGTGGCAAATGATCGACCAGACCCGGTTCATCCGGGAGTTCGGCCCGAGCATGGTGCATGTCCATGCCAAGGACGTGATGATCGACCGCGACGGCCTCTACGAGAATGGCGTGATGTCGGTTGGGATGGGTTGGCAGGTGCCGCGCATGCCGGGGCTTGGCGACGTGGATTGGTCCGAGATCTTTTCGGGCCTGTACCGGGCGGGCTACGATGGTCCGGTCATCATCGAGCACGAGGACCGCACCTTCGAAGGGACGGACGACAAGGTCAAGCGCGGAATCCTTCTGGCTCGGGACGTGATCGCGCCTTACATCAAGTAGATCCCGGAAGGCGCTGAATGGAACCCAACACAGAAAATGGAGGACAGACGATGAAATATCTCTTTGGCGGCGCAGTTGCTGCCGTGCTGGGGATCGGAATGGCGCGCTCCGCAACCGCCGACAACTACACCATCGGTGTCTCGAACACCGTGTAGGGCAATGGCTGGCGGGAAGAGATGGTCTGTGCAATGAAAGCTCAGGCGCTTGTCTCCGGCAAGGTCGCTTCACTCAATATCGCCCACCGCAACACCGACGCGGCCGGGCAGCTCGAGGATGTGCGCAACCTCATCGAAGCCGGAGTCGACGCGATCGTGCTGAACCCTGCGAACCCCGACGGCATCAATTCCGCCATCAAGGAAGCCACTGATCGCGGCATCGTGGTGGTATCGGTCGACCAGGCCGTCTCGGAGCCATCCGCCTACGTCCTGTCGAACGACCAGGAGGAGTACGCGTATCTTGGCGCAAAGTGGCTCTTCGAGCAGATCGGCGGCAGCGGCAGCGTGATCTACATGCGCGGTGCCGCCGGCGCCTCTGCCGACAGCGATCGGGATGCGGGCTTCAAGCGGGCCTTGGCCGAGATTCCCGGCGTCACGGTCGCGCACGAGGTCTTCACCGGCTGGCAGCTGGACCAGGGAAAGCAGCAGATTCTCGATTACCTGGCCACCGGCATTCCCTTTGACGGTGTATGAACAAGCGGCATCGACAACGTGATCGTGGACGCCTTCATCGAATCTGATGTGCCGCTGGTCCCCATCGTGGGCGCCGATAATGCCGGATTCGTGGGCCAGCTGTCTAACGTCGAAGGACTGACAGGCGCGGCGGTGACCAACCCGGGATCGGTTGGCGGCGCAGGCATCACGCTGGCAATTCAGATCCTTGAGGGCCAGATGCCCGCGGAGCGGACAGTTCTCGTCGAGCCCGAGCTTTGGGAGAATGTCTCCGACGAGGGCATGGCCAAGATCGCCGCCGGCCAGAACCCCAACCTCGACCCCGAATGGCCGGTCAGCGTCTCGATTCCGGGCTGGACGACCTATTCGATGGAGGACATCATCGCCTGCAAGGGTCCTGGCGAGTAGCAACCGATCGGCCCCCGGCACGCGCCGGGGGCCCTTCGACCGGGCGCGTGCCGACACAGCACCCTGGATGATGCAGCCGCAACCGGCACCGCCACTTCTTCACGCGCAACGGATTGTCAAGAAGTTCGGCGCGGTTGTCGCCTTGCGTGACGCTTCACTGGATCTGAATCGCGGCGAGATCGTCGCGCTGGTGGGCGCGAACGGGGCCGGCAAGTCGACATTCGTGAAAATTCTGACGGGCGCGCTCCGACCCGACGCGGGCCAGGTTCGCATTCGCGGACGCGACCACATTGTGGCGTCGCCGGCAGAGGCGCGCCGGTCCGGCTTCAGGACAATCTCATTTTCATTTCGTCGGATCCATGTGTGCCGTGTGAGGCGTTGAGCGGCGCATTTCGGGATTGCCGCTGGCCCGTAGCGGATTAATGGGAGTGTGCAGCAGGGCGTTGAAAGGGGCTGCTGGCGCACCGGCGCAGGGTTGGAAAGGGATCGGTTCAGGCCTCAGGAACCAGCACCATTCTCGATGCACCCAACTTTGGAGTCGATCGGGGTTTCTGATCGCCAGGCAGGACACCCCACGCGCGGCGCAGGCTTGGCTTTTTCTTGTGCGCCGAGACGGTCGGTGAGGTCACCGCAATCCCGGATATCAGCTCGGATTGCGTTGGTCATCATAAGATGCAGCAAGGAGTTGCACAGAGCAGAAATGGCTCGGCCGAGCATGAAGTGGCTTGATTGCAGACGATATCTGGCTGCTCACATTCGCAGGAAGTCTGTGGCTGGCGCTCGGTATCTTTCGGAAGCGGGCTGTGCCAGGAGGCCGGGTTCCGGGAAGGGGTCAAGTCTTTGCCGTGAATATGCTCTCGCTGGTCCGGGTTCAGCGCGGCGACGGCTGCCGGGCGGGCCTCTGGCGGAGGCGAAATATTTTGCGTTGTAGCGCAACATGGTATCCGTGCGCGGGCAAGCTTGCCGGTCGTCAACCCCTGGCGAAATCCGGTTGGCTGTTGTTGCCCTATTGCGCTCGGCGCTGTAATCAAGCGCGCTTGGGCGCTGCCTTGAGGGTATCCCAGTTCACGCGGAGGCTTCCGTCGCCACGGGGTTCGAGGATGCCGAACTGACCGAGCTGGCGTAACCACCGAGAGGCGTTGCGGTTCACCATCAACGCCTCATAGTTGGTGTCGGGATCGCGATAGGGTGCGCGATCGCGCAGCATCATGTACAGGATCCGTGCGATCTTGTGCGCGGTGGCGACCAGAGCCCGCTTGCGTCCGCGCCGTGCAGCAATGCTCCTGGTGAAGCCAGCGAACTCAGACTTCCTGACCTCGAACTCGAGAGAGTGTCATGTTTTTGCACCCGCGAAGTGGGGCTCGGCGATTTTTCCGGGTAGTTCATAGACCATGTGCATGTTGGTACCGGGGAAGACGGTCCGTGTCTGGTTGAGTTCTTCGAGGAGGCTTGCGATGGCGTTGTCGCCGGCATCGCTGGCGGTGCCGAGTATGCGAACGCGGAGGATGCCGTTGCCGTGCTCCGGGATGACGTCGGCGTCGGCCCGTAGAAGTGCGCGCAAGTGCCGGCGGGGGCGCTGGATCTTGCCCTGGGTCTGGGCAACGGCGGGCATCATGCGGGTTTCAGCGCGGTAGGCGATCATGCGGATTATATCGAGGAGGAGTTTCTCGCCTTCGGGGAGCGCGTCGAGTGCCTCGTTCGTGTCGAGTTCGGCGACCGCGATATGTCGCGGTGTATCGCGGCGCTGCAGCTTGAGGGCTTCACGCTCGGCGTCGAGAGCGTCGCTTTGGGCCTGCAGGCGCCGGACGGCCTCTTCGGCTTCGCGGGTCGGGGTTCCCCTGGACAGGTCGGCGATCCGGTTGCGCAGGGTGCCAAGGCGCTGCCGGAAGCGCTGGACATTGCGGTCGATTGCGCGCCAGCGCGGGTTGACGATGCGGGCGTCGGGATCCTGTGCTTCCAAACCGTGGACCGCCAGCGCGTCGAGATTGAACTCCTCGCGCATGTATTTGAAGAAGTTCTCCTGCGACCATCGGGAGAACAGGGCGCTGGCGGCCCGCTCCATGGGCATGCGGGGGTCGGTGGTGATGAGGGGCACCTGGCGGCCATTCTCCAGCAGGCGCCGGATCTGGCGGACTTCGGGCCCCTTGCTCAGGATCACGCTCTTCTCGGCGAGGCGGACGGTGGCGCTGCGGGTGCTTCCCGGCCCGTGGATGGGCACCGTGACGGTGCGGAAGTCCGCCTCCGGCCAGGCCTCCCCCTTGAAGCCCTTGTGCCAGGTGATCACAGCAACCCCGCGCCGGGCGAGGCGCCGGAACAGGGCAGGGCTCCAGCCTTCCCGGTCGAAGACCAGCGTCAGGGCGGGCTCGCCGGCGTCCGGGACGGTGAGGTCCGGTGCATCCGGGCCCAGCATGCCCAGTTTCTCCAGCGCGGGCAGGATGTCCTTCTCCAGCGCGTGGGTCATGGTCGGATCCAGCGCCTTGTTCAGGCACAGGAACGGCTTGCCGCCGAGCGCGTTGATCCAGTAGCTCGTGGAGGCAGGCAGGCAGAGTTTCTGGCGCGCCACGTAATGCTTGGGCAATTTTCCCTTGCGGCCGGAATACACCTTGACGTGGCCATCCACCGACAGGGTCGCACACACGTCCGGTTCTTCCGCCATCCATCCCGCGGCCAGGGAAGCTTGCCAGTCCCGCACCCGTTGCACGTCTCGCCCCAACGCCTTGATCTTGCCCCGCAGCGTCTTCACCTCCGGGCAGCGGTCCAGGCCCAGGATGGCGCCCCATTCCCCGGGCGCCTGGTGCCGCAGTGCCTCCGGATTGCGCACCCGGGCCAGGGTGAGGAAGGCCAGGAACAGCAGAACCGTGGTCAAACCGTAGTATCCCTTGGGCAGCGACAGGAACTCCCGCGCGCGGTCCAGAAGCCCCTCCTTGAGCAGCATCGGCAGCCCGGCCAGCACGCCGCCGCCGGCAACCGCCGACAGCGGCTCCGCAAACTGCGGCCGCATCTCCGTCAGATGTCCCGTTGCCGCCAGCATCCGCCCCGCCGTGTCCCGGGTGCCCCGACCCATCGGCGCCTCGCGGTCGCGTGCGTCCCGTTCGCTCCGCTCCACCCTCGGCTCCGGCGCTGCCGCCGCCTGTGGCTCCGTCGACGCGACCACCGGCGGCTCCAGCACTGCCGTCGCCTGCGGCTCCGTCGACGCTGTCGCCTGCGCCGGCACGGCCCGGTTCGGCGTCCCCCCTCTGATAACACCCGACCGGCGGTTGAGGCTGAACGTGCTCGGCCGGATCCCCAGCTTTCGCGCAACCGCCCGGCCGCTCAGCCCCGAGGCCAGAAGCCGCTCCGCCTCCCGCGCCGTCGCGGCGTCGATCGCGCTCGGCCCGCGCCTCCGTCGCGGCGTAAGAAAACCGGCCTCGCCCTGCCTCCGGAGCTGGTTCACTGCCCGCTGCACCGTCGAACGGTTCACGCCAAACGCCGCCGCCAGATCCCTGCGTAGCACACCGTGCTCGGCAAACCGCGCAATCCGCAGCTGTCGCGCTCGGTTGTCCGAAACTTCGTGGGAATCGAACGGCGCCAGGTTGCTGAAGTAGACCCGCCGGCCGTCCTCGACCGCGTGCGAAAAGCAGGATTCGCCGATCTGGATCGCCTCGGCAGGAGGCATCGGAAGCGTGTTCAAGGGAGTCTCCACGGTCGATATCGGGTGCACAGTATTATAGCCACTCTCCGTAGATCGGTCAACCCCTCAAATGTCTCCTAACTGCTGGAAATCACGAGCAAAACGATCGCCAAGCCCGCCTTCAATTAGCGCACGAGGTCAGGAAGTCTGGAACTGGCAGTTGCTGGTTTTTGCGGCGGCATGCGCGGCTTCGACGAGGGTGGCGCGCAGGTGCCGGGAGCCCTTTCGGGTGGCACCGTGGCGGCGCTTGCCGGCGGTCCGGTTGTTGCCGGGAGACAGGCCGGCCCATGCGGCGAAAGCCTGGGCGGAGCCGAACACGCTCATGTCGGGACCGGTCTCGGCCAGGATCGAGGCAGCGGCCACCCGGTCGATGCCGGGCATCGTCTGCAGGATCTCCAACGCCTCCCGATGGGGCTCAAGGCGTTCCAGCATCATCGCCTCAACCGCGTGCAGCCGGATCTGAAGTGCGGCTTCGGCCGTCACCAGATCCTGGAGCATTGCGCGCTCCCAATCGGCAAGCGCGAAGGACAGGGCACTGCCGAGAGCCACGAGCTTGCCGCGAACATGGTGCGACAGCCGGCCCAGGATCACGTCCCGGGGATCGCCGGCGATCAGGCCGTCCAGCATGATCCGGCCATTGACGCCGAATACGTCGCTGATGATGCCGCCGATCCGCACGCCAGCGCGGTCGATCACTTTCTGCACCCGGTTGCGCACCCGTGCCCGCTCCTGGACCAGGCTGCGCCGATGGCGGCTGAGAGAGCGCAACGCAAGGAAGGTCCGATCCGGCACCAGGCTCGGACGGCCCAGTCCGAACTGACACACTCGCGCCAGCCAGCGACTGTCCTCGACATCAGTCTTGCGACCACGGAGTTGCTTCACGTGTTGCGCATGCAGCAGCTGCGCTTCGATCCCGGCTTCGCTCAGCCGGTCCCATGGCGCGCGCCAGTACACGCCAGTGCCTTCCATTGCCGCAGCCGAAACCTCATGCTCCACCAGCCAACCGGCAAGCTCCTCAAGGCCCGGCGGCAAGGCGCTGAAGCTCCTCGTCTCGCAGACCGGCTCGCCAGGCCCGTCGCAAAGACGCACCGTCGCGGTGATCTCCATCTTGTGCACGTCAAGCCCCGCGGCACGGGGGTGGACAACATGCAGCGCGTCATTCATCATGGCTCCATCTCCTCTGGAGAAAACAACAGGCGGGAGACGGAATGGAGGGCCGGGGGAGCACTCGCAGCGGCGCCGGATGGCGTCCCTGCGGTCGTTTTGCCGTTCGTTCTCGACTGCCAGGCAGCCGGATACTTCCAGGGGTTCGATGCCAGGCCATCCGGAACAGTTTCGTGACGTGGTCAAAAGCCAACACTAAGACATCGTTCTCGGTTCCGTCTCCCCCAACCAGAATAGCCCCGCAAGTCGTGAAATCGCACGACACGCACCCCTCCCGCAAATCGCGCCGAGCCCGGACCAGCCAGCATATTCATGTCCGGGGGTGCAAGATCTAACCGATCAGCATGAGAGTTTCGTGGATGTTTGGCGATGACGTGCTTCAAGGCATCGTCGCGGTGCCACTCGAAGTGATCGGTTGCGGCGGGGACGCAGTCGAAGCCGGCGGTGAGGATGATTGCGAGGGCGAGGTTGCTGAAGGCGGTGTTGTTTGCCGGGCCGTGGCCGGTGCGCATCAGGCAGGCGTCCTCCCGGAAGGCGGTATCGCGTCGGCGGTGGTTCTTGTTCTCGATGGCCCAATGTCCGCGGTTGAGAGAAAGAAGACGCTCTGGCGATGCCTCTTCATGGGAGAGAGAGGTGATCCCGTAGGCATGCTCGACGGAGGTCTTGCCGGACCTGACGTGCTTTCGCTCGCGGGTGACGCGGAACATCTGCTTCACATGCGGGATCGTGAACAGATTGTCGAGCGGGGAGATGCATTCGATGGAGCGGGTGTCCCAGCGGCCGTGAAGCGGCTTCTGCGGCACGTCGGTGGAACGCCGCTGCGCGTCCCGTTCCCAGTTCGTCTCCTTCAGGGTCTCGAAGGTCTCGGGAGCATTGCCCTTCACGGTGAACAGGTAGTCGGCGCCATGCGTGCGCACGATCGCATCCGCGGTGTTGCGGGTTGTGTGCAGCGCGTCCACGGTGATGACAGAGCCGCGAATGCCGACATCTTCCAGCACCGCGAGCACTGCAGCCGTCTCCCCGCCCTCTTCATGGCACATCCGGCAGGCGATCGGAATCCCTTCTGCATGGGTTACCAGTGTCGCTGTCTCATGGTGCACCGCGCCGCTGCGATTCACGCCGTTGAGCCGCTTGCCGTCCGCCGCCAGCGCCGAGCGGTCCGGGACGGGATGGGCCTGAGCCCACCGATTGGATGCGGCCTGTACTTCGTCGCTGTCCGCCTGCACCATCACCCGGTGGATCGTGGCTCGCGAAGGCGGGATGTAGAGGTCGCTGATCCGATCCCGCCGCGCGTCGAGGGCGGCAAGATGCTCCTGCGGCATGGTTTTCGCATAGCGCGCGGTCGCGTTGCAGCCGACCTTGCCCGCAAGGCGCGCCAGCACGCAAATGCCCAGCACTGTCGCCAGCCTGTGCCGCCGCCCCTGCGCATGGCGGAAGTCGGGGATCCGCTGCAACTCCTCCAGCAGCGAAGGAAGCGTTTCCTCCGTCGCGTCCACCTCCGTACGGGCCACCTCCCAGTCCGGATGCGGCTCTGTCGCGCAAAGCCGGGCCACCGACGAGCGGCCCAGCGGGTAGACATACATCTCCTTCAGCTTGCCATGCCGGTCCGTGTAGCCGCCCCGGCCACGCGCATAGCCCTTGGTGAGCCCCACCGGCGCCCAGTTCGAGGCTCGGTACACCGTTCCGTGGTGCTTCTCCGGATCTACGAAAGTCTCCGCCAGTTCCAGCGGATGACCGTAGGTCGCCTTCCAGTCGTCGCTCAGGCGACGGAGCATCCCGCCGACAAAGCAGCTGCCCAGATTCGGGAAGGCGCCCGGCTCCGGAAGCACCAGCAGGCGCGTATTGCTCGCAACAAGGTGCAACCGCTCATACTGCTGCGCAGGCTTCCAGCCGATGAACCGGTCGCGCGGACGGCACTTCAGCGCACCTGCCTGCCAGCCTGCCAAGGCAACCCAAAGCGTCCCCAGCACCGCAACATATCGCAGCCCCCGTCCCACAAAGCGCAGGAAACCGAGTTCGTGGCCCTCGGCCATCAGACGGTCCCAGCGTAGGCGTTCCTCCGGCCGCGCAAGTCGTATCTCAATATCCCCCACCAAGGGGTTCCTGGACAATCCAACCATGCCTTCTTATTAGCATACCAAAAACGAGATGTCCAGACCCCACGAGACCGAATCAACCTCGAAAAAAGAATGGGATTGCCCTGGTCCGGCTTCGTGCCCGTCTATCAGGAACCTTCGCTCATTCCTGACCTGGATGTAGCCGACAACCTGCGGTTGAGCAGTACCCCGGTCGAGCCGTTCAGGCATTGGCCGGACGCGCTCGGCGTTTCAAATCTGCGGCTCGACGACCCGACGGGCCGCATGCCGCTAGCGACGCTTCGCATCATCGACCTCGCCCGCGCCCTTGCCGTCGAGCCGGATGTTCTGCTGCTCGACGAGATGACCGCAGCCGTGCCGACCGACATGGTGGAGCGCGTCCTGACCGTCGTGCGCCAACAGGCGGATGCCGGACGATCCGTGATCTACATTTCCCACCGGTTTTCCGAAATCGCGACAGTCTGCGACCGCGCGTCGGTTCTGCGCGACGGCACGACGGTGGCGGACGTGCCCATCGAGGCGGGAGTCGAGGAGCGAATCGTCGAGATGATGCTCGGCGCAGCGCTTGACCGGACCGCAGCAACCCGTCGGACGCAATTCGAGGGGGGAGCCTCAACGGATCGGACTCCGCGGCTTTCCGTGCGCGGGCTGGGGTCCGGGTCCAAGCTCACCGACGTCTCGTTCGAGCTGCAGCACGGCGAGGTCCTGGGTGTCGTTGCCCTGGAAGGGCAAGGGCAGGACGAACTGTTTGACGTTCTGGCCGGGTTCGAACGATCGGACACCGGGACGATCCGGGTCGACGGAGTGCCGCTCGACTTCCACCATCCTGCGGACGCCATCGCAGCGGGGCTGACCTTCGTGCCCGGCGATCGCGCCGAGGCGCTCTTGATGGAGCGGTCCGTGCGCGAAGACATCGCCCTGCCCTTCTCGGCGCGACCGCGGCGTTGGCGACCTATTGCGATGCGGAAAGAGGCAAGGCGGGTGGCCGATGCTGTCGAGCGCATGCAGATCGACACCCGCGCAATGGGCGAGGCACGCCGGCTTTCCGGAGGCAACCAGCAGAAGGTCACGATCGGGCGATGGCTGACCTCGGGGGTCGAAACCCTACTGCTTTTCGATCCCACGCGAGGAATAGACGTACGCACCAAGCGGCGGGTCTACGAACTCGTCCGCAAGCTGGCGACCGAAGGTGCGTCGATCCTCTACTACACCTCGGAGTTGGAAGAGGTGCAGATCGCATGCGACAGGGTTGTCGTAATCTTCGGCGGGCGTGTCGTCGATACGATCGACGCTGCAGACGCAGACGAGCAGAGACTGATGCGTGCCGCTACGGCCTGACCAGCAGGACCAACCAGCCTGACGGAGCCGAGGCGCGGCCCTGATGCGGGCCCTGCGCAAGAGCGGCTGGTTGTTGGGGCTCCTGGCGCTTTTCTGCGCACTTCTGGCCACAACGAAGATCATCCAGCCCGGGTTCGGCGCCTCCGGTCTCGATTCTCTCGCGCGCGCCGCTCTTCCATTCGCCTTTGCCACGGCGGGAATGGCTGTTGTGGTCATTGCAGGGGGCATTGACCTTTCCATCGCGTCGATGATGGCGGTTGCCAGTGTGTCCGGCGCAGTCATGATGCAGAACACCGGCGAGACCGGCGCGATACCGGTTGTTCTTGGCGTTCTCACGCTCGGCGTGGCGATGGGGGCGCTGAACGGGGCGCTCATTGTTCTCACCCGCGTGCCCGACATCGTGGTCACACTGGCGATGCTTTTTGTCTGGGAGGGCGTCGCGCTCCTGATCCTGAACGCGCCCAGTGGATCCGCGGCCGAATGGCTGCGCGAGATCATCGTGGGTGGCGTCGCGGTACCCGGGTTGCCCGTGTCGCTGACGAACTGGATCCCGAACTCGCTGGTGTTTCTGACCTTGTGCCTCGCCCTGGTCTGGATCCCGGTCGTCCGCTCCCGGCTGGGCCTCTCGATCTATGCCATCGGAAGCGATCACCTGGCCGCATTCCGCTCGGGCGTGGCAATTGGGCGCACGCGCATCGCGGCCTACGCGATTGCCGGCTTTCTTGCCACACTCGGCGGATTGTCGCTGACCATGAGCACCGGGATTGGCGAACCGATCCCCGGGCCCTATCTGCTGGCGAGCGTTGCGGCGGTCGTGCTCGGCGGCGGGCGCGGAGGGCTGCTGGGACCCATTGTAGCGGTCTTCATCCTGCGGCTCGTGCGCATGGACCTTACGCTCCTGTCTGTGGATCCCAATGTCACTACCATCGTCGAAGGCACGATCATGGTCGTCGTCGTGATGCTCGGAGGAATTCTGGCGATCAAGGGACGACGAAGATGAACGCTGTGCAAGAACGCCTACCGGTCCTGCCGCGGGTTGGCCGCTACTTGCAGAACAACCCGGTGATACCTCTCATCCTGTTGCTGCTGGCACTCGTGGTGATGCTCGAGATCATGCGCCCCGGCATCGTCAACGAGCGCTGGGCCGGCAACACGATCAAATTCGCCATCCCTCTGGCGATGCTGGCAGCCTGCCAGACCTTGACGATGCTGACCGGAGGGATCGACCTGTCGGCCGGGGTCGTCGCCACGATCAGCGCATTTGTCATGGCGACCCAGGTGACGCTGGTCGGCGTGCCCATGGCGATCCTGATCGCCCTGGTTCCGGCAATTCTGATCGGGCTCGCGAACGGGTTCGGTGTCGGGATCTGCCGCGTGCATCCGCTGATCATGACGCTCGGCACCGGTCTGATCGGAACCGGGTGCCTCCAGGTCTACCAGCGCTATGTGATTGCCACCGGCTCCGTCGTTCCGGAGTTTCTCGCCTGGCTCGGCACCGGGCGTACCTGGGGACTTCCCAACGCGCTCCTGCTCTTCGTGCCGTTCGCAGCGCTCATCCTGCTCGGCCAACGGAGCACCGGTTTCGGGCGGCTGCTCTACGCGCTGGGTTCGAACGAACGCGCGGCGCGACTGTCGGGCGTGCGGGAATGGCAGGTCTACCTCGCCCTCTACGCGGTGTCCAGCCTGATTGCCGGTGTCGCCGGACTGCTCTATGTCGGCCTGATCAAGGCGCCCTCGCTGTCGCTCGCAGTGCCGCTCCTGCTCCCGTCCGTCGCAGCCGCGGTGATCGGCGGCACTTCCATCTTTGGAGGCCGCGGCGGCTACTCCGGCACAATCGTGGGGGCGCTGATTCTCACGGTCCTCGGCACGATGCTGACGCTTCTTCAGATGCCCGAGGGAGCGCGGCGCCTCCTTTTCGGCCTCATCATCCTTGCCGTCACCGCGGTCTACGTACGGCTGACGGATCAAGACTAGCGAAAGGTTCCGAACATGAAATCGTACCGCATCGCAGCGATCAGCTTCGATCACATGCATATGGGGGATCTGTTGCGACAGGTGCACGAGCACCCCGACGCGGAGATTGCCGCCATCTTCGATCCCGATCCCGCGAAGATGGCGCAGGCGATCATCAACTTCGGGATCCCGGCGAATCGGGTGTTCACCGACCTCGATGCCTGCATGACGACGGCACAAGCCGACCTCGCCATTCTCTGCGCCGCGACCGCCGACCACGCCGACTACACGGAGCGCCTGGCACCCTATGGCGCGCATCTCTTCGTCGAGAAGCCCTTCGCGGCGTCGGCTTCGGAGGCTCGGCGCATGATCGCCGCCATGGAGCCCACCGGCAAGCTCATGGCAATCAACTGGCCTCTCACCTGGGTGGAGTCCCATGTAACCGCCAAGCGCCTGATTGACGAGGGCACGATCGGAGAACTGATCGAGGTGCATTACTACGGTGGCAACCGAGGCCCGCTCTATCACATCGCCGACAAGATCGAGATCCCGCCCGAGGAGGTCGAGCGGCAGAAACCGAGCTCATGGTGGTACCAGAAGGCGGCCGGAGGCGGAAGCCTGCTTGACTATCTTGGCTACGGCGCAACCCTGGGGACCTGGTACATGAATGGCGAGGCGCCGCTGGAGGTTACCTGCACAACCGATACTACCCCCGGGATCGAGGTCGACCAGCACTCGATCACGGTCTGCCGCTATGCGCGCGGCCTGTCGAAGATGGAAACGCGCTGGGGCACGTTCACCGACCCCTGGACAATTCAGACACAGCCCAAATGCGGATTCGTCTTCGCGGGCAGCGATGGCACGATCGCCAGCCACGACTATGCCGATCACGTGACCGTCCAGACCCGCGCCCGGCCGGAACCGACACCGGTGCCGGCGGATTCGCTGCCCGCAGGGCGGCGCAACGCGATCGAATACGTGCTGGGCTGCATCGCGGCAGGCACGGATGTGGCGGGCCCCCTCGACCCGGCACTCTATCTGACCGCGCAGCGGATCGTCGATACTGCCGCACGCTCCGCGACGGAGAAACGCACACTGGAGCTGGTGCCGTGACCGCAGAGACGCCGGACACGGACACCTACGCGCTGAAGTCCGCCGACGCAGCCGAGACTGCTGCGCCCGACCTGCCATACCGCCCACCGGAGCCAAAACGCTACCACCCCAGGATCGGTCTGATCGGCGCTGGGGGGATCGCGGCGAGCCACCTGGACGCCTATCGAACCGCCGGGTGGGAGGTCGTGGCCATCTGCAACAGGACACGGGCGAAAGCCGAGGAGCGTGCGGTGGAATTCTATCCCCAAGCTCGCGTCACCGACCGGTTCGAGGAGGTTCTGGCGGACCCGGCCATCGATGTGGTCGACATCACCCCGCATCCGGCTGACCGGGCGCCAATCATCGAGGCCGCGATTGCCGCCGGCAAGCATGTCCTTTCCCAGAAGCCGTTCGTCCTTGATCTGGATCAAGGCGCGCGCCTTGCAGCCAGGGCGGAGCAGGCAGGTGTGCGGCTCGCGGTCAACCAAAACGGCCGCTGGGCGCCGCACCTGGCATGGATGCGCGAAGCGGTCGCGGCGGGATTGCTCGGCAGGATCATCTCTGTCCACATATCCATCCACTGGGATCACGGCTGGATCGCCGGCACGCCGTTCGAAAGAATCGAGGACCTTATCCTTTACGATTTCGGGATCCACTGGTTCGATTTCGCCAGCAGCATCCTGGGCGACCGGACGAAGAGCGTCTTCGCGTCGGCCTCCCGTGCGAATGGCCAGGCGGCGGCCGTGCCGTTGCTGGCGCAGGCCCTCGTGCGCCTGGACGACGGCCAGGCCTCACTGGTCTTCGACGGATCTGCGCCCCACGGGCCCCGCGACACGACCTATATTGCCGGGACGCGCGGGAGCGTGCAAAGCGATGGGCCCGATCTCGGCCGGCAAACCGTGACCCTGACCACACACACCGGCCGGGCACAACCAGTGCTCGAAGGTTCATGGTTCAACGACGGGTTCCGGGGCTCGATGGGCGAGCTCCTGGTTGCCATTGAGGAGGACCGCGAGCCGATGAATAACGCGGCCGACAACCTCAAGAGCCTTGCCATGTCCTTCGCAGCAATGGAGGCGACCCGAACAGGGCGCGAAGTCGAAATCGGGTCCGTGCGGCACATTACGGTGTAGTCGTCCGAGTCAAGGGAACAAGGTGGCGAAATGGGACTCGCGTTCGGGTTGCACCGGGTTCGCAACGATCCACGGAACCAAGCACAGGAGATTGATGGAACAATGGTTTATGCGAGCAAGCAAGGCGAACAACAGCGGCCATTGCGTTACGGAATGGTCGGCGGCGGCCGCGACGCTTTCATCGGCGCGGTACATCGGATGGCGATTCGTCTGGATGGTGAGGCAGAACTCGTGGCGGGAGCTCTTTGCTCCGATGCCGAACGCTCGCGTGCTTCTGCCGCCGATATCGGCATCGCGGAGGATCGCGGATACGGGGACTACGCGGAGATGGCGAAGGCCGAGGGGGCGCGGGAGGATGGAATCGAGGCAGTTGTGATCGTCACGCCGAACCACCTGCATGCTCCCGTGGCATCCGCCTTCCTTGAGACGGGAGTCGACATCATTTGCGACAAGCCGCTGACCGCCACGCTTGCGGAGGCAGAAGACCTCGTGCGACAGACCCGACAAAAGGGCCGGGTTTTCGCAGTGACGCTAACCAATTCCGGTTTCCCGATGGTGCGGCAGATGCGGGAAATGATCGCCGGCGGGGCACTGGGTAAGGTGCGGGGGATCCACACGGAATACGTGCAGGACTGGCTGGCGCAGCCCATCGATGCCGAAGGGCAGAAGCAAGCCGAGTGGCGCACCGACCCGGCACGTGCGGGACTGTCGTCTGTTCTGGTCGACATCGGTGTCCATGCCATGCATCTCGCGGCCTACGCAACCGGTCTCGAGGTGGAGCGCGTCGCCGCGGATCTGTCGACCGCGGTGGAAGGACGCCGGCTCGACGACAATGCCAATCTGCTTATGCGCTGGGAGGGAGGCGTGCCCGGCACTCTGATCGTAAGTCAAACCGCATACGGCCATTACAACGACCTGTCGGTCCGGATCTATGGCGAGAAGGCGGGGCTTCGCTGGTCCGGCCTGACCCCTGAAGTCATCGAATTCACCCCGATGGGCGAGCCGACGCGGCGTATTTCGCGTGGCGGTCCGGGGACGGAGGCAGAAGCGCAGGGAGTTTCCCGCATGCCGGCCGCCCACGCCGAAGGGTATATCGAGGCGTTCGCCAACTTTTATCGGGATGCGTTCGCCGTCATCCGAGATCATCGGGCCGGAGGCCTGTCCGATCGGGCGGATTGGGTGCCGATGGTCGAGGATGGAGCGCGGGGAATCAAGTTTGTGTCCGCTGCAGTAGCGTCCCACGCCGCCGGAGGCTCCTGGACCGATGCGCGGCTGGAGATCGCGTAGCGCGTGCGGAAACGCGCCGGCACCGTTCGGATTGCCTTGTCGGCCTGCGGAACGCAGGCTTCAACTTCAGGCCCGGCCACCCGCGCACCGGGGCCGGGCCAATGTCAGGAAGGACAGCCTTCCGCATTCAGCCAAGCGGCGCCTCGGTCCCGGCGACAGAATTGCGGGAGGCACCAGCCGACCTGCCCCGGCGAGAATGGGGCTTTCGAGGGAGGGAGAGAAAGATGAAGATCGGCTTTTGCATGCTGCTCTGGACCACTTCGGTGGGCGAGAGCCACCGCGCTCTCCTCGAGGACATCCGGGCCACGGGATACGACGGGGTCGAACTGCCGATGTTCGAAGGCACGCCGAACGACTACGCGGCCGTGGGCCGAATGCTGGATGAGGTCGGGCTTGGTCGTACCGCGGTCTCCGTCATTCCCTCGGTCGACAAGCATCCACTCAGCAGGGATCCCGCGGTGCGGCGCGCTGCAGTCGACTACCTGAAATGGTGCGTGGACTGCACGGCAGCCCTCGGCGCAGACTGCCTCGGCGGCCCGCTGCACCAGACGCTCGGTCATTTCACCGGCTCTGCGCCCACCGAGGCGGAGTACGAACGGGCCCGCGAATTCCACCGCGAAGTCGGGGACTATGCCGCCGCGAGGCAGGTCACGATTGCGCTTGAGGCCGTCAACCGGTTCGAGAGCTATTTCGCAACGACCATGGATCAACTCGGAAGCTACCTCGCGAGTCTCGGCCATCCCGCAATCCGGGCCATGTACGACACCTTTCACGCCAATATCGAAGAGGCCGATCCGGTTGCAGCCTTCTCCCGGAATTCGAAACATGTTGTTCATGTCCACATATCCGAGAACGACAGGGGCACTCCGGGGCGCGGGCATGTTCCCTGGGCACGCACGTTCGCCGAATTGAAGAGCGCGGGATACGATGGGTGGCTAACCATCGAGGCGTTCGGGCGGGCTCTTCCGGAACTCGCGGCCGCGACCCGCATCTGGCGGGACGTCTCTGAATCGCCGGAAGCCTGCTACCGGGAAGGCTACCGCTGCATACGCGAGGGCTGGGACGCCGCTTGAAGTCCGGAAACCGCGCCTGCCCCCTGAAGCTGAACCCGCGCAGACGCGAGCAGATCCGTGCCTGGCAGTTCGGCAATTCCGGAGCGGGCGCTCTATCACCCCGTAAAGACCTATCTGGAAACGCAGGGCTACACCGTCAAGGGAGAAGTCATTGAATGCGATCTCGTCGCCTTCCGCGGCGGCGAAGAGCCCCTCATTGTGGAACTGAAGACCCGCTTCTCACTCGCCCTCGTGTTTCAGGGAATTGCACGGCAGGGACTTTCCGACAACGTCTATGTTGCCGTCCCGCCCTTCACCGACCGCGGCACGCGCCAAAGGGACGCCGTCGCCCTGTGCCGACGACTCGGGCTCGGAATTCTGATTGTTCAGGTCGAGCCGGTGTCGCGAGTGGACGCCCTCCTGGATCCGGGACCGTACCGGCCGCGGAAACGGAAGCAGAGTCTTGGCCGGCTCCTGCGAGAATTTCAGCTCCGGGTCGGGGATCCGACTCCAGGCGGGTCAGTCCGGCGCCCGATCATGACGGCCTACCGCCAGGACGCGCTGCGCTGCGCGGCGCATCTCGGGCACCACGGCCCTATGAAGGCATCCGAACTGGCGCGGGCCACGGGCGTCTCCAGGGCAGGGCCCCTCCTCCGCGCGGACCATTACGGTTGGTTTGAACGCGCACCGGGGACACCGCCCGGCATCTACTGCCTGACGCCGCGGGGCCACGCCGCGCTCGGCGAGCACGCAAGTGAACTCGAGGGACTTACCACTCGGGGACGCCCGGACCAGCCGTAACCGCAAGCAGTTCCAGAAGCTCGCAGCCCCCCCTGGAATCCCGCCGAAGGAGATTCTTGCACGGCTGCCAGGCTAACGCCGGGTCCACACCCTTTCCGGAGCGTTCGTTCTCACGCGAAGCGCGCGCGATGCCTTCCCCAGATCGAACCCCGGTAGCGACACGAAGGAATTCGGCAGATCCTCGGAGCCGATCGCCGACAGCGGGATCTCCACCGCCCGCGCACCCGCGAGGTGCAATACCCACGCGTTCCGGCGGCCTATCATCCAGATTGATTCAATATCATCAAGGAGCAATTCGTCAGATTCCCCGCCTTCCAGGAGGATGATTCGCCCCTCCTCGACGAATACGCGACCAGCCAGAATTCTCGGATGGGTGCGCGCCGCCAGTTGCCAGCGAGCAATCTCGCCGCGGAGAAATGCCAGGAGCCCGGCAGCCGCGAAACCTGCGGCGATCCACGACAACCAGCCGCCGCCGAATGCGAACCAGACGAGTCCACCCGAGATCCCGAATGCCAGCACCCCGAGCAGGGCCGGCAGGCGCACGTCCCGGTCGCGCGGCCCAGGGCCCGAGTACTTCACGCCCGATCCCAATCACCAAGCGTCGACTGCCACAGGGCGAGCGCGGCGACGGCTGCCGTATCGGCGCGCAACACCCGGGGACCGAGCGAGACAGGGACAGAGGTTGGCATTGCCGAGATCTGTTCCGCCTCCGCCTCCAGGAACCCTCCCTCCGGCCCGACCAGCACCGCCCATGGCACGCCAGCATCGAACCGGCCGAGCGCATCGCGAATCGGCGTGCCGCCACCGCGCTCGTCGCAAAACAGCAGTTGACGGTCCTCCGGCCATGCGTCCAGGACCGAATCAAGCGCCGTAGCGGGCGCGATTTCCGGAACGGTGAGCAACGCACACTGTTCCGCCGCCTCGACCGCATGCGCCTGCAGACGGTCAGCGCGCACCCTGCGGCTGTTTGTTCTGGCGGTGATGACCGGGAGTATCCTCCGGCATCCAAGCTCGGCACCCTTCTCGGCCATCCAGTCCGTACGTTCTCGCTTGAGGGGCGCGAACAGCAACCAGAGGTCCGGGGGGGAGCTCTGCTCCCGCACGCGCTCCACGCAGGCGAGATAGCCAGCGCCGCGCGATAGCGACTCGATGGTGGCCAGCCATTCGCCGTCCCGGCCGTTGAAAGCCAGGATGCGGTCCCCCTCCCCAAGCCTGAGGACCGTACGCAACTGGTGGGCCTGTCCCGCCCGAAGCGAAACCTCCCCACCGGCGAGAAGATCCGCGGACACGAACAAGCGTGTCCTAGGACGACCACCGCCCGGCTCCCGCATGGCATTCCTCCAAAAGGCCTCCAGGCGCATTTCCCACCCCGGTGATCTGCCCCGGTTCGTTGCCAGAGCCCTGCCGTGCAATTAGCGGTATTCTGGCAGGCATGACGGATTCCGCAAAATCGTCCCCGATCGAGGACGCGCCGAGAGCAGGAGTGCTCATGCGTCTTGCGCCGGTGCGAGTCCGGCCGTGGCTTGAACTCATGCGGTTCGACCGGCCGATCGGAACGTGGCTTCTGCTGCTTCCCTGCTGGCAGGGGCTTGCCCTCGCCGCAGCATCACGAGAGGCCGCCGGCGGTCCCTGGTGGAGCCCGTATGATCTCTGGCTCTTCGTTGCGTTCGGGATCGGTGCTTTCGCCATGCGCGGAGCCGGATGCGCCCTGAATGACATCGTTGATCGGGATTTTGACCGCGCCGTCCTGCGCACTCGCAATCGGCCCATCGCGTCCGGCAAGATCAGCATCGCGGGCGCAGCGGCCCTGGGCCTCGGTCTCTGCCTCATCGGAGCAGCCGTGCTCCCGACAATGAACATGGCCGCGATCGCAATCGGCCTCCTTGCAATCCTTCCGGCCTCATTCTACCCGTTCGCGAAGCGGCTGACATGGTGGCCGCAGTTCGCACTGGGAATCGCCTTCAATTGGGGTGTGCTGGTGGGATGGGCCGCCATCGCTGGCTCGCTGTCCCTCCCCCCCTTGCTCCTCTATGCAGGTGGGATTTGCTGGACCGTCGGGTACGACACGATCTACGCCCTCATGGACCAGGAGGACGACCGCCAGATCGGTGTCAAATCCACTGCGCTGCTTTTTGGAGACAGGTCCAGGCCCGCGATCGGGATCTTCTACGCGGGAGCCGTCGCGTTTGCGGGGATTGCGGGGCATGCCGCCGGCCTCGGCCCCCTCTTCTGGATCGGCCTTGCCTCGCTGGGGGTCCATTTCGCCTGGCAGGTTCGCGTCCTGCGAATCCACGACCGGACGAACTGCCTTCGGCTCTTCCACGCCAACCGCGACGCAGGGTTTCTCCTTCTTCTTGCAATCATCGTCGGCGGCCTTCATCCATGAACGGCCGCAAGCCTCGATCCCGCCATTTGCACCGGCGCACATGGCCTTCAAGGCCCCGCCGCGAGACACTGTCCAGGGAAATCCTTGCCTTGTGACCGCGACCCGTAGCTCTGCTGCAGCGCGAATCCCCTCGTCGGGGGATTCGTCGAAATGGCTGCTTGTCGTCATTGCAGCGATGGCGTACCTGCCCGGGCTCGATGTCCTCGCCAAGAGCCTCGCCGATGAACTGCCACCCTTGCAGATCGCGTTCTCACGCTTCGCGTTCCAGGCTGCGATGATGACGGCGGTGGCTCTCGTCATCCTGCCGAGGCGCGCGCTTCGCCTGCAGCACCCTCACCTCCTCTTCATTCCCGGCGTATCCATCGCGGCCGCCACGCTGTGCCTCTTCGCGGCGCTCGTTCACTTGCCGGTTGCCGACGCGCTGGCGATCTTCTTCGTGGAACCGCTCCTTCTGACGCTGCTGGCCGTACTGATCCTTGGCGAGCGGATCGGGTGGCGGCGAGTTCTGGCCATCCTTGCCGGACTCGTCGGCGCAATTCTCGTGATCCGGCCGAACTTCCTCGCCTTTGGCCTTCCCGCCCTGTATCCGTTGGGCACCGCGCTCTTTTTCTCCTTCTACGTTGTGATTTCCCGCCGCCTGGTCGCGGATCTCGGCCCCGCCGTCCTGCTGATGTATACCGGATACGCAGGAACGGCTGTCCTCGGTGTCGCAATGCTTGCCGGCTGGGGCCTGGGATTCGATGACGCCACACCCATACTGCCCGCGTTGGACCAATGGATTCGCCTCGCCGGCATAGGCTTCGTCGCAACGACCGGCCATCTGATGCTCACCGCAGCGCTCCGTCATCTCGCCGCGTCCCACGTCGCGCCCTTCCAGTATCTGGAGATCGTCTCGGGAACCGTGCTCGGCTACGCCTTCTTTGGAGACTTCCCCGACCTCATGTCCTGGCTTGGAATCGGCGTGATCGTTGGATCCGGGCTGTTTGTCTACTGGCGCGAATCGAGCCTGGAGAAACGAATACCGCCAGGCTGAATCAGCCCCGAGCCCAAGAATGCGTTGGCAAGTACGCGTGGTCCCAGACCTGAGGTCAATTCAGCCCATCAGTCGTCTCATCATGTGACTTCGCGATCGCCGGCAACGAACGAAGCCTTGACTTCGGCGGGCCAGAGCCATACCGTTCCCCTCGCTTGCGCCCAGACGATCTTTGGAGCGCTGGGCGCGTAGCTCAGTGGGAGAGCACTACGTTGACATCGTAGGGGTCGGTGGTTCAATCCCACCCGCGCCCACCACCCTGTACGGCATTGGTTAGGCCCCGGCGCGAGAGTGCGGGGCAGCGCATGGCAAGAACACGGAAGAGACCTGCAATGAAGATCAAGAATTCGCTTCGCTCGCTGAAGACGCGCGAGCGTTCCTGCCGCGTGATTCGCCGCAAGGGCCGGGTATACGTGATCAACAAGAAACAGCCGCGCTTCAAGGCCCGCCAGGGCTAGCGCCCCGCGATCGCCGACCGCACAGGCGGGAGGAACACGGGCAGGACGACCAATTCGCCCCGCACGACGGGCACCTCTGCTGCGGGCAGGTTTGGATCCTTCCCGGAGCCGGGTCGCAGACCTGCCGCTATTCGGCCGAATTCCCGAATTCCCGCTCGTCCGCGATGACGGTTCCGTCGTTCGGAAGCGACCCGAGCGGCACGATTTCCACAGCGCACCGGATCCGAAACACCGACCGCGCGGCATCGGCCACGCGATCCCTGACACCGGCTCCATCCGGCACACCGCTCTCGCAGCGCAGAGTCATTTCGTCCCGTTCCCCGTTCCGGGATATGACTGCGCGGAGCCGACCCGCCCCGGGTACCTGCCTGGCGACCTCCGCTACCTGGGAGGGATGCACGAACAGTCCGCGCACCTTGGCCGATTGGTCCGCACGCCCCATCCATCCACGGATCCGGGGTGCGGTCCGGCCACAGGGGCTCTGCCCCGCGAGAATTGCCGACAGATCGCCGGTGGCGAAGCGGAACAACGGGTAGTCCGGATTGAGCGCGGTCACAACGACCTCGCCGACTTCGCCCTCAGGCACGGGGTCGCCCGTGCCCGGACGAACGATCTCCACAATCACGTCCTCGTCCGTGACCATCCCCTCCAGCGCATCGGTCTCGTACGCGATCAGCCCCAGATCCGCGGTCCCGTAACACTGTCGGCAGCAGATGCCCCGATCCTCGTAGAATTTTCGGAGCGAGGGAAACAAGGCGCCGCCCGTGACCAGCGCCCGGCGGAAGGACCGCAAGTCCAGCCCCTTCTCCTCCCCCTTCTCCAGGATCAACTTCAAGAAATCCGGTGTGCCGACAAACCCGTCGGGACGCAGAAGCGCGGACAACTCCGCCTGGCTGTCCGTGTTTCCGGTTCCGCCCGGCAGCACCGCGGCCCCCGAGGCCCGCAACGCCGCATCCAGCATCGCCCCCGCAGGCGAGAGGTGGTACGAGAAAGCGTTCAGCACGAGATCACCGGCCTTGAAACCGGCGGCACGAAGCGCGCGGGCGAACTTCCAGCCGTCGACCTCGATGGCGCCAGGCTCGAAAATCGGCCCGGGTGATACGAACACATGGGAGAAGCCGCCGGCTCCGCCCAGCGGGCGAAGCGCAAGACCACCAAACGGAGGCGCGGCAGCCTGAAGAGCGGCCAACTCGCTCTTGCGCAACACCGGCAACCGGGCCAGCGAGTCCGGAACGTCCACGGAATCCGGATCGACGCTACCGAGTCTCTCACGCCATCCGGGCGCTCCGTCCATCGCCCGCCGGAGCAGTGCGCGGAGGGAAGCGAACTGGGTGCCGCGCCGCTCTTCAGGGCTTCTGAATTCCAGGGGATCTGTCATTTTCGTTGCCAGTATCGACGCGGCCAGGGGATCCACCCGCGCACACCGGACGCGGCGTCATCCGGCGCCGGGCGTTCGCCGGCCGGTGCGCCGTTCACGTCACGGTCGAGACCGCCACGGCGCCCGCGAGAGCGCCGGGACGTCCGATGTGCCCCCGCGGGAGCATAACCGCCAGCCGGTCTGGCGGCGGGCCCTCCCGCGGGGACCGCACGATGTCCGTGCGTATTTTCAGCGCGTCAGCAATCACGCGGCGTAATGCCGTTCTCCGCCGCGTAGTTAGCAGAATCCTTGGCGATCAGGGGATCAATGACGTCGCGGTCGGAGTCGTAGAAATCGGTCAGGATGTTCCAGTGATCCGCCGCCGCATCCCATTGCATCATGGCGACCTGACGCGGCCCCGCATGGTTGTCGCAGGAGATCTTCACCGGCGGAACGAATCCCTCCAGGCCAATCTCCTTCAGCCGCGCTTCGTCAACGTCCAGCGCTTCGAAACCGTCCCGGACATGGGTGCCCGTGACCTCATTGGTGCCATGGATCTCCATGCCCGTGCGGATCGCCTCGGCAGTCCACATCGCGGCCGCGATCCCACGGTTGTAGAGCACCTCGCCAACCGCCTCCCTGGCGCCGTCATGCGGGATCGTTCCCGCGTCATACAGTTCGAGAATCTGCGCATGTACCTCGCTGTCGGTTCCCGTCTTGTGGAATCCGCCAGACAGGTAGCCATTCGCACCGGCGCCGGACGGCCGGGTATCCACCTCGGAGCCGGACCACCAGTTGCCGATGAAGCGGTTCATCGGATACCGGATGGACGAAGCCTCCTTGATGGCGACCTGGTTCATCACCCCCCAGCCCCAGAGGAGCACCCAGTCCGGCTGCTCCCGGCGGATCTGCAGCCAAGTGGCCTTCTGCTCCTGGCCCGGACTGTCCACGGCAAGCGGCAGAAACTCAAACCCGTGCTTGGCGGAAAGCGCCTCCAGGGTCGGAATGGGCTCCTTGCCATAGGCGGAGTTGTGATAGACGAGAGCGATTTTCTTCCCGGCCAGCTGGTCGACGCCACCTTCCTGCTCCGCGATGTACGTCACGAACACAGACGCCTGGTCCCAATAGGTCGCCGGAAAGTTGAACACCCAGGGGAACACCCGTCCGTTGACCGCCGACGTCCGCCCATATCCCATGGAGAAGACGGGGATTTCGTCCACGGCGGCCTTCGGGATCAGCTGGTAGGTGATGCCGGTCGAAAGCGGTTGCACGACCACCGCGCCGGATTCGCCGACGTTCTTGAGGTTCTCGTAGCACTCTCCGCCCTGCTTTGTATTGTAGGCCGTCTCGCACTCGATCAGGTTGATCCGGACGCCGTTGATGCCGCCGTCACGCTCATTGAGTAGCTGGAAATAGTCCGAATAGCCGTTGGCGATCGGAATACCGTTGGGCGCATACGCCCCGGTCCGATAGACGAGCGACGGCATGGTAAGCTCGTAGGCTACAGCCAGGCCGCTCCAGGCGACGCTGAAGGCAGCGGCGAGAGCCCCGGCTCGCAACATGGTTGTCAATTTCATCAGGTTCTCCCTCTCTCTTTCTGGATAACGCGACCAGGCAGGTCAACTCAGCCAGCGCTTCCGGCGCCGGTAGGAGCGGACGTCGCGAAAACTCTTCCGGTCCGCGCCGGTCATGCCGAGATAGAACTCGCGGACATCCTGGTTCTGACTCAGTTCTTCGGCAGTGCCGTCCATGACGACGCGGCCCGATTCCAGAATGTAGCCAAAATCCGCATAACGTAAAGCCATGTTCGTGTTTTGCTCGGCAAGCAGGATCGAGACACCCTGCTCCTGGTTCAGACGCCGGACGATCTCGAAGATCTCCTCGACCAATTGCGGCGCCAGGCCCATCGAAGGCTCGTCAAGAAGGATGACGTTCGGACGCGACATCAGCGCCCGGCCAATGGAGCACATCTGCTGCTCGCCTCCCGAAGTGTAGCCTGCCTGCGACCGGCGCCGGTCCCGGAGGCGCGGAAAATACGCATAGACGCGCTCCAGGTCTTCCTGGATGGCCGAACGGGCGTCACGCCGGGTGTACGCCCCGGTCAGCAGGTTCTCCTCGACGGTCAGATGCTCGAAGCAATGCCGTCCCTCCATGACCTGCACCACACCGCGCCGAACAAGCGCGGCGGGGGAGAGCCCGTCGATGCGACTGCCGCGGAGCAGGATCTCTCCACGCGTGACCTCCCCCCGCTCGGAGCGGAGCAGGTTGGAGATTGCCTTGAGAGTAGTCGTCTTGCCCGCTCCGTTGCCGCCGAGAAGCGCGAGCACGCGACCCTCGGGAAGCGCAAGGCTCACGCCCTTCAGGACGAGCACCACATGGTTGTAGACCACTTCGATGTTGTTCACCTCGATGATGATCGGCGGGTCTTGCGTGCTCGCAGTGTTCGCAGCCATACCGCGCCTCCGGTCAATAGGGGAACGGCCAGAGCCGAAGCTTTTCCTTCAGGATCGCCCAGAGCCGGGCCAGCCCGTGGGGCTCTGCGATCAGGAACAAGATGATCAGCGCTCCGAAGGCCGTGATCTCGAGGTGCTTTGCGGTCACTGCCAGGAGGCCCACGCTGTCGACAAGGAAATTCTTCAGGAGGATCGGAAGAAGGACCATGAACGCAGCGCCAAGGAAGGAGCCGAGCATTGTTCCGAGGCCGCCGACAATCACCATGAAGAGCACCAGGAAGGACTGGTCGATGCCGAAAGCCTCCGTGGTCTCGGCCGCGCCGAGCCAGACAGCGAAATAGAGGGAACCTGCCATGCCCACGTAGAAGGAGCTTACGGCAAAGGCGGACAGCTTGGCCCGGAGCGGATTTACGCCGATGATCTCGGCTGCGATATCCATATCCCGTATCGCCTGCCACGATCGGCCAACACGGCCGCGGACCAGATTGCGGGCCGCAAGCCCAAACACTGTCACGAATGCGAGGCAGAAGAGATACGTGGCCCATGACTCCGCCGCGGCGCCGGTGATTTCGATGCCGAAAAGGGTGCGGACCGGGCTGGTGATCTGCCCGGTCGGCGAATGGTTGAAGAACCAGGGAACCCGGTTGAAGAGCCAGACAAGGAAGAATTGCGCGGCCAGGGTCGCCACCGCCAGGTAGAAGCCCTTGATTCGAAGTGAGGGCAGGCCGAATGCGACTCCGACCACGGCCGTGATCAAACCGGAGAGCACGACGATGAAGGCGATGTTGAGATCCGGAAACGCCGTCATCAATTTGTACGTGGAATAGGCGCCCACCGCCATGAATCCGCCGGTCCCGAGCGAGAGTTGCCCGCAATAGCCGACAAGAATGTTGAGGCCGATGGCTGCCAGAGCATAGATCAGCACCGGAACGAGGATCGCCTTCTCCCAGTAATCGTTGATCAGCAACGGGACGATCAGGAACGCGATTCCGAGGGCAAGAAAAAAGACCCAGCGGTCCTGTCGGATCGGGAAGATCTGCTGATCCGCCGCGTAGGAGATGCGGAAATCGCCGGTCTCACGGTACAGCATGGCTTCACACCCGCTCGATGATGCGTTCGCCGAACAGCCCCTGCGGACGGAACAGCAGGAACGCCAGCGCCAGAACGTACGCAAACCAGTTCTCGATGGCGCCGCCCACGAAGGGGCCGAGATAGACCTCCGCCAGCTTCTCGCCGACACCGATGATCAGGCCCCCGACCACCGCGCCGGGAATCGACGTGAAGCCCCCCAGAATCAACACCGGCAGTGCCTTGAGGGCAATAAGAGACAGGGAGAACTGCACACCGGACTTCGAGCCCCACATGATGCCGGCGATCAGCGCGACGAAGCCCGCCACCGACCAGACCACGACCCAGATCGTCCGGAGTGAAATGCCGACCGAGAGCGCGGCCTGGTGGTCATCGGCGACCGCCCGGAGCGCCCTTCCGATCCGGGTGTACTGGAAGAAGAGCGCCAGGACCAGGAGCAGCACTGCGGCAACGGCGGCCGCGGCCGCCTCAATCTTCTCGAAATAAATGTTGTAACTGTCCAGAGCCCAGTCCGACGCGCCCTGGGGCAGCCCGATATCCAGCAGCTTCACGTCGGAACCCCAGAGGATGTCGCCCACCCCCTCAAGCACGAACGCGAGGCCGATGGTCGCCATGAAGAGGATGATCGGTTCCTGGTTGACCAGGTGCCGCAGGACCAGGCGCTCGATCAGCCAGGCCACACCGACCATGACCACGCCCGTCAGCGGAATGGCGACCCAAACAGGCATCGCGAGCCAGCTCACGTGTTCATGCGTTACAGGAATGGTGCCGGTCATGAGGCCAACAAGTGTGAGAGCCGCAAAGAGGCTGAGCACGCCCTGCGCGAAATTGAAGATTCCGGAAGCCTTGAAGATGAGCACAAAACCGAGCGCGACGAGCGCGTACATGGTGCCGACCATCAATCCGGAGAGAGCCGTTTCGATCAGGAACAGCATCGGCGCCCCCTCACTTCTCGTGGACGACGCCGAGATAGGCGTCGATGACCGCCGGATCGGCGCGCACCTGTTCCGGCGGGCCGTCGGCAATCTTGCGCCCGTAGTTCAGAACCACAACCCGGTCGGAGATGTCCATGACCACCCCCATGTCATGCTCGATCAGCGCGATGGTGGTGCCGAACTCGTCGTTCACGTCAAGAACGAAGCGGCACATGTCCTCCTTTTCCTCGAGGTTCATGCCGGCCATCGGTTCATCCAGCAGCAGAAGCTCCGGCTCCGCAGCGAGGGCCCGGCCGAGTTCCACCCGCTTCTGCAGCCCATAGGGCAGCCGCCCGACGGGGGTCTTGCGAATATGCTGGATCTCCAGGAAATCGATTACTTTCTCGACGAACTCCCGGTTTTCGACCTCCTCCCGCTCTGCCCTGCCCTTCCATACCGCCTGCCAAAGGATGCCGACGCCCATCTTCGTCAGGCGGCCCGTCATGATATTGTCAAGGGTCGACATGCCCCGGAAGAGGGCAATGTTCTGGAACGTGCGCGCGATGCCGAGCCGCGCGATCTCGTGCGGGCGACTCTCGGTCCGGGGACGACCCCGGAACAGGATCTCACCCTGCTCCGGACGGTAGAAGCCGTTGATCACGTTGAGCATGGACGATTTGCCGGCCCCGTTGGGCCCGATAATGGAACGGATCTCCCCTTCACGAACATCGAAGCTGACATCTTCGATTGCGGTAACGCCCCCAAAGCGAAGGGTGACATTGCGCAACTCGAGCACCGGCGGTGATTCAGCCGCTGCCGTCATGCCGCAGCCCTCCGTGTCTCGTACGTCTCCGCTTCCGCAATTCGAAGCGTCGCCTCGATGCGTCCCTTGCGTCCATCCTCATACGTGACTTCCGTCGAGGCGTGGACGCTCGAAGCGCCGCTGTAGAGCGCCTCGATAAGATCCCCGTAGCGCTCGTAGATCGTGCGGCGGCGAACCTTGCGTGTTCGGGTGATCTCCCCGTCATCCGGGTCCAGTTCCTTGTGCAGCACCAGGAAGCGCCGGATCTGGCAGGGCGCGAGCGCCGAATCCTCCGCAAGGAACCGGTTCACCGACGCCATGTGCCTGGCAAGAATGGAATACACGGCCGGCATGCCCGCAAGCTCCTGGTACGAGGCGTAGACGACATTGTTGCGCTCGGCCCAGCTTCCGACCGCCGCAAGATCGATGTTCAGCATAGCCACCACGTCCGGCCGCCCATCGCCGATCACCACCACCTCCTGGATCTCGGGATAGAACTTGAGCTTGTTCTCGATCAGCTTGGGAGAGAAAATCTCGCCCCCGGAGAGGCGGCCGACATCCTTCGCCCGGTCGATGATACGCAGATGGCCCGAAGCCTCCTCGACGAAACCGGCATCGCCGGACCGCACCCAACCGTCTGACAGCGTACCGGCCGTTGCCTCGGGATTGCGGAAATACTCACGGAAGACTCCTGGCGAGCGGTAAAGCACTTCGCCGCTATCAGCCAGCCGAATTTCTACCCACGGGTAGGCCGGGCCCACCGTGTCGTCCCGGACCTGCGCATCGGTCTGCCCGGCGATGAACACGGTCGCCTCGGTCTGGCCGTAGAGTTGCTTCAGGTTGATACCCATGGACCTGTAGAATGAGAAGATCTCCGGGCCGATCGCCTCGCCGGCCGTGTAACCCACCCGAACCCGGCTCATACCCAGCGCGTTCCGGATCGGCGCAAGAAACAGAAATTCGCTCGCGGCATACGCCAGACGGTCCACGAAGCCGACCCGCTCCCCGGCGAGAATGCGCGGACCCACTCGGCGCGCATGGTCCAGGCACCGTCGGAACAGACGGCGCTTCAGTTCCGAGGCATCCTCCATCCGGATCATGACGTTTGTGAGAAGCTCCTCGTAGAATCGCGGCGGCGCGAAGAAGTAGGTGGGCCCGATCTCCTTGAGGTCGTGACGCATCGTCTCGCGGCTCTCTGGGCAGGAAACGCAGAAGGCGCCCCAGTAACTCTGGCCCACAGAGAAGATGAAGTCGCCGACCCAGGCCATCGGCAGGTAGGCGAAGGTCTCCTCGCCACGTCCCAGGGAGTCGAACTCGCAGGAAAGACGCGAGGATTCCACCACGTTGGTCTGCGTCAGAACAACGCCCTTGGGCTGGCCCGTGGTCCCGGATGTGTACAGGATTACGCAGATATCTTCGCCGGAGCCCTTTTCGATCGCGGCGTCCAGCCGACCCACCGCCTCACTGGTAGCCGCGCGGCCCTCTTCCTGGATGGCGTCAAGGGAATGCAGCCGTTCATGGTCGTAGCCCCGGAGGCCGCGGGAATCCTCGTAGATGATGCGTTGCAGGTCCGGCAGGTTCTCCTTCTGTTCAAGGATCTTGTCGACCTGCTCCTGGTTTTCTGCAAGGGCGAATTTCGTGCCGGCATGGCGGAGGACCCAGGCCATTTCCTCGGCAACGGAATCCTGGTAGATCGGAACCGGAATGGCACCCACGGACTGCGCCGCGATCATGCCCCAATAGAGCTTCGGCCGGTTGTCGCCGATGACGGCCAACCGGTCGCCCGGCTCGAGCCCGTTCGCCGCGAGACCCAGCGCCAGCGCGCGGATCTCGGACTCGACCTCGGCCCAGGTCCAGCTTTGCCAGATTCCGTACGCCTTCTCGCGATTCGCTGGCAGATTCCCGAACTCCTGCGCATTGCGGCGCAGAAGCTTTGGAAGCGTATCGAGCGGCAATGAAGCTGCGTCGCTCAAACAACTCTCCCTGGCCGCCTGCGAGTTCCCACATAACCGCGGAACCCGGACTTGCGACACCAGTCACCGGTTTATCCCCGGTGCCCCTCGTTTGCAAGCCAACTCGCCACCGAGTTGCGTCCTCCTGACGGCAACGGAGTCGGCGAAGGCACTGGATTTCTGCAATCGCGTACTGTCTCGCGGCAGCGCCTTCGATGCCCGCACTCCTCGCCCAATCGCATTCGGCGTGGCGGAATGCGCCAACCCTACTGGCGGCGGGTTCGAGCGCTGGGTATGCTGGCGCTCGACTGGAGTCCTGCACCCGATTTCGGTGCCGATGGTCGACCATCCTGATGCGGCAGTTGAGTACGAGACCGCGCATACCCGCACGGGAGTTCCTCATTGCGGCCTGACAAGCGAACCCTGCAGTCACAAATTGTCCCCGTGCAACGTGCCCGGCCCTACAGCCCGCCGATGGGCCGCACGGCATGCGGAGCATCGCCGTGAGGGTACGGATTGGCCTGGCCGGCGCGGGCCTGGCAGGTGCGCAACACATTGCGGCAATCCAAAAGTCAAGACACGCAGCCCTCGTCGCGATCGCGGACCCCTCGGAGTCGGGCAGGGAGCGGGCGGCGGCGGCCGGTGTGCGGTGGTTCCCCGCGCTGGACGACATGCTGCGGGCCGACGTGGCCCAGGGCGTTATTCTTGCGACGCCAAACCAACTGCACGGCCCCGGCGGACAGGCCTGCATCGCGGCTGGCGTGCCCGCACTCATCGAGAAACCGCTCTGCCATTGCTCCTCGGAAGCAGCCGCGCTGGTCGAGGCGGCCGAGGCCGCCGGCGTGCCGCTCCTCGCTGGCCATCATCGCCGCCACAATCAGATCGCCCGCGAGGCGAAGTGCGTGATCGAGAGCGGTCGTCTTGGAGTACTGACCACCCTCCACGCGCAGGTCTGGCTGAAGAAGCACGACTCGTACTTCAACGAGAGCTGGCGCACGAGGACCGGCGGCGGGCCCGTGTTCGTGAACCTGATCCACGACATCGATCTCCTGCAGTATTTCTGCGGCCCGATTGACGCTGTGCATGCGATGGAATCGAATGCCTGCCGCGGCCTCCCGGTTGAGGACACCGCTGTCGTCCTCCTGCGGTTCGCCAGCGGGCTTCTCGGAACGGCAAGCGCAAGCGACGCAGCGGCCGCGCCCTGGTCGTGGGAGCTGACGGCGCACGAGAACCCGGCCTACGACGCAACGGATCAGAACTGCTACTGGATCGCGGGTACCGGCGGGTCACTGGCCGTCCCGAGACTCGATGTCTGGCAGCATGAGGGTGGACAGAACTGGTGGGAGCCCATCCGGGCGGTTCGAATTCCGGTCGTCGGCGGCGATCCCCTGGTCCGCCAGGTCGAGCATTTCGCCGCCGTCATTCGCGGTGACGAGCCGCCCCTGGTCAGCGGGGCGGACGGGTTGTCGGCGCTTCGGGTGATCGAAGCGATCAAGCGCTCGGCGGCGAAAGGAGAAACCGTCCGGATTTGTCGCGGATAGAGCGTCGCAGAGGCGCACAGGCTTCCAGGTGCGGGCACGCATCCAGTGCCCGTTCGGCAGGCACGACCTTCACCAGGCGAGCGGCGTGCACCGCAACTCGAGCCGGATGCGAGCCACTGTCGTCCCGTTCACCGGTGCGCTCGCTTCTTCACCTGCGGCGGGTCGCCAAGAAGCGCAGGAAATGCAGCAGCATGGTGCGCCTCCCCAAGAGACCCGCTTCTCGCGCATCCGGAACCGTACGCTCTCGACAGATCAATCTCAATCTCTCGTCGTCGGATCCCGGTGCGCCCTGGAAGGAATTGCGGAGCATTTCCGGTTTGCCGCCGGTCTGTCTCTGATTGATCGGAGTGTGCAGCAGGGCGTTGAATGGGGTCTCTGGCGCACCGCCACGTGGTTGGGAAGGGATTGGCCGGCGCTCGGTGGCCTTCGGAAATGGGCTGTGCTCGGAAGTGGCTTTCCGGGATGGGGTCAAATCTCACATGGACGTTTGGAAATCACCGGCATCACCGCCTACCTGGAGCACTTGGAAGCGGGTCGGGGTAGCCCGGTACCCGGCTGGCCAAGCGAAGACGGAGACCAAGGAGTTCTATGATCGGCGCGAGGAGCGCGTCTCGCTGGACGAGATCGCACGCATCGGGATATGACATGCAAGCGAACCGTTGCTCCAACATCTTGAACCGGACGAGCCGGGAGGCGTAAATGGAAAGCGGCAGACACGCAGGATGCTTCAACACCGCTCGGCTGACAGTTGAAAGCTGGCGACCGTTGCTGGCAAGCCCGTCATCGCGAGAAGTGCTGATAGAGGAACTGACGCCGATGCTGACGAGAAATGTGATGCAGCACCTGCCGGAATTACTTCATGTAGAACAAGAGCGTGATGCCATCGTGCAGTGGATATCGGATCGGAATGCGGAATCGGAGGTCCTGGCAGTACGTGATCAGAAGCATTCGACGTTGCTTGGGCTGCTCATTCTCGCCGAAATGCCGGAAGATGATGGCAGCTGTTCCTTACATCTCGGGTATTTCCTTTCGGAAGATGCATGGGGCAAGGGTTATGCGACGGAGCTGGTGTCAGGATTGGTCGAATATCTGAAATGCCGGAGAGACGTAGCGCGAATTCAGGGTGGAGTTGGAGTGGGCAACAAGGCTTCGGCAAGGGTTCTCGAAAAAGTCGGGTTCGCGAAATCGGACCGCTTGTCGACTGGAGACACGGAAATTTTTGTGAGAGAGGTGCTATAGCACGGCCAACCGCAGCCTTCATGGGCGTTGCTCGTTTGATCAGGCTGAATAGAAGAGTGCGAAAAACCGAGTCGCAGTGGCTTTCGGAATGGAATTATTGCACTGATTTCAAAAGACCGCTTCGGGTTCCCTATCGAGCGTGGTTCGACGGATCTTCATCTCCTGGGGATCAGCTTGATAGACGCTCTGCCTGATTGCCACACGGTTTCTCGACCCACCCTGCGCGGCCTTGCCGACCTCTACCAGCAGGGATCCATCGGCCGCGACGAACTCAACCGGCGGCTCGGCACCCTGCGCTGGCTCAAGATGGTCACGCACTTCCTGTTCCGCTTCGAGGAGCCCGACGCAGCCTTCTCCTTCGAGCGCAATGCAGCCTCCATCGACGCCAAAGCCCGGCTCGACGGGCTCTCCGTCATCCGAATCAGTCCCGACCAAACCGCACGCGACGACGCCGCCGGGGTGTGCGAATACAGGGCTTTCCCCCGCGTGAAGCAGGCCTTCCGTTCGCTGAAGTCCCTTTCCCTGCGCGCCCGCCCCATCTTCCACTGGTACAACGAGCGCGTCCGCGCCCACTTCTTCCTCTGCATGCCGGCCTACTATCTGGAATCGCGCATGCGCCGCAAACTAAAGTCACTGATGTTCGCCGAGGAAACCCCGCCCCGAACGGAACACCCGGTCACCCCGGCCCGCCGCTCAAGGGAGGTCAGGCGCAAGCAGCGTACTCGTAGAAACCGCGACGGCCTGCCCATCCACGGCTTCCAGGTTCTCCTCAAGCGCCTCGGAACCCTCTGCGCAACCGAAATCGATACCGGGAACGGCTTCTCCCTACCCCTGCTCACCCGGTTGACACCCCTGCAGGAGAAGGCCTCCTCCCTGCTCCGCCTCAACCACACCCCGCTCCGCAGCCGCGCGAGATGGAGACAAGACCCCGCGAACCTGTCCACTAAGCAACCGCCACGGATTCGCGGAAATCTGAACTCTGGTTGCATGCTTGGCTCGTTCCTTATGCACGGGAGATGGCAGCAACCGAACTGGGCTGGACGAAGCCACGGACTTCTTTCGGCAGCGATTGGTCTATGGGCGAAGTTGGTCTTGCTCGTCACTTCGCGGGGCTGGGTATCTGAACTGCACTTGCGTCCATCGCCGTGGCGAGAAGCCAATCGGGGGACGAGGGGAGGATTTCGGCCGCGGGGTCAATACGTGCAAGGAGCGGGGCAAGCCTAGGTCTACCGTGTCATGATAACTATGACATGACAACAGGCTTACCCGTCGGTCTCAGTGCATGCCTCTGGCCGGCCCGGAACCCGATTCGGTGGCCCAACGCGGCGCTGCTCAGCCGGGTCTGGCCATGCCACATGATCTGGTTGCCGGGATCCGGATCATGCTTGCGGTCGCGAAATCCGCCAAGATGGGCGACGAGTCGGACGGCATCGCCGAGCCGATCCGGCGTCGCCAGGTCATTCTCGACGGCATAGTCGCACAGGAAGTCGAGTTCATGGTCGGCGAACATCAGTTGCGGCTCGCAATCGGGCACCTGGCGGCCGAGCAGCGTCATGACCATGATGCGCCAGGCGATCACGGCGTTGATGGTGATTGCCCGCTGCAGCCTTTCGGCGGTGCGGAACAGCAGAAACTCGATCCGGCAGCCGGATTTAAGCACCCGGAAGAAGTCCTCGATCCGCCAGCGCTGAAGGTAGAAGCCGACGATTTCGGCCGCCTCTTTGGCGGTGCCGAGCTTGAGTGTGGTCAGCAGGAACCACTGTACCGGGTCCTCGTCCTCGGGCGGCGTGGTCTCCACGATATGGACCGCGGAAACGGTCACCGGTTCGGCACCTTCCATGGTCTCCGTTGCCGGCAGCGTGACGCGGCGAAACCGCAATTCACAGTTCGCCAACCGCTTGCGGCGAGAGGGCCGTGCCTTCTTCTTGCTGGACTTGGGCCGCACCGTCAGCCCGTCGATCTCGACATCGATCCGGCCATCCGGCGCGCCGCCGCTCATCGTCGCGAACAGCTTCGGCTGCCGCTCGCCGAGGACCCGATCGTGCCTCGCGCGCACCAGCAGTTCCACCCGTGGACAGCGGCGCTGTGCGTCGAACAGTTCAAAGCAGTCCGCCTCCCGATCGCACACCGAGATCACGCGCGTCTTGCCGCCAACCTCGCGCACGGCTCGTCCAATGTCGGCGAAACCGTCGAGCCACCGCCGGGTCTTCCGACGCGCCTCGGCCGCCGCAGACCGGTTCTTCGCCGGATCAAAGCCCAGCCTGAGCACGCCCAGCGGAAGACCTGTATCGGTCACCGCCAACGTGGCGTGCATGTGCAGACCCAGGCTCTTCGCCCCGGTCTGGTTCTTGCCGATCACCTGCAACCCGTCGCAGCCCGGACGGGTGGCAAAGTTCAGATCCGTGCCGTCCTGGATCGCGAGCACCGTGCGCTGAGCGCGGATCCGCTGGACGCTGCGCTTACGATGTGGCGCCAGGATGTTCCGCACCGTGACTTCCGTCTCCGCCGGCATCTCGATCAGCCGGTAGAATGCATTGATCGCGGTGCTGTCGCTTTCGCTGTTGGCGTTGATCTTCTGCCCCGGATAGGCCGCCAGCAGACCCACGCTCTTCACCAGACGCGCCGACAGGCGCTTGTCGCCCAAGGGTGCTCCTCCAAACTCGTTCTCGGCCCAATCCACCGCGTTCAAACCCTCGCCCGGTTCCAGAACCGGCGCATGGTTGACCCACGAAACCCCAAGCTTCTTCCGCCAGTTCCAGGCCAGTTCGTACAGAAAGACCGTCTTTACCGTCTTCCCGCGCCGCTTCTCCCGGTCCTGACGGCCACGGCCCGTGGTCTCGCCAACGCACAGGAAATTGGCCGCTCTGAGGCAGGTGCCATCGTAGCCCGCATCGGCGAAGCTCTCCACGAGCAAGGGACGAAACCCGTACCGCATCTCGAAATCCCGGGGCAAGCGCCGCAGGATGCGGCCGAGCACATGGCTCGCCAGATGCGGACAGCGCACCGACGGTCGGATCAGGAAACGGCTCAGGCAGACCACGCGGTTGAGATGATCCCGCCGCTGTTCTTCGCTCCACGCGATCCATTGATCCCGCGCCGAAACCCGCAGCGCAGCGGCAGAAAAACCCGCCGCGCCAAGCCAGCCATGCGCCGAGCCAACGAGGTAGCGGATCTGGCAGCCGGCAAAGGTCGTGATCCCGTGCGGATGCTCGCGCGCGATCAGCGTGTTCCACAAGGCGCGGTCCGAAGCGGTCGCAACCTCCCTGACATCAAGAGCGCCGATCTCCGCCGGATGCGACGGAACCCCGACCGGCTCCGCTACATCCGCCGAAAGCTGGCGCGGCCTGTTGTCCACGCCCGCGGCCCGTGGCCGCGGCAGAACGATCTCCGGCGACCCCTCGGCGAGGGTCGCCAGCGCCTTCATGCAGCCCGCAACCTGAAAACGGCCGGTCGCATCCACAAACGAGAACTCCTCGCAGATCCTGCGACCCAATGCCCGCCGGCTGTCAAACTGTTCCTGCGACAGAATCGCGACAATCCGCGAGCGTGCCGCCTCGCCGCGCAAGGTGCGGCTGATCTGAGACTGTGCCATGGTGACACTGGTATACACGGCCGGATCCGCGTTGGGCAGCCCTTTCTGTCATGACACGGTAGGCCTCGGGGGTCCCCAAGACCGCGACATACCGTAGCCCGCGTCCCACAAGACGCAGAAAGCCGAGCTTGTGGCGATCGGCCATCGGACAGTCCGATCGAAGGCGTTCCTGGTGCCGTGGAAGCCGTATCACAACCTTTGCCTCCCTGGGGATGATCCACAGCGACTTCGAGCGGGACAGCCGCCCGATCGGCCACAGCGACTTCTTGATCGCCGCCCATGCCAGAGCACCTGGCGCGACTCTGGCAAAATAGACACTCGAGAGTTCAGCTGCGTTCCTGATCTCGCCGAAATGGATCGGACGTGTCCGTCCAACGATGGACCGACGGCGCCGGCCAGGTTCTCTCGTGCGAGGGTCTGAGAGAACCACCGCCTCGCCTCGGAACAATTCCAGCGTAGTTTTCCCGGCATCCACGCCCTTGCGCCGCGAGGCAGCGCCCGTCAGGCTGTCTGCGCGGCCGTCCACCGCTTCCGGCGACGGATTCTTCGATTCCCGGAGGCAAGGTACACCCCTTGTCAGCCGGGTACCGCCACCTATGCTCGCAGGACGCTTCGGTCCCGCGTGACCAGGCCGTACCGCCCGATGCCAGGAGAAGCAGATGCCCCAATTGACCAATGCCCAGGCCCGTGACGTGGAGAGCCTGCTGCATCCCGTGACCAACCTCGCACAGCACCGGGTGGACGGACCGCTCGTCATAGAAAGTGGCGAGGGAATCTACGTCTACGACAACGAAGGCCGGCGCTATGTCGAGGGCCTTGCAGGGCTCTGGTGTGTGGGTCTCGGCTTCGGAAATGAGGAAATGGCCGACACAGCCCGGGAACAGATCGCCCGCCTCTCCTACGGCCACCTGTTCGGTGGGCGCTCCAACGAGAACGCGATTGCCCTTGCCGAGAAAATCAAGGATCTTCTTCCCGTCCCGATGGCGCAGGTGTTTTTTGCCTGCTCCGGCTCCGAGGCGAACGATACGCAGGTCAAGCTTGCCTGGTACAAGTCGAACGCGCGAGGCGAGACCGCCCGCAAGAAGGTGCTTGCAAGAAAGAACGGTTATCACGGAGTCACCGTGATCGCCGGCAGCGCCACCGGCATTCCGCGGTTCCATGCGGACTTCGACCTGCCGGTCCGCGGCGTGCTCCATCTCACTGCGCCGCATTACTGGAAGGAAGCGGAGGCCGGCGAGACGGAGGAGGAATTCACCCGTCGCCTCTCGGAAGAATTGGAGGTTGCGATCCAGCGCGAGGGGCCGGAGACGATCTGCGCCTACATCGCGGAGCCGGTGATCGGCGCCGGCGGCGTCATCTTTCCGCCGAAGGGGTATTTCGAGGCGGTAGGGGAAATCCTGGCACGGTACGGAATCGATTTCATCGACGACGAGGTGATCTGCGGTTTCGGACGCACGGGGAACTGGTTCGGTGCGGAGACCTACGGCATGCGCCCGACCTCCTTCTCCATGGCCAAGCAGTTGACAAGCGGCTACGCGCCGCTCTCAGCGGTTGCCATCGACCGGGAGACCGCAGACATCCTCGAGGAGCAGAGCCGCAAGCTCGGAATGTTCGCGCACGGCTTCACGTATGGTGGACACCCGGTCGCGACGGCTCTCGGCCTGAAGGCGATCGAGATCTACGAGCGGGAAGGAATCTTGGAACATGTGCGGCGGATGGCGCCGCTCTTTCAGCAAAGGGCGCAGGCATTTGCCGAGCATCCCCTTGTCGGCGAGGTCCGCGCGGACGGCAACGGCCTCATTGCCGGCATCGAGGTCGCTGCCGACCGGAAGACGAAGAGGAGCTTCCAGCCCGTCGGCAAGGTCGGCGCGGCCGCGATGGACGCCGCCGCACGGCACGGCGTCCTGGTCCGCGCCATCGGCGATACTCTGGCCATTTGCCCGCCGATGACCATTCGGGAGGATGGCATCGAGGAGATCTTCTCTGCGATCGGCCTGGCTCTGGACGAGACCGAGGCCTGGGTTTCCCGCGAGGGTCTACGGGACGCCTGAGGACGGGAAGGCTTCTTGCCGATCGCCCTGGACCGAGCCGCCGCGGCGGCGCTCCGGCTTCTTCCGCCGGAGGCGGCACACAGTCTGGCGATTGGAGTACTTGAACGGGCCCCGCTGCCGCCTCGAGGCAGGCGCTCGCCGGAAGCCCTCCGGACCCGCCTGTTTGGCTGCGTATTCGAGAACCCGATCGGGCTCGCAGCCGGGTTCGACAAGGATGCGCGGACCTGGCGCGCATTTGGACAACTGGGATGGGGATTCGTGGAAGTGGGCGGCGTCACGCCCCTGCCGCAACCGGGCAACCCGCGGCCCCGGCTGTTCCGGCTTCCCGGACAGGCGGTTGTCAACCGGATGGGGTTCAACAGTTGCGGCGCCACCCGGGTGCGAGAGCGTCTGCAGCCTCGGGAACCGAGGGCGCCCCTCCTGGTGAACCTCGGCATGAACCGGGATACAGCAGATCCGGCGGATGATTGGGAGGCCGTGCTTCAGGTGCTCTTCGGGCTTGCGGACGGGTTCACCATCAACATCTCCTCGCCGAACACAGCGGGTCTCCGGCAGCTGGCCGAAGGCAAGCGCCTGCGGGAGCAGATCGGCCGGGTTGCCGCAGCGCGTAACGGGCTCTCCCGCGACGCCGGCCGCGAGCGGCCGGCCCTGCTCGTGAAGCTATCGCCGGACATGGCGGAGGCGGATCTCCGGCGAACCGCGAGCATATGCGTGGAAGCCGGAGCGGATGGAATCATCGCCACCAACACGTCCGCCGAGTTGAGGCGGCAGCTCGCAGGCCCGTCCGTATCGGAAGGTGGAGGCCTCTCGGGTGCGCCTCTCAGGGCGCTTGCAGAGCGAGCGCTCCGGCTGATCCGCGATGAGACCCGCGGAGCCGTTCCCCTGATCGGGGTGGGCGGCATCTTCACCGCCGAAGACGCCTATGCGCGCATCCGGGCCGGCGCTTCCCTTGTTCAGATCTACACGGCGATGATCTGGGAGGGGGTGGGAATCGGCCCGCGCATCGCCGGTGGCCTTGCCAGCCTCCTGGCCCGGGACGGGTTTCGGTCAGTCGACGAAGCCGTTGGCACGGATGCGATCCGGTAGGCGCAACATCGCGGGAACCGCCACAAGCGACGGCAGCCAAACCAGCCGCGCCGCCGCAACAGAGCCACAACCCTGAGCGCAAGCCGGGGCGGATCCCGTCTGCGGCGATCCGGCTAGGTGGTTCGCCGCGTCTGCTCGCGAAGCATGGCCGGGCCGACCTCGGCGAGAGCGTCATCGAGAATGTCGAACATGCGTTGTATCTCCGGCTCGCGGATAACCAGCGGCGGGGAGAACACGCACATGTTCACAAGCGGCCGGACAATTAGGCCGCGCGCCTCGCAAGCCTTGTCCATGCGCGCGCCGAATTCGCGGTCGATCTCCAGACGGTCCGTTTCCGCCAGCCCGGGGGCTGCGGACCCTTCCACGGCCCCCAGCAGGCCGATACCGCGCGCGTCCCTGACGATCTCGTGGCGCCGAAGCGCCTGCAACCGCTCCTGAAATACCGGGGCAACCTCCCGGACGTGCGCGAGAATTCCCTCGCGCTCGATGATCTCGATGTTCTTCAGAGCGGCGGCGCAGGAGACCGGGTGGCCGGAATAGGTGAAGCCGTTCGTGAACAAGGCCTCACCACCCCCCGCTTCGGCCAGCCGCTTCGCGAGGCGCGAGGAAAGCACCATCGCACCAAGGGGCACGTATCCGGATGTCAGCCCCTTGGCACATACGAGGATATCCGGCTGAATTCCGAACACGTCCTCGGAAGCAAACCAGTGGCCGAGGCGCCCGAAGCCGGTCACAACCTCGTCCGAAATGTAGAGAACCCCGTGCCTGCGGCAGATCTCCAGCGTGGCCCTGAGGTATCCCTCCGGAGGGATGACGACGCCGCCGGATGCCTGGACAGGCTCCGCGATGAATGCGCCCACGCGATCGGGCCCGACCAACTGGATGGCGTCCTCAAGATCCTGCGCCTTCCTGCGACACCAGTCCTCGACACTCTCACCGTGCGCGCGCAGCCGGGGATTCACGTCCGGGAGGAACCGTACGCGACCACCATCGGTATCGAGGCGCGAGAGCTCCCGTTCCTTTCCCGTCACGGATGCGGCAAGGAAGGTCGAACCGTGATAACTGCGCTCACGGGACAGGATGAGCTTCTTCTCCGGGAGGCCAAGAACGTTGTGGTAGAAATGGGTGAAACGGATTGCACTGTCCACAGCGGTCGAGCCGCCGGTCGTGAAGAATACCTGGTCGAGGTCGCCGGGAGCGAGTTCCGCGAGTTTGCGGGCCAGGACGGCGGACGGCTCCGTTGCGAAGAACCAAGGACTCGCATAGGTCAGTCGAACCGCCTGCTCGGCCATGGCATCGGCCATCTCCTTTCGGCCATAGCCGATCTGCATGCACCACATCCCCCCGGGGCCGTCGATGTAGCGCCGGCCCTCCGGATCAATGACGTAGATGCCCTCGCCGCCGGCCACGATCGTCCGGTCCGCAGCAGGGCCCGCAAGGGTGTCCCAGGGATGCAGGAAGTTCTCGTTATCCCATTCGCGCAAGTCGCATGGGGAATTTCCGTTGGAGGCAAGGAATCCCCTCTCGCCTGCCGCCTCGCTCCGCGCACTCATCCGCCGTTCCCCTTCTTGCTTGGGTGGCCCCGGACGGGCCGCCCGCCATCCTAGCCCATCAGCCGCCCGCACTACGGAGCAGATTCCACGACGCCGCTCCCGTGGAATCGGCTCGACCGGGGATTCCGGACCGGCTATTCTTGACCGGGCACCCAGACAGCACCTTCCGGAAATCGCCATGACCGATGATGCCAGCAGCCTGAAAGAGTCGGACGCGAAGGCTTGGCGGTACCAGCTTCGGATCAATCTTGCGGATGGATACGCCGAGGCGGCTCGCCAGGATGCTGCAATTGCAGGGCTGGAGCCGCTTCGCCAGATTCTTCGGCGGCACGACGCCAGGCTGAAGTGCCAATTCGATGCGTTTGCAGGCTATTGTGCCGAAGCCGAGCGTCAGGGGGTTGAGCGGTATCCGCTCTACGCCTGGACGAAGGCCACGATCGAGAACCCTGCCAAGAAGGCCAGGTATCTAAAATCGTTCACGATCTGCATCGGAGACGACGAGATCTACGGCAAGGATCAAGCGGATGCCCTGGAAGCGGACATTCGGCCCCTCGCCGGCGCCGGGGTGGTGGCATCGCTTGCGAAGCACGACACGAATCCCGCGAACAATCCGCAGCCGCCCCGGAAATACCGATCCTGAAGCCGAACGGGCGCGGCTGGCCGGCGTTGACACCGCCGGTCGGCGCTCGTGCCACCGGCGGCAGGATGCGAAGTCGGACCGTCGGCCGCATCCGCGCGATACAGGCGCAGGTGCAGATCTCCACCTTCCGCCATGCGCAGGAATTATCCGGGATGCCCGGCCGTTCAGGCCACCGCCCCCCAGAGCAGCCCCGCAATCAGGGACGCGGAAAACGCGAATCCGAGATAGGCGAAGAACACCCTCCGCTTCACGAGCGCCCAAACCGCGACCGCCGCGGGAATGCAGGTTACGCTTCCCGCAAGAACGAACGACATTGCCGCGCCCTGCGACATGCCCTGCTCGACCATTCCCGCAACGACGGGAACCGCCGCGTAACCATTCAAGTATGCCGGCGCGCCAACCAGAGCGCCGCGTACGACCGGCCAGAAGCCATCACCGCCAAGCAGCGAGACCACCAGATCGGACGGAACGAACTCGATCAGAACGGCCTCCAGCAGATACGCCAGCGTCATCCACTTCAGAAGGAACCGCAAATTCCAGACGGCCGTTTCCCGGAACGTGATCCGCCGGCCGGAATCGCGCCAGAACTTCCACACCGGTGCTCCGGTGAACGGGTCGGAGCCGCAGCATCCGGTTGGAACATGACCGCGCAACTGGTTTTCAAAGAGCCCAGCGCGCGACAGGATCATGGTGCAGGCCCCGCCAAACAGGCCGAACCCCACTGCCGCCACCGTCTTTCCGACGGCAAAATCCAGCCCGAGCGCGCTCATGGTGATCAGGAACATGGGCGGATCCATGATCGGGGAGGCTAGCCAAAATGCCATAACCGCGGATAGCGGCACGCCAGACGCCAGGAGCGCGGCGATGAACGGGATGACCTCGCAGGAGCAGAACGGCGCTAGCCCGCCCACAAGCGACGCGAACAGCACCATCTGGATTTCACGTCCGCGGAAGGCGCTAGAGGCCACGGTCTCGGCTCCGGTCGCCTTCAGTCCCGCAATCAGAAAGGTGGCCAGCACGATGTAGATGCCCGTCTCCGCCAGGGCCTCCAGCGCAAAACCGAGCACGCTTGGCAAGACGGGCCATGCGAACGCGGCGGTCAGCATGACGACCAGAATCGAAGCCAACCAGACCCGGTCCATATGGCGAAGCGATAGCCCCGCCCGAAGATGATGCAAGACGAAGTCAGCCAATGCCTCTCTCCTCAGTGCCGATGCGGGCCAGGCCCCTCCGGACCATCCGGGGCATCGGCGCAACAATTCCACACCAGGAATCGCTTCAACTCGTCAATCATCGGATAGGCGACCGCCGCACAGATCACGGTTCGACCCTCCCGCTTCTGGGTCACCAGCCCGGCATGGGCCAGGAACCGGAGATGGTGGGTGAGCGTGGAGCCGGAAATTCCGCTCCGCTCGCCCAGGGCGCCAACCGACAGGCCCTCCGGCCCGGCTCGGACCAGTGCCTGCAAAACTCCGAGCCGCTGCTCGGAGCCCAAGGCAGCGAAAGCGAGGGCCGCGTCTTCAACGGTCATTTCCGGGGTCGATCTTTGTTTCATATTTCTAATATAATAGAAATATCGAACGATGCAACGCCCGCCAAGAGCGCATCGAAGCGCTGCGCCGGACAAAGTTCCAGTCCCCAAGGTATCGACGGAGCGCATCCCGATCTGCACCAGGGAAGCAACCGAACGCAGCTGCAGCCTGCCTGGCGGAACCAGGTCGGCTGGCCGATCCCGTCAGCGCGATCCAGCGCAGGATCAGGCGGCCCGGTCGCACGCCCGAGATATCGAGTCGGCGCAAGCTCGTGGCCCGCCCGAGCCCGCTCGCGCATGACCCGGCACACCGGTGGGCCACCTCCATGGCGGCTCGTTCCGAGGCCAAGGGACGAATGCTGACCCGAGGAGTGCGGGTCGCCGGAACGGAAGCCTCGATAAGCTGAAGAGCCGGGGCTCATGCGGGGCATCCCCTTGCCCGGCTCTGGGCTCGGGGCGGCAGGTCGTCGGCAATTCCAAGCATCCTTCGCGTTTCCGCCGGAGAAGGCGGTGCCATTGCACGGGAGAGGAAAACAATGGACGAGGAGCCTTCACGATCCGGGCCACGGCGCTTTCGCCAATCCGGCAGGGGTTGACACACCTACGTCTTCTCGCGCAACCGCCGGTCGCACGCAGCCGCGACCCGGTGGAGGCCAGCGCCCTGCAAGCGTTGCCCAGGTGATCAGGAAGCGGTGATCGAACGAGACGCATCCTGCCCAACCGGGAGTTGACCGGCGCCTGGCTCTGTGGCAAACGCCTCGCAACCAACACCGCGACCGGAGAACCGCAACATGGGACTTCTTACAACCTGCATAGGCGCATTTCCCAAACCCGACTACGTGCCGATGCGCGACTGGTTTCAGATCGAACACGGCCTCACGGATACCGCGGGAGACATCACGCGTTTCGCTGGCATGATCTCTGACGACCCCGAGATCGAAGCGCTGTACTGCAGAGCGACGGAATCGGCAGTGGCCGACCAGACATCCTGCGGTATCGACATTCCCACCGACGGGGAACAGCGGCGCGAGAACTACATCCATTACCACTGTCGGCATCTGACCGGATTCGACTTCAAGAACTTGACGATGCTGAGCCTGCGCGATGGAGCCTACCAGGCGGAACTACCCACGATCCGGAGCAGGATCGAACCGCGCGGCGAACATTTCCTGGATCGGGATTTCCGGGTTGCGCAGGCCGCGACGGACCGACCGGTCAAGATCACGGTTCCCGGCCCCACAACGATCATGGATACCTGCGCAAACACGTTCTACGCGGATCCGAAGGCGCTCGCCTTCGATCTGTCGGACGCGCTGAATTACGAGATCCGGGCACTGGCGGAGGCCGGCTGCCGATACGTCCAGGTCGACGAGCCTCTCTTTGCCCGCAACGTTTCGCGAGCATTGGAATACGGCGTCGAATGCCTGGACCGCTGTTTCGACGGCGTTCCTGAAGACGTGAGCCGCGTCATGCACATGTGTTGCGGGTACCCCGATCACCTGGACGACACGGAGTATCACAAGGCCGACCCGGCTGCCTATTTCCAGCTCGCCGCAGCCGTGGACCGATCTTCCGTTCACCAGATTTCGATCGAGGACGCCCACCGCCACAACGACCTCTCCCTGCTCGAGGAATTCCGCGACTCAACCGTGATTCTCGGGACAGTTGCGATCGCGCAAAGCCGAATAGAGTTGGCAGACGAGATCGCGGCACGCCTGGGCGCGGCGCTGAACCACATTGACCGGGACCGGTTGATGGCCGCTCCCGATTGTGGTCTGGCCATGCTTGGACGTGAGCGAGCCATGGCGAAGCTCAAGGCCATGTGCGCTGCCGCCAGTGTTGTCTAACCAACAACACCGAGTCCGCCTCATCGACCCGCGGGGCTCCCCGGGAGTTCCGGCCAGAAACACGCACACCGCGTTGCTGCCACACCCGCGCGGTCCCTTCCGGAAACCGGATTCCTCTCCGGCTTCCCTGCCGACGGTGGCCGCGCAATCTCCGGGCGCGCCCAGGAATGAACCAGGCATCTGCCGCAACCTGGCCAGCATTGGCATGCAGCCTGGATGAAGGGACCGGTCGAGTATTCAGCTTGGGTCCAATATCCGCTTGGTTGCCGCTACGTCCCGAAGTCCCGCCCGGCAGCGGGACACTCCGGCTCGCCAACAATCAGAAAGACGGCCTCCCGTTCTACGGCATTCAGCGCGCGCAGACGGGCCGCTTGCCGTGCGCGCACAATGGGCAGGGTCTTTCATGGACCGTCGCTCCCCCGTCCTGCCCATTGGACACATTTCCTGCTCGACTGGCTAAATCGGTCATGTTAACGTTGGGGTATGGACGATCATGTTTCGATCCCATGTGCGCTTTCCTCGGCCGAGGGTTTGAAGAAGCTGTCGGGGATTCTGGCGCAGCCGGATGCTTCGCGGGCGGAGATTGGTCGCAGGGTCTGCGGTGCGTTCGGTTTTGTTGACCTTCGCGGGCGGCCCCAGGTCACGAGTTGCCTTTGCGCGCTTCGCCGCCTTGAGCGTGCGGGCAAGATAGTTCTTCCTGCGCCGCGCCGTGACGGCGGTCGCGGGAGCGTTGCCCGCCGGGAGGCGGCGGTTCCCGAGGCTACGGGTCTTCCGGCCTGTGCGGGTGCGATCGAGGGTCTTGAGCTTGTCCGGGTTGAGGGGCCGGAGCTTCGGCTGGTTTTCAACGAGCTGATGGCATCGGAACACCCGCGCAGCGCGCGGCTTCACGTGGGCCGTCAGCTGCGTTACCTGGTCGGCTCGTCGCATGGCTGGCTCGGCGGCCTTCTGTTTGCCCCTGCGACGCGTGTCCTGGCGGCGCGGGATGCCTGGCTTGGTTGGGATGACGCAAGCCGTGAGCGGCATCTTGAGGAGATGATCGGCCTGGCGCGTTTCCTGATCCGTCCGTCGGTTTCGGTCCGTTACCTTGCATCGCGGGTTCTGGGCATGGCGGCGCGGCGCGTGGTCGAGGACTTCGCGGCGGTTTACGGCATCCGTCCGGTTCTGGCCGAGACGTTTGTCGCGCCGGAGTACCGGGGCAGCTGCTTCCTGGCGGCCGGCTGGCTGTTGCACGACAATCTGGCCGAGACTCATCTTGATTGTCGCGCGGCAGCGACATTCGGAACATCACCGCCGAAGCCGTAGAGCGAGCGCCCGTCCGGCTGGGCGTTGAACTCGACCATCGGTTCGCCGAGGCAGAGCAAATCAAGCAGTGACGATGTCAAGACAGCCAAGGCTATTCGAAATATTCCGAGTGAGTGTGTTGAATCTCGGCGATGGTGTCGTCCAGACGGCCAAGATGTTCTCGGGCGATGGCCGTGGCCGTTTCAGCCGACCCGTCGCTCAGGGCGCGGGCGAGTTTGCGGTGATCTTCCAGAAGGGTCGCCGCCTCGCCCTCCCTTCCAAGACTGAGCGTGCAAAGGCGATCGACCTTCTGCTTGCACTCTTTGATCGTCTTGACAGCCAACGGACAGCCGCCGAAGTCGCAGATCAGCTTGTGGAACTCGTAGTCCAGAGTGTGGAACTCTTCGGAGCGGCCGGCATCACTCGCCCGCTGTTGCTGGTCCAGGTTCCGCTCCAGAACCTGCGCGCTTTGGTCGTCCCACACTGCACAGGCGCACCGGATGACTTCCAGTTCAACCGCGAGCCGCACGAGCCTCGCATGGGCGATGCGTTCGATAGAAAAGCCGCGCACCTCGGTGGCCTTCTGGGGCCGGATCAGAAGCAGATCCAGATTGCTCAGCCGGTTGAACGCGTCTCGGACGGGCTGGCGCGAGACGCCGAAGCGGCGGGCGACCTCGACCTCTGACAGTTTGGTGCCCGGCAGGAGTTCCAGTGTCACGATTTCTTCGTGCAGCCGGTCGAACACCTCGTCCGTGGTCGTGCGGCGTTCAAGCACGTCAGCGGTTTCAAACATCTGTTGCTCTCATGTTTCGCCCATTTTGACCAAACCGGGAGGGCGTGTAAACGGCTTCGAGTGCTTTTCTCATCGACGGCGAAATTGCCTTTATCGTGAGCGAGTCCAGGGCAATCTCATTCTATTTGAGGTTGATTCGGACTCGTGGGGTCTGGACTTCTCGTATTCCGTCTGTTAACTTGATGGCATGCTTTGTTTGCCCCAAAACCCCTCGGTGGAGGAAGCTGTGATTCGGCTTGCGCGGCCGGAGGAACGCCTTCGCTGGGACGGTCTGATGGCCGAGCACCACGAGCTCGGCTTTCTGCGTTTTGTGGGACGCGGACTCCGGTATGTTGCGGTCCTGGGGACGCTTTGGGTTGGCCTGGCAGGCGGGCGCGCTGAAGTGCCGTCCGCGCGACCGGTTCATCGGCTGGAAGGCTGCGCAGCAGTATGAGCGGTTGCACCTTGTGGCGAGCAATACGCGCCTGCTGGTGCTTCCAGAACCGGGCGCCTTCCCGAATCTGGGCAGTTGGTATGTCGGCGGGATGCTCCGCCGCCAGAGTGACGACTGGAAAGCGACATACGGTCATCCGCTGGAACTGGCGGAGACCTTTGTGGATCCGGAGAAGCACCACGGGACGGTGTAACCACTCCCCGTACGCAAGAGGCAACTTCCGGCGTAGCCGATGGGACCATTGGAACCGGACGGCGATTGGCCTCTTGCACGGGGCGTTCGTGCCATTGGGATTGAGTGCCGAATGATGATCTCATTGTCGCCAACCAGTACGTTCTTGACGAGGAGTCGGACGATCCGCTGCCGTTCCGCGATGTCGAGCGTCTCAGCAGATTCGCGCAGTCGTGCGAGAAAGCTGGTCAGCATCTCGGCGAGCCTGAGGCAGTTTTCGCGTTCCTGGACCTGGTCGGCTACCGATTGCAACTCAGCTTGAAGTGCGTGTTCCTGCCGTCTCAGTTCCTGTATCCGTGCGCGCAGATCGTCGATGGTGATCAATTCCTCCTGATAGGCATTGATGAGGCGGTCGATCCCTTTGCGTTTGCGGGTCAACTGCCGCTGGAGCTCCCTTTCCCGCTTATGGTTCGGATCCGAGTTTCGCGCTGCCTCCAGCCGCCGGTCGATCTCGCCTTCAATCAAGCCAGGGTCCTCAAGCAAGCGAATGACTTCCGTCCAGACAATCCCATCCAGGAGATCCTGGCGAACCGGACGTTTATCGCAACGTGGCCCATCGGGATAACGCAGGCATCGGAGCCCGGACAGCGATAGTGATAGATCACGCGGGCGCTGCTCCGGGTTGATGTGCGGTACATCGCATACCCGCATTTGCTGCAGCATGCCAGACCCTGCGCGACGCTCGGCGTTCGGGTTCGGCGCCGGAGAAAGGCCTTGTTCGCTGCCAGCCGTTCCTTGGCCATGGCGACGGTTTCCTCGCCGACGATGGCGGGAACCGGGATCTCGATCCAGTCCTTTGCAGATTCCGGGATTATTGCAGTCCTTGCGCGGCCGCTCCTGATTGGCGCTGTTGCGGCGGGCGAATCCACCGCGTCAGCCATGACGACCGGAATCCCGGAAGAATCGCGCCAGGGCCCGCGAGACAATCTCGCCCATCGAGAGACCGCTGCTCCGGGCATGCGCCCGCAACGCTGACACAAGGCTGCGCGGGATCTTCAGGGTGATGGGAACCGACGATTCCGACAGCTCCGCCGGTTCGCTCATCGCGCGAGCCGCCTGCACATACCGATAGGCTTGACGCCGGGAAAGGCCGAACTGGGTGGACATCCGCTCGACGGCCGCCGCGGCCTCGAGACCGTCGGCAAGCAGCCCATAGGCGACATTCAGCCGATGGGACTTCTGGGATCGGGTTGAACGGGTCATTTGCCATAAGCGTATTTCTACTTGCGTCTCCAATCAAGCTTCGGGCGCTGCCGGAAGCCCTCAATCCGGCGATCGAACGTGAAGTTGCCTTTTGCGTACGGGGAGTGACATCTCCGCTCTGGTGGCACGCTCTGCGCTGGCCCGCCTGGACCGGGCGATGAAGGCGTTCTTCGCGCGGGCGCAGTCGGGAGAGGAGCCCGGGTTTCCGCGCTTCCGGGCGCGAAGCCGGTACCGTTCGTTCAGCATCGAAGATCCAAAGGCGACGAGGAGCGCGGTCAGGATTCTCGACGGAGGCCAGCGGGGCGAGCTTCGGATGAAGGGCCTGACGCGGATGCGGTTTGCAATCCGGCGGTCGCTGCCACCGCTGGATCGCCTTCGGGGCTTCCGTGTGGTGCGCAAGGCGCGGCGGATGGAAGTACAGCTCGTGTTCGAGCGGCCGCTGCCGGAGGTCCGGACGGGCGTGCAGGAACGCCCGGTGGGGCTGGATGTCGGGATCCGGACCTTCGCCATGCTGCCGGATGGTGGGAGCCTGCAGCGACGGCCGAGGCAGGGGGTGCGGAGCGCGATCCGCAGGAAGCAGCGCGCGGTGTCCCGCAGCCAGCGGGGATCGAAGAGCCGCGGGAGGAAGAAGGCGGCGCTTGCACGGGCCCATGAGCGGATGGCGGAAGTGGGGCGGCAGGAACTCCACCGCCACGCGGACTGGATCGTCAGGACCTACGATTTCATTGCGGTGGAAGCGCTGAAAATCGGAAACATGCTCCGTTGAGGCCCAGGATAGCGAGGCTTGAACAGGGCGATTTCGGACCAGAGTTGGCGGGAATTCTTCGACATTCTGAAATGCAAGGCTGCAAGGCTGAAAGCGCCGGCATTCCATTCGTCGAAGTTCCCCCGGCCGGCACATCGCAGGAATGCTCGCGCTGCGGAATGAAGCATCCAAAGGCGCTGTCCGAGCGGACCCACCAGTGCGGCGTGTGCGGCCTCGAGCTGGACCGCGACGAGAACGCGGCCAGAAACGTGCTGTGTCGCGGCCTGCGCATCTTCGCGGGAACCGCCGCAGCGGGTGGGACGGCGCAAGGCGCTCCCGCGGCTTGCGCAGCGCGTTACATGCAGGAGTAGAAGACCCTTCGGACAGCGCTTGCGCTGTACGGAGGGCGGCTCCGGGAAGCAGAACCGTAAGAATCAGGCTCGCTTCTTAAGCACTCGACTTTTGCAAGTCCCTTTAGCCAGCACCGAGTCCGATCATCGACCCGCGGCGCTCCCGGGGCTTCCGACCAGAAACACGCAGGCCGCGTTGCTGCCACACTCACGCGGTCCCTTCCGGACACCGGAACCCACTCCGGCGTCAGTGCCGGCGGTGGCCGCGCAATCTCCGGGCGCGCCCAGGTATGAACCGGGCAGGTACCGCAACCTGGCCGGCATTGGCATGGCAGCCTGGACGAAGGGACCGGCCGAGTCTTGGTCTTGGGTCCAATGTCCGCCGTGGTCCAGTTGGTTGCAGCTGTGTCCCGAAGCCCCGACTGGCAGCTGCGCGCTCTAGCTTGCCGACGGTGGAACCGCCGGACACGCTGACGCGCCTCCCTTTCGATCTGACGGGAAAACCTGGTTGATCCGACGAGCGCTATCCGCGTCCCCAACCAAACAAGCCGCACAATTGGCCGCACATTGCCAACACTCTCGATTTCAGGCCTTCAGCTCGGGCGGAGCCTTCGGCGTGATTCGCAGTTCGCCGCGATGGGCAGGAGATGCTGTCCGCGACTCCTCCTCCCCGCCGGCATGGTTCGCAGCCTGGCCGGTGCAACTCGGACGGACAACTCCCTGCCCCTCCCCCAATGTAAGACCTTTATCAACAGTGTTGTTGCGTTTGCACCTTTATTAGTGCATAATATCATTGCAGATCGGGCCAGCGGTCCGGTCTTCCCGCGGGCCGGGAGGTCAACACCATGGACGTGGAGGGGCACGGGAGGCCACGCCCGAATTCAGGAGAACAGCCATGGGACCATTTCCCCACGACGCGCCGAAAGCCAGGATCGATGACGTCAACATTGCCGGAACAGACGGATTCGAATTCGTCGAATTCGCCCATCCCAATCCCGGCAAACTTGAGGTCCTTTTCGAGAGAATGGGCTTTCGGGAAGTCGCCCGTCACCGGGCGAAGGATATCTCGCTGTACCGGCAGGGCCGGATCAACTACCTTGTCAACCGAGAGCCGCACACCCACGCTGCCCGGTTCGTGGAAGAGCACGGCCCTTGCGCTCCCGCCATGGCGTGGCGTGTTGTGGATGCACGGCACGCGCTGAAACGCGCGCTGGACTGCGGCGCCGTGGAGTACACCGGAGACGGAAAGAGCCTCGACGTGCCCGCCGTCATCGGCATTGGCGGCTCCCTGCTCTATTTTGTCGAGCGGTACGGGGACGAGGGATGCTGCTACGAGGATGCGTACGAATGGCTGGGCGAGGCGGACGCCGAGCCCGAAGGCGCGGGCTTCTACTACATCGACCACCTGACCCACAATGTCGCCCGTGGCAACATGTCAACGTGGCACGGCTTCTACGCGGAAGCGTTCAACTTCCGGGAGATTCGCTTCTTCGAGATCAAGGGCCGGCAGACAGGCCTCTTCTCCCGGGCGTTGACTTCGCCAGATGAAAAGATCCGCATACCGATCAACGAGAGCGCCGACGAGAAGAGCCAGATCGAGGAATACCTGACGCAGTACAAGGGTGAGGGTATTCAGCACATCGCGGTCGGCACCGAAGACATTTACGCCGCAACGGACCGGATTGCCGGAGCGGGCATCGAATTCATGCCACCTCCCCCGGAGACGTACTACGCCAGGTCACATCGCCGGGTGGCGAACCACCAGGAGCCGATCGAAGGGCTCCGAACGCACGGCATCCTGATCGATGGCGAGGGCGTGGTGAACGGTGGAGCGACACGGGTCCTCCTCCAGATCTTCTCCAGGACGGTAATCGGCCCCATCTTCTTCGAGTTCATCCAGCGCAAGGGCGACGAGGGATTCGGCGAAGGCAACTTCAAGGCACTCTTCGAGTCCATCGAGGAAGACCAGATTCAGCGCGGCGTCCTGCAAGCGGAATCCTGAGCGGAGCGGTTTGGCAGCGGGCAAACCCGCGTCGCGTTGTCCGAACGGGCGCATCGCGAGTCGCGGCCCGTCGCGAGTCGCGGCCCGGTCGGACAACGCTCCGCTCCAAGTCGAGGTTGATCCGATTCAGGTTGCATCGTCATCATGCTCCGTCGCTGCTTTCCCGTCTCCCGATTCCGGAGACAGGCTCAGCCTCCGGGTGGTCCAAGACGCGCGCCAGATGGCGTGACAACCTGTCAACCGCGGTCGACAGGCCTCCCAGTTCGTCCTCGGCCAGGAGCGATTCCAGAAACTGCTGGCGCTCCTGGAACCGAAGGCGAACACCATCCAGCCTTGTCTCGCCCGCTTCCGTCACCCGCAAGAGCCGCTTGCGCCGGTTCATCGGGTCGGGCCGATGCGAAATGCTGCCTTCCTCGATCAATCCCGAAACGGCACGACTGATCTGCGCGCGGTCCACGACCATGAGGCGGCTCAAGTCAGCGGCGGTCGTCTCACGGAAGATGCTGAGCACAAACAGGATCCGGTACCCGGTGAGCGTCAGTCCGGACCCGGTGAGAAGCCTCGCTGCCTGATTGTCGAGGAGCTTGCTGAGCCGGGAGATTCGAAAGGAAAGATGGGTCTCAAGGTGCGCGAGAGCCTCGAGCCTCTTCCGGGCGTCCTCAGATTCCACAAACATGATCCCTCGCCCACCTGCATTTGTTGCCTGCACAGCATATACGTTGATATAACCACAATTTCGTGGAACGAACACTAACGGTGCCGCGGATGGGCAGCGCCGCAATCGCCCGGAGGCGACATGGCGAGACTGCCCAGTGTCCGGCTGATCATGGCGAATGGACCGCAAGCCGGGGCCCTCTCCTGAACGGGCCACCCGATGGTGAACACCCCCAATCTCGACTGCCTCCCGGCGCGCTGGACCGCCTTTGCGAACGCCTGCACGCCGAGCCCGATCCGCGTGCCAGCGCCTGCCGCGCTTGCCACCGCGAAATACGTGCACCAAACCGGATTCCGGGACAACGCCCTGGGCCATGACGGTCCCCCCAACTGGGGCCACGCCCTGGCTAATTCCGGCCTCAACCCGGTGAACATCGGCAAGGTGCACGATCGGAATCGGGAGGACTCGACCGGGTTCTCAAAGCAAGTGCTTCTTCTGCACATCGCCGACGGCATCGGAAGAGTCTGGGGATCGGGCCGAGCGTCTCTGCGCACAGGACGGTAGACGAACCCGTCTCGACCGTCGATCTCTCTCCGACCGTGCTCGCGTCGGCCGGCTCCGATCGACTTCTGGTGCAGCAAGGGGCAAGCTTGGTTCCGCTGAAGCACGGCCGGAAGAAACGCGCCTTCGCCATGTGCGAATGCCAGCCTCTCCCGAACCGCGTTGGCGTGGCGTTGTCCCTGCGCGCGGTGTGGACGAGAAACCACAAGCCGGCAGGGGAAATGCGATCAGGCCCGGGGGAACTGTACGACCTCTCGGCCGATCCCGACGATACGGTCCATCTCTCCGGCGACCTCGCCGCTGCATCCGTTCGGGCACGGCTCGAGAACGATCCGAACCAACTGCCGGACGATGCGGGGCAGATTCGGACGCCCGCCGGAACGGCGCCGCCGGCCGGACCGGCTGCGGCCTCGCGTTCCGGGAGTAGCGCATTCCTCCAGGGCTGCGGCATCACCGGCTGCCCGGTTTCGAGAAGATGACCCAGACCGGCGCCGACCATGGCAACGCCGGGAAGGCGCCCGTCCCGTCTACAGGGCTCGTGCGTCCCGGCGAGCGTCGGCGCGCGAAGTGATGGAAAGGAAACGATCCAGGACGGCCCCTGCATCAACACCGAGGCAGATTCTGACGGGGCGCGTTCCGGCATCGGGATCGGCCACGGTTCGGCCGATCTCGTCACCACAGATCTCGACCCGGACAGGCATCTCCCGAATTTCGAAGAGCTCCGGCTCCATCGCCGCCACGATGGCGGAGGGATCATGCATGAAGCAGCCATCGAAGCCATCCCTTCCGCGATGCCAGCCGAAATAGAACTGCGACGCTGCGTTCAGAAACCCGCCGATGTCGGGAGCGGCCTCGGCGAGTTCAACGAAGTCTCCGGGCCTGCATCGAACAGCTCGAGTAACATCGAGCCCGACCAACGTGATCGGCCATTCGGCGGCAAACACTTCCGCAGCCGCATGCGGATCATTCCAGATATTCGCCTCAGCCCATGGCGAGATGTTGCCGGAACACTCCACCGCGCCACCCATCACCACGACCTCCGCGACCTTGCCGACGATTGAAGGGTCGAGCCGAAGCGCCAAGGCAATGTTGGTCAACGGCCCGATCGGGGCAAGCGTCACCGAATCGGGCAGCGCGTTGACCGTTTCCACGATGAACTGGGCTGCATCGCGTGAATCTGCCCGGATCGCCGGCTCAGCTGCGGGAACCGTGCCGAATCCGTCGTCCCCGTGTACCGCGTAGCCGGGCGGCTTCAACGGCTGGACGAGAGGCGCCGCAGCTCCCTCCGCGACCGGACAGGACACCCGGGCCATTTCGACGAGTCGGAGAGCGTTGCGCGTCGCGACAGGGACGTGGACATTGCCGAAAATCGAGGTCAGGCCGACGACATCAAGCTCAGGATGCGCAAAGGCGAAGTGAATCGCCATCGCATCGTCGATCCCCGGGTCCGTGTCGATCAGAATTTTCTTCATGAGGAGGCCACCAAGGTACGCGCGGAGTTCACGCCAGAATAATCCGAGTCACATGGAACGGGACCACCCTGAGAGTAGCGCCGGTCAGGATCTGGCTGCCACAATGAGGGTTCCGACCAGATTCGTTTGGAAACCCAAAGTCTGGTTGCGGCTCGAGGCCGATCCCGAATCTCGGCAGAGAGTGGCAATTTTACTGGTTTGAACGAAGCTGCGGGATTTGTGCGGCAACTCTTGGGTCTATGGGAGAAGCGTTTTCCGGGTGCCCCTTTCCGTGTCTGGAGATGAGGCTTCGTTGGCGGGCCGGCAGTCGTTTTTGGAGATGTTCGGGCGAGATGCCTCCGGTGAATCGAATGATTCCGTCTGGCTACAACCGGTCCCTTGAAGTTGACGGCGGCAACGAGAGTGTGGGCGCGGGAGCGCTGCGGATGCGCCTGATCCTGGAAAGTTCCGGGCTGTACCGTGGCTGGAGGATCACCTGATCGACGGTCGGCGTCCGGGTTCCGTTGTGCACGGCATGGAGAACCTGATCCGCACGTGCCTGCTGCGGCTCTGCCGGGGCCACCGGGACCAGGACGATGGTGACCTACTGTGCCACGACCCGGCCCTCGCTGCGGCAGCGAAGTCCACCGGAGACCCTGTCCGCGGCGATGGAAGCGATCGTCTGCCGTCCCAGCCTTCGCTCTCGCGCTTTGTGGATCTGCTGAGCCGCGAAGCGAACCTGTATGTGCTGAAGGAGGGGATCCTGGCGAATGGCCTGCGCCCGATCCGTTAGGGGTGCCGCGGGTCGGCGAACTTTCTCCTGGTTGATGGGGACGATGTGCCGTTCCCGGTTAATCGGCACCAGCCCGGCAGCCAATATTGCGGCCAGGTCGGACATCGCTGCGACTCGGCTCTGGATGCGGTATGCGAAGAAGGCGGGGACATCCTTGGCACGCGGCTGCGCCGGCCGGGGGGAAGCCAACGCCAGAGAGACCTTCGACTTCGTGCCGATTGTGGCGGACACGCTCGAAGAGGGGGACGAATGCCCGGTGCTGGTTCGCTTGGATGCGGGCCTTCCCGACGAGAGGACGTTGGATGAGTTTGATTCCCTGACTATCCGGTATCTGGCCCGTATCCGGAACAATCCGGCGCTGAACCGGAGCGGAACCGCATCCGGGCAAGCCGGCGGACCTGGCGCCTGTCGAAGCGCGCACGGGCCTGATGAGCACGAGTACCAGGCCGGGAACTGGAGCGGCGCGTGGCTCGTGTCGTGATCGTGTCGGAGCGGGAGTTGTACCCGCGCTGTTCCCGGTTGATCGCGAACCCGGCCCGCGAAGACGCCGGCGCGGAGGAGTTCCTGGCCCGGTACCGGGTGCGGGGCTCGGCGGAGAACACCTTCGGCGAACGGAAGAGCACGCTGCGGGCGGCAGTTGCCCCTATTCGCGGCCGAAGCGCCAGTAAGCCGGCAAGACGATCGAGGGGTCCGAGCCGCCCTCGGAAACGGACGTGCGGTCGCAGAACGAAGCCCTTCTGCCTATCGACTTGCTCGGGTGTCAAACCATGCTCGTGAGCCGCTCGGCGATGGAGGACGCCTCCGTGAAAGGCTGGAACTCGGCACTTTCTGCAAAGAGTCTCTGCGCGCCGGCACCTGCGTGGTCCGGCACCCAACGCGCATGAAATTCCATTTCGCCGGACCCGTGGCAACCCACTGGGCCATCCTGCTGCAGCGGCTGAAGAAGTCCGCCCTGCAAGCCGCGTGGCTCGCGCTCCTGCTCCGCTTCCTTCTCCCCCCAACTCCGAAGCCAGCAGAGCCGAGCCACGGGATCCGGCTGTGCATACATGTCGCAACAAGCGTCCCTTCGGCACGAAGTCCCCGCAGCCCACTCGATCATCCCACGCATCCCCATCGCAGGGCGCCGCAGAATCGCAACGCTCCGCGATTTCAACGTGAACGTCCGTCAGGGACACGCCGATCGAGGAAGAAACTCAAACCCTCGCAACGCAATTCGCAATTCGGTGCGACTTCATGAATAATCCGGGGTACATTTTCCAACGTAAGCGACTATTTCCCCCCCTGCTTTCGGTGAGTTGGGGAGTGCACCATCTTCTGGGAAGGCATTTGCATTCCGGGAGGTTGTCATGCTTGGGGTCGGCGATGGTTCTGCGGTTTACCTTGCGTTGCATCCGGTTGATTTCCGCCGCGGGATCGCGGCGCTAAGCAGCTACGCGCGGGAGCATCTTGGTGTTCCACCGGATTCGGGGGTCGTGCTGGTGTTCCGCTCGCGGCGTCCGGGGCGGGTGAAGGTACTGTTCCACGACGGCAGCGGGATGGTGCTGGTTGCGAAGTGGCCGGATCGGGGTTCGTTCCGCTGGCCGCCGGTGTCGGAGGGTCTTTTGCGGCTTTCGCGAGTAGAGTTCTCGGCGCTGTTCGATGTCTGTGACTGGCGGGGCCTCAAGGCCCCTCGGCGTGCGGTTCGGGGCTGAGGATTGTTCCGCAGATGGCGAGGCATTGATCCCCCGGCGGTTTGAAGGGCTGCCATGGCATGAGGCTTTCGACATCCTTGCACCCGTCGCGGATTTGAACCAGGACATGGGTGAGCCAGGCTTCCGGGTCGACGTTGTTGAGGCGGCATGTTGTGATCAGGGTGTTGGCGCGAGCCCAGATGTCGATGGCATTCTCGGATCCGGCGAACAGGGAGTTGCGCATGGTGAGCTTGACGGGTCGGTGGGCGTTTTCGCCGCGATTGGAGTGCAGGTCGAGGCGGCCGTCGTCGAGCAGGCGGATGAAGCCCGGCCAGACGCCGTCGGCGAGGCCGTATCGGATGGCGGCGGCCTCCGCCGAGGCTTCGGGCAGGCGGCTGGCGGCGGCCTCGAGGAACGCCTTCCATTGTTCGAAGGCGGGCTTCAACTCGAGCTGCCGCACGCGGAGGCGCTCATCGGGAGGCTTGAACAGGATGGGCTTCTCGATGGCGAACAGCTTGCCGATCCGCGCAAGGGCCTCATTGCGGAAGCGGGATTCCGTCAGATAGTGGAACTTGCGTCTCCAATGCGTCATACAAAACTGAAGGAAGACGGGTCCGGCGGGCCGCGCTGGGTCGGCGAGGATGTTGTATGCGGCGTAGCGATCGACCTGGGCGAGGCCGGCGAAGTCCCGCAGCATGGCTTCCGGGATGGCCTTTCCGCGCCCCGGGCCGGACCAGAAGAGCGCCGCGGGCGGCGCCGGCCCGGCGAAGGTGCGGTCGTCGCGCAGCGCGGCCCAGAGGTAGCCGGTCCGGGCCTTTCCGAAGCCCGGTTCGAGGAACTTGACCGTTGTCTCGTCGAGGAACAGCCGGTCGGCGGAGAGGACATGCGCCTTGATGGCGTCATAGAGCGGCTGCAGGATCTCGAAGCCCCGGGCGATCCAGCTGTTGAGGGTGGCATCGCCGATGAGGATGCCGTGGCGGGCAAGCCTTTGCGACAGACGGTAGGAGGGGAAGTGGTCCTGGAACTTTGACGCCATGGTGTGCGCCAGCAAGGCTTCCGTGGGCAGTCCGCGGGGGATCAGCCAGTCCGGTGCCGGTGCCTGCTCCGGTGCGGCGTGGCGGCACCGGGCGCAGCCGAGCACGGGACGCTCGATCACGACCCGAACGTAGCTGGCCGGGACATAATGCACCCGCTCCGCGGCCTCGGTCCGGATCGTCTTGCGCTCGCCGCCGCAGGATGGGCAGGCAGCCTCCTCCGGCTCCAGGCGGCAGGTGATCGTGGGAACGTCCTTGCCGATCTTCCGGCCGCCCGTCGCTCCCCGGGGGCGGCCACGCTTGCGTGGCCGCGGTGCCGCGCGCTCCTCGGGAAGGGGATCCACGGCTTCGCCATTCGCCGCGCCGCCGCCCGCCAGTCCTCCGGTCGGATCATCGTCCCAGATAAAGGCAGGACAATCCAGCTCCACCTCCGACACAACCGTCTCGGCCGAACCCCCCAGGCGCTCCGACGACGAACTGAACAGCATCCCCGCAAACCGACGCGCGGTGCGCACGGCCGTCTGGAATCGCTCCAGCAACTCGTCCAGAGTAGACCTGACCTTCTTCAGTTCCCGGCGCAACTGCGCATTCTCCGACTCCAGCCGCGCCTTGCCGCGATCCGATCGCGCAAGCGCGTCCTGCAGTGCCTCCGTCTCCCCCATCCAGTGTTCGCGGTGCTCCAGCAGCCGTGCGTTCTCCTCCGACGCCAGGTCCAGTTGCCGGTGAAGCTCCGCCACTTCCCCGGCGTGGTCTTCCGGCGGCCCCAAAACGGTCACCGCCCCTGCCGCAGCCGCGCCACGGCATCCCGCCGCAGGGGCCGCAGAAAAACCCGCTTGCGCGGAACCGAGAGCCCCGGACGGCCGTTCCGGCTGCGCCCCGTCGTCAGCCCCGCGTCATGCCAGCCCGCCGCCCGGTAACACGTCCCCGCAAACCGCGACACATCGACGAATGTCTCCAGCAAATGGACCGAATGCCCGTAGCGCTCCTCGTAGTCCGCGCCCACCCGACGTGCCACCCGCGCAAGCACATGGCTCGCAAGATGCGGAACCCGAACCGCGTCCAGGATCAGAAAGCGCTGCTGGTTCACCACAAGGCACAGACCCGCCCCGCGCGTCGCGTCACTCCATCCGATCCAGCGGTCCCGCGCCGCGCAGCGCCATGCCGCAGCCCCCGTCAGCGAGCAGCCCACGATCCGGCCCCGACGGTCCCGCGCAAGGTGCCCGATGTTCTCCCCCACCGGCGTCGATAGCCCGAGATAGTGGAACCGCTCCAAAATCGCGTGCAGAAGCTGGCGGTCCGAACCTTCCGCAACCGATACAGAAACGGGCAGGAGCGCCGACAGCGGACCCGAATACGCCTCCGATACCGACCAGTCAACCTCCAGCCCGACACGCGCCGCCGCGCTGTGCCGACGGCTTCCGCGGCCCGGGTACTGCAACGCAGGGAGCCGGATCAGACCTTCTCCCGCAAGCTTGCGAAGCAGCGAACGCGCGGCAATATCCTTCACACGGCCACGGCCGTCCCGCCAGCCCCAGCGCTCGCACAGCGCAACCGAAAGCCGCGAGCGGCCCCACTCCGGGTGCGCCGACAACAGCGCACGGATCTCCGACAACTCCGCAGAGCCGACACAACGGCCTTGTACTATCCGGTCCATGCCGGGCAGCGTAACACAACCGTTTCGTTGAGTCCAGCCCCAGGACCCTGAGTCCAGGGACACGCTCGAAGCAACCCCAAAACCCAATCCAAATCAACAACGGCACACCCACACGAAACGCCCAATATCGTTCAGCAGGGGGTAAAAAAGTCGCTTACTTTCCAACGACCACGCCGTGGCGTGCCGCGGCGCGTGGAATCTCCACCCAAAAGAGGAAACAAAATGCCAAAAGGTACCGTCAAGTGGTTCAACGCAACCAAGGGCTACGGGTTCATCGAGCCGGATGATGGCTCGGAAGACGCCTTCGTTCACATCTCGGCTGTCGAACGGGCAGGACTGGGCACGCTGCGCGAAGGACAGAAAGTCAACTATGAGGTTCAGGTTGGACGAAACGGCAAGTCTTCCGCGGAAGACCTTTCGGTAGCGGCCTAGCCATCTGCCACGGACCTCACTCCCCTGCGACGGGAACGGGCGTACAGCGAGCCCCAGAATCGCGAACGACCGCTCCCCGTCGCGCCCATGAACTCGGCGATACCTGGACGAAGCCAGTCGTCGCGGGTCCGCTGCCGAGCCATGAGCACAAGCCACCCAGCGATAGGCTTGGACTTTCTTCGCACCGATGGTTCGAGCCGCTCAACAGCCGGAACCACGGCGGTGCGGGTCGAAGCCGCCTCGCATGCGCTAGGACTACCCGGCAAAGCGGGTCGGCCGGGGACCAGAATCCCCGGCTTGATCAGTTTCCGGATTGTGCAGAACTACGGCCCAGCGAATACAACGTCACATCTTCGCGATGATCCCGCAGCCGATCCGCCCTCCCGCACCGCCGATCGGCTGGGCCATGTGATCGTCGAGGTTCTCGTGAATGATGACCGCCGAGCCGTCCTCGTCGAGAAGCGCGGGCATCGCGCCGCCCGCCACCGAAACCCGAGTAGTGAAGAACTCCGCGCTCGCGGTGCCGTCCGCGGCGGCGTAGAGGTTCGGCAGGTCGCCGTTGTCGGGACCATCCGGGTTGCGAAGCCCGTGCATGACTTTCCCAGGGTTGACGTGGCCAGTCGCGGCCTTGAAGTCGGGCGTGCACGAGCCGACCGCGTGGAGGTGGATCCCATGTGGACCGGGCGGCAGATCCCGAACGTCGACGTACATGAGCACGCCGGTCGGTGTCTGCTCGAAAGTCGCCTCACCGATGATCGCGCCATCGGCGTTGACAATCTCTGCTCGCGCCAGATCGGCGGCAAACGCCCAACCCGGAGCGATGACGATGGCAAGAGCGGCGGCAGCGATTGACACTGTTCTCATTAAACTTCCCCTTTGTCTTGCGTGTTGGTCCGCGTCGCGATTGGCCAAGGATAACGACTCTGGCGTTGCCGCTTCCAGGGCCGAAGCCGACCTGCGGGCGACCGATCATAGCCTGCGTGGCTGGGCAATGAACCGAACGGTCGCGGTAGGAATGGCCATTGCTGCCCACCATCGCGATATGGACGCTGGTTGCTCTGCACCCGTCGCGCGGTACCGGACGGGCCCGCCCTAACATCCGGTTCCTGCCTTCGGTCGGACATCCGACTGCGTTCACCGCACAGACAGCGTCTCGCGCGTCGGCGTGGTCGGGGGTCCACATGTGTCACCCTCACCTGGCGCTGTGTCCAGTACGTGGCGCGGATCCCCTTCCCTCCGCTGGCCCCAGTCCTTCCCTTCACGGACTCCGCCAGAGTTGCTGTGCCCCACTGTTAGCCGCTTCAACCGCGTCGGGCCGGAAGAGGCGCCCCGCAGGCTGACCTCCCTCCGCCGCAAGAATTGGGGATCATATGCAATAGTGCCGAAGATCTTTCAATCGATTGACATTGGCCTTTTCGAATACTACCATGCGTGCGGTCGGCGGTTGCCGCCGACCGCAGCCAAACGGCCCTTATGCGCAAGACCGACTGCCATGAGCGATTCAACCACCTATCGAAATGTCGTCTACCGGCTTTCGCCTGGTGATGCTGCGACCGCCAACCTGCTTCTTGGTATTTGGGACGCATGCCGGTTCGCGTGGAACGAGATCAAAGAAGCGCGTGAAATCCAATACGAGCACGTCTGCGGACGCAAGATCGAATCGCCGACGTTCTTCACGCTGGGAACAGCGTTCAAGACGTTGTGGGACCAGACCGAGTGGCTTCGGAAGCATTCCTACACCATCGTGCGCTACACGCTGCGCTAGCAGGCGGACGCGTGGACAGCGTTCTTCGAGGGCCGTGCCGGGTACCCGAAGTGGAAACACCGATACAGCAATCCTTCGTTCACCATCCCGGAAACCATCCGCATCCGCGACGGCAGGCTTGCGGTCCCGAAGGTCGGCTGGCTGTCGATCCGCCGCCGCGGCGGCAATCCGTATCCGGCCGGCCGGTCAAGGCGGTAATTCGCCGCATCGGACACCGGTGGGAGGCGGTCGTGTGCTACGAAGTCCCGGCACCGCAACAGAATGACAACGGCCGGATCATCGGTGTTGACCGCAACGCAGGCCAGGTTGCCGACAGCGACGGCGAGATACACCGCATGCCAGACCTGGCACTGCTGGAAACCAAACGCAAGCGACATCAACGCGGCCTGGCGAAGAAGCGCAAGGGGTCGCGGCGGCGCGCACGGCAGCGTATGCGTGTACAACGCGCACAGAGGCGACTCGCCAACGCCCGCAAGAACTGGCAGCACCACGTATCCAGGCGCATCGCCGCAAAGGCCCAGACCGTCGTCGTCGAGAAACTGAACACCAGGGGCATGACGAACAGTGCCAAAGGAACGACCGACAAGCCCGGCACGAATGTGCGCCAGAAGCCCGGCCTGAACCGCGTCTTTCTGCACACGGGCTGGGCTGGGCTCGGGCGGATGCTCAACTACAAGGCGGCGGAGGTGATCGAGGTGTCCGCCGCATATACATCACAGACTTGCAGCGCGTGCGGCGCAATCGACGCCGATTCGCGCCGCTCACAGAGCGAATTCAAGTGCGTGGCCTACGGTCACGCGCAGAACGCGGACCTGAATGCGGCCCGCAACATCCGGGCGTCGTGGACTGGCGCGACTGCACGGCGAGAGGCGATTGGGATGCCAACCTCTACGACCCGTGAAATGGATACGATGGGGCCTCGGCACTATCGTATATAAGTCCCCAAGAATTGCCTCGGCGCGGTCTCGATCTGGAACCGGGCCGGATTCTCCCGCATGGCGGTCGACGCGATCGATGGTACATGACTCTACCGGATCACGAAGCGACTTCTCAAGAACGCGAAGGATCCCGATCCCGCGCTCGTTGCCGATCCGGGCATCGGTCTCAGATCACTGCTTCGCCGAGGAGCCTCGGCAAGCGCAAGCATCTCGAAGGGACTTGTGTACGCGGCGCATTTCTTCCGGCGACCGTGCGGTCGCCTTGAGCGATGCCGGGACGTTCGCTGCCCCGAGACGCACAATACGTGGAGATATTGCGAACGCGCGGGGGTCAGCATCGTGGATCGAGCGGAGCCCGTCCAATCATTCCCGGAGGTGCGGCAACAATCGGCTCAGCGTGAGCGCCTCACGCGAGTTTTCGTGCAATTGTGAGGCCATCGCCAACCGGGAGCATGCACAATTCGATTCGCGGGTCGTCGCTGATTTTGGCATTGAAGACCCGAAGCGCCTCGGTGTCCTCGGAACTGTCGCTCTCGTCGGCGACGGCCCCGCCCCAGAGTACGTTGTCGAACAGCGCCAGACCGCCCGGACGCAGTAGCTCGAGACAGCGTTCGTAATACAGGTCGTAGCCGGTCTTGTCGGCGTCGATGAAGGCAAAATCGAACTCGCCGGTGCGGCCTCCGCGGATGAGAGCGTCGAGCGATTCGACCGCGGGCGCGATCTTGAGCGTGATTCGGGAAGCCACACCCCAATGGCATTCACTTAAGGAGTTTTTGCCATTCACTTAAGGATTCGCAGTCCTGACAGCATGTTGGCGCTGCGTTTCGGCGTCCCTTGGTTCAAGCTTTCGAGGCTTCCCTGGGCTTGCCGTGCCACCGGTTGAGGGGTTTGCGGGATCGTCGTTCGTAGCTTCGTCCCGGGCGCGGCTTCTGGCGCCCGGTGGCGACGCAATCGAGGACCTGCTGGATCGCCTCGGCGACGGTGGCGGCGTGCTTCAGCAGCAGGGCTTCGAGGTTTCGCGCGACGGCGGCGAGGGAATTCTTGAAGTTTGCGGTGCGGTCGGTCGCGGAAGGGGATGGCTTGCGGGCGTTGAGGATCGCATCGCCATGGTTTGTGAAGATGCGCGTCATGGCCATGAGGTTGAAGTGGGCGAAGAGTTCCTGTCGGACGCCGCGCTCGGTCCTGGCATGGAACGGCGCGATTTCCATGATGGATTTGGAGATCTTGTACATCTCCTCGATGCCCCAGCGCGATCCGTATAGATCGGCGAGTTCGCTGGCCGGATGGGTTTGCGAATCAAGGAGAGTGGTGGCGAGGCCGATGGTTGAGCCGCCGGCAGTGTATTTGACGAGGCGCAGCCGGACCGGTTCTGCGAGGGCTTGCGGCTGTCTCTTGCGCAGCTTCCGGAGAACCTTCTGGCCGGGCATTGCCTCGACGACGGCATCTGTCCGGCTTCCGGCGAGGAAGGCATCCATGATCGGGCTGGCGGACTTCTGGATCCGGAAGACGGGATGCATGTCCCGCTCGAGATGGACGGCCAGCAACTCCCAGGAGAAATATCCGCGATCGTAGATCACCACGTCCCCAGGCGACAAGGCGGGCAGAAGGTCGAGCGCGGCCCTTCGTTCATTGCCGTGGGCGCAAAGGTCGAACGCGACCGGAATTCGCTCCGGAAGCTGAACCAGGCAACTGAGCAGGCCCTGCGGGTAGTGGCTCGTGTCCGAGGGCGTGCGATACCCGCAACGGATCAGCGGCCGCGGCAGGTTGAGCTTTGAGCCGTCGATCGCGAACAGGCGGTGTCCCCGCCACGCGGGCGGGCAGGAGGCACGCTTGAGGATCTCGGCATGCACGCTCCGGAACACGTTCTCATCGACCTTGGCCCGCGCCCTGCACATCGCCGACGCGGCGACCGGATCCGGCTGCGGAAGCGCGACACCGAGAGCGCGGCACTGCTCCCAGAGTTCGGCAAGCGTGGTCGCGTAGCCCTGCTCGCCGCTGGACAGCACCAGCCGGTACACGAACAGCATCACCAGCAGCGTATGCAGAACCCGCCGCCGCACCTGCCACACCCTGTCATGCTCGGCCGCCACTGCCGTCAGCGCCCCGATGAGATCCCGCCAGAGCAACACGAAGGGATCGTCCGGAGCCAGCCGGGGCCGCCGAGGACTGCGCCGCGGCGCGCTGCGTTGCGGCCCATGCAGGAGAACCTCCCGGAAGTCCGTGGCCAGCGGATACACATAGACCCGTTTCGGCGCCTTCCCCTTGCCGCCCCGGGTCTCGCCGAGATCGACCCAGTTCGCCGCACGGTAGCAGGTGCCATCGGAGCGGCTCGTGTCCGCGAACGTTTCCACCAGAACCGGGCGAAAGCCATGGCGCTCCTCCCAGTCGTCCGCCAGGCGACCGGTCGCGATCGACAATGCCTTGGAAGCCAGGTTCCCAACCCGAACCCACGGAAACAGCAGGAACCGGTTGTTCCCGACCACCCGGTCCAGATGTTTCCTGTAGCCCTCCGGCCAGCCAATCCACTCGTCCCGGCACTGCAGCTGCCGTGAGCCATGCGAGAAAAGCAGGCAGCCCAGCTTGCGGCCATGACGATCGAGAAGAAAGTAACGCAGATGCGGACCAATCGGATGACGGAACCCCATGTAGTGGTAGCGGGCAACATACTCATTCCATTCCTCGATCCCCTCCGCATCCGACACCACCTGCAGCCGGATCGGCAGCAAAGCATCCAGATCCCCCTCGATCGCCGCCGGCGCATCCGTCCGCGAGCCCCAGACCACCGGCTTGCGTGCTCCCCGAGCCTGCGACAAGTCCTTCGTCGGCAGCGACAGAACGCCCAGCCGCTCCAGTTCCTCCAGCATTCGCAGCACGGCCTGAATCCGATTGTCCCCCTTCGCCGTATGCCAGCGAAGTTGCTCGCAGATCGTGTGCGCAAGCTCCCGCCGGCTCAGCCCCGGAAACGACAGAACCGTCTCCTGCACAGCCGCAATCTGTCTGCGCGTCAAGCGCCTGCCCTGAAACGTCGTCGACTGCAAGGCCGTGATGCGAGGGTCCACTGCAAGCTCCGGATGACTCCTTCACACTCATACTCTGCCATCAATCCGGTCGAGAGTCAACCCCTCTCACTCTCGCCGAAATGGCTCCAAATCACGCAATCAAATCAATCCGTTGCAAATCAACCCCAAAAGGCGACACTCGCCCCACGACAAACTGAATGCCATTGAGCCACACCCGCCTCGGACCAGTAGCGCCGGGCGATAGCCGTCCACTCCTCGTTCACATCGCATGCAATTAGCTCGCCATCCTCGGGCAGTGCAAGCGCTACACAGAGCGCGCTGTAGCCGGTGAACACCCCGACTTCGATTGCACGCCGCGCCCCGACAAGGCCGGCCAGCATGCGCATGAGTTGTCCCTGCACGGGGGAAATCTGCATACCCCCGAATTCCAGCGTCGCCGTCTCCTCCCGCAGTCGCCGTTGCAAGTCGGATTCCCGCAAGGAGACACGAAGCAAATACTCGTCGATCTCGTCATTCATTCGGATCGTCTGGGTCGACATGCGGCTCATTCCCTAAATCTGGCACTGAATCATCGCTCAGGCGCGCTGCCGGGAGCCATCAACCCGCTCCATGTACCGCAGCTGCAGCAAGATCTCTCCTGCAAGGGAAGCTTTGCGGGTCCGATTGGCGATTGCAACCGCTTGTCCGGATTCGAGGGCACTTGCACTTCGGAATTTGACGAGGCCTTATGGTGCCAACCACAAGGTCACCGCCGGGGGTACGTGTCTCGACAGCACCCGGCCCGACCCAACCAACGCCATACGCTTCTGCGACGAGCGCTGCTTTGCGGTTGGTCCCGGTCCATGGCGCCCAGATGGTCCGTCCCGATGGACTTGGAGCGAGGCTGCTCAGTTGCCGCTTGGCGGCCTGACTCGAGGTACGCGCGCTAACCAACGCGTGGACGGGTTCTTCACGGCGGCAACGGGCTCCGCCCCGCAACCCCGGCTGGGAACCAACGCGGGCACCGTGGCGCTGCCTCAGGTTGCGGCCGGCACAGCTGCCACCATCGCGTCGGAGATTCCCGCTGATGCGCGGCCGCTGTTCGGGGCCTGCCGCCTCCCCTTTCAGAGCCCGAGATCCGGACTCCCGCGGGCGTTGTGTGCAGCAACGCGAATCCCGCCTCGCCAGCGCTGGAGGCCCTACGGACGCTATCGCGATAAACTGCGCCTTGGGAGTGTGCGCCGCAGAACCACTTTTTCGCCTGCACCACACAATATCCAGCAGTGTCGATTGCCTTGGGACGCTGCATATGGTGCGGCAATTTTCCACGGCGCAGGCTCCTGGGAGCGTTGGGGAAGACGCTATTGCATCCGCCGCGGTTTGGTGGTCCGATTGTCGGATCGCTGAAGGGAAATCTCCATGCAACACACGCCATCCGCAGCCGGTGCAAACGATGCCGGAGTCTGGAAATCGGGCCGCGGCCGCGGCCGCCGGACCCCGAAGGGAAGGCAGTTTGTCGACATCGCGCTTCAGGAGGTCCGGGATATTCTCGGGTCCCGACCCCGCAAGCGCGATCTCCTGATCGAGCACCTTCATCTCATCCAGGACCGCTATGGCCATCTTTCCGCGGACCATCTGCGGGCACTCGCGGAGGAAATGAGGCTCGCTCAGGCGGAGGTGTACGAAGTCGCCAGCTTCTATGCCCATTTCGATGTGGTGAAGGAAGGCGAGGATGCGCCTCCCCCCGTCACCATCCGGGTATGCGACTCGCTGTCCTGCGAATTGGCCGGCGCACAGACCTTGATGTCGGAACTCCGGGCGCGCCACCCGGCGTCCGAGGTCCGCGTGATCCGCGCCCCCTGCATGGGGCGGTGCGATACAGCCCCGGCGATCGAGATCGGCCACAATCATGTTGACCATGCGACGCCCGAGGCGGCCGCCGAGACCATTGCCGCCGGAGATTATCATCCCCGGGTTCCAGCCTTCGAGGATCTCGAGGAGTATCGCGCAGCCGGCGGGTACGAATTTCTTGCGCTTTGCCGCGCCGGAAAGCGGACCGCGGATGGGGTGCAGGAGATCGTCCTCGCCTCCGGACTGCGTGGTCTCGGCGGCGCCGGGTTCCCATCCGGGCGCAAGTGGTCCTTTGTCCGGGCCGAGCCCGGCCCGCGCTATCTCGCCGTGAACGGTGACGAGGGAGAACCCGGCACGTTCAAGGACCGCTACTATCTCGAGCGGGAACCGCACCTGTTCCTCGAGGGAACACTGATCGCGGCCTGGGCGGTCGAAGCCGAGCGCGCGTATCTCTACATCCGGGACGAGTACCCCGCGGCACTGGAGATCCTGCGGCAGGAAATCGCCGCCCTCGAGGAAGCCGGAATCGCACCGCCCGGATACCTTGAGCTGCGGCGCGGCGCGGGCGCCTATATCTGCGGCGAGGAATCGGCGATGATCGAGTCCATCGAGGGCAAGCGGGGCCTCCCGCGCCATCGCCCGCCCTATGTCGCGCAGGTCGGTGTATTCGGCCGGCCGACCCTCGTGCATAACGTGGAAACCCTGCACTGGGTCACGCGGGTCTGCCGGGAGGGCCCGGAGGTCCTGAACGGCGTCGAGCGCAACGGCCGGACGGGGCTGCGCTCCTATTCGGTTTCGGGGCGGGTTCGGAAGTCCGGTGTCTACCTGCTGCCGGCGGGATCGACAATCCGGGACGTGATCGAGGCCTCCGGGGGCATGATGGAGGGGCATCAATTCAAGGCCTACCAGCCTGGCGGGCCATCTTCGGGAATCCTGCCCGCGTCCATGGACGACATCCCGCTCGATTTCGATACGTTGCAGCCACATGGCACGTTCATCGGCTCGGCGGCAATCGTCGTCCTCTCGGATCGCGACCGGGTCCGGGATGCCGCTCTCAACATGCTCCGTTTCTTCGAAGACGAGAGCTGCGGGCAATGCACCCCCTGCCGGGTCGGATGCGAGAAGGCTGTCAAGCTCATGCAGGCGGATCGCTGGGATAGGGAATTGCTGGAGGATCTCTGTGAAGTCATGGAAGACGCCTCGATCTGCGGCCTCGGACAAGCCGCGCCAAACCCGATCCGCCTGACGCTCCGGCATTTTCCAGGGGAAGTCTGAATCATGGCCACGAACGCCAACGGCTCACCGCGGACGATCACCTTCACGCTCGACGGGAAGGAAGTCACCGCCCGGCCAGGCCAGACCATCTGGGATGTCGCGAATGGCGAGGGCTTCCGCATCCCGCATCTGTGCCATGCTGATCGTCCGGGCTACCGCCCGGACGGAAACTGCCGCGCCTGCATGGTCGAGATCGAGAATGAGCGCACCCTCGCCGCCTCCTGCATCCGCCTGCCGGAGCCCGGCATGGTGGTCCACACCGGTTCCGGCCGCGCGAAGAAGGCGCGCCGCGCGGTCATGGAGCTTCTCGTCGCCGACCAGCCGGAGCAGGCAAGGGCCCGCGATCGCTCGTCCCATTTCTGGCGCATGGCCGACTCGCAGGGAGTCGGGGGGAGCCGGTATCCCGCTGTCGAGGGAGAGCGGATTCCCCTGCTTGACGGAAGCCACGTCGCCATGCGGGTCAACCTCGATTCCTGCATTCACTGCGGGCTCTGCGTCCGCGCCTGTCGCGAGGTGCAGGCCAATGATGTGATCGGAATGGCGGCCCGAGGGCGGGATTCCCGGATCGTGTTCGATTTCGGGGATCCCATGGGCGACTCAACCTGCGTCGCTTGCGGAGAATGCGTCCAGGCCTGCCCGACCGGGGCACTGATGCCCGCCAGCGAAATGGATGCGAACGAAATGGGCGACAGCGCGGATTTTGATCGCGAAGTCAGCTCGGTCTGCCCCTATTGCGGCGTGGGCTGCCAGATCTCCTACAAGATCAAGGACGGCCGCATTCGGCGCGTGGACGGGGAAAACGGCCCGGCCAATGAGGGCAGACTGTGCGTAAAGGGCCGTTTCGGCTTCGACTACGCTTTCCACTCCCACAGGCTGACGGTGCCCCTGATCCGGCGAAGCGACGCCCCGCCGAAAGCGCTGAACGTGGATCCATCCAATCCATGGACCCATTTCAGACCGGCGACCTGGGACGAGGCGCTTGAGGCCGCGGCTGGCGGACTCGCCTCGCTCCGTGAAGGGTCGGGCGGGAAATCCGTGGCCGGGTTCGGTTCGGCCAAGTGCTCGAACGAAGAGGCCTATCTGTTCCAGAAGCTGATCCGGCAGGGGTTCGGCCATAACAATGTCGACCATTGCACGCGCCTGTGCCACGCATCTTCCGTTGCGGCGCTGATGGAGAATATCGGCTCAGGCGCCGTGACCGCGACCTTCAACGAGATCGAGAACGCCGATTGCGCGATTGTCATCGGCGCCAACCCGGTCGAAAACCACCCGGTCGCCGCAACCTATTTCAAGCAATTCGCCAAGCGGGGCGGCACGCTGATCGCGATGGATCCGCGCGGCGTGGGGCTGGGCCGCTTCGCGACACACCGGCTCAAATTCCGTCCTGGAAAGGACGTTGCGCTGCTGAATTCCATTCTGCACGTGATCTTTGCCGAGAATCTGCATGACCGCCAGTATGTGGCCGGGTTTACCGAGAACATCGACGCGCTCCGCGCCACGGTTGCCCGCTATGCCCCGGAGGACACGGCAGAAGAGACCGGGATCGATGCCGAAACCGTCCGCAACGTGGCCCGCGACTTCGCCGGCGCGAACGCGGCCATGATCTTCTGGGGGATGGGGATCAGCCAGCACATCCACGGAACCGACAATGCGCGCTGCCTGATCAATCTCGCCCTTGCCTGCGGCCATGTCGGGCGCCCGGGAACCGGGCTGCATCCCCTTCGGGGCCAGAACAACGTGCAGGGGGCTTCCGATGCCGGCCTCATTCCGATGGTCCTGCCGGACTACCAGAGCGTCGCGCTCCCAGGGCCGCAGCGTCTGTTCGGAGATCTCTGGGGCGTCGAGATCGACCCAAAGCCCGGCCTCACGGTGGTGGAGATCATGGATGCAGTGCATGACGGCGAAATCCGGGGCATGTACATCCTGGGCGAGAACCCGGCCATGTCGGACCCGGATGTGGCCCACGCGCGGGCGGCGCTCGCCAAGCTGGAGCACCTGGTGGTGCAGGACATCTTCCTCACCGAGACAGCGGGCTACGCCGACGTCATCCTTCCCGCCAGCGCATGGCCGGAAAAGACGGGCACGGTTACCAACACGAACCGGCAGGTCCAGATGGGCCGCAAGGCACTGGATGCGCCAGGAGAGGCCCGGGAGGACTGGCGCATCGTTGTGGATCTGGCCAAGAGGCTGGGGCTCGACTGGAGCTACGCCCACCCCTCGGAGGTATTTGCCGAGATGAAGCGGGGCATGTCGTCCCTCGACAACATCACCTGGGATCGGTTGGAGCTCGAGAATGCCGTCACCTACCCATCCCTTTCCGCGGACGATCCCGGACAGCCGGTCGTGTTCGGAGACGGATTCCCGCGCCCGGATGGCAGGGCCCGGTTTGCGCCAGCCGAGTCGACGCCTCCAGCGGAATTGCCGGACGAAACCTATCCCCTCGTTCTGACCACCGGCCGGCAGCTCGAGCACTGGCATACCGGCTCCATGACGCGACGCGCCTCGGTTCTCGATGCCGTTGAGCCCGAGGCAAACGCGTCGGTCAATCCGGCCACCCTTCGTCGCATCGGCGTTGCGCCCGGCGACATGATCCGGATCTCGACGCGCCGCGGGCGCATCGAAATCATGGCCCGGGCCGACCGCGCCATCGCGGAAGACATGGTGTTCGTGCCGTTCGCCTATGTCGAGGCTGCCGCCAACATGCTCACCAATCCGCAACTCGATCCCGTCGGAAAAATTCCGGAGTTCAAATTCGCGGCGTGCCGAATCGAGCCTGCCGCTTCCGGGGCGTAGCGCCAACTCGTGAATCCCGTTCGCTCCCGGCGAGGCGCCGCGCCGGCACCGGAGGCCGGCCCGCATGCGGTCGGCTATCCATCCGCGCTGACGGACGCGGCCAAGCGGCATCCCCTCTCGGTATGGAGAACGACGCCTTGGACATGACCGCGACGAATTTCCGCATGGTCGTTGTCGGCGGCGGCCAGGCCGGCCTGTCAATCTGCGAATCCCTCCGCAGGAGCGGCCATCGAGGCCCAATCACGCTGGTTTGCGGGGAACCCCACCCGCCCTACCAGCGCCCACCGCTCTCGAAAGCGTATCTGGCCGGAGAATTCGACCGGGACCGGCTGTTTCTGAAGCCCGCCGCGTATTTCCGGGAGCAGGAGATCGAAGTCCTTCTCGGCCAGCGATGCGAAGAGATCGACCGGGGCGTGCAAGCCGTCCGGCTCGAGGATGGGACCGCACTGAATTACGACCGGCTGGCGCTGGCAACCGGGTGCCGACCGAGGCCCCTCCCCCCGGCGCCCGGAGGCAGCGCGCCGCCGGCGAGCCTGCTGCGCGGCATCGAGGACTCGGACGCCATTGCGGACCAGCTTGCGCGCGCTGAAACGGTTCTCGTGGTTGGCGGCGGCTATATCGGATTGGAGATAGCCGCCACTGCCCGCAAGCGGGGGGCCGCGGTCACCGTAGTGGAGGCCGCCCCGCGCCTTCTGGCGCGTGTTGCCGGGCCGGAGACCGCCGCCCGGATCCATGACCTGCATGCTGGTCACGGAGTCGCGATCCGGACCGACACGGCATTGGCTTCGCTCGAGGCGCTCCCGGCTGGCAGCGTTCAGGCGCGGCTCCGGGATGGCTCCACGATCAAGGCCGACTTCGCCATCGCAGGCATCGGCGCCGCGCCGGAAACGGCTCTTGCGGAGCAGACCGGCCTCGCCATCGAGAATGGCATCCGCGTCGACCAATGCTGCCGCACCTCGGACCCACAAATCTTCGCCGCCGGGGATTGTGCCTCCTTCCCGTTCCGAAATGGCCGCATCCGGCTGGAATCGGTGCAGAACGCGATCGATCAGGGCAAGTCCGCCGCCGCCAACATGCTCGGGCTCCGTGAACCCTACGCCCCAACACCGTGGTTCTGGTCCGACCAGTATGACACTCATCTGCAGATCGCCGGCATCTCTTCCGGCGCGGACGCAATCGTGATTCGGCCAGGGCAGCGCCCGGGTGCCGTATCAATCTGGTACTTCGCCGGCCCAGCACTCCTCGCGGTGGACGCAATTGACGACCCGCGGCCGTACATGATCGCCAAGCGGCTTCTCGAAAGCGGAAGGAACCCCGACGCCGCTCTCGTGGCCGATCCAGCCACCAATCTGAAGGCCCTGCTTCGCTGACTCCTGCCAGCGGGCGGCTGCGGTCCGCGGAGGCTCGACGTCCATCGCGCACGGAATCACAACCGTTGCAATGCGGTAGAGGATTGTAGCGAGCGTCATTCCTATCGCTGGTACCACCGTACAAACACCCTGCAGCAGAGCCATCCCGACAAGCAAGCCGTTGGAGATCGTGCTCCATGGGCTGCATCTGATGCCGCTGCCGAAAGGCGGTCGCCAGATGCGTTCTTCCTGCGCAGCCAAATGCGACGGGGCGGAACGAGAAAATTGGAACTCTCTCTCAAGATTTGCTAAAATGGTTCATCGATAAATGAAGTTCTGCGGCAATGTTCAGCAGGCGAGACGCGGAAATGCGGAAGGACATGGCTATGGCGAAGACGAGAGAGGATCTGGTTGCTTCATCCGGCCTTCTGAAGGGGTTGCACACGGGAATGGGAGTGGCGGCAAAGGGAATGGTTGCCGCGTTCGTCGTCTTCACTGTGCTCAACGTGGAATTCGCCAACGGAGTCTATTCGGCGATCCGAGGCTGGATCCAGGCCTCCCTGAGCTGGTACTACATCATCGTCGTCATGGGCATGGTGATGCTCTGCATCATGCTGATGTTCTCGCGATACGGCTCAATCCGCCTCGGCGACGACGACTCCAGGCCGGAATTCAGCAATTTCTCGTGGTTCGCCATGCTGTTCTCCGCTGGCGTCGGCATCGGCATTCTGTTCTTCGGCGTCGCGGAGCCGGCCTTCTACTTCGACAATTCCGGAGCTTTCGGGTATCCGAACAATCCGCATGCTGACCTCGCTGGCGCGACGGCCATGGACATGAACCGCGCGGTGCATGCGATGCGGGTCACCTATTTCCATTGGGGCTTTCACGGCTGGGCGGTCTACGTAATTATCGGGCTCTGCCTCGCCTATTTCGGCTTCCGCAAGAAGCTGCCGCTGACGATGCGCTCCGCGCTCTACCCGGTGATCGGCGACAAGATCTACGGACCCATCGGCCACGGCGTGGACCTGCTCGCGGTGTTCGGCACGATCTTCGGGGTCGCAACTTCTCTCGGCCTCGGTGTGAACCAGATGGCAACCGGACTGAACGTGCTCTTCGGAGTCGATCCGGGCATAATTACGCAGGTCATCCTGATCGTTGTCATCTCGATCATCGCGACGATCTCGGCTGTCAGCGGCGTCGGAAACGGCATTCGCATCATTTCCGAATGGAACATCTGGCTCTCGGTCGTTCTGCTCGCGTTCTTCCTGTTCTTCGGGCCTTTCCAGTGGCTGATGGGCTTCTTCGTGACATCCATAGGCGACTATCTCTGGAACGTGATCCCGATGGGCTTCTGGACAGCCGGAACCAGCGAGGAGATCGCCTGGCAAGGCGGCTGGACAATCTTCTACTGGGGCTGGTGGATTTCCTGGGCGCCCTTCGTCGGAATGTTCATCGCACGCATCAGCCGCGGCCGGACAATCCGCGAATTCATGATCGGCGTCATGTTCGTGCCCACGACGATCGCCTTCTTCTGGCTGTGCATGTTCGGTGGCAACGCCATCTACATGGAGCTCATGGCTGAGGGCGGCGTCGGGACCGCCGGCATTGTCGACCTTGTCCGGGCCTGGAATCTGCCCGCCGCACTCTACGGAACGATCGAACGCCTGACCGAATTCTCGATCCTGCAATGGTTGATGTCGGCCCTGGCGACGCTGCTTCTGGCCACGTGGTTCATCACTTCGTCCGATTCCGGCACGCTTGTGATCACGACCATGCTTTCCATGGGCGATGACGACCCACCGAAGCGATTCCGCATCGTGTGGGGGCTGGGCGAAGGATTCGTAGCGGCAGTGCTTCTTCTTGCCGGTGGCCTGCAGGCGCTTCAGACGGCAGCCATCGCTGCGGCTCTGCCTATCTCGGTCATCATGATCTTCATGGCCTATGGCCTCGTGAAGTCGCTGGCGGAGGATAATTCCGCCGTGCCGGCGTCTGGCGCCGACCTGCAAGCCGCCGAAGCCTGACGTCCCGCGTCTGGCGATCCGGCATCGGGCCGCGGCCACGCACCTGGCACGGCCCGACACACTTCCGCCGGGGAGAGGCGCTGCAGGCATCGAAGGAGATGGCCGGCTGGCGCCGGCCGGCCTTGGCCGAGGAGGGATGCGGAGCTTGTGATGCGCAGCCTGTTCGGCCGCGCTTTACGTAAGCGCAGCGCCTGCGGAGTCAAAGTCGGTGTTCGCCGCCGCTCTTCGACAATGCTTTGGTTGTTGCGGCAGGAAGAGGGTTGCACCGGACGGCGCTCACGGAGCGTCCGTGCACGGATTTCGGTCGATTCGATACCCGGAGCCATGCGCAGCCAAGCGGATGCCTTGCGGCGCTTCGCGCCCGTGAGCGCGCGGGCCGGATCGTGTTTCCTGCGGGCCTGACGGCAGGGGAAGCGGCACCGGGGCCTCGGGCCCGTTCTGCCGGCGCGGATCGTTCCCTCGTGGACGGGACGAATTCGGGGGCTTCCGCTCCTCCTCGTCTCGGGAACCACGGAGCAGGTGGTCTGGCACGAGCAGGTGGCGCGGGAGCATCTGCAGGGCGCGCGCGCTCCGGTGGGTCGCGAGCTGCGGTATCTCGTGGGCTCGGAGCACGGCCGGCCGGGCGCGGCGGGATTTGCGTCGTCTGCACTGCCGCTGGCGGCGCGGAATCGTTGGATTGCCCGGGCCCCCTCGCAGCGCCGGTCGCTTCTGCACCGGGCGACCGGGCTCTCGCGGATTCGGACCCGGCCTGGAATCGTGTGCCGCAACCCGGCGTAGCTGCTCCCGAATGTCCCCGCATTGTTGGCGTGTTCGCCTGAACCTGCCGACCTGGTAGTGGGAGCGCGAGCAAACCAGGTGGTTCGGGTAGTGTTCTCGCACGTCAAACCGGGAATGGAGCCAAGCTTCGCGCGGCTCCTGCGGATCGCTTCCGCGGCTTCCTCGACCGGATCCAGATAAGCCGCGTCGAGCACCGGCAGCGCAGAACACGCTGCCGGTCTCGTATCCGGACGGCTCAGCGGGTGCCCGCCAGACCCAGTTCCTCGAGGTTCATCTTCCAGCGCGCCGACTCCACAGCCACGAATTCCGCAAACACCTCCGGAGTGCTGGTCTCAACCGCGGCGCCGGCATTGGCGAAGCGCTCGATCACGCCGGGATCGGACAGGGCCTCGTTGGCCGCGGCATTCACGATCGCGACGATATCGTCCGGCGTGCCCTTGGCCATGAACAGTCCGTACCATGCTGCTGCCGAGTATCCCGGCATGACGGTTTCGGTCAGCGTCGGCACATCGGGAAGCAGGGCGAAACGCTCCGCGCTGCTCACGGCCAGCGCGAGGAGTTCGCCGGTGTGGATGTACGGGATGGCCGGGGGCATGCCCGCCATGAACATCTCCACCTCGCCGGCGAGCACCGCAGTGGTCGCTGCCTTGCCCCCCTTGTAGGGGACGTGAACCATTTCGATGCCACTCATGCTCGCCATCGCGTCGGTGCCCATGTGCTGCATCGAGCCAACCCCCGGGCTGGAATAGTTCAAATCGCCAGGCTTTGACTTGGCGAGTTCGATAAACTCCTCGATGGTCGTCGGCCCGAGGTCCGGCGAAACCACGACAACGTCGGGAATCGAGGCAACCCGACCGACAATCGCGAAGTCCGTGGCCGGATCAAACGGCGGTTCCTTGGGAAGCCAGGTGGCAATCGCCATGTTGATGGTGCCGATGAAAATTTCGTAACCGTCGGGATCGCTCCGCGAGATGGCCGCCGCGGCGACGTTCCCCGCAGCACCCGGCTTGTTCTCCACGACCACTGGCTGCCCCAGCGCGGCAGCGAGCTGTTCGCTCATCGAACGGGCCAGCACGTCCGGGCCGGAGCCCGGCACCGACCCGACGATCATCTTGACCGCCCTCTCGGGGTATTCCGCGTGACCGGTGGTGATCATTCCGGCAGTCGCCGTCAAGGCGGCCACCGCCCAGATCATCGTGCGGTTCAATCTGTTCATGTCTTCCTCCCCCTCTCCTGTCGGGCTGCATGCCCGTTCCTATGCTGCGTATTCCGGCAAAGGAGATGTCTCGGAATGCGCGATCATTTCGCGTAGCAACCGCTCCATCATGCTGCGCTGCATCCGCTCAGACGACGGATCATTCCAGCGATTCTCGATTTCGCTCGGGTCTTCCTCGAGATTATACAGTTCCCCCTTCCCGACACCGTCGTAGATGCTCAAGCGCCAACCCTCCGCCAGCAGCGTGCGAGCCCGGCCCCGGATTCCATGGCCGGGCAACAGGGTCTGAACCTCATCCTCGATCAAAACAGAGTCCCTGCTCACGATTGGCGCTCCGCCGTCGTCGACGAACGGCCGACCCTGCATGCCGTTGAACGGGGTGATCCCGGCGGCCTGACAAACGGACGCGGCGAGGTCGATGGTGCTCACATAGCCGGGATGACGCCGTGCTTCGGGCGACCGGCCGTCGGCCCAGACCAGGGGGATGCGAATGAGGGACTGATAGTGGAACGGCCCCTTGAAGATGAGGCCGAAGTCACCCATCAGGTCACCGTGATCAGAGAGGAAGATGACAATGGTGTCCTGGTCGAGATCCAATTCCCGGATAGTGGAGAGAATCGAGCCGACGGCGTCATCGACCATTGCGATCATGCCGTATGTGAGGGCGATGGCGTCGCGCAATTCCATCTCATCGACGGCGATCGCCGCTGTGGCCGACAATCGGGCCAATCCCTCGCGACGGATCTTCACCAGCTTCGCCGACCAATCCGGTTTGCCCGCGAGGGCGAAAGAGGCGGGCAGGTCGACCCCGTCGGGCGCATACAGGTTCCAGTATTTTCCCGGCGGAGTGAAGGGATGATGTGGATCGGTGAAGCTGGCCCAAAGGAAGAAAGGGTTGTCGCGATCCCGGGCGAATTCCCTCAGGCGCCGGATGCTTCGCTCCTCGATGTACCGAGTCGGATAGAGTTCCTCGGGCAACGCAGTGCGCCAGGCTTGGGGAACTGCCCGCTCGTCACCCGGCAGGGCGTTCCAGGGGCCGCGCAATGCATCGGAATCGGGATGCCTCTCCGCCAGCCAGCGCGTGTAATGGCCTTCAACCTGGTCGCCATGATCGACGGTCAGATCGACCACCCCAAAGCCGTAATAGGGGTAGTGCAGATCGTGGCCCGGATCCTGCCGCCATGTCTCCGAGACCTCCGCGTCGTAGCGGCGGTCGCCCGCATGGCGCGCTTCCGGAACGAGCGCATTCGGCATCCGCGCCTGCCGGTCAAGAATGGCCGATTTGTTCCGCGTCATGCACTGGAAGTGGGCCTTCCCGACCAGCGCGGTGGTCCAGCCCTCTGCGCGCAGGACATCGGCAATCGTTGCGGTTTCCAGTGGCAGGTTGAGACCATTGTGGCGCACGCCATGCACTGACGGCATGCGGCCGGTGATCAGGCTGGCGCGATTGGGCATGCAGACCGGCGAGCTGACATAGGCCTTCTCAAAGCGGATGCCCCGCGCGGCAAGGCTGTCGATATGCGGAGTCCTCAACACCCGGGCGCCGTAGCAACCAAGGTGGTCGGCCCGCTGCTGGTCGGTGCTGATAAGCAGGAAGTTCGGACGGCGCCGCTTCACTCCGAGGACTCCTCGGAGTGACCTGTCCGGCGCATGACGGCCGCCGGCCGACGCAGCGAAATCGCGATGATGACGGCGCTGGCCAGAAGCAGCGACAGGCTGATCGGACGCTCGATAAACACTCCGAGGTCGCCGCGGGACAGGATCAGCGCGCGGCGGAAATTGTCCTCGAGCAGCGGCCCCAGGACGAACCCCAGCAACAGCGGCGCGGGTTCCAGCCGGACCTGCATCATCAGGTATCCGACAAGGCCGAACAGGATGACCTGGACGACGTCGTAGACATTGCTGCCCACCGCGTAGACGCCAACGCAAATGAGAACCAGGATGACCGGGTACAGCAGTCGGTAGGGAATCGTCAGGATCCGCACCCAGATGCCGATCAGGGGCAGGTTCATGACAAGCAGCAGCAAATTGCCGATCACGAAGCTGGCAACGAGGCCCCAGAACAGGTCAGGGTGGCTCTCGATCACGGCCGGTCCCGGCTGGATTCCATGGATGATCAGCGCGCTCATCATCAGCGCCATGACCGCATCTCCCGGAATGCCCAGCGTCAGTGTCGGAATGAACGCCGCCTGGGCGGCGGCGTTGTTGGCGGACTCGGGAGCGACGATTCCGGGCACGTGACCCGTGCCGAACCGATCCGGGTTTCTGGAAATGCGCTTTTCCAGCCCATAGGCCACGAAGGAGGCAATGGAGGCACCGGTCCCTGGCAATATGCCGAGGAACGCACCGACAATGCTGCCCCGGACCACCGGTCCGCCGGACTGGCGCATGTCCTCGGATGTCGGAACCAGATCGCGCAGACGGACCCGGTCAGGCGTCCGGTGACGATGGGAGCCGGAAACCAGGTTGGAAATGATCTCCGCCACTCCAAAGAGGCCCATCGCCATGGCGATGATGCTCAGGCCGTCGGCAAGGTCGAGCACACCGAATGTGAACCGGTAGGTCCCAGAGGCAACGTCGGTGCCGACCATGCCGAGGGCCAGGCCGACAGCGACCATCGCCAGGCCCCGGACAACGCCGTACTGCGCGAGCGAGGCGGCGGCGATCAATCCGAGAATCATCAGTGAGAAATAGTCCGCAGCACCGAACGTCAATGCGATTCGCGCCGCCAGCGGGGCGATGGTCAGCAGGAGGAGAATGGCGAACACGCTGCCGATGAAGGAGGCAATCGTCGTCAGGAAGATCGCCGGTCCGGCGCGTCCCTGCCTGGCCATGGGATAACCGTCCAGGCAGATCACCGCCGATGACGGCGTGCCGGGAAGATTGAGGAGGATCGAGGCGATGGAGCCGCCATACTGCGCGCCGTAATAGATGCCCGCCAGCATGATCAGCCCGACATCGGGTGGAACGTAAAAGGTGACCGGCAGCAGCATGGAAATGGTTGCCATGGCACCGATGCCCGGCAACACGCCCATCAGCATGCCCATGAAGACTCCAAAGAAGCAGTAGAGCAGCTTCTGCACGGTAAGGACCGCCGCGAACCCGATGGCAATGTGGTCGAAGACAGCCATCAAGTCGCGAAGAGGCGCAGGGGAATTCCGAGCGCATAGACGAACACGGCAGAGACGAAGATGGCGGTAGCAATCGCGATCGCGAGAATGGTGATGGTCTTGTTGCTGCGCTCGGCGAAGCCGGCGACGGCAACACTGGCGACCACCGCCGGGAAGAGCCCGGCGTTCTCCAGGAGCGTCGCGAAGAGCAGGATGGCGGCGAGAGGCAGGATGGCTGGGCGCCAGAGGCGGTCGAAGCGCACCGCAGAAATCGATGGCCGGTCGGCCTGCCTGCCACCCGCAATACGCTCCCGTGCATCCTGCAGGACGATCAACACGGCGAAAACGCAAAGGGCGGCGCCAAGGAGCATCGGAAAATAGCCGGGGCCCATGCGGCGTAGCTCGCCGATCTCGTAGGACCAGGATGCCGCGAACACCGCGGCACCGAAAGCGAAGAGCGGCAGACCCGCCTTCATGCACCGACTATTCGCGCTTGTGGCTCACGCCAATTGCACCTCGCACTTCTGCATGAGCACGGGCATTGCCCGGGACGGGCAAGTAATACATTGCAACTAATGAACAAAATGAGCTCGATGATCCAAGAATTTTTCGTGACGAAGCGTAATCTGCCGGGTTCCACCGGTCAAGTCCGGCTCCCTCTCCGGCTCCGCAGTCCAATGTGCTTCGTCCGGGTCCCAGGACGTTCCGGACCGCCCGTTCGGCCAGCCCCGCATGTCTCTCGCTTCCCGAGAATCCCGGCGCGGGAATGGCGGTCAAGCTGGCACCAGGCCATTCAACCACAGCGGTGGCCAGCTGACGCGGTGCCGGTGTCCCCCTCGCGGTGCGGCCCACTCCCGTCCTCCCCCGCCCACCCCGGGAGGCGACTCGATGAGCGTCTTCAATCTGACTGGCGCGCATCATCCCGACGCTTTTCTCTCCAACGCCGGCGGGGAGAGTCTCCGGGCGGGTTTGCGGCGGATCTGTCGGTCGGCCGGCCGACTTCGAAAACCGGGGTATCGCTGGGGGGCCTGCCGGCCCCGGGTCGCGACCGTTTGAGCGGATGGCAGGCAGGTCGCGGCGCCAGCGCGTGATTCGGGCGCGCGATGAACTCCCGCGCGGCTCCGCCGGAACAGCGGATTCCGAGCCTGGCGCTGACCGATAAGGACTTGATCGCTCACACAGATCTTCGAATGGATCCGGTCCAGGGGCGGTCTCGGTTTTTCCGGAAGCACGCCGGACGGGCTGCGGGGTACTGGCGGAGATGAGCGGGCTGGAAGGGGTGACGCTGTCGGCGGCGAGTGTCGAGCCGGCAGGGATCGGAAGGCGGCAGTCGATCCTGGCCCAATTGACAGGGTTCCGGTCGACCTGTTGGCAAAGCGGCATGGAGCGTCTGGCACCCTGAAACCGAAGATGACCGCACACCGCGCGTGCCCGGCCCAAGGAGTAGCGAATCGGGAAACCGCACAAAGGTATGGACTCTCTAAACATCATATGTTATGACACCGCCGCAATGAACGAGTTCCTCTTCTACGACTTCAAGGACAAGCCGGCGCTGACGCGCAGCCTAGCCACGCAAATCGTCCAGGAACTGGGGCGGCGCATCGTGGCCGGCACCTACGGACAGGGAGACCTGCTGGAGGACGAGGGAACACTCGCGGCGCGTTACGGGGTCAGCCGGACCGTGATACGCGATGCGGTGAAGATTCTTGTGGGCAAGGGTTTGCTTGAAGTCAGGCGCGGCATCGGAACGCGCGTGCGACCCCGCTCCAGTTGGGGGCTTCTGGATGACGATGTCCTGGCCTGGCATCAATCAGCCCCGGTCGACCACGGTTTTCTGCAACAGCTGACGGACCTGCGTCTGGTGATCGAGCCCAAGGCGGCGCGCTGGGCGGCCGAGCGGGGAAGCACCGAGGGGCACGAGCTGATCGCGAAGGCGCAGGCGCGCATGGAGCAGGAACAGGGGTCGATCGATGACTTCATCGTCGCCGACGCCTTGTTTCACCGTGCGATCCTGCGTGCCGCAGGCAATGAATTCCTGCTGGCGATGGAAAGCGCCGTCTTTTCGGCACTGCTGATCTCGATTCGCCTCACCAATCGGGACCCGCGAAAAAACGAAGAGTCAATTCCGTTCCACCGCGCGGTCACGGACGCCATCCTGGCCAGGAACGCGACGGAGGCAGAGGCACGGATGGAACGGCTGCTGGCCGATGCCCGATTGCGCCTCGGCGACGAGGCTGGAACCGGGGGACCCACGACGAATCCCGTACACGCGCCAGAAACCAGTCGCACGAACATTCCGCTCACCGCCGACACGGCAGACGCGGGGGCCTCTCCAACGGGAGCCTCCGCAGATCCGTCCGGGTCGGAGTGGGGGCCGCCGGGGAGCGGCCCACCCTGAACGCGTGGCCGAGCGCGGCATCGCACAGACGACGCGCTCGCTGGCACGCATCGCCCTGAGGAACTACACCATAGGAGGAAGAACATTGATTAGGAAACTGACTCGGCCGCTCTCCGGCCTTGCGGCGGGTGCCGTGACGATGGCACTTGTCACCGGAATCGCACCCTCGGCATCTGCCGAAGACTGGGTAGCACTCCTGTTGCCCGAGAATGTGAATCCGCGTTGGGAGAGTCAGGATGCGCGATTCTTCATCGAATCGATGGCAGACATTGCGCCAGACGTGAAAGTCGAGGTCTTCAACGCCAACAACGACACTGCCGCGCAGCAGCGGCAGGCCGAACAGGCACTCACGCGCGGCGCGAATGTCCTGGTGGTCATTCCAATCGACGGAGAGAGTTCGGCGGTCATCGCCGATATCGCCGCCGAGGCGGGCGTGCCGACCATTGCCTACGACCGCATGATCAACTCCGAGAACACCTCATTCTGGGTGCAGGCGGATCTTGAGGGCATGGGTTATGACCAGGCGATGCACATCATCGAGAACACCAAGGATGGCGACACGCTCGTCATGCTGAAAGGCTCGCCCACCGATCCCAACGCGGCCGTGATCTACAATGGCCAGATTCGCGCCCTGCAGCCCCTCTACGATTCCGGGAAGCGGATTCTCGGCTACGAAAACTGGACGCAGGGCTGGGATCCGGCCATTGCCCGCCGCTCCATGGATCAGGCGCTGACCCAGCTCGACAACAACGTGCAGGGCGTCGTGTCCTCGAACGACGGCAACGCGTCTGCCGCCATCGCGTCCCTGGCCGAGCAGGGCATGGCGGGAACCATTCCGGTCTCCGGCCTTGACTGCACCGTTCAGGCCTTGCAGCTGATCCTGCTCGGCGAACAGACGCAGTCCGGCTGGCGTCCGCTTGCGGACATGGCCCACGCCACGGCCCAGGTGACCGCACGGCTGATCAGGGGCGAGGACTTCAAGGACCTGGCTCCCAACACGGTGAACAACGGGGTCGGGGCGGATGTCAATTTCGTCGCGGTCGCGTCCTACTCCGCAGTCGGCGAGGAGGGCGTTGTCTATGTGATCGAGAACGACACCTCGATCACCAGGGAGATGGTCTGCCAGGGTCCCGCGGCCGGGACCGCCTTCTGCTCTGGCTGAGCGGTGAACCATCCCGCAAGCGACCTGCAGGCGGGGCGTTTCGACGCCCCGCCACACCTGCTTGCGACCGGCATAAGCAAGCGATTCGGCGGGGTGGAGGCCCTGCGCGAAGTTACATTCGAAGTGCGTCGCGGCGAGGTGATGGCCCTGGTGGGCGACAATGGCGCGGGCAAGTCCACGCTGATGAAGGTCATCGCAGGTGCCCTGCGACCCGATGCGGGCACATTCGCAATTGACGCGAATCCGGTCCCGATCGCAAGTCCGCACGATGCTTCGACCCTGGGAATTCGCATCGTCTATCAGGACCTCGCCTTGTGCGAAAATCTCGATGTTGCAGCCAACCTGGCGCTGGGCACGGAACCGGTAAAGCGCGGATGGAATTTCCTGCCCCGCATTCTGCGCCCGCTCGACGATCTGGCAATGGAGGCGACGGCGCGGCGCGCCATCGACCGATTGCAGGTCCGGACATTGCATTCGGTCCGCGCCAGAGTCGGAAACCTCTCCGGAGGGCAGCGGCAGGCGATCGCCATCGCCCGCGCTGTCGGCGCCGATTCCTCGGTCGTCCTTCTGGATGAGCCAACTGCCGCGCTGGGCATTGCACAGACCCGACAGGTGCTGGATGTGGTCAAGCGGCTGCGTGATACCAATCACGCGGTCGTCTACATCTCCCACAATCTTCGTGATGTGTTCGAGGTCTCGGACCGGATCACGGTTCTCCGCCAAGGGCGAAACGTCGCGATTTATGAAACCGCCAAGATACCCCCTGACGTGATCGTCGCTGCGGTTACGCGCGGCGTCGACGAGGAGGCCGTCGATGCGTCCTGAATCGCGACTTCCCGTCGCCGAACGCCCCCGCTCCCTTCTTGACCGCCTGCGGATGCTGGGCAATTCGCGTTTCCGCTCCTTCCTGCCGGTAATGCTGGCGCTGGCGGTCATCTGGCTCTGGTTCGGGATTACCGAGCCGGCCTTCCTGAGTCCGCGCAACATCTACTTCCTGTTCATGCAATCCGCCGTGGTCGGCACCCTGGCGGTGGGCCTCACGGTCGTCCTGCTGCTCGGCGAGATCGACCTCTCGACCGCGGCCGTCGCCGGCGTCTGTGCGGCCCTGCTGGCCGTTCTGCTCCTTGACGGAACGCCCGCCCCCCTCGCCATTCTGGCCGCCATCGCCCTTGGCGTGACACTGGGTCTCGCGCAGGGCGCGATGGTCGTGTTCGTCGGAATCCCGTCCTTCGTGGTCACGCTGGCCGGGCTCCTGGGATTGCAGGGTCTGATGCTGAAGATCCTCGGCATCCAGGGCGCCATCAACATGCGTGATCCCCTTGTGCGCGGGTTGACGACCATCTCCCTTCCGCCCGCTTGGGGCTGGGCTCTTGGCATCGCATGCGCATTGGCATTCGCGACATTCGCCCTGCGCGACCAGATGCACCGTCGGGCACGCGGCCTGGAAACCGACAATGTCGCCGCTCTCTGGGGGCGGATCGCCTTTATTGCGATCCTGGTCCTGGCCGCAGTCGGCACACTGAACAGCTATCGCGGCGTGCCGTTGCTGGTCGTCGTGCTGATGGGTCTTACAGCAGTTCTTGGATGGATCACTACTTCCACGCCGTTCGGGCGGTCGCTCTTCGCGGTGGGCGGCAATGCGGAGACAGCCCGACGCGCAGGCATGAACGTCCGCGCGATCCGCATTGTCGCCTTCGGCATCGTCGGTCTGATGGCGGCGATCGGAGGGATCGTCGGGGCCTCGCGCTACGCGTCAGTGTCGTTCAACGCGTTTGCGGGCGGTCCCCTGCTCCTCGAGGCGATCGGCGCAGCGGTGATCGGAGGCACTTCGCTGTTCGGCGGGCGCGGTTCGGTCTGGAACGCGATTCTCGGGGCGCTGGTCATCGGATCGCTGGGCAACGGACTGGACCTTTCTGGCGCATCTGCGGCCGACAAGCTGATGTTTTCGGGTGCCATCCTGCTCCTGGCAGCGGCCATCGACGCGATCTCGCGTCGGGGAGCGGGCTTCGCACGCGGCGGCGGCGAATGAGCGCCCCTCGCCCGTGGTCCCCGGCCGAGGGGCGGCTGCTCCTGGGCCTCCTGGACCTGTTTGTTCCAGCCAGCGCCGACGGGCGGATTCCCGCAGCGGGCACGCACGGCGTTGCCGACTTTCTGGCCCGCAAGGCAGCGGCAGACCCGGGCCTCGCAACCTTGTTCTGTCGGAGCCTGGCGCTAGCCGATTCCATTGCGCACAGTCGCGGCGCAAGCTTTGACGCGTTGGATGCCGCCGGGCGCCTGGCCGTTGTCGAGACCCTGGAGAGGGAAGCGCCGGACGCGTTCGCGGCTCTGCTTCGACACGCCTATATGGGCTACTACAGCCGCGCGGACATCCGCGGGCTCCTGGGCTTGTCGGCGCGGCCGACGCAGCCCGACGGCTACGCGGTACCCGAGGACGACCCTGATGAGTTGGCAGAGCTCCTGGCCCCGGTGCGCAAGCGGGGAAGCTGCTTCCGCCAGTCCTGAGCGGGAGAAGAGCGCAGCATGAGCAACGATCCCGTCGATGTGCTGATCGTGGGCGCAGGCGCGTCCGGCGCGGCGTTTGCCTGGTCACTCCTTGGCTTGCGGGTGCGCATCCTCTGCCTTGAGCAGGGGCCCCTGATCTCCGACACCACGTTTCCGAGCCGCAATCCTGATTACGAGCTCAGCCGCTATGCGGAGTTCAGCTGCGATCCCAACGTACGCCAATTGCCGCAGGACTACCCGATCAATTCCGAGGACTCGCCGATAACACCAGTCAATTTCAATGCCGTGGGTGGTTCGAGCATCAACTTCCTGGCGCACTGGCCGCGCTTGCACCCGTCGGACTTTCGTGTCCGCTCGCTGGATGGCGTGGCCGACGACTGGCCGGTGGATTACGCGACGCTCGAGCCATACTACGCGATGAACGATCGGAACATGGGCGCATCCGGCCTGGCCGGGAATCCGGCCTATCCACCCTACGAGCCGCCGCTACCGCCCATTCCCATCGGCAAGCTGGGCCGGACGCTGGCACGCGGCTTCAACCGGCTTGGATGGCACTGGTGGCCGTCGGACGTGGCCATTCTGAGCCGCGACGATGACGGGCGGGCGAAGTGCGTCAATGCCGGCACCTGCGATCTCGGCTGCGCGACGGGTGCCAAGGCAAGTGTCAATTTGACGTACTGGCCCGTTCTTCAGCGCGCGGGGGTGGAGTTGCGCCCCAATTGCCGGGTTCGCGAGATCACCGTGGATGAGCACGGCCGTGCCAGCGGCGTGCTGTACCACGATCCGGCCGGACGGATACAGCGCCAGAGGGCCGAGCTTGTGGTTCTCGCCTGCAACGGCATCGGCACGCCCAGGCTCATGCTGAATTCGAAGTCCAGGCAGTTTCCGGACGGCATTGCCAATCGCAGCGGACTGGTGGGCAGGAACCTGATGTTCCATCCCCTGACCGGCCTAACCGGCGTCTTCGACGAACCGATGGAGGGCTTCAAGGGGCCGATGGCGTGCAGCATCCTCAGCCAGGAATTCTACGGGACAGACCCGTCACGGGATTTTGTGCGCGGCTACGGACTGCACAGCGGCCGCCATACCACGCCGATGACCTGGGCGCTGGGCGGATTCGGGATCGACAACCCCATTCCCTGGGGCGCGGAGCACCGGCGGCTGATGGATGAGGTCTACCCGTATGCGGCAGGGCTTACCGTTGTCACGGAGGACCTTCCACGCGAAGCGAACAGGGTCACGCTGGACCCGGAACTCACCGACAGCGATGGCATTCCGGCGCCGAAGATCACGTATTCGCTCGACGGCAACACCCGGCGGATGATCGCCCATGGTGAGGCGCGCGCACAGGAAGCGCTGCTGGCCGCAGGCGCAACGAAGGTCACCGGAGCCGGGTCAAAGGTCTGGTGGCGGGCCGGTTGGCACCAGATGGGCACGGCCCGCATGGGAAACGACCCCGAGCGCTCGGTGGTCAACGCCTGGGGGCGCTGCCACGATGTGCGCAACCTGTTCATCGTCGATGGCAGCGTTTTCGTCACCGCCGGTGCCGTAAACCCGACGTCCACCATACAGGCGCTGGCGCTCTATATCGGCGACAGCATCCTGAAGAATATCGCCAACCTCCACGACTGATGAACGCAACATGACCCGGCAACAAACGCAGGGCACAACGCGACGGGGCACACCCAAATGAAGATTACGCGAATTGCCAGCCATGTGCTGCAGTGCGACATGGCCGAGGAGTTGGGGTATTCCCAGCAATTCTACAGCAAGCGCACCGCGCACATCGTCGAAGTAGAGACCGATGCCGGGATTACCGGCTGGGGCGAGTGTTTTGGGCCGGGAACCGTGGCGCTGGCCAACCGAACCATCGTCGAGCAGGTCATCCAGCCGATGGTTCTCGGTGCGGATCCGATGGACCGCGACGTGCTCTGGCACAAGGTCTACAACCTGCTGCGCGACCATGGCCGGAAAGGGATGCCACTTCAGGCGCTTTCCGGCGTGGACATCGCGCTCTGGGACATTGCCGGAAAGGCGACCGGTCAGCCGATCCACAAGTTGATCGGCGGCGCGCATCGCCACTCGGTTCCGGTGTATGGCTACGGCATGATGCTGCGACGCGAGGACGCAGCCTCACTCGCCGCGCGTTTCACCGACGAGGCTGCCAAGATCCGCGAGATGGGCTTCGTCGGTGCCAAGATGAAGGTGGGTCTGGGACCGAAGCAGGACGTGGCATTGGCCGAGGCAGTGCGGCGAGCCGTGGGGGACGCGTACGACTTCATGGTGGATGCCAACCACTGCTACACGACCGCCGACGCATTTTTTGTCGGACGCGCGCTGGAGGAGTTGGGCGCCCTCTGGTTCGAGGAGCCGGTCGCGCCGGAGGATCTTGACGGTTACGCAGGCTTGCGGGCTGGCCTTCGTGTCAGCATCGCTGGAGGAGAGGCCGAATACAGCCGCTGGGGCTGGCGGGCGCTCCTGGAAAGCCGAGGCCTGGATATCGCGCAGCCCGAAGTCTGCGCTCTGGGCGGGATCAGCGAGTATCTGCGCGTTCTCGCGCTCTGCCACGCGCATTTCACGCCCGTGGTGAACCATGTCTGGGGATCCGCCGTCGCCGTCGCCGCCAACCTTCAGCTCCTGGCAGCGATGCCGCCGCTGCCGGGCGGCCTCTTCCCACGCGAACCGATGCTCGAGTTCGACACGACGGAGAACAGGTTTCGCGACGATCTTCTGATCAACCCGATGGATATTCAGGGACAAGTCACCCGCAATGGCGGCCGCGCCGCGATTCCCGACGGGCCAGGCCTGGGCGTCGAGCCGGACCGCGACTTCCTGCGGTACTATGCGGTGTGAAGCCGTACCTCATCCTCATCCGGATGCGACACGCGGTCCTTGGAGTGCGACACAAAACTCTTTGCACCTCTCATTGCCAACAATCGGCAAAGAGATAATGCTACTGCCAACGGACAGGCGAAACGCTGCCCCACCTGCCGGTCAGCGAACGGCCACACCCAAGCGATTCAAGCAGTTGGGCGTAAGTCACCAATTGACAATGTGAATCGCCGCCATATCGCAACCCATTGCAAAGCGAGCGACAATTGAAGGCACGAATATTCGTTCATACTCTTACAGGATGAGATCGGCGCCCGCAGGCTTCCGGCGCCATGGCCCCGCAAGTCAGGAGCCTTCGGGGGGAGCGGGCGCCGCAGGATGCCATTCGCCCATCGGTTTCGGAACGCACATCCTGGATCGGCGCTTCGACGGCGCAGCGCCTGTCGAGTGCCCCGGGTCGCCAACGAATCGACTGATGATCCACTGGAGATCCCGCGGCAGATTCGCCGGGATGCAGCGTAGTACGTGCGGCGGACGCGGTCGATCCGGTACGGGAGGGTGTCCTGCGAGTTCTTATTGCGGGCCATGCTCGGCAGGATGGGGCCGGGCGGGCGGGAGCCGTATCCGCTGGACCCGGCGGAGCGGATCTGACGCGAGGATGCCGCGCGCCGCATGCCCGATCCCTCTCAACTGAAGCAAATGCTCTCCGCCGCGCTTGCGACATCCGATCTCTTGGAGGAGGACTGGCCGGGGCTGGCGCGGGAGACCGGCCTGGTAGACCGAGAGGTGAAGAAAGGCATGGCCGAGGCAATGACCAGGGGCTCGGACGCAGGCATGACCCGACTACTGCTGCGCCAGTGCCGGCAGCACTCCGGCGCTGTCGCGTAGGACGTGAAATTGAACGTCCTCTCGGCGCCGCTGTCCAATCCAGAGGCATGGGCCGACACCATTTCACTTGCCCGGAACCTCGAAGAAATCTTCCGGAACGGAGAGAACGCGAGACGGGCCCCACTGCGGTCGGGCCGGTGCGGGGCATCCCCCGCCCCGTGTGAGCAATCGCTACCGAAATTCGAGTGGCAACTGTGCGCAATGCCGGTCAAGCGCGAGAATTGCGGCCTGAGGCACCGTGGCCGCAACCGTTTCAGTGCCGAAAGTGCCTCTTGCCCGTGAAGACCATGGACATTCCCGCGGCATCACCAGCCGCGACAACCTCCTCATCCCGCCTGGACCCACCCGGCTGGATCACGGCTCGAACCCCCGCCTTCGCGGCTTCCTCGACGCCGTCCGCGAACGGAAAGAACGCATCCGATGCGAGGACAACACCTGCCGAAGCGTTGGTCCCGTTGTTCTGGAGCCCTCCGGTTGCCGCCGCTTTCGCGGCCGCTGCCCGCACTGCATCGACACGGCTCATCTGCCCGGCGCCCACACCGAGCGTCACCTCGTCCCGCGCCAGCACAATGGCGTTGGACTTGACATGCTTGACCACGCGCCATGCAAACTGCATGCCCCGCCACTCCTGCCGGCTGGGTTGGCGGCGGCTCACAACCATGAAGTCCGAGCCTTCCGCGGGGCCGTGGTCGGCCTCCTGCACGAGATAGCCACCGGCCACGGAGCGGACGCACTTCGGTACTTCCGCCGAGTCGGGAATGCCGCCTGTCTCCAGCACACGGAGTGCCGCGCGGGAGGCCAGAGCCTGCCGCGCCGCCTCCGGAACTTCCGGCGCGATCACGACCTCCAGAAACCGTGCCGCGAGGGCCTCGGCCACAGCACGGTCCAGCGGGGCGTTGAACGCCACGACGCCGCCAAATGCGCTCTCGGGGTCCGCGAGCCTTGCCGCCTCGAAGGCCTCCGCGGCCGAATCCCGGATCGCCACACCGCAGGGATTCGTGTGCTTGACGATTGCGCAGGCGACGCCGGCTCCGCTCCGGAACTCCGCCACAGCCTCGAACGCTGCATCTGCATCCGCAAAATTGTTGTAGGAGCAGGGCTTGCCCTGAAGGAGCCGCGCCAGCACGGCACCGGGGCGTCCGCCCGCGCGGTAGACCGCGGCCCTCTGGTGGGGATTCTCCCCGTAGCGGAGCGGACCGCCAAGTTCTGCCGAAAGGGTCAGACGAGCCGGCCATCCCCCGCCGCAGCCGGCGTGGACCCATTCCGCGATCGCGGCGTCGTAGGCAGCAGTGCGCGCAAATGCCTCTGCTGCGAGCCGTTGCCTGTACTCCCGCGTGGTCGCGCCGTCATGCTCTTCCAGCTCCGAGACCAACTCCGGATACTGCTCCGGGTCCGTGAGGACCACCACCCGGGCATGATTCTTGGCCGCCGCGCGAATCATGGCGGGCCCGCCAATATCGATGTTTTCGACGCAGTCCTCCGCGGCGGCACCGGATTCCACCGTGTCTTCGAACGGGTAGAGCCCGACCGCAACCAGGTCGATTTCCTCGATACCGAGATCCCTGAGCGCCGCGGCATGGGACGATCGCGAGGTATCCGCGAGAATCGCACCGTGCACGACAGGGTGAAGAGTCTTCACCCGGCCGTCGAAAGCGTCCTCAAATCCGGTCAGCTCGGAGACCTCGATCACCGGCATGCCCGCACCGCGAAGAACGGCAGCCGTCCCTCCCGTGGAAACCAGCTCGACACCACGCCTACGCAAGCCGGCTGCGAACTCCGGAAGCCCCTCCTTGCGCGACATGGACAGCAGCGCGCGCCGCAACTTCACCAGGTCGTTCATGCCGCCCTCCGAGTGCTGCCGGCAATTCGTCGCGCCATGATACCCGCTGCGGCGGCAGGCCGAGTCGCGGCCCCGCCGAAGGGCGGATAAATTGCCGTCATTCCAGCAATCGTGAGCCTGTCGAGCCATGCCCGCTTCCCCGGAAGACCTGTACGCGCTGCTTCGGGAACTGCGAATCCCATTCGAGGTGCACAAGCACGCGCCGCTCCACACGGTCGAGGAGAGCCGTCATCTGCGCGGCCGCATTCCGGGCGCACACTGCAAGACCCTGTTCCTCAAGGACAGGAGGAACGCGCTGTTCCTGGTAGTATGCCTGGAGCACCGCCGCCTGGACATGAGATGGCTCCAGAGCGTGATCGGCTCCGCGCGGCTATCCTTTGGCAGACCCGACCTGCTCATGGATGTGCTGGGAGTGCGGCCGGGTGCCGTGACCCCGTTCGCGCTCATGAACGACCGGGAATCGCGGACGGTGCGGGTAGCGCTTGACACGGAGATGATGAGCATGCCCATTCTCAACTATCATCCGCTTCATAACGAGGCGACTGTCTCCCTGGCGCGGGAGGACTTCCAACGCTTCCTTGCCTCTTGCGGCCACAAGGCCGTCGCGGTCGACTTCAAGGACAGCCCCGACTACAAGGAGACCTGAATTGCTTCTGGACAACACCGCCACGGGCGGCAACGATTCCATCCGGGAGGCAGGCGACGCCACATTCGCGGCGGAAGTCCTGCAAGCATCCCAGGAATGCCCTGTCATCGTAGATTTCTGGGCACCCTGGTGCGGGCCGTGCAAGCAGCTGACGCCCGTTCTGGAGAATGCCGTCCGACGGGCAGCCGGCAAGGTCCGGCTGGTGAAGATCAACATCGACGAGAACCCCGTGGTTGCGCAACAGCTCCGGATCCAGTCGATTCCGGCGGTCTTCGCATTCTCGAAAGGCAAGCCGGTGGACGGTTTCATGGGACAGCAGAGCGAATCGCAGGTAAGGCAATTCGTTCAATCGCTGGCAGGTGGGGATTCGGAGGAGGAGGCCATCGCGGAAATTCTCGATGCCGCTGAAGAAGCGCTACGTTCCGACAGTGCCAGCCAGGCCGCCCAGGCATTCGCCTCCGTTCTGAGCCAGGAGCCCGGAAACCCCCGCGCAATCGCGGGCCTCGCCCGCTGCTACCTTCAGAGCGGGGATCCGGAGCGCGCCAGGCAGATCCTGGATACCGCGCCGGAGGAAGCAGCAACGGACAACGCCATCGCGGCCGCACGCACAGCGCTCAGCCTCGCGGAACGCGCCAACGAATCGGGCGGCATCGAGGACTGCCGCACCCGGCTTGCGGCGAACGATGGTGACCATCAGGCACGGCACGACCTCGCCATGGCCTTGCTCGCGCGGGGCGACCGACTGAGCGCGGTTGAGGAACTGCTCGAACTCTTCCGCCGCGACCGGAACTGGAGCGACGGCCTTGCCCGCGTACGCCTCGTCGAGCTGTTCGAATCATTTGGCGAGAACGACCCCGCAACCCGGGAAGGCCGGAAACGGCTCGCGGGCATGCTGTTTTCGTGAGGGAGGCGCACGATGGCCGAACCCGCGGACTCCCATCCCCAGCGTGAGCCGCCCCCCGAGCCGGACCCGGCCCTTCTCAGGGCGCTGGTCTGCCCGGTGACCCGCGGTCCGCTCGAATACGACCGCACAGCGCAGGAGTTGATCTCGAAGAGCGCGGGGCTGGCTTACCCGATCCGGGACGGCATCCCCATCATGCTGGTGGACGAAGCCCGCAAGTTCTAGGCGGGATCGACCATACCCGCCGACATTCGGCACGACATCGAAGCGCCTTCGGGCAGCGCCATGAGTTCCTTCAACCGGTCCCGGGGCTTCGAATCGACCTCGGCGTCCGAGGCCCGAGGCCGGCAGCCCGCGACATGAAGAAGCGGCGGAGCGGGCCAACACGTCCGACGGCCGCCATCCCTGCATCACGAGCCAGCCGAACCAGCGGAAAATCGTTGGAGAACAGGCGATCCAGCGAATCCGTCGCGAATGCGAGAGCGGAGGAATCAAACCGCCGGGCAGCCTGATACCGCGCGAGGACGCTGGCGGCGCCGAGATCCTCCCCGCGCCGACGAGCGTCCGAAAGGACTTCCGCGAGCGCGGCAACGTCCTGGTATCCGACATTCAGCCCCTGGCCGGCGATCGGGTGAATGCGGTGCGCCGCATCGCCTACCAGCGCAAGCCGCTCGGCAACATATTCCTGAGCGAGCGAGAGCTCCAGACCATAGGACCACCGCTTGCCGACAACCTCCACCGCCCCGAGAAATCCCCCGAAACGCTTGCGAAGCTCGCTCTCGAAGAGCGCGGACCCGGTCCCCCGCAAGTATTCCGCAACAACCGGCTCCTCAACCCAGACGATCGATGATGCGTTTCCGGGAAGCGGGAGGATCGCGAACGGCCCCGCCGGGAGAAAATACTCGTGCGCGACGCCGCCATGCGGCTTCTCATGCTGCACGGCGCATACGATCGCAGTCTGCCGGTAGCGCCAACCGGTACGGCGGATTCCCGCGCGCCGGGCGCACCGGGACGCCCGTCCGTCGCAGGCGGCAATCATTCGAGCGCGAATCCGGGCGCCATCCGCCGTCTCTACAATTGCGCCGACGCCATCCGCTCGCGTATCCAGGACCTCCTGCGGCGCCCGCAGTTCCACGGCGGGCTCGGATTCGACGCGGTCGAGCAACGCATTCCGCAAGTAGCGGTCCTCGATCATGTGGCCGAGGCCATCCGTCTCGACTTCGCCTTCCTGGAATCGAAGGTACAACGGGGACACGCCCTCGCCGACCCGCCCATCGGTTACCAGAATGTCGACGATCCGGCAGGCGTTGTCGCGAACACCCGCCCAGACCCCCACGCGGTCGAGCAGCCGCCGCGAAGCGAGCGACATGGCGTAAGCGCGGCCGTCGAATTCGGGATCCCGGAATCGCGATGTCCGGACTGAGTCGAACACGATGGTGCGCATTCCCTCCCGCGCAAGCGCGAGGGACAGGGCGAGCCCAACGGGCCCTCCCCCGACAATCGCGACGTCGCAATGGTACTGTCCTGGTTCCGCCATGCTCCGAGTGTGGACCACCCGCGAGGGGACGGCAACCCCGCCCGCCTGGCCGCATTTACCGGCTGGACGTGGCGGTGCGTTTCGGGTAGCGTTGGTGACGAGCAGCAACGACAACAGCCGAAACAGGCACGTCTCCGACGCGAGAATGGCGGGGCAACAAGCCACGCTCCACGGCCTTGGGCATGGCCCCGCTTCTCCGCATCCGCCGGAGCCGAATCGGCGCAGGAGCAGTAGAATGAGTGCCCAGCACGCCGCCCATCTGGGTTCGGACAGCGTGTTTTTCATGGCAGTTCGCGCCTTTTTCATCCGGCGCATTGCCGAATTGTCCGGCCTCGCAGCAATTATTCTGGCAGTAGCGGCCCTACTCGCGCTAGCGACATATGACGCGGCCGACCCGAGCCTGCTGCACGCGACGGACAGGAGCCCGCACAATTTTCTGGGATATGCGGGCAGCATGCTTGCCGACCCCGTCTTGCGGGCCGTCGGTGCGGCATCCCTCTTCGTCCCCGCCGCGCTCATGGTCTGGGGAATCCGGCGCCTATTCCACATCGGCAGTGGAAGGGCTGCGTTCCTGGCGTTGTTCCTCCTGCCCACCGTCCTCCTGGCGACCCCGAGCCTTGCCATGCTCACTCCGCCGGGCGCCTGGCACGTCAATGCAGGCCTGGGCGGGTTTATCGGGGACCGGTTCCTCGCGAGCATCAGCGGCTGGGCGCTGTCGGCCCAGGACTATCTCGATCTCGCCACAGCGCGGAGAATTCTCGGATTCGCCTTTGCATTCGGCGCGTTCGTTTCCTTCTCGATCTGCTGCGGAGCCGGATTCCGCTTTGTTCTCCTCCCCTTCTGGGGACCACTGGCGCTGCTGTTCCTGCTCACGACAGAGAGCGCCCGGATGATCACGGAAGGCGTCGCCGCTTCGTCCAGATGGCTCGTCCGGATCGCCGTCCGGCGGAGGGCCCCCGCAGAACCTCGCCATCGCTCGCGCAGGCTGCGCTTTCCCTCCTTCCGTTCCTTGCGCATGCCCTCGTTCCGCGCAGTGCAGATTCGGATCCCCGCATTGCGCAGGCCGTCCTTGCGCGTTTTCCCCCGCCGCGATGCGGGCGCGTCCGTTGACGCAGGCCCGATCTCGGAAGGGGTCCCGTTTTCCGGAAGGCTCGAGCCAACAATAGGCAGCCCTGCCGCGAACCGGCCCGTGCGCACCCCGCCGGCCCTGCCCTTGGTACACCCGGAATCACTGGTGCCGGAGCCCGAATTGCCGCCCCTGGAGGCGGAAAGGCCGCCCGCGCCGGCCAGGCCGCGGAAGCCGCGCCAGCGTTCCGATTCGCGAAGGCCCAGGGCGTCCGGCGACCAATATGCCCCGCCTCCCCTCGAGTATCTCGCTGACGCTCGCGGCATCACGGTTTCCCGCGGCGAAATGGACGTTGAAGGCACGGCCACCGCGCTTGAGGCCGTCCTGCGGGATTACCGAATCGGCGGCGAAATCCGCAACGCCAGACCAGGCCCCGCGGTTACGCTTTTCGAACTGGATCCGCCCCCGGGCCTGAAGGCCTCCCGTCTGGAGAGTCTTGCCGACGACATCGCCCGCTCCATGGGCGTCATATCCGCGCGGATTGCCACGGTGCCGGGCAGCAAGATGATCGGAATCGAAATTCCGAATCCGCACCGGGAAGCCGTCCTTCTGCGCGAGTTGCTCGACTCATCGCAATACCGGAGGGGCAAAGCATTCCTGCCCCTTGCCCTCGGAAAGAACATTCTCGGTGATCCCATCGTCGCCGATCTCGAAAAGATGCCCCATCTCCTGGTTGCGGGAACCACGGGCTCCGGCAAATCGGTAGCGATCAACGCAATGATCCTCTCGCTCCTGTACTGGCACGCGCCGAAGGACTGCCGCATGATCCTGATCGATCCGAAGATGCTGGAATTCTCGGTGTATGACGACATTCCCCATCTTCTAACCCCGGTTGTCACGGAACCGCAGACTGCCGTCATGGCACTGAAATGGGTGGTCCGGGAAATGGAGGACCGCTACCGGATGATGTCCCAGGTCGGTGTGCGCAACATCGCGAATTTCAATGCCCGTCTCGCCAAGTCCATCCGCGAAGGCAAACCCGTGACGCGCGAGGTGCAACGCGGATTCGATCCGGACACCGGCGAGCCGATCCGGGAGCGCGTCGAGCTCGGAATCGACCACCTTCCGCGCATCGTTGTGGTGGTCGACGAAATGGCGGACCTGATGATGGTCGCTGGAAAGGAGATCGAAGCCTGTGTCCAACGCCTTGCGCAAATGGCGCGGGCGTCCGGCATCCACCTGATCATGGCAACCCAGCGTCCTTCGGTCGACGTGATCACCGGCACGATCAAGGCAAACTTCCCCACCCGGATCAGCTTCCGCCTTTCCTCGAAAATCGACAGCCGCACCATCCTGAACGAACAGGGCGCAGAGAAACTGCTCGGCCAGGGAGACATGCTCTACCAGGAGGCCGGGGCCCGAGTGAACCGGATTCACGGGCCGTTCGTGTCGGAAGACGAAATCGAGCAGATCGTCAGCTACCTGCACCGCCTTGGTCCACCGGACTACGTGCCGGATGTCACGGTTGCCGATGACGATGCGATGGCGGCGATTCCCGGCATGGCCGGAGAATCCAGGGGCGAAGGAACGAGCCTCGTGGAACAGGCCATCGAGATTGTCGTACGCGACCAGAAGGCGTCGACCAGCTACCTCCAGCGCAAACTCGGCATTGGGTACAACCGTGCCGCGAGCATCATGGAGGAGTTGGAAGCAATGGGCGCGGTCAGCGCGCCCGATCATGTTGGCAAGCGCCAGATTCTGATTGGAGGAAGCAACTGATGCAACAATTGGTTAGACACGCCGCGGCAGCAGTCGTCCTTTGCGCCGCTTCTCTTCTGGCTGCGCCTGCCCTGGCTCAGCAATCCGGCGCCGAACCCGTGATCGGAGAACCGGATGGCAAACTGGTGCAGCGCATCATCGACTACCTGGACAGCGTAAGCTCGTTGTCGGGAACCTATGCCCAAGTGTCAACCGATGGGCAGCGCGCCACCGGGATGTTCGACTTCGAGTTTCCCAGCAAGATGCATTTCGCCGAATCCGAGCCGACCCGGAATCGACTGATCTCGGATGGCATCTGGATTGCGTCCATCGAGGAACAGACCGGAAAGGCGGTCAGATATCCGATATCCTCGACTCCCTTCGCCGCGTTGCTTTCCAGCGGCCTCAGCAAGAGCGACGAATACGAGATCGAGCGGGTTCAGAGTCAGCGGGACGGCAACGCATGGCGCCATTTCCTGTCGATCTCCCTCAAGGAGGAGGAAGCGCTCGGGATCCTGACGCTCCTCTTCCTCGATTCACCCCTGCAGCTTGAGGGATGGATAATTCGCGATGCTCAGAACCAGGCGACGCTAGTCCGGTTGTCGACGGAACACGCCAATCAGCGAATTGATCCGAACCGGTTCCGCATCCACCTGTTTGAACGCACGGGATTCTGATGGCAGGCCGGAGTGCGCCGCAGCACTCCGGCCAACGCCGAGCCGCCTGAGTCGGATGCAGATCGCAGGAAACCAGGGTTCCACCGCAGACTAATTCCCCGGCGCCCGGAATCCCCAACCTACGGCTGATTCGCCGGTGGCTCGGTCTCGCGCTGCCAACATGCCCCCGGTGCCGGCCGTCATGCCCCGGCCCTGTCGATGATTCCGTCGCTTCTCTACATGTATCGCAAGGGGAGGGCTGCGCGTATTGCGCCACATCGGCGGGACCGCAGAGATCTAGTGGCGACGGCCAGCGAGTTGTGATCCGGGACCCGGATCTCATTGGGACTTATATACATAACTTGACATGAGCCAGTTCTGCATCCATTTCACGGGTCGTAGAGGTTGGTAGTCCAAACGCCCCTCGCCGTGCAGTAGCGCCAGTCGCCGACGCCAGTATGTTCAGACTTCCTGACCTCGTGCGCTAATTGAAGGCGGGCTTGGCGATCGTTTTGCTCGTGATTTCCAGCAGTTAGGAGACATTTGAGGGGTTGACCGATCTACGGAGAGTGGCTATAATACTGTGCACCCGATATCGACCGTGGAGACTCCCTTGAACACGCTTCCGATGCCTCCTGCCGAGGCGATCCAGATCGGCGAATCCTGCTTTTCGCACGCGGTCGAGGACGGCCGGCGGGTCTACTTCAGCAACCTGGCGCCGTTCGATTCCCACGAAGTTTCGGACAACCGAGCGCGACAGCTGCGGATTGCGCGGTTTGCCGAGCACGGTGTGCTACGCAGGGATCTGGCGGCGGCGTTTGGCGTGAACCGTTCGACGGTGCAGCGGGCAGTGAACCAGCTCCGGAGGCAGGGCGAGGCCGGTTTTCTTACGCCGCGACGGAGGCGCGGGCCGAGCGCGATCGACGCCGCGACGGCGCGGGAGGCGGAGCGGCTTCTGGCCTCGGGGCTGAGCGGCCGGGCGGTTGCGCGAAAGCTGGGGATCCGGCCGAGCACGTTCAGCCTCAACCGCCGGTCGGGTGTTATCAGAGGGGGGACGCCGAACCGGGCCGTGCCGGCGCAGGCGACAGCGTCGACGGAGCCGCAGGCGACGGCAGTGCTGGAGCCGCCGGTGGTCGCGTCGACGGAGCCACAGGCGGCGGCAGCGCCGGAGCCGAGGGTGGAGCGGAGCGAACGGGACGCACGCGACCGCGAGGCGCCGATGGGTCGGGGCACCCGGGACACGGCGGGGCGGATGCTGGCGGCAACGGGACATCTGACGGAGATGCGGCCGCAGTTTGCGGAGCCGCTGTCGGCGGTTGCCGGCGGCGGCGTGCTGGCCGGGCTGCCGATGCTGCTCAAGGAGGGGCTTCTGGACCGCGCGCGGGAGTTCCTGTCGCTGCCCAAGGGATACTACGGTTTGACCACGGTTCTGCTGTTCCTGGCCTTCCTCACCCTGGCCCGGGTGCGCAATCCGGAGGCACTGCGGCACCAGGCGCCCGGGGAATGGGGCGCCATCCTGGGCCTGGACCGCTGCCCGGAGGTGAAGACGCTGCGGGGCAAGATCAAGGCGTTGGGGCGAGACGTGCAACGGGTGCGGGACTGGCAAGCTTCCCTGGCCGCGGGATGGATGGCGGAAGAACCGGACGTGTGTGCGACCCTGTCGGTGGATGGCCACGTCAAGGTGTATTCCGGCCGCAAGGGAAAATTGCCCAAGCATTACGTGGCGCGCCAGAAACTCTGCCTGCCTGCCTCCACGAGCTACTGGATCAACGCGCTCGGCGGCAAGCCGTTCCTGTGCCTGAACAAGGCGCTGGATCCGACCATGACCCACGCGCTGGAGAAGGACATCCTGCCCGCGCTGGAGAAACTGGGCATGCTGGGCCCGGATGCACCGGACCTCACCGTCCCGGACGCCGGCGAGCCCGCCCTGACGCTGGTCTTCGACCGGGAAGGCTGGAGCCCTGCCCTGTTCCGGCGCCTCGCCCGGCGCGGGGTTGCTGTGATCACCTGGCACAAGGGCTTCAAGGGGGAGGCCTGGCCGGAGGCGGACTTCCGCACCGTCACGGTGCCCATCCACGGGCCGGGAAGCACCCGCAGCGCCACCGTCCGCCTCGCCGAGAAGAGCGTGATCCTGAGCAAGGGGCCCGAAGTCCGCCAGATCCGGCGCCTGCTGGAGAATGGCCGCCAGGTGCCCCTCATCACCACCGACCCCCGCATGCCCATGGAGCGGGCCGCCAGCGCCCTGTTCTCCCGATGGTCGCAGGAGAACTTCTTCAAATACATGCGCGAGGAGTTCAATCTCGACGCGCTGGCGGTCCACGGTTTGGAAGCACAGGATCCCGACGCCCGCATCGTCAACCCGCGCTGGCGCGCAATCGACCGCAATGTCCAGCGCTTCCGGCAGCGCCTTGGCACCCTGCGCAACCGGATCGCCGACCTGTCCAGGGGAACCCCGACCCGCGAAGCCGAAGAGGCCGTCCGGCGCCTGCAGGCCCAAAGCGACGCTCTCGACGCCGAGCGTGAAGCCCTCAAGCTGCAGCGCCGCGATACACCGCGACATATCGCGGTCGCCGAACTCGACACGAACGAGGCACTCGACGCGCTCCCCGAAGGCGAGAAACTCCTCCTCGATATAATCCGCATGATCGCCTACCGCGCTGAAACCCGCATGATGCCCGCCGTTGCCCAGACCCAGGGCAAGATCCAGCGCCCCCGCCGGCACTTGCGCGCACTTCTACGGGCCGACGCCGACGTCATCCCGGAGCACGGCAACGGCATCCTCCGCGTTCGCATACTCGGCACCGCCAGCGATGCCGGCGACAACGCCATCGCAAGCCTCCTCGAAGAACTCAACCAGACACGGACCGTCTTCCCCGGTACCAACATGCACATGGTCTATGAACTACCCGGAAAAATCGCCGAGCCCCACTTCGCGGGTGCAAAAACATGACACTCTCTCGAGTTCGAGGTCAGGAAGTCTGATGTTGCGGGCCGCATTCAGGTCCGCGTTCTGTGTGTGGTTGCATGCCACGCACACGAAGCTCGCTTGCGAGCGGCGCGAGTCTGCGTCGATCACGCCGCGTGCACTGCAAGTCTGCGAAGTACAGGCGGGGTTGACTTCGATGATCTGGCCAGCCTTGTAGGCGAGCATCGGGCGCAGCCCACCCCAGCCTGTATTGCGAATTTCGCGGTTCAAGCCACGCTTGCCGCCTTTGCCCTTGCGCGTCATGGCCTCGGGATGTAGTGCTTCGACGACCACCGTATGCGCCTTGTCTGCCAGCGTGCGGCTGGTGCGGTGCTGCCATGCCTTGCGCGCCTGGGCCAGCCTGCGTGCCGCACGTTGCAGCCTGCGCCCGGCGCGCTCCCGTCTCCGACTCCCCTTCCGCTTGCGAGACAACGCACGCTGGTGCCGCTTGTGCTTCGTCTCGAGCAGGCGCAGGTTCGGCATGCGATGCAGGGTGCCATCGCTGTCCGCCACCTGCCGTACGTTCATATCAACGCCAATGGCGCTGCCATCATCCTGCGATGTCGCGACGGCGACCTTGTAGCAAACTGTCGCATACCAGCGACCCGCTGTGCGCTTGACGACGGCCTTGACTGGTTCGCAATCCTCGTACGGGTTCCCACCCCGCCGCCGAATGCGCAACCAACCCACCTTGGGGACCGCCAACCGACCATCCGCGATGCGCACTTTGTCCGGGATCGTAAACGATGGCGTTCCATGGCGTGACTTCCACTTCGGATATTCGGCGTGCCCCTCGAAGAACGCCTGCCAAGCGTCCGCCTGGTATTTCGTGCTTGCCCAAAAACCGATAAGAGTTATACTGATCAATGAGTTAGGTTCTAGATCCGATGGCGAAGTTTGCGCTGTTGCCACGAGATCGTCCGTTGGGCGGAGTTTGAGCCTGGTATAGTCTGGACTGACCTTTTGTCATCAATTCGCTTGTTTTGGCAATGAGTTAAAGTGCCGGTATCGGAGGCCGGGCGCTTTCGATGTTGCTCTTGCAGCGAAGTCCTTGTGCCCGCGGCGCGTTCAAAATTCCGGAATCTTCGCAAAGGAGTTCGGTATGAAGAAGCTGCGCCGCTTTGATCCGGGACAGGAGGGGATGAGGGTCGGGGATGTGTGGATTGACGCGAGGTCTCGAGACGACATTCCCAAGCTTCTGGGCGGCCTGCGGGACGTATACTTGAATGTCGAACTGCGGGAAGCGGTATTCCGGCTCCTGGAGGAGCGGATCGGGGGGGATGGCAATCGGGATGCTGTCGGTCCGGGGGTGTCCCTGTGGACGATTTTCGTGCTTGGGATGCTGAAGCGGAGACTTGGCTGCGACTTCGACCGGCTTCGGGAACACGCCGACACGCACCTGGTGCTGCGCCAACTGCTCGGGCACGGCGAGTATGACCCGGTGGAGTATTCCTACGACACGGTGCTGCGGGATATTTCGTTACTGGACGAGGACACGCTGCGAGCGATCAGGGACCTGGCGGGACGGTCCGGAATCCGGTTGTTCCGGGGTTGAACGGGGCATTTCCGGGGTTGCGCAGGCAGCATTTATCATTATACTGTACAAATAGTTAGATCGTATCCCGGGAAGCGGGACGCGGTGTGCTTCCGGGCAGTGGTCCGGAGTGGCGCGCTGCGGATTCCGGGATCTTTGCGTGGGAGTTTGCGATGCGGAAGCTGGGGCGTTTTGAGCCGATGCTCGGCCGGGCGGAGATTGGGGGGATCCAGATTGACGTGAAGTCGCGGGACGACATCCCGGCGATCCTGCTTGGCCTGCAGGGCCTGTATTTGAATGAGGCGGTGCGGGAGGCGGTTTTCGAGCTTCTGCTGGACCGGTTCGGGGAAGACCGCGATCTGACGGTCGGCCGTCCGGGGATGGAACTGTGGACGGTTCTCGTACTCGCGGTGCTGAAGCAAGGCCTTGGCTGCGACTTCGACCGGCTTCATGAACACGCCAACACGCACGTGGTGCTTCGCCAGCTGCTCGGGGACAGCGATTTGGACCCGGTGACGTATTCCTATGACCAGGTGATGCGGAATGTCTCGCTGCTGGACGAGGACACGCTGCGAGACATCAACGAACTGGTGGTGCGGCACGGTCACGACCTTTGCGGCCACGACGCTGGCGAGCAGTTGGCGGGCCGGTGCGACACCTTTGTCGTCGAGACGGATGTCCACTATCCCACCGACCGCAACCTGCTCTGGGACGCAGCCCGGGTGATGATACGGATCGCGGCCGAGCTGGCGGACGAATGGAACCTGACGGGCTGGCGCCAAGTCAAGCATCTTACGGTGACACTCCGGCGGCTGTATCAGCGGGTGGCGAGCACCCGGCGCTCGGAGGCCTGGCGGGAGGACGTCGACGCGTTCCTGGCCAAGTGCGAGGAACTTCTGGCGAAGGCGGAGGCCACGCGGGCCAGCCTGCTGGAGCGGGGCGCCCGGCCGGAGGAGCTCAAGGAACTCGACCGGTACATCGCGCATACGAAGCGCCAGATCGACCAGACGGACCGGAGGATCCTGCAGAGGGAGGAGATCCCCCAGAAGGAGAAGGTCTTTTCGGTCTTCGAGGAACATACGCGGTGGAACAGCAAGGGGAAGGCGGGCGTCCCCGTGGAACTGGGCGTTCCCGTCGCGATCGTCGAGGACCACCTCCTCGAGCACCGGATCCTGTGGGAGGGGAGCGACACCGATGCCGCGGTTCCCGTCATCGTGGCCACGCGGGAGCGCTTCCCGGAACTCGTCGCCTGCAGTTTCGACCGCGGCTTTCACAGCCCGCAAAACCAGGTCGCCCTCGGCGACACGCTGGAACTCAACGCCATGCCCGCCAAGGGCCGCCTGCCCGCCAGCCGCCGCGAACACGAGGCGCAGCCGGACTTCGCACTGGCGCGCCAGCAGCATCCCGCCGTCGAGTCGGCAATCAACAATCTCGAGCAGCGCGGCCTGGACCGGGTGCGCACCCATGGCAAGGCTGGCTTCGCCCGCACGGTCGCCTTGTCCATCCTCGCTGCAAATGTGCTCCGTGTCGGTTTCTTGATCCGCGCACGGGAACGCGCACGACTCAAGTTCCTGCAACGAAAAGCTGCCTGACGTCGCCGGGAAACCGCGCCAGCGCAGCCCGGACCGGGCTGCCGGCGGCTCTCCATGCCCGATACTTCCAGAAATCACCAATATGGGCGCCAAAATCCCCGCCCGCCCGCCGTTTACCCCCAAATGTCGCTGACCAGGTCCACTTGACCCTGAATCCACCTGTCAGGTCGGGGTCAAACTTGACGGCAGAAGCCGGCTCAAACTCCAAAAAGGGGGTTTTTCGGCAGACACTATTTCAGCGCGTACCGAACAATGGAATAGGAATATTCCCGCAACCAGTCGTTGCTGTCCCACAGGATCTTGAAGGCTCTCCCGAACGTGAAGAACGTAGGCGTTCGATCTCACGCCCGCAGGCATGTGCGTACTGAATTTCGCGGACTTATTTGACCTCGTTCCATGCAAACCGGCACGCGTCCCAAATGCCCGGCAACCGTTCCGCCGTACCGATGTCGCCCGGATACAGCCGATACGTAATGTTCCGACAGGTCGTATATTCTTCCATCGCGCTCGGTCCTGTAGCGTATGGGCCGTGTGGCTGTAGCCGCATCGCGACGACCACCGAACACATGATAACACGGTGATGTTGATTCTATACATTACGTGTCAAGCTAAATATATAATTCCTATCTCATTCGCCTGAATTGATGTGTGGGCAGTACTGGCCTCGATTCCCAACTGCAGGCAACGGGGTGACAATCGGGCCTCAGTAGGATCGCGGACGAAGGGTTCGCTCCTGGAGCCACCGGATGTGTGCGGCCCTTTCGGCGTATCTTGCGGGAGCAAACAGGGATTGTGGGCCTTTCGACTGAAGCTGACGATGATTTCGTGCTCGGTGATGCGGATGCCTGCGCTTGCGCGGACGAGGGGTCGGAACAGGGTTCCTGGCGGGAGCACGTTCGAAACCGTTTCCGACAAGTTTGGCGAATTCAAGACGCGGGCAACCGTGGCCTCACTGACCGGCAGCTTTTCCTTTGCGAAGAGCCGCTCGGCGATATCCGCCGCCGAGCGGTTCTCCGGCTTGCGCAGCGCTGCAATCCGCCCGTCGTGGTCCGGGCTCGGTAACAGCTTCGGCTTGCCGCGGCGGTCCGGCAGAAAGAAAGGCGCACCTTGCGCGGGTGAACGCGGCCTGGAGGTTGCGCAGCGTTTCCACTGCGTAGCCGAACCGGCGCGCCGCCTCCAGCAGGGACGCGCCTCGACGAACAGCGCCCATAGCGCCTCGTACTTGCGATCGTTGCTGTTTTCCGGGTCCAGGAAGCGGAGGGCGGAAGCCTGCATGCATTCATGCCTGTATGATGGTTTTCACCGTTATTTCATGTGTCGGATCCGCGCAACCCAGGAATGGGGCCCGCCACAGCGACAGGACCCGTTCAGGACGGGACTATCCAAGAAGAACCTGCTTTCCCCCCTACAGCCCGCTACGGCCTTTCCTCCAGACGCCAGGACACAGACCGGATGAAGTGCCAATATGCCGAGGTTGATATATAATGCATACTGTCGACACGATATTCCAGTTGGTCCCGGAAGTAGCAAGCCAGCCGGGAGGCGCCGGCCTTTCTGACCGTCGACGACGTCAATTTATTGCGCCGCAATGGGTATTCTGGCTAACTTGGAAGATTAGGCGTTCGGGTGCTTTCGTGTGTCTCCGACATTGGGGAGACAGAATGGAATTTCCGACTCGGAATCGCCGCAGAGTCGCAGCGGCGAAGAGTGTCGGACTCACTGTCGAGTCGCGCGCCAGATGAATGCGTGGGATGGGGGCCAAGCCGATCATGAACTCCGCCACATACCCGGCGGTGCGCCCGCCGGCACGCGATGAACTCGACCCGATCGAAACGGCCAGCCGGGACGAGATCGAGGCCCTGCAGCTATCCCGGCTGCAGGCGATGCTTTCGCATGCCTACGAACACATTCCTGTCTACAGGGCCAGATTTGACCAAGCCGGAGTCTCCCCTTCCGATTTGAATTCACTCGGCGACCTATCCCGATTTCCCTTCACGTACAAGGACGATCTCCGCCAAAATTATCCGTTTGGAATGTTCGCCGTTCCACGGGAGCAAATCGTCCGAATTCATGCGTCCAGCGGCACCACCGGAACACCGACCGTGGTGGGCTACACGCGCAATGACCTAAAACGCACATGCCGATCGGTTCCGTTTCGCACCCCCGGACATGAAGATGCTGGCTGGTCCGGGCGCCGCGCGGTTCGCTTGTTGCCTGCAAGTCGTGTTATCGCGCGACTTGGCGAGTTATGGTGGTTGGCGGAGACGGAACCGAGGACGAAGAATTATTGTTGGCTTTAGACCACGTCCTAAAACTGTCCCGGATGGCCTGGCATCGAACCCCTGGAAGTATCCGGCTGCCTGGCAGTCGAGAACGGACGGCAAAATGACCGCAGGGACGCTATCAGGCGCCGCTGCGAGTGCTCCCCCGGCCATCCATTCCGTCTCCGCCTGTTGTTTCTCCAGAGGAGATGGAGCCATGATGAATGACGCGCTGCATGTTGTCCACCCCCGTGCCGCGGGGCTCGACGTGCACAAGATGGAGATTACGGCGACGGTCCGGCTTTGCGACGAGCCTGGCGAGCCGGTCTGTGAGACGCGGAGCTTCAGCGCATTGCCGCCGGGCCTTGATGAGCTTGCCGAGTGGCTGGTGGGGCATGAGGTCTCGGCTGCGGCAATGGAAGGCACCGGCGTGTACTGGCGAGCACCATGGGACCGGCTGAGCGAAGCCGGGATCGAGGTGCAACTGCTGCATGCGCAACATGTGAAGCAGCTACGCGGTCGCAAGACGGATGTCGAGGACAGCCGCTGGCTGGCGCGGGTATGCCAGTTCGGACTGGGCCGTCCGAGCCTGGTGCCGGATCGAACCTTCCTTGCGTTGCGCTCGCTCAGCCGCCATCGGCGCAGCCTGGTCCAGGAGCGCGCGCGGGTTCGCAACCGGGTGCAGAAGGTGATCGACCGCGCCGGAGTGCGGATCGGCGGCATCATCAGCGACGTGTTCGGCGTCAATGGCCGGATCATGCTGGACGGCCTGATCGCCGGCGATTCCCGGGAGGTGATCCTGGGCCGGCTTTCGCACCATGTGAGCGGCAAGCTCGCGGCCCTTGGCAGCGCCCTGACCTTCACGCTTGCCGATTGGGAGCGCGAACTGCTCCGGGATCTGGTATCGGCCGAGGCCGCGCTTCAGACGCGGATGCAGGCGGTCCAGGCGATGATGCTGGAGCGCCTTGAGCCCCATCGGGAGGCGTTGGAACTCCTGCAGACGATGCCCGGCATCGACAGAGTGGCAGCTGCCTCGATCCTTGCCGAGACCGGTCCCGATATGAGCGTGTTCGGCTCCGTCCAGGCCTTCGCCGCCTGGGCCGGCCTGTGTCCCGGCAACAACGAGACCGCCGGAAAGCGCCGCCACGGCGCCACCCGAAGGGGTTCCCGGTATCTGCGCGCCACTCTCGTCGAAGCGGCGCATGCCGCCACAAATACCAGGAACTGCCAGTTCGCCGGATTCAAGAGGAGCGTCGCTGCACGGCGCGGCAACAAGCGGGCGCTGGTCGCCGCCGCGCACAAGATCGCGCGGATCCTGTACGTGATACTGCGCGACCGCGCACCCTATCGCGATCCCGACACCAACTATGAGGCGTTGATGGTGAACCGCAACGCCTCCCGGTGGCTACGCCAGCTTGGCCAGTTCGGGATCCTCGAATCCCGTGGCGACGGAAACCTCCGCGTCAACTGGGATACCCTGAAGGCAGCGCCCAAGCGCGCTTGACTGCAGCGCCGCGCGCAACAGGGCAACAAGAGCCAACCGGATTTCGCCAGGGGTTGACGACCGGCAAGCTTGCCCGCGCCCGGAAACCATGTTGCACTGCAACGCAAAATACCGCGCCTCCGCCAGGGGCCCGCCAGGGGCCCGCCCGGGAGCCGTCTCCGCGCTGAACCCGGACCAGCGAGAGCATATTCACGGCAAACTCTGGGGTGAGATCATGGCCCGGTCGATGCGTGCCGCCGGGACGAGACCTGGTGATATCGTGCATGTAGCGTATGGCTACGGGCTCTTCACGGGAGGACTTGGCGTACACGGAGGCGCGGAGCGCCTCGGTTGCACCGTCGTTCCTGCATCTGGGGGATTCACTGCTCGCCAGGCGCGCATCATCCTGGACTTCAAACCGCGGGTCATCGCCGTCACGCCCTCTTACCTGCTGGCGATGGCAGACGAATTCCGGCGGCAGGGGCTGGATGCGCGAGAGTGCTCGCTCGAAGTCGGCCTTCTTGGCTCCGAGCCATGGACTGAATCCATGCGAAGCGAAATCGAGTCGATTTTCAACATGCGGGCGTTCGACATTTACGGATTGTCAGAGATGATCGGACCGGGAGTTTCGATCGAGTGCGTGGAGGAGCGAAACGGGCTTCACATCTGGGAAGATCACTTCTACCCCGAAATTGTCGACCCGGCAAGCGGGGAGCCGCTTCCGGATGGCCGCATGGGCGAATTGGTCTTTTCAAGCCTCACGCGCGAGGCCAGTCCGCTTGTGCGCTACCGCACGCGCGACTTGACCCGGCTGCTTCCTGGAACGGCGCGGGCGATGCGGCGCATGCAACGGGTTGTCGGTCGCAGTGACGACATGCTGATCATTCGGGGCGTAAACCTGTTCCCGACCCAGATCGAGGAGATCATCGTCCAGGGTCCCCGCCTCTCACCGCACTTTTATCTCGAAGTGACGAGACCCGGCCGCCTCGACGAGTTGGCCATCATTGTCGAGGCGAGCCGCGATGCCGCCGACGAAGCAACCCGGGACCAGGTTGCGAAGGATCTCGCCAATGAAATCAGGTCGCGCATTGGCGTGACCGCATCCGTCATAGTTCAGGAGCCAAACACCATCGAACGTTCTGAGGGCAAGGCACGACGCATAGTCGACTTGCGGTCGAAAGACTGAAGCAGGCGTTTCCCCCAGGTCCTTCTCTCCCACACCCAGGGCTTTGCAAAGCGCAGGCAGGCCCCCGACCAATGGCATTCGCTTAGGGAAATTTTGGCATTCGCTTAAGGAATCGCAGTTCTGCCAGGCCCGTATTGGGTGGGACGGTTGCTCTGGCACTCAGACTGCAGCTGCGGAGTCTCGTCCCTTCTGCCATTTGCCGAGGGGTTTTCGGGAGCGTCGTGGATAGGATCGATTTGGACGCAGGCGCTGCCTTGCGGTTTCGACACAGGCGAGGACCTGATGCACTGCGTTGTGCATCATGGCCGCCTGCCGCAGGATGAGGCCTTCGAGGTTTCGGGCGACGGCGAACAAGGCGGCCTTGAAGTTTGCCTGGCTCTCCGGCAGGGGATCCGGGGGCGATTGTGAGTTGTGCATGGCGTCGCCGAAGTTGGTGAACAGCCTGGTCATGGCGATGAGGTTGAAGTGGGCGAAGATCTCCTGCTTCACGCCGCGTTCGGATCGGCTGTGGAAGTTCTCCAGTTCGAAGCCGAGCTTTGAAGTTTTGTACAACTCCTCGATGCCCCAGCGGTCATGGTAGAGGTCGGCGAGGTCCTGGACCGGGTACCGGCTTCGGTCGAGAAGGGTGGTTGCGAGGTAGAACTCGGTTCCGCCGTGGACGTATTTGACGAGTCGCAGTGGGATGGGCCTGGGTTCGGCCTCGGGGTCTTTCCGGCCCAGACGGCGAAGCGTGTCGGGCCCCGGGGTGATGGTGATGAACTCATCCTGCTCGCTTCCCGCGATGAAGTCGTCGAACGCGGTTCCAGCATTTCTCTGCAGACGGAACAGCGGATGCACGCCCCGCTCCGCATGCGCCAGCAGCACTCGGTAGGAGTAGTAGCCTCGGTCGTAGACGACCACGTCTCCGACGGCCAAGGCGGGGAGATGGGCGAGCGCGGCGGCGCGCTCATCGCCGTGGGCATGCAGGTCGAAGTCGATGGGAAGTTTCGGGGTCAGTTCGTAGAGGCAACTCAGCAAGCCTTGCGGGTAGTGGGCTCGTTCCTGGGGCAGGCGGTAGCCGGCGCGGAGCAGCGGGCGCGGCAGGTTGATCTTCGAGCCGTCGACCGCGAAGACCCTGTGCCCCTTCCACTGCGAACTCCCGGCACGCTTGAGGATCTCGGCGTGCAGGCTCTTGAAGATGGCTTCGTCGACCTTCGCCCGGGCGGCGCTCATGCTCGACGCGGCAACGGGTTCAGCCTGCGGCAGCGGAATGCCGCAGGCCTGGCATTGCTGCCAAAGCGCGGCGAGGGTTGCCGTGTAGCCGTTGCCCGAGAACATCAGCCGATAGACGAAGAGCACCACCAGCAGGGTGTTGATGACCCGCCGCCGAAGTTGCCAGACACGGTCGTGGGCCGTTGCAGCCGCGGTTGCCGCGCCGACGAGTTCCTGCCAGGCGAGCAGGAAGGGGTCGTCTGCGGCCAGCGCCGGTGCCGCCCGCGGCGTCGCCTTGCGCCGCGGCGCAGTGCGTTGCGGGCCATGCAGGAGAACCTCCCGGAAGTCCTCGGCCAGCGGATAGACGTAGACCCGTTTGGGCGCTTTCCCCTTGCCGCCCCGGGTCTCGCCGAGATCGAGCCAGTTCGCCGCCCGGTAGCAGGCGCCATCGAAGCGGCTCGAATCGACAAATGTCTCTACCAATACCGGACGGCAGCCGTGCTGTTGCTCCCAGTCATCAGCCAGCCGCCGCACCGCCATCGACAGCACCTTGGAAGCCAGGTTCCGGACCTCGACCCACGGAAACAGCAGAAACCGCGTGTTGCCCACCACCCGCTCCAGATGCGCCTTCCACCCGTCCTCCGGCCAGCCGACCCACGCGTCCCGGCAGGGCAGCGAGACCACCGCCTGCGAGAACTGCAGGCAACCCAGCTTGCGCCCGTGCCGGTCCTCCACGAAATAGCGCAGCCGCGGACCGAGCGGGTGGCGGAAACCGGCATAGTGCCAGCGGTCGACAAACTCGTTCCACTCCGAGACCTCGTCCTCGTCCAGCACGAGGCGAAGCTGCAATGGCAGAAGTTCCCCCAGTGGCTCCGCAATCGCCGGCTGCTTCTCCGTCCGCTGGCTCTTCTCAATCGGCTTGCGCGGACCCCGCGCATAGGACGCATCCTTCGCCGGCAACACCAGGAGGCCCAGCCGCTCCAGTTCCTCCAGAAGCCGTTGGCAGAGCTGGATCCGGTTCGTGCCCGTTCCCGTGCGCCAGCCCAGCTGCTCGCAAACCGTCTGCCCAAGCTCGTGCCGGCTCAGCGACGGAAACGCTGCAACCGTCGTCTGGATCTCGGAAATCTGCTGCCGGGTCAGACGACGACCGAAAAACGTCGTCGACCGCAGCGCCTCGATTCGGGGGTCCATCCAAACACCTCTCCGCAGTGGGCAATCCAAGCGGCACTATGCAAGGAACGAGCCGGTAAGTCAACCCCCCCGGGCATGACCGCACCAACAGTGGAGAAAAGACAAATAACCGCAATATATTAGTTCAATGCACCCGGTGGGCCACGAAGCAGAACGCCCTAGACGAATGCCATTGGGCCCCCGACAGAGACGCTTGCCGACACGATGTCCGGGTCTGAACGGCCGGACGGACATGGCCGGGAGTCACCCTTCTGAAACCGTTGATTGCCGCGTGCGAAGAGGAGTGAACAAGCGTCCTTGCGAATCGCGGATCGTCCCGACCAAACATCAACGTTCATTCTGTCCTGAAGCGCCCGGCTCTGGCTGGGAGCTTTCCGCCCCCCCCCCCCCCGCAGGCCTATTTCCTTCCTCGATTTCCTTGCGCTTACCAGGCATAGGATTCGGCACCATTCCAGGCCTTCTACTCTCCGGTCCAACTCCCGAACGCCAGGATGCGTGCCGCCTTCCCTCGTGCCAGAACCAGGAGTTCGCGTTGGCAGCAGCGAATGTGCGCGACGGTCGCGAAGCACCCGCCCTGCTGCCCAATCAGGAACCGGAATTCGCGCGTCGCCGCCGCCAAACCAGGCGAGGTGGCCGCCCTGCGTCGTACCGCGCCTGCGCTGTGCAGGATCCACTTTGCTCAGGATTCAGTCGTGGACGGCTCACCGCGAACGATCTTGTTGATCGCGTTCACGTCGATCACCGGATGGATCGAATTCTTCGCGCTTCGCGGCGGCCATCCCTCCGAGGGATCCTTGAGAAGGACGCCCGCGATCTGATCCATCAACTCGGCGACCGCGGGACACTTCCGGAGCGCATCGAGCGCCACCGCCTTCTCCGGCAGCCGCATGTGGCGATAGAGCATCCCATACGGAACGCCTTCGCCTGCGCTGATGTCGAACACGTCCATCAGGGAGCCGGGATCATCGAGGGAAATGGCCGCCTCCCGATGCAAGGACGACAGCGATTCCCGCGATACGCTATTCTCATCGAGGCCGTCCCCAACCCGCCAGAGGGCGCCCAGAAAGGCGGGGAATTCGGGATTCAGAGGCTGCGTGAATGTCCAAAGCGGGCGCATCGGGTCGTTCAGGTATCGCGGTTCTCCCGCCTTGTGCGGACGGCAATAGATGGCATTGCGGTGCGGGAAGCGGCCATAGAGCAGGAGCACCTCCGAATGCTCGATCGTTGCCTTGATGAACGACCAGCTCACATACTGGTTGATCTTTCGGTGCTCCGCCGACACCTCGGAAACCAGATCCTGATTCCACTGAATGAATTTCTCTACCGCGAGTTCGTGCAGGCCCAGATCCTCCGAGTGGGTAAGCGGCATGTAAACCCACATACGCTCAATCACGTTGAAACACGTCTGGTCCCAGTTCATCGCACATATCCGGCAGGCGATAGGCTCCGTAATCGGGCCGTACTCGTAGGCCGGAGGCGCGCCCCGATACGTGCTGCGCGGAAACTGGTCGAGAACAATCAGCTTTGCCAGCAGGCCACGGGGCGAGTCCCACACCGGGTCGGCAAAGAAGCGATCCATTCCTTCGCGATGAATTTGTTCGCACCACTCGCGCTGCGCCTGAAAGAAGAGCCGGTTCTCGGTGCTGCGGGCAAGCGGACCGATCTTCCACATCAGCATTCGGTCACGCCATTGGTCCGCGCTCGCCTCGGCTGGCGTGCGCATCCCGCTCAACCAGAAGTCGAGAACGGCTTCAGGATTGCGTTCAGCGATTATCATGGTGCCAACCTTCGGTAACCGCAGAGAGCCGGAGCCCACGCGTCCAGCGTTCCAATCCTCTCGGCATAGTACCGAGGCAATGCCCGGGCCCTAGAGCCCGGCAGCTACTCCCATCTCGGCTCCCGCCCTTGCCGATACGCCTCCATCGCCTCGGCGAAATCGGGCGCAGCCATGGCCTTTCCCTGCAAGACCAGATACTTGTGGAAGAACGCTTCCCAACCGAGATCGAAGCAGTCCAGCAACATCTGCTTGGACGCCCGGCAGCCTGCCGAATTGCTGCCGGCGTACTCCGACAGCCATTTCTCGAACTCATCGAACGCCGTTTCCTCATCAACCAGATGATCCACCAGCCCGATGCGCTCCGCCTCCGTGCCGTCAATCATGTTGCCACGTATGATCAACGATTTGGCGCGGCCCAATCCGACATAGCGCGCAAGGCGGAACGTTCCGAGACCAGGGATGAGTCCTTCCTTTATCGCCGGCAGGCCGAGTTTCGCAGACCGCGTACATACTCGGATATCGCTCGCGAGCGCGAGCTGCAGGCCGCCCCCTACCGCATAACCATGGATGAGGCAGAGGACCAGCTTGTCCATGGTTTCGAACACGCGCATGGCCTCGTCCCAGGTATCGAAATAGCTCTGGTCGATCGCGCCCACAGCGAGATCCTTGAGGTCGATGCCGGTGGAAAACGCGCGGCCTGTCCCCGTGATGGCCACCATGTTCACCGACTCGTCCCCGGCAATTCCGCGGGCCGCGTCGAACAGTTCCCGCGCCCCGGTCATGGCGAAAGCGTTGAGCCGTTCCGGCCGCATCAACTCCACGCGCATGAGCCGACCGTCACGGGAGAGTTTCAAAGTCTCATAGCTTTCGGTCATCTCAGGCCACTCCCGGCATCCGCTCCAACCGCACTCCCCATGTGCTCCGTTCGCGACACCCGTCCCGTCTGATTGGCGGTGATTGCACGCGCCCTTCCGTCCGCGTGCGCGAACGGTTTTCAAGCCGTAACTGGCTGGCGACACTATTGCGAGTATGCTCCCGTATGGCAAGCGCAATCGCATAACGGCCGACGGACAAGCCACTTCCTGCCTGCTGGCTTCCCGGGCTCTTCGAAGGCGTCCGCCGAATGGACAATTGCGGCACTCTCTGCATCCGGCCGGTGTCAAACCACGGCCATCGCCGGAGGCACGCCATCGCTCCCGGAAAGAAGCTTTCGGACACGACTGCCCGAGAAGGAGCTCGTCCACGTGCCGCGTTCCGCGCGTTCATGCACCAGGGCTCTCGGGTTCTCCAGGGCCTGGAACCGCTTTCCGCAGGGCACCGATTGCGGCCTCGAGCTTCGCGCCCCCCGGGTCGGCGAGAGCCGCCTCCCGCAGTCGGCGAAGGCTGGCGGCCGGCTCCAGACCGCGTGCACAAGCGGCAAGGCAGGACATCGTCCGTTCAAAGCTTTGTACGCCGCGCTCGCGCGTGTCGCCGTAGCCCTTGACAAGATTGGCGCATTTCGCGGCTTCCAGGGCGAGGGCAGGATCGGAATCGCCTGCCGCGGCGACCCTTGCGAGCCATGTCTCGATCCGATCCTGCTCCTCTCGAAACCGCGACGTGCCCCGGCGGACGAACCGGAGCCAAGCAAGCAGCCGAAGCAGCGCGAAGCCGCTGATCGAACTGGAGCGCAGGCGAATACCCAACTTGAAACGATGCCGCCATCCGCCGCGATCGGCCGCACGCAGCACAGGCCGTGCAAGCCAGCCGGGGAGCAGCGAGCACCACTCCTCCACGCCTGGTTTCATGAATTCGGAGACAACCACCGGCTGTCCCGGCTCCGCCCGCACTTCGGCCCGCACTCGCTCCATCCGAGACCGCCTTGTCTTGAGGTCCGCAACCCGGATGATGTCCTCGAAACACATCCAGAGCGCGAGTTGCCTCGCCGCCTCGCTTACCCACTCGAGTCGGGACCCGGTCTTGACGGCATCATCACTATCAGAGGTATCCGCTTCCGAATTGGCCGCCCTGTACTCCCGCGTGCCCTGCTGCAGTCCCGCGACTGCGGCGCTGCCGAGCAACCTCTCGATGCGATCGAGATAGAGCGAACCGTAACGCAAGTCCTGGTAATCGAGGGTCCGCTCCGCGCCCAAACGCGCGATGTCCCGAACCGGCTCGGGTAACGCATCGACGCGGGACTCGAGAGCGGAGGGCAGGTAAACGACAACCGGCTCGTGCGCCTCGCGTGTCGGCAGGGGCTCGACTCCGGGCGGTACCTGCGCCTCCTTCTTCGCGCGCCTGTCGAGAAGTTCCACCGCGGAGTCGAACCCCCGCAGGTTCGAATCCACGGCGATCCCGGCCCGTTCGATGGCAGCCCGCAGCTGTTCGCGCGGAATGGGAAGCGCCCCGGAGCCGGCCACGGCACCGAGCAGAACGGAACTCAACACGGTACCGGCCCGCTGGGCTACGGCACCGAGATCGGCGAAGACGTTATGACGCGAGAGTTCCCGAACCGCTCGTCGAACGCGAACGTCGTCGAACCGCCCGTCGCCCATCGCGCTCTTCTCCGCGATGGCGAAAGTTCGGTGGGTCGAAGCGATCACGGTGGTTCTGTCCGGAGAGATCAGGCCGTTCTGCGCTGCCCGCCCCGCCTCAAGAAGCTCCGACGCAACGAGAAGATCCACATTGCCCGGCGTCGGAAGGAGAGCCATGACCGTTCCGGCGCCAACAGAGGGACGCAGCGGAGCGCCCCCATTTGTCGCGCTGGCGCTCGCGGCTTCGGAATACCGCGGGCCGATTTCCAGGTAATAGGTGGTCGCGCCGGTTCGTTGCGCAACGCCGGGAACCGAAGTCGCCTGAACACTCCGCCCGTCGGCGACTGCCGCGTCCACGAGCCAGTTTGACAGAACGCCCCCGCCCTCGCCTCCCAAGGCGGCGATCAGGACCGTGCAGATCCGTTCCGACCGCGCCGATGCCGGAGGTACCTCGATCTGCGGCCCGGCACCGGGGCCGGCAACGGGGCACGGCGCCGCAACGCCCGGCGAACAGGCACCAGTCTCGACGACAGGTCCTTCGGGAATCTCGGTCACGGCCGCTCTACCTCAGTTCGGAGCAATCGCCCTGATCACGCGGCTCCGCAGACCATGGAGAAACCGATCCCATGCCGTCGGGTTGTAGACGACCTCGGCCTGGAAGAAAGACGGACACAGCACCGCCGCGTGCGCGACTTCCCCACACACGCCGCACCCCACGCAATCGTTGTTGACATGCGCAACCGGATCGGTTCGCAGCGGATCGGAACTCTCCTTCACGGTCAGGCTCGGGCAACCGGAAAGGCGGATGCAGGAATGGTCGCCGGTGCACAGACGCTCATCCACGCCAAAACGGGTACGAACCACCCGGTGTCCTGCCTTGCGCCGCGCCGCGAACCACGGCCGATACCGACGCTGGCGCATCAGCTGGCACTCGCCATCCGCAATGATGACCTTGAGCCCCTCCGTCCCGCCGGTGAGAGCGCCGCGCAAGGCGCTTGCCATCTTCCCGACGGAGTACGTGGGAATCCGCCGGACCCACTTCACGCCGACCCCGCGCAGCGCGGCCTCGATGCTCTGGCTACCACCGGTGCCCGATTCCCGAAAGCGGGCGGCACCATTTCCTGCGGATGCCCCGGCGCCAGTGCGCGTCGACGGAATACCCTGGCCGCCGGTCGCCGCCGTATACCCGTTGTTCATGATGATCAGTACGTCATCGGACTTGTTGAATACCGAACCCGCGACACCCGAGGTGAGCCCGTTGTGCCAGAAGCCGCCATCGCCCATGATGCTCACGGTGCGCTTGCCCATATGCGGGCTGACGGCAGCAGCGCTCGACAATCCCAACCCATAGCCAAGAACCGTGTTGCCAATATTGAACGGAGGCAGGGTCGCGAATGTATGGCAGCCGATGTCCGCACTCACATGCATCGCCCCGACATCGCGCTCGACGATCTTGAGCGCACTGAAGACGGGCCGTTCCGGACAGCCAGTGCAGAATCCCGGTGGACGGGCGGGAACCGGCGCGGTCAGGATTTCCGCCGCACGGCGCTTGGCATCGTCAACCCTGCCAATGATGCCCGGGTCCGGCGCCCGGCTTTCTCCAAGCGCGTCGCGGAGGAAGGCATCCATCCCGCGAAGCACGACTTCGCCGGTATACTCGCCGGCCATGGGAAACGGCCCCTTCCCGAACAGCCTCGCGTTCAGATCTGCCTTGCGGAGAAGGCTCGCAATGGCGTCCTCAAGATAGTTGGGCTGGCCCTCCTCGACGACGAGGACGGCGCGCTTGCCGGCACAAAATCCGGTAATTTCGTCTGGTACGAGCGGATAGGTGGCGTTCAGGACAAACATCGGAATGCGGGCGCTTCCAACTTCGTCTGCGAAGCCGAGAATCGCCAGCGACCGAAACACCACATTGTACATCCCGCCCTGGATGATGATTCCGACGTCATCCGCCGCGCCCGGACCGGACGCCGGAAAGTGCTCGTTGAGTTTGCTTTCCCTGAGAAATTCGACTGCTGCAGGCCACCTCTCGTTCACCTTTTTCTGCTCCTGAGCGTAGGTCGAGGGCGGCAGACAAATTCGCTCGTAATCGAAGCTGGGTCCGTCGAGGAGACGGTGGTTCGAATAGGTGGGCGGACGGTTTGCCTTGGTCGGGAAACTGCCATGAACATGGCAGGCTCGAATGCGCAGTTCGAGCATCACGGGCGTATTGCTGGCCTCGGAGAGCGCAAAGCCCTGCTCCACCGCCCTCACGATCGAAGGCAGATTCGGCCGGGGATCCAGCAGCCAGACCTGGGACTTCATCGCGAAGGCATGGCTTCGCTCCTGGATAATGCTGGATCCGTCTCCATAGTCCTCGCCGACCACGATGAGCGCTCCACCGGTAACTCCGGCTGAAGCCAGATTCGAAAGCGCGTCTGAAGCGACATTGGTGCCAACCGTGGATTTCCATACGGCACATCCGCGAACCGGATAGTGGATGGAAGCCGCGAGCATGGCGCAAGCCGCCGCTTCGTTCGCGCAGATCTCGACGTGAACACCGAGGGAGTCCAGGATTTCGTGGGCGTCGCTGAAAACGTCCATCATGTGCGACACTGGCGCACCCTGGTAGCCGCCTACATAGGACACGCCAGACTGAAGCAGCGCCTTTGCCACGGCAAGGATGCCCTCACCGTGAAAGACTTCCCCGTCACCAAGTCCCAGAGACCGGACTTCCTTTGCGAAGCTTCGTTCCGCCATGTTGACGCCACCTCGCAAGTAACCCGCTGCGCGCGGGCTCGCAGCGGCTCCTCGCACTATAGTGACCGCAAGCGCCAGGGGACAAGGTCGAGTGGGCCTTCCGGGCCCGACGTACCTGGCCACCCCATACAAACTGGGGCGTGTCGAGCCCGCCGGATGGGAACCGAGCACAAGCAATCACCTTGCAGCGGGCAGCAGAGGAACAATTTGCCATTTCATGGTGGATGCTGCCGCCAACAGCCCCAAGCGATGCCGCAGCCTTCAACCGGCACAGTGCGGCACTGATGATTGCTGCGGGCTCCCTCCCAGATGGCGGAACACTTCCAAGCCGATCATGCGGCTGCAGCAGGCGCGAACTCAGCCGTCAACGCAGCCAGTAAGAAAATTTCCAGTATCTGGAACACGGGGACTTCGAGGTGATGCTGGCGCCGGGGTGCACGAGCGACGTTCTGGATCGCCAGTGGACTTGGCAGTTGCTTAGGGCTGGCGCAAGAATACATTCCGCCAATATGTAGAAACCGTGCCCTTTCCGCTGGCGTCGAGAAGACGTCATTGAGATGCGGACTACCGTTGAACATCTCGCAATATATAGTATTTTTTGCGTACTAGGCTCTCGATGAGCGTGGATGGTTACGGCATGATGACGAACTTTCGAGTATCACAGGTGCCATTATGAGGCCTCAAACGTAATCCGCCGCAACGATCGCCAATCTCATCCGCCGTCACACTGTCGTTACACTGGAGCAAATGCAGGAGGCGCTCGGCGATGGCGCCCGGCGCACCGTGTTCTGCAAACTGGAGCATATCGACTACCGGTCCAGCTATTCCCATTGCGGCCGGTACTACACCCTGACTGAACTCGCCCGGTTCGACGTGCACGGGCTGTGGGAGGTCGACGGCGTCAGGTTCTCGGCGCATGGCAGCCTTGCCGCAACCGCCGAGGCGTTGGTGCCGGCATCGCCGGGTTGCCTGTTCGCCGCCGAGTTCGATGCGCTCACGGGGGTCGCCACCAGCAACGTGCTGGGCCGTTTGGCCGGCGCCGGGCGGCTCGCCCGAGAAAAGCTCGATGGGCGCGATCTGTATTGTGCCGCAGACAAAGAAGATACGAGGGTCCGGCAGCTTCGCGCACACCGCCGCGACGATTGCGCCGCCACCGCTCGCGGCGCGGCCGGGCAGCCGCCTGGGGACGGCGGTGGCGCTGTTTTTCGGCCTTCTCGACGAGCGCCAGCGGCGCTTCTACGCGGGGCTCGAATCGGCGCGGATGGGGCGCGGCAGCGATCGTCGCGTGGCACGTGCGCTTGGGCTCGACCGGGGACCGTGTCGCGCGGCCGCCGCGAGCTCCTGGCCGGCGAGACCGGCAGCGGCCGCGTCCGCAAGCCGGGCGGTGGTCGAAAGCTGCTCGAAAAAAAAACGCCGGGCATCTTCAACCGAATCCGCGATCTGATGGACGGCGACACCGCCGGCGACCCGGGCGGCGCTCTCAAATGGACGCGCCGCACCACCGCAAAGCTCGCCCGGCAGCTACGCGAGACCGGCATCCGCGTTGGCACCCGCACCGTCGCCAGGCTGCTTCGCTCCATGGTTTTTTCCTTGCGCGTCAACCACAAGAAGCTGGCCGCCGCCAGCCACCCGCAAAGGGACGCCCAATTCGCACGCATCACCATCCTGCGCCAGCGGGGCGCCAGCGAAAGCAATCCCATCATCAGCACCGACACCAAGAAGAAGGAGCTGATCGGCAAATTCAAGAACACCGGCGCCAAATGGGACCGCTATCCCGAGCAAGTCCACGACCACGACTTCCGTTCCCTCGCAAGCGGCGTCGCCGTTCCCAATGGCATCTACGACCTGCGCGCCAACACCGGCACCATCTTCGTCGGAACCTCCAGCGACACCCCCGTCTTCGCCGCCGATTGCGTCGCCGCATGGTGGCGCGACCACGGAAAGCTCGCCTATCCCGACGCCGGCCGCATGATCATCTTCGCCGACAGCGGCGGCAGCAACGGATGCCGGCCGCGGGCGTGGAAGGCCGCCCTCCAGCACAAGCTCTGCGATCAGCAACGCATCGAAGCCACCGTCGCCCACTACCCCGCAGGCACCTCGAAATGGAACCCCATCGAACACCGCCTGTTCAGCAAGATCAGCAAGAACTGGGCCGGAGTGCCGCTCATCGACCTCGAAACCATTCTCGCATATATCCGTTCAACCACTACCCGCGCCGGAATGCGCGTATCAGCTTATCTCAACGACACGCAGTACCAGATGGGCGTCAAAGTCACCGACCAGGAAATGCAACGCCTCAACATATCCTCCGATGACGAAATCCCGAGATGGAACTACACCATAAAGCCCAGGTGAAAGCGGAAGTCATTATTGCGCCGACCCTTAGCCACGGTGGTCTGCGGCGTGCGTTTCGGCCAGCAGGCGAGCGTTGCTCACGGCGTTCCCTGGTGCGCCAAAACAAGCGGTCGCCAGAGGATCGCTCCCGGTGCGTGCCGCAGAAACAGAAGGAACTGGCGGAAAGAAAATTGCGGCTGGTTTCCGTGCAGAGCGACGTCGTGAGCACCACAGGTCAAAGGATTCTTCGAGCGATTGATGCTGGCGAGCGGATCCTTCAGAAAATTGCCTCCATGCGGGACCGGCGGGTGAAGGCCGCCGCGATCCGGGAGCCGCTGCGGCACGACCTGCCTCCACAAGGCGCCGATGTACAGGAGCGTCGGGAACAGAACACGGCTCCCGACCTCCATTGCCGACATGATCGGGGTCGACCTCACGGCCATTCCGGCGGTCGGGCCGAAGGCGGCGCTGCTCATCGCCTCTGAGATCGGTTCGCACCTGTCGGCGTTCCCTGCCATCCAGCACTTCTGCTCCTGGCTCGGACTTGCACCCGGCACCCGGATCAGTGTCGACGTCAAGCTGCGCAGCAACAAGCGCAATCCCGTAAACACCGCCGAACAGGCGCGCAAGCTCGCGGCCATGACGGCACGGCGAAGCGAGAACTGCATAGGCGCAAGACATCGTGCTCGACTGGCCAGATTGGACCCGACGGCTGCGATCGAGGCGACCGCTCACGAACTCATCCGCTTGATCTTCACTATGCTCATTGGAGGCGAAGACTCAGACTTCAGGACTTTCGACAATAATCTTGACGTGCGGGCACGGCTGCAACGGTGTGTGCAATAGAAGAGTTCGCGTTCCAGCAAGTCATTCGGAACCGCAGGGCAAGACGTCGCCGCGTTTTGCCAGTCATTGAATTCCAGCAGCTCTGAAAGGGAGAGCGGTTCGCAGAAAGCGCTCTTCTCTCCCACAAATACTGGGAAATTCAACCCCTTGCGTTGCGCTCTGGCAACTTGTCTCAACGCCAAGTGTCCGGATGTCTGAGACTATGTCGAGCGAGGAATCGAGGCAGAGCGAAGCAAACGCAAGATCGAACAACTGCAGCGCGCCGCCAGATAACTCGGCTTCACCATCACCGCAGCCGTTCCAGGCCCTGCACGGACAGGGTTGACAGCCCAAGCCCTTCCTCGGGGCGCCGAAGCGTGAAGTAGCTCCCCGGAGGCCAACGTGCAGACTAGTCCAAGGAGGCTTCGGAGGAGAATTTCTTGATTAGCGTGAGATGGTTGCAGCCGCCACGGCGATCGTATTCCAATTCGTCGACATATTGGCGAACCAGGTGGATCCCCAAGCCGCCGATCGGCCGATCCTCCAGAGGCGCGTTCAACGAGGGACCCGTGCTGTCGCTGAGCGGATCAAACTCTACACCGTCATCGACGATCGAAACGCGCAGAACCCCCGAGACGGCATCGAGCCGGAAATCGACCCGTATCTCGTGCTCGTCGATGTCCACGAACCCGTAACTCACGATGTTCGTAAAGACTTCCTCCAAGCACAATTGGAGTTCGAACCGCTCCTTGTCGGAAACCTCATTCCCGTCTGCGAAGTCGTCGATTGCGCCTGCCAATGGCGCCAGCTCGTCGAGATCGTTCTTGAGGACAAGGCTGAGCTCCCTGGATTCTCCATGCATGGATTGCTCCTCCCCGGAACCGCACAAGCCAATTCACGGCGCCAATGCCGACAGCGCCGTGCCCGCGTGAATCCTATACCGAGGCGAGGCGCAGCGCATCCGATCCAGCCACGGCCGCACAGCCATGCCTCGGCACGCGCCGACCCGCCACCACAGCTCAGGGCATCGATTCCTGCCCGAAGCCCTCTATGGCCTCCAGCGTCTCACGAACGTCCACCCAAGTGGTTGTATGGTTCAAGATGCAGAACCGCAGCGCAAACTTGTCCCGCAGCATGGTGGACGACACGAATGCCCGGCCGTCCCAGAAGACGCGCGCAAGGATGCCCCGATTGACCTTGTCCACTTCCTCTTCGCTGAGATCGGCTCTTTCCGGGTTGACTCGGAAGCACACGATCCCGAGGGAGGCTGGACTCAGCATCTCCATCGTGGAGCTCTCCTGGATAAACTCCTCGGCGCGACGCGCAAGCTCGATGCCGTTCGCGACAGCTTCCCGGAAGGCAGCCATCCCGAACGTCTGGATGGACATCCAAATTTTCAGGGCCCGAAATCCCCGGCTGAGCTGCAGGCCGCGGTCCGTCAAATTCGTGTGGTCCCTCCCCCATACCGTATCCTGGAGAACAGACGGACGGACAGCGAAGGACAACTCGAGATTGGCCGCATCCTTCACCAATATGCAGCCCGCTTCATAGGGTTGGAAGAGCCACTTGTGGGCATCCAGACAAACGGAATCGGCGCGCTCGATGCCGCTGAGCAGCTGCTTCCCCTCCTTCGTAATAACCGCAAACCCGCCATAGGCGGCGTCCGCGTGCAGCCAGATTTCCTCCGCTTCGCAATAGTCCGCCATGGGTCCGAGGGGATCGATGGTACCGCTGCCGGTAGTTCCCGCATTCGCACAAACCGCGACCGGATTGAGACCCGCCGCCCTGTCCTCGGCCACGGCGCGCCGCAATGCTTCCAGATCCATCCGAAGACTATCATCCGTGGGGATCGTGCGAATGTGCTCCCGAGCGACTCCCACGATGATCGCCGCGCGCGGCAACGCGCTGTGGGACTGGTCGTTGATGTACACACTTGGGCGAACCGGATTGCCCGCCGCATGCCGAGCGGCGACAAGCGCGTCCAGGCTCGCGGCGGACCCCCCGCTCGTAAGCAGACCCCCGGCTGAATCCGGATAACCGATCCACTTGCAGAACCAACTCAAGACCACAAGCTCGATCTCGCTCGGCCCGCTGGCAACCAGCCAGGTGCAGACGTTGGCGTTGAAGCCGGCAGCGAGGAAATCCGCTACCACGCTGGGCCACGTTGGCGTGGTCGGCACGAATGCAAAGGTTCGGGGATGATCGAGTCGGGTGGCAAATGGCAAAATGTCGTTGACGGCACGCTGGAGCACTTCCATCGCTGGCGTTCCTTCTTCTGGCGCCGCTTCGCCCAGGCTGGCGTCCAGCGCATCCAGGAAGTCGCCCTCCCAGGCACCGTTCTCCCTTAGTGTCTCCACTCTCCTGACCAGAATCTCTACTGCCGCATTGGCGAGTTCGCGCATCTCGTCAGCGGGCATTTCGAGGGGGCTGCCGCCCAGATCTACGTCGGTTCCACCCCGGTCTTCCGTGGAGCCGAAGGACCCGCCCATCTCATCCGCTGATGAATTCGACATGCTTCCGCCTCCCTGCGGCTTGCCCCGTTTGTCCCCGTTGCCAAACCGGTTCCTTCGGCCCTGCCCTTCACTACGGCGCGGCGGTCACCAATTCAGTCCCCCATCCGGGAGTCCAAGAACCGCACGACAGGAGCCGAGGCGGCATCGGAGCTTCCATCCGGGGTCGTCTGTCCATTTCGCCAATCCCCGATTTTTCACGGCCCCGATGGGCACGCATCATACTCGTCGGGAATTCCATCACATCTCCCCGATGTCGGGGATATACGGAAGCGCCCGAACGCCCGACCTAGCCTGAATGCCCGTTGCCGCGCAATGGTTTGACTCCGTCGACGTTCTGAGAGGCCGACGCTTCCCCGCTGGCTAGTTTTTCCAGAGCAGACCAGGAAACTGTATCGAACGTATGCGAATATATCCACCTACTTATATTGACACATTATCCTGTCTGTCTCCTGGCGTTCGGGAGAAAGCCGCAGCGAGACGTGGACCGGAAAGCAGGGGTTTCATGGATAGTCCTGTCCGGTGCTGCTCCTGACGCTGTTTCCTGGATCCGGAGAACGGCACTCATCGCAAGTACGAGGCATTGGGACGCTGTTCGTCGTCGGCGCGTCCCCGTCTGGCAGCCCGAGGCCACTCCGGCGGCCAGGCCAGGGTCCGGCTGCAACCCCAACACGACGTCCCGTGAGGCTTTCCGCAGCCCCGAGGGCGACCTGCCGCAAAATGCCCGAGACGCCAAGCGGCAATTCTCCGAACAACGCCCGCAAAGCATGATTCCCTCCCACTCGCCGTGCTGTAGGGCATCCGTCACATCCAGACCAGGCAAACTCTCCGAGCGTGCAGCGCTCGACAGGGGAACTTACTCGCAGTGAGTCGCGACGCTGGCGGTCAACCCGGAACTTCCTGTACTTGCAGCTGAACATGTACGACTTGCCGCCCGTTCCAGCACTTCTCGTGCTGCCGAATCCTCCTTCAGCGGCCTTCGAAGCGCGGCGGGCGCCGTTCCGCCCTTGCAGTCGCCCCCTCCCGAAAGTCCGTTGATTCCCAGCTCCGGACGACCCGTTCATGAATTGCGCCCGCTTCCGCTTTGCCGGCCGCGACTTCCACGATCGAGCGCTTCAGATCCCGGGCCGCAGCCGGAGCGAGGGCCGTCAGGCCTTGCGCCCGAGACTCGACGCGGCCGCGCAGATCCGGCGCGGAAGCGATCTCATCCAGGAATCCGAGACGCAGGAGGTCCCCGGCCAGAAGAGTCTCCGCTGCCAGGAAAAGCCGGCGCGCCCCCTGCATACCCATCGTGGCGACGGCCCGCGCTATCCCGGTGCCGTCATAGTGAACACCCAGCGCCGCAGCCGGCACCCGGACGCGACATTCCGGCGTACCAACACGGAAATCGCAAGCCAGCGCGAGGTCGGCTCCCGCGCCATACGCGCCGTCCCGCACCGCGCAAACCGTCGGGACAGGCAGTGCGGCAAGCTCGTCGCACGCGGCCGTGAATGGATTGCTCCGCCCGTCAATCCGGAAAATGTCGTCAAACTCCAGACCGGCGCAAAACACGCCTTCACCGGCACCTTCCACGATGACGGCCCTGATACCCCGGGCGGTGCCGAGACGGCGGACTCCGTTCCGAAACTCCCCGATTTCCGCGAGGTCGAGAGCATTGCGTTTTTCGACTCGGTCCAGAATCAAGCGACCAACGCGTCCGTCCACCATGACCTGCACGGCGCTCACAACTGGAGATCCACAATGACCGGCGCATGGTCTGATGGACGCTCCCAGCCCCGCGCATCCCGCCGGACTCGCGCGTCGCGGATGCCGCCGCGCAGTTCGGAAGAAACCCAAATGTGGTCCAGACGCCGCCCGCGGTCCGAATCAGACCAGTCCCGTGCCCTGTAGGACCACCACGAAAAAAGGCGCCCGGGAGGAGGAATGCGCTCCCGAACTGCATCTGTCCAGGCGCCGGCCTCCATTGCCCGCTGCAGTCGCGTGATTTCCGGCTCAGTGTGGGAAACGACGTTGCGAAGCTGCTGGTGCGACCAGACATCGCACTCGAGGGGGGCGATATTCAAGTCGCCAACCAGGATTGCGGGCCGACCGCGCTCCTGCCGGAATACCTCGGCCATCTCTTCGACGAAAGCAAGCTTGTGCGCGAATTTGGGATTCGCCTCCGGATCGGGCTCCTCGCCGCCCGCCGGCACGTAGAAATTCGCGACGCGCACACCGCACTCGAGTTCCGCCACTACATGCCGCGAATCGCCCCGCCGGCAATAGTCGCGGGATCCCGCATCCCGGATCGGAACGCGCGCGATCGTCAGGACTCCGTTGTACCCCGGCTCGCTGCGCAAGACGGCCCATGGGTAGCCAGACGCCGCGAACTCTCCGCAAGGGACTGCCTCCGGAGGAGACTTGATTTCCTGCAGACAAAGAAGGTCCGGCTGCTCCTCGGCGAGAAAGCGGAGCACGAGCGGCAGCCGCAGCCTGACGGAGTTGATGTTCCAAGTGGCAATCCTGACGTGCATTCCAGCCTCCTCCACCTTGGATTGCCGGACTCTATCGGCTCGCTGGCGAGGTCGCAGGTTTCTCCGCCGCCGTGTTCGGCTATGTTCCTGTTCATGAAGCATCTGCGGCGCGAACTCGAGGCCCGCGCACGGGCGGAGGGATTTCCGGCAACCGGCGTCTGCCGGCCCGGCGCGGCCGCGCACGCCGGCCTTCGGCTGCGCGAATGGGTCGCCATGGACCACAACGGAGAAATGAACTGGATGGCCGACCGCATCGGCTGGCGCGCCGATCCGCGGGTGCTGTGGCCGGAGGCCCGCAGCGTTGTGATGCTGGCGGATCCCTACGATCCGCACGGCGATCCGCTCGAAGCGCTCGAAACGCCGACGAGGGGTTCCATTGCCGCTTACGCTCGCGGGCGCGACTACCACGAGGTTCTCAAGAGGCGCCTCCGGCGCCTCGCTGGATGGCTGCAATCGGCGGCCGGCGGAGAGGTCAAGATCTTCGTGGACACGGCGCCGGTGATGGAGAAGCCGCTGGCGGAAGCGGCCGGGCTCGGCTGGCAGGGCAAGCACACCAATCTCGTTTCGCGCGAGCTCGGCTCATGGTTCTTCCTCGGAGCAATCTTTACTACGGCTGAATTGCCGGTGGACGGGCCGCATCGCGACCATTGCGGAAGCTGCCGCCGGTGCCTGGACATCTGCCCCACCGATGCATTTCCGGCTCCCTACCAACTTGATGCTCGCCGCTGCATCTCGTACCTGACCATCGAACACAGGGGACCAATTCCGCGCGAATTGCGTAGGGCGATCGGCAACCGGATCTTCGGATGCGACGACTGCCTCGCAGTTTGCCCGTGGAACCGCTTCGCCAAGGCGGGACGGGCTGCATCTGCCTACAGTCCGCGCGAAGGGGTGCATGGCGCCAGCCTTCGTGAGCTAGCCGAATTGCACGACGCCGAATTCCGGGAACGGTTCCGGCACACCCCGATCCGACGTACCGGGCGCGACCGGATGGTCCGGAATGCGTTGATCGCCTTGGGCAACTCGGGCGACGAATCACTCGCGGGAACTGCCCGGCGGCTCCTCGATGACGGATCCGCGCTCGTCCGCGGCGCCGCCGTCTGGGCTCTCTCGCTGCTCTCCCCTTCCGAGTTTCTCCGGGAGCGCGGCGCGCGGCTTCCAGAGGAATCGGACCCGTCCGTGATCGAAGAGTGGCAGCTTCCCCCGAAGGGCTTCCCGCCATGACCCGGAAAGCCAACTCGCTGATCTGCCTGGGCTGCGGCTATGTAGCCAGCACGCTGTCGCGCCGGATGATCGCTTCGGGATGGCAAGTCGCCGGAACGACGCGCGACGCCGGCAGGGCCGAGAAACTCACGGCCCTGGGCATCCGCGTGCTGGATCCGTCGGCGCAGGCGATCTCCTCTTCCCTTGGGGACGGCAGCCATCTACTTGTCTCGGCCGCTCCGACAGCGGAGGGGGATCCGTTTCTCCGCTCCTGCGAATCATCGCTGCGTGCACACAGGAGATCGATCTGCTGGATTGGCTACCTATCCTCCACCTCCGTTTACGGCGACACCCGGGGGGCATGGGTCGACGAGCGGTCTCCCTGCAACGCGGGATTCGAACGGGGCAAACGGCGAATCGCGGCGGAACGGGAATGGCGCAAGCTCGGCGAGGAAGTTGGCGTGCCCGTAACGGTATTCCGGCTTGCCGGCATCTACGGACCTGGCCGCAATCAACTGGAGCAGTCACGGATGGGATGCGCGCGGCGCATCCTCAAGCCGGGCCAGGTCTTCTCCAGAATCCACGTCGACGACATTGCCGCCGCGTTGGAAGCGGCCCTGACCGGCGAATGCCGTGATACGGTTTTCAACCTCGCAGACGACGAGCCCGCTGCAACGGCCGATGTCGTTGCCTGCGCCGCACGGCTTCTCGGCCTCAGGCCCCCACCGACCATTCCCATCGAGGACTCGTCGATCTCGGACCGGCTCCGTGCCATGTACTCCGAATGCAGGCGGGTCTCCAACGACCGCATGAAGGCCCAGCTCCTGCCCGCCCTCGCCTACCCAACCTACCGGGAAGGACTTGGAGCGATCCTGGATGCGGAAGGGGCCTGACCGAAAGTGAGGAACTGCTCCTCAAAATCATCCGCATGATCGCCTGTCGAGCCGAAACCCGCATGATGCCCGCCATCACAAGCGCACAGGACACAAGGCCAACGCGCTGAAGGCCGCTGCGCGCTCTGCTCTCCTCCGACACCGACACCCGCACGCAGCCGGAGAACGGAATCGTCTGGTTCCGCACTCTCGGAACCGCCATCAGCGCTTGCGCCAAATATCAGTTTACCAATAAATTGGAGCCCAATTTACCCATAGCGTGAGGCTCCCTGACCCCAACCATGCTCCGTTCCGACTCTCATCTGCGAGTAGCAATGGCATCATCTGCAAATGACGGGCAAAACGCGGCGACAACTTGCCCGACTGTTCCGAATTACCTGCTGGAATGCCAACTCTTCAATTGCACACACCGTTGTAGCCGTGCCAGCACGTCAAGCAAATTACCGCAAACACCTGTTCGAAGAGATCGTCTTTCTCACGTGGGGACAGGCTTGCAATTTCGCGGACCTTGTTCCTCATAACTGTGAGTGCTTCGATTAGGAACCCACCTGTGCAGATTCCGGTATCATTGCACCACGGTTCCGCAGCATCCATCAATCACCTTGTCCTGATGCTCTCTTGTGACCATGAGGTCAGCAATTTCTGTCATCATCTTCACGACTGAGCGAGGAGTGAAGAACTGCCCAAGATCACGACCGCGCATTATCGCATTCAGGAATGTCTCGAAGAGCCGACCATTCAGGCCCGCATCGATACCAAACAAGTCTACCTTCCAACGAAACCAGAAAAGGAGGCGCTCAAAGACACCCGAGAAAGGCGTCAAATATCGAACCGCGCAGAGCGGGCTGGTCAAAGGCCAGCCCAGCACCACCAAAGAACGCCCCACGCGTGTTGCAATGATTCAGGAATTCGCGTTGCAATGACTCAGGATTCCGCAACCAGACAACGGAGAATTGGAAGATGCCAAGACGCCGCACTTGGAGTGCGCGCCAGCGCGCTGCCCTTTCGACCTGCCTGCGGACGAAGCCGCATTGCTCCGCCGCTCAGAATCCCCATTCGAGAAGATCGGACTGTCACCGCGTCATGATTCGTCGAATCGTGATTACGTTCACGGCCATGACCGATCCGGAACCATCGACGAGTGTCGGCGCAGGTCCCGGCACGGTGCGGCTGGCGCTGGAGTTGCTCGAGCACAACTTGGGACGTCGGCGACAATTCCGGCGCTGCCTAAGCGTCATCGCCAAAAACGCGCGAAAGCGCGGCCAGGCCGGTCGGTGTGCACACCATGCGCTCAGGCCATCGAGGACGACGCCCGCCAGGTCGAGATCGCTCCGGCGCTTCTTCGGCGATATCTGGTGTGCCGGACCGACATCTCGCACCTGCGAGCAGGTGCCCGGACCTGCGGCGATGCCTGCAGAAACGTGCTCTCGCGAATTTTGCACGGCCGGCGCTGTCCGGTAGCCTGACCCGAGGAGGATCTCGATGGCCCAAACAGCGGCGCCCAAGCATGTGTCTCCCCGCCGGGCCACCTACCATGACGTGCTCGACGCTCCGGCGCATCGTGTCGCCGAGATCATTGACGGGACGCTGTACACCCACCCGCGGCCGGCCGCTCCCCATGCACGTGCCAGCTCATCGCTCGGCGTAAAGATCGGAGGGCCCTTCGATTATGACGCCGGCGGTCCGGGCGGGTGGTGGATCATCGACGAGCCGGAACTGCATCTGGGCGAGGAGATCGTGGTGCCGAACCTCGCGGGATGGCGCCGGGAACGAGTGCCGAGCTATCCCGACACGGCGTACTTCACGCTGGTGCCGGACTGGGTATGCGAGGTGCTCTCCGCTTCGACCCGCAAGGTCGATCTACACGAGAAGCGCCCAATCTACGCCCGCGAAGGAGTATCCTACCTGTGGCTCGTCGACCCGATCGATCGCACCCTTGAGGTGTTCGAACTCCACGAGGGGCAATGGTTGCTGATCGCGAGCGCGAAGGACGACGAGCCGGTGAGGATTCGCCCATTCGATGCGGTCACCTTCAGCCTCGGCTATCTCTGGGCCGGAGGGGCGAGCGTACAGCGACCTGCTTGACCAGTCGCCCGCGCGAATCAGGACCGTGCGTGCGAGAGGAACGGTCTACTGACATAAGGTGTAGCGGCTTGCAATCATCGAGCGTTCTGCTCGCATACATCCGCGATATCTGCTCAGATTATCTGCGAGTGACGGGGCCGGAATGCTCACGCTCTTTGCGAATGTGCTCACAATAGTTGCGACGTGCTTGCAATCATCGGTGTTTGCTCACATTAGCTGCGAATGATGTTCTTCAGGTGGGAATGCCGGCGTTGCGCAAGGCGGCGCCGAGTTCTGCGGTTCGTTCGGGGTCCAGCCTCCCGTTCAAGAAGCGCCGGAGCTCTGTCGGATGCGCATCGAACCGTTCGGCCAGGGCCTTGGGCGTATAGCCGATCCGCGCGAGCCTGGCATCGAGACTGTCGAAGCCGGCCGAGAGGGTGTTCTCCACGATCTCGCGGGAGACCTTCTCGGCTCCACGGTTGAATGCGTCGGGGAACGCTCGGTTCAGGTGCTCCGCGAACTGAAGCGGCGTGGACAGCCGCTCGACGAGAAAGTCCTGAGCCTGGGGTGTGATGACGCCGTCCGGGTCGACGCCGTCCTCGAGACATGTCTCGCGCAACCGCTACAGGAACTCACGGATGTTTGTGAGCAGAACGCTCGATGATTGCAAGCCGCTACAGCTAACCGGAACTTCCAGCCAGTTTCGCTTGCCCTCGTTGCCTCAATCAATTGATTTGACTCATGTTTTGGCGCCAGGCGTGCCGGAAGTGCCTGCGGATTTGACTCCATGCAATGTGGCATGATCTATGGAAATTGTCTCTGACATGCTGTATATGGTTGGCAAAATGGTGACTCCATGCAGGTCTTGTGCCCATGTCCCTCTATGTCGAGTCCATTCCGAACCGCAAGAGCCGGCCCGCGATCCTGTTGCGGGAATCGCGCCGCGAGAGCGGGAAGGTCAAGCGCCGTACGCTGGCCAATCTGTCGCGGTTGCCACCCTATCTGGTCGAGGCCATCCGGCTGGTGCTCAAGGGAGGCAGGGTTGTCGCGGATCCGAGCGAGGCTTTCGTCATCCATCGGGCCCTGGCCCAGGGCCATGTCTGCGCCGTGCTGGGCTTGTGCCGTCAGCTGGGATTGCGCTCGATCCTGCACCGCCGCGCCAGCCGCGAGCGGGATCTCGCCCTGGCTGCCATCGTCGCGCGGGTGCTCGATCCCGCGTCCAAGCTGGCGACGGCACGCCAGCTGTCACCCGAGACGGCCGCTTCCAGCCTCGGCGCCGTTCTCGACCTGGGAGCGGTCAGCGGCAACGAGATGCTTGCGATGCTGGACTGGCTGCTCGATCGCCAGCCCTGGATAGAGCAGAGCCTTGCGAACCGGCACCTTCGCGGACAGACGCTGATTCTGTACGACGTCAGTTCCAGCTACTTCGAGGGGCAAGAGTGCCCGCTGGCGAGGTTCGGCCACAGCCGGGACGGCAAGAAGGGCAAGAAGCAGATCACCTTCGGCTTGCTGTGCGCTGGGGACGGTTGCCCGGTCGCCGTGGAAGTGTTTGCCGGCAACACCAGCGATCCGGCCACGGTGTCCGCGCAGGTCGCGCGCATCCGGGAGCGGTTCCACATCGAGCGGGTGGCGCTGGCGGGCGACCGCGGCATGCTGACGTCGGCACGCATTCGCGAGGATCTGGAGCCCGCGATGCTGGACTGGATCTCGGCGCTGAAGAGCACGGACATCCGCAAGCTGCTGAAGCCGCCGGACGAGGCGCAGCCGGCGCCGCTGAGGCCGGGCGAACTCCTGCCCGACGCGGTTGCCGAGATCGCCAGCCCTGACTTCCCCGGCGAGCGCCTCATGGTGTGCCTCAACCCCCGCCTGCGCGAGGAGCGTCGGCGCAAGCGCGAGGCGCTGCTGAAGGCCACCGAGGCTGCGCTCGAGGAGATCGCCCGTATCGTCGGCCAGCCACGCTCGAAGCTGCGCGGCCGGGACCGGATCAACCGCAGGGTCGGGCGCGAGGCCAACCGCCGGAAAGTGGAAAAACACTTCCAGATCACCGTCACCGACGACAAGCTCGAATGGGCGCGGGACGAGGGCAAGATCACCGCCGAGGCGCTGCTCGACGGCATCTACATCGTTCGCACCAGCCTCCCCGCCGAGGCCATCAGCCCCGACGAGGCCGTCCTGGCGTACAAATTCTTGTCCAAAGTCGAGCGGGCATTCCGTTTCATGAAGCAAAGCCGGCTCCAGGTCCGGCCCATCTACGTCTACAGTGTTGAGACAGAATTGCCGTAGTGTCTCATCTGCGGAACTCGGTCCGCTGTCGCTTGAGCCGGTGGCGTCACCGGAGGAGCGCCGCCGCTGGGAGGCAATGATCGAGACGCATCATCCGGAGGGATGGCGCCGGCCGCCGGGAGGGCAGGTTCGGTACCGGGTTCGTTCGGAGCGGTATGGGGTGCTGGGCGGCATTGGCTTCACAGCGGCGGGGATCCAGCTTGGGCCGCGCGACGATGTCGTCGGCTGGTCGGCCGATGCCCGCGTGGCGAACATCGGCAGGGTTGTGTGCAACCATCGCTTTCCGCTGCTTCCGGGTGTTCGGGTGAAGGATCTTGCGTCCCGGGTTCTGCGTCTGGCGACGGGCCGGATTGCCGATGACTGGGCGGCGGCCTACGGTGAGCGTCCGGTGCTGGTGCAGAGTTTCACCGGGCCGGGGCAGTCCGGCCTGAGTTACCGGGCCGCGGGGTGGAAGTGTTGCCCGCAGCTGACTTCGGGGCGCCGTTCTGCGGTGCGCCGCGCGTTCTGGCTCCGGCCGCTCGTGGAGGGCTGGCAACAGGTTCTGTGCGGTGAGCCGGAGCGAGTTCTTGGCTGGTCCGGATCGATATATTGTGCGGGGGGATGGGCGGCACGGGAATACGGGCGGAGCACGCACCCCGACGGTCGGATCCGGCGTCGGATTGCGCAGATGGGGGGCGGCCTGGGTCAATCGGCTTGGCGAACATCTGCCGTCGATCTTCCCGGGGCGGGCGGAGCAGACGGCGGCCTACCGGTTGCTGTCCAATTACGCGGTGACGATGGACCACATTCTGGATTCGCATTTCGAGCAGACGGTGGAGCGGTGCAGTTCCGAGCGGCTTGTGCTGGCTGTTCAGGACACGACGACGCTGAATTATGACGACCTGTCAACGACGTCGGGCCTCGACGAGCTTGGCGGGGGCGGCAAGGGCAGCGCGGGCATTCTGGCCCATTTCGGCGTGGCGGTGAATGCGGTGGGCCGGCCTCTCGGGATGTATACGGTGGACACCGACATCCGTCAGGCCGATGACAAGGACAGTATCCGCTGGTTGGACGGCCTGGAGCGGGCGCAGGAACTCGCGCGCGCCTGCCCGGACAGCCGGGTGGTGACGGTCTGCGACCGCGAGGGCGACTTCTGGGAGCTGCTCTCGCGTGCGGAGCAGACCGGGGCGGCATTGCTGGTCCGGGCCAGCCGGGGGACGCAGCGTCGGGTGGCGCTGGCCTCGGGCGGAGACGCGGACCTGTGGGACCATGTGCTGGAGACGGACCCGGTGGGAGGGCGGAAGATCGAGGTGCCCGCCTGCGGGGGGCCGAACCGTCGGCGCGGCCGCACGGCAAAGCTGACCCTGCGTTGCACGCCGTTGGACCTGCTTCCCCCGAAGGACCGGGAGAGTGAACCACCGGTCCGCATGATCGCCGTCTCGGCCCTTGAGGAGGACCCGCCCCGTCGCCCGGCGCTGCCGGCATCGAAGCAAAGGAAGCAGAAGAACAAACCGCTGCACTGGATGCTGCTGACCACCGAGGGCCAGGCCGACCTCGACACCGCCCGAACCGTACTGCGCTGGTACGAACTGCGCTGGTGGATCGAACGGTTCTTCCATGCGCTGTAGGTCGGCACCCGCATCGAGGACCGCCGCCTCGACGAGGCCGACGACCTGCGCAAGTGTCTCGCATTTGACGCGATCACCGCCTTCCGGGTCTGGGACCTTTCCCTCCTGGCCCGCGAGAGGCCGGACGACCTGGCCAGCCGACATGTCACCGAGGACGACGTCCGCGCACTCTGTGCCCTCGCCTCCCACCATGGCTTCAAGGTCCCCCGGGGACCACCGGACATGACCATCGCGGGCTTCGTCGTGCTCACCGGCGGCCTGGCGGGCTTCCATCCCTCGAAGCGCCAGCCGCTACCCGGCACGCAGAAGCTCTGGGAAGGCGTGAAGTTCCTGTCTCATGCCGTCATCGCCATCCAGGCCATGCAGGAATGGAACAGGACAAAACCGAAAGGAGAACACCCGGAGTCAAGAGTGATAGATTGATAGCCCCGGCACGGGAGTGGACAATTGGTTCCGCGGCCGCGGTCGATAAGCAAACAGTATGGTGAATTGCTTGACTTTCAGCTATATAAGTGGTACACTTATAGACGTTGGCCCCAACGGTTCGGGGCCGCCTGGACAGGAGGGAATGCCATGGAAATTCGCAGAGGCCCTGCGACTGCATACGATCTTGACCGGAACGCAACCGATCCGCGAACCGGCGATGTGGTTGCAATCCACACCATCCGGGCTTGCCCGGGATACCGGCCGGACCTGGTCCAGGCTGGCGCTACGGAGGATCCTAGCGAGATGCATGGCGGCGGCCCGGGCGCACCGGCGCCGATGCCTCCGGCGACGTTCTGGGATAGCCTGTAAGGTGGCAGGCAGCGCTTGCCGCAATGCCCCGGGGTGCCAATCATGATCCCGGGGCACAAACGGCGCGTCCAGATCACCCTTCCGAAGGCGCTCCTGGATGCGGTTACCGCCGAGGCGCGCCAGCAGCGCAAGCACCGGAGCACCCTTGTCGCCCGGGCGATCGCCCAATACCTCGCCGCTATGGAGGAAAAACGAAGCGGGAATCGTTAGCGCTCCGCGCAGCAGCCCTGACGGACAACTCGCAGAGCGACGTCTCGAACTTCGATCGGCACTACAATGGTCCCAAACGGAGGCAAACATGACAGAACGCTCTGAACTCCTCGCGCGCATCACGGCCCGGCCGGATGTGTTTGGCGGCAAGCCGATCATCCGCGACATGCGAATCTCGGTGGAACTGATTCTCAGCCTACTCGCGCAAGGCGTTGCCCAAGAGGCCATTCTCGACGATTATCCCGATCTGGAGCCGGATGACATCCGCGCTTGCACAGCGTATGCCCACGCGGTTATCGCCCAAGACACCTTGTCAGCGGTAACCGTTGCTCAGTCGTGAGGTTCCTCGTCGATCGGTGCGCGGGCAAACGGCTTGCCGAGTGGTTACGCCAAAGGGCGCATGATGTCGTCGAAGCGCGCGAGCTTGGTCTACCCTGTAGCCATATATGTTACTGAACCAAAGGAGTTCCAGCCGTTTTTGTTTCGGCGATTCGATGGCCCAAAGTCGCTGCTGACAGCCGCTCATAGCCACGCCACATGATCTGGTTGCCCGGCTCGGGATCATGCTTGCGGTTCCGGTAGCCGCCGAGAAGCGCGACAAGGCGTACAGCAGTGCCGAGGTTGTCCGGTGTCTGCTGTTTGTATTCCTTGGCATAATCGTGCAGAAACGACAGTTCGTGATCGGTGAACATGAGGCTGGCATCGCAGCCGGGCACTTGGCGCCCAAGCAGTGCCATCAACATAATCCGCCAAGTAATGACGCTGTTGATTGCGATCGCGCGCTCCAGCCGGTCGGCGGTATGAAAGGCGAGATACTCGACCCGGCAACCGGATTTCAGCACCCGGAAGAAATCTTCCACACGCCAGCGCTGGAGGTAGAACGCGATGATTTCCACGGCTGCCTCGACGGTGTCGACCGGGAGGCTGGTCAGCAGGTGCCACTGAACCGCGTCCTCGCCTTCGGGTGGTGCGGTTTCGACAATATGCACTCCCGACATTTCCACTGCACCGGCCCCCCCGTTCGTTGCAGGAAGCGTGAGCCTGCGGTAGCGGATTTCGCACAGCGCCGTGCGCTTGCTGCGCGCCGGACGGGCCTTCGTCCCCCGCGACTTGCGGCGTTCGGTCAAGCGGTCAATCGCGACTTCGACATTCCCGCAGGCTGCGCCCTTGCGCATCGTTTCAAACAGCTTCACGTCGTTCCCGGCAAGACAGCGGTCATGCTTGGCGCGCACCAGGATCTCGACCCGGCCTGATCGGCGCTGCGCGTCGAACAACTCGAAAAAATCCGCTTCTCGATCCATGACGCTGATCACCCGCGTCTTGCGGGTCAGTTCCCGCGCCGCTTCGGCAATGTCATGGAACCCGTCGATCCAGCGCTGCGTCTTCTGCTGCGCCTTCGGCGTGGTCTTGCCGCCCCCGGGCCGCGGCGCCTCAAGACCACAACGCAGGACGCCCAGCGGCAGGCCCTGGCCGTTCACCGCAAGCGTGAGATGCAGATGCAGGCCCAAGGTCTTCGACGTTGTCTGGTTGCGGCCGATGATGCCTAGTCCATCGCAGTTCGGGCGGGTTGCGAAGTTCAGGTCGCTGCCGTCCTGGATGCACAACACCGTCGTCTGGCTGCGCATCCGCTGAATGCTGCGCGCCCGGTGCGGCGCGAGAATGTTCGCCACCGTCACCGCCGTATCCGCCGGCTGTTCGATGAACCGGTAGTAGCCGTCAACCGCCGCACGATCGCCCTTCGCATTCCCGCTGACCGACTGGCCCGGATATTCCGCCAAGAGCCCGGCGCTCTTGACCAATCGCGCCGATAACCGCTTGTCTCCCAAGGGTGCTCCTCCGAATTCGTTCGCCGCCCACTCCGCGCTGTCCAGACCTTCGCCCGGAGCAAGCGCAGGCGCATGATCGACAAACGGCACATCGAGGCGGCGGCGCCAGTCCGGCGCCAGTGCATACATGTAAACCGATTTCACCGTTTCCGCCTGGCGTTTGTCCCGGTCCTGGCGGCCGCGGCCCGTGGTCCGCCCGACGCAAAGGAAATTCGCCGCTCGCAGGCTGACCCCGCTTCGCGACGGTTCGACAAACGTCTCGACAAGCCACGGACGGTAACCGTATCGCGCTTCGAAATCCATCGGCAACCGCCGCAGGATCCGCCCCAGGACGTGGCTCGCCAGATTGGCGCAGGCAACGCCGGGGCGGATCAGGAAGCGGCTCATGCAGACCACCCGGTTAAGCGCCTGCTTCCGCTGCTCATCGCTCCACGCCATCCAGCGGTCCCGCGCCGAAAGGCGAAGCGCCGAGGCCGAGAAGCCGGCCGCACCGAGATATCCGTGCGAAGAGGCGACAAGATACCGCATCTGACAACCCGCGAAGGTCGTCATCCCGCGCGGATGCTCGTCACCGATCATCGTGTTCCAGACCTGCCGCTCATCACGGCTCTCGACCACGACCAGGCCGAGCTTCCCGACCGCCTCCAGACGGCCCGGAACTTCCGAGGCAGCGGGCAACGAACCAACCAGCCGGCGCGGAATTGAGGATGGCGCCCCGCGCTGCGCTGCCGGCAAGACGATCGCACCCGTATCCGCCAACTTGCGCAGCGTCTTCAGGCAACCCGCCAGCTGAAAACGGCCGCGGACATCGACAAAGCCAAAGGCTTCACAAACGCTCCGGCCAACCGCACTGCGGGTCCCGGAACTCTTCCGCAACAGAATCTGTTCGAGAAGAGCAAGCGATTCGGGCGCGTTTAACGTTCGATTGATCTGGTTCTGTATCATCATGCCAACGCTGATACACAATCAATTCGCCTTTGTCCAGACCTAAATCACGCTACAGGGTAGAGCTTGGTCCCGATCCCGGTGATACAGCACTCTTGGAATACGCAGAAACGGAAAATCGGATCCTCATAACGATCGACACCGACTTCGGCGAACTCATCCATCTGCAGGGCATCCGCCATGCGGGACTTATTCGTCTTCCCGACGTTCCTGCGCACCAACGCATTGCGCTGATGGCTGAAATCATCGAGCGACATTCAGTGGCGCTGGAAACTCGTCGGATTGTCACGATACGCAGTGGGCGTATCCGGATTTCCCTCCCGCCGTCCTTTCTCTAGCTCCGAGGCCGTCCAGCCCGTGAGACGGAGCCAAGCAATCATCGCAACATGACCGAACTGCTGATCCTTCTCGCCATCCTCCTTGTCGCGGTCTGTTTTTTTTACTCTATCCAGCGCCACCGCGCGTCGTCTGGCCCGGTTCTCGTCAACCGAAGCCGCTTCGGCGGTTGAACCGGAACCGGCCCTACGCATAGCAGGGGTGAACAACAACACCGTTGGCATCCACCTTGTATGCAATAGGCCCGGCCGCATTGACGGGCCCCAGGTAGCCGAGCTCGAACTGAATGCTTGCAGGGCCGCCCTCCCGATCGAACGGCGTACGGATGTAGATGCGCCGGTCGGAATTGATGCCGATACGCTGACGGCGCTTTTGGTGGTGGCGCACACCGCACAGCCGCATTGAGCGTTCGATGGTCGTGGCCGCAGGACCCGCTGTTCACGCCCATCGCGGTAAATGTGATTCTCATGCCATGCTCCTCCTTTTTGCGGCTTGCGTCGGGGCCCTTGGGTTCCGGAATTCATAAGTGTACCACTTTTGAGGCCGAAAGTCAAGCGATTCCCAGACTGTTTGCCTATGGTGTGCGGTCGCGGAATTGGTTCGGCTTATGGAGCCGCTCCAGTTGTCCGTTGCCGTTGCCAAGAGATTTGCAGCGGCTCTCGCCACGAGGAAGCCGTGCATTTGCGCGGGTGGGAAACTCCAGGGGCTTGTCTGGGAAAGGGCGGACTCTTTTTCCCGTACCACCGTCCGCTGGGAGCTCTTTTTGGCCGATCCGCCCCGTGAGACAGAATATAGGAAGTGTCTCATTTGCGGTCCGCCGCGGAGTTCCTGCAGGGCGCGATCCTTGGGGTTTCCGGGCTCCGGGAACCTCAGGCGGGGCCTTGCGGAAGGGCCTGAACGGACATTACGTTAAGCGAAATGTCTCGCCTAGTCCGCGATCTCCAGCTCGTCGACGCTCGCGGCCGCAAGTACCTCGCCGCCGATGAACGCTGGCGTTTCCTCGAGGCCGCCGCCCGGGCGCCGCGGCCGGCCGACCAGACCTTTGCGCTCACGCTCGCCCACACCGGCGCCCGGGTTTCCGAAGCCCTGGCCATTTGCCCCAGGGACGTCGACCTTGAGGCCGCCTCGATCCGGATCCGGACCCTGAAGCGCCGCACCGAGCGCTGGCGCGAGATCCCGGTCCCTCCCGAGCTGCTCCGCGCCCTCGAGCTCGTCCACGCGCTCCGCTCAGCGCCGGCGAAGGCCGTCGGCAGGCCCCTCTGGCCCTGGTCGCGGGCGACCGCCCACCGGAAGATCACCAGGATCATGACCGACGCCGGCATCGAAGGCCCCCAGGCCTGCCCGAAGGGTCTCCGGCACGGCTTCGGCATCGCAGCCGTCGCCGCTGGCGTACCGCTCCCGACGATCGCGGCCGCCCTGGGCCACGCCAACCTGCAAACTACAGCGGTCTATACCACTGCCGCGGGCCTCGAGGCGCGGGATTTTCTGGCCAGGATGTGGGAAAGGGAGGGGAATTCGGGCGGATTCGGCGCCTGAAGGCCTCCGGAGAGGGCCCGTAGCTCGCATGGCGTGGGCTATGACACGGAAAGATGGTCTCCCATGCGAGTTACGGGCCCTTTCGAAACCCTGAAATGGGGGGGTCGGGGGGAATTTCGGAAAATTGCGGCTTCCAAATCATGCCCGGTGCCACGCAGACACGTATGCCAACGCAATAATTCCGATCATCCGAAGCTGTGCTATATTCGACGTTAGGGTTTCTGCTTCAAGAGCGACATAGTTCGTTCTCCAAATTTCTAGGCGTACGAAACACCGTCCCCCATCCCCTTTCTGTTATGAGGATGTTCCGCGTGGTTGACGATCAACTCGATTTCACGGAGTTTCCGGAGAATCCTGAGGAGGCCTTCGTATATCTAATGTCTGCCTAAAACGCTCATGCCGGGTCTTGTGTCTCCGCACCCCCGATGCATGAAAATGTGGGTATTTTCACGGCAAATCCCCCTTTTGGGGGTCTGAGCCGGCTGCGGCCGCCCAGTTTGAACCCAGCCTGGCTGGTTGATACAGGGGCAAGTGGACGTCAATCAGCGATATTTGTGTGTGAACGGCGGGCGAGCGGGGATTTTGCGCCCATATTGCTGATTTCTGGAAGTATCGGGCATGGAGAGCCGCCGGCAGCCCGGACCGGGCTGCGCTGGCGCGGTTTCCTGATGCCGTCAGGCAGCGGTTCGTTGCAAGAACTTGAGCCGTGCGCGTTCCTGTGCTCGGATCAACAGACCGACACGGAGCACATTTGCAGCGAGGATGGACAAGGCGACCGTGCGGGCGAAGCCAGCCTTGCCATGGGTGCGCACCCGGTCCAGGCCGCGCTGCTCGAGATTGTTGATCGCCGACTCGACGGCGGGATGCTGCTGGCGTGCCAGTGCGAAGTCCGGCTGCGCCTCGTGTGCGCGGCGGCTGTCGGACAGGCGGCCCTTGGCGGGCATGGCGTTGAGTTCCAGCGTGTCGCCGAGGGCGGCCTGGTTTTGCGGGCTGTGAAAGCCGCGGTCGAAGCTGCAGGCGAGGAGTTCCGGGAAGCGTAGCCGCGTGGCCTCGATGACGGGAACCGCAGCATCCGTGTCGCCCCCCTGCCACAGGATCTGGTGCTCGAGGAGGAACTGGTACTGGTCCTCGACGATCGCGACGGGAACGCCCAACTCCACGGGGACGCCCAACTCCACGGGGACGCCCGCCTTCCCCTTGCTGTTCCACCGCGTATGTTCCTCGAAAACCGAAAGGACCTTCTCCTTCTGGGGGATCTCCTCCCCCTGCAGGATCCTCCGGTCCGTCTGGTCGACCTGGCGCTTCGTATGCGCGATGTACCGGTCGAGTTCCTTGAGCTCCTCCGGCAGGGCGCCCCGCTCCAGCAGGCTGGCCCGCGTGGCCTCCGTCTTCGCCAGAAGTTCCTCGCACTTGGCCAGGAACGCGTCGACGTCCTCCCGCCAGGCCTCCGAGCGCCGGGTGCTCGCCACCCGCTGATACAGCCGCCGGAGTGTCACCGTAAGATGCTTGGCCTGGCGCCAGCCCGTCAGGTTCCATTCGTCCGCCAGCTCGGCCGCGATCCGTACCATCACCCGAGCTGCGTCCCAGAGCAGGTTGCGGTCGGTGGGATAGTGGACATCCGTCTCAACGACAAAGCTGTCGCACCGGCCCGCCAACCGCTCGCCAGCGTCGTGGCCGCAAAGGTCGGACCGTGCCGCACCACCAGTTCGTTGATGTCTCGCAGCGTGTCCTCGTCCAGAAGCGAGACATTCCGCATCACTTGGTCATAGGAGTACGTCACCGGTTCCAACTCGCTGTGCCCGAGCAGCTGGCGAAGCACCACGTGCGTGTTGGCGTGTTCATGAAGCCGGTCGAAGTCGCAGCCAAGGCCTTGCTTCAGCACCGCGAGCACGAGAACCGTCCACAGTTCCATCCCCGGACGGCCGACCGTCAGATCGCGGTCTTCCCCGAACCGGTCCAGCAGAAGCTCGAAAACCGCCTCCCGCACCGCCTCATTCAAATACAGGCCCTGCAGGCCAAGCAGGATCGCCGGGATGTCGTCCCGCGACTTCACGTCGATCTGGATCCCCCCGATCTCCGCCCGGCCGAGCATCGGCTCAAAACGCCCCAGCTTCCGCATCGCAAACTCCCTCGCAAAGATCCCGGAATCCGCAGCGCGCCACGCCGGACCACTGCCCGGAAGCACACCGCGTCCCGCTTCCCGGGATACGATCTAACTCTTTGTACAGTATAATGATAAATGCTGCCTGCGCAACCCCGGAAATGCCCCGTTCAACCCCGGAACAACCGGATTCCGGACCGTCCCGCCAGGTCCCTGATCGCTCGCAGCGTGTCCTCGTCCAGTAACGAAATATCCCGCACCACCGTGTCGTAGGAATACTCCACCGGGTCATACTCGCCGTGCCCGAGCAGCTGGCGCAGCACCAGGTGCGTGTTGGCGTGTTCATGAAGCCGGTCGAAGTCGCAACCAAGTCTCCGCTTCAGCACGCCAAGCACGAAAATCGTCCACAGGGACACCCCCGGACCGACAGCATCCCGATTGCCGCAACCCCCGATCCGCTCCTCCAGGAGCCGGAATACCGCTTCCCGCAGTTCGACATTCAAGTATACGTCCCGCAGGCCGCCCAGGAGTTTGGGAATGTCGTCTCGAGACCTCGCGTTAATCCACACATCCCCGGACCTTATCCCCTCCTGTCCCGGATCAAAGCGTCGCAGCTTCTTCATACCGAACTCCTTTGCGAAGATTCCGGAAATTTGAACGCGCCGCGGGCACAAGGACTTCGCTGCAAGAGCAACATCGAAAGCGCCCGGCCTCCGATACCGGCACTTTAACTCATTGCCAAAACAAGCGAATTGATGACAAAAGGTCAGTCCAGACTATGCGAGGCTCAAACTCCGCCCAACGGACGATTTCGTGGCAACAGCGCAAACTTCGCCATCGGATCTAGAACCTAACTCATTGATCAGTATAACTCTTATCGGTTTTTGGGCAAGCACTAGGTACCGAAAGTCCCACAGGGATTTTCATTTTGTGCTGCTATAGCTGGGGTTTCACCGATTTGGCGGCTCCCAGTTGTCCGGGATGATCCTGGGGACAGATTTTGGGGGCAGGACGCCGGTGGTGTCCTGCAGCCTCTCGTTGGAGAAGTCGTACTCCCCGAGCATGTTGAAATGCGCTCATGACTGGGGCGAATGGACAGAGATCATTCGCAGAAGCCTGTCCTGCTCCTCCGGGGTTCTGGCGACCTCAATTGATCATGAAAACACCAGGGCGGGGCTCGCAGCCGCAAGCAGAAACGGTCGGCGGGGTGGCAGGCCTCACGCAATGGATGACGAGAAAACCCGGCTCGCAGAGGCTTTGCTCCGAGGCACGGAGAACGATCCGTTTGTAACTGACGTCATCAAGCAACTGAAGATCGGAAGAACCGCATTCTATCGCTACTTCCCGCCAGAGCGAATTCGAGCGCTCAGGCCACCGCACTCCTGACCAAATAGCATTGTGGGACTTTTGGTACCTATGTGCGTTTAGGCCCAAAAATGCACTGGGCCTGTCGTTCACGAAACAAGAGCGGGTCTTGATGCGTTACGCCGAATATGCCGACGCCAGGGGTGACATGTTCGTACGTACAAACAGCGTCCTGGACTGGGCCGGTACGGCAACGTCGGTCCGCGAGGCACAAAGGCGATTGAGCATCGTCCGCGGCATGGCCGTCTTTCTCCATGTCGAGGATGACCGTCACGAGGTGCCCTACCGGGACGCTCTCGGCAAGCCGGGACGGTACCGACCACCGCCGTGCATTCCGTCGCCGGAGGAGATCCGGAAGATCATGACGGAGGCACTGACCCTGCCGCCGGCAGGGTCACTTACCCCGCTGTCCTTCCACTGCATCATCGGTCTCATCGCATGCACCGGGCTGAGGCGTTCGGAGGCGACCGGCCTGCTGTTGAGCGACCTGGGACCGGACGGGCTCCTGGTCAGGAACACCAAGAACCGCCGAGACCGTTTGGTGCCCCTGCACGAGAGTACCCGCCGTGCCCTCGACGACTACCTCGTGGTGCGGAAGCGGCAGGGCGGACCCGGCGAACACCTGTTCGTGCTTGCATCCAGCCAGCCGGTACGCCCGTACGCCCGGGTTATCTGACCGCGACCTTCATCTTGCTTGCACGCAAGGCAGGGGTTCGCGGCAGAGCCGGAGAAACCGGCCTCAGGCTGCACGATCTCAGGCACGGATTCGCCGTCTCCGCACTGGAAGGCAGCATCTCTTCCAGCCGGAAGAATGTCAGCCGACACATGCTCGCGCTCTCGACCTACCTCGGACACGCTTCCGTCACCGACACGTACTGGTACCTCGAGGCGACACCCGTCCTCATGCGCCAGGTGTCGGAGGCGACCGAGAAACTGCACATGACCGGAAAGGAAAAGACATGACGAAACTCGCATTCCCGCTGGCAGCTTTCCTGCGGGAGTATCTCCCCCGTGACCGGGGGGCAAGTCGGCACACCATCGAGAGCTACGTCACGGGCTTCAGGCTGCTCGCAACCTTCGTCGCAGACAGGCACGGCATCCGTCCCTGCACGCTCGATGTCGGCCATCTCGATGTCGACACCATTCTCGCCTTCCTCGACCATCTCGAGTCGGAACGAGGCAACAGTGTCAGTACCCGCAACATCCGTTTGGCCGCGATCAAGAGCTTCTGCCGTTTCCTCGAGTTCCGGTACCCGGATTACCTCGACATGGCGGCGCAGGTGTATGCGATCCCGCAGAAGAAGAGCGATGTTCCCGCGCTCGTATATCTCGACCGGGACGAAGTGGATGCGCTGCTCAAGGCCCCGGATACCGCTACCAGGTCCGGAACCCGGGACCGGGCGATGTTGTGCCTCGCCGACAATGCCGGGCTCCGCGTCTCCGAACTGGTCGGCCTCGGCCTCGACGATGTCAGAATGCCGCAGCTCGACGAGGTCCGGGTCATGGGCAAGGGACGGAGGGCCCGCGTCCTGCCGCTGTGGAGAGAAACAAGCGGTGCGCTCGGTGCATGGCTCTCCATCCGCCCGGCGGTTCCGGACCACCACCTGTTCCTGAATGCGATGGGACGGGGGATGACCTGGCGCGGCTTCGCCAAGCGGCTTGCGCTGCATGTCAAGACGACAGCGCGTACCAAACCGTCGATCGCGCGCCGGAAGGTAACGCCACATGTCCTGCGGCACGCTTGCGCATTGAATATCCTCGAGGCCACCGGCGACATCCGCAAGGTCTCGCTGTGGTTGGGGCACCAGTCACTCCAGACCACGGAGATGTACCTTCGCACGGATCCTGCCGAAAAGCTGGACATGCTCTCGGAGTGGCGTTCCCCTAGTCTCGGGAAGGGACGGTTCAATGGGGTGAAGGACACACTGATGGCGATGCTTTCGAACGTCTGAGCCCGAATTTTTATGGGAACCTGATCAGCGGAAAAGGCGTGTCATGACAGGCCCCTGGGATTCACGGTTCCCATAACCACTTGGTTCCCATTAAACTTCATGCCTGTCACGCTGAGCACCGAGCCGTCCCGGCGCCAGCGCGAGCGGTCGGTCGGATCCCGGACATAACCCAGAAACGGCACCACCTCTTCCAGTGGGCGCAATCGAACCGCATCCGCCAGGTCCCGAAGCTCCCGTCGTCCTCTTCCCGCCATCACGCGCCCTCCCGCCGATGTCCGACGAGAAAAGGCTACCGGGAAAGGAAGGCGGGAAAAGGCGGGTCAATTTTGGACGCCGATGATGGGTCAATTCTCAAAGCCTATTGACAATCGATATTGAATTAGCGACAATGCTCATTGAATCAATTGATTTGAGGAATACCTTCTGAAACTGTTAGTCCTTTGGGGCGCTGCACTTGGTCCGCGTCAGAGGCGCAGGGGCGGTTGCCTCGGGCGAAGATCGTACAATCTGCAAGGAGACGACAATGCAACTGAATCGAAGACTAACACTTGCGGTGCTCGCTTCGTTTGCAGCATCGACGTTGGGTGGCGCGGCGCTGGCCGATGACCGCCCGGATCTGGTTGTGGCAGTCCCAAAGCTTGCCAGGGGACTTGAGCCGGGCATCGCCTCGGGCAACGTGGATATTCGCGTGACCCATTCGATCTTTGATACGCTGATCCGCCGCGATTTCGTGACCCAGGCCGAGACCGGCGCAGCCGTCTTGATCCCGGGGCTTGCCACCTCGTGGGAGCAAATCAGCCCGACCGAGATGGTCTTGAAGCTGCGCGAAGGTGTGACCTGGCATGACGGCACCGAGTTCACCGCAGAAGATGTGGTCTTTTCCTACGGCCAGGAGCGCGTGTTCGGCGACGGCGCGCCGGCGCGCATAGTCAAGGCGACGCTTGGCCAGCTTGAGAGCGTCGAGGCCGTCGGCCCCTACGAGGTCAAGCTGACCTGGGCGGCACCGGATTACATTATGCCGCACCGTCTGTCCAACAAAGGCGGCTGGATCGTGCAGGCCGACGCCTACAAGCCATTTGAAAAGGACGGCGTAGAGGTCAAAGTCTGGATGGGCGAAGCGGTTGACGCGGTGACGTGGAACCCTTCTGGCACGGGCCCCTATATCTTTGACGATTTCAAGGCCGGTGAATCGATCCGCCTCGTGTCGAACGACAACTACTTCATGGGCGCGCCTGCCGCAGCCTCGATCACCTTTGTCGAAGTCCCCGAGATCTCGACCCGGATTGCCGGTCTGGTCACTGGCGAGTTCGACATCGCTGTCGATATCACCCCGGACCAACTGCCGGTTCTCGAGCGTTATGACGAGATCCAGGTCAAATCCGTGAAGCGCGAAAACACCCACGTGGTGACGTTTAACACGGCCCATCCGATGCTGTCGGACCAACGCCTGCGCGAAGCACTGAGCCTCGGCATCAACCGGGCCGAACTGGTCGAGACCATCTGGCGCGGCATGACCGAAACCCAGCAGGGCCCGCAACTCAAGGCGTTCAACGAGATGTATCTCGATGACCTGCCCGGGTTCGCCTACGACCCCGAGCGCGCCCGCGCCCTGTTGGCCGAGGCCGGATATGACGGCACGCCGATCACCCTGAGCTATGTCCCCTTCTACTACACGTTGGGCAACGAGGCGGCGCAGATCCTGCAGGAGATGTGGGCCGATATTGGCGTCAATATCGAGCTGACGCCTATGGAGAGCTTTAAGGCGATGCGGACCGACGACGTGATGATCTACACGTGGTCGAACACCTGGCGCTTCCCGGATCCGCTGGGTCAGCTGAACGTGTCCTACGGGCCGAATTCGGCCATTCAGATACGCTACAAATACTGGTCCAACGACCGCTTCAACGAGCTGATGAATGTGCTGGAAACCTCGGTGGATGTCGAAGAACGCCGCGTGGCCTTCCGCGAGGCCGCCGAGATCTACATGACAGAGATTCCGAGCACCTTCCTGTACAACCCGGCTGATATCTATGCCATCCGTGCAGGTCTTGAGTACACGCCCACGCCGCAGTTCTTCGAAGACTTTCGCCCGGACAACCTGAAGATCAGCGCTTCCCAGTAACCGTTGGCGCTTGGTGAATTCTTAGACTTGCTAGGAAATTTGGCGGAGGTGCATCCTTCGAGGTGTTGATTCTCAAACGGGCTGTATGGGCCCATGAAGGAGGCACCTCCATGTCGAGAAGGATACCAGCAAGTGAGCGCACCCGTGAAGGGCTTCGTGACTTGATCGAGGGGCGCTTGTCGTCACAATCCGGGTGCAGCGAACTGGTTCAACCGGCCACCCGTCTGATCATCGAGGAGGGTCTGGAGGCGGAGGTGCGCGACGCACTTGGTCGCGATTATTACGAGCACGGCGGTGAACCCGGCGGCGGCTACCGCAATGGCGTTCGTGGTGGCCGGCTGAAGACGGCGGAGGGCTTCATCGACTATGCGGCTCCACAGGTCGCCGGCAGCGACGCGCCCTTTCGCTCTCGGCTGCGCGGTCATCTGAAAGGCAACAGCGAGGCGCTGGAGGATCTGGCGATCGAGATGCTGGAGATTTCGGTGCTTGACATCGAAGATGCCTTCAGGGATGAGAGCGGGCGGCTCTTGTTGTCGAGGACGGCGGTGTCGGAGCTGGGCGAGCGGCTGTGGGCCGACTATCAGGAGTTCGCCACGCGCGATTTGAACGAATACGAGATCGCCTATCTGTTCGTCGACGGGATCGCCGAGCGCATCCGGCCGGGGCAACGCCGTGAACCGGTGCTGGCGGCCTGGGGGCTCGCGGTCGAGGGCAAGAAGGTGCTTCTGTCTCTGATGGCCGGTTCGAAGGAGGATGCCGAGACCGTCTCGGCCTTCTTCCAGGACATGCGCGCCCGCGGCTTGAACGACCCGTTGCTGGTGGTCTCGGACGGGGCGGCCGGCATCATCAAGGCGATCGAGACCTGCTTCCCGCGCTCGGCCCGCCAGCGCTGCCTAGCCCATCGCATGAGGAACCTGTCCGCCAAGGTGCTCGAGGACGTCTGGCCCGACTTCAAGGCCCGCGCTCAGGCCGCCTACCAGGCGCCGAGCCGGGCCATCGCCCGCGATCTTGCCGCCGGCCTGGTCAGGGACTATCACACCAGCCTGCCCTCGGCCGTGGCATGCTTCCAGGATGACTTCGAAGCAATGATCGCCCATTTGCGGCTGCCCGTCACCCATCGCCGGGCGACACGAACGACGAATCTACTTGAACGCCTGTTCCTTGAGCCGGCGGCTGAAGATCATTCCCAACGCGTTCGGCGAGAAGGCGGTGCTCAAGCTGATGTTCGCGGCCATGACCAGAGCCGCCGAACGCTGGCGCGCCGTCAGGATCACCGAGTTCGAGCGCCGTCAGATGGACGCCCTCAGGGACGAACTCGACCAGGAATACGAGGCCGAAAACGGCCTCAAACGAAGCGCCTCAACACGAAACCTCAGGCCCGATTATCCAGCACGTCTCGGACTTGACCGTTGGCGCAGGGTGAAACCCAAGTAATGCCCGATGAGGGCGTTCCGGAAAGGGGCTTATCAGCGCCCCTTTTGCAAGTCGCCGGGCTGTCGGTCTTTGTTCACACACCGAAAGGGCGGCTCCCTGCCGTCGAGGACGTGAGTTTCGACATCGCCGAGGGCGAAACCCTGTGCCTTGTCGGCGAGAGTGCCTCGGGAAAGAGCTTGACCGCGCTGAGCATCCTCGGATTGCATGGCGAGTTGGTGCAGGCGGTCGGCGAGATCACGCTGCGCGGACGATCCCTTTTGGGGTTGAGCGATGCCGAATTTGCCGCTGTGCGCGGCCGTGAGATCGCGATGATCTTTCAGGAAGCGATCCCGGCATTGAACCCGGTGCAAACCGTCGGGCGCCAGTTGGTCGAGGCGATCAGGTCCCACCGTTCCGTGTCGAAACCGGCAGCCCTCGAACAGGCGGCCCAGCTTCTTGCCTCCGTCGGCATCCGGCAGCCCGCGCGGTGCTTGCGGAGCTATCCGCACGCGCTTTCGGGCGGCATGGCTCAGCGCGCGATGATCGCCATGGCTCTGGCGGCAAGTCCCGTGCTGCTGATCGCGGACGAGCCGACCACGGCGCTTGATGTCACGATCCAGGCGCAGATCCTCGACCTGCTGCAGGCGCTTCGCGCCTCCAACGGGCTCGCGATGCTGCTGATCAGCCATGATATGGGCGTGGTTGCCGAAATGGCTGACAGGGTCGCGGTGATGTATGCGGGGCGTATTGTCGAGATCGCGCCGGTTGAGGCGCTTTTCGACATGCCTCTGCATCCCTACAGTCAGGCGCTTTTGGCCGCGCGGCCGTCCTTTGAGACTGGCCAGCGCCAGAAACCGACTTCCGGTGAAGCGCCGGGCCTCGACGGGCGCGGCGCGGGCTGCGCCTTTGCACCGCGCTGTCTGCGGGCGAGCGCGGTGTGCCGAACAACCGTTCCGCCAGCTCAAACCCGAAATGGACGGCGCTTCGCCTGCCATAACCCTCTGGATGCGCTGTCATGACGGGCAGAGTGATCGAGGGACGCGGTCTCGTCCGCCGCTACGCGACGCCGCGCCAGTGGCCGTGGGGGAGCCACGCCGAGACGCGGGCGGTCGACGGCGTCGACATTCGCATCGACGCAGGAGAGATTGTCGGCCTGATCGGCGAAAGCGGGTCGGGCAAAAGCACGATCGGGCGTCTGCTCCTTGGGTTGGAGGCGCCGGATGTGGGTACGGTCCGGGTCGATGGGACGGCGATGCCCCCGCGGCACGCGCCACAATGGCGGAGCCTGCGCCGCGACATCCAGATGATCTTTCAGGACCCGCACAGCGCGCTTGACCCGCGCGCCCGCATTCTCGATCAGGTCGCGGAACCGCTCGACATCTTCGACATCGGCGCGCCTGAAAGCCGCAGGGAGCGCGCTGCCGACGCGCTTGCCGAGGTTGGTCTGAACACGGCAGTGTTCGATCAGTTCCCATCTGCGCTCAGCGGCGGACAGAAACAGCGCGTGGTCATCGCCCGGGCGCTTGTGCTGCGCCCTCGCTTCCTCGTATGCGACGAGCCGGTCTCAGCCCTGGACGTCAGCGTCGGCGCCCAGATCGTCGAATTGCTCGCGACGGTGCAGCGCCAGCATGGGATGAGCCTCTTGGTCGTGTCGCATGACCTGTCTCTGGTGCGCAGCCTCGTCAGCCGGGTGTGCGTCGTCTATGCCGGCCGCATCGTCGAGAAAGCCGCGGCGGACGACCTGTTTCGCCATCCGCGCCATCCCTATACCCGCTTGCTGATCGACTCGGTTCCGGTCGCCGACCCGCGGCGGCGCAAGCGGCGCGCCCGGGCGCAGGGGCTGGCCTCAGAGCCCGCCGCGTCAGACCATGGCTGCGCCTTTGCCCCGCGGTGCTCCAGGCACCTGCCGATCTGCACGCAAGAGGCCCCGCAACTGAAAGTCGCAGGCGCTCATTTGGCGGCCTGTCACAATCCCGCTCCGGTCGAGGAGACGGAATGATGCCGAGCTTTCTGTTGATGCGAGCGCTGCGGGGTGTGCTGACAGTCTGGGGCCTGCTGACCTTCGTCTTTGTCATGCTGCGCCTTTCGGGCGACCCGCTTGATGCGCTTCTTGGCGATGATGCTCCGCCCGACATGGTGGATTACTACACGGCGCTCTACGGTCTCGATCGGCCCATTTGGGAGCAGTATTTGCGCTACTTCGCCGGATTGCTGCAGGGAGATTGGGGCACGTCGTTCCGCGATGGCCGCGATGCGCTCGAGGTCGTGCTGGAGCGGGTGCCGGCCACGCTGCAGCTTGGCTTTGCGGCCTTTGTGCTCAGCCTGTGTCTCGGGATCCCGCTGGGCATTTTGGCCGCGCTTTACCGTAACTCATTGCTGGACCGCTTTGCCATGGGCTTTTCGGTTCTCGGCTTTGCGCTGCCGAATTTCTTCATGGGGATACTTCTTATCCTGCTGTTTTCGCTGACCTGGCGCCTTCTTCCCAGCTCTGGGACGCTCACACTGGCGCATTTCATAATGCCCGTCATCACACTCGGCACGGCAGGTGCCGGAAGCATTGCCCGATTTGCCCGCTCGTCCATGCTCGACGTGCTCAATCGGCCCTATATGCGGACAGCGCAGTCCAAAGGCCTTAGGCGCGCCCGGCGCATTGCCTGGCATGCGGTCCCAAATGCGGCCATTCCGGTGGTCACGCTGTTGGGCTTTCGGCTGGGCGATATGATCGCGGGCTCCGTGGTGGTCGAGGCGGTCTTTGCCTGGCCGGGTGTCGGCCGCCTGCTTGTCAACGCCGTCACAGCGCGAGAGCTGGCGATCGTGCAGGCCATCATCGTGCTTGTCACGCTAACCATGGTCACGGCGAATTTTCTGGTCGACCTGCTTTATGTCTGGCTCGACCCACGCCAACGCAGCAGGAGCGCGCGTGATGGATCCTGAAACCTCGCTCCCGCGCCAGCCGGGTTTTCTGACGCTCCCGCGACCGCCCAAAACCGTGCGCCTGGCACTTGGTCTGCTGTTGGTGATGTGCCTGTGCGGTCTTTTCGCAAGTCTGCTGGCGCCTTACGATTACGTGGACCAGAACCTGCGCAATCGCTTCGTCCCGCCTGTCGGCCTCGGCGGGGATTGGGCGCATCCGTTGGGGACGGATGCTTTGGGGCGCGACGTGCTCAGCCGGCTCTTTTTCGCGATCCGCGTCAGTCTCGGCATCGCCCTTCTCGGAACGCTGATTGGCGCGGTCCTGGGAACGTTTCTGGGCTTCGTCGCGGCCCATGCGCATGGCTGGCTGGGGGGGCTGATCATGGCGTTCGTCGACGCACAGGCGGCGCTGCCGTTCCAGATCCTGGTGCTGGGTGCGCTAGCGCTTTTCGGAAACAAGCTGTGGCTGTTTATCGGGCTCGTTGGGCTTGCCGGATGGGAGACCTATGCCCGGCTGGTTCGGGGAACCGTGCTCGCCGCTCAACAGGAAGGGTATGTCTCGGCGCTCAGCGCGCTGGGCGCGGGGCCATGGCGGCTTTACGCAAAGCACGTCTTGCCCAATGTCGCAAGTATTCTGATCGTGCAGCTCAGTCTGAATTTCCCCTCGACCATCCTGCTCGAAACCGCTCTCAGCTTTCTCGGACTTGGCATTCAAGCGCCGCTCACAAGCCTCGGGGAAATGCTTGGATCGGGGCGCGATCACCTCCTTCTGGCATGGTGGGTCGCCGTCATTCCCGGCGTGACGATCTTCCTGATCACCTTGGCCATGAGCCTTGTCGGGGATTGGCTGCGCGACGTGTTGGACCCTGAGGTGAGTGATCAGTGATGAACTGAAATCACACTGCTGAACCATACATTTGTGAGGAAGCATTCTTTCGCTGCGTAGCAGTATACTTGAGAAAGCTATTTTCGGCTCCGCGGAAACTCAAGGGTCGGTCACGCATGCGTTGTCCGGAGACGGCTGCGTTTTAAGCAATCAAGGAGTTCACTCATGTCCAAACTACCCACACTCGGCGCCGCCTTGCGCCCCGAAGAATTGCCGCCGCATATCGACTGGCTGGTCGATGGCGTCCGCGACTTAGAGCTTCAGGGTTTTCACTATCCCGACGTGCTGGTTGCCGGCGATTGGAAACCTCGCGCCGCCGACGTGCGCAAGCTCCTGGAAAACCACAAGGGCCGCCAGGGTATGCATGGCCCGTCCTCAGTGCCGCTGGCCTCGAAGGATCCAGGGATACGCGCTTTGGCACAAGAGCGTCTGGGTCAGTGTCTCGATGTGTGTGAAGAGCTGGGGCTGACGCAGATGGTCATCCACAGCCCCTATATCCACTGGGACCAGGAGAACCTCTATCGCCTGCCCGGGCGTCGCGCCGAAAAGCTCGCCGACTTCATCGCCACGATAGAGCCCGTGATGCCACGCGCCGAGGCCCTTGGCGTGGAGATGGTGATCGAAAACCTAGAAGATCGCGACCCGGCGATCCGCCGCGACATCGTCCGCCATTTCAAGAGCGCGGCGCTTAGACTCTCCATCGATACCGGCCACGCATATTACGCTAACCGGATGGGCGCGGCGCCGTCGGTGGAATTGTTTGTGCGCGCGGCGGGCGAAGACCTGGCGCATATGCATCTACAAGACGCAGACGGGCTCGCAGACCGGCACTGGGCGATCGGCGACGGCACCGTGCCGTGGCGTGCCGTCTTCGAAGAATTGGGCCGGCTGTCGTTCAATCCCCGCCTGATCATCGAGATCCGAGACAAGACCGATGTGCTCCGCTCGGCCGAGCATCTGATGCAGCTGGGCCTTGCCGTGTGAGGACCTTAGCCCTACCCAGTACCCACAAGCAGGACTGGACAAGTTGAGATTCGCGATGTATATGACATCGCATGATGATCCAGAGCCAGATTCTTGGAACGCTTCGGAAGCCGGATTCGGAGCGGCGTCTGGGCGCGATTCTGCGTCGTGAGCCGAACGCCGGCCGGATGGGGATCGCGCGGCGTGTGTGCGAGGCGTTTGGTTTTCTCGATGCGCGAGGGAAGCCCCAGCTTTCGGGTTGCCTGAAGGCGCTCGGTGCTGTGGAGCGGTCGGGCCGGATTCCGCTGCCTGCGTCCCACGTTCCGGCACGGCCTCCCTCGCCGCGCCGTCTGGAGGAGCCGGTTGCCGCGGCGTTGAAGGTCCCGGCGGAGGCTCGGGCCGTGGAAGGGCTGTCGCTGGTTCGGGTGGCGACGGACGAGCAGCGCAAGTTGTGGAACACGCTGCTGCATTTTGAACATCCTCAAGGCATGGCGACGTTTGCCGGTTGCCAGATGCGGTATCTGGTGGCTTCGGAGCATGGTGTCCTCGGCGCCCTGGGTTTTTCGTCGTCCGCGTTGCAGCTCGGTGCGCGCGATGCATGGATCGGCTGGAGCGCGGCACAGCGCCGGGACCATCTTCACCGGGTCGTGTGCCTGAGCCGGTTCCTGATCCGGCCCGGGGTGCGCTGCCGGAACCTGGCAAGCCATGTGCTGGGCCTGGCCTTGCGCCGCTTGCCGATGGACTTTGCGGAACATCATGGCTATCGCCCCTGGTTGGTGGAAACCTTCGTCGCGCCGGAGTTCGAAGGTACCTGTTTCAAGGCCGCCAACTTTGTCCGTGTCGGATACACGGCGGGGCGTGGCCGGCAGGATATTGGCAAGAAGCGCGCAAAGAGCGTGAAATCGGTGTACATGTTTGCGTTGGAGCCGAATTGGCGGCGACGGCTGAACGTTCCGTTTGTGGACGCGGCGCCCTCGCTGGAGCCGGGCGAGGGGCTGGACAGCGGCGAGTGGGCCGGCCATGAGTTTGGAGGCGCCCCGTTGGGTGACCAGCGATTGTCGGCACGGCTGGTGAAGAGCGTGGATATGCTGGCTTCGATCCCGGGCCAGCCGATCACCGGCAACCCGGAAGGGGATCGGGCGGCCGTGAAGGGCTACTACCGGATGATCGACCAGCCGGAGGAATCCGCGGTCACGCCGGAGAACATTCTGGCGCCGCATCGGGCGCGCACCGTGCAGCGGATGCGGGACCAGAACACGGTTCTGTGTATCCAGGATGGAACCGACCTCAACTTCGCAACCCGTCCGGCTTGTGGCGGCCTGGAGATCATCGGCCGCAATCAGACGAGCGCGAAGACCCGCGGGCTGCATCTCCATCTGACGCTGGCGACGACGGGCGAGGGTCTGCCGCTCGGGATCCTGCGCTGCGGCTTCGATCCGCCGAAAGCCTCGGGAGCGGGCAGCGAAGCGAAGCACGCAAACGCAACACAACCCGGCCCGGAGCCACGCGCCGGAAAGGACGCGAAGACGCAGCGTTGGATCCAGGGCCTGCAAGATGCTGGCCGGGTCGCGCGCGAACTGACCGGAAAGACGCGCGTGATCGGCGTCATGGACAGGGAAGCGGACTTCTACGAGTTGTTTGACGAGCAGCGCCGGATCGGCCGCGTCGAAGTGCTGGTGCGCGCCAGGCACAACCGCATCCTGGAAAACGGCGCCCCGAAACTGTTTGCGGCATTGCGCAATCAGCTTCCCGGCGGCCAGGTCGAGATCGAGATCGACCGCCTGACGGAGCGCCCCAAATCCAGCCGCAAGGAAGCCCGGCCCGCGCGCAGCAAGCGGCGCGCACGGGTCGAGGTCCGCTTCCGCCGCTTCGACCTGCCGTCTACCATCCCGGGAACGCAACCCGTGCCAATGTCGGTCGTCCATCTGCGCGAAACCAACCCCCCGGACGGCGAGAAACCGCTCGAATGGTTCCTCCTCACCAGCCTCCCCGTCGACCACTTCGATGCCGCCGTCGAGATCATCGGATTCTATCTCCGACGCTGGCGGATCGAAGACCTGTTCCGGGTGCTCAAGTCCGGGTGCAAGGTCGAAGACGCCGCCTTCCGTTCCGCGTGCCGCTTGCAGCGCGCCGCCACCATCGATGCCGTCATCGCATGGCGCATCATGCTCATGACCCTGCTCGGCCGCGAAGTGCCCGAATGCCCGGCCGAACTGATGTTTACCGACAGCGAAATCCACTTCCTCGAGGATTATGCAAACAACTTCGGTTTCGGCACGCCCCGGAACCTGGCCGCCGCCGTCCTCCTCGTCGCAATCCTCGGAGGGTACCAGAACCGAAAACACGATCCCCCGCCCGGAAACCAGATCATGTGGCGCGGGATCGAACGACTGGCCATCGCAAGCCTCGCATACCGCGTCGCAGCGGCGCAAAGCGCCGGACGACCACTTGTCCAGAACGAATAGTGGGTACACGGTAGCCTTAGCCCGACGGCTAAGAAAAAAGTTATTCAGAGAGCCTCTTGCAAAACTCCGTGCGTTCGGGCCGTGGGATCGGACGGTGGCTAACTGAGATCGGGGCTACGGGTGTCGTGGGCGGCGTGGGGAGCCGATTTGGGTGATTTTTCGGGTTCGTTCTCCGAGATTCGTGCCGCCTTGGGGGGCATTCCTGGGAAGCCGACATAATCTGCCCATCCCGTCCTGCCCGGGGCGTAGGATGCTGTCGGTTTTGGGGGCAGAGCCCCGTGGGCTCAGAGTTGCAGGCGCAACAACTGGTTTACGGTCAGGGCCAGAATGCCGAACATCAGGTGGCAGGAGGCCTTGGCGTGGCCCCTTAGGGTTCGTCAAGAAATAACCGCTTGGCATTGAGGAGTCGGCAAGAAGGTATAATTCCACTCGCCATGGAACTCTGCGCGCCGGATGTCTAGGTCCTCCATTTGGGCATCCTTGATCGCCACGCCCTTGGGATAGTCGTTGTCGTCCACGTCGCAATAGACTTTGAGGCCGGTGCTGGTCGTGGTGGCGCCGATCAGACTGACGATGGTTGCGAGGGTTCGCAGCGGCTTGCCGCGCCAGTTCTGGCTGATGAACGAGAACAAGCGGTGTTCAATGCGGTTCCATTTGCTGGTTCCGGGCGGCAGATGGCAAACCGTGATCTCGAGCCCCAGTTCGCGGGCGAGTTCCTGCAGTTCAACCTTCCAGAGCCGAACCCGAGCTCCGTTGGAGCCGCCACAGTCGGCTGTGATCAACAGGCGTGAGGCCCCGGGATAGAGTTCCTGTCCCAAACGCAGCCACCAACGCCGGATACTCTCCACGGCGAAAGCAGCCGTGTCGTGGCTGATGCCGACATTCACCCAACCGATATTGTGAGCCACGTCATAGACCCCGTAAGGCGCCGCCTTGCCGAGCTTCTTGTCGGGGAAATCATGAACATTGACCTCCTCGGGCCGGCCCTTTGGCCGCCACTCACGGCCGCCGTTCCTGAAGTCTCCTACCAGTTCCTTCTTCTTGGTGTCCACTGAGATCACCGGCTGCCGGCCGGCGAGGAAGTCCGCGACCTGATCGTTGATGTATTCGAACTGGCCGTCGCGATCGGGAGGATCCGTGCCCTCCCGTGTCTTCGCATTTCCCTGAAGCGTGTAGCCGAGCTGCACGAGAAGCTTCCCCACCAGCGTGCGGGAAACCGAAAAACCCTGCTCCTTCAATGCGTTCGAAAGGCGGCGGCAGCTCTTCGAGGTCCAGCGCAACGGACGTTTGGGATCGCCCCGTGCCGTGGGTTCCACCAGCGCCTCAAAAGCGCTCAGCAGTTCCGGTTGCTTCTCCGTCTCCGGCTTGCGCCCGCCACCGGGACGGCGAACTCGGCCGAGCTCGCTCGGCGCCGTCTCCCCGCTGAGTTCCCGCAGTCCCCGGCCAATGGTCGAACACGCCACCCCCGTGATCTCGGAGACAAGCCTGATCCCGCCGCGCCCAAAGCTTCCCGCCTCGGCCGCCGCCAGCAACCGCCGGCCCCGCTCGTCAAGATACGGAGCCAGAGCCTCGTATCTATATTTGATACCATCCGTGTTGTCCATTCACTATATATAGAGGACATACCCATACTGCGGAATCCCCCTTCAAACCATCCACCCGATCACTCCGTGATCAGCACCAAACTGGCCGGGATCATTCCGTCATCCGCGCAAGCGCCAGGAGCCCGCGGCGGTCTTGCAACACCCGGGCGAAGGGGTCGGACCGGAGGCCTGCGCCAAGACCGCTCAAACTTCCACGTGCATCCACACAAAGAGAAGGGTGGCATTGTACCGGTTCGGCCATTCTTCCGTCCCTTGCCGACAGCGCCCAATACCGCACCCAGCCGGCCCTTCGATTGCCGATTTCGAAGAAACGCAACCGTCGCACATGCAAGCGCAGTGGTCACCCCGCAAGCCGATCGGACGGACTCCGAATGTCATCCTTGCAAAGAGTCGCGCCCACCAGGAAGCCGCGAGACGCTCAATCAAGAATTCGACAATATCCGATTCGATAGTTCGTGGACGGGCCCTAACCCGGAGGTGGCGGCCGCCAAACTCATCCTTGAGGCGCGCGTTTACCCGTTCTGCTGTGGAGCGTTCCCGGTAGCGTTGGTCCTCGGGAAACGTATATCCGATGGCGCGCCGGGCAGCCGCCTCGCTGCGCAACTCCTGCCTGCGCTCCACGGAACGGCGGGGATTGCTGGCGATGATCGGAACATGGCCCAAGGATTCGCTGTGCGTCCGAATCTCCACAGCGTCATAGGCACTATCCATGAGATCATACAGGCTGTCGACCCGTGCCGCGGTCATCTCGGCCAGCGGGATCGCCGCTTGGCTGTCATGCATTGATGCCGAGATCAGAATGCAACTCACAGGGATGCCGCCGTCGGCGGAATCAATATGCAGTTTCCAGCCTATCGGGTGTAACCGCATAAAGGTACCGAATGTCTCATAGGGTGTCTGGCCCCACAAAGGGACCGAAACCGTCACAGGTTTCGTGGCCCAGGTTTTCTGATCTGATAGTCCACAGGCCAAAGACCAAATGCTCCAGACGATCACAACCCACTCCTCCACCGCATGGAGCCATATCAACATGCTCGGGGAATACGATTTCTCAGAACAAGAGCTTCAGGATACCACTGGCGTTCCGCCCCCCAAATCTGCGCTCGAAATAGTTCCGTAAAATTGGGAGCCGCCAAATCGGCAAAAAACAAACAATCTCAGAACGATAGAAGAATTCCTATGAGACGATCGGTACCTTTATGCGGTTATACCCGTGAGTGGCGTCCTCGGTGCAAGGCTTGATGGCTAGAGCCAGGGAGACCGGCCGGTTCGACGAGTTTTGGCGAGCGAATACCGCTAATGTTTTACGCCTGTGGAGGCTGCTGAACGACGACCTCCATCTGCATGTTCTTGATCCAAAGCCGACCGTTGCTGCTCATGACCGATTTCGCTGCTGGCCCCATTTCAAATGCTATGGTCGACAGGTGATAGAGGGTCAGTACCTCTTCCTGCAGTTTCTGGTCGTCTTCGAGATCGATAACTTCAAGTTGTTGTTCCTTTGCCTCGTCGCGGCCAATACGTCTGCCGTGGCTACCGTGTTGGTTGCCTCCAAAGTGCGCGGCGACCGTGCTCGCCAGAGTCTCCGTGTCAGACCGTTCCGAGAACATGTACTTCTGCAGCCAGTCCTGCACGAGGGTTTGCCCATACGAAATTGACTTCCGAGCTTCTTGAAGCAGTGCGGGCCCGAACGACCGCAGGACCGGCGCCCAAGCATGGGCCAAGATAGGATTGCCGGAGATCTCCGCCTTTGCTTCTTCAAATTGCTCGACGATCGAATGCGCAGAAAACGGCCTATTGCCGACGATAAGCTGAGGGTCCGTCGGTCCTAACTGGCTCTGCCTGCCCATGACAATCCTGTCGCACCCCAACGCAATCATCGTGCCCGCAGACATCGCATAAGTGGGGACGAGAACATCAATAGTAGAAAACTTGCTTCGGAGATAGTCAACGATGGTCTGCGCGGCCTCCGCCATGCCACCGGGCGTGTGCAACACCAGCAGGAGGCCCTTGCTGAAGTCATGACCGTGAACCCCGGCCATAAAGCCGTTGATATCCTCCATGTTGATCGACGTGAAGAGCCCCGGGATCTGGGGCTTCTGCAAGAAGCTGGAGGCGTAATAGAGGACGTTGCGATCATAGCGCTGAGCGATCCGCGCAGCCGATTGCCGTGATCTTTTAGCTATGTGGTCGCCTCGTTTATCGGGCTCAATGCGATTCAATTCATTCTGAAGATCAGACCAACTCGGCGTTCTACCGTCCCAACACCACAAGCCCTATCGGGTTGTCCCAAGCGTATCTAGGGTAGTTGACACCGTCCATTTCGGAAATGTCAGTCAAATCTGCAAGACGTATACACTCTTCGTACTGCTGCGCCGCCTCTTGGAGAATCTGGGAAATTTCGGCTTCACTGGGACGTGTCTGGATCTGCGAAGTACGGAAATCAGGTGAGTCGTCTGTGCCAGTCATCGTGTTTCCTCCAACTGGGCATGGAACTTGGCGGTAAGCCGCCTAGCTTTGCGCTAAGTCAGCATGTGCCCTAAATTTCTTAGTATCGAAGATAACTGAAGTTCAGCGGCTAGGCAAACATGGTGAGGCATCTCCACTACGCCGCCTTTCGAGGTGGCCTCACCCTTTCAGACAATCCGACGGCTCGGTTAAAGTGTAACTCGGTTGTCTAATCATGCTTACAGGTGCCTTCGACTCAGATGTGTATTCGCTCAATCTCGTCGAGCGAAATCTCCTCCTGGACCCGGTTGTAGAGCTGCGTGGTGCGCGTCGACTCGTGCCCGGCGATCCGCGCCGCGACCTCGAGATCGCCGCCGTTCCGGAGGTACTCCGTGATCCCCGTCCCGCGGAAGGTATGCGCGCTGATCTCTTGCGGCAGCCCCACCTGGCGCGCCCGGCGCTTGATCATCCGATGCGCGGTCGCCCGGGACATCGCGCGATCCTCCAGCCGATCCTGCCGCCCGGCTGGACAGCTCCGGAAGAGCGGCCCCCTTCGGTCCTCGCCGAATTCCGCGGCTTCGAGATACGCGTCCACGTATTCCTGCGCCGAATGGTGCGCCGGCACCACGTTGTACCGTCCCCCCTTCTCGTGGAGCCGGAAGAACGAACGCCTCCCCTGCGTGTAATAGTCAGAAATGCGCATTGATACCGCCGCGCTTACGCGCGCGAAGCTGTATACCATCACCCCGATCAGCGCCCGGTCCCGCAGGCCAAACAGCGTCGACAGATCGATCCCGTCGAGCAGGCCCCTCGCCTCCTCCGCGGTGAGCACCGGCGTCTTGCCCTTCCTGACGACATGCTTCGGCCCGCGAACCGAGCTGGCCGGGTTGAAAGGCAGGACCTGGCCGACAACCAGCCAGTCGAACAGCATCCGGATCGCCGCCAGGTGCTGCTTCACGCTTGCCGGCGAGAGCTTGCCGGTGAGCTCCTCGACATAGGCAGCGACCACCACCGGCTCGACCCGCTCCAGGGCGATGCCGTGATGCCCGCACCAGTCGGCGAACCGCCACGTGGCTATCAGGTAGGCGCGCCGCGTGTTCGGGTTCCGAATGTGGGCGGTGAAAAATTCCCAATACCGCCGCTGCGCCCGATCCGAGGCGCCAAACAGCGCCGGCGTCCACCCGCGCGCGATGCGGGCAAGAATCGAGCCGCCGTCCGAGTGGCCAGCAATGATCAGGGCGTTTTCCATGCGAACAGCATACCGTATTCCCGAGAGCCTATAAAGGACATTATGTATGGTATATTTCGCCATATACTCCACAACGAGGCTCAAGATGGTCCCAGTCGCTCGCGGACTTTCTCAATCAGGTCTGTGCCGATGCAATACCCACCGGACGGGGATTTGGTATCGAGAAAAGCCGTTTGGCACTAATTTCAGCCAAGTGTTGCCATTGTAACCGGCTGTCCTATATACATATATAGTCGATTTAGTCGCTGTGGATGAGACGTGTGATGGGTAAATCAAGTCTTGACCGGGCACCGTTCGCTTGGAACCGTTCCGTCGAGCTAGACGCGAGCGATGAGAGCGTGCGCGCGGACGCGGGTGCGCTGCTGATGCGCGAGACTCTGGAGCACTCCGGGATTGTCTCCTGGCTGGAGGAGAATTTGATCGACGATCGGCGTCCGGGTTCGGTATTGCACAGTACGGAGAACCTGCTGCGCACGTGCCTGTTGCTGCTTTGCCAGGGGCACCGTGACCAGGACGACGCCGACCGGCTGCGCCACGACCGGGCGATTGCGGTGGCGGCGGAGTCATCGGGAGGCCCGGTTCCGTATGACGGAAGCGATGGCCTGCCGTCGCAGCCGACGCTTTCGCGCTTCGTGGATCAGGTGAGCAGCGAAGAGAACCTTGATGTGCTGAAGCAGGGGATCCTGTCGAATGGCCTGCGCCGGATCCGGGAGGGGAGCGGCGGGCCGGAGGATTTTCTGGTGATCGATGTGGACGATGTGCCGTTTCTGGCGGATGGCCACCACCCGGGCAGCCGGTACCGCGGCTATGTCGGGCACCGCTGCTACTCGGCTCTGGTTGCGGTTTCCGGCGAGAGCGGGGAAATCCTTGGCGCACGGCTGCGCCGGCCGGAGGAGGACAAGGCCGGGGAGACCTTCGACTTCCTGCTACCAATCGTGGCCGGAGCGCTTGAAGAGGGGGGCGAGCGCCCGGTGCTGGTTCGGATGGATGCGGGCTTTCCCGATGGGCGGACGCTGGCGGCGTTCGACGCCCTGAATGTCCAGTATCTGGCCCGAGTTCGGAACAATGCGGTCCTGAACCGGATGGCGGAGCCGCATCTGGACAAGCCGGCGGACCTGGCGCCCGGCGAAGTGCGGACAGTCTTTCATGAGCACGAGTACCAGGCGAGGGGTTGGGATTGCAAGCGGCGCGTGACCCTGGTCGTGATCTTCTCGGAGCGGGAGTCGTTCCCGCGCCACTTCTGGTTGATCACGAACCTGGCCCGGGAACTTGTCGACGGGGAAGAACTCCTGGCCCGGTACCGCGCGCGGGGCAAGGCGGAGAACACCTTTGGCGAGTTGAAGAGCACGCTGCGGGCACAACTGCCCTCTTCTCCGCGGCCGAAGCACCACTATGCCGGCAAGACGATTGACCGCCCCGAGCCTCCTGTCCAACAGGAGTGGCGGCCACAGAACGAAGCCTTTCTCCTGCTCGCCCTGCTCGGCTATCAAACCATGCACGAGGGTCGCTGCGCGATGGAGGATGCGTCCGGAAAAGGCTGGAGCCTCGAAACCTTCCGCGAAAAGGTCTTGCGCGCCGGCTGCCGTGTGGCCCGGCACGCGAGGCGCATGAAGTTCCACATCGCAAAGTCCGTCGCAAACTACTGGTCCATCCTGCTGGCGCAGCTGAAAAAGTCCGCCATGCAAAACGTAAGCGACTTTTTTACCCCCTGCTGAACGATATTGGGCGTTTCGTGTGGGTGTGCCGTTGGTGATTTGGATTGGGTTTTGGGGTTGCTTCGAGCGTATCGCTGGACTCAGGGTCGTGGGGCTGGACTCAACGAAACGGTTGTGTTACGCTGCCCGGCATGGACCGGATAGTACAAGGCCGTTGTGTCGGCTCTGCGGAGTTGTCGGAGATCCGTGCGCTGTTGTCGGCGCACCCGGAGTGGGGCCGCTCGCGGCTTTCGGTTGCGCTGTGCGAGCGCTGGGGCTGGCGGGACGGCCGTGGCCGTGTGCAGGATATTGCCGCGCGTTCGCTGCTTCGCAAGCTTGCGGGAGAAGGTCTGATCCGGCTCCCTGCGTTGCAGTACCCGGGCCGGGGATCCCGTCGGCACAGCGCGGCGGCTCGTGTCGGGCTGGAGGTTGACTGGTCGGTATCGGAGGCGTTTTCGGGTCCGCTGTCGGCGCTCCTGCCCGTTTCTATATCGGTTGCGGAAGGTTCGGACCGCCAGCTTCTGCACGCGATTTTGGAGCGGTTCCACTATCTCGGGCTATCGACGCCGGTGGGGGAGAACATCGGGCACCTTGCGCGGGACCGCCGGGGCCGGATCGTGGGCTGCTCGCTGACGGGGGCTGCGGCGTGGCGCTGCGCGGCGCGGGACCGCTGGATCGGATGGAGTGAGGCGACGCGCGGGGCGGATTTGTGCCTTGTCGCGAACCAGCAGCGCTTTCTGATCCTGAACGCGGTTCGGGTTCCGCATCTTGCGAGCCATGTGCTTGCGCGGGTGGCACGTCGGGTGGGCGCGGACTACGAGGAGCGCTACGGGCATTCGGTCCATTTGCTGGAGACATTCGTCGATGTGTCGCGGTTTGCGGGGACGTGTTACCGGGCGGTGGGCTGGCATGACGCGGGGCTGACGACGGGGCGCAGCCGGAACGGCCGTCCGGGGCTCTCGGTTCCGCGCAAGCGGGTTTTTCTGCGGCCCCTGCGGCGGGATGCCGTGGCGCGGCTGCGGCAGGGGCGGTGACCGGTTTGGGGCCGCCGGAAGACCACGCCGGGGAAGTGGCGGAGCTTAACCGGCAACTGGACCTGACGTCAGCGGAGAACGCACGGCTGCTGGAGCACCGCGAACACTGGATGGGGGAGACGGAGGCACTGCAGGAGGCGCTTGCGCGAGCGGACCGCGGTAAGGCGCGGCTGGAGTCGGAGAATGCGCAGTTGCGCCGGGAACTGAAGAAGGTCAGGTCTACTCTGGACGAGTTGCTGGAGCGATTCCAGACGGCCGTGCGCACCGCGCGTCGGTTTGCGGGGATGCTGTTCAGTTCGTCGTCGGAGCGCCTGGGGGGTTCGGCCGAGACGGTTGTGTCGGAGGTGGAGCTGGATTGTCCTGCCTTTATCTGAGACGATGATCCGACCGGAGGACTGGCGGGCGGCGGCGCGGCGAACGGGGAAGCCGTGGATCCCCTTCCCGAGGAGCGCGCGGCACCGCGGCCACGCAAGCGTGGCCGCCCCCGGGGAGCGACGGGCGGCCGGAAGATCGGCAAGGACGTTCCCACGATCACCTGCCGCCTGGAGCCGGAGGAGGCTGCCTGCCCATCCTGCGGCGGCGAGCGCAAGACGATCCGGACCGAGGCCGCGGAGCGGGTGCATTATGTCCCGGCCAGCTACGTTCGGGTCGTGATCGAGCGTCCCGTGCTCGGCTGCGCCCGGTGCCGCCACGCCGCACCGGAGCAGGCACCGGCACCGGACTGGCTGATCCCCCGCGGACTGCCCACGGAATCCTTGCTGGCGCACACCATGGCGTCAAAGTTCCAGGACCACTTCCCCTCCTACCGCCTGTCGCAAAGGCTTGCCCGCCACGGCATCCTCATCGGCGATGCCACCCTCAACAGCTGGATCGCCCGGGGCTTCGAGATCCTGCAGCCGCTCTATGACGCCATCAAGGCGCATGTCCTCTCCGCCGACCGGCTGTTCCTCGACGAGACAACGGTCAAGTTCCTCGAACCGGGCTTCGGAAAGGCCCGGACCGGCTACCTCTGGGCCGCGCTGCGCGACGACCGCACCTTCGCCGGGCCGGCGCCGCCCGCGGCGCTCTTCTGGTCCGGCCCGGGGCGCGGAAAGGCCATCCCGGAAGCCATGCTGCGGGACTTCGCCGGCCTCGCCCAGGTCGATCGCTACGCCGCATACAACATCCTCGCCGACCCCGCGCGGCCCGCCGGACCCGTCTTCCTTCAGTTTTGTATGACGCATTGGAGACGCAAGTTCCACTATCTGACGGAATCCCGCTTCCGCAATGAGGCCCTTGCGCGGATCGGCAAGCTGTTCGCTATCGAGAAGCCCATCCTGTTCAAGCCTCCCGATGAGCGCCTCCGCGTGCGGCAGCTCGAGTTGAAGCCCGCCTTCGAACAATGGAAGGCGTTCCTCGAGGCCGCCGCCAGCCGCCTGCCCGAAGCCTCGGCGGAGGCCGCCGCCATCCGATACGGCCTCGCCGACGGCGTCTGGCCGGGCTTCATCCGCCTGCTCGAAGACGGCCGCCTCGACCTGCACTCCAATCGCGGCGAAAACGCCCACCGACCCGTCAAGCTCACCATGCGCAACTCCCTGTTCGCCGGATCCGAGAATGCCATCGACATCTGGGCTCGTGCCAACACCCTGATCACAACATGCCGCCTCAACAACGTCGACCCGGAAGCCTGGCTCACCCATGTCCTGGTTCAAATCCGCGACGGGTGCACGGATGTCGAAAGCCTCATGCCATGGCAGCCCTTCAAACCGCCGGGGGATCAATGCCTCGCCATCTGCGGAACAATCCTCAGCCCCGAACCGCACGCCGAGGGGCCTTGAGGCCCCGCCAGTCACAGACATCGAACAGCGCCGAGAACTCTACTCGCGAAAGCCGCAAAAGACCCTCCGACACCGGCGGCCAGCGGAACGAACCCCGATCCGGCCACTTCGCAACCAGCACCATCCCGCTGCCGTCGTGGAACAGTACCTTCACCCGCCCCGGACGCCGCGAGCGGAACACCAGCACGACCCCCGAATCCGGTGGAACACCAAGATGCTCCCGCGCGTAGCTGCTTAGCGCCGCGATCCCGCGGCGGAAATCAACCGGATGCAACGCAAGGTAAACCGCAGAACCATCGCCAACCCCAAGCATGACAACCTCCCGGAATGCAAATGCCTTCCCAGAAGATGGTGCACTCCCCAACTCACCGAAAGCAGGGGGGGAAATAGTCGCTTACTGCAAAACGCGTAGCCAACACCCCGCTTCGCGTCCTACTCCTACCCACCTTGAATCCGGCTGCCCCGAGCCATGAGCCATGGCATCCGGCTGCGCAAACATCCGGGTAGCGCCATACAAATACGCAAAGTGCGCCGAATCAGGCCGTTTCTGACACGCTTCTGTCCCTTGCGGCCACGCGAAACGGGAGAACTCCCGAGCGACAAACAAAATCTCCGCCAGGACCACCCATAGCGAGCGAGACATTCAAACTTCTGCGGCCCAATTCGCGATCACTCGACACTTCATGAATACTCCGGGTTCTTGGGAACTATTCCGTTGGGGGACTCCTTGGCAAGCACTCCCGTTGGCGAAGTTGTCCATGCTGGGACTCCCATCGCTCCATGAGACGCTCGAACCGGCCGAGGCACGGCGGATCGCGGTGTGCCTGGAAATCCACTACGCGCCGAAGCACGGCAGCCGGCTCAACCTCGCCGAGATCGAGATCTTCGTCAGGCCCGGCAGTGCCTGGCGCGGCGCATTCCCGACCGCGAGCAACTCTGCTCCAAACCTGGTGCGTGGCAGGCGAAGTGAAATCGTATCCGTCAAATGGCGGTTCGAGACAGAGGATGCTCGCGTCAAGCTGAAGTCGTTAAATCCATCAATCCAATGATGCCGGAACACTATGCGATGTCGCGGCGGCCGAATGACATCGTCCGAAACTGGTGCTTGTAGGGGCTCTCTCCGAGTCGTCGCAACTGCCCCACCCCCATCTTGTAATTGTAGTTGCCACTGATCCAGTCGACGACCCGGCCCGAGAGTGCATTCGCCGGCTGGCTGGCATGCATGAAATCCATGTACCCGACACCCTTCTTGATCGCCGGCGTGACAATCACAACGGCGGTTATGGACCCTCGAGTCAACTCGATGTGTCCATTGCGCAAGAGTGCGGAAAATTCGAAATCGTCGGCTTCGACGCCGATGATCGTATCCTTTTGCACCGGTATCCGATCGGAATACACCATGACGTAGTCGCCTGATTGGACGCCATGCGTGCGTGCATCGTCGGGGTGCAATTCGATCCAATTCTCCGGCCACCGCTGCTCGATATAGGGGCGGCGTCGGTCATCGTAACCCGACTGCCAGCGCTCGTTGATTCGGCCCGACGTGATCCAGATCTCGCCTTCTCGCGGCTTCAGCCATTCCCAGTAGCCGGAGAACAGGTTCCAGGGTGCCTTCAGCAGATTGCACTTTCCTGTCTGGCTGTTGAAGCGGGTCAGCTTCTTGTTGAAAACGGTCGCGCCAGCCGGTCCCTCGTCGGGCAGCACACGGTTCACGTCATGGAGGCGCTTCGTCTCCTCCAGCGTGCCGTCTGCGCGCATGAGAACCGGGCCCTGGATGCCGTTGTTACCGAACTCGTACAGCTTCTCGTGCAGGGTCTTGCCTTCGCGGTGCGCCGCGACCTTCACCATGAAGAAGTCCTTGCGGGAACCCCGTGAGAAGCGCGCGCCTTCCTCCAGTACCTCGTTGGAATTTCGCCAGTCGAAACCTTCGAACCCCATTCTCCGCGCCAATTGTGCGACGATCCACCAATCCGGCCTGGCCTCCCCGGGCGCATCACAGAATTTCAGACGTCCGGACATCGCTCTCTTTTCGAGAGCTGCTTGTGGGTTGAATTATCGTTTGAATTGATAGAGTTATGATTGGATTTTGGGGTTGACAGAGCGGCGGGTATCTGGCATAATAATATGAACCCATTATTCGGTGCCCGAGGATCTCATGAACACGCTTCCGATGCGACCCGCCGAGGCGGTCCAGATTGGCAACTCCTGCTTTTCCTTCGTGAGGCGGGACGGCCGAGTGGAGTATTTCTCCAATCTTGAGCCGTTTGATTTTCACGCTGACGATCAGCGCGAAGCGAAGTTGCTTCGGATCGCGAAGTTCGCGGAGAGCGGTGTCCCTCGCTCGGACCTGGTGGAGGCGCTCGGCGTGAGCCGCTCGACGGTACAGCGGGCGGTGAACCAACTCCGGAGGGACGGCGAGGCGAGCTTCTTTGCGCCGCGCCGCGGGCGCGGTCCGAGCGTAATCGATGCCGACATGGCGCGGGAAGCGGACCGTCTTTTGACCTCGGGTCTGAGCGGCTCGGCGGTTGCGCGACGGCTGGGGATTCCGGTGCGGACGCTGAACGACAATCGCCGGCGAGGCGTTGTCGGGGGTGGGATGCCGGCCGGGACGGCGAAGGCTGAACCGGATCCGGAAGCACCTGCGGAGCGGGAGGCGCCGCAGGAAGCACCGGAGCGGGACGCGCTGGAGCCGCCGATTGAGCGAAGCGCACGGGACGCCCGCGACCGGGCAGCGCCGATGGGCCGTGGGGCTCGGGACACGACGGGACGAATGCTGGCCGCGACGGGGCATCTGAGCGAGATCCGGCCGCAGTTTGCGGAACCGCTGTCGGCGGTTGCCGGCGGGGGGGTGCTGGCCGGGCTCCCGATGCTGCTGAAGGAGGGGCTTCTGAACCACGCGCGGGAGTTCCTGTCGCTGCCCAAGGGGTATTACGGGTTGACCACCGTTCTGCTCTTCCTGGCGTTCCTCGTCTTGGCCCGGGTGCGCAATCCGGAGGCGCTCCGGCACCAGGTGCCCGGGGAATGGGGCGCGATCCTGGGCCTGGACCGCTGCCCGGAGGTGAAGACGCTGCGGCGCAAGATCAAGGCGCTGGGGCAGGATGTGCAGCAAGTGCGGAACTGGCAATCCTCCCTGGCGGCGGGATGGCTTGAGGAGGACCCGGAGGTCGGCGCCACGCTGTGCGTGGACGGGCATGTGAAGATCTATTCCGGTCGCAAGGGGAAATTGCCAAAGCACTTCGTGGCGCGACAGAAACTATGCCTGCCCGCGTCCACGAGCTATTGGATCAACGCGCTTGGCGGCAAGCCCTTCCTGTGCCTGAACAAGGCGCTGGATCCGACCATGACCCACGCGCTGGAGGCGGACATCCTGCCTGCGCTGGAGAAGCTGGGCATGCTGGGCCCGGAGGCGCCGGATCTCACCGCCCCGGATGCCGGCGAGCCCGCCCTGACGCTGGTCTTCGACCGGGAAGGCTGGAGCCCGGCACTGTTCAAGCGCCTCGCCCGGCGCGGCGTTGCGGTGATCACCTGGCACAAGGGCTTCAAGGGGGAGGACTGGCCGGAGGCGGAGTTCCGCAGTGTCGCGGTACCGATCCATGGACCGGGCACGACCCGCAGCGCCACCGTCCGCCTCGCCGAGAAGCGCGTGCAACTGAAAAAGGGGCCCGAGGTCCGCCAGATCCGCCGCCTGCTGGAAAGCGGCCGCCAGGTCCCGCTCATTACCACCCACTCCCGCATGCCCGTGGAGCAGATCGCCGGCGCCCTGTTCTCCCGCTGGTCGCAGGAGAACTTCTTCAAATATATGCGCGAGGAGTTCAATCTCGACGCCCTCGTGGTCCGCGGCCTGGAGCCGCAGGATCCCGAAGCCCGCGTCGTCAACCCGCTCTGGCGCGCAATCGACCGAAATGTCAGCCGCTTCCGGCAACGCCTCGGCACCCTGCGCAACAGGATCGCCGATCTGGCCAAGGGAGCCCAGTCTCACCAGACCGCCGAAGCCGCCCGACGTCTCCAGGCCCGGATCGACGCTCTCGACGCCGAGCGTGAGGCGCTCAAGCAGAAGCGCAGCGACACGCAGCGCCACATCACCGTCGCCGAGCTCGACGACCACCAGGCCCTGGATGCGCTTCCCGAAGGCGAGAAGCTCCTCCTCGACGTCATCCGCATGATCGCCTACCGCGCCGAAACCCGCATGATGCCTGTCGTCGCACAGGCACAGGGCAAGACACAGCGACCCCGCAGGCACCTGCGCGCGATCTTCCAATCCGACGCCGACATCATCCCGGAGCCCTCCAACGGCATCCTCCGCATTCGCATCCTCGGCACCGCCAGCGACGCTGGCGACAACGCCACTGCAGGCCTCCTCCAGGAACTCAACCTGACCCGGACGATCTTCCCAGGCACCAACCTCCGGATGATCTACGAACTGCCCGGGAATACGGCCGATCCGGACCCTTCGGGTTCAAATAGGTGAGCTCGATTCACTCCCGAGGTCCGGACATCTGAATTTCGGGTAGTGGCGAATGCGCCGCTCTCCATTGGCCCGCGTCAGCGGTTCCTCCCCCCAGCCGGCGGCCGGCAGCACGATATCCGCGTACCGGGCTCCGATCGGGTCGACAAGGTAGATCTCCTGGTTCCATACCACCATGCCACCTGAATCTACGCGCCGTTTGAGCGTATCGATGATGCCGGCAGTATCGAAGCTCTGGGCCTGGTGAGGATTCCGCACCGTCAGCTCTTCAAACTTGTCCTGCAGAGATTGGGTGCCACACATGGACTGCACCCAGGTCGTTCCGATGACATGGGCGAGGCGCGTGTGCCCGGCCATGAGGTACCGGTCCGTGTCCAGTGCACGGCGGCGGCGACCGGGAAGTTTTTCCGGGCTCTTGTTCCGCGGATAGCTGCCGCCCCGCAACATTCCGCGCTGGTGACCGCCGGCACGGCCGATGACCTGACCGGGACGACCGCCGCAGCCGCATACGATGGCCAGCGAGGAGATTGCGTTGGTGTTGCCGGTGTTGTTGGACCAGTAGCACCCTTTCTCGATCATGATCGAGGTCTTGGGCCGCGTGCCGTCCGCGCGTGGCCGTGCCATCCACTCGGCAGCCGTATGGATCTTCTGAACATCGATTCCCGCGATCGCAGCCGCGTTGTCCGGGATTGCGTAGTCCTGTGCCAGGAGCCACTCCTTCCAGTCGTCGAAGCCGTCGGTCTGGAAGATCCCCCAGGTGGTGCGCCATTGCCACGGCGTGTTGCGCGTGCCCTGTCCGAATCCGGACGACGACTCCCACTTGTTGTTGACCCAGTCCCGAATCCAGTCGCTGTCCTCCCAACCGTTCTCCACGATCACCCGAGCGATCGCGAGCAGAACCGGCAAGTCGGTTCCGGGTAGAAGATCGATGTGCAGCCCGCCATGCTTCTCCGCGAACGCGACGCCGGCCGTGCGCCGAGGCAGCATGAATATCGCCCTTTGCCCCCGCTCGATGCTCTCCATGATCCAGTCGGTAAAGATGATGGTCTTGGTCTCGTACGGATCGGTGCCGCACATCAGCAGGACCTCCGCATCACGCCAGTCTTCGTATGAAGGGCCGAAGTTGTCGAAGCCGGCATCACGGAACCCCGGGGTGGAGGTTACATCGGAAGGCGTGTCATGGAGGGTGAAGTTCGCCGTGCGAACGTGGCGCAATGCGTATCTTGTAAGCGCGTAGGTGTTCTCCAGATAGCCGTAGGAGTACATCTTTACGCCGTAAGCGTTGGTGCCGTGCTTGGCAAGAACGTGGTTTCCGACTTCGGCAGCAATCTCCAGCGCGAAATCCCAGGTTACAGGCATGAGTACGCCGAACATCCGCACCATGGGCGAGCGCAGGCGGTCCCGCGTCGGCTTGTCCGGGTTGTAGAGTTTCTGGGCGATCAGGCCCCCACGTACCGACGAGTCGCCACTTCGGTTGACGACGTCGGTATCCTTGTCGGGAATGATGACGACATGGTGGGGCTCGCCACGATGGAGCACGATGTTGTGCTGGTCGGGCGCCACCCAGGGGCCCAGCGCCTCGACGGGAAAATCAAGCCCGAAGGCGTTCTGATCGTATTCGGGTCCACCGGTCCGGGATCCGTGAACGGGCCAGCGGTAGACCTTGTAGCCACAACCAACGACACAATAGTCACACGCTGTCGAGAAGACGTCCGCGTCCGGCGGCGGCAGGGGAACCGAATCCCTCGGGATTGTGTACGGAGTCGTCATCGTGTTTCTTTCTCAGCCATGGAAATTGTCGAAGCGGCCGTAGATCAGGCCAAACATTCCGACTGCGAAAATGTCGTCGCCCTCGAGTTCGAGAAGCACCTGCGGCAGCGACTGGTAGGCCTGTCCGGATATGAAGATCCCGTGGCGCGTCAAATCGAAGGTCGTCAGATGCAGCGGACAGGGTCCAAGCGCCTTGTCCCGAGGCTGGTAAGTGTCGTTCAACGGACCGCCCTGATGCGTGCAGGTGTAGTTGAAGGCAACTATCTCCTGCCCTGGTCCGATACCGCCTCCCGCCCGCGTCCCGAGCTTCACCACCATTGACTCCGAGTATTCGCCCTCGTCGGGATAGAGAAAATCGAACGGCTCATCTGTCACCAGTGACGACAAGGTGGTGACGAATTTCCTCGGATAGGTTGCGACAATGGCCGGCGTTTCAGTTCTCGCTCCGGATATCCCGACCATGATCATTGCGGTACTGAGGCCGCCCGACAGCAGAAAACTCCTCCTCGACACCAGGCAGGAAGCAAATGCTTCCTGCCGCCCCTGTCGTTCGACGCCGCTATTGCCCGCCATTGCCCAAGCCCCTCTGCTTCATTTCCATGATTTCCGGCCTCCCCAATTTCAGACTTCCTGACCTCGAACTCGAGAGAGTGTCATGTTTTTGCACCCGCGAAGTGGGGCTCGGCGATTTTTCCGGGTAGTTCATAGACCATGTGCATGTTGGTACCGGGGAAGACGGTCCGTGTCTGGTTGAGTTCTTCGAGGAGGCTTGCGATGGCGTTGTCGCCGGCATCGCTGGCGGTGCCGAGTATGCGAACGCGGAGGATGCCGTTGCCGTGCTCCGGGATGACGTCGGCGTCGGCCCGTAGAAGTGCGCGCAAGTGCCGGCGGGGGCGCTGGATCTTGCCCTGGGTCTGGGCAACGGCGGGCATCATGCGGGTTTCAGCGCGGTAGGCGATCATGCGGATTATATCGAGGAGGAGTTTCTCGCCTTCGGGGAGCGCGTCGAGTGCCTCGTTCGTGTCGAGTTCGGCGACCGCGATATGTCGCGGTGTATCGCGGCGCTGCAGCTTGAGGGCTTCACGCTCGGCGTCGAGAGCGTCGCTTTGGGCCTGCAGGCGCCGGACGGCCTCTTCGGCTTCGCGGGTCGGGGTTCCCCTGGACAGGTCGGCGATCCGGTTGCGCAGGGTGCCAAGGCGCTGCCGGAAGCGCTGGACATTGCGGTCGATTGCGCGCCAGCGCGGGTTGACGATGCGGGCGTCGGGATCCTGTGCTTCCAAACCGTGGACCGCCAGCGCGTCGAGATTGAACTCCTCGCGCATGTATTTGAAGAAGTTCTCCTGCGACCATCGGGAGAACAGGGCGCTGGCGGCCCGCTCCATGGGCATGCGGGGGTCGGTGGTGATGAGGGGCACCTGGCGGCCATTCTCCAGCAGGCGCCGGATCTGGCGGACTTCGGGCCCCTTGCTCAGGATCACGCTCTTCTCGGCGAGGCGGACGGTGGCGCTGCGGGTGCTTCCCGGCCCGTGGATGGGCACCGTGACGGTGCGGAAGTCCGCCTCCGGCCAGGCCTCCCCCTTGAAGCCCTTGTGCCAGGTGATCACAGCAACCCCGCGCCGGGCGAGGCGCCGGAACAGGGCAGGGCTCCAGCCTTCCCGGTCGAAGACCAGCGTCAGGGCGGGCTCGCCGGCGTCCGGGACGGTGAGGTCCGGTGCATCCGGGCCCAGCATGCCCAGTTTCTCCAGCGCGGGCAGGATGTCCTTCTCCAGCGCGTGGGTCATGGTCGGATCCAGCGCCTTGTTCAGGCACAGGAACGGCTTGCCGCCGAGCGCGTTGATCCAGTAGCTCGTGGAGGCAGGCAGGCAGAGTTTCTGGCGCGCCACGTAATGCTTGGGCAATTTTCCCTTGCGGCCGGAATACACCTTGACGTGGCCATCCACCGACAGGGTCGCACACACGTCCGGTTCTTCCGCCATCCATCCCGCGGCCAGGGAAGCTTGCCAGTCCCGCACCCGTTGCACGTCTCGCCCCAACGCCTTGATCTTGCCCCGCAGCGTCTTCACCTCCGGGCAGCGGTCCAGGCCCAGGATGGCGCCCCATTCCCCGGGCGCCTGGTGCCGCAGTGCCTCCGGATTGCGCACCCGGGCCAGGGTGAGGAAGGCCAGGAACAGCAGAACCGTGGTCAAACCGTAGTATCCCTTGGGCAGCGACAGGAACTCCCGCGCGCGGTCCAGAAGCCCCTCCTTGAGCAGCATCGGCAGCCCGGCCAGCACGCCGCCGCCGGCAACCGCCGACAGCGGCTCCGCAAACTGCGGCCGCATCTCCGTCAGATGTCCCGTTGCCGCCAGCATCCGCCCCGCCGTGTCCCGGGTGCCCCGACCCATCGGCGCCTCGCGGTCGCGTGCGTCCCGTTCGCTCCGCTCCACCCTCGGCTCCGGCGCTGCCGCCGCCTGTGGCTCCGTCGACGCGACCACCGGCGGCTCCAGCACTGCCGTCGCCTGCGGCTCCGTCGACGCTGTCGCCTGCGCCGGCACGGCCCGGTTCGGCGTCCCCCCTCTGATAACACCCGACCGGCGGTTGAGGCTGAACGTGCTCGGCCGGATCCCCAGCTTTCGCGCAACCGCCCGGCCGCTCAGCCCCGAGGCCAGAAGCCGCTCCGCCTCCCGCGCCGTCGCGGCGTCGATCGCGCTCGGCCCGCGCCTCCGTCGCGGCGTAAGAAAACCGGCCTCGCCCTGCCTCCGGAGCTGGTTCACTGCCCGCTGCACCGTCGAACGGTTCACGCCAAACGCCGCCGCCAGATCCCTGCGTAGCACACCGTGCTCGGCAAACCGCGCAATCCGCAGCTGTCGCGCTCGGTTGTCCGAAACTTCGTGGGAATCGAACGGCGCCAGGTTGCTGAAGTAGACCCGCCGGCCGTCCTCGACCGCGTGCGAAAAGCAGGATTCGCCGATCTGGATCGCCTCGGCAGGAGGCATCGGAAGCGTGTTCAAGGGAGTCTCCACGGTCGATATCGGGTGCACAGTATTATAGCCACTCTCCGTAGATCGGTCAACCCCTCAAATGTCTCCTAACTGCTGGAAATCACGAGCAAAACGATCGCCAAGCCCGCCTTCAATTAGCGCACGAGGTCAGGAAGTCTGAATTTGTCGCCCGCAAGCGAGCCGGCACCAGCCGACTACGGATCCGCATCCAGGGACGAGAGCGGCTCCATGAACGGCAGATCCGGCGGATCCACCAGGAGTTCCTCTCCAGACAGGCTCTCAAGGAACGCGACCAGGTCTCCCGCCTCATCCTCGGAAAGACCAAGGGGCTGTATGAGCGAACTCCGGGTCTCCGGGAACTCGTTCTCACCGCCACCCTGATTGTAGAACTCCACAACGTCCTCGAGCGTCTCGATCATCCCGTTGTGCATGTACGGACCCGTATAGACCGTGTATCTCAGGCTCGGAGTGCGGAATTTGCCAAGGTGGCGCTTGTCCTTGCTCTGAAAGTACAGACCGAGATCATCCTTGGAATTCCGGTAGATCTCCTCGGTCGACCCCTTGGCGTAGAGTTCGAACCGAAACGTGACCTGCGCCAGCGGATCATCCTCCCACCCGTCGTAGGGGGGCACGCCGAGGTTGTAGTATTGCTCATCCGACAGGAGGGGCCCGTGGTGGCAGGTAATGCAATTGGCCTTGCCCGCAAACAGGGCGAGGCCACGCTTCTGCTGGTCGCTCAATGCCGCATCGTCGCCACGCATATATTGGTCGAACGGCGTGTCCATCTGAACCAGGGTCCGTTCAAACGCAGCGATCGCCATGTAGGCGTGGCGAATGTTCGGCCAGTCATCCCCGAACACGTCCGCGAACCGCCTTCGGTACTCCGGCACGAACGCAAGACGAGCCTCCATGAGGTCGTCCTCTCCGTTACCTGAAACGCCGCCCCGCGCGGCCGATCGTGCCTGAGCCTCCAGAGAGTGCGAAGAGCCGGCCCAGAACAGCTTGCCGTAGTAGGCGCTGTTGACAATGGTCTGGCTGTTCCGCCAGTGGATCGTTCCGGGATAGCCCAAGCTGACCGGCTCTGGAACGGTCCAGCCGGCAAACGGCAGGTGGCAAGCAGCGCAGGGCATCCCCCCGTTGCCGGAGAGAATTGGATCAAAGAACAACATCCTGCCGAGTTCGACCTTGTCCTCCGTCATCGGATTGTCGGCCGGAACGGGTGGGGGTCCGAGCGCCGCAAGCTCCGGGGGGCGCAAGTCTTCGGCCTGCGTGCAAGGCGCGTACGCCGCCAGCGCCGCCGCGGCGAAAGCGATCCGCAGTTTGCCTATGACAGCCACTTTCAATTGGGAACCTCTCGCCAATTGGGAATCGGCTCATAGCCGTAATCGTCCAGGCGCCAAACGAACTCGTCGATATCGAAGGAGTCGCCGCTCAGGGCCTCGAGAAACGCAATGAGATCTGCCTTCTCGGTTACCAGCAGGCCGAGCGGCCTCAACCGCGGATCCTTCCGAGGATCGTCCCCACCACCCGCATTGTAGAACGAAACGACTTCCTCCAGGGTTTCGAAGACGCCGTTATGCATGTAGGGCGCGGTCCAGGCGAGCTCGCGGAGCGTCGGAGTCAGGAAGCTGCTCCGCGCCTCGGGTCTGTGTGTCCGCACGTAGGCTCCGGGATCCTGGCGCAGGCTCATGTAATCTTCGACACCCATGAACTTGGCGTAGGCCACGAAAGCCGAATGCCGTTCCGGGTCCTCCCAGATCTCGGGATTGTCCGGCACCCCGATGTTGTACGGCTGATCATCTGTGAAACGGGATCCCGTATGGCATTGGCTGCAGCCGGCCTTGCCCCGGAACAGGATCTCGCCACTCTGTGCCGAGGGCGTCATTGCGCCTTCATCGAACGGTGCCCCGCTCGAGACGATCGTATCCATGAATGCCGCCAAGGCCCGGCGCGCCCCCCCGTTGGACGGCTCGCCGAACCCGGCTTCGGCAAACATCCGGACGTAGACCGAATCCTGTTTCAGTCGCTCCTGCATGATCCGCATGTCCATGTTCATCAGGTACGACTCGGTAATCATCTCCCGCACCACGTCGTCGAGGCCCGTGCCCAACCGGCCATCGTGCAGCCAGGCGGCCCGATGGCCCACATTGGCCAGCGTCGGTGTATTGCGAAAATGACCCGACCCCGAATAACCGGCAGACAGACGCTCGCCATCGGTGAACGCAAGTTCAGGCTGATGGCAGGTCGCGCAGGCGAGCGAGGTGTCGCCGGAGAGACGTTCATCGTAGAAGAGCCGCTTGCCGAGGCTCGCCAGGGCGGGTGGCACATCCCCGAGCGGCAGGACCGCGGTATCCCGGGCGCGAGCCGCACCTACAAGCACCGAGGCACATGCCAGGGAGACCAGCACCCCGCCGAGAAGGCGGATCATGCACATTCCTCGCCGCGAGGACTGCACCTCAACCGGCCTGCCGCGACCAAGCCGGACAACGCCCTGTGCCGCTCCACATGTTGGCGTGCCGCCCGGAATCCGGAATGCCGGAAACCGCATTTCCTGTGCTTGTCATTGCGTGCCCGCTTGGCAAGATCCCTTCATCTGGGGTCTCCCGTGTTTACCCGGAAACAGGTTCGAAACCTAGAAACCGATGACCAACTGCAAGCTGGCGCCGGCAGAGTCATTGTCGGTTTCGAAATCCTGCGGCCCCATGGGATTACTGGCAAGCCTCGCCACATATCCGTCGAACTGCAGCAGGAAGCGGTTTGCGAACTTGTACTGGAGCCGGGTGGTCAGAGCGGTCCCGCCCGTGTCATTCTTGTGCCCTTTCGCCAGATCCTGCCGGTGGGCCACCTCGAACACCGCATTGGCGGACTCGCCGAGAAAGAATTTCTGGATACCAAGGGCAATTCCCGCCGCGTCGCTGGGAGCGGGCAAGAGCGCGGGACGGTAGCTGCCAACCCCGGTTCCGGCGAAGGAGAGGCCAACTGTACCGAGCGGGGGCGCCCCATTGCTCGAGAGCCGCTGGTGGTTTCCGTCAGCCCAGAATCCGAGCGCGTACACCAGATCGCGGCGAATGTTGATTTCCCTCGAATAACCGGCCACGACGAGATAAGCCTCGTCGTTCGATTCGGCCTTCGCAGGATTCGAGAAATTTACGTGCAGCGTATAGTTGCCAAGCCCGATGTGATGGGTCCAACCGATTCCGGCGTTGTATTGGTCGCCAAGCGGACTGTCGGTGAAACGAGCACCCACATCGACCTCCAGGAGACCCCACGGAAAGTTGCCCTCTGCCGAAAGGAGGAACAGATCCGCATCACCCTCGAAGCGCGGCTCATTGAAGTGATCGAATCCCCAAATCCCCAAGACGCGTACTCCCGAAGACCCCTCCATCGGAATGTTTACCTTGGAGAGACCGACGGCCATCATCTCGTCCCGAACCAGGTAGCCTTTCTGCAGGTCGACCGGAAACTTTCCGATGGCGAATCCCAGATCATTCGGGGATCGATCCTGCGGATCGAGCGTCGGAAACATTTCCGAGATCTCACCCTCGAAGAAGAGGGTTTCGAAATCCGCATCCCAGTGACTGACAAAGCTCGAATCGGTCGCAGAGGGACCGAGCGGCTTTTGCGGGTATTTGCCCGAACCCTCCATGGGTCGGAGATGGGCTCGAATCCGTTCTGTACCGCTCAGCTGCAAATTCGCGTGGATATCCATCCGAGCGGCAAGCTCAACGAGGTCGGCGTCCTGGCGCATCGGGCGATCGCCATTCGGCAACCTTGGGCCTGGCTGGCGTGTGCGCCGGTCGCCGTCGCTGGAGTGGAGCGCGAATCGCTGCGATCCCCATACCCAGAGCGCCGGCTGCCAGACGGCGCCCCAGGGCATCTCGATTCCGGGATCCAGGGGGCCTTCCTCGTTGATCCCGCGGCCCCACTCGATGATGGTACCAACACGCACCGGAAGGTCGGCGGATTCCAGAAAGGGAACGGTAGTATCGGACAGGTCGACGCTGGACCGGTCCGCGCCGTATGCGGAAACCGCGAAGACCATTGTCCCCACGAGCGCAGCCGCGAGGCAGCGACGGGCCGCCTCCGCGGCTCGACCAGTCAGAGCATGCATCTATTCGGCTCCAGCCAGAGCGACGTCATATCCCGCAGAGGCCTCGCGGCGCCAAATCTCGGCGGCGTTGGTGACAATGCGGTCGGCAACTTCCTTCGCGCTCAAGCCGAAATCAAAGCCGACATACTCCGTAGTATGAATGAGATTGATCGGCACAGGCTGGAAAATCAGGCTTGCCTCGATCGTGTACGTCTCGCCAGACCTGAGACTGTCGACCGGAACATGATAGGTCGCCGTCCGGGATTGTCCCGGCAGCAGGCCCGCCCGGTGCTTCCGGGAGCCCCCCGTGCGGCCGTAGAGCAGGGTTGGGCGCGCATCCGGGCGAACCATCGGCATGGCCGTGATGGACATCGGTGGCGCGAGCGCCTGCGAACGCTCGGGACCGCGGACTATGCCGACATAGGTCTTGGATTGCAGGTTGAAGAGATCGTGGTCATAGGGCAGCCTTCCGGCCAGAACGTAGAGCGAATCCCGGTCACGCAGGTCGCCGTTCGGGTCGCGGTCGCCGGAGCGATAGACAACACGTCCCGCAGAATCGGAAACCGTGACCTGGAGAAACACGGTCCGCTTGATGTCAAAGCTCGTCGGCACACTGTGGCCATCGGTGAGGCTCGACACCTCGAGCGAGAATGACAGCCCGTCCCGGGATTTGCGGATATCAGAAACTTCCGACAGACCGAATCCGTTCCGTAGCACTTCGAGGCGCCGCTCGTTGGCCCATGCCAGGAGCTCGAGCTGCTCGTCGATGATCTCCCGGGCCTCGTAGCGATCATCCACCGATTCCCACGCCTCGGGGAACGGGTGGTCTTCGGCAACGACGTCCTCGAATTCATCCGTACCCCATCCCGCCTCGACGTCGAACTCGATCCACTCCCGCGGTGTCCTGAACTCTTCTGCCTGGACATTGTGCGGAAAGAGTCCCGGATGAATGATCGAGTAATCGGGTCCGGCCATGAAGTGGTTCGACAACGGGCGCTCGCTCGTTGGAACGCCACCAACGACGGCAACGGGGCCGACCTCGAAGGGAGATTCCTTGCCCTGTTCACTTCCCATATGGCAGTCGACGCAGGTAACACCTCTCGCCGCGGCAGGGGAAGTCTTGTATTCGCTCAGCATCTCGTGGCTCCGGGCTCCGGTCTGCGCGGTAACCTCGTGGCAGACGCCCCCACAAAACGCCGGCGCACGGAGTTCGAGGAACGGCTCGACAGCGGCGTGGACGGCACGCCCGGGTTGACCACGTTCAGGCTGCACCTGGTAGCGGGAATCGGCGAGAATCGCCTCGAACCGGCTTCCGTCGTCAATGCCGAACACGGGCTCGTGGATGTCCCCCTCAAGAATGGGGTATCGGCCTGTGATCCGTCCGAATTTCTGGTTCACGCGATGGCAGGCGATACAGGTGATGCTTTCCCGCTCAACGAGCGAGCGATCCAGACTCGACATGGCAGGCGGCGTACCCAGCACGGCGCTGATCGGGGCATGGCATCGCTGGCAGAAATCGTTGATCGTGCCGCTGGCCCGCTCGTTGGAAGCGTTCTGGAACGCAAGAACCACGGGACTGAACTGACCGAAGGCGTGCGGGGAAACCGACCATTCCCGGTATTGCTTCGGATGGCACTGGGCGCAGATGCTGGCAGTCGGGAAACGGTCGGAAACGAACACCGCGGCGTGCATCGCATCGGCATCCAGACCCTCCGTCCCGGCTACATTATGCGCCTCCTGTGCACGCGACCCGGAAACCACGGTCCCGGCCACGAAAGCCACAAGGCTGACGGCGAAGAAGATACGCGTCCAACCGAGCCTCGATAGCGCTTCACGGCCGCTGACGCCCGACCGACGACATCCGAAGGCACGGAATGGCCCGAGGCCGATTCCCGGCGAGCGAGTTCCCGCACAAGGTCTGCCATTTCGAGGATAAATTCCAGTACGGGCCGCAATTTGTCTCGCCACGCCGGCCTCCCTCTGCTAGGAAATCGCGTCCGGAACGGATGATCCCGGAGACTAGAGACAAAAGGATATCCGTTTACTCGATCACATAGTATACGTTATATTGATTTCGGCAACATCGTCGAGCAATCGGATACAGGTTTTGCGCATCCTGTTGGACCGGCTGCAGATTCTTGCCGGTACTGACAGCTGAACTCCCTCTCATTCGCATCCCGGGCGCGACACGACAAGAACCGATCGCGGTAATTTGGGGAGTTCGGGGACAGGACGGATTGCCGCCTTGCCGCCGCCGTGATCACCTCCGTCTGTTCCAGGCCCCCGGCTGCGAGTTGGACTCCGGAAAGTGGCCGCGACGTGGCCGGACGGCCCCTCGACAACGGACGGCCGCACACAGGAGAGGCACCGGCCTCTTACGGTACGGGAAGTGCACCGCCGTACCTGATACTTCCAACGCCTCGACACAGCCCCGATACGAGCGCTGCAACGCAAATCCTCTGTTGGGTGCCCCGCTCCACCGGGTCGGTCGGATTCCACTTCGGCCGTGCGGACCCTATACTTGCTCCTGCCAGGAAGTTACTGAGCCGACGTACCGATTTCGCGCGGCGGTCAACAATCCTGGAAAGAGAATTCAACCGGAACGGCACATCGTATTGGCATCAGTCAGGAAGAGCCGCAGGAGGAATTGCTTTGGATCCGCTCGGTACCCCCCATCCCAAGCCATTGCTGGAGGCATCCTCGTCCCCCGCCGCGCGGTCGATGAGCGCCACTTCAACGGAGACGCTGCGCGCGAGTGCCTGCAACCGGCACCCTTCGTGTGCTGTTTCCCGCAATCCGTACAGACCAACCGGCCCGCAGACCGCAGGCTGGCGAGGAATGTTTCTGATTCTCGGCATCGTACTCGTAGCGTCCTGGGGAGCCCTCGCTTCTCCAGCCTTCGCGGAGGGCGACGCCGCAAAGGGGGAGAAATTCGCCAAGCGGTGCGTCGTCTGCCATACCTTTGAGGAAGGCAAGAACAAGGTTGGCCCCAGCCTGCACGGCGTCTACGGACGCACCGCGGGTCGCATCGAGGACTTCAAGTACTCGCCATCCTATCCGGCAGCCGGCGACCGGGGCCTGGTTTGGACTGAGGAAACCCTGATCGACTATCTCAAGGATCCGAAGAAGTTCCTTCGTGCCTACCTCGGCGACAAGAGGGCGCAATCGCGCATGACGATGAGGTTCCCGAAGGAGTCAGATCGACGAAACGTCATCGCGTTTCTCAAGTCAAGGACCACTGAATAGGCCGAGTCCCGCGGACGCGTAATTCTCGCTCAGGAAAGACCTGAAGGCCGCGGATGCCCGTGCTTCGCAAGCCCATCGACGCGAAACGAGAGATCCAGGCACGCCAGACTATCGCTACTTCCGACCAGCAACGCAGTGCCGTACAAGGATGTTCCGTGTCCAACACCAATCCTGAATTGTCCTGGTCCGGAGATGGTCGGCCCGAACTGAAGATTGCTCGGACCTGCCATTCAGGAGAGAACTGTTTGTTTTCGTTGACGGACTTGCAAAAATGGAGCGCGCATTGCGCGTTCCACTCTTGCTGTTCTGCTTCCTGGAACGGCCATCCGCACCGCAAGCGTGCGCGGCGACGGGTCTTCTGCTCCTGCGGTTCAACGCAGTGCGGAAGCCGCGGGAGCGCCCAGCGCCGTCCCACCCGCTGCCACGGCCTCTGCGAACATGCGCAGACCGCGGCTCAGCACGTTCCTGGCCGCGTTCTCGTCGCGGTCCAGCTCAAGGCCGCACACCCCCCGCACCGGTGGACCCGCTCTGTCAGCGCTTTCGGAACGGAACAAACGCCACGGAAATCTGATCTAGCCTGAATTCCCATTGGAGCGAAATTGAGTGACGTCGTCGACGGTCTGAGAGAAAGGCGCTTCCCCGCTGTCTTGGTTTTTTCCGGGTCTAAATGGAATGTGTTATTGACAGTATGCGATCTATCTCCACATATCTATATTGACGCCTGATCCTGTCTTTTTCCGGGCGCCGGGGAGAAGACTGCAGCGAGAAGTGGCTCGAAAGGCAGGGTTTTCGTGGATATTCCGGTGCAGCGGGGATCCTGACGCTGCAGCGAGGACCCATTCCGGGGTTGCGCGCGGATCCGGCATATGATATCGAACCGCGCAGAGCGAGCTGGCCAGAGGCCAGCCCAGCACCGCCAATAACGCCCCATGCGTATTGCAATGAATCAGGAATTCGCGTTGCAGTGACTCAGGATTCCGCACTCTGAAGACAAAATTAGCCTATCGTTGGATAATCCAGCATGTCGCAAAAGGGCTAACTGATAGAATGCGCACAGTTGTGCGAATTGCGGCCATGTGAGGGGACGATGCCAGAACCTTTGGGGAAGACGAGCCTTGGCAAGAGCGGGATTTCCGTCGGCCCGGTCATCACGGGGCTCTGGCAGATTGCCGATCAGGAACGTGACGGCCGCCACTTCGATCTCGACCGGGCTGCGGAGGAGCTTGCCGACTATGCCCGATCCGGCTTCGACACGTTTGATATGGCCGATCATTACGGCAGCGCAGAGATCGTTGCGGGCCGAGCGATCCGGATTCTCGAGGCCGAAGGCCGCCCGGCCCCGACGATCCTGACAAAATGGTGTCCCGCGCCCGGGACGATGGATCGCGCGACCGTCCGGCAGGGCGTGGAGACCGCGCTTGAACGACTTGGGCGCGAGCGAGTGGATGTCATGCAGTTCCACTGGTGGCGCTATGAATCACCCGAATACCTCGACGCGCTTGCGCACCTGACTGAACTCCGGGACGAAGGCCTGATTGGCACCATCGGCCTTACGAATTTCGATGCCGCGCATCTTGGAATTGTTCTCGCGCAGGGCATCCCCGTCACTTCGAACCAGGTCTGCTTTTCGCTCCTGGATCGCCGGGCCTGCGGAGATCTTGCCGATGTGGCCGAGGCAAATGGCGTTCGGCTCCTCGCCTTCGGCACGCTTCTTGGCGGTTTTCTGTCGCGGCGCTGGCTCGGGGCCGGGGAACTGGCAGATATTCCCGACTGGAGTCGCATGAAATACAAGCGCTTCATCGACACGGCGGGTGGCTGGTCGCGATATCAAGGACTGGTAGAGTCGGGGGCTGGCGCGCCGACGGTAGGGTCCGGTGGCATATCCGTCGCTTTCGCTCCGGTCCTCAGTCCGGCTCCCATGGTTGCGTTTCCAGCCCCCGCTCCCCGAACCCGGCGTGCCGATTTCCGGCACCGGGCTCTCCAGTGGGATCATGCACCTCGTACACAGGCGACGAAGGCCAACGACATCAAGGATGAGGTGGCCGCACGGGTGTCGGCCGCGGAAGCTGCACGGCTTCCGCCCTTCCTGCCGCGACGCGCTCGTCGGCCATCAAGCCTGTCAACGCCTTGACGAACCAGATCCGGGCACCGGCAGAATGCGCCACCGCCCTGGAACTGCCCTTCACTTCCGCATGTGATGTGTCCAGACTCGCAGATACAATGCCGGGGTACTAGTGTTCCGGCGTCACTGGATTGACGGATATAGCGACTTCAGCTTGATGCGAGCATCCTCTGTCTTGAACCGCCAGTCGACGGATGCGCTTTCGCGATTGCGCTTCGCCTGCCAGGCACCGGTTTCGCGGCAGAGTTGTTCGCGGTCGGGAATACGCCGCGCCAGGCACTGCCGGGCCAGGACGCCGATCTCGATCTCGGCGAGGTTCAGCCAGCTACCGTGCTTCGGCGTGTAGTGGATTTCCAGGCACTCCGCGATCCGCCGGGCTTCGGCCGGTTCGAAAGCCTCGTAAAGCGATGCAAGGGAATGGATGTTCAGGTTGTCCATCACCAGAACGATTTTCTTGCCCGGGAAGATCTCGTCCACCAGTTCGCGGATCAGATTCGCCCAGTCGTGCCGTGTTCGGCGGTCGGTCACTTTCACCCATCGCCAGCCGAGCAACGGAGCAAACACTATGAACAGGTTGGCGACGCCGTTTCGCTCGTATTCGAAGTCGACAATGGCGGGCTGACCGGGCCGGACCGGGCGCGGTGTCCGGGTTTCCTTCGTCTGCTGCTTCGAGGTCTCGTCCATGCACACTAGCACGGTGTCTTCGTCGAACTCCCGGTGATAGACTTCCAGCACATCCTCCATTGCGCAGACAAACTCGGCGCTCGCCTTCGGCGGAATGCACCAGCATTGCTTGCGCCACGGCTTCAAATCGTTTTTTTTAGCGCCCTGCGAACTGTCTCTTTGTGAATACTGTCAACGATTTCCAACTCCACGAGCTTGTCGCCGAGGAGCCGCAGCGTCCAGCGCGCATAGCCCTCCGGCGGTGCCGAGCAGGCCAGCGCAACCAGCTTCGCCTCCCCCGCACCGTCCAGCTTCCGCGGCTTGCGATTGACCTGCTTGCGACGCTCCACCGCCGCTTCAAGGCCCTCCTCCACGCAGCGCTTGCGCACCCGTTCCACGGTGGAGGCGCCAACCCCAATAACCGACGCAATATCCGCGTCGGTGCGTCCACCATCCTCCCGGTCCTCGTCTGCCAACAGCAGGATGTGCGCGTGCTTCCGGCGATACGCAGCCGATTTCCCGTTCACAATTCCGGACAACTCCGCTCGCTCCTCCGCGCTCAGCCGCACCCGATATTGCTTCCTGCCTTTCCTTTCCATGGCCTGCCTCCGTCTGCTCGTTCGGCCAGACCGTCCCGCCACGCTCCCGCGCCACGCAGATACGCCCCGCAATGGAAGACCGAAGCTCGCGGCGGACGTCCGGCTCACTTGTTGTTTGTTTGCGAAGACATACTATATCTGGACGACAATGCAAGCCTATCCCTCCGGGAGCGAAGGGAAGAGAAACCCGCTAAATCAACAGCGACGCGACACTAGGCTGAACCACTCCCGGTCTGTCACTACCACACAGTTGACGCAGAGATCATTGTTCAGTTTCGCGGAGCATTCCGGCCCTTCTCATCCGTTGGAGTGCGGCAGTGTCTTGCATGAGGTATGTCATTCCTGTCCAGAGTTTTGCGGTACCGGGCATTGGCTGTCGTTTGGATGGGATGAAGCCGACATATCGACCGAGATCGATGGCGAAGGTTCGGAGGTCGGGGATATAGTCGGGCGGGGCCCGGCAGCGGATCACGCGGTAGTCGTACAGGCCCAGATAGAGCATGAAGATTTCGTCTCGGGACATGATCTCGTCGGCGGGCCTGTCGGGAGTTTCCCTGGCGGCGCGATCCAGATCGAACACGCGCCACGCGGTGATGGCGTCGAACGCGAGGCACTTGCGCAAGTCCTCGGCATCGTCGAGGCGGCGGTCCTCGATGCGGGTTCCGGTCTTGAGGACGCGGAAGAACTCTTCGATGGACCAGCGCGTTTCGTACCACTGGCGGATGCGGTCGGCCCATTCGGGCGTGGCCTCGCCTTCGGAGCAAAGCAGCAGCCAGCGGAGTGGCTGGCGAGCGCCGGACGGCGGGTTGCGCTCGGCAACGAGCACGGCGGTCATGGGCAGCGTGTGCGGCGACTTGCCTTCGGGCGCGATGAGTTCGACGCGAGCGATGCGCAACGCCAGCACGGCCTTGCGCTTCTTGCGTGCCGCCCTGCCGCCCCGCGCGGAAATCTCGATGCTGCGCGATGCGCAGGGCGGGAGAGTGTCCATGTGCTTGCCGAGGTCCAGCTTTTTGCCGTCCACCAGCACCTTGCGCTGTTTCGAGCGGCAGGCGCGCACCAGCAGGCCGGCGGCGGCGGGATCCTCGGCCTGGCGGGCGTACAGACCCCAGATGTCTCCCTCGCGGTCGGCGACGGAAATGACGCGGGTGTTCGAGCAGGCGTGTCCAACCGCCGCCGCCTGTTCCAGCGAGCGCAGCCAGCGGGCGCTCTCGGGCTCCTGCGCCACGCCCGGTTCCCGGGCGGCCTTGGCTTCGACGCTTTCGCGGAAGTCGCCCTCAAGCGCGCAAACGCCAAGCGGGCGCCCGCCCTGTGCCACCGCCAGCGTCGCATGCACGGGAACCCCCACGGTGCCCTTGCCGCCGCCGCCCAGCGCCGCCAGCCCGCTGGTCGCGTCGCGAAGGTTGTCATAGTTCAGCATGGTGGTGTCCTGCACCATCAGCACCACACCCGCATGCTGGCAGCGCTCCACCGTTGTCTCGCGATGCCCCTCGAGGATGTCGTCCACAGCAACCCTTTCGTTCGAAAGCAGGCGGTACGCAGCCTCCTGCGATGCACGGTCCGGAAAGATCTCCGGAAGCGGCGTTCCCGGGCGCTTCTCCCAACACCGCCCCATCTCCTCGATCCGGCGCCGCACCCGCCCGTCGGGATGGGTGCCCCGGCCGAACTCGCGCTCCGCCCAGTCGGCATCGGCGCCAAGATGCAGCGACCCCATCCGCCCCGCAACCCGCTCCGGCTCCTCACACAATGCTTCCCGCCAGCCCGCCTGCAGGGACTTCATCCACACCCGGCGCACCGGCCCCGCTCCGCGCCGGCCCGGCGGGCAGCCCGATGTCGCGCCAGCATCCTCCCAGCCCGCCGCACGGTACGAGGTCCCGGCATGCTCGGGGCCGACATAGCTGTACGCCAGCACCGGCCGATCACCATGCCGCGCTTCCCAGTCGTCCGCAACCCGACCTGTCGCCTGCGCCAGCACATGCGAGGCAAGGTCCGGAACCCGCACCGAAGGCAGGAGCAGGAAGCGGTGGTTGTTCACCATCCGCCCCAACCCCGCGCAACGGGCTCGCCCGCTCCAGCCGATATACCGGTCCCGCGCCTTCTGGTGCCAGCTCGCCGCGCAGAAGCCGATCCCACCCAAACACCCGAACCGAGACGATTTCACCAGATAGTTCAACGTCTTGCCGGGATGCCGCGGAGCCCCCTCCGGATGGTGCGACGCCATCATCGAACGGAACCGCCGCGAACCCTCGCGACCCTCGGCCGGTTCCAGCGAAACCGTTCCCAGAGCCGACAGCGTCGTCTCCACATGCAGGTCTGGATGCGACGGCAATGCATCCCCCGCCGGCGGCGGCGCCGCCGCCGCCGGGAGCTTCAACCCCAGTTGCGACGCCAGCCTCGGCAGGATCTTCCGCGCCGACGAAACGCACGGCTCGCCCCGCGCGTTGCGCCAGTTCGCGCGAGCGCACAACTCGCTCGCAAGCGCGCTACGGCTCGCGCCTCCCTCCCGGACCGCGTACTCAAACCACGAAAGAGTTTCCGCGCAAAACTGTCGCAAGCCAATCTGCATGCATCATGTGTGCCACACAACACAGCCCGTGTCAACAGTGTGATAGTGACAGACTCCCGGTGCCTGTCGTCCTTCAACATCCCTCCTCACCTGGGGTCCCTTTCCTCAGCCGGCATTACCCGGCGTCCCCGGTCATACGAACCCCTCCGCCACCCTGCCAACCCGGCCTGCCCCTCACGGAGTTCCAGTTGGCGCGTGCACACCATTGACAGAGTTTCCCGTGTTGCCACGTCTTCCATCTTCCATGCATGCTGGCGCCACTACCCCGGCGGACGCGGCCCGGTGCACATGTCGCTTCTCTTCCCGAGCCACCGACGGCCTTCCCCTAATCCAAGGAGGGTCGGCTTCCGCGTTGCCTGTTTCGAGGCCTGCTCAGCGTTCACTTCACGTTCCGGCCTGCATGGTCGCTGAGTTGCTCAACGCAACCCTTCTCTCCGGAGTGCTTCAGTCCATGTCGTTACCTCCACGAACCGCCCCGGCCGCTACCAGCCGAAAGCGACAGCTGCTGGGTGGGATTCGCACCCACCAGGAAAACGCGCCTTTCCACGGCGCACCTGGACACGCTGGATAAAATCGCAGAGAAGCACGGAGCCTCGATTCCGAACGTCGCGACCGCCTGGGTCTTGGGCCAACGTGCAGTTGCCTCTGTCATCGTCGGAGTGCGCCTCGGCGAAAACGATCACCGGGACAACAATCGCAGCATGCTCGGTGTTGCTCTCGACGAGGACGACGTTGCCCGGATCAACTTGGCCACCAAAGTGCTCGACCCCATTCCCGGCGATTGCGGGGACGAGTACCGCAGGCCACCCTTTCTGACGGCCTCGGGTGACCTGTCGCATCATCTCAGCGCGCTGCCACCGTTGTTTCCGACACGGAGGATCGGTGATCGGCAGATCGTGGAAAGCGGGTCGGTCTGGGAAGAGAAAGCCGGCTTCGCCCGGGCAGTGCTGCGGAACGGTCGAATCCTTGTGAGCGGCACCACCGCGACCGACCCGCACGGTCAAGCCGTGGCCCAGGACGATGCGGGCGCGCAGGCCGCCTACATTCTGGACAAGATCACAGCTGCACTCAACGTCCTCGGGGGTCGCCCGGACGATGTGGTACGCACACGGATCTATGTCGCCGATCCCGATGACTGGCAGGCCGTATCGTCAGCTCACAGACGCTATTTCGGAGAAATTCGACCTGCAAACACGCTCGTCGCTGCAAGACTGATCGGACCTTACAGGGTCGAAATCGAGGCAGAGGCAGAGCTTCCTGCGACCGCTCGCGACGCGGCCACATTGCCCGGGTCGGCCGCAGCAATCCCCAACCATCTGACATGATGCGTCCTGGGGTGCGGCCCGACATGGAACGGATCGACGTCACACGCATGCCTCAAGGAGATCGCAAGTTCCAGGAATTTTGGCGGCAGAGGCTCTTGCAAAAGCTGCTCTTTGAGCCGATTTTTTCTGATGCTATGAGGTGAGGTCTTCGGGACAGGCTTTTTCTACAATGGTATCATGAAATTATATCGAAACCATGATGGACCGGAGAGAAAGAGCCGATGTCCGTGCGCGATACTCTTGCCCACTACTGGCGCGGCTTTCAAGCGGAGTTGTATGAAGCGCTGGGAGTGGAGCTTGGCGCTCTTGGCGAGCGGTATGAGCAACTCATCCAGGTTTTCGAGTTTGTGCGGGTGGAGAAGTTTCTCTGCTCGGACCGGGTTCCCGGGCGTCCCGCCAAGGATCGCGCTGCGCAGGCACGTGCGTTTCTTGCGAAGGCCGTGTTTGACCTGCCGACAACGCGGGGCTTGAGGGAACGGCTGGAAGTCGACAGCAAGCTCCGGCGGCTGTGCGGCTGGGCTTCGGTGCGCGACATTCCGAGCGAAGCAACCTGTTCCCGCGCCTTTGCGGAATTCGCGGAAAGTTCGCTGCCCGAACGCCTGCACGAAGCGCTGGTTCGCCGGACCATGGGCGATCACCTGGTCGGGCACATCTCGCGGGATTCGACGGCGGTCGAGGCGCGGGAAAGGCCGGCGCCCAAGCCGCCTGAGGCGGAGAAGCCGAAACGCAAGCGGGGACGGCCACGCAAAGGGGAGGAGCGGCGCAACTCTCTGACTCGCCTGGAGCGCCAACGGTCGCTGCCGCTTCCCGCGATGCTGGCGGTTCTGCCGCAGACTGCAGACCTGCAACGTGGGAAGCAAGCGCAACGCCAAGGGGCACCAGGTCTCCTGGACCGACTGGAAACTGCACGTGGATTCCGCCGACGGTGGCATCCCCGTGAGTTGCATTCTGACCTCCGCGTCGATGCACGATAGCCAGGCCGCGATCCCGCTGGCTGAGATGACCGCGAGACGGGTCGACAACTTGTACGACCTGATGGACAGCGCCTGTGACGCCGCGGAGATCCGGAACCATAGCGCGTCCCTCGGCCATGTTCCGATCATCGCCAGCAATCCCCGCCCTGCCGCGGAACGCAAGCAGGAGCTGCGCCGGGAGGCGACCGCCCGGCGCACCATCGGATACGACTTCCCCGAGGACGTCCGCTACCGGGAACGCTCCTCGGCAAAACGAGTGAACGCCCGCCTCAAGGACGAGTTCGGCGGCCGACACCTCCGGGTACGAGGACATGCCAAGGCCAGTTGCCATCTGAAGTTCGGCATATTGGCCCTGACCGTCAGCCAACTCTTGCGCCTGCAACTCTGAACCCCCGGGCTTCCCCCGGCAATCAGCACAATGCGCCTTCCCTCGCAGGAAGGCCCGGCAGCCAGTGCCGAATTCCCGCGACGGTTCTCACAACGACATCCAAACAGCCGAAAACGGCCCCGATAAACCGCGAATATCGCTACCAAACGCGCCCGCAGGATCCCAGTTCACGAACCCGCCGGCGCCAGCCCCCTCCGCCGCTCCCTCAGGACGGAGTTCTGCAAGAAGCTCCGCTGACAACCATCAGCACCGGTGTATCCGGTTCTGCACCCTGCGACAGCCTTGCAAGAACTGTCTTCCAACCGTGGTACGACATGCCGGGAGTGCAGCAGGATAGCTCCCACCCGCGCAACGCGCTCCCGCACGTACCGCGCCGCATTCACATCGCGGCACAAATCCGGACTGTAAATCCCGCAGCAACGCGTTCGCTCCGACACACGCTTCCGCACCTTCGTCCGGCAGTCCGAGTAGCACTGCGACGTGCCAGCCGGCAGACTCTCGACAATCCGCACTTCGGCCGTTTCAGCCGTGCCCGCGACTGCCTCCGGTAACTCCGCCCATCCCTGCACATCCATCGAACGGTTCAAGCAAGAATTGCCCGCCCCCTGGGGCGCATGCTCCTGATCTGCAACGCCTCCACCACAGAGTAGTCATAGACCCGGACTATCTACGAGGAATGATGAGCGGACGAGCGTGTAAGCGCGGTCGCGGGGCGCTGCTGATGCGCCAGGTCGCGGAATCGTCCGTAGTTGCATCTTGGCTGGAGAATCGCCTGATCGATGATCGTCGTCCTGATTCGGTTGCGCACAGCATCGGGAAGCGGACATGCACCTGCCTGCTGCTGCCTTGCCAGGGTCACGGAACCACGACGATGCCGATCGTCGGCACCATGCCCCGGACCGTGCTGCGGCAACGAAGTCCTCTGGAGCCCGTGTGCGCGTCGATGGAGGCAATGGGCTCCCGTCCCGGGCGATGCTATCTCGCTTTGTGGATCGGCTGAACTGCGAAGAGAACCCGGATGTGTTGAAGGACGGGATCCTGGCGAATGGCCTGCGCCAGACCCGGGAGAGGCGCCCCGGTCGAACGCTTCTTCGCCCAGTAAATGGAATAGTACCTGCGCCGAGGCGTCCACCGCTCCGCCGTCGAACTGGAACCGGCGATCCTGCGTTGCGTCGACACGGTCAACGAAAGCCCGGGGCCGTTTCGATGGAACAAGTCCGGCGACAACATCCTCGCCACCATCAAGCGCTTCTGCATCCGGACACTCCAGACGGCAAGCGTTGCCGCACGATGGGACAAACCATGAAATCAGGACACCGGACTCACTTCACGAATCTACGCGGGCCGCCGGGTCCAGCGTGGCCGCCAGTAGATTCTCAGGATGCGCAAAGCCGGGACGAAAGAACTGCAGGCGGCGATCGAGAGCCTGGGCGAACGATCTACCGTGCCCGGACAGCTCCGGGCGTCCCGGTCTCCAGCTCGATCCGCCGGAACCGCCGAGCCTCGACCGGATTCGGCCCGACAGTTCGCCTGCGCGCGCGGAGTCAAGCGCTTGCAGCGGATGCTGTGACCTCCAGGAAACGCAGAGGGCAGCAGTTCACCCCGCCCAACTGCTCCTGCGCATCCCGGCATATCCGCCAGCCCCGACATCCGGAGGGAAACGCCGAAGACCTTCGAAACAGGTGGCACGAGTGGCCGGCAGTCACTCGACCCGAAGATTTGATCGCAGATCCGGGAGCAAAGAGGAGTCTTGTAATTCGTGCTCGAGGCTCATATCGTATTGCGTATGGCTATGGCCCGCCAAAGAGAGGCGGTGTAGGGGAGTCGCGATCTACCGGCTCCATCGCACGAACGTAGTCACCTCTCGCTCTAACACCACAGGAGTTGTACTCATGATGAAGAGACTGCTTGCGGCCGGCTTCGTGCTGGCCTTCACCCTTCCGGCATCCGCGCAAGAAGTATGGAACATCAAGGCGATCACGCCCGACGGGCAGATTCTGAGCATCAAGGCCGTGGACGCGGACGGGACCCGCCACGACGTCAAGGCGACGCCATCGGGCGCCGACCTTCACATCCTGGGCGTTGGTGCCAGAGCGAATGATGCGCCGCTGCCGATCAAGGTCCTGGACCTGGGCGGACAGCACCTGTCCGTGAAGGCGATCGCAGCCGATGGCACGCTGATCGATGTCAAGGCGATTGCGGCTGACGGGAGTCAACTGGACGTCAAGGGAATCAGGCAGGACGGCAATGTCATCCATATCAAGGCAATCGATGGCGATCAGTTCCTTGGGGTAAAGGCCATTCATCCGGGCGGCACGACCTACGATGTGAAGGGCATCCGATTCGCCGATGAAGGCCCCGAGGGCGAAGTGAACGGCGTCATGTTCTACGCCCACGTAAAGGCGATCCCGTCCGTCTGACGGACCGGGGCGAATCTGATTCGACAGCCCCCGTCAGAACCTCCAGGACAACCAGGAGACACCGGCGCGTCAGGTATGCTTCGCCGAGCATGGCAAAGAGGACCTGGCGCGTGCCAGGCCATGCGCATGAAGCATCGCGCAAGGTCAGGATGTGCCCGCCGTCCACAAGATACCGAATCGCCCGCTCCACAAGGACGTGGCAGCCCGTAGCGGCAACCGCGTCAACTGCAGCCAGGCGAACGACAGGCGCCGGGTCGCACAGTGGCTGGATCGACACTTCGGGGTTGCGCGTAGCCACGACCTTGATCGCTGCGGCGCGGATCTGCGGATCCCGATCGCCGATCAGCGGAGCCAGACACCGAGCAGCCTCATCGGGCGGCGCCTTGCGGGCCAACAGGCGCACCGCGGCAGCGCGGGCCGCCGCGTCGCTGCCCCGCAATTCCTGAAGCGCCGCCGCCAGAACCCCTGGCGCAGGCACGGCGGCCGCAAGACGGGCCGCGGCATCAAGTGCGGCAGCGCGAATGCCGGGATGCGGCACAAGCACAGCTGACTCCAGCGCCTCATCGATTCCGGCTCCTTGACATTCCCCGGCAACACGGATGGCCAGCATTCGGGTTCGGACAAGGAACCCGTCGACATCTTCCTCCTCGGCGGACGCCGGCGGCGGGTTCGCTGTACGAGGCGCCTGTATCGAATCGAGGGTCGACATTGGATACGGTGCAGCGTCGTCCGCTCGTCCCTCCGGCCTGGGAACGATTGCCCCGTCCGGGGTGATTTGAACCGGGGTGGAGACGGGCTGCTGCCGGGCGGATCCGGAACCCTCCGCACTCGTGAGTTCCAGTCGGGCACCATCGGGAGACACGCCCCGCACGGATTCGATCAGGATTCTGCGCGCAGCGGCCTCGGCGTCACTTGGCCCGTTCCCGTTTGCAAGGGTGGCAAGGGCGGAGAACGCCGCCACTTGCACCGGTGCAGCCGAATCACGCGTGCATACGCGCAGCGTTTCCGGCACTGATTGCGTGGCGACAGTCGCCAGAGCCCGAAGCGCGTCAATCCGGACGCTCTCCGGAAATGCCGGCTCAAGGGCCGCCCTGGTGAGGGCATCGACGGAACGGGGGCCCTGCAGGGCAGGCAACGCCGCGGCGGATGCCGACGCGAGGCGAGGATTTCCACGGCTGAGCCAGGCCTCCACATTCGCTGCCAGATCCGGGACCTCCGGCAGGCCGGAGCCATGGTGCAGTGATTCCAGCGCGATTGCGCGGGACTCGTCATCGCCCCGGATCAGCGCCTGCCGAACGATGTTCGAACGATGCGGCGCTGCCCGGGCCAATGCGGCGTTGCGGACTACAGCGGAACCGTCCGTCCAGGCGAGTTCCGCCAACTCCGGTTCTGGCGGATCGAAACAGTCTACGGCCAGGCGGCGAACCTGCGGATCTGGGTCACGGGCAAGGGCTTCCCGCATCGGACGGAAAGAATCAGGCGCCGCCTCCGACAGGGCAGCGAGCGCACGCGCGCGCACGCGCGCACTCTCGTGTCGAAGGAAACCCAAGAGAGCGGGAATACCGGCCGAAGGCAGGACTGCAAGAGCGGAGAACACCGCATGATCGAGGTTTTGCCCGAATTCGTCCTCCCGGGCGCGCATCAGATCCTCCACGACGTCGTCCCGACCAAAGCTCCCGAGAGCGGTGATTGCTTCCAGTTGGATGTCGAGCCAGTCGTCCCACCCTTCGTCCGCGTCCTCCCACGCGATCTCGGCCTCGCATCGGCTGCGCGCGAGCGCACGAAGAACGGGCAGCGAGTCCGGATCCCGAAGCCGCGCCAGCGCGCGAATCGCGGCCGCCTTCACATCGCTCACGGGATCCCTCTCCAGGGACCGCAGAATCAGCGGAGCATTCTCCAGCCTCGCGCAACGCGCGAGCCCGGCCATCGCATCGGCACGAACATCCGGATCCGGATCCGCCAGCGCCTCCAGGAGCGGCGGAACCGAGTCGATGTCCGGTAGGGCCGCCAGTGCACGCGCGGCGGCTGAACGGATGGCCGCCTCCGGAGCACGTAGCCAGGGAGCAATCGCACGCACGGGATCGGTGCCGGGACCGCCCTCGTTCACGCCGGCCTCCTGCGCGATCACGGGCCCGCCAGCCGCCGGCGGCCAACAGACTCCCGCGAATCGCGTCCGGAGACCTGGTGCGCCCTTCCACCGGCCAGGGAGCCTTTGGTACGGTCCCGGCAGGTGCCGGACGAAGCCTGCCCTTGGCACTTCATCCTGCTGTATCCGCGAGGATACGGGGGGATGACAAACATCGCCCGCTCCAGCCCATTCCACACCTCCGATTCCCCGCCCAAATCGGGGATCTCAAGGACCGCCCGAACGACCCGACACGCGCCTGCCCGGTCGCGAATTGCCGTCGCGTTCGCATTGTCGGGCGCGCCGGCAGTGCCCGCAACCGGGCGGCCTTGCGGTGGCCTGCCGACAAGACACGGTCTCACGACTTCCGTCAATCCATCTACTACGGGCGATTCTTCTCTTCTCCCGCGGGCGGGAGCCTGCTTCGGCCCATGGCCAAGACGCTGTGGAAAGACACGTCCCGTTTGGCTATGGTCCCGCGGAATTGGCAAGTCAGCGGTCCTGCAATTTCCTGGCTCGCGGATAGCACGGACGAGGAAATCGGCATGCGGACGCGCCCTGCGACACTGGACGACAGCACTTGCAGCGGTGCCCGGGCCGGTCGTCGCCGAAACCCTGGAGGGCGAACCGATCGGTCGCAAGGATCCGCTTCCCACGTTCAGGGATGCACGGCAGCGGGGGCTTTACGATGACAGGATGCCCGACAATGCCCTGGACCCGAGCAGCCCTCGGGAAGCGATTGTCCGGAATGGCTCTGACGTTGGCCGTCCTGCCAGGACTGCTCGCTTTGCCCTTCGGCCCGGCTGCCGGGCAGGAGAGCTATGGAGTCGGCCCCGGTCTCGAGGCGGCTGCCATCATGGGTCCCGGCGAATGCGCAGAGTGCCACGAGAGTTCCGCCGCAGCATGGGAACTGTCGCTGCATCACACCCTGATCAAGAAAACCCATCGGACGAAGGAAGGCCGGCAATTTGCGTCCCGGCTGGGTGTGAAACGGATCAAGGATCCCGAAGGGCTCTGCGCCTCCTGCCACTACACCTCGCAACTCTCCGGCTCGCGCCTGCGGGTCGAGGATGGCGTCACCTGCGAGTCCTGCCATGGCGCGGGCCGCGACTGGATCAAGGTGCACAGCGAGTTCAGCGGCAAGAAGGAGGAGACGGAGACTCCCGAAGAAGAGGCCAACCGCTGGATCCAGGCCGAGGCCGCGGGAATGATTCGCCCCGGAAACCTGATTGCGATAGCAAGCAATTGCGTTTCCTGCCACACGATTGCCTACGAGGATCTCGTGGACATTGGCGGGCATCCGGCCGGCCGCGAATTCGAGATGCTGGCGTGGACCATGGGAGAGGTCCGTCACAATGTCTGGTACACGCCGGAGAACGACGAGGCGCCACCGGAGCGCCGACGCATGCTGTATCTGGCCGGTCTCGCGCTTACGCTGGAAGCCTCGCTGAACGCGCTGTCGCAGGTGCGAAATGCGGACGGGAAATATGCTACGGACATGCGTGAGCGGGCGAACCGCACCGTCGCGCAACTCGAGGCGGCAGCGGACTTGCTGGCGGACGTGCCCGAACTCCGCGAGATTGTCGGCGTGGCTCGCGCGCAGTCGATGGACAGCGGAGAGTTGCAGGCTTCCGCGGCTGCGGTAACGGAGCAAACGGAACGGCTGCTCGAACGGAGCGGCAGCGGAATGGATGCCATCGATCCCTTGCTGCCCGGTTCCGAGGATTATGTCGGCACGGTCCCGACTCCCTGAACGCATTGGAATCCGCGCCGCGTCCGGCGCAGGGTTCCGGCCCCTTGCAGTATCCTGGGGCTTGACCGGCTTCCGAGCGGCTTGAGAATTCGGCCGTGGCCATCACCCTTCGGCGTGGCCGGAGCGACGTCGACCTGCCCGGAGACTTGCGGCTGATCGGGCCGGAGTCCCGGGGAGGCTCTTCGTGTTCGGAATATCTTCGACAACTGAATGGCGTCAGGTCGGAATCGCTGTAAACCGTCCCGCCCGGCTCTCTCGCGCCGGGCAGTATCCATCCGTCGAGGCGCGGGCTTCCCGAACGGGACGGCAGCGGCATGAACGCGGCCGATTCCGTGCTGCCCTGCCCGGCGGATTGTGTCGACAAGGTCCCGGCACCGGGAGGAAGCCTACGGCTTCCGGAAAACGTCCCGGCCGCACGGTTCCGAGACCCTTCGAGAGAGGCGCTAGAATCCTTGGCGCTTTGCGCCATGCAAAGGAGTTCCGATTCGACTGGTGCTATAAATGTGGTGTTTCGAAGACCGTTTGCACGTCGTTGCCAGCGATTTGAGGAAGACTTGTCCATGCGTCCAGATTTGTTGTTCTCGGTTGGACCGGAGGTCCGACGGCATCTTGATGGCATTGCGCCAGGCGACAATGCGCTGCTGTAGAACGTGTTACGCACCGGATCCTCGTGGCGAGCGGGCACGGAACCCTGCTTGTCATGCGTTGTGTTGGAGTTTCCAAGCGCTCTGCATCGTGCGGGCCAGAGAGATTCTTGAACAGGCGGGTCGACTGGTTTCCCTGCGCCGCGGCCCACCCTCCGGAAAGTGCGCCGGTGCCGAAGAGCCGGGTCCGGGAAGTTCTGAGGCTGACCGGGTCGGCGCCGTCCGAAGAGGCCGCGCATCGGACGCTACCTGCCGCGGCGCCGGACGCTTCCCTGGTGTTGCCAAGGGCGCGGAAGATCTGGCGGACGCACGGGCCGTCGCCCCGCCGCCTCCCGATTTTCGAGCTCTCGAAGGATCCTGCGTTGGCGGACAGACACCGTGAATTGCTGTGGCGCCGCATGTCTCCTCCCGAGCATGCGGCGGCTTTCTCGATTTGCGGACCGTCGCAGTTACCGGGTCGGGAAGTACGTGTCATCCACGACAATTTCGCCAGACACAGGACCAGGCCGGTCCACCAGTGGCTTGTGGATCGTCCGTCCGGGAAATTCCGCTTCACGCCAGCCTCCTCGTCGTGGCCGAGCAACTGCGAGGGATTACTTGTGATGCTCACGCGCTACCGCCGGAGGCACTCGAGCTTCCGTTCCATCGCTGAATGCGCGGCAACCATCCAGCGCGTCATTGGCAAACACAACGTCCATGATGGCAGGACATTCGAGTGGACACCCGATCCCGAAAGGATCGTCGTGGCAGGAAACAGACGGTTCCGTATGATTGAATCGTCACACTAGGAGGCATCTCGTGTTCAGAACGTCGTCGACAGCCGAGCAGCGCCGGGTCAGCGCCGCAGTCGACCGCTCCCCGTTACTTTCCCGGATCTCGCAGGATCCGCCGATCCGCGCCCGTGTCGAGCGAATCCTGACTCGCTACGCACGAACGTTGCAATTCGACGCCGGTGACGTCGTTTGCCGGAAGGGAGACTTCGGCAACGCGGTGTATTTCGTTGCCGATGGCACGATCTGCGAGATCGTGCGGGACGATGGCGGCATTGTTTCCGTTCCGCCACCACCGAGCATGATTTCGTCCGAGCCGAAGCGCCGGTTCAGGATCTTCCGGAAAAGGATCGAGGAGGACATCTTTGTAGTCGATGTGAATTACCGGCAATCCCTCGACAACATGGACGAGGTGCTCAAGCGGTGCAAAGTCCAGCGCATCGGCCCTGGGAGCTCCGGGGACGACGACGGGCCGAGCGGCGGCGCGGGGGAGGACTGGCCGTTTGGCGCGGTGCCCGCCCTGACCCGCTCCCCGTTTCCACGGCACGTCTTTGCGGAGACTCCGGCCAAGCTACTGGCAGTCCATTGGCGGGGCATGCAGGACCTCATCCGCCTCTCCGACCTGGCGCAACAGGCGCTCACCGTCCGCTGCCGGAATGAAATCATCGATCTGATCCGATCGCGGGCATTCGACATACCGGTGTTCGCGCGTCTTCCCGCCCCTTCACTGGAGGCGCTTCTCGACCGGCTGGAGTTCCGCTTGATCCATGGCGCATCCGCCGGCGTGACAGCGGTGCGGCAGGGCGAACCGACAAAGCACGTTCTGGTCGTGGTATCCGGCTTCGGCCGGGTGCGCCGCAGCACAGGCGGAAAGAGCCGCAGCGTCGGGTTCGTTGGTCGTGGCGACGCGTTCGGGCTGGCTGCGATTGCTTCCGGCGGCGCGGGAGCACCGTCGAAAACGTCGCTCGATTTCCTGGGCAACACGAGCCTGCTGGCCCTGCCGGCCGACACGGTGGCGAATGAATGCGTCGGACTGCTGTCGAGGGAGGACGTGTTCGCGGCCGATCCCTCTGCTGAGGAAGAACTTGGAGCCTCAACCCGCGCGACAACCCTGGAGCTGCAGGATCGTTCCCGCGAAGCCCAGCTCGTCGACTTCCTGGTCGACAACGCGTTCGTACGGGGACGGCAGGCAATGGTCATCGATCAGACCCGCTGCGTGGGATGCGACGCCTGCGTGCAGGCCTGCGCCGACACTCATCGCGGCGTACCCCGGTTCGTGCGGTCCGGACCCACCGCGGGCGGCTACGCGGTCGCCAATGCCTGCATGCACTGCGAGGAAGCGCCCTGTCTCGTCAACTGCCCGACGGACGCGATCTTCCGGAAACACAGCGCCGAGGTGGTGGTTTCGGAAGTACTCTGCATTGGTTGCGGCACCTGTGCGGCGGCGTGCCCGTACGACAATATCCGGCTCGTGGAACTGGGCGCCAACGCGAAGGAGATGGAGCGCTCGACCCCGCTGGCTCTCAAATGCGACCTCTGCATCGAGCAGAATTCCGGCCCTGCCTGCGTGCGGGCGTGCCCTCATGATGCCATTGCCCGAGTCGATCTGACGGATCATGCGGTCGTGCCGCAGCTTGCGGCAGCAGTGAACCTCAGGGACCTGAGGAGAAGGACCCCGTGACTTCCCGGGCGATCGCGGGCTGGTGCGCAGCCGGCGTTGCGCTGATTGCCATTACCGTCCTCCTCGCGGCGGCGGACCACGCATTCCTGGCAACACAGCACTGGACCGGATGGGGCCTGGCGCTCGCTTTCGGTGCGCTTGCCCTCCAGGGCCTTCGCGGTGTCCGCCAACACTGGTCCGCATCGGCATTGTTGCTCCTGCACCTGCACATGGGCTGGATCGCGACGGTTCTGTTCTTCGTGCATGTCGGCGGGTTTCCCGGATACCCCGACAGCGTGTTCAACCAGATCCAGTGGATCACGATCGCCACGGCGCTGCTATCCGGAGGTCTCGGATACTGTTTGCAGCGAATCTGCTCGCGCCGCCAGCGGAACTGGGACGCACTTCCGATTCAGCGGGTCGCGGAGCAGCGCGGCGCATTGGCGAGTGAGGCAGAGGAAGCCTTCCAACGCATTGTGCGCCGCGGGGCGCCGACCTTGCTGATGCGGTTCTATGCGCAGCGCCTTCTGCCCTTTCTTCGCGCGCCGAGGCACCTGCTACACCATTGGGCCGGATCCCGGCAGCCTCTCGACCAGCTCCTGCTCGAGATGGACTACGCCGGCAGCGGCATCTCCGAGGACCCGGACTTCACCCGGATGCGGGAGATCCTGGCCAGAAAGGCGCATCTCGATGAGCGCCGGGCGCTCTACTGGTTGCAGCGCGGCTGGCTTTTCTTCCATCTGCCGGCTTCGGCAGCCGCTGCGGTGCTGCTGCCCTTGCACATCATTCTTGTTCACGCATACGGCGGCTGATCGTGCCGGCACACCCCGAAGACGCCTTCGTCCATCCCCAGAGAGAGTGGGAATGCGGCCTGTACGGACGACCGTGCCGCTTCGGACCGGATGCCTCCGGAGAATGTCCGCAGCGCGCAGAATGCCGCCCCCGGAAACAGGACGACCGATGGACGTGCACCCGGCCCATCGCGCGTGGAGGCCCGTGCGATCGGGGGCCGTTGCCGAAAGGGGATTGCTGCCATCCGCCAAGCATTTGCGTGCCGCGGGCGACGGTCGGGCGGCGCCGCAGGATCGCAACCTGGCTCGCCGCGCTGTTTGCGGCGGGGATCGGTCTTGTGCTGTTCGCCAACGAAGGAACGATCATGCCCGGGCCACTACTGTCCGCCCATGCCGGGTTCGAGGATGATTGCGGCAAGTGCCACACGGTTGCGCAGGGGCCATCCCTCAGCCTCGCCCTGGATATTGGCAGGTCGGGGCTCTTCGGCGACGCGACACCCATCGCCAACTCCTTGCAGTGCATGGCGTGTCATGACTTTGGTACGGCGGGACTGATGGCGCATTCGGTTGCCGGGCTCGGCAGCCTGTCCTTGCCACAAGAGTCCGGGCGCCCGCGGCCAGGGATCCGGTTCGCCGATCTGGAGCTTCGCTTCACGGCGTCGCTGGCGCAGGAACACTTCGGGCTTTCCGCCGCACGGGAGTCCACAGGGCTTCCGGTCGATGAACTGGCATGCGCGATATGTCACCGGGACCACGCCGGCCGGGACAATCTGGAAGCAACGGCCATGTCGGACCTTCAATGCCAAGTCTGCCACCAACAGCAGTTTGCCGGGTTTCCGGAACACCCGCCGTTTGCCAGCTACCCCTACCGCCCTGCATCCGGAATCGCGTTCAACCACAGCACCCATTTCAACCGGCACTTCCCGGAGTCCACCCGCCAGGGAACCACGGCGCCAGAAAACTGCGCGTCCTGCCACAGCGCCGATCCTTCGGGTAGCATGGGCGTTCGCGGCTTCGAGGCCTGCGCGTCCTGCCATCTGGGCGACATCATCGACCCGCCGGGCCGCGAGCCGTATCTTGAAGTCCTGGCACCACCGGGGCTCGATCTGGAATCCCTCGAGGATGCAGGCGTCGGTGACTGGCCATATTTCGCGGAGGCGGAGCCGAATGCGTTTCTTCGCCTGATGCTGGACGCTGGCGAATACCTGGCGCCCGAGGACCAGGAAATCGTCTTCGACATGGATCTGTTCGACCTCGTCGATGCCAGCGAGGAGGAGCGTATGGCCGTGGCCCGGCTCGCCTGGGCCTTCAAGGCGCTGACCTGGGACATTGTCCGGGATGGCCCTGACGTCTTCGTCTCCATGGCGCAGGATCTCCACGGGGCGGAATCCGGTCCCGACTGGAGCAGCCTGGCTGCCTCCCTGCCCTACGATGTGATGGCGGAGGCGGCGCGGCAGTGGTTCCCGGCGCTGGAAGAGGAGATCGGCCTGCACGAATCCGAAGACGTGCCAACGAACATGGTGGAAGGCGATTTTGACGAGATCGACGGACTGGAAAACCTGGATGACTGGCTGCGTTTCGGGGGCTGGGGCTACCGGCAGCTGGGGCTGGCGTATCGGCCGACCGGCCATTCGGACCGCTTTCTCCGCGGATGGCTGGAATTTTCGAGTGCCCCGGAGGATGCCGCTGCGGCACTGTTCGACGCACTCACGACGGACGACGCGGCCGGCGCCTGCGCGAAGTGCCACGTAGTCCGGAATGCCGCCCCACAGGGAGCCGGCGCGGGTTCCGACGGCGATGCGGAACTCCACTGGTTCGCATTCGGAAGCGGGGGCGAAATTCTTCTTGCTCCCGCCGACCGGCGCGTTGACGCCGCGCCGGAGGCTGTGGAGCCGGCCGCGGCCGCGGCGATCGGTGCATTGCCGGGTGGCGGCGTGGCGTGGACACGGCCGGCGCGCCGGGATTCAGCGGGCCCTTGGTACCTCAGGAGCTTTTCTCACTGGTCGCACCGGCAGGCGATCTCAACGGACGGCTGCGCATCGTGCCATGGAGCCGCAGCCGGTCCGGACGTGGCCCAGTCGGTTTCCGGATTCACGCCGGTCGGAGCCGAGACCTGCGCGGCCTGCCACGCCGTGGAAACCGGCCTGAGCGATTGCCTGACCTGCCATATCTATCACTTCGACGACGACGACTGGCGCATCCTGCATCCTGCGAGCACCATCACTGCCGCAGGCGAATCCCGCACGGAATGAGCCAGCCCCGGGGACGTCGCTCCAACGGACGGAGGACTGACGGCCATTCCTCACACACCTGCCGGAACGGCCTGATTTGACGTCACGAAGAAGCCTGCCGGGTTCTTCCGAGGTTGGGGGCGGTCGTGATTGTACGGACATGGGGAAACTGACGGAAGCATCTCCTTGACACACGACGTTTCCTCGGCGGATCAATTGCTAACGGGATGTTTGTATGAGCACGTTCGCGATCGTTGAGACGGTTTTGGCGGGGTTCTGTCCCGCAATTTGATGGATTGACAGGAGTTCCCCTCAAGCAATTTGCGAGAAGTGACTTGTGGGGCGACCTCATGTTGTGTGAGTACGGTCGCGAACGCTGGGAAGTTCCCGGGATTTCCTGTCGAGCATCATGATGGATTGGCTCGAGTTGCCCCGATTCGAAGCCAGCCGGCCGCTCGAAGAATCCGCCTCAAACCGGTCCGGAGACACATCCGAAGGTCCGGAACAACCGAGTCTCAGTTCGATACGCTCCGGGTCCGTGGGAGACGCTCGTTGTAATCTATTTTCTTCTGAATTTACAAAGAATTATAGATCGTCCACCCCACCCGTATCCCTGCGTACGCAATTTTCGGGATGAGGGCATCAATCCGCGGCGCGACCCCGGGCTTCACGCCATCGGCCATGGCCGACGCCTGATATACCGTGGCTGGGCCGGAGGATTCCCTTCCCGGCCCATGATCACGCTCCACCATTGGAGGGACGCGCTCCGGTCGCCCTCGTCGATCTCCTGCCGGCGTCGCATGCCGATCCGCGACGTAGCCGGTGCACGCCACCAGGCGCATCGGCATCCGGCGAATTTCCCTTGAAGAAAAGCCTGGAGGAGGCGACGGAACACGAAGCGGATGAAGCGTCGCTCAGGGCAGTTCCATGTCGCCGGTCGGTACCGAGATGCAGACCAGGCAGCTGCCCCCCTCCACAGGCACTGCGGGTCTGGACAGGTTCCGGAAGCCCCCGTCGAGAACGGGCGTTGCACAGGTTCCGCAATTGCCAACCTTGCAGCCCGACGGCAAGTGAATTCCGTTGGCCTCCGCAAGATCCAGTATGGTGCCCGCGCTCCGGTTCCACTGCAGCGTCCGGCCTGCGCCCTGGAAGTGAATATCGTAGGTGCTGGCATCCTCCAGCTCGGCGATGCTCGAGCGCCGGAGTTCCTGCTGGGAACTCGAGGAGAACAGCTCCATGTGGACAGAGCTGTCCGGCACTCCCCATTCCTGCAATTCCCTTGAGATCAGCGACATCATCCTGGGTGGACCGCAGACGTAGAACTCGTAGTTGGAGGAGGGCAGCCGACGCTTCAGCAGTTCCACGGAGATTCGGCCCCTCTCCTCGGAATCGCCGAGCGGCACGCCATTTCCGCCGAGGCGACTGTAGCAGTTCACATAATGGAACCTCGGGTGCCGTCCGGCCCATTCGAGCAACTGGTCCGCCATGATGACGCCCCGCCGGGTCCGTACGGAATTGAACAGCCAGACCTCGCGATCCGGATCCGTCCGCTGCAGCTCCTCCGCCATCGACAGGAACGGTGTGACTCCGATCCCCCCCGCGATGAAGACCACGGGGCGGCCTCCGGCCAGGTCCAGCGTGAACTGGCCTGCGGGCGGAGCGACTTCGATGATCCGGCCCTCCTCGACCAACTCGTGGATGAACGAGGACGACTTGCCCCAGGGCGCGCCCTCGGGCGCTTCTGGCGGCGGCGGGACATGCTTGACGGTTATCCGGTATTCGCGGCCATCCCCATGGGCGCGGGAAAGCGAATAGCACCGCACGGTCGGCTCCGGATCCCCCCGGGAATGAAACCGCAATGTCAGGAACTGCCCCGCCTCGTAACCGTGGACAGGCCTCCGGTCATGGGGCTGCAGGAATAGGGAACAGATGCCGTCGGCCTCCTGGACCTTGCGTGAAACCCGAAAATGCCGGAAGCCCCGCCACTCCCGGCGATTCAGCAACTGCTGGACAAATTGCTCATCGCCTTTCGATAGCCGGTCCGCCAACCGCTCGTACCGCGCCATGTCGAGCGCCAGCCGCTGGCGCTGCCATTGCCAGCGAGAGCGGGCGCCGGTGGCCAGCAGAATTGCGACGGTTGCGGCGCTGCCGATCACCGCCCACGCGATATACGCCTCCATCGGCGCGCTCCCACTTTCCGATCGGGGGTGCCGGATTGCGCTCCCATTCTAGCGCAGCGTCGTTTCCAACCGCCACTTTTTCCGTCCGGATTCGCGACCGAGGTTCGGGCAGGAGCGGCGACGGGAGCGGCGACGGGAGCGGCAAGGCACGGGACAGATCCAGCCGGCTTCAAGTCGCCGGGCCGGCCCCGGCCGAGACCGCTCCCGCGTTATTGCGCGTCGGATTCCGGTGTCTGTGCCGCTTCGTCGGGACTGGTCAGGCGCTCGATCAGATCGGCGACCACGGAACTTGCACGCGGGTCGGCCGCGACCAGGTCCTGGACGAGCCGCAGCCGCTCCACGGCCAACGCAACCTCGCCCCTCCGGGCAAGAACCAGGCTCTTGTACCACTGCGCCACCGGATGATCGGGTTCGCTCTCGATCATCCGATCAAACAGCGCCTCCGCCTCGCGGTCCGATTCGGCGCCCTGGTCCTCGTAGAGCTGGATTCCCAGGGCGAGAAGCAGGACCGGATGCTCCGGGTTCAGTTCGACCGCGCTCCGCAGGAACTCCGCCAGCTCCTCCTCCCGTCCGAGAACGGAATAGGACCGCATGAGCATCTCGATGTCCTGCTCCACCACGTCGCCGGAGAGGATGCGCGCCTCCAACTGGCCGACCATGGCACCAATGTCAGGCACGAAATCGTCGGGAACCGGCGGCACGCCCGGCGCGCGAGCGCCCGCCATCGGGGCAGGGGCAACCGGATTTGCATCCGTTCGCTCGATGTCCAGGCGCTCCACGGCAATGGCCGCAACCAGGGAAAGTGCGACGGCGCTTCCCCAGCCAAGAACCGCCCCGAGCGGGTACGTTGACGGCCTGCGCGACGGCGCCCCGGCCTCCAGGCCACGTGCAGCGGAGTCGGAAGCGGAGGCGGCCTTGAGGATCCGAGCGACTTCCTCCGTGAAGTCCTCTTCGCTGATCTTGCCCTCGGCGAGCGCCGCACGCAGGCTCTTCGTCTCGTCGGCCGCCATGGCTTCGGCTTCCGCCACGGAGGGTTCTGGCCTGGTCTCGAGCCCGGGGCCGGTGGGTGAATCGAATTCGGGCGACAATAGCGGGCGAAAGACTGCAGCACCGGCAAGTAGCAGCAGGAGCACCAGGATTACGAAAGTGGCCACGATCGCTCCCCGCAGGCAGGAGCCCTTCGCGGGCAGACGATTGCAGCATCCGCCCGAACCGGGCGGTGGCGGCGGGCTGCCGTCGGCAAGCGCAGGTTCACACGCGTTCCTCCGCGGAATTCGGCACGCCGACCAAGCGAAATCCGAGAAATGGCCAAGCCGGCCCGCATCCGTGCCTGCCCGTCGAATCGGCAGGGATCGCGCGAACGGATCCGGAACCCGGACGCGAGATCCCTAGAATCGCTGGCCGTCGTCCCCGGACACGGGTTCCACGCCATCCAGCGGCGCCGTGCCCGCGCCGCCCTCGACGACACGCTCGATTCGCATCTTGGCGTCCTTGAGCTTCTGCGTACAACGCTCCCGGAGCGCCGCGCCCCGCTCGTAGAGGTCGATGGACTTCTCGAGCGGGACCTCCCCACTCTCCAGCCTCTCCACGATTTCCTCAAGCTGGGCCAGCGCCTCTTCGAATGAGAGGCCTTCGATCCCGCTCGGGCCGCTCTCAGCCATCCGGATTCCCCAAGGTTATTCCGCGCTTCTTTCACCCGCGGCCCCCATCAGCGCCCGAACATGGGCGGCAGCCGAGCGCGAGAGCGCGCCGAGATCATATCCACCCTCCAGGGTGGAGACTACCCGACCTCCCGCGACGGACCCGGCCAAGGCAAGGATCTCCCGCGTAATCCAGTCGAAATCCTCGTCCCGGAGCCTGAGCTGCCCGAGCGGATCGTCCGCATGGGCGTCGAATCCCGCCGATACGATCACCAGCTCCGGCTCGAACGCTTCCGCCTGCGGCAGAATCCGGCCGCGCCATGCCGCACGGAACTCGTCCCCGCCGTCGAACGGCGCGAGGGGCGCATTGACGACGTTTCCGACCCCCCGTTCCGATGCGGCCCCGGTACCCGGAAAGAGCGGCATCTGGTGCGTGGAGGCAAAGAATATGTCGGGGTCGGCCTCGACGATATGCTGCGTTCCGTTTCCATGATGGACATCAAAATCGAGGATCGCCACCCGCTTGATCCCGTGACGGCTTCTGGCGTGGAACGCTCCGATGGCGGCATTCGCGAACAGGCAGAAACCCATTGCGCGCGCGCGCTCCGCATGATGTCCGGGCGGACGGACGGCGCAGAATGCGTTTCGGCATTCCCCCGACATGACGAGGTCCACACCACGGCAGGCAGCTCCGGCGGCCCGGAGCGCTGCTTCGAGCGAGCCCGGCGACATCGCCGTGTCCGCATCGAGATGCACGGTGCCGGATACCGGCTCGGCATTCCGCAGCGCATCGATATAGGCCGCGGGATGCACCAGGCGGAGCTGCGCCTCCGACGCTTCCGGCGCATCCTCACGGCGCAGTGCGCCGAATTCCGGCGCGTCCAGAGCCTCCCAGATTGCCGTCATGCGCTGCACCCGTTCCGGATGCCCGGGCGGCGTACGGTGCTGGCTGAACGCCGGGTGCGTAAGAAGCGCTGTCGTCATTTCCCCTCCGCCTCTTGCGGCGTTACGGCGGGCAGGTCCGGCAAATCGGGCACCAGCACGTAGCCGGCGCCACGCACCGTGCGAAGATAGCGCGGCTGCGCCGGGTCCGGTTCGAGCTTGCGCCGCAATCGGGTGATCCGCACATCGATCATGCGGTCCTGACCGTTGCCCAGCCCCTCGCGCAACTCCGCGAGCAGCGAGGGGCGGCTCATCACCTCGCCCGGACGACGAGCGAGCACGCGCATCAGCGCGGCCTCGCTGCCCGACAGAAGCGTGACTTCACCATCGCCTGTTCGAAGCTCCGCTCTCTCGGGGTCAAACAGTGTCCCGCCGAACCGGAGCAGACACGGCGCTGCAGCGACTCGTGGAATCTCCTCCGTACGGCGCAGGATGGAGCGAATTCGCAAGAGCAGTTCCTTGGGCTCGAACGGTTTTCCGAGATAGTCATCGGCGCCCACCTCCAATCCGGCGATCCGGTTGTCGGCTTCTCCGAGCGCGCTGAGCAGGAGCACAGGGATGCGCAGGCTGCGCCGGACTTCGGCCGTCAACTCCAGCCCCGATTCCCCGGGAAGCATCACGTCCAGCAGGATCAGGTCGAAGCGGAACATGGTCAGAAGGGCGCGGGCCTGCCCGGCGTCTCCCGCGCCAGTTACCCGATAGCCCGCACTGCGGATATAGCGCTTGAGGAGCTGGAGCAGGCGCGGATCGTCATCCACAACCAGAATGTGCGAATCGGACGATCTGGACCGGAGCGACGGATCCCGAAATGCGGGGCTCCAATTCAACGAACCTGTCCAGACTGGATGATCTGCAGCACCGCTTCCCTTTCCTCGTCATCGATCAGGTTCTCGAGCACCTGCTGGAACCCCACAACGGCATCGGCGCCCGCTGCCTTGAACGCGCGCCGGACCCTGCGGCGCTGTACATCGGCAAGCGTCTGGTCGAGCTTCCGTCCGAAGTCGGACAGGATGAGCAGCCGGTTCCGCCGGTCGCGGTCGCCGACCCGCTTGACCACGATCCCGCGTTCAACCAGATCGCCGAGCACCCGGTTCAGCGACTGCTTGGTCACCCCGAGAATGGAAAGGAGGTTCGCAACCGAAATATCCGGATGCCGCCCGATGAAATGAAGCGCGCGGTGATGTGCGCGGCCGAGACCGTACTCGGCCAGAATCCGGTCCGGATCCGACGTAAACGACCGGTACGCGAAGAACAGCATCTCGATGCCCTGGCGCAAGCGGTCATCGGTCAGGTAGAGGAGCCGTTCACCGCCGGACCGCACACTCCGGTCGGTCCGTTCCGGCGCGCCATCCGCCATGTGCCCCGCTCCGAATAAAATTCACTGGAGTTGGCCGACTGATTTGCGTCAGCCCTATTGACGTAACTGTACGGCCAAGTTAAGGAGGGTGCAACCATGATCCGGACGTCGGCACGGGAGAGGAAGAATGGCGGAATCGTTTGATGATCGCGACGGCTGGCTGTGGCTGGACGGAATGATTGTCCCCTGGCGCGATGCGACTCTGCATGTACTGAGCCATGCGCTTCATTACGGAGGCGCCGTCTTCGAGGGCGAGCGGGCCTATGGCGGCGTGATCTTCAAGAGCGTGGAGCACTCAGAGCGCCTGCATCGCTCTGCCGAATACATGGACTATTCCATCCCGTTCAGCATTGAAGACCTCGAGACTGCGAAAGCCGAAGTGATCCGACGCAACAGCTTCCGGGATGCCTACGTCCGCGTCATCGCATGGCGCGGCTCGCAGACCATGGGCGTCTCCGGCCTGCCCAACAACACACATGTCGCGGTTACGGCCTATCCCTGGGGTACGTATTACGGGGAAGCCCGCAAACTCGGCGCGACGCTGGATATCGCCCGCTGGCGGCGCCCGTCCCCGGACACCCTCCCCTGCCTCGCCAAGACGTCCGGCGCATACATGATTTGCACCCTCGCGAAAAACGAGGCGGACCGGAAAGGCTGCGAAGACGCGCTGATGTTCGACTACCGGGGCTACGTCGCGGAGAGCACCGGCGCCAACATCTTCTTCGTGAAGGACCAGGAGGTCCACACTCCGACACCGGACTGCTTTCTGAACGGGATCACGCGCCGGACAGTTCTCGGACTCCTGGCCAAGGAAGGCGTCCCGGTCCATGAGCGCCATATCAAGCCGCATGAGCTCGAGACCTTCCATCAGTGTTTTCTCACCGGCACTGCCGCAGAGGTCACACCGGTACGCGCCATTGGCGACTACAATTTCGAGATCGGACCTCTCGTACGCGGATTGAGTGACGAGTACGACCGCCTCGTGCGGGGCAACCGATAGGAGCCGCCATGCACCATTCCACCATCATCGTCTGCGACACCTGCCGCTGGGAGCCGGATGTCCGGCACCGCGAGAGTGATGGCAAGACCGGCGGCGAAATCCTGGCCGAGTTGATCGAGCGCGAGGCCGACGGTGAGCCCCGCGTATCCGTGCAGCGGCACTCCTGCCTCGCCGGGTGCAAGAGGCACTGCAATGCCACGGTGGTTGGGAAGGGTAAGTACTCCTACTACCTCACTCAATTTTCGCCGGACGCCGACTCTGCCGCCGCGATCGTCCGCTATGCGGCGCTGCACAGCGAGAGCGAGAACGGCATTGTCCCCCTCCGGCAGTGGCCGGAAGGGGTCCGCGGGCATTTCATGGGACGCATCCCGCCGCTTGGACCGTCGGAATGACCCCTTGACCCCCCGCGCCGTCATCCCGCCGCTGGACCAGCGCGCCGGGGAAAGGGCGCAGGCCGCAATAGACCGCAAGACGAAGCCGCCGGGCAGCCTCGGACGTCTTGAGACGCTCGCATCGAACCTGGCGCGCATGCAGGGCACGGATGCGCCAAGCGCGGATCCCGCCCGGCTCTACATCTGTGCCGGCGATCACGGCATCACCGCGGAGGGCGTCTCCGCCTGGCCCCAGGAAGTGACAGCCCAGATGGTCGCCAATTTCCTGGATGGCGGCGCCGCGGCCAACGTTCTGGCGCGGGTCGCCGACTGCGAAATCCGGGTCATTGATGCCGGTGTCGCGTACCCGGTTCCCGACCACCCGATGCTGCTTCGCGCCGGTATCCGCAACGGGACACGCAACGCGGCGGTTGAGGATGCGCTCACCGCGGCGGAGGCAGAACGCGCCGTGGCGTTCGGCATCCAGCTGGCCGGTTCGTCCGTGGAAGAAGGAATTCGGACCCTCGCCCTCGGCGACATGGGAATCGGCAACACTTCCAGTGCAGCGCTGGTGGCGCACGCCATCACGGGAATCCCCGTCAGGCAGCTTGCCGGACCCGGAGCCGGCCTCCGCGAGGAGGGACTCGAACGAAAGATCGGGATCCTCGAGCGCGCGGCGACGCGGCGTCCCGGCCCGCTGGGCGGTGTAGAAGCCCTTGTGGCCCATGGCGGCCTCGAGATCGCGGTAATGGCCGGCCTCGCGCTTGGCGCCGCATCCGCACGGCGCATCGTGCTGGTGGATGGCTTCATCGCCACGGCAGCGATACTGGTTGCAGTAGCGGAGCACGAGAATGCGCGCGGCTACTGTGTCTTCGGACATCGCTCGGCAGAGCCGGGCCATGCGCGGATCCTCGACTGGCTGAAGGCGGAACCGCTCCTGGACCTGGACCTTCGGCTCGGCGAAGGAACGGGGGCCCTTCTCGCACTGCCGATATTGCGCGCAGCCTGCGCCATGCGCGCGGAAATGGCCGAGTTCGCGGAAGCCGGAGTCTCAGGAAGAGCGCCCCAATCATGATCGACCGCCTGGAGCGCGAAACGCTTCGATTCCTTGCCGGGCTGTTCTTTCTGACGCGAATTCCCATGCCGCACTCTCTTGACGGGAAGCTGCCGCCGATCCGGAATGCCGCAGGGCACTTTGGCCTGATCGGAGCGCTGATCGGGGCGATTACCGGTGCAATCTGGCTCCTGGCCTGCACCGTGCTTCCCGCCGCCGCCGCCGCGGGCCTCGCCGTGGCGGCCGGACTTCTCCTGACCGGCTGCCTGCACGAGGACGGCCTCGCCGATACCTTTGACGCGCTCGGGGCGCGGGCCTCGCGCGAACGGACCCTGGAGATCTTCCGCGACAGTCGAATTGGCACATATGGTGCCGCCGCTCTTGTGGTCGCGATCGGACTGCGCTGGGCGCTCCTGGCGTCGCTGCCCCCCTGCTGGGAAGGGGCGCTTGCCCTTGTCCTCTCCCACGCGGCCGGACGCGCCGCGATGGTTGTCGCCGCGGCATCGTCCCGCGCCACGCGCGGTGACGGTCTTGGCAGCCAGTTCTCCGGGGCGGGACTGCGCCTCTACGCGGCGTGGTGCGTCGCCGTACCCCTCGCGCTCTCCATTCCCGCGGGCTGGACAGGGCTGCTGGCGCTGCCGACGGGAATCCTGATCGGCTTCCTGGTACTCGCCTGTGCGGAGCGCCGCATCGGGGGTTATACAGGAGACGTTCTCGGTGCCGTGGGGATTGCGGCGGAACTCGGGGCACTCGTTGTACTTGCGGGAGGCTTGGCATGACGCTGATACTGCTCCGGCACCCTTCCACTCGGGCGAAGGGCATCTGCTACGGGCATACGGACGTCGCGCTCAGCGACTCGGCGCGGGAGGAGATCCAACGCGCGCTCGAGATTACGCCCGTCGCACGGAGGATCGTAAGCAGCGACCTCTCTCGCGCCCTGACGCTTGCGAGTCGCATCGGCGCGCGCGACGGCGTGCCGGTGGAGCGGGATCCTCGCCTTCGGGAGTTGTATTTCGGAGAATGGGAGAATGTTCCCTGGAGCATGATCGGTGAAGAGGTTTCCGGGCGCTGGGCGGCGGATCCATGGCATTGCGCCCCGCCAGGCGGGGAAAGCTTCGGGGAAATGAGCCGTCGCGTCAACGACGCGCTTTGCGAACTTGATCCCGGCACCATCGTGGTGGCCCATGCGGGCCCGATCCGGGCGGCGCAAATAGCCCGCGAAGGCGTGGACTTCACGGAGATATTCTGCAATCCGATTCCCTTCGCAACCCCGATTGAGCTGACACTGTCCCTCCCGTGGCCTCCCGATCCTTCCTGATCCTCGGGGGCGCCCGCTCCGGCAAATCGGCGCGCGCTCTTGCACTGGCCCTTCCGCCGCGGTGCTTCGTTGCCACATCGAATCCGGAGCCCGGCGACCACGAGATGGAGGTCCGCATCGCGCGACACCGCGCCGAGCGGGGTCCGGACTGGACCTTGGTCGAGGAGCCTGTCGCGGTCGCAGAGACGGTGCCCCGCCACGACTCGGCAGAGGCCTCGCTGGTAGTCGACTGCCTGACACTCTGGCTCGCCAACCTGCGCCTCGCCGGACGCGATCCGGCGAGTGAAACGGAGGCACTCGCCCAAGCCGTGTCGAGAAGCAAGGGGCGGATTATCCTGGTCTCGAACGAGCTAGGCATGGGCCTGCATCCCGAAACCGCTCTATCCAGATCCTTTCGGGATGACCATGGACGGATGAACCAACGCATCGCAGAGTGCGCCGACCGGGTGGAACTCGTGGTCGCGGGACAACCGCTGGCCATCAAGCGCGGACCGTAGCGACGCCAATCCGAACCGCGCTTGCGCAAATGCGCTCCTGGTGGTTCCCGGCCCGCCATGAATTGTGGCGGCTGCCGGGCGCAAAGAGTATCGGCCCTGCCCCAGCCAGTCACCGTATCCACAGCGGTTCCCACTAGTCACGAGAGTTCGCGGGTCTCCTTGCCTACTCGGACCTGAAGCCTGGACGGCTTCGCAGACTCTTGGTTCCGATCTAGTAGTCGGACTGCGTTGTATTGATGGTTGGGGATCGGCGCCGCTGCGTCCCCGCCATGTTCCTATTCACGTCGCAACGCCGCGATTCGGTTCCGGGGCTCCGCGGGAATCCGGTGGGCCGGCGCCTCTGCGTTCTTTTGCGCGTCATTTCTGGAACCGAATTCCGGAGATTTCTTCCCGGGCCGGCATTTCCGCGTGTTCCCCGTTTGTTCGGCATGCGACCAGAGGCGGTACCGGCAAGGTTCACCGAACACCGGCCGCCCCGGCGGAGTGGGGCCGCCTCCGGGTTGCGCCGCGTGGACCGGGCCGCAAGGCTCGACGTGGCCCGGGCGCCGTGCCGCTGGCAGGGCATTCCCGATCGCAGCCAGGAGCCATGCCGGCGATGTCCCAGCCCGATTCCGGCGCAGTCCGCGCCTTCACACACCATTGCCATGACGCGTTCTTCCGTGCGATCCTCAGCGACAACGAGCGCGTCAACGCGCTGCTCCACGCCCATTGGCCGAAGGCGCTGCGCTGGATGCTGGACGGCGAACCCGCGCGCCCCATCGACCCGTCGCTGGTGCGCGGCAACCTCAGGCAGCTCCGCGCGGACAAGGTGTACCTGGTTGGCGGCACCCTGGCCAAGCCGAATGCGGTGACCCCCATCGAGCACAAGTCGAGTTCGGACCCCGGCACGCCGGAGCAGGTGGTCGCCGGCCTGCGCGGGCTGCAGGGGCTATACCCCGGGAAGGTCAAGCCTTGGGCCGTTCCGTTCGTCTTCAGCACAAGGGGGCACTCGTGGAACGTGCCCGGAGCCATTGATGAAACCGGCAGCGAGGCCGACATCCTGCAGCAGTTGAGCTGGGTCGAAGGGTATTTCGCGCGGGTCACCAGGAGGATCCCCTACGAGGCGCTCTCGCCGGAGCCTGTATCCCGCGCCATGGTCGGCATGATGAACATCGCCTGCCTGAAGCCGTATCCGGTGAGTGAGCTGCGGCGGATCTGGAGCACGGACCTGGCGGGCCGCCGGATCGACCCGGTGACGCTGGAATGCGTGCTCTCCTACGCGTTGGCGACATCCGCTATGATGGGGGAGACGCTGCGCGACTTGGCGCTTGATGCGGGCCTGGAAGCCAGGGAGATCGACATGGACCTGATCACGCAACCACTGATTCTGGATGCCTTGGCCGAAGGCGAGGCCAAAGGAAAGGCCGAAGGCGAGGCCAAAGGAAGAGCGGATTTTCTGCTTCACCTGTTTCGCCAGCGCTTCGGCGCCATTCCCGAGGGGGTGGAGGTGAAAGTCAGGTCGGCGCCGCTGCCGGATCTGGAGGCATGGGCTGATGCCCTGTTTGATGCGCGGAAGCTTGACGATGTCTTCCAGAATGGAAGTGCCCGCTGAAGGTCGGACAGGCGCGCGGGAGGCCGGCTGCGCTGTGTGGCGCGGTCGGAAGCCGTGGCGTGCTGCGCATCGGGCCGCACCTGGAAATCCTCTGCGCCCCGAAGGACGGAAATTTCCGGGACCTCTTACAGATCGGGATCGCAGGCCCTTCGCGGCAGTGCCTGCTGCGAGACCACGGCCCATATCCATTAATTCAAAGAGGTTTACGCACTAGCAGGTTACCGTGGGAATGGCGCGGCGTGAGCGGTTGAACAGCATGCATCTGGCGACGATCACGCCCCCCCGGTCGGATATCCAGTTGAACAGACACGAGCGAAACAATGCGGGATCCATCGCCGGAGCGAGGCCCTCATCTTGCAAGACGTTGAGCAAGCCGGGCCTTCCGAAGGAAGTCCGGATCCTTCTTGAGAAGATTTCCGGACGGGGTATCGGGCCGGAAGCATCCTTCTGGCCGATCATCAGTTGTCGGGCTTGGCAATCTTCTCGCTGAAGTATTGCTCACGGCTGCTGCTTGATCGGGATGCGCACGACGAGAAAACGATCCGTTCGAACCTGCGGAGCCTGTTGCGGAGTCCATGAGGCACCATCGGACTCCGGCCTGCGCAAACGACGTGACGAGGTGGATCCACGGAAGCTTCTGCAGGCTTTCAAGCGAATGCCCCGTGCGCTGCGGTCGGTCTTGCGCATAAGGGCCGTTTCGCTGCGGTCGGCGGCAACCGGCGACAGCACGCATGGCAGAGTTTGAAAAAGCCAATGTCAATGGATCGAAGACTCTTCAGCACTATTTCACATAATCCTCTATCCTTGTGCCATCCGCATCCGATTGGGGCGTGTTCGCGATTCGATTGGGTCCATTGTCGGCACCTGCGCCCCTCCACGTGTGCCGGGCGCGGTCGCGGACATGGGTGCCGCGCCGAAGAGGGGGGTGATTTCATGACCAGATTGACGGCAAAGGATTTCGATCAGGAACTCCTGGACCTATATGACTTTTATGCACATGGGAGGATTTCGAAGCGCGAATTCCTGGACCGTGCGGCGAAGTGGGCGGTCGGCGGGGTCACTGCCGCTGCTCTCCTCAATATGATGAGCCCGGATTACGCCCTCGCTGAACAGATTTCCTTCAACGACCCCGCCATCGACCCGGAATACATTCGCTATCCCTCGCCCAACGGCCACGGCGAGGTGCGCGGCTACCTGGTCCGGCCAGCGGAAGTGGCGGACCCGCTTCCCGCCGTGCTGGTCGTCCACGAGAACCGGGGACTGAACCCCTATATCGAGGATGTCGCCCGGCGCGTGGCCAAGGCCGGCTTCATGGCGCTCGCTCCCGACGGGCTGAGTTCAGTGGGAGGCTACCCCGGAAACGACAGCGACGGCCGCGACCTGCAGCGAACCGTGGACAGGACGAAGCTCCTGAATGACTTCTTCGCGGGATTCGAGCATTTGCTGGCGCGAGATGACTGCACCGGCAAGATCGGTACCGTTGGCTTTTGCTACGGGGGAGGCGTGTGCAACGCGCTTGCGGTGGCATACCCCGAGCTCTCGGCGTCCGTCCCCTTCTACGGTCGGCAGGCCGCGGCGGCAGACGTTCCCCGTATCCAGGCACCGCTTCTCCTGCACTATGCGGAGCTCGATCAGCGGATCAACGAGGGCTGGCCTGCGTATGAATCTGCCCTGAAAGAGCACATGAAGACCTACGAGGCCCACATCTACGCCGGAGTGAATCACGGCTTCCACAATGATTCCACGCCTCGGTACGACGAAGCCGCAGCAGAGCTTGCCTGGAGCCGAACCATAGACTGGTTCGGAACACACCTCGCGGCTTGACGCCCGGGATACGGTGGAAGGCTGCCAGATTCCGGACTTGCGAGCCGGCAGGTTTTCACTACATGTAGAGTAACATAGGAGGCTTGCAGCCTATTCATTGCCAAGGAGGATTCGCTGGTCGACACGATCCAGAAGCCTAAGCCGCCGGAAACTGCAGTGGGCCCGCGCGGCTCCACAGACTTGGTCGACTACCTTGTCGCGGCGCTTGAGGACGAGAAGGCAGAGAACATTGCCTGCATCGACCTGCGCGGCAAATCCCCCCTCACAGACCACATGCTGGTCGCCTCCGGGCGATCCTCCCGGCATGTGCGGGCCATCTCGGAAAAGCTGGCGGAACGGCTCAAGAAGGAGCTTGGCATCGCCAGTCAATTGGAGGGCGCCGATGTCAGTGACTGGGTGCTGCTGGACGCCGGTGATGCAATCGTGCATGTATTTCGGCCAGAAATCCGCGCATTCTATGACCTCGAGAAACTCTGGTACGGCGAGACCCGCCACAACCTGACCGGTACCTGACTTGGCGGAGCCACTGGCGGGGCCTGCCGTCCTGATCATCCTGGACGGCTGGGGTGAGGCCGCGCCTGGGCCCCACAATGCCATCGTCCTCGCCCGGACACCCGTCTTCGACCGACTGCGCCGGGAGTGCCCGTTCACGACGCTGCGCGCCTCGGGGCCCGCCGTCGGTCTGCCCGACGGGCAGATCGGCAACTCGGAAGTCGGCCACCTCACAATCGGCGCGGGTCGAATCATTCCGATGGACCTCCCCCGCATCGATGCGGCCGTTGCCAGCGGCGACCTTGCTGCGAATCCGGCGCTCAAGCGATTCGTCGAGAAGACCGCGGCCGGAGGCGGCGCCGTCCATTTGGCAGGCCTCGCGTCCGACGGAGGCGTTCATTCGCACATCAGCCATATCACCGCACTCGCCACGCTAATCGCCGCCACCGGGATCGGGGTCCGGCTCCACCTTTTCCTGGATGGCCGCGATGTGCTCCCCGGCACCGCGGCGGGGTATATCCGCACGCTGCACGCGAGCGCCCGCGGACTGCCGGACTGCAGCATCGCGACAATTTCAGGACGATACTTCGCGATGGATCGCGACCGGCGGTGGGAGCGCACCGAAAGGGCCTGGCGCGCTGTCGCCCGCGGCGAGGGCGTCCGGGCCGACTCGCCGGCGGCCGTCGCGGGACGGCTCGACCAAAGCGCCGGGAGCGAAGAGTTCCTGGAGCCGGTGGCCATCGCGGGCCACGATGGCATCCAGGCTCGCGACGGTTTCCTGTCGGCCAATTTTCGGGTCGATCGCATGCGCCAGCTATTCGCGGCCATCTCCCTTCCCGGATTCGAATATTTTGATACCGGCGACTTCCGCCCGCCCCGGTCGCTTGCGGCCACGACACCGTTGTCGAAGGAACTCGATCCAGGCCTGGAAATCCTGTTTCCTGCGCAACGAGTCAACAATTCACTCGGCCGCCACCTGTCGCGGAACGGACGGAGCCAGCTGCGCATCGCGGAAACCGAGAAGTATCCGCACGTTACCTATTTCCTGAATGGCCGCATCGAGCCGCCGGACGCGGGCGAGGAGAGATTCCTGGTTCAGAGCCCGAAGGTTGCCACGTACGATCTGGCGCCGGAAATGTCGGCGCACGCCATCGGGGACCGCCTTGTCCGGGCGATAGCCGAGCAACGCCACGACGTGATCATCGTCAATTTCGCCAACCCGGACATGGTCGGACATACGGGCGACCTTGCGGCCGTCATCGAGGCCGTCGAGACGGTGGATCATGAACTGGGACGGGCCCTGGACGCGCTTCGGGAATGTGGCGGAGTTGCGATTGTGACGGCGGATCACGGCAATGCCGAGCTCATGTCGGACCCCGGGACCGGCAGGCCGCACACGGCGCACACCACCAACCCGGTGCCGTTCGCCATATTCGGGCAATCCGGCGTGGCGCATTCCCTGCAACTCCGTGTGGGCGGTCTCGCCGACATCGCCCCTACCCTGCTGCGTCTCATGGGATTGCCCGTGCCGCCGGATATGGCCGGATTCGGGCTCCTGACCTCGGCGCCGGGCCACGCACCGGCCTGAAAACCGGGCTATTCTTCCATTGTCGTTCCGGGGAAGGAGTACAGGCATGCGGAAATATCTTCTAGGGGCCATCGCAGGGCTCGCGGCCGGCATGATCATCGCCGCCGCCAACCCACGCGCCGATGAAGAGCAAACCTATGAGTATCTGGACCTGTTCGGCATCATCTTCGAACGAATCCGGAATGGCTATGTCGAAGAAGTCGACGACGCCGAACTGATCAAGTCGGCGATCCACGGCATGTTCAACTCTCTCGATCCCCACTCATCCTATCTGGAACCGGAGGGATACCAGGAAGTGCGGGAGCGCACCTCGGGAGCGTTCGGGGGCCTTGGTATCGAGGTCACCCAAGAGGATGGCTGGGTCAAGGTGGTCTCTCCCATCGACGATACTCCTGCTGCGGAGGCCGGACTCCAGTCGGGCGACTTCATCACGCATGTGGACGGCGAGTCGGTCTTCGGACTCACCCTGCAGGAAGCGGTGGAACTCCTCCGGGGCGAAATCGATTCGCAGGTCGTTCTCACGATCGCCCGCGAAGGCGAAGATCCTTTCGACGTTACGATCGTGCGCGCAGAGATCAAGACGACCGCTGTGCGCCATCGTCTCATCGAGGAGATCGGCTATCTGCGGATCACGAATTTCTCTGAGCGCGTCGGCACGGATCTCGAGAAGTCCTTCATGAAGATTGCCGAAGAGGCCGGCGATACCCCACTGCTCGGATATGTGCTCGACCTCCGCAACAATCCCGGCGGGCTGCTGAACGAAGCCGTGAAGGTGAGCGACGCTTTCCTGGAACGGGGCGAAATCGTGACCATCCGCGGCCGGGAGAAGTCGGAAATCCAGCGCCACACGGCGACTGCCGGAGACCTCGCGGAAGGCCTGCCGGTCGTGGTCCTCGTCAATAGCGGGTCCGCTTCCGCTTCGGAGATCGTCGCCGGCGCCCTCCGCGATCACAACCGCGCGGTCATCGTCGGCACGCGAAGCTTTGGCAAGGGCTCTGTCCAGAACATCCTCACACTGGAACCGCGGGGGGCAATCCGACTCACCGTGGCGCGCTACTACACGCCATCCGGCCAGTCCATCCAGGGTCTTGGAGTGGAGCCGCATGTCCACATCCCGTTCGTCCCGCCGCCGCCCGCGACGGAGGATGACGATGAGCAGTCGGCCCTCCAACGTCCGAGCGTCGAGAACGAACTCCGCGGCAGCCTTGAGGGTGACATGAGCGAAGAGGAACGCCTGCAGATGGAGGAAGAGGCAGAGATGCGGGCCAACGAAACCGAGACACTCCGACGCGAAGACAACCAACTCGCCTACGCGATCGATCTGATCCGTGGCATCAGCCTGCGCGAACAGGCGCAGGGCCAATGACTCTGCCACTGCGCCCCTGCGTCGGCATTGCCCTCATCAACCGCGAGGGCCTCCTGTTCGCGGGTCAGCGCCACGACAATGTCGCGGAGGCTTGGCAGATGCCGCAAGGCGGGATCGATCAGGGCGAAAGCCCTTACCAGGCCGCGATCCGGGAACTGCAGGAGGAGACCGGTGTCAGCCCCCGCGACGCGGAGCTTCTCGCCGAGTCGCACGAGTGGGTCGACTACGAACTTCCGTCAGAACTGGTGGGCAGAATCTGGAACGGGCGTTTCCGCGGGCAGCGCCAACGATGGTTCCTCTTCCGGCTTCTGGCCGGTGACGACGCGATCGACATCGACTCGCATGAGACGCGCGAGTTCCGGTGCTGGGACTGGCTGCCGCCGAGTCGGCTTCGCCAATTGGTGGTTCCATTCAAGCGCCATGTGTACGCGCGGGTATTCGAGGAGTTCGCCCCCTGGCTCGCGGAGAGCGGAACCCCGGTCCACGCCGACCGCGCACCACACGACGGAGCAGCGGCAACGCGGGCATAGGTGAGCCGGAATTGGCATGGCAAGGTGCAGCGCGAATGCACCGTTCTTGGCCGGGAGTTTGTCCTTCGGGTCCGGCCACCATCCTAATTCCAGGTGTTCGAATTGGCGCGGTAACCGGGCGGCACGCTCCTCGCTGAACCATTGGCCACATGCTGCGCCGTCAACGCGCAAGTGAACCGGCTCCGGCTCCGGCTGGCAATCGGGATTTTCGTCATCGCGCCGCGCTTCGGGCTCCCGGACGCAGATTCCCTGGCGCGTCGGCTCTGCTGTCGCAACGAATTCACCAGTGTTGCGCACGATTACCGGGAAGGAGGTGCCGAGACCGACCCGGATCTTCGTCCGGCAGGTGCCCTCAATGCCCGAGCGCCTGGAGGACAAATGCCGAGGCGTCCCCTGGAAAGAGCGAAGAGGACGCGTCGCCGGGTGCACCGTTGGCCGAGTCAGCGGGCTGAGCTTGAGTCGCTTCGGAGAGGCCTCCCGCTCAAAGCCAAAGCGGGCGACGACGGCAGCCATGCGCGGGAACGGAGCCATCCAGGCAGAGATCCCGATCCCGCCCTTCCGGTACCCGGTGCGCCGGGAATCCTCTTCTCGACTCGCGCAAAGTCGAGGAAGCCGTGCGAACCCCCACTCCGCCATTCCGGCTGGCGGCACGCGACCGGACGGGCGCGACGGAGCGGAGACAGTTGGTAGTCGAACGCGGACATTCTGCGCTCATCGCAGGTGGCCCGGAACCCGTGGACCGTGGGCGAGCGGTTCCGGATGCGTGAGTTCGCCGCCCGCCCTGGACGGTCTCTTCTCACAATGGACGGCCCTCTCCCGCTCTCAGGCGCAATGCTCCCTTCCGTTTTGTGCTTCGGAGCGGACGCGAGCCCCGTTGCCACGAAAACCGGCCGAATGGCTGGAATGGGCAGCGCATCGCCGTACCGGCCGGTTGCCGGACCCGTTCGGCCATCGGTCCCGGATGCATGGCAGACTCCAGCCTGCAAACCGCGTGGTGAGTGCTGCCCGGAGAGTTCAACCGGAATGACAGGCGCTCGACGGAAAGCAAGCGGGGCCTTTCAGGATGAAGCCAGGATCACGATGGGAATCGGCTGACGTAATCGCGAGAAAAGGCAACATATCCCGGCGATGTGTGCTTCAGCCACTCCCGGATGCGCTGGTTGAAGCGGGGAAGGAGATGGAACGGCACTTGCGGCAGGACATGGTGCTCCACGTGGTAGGGCATGTTCCAGGCGAGGAACCGCACCAGCAAGTTGGTATAGGTCGTCCGCGTATTGTCGAACATGTTGGCGACCGCCGGGCATCGTCCGTGCTCGGCGAGCAGATAGAGCCTGAGGAAAGGAAAGCCGAGCGCCACAGGCACCAGCCAGGCCCAGACCAGGAAATCCGAAACGAACAGTGTGAAGACGAGGAAGCCCGCGTAGATCGCGAGCAGCAGTCGCGCCTCCCTCCGGATCCGGCCACGGGTGCTGGCCGGCAGATAGGACGCGTCAATCGTTCCGAAGGCGTTGGTCCAGAGAAGCTTCGCCTTCTCGCCCCAGTAGCCCGGCGTCAACAGGTGCCAACAGAAGCTGGACCAATCGTTCGGCTTCGGCAGCCCCGCAAGCTCCGGGTCATTGTCCGGATCGTTGGTGTAGCGGTGGTGAGCCAGGTGGAAATAGCGAAACCACAGGAAGGGCTGAACGATCAGGAGGCCGCATGCATGGCCGGACCATTCGTTCAGCGTCTCCGAAGCAAACGGCGTCTTGTGAGTGCACTCGTGCTGAAGGGTGAACAGGAACGCGATCAGGATGCCCTGTGGCAGCAGGAGCAGCCACCAGAACGGGAATTGCACGGCAATCAGCACCGCGATGGCAACGATCAGCCCGGCATGGGCTCCCAGACGGGCGAGGCCTGCGGCGTTGCTCTTCCGTGTCAGGCGGACCCTCTCCTCCGCGGGGATGGATCTCAGGAATTCGCGATGATTCACTTCTTCCATCGCGGATCCTTTCGAACGTCCGGCCTCGACAAGCCGGCGGCAATGAGCTTGCAAGGGACTGGACAGGAGACTGCTGCCCGAACGCTACGACCATGCGGCAGGTACTGTCAACTCAAGCGCAACTTCCCGCGCAAGGCGACGTCCCCCGGACGGCAATCCGGGCGGCAGGCGATTGCCCGGGACCGCGAATCCCCATCGCCGTGATGCCCCGGCCCATTCCCTGCGTGGCGTCGGGAAATCGCGCCGGTTCGCGATGGTGCGCAGCAATGAACCAGCATCCCGGAGAGTACGAACCGGTGAGCCGTGTCGGCGAGGCCGTTCATGCGCGCATCGCCTGACCACGAGCTGCGCTGCAGGTCGGCTACCGCCAGCGCTTCCGCAGTCCCGGGGCCAGCCGCAAGCAAGAGAATGGTCATGCTGAAGCGCGCCCGCCGGACCGTCCACGCGGCTGTGCAGGCTGCCCGCATCGCCGCGACCGGCACGATCAGCTGGCAGGCGAAGAGCGCGCGGGCGACGGAAAGGGGAGAGGCTCCTGTCCGGGGAGGCCTGACGGAGGGGCGCCATCAACAGGCGCGCAAAGCCGAGAAGATGGCGAAGGCGAGGCTGCGTCCGGGCGCGGCGCATGATTTGTCGGCACGTCGGCCGCCGCTCAATTCGCAAACCGGCAGGAAAATACGTTCCGGCACTGACGCCGCGGCCAACTCGCTGAATGCATTGCGGAATGTTTCCCGAGCCTCCGGCCTGATGGGGCGGAGGAAAGGGTTCCCGAAGCCCAACCTGTCGATCAGGCCGCACGTACCTTCCGGAGTGTGTTTCACGACGAAACGGTTCCGGATCCGGTCGCTCAAGTCGAGAAGCCGCCAACGGCAGATTCCGTCCCGTTCAACTCCGGGCCCCGCTTCCAGGACCGCGACAAGCTCCTCTTGCTGTTCCGCTCTCGGGCGGCAGGAAGAACCGCCGCGCGGTTGATCGGGCAAACCGTCCTGCCCCGCTTCATTGAAGCGGAGGACCCAATCGCAAACGGTCTGCCGGTCAACGCCGAGTGTGCGCGAAACTTCCTTCCGGCTGAAACCGCGAAGGACCCTCGAAAGGGCGCGAAGGCGGCGGGCAACCGCGCCATCCTTGTATTCGCGGCTTAGTCGCTCCAGTGCTTCGTGTGTGTGGCCGGCACGACTGACTTCGATCGGGGTCCCTCAACTCCGGCTCCTTCCATGTTGGTTTGTCCAATGACATCATCATGATGGGGATCCGTTCCGGCCACACGCCAAATGTTGCCGAAATGTCAATAGTTGCGTCCTGTTAACCCAATATATGGTCGCTACAGAGAATCTTGCACACGGCGTCTTGATTTGTAATTTCCGATATGAATATATATAAACATGCCGGAATCGATCGAGAGTCGCGCTTGCGCGAATTCGGGCGCAGATGGAGGAGGCAGGCTGAAATGGCACTCGAGATCTCGTGGGAACGACAAGACGGAATCGCGATTGCGATTCTCGCCGGCCGAGTCGACGGCGCAGCCAACGACGAACTTCAACACAGGTTGGAATCCGAAATCGGTTCCGAAGATCGTGCGCTGATCCTGGACTTCGCGAAGGTGTCCTACATCAACAGCTCAGGGCTTCGCATAGGCCTGCAACTTGCCAGGCAGTGCAAGGAGTCAGGCAGGAAATTCGGCCTCTGCAGTCTTACCCAAGCGACACGCTAAATTGTCGCCATCAGCGGATTCGACCAAGTCGTCCCGGTCTACGAGTCACGCGAGATGGCACTCAATCAGGTTCCACCCGACTAGAACCGGGTCCTTGCCCGGACGGGTCCGAACATTGAACCGCGCGATGCCGCACAGGAGTCAGAACACAAACGACTTCAGGAACGAAGACAAACTGGTGACAATCAAGAATTCTGTCGATTTCAGTATCGTAGGAGACAACATACTGGACATCGCCGACTTCACGGTCGAGAAGTACGAATTCAGGAACGACACGACCCTCGCTCCCGAGGTGCGCGAGGAGGCGATCTCCAGGATCAAGAGTGTCCTGTGGCAGAAAGTGGAAGTAATCAAGCTGCGACGACTGAATATTCTGGAGGAATCGGGCGCGCAGACCGTCGTGGCGAGTAGGTTTCTCGTGCTTGACCGCCTTCCACCCTCCCCAGATGCGAGGGCGATTGTCGAGTCGACGCGGCGCAGGTGCGCGGCCTCGCATACGGCGCAACGCGCGCCGCGCGGCCCTTTCTCCAGTGTCGCGCCATGCTGACCGAGCCTGGCGGAATCGTGGTCAGGGCGTGTCCCGGCGCGCAACGCATCTGCGGCCTCGCCTCGCATCCGCACCGACCTGAACGCCTGCCCTGGGACTTGCAGGCAGCGGGAGCTTGCGGAACACGGATTCGTCACCAAGGCGTCGGCGACGCCGTTGACAGGAGACACGGGGAATGAACGCACCTGGATCAGAAAACGCGATCGCCATTACGGGATACAGCTACCGCATGCCGGGCGGTATCCGGTCCGACGACGATTTCTGGCGCCTGCTCAGCGAACGTGAAATCGTCCAGGAGCCGATCACCGACCGGTACGGCAGGGGATATCGGCCGATCGGTGGATTCTCCGGCCCGAGCCGTTTCGCAAGCCCCTACGAGGGACTGATCCGCGAGGACGGGGAGAAGCTCTTCGACCGCGCTCTCTTCGGGATGTCCCAGAACGAGATGATGCAGACGGACCCGCAGGTGAGGATGCTGCTGACCTGCGCGTGGGAGACCTTCGAGCAGGTCGGCTGGGACCTGCACGCATTGCGCAACAGCTCCACGGGAGTCTTCATCGGCGCCCAGGTGCCGGCGGTGGCGAACTGGCGAGCGATGCGCGGCGCCGGCCCATTCGGCGTGACGACCATCAGCCTGGCGATGCTCGCCAATCGCATTTCCTATCACTTCAACCTGATGGGGCCTTCGATCACCTACTGCACGGCGTGTTCCGCCAGCCTGACCGCCCTGCATTCGGCGATCAACGCGCTCCGGTACGGCGACTGCGAGCAGGCCGTCGTGGGGTCCGTCAACTACCTCGGAGCTTCCCGGGCGAGCAGCTCGTTCAATGCGCTCGGCGTCATCAGCCCCGACGGAAAGTGCCACTCGTTCGATGCGGACGCGAACGGTTACATGCGTGCCGAGGGAGCCTTCGCGTTCGCGATCAAGCCGCTCGGGGCGGCCGAGAGAGACGGAGACAACATCTACGCCGTGCTGGAGGGGACCGCGATCAATGCGGCCGGCGCCGCGGACGGTTCGAGCGGCCTGGCGCAGGGACGCTACATCACCGCTCCCACTCGACATGCGCAGGTCGAGCTGATGCGGACAGCCTGCTCCCGGGCGGGCCGGATACCGCAGGAATTCGACTACATCGAAGCCCATGCGACCGGCACCGTGGTGGGCGACCGCATCGAAGGCAACGCAATCGCGGAGGCATTCGGCGGCTTCGACCGAGCCGTTCCGCTGAAGCTGTCCAGCGTAAAGAGCAATGTGGGGCACATGGAAGCCGCAGCGTTCCATTGCGCCCTGCTCAAGGTCCTCCTGATGATGCAGCGGCGCACCTTTGCGCCGATCTCGCGGAACTTCCTGGTGCCGAACCCGGAGATCGACTTCGAGAGTTGCCCCATGCACGTGCAGACCGAGTGCGAGACGTTCCCCGATCGCCCCGTCACCTTCGGCATCAATTCGTTCGGGTTCGGGGGTGCCAACGGGCACTGCGTGGTACGGGAATACCGTCCGTCGCAACCACGGATCTGGTCGGTGCCGCTGGCACCGGGGGCCGGATTCATGATTCCCCTGTCGGCGCGTACGTCCGGCGCGCTGGTGCAGAGCGCGCGGGAGTTGCGGCAGGCGCTTGGGGAGAGAGAGTTGGACCTCTATACCCTGGCCGGCAATCTCAGCCGCAGGCGCACCCACTTTGCCACCCGCACCGCCTTTGCGGTTCACAGCCGGGAGGCGCTGATCGAGACTCTGGACACCTTCGTGGACAACCCCTCGCCGGTTGCCACGGTAGAGGAGGGAGAACCCCGGCTGGCCATGGTGTTCTCCGGACAGGGCACGCAGTGGGCGGGTTGCGGGCGTGCGCTCTACGATGCCGAGCCCGTCTTTCGCCGCGCGGTCGATGCCACCGAGGCACACTGGCGGGAGCACTCGGACTTCTCGCTGCGCGAGGCCTGCTTCTCCGCTCCTCAGGAAGCGCTCAACGAAGTCCGGCTCGCTCAGCCCGTCATCTTCATGATCCAGTGCGCCCTGGTAGAATGGCTCAGGACACGCGGCGTCCACCCGGACTGCGTCGTCGGTCACAGCTCCGGCGAGGTGGCCGCCGCCTACGCAAGCGGCGCGCTTTCGCTGGCGGACGCGACGCGTCTGGTCTTCCATCGCGCGATGTTGCAGCAACGCACCGCCGGTTCCGGGCGCATGCTGGCCATCGGCCTCGACCGCCCGGGGGTGGAGGAACTGCTCGAGACGTTGCAGGTTCCCTTCCGGGCCGGCGAAGACCCTCCTGCGCGCGTGGAGATCGCCTGCGAGAACGCGCCAGCCAGCACCGTCATCTGCGGCAGGGAGGCGGTGCTTCGGCCGATCATGGAGGAACTGGACCGGCGCAACCGGCAGAATGGCCTGCTGCCGGGCAACATCGCCTTTCACTCCTCCGCCATGGACCCAATCCGGGACGATGCGCTGGCGAGCCTCTCGTTCCTGAACGACTGTGCCTTGGACTCCGACGTCCCGTTCGTGTCTTCAGTAACCGGCGTAAGGACGGAGCGGCTGGACGCCGACTACTGGTGGGCGAACATCCGCCAGCCCGTGAGATTCTCGGCAGCGATGGAGACCATCAGGCGGGACCTTCAGCCAGGCGTGGTGCTGGAGATCGCGCCGCACAGCGCCCTGCAGCCCACCATCGCGCAGTGCCTGGAAGGCGCCAATCCGGCACCGGCCTGCATTCCGACCCTCATGAGGGACACAGACGTCTGCCTCGGCGTCCAGGAGGCACTGGGGGCCCTGTTCCGGGCCGGCGTCGCCCCGGACTTCGCCGCCCAGTATCCGTGCCCGGAGTCCATCGTCCATCTGCTGCCCGGACATCCGAGAGAAGACAGGGCGACGATGGACATCATGTGCGACGACGAAATGTTCGTCCGGCAGGGCGCGTACTCGCATGGCCCGCTGGTCGGTCACAAGGTGCCCTGCAGCCACATGCTCTTCGAGGCGCGGCTTTCGGACCGGGACTTCCCCTGGATGGCAGACCACCGCGTCCATCACGCGGCGATCATGCCGGCTGCCGGCTACATCGAGCTGGTCCTGGAAGCATTTGGGGGCGTCCCCGTCCACATCGAGGTCCTGGAGTTCCTCCAGCCCTGCCCCATTCCGAAGACTCCGGTGCGGCTGCAGACCGCCCTGCACCCGGTCCCCAATGCGCCGGACACATTCACTTTCACCATCTCGTCGCGGCCCTACGACGTCGATGCGAAGAGCGAACTGCATTGCCGCGGAAAGGTAAGGCGAGACTGCGCCGGCCGGACGCTGGAAGTACCGATGCGGCTGGCGGACCTCGACCGGAGCCGCTTTGCACCCTCGATCATCGCCGATGACAGCGACTTCTACCAGCGCCTCGACGCCGTCCTAAGCGAGACGTTCCAGTACGGTCCCCACTTCCAAACCATCCAGCGGGTGCTGGTCGACGCAGCAACGCGGGCCTATCTCGTCGATATCGAGATGGACAAAGCGCTATGGACGTCCGGCCAGCGCGAAGGCTACGTCTCGTGTCCCCCGCTGTTCGACGGGGGGTTGCAGATCTTCCTGTTCAACCTTTTGAAATGTGCCGACCACTTCGCCGTCCCGCGACGTGCCGAGGGGGTGACGTTCATTCGGCCGCCGAGCGCCTCGCGAATCACCTGTCACGTGACGAAACCCGCCGAGGACTGGCTCGACGTGGACGAGACGGGTCCGTACTCCGTTCGTCTCGGCGAGCGATCCGGCGGCAGCATCAGCTTTTACGACGGCGTGACCGGGAACCTCGTCGCGTACATCGACAAGTACACGTACTTCACGTCCAACCCGCGCTGGAACGACGTTCCGGAAAGCAAGCACGTGATCGCTTGGCAGCCGAAGTTCATCCCCGACGGCCAAGCGCTCGCCGACCGGTTGCCGCACGGCGAGATCGAACCCGCGGCGCTGATTGCCGCGCTCCAGCGCCCGGAGCGCGGCGAGCCCCGTGCCTGCCATGTCGTGGAGCTTGCCGGTGATCGGGAGCCGGTCGAGACCGTTCTCACAGAATGCATCGACGAGCTCTCCTGTGGGGACGCTCAGACCGAGTACTGGCTCGTCAGCGGCACCCGGGACAGAACCCGGGAACACTACGACGCCTTCCATTCGCACGACGCGCCGCTGCGGTTCGAGTGTCTCGATCCGCCCTATCCGCCGCGGCTGGATGCGGGCCTGCTGCGTCCGGGGGCCGCCGACCTCCTCTTCCTGCACCGGGAGGCCGGGAGCTTCGGTCTCGAGGAATGGGCACTCGCGCATCGGTTGGCTGTGGCCGGCGGTCTGGCGCTGGTGTGCCACGACGAGGCTGACGTCATCGAGCCCGGGACCGGGTGGACGACGGTTCGAGCCGGCCGGCGCACGACCCTGCTGCAGGCGCCGCCATCGTTCGCCGATGCCTCCGGCTCCACGGAGCCCGCTTGCCCGCGCTGGGTGCTCGGCGAGCCGGGGAGCGCTGCGTCGGAGTGGGTAGCCCTGCTGGATGCGCCCGAGACTGTGCACCCGATCTCCGAGGAGATCTTCGCCGCCAGCGAATTCCACTCGCTCGACGCATGGCCGGATGCGGCCGACCTGCAGGCGATCGACTTCTTCTGCGGCACGGACCCGGGCGATCCGACGGGCGAGGCGGTGGCGACGCGTTTCGTCGCCTTCGTCCGGGCCCTGGTATCCTGCCGGATCGAGTACGCGAACAGCCGGTGCCGACTGACCGTGGTGACGTGCCGGGCCGTTCACGACGTGGCAGATCCGCGCGGGAGCGCTCTATGGGGAGCGGTCCGAAGCTTGGCCGTCGAGGTCGGCGAAGAAGCCATGATCGATTTCCGCCTGGTCGACCTGGGCGATACCAGCGATCTGGAATCGCTGGCCTGCCTGGCCCGTTGCGACTTGCGCGACCGCGAGCTGGCGGTTCGGCAGCAGCGCCTGTGGGCGCCGAGGTTGATCAGTATCCGCGAGCGCCATGCGCGGGTGCCCGCCGGCGTGGAGCCGGCATACCGTCTCACTCTCGACAACGCTGGCCAGATCGCCGGGCTGGAGATGAAGACGTACGAACTCCCGGAGTTGGGGCCCCTCGACGTGGAGATCGATGTGGCGGCGGCAGCGCTCAACTTCCGCGACGTCATGGTAACGCTCGGGTTGCTGCCGGCTCTGGCTTACGAACGCTCGGCGCTCGGTCACGAAATCGGCGTGGAGGCCAGCGGCGTTGTGCGCCGCGCGGGACCGGACGTGCGCAATTGCCGGGTCGGTGATGGAGTGGCCTTCCTGCAGGGGGGCTGCATCGCCAATCGTGTCGTGGTCCACGAGCACCTGGTGTTCGCCAGACCCGAATGCCTGAGCATGGAGGAAGCCGCATCCTCGTTGTCGGTCTACGTCACCGCGTACTACTCGCTGATGCATCTCGCCCGGCTGCGCAGCGGCCAGCGCGTTCTGATCCACTCGGCCATGGGTGGTGTCGGACAGGCGGCCATCGCCCTGGCCCGACATGCGGGGGCGGAGATCTACGCCACTGCCGGCAGCCAGATCAAGCGGGACCGGTTGCTGGAGCTGGGTGTACAGGCGGCGTTCGATTCACACAGCTTCGACTGGTACGACGAGCTGATGGCGGCGACCGCGGGCGAAGGCGTCGACGTGGTGCTGAACTCGCTCGCCGGCCATCACATCGAATTGTGCCTCCGGGCGTTGCGGCCGGGCGGGTGGCACTGCGAGATCGGCAAGGTCGACATCTATGCCAACAACGAACTCGGCCTGCGGATGTTCCGGAAGAACCTCCGGTTCGCCGCCATAGACGTCGACCGGCTGATGCTCGACGACCCGATCCTTTCGCGCGAGCTCTCCCAAGCCTGCCTGGACCTGCTCGATCAAGGCGCGGTGCCACCGTTGCCGGTCACCGTCTTTCCGTACCGGGACTACGCCAGGGCCCTTCGCCTGATGACCACCGGCCAGCACCAGGGCAAGCTGGTCCTGAAGGCGCCGTCGGGCCCGGACGACCCGGAATTCACGGTTGCCGACGTGAGGCCGCTGCTCGACCCGGATGCCACCTATCTGGTGACCGGTGGACTCGGAGGGTTTGGACTGCGGCTGCTGCCCTACCTCGCGTATTCGGGTGCACGCCATGTCACCCTGATGGACCGTGATCCCGAACGACGCCGGACCGCCGACTGGATCCGCGAGTCGAGCGCACTGGTCTACACGGACTACGAGATCGAGTTCGACATCGTTTCGGGCGACGTGGCGGTAGAGGAAGATGTCCGGCGCTGCATCGCGCAACTGAAGAGACCGCTGAAGGGCGTGTTCCACCTCGCCGGCACGCTGGACGATCGGCTGCTGGACGACATCTCTCCGGAGTCGATGGCGAGGGTCTTCGCACCCAAGGCTGACGGCGCCCTCCATCTGCACCGGGCCACGGCCGGCCTCGCGCTCGATCACTTCGTCCTGTTCTCGTCCACGGCATCCACTCTGGGCAACCCCGGACAGGTCAACTACAGCGCGGCCAGCGCCTTTCTGGACGGTCTGGCCGTCAGTCGTCGCCGACAGGGTTTTCCATGCCTGACCTTCAACATGACGGCCGTTGCTGACGCGGGCATGGCAGTCCGCAGCCTCCACGTACTGCGCATGATGCGGGCGGCCGGCATGCCGCCGGTCAGCAGCGACTGCGCCATCGCCAACCTCGACTTCGCCATGCGTTCGATGTCCGGCCGGGACCATCTGGTCACGGCGATGTTCAAGCGCCCCGCGTGGACGGTCGAGTTCTCCGACTACATGCGCATTGGGCGCATGATGAACAACCAGGATGCATTCGAAGTCGGAGCGCGCGGGGAGTGGACGCTCGATAGCGTGGTATCGCAGATCGCCGCCAAGGTCGCCGAGCTCTGCGGGCATGACGAGGGCGACGCGGAGGAGCCGTTGTCCAGCTTCGGACTCACGTCGATATCTGTGGCCGAGCTGGGGACCTTCATCCAGACGCAGTTCAACTACCCGGTGAGCGCGCTCGAGCTGATGACCACGGCCTCCTGCATGTCGCTCGCACACGGAATCATCCACGGCAAGCAGGATATCGAGGAGTATGGGGTCGAGACGGAGGCCGACGGCCCGGAGCAGGCTCCGCTTGCCGGCCCGCGGGGCGTCCGCCGCGCGCCGTCGGCCTTCGCCAGCGCACTCGAAGATCACTTTCCACATCGCAACGGTAGCGGATCAGACGCCGCTCTCGCAGCCGGGTGACGGCATCATGCGCGGACGAAGGACCGTGGATCCAGGCCGCGGAGGAAGGGCATGACCGATTACACGGCTGCCGACCGCGACGTGGCTCCGCTTGTAGCCATTGGTGCTCGGTCAAGGCGCGACTTGACGCAGAGACAGCGGAGCACGGCTCACCCTCGCTGGCTGTCCTTCCTCTCCCGGCGCCATTCAGGCCGCACGGATCCCCGCCTTCGCGGGAATGACGTGACTTGGGCAGGTGAACTCATTCCCTCGAAGGCGGGAATCCATGCGGCGCAAACCGAACAGGAATGCCCACGTAGGCGCCCTCCGGGCCATGACGCTCTCCATGGATTGCGAGGGTGCAAGTCTCGCCCTGAAACGTGAAACGAGGGCGGAGGAGATAACCGCCATGCCGAATACCCTGCTGGTCCATCCCAAGCAGCCCCCGACCTACTGGGGCGCGAATTTTGCGCTGAACATCGTGGGAGTGAAGTCGACCTTTCCGCCTCTTGGACTGCTCACCATCGCCGCGATGTTTCCAGCGGACTACGACCTCCGCGTCGTGGACATGAACGTGACTTCCCTGGAGGATTCGGATCTGGAGTGGGCCGACATGGTGTTCACTTCCACCATGATCGTTCAACGAATTTCGCTGCAGGAGGTCATCGAGCGGTGCAACCGTGCCGGAGTTCCGGTGGTTGCCGGAGGACCTCATCCCACCACATTTCACGACGAGATCGACGGAGTGAGCCACTTCGTGCTGGACGAGACCGAGGAAATCTTTCCCGAATTTCTGCGCGATCTGGCGAACGGCACCGCCAAGGCCATCTATCGGGAGCGGCGGAAACCGGATGTGACCAGAACGCCGGTTCCGCGCTTCGACCTCATCGAGATGGACAGCTACTACTCGATGGGCGTGCAGTTCTCGCGGGGGTGCCCGTTCAACTGCGAGTTCTGCGACATCATCAAGCTCTACGGTCAGGTACCCCGGACCAAGTCGGCGGACCAGATCGTGGAGGAGCTCGACCTGCTGTACCGGCTGGGCTGGCGAGGCCCTGTCTTCCTGGTCGACGACAACTTCATCGGCAACAAGCGGGAGGCAATGAAGCTGCTGCCGGTGATCGCCGAGTGGCAGAAGAGCCGCGGGTATCCGTTCACTCTTTCTACCGAAGCAAGCGTCAACCTCGCCCGGATGGGCCCGCTGATGGATGTCATGATCGAGGCCGGTTTCGACACCGTGTTCCTCGGTATCGAGCCCCCAATCCCGAGGCCCTGCTCAAGACCAAGAAGCCGCAGAACGTCAGCAAGCGCGAAGAGAACTACCTCTTCAACGCCGTTCGCAAGATTCAGGAGAAGGGGATGCAGGTGCAGGGTGGATTCATCCTGGGCCTGGACGGCGATAACGAGAGCGTGTTCGACGCCCAAATCGAGTTCTCGTCCAGCAGGCCGGCATCCCCGTGGCCCCGATCTACCTGCTGACCGCCCTGAAGGGTACCGACATGTACGAGCGCCTGAAGCGGGAGAACCGGCTCGTGGAGGTCCCCATCGGATCCAACGCCACGACCCTCAACTTCAGGACCGAGATGGATCGCCAGACATTGATCGAGGGATACAAGCGAGTGACGTCCACTCTCTACGATCAACTCTCGAGAACTACCTCGAGCGTTGCATGACCTTGCTCGAGCACCTGGAGCCCGTCCCGCACCTTCTGAAGCCAAAGAGCAGGAACGCAGTCTTCGCGGACCTCATGGGCGTACGCGGGCAGCTTTCGGCCAGGCAAATCCCCGCCTACACGAAGTACATCGCCAAGGTCTCGAAGGAACATCCCCGCATGCTTCCCATGGCAATTCGCCTGGCCGGCATGGGCTACCACTTCGAGAAGATCACCCGACAGCAGAACGCGATCCGCGAATTCATGGATTTCCTGACGGCGGAGCTGGAGACCTACAGGGAAGCGGCCGCGCGCGACGTTCGACAAGCGGAAGAGGTTCGGCGCCGGAAGCAGGACGTGTTCAGGCGAGCTCAGGGGCGCTACGGATCGATCCCCGCCGAATTTCGCTATGCGGGTGACGGAGTCGACGTTGCCCTGGACTCGTTTCGCAATGCCGTGAGTGCACGGCCGAACGAGCGCAGGCAGGCAGCGGCGGTGTGATGGGCCGTACAGGAATCAATCACTCGCAGGAAGCGCAAAATGATGAACACAACTGCCGCAGGCACGAAGGTCGCACCGCTTGTAGGCGCGCTGCCGCCGCAATGCAGACAGGATGTCGAGACCCTGCGTCGTTTCGTTCGTTCGATTCTGGGCAATGCGACACCGTCGGAGCCCGTTTCCCCGCCGGAATTTCGAGACGTTCTGTTGACCGGAGCGACGGGTTTCCTGGGCCGTTTCGTGCTCCGCGACCTGCTTCGCCACAACGCCGCCCTTGTGGTCCATTGCGTCGTTCGGGCCGACGATGCCGAACATGGCCTCGATCGCGTGCGCCGCGCATTGGTTGAGGCCGAGATCTGGGACGACGCATTCGCGCCTCGCATACGGATTGTGGTCGGAGATGTAGCCGCGGTTCGATTCGACCTGAGCGAAGCAGACTTCGGTGTTCTGTGTCGAAGGATCGATGCCGTCTATCACCTTGCGGCCGACGTGAGCCTCGCGTCGTCCTACCTCGCCATACGCAAGGCAAACGTTTACACCTCTCTCAATGTGATCGATTTGTGCCTGCGCACACGCTTCAAGCACCTGTTCTACGCCTCGACCATGGGCGTATTCCCGCAGGCGTTCTGCAGCTACTCGATGGAATTCGGTGGCTCCCGTATCGATCACCAGATGCAGCCGGATCTTGCAAGCATGAAGAGGATGTTTCCGATCGGGTGGCTCGGGTATCCATGGAGCAAGCTGGTGTCGGAACAGGCCTTGTTGTTTGCGCATGCGGCCGGCATGCCGCTGGCCATCTTCCGGCTTCCGCGAACCGGCACCGCCAGCACGGGGTATACGAACCCGGACGATGCCACCGTGCGCATTCTTGCGGCGATCGTGGATGTCGGAATGACGCCCAAGGGTTTCACGATCCAGGGGAGCAACGAGGCGGTCGATACATTGGGCCAAATCTGTACTGCCATCTCGATGAATCCGCGGCGACGCTCCACCATCTACCACTGTTGCAACCCGCAACCGGACAACAACGATGTCGAGCTCGCCGATTTCGGATTGTATTTTCCCGAGGTGCCGTTCCAGGCGTTCAAGCGCGCTTGCGTGGCCCGCGGCGAGGACTCGCCGCTCCACGGATACTGGGCATTGCTCGATCACTTCGGGCCGTACTGGTTCAGCGACCGCAGGGCGATGGGATCCGTTCCCGTGTGCGACCGGGCCATTCGAGAGGACTGTCCTGATCCGATCCGGTGGCCGAGCCTGTTCACCGTGCTCAAGCGTTCGAGCGACTGGATCAGACGGCATCGGCAGACATGGCCGTATCCGGTGCCGCAAAGCCGCCTGGACTTCGACTCCTTGATGGTTCAGGCGAAACACTACGCCAACGACGCGGGTGTGGCATTCGAACCGACATTCCCCGCATGGATGCGAAGCGGCCTGCAGCAACTGGTTGCGGCGCTGAATGCGCCGGACGCTGCGCTGTTGGAGGACGGGTACCCGGATGTCGTCTTCGACTTGTGCCGCGCCCTGCGCAATGTCGCGGCGCTCGCCGGTGAACGGCGGCGTCACCCGGAAATCGAGCAGGAAACCATCGATCGACCGGTCTTCATCGTGGGCATCAATCGAACCGGCACGACGTACCTGCACTGCCTGATGGCCCGCGACCCGCGGTTCTGGTCGCTGAGAAGCTACGAGTTCATGGAGCCGGTTCTGTCGACGGAGCAATACGCCACGGTCGCTTGCACCCCCGACGACCCGCGCCGGGCGTACTTCGATGAGCTTCAGACATCAGGACTTCCGACAATTTACCTGACGTGCTGGCACGGCTACAGCGGTGTTTGCAATAGAAGCGTTCGCGTTCCAGCAGGTCATTCGGAACCGTAGGGCAACTCGTCACCGCGATTTGCCAGTCATTGAGTTCCAGCAGCTTCGAAAAGGAAAGCAGTTCACAGCAGGTGCATTTCTCTCTCAGAAATACTCGGAAATTCAACCCCTTAGGTTGCGCTCTGGCAAGCTGTCTCAACGTTACGTGTCGTGATGTCTGAGCTTATGGAGGCTTCGGGAATTCGTGAGACCTTCAAGGGAATCCACCAGATCGATATCGACGAGCCGGAGGAGGATTTCCCGATACTGGGGTGGGCCTTCGCGACCTGGATGCTGACAGTGCAATATCACCTGCCGGACTACGCCCGGTGGCTGGCCGATTCGGGCTCCCGAAATGCCTATGCCCATCACCGCCGCATCATGCAACACTACACTTGGCAGCGCCGGCAGCGCGAGCCCGGGCCCCCGAGGCATTGGCTGTTCAAGATGCCAGGTCATCTCCTGGAGCTGGAGGCGCTGGTCGAGGCGTATCCGGATGCGCTGTTCATCCAGACGCATCGAGACCCCAAGCGGTTCATGGGATCGTGGAACAACATCGTGAACCGAATACGTTCGCGTACAAGCGAGCCGCGGCCACCCGAAGTCTTCGGTAAGGAGCAGCTGACCTTCATGAGCGGCATGCTCAACAAGGCGGTGCGATTCCGTGACCGCAGTCCCGAACTGGAAGACCGCTGGGTCGACGTGAACTACTTCGATCTGATCGAGAATCCGCTCGCCGTCGTGCGTCGTATCCACGACCGATTCGGCTGGACACTAGAAAGGGCGGCAGTCGACGCCATGGAGGACTGGCAATTGCGGCAAGCGGAGAAGCGGCAAGGGGAGACACGGCATCGCTACGACCTGCAGGACTTCGGGCTCACGCCGGAGGCCGTGGATCGCGCGTTTGCTCCTTACCGTGAGTTCGTCACCGTCCGCGGCATTCGGGAATCGCATCTGTGAACCCAGCGGAGAGCCGTTGTTGGATCGGACGCGCCAGAGCGGCGAGGCGCGATGTGACGCAATGGAAAGGAGGGGGGAGCGAGAACTCACGGTGCCGGTTCGGCCTTCGGCTGCACGATAGAGGCCGTACGGATTCCCGCTCCCGCGGGAATCGATACGGCCGGACCAGACTCCGATGGCGGTCAGCAGCGAGCGAAGCGCGACCACGCCGAACCGCACGCCGCGGGCTGCTCAGTCGTTGTACGCCGCCACCTGCTCACGCGAGGCGTGGCTCGTCGGCACCTGGATTCGCGAACACGAACAAGCGGGTCCATAGCGCGCTCGGCACTTCGATACAGTGAGTGCCTTCGACTACATCGACGCCATTCGTTACTTTCTCGGCGAGCGTGCACCCGTCAACAGGCTGACGTCGGGATAGCCCGGTTCCGGCTCCCGTTGTTGTTTCCCTGAATATCTCGGCCGAAGTAGGCCCTTTTGTACCGGGCTATTCCGGTTACGGATTTTAGTGGACAGGGATTAATCCGGTACGGTTCTGTGGGCTTCTTTTCCAAGCAGGCCGTTTCCGAGGAGGCGGATTCCGAGGAGGCGGATTCCGAGGAGGCGGATTCCGAGGAGGCGGATTCCGAGGAGGCGGATTCCGAGGAGGCGGATTCCGAGGAGGCGGATTCCGAGGAGGCTGCTTTCTGGGAGGCGGGTTCGTTGTAGTCTGGTAGCGGGCGGCGGGTTTCCGGGCAGGGAGTTGCGGCGTCCGGGGTTCTTGTTTCCGAGAGGGGTTCGGCCCGCGCGACCATCAATCGCCGGGCCGTGGACGGCCATTGCAATTCCGTTTCGAGACCGGTTTGACCGCCGGAGAGTACGGTAGCAGGCAGGCGTGGCGGGATGCAAGTCCCCCGCGGTGCTGTCGGGGACGCGATGCTGGTTGCGGGCTGCGGCGGCACGGGACCTACGGACGCAAGACGCCAGTTGGGACCCGGATTTCGCGCTGGTACTGTCGAGACTGCAGGATGACATTCAGCGCTTTGCCGGACTGTCTTTCGGCGCGTCTTCCGGGTTCGCTTGCGTCTGCGGAGGAGGTTGTCGCGTTTGCCGAGCGGCATGGCATCAGCGCGGCAGCACGCAAGTGGCGTGGGGAAGCGGCTGACTTCAGCAGCGCGCGGCGCTGGGTTCGACGGCGTGTGTTGCTGGTTCGGGCGAGCCTTTCGCTTTTCCTGGGGCTGGAGCCGGTTCTGCTGGCGGGGCTTGTGCTGCTGATCGGCGCCTTTCGGGACCGGCTGGATGCTCCGGTGGCGCTGCTTGAGCTGCGCCGGCTCGGCTCTTTGCGGCTTGCCCTCATCCCCTATCCGGTCGGATTTGATTTGCGTCGGCGACGTGCTGGATCGCAAACGGGTCCGCCAACAGAAGATGGCTCTGCTCGGGCTGCCTCCTTTCTCCGATGATGCTGTTGCGGGCCGCGCCGGGTCCGTGAAGCAAGCAGAGGGAAAGGGGAATCATCGATGGGTGACGTGATGGAAGAGCACCGGAAGGCGGTAGCGCTGTTCCGGTTCGAGGTTCTGGCACCGGTTTTGAACGAACCGTCGGAACGGACCGCTTCGCGGATCCGTGTGCAGGCGGCGAAGGTGTGGGACATCCCGGGCAGCAGCCGGATGCGTGTCGCGGAAGGGACGATCTACGACTGGCTCCGGCTGTATCGCTCGCGGGGCTTCGATGGGCTGCTGCCGAAGAGCCGCCGCGACGGGGCGAAGCCGCGGCGGATGCCGCCGGATGCGGTCGATGCGGTGCTGTCGATCAAGGCGGAGACCCCCGAGTTGAGCATCCGGCAGGTGATCCGGCGGGCCCGGGAGATGGGTGCGGTGCCGGAGGCTGTCCCGCTCCCCCCCTCGACGCTGCACCGGCTGTTTACGCGTGAGGGGCTGATGGTGCGGGAACAGCAGGGGCCGCAGAAGGATCTGCGGCGCTGGGCGTTCTCCCATGCCGGTGACCTCTGGCAGTCGGATGCGATGCACGGTCCTGCGGTGCGCGACGAGCGCGGGCGCATGCGGAAGACGTATTTGCTCGAACTCCTGGACGACGCGACCCGGGTTGTCCCTCACGGAGCGTTCCAGTTCTCGGAGAACGCGTCCGCGTTCCTGCAGGTGTTCCGGGAGGCGGTTCAGCGCAGGGGCATCCCCCGGCGCCTCTATGTCGACCAGGGGGCATGCTTCCGGTCGAAATGGCTGGCGCTTGTATGCGCCAAGCTGGGCGTCGCTTTGATCCACGCGCGGGCCTTCCATCCGGCTGGGAAGGGCAAGATCGAGCGAAAATTTCGGACCACAAGATCACAGTTCCTGCCCTTGGTGGACGACGCAGCGAAGCGCAGCCTGGAGGCGCTGAACCGGAAGTACTGGACCTGGCTGGAGGGGGAGTATCACCAGGCCCCGCATCGCGGGCTCGACAACCTGTCGCCCCTGGACAAGTGGGCGCAGTGCGGCGAGCGCGTCCGGCACGCCGGGCCGGAGATCGATCTCGAGGACCTGTTCCTGTTCGAGGCGACGCGGCGGGTCTCCAATGCGCGTACCGTGAGTCTCAACGCCCGGCTCTACGAGGTCGACGCGGCGCTCTGCGGCCAGCGCGTCGTCCTCCGCTTCGATCCCCTCGCTCCTCCGGAACGCCCGATGCAGGTCATCCACGAGGGCAAGCCGGCCGGCGTTGCAACGCCCCTCGACCTGCACGGGAACGCCCGCGCGAAGCGGGACGGACCGTCGCAGCCGCTCTCCTTCCGGTCGCTCGACGACAAGAAGGAGGACGAGTAATGCACAAGCACCACTTTGCACTCAAGCACTATCCCTTCGAGCGCACGCTGCACGCGGACGAACTCTTCGAAGGCCAGACCCAGGGCGAGGCACGGTCGCGGATCAGGCACCTGCTGGAGCTGCGCGGGATCGGCCTTCTCACCGGAGAAGCCGGCAGCGGCAAGACAACCGTCTGCCGTCTGGCCACCTCCGGCCTGCACGCGGGCCTGTTCCGGGTCTGCTACGTGTCCCTCTCCACCGGAAGCGTGCTCGACACCTACAACGCCATCGCCAGCGAGTTCGGCCTGCCCGCCTTCGCCGGACGTGCCGCGGCCTACCGCGCCATCCGCACGGAAGTCTCGCGCATGGTGGCAGAATCGAAGCAGCTTCCGGTGCTCATCTTCGACGAGGCGCACCACCTCCGCAACGAGATCCTCGAGGAACTCCGGCTCCTCACCAGCTACCAGATGGACTCCGAGAAGCGGCTCTGCCTGCTGCTGGTCGGCCTGACAGAACTGCGGCGCAGGCTTGCCATGTCCGCACATGAGTCCCTCGCGCAGCGCATCGTGGTCCGCTTCCACCTCCGCGGCTTCAGCCGCGAGGAAGTCGGCGCCTATCTCGAGCACCGATTGCGCCTCGCCGGAGCCAAGGTGCCGATCTTCGAGCCCGGCGCCGTCGAGGCCGTCGCCCTGGCCAGCAACGGCATCCCAAGGCGCATCGACCGCATCGCGCACTACGCGCTGCATGCCGCGACCGCGGCCAAGGCGCACAGCGTGGACATCGCCCATGTGGAGGCCGCCAACGCCGAGCTGGGTCCGTGAGGAATCGCAGCAAGCTGCGGGCCGACGCGCTCCGGGGCATCCCCCTGGAGCGCGTCGCTACCGCCCTCGGATACCACCGCGACAGCCGCGACCACACGCGCTGGAAGCGCCCCGGCTCCATCCTCAGCATCAACGGCGCCAAGTTCTACGATCATCTCACCGGACAGGGAGGCGGTGGGGCCGTCGACCTCGTCCTGTATGCCAGCAACTGCTCCTTCCTGGAGGCCCTCGAAACCCTCGCCAACATCGCGCCGCCCCCCAGCACGCCCCCCGGCACGCCCCCCGGAAAGCCCCCCGGAAAGCCGTTCCGAAAGCTCCTCGATCCCGCATCCTGGCCCGCCGCGCTGGAATACCTCTCCCGGCACCGCAGCCTCAATCCCGCAATCCTCGACGCAGGCTTCCGACAGCGCATCCTCGGCGCCGACCATCGCGCCAATGCCGTCTTCATCACCCGTGATGCCGAGCGCACGCCCGCCGGAGCCGAACTCCTCGGCACCCAACCGGATCACCCCTTCCGGGGCATGGCGCCCGGTTCCCGCAAAGCCAGGGGCGGGTTCTGGATCGCGCGCCGAACGCTACCCCAATCCGCCCTCATCGTCGAAAGCGCACTCGACGCACTCTCCGCCTTCGAACTCCCCTGCATGCAGGACACCGACCTCTTCCTCTCCACCGCCGGCCTTACGCCGCGAATGCCAACATGGATCGCCGCCTTCCGCCTCCAGGACATCGCATGCGGATACGACGCAGATCCCCCCGGAGATCAGGCCGCCGAGCGTCTCATCCGCACAAATCCAAACATCCGGCGAATCCGACCCACCGGCGAAAAGGACTGGAACGACGTCCTGCAATCACGCAAACGCAACCCTCTACAGAACCCTTAGGCAACCCTCCGAACACACCGATCCCGGTCCGGGAGCCGGATGCCCAGACCGAACCCGCCAACGATGCCGCAGGGCCGGAAGCCACCCCGAACCACTACACGCCTGCCGGGAAAGAAAAATCCCCGACGAAAAGCGATCGCTCCAATAAATCCGGAAGAGCGTGGGAAATCTTGTCCCACTCCGATCGGATTAATCTGGGAAAGCCATTCCGACCTAATGCGAAAAACAACACCCGTTCGGTGAATCACGCCGACGGTGACTATTCGTGGCGGCCGTCGGCAATCATGACCAGCGTCGGCAAGATGAAGAGAGTGAACAGGCCAGACAACACAAGGCCACCCAGCATGCTTACGACGAGCGGCACCAGGAACATCAACTCATCGCTTCGCTCGTAGAGCAGGGGCGACAATCCCAGCACCGTCGTGAGGCTGGTAAGCAGCACCGCGCGAAAGCGGTGGCGGGTCGCCGCGGACACCGCGGCGATCGCCGGAATCATGTCGATTTCCCGGCGAATCGTGTTGTAGCGGTCCAGCAGCACCACCGCATCGTTCACAATGACGCCAGCGACTCCGATCACGCCGAACAGCGACACGGCCGTGAAGTCCCACCCCAGCATCCAATGGCCCAATACCGCTCCGGCGAACGCGACGGGAATGCCCGCCACGGAGACGAGCGGCTTCCAGTAGCTGCGCAGGAAAGCCGCCATGACCGCGTACATAGCGAGTAACACCAGGGGAACCAGCAGTCCCAGGGTTTCCAGCATGGCCCTGGAGGCCCGGGCGCTCCCGTGGGACTCGACTCGCAGCCCCGGATACTTGTCCAGCAACACGGGAAGAATTTCCGCTTCGATCTGCCGTCTCGCCTGGATGGGGGTCACGACGCCGGTGTCGGCCTGCGCGTTGACCATTGCGGCCTGCCTGCCATCGATGCGGGTCAGTGTCGCCAGCCCGCGGTTCTCGGTGAGGCGCGCAACCGTGGACAGCGGAACCTCCGTATACGCCGGACCATCTCCGGCACCCGGCCGCCCGCCGATTCCGTCGCCCGCGGGACGCAGGATGCGTTCGTTGGCCAGTTCGCTCAGGCTCCTGCGCCGTTCGCGGGGGTATCTCACCATCACCTTGATTTCGTCGTGTCCGCGCTGAATCCGCTGAACTTCCTCGCCGTTGAAGTTGGCTCGCAACTGCCTTCCGACTGACGCCGACGTCAATCCCGCGGCTTTCCCGGCCGGTGTCAGGTGAATTTCGAAATGCCGCTTACCCAGCGCCACACTGTCCGAGATCTCGTAGAGCCCCGGCATCGTGGTCATGAATGACCTCAACGCCTTCGTCGCCATCACCAACGTATGCGCATCGTCATGCTTGAGCGCATAGGCCACGGTTGGCACGTCGTCGACACGCGTTGTCTGATACTCGACCTCTTCCAGGTAGGAAACGTCTCCGACCTGCCGGCGCCACAGCCGCTCGATCTGCGAGGGAGAGGCACTGCGAACCGGCCGATGGTGAAGATGCAGCTTCACCGACGCCAGGTGACTGGCGTTGTTATCGTCCTCGTCCCTCAGACTCGACGATACGGTGTTGCCCACAACGATGCTGACCGTGTGGACGGCCGATCCGCCGAGTTGCTCGTTGACGGCGTGTCCTGCTTCGACGAACCGTTCTGCGGTCGCGAGCGTCTCCTCGAACGGAGCGCCGATGGGGAGCTGCAGATTTGCCTGAACATTGCCGGAAATGTTCGCTTCCTTGTCCAGGATGATGATTCGAACCGCCTCGGACCTCAGAAGATACACCGAGGCGGCCACGACCAGGATCGCGAACGTGAGCGTCAGTGCGATATTGCGTACGGACCACGAGACCGCGTGGACCACGACATGATCGCGAACTCCGTCCAGCCAGTCCCTCAGCCAGTCCTGGAAATCCCTCAGCGGAGAGACGCTCCATCGTTTCTCGTGCGACAGGTGGGCGGGCAGGATGAAGAATGCCTCGATGAGCGACACCAGGAGGACGAAGACCGCGATATACGGAAACACGTTGACGATCTGGTAGCTGGTGGTGGTGATGAAGAGGAATGGGAGAAATCCCAGAATCGTCGTGCACACCCCGATGGTGATCGGGCCCGCCACCGCCCGTGTGCCGGATATCGCGGCGTCCAGCGGGCCCTTGCCCCGCTCGCGCTCCGCCGCGATGCTCTCACCGACCACCACGGCATCATCCACGACGATGCCGACCATAAGGAAGAACCCGAAAGCCGTACCCATGTTCAGGGTGAGACCGGCGGGAGCGAAAAACAGCAGCGAACCGATGAAGGACAGGGGGATGCCCACCGTGATCCAGGTCGCGACACGAAGGTCGAACACGAGCACCAGGCAGACAAAAACCAGTATCGTCCCGATCAACGCATTTCTGATGATGCCCGCCAGCCGGTCCACGGCGGGTTGCGCCTTGTCGCTCCAGACGGTGACGGCGATGCCCGGTGGAGTCGTGTAGCTTTCGAGCCAGGCGTCGATCTCCCGGGCCATGCGGACGATCGACTGCTGCTCGGTCGAATCGATTCGAACCAATACCGCCGGCTGGCCATTGACCCGGGTGACGACCTCCTCGTCGACGAACGCGTCGCGAATCTCCGCAACTTCGCCGAGCGTCACGATGGTGCCGTTGAGCCTCGTGAGGAGCGGGATGTCCTCGAACTCCTCGCCGAAGCGCCGTTTGGAAATGGTGTGCAGGATGAACCCGCCGGCTTCCGTGCGCAGCTCTCCGAACGTGAGGTTAAGCGAAGCCCGCTGCACGATGTTGGAGATCTGGTCGAAAGACAGGTTGTGGCGGCGCAGTTCCTCCTCGCTCAGTTCGATCGAAATCTCGCGATCCCGCGTGCCCTTCAGTTGCACCTGTGAAATGGCCGGCAGCTCCAGCAACTCGCTGCGCAGGCTCTCCGCGGCGAACCGCAACTCGTTCTCACCAACCACTGCGGAGGATACCGCCAGGGTCATGACTTCGAGAGCCACGACCAGGAGCTCCACTTCGGGCTGGTCCGCAGTCAGGGGCGGAAAGTTTTCGATGCCGTCCACCGCATTCTGAACATCGTTCAGGACGCTCGTGGCATCGGCGAAGGTCGACAGTTCGATGTCAATGCGGCCAAGGCCTTCCGCTGCGGTAGACACGACCCGCTCCACACCCGGGAGCCCGACGATGCTCTCCTCGATGCGACGATTGACGTCCTCCTCGACTTCCCTGGGAGAGGCGCCCGGGAAGGGCACGGTGACGGACACCGTCCGAAGGTCGATCTCGGGAAAGTGCTGGATGGCCAGGTGCGCTCCGGAGATGATGCCGCCGAGGAGGAAGAACAGCATGAGCAGATTGGCGGCAACGGGATTTCCGGCGAAATACGCGATCGGTCCTGGTTTCACGTCAGCGCATGGCTGTGTCGCTGATCCGGTGTCCGTGGTGCTCATGTTCAGACTCCGTTATCCGGACGTCGCGGCATCCGACACCGCGACCGCCAGTCCCTCCGCGGCTCCGGGCAGCGTGCCGATGACCACTCCCTCGCCCGCATCGAAGGCTTCCACTATCCAGCCGTCGTCCGTGCGTCCAAGCGTCCGGAGCTCGAACCCCTGCAGGGTGCCGTCCCGAACGACCCAGACGCTGCCCCGCTCCTGCAACACCGACTCCGGCAGGACATAAACGTCTTCGTACGACGGCCCCACGATCGCGATCTCGGCAAAAGTGCCCGGCAGCGGCAGGGATTCCAGCGCAATGTCTTGTGAGAACCGGAGGAAGACCGACGCGAGTCGGGTTTGAGGGTCGATCACCGACGAGACCCGCACAACCTCGGCGTCGTATGTTCCGCCTCGCGTACGGACTTGCGCGGAACGTCTTATCACCGGGTGCAGGTATGTCAGGTCCCTCTGTTCGATCGGCGCATCGATCTGCAATGCCTCGGTGCGATACACAACGCCCAGAATCGGCGACATGCCCACCAGGTCCGGGCCCACGTATTCGCCGACTTCGACCTGGGACGCCACGACGCGGCTGGCGTAGGGGAGGGAAATGTTCGTTCGCTCGAGTTGCAGACTTGCCAGATCCAGCTCTGCCCGAGTTTTCCTGAGCAGAGCTTCCGCTTCCGCGATGAAGGGCGCGCGGCGAACCCAATCGGACACTTCGGCGCCAGGGTGTTCACTCGCGAAGGCCCTGGCGCGCTCCTCGCCCCTCACCCTTTCGATTTGGACCCGGGCTTCTGCTTCCGCGACGGCCATTTCGGCCACCTTCACCTGAAGCTCGTACTCGGTCGACTCGATTCTGACGAAGGATTCGTTCGCCTCGATTGAACCCCCGTTGCTGAATTTCGGCGACACCCAGGCCACGCGGCCCGCGACTTCCGACTTGAGCCGCGCCCTTTCCGATAGACTGACCGCACCTGTCAGCCCTACGGTCAGTGCCTGGTGGGTCTGCGTCGGCCGGATGACGCTGACGACAGGTTTGGTCTCTTGCTCCGACAGCGCGGGAACGGAATCGCGTTCTACCCGGTCAGGCGCCCGTGCGAAGTACAGAGCCACCGCAATGACAGCGAGAATCAAGAAAACTTGAACGAAACCGAGCCAGCGAGACTGGCGGTGCCTGCCTTTGGAGTCGTCTGATTTCTGTGGCATCTTCTTTTCCGTTGCTGGTCTGGAGGTTCGGTCCATGAACTCGCGGGTGGACAGAGGGGATTTCACGGAAGAGATCAGATTTCTCGTGGCAACTCCCCATCCATGCGGGCTGGTGCGGCGGCGGGACAGGCAACGCGGCGGGAGATCATGTGGCGGATATCGGCGCGCGGCTTCGACCCCGCCGCCGGCGCGTGGACCGATTCTCCCTCGTCCAATCCGATTCTGTTATGCAGAATCCAGATTCGCGAATATCATCAGTTTAGCACTATCTATCGGGCCCGAAACCCCTTGGCGGGCGGTGTTACCGACCCACGGGCACAAGGACGAAGACCGCGTGGGTTCCTTTCGCCTCATGGATTCCCAGAGCGGCGGAACCGGTCCCAATCGGCTTCTCATCCGGAAGCGGGCGACAACTGGGCCACGGAATTCACCCACCGTCTGGCCACCGTCTCGAGCAGCGTCTGCAGCGCCGGCAGCAGCAGCAGCACTAGTAACGTCTCGAACGCCAGGCCGAACGCGATCGCCACCGCCATCGGGATCAGAAACTGCGCCTGAACGGAGGTCTCGAACATCAGCGGGGTCAGGCCGCCGATCGTGGTGAAAGAAGTGAGCAGCACCCCCCTCATCCAGAAGCAGGCTGCATCCACGACCGAGTTGCGCCGCGGCCAGCCGCCCCGCTTCAGCGCTTTGTAGAAGCTGACGAGGTTGATCGAGTCGTTCACCACGATGCCGGACAGACCGAAGAAGCCGAACAGCGACAGGATGGCGAGATTGATTCGCGAGCAGCCGGCGCCCCACGACTGCGTTGACCAAGCCGAACGGGATCACTGACATCACAACCAGCGGCCAGCAGTTGGAGGCGAAGGCGAAGGCGAAGGCGAAGGCGAAGGCGCGAACGAGACAAATCAGCGCCAACGCGAGCCCCGCGCCCCTGGCCATGTAGGCCAGCGTATCCTCCTGATCCTCCTGGCGGCTCCTGAACGACCGGTCGATCCCGTAGCGCTCCGCGAGCACCGGCTGGTGCCCGCGTTCAAGTCCGCGACCACTGTGTTGGTTTTGGTGAGGGCGGGGTCCACGTCCCCGGAGATCTTGAGCGCCCGGCGTCCATTCTCGTGGCGCAGGATCTCAAGGGCCCGACGCGTTTCGCGGAAGTCGAACTCGTCCTGGAGGCGCCGCGAACGCAGCGCGTCTGCGAGCGCCGGGTGCGCGGCGCCGACTCGAATCTCGGTCTCAAGGGGATCCGGCGCGAGTCCATTGGCGGCGACCACGAGCCTGAGCACGAGATCCGGGTCGGTCATTCCGCGCGGTGGTAGCCTCAGATGTCCGGACCTCGGGAGTGAATCGAGCTCACCTATTTGAACCCGAAGGGTCCGGATCGGCCGTATTCCCGGGCAGTTCGTAGATCATCCGGAGGTTGGTGCCTGGGAAGATCGTCCGGGTCAGGTTGAGTTCTTGTAGGAGGCCTGCAGTGGCGTTGTCGCCGGCGTCGCTGGCGGTGCCGAGGATGCGAATGCGTAGGATGGCGTTGGAGGGCTCCGGGATGATGTCGGCGTCGGACTGGAAGAGCGCGCGCAGGTGCCTTCTGGGTCGCTGTGTCTTGCCCTGTGCCTGTGCGACGACAGGCATCATGCGGGTTTCGGCGCGGTAGGCGATCATGCGGATGACATCGAGGAGGAGCTTCTCGCCTTCGGGAAGCGCATCCAGGGCCTGGTGCTCGTCGAGCTCGGCGACGGTGATGTGGCGCTGCGTGGCGCTGCGCTTCTGCTTGAGCGCCTCACGCTCGGCGTCGAGAGCGTCGCTTTGGGCCTGCAGGCGCCGGACGGCCTCTTCGGCTTCGCGGGTCGGGGTTCCCCTGGACAGGTCGGCGATCCGGTTGCGCAGGGTGCCGAGGCGTTGCCGGAAGCGGCTGACATTTCGGTCGATTGCGCGCCAGAGCGGGTTGACGACGCGGGCTTCGGGATCCTGCGGCTCCAGGCCGCGGACCACGAGGGCGTCGAGATTGAACTCCTCGCGCATATATTTGAAGAAGTTCTCCTGCGACCAGCGGGAGAACAGGGCGCCGGCGATCTGCTCCACGGGCATGCGGGAGTGGGTGGAAATGAGCGGGACCTGGCGGCCGCTTTCCAGCAGGCGGCGGATCTGGCGGACCTCGGGCCCCTGTTTCAGTTGCACGCGCTTCTCGGCGAGGCGGACGGTGGCGCTGCGGGTCGCGCCCGGCCCATGGATGGGCACCGAGACGGTGTGGAACTCCGCCTCCGGCCAGTCCTCCCCCTTGAAGCCCTTATGCCAGGTGATCACCGCAACGCCGCGCCGGGCGAGGCGCTTGAACAGTGCCGGGCTCCAGCCTTCCCGGTCAAAGACCAGCGTCAGGGCGGGCTCGCCGGCATCCGGGGCGGTAAGATCCGGCGCCTCCGGGCCGAGCATGCCCAGCTTCTCCAGCGCAGGCAGGATGTCCGCCTCCAGCGCGTGGGTCATGGTCGGATCCAGCGCCTTGTTCAGGCACAGGAAGGGCTTGCCGCCGAGCGCGTTGATCCAATAGCTCGTGGACGCGGGCAGGCATAGTTTCTGTCGCGCCACAAAGTGTTTCGGCAATTTCCCCTTGCGACCGGAATAGATCTTCACATGCCCGTCCACGCACAGCGTGGCGCCGACCTCCGGATCCTCCTCAAGCCATCCCGCCGCCAGGGAGGATTGCCAGTTCCGCACTTGCTGCACATCCTGCCCCAGCGCCTTGATCTTGCGCCGCAGCGTCTTCACCTCCGGGCAGCGGTCCAGGCCCAGGATCGCGCCCCATTCCCCGGGCACCTGGTGCCGGAGCGCCTCCGGATTGCGCACCCGGGCCAGGATGAGGAACGCCAGGAAGAGCAGAACGGTGGTCAACCCGTAATACCCCTTGGGCAGCGACAGGAACTCCCGCGCGTGGTTCAGAAGCCCCTCCTTCAGCAGCATCGGGAGCCCGGCCAGCACCCCCCCGCCGGCGACCACCGACAGCGGTTCCGCAAACTGCGGCCGGATCTCGCTCAGATGCCCCGTCGCAGCCAGCATTCGTCCCGTCGTGTCCCGAGCTCCACGGCCCAGCGGCGCTGCCCGGTCGCGGGCGTCCCGTGCGCTTCGGTCAATCGACGGCTCCAGCGCGTCCCGCTCCGGTACTTCCTGCGGCGCCTCCCGCTCCGCAGGTGCGTCCGGAACCGGATCAGCCTTTGCCGCCCGGGCCGGCATCCCACCCCCGACAACCCCCCGCCGACGGTTGTCGTTCAGCGTCCGCACCGGGATCCCAAGCCGTCGCGCAACCGCCGAGCCGCTCAGACCCGTACTCAAAAGACGGTCCGCTTCCCGCGCCATGTCGGCATCAATTGCGCTCGCACCGCGCCCGCGGCGCGGCTCATGAAACCCTTCCTCCCCCTTGCTCCGGTACCGGTTCACCGCCCGCTGCACCGTGGAACGACCAACGCCGAACGCCGTCTCCAGATCCTCCCGACGGATCCCGTGCTCCGCGAACCGCGCGATCCGAAGCCGCCACGACCGGATGCTCGAAACGTCGTGCGAGTCAAACGGCTGCAGGTTTGTGAAATACACCACCCGTTCGCCATCAACGTGGTACGAAAAGCACGTAGTGCCGATCGGAGTGGCGTTCGCGGGCGCCATCGGAAGTGTGTTCATGAGATCCTCGGATACCGAATATCGGGTTCATATTATTATGCCAGAATCCCACCGCTCTGTCAACCCCAAAATTCAATCATAACTCTATCAATTCATACGATAATTCAACCCACAACCGGCTCTCGAAAAGAGAGCGATGTCCGGACGTCTGAGCCTGGGCGAGTCGCCGTCGCAGCGACGGAAGGCCGAAGCGGTGACAGACAGAACAGTGTGCGGGGAAACGGGACCCTTTCCCGGCTCCAACGGAGACATCGCGCGACTCGCGCCCCTTCTCCTCTCGGCTCCCGCCCGGGATGGAGCGGTTTCGATGCCGCCTTGGGAACAGCAAGGGAAGGAGTTCCCAAGTGCGGAGGACGCACCCGCCGCAGAAGTCCGTGCGCCCGTCGTGGCTGGTCAGGTTCGACCCGGAAGCGAACCGGAACATGCCACCACGCGAAGCAGCGACGACGACGCGGATCAGGACACGCCGGAATCCGGTTCAACCTGCGCAGCAGCCTGCGCCTGCCTTTAAGCGCTGCCAGAATCGCAACCAATATCGATCATAATGTGTGCTGATGCACAATCGCTTACAATATAAGTATTTATTATCGACGCATTCAGAAAACGGTATTGGAAACAGCTCTCTGTCCTTGGTACGCCTATGTACACGGAAGTGGCCAGAGCAGACGGAAACAGCAGCAGCACGGCAGTAGGCCCGACGCGAACGCTGCGGAACCCCGAATATCCCGACGCCTGCACCCCTTCCGCAGAACCGCGCCGCAGGCGGTTGTTGCAAACCAACCGCTGCAGCGTTTCAGGAAGGAGGCCAGGCGATGCCGAGAGACCGCACATCCCTCCAACCTCCGGGCGGACGGGACAATCGTCTCAAGCCAATTGGCAACGAGTGCCCGCCGCCCTCGAACGACCGGTCGCTGGCAATGGCCGGCATGCTGGTGCTGGTATCCCTCGCAATACTCGTGACTCTTGCCTACCTGCCCACTACGGAATGCCTGCCGGGCTCTGCGGGAATGACCATCTCGGAGAAGCAGGACCGGTTCATCCGGAGTTCCGTTCCATCCGTCGCTTTCGACATGCAGACCGCCGGGAAAATCGAAGCCGAGCCTTCGGACGGTACGGCCGGATTGCAGACGGATCTGCGCCGGACTTTGCCGGCATCGGATCTGGCGGAGGCGGGAAGCCATCCGTTCCCGGACGGCCTTGACGCTGTCCCGACCGCGGGGCCTGCCGCTGGCAATCTTCCGCTGTCCGAATTCCAATCCATCAGGCCGGAAGACTCGCCGCGTGCGGCGGATACATGGCGGGCACACAAATGGGTCCCGCTGCCGGTCGACATGGCAATGGGCCGTGATGCCAGGGAAATGGGTGCAGGATTGCTGCAGCGCGCATCGGCCAGTCCGAGGCAACGGGACTCCGGGGAGGCCGCCGGAGTAATACCATTTCAACTAAGTTTTGACCCTTTTCTCCGGGGCCAGTTTTAGAGGTTGTTTATCCGGTGCAAGCTGCCCATGCGCGGCTGGTGATTGATTTGATACGGTCTGGATCTGAGACGAAGCTGTACCAGGCGTTTGCGATCGCAGACCGCACATCATCGGCAAGCGAGAAGACCTGGTTGGAAAGGAAGTTGCCCTTCAGGAACGCGAATACGTTCTCCATGGAATTGAGTTCCGGACTGTAGGGTGGCAAGCGCAGCAGCGAAATGTTTGCAGGTATTTCGAGGTCGTTTGAACGGTGCCATCCGGCTCCGTCCAGTACAATCACGGCATGGCGTCCGGTCGGCACGGCATCGGAGATGTCGGCAAGATGGCGGTTCATTTCGACGGTATTGGCGCGGTCGCAAATGTGGCCAACCGCGACCGAACGCTCGGGACAGGCCGCCGCGAAGAGATAGGCGTAGCTGTAGCGGTGGTCCCGGACGATGCGGGGGCGGCTTCCCTTGCGCGCCCAAACCCTGGAGAGCATGCCCTTCTGCCCAGCTCTTGCCTCGTCCTGGAACCAGATATCGATCATCACCGGTTCTGTGCCCTCGGGTACCACATTCAACACCAACTCATTGAAATCCCGACAAAACTCTTCTTGCTTCACAGGATCCGCCTTGGGGTGGACAGGACGCGGCGAGATTTTCACAAAGCCCAGAGACCGGATCACGCGGCGGATCCCCTCAAGGCTGAAATACTCGTTGAAACGCAGCAGCACCTTGTCTCGAAGGTCGATCAGGCGCCATCGGCTCACTCCATCCTCTTCCGTATCCGGACCCTCTTCAATCCACAACGCAACCTCACGTTTCTCGGATTCTGACAGCCGGCACGGGCGTCCCGTACGCGGGTCGTCGGCGAGCCCGTCTGGTCCATGCGCATTGAAGCGCAGAATCCAATCCCGGATCGATTGAACCGTCGTTCCTTGCGCCGCCGCGACTTCACTTCGGCAAACGCCGTCCAGAACCATCGCAAGCGCACGAAATCGCCGCGACTGCCGAACGTCCTTGCACATGCCCGCCAATCTGTGCAATTCTTCAATTGTGCAGTCGTTGCGCGAAATGGAAATGGTCATCCTTGATCTCCTATGATTGTCGATTGTTGATCAAACATCATAGGCTGATGCGCCTCCGACTGCACCCCACATATGGTGCAAAGGCGACAATCTCAAAAGGAGTCAAGACTTAGTTGAAATGGTATAAATGGTTGCGGGGCAAGCGCCTGCTACACAGATGCAACGGCTGCTCGCGGCATCTGCAACCGTACAGAGGCCGTTCAGCGCGCAATTCTCGCGGATCTCCAAAATTCGGCTCAACCGGTCTTTCACGGCGATTGCCGGGGCGTGACGGATGAATGGTTGGCAAGGGTTGCGTCGGTGCGCCTGGCGGCCCCCCACGCAACGATGGAAGCACTGAAACCCGGCGACTTCACCGGGCTCTCCGGTGTGCGCGAAATCCACATTTCCCACCAACCGCAACTGAGCAAGCTGCCCGAGGACTTGTTCAATGGCCTGGGCGCACTCGAGGAAGTCTGGATGCATCACAACCCCGCCTTTACGGCCTTGCCCGCAGGCGTGTTCCGCGAACTCCCCCGCCTTCAATTCCTGAACCTGAATGACAATCGGCTCGCAAGACTGGAGCCGGGAGCATTCGCCGAGCTTCCATCCCTGACGACCCTTCTTCTGCAACGCAACCGCCTTCAGACTTTCCCGTTCGATGAGTTCGAAGCGCTCCCGGCGCTCACGACCCTGGATCTCGCCTCAAACCCCGGATACCACTGGGCCATCGAACCATCGGAGACATCTCTCGAGGTCTCACCGGGACAGTCGGGGATCTACCGGCTGCGACTGACAGCACAGCCCTGCTTCGGCGGCACCGCGGTGAACCTGCGCTGGCGGACGCTCGGGTGGGGCGTCGATGTTCCCTCACCGACGCTGACCTTCACGCAAAACAACTGGTTCCGGTCGCAATCTGTGACGGTCACAGCAAACGCCGACGCCGGTTCCCAGGCGCGAATGCTGGCTCACGAAGTGCGAGACTGGTGCTACAGGGATCAGATGGACGATCCGCCCCCGGCCGTCATGGTGAGCGTAGACTCGGGACGGCAGCTGCGGAGTTCGCCAATCGTGGCAATTGAGGAATCCCGGGCAGGCGATGCCGTCGACGCCACACCATCCCTGGCGGTGATCGTCGGAAACTCCGAGCCGGGGCATGTCGCTGTCGACATTGCGACGGTGCATGGGTCCGGCTGAGCACGGGAGCGGATCATGGCATTTCCTTCGGCGCCATCACCTTTCTTCCGGGCCAGCCGGCAACCGCACCCCGGGTCTGAACGCCCCAAGGTGCGCAGGAGACGGATGGCAGAACGCCATTTCTCGCAAACAGGGGAACGCCTGGAGCGCAGCCCGCTGGCGGGAACTCAGCTGAAGCCACCGCCACTCCCTATTGCGAGCCGGGTTCGCGGCGTGACAAACCCGGACGCGCAGTTTCTGGCCGGACGGCTTCGCTGTATCCCGGCCATCCGGTTTCAGCGCATCTGACCGTGGCACCCGGAGAACTCGCGTTGGAATCGGGGGCCAGTCGCTTGCCCACTAGGCTCAGACATCCGGACTTCTGGCAATTTGCTTGACGGGCTGGCACGTCTACAACGGCGTGTGCAATAGAAGAGTTCGTGTTCTAGCAGGTCATTTGAAACAGCAGGGCAAGTCGTCGCCGCGTCTTGCCAGTCATTGAATTCCAGCAGCTTCGGACAGGAAAGTACTTCACAGCAGGCGCACGTCTCTCCCAGAAATACTGGGAAATTCAACCCCTTGCGTTGCGCTCTGGCAAGCTATCTCGAACGTTACGTGTCCGGATGTCTGAGGCTTCTCCGGACTCGGCGAACGAAGGTCCTGACGGGCCGCTCCGAACGCAATCGGGGAACGGGCCGCCTCTCGGATAGCACTTGCATTGACGCGGACGGATGCCGGCACCTTCCGTTTGCCGCCAGTCTCGGAGGGTCGATTGCGGTTGCGTGTTCGACGCTGTTCGAGGTCTGCCGCTGGCACGGCGTCAAGGCACCGCGCCGGCGGGGTTGATCCGGGTCCCCAGATGGTGAGGCAGCGATCCCATGACGGCTGGAAGGAGCGCCGAGGCTTGAGACTTTCGGCGTGGCTGCGACATGACCTCACTGCAATTTGCTCGAAATCAGAACGCATGAACCTCCTGAAGTCACCCGAACCCCGAGTAAGCCGGGCGACCTGCGCCCCCCCACCGTTCTCTCACTGCCCGAACGCGCGGGAGGCCGTGCCAAGGCGAGAGCCCAGGTCAATCATTGCTACTCGATCCGCAGTCAGGATCTTCGTTCAGCCGGGCGCATCGCGACACGCCAGACTGCAGCCTGCGCGGCGCCGGCCGAATCAGCGACAGCGGTCCCGGGCGCCGATCAACCCTACGCGGCGGAAACACCCAGCATCGAAAGAAACCGATCTGCGTCGAGCGCCGCCATGCAGCCCATGCCGGCGGCGGTGACAGCCTGGCGGTACACATGGTCCGCCACATCCCCCGCCGCGAACACCCCGGGAACAGACGTTTCCGTCGAGCCGGAATCGATCACGACATAGCCCCCTCCGTCCATGGCCAGCTGGCCGCGCACGAGTTCTGTGGCCGGCGTATGGCCGATCGCGATGAAGACCCCGGCACAGCCAATCTCCCGAGTCGCTTCTTCCTGTGCATGCCGCAAGCGGACGCCGGTCACACCCAGCGGCTCTTCGACGCCAAGGACCTCGTCCAGCACGTGATCCCAAACCACCTCGATTTTTGGATTGGCAACGAGCCGGTCCTGCAGGATTTTCTCTGCCCGAAGCGCGTCCCGCCGATGCACCAGGGTGACCCGGGTCGCGAAATTGGTCAGGAACAGCGCCTCCTCGACCGCGGTGTTGCCGCCGCCAATAACGACGACCTCACGCCCCCGGAAGAAGAATCCGTCGCAGGTCGCGCACGCCGAGACACCGAACCCCTTGAATTTCTCCTCGCTCGGCAGTCCGAGCCACCGCGCCTGAGCGCCCGTCGCCAGGATCAATGCATCGCAGGAGCGCGCGGTGCCGCTATCGCATTCCACGCGGAAGGGGCGCTCGGAAAGATCGACCGCAACGACGCTGTCCTGTATGAACACCGCTCCCATCTCGATCGCATGCTCGCGCATCTGCGTCATGAGATCCGGTCCCTGGACATTCGAGAACCCCGGATAATTCTCGACATCCGTCGTGATGGTCAGCTGCCCGCCGGGCTGAAGGCCCTCCAGCACGTACGGCTCCAGCATTGCCCGTGCCGCGTAGACCGCGGCAGAGCACCCCGCCGGTCCGGAACCCAGAATCAATACGCGCGCCCGCCCATTCTTCGGCATGCGGAAACCCTCCGCTTCAAGTCCTGTCTGGAAAGCCCGAAGGCGCTGCAACTCTATCCCGGCGAGCGGAAGCCGCAAGCGCAAGCCCTCAGCGGCAGTGCATCCGAATGTCCAGGCCGTTGATCGCCTCCGGTCCCTCCTCCGTGGTCACAGACGTGCGCCCGAGGCACATCGCTGTGCCTGAATCGCTGTCCATCAGGATCATGTGCAGAAACAGCACCATCCCGGGTTCGATAGGTTCCGGGTTGCCCTCGTAGAACATGAACGTGTCCATCCAGCTCGGCGCGTAGCGCGCTCCGAGAGAGTAGCCGCAGGCATTCAGCCGATGCGCGGAAAGGCCCGCAGCATCCAGCGACTCCGCATGCGCCTGATACACGTCGCCGAAGGTGCGCCCTGGGATGAGTTGCTCCTCGCAACGCAGCAGCGCATCCCGCGCAGCGTCGAACATCTTCGTGTGGCCGTCGCGTGGCGCACCGACCACGACGGTCGCCATCCGTGCCGCGTGATAGAGGCGCCATACTCCGGCCCATTCCAGCGTCAGCTGGTCCCTGGCGTCGAGGCAGCGCCGGCCGGAATAGTACCGGCAGAGCAGGCTGCCCTCCCCGGATCCAATGATGAACGGGTTGGCGGGATAGTCACCCCCGGCGGCAAGGATTGCGCCCTGCATGGCCGCAAGAATTCCGGCTTCCGATTCGCCGTCGCAAATCAGCGGAAGCGCTGCTTCCAGAGCCTTGTCGGAGAGGACGCCCGCCCTCCGCGCGCAATCGATCTCGGCCGCGCTCTTTTGAAGCCGGAGCCGTGGCACCAGAAGGGAGGCATCGACGAGATCCGCGGCACCCTCCATTGCGGCTTCGAGCGCCCGGCCCACCGCTGCGGTCAGCCCGTGCGTGTCCGTCTCGACCCCGAGCCTGCATCCCCCGAGCCGCAGTTCCGCCACCAGGTCACGCAGTTCGGCGGCCGGATTTGCATCCGCCGAATCCTTCCAGATCCGGATGCAGCGCAGATTGGAGGTGTGGCGTGCCTGGCGAAGGTCGGGCGCCCGGGTGAGCAGCACCGGTTCGCCATCCGGAGGCACCACGAGGCACTGGAAAAAGCAGAACCCGAAAGAGTCATATCCCGTCAACCAGTACATGCTCTCCTGGGCGAACAGCAGCATGCCGTCCAGATTCTCCCGCACCATGTCCGAACGCAGCCGCGACATGCGATTCGCGTATTCATCCGGGCTGAAATGCATTCCCCTGCCTCGCCTCTCCTCAGGCCAACACGATCGCCGACAGAAGCCGGCCGAAATCCGCATCGCCACGGTGGGTCGCGCGGCGGAAACTGAAGAACCGTGCCTCCGCGCCATAGGTGCAGAGCGCCGTATTCTCGACCCGCGTGACCCCTGCGGAAGTGAGCCGGTAGAGCGCATAGCCGGGTAGATCGAAGCGGAGCGGCACGCCGCCCTTCCCGCCCCGAAAATACGCAGCGCTCGCCGGATCCTCTTGCAGGAAACGCTCGCGAAACTCCGGACCGACTTCGTACACTGCTCCCGAAATCGCGGGGCCGATCGCAGCACAGATCCGGCGCCGCTCCGCGCCTACGCGCGTCATCGCGTCGACCGCAGTATCAAGGATGCCGCCAAGCGCACCACGCCACCCGGCGTGGGCTGCGGCGACAACACCCGCGCCAGAGTCGGCCAGGAGCACAGGCACGCAGTCCGCCGTCAGCACGCCGACGGCAATGCCGGGCGCCTGCGCAACGATCGCATCCGCCTCAACCGGGGCCGCGGCGTCCCAGGGCCCGTCCGCCATCACGGCGACCGCGCTATGGGTCTGATACGGCGTCCGGAGCCGGTCCGGCGCAACGCCGAGAGCGGCAGCTACCCGTGACCGGTTCTCGGAGACATTCTCCCGCGAATCGCTCTTCGCGCCGTAGCCGCAATTCAGGCTGGCGCAATGCCCGGCGGAGACCCCGCCCTCGCGCGTGAAGAAGCCATGTCGAACACCGGCCAATGCAGCAAGCGTTCTGCTCCGGACCGGGTCGACGCTCACGGCGCGCCTCCACCACCGGCTGTCCCGTCGAACCCGGCGGGCTGCGGCCAGCCCTTGCCGCAAATGGCCAAGACCCGAAAGAGCGAGCCCATGCCGCCCGGATCGGAGAGCCGCGCCCGCGCGGCCTCGATCACCGCCTGCGTCGAAGCGGGCTGGCCCCGCGCGAGTGCCTCTGCCCTCTCATTGAGACCGATCGCCTCGAGGAACTGCCCTTGCGGAACCACCGGGCCGGCCAGTGCGCCTTCCGCAACCGCGACCCGCGCCAAGGCCGAGAAATTCACATGGGCGCTCAAATCCGCCTCCCCGATCTGCTCGAGAACCGCCGCCGGACGGTGGTTCCGTACTGCCTGGAGCGTATCGCACCCGCCCGCGCATGCGAGTTCCTCCTCCCGGTAACCATAGTCGATGATAAGCACGGCCCCGCCCGCGTTCGCGATCCGGCTGGCAATGTTCCGAACCACCGCCTCCGAGTCCTCGGACCATTCTGCCACCGCGCCCTCCCGGGCTCCGGCAAGTGCTGGCGCCAGAGAAGCCGGCAGCTGGACGCGACTCCCGGATCGCCAGGCGAGGATCCCGGAGCTCCCGATTCCCACCTGGCGCTCCCGCCAGCCATCCCGAACCCGGACAACCTGCCGGATCGGCAGGGCGTCAAGGAACTCGTTTGCCAGCCAGAAAGCAGGCCCCTCGGGAATTTCTTCTACCGAGCACACCCACCCCGCCCCGGAATCCGCGAGGGCTGCCTGCTGCCGGTTCGCCAGGGCGCGGCCCGACTCGACCAGGACCGGCCGAAGCGCCTCGCGAAAACCAGCAACCGAACGCGCGGCCCGCAGGATGTCCGCCAGCATGGTCCCTCGGCCCGGCCCGAGTTCGACCAGCTGCAGCGGTGCCGGCCTACCGGCCCGAAGCCACAGCTCCGCCATCCACATGGCGATAAGCTCCCCGAACATCTGGCTGATCTCGGGCGCGGTAACAAAGTCCCCTTCCCGGCCGATCGGGTTCTTCCGCATGTAATAGCCATGCTCCGGGTCCTGCAGGGCAACGCGCATCAGGGCGTCGACGCCGATTGGTCCCGCTCTGCGAATTCGATTGCGAAGCCGTTTGCCGAGTGGCGTTTCCGGGCCAAGCACCAGTTGCATCATCCTCTCGGCTGGGCCCGAAGTGCCTGGAGAATCAGCCAGCCGCCAAGCATCAGGAGGGGCGCGGAAAGCAGCATTCCCATGCTGATGCCCCCACTCCCGAGCGGCAACAGGAACCCGAGCCCTGCATCCGGCTCCCGGAACTGCTCGGCGATGATTCTTGCGCACCCGTAGCCGAACGCAAAGGCGCCAGCCAGCAGGCCCGGCCGGCGAAGCGCTCCCGAAGCAACCGCAAGCCCGTTCAGGACGACGAGCAGGAGCAGCCCCTCCAGAGCCGCTTCGTAGAGTTGGCTCGGGTGGCGCGGGACGCCCCCTGCGGCGGGCCCGGGAAACACCATCGCCCAAGGCACGCTGGTCTCGCGCCCCCAAAGTTCCCCGTTAATGAAATTGGCGATCCGCCCAAAGAAAATTCCGATTGGCGCCCCGCAGGCAATCGCATCAACGACGGACAGGAATTGCGCATTCTGCGCGCGGGCGAAAAGCCACGCCGCCAGGACCGCGCCACCCAGCCCGCCGTGAAACGACATGCCGCCTCGCCAGACCGCGAATATGCCAAGCGGATCCCCGAGATATTGCCCCGGCTGGTAAAAGAGGACATATCCGAGCCGTCCACCGGCGATCACGCCGAGCGCGATCCATCCCATCAGATCCCAGGCCTGCCGAGTCTCGAAGGGCGCGCGCCCCTTCGGCCACAGATGGACGGCCCGCACGAGCCTCGCAGCCAGCCAAGCGCCGCCGACGAGCCCGGCGACATAGGCAAGCGAATACCATCGAACCGCCAGCGGGCCGAGTTCGACCGCTACGGGGTCAATGATGGGATAGGGAATCGCGAGGGGCATTCGGCCGCGGCCCTGTGAAACGGAAGTCTTAGCCTTTAAGGTAGTCAAATACGTGCCGAGCGGAAGGGATCAAGACGGCCATGCGGAACCCGATATTGGACGACATCGCAAAGCTGATGACCGACGCGGCGGGAGTTGCTCAGGGCATGCGCAAGGAGGCTCAGGTCGCCACGACCGGTCTTCTCGAGCGCTGGCTTGCAGACCAGGATATCCCGACCCGCGAGGATGTCGAGGCCCTGCGCGAATCCGTACGGCGCGCCGATGAGGAGCGGGCAAGCCTTGCCGCGCGAGTTGGTGCGCTGGAGACCGCCCTAGCAACGAGCAAGACGCCGGAGCGGGCGACACCCGCCGACAAGGACAAAGAGGAAGCGGCGCCGACCACTGCCGGCCAGAATTCCTCCGGTGCCGATGCCGAGTCCGATCCCGGTGCCACCGACGCGGAGTCTGCGGAACCTTCGACGAATTAGAATTCGTCCGGCAGCGGAACAGCCAAGCGCGGCGGGCCAGGAGCAGCCCCCGCCTCCCCGTCCGGAATCCGTCCCGCATTCGACTGCAATCACAGGAGGGCTGGAGTTGCCTGCCAAATCGAAACAACTCGCGGATCTGCTCGGGGGCCGGAGCCTGGTACTCGTCGGTTGCGGGCACATGGGAGGGGCCCTTCTGGAGGGTTGGCTTGAAGGCGGCGTGCCGGACGGCGCAGTCCACATCGTCGAGCCCGTGCCTCGCCCGGCCCTTCTCGAGCGTGCGGCATCCGGCTCTGTCTCGCTCAACCCCGATTCGCTGCCCGAGCAACCGGCAGCCGCGCTGATCGCCGTCAAGCCGCAGTTGATCGCCACCGCTCTACCGGTTCTCCGTCCCGCGGCAACGGCGGGCACGCTCGTCATATCGATTGCCGCTGGGATCACACTCGCCCGAATCGAATCCACCCTTCCGGGCTGCCGCGCCATCCGCGCAATGCCGAACACGCCTGCTGCGATCGGAAAGGGGATTTCGGCCCTCATCGCCGCTGAAAGCGTAGGCGGCGCGGACCGCGAACTGGCCAACGCACTGCTCGGCGCCGCCGGCGCCACCGTCTGGCTGGAGCGCGAAAGCGACATGGATCTGGTTACGGCGGTTTCGGGTTCCGGCCCTGCGTATGTGTTCGCACTGATCGAAGCGCTCTCCAAAGCCGGAGAAGCGGAAGGACTGCCCGCGAATCTCGCGCTCGCCCTCGCGCGGCAGACCATTATCGGGGCAGGCGCGTTGGCGGCCCATTCGGAGGAGGCGCCGGAGGCGCTCCGGCAAGCGGTGACCAGCCCCGGGGGAACCACGGCAGCCGGGCTCAAGCACCTTCTGGATCCGGAGGCCGGCCTCGAGCAGCTGATCCTGCGCACGGTGCGGGCTGCGGCAGCGAGGAGCCGCGAACTAGCCTGAAATCCCAACCATGGGAAGCGCCGTGAAGCGCTTGTGGCGATAGTTCGGTTTGCATCGCGAATTTCCGCCTTCGACCGATGTTGTTTGTCATTACTTTCCCAAACTCATGAATATTGAGCCACGAGTCCTGGTCTGAGCGCGGAATTTGAGGCGCGCGAGTCCGTCCCGCACCGGAAACCCCGCTCCGGGTTCAATCTCAGACATCCTGACATTCACGGGTCGTCCAGAGCGGTTCATGGTGTTTGTAATTCGCTGACGTAGTGTTTCTTTTCGCGATTGTCTGGAGCATTTCGGGGTTGCATCCGGGGGCGCAGTGTGCTAATATAGTCTGACTAGCATAAAGGGGTTCCAGATGCCTCCCTCCCTTCCGATGACACCTCCGGCAGCTGTTGCGCGACAATCTGGATGAGACTCGCATTGCCTCACAATTAATGTTGCTTTTGAGAACGTCGTTGCCTCATAATTAATGCTCCCGAAGGGATTGTCTGGGAGCACGGGAATGAGGAACATGGGCATGGCGACGCGCAGCGAATTGCTTGAGGCGCTACGGCAACGGTATGGCGCGATTGGCCGCGGCGGCAAGTCGCGGATTCTGGACGAGTTTGTCGCTGTGACCGGCTATCACCGGAAGCATGCCGTCCGTTTGTTTCGAGGAGGGGACGGCGGATGTTCGGCGGAACGCAGGGGTCGACCGCCGCGGTATGGGGACGCGGTTCGCGATGCTCTGATCCTCGTCTGGGAGGCGTCGGATCGGATTTGCGGCAAGCGGTTGCATGCACTATTGCCGGATCTGGTTCCGTCGATGGAGCGGCATGGTCACCGGGATCTCGGCGAGGAAGTCCGCGCGTCGCTGCTGTCGATGAGCGCTGCGACGATCGACCGCCAACTGTGCGAGGTTCGTGCCGCGGCTGGCGTGCGCCGACGGCGGCGGAGCTCGACGCTCTCTGCAGTGCGTCGGCAGATCCCCGTAACGGCTTCGAGACCGCAAGGGCGCGCACCATCTTCCGGAGACTCATCCACGCAAGCGCCGATATCCAGATTACCCCCGCCGAAATCATCGTGAAACTCGGGCGCAGGGCGAACAATCCGCAGCTCATCGCCGCCGGCTATGCGGACTACGCCGAGCCCATCGCGTGGCTCGGCAATCGAACCCTCGTGATCCAGTTCGTCTGAGGGCCAGCACCACATCGCCAAAACCGACGTGTAATGTCATGCCGATCAACGGCAGTAGAGTCGGGGGCTGGCGCGCCGACGGTAGGGTCCGGTGGCATATCCGTCGCTTTCGCTCCGGTCCTCAGTCCGGCTCCCATGGTTGCGTTTCCAGCCCCCGCTCCCCGAACCCGGCGTGCCGATTTCCGGCACCGGGCTCTCCAGTGGGATCATGCACCTCGTACACAGGCGACGAAGGCCAACGACAGCAAGGATGAGGTGGCCGCACGGGTGTCGGCCGCGGAAGCTGCACGGCTTCCGCCCTTCCTGCCGCGACGCGCTCGTCGGTCATCAAGCCTGTCAACGCCTTGACGAACCAGATCCGGGCACCGGCAGAATGCGCCACCGCCCTGGAACTGCCCTTCACTTCCGCATGTGATGTGTCCAGACTCGCAGATACAATGCCGGGGTACTAGGCTGAACCACTCCCGGTGCCTGTCGTCCTTCAACATCCCTCCTCACCTGGGGTCCCTTTCCTCAGCCGGCATTACCCGGCGTCCCCGGTCATACGAACCCCTCCGCCACCCTGCCAACCCGGCCTGCCCCTCACGGAGTTCCAGTTGGCGCGTGCACACCATTGACAGAGTTTCCCGTGTTGCCACGTCTTCCATCTTCCATGCATGCTGGCGCCACTACCCCGGCGGACGCGGCCCGGTGCACATGTCGCTTCTCTTCCCGAGCCACCGACGGCCTTCCCCTAATCCAAGGAGGGTCGGCTTCCGCGTTGCCTGTTTCGAGGCCTGCTCAGCGTTCACTTCACGTTCCGGCCTGCATGGTCGCTGAGTTGCTCAACGCAACCCTTCTCTCCGGAGTGCTTCAGTCCATGTCGTTACCTCCACGAACCGCCCCGGCCGCTACCAGCCGAAAGCGACAGCTGCTGGGTGGGATTCGCACCCACCAGGAAAACGCGCCTTTCCACGGCGCACTTGGAAATCGAGGCTAGTAGCAGGACGCCCCCGACGCCCTTCCTCTTCAGGCAATGCGCAGACCTGGCGCCGATTGCGCCGGCACCAATGACCACGACATCGTATTGTTCTGTCATTCTTGTCGTTCGTGAAAAAATTCTGTCCTCAGCCGTCCAGCATGGACGCGTGCGCGTACCGGAATCTGCTATCCGTCCTGTCCGCCGAGCGCAGCTTGTCGGCAACATCGGCAAACGTCGCTCCGACCGCAGTGAGTCCGCGGCGTCGGCATGCTTCCACCACCTCGTTGAGCGCACTCACATAATTCCTGCAAACTCGGTCCGCCGGATCGGAGAAGTCGTTGTCATTGTGTGTGACCATGTGGACCACGGGGACAGCGGGTTCGCGCGCAACAACCTGGCCAACGATGTTGTCGGCAATTGCGTGGTAGTCCGCATCCAGCCAGTCCGGCCGGAGATCCCAACGGAACAGATTCCCGTTCCGCATCTCCACGCGGGACATGTCGACGCTCAACGGGATGTTCACGAAATCAAGCTCCCCGGGTAAGTGTCGAAAAGCGGCATGGCCGAAATGCGGATCCGGCGGCGCGCCGGCCCAGACCGCGCACATATCGGGATACACCCGTCCGGGCAGGGAAATCGAGCCGCCACGAAACCCGAGTTCGGCCAGAAGCGGCATGGTGTTGTCATTGGCAGAGAACGTGCCGGGTCGGAACCACAGCGGCTTCCGGATCATGGCGTCCGACCACATTTCTATAGCCTCGCCGAGAATATCCCGCTGCTCGTCGCGGGTCAGCCCGCCAAAATGGGCCTTGTAGCGGCCGTCCAAGAATTTCCACGGATGCAGATGCAGACCGAGGCAGGCCCCATCTTCTTCCAGCTGATTGAAGAGCGCCTTGTGCTCATGGGTGACTTCGGGATGGATCATGAACGAGACCGGAAAGCCGTGGGACTTGGCGCGCTGCACATAGGCTTCAATGAAGACTGCGCTTTCCTCGTAGTTCCGCGGACCTGTTGTAGACGCGGGACGGTTCGCGGGGAGCGCCTTTTCCACGTCCATGGTCACCAACACAAAGATCTCCTTCATGATCCGTTTCTCCCTATTTTGGCCGGCGCTTCGGTTACACAGCGCGCGGATCGAGAATGTCTCGAAGCGTGTCCCCGACAAAATTCGCTGCCAGGACGAACAGCGTGATGGCAAGTCCGGGGAAGGTTATGGTCCACCAGGCCGTGTCGATGTAGCTGCGGCCGTCGGCGACCATGCTGCCCCAGGTGGGCGTCGGCGGCTGTACGCCGACGCCGAGGAAGCTCAGCACGGATTCCAGCAGCACAGCCTCGCCGAGCTGCAGAGTCGCCATGACGATGATCGGTCCGATCAGGTTCGGCGCAATATGGCGGAACATGATGCCACCGCTGGAAGCGCCCATCGCCACGGAGGCTTGCACGAACAGCGCTTCGCGGAGCGAAAGCACCATGCTCCGCGCGTAGCGGGCGTAGGGCACCCATCCCCATACGCCGATCACGATGATGACGCTCACGAGCCCCGGCCCGAAGAATGCGATCCAAGCGATGGCGAAAAGAATCATTGGCATAGCGAGCTTCATATCGGCGAGCCGCATGAGGAGCGCTCCTAGAAGGCCGCCCCTGTAACCCGCCGTGACGCCGACCAGGGTTCCGATGATCCCGGAGACCAGCACGGCGCCGATACCGACGATGATGGAAATCCGGGCGCCGTGGATGATGCGGCTCAGGATGTCACGCCCGAGATGATCCGCGCCAAGCCAGTAGGCCGGACCGTCGAGGCCGAAGGAAGGCGCCTGATGTCGGGCCCGAAGGCTTTGCGCCAGCGGGTCGGCCGGGCTGATCACCTCCGCGCCCAGTGCCAGGAGGACGATCAGACCGAGGATGGTGAAGCCGACCGTGCCCTTCAGTCCGAGGACAATCCTCGGCATGCGCGTCAGACCTTCCGAATTCGCGGATCGAGCGCGTAGTAGGCGAGATCCACGATGAGATTGATGAAAACGAATATCAGGGTGAAGAGTGCGATACTCGCCATGACGACCGGAAAGTCGCGCCCAACGACGGCATGGATGCTTGCGCGCCCGAGCCCCGGCCAGGCGAAGACCGTCTCGGTTACGAACGTGCCCGTAAGCATTGTGCCGGCCTGCAGACCCCAGATAGTGAGGATGGGGATGCGGGCGTTGCGAAATGCGTGCTTGAAAATGATGGTCCGCATGGGCATTCCCTTGGCTCGCGCCGTGCGGATATACGGCTCATTCAGCACCTCGACCATGGCCGAGCGGGTCAGTCGAGTCATGAGCGCGTTCATGTACCACCCGAGTGTCACTGCCGGCAGGACTAGTGACTGCCAACTGCCCCGACCGCTGACGGGAAGCCAGTTCAGCGTGACAGAAAAGAGCAGAATAAGGAGGATGCCGAGCCAGAATACGGGCATGGATTGCCCGAGAACGGCGACGACGGTCGCAATGGTGTCGATTGGCGAATTGCGCTTCACGGCCGCGGCGATTCCGAGCGGAATGGATATCGCCGTCGAAATGATGATCGCGGCGAACGCCAGTTCCAGGGTGGCCGGCAGGGCACCCAGTACTGTGTCCATGGCCGGCTGGCGGGAGCGCAGCGAGGTGCCAAAATCGCCCTGAAGGGCGTTGCTGAGAAAGGTCCAGTATTGGACATAGAGCGGACGGTCGAGGCCCAGCGCACGGCGCATCTCCTCGATGTCCTGCTCTGTCGCTTCGGTCGGCATCAGCAGCTGCGCAGGATCGCCGCTGGCGTTCAGGAAGATGAACACCAAGAGGCTCATCGCGATTATGATCGCGGGGATCTGCACGAGCCGCACGAGAAGAAGCCTGAGCATGATTCGAATGCTCCAGGTTTGGAAGGGGCGGCTGGCCGCCCCTTCCGCCAGCCAGGTTCTCTTACTCGCTTACAGAAACGTCAAACGCCCAGACCATTTCATCCGAGCGCGGCAACCAGTCGACGCGAGCGGTCATGCCATAGAGATCCTCCAGGTCGAACAGGAAGATCCAAGGCGTGTCATCCCGCAGCTTGTGCTGGATTTCGGCGAGAATCGCCTTCCGCTTCTCGACATCGAACTCGGAAATCTCCTGCGCGATGAGGGCATCGATTTCCGCCGAGTTGTAGTACCGGTTGTAGCGGGCACCATCGATCCGGTAGCCGAGATGCTGGTCGCAGTCCAGCACCTGGTTGCCGGTCCCGATGTAGTACATCGGGTATTCCTCGCCGAGCCACTGCTGGATAAACTGGGCCCACTCCGGCTGGACGTGCGAGACTGTGACACCAACCTCTGAAAGCATGCCGACGATTGCCTCCTGCATCTCCTTGTCCTTGGTGTAACGGCCGACCGGACCGATCATGGTGGTCTCGAATCCGTCCGGATAGCCTGCCTCGGCCAGCAGCATCCTGGCCTTCTCCGGATCGTACGGGAAGGGTTCAACCTCGACGGCGCCGAACAGGGTCTGCGTGCACACGCTCGCATTCGAGAAAGCGTGCCCGCCCATCAGGATCTCGATCAATGCATCCACATCCACCGCAAGGTTCATCGCCTGCCGGACACGGAGGTCGTCGAAGGGAGGCTCCTTTGTCTGCATGCCGACAAACATGTTGCGCGCGGAGTGCACGCCGCCCCACTTCAAATTCGGGTCACTCTCGATTTCCTGCACGCGCTCGCTGGTCAGATTGGTGATGATGTCGACCTCCCCGTTCTTCAGCGAGGCGAAGCGCGAGAAATCCTCCGGAATGATCCGGACGATGAACTCGCCAACGTCGGGGCGCCCGCGCCAGTAGTCGTCATTTCGCGCCAGCACGATCTGCTGGTTGGGATCCCAGCGCACAAATTTGAACGGGCCCGTGCCGACTGGGTTGACGCCAAACGCCTGCGAACCCATTTCCGCGAACGACTCGGAGGGCAAGATCGGAACGCGGATCAGTGTCGGCACGACGGTCGCGCGAGGCGCCGGCATGTTCACACGTACGGTGAAATCGTCGATCTTGTCCACGGAGTCCACGAAGCCTGTCAGGGAGCGGAGCAGGGGACTTGGATTTTCCTTGTCGAAGAGGCGGTTATACGAGAACACAACGTCATCGGCATCGAATGGTTCGCCATTGTGAAAGGTCACTCCCTCCCGCAGCTCTAGCACCATCTCGGTTTCCGACGGGAACTCCCAGGATTCGGCCAGACCTGGGACGAGATTGCCGTCGCTATTGCGCCAGACCAGCGAGTCATAGATATTCATCATTACGCTGACGCTGGTGATAAGCGTATCGGTGGCCGGGTCGAGGGACTCGGGGTCCACGCCCTGCGCAAGGGTTACGGTTTGCGCCGGTGCCGCTCCGGTGGAAAGCAGGAGGGCCAGCAATCCGGCACCCGCTGCCCGGGTGCCGCCGGTCTTCAACTTCTGTAAGAGCATTTTCGTTTCCTCCAATTGTTGTCAGGCGTCTCATCCTGCGAAGGATGGCGCCCTTGGTTGCCGGTGGTAATTCCCCGTGTCGGAGATGTCAACGGACTTGAGTTCGAGCGCAGCGGTAACGAGGGCCCGAGTATAGGGGTGTTCCGGTTCCGAAAGGATTCTTGCGGCGGGTCCGGATTCCACGACAACACCGTCCCGGAGGACAATGATCGTGTCCGCCAGGGCCTGGACTACCCGGAGGTCATGGCTGATGAAGAGATAGGCGAGCTGGTGGCGTTCTTGCAAACTGCGCAAGAGATCGATGATCTGCGATTGAACCGAGCGGTCCAGCGATGATGTCGGCTCGTCGAGAACGAGCAACTCCGGTTTCAGCACCAGTGCCCGGGCGATCGCGATGCGCTGCCGTTGACCACCGGAGAACTCGTGCGGGTAGCGCCGCCTTGTCTCTGGATCGAGCCCAACTTCGCTGAGCGCCCCGCAGATCATCTGAAGGCGGGCATCCCGGCAGCTGCCGATGTTCTGAATTCGCAGTCCCTCTCCTACGATGGTCTCGATGCGATGGCGCGGATTGAGCGATCCGAACGGATCCTGGAACACGATCTGCATCCGTTTGCGCAGGGGCCGGATCTCCTCTAGCGGCCGACGTGAAATCTCCTCGCCGCAGAAGTAAATGGTGCCATCCGCCTCGACCAGCCGAAGCAGCGCCCGGCCGAGGGTAGTCTTGCCGGATCCGCTCTCGCCGACAATGGCGACGGTCTGTCCGCGACGCAATTCGACGTCAACGCCATTCACCGCGGTAAAGCTCCCGGTGATGCGCCGGAAGATGCCGCTCCGGATCGGGAACCGCACCTTGATGCCTCGCGAGGACACGACCGACTCGGCATCCGGCGCCACCGCTGGCGGCTGGCCGCTCGGCTGGGCGGACAGGAGCATGCGGGTGTAGGAATGCTGCGGGTCTCGAAAGACATTACGCACTTCGCCTTGCTCTACGATCTTCCCGCGGTTCATGACGCAAACGCGGCGCGCCATCTTGCGCACGATTTCGAGATCGTGGGAGATCAGCAGAAGCGCCATGCCAAAGCGCCGTTGAAGGTCGGTCATGAGATCGAGCACGCTCGCCTGCGTTGTGACATCAAGCGCCGTGGTTGGCTCATCGGCAATCAGAAGGTCGGGCTCGTTCGCGAGCGCGATGGCGATCATCACTCTTTGCGCTTGGCCCCCGGACAATTCGTGCGGATAGCTGTCGAGCCGGCGCTCAGGTTCCGCGATCCGGACCAGTGTCAGCAATTCGAGTGCGTGCTTCCTGGCGGCTTGCTTGTCCATTCCCCGATGGAAGGTGAGAACTTCGGCGATCTGGTCTTCCACGGTCAAGAGCGGATTGAGTGACGACATGGGCTCCTGGAATATCATGGAGATGCGATTGCCGCGAATGAGGCGAAGCGTTTCGTCCCCGGCGCCCAGAAGTTCGGTGCCGCGGAAGCGGATACTGCCGGAGCCGCATCGCGCGGTTGTCTCGGGCAGGAGTTGCAGGATGGCCATCGCAGTAACCGATTTGCCCGATCCCGACTCGCCGACCAGACCGACTGTCTCCCCGGGCGCGATTTCGAAGGAAATCTGCTTCAATGCCTCGACGACAGTGTCTCCGTGGAACGATACCGACAGGTCGCGCACGCTGAGGAGGGACGGCTCGGCGACAGGCGAAGCCGAGGCAATCGATGATTCCGCCCCGGTCATCATTGGGTGAGAACGGGAAGGATGAGGCGCGAAGCGTTATTGCCTCCACGGTAAACCGACTGGCGGGCGACCCGGATTTCCGCATCGGATTCGAACGGCCGGCCGGTGTTGTGATTTCGGTCGAAGGCCGGGAAGTCGGAACTGGTGACATCCAGGCGGATTCGCGAGCCGGCTCGGAAAACGATGCCTGCGATCATCATGGGTATCTCAATCAGGGCCGGTTTTCCGGGCTCGAGCGGTGCCTCACGCGCATAGCCCTCGCGATAGCGCATGCGCTTCATGCCTTGCGCCAGGTTGATCGCGAGCCCATCCTCGCCAACCTCAATGAGCCGGGCAAAGAAGTCCGTATCCGGACAACTTGACGAAACGGTCAGTACACAATGAACGGGCCCAAGCACGGGAAGGTCCTTTTCCAGTGGCGCAGTCTGATACACCAGCATATCGGCACGGTCGCGTAGTGGGGACTGATCGCAGGCGTCCGCCTGCCCGGCTGTTCCAATGAGGCTTGGCACGGGATCCGAGGGATGATAGGTATAGAGGTCGACAAACCGGGCCGCCGGCTTCTTCGTCGATAGTTTTCCTTCGCCGAAGGCCGTGTTGGCAGGCCCGCTACCGGCAAGAAAGTGCTCCGCCGGTTTCGCATTGTGCGGGGGCCAGGTTCGCATAAACCGCCATTCGTTCTCGTTCAGCATGAACACGCGGACGGGCGGCTCGTCCGCGAGGTCATTCTCCTGGCCCTTGAGTTCATGGTCATACCAGCGGGCAATCACTTCGGGCAAATTGAGCGATGCCTTCGCGCCGTAGCTGCGTTGCAGCGGTGGCACGGGAGTGCTCTCAACGTCATGGGTCCAAGGGCCGATGATTAGCCGATGGCGGCCCCGCATCTCCACGGGGCCATTCTCCTCCATGCCGGTGAAGTGCCCGGCGGCGCCATTGATCCGGTCCCACCAACCGGTAAGCGTGCATGTCGGCACGCGGACACGCGGGTGCAACGCATGCAGGTTGTAGAACTCGACGGCGATGTCGCGCCAATATTGGCGCAAACGCTCGGCATCCGGACCGAACAAGCGATCCGGAATGTCGGCGAGGGGAAGCTGCCACACATGCTTGCCCCGGAGCAGGGCATCCCAATTGTGGAGTGCTTCGGCTTCGGTCGCCGGGTAGTCGCTGTCGCCGGAGCGTCGGCGCGTGGACACTGCCATCTGATGGTGCCAGCGAAGGCGAATCCCGGTTTCGAACACTCCATACGTACTCTCCAGCGTCGTGACCGGAAAGCCGGAGGTGAAGATGGCTTTCAACGACGGAGGCTGTGCGGCAGCCATCTGCCAAATGCACCAGGAGGGATAGGAATTTCCGAAGGTGCCCACCTGGCCGTCGGAGCCGTCGATCCGGGCCGCCCATTCGCAGGCGTCATATCCATCCCGCTGTTCGACCTCCGGACCCTTGTGGCTGAGATGCCAGGCCCATTCCCCTTCCGAGGAATGCCGGCCCCGAATGTCCTGAACGACAGCGATGTAGCCCCGGCGCGCCAGTTCGGAAGCCATATAGCGATAGCGTGTGTGGGACTTGTCATAGCAGGTGCGGCAGAGGAGTACCGGAGACGGACCCCCTTCGCTGAGCCGGTATACGTCGGCCCTCAGCACGGTGCCGTCTCTCGTTCTGCAGGTCAGGTCTCGGATGACCGATACGGTGCCGATTGCCGCGTTTCCCTTCTCCTGCCGTGGCGAATTCACGAACTCTCTCGTTTCGTATTGTGTTCACTGCAGGTCGTGTATACCGGAAGGTAGATACTAGCCTGAAGACCCAAGTGCGCCGTGGAAAGGCGCGTTTTCCTGGTGGGTGCGAATCCCACCCAGCAACTGTCCTTCCGGCTGGTAGCGGCCGGAGCGGTTCGTGGAGGTAACGACATGGACTGAAGCACTCCGGAGAGAAGGGCTGCGTTGAGCAGCTCAGCGACCATGCAGGCCGGAGCGTGAAGCGAACGCCGAGCAGGCCTCGAAACAGGCAACGCGGGGGCCGACCCTCCTTGGGTTAGGGGAAGGCCGATGGCGGTTTGGGAAGAGAAGCGACACATGCACCAGACCGCGCCCGCCGGGGTAGTGGCGCCAGCATGCATGGAAGATGGAAGACGCGGCAACACGGGAAGCCCTGTCGGTGATGTGCACGCATCAACCGGACCCCCGTGAGGGGCAGGCTGGGCCGGCAGGGTGGCGGAGGGGTCCGTACTACTGGCGACGCCGAGTAATACCGGTCGAGGAAAGGGACCCCAGGTGAGGAAGGATGTTGAAGGGCGACAGGTATCGGGAGTGGCATGGCCTATTACCCCGGAGAATGCCGGAGAGCCTGGACGCATCACATGCGGAAGTGAAGGGCGGGTCCCCGGCGGCGGTGGTTTCTCCGGCGTCCGAGGTCTCGGACCATCAAGGCGTCGACAGGCTTGCTGGCAGGCGAGGCCGCAGCCACAGTCAAGGCGGGAGCCGTGCAGCTCCTCGCGGCCGAACCCATGCGGCCAAGACCCTTGCTGTTGCTGGAACTCGTCGCCCGTGTGCGAAGTGCATGATCCCACTGGAGAGCCCGGTGCCGGAAATCGGCACGCCGGGTTCGGGGAGCGGGGGACTGGAAACGTAGCCAAGGGAGCCGGACTGAGGCCCGTCGCGAAAGCGCCGGAACTGCCACCGGACCCTACCGCGGGCGCGCCAGCCCCCGACTCTACCGATAGGAAGCGCCGTGAAGTGTGCGGGATGAAAGTTCCGTTTGCATCGCGAATTTCCGCGTTCGGCCGATGTTGCTTGTCATTACTTTCCCAAACTCGTGAATATTGAGACACGAATCCTGGTCTGAGCGCGGCATTTGAGGCACGCGAGTCCGTCCCGCACTGGAACCCCCCCTCCGGGTTCAATCTAGCGTCCCTGGGGGGCGATCCCGACCTGCATTGCCCAAAATTCAGAGCGGGTACGGCGTTTCTCCGCTGCCGTGCAGCGCAAACCCACAAATTGCCGTTGACAACTGGTTGCTGTATACATATTGTTATTCTGAGTTCATATGTTCAGGACTTATCATGACAGAATACGCCGACAGGTTCCTCAAGCCCAGAACCCGGGAGCAAAGACGATACGAAGCGCTCCGGGCACGCTTCGTCGACGGGTGCTCAACCGCGGAGGCGGCAGCGCGCTTTGGTTATGCGTCGGGAACCTTTCGAAACATCTGCTCCGAGTTCATGCGCAGCGACGATGTGCACTTTTTTCTGACCAAGAAGAAACGCAAGTCACCGGTGGTGCAGGAGGCGCCGCCCCCGGCGACGCGGCGCCGGGACCGGATCATCGAGTTGCGCACCACCCGGGGTCTGTCGATCTACGAGATCGCCGACATCCTGAAGAAGGAGGGCATGCCCGCGAGCACACCGCACATCCATTGCGTCCTCAAGGCGGCCCGGCTGCCGAAGCTGCCGCGGCGGTCGCTGGCGGCACGGATGGAGGCGGTGCGCCCGGAGCGCGTGGCCCTGGCCGACCGGGACGCCCTCGACCTCGCACCCCGGCGGCTGCGCACCGACTTCGGCGGCCTGTTCCTGTTTGCCCACGATCTCGCGCGTCTCGATCTTGACCGCCTCCTCGCGGACAGCGCCATGCCGGGCAGTGCGATGATTCCGGCCGGATGCGCCTTCCGCGCCCTTCTGGCGCTCAAGCTCTGGGGCATCGGGCGGCCGTCCCAGGTCATGGCCTGGACCCTGGATCCGGGCCTGGCGCTGTTTGCCGGCCTCAACGTCATCCCGGAGCGTGCCACGCTCAGCGAGTACTCCTGCCGCGTCGACCCCCGCAACGGTCCCGGACTGATGCGGCGCTGGCACGATGCGGTCCACGGCCCTGGCATCGCGCTCGGCGGCGGACAGTCCTTCGATCTCGACTTCCACACCATCCCCTATCACGGCGATGATGCGCTCGTCGAGAAGCACTCTGTCTACAGGCGCAGCCGCAGGCAGAAGGGAATCCTCGCCTTCCTTGCTCGCGACGCCGACGCCCGCCTCTTCGCCCATGCCAACGCGCAGGTCCGCAAGGCCGGCCAGAATGACGAGATCCTCCGCTTCGTCGAGGACTGGAAAGACCGCACCGGCTCCGTGCCGGCCGAACTGGCGTTCGACAGCCGGCTGACCACCTACGCCAATCTGGCGCGGCTTGAGCGCATGGGCATTGCCTTCCTCACCCTGCGCCGGCGCTCGAAAGCGATGGTGGCAGCGCTTCTCGCCCGCCCGCCCGGCGACTGGCGCCGCATCACACTCAGCAATGTCGGGCGCATCTATCGCACGCCGCGCATCCTGGAGCAGACCGTGCGCCTCAGGGACTATCCGAAGGACATCCGCCAGATCGCCATCGCCGACCTCGGACATGAGGCCCCGATGCTGCTGATCACCAACCAGATGGAAACCCCGGCAACCCGGCTCATCGACCGCTACGTCCGGCGGATGGTCATCGAGAACACCATCGCCGAGACCATCGACTTCTTCCACATGGATGCCCTCTCCGCCAGCGTGCCCATGAAGGTCGATCTCGACCTCCAGCTCACCCTCATGGCCAGCGCCCTCTACCGCATGCTCGCCGCCCGCGTCTGCAACGGCTTCGAGACCGCAGCGGCGCGCACCATCTTCAGGAAACTCATCCACGCCAGCGCCGATATCCAGATCACGCCCGCCGAAATCATCGTGAAACTCGAGCGCAGGGCCAACAATCCGCAGCTCATCGCCGCCGGTTATGCGGACCACGCGGAGCCCATCCCGTGGCTCGACAACCGAAGCCTCGTGATCCGGTTCGTCTGAGGGCCAGTACCAGATCGCCAAACCCGACATGGATTGTCATGCCGATCCCCAGCGCTGGAAATCGAGGCTAGGAGCCTGTCGGATTTACTCAGGGGGGGGGGGGGGGGGGGGGGGGGCAATGGCATTCGTCTAGGGCGTTCTGCTTCGTGGCCCACCGGGTGCATTGGACTAAAGTATTGCGGTTATTTGTCTTTTCTCCACTGTTGGTGCGGTCATGCCCGGGGGGGTTGACTTACCGGCTCGTTCCCTGCATAGTGCCGCTTGGATTGCCCACTGCGGAGAGGTGTTTGGATGGACCCCCGAATCGAGGCGCTGCGGTCGACGACGTTTTTCGGTCGTCGTCTGACCCGGCAGCAGATTTCCGAGATCCAGACGACGGTTGCAGCGTTTCCGTCGCTGAGCCGGCACGAGCTTGGGCAGACGGTTTGCGAGCAGCTGGGCTGGCGCACGGGAACGGGCACGAACCGGATCCAGCTCTGCCAACGGCTTCTGGAGGAACTGGAGCGGCTGGGCCTGCTGGTGTTGCCGGCGAAGGATGCGTCCTATGCGCGGGGTCCGCGCAAGCCGATTGAGAAGAGCCGGCGGACGGAGAAGCAGCCTGCGATTGCGGAGCCACTGGGGGAACTTCTGCCATTGCAGCTTCGCCTCGTGCTGGACGAGGTCTCGGAGTGGAACGAGTTTGTCGACCGCTGGCACTATGCCGGTTTCCGCCACCCTCTCGGTCCGCGGCTGCGCTATTTCGTGGAGGACCGGCACGGGCGCAAGCTGGGTTGCCTGCAGTTCTCGCAGGCGGTGGTCTCGCTGCCCTGCCGGGACGCGTGGGTCGGCTGGCCGGAGGACGGGTGGAAGGCGCATCTGGAGCGGGTGGTGGGCAACACGCGGTTTCTGCTGTTTCCGTGGGTCGAGGTCCGGAACCTGGCTTCCAAGGTGCTGTCGATGGCGGTGCGGCGGCTGGCCGATGACTGGGAGCAACAGCACGGCTGCCGTCCGGTATTGGTAGAGACGTTTGTGAATTCGAGCCGCTTCGATGGCGCCTGTTACCGGGCGGCGAACTGGCTCGATCTCGGCGAGACCCGGGGCGGCAAGGGGAAAGCGCCCAAACGGGTCTACGTCTATCCGCTGAGCGCGGACTTCCGGGAGGTTCTCCTGCATGGCCCGCAACGCACTGCGCCGCGGCGCAAGGCGAAGCCACGGGCGGCGCCCCGGCTCGCCGCAGACGACCCCTTCCTGCTCGCCTGGCAGGAACTCGTCGGCGCGGCAACCGCGGCTGCGACGGCCCACGACCGTGTCTGGCAGCTCCGGCGGCGGGTCATCAACACTCTGCTGGTGGTGCTCTTCGTCTATCGGCTGATGTTCTCGGGCAACGGCTACACGGCGACCCTTGCCGCGCTCTGGGAGCAATGCCGGGCTTGCGGCATTCCGCTGCCGCAGGCCGAACCCGTCGCTGCGTCGAGCATGAGCGCCGCCCGGGCGAAGGTCGACGAAGCCATCTTCAAGAACCTGCACGCCGAGATCCTCAAGCGTGCCGAGAGCTCGCAGTGGAAGGGGCACAGGGTCTTCGCGGTCGACGGCTCGAAGATCAACCTGCCGCGCCCACTGCTCCGCGCCGGCTACCCCCTGCCGCAGGAACGGGCCCACTATCCGCAAGGCTTGCTGAGTTGCCTCTACGAACTGGCCCCGAAACTCCCCATCGACTTCGACCTGCATGCCCACGGCGATGAGCGCGCCGCCGCGCTCGCCCATCTCCCCGCCATGGCTGCAGGAAACGTCGTCGTCTACGACCGCGGCTACTACTCCTACCGGATGCTGCTGGCCCATGCGGAGCGGGGCGTGCATCCGCTGTTCCGTCTGCAGAGAAATGCCGGAACCACATTCGACGACTTCATCGCAGGAAGCCGGCAGGATGAGCTCATCACCATCACACCGGGACCCGATACGCTTCGCCGTCTGGGCCGGAAGGATCCCGAGGCCGTACCCAGGCCCATCCCCCTGCGGCTCGTCAAATACGTCCACGGCGGAACCGAGTTCCATCTCGCAACCACTCTTCTCGACCGAAGCCGATACCGGGTCCGGGAACTCGCCGACCTCTACCATGACCGCTGGGGCATCGAGGAGTTGTACAAAACCTCAAAGTGTGGCTTCGAACTGGAGAACTTCCACAGCCGATCCGAACGCGGCGTGAAGCAGGAAATCTTCGCCCACTTCAACCTCATCGCCATGACCAGGCTGTTCACCAACTTCGGCGACGCCATGCACAACTCGCAATCGCCCCCGGATCCCCTGCCGGAGAGCCAGGCAAACTTCAAGGCCGCCTTGTTCGCCGTCGCCCGAAACCTCGAAGGCCTCATCCTGCGGCAGGCGGCCATGATGCACAACGCAGTGCATCAGGTCCTCGCTTGTGTCGAAACCGCAAGGCAGCGCCTACGTCCAAATCGATCCTGGCCACGACGCTCCCGAAAACCCCTCGGCAGATGGCAGAAGGGACGAGACTCCGCAGCTGCAGTCTGAGTGCCAGAGCAACCGTCCCACCCAATACGGGCCTGGCAGAACTGCGATTCCTTAAGCGAATGCCAAAATTTCCCTAAGCGAATGCCATTGGGGGGGGGGGGGGGGGCGCCGGCATGGCCATATCTCAGCTTTGCCGCAGCCAGCGGCCGGGCCGAGCTTTGTCGTCTCTTGGCCAGTCCTGCCCTGGTAGCCACTGCACCATCAATATATAGTGTTCCAAGAGCTGAAGATTGTGGAAGAGGTCTGCTGATGTCGCGGGATTTCCGTAGGACGGATCGTGAGACGCCGTGGCTCTTGCCGCCGTCGCTCCAGGACTGCTGCCGGAAGGTCATTTGGAGCGTTTCGTGGTCGATATTGTGGAGCAGCTCGATCTGAGCGAGTCGACCTCTGACTATGGTCGCGGCGGCAAGCGAGCCTATCATCCTGCGATGCTGCTTTCGCTGCTGTTCTACGGCTATGCGACCGGGGTCTTCTCAAGCCGCAAGCTGGAGCGGGCGACGTATGAGTCAGTTGCCTTCCGCTTCGTCGCGGCGAACCTGCATCCAGATCACGACACGATTGCAACCTTTCGCAAGCGGTTTATTGGGCACCTGGGAGCTTTCATTTAGACACAGTTGACACGGTAGTTTGATTGGCGCATATTCTGTGCATGCAGATCGGGCTTCGACATTTCCGTTCCGCAACGATCGACTGGCTGATCGGTGCGGTTGCTGAAGAGGGTGGCACGCGCCATGGGCTTGCGCGCGAGCTTTGCGAACGGGAGAACTGGCGCAATCGGCGTGGCGTTGCGTGTCTGGCGCAGGCGAGCAAGGCGCTGCCGCGGCTGGCGGCCAAGCTGAAGCTGTCGTTGCCCGCGGCGCGGCCGATGCCGTCGATACCGGTTGCCGTGGAGAGGGATTTCCCGGACCTGACGCTCGCCTGCCGGCTTGCAGAGCTCGGCGAAGTTGCGCTGGAGCCTGTCGGCGACGCCGAGCGTGGTCTGTGGCGGGCGATGATGGCGAGCCATCATCCTGAAGGCCTTTCGCGCATGCCGGGTGCCCAGCTTCGCTACTGGGTGCGGTCTTCGGTTCATGGTACGCTTGGCGGGATCGGGTTCTGTGCCGCAAGCTGGCACCAGAAGGCGCGCGATGCGTTCCTTGGCTGGTCGCCCGACGCACGGGTTGCGAATCTCGGACTTGTAGTCAATAACGACCGTTATCTTCTGTTGCCCGGGGTACGGGTCGACAACCTGGCGTCGCATGTGCTGGCGCTGGCGGCGGCCCGCGTTGCGGACGACTGGGAAGCAGCGTATGGGGTAAGGCCGTTGGCGGCCTATACCTACGTGGCTCCCGACCGGCTCGGAACCTGCTACCGGGCCGCAGGCTGGAAGTGTTGTGCGGCGCGAACCTCGGGATGTCCGCCCGGGCGGCGCGCGGTCGCGCCGAAAGCGGTATGGATCAAGCCGTTGGCCGCGAGATGGCGCGAGAGATTGTGCCAGGAACCACACCGCAGGCTTGGCGCGGCACCGACGCCGCATCTGCCGAAGGATACGGACTGGGCCGATATCGAGTACCGGCGCGGCAGCCATCCCGACGGCCGCCTGCGTGACCGGGTGGTGGCGATGGGCCGGGCGTGGGAACATGCCCCGGGTGCGTCGCTGCCGGCGATCTTCCCCGGCGCGGCGGAACAAAAGGCCGCCTATCGGCTGCTCTCGAACGACAGGATCAAGATGGAGCATATTCTTCAACCCCATCAAGAGGCTACGGTCGACCGCTGCCGGCTGGAACCGGTGATTCTCGCGCTCCAGGACGCGACGACCCTCAACTACAACGGCCACCAGAAGACGGCGGGTCTGGTCGGCGGCGGATCGGGAACCTGGGGCTTGCTCGCCCATGTCGGGCTTGCGGTCACCGAATCCCGACGCCCGCTCGGAGTGTTCGAAATCAACGCGACACAGCGCGACGGCACGCTGGCCGCCGAAACGCCGGACAACGTGCCGGAAAGCGTGCGCTGGCTGCGCGGCCTTGAGCGCGCCGGGCAGATCGCGGCAGCCTGTCCCGACAGCCGCGTGATTACGGTCTGTGATCGCGAAGGAGACATATGGGACCTGTTGCAAACGGCACGGCAGACCGGCAACGGGCTCGTGGTGCGTTCCGACCGCGGCCGCCAGCGCCGGGTCGCCGTCGACGGCGACACCCGAGAGTTGTGGGACTTCATGAATGCGCAACCGGTTCTGGGCACAAAGACCATCACCATCAGCCCCTGTGGTGGTCCCCGCAAGCGCCGCGAACGCAAGGCCCGGCTTGAACTCCGTGCCGCGATGGTCGACCTCGTTCCACCGTCGAACAGGGCCGGCGACGAAGCACCGCTCGCCATGCTTGCCGTCTCGGTCCTCGAACCCGAACCGCCGAAAGGCAAGATGCCGCTCCACCGGGTGCTCCTCACGACCGAGGGCGAGGCCGAAATCGACAATGCCCGGCGCGTCGTCGCATGGTACGAAGCACGCTGGACCATCGAGGAATACTTCCGGATCCTCAAGGTCGGCACTCGGGTCGAGGATCGAAAACTCGATCACGCCGAAGATCTGCGCAAGTGCCTCGCATTCGATGCCGTGACCGCATGGCGTGTCATGGACCTGGAACGACGCGCCCGCGACACGCCAGACATGCCGGCACTCATCATGTTCTCCGAACACGAGATCAACGTGCTCTACGTCTGGCTCAAACACCGCCGTGTCATTCGCGCTCCACCCGAAACGCCCCCGGATATCCGAACCTTCGTGGTCGACCTCGCGCGCCTCGCCGGATTCCGTCCCAGCAAGCGGCAACCGCTCCCCGGAACCGAAAAAATCTGGCAGGCATGGAGAAGCTACAAGGAAGGTCTCGATGCCGTCAATGCATGGGAGAAACGATCAGACGATAACCGTGTCAACAGTGGGTAGTTGAAAGACCTGGGAGGCCTGTTCATACAGATCCTGATGATGGCGCGGACCCTGGGGGTGCTGCAACTCGGGAATGTGAGTCTGGACGGTACCAAGATCAAGGCCAACGCCAACAAGCACAAGGCGATGAGCTGGGACTACGCGAACAAGCTGGAACAGCAGTTGCAGGAAGAGGTTGCAGCGTTGCTGGCCCGGGCGGAGCAGGCGGACGAAGCTGAGCCGGACATCGGGCTGGACACTCCGGAGGAGTTGAAGCGGCGCCGCGATCGCCTTGATGCGATCGCGGCGGCGAAGGAAGGGATCGCGCAGCGGGCGGCGGAGCGGCACCGGGCGGAGATGGCGGCCTACGAGGAGAAGATGGGGCCCGCGCGGTGAAGGAGGCGGCGTCCGGCCGGAAGCCGGGCGGTCGCCCACCGCAAGAACCGCAACCGGGCCCGTATCCGAAGGACCAGGTGAACTTCACCGATCCGGAGTCGCGGATCATGCCGTCATCAGAAGGCTTTGTGCAGGGGTTCAACGCCCAGGCGAGGGTTGACAATGGCTCCCACCTGATCGTGGCGGGCCACGTAACGGATGCCTGCAATGACAAGCAGCAGATTGCCCCGGCGCTGGAACAGCTGGCGGCGGTGGAAGCGGTGATAGGCAAGCCGGAAGGAATCCTGGCCGATACCGGCTATTTCAGCGCCGACAACGTGGCGCAGTGCGAGATGGCCGAGGTAACTCCGTACATCGCGTCAGGCCGCGACGCGCACAACCAGCCGCTGGCGAACCGGCGGGCCCCGGCGCCAGAGCTTCCTGTCGATGCGGACCCAACGGCGAGAGCGAAGCACCGCCTGAAGACGCCGGAGGGCAAGGCGATCTATTCTCGGCGCAAGGTGACCGTGGAGACGGTTTTCGGGATCATCAAGGAGGTGATGGGATTCCGGCGTTTCCATCTGCGGGGACTGAGCGCGGTAAGTGGGGAATGGACGCTGATCAGCCTGGCATGGAACCTGAAGCGGATGCACGCTCTCGCAAGCTGAGCAAGAAGAGAAAAAATGCTCTCACCCGGCCCGAAACAGTGCCCTCACAGGGCCCAAAACGGCCCTTGGGGGTAAGAGAGCCACCCCGGCAACCGAACCGCCCTGGAAATCCCCCCAACCCTGAGCCGGGACCCGGCGCGCTCGCGTGTTGCCTCGGCCGGAATCAGCGCGAAGGCTTCCCTTCACGCCAATTCTGGGTCAAACCCGACAAACTCCTAGCGGAGAGCTGACGCGCCGAGGCCGTCTTCGAACTGCAGCGAGGCGTAGCGGGCATAGAGGCCGCCCGCCTCGACCAGTTCCGCGTGGGAACCGGTCGCCACAGCGCGTCCGCTGTCCATCACGACAATGCGATCAGCGCTCTTGACCGTGGCGAGCCGGTGCGCAATTGCGATGGCGGTCCGGTCCTTCGCAAGGCGCGCGATGGCCTCCTGCACGGAGCGTTCGCTCTCGGCGTCAAGCGCCGATGTCGCCTCGTCCAGAAGGAGGACCGGTGCGTCCCGCAGCACGGCTCTCGCTATCGCGACCCGCTGGCTCTGCCCGCCCGACAGCATGACGCCGCGCTCCCCGAGCCACGCCTGGTATCCGTTCGGCAGGCTGGACAAGAATTGATGCGCGTCGGCCACCCGTGCCGCACCTTCGATCTCCGACGCAGCGGCTCCGGGCCGGCCGATGGCGATGTTGTCCGCTGCCGAACGGGCGAAGATGGCAGGATCCTGCGGCACGAGGGCGAAACGCGCCCTGAGTTCCGCCGGATCGACCTCACGAATGTCGGCGCCATCCAAGGTGATGAAGCCCGTATCGGGATCGTGGAAACGAAGCAGCAGTTGGAGCACGGTGCTCTTTCCGGCGCCGGAGGGGCCGACGAGCGCGACGCGTTCTCCGGGCTCGATCCGCAACGAGAAGTGGTCCAGCGCCGCTTCGGGCCGGGTTGGATAGCAGAAAGTTACATCGTGGAATGCGATTGCTCCCTTCGCCGGCACCGGAAGCCTGCGCGGATTCGCCGGAGCGCGGATATCGCGCTTCGCGTCGAGAAGCTCGAAGATCCGCTCCGCGCCGCCGGCCGCAAGCTGAACCGAACTCCACACTTCCGACAGCGATGCCGCCGCCCCACCCGCGATCACCGCGTAGAGCACGAACTGCGCGAGCTCGCCGCCCGTCATCCGCCCTGTCGAGACATCGGTCGCCCCGAGCCACACCACGCAAACGATCCCGGCCGATACCAGGAAGATCACAAGGCCCGTAAGCCACGCGCGCATGAGCGCCCGCCGGCGGGAAGCAGCAAAGGCCTTCTCGACCGCCTCCACGCCGCGCCGTTCCACTTCCTTTTCCGCCGTGAATGCCTGCACGACAGCAATAGCCTGGAGAACCTCTCCAATGATTCCGGACGCCTCCGCGATGCGGTCCTGGCTCTCGCGGGCCAATCTACGCAAACGCCGCCCGAGCGCCAGGAGAGGTGCGATCACCACGGGAACCAGCACCGCCACCAGCAAGGCAAGTCTCGGACTGGTAACCAGCATCATGACCCCCGAACCGGCCAGAAGAAGCAAGTTGCGAAGCGCGATGGAGACCGTCGACCCGATCACGGCCTGGACGACCGCCATGTCCGCCGTAAGGCGCGAAATGACCTCGCCGGTTCGCATGTGGTGGAAAAACCCGGGGCTCATCCCGAGAAGATGCCCGTATAGCGCTGCGCGAAGATCGGTCACGAGGCGCTCCCCGACAACAGAAACCAGATAGAAGCGCGCAGCCGTCGTGCACGCGAGCCCGGCGGCAACGAGCACCAGGGCCCCGAAATACTGGTCGATCAGGATCGTGTCCCTGCCGACAAAACCGTGGTCGATCACACGGCGAAGCGCCATCGGAAGCGCCAGGGTGAATCCCGCCGCCAGGAGAAGCGCGGCTACGGCGGCCGCGATCAGGGCCCGCTGCCCGACAATGAACGGAAACAGCCGCCGAATGGGCTTGATGGAGTCGGCCTTTGGCCGGTCGGGAGGCTTCACGGTCTGGGCCATGGGGAAAACCGGGCGCTTCGGGAGCAAAGAAACAGCCGCAACCATATCACGAGCCGCACGTTCGGGCACGACGCATGGCACGCGGGCCCGTGCCGGAAGCATGCCCGGTCGAGAGTATTGCGTGCCAACGCGCCGAAGCCGGAATGAAGCGCACAGGATCGGCTTCCCTCGGAAGTGTAATCCTTCGCCCAACGCCCCACAGGGTCCCGTCCCCCAAGAAATTTCTGACCGTAGAGCCCCTCTCGCTTGATCCTCGGAAGGCGAGACAAACGCCTCTCCACCCAGCAATCGTTACCATTCGCCCCAAGAGTCGTGCCTTGCAGGGGATCGGGTTCCTGATCCAGCAGAATTTTGCAAGTGCCTCGGACTTATGAATTATGCGAGAGGCTCTTTGGGCATCTGCGACTGGGGGTTCTGCGTGTACCCCAGGTCCACATCTGCCTGCCCCAGAAACGACGCTGGCCCCAATCCGATGCTCCGCACCGAGAGCTCCTGTGCCAAATACCTCAATTTCGCGGTAGCCCGCCGCCACTTGCCCTCTTGTCCGGCGCGCCGCGCCAGAAACATCGCCCCGCTCCAGCGACCCGGCCTGACAGCCTCCAGGCGCGAAATTGCGCTTCCACGCATCGCCGTGTACGATCGCATTGTCGACCCGTTGACTGGCACCCTCGAACCACAGGACACACGGAATGCCCCGTAAGGCGCTGACCCGCGATGAAGCCGGCGCCAAGCCACGGAAATCCGTTTGCGCGCCGCCCTACACCGCCTGAGAGAGGGGCTGCCGACACAGCCGGATCTCCAGGACTGCAACTACGAACTCTCTGTCACCAATCTCCACCGTAAAACCGGCATTGGCCGCAACACCATCTATCGTCCCAGCCAACGCGGCATCCTCGACAGACTCAGCAACGCGCAGGAAGCCTGGAAGCACACATGTCCGCCGCCCCGCACGGTTTCCGACAAAATCAGGGAATTGCGCGGTATCATCACGACCTTTCTTCCGACACCGGGGATCCGGCTACCCAGAATGCATCCTTCCTTGAACGCGCGACCCGGGACGAGACCACACTCGACGCCGCAAGACGAAGAATTGATGCATTGCAGCGCCACCGGCGATCGGATTGACGTTTTCTTGTGCCCGCAAAGCACTGCTCCACACATTGCACCCGGAGAGGTAACCTGACACATGGCCCGCCACCTGATCACCTCCGCGACGCCTTACATCAACGGGGTGAAGCACCTCGGCAATTTGGTCGGCTCCCTGCTTCCATCGGACGTCTTTGCACGCTACATGCGGCTCCGGGGGCATGAAGTCCTCCATGTCTGCGCAACCGACGAGCACGGCACACCCGCGGAGCTTGCGGCGGCCGAGGCCGGCATGCCGATCGCCGAATACTGCTCCTGGATGCATGACCGCCAGAAGGCGCTCGGTGACGAGTTCCGGCTCGGCTTCGACTGGTTCGGACGCTCGTCCCGACCCGCGACCCACCGGCTGACCCAGCATCTTGCGGAAAAGCTGGCAGACGAGGGCCTGATCCGGGAAGTGTCCATGCGACAGCTCTACTCCCCGGTGGACGGGCGCTTCCTGCCCGACAGATTCGTACAGGGAACCTGCCCCGCATGCGGCTATGAGCAGGCGCGGGGCGACCAGTGCGAGCACTGCACCAAGCAGCTTGACCCGGTGGACCTGATCAACCCGCGTTCGGCCATTTCCGGCGACACCAACCTGGAGTTCCGGGAATCCCGGCACCTCTTCCTGGCCCAGTCGGCAATGCGGGAGCGCCTGCGCGAATGGATCAGTACCAAGACCGACTGGCCCGTGCTTTCGAGGTCCATCGCGCTGAAGTGGCTGAACGATGGCGAAGGCCTGCAGGACCGGGGCATCACGCGAGACCTGGACTGGGGCGTTCCCGTGCGCCGCGGGGAAGCGCCCTGGCCGGGCATGGAGAACAAGGTCTTCTATGTATGGTTTGATGCGCCGATTGCGTATATTGGCGCCACCGTCGAATGGGCCGAGGCAACCGGCCAGGATTGGCGGCGCTGGTGGCGGGAGGACGCCGGGGCGGATGACGTGCGGTACACGCAGTTCATGGCCAAGGACAATATTCCCTTCCATTCTCTCTTTTTTCCGGCCACGCTCATGGGCTCTGGCGAGCCCTGGAAGCTCGTGGACCTGATCAAGGGCTTTAACTGGCTGACCTTCGATGGCGGCAAGTTCTCCACATCCCAGAAGCGCGGCGTGTTCATGGACGGCGCGCTCGAGATCCTTCCCGCGGATTGTTGGCGCTGGTGGCTCCTCTCCAACGCTCCGGAGACCGGTGATGCCGACTTCACCTGGCGCTCGCTGCATGACGGCGTGAACAAGGATCTCGCAGATGTCCTCGGCAACTTCGTGAGCCGGGTCGGCGGGTTCACCGCAAATCGCTTCGACGGGAAGGCCCCGGAGGGCGGAAGCGAAGGCGAAGCGGAGGCCGCGCTGCGGAGCGGCGTCACCCGACGCCTGGATGCCTACGAGGCTGCGATGGACACGGTGGAGTTCAGGCGCGCCACTTCGGAACTCAGAGCGCTTTGGTCACTCGGCAACGAGTACCTGCAGCGCTCGGAGCCTTGGGCGCATGTGAAGACCGACCGGCCCCGGGCCGCCCTGGCCATCCGCATGGCGATCCAGCTCGTCCGCCTTTACGCCGTGGTCTCGGCGCCGTTCATTCCGGATGCATCCAGCGCCATCCTCCAGACCCTGGGCCTGCCGCCCCCGAGCGATCGGGATTGGCCGGAGGACCGGGACGCCATCTTTTCTGCCGTCCCCCCGGGGCATGCGATGCAGCGCCCCGATCCGCTGTTCCGCAAGATCACGAGCAGCGACGTGGAAGCGTGGCAGGAGCGTTTCGGGGGCCGGAGCGGAGATTGACCCTCCGCCGCATGCTGCTTCCGTTGCCGCGCAGCCCGCGTCAGTCAATCTGGCCGTCTGTCCAGGTCCACGGATGGCCCGACCAACCCTGACGGACAGGCCGGGCGCGCTTCTGCTCCATGATTCGGGGAATGGCGGACACGGGCGGGCGGGCATCGCTAGACGAGAACGCATCCAGAAGGCGCTCCATCATTTCCAGTGCCGTAACGATGCGGAGGAAGCTGTCAAGCGAAGGCGAGTCGCCCGCCTCCAGGCGGCGAAGCGTTCGCAGCCCGACGCCGGCTTCCCGGGCAAGAGTCTCCTGCGTGAGGTTGCGAGCGAGTCGATGCGCTCTCATCCGCCTGCCAAGCTCCGCCAGAGTACGATCTGGGTTGGCCGTCGCGATGGAATTATGATCAGCCACTTTTGACCTCTATTCGACGGGTTGCCAGAATAATAGGCCAATTGTGGCCCAACTCGTCCAACCTGTCAACGCGCCGGCTTCGCGCCCCATTCCTGCAGGCCTGAACGCAAGCGGTCAATATTGGCCCATCGGAAGAATCTCTCTTGCGGACAGGCGCTCGTACCATGCTCAGTCGCTTCGCGCCTCCTCGGGCCACCACGTTGCGCGTTGCGACATCCCTGGCGGCAACTTCCATCCAGTTAGACACAATTACCTTTGATATACCAATCAGATAGACAGTCGAAAGGCTGCAGCGGCACTGGAATCGCTTTGTCTCGCTCCGCTCAAAGCCGCCGGAGGGCTCAGGCCTGCGGCAGTGTCGGCTGAGCGATGATCGGGTCAGGGCCGTTGGACTGGTCCGGCAGGGTGACTACATTGCGGATCCGATTTCCGAGATTCCGGAGCGTGGCCCACAGGTTGTGGGCGGCCAAGCCGGTTTCGGCGGTTCTGCGTGCGGCCTTCCGCCTTGGCCGCCCGGACATCTCGGTCTTTCGCACGGGTGTCTTTCGTTCGGTCACCGCGCCCTCGGGGTGGTCATCCTCGAACGGCGTCGGCGCCAGGTGCCAATGGCAGCGGCGAGCGCCGCCGCAAGCGCAGCACGTTGCCGCAGATAACCGAGGACGCCGTAGCCGCTGATGTTCGCCGCGGACACCCTGCCCCGGAAGGACGACCCGGTTGCCCCGGCCTCCTGCTCAAGGGAGGTCGGGCGCAAGCAGCGTACCCGCCGCCCCGCGTCCGCCGCCTGCCCGTCCGCGGCGACCGGGGTCTCACCGAGCACCTCGGAACCCTCTGCGCGACCGAAATCGATGCTGGGATTGGCTTCTCCCTATCCGTGCTCACCCGGATGCCCCCCCGCAGGACAAAGTCTTCTCCCTGCTCGGCCTCAAACCACACCTGGCTCCTCAGCCGCGCGAGACGGAGACAGACCCCGCAAACCTGTCCAGTATGCAACCGTCTCGGATTCGAGGAAACCGCAGTTGGAGAAAACTGTTACAATGCCCTCGCAAATGGGCGCTCGGCTCAGGCTTACAGGTTCTCACATTGTTCGGCACCACCGCCCAGCCTCGAACGGCTGCAGCTTTGCCTCCCAACGGTCCAGACGAACAGCTATCTTGACGACGTCAACGGTGCAAGACGCATTGCCATTTAGCCGCATACGCCGCCGCGACACTGGCAAGACTTGGCCCGCGTTTCTCCCCGTCGGATCGCAAACGATCCGACACTGCGACAGCGTGGAGAAATCGGGTAGTCAATCCGCCTCGGGCCGCCAACCGCTCAGATATCTCTCCGCCAGCTCAAGAAGATGTTCGGCCTCGGCAAGCGGTACCCGGCGGGTCGCTATCCCGGGTTTCAGGGTCCCAAACCTCGCTTTCAGATCGTTGATCCGCGTCTCTAGCACTTCCTCGCCGCCGTACAAGTCGACGAGGCGTTCCCAATTCAGTGTGGGGGATCGGCGAACAGCACGGCTGCCCAGAGAACCGGTTTCCATCTCTCCACGAACGGATCGAAGGAGAGCAAGGGTCAATTTGGGAGAGGCATCAATCTCGAAAGGCCCTTCCAACTGGCCGTCACAATGCTTCGCAAAAGCCAGGACTCGCGAGGGATCTCGTTCGCCGGCAAGGTCCTCGGCGGAAGCAGCCCGTATCTCGTTCCCTAATATCGTCTCGAATTCGTCCGCGGCCGTCTCCGAGACGAGCTTGTGTCCAGACTTTTCCCGATGTCCGATCTGAAGGACCAACTCCAACTTGGAAGAGAGCGACGCCAGTTCGGGCAGGATGCGGTGCACCGCAGCCTCGACTGCGGCAGTATCCTCCAACGCGGACAGCAGTCGATAAATTACTCTTCGAACACTGGCTCTCGTGTCACCCACGAAACTCGAGCCAGACTGTCGTTCCGGCATGTCGGGCCATAGGCACAGCAGCACGACGACACCTGCTTCCACATGCTCTGGACGAAACCGAATCCCAAGGTCGCACAGATTCGAAACGACATCCTGCCATCGCGTCGGTTCCAGCGAGCGAATGAATTCGTTCATTTCGTAGCGGTCGGTCATGCGAGCAAGGACCTGCTCTGCGTCGTGGAACGCCAACAAATCCGGGCCGACCACACGTTCCAGATACAATCGAAGGACATGTTCATGAGCGACACGACGCTCCACTAGATGTTCTGCCGCGTCATCGTTCGCGTAAGGCTCGGAATCTCCGTCGCTCATTCGTCGCAGACGGGCGCCAACGGGAAAGAGACGGTCGATCATGGCTTCGACCACCTCCCCCGTCCGGTCGGTCTCGCTTTCCGGATCGTTCTGCACAGCAGAAATTAGTCGGTCGATCTGTGCTTTGAGCCACTTGTTAAACCCAGGCATCGGATCGGACGGGTCTTCCTGAGTCATCGTGAAAAGGCGTCTCTCAGCCGCTCGCGAAGTTACGGTAAGGCCATCGATCGCACTGGGCAGGTGCCTGAAGACATCGGGCAGGAACAGACGGACGGCTTCAAGCCCCAGGGCGTCGGCGAGCGCGACTTCGCCATCCAGGCCAGCCACGGTCTCCCGGATGGCGATGGCGTAGCGGCGCACATCGCGCATATTGCAAACAAGCGGGCGGACGATCTCGGCGTGCACGTCTGGCCAAACCTGTTTGTCAAACGGTCCGGGATTCTCAATGTCGGCGAGGGCCTCTTCGATTGCCGCCGAAAGTTGCTGCGAGAGTAAATGACTCGGGACTTCCGGCAGGTTGAAGTGCCATTGGATAATCTTCTCCAAGTAATCCCGTCCCTGCAGTCCCGGTTCGCCAAGTGCCCGTTCAACGCGGTGGCGGTCGCAGGCCACGACATAGACAAGATTGGGAAAGCTTGCGGTCAAGCGCACCAATTTGAAGACTTCGCGGATTTCGGGGACAGACAGCCGATCAACATCGTCGAGAACCACGACAATCGGTTTGCCGTACTCTCGGAGAGCAACGGCAACTTTCTTACGGCGACCTGAGATTCCTCCTTCCCGATGTCGGAGGAGAATGCCGATTATCTTCGCTATTGCGCCTACCTTTCCAGAGTGCGCACCGCCGTACTCCTCAAGGGCCTTACCTACCGATCCGAGGTCGCTTGCCTTGTACTTCGCCGACAGCTGTCGGAGGGAAATTCTGATTTTCTTCGCTATTGCGCCTACCTTTCCAGGAAACGTGGCGCCGTACTCCTCAAGAGGCTTGCCCTACCCTGTAGCGTGATTTAGGTCTGGACAAAGGCGAATTGATCGTGTATCAGCGTTGGCATGATGATACAGAACCAGATCAATCGAACGTTAAACGCGCCCGAATCGCTTGCTCTTCTCGAACAGATTCTGTTGCGGAAGAGTTCCGGGACCCGCAGTGCGGTTGGCCGGAGCGTTTGTGAAGCCTTTGGCTTTGTCGATGTCCGCGGCCGTTTTCAGCTGGCGGGTTGCCTGAAGACGCTGCGCAAGTTGGCGGATACGGGTGCGATCGTCTTGCCGGCAGCGCAGCGCGGGGCGCCATCCTCAATTCCGCGCCGGCTGGTTGGTTCGTTGCCCGCTGCCTCGGAAGTTCCGGGCCGTCTGGAGGCGGTCGGGAAGCTCGGCCTGGTCGTGGTCGAGAGCCGTGATGAGCGGCAGGTCTGGAACACGATGATCGGTGACGAGCATCCGCGCGGGATGACGACCTTCGCGGGTTGTCAGATGCGGTATCTTGTCGCCTCTTCGCACGGATATCTCGGTGCGGCCGGCTTCTCGGCCTCGGCGCTTCGCCTTTCGGCGCGGGACCGCTGGATGGCGTGGAGCGATGAACAGCGGAAGCAGGCGCTTAACCGGGTGGTCTGCATGAGCCGCTTCCTGATCCGCCCCGGCGTTGCCTGCGCCAATCTGGCGAGCCACGTCCTGGGGCGGATCCTGCGGCGGTTGCCGATGGATTTCGAAGCGCGATACGGTTACCGTCCGTGGCTTGTCGAGACGTTTGTCGAACCGTCGCGAAGCGGGGTCAGCCTGCGAGCGGCGAATTTCCTTTGCGTCGGGCGGACCACGGGCCGCGGCCGCCAGGACCGGGACAAACGCCAGGCGGAAACGGTGAAATCGGTTTACATGTATGCACTGGCGCCGGACTGGCGCCGCCGCCTCGATGTGCCGTTTGTCGATCATGCGCCTGCGCTTGCTCCGGGCGAAGGTCTGGACAGCGCGGAGTGGGCGGCGAACGAATTCGGAGGAGCACCCTTGGGAGACAAGCGGTTATCGGCGCGATTGGTCAAGAGCGCCGGGCTCTTGGCGGAATATCCGGGCCAGTCGGTCAGCGGGAATGCGAAGGGCGATCGTGCGGCGGTTGACGGCTACTACCGGTTCATCGAACAGCCGGCGGATACGGCGGTGACGGTGGCGAACATTCTCGCGCCGCACCGGGCGCGCAGCATTCAGCGGATGCGCAGCCAGACGACGGTGTTGTGCATCCAGGACGGTAGCGACCTGAACTTCGCAACCCGCCCGAACTGCGATGGACTAGGCATCATCGGCCGCAACCAGACAACGTCGAAGACCTTGGGCCTGCATCTGCATCTCACGCTTGCGGTGAACGGCCAGGGCCTGCCGCTGGGCGTCCTGCGTTGTGGTCTTGAGGCGCCGCGGCCCGGGGGCGGCAAGACCACGCCGAAGGCGCAGCAGAAGACGCAGCGCTGGATCGACGGGTTCCATGACATTGCCGAAGCGGCGCGGGAACTGACCCGCAAGACGCGGGTGATCAGCGTCATGGATCGAGAAGCGGATTTTTTCGAGCTGTTCGACGCGCAGCGCCGATCAGGCCGGGTCGAGATCCTGGTGCGCGCCAAGCATGACCGCTGTCTTGCCGGGAACGACATGAAGCTGTTTGAAACGATGCGCAAGGGCGCAGCCTGCGGGAATGTCGAAGTCGCGATTGACCGCTTGACCGAACGCCGCAAGTCGCGGGGGACGAAGGCCCGTCCGGCGCGCAGCAAGCGCACGGCGCTGTGCGAAATCCGCTACCGCAGGCTCACGCTTCCTGCAACGAACAGGGGGGCCGGTGCAGTGGAAATGTCGGGAGTGCATATTGTCGAAACCGCACCACCCGAAGGCGAGGACGCGGTTCAGTGGCACCTGCTGACCAGCCTCCCGGTCGACACCGTCGAGGCAGCCGTGGAAATCATCGCGTTCTACCTCCAGCGCTGGCGTGTGGAAGATTTCTTCCGGGTGCTGAAATCCGGTTGCCGGGTCGAGTATCTCGCCTTTCATACCGCCGACCGGCTGGAGCGCGCGATCGCAATCAACAGCGTCATTACTTGGCGGATTATGTTGATGGCACTGCTTGGGCGCCAAGTGCCCGGCTGCGATGCCAGCCTCATGTTCACCGATCACGAACTGTCGTTTCTGCACGATTATGCCAAGGAATACAAACAGCAGACACCGGACAACCTCGGCACTGCTGTACGCCTTGTCGCGCTTCTCGGCGGCTACCGGAACCGCAAGCATGATCCCGAGCCGGGCAACCAGATCATGTGGCGTGGCTATGAGCGGCTGTCAGCAGCGACTTTGGGCCATCGAATCGCCGAAAGAAAAACGGCTGGAACTCCTTTGGTCCAGTAACATATATGGCTACAGGGTAGGGCTTGCCTCCCGGTCCCAAGTCGCCCGCCTTGCATTCCGCCGACAGTTCCGCCAAGAACCGCTCGACAAGCTGTTCCGTACCGCTGAACATCTAGGGATTGAAGTCGATCACCCGAACTTCGGCCCGCCCGAACGCCCCTCGGGCGAGATTGACGAAGGAGGTCTTGCCTGAACCCCAGGGACCGAAGACTCCGACAGTGTTTCCCGCACTCGTGTCGAGCGCGAGAACCTGCTGGGCGAAGGCGTCCGCAACGCCCGCGCGCTCGAGAACGTCATCTTCGGTGTGCTGGATGGGATTGTCGCCGGCCAGCGTTCTGGGCGACTTGTCGTAGTTCACGATGACAAAGTTCCGCTTGGAGGCCTCAACCCGCGGCCCGCCTGACCGCCTCTCCGACCTTGCTCATGTCGGAAACCAGGTCATAGACCCAAATGCCGTGGCCGCCGCTGGCATTGACGGCGCGGACCCAGCGCTGGGCGGCCTGGGCCTTCACATCCTTCATCGGATCGTAGCCCTTTATTTCCAGGATCAGGTAGCGTTCCCCGTCACCCGCCAGCCGGACAATGAAATCCGGCAGGTAGTCGTGATGCTCCCCGTTGTGCAGGTAGGGGATCGCGAAGCCAAGGCCCGCGTTCTTGACGAACGAGTGTACGAAGTCGTTGGTGTCCAGCCAGTAGGCAGCGGTCTGTTCCCATTTGGCGGTGTCCGGTACGACCGCGTTGATGTGGCTCTTGACGACGGGATAGGGCTCGCGCCGAGTCTCGAAGTCGACCTCCACCGTAGAGCCGGGTCCCCGTCCGCTCTCGGCACGCGGCAACTCGACATCCTCTCCCGTCCGCTCATCCGGTCGGATAGAGGCGACGAGTCGTTCTACCAGCCAGCCGTACCAAGGCGACAGAAAGGCGTCGACGTCCCGCGCCGGAGCGATGGGCTGGACTTTCTCGTCGAGGTAGCGTGCGACGATGGACGCGAGTTGGGTAAACAGCACATGGGCTGGCGCAGCGCAATGCGGTTGCCGGAGGTAGTCCCGCGTCAGGTCCCGCGCCATCTCGAACACCAGGCGCTGAAGGCGCTGACCTCGGCGGTAGGGGTTGAGGTCCACCCGTTCGAGACGCCCCGGTCCCACCAACGACGGTCGGCCCGTATTGCTGGGCAGTCCCGCCTTCATCTCCACCTCGGGCGGAATGTCCATCGGGTCGAGGCGAAGGGGAGCGATACTCTCCCAGTCCACCGTAACGCGATGCCGAATCCCTTGCGTGTAGCCCTCGACGCGGGGGAATCGAATCTCCAGATGCGCCTTCTCCGGCACGGCCCGGATGCGCCAGGTCTTCAGCGGCGGTTTCGGCCCGTTGACGGGAGGGTTCTCCTTCAGCGGCACGATCTCGAACGGAACGCCGAAGATCTTCGCAACTTCCTCGCCGAGCTTGCCGTCCTCTCCCACCATATAGCTGGAGCGTCGCAACCCGCGGCCTACGACCTGCTCACAGAGCAGTTGGGACATGAACGGCCGAAGCCCGATGATGTGGGTGACAGTGTTGCAGTCCCAACCCTCCGTCAGCATTCCAACACTGACGATACACCGCACGTCCCGACCGGGCGGATGGAGAGGCCGTTCGAGCTTTGCCGCCAGCACCTCGAACCCTTGCGGGTAAAGGGGCCGGCCTTGAGTATCTCGCGGCCAGTCGATCTTGCCGACGGTATCCAACGTCAGGCGCATCCATCGGTCTTCGTCGGACTTTGACTGCCCGCTATCAGATTCCCGAACAACCTTGGAATCCACTCTTATGGTCCGGTTTTCCCCGTCGACGTTGCGCAGTCCGTCGAGACGCGCCGGCGGAATCCCCACCGGCGCCTCGTCCTCGGCAAGCCACCGATGCACGACCTTGGCGAGCGCGGTGTCCTTGCACACGATGATGAATACGGGCGGGCGGCTCTCTCCATCGCGCCGCTCCCATTCCTCGCGCAACGCGTCCCAGAGCCCACCGAGCACTGCCAATGGCACATGCGCGTATTTGAGCACCGCCTCTGGCTTCACCTTTCCGCGTCGGCCACCGCGTTCCGCCGGGGTCAGCTTCGGAAGGATCCAGCGCCAGATATTGAAATAGCCGGGAACGGTGTTGCCGCTCGTATCCCGAACCGCGAGTTGCGGAATCTTGACCAACCCCGATTCGATGGCTTCGATGAGACCGAAATCGCTCACAACCCAGGGAAACGGTCTGTTGGCGTCCTGCCCGGCGCGGCCCAGATAGTAGGGCGTGGCGGAGAGGTCAATACATTGATTGATGCTGCGGTATTTTTGAATGCGGTCGAGACCGTCAACCCACACCGTCGCCTTGCGATAGAACTCCTCGCCGTCGTCTTCCTCGCCGAACAGGTCTTCCTCACCTTCGTCCGACTCCCCGCGCCGGATGCGGTATGCGTGATGCGCCTCGTCGTTCATGACGAGAATGTTTCCCTTGCCGCCGATCTCTCGGCCGAGAACGCGTTCGATGAGCCTGGCGTCACTCTCGACATAGCGAACCGACTCCACCGAGACTGACTTTAGATGGCCCTGCCGATCCCTCTGCTCGTCACGGACGACGATGAGGCCCGTGGCCCTTTGTAAGTCGAGATCGTTCAGCGTCAGGTAGCGCGTCCCGCGTGCCGTTGTCGTCCTGGTGCCGATACGAACGGTCTCCCGGGTTCGGATCTCACGCCCTGCGCGGACGACCTTCGCCGATTGCCCGCCGACCTGGATCGTCCTCGGGTCGAACACGTGCCAGTTGGTGACCAGGACGTGCCCTCGCGCGAGTTGCGGCATGAGGTGCGACGGTACGAGGTCGCGCGTGCGGTAGAGACTCGCCTCGCCTCCTTGCGGCTTGAGTTCTTCGAGGCGGTTCCGGATCGTCACATTGGGACAGATGACCAGCACCACATCCGAATAGCGCCCATCGCCCCGGTCCGACACCTTGTTGAGGATGCTCCAGGCCGCGAGCATGCCCATGACGGTCGTCTTGCCAGTACCCGTCGCCATCTTGCAGGCATAACGCCGAAAAGCCCGGATGCCATCCGCCGTGGCCTCCACACCGGGTTCATCGAGCGGGACATCGATCCCTTGGAGGAAATCCGCACGCGCCTCGGCGAGAAAGATGATTGTCTCGGCGGCCTCGAGCTGCGCGAAGAACAGCCGGTGCTGGCGACCATCCCGGCGCCAGTGGCGCATCAGCTCCATGGTCGTCCGGGTTACGCCTCCCTCACCCTTGAGCGCGAGGGGCCGCCACTCGGCGAGCTTGGCGCGGATGCGGTTGACCAGCTTCAACTCGATGGCTGTCCCGACACCCTCGGGATCCGATGACGAGTCCCGTCCCGGCGGGCGATAAAAATACATCGCGGGTCGACGGCCTTGCCAGCGTTCCGGCGGCTCGTGCTCCGAGATTCGCCAATGCTCCTCTGGCTCCGCAAACGGCGAGTTGAGAATTGGCTCTGAAACCTCGCGCGCGTTCACGGTTCGACTCCGAAGGCGCGGCAGACCGCGTCGAGCTTCTCGACCACCTCGGGATGGATCTCCTCGGGGAGCATCAACGCGGCGATTTCGTGATAGCGGGTATAGGGCAAGTCGGGAATGCCCGCCGCCTCGAGTAGTGGTGGGAGAAGCAGCGTGCGGGCTTTTGTGACATTCAGGAATTGATGATCGCCGAGCGGTTCCCTCACCACCGCCGGCGGGAAATGGTCGCGCCAGTGGACGAGCATGTCCTCGATATGCAGAGCGGCGGCTTCGGCACCGACCAAGGCCTCGACAAAGCGGCTGAGCGCATCGGGGTGAACGAGATAGCTTTCAATCTCGTATCGGCGCCAGCGCAATCGCTGCAAGCCGGTTCCGGTAATTGCGCTGTCCGGGATATCCCGATGCGCGTCGCCGTCGAGGAGCTCAAGACCGGACAAGCTATCACGCACAAGCTGCAAGGCCCCGAAGTGCTCGCGTGCTCGGACGCCGGGGTTGTCAATCCCCTTATCTCGCGTCTGGAAGACGACCGGCTTCCACATCAATTCCGTCGTCAGCAGGTTCTCGGCACGATGACCTAGCTGTGCGGCCCAGGCACGCAGGATATTGATGTCCGTGTAGTCCTCGACATAGAGAACGCCTCGCGCGCTCTCCGCTTGCATCACATCTGCGTTGCTTAATACACGGAGTGAAGAAATCAGGCGGTTTCGCTCGGCATTGTCGGCAACCGCTCGCGGCTCGTTCAGCATCATGACATACAATTCGCGGGGCTCGACCGCGTTGATGACGACCTCTGAGTGGGTCGCGACGATGAGCTGTGAACGCTGCCTGGCCGCAGCCGTCCGCAGTTCATGATAAATGGCGTCCTGATGAATGACGTGCAGATGCGCGTCAGGCTCGTCCAGAAGCAGCACCGCGCCCGGTCGCGCATTGAGAAACGCCAGCAGCATCAGCACCTGTTGGAAACCGCTGCCTGCACTCGCGATGTCCAGAATTGGACGGCCCACAGACAAGTCTGCCTCCGTATAGTCTGCAACTATATGGGCACCGCTCGTGTCCGGGGGCCGGAGCCTGTAGCCGAAAAGCTTTCCAATAGAGGCTTGAAGGGAGCCCCAGGCAACTTCATTGCGATTCGCCTCTACCAGCAGATTGCGCAAGACCTCGCCCGGACGGCCGAGGCCGAGAAGTTCCTCGATCTTGGGCGGCTGAAACACCGGCTCGTCGATGCCGATCCCGGTCATCGGAGGGATGAACACGACACGAAGGTCGAGCTCACACAGCACATCCTTGGGAGCATCAGCGTTGGGCCGAACGTAGATCTGTTCGGTGCTGTCAGCGACCAATTCCATCGTCACCGACCAGCCATCGTTGTGCCGAAGCTCGATCTCGACCGGATTGTTGCGGTGATACAATCGGTTCGCCCACAGCAGATCAAAGCTCCGCAGCGGGACTGCCGTAAACGCTTGCCGGGCTATCGGCGCAAACGTATATCCCCGACGGCGATTGAAGTCGTTGAGCTCGCGCCACCGTCGTAGCCCGAGAGACCATGACGCAACCGCCTGGAGCACCGTGGTCTTGCCCGTGTTGTTGGGACCGGCAAGCACCACATGCCCTGGTAGACGGAACTCCACTTCCCTTCCGAGACTCTTGAAGCCTCGGATCCGGACCGTATGGATCACGCCTCCGCCTCCGATAGAGGCTTGACGACCATCAGTTCGTTGCCCCGGTCGTCGACCACTTTCACACCGATCTGGCCGTGGTCGCCAGCCTGAAACGGCGCGCTGACCGTGCCCGAGAGATGCGGCCACACGCTGTCGTCGAACTCCCCTCGGAGCGAGCGCTTGAGCCCTTCCCATGCCGAGGTTCTGGGGAAGAACGCCTGACAGACGTGGAAGCAGAGCCCGTTGTAGTTAGTATCGAGAAACCAGGCCGGAACGTCGCCCCCTTCCCGGTGTTCGGACTCCATCGCCACGGGATCGAACACGTCGAGGCCAAGAAGTGTGACCCGGTAATCCCGGTCCTCTGTCCGTTCGATTCGCACGTCCGGAAGGCCGCACACCGAAAAGATCTGGCTCGACCGCAAGTTCTTGAGCAGGTCTCCCATCACAAGGTCCATGCTCGCCTGAACATAGGCCGCGGGCACTCCGACCGTGTGTTCGCAGCCTTCGACAAGACGTCTGGCATCGGGCTGGATAGCGAAACCAATCACATAGAGTTGGCTGTAGCCCTTGGCGTAGGCCTCGCGCGCCGCCTCGAAAACAAGCGTTTCCGAGACCGCCCCGTTCTCGGGGCCGAAAACGATGGCCGCCGTCCGTTCCTCGTCGCCCTCGATCAGCGCTTCGGCGGAAAGGCTCATCGAGCGCACGGGCCGGCGCATCTTGGACAGCGTGACCCGTTGCCCGCCCCCGAGATGCAGGATCGGCACACGCCGCAGAACTTCAATCATGCGTTCGACGTGATTGGCATAGGCGTCGACAGCCGCAAGATCGCCCGAATCTTCCTCGCCATCGCCTTCCCAGTCCACCGGGGTCGGGATGGTCGCCTCGACGCAGAACGGACCGCTTACCCGGGTCACGCTCTCGTCCTTCTCCGGTCGGTCGACCAGCACCTCCTCCTTCGCGGGCTCCTTGTTGGCGATGGATTCGAGAGTGATGTGCGGCACGATACCCCCGATCTCCTCACGCTTCCGGTTCTGCTTGCGCCGATACTCGAAGCCGCCGGCGGGGCCTCTCTCCGGCTCCTTGAGCCGGTGATAGTCGAATGTAGCGGTGAGCAGCCGCTGGCGCGCCAACGCAATTGGTACGCGAGAGGTATCGCAGGTTACCCACCGACGCCCCCATTTCTCCGCGCACCAGGCGGTCGTCCCCGATCCGCAGGTCGGATCGAGCACGAGATCGCCGGGGTCTGAGGTCATCAGCAGGCAGCGTTCGACCACCTTGGGGTTGGTCTGGACGACATACATCTTCTCGTCGGTGAAGCTGCCGGTCAGCGTGTCCGTCCAGAGATTGCCTCGTTCCTTGTAGGGAAAATCCGAAGCGAAACGCCGGTACTGTATGCTGTTCGCCGCCTTGTGAATTCGGCCTGCCGCGGCGAGGCGTTTCAGTCCTTCGGGGTAGTTGGGCTTCCAGTGCGAATTGGCGCCCGGCCTGTAAGTCTTGCCCTCGAACGCGAACGGTTGCGGTTCGCTGGCTGCACCCTGAGATTGTAGGTTGTCGGGCTTATAGAGACGAGCATCCTCCGGCAGCCGCATTTCCCGACGCTTCTCGGCAGCAGTTACGCCTCGGTAGCTCCCGTCTGAGCGCAAGACCCAACGCGCGTTGCCCTCGCCGAGCACAGCAGGCTGCTCCTCGAACAGCTTCCGCACCTTCAGCCGTTCCGGATCCCGCGCGTACCACAACAGAAAGTCGCCAAGCGTCGCCAGGGTCTTGGTCTGGAACCCCGAGGTCGTCTGGAAGCTGATCTGCGAGACGAAGCACTCCGCCCCGAACACCTCATCCATCACCTCGCGGACATGGTGCAGGTTGGTATCGGACATCTGCACGAAGATGCTGCCGGAAGGATGCAGCAGCTCCCGCGCCAATAGCAGCCGGTCGCGCAGATATGTCAGGAAGGAGTGCACGCCGAGCTCCCAGGTATCCCGGTAGGCTTGCACCATCTCCGGCTCGCGAACCATGTCGTCGTCGGCGCCGTGGGTAACATCGCGCTTGCGCACAAAGGGCTGAAAATTGGAACCGAACTTCACGGCGTAGGGCGGGTCCATGTAGATGGTCTGCACCTGCCCGCCGAGACCCTCGTAGTGGAGCAGCGAGTTCATCACCACCAGCGAGTCGCCGAGGACCAGCCGGTTCACCCAGCCGTCCCGATGCTCGTAAGCCTTGAGCAGCCGGTCGTGGATCGGCAGGTCGATCTCGCCGAACAGGTCGAGCATGTCCGGCTGGCGCTTGCGCGTATGCCCCTTCAGGGTCTCCAGGATCGCGGCGGTGGACAGCCGCTCGTGGACAAACAGCGGAAGCGTCGGCACGTCGAACGACAGCCGTTCGGCCTTGCCCGCCCAGTCGAGGAAGGGTTTGGAGTGGGTCTTCAGCGCGGCGGCAGTGTCCCGGACCGCGGCGAGTTCCTCCCGTACGGCGAAGAGATCGCTTTCGGAAATCCCCTCTGCATTGCCGTCATCGACGATGGCGGACAGCCGCGCGATGTGCTCTTGCAGCGCGGCGATCTTCGCCTCCGCCTGCTCGCGCACCGAGTTCTGTCCATCCCAGTCGAGCGACGGCGACAGTGACGGGTCATAGCGGTAGGTGACAGGTTTTTTCTTCTTGCGAAACTGCGCTTGCGTGCCGACATCGGGCCGCAGTAGCGCGCTCGCTTCCGGATGCTTGTACCCCTCGGCGCGCCTCCCCTTACTAGCTCGATTCATCGGCCCGTCCCTGTCGGCTACATCCGCGCTTACACCTCCGGAGCGAATCCACGCCTCCGACCTTGCTAGCGCCATTCACCATCATATGCTGCAATCCCCGCCTCGGAGGCAATGACAGGCCCATTCGCGTTTGATTCGTGCTCAACGCACACCCGAGCTTGTCACACCGCTGTCGTTGCCGTGAATATGCTCTCCCCGGTCCGGGTACAGCGCGGAGACGGTTCCCGGGCGGGGCCCTGGCGGAGGCGTGGTAGTTTACGTTGCAGTGCAACACGGTTTGCTCATTTTTTCTTCGCCGCACAAAATTTGGAACCATGTGTCCGTAGCACATGCCGTCTTAGAGTATGAACGAATATTCGGGCCTTCAATTGTCGCTGTCTCTGCAATGGGTTGCGATATGGAGGCGATTGACATGATCAATGCGTGATTTCCGCTTGGCTGCTTGAATCGCTTGAATTGCTTGGGTATGGCGGTTCACCGACCAGCCGGCTGCTGGGGCAGCGAGTTACCTATCCATTGGCAGTGGCGCTATCTCATTGCCAGTTGGTGGTAATTTCAGACTTCCGGAACTCACACAATTTTAGATGCACCCTTCATTGGAGTCCGTCCGAGTTTCTGATGGCCGGGAAAGGCACCCAACGCACGGCACAGCCTTGGCCCATCTGAACAGAGTTGGTTGGTGAGGCCACCGAAATCCCGGATTTCAGCTCAGATTAAACTGGCCACTATCAGATACAGCAATGAGTTACACAGAAAGGAATTTGCTCGGCCGAGCATGAAGTTGCTTGATTGTCGACGATACCTCGCGCCGCACGGTGTCAGGAAGTCTGAATTTAAATTCAGGGAATATTGAGTCGTACTCTTACACCGCATCAGAGACCCCGGCAGATGCACGGCATCCGGTGCCAGGACATGAGCCAAATCAATGGATCGGAGCGCCGAAGGAAACCGATCCCGGCTTGAACATCCGCCTAGCCGGTCCGGTCCGGCCCCCAGTCGCCAAAGGCGCGCTGCGTCGGGAAAAGGCGGACCAGCAGCGTTTCGATTTCATTTTCTGTCGTCGGATCAACACGGGTTGTCGGCCCGCGCACAGCGGCTTCGCGAAGGACGCCCTGTCGCACCAGCATGCGCTTGTGGAGATGGTAGAAGACATCGCCGCCAAGGGCTCCAAGATGGTTGACGGGCATGATCGCGCGCTCGAAGCACTTCCGGGCGCCAGGCTCGTCCCCCCGATTGAACCGGTCCCACACTTCCACGAACGCTGCGGGCTGGCTGCAGAAAGGCATCGTGCCCGCGGCGCCACGGTGCAACTCCTCGATGAAATAGGTTCCTCCTGCGCCGCCGAAGACGGAAAGTCGGCCGCCGAGCGCAGCGACCATCTCCGACACCCTTGCCGCAACCGGCAGGTTCTCGACCTTGATGAGTCGCACGTTGGGGCAGCACTCGGCAATCCGGAGCGCCAGGCCCGGCGCAATAGGCGCCTGCGGGATATCCTGGAGCACGATTGGCAGGCTCACGGCCGCATTGATCGCCCGGTAGTAGTCAAGCACCTCGTCCGCCCCGACCGGCATGAAATGGGGCGGATAGACCATCAGTGCGTCGGCGCCCGCTTCCGACGCGCTCCTGGCATGGAGAACGGCCAACGCGGTGCCGGCGGCTCCCGTGTTGACGACGACGGGCACCCGGCCCCGGACGGCAGTGACCACAAGGCGAACCAGTTGTCCACGCTCAGCTTCCGTCAGCTTGAAGATCTCGCTGCCGAGCGCCACACCGAGGCCATGGACGCCCGCATGAATGTTGAATTCCACGAGGTTGGCGAGGCTTTCTCCGTCGATTCGGTCCTCTGAATAGAACGGCGTCAGCAGGATGGGGATAATTCCCCGGAGTGTGGCAGCATCCTGATCCCGCACGATGGTCATCCCTTCCGACCCGCGGCCTACGTTGCGACCGTGCTGTCCCTGATGTAGTCCCATTCAATTTCGTAGCCCAGGCCCGGCGCCACAGGAAGCGCGACATGGCCATCGGGACCAAGCGCGTCGCACGTGTTCTTGACATACGGGTGCGGGGCATCGTAATCGACTCCCGGCGCCAGCAGGCCCTTTTCGTAGTATTCGCTCGTGTCCTCGGACGTTGCACCGCAAACCTGCAGATTGCCGAAGCCGGACATGTGAATTTCGCACCGCACGCCGTGCGCTTCGCAAACGATTGCCGTCTTCCGCGCGCCGGTGATCCCGCCCCGCATGACATCGATCCGGCTCATGTCGGAGGCTCCCCTCACGATCCAGTCGGCGCGCGTGAAAACGACACCCGCGGCAATCTCAGGGGAAAGGATGGGAATGGTCAACTCGCGCGCCAGCCGGACATAGCTCTCGACGCGGTATTCCGGCATCGGATGCTCGTACCAATGGAAGTCGAGCCTTTCGAGTTCGCGGCCAACCTGGATGGCTTCCTCGACCGTCATGTACGTGCCCCAGGGGTCGAACATGAGGACCATGTCCGATCCGACCGCTTCGCGCACAAGATCGCAGGTCTCGATATCCGCCTTGATGTTGGAAGGCCTTCCCGGGGTTGGCGTGCCGGTCTCGGGGTTCCAGAAGTAGTGAGGATGGATCTTGTAGGCCAGATAGCCTTCCTCCTTGCAGGCGACGGCGTGCTCTGCATAGACATGCGGCTTGCCGATGTTGGGATAGGTTGACGCGTAGGCCTTGACGCGGTCCCGGGCGCCGCCCATGAGCTTGTAGACCGGCAGGCCGATGGCGCGTCCCGCAAGGTCCCACAATGCGAGGTCGATCACGCTCGCGACATTTTCCGGGATGTTCGCCACCCACAGCCATTTCCAGATCATTTCCCTGTCGAGCGGGTCTTGCCCGACGAGAAGATCCTTGATCCGGCCCAGGATGAGCCGTCGGTCATCGATTCCGAGCCCGTCCTGATCGCCATGTGATCCCCCGCCAAAGAAATAGCCCTCGGCGCCTGCGTCGGTTTCAATGCAGGTGACCGTCTGCACCATCTCTGTGTTCGGCAGCGGCCGCGCGTGGCCGGCGTCCCAGCGGTCGGCATGGGTGCGGAACGGGGTGATCCTGATGTCCGTGATCTTCACAATTGCCTGCCTTCCCGCGCGTCCCCCAATCGCCAGTTCCGCGCTTCTCTCCTTTCCTGCTACTCGTAGGAGTCTCCGCCACGCAGCCGGTCGAGCCATACGGCCGCGAGCAGCAGAAGGCCGACGACGATATGCACATAGTATGGGCTGATCGCACTCAAATCGAAGATGTTCGTCGCGCCCGCGATCACCAGGAAACCGAGCGCGCCGCCGGCCGGATTGCCGACTCCCCCCCGCAGAATGCTGTAACCGCCGATCATCAACGCCGCGTAGACCTGGAACTCGAGGCCGAATCCCGTCAAGCGGGAAACAGCACCGATCTGCCCGACAAACAGGATACGGCAAGGCCCGCTCCGAAAGCGCTGATGAGCAACGCCGCGGTGCGCACGCGGGAAACCGAGATGCCGGCTCTCGCTGCGGCGCGTTCGTCCCCGCCCACGGCTTTGATGTGGCGACCAATCCGTGTCCTGGTCACAACGAGGGTGGAAACGCCGGCGGCGAGGAGCACCAGCATGAATACGAGCGGAAGCGACCAAAGGGAAAGGTTCGCGAAGGAAAAGAGCCCGGGATGAAAAGCGAACAACGACCCCGACCCCCCCTGTAACTCCACGATCACGTAGGAGATTCCGCGGAGTCCGGTGAGCGTGCCCAAGGTTGTGGCAATCGCGTCCGCCCCGAAGCCGACAATGGCAATCGCGTTGATCCCGCCGAACAGGAGGCAGACGAGAAGGGTCACCACCGCCGCCGGCGCCACGCCCCAGCCCTCCAGCAGCAAGGCCCCGAAGACCGCCGCGCCGACGCCGACCATTGAGCCGATGCTGAGATCCACAACGCCGGCCATCAGCGCAAAGCCGGCGCACGTCCCGACGAGAAGTGGCACGGCGAGAAACTGGCCAATGATCGTGAGGTTGCTCGCTGACAGGAAACGCGGACCGATCCAGATCAGGCCCACGGCGATCACGATGACGAGCGTGAGGGCAATACTGGCGACTGGTCCCGTCAGCATATCGCGCACCGGATGGTGCGGCACGACATACTCGGCCTGGGCATCGTGGCTCTGGGCTTGAAGCTGGGTCAACGGGTGCTGCGTCTTTCCTTGTAGCCATCGATGGAGACCGCCACGACAAGGATGAATCCCTGGATGATGGACTGCCAATCAGAAGACAGCCCGAGGAAGACCAGCGAGGTCGGCACCGTCGACAGGAAGCCCACGCTGAGCAGCAGGATCCAGAGGTTTCCGCGGCCGCCGCCCAGCGTGATGCCGGCCAGGATGACAGCGGCGATTACCGGCAGGAGGTAGACGACGCCGCCGAACGGTGTGAAGGGACCGCTCGAGCAGGCGAACAGGACACCGGCAAGTCCGGCAGACGCGCCCGCGAAGGTAAAGATCGCAAATCGGGTCCTGCGCAGGGAAATCCCGCGCGCCTGCGCGGCAAAGGGATTGCCGCCCACGGCGATCGCCCGGCGGCCATACCGGGTGCGGGGCAGGAAGAAGCCGACGACGACGATGAGGGCGACCATCGGCCACCTGGCACCTGGAACGGCCTCTCGTCCGTCCGTCGCGCCCTCTCCGTGACCGTCGTCATCGTGCAAGAGGCGCGGCCATGGCCAGGACCGTGGCCCCCCGGAATGCCTTGCACCCGCTCCACACCCTCCCCGCCGCGCCCGGGATGGGCGCAACGAGACAACGCGGACGATTCCAACGAAGCCCTGGAGTGAGCTGGAGAGAGAGACTCGATCCTTCCGCAGATTCGGTCGATGTCGTCAGTGTCCCGCCGGACTGCCGCGCCTGGCGAACGCCTGCAGAAGGCGGGAAGCGGCGAGACGGTCGGCACGATCAGGCGGGCCTCGCCCGGATGCCGGCCACAGCGCTGTCCAGGGAATGAACCGACTTGATCGGGGTTGCGGCACGGCTGGCGGCGACTGGCTGTGCGGCATCCCGGCAACCGAAGCGCACCGCTACCGCAAACGTGAACCGACAGCATCGCTCGGTTGGTGATCGATGGTTTAAGAGTGCCGCTCCGGACATGCGTAATCCAAACCATAACATACTTATGCAGAGTGGCTGCGCAATGTCGCGTGTTTGCGCCTGGCGAATTTGCCGTGAAAATCCCCACATTTTCATGCATCGGGGGTGCGGAGACACAAGACCCAGCATGAGCGTTTCAGAGTGTCAGGGCAGGTATCCAGAAGGACGGACTCGCTCCTCTTTCGCCAGAGCGCCGTCAACGTCGACCGCCAAGCGTACCCCCGGGGCGCATCTCCGTCCTTGGCGCCAACCGGGCGATCGATGTGCCTGGCGGAACATGCGGGGCCGGGTAGAAGCGGACAGAATGGCCGACGCCATCCGCCTGCCATTGGGACGCGTTCTGAGTCCGATGCGCCCAGGTTCCGGCCGCAAGCGTGTCTCCCTTCCTCCGGTCGAAGTGATACCCCGCTGTTGAAACCCTCTCTGCTCGCGTTGGGCGCCACATGGTTTCCGTTGCCGGCACCATCCGGTCCATCGCGTCTACGATGCCCGGACCCGGCAGTCGTGGCGCTGGTTCTCCCGTTTGCGCATCTGCCCGGCCCGGGCTCGCCGACCGCTGCGACGGGCGACACGCGCGACCCTATACTGTGCGGAGATTTCGCGGCTGCTTCGCTTTGGCGGACCCGGCCTCGCTGGCAGCGACAGTGATCCGTCCCGCCAGCCGTGAAAGGCGGTGGGAGCGCAGGCTGGAGTGATCCCGCCTAGCTCTGCGAGCAGCGCGGATCCGACGGCGCCGGAGGTCCGCTCCTGACGGACGGCCTGCGCGCAGGCAGGAGGGAACCACTGGTCGATGTCCACCCACTTCACCGATCCCGGACGATGGCCGGAAACCGGGCAGAGTGAGAGAGCCGCCCTGCAATTCGGCAAGTGGCGGCACGCGCTATCCACCATGCCGGACAGCGAGGATCGCGCCTGCACGGAGCATTTCGCGGAGACCCCGTCCGGCGGGGCCATGCTTTCCTGCATCTTCGAAGCGAGCCCCTTCCTGAGCGACTGCCTCATCCGGGAGCCGGGTTTCGTCCGCCGGCTGTGGGAGGAAGGGCCGGACGCCTGCGTAGCCGCCAGCTTTTCCGCACTCGCGAATCATCCTTTGGACGATACGGACGGGGCGTATCGCGTCTTCCGCGTAGAGCGGCGCCGTGTAGCGCTCGCCGCCGCGCTTGCCGACATCGCAGGGCTGTGGGAACTGGAAGCGGTCACCGGCGCGATCTCCGATCTCGCCGATGCCTCGACGGCCCTGGCGCTCCGGCTACTCCTTACCCGCCTTGCCCGGCGCAATCTGCTCGCCCTCCCCGATCTCGACAATCCGGAGTCCGGCTCTGGCCTTATTGCCCTCGCCCTTGGCAAGCTTGGCGGCCGGGAACTGAACTACTCCTCGGACATCGATCTCATCCTTCTCTTCGATCCGGAAGTCATGCCCGCCCGCGACCGCGCGGAAATCCCGCGTCACCTGGTGCGCCTCGCACGATCGTTCAATGCCATGCTGTCCGAGACCACGGCAGACGGATACGCATTCCGCGTTGACCTCCGCCTGCGTCCAGACCCGAGCGCCACGCCGCTGGTCATGTCCACTGAGGCGGCGGAGCATTACTACGAGGCGCGCGGCCAGACCTGGGAACGCGCCGCGTTGATCAAGGCAAGACCCATGGCCGGTGACCTCGAGGCGGGAACGACGTTCCTCCGCCGCATCGAGCCCTTCGTGTGGCGACGCCATCTCGACTTTGCGACGATCCAGGATCTGCATGGCATGAAGCGCCGGATCGACGAGCACCATCGGCTCGGGGGAATTCGCGCCCTGGGCCACAACCTGAAAATTGGCAGGGGCGGAATTCGCGAAATCGAATTCTTCGCGCAGACCCAGCAGTTGATCTGGGGCGGCCGGGATCCCCGGCTGCGTGTCATTCCCACTTGCGAGGTTCTCCGTGCGCTGGCCGGGCAAGGGAAGATTCCGGCCAGCACGTCGGATTCGTTCATCGAGTGCTACCGCTACTTGCGGCGGGCGGAGCACCGAGTTCAGATGGTCGATGACGAGCAGACCCATTCCCTTCCAGCGGACCCTGCGGAATTTGCGGCCATGGCCCGGTTCCTCGGCTACGCAGGGCCGGAGGCCTTCAGCGACGATCTGATCGCGCGGCTCCGCGAGGTCGAGCGGCATTACGCGGATTTCTTCGAACTGCCGGAGGAGCTGACCCGGGCTGGGGGCAGGACCGTCTTCGAGGACCTTCAGGATCCCGAAGCCGCCAGCCGGATCCGAAGGCTCGGCTTCCAGGATCCGGATTCCGTCATCGGCATTCTCGAGGCTTGGCGGAGCGGCCGCTACCGCGTCGCGCAGAGTGGGCAATCGCAAGCTGAACTCATGGGCCTTGCGCCGTTGCTCCTGAACGCAATGTCGGGAACACCCGACCCCGATCTCGCCATCCGCCGATTCGATCGCCTCCTTTCCCGGCTGCCCATGGGGCTGCAGATCTTTGCCCTCCTGAAGGCCAATCTGCAGATCATGGACACACTCGCGGAATTGCTGGTCTTCGCTCCCGCGCTCGCGGAGCTCCTGGAAGAACGGCCAGCGCTCTTCGACGCGCTCATCGAGGCGCCGGACGAACCCTCTGAGGCCGGCCGGCAGGAGTTGCAGGGGGAACTCTCCCGCCACATCGGCGGAGAGATGGATCCGGAAGAGATTGTCTTCCGCGTCGGGCGATGGGTCGATTCGATCCGGTTCAGAACCGGAGTGCAAATGCTGTACCAGCAGACCGACCCGTTGGACGCGGCGCGCCATCTCTCGGCAATCGCCGACTGCACGCTCCAGGCGCTGTTGCGGCACATCGCTGCGCCCTTCGCGGAACGGCACGGCAACCTGCCTGGTGCCGAAATGGCGATCCTTTCGCTTGGCAAGCTCGGCAGCCGCGAGATGTCGATCACTTCGGACCTCGACTTGATCCTGATCTACGACGCCCCTGAAGATGTTGTGTCCGACGGGGAACGCCCGCTGCCGGCGTCCACGTATTGCAACCGCCTGCTAAGAAGGCTGTTGTCGGGACTCGGCGCCCGCCCTGGCCAACGCCAGATCTACGAGATTGACATGCGATTGCGCCCCAGCGGCAACGCAGGGCCCCTGGCAACGAGCCTGGAGGCCTTTGTCCGATACCACGTGGAAAGCGCGTGGACCTGGGAAAAGATGGCGTTGACCCGGGCCCGCGTATCCGCCGGCCCGCCCGGCATCGCTCACCGTCTCAAGGAGACCATCCGGCGCATTCTCTCGGAGGAGCGGGATGCCGATTCGCTTCGGCGTGATGTCGCCGACATGCGCCTTCGCATGGACAAGGAGTTCCACACCGACAACATCTGGTCCGTAAAACACCACCGGGGCGGTCTGGTCGATATCGAGTTCATCGCCCAGTATCTCGCACTCAAGCACGCCTTCCAGACGCCGAGCATGCTGTGCGGCAATACCGGCGAGACTCTGCGGAGCCTTGGCAATGCCGGTTTGATCGGCGAAGAGGACGCATCTCGTCTGGTCGAGGCCTGGGAATTCTGGACGCGGCTGCAGGCGCTTCAGCGCGTGATCAAGGACGATGCCAACGCAAGCGACATTCCTGTGCGGCTCCAGCCCCTCTTTGCAAACCTGGCCGGAATCGCGGACTTCAGCGGCCTCGAGGGAAGGATGGCCGAGATCGCGGGCGATACCGCAGCGATTTACAACCGGTTGCTTGGCACAGGGACGGGCGAATAGGCATGTTGTGCCGGTAGCAGCCCTGACGCACGGGCGTATCGCGCGGTCAGCCATGCCCGGAGTTGCGCATCAAAGATTCCTGACGGCGTGAACGCCGCGGCCGGCCGCGCAAGAACGCCCCACGGAGTGATTCGGGGCCGAAAGGGAGGCGGTTCGCCCGGATTCACGCAAGTGTCCTGCGGCGCGTCTCTCCGCCCGCGGGAATGGCGGCCGGATGCGCAGCCGCGCAGAGAACCGTCGATCCAACGCGGTTCAACCGCGAGGTCTGTCCGGGTCTTTTCCGCATTCGGCCGTCCCTTTCCCGGAGGAGACGGCTGCCCCCCGGCGCCGACACCGGCAGGCACACTCTTGGACCCCTCTCCTCGACGATTGCGGGCGCCTCCGCAAGCCTCCTGGCCACGCCAGCTCCGCTCCTTGGATCACGACTTGCCGAACCGCCGAAGCTGGTTCCCGGCGGTCCCCGCGATCAGCGGCTCATTGCCAATGGTGTGCGAAGAGCGTCGCAATCGGGTTCGATCATCGCGGTAGGGACGCTGGTTTCCCAGCGCCCCCCGCACGGATCCGGACGGGCCCGCTAGGGCATCCGGCTCCTGCCTTCGGTCAGACGTCCGAGTGAACTCTCACCGCACAAGCGGCGCCTCGCTCACCGGCGTGGTCGGGGAGCCTCAAGTAACACGCTTACCCGGCGCAGTGTCCAGTACGTGGTTTGGCTCCCCTACCTTCCGTTGGCCCCGGTCCTTCCCTCCACGGACTCCGCCGAGGTAGAGTCGGGGGGAGGCGCGCTCTGCCGTAGGTCCAGGGAGTAGCAGTTAGCTGGCTGCTTTCGCGCTGTGCCAGTGCCTCGTTCTGGGCCGTAGCCACGTTTCCTCACCCCCGCTCGTCAAACCCGGCGTGCCCATCTCGAGCACCGGGCTTTCGGTCGAGATCACGCCTTCGCCCACGGAAGGCCCTTCGTCGTCGGCGCAAGGCGGTGCAAGCCGTACTGTGTGTACAACTGCTGGCTCGGGAAGCGCACGTATTTCCCGCTTCTCACCTTGTGCTTCCGGCAGAGCCATTGGCGCAGCCGCCGGTCAGCGTGTTGATCGACGGCTCGGTAGGCCGGGCTGACCTGCCCCAAGCGAAAGTAGTTTGCCCAACCGGAGAGTGTCCGGTTAAGGCGCTCAACCACTGTCTCCGCAGGGAGGCTCCCGTGCCGCCGTACAGTCAATTTGCTGATCGTGCGGCAGATGTTCTGGACGCTGTCCGTGCTGGGCCGGGTGCCGATATACGCACCGCGGCCGTCCGCGCGGTAGTTGCGCCCGATCCGGTATCCGAGGAACGTTAGAGGTTCCTCCGGGCACCGCAAACATCGGGTCTTCTGTTCGTTGACCGGTAGTTTCAGCTTCGTCATGAGCCGTTGAACGACCAGCAGCATTGTGGCCGCCGGAGCCTTGCCGATGACGCAAAGGTCATCCGCGTAGCACACGATCTCCGCACAGAAGCGCTGAGCATGGCCCAGCACTTGCCAGCCCAGTATGAAGCGCCGCATGTAGAGGTTGCTGAGCAGCGGAGAAATTGGGGACCCTTGGGGGGTGCCCTTTCGCTCCCGGCGCGCAGCGTTCGTGCGCCGTTTTCCGCCCTTGCCGTCGTCCTCTTCGACGGGCATTTCCAACCATGCCTTGATGAGGCGGAGCATTCGGCCGTCGCTCACGCGCCGGGCAACGCTCCGGATCAGCTCGGCGTGAGGAATCTCGCCGAAGTAGTTGGACAGGTCACAGTCGACCACCTCATTGCACCCCCGGTTCAGGAGGCTATGCACGCGGTTTACCGCGTCGTGGGCGCTTCGTCCCGGCCGATAGGCATACTGCTCCGGTTGCAGGTCGGCTTCGAGTATCGGCTCCAGCACGAGCATGGCCGATGTCTGCGCCACCCGATCCCGCAGGCAGGGAATGCCCAGTGGCCGGAACTTGCCGCGCTGCTTCTTCGGGATCAGAACCTGACGCACCGGTTTCGGTACGTAGGTCCCGTCCTTCAGGTCCTGCGCCAATTCCCCAACCCACTTCTCCACCCCAAGCGCCTCGATATCCGCAATCGCCTCCCCGTCAACCCCGGCAGAGCCGCCATTGCGGCGGACCTGCTTCCAGGCCTCCATCAGAAAGTCTTCGCGCCATACCTTGTCGATCAGGGCATGAAACCGTCGGTCGGGTTCTTCCTTCGCTTTCACGTTAAGTGCGGTCTGGAGTTTCCGAACCCTCCCTGACCCTGTTAGATTTGCATCAGTGGCCATGCCTTGCTTCCTTCCCGCATTGCTCTCGACCCAGGGCCCCTTCCCTCCACCGGCATTACCCGGCTTCCCCGGTACTACGGGCCCCTCCGCCACCCAATGGCATTCGGATAAGGATTTGCTGCGTTCGGATAAGAGAAACCCGTGCTTCGGGCGGTTGCCGGAAGTCGGGGGGCTGATTTTGGGTTCGGTTCAGATATCAGGCGGTGGATCGCCTGAGCCATTTGGACCGTGGCTGCTTTGATTCCCTTCTGTAGCTTCGGCCCGGCCTCTGGCGCTGTATGCACCGGGAGAGGCCGGCCATGATCCGCCTGACGGACTGGTTGACCATCTCGCTCTGTCTCAGGAAGATGGCTTCGATCTCCCGTCCGACCAGACGCAGGCCGTTCTTGAAGTTGGTGCGCATGGCGGGCAGGTCCTCGCTGTCGCCGCGGTTGAGGTCGCTGTCGCAGCGGTTGACGAACTGGCGCGCGAGGGTGACCAGCGCGAACACCGCGTAGAGTTCCTGGCGGACGCCGCGCTCGGACTTTGCATGGAAGTGCTCGATCACGGCCTTGCTGGTTTTGTAGAGTTCCTCGATCCCCCATCGGCCATGATAGAGGTCGCTGAGTGCCGGGATGGGATAGCGGCCGCTGTCGAGCAGTGACGTGGCGAGATAGTATTCGGTGTCTCCGATGGCATACTTGGCCAGGCGGATGCGGTGGCTCGGACCGGTCGGGCCGTCCCTGGGCGGTTCGAGGGTGGCGGTCAGGTCGGTTTCCCGCGAGGCGATGAACGGTAAGCGACTATTTCTCCCCCTGCTTTCGGTGAGTTGCGGAGTGCACCATCTTCTGGGAAGGCATTTGCATTCCGGGAGGTTGTCATGCTTGGGGTTGGCGATGGTTCTGCTGTGTACCTTGCGTTGCATCCGGTTGATTTCCGCCGCGGGATCGCGGCGCTAAGCAGCTACGCGCGGGAGCATCTTGGTGTTGCACCGGATTCGGGGGTCGTGCTGGTGTTCCGCTCGCGGCGTCCGGGGCGGGTGAAGGTACTGTTCCACGACGGCAGCGGGATGGTGCTGGTTGCGAAGTGGCCGGATCGGGGTTCGTTCCGCTGGCCGCCGGTGTCGGAGGGTCTTTTGCGGCTTTCGCGAGTAGAGTTCTCGGCGCTGTTCGATGTCTGTGACTGGCGGGGCCTCAAGGCCCCTCGGCGTGCGGTTCGGGGCTGAGGATTGTTCCGCAGATGGCGAGGCATTGATCCCCCGGCGGTTTGAAGGGCTGCCATGGCATGAGGCTTTCGACATCCTTGCACCCGTCGCGGATTTGAACCAGGACATGGGTGAGCCATGCTTCCGGGTCGACGTTGTTGAGGCGGCATGTTGTGATCAGGGTGTTGGCACGAGCCCAGATGTCGATGGCATTCTCGGATCCGGCGAACAGGGAGTTGCGCATGGTGAGCTTGACGGGTCGGTGGGCGTTTTCGCCGCGATTGGAGTGCAGGTCGAGGCGGCCGTCGTCGAGCAGGCGGATGAAGCCCGGCCAGACGCCGTCGGCGAGGCCGTATCGGATGGCGGCGGCCTCCGCCGAGACTTCGGGCAGGCGGCTGGCGGCGGCCTCGAGGAACGCCTTCCATTGTTCGAAGGCGGGCTTCAACTCGAGCTGCCGCACGCGGAGGCGCTCATCGGGATGCTTGAACAGGATGGGCTTCTCGATGGCGAACAGCTTGCCGATCCGCGCAAGGGCCTCATTGCGGAAGCGGGATTCCGTCAGATAGTGGAACTTGCGTCTCCAATGCGACATACAAAACTGAAGGAAGACGGGTCCGGCGGGCCGCGCGGGGTCGGCGAGGATGTTGTATGCGGCGTAGCGATCGACCTGGGCGAGGCCGGCGAAGTCCCGCAGCATGGCTTCCGGGATGGCCTTTCCGCGCCCCGGGCCGGACCAGAAGAGCGCCGCGGGCGGCGCCGGCCCGGCGAAGGTGCGGTCGTCGCGCAGCGCGGCCCAGAGGTAGCCGGTCCGGGCCTTTCCGAAGCCCGGTTCGAGGAACTTGACCGTTGTCTCGTCGAGGAACAGCCGGTCGGCGCTGAGGACATGCGCCTTGATGGCGTCATAGAGCGGCTGCAGGATCTCGAAGCCCCGGGCGATCCAGCTGTTGAGGGTGGCATCGCCGATGAGGATGCCGTGGCGGGCAAGCCTTTGCGACAGGCGGTAGGAGGGGAAGTGGTCCTGGAACTTTGACGCCATGGTGTGCGCCAGCAAGGCTTCCGTGGGCAGTCCGCGGGGGATCAGCCAGTCCGGTGCCGGTGCCTGCTCCGGTGCGGCGTGGCGGCACCGGGCGCAGCCGAGCACGGGACGCTCGATCACGACCCGAACGTAGCTGGCCGGGACATAATGCACCCGCTCCGCGGCCTCGGTCCGGATCGTCTTGCGCTCGCCGCCGCAGGACGGGCAGGCAGCCGCCTCCGGCTCCAGGTGGCAGGTGATCGTGGGAACGTCCTTGCCGATCTTCCGGCCGCCCGTCGCTCCCCGGGGGCGGCCACGCTTGCGTGGCCGCGGTGCCGCGCGCTCCTCGGGAAGGGGATCCACGGCTTCGCCATTCGCCGCGCCGCCGCCCGCCAGTCCTCCGGTCGGATCATCGTCCCAGATAAAGGCAGGACAATCCAGCTCCACCTCCGACACAACCGTCTCGGCCGAACCCCCCAGGCGCTCCGACGACGAACTGAACAGCATCCCCGCAAACCGACGCGCGGTGCGCACGGCCGTCTGGAATCGCTCCAGCAACTCGTCCAGAGTAGACCTGACCTTCTTCAGTTCCCGGCGCAACTGCGCATTCTCCGACTCCAGCCGCGCCTTGCCGCGATCCGATCGCGCAAGCGCGTCCTGCAGTGCCTCCGTCTCCCCCATCCAGTGTTCGCGGTGCTCCAGCAGCCGTGCGTTCTCCTCCGACGCCAGGTCCAGTTGCCGGTGAAGCTCCGCCGCTCCCCCGGCGTGGTCTTCCGGCGGCCCCAAACCAGTCACCGTTCCTGCCGCAGCCGCGCCACGGTATCCCGCCGCAGGGGCCGCAGAAAAACCCGCTTGCGCGGAACCGAGAGCCCCGGACGGCCGTTCCGGCTGCGCCCCGTCGTCAGCCCCGCGTCATGCCAGCCCGCCGCCCGGTAACACGTCCCCGCAAACCGCGACACATCGACGAATGTCTCCAGCAAATGGACCGAATGCCCGTAGCGCTCCTCGTAGTCCGCGCCCACCCGACGTGCCACCCGCGCAAGCACATGGCTCGCAAGATGCGGAACCCGAACCGCGTCCAGGATCAGAAAGCGCTGCTGGTTCACCACAAGGCACAGACCCGCCCCGCGCGTCGCGTCACTCCATCCGATCCAGCGGTCCCGCGCCGCGCAGCGCCATGCCGCAGCCCCCGTCAGCGAGCAGCCCACGATCCGGCCCCGACGGTCCCGCGCAAGGTGCCCGATGTTCCCCCCCACCGGCGTCGATAGCCCGAGATAGTGGAACCGCTCCAAAATCGCGTGCAGAAGCTGGCGGTCCGAACCTTCCGCAACCGATACAGAAACGGGCAGGAGCGCCGACAGCGGACCCGAATACGCCTCCGATACCGACCAGTCAACCTCCAGCCCGACACGCGCCGCCGCGCTGTGCCGACGGCTTCCCCGGCCCGGGTACTGCAACGCAGGGAGCCGGATCAGACCTTCTCCCGCAAGCTTGCGAAGCAGCGAACGCGCGGCAATATCCTTCACACGGCCACGGCCGTCCCGCCAGCCCCAGCGCTCGCACAGCGCAACCGAAAGCCGCGAGCGGCCCCACTCCGGGTGCGCCGACAACAGCGCACGGATCTCCGACAACTCCGCAGAGCCGACACAACGGCCTTGTACTATCCGGTCCATGCCGGGCAGCGTAACACAACCGTTTCGTTGAGTCCAGCCCCAGGACCCTGAGTCCAGGGACACGCTCGAAGCAACCCCAAAACCCAATCCAAATCAACAACGGCACACCCACACGAAACGCCCAATATCGTTCAGCAGGGGGTAAAAAAGTCGCTTACGATGAACGTGTCGAAGGCGGGGCTGGTGTTGCGGGCAATGCGGAACACGAAGTGAAGCCCGCGCTGCCAGTGGGCGAGAGCCATCGCGAACGAGAAATAGCCGCGGTCGTAGACGATGACGTCGCCTTCGGCGGCATGGTCGAGATGGGTGAGTGCAGCCGTGCGTTCGTTTTCATGGCTGAACAGGTCGAAGTCGACCGGGATCCGGTCGTTGAGCCGGTACATGGCGCTGACCATACCCTGGGGGTAGTGGGCGCCGTTGGGGATGCGGTAGCCGCGCTGTGCCAGTTTCCTCGGCAGGGTAATCTTGGATCCGTCGACGGCGAGGACCCTGTGGTCTTTCCAGAGCCGTCCGTCGGGGCTGTTGGCGAGGATCTCCCGGTGCAGGGCCCGGAACGCGCTTTCGTCGAGCTTCTCACGCGCCTCGCAGGCTGTCGAAGCCGCCGGAGGCTCGTCCTGTGGCAGTTCGACGCCTGCCGCCGCGCACTGCTCCCAGAGTTCGCACAGCGTGGCACGGTAGCCCTGCCCGCGCGGCGCGACGACGAGGCGGAGCACGAACAGCATGATCAGCAGGCTGTTGAACACGCGCCGGCGCTTCTGCCAGCGCGCATCCTCACGCTCCGCGACCGCCGTGGCGGCGGCGACGAGCGTCTCCCACCGCCGGGAGAAGCGGCGGTCGCTGGCGGCGGAACGCCCCCGTTCGGCCCGTGTCGGCGGCTTCGCGGGCGTTCCGGCGTCCCGTTCGCCGCACAGGATCTCACGGGCGCCCCCGCACAACGGCAGCACGTACACCCCCTTGACCGACCGTCCGCCGGTCGAACCAATGCGCTCCCAGTTGGCGGCGCGGTAGCACGAGGCCCTGAACCGGGTCTCGTCGACGAACGTCTCGCAGAGGACGGGGCGGAAGCCATGCAGGCGCTGCCAGTCGTCGGCGAGCCGACGCGTCGCCAGGGCGAGGGCCGAGGACGCGAGATTCTTCGAGCGCACCCAGGGAAAAACCAGGAAGCGCGAGTTGACCACCATCAGGTGCCGGCTACGGCCGCGGGCCCGGTCGCTCCATCCGATCCAGTTGTCCCGGCACGGGAGCGTCTTCGTCGCCGCCTCGAACAGCAGGCATCCCAGCTTGCGTCCCTCCCGGTCGGCGACAAAATAACGGATGTGCGCCCCAAACGGGCGTCTGTAGCCGAGGTAGTGGTGGCGGTCGACGAAGGCGTTCCACAACTGCCGCCCGTCCGTGTCGGTGACAGGCTCGAGGCGCAGCGGACGCAGGTCGGAAAGGTCGGCGCACAACGCCGGTCGCCGGTCGGAGGCAGAGGTCCAGACGGGCCCGGGCGTCATGTCCCGGACCTGGGCCTCCCGCTTCGGCGGCAGCGTCAGGATGCCATGCCGCTCCAGCGTCTCCAGAAGCTTCATGCACGCCCCGACCCTGTAGTCGCCCTTCGCCGAAACCCAGTTGAGATGCTCGCAGAGGGTCTTCGCGAGCTCGTTGCGGCTGTGGTTGGGAAATAGCACCACGGTCTTCTGGATGTCCGCAATCTGCCGCCGGGTCAGGCGGCGACCGGAAAACGTGGTCGACTTCAGGTCGGTGATTCGCGGATCCATGGGCAATTCCTGCAGCTGTTCAAGGACAGCATACGAATCGACGGGCGCTTGTCAACACCTCTGCGGAACAAAAATAATCGCACACCGATACGCCATTCATATCAACAGGTTGCCGGCAACGGGACAAATCGCCCCAAGACCGTTACACCTATCCGAATGCCATTGCTCCGCCACCCTGCCGGCCCAGACTGGCCCTCGCGGGTTTCCGGTGGGCGCGTGCACGCCACCGACAGGGCTTCCCGTGTTGCTGCTTTCTTCATCTTCCATGCGTGCTGGCGCCACTACCCCGGCAGATACAGATCGGTGCATAGGTCGCTCGCTTCCCAATCTGCCAACGGCCTTCCCCTAAACAACGCAGGGTCGGCTTCTGCGTTAACTGTTTCGAGGCCTGCTCAGCGTTCACTTCGCGTTCCGGCCCGCATGGTTGCTGAGCCGCCATACGCGGCCCTTTGTCACCAGAGTGCTTCAGTCTACATCGTTGCCTCCGTAAACCGCCCTGGCTGCTACCAACCGGAGCGACAGCTATGCCGATATCGGCATAGCTGTCGACATGCCGACAACCGGATTATGCCGCGTTTGCAGCCCAAGGCTTTGAATGCCCCGGCTTTTTTGCTGGCATTATCGGCATAATCACTTCCAATCTGGACCTGCATTTCCTCTGCACCGAAGCTCTTGTCGAGTCTGTTGTCGACTTTTGACAGACCACACACAGCCATTGCTTTCGCAGAACACACACTGTCGGATGCGTTTCTCGACGACTCTGGCGATCAAGTGAGAACCTGGTCTTTGGATTTCTGTCCAGTTCACGCGATCCTGCTCGTTCCACTCATCCGCAGCGAAGGAGCGAAAGGATGCAATCAAACTCAATTGGAATCCCATTGCCAACGGAACAGGCGCCGGGTTGGCTGATACCCTTGCGCAACGGATTTCTGGCCTTGCTTGTATCGCTAGGCCTGAAGACTGGTACCGTCAAGGACTATGCCCGTGCAATCGACTGGCTTTGTGCCGAAGTCGGGCGTCGAGGGCTGCTGACGCCGGACGGCGTTGACGAGGCAATGTTCGAGCAAATTCGAGACCGACTGCCGGCGAGGCTTTCAGATTACAGCCGGCAAAGATGGACATACGTCCTGGATCGGTTCATCGGCTATCTTGTCAAGGAAGACGCCATAGCTGCCGCGCCACAGCCGACATCGGCGTCAACGGCCCTTGAGACATTGTGCACGGATTATGGCATCTGGTTGCGCACCCAGCGCGGGTCGGCGCCCAGCACCATCCAATTGCGTCAACGCAAACTTCGCCACTTCCTGATTTTCCGATTCAACGATGCTGCTCCCGGCGACCTGAGCGCCATCACCCGCGCCGATATCGTCGCCTACCTGGGAGTTACGGACGAGACGGGCCTTGTCGGTGCACGATCGAAGGCTGATTCTCTGCGATCCCTGTTCCGCTTCCTGTATGCGACCGGCCGGATCGATCAGAACCTGGCTCTCTGTATCCCGCGCATTTCTCGACCCCGATCGCCCGCCCCGACCCGGCATCTGTCGCGGGAAGAGGTTGAACGTGTTCTGGAGGCAGCCAAGGGAGACAGCTCCATCGCCCGCCGTGACTACGCGATACTGCTGACAATGGCCCGGCTCGGCCTGCGTGGCGAGGAGATCATCGCCCTCCGGCTCGAGGACATCGACTGGCAGGCTGGCGAGGTTCTGATCCGCGGCAAGTGCGCACAGCGGGCGATCATGCCGCTCCCGGTCGACGTCGGCGAGGCCATGGTGGACTGGATCCAGCACGGACGACGGGGCAACTCACGGCATCTCTTTGTCCGCATTCGACCGCCCTTCCTGCCCTTCTCGTCATCGCGCCCGATCCGCACAACGCTCCACGGGGCCTATGTGGCGTCCGGCATCGCACCGCCCGAGGGTAAGGTTCGCTGCCATGTATTTCGACATTCCCTGGCCATGAATCTGCTGCAGGTCGGAACGCCGCTGGCCGACATCGGCAACCTGCTCCGTCACCGCTCGGCAGAGACAACGACGATCTATGCCCGGCACGACATCCAGGCGCTGCGCTCAATCGCGCGTCCCTGGCCCGTAGCGGAGATCAGATCATGATGTCGATCTCCGTTCGGTTCTCCGAGTATCTTGACCATCGCCGCCGCTTCGGGGCCGACATGACGTCAGCCGGCCTCATCCTCAAGCCATTCGTTGACTTTGCCGATGCAGAGGGAGCCGAATGGATCACGACTGAACTGTTCCTGCGCTGGAAGGAGACGTTCGGAACGGCAGGCTCGAATACATGGAGCACCCGGCTTTGCATCGTGCGTGGTTTTGCAAGTTGGCTGCAAGGGATTGATGAGCGTCACGAAGTCCCATCCAAAGGACTGATTCCAAGGCGCGACACACGTCCACGACCATGGATCTACAGCGAGTCGGAGATCGAGCGGATCGTGGTCACCGCAGCGGCGCTGCCCTCGCCGACCGGATTGCGTGGTGCAACCTGCTCGACCTTGTTCGGCCTGATCGCAGTGACCGGCCTCCGGATTGGCGAAGCACTCGGGCTCGATGACCAGGATGTCGGCGCCGAAGGCGCCACCCTTTCCATCAGACACGCCAAGAACGGAAAGAGCCGCATCATTCCGGTTACCCGGTGCGTGGTCACGAAGCTGCAGGCTTATCAGCAATTCCGCGACCGAGTTACTCATGCCGACAGCGGTGCGCTCTTTCAGGTCGAGGACGGCAGGCGGGCAAACGTTTGCACCGTAGAACGGAACTTCGCCGCGGTCGGCCAAGCCATTGGTCTGCGCGAACCCTCGCCGGGACAGGGCCGCGGGCCGCGGGTCCACGACCTGCGACACAGCATGGCCACCAGGACCATCCTCGACTGGTTCCGGCAGGGGCGAGACGTGGATGCCGAAATGTACAAGCTCAGCGCCTACTTGGGGCACAAGAAAGCGAACGGCACCTGGTGGTACATCGAGGCGGTGCCGGAACTGTTGGCCCTGGCGAGCGAACGAGGTCTCCGAACCCTCGGGGAAGGAGGCGCGTCATGACCAAAACCGTGCCGACACCACTGGCGCCGCTAGTTCAGCAGTTCTTCACCGAGAGGCTTATCAGCCAAATCGGGGCCAGTGAGAACACGATCGCAAGCTACCGTGATACCTTTCTGCTGCTGCTTGACTTTGTCAAGTCACGGTGCGGGCGGAAGCCTACGGACATGGATGTCTCGGACATCGATGCCGACCTTGTCGGGAGCTTTCTCGAACATCTTGAAGTCGAACGTGGTAACAGCGTGAAGAGCCGCAATGTCCGCCTTGCCGCCATCCGTTCCTTCTTCAATCATGTTGCGGTCAACGAACCCCAGATCCTGCACCATTGCCAGAAAATCCTGCAACTGCCAACAAAGCGCCACAAAAAGACCACCATGAGTTGGCTCACGGAAGACGAGATCAAGGCACTCGTCACCACGCCCGACCTCACTACTTGGTACGGGCGACGGGACCGGGCGCTGCTGATGCTCGCCACGCAGACCGGCCTTCGGGTATCGGAGCTGACTGGCCTCAAGATCCGGGACGTCGAACGCGGACGCGGTGCCCATGTGCGTTGCCATGGCAAGGGGCGCAAGGACCGCGCGACACCTCTGCGAAGCGATACGGTGAAGGTCCTCGAGACCTGGATCAATGAACAGAGCAATGTGGAGAACGCTCCGCTGTTCCCCAGCAACCGCGGCGGTCCACTCAGTCGCGACGCCGTCGAGCGTATCGTCGCCAAACATTGCCGTACCGCGTCCAAAATCTGTCCCACACTCAGAGAGAAGAGGGTCACCCCACACAGCCTACGCCACGGCGCCGCCATGGCTCTGCTGCATCAGGGGATCGGTTGCACGGTGATCGCGCTTTGGCTCGGCCATGAATCCGTGGAGACGACGCAGATCTACCTGCACGCAGATCTCCGCATCAAGGAAAAGGCCATGGAGCAAACCCGCCCCATCGGGGTCAAACCGGGAAGGTTCAAGCCGGACGACACCCTGTTGGGCTTCCTGAGATCACTGTGATTATGCCGATAATGCCAGCAAAAAAGCCGGGGCATTCAAAGCCTTGGGCTGCAAACGCGGCATAATCCGGTTGTCGGCATGTCGACAGCTGTTGCGCGGGGTTCGCACCCGCCAGAAGAAAGCGCCTTTCCACGGCGCACGTTGCTACACCTCTTTGTTCGCCCGCTTCAACGGTACTATGACCGAGTCTGAGTCCTCCAATACGTACATCGCGGGCTACGAACATTCGTTCTTCCCCTCGCGACCCGGGCTCTGCGTCCTGGGTATGTTGGAGGCTTCCCAGGTCCCCTGGGTGGACGTACGCGCGTGCATGGGTTCTTGGACGCCGCGGAGCCTGACCGCCCTCACGAATACGGACGGCTTAGTGTTGCCTTCGACCACGGGGACAGTCTCGGCACTCCGAAAGTCATCTATTTCGTCGCTCATTAGCCCTGCCCACGCGCACCGCTACCGACGCTTCGCCCATCCCCTCGCGGGAACCGACGCACGGCTCGCGGCGAAAGTGGCTCGTTACACCTTCCTTTCCGCCGGACTCTCACCGGCTGTCCACGCCAGAGTTAGCCTGGCGCACCCCAGTGTAGATCCGTCCCTTGGCCAATCAGCACACCGTCGATTACCCGTTCGATCCGATGCAGCTGGCGAGGATCCTCCCCGATGAGGACAGGTGCGAGACGCGCCGGCGCGACAGGAACTCCCTCAGGAAAGGCCCCCAGCTGGATTCCGTAGATCGCGCAGGATTCGCCGCAGCCGGTGATCCCGGCTCGGTTTCGACGGCGACAATCGGTGTCGACGCGACCGTGACGACGTGGCCGCGTCCCCACTCAATGCCACCCTCCAACATCGCGACGGCGAGCCTGAAACGCCCGGGATTCCGGCAATCCTCACGTCCCGAGCCCTTCCCTGATTGTCCGCTCCCGGCCCCGCGAACGGGCGGTTTCCGCCTCGAACACGCCGCGCGACACCGCGCGGGCAACGCAATCCGCCGCTGCGGATCCCAGCGACGCCAACCGCCTCTCCCGCGGCGCTTCCAGCTTCTTCCGGCGGGTGGAAAGAACAAAGATCGTGTCGCCGTCCATCAGCGTGTGGGAAGGCCTGACCGAGCGCGCGATACCATCCTGCGCGGCACGCGCAAGCCGTTGGCACTCGGCACAGGAGAGTTCCGCATCCGTTGCCACGACTCCGATCACCGTGTTGAGCACGGGCGCGCTCCGGCCGCTCAGCTTGGTCTCCGGTGGCATCGGGTCCACGGCTGGCTCCAGGGCCCCTGCATCCGGCCGGCGGCCTCCGAACTCTCCACCGGTTTCCAGCGGCCACGCCCAGAAGGTCCGTCCATCTCCCATGAAGGGCGAGCCCACGGGATTGGCCACCATGAGCGCGGCCACGGTCACGTCATCAAGCACCAGAGATGCCGACCCGATACCGCCCGGGCAGTTTCCGGCCGTCGCCCCGCGCCCGGCCCCGACTGCCCCGAGGTCGAACGCCTCCGAGGCCGATTCCAGCGCGGCAGCGCCGAAGTCCGCATAGGGAGGCGCGATCCCCCAGTCCTTCTCGCCCCCATTGGCAAGGTCATAGATCACCGCCGAGGCGACAATCGGAATCGCCGGCGTCCCGCGGTCGAGCCGGAGTCCGGTGCCCGCAGCGGACAGGCGCGCCGCGACAGAATCGGCCGCACCGAGCCCGAAGACCGACCCTCCGGAAAGAACAACCGCATGGAGCCTTCCGACGAGATTGCCCGGACGGAGGCAATCCGTCTCCCGCGTTCCCGGCGCTCCACCGCGCACGTCACAGCCGGCAACGGCACCACGCTCAGCGACGACCACCGTGGTGCCGCTCCGGACCCGCCCGGAATCCGCATGGCCGACGCGGATACCGGCGACGTCCGTCAGGAGGTTGCGCTGCCCCGGGGCGAACCCCATCCACTCAGCCCAGCCTGGCGAGGAGGCGGACAATCCGGCGCATGCGGTCGCTGAAGATCCTCGGCGTGTAGTAGCTGCCCGCCAGGCGCTTGTTGATCTCCCCAAACGTCGGATACGGCGAGACGAACCCGGCCAGTGCACCGATTTTGAGCCGGGAGGAGATGGCCAGGGCCCAGATCTGGATGAGCTCGCCAGCGTGGCTTCCCACAATCGACGCGCCGGCGACCCGCCCCGAGGGATCCAGCATCGCCTTGGCGAGACCATCCGTCGCCCGCTCGGCCTGCGCACGATCATTTTCGAGATAGGGCCAGCGAAGAACCGTGCAACGATCCCCCCAGCGCTCCCGCGCCTGCGCCTCGGTCAGCCCTGCCTGGGCCATCTCCGGATCGGTGTACGTGACCCACGGGATATGGTCGGTGCGGGCCTTCGCGCGCATTCTGAAGAGCGTATTGCGGATCACGATTCCGGCGTGGTAGCCGGCCACATGGGTGAACTGGAACCCGCCGGCAACGTCCCCGATCGCGTACACCCTGCGGTTCGACACGCTTCTCAGGGTTGCGTCGACTTCGACGCCCGCCCGGTTGGATTTCACATTTCCGGCCTCAAGATTCAGCCCGTCGAGATTGGGCCTTCGTCCGGCGGCAATGAGCAGATGCGAGCCGTCGAGCCGATCCCCTCCCTCGAATGAGACTTGGAAGGGGCCTACCTCGCGCTCGATCCGGGTGATCTTGACTTCCTCCCGGATGTCGATCCCCTCTGCGCGCAGGCGATTCAAGAGCACCGTGGCCAGTTCCGGATCATCACGGCCAAGCGCCCGAAACGCCTCGAGCACCACGACATCGGCGCCGAGGCGGCGGTGCGCCTGGGCCATTTCCATACCGATCGGGCCGGCCCCGATGACGATCATCCGGTCCGGGCGGACATCATTGTCGAATACGGTCTCGTTGGTCAGATAGGGGACGGAATCGAGCCCGGGGATCGGCGGCGCAGAGGGAGAGGAACCCGTCGCCAGAATGAACCGCCGCGCGCGGATCCGGGTGCCGCCCGCAACGACCTCCTCGGGCGAGGCAAAGCCCGCTTCCGCCTCCAGGACGCGCACCCCGAGCCCCTCGAACCGCTCCACGGAATCATGCGGAGCGATGGCGGCGATCACGCCGCGGACATGGTCCCTGACCCTCCGCCAGTCCACTTCCGGCTCGTGCGAAGCCACTCCGAACGGAGCGCCAGTACGGTGGGCTTGGGCATGCTTCGCGGCGGCGAGCAGCGCCTTCGATGGCACGCAGCCGTAGTTGAGGCAGTCGCCGCCCATCTTGGCGCGCTCCACGAGCACCACAGAGGCGCCCATCTGCACGGCCCCGGAAGCGACCGAAAGCCCGCCGGAGCCTCCGCCGATTACGCAGAGATCCGGGCGAAGTGTCTCAGACATTGCTGTTTCCTCCCGTTCAGGAACGCGCGCGAAGCTTGCGAATCAGGATGGGCAGCACTGCGAGCGCGCACAATCCCAGGATCGGCCCGAGAATCGTCCACTCGAAGATCAGTCCGAGATTGGGGGTCTCCCCGCGCGCAATCACATCGTCAATGCCCGCGCCGACCCAGGTATAGACGGTGCTTCCCGGAATGATCCCGAGGAGCGTGGTCCAGACGTAGGTCGTCCACCGTACACCCAGCAGCGCAGCTGCGATGTTGACGGCGAAGAACGGAATCGCCGGGACCAGCCGCATCAGCAGCATGAAAGAGACTTCGTTCTCCTGGAACTCCTCCTCGGCGCGGCGAAGCCATGCGCCGGCATTCCGAACCAATGTCTCCCGGAGCGTCGTCTTCGCCGCAAGGAATATCAGCGTTGCGCCGATGGTGGCGCTGACCACCGTGGTGGCCGCGCCGACATAGAGGCCGAAAAGAAATCCGCCTGCGATCGTAAGCCAGACAGCCCCAGGGACGGAGAATGCGACCGCGAGTACATAGGCCGCGCCGTACACCAGGATGGCGACAAGAAGGTTGCTATCGCGCCATGCGACCAGTGCGTCGCGATTCTCGCGGAACGCTTCAAAACTAAGGTAGTCACCGAAAAAGTAGAAGCCTGCAACGCCCCCCGCTACAACGACCAGGAGCAAGGCAGCCTTTGCGGCCGAGAACCGACCTCCTCCCCCCTCTGGATCAGGATGATCTGACATGGCGTCCTCCTCGTGCCTGCGGCCGCCCATCCGGGACGGTGTCGCTGAGCCGGAGCATCCAGGCTCTTCGCGATCATATTGGCGCTTGGCGCAGCACTTTGCCAGCCCATCGCCCGCCGGTGGATGCGTCATCCCCCGTGACGCAGGCGAACGTCGCACCTTGGGAGCGATCCCGAACAAGCGGTATCGACCGGCCCCCTGGAACGCACCCGCCTCTCCGCCGCTCTCAACGATGACCTCGCCGGAGCCCGGATCCCCCGCACCGCCTCTGCTGAATCACGATAGCGAGACCGCTACGGGCCCCCGAGCAGAAATCGCATCCGGAAGCTCGGGGGCGCCCCGTGCCGGCAACGCCATTGTCCGCTCTTCCGCGATCGGAATACAGGCACGCCGCGGCGGTTCCCGGAAACGAGCCGCCGCCGTCCGGGATTTGGCTGACCGGCGTGCCTGCCGTGCCTTCGGGCCCGACCGGAGGCCATGGCCCGCTCCCTCGGGCGATCCCGGGACTGCGGGAGCCCCTTGCCTCGGCTCACCGGGTTTCGGCGCCGGGCGCACAGGCAGTGCCTTCGGCAGTTGAAGATGCTCCCAGGCGCAATCCAGCGGCATGTCCGCCCCATCCACCACGCAATTGCCCGGCCCCTCCCGCGGACCCCGGTCCGCCCCGTCGATGCCCAAGACAGGCAGATTCTTCCGGCCTTCCCGTGTGGGACCAGGCGGGATGGCCATCCCTGAATTTTCATGGACGTTGACAATGACCCCGAATTCGACGTATGTACGCCCCGGCTGCGCGACATTGCGCGCCCAGATTCCTTATCCTGAACCGCAGACTTGAGGTGCATGCCGTGAAGCGCACATTCCAGCCGAGCCGCCTGGTGCGGAAGCGCCGCCACGGGTTCCGCGCCCGCATGGCCACCAAGAGCGGCCGCCACATCATCAACCGTCGACGCGCGAAGGGCCGCAAGCGGCTCTCGGCCTGAGCGCGGAGTCGCGGCGGGCCGGGGCGGAGGCGCTGGCCGCCAAAGCACCGGGATCCGAGCAGGCCCGGCTTCGGATGATTCCCATGAAGCATCGTCAGGATTTTCTCGCAGCGAGCCGCGGCCGGCGCGCAGTACGACCGTCCGTGCTCGTACAGGCCCGCCAGCGGGAATCGGATCCGGACGCGCCGATCCGCGTCGGATTCACGGCCTCCCGAAAGGTGGGCGGTGCCGTCGTCCGCAATCGCGCCAAACGCCGCCTCCGGGCTGCCGCGGCCATGGCTCTCCCCCGCTGGGGCCGGGCAGGCTGGGACTACGTCCTGATCGCCCGTCCCGGCGCGACGGCGATTCTGCCGTTTGCGCTTCTTCTCCGAAACCTCGCCGATGCCGTGCAGGAACTCCATTCGGGCAAGCGGCGCCGAAAAAGGGCGGCAACCGCATGAGCGCCATCGGTCCTTCCTCGCTGGCGGTTCGCCTGCTGATGGCTCCGGTACGTTTCTACCGGCTGTTCATTTCGGCCCTGCTGCCACCGTCATGCCGGTATCAGCCCACCTGCTCGGAATACGCGCTCCTCGTGCTCCGCACTCACGGAGCCCTGCGCGGCAGCGTTCTCACCATCCGGCGGATCTGCCGCTGCCATCCCATACGAGTGCTTGGCGGCGGCGAGGGGTATGACCCACCCCCTCCGGCACCGAGGGCAGCGCGTTGATGAACGACGAACAGACCCGGAATCTGCTTCTCGCGGCGGGGCTCAGCTTTGCGGTGGTGCTGGTCTGGACGTATTTCCTTCAGCCCCCGGCTCCGCCGCCCTCCACCACCCAGGTCGAACAGGCGGGAGCACCGCCGGACGGCCTAGCAACCCCCATCGAGGCAACGGCGCCCGGCACCAGCCTTGCGGAGGCTCAGGAAACCCGCCAGACGCAGCGTGTGGCCATCGAAGCCCCCGGCGTGTTCGGTTCGGTGTCGCTCCGCGGCGGACGGTTCGACGATCTCTCGCTTACGGGCTACCGTGAGGAAGTGGAGGAAACCGCGCCACCGGTACATCTTCTCGCACCCGCATCGGAACCGGACGGCTACTACGCGGTCTATGGCTGGACAGCCGCACGCGGCGGGCCGGCCACTCCCGACCCGACAACGGAATGGAGCGTGCTGGAGGGCAGCGTACTCCGTCCCGGCCAGCCCATCCTTCTCGGCTGGGAGAACGGAACCGGCCTCCGCTTCGAGCGCCACCTCCAGGTCGACGAGAACTTTCTCTTCACGGTTACGCAGATCGTGATCAACGACGGCCATGAAACGGTTGCGGTCTCCCCCTATGGCATCGTCGCGCGGCACGGAACGCCGGACACCCTCGGCTTCTTCATTCTCCACGAGGGGCCGATCGGCATGTTCGACGGCCGTCTCAAGGAGCACGATTACGACGACCTCCTGGATTTCTCCGTGGCAAGCACCGAAGGAGGCCCGGCGGAGACCCACGAGGTCGCAAACAATGGCTGGATCGGATTCACGGACAATTACTGGATGACGGCCCTCGTGCCCGCCGCGAACCAGCCGTTCCGCGCCGTGTTCAAGTCGGGCCAGTCGAACGCCGGCCCCATCTATCAGACAGACATGCGCCTCCCGACCTTCCAGGTCGCGCCCGGAAGCAACGCATCGGCGCGGACGTATCTATTCGCGGGCGCGAAGGAGGTCGCGACCATCCGGGCGTATCAGGATGCACTCGGAATCGATCGCTTCGAGGATGCCGTGGACTGGGGCTGGTTCTTCTTCCTCACCAAGCCCTTCTTCCAGATCCTGATCTGGATCCAGGGATACATCGGCAACATGGGCGTCTCGATCATCCTCCTGACGGTGCTCGTCAAGGCGGTGCTGTTCCCGCTTGCGTACAAATCCTACTCCGCCATGGCGCGCATGAAGATGCTGCAGCCGGAGATGGAAAAGCTTAAGGAGCGGGTCGGGGACGATCGCACCGCCCTGCAGCGCGAGATGATGGCGCTCTACAAGAAGGAGAAGGTCAACCCCGCAGCCGGCTGCTTGCCGATCGTGCTGCAAATTCCGATCTTCTTCTCGCTCTACAAGGTCCTGCTCGTCGCGATCGAAATGCGCCATGCGCCCTTCGTCGGGTGGATCCGGGACCTCACGGCGCCCGATCCCACGTCAATCTTCAATCTCTTCGGGCTGATCCCCTTTACCCCTCCGGAGATCCTCGGGATCGGCTTCTGGCCCCTCATGATGGGCATCACAATGTGGCTCCAGATGAAGCTCAATCCGGCACCCGCGGATCCGATCCAGCAGAAGATCTTCGCCTGGATGCCCATTGTCTTCACCTTCATGCTCGGGCGGTTTCCCGCAGGGCTGGTCATCTACTGGACTGCCAACAACATCCTCACATTCTCGCAGCAATACACGATCATGCGGGCGCAGGGAACGGAGGTGGACCTGCTGGGCAACATATCCTCCAAATTGAAGCGCGGGACCCGCGGCCGCGGGTCCAAGGGCACGTGAGCCGGGAGGCCGACCCCGACCTGGTCACGCCCGCCGAACGGCTGTTCCGAATGCCCTGCGCGTTCGCCCTCGGAGCCACGGACCCTGGCGCCCTGCCGGATGACGGCCGACCGGAAGTGTGCTTCGGCGGCCGGTCCAACTCCGGCAAGTCGAGCCTGCTCAACGCCCTAGTCGGCCGCCGCGCCCTTGCCCGGACATCATCGAGCCCGGGTCGGACGCGCGAATTGAATTTCTTCGATCTCGGAGGCGTTCTCTGGCTGGTAGATCTTCCCGGCTACGGATACGCCCGCACATCGAACCGCGACGCGCACGCCTGGGGACAACTGGTCGAGGAATATCTCCGGGTCCGAAGGAGCCTTCTCCGCGCCTATGTCCTGATTGATGCGCGCCGCGGCGTCGGTCCGGCGGACCATGTGTTCATGTCGCTCCTCGACCAGGCGGGCATCAGCCACCGCGCGATTGCCACCAAGATGGACAAGATCCGCCCCTCCCAGAAGGGCGCTTCCGACACGGCATTCGCTGAAGCGCTTGGGACCCATCCCGCTGCCTATCCGAGGCCGGTCCGGACTTCCGCCGCCAAGCGCTCAGGGCTGGAGGAATTGCGAGCCGACATTGCCGATGCAGCCGGGCTGTCGCACCTTGCGCCGAGCGAAGGCACTTCGAAGACATAGGCGCCGCGTCCGCTTGCGAGCGGCAAGTCTCCCCCAAGGAGTACACTCTGGCGAAATGCGCACCGACAGGAGGAGTCCAGTCCGCGGCGTCGCGGACGCCTCTTCCGGAACTGCGGCATAGCGCCTCCGAATCGGTCCGGCGCGACCGGACCAACCGCTCCCATCGGCAAGGTGCCCGCCTGCATGTGCCCGGGTCGAACCAGGGCGGTAGCATGCGCGGACGGACGATTCCTGCAGTTGCCGAGCGGATCGAATTCCCGCCGCAGCCAACGGAACCGCTTCCCCGGCTCGCGCGTTGCAGGAGGCCGGTTCCGTTTGGGAAGCGAGGGAACCGCAGGCTCACACGACAAGCAGAAATGCGCCCGGGCGGCGCTCCGACCACACCCGGGGCAGCAACGGAAGCCTAACCCTGGCCGATTTCCCGGACATGGTGCAGGAGTTTGAAGCCGCGCGACCAGCGAGGTCGCCGACAAGGGCCATCAAGATACCCCGGAGGAGCATGCCGGTGGCTCAGCGCCGCGGGACCACGCATGGGAAAACGGCCCTGCAACCAGATACATGACGGCCGAGCCATCCCTGAACGCTGGATTGCCTCCGCCGGTTGCGCTTCGCAGCTGCATGACCGTGCTTCGGTCTCGGCCGTGATGGGCGCATTTGAGGCCGCCGTGCCAAGTACGGAACCGCCCGGTTGCACAACCTGGACAAGGCCAGACTCCACATCGTCACGGATGTCGCATCTCCAGATGCGGATGGCCCTGCAGGAGTATCGCGCGACGTTGCGGGACGACCGGGAGGGTCCCACGTTGCATGCAGCGACCGGGGACGTTTCATGTCCCGTACTCTCAAGCGCTCGACAGGGGCACGCGACGGGGTTCGCCGCTATCGCGCCCGACCGCGCAAGCGAGGGCCCAGGCCCAAACAATTCCGGGTGCCGGATACCGCGGTGAACCGGGCTTTGCGGAGGCTGCTCGCAGGCAGTCGCTAACGATGGCCAGCAGTCGCCATGCCGAGATCGATCAAGCCTCAATCGACTCCATCAGCGAGGTGGACGGCGGGTGAAGCGTGGCGACCTGTGGGTCGCGTCGGGCGGCGACGATGCCGGAAAACCCCGTCCCGTCCCGATCATCCAGAACGATCGATTCGGGCAAACCGGCTCGATTGCCGTGTGCTCCGTGTCCAGCAATCCTGCCGACTCTCCATTGTTACGAGTTGTTCCGTCACCCGGTAGCGAGAACGTCTCGAGGAAGTCTATCGATCTCGGCATTTTCGTCTTCCTTGGCATCGCCCGATGCGGTCCAGGAAAACATTGTGGCGCTGCAGATCCGGACTTCCACTCCGGCCAGCCGCCCATGCTTCGCCCGGTTCGCGGTTCGGTGGCAATGCAATACAATTCTCCGTCAAGGAGTCTGCGAGAGCAGCGATCGCGGCGATTTGCCCAGCTTTCGCGCGGAGCCGGCCGCGGGCCGGTACACCCGAGAATCCAGACCCAGAGCAGTGCACGCACCAAGCCGCTCACGCAGACGCGCCCGCTCCTCATGCAACCGCTCCCGCCAACCCCGCGCAGCCGCAATCGCGTCCGCCCGGCAAGCGGAGGAGTGACACACCAGAAGCCCCTCCTCCGCACAAACCTCGCGCTTCGTCTGCGCAGCATCCCCGCCACGCTGAACAACCCGGGAGAAAACCTTCCGCGTCGCCGGCGACAGATTGCCAACGCCTCCGGCCACACGATCAAGGTCCGCCTTCGGCGGCCGCACCACGCATACCGACGTCGAAATCACTGCCTCATCGCCGCCACCGCCCGCTCGGCCCGACGCCGCGCCGAACGCCGACCATACTGCCGCGCACAAAGGCTCGTAAGCACCTCCGTCATGTCCCGGAACAGATCGTCATCGACCTCCCGGTCCTCCACAACCAGAACGCCGCCGCCCCGCGCCCGGAGCAGGGCGTCCACCAGCTCGAAGCCAAATCGTGCAAGCCGATCGCGATGCTCCACGAGAACAATGCCAAGCCCCGGCTTCGACAACACGCCAAGCAACTCGCGCCGAGATCCATCGAGCCCGGAACCTACCTCAACGATCACTTCGTCCACCTGGATACGATGATGCTGGGCATATTCCAGAAGACGAAGCTTCTGCCGATCCAGGTCCGCGCGCTGGTCAGCCGATGATACGCGTGCGTACAGAACCGTTCGCAAACGATCCCCTTCCGGCTGCCGAACAAACCAGTGCCGTCCGATTTTTACAGGATCGAGTTCCGCCGGCAAACTCCCGAACGACATCATCTGCCGTGCAGACCGCGATGTCAGACCATGAGCCCGCGCCCACACCGACAGCTTCATGCGCTTCTCAGTACCTTGCATACCTCCACAATACTCAATTAAACCAACTGCTGCAACCCCTCGCCCGGCGCGATAGAATCGCCGCAGCCAACCATTGGCGGCAACGCGCCGGGTAAACCGGCTCGAGCCCGCCACCGGCCGATCCATTTCTTCCCTTTGCGAGACGACACGAATGCCCAAGACATTTTCAGACAAGACGCCGGAAAGGGACTGGGGGCGCACGGCCGCCACGCTCGCCGAGGCGCTGACCCATATCCGGCGCCATAGCGGCCGGATCGTCCTGATAAAGCTCGGTGGAACGGCCCTGGCGAACGACGAAGCCCTCCGGCAGTTCGCGCTCGACGTAACCCTGCTTCGGCAGTGCGGCGTCCAGGCCGTTGTCGTGCATGGCGGCGGCCCGCAGATCAACGACATGCTTGACCGGCTCGGAATTGCAGCGCGCTTCGTTGCCGGACATCGTGTAACGGACCGGGCGGCAATGGACGTCGTGGAAATGGTCCTTGCGGGCTCCGTCAACAAGCGAATTGTCTCCGAGATCCGTAAACAGAACGGCCGCGCCGTCGGACTCTCCGGCAAGGACGGCAATCTCCTCCGCGTAGACCGGAGGACCGCCGCAGACGGCTCCGATCTCGGCTTCGTCGGCACGCCGGCGGAGATTGACACCCGCATCCTTGATGATCTCATCGCGTCCGAAACGATACCCGTGATTGCCCCTGTCGCTTTCGGAGCGGATGGCAAAACCTACAACGTCAACGCCGACACGGCGGCTGGCGCCATCGCCTCGGCCACGCATGCCGCCCGCCTGATTCTGCTCACGGATGTCGACGGCGTTCTGGATTCAAAGGGAAATCTCCTGCGATCCATCACGGCCGACGAGGCGGGCCGCCTGATCGAAGACGGCACCATCGGACGCGGAATGATCCCGAAGGTTCGCACCGCCTGCGACGCCGTAGAGAACGGCGTGCGCGCCGCGGTGATCCTGGATGGGAGAGCGCCCCACGCAACGCTGCTGGAACTCTTCACCGATCGTGGCGCCGGCACGCTGATTTCGAAGGAGCCCCGCTGATCCGCAGCAGAAGGCGCGACACGGTGTTCACGCAGAAGCAGACGGACGCACGCGCATCTCCTCAAGCCAGCGTCGAAGATGGCCAAGCTCGTCCGGCACCGAGATTCGGGCCACCTGCATGAAATCAATGGGGATTATATACTTAACTTGACACGGAACTTATCGAATCAACATCACCGTGTTATTATGTGTTTGGTGGTCGTCGAGATGCGGCCACAGCCACACGGCCCATACGCTACAGGACCGAGCGCGATGGAAGAATATACGACCTATCGGAACATTACGGTTCGGCTGTATCCGGGCGACATCGGTACGGCGGAACGGTTGCTGGGCATTTGGGACGCCTGCCGGTTTGCATGGAACGAAGTCAAGGAAGCCCGCGAGATTCAGTACGCACATGCCTGCGGGCGTGAGATCGAATCGCCTACGTTCTTCACGTTTGGGAGAGCCTTCAAGATCCTGTGGGACAGCAACGACTGGTTGCGGGAACATTCCTATTCCATTGTTCGGTACGCGCTGAAATATCAGGCGGACGCTTGGCAGGCGTTCTTCGCGGGGCACGCCGAATATCCGAAGTGGAAGTCACGCCATGGCACGCCATCGTTTACGATCCCGGACAAGGTGCGCATCGCGGATGGTCGGTTGGCGGTCCCCAAGGTGGGTTGGTTGCGCATTCGGCGGCGGGGTGGGAACCCGTACGAGGATTGCGAACCAGTCAAGGCCGTCGTCAAGCGCACAGCGGGTCGCTGGTATGCAACCGTTTGCTACAAGGTCGCCGTCGCGACATCGCAGGATGATGGCAGCGCCATTGGCGTTGATATGAACGTACGGCAGGTGGCGGACAGCGATGGCACCCTGCATCGCATGCCGAACCTGCGCTTGCTCGAGACGAAGCACAAGCGGCACCAGCGTGCGTTGTCTCGCAAGCGGAAGGGGAGTCGGAGACGGGAGCGCGCCAGGCGCAGGCTGCAACGTGCGGCACGCAGGCTGGCCCAGGCGCGCAAGGCATGGCAGCACCGCACCAGCCGTACGCTGGCAGACAAGGCGCATACGGTGGTCGTCGAAGCACTCCATCCCGAGGCCATGACGCTCAAGGGCAAAGGCGGCAAGCGTGGCTTGAACCGCGAAATTCGCAACACAGGCTGGGGTGGGCTGCGCCAGATGCTCGCCTACAAGGCTGGCCAGATCATCGAAGTCAACCCCGCCTATACTTCGCAGACTTGCAGTGCATGCGGCGTGATCGACGCAGACTCGCGCCGCTCACAAGCGAGCTTCGTGTGCGTGGCATGCAACCACACACAGAACGCGGACCTGAATGCGGCCCGCAACATACTGGCGTCGGCGACTGGCGCTACTGCACGGCGAGAGGCGTTTGGACTGCCAACCTCTACGACCCGTGAAATGGATGCAGAACTGGCTCATGTCAAGTTATGTATATAAGTCCCAAATCAATCACCACATGCGGCGTGATGTCGGCGGCGGTGTAGCGCTCACCGGCGATATACGGACTCTCCACGAGGCGCTTGTCCAGATATTGCAGCGCATCGTCGACGTGCGGCCGATTCGCTTCACCCCATTCCGGCACCTGCTCGAGCTCCAGCACGCCCATTCGGGCATTCAGATGGCGAACCACTGCCGCCACATGCTGGAGCAGGCCGAACTCGATGCGGCGATGCCACATCTCGATTATGGCGGCCTCAAGCGGGTCCTGGCCGAAAAGATTCGGCTCCGGCTGCAGGGCTTCTACATCGCGAAAGATCGCGAAGGTCTCGGTCAGGACCGTTCCGTCCTCGAGTTCGACAGCGGGAACCGTGGGTGCGCCTGCCCAGGCGAGGTAATCCGGCTTCCGGTGCTCCCCCTCCATGATATTGATTGTCTCGGACGGGATCGTGAAGTCCTTCTCGGCGAGGAAGATTCTCAATCGCCTGGGATTCGGCGCGGGCGGCGTCTCTACAAGCCGTATGGGTCGAGGGAGCATCACGGGCGCCTCCTGAGAATTCACCGCCGGTCAGGGTAGCGGTTTTCGGAAGCCCTGCACCTGCCGGGAACCGGCGGCTGCCAGTTCGGAAGTGCCTGCAAATCCGGACCCCATGGCGACGGGCAAAAAGAAGGGGATTACATGCAATAGTGCCGAAGATGTTTCCATCTATTTATATTGGCCGTTTCGAAAACTACCATGCGTACTGTCGCCGGTTGCCGCCGACCGCAGCCAAACGGCGCTTATGCGCAAGACCGACTGCCATGAGCGATTCTGCCACCTATCGAAATGTCATCTACCGGCTCTTGCCGGGTGATGCGGCGACCGCCAACCAGCTTCTTGGCATTTGGGACGCGTGACGGTTCACGTGGAACGAGATCAAAGAAGCCCGTGAAATCCGATACGAGCACGCCTGCGGACGCACGATCGAATCGCCGACGTTCTTCTCGCCGGGAACAGCGTTCAAGACGTTGTGGGACCAGACCGAGTGGCTTCGGAAGCATTCCTACACCATCGTGCGCTACACGCTGCGCTACCAGGCGGACGCGTGGACGGCGTTCTTCGAGGGCCGTGCCGGGGACCCGAAGTGGAAACACCGATACAGCGATCCGTCGTTCACCGTCCCGAAAAACATCCGCATCCGCGACGGCAAGCTTGCGGTCCCGAAGGTCGGCTGGCTGTCAATCCGCCGCCGCGGCGGCAATCCGTATCCGGCCGGCTGGTCAAGGCGGGAATCCGCCGCATCGGACACCGGTGGGAGGCGGTCGTGTGCTACGAAGTCCCGGCACCGCAACAGAATGACAACGGCCGGTTCATCGGTGTTGACCGCAACGCAGGCGAGGTTGCCGACAGCGACGGCGAGATACACCGCATGCCAGACCTGGCACTGCTGGAAACCAAACGCAAGCGACATCAACGCGGCCTGGCGAAGAAGCGCAAGGGGTCGCGGCGGCGCGCGCGGCAGCGGATGCGGGTACAACGCGCACAGAGGCGACTCGCCAACGCGCGCAAGAACTGGCAGCACCACGTATCCGGGCGCATCGCCGCAAAGGCCCAGACCGTCGTCATCGAGAAACTGAACACCGGGGGCATGACGAAGAGTGCCAAGGGAACGACCGACAAGCCCGGCACGAATGTGCGCCAGAAGGCCGGCCTGAACCGCGTCATTCTGCACACGGGCTGGGCTGCGCTCGCGCAGATGCTCAACAACAAGGCGGCGGAAGTGATCGAGGTGCCCGCCGCATATACATCACAGACTTGCAGCGCGTGCGGCGTAGTCGACGCCGATTCGCGCCGCTCACAGCGCGAATTCAAGTGCGTGGCCTGCGGCCACGCGCAGAACGCGGACCTGAATGCGGCCCGCAACATCCGGGCGTCGGGGACTGGCGCGACTGCACGGCGAGAGGCGTTTGGGATGCCAACCTCTATGACCCGTGAAATGGATACGATGGGGCCTCGGCACTATTGTATATAATCCCCAAGAAGAACAAGAGCGGAGCCGTCTGGTGCCCCGCAGGCGGAACTCTTCGGAACGATCATGTTGTCCGGCCGCGGATCCACAACCGGAAGCACCCTTGCCCACGGCCCAAGCGGTGGAACACGCGAGTTGCCGGACTGCATCTTCCGGATGCGGCATGATCCCGTCATCGTCCTGCCGTGCGCGAAGCTCAAGATGCTGGCCACGCTGCACCGCGAATCCGGCTCCGGTCCGCCAACAAGGCTTCGGTGGCCGAAGCCGTTGCGGCGGTTCCGGGCATCCGAACAATCACGAAATGTCCGCTCCAAGGAGACACCACGGCAGGATCTGGAGCGCCCTCCGCAATTCTTCCCGGTGCGCCTGGCCACGCGCTGACAAGCCACGCGTGAAGCTGCGAGATCGAATCGCCAGGTCATGGGGCATTGCTGCCCGCGTCCCGGGCTCGGGCGATGTAGAGCGAGCGGATGTCGCGGAGTTTCAGCCTGCCTGACGGCCACATCCGTGAACCGGGGCGCCCTCGATGTCCCGGGTCCATGCGCTCCTCGCTCACCATCACCACTTCAACCCGCGCCTCGGCCCAGCCCAGCACTCGCCTGCTGCGCAACCGGTTGGGGACGAACCCGCGTGGTCCGGTGTGCGGAATCTGGCCTGCGCAAACCGGCTAGTGGTCTGACTGCGTTGTATTGATGGTTGGGGATCGGCTCCGCTGCGTCTCCGCCATGTTCCGATTCGCGTCGCAACGCCGCGATTCGGTTCCGGGGCTTCGCGGGAATCGGGTGGGGCGGCGCCTCTGCGTCCTCTTGCGCGTCATTTCTGGAACCGAATTCCGGAGATTTCTTCCCAGACCGGCATTTCCGCGTATTCCCCGTTTGTTCGGCATGCGACCAGAGGCGGCACCGGCAAGGTTCACCGAACACCGGCCGCCCCGGCGGAATAGGGCCGCCTCCGGGTTGCGCCGCGTGGACCGGGCCGCAAGGCTCGACGTGGCCCGGGCGCCGTGCCGCTGGCAGGGCATTCCCGATCGCAGCCAGGAGCCAATGGGCGATGCCCCAGCCCGATTCCGGCGCAGTCCGCACCTTCACGCACTATTGCCATGACGCGTTCTTCCGTTCGATCCTCAGTGACAACGAGCGCATCAACGCGCTGATCCACGCCCATTGGCCGAGGGCGCTGCGCTGGATGCTGGACGGCGAGCCCGCGCGCCCTATCGACCCGTCGCTGGTGCGCGGCAACCTCAGGCAGCTCCGCGCGGACAAGGTGTACCTGGTTGGCGGCACCCTGGCCAAGCCGAATGCGGTGCCTCCTCATCGAGCACAAGTCGAGTTCGGACCCCGGCACGCCGGAACAGGTGGTCGCCGGCCTGCGCGGGCTGCGGGGGCGATACGCCGGGAGGGTCAAGCCCTGGGCCGTTCCGTTCGTCTTCAGCACAAGGGGGCTCTCGTGGAACGAGCCCGGAGCCATTGATGAAACCGGCAGCGAGGCCGACATCCTGCAGCAGTTGAGGTAGAGTCGGGGGCTGGCGCGCCCGCGGTAGGGTCCGGTGGCAGTTCCGGCGCTTTCGCGACGGGCCTCAGTCCGGCTCCCTTGGCTACGTTTCCAGTCCCCCGCTCCCCGAACCCGGCGTGCCGATTTCCGGCACCGGGCTCTCCAGTGGGATCATGCACTTCGCACACGGGCGACGAGTTCCAGCAACAGCAAGGGTCTTGGCCGCATGGGTTCGGCCGCGAGGAGCTGCACGGCTCCCGCCTTGACTGTGGCTGCGGCCTCGCCTGCCAGCAAGCCTGTCGACGCCTTGATGGTCCGAGACCTCGGACGCCGGAGAAACCACCGCCGCCGGGGACCCGCCCTTCACTTCCGCATGTGATGCGTCCAGGCTCTCCGGCATTCTCCGGGGTAATAGGCCATGCCACTCCCGATACCTGTCGCCCTTCAACATCCTTCCTCACCTGGGGTCCCTTTCCTCGACCGGTATTACTCGGCGTCGCCAGTAGTACGGACCCCTCCGCCACCCTGCCGGCCCAGCCTGCCCCTCACGGGGGTCCGGTTGATGCGTGCACATCACCGACAGGGCTTCCCGTGTTGCCGCGTCTTCCATCTTCCATGCATGCTGGCGCCACTACCCCGGCGGGCGCGGTCTGGTGCATGTGTCGCTTCTCTTCCCAAACCGCCATCGGCCTTCCCCTAACCCAAGGAGGGTCGGCCCCCGCGTTGCCTGTTTCGAGGCCTGCTCGGCGTTCGCTTCACGCTCCGGCCTGCATGGTCGCTGAGCTGCTCAACGCAGCCCTTCTCTCCGGAGTGCTTCAGTCCATGTCGTTACCTCCACGAACCGCTCCGGCCGCTACCAGCCGGAAGGACAGTTGCTGGGTGGGATTCGCACCCACCAGGAAAACGCGCCTTTCCACGGCGCACCTGGGTCGAAGGGTATTTCGCGCGGGTCACCAGGAGGATCCCCTACGAGGCTCTCTCGCCGGAGCCTGTATCCCGCACCATGGTCGGCATGATGAACATCGCCTGCCTGACGCCGTACCGGGTGGATGAGCTGCGGCGGATCCGGAGCACGGACCTGGCGGGCCGCCAGATCGACCCGGTGACGCTGGCATGCGTGCTCTCCTACGCGTTGGCGACATCCGCAATGATGAGGGAGACGCTGCGCGACCTGGCGCTCGGTGCGGGCCTGGAAGCCAGGGAGATCGACATGGACCTGATCACGCAACCGCTGATTCTGGATGCCTTGGCCGAAGGCGAGGCCAAAGGAAGAGCGGATTTTCTGCTTCACCTGTTTCGACAGCGCTTCGGCGCCATTCCCGACGGCGTGGAGCTGAAGGTCAGGTCGGCGCCGCTGCCGGATCTGGAGGCATGGGCTGATGCTCTGTTTGATGCGCGGAAGCTTGACGATGTCTTCCAGAATGGATGTGCCCGCTGAAGGTCGGACAGGCGCGCGGGAGGCCGACTGCGCCGTGATGGCGCGGTCGAAGCCGTGGCGTGGTGCGTGCTGCGCATCGGGCCGCACCTGGAAATCCTCTGCGCCCCGAAGGACGGAAGATTCCGGGATCTCTTACAGATCTGGATCGCAGGCCTTTCGCGGCAGTGCCTGCTGCGAGATCACGGCACATATCCATCAATTCAAAGAGGTTGACGCACTAGTCGGTGCCAGTCCACCTAGCGGTCGCTTGGGTTCCTCGGCCGACACACGCCCTGAACCCCACCGTGCCCGCCAGTCCCGTCGATGCACACACGGTTACGGTTGCGCGTGGACCGGGAAGATCGACGGCAGGAGCCTCAGCGCCGCAGTTTCAGACGTCCGGACATCGCTCTCTTTTCGAGAGCTGCTTGTGGGTTGAATTATCGTTTGAATTGATAGAGTTATGATTGGATTTTGGGGTTGACAGAGCGGCGGGTATCTGGCATAATAATATGAACCCATTATTCGGTGCCCGAGGATCTCATGAACACGCTTCCGATGCGACCCGCCGAGGCGGTCCAGATTGGCAACTCCTGCTTTTCCTTCGTGAGGCGGGACGGCCGAGTGGAGTATTTCTCCAATCTTGAGCCGTTTGATTTTCACGCTGACGATCAGCGCGAAGCGAAGTTGCTTCGGATCGCGAAGTTCGCGGAGAGCGGTGTCCCTCGCTCGGACCTGGTGGAGGCGCTCGGCGTGAGCCGCTCGACGGTACAGCGGGCGGTGAACCAACTCCGGAGGGACGGCGAGGCGAGCTTCTTTGCGCCGCGCCGCGGGCGCGGTCCGAGCGTAATCGATGCCGACATGGCGCGGGAAGCGGACCGTCTTTTGACCTCGGGTCTGAGCGGCTCGGCGGTTGCGCGACGGCTGGGGATTCCGGTGCGGACGCTGAACGACAATCGCCGGCGAGGCGTTGTCGGGGGTGGGATGCCGGCCGGGACGGCGAAGGCTGAACCGGATCCGGAAGCACCTGCGGAGCGGGAGGCGCCGCAGGAAGCACCGGAGCGGGACGCGCTGGAGCCGCCGATTGAGCGAAGCGCACGGGACGCCCGCGACCGGGCAGCGCCGATGGGCCGTGGGGCTCGGGATACGACGGGACGAATGCTGGCCGCGACGGGGCATCTGAGCGAGATCCGGCCGCAGTTTGCGGAACCGCTGTCGGCGGTTGCCGGCGGGGGGGTGCTGGCCGGGCTCCCGATGCTGCTGAAGGAGGGGCTTCTGAACCACGCGCGGGAGTTCCTGTCGCTGCCCAAGGGGTATTACGGGTTGACCACCGTTCTGCTCTTCCTGGCGTTCCTCGTCTTGGCCCGGGTGCGCAATCCGGAGGCGCTCCGGCACCAGGTGCCCGGGGAATGGGGCGCGATCCTGGGCCTGGACCGCTGCCCGGAGGTGAAGACGCTGCGGCGCAAGATCAAGGCGCTGGGGCAGGATGTGCAGCAAGTGCGGAACTGGCAATCCTCCCTGGCGGCGGGATGGCTTGAGGAGGACCCGGAGGTCGGCGCCACGCTGTGCGTGGACGGGCATGTGAAGATCTATTCCGGTCGCAAGGGGAAATTGCCAAAGCACTTCGTGGCGCGACAGAAACTATGCCTGCCCGCGTCCACGAGCTATTGGATCAACGCGCTTGGCGGCAAGCCCTTCCTGTGCCTGAACAAGGCGCTGGATCCGACCATGACCCACGCGCTGGAGGCGGACATCCTGCCTGCGCTGGAGAAGCTGGGCATGCTGGGCCCGGAGGCGCCGGATCTCACCGCCCCGGATGCCGGCGAGCCCGCCCTGACGCTGGTCTTCGACCGGGAAGGCTGGAGCCCGGCACTGTTCAAGCGCCTCGCCCGGCGCGGCGTTGCGGTGATCACCTGGCACAAGGGCTTCAAGGGGGAGGACTGGCCGGAGGCGGAGTTCCGCAGTGTCGCGGTACCGATCCATGGACCGGGCACGACCCGCAGCGCCACCGTCCGCCTCGCCGAGAAGCGCGTGCAACTGAAAAAGGGGCCCGAGGTCCGCCAGATCCGCCGCCTGCTGGAAAGCGGCCGCCAGGTCCCGCTCATTACCACCCACTCCCGCATGCCCGTGGAGCAGATCGCCGGCGCCCTGTTCTCCCGCTGGTCGCAGGAGAACTTCTTCAAATATATGCGCGAGGAGTTCAATCTCGACGCCCTCGTGGTCCGCGGCCTGGAGCCGCAGGATCCCGAAGCCCGCGTCGTCAACCCGCTCTGGCGCGCAATCGACCGAAATGTCAGCCGCTTCCGGCAACGCCTCGGCACCCTGCGCAACAGGATCGCCGATCTGGCCAAGGGAGCCCAGTCTCACCAGACCGCCGAAGCCGCCCGACGTCTCCAGGCCCGGATCGACGCTCTCGACGCCGAGCGTGAGGCGCTCAAGCAGAAGCGCAGCGACACGCAGCGCCACATCACCGTCGCCGAGCTCGACGACCACCAGGCCCTGGATGCGCTTCCCGAAGGCGAGAAGCTCCTCCTCGACGTCATCCGCATGATCGCCTACCGCGCCGAAACCCGCATGATGCCTGTCGTCGCACAGGCACAGGGCAAGACACAGCGACCCCGCAGGCACCTGCGCGCGATCTTCCAATCCGACGCCGACATCATCCCGGAGCCCTCCAACGGCATCCTCCGCATTCGCATCCTCGGCACCGCCAGCGACGCTGGCGACAACGCCACTGCAGGCCTCCTCCAGGAACTCAACCTGACCCGGACGATCTTCCCAGGCACCAACCTCCGGATGATCTACGAACTGCCCGGGAATACGGCCGATCCGGACCCTTCGGGTTCAAATAGGTGAGCTCGATTCACTCCCGAGGTCCGGACATCTGAGTTTGCACCAGCGGATGCCATTTCCGAAGAATTTCGGGAGAGGGTCTATCTGATCGATTCCTTGGACTAAGAGCCCGCCTTGCGGCGATTTCCGGGCGGACGGGCGCACTCCCCACGGCAAGACCGCAACAACCGCGACACCTGCCGACGGCAGGCTCGGCTCACCGGGTTGCCTTCGTGACTGATTCGGACGCCGTTTCCGGATCCTTCTGCGTAAAGTGAGATGCAAAGTCGATCACGACTCTCGCGCAGGAGCCCGGCTCCTGGCGACCGGAGTCGCGAGCGGCCGGGTCCGGGAAGCCAGTCCACGAATGGCTGCATGCGAAAATGGCTACCGCCCTGACCGCATGCTGCAAGTGGCCGAGAGCGCCAACGCAGCCGAAGAGACATTCGCCAATCCTGTTGCGCAGTGGATCCTCGGCTGAACCCGCGTCGGGCCGGCGGGATTTCTCCAGTCCGATGCCGCGGACGTACGATGTCAGCGAGTCCGATCAAGCGCCCGCACCTGCCTGGAATACGCGCTCCTTGGATGGCGCAGCATGCTGCGTTACCATTCAGCAGCGCAATCATGGGAGGCCCGCGCAAACCGTGAACGCCCATCGTCACCTCCTCGGCATCGAAACCCTCCCCCCCGCCGAAATTCTCGAGATTCTCGATCTCGCCGAGATCTATGCCGCGCGGAACCGGGAGCGCGAGAAAAAGGGAACCGAGCTTCGCGGTCTGACCCAGATCAATCTTTTCTTCGAGAGTTCGACCCGCACGCGCGCGAGCTTCGAACTCGCGGGCAAGCGCCTTGGCGCCGATGTCCTGAACCTCCCGGTGTCCTCCTCCGCGATCAAGAAGGGCGAGACCCTGATCGATACGGCGCTCACCCTCAACGCCATGAATCCGGATATCCTGGTATGCCGCCACCCCTGCTCGGGCGCGGTCTCGCTCCTTGCGGAAAAGGTCGACTGCGCCGTGATCAATGCTGGCGACGGATCTCATGAGCATCCGACGCAGGCGCTCCTCGATGCCCTGACCATCCGCCGCCGGAAGGGCCGCCTGCACCGGCTGACTGTCGCCATTTGCGGAGACATCCTCCACAGCCGCGTTGCGCGCTCGAATCTCCTGCTCCTTGATCGGCTGAACAACCGGGTGCGATTTGTCGCGCCGCCCACGCTCATACCCCCTGGCGCAGAGAGGATGGGAGCCGAGGTCTTCCACGACATGGAGAAGGGACTGCAAGGTGCCGATGTGGTCATGATGCTGCGGTTGCAGAGCGAACGGATGCAGGGGGCCTTCGTGCCCTCGACGCGGGAATACTTCCACCGCTATGGACTCGATGCGAGGAAGCTTGCTGCGGCGGACCCCGGTGTCATCGTCATGCACCCCGGCCCCATGAACCGGGGGATCGAAATCGACGCGGATCTCGCCGACGACATCAACCGCTCGGTTATCCAGGAGCAGGTCGAAATGGGCGTCGCGGTCCGCATGGCTGTCCTGCAGATCCATGCGCCAAGCGCGTCCGCCGCAAGACCGGGGGTCCCGGCGCAATGACCCGGATGCATTACCACAATGCGCGGCTCATTGACCCCGTGAATGGGTCGGATGCGCCCGGAGGAGTCCTCGTGGAAGACGGCCGCTTTCTGGATGCCGGCCCCGGCCTGCTCCAGGCGGGGCGCGGCGGCGATGCTGCCCGATTCGACTGCGGCGGCCATGTCCTGGCACCCGGGATCGTGGATATGCGGGTCTTTCTCGGAGAACCCGGCGAGCGGCACAAGGAGAGCTTCCGATCGGCGAGCGAAGCCGCGGCCGCCGGCGGAGTTACCACCATCATTGCGCAGGCGGATACGGCTCCGCCACTTGATGCGCCCGAGATTCTCGAATTCGTTCTTCGCAGGGCTGCGACCGCGAGCCGCGTGCGGGTGCATCCGATGGCGGCGCTTACGAAGGGACTCCAGGGTCGCGAATTGGCCGAATACGGGTTCCTTCTTGACGCAGGCGCCGTCGCTTTCTCCGACGCCGACCGCACGGTGGCGGATTCTGTCGTTTTCCGGCGCTGCCTTGATTATCTTGAGCCCCTCGGTGCCCTCGTCGCGCATCACGCGCAGGACACCGCCCTCTCCAACCGGGGTTGCGCCACGGAGGGCGTGTTCGCCTCGCGCATGGGCCTCTCCGGCGTGCCCGCAGCCGCCGAGGCGATGCAGCTTGAGCGCGACCTGCGCATCGTCAAGCTGACCGGCGCCCGCTACCACATGGACCAGATCACCACCCAGGCGGCGATTGATCCGCTCCAGCGCGCGAAGGATTCCGGCCTGCAAGTAACCGCAGGCGTTTCGGCGACGCATCTGGCCTTCAACGAGCTTGACATCGCGGACTACCGGACCTTTTTCAAGCTCCGCCCACCGCTTCGCGAGGAGAGTGACCGCGCAGCCGTCGAGCATGCCGCTGCGGAGGGGCTGATCGACGTGATCGTCTCCTCGCACAGGCCGCAGGACGAGGAATCCAAGCGCCTCCCCTTCGAACTCGCGGAGCCCGGCGCTATTGGACTGGAGACCATGCTCCCCGTGGCGCTGCGCCTGTGGCACGACGGCCGCGCGACCCTCCCGCGCCTCTTCGAGATGCTCTCGCTGACACCGTCCCGACTCCTTGGCCTGGAGACCGGCAGCCTTGCGCGCGGGTTTCCCGCGGACCTCGTTCTATTCGACCCGCACAAGCCCTGGCTGGTGGATCGGTACGCCCTGCGATCAAAAAGCCGCAACAGCCCCTTCGATGGCGCTACGCTGCAGGGAGTGGTTCTCCGCACCGTTGTCGGAGGCGAAACCGTGCATGAACGGAAATTCCGGAGCCCCGCCTGATGCTACCCGACATCCTGGGCCTAGAGCGGGCGCTGCCCTGGCTTGCCGCGGCCTTCGCCGGCGGATACCTCGCGGGATCGATCCCGTTCGGAATCCTGGTGGCACGCGCATTCGGCCTCGAGGACATTCGCAAGATTGGCTCCGGCAATATCGGCGCCACCAACGTGCTCCGCACCGGCAACAAGGCCGCCGCCGGGCTCACGCTCGCGCTCGACCTGTTCAAGGGGCTGGCTGCCGCGCTGCTGGGAGCCGAGTGGGGCCCGCTCGCTTCCGCCGCGGCAGGAGCAGGGGCCGCAATCGGCCATTGCCTGCCGGTCTGGCTCGCGTTCCGCGGCGGAAAGGGCGTCGCCACGTCATTCGGCGCTCTCCTTGTGTGGAACTGGGAAGCCGCCCTCATCGCGCTGGCCGTCTGGGCGATCGCCTTCGCGGCGCTTCGCATCGTCTCCATCGCTTCGCTGATCGGATGCCTCGTCGCGCCCGTCGCCCTCGCGGCCTTGAACGAGTGGGACTTCGTTCCCGCGGCGGCCGTGGCGTCCCTGATCGTGATCATCCGTCACAAGGACAACATCGGCAGGCTCCTGCGTGGCGAGGAGAAGCCGCTCCGCATCCGCCGCAGGGAATGATCCATCGGCGTCAGGCCGGGCACGCCGACATCCCCGCCTGCGCCCTCACCGCCGAACTCCACACGCTTCTGCCGGAGCCCTCTCGCCCGTCTGGAAAGGCTTCCGTCGGCAATGGCGAGCCTTGATCCGGACCGGACCGGCGGATTGGACGGCCTGTGGCCGATCAACGCCGCCAGGAAAGACACGAGGCTCGGCGCCAGGAACGTTTCGGCCATCGGTCTCCCGGCGGCCAACCGGCGCGCAGGGAATCCGATCCACAGGAACAGCGGTTCGCGTTCGACGTCCGGTACGCTGGCCGGGCCGGCCCATGTTCCCCCGGGCGCTGCACCCCGCGGCACACGAACCCAGCACCGCTGGTCACGTTCGGTGCTGCCCATCCCGGTGATGGGCAGCACGCATTGAACGGCTTCGACAGTCACTTCCCCGGGAGGCAACGCAGCACGACAGGCTGACATCCCCGTCGTCGGTGGAACTCGGCGCGTCGAGTCCGAGGCCAGCATCGTTTCACTTGCGAAGAGCAGCACCGCGAGTGCGTGGGTCTTCCGCAGCATCCGGAGGAAGCGCTTGCCTCCTTGCCCGACCGCTTTCCGGGGTGGGGCCGGCTGCGCTTCCCGGAGGCCAGAATTACTGCCGTGCAAGCACGATAGCACTCGGTGCCGCTGCGGATCCGACCGGCATTCCTGCGGCCAGGGAAAAGCACCCCGGGGTGCCATGAGATAATCGGGTCGAATCGCCTCCCTCGCGGCCCCGAATCGCTCGTTGCGACACGGCTGCCGGCCGCGCCCGAAATCCCCGAGTGGCGCCAACCGCGCCGGAATTCAGGCCACGTTGTGCATGGATGGGTCGTGAACGGCCACAATTCGGCCAAGACGCGGGTTCACGCTTGCTGGGTTTCTGTGCGCGTTCCTTTTTCGCAGCCTGTCCCGTTTCGGTTCCGAGCAGGGTGTCGCTCTCGGCCAGCCAGCCCGCACGCACGCCTGGAAGGGCTTCAGTTGGCCGATAGGATATCGCGAAACCCGAAACCTGCCCCCGGCTGACATCGCCGGATGTCATCAGTGCACGGGCGTTGAGGCCACCGCCACTATCAACAGTCCAGGTAGCGGCGCCGTCTGCCAGCGAAAAGTGACTGTCGCCGGACCCCGAGGGCACATCCATGATGCCGAGCCGCAAACCACGGTAACCGCGGCTGGGCGTGCCCTCGGCGCTGTTCCAGCCGGAAAGCGGCGGGGTTCGCCGTGCCAGACCATGCGGCCCCTTGGCCAGTCCGGACAGCAGGCGAGCCAGGCGCTCGCGAGGCGCCGGCCCGCCACGCGCTTCGGCGAAGTCGGACAGCCCGTACCAGAACGGAGCTCCCAATCGATCGAATGTGACAATCTGCTGGCCCGCGAACAAATGCGTGAAGCCGTCGCCAAATGCACGGCCAGTCCTGATGACGGTATCGGAGAGGCTGTATCCCCTGTTGTCTACGCTCGTGCCGGGAGCAAGCATCGTCTCGCCTACCGGGGATGTCGCCGCGCCAAGATCCATCAAGCCTTGCCCGTAGACTTGAGTATCGGCATAGGGACCGTCCTTGGCGGCCGTGTAAAGGAGCCTTTCCACCAGGTCCGTGTTCGGAATCTGATCGCGGAACAACTGCTTCATGAGGGCGAGGCCACCGGCAACCATTGGCGCTGCAAAGGAGGTTCCGTCCCGGGGACCGATTCCCCGCGCCCCAGAAGTGACGCCTATGCGCCCGTACAGCGCCACGCTCACATCTTCTCCTGGCGCAGCTATGCACCACTCCGCCGCGATACCGCAGCGGTTCGAGAAAGAGGAGATGTTCGGCCGGCCGTCCCCGTCGAGGTCCCGGCCCACCGATACAACCGCGATGGAATGCCCTCGCAGTTCTTCGATCCGCGCCGGCAGGCCACCCAGGAATTCGACCGAAACCGCGTCGACATGCCCAAGTATCACCGGGTCGAGGCTGAATCCGTGGCAATTGCTGATTAGCGGCAGGCAGGGCTGATCATGCGCGTTACCTGCCGCCCAGACCAGAATCTTCTTCTCCGTGGCGCTGGACTGCGCCATGACATTGACAGTATCCCCGAAGTTCGCACGAATCTCCTCTTCGGTGTAATCGTCAATGAGCCCATCGAGACCGAGGCTGACATTCACGATGTCTACGTCCTGGGCCAACACGTGCGAAAATACGTCCACCGGGAAATCGTCATAGTCACCCAGTTCCTGCAGGGTGACCGGCTCGTAAAGCCCGAGCGACACGCCGGTGGACCAGAGTTCGATCGCGAACATCCGGAGATCGGCTCCCGGTGCAACACCGCGGAACCCGCGATCCCGATGGTCCGGCAGAATATCCGGGTTGTCGGCAATGCCTTCGGCATTTGCCGCCATCCCACGGCACCATGGTGCCGTGGGATGGCGGCCCGATGCCATCCTCTTCTGGCGCCGAATAGAGATGCTCCTCCGTCAAGCTGGTCCTGAACACGGGATGATCCAGATCGATGCCCGCGTCGACAAACCCCACGGAAGCCCCCGCGCCCGGCTCAACTCCGGAGCCCATCATGAGTTCTAGATTCGCATAGGCCTGGCCGGCGTTGATCACACGCATTCCCCACTGGTTCTGGAAGTCGGTTTCGCCTCTGTGGCGCTTGGCGATATGTTCGCGTTTCCGTTCGTATTCCCTGGCGGAAATGCATTCCGTGCCGGCGACCTGAATGCAGTCCGGCGAGTTGGACGGAGGCGGCGGTGTCGAAGCCGCTCCCCCCGGCGAGGAACCGCCTGACCCCCCACCGCCACCGCACCCGGCAGCAAGCGCGCACACCAGGAATGCCAGAATTCGAATTCCGCTCAAGCGCGGACCGTTCGTCGACTCAGGAATTCTTGCGAGTCTGGACAAGCCGGGCGATGCAACCAACCGCCCGAACCGTTCGGACCCGCCACAACGGTCAGCGCGAGCACCATTGGACGATTCCCTGATGCCATGGATTAATCGATTCTTCAGGGCCCCGTCCCCGGTGCCTCCGCGCGTGAAGTGTATTCCTAAGTACTAATATGTCGAGTTGCTTATATTGTATATAGCAGACTGTGACGCCGTTCGGCATCGTCAACACTCGATCCCTTCGCGCCGTCGTCATCGTCTGAACGCCGTTGACCGAGGAGGACCAGGTACCCGAGAAATACGGCGTAGTGCCCAGCCGACGGAGATCCCGGTCGCGACGGGCGCCAAGTCGCCGCAGCTTCGGGCTCTATCAGGCCGCAGGCGATCCCGAAGCAGGGAATTCACGTGCACGAGCAATCAATGCCCCGCCCCCGGGAACCGCCGGACGATGAAACCGCCAGAAGAGACCCTTCCGTCCCTCGCCCTGTTCCACCGAACTGCGTCGAAGATTGCGGAAGGCCGCCGCTTGCCAGCGCGCAGGAAATTCATCGCTTCTAAAGCCAGCCGCAGTCGGCAACAACGACGGACGGGCGCCACGCGGCGCTGCGCGAAACTTCCGCGCTGGCAAGCGGCCATGGACGCCAAGGCCTCCGGCCCCGCTGGCGAACCGCTCCGTCTGCAAACGAACCTCCCCGCCACCGGGTTTCGCATCGATCAGGTCCCGCGCCGATTCCGCTCGGAACTCAGCCGCAAGCGTTCCCTTCTCGGTCCCGATGGCTGGAAGAACCGCCCCGATCCAAGCCGACCTTGTGGCGGTGGAGCCAGCGCCTGTCCGTCGCCCCTTCACATGCTTCAGTCCCTGGCAGGCGATGCCTCCTCGTCCTTCAGTAGGAGCACCAGGCCGGCAATGGTGAGACCCGCGCCAGGCAGGATCAGCGGGTTGGGAAGCCCGTGTCCGATCAGTGCCTCCAGGAGAATCACGAGGCTCGGCGTCAGGAAGGTGTAGGCCATAACTTTCGCGGCGGGCAGCCGGAGCGCGGCAAACTGGATCAGCAAGAACGTCAGCGCGCTGGCGAGAAAGGACAGGTAGGCCAGGGCGAGCCATACCGTCCACGGCACCGCGGCCCATTGCGTGGCGAAAAGGTCCCGCCAACCGTATGCGACCAGGAAGACGATCCCGGCGGCAAACGTCAGGAGCGTGAAGGACAGGATCGGCTCCCCGCGGTGAACCTTCCGCACCATGGGCGCGTAGAGCGCGTAGGAGGCGCAGCCCGCAAGAAATATCGCTTCACCCCTGCCGATCTCGAATGCCAGGATGGCATCGAAGTCCGCGCGGAAGATCACCCAGGCCGCGCCCACCCCCGCGGCAGGCAGTGCAAGCGCCATGCGCGGTGTTATGCGCTGGCCAACGAGAACCCGCGCGATGGCAGCGGACATCAGCGGTGTGAGGGTGAACACGGCACCGATCGCCACGGGATCGGCGGTCTTCAATCCCTCGAACATCGCGACGAAGAAGCAGGCGAACAGGGCGCCCAGAATGAAGTGCCGCCACGGCGCCCTGATATCCCTTCGCCGCAGGCCCGGGCCCGTAGCGACCAGCGCGCCGATCACGGCTGCGGCGAGAAGGAAGCGCACTGCGTTGAGCACCGCAGGTGCGATCTCGTTGGCAATCAATCCCCCGATGCTGAACGATCCCGCCGTTATCGCCGCGAAAAGCAGCATCGCAAGATGCCCCTGTCCGGCCGCGCCAATCCGCGGCATATTCACAATGCCAGGCACCGGCACGCCGTAAGTCCGGAGGGCAGGGATGATTCGCCGCGCGCCGCGGTCTGGATGGCGCAATCGCGTCCTCCCGGTGTGCGCGTGAAGCCGCGCCTGCCCGTTCTGTCCGCGCTATAGGTCACCGGGTCCCCGTGCCGTCGCTCCCGTCGGCACCTGGCCCGGCCGCGTCGAGCGGAGTCAGCGCAGGGCGGAGCGCGACGGCGAGCGAAGAGGAGGGCAACATGGGAAAGACGCTTTATCTCGCAAATCCATACGGTTTTTCCGCGCAGCAGCGGGACGGTCCGCTGGCTGAGCTGGCGGGAGCCCTCGCTGCCATCGGCGCCAAGGTGTGGGAGCCCTTCGCCCGCAATAACCAGGACCACCACGCAGATCCCGGATGGGCCTACCGGATAGCACAGGCCGACATGCGCGACGTGCGCGATTCGGACGGCATTTTCGCTGTGGTCAACGGATGCCCGCCTGACGAGGGCGTGATGGTGGAACTCGGCCTCGCAATGGCCTGGGGCAAGGCAGTGTTCCTGTTCCGGGACGATTTCCGCCGATGCACCGACAGCGAGGCCTATCCCCTGAACCTCATGATTTTCGCCGGCTTGCCGGAAGACGGTTGGGAGGCGCACTGGTATTCCTCCGTCTCGGAAATCGCCGACCCGAACAAGGCGCTTGTCCAGTGGCTGGGTTCGGGTTGAGCGCATTCGCGCCCGGGCAGTAGTTCCGCGCGCAGAATGTTTCCATCCGCTTCCGAATCCGGCTGTCCGCCCGCCTCGGGACTTGGCGGAAGCCAAAATGGAATCTATAGTGCCCGACCGCCCTGAACGGAGTGTAGCTCAGCCTGGTAGAGCACTGCCTTCGGGAGGCAGGGGCCGCAGGTTCAAATCCTGCCACTCCGACCAGCGGCCAACGGCAGACGGCTTCAAGCGTTTTGGCTCGGACTTTTGCGCCGGAGTCATGCGATTTGCCCGCTGGCGTGCACGGCCATCCGGAGAGTTCGCAATTTGAAAGTCTGCGCAATCGCGGGAAGGAGATACATCGATGGTTGATGTTTCCTGGGGCCAAAAGCACTTCTGCCTCCCCTGCCGTACGAGATTCTACGATATGGGCCGACACCCGGTGGTGTGCCCGCGCTGCACGAAGCGAATCGATTCGGCCGGTAACGGAGCCGTGCGAAGGTCGCCGGCCGCTTCCGAACTGGAGGCCGTGTCCGTTCTCGCTGAAGTGGATCCGAGTGGCATCGCCGAAGCGCCGGTTCCTGTCGACCTCGCAGCGGATGAGGATGTGCTCGAGAGCGTTGCAATTGATAATGACTCTCGGGAGATCGGCGACACCGACCAGGAGGATGAGGACGGCGCGGACGACGACCGCATCGGCGACAGCGACGAGTTCGAACTTGATGACGACAAGGACGGAGTTCTCGACGATGATGAGGACAGCCCCGTCGAGGAGGATGACGACGATCCCGAGGCAGCCGGTGAACCCGATAGCGTTGAAGATGGTGATGAAACCGAGGACGACGGGGAACTCGAAGAGGATGAAGGTCTGGGCGTAGAACTCGTCGGCAATGACCGGGACAATTTCAATTCGGAGGGCGATGTTGGTCCCGACCAAGATGACGGCGATGTCGAAGCCGGTCTGAACCCAGGGGCATAGAAACACGCCGCGGCGCGACCTCGGGTCTGACGGAGTTTCCGCCTGGAGCAAGGGCATGCAGCCGGATTCGCCGGCGCGAGGTTCCGCGGTTCCGTATTTCCAATGAACAATGGGTCCACCGTTCTCGCGCTGCCTGTGTGCTACATCTTGCGCGCATGCTGCCGGGTTCCAGATCGGCGGCTGGATTGCCCTGCGGTTCTTCTGTCTTGGCCTGCCGGGACTCCTGGCGGGCCGCTGCAACTATCGCCCGCGAGTGATCCAGATCCGTGGGCCGGAACTCTCTCGTCAAGGCCTCCTCGTCCACAGCCTGGTCTTGAGAAAGAGCGCCACGATTCGGCATCACTAGTGTCCCGCCTCTTGCTGCTGGTCCCGGCCTTTGGATGGCGCGCCTGGTGCCTCTTTCGGCCTGTGTTCGCGGCAGGGCAAGCGGCCTCGCGGCTGCCAGCGCGTGGATGCCCTCGTTGGCTGGCGGAATGCGTGGCGCGAGCATCGCGGAACCACGGCCTCCATGCCGCGCACCGGGCTTGACTCCGCCATCGGCAACCAACGTTCACGGAGTTCTTGCAGCGGAAGGGAGCTTGACGTCGCTGCGCGGTTGATTTGCGCAACGGCGGCACAACGGTGCCGCGTCGGTCCGCAGCACCCGGAAAACGGAAGGGTCGCGCCAGCGGACCGCGCACTTCCGGGGGTTCGGTGCGAGTTCCGTTTTGCGATATCCCTTCGGTCTCCGAACACCCCCGGGCTCGAACCCGGGAGTGGGCCCGAAGCAAACACAATCCATGTCACTGCCCGGTTCGTTCTGTCTTGTCGGACCCAACGCCCACGCAATGGTGAGTTCTCGGTCGGTACCGTCGAAGGTGATCGATCGCGCAGACAGGAATTCACTAACCTGAAGTTCTGGAGGGTATTTTCCGCGTAACTCTTTGTTAGCACGTGTGATTTCGGCCGAAAACGGCCAATAGTTTTCGGTATTGTAGGCACTAGCTATGTCATTGTCTGGTTGACACTGGCTTTAATATGGTATATATAGCAGGTAATACCGAGCAGACCGCAATCGAAAGAGTGTGGACACTATATGAGGCACGGGGCCATGCCAGCGATGCATGTCGCCATTATCGCCAGCAAGCAGGGCGGCAAGACCTACTATTCCAAACTCCTGCGCCGGTCCTTTCGCGACGAGAGCGGCAAGGTTCAGAAGAAAACGCTGGCGAATCTCTCGAGCCTCTCCGACGAGACCCTTGCATTGGTTCGGGGCAGCCTGGCGGGGAAGCAGTATGTCGAGGCCAGTGACGCCTTTGAGATCCTGCGGTCCCGCAAGCATGGACCGGTAGCAGCGATTGCGGCTGCGTTTGACCGGCTTGGCATGATTGAACTGATCGGCTCCGAGCCGTGCCGGGAGCGCGACCTGGTCTGCGCCATGATTGCCGCCCGCATCATCCGACCGCACAGCAAGCTTGCGACGACCCGGTGGTGGAAAGACACCACGCTGGGCGAGATGTTCGGCGTCGACGACGCCGAGGTTGACGAACTCTATGCGGCCATGGACTGGCTGGGCAAGCGGCAGAACCGGATCCAGGGCAAGCTTGCGCGGCGCCACTTCCGGGACGGCGGCCTGGTTTTGTTTGATCTGACATCAAGTTACTTCGAAGGGACGACCTGCCCGCTTGGCCGCCGCGGGCACAACCGGGACGGCAAGAAGGGAAAGCTTCAGGTCAACTTCGGATTGCTGTGCGACGTCGGCGGCTGCCCGGTTTCCGTCTCGGTCTACGCGGGCAATATCGGGGATCCGAAGACCCTTCTGCCTGAGGTCGCGCGCCTGCAGAAGCGCTTCGGCCTCCAGCGGGTGGCCATTGTGGGCGATCGCGGCATGATCGCGCAGACCCGCATCACCGAACTCAAGAAGCTGGATGGCGTGGATTGGATCACCGCGCTGAAGAGCGCAACCATCCAGAAGCTCATCCGCACCAGCTCTCTTGATGTCGCCCGGTTCGACGAAGTCAATCTGTTCGAGGTCCTTCACCCGGACTATCCCGGTGAGCGGCTGGTGGCCTGTCGCAACCCGCGGCTGGCAGCACGGCGCGCCCACACGCGCGAATCCCTGCTGCAAGCGACGGAAGCCGACCTCGCTGTCATCCGCAAGAGCGTCGATGGCGGAACCCTCCGAGGCCGCGCCGAGATCGGCGTCCGGGTCGGCCAGGCCATCAACCGGTTCCGGATGAAGAAGCACATGAACTACGAGATTGGCGATACGTCCTTCGCCTTCTCCCGCAACGCCGAAAACATTGCCCGGGAAGCGGCTCTCGACGGCATCTATGTCATTCGCACCTCGCTTCCGGAACAAGACATGGCGGCAGACGATTGTGTGAGGAGCTACAAGGCTTTGACGCGCGTGGAGCGCGCATTTCGAACCATGAAGACGGTCAACCTGCACGTTCGTCCGATCTACCATCGCATCGCGCAACGGGTGCGCACCCACATCTTCTTGTGCACGCTCGCGTACTATGTCGAATGGCACATAAGGGAAGTCTGGCGGGATCGGTTGTTCTCCGATCCGGAACTCGAGGAGATCTCCCGCACCCGTGATCCTGTTGCTCCGGCCGAACGCTCGCAGCGCGCCAAACGCAAGGCCGCAGGATGGCTCGAGGATGGCTCCGAAACCCACTGCTTCCGAACCCTGATCGAAAACCTGGAGACCATTACCCGAAATACATGCAGGATCCAGCGCGGCCAGCCGGGTACCAATCCCGCGCCCGAAACCTTCGATATGGACACAACGCCGACCAAATCCCAAACAAAGGCGATGGAGTTGCTGGAAACCATTTGCGGCCCAAAACACAGACACAACCCGGGCGAACGCAAAATGTAGGCAGAAAGTCCGATTTCCGAAAATGCGCAATTGATTGCCATATCACGCATTTTACCCAAAATCTCGTCAGAACTTCAGACTAACTCCCGCGTTCGACTAGTACCGGTCTTTACCCGTTCCACGTGGAAACACTCCTCATCTCCCCCTCCCCCGCGACGGTGCGACCACTCCCGCCCAAGGCAAGGCCGGCAGTCAAGAGGTCAGTGGAGCGGGAACCCGGTGACCGCGCAACGGATCAATCCCGATTCACCGGTTGCACGGCTATGCCAATATATGTTACTAATCGAAACATTAAATGGTCAATCGGTTGATCCGTGGGATAGGAGGAATTGAGTGGATTTGCATCGCGTTACCTGGACTGATGTCCCTTGGCGGGAAGGCGCGGGCTGTTCGAGAACAGCCAAGCACACGCCGCCGATTCGGCCTGCAGGCCCCGTTTGCCATCGGGCAAGCCTCACCGTCGGATTCCCCCGTCCCAACGACCTCTCGGACCGCCGCGCCCCTTGCGCGGTCGAGCGGTGCAAGTTCGCCCGGGCATCCCGCCGACCGGATGCGTCGACAGTTCGCGCCCGCCCTCGCCGCGTGCATCGTATCCGCCGCATCGCCTGGTGGACGCCAACGGCCCACGCACAAGAGGATCAAATTCCGCCCACGCTGCGTGAAATTTCCACAACCTCAACCGGTGCCCTGATCCCTCTGTCCTACGATGAGAATCTGCTCGACTGAGCAAGCGCCCATGCGCCGCCGCCCTCCTCGTTCAATCTCACCGTCAACGGCGACAGCCCGAGGATCCAGGCGGTCAGCATCGACCTCGGATCGGCGTATCTCGCCATGGAGGCGCCTGTTGTCGGAGTACACGACAGAGTTTCGCTCAGTTACACGGCTCCCGGTGGCGGCCAACCAGCGATTCGGGATCTGGCCGGCAACCATGCTGGTTCATTCACGAATTGATCGGTCAGGAACCGGTCCATGGCACTCCCGACCGACGGAAAGGTTGCCACATTGCCGGACACGCCTCGCAACTTGCGAGCGACGCCAGGCGCCCAGCAGGTGTAAATTATGTGGGAAGCGGCAACGAGCAATGGCCGCGCTCCCATTCTCTATTGCGAGTACCGAGTCGGCACCAGCGACCGGACGATTGTCCGCGGAGCCCGGAGTGCAGACATTGCCGACTTGACCAATGGCCAGAATTACCTCTTCGAAATCCGGGCGGTGAACGCAGTTGGCGAGAGCCCGGCCGCTCGAATGTCCGCAATACCGCAACCCGGGCTCCCCAGTGCCCCCGCGACCTGACAGCCGTCGAAGAAGCAGGACAGACCCAGATCGACCTGAACTGGGCAGCTCCGTCCAACTCAGGAAGCTCCACGATCGACGGTTACAGAATTGAGAAGTCCGACAACGCCGGCTCCGACTGGACCGTTCTCGTGGCAAATTCCGCAAGCCAAGGCACCAGTTACAGCGACACTTGCGGCCTCTCCCCCGGTGCAACCCGCCACTACCGCGTCTCGGCGATCAACTCCGCTGGCATCGGTGCCCATTCCGAAGTCGCCCGCGCCACCACGGCTTCCCCTGATGGGGTCCCCCACCCCGCGTTTCGTCTGAACGCACCGGAATATGGCGGGGGATTCATAGCTTTGGCCTGGTATATCTCACAGAGCGACACTGCGCCCGACAACGAAGCCTTCTGGTACCGAATCGACGGCGGCGACTGGATTGAAGTTCCAAGCCCTTAAGGACTTCTTTTTTACCACGTCGTGAATTCAGGTCTGACCGACGGACAAAGATAATTTTTGATGCACGTGCGCAAAACTCCGTGGGCTTCGGCCCGCTCCGGACGACGACAGGAACGACGGGCGGGCGTCCACTGGACACCGAACGAGTGGGGGCGGAATCGGCCGAACAAACCAATCGGGCTACCCTGGCTTGGCTGGCCCGATTCGGGCGGACCGTGGCGCAGCAGGTACTGGACAGCGTCGAAGAGCGGCTGGCCGCACCACGTGAACCGGGCACGCGAGGGACGCTGGCGGGCCAGAGCTTCGGACGTGGCGGTGCGCAGCCGGACTCCCGGCCCTTTTGGCCTTCGCAGGATAATGCCCATGGTTCACGCGGCCCCGGGACACAAGCGCTTACCGGGTACGCGCTTCTGCAGGGAACCGACTTGGCGCTTGCCAGCGAAACCGCGGGCAGAGGGCTCGCGACCGCCTGGAGCCGCGGTGCCGACTCCAGATTCGAAGGAATTGAAGGCGATCTCTCTCGCTGGACGTGTTACCACTGGAATGATCGGTGCGGACTTCGGCAATCGGCAATGGACGTTGGGACTCGCGGTCGCAACAAGCCGTGGCGAAGGAGTCGATGCCGGACCCTCCGGACAAGGGGACGTCGAAGCGCAAGTCTCCGGCATCTACCCCTATGCGGGGTACCGGTTGAAGGACTGTGCGTCTGGCTGGCTGGCGGCTATTGCGCCGGCAGCGTGGCTCTGGACCCCGAGGGTGCCGAGCGAATCGATACGGATATGAACCTTGCAATGGCCGCGGCGGGAGTGCGGAACTCACTGACCGCGGGCGAGGAGATCGAAGGACTTGACCTGGCTCTGGAGGCAGATGGGCTGTGGATTCAAACGTCCTCCAGCACGGCTGGAATTCTCGCCGCAACCAAAGCGAATGTAACCCGCGTGCGACTCGGATTTGCCGGCGGACACGTGCAATCCCTGGAGAGCGGCGGGACGATTGGGCTTGCGCTCGGGGTCGGCGCTGGCCGCGACGGTGGCGATGCGGAGACCGGGCCGGGCGCGGACATCCGCGGCAGCGCATCCTGGATCGGTGCGTCACAGGCTCTGTCGGCCTCGATTGGCGGACGCGCGCTGCTGACCCATGCGGCAGAAGGGTTCCGCGACTGGAGCATATCCGGGTCCCTCACCTACGATTTGGAACCGAATTCGAGGCGCGGCCTGTCGCTGTCGCTGCGTCCGGAAATCGGATCGAAATCGCCGAGCGCGATGGTTGCTGCGCCCGCGATCCGGTCGCTGGCAGGCATCGCCGAGGGAGCGGCACCCCGCGGCAGCACTCTGGGCGCGGAAGCGGGATACGGACTGGCAATCGATCGTGGTAGCCTGATCGTTACACCGGGCACGGAATATTCGGTGGACGCGAGTGGCAAGGAGTTCCGAGTTGGCGTCCGGGTCGAGACAGCCGGACGGAGAATGCCTGACCTCCTGTTCGCCGTCCACGGCACCGAGCGCAAGTCCAACGAGAGAGCGGACGTCGAGAACGCCGTTGGATTGCGACTCGATGTACGCTGGTAGCAAGGGCACCGCAGCGCGCCCGGCGAGTTCGCCTGGACGCTGCCAAGGTCCGCCTACGGCCGACGCTCTGGAAACCGCATCGGGTGACCCGCACGGCTTGCCCAGCGCCAGGGGCAGATCGAACCTGGACGCATCATTGGACAAGACCTTCCAGATCGCTCGCGCAGCGAAGTCGGGCCGCAATCTCATCGCCAACGTCCTCCACGAAATTTCTCTGCCGCCTTCTCGCAGCATCCGTATACGGGAATCGGAGCAAGGGAATCCCGTGACTCCCGTCATTGAGACTTGGGAGATTGCGTGCTAGAAAGCCAGTTCACTGTGATTGCGGGGCCATAGCTCAGTCGGGAGAGCGCTTGAATGGCATTCAAGAGGTCGGGGGTTCGACTCCCCCTGGCTCCACCATTCCCCTATTTCAGAGTGTTTCGTATCATTTCATATCTCGTGCAAGTTTCTGGCATTTTTCCACACATTGGTCTTGCACGATTGCAGATTGTTCCATATGTTTCCGCATTTCCTGTGGGGATAGATGTGGGGGATAGATCATGGGAGCCCTGACCGCCAGGCAGGTGCAAAGCCTCTCGATTCCGGGCAACACGGGGACGGCGGGAGCCTCTACCTCAGGATCTCCCCCACGGGCGCCAAGTCCTGGATCCAGCGAATCACCATTGACCGCCATCGCCGCGACATCGGCCTCGGCGGCTATACAGCCTTGCCGCTCGCCAGAGCGCGCCTGCTGGCAAACGCGATCCGTGCCGCCGTAGCCGCCGGCCTGGACCCTCTTGCCGCGAAACGCAGCGCAAAGGTTCCAACCTTCCGTGGGGCAGCTGAAGCCGTATTCGCTCTAGACAGGGTCCGATAGCGCAACGGCGAGCACACGAAGTCATGGCGGCAGACCCTCGAACGCCATGCCATGCCGCGCCTCGGCAACATGCCCATAGACCGCATCAACCGGGCGGATGTCCTGGCTGTTCTGATTCCGATCTGGGGCGTCCGCCAGGAAACGGCACGCCGCGTCCGGCAGCGCATCCGCACCGTGCTGCAATGGTCCATGGCGCACGGCCATCGGGACGACAACCCGGCCGGCGAAGCGATTGACGGCGCCCTGTCGCCCATGCCCCGACTCAAGGCTCACCTGCGCGCCATGCCCTACGCCGAAGTCGCTCTAGCGCTGTCGACGGTGGGGGGTCGCAGGCATCGCTTGCATCGAAATGCTGTCTGCGCTTCCTGGTTCTGACCGTGGCCCGGTCCGGGGAAGCCCGCAGCACCCGATGGGAGGAAGTCGACTTCAAGACGCGCGAATGGCGCATCCCCTCCACCCGAACGAAGGCCAACGCGCCTCATCGCGTTTGCCCAGAATGGCCCGTGACACGCCGCAACATCCCCTCCAGGCACGCAGAACACGGACACTGCCGCCGGTTCCGGCCCCGGCCAGCATAATTCCGGCCACAAACGCGCCCAAGGACCGCTGAGTACGCCCGGTCTTCAACTACTTGTAGAGTCGGGGGCTGGCGCGCCGACGGTAGGGTCCGGTGGCATGTCCATCGCTTTCGCTCCGGTCCTCAGTCCGGCTCCCGTGGTTGCGTTTCCAGCCTCCGCTCACCGAACCCGGCGTACCGATGTCCGGCACCGGACTCTCCAGTGGGATCTTGCGCCTCGCACACAGGCGACGAAGGCCAACGACAGCAAGGATGGGGTGGCCGCAGAGGTGTCGGCCGCGGAAGCTGCACGGCTTCTGCCCATCCTGCCGCGACGCGCTCGTCGGCCATCAAGCCTGTCAACGCCTTGATGAACCAGACCCGGGCACCGGCAGAATGCGCCGCCGCCCTGGAGCCGCCCTTCACTTCCGCATGTGATGCGTCCAGACTCGCAGATACAATCCCTGGGTATTGGGCAGAGCCACTCCCGGTGCCTGTCGTTCTTCAAAATCCCTCCTCACCTGGGGTCCCTTCCCTCTGGAAGCCGTGCCGGGTCGGACGGCTGTGATCGAGGCATCGCCCATCTTCGGACTCCTGTTTCTGAACAACAATCTTCATGCGCCACATCACGAGCGCCCCGCGCTCGCCTGGCACTTCCTGCCGGGCTACTGCCGAGCGAACCGGGCACACACCTTGCAGAACAAACGCGGCTACGCGTATCGGGGATACAACGAGATCTTCCGCCGTTTCTTTCTCCGGCCGCACGAACCCACTCCACATCCGTTCCTGCGCCGGGCAGGGGGGGGCGAGGAAGCAGCCCGCGCGGGAGGCTTACAGGGCTGGCGAGATCAAAGGGAATGAAGATAATCGTAGCATTGCTCATGTACGACGAGCGCCGGGCCTGTGCAGCCCGAGATGCCTTGTGGCGGATCTGGTCGCGGGCGCTTGGCGCAAGGGGCATACGCGCGCCGGATTCCCTGGATCGTTCCCGTAGTCTCAATGCTGTCTGGAGGGATCCTGCGCTACTGATGGGGCAGACCTGCAGCTTGCCCTGCGTTGACACTCTCGAGGAATCCGCCCGGGACTTCGCCGTTACGCAATACTCGGCCACAGGCTGCGGGACGGCCACGTACAGCAGTTTTCTCGTTGTCCGGAGCGACTTGCCAGGCGAGGATTTCGCGGAGTTTGCCGGCGCCACCGCGATGGTCAATGACCCGCATTCCCAATCCGGCCACACGAGCCTGGTGATGGAATTGGAGCGCAGGGGACACAGGATGCCGTTCTTCTCTTCGGCCGGGCACGTGTTTCCGGAGCCCACTCGACGTCGATTCGGATGCTCGCCGCGGGAGCGGCCGACATTGCCGCGATCGATTGCGTTTCCTACGCGCACTTCCAGCGGAACGGCGATCCCGGTGTCGGCGCGGTCCGGATCATCGGCAGGACGCTGGAAGCGCCGGCTCCGCCGTACATCACGTTCGGCAGCAGGGAGCCAGATATCTCGATGCAATCCTCTACGAATCCTTGTGCGAGGCATGGCGAATCCGGAAGCCCCACCCGAGCGCGAGGTATTGTTCCTCAATGAGGCGGTTCGGCCGAATGCGACGATCCATGCAGGAATGAAAGCGGTTCGTGCTGCGTGGCGTCGAGCGAGCAAAGCGGGAATTGCGCGGGAGTGGGTTTCTCCCGGCATCGGCGACTGAGTCGGGACAATTCCAGCGTCGCAATCCGACGCGCCGAATCATCCTCATCGGGAGTTGTGTGGTGATCGACTGCAGTGGCTCGCGTATTCCGCCGAGTGTCAGAGGCGTCGGCCGTCGGAGTCAAACAGAAATTGATGGGCTCTGTCCCACGCAATGCTGCACACCTCTCCCTCGGGCGGGATCGGCTCGGTTCCGTCCTGGCGCATCGTGAAGAGTGTTCCATCATCGAGGCGCAGATGCAGCAGGGTTTCCGCGCCGAGCGCTTCCGCGTAGGTCATATGCGCTCGGAGCTGTGCGGTTTCCGATGGGCAGAACCGGGCATGCTCGGGCCGGACGCCCAATGTCGTTGCAGGGGGGCCGTCAGGGCGGACCATCTCCGCAGGTAAGAAGTTTGTCGCGGGAGAACCGATAAATCCGGCAACGAACGCAGTGTTCGGGTTCGAATATACGTCGAGCGGAGCTCCGATCTGGTCCGCAATCCCTGCATTCATCACGATCATTCGATCCGCCAGGGTCATCGCCTCTACCTGGTCGTGCGTGACGTAAAGAGAAGTTGTTCCCAACTCACGCTGCAGATCCTTGATCTCGAGCCGCATTTGAACGCGGAGTTTCGCGTCCAGGTTGCTGAGAGGTTCATCAAACAGGAACGCCTTGGGCTTGCGAACGATGGCACGACCCATGGCGACCCGCTGCCGTTGACCTCCCGACAATTCCCGGGGCTTCCGGTCCAAGAAGTCTTCGAGCTGAAGCATATTCGCTGCGCTTGTCACCCGCGACCTGATTTCGCTCCTGTGAACGCCACGGATCTTTAGTCCGTAGGCCATGTTGTCGAACACGGACATGTGCGGATACAACGCATAATTCTGGAAAACCATGGCGATGTCGCGGTCCATCGGTTCCGCCTCGTTGACTCGCACGCTGTCGATTTGCACCTCTCCGGCCGACACGGTCTCGAGCCCGGCCACCATTCTCAGGAGCGTTGACTTTCCGCAGCCAGATGGACCGACGATGACGATGAACTCGCCATCGGAGACGTCGACGGAAACCCCGTGAATCACTTCGGTCTTGCCGAAACTCTTCCGGACATCATCCAGTCGGATTGTTGCCATCGGCTATTTCTCGCTTTCTACAAGGCCGCGAATGAACAGTTTCTGCATGAGGATCACAACCAGGACTGGCGGGATCATGGCCAGGATCGAGGTTGCCATAATCACGGGCCATTCGGCCACGTCGTCTCCCGAAGGGAACATCTGCTTGATCCCCATCACGATCGTGTTCATCTGCGGATCGGTCGTGATGAGAAGGGGCCAGAGATACTGGTTCCATCCGTAGATGAACAGAATGACAAAGAGAGCTGCAATGTTCGTTCGGCTCATGGGAATGAGGATGTCCCAGAAGAAACGCATCGGTCGGGAACCGTCGACTCTTGCGGCTTCGGCCAGTTCGTCGGGTACGGTCAGGAAGAACTGGCGAAACAGGAACGTCGCCGTAGCGGAAGCGATCAAAGGGAATATTAGTCCCGAGTAACTGTTCAGCATTCCGAAACGCGCGACAACCTCGAATGTCGGTACGATCCGTACTTCTACGGGCAGCATGAGCGTGAGGAAGATCAGCCAAAAGACGGTCCTTCTTCCGGGGAACCGGAAATACACGATCGCAAAGGCCGACAACAGGGAGATGAAGATCTTCCCCAGCGCTATGCCCAGCGCCATGATCGCGGAGTTCAGCAGCATCCGCGCGACCGGGGCGTTGACGCCGGATACCAGGGCCTGCCGATAGTTTTCCCAGAAGTGATCGCCAGGTAGGAGTGGCATGGGCGGCTTCACGATCTCGGGTTGGGTGACGGTCGATGCCACGAAAGCGAGCCAGATGGGAAAGAAGATCAGCAGTACTCCAACGATCAACCCAACATGGATCATCCAGTAGGAAACGCCTCGTCGTTCCACCATGCCATTCATCAGTAGTGCACCCTGCGCTCGATATACTTGAACTGTACAATGGTCAGCAGACCCACGACGACCAACAGAATGACGGACTGGGCCGCGGAGGAGCCCAGATCCTGTCCTACAAACCCATCGGCGAACACCTTGTAAACCAGGATCGTGGTGGCCTGCTGTGGACCGCCGCTTGTAATCGTGTGAATGACGCCAAACGTTTCGAAGAATGCGTATACAACGTTCACGACCAGAAGGAAGAAGGTCGTGGGTGATAGAAGAGGAAAGACGATCGTCCAGAACCGCTTCCAGAATCGGGCGCCATCGATGGCCGCGGCCTCGATCACGGACCGTGGAATGGCCTGAAGCCCAGCGAGGAAGAACAGAAAATTGTAGCTGACACGCCCCCAACTGGAGGCTACCACGACCAAGCCCATGGCTTCGTCACCGTTCAGGACGTGGTTCCAATCGTATCCGAGGAGACCGAGATACCAGGACACAAGGCCGACTCGCGTGTTGAACATGAATAGCCAAAGGACGCCGGCGACCGCCGGAGCGACCGCGTAGGGCCAGATCAACAATGTGCGGTACGTGCCGGAACCCTTGATAAGGCGGTCCGCCAGCACCGCCAACCAAAGCGCCATGCCCATGGAAACGAGGGTAACCAGTGAAGAGAATATCGCGGTCGTCGCGAAACTTGCCCGATAGAAGGGATCCTGAAACAGAAACTGGAAATTGCCGAGACCGACAAACTGGGACTTGAGCCCGAACGGATCCGGAATGAACAATGACTGCCATACCGCCTGTCCGGCCGGATAGAAGAAGAACACGGCCGTTACCACGAGTTGCGGTAGTACAAGGAGCATTGGCAAAAGCCAGCCGCGAAAGAAGACCCGCTTTTCCATGCTTTCAGTTGGTGACGCGCATCAGATCGGAATTGGTGCAAGCCCGGCGGATCCAGACCGCCGGGGCGTGGAACAGGGTTGTAACCCGGTGCCTGACGGGAACGTGGTCAGGGCGGCGGCCCGGATTCTTGGCCGCAATATGGTTCGTTCCAAAGCGACCCTGACGGATCGCTCCGACGCCTCCTGCCAGGGTCTTGTACCGTCGGAGCTGCCGGAAACCGTATCCGGTGGTCGGAGAGAGACTGTTGAAACGAACGCCCGACTCTCTCCTGCCGCGGTTCAATTCTCTCGGCAACACAATCGGGTAACCCCCTTCGACCAGCCCCGCCATCCTGAAGTCGCGCCTTGGTCCGCAATCTGGTGAAGCAGTCTTGGCGCAGGCATCCGCATCGCCGCAGATCGTTCGGGGTGGCGCGGCGTCAGACCGCGGGAGCCCAATCGACGGGAACCAGGCCGGATCCCCGAATGCCCCCTGAGGGGCTTCGGAGATCCTGACCGATTTCATCCGATCGTCAGCGATTTGCCTGTTCGAATCTGCGCAGCAAGGCATTCCCGCGCTCGACCGCACTGTCGAGTGCCGCCTGGGCGGTCTTGTCGCCTGTCCACACGGCTTCCAATTCTTCGTCAATGATGCCACGGATCTGATCGAAACTACCCAGCCGAAGTCCCTTGGAATTCGACGTCGGGGCTTTGGCGGTCATCTGCATGCCGGCGATTTCGGTACCCGGGTTGGCCTCGTAGTAGCCTTCTGCCTCGGTTTGTTCTGCCGCGGCCAACGTGATCGGAAGATATCCCGTATCTTGGTGCCACTTCGCCTGGATGTCCGAGGTCGACAGGAAACTCAGTAACTGCGCGACTGCCTTGTATTCCTCGCTGTCATGTCCGGCCAGAACCCACAGGGACGAGCCGCCGATGATCGTATTTTGTGGTGCGCCCTCGACGCCACTCCAATAGGGCAGCGGCCGGATCTGGAAGTCGAACTCGGCTTGCGCCTTGACACCGGCATAGCCGGCGGAACTCTCCGTGAACAGTGCGCATTCTCCGGCCCGGAAATTGGCGCCGCCCTCGTTGCGGCGTCCCGCGTAGAAGAACTTGCCTTCCTTCGCCCAGTTTCCCATGGTCTCGATGTGTTTCACCCGAACCGGGCCGTTGAACGTCAACTCGGTATCCAGTCCCGCAAAACCGTTCTCCTTCGTGGCGAAGGGAACATTGTGGTAGGCCGAGAAATTCTCAAGATGTACCCAGCTCTGCCAGGCGGTCGTCAAGGGACATTCGATCCCGCCAGCCTTGAGTGCGTCAAGCGCCTCGCCTACCTGCTGCCAAGTCGAAATATCCATGTCCGGATCCAGCCCAGCCTGGACAAACAAATCGCGATTGACATAAATAACCGGCGTCGACGAATTGTACGGCAACGAAAGCATTTCGCCGTCGGTGGTCGTGTAGTACCCCTTGACCGCGCCCAGATAGCCATCGGGATCGAATTCTGCGTCGCCTTCGGCCATTACTTCGTAAACCGGCCGAATGGCTCCGCGGGCGGCCATCATGGTCGCCGTTCCGACCTCGAAGACCATCAGGATGTGGGGCTGCTCACCGGCCCGGAACGCGGCGATGCCGGCATTCAGGGTTTCCGAATAGTTACCCTTGTGGGTTGCCACCACCATATACGCATCCTGCGACGCGTTGAACTTTTCCACCTGTTCAGCGAGAAGATCGCCAAGCCGTCCGGTGAAGGCGTGCCACCATTGAATTTCCGTTTTCGCCTGCGCACCCGAGCTCACTACGAGCATCGATGCTGCCGCGACGGCGAGCAACTGTTTTTTCATCAAGCTTCTCCCATTCGGGCGGTTCCCAAAACCGCACATCCAATAAAGGGTGATCGGTTCAGTTTCGAACCGTACCAGCAAGAGGGTCCGGCGCAAAAGCAATTGGCACCGCATCAATCTCCTCGGGGTCGATTGTAGATGGGGCAGTCCCCGGCAACAAGCCACCTCCGCAATGCGACGCCGCTCCGTACAGCCAAACAACGCCCCCAACGCCGACAAGTTGCCCGGAAGACGCGCCGCAGACCAGTGCGGCCAGGCGCCGGACGTAGTCTGACCGGGACGGTAGTCCGAACGCACAACCCGCATTGCGCAGGGCATCTTGCGACCTTGCGTGCCACGCCGTACCAGCCCTCAACTCGCCGGCCAGCAATTCCGGTAAGGTAGCAGCCGTGCTTCCCGCCAAATCCAACTGCGAGTCCGAACTTCTCCTTGCACTCGGCGTTCCAGCGTCTGTAGCCGCTGCAGGTATCCGCGAGTTCGGAACGACGCCAACCGGACAGGCTTCAGGGTCACTATCCTTGTCGTACGCGGCTGTGGCGCGGGTTGGGGTTTGAGAAACTGCAAGGAGAAGGCAGTTTGCTGCAGGGCGGTTCGGCAGGGTGCGGGCAGGTACAGACCAACCACGACTGGTGGTAATTTCCGTTGTGCAGAACGCTCCGAAGTAATCCAAGGGATCCCGAGTCGAGTCGCCCCGGGGTGAAACTCCCCGGGGCGACTCGACTTATGGTTTTGCAATCGCCACATCTGTGTCGTTGGATTCAGTCACGTCTGCAACTTGGCTTCATCCACTGCGCGCCTCAATTATGTTGCTTCGATCAGCTTTGGTGCTCGGTGTGCGTGCCGCAGCTGCGCACCTTTCGCTTCGCTCCCGGACTTCGTGCACAGCCTCCGAGTGCCTTGGACGCCGCCCCCGTGGCGAGGACGGCAAATCCGGTCATCGTGCCTCGGAGCGCGTCTCGGACGGCGTTCAGAAGCGCAGCACCCCTCGCGGCATCAGCTGGTTGTCGGTCTCGCGGGCATCGCTTGTCTGCCGGATCCCTTCGAGCCCGAGCACCGCGTCCGCACCGATCTGCCATCGCGCCCCGGTGCGTACCGTCTGGTCCCCGGCATCCCCGAGCGCCATGCCTGCGTACGGCGTGAGCACGCCGCGGTTGCCGGGGAGGCCGAAGCCGTTGCCCGCGTCCATCTCGAGCCGGCCCGCCGCCTCGAACTCCCCATCGGCTCCGACCGCACTTGCGTCGAGTGCGGACCAGAGCCGCTCGGTGGCGCTCCCGGTGCGGCCCCATGAGGGCGCGATGGTGAGCCTCAGGCCCCGGCCGGACGGGCTCGGAGTCACGCGGATGGCCCCGCTCGCACCCCACTCCTCGTACCTGCTGTCCTCGTGCGCGAGGAGTGTGCGCGCCTGGGCCTCGATCGTCACCGCACCCACGGTGTAGCGCAGTCCCGCTCCGACCTCGACCCCTGTACCGGTCTCGGCGTCTCCGCCGTCGTGGCGAAGCCCGACCCCGCCGCTCGGGGCGAACGTCGCGCGGTTGCCGACGGCGAACGCCCGCTCGCTCTCGATGATGAGCCTGACCCAAGTTGGCACCTGTCTGGTTCGGACGGGCGCTGCGGCGCCGCACTTCGCCGATTTATATCGAAAATGGTTCGCATTTGGCCATCGTCGGCGTGTCTCCGGGACTCGAAATGGTACCGACTGCGGCACCTAACCTACTTTAACTCACTGATATGACTATTGTTCTGGAAGATATGAACGATTTCATGAATTCCGTCGTGTAGGGCCATGTTTATCTGATGCCCCCTTGCCCCGCCGCCGCGCCCAGCTAACCTGCCCGATGGACGGCAGCGGAGGCGGCAGTGTTCATCAAGGCGACCAAGACCTACACCGACAAGGCAGGACAGGCCCGCAAGTCCCACCGCCTGGTGCGCAACGTCCGCGTCGACGGCCGGGTCCGGCAGCAGACGCTGCTGAACCTCGGCACCCACTGAGACGTGCCGAGGGAGCTGTGGCTCCGCATTGCCCAGCGGACCGAGGAGATCCTGGCCGGGCGGCAAGCGCTGTTTCCCGAGCCGGAGACCGTAGAGCAGCATGCGCAACGCCTGGCGCGGCAGTTGCGGGCGAAGGGCGTGGGGTTGTCCGAAAGGCCGGACCCGGCGGTCGTCGGGGTGGATCTCGACAGTATGGAGCACCAGAACCCGGTGTCGGTCGGGGCGGAATGGGTCTGTCTCCAGGCGCTGGAGGATCTGGGCTTGCAGCGCATCCTCAAGGGATGTGGGCTCAGCCTGCGGGATGCGCGCATCGCCACGGCGATTGTCGCGGCGCGGATGATCCACCCTTCCAGCGAACGGGAGGCCAGCCGATGGCTGCAGTGTGACAGTGCTCTGCCCGAACTGCTCGGCCTCGAAGCGGACCCGCGGACGTTGTCGCGCAAGACACTCTACCGCGTCTGCTATCTCCTCTGGAAACACCGCAAGGCGCTACAGCAAGGATTGCGGCAGCAGGAATCGGCGCTGTTCGGGATCCCGGACGCGATCGTGCTCTACGATCTGACCAATGCCCAGTGTTGCGGCCTCGCCGACGGCGCGCTGCGCCGGCGGGGACGCTCGAAGCAACGGCGCAACGACTGCCCGCTGGTCACCACGGCGCTGATGCTGGACAGTGCCGGCTTTCCGCGGGCTTGCGAGATCCTGCCGGGGAACGTGTCCGAATGCGGCACGCTGGCGGACGCCATCGCGCGCCTGCGCGAGGAGTGCAGTCCGGACCAGCCCAAGCCCACCGTGGTGATGGATGCGGGCATCGCCACGGAGGCGAATCTCGCCTGGCTGCGAGAGCAGGGATACGGCTGGATCTGCGTCAACCGCGGCAAGCGCCCGGCGCCCCCGGAGGGGGAGCCGGATCTTGACCTGGTGACCGCCTCCAAGCAGGTGCTGCAGGCCTGGAGCCTCGGCGTCGAGGACGGCGAACTCCGGCTCTATGTGCAGAGCGAAGCGAAGAAGCAGAAGGAGGATGCGATCCTGTCGGCGAAGCGGAAGCGCTTCGAAGCGGAACTGTGCAGCCTGCATGATGGCCTCACCGTGCCGGGCCGCACGAAGAAATACGAGCGCGTGCTGGAACGCGTCGGCCGGATCCGCGAACGCTATACCAAAGTCTCCGCTCAGTACGACATCCACGTGCACCGCGATCCGGGCACGGACAAGAAGCGCCCCGGCCCCAACGCGACGGCGGTCCACTTCGCCAACCGTCCTTCCCGCGAGCAAGCCGACGCCAGCGCCGGAGCCTACCTGCTCCGAACAAGCCGCCTCGACTGGAACCTCCAGGACATCGTCGAACAGTATCTGCAGATCACGGAAGTCGAGGCCGTGTTCCGCTCCCTGAAGAGCGAACTCGGCCTGCGTCCCATCTGGCACCAGGGCGACAACCAGATCCGCGCCCACCTCTTCATCGCCGTCCTCGCATATCACGCCGTCCACGTGATCCGCACCCGCCTGAAGCTGGCCGGAAACAACCTCTGCTGGGCGTCCATCCGAAACCGGCTGCAAAACTGGGTCCGCATCACAACCGCCATCCAGGAGATCGCCGCCAGCCAGATCGCCTGTCGGCAGGATGTCCTGCCCTCGGCCGAGGCCGCGGAAATCGCCCGGCGGATCGGCGTCAAGCCCGGCAGCCACCGGCGCACCAACCGGGGAAAAGGCTGACAAAATCAGCCCATGTGTAGGGACATGGGAGCCCGGACAAAAAAAATTGCGCAGAAATGACAGCCGGTTATCTATGCCAGCGACTCCACCAAGTGCCAACCTGGGTTCAGACGACCCGGTACTGGTGAGACCGACGTATCCGTGCCGCAGAAAAGAGGATGTCCAAACGGAACTTCACGCACTGTCCAACCGTAACCAGTTGGTGCCCGTTACCAAGCGTGCCCTGTCGCCTTCTCGGTCCCTCACAACTCGCCACGGGCTTCGCAAGCGACAAGAGAACCCCACCCCCAAGACAAACCGCAAAGCCGCCTTGGCTCCACCATCACCCGATTTCACGCTTTTTCATGCTGTTTCGAAAATCGATGACGTTAAACATTTGTTTCCAAGTCCACCAACTTGCGGGCTGCCAGACCGTTCCAAGTAGTCCCACATCTCCTGTAGGGAAGGCACACGGACAGCCCGACCACCTTGAAGGTGAAATTCCCGGCGATTCGCGGCATGCGCGGAAATGGCGGCGGCCCCAATACCAATTTCTCCCGCACCGGTTCCAAGTCCTGGAACCACCGCATCACGGTGAACGGCCGTCTTCGTGCCATCGACCGCGAATGCTTTCCACCTGTGCCGCTGGCCAAGGCGCTCCTGCTGGCGCACGGCAACTGCGCCACCGCCGCGCCGAACCCCCTGGCTGTGAAACGCCGCACCAAGGTGGCGAAGCCTCACCATGCGGCGGTACTGCGTTCGCGCTGGACTCCGAGGGACGGCGCAACGGCAAGCTCACGAGATCCTGATGGCAGACACTGGAACGAAGCATCCATGTCGGTTCTATGCGACATTGCTGTCAAACGCATCGGCCATGCAGACGTGCTGGCCGTACTGACTCCGAGAGGGACTCTCCGGGAGGAATCTGCCGGCCGCGTTCGGCAGCGCATTCGGACAGTGCTGCTTCACGTGGGCCACGGAACATGGCTACGGCGGGCACAACACGGCCTGTAAGGCCAACGATGGCGCCCTGCCACCCATGCCGCGCCTGCAGGAGTATCCCAGAGCCCTACGCTCTTCCGAGATCGCGAAAGCTCTGGATACCGTCGACACGCCAGACGCCTCGCCCGCCGACAGGTGCCTCCTGCGGTTCCTGGTGCGCATCGGCGCATCGCTGGCCGTGCTACGGCGTGCGCGCGCGCTCGACGATGGCTGACGATGGCTCGGGCCGCGTTGTCCCATCCCCGGCACGGATTCGCCGCTCCAGCGGCCGCCGCACCCCTGGATGCAGGGCCGGATGAACCTCCAGCAGCTTGTGGAACAGGTCGACCGTGCACAACGCCGGGTCCAGTTCAAGCAGCCGCACGACCTCCTCGTCGAAGATCCGCACCAGCAGATCCGGCTGCCACCGCCCACGCCGCGACCGCTCCGCCGGAATCAGCCATTCCGCCTCCCCGGGTCCGATACCTGTGCACACGGCTGAACCCGACCTGCGTCGCAGCGCCTCCACTCCTTTCCTCTCTCTGGGATGCTTGGAATACATGATTACAGTCGCACGCGTACTATCTGGACAATCTCTACCCTCCGGACCGGCTCGTCTCCCCACTTCCGGGCCAGAGATCGCCCAGACTGAACGCAATGGCGTCAAAGGGCGCAGCAGAGACCAAGTCGTCATCCGCATAGGTAGCAAGCAGGACCCAGTAGCCGTCGCGAAGAGCAAAAGCCTCCAGGATGCGCGCATCTGGATCAACGAACCAGAGATGGCCCACCCCCTCGCGAGCATAGATCACACGCTTGCCAACCTGGTCGATCCGACGGGTTCCGGGCGACAGAACCTCGCACACCCAATCCGGAGCAAGGTCGAAGAACGCCGCGTCAGGATATTCGGGAAGTCGCTCGCGCCGCCATCCCGCCAGGTCCGGCACGAGGATATCGCTACCCAGATGCAGTTCGGGCTCGTCGATGATCCACCAGCCGCCGGGGCCGCCCCGACCCATGCCGAAAGGGCCATCCAGATTGGTCCCAAGCCGAGAACTCGCAAGCGCATGCCTTGAGGCCGGTCGAGGCTGCGTGTGGAGCGTGCCGCCGATAATCTCGGCGACCATGTGCTCCGGCGCATCCAGCACGTCCTGGTAGGTCGCCCCGCGCGTGGCTCTTGCCGTCTGTCCCCGAGCGTTCATCGCAATTGTCCACACTCAGCCCGAAATGCAGCCTACCACCGACGGCGTTTCACGCACAGAGTCCGTGCACCGCCTCAAGCGGATCATCTTGGCCACGCAGCAGGCTATCCGGTATCGGCACCGCCCGCGACCATGAGAGACGACCCCGTTCGGCGTCGGCGCTACTGCACCGCCACCGGCTCCACCGGTGTTCGGTGAACCTTGCCGGTACGGCCTATGGCCGCATGCCGACCAAACGGGGAACACGCGGAAATGCCGGTCTGGGAAGAAATCTCCGGAATTCGGTTCCAGCAATGACGCGCAAACGGACGCAGAGGCGCCGCCCCACCCGATTCCCGCGAAGCCCCGGAACCGAATCGCGGCGTTGCGACGCGAATCGGAACATGGCGGGGACGCAGCGGAGCCGATCCAAACCCATCAATACACCGCCGTCAGACTACTAGTCGTATCGCCCATTGCGGGACACCAGGCAAATGATTCTCTGCGTCAGGAGATCTTCATCGGCACTGACGGAAGAACGAGACGAAGGCCCCGAAAACGCCCACAGCACGGAGCGCGCGTGCACCTGGGCTTCGGTAGCATCTTGCTGAAGCAACGGCTCCGCGCTCGGCACCTTTCTTCGGCGAGGCACTACGAGTCTCACCGAGAACACCGCTCAACCGGTGCGAGCATTCGCCGCACAACACTTTTCGAGCGGTTTGCCGCGGGAGAAGCAACGTGATCCGAGACATCACCGCAAAGGCACAAATCCTGATTCATAAACCGGTAGACGAGGTCTTCGACGCATTTGTGGAACCGGAAACCATGACCAAATTCTGGTTTGTACGCCGCGACGATGGTCTGCGCGAGGGCGAAACGGTCAGCTGGTTCATTGGTACCGAGCCCGATGCGCCATGGTTCGAAGTACGGGTGACATCGCTCAAGCGCCCTAATTCCATTGTCATGGAGTGGGGCCCCGCCGAAGGTCCCACCACGGTGTCGTGGACATTTGAAGAATTAACTTCAGTCACGACCCTTCTTCGCGTCGAGGAAACCGGACTCTCCGGCACCGCGCAAGAGATCATTGACACTGCGCTCGACTCGACCGGTGGTTTCAATCAGGTCATTGTTGCCGCGAAGGCGTGGCTCGAGCACAGGGCAGTTGTGAACGTGGTATCGGATCGTGCTTGAACCAAGTCCTGGATCCTGCACATGACCGTGGACGGCCGCGATGGCTTCCCAGTTGCGCCGCTGACCAGGGCACGCCTGCCGGCGTACGCCAACTGCCCGCCGTCGCTGCTGCCGCCGCCGCCGGGAACCCCCCTCGCCGAGAAATGCCGCGCCAAGCTGGCGAACTTTCGCCAAGCGCTGGAACTGGGTACGCGCTGGACACCGAGAAATGGCGCAACGGCAAGCGCACGAAGTCCTGATTGTAGACACCGGAACGACACGCCAATCCGGTTCTCGGCGAGGTGGCGATCGACCGCATCGGCCAGGCAGACGTGCTGGCCGCAATGACTCCGAGATGGACGGTCCGGCAGCAGTCGGCCCGCCGCGTCCGGCAACGCATTCGAACAGTGCTGCGCTGCGTGTCCATGGCACATGGCGCCTGGGAGCACAACGCGGCCGGGATGGCCCTCAATGGCGCCCTGCCACCCATGTCGCGCCTGCAGGCGCATCTCAGAGCCCTCCCCCATTCCGAGGTCGCAATTGCTCTGGATACCGTCGACGCGCCAGACGCCTCGCCCGCCGCCAGGTGCCGCCTGCGGTTCCCGGTCCTCACGGCCGCGCACTCCGGCGAGGCCCGCGGACGAGATGGAACACAATTCGATGGAAGGAGCGAGAGCGGCGAATCCCGGCCACGCGCATGAAAGCCGGAACTGAACATCGCGTTCCGCCCAGCGGCGTGGCGCCTGCCTTGCTGCAGCGAACGCGCGCCCTCGACGATGGCCCGGGCCTCGCTTCCCCGTCCCGGTCCCGGCAAGCCCATGTCAGAAATGACGCTCATGAAATTTCTTCAGGCAACCGGGTCGGCTCGCACCGCATCGGTCCGCGGATTCCGCTCAAGCGTCCGCAACTGGACCTCCGAATGCACATCTGCCCCGCGCTCTGCGATGGAGCTGAACTTGGCCTGCGCCGTCGGCAGGAGACACTGAACCGGCGCATGCGCGCGCGGACACCCTCGAGTTGCGCCGCATCTTGTTGGAGAACCGGGCGGCATGCCCTGAGAACCCCGACGGCACCGCGGCATCAGCCATCCCGCGCGGAGGATCGCACCTGACCGGATCTGCGCCTGGCCACTTGGAGATCTCGCCGTCCGCTCGAAAGTAGCAGCGACAGAACCGCCCGTTCCTCGTCCGCAAGGCGAGTCGAGCGCCCACGATCACACAGATCCTCCACGGCACGCAACCATAATCCACAACCAAAGTCCTACGTTTGGACCTTTCTTGATATATGGTCTGGGCCTCAACAGTCAGCGCTTCGGTGAGCCGCCAGCCGCAAACTCATTCTGGTAAAGTTGGCATGCGCTCCTCGGCTTGCAGCATCCTGAAGGCTTCGTAGGTCGCCCGGATGCCGTCTGCAACCGAGACGCTCGGGTAGTCCGGGACATGCGCCCGCAAGGGGGAATCGTCGAGGTCTGGTGGAAAGGGAAACGGACGACCCGAGCAAGTAACTTTCGCGTCCGGCGCAAGGGATCGGAGAAACTCGAGACCGTTCTCCACGGTTTCACAGGGACCATTGAGATCGAACACATAGGCGCCGTCACCGTCCTGGCTGACACTTGCGATGAAGGCAGCCGCGGCCTCACCAGCGTAGAGCCAACTCAAGGGCCCCTTGTACGGCACAACGTAGGGCACGCCGGCGACTGCGGCCTGTATGGCGGTCGTATTCTTGGAACTCATCCCCTGATCGCGGGCCAGACCGAAAACCACATTGGGCCGCAGGCACACCGACGGTACCTGCCAGTCCGACCAGTAGACATAGGCGGACTGCTCGTTCGCGGCCTTGTAGGCGCCATACAGCGTTTCCTTCCAGCGACCGCCCGGAGGGAAGCCGTGTGCGGCAACCGACGAGGCGAACGTGGTCCGCCTGATCCCCGCTTCGCGAGCGGCCTGAAGAACATTGATCGTGCCCTCGACATTGACCCGGGCACCGCGAGCAGGATCAGCAGCGCAAAACGGAACCTGAAGTCCAGCCAAGTGGATGATCGCGCGAATGCCATGTGTGTCGATGATCCTCCTTAGCCGCACATAGTCGGTGATGTCGGCCCGTTCCCACGCGAGTGATTGGGCAGCCTCGTGCCCCATGATCAGCGCCGGGCGGCTCCGGTTGTCGGTAAGGTCGCAAGCCACGACAGGAACAGACGAGGCACGCAAGATCGCCAGCGCCCATGCCCCTATGCAACCGCCGGAACCGGTAACCAGGACCGGGCCTTCGAAGAGGGCGCTCGAGATCACAAACCTCTCGGTCAGAAATTGCACTGTCTTTCTCCGGTTCCTGGCATGGGGCCATGGGCGGCTTGCACTGCTTGGCATCGTAGAAGGGACGATAACCCCAAATTTGAAGAGCCCTCAAGTGACCGTTGGGAATTGCCAAGGTTACAAGTCTGATCAAGATTCCGGAACTCTCATTGCTGCACGATGTTGGATCCACACACGGCTTGAATCAACGCGAAGTCTTGACTTGGTTCAACGCATGCAGGCGCAATTCACGGGCCCACGACCGCTGAAGTGGACTGGCGGCAGGAGTGGAACGGGCCACGATGCACTCTCTCCCGATGTTGGACTACCCGATCCGAGACTCTCCGAAGCGGCGGGACAAACAGGTTGAGGAGTCGCGTTGACCGCATTTCCTCGCACAGAGTGTCTTGCAACCGCGTCCGGGCGCGCATCTTCCTTTGAAAGCCTGCCTGTCATGTTGAATGGCACTTGCGCCAGGCAGGGTGCCAACTCCCCTTCGCGGATCCCGAACTCGAGGACGTGTCCAGATCCCGCGATCCCGTCGCCCCGAACAGCGCCCGGAAGCCGCCTAGCGCAGGGTGGCCACCAGCGGCCGCCAGGTCGCCACTCCAGCCTACTGCTTTCGAACCCTTATCGAGCATCTTGGAAGCATCAGCCGGAACACCTGCCGACCATGTGCGAACGCAGGCCGGAAGCGAAGGCCATCGTGAATCTTCATACAACCCTCACGGTAGCTGTGAGTTGCCAGCATGGAATTGACGAATCAAACGAGCCCCCGCGACCGACCGCATACCATGTGATGCGCGCTGGCGCGGTTCCGCTGGTCCCGTCCTTCCCACCAGACGATCTCAATCTCGCAAGGGCTGTCCGCGAGATGGCCCCCAACCATCACGCTGTCCTGCTCGCCAACCGTGGTCCGGTCTTGGCGGGGAAATCATTGGCCGATGCCGCCCATGCAACCGAAGAACCGGAAGTCACCGCGAAGCGGTATCTGGCCCCGCAGGACATGAGCACGCGTCCGCCGACCCAAGAGCAAGTGGCCGAGATCCGTCGCCGGCTTCCCACCAGGACATGGTGTCGGGCGAACAATCGCAGCATGCGTCACGTCCGAGATCAGGACCGGAATGATGAACGCCTTCGCGGAAATGATTGAGCACCGAGTGCGGCAGTCCCTGCAAATGGAATCCGGTTGCCTCCGCTTTGAATTTTCGCCGGTAGCGAAAATGCTGCGGTCGTCTCTCTGCATGACCTGTTTGCAGATCATGCGGCGTTCCGAACCCATATCGCGAGCAGGCGCTTCCAATCCTTCGATGCGTGCACCTAGGTCATGGTTGCGAACACTTCGGTCCAGAGATTTGGTCGAGAAACGCACACGTGCAGCCTGATCTGGACCGCCCGCCAATCCCCCAAATGGGGAACCCGTCCCTGTCCCAGTCGGCCGCGATTCAGCCGTCTCTTTACCGACCAGGAGAGACTGCAGTTGCGGAGCCCCTCCCCTGTCCCGGCCATCCGGAAGTGCACACCTCTACTGAATTCTCGGATGCAGCGCGCTGCCAATGAAGCCGCCAGTCGGCAAGAAAGCGCATCGCCATTCGAGCAAGGAAGATGCAGGCATCTTCCCTTGAATCACCTTCAATGCCCACCCTGCCTCTGTACAGCGGCGGACTTCCGTTCCGCCCGGCGGCGATGGAGGATCGGCTCGGTGTAGCCCGAAGGCTGCGAGCACCCCTCGAATACAAGATCGCATGCGGCCCGGAAAGCCGGACCATCAAACCCGGGCGACATGGGCGAATACTCTGGGTCGTTGGCGTTCTGGCCGTCGACTACCACGGCCATACGCTTGAGGGCGTCCATCACCTGGCTCTCGTCAACGATGCCGTGGTGCAGCCAATTCGCGATGTGCTGGCTAGAAATCCGGCAGGTCGCCCGATCTTCCATCAGCCCGACGTCGTTGATGTCCGGAACCTTCGAGCAACCCACGCCAAGGTCGACCCAGCGTGATACGTATCCAAGAATCCCCTGGGCGTTGTTTTGAAGCTCGGCGCCCACTTCCTCCGCCGACCAGTTTGGCCGGTCGGCGACCGGAATGGTCAGGAGCGTATCGAGGCTGGCGCGTGGCCGGCTCGCAATGCGTCTCTGGCGATCCTGTACATCGACACGGTGGTAATGCGTGGCATGCAGCGTCGCGGCGGTCGGGGACGGAACCCAGGCAGTGCTTGCGCCGGAATGCGGATGGCCAATTTTCTCTTCCAGCATCGCAGCCATGCGGTCGGGCATGGCCCACATGCCCTTTCCGATCTGAGCCCGGCCCGGCAGACCGCACGCAATGCCAACATCGACATTGCGGTCTTCGTAGGCGGCGATCCAGGGAGTTGCCTTCATCTCCGTTTTCCGAATCATGGGGCCAGCCTCCATGGATGTGTAGATTTCGTCCCCGGTACGATCCAGAAAACCGGTGTTGATGAACGCAACCCGCTTCCTCGCTGCCCGGATGCACGCCGGCAAATTCACGGAGGTGCGCCGCTCCTCGTCCATGATGCCCATCTTGATCGTGTAGGGCGCAAGGCCAAGCGCTTCCTCGACACGCGCGAACAACTCATCGGAAAGGGCGACTTCCTCCGGACCGTGCATCTTGGGTTTGACGACGTAAATGGATCCTGTACGGCTGTTGGGAAAGCGGCGTTCCCCGCGAAGATCACGTGCTCCGATCAAGACCGTGATCATGGCATCCAGAATTCCCTCGGGGATTTCGGCTCCATCCCCATCGAGAATCGCAGGCGTGGTCATCAGGTGGCCGACATTGCGCACGAGCAGGAGTGCCCGCCCGTGCAGGGCGAACGGTTCTCCGCTGGGCGCAACGTAGTTCCGGTCGGGCGAGAGCCGGCGGGTCACCGGCGCGCCGCCCTTCTCGAACGTCGATTCGAGGCTGCCGTCGAGGAGGCCGAGCCAGTTCCGATAGGCAAGGGTCTTGTCTTCGCCGTCGACGGTCGCGACCGAGTCCTCACAGTCGACGATTGTGGTGAGCGCCGCCTCCAGCATGACGTCGGCCACGCCCGCAGCGTCATCGCATCCGATCGGGTGGGTCCGATCGATGACGATTTCCATGTGGAGACCGTGATTGCACAGCAGCACGGCCGACGGCGCAGCCGAGCCGCCCCGATAGCCGACGAAGCGTGCGGGGTCGGCCAGCCCGACCTCGCCCCCATTGGCAAGCGCAGCGACCAGCCTGCCGGATCGGATGGAGTATCCGACCACATCCGCGTGGCTGGCCCCGGCCAGCGGCGCAGCGTCGTCGAGGAAACGCCGGGCCCAGTCAATGACCCGGGCGCCGCGCACCGCGTTGTACCCAACCCCGCGGCCCGCGCCGCCGTCTTCGGCTATCGCATCGGTGCCATAGAGCGCGTCGTACAGGCTTCCCCATCGCGCATTCGCGGCGTTCAGGGCGTAGCGAGCGATGGTCGCGGGCACGACCAGTTGCGGACCTGCAACCACTGCGATTTCGTCATCGACATTCGCCGTTTCAATCGTGAATTCCGGCCCGTCGGGAACGAGATAGCCGATCTCGGCTAGAAAGCCTCTATAGGCAGCCGGATCTAGCGGCTGTCCGCGCCGCTCCTTCAGCCAGTTGTCGATGGACGCCTGAAGCTGGGCGCGCCGCTCGAGCAGAGCGCGGTTGCGGGGTGTGAAATCCCGGACAATTGCCTCGAACCCCCGCCAGAATGCGTCCCGTTCCAGCCCGCTTCCGGGAAGCGCCTCGTTCTCCAGAAAATCGTGCAGAACCCTGTCGACCTGCAGCGCTCCCGATTGGACCCGCTCGCTCATCGTCCACATGCTCCTTCCTTGCTGGTTGCATCGCGCCCGCTCGAGGACGAAGGAGCAAGCCGAAGCGTGCCCACATCGCTGCAAAGGGGACTCCTGCTGTTCCGATGTGGCTCTTTCCTCCGCTTCCCTTCGCCGTGCTGGGCTACCGGGCGGTTTGCGGGACAGGACCGCACGGGCCCTTCGCGAGGCTGCGCAAATCTCCCCGCCCGCATGCTCCACCGAACCGCGGCCCCTGTTCACGGCGCCGGGTGACCGGCGGGCACCCAGCAGCAGAATTCCTGCTCGTCCATCCCGCTGTTGGCCCGCACGCTGCCGGTCCGCAGGGACCCGGACGGACGCTCGCCATCGGAAATGCCAGAGCCTGTTGAACCCGATGCGCCGCAGCCATGGTGGACATCCCTTCGAGCCGCACCCCTCGGGCGACCGGGAGTGCGGAGCGGCCCGCATCACGGGCGCTGGCGAGGATCCGCCGGTGCCCACACACAAGCCAGAACGGGAGCCTTCAGGTCTATTCACCGGTCAGAATGGCGTACATGGCCTCGGCGTCGATCGTGCCCCGAAGGCCCGCGCGAACCTCCTCGCTGCGCATCAGCCGCGAGACCCGCGCAAGAGCCTTGAGGTGCTCGGCGTCCTTCTCCTCCGGCGCAAGCAGCATGAAAACCAGATCGACTCGCTGGTCGTCGGGTGCTTCGTATTCGATCGGATGCGCCAGCCGCGCGAACAGCCCGTGGATCCTCTCGACACCGGCGGCGCGCGCGTGCGGGAGCGCAACGCCCGACCCCATGCCGGTGGAGCCAAGGCGCTCCCGGTCAAGCAGCGGCTGGTAGACCTCCCGGTGGTTCAGGCCAAGTTGCGCGGCGGTCGCCCGGGCCAATTCCTTCAGAAGATGGTTCTTGCTCTTCACCTGGAGTCTCGGCAGCACGGATTCAGCCGCCAAAAGGTCCCCGATATCAGCGGTGCGAACCATGCCTGGAATCCCGCCCTGCGCTAAGCATCGCTGCGCTGGCTTGTCGGGTCGATCCATCCGATGTTGCCGTCCTCGCGCTGGTAGACGACATTGATGCCTCCATTGGCCTCGTTCCGGAAAACGAGAACCGGCGCGTGGGCAATCTCCATCTGCATCACCGCTTCGCCAACCGTCAGGGACCGGATCGGTGTCGTTGTTTCGGCAACGATCAACGGCTGCGAATCATCGCGATCGGGAGACTCCTCGTCGTCCTGCGGCGCAAGGACATAGGATTGGCCGTTATCAGCCGGAACCGGTTCCGCCCTACGGCGATGATGGTTGCGAAGGCGGCGCTTGTATCGGCGCAACTGCTTCTCGAGCCGTTCCAGCGCGCCGTCGAACGCGGTGTAGATGTCCGAGTCCTCTGCGTGCGACTGTGCAGTAAGGCCAGTGCTCAGGTGGGCGGAGCAATCGGCGCGGAACTGGTGCCGGTTCTTTGAAACGGTCACATGGGCCGCGACGGCTCGGTCCAGATACTTCCCCAGAACGCTGTCGAGTCGTTGCTCAACATGCTGGCGCAGCGCCGAACCGGTTTCGACCTGCTTGCCGGAAATTGTAATCTTCATGTTCTCTCAATCATGATTCGCGTTGTTTCGTTCGGGCAGCCGGGGCGCATCCTTTCCCCGGCGCCATTCCGGCGACTCCCGCGACGGCTGTTCACGGAGGACGGCCAACGGCGCCCAAAGAAAGGATTCTACCAGAAACCGGCCGCTGGCGGGGGTGGCAGGCCAGCCCGGCCACATTGACCCGATCTGAAATCGCGCCTAGATTCCGCCCGACCGGACCGGCGCCTGCACCGGCCGGTGTGTGGCGGGGTAGCTCAGTCGGTTAGAGCAGCGGAATCATAATCCGCGGGCCGGGGGTTCGAGTCCCTCCCCCGCTACCACCGAGACCGACATTCGCGAGCCGGGAGTGTCGGTCAATTCGATTCTGTCCCCGTTTCCCGTCCATTCTGAGGATCGCACCGAAGTCACCCTGCAGCGTGACCTGCAAGTCGCCACCCTCGGTGCCGGGCACCAGCACGATCCGCTCGTTCAGTCCACGGATAGCTGACGCAGCCGCGTCCCGCTCCTGTGGCTTCTCCAGCGCTTCCCCGAGAGGTGCCACCTTCTGGCGGTACATGCCGACGATACTCGGATGAATGTCGGAGATGCTGGGGGAAACGGTTGCTAGGAGGCTGTCGGATTTGCTGAGCGGGCGCGGGTTTGTGCATTGCTCGATCTGGCCGCAGCGGGGCCAAGCTGTGCCGTCTCTTGGCCAATCCTGTCCTGATCGTCGCTGCACGATCAAGATATAGTGTTCCCGGTGCTGAGGATTGTGGATGAGGTCTGCTGATTTCGCGAGATTTCCGTAGGACGGATCGTGAGACGCCGTGGCCATTGCCGCCGTCGCTGCAGGACTGGCTTCCGGAGGGTCATTTGGCGCGGTTTGTGGTCGATATCGTGGAGCAGCTCGATCTGAGCGAACTGACGTCGGACTATAGTCGCGGCGGCAAGCGGGCGTATCATCCTGCGATGCTGCTTTCGCTGCTGTTCTACGGCTATGCGAACGGGATCTTCTCAAGCCGCAAGCTGGAGCGAGCGACATTTGAGTCGGTTGCCTACCGCTTCATCGCGGCGAACCTGCATCCGGATCATGCCACGATCGCGGCTTTCCGCAAGCGGTTCATTGGGCGCCTGGGTGGCATGTTCATCCAAATCCTGATAGTGGCGCGGACCTTGGGTGTGCTGCAGGTCGGGAATGTGAGTCTGAACAGCACGAAGATCAAAGCCAATCCCAGCAAGCACAAGGCAATGAGCTGGGAGTATGCGAACAAGCTGGAACAGCAGTTGCAGGAAGAGGTTGCAGCGTTGTTGGCCCGGGCTGAGCAGGCGGACGAGGCGGAGCCGGAGGCCGGGCCGGACATTCCGGAGGAGTTGAAGCGGCGCCTGGACCGCCTCGAGGCGATCGCGGCGGCGAAGGAAGAGATCACGCGGCGGGCAATGGAGCGGCACCAGGCGGACATGGCGGCCTAGGTGGAGAAGATGGCAGCCCGCGCGGCGAAGGAGGCGGCTTCCGGCCGGAAGCCGGCCGGAAGCCGGGCGGTCGCCCGCCGCAAGAGCCGCAACCGGGCCGAGTCCGAAGGACCAGGTGAACTTCACCGATCCGGAGTCGCGGATCATGCCGTCATCGGAAGGCTTTGTGCAGGGGTTCAACGCCCAGGCGGCGGTCGACAATGGCTCCCACCTGATCGTGGCGGGCCATGTAACGGATTCCTGCAATGACAAGCAGCAGATTGCCCCAGCGCTGGAACAGCTGGTGGCGGTGGAAGCGGTGATTGGCAAGCCGGAATGGATCCTGGCCGATACCGGCCATTTCAGCGCCAACAACGTGGCACAGTGCAAGATGGCTGACGTGACGCCGTACATCGCGTCAGGCCGCAACGCGCACAACCAGCCACTGGCAAACCGGCAGGCCCCGGCGCTGGCGCTTCCTGCCGATGCGGACCCGGCGGCGAGAGCGAAACGCCGCCTGAAAACGCCGGAGGGCAAGGCGATCTACGCCCGGCGCAAGGCGACAGTGGAGACGGCCTTCGGGATCATCAAGGAGGTGATGGGGTTTCGGCGTTTCCATCTGCGGGGACTGAGCGCGGTCAGTGGGGAATGGACGCTGATCAGCCTGGCGTGGAACTTGAAGCGAATTCACGCTCTCGCAAGCTGAGCAAGGTAACTGCTCACCCGGTGGTTCGAGTGGCTATTCGGTGTCCTGGTTGAGGCAGTGGACGGCCTTTCCCTGCAGGGCGATGTTGATGGCGACCAGGGGGTTGTATCCGAGCGCCGCCATGGTCTGGAGGTAGCTCGAGATTCGACAGTAGGCGTGTGCGAAGGATACGGTTCGGAAGCACCCGGAGACCTTCTGCTTGACCTTGGCCATACGTATGTCGCGCTCGCCACGATTATTTGTGAACGGAGTGTCGGCGCGTCTGGTAAAGCGCAGGACGTTTTTTCTCTGGACGACGAGGCGTTGGTGGAGGTTATGGGCGTCGGACTTGGCGACCGGTCCGCGTTGGCCCTTTTTTGGCGGTGGGATTTCGGGCATCTCTGTGCGTCCCTGCTCGAGGATCGCCTTGTAGCATCGTGCGATGCGCTTGTAGTGGCGCATGGACAGCCGCTGTTGCGGGCGTTGGATGACCTGTCGCCGTGCGATGAGCAGCAGCTTGTGCATTTTGCGTGCCCACGGATAGCCGTTGCTGTCGGTCACGGCCTGAAGTTCCCTGAGCAGGTGCGCGCCGCAGAGTTGATGCTTGCACTGGGTGTAGGTGAAATAGGGTTTCCAGCAGTCATGGACGATGAGGCCCCCGTATCGGGGGATGATCCCGAGAGTGTTGATCGCCTCACAGCCGCGGTTCCGGTGCAGGCCCTTGACGGTGATGGGCCCGCCGGCACAAACATGGATCCAGTAGTTTTTCCGGTCCACGCGCAACGAGGTTTCGTCGACATGCAGCACCGGCATGTCAAGGAGCTTGTCGGTGGCGGCAGCCTCCCAGTCTTCCAGGGCCTGATGCAGGCGCCAGACGAAGGCGAGCAGGGTGGCCTCGGAGAGCAGCCGTCCGGTCATCGCCTGGATCATGGCCGCCGTCCGCTTGAGCGGGACCATCTGGGCACAGAGCAGGTGCACGACATAGGCGACGATCCCGGGTCCGTACTGCAGAGGACCGGGCATGGTGTCGGGGAAGCGGCCCTTGGTCCGGGATTGGCAGCGCGGACAGGCCTTGATCTCGGCGGTGACCCGACGTTCGACGGTCTCGAAGACGATGTCGACCTCGATGCGCTGCTCGTGTCCGGTGCACGCGGTCCCGGTCAAGTCGTGGCCACACTGCCGGCACTCGGTGACCGGGCTGGTGTGCGTCGTGGTGACCGTGCGCAGGGTGTCGGAGCGTGCGTGGCGTGCCTTCGGTCCGCGGGATCCGGACCTGCCCGCGGTGTGGGTCTCGCTGTCGGTGCCGTCCCGTGAACTCGGCAGACTGGAGTTGCGCGAGGTCTTTGGTGTTGTCTTCTCGAGGAACACCGCCACCACGATATCCACCAGCATGAACAGGGCATTGATCAGCGCGAGGGTGTCCGCGCTTGCCTCGCCCTTCTGCTTGATGGCATCGAACCGGGCTCGGCAGTCGTCCAGCTGCGCGCGCAGCGAGGCCGGGTTGATCCGCGCCATCACTCGGCCTCGACCGCCATGATCGCCGAGATCACCGCGAGACGTTCACCCGCCGGCAGGTTCTTGTAGCCTTGTGCCCAGCGGGTCGCCTTGCGCTTGATGCGCTGACGGTCGGTGGCGTTCCGGCCGGCATGGCTGGCCCAGTGCATCCGCTCGGGCGTGAAGTTGAACCAGACCACCTCGGTGCGGACCTGGGCCTGGGTTGTCACCTGTAGTGCGACCCGGCGCCAGTCCGACAGCATCTCGTCATACAGCGCCGAGGGGTGTCCCGAAACCATCACCTGGCACGGCAGGCCCGTGAGCAGATCAAGAAGGGTTGCGTGGTCGGCATCCGTATACTCGTAGCGGTACCGCCGGTCCGACCGACGGGTCGCATGCAGATACGGCGGATCGCTGTAGACCAGTTCCGTACCCCGCAACGGGAAGCTGGCCAGGAACTCGTGGGCACAGCCCTGTACCAGCTCCACCGGGTAGTCGCACATGAACCCGTCAAGCGCGCGTTGATCGCGGTCAATCCCGATGCTGCGCATCGCCGGGGCCTTGCGCCGCATCAGGGCACCGCCTCCGAGATGCGTCTCTATATACAGATCGTGGGGAGGCTGGAGCCCCAGTAGCGCCTGACAAAGCCCGGTCGTCGCCTTGGATCCGAAATACCCCATCGGTGGTCCCCGTCAACAGCGATGACCACTCATAGTCAGATCTCGCTGGAGTGTCAACCTCCCGTCGCCATCAGCGATCCGCAACCAGACACCACCCCGCTCAATCACCTCCCGGGAGGCTCGTCGACAGTCACCCCGAACTCAAACCAGACGCAGGAGGGAGTGAGTAGTTACTGAGCAAGTAGAGAAAGAGTACCCTCACCCGGCCCGAGAGGTGCAGTTGCTGAGCCCGAAGTCGCCCTTGGAGGGGGCAATTGAGCCTACCCGGCGGCCGAACCCCCACGAGATCGGCCAACCCTGAGCCGGGATCCGGTGCCACTCGTGCGCTACCTCGGCCGGAATCAGCTCGAAGACATCCCTTCATGCCATTTCTTGAGTCAAATCCGACAGACTCCTAGCTCGACACCGAGACCGGCCGGACCGACTTCGACGCCCAGACGCCCGCCGCCGCTTCCACCGCCGGTCCCTACGAGACATGGCGGCCGAGCGTGGTGCGGATTCCGGGTGCGATCGAGCATCCGACACCCCTCGTGCAGTCCGGCGCCATGGCCGCGGTACCGCACCCGGAGCCGTCCTACCGCCCGATGCTGCCCGAGCGCGTGGTCACGGACGGGCTGCTTTCGGACGCCCAGCTCGAGAGCGTGGTGCTCGCGGACGAGGCCCATGCGCGCCACCTCGCCGCCCATTACCGCATCGGCTCGGGCTGGGAGACCGTCCAGCGCTGCAACGACGACGGCGAGGCTGTCGACTCCGACTCCATCGCCACCGGATGTTCGCGACATGCTTGCCATTGGCCGCCCAGCCCCGCAAGCAAATCGCTCGCTGATGACCTCAACCTCCACATGTGAGCCGTGGTGACGCCACCCTGACCGCGGGAACAGCAAGTGGCCGAATGAAGCGGTAGGCCATGATTGCGACCCGGTTGACTCTCTGTTCGGTGTAACTGTGACGGCTCAGCCCTCTCCGAGGAAGTAGCGGTTCATATGGATGTCCTGGCTCGTAGCGCGGCGGTGCAGTTCCGCGATGTGAGGGTGAAACATCCTGTTGCGCTCTTCGATTTTAGAGTGGGCGTTCAGATACTCCGGCACGACCGCGCGGATTTCCGACAGCACCGCCTGCTCGTCGATCTGCGTGAAGCGGCCCTGTTCGACGACCGTGACGCCATCCACGATGACGCGTTCGATCGAGCCGCCGTTCTCGCAATAGACCAGATGCTTGCGCACGTCGTTCAGCGGTGTAAACGCCAGCTCATCCATCCGCAGCATGATCAGATCGGCGCGCTTGCCGGGTTCCAAAGAACCGGTCACATGACCAAGCGCGGCCGAGCGCGCGCCACCGATGGTCGCCGCCGTCAGAATTTCGGACGCGGTCAACCACTGTTCGTAGTCTGGGCCGGTGGCGCTCTGGACAAGGGCCGCCACACGCATCACATCGAAGATGCGGGCGGTGTCATTCGAGCAGACCCCGTCGGTGCCCAAGGCAATAACGGCTCCGGCATCCATTAATCGCCGGATCGGCGCGACGCCTGCGCCCAGTTTCAGATTCGAAATGGCGTTGTGGGCAACGGCGCACCCCGCTTCCCCGATGAGTTCGATATCCGCGTCGTTCACCCAGACCGAATGGGCGATGGTAACACTTCGGGTCAGGATGCCCAAATCGTGCATGTATCGGATCAGACTCGTGCCATAGAGCTCGGGCCCGGTGACCGCCTGTGTCTTGGTTTCCAGAACATGGGTGTGGAACGGCACTTGACGCTCCCGTGCCAGTTCGCTGCAGGCTTGCAGCAGGTCCGCAGTACAGCGTTGCGGCGCCGACGGCGCGATCATGAAACGCAATCGCCCGTTGTCATCGTGAAAACGGGCAAGTGATTCCCTGCAATAGTCGATATATGCGTCTGCGGTGATCATCGGACCAAAGTCCAGGCCGGCCTGCAGATCGGCCGGCAGGATCTCGCGCGCATATGGCAGGGCGTCCAGCGGGTGAATGTTCATCACCGCGCTCGCGACGTTGGCACGGATGCCGATGTCGTCATAGGCCCTGAACACCATCGCCAGGCGCTCATGATCATGCTGCGGCGGATCGAAGAAATCATCGCACATCAACGTCACACCGCTCTTCAGTGATTCCATCGCCAGGAGCAGCGATCGCAGATAGACAAGGCGTGGCGGCAGTGGCGGGCCCATCAACAACGGATACGCATATAGAAGCCAGAGTTCGAGTGGCAGACCTTCATACCGGCCCCGGAAGAAGGTTTCACTGGAGTGCGCATGCGCATTAACCAGACCAGGCATGACCAGCGTGCCGTCGCCGTTGAGGACGGTAGCCTCTTTCGGCGCGATCAGGCTCGGACCAATTGCCGAAATCGCGTTGCCTTCGATCAAAAGGTCGCCGGTGAAGGGATGGTCGCCATGTTCGCCCCCCATTGTCAGAATCATCGCACCCTGGATGAGCGTCGCCCGGCTACCAACACTCATCTCAGCCATCGCTCAATTTCCCCGAAAGCGTCGCCGCCTTGGCCCCGCCGCGCAATTTGCCGCTGACCCACACGCCAAACACGGTGGCGAGATAAGGCAGCGTCTGAAGAAGCCCGTGCGGAATGTTGTCGCCGAAGGTCAGTTGCGCGCGCACCCCAAGTGCGCTGGCAACGGCAAAGAAGAGCGCCGCGAAAGTGGCCCAGACCGGATGACTCGCGCCAAAGATCACGGCGGCAAAGGCCATGAAGCCGCGGCCCGCCGTCATGTTCTGGGCAAAGATCTGAAGGCTTCCGGTGGCCAGTTCGGCACCGCCTGCCGCGCACAGCGCCCCCCCGGCGGCCAACGCGATCAGACGCATCCGCGATGGGTTGGCGCCAACGCTTCGAGCCGCGAAGGGATGCTCGCCGCAGGCCGCCAGTTGCAGACCAAACCGGGTGCACCTCAGTAGGACCCAAAGACCGAACACCACAAAGGGCAACAACACAACAAAGATCGACAGCACGCCGAAATCACCAAAGGCCGGTCCGATCTTGGGTGCGCCAAACGGGGCAGTGACAGCGACCTGACTGCCCATATAGGCTTCGACCGCAAAGGCGGTGCCTCCAAGCCCCAGCCCGGTAAGCCCGAGCCCGGCGATGATCGGGTTGGCCCTCAGCCGTTCGATCACGAACCACAGCAGTACCGAGGCCAGCACGCAGAGAGCGACAGCCAACAGGAATGCCTGCAGGTAGGATCCGGTTATCACGATCCCGAGGACCGTGGCGCAGGCGCCGACAATCATCAGCCCTTCAAGACCAAGGTTCCAGACACCGGCCCGCTGGGCCAGAACACCCGCCATGGTTACATAGATCAGCGGCGTGCCAGAGCGCAATATGGCAATGATCATTTCATCCATGACGTTGGCCTCCCAAACGCAGAAGCCGGTTCACGAAGGCCGATTTCGCCGTGATAAACAGCGCGATCGCCGCATTGATGATGTCGATGGCCGAGGCCGGCAGTCCGACCATGATCGGTAGGTAAAGCGCGGCCGAGGCCAAGCCGCCGAAAAAAAGCGAGGCAACGACGGTACCGATAACCGACATATTCGCGACCAGTGCGATCAGGATGGCGGTGAAACCATGCGCGGGTAGAAAACCGCTGGATATCCGCCCGTTCGGCCCCATGAATTCCAGAGTTCCCGCCAGACCCGCCAGCGCGCCGCTGATCAGAAAGCTCGACAGGCCAAGCTGCCACAGTTTCGCGCCCTGCCAGCGCACCATCTGTCCGTTGCGCCCCGCGAGGCTTGCCAATACTCCGAAGGCGGAGCGGTTGACCAGCAGCCACATGGCGACACCGGTGATCAGGGCTGTGGTAACGATGATGGGGGAGACCCCCAGAGAATCCGAGATGCGGTATGAGGCATCAAGCGGCCGGCTGGAGGCCTGTTGCCCCGACCCGGACGGATCCTTGAGCGGTCCCGAGGTGACATAGATCAACAAGAGACCGGCAAGGAAATTGCCCATCAGCGTCGTGATCACCTCGTCGGTGCCCGACCGGATGCGCAATAGGCCGGGCCAGAGCGCCCAGAGTGCACCACCCGCCATGCCGGCGGCGAAACAGGCGGGGACGACAACAATTGGCGGCGCTCCATTCAGCGCTTCGGCGCAAAAGGCCGCGGCGATTGAGCCGACATAGAACTGCCCCTGCGCACCGATGTTGAAATAGCCGGCGCGAAAGCTGATGCCGACGCCGACCGCAGTAATGAAAAGCGGCAGCGCCCATCGCAGGCTCTGCGCGGCAGCATTGGGCTTCAGAAATGCACCTTCGGCAATGCTGGTCAGGACCTTCGCCGCAGAAAACCCGGAGGCCTGAAAGATTGCCGAGCAAAGCAGCAATGCCAGCAGAACGAAAATCAGGCTGCGCAGGACCGAAGTAAGGCGCCCGCTCATTGGCTCGCTCCCGTCATGGCGGCCCCGACGGTTTGCAGATCGTATGGCGCGGCAAACTCGCCGGCGGACCGGCCTGACAGCATCACAAGCACGCGGTCGCTGATGTCAAACAACTCGTCGAGGTCGGAGGAGATCAACAGCACCCCACATCCCCGATCCCGGGCGGCGCGCAACGCATCCCAGACAAAGGCCGTGGCGCCGATATCGAGTCCCCGGCTCGGTTGCGCGGCGACGATGATGCGGGCCTGGTCGTCGATCTCCCGCGCCAGGATCACCTTCTGGGCATTGCCCCCTGACAGGGAACCGGCGGGTTGACTGCAGTCGTGATAGAGGACGTCCCACCGTGCCAGCGCCTCGTCACACTTTGCCTGCGCCCTTGCTGGCCGGACATGCTGCAACAAGGAACCCTGCAGCAACTCCCTGGCACTCCAGTTTTCCCATAGCGAACTGGTCAGGCTCAGACCCTCGACATTACGCTCGAAAGGGATGATTCTCAGCCCCTTGCGCCTGCGCTGGGTCAGGGGGGCCCGCGTGACATCGTCTCCGGAAATCAGAACGGCGCCGGAACTTAGATCGGCCAAGCCGGCGACGGCGCGCACAAGCGTGCGCTGGCCGTTGCCATCGACTCCGGCAATGCCGAGGATTTCGCCCGGTCGCACCGTGACCTCGACCTGGGTGAGCGGCGGCCCCTCGGCATCCTGAACCGTCGATACCGCGCGCAGCTCCAGGAGCGGCGGGGCGGCCAGGTCATCCGTTTCGGCTGGCGTGTCATGATGAAACGTCTCGGGCGCACCCGCGCCGGTCAGCGCTTTCATATCGGCGCCTTCCGGCACTTCGGCGCGATCGCCGATGATCAAGCGCGCAAGGCTTGCGCTGTCGAGTTCGGTGCATGGCGAAGGGCCGGCGACATGCTCCCCTCCGCGCAGCACCGTCACGGTGTCGGCAACCGCCAGAACCTCGCGGATCTTGTGCAGGATCAGAACGACGGTCACGCCCAGCGATTTCAGCCTGCGTATCCGGTCGAACAGCATTTCGATCCCGGACGGCGAAAGAACGGCGGTCGGTTCGTCGAGGATCAGGAGTTGCGCTTCGGTCACCAGAGCGCGGGCGATCTCGACCCCTTGCTGAGTCTCGATCGGCAGGTCACGGATACGGCGACGCGGATCCACCTTGATGTCGAGATCCCTCAGATGCGGTTCCCAGCGGCGTACCAGTTGCCGCCCGGTGAAGATCCTGCCGTTCCGCGTCGAACCGAATTCCATCGCCTCGGCCACTGTGAAGGAGGGCGGCAGTGCGAAACTCTGGTGTACGAGCTCGACGCCCGCGGCCCGTGACCTGGTCACGCTACCCGATGGCAGCTCGCGGCCACTCACCGCAACACTTCCCCTTTCAGGTTTGACCAGACCCGCCGCCACACGGGCAAAGGTGGTCTTGCCAGCGCCATTCTGGCCGACCACGGCGTGGATCAGGCCGGGCGCGAAGTCGATCGATACCTCCGAAATGGCCGTAACCGCGCCGTATCTGACCGTAATGTCGCGGCAGGACAATGCAGGAGCACTACATTGCAGCATCCTTGGTCAACCTTGATGAATGGCCGAAATGAACCGGGCCGCCCACGCGGCCCGGTCTGGTTTATCTCAGAGTTCGGTATTGAACGGTACCGTGAGCGAGCCGTCGAGAATGGCCGCCCGTGCCGCCTGGACATCCGCCCAGGCCGCTTCGGACTTGGCATTGATGTCGCCTGGCCCTTGCTCGGCATAGAGAGGCGAGCGGATGAAGTCTATGACTCCGGTGCCGATCCCGGTGTGAACATGGGTTCCACCAGCCCAGTCGCTGCCCATGGCTTTGGCGACTTCGTTGTAGAGCGAGATCCCGAAATCGAGCCCAACAATACTGATGACCGATTTAGGCCCAAGCGGGTATTGCGCGGGGTCCAGCGCACTGACCATGCGGCCGTCGCCTTCGTTGGCCGCAGCGATAATCCCGAAATCCGTGGCCGCCGCATCGGTCTGGATATAGTCGATGCCATCGCTGAACATCTGCGTCGCGATTTCCTGGCCTTTCGCGGGGTCCTGGAACGAACCGGCAAAGGCGGCGGTCACTTTGATATCCGGATTGACCGAATGCGCGCCCGCCTTGAGCGCGTTGAAATCGGCATTGAGCGGCGGAATGGAAATGCCGCCGATGAAACCGATCTTGGCGGCGCTGCTGACCCTGGCACCAAAAATGCCGGACAGGTAGCACCCGAGATAGTAATCGTACGAGACCGTCACCACGTTGGGAATCGGCGGCTCCATGGAGCGGTTTTCATTATGAGTCCCCTTCTGAAGTGTTTGAAAACATTGGGAGTTGTGGAAGGTCTTGGTCCTGACACGGGCTGTTTCCGGCCCTGGCAGCGGCGGCGGCCACGGTTTCGTCCAGTAGATCGGCGGCTCGGATGCGCCAGGGAGCCTTTGGAGCGGCTTGTTGAGCCGGGAGAACCCCCTGTCGGATCAGTCGGCGGACTACGTGGTGGTTGACGCGGAGTTTGCTTGCAGCCTCTGCCAAGGTCAGGAGTTTCTCCTTTCCGGAAACGGTCCTGCGGGACGGAAGGCCGTGATCTCCGCGGTACCGCCTCACCCGCTCGGCGTTCCAGGTGTATCCATGGGCGGACGACATCCCCATGCGATTCAGCGATGCGGCGATATCGCAATCGGACCAGTGCCCCGCCATGCTGCGCATGACCTTGGCGGCTTGTTCAGAGGTGCGCACGCTATGGGCGCCGGATGCGGGTATTCGGACCCGTAGTTGAGAATGTTGTCCCCCTCGCCAATGAATGACCAGTACGACCTCACGGGCCGTGTTGTCGATATCTGCGATGATTTCGGTGACGAGGGTGCGCAAGAGTTGCTGGCGCGTGCGCATGGTGGTCGTTGGCGCATTCCAGGCGGCTTCGAGATCAACGGCAAGTCCGGTGAAGTCCGGCATGCTTGAGGTCGGCTCTGGCACGTGCCGGATGCGTGTTTCGCCGGCCACAACGCGCTGAAGCGCCTCTTCCCAGCGTTTCTCCAATTGCGCCGCAATGAGTCGATTGTCAGGGTCGCAGGCGGCATAGCGACGCTCTGCCAGTGAGGCCTCGTAGCGCACCTGCTTCAGTTCGAGGTCCACGATTTTCTGCTGTTTTGCTTGCGCTTCGCCGTACATCCGTTCGGCCTCCAGAGCCGCTTCGATCGCCATGGGTGCCGCCACGCGGATGGCCTCTGCGGCAAGGGCGGCATCGATGCGTTTCGCGGCGAACCGCAGACACGTCGGCAGCCCATGCACATGGCCCTGTCTGCACAGGTAGACAGCCCGCCCCGGGGCTCGGCCCGAATAGACCACCTGCAGGCGCCGTCCGCAACGGGCGCACGAGAGCAGCCCGGCGAGCAGTGCCCTGCCGCCTCGTCCAGACTTTGAGCCGCCGCTCTTGCCGTAGTTGTTGGCCGCGAGGCGGGCGAGGTTGCGCTCGTATTCGGCCCAGTCGATGTAGCCTTCATGGTGGTCCCGGATGATGACCTCCCACTGCTCGACAGGCTTGTCATGGCCGGAACTCTTGCGCAGACGCCCGTCAACGACGACCGTTCGCTGGCCGGTCTTGCCCCAGGCGTAAGCGCCTGCATAGAAGGGATTTTTCAGCGTGGTGTGGACGTTGCTGTAGCTGATCAGCCTCCATTGAGGAGCGAGGCCTCCGCCAAAGGGAGACGGAAAGCAGACTTCCTTCGCTCGCAGTGCCAGCGCAACCTGCCGTGCACTGCCCAAGTCACGGAATCGGGAAAAGACCAGTCGGATGGTCTCCTGAATTCGTAGGTCGGGATCGAAGACGGGACCATCGGCTTCGCGATACCAGACGTACCCGACCGGAACGTTGATACGGAGTTCACCGCGGCGCGCCTTGTCTTGCAGCGCCCCAAGCATCCGGGCACGGAGAATGCCACTCTCGAACTCGAAAATGCTACCTTTCATTCCCAAGAGGAGACGATCATTCGGAAGTCGGGGATTGTAGACACCATCCAGGTCGATCACGCGAGCATCGAACACACCGCACAACTCCAGGAGCTGATGCCAGTCACGGCCGTTGCGAGCGAGCCTGGAAGCATCGAAGCAGAACACGGCACCGACCTGTTGCCCACAAAGCTCGGCGCACAATCGCTCGAAGCCGGGCCGATCCATCTGGCCATTCGCCGTGATCCCCAGGTCTTCGTCGATCACCTCCACATCCCGAAAGCCGCGACTGTGGGCGGTCGCGACAAGTTCGTATTGCCGCCGCTGACTCTCCAGGTTGGTGAGGACCTGTCGGGGAGTGGACTGGCGGACGTAGACCACCGCCTTGCGGTTCAGGACCGAATCGGCAAGCACATCAGGCATCGTCATCGGGATCCTCGTCCCTCTTGAGGCCTGCCGCCTCCAGCAACAGCCAAGCTAGTTGGTGGACGGCCTGATCGCGTTCGCTTCCGGTCAGGTTCTGCAGTTCGCCGTCGTCGAGAACCAGCGATAGCTGGGTCGTGCGTGGCAGTCGTGTCGGGTGCGCAGGGGCGGTCATCGACGTTCTCCCGGGAATCGCGCATGGTCTCCCGGCATTCTCTCCTCAAACCCAATCCGATCAAGAAGTGGTGGAGTTCGACCAGCGCCGACAGCGATGCCCGCGGCTCGCCGAGTTCCATTTGCGCGCAGGCAACCGCGTCCAGCATCCAGGCCGCGATCAGTGCGCCCTCACCGGGCGAACTCTCGACACGAACAAACTCGCCTGAGGCGTGCTGTTCACGCCTCAGTTCCCGGACCTCGCAGCCAAAAAGAGGATGCCACGGATAATGGACCCTCGCCGGTCGCCCGATATGGGCAGAATGGGAAGGGCTCCATCGGGTCGCCGAAGAGCTGAACCCACTTGGTGTCCGGGTAGTTCGGCGCCACCGCCTTGAAGGGCTCCGTAATCTCGTTGAAAGTCGACACCACAACGGCCGCTCCGGCATCGCCGAGTGTCCGGAAAATGGTCTCGTACGTTGCCGGATCCTGAGCATAGATGGTCCTGTACTCGAACCCTTGCTCCCCCGCCAACAGCTTCAGCTTGGTGATCATCGAATCCACCGGTCCGGCATCGCCAGCCGCCTGCGTGTGCACCAGCGCCACCAATCCGGAGGCCGCGCTGGCTTTCATCGGCAGCAGCCCGGACGCCAACATGGCAGCGCCCGCGCCGCCTTGCAGGAAGCGGCGGCGGCTGGTGGACGGTTGTATCAGCCTTGATCCACTATCTGTCTCGAATTGCATAGTCTGTTCCTCCTGGTTGGATTGTCGATTGAACTGCCGTTCTTACCTCTTGCTTTTTTTGTGCCTTCGATCCCGTGCGATCGCTCAGATACCGCTCGAAACCTCTGTCTCGGGCGAATAGGGGGCAGGATTCATGATCATCACTTCCTGCTTCTGGATGGCATCCAGGGCCCAGATCTCGGAAATGAACTTCTGCCAGTCAGGATCTGCATACATGGCGGCCCGGCGCGCCTCGCGGTCGGCAAGGCTGCTATAGGCCCACATCAGCACAATCGTGTGTAGACAGCCGATTTCTGAAACGTAGAGCCCGACGAAACGGTTCAGGTGCCGCTTCTGCACTGGCAGCCCGTCGGTCCGGTATTTCTCCATCCATCCTTCGACCGTTCCGGGCCGGAAGGTGTAGGTTCGGTGCTCAAGGATCATGTCCTGCCTCCGGTTTTCTGCTGCAGAATGAGATCGGCGCATTTTTCGCCGATCATGATGGCCGGTGCGTTGGTGTTTCCACTGGTGATGACCGGCATGATCGAGGCATCCGCGACGCGCAGTCCCTCGATGCCGCGCACCGTCAGTTCTGCATCGACCACGGCGTGATCGTCCGTGCCCATCTTGCAGGTTCCCACCGGGTGGAACGTTGTCATCGCCGACGCCCGGAGCCAGTCGCCAAGCTCTTCGTCGCTGGTCATGACCGGCCCCGGCGCGAGCTCTCGGCCCCGGAAGGGGGCGAATGCCGGCTGGTCGATGATGTTGCGAGTCACGTGAATGCCGCGGATCATCGTTTGCAGATCGAGTTCTGCACCCAGGTAGTTGCCGTAAATTCGCGGTGCGTCCGACGGGTCGGCCGAGCGTAGAGTGATTTCACCACGGCTTTCCGGATTGACGGGACCGACCCGCAACGTGAAGCCGTGATTTGCCTCGACACGTTGCCGCATGAACGGGTTCGGGATATTCAGATTGGCGGTTTTTTCCAGCGCCGGCATGAAATGCAATTGGATGTCCGGCGCGTCCAGCCTCTCGCGCGATCTAAGAAACGCCCCCGCCTCGTAGGGGAAGGTAGTCATGATACCCTCGCCCCAAAAGAGTCCCTGAATCATGGACCAGGCCAGCTTGTCCGCACGGAGACTGCCGTAAAGCGCTACCGGCTTGGTGCATTCCCAGGACATGACACAATCGACGTGATCCTGCAGGTTCTTGCCGACCCCGGGCAGGTCGTGCACCGGCGTGATGCCGTGCAGTTTGATTTCGCTGGCCGGGCCAATACCGGACAGCAGGAGAAGCTGTGGGGAGTTCACAGTTCCCGCAGCCAGGATCACTTCATTTTCGGCGTGGATCCTGCGCGAGGATCCATTGTGAGACACCTCGACGCCGATGGCCCGGCCATTCTTCACCAGCACGCGCTCGGTCAGGGCGTGGGTCAGGACGTCGAGGTTCGGCCTCTTCAGAGCAGGCCGCAGGAAGGCGAATGAGGCCGACCAGCGCTTGCCGTTCCGGATGGTGAAATCATAGCGGCCCACGCCTTCCTGCTCAGCGCCGTTGAAATCGTCGTTGGCCGGATACCCCGCCTCCTGACCGGCATGACAGAACACGTCGAGCAGCGGATTCCATCCGCGTGCCCGGCAGACGGTCAATTCTCCACCCGCATTGTGATAGGCGCTGTTGCGCTGAATGTGCCCTTCCGACCGCAGGAAGGCCGGAAGAACTTCTTCGTAGCTCCAGCCTGGCAGCCCCCGCTGCGCCCAGCCGTCGTAATCGCGTCGGTTGCCGCGCACATAGATCATTCCGTTGATGGTCGAAGTGCCGCCCAGGACCTTTCCGCGAGGCCAGAACAGCGAACGGCCGTTCAGATGTTCCTCGGGCTCGGTGTGGTAGTGCCAGTTGTAGATGCCGGAGTGGAAGAGCTTGCCCATCAGCATGGGCAGACGGAATAGGACGTTGCGATCCTTCCCTCCGGCCTCGATCAGCAGCACTCGGCGGTCAGGGCTTTCCGATAGCCGGTTGGCGATGACACAGCCCGCCGATCCGGCGCCGACAATGATGTAGTCATAGGAATCCGCTGTCGGCATGGTCACCACTTGATGGGCGTTGTGCCCATCGCCTCCAGGAAATCGTTGCAGAGAAGGAAGGGGTTGGGGCGGGCCAGCACTGCATCCGCCTCGGCCGGGTGTTGGCGAACGATGCAAGCGGTGTTTCCTGTGCGCCCTTCGGCAATCTCCAGCGTGGCCAGCGCATCGGCCGCGGCATCGCCAAATCCCATGATCACGAGCGGGGCGTCGCGCGCAGTCAGGACCCTGAACACGGCTTTGACCAGCGGGCGCCAAAGCGGCAGGTGTCCCTTGGTCTGATGTGGACCAGGCTGCACGGCAAACCGGGTGAGGGTCAGCGAAGCATTCAGCAACAAAGAGCCTTGCGCTTCAAGGTGATCCGCCAGCTGGTCCGGAGGCTCTATCGAAACATCGCCCTGCTCGATCGCCGCCAATGTCATGGGCCAATCATCGAACGATCTGGCATAGGCCGGATTACCGCTGCGCGCGGCGACGAGCATCTGGAGAAAAGCCCGGATGCTCCTGGAGAACATCTTGTCCAGCTCTCGCCACTCACCCACATTGCCGGCTTCGAAAGCCCTGCCGGTGGCAAGCCACGGTTCCGGGTAGGGGTCCTGCCCCAGAATCACACAACTGACCTTGGCGGGTTCTGGGCCGTCGAATGCCCTGAGCAAGTGTGCGCCCGTGGGCATCCCCGGAAATATCTGCCCCCGCCGCACCGGAAAGATCGGTTCCCATACGTCCAGAGCAAGCTCCGGTGCAACGGCGTCGAAATCGAGAGCCACGTCGCCAAGTTCCGCACGCCAGCATTGCGGCAGTTCGGATATCCAGCCTTCCAGAAACTCCCGCATCGCTGATCTGAGCTGAATCGGCATTCGTGCTACTCGTCCGAACGGTGGCAGGCGATCCAAAACCTGAACGTTTCGTCAGTTTATTATGGTTTTTCCTGATCACTTTGTCAACTTTTCCCGGGCAAGGTGCAGAGGTGTTCTGGACGGCACTCTCAGCGCGGCTCATCCAGCTGCGGCTCATCGAGGCGTGGCCTGGAAATGCCGGTGGAGGACGACGACGGCAGAGTCGGCAAACACCGCACGCACCGGGCTTGCCGGGAACGGAAGGGGATTCGCAAAGGGTCATCGCAGTCCCCACCCCTATTGGGTCCTGCTCGCGGCCTTGGCCAATACCCTGCTCGAGAAGATGCGCCGCACCGCGTGCGGAGGACGGACCTGGAGCGGGCGCAATGCCAAACCCTTCGCCTGCGCCTGCTTCGCATCGGCGCGGTGGTGACCCGCAACTCCCGACCAACACGGTTCGGCTCTCCAGCCCCTGACCCGATCGAGCCCTCTTTCGACTGCTCGTACGCCGGATCACCGCCGGACGAACACGGTCCCCGCCCCCCTCTGTCCCGGACAACCACCCCATGCCCTGCCCCGGAGCGCAGCGCTGCTTTGCGCCACGCCAACACGGTTCCAAGACCCTTGCACGCCTGTTTCCGCGGCGCTAAATCTCCCTTGCATCCCGCCCGGGCCGGAAACTCAGGCCGGAATCTCCGCGCAACAGGGGCGAATACACCTCGGAATAGGAATATCCGCGCCTTCACAAGACATCCGGCCTAGAATTCCACCTGATTGGCCGGGGCGGCGCCAGATCGTGGCGAACCCGTTCAACAACAAGTGCAACTGCTGAACAGCTGTGCGCACCGTGATCCAAGATTGGCGAAGTGTCAGAATTGCAATGGGAAAAGCTCAGGAAGAAAGAATTCGCACGCGCACCATGCGCCGCATCCTCGATGCTGCAACAGAAGTGTTTGCCCGCAAGGGATTCGACGGAACGCGCATAACCGAGATCGCCGAGGCGACCGGTCTGCCCAAGGCAAACGTCTACTATTATTTTGGATCCAAGGATGACATCTACCGGTCGGTGATCGCCCGATTGATTCAGAGTTGGGACGAGGCGCTTGAGGAAATTGCGCTGGAAAAGGATCCCGCCGAGGCACTGACCAGATATGTGACGGCCAAGCTCCGCTTTTCGCGTGAGTACCCCACTGAATCCCGGCTCTTCGCCAGTGAAATTCTGCGTGGCGCGGAGTTTCTGACCGATCAGGAACGAGAACATATCAGAGAGGTCACCAATCAACGGGTCGCAGTAATCGAAGCCTGGATCGCGGCTGGGAAAATTGCGGAAGTTGACGCCCGACACCTGCTGATCATGCTGTGGGCGGCCACTCAGTTTTATGCCGATTTCGATCCGGTCGTCCGCGACGCCTTGGGTAACCGGAAATTGAAGGTCGCTGATTTCGATGCTGCCGCACGCTGCATCACGGACACCATTCTTGTTGGATTGATCCCTCGAGAAATTAACCGGACATAGATAATTTGTGGCTGCCCACTGCATTACCTACCGTTCGGGAATGGTAATCCGAGTCGGATCATATCCGACAGCCACGCTGCTAATTTCGTCCGATACGCAAATTCCGCTGGTCAGCCATTCTCCGCACAACCGAATCCGTATGGCTTTCCGACGACAGTTCTCATGGTCGCGTATCAGACGTACCACCGAAAGTGATTGGCCGGTTTGGGCCGCTTACTGCTTGAATCCATGCCGCTCCATTGCACATCGCGGCCGTTTGGGCGCAACGCGCATCAGGCAATACGGGTTCATGTCGAGGGCGATACAAGATCCCGCGACCCTGGCGGTCCGAAAACCAGCCCGTTGGGTATGGTGGCGGAGCGCATTGGAGCGCGCGCCCCATGAAGTTGGCACGAGCCAAGGCTGTCCGGCCATGACGGGAGCGATCCGCCCCAGTTTGTCGTGCGGAACCAGATTCTGCTATGCGTTCCGTTCTCGTGGCATAGCGCTATGGTGAAGCTTGCATGCGTCAAGCCTTCGGGCAAGTCCACATGATCCAGTTGAGTGTCGACCCCGCGGACCGGCCCCGGAAGCCATAGTATCTGGTCTACCAGGTGACTGCCAGGTCGCGGAGCAGCCAACTGGTCGGCCCGGCATCCAGCGTTTCCGGATCGTCGAAATCCATGCGGCTGTGGATGCGCCATACCTGACCCAGCCGGTTATTTCTGATCACCTTTCCAGATCGTGATCCGGCCAGTTCCAGAGGCCGACGTCGCAGCCCATATCCCCCAGGCAGCTGGCCCGCCAGTCGATGGGCTTGTCCTGCCACACCGTTTCGGTGCAGGCCGCGTGAGGGAATCTCAGGTCAGACCTCGATGAAGACGCGGCCGTTTTCGACCCTTGTAGGATAGGTGTGGAGGTCTTCGCAGGCTGGCGGCGTCTCGACCTCACCAGTCGCGAAATCGAAGATCGAGGAGTGCTTGGGGCATTCGATGGTGTTATCGACCACCATGCCATCCGCAAGATGCACGTTCTCATGAGTGCAAAGGCCATCGGTGCGGAAGTATTCGTCGGCATCGTTGCGATAAATCGCAAATGTCCGGCCCCTGTGATCGAAGCGGATGACGTCTTCGGCGTCGATGTCATCGGCGGAACAGGCGTCGATCCACTGGGCCAAGTTACTCTCCTCCGATTTCTTGGGGTTTGAAGTCAGAGGCCGCGACGGGCATGACCCCATTCAGAAAGTGGACGGATTTCTCCAACCCTTCCAAGGAGTTCAGCAGAACGTCCTCATGTTCGATGCTGAGCCAACCGTCATAGCCGGCCATCTTGAGGCGATAACAGAATTGCCGCCACCATTCCTCGCCATGGCCGAAGCCCAACGTGATGTAGGACCAACTGCGCGCCGGAATGTCCATCAGGCTGCCGTTTTCCAGCAAGCTGGTGGTGGCTTGTACCGGCGCGTTCAGCATCGCGTCCTTGGCGTGCACGTGATAGATCGCCTCGCCCAAGGCTTCGGCAGCGACCAGCGGGTCCGCTCCCATCCAGAAAAGGTGCGAAGGGTCGAGGTTAGCCCCGATCACGGGCCCGACCGATCCGCGCAGTTTCAACAGGGAGGGAACGTTGTAGACACACTGGTTGCCCAGCAATTCGAGCGCGATGCGCTCTACGCCGTTCTCCTTCGCGAGAGCGACGATCTCGGCCCAGAACGGGATGAGTTTCTCTTCCCACTGGTAGCGAAGGATCGCCTGCGTTTCCGGCGGCCAGGACGAGACCACCCAGTTGGGCATCGTGTCGGTGGCGTTGCCGGCAGGAAGGCCCGACATGGTGCAGACGGTCTTTATCCCCATCTCGCCAGCCACGCGGATCGTATCCTTCAGCCCCTCGCCCTGTGCCGGATCAGTCGGGTGCAGCGGGTTGCCATTGGCATTGAGGCCGATCACTTCGAGTCCGCGGTCGGTGAACTCCTTGAGAAAGGCCCTCTGCGCCGAGGCATTGCCGAGCATGCCCTCCAGATCGAAATGCGGTGCCGTGGACCAGCCGCAGGTGTTGACCTCGATACCGCTGACGCCGATCCGCGCGGCGTGGTCGAGCATCTCGTCGAAGGACATGCCTCCGAGGCTGTCGGACACGAATCCAAGCTTCATGCGTAGAACTCCGACTTTGCAATCATTTCAACGGGGCACTTGCGACCCTCGTTCAACGCCTTGACACCGGCCTCGGCGACCATTGCCGCGCAGTAGCCATCCCAGCAGTCGGAACCGATCTCGGGGAATTGCCCGGTCTCGACGAAGCGCAAGAAGTCGCGGTTCCGGCGGCGGTAAGCCTATGCATATCGGGTGCGCCAGTCCGCACCGTAGTGCGTGCCTTGAGCCAGAGCCGTATCGAGCCGCGTACAAGCCACGTAGTTCATGGCAATCACGCCTTTCTCGCCGACGATTTCGCCACGCACGTCATAGCCATAGGCGGCGTTGTTGTTAATTTCAGATGTCCGGACCTTGGGGGTGAATCGAGCTCACCTATTTGAACCCGAAGGGTCCGGATCGGCCGTATTCCCGGGCAGTTCGTAGATCATCCGGAGGTTGGTGCCTGGGAAGATCGTCCGGGTCAGGTTGAGTTCCTGGAGGAGGCCTGCAGTGGCGTTGTCGCCGGCGTCGCTGGCGGTGCCGAGGATGCGAATGCGGAGGATGCCGTTGGAGGGCTCCGGGATGATGTCGGCGTCGGATTGGAAGATCGCGCGCAGGTGCCTGCGGGGTCGCTGTGTCTTGCCCTGTGCCTGTGCGACGACAGGCATCATGCGGGTTTCGGCGCGGTAGGCGATCATGCGGATGACGTCGAGGAGGAGCTTCTCGCCTTCGGGAAGCGCATCCAGGGCCTGGTGCTCGTCGAGCTCGGCGACGGTGATGTGGCGCTGCGTGTCGCTGCGCTTCTGCTTGAGCGCCTCACGCTCGGCGTCGAGAGCGTCGATCCGGGCCTGGAGACGTCGGGCGGCTTCGGCGGTCTGGTGAGACTGGGCTCCCTTGGCCAGATCGGCGATCCTGTTGCGCAGGGTGCCGAGGCGTTGCCGGAAGCGGCTGACATTTCGGTCGATTGCGCGCCAGAGCGGGTTGACGACGCGGGCTTCGGGATCCTGCGGCTCCAGGCCGCGGACCACGAGGGCGTCGAGATTGAACTCCTCGCGCATATATTTGAAGAAGTTCTCCTGCGACCAGCGGGAGAACAGGGCGCCGGCGATCTGCTCCACGGGCATGCGGGAGTGGGTGGTAATGAGCGGGACCTGGCGGCCGCTTTCCAGCAGGCGGCGGATCTGGCGGACCTCGGGCCCCTTTTTCAGTTGCACGCGCTTCTCGGCGAGGCGGACGGTGGCGCTGCGGGTCGTGCCCGGTCCATGGATCGGTACCGCGACACTGCGGAACTCCGCCTCCGGCCAGTCCTCCCCCTTGAAGCTCTTGTGCCAGGTGATCACCGCAACGCCGCGCCGGGCGAGGCGCTTGAACAGTGCCGGGCTCCAGCCTTCCCGGTCGAAGACCAGCGTCAGGGCGGGCTCGCCGGCATCCGGGGCGGTGAGATCCGGCGCCTCCGGGCCCAGCATGCCCAGCTTCTCCAGCGCAGGCAGGATGTCCGCCTCCAGCGCGTGGGTCATGGTCGGATCCAGCGCCTTGTTCAGGCACAGGAAGGGCTTGCCGCCGAGCGCGTTGATCCAATAGCTCGTGGACGCGGGCAGGCATAGTTTCTGTCGCGCCACGAAGTGCTTTGGCAATTTCCCCTTGCGACCGGAATAGATCTTCACATGCCCGTCCACGCACAGCGTGGCGCCGACCTCCGGGTCCTCCTCAAGCCATCCCGCCGCCAGGGCGGATTGCCAGTTCCGCACTCGCTGCACATCCTGCCCCAGCGCCTTGATCTTGCGCCGCAGCGTCTTCACCTCCGGGCAGCGGTCCAGGCCCAGGATCGCGCCCCATTCCCCGGGCACCTGGTGCCGGAGCGCCTCCGGATTGCGCACTCGGGCCAGGATGAGGAACGCCAGGAAGAGCACAACGGTGGTCAACCCATAATACCCCTTGGGCAGCGACAGGAACTCCCGCGCGTGGTTCAGAAGCCCCTCCTTCAGCAGCATCGGGAGCCCGGCCAGCACCCCCCCGCCGGCAACCGCCGACAGCGGTTCCGCAAACTGCGGCCGGACCTCGCTCAGATGCCCCGTCGCAGCCAGCATTCGTCCTGTCGTGTCCCGAGCCCCACGGCCCATCGGCGCTGCCCGGTCGCGGGCGTCCCGTGCGCTTCGGTCAATCGGCGGCTCCAGCGCGTCCCCCTCCGGTGCTTCCTGCGGCGCCTCCCGCTCCGCAGGGGCTTCCGGATCCGGATCAGCCTTTGCCGCCCGGGCCGGCTTCCCCCCACCGACAACCCCCGCCCGGCGATTGTTGTTCAGCGTCTGCGACGAGATCCCCACCTCCCGCGCAACCGCCGCGCCGCTCAGCCCCGAGGCCAGAAGCCGGTTCACCGTCCGCGCCATCGCGGCATCAATCACGCTCGGCCCGCGGCCTCGGCGCGGCGCAAAGAAGCTCGCCTCGCCGTCCCTCCGGAGTTGGTTCACCACCCGCTGTACCGTCGAGCGGCTCACGCCGAGCGCCTCCACCAGGTCCGAGCGAGGGACACCGCTCTCCGCAAACTTCGCGATCCGAAGCAACTTCGCTTCGCGCTGATCGTCAGCGTGAAAATCAAACGGTTCAAGATTGGAGAAATACTCCACTCGGCCGTCCCGCTTCACGAAGGAAAAGCAGGAGTTGCCAATCTGGACCGCCTCGGTGGGGCGCATCGGAAGCGTGTTCATCGGGACCTCGGAGCCGGATATCGGGTTTAGAACATTCTTTCACATTCCGGCCGACCTGTCAACCCCCCAAATGCCTCCTAACTCACCGAAATCACAAGGAAAACGACCGCCAAACACGCCTTCAATCAGCGCACGAGGTCCGGACATCTGAATTTCGAACCTCACGAGTTGCCCATCTGTGGTTTCCAGAACCATCACAACCGGAGCGACAAGCGAGTCCGAGCGCCTGGGCTGGTAGGCAGAGATCGCGGCATATTCAGTGTCCAGCACGTGGCGCACTACTTCGAATTCATGCGGGGCCGAATTGGTGACCGCCATCGCGCCGGTAAAATCCGCGGCAGGCGTTTCCACGTTGCAGTGGAAATTGTGCATCATCAGGGCACGGCCCAGCGTGCCGTCGTCCAGTGCCCGGTTCATCTCCACGTAGGATTGGTCGTAGCGGCGCATGAAGCCCAGCTGGACGAACTTCTCGCCCGCTTTCTGTTCGGCCTCCATCACCGCGAGGCATTCTGCAGAGGACTGCGACAGCGGCTTTTCGCAGAGCGCCTCATTGCCCGCCCGAATACAGGCCATGCTGAGCGGCGCATGGGTGAAATCGGGGCTCGCCTCGATCACCGAATCCACATCCGCGCGGCCGATCACGGCCTCGGCATCGGTCGCCACGTCGGCAGCGCCATGCGCCTCGGCAACAGACCTGGCCCGTGCCTCATCCATATCGCAGACAACCTGGAGGGTTGCGCCGGGAAGGTCCGCGGCCGCGATCCTGGCATGGTCTGCGCCCATCAATCCTGCACCGATTGCGGCAATTCGGGTGGTCATCTTCGATCTGCACTTGTCATGGGTTGGATGGCGGCCCTGCACAGACCTGGCCGCCGCACGAGGAGAAAGCTGACGGGGTCCGTCCCTGAGAACGTCTAGGAGGCTGTCGGATTTGCTCAGGGGGGCCCCGGCATGGCCGTGTCTCAGCTTTGCCGCAGCCAGCGGCCGGGCGGAGCGTTGTCGTCTCTTGGCCAGTCCTGCCCTGGCAGCCACTGCACTATCAATATATAGTGTTCCAAGAGCTGAAGATTGTGGAAGAGGTCTGCTGATGTCGCGGGATTTCCGTAGGACGGATCGTGAGACGCCGTGGCTTTTGCCGCCGTCGCTGCAGGACTGGCTGCCGGAAGGTCATTTGGCGCGTTTCGTGGTCGATATTGTGGAGCAGCTCGACCTGAGCGAGTTGACCTCTGACTATAGTCGCGGCGGCAAGCGAGCCTATCATCCTGCGATGCTGCTTTCGCTGCTGTTCTACGGCTATGCGACCGGGGTCTTCTCAAGCCGCAAGCTGGAGCGGGCGACGTATGAGTCAGTTGCCTTCCGCTTCGTAGCGGCGAACCTGCATCCGGATCACGACACGATTGCAGCCTTTCGCAAGCGGTTTATTGGGCACTTGGGAGGCCTGTTCATACAGATCCTGATGATGGCGCGGACCCTGGGTGTGCTGCAACTCGGGAATGTGAGTCTGGACGGTACCAAGATCAAGGCGAACGCCAGCAAGCACAAGGCGATGAGCTGGGACTACGCGAACAAGCTGGAACAGCAGTTGCAGGAAGAGGTTGCAGCGTTGCTGGCCCGGGCGGAGCAGGCGGACGAAGCTGAGCCGGACATCGGGCTGGACATTCCGGAGGAGTTGAAGCGGCGCCGCGATCGCCTTGATGCGATCACGGCGGCGAAGGAAGAGATCGCGCAGCGGGCGGCGGAGCGGCACCGGGCGGAGATGGCGGCCTACGAGGAGAAGATGGCGGCCCGCGCGGCGAAGGAGGCGGCGTCCGGCCGGAAGCCGGGAGGTCGCCCACCGCGAGAACCGCAACCGGGCCCGCATCCGAAGGACCAGGTGAACTTCACCGATCCGGAGTCGCGGATCATGCCGTCATCAGAAGGCTTTGTGCAGGGGTTCAACGCTCAGGCGACGGTTGACAATGGCTCCCACCTGATCGTGGCGGGCCACGTAACGGATGCCTGCAATGACAAGCAGCAGATTGCCCCGGCGCTGGAACAACTGGCGGCGGTGGAAGCGGTGATAGGCAAGCCGGAAGGAATCCTGGCCGATACCGGCTATTTCAGCGCCGACAACGTGGCGCAGTGCGAGATGGCCGAGGTGACGCCGTACATCGCGTCAGGCCGCGACGCGCACAACCAGCCGCTGGCGAACCGGCAGGCACCGGCGCCGGAGCTTCCCGTCGATGCGGACCCAACGGCGAGAGCGAAGCACCGCCTGAAGACACCGGAGGGCAAGGCGATCTATTCTCGGCGCAAGGTTACCGTCGAGACGGTATTCGGGATCATCAAGGAGGTGATGGGATTCCGGCGTTTCCATCTGCGGGGACTGAGCGCGGTAAGTGGGGAATGGACGCTGATCAGCGTGGCATGGAACCTGAAGCGGATGCACGCTCTCGCAAGCTGAGCAAGAAGAGAAAAAATGCTCTCACCCGGCCCGAAACAGTGCCCTCGCAGGGCCAAAAACGGGCCTTGGGGGTAAGAGAGCCACCCCGGCAACCGAACCGCCCTGGAAATCCCCCCAACCCTGAGCCGGGATCCGGCGCGCTCGCGTGTTGCCTCGGCCGGACTCAGCGCGAAGGCTTCCCTTTACGCCAATTTCAGGTCAAACCCGACAGACTCCTAGTGAGCCGACCGAGACGAAAGCCCATCGTGGGTTTCCATGTAGCCTTCGATACCGGCCTCGAGATCGGCCATCGTTTCGCCGCCCGCCATCAGATCGGTGATTTCCTCCCGGGTCTTCTCGCCCTTGCGGAAATCGGCAGCGATTGCTCCGCGGATCAGAACGGCGAAGTGATCGCCCACCGCCATCGCGTGCATGACCTGGTGCGTGATGAAGATCACCGCCAGCCCGCGCCGCTTGGCTTCATTCGCGATGCGCAGCACGTGAGCGGCCTGTTTCACGCCGAGCGCGGCGGTCGGCTCGTCGAGGATCAGCACGCGCGCGCCGAAGTGCACCGCGCGCGCGATGGCGAGCGACTGGCGCTCACCTCCCGACAGCCCGCCGACCAGCCGGTCGCCGTCGTCGATCCGGGTGATCCCGAAATCCTGCACCGCCTTCACCGCGATCTCGTTGGCCGTCCTGCGGTCGTAGATCCTGAACGGCCCCCACCCTTTCGTCGGCTCCACGCCCACGAAGAAGGACCGCCCGACGCTCATCAACGGAAAGGTGCCGCCGAACTGGTGCACCGTCGCGATGCCGCGGTCCGCGGCATCGCGGGGCCTGTCGAACTCGACAGGCTCACCGTCCATCAGGATCGTGCCTCGCGTGGGCTTGTGCACGCCGGCAAGCGTCTTGATCAGCGTAGACTTGCCCGCGCCGTTGTCGCCCAGCAAGCATAGCGCCTCGCCCTCGTGCAACTTCAGCGAAATCTCGTACAGCACGTCAATCGGACCGAAGGACTTGTCGACGTTGCGCAGCTCCAGAACTGGCGTTTTCTCAGACAATTGGGACCTCATTTCGTCTTCTTCGGGCCAGAATGGCTGGTCGCCATCTGCCGGAAGGTGTTGTTCATCAGAACCGCGATCAGCAGCAGCACGCTGACGATCGCGTTGAAGAGGAACGACATCCCCCTCGACACCTTGGCCGAGTTGAACAGGACCGTCTCACACTCGCCCACGAAAGCCGCTCTCATCAAGGCAGGAAAAAGAGGGCAATCGTGAACTTGTTGGTAGGAATACCGGCACTCCGGGCGCTTTCCTTGTCGCCCCCCATGGTGCAGAGCCAGTTCCTCCAGGGCGAGAGATGAAGGAAGCAGGTGGCCGTCAGGCCCAGCCGCCAGGCCATGATGACCTGATAGGATCCGAAAAAGCACCTGCCGAAGACCGCCCTGGCCCAGGCCGGTGCCGTGAGCGCGACAACGGTCGTGTCGGTCAGGACGAAACCGGCTTCTTCTTTCGCGTCGCATAGGACAGCACCATTTTCCGGTAGCTCTCGTTCATCGCGACCGCGATCAGGAGCATCACGCCGATGATCAGGTTCGACCAGTTCCGGTCGATATCCGTGAAGTAGATGCCCTGGCTGACGACCGCGAAGGTCAGCGTGCCGAAGAAGATGCCCAGGACGGATCCGAAACCGCCGGTCAGTAGCACCCCGCCGACGACGACACTGACGATCGCGTTGAAGATGAAGTTCATGCCGCCCGAGACCTGCGCCGAGTTGAACAGGATTGCCTGGCACATTCCAACGAAAGACGCGCTCGTCGCGGAAAGGATGAACAAGATGATGGTCAGCCTGCCTGTCGGAATGCCTGCGTTCCGGGCGCTGTCCTTGTCGCCACCCATTGCGAAAATCCAGTTGCCGTAGCGGGTCTTATGCACGATGAACGCAAGGATTGCCGTCAGAACAAACCACCAGACGATGATGACCTGATGGCTGCCGCCAATGAGCTGTCCGAACAGAAACTTGGCCCAGTCCGGCGCGGTCAACGACACGCTAGCGTTGCCGGTCAGCAGCACCGACGCGCTCAAAACGATGCCTTGCATCGTGACGAGCGTGCCCAGGGTGATGATGAGCGACGGCACAGAGGTCCGCACGGTCAGAATGCCATTCACGAGACCGACCAGCACTCCGACGCCGAGCGCGCCCAGCATTCCGACCACGATGGGCAACTCGAAATAGCCCGAAAGGATTGCGGCGGTCATCGAGCCCGCCGGGATCATGGCGCCGATGGAAATGTCCAACTGGCCGGCAATCATCAAGATACCGACCGGGATCGCCACGATGCCGAGGTTGGCGGCAAAATTCAGATGTCCGGACCTCGGGAGTGAATCGAGCTCACCTATTTGAACCCGAAGGGTCCGGATCGGCCGTATTCCCGGGCAGTTCGTAGATCATCCGGAGGTTGGTGCCTGGGAAGATCGTCCGGGTCAGGTTGAGTTCCTGGAGGAGGCCTGCAGTGGCGTTGTCGCCAGCGTCGCTGGCGGTGCCGAGGATGCGAATGCGGAGGATGCCGTTGGAGGGCTCCGGGATGATGTCGGCGTCGGATTGGAAGATCGCGCGCAGGTGCCTGCGGGGTCGCTGTGTCTTGCCCTGTGCCTGTGCGACGACAGGCATCATGCGGGTTTCGGCGCGGTAGGCGATCATGCGGATGACGTCGAGGAGGAGCTTCTCGCCTTCGGGAAGCGCATCCAGGGCCTGGTGGTCGTCGAGCTCGGCGACGGTGATGTGGCGCTGCGTGTCGCTGCGCTTCTGCTTGAGCGCCTCACGCTCGGCGTCGAGAGCGTCGATCCGGGCCTGGAGACGTCGGGCGGCTTCGGCGGTCTGGTGAGACTGGGCTCCCTTGGCCAGATCGGCGATCCTGTTGCGCAGGGTGCCGAGGCGTTGCCGGAAGCGGCTGACATTTCGGTCGATTGCGCGCCAGAGCGGGTTGACGACGCGGGCTTCGGGATCCTGCGGCTCCAGGCCGCGGACCACGAGGGCGTCGAGATTGAACTCCTCGCGCATATATTTGAAGAAGTTCTCCTGCGACCAGCGGGAGAACAGGGCGCCGGCGATCTGCTCCACGGGCATGCGGGAGTGGGTGGTAATGAGCGGGACCTGGCGGCCGCTTTCCAGCAGGCGGCGGATCTGGCGGACCTCGGGCCCCTTTTTCAGTTGCACGCGCTTCTCGGCGAGGCGGACGGTGGCGCTGCGGGTCGTGCCCGGTCCATGGATCGGTACCGCGACACTGCGGAACTCCGCCTCCGGCCAGTCCTCCCCCTTGAAGCCCTTGTGCCAGGTGATCACCGCAACGCCGCGCCGGGCGAGGCGCTTGAACAGTGCCGGGCTCCAGCCTTCCCGGTCGAAGACCAGCGTCAGGGCGGGCTCGCCGGCATCCGGGGCGGTGAGATCCGGCGCCTCCGGGCCCAGCATGCCCAGCTTCTCCAGCGCAGGCAGGATGTCCGCCTCCAGCGCGTGGGTCATGGTCGGATCCAGCGCCTTGTTCAGGCACAGGAAGGGCTTGCCGCCAAGCGCGTTGATCCAATAGCTCGTGGACGCGGGCAGGCATAGTTTCTGTCGCGCCACGAAGTGCTTTGGCAATTTCCCCTTGCGACCGGAATAGATCTTCACATGCCCGTCCACGCACAGCGTGGCGCCGACCTCCGGGTCCTCCTCAAGCCATCCCGCCGCCAGGGAGGATTGCCAGTTCCGCACTTGCTGCACATCCTGCCCCAGCGCCTTGATCTTGCGCCGCAGCGTCTTCACCTCCGGGCAGCGGTCCAGGCCCAGGATCGCGCCCCATTCCCCGGGCACCTGGTGCCGGAGCGCCTCCGGATTGCGCACCCGGGCCAAGACGAGGAACGCCAGGAAGAGCAGAACGGTGGTCAACCCGTAATACCCCTTGGGCAGCGACAGGAACTCCCGCGCGTGGTTCAGAAGCCCCTCCTTCAGCAGCATCGGGAGCCCGGCCAGCACCCCCCCGCCGGCAACCGCCGACAGCGGTTCCGCAAACTGCGGCCGGATCTCGCTCAGATGCCCCGTCGCGGCCAGCATTCGTCCCGTCGTGTCCCGAGCCCCACGGCCCATCGGCGCTGCCCGGTCGCGGGCGTCCCGTGCGCTTCGCTCAATCGGCGGCTCCAGCGCGTCCCGCTCCGGTGCTTCCTGCGGCGCCTCCCGCTCCGCAGGTGCTTCCGGATCCGGTTCAGCCTTCGCCGTCCCGGCCGGCATCCCACCCCCGACAACGCCTCGCCGGCGATTGTCGTTCAGCGTCCGCACCGGAATCCCCAGCCGTCGCGCAACCGCCGAGCCGCTCAGACCCGAGGTCAAAAGACGGTCCGCTTCCCGCGCCATGTCGGCATCGATTACGCTCGGACCGCGCCCGCGGCGCGGCGCAAAGAAGCTCGCCTCGCCGTCCCTCCGGAGTTGGTTCACCGCCCGCTGTACCGTCGAGCGGCTCACGCCGAGCGCCTCCACCAGGTCCGAGCGAGGGACACCGCTCTCCGCGAACTTCGCGATCCGAAGCAACTTCGCTTCGCGCTGATCGTCAGCGTGAAAATCAAACGGCTCAAGATTGGAGAAATACTCCACTCGGCCGTCCCGCCTCACGAAGGAAAAGCAGGAGTTGCCAATCTGGACCGCCTCGGCGGGTCGCATCGGAAGCGTGTTCATGAGATCCTCGGGCACCGAATAATGGGTTCATATTATTATGCCAGATACCCGCCGCTCTGTCAACCCCAAAATCCAATCATAACTCTATCAATTCAAACGATAATTCAACCCACAAGCAGCTCTCGAAAAGAGAGCGATGTCCGGACGTCTGAATTTCCCCTTACGACCGGAATAGATCTTCACATGCCCGTCCACGCACAGCGTGGCGCCGACCTCCGGATCCTCCTCAAGCCATCCCGCCGCCAGGGAGGATTGCCAGTTCCGCACTTGCTGCACATCCTGCCCCAGCGCCTTGATCTTGCGCCGCAGCGTCTTCACCTCCGGGCAGCGGTCCAGGCCCAGGATCGCGCCCCATTCCCCGGGCACCTGGTGCCGGAGCGCCTCCGGATTGCGCACCCGGGCCAGGATGAGGAACGCCAGGAAGAGCAGAACGGTGGTCAACCCGTAATACCCCTTGGGCAGCGACAGGAACTCCCGCGCGTGGTTCAGAAGCCCCTCCTTCAGCAGCATCGGGAGCCCGGCCAGCACCCCCCCGCCGGCGACCACCGACAGCGGTTCCGCAAACTGCGGCCGGATCTCGCTCAGATGCCCCGTCGCAGCCAGCATTCGTCCCGTCGTGTCCCGAGCTCCACGGCCCAGCGGCGCTGCCCGGTCGCGGGCGTCCCGTGCGCTTCGGTCAATCGACGGCTCCAGCGCGTCCCGCTCCGGTGCTTCCTGCGGCGCCTCCCGCTCCGCAGGTGCGTCCGGAACCGGATCAGCCTTTGCCGCCCGGGCCGGCATCCCACCCCCGACAACCCCCCGCCGACGGTTGTCGTTCAGCGTCCGCACCGGGATCCCAAGCCGTCGCGCAACCGCCGAGCCGCTCAGACCCGTACTCAAAAGACGGTCCGCTTCCCGCGCCATGTCGGCATCAATTGCGCTCGCACCGCGCCCGCGGCGCGGCTCATGAAACCCTTCCTCCCCCTTGCTCCGGTACCGGTTCACCGCCCGCTGCACCGTGGAACGACCAACGCCGAACGCCGTCTCCAGATCCTCCCGACGGATCCCGTGCTCCGCGAACCGCGCGATCCGAAGCCGCCACGACCGGATGCTCGAAACGTCGTGCGAGTCAAACGGCTGCAGGTTTGTGAAATACACCACCCGTTCGCCATCAACGTGGTACGAAAAGCACGTAGTGCCGATCGGAGTGGCGTTCGCGGGCGCCATCGGAAGTGTGTTCATGAGATCCTCGGATACCGAATATCGGGTTCATATTATTATGCCAGACTCCCACCGCTCTGTCAACCCCAAAATTCAATCATAACTCTATCAATTCAAACGATAATTCAACCCACAACCGGCTCTCGAAAAGAGAGCGATGTCCGGACGTCTGAAATTCACCCAGCTGGCCGCGCCCAGAAGGATTCCAAGATCGACGCCCCCAAAAACGACGAAGAAGGCCACTACACCCAGAAGACCGAGAACGGACCCGGCCTCGGGGCGGCGCATGAATTGTCTGAAAGCGAAGTTCACGTCCCTGCCCTCACGTCTTCTTCCTCGACGAATAGCTGAGCGCCATCTGCCGGAAGGTGTCATTGGTCAGAACGGCGATGAGCAACAGCGCACCGATGATGACGCTGCCCATGTTGGGATCGATGCCGGTGAAGTAGATGCCCTGGTTGACGATAGCAAAGGTGATCGTGCCGAAGACGATACCGACGATGGACCCGAAACCACCCGTTAGCAGCACGCCACCGATCACAACGCACATGATCGAATTGAAGATGAACGACTGGCCCGCAAGCACCTGTGCGCTCTGGTAGACCAGCACCTGGCTGACACCGACGAAGGCGGCGGAGAACCCGCTTAGCATGAACAGGAAGATCGTCAGCCCGGAGGTTGGAATGCCGGCATTCCGCGCGCCCTCGCGGTCACCGCCCAGGGCAAAGATCCAGTTGCCAATCGGGGACACGAGCAGCAAGTAGAACAGAACAGCGATGAAAAGGAGCCACCAGAAGATCGTGACCTGGAACATGCCGCCGACGAACTGGCCCAATATCGCCTTGGTCAGGGGGTCAGGCACGATGGACACCCCGGTGCTGCCGGCGATCATCACCGTCAGGCCAAGCGTCAGCCCCATCACTCCGAACATCGTCCCGATCGTGACGATGAGGGACGGGATGGTGGTGCGAGTGACGAGAAAGCCGTTCACGAAACCCACCAGAAGACCGACGCCCAGGCCCGCCAGAATGCCCACCAGCTCCGGCGCGTCGAAGAAACCCGAGACAATGGCGACCGTCAGGGACGCGGCCGGGATGACCGAGCCTACGGAAATGTCCAACTCTCCCGCGATCATCAGGAGACCGACGGGAAGCGCCACGATTCCGATTTCTGCGGCAATGTTCAGCCAACTGGCGAACCCGGCCGGAGACAGGAAGATCTTGCCGCCAAACATCGCGAAGAAGGCGAACACCGCGACCATGCCGAGGAACGAACCCGTCTCGGGGCGCCTCGCGAGCCTGCCAAACACGGCACCGCCGCGACGCTTCGGACCCGAATCGAATACGGCGGATGGTGCCCTACCTTTCAAGGTCATTGGTTATCCCAAGGCATGCGACGGGTTGGTTGCGGCGGTCCCCGACGAGCGTGATCAGAGATGGAAGGCGGCCGCCCGTCCGTTCGCAAGACGGGCGGCTTCATTGACCTCGCCTCAGCGGGTGCCCTCAGTGACACCGGCCATCGTTGCTTCCACATTGGACGAATCGATGATGCCCGGGCCGGTCAGGATCTCGCGGGTCGGGACCGTCAGGCCATAGTTGACGAAGCCGTTCAGAATCGACACGGCGAGATAGCCCTGGTGGTAGCCCTGCTGGTCGATGGCACAAAGCTGCCCGCCATCCTTGATGTTGCTCAGGATGGTTTCATCGAAATTCATCCCGCACAGCTGAACCTGCCCCAGTTTGCCGGACTGCATGATCCCGTTCATCGCCGAGTTCGCATCGACGTTGCCGATGGTGAAGACGGCGTTGATGTCCGGGTTCTGCAGCAGGTGTGCCTTGACCGCCTGCGCCACGGCCGTCGCCGAGCCGAAGGACGTTGCCGGAAGTGGCAGGACCGACCCCTCACCGCCGCCATTGGTGATGCCTTCGATGAAACCGTTGCAGAACGCCTCGATATTGGCCGCGCCCGGCAGCGTGTTGACGCAGACGCCTTTCAGGTTTCCGGCTCTCGCGAGGTACTCACCTGCTGCGACACCGCCCTTGTAGTCGTCCGAGCCGACATAGTTCATCGCGCCCAGCCGGTCTGCTGCGGCGATGCCCCCTGCGTTATAGATAACCAGCGGAATGCCTGCCTCGACGACGGCTTCGAAGGCCGGGTCCATCGCTTCCGGCACCCAGTCGGGGCCGACGATGGCGTCCGCGCCCTGGTCGATGGCCTGGCGGATCAGTTCTGCCGCGTCGACGCCGAGGTTGTCGTAGTTCTGCGGCCCGAGCCAGGTGACAGAGCCACCCTGCGCTTCGACCACGATGCCGGCGTCTTCGGCGCCGCGCTTGACGATCGACCAGAACGGATCGTCCGGCTTGCCGCCGACAACGAAGATGTCGGCAGCAAGCGCTGCCTGAGCGCTGAAGGCCAGCGCGGCCGTGGTCGCAAGTAATTTGCTGATTCTCATGGTTGGATCTCCTCCCTTGGTTGCCGTCCCACGACGGCAATTTGAAAACTGCGTGGGATCAGGCCACGCCTCCTCCGCGCGGCCGGATCAAAGTCGCTCCGCGGTGACGCCGGACGCGTTCTTGGCATTCGTGCGCTCCTTCTTCTTGCGGAAGCGCGCCTTCATCTGCTCGTCGGCTTCCTTGGAGCCGTCGTGCCAGTAGCCGAACCACTGATCGAGCGGGATCAGCCCGTCGGCCCCGTAGTTCACCTCGAAATACTTGTGGTGCAGGTAGTGAGCGTAAGCGTGGCTATCGAGCGTCATCTCGTCGGTGATCTCGAGCTTGTCGAAACCGATATGCCCGTTGACCGCGCCATACCCCGTGCCGTTCAGCTGGAACATCATCACGATCGGGTTCGACGGGATGATGAAGTGCCAGAAGACCTCGGCGAAATACAGGAACCCTTCAACCGGATGCATCGACAGAGACGACCACGGGCTCGGATTGATCGAGTTGTGATGCACCGAATGCACCCATTTGTAGAGCAGCGGCGTGTGGATCAGGCGATGGACGAAGAAGAAATGCACCTCGTGGATCGCCGGCACGAGCAGCGTAAGCACGATCAGCCACGGCCAATACGTCTCCCACTCCACCCAGTTGCCCCAGCTGTTGGCCCAGGCCCAGAGGATCACCACCTGGCAGAGCGTCCAGAGCGGGATCGAGGACAGGTAGGTGCGCAGGAAATTGTCGATGTTCTGGGACTTGAACCAGAACACGTCAGACGGATGCTCCGACGGGAACCTGGCGTTGTACTTGAACCGCGTCTCCTGCTTGCGCTTGACGTAATAGAAGAACTCCACCGCGCCAAACATCACGAAGATGCCGACGGCGTTCACCGCGAACAGCCGCAGCGCCTAGTCCCAGCTCAACGTGCGCAGCGTCTCGGCATCGGGGATGATGAAGTACCAGTAGAGCAACGCGGTCGCCATGTGGAAAGCGTTCCAGGGCCATACATACTCCCGGAACCAGCCGCCCAGCTTCTCGAACTTTCCGGTCCAGAACGGGGCGATTTCCAGATGCGCGATCGGCGTCCAGTTGCCGCGCCGATCACGGGTTCCAAACTTGAGGTCTTCCACCCGAATCGCCCTCCCGAATCGCCGCCTGACAGGTGACCGCCCTAGCAACGAGAAGAGATACTACTTGACACATTGATCTGAATCAAGTCAATATTACTCATTCACTGAACGACAGTTCGTCGCAAATCCTCTCAATCGGGCATAAAATGAAACGAAATAGCAGGAATTTCTCATGGTAAAGCGCCCGACCATCCCGGATCTTGCGCAAGCCGCCGGAGTCTCGGTTTCGACCGTGAATCGAGTCATCAACGAAGCTGCAAAGGTCCGACAGCCGACACGGGAACGGGTCCTGCGCGCAGCAAGGGAGATCGGGTTCTACGGCCTTGGTGCAATCGAGAACGCGATCCGAAGCAGTCGAGACACGCACCACCTCGGTATCCTCCTGCAGCAGAGCGGACGGGCCTTCTACCGGGATCTGGGAAACGCGCTGGAGCGTGCCGCCAAGGACTATGCGGACGGCAATGTCGAACTCACGCTCGAATTCATGGACGATCTCTCCACGGCCAACGTCGCGACGCGACTCATGACGTTGGGGGACGCTAGTGAATCGGTCGCGCTGGTTGCGGCCGAGCATCCGATCATCTCCGACGCAATAGACTCTGTACTGCGAATGGGCGTTCCCGTGGCCGGATTGATCGCGCCCCTCTCGGCGCGCGGCAATGTCGGTTTTGTCGGCCTGAACAATTGGAAGGTCGGACGGACCGCCGGCTGGGCATTTGACAAGATTTCCAGAACCCCCGGCAAGATCGGTATCCTTGTCGGCAACCATCGGTACCGGAACCAGGAACTGAACGAGAACGGATTCCGCTCGTATTTCCGGGAGCACAACTCCGACTTCAAGCTTCTGGAACCGCTATCGACCTATGAGTCAGCAGTTGTCGCAAGCGAATTGACCGAGAAACTCTTCGATGAACATCCCGACTTGTGCGGGCTGTTCATTTCGGGGGGCGGGATTACCGGCGCACTGGCCGCCATGCGCAATTGCCCGCGCAGAGATGATTTCGTGGCGGTCGGATACGAGCTCTTTGACGCGACACGGGCAGCACTGATCGATGGAACGCTCACCATGGTCATCTCTCATCCGATGGACGCGTTCGCATGCGAAGCCATCTCGGCGATGATCAAGGCCAAGGAGGCAGGGCCGGATGCGGGCGCGCAGAACGTTTCGCTCAGGTTCGAAATCTACACATCGGAAAACGTGTGAGGCCCGTGGTGGACGATCTTAAATAGGGATTTATGTACATAACCGGTCGTGCGGAAAATCCGGACTGCGGAATGGTGCAGGAACCGTCGCAAAATCCTGGAAAACGGCTGTCGCGGCCGCAATCTTGCGGGATATTCAGACGATCCCGAGAGAATCGGGCGTCAAATCAGACCAATTCGCGCATCTTCGCAAAGCGGGCTGGAAGGAGAAGTTCGGATTGGTTGTCGGTCTCGGGGGTAGCGAGCCCCCCGCTACCCCATTGCCGGCCGTCATTGCGACAGCGCGGGCGGCACGCATCAACTGAGATCGATGGCGAGCCGTTTCAGGTCATCCAGGCTCACGAATTCCAGCGCCGATTCCTCTGTGGCCCCGATCACCACGCGCGGGGCGGAATCGGATTCCAGCGCCTCCTGCCATCTCGGAGCACAAAGGCACCACTGGTCGCCTTCGACCAGCCCCTGGAAGCCGAATTCCGGGCGCGGCGTCGAGAGATCGTTCCCGCGACTGCGGGAGAACGCGAGGAATTTCTCCGTCACTCTGACGCAAACGGTGTGGCTTCCGAGATCCTCCGGACCCGTCCGGCAGCAACCATCGCGGAAAAACCCTGTCTCCGGGTCCCTCGAGCAATCCTCCAGCGGCTCACCGAGCACATTGCGGGCCTGTTCCGTCACGGTGTTTCCTCCCACCTCGCTTCTCACCACGGCAATTGTCCCGATTTACGCGGACTTGGCAAGCGGAGAATGTTCCACACGCCCGTGGAAACCGTTACATTGCCGCCGGACAGCCATTTCGGAGGGATGCATGAAGAGTCAATACCGTGCGGTAGTCATCGGCGGAGGCGTGGTGGGAACCAGCGTCCTCTACCACCTTGCCAAGCTTGGCTGGACGGATGTCGCCCTCGTCGAGCGCGCAGAACTGACTGCCGGGTCCAGCTGGCACGCCGCGGGCGGTTTCCATGCGATCAACGCTGACCCCAATATCGCCGCGCTGCAGGCCTACACCATTCGCCTTTTTAGGGAAATCGAGACGGAAAGCGGCCAGGAGATGGGCCTGCACATGACCGGCGGCGTCAACATGGCGGGCAGCCCCGAGCGTTGGGAATGGCTGCAGGCGGCCTGGGCCATCTTCCAGACCATGGGACTGACCGAGTCGAGGCTCGTGACTCCGGAAGAGGTCCGCGAGTTGTGTCCGATCGTCGACACGGCCGGCATTCTCGGCGGTCTCTACGACCCGAACGAAGGGCACCTGGACACGACCGGCGCGGTGCATGCCTACGCACGCGCCGCAAGGAAGCGCGGCGCCGAAATCATCCTCCGTAACCGCGTCATCGAATTGAATCCTCGCTCGGACGGCGCCTGGGATATCGTCACCGAGAACGGCTCCATCCTTGCAGAGCATGTGGTGAACGCCGCAGGGCTCTGGGCCAAGCAGGCCGGAATGATGGCTGGCGTCGACCTGCCGGTTACTCCGATGCAGCACCATTACCTGGTCACGGAAGCGATCCCGGAAGTGGAGGCAATGGACCGCGAACTCACACTGACGGTCGATCTCGAGGGCTTCACCTATCTCCGCCAGGAAGGGAACGGAATCCTCCTCGGCATCTACGAACTCAACCCCCGCCACTGGTGCGTCGAGGGCGCGCCGTGGGACTACGGCATGGATCTGATCCCGGAGGAAATCGAGCGGATTTCGCCGGAGCTCGCGAAGGGATTCGAGCGCTATCCATGCCTGAACCGGACCGGCATCAAACGCTGGGTGAATGGCGCCTTCACGTTCACTCCGGATGGTAATCCCCTGGTGGGCCCGGTGCCGGGACTGCGCAACTATTGGGCTGCCTGTGGGGTCATGGCTGGCTTCGCCCAAGGGGGCGGCGTCGGGCTGTCGCTGGCGCAATGGATGATCGAAGGCGAACCGGGCGCCGATATCTACGGAATGGACATCGCCCGCTACGGGCCCTTCGCCAGCAACCGCGAATACCTCCAGTCCCGAACCGCCCAGTTCTACAGCCGCCGATTCGTCCTCACCTATCCGAACGAGCAGCTTCCCGCCGGCCGGCCGCTCCGAACCTCCCCGTCCCATGAAGCCCTGGAAATTGCCGGAGCCAAGTGGGGCGAGAGCTGGGGACTCGAGGTGCCGCTCTACTTCGCGCCGACGGGATTCGAGGAGAGGCCCACCCAGCGCAGATCCAACGCCCACGAAATCGTGGCGGCGGAATGCCGGACCACGCGGGAAACCGCCGGACTCCTCGATATCACCGGTTTCTCGCGCTACGAGGTTTCGGGCCCTGGAGCGGAGCAATGGCTTTCGACCACGATGGCTAGCCGCCTGCCGAATCCCGGCCGCTCGCGGCTCGCGCCAATGCTCAGTCCCTCGGGCCGGCTGGTCGGCGACCTCACCCTCCTCAACTGGGGCGACGGAACCTGGTGGATCATGGGTTCCTATTACCTGCGGCAGTGGCACATGCGCTGGTTCGAGGACCTGCTGCCCGATTCCGGAGTCGCCATACGGGATATCTCGGACTCGGTCACCGGCTTCGCGCTGTCCGGGCCGCGCTCCAGGGACGTGCTCGCCAGGGTTACCCCCAGCGACGTCTCGAACGCGGCCATGCCATTCCTCTCCTGCCGCGAGATGGATGTCGGCCTCGCCCGAGGGCGCGTCAATCGAATGTCCGTGGCCGGCGAGCTCGGCTATGAGATCAACGTTCCGGCCAGCGAGCATCGCGGTTTGCGCCTGGCGCTCCTGGAGGCAGGACGGGACCTGGGCATCGTCGAGACCGGGATAAACGCGCTGCTGTCACTCCGCATGGAGAAGAGCTTCGGCATCTGGTCGGCCGAATACACCTGGGCGTACACTCCGGGCATGTCCGGGCTTGACCGATTCATGGACTTTTCCAAGGATGGGTTCGTCGGCCGCAGCGCTGCTCTTCGCGAGCGGGACGAAGTGCCGCCCGCGCGGGTACTGTCCACGCTGGAAATCGATGCGGACGATGCGGACGCCAGCGGCTGGGAACCCGTCTGGGACGGTGGTCGCCAAGTCGGTTTCGTGACCTCCGGCGCCTACGGCCATTGCGTTGGCAAGAGCCTCGCTCTCGCCTATCTCGACCGGAACAAGGCGGTTGCCGGAACGACGCTTGACGTGCACATTGTCGGAGAGAAACGCCGTGCCCGTGTCTTGCCGGGTCCGGCCTTCGATTCCGAGGGCCTGCGCATGCGGCAGTAGCGGACGGCCAGAGCGCCGGGCTGGCTCGGGGCGTCAGGCCACGGTTGCGCGGGCGGGCCAAAACCTGAAAGGAGCACGACATGGAAATCAAGCCACCCTATCTGCTGTTCCTGGGGGACGCGCCGGACATGCTCGCAGCGAAATCCGCCATCGGCATTCGCGACTGGCGGCCGGAGCGGGCGATGGGCCAACTCCGGCTCGAAGGATGCACCGCCGACCTGGGTCTGGAGGATCTGAGTGTCGCGGAGGCCGCGGAGCGCGGCGCACGCTCGCTGGTCGTCGGCGTCGCGAACCGGGGCGGAGTGATCGGTCCTTCGTGGGTCTCCACCCTGCTCGAGGCCCTGGAGGCCGGGCTCGACCTGGCCACCGGCCTGCACCAGCGGGCGGCGGACGTGCCGGAGCTTCGCGCCGCGGCGGGGCGGCTGGGGCGCCGGATCTCCGATGTCCGGCACCCCTCCCCGCAACCGTCCCAGGTCGGAAACGGCCGGCGCCGGTCCGGAAAGCGACTGCTGACAGTCGGGACGGATTGCTCCTGCGGCAAGATGTACGCGACGCTCGCCATGGAACGGGAAATGAAAGCTCGGGGCATGGATGCGGAGTTCCGCGCCACCGGCCAGACCGGCATACTGATCACCGGGAGCGGCATCTCCATCGATGCCGTCATTGCGGATTTCATCTCGGGGACGGTGGAGGCGCTCTCACCAGACGCAGAACCCGAGCACTGGGATCTGATCGAGGGACAGGGATCGCTCTTCCACGCTTCCTATGCGGGTGTCACAACGGGACTGATCCACGGTGCGCAGCCGGATGCGCTGGTGCTCTGCCACGAGCCGACCCGAACCCATATGCGGGGACTACCGAATTTTGCGCTGCCCTCCATCGAAACCTGCATGGAACGATGCCTCGCAACTGCCCGGCTCACCAACCCGGATGCCCGCTTCATCGGGATTGCGGTCAACACGTCCGCTCTCTCGGAGGAGGACGCGAAGGAATGCGTGGAGGCGATCGGAATGAAGTACGGACTACCGACGACCGATCCCATCCGACATGGCGCCGGCGCCCTCGTTGATGCGTTGACTTGATCGGAAGGCACGAAACAGCCTTTCGTTCGAGCCCGGTTCCGCTGGCGAGCAAAGCGGCATCAGCCTGACACGGGACTCCAGGACAAGGGTTCGCCCGTGCGAATTATCCGCCCGTGGGAAACAGCGAATCCGCCGAGGCAGGCATGTAGGCAGAATGCTTGCCTGGCCAGATGCGCCTCTGACCAGCAAAGCCGGAAATCGGCACCGATCCGGAAAGCAGGATCGTTCTGACGCAGTCGGTGGGCGGTCCGACAGACTCGTTCCTGTCACTGCGCGGGCTCATACAGGCGGGCGGGAGCCAACGTCGTCCCTTCCCGCCCCGTCGCAGACCCAAGCCCTCCGCCGTCACCCGAACCCACGCACATCGCACTCGCATCTGGATCGATTGCCACTGATCGAAGGAAGTTGCTCATTCAAGACAGCGATGACTTCGCGCTTCCGCTATGCCCGGCGAAATCCACAACCGTCCCCAGGACCGAGGGCGCTCGCTTGTCGGATCGGCTGTCGCAGGCGATGATCCGCGGGATCGACCGGGTCCCGAATTGGGTCCGATCAGAGCAGGTTCGATCTTCATCGAAGTCGTCGAGCGTTGAGCCCATCTCCAATCTCCAACCGGGCAGCCGGATGGGCCTTCAATTTCTGGCGCCACCCCTCCGTCAATGCGAACTTCCCGGCGGCGACAACGGACACGACAGTGACCTCTGGCCTGGAATTTCTCCGCCTGTGCGGACATTCGTCCAACTCTGCCTCGGACGCGGCGATTGGCGGCGCGTTCGACAACTTGTTGGAGGCGCCGGCCTGCTGATCCATCCTGCACTTCCCTGGTGGTCGATTTCATGCAATGGGATCCTTCTCCGGTTTGCATGGGGTACAGGCATGCTTGAAGACCGATTGCGCGGTGTTGCGGTGGAGTTGCAGGAAGTATGAAATGCGTCCAGATGTTCCCTTGTTCCGTTTCCGCGACTGTTCACCTGCGTCCTGTACAGATTGCCCCGGACTGCAACGCAAGGCAGAAGCATGTGTGGCGCGCTCGGATTTTTCCGGAGGGCGCCGGTGCATCAACCATTCCGCGCCCCTCCGGCAGCCGGAGCCATGCCGTAGGATGAGCAGCTTCGGCGAACTCAGCCGCCGCGCAGGCCGGCCAGTGAAATCAGGAAATCCCGGACCGGTAGCGCCTCGACACGATCTGCAATTGGATACGCATCCGGGCCGGGATAGATGAGCATCCGCCTCGTAGCGCCCAAGTCGGCAGCAGCAATCCAGAACCCCCTGCGGGGCTGCGGCGCCGATGAGCGCTTTATCTCCGCAGCCCAGATCTCGCCCCCCGGCATCTCGAGGACGAGATCGCATTCCGCTCCGGCGCTCGTGCGGTAAAAACTGGCACGCGTGCCTTCCGGCGCGGCCTGCAGCGTCGCCTCGATGATCCATCCTTCCCAACTCAATCCTGCGACCGGATGCCCGAGCAAGGTCTCGCGGGTCTCGATTCCGAGCAGTGCGTGAACAATCCCACTGTCCCGGATATAGATCTTGGGAGACTTGACCAGGCGCTTGCCGACATTTCTCCTCCACGGTTCGAGCCGCCGAACCAGGAGCAAGTCAACGAAAAGGTCGAGATACTTCAGGATCGTCTTGCCGTCCACACCAAGGCCCCGTGCCAAGGCCGACGCGTTGAACGCTCCGCCTTGCGAATGCGCAAGCATGTTCCAGAAGCGGCGAAGCGTCTCGGCGGGAATACGTGGCCCCAATTGCGGGATATCGCGCTCAAGGTAGGTCCGGATCAGGTCCCGCCGCCACCGTGCACTCGCACGATCCGAACGAGCAAGGTAGCTGTCGGGAAATCCTCCACGCAACCAGAGGCGGTTGGCATCGTCCACTTCGAGGGAATCGAACGGGCAGAGTTCCAGCAACGCGATCCGGCCGGCAAGGCTCTCCGACGACTGACGGAGCAGATCGCCAGACGCGGATCCGAGCAGGAGGAATTGCCCGTAGCGGCGTCCCTCGCGCCGGCCCGCGTCGATCATCCCCCGCAACTCCTGGAAGAGACCCGGCATCCTCTGAATTTCATCCAGAATGACGAGGCGCTCGCGGTGCTCTCCCAGATAGGCCGCAGGATCCGACATGCGCGCACGGCCCGACGACGATTCGAGATCGACATAGTGCGCATCCTGGTCGCTGCCCACCTCCATGGCCAGCGTCGTCTTGCCAACTTGCCGCGGCCCGAGCAAGGCCACAACGGAAGACTCTTCCAGGAGAGTGCAAAGATCCAGCTTGATTCTCCGCGCAATCATCCTTGTATATTCGGAGAATAATTCCGAAATTGCAAGGTTAATGGCGCTCTTTGATCCGAATGCCGCAACAAGCGCAGACACCTGCCTCGGTGAGCTGCGCTCCGTCGGCCGGTAACGCGGCAAAGACCCGCTCCCGGCAGTTGGCTCGATGCTGAAAATGGACGCCTTGACTCGGGTTCGGCCCGGTCGGACCAACACGCTGCGGCACTTCCTGGCCGCATGCCGCGCGGCAACGGAGTCAGGCCCCCCCCGGCACCGGATGAAACCGCCGGGTTCTCCACCAACTCGGTACACACGGCGAAGCGCGTTCCCCTGTGCCGAAGCGTCGTTCGAACACGCCCCACCAATCCGTCTCGGCCTATCGATACCTGGTCCACCGGATCTCCCGGTGCCAGGAGAATTCGTCTGCCTGCAACCAGCGTCCGGAAATCGCTGCGGAACGTCTCACGGAATCTCCGCGCTATGGGCGGTTCCCGGAGCCGGGCGGATCTGGGACGGACGATACGGTTTCATCTGGAAACGACACCGGGCGATTACCCCGTTTCCGCCTGCTGCTGGAGCCTGCCCAAGAGCTCCCGTGCATCGCGAAACCGGCTCTCCTTCACGGCCTTTTCGAACTGGTGCGCGATTCGCGCCGGCGGGTGCTTCACGGCCCGGAAGGCCTTCCGGATCTCCCGTCGGCACCGGGAGACCGCCTTGTCCAAATCACTCTGGGCCTTGTCAAGAATGATCATCCTCCCACGATGGTCACCGTCACCGGGCTCCAGGGACGCAAGCAGCGCAGCACGCAATCGCTCACCCAGCTCCGAATTGAATGCCTGGTGCTCTTCCGAGCTCTGGATGTGGCCCTCGATTTCCTCGAACCGGCGATCGAATTCCTGGACTGCCGCAACCCGCCGTCTCTCCAGGACGCTTGAGAGGGCCGCCCAGTCCGCCTCCACCAGGGCATCCCGGCGATGCGCATACTCGAGAATGGCTTCCGCTCGATCAAACTCCCCTGCGCCAATGCACTGTTTCACCGCCTCCGCCATGTCAGGCACCGGAGCGTCCAGCATCGCGATCAACTGCTTCTGCGCTGGCCTTTCCTCAAGTTCGATCCAGGAAAGGAATTCTCCCTCCAGCAAGTCCCGCAGGCGGAGTCCGGGATCGCTGGCAACCGGGCCTTCGCCGTGGACTGCCCGGAGATACGCCTCCAGGAGGGCTTGCGAGCACGCAACATAGGGTCCGCCAAGCCGGCTGGCCTCCCGCACCGCGTCCGCGCCATTTGCTTCAGCGGCGGCGCGAACCGCCCTCGCAATGGGCTGCTGGTAGCGCTCCGCGCCGGACGGCTTCGCGGCGAGGCATTCCGTCAGCCTGTCGGCATGGGCCGCTGCTTCCGCAATCTTTTCCCGCAGGCGAATTCGGGCGCGCCCATCGATTCGGGTGTGCGCATTTCCATGCCGGGCCTGACGGAGCCGATCGATCTCCCGGTCGGTGTTCTCGCGCCAGAAATCCGCGATCCGCTGGGCGCGCGCAATTCGGGAGGGCTTCGCCGGCTCCTCCATCAGCCCGAACATCTCGCCGATCGAAGATCTTCCGTTCTCGTTCCAGGACTCCAGGAGGGAGTGCCAGAGATCCGTCGCAGGGGCGTACGCGAGCTTGGCGCTGCGCTCGCCCTCAATCCACCGGGCGGAGTCCTCCCCCAGCTCCGCGAGTTGAGTATCCCAATCTCGTGCGAGGGATTCAGGCGTGAGGGGCATGTCGGTCGAAGCAAGCGTCTCCACGGACGCCCGGGCCAGTGCGCGCAGCGCCGGGCAGTCCTCGAGATGGGAATCCAGGCGGGCGAGCAACTCCACAACGGGTCCCCCCGGAGCCCGCAGCGCCGGCAGGAGCGCGGAGCTGGCAAGCAGAATCGCCACGGCGCGTCGTTCTGGCTTCCTCCTCCTGGCGGCGGCGGACGCGACTCGGGACTCGAAGAAGTCCAGCGCCTCGGCTGCGATGCCAGGCAAATCCGCCTCGATGGCATCGTCCGGGTCCGAAACGAGATTCGACGCGATGAGGCGGATCGCGCCGCTGCCCGGCAGCGACTTCCGCTTCTTGAGGGCCAGTTGATGCGCCACTCCCCACCGCCTATCCCGAATTGCCCTGGCGATCGCCGTCTCGACGGCGTCTACCTTCGGCCTCGTCGGCACCACGCTCGGACCGGACTCGCCGTTTCCCTCCGATGCATGCAGACTCTCCGCGCTTCCCGAGGCTGCATCCCGGCCGAGCGGGGGAGCAACGGCGTCCAACTCCGCTCCGGCGACCGGCCCCGTCTCCCCGACGGCCCCCAGCGCCGCGATCCCGGAACCCGGCTCCACCGGCCCGCGGTCGCGTCCGCCAGGAGCCGGTCCCTCGGTCCCTCCGGAACCGCCTCCGCTTCCGCCGTCGGGTGAACCCCCAGTACCGGGCGGATCGTCCGGCCAGTCCTCCATGCACTCCGCAAGCTCCCGCGCATTGCGGTCCCGCTCGCCGGCCAGCTTCTCCATGTCGCCGCTGAGCACGCCAAGCCGTGCGTAATCCTCGTCCGCGACAGCCTGTTCGACGAGCTTCCTCGCCGACCGAATGGCTCGTTCCGCGGCAAACAGGAGCGCCGCCAAAGACAAGGCGCGCTCGACCGTTCGCGGTGATGCGGTGTGCCTTGACGAACGCCACTCCGATACGACGTGAATGCAACGATCAACAAGGGGAATCAGGAATTCCTCGTTCCGGTACTGCTCGACGAACTGGTCGAACAGGCGCAGGAACTCGTCGCGCTCGGCCTCGCGATCCTCGACCATCGCGACGATGCGGTCGAGGTCGGATTGGAGCAGCAGGAACCGGTCCAATCCCGCCTCGCCAATGCGTAGGTCCCGAACCGCCGACCGGAATCGATCCATCAACTGCTCTGGCTCGATGTCCGCTGTGACTTCTGCGGCCTCCACCGTGCCGCCCACCGGAACCAGCCCCTCCCTGACCTCCCGAATCTCTTCCTCCGGCGCAAGCGAGATCAGCGCTCCCACTGCCGAGGGCTGTTCCTCGGACGCCGCTAGCGCGCTCCCCCATAGGAACTGCGCCTCGAGGTCCGGACGCTCCGTGTCCTCGAACTCCTGTGCGGCATCGAAATCCATGTCTTCCAGGATTGTCCCGTCCGGCTCGTGCCCGATATCCCGCAGGCATCTGCTGAGCAGGCGGATGCCGAAATCCAGCTTGCCGAACGTCTTGGCGTTCCGCCTCCGCAAGTCCTGGCGGGCGGAATCATATTCGTCGCGTCCGCCCGCGGTGCGAAGCAGTTCCCGGAGACGCTCATAGAATTCCTGCCCAACCCCCGTCGATGCCCAGAAGAAGCCACCGCGCTCATCCAGACGGTCCTGGAACAGCCGCTCGTCACGCCGCGTAAGATCCAGCACCTCCTTGACCCGATCCACAGAGAGAGAAGCGGGAAGACCGCTCCCCAATTGCCATCGGAGCCGACGGTTGCTGGTGCCTCCTCCGGATCCGACCGGGGGGAACCGTTTCGAAGAATCGATCGGCGAAACCGTCAAATGCATCGTCCTCCGTCGATTTCCATCGCCACTCCGGTAATGAACTCCGCTTCTTCGGACGCGAGATAAACGGCCGTGGAGGCCACGTCCGAAGACTGACCGAACCGGCCAAGGGGGATCGAAGCAGCGAAAGCCGCCCGCCGCTCCGGCGTGTCCTCCCCCATGAACTGCCACATCAGCGGAGTCTCGGAGAGAACCGGGCAAAGCGCATTGACTCGAATCCTGTCAGGAGCCAACTCGACCGCCATGGACTTCGAGAGCAGAACAACGGCGCCCTTGCTCCCGTTGTACCAGGTCAGTCCAGGTCGGGGCCGGAGCCCGGCAGTCGACGCGATGTTGAGAATTGTGCCCCCTCCCCCCTCGCGGAGCGCAGGAACGGCTGCGAGCGCGGTCAGGTATATCGACTTCACGTTGACCGCGAATACCCGGTCGAACGTGGCTTCGTCGACCTCGAGCATCGGCTGGTTGAGATGGGTGCAGCCTGCGTTGTTGACCAGGATGTCGAGCCGCCCGAAGCGATCCAGCGCTGCCTGGATCATGCACGCCGCATCCTCGCGCAAGGAAACATCGCCCTCCACGCTCACACCGGCCTCGCCGAGTTCGTCCGCAACCGCGGCCGCGCCGGCTCCGTTCAGGTCCGCCGCCACGACCCGGGCTCCTTCCGCCGCGAACCGGCGTGCCATCTCCGCGCCGAACCCCGATGCCGCGCCGGTAATCACGGCTGTCTTTCCTTCCAGGCGCATTCGTCGTCCTTCCATTCGGCATTCCAAAGGGAACCAACGGGAGCATAGCCGAATCCGCCACCGCCAGTGAACGCGGGGCAAGCCGACGGATCGCGAGCGCGCTCCGGGGAAGACAGCGCAAGCAGGCAGAATCCGGCGCACAGGACTCGCTGCGCCGTTCCAACGGAACACATCCGCTTGGCGAAACGGCGTCCACTGCGGTATAGCAAGCTGGCGAAGCGTGGCTCCCTCGGAGCCAACCCGCATTCCCCTCCGTCCAGCGAGAGCGAGCATGAAATTCGGCACCGGCCAGCCCGTGCGGCGCCGCGAAGATGTCCGCCTTGTTACCGGGCGCGGAACCTACCTGGACGATTCGCACCCGCACGACGAACTCAGGGCGGTCTTCGTCCGGTCCCCGGCCGCTCACGCAATTCTTGAACATGTCGATATCTCGGCGGCCATCCGCTCGGATGGCGTCGCGGCCATCCTTACGGGGGCAGACCTCGAGGCCGCCGGCGTAAACGACATCGGCGCCGTAACCATTCGGAACCGGGACGGTTCGATCTGCGCGCGGCCCAAGCGGCCCCTCCTCGCCGTCGAAAGGCTGCGCATGGTGGGGGAGCCGGTCGCGCTGGTGCTGGCGGAAAGCCTTGCCGCGGCAGAGGACGCAGCCGAGCAGATCGGGATCGTCTACGAGGAGATTCCCGCCATCGCCGCGACCGGTGCAGCCACCCGGGAAGGGGCACCGCAACTCCATGCGGAGGCGCCCCGAAACATCGCCTACGAGTGGGCCATCGGAGACGAGAAGGCAGTGGACGCGAAGCTGAAGTCCGCCGCACACCGGGTTGAAATTCGGCTGATCAACAACCGCATCGTCGGATGCCCGATGGAGCCCCGCGGAGCCATCGCCCACTGGGATGCCGCCGAGGAGGCCCTCCATGTCAGGGTCAGCGCCCAGAACGTCTGGCGGGTCAGTCGTGAAATCGCTTCCCGCCTCGGACTCCGTACCGAGCAGGTGCGGGTGACCATCGGAGATGTCGGGGGCGGCTTCGGCATCAAGGCCCCCACCTATCCGGAATACACCGCGATCGCATTCGCAGCCCGCCGTTTCGGCCGCGGCGTTCGCTGGATCTCGGACCGCTCCGAGGCATTCCTGTCCGATTCGATGGGACGGGATCATGTCACCTGCGCAATCGCCGGCTTCGACGAAAATCTCCGGCTCGCGGCGCTCCGAGTCGAGAGCGACGTGGCCATGGGCGCCTATCTCTCGCCCCACGGAACCTTCATCCCTTCGGAGCTGGTCGCCAAGGTGCTTCCAGGCGCCTACGAGTTCGAACACCTCTTTTTCGCTGCGCGCGGCGTCTACACCAACACTACGCCCGTGGACGCCTATCGCGGCGCCGGCCGGCCCGAGGGCATCTACGTCATCGAACGGCTCATGGACGCCGCCGCGCGAAAATTCGGAGTGGATCCCCTGGATCTCCGAAAGCGCAATTTCGTGCCGCCCGACCGGTTTCCGTACCGCAACGCATCCGGGGAGACGATGGACTCGGGCGACTACCGGAGAGTCGCAGACCGCGCCCGGCAAGAAGCGGATGTCGACGGTTTCCCGGCGCGTCGCGCGGAATCGGCCCGGCGCGGCAAGCTTCGTGGATTGGGCATCGCTTTCTACGTCGAAGTCATCCTTGGCGCGACAGACGAGCGCGCGCAGCTTCGGCTCGCGGAGGATGGGATATGGGAATTGCTCGTCGGCACGCAATCGAACGGACAGGGGCATGAGACTGCGTATCTGCAAATTCTGGCGGACGGCACAGGGCTGAACCCTGACCGGGTTCGGATCATCCAGGGAGACAGCGAACGCATCCCCGCTGGTGGCGGAACCGGTGGATCGCGTTCCGTCACCACGCAGGGAGCCGCCATTCTGGCGGCCGCGGAGCAGCTCATCGAAGCCTTGCGGAAGGAAGCCGAGGAGGCCCTCGAGGCGGCATCGGAAGACATCGAATTCTGCAACGGGGAGTTCCGAATCATGGGCTCGGACCGCGCGGTCAGCATCGATGCGCTCACCAGCCTCGCGATCGAGAGGGGGGCCGGGGAGCGGCTTCACGTCCGCGTCCACACGGAGCTTCCCGCACGCTCCTACCCGAACGGGTGCCACATCTGCGAAGCCGAAGTCGACCCCGAGACCGGGCGTGTTTCCATCGACCGCTACCTTGCCGTGGACGACTTCGGTCGACTCATCAACCCCCTGCTCGCCGAGGGGCAGGTGCATGGGGGCGTGGCGCAGGGCATCGGCCAGGCGGTGCTCGAGCACGCTGTCTTCGACGAGGAAGGGCAGCTGCTGACCGGATCCTTCATGGATTACGCCATTCCCCGGGCCTCCGACCTGCCCTGCATCCGCTTCATCCACGAGCCCGTGCCCTCTCCGGCAAACCCGCTCGGCATGAAGGGATGCGGCGAGGCAGGAACGATCGGCGCTCTCCCCACCACGTCGAACGCCGTGCTGGACGCGCTCTGGGAAGCCGGGGTTCGGCATGTCGACATGCCGCTCACACCCGCACGCGTCTGGGGCTGGTTGCAAGAGGCCCGGGCCAGACCCTGAGCGGAAGCCGAAACCGGGAACGCCCCTCCACACTCTGAACCGGCAGGCAGTGCTTGGCGCCAGCGGATATCGAAGGACGAAGGCACCCGTCGGGGAATCGCGACGCATGGATTCCGCGAGTGCGCACCCGCCACACGGTCGGAACGCGGACGCTTTCGGAGTAGCATGGCGTCCATGGAGAATGTCGAAACCCTGGAGCGGGAAATCCGGGCATGCACGGCCTGCAGCAACTCCTTTGCGGCAACCGCGACGGGGCATGCACCACGCCCGGTCCTCCTGCTTTCCGCCACTGCGCGGATTTGCATCTGCGGCCAGGCGCCCGGTGTCCGCGTGCACGCGAGCGGAATTCCCTTCGATGACCCGTCCGGGGATCGGCTGCGCAGCTGGATGGGGATCGACCGGGAGACCTTCTACGATCGCACGCGCATTGCGTTCGCGCCCATGGCGTTCTGCTTTCCCGGCCAGGACGGCCGCGGCTCCGATTTGCCACCGCCGCCCCTTTGCGCCGCGCTATGGCGCGAGCGGATTCTCGCTGCGATGCCAAATGTGGAGTTCCTCATCCTGGCAGGCGCCTGGTCGCAGCGCTGGCACCTTGGCCGCGAAGCCGAACGGAATCTCACGGAGACGTGCAGGAATTGGCGGCGCTATACGCCCGGCGCCTTGCCGCTGCCGCATCCATCCTGGCGCAACAATGCGTGGCTCCTCCGCAACCCGCGGTTCGAGAAGGACCTGGTGCCGTATCTGCGGCGGCGGGTACTGGAACTTCTGCAAGATTGACACTGCCGGCCTGGCTGACGGCGGGGCCACCGCACCACTTCGCAAGCGGCTTCCATCGTGGAGATCCCGAACCCGGAAAACAGCATCCCGTTCCCCAACCCGTCCGTTCCCGATGCGCCACTCCACGGCAGCCGTCAATTCGCGATACCGGAATGACGATGTGGAATTCGCGGGGATGCCCGAGCGCCAGAAACGGAACGCCATCACACCCAGGCGGGAGCAATCTCCGGCCATTGCCTCACCCCAGTTCCCGCCGGACGCGATTGCCCGGGGCCCAGGACACCCGGATTGGCGGCCGCGCACTGCACGGGCTCGTGCAGCCCTCTCAATCGAACGCGGGTAAGGCGCTTCTTCCCATCCGCGGGCAGGAGGCCGCGGAGTCGCCCCCCGGCGCGCATGACGGACGCTTCAGCGAATCGCGGCATTCTCCGATACAACACGCGGCACCTTCGGCCGTGATCAGTCCGACTTGACGGGACCATCCGTCGCGGCGAAGAGGGCAGCGAAGTTGAAGAAATGTCCACCCGCATGGCGACCCTTCTCGGAATCGATACCGGTGGCACCTTTACCGACGCGGTCGTGCTCGACCGCGGCGCAAGGGATGGCCGTGGCGAGATTCTCGGCTTCGCCAAGTCGCGCACTACCCATGACGGTCTGGACGCAGGCATTGCCGACGCTATCGCAAACGCCCTGTCCGACGCGGCCGTGGGGCCGGAGAAGATCGACATGGTCTCGCTCTCGACGACCCTGGCGACCAACGCACTCGCGGAGGGCCGCGCCGACTCGACCGCTCTCGTGCTGGTCGGGTTCGACCGGCATGCCATCCGACGGAGCGGGATCGAGGAATTCGGCGATGCGTCCCGCACGCTGCTGATCGCCGGCGGCCACGACGCCGGAGGCGCGGAGCGCACGCAACTCGATCTGGCTGCGCTCTCGGAGGGGTTGAAAGGCCTGGAAGGGGTGGTCGACGCGTTCGCCGTCGTAGGCATGTTCGCAGTTCGGAACCCGTCGCATGAGCGGCAGGCGCAGGATGAGATCCGGCGACTCTCCGGCCTCCCGGCCACCTGCAGCCACGAACTGACTGCAGAACTGGATGGCCCGCGCAGGGCACTTACGACCTACCTGAATGCGGGCCTCATACCAAGCATTGACGCGTTACTGGACGCTTGCGGCAAGGTCCTCGAGACGGCCGGAATCCTGGCACCGGCAATGGTGGTCCGCGGCGACGGTTCGCTGATGAACCTGGCCACTGCCCGCGCCTATCCGGTGCACACGATTCTCTCGGGCCCGGCAGCGAGCGCGACCGGTGCGCACTACCTTTCCGGTCGCGGCAACGCGGTCGTCTCCGATATCGGGGGGACCACGACCGATATCGCGGTCCTGGAAGACGGCGAAGTGCGTGTCGATCCCCGGGGATCCCTTGTACGAGGGCGCCGGACCTTCGTGCGCGCCGTAGACATGCGGACCCATGCCCTCGGTGGGGACAGCGAGGTTGGCATCGAGGCGGACGCAGCTGAGCCGCGCCTCTCGCTCGGTCCGCGACGCGCGGTCCCGATCACCGAATTTGCCCGCCAGCACCCGGAATTGGTACGCGAAACGCTGGACCGGCAGGTGCAATCGGACAGCCCCAACGAACACCATGCGCGCTTCGCCGAGATCACCAGCGGCGGAAGGGCAGCCTCCCCCGCATCCCCTGCCGCGCGGGAGGTGCTCGATGCGCTCTCCGAAGCGCCCAGACCGATGGACGCGCTGGCACGCAACCGTCGCTGGTTCCTGGCCTTGGGTCGACTCCATGACCACGGGCGGATCCGAATTGCCGCCTTCACTCCAACGGACGCACTCGAAGTTGAGCGTCGTGGCGACGACGGGACAGCGGTTCAGGCAGCCCGCCTGTTTGCCCGGCGGCGTAACCGCCGCGGGCGGGAAGCCGCTGCCAACGCGGACGAACTGGCAGGAAAGGTCCGTGCCCTTCTCCACCGACAATCCTCACGAGCGGTACTGGCATGCGCCCTCGACCATGACGGGCTGCCGGGGCGGGCTCTCGCTGCGAGCCCCTTCGCCGAGGCGTCCATGGACGGGCGCTCCGGTCTCGTTGACGCCCGAATTCGGTTGAGCCGACCGCTGATCGCGGTTGGTGCGTCGGCAAGCGTCCACTATCCCGGAGTTGCGCGGGAATTGGGCGCGGAATTGATCTGCCCCCGTTTCGCCGAGGTCGCGAACGCCGTCGGCGCCGCCGTTGGCGGCGTATCGGCCACGGCGGAAATCCTGGTCCTGCAGCCCCAGCCCGGAACTTTCGTTGTTCACGGAGCGGATTCCCCGCAGCGGTTCGACGATCACGGCCACGCGGTCGAGGCAGCAACCCGATTGAGCCGCAGCATTGCAAGGCGGCGCGCCGAGGAAGCCGGCGCAAAGAACATCACGGTGGGCACTTCGGAAGAGCGCCGAACGGCCGAAGTCGCGGGAGAGTCCCTGCTCGTGGAGCTTCGGATTCGGGCAACCGCCCGCGGGCTCCCGTCGACCCGCCAAAGTACCGCGTGACCGGCCGGACCGGCAAGAATCCCCCGTATCGCCGGCGACCGGAGTGCATCGCCTTCTCGTTTACCGAAACCGTTGAGATCACCGCTTCCATATCCGCACGGGCCGCATGGAAGGCACAGTCCGCTGCGGATCGGAACCCAGTCTCGGCATCCGGTCGCATTCCCGCGGTTTCGGACGGCCCAACGGCAGGAGTTCGCCCCGACGTATACGCGCCGTTTGAGAAAGAGACTTTCATGGGCAATTCGGCAGCAGTCCGGCCCCATGCCGCGTTGAGGGAACCTGGTGCTGCAAATCCCGAAGCCCTCTGTTGCCCAGTTCTCGATCGCCGTTGCCGAACACGGGAAACCAAGCCGAGCGGCGGGGCATCGGCGTGTCCGAAGACGCGCGACGGCCCGGTCCCGAAGCGCCATTCACGAGGTGTCCGAAAGAAAATGCTCGATCGCATTGGCGTAGTAGCGCAGCAATTCATGTTCCGCTGCGCTCGCGCGAAACAGGCCATCCTTCTCGACCACGAAATGACGCAGCACCAGCATTCGCAATCCCACGGCAATCGCGTAGTCATGGTCCGAACGGGGAATGTGAATATACGCCTTGGAGGGCTTCAACTCATTGATCAGACGCTGGGCCTCTGCCTTGATTTCAAGCTCGCTCCAGTGCCGACTCGGATCGCGCAGGAACACGGTCGCAACGAGAGAGACCGGCAGGATCGGAATTGCGGCGGCTATCGCCGCGAGCAGCTCGTCGCCCAACCGCGCAACCGCGTCGAAGCGGTCGTCCGGGGACATCGTGGAAAAGTCGATCCCGCGGGCGCGGGTGTATTCCTGCATGGAGATGGGCGTACCGAAGTTCACACACGCATACCCGTAGCGAAACCAGCGCCGCCGGAGCACAAGCCCCAGATTGTGGAAGATCCACTTCGCCGTCGTCGCGACGGCAAATCCGACGCTCCGTCTCGGCGCATCCCGATCGAGCATGCGGACCAACGTCCGGTCCTCCAGCACCCGGTCGTAATTGATCCCGACCGGGATGAACACCAGGTCGCGGGGGCCCGCAGGATCGAACGCAGACAGCATGTAGCTGATCAGGCCCAGCTTCAGAGGCTGCAGACGCCCGTCGCGGCTTAGGCCCCCTTCAGGATACACCGCCTGGACGACACCGGATTCCGTCGCGATCTGGACGTAGCGCGACAGCACCTGCCGATACAGCGCATTGCGGGAGTTCCGGCGCACGAAATAGGCGCCCAGCGACTTCACGAGCGCCTTGAGCGGCCAGGTCCTCGCCCACTCGCCGACGGCATAGCTGAGCGCGGAACGGCTCGCGGCCAGATAGGCGACGATGACATAGTCCATGTTGCTGCGGTGGTTCATCACGAACACGATGCTGGCATTGGGATCGACCCTTGACAGCCCGTCGTCGTCGGAATAGCCGAGCCGAACACGGTAGAGAAGCTGCGCCGTTCGCCGCGCCAGGTAGTGGCCGACCCGAAAGTAGGCGTAGGCGTTGAATGCCGGCACGATCTCGCGGGCGTAGCGTTCCACACGGCCGATCAGCACTTCCCTCGGTGTGTTCGACCGGTCGGCTTCCGCCTCGACCGCTTCCATGACTGACGGATCGTAGGTCAGTCGATCGACAAGTACCCGCCGCTTGGTCTGATGAACAGCCGGAATCTGGAACTGCAAACGATTATTGAGTTCGTTCACGATCCGATTGATGCGCCGACGGAAAAACCACCGCGTGCTTGGAATCAGCAGGCGATCCACGACCGACCAGAGCGCGAGAATGCCAATTGCGAAGACGAGCCAGACTGGCAGCGAGACCGAGTCCGTCATGGCAACACGTCGCTGTCAAGCTCCGCCCACGCTCTCGCGGCAGACCGCCCAATCACCAAAGCATCTCCGGTCGCACAAATTGGGAACCGATCCCAGCCCAAATGATACATGATCGACACAGCTGCCCAATACAATCGCCCCAGCATATCATCAGTCGCATCTGCCGCGAGCATGGCGCGTGCGAGGCCCAACCGCATGGATCTTCGTCGTGAGCGCCTTTCCGGCAAAGACGTGAATTTCCCGTATCCGGCACCATGAGTACCGACATTCTGTACAATGTGACCGCAGTGTTCGACAGCCTCCCGTGCTTGGCGCCAACCGGGTGCAGACGCCCCGAATCGCCTTCGGGACTGCTCGACGATCCTGACCGTCCCGCGGCCATGCGGGCCCTTGGGGAGACATGAATGACCGGTGAACCCATCGACCCGCGCGACCTGATCGACCTGGATCGATATCCCCTTTTTGATCCCGAGGCACGCAGCAGGATCCTTGCCCAAGCACGAACAGCGATGGCGGCAGAGGGCTCCGCGATCCTGCCGGGCTTTGTCAGTGATCGTGGCATAGCGGCCATCCTTCGGGAGGCTCTGGCCCTGGCTCCCTCAGCCCACCGCCGGAACAAAATGCTCGGAGTGTATCCGGAAGACACGCCGGATATGCAGGATGCGACGCATCCCATACGGAGGCGGAGCGCCTACCGGATGAACGTCGTCGCGACCGACCAGATCGACCAGAACGGGCCCATCCTGGCCGTCCATTCATGGCCTCACCTGGTGCGGCTTGTCGCAGACATTCTCGAGATGCCGGAGCTGCACGTCGTCGCCGATCCGATGATGCGCTGCAACTTCACGATACTTGGCGGCGGAGACGAGCATGGCTGGCACTTCGATGGCAATGACTTCGTGGTTTCGCTCATGATCCAGCAGGCAGAGTCCGGCGGAGAGTTCGAGTTTGCGCCCAACGTCCGCGATACCGGCCAGCCAAACTACGAAGGCGTTCGCGCGGTGATGGACGAAACTCCCGGTTCCTCCCGGCTGATCCGCGCCGAGCCTGGCACGCTCGCCCTGTTCCGTGGGAGACGCTCGCTGCATCGGGTCACGCGGGTACGTGGCTCCCGGCAACGAATCATTGCACTTCTCAGCTACCACGAGACTCCCGGGCTCGTGAACAGCCCCGAAGCCCAGCATCGCGTCTTCAATCGCGCCTATGGCGAGCCAATCGCAGGCGTTACCGCCTGACGGCATGAGCCCGCAGGACCGGCCCGGGGGCGGTGCCGCCGGACGGGGCGTGAAATCAGCGCCAACCGGTCGCTCTCTGCCCACCGGGTCCATTGTCAGCGCCGCCACGGCCGTGATCGTGCCGCGGATGCCGACACAGTCAGGCGGTCACAACCCGAGTGCGCAATTCGATCCTCGGCCAGACCACCGATCTGCTCGAATTCGTCCGCACGAGTGCTTGTAACCGTATTCGTCCTCTCACCGCGCAGCGACGGGTTGCGCCGGTGTTCAAGCCGGCGGTCCGACCCTGTCGGTTCCGCGTCGACGAACTGCAGCACGTCCGGGCAGAGCCTGCCCGCTGCACGGCTATCTTGTGAACGGATGGCGGGCGCGTTCCGCCCCATACGGTCTGGGAAGCATCGCCAGCCCGAATCAGCGGCCCCGTGCCGAAACGGGAACCTGGTTGACCCCGGGGTCTTGCGGCCTCCGACCGCCGTGTCTCCGCGCTCCGCTCCACGAAGACCGGGTCTCCGGCTACCGGGAGCGCTCCAGCGCCAGACAGGAGGTCCGGGACACCAACGCATGCCCCAGAAACCCGCCCCCCGGTGCACGAAGCATCGCAGGAGTTCAGGGAGGGTGCCACGGATGCGTTCAGCCCGGCGGCCACGCCGAGACCCCATTGCGGTCGGCTCATAGGGAGAGGCCGCCCCGCACGCGGCGTCCATCCGGCGAGGACCGCGGGATGCCCCGTTCGCATCCCCCAGGGGCGGGCTACGGCAAACGCATGGCCTGCCACCTGCGCAAACATGCAGGCGCCGGTCACGCCTCGGCGAAATACCTCCGCCACTCCCAATCGGTTACCACGGCTCGCGAAGCGTCAAGCTCACGTTGCGCGTGCCCCGCCAGGTGGTCCCGAGCCACCGGACCGAAATATTCCCCGGTTCGGCTGGAGCCAGCAAATTTCGCGATTGCTTCGTCGAGGCTTCCGGGAATCCGATCGATACAGGCATCCTTGGAACGGTGTTGCCCTGCTGCCTGAAGCTTTGCGCCCTCGCGCACTCCTTCCGTGCCCGATGCCAGCAAGGCTGCGACCGCGTGATACGGATTCATATCGGCTCCCGGCAATCGGAGCTCGAACCGGCTCCCCCGCTCGTCGGCAACACGCCGCACCATGGCGGTCCGGTCATCATCTCCCCAGCCTGGCGCGTCCGCCACAAAGGGCTCGGAGCAAAACCGCCGGTAGCTGTTCACGGTCGGGCAATACATCAGCGCCAGCATGGCGGCATCGCGCAGCACACCGGCAATGAATGCGTCCGCGAGTGTCCGAGACTCGCCCGCTCCCGCCGTATCCCGTTGCCGTCGGCTGACGCAGGCGTGGACATGCCCGCCGGATCCGGCCCAGTCCGAGCGCGGCTTTGCCATGAAGGTCGCAGCAACACCCGCCTGGCTGGCAACATGCCGTACGATGTGCTTGAAGACCACATGGCGGTCCGCAGCTTCCAGAGGGTCTCCGGCACCAATATTGATCTCGAACTGCCCTGGCCCGCCTTCACCCTGAATCGACTCAACAGGGATATCCGCTGCCTCAAGGCAAGCGCAAATCTCGTCCAGGACGGGAGCTGCCCTGTCGGTCAAGAGGACGTCGTTGTCCGCGTTGCGCACCCAGAAGGGCCGCACTTCGGCAGGACGGGCCGACAACGCATCACGAAGCGGCATGTCGAAGAGATAGAACTCAAGCTCTGTCGCAACCGAGACTGCGATCCCGTGCTCCGCGAGGCGATCGACCTGGCGTTCCAGCATGCGGCGAGGCGCTTCCTCATATGCGCGGCCGTCGGTCCGCTCCGCGCGGCAGAGATGAATCTCCACTTCTGGCCGGTCCTGCAGCCGGAAGGACCGCCCCGGGATCGGCTTCAATAACCCGTTTCGGAATCCGCCGTCCAAACCGGTCACCGCCATGTCGGGATACGGGATATTCTCTGCATTGGTGACCAGATGGAAATCGGGGACGGCAAGGCCTCGATCTCGCACGTCCATGTATCGGCGGTAGGGGATCCGCTTGCCGATCAATCGGCCAAAATGATCGCCGGTGCAAAACGTCGCCCAACGCGGCTCGGCCGAGCGCTGCGGATGTCCGCCACCGCTCATCGCGTCAGTTCGCCTCCGTCCACGACAAGTGCTGTGCCGTGTATGTACGAGGAGAGCGGCGAAATCAGTAACAGGCAGGCATGCGCAACTTCCTCCAGGCTCGCTGCCCGGGCCAACGGGATGCTGCGCCGGTAACGGTCGCGAATCGTGGCCTCGGACTGGCCGGTTATCCTCGAAAGCGCCGTTACGGAACCATCCATCATCGGACTGTCGATACTCCCCGGGCAGAGGGAATTCACCCGGATGCCCCGTTCGGCCACCTCCTCCGCTAGGCAATCGACCAGCCGGTTGACACCGGCCTTTGAGGCGGAATAGGCGGACCAGCAGGCTCCCCCCTTCAATCCCGCCTGGGAAGAAATGAGGGTAAGCGTGGCACCGGGCCCGAGATGACGGATCGCGGCTTGCGCGACGATGTAGCTACCGACAAGGTTGACCTCGACCACGCGCCGGAATTCCGTTGCCGGCATGTGATCGACGGTTCCGACTGCGACAGTTCCTGCCGCGTGAACGATATCGGTGATCCCTTCCCTTGCAACCGCCTCGGCAACGATCCGGTCGGTCTCGAGAGAATTGGTCACATCGCAGAACCGGATATCGGGGCCCGGAACCAGGTCCAGGCCAAAGACTCTTGCGCCGGCGCTTCGGAGCGCACTGCCAATGGCGGAGCCCAGAGCTCCCGACGCACCCGTCACCAGGGCGCTTCGACCGCCAAGGCCAAGTTCGACATTCCCGGGCTTCATCACCAGCGTCTCGCTGCTCCCGTTGCCTCCGGTGCCACCCTCGCTAAGAGCATGCTCAGTCCCTTGAACGGAGTTTCAGCATTGCAGCCATCATCTCCTCTGTAGCGCGGCCTGCGCCAAACTGCACATCCCGGTGCTCGGCCCAGATGTGTCCAGCGGCGGTTGGGCGCGAGAACGGGAACTGCGCCCATCGCCCAGGACCCGATTGCTTCGCTCGAGCCGGCTCTGGACCTGTTCGCTTGGCGCGACGTCCGTGCCCGGCAGAGACCATGCCCTTCGGCCATCAACAACCAATCGGATCCTTCAGGACGCGCCGGAACCTGGGTTCGATGCGGAATCGCCGACCGGACCGAGGGATGCAGGCGAGGTGAATTCAGCGCGGGTTCGTCGCTCCTCCCTTGACCCGCGGTGCTACCCTCTATCCGACCATCTGTCCGCAATCAATCTTGAGCGAGGTGCCGGTAATGGCCGTCGCTTCGTCGCTGCAGAGAAACCAGCATGCAGCGGCAACCTCGTCGGGGTCCACGAGGCGAAGCGCCGACCCATCCCGTGCGAGGCGCTCGCGCACCGCACCCGCATCGACTTCCTCATATTTCGCGATTTGCCGGACAACCTCCTGAAGCATGGGCGTGTCTACATTGCCCGGGCAGACCGCATTCACCCGGATGCGCTTCCCGGCAAGCTCAGCGGCGAGACTCTGGGCCAAGCCGATCAGGCCGAATTTCGATGCGCAATAGGCGGTTGCCCCGGCCTCGCCCCGAAGGCCCGCGGTAGAGGAAGTCAGGACGATTGAACCGCCGCGGCCACTCCGTGCGAACGCAGATACGAAGGCGGCAGATGCGTAAAAAGCACCATCAAGGTTTACGGCCATGAGCCGGCGATACTGGGCCCAATCCGTGCACTCGATCGCCGCGGTGATGACGACCCCGGGGGCATAGACCATATCCCGGAGGGCGCCCGCAGCTGCTGCGTCCCGCAAGAGCGTTTCGACCGCTCCTGGTTGAGAGACGTCCACGACACGAGCAATCGGCTCGCCGGGGATCCCCGCGACCGCGGCACGGAGCGCTTCAGTATCCCGGTCGGCCGCGACAACGCGCCGGCCACGATCCGCGAACATCCGGACGCATGCGCGGCCAATTCCCCCACCGGCGCCGAGCACCACCGATACCTCATCTGGCATTCCGGCTTGCCTCCCTCCAACCCTGGCGAAGCCACGATACCCGATGCTCGCCCGAATGAATTCCCGTGGTCAGCCCTCGGCCGCCGGCGGCTCCTGCGGGGCCAACCCCTGACTTCGCGCCGAATAGGTCCGACCGGCCCGTCAGACGGCTCCCGGCGGCAGAGGAAACGCTCACCTGGCGGCCCGCGCCACTGCGATGAACAGAGATTGACTTAGTCCCGGCGAATTCCTACTGTCCCTGCAAATGATAGGAGTTTCAATGCGAACTCCAGGGAGGAACATGATGAAAACCACCAAGAAATTACTCCAGGGTATCACTCGTCGATCCGTGCTCGGCACAACGGTGGCGGTGGCGGGCGGCCTGGCCGCGCCTTTGGTCATCCGCCCGGCACGAGCCCAGACCGACAGCATTGTCTTCTGGCAGTACAAGAACCCGCCCGGAACCCCCGCGGACAAGTACTACGCCGCGGCCGCCGAGCGATTCCGCGAAGCGACTGGTGTTTCCGTTACGGTCGAGTTCAAGAGCGCCGAAGGCATTGAGCAGGCGGTCGCCGCCGCGGCAAACGCCAGACAGGGATTCGACGCGATGCTTTGGTGGGGCGGTCCCACTGCACGTAACCAGGCCAGCCTCGGCAACATCATTCCCCTCGGCGAGCATTTCTCCGAAGACTTCTGGAGCCACCGGCAGGGCGCGGCAACCATGCGTTACAAGGGGGAGCAGTACGGTCTGCCCTTCGACGTGAGCCCTTGGTTCCTGGTCTACAACAAGACCGTTCTTGAGCAGGCCGGCGTCGATCGAGATGCCTTCCCGTCCCCGACCGACCCGCCGATTGAGTGGGCAGACTTCCTCGATATCTGCGACAAGATCAAGGCGGGCGGTGCCGCTCCCCTGGCCTGGTCCAACCAGCAGGGCTACTTCAACGAATGGTACTTCTACAACTTCGAGGCGCAGTCGTTTGACGATCCGAACGACATCATCGACATCAATCTCGGCGACGCCAGTTGGCAGGATTCCCGCATCTATGATGCGCTTGCCGCATACCAGGAGCTCTACCAGTCCGGTTACTTTGTGGAAGGCGGCGAAGTCGTCTCCTACGAGCAGCATGTCCGGCAGCTTGTCTCAGGACAGGCCGCCATGAGCGTTTACTTCGACATGAGCGGCGCGACATCGGCGTCGGTGGAAGCGTACGGACAGGAGAATATCAGCCTGACGAAGATTCCCGCCTACCGCCGGGATACGGCGTTGTTCGACCATATCTGCCAGGAGCCGAACGCACTGTACGTAGCCTCCTTCTCCGACAAGCAGGACGCCGCGCTTCAGTGGCTTGGCTTCCTTACCAGCGTAGACGAGATGAATACGTTTGCCGCGGCAACGCAGCAGGGGCCGGCTGACGATCGCTGGAACCTCGACAACATCCAGAATCCCGTTGTTCGCGGGGTGTTCGAGGCAGCAAACGCGAAAAACCAACCGTATCCATACAACTTTGTGACGCAGGCGCAGTACACCTCCCTGCTGGAGGATGGAATTCTGTACCTGCGCGGCGACATGGCAGCGGAAGCGCTGACCGCGAAGTGGGATGAGGTGGACGCGGAGTACAAGAAGCAGCAGGGATGATCTGCGCAACCGTTTGAAGCGGAGCATTGCCCGTGGAGTTTATCGACGCTCACTGCCATGTCGGCAGCTTTGAGCCAGTCATCAGTGGTGGTGACCATGATGAGGCCGAATTGCTTGCACGCCACCGGGAAGCCGGAATCGCAGGCGGGGTCGTATCGGTGCTCAACACCTATGACCCCACCGCAGCGAATGACCGGGCGCGCACAGCGTGCGCAGATTCCAAGGGGCTGCTCCTCGCCTATATCTACCTGAATCCCCTGCATCCGCCGGCAGCGCTCGAGGAACTCGAGCGCTGCCGGCAATACGACTGTTTCCGGGCAGTCAAGCTGCACCCGGCTTTCGATCAGTACTACCCGTTCATGGAATTCTATTTTCCGGTCTACCGTCGCATCGAGGAACTCCGTCTTCCAACGCTCTGGCACAGCGGCACCTCACCGACAACGCATCCGCTCCAGATCTCGTACGTGGCGCAAAGGTTTCCGAAAGCACCGCACATCCTTGCCCATTTCGGCCTTTCTGACCTGACCTGGGAATGCTTTCCGGCCGCCGAGCAGGCGCCCAACATTTTCGTGGACACGACCGCCAATCCGATCCTCCCGGTGATGAGCGATTGGATCGCCAAGTTTGGCGCAGAGCGAATGCTCTGGGGCTCGGACTTTCCGTTCTACGATGTCAATTACGAACGTGACAAGGTCGATCGGCTTCACGCCAGCGATACTGAAAAGTCTCTCATCGCCGGAGGAAATGCTCGCCGGCTCTTCGACTTCTGAAGTCGCGCGCGGTGGCGGGCGGGCGATTGCAGGCGGCCAAAAGCAGCACGTGGACCAGCCGGGAATCCTGGACGACCATCGGCTTTCTCGCACCGGCGCTAATCGTCGTCTGCGCAATATTCGTCGTTCCGATCGTCCAGACCGTCGGCTTCAGCCTCACCGACTGGCGTGGCGGCGTCCGCGCCGCATCGTTCATCGGACTGGAAAACTATGCGCGCGCGATTGACGATCCGCGCGTCCAGACCGCGATCCTTCACAACCTGCTGCTGCTGATCGTCATCCCTATCGAGGTGCTGCTCGGGGCATTCCTTGCCTCCATGCTGCGCGAACGCATTGGAGGCTGGCGCATCTATCGTTTCCTGCTGATGGTTCCCTGGATCATCTCGATCACCATCGCAGGGTATGTCTGGATCTTCTTTCTAAGTCCGACCGGTATCATCAATGCCCTGCTGCGGCTGGCCGGCCTCGGCGAGTGGGCTCGGCCATGGCTCGCCGAGCCCGATTTTGCGCTCGGAGCCGTCATGCTGGTCCTAATATGGCGTGATACCGGATTCGCGGCGCTGCTGTTCTATAGCCGGCTTCTGGCCGTCGACACCAGCATCTACGAGGCGGCTACAATGGATGGTGCCAAACGGTGGCGCCGATTCCTGTTCATCGACCTCCCGCTGCTGGCTCCGGTCATTCGCCTCTTCGTCGTATTGATGTCTATCTGGCTGTTCAGTTTCGTGTTCAACTACGTGTTCGTAATGACTGGCGGCGGCCCGGGGCATGCGACGACAGTCGTCGAGCTCGAGATATTCCGGAATGCCTTCAAGCTCTCGCAGATGGGTTATGGCGCCGCAATTTCGGTTCTGCTGCTTCTGGCGGCCCTTCCAATCCTAATCGTGCAAGTGCGCCTTCAGCTTCGTGCACGGGGGCGAGCATGATCCACTGGCGGCCCGGGCTGACCCGGCTTGCGAGGGATCTTCCCGTCCATGCGTTCCTGTTTATCCCCAATGTCTCCGTGCTCTTCGTCGGCTATTACCTATTCAGCAATGCCATGAAGCCGACCCTCGAGTTCTACCGAAGCGAATTCGCGATCCCGACACGGCTCAGTTTCGATGCGGTGATCCGGGCAATGGAGAGCGGAGGCATGCTCCTCGCGCTCCGGAATTCGCTGATCCTCGCGGGATGCAGCACAGCCATTGCTCTGTTTTTCGGCGCCTGTGCCGCTTTCGCCTTCTCCCGGCTACAGATCCGCTTCAAGCAAATTCTGTTCATCGGCATGCTGGTTCCCATGTCGATTTCCCCGATCGTGGTTACGATCCCGCTCTTTGCCCAAATGGCGGAATTGGGACTAGTAAACACATTCGCTGGTGGAATTCTGATTTATGCCGGACTGCGGATCTCCTTCGTAATCTACGTCCTGGAGGGCGCTTTCAGGGACCTTCCGGACGAGATCTTCGAGGCCGCGCGAATTGACGGCGCCAAACCGCCAACGGTGTTCTTCCTGGTTCTCCTGCCCATGGCCGCACCCAGCCTGGCGGCGGTCGGTCTCTTTTGCGTCCTGGAGACCTGGAACGACCTGTTGATCGGACTTCTCTTCCTGAGCAGCCCAGACGTCATTCCCATCACTGCCAATGTTGTCTCCTTCCAGCAGAAATTCTCCGCGGATCCGCAGATCATTTTCGCCGGCCTGCTAATGTCGGCGCTGCCGCTGCTTGTCGTCTACGTCTTTGCACAGCGGTTCTTCATCCAAGGCCTGAGCGGCGCCTTCCGGTAGGCGGCATCGGGACTTGGAACTCGACGGGGATTCGGTCCATGGCGAACGTGGTTTTTGACAGCGTAACGAAAGAGTTTCGGGACGGAACCGTCGCCGTTCAATCCCTCAGCCTCGATGTCAAGGACGGGGAACTCGTCGTGCTCGTCGGCCCGTCGGGCTGCGGCAAGACGACGGCGCTTCGCATGCTGGCCGGCCTTGAGACGGTTTCAAAGGGAGAGGTCTTTGTCGGGGGGCGCCTCGTCAACGATGTCGATCCGAGCGACCGGGATATCGCGATGGTGTTCCAGAACTACGCGCTCTACCCGCATATGTCGGTGCGCAGCAACATGGCATTTCCGCTTCGAATGCTGGGCATGCCGCGGAAGGAGCGCGACGACCGCGTGCTCCGCATCGCCCGCATTCTTGCGCTTGAGCGTTTTCTCCATCGACGTCCCTCACAGCTGTCCGGCGGCCAGCGCCAGCGGGTTGCAATGGGGCGCGCACTGGTTCGGGAGCCCCAGGTGTTCCTGATGGACGAGCCGCTCTCGAATCTCGACGCCAAGCTGCGCCTGCAGATGCGCGCGGAACTCGCCGAGATCCAGCGCCAACTCGGGATCACGACTGTCTATGTAACCCATGACCAGGTCGAGGCGATGACGCTCGGCAGCCGCGTCGCGGTGCTCCGCCACGGTGTCCTTCAGCAGGTTGCCACGCCGGACATCATCTATCGCGAACCTTCCAACATGTTCGTGGCAGGGTTCATCGGCTCGCCGCCGATGAACCTCCTGGCGGCGACCCTGGTGATGAAGAACGAGCACCCAATGCTGCGAATTGGCGAGCAGTCGGTCATTGTCGACGCCGGGGAGTTAGCGGCCGCGGGCTCCCTGCGCCCGTGGACAAACCGCTCCCTTGTCGTCGGCGTGCGGCCGGAACAACTCCTGTCGCCGAAAGCCATCGAAGCCACCACGGAATCCAACAGCAGAATGGCTGGACGCACCCTTCTCGCGGTTGCCAAACTTCGGGAAAGCCTGGGGTCGGACGCCCTGATACACCTCACGCTTCCCGGCGCGCAGCCGTTATCCGCAGGTCTCCTCGCCTTCGCGCAGGATGTGGAGGACTCGGAGGAGCCGGGACTCTCCGGGCACCCGGCTTCGGATGGCGCCACAATCGTTGGCCGGTATCCGCCGGATACACAGGTGAGGGCCGGCGGCGCGTTCGCCACCGCCATCGCGCCAAGCTCGCTCGTGTTCTTTGACCCTTCAACCGGGACCCGCATCCGTCCGGACCAGGCAGCATGACTCCCGAGGCAAGACCGGTCCGCAACCGGTTCTTCGCGCCTGAGCGATGATTCTGTTGCAACCCGACTGGATGCCTGCGGCGACCGGCGCTACGTCGACTCCTCCATCATCGAACGCACCACATCCTCGATCATCTGCGCGGAGGGGATGACGGCCCGTTCCAGCGTCAATGCGGCGGGAATGGGGACATCGGGCACGGCGAGGCGCCGGTATTGCCGCACAGCCCGCGGACCGATGGCCTCGACCACTTGCGCGAGAACTTCGGCACTGAGCCCGTAGCTGAGGTAGTCCTCGTCCACTACCAGCAACCGGCCGGTCCTGGCAACGGAACTCGCGACCGTTTCGCGGTCGAACGGCTTGAGCGAAACGATGTCGACAACCTCTACCTCGATTCCGTGCCTGGCAAGCGCGGCTGCCGCCTGCAGGCTGTCGTTGACCTGAAGGCTTACCGTAACAACCGTAACATCGGAGCCCGGCCGGACGACGCGCGCCTGGTCGAGCGGAAGCGCATAGGGCTCCAGCGGCACGCTCTCGGGATGCGGGAAATCCGCGGCGCGCCGGCGCATGAACGCCTTGTGTTCAACGTAGACGACAGGATCGTCTGACCGCAGACTGGCTGTCATCAACCCCTTTGCCATGAAAGGCGAGGACGGGCAAACGACTCGCATGCCCGGCAGATGCGCAAACGTCGCCCACAGGCACTGGGAATGCTGAGCCGCGGCTCCGATGCAACCCGCCGCAGTCTTCACAACCACGGGCATCCGGACCCGCCCCCCGCTCATGTACGGAATCTTGGCGATTGCGTTGAAGACCTGTTCCAGGCAGACCCCGACGAAATCCGCAAACATGATCTCCACGAGGGGCCGATACCCCTTCATGGCGAGTCCCACGCACATGCCGGTAAACGCCATCTCGGAGATCGGCATGTCCCGGACACGCCGATCCCCGAACTGCGCCAGCAACCCGTCGGTTGCGCCGAACACGCCGCCATAGGTCGCGACGTCCTCGCCGAGCACCAGAACCCGGTCGTCGCGCGCCATCTCCTGCCCTATGGCCTCGCAGATGGCCTCCGAGACGGTTAGCTCCGACCGATTCGAAATTACTGTAGCAACGTCGGTCATGCCGCTGCCTCCGCGTAGAGAAAATCTCCGGCGCCCAACGAATCAGGCCGCGGCGCGGCCAGCACACGGGCGAATATGCCCTGGATTTCATCCCGCACTTCCGCTTCCAAGGTCTGGAGCACTTCCTCCTCGGCAACGCCATCGGCCACGAGCCGACGCCGGGCGATCGGAATCGGATCCCGGTTCTCGCGCATCGCCTTTCGATCCTCTCGGCTTCGGTAACCGTCGTGGTCTCCCTCGTAGTGCCCACGAAACCGGCCGCAGGTAGCCTCCAGGATCGCGGGCCCCCTGCCGGAGCGCGCATGCTCCGCGGCTTCCGCAAACGCCTCGGCGACAACCTCAACTTCTACGCCGTCGACCTTCCTCCCCCACGCTCCGTAGGCAGCAGCGCGATCAGCGATATCCGTCGGCCCCATCACGTGCTTGGCAGCGACGGAAATTGCCCAGCCATTGTTCTCCACGAGAATCACCAGCGGCAGTTTCCACGCAGCGGCCATGTTGAGGCACTCGTGGAAAGCGCCTGCATTCGCGCCACCCTCGCCTGTCACACCCACCGCGATGCTGTCTGTTCCCTCGAGCAAATGGGCATAGGCATAGCCTAGAGCGACTGGCAATGAGCTCCCGACGATTCCCGTTGCCGAGAAGTGGTTGACCGTGTCGAAAGGATGCATGTGACCGCCTCGGCCGCGGCACAATCCAGTTTCGCGCTCGAAGATCTCCGCCATGAACGCCTCGAGATCGACGCCCTTCGCAATGCCGTGGCAATGGTTGCGATGGGTGCTGACGACCGCGTCCTCCAGCCTGAGCGTCCCGACCATCCCGGCCGCTACGGCCTCCTGGCCAATCCCCAGATGCAATTCGCCGTGGATTTCACGCGTCTGGGAGCCCCGGAGGCAGGCCTCCTCGAATTGCCGCATGACCAGCATTGCCCGGTAGCGTTGCATGGGGAGAAAGTTGATCATGCCGCACACTCCTCTTCCAATTCGAGGAACGATCCAGCCGGCTCACGATAGTAGACGCAGCGGCCCTCCTCGAATTTTGTCACCGTTCCGATCCGCACAGCCCCGAGCGCTTCAACCCGTTTCATCGTCTCTTCGAGATCGCCGGTCACGAAAGCTACATGTCCGGCACCCGGCGCAAGGGGCTTGGCGAGCGGGACCAGGTTGCCGCCAGCCGGGCGGAAAGAAACGAGTTCGAGGAATTGATCGCTTGCTGGATGGCCCAACTGGGCGATATCGCAGGTCAATGCCGGCTCGCCAGCGATCGATGCGATCTGGTCCGACATTCCATACTCACGGAAGGAAACCTCGAACCCAAAGGCTGCTGCGTAAAACCGGATGGCTTCGTCCAGATCCCGGACAGCCAGGGAACTATGGTGCCACTTTCGAAACATTGACGTTCCAACACATCCGCCGCGGGACTAGATCTTTCCACTTCGCCTCGGGGCAATTCGCCATCAATGGATAGCACTGCTGACACGGCAGCATCTGTCCGTGCCTGAACCTTCTACATCATCAGATTATAGGGAAAGCTGCCACAAAATCCTCTCAAGCATTCAGCACTGTATCGGTGAAGTATCGTTTCTCTAGCAGGATCGGCAGGCCACATTCCTCAGACACCAATGTCTCACGGGCGCGCCCCGCCGCTGCGATCCACCGTCAGTTCTCCGAAGCTGCGTCAGACCACCGCGAAAATGCGAAACGAAGCCTTCGGTCGACACTTGGAATCCAGGAGCAATTGCCGTATTTTCCGACAGTTGCACATGCGATCCGCAATTTCTGCAGAACGTTCGCAGCAAGAATAACAATTGGGAGGAAACCAAATCATGATGAGAAGAATGCCACTGCTCTTGGGTGCCATCGTGTTCGCGATGGGCCTTGCGGGCCCTTCGGCCGCGCAGGACCGCATACTACGCGTCAACGATGCGCCGATCGGCGAGCTCGACCCGCACAAGGGCACGGACTACGCGGATTCGATGCTCATGTTCAACGTCTACGATTTTCTGGTCCGGGCCTCCGCCGGCGGCCAGATGGCTCCGGATCTTGCTGAATCATGGACGATTTCCGACGACGGGCTGACCTACACCTTCCAGCTCCGCGGCGACGCGGTCTTTCACGACGGATCGGCGGTCGAGGCGGATGACGTGGTCTACTCGGCAAACCGCATGGCGACCCTGAATCGCGGATTCTCGTATCTGCTGCCGGAGTTCGAATCCGTCACTGCCGATGGACCGTCAACGGTCGTGTTCAAGCTGAAGGAGCCCTCGGCTCCGTTCGTGGCAGCACTCTCCAGGCTCGCCGTCGTCAATTCCGAAATCGTGTCGGCCAACTACATGGACGGCGATTTCGGGGACCACGGCGATTACGGCGACCAGTTCCTGTCAGCCAGTACGGCCGCTTCGGGATCCTATACCGTGGAAAGCCACAATCCCCAGGAACTCTCGGTCTTGAGGAAGAACGAAGGGCACTACGGCGGCTTCGCCGAGAACGCACCCGACGTTGTCCGCCTGTCCTATGCATTGGAGCCGACCACGCTCCGGGCGCTCATGCCGCGCGGCGAGCATGATGTCACCCGAATGCAGCTGCCGGTGGAGATCCTGCAGGCGCTCGACAAGGATCCGAATATTTCGCTCGCCCGGGACCTCGGCGGCGCGGCCTTCTACATCAAGCTGAACATGCAGCGCCCGCCGACGGATGACGTTCATTTCCGGAAGGCGATCGCCCTCGCCTTTGACTACGAGACGATGTACACCCTGCTTCAGGTCACGGAAGATGTCAGCGCCGGCGCGCCCGCCAACGGCCCCGTCCCGCGCGGCGTCGTGGGCTTCAGCGCCGACAACCCGTATTCCAGGCGCGATCTCGAGGCCGCCAGGGCAGAACTGGCCAAGTCGAAATACGGACCGAACGACCATCCTTTCGTGATCCAGTGGGTTGCCGAGGTTCCCTCCTACGGCGATATCGCGCTGATCTTCCAGCAGAGCGTGGCCGATATCGGCATCGACGCGGAAGTGGTGCGTTCGCCCTGGGCGCTCGTGCTCGAAAAAGCGGCGAATGCGGAGACGACGCCGAACGCGAACACCGTCAAGGTGGGCTCGAACACGCCGGATCCGGACTCCCTGCTCTCGTCCATGTACCATTCCAGCAACGCGGGAAGCTGGCAGTCCATGGATTGGATGCTGGATCCCGAGATTGACGCGGCGCTCGAGCAGGGCAGGACGATCCTCGATGCAGCGGCCCGCGCGGCCCACTACGAGGACCTCGTGCGAACGATCATCGATCTGCAGCCGTCGATCTTCGCATTCGAGACCCTGACGGTGGTTGCCAAACGCGACAACGTTTCGGCGCCCGCCCTGGAAGATCCTGACATGGCGATCGCCTCAACGGGAATGAACTACCTGTTCCGCACGTTCTCGATCAACTGACGGCGTTGCGGAACCCGCAGGCGAAAGATCCGGCCCCTGGAAGGATTTACCCCGGGGGCCGGATCCCCTGATCAAACCGCGGGGTGATGGCAGGCAAATTCCTGTCGCACATCGCCCAGCATTTCCGGCACCGTGTCCGTGCATGCCTCGAGGGCAAAGGGGCAACGGGCAGCAAACCGGCAGCCAGCGACCGCATGGCCGGTTTCATCCAGTTTCAACTCCTGCCACGGCCAGTCCGGCTTGAAGTCCTCATCCTCTTCCGAAATCACCGGTATCGCGGACAGGAGCATGGTGGTGTACCGGTGCCGTGGGCGGGCAAAGACGGTTTCCGTTGCGCCCTGCTCCACGATCCTCCCGCGATAGAGCACCACCACCCGGTCGGCTATGTTGCGGACGACGCCGAGATCGTGCGTGATGAACATGTAGGTCAGCCGCAACCTGCGCTGCAAATCCTGCAGGAGCGCGATGATCTTCGCCTGGACGGACACATCGAGGGCGGAAGTCGGCTCATCCAGCACGATCATCTTCGGTTCGGCCGCGAGAGCCCTGGCGAGTGCGACCCGTTGCCGCTGGCCGCCCGAAAGCGTCGTCGGATACCGGTCCATGAATTCCGGCCCGAGCTCCACCAACTGGAGCAGTTCTGCGACACGCTGCCTCCTGTCGCGGGAAGAGCCGTAGCCATGGACAATGAGCGGCAATTCCACCGTATGGCGCACGGGCCGCCGCGGATTGAGGGCGGAATACGGGTTCTGCTGCACGACCTGGATCGCCTTGCGCAACGGTTTCGGCCGGTCGGAACGCAATTCCTGGTCTGCCAGCCAGATGCTGCCGGCACTGGGCTCCTCCAGACCCAGGATGAGATTGCCCAACGTCGTCTTGCCGGATCCGGACTCGCCGACCACGGCAACCGTCATGCCCTCCGGCAGCTCAAAATCCACGCCGTCCAGCGCGCGCACCTGTCGGCCCGCCACGTCATATTGCTTGCACAGGCCTTCGGTTCGGATGAAGGGACTCGCCACCGGTCGGTCCTCAGCTGGCTTACGCGTACTGCAGCACGCAGCGCACCCGGCTTCCGCCCGAAGTGCCCACCATGCGGACAGGCTCGTCGCAGGCTTCATGCGCATGGGGGCAGCGCGGAGCGAACCGGCAACCCGGCGGCGGAGACACGTAGTCCGGAATGCTGCCGTCGATTCCGACTGCCGGAACCTTGGCGGACAGGCGCGGAACGGCGCGGAGAAGCGCCTTCGTATAGGGATGCTGCGGGCTGCGGAAGAGTTCCTCGGTTGTCGCCTCCTCCACGATGTTGCCCGCGTACATGACGTAAACGCGCTCGGCGAATTCCCGCACAACGCCCAGATTGTGGGTGATCAGCAGCACAGCTGCCCCGTATGCCCGCGTCAGGTCGTTCATCAGCCGGAGCGTCTGCTGCTGGACGGTCACATCGAGCGCGGTCCCCGGTTCGTCGGCGATCACAAGGTCCGGCCGGTTGATCAGCGCCATGGAAATCAGAATCCGCTGGTTCAAGCCGCCGCTGAGCTGGAAGGGGTAGGAGTTCAGCACCCGGTAAGGGTCGTCGATCGCGACGCTTCGCAGCATTTCCTCCGACAGTTCGTACGCGGCTTTGCGGCCGTCCGCGGAACCGCCCCTTCTTGCCACGGTTGCAAGCTGGGCCCCGACCGTGAACACGGGGTTGAGCGCCGCTTCCGGATCCTGAAAGATCATCGCGATGCGCCGTCCCCGAAGGCGCCGCCATCTGCGTTCCGGAGTCACAAGCAACTCCTCGCCGTCGAAACGCACGCTCCCCCGTATGGAGACATTCCGGTCCCGAAGCAATCCGAGGATCACGCGGGCAGTCACCGATTTTCCGCAGCCGGACTCGCCGACGATGGCGACCTTCTCGCCACGGCGCACGGCAAGGCTGACCCCCTCGACGACCTGCGACAGCCCCTCGAACACCGAGAACTCCACGCACAGATCCTGGATTTCAAGGAGCGGCATGGGGCTAGACCTCCACGCCGAACATGTCCCGCAGGCCATCGCCAAGCAGGTTGAAGCCGAGCACGACAACGAGGATCGCGAGGCCCGAGAAAACGGATGTCCACCAGAGATCGGGCAGGAAAAGCGTGCCTTCCGCCACCATGGTCCCGAGGTCGGGTGTGGGCGGCTGGGCGCCGAGTCCGAGAAAGCTCAACCCGCTGCCGAGCAGGATCACGAACCCCATGTCCAGCGTCACCTTGGTAATGATCGTTCCGAAGCAATTGGGCAGGATCTCGCCGGAAATGATCCGGAAAGGCGAGGCGCCGACAACTCTTGCGGCGGCGACATAACCCTCCGTCTTGAGAGAGCGCGCGAGGTTGTAGATGAGCCGCGTGTACCAGGGCCACCACCCCACCGCCACTGCCGCCATGGCGAGGGTCAGGGAGGGCTCGAAGATCCCCAGAATCGCCATCGCCAGCACGAGCGAGGGAACCGCCAGGAAGATGTCGGTGATCCGCATGATGACGAGTTCCCAAATTCCACCGAAGTAGCCTGCAACCAGGCCAAGGAATACGCCGAGGGGGACGGCAATCAGGAGAACCACGATTCCCAGCATCAGAGAGATGCGGTAGCCAAAGATGATCCGGCTCAGCACGTCGCGACCCAGATTGTCCGTTCCGAACCAGTGGGAGAGCGATGGCGCCTGGTTGCGCCCAAGGATGTCGATGAACTTCCCGGCGGCCTCGGGATGGGGCGCGACGAGCGGCGCCGCGATCGTCATCGCCACGACTGCCACGACGATCGCAAGTCCGACAACGGAAAGAGGATTCCTGGCGAACTTGTACCACGCCCGTGACCGGCGAAGGAGCATGCCGGTCATATGCGTCCCAGTTTCCGAATGCGCGGATTTACATAGGCCACCAGGAGATCGACCAGGGTGTTCACCAGCACGAAGAAGATCGCGAGAACCAGGACGGTAGCGACAATGCCGTTGAGGTCCTTGTGCAGGATGGTCTGAACCCCGTAGCGCGCCATGCCGGGCCAGGCGAAGATGGATTCCACGAGGAAGGCATTTCCCAGCAGGGCGACGAATTCGAGACCGATGATGGTCAGGATCGGAATCGATGCTGGACGCAGCGCGAAAACGGTTGCGATTTCGAAATTCGTGTAGGAGAAAGCGCGGGCGAGCTCGATGTACTGACTTTCGTACGCGTCCACCAGGTTGGTTCGTGTAAGCCGGGCGGTCTGGCCCATGGCCGGCAGCGACAGGGCGAGTCCGGGCAGGATGATATGGTGGAGTGCATCGCGCATGGTTGCCCACTCGCCTGTCAGCGCGGCATCCAGAATGAACAGGCCTGTGATGTGCTCCGGAGCGGCGACACTCTCGGTCAAGCGGCCCGATATCGGAAACAATCCGAGCCAAAACGCGAATACCAGCATGAGGAGGATCGCCCACACGAAGGTGGGCGAGACCACGCTGAGGACGGCTACGAGACGGAGGCCGTTGTCCGTTGGGCTGTTGCGGTAATGCGCTGCAAGGATTCCAAGCAGAAGGCCGAAAAAGGTGATGAAGGACATGGAGACCAGCACCAGTTCCAGGGTTGCGGGAAACGCTGTTCGCAGATCCTCGACCACGGGCCGGTTGGTGTATAGGGAAATGCCGAAATCGCGATGCGCCGCGTTCTTGAGGAACTCCCAGTATTGCGCCGGCACCGGCTCATCGAGCCCCAACCGGTCACTGAGCGCCTGCACCTGCGCCGGCGTCGCGGTGGGGCCCAGCGCGAGGCGCGCCGGATCCCCGGGCATGACCCGCGCAAGCATGAAGATGAGAAGCGACACGCCGATCAGGACGACCACTCCCGCGAGCAATCGGGATCCGAGGAATCGAAGCGTATGCATGGCGCCCTGAAACAGTCCGCTTATCGACCGCGCCAGTCGCCGATCCGTTCCACCGCACCGGCGACACGCAGCACGGTGTGCTCGTCGAGGTGCCTGCCGACGACCTGGAGGCCGATCGGCAGTCCATCCTCCATGCCGCATGGCACGCTGATGGCTGGATGTCCGGTCACCCCGAATTGGCCGGTGTTTCCGATCATCTGCATGGCGAAAGCGATCCGGTCCGAAGTGCTGCAGTCGAGGGGCGGAATGGGCGTTGCACGGAATGGCGTTGTCGGAAGAACAAGGACGTCGCACTCGGCCAGCACGCGATCATAGGCCTCGCGCAGCCGCGGGCGGAGATTCTGGCCGATCGCGTAGTAGCGGCCGAAGGTCGTGCGGCGCAGATGCTCGCCGAGAAGCAGGACGCCCTTGAACGCGGGTGAGAGATCGTTCGGCCTTGCCTGCAGCGCGGCACCGTGGAATTCCGCGAGCGGCCGGTTGTAGTAGCCGAGCCAGTTTGTGCCCATGAAATTTCCGTTGATCATGAATTGCGCCGCGCCTTCCGAGTAGAACCCGTAGAAAATGCGCAACCCGTCAAAGTGCATGGGCACGGAGACTTCGGAAACGATGGCGCCGGCTGCGGCAAGCTCGGCGGCGGCCGCCCGGACCTTGGCATCGACCACCGCTTCGCTTCCCGGAAGGCCGATGTCCTCCCACGGGTCCTGCCCAAATCCCTCCTTGAGCAGGCCGATGCGGAGACCCGCCACGCCGCGGCCGACCGCGCTTCCGTAGTCTGTATCGACCGGCTCCACGCCCCGGGTCCGGGGGTCGAAGGGATCCGGCCCTGCGATGGCGGACAGCATGGACGCCAGGTCGGCAACGCTGTTCGCCATCGGGCCGATATGGTCGATCGTCATGTCAATCGTGACCACGCCGGTATAGGGCACGAGGCCGTAGGTCGGCTTGAGCCCGACCACGCCGCTCCAGGATGCGGGAATGCGAATGGAGCCGCCCTGGTCGCCGCCGATCGCCAGATCGATATCTCCCGCCGCGAGCGCCGCGGCGCTGCCATTCGAGGATCCCCCGGGAGCATGCGTCGGCTTCCTGGGGTTGCGCACCGTGGCGAGGGGACTATTCGTCTCGATGGAATCCCCGGCGCCATCATTGACGGTGGTCTTGCCCAGTATGGTGGCCCCGGCATCCAGAAGGCGGGTGACTACCGTCGCGTCGATCTCCGGAATGAAGCCCTCGAGGAGCCGGCCGCCATTGATCATGGGAATGCCGGCAACGCAGACCGTATCCTTGATTCCGACCCGCCGCCCTGCGAGCGGACCATCCGGATTGCCCCGGATCTCGGTTCGCCAGAACCACGCGTTGTGGGGGTTTTCCCCGCGTGATGGGCGATACCCCATTGCGCGGGGATACCTGACCGGCGGAACGGCTTCCTCCTGCGTATCCATCCAGCGGAGGATGCGGTAAGCCCCCGAAATCATCGCCTCGTAGGAGGAAAGCTCGTCTTCTCCGAGCCGGATCCCGAGGCTCTCGGCGAGTTCCCTGATCGCCTTCCGATCTGGGGCGGTTGTGGGCACTGTCAGTGGACCTCCGTGAAATTGCGAAGACGCGCGGCACAGGGACCAGTCGACCCCGCGAACTACATTTCGCGCCAGTCTCCAATTCGTTCGAACGCACCCGCGGCCCGGATCACCGAAAAATCGTCGAGATAGCTTCCGATGAACTGAAGGCCGATCGGCAAGCCTTCCTCGACGCCACAGGGAATGCTGATTGCCGGCTGGCCGGTAATCGCCATTTGGCAGGTATTGCCGATCATCTGCATGGCGTAGGAGACGCTTCGATCGGGCGGCAGCGCTTCCTTCGGCACCGGCGTTGCCCGAAACGGAACGGTCGGCAGCGCCAGAACGTCGAAATCCGCCAGGACCCGTTCATAGGCAGCGCGCATCGGACCGCGCAAATTCTGGGAGATCGCGTAGAAGCGACCATGGTGGCGCTCGCGCAGGTACTTCGCGGCAATCAGTACGGACTTCCGAGCCGGAGAGAGGTGATCGGGATTGCTGCGCCAGGACTTGCCGTACGCTTCCTGCAGGCCGGTGTTGTAGTAGCCGAGGAATCCGCATCCGACGGAGTTGGCGAGGATCATTTCGGCATTGCCCTCGCAGTACATCGCGTGGAAGACGTGCACCGCGTCCAGATGCTCTGGAACCGACACTTCCTCGACCGTGGCGCCCGCGTGCTGCAACGCCGAGATGGCCGACCGGACCTTGCGATCGACCACCGCTTCGCTGCCGGGGAGCTCCAGTTTCTCCCAGGGCTCGTGCCCGAAGCCCTCCCGCAGCACGCCGACGCGCAGGCCCCTGGCTCCCATTCCGATGGCCTGGGTGTAATCCGTTGGCGCGGGCGCGATGCCGCGCTGGCGAGGATCGAACGCGTCCGGACCCGCCAGGGCGTTGAGAGCAAGCGCTATGGTCTCCGCATCGCGCGCCATGGGTCCGAGCGCCACCATGGTCATGTCGCTTCCCATGACCCCGGTATAGGGAACCAGCCCGTAGGACGGCCTCAGCCCGACGACGCCGCTCCACGAAGCGGGAATGCGGACCGATCCCCCCTGATCCGTCCCGAGGGCAAGCTCGATGTCCCCCGCAGCCAGCGCGGCAGCGCTGCCGCTCGACGATCCGCCGGGCGCATGGGTCGGCTTTCTTGGGTTGCGCACGGTCACAAAGGGGCTGTTGTCCTCGAAGTCCCAGATGCCCGCACCATCCGACGCCGTGGTCTTGCCCAGGATGGTCGCGCCGGCGTCGAGTAGCCGGGTGACAGCGGTGGCATCGATGTCGGGGATGTATCCGCTCTCCTCCCGGCTGATAAGCATGGGGACGCCCGCCACGCAGATGATGTCCTTGATTCCGGCCCGAATTCCGTTGAGCGGGCCGGTTGGTGCGCCCTTGATCTCCGTGCGCCAGTGCCAGGCATTGAAGGGATTCTCGGAGCGGGGAGGACGTCGGCCCGCCGGACGAGGGTACCGGACGCGTGGCCGGACAGGCTCAAGCCCCTCGATCATCCGGCAGGAATGGAGAGCCGCCTGCACCGTTCGGCAATAGGATTCCGCTTCCGATGCGTCAACGGAGAACCCGATCTGTCGCGCGTATTCCGTGATCTCTTCCGGATTCGGCCCGGAGAAGTTCCCGGCCATCTTCAGGCTAGCCGGAAGCCGAGAGCGCTACCGGCTCACCGATGGAGCACATGTATCCGACAGGCGGCTCGCCGGTATACAGGTTCCATTTTCGCATTTCCTCCGCAGGCGGGGCCTTGCTGCTTCCGGCCCGGCTCGGGAACCAGCGGAATCTGCGCGCCGCGCTGCCGGTCATTTCGGCGTATTTGATCGCGGCGGGGATGGCTTCGATCACCGGCACCTGCAATTCCTCCTGCATGCGGTCGGAGAAACCGTATTCGACGGTGCAGCCCAGGATGAGCGCCTCCGCGCCGTCTTCTTCCACGCAGCGCTTGCCCATGAAGACCAAGCGGTCCGCGGCATCGGAGCGGGTCTGAAAGTCATGCACCGCGAGATCCACTGCGCGCATCGAGACCATGCGGTCCCGGTGGCCGTAGAAGCGCACATTGGCGCGCATCTTGTCGATCCACTTGCGCTTGCCGACGAGCACGGAAAACGTGTTGCCGAGCACGCTCGCAATTGCCGTCGTTGCCTGGCAGGGACCGATCACGACCGCGTTTCCCGACACTTCCCGCATCTCGCGCAGGGCGATGTCGTAGTACCCGCCACTGATGATCGCGTCATATCGTTCGTTCCAGGCGCAGGTGATATGGACGAGATCCTTGATGACGGACGCTTCGTAGCTGTGGTACTCGAGATGCGTGGGACGATCGTCCGGAGGGCAGACGTAGTCGACGATCGTGCCGGGACTGCGCGCCCGATCGATCATCGCAGCCATGCCATCCGCGTAGGCGCTGCCTCCACTCGGGCTGATATACAGAATTCGCACAACGTTCCTCATTTATTCGAAAAGTCATACGCTACCACAGCGATCGGCAAGCCGCCATTTCGATACCCCGTTTGCCATGTTGCCGCTGGCTCCCATGCGGTCCCGCACACGGGATTGGGCGAAACTCATGGCCGCGGCGGTCGACAGCCACCGGGTACGCACGGTCGAGAACCCGGAACAGACTGCCCGGATGCGGCACGCCCTTGCGCCCGTTCCCTGGCAACACAGCCCCACCTTGCCCGACTGCCTCATGTTGCGCAGGGAGGCATCCGGGAACCTGTGCGCACCATCCTGACGCCGGGCTATCCGGCTGATCGGGAGAGAAAGCATATGCAGGATGGCGAGCCAACCTGCGCCTGGGCGACTCGTCGGACGGACGGCTCAGGCTGGAGACGAATCTCGAACAATACGCATGAGTCGCTATCCTGGTTTGCGGATACGAGCCAACGCCCGCAGGGCGAGAATTGAAAGTCCCGGGGTTTCTTCCCGCCGCTCGAAAACGTCATACGATGTCGAAGCGACGCGCCTCGGGAATCGACGAAAAAAATCGAAATTGTGTCGTCACCTCGGTTGGTTACCCCGAAATGGATGCCATCGGGATGCCATCTCAGGCCCGCCGCCGTGTTATCCCCCAATGTCGGCAACCCGCCTGGATTTCTCGATGAAACCCTGCATCGCTCCGTGATGGTTCCATCCCGCAATCGCAGCCACGACACTTCAGACGATAGCTCACTGGTCAGGATGAGGTGATGCCCGCACTCGCTGAATGCGAGGGTTCTTGGTCCGGAACCACGTGGCGCTGACCAGGTTGTCGGACGGGAGAGCGTCCCTGCCGAGGAATTGAACTTGTAGGCCGCCACTTCGTCTGTACCCAGGTCAGGAACCAGCAACCACGACCCGTCGGGAGAGAACACCGCGCCATGGGCGTGGGACCTGGTTTGCCGAACCGGATGCGTCCCCCTTCCGGACCGCTCGATCTGATCGCCCGAGCACCGGTCGATTTCTCCTCGATCGGAAATTCTTCGAATGATCACATGGCCGGAGTCGTAGCAGGCACAGGCGATCCACGGTTCCCGTGGATGGAGATCAACGTGGCAGGGAAGACGGCCGGCGATACGCGTTCTTCCCCGAACGTGCAACTGGCCGTCTGCCAACCGTGGCTCCAGGGCCACAAGCGCGGCACGACGATCAAGAGTCTCGATCGTCGTGTAGAGCACGTTGAAGCCCCTCGAATGCACGAGATAGCTTGGATTCGGAAGTTCTATGGAGCCAACGTGCTCAAGGCCACCATTGGCGGAAAGGCCAATCACGGATACGCCGGTCCCCCGCGCTCGGAATCCCCCGTAGGATTCGGTGTACGATCCAACCGCGAAGAAGCGAGGACCGCTGGACCCGTGGGAAGTCAACTGCGCGACACCTGAATCAATGCTTCCGTCACCACCTCTCCTTCGAGGGAGCGCAGGTCGACCCGTACACACTCAAGGTCGGCCGCAACGTCAAATAGATCGGCGGACCATCGTAGACGCCGGAGATCCGGTCACTGAGCACGCGGAACGTCAGGCTGCCCAGAGTTTGCGGCTGGACGTTTACGCTTGTGAGGGGAGGATCCATGGAACGGGCAATCATGCTGTCGTTCACGCTGACTACCGAGACATCAGCAGGCACTCTCAGACCCGCATCGCGCAATCCTCGCACGACCCCGATGGCCGTTACATCGTTGCGCACAAATGCTGCCGAGAACGCGACCCCTTCCTCCACAAGCGCCGCGATCGCCCTGCGGCCCGCCTCCTCCGACGGTTCATCCTGGATGCGCGTCAGCGAGCGCTCCGGTGCAATGCCGGCTGCCGACAGAGCATCCCGATATCCCGGAAGCATGGAGAAACCCGCCAGTTTCGGTGCCCCCTCGACATAGGCAATCCGGCGATGACCCAATTTGACCAGATGCCGGACAGCGATTCTCGCCGATTCATCGTAGTCGATCCGCACGCCGTCTGCTTCTATCTCATTGGGCCACCTTCCCAAATAGACGAGGGGTTTCTTCGATCGGACAAACCCGAGTGCGCCAGCCGCAGGCCGTTCCACCATGCTGGGAACTACGATCGCGCCTCGAATCGACGGATCCTCCGCCATCGAGATCAGTTTGGCGTTTTCGCTGGCCACGACGTATTCCGACTGGCTCGTGATGAGGTCATAGCCGCTGCCCCGAGCCGTGCGCTCAATTCCGTCAATCACCTCCGCGTAAAGCGGATTGGAGAATGTGGGAACGATAAGGCACAGGACCCGTCCTGTAGAGGACACAACCGGACGGGATTGGGTTTCCCCATGCTTCACGTAGGTTCCGCTGCCCGCGCGCCTGACTACCAATCCTTCATCCACAAGAATCTGAACAGCGCGTCGCACCGTCGTACGGGACACTTCATGCCTGAGCATGAGTTCCCGCTCGGACGGGATCATGGCATCGGGCGCATAAACCCGCTCGGCGATGTCGTTGCGAATGACCCTCGCCAAGGTACCGGTCTTATCTCGAGCTACGGTCATGTCATCGCCAACGACTCGGGAGCTCGGGCACTCGCCTGTGCCGGAAGGGAGCCGTTTGCCCGGAGATCGGCGCGGATGCAATGCGGGTTCGCCCCGCGCCGGGAAGGATACCGGGTTTGAGTCGGCCGCACCGGTCGCCGGCGGAACCCAACGGGTTGCAGAATCCGGGGTTGGTGGGATGCCGCGGTCTGACCCGCCATCCGCCGAGCGTCGGTGGAAGAAGGGCCAGATACCAACGCCCGGAGGCCCCGTAGGTTCTCACGGATTCGCCGCGCGAGATATCGCCCGGCGCCGGTTGCCGGCATTCCATGACTTCCACCCGTGGACTTGCCCGGGCGGATCCCGTCCGGAAGATCTAGGCCGGCCGTTGCGAAGTCCTTCTTCGTTCGCGCTCCGGGCGTACTCCTGCAATGCACCCTTCCCGAAAGCCCGAGAATCCGGACTGAGTTTCGGTCGGCGCTGATTGGTATTACATTGGTATTATATTGGTGCATATTTGACATAGATATCGTACCGGTTCTACAATGCTGCGAGCCAAATTCATTTCCTGATCGTAACATGGAGGTTCCCGCGATGAAAGTCTTGATCACAGCCGCAACCATCGCCGTCCTGGCAACCGCTGCCGGCGCCCAGGATTCGTACACGTTCAAGTTCCCGAGTTGGATGTGGGAAGAGGGAATTGTGGGAGAGTGGAACAAGGACCGTGTCGCGGCCTTCGAAGCTGCCAACCCCGGCATAGCCGTCGACAAGACCCTGATTCCGAACACGCACTATGAGCAGACTCTGGTTACGCAAATCGCCGCCGGCGACGTTCCCGATTTCATGCCGGTATTCACCAATATGCTGGCGCCGATGATTGACGCAGGCATCCTTGCACCGATGGACGAGTGCATTGAAGCATCCGGTTTCGGCGACCGCATTCTACCCTCCGTCAGTTTTGCGCAAGTGGGTGGAACGACCTACGGCACACCTCTGACGATGAGTCCCCAGTCTCTGCTGGTCAACCGGAACCTGCTGGATGCTGCGGGCGTCGAGATCCCCACGAACCTGGACGAGTTCTACGCTGCGGCGAAGGCTGTGAAGGAGCAGACCGGCGAGTTCGGTTATGGCTTCCCCAACGACACCGCGAGCGCCATCCACGTATACATCAACAGCATGCACTGGTTGATCGGAATGGGGTCCGACTGGTCGCAGCCGGATGGTGCCATCACGGCAAATGACGAGAGCGCGGTGGCGGCCATAACCTGGATCAAGCGCTTCCTGGACGAAGGGCTCAGTCCGAAGGGCCTTGGATCAAATACGGTCCGTCAGATGTTCTCGGAAGGAAAGGTGGCAATGCTCTTCGACGGCCCGTGGGTGGTTAGCATGGTCAAGACCCTCAATCCTGACCTTGTCCCGCAGGTATCGTTCGAGGTCATGCCGACCCCGACCCACGCTGCGATCACCGGCGGCGCATTCTACGTCATTCCGAAGGATTCCGCCCACAAGGAAGATGCCTGCAGGATGCTGAACGTGTTCTACGACGAAGCGGCGCAACAGAATTACCTTGAGGATCTGGTGCAGATTCCGGGCACGATCGTCCAGCCCAGCGCGGCCTTCCTCGAAGAGGTACCCTGGGCCGGCACCATGGCGGAAATTGCGGCCAAATATCCGGGCGGCATCGGCTACGCTCCTCCGGGATATGAAATCCAGGCTGCGGAATTCCGCCAGATCGTTGTCGACGGGCTATCGAGGATCTACTCAGGTGCAGTATCCGTCCAGGAAGGTCTCGACGACCTGCAGGATCAGTTGGAGAACTGGTCGAAGACCATCTGACCCGTTGCCATACCGTGTGTCTTCACCGGGCCGGCACAACCCGGTCGGCCCGGGACCCTACGTATTGTCAATTCCGGCACCGAGACCGAACCGCTGGTGAAGCGTATCTCCCCTCGCCTCTTCCGACGTCCGGAGTTCCTCCCGCTCTGGCTTCTGACACCGGCGTCGATTGTCATGGCCATAATCTTGATCTGGCCCATCGCGCAGGGAATCGCGCTGGGCTTTTTCAATACGCGCATTCTGAACTACAAGGATGGCCGGTTCATCGGGCTCGCCAACTACGAAGTCCTGCTATCCGACCCCTTCTTCTGGAACTCCCTGAAGGTTACGGTCTACTACGGCATCGCGTCGATGAGTTGCACGTACGTCGCGGGCCTGTCGTTCGCCCTGCTTCTGAACCGGAACTTGCCGTGCCGGGGACTGATCCGGACGATCTTCATCCTTCCCTGGGCTGTACCGGAAGTAGTCGCAGTACTCATTTTTGTCTGGATGCTTGACGCGCAGTACGGGGTCATCAACTACTTCTTCGTCAAAGCCGGTTTTCTGGAAGCTCCCGTCGCCTGGCTGGCGCAGGCGGACCTGGCGATGCCCGCACTCGTACTGATCACGACCTGGCACCAGTTTCCGCTGGCGATGTTGATCCTGCTTGCCGGGCTTCAGACGATCCCGAGGGAAGAGTATGAGGCCGCGATGGTTGACGGGGCCGGGGCGGTTTCCCGATTCTACCATGTGACCCTGCCGGGACTTCGCTCAGTGAATGTCATTCTGATTCTCATACTCATCCTGAATTCGTTTCGACGAGTTACCATTATCTTTGCGATGACAGGGGGTGGTCCTGCGCGATCAACCGAAACGCTGTCCATCCTGACCTACAATACGGCATTCACGTATCAGAAGATCGGCTACGCCGCAGCGACAGGCACAATTCTGCTGCTGATCCTTCTCGTCTTCAGCCTCATCTATTTCTTCACCATAATTCAGACGAGACAGCAGCCGTGAATCCGCGGGCGAGAGAGACCGTTGTCGGCGCAGCCCTGTTGGGGCTGACCCTGATGTTCGCCGGCATGGTGTTCTTTCCGTACTACTGGATGATTGTGTCTTCCTTGGAGGCTTCCAGCCTGTTCGAGTGGCCACCACGCCTGTTTCCGTCAAGCGTGACGATGGACGCGTTTTACGCGGTATTCGCAGAAAGAGATGTCTTCACCTGGTTTAAGAACACGGCATTCGTGGCGAGCACGACCTCGTTGTTCTGCACACTCGTCGCGATCAACGGCGGATACGCCCTGTCGAGGTTTCGAACTCGCGCCACGACGGCATTCTCCATTTTCATTCTGTTCTCCCAATTGCTGCCGGCTACCCTGATCGTCGTCCCTCTCTACGTGATCTTTCGCCAAACGGGGCTCTACAATTCACTGATCGGCCTCGCCATTGCTGATGCGGCGTTCGTGCTGCCCCTGGCAACGTGGCTCATGAAGGGCTTCTTCGATCGCATTCCAGCCGAAATCGAGGAGCAGGCCATGGTTGACGGCTGCACGCGTGTCGGCGCGTTTTACCGGATCGTGCTGCCGCTGGCTGCGCCAGGCCTCGTTGTGGTTGTCGCCATGAGTTTCATCGCCGGATGGGACGAGTTCTTTCTGGCGCGGACGCTGATTTCGTCGCAGAGCAATTGGGTGTTTTCTGTCGGTCTCACGTCTTTCGAAACACAATACTCCATCGCGTGGGACCAAATGATGGCCGCATCCGTCGTGTTTGCGCTGCCTGCTGTATTCTTCTTCCTCTTCGTACAGCGGTACCTCGTCTCAGGGCTTACAAGCGGTGCAGTAAAGGGATAGCCGATGCCCCTGCCCCACGAAAATGGTGCACTGGTCCTGCATTGCGACAATGTCTGGATCGATCCTCCTGGCCGTTTCGAGGCGAAATCGCTCGTACTGGCCGGAGGCAGAATTGCAGCGATCCGCGACCGGCAGCCGGTGCCATCCCCGGACGAGACCGGACGAGCTCTTGATCTAGGCAGTACCTACCTGATGCCGGGCCTGATCAACACGCATGTCCACCTGGAATTCTCCGCCAGCGTAGATCCGCTTGTGGATTTCAGGAGGGAGTCGGACGCGGTCCGTCTGTCGCGTGCGTACCGCAACGCTCGCTCCATGCTCATGAGCGGTGTGACGACTCTGCGGGATTGCGGCTCCAGCCTCGCCCTCCTGGCCTTGTCGCACAGCGAGGAACATCACATGCTTGATGTGCCGCGCCTCTTGCTCTCCGGCCCGCCGATTACGGTACCAAGGGGGCACCTCAGCATGTTCGGAGGCGAAGTTACCTGCCCCAAAGGCATTTCGGCACTCGTGAAGCGGGTCGTCGAAAAGGGAGCGAGAACATTGAAATTGATCGGTAGTGGCGGTAGTATGACGCCCGACACCTATCCCGAGAATGTAACGTTTCCCCAGGAGATATTCCGACAAGTCGCTGATGCGGCGAGAGAGTACAGGATCGCGAGCGCCGCGCATGTGCTCGCGACGGAAAGCGTCAGACGAGCTGCATTGGCGCGGTTCGACAGTCTGGAGCATTGCGCTTTCTTTCACCGGTCCGGGAACGGTCGCCTCAAACGCACGTTCGACCCTGCGGTTGCCGAGATCCTGGCTGACTGTGGCGTATCTGTCATGCCAAATCTCTCTACCGCCACCCGCTCACACGGACGCCTTGCCAAAGAACGGACGCGAGGAAATCCGGATTCGAGGCATGAGCTGGAACAGCACGAAATCATGCTGGAAAATTTCGGAAAACTTGTGAGATTGGGCATCCCCATGGTTTGCGGGACCGATGCCGGGGTACGGGACACGCCATTCGAGGATACCTGGATCGAACTGGAATTAATGGCCCGGTCTGGATTGTCGAATGTCCAGACCATTCGATCGGTAACGCTGAATGCAGCCCGCGTTCTGAAGCTGGAACTGGAGATCGGGCGCATCGCGGTTGGATACTCCGCCGACCTGATCGCGTTGAAGGCCTCGCCACTGACGTACATGGCGGCGTATCGGGATCCCGTGCACGTCTTCTGCCAGGGACACGAGGTCAAGCGCCCCCAATTGAATCGGAAGAAGTGAATCGTGGCGCTGTGCCGTATGGAATGCCTGGACTGCGGACAGATCCTCGCGTTGGCGGAACACTATGCTTGTCCGGAGTGCCGCGGCGAGTTGGAGCTGCGGTACGACCACAAGGCGGTCCGAAGCCGTGGAGAATTCGCACGCTGTTGGCTCAAGCATGGAAGCATTTTCACGCGATTCTCGGAACTCTTGCCACTTTCGGACCCGTCGACCGTTGTCTCGATGGGGGAAGGCGGCACCCCCCTGATCCGCGCCCGAAACCTGGCGCGCCGATTGGGAATACGCGATCTCTTTCTCAAGTTGGAGTGCTGCAATCCAACCGGCTCATTCAAGGACCGCCAGGTGAGTGTCGGCATTTCGGTAGCCAGACGGTTCGGCCGAACGACATTTGCCGCAATCTCGTCAGGCAATGTCGGAAACGCACTGGCAGCATTCGCAGCACGTTCCGGAACCAGGGCCTATGTCTGGATTTCCACGAATGCGGAAGAGTCGAAGCGGTCCCAAATTGGTGTGTACGGCCCCCATGTATTCGAAATCGAAACCAGCCCCACGGGCAATGCGGTTGACAACGCCTACGAAACGGCAGTTCGCGAATTCCCCACATTCTGCAATCAGCACGGACTGGTGCCCATGACTTCCGCGCGGTCTGTGAATCCGTTCATGGTGGAGGGCGGGAAAACCATCGCCTATGAAATTTCCGCCGATCTTGGACGTAGCCCTGATCTTGTCGCCGTCCCGGTCGGTGGCGGCGGATTGACCGGCGGCTTGAACGAAGGGTTTCTTGACCTCTACAAGATCGGACTGATTGGAATGGTTCCGAGGCTCGTGGCCGGTCAGCCATCGGAGTATTTCGCCAGCATCGATCAGGTGGACGACCCCCGATGCACGGGCGCCCGGCCACTGGACGCCAAATGGGCGGCATCGGCAATTCGGAACTCGGACGGCGCGCTGCACCGCGTGTCACGGAAGGAGATCCTTTCAGCCCAGGCGGAACTCGCAGAACGAGAAGGAATTTTCGCAGAACCACGCGGAGCCTATGCCCTTGCGGCGCTCACTGCCGAAGCGTACGCGAGGAAGCTGGATCAAAATTCGGTTGCGGTTGCAATCGTGTCTGGCGCCGGACTGAAGGATATGGGGGCAGCCGCTTTACTCCAATCCCAGCGCCGGTCTCGTTCGCCGCAGAGAATCTCTTCGATCTGGGACTCTGAACTTGACACTGTATCCAGGGAACCGGGGCGACACGGGAATGAAGACTGAAGGAACATGATCAATGGCTCGAGTTGAAATCGCGGGCGTAGCAAAGTCGTTCGGATCCGTTGAGGCCATTGCCGACATCAATGTAGAAATCGAAGACGGTGAATTCACCGTGCTGGTTGGCCCGTCCGGTTGCGGCAAATCCACGCTGCTGCGCATTCTGGCCGGTCTGGAGACCGCGACAAGCGGATCCGTGAAGATTGGCGGCCGGATAGTCGACGACCTGCCGCCGAAGGATCGAGACATTGCAATGGTCTTCCAGAATTACGCGCTCTATCCTCAGAAGACCGTTGCGGCAAACATGGGATTTCCTCTGAGAATGCGGAAGGTAAGCCAATCGGAAATCGACCGGAAAGTTCGTGATACGGCCCACATTCTCGGGCTGGGCGATCTTCTGAAGCGCTACCCGAAGCAGTTGTCCGGGGGGCAGAGACAACGGGTGGCAATGGGGCGGGCAATCATCCGAAGCCCCAGCGTGTTCCTGTTCGATGAACCGCTGTCCAACCTGGACGCAAAGCTCAGGGTCAGGATGCGTGTGGAGATCAAGGAACTTCAGCAGCGACTGGGAACAACGACCGTTTATGTCACGCACGACCAGATTGAAGCCATAACCATGTCCGACAAGATCGTCGTGATGCGAGACGGACTTGTGGAGCAGGTTGGCGGCCCACTTGAAGTCTTTGACCGACCCGCAAACCGGTTTGTCGCGGGATTCATCGGTTCACCTGCCATGAACTTCATGGAGGGAAGGGTAACCCCATTGGGCGGCGGGCTCGGATTTGCAACGGAGAGTGGACTCCGCTGCAACGTTCCTGAAGTCTGCCGGCACCTCGTCGGGCAGCACGCATCGCTTGGAATCCGGCCTGAACATATCGTCCTCGCCGAAGACGGGGCGCCGAACGCGTTCGCATTGAGCGTATCCGTCATGGAGCCAACGGGAGCGGACACGATGATCATTGCGCGACGAGGCTCCGACGAGCTAGCGGCGATGATAAAGGGTCGCCACACATTCAGCCCGGGCGATCCCATACACTTCGAGCCCTTGCCGAATTCCCTGCATTTCTTCACGTCGAACGGCGCGGCGGTCAGGCTGGCTCCCACGGAGTGAGTGCCGAAGTCTGTCGGCATTACCAATCACGTATACCCGGCCACGTGCGGTTCATTCCGTCGCGATGGCACTGCACCGGTCGCCTTTCGATACTGGCGAGAATGCAGCACGGATGGTTGGCTACCGGCGTCCCCCCTAGCGACCGATTTCGAACGATGTCCGATCGAGCCTTGGCCCTGATGCTCCATCCCTAAATCCTTCTCCAGGTTTCGGAAGCGTTGGCCTTGACTCGCGAAAGCGAGATCCGTATTGTCAATTCTATCCAACCGATTGATATCATTGGCTAAAATTCATGACTGAGCGCGACGCCCTCCCCGACTGGTCATTTCATGGCCGTGCCGGTTTTGACCGGGTTATCAATGTCGCCGGCACCATGACCCCGCTCGGGGCTTCGCTTGCGGTGCCGGCCACAGTTGCCGCGATGGCGGAAGTCCTGCCACGCTTCGTCCGGATCCACGATCTGCAGGCTCGCGCTAGCGAAGTCATCGCGACTGCGACCGGATCCGAGGCTGGATTCGTAACCGCTTCCGCGAGTGCCGGCGTGACGCTTTCGGTCGCGGCCGCAATAACTGAAGGGGACCCCGGCCGGATCGAGCAATTGCCCGGAAACCCCGGTCAACGCGCGGACGTCGTGATCCAGTCCGGGCATCTTTGCAACTACGGCGCAACGATCCGGCAGGCGGTCGAACTGGCTGGCGGCCGGGTCCGGTCATTCGGGTCCTCAACGCAGGTCTTCGACTACCAGCTTGAAGCCGTTCTGGATGCTGGAACGGCGGCCGGCCTCTATGTGATATCTCACCATGTGGTTCACTATGGGCAAATGCCGCTGACCCGCTTTGCGGAATTGTGCCATGGCGCAGGCGTTCCGGTAATTGCGGACGCAGCTTCAGAATACGACCTGAGAAAGTTCCTCCTGGAAGGGGCGGATATTGTTCTCTATTCCGCCCACAAGTTCCTCGGAGGGCCCACCGCCGGGATCGTCGCGGGCTCCCGGGCCCTGGTGCGAGATGCATATATGCAGAACTTGGGAATTGGCCGCGGGATGAAGGTTGGCAAGGAGAGCATCTTCGGGGCAATTGCCGCTCTGCAGGCCTGGAACTCCCGCGACCACGATGCCGTGCGTCAGATTGAGGCAGAACATCTCCTGCGTTGGGAGCGGGCCTTGACAGGCTTTCCGGGATTGGCAGTGAAGCGGGTGCCCGATCCGACAGCCAATCCAATCGAGAGGCTGGAGGTGGCCGTGGACCGGTTTGCAGCGGGCGCCAGTGCAGCCGCTATCGCAGCCGCGCTGGCCAATGGGGATCCCTCCATCGTTGTCCGGGGTCATGAAGTCGAACTCGGATACTTCCAGCTGGATCCTTGCAATCTCGCCGCTGGGCAGTCCGAAGTCGTCGCAGAACAGCTCATGCAGGTTGTATCGGAGGCGGCCAAAGCCGGCTTGCCGGAACCGGACCCAAACGATTTGCGCAACAGCCAGATAACTGGATATCAGAACTGGCTCCTCTAGGCGCGGAGGCCGGACGGTTTCGCTCCCGTAACACACGTTCCGCCATGTTGGCGTAGATTTCTCCAAGCCTTTTTCCACAGCAAGTGAGCGGCAACACGCTCAAATTCATCAACTCCGCTGCAATGTAAGCGACTTTTTTACCCCCTGCTGAACGATATTGGGCGTTTCGTGTGGGTGTGCCGTTGGTGATTTGGATTGGGTTTTGGGGTTGCTTCGAGCGTATCGCTGGACTCAGGGTCGTGGGGCTGGACTCAACGAAACGGTTGTGTTACGCTGCCCGGCATGGACCGGATAGTACAAGGCCGTTGTGTCGGCTCTGCGGAGTTGTCGGAGATCCGTGCGCTGTTGTCGGCGCACCCGGAGTGGGGCCGCTCGCGGCTTTCGGTTGCGCTGTGCGAGCGCTGGGGGTGGCGGGACGGCCGTGGCCGTGTGAAGGATATTGCCGCGCGTTCGCTGCTTCGCAAGCTTGCGGGAGAAGGTCTGATCCGGCTCCCTGCGTTGCAGTACCCGGGCCGGGGAAGCCGTCGGCACAGCGCGGCGGCTCGTGTCGGGCTGGAGGTTGACTGGTCGGTATCGGAGGCGTTTTCGGGTCCGCTGTCGGCGCTCCTGCCCGTTTCTATATCGGTTGCGGAAGGTTCGGACCGCCAGCTTCTGCACGCGATTTTGGAGCGGTTCCACTATCTCGGGCTATCGACGCCGGTGGGGGAGAACATCGGGCACCTTGCGCGGGACCGTCGGGGCCGGATCGTGGGCTGCTCGCTGACGGGGGCTGCGGCGTGGCGCTGCGCGGCGCGGGACCGCTGGATCGGATGGAGTGAGGCGACGCGCGGGGCGGATTTGTGCCTTGTCGCGAACCAGCAGCGCTTTCTGATCCTGGACGCGGTTCGGGTTCCGCATCTTGCGAGCCATGTGCTTGCGCGGGTGGCACGTCGGGTGGGCGCGGACTACGAGGAGCGCTACGGGCATTCGGTCCATTTGCTGGAGACATTCGTCGATGTGTCGCGGTTTGCGGGGACGTGTTATCGGGCGGCGGGCTGGCATGACGCGGGACTGACGACGGGGCGCAGCCGGAACGGCCGTCCGGGGCTCTCGGTTCCGCGCAAGCGGGTTTTTCTGCGGCCCCTGCGGCGGGATGCCGTGGCGCGGCTGCGGCAGGGGCGGTGACCGTTTTGGGGCCGCCGGAAGACCACGCCGGGGAAGTGGCGGAGCTTAACCGGCAACTGGACCTGACGTCAGCGGAGAACGCACGGCTGCTGGAGCACCGCGAACACTGGATGGGGGAGACGGAGGCACTGCAGGAGGCGCTTGCGCGAGCGGACCGCGGCAAGGCGCGGCTGGAGTCGGAGAATGCGCAGTTGCGCCGGGAACTGAAGAAGGTCAGGTCTACTCTGGACGAGTTGCTGGAGCGATTCCAAACGGCCGTGCGCACCGCGCGTCGGTTTGCGGGGATGCTGTTCAGTTCGTCGTCGGAGCGCCTGGGGGGTTCGGCCGAGACGGTTGTGTCGGAGGTGGAGCTGGATTGTCCTGCCTTTATCTGGGACGATGATCCGACCGGAGGACTGGCGGGCGGCGGCGCGGCGAACGGGGAAGCCGTGGATCCCCTTCCCGAGGAGCGCGCGGCACCGCGGCCACGCAAGCGTGGCCGCCCCCGGGGAGCGACGGGCGGCCGGAAGATCGGCAAGGACGTTCCCACGATCACCTGCCGCCTGGAGCCGGAGGAGGCTGCCTGCCCATCCTGCGGCGGCGAGCGCAAGACGATCCGGACCGAGGCCGCGGAGCGGGTGCATTATGTCCCGGCCAGCTACGTTCGGGTCGTGATCGAGCGTCCCGTGCTCGGCTGCGCCCGGTGCCGCCACGCCGCACCGGAGCAGGCACCGGCACCGGACTGGCTGATCCCCCGCGGACTGCCCACGGAAGCCTTGCTGGCGCACACCATGGCGTCAAAGTTCCAGGACCACTTCCCCTCCTACCGTCTGTCGCAAAGGCTTGCCCGCCACGGCATCCTCATCGGCGATGCCACCCTCAACAGCTGGATCGCCCGGGGCTTCGAGATCCTGCAGCCGCTCTATGACGCCATCAAGGCGCATGTCCTCTCCGCCGACCGGCTGTTCCTCGACGAGACAACGGTCAAGTTCCTCGAACCGGGCTTCGGAAAGGCCCGGACCGGCTACCTCTGGGCCGCGCTGCGCGACGACCGCACCTTCGCCGGGCCGGCGCCGCCCGCGGCGCTCTTCTGGTCCGGCCCGGGGCGCGGAAAGGCCATCCCGGAAGCCATGCTGCGGGACTTCGCCGGCCTCGCCCAGGTCGATCGCTACGCCGCATACAACATCCTCGCCGACCCAGCGCGGCCCGCCGGACCCGTCTTCCTTCAGTTTTGTATGACGCATTGGAGACGCAAGTTCCACTATCTGACGGAATCCCGCTTCCGCAATGAGGCCCTTGCGCGGATCGGCAAGCTGTTCGCTATCGAGAAGCCCATCCTGTTCAAGCCTCCCGATGAGCGCCTCCGCGTGCGGCAGCTCGAGTTGAAGCCCGCCTTCGAACAATGGAAGGCGTTCCTCGAGGCCGCCGCCAGCCGCCTGCCCGAAGCCTCGGCGGAGGCCGCCGCCATCCGATACGGCCTCGCCGACGGCGTCTGGCCGGGCTTCATCCGCCTGCTCGAAGACGGCCGCCTCGACCTGCACTCCAATCGCGGCGAAAACGCCCACCGACCCGTCAAGCTCACCATGCGCAACTCCCTGTTCGCCGGATCCGAGAATGCCATCGACATCTGGGCTCGCGCCAACACCCTGATCACAACATGCCGCCTCAACAACGTCGACCCGGAAGCCTGGCTCACCCATGTCCTGGTTCAAATCCGCGACGGGTGCAAGGATGTCGAAAGCCTCATGCCATGGCAGCCCTTCAAACCGCCGGGGGATCAATGCCTCGCCATCTGCGGAACAATCCTCAGCCCCGAACCGCACGCCGAGGGGCCTTGAGGCCCCGCCAGTCACAGACATCGAACAGCGCCGAGAACTCTACTCGCGAAAGCCGCAAAAGACCCTCCGACACCGGCGGCCAGCGGAACGAACCCCGATCCGGCCACTTCGCAACCAGCACCATCCCGCTGCCGTCGTGGAACAGTACCTTCACCCGCCCCGGACGCCGCGAGCGGAACACCAGCACGACCCCCGAATCCGGTGGAACACCAAGATGCTCCCGCGCGTAGCTGCTTAGCGCCGCGATCCCGCGGCGGAAATCAACCGGATGCAACGCAAGGTAAACCGCAGAACCATCGCCGACCCCAAGCATGACAACCTCCCGGAATGCAAATGCCTTCCCAGAAGATGGTGCACTCCCCAACTCACCGAAAGCAGGGGGGGAAATAGTCGCTTACGCTGCAATGCCGGATGCCCGGCAGCACCCGCTCTTCATACGCTGGCCGCAAGGCATCGACGCGATTCAAGTGCCGAGTATGGGAAGGGAACTGTACTCTATGGTCGCGACCCCTGGGCCGACCGCGTAGCAACTTCAGGCAGATTCCGATCGCGGTGACTCACACAAGCAGGTTGTCGCCGCCCAAAGAGTCCATCAGGATGTGCGAGAAGCAGTTGTCACAAAGCGACATTCTTCGCCCCCATCACCGGAACGGGCCTGCAGCGGGTTCCCAGTATTGTGAATTTCGGTTCAAAGACCTTACGAAGAACGAGCTTCTTTCCGCCGCCATCCACGACCTGGAGTTCGCGTTCAACCACATCGAACAGCGTGAAGTCGGCGCGTTGACCGGGCATCATGCCATCAGAGCCTCCCAGCCCGAGAAACGCTCGCGGTTTGACAGAAATTGCGTTGACGCAGTCCTCGATACCGAGACCGGCCGCGTGGAGCTTGGATACCGTTGTTGCGAGATCGTGCACCGGCCCGTCTACATTGCGCATGTGCAGATCTGTTGAAATCGAGTGCGGGAACAGACCTTCCGATATGGCCTTGGTTGCCACGTCAAAATCGTACGAAGCGGCACCATGTCCCACATCCATGAAGATCCCGGCTTCTGCGAGGCGAAGTGCCATCTCGAAAACAGTTCCGCTATCGACAATGGATCCGCCCCTCTTCCCGTTGAAACAATGGGTAACCACGTCGCCCCGTGTGAGCAGCGGGAAAATCTCCTCAAGAAGAGGAGGTGGTTCCCCGATATGGACCATCAGAGGAAGACCTGCCATATCTGCGACGTGTTTGGCGATCCGCACCGGAGCAATCCCCCAGGTACCGACAACACGGCCGCTCGCTCGCACCTTCACCCCGCAGACAATGTCCCGGTTGGCCTCAATCGCCTCAAGTGTCCGCTCAACGTCGATAACCCGCGAGTCGAGCAGCTCTGGAACTCGGTTGCACGCGACGAGGCCCATCGAACTGATATTGACGAATGCCCGTATGGTTTCCGGCCGGCGTTCGATGATATGTTCTCGCAGACCGTGAAGTGTCGCCTCTCCAGCGGATCCGGCATCGGCCAACACCGTAACCCCTGATTGCAGTCCGGCTCGCTCCGGTCGTACCGATATATCAGATCCGCCAAACCATACATGGACATGCAGGTCGGCCCAGCCGGAGGACAAGTACAGCCCACCAGCGTCAAAGGCGTCAAAGCTTGGCAACGGGGAGTCGGTGACGGTACCGTCGTCGGATATCGCGACCTCGGAACGGTCGTCGACGCCACCAAGACAGGTGGGCTTCACATTCTTTACGATCAGGCCCACGATGGAATCCTTTCGCTTGCAACGGAACGGACGAGATGTCGTCTTGCGCCTCTTCCAGGAGATGGAGAGTATCAGCGTTAGAAGCGGGCACCTTGTCCTGGAGCATCTCTGGCCAGTCTCCGCCTGCGGGACATCGCCGTTCCGTTATGCTTGGAACTTCCGACTGGATGGCATCAAATTGGATGGCACCAGATCGAGCCGACATAGGGAAACGGAGGACTAGCCGACGCCAGCATGGAATGATACAGGAAAGAATGTCGCCCCCGAGACCGGTCCGAAACGCCAGACAGGAATGCAGACTCCGACGGTATTGAAACGCAATTCAGGAATCACTGGAACGAGAGTACGGAGCATTGGGACACCGTTCTGGCGGAGTTCTGGTGGCGTCTGGCGCGGTCGCCCTTCTTCGGTTTGCTCGGGCGAAAATGGACATGAGAGTTTGGGAAATCCCTGCTGGCAGGGGAGCCGGATGGGACGAGAGCCGCGAGATGGGCAACTGCGCGTGAAGTGGCAGCAGCGGGCGATCGGGAGCTTGACGAGACCCAACGAACTTGACGAGACCCAACGAATTCGTAATATTTTTTGGGAATAATTAAATCTAATGTGGGGGGGGGGGAATTGAACATGATCTCAAGAGTATTGGCTGCTGCGATTCTCGTTGCGTGGATTGCGTTCTCCGTGGCGCAGCCCGTAGCGGAAGCCGCTGAACTGCCCAAGACGAATTTGAAGGTCTCCGGCGGCAATCGAACCAGCCAGCTATTCCGCCATGTCTATGGCCCGTTCTGGTCCAAGGACCTGATGGAGATGAGCGGCGGCGCCATTACCGCCGACTTCGCTTCCATCGATGAACTCGGCCTCAAGGGACCAGAGATCCTGCGCTTGCTCAAGCTCGGGGTCTTCGACATTTCCCACGGCACCATCAGCTACATGGCGGGCGAGGACTCCCGCTTCGAGGGGCTGGATCTATCTGGGCTCACACTGGACATTGAAACCCAGCGCGCCATTTCCGAAGCCTACAAGCCGGTGCTCTCCAAGCGGCTTGAATCAGCGCACAATGTGAGGCTGCTGACTCTTGCCCCCGTAACCGTGCAAGCGTTCTACTGCCGCGAGGACATCGGCGGCCTCTCCGGCCTCGAGGGCAAGAAGGTGCGCGTCTTCAACAAGACGATGGCCGATTTTGTCGAGGCGGTCGGCGGTGTAACTGTCAACATTCCGTTTGCCGAAGTCGTGCCGGCGATGCAGCAGGGCGTCGCGGACTGCGCGATTACCGGCACAGCCAGCGGCAACACCGCCCGCTGGTGGGAAGTCACAAGCTATCTCTATGTCTTGCCAATGGGCTGGGCGATGACCTTCTTCGGAGCCAATATCGACAGCTGGGACCGGCTTGACCCAGCGGTCCAGGACTACCTGACGGCAGAGCTTGCCACGCTTGAGGACAAGATGTGGGCCCAAGCAGCAGGCGATGTCCAGGACGGAATCGACTGCAACACGGGCATGGATGTTTGCGATTCCGGCATCGAAGCCGATCCGAAGATGACCTTGATCGAGGTATCTGACGCAGACCGCGCAATGCATGGACAGCTCATGGAGAGCACGGTGGTGCCCCGCTGGGCGGAGCGCTGCGGCGCCGAATGCGCGATGGAGTGGAATGACACCATCGGCAAGGTGCTGGGCATCATGGCGCCCACCCAGTAAGTCCTTCGATCCGCGGCGGGCGCCTGGACAGGCTCCCGCCGCTATCCATCCCCATGGCGTCCGAACTCCGTGCGCATCAGCGCCCTTGATCGCTTGATCAGGCGAGTTTGCAGGGCCTCCGCGTGGGTCGGCGGCTCGATGCTCCTCATTTGCGCCATCATGGTGACTTTCGAGGTCGTGCTGCGCAAACTGTTTGTCGTGTCGGTGGGCGGCGCAAACGAGTATTCCGGCTACGCGCTGGCAATCGCCGCCAGCTGGGCATTCGGCTACACTCTTCTCAATCGGGGCCATATCCGCATTGATGTGTTCCACCGGCATCTGCCTCGACGTGTCCGGACCGGACTGGATCTGCTGTCGATGGCCTGCCTAGTCGTATTCATGACTGTGCTGACACGGCACGCCGCAGCAGTGCTGCTGAATTCGATCAAGCTGGGCGCTACTTCGAACACGCCCATTTCGACGCCGCTCTGGATCCCGCAGTCGCTCTGGCTGATCGGACTGGTCGGCTTCTGGCTTGTTTCCCTCTACCTGTTGTTCCGGCTGGTGCAGTCCTACGTCCGGGGAGACCTGGACCAGGTGGAGCGGCTGGGCGGCGTAGGAGGGTTCCGGGAGGAACTGGAGGAAGAACTCTCCCGAACGAAAGCACACAGGTTGGACGGCGGCGATTGAGATGATCGCCTTCACCATGGTCCTGCTGCTGATCCTGCTGGCACTGAGCGTTCCAGTAGGTGTCACGCTCGCCTTTCTGGGTATCGCCGTCGACAACCTGTTCTCGCCGATGCCGCTCACTTTGGCGTTTGGAGAAATTGTCTGGTCCGCCTCCAGCGATTTCCTCCTCGCCAGTGTCCCCTTGTTCGTACTGCTTGGCGAGATCCTGCTGCGATCGGGAATCGCGGACCGGCTCTACGGCTCCATGGTGCAATGGATGTCATGGCTGCCCGGCGGGCTAATGCACTCCAACATCGGGTCCTGCATGGCCTTCGCGGCGACGGCAGGGTCCAGTGTTGCCACGGCTGCAACGATTGGCACGGTGGCAATGCCGCTGGTTGAGCGACACGGATACAACCAGCGCCTGTTTCTGGGCTCCCTCGCCGCAGGCGGCACGCTCGGCATCCTGATCCCACCCTCGATCAATCTGATCATCTACGGCTGGCTGACGGAGACATCCGTTCCGAAGCTCTATCTGGCCGGATTCCTGCCGGGTGTGATACTTGGAGCCCTGTTTAGCCTAACGATACTCATCGGCTGCCTGCTGGTGCCGCGCTGGGGAGGAGACCGGATAGACACGAGCTGGCGCCAGCGCATCGCAAGCCTGCCGGCGCTAATTCCACCGCTCCTGATCTTCCTCCTCGTTGTTGGCTCGATCTATGCGGGTCTGGCGACGCCGACCGAATCCGCCTCGCTTGGCGTGGTCGGGGCCTTGCTACTGGCCGCCGCCAATCGACGGCTGAACTGGCGAATGCTTCGCGAGGCGATCGAAGGCTGCATGCGCACCACGGGCATGATCATGCTGATCGTCACCGGCGCATGGTTTCTGAACTTCGTGCTGTCGGCAACCGGGTTCACGGCCGCCATCCACAATTTCCTCACCGGCCAGGGTCTGACGCCAATGCAGACCCTCGTTCTCGTTGTGGTCTTCTACATCATTCTCGGCTGCTTCATGGAGCCGATGCCGATGATGATTGTCACCGTTCCGATCATCACGCCAATCATGGTTTCAGCGGGATTCAATCCGGTCTGGTTCGGCATTCTCGTCGTGCTCCTGATCGAGACCGCAATGATCACCCCGCCGGTGGGAATCAACCTCTTCGTGGTGCAGGGCGTCCGAGGGCGTGGATCGCTGAACGACGTGATGATCGGCGCATCGCCATTCGTCCTGACACTGCTGGTCATGATCCTGCTGATCATCATGTTTCCGAACATTGTGCTGTGGTTGCCCAACTTTTTCGGCAACTAGGCGCATGACACAAGCAGCCCTGGAATTCTGAAATGCCGAGATTCGACACCGAAACCAAGATCAATCAAATGGAAAAGATCATCAGCCGCGATCCCGAAGGGCGCCGCGGCGCAGAAATGATGTACGATTTCTACCAGGCGGCAAAGGGCAATTTGCTGAAGGCGGCCCGGTCGATCGCTGATCATCCGCGACCCCATGTCGGCATCATCAGCGGGTTCTACCTGGTGCATGGCGAGCCGCCCTGCTGCGAGACGGATGGCCCTCCAGGAACCGCGCATCTGGCATCCGGGCTATGGCGCGCCGGCATCCCCTGTCGGGTCCTCACGGACCGGCCAAACGTCGCTGCCATACGTGCGGCCCTAAAGGCAGCAGAACTTCCGCTGGATTTCCCGATCGACGTGGCTTCCGCGATCGGAAATGGTGGAGACAACGGCACGCCGATGGACGAGATAGAGTCGCGCTGGAATCAGATGGACCCGCCATTGACGCATGTGGTCTCGATTGAGCGCGGCGGCCCTTCGGCGGACGGAGTTGCCCGGAATGCCCACAACGTGGAGATGACACCGTACAACGCGCCGCTGGAGCGACTCTTCAACGAACATCCCTGGAAATCCATAGGCCTTGGCGACGGCGGAAACGAACTCGGAATGGGCAACTTGCCGCACTCCGTAGTTGCCAAGCATGTGCGCTTCGGCGATACCATCGCCTGCAGGGTGACGTGCGACTACCTTCTGGTCTGCGGCGTTTCCAACTGGGGCGCGGCAGCGCTTCTTTGCGCCCTCGCACTCCTCAAGCCCGAGTTGCGGGAGCCCCTGACCTGCGGCCTGACGGCCGAAACCGACCGGCACATTCTCGAGGAATGTGTGTTCAAAGGCCCCGCGGTCTCCGTGGAGACCTGGCACAAATGGCCCCATGTACCCTACCAATGCCTGGCCGTGGATGGACTGAGCTGGGAAGTGAATTACGAGGTTATCCACGACGTCATCCGCAGCATGGACTGAGCATGCGTTGCGAGCGAGCCTTCCTGGCGTACTGGGTGGTACCGCGCGGACGCAAGCGCCATGCACGTGCGCGGCGTCCTTCGATTCCGATCCGTCGACCAGTACACGCGCAATCGGCCAGGCCAGTGCACTGGCGCCGAACAGACATTTCGGTATCTCGCGCACCCCCCTTCTGGATCCGGAATGCGCGGCAACGAACGGGGAGGCACGATACGCAGTACGTTCGAACTGCCCTCCCACCGGGAATCGCGCTTCTGGCTCGCTGCCGGCCTGCTGCTTCCTGTCTCGGACCGGTGGCCGCTCGAGAACATGCGCGTGCACCAGTTCACCGCCGACGATGGCAAAGCCCTCATCGGCCACGTGCTCGACGCCGAGCAGGTGAGCGCCGCGCGCGCAAGCTTCGGCCTCGACGGGGGCCGGCCATGACTGGCGAGGAAGCCTATGAGGCGTTCCTGGGACACGACACTGCGCTCACCCTCGCCAAATGCTGGCGGCTCGCGCGGCGGCGCATCGTGGGCGCCTACCGCGTCCAGATCGAGGGACCGGCCGACACCGGTTTGTCCGTCCTCAACCGCACCGGCTGCACGGTCGAAATCCTCTCCTGGCGCGTCCGCGCCTTCGCCCCCGCGGCGCAAGTGCTCGACCGCGTCCTCGAACGCTGGTCGCCCGCCGCCTGGCCCTCGTGCCCGACATGCGTGTGACCGACCCCTCGACCGCCGCCAGGGCAGGTCCGTTCACCACCGTCCCCGGCGTCGCCACGCCGTGGGCACGTGCCGCCAGTTCGCCGCCCGCGAAGTCCGCCACGTCCCGAAGGAGACCCGATTGCTGGCCGCCCACACCCTGCCGGACGAACCGGTCTACTGCTTCGTGCGCGCTTACGACCTCGAGGACGAGGTCCAGCAGATCCGCATCGTGTTCGAGAACCCGGCGGGCTAGATTCCAACCGCCCTGATCGCGCTTGACATCGGCGATGCCGAGCGGCTGCGCGCCAAGCTGAACGCCCGCCTCGGTCTCTCCGGGGAGGAATGGACCGCGCTCGCGGCACGCTCCATGCGCGCCGAGACGCGCTAGCCGGATGACACCACGAGACACTGAATCCGTACCCGGCGCCCAACATCAGCCTCTTGAACTCTATCCAAAATATCACTGTGTTTTCGGACAAGAAAAGGGTCATGCCATGTCCACCGCGCAAGCCGTACGAGCCGGCGTCCGGAAGCTGTCGAGGGGCAAGCCCTTCACGAGCGCGCGCTTCCTGAAGCACGGCACGCGCGGCGCCGTCGACCGGACGCTTTCGCGCCTCGTCGGCAAGGGCGAGATCCAGCGTGTCGCCCAAGGCGTCTTCGTCCGCCCGAGGACCAGCCGGTTCGTCGGCACCGTCCTTCCCGACGTCCTGGAGGTAGTCGAGGCCCTCGCCCGCAGCAATGGTGAGACGGTCCAGATCCACGGCGCGGAAGCCGTGCGGCGGTTCCGGCTCAGCACCCAGGTGCCGACCGCGCCCGTGTTCCATACCAGTGCCTCCAGCCGCACGATCCGGATCGGCAGCATCACTGTCAGGATGGTTCACACCTCGAGCCGCCGCCGGCTGCAATTCGCCGGCGAGGGGACAGGCGTCGCGCTCTCCGCCCTCTGGTATCTCGGCAAGAACAACGTGACCCCCGAGACGGTCGCCACGATCCCGGCCTCCCTGGGCCCGTCGGCGTTCGAGCAACTGCGATCGGCCTACATGCCGGCGTGGATGGCGAGGGCGCTCGGCGCCACCGCCCGGGAGATGATCCATGGATGAGCCTTTCCTCTCCCTCAATCGCCGCGAGCGCGCCGACATACTGCGGACCGTGACCGGGATATCCCGCCGCTCCGAGACCTCTCCCCGGATCGTGGTCGGCGACTTGTACTGGTCGTAGAGCGAGATGCTCGTCCCCGACATGTGATAGGCCAGGATGCGCTCTTCGAGGGCCGCGTTGCAGAGCAGCGTGAGGCTGGCAAGGATCCTGTCCAACTGGCAGTGCCCCGACGCGGAAAGTTTCGCGGCATGCAGGAAGGTCTGTACGGCCACGGGGAACTCCTTCGAATGCGCCCCGCGGAAGCCCGCCAACGCGAGGGGACCGCCGCCTTCAGTGGCAACCGTCCACCTCCAGGTCGACGCAAGGACATTGCTGCGCGGTGTGGAGTCGTACTGTCAAATGCACCCGCCCTCCCCGCAAGCACCCCGTTCCCGAATCCCCTTTCCGCGGGATTGCCATTCGATGGACGGGACGTTGGAGGGCCGGGGCGGGATCCTGAAGACACCGGGGGCAACCACGTTCCCGTTTCGGAACAGGGCCGCGGATTCGGGCTGGTGATGCTTCCCAGACTCCGTGCGCCGGACTGCGCCCGGCAGCCCTCCTTTCGCAAGAGAGCCGGGCAGGTTCCGTCCGGACGTGCTGCAGTTCGTGGACGCGGAACCGACAGGGTCGAACCGCCGGCTGCAACGCCGGCGCAACCTGTCGCAGCGCGGCGAGAGGATGTATGCGGTATTACGAATCCGTTCACGTAGACCGGGTCGGAAACCGGAAATATGACCATCCGTCATCGATACAATGAGAACGGTTATCGTGCTCACCGCCTTGCGATTGTGGAATTATCCCGGAATCCACCCCAGGTTCGATACCGAATAGAGCGCCAGACATGCGAATTATGCAAGAGGCTCACAATACCAACTCTGCCACCAACCCGGACCCATGATCCGGTTCTCCCGCTCCGGAGCCGAGGAACCGCTCCCCGCTTGACGCCTCTCCCCCGCCCCCAGTACGTCGCGCCGCCGATCACCCGATCGAAACCGACTCGCCAAGGAGCATCGCCTTGAAGACCATGCTGCGCGACATCTGGAACTCCGGCCGCGGTGCCGTCAACGGATGGCTCTCCGCCCGGAACGCCGTCATTGCGGAGGTCACCGGCAAGGCCGGCTTCGACTCCGAGACCATCGACCCGCAGTACGGGCGGAACGACTACCAGGCGGCGCTCGCCGTGCTCCAGGCTCTCGCGGTGGGTGACTTGACCCCGACGGCGCGGGTGCCGTGGCTCAAGCCTGGCATCATCATGAAGCTGCTCGACGCGGAGGCGCTCGGCATCATCTGCCCAATGGTCAATACGCGCGCGGATGCGGAACGCCTGGTACACTACGCGAACCATACGCCCGCCGGGAGGCAGAGCTTCGGCCCGACCCTCGCGATGCGGGTCCATGGCACGGACTACGTCTCCAGGGCGAACGGCGCGGAGGTCACCCTCGCGATGGTTGAAACCGCCGAAGCGCTCGATAGCGTCGAGGCAATCAACACGACCCCGGGGCTGGCCGGTGTCGACATCGGCCCGAGCGACCTGTCCCTCTCGATGGGCCACACACCGAAGCTCGACCCGGAGGAGCCGGCGGTCATCGATGCGGCCAGGCACATCCTCGATGCGTGCCGGACCGCGGGCGTTCGTTGCGGCATCCACTGCCTCGCACCGTCGTACGCGAACCGGATGCTCGGCATCGGCTTCGACCTGGTGACACTCGGCAGCGACATCCGGCTCTACAGCGCGGCGTGTGCCAGCGCGATTGCCGGGGCACGAACATGACCGCCGGCGCGGTCGCCGCGGTCCGCCGGGTGGACGGGCAGGTCTACGTCGACGCCCCGGCGATGGAGCGCCTGGTGGCCGAGATTTTCGAGCACGCCGGCTGCGACACGGTGGAGGCCCGCCGCGTCGCATGGCGGCTCACCGGCGCCAATCTTCGCGGACATGACTCGCACGGCGTGCTTCGCGCCCGCCGCTACGTGGAGTGGATGGAGGACGGCAAGTTCTTCCCCGGCAGGCGCATCGAGGTCGAGCGCGAGACCGAGGTGCTCGCTGTCGTCGACGGCCGCTACGGCCTGGGGCAGACGGTCGGGGAGCAGACGGTTGACCTCGGAGTGGAGAAGGCACGTCGTCACGGGGTGGCGGTCACCGCGCTCAAGAACTCCGGCCACCTCGGCCGCATCGGCGATTGGGCGGAGCGCGCCGCGGAGTCGAACTGCGCATCCATCCACATGGTTAACGTGCGCGGGAGCCTGCTCGTCGCGCCGTACGGGGCGATCGAGCGTCGCGGCGGCACCTCACCGTTCTGCGCCGGGGTGCCGCGTCCGGGCAAACCGCCCATCGTCCACGACTTCGCCACCTCGGTGGTGGCAGAAGGCAAGGCGATGGTGGCGCTGCTTGGCGGCCAGCCGTTGCCCGACGATGCGCTCGTCGGTCCTGACGGAAACTACACATCGGACCCGCAGCCGCTCTACGGCGAGACCCTGCCGGGCCGCACCCCCGACCCGAATGCAGGTCCGGGCGCCCTCGCCATGTTCGGCCTCCACAAGGGCTCCGGGCTCAACTTCTTCATGGAGATGTTCGCCGGCGCGCTGACCGGCTCTGGTACCGCCGCGGCGCTGGGCGACACCGAGAAACGCCGCTCTTGCAACGGCATGTTCTCGATCTACATGCTGGTCGACGCATTCCACGACGACGACTGGTTCGCCCGCGAGGTCAGCGCCTACGTCGAGTACTGGAAGGCCGCGCGTCCCGCGCGCCCCGGAGGCGAGGTGCTCGTCCCGGGCGAGAAGGAGCGGTCAACGATGGCTGACCGGTCCAGAACCGGCCTGCCGCTCTCCGAAGGTGCGTGGGCGGACATCCTCACTGCAGCGGAGAAGGTGGGGATGAGCGACGCCGAGGTGGAGGCGGCGCTCGGCTGAAACAGCAGCAGTCGAGACGTTCGACGAACGGCCATCGCTGCCGGCGTGCCGCTACCGACGGTCGCGACCGCACCGGGGCACACCAACCAACGAACCACCGTGGTCCACACAGCCGTGGGCCTCAAGGTGCGGGAGTTTCTGGCCAAGGTCTTGGATCAGGGACCGAATTCGGCCAGATCCGGCGCCTGACGGCCTGCGGAGAAGGTCCGTAGCTCGCATAGCGCGTTGTGCGATACGGAAAATGGGTCCGTCCTGCGAGCTACGCCAGTCCCAGGACCCGAAAGCGTGTTTTGATGGTAAGAACGCGCACGGTATTCTCAGATAGTTGAGAGAATTTTGTTCCTATTGATTGATGGAAATCCGGGAGTTCCCTTCCTGCAGCTTGCGAGAAACAACATCACCGCAACAACTCCTACGGCTTCCCCGAATCGTCGCGGCGTAAGAATTCCTCGTCGGTCAATTCATACCAAGGCCTCTTGTTACCTTCTTGCCTTTTTTACCTTCTTGCCTTTTCTGGATCTTCCCGCACCGGTGCAGCTTCACCAACATGCCGGACACGATCGCATTTCCGAATGCCCCCGGTTCCCCCTCCCCAGAATCAACCCGGATTATTCGCCAAAGGGCGGGCATGTCCGGATGTTGACATTGTAACCGGTTGCCCTATATAAATATATAGTCGATTTATCCAGTGTGGATGAGATGTGTGATGGGTAAATCAAGTATTGACCGGGCTCCGGTCGCTTGAAACGGTTCCATCGAGCTTGACGCGAGCGATGAGAGCGTGAGCGCGGACGCGGGTGCGCTGCTGATGCGCGAGACTCTGGAGCACTCCGGGATTGTCTCCTGGCTGGAGGAGAATTTGATTGACGATCGGCGTCCGGGTTCGGTTTTGCACGGTACGGGGAACCTGCTGTGAACGTGCCTGTTGCTGCTTTGCCAGGGGCACCGTGACCAGGACGACGCCGACAGACTGCGCCACGACCCGGCGATTACGGTGGCGGCGAAGTCATCGGGCGGCCCGGTTCCGTCTGACGGAAGCGATGGCCTGCCGTCGCAGCCGACGCTTTCGCGCTTCGCGGATCAATTGAGCCGCGAAGAGAACCTTGATGTGCTGAAGCAGGGGATCCTGTCGAATGGTCTGCGCCGGATCCGGGAGGGGAGCGGCGGGTCGGAGGATTTTCTGGTGATCGATGTGGACGATGTGCCGTTTCTGGCGGATGGCCACCAGCCGGGCAGCCGGTACTGCGGCTATGTCGGGCACCGCTGCTACTCGGCTCTGGTTGCGGTTTCCGGCGAGAGCGGGGACATCCTTGGCGCGCGGCTGCGCCGGCCGGAGGAGGACAGGGCCGGGGAGACCTTCGACTTCCTGCTACCGATCGTGGCCGGAGCGCTTGAAGAGGGGGGCGAGCGCCCGGTGCTGGTTCGGATGGATGCGGGCTTTCGCGACGGGCCGACGCTGGCGGAGTTCGACGCCCTGAATATCCAGTATCTGGCCCGAGTTCGGAACAATGCCGTCCTGAACCGGATGGCGGAGCCGCACCTGGACAAGCCGGCGGACCTGGCGCCCGGCGAAGTGCGGACCGTCTTTCATGAGCACGAGTACCAGGCGAGGGGTTGGGATTGCAAGCGGCGCGTGACCCGGGTCGTGATCTTTTCGGAGCGGGAGCTGTTCCCGCGCCACTTCTGGTTGATCACGAGCCTGGCACCGGAACATGTCGGCGCGGAAGAACTTCTGGCCCGGTACCGCGCGCGGGGCAAGGCGGAGAACACCTTTGGCGAGTTGAAGAGCACGCTGCGGTCGCAGCTGCCCTCCTCTCCACGGCCGAAGCGCCACTATGCCGACAAGACGATCGAACGGTCGGAGACCCCTGTCAGACAGGAGTGGCGGCCACAGAACGAAGCCTTTCTCCTGCTCGCCCTGCTCGGCTATCAAACCATGCACGAGGGTCGCTGCGCGATGGAGGATGCGTCCGGAAAGGGCTGGAGCCTCGAAACCTTCCGCGAAAAGGTCTTGCGCGCCGGCTGCCGTGTGGCCCGGCACGCGAGGCGCATGAAGTTCGACATCGCAAAATCCGTCGCAAAATCAGACATCCGGACACTTGGCGTTGAGACAAGTTGACAGAGCGCAACGCAAGGGGTTGAATTTCCCAGTATTTGTGGGAGAGAAGAGCGCTTTCTGCGAACCGCTCTCCCTTTCAGAGCTGCTGGAATTCAATGACTGGCAAAACGCGGCGACGTCTTGCCCTGCGGTTCCGAATGACCTGCTGGAACGCGAACTCTTCTATTGCACACACCGTTGCAGCCGTGCCCGCACGTCAAGATTATTGTCGGAAGTCCTGAAGTCTGAAACTACTGGTCCATCCTGCTGGCGCAGCTGAAGAAGTCCACCATTCAAAACGCGTAGCCCACACCCCTGCTTCGCGTCCTTCTCCTACCCACCTTCAATCCGGCTGCCCCGAGCCATGGCATCCGGCTGCGCAAACATCCGGGTAGCGCCATACAAGCATGCAAAGTGTGCCGAATCAGGCCGTTTCTGACACCCTTCTGTCCCTTGCGGCCACGCGAAACGGGAGAACACCCGAGCGACAAGCAAAATCTCCGCCAGGACCACCCATAGCGAGCGAGACAGGGTGCACATTCCGTATGGAGTAATGCAGATCCAGTGGTAGCAATGGGTTAGGACTGTAGGTCGCGGTCTGCGAGCTTTCATTTGCACCACGTAGCGTCGGAGATGCTTGAATTTTGCCGATTCCAGTCGAGATCCGGTTGGGAAAGCCGAAAGCGCACATTGAAAAACGTGTTATATGAGAACCAGATAATGGAAACGCTCGGATTGTCGCATTTGCGCCATAGAAAATTTTCACCCGCGAGACATTCAAACTTCTGCGACCCAATTCGCGATTACTCGACACTTCATGAATACTCCGGGGTGCAGCAGGTCCTCGACTGTGTCGCAACCGCAATGCAGAGCCAACGTCCAAACCGATCCTATCCTCGTCGCTCCCGAAAACCCGTCGGCAAATGGCACAAGGGACGAGACACCGCAGCCGCAGCCTGAGCGCCAGAGCAACCCTCCCACACAAAAGGAACCCGGCAGAACTGCAATTCCTTAAGCGAACGTCAAATATTCCCTAAGCGAATGCCATTGCCGGCCCGGACCCCGGCGGGGGTGAGGCCCAGCCTCAGCCGGATGCGCCCTTCGCCGTGGGCGAGGCGCAACAATTGCGGCTCGGGCGGCCAGGCGCCACCTCACCACGCCAAGGTGGTGCGCAGAAAGAAGGTGCGTCCGCGGTCGGAATCGAGCGTCCTGACCGGGCCGACGTCGCCGCTGGGATCGAGGGTCGCATCGCGGTTGGCGACATTGAGGACGCCACCGGTGACGTCCAGCCCGATGTCCAGCACGTCGCGCCACTGGAGCGCGAGATCATGCCCGTACCACTTCTTGAAGCGGGCGGTCTCCCTGCTGTTCTGGTAGCCGGAGATCGCGTGGACGTTCCAGCGCGCGGTGATGTCGCCCCAGCTCATCTGCAGCACGGCGTGGGCACGGTCGCGCGGATAGCCTCCAGGTTCCTCCTCGCCCAGCACGCGGCTCTTGAAGTGCATCGTGCGCGAGGCGTGGACGTCGAGAGCGATATTCGCCCAATCGGTCTCCCAGGTGCCGCCCGCGTGCAGCGCGACGCCCTGGGTCTCGGTCTCCTTGAACGGCCCGATTGGGTCGATGATCCGTTCGATACTGTTGTCGCCAGTAACGTTACGCTCCACCGACGTGCCGGGCAGCGGGTTGCCTGCGGCGGCCCGGTCGACGATGACCTGCCAGTTCGCAAGGGCGGGCAGGTCGGTGTTGTCGACCGAGAACCAGTCCACCGCGAAGGAGAAGGCGTCGAAGGTCGTCGTGGCGCCGACGCTGATGCGTTCCAGCTGGTCGGGCCCCAGGTTCGGGTTTCCGGCGGTTATCAGGTGTACGACGCTACAGAGCGGATCGCCGTGCTCGTCCTCCACGAGCGGGTCGCAAACCCGCACGAAGTATTGAGACTCGGGCATGTTCAGAGTAGCCAGACCGGGCGGGCGGGCGGCCCTGCTCCAAGAAGTGCGGAACGCCAGATTGTCGTTCAGCCGGTAGCGGCTGGTAGCGTGGAGCGAGATCGCCTCGCCGACATCGTCGTAGTCGTCCCGGCGCGCGCCCAGGGTCATGTCCCAGCCGTCGAGGAGACGCACGGTCGATTCCGCCATCGCGGACCAGCGCAAGCGGTCGGCGACAAGCGATGCTCCACCGTACCCGATCACGTCCTCGTTGAGGTAAGAGCGGTTCCGGGAATCCCGGAAGTCGTAGACGCTCCGATAATCCTGATCCTCCACCTCGACGCCAACGGTCCAGTGGACTGCACCGCCCCCCATCGTGAACGTCTCTCCTTCCAGCGAGGCGTTGGCCCTCAAGTACTCGCTCTCCACATCGTGGCTTGAGCGAAGCGACGTGTCGCGGATCGCCTGCAGGTTGTCGGGCGTCTGAGAGAGCGGGTTCGCGAGGTCGTAGGCGCCGCTATCGATGGCATCACGAACCAGGCTCAAGCTCACCAGGTTGATGCCGGTTTCGACCGTCTGGTGCCTGTAGTACTCGACATGCATGTCGTAGCCGAGAGCATCGTCCGGCTCGCCCTGTACGCCGAGAGTGAGCTCGTATTCCTCCAGGTCGGTGGTCCATTCCCGGTTGCCGTGCCCGACGAAGCGATGGAGCAGCGTGACGACGCCGTCGGTTTCATCGGCTGGAACGTCCGGGAAAACGTAGTCCTGCGGCAGATTGATGACGGCGTCCAGCAGCCTCTGCCTGGCGTCACCCGTCGGCTGAATACTGAATCTGTCGAGATTGGGGGTGCTGACACTGAACGTCTCTCCTTGCGAGACGCGGGCCTCCACATAGACATCCGCGTCGTCGTCCAGCGGTTGGTCCGCAGCGAGTTGCAGGCTCTCGCGCGACATCCGGCCCCTGAGCCAATAGATGTCGCCGACGGGGAATCCGCAGACTTCGCCGCCGGGATGCTGGAGAATGCCCGTATAGACGCTCTCGTCGCAGTCGCCGAGGCCACGCCGACCCGCTTCGGGAAGAATGACCGTATTGCCGTGATCGGAGACGCCCTGCGCATCGGTGAAGGATCCGCCCGGCGTGTACGTGGTGCGGCTGAAGTGCCGATCCCTGGCACGAAGTTCGTCACGCCCGAGATGCGCGACGCCGACCGTCAGATGGCCGCGTCCCAGCGCGCCGCCCCAGAGAGCGCTCCCGTTCCGTGAGTTCATGCCCTCCTGGCTGGGCAGGCCGGCCCCGGCGGACAACTCGAGACCCTCGAAATCGTTTCGGAGCACGATGTTGATCACGCTGCCGATGCCGTACGCGCTGCGCCGGACAGGCCCCTCGTCCAGGACCTCGACGCGCTCGACTACGGAGAGGTCGAATGCACTGAAATCCAAACCCGATATGTTGCGCCCGTTGAGGAGAAAAACCGCGGTGCCGGTCCCGAATCGCGCCCCATGCAGGCCGAAAATGTTGAAGCGAAACCGGCTCGACAGCAACTCCGAAAGGTTCGCGGCACCCGACAGTTCAATGTCCTCGCGGTCGATCACGGAGACGACGCGGCGCGCGGGTTCGTCCGATGCCGCGTCGCCCGGCACCAGGGACGCCGCAAGCACCGCAGCCACGGTCACGGCAGCAACGAGGCCGAAGGGCCCGGACAGACGGCGGGCGGAATTGGTCGAATTCGAAGACCGCACGCGCGGTGAATTGGTCATGTTTGCGCCTCCCGGTTGAACCCGGATTATTCGCCAACAGGCGGACATGGCCGGATGTTGCCATTGTAGCCGACTTCCATATATGGGCATATAGTCGATTTAGTCAACGTGGATGAGATGTGTGATGGGTGAATCAAGTATTGACCGGGCTCCGTTCGCTTGGAACGGTTCCATCGAACTTGACGCGAGCGATGAGAGCGTGAGCGCGGACGCGGGTGCGCTGCTGATGCGCGAGACTCTGGAGCACTCCGGGATTGTCTCCTGGCTGGAGGAGAATTTGATTGACGATCGGCGTCCGGGTTCGGTTTTGCACGGTACGGGGAACCTGCTGTGAACGTGCCTGTTGCTGCTTTGCCGGGGGCACCGTGACCAGGACGACGCCGACAGACTCAGACTTCCTGACACCGTGCGCCGCGAGGTATCGTCGACAATCAAGCAACTTCATGCTCGGCCGAGCAAATTCCCTTCTGTGTAACTCATTGCTGTATCTGATAGTGGCCAGTTTAATCTGAGCTGAAATCCGGGATTTCGGTGGCCTCACCAACCAACTCTGTTCAGAATGGCCAAGGCTGCGCCGTGCGTTGGGTGCCTTTCCTGGCCATCAGAAACTCGGACGGACTCCAATGAAGGGTGCATCTAAAATTGTATGGGTTCCGGAAGTCTGAGACTGCGCCACGACCCGGCGATTACGGTGGCGGCGAAGTCATCGGGCGGCCCGGTTCCGTCTGACGGAAGCGATGGCCTGCCGTCGCAGCCGGCGCTTTCGCGCTTCGTGGATCAATTGAGCCGCGAAGAGAACCTTGATGTGCTGAAGCAGGGGATCCTGTCGAATGGTCTGCGCCGGATCCGGGAGGGGAGCGGCGGGTCGGAGGATTTTCTGGTGATCGATGTGGACGATGTGCCGTTTCTGGCGGATGGCCACCAGCCGGGCAGCCGGTACTGCGGTTATGTCGGGCACCGCTGCTACTCGGCTCTGGTTGCGGTTTCCGGCGAGAGCGGGGACATCCTTGGCGCGCGGCTGCGCCGGCCGGAGGAGGACAAGGCCGGGGAGACCTTCGACTTCGTGCTGCCGGTCGTGGCCGGAGCGCTTGAAGAGGGGGACGGGCGCCCGGTACTGGTTCGCATGGATGCGGGCTTTCCCGACGGGCGGACCCTGGCGGAGTTCGACGACCTGAGTATCCAGTATCTGGCCCGAGTTCGGAACAATGCCGTAGAGCCTGAGAGTAAATTCCTCAAGAACTCGCCCCGTCCACTCAATCCAGGGTGCACTCGGACCTGCCTGTCAGACCGAGAAGCGCCGCCACACGGCCGAGTTCCTCCAGTCTGTCCACGGGCCTCGATGCCGCGACGTACCGGTCGGGGCGAAGCAGCATGGCCTGGTTCAGGCAGGTACGGAATTCTCTCGCCGACAGAATCCGGTTCGCCTCCCGGCCGGTTGGAATATGCGCGGCTTGCGCCTTGGTCCATTCCGGGGTCAGGCCGAACAGGCGCAGACCCTGACCAGCCATGGCGTCGACCAATTGCCGCGTCACGACTTCCTCGGGGCACTCCGAGTAGATCACGATGGCGGACTGGTCCGACAGCAATTTGTCGAGGAGAAGGATGCTGCCGTCGGGCTGCTCCACCAGCGGCTGCGGAAAGAGGCATCCTGTGAGTGTTCCCGCGGAATGCCCTGCAGACGATTCGACCAGCCCGGAAGCAAATCTCGGCCGGGGCTTGAACTTCATGGCCGCCAGGAAGTCACGCGCAGGCGGATAGAGTCCAAGAAATCGGAATCCGCCGCGAACCAGGGCGCCTTGCAGACGCGAGCGGGGCATCATGACCGAGCCCATTCGTTCGGCGAGTCGGATCATGGACTGCACGTGGGGCTTCCGTTCGATTTCGTAGCTGTCCAGAAGGCGGTCCGCCGGTCCTTCGGCCAAGGCTTCGGCGAGCTTCCAGGCAAGGTTGTGCGCGTCACGGATTCCGCTGTTCATCCCCTGCCCCGCGAAGGGCGGTGACAGATGCGCGGCATCACCCGCCAGCAGGACCCGCCCCTGCCGCCAACGCGTGGCCACTCGCGCGTGGAAGGTATAGACCTGCACCCGACGCAGCGGCTCGCCTTCATCCGGTCCGAAGCGGTTGAGCAGTCCGCGCGCGAATTCTTCCCGCTCTGCGGATTCCGCAGTCTCCCCGTTGGTCAGCTTGAACTCGTACCGCCGGATTCCGCCCGGACCTGGCAGCGTGATGCAGGGCCGGTCCGGGTCGCAGAAGACTTCCGTATGAAATTTCCGGTTTCGCGTGCTCCACAAGTCGACGATCAGCCACGGCTCCCGGAATGTCGATCCCTCCATGGGGATCTCCAGCTGCCTGCGGACGACGGATCGCCCGCCGTCGCAGGCCACCATGTACCGCGCCGTGATGACCCGCGTTCCCTCGGGAGTCTCTGTAGTCGCCACCACCTCGTCCCCGGACTGGGTGAAATGGGCCAGCGTGGTTCGAAACCGCACGTCCACGTTGGAGAACCGTGCGAGGCCGTTGCACAGCAGCGCTTCCAATTCCGGCTGTTGAAACGCGTTCCTCTTCTCGAACCCATAGGTCCTGGACGCGGGCGTAACAGTGGCAAAGGGGCGGCCGCCAGGTCCCTTGTAGATCGAGCCATACCCCGGTTGCACCATCGCCAGCAGCGGCTCGGCCAGACCCGCCGCCTGCACGGCGCGAACCGCTTCGTCATCGATGGAGACCGCGCGCGGAGCGTCGACGGTGGACTCGTTGCGTTCAATGATGACGGTCCTGACCTTCATGCCGCCGAGCAGGTTTGCGAGCAGCAATCCGGTCGGTCCGGCTCCTACGACCAGGACGTCCGTACTGGTTGGCACCGTCGTGTCCAGCCGGTGCGCAAGGGGAGTCTACGCGACAGTCTCTGCGATGACCGGGTTCACCAGGGTCCCGACCGGCCCGATATCGACTTCCACGATATCGCCGGGCTTCATGTAGACCGGAGGATCCCGCCTGTCGCCAACCCCGCCGGGCGTGCCAGTGACAATGACATCGCAGGAGGAAAGCGGCGTGAATTCGGAGATGTAGCTGATCAGCCGCGGAATCGGAAAGATGAGGTCGGCCAGGGTCGCCTTCTGCATCACCTCGCCATTCAGGCGCGTCTCGATGGGCAACCGAGTGTAATCCCCGACCTCGTCCGCAGTCACCAGGAAGGGGCCGAATCCACCGGTTGCTGCAAAGTTCTTGCCAGGCGTGAATTGCGACGTGTGGCGCTGCCAATCCCGCACGCTCCCATCGTTGTAGCAGGCGTATCCAGCGACGTGCGCGAGTGCAGCATCTTCGGGAATGGACCTTCCGCCGCGGCCAATCACGATGGCCAGTTCGCCCTCGAAGTCGAAGCGGTCGCTCGAGTTCGGCTTGACCATCGGCTGACCGTGGCCAACCTGGGTATCGGCAAAACGCGTGAAGATCGTGGGGTGCGGCACATCCGGGCGTCCCGTTTCCGCCTGATGCTTCGCGTAGTTCAGCCCAATGCAGAGAATCTTGCCGGCGTCCGGGATCACCGGCAGGAAGGATACGTCGGCGGGCGCAAGCTCGCCCGCCCGGCCCGCCACGTATCGGGACGCCGCATGGAAAAGATCCGCCTCGATAAGCGCCCGGAGAGACCGGATATCCGAACCCAGCTTGCCGGTCAGATCTACGATGCCGGACTCGACGACAGCACCGAACCCGACTTCTCCCAGCCTGGAAAAACTGATCAATTTCATGCCGATGCCTTCCTTCTGCAGTGGCGTGTGGAATGTTCAGGAGCGCAGGACAGCGTTGCCCCAGAGATTGAGGGTCCGTTCCTCCGGCGGCCATTCCCTCGCCGGGCGACCCATGATGACTTCCAATTCCGCCGATACTTCAATCCAGTTTCCGTCCGGATCCTTGATGAAAGCAAAAAGGTTGTTGCCGGGGCCGTGCCGTCCGGGGCCCCACGTCAAGCGTATGCGGAGGCCGGCGAAACGATCGCACCAGTCGCGAAGGGTATTCCAGTCGCCCGCCTCGTAGGAATGATGATCCATGCCGGCCCGGTCGGCCTTGAAGCACGCAATCGTATGGTGCTCGTGATTGGAGGTGGCAAAGGTGGTTGCAAGGGTGCCGTCCGCGTGCCGCACCCGGTCGGTTACCTCGAAACCGAGTTCGCCGTGGTAGAAAGCCTCGAATGCCTCGGCGTCCTTCGAAGCGAGTGTCAGGTGCTGGATCGGGGCGTGAAGTCCGTCCCTTCGTGATTCAGCCGTAGCGAGGCCGAAGCAGATCCGGTTGCCGTCTGGGTCAGCGACGGAAAAGGACTCCTCGCCGAAAAGCGAACTCGGCCCGGGCTTCCGCAGTATTCCCCGGTCTTCAGCCCGCGCGCGCAGCAGAGCGAGTCCCATCTGGTTTCTGCAAGCGAATCCCGCATAGTCCAGTTGCTTTGCCGGTCCCGGCGAGAGGATCAATCGCCTGCGAGGACCTTCGCAACGCCATTCCTCGTCCGATGCCCGGATCACGGCCATGTCCATGGCGTCGCCGTAGAACCGCGCAAGCGCCTCCGGGTCGGGGCTCGTGAATGCGAGGTGATGAAGATAGGCACCTGCCTGGGTAGCACAGAAATCCATTGGAGTACTCCACCGAATCGTCGAGTTGTCATCGAGTTGACGGTTCGCAACCCGGATTGTGCCACATCCGGCAAGCCCGCACGCCGAAAGGCCGCGGGTGGCATCAGGCTGCTCGCGGTCTCCCACCGCACCCAAGGCTACGCATCATGTCCGGCCGAGCCAACCGCACGCGGGATGCACTCCCTGACACATTCGGGCTCAAGCACATCCGCAGCGTTACGACGCAACGGCGGAACCAGTGCCGGTCCGTGCGGCGCTGAAGCAAGCGTCTGCCCGAATGGTTCGCCTCACCGAAGGAACCCTGCGGCCCGGGACAGAGGCGGGAAGACGCCGAGCCAACATCACGGCCAGATCTGACCGGGGACTCGCCTTCGCAATCCGATCGGGCCCTCACATCCTTGCCGATGGCGCTGGCCGGGGATCTGGCGGTTGAGCGTGGATCAAGGATGAACACGGCCGACGTGGCAGCCCCGCATACTACCGGGAGTCCACCGCTGAGCCATCGGTCAGAGCATGCAGTTGTTCCCCCATCCCGTGAACCGCCATTGTGCGGCCGCAGAGGTCGCGAGTTGCGGGCCGTGGCGACAGAATTCGATCCCGACAATCTCTCCGATGTTCTCCCATGCCCGGCCGCGAGTGCCGTTGCCCGCGGCCCCGAGTCCAACCTGGCTACCGCGAGAGCGTCAGGCAATCGGCCGATCGACCCGGGGCCGCAACCCAACTGCCCAAACCCGCATAGAATCCCGACAAATGAATTGCCGCAACACGCATAACCTGAGAGATGATTACTACTTGCCAGCTATCGCAGTATTATTCTTACTGTGCGACAGCAGGGAGGGAAGAAAATGTTTGTCCTGCTGGCGATATTCACCCCGTGTCTCGCGACGGCAAACTGCCGAGCGGCCGCTCTACTCCGGTTTGGGGCCACCCTCTTGATCGCGGTCGCATTGCCTGCATCTCCTGCACTCAGCCAGGAGACGCCGGCGCACCCGGTGCACAGCGTTGTGACCGTTATCGACCGGACCGACATAGAGATGTCTGGCCTGACAAATGTTGCCGACCTGCTGGGGAGCCGTTGGACCTTCAACAACTTCGGTCTGTATCGACCGTATTTCGGAATCGGCGCTGCCGGAATTCTCGTCAACGGGCGCAACGTTTAGGGCCTGAATTTCCGCACGCTTCCCATCTCTGCCGTCGAACGCATCGAGATCCTGGACCAGGGCGCCATCCGGTATGGCGGGCACGCGATCTCCGGCACGATCAACATCGTGCTCCGGGAAGACGTTGAAGGCGCCGAGTTCTCGCTTGGCACCGGACGGCCAACCCAAGCCGGCGGTGACTCGAACCATGGAAGCGCCGTTTGGGGCGGCGCGCTGGGGCACGGCCACCTGATGGTTGGTGTCGATCACACAAGGCGGCAAGAGGTCCGCGATGCCGATCGCGCCTTTGGCCGCGCCGAGTGGACAACCGGCGGTTTCCTTGCAGATACCACCGGCGTCTCAATCAGCGGCATCACACTCCTCTATCTCCCTGGCAACGGTGACCCTGCGACCCTGAAATCTCTTGGCGAGTGCGACGAGGGAGTCTATACCGGCGTTCTCACTCACCCTGCCGGCACCGTCTGTGGATACCCTTTCGCGAACATCAAGTGGGTCGACGGGTACGCACGCCGCTCCCGCGAAAGCCTGTTTCTCAGCACGGACCACCCGCTCAGCGACGACGCAGATTTCTACGTGGAAGCCCGCACCGCGCGAGGGGACACGCTTTTCCGCTACGCCCCCTCCGTGGGGACCTTCGACTTTGTCGCCAGCGACCCAAGCGTCCGGCAAAACCTGATCGACAATGTCGACGGACTCAATTCGGGGAACTTTCCCGACAACGAAGGGTTTCGGGTCTTTCACAGATTCGTCGGACACGGCAACCGGGAATGGCGCACGGACCTCAAGGAAAACGACCTCACCCTCGGCGTTCTGGGCGACCTCGACGACCGTCTCCGGTACGACGTGCATGTCCAGTACTATCGGCATGAAAGGGTACAGAAGGGCAAGAACCTCGTAAGCGAGAATCTGGCGCAGGACGAAATCCAGAGCGGCAATTACGACATCGCCAACCCGCTCTCTACCGACCTCGGACACCGCGAGGCGATCCACAGGACCAAGCTCCGGCTGACCCACGACACGCTGGCGAACTACAGAAGGGCCAGCACCGCACTGGCGGGAAAGGCGCTCGAGATGCCCGGGGGAGATCTCCGGTTGACCGCAGGCGTGGAAGTGGAGGACCAGGAATGGCGGGACGTCTTCGACTATCGGGACTTCATGAACAGCTTCCATGAAACTACTGACGTGCTTGGGAGCGGAGACAGTTCGTCCGCGGGTGAGCGCCAGCGTGCATCGGCGTACGCGGAGGCGACCATTCCGTTGCTCACCGGTTGGGACCTGATCCTGGGGGCTCGCCATGACGATTTCGACGATGTCGGAAATGCGGTTTCCTGGCGAATTGCCAACTACTACCGGTTGAACCGCTCTCTCGCGTTACGCGCCTCCTGGGACGATGCCGAGGACCCGCCTGGCCTAGGCACCATGCACCTCGGCAAAGCGTTCTACTTTCCCCGAATATGCGACCCCGAGAACGCCGGTTTGTGCCGCCAGGAAAAGATGGTGACCTTCGGGAACCCGAACCTCGGGCCGGACCGGGCGAAACGAGTACGTGTCGGTGCCACGGCGCGTGTCGGCGCCTTCGTTCTTGCCGCGGACTGGTTCAAGGTCGAGGGCTCCGATCGACCCGCGATCGTGAACCCGCAAACCGTCGTTGATCGGGTTCACGCTGGCAATCCAATACCCGGCACGGACGTGGAACGCCACGACGGCCATATCGAGGAGATCCGCATCCCGATCCTGCAGGCTGGCGCCTCCAGATCCGAGGGGATCGCTTTGAACGCGGGCACCGTGCTGGAGACCAGTTGGGTGGCGTTGGAATTCGACGTGCGCGCCTTTCGGACTACTCGTGCCGAGAACTGGGTGCTGGGAGTGAAGCAACCGGGAGACTTTCCGCGCCATCGTGTTCACACGACGCTACGGGCAACCCGGGGAGACGTAACCGCGAGCTGGAACGTCTTCCGGAGGTCGGGCTTCTCGAACGCAACGAGAACCGGCCGTTACAAGAACTGAACAGGGAACGACATCGCTCTCCGCTGGCGCAACGCGCTCGGCATTGAACGGCTGGACCTCGCAGGCGGAGTCCTCAATGTCGCGAACCGCGGTCCATCCATCGACTCCTCCGGCCACTCCAGCCCTGCCCGGTCTCTCGACTCCGTCATGGGCCGAACCGTGTTCCTGAACGCCAAAATGTCCTGGTGAGGCGCGGTCGCGCTGTGTGCGTTGCCGGTGGGCAGCCCCATCGGCGTGGACCGGAACGCTCAATCCGATTGGCAAACGCGGGGAGCGACACAAGCATCGCCGATGAGTGCGGGCACGGCTTCCAGTGCGGTCAACGGTGCGCTTCGCTGTCGACTCGTGATTCCGCACAAACTGGATGGCAGCGGGTCTACGGCCTGGTTCCCTCTCGCTGGAGGCCGGGAAGTACAAACCGGCTTCCGTGCGGAATTACTGCCGAGCAAGCGTGATGTCACTGGAGCGAATCTCGAACTATCCCAGCCGCCATCCCAGGAGACTCTTCGAGTCGATCTCCGCGTGATGCTCTCTGCGCAGGTCGATGCCAGCGAAGGCGTCGATTTCCCATTCGTCCGATATGTCGACGAGCCTCTGCGTCCATGCCTGGCGAAGACCGGCGACCTGGGGCGCGATTGCCCACCAGCTTCGGCGCGTTCCGTGTAGCGGCGGCGGGGATATGGACGAACCGCCGACCGCGCTCGCCGACGAAATCCGGGTGTCCTCGCGATATGCCTGACGGACATCCGCACGAGTCGTAGCTCTTGCGGGTCCGGCAGCAAGTCGCGCGATCCCAGGATGGAGCGACCGGTTCGGGCAGCCTGCTGCAATCGGTTGCGAGTTGGCACGCAAGTCAATCCAGTTCGCACGGTCGTCCAGAGGCGTATCGGAGTTGACCCCGGGATCCAGAATGCTGCGACTTCAAGCCGATCCCGGCCAACCATCGAGGCTGTGCCGCTGGCCTTTAGGCATGCTTGCGGGAACGCGCTGGCGAGGGGCTCCGCTGCCGCACGAATCCTGCCCCGTGAAAAGCGAGCCGAACGTCAGCCGGGCCAATACGGGTCCGTCGTCATCGACCTCGATTGCGTCCAGTCTGGCACCGCAAACCGCATCAGAACCGCCCCGCGCACTGCCAATGACAGGATCGCGTGCACCGGGCATCAAAGCAGACAAGCGCGGCGCGCTTCTTCCAGCAGGTCTGTCAGGTGATGAATGTCCGAAGTCGCGCCGAGAATTCGCTTGTCCGGCCGGACTGCGACGGCCCGGACACCGAGATCGGCAAGCACGGCATGGAGACCTGGTTCGGCATCGACGCATAGGACGGTGATCGACGAACCTTCGCAGATGCGTTGGAATTCTCCATTGACAACCAAGATCGAACGATGGCCAACGACGTCATCCAGCCGCCTTCCGTCGGACAGGGACACTTGTGGAAAGAGCCGTCCGCACAATTCGTCATCGGCCCGTCCGAGTCCTGGACCCTGCGCTGGAATCGTCTGGTGCGCATCAAATTCGCCATTGACGATGTGGAGACCAAGCGCCGCCGGCCCCTTCGATCCGGCCCGACCAATCAGGACGCCCAGCTTCGTCGCGGTTTCGATATACCCGGCAACGTTCGCCCTGCGCTCGCTCTGATAGGTAGTGCTTGCCCAAAAACCGATAAGAGTTATACTGATCAATGAGTTAGGTTCTAGATCCGATGGCGAAGTTTGCGCTGTTGCCACGAGATCGTCCGTTGGGCGGAGTTTGAGCCTGGTATAGTCTGGACTGACCTTTTGTCATCAATTCGCTTGTTTTGGCAATGAGTTAAAGTGCCGGTATCGGAGGCCGGGCGCTTTCGATGTTGCTCTTGCAGCGAAGTCCTTGTGCCCGCGGCGCGTTCAAAATTCCGGAATCTTCGCAAAGGAGTTCGGTATGAAGAAGCTGCGCCGCTTTGATCCGGGACAGGAGGGGATGAGGGTCGGGGATGTGTGGATTGACGCGAGGTCTCGAGACGACATTCCCAAGCTTCTGGGCGGCCTGCGGGACGTATACTTGAATGTCGAACTGCGGGAAGCGGTATTCCGGCTCCTGGAGGAGCGGATCGGGGGGGATGGCAATCGGGATGCTGTCGGTCCGGGGGTGTCCCTGTGGACGATTTTCGTGCTTGGGATGCTGAAGCGGAGACTTGGCTGCGACTTCGACCGGCTTCGGGAACACGCCGACACGCACCTGGTGCTGCGCCAACTGCTCGGGCACGGCGAGTATGACCCGGTGGAGTATTCCTACGACACGGTGCTGCGGGATATTTCGTTACTGGACGAGGACACGCTGCGAGCGATCAGGGACCTGGCGGGACGGTCCGGAATCCGGTTGTTCCGGGGTTGAACGGGGCATTTCCGGGGTTGCGCAGGCAGCATTTATCATTATACTGTACAAATAGTTAGATCGTATCCCGGGAAGCGGGACGCGGTGTGCTTCCGGGCAGTGGTCCGGAGTGGCGCGCTGCGGATTCCGGGATCTTTGCGTGGGAGTTTGCGATGCGGAAGCTGGGGCGTTTTGAGCCGATGCTCGGCCGGGCGGAGATTGGGGGGATCCAGATTGACGTGAAGTCGCGGGACGACATCCCGGCGATCCTGCTTGGCCTGCAGGGCCTGTATTTGAATGAGGCGGTGCGGGAGGCGGTTTTCGAGCTTCTGCTGGACCGGTTCGGGGAAGACCGCGATCTGACGGTCGGCCGTCCGGGGATGGAACTGTGGACGGTTCTCGTACTCGCGGTGCTGAAGCAAGGCCTTGGCTGCGACTTCGACCGGCTTCATGAACACGCCAACACGCACGTGGTGCTTCGCCAGCTGCTCGGGGACAGCGATTTGGACCCGGTGACGTATTCCTATGACCAGGTGATGCGGAATGTCTCGCTGCTGGACGAGGACACGCTGCGAGACATCAACGAACTGGTGGTGCGGCACGGTCACGACCTTTGCGGCCACGACGCTGGCGAGCAGTTGGCGGGCCGGTGCGACACCTTTGTCGTCGAGACGGATGTCCACTATCCCACCGACCGCAACCTGCTCTGGGACGCAGCCCGGGTGATGATACGGATCGCGGCCGAGCTGGCGGACGAATGGAACCTGACGGGCTGGCGCCAAGTCAAGCATCTTACGGTGACACTCCGGCGGCTGTATCAGCGGGTGGCGAGCACCCGGCGCTCGGAGGCCTGGCGGGAGGACGTCGACGCGTTCCTGGCCAAGTGCGAGGAACTTCTGGCGAAGGCGGAGGCCACGCGGGCCAGCCTGCTGGAGCGGGGCGCCCGGCCGGAGGAGCTCAAGGAACTCGACCGGTACATCGCGCATACGAAGCGCCAGATCGACCAGACGGACCGGAGGATCCTGCAGAGGGAGGAGATCCCCCAGAAGGAGAAGGTCTTTTCGGTCTTCGAGGAACATACGCGGTGGAACAGCAAGGGGAAGGCGGGCGTCCCCGTGGAACTGGGCGTTCCCGTCGCGATCGTCGAGGACCACCTCCTCGAGCACCGGATCCTGTGGGAGGGGAGCGACACCGATGCCGCGGTTCCCGTCATCGTGGCCACGCGGGAGCGCTTCCCGGAACTCGTCGCCTGCAGTTTCGACCGCGGCTTTCACAGCCCGCAAAACCAGGCCGCCCTCGGCGACACGCTGGAACTCAACGCCATGCCCGCCAAGGGCCGCCTGCCCGCCAGCCGCCGCGAACACGAGGCGCAGCCGGACTTCGCACTGGCGCGCCCTGCCTTTTAGCCACAAGTCTTGTCAGGACGCAGCCTCTGATACAAGTCGCTGGTTCGGTCCATCCGGATGAGTCTTTCGTAGGTCTGCACGGCGACCGCAAGGCGCGTATAGCCCTCCCAGATTTTCTCGTGGCCTGGCCACGGATCGTTCTTGCGGTTGAGGTATCCGCCGAGCATGGCCATCGTAAGCACCGCCAGCCCGAGATTGTCGGGCGCGGTCAGCTTGCGGTCGGTGGCAAAGTCCTTGAGCGCCATGATCTCGATGTCGGAGAACAGGATGTCTGCCGGCAGTTCCGGTGTCTCGCGGCCCATCATCGTCATTGCCATCAGCCGCCATGCAATGACCGCGTTGATGGTTACGGCCCGCTCGATGCGATCGCCGGTGCGATGACCGAGGTATTCGACCTTGCAGCCTGATTTCAGGACCCGATGCCAGTCCTCGATGCGCCAGCGCAGGCGATACCATTTGAGGATCCGCTCCGCGTCGCGGTCGGAGGCCACCGGCAGGCTGGTCAGCAGGAACCATTCGAGGGGCTTGTCCCCGTCCGGCGGCTCCGGCTCGTGGACATGCACGAGGTTCAGGCGGATCGGCGCCTCGTTCCGGAAGCCGCTCGTCTCGGGCGGCGGCAAGTCGACCGCACACCAGCGCAGTTCGACAATCGCCGTGCGCGCTTCCCGTTTCCCGCGCGCCTTCTGCCGTCGCGTTCCCCGGCGCGCCGAACTGTGCGCCACATGGATCTCGAGCCGCTTGCGTACCGGTTGTGCCTGGGCCAGATCAAAGAGCTTCTGCTTCCGACGTCCGAGCGACCGGTTGTGCTTCGCGCGTACCAGCAGATCGACGCTACCGAGGCGGCGCTGCTCGACAAACAACTCGAACACATCGCCCTCCCGGTCGGCAATCGACACCGGGCGCACACCGTCCAGTTCGCGGGCCAGCCGGTCGCAGTCCTGCAGTCCCCGCACCCACCGCTGCGTCTTGCGCTCTTCGGGCGGCTTGTCCTTCTCCGCCGCACCGTCCGGCGCCTCGTACTGGATGTGCGGAACCCCCAGCGGGATGCCGTCGCCATTGACCGCCAGCATCGAGTGCATGTGCAGCCCCAACGTTCCCGAAGATCCCTTGTTCCGGCCGATCAGCCCGAGGCCCGCGCAGCCGGGATGCTCGGCGAAGTTCAGATCGCTTCCGTCCTGGATGCACAGAACCACATCCGACCCCTGCATCCGTTGCAGCGTGCGCGCCCGGTGCGGCGCCAGAATGTTCGTCGGCGACACCTCCGAATCCGCCGGCTGGTCGATCATCCGGTAGTAGCCCATCACCATCGCCTTGTCCGCCTGCGCGGCCGCCGGAAAGGACGACATCGGGTGGTCGGCCTGAACCGCGGCGCTCTTCACCAGCCGCCTGCTCAACCGTATATCGCCGAGCGGTGCCGAACCAAACTCGTTCTGCGCCCATTGCTCGCGATCCAGGCCGTCGCCGGCGCCGATCGCGGGGAGCGGCGCGCGTGGCGGGATCCCCAGCCGCCGACGCCAGTTCCTGGTCAAGGGAAACACCCACACCGACTTCACCGGCACCTGGGCACCGGTCGCCGAAAACCGACCGCGGCCGGTCGTCTCGCCGACTCGGTTCCAGTTCGACGCGGCGAGGCTGGCGCCGTCGTGCTGTGCAGAATCGAGAAAAGTCTCCACCAGCAGCGGCCGGTAACCATAGTGCTGCTCAAAGTCTGCACCCAGACGCCGCAAGCAAAGACCCAGCGCCTTCGAGGCCAGGTTCCGGCAGTGCACTGACGGACGGATCAGGAACCGGCTCAGTCCCACCACCCGATGCAACTGGCGCTCTCGCAGGGCCGTGTCCCAACCGATCCACTGGTCCCGTGCCGCCACCGCCAGCGCCGAGGCCGCAAAGCCCAAAGCCCCCAGAACACCGTGATCCGAGACAATCAGATAGCGAAGCTGCGCTCCCGCATGCCGCGCCGCCCCGCGAGGATGCTCCCGTGCCATCAACTCGTTCCAGATCCGGCGCTCGCCATCGCTATCCACCAGCACCAGCGACAACCCCGCCACAGCGTCAACACGCGAAGGAAGCCCCTCCGGAACCGGAACCGGGTGCCCAAGGCCGCGAGGCGCGCCGCCGCCGCCGCCATTGCGCGGTGCTGGCAGCATGATCCGGTCTCGTTCGGCAAGCGTTCGCAGCGCTTTCATGCAGCCCGCCTGTTGCGGCCGGCCAAGCGCATCGTGAAATCCGAACACTTCGCACACCCGACGGCCGAGCGCGGAACGACTGGCGAATCTCTCCGTAGCCATCAGCATGCGGACGCGGGCCACGCCCGCAGCGCTGGAAACGCTCGACAAAATACGGTTCTGCTCGTACATACTTCATAGAATGCACCCGATCCCAAACCGTGTCAAGTGAAAACTTGTGTAGCATGGGCAGGGCGCGCCAGCAGCATCCCGCCGTCGAGTCGGCAATCAACAATCTCGAGCAGCGCGGCCTGGACCGGGTGCGCACCCATGGCAAGGCTGGCTTCGCCCGCACGGTCGCCTTGTCCATCCTCGCTGCAAATGTGCTCCGTGTCGGTTTCTTGATCCGCGCACGGGAACGCGCACGACTCAAGTTCCTGCAACGAAAAGCTGCCTGACGTCGCCGGGAAACCGCGCCAGCGCAGCCCGGACCGGGCTGCCGGCGGCTCTCCATGCCCGATACTTCCAGAAATCACCAATATGGGCGCCAAAATCCCCGCCCGCCCACCGTTTACCCCCAAATGTCGCTGACCAGGTCCACTTGACCCTGAATCCACCTGTCAGGTCGGGGTCAAACTTGACGGCAGAAGCCGGCTCAAACTCCAAAAAGGGGGTTTTTCGGCAGACACTAGGTATCCAGCAGCGACCTCCCTCCCCGACCACGGCAGCAACGGTCAAGCTTCCAGGCAAGATTGGCGACATCGCGGATCCCGGCGCACATTCCCTGCCCCATGAACGGAGGCGTCAAGTGCGCCGCGTCGCCCGCGAGGCACATCCTCCCGCGTGTCCAGGGCTCTGCGATCTCCGACTTGAAGGTGTAGACCGCCCGCCGCTCCAGGACGGCGTCGCCCCCGGAGATCCAGCGCCCGAGCATATTCCAGACCGCTTCTTCCCGGGACACCTCCGCACTGTCCTCGTGCTCGAGGAGCATGAACTCCCATCTTCGGCGCCGTCCGACATTCCGGCAATACGTCGCCGGGCGAACGGGATCGCAGTACTGAATCGTGTGATCGCCGAGAGAGGGCATTTCACGTTTCAACAACACGTCCACCACCAGCCAGCGCTGCGCCAGCCCTAGATTTTCCATCTCCGAATTCATCGCCCTGCGCACGACCGAATTGGCCCCGTCGCATCCGACGGCATATTGCGAGTGGGCGCATGCGGACTTGCCGGTCCGGACGTTCCGGTATTGGATTTCCACGCCAGAGCCGCCCTCGCGGAGGGACTCGACGTTGCACTCGAGACGGATCGCTACGCTTGGCCGAGCTCTCAGCCCCGTCCGCAACGCCCGTTCAAGGTCCGGCTGATGAAATCGATAGCTGGCATGCCAGCCGTTCCCGGTGATCTCCGACGGACGCGGCCAGTCGAGGAGGAGGTTTTCGTCCTGGTCGACAAACCGCATCCCCTTGTTGACGAAAACCTGCTCGGCATAGGCATCGGCAATGCCGATCCACTGCAGAACACGCATGACCTCGTCATCGAAATGCACCGCGCGCGGAAGATCGTAAATCCCCAACTCGCGCTCCAGCACGAGAACGGACAGACCAAAGTCACCAAGCAGGTTGGCGAGCGCCGCTCCGGTGGGACCGAGCCCGATCACGGCGACATCGTACTCAGCGCGCTCGGCCGACACCGTTCGCCTCCCTGCCCGCGCGCGCCTACCAGTGCCCTTGCACCGGCGGTCTGGTCACCCGTGTCGCGCGATCAACGGTCTGCCCTCGCGAACTGACCGTAGAGCCAGGGGCAGTCGACCAGTGGAGGGGTTTGCCTGCCCTGCGCAGCCAATTCCAGGCGCATTTCCTTGTATTTGGCACGCAGCGAATCCGGCAGGAACAAGCGGTCATGCCCCCAGAAACTCGGACCCGTATCGGTCTCGTGCGGTTCCCATGTGCCGGGGTCGATAATCCGGCCGCCCCAACCGTTCTCGACAAAGAACCCCGAAGGGGAGTTGGCATAGAACGACGTCATCCAGTCGTTGGTATGGCGGCCGAGCGTGTAGGCGATGCCGTTCTCCCGCTCCAGCGCAAGGTCGTAGCCCTGACCGACATCGTCGAGCGATGCGTATTCCACCATGAAGTGATGAAATCCCGCCTTGCCCGATCCGATCATCGCGAAACTGTGGTGCCGCCCATTGACGTGAAAGAAATACAACGGAACCGGCGTGAGACCGAAATCCGTTAGCCTGAAATCGAGAAGATCGCTATAGAACGGAACCAGGCTCTCCGCGCCGGCAACATGCAGCACCGCGTGGCCCAGACCATACGGACCGGTCACAAATCCGCTATGCGCCCGCCCCGGAACGAACGGGTCGCTGTCGATCAGCGGATTGACGAACAGTTCGATCCTGTTACCGGCCGGATCGTCGAAGTAAATCAATTCCTCCACGAACCTCCGGTCCGCAAGGCCGCTCACGGCGCGATTGACCGGGACATTCGCCGCATCGAGCCGCTTCGCGTAAGCATCCAGATCCTCTTTGCGGTCGACTTCCCAGCCCATGAAGGCGAGCGCGTCCCCTGGCTCGCCAGACACAACAAAGCGCTGCTTGCGGTCGTCCATCCGGAAACTGAGCGACCGCGCCCCCCGGTCGACCTGCTGCATGCCGAGAAGTCTTCCCGCGAAATCGGACCAGTCGGCAGTCCTGTCGGTGTGCACCCCGAGATAGCCGAGTGAGGAAATGCCCATGATGCCCGCTCCGCTCCGTCGCGCCGATACAGTATACGGGATGGCTGCGTACGACGGCCGGACCTTCAATCCACGGCGGGAGCATCAAGACTCCGCGGCTTGCGCATCGGAACCCTCGCGGTCTGCCGGACCATCGGGCTTGATGTACGGAACTGAATGGGCTTCTATGCTCAGTGCTGTGGAAACGCGGCAACAGGATTTCTGGGAGAACGAATCATGAAGAAATTGGTGGCGCTATTCGCCGCAACCCTGATGATGGCTGGAATCGGATTCTCGGCAAGCGCAGAACCCGTCACGCTGAAGTTCCATTCCTTTCCGCCGATGCCGGCGAATTCGAATGACAAGTACGTCAAGCTCTGGGCCGAAAAGCTGGCAGCGGAGTCGAACGGCGAGATCACCGTGGAGATGTATGCTGCCATGCAGCTTGGCGGGAGCCCGCCGCAGCTGGTGGACCAGGTGCGGGACGGCGTCGTCGACATCGTCTGGACGGTCGCGGGATACACGCCGGGCCGATTCCCTCGGCTGGAAGTGTTCGACCTCCCCTTCTTGGCTGCCTCCGCAGAGGCGACCTCCCAGGCAGCGCAGGAATTCGCGGAGACGGTCGCTGCCGAGGACCTGAAGGACTACAAGATCCTGGCCGTCCACGTCCATGCGCCGGGAAAGATCCATACCAAGGATACCCTGATCAAGTCGGTCGCGGACTTCGAGGGGCTGAAGATGCGCGGCCCGACCCGGGTGATTGCCAGGATGCTGGAAGGCATGGGTGCAACCCCGGTCGGAATGCCGGTCCCGCAGGTGGCGCCGTCCCTCTCCAAAGGCGTCATCGACGGAATGGTCGTCCCCTGGGAAATCATGCCCTCGTTCAAGCTTCAGGAACTGACCAAGTCGCATACGGATGTGGCAGGCGAGCGCGGCCTCTATACCACTCCGTTCCTGTTCCTGATGAACAGGGACACTTATGAATCCCTTTCGGATAGCCAGAAGCAGGTTATCGACAACAATTCCGGATTGGCGCTCGCAAAGTGGGCCGGCCAGATCTGGGACGGGTTCGAGGAACCTGCCCGCAAGCTGGCCGAAGAGGCAGGCGGTGAGTTCCATCAGCTCTCGGGGGCGGAACTGGACGCAATGAAGGCGATCGGAGAGACCCTGGTCCAGGAGTGGATCGCCACTGCCAACGAGAACGGCCTTGACGGCGAAATGCTTGTGCAAACTGCACGGGATCTCATCGCCAAGTACGAGAACTGATGCACATGTCCGATGTCTGAGACCAGTGCGCGCCCGGGCGGACCGCTCGGGCGCGTTCTGAATACCATTGCGATCGCGCTCGCAGTCTTTGGAGGCCTTGTCCTCCTCGTCATCGTGGCGATCAATTTCCTGTCCATCGTGGGACGGTTTCTCTTCTCGAGCCCGCTGGTCGGAGATTTCGAACTCGTCGAGATGGGCTGCGCCGTCGCGATTTCCGCCTTCCTCCCGCTTTGCCATCTCCGAAACGGCAATGTAATCGTCGATTTCGTGACCGGGGGCTTGTCCGCGCGGGCCCGAGAAACGATGGACGCCCTGAGCGCGCTCGCCTACGGCCTGATTGCCGGGTTCTTCACCTGGCGGATGATCGATGGCGGCCGGGACATGTTCCGCTACAACGAGGAAACCATGCTGCTGCAGGTTCCGGTCTGGATCCCGTTCGTGCCTGTAGTGATCTCGTTCTTCATCCTGTCGATCTGCTGCTTCTACACTTCCGCGATCGGTCTGGACCGGGTCTTGAGGCGCGCCTAGGCGCGGTTCCCTCCATGGACCGAATGACGCTCGGTATCCTGGCTTTCCCGGCCCTCTTCCTACTGCTCTCGCTGCGAGTGCCCATCGGACTGGCCATGCTGATTGTCGGCGGCTGCGGAACCACCCTGATCGCGGGCTGGCTGCCGGTATTCTTCCAGGTCAAGACCAGCGCCTGGCACCTGTTCTCCAACTATTCCCTGTCGGTCATTCCGCTCTTCCTGCTCATGGGCAATTTCGCGGCGCGCGCAGGGATGAGTGAAGCCCTCTTCAAATTCGCGAGCGCCTGCCTCGGACATCGCCAGGGCGGCGTCGCGATGGCCGCCGTCGGCGCCTGCGCCGGGTTCGGGGCGATCTGCGGCTCCTCGCTCGCTACTGCGGCGACCATGGGCAAGGTCGCCCTGCCCGAACTGCGCCGGCTCGGCTATTCGGGATCTCTCAGCACCGGTGCCCTGGCGGCGGGCGGCACCCTGGGCATCCTGATTCCGCCGTCGGTGATTCTGATCATCTACGCGATCCTGACCGAGCAGAACATCGCGAAGATGTTTCTTGCCGCGATGGTCCCGGGGATTCTCGCGGCCCTTGGCTACATTCTCACCATCGCAATCTTCGTGCGCTTCGTCCCAGAATCAGGACGCGCAACGCCTCGCGTGCCCGGCGCGGAACGGCTGCGGCTGTTCGGCAGCATCTGGCACGTGATGTTCATCTTCACCTTCATGATCGGCGGGATCTACATCGGCTGGTTCACCCCCACCGAAGGCGCTGCCGTGGGCGCCGCCGGCACCGGGCTGATCGCGGTTTTCCAGAAGGATTTCAAGCTCGCCGCCCTCCTGGATGTCATCCAGAGCACCGCGGTTACCTCCGCCATGATTTTCCTGGTCCTGCTCGGAGCGGAGTTCTTCAACGCGTTCATCGCCCTCACCCAACTGCCGAACGTCCTGGCCGAGTTCGTCATCATCGCCGGGTTCCAACCGCTGGTGATCGTCGCCTGCATCCTGGTGCTCTACCTGCTTCTTGGCTGCCTCATGGACAGCCTTGCGATGATCCTGCTCACGATCCCCGTGTTCTTTCCCATGATCATGACGCTTGACTTCGGCATGTCGGCGGAGGAAACCGCGATCTGGTTCGGCATCCTCACGCTCATCGTCGTCGAGGTCGGGCTGATCACGCCACCCGTCGGGTTGAACGTATTCATCATCAACAAGATGGCAGGCGACGTCCGAATTGCCGATACATTCAAGGGCGTTCTTCCCTTCCTGGTAAGCGACATTATCCGGGTGATCCTGCTTTTTGCATTTCCGGCGATCACGCTGTTCATGCTGCAAATTTTCTATTGAGGGCATGTCCCGACGCGGCGTCGGCGAAACCGGCCTCGCCGAGAACCATTGGCGCGTGGCCGTTTCTCAAGCGAAGGTCATCGCCGTTCCCGGCACCGAGGCCGAGTCTCCCGCCTGCCCACTCCTCGCGCCAAGGATGCTCCAAACCGCCCGGCAAGGATCATTCGAACGGGTTCGGCTCCCTTGCCGGCCCGGCCCAGACGACAACAATCCGACTGCCGATCCCTCCGCTGGCCGCCCTTGCCGCATGTAGAGACTCGAGTGACGCATCAATGCGGCGAACACACACAATCGTGGCGCCGATATGCCTCGCCGCATTCGCGCAAGGGGTCCAACTCGGCAGACCGGCTACTGGCGGCCCCGAACTCCAGCAACACGCTACTGGACCCAATCCGACCGACACACCGGGAGACAGGCCTGCAAACGCAATGCCGTTGCACACCTGCTTTCCGTCAACCTGGCGCGGTGCCCGCCCCGTACCACCACAACAATAAAAGAATAGCCAGGATGGGCCCGTATAGAAGCCACGTCGACCAGCTGCGGAACTCCTTGAACGGAACTACGCCTTGGATCGCAGGCGTCAGTTCGAACGAGGCCGGGGCCCCGGGCGGCTGCTCCCTGGCATTGTCGTAAATGGTCCGAAATGCCCTCTCGGCTTGCAGATACTTTGCATCAATCAGGAAGAAAGCCGCTACCACGACGAAGGTGATTCCGAGGATCGCCGGCTCGTTCAGAACTCGGGCCAGGGATCCTCCGATGCCGAAGGCGGCGAGCGCGAAGCGTTTCATCGAAACGGATGCGCCGTGCATTCGCGCAATGTTCGACTGAGCAAACTCGAGATGCTTCAGCTGTTCTGCCGTGCGCTCAACCATAGGTGCCTCCTGATCGCAGCAGCATCATGGAAGTCCGCGCAATCCGCTTCGGGAACTTCCGTCCAGCAACGACTGTCCGGGCTACTCCGAAGTCCGGTCTCCCTTCACGCATATGCAATCCGCCATATTCGCAATCGTCAATCGCTGGGCAATATCCTCTGCCCACGCAATCCGATCAGCTATTGCGGCAGTCTACTTCAAAGCAATTCGCCGTTCATGTTCCGCGGGTGCACACCCAGACGCCTTCGCGGGTACAGCCCGGCTGACCTGCTGCCCGCCAGCCCGGAGCAGACGCCCGCGCGCATACGGCCGCCAGACTTGCGTTAGTGCGCTCCGAAGTCAGCGCTTGCTCGAATTCAGCGGGCTCTGCGAGCATCCTGAGGACCGGCGGCCCGTCCTTCGCCGTCAAAGAAAGCAAGAATTACCCGGAGTACCCGGCCCGGTTGGCCTCCTGCGCAGATCACCGCCTTTCAGAAAGACATCTGCCACTGCGCTCGCAACGCGCGACCGTGGGTGTATCGCAACCGCGAAGACACCCGATCTCCAACAATGGCATTCGCAGCCAGAGGCGCGCACGGAGCGCGGACCACGCAGCCGTATTGTCCGGATTCGCCTTGTCGGAGGATCCGCCCGACTCGCAGATTCTTCCGGTCAGGCCATATGGCGGCCCGCGAATTCCGGCTTGAGCGCCGCGTAGAGCCGGCGAAAGACCGGCAACCGGCTGCCGTATGCGTCGACGAGGCTGGGCACGGGATCAACGACGTGCGCAACGGGCGGCGGAGTGCAAACGGCGGACGGATCTTCACCGGTCACGGCCAGGCGAGCAAGCCGTGCTGCGCCGAAGGCCGGGCCAACCTCACCGACGACGTAATATCGGAGAGACCGCCCCAGCGCCGATGCCAATACGCGGCCCCAATAGCGGCTTCGTGCTCCGCCTCCCACCACCGAGATCGCATTGATTTCCGCACCGGCATTCAGCAGGGCGTCCTGTCCGTCAGCAAACGCAAAGGCGACACCCTCCAGAACGGCCCGCCCCAGTGCGGCGCGGCCAATGTCGTGTGTAAGGCCGAAGAAGACGCCCATTGCCTTCGGATCGTTGTGTGGAGTCCGCTCGCCCGAGAGATACGGGAGGAAAATGAGATCGTCCGTCGGGTCCCCTGCCGCCTCGACCTCCTCCAGAAGCGACGCCACATCGGCAGCGCCGGTCAACGCGGCAACCCAATCCAGACAGGCGGCCGCACTCAGGATCACACTCATCTGGTGCCACGTGCCCGGAAGGCAGTGGCAGAATGCATGCACTGCCTGCGCGGGATTCGGCGAGTAGGCAGCGTTCGAAACGAACAGCACTCCAGATGTTCCAAGCGAGAGGAATCCTGCTCCCGGCTCGACAGCACCGATCCCTGCTGCCGCCGCCGCATTGTCCCCGGCGCCGCCGGCGACCGGAATTCCAGCGGGCACACCCCACTCGCTCGCAATCTCCGGCCGAAGCAATCCGCCCGGTTCGCTTCCCTCCACAAGGCGTGGCATGTGGCCACGCGAAAGACCGGTTGCCGCAAGCATGGGATCGGACCAGTCCCGCGCGGCAACATCGAGCCAGAGGGTCCCAGCGGCGTCGGACATTTCGGAAACATGCTCCCCGGTCATGCGAAGGCGCACGTAGTCCTTGGGAAGCAACACCTTGGCCACCCGCGAGAAGGCCTCGGGCTCGTTTCTTGCCACCCAGACCAGCTTCGGGGCAGTAAATCCCGGCATGGCGAGGTTGCCCGTGATGTCTCTCGATGCGGGCTCGCGCACCTCAAGCTCCTCGCACTCGGCTCCGCTCCGCCCATCGTTCCAAAGGATCGCCGGGCGAATCACACGATCCCCGGAATCCAGCAGCGTGGCGCCATGCATCTGCCCGGACAGACCGATGCCCGCCACCGCTGCCATTGCCGTCGGGTTCTCCTCCCTGATCGCCGCCACTGCGCCGCAGGTCACCTGCCACCAGTCCTCCGGATCCTGCTCGGACCACAGCGGGTGCGGGCGGCTTACCTCCAGAGACGCATCCCCGGTCGCGACGATCGCCTGTTGATCGTCGGCAAGAACGGCCTTGACACCAGAGGTCCCCAAATCAATTCCCAGAAACATCTCTCCAGGCCCCCCTCTTGGCTCTCTCCATCGTGACACGGGTGCCAGGAAATCTGGCTATGCGGGCAAAGTCCGCGATTCGATGGCATGCGGAAGCATGAGCGGACAACAGCCCCTTACGGCTTCCCAAACACGCGGCCGCACGGTCCAGGCCGCACATCACTCGTGTTGCAAACCGAATGATGCATGGTAGCCGCGTGTTCGAAATGCACCAAACTCTTCCTCGGCCGTAACTACTCACTCCCTCCTGCGTCTGGTTTGAGTTCGGGGTGACTGTCGACGAGCCTCCCGGGAGGTGATTGAGCGGGGTGGTGTCTGGTTGCGGATCGCTGAAGGCGACGGGAGGTTGACACTCCAGCGAAATCTGACTATGAGAGGTCATCGCTGTTGACGGGGACCACCGATGGGGTATTTCGGATCCAAGGCGACGACCGGGCTTTGTCAGGCGCTACTGGGGCTCCAGCCTCCCCACGATCTGTATATAGAGACGCATCTCGGAGGCGGTGCCCTGATGCGGCGCAAGGCCCCGGCGATGCGCAGCATCGGGATTGACCGCGATCAACGCGCGCTTGACGGGTTCATGTGCGACTACCCGGTGGAGCTGGTACAGGGCTGTGCCCACGAGTTCCTGGCCAGCTTCCCGTTGCGGGGTACGGAACTGGTCTACAGCGATCCGCCGTATCTGCATGCGACCCGTCGGTCGGACCGGCGGTACCGCTACGAGTATACGGATGCCGACCACGCAACCCTTCTTGATCTGCTCACGGGCCTGCCGTGCCAGGTGATGGTTTCGGGACACCCCTCGGCGCTGTATGACGAGATGCTGTCGGACTGGCGCCGGGTCGCACTACAGGTGACCACCCAGGCCCAGGTCCGCACCGAGGTGGTCTGGTTCAACTTCACGCCCGAGCGGATGCACTGGGCCAGCCATGCCGGCCGGAACGCCACCGACCGTCAGCGCATCAAGCGCAAGGCGACCCGCTGGGCACAAGGCTACAAGAACCTGCCGGCGGGTGAACGTCTCGCGGTGATCTCGGCGATCATGGCGGTCGAGGCCGAGTGATGGCGCGGATCAACCCGGCCTCGCTGCGCGCGCAGCTGGACGACTGCCGAGCCCGGTTCGATGCCATCAAGCAGAAGGGCGAGGCAAGCGCGGACACCCTCGCGCTGATCAATGCCCTGTTCATGCTGGTGGATATCGTGGTGGCGGTGTTCCTCGAGAAGACAACACCAAAGACCTCGCGCAACTCCAGTCTGCCGAGTTCACGGGACGGCACCGACAGCGAGACCCACACCGCGGGCAGGTCCGGATCCCGCGGACCGAAGGCACGCCACGCACGCTCCGACACCCTGCGCACGGTCACCACGACGCACACCAGCCCGGTCACCGAGTGCCGGCAGTGTGGCCACGACTTGACCGGGACCGCGTGCACCGGACACGAGCAGCGCATCGAGGTCGACATCGTCTTCGAGACCGTCGAACGTCGGGTCACCGCCGAGATCAAGGCCTGTCCGCGCTGCCAATCCCGGACCAAGGGCCGCTTCCCCGACACCATGCCCGGTCCTCTGCAGTACGGACCCGGGATCGTCGCCTATGTCGTGCACCTGCTCTGTGCCCAGATGGTCCCGCTCAAGCGGACGGCGGCCATGATCCAGGCGATGACCGGATGGCTGCTCTCCGAGGCCACCCTGCTCGCCTTCGTCTGGCGCCTGCATCAGGCCCTGGAAGACTGGGAGGCTGCCGCCAACGACAAGCTCCTTGACATGCCGGTGCTGCATGTCGACGAAACCTCGTTGCGCGTGGACCGGAAAAACTACTGGATCCATGTTTGTGCCGGCGGGCCCATCACCGTCAAGGGCCTGCACCGGAACCGCGGCTGTGAGGCGATCAACACTCTCGGGATCATCCCCCGATACGGGGGCCTCATCGTCCATGACTGCTGGAAACCCTATTTCACCTACACCCAGTGCAAGCATCAACTCTGCGGCGCGCACCTGCTCAGGGAACTTCAGGCCGTGACCGACAGCAACGGCTATCCGTGGGCACGCAAAATGCACAAGCTGCTGCTCATCGCACGGCGACAGGTCATCCAACGCCCGCAACAGCGGCTGTCCATGCGCCACTACAAGCGCATCGCACGATGCTACAAGGCGATCCTCGAGCAGGGACGCACAGAGATGCCCGAAATCCCACCGCCAAAAAAGGGCCAACGCGGACCGGTCGCCAAGTCCGACGCCCATAACCTCCACCAACGCCTCGTCGTCCAGAGAAAAAACGTCCTGCGCTTTACCAGACGCGCCGACACTCCGTTCACAAATAATCGTGGCGAGCGCGACATACGTATGGCCAAGGTCAAGCAGAAGGTCTCCGGGTGCTTCCGAACCGTATCCTTCGCACACGCCTACTGTCGAATCTCGAGCTACCTCCAGACCATGGCGGCGCTCGGATACAACCCCCTGGTCGCCATCAACATCGCCCTGCAGGGAAAGGCCGTCCACTGCCTCAACCAGGACACCGAATAGCCACTCGAACCACCGGGTGAGCAGTTACGAAGGACCATCTGCCGCCCGACTACCCGAGGCCATTGACTGCTACCCCGCACGCGTGGGGCGCCCGTCCGCGCCAATCGCCAGAAATGGATCAAGAGGCCGATCGAAAATCTGAGAACCTGGGCATCGAGATGGAGGAAGGGGACGGAGAAGAAAACCAGGGAGCCATGGCTAAAGGGCAAGGCCCGAGGCGCCGCCGATCGAAGCCAGCATCCGCGCACACGCTTCGCGCTCGCCCGTCCCGCGGGCGGCCTGCTCAAGCGGCACGGAGAAGAGTGGAATTCCGCCAACCGGTCTGGATGAACACCCGGCCCGCAAACCCACCCGTTCAGGCGCCCTCGCTGCCCAGATTGTACCGCATGATGCGGCCGTGGCGCCCATCCCTGTCGCGCTCCAGATCGTAGCAATCGCCAGCCGGCCCGGCCCGACGCGCAGTGACCGCGGAAACGGCGGCATGATCCTCTTCGTCGAGTGCGAACTCGAACACTTCGATGTTCTCCGCAATGTGCCGGACGGAAGTGGCGCCGACGATCGCGGCCGCGACATTGGGCTGGTCGAGAACCCAGCGCAAGGCAACCTGGGCAATGCTCCGCCCGTGCTTGCCGGCGATGGCGTGCAGGGTTCGCAAGAGTTCCTGGAACAGAGTCCAGCCGCCGAAATCCTCGATGATTAGCTTGTATTTCGCCAGCGAGCGGTTTTCGAAGGGACCGGCGGGCTCCGCCGCCCCGAGCCAGTCCGCCGCGAGAAAACCGCCAGCCAGTGTGCCGTAGCACAACTGCATGATGCCGCTTTCCCGGCAGGCGGGAATGAGCTTGTTTTCCGGACGACGGTCGATGGGCGAATATTGCGGCTGGTTGGTTGCCACCGGGACGCCGGCATTCACAAGCTGCTTGAGTTGCCGGGTGTTGAAATTGCTGACGCCGAGACGGGCGATCTTTCCGGCCTGGCGCAGATCGGCGAGCCAAAGCCCCGCCTCTACAAACCCCGGAATGCCGTCTGGATCCCACCAGTAGTATTGGACCAGGTCGAGTCGCTCCACGCGCAGCCGCTGTATGGAGCGGTCGATGATTCCCTCGAGGAAGGACCGGGTGACCCGAGTGAGCTGACGGTAGTCGGGAACGCACTTGGTGTGCACTTGCACATGGGGGGCGAGGCTCGGGAAAGCGGCCCGGAAGTCCCCGATCATTTCCTCGACCCCGGTGTAGATGTCCGCGCAGTCAAAGGTGGTGATTCCCGCCTCCATGAAAGTGGCCATATCCCGAATAGCCTCGGCTCGATCAATCCTCCCGTGGCCGCCCGACAGGTGCCAACCGCCCTTGATCAGGCGCGAGATGTCGTAGCCCGGCTCGAGCTCGAAGCGCTCGACACTCATGGCCGCACCCAATTCACCGAAACTGCAGGTATCGCGATGTGGAGGGAGGCGGGCATGCAGGCCAACGGGAACCGGAACTTCGAGCCGGGGCGCGCAGGGTCGCTCTCCTTCGCAATCCGTTCACTTCGGCCGGTAGGGAGATGTTCCGCAAGTCGCAAATTGAGCCTGCAGAAAAAGGGAGCAGGAAACCGGCCGGTGCAGGAAGCGGCATCCCATTGCCCTCGCCCGGCGAGAGCCGGCAATTGCCCTCACCGGCCCGACCCCGATTGGAGCAAATTCCGGCAACCTGCTCGTCCCCGGACCCGTAGAGCGTGAAGCTGTCGTCACCCATGCGATACCGTCCTGTCCAAACCGAAATCTCGACTCTACTAGAGTCACGCACCTACCGCAGGGTTGACCCGGCACGCCTGATCAATCTCGACCCCTGAAGAGAACAACCCCCACTCCCTGGATTAGCGCCGCGGCGCCATCGGCACCAGTCGCGGACACCCGCAGCCAACCCGTCACGAGAGGGCAGCCTCCCCCCATCCGACGCCGCTGCGCTCTGGCCCGCCTTGTACACGTGATTCTCTCGGCCGCGCGATCGCCGCGAGGCCGGTCGGATTCTGTCGTCTTGACGCTCTAACCTGAAGTTCTGGAGGGTATTTCCCGCGTAACTCTTTGTTAGCACGTGTGATTTCGGCCGAAAACGGCCAATATTTTTCGATATTGTAGGCACTAGACACGTCATTGTCTGGTTGACACTGGCTTTAATATGGTATATATAGCAGTCAATACCGAGCAGACCGCAATCGAAAGAGTGTGGACACTATATGAGGCACGGGGCCATGCCAGCGATGCATGTCGCCATTATCGCCAGCAAGCAGGGCGGCAAGACCTACTATTCCAAACTCCTGCGCCGGTCCTTTCGCGACGAGAACGGCAAGGTTCAGAAGAAAACGCTGGCGAATCTCTCGAGCCTCTCCGACGAGACCATTGCATTGGTTCGGGGCAGCCTGGCGGGGAAGCAGTATGTCGAGGCCAGTGACGCCTTTGAGATCCTGCGGTCCCGCAAGCATGGACCGGTGGCAGCGATTGCGGCTGCGTTTGACCGGCTTGGCATGATTGAACTGATCGGCTCCGAGCCGTGCCGGGAGCGCGACCTGGTCTGCGCCATGATTGCCGCCCGCATCATCCGACCGCACAGCAAGCTTGCGACGACCCGGTGGTGGAAAGACACCACGCTGGGCGAGATGTTCGGCGTCGACGACGCCGAGGTTGACGAACTCTATGCGGCCATGGACTGGCTGGGCAAGCGGCAGAACCGGATCCAGGGCAAGCTGGCGCGGCGCCACTTCCGGGACGGCGGCCTGGTTTTGTTTGATCTGACATCAAGTTACTTCGAAGGGACGACCTGCCCGCTTGGCCGCCGCGGGCACAACCGGGACGGCAAGAAGGGAAAGCTTCAGGTCAACTTCGGACTGCTGTGCGACGTCGGCGGCTGCCCGGTTTCCGTCTCGGTCTACGCGGGCAATATCGGGGATCCGAAGACCCTTCTGCCTGAGGTCGCGCGCCTGCAGAAGCGCTTCGGCCTCCAGCGGGTGGCCATTGTGGGCGATCGCGGCATGATCGCGCAGACCCGCATCACCGAACTCAAGAAGCTGGATGGCGTGGATTGGATCACCGCGCTGAAGAGCGCAACCATCCAGAAGCTCATCCGCACCAGCTCTCTTGATGTCGCCCGGTTCGACGAAGTCAATCTGTTCGAGATCCTTCACCCGGACTATCCCGGTGAGCGGCTGGTGGCCTGTCGCAACCCGCGGCTGGCAGCACGGCGCGCCCACACGCGCGAATCCCTGCTGCAAGCGACGGAAGCCGACCTCGCTGTCATCCGCAAGAGCGTCGATGGCGGAACCCTCCGCGGCGGCGCCGAGATCGGCGTCCGGGTCGGTCAGGCCATCAACCGGTTCCGGATGAAGAAGCACATGAACTACGAGATTGGCGATACGTCCTTCGCCTTCTCCCGCAACGCCGAAAACATTGCCCGGGAAGCGGCTCTCGACGGCATCTATGTCATTCGCACCTCGCTTCCGGAACAAGACATGGCGGCAGACGATTGTGTGAGGAGCTACAAGGCTTTGACGCGCGTGGAGCGCGCATTTCGAACCATGAAGACGGTCAACCTGCACGTTCGTCCGATCTACCATCGCATCGCGCAACGGGTGCGCGCCCACATCTTCTTGTGCACGCTCGCGTACTATGTCGAATGGCACATAAGGGAAGTCTGGCGGGATCGGTTGTTCTCCGATCCGGAACTCGAGGAGATCTCCCGCACCCGCGATCCCGTCGCTCCGGCCGAACGCTCGCAGCGCGCCAAACGCAAGGCCGCAGGATGGCTCGAGGATGGCTCCGAAACCCACTGCTTCCGAACCCTGATCGAAAACCTGGAGACCATTACCCGAAATACATGCAGGATCCAGCGCGGCCAGCCGGGTACCAATCCCGCGCCCGAAACCTTCGATATGGACACAACGCCGACCAAATCCCAAACAAAGGCGATGGAGTTGCTGGAAACCATTTGCGGCCCAAAACACAGACACAACCCGGGCGAACGCAAAATGTAGGCAGAAAGTCCGCTTTCCGAAAATGCGCAATTGATTGCCATATCACGCATTTTACCCAAAATCCCGTCAGAACTTCAGTCTAACCATCGATCACTGCAGCGGTCGGCGCAGGGACCCGGCCGGCCAAGTCCCCTGCTCGGTCTCAAAGCGCGTCCAGCTTCTCGTCGAACAATCCGGATTCCCGCCGTTAGTAGAAACAATTCTGCACTGTTGTGAACGACGGCCAGCATCGCGGCAACTGCCGCCATTGGCAGGCGACAACCAGCAATTACGGGATGGCATCGAAAGCCGATCGCAGATCCGTTGTCCGCTTCCTGCCTCGGGACGCCGCGGAGGGTAGCACCGGTGCAATCAAATGGACTTCATCGATGCTCATATCATGCCCCGAAGCCACCCGCCCATTATCGGTCACACTCTGACAAGCCTTTGCGGAAGTTTGACGGCCAGATTGTGCTGCTCCATGCCGCGCACCTTGGCGAGGAACTGGCCCGAAAGGACCGAAATGTCAGGCCTTCGGATGCCCGCCGAGGCAAATACGGCAATACCGCCTTGCGGTACCACGGCACGCGGGCATGCCCCGCGTGACCCCGCGCCGCAGCCACAATACCGGCGGCACTTCCTTCGTCATCGACAACGGTTGCAGTGGCCGGGCAGCGGTTTGCTTCAGGCGCGATATTCCTGCGACTGCACTCCGGCGAGAATCTGGATCAACGGAGATTTCAGAGCAGGAGCCCGGCGACCGCCAAATCCTCGATTCCCAGTCCGATCGAGCGGAAAAAGACAGGCCCTGCCTTCGGCCGCGAACTGCCCGGAACACCGGCCACCAGGGCCGGGAGGTCGGCCACGATCCGCTCGTCGTCCCAGCCATGTTTCTCGCGGGCGATCACCATTTCGCCCGCCGAAAGCGGCGCCGTGGCCAGGTAGTCGCAATAGACCGAGAACGCGCCGAGGCTCGCCGGATCGATCTCGTGCGCCCGGGCGACATTCGTGCTGATCGAGGTCAACGTAACCCGGTCCTTGAGCCAGGACGCTTCGATGACCGGCGTCCCCGACGAAGTGCAAAGCAGAACCACGTCGGCGTCCCGGACGGCGGACTCCGCGTTCGGTGCCAGGCGAACGTTGCCGCACACCGCCTCCATCGCTTCGCGCTTGGCCTGATAGCCCGTCGCCGAGGCGTTCGTCAATGACGGGGCATAGACCGCGATTTCCTGCCAATCCTGCTGAGCGGCCGCATATACGAGATGCCTTCGAGCCTGGGCGCCGGCACCGATCACGGCCAGCGTTTCGGCCCCGGCGGGCGTCAGGTAGTCGAGCGCCAGCGCCGTCGTCGCCGCAGTCCGCTCCGTCGTAAGAGCGAGGGAATCGCAGAGCAGCAGGGGTCGGCCCGTATCGATGGACATCAGCAGGGTGTAGGCCGTCACCGGTGCTTCCCCCCGCTGGATCCGGGCCGGCAGATAAGGCGACAGCTTGACTCCGAAGATTCCCTTCTTGGCCAGAACGCCGAGATAGCAAATGAAGTCGCCTCGATCCTCGGGAAGCACGACCAGACTTTGCGGCGGCTGCACGGACTGCCCGTCTCCCAATCCGAGGAAAGCATCCCTTAACGCTTCCTTCACCCGGACCGGGTCGAAACGAGCCTCGATTTCCGCCTGACCGAGAATCGGGAGAATGGGGAGCGGCCCAGAAGGCGCCGATGACGGGTCGTTCTCCGCTGCGTTCGACATGCTGAATCCGCCTTCCTACTGCCGAGTAGCCTGTTGGCTCTCCCAGGAATGAAAGGGAGATGCATCCCTTCTGTCAAGTTGGGGCAGGCGATTCGGTCCATCAGGCGCCCGAGACTTGGGTAGGCGTGAACGGGTCGAATGAACGATGATGAATTCGCGTCGTTGCAATCCGCAGGGTTCAACCTAATAATTGCACGAAACCAAACCAAAAAGACGGGAGGGACGAAAGATGAAAAAGTCTGGCGAAATTTCGAACCAATTCGAAAGCGGTTCCGAGATCCAGGCGGCGAATATCAGCCGGCGAAGATTCAATGCCATGGTCGGAGCGCTGGGTGGCGCCGCGCTGCTGCCGCCTGCCCTGCTGGCCTCCAGCCGCGGCGCGCGCGCGGCGGCGGCCAAGCGTGGCGGCACGCTGCGGATCGCCACGACCTCGGACGTGCAAGTCCTCGATCCCTCCAACATCGTGTCGGACGTCGAGTTGCGTGTTTGCGAGCAACTCTACAACGGCCTGGTCAACATCGACGAAAACCTGAACATCATTCCGGATGTGGCCGAGGAATGGGCCCTTTCCGACGACGCGTCGGTCTACGAGTTCAAGCTGCGTCGAGGGGTCCTCTTCCATCATGGCCGTGAGCTGACTTCGGAGGATGTGGCCTTCACGATCGAGCGATTCAAGGAGACCTGGGTCAGTTACGTGGTCCGCGACCTGGACCGGATAGAGACGCCGGATCCCTACACCGTGCGAATCGTCTTCAAGGCGCCCGCCGCCCACTTCCTCGGCAGCATGGCGCCGCGCTGGACCGGCATGGTGCCGAAGGACATCGTCATGGAACGCGGCGCCGACGGCTTCAAGCTGAACCCGGTCGGAACCGGTCCATTCCGCTTCGGCGAACACGTGCCGTTTCAACAGCTGACGCTGGAACGCCACACCGACTACTTCAATGCGGATCTGCCCTACGTCGACCAGCTGGTCTGGGTGCCCGTTCAGGACGAGACTTCGCGCTCCATGCAGATCATGTCCGGGGGCGCCGACGTGGATCTCTGGGCGCCGTTGAAGCTGCTAGGCAGCTTTAGGGATGCCGAGGGAGTCAACCTGATCGGCGGCTCGACATCACGCTTCGAGTTTGCGGATCTCAACAATGCCCGCGCGCCCTTTGACAGCCTGGAGGTCCGCCGGGCGGTCTCCTTGGCAACCGACCGGCAAGCAATCGTCGACCTCGCCCTTCTGGGTGAGGGCGAGCCCCTGTTCGGTGGACCGATCGGCCCGGCCGGGCACCCCTTCTACGGCGGCCACGAGACCTACAAGACACAGAATCTTGAGGAGGCGCGAGCGCTGATGGAGACCGCCGGATACGGCGGCGGGGTCGAGGTCCAGGGCATTGCCGAGGGCGGCAGCCGCTTGGCCGACGTCATGGAGATCCTCCAGCAGCAGTGGGCGGCGATCGGCGTCAATATTGCCATCACCGCACTCGAGTCGGGCGCTGCCCGGGCCCGGCGCAATGAGGGCGACTACGACGTGACCGTCCAGGGCTGGGGCACTTTGGTGGACCCGCACGACTTCACCGGCGAGCAGTTCTACACCTCCGGCTCGTTCAACTTCGGCAAGGGCGGCGACGCCCATCTCGACGCCCTGCTCGACAGCGGGGTCCAGGAACCGGACTACGAAAAGCGGCGAACGATCTACGCCGAGATTGAACGGTATCTGCTGGAGGACTCGATCCCCTATGTGTTCCTCTATCGGCCGTACGAATACGCGGCTTTCCGGGACGTCGTGATGGGATTGAAGCACGAGGCGGGACGAACCCGAATCTCTCTGGAGGAAACCTGGATCGACGCCTGATCCGCGTCGGCGAGCCCGAACCCGGTACAACACCCCGCCTACGCCGCACCGCCCGCCCGCCTCTGGCGGCGACGCGGGGGGACGTAGGCGGGGCCGGTCTGGCGGAGTTTCTTGATGGGCGTCCTCTCATACGTCTTGCGCAGGCTGGTCTTTTACTTCATCCCTGTGCTCTTCGGCATGTCCATTCTGGTCTTCGGCATCATTCGGCTGGTGCCGGGCGATGCTGTCGACCTGCTCGCGGAACGCATGACGCCGGAGCAGCGCGAGATCACACGCGAGCTCTACGGCCTCGACCAGCCGATCCCCATTCAATACGTCAAATGGCTGGGACAGGTGGTCCGCGGCAATCTCGGGACCTCCCTGCGCTCCGGTCGCCCGGTGACCGAAGAAATTGCCTCGGTGATGCTCCCGACACTGGAGCTCGGCGTTCTGGGCGGGATGATCGGGATCCTGATCGGCCTGCCGGTCGGAATCATCTCGGCCATCCATATGGGCAGTCTTATCGATCGGGGTCTGCGCGTCGCCGTCTATGTCGGAATCTCGCTACCCGAGTTCTGGCTCGGCACGCTGTTCATCATCCTTTTCGCCATCATTTTCCCGCTGTTCCCGGCCGGCGGCTACGTCAGCATCCTGGATTCACCCTTGGAGGGGCTGCGCTACGCACTCCTGCCGGCGCTCGTCCTCGGCCTGGTCATGGCGGGCTTCCTGAGCCGGCTTGTCCGCTCGACCATGCTTGAAGTGCTGCGCCAGGACTACATCGTCGTAGCGCGGTCCAAGGGGCTGACCAACCGCATTGTCCTTTACCGCCATGCCCTGATGAACGCGGCCGGCCCGATCGTCACTCTGATCGGGCTGCAACTGGCCTTCCTAATCAGTGGCGCAATCGTCGTCGAGGAGGTCTTCATCCGGCCGGGCCTGGGCCGACTGCTCATCCGCGCGGTATTTCAGCGCGACTACGCGGTCGTCCAGAGCATCACCCTTCTCTTCACGGTGATCTTCATCACCGCGAACATGGCCATAGATATTCTCCGCGGCCTGATCGACCCGCGCGTGCGGGGCGAGTGAGCGGACCCGATGGGCCAGGCTGGAGCACGACTCGCGCAACGCACCCGGCGACCGGGTCTCTTCGCGTCGAACTGGGCTCTCCTGTTGCCGGGAACCCTGCTGGCCGCGGTCCTGCTCCTGGCGGCGGCGGCACCATGGATCAGCGTCCACTCTCCCGAACGGATGGATGCCGCGGCGCGATTGCAGGCACCTTCAGCCAACCACATCTTCGGCACCGACCAGTTCGGCCGCGACGTCTTCGCCCGGGTAATCCACGGCGGGCGCGTCTCGCTGGAGGTCGCCATCACGGCGGTTCTCACGGCGGTCGCCGTCGGCGGTCTGATCGGCCTGGTCACCGGCTACTACGGCGGCTGGCTCGACCGCCTGGCGATGCGGGTGATGGATGTCCTGATCGCCTTTCCCAGCCTACTGCTAGCGCTCTTTCTGGTCGCGGTGCTGGGCCCCGACCTCAGGAACCTGATCCTGGCGATCAGCCTGACCCGCGTGCCCTACTTCGCACGGCTCACGCGCGCCGAGGTGGCATCCCTTGCCGGACGACCCTTCATCGCGGCAAGCCTGACCATGGGCGCGTCCGACTGGCGGCTCATGGTCAAGCACATCCTGCCCAACATCATGCCGCTGCTGATCATCTTCGCGACCACGGATGTCGCCACGGCGATCATCGCAGAATCGTCGCTCAGCTATCTCGGGCTCGGCGCGCAGCCGCCGATCACCTCCTGGGGCCGGATGCTGACCGAGGCGCGGGGCTTTCTCGGCCAGGCCGTCTGGCTGGGCATTTTTCCGGGCCTGTTCATCATGATCACGGTCATTGGCTTCAACTTGGCCGGCGACGCCCTGCGCGACGCCCTGGACCCGCGTCTGAGGGGGAGATGACGGCACGCGGGCCGACAAGGATCAGTCGGTGAAGAAAGCCGAGCGGAAAGGGTGACAAGACCATGACGAGAGAGACATGCTACATCCCGGCGGTCATCCCCGAGATGGATCGCGAGACCCACGGGCGGGCAGGTCTGGGCAGGCGCGTCGGCTTCGGGCGCAAGCTGGCGATCCTGGTGGTTGACATGTGCCGCTACACCGTGGACCCGCGCTCGGCCTTGTCCTGCGGCGATAGCGCCACCGCAGCGGCCGCTTGCATCGCTCGGCTTCTGAAGGCCGCGCGGCCGATCGGCGTTCCCGTCATCTACACCACTCAACGCACGCCCGAGCCCTACTCCAGTGCCACGGGAGGCCGCCTGCTGGACAAGGGGATCGCCGTGGACTCCAATTTTGCCAACGAATTCTGGCCTCACGAGATCGTCGACGAAGTTGCGCCGGAGCATGGCGACACGGTTCTGGTGAAACCCAAGCCCAGCGTCTTCTTCGGAACCCAGTTGGCGAGCCTGCTGATCTATCATGAGGTCGACACTCTGGTCGTCACGGGCACCACGACCTCGGGCTGCATCCGGGCGACGGTCGATCACGCGGCCGCCTACAACTACCGCGTGATCGTGCCGAAGGACTGCGTGGCCGACCGTTTCGTTCTGTCCCATGAAGCATCCCTCTTCGACATGGATGCCTTCCTGGCCGACGTTGTTCCGCTCCAACTCGTGCTCGATCACCTGGCGGCAGTGGACAAGGCGGTCTATGGCCAGGGCGTTCGAAGCTGATCCGGGCGCTCGAGACCGACCCGACAACATTTTGCACGGAGGACCACATGGTCGTAGCGATCAAGAGCAGGCTTCTTTTCGACGGCACGGGCCGCGACGCCATTGACAACGGAATCGTCCTCGTTGATGGCGAGCGGCTGATCGAGGTCGGCTCGGCCAGCGACGTCTCTGTGCCGGCCGGGGCCGAGGTGGTCGACATCGGCGATCAGACCGTGATGCCGGGGCTCTTCGACGCCCACACCCATCTGTTCCAATCCGGCGAACGACGAATCTACGACAGCGCCCCAGAGGGCCCGACGCAGCAGACACTGCGGGCGGCCCGGAACATCCGCCGCGATCTGCGCGCAGGGATCACCTCGCTTCGGGTGGTCGGGGCCCAGGAATTCGCTGATGTCACGATACGCGACTGCGTGGACGGGGAAGTCGTGCCGGGGCCCCGAATGCTCATCGCCACTCGCGCGCTGCACGCCAGCAACGGCCACGGCTACGATGTCGACGGCTACGATGGGACGCAGGAACTGCGTAAGGCGGTTCGACGGAACTTTCGCGCCGGCGCGGACCTGATCAAGTTCATGGCCACGGGAAGCGTCGACCGGCGGGGCGGGCATTTCTGCCAAGAGTACACACGGGAGGAAATTGCGGTCATCGTTGAAGAAGCGCATCGGATTCGGAAACGCGTCGCGACTCATGCCATCCGGCCGCCGGAGATCAAGGTCTGCGTGGAGGCCGGCGTCGATGCGATCGAGCACGGCCACATGCTGGACGACGACTGCATCGAACTCATGCTGAAGCATGGAACGTGGCTTGTCGGCACTCTGGCGATTGTTCTTGACGAGGACATTTTCGCGGACGACCTCGCCGTCAATCCCCGCTTTGCAAATGTCGAATGGCTCCCGCGGCGAGCCGCGGCACCGGAAGCCACGAGAAAGGCGATCGCGGCGGGGGTCAAGTACAGCTGCGGGACCGACGCCATGCACGGCGGCATGGCTTATGAACTGGAGGCCCATGTCAGGATCGGCATTCCGGAGAAGACGGCGCTGCTGGCGGCAACCCGCAATGCCGCCGACTGCTGCGGCGTACTGGACGAGCTGGGAACCCTGGAAGTAGGCAAACTGGCCGACCTCATCGCTGTCGAGGGCAATCCGCTCGAGGACATCAGCGCGCTGAGGCGTGTTCAGTTGGTCATGAAGGGTGGCCGGCGCTATGACGGCCTTTCCGAACAATGACGCAGGCCGGAGGACGAAGCGCCCGGGACAAACGGTCTGGAACGGGAGACTTCTGAAATGGCGGACGACGAACAAGACAGGATATCCGACACATCCATCCGGATGGAGGAGATGACTTGGCAGGACTATGCCGAAGCAATCGCCAAGGGCGCGGGCGTGCTCCTGCCGGTCGGGTCCCTGGAGCAGCATGGCGCGCACCTGCCGATGAAAACCGACGCCTTCATCGCCACGCGGATTGCGGAGGCGGTTGCCCGTCGGACCGGCCATCTGGTGGCACCGACCGTTTCCTACGGCTACAAATCGCAGGCGATGAGCGGCGGCGGTCAGGTCTTCCCCGGCACGACCAGTCTGGACGGCCGGACTCTCACGGACACTATCCGCGACGTGATCCGGGAACTCATCAGGCACGGAGTCAGGCGGATCCTCCTGATCAGCGGACACGGAGAGAACCAGTTCTTCCTGTTCGAGGCGGCCGATCTGGCGCTAAGGGAGGGGGCAGAAGACGCCAAGGTCCTGGTGACCGGCTGGTGGCAGCACATCTCCGACGCGCACATCGACCGCCTGTTCGGTGACGATTTTCCAGGCTGGGACCTGGAGCACGCCGCGACTATCGAGACTTCGCTCATGCTCGCCCTCGATCCCGGCTCGGTGCGGAGCGAACGGATCAAGAACGAGACCATCGAGGACGTTCCTCCCTATAGCGCCTTTCCCCAGCCGGCCGGCCTCGTCCCGGCGTCCGGGCTGCTCTCGCGGGCGACGCCGGGCACGGCGGCCATCGGGGCGGAACTGATGGAGGCCATCCTGTCGTCTCTGGAGTTGGTCGTTCGTGCCGAGTTCGCCTGACGGCTCCGGCGGATCCGGGGAGGCGCCGCTTCTCAGCGTCCGCAACCTGAAGGCCTATTTCCCGGTCCGAAAGGGCATGGTGGTCCGGCGCGTGGTCGACCAGGTCAAGGCCGTGGACGACGTGTCCTTCGATATCGCCCGCGGCGAGACCCTCGGCATGGTCGGCGAGAGCGGCTGCGGCAAGACCACGATCGGCCGTTCCATTCTTCGCCTGATCCAGCCGCGCGCCGGCTCCATCGTCTTCGACGGGATGGAGCTGACCGCTCTCGGCCGCCGGGAATTCCGGGGTTTCTATCGGCGCATCCAGATGATCTACCAGGATTCCTCCTCCGCCATGGATCCACGGATGTCGGTGGGCGACATCATCGCGGAGCCCTTGGAAATCAATAGGATCGGGGATCGAGAGTCGCGACGGCAGCGGGTGCTTGAGTTGCTGGATAGAGTCGGGCTCCGAGACCAGACCGTCGGCGCCTACCCCCATGAACTGTCCGGGGGCCAACGGCAGCGCGTCGGGATTGCCCGGGCGCTGGCCATGAAGCCGGACTTGATCGTCTGCGACGAGCCGGTATCCGCCCTCGACGTTTCGATCCAGGCGCAGATCATCAACCTGCTCCAGAGGCTGCAGCGCGAGTTCGGCTTGACCTATCTCTTCATCGCCCATGATCTGGCGGTGGTCCACCATATCGCCGACCGGATCGTCGTCATGTACCTGGGCAAGGTGATGGAGATCGCCCCTTCTGAGACCCTGATCGGCGAGCCCCTGCATCCCTATACGCAAGTCCTTCTTTCGGCCGTGCCGATCCCCGATCCCACCGCCGAGGCGGCGCGGGAAGACCAGTTCATCCTCCCGAAGGGCGAGCCGCCGAGTGCCGCCAATCCGCCTCCGGGGTGCAATTTCTCCGCCCGTTGCCCGGCGGCAGGGCGCGTGCTGACCGAACATGGGATCGACTGCGGCACACTGGAGCCGACGCTTCGCGAGGTGGAGCGGGGGCACTGGGCCGCCTGCCACCTCCACGCCATTTGTCGGCCGGGCGGAGGCCGGCCGAGGTGACTCCGCTATTCGAAATAGACGGGCTGGTGGTTGAATTTACTACGTCGGCGGGACCGCTCCGGGCCGTCAACGGGGTATCCTTCCAGGTTGCCGCCGGAGAGATCGTTGCAGTAGTGGGGGAGTCCGGCAGCGGCAAGACCGTAACCGCCCTGTCGGCCCTGCGCCTCCTGCCCGAGCCTCCCGGGCGGATCGTCGAGGGCAGCATTCGCCTGAACGGCGAGAACCTGCTCGCGCTCGATGCGGACGGCATCCGCCGTGTCCGCGGCCGCCGTATCGCCATGGTGTTCCAGGATCCGATGACGTCGCTCAATCCGGTCCTACCGATCGGCCGGCAACTGACCGAGGGAATGCGCCTGCATCTGGGCCATTCCGCGGGGACGGCGCGCGAGCGGGCGGTCGGACTGCTGCGGCTGGTCGGCCTTTCCGAACCGGAACGTCGTCTGAGGGATTACCCGCACCACCTGAGCGGCGGCATGCGCCAACGGGCAATGGTCGCCATGGCCCTCGCCTGCGAGCCGGAGCTGATTATCGCCGACGAGCCGACCACGGCCCTCGACGTTACCATCCAGGCGCAGATCCTGGAACTCCTGCGGGACCTGTGCCGCCGTCTGGGGGTCGCCCTCGTCATCATCACCCACAACCTCGGCGTCGTCGCGCGCTATGCCGACCGGGTCAATGTCATGTACGCGGGCCGAATAGTCGAACGGGGATCGGCGGACCAGATCTACCATCGCCCAAGCCATCCCTATACCCTCGGCCTGCTGAAATCCGTGCCGCGACTCGACCGTCCTCGAAGTATTCAGCTGGATCCGATCCCTGGCAATCCCCCCGATCTCGGCGCCTTGCCGAGCGGTTGCGCGTTTCGCCCCCGCTGCGCCCTCGCCTCGCCGCGCTGCGCGGATCAGGTGCCACCACTCCGTCCAGTCGCCGACGGCCAGAGCAGCGCCTGCCTCGAGTCCGAGTCGCTCCTGGCCGAACACCCTGTGGATCCCAAGGATCGCGAAACACGATAGCACCGCGGAACAACCGCTTTGAGGGGCCTCGCTCAAAGGCTCCAACCGGAACCCCGGCCGCGTCCCGGTCTCGAGTTTCCGGGCGGCTGGCACGTGGCCGTGGGCAGCGATCAGCTCTCCGCGCTCGTGTACCGTACCGTGCGCGCCAAGACCGCAAGAACTCCCGCCACGTCTGAGGTTCCAATTTCTCACATGGCGATGTCTTGCCAACCTTCATACCTTCAGTCGGCTACCATAACCTTGAATACCAAGCTCCCTATTATTCAAGCAGTTAGCCACGATTTGTGGTTCGTTTGCATCCTTCCTGCTTCAACGTGAAATACGCGCGACGAACCGTCGGTGGCGCCAATTTGGCGCAAGCTCTCGCGAAGTTCGCCGACTTGATCGAATCTCCTGATCCACACGCGTTGCGGGAACTGGCACGCAAGCGGGCAAGCGAAAATCTCCTGTCGGCCCTGATCGCGGCAAAGTTGGTCGACGAAAACGGCAAGGTGCAAGCCAGATCGCCCGCACACATCGGGGGCGGCGACGATTGAGACGCTGAAACCCAGAAACTTTCTCTCCCGCGCTCATACTTGGCGAGACTGCCGCGGCTACTGCCGGCGTCTCGTGTTGTGATTTCACTGATCTTCTCTGTTCTCGGTTTTCGGGGGCTTCCGAGAAGTGCTCAGGTGCTGGCTGGCTTTCCCACCGTGGACGGGCCAGATATCAGCCCCTCCGGCAAACTGCCATGGGTACGGGGCAGGTTTTCCCGGAATTTCGGGCCGATTTCTCCCACGCGCCTGCCGCACCACGTGCCAGAGCGATGGCATCACCTCCGCAGACCGCGCGGCAATGCCACGATGAAAAAAGTGCGTCTGAAAACGCCAGGAGGTTGCCCTTGACCGACGCCAACACGCCCCAGATCTGTATCCGCCTCACCCACCCGGCCGCCCTTCGGGAGCTCGACGAACCCGACCGACTTCCCTTCAACCTCACCATTGACACGGCGCTCCGCCTCGACCTGGCACCGGGATTCAAGCAGGAAAAGGAGCAAGCACCAACAACGCCTGCTCCCGCCACCGCGACCCCGGCTTCTGCACGGCGGCCAACCAGACTCGGATTGGCACGGTTGCGGCACGGCTGCGCGACTGACCGGCAACGGTGCGCCGGCGCTGCGGTCGCCAGCGCACCGTGGATCGGCAATCGTCTATCCACGCAGCAGCATTGATCAGGAACTCCGTCCGAGCAATCCGCATTCCAGCGAAATAAAACTCGAGCAGAGCAGATGGACGCCAACAACGCCCAAGCAAAGCCGCATAGGAAATTACTGTGCCCGGTATTCAGCGATTGTATGGCGAATCCCATTGATTCCAAGTTTGGTCCCGATAGTGTGCCGCTCCCGCGGGCCCGCTGCCCGACCCTGCTTGGTAGACCGGTTGGACAAATTCATGCTGAAAGCGGCCGCGCTTTGCAAGTCAACTTGCCCTCTCCGGATCGTTTCCGAGACTCTCCGGCACTTGCGTCCAATGGGCACTACCGGGAACGGAGGAACGGAACAAACATGGTCCGCTGGAGGTCGTAGTCATCGGCACCGCCACGGCCGCACGAATTTCTACATGACAGTGCGCTCAAACCCAAGCAGTCAATTCCCTTGGAAACCGCTTCTCCCGTGCATGCCGGTTCCGCACCTCTCCAGTACTCCAAGCGATCTCTTGACAAATTGGAGGCGGCTGTGAGGCACATGCAGAACTGGCATGTACCGCCATTTCGGGCGGAGGGTGACAGCATCTCTCCTGCGTCCGCTGAAACCCGCGCTACAATCGAGATGCACAAATGCAATGGGGTGACCAACACATTTTGCGGGGACAGCCAATGCCCTGGAGTCCCGAACGGCATCCACGGCCATATGGTTCCCTCGTCTCCTGACCGTTCGCTGGAGAGTGAATCCTTGCGGCGGAGCGAATTCCCGAAGACTGCTCCATCCAGTCTGATTTCCGACCAATCAAGAGTTTTCTTGATGCGGATCCATCTTCAAGATCAATTCAAATGCATCTGCGCTGTTGCAGTTGCACTGTGTTTCCTGGCAGGCACGGCTGAAGCCGACCCGCTTGAGAAGTTGACCAAACGACTTGACCGGATCGAAGAAGAAAACCGGCAGCTTCGGCAAGAAGTCGAAGCTCTCAAGGTCGCACGCGAGGAGAGTCCGTCCCTGCCCGCGGTTACGGCATTGGAAAGCACTGCAACAAAATTCGTCCATATGAATTCAACTTTCGCTTACGAGATTCTCGATCCGACCACGAACATCAACCGCAAGCAGCGGCTCATTCTCGATCGCAAGAGGGACGGAACTCTTTCTCCCGACAGCCTGCAGGTTCATGGGGCGATTACTGCGATCTCCAATTGCCAGTCCAGCAATCGGGACGGCAAGTTCGGGTACCTGATGCGCCATCCGACCAACGCCAACCACGTCGGGGACACGGTTTCCGAGGCGACCATACATTCGGCACAACTGGGGATTACCGGCACGCTCAGCGACTCGATCACCGGTCACGCAGAGATTTTGTTCGATCCTGAGCAAAGCTTCGGTAGCGGAACCAATACGGCTTTGGAACGCAACCAATTGCAGATGCGCCGCGCCTATGTCCTGCTCGGCAATCTCGACCGATCGCCATTCCACACAAGTCTCGGAAAGATGGATGTCCCGTTCGGCCTCGCCGACACTGTCAATCCCTTCAGTGCATCAACCGTTCGGCATGCCTTCGGAGCGCTCGCGAACGGGGTATCGGTTGGCTACTCCGACAACGGTCTGAATCTGTCCGTCATGGGCGTCCAGGGAGGGGCGCAATTCCGAGCCGCCAACACGCCAGTGAGCAAAACCGCCGTCCCGAGCCAGTTGAACAATTACGCCGTGGATGCGAACTACCGTTTCGATCTCGGGTCGGCCACCACGCTTCTGTTGGGCGGGTCGTACCTGCATGGATCAGCCTACTGCCAGGATTTTCCTGTCGTCCACATTGGTCCCTGCAAAAACAACAACCCGGCCTTCGACATCTATGGAAGGCTGGTTGCCGGCGATCTCACGCTCAAGGGGGAATTCGCGCGCACTGCGGACGCTTGGCCCGGCACCTTCAACCCAGGCATACCGGAATTCGAAGCCAGCAGAGTCACGAGTTTCGACATGGGGGCAAAGTACCGATACGACACCGTCGCTGGCCCGGTCGATCTCTCCGCCGAGTTCAGCCGATTCGTCGCGGGCCCAGACGGCGCTCCGTGGGAACACCAGGACCAGATCGTGCTGGGCGCTGCCCTTCACTCCCGACCCAACGCAAAGCTGTTCGCCGAATACATCCGAATTGACGGCTATGCGCCCCTGAACTTCATCAGCGGCGGCAGCGTAACGGATGAGGACGGGAAGGTGATCCCGGATGCGACCCAAAGCGACACCTCTGCCCACTCCGATGTCATCCTGATCGGCGTGAACCTCGCATTCTGAAGCGTCGGAGTTCCGGACCCGGCAATCCGGGGATCTTCAGCTGCTGAACATTCGCCGAACCGTTGGGAAGCCAGCGCCGAGTGACCGCCCGGGCCAGTGCGAGAGGCCAACCGGGCCTGCCCGACTCTCGAGGTGATTTGCGTTCACTCTCGTATACCACCCTTGGGCATGCGTTGGTCCTGTGATTGCTGAACGCCACCAAGAGTCCGACAACACTGATGTCGTCGGCGTGTGCAATCAACCCATTCCACGCAAATCCTGAATCGGTCGCCGTTTGCCCCTGCACGCCAAAAGCGCTTCGCGAAATGACGGTTCGCCAATCAGATTGGAGATCCCGATCTCGCCCCGCGGCACGCCAGATGAATGCGAATTCCGGCGCAACCGCACCTTCGGGGCTGCGGGACGTACCGAGACCGATCGGGTTGATGCCGACGGTCCGTGGTGGCCCCCATGGAAGGTCTTCGCCGGCAAAGCGGTTGCTCCGGACGGCCGCAATCCCGGCCGTGCACGCGGTTGCGACCTGCGTGAGAATGACGCCCGAAACAGCCGCCTGGAATGGTTGCCATCAGGCGCGATGGCGCAGCCCGCCTGCCCTACGACACGCATCTTGCCGCCCCCAGTACGTCCCATTCGCTCTCAATGTGGCAAGGAAGCCTGGCAGTCTCCCTGTCCCAGGAGAATGCAGGATCAACGCTTCTACCTGCGCCGACGACAACGGCAGTCACGGAAGCATCAGATCCAGACAGTTTGCGGGCAGACGGTGGTCCACGGACCGCCACGCAGAACTGCCCCTGTTCAACGCGCAGCTTGGGTCCTATTCCGGCGAAACGGAACGTTACGGCGCGGACTGTAACTCTCCCCAATGGAATTCCTGCAGAGACAGGGAAAGCTCCGTTCTTCATGTCACCGATATCACGCCCGCCACCCGAGCCCATCGAAGGATCGATTTCGGTTCCCAGAATTGACAGAACGTTCTCGACCCTCGCCTGTCTGGCAGACAAGAGTTCCCGGAGGCAGGGCCTTGCGATGCAGCAGGCTATCGCGTCACGCGCGCGCAACCAGGAAATGAAGGCCGCGTCGGCGCCGATGTCTGTGGCGCGCGGCCCTCGTCGAGATTGTGGATTCCCCTTATCGCGAGAACGATATCGGTAATGGAGCGCAGCCATGCAAATCGACTCGGCCGACCTCTGACGTCAGGAGGTGAGACGTGTGGGCAGCAGCGATCGAGAGGCCTTCCTGCCGCTCGCCAGTGAACATATCACCCGCGTGGCGGCGACTGCCGGCCGTGCACCAGAGCCATCCGGGATGCCGTGCGAAATCGAAGGCATGACGCCAGGACGGCCTTGCGGGCAACCTGAATCCGGTGCGGACATCCCACTCCCGGTCGGCAACTGTCCGGATGTCGACCGTGAGCAAACACCGAGATATCCGCTGGCCGTGGAGCGCTCTGCGAACCACTGTGTCATGGGGCGGTCCGTATGGAGGAAGAACTGCAGCAACCCTGAAGCGCCGATGGCTGCGATTACGTACTTGAATGTGCGGGTTGCACCGTGGCTCACGATCATCATTGCGACCGCGGCCTCTGCAGCGCGGACCACTGCCGCTTCCCCGTCAGGCCAAGGCAAACCGGCAGGTCCGGTCGGCCGATGACTACTGGCTGATTCTGTGTTCGCCTGGGGAGGGTTGCAGCTTGCAATGGCGTGCCCGTGTAACTTTCGAATGGCTTCGCCGCAAGTGCCAAGCGATCGAGGGCTTCCTCATTCTGCCGAAGCGAGACCTCGTTTCCCGCACCGCCGCCAACGTGGCAGAAGACGATGCGGGGCAGTACGCGACGAACCAGAGGTCGTGCTGCCTCAGTGCTCCAGGCTCTCTGACAAGACTCCCCTGGCGTCATGGACCGTGAACTTGGCCTTCTCCTATCAACCGACAGCAGCGGGTTTGCTCCCTTTTCCCGCCAGTTGTCGAGACCCCGTCAGACTTCGCCCATGGGGCAGACCCATGAGAAACCCGCGCCTCAAGCGGCAAGGATCTCTGCAACCATCCGGCCGGAGCGGTTTGACCATGAGAGTCGATCCTTGCCAGGTGATTCGCATGAAAATCTGCTTTACTGTAATCTTAATATGATGAAAATAAGGAATACTTGATATGCAGCTCTCGAAGATCACATCGCGGGGACAGACGACGATCCCGAAGCGCATTCGGGAAGCAGTCAATTTCAATGAAGGCGACGTGATTGCCTTCGAAGTCAAGGACCGCCATGTGCTCATCTACAAGGTGGCTCCGGCGCGGGACGAATACCTGCAGAGCCTCTCGAGCGCGATGAACGAGTGGACATCGCCCGAAGACGAAGAGGCCTGGCGTGACCTATGAACCGCTGGATGTTGTCGTTGTGCCGTTTCCGTTTACTGACCGACAGGCAACGAAGCGGCGGCCAGCACTGGTGGTATCGTCGGAAGAATTCAACCGGATGCACCAACACGTGATTCTCGCGATGATCACGTCCGCACCCGGTCCAGCCTGGTCAAGCGATGTCGTTCTTGCGGATTGGCGGAAGGCCCGCCTCACGGTTCCGTGCAAGGTGCGCCTGAGGCTCTTCACTCTCAACAATTCCTTGATACTGCGCCGAGTTGGCGTCCTCTCGGGAGAGGACGCCGCAGCCGTCAGGGCCACGTTTTCGCGTTTCTTGACGTTCCGTTAGCAAGTCGGGCCCTCGACGGATGGCCGTCCCCGCAAGAGAGAGGTTTCTCGTTTGCAACCATGTCTTCCTCGACCAACCGAACAAGGAAGTCTGATCATTTTCCTGTCCCACCGGAATGCCCGATGCGCTCATTCACACGCACCGGCGATTTCGGCACGGAGGAAAGCGTCGGGCCCAGGCGCTCCGACGGTACATGCGCGAGTCACCGGTTCCTGTGGAGTGCTACGCCGTTCGATACACATCTTGTGTGCCGTTCCAACGAATCGCGCCGTTTCTTCGCCGACTGTCGCCTTCCTCGAACCAACTTGCTGCTTAGACAGACAGGATCCTGTCTTCGATGTCGCCGATATCGCGCCAGCCGCCCAAGCTCATCGTTCGGTCGATCTCGGTTCTCAGAATCGTCAGGACGTGCTCGACCCCGGCCTGCCCTGCGGCCGAGAGTCCCCAGAGATAGGGCCTTGCAATGCAGCAGGCTGTCGCACCGAGAGCGCGTGCAACCACGACGTGCCGACCGCGCCGGATGCCGCCGTCGATGAGGATTGGAACACGACCGTCAACGGCTTCCGCGATGGCGGGCAGTGCCTCGATCGTCGCTATCGCGCCGTCGAGCTGCCGGCCACCGTGGTTCGAGACAATGATCCCGTCGGCGCCGACATCGATGGCGCGCCGGGCGTCGTCGGGATGGAGGATTCCCTTGATGACGAGAACGCCATCGATGATGGAGCGCAGCCATGCAACATCTTCCCAGCCAACTTCTGGCGACAGGAGGCGAGACATGTACTCCGCAAGCGTCGACAAGCCCTCCCGCCTCCCCCGCGCATAATTCACGTGAGTGGGGCGACGACTTCCAGCCATACGCCAGAGCCAGCCGGGATGCCGTGCAAAATCGACGGCATGGCGCAAGGTCGGCCTTACGGGCACCGTGAAGCCATTTCGGATATCCCGCTCCCGGTGAGCCACAACCTGGGTGTCGATCGTGAGGCAAACCCCGAGATATCCGCTGGCCTCGGCGCGCTCTGCGAAGGACTTCGTCACGCCCCGATCCGAATAGAGGAAGAGCTGCAGCAACTTCGGAGCACCGCTGGCCGCGGCCACCTCTTCGAAGGTGCAGGTTGAACCGTGGCTCACGATCATCATCGTGCCCGCGGCCTCCGCGGCACGGGCCACCGCTAGTTCGCCCTCTGGCCAAAACAACCCGGCAAGTCCCGCCGGGCCGATGACAACCGGTTGATTCAGGGTTCGCCCGAAGAGAGTGATAGCTTGCGATGGTGTGCCGGCGTAACTTTCGAATGGCCGAGGCGCAATTGCAAAGTGATCGAAGACTTCCTCGTTCCGCCGGAGGGAAATTTCGTCTTCTGCGCCTCCGTCAATGAAGTCGAAGGCGATACGCGGCAGTTCGCGGCGGGCCAAGAGGCGCGCCACCTCGATACTGTAGGCTCGTTGACGAAACCCTTCTGGCGTCATGGGCCGTGTCCTTGGCATTCACGCATCGGCAAACAGGAGGCGTGCTCAGTCGGCCGAGCGGTGCCGCCCATGGCGTCCTCTGTGTCTGCCGGCGCCACCCCTGCGATGAAGTCGGCCCGAGGCTCCTCGCGATGCGGCCCTTCCGCAACCGTCCATCCGATTCCAAGCGTGGGATCATATCGAGCCAATGGAAAGACTGGGCAGGCCGCCGTTTCACGTTGGCGCGTACCGGAGCCAGCCCATTGCGGCAGAACGTCGCTCTCGTCCGGCCTCATACGTTGCAACCGCACTGCCATGGCAAACTGAAGCCCTTGGCCGAGGGACTCGGGATCGGGGAAGAGGCCAAACGAGTCCTGAACGCGTCGTTTGAACGTTTGGGGAGACAGTGCCGGAGGCAGCGATCCGTTCAGCCCAACTGGATCTTCGGCAATGCAGGAGCATCGTTCCGCCCGGAACATAGCCTTGACTGGAACACAGGTACGGTTCCGGAGCCAAACCAGTTCGAGATGCGCCGCTCCCATGCCTTGCCTGGTGCTCTTGGCGGGCCGCTGTTCCGCGCGAGAACCGGAAAGATGGCCGTTCCATTCGGCCCGACCGACCACATCAAGGCATACACCGTTTCGACAGCCCGAATTTGCGGGGTTTCCGCCCTTCCGCAGAAGCGCATCGGCTCCCGCCCTGGGCGCCATCGACGCCGCCGAGTCAGGCAGTCAGTCCGGGATCATCACCGAGACCGCGCAGTGATCCGGGTGCCGCCCGTCGCGCGCTTCCTCCCGGAACGATCCGGAGCTGGTGACCGACCCGGAGGGCCCCCAAAGCACGATGTGGTCGATGAATTCCGGGAACCGCTGGTCGCAGGAGGACTGCTTTCCCGCGGTCGCGAGTTCCAGGGGACGGGTCTCGGGAAGGAGAATGCTCCACGCCCAATCACCCTCGACCGCGAGCCGCCGATTGAAGTCCCCCGCGATTGCGAACCGATGCCCCGCTCGTTGGCGTTCGTCGATCCAGTCCCGGAGGGTTCGCATCTGGGTTCGAAGATCTGAACAAACCTTCCTCTCCTCAGCGTCTTCTCTCGCGCCCCAGCAGCCCGATTTGAGGTGCACCGAAAGGATGTGAAGCGCTTGGACTCCCTCTCCGACCACGACATGGGTTCCCCAGCGCAAACGCGGATTTCCCTGCCCCAGTGCCGAGAGATCGGTACCGCGCCGATAGGCAACGCTTCTACGTATCGCGATGCCGGTGGCCTGATTCTGGAGCCTGCCATCCGGATTGTCCCAACACGTCCGTCCTTCTCCGGGATTGGGACGCATGGACAGGACGACCTGCCATTGCGCTGGGTCGAATACCCGCCGTGCAGCAGCCTCGTTCTCGACTTCCTGAAACGCGACGACGTCCGCACTGAGCGTCTCGATCCGGCGCGCGATCGCATCGTAGTCGTCCTCACTTCGCTTGATGCAACCCTCACCGTGCCCGTCGACGAGATTGTCGAGGTTCCAAGCCGCGATTCGAAGACCGCGCGCCTCTGCGCCCCCCGAGACCAGGATCAAAGCCACGACGGCGCCCGCGGCTAGCAATGCCCAATGTCCCATTCTCATCTCTATCGGTGCTCCTGGCCCCTGCCCCGTCAATTGCTCCAATGCGAAAGCCTAACCCCAAGGAAGTGTTTCCGCCTCCGACCCCGAGTGCACCACGACGTGGACCGCGTCGCGCAAGAAGAGCGGGATCATGTTCAAACCGGCTCTCGACACTCGATCCGATCTACCTGGATTGCCTTGGGCAGCGGTCCGTGCCGCAATGCGAGACCCGCCTTCCACGCATGGTCACGACGCATGCGTATCAAACGAGGGGATATAGCGACGAACGCGGCCGGAACTTGCGGGCTTCCAGCAGCCAGGACTTCGCGAGAGGCCGTGGGAGTTCGTTTTTGGCGGAACCGTTTCGCCCCTCCAATCTCTTCCCCCGTTTGACCGCTGATCCGCTGCGCCATACTCTCCCACGCGAATCTTGAAGATGGCTTTCTTGGAAACGATCGGAATGGCAGTCCAATACGATGTCGTGATTGTCGGCGCAGGCATCATCGGAGCCTGTGCCGCGCATTTCCTGAAGAAGAAAGGCGTCGAGCGGGTGCTCCTCCTGGATCGGGGCGGAGTCGCCTCCGGCGGCACCGGCAGAAGCGCGGCAATTGTGCGCAGTTTCTACACCATACCGGTCATGGCCCGGCTGGCGCGCGAGGCCATCCGCCTGTTCCACCGCCTCCCCGAGGAGGTGGGGAGCGATGGGGGCTTCAACGCCACCGGATTCACCCAACTCGTCCCGCCTGATTGGGTAGGCGTCGCCGAGGAAAAGGTGGCAATGCATCGGGGCTTGGGCATCGATACCCAATTTGTGCCGCCGGACGAATGGGCCGAACGCTTCCCGTGGCTCGACACGCAGGGGGTCGGCGCGATCGCCTTGGAGAAGGAGAGCGGCTACGCCGACCCCGTACGCACGACCGAGGCGTTCGTCGCCAGTTTCAGGAAGGCGGGCGGTGAATTCCGACCGCGGACACCGGCACGGGCTCTGCTGCGCGAGGGCAACCGGATACATGGCGTACTCACGGATGCGGGCGAAATCGGGGCTGGCATCGTGATCAACGCGGCGGGTCCGTGGGCATCCATGCTGGCGAAGCGCGCCGATCTCGATCTGCCGCTCCGGGCGGTGCGCGAACAGGATTCCGTGTGGGAGGTGCGCAGCGACCGGCCGCTGCCGAACACACCGGTCTCCAACCCCATCGAGGCGGTCTACATGCGCCCCATGGGGGAAGGAAGATGGTTGTTCGGTCGCGGATATCCCAAACCCTATTTCGACGTTGATCCCAACAACTTCAAGGAAAGCTGCGACAACAGCTTCGCCGTCGACGTCTACCAGCGCTGGTGCACGCGGATTCCCGCTCTCGAAGGCTCCAGACTGCTCCACGGCTACGCCGCTCTTTATGACGTGACCCCTGACTGGATCCCGTTCATGGGACCGAGAACAGGAATCGAGGGTTACGCAGACGCCAGTGGCGGGAGCGGACATGCCTTCAAGACCGGTCCGATCTTCGCTCGTGAACTGGTCGACTGGCTGATCGATGGCAACGTGCAGGAAGACTACCGCCAGTTCAGCCACGACCGCATCGCGGCGGGAAGGATGTTCAACCAGTCCTTCGGCGGCAACCGCGTTTGATCCGCAGGCAGTACCAGAGACTCAGCAGAGCCGCTTCTCAACCCAGGTTGGCAATTGGTGGACTCGCTGGCATAGATAACCGGCTGTCATTTCTGCGCAATTTTTTTTGTCCGGATTCCCATGGCCCTACATATGGGCTGATTTTGTCAGCCCTTTCGCCGGTTGGTGCGCCAGTGGCTGCCGGGCTTGGCGCCGATCCGCCGGGCGATTTCCGCGGCCTCGGCCGAGGGCAGGACATCCTGCCGACAGGCGATCTGGCCGGCGGCGACCTCCTGGATAGTGGTTGTGCCGTTGCATGGAGCACGAGAGACCGCATCCTGACCAGACGATCAAGATGCTCGCTTGTCCGGGTTCGATCACTGCATGGCGGACCTGCCGCCCCAACCGCTTTCGTACCTTCCCCCAACAGAAATCGTCCGTTTCGCATCTCTGGCAAGCAGATCGGTTGTGTACTCAAGTGATCGTCTGAGTTCGATATTTCCGGTCCACCCAGGCACAATCGAAGTGGCCCACTTGCGTGAGCGTTTCGAGATGAGCCAATTTGTGGGCTGCTTTGCGTGCCCCGGCGATACGTCCTAACCTGAAGTTCTGGAGGGTATTTTCCGCGTAACTCTTTGTTGGCACGTGTGATTTCTGCCGAGAACGGCCAATAGTTTTCGGTATTGTAGGCACTAGACGTGTCATTATCTAGTTGACACTGGCTTTAATATGGTATATATAGCAGTCAATACCGAGCAGACCGCAATCGAAAGAGTGTGGACACTATATGAGGCACGGGGCCATGCCAGCGATGCATGTCGCCATTATCGCCAGCAAGCAGGGCGGCAAGACCTACTATTCCAAACTCCTGCGCCGGTCCTTTCGCGACGAGAGCGGCAAGGTTCAGAAGAAAACGCTGGCGAATCTCTCGAGCCTCTCCGACGAGACCCTTGCATTGGTTCGGGGCAGCCTGGCGGGGAAGCAGTATGTCGAGGCCAGTGACGCCTTTGAGATCCTGCGGTCCCGCAAGCATGGACCGGTGGCAGCGATTGCGGCTGCGTTTGACCGGCTTGGCATGATTGAACTGATCGGCTCCGAGCCGTGCCGGGAGCGCGACCTGGTCTGCGCCATGATTGCCGCCCGCATCATCCGACCGCACAGCAAGCTTGCGACGACCCGGTGGTGGAAAGACACCACGCTGGGCGAGATGTTCGGCGTCGACGACGCCGAGGTTGACGAACTCTATGCGGCCATGGACTGGCTGGGCAAGCGGCAGAACCGGATCCAGGGCAAGCTTGCGCGGCGCCACTTCCGGGACGGCGGCCTGGTTTTGTTTGATCTGACATCAAGTTACTTCGAAGGGACGACCTGCCCGCTTGGCCGCCGCGGGCACAACCGGGACGGCAAGAAGGGAAAGCTTCAGGTCAACTTCGGATTGCTGTGCGACGTCGGCGGCTGCCCGGTTTCCGTCTCGGTCTACGCGGGCAATATCGGGGATCCGAAGACCCTTCTGCCTGAGGTCGCGCGCCTGCAGAAGCGCTTCGGCCTCCAGCGGGTGGCCATTGTGGGCGATCGCGGCATGATCGCGCAGACCCGCATCACCGAACTCAAGAAGCTGGATGGCGTGGATTGGATCACCGCGCTGAAGAGCGCAACCATCCAGAAGCTCATCCGCACCAGCTCTCTTGATGTCGCCCGGTTCGACGAAGTCAATCTGTTCGAGGTCCTTCACCCGGACTATCCCGGTGAGCGGCTGGTGGCCTGTCGCAACCCGCGGCTGGCAGCGCGGCGCGCCCACACGCGCGAATCCCTGCTGAAAGCGACGGAAGCCGACCTCGCTGTCATCCGCAAGAGCGTCGATGGCGGAACCCTCCGAGGCCGCGCCGAGATCGGCGTCCGGGTCGGCCAGGCCATCAACCGGTTCCGGATGAAGAAGCACATGAACTACGAGATTGGCGATACGTCCTTCGCCTTCTCCCGCAACGCCGAAAACATTGCCCGGGAAGCGGCTCTCGACGGCATCTATGTCATTCGCACCTCGCTTCCGGAACAAGACATGGCGGCAGACGATTGTGTGAGGAGCTACAAGGCTTTGACGCGCGTGGAGCGCGCATTTCGATCCATGAAGACGGTCAACCTGCACGTTCGTCCGATCTACCATCGCATCGCGCAACGGGTGCGCGCCCACATCTTCTTGTGCACGCTCGCGTACTATGTCGAATGGCACATAAGGGAAGTCTGGCGGGATCGGTTGTTCTCCGATCCGGAACTCGAGGAGATCTCCCGCACCCGTGATCCTGTTGCTCCGGCCGAACGCTCGCAGCGCGCCAAACGCAAGGCCGCAGGATGGCTCGAGGATGGCTCCGAAACCCACTGCTTCCGAACCCTGATCGAAAACCTGGAGACCATTACCCGAAATACATGCAGGATCCAGCGCGGCCAGCCGGGTACCAATCCCGCGCCCGAAACCTTCGATATGGACACAACGCCGACCAAATCCCAAACAAAGGCGATGGAGTTGCTGGAAACCATTCGCCGCCCAAAACACAGGCACAACCCGGGCGAACGCAAAATGTAGGCAGAAAGTCCGATTTCCGAAAATGCGCAATTGATTGCCATATCACGAATTTTATCCAAAATCTCGTCAGAACTTCAGCCTAACGAACAGCCTCGACCTTGAGATGAAGCCCTTTGCGATCCTGAAGGCAGCCAATGACCTCGAACAGGTTCCGGGCTTGCGGATTCCCATTGGGACCGAACATGCGCATCAAGCTCTTAGGCGACATTTCAGTCAATCCACCGAGCTCTTGAAATCCGATCGTGGCGTTGATGTAGTCCCGCAGGACCGCCTTGCCGGTGTCCACATCCCCCGACAGCAGGCACTCGACCCCCTCCTTGAGCAACTCCTCACGGAAGGTTGGATCGCGCTCGATGCGCGCTCGAATCGTTTCCTTGAAGTCGCGTGTCAAGGACATGACTTTCAGGCCTCCCGTCGCTTGCGCCGTTTGTAGTCCCGCCAATGGCTTCGCGCCGCTTCTATGTCCTGCTGCTTACGCCTCTTGGTCCCGCCGCCCAGGAGGATGACCAGCGCGTCGCCGTCCCTACCGAAATAGATTCGATAGCCGGGGCCGAAGTCTATCCTGTGTTCGAACACACCGGTGCCGACGCCTTTTACCCCAGAGAGATTTCCCATTTGCAGCCGGACCAAGGCCGTCGCCACTTTGGCCGCAGCTTCGGCATTGAGCCGATTGAACCATCTCCCATAGGGACTGCGACCGTCGAGGTCGGCATATTCCCTGATTGCGATCAGTGGCACCAAGTAACCCAAATGTTGCCCTAGGGCAAGTCGCCGCTGCAATGCTCGTCTGGAATTTGATGCGCCCGCCTACGCTGCCAGTTCGGCGATTCTGCTGGCGACCCGGTTGGCGGCCGACTTGACGGGATCGTCGGTGAGGTGGGCGTAACGGACGGTGGTCTGGACCCGGGTGTGACCGAACAGCTTGCCGATCACCAGGAGCCTGCGCCGTAGAAAATTTCACGGCAAGTGTTTGCGGGATCGGGCATACTGTTTGTCATTGGTTCTTGGCTCCATTTCTTTGAGTACACGAGAGGTTTTCGATGGGTACGAGGTTCCGCCCTCATTCGCCGAGCCAGATGCTGCTGCTTCCGCCGGATCTTGGAGAATCGCTTCCCCAAGGGCATCTGGCGTATCACGAGAGCGGAATTGCTGATGCGCCGGACTTGCGAGCGTCGTATGCGCCGTATGAGGGAGACAGTCGGCGATAGTCGCCCTATGAGCTTGGGACGATGGCGAAGATCCTGGTGTATGCCTATGCGACGGGGGTGTTATCGTCGCGTCGGATTGCCCGCAAGCTGGAGGAGGATGTTGCGTTTCGGGTGCTTGCAGCGGGGAACTTCCCGCAGCATCGGACGGTCTGCGAGTTCCGTCGGCGACACCTGGCGGATTTTGAGCGGTTGATTGTGGACGTTGTCCGGGTTGCTGGCGAGATAGGGCTTACGGACTTAGGGAAGCTGTCCATCGACGGCACGAATGTGCGGGCGAACGCGCGCAATCTCAAGGCGATGAGCCATGACCGGATGAAGCGGGAGGAGACCCGGCTGCGGGCGGAGATCCGGGCGCTGTTGGCGCTGGCCGGCGAGGTTGACGCGGAAGAAGATGCGCGTCTCGGGGAGGTGGTGCGCGGTGACGAACTTCCCGAGGAGTTGAAGTAGCGCGAGGCACGCGAGGCACGCGAGGCGCGCGAGGCGCGCGAGGCGCGGCTGGTGGTGATCGAGGCAGCGAAGGCGCGGCTGGAAGCGGAGCAACGGGGCCGGAACCGGGAGCGGGGCCGGAAGCCGGAGCAGGATCGCTTTCCCAGGGTGGCCAACCGTACAAGCGCGCTTTCGGGGAGCCGGAAGCAAAGGCGTAGAGCAACTTCACGGACCCCGAGAGCAGCATCATGAAGACCAGCAGCGAAGGGTTCCAGCAGTGCACCAACGCGCAGGTTACGGTGGACGGGAAGAACCAGATGATCGCTGCCACGGTGGTTGGCCGGGGGGCGACGGATAAGGGCCAGTTGCTGCCCATGGTGGACGCGGCCGCGGCAACGGGCGGGCGGATGCCGGCGGAGGTGCTTGCGGACACGGTTACTGCAACGAAGCGGATCTCGCCGCGCTGGAGGCACGGGGAATCCGAGGCCATGTGGCGCTGGGCCGGGAAGGCCGGAAGCACGCCGCCATCAACCGCGACAGGCGGCCCGCCACGCACCGGATGGGGGAACACCTGGCGACGCCGAAAGGCCGGGCCGCCTACGCCGAGCGGAAATGGTTGTCGGAAGCGCCGAACGGATGGATCAAGTTCTCGGGTTCTGTCGGTTCCATGTACGGGGCCAGAAGAAGGTGCAAAGAGAATGGTCCCTGGTCTGCCTTGCGCTGAACATTCGGCGGATGTCGGGCCTGGCGACGGCCTGACGGGCCCCACCAGCCATCCGGGAAACGCCGCTCTGCACAAATACCCGCGGAACCAGTAGCCATGTCCCGAAAACCGGTCGCGTCGCTACACCCCCGGAAGGTCGCTCACCGGGCGGACGATCGGGATCGCCTTCGTGCTTCGCTGCCGGAACAACCCGGCCGGGCGCGGCAGTCCTTCCATCTCATGCAACCAGCGTCCTGCGTCCTGCGTCGCAAACACCCGGGGCTAAAATCCGGACACGGAGGCGCGCGGGGATTGCCCGTTGTCCCTCGGAGTCAGGACGAGTATTGGCGGTTCAGCCGCCCGCCCATGGAGAGGAGTGCGACCATCGGAGACATTCCGAGCCAATCCGCGAGTTCGGATATCCCGATCGATGCAGTGCCGTCCCTGCCGAGCGCCATCACTTGTTCGCCTTCCTTCGGCCCCCGGATGCCGGATAGATCCAGGATCGTGTTTTCCAGGCAAACGCGGAGAATTGGCACCCTCTGTCCTCGCAACAGCATGCAGGCCCCCGCGTCGGATCGAGGCTGCCGGAAGCCATGCGCCAGTCCGATCGGCACCGTTCCTGTTGCCGATGAAACGCTTCGCAGATACGGGGCACGAATTGCAGGCGGCTGTTTCGCGATACCGGAAGCTACCTCTGCGAGACAGGTGCGAATGGCCGTGGCAACCGGTTCGGATTGGACTTGGCTTGGCAGAGCGGCGTCGATCGAACGCAGTCCGTAGAGCAGGCTCCCGCAAGCGACCGTGTTGCAGGGGTCGACCAAGCCGGCTTCCAGGCCCGGGCTCGAAATCGCCTGGGTTACCGGAATCTCGATGCTGGAAGCTGCGAGCGCGTCGAGCACTCCCTCGAAGGCCTGAAGTCGCTTGCAGGCCCAGTCCCTCCCCTCCGCATCGCTGAACGGTAGATGCGTGTAAACGCCGGCCAACTGGACACCCGGCAGCGTCGCTACCCAGGAGATGAACGCAAAGGCGGCTTGGAGGGGCACACCAAAGCGTCCGAATCCCCCGTCGACCTTGACATAGACGGGAGTCCGTTCGATGACCGATGCTGCAGCGACGGCCTCGGCGGCCGGTCGGCCGGAGATGGAGGGAGTCACTTGATGGCTGAGGGCGATGGGCAGCGCATCACCCGAGAGATTTCCGAACATGATGATCGGCAAGCCAATTCCTGCGTTCCGCATCGCAATGGCATCCTCGAGCGAGCCGGTAGCGAGGGCCGAGACCGGTTCCTCCGCCAGCGCGCGCCCAACCTCCACCGCGCCATGGCCGTAGGCACCGCCCTTCACGACCGCGATCAGGCTGCGCGGGCGGGCCGCCGCGAGTATGCGCCGGACATTTGCCTTGAGGCGCCGCAGGCAGATCTCCATCGAGACAGGAGCTGCCCGAAACATGTACGCCTCGCCGGAAGGATGCTTCACCATGCTACCTGGGCGGCGGCGCTGCGCCGAAGGCTCGCCGAAGAGCTGCAGCAATCAAGCCCATGTACTCTACGGTTGCAGCCGCCCTGCCGCCCCAACCGACAAAGGGATGGGGCATGCCCTCGATGCAGACATACTCCACGGAAACGTCGGCGAGGGCCAAGCGGTCCGCATATGCTCGTCCGTCATCCCGCATGGGATCGAAACCGGCTGTGATCACAATGGCGGGCGGCAAACCAACGAGCGAATCCGCCTGCAAGGGAGCCGCGCGCGGGTCGTCGTACTCCACCTCGCTGTTCAGGTAGTTGCTGCGAAAATACTCAAGCCCCGAACGCTCGAGTCCGTAGCCGGCCGCATAGGTTTCGTAGGACGGTGCCGTGAAACGAAAGTCCACGACGGGAACCGCGAGCACCTGCAGCACGAGAGGCGGCCCGGAATCGCGGGCAAGCAACGCCACGACGGCAGCCAGATTGCCACCGGCACTTTCTCCGCCGACCGCGATCCGTGATGCGTCTCCGCCGAATTCCCCGGCATTCTCGGAAACCCAACGCGTTGCCGTGAAACAGTCCTCGACCGCCGCCGGGAACTTGTTCTCCGGGGCGAGCCGGTAGTCGACGGACACGACAATGCAGCCGGCATGATTGGCCCAGTAGCGGTTCTGGGGGTCGTGGCTCTCGCTGCTGCAAAGGATGAAGCCGCCGCCATGGAAATGCAGCAGAACCGGCAGCGGTCCAGGTCTCGCCGGTTGGGCCGGCGTGTAGATCCAGATTGGAATCGGTCCGCCGCAACCGGATATCTCCCGCCTCTCCACGCACCGGAGCGGTTCAGGGGCAATGTTCAATTGCGCCCTGCGCGCGAGAGCGACGATGCGGGCTTCCTCCGGCGAGAGCGAACTGTATTTTCGTCCCATGGAAGGATCGCCAGCGATCCGGGCGAGCACCGACGCCGCTTGCGGATGCAGGCGCAGATCTCCGGATTGCATGCGGCGGTCCTCCCGATTGGCATGTCCGAACTCGGTTTTCCGCATCCGGACCTGGTTCCCGCTCCGGTTCTACAATCGCAGCCGCGGCGTCAGCAGCCGGTCCTCGGTGCCCGTGGAACGCAGGAGTTCGACGTATCGAGCGTGAAGGTCCGCCGCTATTCCGGGGTGCCGGGTGAACACATCTCTCTCTTCTGCCGGATCCTTCTCAAGATTGTAGAGCTCTGCCCTCTCCCCCTCGCAGGCATAGATCATCTGCCATTCGCGGGTTGTGATGGTTGCGGGCAGGGACTCCGAGATCTGCCGCTCATAGTGATCCACTGCCCGCGTGCGCTCGCCGACGTTGTAGAGAGGCCAGGACGTAACCGTGAATTCCCGTCCCTCGTCTTCCGTCCCGTCGAGAATGGGAGCCAGAGATCGACCCTGCACGACATCCGGGATTTCGACTTCGCACAAGTCAAGAAGTGTCGGCAGGATATCGACGAGGGAGACAAGCGCGTCTGTTGCACGCGGCTCGATTCCCGGGGCGTATATCATCAACGGGATATTCGCCACCTCCTGGTAGATGGGCGACCGCCGGAACAGCATCGGCGAATTCTTGGGCAGCGGAACGGCCCCCTGGAATGGAGCGCCGGTCACGACGGTCTTGCCGTATTGCCCGTGTTCGCCGAAGTAATAGCCGTGGTCGGACGCGAACAGCACGATGGTCCTGTCCATCAGCCCGAGAACCTCGATCGTATCCAGAAGCCGCCCGACCCAGCGATCGACCATCGTCACCTGCCCGCAATAGGAGGCATATCCCTTGCGGAGATCCTCGTGGGTCATGCCGCGCTCCTGGTAATACCCATACGCGGGATACGGCGTCGACCCGTCGAAGTCCGGGTCATAGAGTTCCACGTACCAGGCCGGCGGGTCCCACGGCTCATGCGGATCCCATGTATCGGCATAGAGGAAGAACCGCTCCTTGTAATGCCTCTGCAGCCAGCGCTCGGCACTCAACATGGTGGCGGGGGCGGGCCAGTCGGTCTCCAGCACCCGGGTCTGGCGCACGTCGATCCCGTCGGGCTGGGAATCGTAGTTGCCACGTATGAAGATGAAGTCCTGAAATCCCTGGTCGTAGTTGAACGCATCGCGCTGGAAGAACGGGGTATCGGTCACCGCCATGGTCGTGTAGCCCGCACCCCCCAGCAGATCCGCCAGGGTGGTTTCGGAACGGGCAAGCGGCTCCCACCCCCGGTAGGTGAAGGTGAACTTGCCGGTCATGAAATCCGCCCGTGCCGGCATGGTGGGAAATGAGCCCGCATAGGCACGATTGAACACGACGCACTTCTCGGCGAAGCGATCCAGATGCGGCGTGCGCACCGCCCGCCTCGCATAGCATCCGAGATTGTCCTTCCGAAACGTGTCCGAAACGACGAAAATGATGTTCATCGCGATCTCCGACCGGTTTGATTGCGCGCCCCCGGCCCGTTCAGGTTCCCCGCCGGTCATCCGATTTCCTTGGGCCAGCCTGCCCGCTGCCGCTGGAAGGTGCTTGTCGAACTCCGTAGGCCTTCTCCGCATGCGCGCCTGTGATCTTGCCATCATGCAGATCGTCCAGAACCCGTCGCTTCTCGCGTTGCCCGGGCTCACCGAACCCGCCGCCACCAGGCGTTTCGATTCGGAGCACGCCGCCCTTCGGCAGATCGGCAGTGAATTTCGAGGGGCGCTCTTCGGTCTCCCCTTCAGGATTGAGGATGTAGCGCGCCGGCCGGCCCGAGCCCCCGCCCGACAGGCCCCAGGGTCCGATCTTGCATCCGTCCGAGAACACTGTGCAGGAGACATCGCTGTAAGGGAACCGGAAGTCGCGGCGCACACCGAGGCCGCCGCGATACTGGCCGGTTCCGCAACTGTCGGGAATGAGCTCATAGCGGTCGAATACGATCGGATAATTGAGTTCGACCTCCTCGACGGGCGCATTCTCGGTGTTCTGGATTGTCGTCTGGACGGCATCGGGTCCGTCCATCCGCGGCCGCGCGCCGCCGCCCCCTGCCACGGTTTCCATGTAGCAGAAATACTCCCCCGAATGAGGATCAATTCCGCCGAAACCGAGATTGACAATCAGACCCTTGCCGCATGCCGGTATCCGATCCGGCAGCGCAGAGTGCAGCGCCCTGAAGGCCAATTCGGTCAGAAGCGACACCACCTCCCAGCCGCCCACCACCGGTGCCGGAGATTGCGCGGTCACGACAAGCCCGTCCGGTCCGCCGACCTGGATTCTGTTCAGGAATCCCTCGTTCGCCGGCAGTCGGCGGTCCACCAGGCACTTGATGGCGAACGCCAATGCGCAGCGCGTCATGGAGCGGGTGCAATTGAGAGAACTCGGCCGCTGCTTCGACGAGCCGGAGACATCGAGCATCACCCTGCCATCCCGGATCACCACCCGTGCATGCAACCGCACCAACTCGTCGGAGAGCCCGTCGCCGTCCCGAAACCCTTCCGCTTCGTAGACCCCCTCCGGCAGCAACCGGATTTCGCGCTCAGCCCAGCGATCCGTGTACGCGATCAGCTCGTCATAGAATTCCTGCAGGATCGGCGCGGAATAGCGCCGAACGATGTCTGCGATCCGCCTTGCGCCCACCACATTCGCCGACATCTGCGCCCGGAGGTCTCCGCCGGTCTCGCGCGGCGCCCGGATGTTGGCAAGGATGATCTTGAACACGCTCTCGTCGATCCGTCCTCCGCTGGCGAGCCGCACCGGAGGAAGAACGATGCCTTCCTGGATCAGCTCGCGGCTCACGCCAAGGCTCGCGGGCGCGGCGCCGCCAACATCGATGTGGTGCGCCATGTTCGCGAGGTATCCGACGCGGGTGCCGTCCACATCCACCGGCGTGATCACGGTGATGTCGTTGAGGTGGCTGGAACCGAGATGCGGGTCGTTGACAACGTAGCTGTCGCCCGAGGCCACGTTGTTGATGCCGATCAAGCGCATGGCGACGGGAACGATGGACGACATGGCGATCAGATGCGCCGGCTGCGAGAAGGAATGGGCGACGCACCGCAGGTCCGAGTCGAAGAATGCGCAGGAGAAATCGGATCGGGTCTTGATGTTGGTGGAGTAGGCGGCGCGTCGGATGGTGACGGACATCTCCTCCGTGACGTTCAGAAGCGCGTTCCGTATGACCTCGAAGGTGACAGGGTGGAACCGGCTCTCCCGGGTTGCGTTTCCCGCAGGCATTCGCGCTTCCTCAGCCGGCAGCGTCCGCTAGGGACATGATCAGGCATGCCTGGGCGTCGCATTCGACGGTTGCACCGGTGGGCAGGAATATCGTTGAGTCCATCTGTTCGATGATGGCGGGGCCATCGATCCGGTGCCCGGCGAGCATCTGCGTTCGATCGAACAGGTCGACCATGGCCATCGCATCGCTGCCGCCGAGGTTGGCCTCTCGCTGCCCCTTGGGACCGACGCGATGCTCCCCGCGAACGTGATCGAGCCGGCGCGGCTCCGGGCGATCAATCCTGCCCACGCCAAGAACGCGAAGATTGACCCATTGCAATTCCTCTTCGGGGCTGTTGAAGCCGTAGGCAGCCTTGTGCTCGGCGTGGAAAGCGGAGATGGCGTCAGCGCTGGCCTCCTCGCCGAACGGATCGCGCACCTCAATCCGCAACCGGAACGTCTGTCCGAAATAGCACATGTCCATTTGCCGAGAAATCGAGATCCGCGACTCGGCGACTCCCTCGTTGCGCAGCATCTCCCGGGCCGAGTCCGACAAAGCCCGGAAGCGATTCTCGACATCCGCCGCCTCCGAAGCGGAAGCGCGGCGCATGTAGGTTTGCACGGTCTCGTTCTTCAGATCCGTTACCAGCATGCCCAATGCCGAGTTCAGCCCGGGCGTGGGCGGAATGACGACGGTGCGAATACCCAGCGCCTTCGCGATATCCGCAACATGGAGGGGACCGGCGCCGCCCGAGGGAACAAGCACGAATTCGCGCGGATCGATGCCCTGCTCCACCGATATGAAGTGCAGAGCGCCGGTCATTTTTGCATTGGCGATATCGATGATGGCCCGGGCCGCCTCGACAATCTCCATGCCCAGCGGCCCCGCCACCTTCGCGACCGCCTCTCGAGCCAGTTCGACGTCCAGCTTCGTCTCGCCACCGAGAAAGAAATCGGGATTGATTCGGCCGAGAACGAGATTGGCGTCCGTAACCGTCGGCTCGGTGCCACCCTGGGAATAACAAGCGGGTCCGGGATCCGCGCCGGCGCTTCTCGGACCGACCGCCAGGGCGCCGCCCGGATCCAGTTCGGCGATGCTGCCGCCGCCTGCGCCGATCTCGACGAGATCGATAACCGGGGTGAGCACCGGATATCCCTGACCCCGCGGCGACATGATGCTCGATACCGACTGGGAGCCAACTTCGAACTGATCGGCGATCCGTGGCTTTCCACCGGAAACGAGACAGGCCTTGGCCGTGGTGCCGCCCATGTCCAGCGAAACGATGTTGTCAAATCCGGAGGCCTGCGCCACGAAAATGGCTCCAATCACCCCGCCAGCGGGTCCCGACTCGATCAGGTGCACGGGAAACCGCTTCGCATGGGCGGCGCTCGCGATGCCTCCCGAAGAGGTCATGATGTGGAGCTGTGGCTCGATCCCCCGATCCGCCAGACGCTGTTCGAGCTGGTCGATATACGGCCCAACCCGGGGAAGCAGCACGGCGTTGACCACCGCGGTGCTGGTCCGGGGGTATTCCCGGAATTCCGAGCTGACCTCGGAAGACAGGACGACCGGGAGACCCGGGCAGGCTTCCGCGAGAATTTCCCTTGTTCGCTGTTCATGCAGGGGATTGCCGTAGGCATGCAGATAGGCGACCGCAATTGCTTCGACGCCCTCCGCGGCGAGTGTCCGCCCGGCCTCCCGGACACGCTCCTCATCCAGCGGAACCTGGATCGAGCCGTCCGGCCAAATGCGGCCCGGAATGCCGAGGCAGTGACGCCGGGGCACCAGCGGCCTGGGCTTTGCGTAATCGAGATGGTAGAGATCCGGGCGCGTCTGGTATGCGATTTCGAGCACGTCCCGGAAACCCTCGGTCGCAAGCAGTCCTGCGGCTGCGCCGCAGCCCTGGATGATGGTGTTGGTCGCAACGGTCGTGCCATGCACGACGAAGGAGAGTTGACCGGGTTGAATTCCGAATGCGGCGAGCGCCTTGTCGATTCCGGCTATGCAACCGCGGGAGGGATCCGCCGGCACGGTGGGGACCTTCGCGGTCAGAATCTGCCCAGTGCCCTCCTCGACCAGAACCACATCGGTAAAGGTTCCCCCGACATCGACGCCGATCCGGTAGACTGCTTCCTTCGCGCTTTGCGACAGCTCCTGGTGCATTCGTCCGGCATTTCATTCATGCCCCCTGGGCGGGGGCAATGCCACCCCTATCGGATCATCCCGCACACCGCAACTTCCGGGCTCCGCCGCTCCGTCCACCGGGCGTTTGGCACGGGGAAGCCCGGAAGGGGCAGCCCGTTGCCCATCGCAACACTTGGAACCCGGCTTGGTTGCTGCTTTTCCGTTCTTCATCGTTCAGCGCGATGAGGACATTCACGCTGCCAAGCGCGGGTGCTGGCGAGGCTCGAGCGGCAGCGCCTGTCGCCGGCTTGACATCGTTCGGACGAGCGGCCAATACAGGCGTGCGCCTTGCCGGACTCGGAACAAGACGACATGCGAGCGTTGGAAATGGTTGATCGAGAGAAATATCTTGTCATTGGCGCTGCCGGACAGATCGGCACCGAATTGGTGCCAGCACTGCGCAAGCTCCATGGCAACGACCATGTCGTGGCAGGATGCCGCAAGACACCGCCCGATCCGTCCGTTGCCGATTCCGGTCCCCTGGAGAATCTCGATGCGACGGATCGCCGACAGCTCGACGATGTCATCGCTCGGCACGGGATCACGGTCATCTGCAATTTGGCGAGCCTCCTGTCCGGCGAGGGTGAGCAGAAGCCCCACCTCGCATGGAATGTGAATCTCGGCTCCCACAAGGTCGTTCTCGACGCCGCGGCGGCGCATGGCTTGTCCCAGGTTTTCTGGCCGAGTTCCATCGCCGTGTTCGGCGCCCATGCGCCACCCGACAACACGCCGCAGCACACGGTGCTCGAGCCGGGGACCATGTACGGGGTGACCAAGGTCGCCGGTGAAAACCTGTCGAACTACTACTACGCAAAGTTCGGTCTGGACGTCCGCGGCGTCCGGTATCCAGGACTGATCTCGGTGAAGATGTTCTCCGGCGGCGGCACCTCCGACTACACGGTCGAGATGCTCCTGAGCGCCCTTGCGGACGAACCGTACCGCTGTTTCGTGCGCCCGGACACCATCATGCCGCTGATGGCGATGGAGGACGCTGTCGACGCAACCATCCAGCTGATGCAGGCGCCGGCTGAACGGATATCCATACGCACCAGTTACAATCTGGCTGCCCTCTCCTTCACGGCCGGGGAATTGGAGCAGGAGATCCGGAGGCTGCGGCCGGGATTTTCCTGCCGGTACGAGCCGGACTTCCGGCAGGAGATCGCAGATTCCTGGCCAAACACCGTCGACGACTCGGCCGCTCGCCAGGACTGGGGCTGGAAGGAGAAAATCGGCCTGCAGGCACTGGTTGCCAGCATCCTGGGCCCCGACTGACCGAAGAGTCTCCGCCGCGCCTTCCGGGGGGTCAACCAAACCGCATGGCCCTGCCGGGGTTGCCGATCAGGATGTCCTCGATGACCGGCTCGGTGAATTCCTTGACGCGCATCCATGCCTGCACGTAGCGGGGAATGTGGGCGTAGCCCGGCCCGCCGAACGCTGCGAGCCGGGTCTTGAAAGCCACGTCCTGCGAGATCAGCACCTGCTTTCCGAATCCGTTCGCCACGAGATCGGCAATCCGGTCCAGTCGTTCGCCGTCGCTCGGGACATTCACGATTCCGTAGGGATGGGTCGGCCGCACCTCCCCGAACCAGTCGAATTCCACGTAGCATCCGGATCCTGCCAGGCGCATCAGCTGGTCCCGGTTCAAACCGTTCCGTTCCATATGCCCCATGATGACGCCATCGGCCTCGGCGCCCGCCTCAACCAGGATGTCCATGATCTGGGCGGGCGCGTCCACATGGCGCCCGGGGTGAATGGTGATCGGCGCACCGGTCTGGCGTTGCGCGCGGGCACTTGCCCGCAGGATTCGTTCTTCAACCGGGTCAAGCGGCCAGCTGCAGCCAACCTCGCCGATGATTCCCGCGCGGATGTCGGTGCCATCCGCGCCAACCGTGAGGTCGGTGACGATCTCTTCGCAGAGTACTTCCTCGCTCTTCTCCGCGGTGCCGGGCGGATGGAAGAACGCGTAGTAGTAGCTCGCCCCCATTACGACATTCAGGCCCGTGCTCAGGGCGATCCGGCGCAACTCGGCGGGACGGCGACCCAGGCCGACGCTGGTGACATCCACGATCGTTCCGCCGCCGGCGTGCTTGAACCGCATCGCCTCCTCGATCGCGAGTTCCGTATCGTCCAGGACCAGGTTGTCCCGGCACCTGCACCAGTTCATCATGACCCAGGAGAGGTTTTCGAGTACGACGGGCGCGTGGGCGAGCGGCAATTCCTCCGCGACCTCCGGTTCGACGAAGACGCGCCGCAGGTCGAGCAGGAGATGCTCGTGCGGCAGAGTGATGCCGAGGTCCGAGGCCCGCACCGTTCCAAGAACGGTCTGCACCTGTCCCGCACCGGCGCCTGGCATTGCTCCGATCACTCAGGCGGTTCGTCGGGACACGGTTGCAGCCCGGCGGCCGTTCACGATTCGGGAGCCGGACAGCGTCGAGGCGCGGAATGTACACTTCCCGGCCGGACAACCCGTCCGGAAGCGTCTCAGGAATCTGCGGCCTTGCCAGTACCTGCGGCCCGGAACTCGAGAGTTCTCGCCTCCGGACCTTGGGCGACGGACCTCGCGCATCACGGGCAATGGGATGCCGGAACCGGGGCGCACGGGGATTGCGGGAAAAGAGTGCACCGCAGGGGTCCAACTCGCAGGTTGCAAGTCCCCGCTCTTTGGCGCGCCGTGCCGAACCATGAACCCGAGATCGGCCGTTCAGGGTCCGGAACCTTCCGGCGACCCGTCAAGCGCAGACCAGCGACCGACGAACATGGAGGAAATCCTCGAGCGCCTCCACGAACCGGTCCTCTTCCGCATCTCCGATTTCGAGCGACAGGGTCATCATGCCGACCTTTCCGCTCCAGATGCCCCGCTCCAGCATGTCCAGAAAGAACAGCTCGCGGCGGCGCGGGTCCGGCCGCGCGGCGTCCGCATGGCTTCGGATCGGCGCACTCTGCATGTGGATGCCGATCATTGAGCCCATACCGGTGAACTGCATGACGGCGCCATGACGGCGCAGAATTCCGTTCAGCCTTTCGCGAAAGTCGTCTCCGCGCGCGTTGTGACGCCGCGCGACGCCGGGAGAGTAGATCGACAGCGCCGCAACACCGCCGTACATCGACAGAACGTTGTTATTGAACGTTCCCGCATGGGGAAACGCGTCGGCGTTCCTGGCGTCGAACCGCGACATGAAGTCGTCGCGGCCGCCGAATGCGCCGAAGCTCATTCCGCCGCCAAGATACTTTCCGAGCGTGGTCACGTCGGGAAGAATTCCATGCAGTTCCTGGAGGCCGCCCGGAGACAGGCGGGAGGTCATTACCTCGTCGAAGATCAGGAAGATGCCGTGAGCGCGGGTTGCCTGGCGGATTACCTCGAGAAAATCCCGCTCGGCGGGAATGCACCCCAGGGTTCCCAGCATCGGCTCCAGGATTACCGCGGCGAGATCCGACGCGTTCTCCTCGATCAGATTGCCCGCGCCTTCCGCATCGTTGTATTCCCCGAGCAGGACGTCGAAGGGAACATTGATCGGGCTGCTGCCGTCCACGAACATCAGAACGCCGCCGTGGTAGCCGCCCCTGAAAGCGAGGAACCTGGAACGGCCGGTTATGCTCCGTGCCGCCGCCAGCGACAGGAGGTTGGCTTCCGTGCCGCTGTTGGTGAAGCGGACCAGGTCGATGGACGGAAAGCGGTCGCAGATCCCGGCGGCCAATTCGGCCTCCACTGCGGTGAGGCCGCCAAGATCGATTCCGGCATCCATGGCTCGGTTGACTGCGGAGCGGATGGCTGGATGCGAGTGCCCGAAGAGGCCCGCCGAGTATTCCCCGAGGAAGTCGATGTACTCATACCCGTCGGCATCCCAGAGGCGAGCGCCCTCCCCGCGTACAAGTGTGGTCGGGAAGGGAGCGCTGTAAAGGATCGTGCGGGTGTTGCCGCCCGGAAGCGTCGCGCACGCCGTTTCGTGAAGCTGCCGACTCTTGGGATTGCGTTTGGAATAATCGTTCCGTGCGGCTGCGAGCGCTTCGGCCAGATCAGTGTTCGCGGCAACGGTGCTGCCCATGAATGTCGTCCAATGCCGGAGAACGATTCGCAGCGACAACTGGCGTGCGAACGGAGGCAGCATTGCCCGGCGCAACTTGCCGCATCGACGGGAATCCCCTACACACTAGGAATAATAGAGTGGCTTGCGTGAAATTGACAAGCCACCTTCAGCTGTATGGGGAGAGAACTCATGAATTTACGCATATCCTTGCTGGCGGCGCCGCTCGCCATTTGCCTGGCGGCCGTTCCGCTGTCCGGAACCCTGCATGCGCAGGCTCAGGAAGCATCGGTCCTGAAGGTTTCCTGGGGCTCGCTGGAGAATCTCGACCCGATCTGGACGACCGCGGGACAGACCCGGTACCACGCGTTCCTGGTCTACGATTTCCTGTTCGGCCTCGACGAGGACAACAACGTCCAGCCGCAGATGGTCGATACCCATACCGTAAGCGACGACGGCCTTGCGTACAGCTTCACGCTGCGCGACGGGCTGATGTTCCATAATGGCGACCCGGTGACCGCAACGGATGTCGTCGCCTCCCTGACGCGCTGGGGCAAGAAGGATGGCACCGGCGTAGAGATCTTCTCGCGAACTGCCGAACTCGTGGCGGTTGACGACAAGACCTTCACCTGGACGCTGAACAAGCCGTTCGGCAAGCTGGTGCATGCACTTGGCAAGGTCACACCCTATGTGCCCATCATCGTGCCCGAGGCGTTGGCAGCGACAGACCCCGCCGAGCAGATGCCCGAAGTGATCGGGTCCGGTCCGTTCCGGTTCGTGGCGGAGGAGTGGGTTCCGAACGCCCTGGCGGTGTACGAGAGGTTCGATGGATATGTGCCCCGCAGCGAGCCGCCCAGCATGTTCGCGGGAGGCAAGATCGTTTATATCGACCGCATTGAAGCGCCCTACATCGGCGATGTGCAGACAAACATGGCGGCGCTCCAGACTGGCGAGATCGACTACACCGTCAACACGCAATACGATCTGCTACCCATCCTGGATGCCGACCCCAATGTCGTGACCAGCGCCCATGACGACACCGGACTCCTGGGAATCATCCGGCTGAACCACCTCCATCCGCCCTTCAGCGACCCACGCGCCCGGGAAGCCATGCAACTGCTCGTGGACCAGAAGCAGTACCTGCATGCGATTGCAGGCAACGAGGCCTATTACGACACTTGCGGGGCGCTGTTCGGATGCGGCACCATCAACGGCACCGAGGGCAACTCGGAAACACTGATGTCGCAGAATCTGGAGCGGGCAACAGAGCTCTTCCAGGAAGCCGGGTATGACGGAAGTCCGGTCGTCATCCTGCACCGAATCGATCATCCGCGCGAGAAGGGAGCTGGCGAGGTTACCGCGCAGCTGCTGCGGCAGGCCGGCATCAATGTCGATCTGCAGGAGATGGACTGGGGCACGGTCACAACGCGCCGCGCGATGATGGAGCCTCCGGCGGACGGCGGCTGGAACATATTCCACACTGCGGGAGCGGGCATCGTCATGGATGATCCACTGTTCATCCTGAACCGAACGAGCTGCGACAACGCCTGGTACGGCTGGCCGTGCGACGAGGAGTACGAGAAGCTGGCGGCCGCCTACGCTGACGCCATGTCCGCGGAGGAATCGCTCAGCATTGCCGCGCAGATGCAGAACCGGGGCATGGACGTGGTGGTGCAGATCCCCTACGGGACCCTGTTCTCCATGGTGGCATACCGGGTGGAGTTGGAAGGCGTGCTGAAGGCCCGCGGCGGCTATCCCTTGTGGAATATCCGCAAGGAGTAATTGCGCACCCGGCGACGACGCCCCGGCGATGGCCGCATACGCCATCCGGAGGCTTCTCGGGGTAATCCCCGTGATGGGCGTCGTCGCCGTCTTCGTATTCCTGCTGCTGCATCTGACTCCCGGGGATCCGGCCGTCATCATCGGCAGCGACTTCGCCAGCCAGGACGACATCGAGCGCATCCGCGTGGCGCTGGGGCTCGACCGTCCCCTCTACGAGCAGTTCCTTATCTGGATCGGGCATCTCCTCCAGGGGGATCTCGGCACTTCCATCATGAGCCGCCTCCCGGTCACCCACCTGATCGCACAGCGCGTGGAACCGACCCTCGTTCTCGCCATCACGACCATGGTCTTTGCGGTGGTCTTCGCGGTGCCGATGGGAGTGATTGCCGGATGGAAGGCGGGAACCTGGATCGATCGCGCGGTCATGGTCTTCGCGGTGTTCGGGTTTTCCGTGCCGGTCTTCGTGATCGCCTACCTGATCATGTATCTCTTCGCGATCGAGCTGCGATGGCTGCCGGTGCAAGGCTACTCGCCGCTGTCCAAGGGATTCCTGGACACCATGCGCAGCGTGCTGCTGCCCACGGTGGCGCTGGGCCTCGCCTTCATGGCGCTGATCGCGCGAATCACCCGGGCAACGCTGATCGACGTCCTGGCGGAGGACTACATCCGCACCGCGCAGGCCAAGGGGTTGGCGATGCCCCGAATTCTCCTGCGGCACGCCCTCAAGAACGCGGCCGTGCCGATCGTTACGGTGATCGGCATCGGCGTAGCGCTGCTGCTCGGCGGAGTGGTCATCACGGAAACCGTCTTCAACATTCCCGGCTTGGGACGCCTGACGGTGGAGGCCATCCTGGCGCGCGACTACCCGGTGATCCAGGCCATCATCCTCGTCTTTTCGGGGATCTACGTCGTCATCAATGTGTTGATTGACATTCTGTACACGATGTTCGATCCCCGGATTCGCTACTAGGCGGCTTGCGCATGACGCAAGCGCACAGCGCTCTGGATGGCGCGACCGGCAAGCTCGCCTGGCATCTGCGCCGCCATCCGACGATGGTTGCCGGGGGCGTGCTGTTCGCCCTCGTCGCGATCCTGTCCGTCCTCGCGCCGTGGATCGCGGGCGACCCGATCGGCTTTTCGAGCTTCGAACGCATGCGGCCGCCCGATGCCCAGTTCTGGTTCGGCAGCGACATGCTCGGGCGCGACATCTACAGCCGCACGGTGTACGGCGGGCGGATCTCGCTGATCGTCGGGCTCAGCGTCGCGGTGCTCTCGACAGCGATCGGCCTCGCGCTCGGCCTCGTGTCCGGATTCTCACGGAGGCTGGATCCGGTCATCATGCGGATCATGGACGGGCTCATGGCCATCCCCTCGATCCTGATTGCCATGGCGCTGGTGGCGCTCACCGAGACCAGCGTTCAGAACGTGGTCTTCGCGATCACCGTCGCCGAGATACCACGCGTCGTGCGGCTGGTCCGAAGCGTGGTGCTCACGATCCGCGAGCAGCCCTATGTCGAGGCGGCCATCGCCATCGGCGGCAGTTACCTGAAGATCCTTTTCCGCCACATCCTGCCGAACACCATGGCGCCGCTCATTGTGCAGGCGACATTCATCTGTGCGCAGGCGATCCTGATCGAGGCAGCGCTGAGCTTCCTCGGCGCCGGAACCCCGACAGAGATCCCGACCTGGGGCAACATCATCTCGGAGGGCCGCGTTGTCTTCCAGGTCGCCCCCTGGATCATCATCTTTCCGGGGATTGCCCTCTCGCTCACAGTCCTCGCCGTAAATCTGCTGGGCGATGGATTGCGCGACACGCTGGATCCGCGTCTCGCCCGCCGCATGTGATGCCGGGCGCGGACACACCCGTTCTGGAGGTGAAGGACCTCCGGACCCAGTTCTTCACCCGGGATGGCGTGGTTCGGGCGGTGGACGGCGTCTCCTTCCACCTGGAGCCAGGCGAAACCCTCGGGATCGTAGGCGAATCCGGCTGCGGGAAGAGCGTCACAGCGCTTTCGATCCTGCGCCTGATCCCCAACAAGCTCGGACGGATTGTATCCGGATCGGTCCTCTTCGAAGGGAACGATCTCAGCCGACTCACGGAACGGCAAATGCGTCGGATCCGGGGCAACTCGATTTCGATGATCTTCCAGGAGCCATTGACGTCGCTCAATCCGGTGCTCACGGTGGGGGACCAGATCGCGGAAACCATCGCCGTCCACCAGCGGCTGCCCCGCCGCGCCGCCACGGAGCGGGCGGTGGAGATGCTGCGGCTGGTCGACATCGCAGAGCCGGAGCGGCGCGCGAAGGAGTACCCGCACCAGTTCTCCGGCGGCATGCGGCAGCGGGCGATGATCGCCATGGCCCTGTCCTGCGAGCCGAAGGTGCTGATCGCGGACGAGCCGACGACGGCGCTGGATGTAACCATCCAGGCCCAGATCCTCCGGCTCATGGTGGATCTCAAGGAGCGCCTCGGCACTGCCGTCATCATGATCACGCATAATCTGGGAGTTGTCGCGGAGACCGCACAGCGGGTCGTCGTCATGTACGCAGGCCGCAAGGTGGAGGAAGCGCCAGTCGGAGAATTGTTCGCGCGGCCGCTGCATCCCTATACGCGCGGCCTGATGGCCTCGATCCCCCGGGTGTCGGACGCGGTGGAGCAAGCCGATCGACGCCGGCTGCATGAAATCGAGGGAACGGTTCCCACGTTGCGGGAAGAAATCCCGGGCTGCGCGTTTGCGCCCCGATGCGGCCTGGCGACGGAACACTGCCGGCGCCATGCGCCAGCGCTCCGTGCCTTCGGGTCCGCGCATCTGGTGGCCTGCTGGGAGGCAGAGTCCATTGCAGCGAATTGAACCGGAAGACCCCGCGCATGTTGCGCCGGACCAGGCCGGGCCGGTTCTGGAAGTCTCCCGGCTCAGCAAGGAATTCGAGATCCACGGCGGCCTCTTCCACCGGGTGCGGGCGCGCGTGCATGCGGTCGACGATGTCAGCTTCCACATCGGCGCGGGCGAGACGCTTGGGCTGGTAGGAGAATCCGGGTGCGGCAAGACAACGGCGGCAAGGGTTATCCTGCGGCTCCTGGATCCGACCTCCGGCAATATCCGCCTCTTCGGGACCGACATCACGCAGTTGTCCCGGCAGGCGATGCGCCCCCATCGGCAGCGTGTGCAGGTCGTGTTCCAGGATCCCTATGCTTCGCTCAATCCACGCCTCTCGGTCGGCGGAATCGTCGGGGAGCCGCTCATCAATTACGGACTTGCCAGCGGCCGGGAATGGCGCGAACGCGTCGTGGAACTGCTGGCGCAAGTGGGGCTGCCGGCGGATGCCATGAAGCGCTTTCCGCACGAGTTCTCCGGAGGGCAGAGGCAGCGGATCGGCATCGCCAGGGCGCTGGCTTCCGGGCCGGGTCTGATCATCGCCGATGAGCCGGTGTCCGCGCTTGATGTCTCGGTACAGGCCCAGGTGCTCAACCTGATGATCGCGCTCCAGGAACGGCTCGGCATCTCCTACCTGTTCGTGTCCCACGATCTCGGGGTGATGGCGCATATCAGCCACCGGGTCGCGGTGATGTATCTCGGCAGGATCGTGGAGCTGGCGGAGAAGCGCGCACTGTTCCGTCGCCCCCTGCACCCCTACACGGAAGCGCTGCTGGACTCCGCGCCGACTCCGGATCCTGCGGCCGCTCGCAAGGGCCAGGTGCTCCGGGGCGATGTTCCAAGCCCGATGAATCCGCCCCCCGGGTGCCATTTCCACACGCGGTGCCCGCTCGCGGAGAAGCGCTGCAGAATGGAGAAGCCGGCGCTGAGAGAGGTCGAAGCCGGAAGATGGGTCGCCTGCCATCTTCGCTGAACAGGAGGTCGGGCCGGTCCCGAAAGGAGATCCGCCGAGAAGCGCGGCGTTGAAGAGGGAGGCTCTGATGCAAGGTTCCTTTCCCGAGTTCGGGATGGTCGTTTCCTACGACGTGATGGTGAAGATGCGGGACGGCGTCCAGTTGGCTACCGATATCTACCGGCCTGCCCTGCCGGATGGCTCGCCGGCGCCCGGGGCCTTTCCTGCCATTCTCGGGCGGACTTCGTACAACAAGTCGGATCCGGTGATGTGGGTCGACCCGGTGGCCCGGTACTTCACGCCACGCGGATACGTCACCATCCTGCAAGACCTGCGCGGACGCGGTCTCTCCGAGGGTGTGGGGCAGTATTACCACACCGCAAACGTCAACGAGGGACGGGACGGATACGACACCGTCGAGTGGACCGCCGCGCAGGGCTGGTCCAACGGACGGGTCGGCATGACCGGCAGTTCCCATGGCGGCTCCGTGCAGAACCTGGCGGCGCTCTACCGGCCCCCGCACCTCGCCGCGCTCTGGGTGGACGTGGCCCCGACCAAGGCCTTCGACGGGACCTGCCGGCAGGGCGGCGCCATGGCGCTCCACATGTACGGGGCGCTCTATCTGCACGGCCACGACGCGCCGGAAATCCGGGACAACCAACCCGCACGGCTACGCATTGCAAGAGGCGTCGAGAATCTGCGCGAAGAGGTGCAGAAAATGCCGTTCCGTCCTGGACTGACGGCCATTTCTGCCGTTCCGAACATGGAGGAAATGCTCTTCCACTACTACTACGACGGAACGTACAACGAGTTCTGGCAGCAGGAATGCCTCGACCAGCGGCCCCACTGGCCCAGGTTCGCCGACATTCCGACGGTGATCTCGAGCGGCTGGTACGACCCGTTCCCGCGGGATGCTTCCGAGCAATTCATGCAACTCGCCCGGCAGAACCGGACGCCGCAGCGCCTGATCCTCGGCCCCTGGAACCATCTCACCATGCGGGGAGACGGAGCGAGCCATGTTCGGGAGGTGGAATTCGGCCCTGCCGCGAAATGGGGCGACAAGGTGTACTGCCGGGAGCGCCTCCGCTGGTTCGATCGCTGGCTGAAGGACATCGATACCGGGGTCGAGGACGATCCGCCTGTGCGAATCTTCGTAATGGGAGGGGGAGACGGAGCGCGGACGGCGGAAGGAAAGCTCAATCACGGCGGCAAGTGGCGCAGCGAGTCGACGTGGCCGATCGCTCGCGTCCAAAGTGTGACCGTGTATCTGAGAAGCGGCGGCACGCTGTCCACGGAGGCGCCGGATACTGGAGAGAGTTCTGTCAGCTGGACCCATGATCCGGCCCGTCCGGTGCCGACGATCGGTGCCGCGGTGACGGGCTTTTACGAATGGGCACCGCCCCCCGAAGGAGTCGATGCGAATTACACTGCGCCCCGCGGGAGGATGCGCACGATGGTGCCGGACGGTCCCTTGCACCAGCGCGAGCGCCCGGAGCTTGTCGGCTGCAAACCGCCATATCCGCTGCTCTCCGAGCGGGCGGATGTGATGGTGTTCCAGTCGGAACCGATCTCCGAAGACATCGAGGTGACCGGCGCTGCTGTCGTAACCCTCTGGGTGTCCACGAGCGCCCGCGACACGGACTTCACGGCCAAACTGCTGGACGTCTACCCGCCCAGTGAGGCCTGGCCCGAAGGGTTCCAGATGCCGCTGTGCGACTCCATCCTTCGTGCCCGGTTTCGAGAGGGGTACGAACGGGAAGTGCTGATGGAACCGGGCAGGAGGTACGAGATCCGCATCGAACTGCCTCCCGTCTCCAACCGGTTCCAGGCCGGCCACCGGATTCGACTGGACATCGCCTCCAGCAATTTTCCGCGCTTCGATGTGAATCCCAACACCGGAGAGCCGCTTGGCCGGCACTCCGGCCAAGTACAGGCGCGCAATACCCTCCATCTCGACGCGAATCATCCATCGCGCATTGTCCTGCCGGGCGTGCCGCCGGCGGCCCAGGCAGGTTGAGCGACAGACGCGTGCCGGCCTCACCCGTGGGGCAGGACGGGCAACAGCATGCCGGATGGCCGGTCGCCACCAAAATGGAGCCTGTTGTGCGCCAGAACCGTGCGGGTGTGCCTTGCCAGTGGTTCGCCCGTATTCGGGTTGACGTCAAAACGGGGAAAATTGCTCGATGCTACGTCGAGACGGATCCGATGGCCGGTGGCAAAGCGGTTGGCGAGGGGTGGCAGCCGCAGCGTGATCCCGTAGACGATACCCGGCTCCATGAGCACCTCGGACTCGAATCCCGCCCGGAACCGCATGCGCAGGATGGTGTCGGCGAGTTGCAGATGGAACCCCTCCGGCCAGTCCGGGGACCGCGGATACTCGTCGATGAGTTTGACGGTAAAGTCGGTATCCAGCGCAGAGGATTCCACCCATAGCCCGATCTCGGCGGATCCGGCAGCCTCGACATCCCTGTCCAGGGGCTCGCTTCGGAACACCATGACATCGCTGCGTTCGGACAGCAGCGGATAGGGTGGCCGGCAGCCCATCTGGTCCGGGCGCTCGCGCTGGTGCAAGGGGCCATCCGGGACAACGCTCCGCATGCGCGCACGTGGAAGGATGTGCTGGGGATCGAGATCCGCCGGCAGTTTCGCCCATTCGTAGAAGCCCGTAACCGGACCGCCCAGCGTCGGAACCGGATGTTCGGGATCGTGCACCCAATCGACGCACCCGTCTTCGGGCGGTGGGCGGCCGCAGACAAGCATGCTGCCGGCCGCCAGGTGACAGGCAAGCGTCTCGGCACGCGCGAGCGGCCACTCCCTCTCGTCGCGCCAGTGCCCGCCGTGCTCGAGCTTCCCCTCGGCGTTGCGTCTTCCGGTCCCGCCCCCCATGACGAACATGCGGACGGGAGGGTCGCTGACGACACCGGTCTCGGAGTCCTTGAGCCAATGGTCGAACCAGCGCAGCCGTTCCTCGTTGTAGACCTGGTCCCCCCAGAGCGCGTCGGCACCGAACTCGATTTCACCGACGGAAGAGCTTCCGGCACCGCGCATCGTGTAGTGGTTCCAAGGCCCGACGATGAGACGGGTCTGCGACTGGTTCCTGGCGCGGAGAACTGCCCATTGTTCGCAATTCTCCCCCACGAACGGATCGTTCCACCCACAGGAGATCGTCACCGGAATGTCGGCGAAACGGTCGAGATACGCCATCTGGCCGACGGACTCGTCCCGCCACCAATCGGAAATCGTGTTGTCGTGCAGGTAGTGGAAATACACGTCCTCCAGCGACGGCACCAGCGACAGGGGGCTCTCGCCGCGTTTGAACGACGGCTTCAGCAGGTGGCTCCGCAGATTCTCGAGGGTCCGCACGATCCACTTCCTGGCCGCGGGATCGTTCCGCACTTCCTGGGCATCGTGCAGGTGGAGGAAGATCGCTCCCACGATTGTAAGCGAGAGGGCTCCCCCCGGCCGAAGGCTCTCGTAGCCCCGCACGCGCGTCACATCGATCCACAGCGCGGACAGATGCGGTGGACGGTGGAGCGCGGCAATGGTCTGCACATTCGCGCCGTGGGAACTGCCGACCATTCCGATGCGGCCGTTTGACCATGGTTGCGCAGCGATCCACTCGATGGTGTCGTAGCCGTCGGCCCCTTCCTTCGGATTGTAGATATGCCCGTATGTACCCGTTCCCTCGGAATTGCCGCGGCCGCGCAGATCCTGCAGCACCGTAACATAGCCTCGTGGCGTGAAGAACCTGGCAACCGGGTCGATCCACATCCATTCGCTTCCCTTGTCGTAGGAGGTACGGCCCAGAATCGTCGGGAAACGTCCTGATGCGGGAAAGCCATCGGACCCGGCGGGCCAGTAGATGTCGGTTGCCAGATGTACGCCGTCGCGCATTCGCATCATGACGTCGAAACCGGTGGCGACTCCGTATTTCCGATCACTCGCAACCATGATCTCCCCCCAAGCTGAATTTCATTGCACGATACAGGGTCCATCCGCGAAGAGGACGCATGTCACAGGTCGCGGCTGGCTCCATGAACGCAAATCCGTCCCTATCGGGCAGGAGGTGCAGAAGTTCCGCAGAACACGGGTTGCGTTGCCGGAGGAAGAACAGAGCAATCGAGAAACGGAACCGTTCCTGCTGAGGGCGCGGTAATCGAGAATTCTCACGCAACTCCCTGGCCGGGGCCGAGCCGGCCGCCCGACCTCTACCGGCACGTGGCGCCGCTCGAGGTCCCGATTCACGAAGACACGGGAGACTCGACGATCCGCCATGGTTCGGAATTCGGGGCACCTCCCTCCGCGGGGAATCACCGGCGTGGAGAGGCGCCGTGCTCTCGCATGCCATGCAGATGCTGGAGCAAGCGGACTGCTCGCGATCCGCCCGGTCGAGGACCTTCTCCCCCTGCTCGCCCGTGCTAAACCCGCCGCCGAAGAAGTTCGAAACCGTGCCTCCGTCTACACGGATGCTCGCAGCGAATCCCTTCCCGCAAGTTCGGGCGAACTGCGAGGCGCCCGTCGCTTCCTGGTCCGGACATTTCCCCGCAACGTTGCGGGGGGCCGCGCCAAGTCGACCGGACAGGGAACGAACCGCCCGCTTCCCGGTGCGCCCCCCCGGTCGCAGTGATCTTGTGCTCACTTTGCGCGAGAAGGGCCTGCACGCCCCAGGCTGCCACATCAATTCCCAGGTATGCGATCATCCTGGACGGCCCTGGTCGGGCGTCACTACCGCCGAAGGCCGAATGAGCCGACGTAACCGGACATCTTGAAGGTGCCAATCGCTTCTTCGGCCCCCAAACCGAGAAACTCACCAGAAACGACCCGCCCGGGAATCGACTCATCAGAAGTAAACGGGTTGCCTCCGAGGGTGCTGCACTCGACCTCCATGCGATCCCCATTGCTCCAGAGGATTTCAAGATCCAGCCGCACAGCGGGAAGCGGCGGGTTCATCTTCGTCACGACCAACCTGGCGGTGCCGTGTACCGGTGTATTGGAGTCGCCGTCAAGCTTGAACCCGAGCGCGTCGCCCTGCCAGACGGCACCCTTGCGGAACGTGAGAAAGTGGAGGAAGTTGAACCCGCCGGCGCGCCCGGAGAACGGATCATACCCAGGCCGGTAATGATGCCCGAAACCGGCGTCCCTGGAAGACGCGGTGCGGCGCGACTCGCCGGTCGTCCGTGTGATCCCGAACTCGCCGTTCTGCAGGAGCCCGATGACATGCTGGATCGCAATCCAACCGTCCCGCCTGTTCGCCTTCGGCTCCTGATAGGTGGAGTACTGGTACTTCGGAATGCTCCTCGTCAGCGTTGAAGGGCGCCAATAGCCCCATTGCGATGCAACGGGCGCATAAGCCTCGTTGCTGTATTCGTATGGCGGCAGCCGGACCTGACCGAGTCGTCCACGGTCGTCCGTCCCGATCGCTTGCACCGAGATCTGGGAATCCTCCCTGCCTTCGCCAGCGACAAGATCGTGCCCCAAGGCTGCGATAATGCCGTTTCGCGCCTCCCCGCTCGCCACGGTGCCAGGGAACAGCCATTCGGGTGACCGGGATCGGTTTACGGGGCCAGTTCGCGCCCGATCGCGGATACGGAGCGGCTCCACCCACCGGCCTTCCATGGCCGCCGCAATCGCCGGGACGCATATCCGCAGGTATTCCTCGAGGGTCTGCCGCCGGTCGCCGTCTTCGAGTCCGTACCTCCCCAACAGGGAATCGGCCTCGCGCAAGACGTAGCTGCGCTCCCCGATCCTCCAGTGGATCTCACGCCCAAGCCCGTCGCAGGTCAGGTCCCGGCCCGAATCTCGCATCGCTCTGGAAACGGACACGCATGTCTCGATGTACTCCCTGGCTGCATCCACCGGGCCGCCGTACTCGTTGAGTGCAGCGAGATACGCCCCTGCCTCCTGTTCGTCCATGAGGTCGTAGGAGCGCACACTTGTGCGTGACACGAGTTCCCGTTCCCAGAGGTCGTTGCACCGATCGATCCAGTCCGCCACACGCCGCCGCGTGGCTTCTCCGGGCAAGGTTGGGTCCCGAACCGGTTGTTCGGCCCTCCCAGGCGCGTCCGCCCGCCCGCCCGGAACAACGGGGGCACAGCTTCCCTGTACCCGTTCGCCATCGCGCCACTCGCAGATCTCGGCCCCACCGTCGGCGAGGATGTAGGTTCCCCTGCCGTGACGGTTACCCCCGCGAAACTCGCCTTCATAGCGATCTCCGTTCGCCATGACCCGGGTGCCGTATCCGTTTGGCTGGCCATCCCGGAACTCTCCCGTGTGTCGGTCTCCGCTTGCGTAGACCGCAGTGCCGTAGCCGTGGATCTTGCCACCCAGCACCGCGCCTTCGTAAACAGTCCGGCCATCATTGATGGTCAACCGCCCTTCTCCGGAAGCCTTGCCATGAACGCATGCACCCGACCAGGTGAACGGCTCGAGCGACCTGTAGCCATAGTTCCAGACCTGGCAGGGCTGGTTCTCGGCAATGGACCAGTCCGGTCCGATCGGGTTGGTGGGCACACCCGCTTCCAGTTCCTCCAGCAACGGTCCGTAGACGAACGCCGTTTCGCCACCCGGCAGTTCGATCCTGAGCCACTCCCCGGATTCGCCCGTCACTCGAACCAGATCGCCGACCTCCAGAAGCCCGACCCTGCCATGCGCCGTACCCGGGCCGCTGCGTATGTTCGACCGCCTCGAAACCCGCATCACCCGCTCTTCTTCCGCGACGGAAGGCCCGTCCGGCTCCCGGTCGCCGCCGCAAGCGAGATCGTGGCCGCCCGTGCCGGCAAGCGCCCGGTGCACTGGCCCGCCCGCCGTGGCAATTTGGTAGGGAGCGTGCCCGTCTGCATTTCGGATGCAAGGATCGGCGCCGCCCGCGAGCAGCGCCTCGGCCACGGCGACCTTGCCGCGGCTGCCGCCGCTCTGGATGGCCGCATGGAGGGGCGCGTCCCCATTGGGGTATTTGCGATCCGGATCGGCTCCAGCGTCGATCAGCAAGGTGGCGGTGCGGCCTCGGTCCGGTCCAGCCCGGACAAACAGTTGCAAGGCCGTGAGACCGGCACCGTTTGCCAGTGCCGGATCGGCTCCGCCGTCGAGCAGGATCCGTATGGCGCCCGGCCAGCCCAGATCGGGCCCGAGGGCAACATGAAGAGGAGAATTCCCTTCGCCATCCTTGCGGTCGGGGTTCGCGCCGGCGCGAAGAAGCGCCGCAATGCCGCCGGGCAGATCATGGCTGCCGGCAGCAAGGTGAAGCGGTGTTTGCTCTCCCCTACCCGCGCTGTCCGCATCGGCGCCGGCTCCCAGCAGCAGTCGGATGGAGCCGATGGACTTCCCCACCGCCAACTCGGGCGAGGAAGCGTCAGCCGCAATATGCAGGGGCGTGTTGCCATCCCGATCCCGCGCGTGGGGATTGCCGCCCCCGTCAAGCAGTATGCGCAACGTGTCCACGGCGCCAATCGCAGCCGCAGCGTGAAGCGCCGTCCGCCCGGTGGAGTCGGGAACGTCGGGACTTGCGCCCCTGGCAAGCAGATCCCGAACCTGGTCCGCGGAGGTCTCCGACTGACCCGCGACCTGGCGCAGGCGACGTTCATCCCAGTTTCCCTGCGCATGGGCAAGATCCAGCGCAAGCATGACGGCGATGAGGGCCCCGGCCGAGGCGATTGTCATTCTGATCCAAGATATCTGTCGCATTGTCTTTCTCTGCATTTCGATCAACTGAACGGCAAGATAATGCCATACAAATCTGCTTTTCCCAAGAGCATTCCCGTTCGAGCACCGTTTGCCCCCTGTCAAACGTATCATGGCGACACCCGCACTGGCGCGGTCGCGCACGCCATTGGTCTACCGACATGTATGGAATCCGTCGATTCGGACATCCAGATGGCGGAGGCTTTGGGATCGTGTGACCAAGGCTCTCGAAGAAAGTTCCGTGCAGCCCGGGTGGAATGGCAGCCTTCTGTCACGGTGGCTCCCCCAGCCCGGATCGGTTGGAACGCAATGCCCGGCCGCAGCGGGTGCCCCGGATCTCGCGAACAGCGAGGCCGCCCGCGTCTGTTCAGTGACGGAACGCAGGCGGCTTCTGGCGGACAGGAGACCGGACCGGTTCGAGGCCGAATCCCTTCGCCACCGGTTACGAGGCCTGCTGTAGTCCTACGCGGACGCATGAGACAGCGCCGGCATCGTTGGCGAGAACGACGTACACGAAAAGTTGCGCGAACCCGTCATGCGCTCGGCACCCGAAGTCTGAACCTAAGCAGGGGCGGACGGCGTGTTTTTCGCCGGCAACACGCAGGCGGCACGATGGCCGTCCCCGAGATCGACCACCGGGGGGGCGCTGCGGCAGGCGGGCTCGGCGAACTCGCAGCGGGGGTGGAAGCGGCACCCGCTCGGCGCCGCCGTGTAATCGGGAATCATGCCTTCTATCGGACGTGGCAGCCCGGCCCCGGTCAGCTTGGGAACTGCCTCCAGGAGCGCGCGCGTATAGGGGTGCACCGGATTGCGAAACAGAGTCTCGACATCCGCCTCCTCGACGATCGAGCCGGCATACATCACATACACCCGCTGTGCGAACTCCCGCACCACGCCCAGATTGTGGGTGATGATCAGAACCGCCGCGCCAGCCTCCTGGGTCAACTCATGCATCAGCCTGAGAGTCTGCTCCTGCACGGTTACGTCGAGCGCCGAGCCCGGCTCGTCGGCGAGCACCAACTCGGACCGGTTCACCAGCGCCATGGTGATCATCACCCGTTGCGCCAGTCCACCCGACAACTGAAACGGATAGGCAGCAAGAATGCGGTCGGGATCGATGATCGCGACCCGGCGCAGCGCCGCGGACGCGATCTCATAGGCTTCCCTGTCTGACTTGGCGCGCCCACCGCGACGGATGACATTGAGAAGCTGGTCGCGCACCGTGAACACCGGATTGAGCGCCGCCATCGGGTCCTGGAAGATCATCGAGATACGGCGTCCCCGAATCTCGCGCCACGCCCGTTCCCGCAGTTCCAGGAGCTCCGTCTCGTGAAACCGGATCGAACCTTCGATCGATATGTTCTTCTGCTGCAACAACCCCAGGATGGCGCGCGCCGTTACCGACTTGCCGCATCCCGACTCTCCGACGATCGCTACCCGCTCGCCCTTCTTGACGAAGAGGTTGACGCCGTTGAGGACATGCGAAATCCCCTCGAACAGCGAGAACCTCATATGCAGGTCGCGAATTTCGAGCAGCGGCGCCATGGCTAGAGATTCACGTCCAGCATGTCCCGCAGACCGTCGCCAAGCAGATTGAAACCCAGGACGATGACGAGGATTGCGAGCCCGGGGAAGACCGGCTTCCACCACAGGTCGGGAAGGTAGAGCGCCCCGTCGGCCACCATTTGGCCGAGATCCGGGGTCGGCGGCTGGACGCCAAGCCCGAGGAAGCTGAGCGCCGAGGCAACCAGGATCACGAATCCCATATCCAGCGTCATCTTGGTCAGGATGGACGGAACGCAGTTGGGAAGGATTTCGCGTAGGATGATGTGGGCGTTCGAGGCGCCGATCACCTGGCAGGCGACAACATAGTCTTCGGTGCGCAACGAGCGGGTGATGTTGTAGGCCAGCCGCGTGTGCCAGGGCCACCAGAGCCCGGCGACGGCGATCATGGCGTTGAACAACGTCGGCTCGAGGAACCCCATGATCGCGAGCGCCGCAACCAGCGCCGGAATCGCCAGAAAGATATCTGTAACTCGCATGATGATGGCCTCGGTCCAGCCACCGTAGTAGCCGGCCAGCAGGCCGAGACCAACGCCGAGCGGCACCGCGATCCCAAGCACGACAACACCCAGGAGCAGCGAGATGCGATAACCGTAGATTACCCGGGTCAGGTAGTCACGTCCGACCCCGTCGGACCCGAACCAGTACTTCGCACCAGGCGGCCGATCGGAATTCGCGAAGTCGACCAGGGGGCCGGCATGTTCGGGAAAAGGCGTGACGAAGGGTGCGAATATGGCAAGGAGTGTCACCGCCAGGACAATGGCGGCGCCGGTCACCGACAGGGGATTGCGGCTGAAACGGTACCACGCCCGGGTGCGAAAGATCGCTGTGACGACAAGATCGCTCATTGCTAGGCCAATCGAACCCGCGGATTGAGGTAGGCGACCACAAGATCGATGACGACATTGACGATCAGGAAGAAGGTGGCAATCACAAGAACGGTGCCGATGATGCCGTTGAGGTCCTTGTGCATGATCGCCTCGACCCCGTAGCGCGCCATGCCGCCCAGGCCGAACACCGTCTCCACCAGAAACGCGTTTCCCAGCATCACCGCAAAATCGAGGCCAAGAATGGTGAGAGTCGGAATCATGGCCGGTTTGAGCGCATACTTGAAGGCCATTTCCCGTTCGCTGAAGTTGTAGGCTCGCGCGAACTCGGAATAGGGCCTCTGGAAGCTCTCGATCATGTTGGTGCGCGTCAGCCGCGCCGCCTGCCCCATTCCGGTAAGCGCCAGAGCGACGGCCGGAAGGATCAGGTGGACTGCCGCATCCGCGAACACCGCGAACTGGCCCGCCGCCAGCGCATCAAAGGTGTACAGGCCGGTAATCCTGGGGGGTGGCGGGACGCCGTCGCTGAGACGGCCGATCGTGGGCAACAGATCGAGCACGAAGGCGAACAGCAGCATCAGGAAGATCGCCCACACGAAGGTCGGTGTCACAACGCCCAGGAGCGCCACGACGCGTGCGACATTGTCGGTCAGACCGTCGCGATAGCGTGCCGACAGAATCCCCAGCGGCACCCCGATCGAGACCATGACGAGGCCGGACAGCAGCACCAGTTCGAAGGTCGCCGGAAAGAACTCGGCAATGTCCTTCACAACCGCCCGGTTGCTGTAGATCGAAATTCCGAGGTCACCCTCGGACAGCCCCTTGAGAAAATAGTAGTACTGCATCGGGAGCGACTCATCGAGATGGAGCCTCCCGCGGATCCTCTCGACCATTTCGGTTGTCGCCCGAGGCCCGGCCGCAATTCGCGCCGTATCGCCCGGAATCAGGCGCGCCATCAGGAAGATGACAATGGATACCCCGATCAGAACGATGATTGAGGCAACAAACCGCCGCAATAGGTAGCGGCCGACACTCACGAAAGGTGCCTCATGATGGCGCCGGTCATTTCGTTTTCAGTACTAACGTGCAGCAGTCGCGACAACACGGCTCCGCAACGGCAGCGTGTCGAGTTCGCGAGGCCGGTCGGACCAGGGGAGCCAGACCCGGACCGGCCTCGCTGCAGTCGCAACTACATCGCGTCGCCGACCTGCCAGGTATGGAAGCGGAAGTTTCCGCCCATCACCGGCACGGTCAAGGAATCGTCATCGAGCGGGGGAGCACCGATATGCGCGCCCTTCGCAAAGACGGCATCGAACTCGTAGGCGTAGATGGCCGGTGCGACCTCCAGGATTCGGCGCTGCAACTGCTTCAGCACCTCCTCCCTCTTCGCCATGTCGAGCTCGACTCGCGAGGCATCGATCAGGCGGTCGACCTCGGGATCGTCCAGCCACCACATCGAGAGGTACGATCCCTGCGCGGTTGAGTGGTAATCACCCAGAAGCGAGATCGGATCCGAGTAGGTTGCCGAGAAATTCAGCAGACCGACATGCGGCGTGGTCTCCACGGTGGTGGCGCGATCGGAGAAGCGAACCCACGGGTTCTTGGTGATCTTGGACTTGATGCCGATCTGACCAAGGTCGTACTGGAGCTGCAGCATCGTCTTTTCCTCGATCGGAACCTCCGCGACCCACGCAAGTTCGACCTCGTACTCGTCAAGAGAGTCGGCGTATTTCGACATGGCCAACTCCGCCCGCGCACGATCGAGATCCTGCTTGAACGGCGGCGCATCGGTGTCGTAGCCGAACATGGCGCGGGGGATCGCGGTCCGCGACGGAAATCCTGCGTACAGATCGTCCGTGACCTTTACGATGTTGGCGAATGCGTCGTAGTTGAGCGCATACACCATGGCGCGCCGAAAGTGCACGTCATCGGTTGGCGGCTTCTTCGTATGGATGGGCAGAACAACGTAGCCGACGCCCTTCTCGGTGGTGAGCGCCACATTGTCTTGCGCCGTGGCGAGCCCGCCATACGTCTCGTAGGGATGCCACTGGTTCGACAGGTCGAGTTCGCCCTTGGCCATCAGCGTGCGCATGGTCGCGGCGTCAATGCCGTAACGTATCTGGACGGTCTCCGGCGCCAACGGATCGAACGGATCGAAATAGTCGGGGAACTCCTTCAGGATCGTAATTTCCTGCATGTTGTGGGACTCAACCATGTAGGCACCGGAGCCGGCGTCGTTGACCGACAGGAACGCGGCGCTGTAATCGCCGTTCTCGCCGAAATCGCCATCCTGCTGGTTGGCCTTCGCCAGATCGCTGTTGACGATCGAGAGCCGCGGCAGCGTTGCCAGGAACGCGGCGTTGGCCTGGGGCAGTGCGATCCCAACCGTGCGGTCGTCCACCGCCGTGGCCGTCAGGCCGGGGAACAGGTACGCAAAGGCCTGGCCAACCGCCTGGGTGCGGGCGAGCGAGTACACGACGTCGGCCGAGTCGACCACCGTTCCGTCATGAAACTTCGCGTCCCGCAGGCTGAAGGTGTAGTTCAGACCATCGTCCGATACCTCCCAGGACTCGGCGAGGAGACCCGTAAACGAACCGTCGGGGTTGGGCCAGACCAGACTGTCATAAACATTGAAGTTGATGATCGAGTCGATGTAATCGATCGCCTTGTGGGGATCGAGTTCTCCGATCGGCACTTCTTCGATGCGCAGCACGCGCTCCGCCAAGGCGGCACTTGCCGGAATGGCGAATGCCAGTGCAACCACGGTCATCCTGAATAGTGACCTCATGGCTTGTATTCCTCCCTGAATTTCAATGAGTTCCACTCATGTAGCAGCGGCGCGAAGTTTACCATAGACGCGAAGGAAACGGCAAGTTTGGCGAGGTGGTCCGATGGGCCGCCGAAACAAAATCGAGTGCGGTCGGTCGTTCGGGACCCATGTCTCGACACCTCTTGGCGCCGGCAAGAGCGGACCCGCGAGGTTGTTGATGACGCCAGGCGGATTGTTGAAGGCGGACCAGCGGAACATGCGTGAACTCAGAGCATGAGCGCCCGAGAGTGCAGGCATGATTGCGCGGTTCAGCGGAAGCGGAAGCGTGAACAATGCCGAATCCCCGCATCGTGGGCAGATCCACAGGCAAGCGTAGTCCCTGCCCCCCGGTCGCCAGACCCGGAACACGTCTCGGAGTGTGAAAGGGCGGCAACAGTCGACCGCCGGGTTGGCGGTGTGCTAGCCTGTGCCATCGATCGGACCCGACAAGGGAGGGAGGCGTGGCCACCCAGGCGATGAGCGCAAGCGAGCCCCGCACATACCGTGCGGCACCGAGTAAGAACCTGGGCGAAGATGCCGACCCCGTGACCACCGAGGTGGTACGGCATTCGTTGCAGGTCGCGGCAAACTACATGAAGCGCGCCGTAGTGCGCACCGCATTCTCGCCGACCATCTACGAGGTCCTGGACTTCGCCGCGGCCATCTACGATCGCGAAGTGCGCATGCTGGCCCAGGCGCCGACGCTGCCCTTGTTCATGGGCACGATGAACTTCTGCGTCGAAGCCGCAGTCGCGGCGGTCGGCGGGGAAGACGCGCTGGAGCCGGGGGACATCATCCTCTTCAACGATCCCTTCGGCACCGGCTCGCACCAGCAGGACGCGGCTTTGATCATGCCGGTGTTCTATCGGGATCAGACGCTGATCGGGTACACCGGAATCAAGGCCCACCTCCAGGACGTCGGTGGCAAGGAGCCCTACTCCACCGACACCGTCGACGTGTTTCAGGAAGGAACCATTTTTCCCGGTCTCAAGCTCTACAGACGAGGCGAGCTTTCCGACGAGGTCCACCGTCTGGTGGTGGCCAATTCAAGAGTGCCCAAATACGTGATAGGCGACATGGAAGCGCTGGTGGTCGCAGTGCGCTCGGGCGCCGCGGCATTGTGCGACGTGGTCGACCGTTTCGGGCTGGAAGAGTTCGGGACCTGTGTCGAGCGCATGTACGACCACGGGGAGACCGTTGTCCGCAGTTATTTCGAAAAGATTCCCGACGGGCGCTACGTTGCCCACGGCATGATGGACAACAATGGCGTCGACACCGACGAGATCCCTTTCGAGGTCACCCTCGAAGTCGAGGGCTCAACGGTGCGCGTCGACTATTCGAACTCGCCGCCGATGCAGAACGGTCCGGTAAATTGTCCGATCGCCTCGACCGTATCGGCGACACGCATGGCAATCATGTGGATCGCCGGCGGCGGTCACAACGTCAACGAGGGTTTTTTCCGTCCGGTCGAAATCATCACCCGTCCCGGTACCATGTTCGATCCGGTGTGGCCGGCGCCGAACTTCCTCTATTTTGTTCCCGCCATGCAGGCGATGGAAGTGATCCTGCGCGCCATGTCCGAGGTCATGCCTGCGGCGGTGCCCGCAGCCAGCGACTGCGATATCCAGGCCACCGTGTGGTGGGGGGTCGATGAGGAAACCGGCGAACCCTGGGCCGAGGGCATGCCGCATATGGGCGGCCAGGGCGGCTGGTCCAAGAGCGACGGCCAGAGTTGCCTGATGCATCCGATGGAGGCAGCGACCCGTAACATTCCGTGCGAGGTCTATGAATCGCGCGATCCCTGGCTCATCACCAGGTTCGAGATGGCCCCCGATACCTGCGGGGCCGGACAGCACCGCGGCGGACTGGGGCTCGACATGGACTACACGATGCTCGCCGAGTCCTTCGCGACGGTGGTCATCGAACGCAACTTGTCCAAGGCCTGGGGACTTGCCGGGGGCGGCGAGGGCGGCCGCACCAACGTCGCCTACGTGCGCCGCGCAGACGGCAGGCGCGAGAAGATCACCAAGGCGACCCGGCTCAGGCTGGCGGCGGGCGACACGCTCGAGATGCGCACTGCCGGCGGCGGCGGTTATGGACCAGCCGCGCAGCGCAGTCCCGAGGCGGTGCTCGCCGACCTCCGCGAGGGCCTGATCACCGAGAGCCACGCCCGCACCTTCTATCCGCACGTCTTTGAAGAGCGCATCGCCGCCGAGTAGTTCCAATCCGGCACGGGAGCCGCCTATGACACGAGAGCCCGTAACCCATCGGGTGGCCGGAGGATCCGGCACCATAGACGCAGATCCGATCACCACCGAGGTCGTTCGCAATTCGCTCAACATTGCGGCCAACCAGATGAAGCGGGCGATCGTGCGCACTGCGTTCTCGCCCACCATCGTCGAGGTGCTGGATTTTGCGGTCGCGATCTATGACCGCCAGATCCGCATGCTGTCCCAGGCACCGAGCATGCCGATCTTCATGGGAACCTTGAATTTCTGCATTGAGGGCGCGGTCAAGGCGGTGGGCGGCGAGGCGAGCCTCGATCCCGGCGACATCATCATCTACAACGATCCCTTCGGCATGGGCTCGCACCAGCAGGACCTGGCCCTGGTGATGCCGGTGTTCCTCGACGATTCCGAACTGATCGGCTACACGGCGATCAAGGGCCACCTGCTGGACATCGGCGGCAAGGACCCGTACTCCACCGATACCGTCGACGTGTTCCAGGAAGGCACCATCTATCCCGGCATCAAGCTCTACAAGCGCGGCGTGCTCGACGAGGAGATGAATCGCATGCTGCTGGCCAACTCCCGGGTGCCGAAGATGGTCGATGGCGATGTCCGGGGCGAGGTGATCGGTTGCCGCGCCGGCGCGGCGGCGCTGATCGAGGTCGTCGAGCGTTTCGGGCTCGAGACCTTCAACCGGGCGACGGAACGCATGTTCGACCATGGCGAGGCGATCGTGCGCAACTACTTCGAGCGCATTCCCGATGGCCGCTATATCGGCCACGGCGTCATGGACGATGACGGCGTGAGCGACGACAAGGTCCCCTTCGACGTCATTGTCGAGGTCGAGGGATCAACGATTCGGATCGATTATTCGACCGCTCCCGATACACGCCCCGGCCCCATCAACACCCCCCAGGCCTCGACGGTGTCGGCCAGTCGATGCGCCATCACCATGCTGGCGGGCGGCTCGGAAGCGCCCAATGAGGGCCATTTCCGGCCCATCGAAGTGGTGACGCGGCCCGGCTCGATGTTCCATCCCGAATGGCCGGCGCCGTGCTTTCTCTACGGCTGGCCAGCGATGCAGGCGATCGAGGTGATCTACCAGGCGCTCGCCCAGGCCATGCCCAAGGCGGTGCCGGCATCTTCCGGCGGTGACGTATGCGCAATGATCTTCTGGGGCACCGACCCCGAGACCGGCGAGCCCTGGGCCGACGGCGCGCCCCATCCGATCGGCCAGGGCGCGCACGCTCAGGGCGACGGCGTATCGTCGATGCACATCATGCAAGCCGCCACACGCTATTCACCGATCGAGATCTGGGAGGCCAAATTTCCCTGGATGGTGGACGAAGTCGCTTTTGCCGTAGATAGTTGCGGGCCGGGCAAGCACCGTGGCGGGCTGGGCGTCAGATTCCAATTCCGCATGCTTGCCGATTCCTGGGTCACCACGACCGTGGACCGCACCAAGACCACGCCGTGGGGGCTTCAGGGCGGCGATGACGGTGTCTGCAATGCCGTTTACATGCACGAGCCCGACGGCAATCGCATCGGCCCCTTTGGCAAGGCCACTCGCCTGTTTCTCCCCGCCGAGTCGGTGGTGGAGTTGGCTAGCGGCGGCGGCGGCGGGTATGGCCCAGCCGCCGAGCGCGACCCGGCCGCGGTGCACAACGACCTGCGCGAGGGGTACATCACCGAAGAGCACGCCCGCACCCACTACCCCCACGCTTTCGCCGAGACGCGTCCCGGGGGCACCGAATAGAAACGCCCGCGGCGGCGGCCGGCAGGTTGGCGCCCGACGCCGGGCATCGCGAGAACTCTGTCCGGACTGGTTCGCCCAGGCGGATCGCATCCGCAAGATGCTTTGCACGGGCAACTGGATGATCGTCGGCGACGCCTGGAGGCCGGCGCCTGGCCGCGCCTGCGCGATCACTCTCTTCGGTCGGACCGGTACCAGCCAGGATGCAGCCCCATGAAGTGGCAATCGCCGGGATCGATCACACCGCCTTCTCCGATGTGGCGTGTTGGCGCGGCGACCAGCGCCCCTCCCCCTGCAGCTTCGGCAAGGCCGGCGATCCGGATGTGACGGGTCCGCGGGAAGCGGGAGCGCTCACCGGCCTCTCTCTGCCGTTGCCACACCGGGGTTGTGGCATGCGGCCAAATGGTCACCGCGGAAGCCGGCAAAGTCGGGTACGTCCGCCCAGCAGCGCTTGAGCGTGTAGGGGCAGCGGGGCGCGAAGGCACAGCCTTCGGAGGTGCGCTCCTCGCCCTCCATCAGGCTGCGGTCCCATGGCCAAGGCGGCCGCAACAACCGTTCCTCTTCGGACACTACCGGAACCGAGGACAGCAGCATCTCCGTGTAGCGGTGGCGCGGCTCACGGAACACCGCCTCGGTCGGGCCACTCTCGACGATACGGCCCCGGTACATGACCGCGATCCGGGAGGCCACGTTGCGCGCCACGCCGAGGTCGTGGGTGATGAACAGATAGGTGAGATTGAATTGTGCCTGGAGGTCGAACAGAAGCCTCAGCACCCGCGCCTGGACCGACACGTCGAGCGCCGAGGTCGGCTCGTCCAGGACGATCATGTCAGGCTTGGCCGCCAACGCTCGCGCGAGGGCAGCGCGTTGGCGCTGCCCACCCGAGAGCGCTGCCGGATAGCGGTTCATGTATTCCGGAGAGATGCCGACGATGCCCAGAAGCTCGGCCACCGCTTGCGCGTACTCGCCCGACGGCACCATGCCGTGCACCCGTAGCGGCAGTTCGATCGCCTGTCGGATAGTGCGTTTGGGGTTGAGCGTCGAGAGAGGGTTTTGCTGCACGACCTGCATGCGCCGACGCAAGCCGCGATTGCGACGCACACCGAGCTCGGCGCCATCGAACACGATACGGCCTGCACTCGGGACTTCGACGCCGAGCACGAGCTTGGCGAGCGTCGTCTTGCCCGAGCCCGATTCACCGACGATGGCAACGCTCTCCCCCGTGGCCACAGCAAGGTCAACACCGGCGAGCGCGCGCACCACGCCCTTGCCGACTGCGTAGTGTTTTGTCAGTCCCTCGACCTCAAGGATTGTGTCCGTCATGCCCACCCTAGGGTTCGCTCTTTTGCGCAGCAGCGTTGCCCCCACGCGGGTCGCACGATAATCTTTGCCGCCGATACCGGCAACTATTGGATTGCCGCGTATGGGGTTAATACCAGGAAGAGGTAGAGCGCAATGGCGACGCGAATTGGTGTTGATATCGGGGGAACGTTTACCGATCTCATCTATTACGACGATACCACCGGTGAATCGCTGGTCGCCAAAGTACCGACTACGCCTGAAAATCCCGACGAGGGCGTGGTCAACGCGATCGGTCAGGCCGTGCCTGCCAACCGCGTGAAAGCCGCGGAGTACTTTCTCCACGGCACTACCGTCGGCATCAACGCGCTCCTGCAGCGCCAGGGCGCAGTCGTCGGGCTGTTGGCCACCGATGGCTTCCGCGACATCCTGGAAATTCGCCGCGGTGATCGCGAAGAAATGTACAACCTGTTCTGGACTCCGCCACCGCCGCTGGTGCCGCGTCGGCTCCGCTTGCCGGTCAGGGAGCGGATTCGCGCCGACGGGACGGTCTACACCGCCCAGGACACGGCGGATATTCGCAAGGCACTCGAGGTCTTCAAGAGCGAGGGCGTTGATGCCATCGCCATCGCCTACATGAACGCCTATGCGAACCCCGTTCACGAAATCGAGGCCGAGAACGAGGTGCGCGCTTCCGGTTTCAACGGCGAGATATCGACCTCCCATCGCGTCTCTGGCGAGTATCGGGAGTACGAGCGGACGACGACGACCGTGATCGACGCCTTCGTTCGCCCCCGAATGATCCACTATCTGCGCCGGCTCGACGAGGAACTCGCAAAGATCGGATTTGCCGGGAGGCTGCTGATCACCCGCTCGGGCGGCGGTTCCATGACATTCGCCGAAGCGGCGGAACGTCCGTTCGAAACGATCATGTCCGGTCCGGTCGCCGGCGCGGAAGGCGCGGGAGAACTTGCCCGCGCGTTTGGCATCGACGAGCTCATCACCGCCGATGTCGGCGGCACCAGCTTCGATACCTGCCTGGTCAGCGGAGGCCGACCGCAGCTCATGTACGAAGGCCAGGTCGTCGGCCTGCCTGTGCAGACGCCGTGGGTGGATGTTCGCTCGATCGGCGCCGGCGGCGGCTCGATCGCCTACATAGATGGCGGCGGGCTGCTGCAAGTCGGCCCGCAAAGCGCAGGGGCGGATCCTGGACCTGCCTCTTACGGGCGCGGCGGCACCGCGCCCACGGTCACCGACTGCGCACTCTTCCTGGGCATGCTGGGCGAGGGCAAGCTCGCATCGGGAATTTCGCTCGACGTCGGCAAGGCGCGCAGCGCCATCGAGCCGGTCGCCGAGAAGCTCAATTTCACGATTGACCAGGCCGCCCGAGGAGTCATGACCATCGTTACCGCCTCGATGGCCAACACCATTCGCGAAATCACCATCGATCAGGGAGTCGATCCGCGGAAGGCGACCCTGCTGGCCTTTGGCGGCGCTGGCCCACTGATGGCCTGCGCGCTCGCCCGCGAGCTCAACATCGGACACATCGTGATCCCACCCTATGCGGGCAACTTTTCCGCGTGGGGACTGTTGGGAGCCGACCTGACCCAAGCCGCGGCCCGGACCAAGATCATGAAGCTCTCCGATGAAGCCATCGCCGAGGCGAACGGGGTCCTGAAGGGACTCTTCGCCACCCTCGAAGAACGCCAGGGACCGATCCGCGACGGCCAGACCCGGTCAAGCGAGGTGGGGCTCGACATGCGCTACGTCGGGCAGGAGCACAATCTCACCGTGCCGTTGGATGCACCCGACGGCGCCATCACCGCCACCGCCGGGGAAGTGCGCGAGGCCTTTACCAAGGAGTACGAGCGAACCTTCCGAAACACCATGGAGGAGGACGCGGAAATCGTTTCGATCCGCGCGACTCTTCGCTTGCCCCTGCCGCGGCGCGCAAGCGAATACAGGGCGGCCGCGGCCGCGGCCGCCGGCGCCGCCGAGGTCGAGGCATACTCGTTCACCGACAACAAGCGGAAACCGTTCAAGATCGTTGCTCGGGAATCGCTCACCATCGGCGACAGGGTCGGCGGTCCAGCCATCATCACCGAGGAGACGGCGACCACGTATGTCGACACCGGCTTCGATGCGCGGCTCGACGTTTCGGGCTGCCTGTTCCTGGAGCGTCTGAACGGGTGAGCAGGTTGTTCGCGCCGGTGGGCGCGGCCGAGACGAGGTAACGGCGGCTTTCGCCCACATGGCACGAAGATGCCGGACGCCGGTCAAGGCTGGCAGTCTCGGTCTTTCTCCGTTGGCTCCTCTGGCACCCGTCTGCCGTCGTCGTTGCATTCGGAAATTGCGTCGCTATTCGCCCCATACCTCCCCGAAGACCCTGACCCAATTGCCGCCCAGGATCTTCTTCGTCGCCTGTTCGCAGTAGCCGCGCTCCAGGAGGCGCCTGGTCAGGTTGCGGAGGTCGCGCGGTGTCTCGATGCCGTCGGGGTAGTGAATGGGCGGCGGCGGATAGGATTCGGGCCGCCACTTGCCTGACGCGATGAATTCCTCGTAGAGCCTCGTGGCCTCTTCGTGGTCGGTGATCGCCGCTTGAATCCAGTAGTAGTCGATGCCGAGGCCGACATGGTCTTCTCCGACGAGATTGACGACATGGTCGATGTGATCAATGAACGCGTCGAGCGTTGGCTTGGTCGACGCGCTGACGAACGCCGGAAAGCCGACCATGCCAATCAAGCCACCGGTCCGGGCAGCCGCCTTGATCTGTTCGTCCGTGATATTGCGCGGCGAGTCCTTGACCGCCTTCGGGTTCGAGTGCGAGAAGACGACGGGACGTGAAGACGCTTCGATCGCATCCATCGTGGTGCGGTAGCCGGTATGGCTGCAATCGACGACGATGCGCGCCTCGTTGAGGCGCTCGACAACCTGGAGGCCGAAATTGCTGAGCCCGGCGTCGGTGCGCTCCTCGCAGCCATCGCCGACCCGGTTCTTGCTGTTGTACGCGAGCTGGATCATGCCGACGCCAAGGGCCTTGTACGCGTTGATCAGGTTGAGGTCATCCTCGATCGGCTCGGTTCCCTGGAAGTGGAAGAGCACACCGAATTTGCCTTCGGCCTTGGCCGACGCAAAGTCGGCCGCACGCCTGATGAGGGTGAGCCGGGTGTCCGCGTCGATGGCGCGAATCCAGTCACCCAGCACCCGAAGCGTGGGGCCGGCGCGGTCGAAAACGCCGACGGTCGGGCCGGCCGCCGTGGCGCCTCCCTCGATCCACCAGTCGATGTACTGGCGGCGCATCATCAGCGGACATACTGCATCGATCACGATGGCCTCATCGTGAACCCGGTCGTGATCGAGCCTTGCCATGGCTGGGTTCTCCGCTCGTTTGCGCCGGTTGCCGGTTTCCTGTCGCAGTTCCGCAATCAGCCCTCTCACTTCCATATTCGTCCTGCGACCAGGAAAAGGCAAATCCCTGTTTCCGGTTGAATTGGACGAGGCTTCTGGTTGCGAGGGCCCGCAACCCCCGAGACCGACAGTTGATCGAAGTCCCGGTCTGATCCGCTGCAACCCACTGAAATGCCGGAAGGTTTCTTACAGCGGCGGCATGCTACGTGCCGACAAAGCCTGATTGGGTACAAATTCATATGGCGCGATTCCTCCCAACTCGCCATTTTCAACGGGCCGGTTCGTCGCATTTCGCGTGTTTGTATGACGCTACCCGGATGTTTGCGCAGCCGGATGCCATGGCTCGGCGGTTCTGCCGGCTTCGGAGTGGGTGGGAGAGGCGAACCAGGCGTGTGAACCACGCATTTTGCATGGTGGACTTCTTCAACTGCGCCAGCAGGATGGACCGGTAGCTTGCGACGGACTGTGGGATGTGGAATTTCATGCGCCTTGCGTGCCGGGCCACCCGGCAGCCGGCGCGCAGAACCCTTTTGGCGGAAGGTGCCGAGGCTCCAGCCCTTCCCGGAGGCACTCTCCATCGCGCAGCGACCCTCGTGCATGGTTTGATATCCGAGCCGGGCGAGCAGGAGAAAGGCTTCGTTCTGCGGTCGCCACTCCTGTGTGACAGGAGGCTCCGAGCGGTCGATCGCCTTGCCGGCATAGTGGCACTTCGGCCGCGAAGAGGAGGCAGTTGCGCCCGCAGCGTGCTCTTCAACTCGCCGAAGCTGTTCTCCGCCCTGCCCCGTGCGCGGTACCGGGCCAGGAGTTCCTCCGCGCCTACATGTTCCCGGGCCAGGCTCGTGCTCAACCAGAAGTAGCGCGGGAACAACTCCCCCTCCGAAAAGATCACGACCAGGGCCACGCGTCGCTTGCGATCCCAATCCTTCGCCTGGTACTCGTTCTCATGAAAGACCGTCCGCACTTCGCCGGGCGCCATGTCCGTCGGCGTGTGCAGATGCGGCTCCGCCATCCGGTTCAGGACCGCATTGTTCCGAATACGGGCCAGATACCGGATATTCAGGGCATCGAACTCCGCCAGTGTCCGCCCATCGGGAAAGCCCGCATCCATGCGAACCATCACCGGGCGCCCGCCTCCCTCTTCGAGCGCTCCGGCCACAATCGGCAGGACGAAGTCGAAGGTCTCCCCGGTCTTGTCCTCCTCCGGCCGGCGCAGCCGTGCGCCAAGGATGTCTCCGCTCTCGCCGGAAACCGCAACCAGAGCAGAGTAGCAGCGGTGCCCGACATAGCCGCAGTACCGGCTGCCCGGCTGGTGGCCATCCGCCAGAAACGGCACGTCGTCCACATCGATCACCAGAAAGTCTTCTGACCCGCGGGACTCCTCCCGGATCCGGCGCATACCATTCGACAGGATCCCCTGCTTCAGAACATCCAGGTTCCCTTCGCTGCTCAGCTGATCCACGAAGCGCGAAGCGTTGGCTTCGACGGCAGAACATCGCGTCCATGTCCTGGTCCCGGTGCCCCTGGCAAAGCCGCACAAGGCACGTACGCAGCAGGTGCCCCACGCTGTGCACAACCGAACCAGGACGCCGATCGTCAATCAAATTTTTCCTCCAGCCAGGAGACAATCTTGGAATGCTCCAGAATCTCACGGATCAGCAGCGCGCCCGCGTCCGTACTCACGCTTTCATCGCTACCGTCAATCTCGATGGATCGGTTCCATTCAAACGGCGCCCGGTTCAGACTTGATTCAGCCATATCACATCCTACCAACGCTGACTGATCGACCTGTATTCTTATATAGGGCAACGCGTTACAATGGAAATCCCGTTCGTCTCCGCCTCTTCTCGAATAATCCGTTAAGACAATACAAGCACTATATGATATTACGCATAACTGCTGACAGTTGTTGAGCGTAAAAACGAGGGTTGGCCATGTGTGATGCGGGCGCGATCGGAGAACGGGGGCGAGTCGAATTCAGCCCTGCGATGGTGGTCTGTCGGGCGAGTTCCGGGGCAGACCGGTCATGGCTGCGGTCTCTCGCGGCGGCCGGGCCGTGGCTGCGACGCCTTGCGGGGGCGCTGCCGGGTGTGTCGGGGTCATCGCGCGCCGGGGCACACGGGCCCAGCGGTTTCGGGCTCCTCCCACCCGTCTCCCGGTTCCCGCGCGGCCGGCGCAACCGCGCAGGCGACATGGGCCTTTTCCGCCGCCTCGCGGCTTCGCTGTTCGTCGCCATTGCCGCGAGCGCGTTCGGCGCGCCCGCCCTCGCCCAGACGACCGCCCGCATGGTGGAGTTCGAGGCGCCGTCGGGGACGACGGGCATTCTGAAGGCGACGTGGCTGGCGCCGACCGACGCGAACAGGGTCCGGGGCTACCACGTGCGCTACAGAATCGTCGGCAGTAGCGGCTTCCATTCCCGTAGGGTGGTGAACCAGTTCGAATTCTTTGCGCGCTACCTCGATCCAGACACCACCTACGAGGGCCAGGTCTGCACGGTGACCGAAATCAGCCGCCGCGCATCGTTCTGGGACAGGCTCGGGCCCTGCTCGGCACCTTTCAACTACCCACTGTTGACACGGTTATCGTCTGATCGTTTCTCCCATGCATTAACGGCATCGAGACCTTCCTTGTAGCTTCTCCATGCCGGCCAGATTTTTTCGGTTCCGGGGTGCGGTTGCCGCTTGCTGGGACGGAATCCGGCGAGGCGAGCGAGGTCGACCACGAAGGTTCGGATATCCGGGGGCGTGTCGGGTGGAGCGCGAATGACACGGCGGTGTTTGAGCCAGACGTAGAGCACGTTGATCTCGTGTTCGGAGAACATGTTGAGTGCCGGCATGTCTGGCGTGTCGCGGGCGCGTCGTTCCAGGTCCATGACACGCCATGCGGTCACGGCATCGAATGCGAGGCACTTGCGCAGATCGTCGGCGTGATCGAGTTTTCGATCCTCGACCCGGGTGCCGACCTCGAGGATCCGGAAGTATTCCTCGATGGTCCAGCGTGCTTCGTACCATGCGACGACGCGCCGGGCATTGTCGATTTCGGCCTCGCCCTCAGTGGTGAGGAGCACCCGGTGGAGCGGCATCTTGCCTTTCGGCGGTTCGGGTTCGAGGACCGAGACGGCAAGCATGGCGAGCGGTGCTTCGTCGCCGGCCCTGTTCGACGGTGGAACGAGGTCGACCATCGTGGCACGGAGTTCAAGCCGGGCCTTGCGTTCGCGGCGCTTGCGGGGACCACCACAGGGGCTGATGGTGATGGTCTTTGTGCCCGGAACCGGTTGCGCATCCATGAAGTCCCACAACTCTCGGGTGTCGCCGTCGACGGCGACCCGGCGCTGGCGGCCGCGGTCGGAACGCACCACGAGCCCGTTGCCGGTCTGCCGTGCCGTTTGCAACAGGTCCCATATGTCTCCTTAGCGATCACAGACCGTAATCACGCGGCTGTCGGGGATCTGCCCGGCGCGCTCAAGGCCGCGCAGCCAGCGCACGCTTTCCGGCACGTTGTCCGGCGTTTCGGCGGCCAGCGTGCCGTCGCGCTGTGTCGCGTTGATTTCGAACACTCCGAGCGGGCGTCGGGCTTCGGTGACCGCAAGCCCGAGATGGGCGAGCAAGCCCCAGGTTCCCGATCCGCCGCCGACCAGACCCGCCGTCTTCTGGTGGCCGTTGTAGTTGAGGGTCGTCGTGTCCCGGAGCGCGAGAACCACCGGTTCCAGCCGGCAGCGGTCGACCACAGCCTCTTGATGGGGTTGAAGAACATGCTCCATCTTGATCCTGTCGTTGAGGAGCCGATGGGCGGCCTTTTGTTCCGCCGCGCCGGGGAAGATCGCCGGCAGCGACGCACCCGGGGCATGTTCCCACGCCCGGCCCATCGCCACCACCCGGTCACGCAGGCGGCCGTCGGGATGGCTGCCGCGCCGGTACTCGATATCGGCCCAGTCCGTATCCTTCGGCAGATGCGGCGTCGGTGCCGCGCCAAGCCTGCGGTGTGGTTCCTGGCACAATCTCTCGCGCCATCCCGCGGCCAACGGCTTGATCCATACCGCTTTCGGCGCGACCGCGCGCCGCCCGGGCGGACATCCCGAGGTTCGCGCCGCACAACACTTCCAGCCTGCGGCCCGGTAGCAGGTTCCGAGCCGGTCGGGAGCCACGCAGGTATAGGCCGCCAACGGCCTTACCCCATACGCTGCTTCCCGGTCGTCCGCAACGCGGGCCGCCGCCAGCGCCAGCACATGCGACGCCAGGTTGTCGACCCGTACCCCGGGCAACAGAAGATAGCGGTCGTCATTGACTACAAGTCCGAGATTCGCAACCCGTGCGTCGGGCGACCAGCCAAGGAACGCATCACGCGCCTTCTGGTGCCAGCTTGCGGCACAGAACCCGATCCCGCCAAGCGTACCATGAACCGAAGACCGCACCCAGTAGCGAAGCTGGGCACCCGGCATGCGCGAAAAGCCTTCAGGATGATGGCTCGCCATCATCGCCCGCCACAGACCACGCTCGGCGTCGCCGACAGGCTCCAGCGCAACTTCGCCGAGCTCCGCAAGCCGGCAGGCGAGCGTCAGGTCCGGGAAATCCCTCTCCACGGCAACCGCTATCGACGGCATCGGCCGCGCCGCGGGCAACGACAGCTTCAGCCGGGCCGCCAGCCGCGGCAGCGCCTTGCTCGCCTGCGCCAGACACGCAACGCCACGCCGATTGCGCCAGTTCTCCCGTTCGCAAAGCTCGCGCGCAAGCCCATGGCGCGTGCCAAGCCCATGGCGCGTGCCAAGCCCATGGCGCGTACCAAGCCCATGGCGCGTACCAAGCCCATGGCGCGTACCAAGCCCATGGCGCGTACCACCCTCTTCAGCAACCGCACCGATCAGCCAGTCGATCGTTGCGGAACGGAAATGTCGAAGCCCGATCTGCATGCACAGAATATGCGCCAAAAAACACCCGCGTCGACTGTGTCCAAATGAAAGGCACCGGGCACCGGATGCAGGGCGTGGCGTACCGCGCCGGGCGTGCACTCATGCGCTGCATCGCGGCGGCGCTGTCCTTCCCGCCAGGGATCCTGCCTGCATCCGCATCCGTCTTCGCGTTCAGAACAGCGCTTGCTGCAGCTGTCGCCATGGGCGGATCCGTCCTGTGCCTGGTGCCCGTCCTCTGGGGGGCTGGAGACGCGGTGGCCCAGCAGCGGCAGACGGTGCCGCCGGAGTGGGCGCTGATTCCCTCGGGAAAGGGGCGCGGAGACAGCTTCCGGCTGCTGTTCGTGACCTCGACGGGGCGCAACGCCACCTCGTCGAACATTGGTGACTACAACCGTTTCGTGCAGGACCGGGTGGCGGCCGGGCACACTGCCATCCGGTCCTTCTCGGGCCACTTCCGGGCGCTCGCCAGCACTCGGGCGGCCGCCAGCACTGTCAGCGTGAATGCGATTGACAACACCGGAACGACCCACAGTGGGTCGAACAAGGGGCCGCCCATCTACTGGCTGAACGGCGGCAAGGTCGCCAACGACTATGCCGATTTCTATGACGGGTCGTGGAGCAACCAGACGAGTCCGACGAGAGAGGACGGCAGTGCTGGGTTGGCGTCGCGCGCCATCTGGACGGGTTCGCGAAATGACGGGTTTGCAGCAAGCAAGTCAGTTGACGGTTTTGTTTTGCATCTGGAGCTGGGAGCCAACACGGCGAATCTCCAGGCTGGACGACTGGACTTTGGTGGAGGCCCCCTTGGCGGGAGCGAGGTGGCAAGAACCAGTGCAAATCCCCTTTTCGGTCTCTCCCCGGTGCTGACGGTCGACAAGGCGGCGCGGCCGACGGCAGCGTCGGTCTCGTCCTCACCGTCGCGCGGATCGACCTACCGCGCGGGTGAGCGCGTGACGGTGCGCCTGACCATGAACGAGACGGTACTGGTGACCGGGCGTCCCTATATCGTGCTGGAAGTCGGCGGGGCTCGGCGCCGGGCTGTCTATTCCGGGCCGATCGGCTCGTCGACGGATGTGCTTGACTTCGGCTACACGGTGCCGACCAGCGACTTCGACACCGACGGGGTCGCGCTCTGCGGCCGTGGGTCGGGCTGCGGGCGGATTACGCTCGACGGCGGGTCGATCCGGGCGACCTACGACGAGTCCGCCGCAAGGCTGGACCATCCGTCGTTGGCGGCGCAGTCGGGTCACAGGGTGGATGCGGCGGAGCCGCTGCCCGCGCTGACGACGGCCTGCGCGGACGAGGTTCGGGTGCCGTCCGACTGGGCGCTCATGCCGTCGGGTGTGAGCGCCGGCGGCAAGTTTCGGCTGCTGTTCGTAACCTCAACGGGGCGCAACGCAGAGTCGCGGAATATTGCCGATTACAACCGCTTCGTGCAGGACCGGGCGGCGGCGGGGCATTCATCGATCCGGCCCTACAGGAGCACCTTCCGGACGGTGGGCAGTACCAGCGCCGTGGACGCCCGCGACAACACCTGCACGACCGGGACCGGCGTGGCGATCCACTGGCTGAATGGCGGTCAGGTCGCCGACGACTACGCGGATTTCTACGACGACAATTGGGACAACGGGGAAAACCCGACCAACGAGCGCGGGGATTCGAGGACCGTAGTCCAGGTGTGGACGGGCAGCGATGCAAGCGGGACCGCAGCCAGCGGCACGGCTCTGGGTGCCCACAGTACGGTTTCGGGACTTTCGACCGCCGGCCCCTTGGACAATGGGCATGTTTCTTCACGTCATTCGCATTCGTTCTACGGCCTCTCCCAGGTTTTCGAGGTGCTGGCGGCGAGCGCCAACCCGCGCACGACCGATATCGCGATCATCTCCAGCCCGGCGGTCGGGGACACCTACCGTCTCGACGAGACCATCGAGGTCGAGGTGACGTATTCCGAGGCGGTGATCGTGCGCGGCACGCCGCATATCCGGCTGTCGGTCAAGAACGCGACCGGGAACTCAGACAACGAGTACGCCGCCGCCTATGTGCGCGGGTCCGGGACAACGAAGCTGGTCTTCGCCTTCACGGTGCCGTCCGGCCTGGACGACGACGGCATCCGGCTTCATTCCAGTCCGCTGCGGCTGAACGGTGCCGCGATCGTTGCGGCCTCGGATGGCCTGGCCCCGGCCTGGACCCTGGCCGCCGGGCGGAACATCGGCGGCAAGGTCGACACCGCGCGGACGCTCACCGGCGGCGTGTGCGGCCGCACGCCCCAGGTGCGCTACGCCATCCTGGGGGCGGTCGCGGCGGCGTCCGACTGCTCGCAGGTGACGGAGGCGCACCTGGCGCGGATTTCCGGGGAGTTTGAGGTCAGCGGGCTGACCTCGCTCGCGGCCGGTGACTTCGCCGGGCTCATCGGCCTGGGGCGTTTGCGTCTTTACGGCAGCGGCATCGAGACCCTGCCCGTGGGCCTGTTCGACGGGCTGGACAGCCTGACCAGGCTCGACGTCAGGGCCGGGCTGACGCACCTGCCGAAGGACATCTTCCGTGGGCTCGGCAAGGTCACATTTCTGAGTCTGGACGGCCTTCAGTACCCCGAAAGCCCTGGCAACCGGCTACGCGAGGGCGGCCTGCCGGACGGGATCTTCGAGCCGCTGTCCAGGGATGTGAGGGAGTTCTGGATCTTCGGCAGCCCGGGCTCCGACAGCTTCCGGCCGCGGGCGGCGGACGCCCAATGGCATTCGGATAGGTGTAACGGTCTTGGGGCGATTTGTCCCGTTGCCGGCAACCTGTTGATATGAATGGCGTATCGGTGTGCGATTATTTTTGTTCCGCAGAGGTGTTGACAAGCGCCCGTCGATTCGTATGCTGTCCTTGAACAGCTGCAGGAATTGCCCATGGATCCGCGAATCACCGACCTGAAGTCGACCACGTTTTCCGGTCGCCGCCTGACCCGGCGGCAGATTGCGGACATCCAGAAGACCGTGGTGCTATTTCCCAACCACAGCCGCAACGAGCTCGCGAAGACCCTCTGCGAGCATCTCAACTGGGTTTCGGCGAAGGGCGACTACAGGGTCGGGGCATGCATGAAGCTTCTGGAGACGCTGGAGCGGCATGGCATCCTGACGCTGCCGCCGAAGCGGGAGGCCCAGGTCCGGGACATGACGCCCGGGCCCGTCTGGACCTCTGCCTCCGACCGGCGACCGGCGTTGTGCGCCGACCTTTCCGACCTGCGTCCGCTGCGCCTCGAGCCTGTCACCGACACGGACGGGCGGCAGTTGTGGAACGCCTTCGTCGACCGCCACCACTACCTCGGCTACAGACGCCCGTTTGGGGCGCACATCCGTTATTTTGTCGCCGACCGGGAGGGCCGCAAGCTGGGATGCCTGCTGTTCGAGGCGGCGACGAAGACGCTCCCGTGCCGGGACAACTGGATCGGATGGAGCGACCGGGCCCGCGGCCGTAGCCGGCACCGGATGGTGGTCAACTCGCGCTTCCTGGTTTTTCCCTGGGTGCGCTCGAAGAATCTCGCGTCCTCGGCCCTCGCCCTGGCGACGCGTCGGCTCGCCGACGACTGGCAGCGCCTGCATGGCTTCCGCCCCGTCCTCTGCGAGACGTTCGTCGACGAGACCCGGTTCAGGGCCTCGTGCTACCGCGCCGCCAACTGGGAGCGCATTGGTTCGACCGGCGGACGGTCGGTCAAGGGGGTGTACGTGCTGCCGTTGTGCGGGGGCGCCCGTGAGATCCTGTGCGGCGAACGGGACGCCGGAACGCCCGCGAAGCCGCCGACACGGGCCGAACGGGGGCGTTCCGCCGCCAGCGACCGCCGCTTCTCCCGGCGGTGGGAGACGCTCGTCGCCGCCGCCACGGCGGTCGCGGAGCGTGAGGATGCGCGCTGGCAGAAGCGCCGGCGCGTGTTCAACAGCCTGCTGATCATGCTGTTCGTGCTCCGCCTCGTCGTCGCGCCGCGCGGGCAGGGCTACCGTGCCACGCTGTGCGAACTCTGGGAGCAGTGCGCGGCGGCAGGCGTCGAACTGCCACAGGACGAGCCTCCGGCGGCTTCGACAGCCTGCGAGGCGCGTGAGAAGCTCGACGAAAGCGCGTTCCGGGCCCTGCACCGGGAGATCCTCGCCAACAGCCCCGACGGACGGCTCTGGAAAGACCACAGGGTCCTCGCCGTCGACGGATCCAAGATTACCCTGCCGAGGAAACTGGCACAGCGCGGCTACCGCATCCCCAACGGCGCCCACTACCCCCAGGGTATGGTCAGCGCCATGTACCGGCTCAACGACCGGATCCCGGTCGACTTCGACCTGTTCAGCCATGAAAACGAACGCACGGCTGCACTCACCCATCTCGACCATGCCGCCGAAGGCGACGTCATCGTCTACGACCGCGGCTATTTCTCGTTCGCGATGGCTCTCGCCCACTGGCAGCGCGGGCTTCACTTCGTGTTCCGCATTGCCCGCAACACCAGCCCCGCCTTCGACACGTTCATCGCCTCGCGGGAAACCGACCTGACCGCCACCCTCGAACCGCCCAGGGACGGCCCGACCGGTCCGAGCCACCGCATCCGCCTGGCCAAGTATGCCATCGGAGACACCGAATACTATCTCGCCACGTCACTGCTCGACAGCGGCCGCTATCCCATCCCGGCACTCAGCGACCTCTATCATGGCCGATGGGGGATCGAGGAACTCTACAAAACCAGCAAGGCCGTGATCGAGCACTTCCATGCAAAGTCCGAGCGCGGCGTCCGCCAGGAACTCTACGCGGTGTTCGCGCTGGTCACCCTCGCGCGCCAGTTCGTCAACCGCTGCGACAGCGACCTCAACCGCGGCGACAGCGAGGACCTGCCCGCCATGCGCACCAACTTCAAGAACGGCCTGCGTCTGGTCGGACGGGAGATCGAAGCCATCTTCCTGAGACAGAGCGAGATGGTCAACCAGTCCGTCAGGCGGATCATGGCCGGCCTCTCCCGGTGCATACAGCGCCAGAGGCCGGGCCGAAGCTACAGAAGGGAATCAAAGCAGCCACGGTCCAAATGGCTCAGGCGATCCACCGCCTGATATCTGAACCGAACCCAAAATCAGCCCCCCGACTTCCGGCAACCGCCCGAAGCACGGGTTTCTCTTATCCGAACGCAGCAAATCCTTATCCGAATGCCATTGGGCGGACGCCGGGCCGGGCGGGACGCTCTCGGCCGGCCAGACGGTGACCCTGGGCGGCCCGGGGAACGACGGCGGCCCCTGGGGGTCGAACGTGTTCTATCGCTGGCAGCAGAAGGACGGCAGCGGCAACGCGGTGAGCACGGTGGCGCTGCCGGTGACCGCTGAGGAGAACGTTGTCGCGAACCCGAGCTTCACCGTGCCGACGCTGGCGGAGACGACGGAAGTCAGGTTCCAGCTACGGCTTGACGGGGCCGGGAAGAAACTCGACGGGTCCGCTCACGGTGACTCCAGGCTTCGCCTGGGCCTTTACTCGCCCGTTTCGGAGGCCCGGTTCACGATCCTGGCGTCGGCGCCGACGGGTCTGGCGGTGGTGTCGAGGCCGGTCGACGGCGGGGACGCCTACAAGGGCGGCGAGAAAATCGAGGTCGCGGTGACCTTCGGCGACCGGGTGCTGGTGGACACGTCAATGGTGACGCCCACGCTCGGGCTGACGGTGGGGACGCAGACGCGCCTGGCGAGCTATGTGGGGGGCACGGGCACCAACCGGTTGGTGTTCGAATACACCGTGCAGCCCGCCGATACCGACGGCGACGGCATCGCGGTCGCGGCGAACGGCCTGACGCTGAACGGCGCCGCTATCGCGAACATCTACGGCGTGGCGGCGCTCCTGGATCACGCCGCGCTGGCGGCGCAGACCGGCCACAAGGTGGACGGATCGGACGATGCGTTGAGCGGCGGCATCTGCGAGCGCTCGCCCCAGCTGCGCGACAAGCTGGTGGATCTGGTCAAGGCAAACGACAGCAATGTCAGCAATTGCTCGCAGGTGACGACCACGCATCTCGCGGCGCTGCCGGGGGTGCTGGATCTGAGAAACGCGGGTATCGCGACGCTCAGGCAGGGAGATTTCGCCCATCTCGGCGGGACCGGCAACCTCAGGCTCCAGGGCAATGACCTGACGGCGCTGCCGGCCGGCGTGTTCGAGGGGCTGGACGATAGCCGATGCGCGCGTCGAGGCGGCGTGCAGACAGGTCGTCCTCCTCCTCCGCGCCGAGGTTCGCGAGCGTGCGGCGTTCGAGGAGCGCGTCCACACCACCCTCTCCTTGCGCGCCCACCGACTGGGTAAGACTGAGCGAAAGCCCCCGCTCGGTGTCCGGCGCCGGGTCGAAGGCGAGCGTCCCGGAGAGCCCCCGCTCACGCATCCCCTCCGCCTCGTGGGTGAGAAGCCCGCGCGCCCGGACCTCCGCCGATATCCCGCGTGCCGGGTCGGAAAGGACGAGCCCCGCCCCGATGTCCGCCCCGAAGCCGGTCTCCGCATCGCCGCCGTCGTGGCGCACCCCGAGCTCGAGGCTCGGGGTGAGCACCGCATCGCCGCCGAGACCGAACGGGCGCGAGCCCTCGAGCGCGAAGCGAACCCGCGTCACGTCGGCCTCCGCCGCCTTGAGCCCCGACACCGCATCCGTGCTCGTGCGCACGGCAAACGCGTCGGACTTCGCCGCGAGCGTCGCCCCGTCATGGCCGCCGTCGAGCAGCACGCCGCGACCCCCCAGCGCTCCCATCAGGAAGTCCATGTCGGTACGAAGCGGCGCCGCTCCCTCGCGGGTAACCGTGAGCGTGCCCTCGCCGTAGCCCACCATGCCCCACACCGAGACCCGCTCCGACAGTGCGTAGCGTGCGTAGGGGTAGAGCGCCGTCAGCGTCGACTCGACCTCGCCGTTGTCATCGGGCGAGCGGTAGCCGCCCTCGCCGCGGCTGTGCGAGAGCATCAGGCCGCCGAGCAGGGCATCGCGCGAGAAGTCCGCGCCGACCATTGCGCTCGCCACCTCGCCGTCGAGGGTCATCTCCCCGTCGCGACCGTCGAAGCTCGTGACCGCGCCCCGGCCCCAGAAGGCCGCGAAGCCCGTCTCCGCCGTCCCTGCGGTAAACCCGAGGGACGTGCCGGTCAGCACCTCGCGCCCGCTGAGCGTGCGCGTGCCGATGCCCAATTCGTCCTCATCGCCGCTCTCGCCGCCGAACCAGTCCGATAGCGCCTCCAGGCCCTGCCGCGCGTCGGTCCCGGCACCTCGCACCTCCCCGGCTTCAGGCCCCGGTCCCGCGATGCCTGAGATGCTCTGGCCTCCAATCGTGCCCGACAGGCCTGGCGCGCGCGGCGCCTCGAAGCGCGCCTCCACCGCCTCGATCGCCTGCTCCGCCACGGCCCGGCCGCCGCGAGAGACCGCAGCCATGACCGGTCTGCCCCGGAACTCGCCCGACAGACCACCATCGCAGGACTGAATTCGACTCGCCCCCGTTCTCCGATCGCGCCCGCATCACACATGGCCAAGCCTCGTTTTTACGCTCAACAACTGTCAGCAGTATATTTAATATCCTATACTGATTATATTGTCTTAACGGATTGTTCGAGCAGAGGCGGAGACGAACGGGATTGCCATTGTAACGCGTTGCCCTATATAAGAATACAGGTCGATCAGTCAGCGTTGGTAGGATGTGATATGGGTGAATCAAGTCTGAACCGGGCGCCGTTTGAATGGAACCGATCCATCGAGATTGACGGTAGCGATGAAAGCGTGAGTGCGGACGCGGGCGCGCTGCTGATTCAGGGCAATCCCATTCTTTTTCGAGGTTGATTCGGTCTCGTGGGGTCTGGACATCTCGTTTTATGCATGCTAATAGGAAGGCATGCTTGGATTGCCCCAGAACCCCTTGGTGGGGGATTTTGAGATACGGCTTGCGCGGCCGGAGGAACGCCTCCGCTGGGACCGTCTGATGGCCGAGGGCCACGAGCTCGGTTTCCTGCGCTTTGTGGGACGCGGGCTACGATATGTTGCGGTGCTGGGGACGCTTTGGGTTGCCTTGGCAGGCTGGCAGGCAGGCGCGATGAAGTGCCGTCCGCGCGACCGGTCCATCGGCGTGCCACGGGACCTCTTGCGGGCTGTCTGGGGAAAGGGAAGGTGGTGGTCCCGGGCCGGCGGATTGGGAGTGTTTCCCGTTTCCCGTTTCCCTTCACCCCCTGGAGCTTTCGGCTGGAAACAGCTCGAGTGGTCTGCGTAGCCGCGCCCAGCGGCCCGTAAGGAGAACCTCGGCCGATGCACCCCCTGGCCGGCGGATTCTGGTCAGGGCGGTCAACTTGCGCTTTGCCGTTTCGCACTCTTCCTTGCAGGAACCTGCCGTCCACCCCCGTTGATCATGAGAGATACATCTTCTGCGGGTCCCGGTCCCCCGAAGCGCTGCCCTCGAAAACCGTGAACATGAAGCCATCCCGAAGGAACAACAGCGCCCGAACCGCTCGACCCAGCAACCCGCCTCTGAGGAACCCCTCCAGCAGGGCGCGCGGGAGCCCCGACGCCTCGACGCCCGGCCGGAAGCGTCCCCGGTGTGCCCGCCAGAATGCGCTGCCCGCAAATGTCTCCTGCCACCAGCGCCGCCAACGGCGTAGCGTCTGACGGCTCAGACCAAGGCGACGGCACGCCGCCGAAACCGCCGTAGGGCTCGCATCCCCAAGCAGCACCGGAAGCAGAAGCACGATCAGACCCACATACACCCGGCGCCCCATAAAGCGCACGGAGGCGGGCGTTGTCCGACGCCGACACACCGCGCAGCAGAAACTGTGCCGCAATACCGGACGCGATCCCCCGGAGACAACCGCCTCCGGAACACCACGAGGCTTGCGCGCATACGTCGCCGAATGCAGCGCGCCGCCGCAGTGGCGGCAACCCGCGCAACGAACACGGGATGCCTCCCGCTCGTCAATCAGAAACATGAAATCCCACAATCTGGGACTCGAGATCGATACCGGCTGCATCACTCATCCTCCAATGCTCTCCTTGACCAAGCGAACCGATTCCGGCGAACCTGCACTCCAATACAAAAGCCCGCAGAGGGGAAAAGGCACGGCAGACAACGGTCACGCAGCAAACGATATCAACCACGCTCCTCGAGGGAAACTCCCGGCATTCCATCAAGTTATGCGATCAAAAGCCACCGAATTTCCATCAATTATCGTGAACGTGCACACCCGGTTCATCGGCTGGAAGCCTGCGCAGCAGTATGAGCGGTTGCACCTTGTGGCGAGCAATACGCGGCTGCTGGTGCTTCCGGGCCTTCCCGAACTTGGGCAGTTGCTTTGTCGGCGGGATGCTCCGTCGCCTGAGCGACGACTGGAAGGCGACCTACGGTCATCCGCTGGAACTGGCGGAGACTTTCGTGGATCCAGAGAAGCACCACGGGACGGTGTACCGAGCCTCGAACTGGGCGCCGGTGGGGCTCACCAAGGGCTATGCGCGCGGCCGGGGCGGCTACACGGATCCGCATGGCAAGCTGAAGGAGATGGTTGTCTACCCGCTGGGCCGCTCGTCGGTGGCCCGGCTTTGCGCAACAGAGCCGCATCCGGACTGGGAGGTGGCCCGTACGGAGGTGGACGCGACGGAAGAAACGCTTCCTTCGCTGCTGGAGGCGTTGCAGCGGATCCCCGACTTCCGCCATGCGCAGGGGCGGCGGCACAAGCTGGCGACAGTGCTGGGCATTTGCGTGCTGGCGCGCCTTGCGGGCAAGGTCGGCTGCGATGCGACCGCGCGCTACGCGAAAACCATGCCGCAGGAGCATCTTGCCGCCCTCGACGCGCGGCAGGATCGGATCAGTGACCTCTACATCCCGCCGTCGCGAGCCACGATCCACCGGGTGATGGTGCAGGCGGATAGCGACTAAGTCCAGGCCGCAGCCAATCGCTGGGCTCAGGCCCATCCCGTCCCGGACTGCTCGGCGCTAGCTGCGGACGGCAGTAACACAACCGTTTCGTTGAGTTCAGCCCCAGGACACTGAGTCCAGGGACACGCTCGAAGCAAACCCAATCCAAATCACCAACGGCACACCCACACGAAACGCCCAATATCGTTCAGCAGGGGGTAAAAAAGTCGCTTACGGTGGATCGACCCGGGTCAGCCGCTAGCCGATACCATACTGCCACGAGGCTCTCTTCTGAGCGCCCGTTCAGGCACCGTCGAGCAAACCGGCACCTCCCATAAAGAGGCGTTCAGACCACCACTTGGTGGTGCCGGGGCATCGCGTCGGTACGCTTCCGGCTGGCGATATGGCGACGGCAGAGCAGGCGCGCGGCGTCGGGTTCGCGTTTCCTGCTCCGCGCGGTCACAACTGGTAGCCGGAATCTCCGTCGCCGACGATGTAGGCATACTCACCGGGATGAACCTTGGAGAGACGATTCCGCACCTGCATGACCTCGGTCTTCGGGTAGGGTGCGACGAGCCGATGGAGTTCCTCGAAGGTGTAGGGCGAGACCACTCGACCGAGGACTGTTCCCTCGGATACCGTCTTGCCCAGGACTTCCAGCCCCACCTCCGGAATGAACGTGCCGCCATGTGCTGGTCTGACGGTTCGGCCCTTGCGAACCACCACGCGCGGGCCGTCATGGGTTGGCATTCCGGAAAAGACCTCGACCACGCGCAGCATGTTGACCATGTCGGCGATGGCCTTGTCGAAATAGGCCAGATCCAGAATCAGACCACCGCCGCCGATCTCGGGCACTACCGCCAGTATTCCCATCTGCTCGGCGCAATTGGTTAGCGTGCCGCGGGCCTCGAATAGCTCCCAAAGTACTTCGGCGCCGCTGGCCAGAGCAACTTCGTGAACCCGCCGGCTGTACTCGGAGGCCTCGGGATCGGCCGTATATGTGTAGTGGATGACTGTGTCGGAGCCACCTCCGTGATAATCCAGGACGATTTCCACCTGGGGCAGGATGCGGTCGGCGATGACCTTGGCCAGGTTGTCGGTGAACCAGTTGCTGTCGGGCTCCGATCCCGGGAAAACGCGGTTCAGGTTGTGGAGATCAATGGGCGTATTGCGGTCTCCGGATTCGAGAGCATGGGGATTGAGCACAGGGGCCAGAACCATGGTGCCGGCGAAGTCGTGATCGGTTCCGACCAGGAAATGATAGATGCGCCGGCAGAACTCGGCGCTCCAGAACTCGTCGCCGTGCGACGTGCAGGCGATCAGCACGGATGGACCAGGGCGCTGCCCGGCGATCACGTGGATGGGCAAGGCCAGCTTGTAGCCACTGGCCATGACGCAAACCGGAACCTCGAAATAGGCCCTGGTTCCCCTCACGACCCTTGTACCGCCCCATTGAAAAGCCACTGCAACCCTCCGTTGAACGAGCCTTACCGCTCGTGTTTCAGTATCCGCCCATCCACCATCGTCAGCCGGACCCGCGCCAGGGCGTCGATTTCGCTTGCCGGATCGCCCTCGACGACGATCAGGTCGGCCAGCTTTCCTTTCTGCAGGGAACCCAGGTCCTGGTCCAGATCCATGACCTCGGCCGCGTGCACGGTTGCCGCCCGGATGGCTTCCATTGGTGTCATGCCGTATTCGACCAGAGACTGAAGTTCCAGCAGCACATCGCAGGCCGGATTCATCAGGGTGCTGCCGTCGGTACCGAGGGCGATCTTGACCCCCGCCTCGATGGCCCGGGGCAATGTGCGTTCGACCACTGCCTGGGTCTGTTTGCGGTAGACCAGCATCTGGGGCGTGGGGACCCGTTCCGGGTTGAGCAGGGCCTTCTTCCACACCTGGATGGTCGGCACCAGGTAGTTTCCATGCTCCACCATCCAGTCGATGCCCCTGTCGTCAAGGGCGTAGCCATGCTCGATCACGTCGACGCCCACGGCGAGCCCCTCGCGGATCGGACCGGCGCTGATCAAATGCGCCCGGACCGTTCGGCCAAAGGCGTGGGCCGCCTCTGTGGCGGCGGTCATCTCGGCGACTGTCATTTCCAGCCGTTGGCGATCCAGGGCGCCTTCGAGGGTGCCGGCCTCGGCCATCAATTTGATCTGATGAGCCCCCGCCTTGATCTCCTCGCGAACGGCCTTCGCGGCTTCCGCTGGGCCGTCGATCTCGCGCCCCAGGCTGCACGAATGACCGCCGGTGGCGATCAGCGCCCGCCCGACGGCGACGATGCGCGGTCCCGTCAAGTCGCCGTTCTCGATCATCCTTCCCAACTTGATGAATCCGTGATGGGGTGCTGACAGGTCGCCCAGGGCGGTGACTCCGTGCTCGATGCATTCCTTGGCCAACTCGTACCCCTCCAAGGTGTTGACGATTTCGTCGACCTTGAATTCGGACCAGTCGCGCCGCCTGCGATAGGGATTGAGAGCGAGGTGCACATGGCTGTTCATCAGGCCGGGCAGGATCGCGCAGCCCGGGAGCTCGATGGTCTCGGTCTCGAGTGGAATCGGATCCAGGGCCGAGGCCGGACCGGCATAGCGAATACGCCTCCCCTCAACCAGGACCGCCGAATCCGCGACCGGCGGCCCGCCGATTCCGTCAATCAGAACCGCCCCTTTCAACAGGACAGAGGTGTTTCTATCCACCATTTTCCAAGATCCTGCCAACACAGATCGTCCAATCCCCGGGTCGCAGGGTGCTTACCCGCTGGCTGAGGACGATGCCGTCGTGGGGTGAGCGGACGGTCTCGCAGAGCCGGCCGTCGAAGCCGCTGATCTCGCCGACCACCTGCCCCTCGCGCACTGCTTCGGAGACGGCCGCCCGAGCCTGGTAGATGCCGCCATGCGTCCCGTGGGAGAACCAGCCGTCGACCAGGATGTAGCGGTCACGGAGCGCCACCTCACCGTCCATCATTCCCGCCAGGCGCAAGCAGTTCCTCACCGCCATGTCGATCTCCCGCAAGCAGTCATCCAGAATCGCGCCGCGCCCGCCCATCTCGTAGGTGACTGCCGGCACACCCCGTTCGAGCGCCACCTGGGCAAGCGTACCTCCGCCCCCGCCCCCGCCCCCGCCCAGGGACACGGGGGCCCGCCAGACGAGCTCGGTGCCCAGCGCGCTGGCCAGCTCGATCGAACGCGCGGCCGCCGTCGACCCTTCCTGCTCGCGGTAGATGACGACCGGCGCGGTATCCATGCGCGGTCCACCCGAATGCACGTCGATGAGGTAATCCAGCCTTGGACAAAGATGCTCGAAGAAGGCAACGGCGATGCGCTCGGTCAGGAAGCCGTCGGCGCGGCCCGGGCAGATCCGGTTGAGGTCGATCAGATCGATCGAACTGGTTCTGGAATACTCGCGGCAGGCCGGCATGTTGAGATGGGGGACGCAGAGGACAACGCCCCTGAAGCTGTCCGGGTCCAACTCGTCCCAGAGACGGTGGACCGCCACCTGACCCTCGTGTTCGTCGCCGTGGGTACCGGCGTTGACGCAAAACACGGGGCCTGGCTGGCGGCCCGAAATCACCATCACGGGGATTGCGCAGAGGTCGCTCGTTCCCTCGCCGGCCACCGGGATGGAAGCCAGCAGCCTAGCGCCGGCCTCCAACCGCTCCAGGACCACCTCCCTGAAATCCACCGGTTCCATGGCGTGCACTCAGGAGGCGGAACGCGTCAGGATCCGCCCACCCAGCCTGCCGGTGAATTCGCCCTCGGCGACCGCCTAGACGCCGTTGACGAAGACGTGGTCGATGCCCTTGGGGTAGGCCGACGGCAGACGCCAGGTACTGCTTTCGCCGACCTTCTCCAGGGCCACCACGACCAGATCCGCCTGACCTCCCTCACGGACGTAGCCGCGCCCCTCCAGCCCAAAGTGGTCAGCCGCCAGTCCGCTCATCCGGCGAACGGCATCGCCGATCTCCAGCAGTCCATCGTCGCGCACGAACTTGCCCAGCACGCGGGGAAATGTACCGGTATGGCGCGGGTGGGGCTGAATGTTGTTCCATGGTTCGGCCAGTCGGGAAATGGAACTGCCGATGGCGTCGGTACCGAACAGCGTCCATCGATCGCGCATCAGGGTGTGGAAATCACGTTCGTCAAAGGGCGAGCAAATGGCGCCGAATTCCTCGCCTTCTTCCAGGATCAGGTCAAAATAGAGGTCGCAGGGATCCTGGCCGGCTTCCGTCGCGGCGGAGGCCATGTCGAGACCAACGAGATCCCGGCGCGGGCTGGCAGCCGGCAGTTCGACAATATGGATGTCCCGCCAATCGCTGAAGATGGCGAATTCCTCGTGGAAGCCGCGCTTGGGCCGAATCCGCCGTTCCTCGATTTCCGCCTTCAGCGACGCGCGTCTGCGTGGATCGCCGAGCAGTTTCTTGAGCCCCGGCAGGTTCTCGGCCCAGGTCTTCTTCCAGTCGTGGATCTCGGGCGGAAGGACAGCCCGGGCCGACCACCAGGCGCCGGCGGTGGGATAGGGCATCATGTCGCAGGCCACCTTGATGCCGTCCTGGCGCGCCCGGTCCATGAGCGCCAGCACGCGGTCCATCCACCCCCAGTGCTTGCGCCCGTAGATGTTCAGATGCGAGATCTGGACGGTGACCCCGGTGCGCCGTCCCACTTCGAGGGTCTCGGCAACCGCATTCAGCACGTTCCAGCTGTAGCCGCGTATGTGGGAGGTGTAGAACCCCCCGTATTCCGCTGCCACATCCACCAGATCGACGATTTCCTCCAGGTCCGCGGTCGTCGTCGGAGCGTAGTCGAGACCGGTGCTCAGACCACAGGCTCCGGCTTCCATCGCATCGCGCACATGGCCTTTCATCTGGTCGATCTCGGCCGCGGTAGCCGGCCGGTCCTCGCCGTCAAGCACCGCCTGGCGCAGGGTAAGGTGACCGACCTGGGGCACGGCGTTGATGCCGGCTCCGCGATTGCCCATAAGCCGAAAGTACTCTTCAGCGGTCGTCCAGGGAACCTCGGTTCCGGGCGGATCGAGCAGCAGGCCGCGATTGTTGTTCATCAACGGGAACGGACTGTAGCCGCAATTGCCCATGACCTCGGTGGTGATACCCTGGCCGGTCTGGGTCTTGCACTCCGGGTTGAGGTAGAGCCCGACATCGGAATGCGCATGGACGTCGATGAAACCCGGCGTCACCAGCCGGCCGGTCGCGTCGATTTCCTCGTAACCCTCGGCCTCGCCAAGCTCGCCCACCGCGACGATGCGCTCGTCATCGATTCCCACGTCGGCGCGGCGCGGCGGGCTCCCGGTCCCGTCCACCACCTCGCCGTTCCTGATCAGAACATCAAAGGTCATCGAATCCTCCCGCCTGGTCGTTGATGCGTTCCGCCTTGCCACTCTCGGGGTCCACGGCCACACCATAATGCTCAAGGGCCGCGGCCACCGAAACATAGCCGTCCAGCACGTCCCGGGTCACGGATTCAACCGGCCTCTCGCGCGAATCGCCATAGCCGCCGCCGCCCGGCAATTCCATGCGATAAGCCTGACCGGGCTGGAGAGTGCGGGGTTCCACCGAGACGGTCTCGCCGTCGACGAAGAAACGCCCTGCTTTCCCCGGTTTGCCGCCCCGAATGCCTGGAGGCGGGAATCTCACCTTGTCGGGTCTCAGGGAGGCGACCAGCGAGCGCTCACCGATCACCCGCAATTCCATTTCCTGGCCCAGACCGCCGCGGAACCGGCCAGGACCGCCGGAGTCCGTGGTCAGGCGCTTGTAGCCGACCACCAGGGGCGCCTGATTCTCGACGATCTCGGTCGGAGTTACAGTGCCGTTGTAGGGGAAGGCAATGGTCGGCAATCCGTCCATGCTGCTCGTCGCTCCCTTGCCCCCGTTGGGCAGGATGTGAACATTGAACACCGTTCCGTCCGGCTGGATCCCGTGGAGGGTGATGGCCCAGAACGAACCGCTTCCCGCCTGAACACGGTCGGGCATGGTCTGGGCCATGGCACCGTAGACCGCCACATTGATATGAAAACTGCTCTTGGAGCGGGACTTGACGGCGCTGGGAAACGTGGTGTTGAAGACGCTGCCCTCGGGCGCAAACACGCTCAGAGGCCGGAACAGGCCCTCGTTGTTGGGAAGGTCCGGCGTCAGACTGCACTTGATGGGATAGAAGGCGTCGGCGAACGTGCAGTTGGGAACGCAGTTGATGGAGGCGTTCTCGAACTGGGGCGACGATCCGGTGAAGTCCACGTGCACCCGGTCGCCTTTCTTGGTCACCGTGGTCCGCACATGCAGCTTCTCGATGTATCCGTCGGCATCCAGATCGTAGCTCCAGGTTCCGTCGGGCAACTCCAGGAGGGCCTGGCGCATGGCAATCTCGGAGCGATTGAGGATGTCCTCGGCAAGGGCATGGAAGGCCTCGTTGCCGCCATAGTCGGACAGGAACTCGAGCAGCCGATCGATCCCCAGCCGCTCGGCGCCGACGATGGCCCGGATGTCGCCCAGCACCATGTCGGGAACCCGGACGTTGGCCTCGACGATGCGATAGAGCTGCTCGTTCTCCTTCCCGGCAAGGTGCAGCTTGCTCGGTGGGATGCGCAGACCCTCCTCGAAAAGGTCACGGGCATCGAAGAAATCCAGGCGCCCGCCGATATCGGCAACATGGGCGGCACAGGCCATGAAGGATACCAATTCGCCGCCATTGAAGACCGGCGTGATGATGCACAGGTCGGGCAGGTGCCCGGTGCCAAGCCAGGGATCGTTCGTGATCAGCACGTCGCCGGGGACCAGGTCCTCGGCGGGAAAGACTTCCAGCAGATGCTTGACGGTGATCGGCAGGTGAACGGTGAACGCCGGCGAACTCAGTTGCGACTGGGCCAGGCTGCGGCCCTGACGGTCCAACATGATGACGGCGAAGTCCCGGCTCTCGCCGACAATGGTGGAGAAGGACGTGCGGACCAGCGCGATGTCCACCTCGTCCATGATGGAGATCAGGCGGCTCCACTGGACCTCGACGGTGATCGGGTCGAGCTCGGTCGGTCTAGCCATTTGCGCGGCCCTCACTGGCCATCGGCAACAGGTCGATGAACAGGCTTCCGAAGGCGTCCACCGAGACACGGCTCGACGGTCCGGCCACCACCGTGCACTCGCGCTCCTCGATGATGGCGGGTCCCGCGAAACTGCTTTCGGGGGCCAAGCGGTATCGGTCGTAGACCGGAGTGTCCCGGTACGCCCCGTTTTCGGGGAAAAAGACCGGCCGCAGCCCCTTGCGCGCGGCCTCGGGATCGGATGCGGAACTCTCCGCGCGATGCAGTGGAACCACGGGCGGGGGCGCGGCAACCACGGTGCGGCAGGTGACCATTTCGACCGCCAGGTGAGTGTGGGCATGGCCGTACTCTTCACGATGGCGGTCGTAGAACAGTTCGGTCAGCGCTTCGGTCGAGCCAAGGTCATAGACCTCTTTCGGGATGACCACCGATACTTCGTGGCCCTGCCCCTTGTGCCTGAGATCCATGGAGTGGACTACCGTTACGCCGTCGCTGTCGGAGGCGATCCTGGCATCCGCCAGGATGGCCAACCCCTCGGCCGCCATGTCCTCGAAGACGGTCCTGACTTCGTCCCAGCGGACGGCGTCCAGCCGGGCCACGAAGGACCGGGCGAAATCGAAGGAGACCGCGGTGGTAACCAGCCCCATGGCCGAGGTGCCGCCGGCGCCGGATGGCACAACGATGCCCTTCATGCGAAGGGTCCGGGCCAGTTCGTAGGCGTGGGCCGGTCCGGCTCCGCCAAAGGAGAATAGATAGAACTTGCGGGGATCCTCGCCGCGCTCGGCGATGTGGACCTTCATGGCGGCCAACATGCTCTGGTTGACCACCTCGAAGATACCGCGCGCCGCGTCGTGTGTGGGCATGCCGAGGGGCTTGGACAACTCGTCCTCAACCGCCTTCCTGGCGGCTTCCACGTCCAGTTTCATCGTCCCGCCGAGAAAGTAGTCGGGGTCCAGATAGCCCAGGATGACGTCGGCGTCGGTAACCGTCGGTTTCGTGCCGCCGCGTCCATAGCAAGCTGGCCCGGGGTCGGCCCCGGCGCTTTCCGGGCCAACCTTGAGGAGACCCAAGAGGTCCACATGGGCGATGCTGCCGCCACCGGCTCCGATCTCGATCAGTTCGACGACCGGAACCCTGATGGGGATGCCGCTGCCCTTCTTGAAGCGCTTGACGCGACCGACTTCGATGACGCTGGCCTTGGTCGCCTGATGGTTCTTGACCAAACCGATCTTGGCTGTGGTTCCGCCCATGTCGAACGTGACCAAGCTGTCGAGCCCCATGCTTCGTCCGTAATAGGTGGCCGCCAGGACGCCAGCGGCAGGCCCAGATTCGACCATGCGGATGGGAAATTCCTTGGCCGTCTCCGAGGTCGCGATGCCGCCGGACGAGATCATCAGGAACAGGCGCTGGCCGTATCCCATATCCTTCAACTGATGCTCGATGACGTCGATGTAGTGGCGCGTGAGCGGCTGGACGTAAGAGTTTGCGACGGTCGTGCTCATGCGCTCGAACTCGCGGATCTCGGGGGCCACGGCGCTGGACACGCAAGTGCTGACATCGGGTAGCTCCTCCGTCAATATGTCGCGCGCCCGTTGCTCGTGGGCCGGATTGCGAAATGAATGGAGGAAGACAATGGCTACCGCCTCGATCTCCTGGCGACGCATCTCGGCGGCCGTTTCCCGCACCAACGCATCGTCGAGTTCGGTCAGGACGTTGCCGTCCCTGTCCAGGCGTTCCATCACATCGAAGCGCCATTTCCGTGGCACCAGCGGAGCCGGTTTCTCCAGGAACAGGTCGTAGACGTCGTAACGGACTTCGGTGCCCATCTCCAGCACATCTCGGAAACCGGCGGTCGCCAGCATGGCGGTCCGGGCACCCTTGCGCTCGATGAGGGCATTGGTGATCAGCGTGGTGCCGTGGATAGCGATGTCGATCTCTTCGCCGGCGACGCCGCTGTCCCGCAGCATCATTCCCAGTCCGTCCATGACACCCCGCGAGGGATCGTCGGGAGTCGTCAGGCACTTGTTCAAATGGGTGCGACCGCTGCGCTCGTCGACCAGCACGAAATCGGTGAAGGTTCCGCCAATATCGAACCCCAGCCGGTAGTTCATCGCTTCAGACATCGGATGGGTGGCTCCTTGCTGCTGGCATCAAGTGTACTCCGTGCGGGCGGCTTCCCGGCTGACCAGGCCGTCCGCGACATCGCGCGCAAGAGCGGCCGGGTCGCGTTCGCCGGGCGACCCCAATCCACCGCCTCCCGGAAGACGCAATTCCATGACATCGCCCCGCTCGAGGTCGAAGGGAACCAGGGGCGCCGGGCGTCCATTGAGCAGGAACTGGCCGGCCCGGCCGGCTCGCCCCCCCAACAGTCCGGGGGCCGGAAAGCGCATCTTGTCTGGGCGGCAGAACATGCCCACCGGCTTGTCGCACAGCGAAGTTAAGGTGATGTGCTGGCCCAGGCCGCCGCGAAACTGGCCCGGTCCCGCGGAATCGGCCAGGAACTCGCGCTGGCCGATGAGCACCGGGGCGTTGTTCTCGAAGATCTCGGCCGGCGTAATGGTTCCGTTGTAGGGGAATGCGATCGTGGGTAGTCCGTCGCGGCCGGGAACTGCGCCCTTGCCGCCGTTGGGCAGCATGTGGCTGCGGTAGGGCTCACCGTCATCGTGGGTGCCGAATGCGGTCATGGTCCAGAACGAGCCGCTGCCGGCGTGCACCTGATTCCCCAACACGCCTGAAAGCGCGTCGTAGATGGCGGAATGGATGTGGCAACTCGACTTGGAGCGAGCTCGCACCGAACGCGGGAAGCGGGTATTGAAAATGCTGCCCAGGGGAGCATGCACGTCCAGGAACCGGTAGAGCCCCTCGTTATTGGGCAGTTCCGGAAGCAGGCTGCACTTGAAGGGATAGTAGGTATCGGAAACCGTGGTGTTCATGACGCAGTTGATGGAGGCGTCTGGCCGCTCGTCGGACGATCCGGTGAAATCGACCCGGATCCTGGCGCCCCGAATGGTCACCTTGACGGCGATGCGCACCGGTCGATTGTGACCGTCGATATCGAGCACGGACGAATAGGTGCCGTCGGGCAGGGACTCGATGGCCGCCGCCATGGCGGCCTCCGAGCGTTCCAGGATGGTACCGGCCAGATCGTCCAGGTCGTCCATCCGGTAGTCCTCGAGGAATTCTATCAGCCGTTCGGCGCCCAGCCGCTCGGCGCCCAGGATGGCATGGATGTCGCCGATCACCATGCGGGGCACGCGGACGTTGGCCTCGATCATCTGAAAGAGTGGCTTCACGGGAACCCCCTCGCTGACCAGCTTCATGGGGGGAATGCGCAGACCTTCCTCGAACAGTTCCTTGCTGTCCAGGTAGTCGCTACGCCCGCCGATGTCCGAAATGTGGGCGACGCAGCCCATGAAGGCGACAACCGCGCCCTTGTGAAAGATCGGCGTGCAGATGGTCAGGTCGGGCAGGTGCCCCGAGCCAAGCCAGGGATCGTTGGTGATCAGCACGTCCCCGGGCCGCAGGCTGTCAACCGGACAGGCCTGCAGCAGGTGCTTGCAGGTGATCGGCAGGGAACTGGTGAAGGCCGGCGTCGAGAGCCGGGATTGGGCCAGCGACCGGCCCCGTTGATCCACCATGATCACCGCAAAGTCCCGGCTCTCGCCGACGATGCTCGAAAAGGCGGTGCGGACCACCCCGGCGTCCACCTCGTCCATGATGGTGATCAGGCGACTCCATCGAACCTCCAGGTCGATCGCGTCGAGGGGCGAACTGGCGGACATGGTGGACTCCTCATCCTCCCCACGCCCGAGCGAAGACAGTGAGCCAGTTGCCGCCCAGGACCTTCTTGATGCCGTCCTCGGAGAAGCCGCGCCTCTCCATCGCCTCGACCACGTTCATCAACGCACCGTAGTCGTCGAAACCCTCCACATAACGCAAGCGGGAGCGGGGGCTGGATTCCACGTATTCGGCGTAGCCCGGGGCCACCGACTTGGGTCTGCCGCGGATCAGGTCGCCGTCAGGATAGGTGCCTACGCTCATGTCGGTCGCCATGCCGACATGTTCCAGACCCACCAGGTCGATGACGTACTGTACCGCATCCAGGAAATGCTCAACGGTCGGCCTCGACGTCATTCCCCTGGAGAAGTTCAGAGGTCCCCAGTTGGTGATGCCGATGACTCCGCCGGTCGCGGCACACTTCTTGATCTGCTCGTCCGTGATGGCACGGGGGCTGTCGACCAGGGCCTTGGGGTTGGAGTGGGTGAAGACCACCGGTTCCCGTGTCCGCGCCAGAATGTCCAGCGTGGATCGCTCACCGACATGGCTGAGATCGATCAACACGCCCAGGCGCTGGCACTCGTCCACCCATTTCTCGCCGAACTCCGAGAGGCCGCCGTTGCTCGGTTCCAGGCAACCATCGCAGATGGCGTTGCGCTTGTTGTAGGCCGGCAACATCATGCGCAGACCCAACCTGTGAAAGGCTTCCAGCCGGTGAATGTCGCGGCCCAGAAAATCGCCACCCTGGGAATTGATGACAATGGCGGCCTGGTTCTGCTCCTTGGCCTCGACGATATCGGCGGCCGTGTATGCGATTCGAACCTCTTCGTAGGAATTGGCGATGCGGTACCAGTTGGCGATGGCGTCGAGCGCGTTGCCCGGTCCGTCGTCGGGTCGGAAGGTGGTGATGCAGTACGCCGTGCAGCCGTAGGTGTTCAGCTTGGCGAAGTCGGCATCCGGCCAGATCTGAACGCAGGTGTCGACGAAGATGTAGGGATGGGAGAGAGGCGTATGGTGCCCCTTCTCCAGGGGATGGGGGGAAACCTGATCAAGCGTTTCGTGCATGACGTCCTCCGTTCCGGTCACTTCTCTGCCGCGAGTTCAATTCCATAGAGATCCCGTGCCGCAGCAAGCGAAACAGCTCCCTGTTCCACGTCCAGGCGCAAGGCTTCGGCATCGCGCTCGCGCGGATCTCCCAGCCCGCCGCCGCCGGGAAGCTTCATCGTGACCACCTGTCCGGGAAGCAGTTCGAAGGGCTCCAGCGCCAGGGGCAAGTCATCCAGAGTCAGTTCCCCGGGCAATCCGGGAGAGCCGCCGGCCAGGCCGGGCGCCGGAAACCTCATCTTGTCGGGACGAATGGTCAGCTTCGCGCGTCTGTCGCGCGCGCAACCAAGGCGGATGGTCTGACCCAACCCGCCGCGGTTGCGTCCGGCACCGCCGGAATCCTGGCGCAGCGAGCGCTCCAGGACCAGGAGCGGCGATCCGATCTCGAGGATCTCGGCCGGTGTAATGGTGCCGTTCGCCGGAAAGGCAATCGTCGGCAGGCCGTCCCGCCCTGAGACGGCCCCTTTTCCGCCGTTGGGCAGCACGTGTACCGCGAATGGCGTGCCGGCCTCATCCCGCCCGAAACACTTGATGGACCAGAATGATCCGCTGCCCGCCTGGACCGCCTTGGGCAAGACCTCGGCAAGAGCACCGTAGAGAGCGTTGTGCACGTGGTAGCTGGTCTTGGAGCGCGCCTTTACCGGTGCCGGAAATCGGGCGTTGAGGATCGACCCCTCGGGCGCCACCGCCGTGATGGGTCGGAACAGTCCCTCATTGTTCGGAAGGTCGGGGACGAGGCTGCACTTCAGGGGATAGACGGTGTGAGCGAACGTGTTGTTCAAGACACAATTCACCGAGGCGTCGTCGCGCTGGTCGCTGGAGCCCGCGTAATCGACGCGGATGCTGTCCCCGTCCACTTCAATCGAGGCCTGGATGGTGGTCGGCCGATTGTAGCCGTCGGCCTGGACGGAATGGGCATAGCGTCCGTCGGGGATCCGCCCGATGGCCTGGCGCATGGCGAATTCAGAACGCTTGAGTATGTCCTCGGCCACCCGGTCCAGTTCCCCGGACGAATAGTCCTCGGCCAGTTCCCGGTATCGCTCTGCACCGATGCGAAAAGCGCCGACAATGGCCTCGACGTCGCCAACCACCATACGGGGATAGCGGGTGTTGGCCTCCAGGATGCTGAATAGCTGCTCGTTTCGCCGCCCTTCCTCGTACAGTTTGCTGGGTGGAATGCGCAGGCCTTCCTCGTAAACATCGCGAGCATCGAACTCGTCGAGCCGCCCGCCAATGTCTGAAATGTGGGCGGCCGCTGCCATGAACGCGGCCACCTGGCCGCCGACGAAAATCGGCATGGAGATGATGAAGTCGGGCAGGTGTCCGTGACAGACCCAGGGGTCGTTCGTGATCATGGCATCCCCCGGCCGCAGGGTATGGACGGGGAACTGCTTCAACATGGTCCGAGTGGCGCTGGGCAGCGAACAGGTGAAGCCGGGCGAGGACAGTTGGGACTGGGCGATCGACCGGGCCTTCCGGTCGAGCATGATCACCGCGAAATCGCGGGTCTCTCCGACGATGGTGGAAAAGGAAGTCCGGACCAAGGCGACATCCACCTCGTCCATGACGGAAATCAGACGCGACCACTGGATTTGCAGGGCAATGGGATCGTGGGCCACTTACATTTCCACGAAAGGAGGCCGACAGGGTACGACTTGTGGTGATTCAGCCATGGAGGCTCATTCGTTCGGTATCAAAGACGTCCCGGGCGAAGTGGCAGGCCGCGCGGTGTCCCCGGGGCCACCGTGGCGACCGGACGCGCCTCGGCCGAGCACATTTCCTTGACGTCCCGTTCCTCCATGGTGGCCTGAGGGTGCAGTCCAACATACCAGATCTGCAGGGCCGGTCCACCGTTGTCGGTTCACAACCACCGGTCGCTGTCCGGTCGCTTCAGACAATCCGCGTGCACGGACGGTGCACATACGGTGCATCCTTCGTCGTCCGCGTCAAGGTGCCCAGCCGCACCAACTCCTCCCAGAACCGTTCGACATCGCGGCAACTGACCGCATTCCGGACGCAGTGGTCATGGCGACCAGCCGATCGTTTCTCCTCTCCTGGTGAGCATCCTCCTCAATGAAGCCGAATACACTGAATCGAAACTGGGGCGTCCAATCGATGGACAACCGGCACAAATTCTTGATTGAGCCACAAGTCCCCAGCGGTTCCGATCTTCGTGCGGCGGAGTGTGAGGATTCCGCACCAGCCTGCCGGTTGAAACGCGTGAAACGCGCGAGGCCACCGCCGAGATGATCGGCCACTATCTCCAGCGGTGGCGGGTGGAGGACTTCTTTCGGGTGCGGAATTCCGGCTGCCGGGTGGAGTTCCTCGCCTACCGCACCGCCGACCGGCTGCAGCGCCATCGCCGTCAACCGCATCATCGCCTGGCGCATCATGGTCATGACTCTGCTGGGAAGGCAGATGCCCGGTTGCGACCCGGCGCCCATGTTCACCGATCATGAACACGACCTCCTGCGCGGCCATGCGACGCGGCACGGGACGACGCCGTGCGCCTGGTGGCGCATCCAGGCGGCTACCGCAACCGAAAGCACGATCCGGACTCCGGACACCCGCTCATGTGGCATGGCTGCGACACCCACGCGAACGCCATCCGGGCCTATCAGGTCGGCTTCGAAGGCGGCGGACGAGCCGCACTACCGGATGCCGCCAAGCCGGCTGTTCCATAACCACCATGGCTACCCGGCTGGGCTAGCCGGGCAGCGACTTCTCTGGCATCATCCGAATGCTGCGGAGCGGCTGAACAGGCTGGCCACCGGGGAGGGAGCGATGGCGAATGGGTTTCGGGCGAGCGCGCACGTCGCGAGGAGCGTCGAGGAGGTCTGGGCAGAGCTAACCGATTGGGCGCGGGCGCCGGAATGGATGGCCGGCATTGCAGACATGCGGCCCGACGGCGGCGGCCCGGTGGGCGAGGGCTCGGTTCTCACGTTCCGGTCACGCGGCGCGGAGCGGACGACCACGGTCGTCGAATGGTCGCCGCCCAGCCGGCTCTCGCTCAGATCCACCCAGGGCGGTATGAGCGCGACCTACACCTATGCCTGCGCACCCGAGCGCGACGGCACACGGCTCACCCTCGATGCCGCCTGCGAGGCGCGCGGCCTCCACTGGCAGCTGATGAGCCCGGTAATCGGATACCTGATGAAGCGGTCCGACTCGGGACAGGTCGCCGCGCTCAAGCGCATGATCGAGGGCGCGGGCTGATCTCCGGCACGGCCGGACGAGGTGGGTTACGAATTCGCCTCAAGAGTGCATATCCACTTACACGAAGGAGCCGCTCGACGTTCTCAACTGCACCTGCGCCGCACTGCGCAAGACCGCCCGCGTCGTCTCGCAGCCCTATGACGAAGCCCTGAAGCCGACCGGGCTGCCGGCAAGACAGTTCCACATGCTCGCCGAACTGCTGGTAATGGACCGGACCACGCTGAGCCGCAACCTCAAGCCGTTGCTCGCGTGCGGCCTGACCAAGCTTGAGTCCGAGGACGACCGGCTGGTACGCCGCGCCGCGCTGACCGAGGCCGGCCGCACAGCTTACGCGAGGGCCCTGCCCCACTGGCGATGCACCCAGTCCGGCCTCGTCGCCGCGCTCGGCGAGTCGCGCTGGGCGCGGACGCGGGAGGGCCTAGGGCTACCGTGTACCCACTATTCGTTCTGGACAAGTGGTCGTCCGGCGCTTTGCGCCGCTGCGACGCGGTATGCGAGGCTTGCGATGGCCAGTCGTTCGATCCCGCGCCACATGATCTGGTTTCCGGGCGGGGGATCGTGTTTTCGGTTCTGGTACCCTCCGAGGATTGCGACGAGGAGGACGGCGGCGGCCAGGTTCCGGGGCGTGCCGAGACCGAAGTTGTTTGCATAATCCTCGAGGAAGTGGATTTCGCTGTCGGTAAACATCAGTTCGGCCGGGCATTCGGGCACTTCGCGGCCGAGCAGGGTCATGAGCATGATGCGCCATGCGATGACGGCATCGATGGTGGCGGCGCGCTGCAAGCGGCACGCGGAGCGGAAGGCGGCGTCTTCGACCTTGCACCCGGACTTGAGCACCCGGAACAGGTCTTCGATCCGCCAGCGTCGGAGATAGAATCCGATGATCTCGACGGCGGCATCGAAGTGGTCGACGGGGAGGCTGGTGAGGAGGAACCATTCGAGCGGTTTCTCGCCGTCCGGGGGGTTGGTTTCGCGCAGATGGACGACCGACATTGGCACGGGTTGCGTTCCCGGGATGGTAGACGGCAGGTCGAAGCGGCGGAAGCGGACCTCGACCCGTGCGCGCCGCTTGCTGCGCGCGGGCCGGGCTTCCTTGCGGCTGGATTTGGGGCGCTCCGTCAGGCGGTCGATCTCGATCTCGACCTGGCCGCCGGGAAGCTGATTGCGCAATGCCGCAAACAGTTTCGGGGCGCCGTTTTCCAGGATGCGGTTGTGCCTGGCGCGCACCAGCACTTCGACGCGGCCGATCCGGCGCTGCTCGTCAAACAACTCGTAGAAGTCCGCTTCCCTGTCCATGACGCCGATCACGCGCGTCTTTCCGGTCAGTTCGCGCGCGACCCGGCCAGCATCTTGCAGGCCCTGGATCCAACGCTGCGTCTTCGCGTCCTTTCCGGCGCGTGGCTCCGGGCCGGGTTGTGTTGCGTTTGCGTGCTTCGCTTCGCTGCCCGCTCCCGAGGCTTTCGGCGGATCGAAGCCGCAGCGCAGGATCCCGAGCGGCAGACCCTCGCCCGTCGTCGCCAGCGTCAGATGGAGATGCAGCCCGCGGGTCTTCGCGCTCGTCTGATTGCGGCCGATGATCTCCAGGCCGCCACAAGCCGGACGGGTTGCGAAGTTGAGGTCGGTTCCATCCTGGATACACAGAACCGTGTTCTGGTCCCGCATCCGCTGCACGGTGCGCGCCCGATGCGGCGCCAGAATGTTCTCCGGCGTGACCGCGGATTCCTCCGGCTGGTCGATCATCCGGTAGTAGCCCTTCACGGCCGCCCGATCCCCTTCCGGGTTGCCGGTGATCGGCTGGCCCGGGATCGAAGCCAGCATATCCACGCTCTTCACCAGCCGTGCCGACAATCGCTGGTCACCCAACGGGGCGCCTCCAAACTCATGGCCGGCCCACTCGCCGCTGTCCAGCCCCTCGCCCGGCTCCAGCGAGGGCGCCGCGTCCACAAACGGAACGTTCAGCCGTCGCCGCCAATTCGGCTCCAACGCAAACATGTACACCGATTTCACGCTCTTTGCGCGCTTCTTGCCAATATCCTGCCGGCCACGCCCCGCCGTGTATCCGACACGGACAAAGTTGGCGGCCTTGAAACAGGTACCTTCGAACTCCGGCGCGACGAAGGTTTCCACCAACCAGGGGCGATAGCCATGATGTTCCGCAAAGTCCATCGGCAAGCGGCGCAAGGCCAGGCCCAGCACATGGCTTGCCAGGTTCCGGCAGCGCACCCCGGGCCGGATCAGGAACCGGCTCAGGCACACGACCCGGTGAAGATGGTCCCGGCGCTGTGCCGCGCTCCAGCCGATCCATGCATCGCGCGCACCGAGCTGCAACGCGGACGACGAAAAACCCAGGGCGCCGAGGACACCATGCTCCGAAGCCACCAGATACCGCATCTGGCAACCGGCAAACGTCGCCATGCCTTGAGGATGTTCAAAATGCAGCAGCGTGTTCCACAACTTGCGCTGCTCGTCCGTCGCCACCCGAACCAGCGACAGCCCTTCCACGGCCCGAGCCTCCGCCGGGACCTTCAACGCCGCGGCAACCGGCTCCTCCAGACGGCGCGGCGAGGGAGGCCGTGCCGGAACGTGGGACGCAGGCAGCGGAATCCGGCCCGACCGCTCCACAGCACCGAGCGCCTTCAGGCAACCCGAAAGCTGGGGCTTCCCTCGCGCATCGAGAAAACCAAACGCCTCGCACACACGCCGTGCGATCCCCATCCGGCCGGCGTTCGGCTCACGACGCAGAATCGCGCCCAGACGCCGCTCCGAATCCGGCTTCCGAAGCGTTCCAAGAATCTGGCTCTGGATCATCATGCGATGTCATATACATCGCGAATCTCAACTTGTCCAGTCCTGCTTGTGGGTACTGGGTAGGCCTAGGGCTACCGTGTCATGATAACTAGTGTCTGCCGAAAAACCCCCTTTTTGGAGTTTGAGCCGGCTTCTGCCGTCAAGTTTGACCCCGACCTGACAGGTGGATTCAGGGTCAAGTGGACCTGGTCAGCGACATTTGGGGGTAAACGGCGGGCGGGCGGGGATTTTGGCGCCCATATTGGTGATTTCTGGAAGTATCGGGCATGGAGAGCCGCCGGCAGCCCGGTCCGGGCTGCGCTGGCGCGGTTTCCCGGCGACGTCAGGCAGCTTTTCGTTGCAGGAACTTGAGTCGTGCGCGTTCCCGTGCGCGGATCAAGAAACCGACACGGAGCACATTTGCAGCGAGGATGGACAAGGCGACCGTGCGGGCGAAGCCAGCCTTGCCATGGGTGCGCACCCGGTCCAGGCCGCGCTGCTCGAGATTGTTGATTGCCGACTCGACGGCGGGATGCTGCTGGCGCGCCAGTGCGAAGTCCGGCTGCGCCTCGTGTTCGCGGCGGCTGGCGGGCAGGCGGCCCTTGGCGGGCATGGCGTTGAGTTCCAGCGTGTCGCCGAGGGCGACCTGGTTTTGCGGGCTGTGAAAGCCGCGGTCGAAACTGCAGGCGACGAGTTCCGGGAAGCGCTCCCGCGTGGCCACGATGACGGGAACCGCGGCATCGGTGTCGCTCCCCTCCCACAGGATCCGGTGCTCGAGGAGGTGGTCCTCGACGATCGCGACGGGAACGCCCAGTTCCACGGGGACGCCCGCCTTCCCCTTGCTGTTCCACCGCGTATGTTCCTCGAAGACCGAAAAGACCTTCTCCTTCTGGGGGATCTCCTCCCTCTGCAGGATCCTCCGGTCCGTCTGGTCGATCTGGCGCTTCGTATGCGCGATGTACCGGTCGAGTTCCTTGAGCTCCTCCGGCCGGGCGCCCCGCTCCAGCAGGCTGGCCCGCGTGGCCTCCGCCTTCGCCAGAAGTTCCTCGCACTTGGCCAGGAACGCGTCGACGTCCTCCCGCCAGGCCTCCGAGCGCCGGGTGCTCGCCACCCGCTGATACAGCCGCCGGAGTGTCACCGTAAGATGCTTGACTTGGCGCCAGCCCGTCAGGTTCCATTCGTCCGCCAGCTCGGCCGCGATCCGTATCATCACCCGGGCTGCGTCCCAGAGCAGGTTGCGGTCGGTGGGATAGTGGACATCCGTCTCGACGACAAAGGTGTCGCACCGGCCCGCCAACTGCTCGCCAGCGTCGTGGCCGCAAAGGTCGTGACCGTGCCGCACCACCAGTTCGTTGATGTCTCGCAGCGTGTCCTCGTCCAGCAGCGAGACATTCCGCATCACCTGGTCATAGGAATACGTCACCGGGTCCAAATCGCTGTCCCCGAGCAGCTGGCGAAGCACCACGTGCGTGTTGGCGTGTTCATGAAGCCGGTCGAAGTCGCAGCCAAGGCCTTGCTTCAGCACCGCGAGTACGAGAACCGTCCACAGTTCCATCCCCGGACGGCCGACCGTCAGATCGCGGTCTTCCCCGAACCGGTCCAGCAGAAGCTCGAAAACCGCCTCCCGCACCGCCTCATTCAAATACAGGCCCTGCAGGCCAAGCAGGATCGCCGGGATGTCGTCCCGCGACTTCACGTCAATCTGGATCCCCCCAATCTCCGCCCGGCCGAGCATCGGCTCAAAACGCCCCAGCTTCCGCATCGCAAACTCCCACGCAAAGATCCCGGAATCCGCAGCGCGCCACTCCGGACCACTGCCCGGAAGCACACCGCGTCCCGCTTCCCGGGATACGATCTAACTATTTGTACAGTATAATGATAAATGCTGCCTGCGCAACCCCGGAAATGCCCCGTTCAACCCCGGAACAACCGGATTCCGGACCGTCCCGCCAGGTCCCTGATCGCTCGCAGCGTGTCCTCGTCCAGTAACGAAATATCCCGCAGCACCGTGTCGTAGGAATACTCCACCGGGTCATACTCGCCGTGCCCGAGCAGTTGGCGCAGCACCAGGTGCGTGTCGGCGTGTTCCCGAAGCCGGTCGAAGTCGCAGCCAAGTCTCCGCTTCAGCATCCCAAGCACGAAAATCGTCCACAGGGACACCCCCGGACCGACAGCATCCCGATTGCCATCCCCCCCGATCCGCTCCTCCAGGAGCCGGAATACCGCTTCCCGCAGTTCGACATTCAAGTATACGTCCCGCAGGCCGCCCAGAAGCTTGGGAATGTCGTCTCGAGACCTCGCGTCAATCCACACATCCCCGACCCTCATCCCCTCCTGTCCCGGATCAAAGCGGCGCAGCTTCTTCATACCGAACTCCTTTGCGAAGATTCCGGAATTTTGAACGCGCCGCGGGCACAAGGACTTCGCTGCAAGAGCAACATCGAAAGCGCCCGGCCTCCGATACCGGCACTTTAACTCATTGCCAAAACAAGCGAATTGATGACAAAAGGTCAGTCCAGACTATACCAGGCTCAAACTCCGCCCAACGGACGATCTCGTGGCAACAGCGCAAACTTCGCCATCGGATCTAGAACCTAACTCATTGATCAGTATAACTCTTATCGGTTTTTGGGCAAGCACTAACTATGACATAACAACAGGCTTACCCGTCGGTCTCAGTGCATGCCTCTGGCCGGCCCGGAACCCGATTCGGTGGCCCAACGCGGCGCTGCTCAGCCGGGTCTTGCCATGCCACATGATCTGGTTGCCGGGATCCGGATCATGCTTGCGGTCGCGATATCCGCCAAGATGGGCGACGAGTCGGACGGCATCGCCGAGCCGGTCCGGCGTCGCCAGGTCATTCTCGACGGCATAGTCGCGCAGGAAGTCGAGTTCATGGTCGGCGAACATCAGTTGCGGCTCGCAATCGGGCACCTGGCGGCCGAGCAGCGTCATGACCATGATGCGCCAGGCGATCACGGCGTTGATGGTGATTGCCCGCTGCAGCCTTTCGGCGGTGCGGAACAGCAGAAACTCGATCCGGCAGCCGGATTTAAGCACCCGGAAGAAATCCTCGATCCGCCAGCGCTGAAGGTAGAAGCCGACGATTTCGGCCGCCTCTTTGGCGGTGCCGAGCTTGAGTGTGGTCAGCAGGAACCACTGTACCGGGTCCTCGTCCTCGGGCGGCGTGGTCTCCACGATATGGACCGCGGACACGGTCACCGGTTCGGCACCTTCCATGGTCTCCGTTGCCGGCAGCGTGACCCGGCGAAACCGCAATTCACAGTTCGCCAACCGCTTGCGGCGAGAGGGCCGTGCCTTCTTCTTGCTGGACTTGGGCCGCACCGTCAGCCCGTCGATCTCGACATCGATCCGGCCATCCGGCGCACCGCCGCTCATCGTCGCGAACAGCTTCGGCTGCCGCGCGCCGAGGACCCGATCGTGCCTCGCGCGCACCAGCAGTTCCACCCGTGGACAGCGGCGCTGTGCGTCGAACAATTCAAAGCAGTCCGCCTCCCGATCACACACCGAGATCACGCGCGTCTTGCCGCCAACCTCGCGCACGGCTCGTCCAATGTCGGCGAAACCGTCGAGCCACCGCCGGGTCTTCCGACGCGCCTCGGCCGCCGCAGACCGGTTCTTCGCCGGATCAAAGCCCAGCCTGAGCACGCCCAGCGGAAGACCTGTATCGGTCACCGCCAACGTGGCGTGCATGTGCAGACCCAGGCTCTTCGCCCCGGTCTGGTTCTTGCCGATCACCTGCAACCCGTCGCAGCCCGGACGGGTGGCAAAGTTCAGATCCGTGCCGTCCTGGATCGCGAGCACCGTGCGCTGAGCGCGGATCCGCTGGACGCTGCGCTCACGATGTGGCGCCAGGATGTTCCGCACCGTGACTTCCGTCTCCGCCGGCATCTCGATCAGCCGGTAGAATGCATTGATCGCGGTGCTGTCGCTTTCGCTGTTGGCGTTGATCTTCTGCCCCGGATAGGCCGCCAGCAGACCCACGCTCTTCACCAGACGCGCCGACAGGCGCTTGTCGCCCAAGGGTGCTCCTCCAAACTCGTTCTCGGCCCAATCCACCGCGTTCAACCCCTCGCCCGGTTCCAGAACCGGCGCATGGTTGACCCACGAAACCCCAAGCTTCTTCCGCCAGTTCCGGGCCAGTTCGTACAGAAAGACCGTCTTTACCGTCTTCCCGCGCCGCTTCTCCCGGTCCTGACGGCCACGGCCCGTGGTCTCGCCAACGCACAGGAAATTGGCCGCTCTGAGGCAGGTGCCATCGTAGCCCGCATCGGCGAAGCTCTCCACGAGCAAGGGACGAAACCCGTACCGCATCTCGAAATCCCGGGGCAAGCGCCGCAGGATGCGGCCGAGCACATGGCTCGCCAGATGCGGACAGCGCACCGACGGTCGGATCAGGAAACGGCTCAGGCAAACCACGCGGTTGAGATGATCCCGCCGCTGTTCTTCGCTCCACGCGATCCATTGATCCCGCGCCGAAACCCGCAGCGCAGCGGCAGAAAAACCCGCCGCGCCAAGCCAGCCATGCGCCGAGCCAACGAGGTAGCGGATCTGGCAGCCGGCAAAGGTCGTGATCCCGTGCGGATGCTCGCGCGCGATCAGCGTGTTCCACAAGGCGCGGTCCGAAGCGGTCGCAACCTCCCTGACATCAAGAGCGCCGATCTCCGCCGGATGCGACGGAACCCCGACCGGCTCCGCTACATCCGCCGAAAGCTGGCGCGGCCTGTTGTCCACGCCCGCGGCCCGTGGCCGCGGCAGAACGATCTCCGGCGACCCCTCGGCGAGGGTCGCCAGCGCCTTCATGCAGCCCGCAACCTGAAAACGGCCGGTCGCATCCACAAACGAGAACTCCTCGCAGATCCTGCGACCCAATGCCCGCCGGCTGTCAAACTGTTCCTGCGACAGAATCGCGACAATCCGCGAGCGTGCCGCCTCGCCGCGCAAGGTGCGGCTGATCTGAGACTGTGCCATGGTGACACTGGTATACACGGCCGGATCCGCGTTGGGCAGCCCTTTCTGTCATGACACGGTAAGCCTAGACCGCACGGTCGGCGCCTTCACCTGACCACGCCATTCTTGCCCAAGGAGGGACCCTGCATGAATCCAGCGTGCACGAAGCGTGCCTGTTTTTTGCGGCTCTGCTCCCTGGAGCTGCCTTCCGCACTGCGCAGCTGGGTCTTCTGCTCCTGCATTCAACGTGCTGCAGGAGCCGCCGGAACGCCTGGCGCCGTCCCACCCGCGGCCGCGGCTCCTGCGAAGATGCGCAGGCCGCAACTCAACAGGTTCCTGGCCGCGTTCTCGTCACGATCCAGCGGAGTCCGCACACGCCGCACCGGTTGATCCGCTCCAACAGCGCCTTTGGATGCTTCGTTCCGCGACGCGAGCGGTCGTGTAACGTGCCGTGCGGTGGCATCTCAACTCGGGCCCTACTATGTTCGTGCAATGTTCGCATCTGTGCCGCGGAATCTTGGCTACAACGACAGCCAGTCCGAGCGCACAACGTGACTGCCGACGTTCGGTCGACGAACCCGCATCCGCGAGCCCCGAGGCCGGCCCAGCTAGAATAGACTACAATGGTTCTTTTTGAGGTGACCATGAGAGAAGTGCAACTGCGCGAGGCCAAGGCCAAGCTGTCGGCCCTCGTCGAAGGAGCGGCCAAGGGTCAGACGGCCGTCATCACTCGTCACGGCAAGCCCCGGGCGGTTATTGTCGGAATCGATGAATGGAACCGCCTCCGTGACGTCCCGTCCTTCGGCCGGCTACTGGCGATGGCACCCATCGACGACGGTGACATGCCGCCGCGCGATACGAGCCCGCCGCGCGACGCCCCGCTCTAGCCTATGTATCTGGTGGACACCAACGTCTTGTCGGCGGGTGCGCCCGGCCGGCAGGAACGATCCTCTCCCTTGGTCGCGTGGATGAGCGCTCACTCTGATAGCCTCTTCCTGTCCGTGGTGACCGTGGCGGAGATTTGCGACGGGATCGCCAGGATGCGCCGAACCGGCGACGCTTCGAGGGCCGCAAGCCTTGAGGACTGGCTCGACCTGGTGCTCCACCTTTACGCGGAACGCGTTCTGCCCTTCGACATCGCCGCGGCCCGCGTCACGGGGGAGTTGAGGGATCGCGCCCGCGCAGACGGTCATTCGCCCGGCTTCGCCGATATCGCCATCGCGGCGACGGCCGTGAGCCGCAACCTGACCGTTCTTACTCGCAACCTGCGTCATTTGGGGCCGTTGCAGATTTCGACGCACAATCCCTTCGACAGCCTGCCTGCACCGCATGGCCCCCGATTGAGAACCGGTACGCCGCACCGCCTCCCGCCCGTTTCCGGCGTTGCATTCCAGGGTCCTGTCCGGGGATTCGCTGTCGTTCGGTAGCGCCGGGTCGTTCTCATTGCGCCGCCCTTGCGCGCGGCCGCTCTGTTCGAAGTCCTTCACCGTCATTTCCCATTGGCGGGAGCATCCCGCCAACCCGGTTTCCCTTGTCGTACTCGACCCGGTCCGAAGCGATGAAGGCGGCGTTCCACGGCAGGCGCGACGACGTCCTGCGGTCGGCGTTCGACACCATTGCGGAAGCCGTCTTGTCGAATTTGCCTGAGGGAGGCGCGGAAGCATGCGACCACCGTATCTCGCAGGCGCTTGTGACGGCGGGTTGCGCTGCGCTACGGGTTGCGGTCAAGGCTGGCGGCGCGGATGCGACGCAGCTTGGGCGACGCAGCGGGATCTGCCATCGGGCCGGGAGGCCGCCGGCGAGAATGATGAGTTCATTCGGCGTGGCGGCGTATGTGCGCCAGCGCTACCGTCGGCGAGGGCAGGATTCGATCGCTCCTGCGGACGGCCGCTTCGAAATCGTGGCTGAGTCTTGGTCCCCCCTTGCTGCCCGGCAGGATTGCCTTGCTGTGTCTATGGCAACAGCGGGCCATTGCGAGGCGCTGTTCCGGGAACTGGGTAGGATTCAGTTGTCGGCGACGGCGCTGGGCCATCTTGTGAACGGGCGGGGTCCTGTCTGGGGGGTGCTCGAGGAAGGCGTGCTGGAGGTGAACCTAGCGAGGAAGACGGCCCCGGCGGAAGCACGGGCTCCGGCGATCTCTATTGATGGCGCGATGATCGGGATGCGGAAGGTGAGAGGGCGCGCCGGCGCAAGGGAATGCCTCTCGTCCGGCGGACTTCCGGGAAGCGTCGTCGGGCACGGTATCCCTGTTCGGCGGGGACGGGCAGCGCCTGCGTAGCGCGTACTAGTGCCGCATGCCCGGATCCTGCAAGGCCACACTGAAAAGGGATGCGCTGACGGAAGCTCAGCGCCGGATGCATCTGCGGCCGATTCCGGCGGTCACCTTCATCGCTGACCGCGCGCCGGACAGCAGGACCTGGTGTGAGGAAGCCTCTCCGCCTGCCTTGGAGATTCTCAATTGCCAGCATGCCGCACAGCATCTGAAGGACGCACTGAAAAGCGCATATGGCGAGGGATCGCCGGAGGCCCGCCACCGCTTCGAAACGTTCAAAGCGGTCCTGAAAGACGACAAGCGCGGCATCGACCGCGTCATTCGCCCACTACTGCGACTGACCCGGAAGCACCCGGGACGGGACACCCTCTCCCGGGTGTTGTCGTTCCTCCGCAGGCAGCGCTGGCGCCTGAGATACGCCGAGTTCCAGTAGCGCGGGCTCCCCATCGGCACCGGTATCGTCGCGGCGGCTAACCGCATCCTCATAACTCAGCGGCCCAATTTCTCCGGCATGCGCTGGTCCGAGCATGGCACCGGACAAGCCATCCCAAATCCTCATGCCGGGCCTTGTGCCTCCGCACCCCAAGACATGAAAATATGGGAATTTTCACGGCAAACCTCCGGGCGCTCGGCAAATCCAGACAGGTCGACGCCGCGCGGGGAAATCATCCGCGTACTGGAACCGGAACCAAGCGAATTCCGCACTCGAAACCGACGCAACCAATCAAAGCTAGTGAACCAGGGCATTTGCTCCGCAGAAAACTTGCGCAACAACGCGTTGTCCGTCTTCTGGCCGAGGAAATGCTGGTCAATGAAGACACGAGCACCATTCGGCGGTTCACGCAGATCCCGAGAAACGCTCCAGCCGGAGTCCCGAACTCGTCAGGCCCCGGCTCCAGGTGCGTTGCCGGGAACGTTGGCTGTCACGCAGGGGGAGCGAAGCGGGCGACATTGGACAACCATTCCGCCCTATATTATCGTGATAACTTCACAAATGAGCGTGAATGCGGCTCAAGACTGAAAATTACCGGAATTTGTGCTCGAGAGAGAAACTACCACCAGATAGGAGGAATTCATGAAATTGCGAAGACTACTGCTTGCGGCTGTTGCTGTCACTGCGGTGCAGGGAAAGGCTCTTGCCGCCGATATCAACATCGGTGTTCCGAACTGGGCAGCCGCCCAGGTAATCAGCAACATCATGGGCAAGGTATTGACCAACGAGTTGGGTGTTGAGGTTGCCTATGTGCCGGGCACGAACCCTGTCATCTTCGAGGCTATGGATCGCAGCGTTGGGGGCATCGATGTCCATCCGGATGTCTGGATGCCCAACCAGAAGAATCTCGTCCAGAAGTATGTCCATGATCTTGGTACAGTGGTGCTTTCCGAAGTTGGCTACACAGGTGAGGCGGGGCTCTGCGTAACCGAGGCAACGGTCGAGAAGACCGGCGTCAAGGATATCTACGATCTCACAGATCCCGATATTGCCCGCATGTTCGATTCCGACGGCGACGGCCTCGGCGAGATCTGGATCGGTGCCAGCGGATGGGCGAGCACGACAATCGAACGGGTTCGGTATACTTCCTTCGGTATCGCCGAGACCTTCCAACTGCTGGAGATGGATGAGGAACTCGGGATTGCACGCCTCCGCGCCGCTGCAAAGTCAGGCGAACCCATTGCCACAATGTGCACGCAACCTCACTCGCTTTGGAAGTTGGCGGATCTGGTGGTGCTGGACGAGCCGGCCTATGATGAATCAAAATGGACAATGGTTCAGCCGACCGAGGATCCGGATTGGCTGAGCAAGTCCAACATCGAAGTGGCTTGGCCGACCATGCATGTTCAACTCGCATATGCAAAGCGGATCAGGGACTCTCAGCCGGATGCGGCGAAGATTCTGGACCGGATCAGCTTCGAGACCCTGATGATCAGCGATTTCATTTATCAGGTGACGGAATTGAAACGTGATCCCGGTGACGTCGCGGACGAATGGATGGTAAACAACGCCGATCGCGTCAAGGGTTGGTTGGCTTACTGAGTAGTCCTGTCTCGGCAGGGTAGCTCAGACGCCGGTCTTCGCGCCGGGAAACAATATGGCCCAAGGGGGATACTTGCTCCCTTGGGTCGTTCCTTGAGTGACCTTCCCCTGGGGATCGTACTGCGAACCACGCCCGCGCACCATTGCACTCCAGCCGATTGGCCGAGCGGCGGTCCAGGGTGAAGCAAGCCGCGCCGCATGAACGCATCTCCCAGTGGGAAGGAAAATAGCATGGCAGCGTTGGACACACACCGTTTGCACAATCGGGCGGGCGCGAACAGTGCGTTGAGCATTGACCTTCACAAGACCATCCTCCTCGCCCGGCGGTTCGAAGAGCGCATGCTGGAAGAGCACCGCAAGGGCAACGTGCCGGGCGGCATGATGCAATCAACGGGTCAGGAAGCGATCGGGGCTGGCGTCGGGGCCGCTCTGCAACCGGGTGACATCGTTCGCCACTGGGTGCGCGGAGTGTCCCAAGCCATAGGCAGCAAGATGCCGCTCGATCTCCTGTGCGCGGAAATGATGGGCAAGGCTACCGGAGGGGTTGGCGGCCGCGGCGGCGTGCAATTCGCCACTTGGAAGGAGGGCGGGTTTTATGGCGGCGGCGGCGTGATCGGTTCGGTCATGGCGGTTGCAGCCGGTCAAGCCATGGCCCAGAAAATGCGCGGCGAGAATGCCGTAACCGTTTGCTATTTTGGTGAGGGTGCGGTGCAGATCGGTCTCGCGCACGAGGCCTTCAATTTGGCCGGCGTATGGAAATTGCCAATTATTTTTGTTTGCGAGAACAATGGGTACGCCTTGAGCGCTCCCTGGAATATTCAGACTGCCGCTCCAGATGTCGTGTGCCGGGCTCCGATTTACGCGCTGCGCGGGGAAAAGGTCGACGGTAATGACGCCGAAGCAGTTTACGGCGTGGCTGTCGAGGCCCGTGAGCATGCGCTTGAGGGACGCCCAACCTTGATTGAGGCCGTAACATACAGGCTTGGTATGTTTTCGACCGGAGAGGTAGGCGACCTCGGCGACTACATTCCGGCAGAAGTCAAGGAGGCCTGGCGAGAGTACGACCCATTGCGGCGTTCGCGCGCGCGGCTTATCGAGCAGAATCTCATGACTCCAGACGATGATGCTCTTTGGGAGGCAGAGATCGCCGATGTCGTAGAAAGCGCGGTACGCACAGCCCTCAACAGCCCGGATCCAGATCCGCGCGACCTTCTCGAAGGGGTTCTGGAATGAGTGTCGCTGTCGACAAACCGAAATCGCTTCGGGTTAACGAGGCCCTGCGCGAAGCTCTGTTTGAGGAAATGGCGCGCGACGACAGCATCGTTGTCCTGGGCGAGGATGTCGGCGTCTACGGCGGAATGTACCGAGTGACAGACGGTCTGGTCGAGCGCTTCGGATCGGATCGCGTTCGGGATACGCCGATTTCAGAAGCGGGCTTCGTGGGTTTGGCAGTCGGTCTGGCACAAGCCGGCATGCGCCCCGTTGTCGAGATCATGTATATGGACTTCGTCGGCATAGCGATGGATCCCATTGTCAATCAGATGGGTACCATCCCATATATCTGGGGCGAGGATCTGCCGATGGTCTTGCGCCTCCAGGGAGGGACGGGTGGTTCTTCGCCTCATCATGGCAAGACGCTGGAAGCCTGGTTTTGCCATGTGCCAGATGTCGTGGTCATCATGCCCGCGACGGCTGGCGACCACAAAGCGCTGCTCAAAGCCGCAATCCGGGATCCACGGCCCGTAATCTTTTGTGAGAGCCGGCACATTTACGGGGAGCGGGGGCCGGTCATGCCGGCAGACACCATCGGCGAAATCGGCAAGGCCGCCTTACGCACGGCAGGAGACGATATCACCGTGATTGCCTGGGGACGGATGGTCTATCGTGCCATGGAAGCGGCAGCGGCACTCAAGGGCACGATCTCGGTCGAAGTCATCGATCTGCGGACCCTGGTGCCCCTCGATATCAACACGTTGACAGCATCGGTCGAGCGCACCGGACGCTGTCTCGTGGTTCATGAGGCCTGGACCCGCATGGGCTATGGCGCGGAGGTTGCCGCGCGCATAGCCGAGGTGTCCTTCGAGCATCTGGAAGCACCGGTTACCCGGTTTGGCGCCGTCAATCGGCCCCAACCCTTCGCGCCCATCTATCTGGATCATCTCATTCCGACGGCCGCCACCATCGGCGAGCGCATCGTCGCCCTGATGCGCCGCTAGTGTCAGCAGGATGCGCTCGGCATTCAATATGCTCGTCAGGCGAAGGTAAACGTCGTTACTTTCCATGGATGCGGAGTACACCGATGGCGACTGAAGTCAGGATGCCGCCGATTGCCGCTGATACCCATGAGGGCTCAATAAGTCGCTGGATCGTTGCCCCTGGCTCTGTGGTTGAGAAGGGCGATCCCATTGCAGAAGTCGAGACAGCAAAAACAGTCTTGGAGGTGGAAGCTCCGTGTTCGGGAATTGTGCTGGCGACAGTCCCAGCGGAAGGGAGCGACATCGTGGTCGGTGCGCTGCTGGCCTGGATTGGTACTGCCGGAGAATCTCCACCGGAATCCGACAAGGGCGCCGAAGCGCCGGAACGAACGCTCGCCATGCTCGATAGTGTGGTGCCGGATGCGCCGGTCCGTCGCCGCCTCCGGGCAACTCCAATTGTGATGCGGCTAGCCGTCAAGTATGGACTGGACATAACTGCCATAGAGGGCACCGGCCCCAACGGACGGATCACCCGGGACGATGTCGAGAAGGCCGCGGCACGGCAGAACCGAGCATAGGCCGCGGATAGGGTTCACCGGGTGAGGAAGATGGAGACAATGAGCGCAGACACGAAGGGCCTGCCGCGCAGGGGGAATGTCCATCCCCGACAAGCTGCGTTCTCGCTCGAGGGCAGGGTCGCGCTGGTGACTGGCGCCTCGCGTGGAATTGGATGGGCCATTGCCACGGATCTTGCGCATGCCGGTGCGCACGTCATCCTCGCCAGCCGCGACAAGACCGTGCTCGCCGAACGTTCGAATTCCTTGCGTCATGATGGGCTTAGCGCGGATTTCGTGGACTTCGACATGGCTGCAGAGGCCTCGATCGCCGAGGGTGTGGGCCGTGCCTTCGCTGCCCACCGGCGGATCGATGTCCTGGTCAACAACGCCGGGGCCGGAATGCGGCACCCGTTCCACGATACATCCGATGCAGACATCAGCAGAATAATGGATACCAATCTGCGCGGGCCATTTCATCTCGTCCGCATGGTCTCCGGGCGTATGGGGGAGCACGGCAGTGGCTCGATCATCAATGTTGGCTCTGCCCTCTCGGTTCTCGGCCGGTCAAAAGCCGTGCTCTACACCGCGAGCAAGCACGCGCTTGCCGGAATGACCAAGAGCCTTGCCTGCGAACTGGCACCGCTCGGCATACGGGTCAATGCCATCTGTCCCGGTTACGTTGAAACAGAAATGATGACCGCGCAACGGCAGGATGCCGCCTTCTACCAGGATGTCATCCGGCGCACACCGCTCGGACGATGGGCGGCGCCCAACGAGATGGGTGGAGCTGCAGTTTTCCTGGCATCTGATGCAGCATCATTTGTGACCGGTCATCTTCTGTTCGTCGATGGAGGGCTGACGGTGAGCATATAGCCGACATGATGACGCAAGCCGCAAACGGGCTCTCGGTTGGCATTGCGGGCAGGCGACTGTTCGGCCTGCTCTCCTGCTTGCCAATCAAGCCCCGAACAGCCCTTCTGGACACGTGCGATCCGCTGGAACGGGCAGCAAGGAGATACTGTTGATGGGCGACGCCAACGCTGATCCCAAGGCGGAAACGGTAATTCGGGTTGACGGCGTCTGGAAGATCTTCGGCGCAAGGGCACGGGAGGCAGTGGAGGCGATCCGGCGCGAGGGGATCTCAAAGCAGGAAGTGCTCGCCCGGTTCAATTCCGTCGTCGGCATTGCGGATGTTTCATTCTCGGTCCGGCGCGGAGAAATCTTCTGCGTCATGGGGCTCTCGGGCAGTGGCAAGTCCACGCTGGTCCGGCACATCAACCGATTGATCAAGCCCACGGCAGGCTCGATCACGCTCCTGGGTCGCGATCTTCTTTCCATGAGCGAAAGGGAAGTACGCGAATTACGGGCGAAACGCATCGGCATGGTGTTTCAGCACATGGCACTCATGCCTCATCGCAGTGTGCGCGACAACGTCACTTTCCCTCTGGAGGTTCAGAAGAAGACGAAGATTGAACGTTGGGAAACCTCCCAGCGCACGTTGTCTCTGGTCAATCTCGAGGGCTATGAAGACCATATGCCGGCGCAGCTCTCCGGCGGCATGAAACAGCGCGTAGGCATTGCCAGAGCGCTCGCCTCAAGACCAGACATTCTGCTGATGGACGAACCATTCAGTGCGCTGGATCCCTTGATTCGACGCCAGCTGCAAATGCAGTTCCTGGACTTGTCGCGTCAATTGAACCAAACCACGATTTTCATCACTCACGATCTGGATGAGGCCATCCGCCTTGGCGACCGCATCGCGATCATGAATGACGGCCGCATTGTCCAGAGCGGTACGGCAGAAGACATTGTGTCGAAACCGGCCGATGATTACATCGCCGACTTCGTCAAGCATATTTCCACTCTGGGCATCATCCGCGCGCACACGATCATGGAGCCATTGGAGACCTTGCACCATGCGGACGGTACCGACCGAGCGGTGCTGCCGCGTGTCGGTGTCGATTGCGATCTGGACCAGATCGTTGGGATAGCAGCCGAAACGGATGATCCTATCATCGTTACCGGCGACGATGGCGCGGATATAGGCTTCCTGAGCAAGAGAGGGATCCTGAACGCAATCGGAGGTGGCCGAAATGTGTAGGTCCCAAGCGAATGCCGGGAAACCGGTGCGACAGCACGTCACTCGGTGCTGAGTTCGCAATGGCACAAGAGAACAACCGGCCCTCGGGGGATGCCCTTCCGTCTGACGCGGGTTTCGATACTGGGCACATGTTCGCCGGCCTGAGCGCCTTTGTCGGGGAGCGAAGCCAGCCCTATTACGAAAGCCAGTTTCGAAAGATCGGCAGCAAGGTAGGCTTTGTCGCCACGTTCAACTGGGCAGCGGCAATTCTCGGCCCTTTCTGGTGGAGCGCGCGGCAATTGTGGGGCTGGGCAGTAGTGTTTTGGGTCCTGGAGATCCATGTCCTCGCCCGCCTGTCGCACGGACTTCTGGGCGATTTGGGCGCTGAACAGGCAGAGCGAGCGGCACGCCTTCTGGCTCGCAGCATTGCGCGCGCCGAGGAGGCAGCAGTACTTGCTGCGGCCGGTGACGCTGACGCTGAACGCATGAAACGAAGTGCCGAGAACCTCGGCAAGGTTGCGAGCGAAGCAGCTGAGGCAGCCGCGCGTGCCGTCGCCGAAGCTCCCGAGATAATTCTTTTTAGTCTGGCTCTCTTGGCACTCATTAGAGGGGTTCAACTGATTACGGCCAATTGGGTTCTGGAGCGGAAATACGCAAGATGGAGGGCACGGCGGTCCAGCGACTCTCTAGTTCGGCTTCCCACCCTTGTAATCGGCGGCGGCATAATCGGTGCAACCTATCTGATTACAATCATGTCCCGGACGATTGCAGGTGTTCCTGCCTGGATTCTCAAGTTTCCGGCTGATGCGGATTGGCGCAATGACTCTTCTGCAGCGATCGACAGGTTGTTCGACTGGATCACCGGACATGGCGGATTTTTCTTCGAGACGATCATCCATTCCATCAACGGGATCGTCGGCTTCCTTGAAGATTTCCTGACGAATACTCCATGGCCGGTCGTGGTTGTCCTGGTTGTTGTGATGTCCTGGCGAACGGCAGGGATTCGATTTGCAATTTTCACCGGTGCGGCGCTTTCGTATCTCGGCCTGTTGGGGTTCTGGGAGAAGAGCCTCGCTACGGTTGCCTTGCTTGGTACTGCGGCGTTCATTGCGATCGTCGTCGGAATTCCGATCGCCATCTGGTGCGCCCGCAATGACCGCGTCTATGCGGTGATCCGGCCAATTCTGGATTTCATGCAAACAATGCCCGCCTTTGTCTATCTCATCCCGGTCATAGCGCTGTTCGGCATCGGCAAACCGCCTGCTGTGATCGCGACGCTCAGCTTCGGGATGCCGCCGGTCATCCGACTGACCGCGCTTGGGCTCAAGGGCGTGCCCGAGGATGTCCGAGAAGCGGCCGTTGCGTTCGGCGCCACCCCGCTGATGGTCCTCATGAAGGTCGACCTTCCCATGGCTATGCCATCCATCCTGACCGGCATCAACCAAACCATCCTGATGAGTCTCGGAATGGTGGTGATCGCTTCGCTAATCGGCGCCGAGGGTCTTGGGCAGGATGTACTGCAAGCCCTGCAATTTGCCGGAACTGGTTATGGAATACTGTCCGGCCTGGCGATCCTCTTTTGTGCGATGATCCTTGACCGGATCGTTCAGGGACAGATTATCAAGAAAGATTGAGCCACAGGATCTCGCATGCAAGTTCCGACAGACCTCGATGCGTCATGATCGGTCGCTCCTCTCGTTGGAAGGACCGCTTCGGGCGGTTCAGTGTCCGTGCAGGCGGGAATCGTGCGGGCAGATGGGGTGGCTCTCCGTACAGGTTGGGGGTTGGGGAGGTTCATGATCACTTCCTTCTCGCGGCAGCGAGGAGAGACGAACCGCTCTACCGCGCCGGCGGCACGCAACATCCTCGGAATTTGCTGTCTACGTTCTATTCACCACGCTCCTGAACCCTGCCTTTCCGACGATCGGTGAGACAGAAGTGGCCTGATCCAATCGCTTTGCGCCGTCTACCGGCCCGTTTCCGCCTGGTTTCCCCGGTGTCTCCAGACCGCTTGACGGGGACGTAGCCCAACTTCGCACCGACTGCTCGCTCCGTACAACTGGTGCGCGACATCATGGTTTGCTCTCCTTTGGCCACGAAATGCGTTTGCGCTGTGTCCTAGCCTCGATTCCCAACGGCGGTCAAAAGGATGTTGATCTGACGTCAGTAGAATCGTAGGCGGAGGGTTCGATCCTGGAGCCAAGGGATAGGTGCGGCTGTTTCGGCATATTTTGCGTTGAGCAAGCAGGGATTGTGTGCCCTTCGCCCGAAGCTGACGATGATTTCGTGTTCGGTTATGCGGATGGCTGCGCTTGTGCGGACGAGCTTTCGGAACAGGGTTCTGGCGCGAGCATTTTCGAAGCCGTTTCCGACGCGTTTGGCGAGCACTCGGTAGAGGCCGCTGGCCATGAGGGTGAGCTGGATGTCGAGGTCGATCTTCATCGGGACCGCGGCGGAGAGGGCATCCATGTGGAAGAAGTCGATGGCGTCTGCGATGGCATTCTCGATGAGCATCCTGCGGGCGTATCGGTCGATGAGGCGCCCTGCGGGTTCGCCGAGCTGGTTTGTCAGCAGCAGGGTTGGCTTCTCGTGGCCGAGGCCCTTGATGGCGATTTGGCGGATGTCGCAGGGATAGTCCCGGATGCGGAGCGTGCGGTCGAGGATGCGCGGGGATCGGTAAGCCCGGCCAATATTGGTGAGGGCGACGCTGCGCCAATCGCTGTCCGGCACGGCCAGCAGTTCGCCGACCATCTTGGCGCTTCGCCGGCGGACGGTGGCGAAGCGGATGCCCATTTCATTCAGCTTGGCAAGGTTGGCGTAGGTGGAGAGCTTGCTGTCGAAGATGAGCTCGGTGGGCAGGGCTCCGGTGCGTTCGCGCCAGACCTCGGCGAAGCGGAGGACCTCGCTGGCCTGATCCTGCTTGCGGACCCGGGCGTTGGCGTAAGCGAAGACGCGCGCGTCGGCATCGCGGGCGAGGAAGGCGAGGACGCCGCGCTGGCGGCGGCTGCGCTTGGACACGTAGTGCTTCTCGATCAGCGCCTCGTCGCCGTGGTACGGGATGGTGTGGAAGTCGAGGTCGAAGGAATGGCCGCCACCGATGCGGATGTCGGGGTCGAAGCCATGAATGGCGGCGTGCCAGCGATCCATCAGGCCGGGGCAGAGGCGGGGATCGACCCGGGAGGAGTATTCCGTCAGCGTCGAGCGCTTGGGCACGGCATTGAGGCCGGCGAAGAGGGCGATGCCCTCGTCGAGGGTTTCGGGGGTGATGTGCGACGGCCGGCCGATGCCCCAGAGCTTGAGCGCAAGCAGGGATCGGAAAGCGCATCCCGCGGGGATCATGGCGCTACCGGGCATGCCGCTCTCATCCAGAATGCGGTCCAGGCCGAGGGTGGCGAGGTCGTGGGCGAACAGGAACAGGCCGCCGAACTCCGTGCGCAACGTCCGGGGCCCCAGGTCCAGCTCGCGTTGGTCCGCGATGGCGGCGGCCCGGACGCCGCGCTCCTCCGGCCGGCGTCGGCGTAGCCGCCCGAAGCCCGCCCTCTTCAGGACGCGGGCAACCGTGGCCTCGCTGACGGGCAGCTTCTCCTTTGCGGTAAGCCGCTCGGCGATCTCCGCCGCCGAGAGGTTCTCCGCCTTGCGCAGTGCTGCAATCCGCCCATCGCGGTCCGGGCCCGGAGACGGCTTCGGTTTGCCGCGGCGGTCCGGCAGGAAGAAAGGCGCAACTGGCTCGCGGAGGAACGCGGCCCGGAGGTTGCGCAGCGTTCCCACCGCGTAGCCGAACCGGCGCGCCGCCTCCGGCAAGGACGCGCCCTCGACGAACAGCGCCCGCAGCGCCTCGTACTTGCGATGGGTGCTGTTCTCCGGGTCCAGGAAGCGGAGGGCGGGATCTTGCATTCGTTTGTGCCTGTATGACGGTTGTTACCACTATATCATGTGTAGTGTCCGCGCGCAACCACGGAATGGGGCCTCGCCGTAGCGTCAGGACCCTTTCCGCACCGGAATGTCCACAACACCCGGCTTTCCGAGCCGATTTTCGCCGCGGCCTTCTCCCGGGTGCCGGGAAACAGACAGGATCAGGTGTCAATATAGGTCAGTGGATATCGCCTGCATACTGTCGATAAAACATTCTCATCGAACCCGGAAATACCAAGCCAGTCGGGACGCGCCGGCCTCTCAGACCGTCGCCGGCGTCACTCAATGTCGATCCAATGGGAATTCAGGCTAGGGAAGATCCCAAGGTTCACCGGAACTTGAAGGCAGAAGTTCAAGACGACGCATGGATGGTATGTCGGGCTGGATGTCCACGCCGACACGATTTCAGTGGTACCGCCGACCCTCCACGAGCGCCCGAGCCTCTCCAGAATCGCGGCAAAGCGAGAAAACCTGCCGAGGTGAGTACGCGTATGAGAAACGGACGCCAGGCGAAAGTGATTCCCCAGCCTCGTCTGCTCAATGGAAGAATGGCGGCTCAATCGCATCGTGGAAGCGAGGGACAACGGTCTTCTTCGATGCCGTTGCAAAATCGCAAGAATGTGGGCGACTCGCGGCGAACAGCGATGCGACGGCTAGTAGCGCGGTGTCGTGTAGCAACTGACCTTCAGATTGGTGCGACGACGGACGGGCGACGGTCCCCTGGTTCACCAAGACTGTCGTAGCGTGCCGTACAGGTCCGACCGTCGACGGCGACTTCACATTGGCCGGAAAGCTGCTCATCTGTAGAAACGACACTTCCGTTTGAGAGGTAGGCGAGCCCAATCGCGTGATCAGTGGCCAAGGCATATGCCGCCTGGCCTACTGCACCTGCGGCGCGCCCATTGATGGCAACCGGCTCATTGCCCAAGAGAACCGCTTCATTGTCGTCAAGGCGAAGTTTCACGAGACGATGCGTCACGCCTTCGGCCTTCTGCTGCATGCAGACCGAGCGACCAGGAAATTCCCGCTCACTTGCCAGGTCGACCCAGGCGCCCATTCCAGCCTCGATCGGAGTATGCCGAGGTCCGATCCCTTGAGGCCAAATCGGACTGCCCGCGGATGTGCGCAGAGACTGATATGCGTGGCGGCCGATCGGTACAAAACGACAAATCCCGCCAGCCTCCATCAGAGCCTCGAATACGCCTGCCGCAAACTCGGTCGGGATGACCACCGACCATGCAGTTACCGGCAACCGGTCTTCACGCAACAGTACTGCGTTGGCAAGGCCGATCTCGGCCCGACTGTTGAACGAGTGAGATCGATCTTCGTCCTCGCCGCGCCAGCCGGCGGCCCGAAGCAAGTCTGTCGAGTGGGGACCAATGACATCGATGACCGCAAATGCTGACGTCATATCGACGACGCTGACGGCGCCCTTGCCATTGAGCCGTTGGCGCAGGAACGCAAGATCACGAGTCTGCGTGGCAGCCTCGCCTAGCAGTAGAAAGGCATCGACGTCGTGCCTGATCACAGTGAAGAGAGCCTCGATTCCGCCTTCGTCATTGAGAATGGGCGTCTGGACCGGGCAATCCTCACCATGCCCTGGATCACGCGCACAGATACTCGCGAGGGCGCCTTCGGCATCGCGACCCACAACGAGGAATTTGCCGATCATGCTGCGTTCGGCGAGGACGCCGTTCTTCAAGGCGGCCTGCGCTTCCCTCCGGGCATAGGGAAACCAGCCCGGTCGTTCGAAACTGTACAGTGGGGCCGGCTCGACGCCGTCTGGTGCAAACCATTCGGGAACCTCCCAACCACCGACCTCGAAGAAGCACGCCCGGGCTCGCCGCAGGGCATTGTGAAGCGGCGACTGACGCACGCACCGGGCCGTGTGGTTCTGGCGATGGGGCCAGTTCATGGGGAACAACTTTCCGTTGGATTCCACAGTCCGCCGCATAAGATAGGTGCGGTTCGACTGGTAGGGCATCATGCGCTGGATATCGACCTCCCACAGATTGTCGGTCGGAGTCCCTTCCAACACCCATTGAGCCATCGCGAGGCCGACTCCACCCGCTGCTCCGATTCCGATCCCGGTAAAGCCTGCCGCAACGAAGTAGTTTGTAAACTTCGCGACCGGTCCAAGCAGGTAGCGCGTGTCCGGAGTCGCCGCCTCAGGTCCGCAAAGGAAATGCCGGATCCCCAGCTCATTCAACATTGGAACGCGCGCAGCAACACCCAGGAAATACGGTGCGGCAGCTTCCCAATCGGGTTGCAACTGATCGAACTCGAAGGTTTCCGGAACGCCGTTCACGGCAAAGAGCTTTGCTTCCCGCTCGTTGAAGCCGAATGACAGTTGACGCGCGTCTTCGCGCACGGTCATGACCGCGTCCGGATCACGTAGTATCGGCAGTCCCTCCGTGATGTCCTCGCTGAATTCCGTCACCAGATAGTTGTGCTCAACTCCCTGCAACGGCAACCCGCCCGTCTCGGCGCGAAGAAAGTCCCTGCCCCAAAGCCCGGTGCAGTTGATCAGGTGTTCGCACTCCACGCGACCCACTTCGGTATCGACCGCCAAGATCCTGCCACGATCGATCTCGGCTCCGGTGACCGCCACCCCTTCGACAACCCGCACGCCCCTTGAACGCGCCCCGGCAATCAGCGCTTGCGTCAGATCGAGAGGATTGCATTGGCCCTCGGTCGGCAAGTGCATGGCACCGATCACCCCGTCCGTATTCAAATGAGGCCATAGGCGTTTGGCCTCTGCTGCATCGATGATCTCGACCGGCAGTCCCTCTGTTCGCGCTATATCGGCAAAACGGCGGAACTGAATGAGCCGGGACGGATCCGCCGTGACATTGACGGATCCGCGCGCGCTGTAACCGGTCGACTTGCCGGTTTCGCGTTCCAGTTCCGGAATCATGCTCGCGGTTTCCATTGCCATGCGTAGCAGGGTCTGGCTGGCGCGAACGAGTCCGACTACTCCATGAGAATGCCACGTCGTTCCGCACCCAATCGATTTGCGTTCGAGCAGCAGGACATCCCGGCACCCCAGACGGGACAGGTAGTAGGCAACGCTGCTGCCGATGACTCCGGCGCCGACGACCACAACCTGCGCCCGGGAGGGCAGACCCGGCTTGTCGTTGTCGCTTCCGTCAAACTTGGAGGCTGGAACTGCTATCGCGTTCATTGGCTCTTGCCAGGCCGACAACGGAGGGAGCGGTAGCAAGGAGTTGCGTCTGCCACATCCCGTAATGAACTGCCTTGTCGTCGTGTTGCGGGCACGGTTCCACTGGCAACAGAGTAACGACGCTGGTGGGACGAATCAATCAAATGGAAACCGTGCGCCGTGGAGAGCCGCCTCCGTCTGGCGGGTGCGAATTCCGCAAAACAACCTTTCGTTCTGGTTTGTAGCAGCCCGGGCGGTCTATTGTGGTAACTATGCCGGACAAAGCACTGTAGTGCCAACGAACGGTACAGCGCCATCCAACGACCACGCGGGCCGGAACACGGTGAAGACCGACAAGACCTCAAGAGACTGACAATGCGGACGCCAGGAGCACTGGATCAAGCACTGCCTGCGGGCGAGCGCAGGACCGATCGCATCGAGCGGAATCCGGTTCTTCCATCACACCTGCCTAGCCAACATCGATACTATCGACCGCGAAGCCATTCATCCTGCTCCGTTCCGGTTCCTGGTGAGGCCGATAAGGATGTTCCAGGGCTTTCATCACTTGGAATTCGATCTCAAGCAATTTTCTCATCCCTCCGTTGGGCGCAACTCACCGGAGTCTCGAGCGGGGAAAACGTGTCGGATTGGTCGAGCAAGCGCATCGGTGCGAATCCCCCGGCATCGGTCAACCGGCCTACCATGGAGCGCCCCGCCTCGACATGCCGCCGGTATCTGCGTAGCACCTGGACGGCAAGATGCGATGATCCGCGATCGCAGCAGCAGCCTTGCTTGCGGTATACAGCCCAAGAGTCGTCACAGCCCGGAACTTCCGATGCGGCGAGAAATGGACAACGATCCCCGCCCATACCGGTGGATCACAATGGGTCGCCGGCATTCGCAAGGACCAAGTGCGAAGTCTCTTGCATCTCGCCGAACAACACGAGTGGCACGTGTACTTTCACTCTTCGGATCCAGAAACCGGGATGGCTTTGAAACCGAAAATCGTGTCGGAACCTTTGGCTTGGAGAATCATCGACCGTCTGGAGTGATACGGACCCACTCGGGTTCTGGCTACTGTCGACGGCCCTTTCCCATCTCTGGCTGTCTTTGGGAACCGGCGCAGGAACTAATCGCCATAGGGCCAAATAAGTGTTTGAATAACAAAGTAATACGGCCAGTCCGTGGCGGAGTGGGAGGGCTCTTTACAGGAGTTTATACCCATCTCAGAGACTATACAGTTGGCAACTATGGCATTCAGTTGCGGTCTTGCGCTGTCTCCTCATGGTCAGTTGGCCGTCATACCCTTCGCCGCCATAGTCACTGTCTGTATCTGCGATCATGTTCCCATCGGCATCGTACCTGCCGGGCAGCGACGGATCCGGCAGCGTGCCGTCGCCGGTCGAGGTGGTTGCTGGTCAGGATTTCAGCCGCCGCCGTGCCGTTGCCGGCGACGGAGCCCATGGTCTTCCCCGCAAAGTCGTCAGACATCAATTTTCCTACCGTTCAATACCAATAGTGTCATATTTGCAACTCACAATCGTATCGTTTCTGCGTTCGCGCGACAATAGCAAAGGCCGGATGGGTGTGAGCCGGGTCTAGACGCCGGGCGCGCCGGCCCGGCGTCGGTCGCCCCGGTGCGGCGGATTTCCCCGCGTTCGCCCAGACGAGGCAGCGCCCGACAGTCCCGGTCGCCGCAACGAATTGTGCGTAATCCTCCGAAGCGCGGTGCCGCCGGCGGCCGGAACGCGAAAACCAGGATCATAAAACCTGGTGCGGGATTGGTACCTTTGTTGGGTTAGGCCAGAGTCTGTTGGTGCGGGAAGGGTGCGTGCCCCATGAGCGTCATTATGGGTATACTCATCGTGACCCGACGAATGAACACCCGCCGCCGGCGTTTCGATGTTCATTTCGGGTGGTTTCCGGGTTAATGTACACTTCAGGTCGGGGGCACACCCAAAATGAACAATTCAACCGCCCGCATCGGCTATGCCAGGGTCTCGACCGTGGACCAGAACCCCGATGCCCAGATCGCGGCACTCGAGGCCGCAGGATGCACCATGATCCGCACCGAGACCCGCGACGGCGCCACCCTCACGGGTCGTCCCGAGCTCGGGGTCATCCTCGATTTTATCCATCCGGGCGAGACGCTGGTGGTCACGCGCATCGACCGGCTGGCGCGCTCCATGCACGATCTTCAGATCATCGTCGCGCCCTTGCATGACGAATTTGGCGGCTGGTAACACGAGTGTTGGCTCTACCCCGTCGATGCAGGTGGACGCTCAGAAGCCGCGGCCGGTGCTCGGGCGATGGCCCATCCGCTGGTATCCGCTGCGCGCTGCCGTAGCTCTCTACCCGGATCGATTCGACCGAATCTGGGATGCGAAAACTGCCCCGACACACTGCGTGAGCGTCTCCGTTGCGAGTTCCTTCACATCGTCCGGTGTCGTGCAGCCGGCCGCGACGAGGGCCAGGTATTGGCCCCTGCTCAATGCTATGGGGAGTCGAGTAAGGGGAATCGCGTTCGCAGGCAGTCCGAGTTCAAGCCGTACCAGTAGTCCGTCGATCCCCTCAAGGAACCCCGCTTCATTCGGGAACAAGGTCGAGAGGACTTGGTGCGCAGAACGTAGGTGAAACCGTGCCCCATCGGCGATTCCGATGATGTTGCCGTATCCGATTGCTCCTCCGAAAGGCGTTGTTGAGTACTGTTTTTCCATAACTGCGACGGAATTGCCCTCTATCCAGTCGTACAGCATCGACGCCCGTTTGCACCGCGACCAGAACTCGAACACATCTCCACAGTGCCGCTTCAGAATCTCGATCATTGGCCATCCATACCGTTGTCCTGCATCGGTCGCACGAACGCTTTCGGACTGCCCCTGCTTCTTCACGGGGGTATAGATGGCGTCCATCTCATCAAGCACCTGGATGAAGCCGAGCATATGAACAGGAGGGGTCTCTTTGGCGTTCACCCCCTTCATCAGCTCAATCAGCCTGAGGCTCGACTCGAACGACAGTGACGACGATCCGCACGCTCGCCCGAGCAACGTCAGGTAGACCAGGTCGCCTTCTTGCTCCGCCAGTCCGGCGTTCAGCAGTCGTGAGACGAACCTCGATATTTCGGTCTCCACCAGCGAGACCCATTGGGGATTCGAGCGAGCGGCCGAGTACCCGCCGAACGTATTGACCAAGAGACCGGGGATCTCACTCGATCGCACGCGACGCACTTGGCTTAACAGACGCAACGTCCAGGTCGGTAGATCACGTTGCCGAAACGACGAGACCACTGATTCGGGCGTTCCGAGCACGTACTTTCGGAATAGCTGAGCCCGCTCGAGTGCGGTGTCAGCGAGGATGATGGACTTGCCGATTTCGTTGAAACCGAGACGTCCCGCGCGTCCGGCCATGTTCTTGTACTGAGCGACAGTGAAAGGGCGTTCGTTCTCACCCGGAAACCTGTGCTCGGCGAGGATGACCGTGGACGCCGGGGTGTTGATTCCCGCAGCCAGGGTGGTCGTCGCGACCAGAGCGTGAATTCCGCCCTCCGAATCGCGAAAGCCTCTTTCGATCGCCTCGCGCTCCGCACGCAAGAGGTTCGTGTTGTGAAACGCTGTTCCGCCGGACAGGCATTTGCGCAGATCCTGCGATGCCCCTGTCTGGTCTTGGTCCGGCAATTCGTCGATGACCGCGGTTGCAGGTCCGAGCCCCAGCTCTCTCGACAGATACTTGGCGCTCCCTTGGCTCGCGCCGCGGATGTTGCGGAACATCAGTACCTTCTCACCGCTCGCGACCAGCTGCTGCGCCAACGGCACGATCACGTCCTGAGAGCTCGGCTTTTGACGTCGCTGGACGATACGGTGTGCGGATAGCAACGGTTCTGTTCTGGTTGCACCGTCGACGTCGACAGATTGGAAATTGCCTTGCCGATCCAGCACACCTTCGATTAACGGCACAGGCCGCTTGTCCGACCTCAGCACCGACACTCTGAGCCAGCGATCGAAGTTGTTGAGGTTTCCGATAACGGCCGACAACACGACGAGTTGCGGCTCAATCCCCTGCTCACGCGCCCTCAAAAGCAGGGACAAGATCAGTTCCACAGTGATTCCACGATGCGGATCGGTGATGAATTGCCCCTCATCGAGCACCACCAAGCCCAATTGGTTCAGCAGGCGCGGCGAACCGAGCGCCATGTTGAGGAATGTCTCGTATGTGAAGAACCCCAAGTCGTAGCGACCGCGCAGTACCGGACCGATCCCGTCCGTCGCGTCGCCGCTGCAGCGCACAACACGCACACCGGTCGCGCCGTATCGCTGGTCGAAGTCCTCGAATTTCTCGTTGACCAGCGCGCGGTACGGCAGGAGGAACGCGGCCTTCTTTCCGGCCATGACCGCTTGCGTCGCGGCCAATTCTCCGATCAATGTCTTGCCCGAGCTGGTGGGTGCCACGACAAGCAACGAATTGCCTTTGAGCACTCCGTGCTCGTTCACAGCGGTGAGTTGTAATTCGTTGAGTCCGTCCGGGAAATGAGCGTTCCACTGAGCGACAATTTCCGGTGGGATACCGTGGTCCGCGAACTCGGCGAACGTCCCCGACATCCCGTGGATTTCGACTGAAGGCAGAGCGGCGGCAAAATTGTCGCCGCGCTTGAGCACCGGAAATGTCAGGCCTCCCCGTACGCTTCCCAAGAATTCGGGAGTCTGGGTCACGTGGATGCGCTGTGCTTCGGTCTGCGCGAGCCTAATGATTTCTCCGGCGATCTCGGGAAAGCTTACCGATTCCCCGTCGGCTTTCGTCAGCGCCTCGATCGCGGCGTAGGTGAGCAGCCCGTGGCCGGTGCTTGGTTGCTCCCACGCCGACTCACCAGCACCGCACGCCGCGAGCAGAATTCGTCCCTCTCCGTAGATTCCGGACAGCGCGAAAGGGTTGCGGGGGGTCGCCTCGGTTTCCAGAACTCGTGCCGGAGCTTTCCCGCTGAAACAGCAGTCCAGGATACACAGAACCGCGCGAGCCTTCGTTGCCTTGAACGCGTCGGCCACCGCTGCCATTGGCAAGGTCGTTCCGGAGAGATCGCCTGGATCGCTATCGAACAGCACCAGCCCCCCGTCGCGTGAACCGTGGCCAGCGAAGCTGATCACGATTACGTCTTCGTCCTCTGCCGTCGCCAAGCCCCCGATGATGGCCTTGGACACTCCAGCCTGGGTCGCATTCTCATTGACCAGCAGCCTCGCACTGAATTCCTTGATCGTGTCGCTGAACAATGCCCACAGCGCTGTGGCGTCCCGTCGGGCGCCGTTCAGTTCCGGAATGTCGACATGCAGGTGCTGGTCGACGCCGACAAAGATGCCCTTAGTGCCCACGCTTCCTCCTTCTCGGTTCGGATTGCAGCGTCACGCGACACTGTGCCGTTCTAGTCCTTCAGTCCAATTCCCCATCTCGTCGATTCGCGCGAACCCTTCCACAAGCCATTTCACGCTTTCTTTCTGTGCGGTCGAGCACGAGTCGGCGCATCGTGTCGCACGCGACGTCGCGGCCAATGATGAAGAACCATCCGAGGGCGCCGAACGCGAGTTCGATGACCGGGTATCCATTGTACTTGAACCTGAGGGGGTGCTCATGAATTCCCTCATCTGTTGTTCCGACAACGCCAGGATGTAGATCCAGCACGGATAGTCCATTGGTGCTCCCGCGTCGCCGGCGGTGATCATTTCCTGTATTTCGGCTCGTGCTTCGCCGAGGTCTACCGGCGCCAACTCGGCAAGCTTTGACCGATCCATCCTCCACAGCAGCGACAGCAGGAACAGCCGCCAAGCCGCGTAGTCGCAGCCTTGCGTCTCGAGGATATGGAACGCAGGGCGCGGCACTCCGGGCGGGAGCGCGATCGCGCCCTCGCAGCTCTTCGCACACTACCTTTTCCCACCGTGCACAGCGAAATATCTCGCATGGTCCGCGGCCGCAAGTGCCTCGCCGCAGATGAGCACCAGCGCCTCCTCGAAGCCGCGCGCCTGGCGCCGCGGCCGGCCGACCAGACCTTCGCCCTCACGCTCGCCCTCACCGGCGCCCGAATCTCCGAGGCCCTGGCCGTCCGGCCCATGGACATCGACATCGAGGCCACCTCGATCCGGATCCGAACCCTGAAGCGCCGCGCCGAGCACTGGCGCGAGGTCCCCGTCCCTCCCGAGCTGCTCCGCGCCCTCGAGCTCGTCCATGCGCTTCGCTCGACGCCGGGGAAGGCCGACGGCAAGCCCCTCTGGCCTTGGTTGCGGGCGACCGCCCACCGGAGGATCGCCAGAATCATGGCCGCCGTGGGCCTCGAGGTGCGGGATTTTCTGGCCAAGATGTGGGAAGGAGAGGCGAATTCGGCCGGATCTGGCGCCTGAAGGCCTCCCGAGACAGCCCGTAGCTCGCATGCGTGGGCAATGACACGGAAAGTTGGTCCGCCATGCAAGCTACGCGCCCTCCCGGAACCTCCAAAAGGGCTGTTTTTGGGGAATTCCGGAGGATCACGGCTCTAAACTCATGCCCGGGAGTGCGGAACAACCTGTCCAGCTTGAGCGTTGAGTCCGAAACAGCTTCAGCCGCTCGAGCTGTGCAGCACCGCTTGAGCGATGGCCACTCCTCGTTTCTCCCTGGTAATAACTGCCACTTGACATACTCTGCGCAAGCGCCAAAATCTGTCGTGGAGGCTTTGGGGTGCTTCGGTGCTTCATTGCCTTTTTCTATTACAGACCGTTGTGGCGTTCTGCCTGTGTCCGCAGATCTGTAATATGCGCAAAACTCCAGATATCGAATTGCGGATTGCCGAACCGCTCACGTGTCGCCCGGTAGCGCAAACCTGCAATTTGGCGTACAAATTCCGATAGCTCCGGCCGCTCAGGCTTGGTCATCCGGCTCGTGCGGAAGCCCCAGGAGATCACATAGGCGACAAGATCCGCGATCTGTACTCCCGTCGTGAGGTTGCTGTGTACAAAAAACGGCTCGGGGATTATGCGGCCTGCACGCTGTTGCCCGACCGTTGTCTCCGAGAAATATCGATGCATCTGGTCGATTAGCAGGTGGCTCTGCGATTTCTCGAGTTCGTCGAAGACCACGATGCCCTGTTCCTCGGCGGCCTTGTCCTCCAGGAAGTAGAAGAATCTCTCGAAGAGATACTCATAGTCCTTCCGCAGGCCGCCGCCGACCGTGGGATGAGCATCGTTCTCGACTATGCTGGCGAAGGCGCGGCAGTCGAGTTGTGCGCAAGTGTTGAAGACCGAAGCCACATAGTCGAGCTTCGCCAGCGCCAGCGCCTTCAGCATCCGGGCATCTGCCCGTGAACCATCGTCAAGAGCCGCATGGGCAAGCGCCGAGACAGCCGCCGCATCCACCTCAATATCGCGGTCCCGGTGACGAAAGACCTTACGCTTCAGCAGAACCTTGCCTTTGAGCTCACGCTGGCCGTCACTGTAGCGCCGGCCGAATAGACGGACCTCCGCCTTGTGCATGCGGTCGATGACCTCTCGCACGACTCGGTCCTGAATTGCTACCCCGGCCAGAACCTCATAGGGCGAGGCACCTTGGTCATGACCGCTTTCATCGACGAACAGCAACCAAGCCATAACGACAAGCTACCCCAACGCTGACAACAACCAATCCTGCCCAGGATCACACTTCGGTCTAAACTCGTTCATCGGTATTTCCTCCGGTAAACATCAAGATAGTCCTTGTCCTGACAAATGCAGATTCCCCTAGGGTCCTTTGCTACCGGATACACTTGAAACCGATCTTGCGGTTTAAGTACGTCGTACTGCGCTACAGCGCTGCCTGCACAACCACCAAGGGCCATTCTCACACCCGCCGCAGCCAACAGCACACCCGCCAGCGCCGACTGATGCGCCAAGGGTACATGGACATCGTTGGCTGGCGTCCCAATCTGACCCAGCGGTATCACAGCACCCCCGCAAAAGCCTTCCGTGTACAGATCCCGCAACGGGCGGCCCTCGAATGGATCCACCTTTTCCAGCGGTATGTCTCGTGCCGCCGCAATCGCCTCCAGCAAATTCTTCGGAACACCTTCATTCGTTTGTAGGAGAACACGCACTTCCATCAACCGGTCGGAAACACCGAACGATTCCGCGATAATTTCATCTTCGTTCCTAGACTGACCGTCCGGTAGGTACAGACAATTGACACAGGCGCCGGCAAGGAAATCATGGTGGGACACACCCAGATCGCCGGGCTGGGTCCATGCATTGGCTATCTGGCGCGGCAACGAGGCCTGGGCAGCGCGGCGATCCTTTGCAGAGTCGAGCGCCAACAGAAGATTGTCGACTTTGTGCCGCTTCCTTTCCAGAAAATCGGCAAGCCTACATTCATGCGCACGAGCAGTGAGCGTTCCGCCGAACTTTCCGGCAACGAATGCGGCCTTCGGCTTTCGCTCGTCTTTACGCTCAGCCAAAACGTAGCGCTGCAGATTGCCCAAATCTATCGATTCATGGTCCACAATCTCGATCGACCCGTCCACCTTAGTACGCGCCAACGCCCATGCGGCCGCATTCCCGATCGCCCCGGCACCGGCTAGAACAAGATGGCCCACGTTCCCTTCGATGTCCGTTGCATCACTTCCTGAGGCGCCTATATCGGGAACAGCGAACTCGATATCCCGATCCAATTCCGTTCCCCGCAGAAACAGGTACCTGAACACATCCGCTGCAGCCAAACACGCAACCATTCCTGCACCAAACGGATTGTTGCTATCCCCACATTCCTGCGGTCGATGCGTAGATAGCCGAGCGGTCCACCCGCCGGATCCCGCAAAGATAGTTCGAGCGGCGCCATGTGGCTCCCGGAGCGCACCAATCGCCACCTCGACTGTCGGCCGATCCGACAACGCTATACGCGGGTTAACTCGCTGTGCCAACGCACCGGCTTCATCCGTCAAACCGCTGTCTTGCTCCTCACGAATCGCCATTGACGGGTACAGCCTTGCAAACAGCCGGACAAGAAGATCGACGATTACACGGCCTTCATTGCCGCCGCCGTCGCGCCCAATCGTGATACCGACGCACACATCACCCAACAACGACTGCAACCGCCTTTCGTCCAAGCCTGATATCGCTTGGGAAATGGCAACAGCATTGCGTTGAAAGTAATCCGGAATCGCCACGCTCAGTCTTCCATCTGCAGGATTCGTCGGACGTTGTCGGATGACAACGCTTTCCATCCGGTTCTCGACAGGCGATACAAGGCAGTGTCAGGATCCCGAACGCCGTACCGGGCGAAGTCCGGCACCACGAGAGACAGACCCCCAAGCGTCGTTACCATGGGGTAACTGTCATCCGTCTCCGAATGATAGGCTTCGCCAGAGTGTGTGTGCACTTGTACCGCAAGCCGTTCTCCGTTCTCGTACAGCCAGACATTTAGCCGGTGCAATTCGTCCCCTTCTACGCGAACGCATAGTCCCGTTGAGCGACGGTAGGCGGTTTGTCTTGGGGCATGTACTGTTCTGACAAGAAAACGGTCATCGTGGATTACTCCACTCCACAGCACGAATCTCTCATTGCCATCAAGGCCCGCCTCACGCAGCTGCCAGTCCGACTCGTCGCATAGGTCAGCCGGAACAACGAACTTGCGGATTGCGCTGAAAGTGTTCATTCCGGTGGTTCCCCTAAGGCGAATTGAACCTTCGGGACGATCTGAACACCAAAGCCGGCAATTGTCTCCAGGCCATACTTCGAGACGACCTCGACGAGGCGGATAAGACGTCCAGCGCCGGAATTGCGATGCGATTCCCATTGGTCGCCACTGTGCGCAGGATGGTCGTGGTACTCCCGAACACCGGCGAGGCACAGGAACGGAACGTCCTCAGGTCGGTGGGCCTGCATAAACGGTTGCACCCGCATCTCCCCCGGTTTCGGCCCGGACGTATCTGTCTCCGGCAGCCGTCTAAATAGTGGTGTCGGCAACTCGGATAGCCTGTAAGGCTCGCACGTCAATGGATGAACCAGCCGAACGGACGGCGGCGCTGCATCGTAGTTCGAGTAGTTGAACAAGACGCCGCACATGATCGTGACGAGTTGCGTCTTTGCGGTGGCAAGGATCACCAGCGCTTCCGGAAATTTCGCCTGCACGAGATACCAGCCCCGATGCCGGTACTCGTCCGCGCGCGAGCGGAACTCCGCTATCTCCCGGTTGAACTTTTTTCGGGAGACAGCAGGATCCGCAAACTGCTTCTCAGACACGTGTACCCCCGACTCCGGCTTTCAGGTTCAAGAACAACGTCACGCCTTCCTTGATGTCCGAGTCGGCGATCTTCTTCTCGATGTCGATGATCTGGCCAGAATCGTTTCGCAGTTCCCAATTCCCGATGGGTTGGCCAGAATTGCCGGACTCCTTGAGCGCCTGACTTACGGCCTCGCCGATCTCGTCGTATCGGTTCACCTTGACTGCCACTGGCTGTCCGTTGACAACAATGGTGAACTCAATCTGCTTGTCGCCCATTTCTGTCTCCTTTTTGCCATGATTTCCACAGCATACACGATGCACAATGGATATCATGCATATAGCGGTGTCTATGTCAAGCCGATCGAGGCCAGCCTCCGGAGTTCCCTCGACGCGATGGCTCTCCCCGTCCCGGGTAATCTGCTGCGCGGCAATCCTGCAATGACTCAGGAATCTACATGCGGATTCGGAACGTCTCGCTCATCCATGCCCAGCGGTTGCGCTCCAAGCACAGCGCCGGCCGGGGCCGAGTCAGGAAAATGCTGTCCGGCAACTCGCTCTCTGTCGCCAGAACCATTGGCCAAGATGCCTAATGCGCCAGGCATTGTCGCCAGAAACAAATAGCCGTCATTCGTCGTCTGGGAACAACCCTCGGCCTTGGTTCATGGTATGCGGTTCACCACCTATGGGGCTACGCTTTAGTGAGCGCTACACTGTATCCGCTTGACCGCCCACGGAGCCCCACATCCCTAGCAACCGCCCCGGATTTCAATCCCGGGCCATTTTGCCAAAAGGGGAGAACGCCCATGTCTGACGAAATCCACTTTGACGTTAAGTTCGTCCCTGCCGGTACCGGATCTGTCGTTTGGGACGATCCCTTCGCTCACCAGCTCATAAACCGGTTCATGCCCCCGGACCGTCAGCACGGTCCGATGCTTGGTGTCCTCCACATCGGCGCCGTTCGCCCAACACCCGGGGTGCTGTGCGATATAGTCGTAACCGTTGGGGAAGATGTGAAAGCCGGCAGATACGGTGACTTCACCTTGTTCATATGCAGCGAGGATAAGGACACCCGCAGCGTCATTAGCGACATTGCCGCATCGAAGAACGTCTCGATGTTCGTATGCTCCACTTCTGCCGATCTTAAACACGCAGAACCGGTCGGAATACTCTCAGCAAACGACCATGAAACTTTGCGTCTAGTCTCCGAAGCCGGCGGAACCGTCACTGCCCTGAGCTTTGCCGGTCGGATCGGTATCGAGAAAACGGCAGCCGGAAACCGTCTGGTTTCGCTCCAAAAGAAGGGGTACCTGCAGCGCGTCGAACGTCCGCATCCTGCTGGCGATCTTTTCATTGACCCTCGCTCGGTACACATCGCATAGGCGAACTTGAATCGTCCTTGTTCGTGATCCTCCCGAGTTTTCCATAGGGACAACGCTACCGGTTGGCGGGCATCCGACCATTCCGTATGCAGCTCGTTCAAATGTGAATCCGCTCGATCTCGTCGAGCGAAATCTCTTCCTGGACCCGGTTATAGAGCTGAGTCGTGCGCGTCGACTCATGGCCAGCGATCCGCACGGCGACTTCGAGGTCGCCTCCGTTCCGGAGATGCTCCGTGATCCCGGTCCCCCGGAAGCTGTGGGCGCAGATCTCCGGGGGCAGCCCTGCCTGCCGCGCCCGGCGCTTGATCATCCGGAGCGCCGTCGCCCGCATCATCGCCCGATCTTCCAGCAAGTCCTGTCGGCCGACCGCGCAGCTCCGGAAAAGCGACCCCTTCCGATCCTCCCCCAGCTCCGCCGCTTCGAGATACGCGTCCACGTATTCCTGCGCCGAATGGTGCGCGGGAACCACGTTGTAACGTCCGCCCCTCTCGTGGAGTCGGAAAAAGGAGCGCTTCCCCTGCGTGTAGTAGTCCGCAGCCCGCATCGATACCGCCGCGCTCACCCGCGCGAAACTGAACACCAGGACGCCGATCAGCGCCCGGTCGCGCAGGCCGACGAACGCCGAGAGGTCGATACCGTCCAGGAGCCCCTCACCTCCTCCGCGGAGAGCACCGGCGTCTTACCCTTCTTCATGACGTGCTTCACCCCCGCACCGATCTCGCCGGGTTGACGGGCAGGACCTTGGCCAATGACCAGCCAGTCGAACAGCATCCGGAGGGTCGCATCCCGCCGGCCCGACGAGAAGCCGATGCCCGGGCTCCTTCATTGTTCCGTCACCATTCACATAGGTGTAGTGCGTCGTTGTCGTAATCCCCAGCCGCCGCGCGAGATCCGCGGCCCGCACCTCTTGGTCCGCCATCGCCGTCATCGCCAGGCGCAGCGTCTTCCGGTTCATCTTTCTCGGACGTCCTCCCTTGCGGCCCCAAGCCCTGGCGGCCGCAAGGTCAGCCCTTGTCCGCTCGGCGATCAGTTCGCGCTCGATTTCCGCCAGGGCTGCGAAGATCCCGAACACCAGCCGTCCGTTCGGCGGCGGCGTGTCGATCTCCGCACCAGCGCCTGCTAGCACCTTCAGCCCCACTTCGCGGCTGCGCAAATCATCCACCATCGCTACCAGGTGCCGGAGATCCCGCCTGAGTCGGTCCAGCTTCCAGATGGTCAAGGTGTTGCCGGACTGCAGCGCCTTCAGGCAGGCCTCGAGGCTTGGTCGGTGGTCCTTTCTGCTGGACACCCGCGCCGCGGTCCTCGTAGATCCGGTCCGCGGCAACGCCGGCGCTAATCAGCGCGTCCAGCTGCATGTCCAGGAGCTGGCTTCCGTCCGCCTTCGATACCCGCGCGTAGCCGATCAGCATGCCTGCCTCCCCCGGCCGCCAGATTAGACCGGGGAGACCCTGCAATCTTGCGCTGTTTTCCGCAACGGTTTTTCTGATGCCTTTCGCCCCGTCATTTCGCCGGATCCGCGACCGCCAGAAAAAACAGCCGTTTTCCGGACACCCAAAACTAAGTCCGCGTCACAACAAGCTATTCCTGCAACACTGCTTCTAAATTGTGAACATGTCGGCTCATTGCTTCTAGGGGGCACTTTTGCCAACTACCTCGTTCAGCAATACACGCTCGACGCCCGCAGCCTCCGCCCATGCGAGGACTAGGATTCCAACGCCAACGTGGTGTACGTCGATGTCAGCCACGATTTCCGTCGCGATTTCGTTCGCGACGGTTCTTGCGCCCAGCTGCGTGCCGCACGAGCGAACCTGTTCGCGTACGGGTATCGCCTGACAGTGGAAGTTCCCGGAGGGCTGCGACTTTCAGGCGATATCTGTACCTGAACAGTCTGCCGAGTGAGTTGAACACCTACCCGAATAATCGTCTCTACCATTGCCTATTTGTTGGTTCTTGCCGATTCTTGTGTAGCCAGCTGGCGGCCTCCAGACAAGGACGCCGTTCGCTTGATCCCTCCAACCACTCCCGTGTCTTCCTCATGCACTGAGACTCCTGAAAGACAATCGTTTGACAATGTCAACCGTCCTCAATATCGGACTCGCAGTCGGCTGTAATCCATCCATTCTCGGCCATGCAGGTCCTATAAGCCAATATTGTGCCCAATAGACGATCGAATTCTGAGAAGCCCTCATACCACTTCTCTTCTCCGTACAATTGCGCTTTCACGCTACATTCAGTCTCCGCGTATATTCTTCTAATACCTGCCGGGATATGACCGCTACATTCGCTTCCAATGTAAATGCTGTTTGTCTTCCATCGCATCACTGGGCAATTATCATCGTTTGTCGAGATAGTTATACATTTGTCATCAGTTTCTCGGCAATTGCATTTCTCGGTAAGCCATCCGCTAGAAAGCATACACTGTTGATACTTTTGTGACATTTGTGCCGAGTTCGTTTCAGTTCTGTCGTAGGCCAGCATGCTACGACAACGAATTTCTGCTTCCCTTCTTCCTTCGGGCCCTGTGATGTAGTCGCATGCCGAAGCCACGGCACGACTTCCGGTTGTTTGCCGTCTTAGCGATTTCGCCAACGTATCAAACTGTTCGATGTACAATCGGACCATGCCTTTAGAGTATTCAACACTATCCGTGGAGTATTGTGCGACGTAACGCAAGAAAAATGTGGCTACTACGGCAATCACTATTGCCACAAGGGCCCGCTTTGCTAACTTGGGCGTCAGTTCTCGAAGGAATTGGTTTCGTTCAAGCCGCTCCTCTTCGCTCTTCGCTCGCCACGGAATCCCTTTTATCCTACGCACTATGTCTTTCTGTCTTCGTAACTCCTTCCTGACTTTCCGATTTCTTCTTCTGTTCCATATCCTTACATATGGTTCCAAAATAGTTACTGTGGTTACAACAATCCCCGTTGCAAGGACAGTGACAAAGAATTGTGAGACGGTATCTTCACTTGGGCCGTGCCAGTATAGCCACTGCCCTAGGGCCCCTATGAGTCCGTTTTCTTCCACACTGTTCACTCTCATATGTCTGTCTGGCTGGTAGTCGAAGATGTACGGGTGTAACTTCAGACATCCGGACTTCCGGCAATTTACTTGACGTGCTGGCACGTCCACAACGGCGTGTGCAATAGAAGAGTTCGCGTTCTAGCAGGTCATTCGAAATAGCAGGGCAAGTCGCCGCCGCGTTTTGCCAGTCATTGAATTCCAGCAGCTTCGGAAAGGAAAGTACTTCACAGCAGGTGCACTTCTCTCCCACAAATACTGGGAAATTCAACCCGTTACGTTGCGCCCTGGCAAGCTGTCTCGAACGTTACGTGTCCGGATGTCTGAACTTACTGATACAGCAAAGATATTCAATCTACGAGAGTCACCATACTAAGGGTTCGTCAAGAAAAAACCGCGTCGATTTGAGGAGTCGGCAGGAAGGGTTAATTCCACTCGCCATGGAGCTCCGCGCGCCGGATGTCGAGGGCCTCCATTTGAACATCCTCGATCGCCACGCCCTTGGGATAGTCGTTCTCGTCCACGTCGCAATAGACTTTGAGGCCGGTGCTGGTCGTGGTGGCGCCGATAAAGCTGACGATGGTGGCGAGGGTTCGCAGCGGCTTGCCGCACCAGTTCTGGCGGATGAAAGAGAACAGGCGGTGTTCGATTCGGTTCCATTTGCTGGTTCCGGCCGGCAGATGGCAAACCGTGGTCTCGAGCCCCGGTTCGCGGGCGAGTTCCTGCAGTTCAACCCTCCAGAGCCTTACCCGAGCCCCGTTGGAGCCACCACCGTCGACCGTGATCAACAGGCGTGAGGCCCCGGGATAGAGTTCCTGTCCCCAACGCAGCCACCAACGCCGGATACTCTCCACGGCGAAATCGGCCGTGTCCTGGCTGATGCCAACATTCACCCAACCGATATTGTGAGCGACGTCATAGACCCCGTAAGGCACCGCCTTGCCGAGCTTCCTGTCGGGGAAGTCATGGACATTGACCTCCTCGGGTCGGCCCTTGGGCCGCCACTAACGGCCGCCGTTCGAGAACTCTCCCACCAGTCCCTTCTTTCTGGCATCCACCGAGATCACCAGTTGCCGGCCGGCCAGGAAGAGAGGAGACGCTCCATCAAGTATTCGACAATTTCCGATTCGATAGTTCGTGGACGGACCCTAAGCTGGCGCCAGCGAGGGTAGATGCAAAGCCGCTCTGACCTTGGTCGCGGGCGACCGCCCACCGGAAGGCTGCCAAGATCATAGCCAGTGCTGGCATCAAGGGCCCCCAAGCCTGTCGGAAAGGTCTTCGCCACGCCTACGCCATCGCCACCGGCATGCCGTTGCACGATGGCGGCCCCAATCGGCCACGCGGACTGCAGACCACCACGGCCGCCTAGAGGCACGGGACTTTCTAGACCGGATGTAGGCCTAGGAAAGAGGATCCTCCGCATTGGGTCGCGGATGGCCAGAGCTTCGGAAGGAGACCCAGGCACCAGTATGTGTAGCGGCTTGCAATCATCGAGCGTTCTGCTCGCAAACATCTGCGATTCCTGCTCGGATTAATTGCGAATGACGGGGCCGTAATACTCACGCTCTTTGCGAACGTGCTCGGATTATCTGCGACGTGCTTGCAATCATCGGCTCTTGCTCACATTAACTGCGAATGACCTTGTCCGCTGCCGGCGCATTGGGAACCCGCAGACAGTCTGACAAACGTTCGTTTTCCGGACAGGTGCACGAACGCGCCCGTATCCGCGCAAAGTCATGACTTTGCCCGTCTGCGAACTCTGTCTGGAAATTATGGTATGGTTGACGCCGTTTTCCAGCCTTTTCCAGACATTGCCCCACGGACGACCAAACGCTCGATCTCCAGCGTGATGCGCTTCAAGCGGCTGGGTGCGAGCAAATTTTCGAAGATACCAAAAGCAGTTCCGCCGACCGTCCTGGCCTGCGAGACGCGCTCGCGCATCTTCGCGCCAGCGATACACTGGTGATCTGGCGGCTCGACCGGCTGGGCCGTTCGCTCGAGACATGTCTCGAGGACGGCGTCGCCCCGGACAGCGTCATCACGCCCCAAGCTCAGGACTTTCTCGTCGAGCGGTTGTCCACGCCATTTCAGATCGCGGAGCACCTTAACCGCGTGTTCACCGACGCATTCAACCTCGGAGCCGAGAAGGTCTCCCGCGAGATCGTGGAGAACACCCTCTCGGCCGGCTTCGACAGTCTCCACGCCAGGCTCGCGCGGATCGGCTATACGCCCAAGGCTCTGGCCGAACGGTTCGATGCGCATCCGACGGAGGTCCGGCACTTCCTGAACGAGAGACTGAACCCAGAACGAACCGCAGAACTCGGCGCCGCCTTGCGCAACACCGGCATTCCTACCCGAGGAACATCATTCGCAGCTAATGTGAGCAAACACCGATGATTGCAAGCACGTCGCAACTAATGTGAGCACGTTCGCAAAGAGCGTGAGCATTCCAGCCCCGTCATTCGCAGATAATCTGAGCAAAAATCGCGGATGTTTGCGAGCAGAACGCTTGATGATTGCAAGCCGCTACAGGTACCGGTAGCCCATACCGTGCAACAGTTGCCGCACGGCTAACTCGGGTCCCGTGTTCTTGCTCCGGACCGCCTGCATTGTGCGACGACGGGTGCACATTCCGCATGGAGTAATGCAGATCCAGTGGTAGCAAGGGGTTAGGAATGTGGGTCTCGGTCCGCGAGCTTTGATTTGCACCACGTAGCGTCGGTGTTGTTCGAATTGTGCGGATTCCAGTCGATTTCCGGTTGGGATGGAGGAGAGTGATCCCCACAAAAATGGTTATGTGAGAAGAAGATACTGGAATTGCCCAGATCCTGGCATTTACTCCATAGAAAATTTCCATAGCGCCAGGCGAAGGTCTGGAAAGGAGGATGAGATGAACTGAAACCTTTCATCGCAACCCAGCAGGTTCGACACCTGCCCGGCAAAGGCGCAGCCCGCCAGCCGGAACCGAGTCTTGCATGGCCAACGGCAACGCGGGTCGTGAAGCGTAGACAGGAGATGACAAAGCGCCGCTATTGAACCCCGAAAGTTTCAATGATGACGCCCTCGCTATTGGAAAACCGGGGGCAGCACCGGAAGCACCGTCATGGCGAGGTGCCACGGATCGTCCGGGGTCGCGGGAACGGCGCGAAGTCATGGGATGGGTTGCCAGGCAACCTGGGAGATCCCGCATTTGCCCGTGGAGGTAGGTTCCGGAAATGGAGATCCGGATGACCAAGACTCCTGGCCCGGCGCGAGGCTTGCTTACCGCCGGGATCGCTTTGGCGGACACGAAACCGATGCAGGCGCCCACGGACCCGGCTGGCGAATCAATAAGCCGAAGGGCGTGCGGTGCGGGAAGTCGTAGCACCCTCATAGTACCGAGGAGGGCGGGGAACCGGGGCCACCGGGACCCGCTGGAGGGAAGGGGGGTGTCTCCTGGACAGAACCGCGGACGAGACACTTGGGGAAACTCTGGGTTCCATAACCGAGTCAACGCAACAGCCGCGGATAGCCGTGCGGGTGTGAAATCCTTCGGACTTCCGCCTGCGGCACTTGGCCCTGTGCCTAGTGCGAACCTGCCAGGAGAGGAACCGGATGCGCTAGTGTGCGCACGTCCGGCTCTGCGAGGGGGGGAGCTCGGTAACGACTCCCCCTACTCGGCCCCGCGACGACGCTGCTCCGGGGTGGATGTGTCCATCGCTGCTGAAATCCGCCCGCCGATTCTGAGGTTCTTGCAGTCGCGACCGCCAATAATAACCCGGCAGCCGCAGTTCGTAGCTAACATTTCGCGTAGCGATATTCCCGTCCAGTCTCAATAAGTATCGAACCATGATTGCTCTCGGACGTCTCGTAAAGACTTCTTGTCGACCCGAACTATGCGCAAATCCAACGGCCACAGCGGAAAAATCCACCGATGGAAAATTTCCGCATAGGAATCCGCCGATATCGAAGCGAACACTCCTCGCTCGTTCATCGCCTCAAGCGTCCGACGATTGACAGCTCTCAGCTCCCCAAACTGCATTTCCTCACGAACATTCGCAGAACGCCATATTCCAGCGATCACGGACAAGCCACCCGGCGTCGTCGCCTTCGTCTCCCATAGTGCGCGGGCCACGCGAACAACCTGAGGCGTGTACGAGGAACCGAATCCAATATTGCTTGGCGGCATCCAACAACGCACTCCTTGTCCGCCCTCCTCCGTTACATCACGCATGTAACCCACGTACAGGTCGTTTTCTCGTTCCCTAAGAATGTCGTTTCCAAAAATCCAGTCCACGTCATTGGGTCCGTCCAAATGATATTCTTTTCGCTCCTCCTCAACCTTGCGTTTCATTTCCGCCAAGTCGCCCACGACCGGAGCCCAATCGCAAGCTCTCGCGTAGATTCCCTTGGCCAAGTGGTCATGGAAATACCCTAGCGTTCGCGACTTTTCCTCTACCCTGTTTCTGGGACACCGCACAACATCCAGCAGGACCAATATCTTGGCCGCCTCCTCCGCGGCTAGTTTTTCAAGTGCGCGTGCAGGATGATAATAGCCGTTCTCGTGCAATACCCTGACGGCGGATTCCAGTCTGTTTACGGAGTCCATGACGTGCCCGATCCCTTCCGCGATCTCGTCGAACAGCTCATCGTCGCCGAATTGGCACAAATCCTTGATCGCTCGTTCCATTACAGCCCCCTATGATCCAATGCCTCGAACAATCGTTGGAGACGCCGTCGTGCCGATTCCCGATCCCAAAGACCTTCCCAAGAGCGAGTCCGCCGCCATCCGCTGGTTCAAAGCGGTCGGCAGCCGGATCGGCCTCTCACATCTCGAGCACGTCGGGGATGGCCCTGGCCCACCTGATTTTGTCGCTATCTAGTGCTTGCCCAAAAACCGATAAGAGTTATACTGATCAATGAGTTAGGTTCTAGATCCGATGGCGAAGTTTGCGCTGTTGCCACGAGATCGTCCGTTGGGCGGAGTTTGAGCCTGGTATAGTCTGGACTGACCTTTTGTCATCAATTCGCTTGTTTTGGCAATGAGTTAAAGTGCCGGTATCGGAGGCCGGGCGCTTTCGATGTTGCTCTTGCAGCGAAGTCCTTGTGCCCGCGGCGCGTTCAAAATTCCGGAATCTTCGCAAAGGAGTTCGGTATGAAGAAGCTGCGCCGCTTTGATCCGGGACAGGAGGGGATGAGGGTCGGGGATGTGTGGATTGACGCGAGGTCTCGAGACGACATTCCCAAGCTTCTGGGCGGCCTGCGGGACGTATACTTGAATGTCGAACTGCGGGAAGCGGTATTCCGGCTCCTGGAGGAGCGGATCGGGGGGGATGGCAATCGGGATGCTGTCGGTCCGGGGGTGTCCCTGTGGACGATTTTCGTGCTTGGGATGCTGAAGCGGAGACTTGGCTGCGACTTCGACCGGCTTCGGGAACACGCCGACACGCACCTGGTGCTGCGCCAACTGCTCGGGCACGGCGAGTATGACCCGGTGGAGTATTCCTACGACACGGTGCTGCGGGATATTTCGTTACTGGACGAGGACACGCTGCGAGCGATCAGGGACCTGGCGGGACGGTCCGGAATCCGGTTGTTCCGGGGTTGAACGGGGCATTTCCGGGGTTGCGCAGGCAGCATTTATCATTATACTGTACAAATAGTTAGATCGTATCCCGGGAAGCGGGACGCGGTGTGCTTCCGGGCAGTGGTCCGGAGTGGCGCGCTGCGGATTCCGGGATCTTTGCGTGGGAGTTTGCGATGCGGAAGCTGGGGCGTTTTGAGCCGATGCTCGGCCGGGCGGAGATTGGGGGGATCCAGATTGACGTGAAGTCGCGGGACGACATCCCGGCGATCCTGCTTGGCCTGCAGGGCCTGTATTTGAATGAGGCGGTGCGGGAGGCGGTTTTCGAGCTTCTGCTGGACCGGTTCGGGGAAGACCGCGATCTGACGGTCGGCCGTCCGGGGATGGAACTGTGGACGGTTCTCGTACTCGCGGTGCTGAAGCAAGGCCTTGGCTGCGACTTCGACCGGCTTCATGAACACGCCAACACGCACGTGGTGCTTCGCCAGCTGCTCGGGGACAGCGATTTGGACCCGGTGACGTATTCCTATGACCAGGTGATGCGGAATGTCTCGCTGCTGGACGAGGACACGCTGCGAGACATCAACGAACTGGTGGTGCGGCACGGTCACGACCTTTGCGGCCACGACGCTGGCGAGCAGTTGGCGGGCCGGTGCGACACCTTTGTCGTCGAGACGGATGTCCACTATCCCACCGACCGCAACCTGCTCTGGGACGCAGCCCGGGTGATGATACGGATCGCGGCCGAGCTGGCGGACGAATGGAACCTGACGGGCTGGCGCCAAGTCAAGCATCTTACGGTGACACTCCGGCGGCTGTATCAGCGGGTGGCGAGCACCCGGCGCTCGGAGGCCTGGCGGGAGGACGTCGACGCGTTCCTGGCCAAGTGCGAGGAACTTCTGGCGAAGGCGGAGGCCACGCGGGCCAGCCTGCTGGAGCGGGGCGCCCGGCCGGAGGAGCTCAAGGAACTCGACCGGTACATCGCGCATACGAAGCGCCAGATCGACCAGACGGACCGGAGGATCCTGCAGAGGGAGGAGATCCCCCAGAAGGAGAAGGTCTTTTCGGTCTTCGAGGAACATACGCGGTGGAACAGCAAGGGGAAGGCGGGCGTCCCCGTGGAACTGGGCGTTCCCGTCGCGATCGTCGAGGACCACCTCCTCGAGCACCGGATCCTGTGGGAGGGGAGCGACACCGATGCCGCGGTTCCCGTCATCGTGGCCACGCGGGAGCGCTTCCCGGAACTCGTCGCCTGCAGTTTCGACCGCGGCTTTCACAGCCCGCAAAACCAGGCCGCCCTCGGCGACACGCTGGAACTCAACGCCATGCCCGCCAAGGGCCGCCTGCCCGCCAGCCGCCGCGAACACGAGGCGCAGCCGGACTTCGCACTGGCGCGCCAGCAGCATCCCGCCGTCGAGTCGGCAATCAACAATCTCGAGCAGCGCGGCCTGGACCGGGTGCGCACCCATGGCAAGGCTGGCTTCGCCCGCACGGTCGCCTTGTCCATCCTCGCTGCAAATGTGCTCCGTGTCGGTTTCTTGATCCGCGCACGGGAACGCGCACGACTCAAGTTCCTGCAACGAAAAGCTGCCTGACGTCGCCGGGAAACCGCGCCAGCGCAGCCCGGACCGGGCTGCCGGCGGCTCTCCATGCCCGATACTTCCAGAAATCACCAATATGGGCGCCAAAATCCCCGCCCGCCCGCCGTTTACCCCCAAATGTCGCTGACCAGGTCCACTTGACCCTGAATCCACCTGTCAGGTCGGGGTCAAACTTGACGGCAGAAGCCGGCTCAAACTCCAAAAAGGGGGTTTTTCGGCAGACACTATCTATGACAACGAAATCGTCGCCATCGAGGTTAGGCTGTTGGTGCCTTCCGCGGGCTGGAGCCTCACGAAAGAAATGGGATTCGCATCCCGGCTTCGCAAGCTGATTGCAGAAGTTTATGACGCATCCCCTGCTGGGCCGAAATGGCATGTCATCTGCGAATACGATCCCTCGCAGCCATGTCCCAGCCCATCATGCACTACCTGGAAGACCGAAGCTCGCCGTCTCTTGAATACGCCAGGGCTGGGCGGCAGATTTCCTCTCCTTCCATGTTTGCAACAGAAAGGCGACGGTTTGGAACTCGTTTTGATACCAGTGCCGCCTGAAGCAGCTCTTGGCCATCTTCCGGAGCATGAGCAGGGTCTTGTCGCTTCGTCGCATGGCTCTGCCCCACTTTCTGAACTCGTTGCTGTCTTGCCGTCCGTCATTGCCGAAAAGACCAATAAGGTTCGCAACCGGACTCGCTACAAATCCTGCCCTCAATGGTGGCTGCTTCTGGACGATGACATCCTGATCGCTCCCGCCTCAATTCTTCGGCCCGATGAGCGGAAATCAATTTTCAAGGCTGTAGCCGAATGTCCCGACATCAGTTTCTGGAGCAAGGCGGTACTCTTCAATCGCCGACAGCCAACACCGCCTCCGGATCTTCCTCCAGGTTGGTTCTGGGTCCTATGGGAAAGTACAGCGCATTCACCTCTCCGCGCACGTGCATAGGACGTTTCGATGAATACCTTCTCTCCACTTCCAGAACCCGCGCCGCTTCCTTCCTGAGACAGAATCTACATTCTGTCTCAACCCACGGCCCGTCACGGACCCCTGAAAGCCCGCGATCCCTACCCACAGGACACCCCGGCAATCCCCTGTGCTCCGCCCTCGCGACACACTACTCCTAACAAAAATATCTCACGCCGAAACCATCCGTCTCGTCGACGCCCGCGCCCGCTTCCTCGAGGCTGCCGGGCACGCTCCGGAGCCGCGCGACCAGACGTTCGCGCTCACCCTCCCCCACACCGGCGCCCGCGTCTCCGAGATCCTCGCGCTCTGCGGCGCTGACGTGGATCTCGACACCGCCACCATCCGCATCCGGACTCTCAAGCGCCGCGCACTGGCGCGAGATCCCTGTCCCGCCCGATCTCCTCTGCGCCCTCGAGCTCGCGCACGCGCTTCTCACGCTCCGACCCAGGACCACGGTCCGCCGCCTCTGGCCGCTTGAGCACGCTCACGGTAAGGGATGGAGTATTGATCGTATAGTTTGATGGATTTGTTGAAGATTATTGTGCTGGAGGCTTGCGCTGGATGATTTCGTTCCAGTCCTTTGCCCCTTTGGGTCGGAAGCGTTCGACCCTTCGATCGTGTCTTTCGAGGGCCTTGGCGTTTTGATCTCCGGTTTTGTCTGCGTCGTATGCGCAGAGGATACGGCTTGGTTTCCATGCTTTGATCCATGGTGGGATGGAGGGCATTGCGCCGACGGCGGATACGAAGACGGTTGCGCCCTTGGGGGTTTCCTGGAGGGCGAAGGCGGAGAGGGCGTCGAGGCCACTTTCTGCGAGGAAGACGGTATCCGGTTTCTGGTTTGAAGCGGGGATCCAGAAGGCCCCGCTTGCCTTGCGGGATCCTCTTGCCATTGCCTTGAAGGGCCTTTCGCGGTTGCGTGTACCGAGGATTTCGGCACCGGTGGTTTGTCGGCGAGCGTTGGTGCAGAGGAAGACGGCGTTTTGGCGTCGGTCGGCGTAGAGGATTCCGTGTCGTTTGCATGCATCGAGGATGCGGGGCGGGATGCCGCGGGCTTCGACGAGGTATTCGCGGAGGGTTGACCAGCGTTGATTGCAGGGTTCTGGCAAGTGGGGCTGTGGGACGAGGATGGATGCGGCCTCGGCGAAGGAACATTTTCGGGCATGCATGAGGAGGTCGAAGGCGCCTGCGCCGCCGGTGCCTTGCTGGTGGTCGTAGAAGGTTGCAGCGTTGATGGAGAGGACGGACCCGGAGCGCTTCCAGCGGGCACGGTCGCGGGGATCCTGCCGGTATCCGAGTTGCCGCGCGATGGGTTCGAGGGGCTGGGTGCGGACGGCGTCGAGTTCTTCGGGGGTCCATCGGCGCGGCATCGGGGGTTCCTTCGGGGGCTGTTTGGAGGAGGGGAAGGGTTGCGCGTGGCGGTCGGTCCCGGGGTGTTTCCCGTTTCCCGTTTCCCTTCACCCCCCGGGGCCTGGGGCTGGAAACGGTTCGAGCGCGGCGCGGTCCTGGTATCCGTTGGGCGTCTGGATGGCGTCACCGGTCTGGACGAGTTCGTGGAGGGCGGCGCCGACGGTCTCGGCGCGCATTCTGGCGGCCTCGCGGATCTGGCGTCGGGAGAGGGGTTTGCCGGCCTCGGCGAGGATGGCGCGGATGCGCTCTCGGGGCCTGGTGTGGGGCGGTGCCGTCGGTGTGGGTTCCGGCCCGACGAGCTGCAGGGCAGGCCCCTCGGGGGAGGTTGCGAGTTCGAGGCCGAGATCGTGGAGGTTGGCTGCGGCGCGGTGGTCGGAGGAGAGAAGGATGCGTTGCTGGCGACGGCGCAGGACGAGCACGTTATCCGCCCACGCGAAGAGCTCGGAGCTGCCCCGGAGAGCCTGTCCGGGTCGAGCTCCGCCACTCTTTCGCGCGTGGTGGACGACGAGTACTGCGCTCTGGAAGCGGCGCTGCAGGTGGCGCAGGCGGTCGAGGATGGGCGCGATCTCGCGGACGGCGTTCTCGTCGGCGCTGTGGAGGCGGACGAGGGGGTCGAGGACGAGCAGGCTGGGGCGGACGCGCTCGACGGTATCGGCGAGGCGCTGCTGGTGAGCGGGATCGTCGAGTCGGAGGGAGGGGGTATCGATGACGTGGAGGTCGAGGTCGGGGAGCGCGGTGCCGCTGGCGGCTGCGATCCCGTCGAGCCGCTGGCGGAGGATGTGGGGGGCGTCCTCGGCGGCAAACAGCAGCACCGGTCCGGCCCGGGTCGGGAAGCGTTTGAGGCAGGGCACGCCGGCAGCGACGGCGACGGCGATGTGGAGAGCGAGGAAGGTTTTGCCGCATTTGGGCTCGCCGCCGACGATGCCGACGCCCTGCGTGCTCCAGAGCGCTTCGACGAGCCAGGCTTTCTCTTCGGTGCGGGCCTCGAGCTCGCCGGGGGTGCGGGTGGGGAAGCCGTTCATGTCCGGGGCCCTCCGCGCTTGGCGGCGTGGGGGAAGACCTCGAAGTAGAGCGTCTCGTCGAGCTGTTCGCGCCGGGCGTCTGTGGCGGCGGTGAGCAGGGCGTCGGCGTGGTGGGTGAGGATGCGGTAGTTGCCTGCGGCATGGCGGGCGAGGGTCTCCTTGAGGCCCTGCGTCATGAGCTGGGGGTTGCCGGCGGCGTCGAGCAGGTGATCGAGGAAGCGCAGCAGGGTCTGCGGGTCTGCGGGCTCGAGGGTGAGGCGGTAGCGGATGCGGGATCCGAGCGGCATCAACTCCTCGGAGCGGAACATGTCGCCGAGGCGCTGGTCGCCGCACAGTACGGTACCCAGGATGGCGCGGGAGTCGAAGTCGGTGGAAGCGAGCAGGCGTAGCTCGTTGAGCACCGGGGGCTGCATCTCCTGGGCCTCGTCGGCGAGCAGCACCGGGCGCAGCCGGGAGTTGCGGAGATGCTCGAGCCAGCGTCCCCGCAGGGCGCTGAAGCCATTCCAGCGATTGTGGGGAGCGAGGCGCACCCCGAAGATGTCGCCGAGTTCGCGGTAGAAGTCGCCGAGGCGGGAAGAGGATCGGGTGAGGACGCCGACGGCGAGGTCCGGCACGCGGCCGAGGCGGTGGGCGAGCAGCCGCAAGGCGGCGCTCTTTCCGGTGCCTGGCTGCCCGGTGATGAGGGCGAAGCCGCCTTCGCCGGCGAGCCGGTCCTCGATGCGGGCGCAGAAGCGTTGCACGGGCTCATCCTCGAACAGGGCTTCCACCGGCAGCTGCGGCGAGAACGGGTTGTGGCGGAGGCGGTAGAAGGTGAGGATCTGGCGGTTCATTGCGGATTCTCCTCGTCCAGGGGCAGGTAGGCGGGCGGCAGCCCGGTGGCGGCGAAGTCGGCGAGCAGCTTGCGCAGTAGCGGCGACGGGCCGTCGGCGGCCGGCGGCGCGTCTTCTGTGGGCGCCGGGCCGCGGCGCCGCCGCGGTCGGTCGGCGTTGGCGGCCTTGTCGAGGGGCCGCAGGGTGGCCAGGCCGGTGCCGCGGTCGTCGGCCAGCTCGACCTCGGACAGGTCCCAGCGGGCGTAGCGGATGCGCAGTTCCGGCATGTGCCGCCAGGCGGCCGGCACCTCGAAGCGCACGCCCTGCACGGAGATGGTGCCGTCGGAGCGGCGCTGCCTGCGCGTGTCGGCGATCCGGAACGCGGCCTTCAACTCCGCCATCGGGGGACAGCGCCGGCTGACGTCCTCGCTCTGCAGGAAGCGCTCCATGGGCGAGCAGCCGATCTCCTGGTGGTGGCGCCGCTGGTAGATCCTGTCGAACCAAGCCATCGTGCACTCGTTCAGAGTGCTCAGCGTCAGGCCCTCGACGCCCTCCAGCATGGCCATCAGCTGGCCCTCGACCAGGCTCCAGACCACCTCTGACTTACCGTTTTGATGGGGTGAACAAGCCTCCGTCGGACACAGCAGAATGCTCAGATCGGACAGGCCCGCCTGCACCTCCTTCGCCAGTTCCGCGGATCCCCGGTCCGACATGATCGCGCGCGGCAGGCCACTCTTCAGGAACGCCTGCTGAAGCCCGTGGACGTAGGTCTGTGCGCTCTCCGACAGGTACCACTGGGCGTGGCAGGCGAGCCGGCTATGGTCGTCCAGCGCGGCAAACAGCTTCGGGGTCACCCAGAGGCCCGACGGCGTCAGCACCTTCCGGGAGCAATTATGAAAATCGGCGTGCCATAAAGCGTGGCTGCGGGAGACCTCGTAGCTGCGCACCTCGTGGCGGGGACGCGGCGCATTCGGCCCCCTGCGCCGCGGTTGGCGCACCAAGCCCTCGGTGCGCATGTATCGCGCCAGGGTCGGATAGGACGGCAGCGGGCCGAGATCGGGGTCCGCCTCCACTCGTGCCGCCAGGTTGTCGTGGTGGAGCTGCTTCGACCAGGAGGGATGCGCCTTGTACTGCGCCTCCACCGCCGCCGCCAACGCCGGCGAGATCGTCCGCTGCCGTCCGGCGTCCCGCCGTCGGCGCCGGGCCAGCGCCGACACCGGATCCTGATCCGCCGCCTGCGCCGCGTAATACCAGCGCTCGATCGTCGACGCCCCGAAGCGCACCCGCTCGCCGCTCACCGGATGCTGCCATTCCTGCCCTGCCAGCGCCGCAATCGCGTGCTTCAGACCGCCCCGCGGCGGCGGCGCCATCAGCAATTGCCCCACAATCGAAAAGCGCAGCCGCGCCCAGCGGCCGCCAACCGGATCCCGTGTCTTCGTCATCTCCAGGCTCCCTCTCCGCGCCCAATGCGCACAGGGAGCCTGCACCAACCCTCACCGATCAGTAAAGATGCAACTTCTGCGGGTCGCCATCCTACGCAGAATCTCCCTCAACCAGAATGAGAAACGAGAACCATTCGCGAAGAAGCAAAAGCGCCTGAACCACCCGGTCAGCCCAATCGACACCCTCGAAGCTGTTCACCAGGTCCAGCGGAAGACCCGCCTCCTCAACCCCCGGCGCAAAGCGCCCCCGCGAACCGCGCCAGAACGCGCTGTCGGCAAAATCCTCCTGCCACCAGCGCCGCCAGCGCCGAAGCGTCCGCAAACTGAGATGCAGCTTCTTGCACGCCGCCGCAGCCGCTGTGGGGCCCTCTCGCCCCAACAGCGCAGGCAGAAGAACGAAAATCAGCCCGACATAGACCCGGCGACCGAAAAAACGCACCGAAGCCGGCATCGTCCGCCGACGGCACGCCGCGCAACAGAAGCTGTGCCGCAACGCCGCACACTCCCCGGCTGCCGCAAGCGCCGACGGAATCCCCCGCGGCTTGCGACCGTAATGCGCCGAATGCAGAACACCCCCGCAGTGACGACAACCCGTCTTCCGAACCTGCGACGCCTCGCGGCTGTCGATCTGGAGCAGAAAATCCCACACCTTGCGAACCCGGTTCTTCTCTGGCAGCATCAATCAGCCTCCAATGTGTGAATAACATCAGAGGCTCGCCCCTCAAGCCGCTTCTCGCAAGCTGCTTGAGGGGAACTCCTGTCAATCCATCAAATTACGCGACAGAAACCAACCAAAACCGTCCCAACTATCACGAACGTGCTCACCGCTCTCGCGGGAAACCGCCCACCAGCGCATCGCAGCCCTCATGGCCGACGCCAGCATCGAGGATCCCCAGGCCCTGCCCCAAGGGCCTCCGCCACGGCTACGGTATCGCCGCCGCCCTCGGCCACACCTCCCTCACGACTACCGCCGCAGGCCTCGAGGCACCGCTTTTTCTGGCCAAGATGTGAGAAAGGGAGCCGAATTCGGCCGGATCCGGCGCCTGGAGGCCTCTGGAAGGGCGTGTAGCTCGCATGGCGCGTAGTGTGCCACGGAAAGTTGATCCGCCATGCGACCTACGTCCCTCCCGGAACCCCGAAAAGAGCTGTTTGGGGGAATTCCGGACGACCGCGGCTTGGAATTCATGCTCAGCGCCATGGTGCGGACGTAAACGGTTCCTGAAAACCGCTCTTCAGCATGGAACAGGCTGACCCTTCCGCGCTTGCCAGACTTTGAAGAGGAAAATTTCGCCGGCGTCCCGTCAACGGGCGCCCAAACGCCGAAATTTAAACCGCAAACCCGCCGTCCCGAAAATTCGTCTCTCAGGAGCGCCGGACAGCCGTTTTTCGGGCCTCCCGAGGGGTTCGGGTGCAGAACATCCTTCCCGGTCTGTACAGGCCTAATTTTGGCCTTTCTGGCCATCCGTCTTGGCGGTAACCGGCCTGTCCTGGAATTTCGGGCCGATTTCTCCCATATCTCTGCCCGAAAGGCGCTGCCCACCGCAGATCAAAGCGCCTCATCAGGCCCTTCCTCAAACCGCCTGCCCAGGTTGTGAATTGCCCTGTGCCGGGAGAGCGGCCTTTGGCGCCGTCCGCGGAACTTCCGATCCCGGGCTAATCGCCACAGCGATCCGTTGCATCATGACCTCAAGCGCGTTGTAAATGTGCTGCACAAAGAGACCAGCCAGGAAGGCCCCTGCGATGGGACCAAAGCCAGGAGCAGCTCCATCTGTGCCAGGACCTTCGACGAACACAAGGATATCCAAGATCAGTGCCAAAGCCGCTCCGAGGAAAATCCGGGCCGAAAGGCCTTGCATTCGATTGTCCTCGTAGCTCATTGCCGTCACCCGGTCCGAGATCCGTTTTGCAAGCGCTGTGCAGGCTCCCAAGCCTCCCCAGGCTGCCGGCACCAGAAGCGGAACGCAGGATGCCAGCAGGGCGGCCCACAAGCCCTCAGCTGATACTTTGTCCACCGAAACAAGATTTCTCTGTATCCAAGCATCAAGCAGCTGCAGAACCACCGCGGAGACAAAGAAAATCAAGCCTAGCAAAACTGGTCGAAACCGTTTGTCAGCAAATTTTTCGCGCCATCCTTTCGCTTTCCGGGTACTGTTCTGGATGCTCCGACCGTGGACCTCTTCGGTGCTGAATGTGTAGTTCGCAACAGCTTGATACGCCGTCATCAGTGACTGGTAGCTTTCCCTATTACTATTCGTGTGGGCCTCGGAAAGCGCTTTCACAAGTTCTGCATAGGCCCTTTTTGCCGCTTCGTCCGGTTCCCTTGGGCAATGCCTAGCGAAATACCATACGAGGGCTTCCGCCTCTTCGCAGGCCGCTGACAGACTCTCACACGACAAGAAACCTGTGTCTTCCATTTCATACCTGTAGGGTCAAACTGCATGCCCATAGAAAGATGTAGTGTTTCTTGCCCGCTACGCAAGAAGTCGGATGCCCAGCCGAGTCACCTCCGCTCCTCAATTTCCTCAGTTCACGATACGGTTTGTGTGTCATCCTTCGCCTGCACCATGATCCCCTTCTCGATCACGCCCAACGCCGCATCTATCCGGTTCAGCCGCGAGTTATGCTCCACATCCAGAGTCCGCTCCACCGGCGAAAGGTGCCACCCAAGACGTCTCGCCAGCTCCACCTTGCCGATGCCCTGCTCCCGCATGCCTAAGTTGACGATCGCCCTCGCCGATTCGAAGCCGGGCGCCTAGCGCCGCCGCCGCGGCCATAGGATCAGATCTTCTCCCTCATGCTCGCATACATCAGCGCCGGGGTATCTGACGCCTTAGAGTACGACTCAATATTCCCTGAATTCAAATTACTACCAACTGGCAATGAGATAGCGCCACTGCCAATGGATAAGTAACTCGCTGCCCCAGCAGCCGGCTGGTCGGGGAACCGCCATACTCAAGCAATTCAAGCGATTCAAGCAGCCAAGCGTAAATTACCCATTGATCATGTCAATCGTCTCCATATCGCAACCCATTGCAAAGCCAGCGACAATTGAAGGCCCGAATATTCGTTCATACTCTTAGCCATCGGCCCCGTGGACGTCGACCTTGAGGTCGCCAGGCGCAGCGTCTTCCGGTCCATTTTTCGCGGACGTCCTCCCTTGCGGCCCCGGGCCCTAGAGGCCGCTAGGCCAGCCCTTGTCCGCTCGGCGGCGGCGTGTCGATCTCCGCACCAGCGCCTGCCAGCACCTTCAGCCCCACTTCGCGGCTGCGCAAATCATCCACCATCGCTACCAGGTGCCGGAAATCCCGCCTGAGTCGGTCCAACTTCCAGATGGTCAAGGTATTGCCGGGCTGTAGCGCCTTCAGGCAGGCCTCGAGGCCTGGCCGGTGGTCCTTTCTGCTGGACACCCGCGGATGGACACAATATGGCACAGCGCCAACGGACGGCTTAAACTCCACTTGATCTGGTGCTGGGCTTCCATGCGCGAGAGCGTAACACCCAGCAACCACAGAATGTTCCGCATCTCTTGTGGGGCAAGGGTAGACCTAGGCGCAAGGTGAGGTTTGCGATATGCCGAGGATGGGACCGACAGGGGCCGACTCGCGGGTTGACGATTTCGCTCGCTTTTACCAGGCGCTCGGGCGTCTCGAAGCTGCGATTGGCGGAAAGCGGAGGCTCTCCGACTGCGACGGTAGAATGCGGTGGCCCGTCCGCGGCGTTTATTTCTTCTTCGAGGCTGCCGAATGCCGTTCGCACTCCGGCACCGGATTACGGGTCGTGCGGGTGGGGACCCATGCCGTGAGTTCCGGCTCTCGTACCATCTTGTGGAACAGGCTCTCGCAGCATCGGGGAGTCGCCAAAACCGGCGGCGGCTATCATCGGGGCTCGGTGTTTCGTCTACTTCTCGGGACAGCGCTCATGGGACGTGATCCCAGATGCGGCGTGAAGACTTGGGGCGATCCCAGGCCTGAAACCGAAGACTCTCGTATCGCAGAGCACAGACTGGAGTGTCTGGTCAGCGACGTGATCGGGCAGATGTTCGTGCTGTGGCTACCGGTTGACGATCCCGCGGGCCGCGCGAGCCTCCGTGGATATATCGAACGCAACGCCATCGCGCTGCTCAGCAACCACGGACGCAAAGCGGTCGATCCCCCCACCGATGGCTGGCTCGGACTGGATTGCCCGAAAGACACGGTCCGGGGCTCGGGACTGTGGAACCAGCGGCATGTGGAAATGGCGCATGATCGAGAGTTCCTGGCTGCGCTCGAGTACCTGGTTGACGGACACATCGCTTCGGATGGCAGCGCATGACTCAAGCGGACCGAATCAGGCGATACGTACTCGCATGCTATGTCGGTCCCGCGAGGGCCTCGGGCAGTGCCGAGCTGACCATTCGCGCAGGCGATGTATGTCGCGCCATGGAGCTTCACGGGCGGGCCCCGAATGTCTGCAGCGTCCTGGGCTCGCGGATATTTTTCGATATGGCGGGCGTGCGGCTTCTCGGTCGTGTCGGACCCCGGCAAAGCACGACGACGACGTTTCGCTATGCCTTCGTCGAGCCACGGGTCGGCGCGGCATCGCCACCGACTACGCGGGCGAGACCCGCCGAGCAAGGGTCCGAGGAAATCCAAACTGCGGTAGCTCCACAACCGGGACGAGGTGGGAACGAGAATTTGACCGTCGTGATTGCCTGCGCTGGAACGAAATCGGCGTCCGGTAGAGTCGGGGGCTGGCGCGCCGACGGTAGGGTCCGGTGGCATATCCGTCGCTTTCGCTCCGGTCCTCAGTCCGGCTCCCATGGTTGCGTTTCCAGCCCCCGCTCCCCGAACCCGGCGTGCCGATTTCCGGCACCGGGCTCTCCAGTGGGATCATGCACCTCGTACACAGGCGACGAAGGCCAACGACAGCAAGGATGAGGTGGCCGCACGGGTGTCGGCCGCGGAAGCTGCACGGCTTCCGCCCTTCCTGCCGCGACGCGCTCGTCGGCCATCAAGCCTGTCAACGCCTTGACGAACCAGATCCGGGCACCGGCAGAATGCGCCACCGCCCTGGAACTGCCCTTCACTTCCGCATGTGATGTGTCCAGACTCGCAGATACAATGCCGGGGTACTAGGCTGAACCACTCCCGGTGCCTGTCGTCCTTCAACATCCCTCCTCACCTGGGGTCCCTTTCCTCAGCCGGCATTACCCGGCGTCCCCGGTCATACGAACCCCTCCGCCACCCTGCCAACCCGGCCTGCCCCTCACGGAGTTCCAGTTGGCGCGTGCACACCATTGACAGAGTTTCCCGTGTTGCCACGTCTTCCATCTTCCATGCATGCTGGCGCCACTACCCCGGCGGACGCGGCCCGGTGCACATGTCGCTTCTCTTCCCGAACCACCGACGGCCTTCCCCTAATCCAAGGAGGGTCGGCTTCCGCGTTGCCTGTTTCGAGGCCTGCTCAGCGTTCACTTCACGTTCCGGCCTGCATGGTCGCTGAGTTGCTCAACGCAACCCTTCTCTCCGGAGTGCTTCAGTCCATGTCGTTACCTCCACGAACCGCCCCGGCCGCTACCAGCCGAAAGCGACAGCTGCTGGGTGGGATTCGCACCCACCAGGAAAACGCGCCTTTCCACGGCGCACCTGGACACCTGAAGCTGGGGAACGGCCAGCGTGTGAAGTTCGTCGCCGACCCGTGCGCGGTGCCAAAGGTCACATCGATGTGCTACAGACATCCGGACGGCATGACGTGTTCTGGGACGACTTGGAGACAGGAGCTTGTCGATTACAACCGGGCTCCCGCGGGGAACCAATGGCATTCGTCTAGGGCGTTCTGCTTCGTGGCCCACCGGGTGCATTGAACTAATATATTGCGGTTATTTGTCTTTTCTCCACTGTTGGTGCGGTCATGCCCGGGGGGGTTGACTTACCGGCTCGTTCCTTGCATAGTGCCGCTTGGATTGCCCACTGCGGAGAGGTGTTTGGATGGACCCCCGAATCGAGGCGCTGCGGTCGACGACGTTTTTCGGTCGTCGTCTGACCCGGCAGCAGATTTCCGAGATCCAGACGACGGTTGCAGCGTTTCCGTCGCTGAGCCGGCACGAGCTTGGGCAGACGGTTTGCGAGCAGCTGGGCTGGCGCACGGGAACGGGCACGAACCGGATCCAGCTCTGCCAACGGCTTCTGGAGGAACTGGAGCGGCTGGGCCTCCTGGTGTTGCCGGCGAAGGATGCGTCCTATGCGCGGGGTCCGCGCAAGCCGATTGAGAAGAGCCAGCGGACGGAGAAGCAGCCGGCGATTGCGGAGCCACTGGGGGAACTTCTGCCATTGCAGCTTCGCCTCGTGCTGGACGAGGACGAGGTCTCGGAGTGGAACGAGTTTGTCGACCGCTGGCACTATGCCGGTTTCCGCCACCCGCTCGGTCCGCGGCTGCGCTATTTCGTGGAGGACCGGCACGGGCGCAAGCTGGGTTGCCTGCAGTTCTCGCAGGCGGTGGTCTCGCTGCCCTGCCGGGACGCGTGGGTCGGCTGGCCGGAGGACGGGTGGAAGGCGCATCTGGAGCGGGTGGTGGGCAACACGCGGTTTCTGCTGTTTCCGTGGGTCGAGGTCCGGAACCTGGCTTCCAAGGTGCTGTCGATGGCGGTGCGGCGGCTGGCTGATGACTGGGAGCAACAGCACGGCTGCCGTCCGGTATTGGTAGAGACATTTGTCGATTCGAGCCGCTTCGATGGCGCCTGCTACCGGGCGGCGAACTGGCTCGATCTCGGCGAGACCCGGGGCGGCAAGGGGAAAGCGCCCAAACGGGTCTACGTCTATCCGCTGGCCGAGGACTTCCGGGAGGTTCTCCTGCATGGCCCGCAACGCACTGCGCCGCGGCGCAAGGCGACGCCGCGGGCGGCACCGGCGCTGGCCGCAGACGACCCCTTCCTGCTCGCCTGGCAGGAACTCGTCGGCGCGGCAACCGCGGCTGCAACGGCCCACGACCGTGTCTGGCAACTTCGGCGGCGGGTCATCAACACCCTGCTGGTGGTGCTCTTCGTCTATCGGCTGATGTTCTCGGGCAACGGCTACACGGCAACCCTCGCCGCGCTTTGGCAGCAATGCCAGGCCTGCGGCATTCCGCTGCCGCAGGCTGAACCCGTTGCCGCGTCGAGCATGAGCGCCGCCCGGGCGAAGGTCGACGAAGCCATCTTCAAGAGCCTGCACGCCGAGATCCTCAAGCGTGCCGGGAGTTCGCAGTGGAAGGGGCACAGGGTCTTCGCGGTCGACGGCTCGAAGATCAACCTGCCGCGCCCGCTGCTCCGCGCCGGCTACCGCCTGCCCCAGGAACGAGCCCACTACCCGCAAGGCTTGCTGAGTTGCCTCTACGAACTGACCCCGAAACTTCCCATCGACTTCGACCTGCATGCCCACGGCGATGAGCGCGCCGCCGCGCTCGCCCATCTCCCCGCCTTGGCCGTCGGAGACGTGGTCGTCTACGACCGAGGCTACTACTCCTACCGAGTGCTGCTGGCGCATGCGGAGCGGGGCGTGCATCCGCTGTTCCGTCTGCAGAGAAATGCTGGAACCGCGTTCGACGACTTCATCGCGGGAAGCGAGCAGGATGAGTTCATCACCATCACCCCGGGGCCCGACACGCTTCGCCGTCTGGGCCGGAAAGACCCCGAGGCCGAACCCAGGCCCATCCCACTGCGACTCGTCAAATACGTCCACGGCGGAACCGAGTTCTACCTCGCAACCACCCTTCTCGACCGAAGCCGGTACCCGGTCCAGGACCTCGCCGACCTCTACCATGACCGCTGGGGCATCGAGGAGTTGTACAAAACTTCAAAGCTCGGCTTCGAACTGGAGAACTTCCACAGCCGATCCGAACGCGGCGTGAAGCAGGAGATCTTCGCCCACTTCAACCTCATCGCCATGACCAGGCTGTTCACCAACTTCGGCGACGCCATGCACAACTCACAATCGCCCCCGGATCCCCTGCCGGAGAGCCAGGCAAACTTCAAGGCCGCCTTGTTCGCCGTCGCCCGAAACCTCGAAGGCCTCATCCTGCGGCAGGCGGCCATGATGCACAACGCAGTGCATCAGGTCCTCGCCTGTGTCGAAACCGCAAGGCAGCGCCTGCGTCCAAATCGATCCTATCCACGACGCTCCCGAAAACCCCTCGGCAAATGGCAGAAGGGACGAGACTCCGCAGCTGCAGTCTGAGTGCCAGAGCAACCGTCCCACCCAATACGGGCCTGGCAGAACTGCGATTCCTTAAGCGAATGCCAAAATTTCCCTAAGCGAATGCCATTGCGCGGGGAACCCCCTCGGCCTCCTCCCAGCGTGGAGGCTTTACAAACCCCCGACCTACCCACGGGTCTACTCGGATCTGGTGGAGGCGTACGGCCTAGAGAACGTGTTTATCCTGTCCGCTGGATGGGGCCTCGTTGCCGCGGGATTCCTCCTGCCCGACTACGATATCACGTTCGCCGCGGGCGCGGAGAGCTATAAGCGGAGGAGGAGGGGCGACTGTTTTGAAGACTTCAAGACACCTACGACGGTGGTCGCCCGCCCTGTCGTGTTTCTGGGGGGACAGAGCTACGTTCCCTTGTTTTGCGCCCTGACGGGGAACATCGCCTCCAGACGAATCGTGTTTCACTACTCCGCCAGGCCACCTTCCGCGACCAACTGCGAACTGCGCAGGTTCCAGGCAGCGGACGCAGCCCCCAGAACTTGGCACTACCAATGCGCGTACGCTCTGATTCGCAAGGAAATCAGCATCGAAGGGTCCTAGGACCGTTCTCAGGCCCTCGGGTTCGCCCGGACGCGCCGGACCCGGCCTCCTGAAGGCACGCGGCGACCGACGCACCGGGAGCGCTGGCCGGCATGGGAAGGGCCTAGTGTGCCGATGCCCGGACCGGGATCGATACGGCGGGTGTTTCGTGCTACCCGTGAATAGTGTGCCGATGACCGGTCGATCGAACGACTAAGGAGCGGAATGAAGAAATCGGTCATTGCCCGTCGTGTGGCAGACCAGATTGGCTTGAGCCAGTCAGCGGCCGGAAACGCAGTGGACGCCGATGAGCACCAACGCTTCCTCGAAGCCGCGCGCCTAGCGCCGCGGCCGGCCGACTAGACGGGGTCATCGGAAGGTTTGTGCGCAGAATTACGTTAAGGGCACAAAAAGTGCTTCGACCACACCGGACTTGCCGAGCACCTTGACCACCCCCAGCCCGACGGCCGTCTATCGGGACCGCCCGATGCGCAAGTTGCCGGAAACCATCTAAAACCCCAAGATATCCGGTATCCACTTGGTCAGCCTAGAAGATTACCTCGATACCTCATCCGCCGCTCGCGGGCCCGTATTCCACGTCTTCGGTGCCATCGTTCACTTCGAGCGGCGGTTCATTTTCGAGCACACGCTCGATGGCATCGCTGCAACCAGAGGAACGGAAACGAAGGCCGGGACGGGCGCTGCTGGACCCGGAGACAGTTTCCACCGCCCAGAAACCCATCAAGACAGGAGTCTCCCCCGGCCGAGCCGTAAGACAACTCAGCATCGGCAGAACAACGAGTTACAGAGTCTCTCCCGCGATGCGAGAAGCGTCTTTGGCATCCTTAACGTAATTCTGCGCACAAACCTTCCGATGACCCCAAATACTGCATCAAATGATTTGTCGGCCCGTGCGGTCTCCCGGAAGTAGATCCCCTGGAGCACGTGCAACAAGAGCGTTCCCCGTCAGGCCTCAAGGAGTTTTCGGCCTGGATCCTTGAACGTGCCGTCGGAGTAAAGGTAGTGGTACAACGTGCCGGCGGGAATTCCGCCCAGCTCCCGACAGATCTCTGGAATGGAGCGCGTCCGGTCGGCCATCAGGCTCTGGGCGTAGCGGAGCTTCTCCCGCGTCATGACACGGGGCCGCCCACCCTTCCGGCCGCGTGCCCGGGCTGCCTTCAGCCCTTCGCGTACCCGTTGGCGGATGACGTTTCGCTCCATCTCCGCAAAGGCCGCCTGAATCTGCAGAAAGGCGCGACCAGCCGGCGTCGTGGTGTCCATCGGCGAGTTCAACGCGCGAAAACCGACGCCACCCTCGTCGAGCCCGTCGATAAGAGCGATGAGCTCGCCTGCAAGCCGCCCGAGGCGGTCGAGGTCCTGGACGACGAGGACATCGCCCGACCGCAGGTAATCGAGGCAGGCGGCGAGGTTGGGCCTCTTGGGTGCGGCGCTCGAAACGCGATCCTCGAAAATACGGTCGCAACCGGCGGCGTTCAACGCGTCGAGCTGGCGATGAAGCACCTGGCGCCCTTCTGCCGTGGAGATACGCGCGTATCCGATGAGAGTCATGCTGGGAACAGCCCCTGAAAAACCCGTGGGCGGCGCATCTTATCATAAGAAGATACTTGCGGGGTATTCGTGTACTGATCAGGGGAAAGATACGGCCCCAAGGGGCATGAGGTAGCCTTCCACGACAAACAAGTGTTTATCGCGATCCGTTCAAGCGGCCCTAACTTCAGACTTCCTGACACCGTGCGTCGCGAGGTATCGTCGACAATCAAGCAACTTCATGCTCGGCCGAGCAAATTCCCTTCTGTGTAACTCATTTCTGTATCTGATAGTGGCCAGTTTAATCTGAGCTGAAATCCGGGATTTCGGTGGCCTCACCAACCAACTCTGTTCAGAATGGCCAAGGCTGCGCCGTGCGTTGGGTGCCTTTCCTGGCCATCAGAAACTCGGACGGACTCCAATGAAGGGTGCATCTAGAATTGTGTGAGTTCCGGAAGTCTGAACTTGGTAGTTCCGGAGACCGAACTCTGCACGCTCGTGTAGATGGCGTCATCGGAAGGTTTGTACCCAGAATTACGTTAAGGGCGCAGAAAGCGCTTTGACTCCCCCCGGACTTGCCGAGCGCCTTGTCCAACCCCGGCCCGGCAACCATCTTGTCGGGGCCGGTCGTTGCGCAAGCTGCTCGAAACCGCCGGTGCTATCGCCGACTTCGAGCAACAGTTCATCTCCGAGCGCATGCGCGATGGCGTCGCTGCAGCCAGAGAAACGGGAACGAAGGCCGGGACGGCCACCGCTGAACCCGACGATCGTTTCCACCGTCCAGAAACTCATCAAGGAAGGCTTCTCGCCCAGCAGAACCACAAGACAACTTAGTATCAGCAGAACAAGGGGTTACAGAATCGTTCCCGCAATACGAAAAGTGCCTCCTACGCCCTTAACGTAATTCTGGGTACAAACCTTTCGATGACCCCTTGTTGTCATGTTTCTCATGTTCGCCTCGGCCTACGTGTCGCCCGATCGCAGCGGCGACCCGATGACCGTCGACAGTTCCATCCACGCCCTTGAGCGCCGCCTGGCGCACATCGAAATCCTGCTCGAGAACCGGCCGAGCGATTCCAGGCTTGAGCAGCAACTGATCCGCATCGAAGGAGTCCTCCGTGAGAGCCTCCGGCTGCGCTAATAGCCTCAAGCCTCGGCCGCCTGGGCCGGTACCCGCCGCGCCTTCATGAAAACCCTCGGCGACGTCGCTCTCGTTTCCGCGATCGCGGGCTTCCGGGCAGGGGATCGCGTCGCCTCCAGGTGCCCCGCGAGATGACGGGGCAGGAAGCAAGCCTGCTGCGCGTCTGCCGCGATCCTGCCGTCATCGGTGAGCACGCTCGCGGCCGCCTGTCCATCCTGACCTCCTTCCGGCACGAGCACAGCGCCTGCCAGCTCGCCAACACCCTCAACAACCGCGCCGGACTGCCTGAGCATCCGCGGCGTCGGGGATGCGCACGTGCTCCGCCTACTCCTCTCGCGAACCTTTCCTCGCTTCCAGGCCGACCAACCGCCCGCATATTGCCGTGCGTTCACAACTTCAAGACGCCAACTCAACAAAGTACCGGCGATTGTGTCGCAACCCTGCCTGTCTCAACACCGCTTGGAGCTTGCCTAAACGCGGCTCTTTCGCCCCTGCCAGCAGCGGCAACAGGCGTTCTGTGACGAACACATCGGTAGCCGTACTACCCAAGACATGCCACTCGAAGCCCTGTGAGCGCGACGCGCGATCCAGATCGGCCAACAGCAACGAGATCGCATCTTCACTGAACGCGTCCGTGCTAAGGTCCGGAAGTTCAGGAACCACAAAGTGGAGCAACACACTCCAGAACCTAGAACTCCGCTTGTTGAACTCCGAAACGAATTCCTCTTGTACGTCGGCACTTAACTGATTCCCAAACAGGCCACCCAGCTGTTTCAGGAACCATCCGTCGCCCTCCTCAGCCCACTCATCCATCATCCAATCAAGCCACCAGTCGATCGGCCCAATGTCCAGATTCCCGAGACCTGGAACCGTAGGTGGCGCCGAGCCACCAAACATTGCGCGCGCCAGACGCACGTCTCGCAACCTAAGAAGGTCCACGAAAAGACCCTCCCGCCCAGACCAGTCGCATTCAATTCGCTTAAGCATCTGCACCGGCTGACGCTTAAGTTCTTCGTCGCTTATGCCGACTAGCGCCTCCAATGCCCAAAACACCGGATCATGGTCTTCCGGCGAAATACAGTGCATCAATGCAGCCTTGTTAATCCCGGACATGCCCCTGGCGTCATGTTCAACGACTTCGGCGAGGTCAGGTCGTGCGGCGCAAAGGCGTCCAAGAGCCGGCAATGCCCAGGATTCCTCCGCGTCCATCATTGATATGAGCCCCCGCACATGGTCGGCAGAAAACGACGCCCAAGAAAACTCATCCCTAGACTCAGAGAACCTGGCGACGAAATACAACGATACCGCCGCCTCCGGAACCTCTCGACGCACCAACTCCCCCGCAAGATCTAGCCCAGCTTGCGAGCGTCGACCCTGGAGAACAGTACACAAGAGCCGCGCCCGAAAATCCGAGATTTCCGCCTCAGCGACTTCTCCCGAGAGACCATCCCAGACGACCGCGAGATCAAGTTGCGAAAGGAACTCGGTTGCGCCATCTATGAACCCGTGCGTGTCCTCACTTCGCGCACCCCTCCCCACTCCTGCTTCGATCGAGTCCGCCCATGCAACGATTCTCTCAACATCCGAGTCCACTGCGAAGCGCTTCAGGGCAGAGCCCACACCATTGCGGCAGAGGTTAAAGTCGCCGCAATGCTCCACCAGCAACTGCAGCAGCTCATCCTTAACTTCCTCGCCCTTCAACTCGACGAGCCGGGAGACGCCGACAGCGCCTATCCGGCCACCGAGCGCAATCACTGCACGTAAGTGCACCTCGTGGACATCGCCAATCGGCAAGCCGAACTCCACAGCCGCTTCAATCTCCCCATTGAACGATCCCCGTTCGTGAATACGCCCCGGAATCTCAGAAAGAAGTCTTGCCACCACATCGTCGCGTCCTACCTCCAGATACTTGGCCGCCCACAGCCCAAGACCAAAGTCCGCTTCGATAACGTCCTCCAGGAACGCCTCACTAACTGTCGTCGGGAGGAGGCTCAAGCAGAGAAACAGCGCATGGTCCCATCTCCTGTTGGCGAGTCTTTCCTTCAGTACGCGCGGGTCAGACTGATATCTCCCCGCAAGTTCCGAAGCCGCGAGAAACTCCGTGACGGATTGATGCACGAAGGCAACGCGCCCTCCCGAATACGGAACGAACATCGAACAAGAAACAAGCAAGTTCGCTACCTCAAGCGCGTCGATGCCGGCCGTGCTACCGGGGCCGTCCGCCTCAAAGATGCGTAGAAACTCCTCAAGCGCGAACGCCTCCTCTCCCCAGTCGATCGCGTCGTACGCGACCCGGGCAAGCGCCGTTTCGATTTCAAGCTCAGTGCCGAACCGCTTTTCGCACGCCTTGTTGACGTTCTCAAGGAGCGCCCGGTAGAAATCCCTGGGATGCGCCTCTTCCGGCAACTGTATCGCCCCGCTGGTGACGTAACCAAGGTAGAACGGTCGCTGCAGCAGCGCCATCACCTAGCGAGAGAAGGTTCCTCCAACCGTGACATTGACGCGCTCCAGCTCCGACACCACGTCCTTCTTGTCGACGTGATCCAGTACGTATGTGGAGAGTCCCAATCCTTCCAAAACGTCCACGGTACGAGAAGCGACCACAATGGACGATTGCCCAAGCCCAGCTGCAAACTTCGCGAAGTCTGACTCGGCCCTCCCGCTCTTCAGATATTCCTGCGGCATCTCATTGAACGAGTCGAGAAAGACTTTCACCTTGAAGTCTTTCGACAACATCTTGAACGGCAGGCCCGCAGGGAGCGCTTGGTTCACCAGATCCGTGAGATTGCCGCGATACATCTTCAGGTCAGCTAAAATCGGCACGACTACCGACTTGGGCTCGAATGACTCTGCCAGACAGGACTTGTTGAGTTCTTCAGCCAGTCTTGCCGCCGAACGACGGACCGCATAGCTCTTGCCAGCCCCCGGCAAGCCTATCAGCAAGGCCCGCTCCGGCCCACCATCCAAGAATCCCTCCACCCGTGAATGGTCGAACCTGTCCAGCCAATCGCGTCGACCTTTGCGGCCCGGAGTCGCACGCTCAGCATGCACCCGAAGCTGAAGTTCGTTGCTGAGCGTTTCGCTGCCCATTAGACGTCCAGCGTGGCGCGCAAGCGCAAGAACCAAATCCGATCCGCATAGATCGAGGCCATCCCCGGACGCATCGTCTGCTTTCTCAAGGAGACCATCGAGCAATTCCAAGAGATCCGTGTGGTCCCTTCGACCATCCAACCCAGCCTTGGTGGCGTACCCGACGATGTGGATCCCGTATAGTCGCCTCCAGTAGTCCCGCTCCCATTCTGATACGTCCGCCATGACTGCATAGTGATCGCGAGTGCCGCCCTTGAAGATATTCAGCAGAATGTCTCGCACGTACATGAAGTCAGGGTCGCGGAGCCCGAAACCCAGGTAGACCACGGGCCTGCTCACGAGTAGGATCTCAAGAGCCTTTAGTGCAGCATGGCGGTCTCCCTGAGGTAGTAGTGTCCGATATTGCTCCCGCGACATTATGATGCTGTCCGCATCGCCAGCGTCACCATGCGGCTTGAACACGAAGTCGCTGGCATGCGCGTGGGCAATGGCCGCAGTCTCCGTAAGCTGACTGTTCGTTACGGTTCGAAAAGGACGGCCCTCGTGCCACTTGCGAAGGCTCTGTTCGATCAAAAAAGTCGTAGTTGGTCGTGATGTAATATCGTGGTCCCAAGTTGACGATTCTCCGATGAATTTCCGCTGGCCTTGCCGTCCCACAAAGACATAGACCCCAAATGAACTCGCCCAACTGTTGTTTCGTCAACTGATCAAGTCCATAGCTCGCCGCCTGAATCAGGTCCCCTCGCTCTACTTCGGCCATCACAAGCTCAGAGTTGGCACCAGAAGACGCCAAAAACTGTGCCAACTTTTCGACCGCTTCAGCCCAGGACGGAAGACCCGACCATGTCGATATTCCCGACCCTATGAGCAGAACAGTGTCGCTCTGTTTAAGAACTTGACGTAGTTTTTCCATATCTCGAAACCATACTCGTGCTCGCCGGTCGAATCTCGCCGAGCATGTCGGCGGATGTAATCGCTCTATAGCTCAAGGTCCAGGCTGCGTCTCTCGGCCAAGCGCCGGCGCGCCTCGATCGCGGTTGCATCGCGAGAGATGTGCCCGACAAGGTGATCGCCCGGAGCTCGCTTGATCAGCGCCTCATGCAACCGGTCCGGCAATGAACGCAACGCAAACTCCGCAAGGTGAGGGTGGGTGCACCCGTTGCTTCCGAGAGACTTGGCGCGGCAGCCCGCGCCCTCACGCTCCGTCGGCCTGGAGCATCGGGAGATGCAAACCGCTCTCCTCTGCGCATTGGATCGCCAGATCGTAGCCTGCATCCGCATGCCGCATGACACCGGTTGCCGGATCGTTCCAGAGGACGCGTTCAAGCCGCCGTGCAGCGTCATCGGTGCCGTCCGCGACGACAACCATGCCGGCATGCTGCGAATAGCCGATACCGACTCCACCCCCATGATGAATGGAAACCCAGGTTGCGCCGCTGGCCGTATTGAGCAGGGCATTGAGGAGCGCCCAGTCTGCGATGGCATCCGAGCCATCCATCATGCCCTCGGTCTCGCGGTTGGGACTGGCGACCGAACCGGAATCCATATGGTCGCGGCCGATCACGATGGGAGCCGAGATTTCGCCGCTTCGCACCAATTCGTTGAAGGCGAGTCCCACACGATGGCGCTGGCCTAGTCCGAGCCAGCAGATGCGCGCCGGCAATCCCTGAAACCGGATCCGCTCGCGCGCAAGGTCGAGCCAATTGTGCAGATGCGCGTCATCCGGGATCAATTCCTTGACGATCTCGTCGGTCCGATAGATATCCCCGGGATCGCCGGACAGGGCAGCCCAGCGGAAGGGGCCCTTCCCGCGGCAGAACAGCGGCCGCACATAGGCTTGCACAAAGCCGGGATAGTCGAAAGCGTCGAGGACGCCCGCGTCCTGGGCCATTTGGCGCAGGTTGTTTCCGTAGTCGACCACGGGAATGCCCAACTTGTGAAAGGCGAGCATCGCCTGGACCTGGGCGGCCATCGACTGCTTGGCCGCGCGTTCCACTTGCTTGGGCGCGCGGTCGCGGCGATCCATCCATTCATCGATCGTCCATCCGGCGGGAAGGTAGCCGTTGACCGGATCGTGCGCTGCAGTCTGGTCCGTCACGGTATCGGGCCGGATGCCGCGTTCCAGAATCTCGGGAAAGACCTGGGCGGCGTTGCCAAGCAGTCCGACGGATACGGGTTCTCCTGAAGCGTGCGAACGATCGACAATCTCAAGTGCTTCCGTCAGAGTCGTCGCGCTGGTGTCGAGATAGCCCGTTCGCAGGCGATACTCGATGCGGCTGGGCTGGCACTCAACCGCGATCATGCTGGCCCCGGCCATGGTTGCGGCGAGCGGTTGCGCACCGCCCATGCCGCCCAGTCCGCCGGTCAGAATCCATCGTCCGCGGAAGTTCCCGCCATAGTGCCGCCGCGCGATTTCGGAGAACGTCTCGTAGGTTCCCTGCACGATGCCTTGGCTGCCGATATAGATCCAGGAGCCAGCGGTCATCTGCCCGTACATGATCAGGCCGGCCCGGTCGAGATCGTTGAAATGATCCAGCGTAGCCCAGTGGGCGACCAGATTGGAATTGGCGATCAGCACCCGCGGCGCATCGGTGTGGGTCTTGAACACACCGACCGGTTTGCCGCTTTGCACCAGCAAGGTCTCATCGGCTTCGAGCGATTTGAGTTCCGAGACGATCCGTTCAAAGCAGGCCCAGTTCCGTGCGGCCCGGCCGATCCCCCCGTACACAACAAGTTCCTCCGGCCGTTCCGCAACATCGGGATCGAGATTGTTCATCAGCATGCGCATGGGCGCTTCCGTGCCCCAGCTCTTGGCCGTCAAGTGGTTGCCGACGGGGCTCCGGATCTCCTCGACATTCCGGTGGGAAGGGTTCCTGTTCATGGGCGGGCTCCTGCAAAGGGCGGGCTCTTGGAAATTGCGGGCTCTTGGAAATTGCGGGCTCCTGAAACGGGCAGGTTCGAGGGAGCGCTCAGATGATCCCTTTCTCCTTCAGCCTCTCGATCTCCATGCTCTTGAGACCGAGCAAGGAGGAGAGGACTTCCTGCGTATGCTCTCCCAGCGAGGGTGGGGCGCCGGAAACCCGGTATTCGGCATTCGAGAAGCGAACCGGTTGGTGTACCACGGGAATGTCACCCAGACGGGAATGGGTGACGGTGGACATCATGCCGCGAAACGTGATGTGGGCGCTCTCGAGCACATCCGTGATGGAAAGAACGGGAGCGGACGGGAGACCGGCTGCGTGCATCGCTTCCACGACTTCGGAGGCGCTGCGCTCCGATGTCCAGGTCTCGATGATCTCCCGCAATTCCGGTTCATGCCGGCTTCGGTCGGCGTTGGTTTGGAACCGCAGATCCTCTCGAAGCGCGGGTCGGCAGATGACTTTGGCCAGTGTCTCGAATGCGGGATCCGAGGGAACCACGATCACCACATGACCGTCCCTGGCCCGGAATGAATCGACCGGATAGGTGACCGCATGCCGGTTGCCGATACGAGTCGGTTCGTGCTTCGAATAGAGGGCAATACTCAGAACGGTGAGCAGCATGGAAAACACCGAATCGAGCATCGCGATGTCGATGTGGCATCCTCGACCGCTTCTCTCTCGTGCGAAAAGCGCAGTCGTGATCCCCCACGCCGCGAAAATGCCCGAGCAAACGTCAGCAACGGATTCACCGACCACCGTAGGTGGCCCGTCGCGCTGTCCGGTAATGTCCATGAGGCCGCTCATGGCCTGAACGACGAGGTCGTAGGCGGGCCTTCCGGACAGGGGGCCTTCCTGGCCAAAGCCGGAAATGCTGGCGTAGATCAGTCGCGGGTTCACGCCCTGCATGGAAGGAAAACCGATTCCCAGCCGTTCCGCGACACCGGGGCGAAAATTCTCGACAAGTACGTCGCTGGACGCAGCCAGCTCATGCAGGATCGAGCGACCCCGTTCGGACTTCAGATTCAGCGTGACGCTCTTCTTGCCCCGGTTGAGCAGCAGGAAATAGGCGCTTTCCCCGTCGTGGAACGGACCGAACCGCCTTGCATCCTCGCCGACCCCCGGCATCTCCAGCTTGATCACCTCCGCGCCCAGGTCGGCCAGCATCGCCGTGCAGAAAGGTCCGAACATCACGCGGGAGAGATCGAGTACGCGAATCCCCTCAAGCAGCCGCTCCCTTTCCTCGGTGGAATTCGTCATGTCATTCTTGCCCGGTATCGTTGGTGCCGGTGCGCAGCACCAGTTTTCCCACGGATTGGCCGGTGCGCAGGTGATCGAGCGCTTGCCGAAGCTCCGTAAACGGGTAGCTGCGGCCAATCACCGGACGCAGCGCACCGGCAAGGCAGCGTTGGATCACCGCCTTCGTGCAACGGGCGATCATCGGGGCGTCCCGGTCGTGGTCCCAATAGATACCGCGGACGATCGCGCGGCGGAGCAGAATGCGGTTCGCGGGAATTTGCGGAATTTTCCCACTCGAAAATCCGACGACCAGCAACTGCCCTTTCCGGGCAAGGCAACGAAGACTTCTCAGCGTGATATCCCCGCCCACGGAATCAAGAATGATCTCTGCGCCTCGGCCATCGGTTGCCCGGGAGACGGCCTCCACGAAGTCGTCTGCATCGTAGTCGACGACGACATCCGCTCCCTGCGCGCGTGCGATATCGCATTTCCCGGGGCCGGTTGCCGCGGCGATGACCCGGCCTCCATGTGCCTTGGCAATCTGAGTAGCCGCCAGCCCGATGCCGCCGGCCGCAGCATGAATGAGGACCGTATCTCTGGCTCGGATGCCGGCCTCTTCCACCAGCGCGACCTGCGCTGTGATGTAGACGACCGGCAAGGCGACAGCGGATTCGATATCAAGCGGTTCGGGCAGGGGAATGGCCATATCGGACCGCAGGATTCCGTATTCGGCAAAGCCTCCCCAGAGAACCTTTCCGGCGACGCGCGCACCTGGGCGGAACCCGCTCGCCGAGCCTGGCTCCACCACGATTCCGGCAATTTCCTGGCCCGGTGTAAACGGCCGGTCCGGGCGGATCTGGTACGTGCCGTCGATCATCAGCAAGTCAGAAAAATTAAGCGCGGCCGCATCGACCCGGACCAGAAGCTCGTGCTCGCCGGGCGAAGGACGGGGAAGTTCGACGATCCGAAGCGCGTCGATCCCGGGGTTGACCCCGGACTGCCAGGCGCGCATGTTCGATGTCACCGGGAAACGCCGGGACCGCCGAGTCGCTCGCTCAGCGTTTTTGCGGTCGAGACGACGCGCTTCGCGTGGTCGAGAATGGTCACCGTATCAATCCGGGAGAGCGGTGCGGCCACGGCAACGCTTCCCGCGACCGAGCCGCCCGGGCCGATGACGGGGGCGCCGACACCGTAGACGCCGGGATAGGTTTCCTCGCGCGAGATGGCGTAGCCGCGCAAGCGGATCTCCTCGAGGTCATGCCTCAGCACCGCGGGATCGGTGATCGTAGTCGGCGTGAGGCTTTCGAGAGGACCGTCAATGACGCTCGTCCGTACGCCTTCCGGAAGAAACGCGAGGACGGCTTTCGAGATTGCCCCTGCATGAAGCGGAATGGCGGAACCCACGCTATGGAACACGCGCAGGCCTTCGCGCGGACTGGGGATCTGCGCGACGCAAACCACTTCATGCCGGCCGGGACGGTAGGCGGCGAGCAGCGATGTCTCGCGAGTCTCTTCAGCGAGTTTTTCTATCATCGGCACGGATGCACTGCCAAGATCGAAATTTGCGGAGGCCCGTAGTCCAAGATCGATCGCGGCGGGACCGAGACCGTATCGGCCCTGGGGTTCGAGTTGCACGAGATAGCCGCGGGCGCAGAAGTATCGAACCAGCCGGTTGACGGTGGATTTTGAAACGCCCGTAATGCGGCCGAGCTCTGCTTGGGTCCAGGTAGGGTGATCGGGCGTGAACAGGTCGAGGAGTTGGAACGCCTTGTTCAGGAGCCCAACGCCGACGGGAGTGGATCTTGCCGTTGTGTCTTGCATCGTGAAATAGTGCACCAAATAGTGGGAGCATGGAAAGACTCGCGGCTATCGTGAGCATAGCGACAGATAAAGGCAATGTGAACAAGGGAAAACGAGCCATTCGCGAACGCTGGAACGGTGCCATCCACGACCAGGGGCATCTCGTTCTTGTCGTCCCGAAATATGATACCATAGACCACATTCTAATATCGTCCGGCGCACGCCTGTGCGGGCTGGGCGGCGTACGCTGCTCACGCTGGCCGGTCGGATAGCGGTGGACCCGGCGTTCATCGATCAAAGAAGGAGGCAATCAAAATGAAGCGATTCATCCCGCGTGCAGCTGTCCCGTTTGTCTTGGCTTTGGCCGCGCTTCAAACGACGGCGGTCGCGGAAACCGTGCTCAAGCTGGCGAGTTTTGTACCGGCCCAGTACGTCCTGCATGGGCCGATCTTCCAGAAGCTGGCGGACGACCTTGCAGCGGCGACCGACAATGAGGTCACGATCAAGATCTACCCGGCGGGTGCGCTGGGCAAGGGTCCTGTTGAGCAGTATCAGCGCGCGGTCAGCCGCATCGCAGAGATTTCCTACGGACTGCCGGGGTATACGTCTCCGGTCTTCCCGAAGACGCTGCTGATCGAACTGCCGGGCGTAACCCACGGGCATGAGGATGCCACCCGGAAGCTGTGGAAGGTCATGGACGAACATCTTCGCGACGAATTCAAGGGCACCGTTCCGCTCGCGCTGTTCGTGACCCCGTCGGCGGTGTTCATGATGCGTGACAAGCCGGTCGAAACGCTGGACGATCTGAAGGGCCTCAAGATCCGCGTTGCATCCAAGTCAGCGGCCGCGGTGATCTCGGCCTATGGCGCAACCCCCGTTCAGATGCCGGCGAACAAGGTCTATACATCGATGAGCACCGGTGTTGTCGATGGCGCCCTGATGGGCTCCGATTCCCTGCTCATCTTCAAGCTGATCGAGACCTCGAAATACGTGACCACCGGATTGCCGGAAATGCCCACAACCATTTTCATGGTCATGAACGAAGACGCATATCAGGAGCTCTCCGAGTCGCAGCAGATGGCGCTGGACAATTTGATCGGACTCGACATCAGTCTTCGGTCGGCGGAGGGGCTGGCGAATTTCGGCAAGCTGGCGCTTAGCAAATTCAGTGAACTGCCGGACAAGCAGATTGTTGAATTGACGCCCGAGGCGCGAGCTGCCTTTGAGGCACGGGCGGTTGCTGCCGTCGACGGTCTGCTCAAGGAACTGGATGAGGCCGGCCTGCCCGCGAGTGCAGTAGCGAGCGCGATGAAGAACTGACCGCAAGGGACCGGGCCAGAAGCGAACGGGCGGGAATGGTACATGAAGGTCCTGGATGGCCTTTGTGTCGCCCTGGCCGTTCTCTCCGGCCTGGTTCTGCTGGCCCTGATCGGGCTCACCTTCATCGATGTGATCCTTCGATATCTGTTTGCCGCACCGATCCTGGGCGCGACGGATGTCCTGCAGATGGGCATGGTTGTGGTCATCTCGCTCGCCTTCCCCTTCACCTGGCGAACCGGCGGCCATATTGTCGTCGACCTGTTCCCGGATTACGGACTGGCGGCACTGACGCGGCTCCGTGATCTGGCGGTTCGCATGATCGCCCTCGTGATTTTCGTGATCCTGTCCTGGCGGAGCTGGATCCGGGCCGATACCGCGGAATTATTCCACGAAGCAACCAACATGATCGAAATTCCGTTCCAGCCCCTTTTCTGGGTGCTGGCCGCTGCTTCCGCGTTTCAGGCCATTGTCCTGGGCGTGGAGGCGCTTCGGATTGCCGCCGGTCTGCCTCTGGAGTTCGCCGCACGCTGGCAGGAGGCTGGCACGAACACCAGCCGGGGTTGATCGCGCGTGGATCCGACCTTCCTCGGCATTGCCGGCTTTGTGCTCATTCTCCTCCTGATGAGCCAACGGGTTCCGGTCGCCATCGCCATGATCGCGGTGGGCCTCGTCGGACTCGGAATCCTGAACAGTTGGCCGGCAGCGCTTGCGACCCTGGTCACCGAGACCTGGAGCACGGCAATCTTCTATGAGCTCACGGTCATTCCCTTCTTCGTGCTGATGGGCAACGTGGCCAGCGCGTCCGGGATGAGCCGCGATCTCTACAACGCCGCCAACGCCTGGGTCGGCCAGATGAAGGGCGGACTCGCCCACGGCACCGTGCTCGGCTGCACCGGATTTGCAGCGCTCTCGGGATCTTCCGTAGCTTCGGCGCTCACCATCGGCCGTGTCGCGCTTCCGGAAATGGCTCGCTTCGGTTACGACCGGAAGCTCGCCGCTGGTGCCGTCGCCGCCGGCGGCACGCTTGGCATCCTGATTCCGCCGTCCACGGGATTCGTGATTTATGCCATCCTCACCGAGGAATCCATTGGCAAGCTGTTTCTCGCCGGAGTCATCCCGGGAATCATTCTGGCGGCCTTCTTTCTGGTCGCTATCTGGATCCAGATTGTCCTGAAACCGGAAATCGGACCCGCCGCACGCCCGCATGACTGGCGGGAGAAGCGCTTGGCGCTGATGCGCGGCCTCTCCATCATTTCCATCATCGTTGTCTCCATCGGGGGGATCTATGGCGGCGTTTTCACGCCGGTCGAAGCAGCCGCGGTTGGAGCGGTGCTCGCCATTCTCCTCGCTGCCGCGCAGCGCCGTTTCCCGTTGCGGGCCATGCGATCCGTACTGTTGAACACGGTGAGCACCACCGTGATGATCTATTTCATCATTATCGGCGCGGCGGTCTTTTCGCCTTTCCTGGCGTTGACCGGGATTCCGGAATCCCTTGTCGGTGTGCTCTCCGAACTTGAGCTGGGGCCGATTGCGTTGCTGGTCCTGATCCTGATCGGGTTCATCCTGTTGGGCACGTTCCTCGACGGTTTTGCGATGATGGTCCTGATCCTGCCGATCGTGCTTCCCATCATCGAACAGTCCGGGATCCCGGACTTCCTCGGGATGCGGCCGGAATCCAGTGATTTGCGGATCTGGTTTGGGGTCGTGATGGTGATCGTTCTCGAGATGGCGCTGATCAGCCCACCGGTCGGCATGAACGTTTTCGTCGTCAAGGGCGTTGCCCGCGATGTGCCCATGCGGGAAATCTATATTGGCATTCTTCCGTTCTGGGCCGCGATGATGGTGTTCCTTGCTGTTCTTGTCGTATTTCCCGATCTGGCGCTCCTGCTGCCGAACGCGATGCTGGGATGAGAAGCCAGTCGGACCCGTGCCCGGCGGAATACCCCTCTGGTTCGCAACGGGTCCCGCGCATTCAGTTTTTCCAGTTCGGTGGGACCGGACCCAGGCAGGCATGGCGCACCGGGCACGTTGCCGATGCGGCTCCAGGTCGCAGACGGGTGCATGCCGTCGCAGGTCTTCGTGTTGGCTGTAACAACTCGAAGCCTCGACGCAATTGACCGCACGCCGCACTTGGCGTGCGTGTCCGCGAGCACGCCCCCGTCGACTGGGCTGTTACGCTGGTCAGTCTCGGAACCGCCCTCCAGGGCCTAGCCGGCCTGGAAGGTGATCCAGCGCTCTTCGAGGAGGCCGTAGCGGCCTTTCGCGCCGCGCTCGAAGAACTCACCCGCGAGAACGCACCGTCTTATTGGGCCATCACGCAGTACAACCTCGGCAATGCCCTTGCTGCCCTCGGTAAGATGGAAGGCAACCCAGCGCTCCTCAAGGAGGCCATCACGGCCTACCAAGCGGCGCTTCAAGTCTTTACCACAAGAGACTCACCCGATTTTCACGACCGCACACAAAGTAACCTGAGCCATGTTCTCTCCAAGCTACAGCAACTGCCTCATGCCCCCTCGTCACCATCGAATCAGAATTAGTTCTTGAGAAGCGAAGTACCCGTCCGGTGAGTACCGCGGGGCGTGAGATCCGCTCCCACGGTCCCGGCGGGTTCGAAAAGACAGCATGAGGTGAGAGCCAGCCTCTGCGACCGGGGTCGCCTGGTGTTGACGGTGAGCGATGCAATAATACAAGCCGATTCCGGTCGAGCAGAGCCCGGAAACGCCGCTGGTCCCACCGCGACATCACTCGACCATCGAACGGATGCGTTAGGGGAGCCCAACAGGTACTGGGACGCTCCCTCAGCGGTCCAAGAGGCTGAAACCGGTGAATTGGTCCTAACCCAATAAAGGTATGTAAAGGACATTATGTATGGTCTTGAGCAGAGCCAACCAACGCGCCGCATCAGCAAGCATTCCCTCGAGTGCCAACCGCTTGCTCCGAGCCGGTGTCGATGGACTTCTTTGGGAAACCACCCGCCAGATTCACCCCCATACGAGCCAGTCAATACTTTGCTGCCCCCTTTCCAGCGCCTTCTCTCCGCTTTCGCTTGCTCTGGCAGTTCTGGTACGCTGCTCCCACATCACGCCATCCGATACTCCAGGAGATTTCATGACACCCCGGGCCTGGGCAAAAACCGACCGTGAGCAAGGTGACGCCATCCATCCGCTGGCCCACCATTCCATGGATGTTGCGGCCACCTTCCTGCGAATGACCGAATTGTCGGTTGTCCGCAACCGCCTGGACACCGCTGCCGGATCAGCGTTGACAGACCAGCAGCGTTGGCAACTTGCTGCGTTGGTTTTTCTGCATGACATTGGAAAGCTCCATCCCGGCTTCCAGGCAAAGAGGTGGCCGCAGGAAACCTGTCCAGGACCGAGACGTGGCCACCTGAAGGAAGGCTGGGCCTTTCTCATGCTCGCTCTTCGTTTGCCCGAACATCCGTTCCACCGCACGATGCAGGAAATTGCGGCTTGGGGCCCATCTCCCACTCACGCCCAATCGCTCTTCGCGGCAGTGATTGCGCATCACGGATCGCCTATTCAAATGCCCAACGACCCGACACTCAGGGGAGATTGGGATGGAGCGGGACCACCCGATTACGACTGGCGGTCCGAAACGTGTGCGATGGACCGCATGCTGCGACGCTGGTTCCAGCGAGCTTTCGACGAACCATGTTCACAGCTTCCCGATGCCCCCAGTTTCTATCACTGCTTCGCCGGCTTCCTGGCGTTGGCCGACTGGATCGGATCGGACGAGCGGTTCTTCCCCTTTGCCGCGCCGTTCAATCCCGAGTATGACCAAACCGCCCACCGCAATGCGGTCAGCGCACTGGCTTCAATCGGACTCGATCCCGTTTCCCTTTCCCAACGCCACGCTCCCGGTTTCAGGGAACTGACAACATTCCCAACCCCCAATCCGAGCCAGGCTTGCGTTGGAAGCATCGATGCAGAGGCCCGCCTGCTGATCCTCGAGGCCGAAACCGGCTCTGGGAAAACAGAAGCCGCCTTGTGGCGATTCACCCAGTTGCTGGCTGCCGGTCGAGTATCGGGTCTGTACTTTGCCATTCCGACTCGTGCTGCCGCGCGGCAGTTGCATGCCCGGATATCCCGGGCCATCGGACGGGCGTACGGGAGTAACGCTCCGGAGCCCGTTCTCGCGATCCCCGGAATGCTGCGCGCTGGCGAGCACGAGGGGCAGCGGCTGCCCGGCTGGGAAGTGCGTTGGGATGACGATGACGATCCGGTTCTCCACCGCTGGTCAGCCGAGCATGCCACCCGATTCCTTGCCGCGCCGATCGCAATCGGCACGGTCGACCAAGCCATGCTCGCCGGACTGGAGGTAAAGCATGCTCACTTGCGCGGCAGTTCCCTGAGCCGCAGCCTCCTGGTAATCGACGAGGTTCATGCCTCCGACGCCTACATGACCGTCATTCAGCAGCAGCTTCTGCGCGACCACATTGATGCCGGCGGTTACGCGATGCTGATGTCCGCGACCTTGGGATCATGTGCCCGGATTCGTTGGACCGGCGAAGCGCAGCCGGATTTCGAGACTGCTTGCGCCACCCCCTACCCCGCCATCTGGACCCAAGGCGAAACCGCTCCCCACGCTCCCGCGCCGACCGGGCGGATCCGGACCATACATCTGGAGGCCATGCCTTCGATGGACCCGGTTCAAGCCGCTCTCCGGGCAATATCGGCTGCGGAGCGCGGTGCTCGCATCCTGGTCATACGGAATACCGTAGCCATGGCAGCCGACACCTGGCGAGCCGTGCGCGAAGCCGGCGGCGAGCATCTCTTGCTCCAGGCTGGCGGCGGGCCCGCGCTGCATCACGGTCGGTTTGCCGTGGAAGACCGGGAATTGCTGGATCGCGCAGCGGAAGAGGCGCTGTCCGGAAAGCGAGAACATTGCGGATCCGGCTGCATCGTCATTGGCACACAGACACTGGAACAGTCCCTCGACATCGACGCCGACTATCTCCTCACCGACCTCTGCCCCATGGATGTGCTTTTGCAACGTATCGGCCGGTTGCATCGTCATGATCTGCCAAGACAAGCCCGTGCGTCCGAATTTCGAAAAGCGACGGCATGTATCCTGATGCCCGGGAATGGCCTGGATCCGCTTGCAGCATCCCCATTCCAGCCCGAAAACGGTCTCGGCGCCTGGGAGACCGATGGCGGCTTCGACGGCATCTATCTCGACCTCGCGGCACTGGAACTGACCCACCGCGCTATCCTTGAGCGACCAGCATGGCAGATTCCGGAAATGAACCGAAGCCTGGTGGAAAACGCCACGCATCCGGATCGGATTGCCAACTTGATCGCCGAGAAAGGCGCACAGTGGGAGGAGTATCACCGCAAGGCCGGCGGTTCCCGATCTGCTGAGGAAGCGCTCGCCCGGTTGAACCGCCTGGACCGCACAAGAGACTTCGCTTGCCTGACCTTCCCCAGCAGCGATGAGCGGATCATGACACGCCTTGGCGAGGAAGCACTCGTCCTGACACTCGATCCGCCACCGATCGGTCCATACGGCTTGCCAATCAGCAGGATCTCATTGCCAGCCCGTTGGTCCCGCGGGATTCCGAAGGATCAACCCGCCGAGGTTACTTCCTGCGGCAAAGACTTAGTTATCTCGATTGGAGACCGGCACTTCCGATATTCCCGCGAGGGATTGATGAAGACAGAGAGACCTGCGGCTTGACGTTAGAGTGCCCTTGCGCACAGATGTAATTATTCCTATGTAACGGTATAGCTGATTCTAAATGCTGGTTATCATCCGACCGAAACCTCGGAGGAATGCTGAATGCGCGACGCGCCCATCAAGCTCGGTTTCGATTCGCGCATCAACTGCGATCTTGCGAATTGCTACTATCGACTCCGCTTACATCTTACTTTTTGTATCAACCGATCGCCCCGGCCTTTGACTGGGGATAGACCCGGTATCGCTGACACAGTTATTCCCGGCGTTCACGTTCCCCCATCCCTCATGGGGAAAGGCAGAAGGAGAATTCGGCGGTGAACGTGTTGTGGGATTCGGTCTGTTCCCTTTCCGACGGCCGCCGGGCATCTCTTCCCGGGATCTTTGCCGCGATGTCCGACGGCCAAACGAGCCCGTTTTCCGCCCTGCGCCCTCATCAGCGTCCCGCCTGGCACATGTTCCTCGTGCAACTCGCCGCACTGGCGCTCTGGAGGGAACCACTTCCGGACCTGCCAACGGAAGAAGAATTCTGGCGGGCAGCGCTGCGCCGACTGACGTCTGACTATCCGGACGATGCGCCCTGGCAGTTGGTCGTAGACGACTGGAGCCGGCCCGCCTTCCTGCAACCCCCCTCGCCGGACGGGTTGAAGTGGACTGAGGTCGAAACGCCAGACGCGCTCGACATGCTGATTACCGCCCGGAATCATGACATCAAGTCGGCGATCGCCCGGGAAGCTGCGATCGAAGACTGGATGTACTCACTGATCTCCCTGCAAACCTGCGAAGGCTATAACGGTCGGGGAAATCACGGTATTGCCCGCATGAATGGTGGTTCCTCCAGCCGCCCGATGCTCGGGCTCGCGCCAGCGACGGAAGGCGATCTTTCCATTGACGCTTCTGCCTGGTGGAGCCGCGACGTAAAGCAGCTGATCGCAGCGCGTCGGCGCGAGAACGCTCCGGATTTCCCGAAACCCGCGCTTCTCTGGTGCCTGGAATGGCCCGAGAACCAACAGCTTGCCTGGACGGATCTCGATCCCCTGTGCATCGAAGTATGCCGCCGGATCCGTTTGGAATGGTCGAACGGCCGGCTCGCCGCGAGACGTTCTACTTCGAGGAAATCCCGGCTCGACGCGAAGATGCTCAAGGGCAATACCGGCGATCCCTGGGCCCCTGTACATCGGGACGGCAAGAGCCTGACACTCGGCAGCGGTAGCTTTGACTACAAGCGTCTTTGCGACCTCCTGTTCTCAGGCGACTGGAAGCGGCCGCTCCTGTCCTGCCGCGGCGATGAAGACACCGGACCCATGGTCCTGATCGCAGAAGCGTTCTCCCGTGGAAACAGCAAGACGGAGGGGTTCAAGTCTCGCGTCGTCCCCATTCCGACGGGCCATGCCCTCCTGCTTGCGCCGGACACGCCAGCGGCGACGCTCGCCAAGGCGCAGGTCGACGAGATCGAAAGCGTTGACCGGGCCTTGCGAAATGCCCTTGCCCTCATGGCTGCCGGAGGTAGCACTGTGGAACGAAAACATTATGGGTGGACCGCTCCCGCCAGAGCCCGGTTCGACCGGGAAGCGGATCGCCTGTTTTTCCCGAACCTTTGGCAACGCGTCCGGGCCTACTCCGACGGAGATGCTGCGCGGTTCGAAGCCCAAAAAGCCTTCCTGGTCGATCTCATTCGTACTGCGGAAACCGAGTTGCATTCCGCGCTTCCGGCCATCCCCTGCCCTGCCGTACTGCGCCCGAGGGCTGCAGCCCGAGCGAGACGACGTTTCCGGAACCAACTGTGGAAGACTTTCCACCAATTCTTTGGAGATCAGGCATGACCGGTACTGTTGATGCCAGCGCGGCGGATCGAGCCGCAATCGCCGTCGCCCGGGAATTGCGGCATCTCGAGCCGGGGCCTCTCGCCGAACTGCGCCGAATGAAGGATCGGTCGGGAGCGCCGATGTTCTGGCGCCTCGCAGCACGCCATCCCAAGACCATCGGTTGCCGCGAAAAGGCGTTTGAATGGATGACAATCGTCCGAATCATGGCGATCCTCAGCGACAAGGGCGATCCCGCCAGCCGCTCTCCATTGCATGATTTCCGGCGACCGCTCGGCGCAATGCTATGTGATGGCGGAGACCCCGCCTGGCCGCAGGATCGCGCAGGAACTGTGAAACCGGTCTTCAGTGAACGGCGGTTCACCCAACTTCTGGCTTCCCGAGCAACCCAGCGCCTGGCGTTGCTGGAGCGAGCAGCGCGCGCACTGGTACGAAGTCGCGCTCCCGGCAGCGGCGTGAATGTCACAGACATTGCTCATGTACTGCTGGAGCCTCTCGACGTGCGGAGGCTGGCGGACCCCTATTACAAACGCCTCGATCGGGCCCTTTGGTCCGCCGAGAAAGCCACGGAAGGACAAGATTGATGGCAGAACCCCGCTTCCTGCAGATACACACCGTCTGTGCCTACACAGCGGCACTCCTGAACCGCGACGACAGCGGCCTCGCAAAGCGTCTGCCCTATGGGGACGCACTGCGCACCCGGGTTTCTTCGCAGTGCCTCAAGCGGCATTGGCGATTCGCGGCAACGCCTCATTCCCTGGACTCGATCGACGGTGCGCAGGCCGCCTATCGCTCTCGGGAACTGGTTACCCGAAAGGTCTTTGGACCGTTGCGCAAGCGCTTCCCTGCCGATGTCGTCGACGCCCTTGAGCCGCAGTTCCAGATGGCCGTCTACGGTGACAAGGGTAAGGAGCGCAAGTCCCGCCAGACCCTGCTGTTCGGCGACCCCGAGATCAAATGGCTGGCGGACGAGGCGGAACGTCTCGCCCGGGATGCCCAGGGAAACGCAGAGGACGCCGAAGCTGCCGCAACGGAATGGCGGAAAACTTTCCGCGCGAATATCAAGGCCATGCGGGAAAGCGCCGCTTTGCCGGCAGGATTGGTTTCCGCGCTATTCGGACGCATGGTCACGTCCGATCCCGAGGCGAACATCACCGCACCCGTCCACGTTGCCCACGCCTTCACTGTCCATGCCGAGGAGCAGGAAAGCGATTACTTCACCGCGGTTGATGATCTGGCGGAAGACGAGACGGGAGCGGATACCATCCAGGAAACCGAGCTGACTTCCGGGCTCTATTACGGCTACGTCGTGGTCGACCTGCCCGGCCTGCTCTCCAATCTCGGCGGCAATGCCGACCTGGCAGGCAGGATCCTGCACAATCTCGTCTACCTGATTGCGGAAGTCTCGCCCGGAGCCAAGCTGGGGTCGACGGCTCCGTACGGCAGGGCCGCCCTCGTGCTGCTGGAAGCCGGCGACAGGCCGCCCCGCAGCCTGGCGGAAGCCTACCGGGAGCCATGCAAACCCTTCGTCGCGGCAGCGGTTGCGGCCTTGAGCAACCATCTTGCCACTATGGACAAGGCCTACGCCACAGGAGAGGACCGCTTGGCGATGTCCCTCGTGGAAGCCGAGATTCCGAACGCCAGCCTTGGTTCCCTTTCTGACCTGGCCGCCTGGGCCCAGTCGATTCCGGAACGGATCGGCTCATGATGCGCCGCTGGCTCGTATTGCGCTTCCAGGCGCCGCTCATGGCGCTTGGCGACGTCACGATCGACCAGGTGGGACCGACGCGGGATTTCCCTTCCGCATCCATGCTCACCGGACTGATTGCCAACGCCCTCGGCTGGCACTGGTCGGAGCGCAGCACCCATCAAGCATTGCAGGATCGTCTGGTCTTCGCTGCGCGTCGCGACCGGGAAGGATCAACGCTGTTGGACATCCAGAACGCCCAGCTCAGCAAGACCGACCGCGGTTGGACAACACATGGCAGACCGGAGGAACGGAAAGGCGCAAGCTATGACGCTCCGCATCGCCGTCAACGGGAGTATTGCGCAGATTCCTCCCTTCGGATCGTTCTGTCCCTGCAGTCTGAGTTCGACAGGCCGACTCTGGATGAAGTAGCCGCAGCACTCGACAAGCCTGCACGGCCTCTCTTCCTAGGGCGCAAGTCATGCCTGGTTTCTACCCCGATACTCGAAGAGCCGCCCGCGCGTTGGGTGGATGCCCCCACGGCCTACACAGCGCTCTCTGCCGTGCCGGGAGAAGCCGGGGCCTTGCGGGCGCAATGGCCCGTGGGCCATGGCCCGGAAACCGGAGAAGGCGTCAACTGCGTTCGGGACGTTGCCGACATGAGAAACTGGTTGACCGGTCTCCATGGCGGGTCGCGTCGCGTCATAGAGGGTCGGGTTGTGCCGGCAACCAGCGAATGACCGCAATGCACCTGATCCGCGTTCCACTGGACACCAATGCGCTCGCCCGCTGGGCAGGTGAACGGGGATGGATCCGCAACCGGCGCGGTGCCGGTTTCGACGAGGGACGCGCTCTCCATCATCTCCTCGCCGAAACGCTGGGCCCGGGCGCTCTCTGCTCCTTTCGCCTGCTCGTTCCTCCGAGACACAGCGCCGGAAACCTTTACGGCTACTCTGAAATGAATGCCGAAAGTTTGCAGACAGGCGCAGAAGCTTTCGCCTTGCCGGAACATCTTCGTGTCCTGTCCCTGTCGCAATTGGAAAGCAAGCCGATGCCTTCCACATGGCGTGCCGGGCAGCGGCTGGGCTTTGATCTCCGCTCCCGCCCCATTCGACGATTGCACCGCGACCTTGACACGCCTACGGGACCAATTGGCCGCGGCTCGGAGATCGATGCCTTTCTTCTCGAGGCCTTGCGCCAGCATCCTGACGATACCGACGGAATGGCAAATGAAGGCCGGACCCGTCAAGCGGTTTATCTGGACTGGCTAGCGGAGCAACTGGGCCACGCAGCCAAGCTCAATCCCGGGGAGAGCCGGCTTGTCCGGTTCCGTCGCACGCGCGTCCTGCGTGAGAATCAAGGCCTCGAGGGCCCCGACGCCACCTTCCACGGAACGCTGAATATTTCCGAACCAGACCAATTCATGCAACTCCTCCTGCGCGGCATTGGGCGGCATCGGGCGTACGGGTACGGGATGCTGCTTCTGCGCCCACCCGGAAAGCCTGCACCGATCTGCTAGATGCTCAAGGGCCGTCTTGGTCTCGACAGCGCCAAGGTCCCGCACCGGGATCGCGCCGGGCTGCTCTATCTTGCCAGGGGCGCCCTCACGGCTCGGGATGGAACCCTGTCGTTTCAGCAACGGGAAAGGTCCGATGCCGACGCACTCTCGCCCGGGGAATACGGCATCCCCCTCCAAGGCGTGTCAATGGTTCTCCTTGGCCCAGGCTCTACGGTCAGTCATGACGCCCTTCGACTTCTGGCGCATGCCCGCACGGCGCTGGCTGCCGTCGGTGAAGACGGCGTTCGTTTCTATACCGCTCCACCACTGATTCCCGATCGATCCGGACTGGCACGGCACCAGGCACGGCAGTGGGCTGATGAAAAGCTCCGCATCGCTACGGCTCGGCGGATGTACGCCTGGCGCTTTGGCGAAGTGCTGCCGCATCGTTCCCTGGATGTCCTTCGCGGAATCGAAGGAGCAAGGATGAAAGAAAGCTACCGTCTACTTGCGCGTCAAATTGGTGTGGACTGGCACGGCAGGCGCTATGACCGAACCAATCCCGTGGCCGCCGACCTTCCCAATCAGGCGCTCAATCATGCATCCAGCGCCGTGGAAGGTGCTGCTGCCATCGCCGTTGCCGCAACCGCGACAATTCCCCAGCTCGGCTTCATTCACGAAGATCCCGGGCAATCGTTTGTTCTGGATATCGCCGACCTTTACCGTGATTCCATCACAATTCCATGTGCTTTCCGCGCTGCCAAACGTGCCGCGGAGCGCCCGGCAGAGAACATCGAACGCATAGCCAGACGCCTGACCGGTCGCGAACTGGCATCGAGCCAGACAATCCCTGCGATGATCGGCCGCATCAAGTCGCTGTTCCAGGAACCCGGAACCGGGAGCTAGCGTATCATGCCAATGGCAATCGTCGTTACCCGCAATGTCGAGGCACGATACCGCGGCTTTCTGACTTCGCTCATGTTGGAGATCGCTGCCGGCGTCTATGTTGCACCAGACATGTCATCCAGCGTGAGAGATCGCGTATGGAAAGTCCTCTCTGACTGGTGGATGACCCTTGGCACGGGATCGATTGTGCTGGTCTGGAGAGACACGGCCGCTGTCGGTAATCTCCGCATCGAAATCCTTGGAGATCCTCCAAAGGAAATCGTGGATGCTGACGGCGTCCTGCTTGTCAAGCGGACATAGCCCGCCACGAATCTGCGTCGCTGTTTGAAATTGTAGATACTGGAACTAATTAATAGCGAGGGGTTCCCCCGCGCCTGCGGGGATAGACCCATCGCACTCGTACCCCGCGCCCAAACGGAAATGGTTCCCCCGCGCCTGCGGGGATAGACCCTGGCCCTGCGCGGTGAGGTTGGCCACCGGGTCGGTTCCCCCGCGCCTGCGGGGATAGACCCTACCGCCGCCAATATCCGCTCCGCGACCTGAAGGTTCCCCCGCGCCTGCGGGGATAGACCCGCAACCCGCGTGTTCGAGGGCGGCGATGAGTCGGTTCCCCCGCGCCTGCGGGGATAGACCCAGATCGGCTCGCTCCGCCGTGTGACCGCCTACGGTTCCCCCGCGCCTGCGGGGATAGACCCAAAATGGTTGACGGACAGCGGCTCACTCCCGAGGTTCCCCCGCGCCTGCGGGGATAGACCCTGGATCGAGGAAGGGCTTGGCGCGGCGAAAGAGGTTCCCCCGCGCCTGCGGGGATAGACCCCTTTCCTTCTCCGTTTCCTTCTCCTATTCCCCGGTTCCCCCGCGCCTGCGGGGATAGACCCGAAAAGGCCTTCCAGCGGCAGGTCGTGCAGCTGGTTCCCCCGCGCCTGCGGGGATAGACCCGTTTCGGAGGCGGAACTCAAGGACGAGGCGAAGGTTCCCCCGCGCCTGCGGGGATAGACCCCCGCGTCCACGGCCCGTGGGTCAAGTCCGGCTGGTTCCCCCGCGCCTGCGGGGATAGACCCCACGTCATGCCGCGATGGGCGAATCCGCTTCCGGTTCCCCCGCGCCTGCGGGGATAGACCCTTGTCAACAAGATCCTGCACGATCCCGTGAACGGTTCCCCCGCGCCTGCGGGGATAGACCCGAGGAAATTGCGGCGGAATTCATCGTTTGTCTGGTTCCCCCGCGCCTGCGGGGATAGACCCATAGCGGCGGATATTGGCCAGACGCTGAAGCCGGTTCCCCCGCGCCTGCGGGGATAGACCCTTGGGTGGCGGTAGCCGCTCCGACCGTCGTAAGGTTCCCCCGCGCCTGCGGGGATAGACCCGATCCGGTCATATTGTTCGGTCGGCAAATAAAGGTTCCCCCGCGCCTGCGGGGATAGACCCGGGAAGCCGTGATCCGAAATCTATGGAACACTGGTTCCCCCGCGCCTGCGGGGATAGACCGCCTTCAGGGAGAAAATCGCATCGCTGACCAAAGGTTCCCCCGCGCCTGCGGGGATAGACCCAAGGCCGATCTTGACGCCCGCGCCAACGCCACGGTTCCCCCGCGCCCTGCCTTTTACCCACAAGTCTTGTCCGGGCGCAGCCTCTGATACAAGTTGCTGGTGCGGTCCATCCGGATGAGTCTTTCGTAGGTCTGCGCGGCGACCGCAAGGCGCGTATATCCCTCCCAGATTTTCTCGTGGCCTGGCCACGGATCGTTTTTGCGGTTGAGGTATCCGCCGAGCATGGCCATGGTGAGCACCGCCAGCCCGAGATTGCCGGGCGCGGGCAGCTTGCGGTCGCTTGCGAAGTCTTCGAGCGCCATGATCTCGATGTCGGAGAACAGGATGTCTGCCGGCAGTTCCGGAGTATCGCGGCCCATCATCGTCATCGCCGTCAAGCGCCATGCGATGACCGCGTTGATGGTTACGGCCCGCTCGATGCGATCGCCGGTGCGATGACCGAGGTATTCGACCTTGCAGCCTGATTTCAGGACCCGGTGCCAGTCCTCGATGCGCCAGCGCAGGCGATACCATTTGAGGATCCGCTCCGCATCGCGGTCCGAGGCCACCGGCAGGCTGGTCAGCAGGAACCATTCGAGGGGCTTGTCCCCGTCCGGCGGCTCCGGCTCGTGAACATGCACCAGGTTCAGGCGGATCGGCGCCTCGTTCCGGAAGTTGCTCGTCTCGGGCGGCGGTAGCTCGACCGCACTCCAGCGCAACTCGACAACTGCCTTGCGTGCGTCCCGCTTCCCGCGCGCCTTCTGCCGTCGGGTTCCCCGGCGCGCCGAGCTGCGCGCCACATGGATCTCGAGCTGCTTGCGCACGGGTTGCGCCTGCGCCACATCGAAGAGCTTCGGCTGCTTGCGTCCGAGCGACCGGTTGTGCTTCGCGCGCACCAGCAGGTCGACGGTGCCGAGGCGGCGCTGCTCGACAAACAACTCGAACAAATCGCCCTCCCGGTCCGCAATCGACACCGGGCGCACACCGTCCAGTTCGCGGGCCAGCCGGTCGCAGTCCTGCAGTCCGCGCACCCACCGCTGCGTCTTGCGCTCTTCGGGCGGCTTGTCCCGCTCCGCCGCACCGTCCGGCGCGTCGTACTGGATGTGCGGAACTCCCAGCGGAATGCCGTCGCCATTGACCGCCAGCATCGAGTGCATGTGCAGCCCCAACGTTCCCGAAGATCCCTTGTTCCGGCCGATCAGCCCAAGTCCCGCGCAGCCGGGATGCTCGGCGAAGTTCAGATCGGTTCCGTCCTGGATGCACAGAACCACGTCCGCCCCCTGCATCCGTTGCAGCGTGCGTGCCCGGTGCGGCGCCAGGATGTTCGTCGGCGACACCTCTGAATCCGCCGGCTGGTCGATCATCCGGTAGTAGCCCACCACCATCGCCTTGTCCGATTGCGCGGCCGCGGGAAAGGACGACATCGGGTGGTCGGCCTGAACCGCGGCGCTCCTCACCAGCCGCCTGCTCAACCGTATATCGCCAAGAGGCGCCGAACCAAACTCGTTTTGCGCCCATTGCTCGCGATCCAGGCCGTCTCCGACGCAGATCGCCGGAACCGGCGCGCGCTCCGGGATCCCCAGCTGCCGACGCCAGTTCGCGGCCAAGGGAACCACCCACACCGACTTCACCGGCACCTGGGCACCGCTCGCCGCAAATCGACCGCGGCCGGCCGTCTCGCCGACACGGATCCAGTTCGACGCGGCAAGGCTGGCGCCGCCGTGCCTCGCAGGATCGAGAAAGGTTTCTACCAGCAGCGGCCGGTACCCGTAGTGCTGCTCAAAGTCTTCCCCCAGACGCCGCAGGCACAGACCCAGCGCCTTCGAGGCCAGGTTCCGGCAACTCACGGACGGACGGATCAGGAACCGGCTCAGTCCCACCACCCGATGCAACTGACGCTTGCGCAAGGCCGCGTCCCAGCCGATCCACTGGTCCCGCGCCGCCAGCGCCAGTGCCGAGGCCGCAAATCCCAGAGCCCCCAGAACGCCGTGATCCGAAACAATCAGATAGCGAAGCTGCGCTCCCGCATGCCGCACCACCCCGCGAGGATGCTCCCGCGCGATCAACTCGTTCCAAACCCGGCGCTCGCCATCGCCAACCACCAGCACAAGCGACAACCCCTCCACTGCGTCGACACGCGAAGGAACTCCCTCGGGAACCGGAACCGGGTGCCCAAGCCCGCGAGGCGCGCCACCGCCGCCGCCATTGCGCGGTGCAGGCAGCGTGATCCGCCCTCGTTCGTCAAGCGTTCGCAGCGCCTTCATGCAGCTCGCCTGTTGCGGCCGGCCAAGCGCATCGTAGAATCCGAACTCTTCGCACACCCGGCGGCCGAGCGCCGTGCGATTGGCAAAACTCTCCGCAGCCGTCAGCAACCGGATGCGGGCCTCGCCCGCAGCACTGGTAACGCTTTCGAGAATGCGGCTCTGCTCATACATGTCTCATAACATGCACCCGATTTCAGGCCGTGTCAAGCGAAGAGTTATGTAGCAAGGGCAGCCCGCGCCTGCGGGGATAGACCCTGCAGGGCTTCCGCTACGGTCGCCTCCGAGCCGGTTCCCCCGCGCCTGCGGGGATAGACCCCAGTCCGGCAGTTGCGAGAGATCTAGGCCGGTGGTTCCCCCGCGCCTGCGGGGATAGACCCATGTCCAAAGCTGCGGACAACTTCGAGATTGAGGTTCCCCCGCGCCTGCGGGGATAGACCCGGGATCACGGGCGACTACATGCTCACGATCGAGGTTCCCCCGCGCCTGCGGGGATAGACCCCTTGCCGCGCAGGGACAGGACTTGGCGTCCGTGGTTCCCCCGCGCCTGCGGGGATAGACCCATTCGGCATTCTGTCATCAGCGCTCGCCTCTGGGTTCCCCCGCGCCTGCGGGGATAGACCTTACACGGCCCCTGGCTACCACGGAACTTCCACGGTTCCCCCGCGCCTGCGGGGATAGACCCAGAATGACTGAAATGACGGCCACTCACTACAAGGTTCCCCCGCGCCTGCGGGGATAGACCCATCGCAAACAATGCATCCATTTCTTTGCTCCTGGTTCCCCCGCGCCTGCGGGGATAGACCCACAGAGGAGACAAGACCATGCAGTTCGAGGACGGTTCCCCCGCGCCTGCGGGGATAGACCCATTGCTCCATCGCGGCAAGCGGTGGCCGAAGAGGTTCCCCCGCGCCTGCGGGGATAGACCCGAGGGTGATGCGGACGGTGAGATCGTGGCTGAGGTTCCCCCGCGCCTGCGGGGATAGACCCATGGACGCGATGGGCGGCGAGCGCTTCGCCACGGTTCCCCCGCGCCTGCGGGGATAGACCCTGGCAAATCCTCCGGCAGGAAGTGGCGCTTGCGGTTCCCCCGCGCCTGCGGGGATAGACCCCGGCCAAGATCCACTTGGGCCTGAAGAGCGAAGGTTCCCCCGCGCCTGCGGGGATAGACCCGACTCCACCCCTGCGAGACCAGTGCTGTAGGTGGTTCCCCCGCGCCTGCGGGGATAGACCCGTGCAGGACGGCTTGCTTGGCGAATTGGGCATGGTTCCCCCGCGCCTGCGGGGATAGACCCGTGCAGGACGGCTTGCTTGGCGAATTGGGCATGGTTCCCCCGCGCCTGCGGGGATAGACCCGTGCCCGATGGTGGGCACTTCGCCATTCTGGTGGTTCCCCCGCGCCTGCGGGGATAGACCCTGAGAACGGACTCGGCGGTCGAGATGGCGTTGGGTTCCCCCGCGCCCTGCCCTTGCTACATAACTCTTCGCTTGACACGGCCTGAAATCGGGTGCATGTTATGAGACATGTATGAGCAGAGCCGCATTCTCGAAAGCGTTACCAGTGCTGCGGGCGAGGCCCGCATCCGGTTGCTGACGGCTGCGGAGAGTTTTGCCAATCGCACGGCGCTCGGCCGCCGGGTGTGCGAAGAGTTCGGATTCTACGATGCGCTTGGCCGGCCGCAACAGGCGAGCTGCATGAAGGCGCTGCGAACGCTTGACGAACGAGGGCGGATCACGCTGCCTGCACCGCGCAATGGCGGCGGCGGTGGCGCGCCTCGCGGGCTTGGGCACCCGGTTCCGGTTCCCGAGGGAGTTCCTTCGCGTGTCGACGCAGTGGAGGGGTTGTCGCTTGTGCTGGTGGTTGGCGATGGCGAGCGCCGGGTTTGGAACGAGTTGATCGCGCGGGAGCATCCTCGCGGGGTGGTGCGGCATGCGGGAGCGCAGCTTCGCTATCTGATTGTTTCGGATCACGGCGTTCTGGGGGCTCTGGGATTTGCGGCCTCGGCACTGGCGCTGGCGGCGCGGGACCAGTGGATCGGCTGGGACGCGGCCTTGCGCAAGCGTCAGTTGCATCGGGTGGTGGGACTGAGCCGGTTCCTGATCCGTCCGTCCGTGAGTTGCCGGAACCTGGCCTCGAAGGCGCTGGGTCTGTGCCTGCGGCGTCTGGGGGAAGACTTTGAGCAGCACTACGGGTACCGGCCGCTGCTGGTAGAAACCTTTCTCGATCCTGCGAGGCACGGCGGCGCCAGCCTTGCCGCGTCGAACTGGATCCGTGTCGGCGAGACGGCCGGCCGCGGTCGATTTGCGGCGAGCGGTGCCCAGGTGCCGGTGAAGTCGGTGTGGGTGGTTCCCTTGGCCGCGAACTGGCGTCGGCAGCTGGGGATCCCGGAGCGCGCGCCGGTTCCGGCGATCTGCGTCGGAGACGGCCTGGATCGCGAGCAATGGGCGCAAAACGAGTTTGGTTCGGCGCCTCTTGGCGATATACGGTTGAGCAGGCGGCTGGTGAGGAGCGCCGCGGTTCAGGCCGACCACCCGATGTCGTCCTTTCCCGCGGCCGCGCAATCGGACAAGGCGATGGTGGTGGGCTACTACCGGATGATCGACCAGCCGGCGGATTCAGAGGTGTCGCCGACGAACATCCTGGCGCCGCACCGGGCACGCACGCTGCAACGGATGCAGGGGGCGGACGTGGTTCTGTGCATCCAGGACGGAACCGATCTGAACTTCGCCGAGCATCCCGGCTGCGCGGGACTTGGGCTGATCGGCCGGAACAAGGGATCTTCGGGAACGTTGGGGCTGCACATGCACTCGATGCTGGCGGTCAATGGCGACGGCATTCCGCTGGGAGTTCCGCACATCCAGTACGACGCGCCGGACGGTGCGGCGGAGCGGGACAAGCCGCCCGAAGAGCGCAAGACGCAGCGGTGGGTGCGCGGACTGCAGGACTGCGACCGGCTGGCCCGCGAACTGGACGGTGTGCGCCCGGTGTCGATTGCGGACCGGGAGGGCGATTTGTTCGAGTTGTTTGTCGAGCAGCGCCGCCTCGGCACCGTCGACCTGCTGGTGCGCGCGAAGCACAACCGGTCGCTCGGACGCAAGCAGCCGAAGCTCTTCGATGTGGCGCAGGCGCAACCCGTGCGCAAGCAGCTCGAGATCCATGTGGCGCGCAGCTCGGCGCGCCGGGGAACCCGACGGCAGAAGGCGCGCGGGAAGCGGGACGCACGCAAGGCAGTTGTCGAGTTGCGCTGGAGTGCGGTCGAGCTACCGCCGCCCGAGACGAGCAACTTCCGGAACGAGGCGCCGATCCGCCTGAACCTGGTGCATGTTCACGAGCCGGAGCCGCCGGACGGGGACAAGCCCCTCGAATGGTTCCTGCTGACCAGCCTGCCGGTGGCCTCGGACCGCGATGCGGAGCGGATCCTCAAATGGTATCGCCTGCGCTGGCGCATCGAGGACTGGCACCGGGTCCTGAAATCAGGCTGCAAGGTCGAATACCTCGGTCATCGCACCGGCGATCGCATCGAGCGGGCCGTAACCATCAACGCGGTCATCGCATGGCGCTTGACGGCGATGACGATGATGGGCCGCGATACTCCGGAACTGCCGGCAGACATCCTGTTCTCCGACATCGAGATCATGGCGCTCGAAGACTTCGCAAGCGACCGCAAGCTGCCCGCGCCCGGCAATCTCGGGCTGGCGGTGCTCACCATGGCCATGCTCGGCGGATACCTCAACCGCAAAAACGATCCGTGGCCAGGCCACGAGAAAATCTGGGAGGGATATACGCGCCTTGCGGTCGCCGCGCAGACCTACGAAAGACTCATCCGGATGGACCGCACCAGCAACTTGTATCAGAGGCTGCGCCCGGACAAGACTTGTGGGTAAAAGGCAGCCCGCGCCTGCGGGGATAGACCCTCGCCGAACGAGAATGCCGGCGGGACGCGGCAGGTTCCCCCGCGCCTGCGGGGATAGACCCAGCCCGAGCGGGACCGCGCCGGTTGCCCGGCTGGTTCCCCCGCGCCTGCGGGGATAGACCGCTGTCACGGGGTCGATGGAACACATGGAAGCGGGGTTCCCCCGCGCCTGCGGGGATAGACCCGAATACCAGTTGTTAGAGATGGCCTCGGTTGCGGTTCCCCCGCGCCTGCGGGGATAGACCCCAGCCGACCGGGCTCCAGAACGTCACCGGCGTGGTTCCCCCGCGCCTGCGGGGATAGACCCTGTCTATGCCGCCCGCGCCCGATCCAAGATCCGGTTCCCCCGCGCCTGCGGGGATAGACCCCCTGGACTTCGGCGAGGCGGACGGCTCCGGATGGTTCCCCCGCGCCTGCGGGGATAGACCCCCTGCGATTCAATCCGGGTCGGTTGTGCCTGTGGTTCCCCCGCGCCTGCGGGGATAGACCCTGGCCGGAACTGCGTAAGGATTTCATCGCGCTGGTTCCCCCGCGCCTGCGGGGATAGACCCCGGCGCACGGAACTCGCGGCCGTCCGCGCGACGGTTCCCCCGCGCCTGCGGGGATAGACCCGTGATTTTCGTCGGCCGGGCCGAGCGGATCGCGGTTCCCCCGCGCCTGCGGGGATAGACCTGAGGCCGTCGCCGACGCGGCAAAGCTGCTCATGGTTCCCCCGCGCCTGCGGGGATAGACCCATTGTGGAATACAGGGTATTAGCCAGATTCGTGTTGAAATACACGCTAAGGCTTGAGCTTCAGGCCGCGCGTGGCCATGAAATTGTAGAGAGTTGACCGCGAGACCCCCGTAATCTTTGCGATTGCGGTTTTGGAGACACCGAGTTCGAGAAACTGGCGGATTTCGTGCTCCTTGCCGTCGAGGCGCGAGACGCCAAGCGCCCCTTTGGGGCGCCCGAGCTTCTTGCCTGATGCTCTTGCTTTGGCCAGGCCCTCGCGCGTGCGCTCGGAAATCAGGTCGCGCTCGACTTCTGCGAACAGGGCGAACATCGTGGTCATGACCTTGGTCTGGATGTCGCGCTGTCCCTTGAAGCGGATGTTCTCCTTGATCGCGACGAAGGTGACACCGGCCCTGGCGATAGCGTCGAGCATGGCGACGACTTCGCCGAGGGAGCGGCCGAGGCGGGACAATTCGCTGACGACGATCCGGTCACCCGGCTCGAGCACGGCCATGAGCTGTTCGAGGCGGCGGCGCTTGGCGTTGGTTCGGGATGACGCCGTGGCCTCGACGAAGTCGTCGATGGGCAAGCCTTCGCCGCGGGCGTGCTCGAGGATGGCGAGGCGCTGGCTGCCAGCGTCTTGCCGGGCGGTGGACACGCGCAGATAGGCGACGGTTTTCATGGCTTGTCGAAGGAAAGTGGTTTGCGGGATTATAATGAGCAGATGCAGAATATGAAATCCGTCATGTTTCGTCCTGCAAATCTGACCGGTTTGAACGTGCGTTTCCTTTAGACAGAACCTTGCCTGCTTCGGATCCCGACGTTTCCCGCCCGCGCCTGATCCGAGACGCCAGCTTTCTCGAGGCCGACTTGCGCGAGATCGTCCGTCGCCGTGGCCGCCGCAACCGGCTTGGATTTGCGTACCAGATCGCCTTCGTGCGCGTTCTCGGGAGGTTTCCCCGACAGTCGCCATTGGAGATCGAGGAGGAGATCCTGAGGTTCGCCGCCCTGCAGCTGGGTATCGACCCGGAGACCATTCACGCTTACGCTGATCGGCAGCAGACGGTTTCCGAACATCAACAGCACATTGGCCAGTACCTGTGTCTGCGCGCATTCGATGCCACAGCCGACAAGGATTTGGCGCGGTTTCTCGAGGATGAGGCGTTCCAAGCTGAAGATGCGCATCTCTTAACGTGTATTTCAACACGAATCTGGCTAGTACCCTAATACGCGGACTGGCCGACCCCGCTCCGCCTTTCCCCCGCCACAACCGGACGAAAGGAGAAGCCGAAAAAGCTTCTTCTTCCCCGGCTCCCGCCAGCCCGCGACATTCCATCCAAGAAAACCGCGGCCGCAGACCAGGCGCAGTTGGTGACCAGAACCGGCCGCGACGCGCCCGAAACCCGGATCAGGAAGTCCCGCCACCATCGCGCCAACCGCCGAGCTCACCGTCCCGACCGGCCTCTCGGTCCTCGAGGCCGAGCCTCACGGCAAGTCCGCGCGGATATCCGGGCCATCCAGGCCTGGATCGAGGAGCGCCTGGCAAAACCCGGAGGACTCTGACATGCCGAAACCCGATACCAGCTCCTTCGCTGCCGCCATGCGCCAGCGCGAGCCGACCGACCACGGCCAGCCGCTGCGGACACCGCATCGTGACGGTCTATGTCGACCCGGCTGTTCACCGGCCTGGCCCCTATCACCCTCATCAAGCTGCTGTCTCACGCAATGACCTCTTGACTTCGCCCTGTTTCCTGTAGTTACATCCGTGATGCAGGTCGCATACGATCGCGCGAAACGCGACACCACCCTTCGCACTCGCGGTCTCGACATGGCCCAGGCCAACAAGGTGTTTGACGGCACCACCGTGACCATCGAGGATGACCGCAAGGACTACGCGAACCCCGATACATCACAATCGGTTTTTCTCGCCGGCCGGATGGTCTTCGTGGCATGGACTCCGCGCGCCAACGCCCACCGGATCATCAGCATGAGAAAGGCCAACGCCCGTGAACAAGCCCTCTACGGTCCCGGATTTCGACGATGACCTGCCGGATTTCAGCACGCCCGAGTGGCAAGCAAAATTCGCTGACGCCCCGGTCAAGCACGGCCGGCCGAAAGCCGACGTGACGAAGATCGCCACCAAACTCCATCTCGATCCCGACGTTCTCGCCGCCCCCGGCTTCCCGAGCCTCCCCTGACCTGGTGCCGGGCGCGGCCGGCCCATCCGCCGTGCTCCCCCGTCAGCGCGCCAGCGTCCCGGTGCGCCTCCGACAGCCATGGCCCCAAGCTCTCGGCATAGGCGAAGAGTGCCGGCTGGCCGCCGGTGTGGACGAACAGCACCCGGCTGCCCGCCGCGATCCGCCCCGAGCGCACATGCGCGATCAGACCGGCTATCGCCTTGGCCGTATAGACCGGGTCGAGCAGCAGCCCCTCGTGGCCCGCCGCCATCTCCATCGCCTCGCCCACCGCCTCGTTGAGCCGCCCGTAGCCCGGCGCCAGCACCGCGTCCGAGACGTCGACGTCGCCCGCATCTTACACTGCGCTGCCGGCAAAGCTCCGCGTAGTTCGCGTTCAGGCCTCCGCCTGTTCTGGGCCGCTCCCGCGGCGGTACGGCACATTCTCCCGCAGCAGACTCGCCGACATTCGGCAGACCTTCCAACCGGTGCTGTCGATCATGATCGTCCCCGACGCGGCGAGTGCTTGCGCAGCCTCATTCTCGCGTTCCTGTAGCGACCGTAAACCTCTGCCACTTCCGGTGGCGCCGATTTCAGACCGTCACGGGCAAGTCCGCCGTGCGCTTCCAGCTCATAGGCTGCGCCCATGTCCATCAGAAAGTCGCGCCAGATGGAGGACCCGACACCCTTCGCCAGCTTCCTCGCATCATGCACCGCAGCCACATAATCGCGCCTGGCTTCCTCAAGCTCTTTGTCCGGCATCCCAACACCCTGCAAATGCAGATAGCCCCTGAATCATATCCAGGCCCATTCCGCCAGCCACTCCCGTGTCCCGGCCAGGCATCGGCGCCGTGAGGATCCGCACCGGCCTGCAGTCATCGACGAACGGCGCGTGCCAGATCTGAAGGGCAGGACCTGGCCGACGAACAGCATCCGCAGCGCCACCAGGTGCTGCTTTACGCTCGCCGGTGCCAGCTTCCCCGCGAATTCATCAATGCAGGTGGAGCCCGCACCAGTCGGTGAACCGCCACAACGTAAACTAGGCAATATCGTCAGACAGCGACGACGCTTCAGATCCTCGGTCAGATTGATATGTATCAGCATCCAGCATGTGAATTCGACCTGCGAAAACCCGGTGCAGATCATTCAGCTTCGCTGCCAACCAATCGTGTTGACGCGACCAGTCCTCTTCATCCCCGGGATCGATGTCGCTGAAATACACCGATATCTTCCTGTCCTGACGGTTCGGCTGTTCCTCCCATTGGAGCGAATAGCCAAGCTCCTGTTCGATTGTATCCTTCTGCTCCGCAAGCTGGTGGAAGTGCGCCTTTGCCTTCTTTCCTTTGATGGTAACTACTCACTCCCTCCTGCGTCTGGTTTGAGTTCGGGGTGACTGTCGACGAGCCTCCCGGGAGGTGATTGAGCGGGGTGGTGTCTGGTTGCGGATCGCTGAAGGCGACGGGAGGTTGACACTCCAGCGAAATCTGACTATGAGAGGTCATCGCTGTTGACGGGGACCACCGATGGGGTATTTCGGATCCAAGGCGACGACCGGGCTTTGTCAGGCGCTACTGGGGCTCCAGCCTCCCCACGATCTGTATATAGAGACGCATCTCGGAGGCGGTGCCCTGATGCGGCGCAAGGCCCCGGCGATGCGCAGCATCGGGATTGACCGCGATCAACGCGCGCTTGACGGGTTCAGGTGCGACTACCCGGTGGAGCTGGTACAGGGCTGTGCCCACGAGTTCCTGGCCAGCTTCCCGTTGCGGGGTACGGAACTGGTCTACAGCGATCCGCCGTATCTGCATGCGACCCGTCGGTCGGACCGGCGGTACCGCTACGAGTATACGGATGCCGACCACGCAACCCTTCTTGATCTGCTCACGGGCCTGCCGTGCCAGGTGATGGTTTCGGGACACCCCTCGGCGCTGTATGACGAGATGCTGTCGGACTGGCGCCGGGTCGCACTACAGGTGACCACCCAGGCCCAGGTCCGCACCGAGGTGGTCTGGTTCAACTTCACGCCCGAGCGGATGCACTGGGCCAGCCATGCCGGCCGGAACGCCACCGACCGTCAGCGCATCAAGCGCAAGGCGACCCGCTGGGCACAAGGCTACAAGAACCTGCCGGCGGGTGAACGTCTCGCGGTGATCTCGGCGATCATGGCGGTCGAGGCCGAGTGATGGCGCGGATCAACCCGGCCTCGCTGCGCGCGCAGCTGGACGACTGCCGAGCCCGGTTCGATGTCATCAAGCAGAAGGGCGAGGCAAGCGCGGACACCCTCGCGCTGATCAATGCCCTGTTCATGCTGGTGGATATCGTGGTGGCGGTGTTCCTCGAGAAGACAACACCAAAGACCTCGCGCAACTCCAGTCTGCCGAGTTCACTGGACGGCACCGACAGCGAGACCCACACCGCGGGCAGGTCCGGATCCCGGAGCCGCGGACCGAAGGCACGCCACGCACGCTCCGACACCCTGCGCACGGTCACCACGACGCACACCAGCCCGGTCACCGAGTGCCGGCAGTGTGGCCACGACTTGACCGGGACCGCGTGCACCGGACACGAGCAGCGCATCGAGGTCGACATCGTCTTCGAGACCGTCGAACGTCGGGTCACCGCCGAGATCAAGGCCTGTCCGCGCTGCCAATCCCGGACCAGGGGCCGCTTCCCCGACACCATGCCCGGTCCTCTGCAGTACGGACCCGGGATCGTCGCCTATGTCGTGCACCTGCTCTGTGCCCAGATGGTCCCGCTCAAGCGGACGGCGGCCATGATCCAGGCGATGACCGGACGGCTGCTCTCCGAGGCCACCCTGCTCGCCTTCGTCTGGCGCCTGCATCAGGCCCTGGAAGACTGGGAGGCTGCCGCCATCGACAAGCTCCTTGACATGCCGGTGCTGCATGTCGACGAAACCTCGTTGCGCGTGGACCGGAAAAACTACTGGATCCATGTCTGTGCCGGCGGGCCCATCACCGTCAAGGGCCTGCACCGGAACCGCGGCTGTGAGGCGATCAACACCCTCGGGATCATCCCCCGCTACCGGGCAATGGCATTCAGTTTGTCGTGGGGCGAGTGTCGCCTTTTGGGGTTGATTTGCAACGGATTGATTTGATTGCGTGATTTGGAGCCATTTCGGCGAGAGTGAGAGGGGTTGACTCTCGACCGGATTGATGGCAGAGTATGAGTGTGAAGGAGTCATCCGGAGCTTGCAGTGGACCCTCGCATCACGGCCTTGCAGTCGACGACGTTTCAGGGCAGGCGCTTGACGCGCAGACAGATTGCGGCTGTGCAGGAGACGGTTCTGTCGTTTCCAGGGCTGAGCCGGCGGGAGCTTGCGCACACGATCTGCGAGCAACTTCGCTGGCATACGGCGAAGGGGGACAATCGGATTCAGGCCGTGCTGCGAATGCTGGAGGAACTGGAGCGGCTGGGCGTTCTGTCGCTGCCGACGAAGGACTTGTCGCAGGCTCGGGGAGCACGCAAGCCGGTGGTCTGGGGCTCGCGGACGGATGCGCCGGCGGCGATCGAGGGGGATCTGGATGCTTTGCTGCCGATCCGGCTGCAGGTGGTGTCGGATGCGGAGGGGATCGAGGAATGGAATGAGTATGTTGCCCGCTACCACTACATGGGGTTCCGTCATCCGATTGGTCCGCATCTGCGTTACTTTCTTCTCGATCGTCATGGCCGCAAGCTGGGCTGCCTGCTTTTCTCGCATGGCTCACGGCAGCTGCAGTGCCGGGACGAGTGGATTGGCTGGCCGGAGGGCTACAGGAAACATCTGGACCGGGTGGTCGGGAACAACCGGTTCCTGCTGTTTCCGTGGGTTCGGGTTGGGAACCTGGCTTCCAAGGCATTGTCGATCGCGACCGGTCGCCTGGCGGACGACTGGGAGGAGCGCCATGGCTTTCGCCCGGTTCTGGTGGAAACGTTCGCGGACACGAGCCGCTCCGATGGCACCTGCTACCGTGCGGCGAACTGGGTCGATCTCGGCGAGACCCGGGGCGGCAAGGGGAAGGCGCCGAAACGGGTCTATGTGTATCCGCTGGCCACGGACTTCCGGGAGGTTCTCCTGCATGGGCCGCAACGCAGCGCGCCGCGGCGCAGTCCTCGGCGGCCCCGGCTGGCTCCGGACGATCCCTTCGTGTTGCTCTGGCGGGATCTCATCGGGGCGCTGACGGCAGTGGCGGCCGAGCATGACAGGGTGTGGCAGGTGCGGCGGCGGGTTCTGCATACGCTGCTGGTGATGCTGTTCGTGTACCGGCTGGTGCTGTCCAGCGGCGAGCAGGGCTACGCGACCACGCTTGCCGAACTCTGGGAGCAGTGCCGCGCTCTCGGTGTCGCGCTTCCGCAGCCGGATCCGGTCGCCGCGTCGGCGATGTGCAGGGCGCGGGCCAAGGTCGATGAGAACGTGTTCCGGAGCGTGCATGCCGAGATCCTCAAGCGTGCCTCCTGCCCGCCCGCGTGGCGGGGACACCGCCTGTTCGCGATCGACGGCTCAAAGCTCAACCTGCCGCGGCCGCTGATCCGTTGCGGGTATCGCACGCCCTCGGACACGAGCCACTACCCGCAGGGCCTGCTCAGTTGCCTGGTTCAGCTTCCGGAGCGAATTCCGGTCGCGTTCGACCTTTGCGCCCACGGCAATGAACGAAGGGCCGCGCTCGACCTTCTGCCCGCCTTGTCGCCTGGGGACGTGGTGATCTACGATCGCGGATATTTCTCCTGGGAGTTGCTGGCCGTCCATCTCGAGCGGGACATGCATCCCGTCTTCCGGATCCAGAAGTCCGCCAGCCCGATCATGGATGCCTTCCTCGCCGGAAGCCGGACAGATGCCGTCGTCGAGGCAATGCCCGGCCAGAAGGTTCTCCGGAAGCTGCGCAAGAGACAGCCGCAAGCCCTCGCAGAACCGGTCCGGCTGCGCCTCGTCAAATACACTGCCGGCGGCTCAACCATCGGCCTCGCCACCACTCTCCTTGATTCGCAAACCCATCCGGCCAGCGAACTCGCCGATCTATACGGATCGCGCTGGGGCATCGAGGAGATGTACAAGATCTCCAAATCCATCATGGAAATCGCGCCGTTCCATGCCAGGACCGAGCGCGGCGTCCGACAGGAACTCTTCGCCCACTTCAACCTCATGGCCATGACGCGCATCTTCACAAACCATGGCGATGCGATCCTCAACGCCCGCAAGCCATCCCCTTCCGCGACCGACCGCACCGCAAACTTCAAGAATTCCCTCGCCGCCGTCGCGCGAAACCTCGAAGCCCTGCTGCTGAAGCACGCCGCCACCGTCGCCGAGGCGATCCAGCAGGTCCTCGATTGCGTCGCCACCGGGCGCCAGAAGCCGCGCCCGGGACGAAGCTACGAACGACGATCCCGCAAACCCCTCAACCGGTGGCACGGCAAGCCCAGGGAAGCCTCGAAAGCTTGAACCAAGGGACGCCGAAACGCAGCGCCAACATGCTGTCAGGACTGCGAATCCTTAAGTGAATGGCAAAAACTCCTTAAGTGAATGCCATTGCGCTACCGGGGCCTCATCGTCCATGACTGCTGGAAAGCCTATCTCACCTACACCCAGTGCAAGCATCAACTCTGCGGCGCGCACCTGCTCAGGGAACTTCATGCCGTGACCGACAGCAACGGCTATCCGTGGGCACGCAAAATGCACAAGCTGCTGCTCATCGCACGGCGACAGGTCATCCAACGCCCGCAACAGCGGCTGTCCATGCGACACTACAAGCGCATCGCACGATGCTACAAGGCGATCCTCAAGCAGGGACGCTCGGAGATGCCCGAAATCCCACCGCCAAAAAAAGGCCAACGCGGACCGGTCGCCAAGTCCGACGCCCATAACCTCCACCAACGCCTCGTCGTCCAGAGAAAAAACGTCCTGCGCTTTACCAGACGCGCCGACACTCCGTTCACAAATAATCGTGGCGAGCGCGACATACGTATGGCCAAGGTCAAGCAGAAGGTCTCCGGGTGCTTCCGAACCGTATCCTTCGCACACGCCTACTGTCGAATCTCGAGCTACCTCCAGACCATGGCGGCGCTCGGATACAACCCCCTGGTCGCCATCAACATCGCCCTGCAGGGAAAGGCCGTCCACTGCCTCAACCAGGACACCGAATAGCCACTCGAACCACCGGGTGAGCAGTTACCTTTGATGTAGAGTCCCGTGCGGATTCTCCGCTTGGATCGACTCATCGCTGCAACAAGACTGAAATAGCTCCCCCGCCCGATTGAAAAATCCATCAAGGCTCTCGGCTGCGGCTTACGGTTCCCCGACACAGGCCCTTCCGCCTTGTTCAATATGGAATTAAGGGCATCCCAGTACGCCAGCTGCAACACCTTCGTTTCGGACAGTTCAGAATCCTCAATCGAACGCGCTGCCTGAGCGACCGAACGCGACCAGTCGTTTGGCTTCGAAACAACGTTGAACTTGGGTGCAGCGAGTGATTCTCCGATTCGCCACAACTCGATCTCCAGGGCGAAAAATCTGAAACTGTCGTCCGTAATTCTGTTCAGCCAGTCGAGCGTCGATCGGTGCTCGTCCGTGAAACGAGCCGCTATCCAGACGATCGTAACCGCCTCCAAGCCGGATGCATAGGTTAGCAATTGCCCGAGGTGAGTATGATCCGTCCGCTCCAGCTGGTTCTCGATCAGTACCCACGTGCCATTTCCAATATCCTTGCACAGTACGTCTGCCCGGAACGGGCCGACGGCTTTCTCCTGCGCCTCCAGTTCGAGATCGATGCCCAGAGTTTCGCCCAGGATGCCAAGGTTTTCTTCGCGTGCTAGCCATGGCGTGAAATCGTCGGCCTCGCCAGTCCAGATGTCACGCAAGTCGACACGGGTTAGCTTACCGAGGAGCTGATCGGTCATTGCACAGTCTCCATCTCGCGCGCGCCGGGGAGAGGGAGGGCTTCGTGAAGAAGAAATTCGAGGAGGCGCCGGCGCGTACTCTCCGCGCCACCAAGACTGGCCTCCAGCTGATCACAGAGGGCCATAAACTCCTCCTCCGCGCCCCAAGTTCAACAACTCTCGAAGACGTTGCGCCCACCGATAAAGTCATTTCCGCACACCCGAAAGTCTCTATCGACGACGACGCTTGGGCTTCTTGCTACTTGCGCCCAGCGGCACCCTCATCTCCTCATAGAGCGCGAACAGATACTCAACGCGCTCACGCTCGGAGGCGAAGCGAACTCGGCGATAGAGTTGATCCACCCCACGATCAAGCGCCTGATGCGCTCGGCGCAGGTTCGGCGGCATCAGGTCCGGATCGTAGAGGTTGGCCAGTGTTGCGCCGGGGTGCGCGGCGCGAGCGCCAAGCACGGACAGCGCCAACGGCTCCAGCTTCGACAGATTCACATTCCCACTCACAAGGCCGGGCGGCGTCGGGAAGGTGTTGTAGACCACACCGACGGAATACTGGGACGGGATGGGCCTGAGCCCAGCGATTGGCTGCGGCCTGGACTTCGTCGCTGTCCGCCTGCACCATCACCCGGTGGATCGTGGCTCGCGACGGCGGGATGTAGAGGTCACTGATCCGATCCTGCCGCAAGCCGGGCCACCGACGAGCGGCCCAGCGGGTAAACATACATCTCCTTCAGCTTACCATGCGGATCCGTGTAGCCGCCCCGGCCGCGCGCATAGCCCTTGGTGAGCCCCACCGGCGCCCAGTTCGAGGCTCGGTACACCGTCCCGTGGTGCTTCTCCGGATCCACGAAAGTCTCCGCCAGTTCCAGCGGATGACCGTAGGTCGCCTTCCAGTCGTCGCTCAGGCGACGGAGCATCCCGCCGACAAAGCAGCTGCCCAGGTTCGGGAAGGCGCCCGGTTGCGGAAGCACCAGCAGCCGCGTATTGCTCGCCACAAGGTGCAACCGCTCATACTGCTGCGCAGGCTTCCAACCGATGAACCGGTCGCGCGGACGGCACTTCAGCGCGCCTGCCTGCCAGCCGGCCAAGGCAACCCAAAGCGTCCCCAGCACCGCAACATATCGTAGCCCGCGTCCCACAAAGCGCAGGAAACCGAGCTCGTGGCCCTCGGCCATCAGACGGTCCCAGCGGAGGCGTTCCTCCGGCCGCGCAAGCCGTATCTCAACATCCCCCACCAAGGGGTTCCGGGGCAATCCAAGCATGCCTTCCTATTAGCATGCTTAAAACGAGATGTCCAGACCCCACGAGACCGAATCAACCTCGAAAAAGAATGGGATTGCCCTGGGGCGGAAGTGAGCCGGCGTTGACAATCGACGGGTCCCGCTCAATCATCGCCGCATCTCCAGACACATCTGGTGGAGCTCGCGCCAGGCCGGCCGGCCGGCCGCTGCGGAAATCCTCCAGTCCAGATAGCTGTTTGGCGACCGGACCGGCACCTGCCGGCCGGACACCAATCAACAGGATCCCAAACATGACAAAGGGGCGTATCGTATTCGTCGGAAACTTCTGGGAGTATTTCGGGATGTCCATTCTCTTGTTCATCCTCTCCATCTTGACCCTAGGCATTCTCTTTCCGTACTTTGTGTACTGGTCCTTCAAGTACTTTTTCAGCAAGATGGAAATCGAAATGTATGGCTAGGGCGACTCTCATTCAGCCGCCCTGCCTGACTCCGTCAGGGCCGAATTGGCGGTAACACGGACCGGCGTCCGGACCTCGGCTTCAACACAAGTCCCGCAGCGCCACTCACCCCCCCCATTCTTCGACCCTGCGCCGCACGACGGCCCGGCGTTGCAGCGCGGGCAGGGCTTCGTCCGCCGGTGCGATGTGCCGCCCCGCGGCCCCTCCTCGACGTGGCCCTCACAGGTATGGCCGCACCTCCGGTACTCCCACGCCGCATACTCGTCCCCGGCATCGGTCATGTGCATGAGCACGCGGCCGCGCCGCCTCGACGGGCGCGGACAGTCCGGCTGCGGCCACACGCTCCGCGGCGGCAGCGCCGGCAGAGCGCGTGGCAGACGCTTCGCACAGACCTTCCTGAGTGCGTCTTCAAACCTCATCGAGCCCCCCCCGCATTGCCCCAGGCGTCCCAGCCCGGACGGCGGTCCCGCGCAAAGAGTTCGATATACGGGCCGGACACCAATCTCTCGATCCGGCCGTAAACCTCCTCCGGCTTCGCGGAGTGGGCGCCCCTGGGCGCGGTGATTACTTCAGGCACGTCCGCCGCCTGTCGTTTCGGCTTTCCGCGTATGCCCAGCAGACAGATCTCCGCGCCCTTTCTCGTCCAATACCCGAGCCCGAAAGTGCCTTTGCACCAGACGAACGCCGTGGTGCGGAGATCGAACCCCCAGGAGTACATCACCATGCCAGCCCGGTGGAGGTTCTCGGAGGTGACCCAGAGAAACAGCAGGCTGTCATCCGCGGCGAGATTCATGATCGGCAGCAGTGCGATTTCGCCCACGCTCAACGTCGGGTAATGCGCCTCCGGCGAGGTGCTCATAGCGACGGCGGTCCAGATGGCGCAAATCCCGGGCGATGCGGCACAGGAAGCGCAACTTCTAGATGCCGAGGTTGGTCTGCGCGAGATGCGCGCCTCGCTGCCGGATGTACGTCGCATCGATCAGGGACTCCAGCACGTCCATCGCAATGCCCTGGATCCGGTCACCAAGGAGAAACCGCTGGCTCCGCGGGAAACCGTCGAGCACAGGCACCAGCCAGATGATGAAGCGGTAATGGGACTCGAGGGCTGGTCCCGTTTCCCGTGCCCCGTCTCTCCTGGCTCGCTCCATCGGTCCTCCCTGCAACGACTTACACTCACGCAAAATTCTCCAGGGGGCTTCGCCCACTGGACCCCCGGGTAAAGGGGTAAGGATTCAAGGTATAAGCGTTTGGGCAACCCGGAAACCGCTGACGCTGCTCCGGTTACCGGTGGTATTCCTGACGCGGAGCGCGGAGCGGAGGTTCCACGGTTTGTGGCTCCAGGAGCCGCCGCGGAGAACGCGCCGTGAGCAATCGCCCCCCGATGTCCACGCACTGCCGTCCGCGGGAGCACTCGCGTAGCTGTCGTGCCAGCAATCCTCAACCCATTCCCACACGTTGCCATGCATGTCATGCAGCCCGAAGCCATTCGCCGGAAAACTCCCCACTGGAACCGTCTCCTCGCGATATACACCTTTACGCCCAGAGCCATAGGTGAAAGTGCCATCGTAATTCGCCTGGTCGGTCAAAATCGTCGAGCCAAAGTGGAAGGGGCCTCTGGTTCCGGCCCGGGCCGCATACTCCCACTCGGACTCGCTCAAAAGCCGGTAACGCTCCCCAGTCTCAGCCGATAGCCACGCCACGTACGACTGCGCATCGTCCCAGCTCAAATTGATCACCGGCCGGGTGCCACGCCCCCAGCCCGCATCATGGGGACGGTGACCGCAGCCCCCGCCCGATACGCACGCGTCCCACTCCGAAAACGTGACCTCATACTTCCCGACCGCAAACGGTCGCGAAATCTCCACACTGTGCACCGGACCCTCGACATCCCAACGGCCCTCCTCCCCTGAGGGGGAGCCCATCCTGAACGAGCCCGCCGGAACCACCACCATCTCCGGGCAGGCCGCGCAGTCCCGGAACTCCTTCCCGGCGGGTGCAACGGCAGTCCGTCTTGTGCCGCTCCGCCATTCCCGCGCCAGTTTCCGTGCCTCGGCCCGTTCTTCCGCACTCATCTCCGCCGCGAGCGCATCACGCTCTGCTGCGGCATCGGTGACTCCCCGCCCAGCCGCCAGATTGAGCCATTTGTGCGCTTCCACATAGTCCTGCAAGACACCAAGGCCCTTCACGAAGGCACGCCCCAGCGCCCGCATGGCCCGCGCATCGTCCTCTTCTGCCGCCGCCCGCCACTCGGCCACAGCTTCAACGTGACGGCCGTCATCCCAGGCGGCCTCCCCCGCCACATAGTCCGCCCGCGCCGCCGCTACGCAAAACAGCAGTGCCGTCACGCAGGGGAACAGGCCCCATGTCATATTGCGCTTCATTTCCGATCTCTCTCCTTGATGTGGTTCGCTGACCATCCCGGTGATGCGGCCAGTTCCGTCTTTCTCATGAGCGTGGCGCCGCTGCCCCAAGATCCCGCATGGTGCGAACGGAAAAGTGCCTTGACCATGTCGAAGCCGATGACGCCCGCACGTGTGGTGAGCGTGGGAACGAAGCCGATCTTAACCTTGTCGTCGAGCACGGGCGCCAGCCAGACGATGAAGCGGTAATGGGACTCGAGGGCCGGTCCCGTTTCCCGTGCCCGTCTCTCCTGGCTCGCTCCATCGGTCCTCCCTGCAACGACTTACACTCACGCAAAATTCTCCAGGGCGCTTCGCCCCCTGGACCCCCGGGTAAAGGGGTAAGGATTCAAGGTATAAGCGTTCGGGCAACCCGGAAGCCGCCGAAGTCGTTCCGGTAGCCGGTGGTAAACCTGCCGCGGAACGCGGAGCGGAGGTACCACGGCTCGTCGTTCCAGGAGCCGCCGCGGAGAACGCGCCATGAGCAATCGCCCCCCGATGTCCACGCACTGCCGTCCGCGGGAGCACTCGCGTAGCTGTCGTGCCAGCAATCCTCAACCCATTCCCACACGTTGCCATGCATGTCATGCAGCCCGAAGCCATTCGCCGGAAAACTCCCCACTGGAACCGTCTCCTCGCGATATACACCTTTACGCCCAGAGCCATAGGTGAAAGTGCCATCGTAATTCGCCTGGTCGGTCGAAATCGTCGAGCCAAAGTGGAAGGGGCCTCTGGTTCCGGCCCGGGCCGCATACTCCCACTCGGACTCGCTCAGAAGCCGGTAACGCTCCCCAGTCTCAGCCGATAGCCACTCGACGTAAGACTGCGCATCATCCCAATTCACGTAGATCGCAGGCCGGGTGCCACGCCCCCAGCCAAAATCATCGGGACGGTGACCGCAGCCCCCGCCCGATACGCACGCGTCCCACTCCGAAAACGTGACCTCATACTTCCCGACCGCAAACGGTCGCGAAATCTCCACACTGTGCACCGGACCCTCGACATCCCGACGGCCCTCCTCCCCTGAGGGGGAGCCCATCCTGAACGAGCCCACCGGAACCACCACCATCAACGGGCAGGCCGCGCAGTCCCGGAACTCCTTCCCGGCGGGTGCAACGGCAGTCCGTCTTGTGCCGCTCCGCCATTCCCGCGCCAGTTTCCGTGCCTCGGCCCGTTCTTCCGCACTCATCTCCGCCGCGAGCGCATCACGCTCTGCTGCGGCATCGGTGACTCCCCGCCCAGCCGCCAGATTGAGCCATTTGTGCGCTTCCACATAGTCCTGCAAGACACCAAGGCCCTTCACGAAGGCACGCCCCAGCGCCCGCATGGCCCGCGCATCGTCCTCTTCTGCCGCCGCCCGCCACTCGGCCACAGCTTCAACGTGACGGCCGTCATCCCAGGCGGCCTCCCCCGCCGCATAGTCCGCCCGCGCCGCCGCTACGCAAAACAGCAGTGCCGTCACGCAGAGGAACAGGCCCCATGTCATATTGCGCTTCATTTCCGATCTCTCTCCTTGATGTGGTTCGCTGACCATCCCGGTGATGCGGCCAGTTCCGTCTTTCTCATGAGCGTGGCGCCGCTGCCCCAAGATCCCGCATGGTGCGAACGGAAAAGTGCCTTGACCATGTCGAAGCCGATGACGCCCGCAGGTGTGGTGAGCGTGGTAACGAAGCCGATGACGCCCGCACGTGTGGTGAGCGTGGGAACGAAGCCGATCTTAACCTTGTCGGCACGGAACGCCAGCAGCGCGGCGGCAGCAGCCAGCACAAACGCGATTTTCATCGTGTCGTAAACCTCCCCGGTTTGGCGGCCAACCGCCGGGGAGCGCCAATCTATCGCCTTCCCCCCGCACGGAAACCGCCCCTACAGCGGAAGATGCTCAACGCGCCCGATCTGCGTCCTTCGACGTCGCTCCGGCTTTCTTGCGATCGTTCAACCAACGGACGAAATCGGTGAAATCCTCATCCACCCAGCGTTCGAACTTCGCAGCGAACACGGGTCGCGCACGCCGGGTTCCAGAGCCCCGGTTGTTAGAGTACGACTCAATATTCTCTGAGTTCAAATTACTACCAATTGGCAATGAGATAGCGCCATTGCCAATGGATAGGTAACTCGCTGCCCCAGCAGCCGGCTGGTCGGTGAACCGCCATACCCAAGCAATTCAAGCGATTCAAGCAGCCAAGCGTAAATCACCCACGGATCATGTCAGTCTCCTCGATATCGCAACCCATTGCAAAGCCAGCGACAATTGAGGTCCCGAATATTCGTTCATACTCTTATACGCGTTCTCGAACCATGCTTCGCTGAATCGTTCGTCGGCCCGCTGGAGGCGCGCCCATAGAACGGCATACCGGTCGGCCTCTCCCAATGCGGACGCCGTGGCGACGGCATTAAACAATGGCGGAATGAAGTCGGGCAATTCCTTGCTCAGAGTCACCGTCTCCTCGAACAGGCTGTATCTCGCCATATGCGTCCGGGTCTGCGTGAAAATCTCCTGGTCCGAAGCACGTTCCTTTTCGGTTGGTTCCTCCTTTCGAGAGAGCCAGTGCCACGTCTGTTGCATTCGCCTCCACAGAAGTGTCGCCTTTATCAGTCGATATAAGGCTTCCCTCCGCGCAGATCCGGGTGCCCCCACCCGCGATCCGGCCAGACGACCAGCCAATCGAACAGCATCTGCAGCGCCGCCAAGTGCTGCTTCACGCTCGCCCGCGAGAGCTTGCCGGTCAGCTCCTCAATGTAGGCAGCGACCACCATCGGCTCGACCATCGCCAGGGGAATGCCGCGACGTCCGCACCAGTCGGCGAACCGCCAAACCGCGATCAGATAGAGGGTACCGAGAACACTCGTGTAGAAATGCGCTCTAAGGGCCGCGGATTCTGAGTTTAGCAGGGTCGATCTTGATCTGGCCGTAAAGGATGACGTTTTCCCACTCGATCAGGCTGATGTGCGTGATCAACTCTGGGTCGAACGGGAAGCCAGGCGCGGTTGTGAGGCCGTGAGATCCACGCCGTGCCCTTTACGCGTTTCCCGTCACCCGTCCTCAACGTCGCTCACATGCGGCCAGATCCTCACGAACCTATTGTGGAGCCACTTCGCCCGCTTCTCGATCGCGGCCTCGTCCCAGACGACCGGCCCCTTGTTCACCAGCCACTTGTTCAAGTAAAGGACGCTATGTTCGGCCAACGTCTCCCTCTTGCTGTCCCATGGCGCATGGGACAGTGACGAGTTCAGACGGCCGTTCACCAGCGTCAGGTTTCCGATCGTGTGGATCGCACGATCACGATTGGCGGCAGTTTCCCCGTTGCCGGCCATGTCCGCCGAAAAGGACCAATTGGTGTGCCACGCCTGCGGCATCACGTGTTCGATGTGCAGGTTGCCAGGCACCTCCTGGCTCTCGGCCTTGTTCGTGCGCAGTCCCTCTTCGATTCCCGCGAGCACCATCCTGAGTCGACCGCGCGGTAGAAATTGGTAGAGCGGTGCGGTCGTGAATCTCTCTCGCAATTCGCCGTCGTCGGGCCACAATGTGGCCTGCGCTCTCTGCTCGCCCAGGTAGGAGACGAGGATACGGTCGGCGTCATCTGTCGAGTCTTCGGCCAGCCTCTTGATCAAGCCGACGAACAGCATCGACCTTTTCGGACAAAGTCAGCCCGTAGAACAACAACACGTCGTATCCGATATCCAGCTCGTCCGGAACGCCGTCCGAACCATCTTCCACGGCGAGTGTGAGCAACCCATGCAACTCGGCTGCCGCCACCCGGTAGCCACCGACAGGCAGCTCCGAGGCACGCGCCATCAGTCCCGCAATCAGGTCCGTCGGCGAGGTTGAGGAGCCGGCATTGAGGATCTGCACCCAGAAGTCGTCTCTGCCGATAATCGGACCTATGACCCGTGCCAGCGCCGGATGCGCGATCAGAATGTACCGTGCGCGGTCCAGCACCGCCCGCAGAGGCGCGTAGCGTTCTTCTTCGCCCATGCCGATGTTGTGGCGCGCCCTGACATAGAGGATGCGGAGTTCGCCCATCGTGAAGGTCCGCGCATAGCTCTCCCGCTCGCCGACCGCCCCTTGCTCGCGCGGTCGGTATTCCCGATTTTCCCGCAGGAACGGCTTCTGCGCTTCGGCCAGACCTTGAAGCTCCTGTGCCAGCCGGTCGATCCAGTCTCCGGCCGAGAATTCCTCCGAGTTCATGCGTCCCCCGCATCCTGCTCCGTCGCCTTGCAGCTGGCCACCAGCTTCGAGGCGTAAAGAAACGCGCAAGCCAACCCCACGAGCTTGATCCTGGACACCTGCCCCCAGGGCGCGTTCGTGGTGTCTCGGACGAAGAACTGATTGGGTGCCATGACCAGCAATGCCTCCTGACCCAGATCGAATCGGTAGGCTGCGCCACCGGATGAAGCGCACGGAGAAATAGGCTCGCCCCTCAAGCCGCTTCTCGCAAGCTGTCTGAGGGCAACTCCTGTCAATCCATCAAATTACGCGACAGAACCCCTCAAAAGACCGTCTCAACTATCGCGAACGTGCTCAACTGGATCGCGCAGAAATCGCCGCCGCGCCCCTCCGCAACCAGATCAACGCCCGTATCGCGGGCCCGAGAAGTCCGGCCGCTTGGCGCGTCATTCGGACCACAGACACACGCTGGAGAACCGATCCTGATAGAGGGGATCCGCACGCAGATCCGCCTTCATCAACCGCTCGAACAGGCGGCCCCTTTCGGCTTCGGTCCCGGCAATCGACCGCAGGTGCGCAAGCACATTCTCGAAGCTGCCTTTTATTCGGGCATCACGCTCCTCCACCGCAACCGGCCCATGGGCGCGAACAAACTGGATTTCGACAGAGCCATTGCCGATGACGGCACCCAGCCGGCTGCCGCGTTGGATGTTCTCACGCCTTGCCATGAAATCCTCTCTGGAGACGCGGCCGGGATCCACCATCCGCATCACGGCTCTCTACCCGAGTGCGCGTTCTCGAAGCCGTCGTCGCTCACAACAAATGGCAAATCCGTTCCGACCTGATCTCTCTCATCCAGGAGAAAATGGTCCATATCAGTCGCCTGGATCTGATCCGCCAGCGCCGCGATTCTCTCACTTGTCCTCCGGATCCCGCTTCCACCATAGCTTTCCATCACCCCTCTCAGGATTGTGCCAACCGTCCGCCAGCAATTCCTCCCCCGCCCACAGCCACGCCTCCTTGCCCGACCACTGCTCCATCTCCACACGACGCGCCTCGAGAAAGCGGTAAGCATTCAGCGCCTGCGCGCCATACAATTGTTCTCGCCGCAATTGCCTATCCGCCAATCCTTTCGCGTGTTCCGCATCCGCCAACTCTTTCAACTCCTCGTGCGCCTTGGCCCGCAGCTCTTCTGCCTCGCGCTCGTAGCGCTCCAAAATTTCGTCAGCCGTCTCCTTCTGATCGCTCATCGCCACGTCTCCCCATCACCTGGACTAGCCACAGTCGCTGCCGGCACAGCCGCAGCATCACCGCTCTCCACCACCGGCTTCGCCAGGTCCTCATCCAACCCCGCTGCCTCCTCCAGATGCGTCAAAAATTTCGCCGTGCCAACGGCTGTCCGTCCGCACTCCCGCATCGCCTCGGTCACCCGCTCCGCAGCACCCGCAAACGCCTCCAGGTCGGTTCGCGCATCACCCTCCTTACGCCACCGTGCCCGGAGCGCCCGCGCCTCTGCTGCAACGGCCCTCTCCCACAGCCGACGCGCGACGGTGTACCCTGACTCCCGGAGCCGTTTTTCCACGCCTTCCCGCTCTTCCTGCTGGCGCCGCAGCATCACAGCGACGGCACTCTCAGTACCTCCATCCGGCATCGAAAATACTCCTCTGTTCTGGCGATCCATGCTAGTGTCGCGTCGCTGTTGATTTAGCGGGTTTCTCTTCCCTTCGCTTCCTTTGGGAGAGGCTTGCATTATCGTCCAGATATAGTATGTCTTCGCAAACAAACAACAAGTGAGCCGGGCGTCCGGCGCGAGCTTCGGTCTTCCATTGCGGGGCGTATCTGCGTGGCGCGGGAGCGTGGCGGGACAGTCTGGCCGAACGAGCAGACGGAGGCAGGCCATGGAAAGGAAAGGCAGGAAGCAATATCGGGTGCGGCTGAGCGCGGAGGAGCGAGCGGAGTTGTCCGGGATTGTGAACGGGAAAGCGGCTGCGTATCGCCGGAAGCACGCGCACATCCTGCTGTTGGCAGACGAGGATCGGGAGGATGGCGGACGCACCGACGCGGATATTGCGTCGGTTCTGGGGGTTGGCGCCTCCACCGTGGAACGGGTGCGCAAGCGCTGCGTGGAGGAGGGCCTTGAGGCGGCGGTTGAGCGTCGCAAGCAAGTCAATCGCAAGCCGCGGAAGCTGGACGGTGCGGGGGAGGCGAAGCTGGTTGCGCTGGCCTGCTCGGCACCGCCGGAGGGCCATGCGCGCTGGACGCTGCGGCTGCTCGGCGACAAGCTCGTGGAGTTGGAAATCGTTGACAGCATTCACAAAGAGACAGTTCGCAAGGCGCTAAAAAAAACGATTTGAAGCCGTGGCGCAAGCAATGCTGGTGCATTCCACCGAAGGCCAGCGCGGAATTTGTCTGCGCAATGGAGGATGTGCTGGAAGTCTATCACCGGGAGTTCGACGAAGACACCGTGCTGGTGTGCATGGACGAGACCTCGAAGCAGCAGACGAAGGAAACCCGGACACCGCGCCCGGTCCGGCCCGGTCAGCCCGCGATTGTCGACTTCGAGTACGAGCGAAACGGCGTCGCCAACCTGTTCATAGTGTTTGCTCCGTTGCTCGGCTGGCGATGGGTGAAAGTGACCGACCGCCGAACACGGCACGACTGGGCGCATCTGATCCGCGAACTGGTGGACGAGATCTTCCCCGGCAAGAAAATCGTTCTGGTGATGGACAACCTGAACATCCATTCCCTTGCATCGATTTACGAGGCGTTCGAACCGGCCGAGGCCCGGCGGATCGCGGAGTGCCTGGAAATCCACTACACGCCGAAGCACGGTAGCTGGCTGAACCTCGCCGAGATCGAGATCGGCGTCCTAGCCCGGCAGTGCCTGGCGCGGCGTATTCCCGACCGCGAACAACTCTGCAGCGAAACCGGTGCCTGGCAGGCGAAGCGCAATCGGGAAAGCGCATCCGTCGACTGGCGGTTCAAGACAGAGGATGCTCGCATCAAGCTGAAGTCGCTATATCCGTCAATCCAGTGACGCCGGAGCACTAGGAGGCTGTCGGATTTGCTCAGGGGGGCCCCGGCATGGCCGTGTCTCAGCTTTGCCGCAGCCAGCGGCCGGGCGGAGCGTTGTCGTCTCTTGGCCAGTCCTGCCCTGGCAGCCACTGCACTATCAATATATAGTGTTCCAAGAGCTGAAGATTGTGGAAGAGGTCTGCTGATGTCGCGGGATTTCCGTAGGACGGATCGTGAGACGCCGTGGCTTTTGCCGCCGTCGCTGCAGGACTGGCTGCCGGAAGGTCATTTGGCGCGTTTCGTGGTCGATATTGTGGAGCAGCTCGACCTGAGCGAGTTGACCTCTGACTATAGTCGCGGCGGCAAGCGAGCCTATCATCCTGCGATGCTGCTTTCGCTGCTGTTCTACGGCTATGCGACCGGGGTCTTCTCAAGCCGCAAGCTGGAGCGGGCGACGTATGAGTCAGTTGCCTTCCGCTTCGTAGCGGCGAACCTGCATCCGGATCACGACACGATTGCAGCCTTTCGCAAGCGGTTTATTGGGCACCTGGGAGGCCTGTTCATACAGATCCTGATGATGGCGCGGACCCTGGGTGTGCTGCAACTCGGGAATGTGAGTCTGGACGGTACCAAGATCAAGGCGAACGCCAGCAAGCACAAGGCGATGAGCTGGGACTACGCGAACAAGCTGGAACAGCAGTTGCAGGAAGAGGTTGCAGCGTTGCTGGCCCGGGCGGAGCAGGCGGACGAAGCTGAGCCGGACATCGGGCTGGACATTCCGGAGGAGTTGAAGCGGCGCCGCGATCGCCTTGATGCGATCGCGGCGGCGAAGGAAGAGATCGCGCAGCGGGCGGCGGAGCGGCACCGGGCGGAGATGGCGGCCTACGAGGAGAAGATGGCGGCCCGCGCGGCGAAGGAGGCGGCGTCCGGCCGGAAGCCGGGAGGTCGCCCACCGCGAGAACCGCAACCGGGCCCGCATCCGAAGGACCAGGTGAACTTCACCGATCCGGAGTCGCGGATCATGCCGTCATCAGAAGGCTTTGTGCAGGGGTTCAACGCTCAGGCGACGGTTGACAATGGCTCCCACCTGATCGTGGCGGGCCACGTAACGGATGCCTGCAATGACAAGCAGCAGATTGCCCCGGCGCTGGAACAACTGGCGGCGGTGGAAGCGGTGATAGGCAAGCCGGAAGGAATCCTGGCCGATACCGGCTATTTCAGCGCCGACAACGTGGCGCAGTGCGAGATGGCCGAGGTGACGCCGTACATCGCGTCAGGCCGCGACGCGCACAACCAGCCGCTGGCGAACCGGCAGGCACCGGCGCCGGAGCTTCCCGTCGATGCGGACCCAACGGCGAGAGCGAAGCACCGCCTGAAGACACCGGAGGGCAAGGCGATCTATTCTCGGCGCAAGGTTACCGTCGAGACGGTATTCGGGATCATCAAGGAGGTGATGGGATTCCGGCGTTTCCATCTGCGGGGACTGAGCGCGGTAAGTGGGGAATGGACGCTGATCAGCGTGGCATGGAACCTGAAGCGGGTGCACGCTCTCGCAAGCTGAGCAAGAAGAGAAAAAATGCTCTCACCCGGCCCGAAACAGTGCCCTCGCAGGGCCAAAAACGGGCCTTGGGGGTAAGAGAGCCACCCCGGCAACCGAACCGCCCTGGAAATCCCCCCAACCCTGAGCCGGGACCCGGCGCGCTCGCGTGTTGCCTCGGCCGGAATCAGCGCGAAGGCTTCCCTTTACGCCAATTTCAGGTCAAACCCGACAGACTCCTAGGCGGAACCACTCCCGGCGCCTGTCGTCCTTCAACATCCCTCCTCACCTGGGGTCCCTTTCCTCAGCCGGCATTACCCGGCGTCCCCGGTCATACGAACCCCTCCGCCACCCTGCCAACCCGGCCTGCCCCTCACGGAGTTCCAGTTGGCGCGTGCACACCATTGACAGAGTTTCCCGTGTTGCCACGTCTTCCATCTTCCATGCATGCTGGCGCCACTACCCCGGCGGACGCGGCCCGGTGCACATGTCGCTTCTCTTCCCGAGCCACCGACGGCCTTCCCCTAATCCAAGGAGGGTCGGCTTCCGCGTTGCCTGTTTCGAGGCCTGCTCAGCGTTCACTTCACGTTCCGGCCTGCATGGTCGCTGAGTTGCTCAACGCAACCCTCCTCTCCGGAGTGCTTCAGTCCATGTCGTTACCTCCACGAACCGCCCCGGCCGCTACCAGCCGAAAGCGACAACTGCTGGGTGGGATTCGCACCCACCAGGAAAACGCGCCTTTCCACGGCGCACTCGGAAGCGTAGGGTAGTTCACCGAGATCATGGATCCCGTTCACAGCACAGACAATCGCGCAGTTACGCATTACCAGTTTGCGAGCATCCCTCCCGCGCGGCCTGGGTTCCACACGAACGCCCGTAGCTACGTCGAGCCCCCATCCATTCAGGCGAGATAGCGCATCGCACCATACTGCTTCATGCTCCACGGGGATGACCAGCGAACCTGGCTTTCGCGTCCGCAGCCGACGCAAAAGAACCATCAGCGCTTCCCACACCAACCGATCAACTTGCGACACAGCGATGTATGCATTCCACCTTTCGGGGTACTGCTCCCAGCTGACTGCAAAGCTCTCAGCCATGAATTCGTACCCCTCACCGACAATCGACAGCGCGACCTCCAACAGGTCGAGCCAATAGGCTTCGTCAGGCGGGCCCCCGAGGAATGCCGGATGTGCTCGTATCCGGCGTTTCACAGCATCCAAGTCATCCATGAAATCGAACCTTCCTGGCACTGACGAACAGGCAAAGATAATCCGACGTCTGCGCTCCATCTCCCGAAACTGCCCGATATCGCCGGCCACGGCAATGCCGCGCAGAAATTCGCCGCCCTGCACGACCGGACCGCCGGAAAACTCTCTGGAGGATGAGAGAATGACCCCTTCCAGGAAGAAATCGCTTCGGGAACCGCCACCCGCACGATGCCGGCCGTGCGCGCCGACACCCCGCTACCTCCCGGACCCCAAGCGCCTACCAGCGCGCCATAAACCGGAACCCGGTCCCGCGTTCCGGATCGTTGTCGTTGACGCTCTCGTGCAGCGTTGCCGCGACGGAGAGTTCGAAGCCCTGTCCGACCGGACCGAAACGCCAGCCGAGGCTGTATTGGCGCGCTTCCCCGGAGACGTCGAAGCCGACCTCCGGCTCGTTTCAGGGGTTCCCGTCGCTACCGCCCAAACTATACCAACTCTGCTCCAATACCTACGCTTACAGACACTACGGCTCAACCGACCCCATTTCCCAATATTCCTTGTTGACAAGCTATTACGACTTGAAAGATGTCATATAACGGAAATTATATGACTTCATCCCCTTCGCCAGATCCGCAAGCATCCGTGCCGCAAACAGATATATTCAGGCTCTTGCGTTCGTTCCCTCACATAACGGGATCGCGATACCCTCATTTATCGTGCGCATGCTCAGTTGCCTAGCTTTATTGAATCAATGGACAGAGCAAGTAGAGCCAGATTCTGGCGTTAGCGGTCTCGAAGCGCCAGTTGTCACGGACTCCTTCCCGGTTGCAACCGTCCTGCCGAGCCCCGACCTCCCAGCACATATCCTGCGATCCGGAATGCGTTGCTCCCGGCACTGTCTGCCGAAAACGCTCAACTTGATCGCCGGGAGGTTCGACCAACCGCAGTGTTTCGGCGTAACGTGGACTTCCAGACGTCCCGCAAATACTCCGAACTTCCAGAAGCGAAGCGCCTCGTAGAGCGAAGTCAACGAGTGAATGTTCAAATTGTTCGTCGCCAAGACGATGATCTCTCAGGGGAAGATTTCGTCCACGAGCTTCTTTCGGCCCTGAGAACATGGGACTGCGCAAGCGAACCCCTTCCGCATTCACCCGCGATATCGATGACCCGCTACAACCAGCGATGGTACTACGCCCTACCAAAGGTGCCGGCTCCAGCCACGGATGCGCCGCTAGCGATGCTTCGCGGGTGCCTGCCCGCCCAGACGCCCCTCCAATCCGACCGCAGCCTTGGCCAAGGCGCGCGAATCGAATTCCTGCCAAATGTGATTGCCCGTGCGGTCATGGTGGTCATAGCGAGCGGCAATTGTAGTCTCTCCTCAGAAAGACACTTGGAGACGATTGACTATTCCGCCAAAACAGAATAGGGGGCTATTTGGGGGGCACACTAAAGAAGTCCCCAAGATAATTCATTAGTACCAAACATTTACGGAAACGACGTGGCGGAGTGGGAGGGATTCGAACCCTCGGGACGGCTCAGCACCGTCCACTCCCTTAGCAGGGGAGCGCTTTCGACCACTCAGCCACCACTCCAAGGGCGCACTCTAGCGGAAAGCCAGGCGCAAGTGAATTCGTAAGGAAAACCTTCTTGACGGATGGGACTGGGCCTGGGAGCCATCCGCGCACCGCAATGACTTGGGCTGATGGCCTGCGGTGACCTTGACATGGAGTCAGCACCGAGTCCGGCGAAGAGATATGCGGTTGCCAAGTGCCGGTTGTGCCGCGCTGCGCTTCGCGACAAGTCCCTTTACAACCGCGTGTTCTACACAGGCGCCCTCACGATCGTCCCCGTTCCGGACGCACTCGGCGCATTCAGCTGACGACATGTGCCCAAGCGGGGCGCCGCGTCCGAGCACTGAAATCTCCTTCGATTGCCTCGCCCGGCAATTCCGTTCCAGGATAGTGCGGGCTCTCGCCCGACTTCCTCGGCGCAGTGCGTGTCCATCTCCGGAGAATGCCAAGCGAATGGCCCGCCACGCTTCGAACGGGCGAATGGCGGCAGGCAGCGAGTACCTTGCACTTGAACTCAGGGAATGCCCGCTCCATGTCGAACCGGCTGACTCGAGTCCCAGCCTCGCCTTGGATGCACGGCCCTTCCCGCAGACAGTTCATCAGCACGGCTGCCCACAATGAATCCATGCATCCGAATGGGTTCAAAAGTCTGACCGTTGTCACCGCGCTCGGAAACGGCCCCTGGATCCCGCTCTCCACCGCGGAAATCATGAGCCTGCGGCGCCCCAGCGCAATCCTATAGAAGTGTCTCGATCGGACCCTCCGCCGTTCCTTGGATGAACTGCTCCACATAAGCATTGCCGCTTTCACGCAGGACCGCGACGGGTCCGATCCACTGGATCCGCCCGCCGTAGAGCATGGCGATACGGTCGCCGACAATGGAAGCGCACTGCAGATCGTGCGTGATTGTGAATGCTGTGGCGCCGATCTCTGACACCAGGCGTCGAATGAGCTGGCTCACGACCGTGGAAAGGATCGGGTCGAGCCCCGCGGTAGGCTCATCGAAGAACAGGATCTCTGGCGTTGCGGCGATCGCCCGCGCAAGCGCGACACGCTTTCGCATCCCTCCGGACAGGCCGGCAGGAAGGAGCGCCCCCGCCGCCGCATCCATGTCCACGAGGCGCAGGCATTCGGTGGCGACATTTCGGGCGTCCGCCGGACGCATCCCTTCGTTCAGCAACCGAAACGCCACATTGCGCCATACCGGCAGGCTGTCAAACAACGCGCCGCCCTGGAACAGCACGCCTGAGCGCCGGCGAAGAGCAGCGATTCCCCGGGCGTCGACCGGACGCCCATCCACCAGGATGGTGCCGGCGTCCGGCGTATCGAGACCGAGGATGCAGCGGAGCGTGACGCTCTTGCCGGTTCCCGAGGGTCCGATGACAACCATCGATTCGCCGGGATGGATGTCGAAATCAATTCCCCGGAGAACCGGGTTCCCCTCGAAGCACTTCTCCACGCCTTCGAGCCGGATGCGCGGCACACCGCTGGCGTCTTCTGGCATGCCTTCGCTCATGACGATGAGAAGAACAACTCTGTCAGAACGTAGTTCGCGGTCAGGATCAACATGCTCGATGAGATCACGGAATTTGTCGTGGCGCGGCCGACACCCTGCGCCCCGCCATCGGACCGGAACCCGTGATAGCACCCCATCAAGGCGATCAGGAAGCCGAACACAACCGCCTTGACGAGTCCCGAGAAGACATCTTCGAACGTCAGAAAATCGACCGTCGCTGAGACATACGCCACCGCGTTGAACCCGAGCCGCTCGACGCCGACAAGCGTGCCGCCAAGGATCCCGAGCGTATCGGCGACACCGATCAGGATCGGCATCGACACCGTGGCCGCAATTAGCCGTGGCGCCACCAGATAGCGGTACGGGTCCGTGGAGAGGGTGTCCAGCGCATCGATCTGCTCCGTCACCCGCATGGTTCCGATTTCAGCCGCGATGGCGGCACCGACGCGTCCGGCAACCATCAGGCCACCAATCACCGGCCCGAGTTCTCGGGTGATTCCCACCGCCACGATCGCGGCGATCGCGCTCTCAGCGTTGAGCCTCGATCCGCCTACATAGATCTGCAGCGCCAGCACCGCGCCCGTGAATAGCGCAGTCAGACCTACAACGGGAAGCGACCGGTATCCGATCGCCATGAATTGCCGGCCGATCTCGCGCCAGTAGAAGGGCGGCGTAAACGCGCACCACACGCCCCGACCCGCAAAGCAGGCAATCGAACCGACCACTTGCGCGGCGCCGATCGCCAGGGAGCCCAGGGAACGAAGGAAGGAGAGGAACCGCCGGATCATGGCGCTGCCCCCTCGCCCTCATACCGACGCTCCAGCCGTTTGCCCCGCAGCGAAGTCAGAATTTCGTGCCCGATGGTACCGGCCTCCTCGGCTGCCACGTCAATTCTCCTCCCGGGGCCGAGCAGCTCGACCATGACACCCACCTCAACGCCCGGAATTCCGGTGACGTCCAGGGTCACGAGATCCATGTTGACCCGTCCGGCGAACGGCACCGTCCTTCCGGCGACCCGCGCGGTGCCTCGGCCGCCTTTGCCACCGAGACAGCGGAGTATGCCATCCGCGTATCCAACCGGAATTGCTGCGACACGCGAATCCCTGTCAGCGCGCCAGTCTCGGCCGTAGCCGAGGGTCTCCCCGGCAGCGACGGACCGGATCTGCACAATGGGCACCTCCAGGGTAACCACCGGCAACGCCTCCCGGAACGGGAGGCCACCATAGAGACCGATCCCCGGGCGCACGAGGTCGTAGCGGAACCGGCTTCCGAGCAGAACGCCAGCCGTCGCGGCAAGGCTGTGGCGCGCCTCGGGAAACACCGGCGCCAGGCGCGCCAGCGCGGCATCGAATCGCGCCGCCTGGCGCTCGTTCGCCGGATGCCCTTCCTCGTCGGCGGATCCGAGATGGGACATCAGGAGCCGAACATCGAGGGCGTCCGCCACTCCAGGCTCCGCCTCCAGCCATACGGCTTCCGCCTCTTCGAGCCCCAGCCGGTTCATCCCACTATCCACCTGGACGCCGCAGCAAAGACGGCCATACGCCTTGGCAAATTCGATCGCGTCCCGGCATTGCCCACCCGTCGAGAGCACTGGTTGCACATCGTGCCGCGCGAGTTCCGCCAACGCACTCCGCCCGGCGCCATTCATCACGTACATGACCGGACCCCGGCCAAGGATCTGCCGGAGGTGCAACCCTTCCTCCGCCGTGGCCACGAAGAAAGTGCGGACCCCGGCCGCCAGGAGCGCGGGCGCAACACGGTCCGCCCCGAGACAGTAGGCATCGGCCTTGACGACCCCTGCGCATTCCGCCCCCGGTGCACGTTGGGCGAGTCCCCGCCAGTTGGCAGTGATCGCATCGAGGTCCACGGTCAGGCGCGGCTGCAGAGAACTCATCAGACGGCGAACTCGCTCCCCGGGCCGGCGTCATCCTCGTGGCGGTCGAGATCCGAGAACTGCGTGTAGGTTTCGTCGAAATAGAGATCGACATCCGCCGTCGCGCCATTGCGGTGCTTGGCAATGAGAACCTTGGCGAGATTGTGAGCCTGCTCGCGTTTCGCCTGCCAATCATTCCACTTGTCCTGATCGGAGATCGCCGGCTTCTCGCGGTCCAGATAATACGACTCGCGGTGGATCAGGAGCACGATATCCGCATCCTGCTCAATGGATCCGGATTCACGAAGATCCGAGAGCTGCGGAACCTTCGAGGCCCTCGCCTCCACCAGGCGCGACAGCTGCGCCAGCGCGACCACCGGGATTTCCAACTCCTTCGCCAGGCCCTTCAGGCGGCGCGAGACCTCGGCAACCTGCTGCACCCGCCCCTCCCGACGCGCGAAGAAACTGGAGTCCACCAGCTGCAGGTAGTCCACAAAGATCGCGTCGACTCCCTTCTGGCGCCGCAGCCGCCGGGCGCTGGAGCAGAGCTGATCGATGCTCATCGTCCCCGCATCGTTCACGTAGAGGGGAAGCTCGCTCAAATCCGCAGAGATCCGGGCGAAGCGATCCATTTGCGCCTCGGTGAGTCGACCAGACTGCAAGTCCCGGGTCAGGACCCGGCTCTGAGAGGACAGGATCCGGTTGATGAGCTGCAGGCCGTCCATCTCCAGCGAGAAATACGCCACGCCACGCGGCCGCTCGCTGCTCTCGGCATTCGCGTCCAGCAGCCTCCGGGCAACGTTGAACGCCATGTTGATGGCAAGTGCGGACTTCCCCATCGACGTGCGGCCGGCGATGATGATGAGGTCCGTCTCCTTCAATCCGCCGATGATCCGGTCAAGATCAACAAATCCGGTCGGCTGGCCGGTCGCGCCGCCATGCGTGCTCGCATGGTACGCCCGATTGATGGACTCCACGGCAAGATCCGAGAACGGCCGGAAGCCCGTATCGATCCTCCCCTGCTCACCGAGAGCGTACAGGCGCTGCTCCGCATCGCGCACCTGATCCTCGGGAGTGCGTTCCGAGCCGCTGTCCCGCGCAGTACTCTCGATGTCGCCCGCGACCTCGATCAGCATTCGCCGGATCGCGCGCCCGTAGATGTCCTCCGCATAGTCCCGCGCATGCGCGAAGCTGAGGGAGGCCTCCATGATCCGCCTCAGATAGCTGGCACCGCCAACCTCCTCCATTGCCTTGTCGCCCTCGAAAAGGGTGCGCAAGGTGATGGGCGATGCGTCCTGCCCCGCCTGGATTCGCTTGGAGATCGCCTCGAAGATGCGCCCGTGAAGCGGGTCATAGAAGTGCTCGGCCCCGAAATTGTCCGGCACCCGGTAGATCATGTCATTGGATATGAGAAGCGCGCCCAGAAGCGCCTGCTCGGCCTCGATGTTCCAGAGGCCGCGCAAATCCTCGGATTGCCGCGCGGCAGGCTTCGGCGGAGCCACCGTGTCGCTCATGGGCGGCCCTCCGCCTGAACCACTCCCCCCGGAATCCGTGGCGCCCCGCTGCCCGCCTCACCCGCGCGCCGATGCACGCGGATCAGCCTTCGACCGGCGCCGCCTCGGGCTCGTCCTGCTCCTCGCTGCCTTCGGGCTCGTCCCGCTCCTCGCTGCCCTCGTCCTCAGCCGCAGCCTCCATCGCCAGCTCCGCTTCGAACTCGCGTTCGGCCTCCGCCTCCGCCTCGCTGACCGACTTTCCTTGTGCCTGCAGTTCGGCCTCGTCAACAGACCGGGCCACGTTTACCTTGATGACCGCCTCGACCTCCGGATGGAGCGCCACCCGGACTTCATGGAGTCCGAGCACCTTGATCGCACGCTCCAGGACCAGTTGCCGTCGCTCGAGCAGCACGTCGCCACCCTGCAAGCCCACGGCAATATCCCGAGAGGTCACCGAACCGTAGAGGCTGCCCGTGTCCGCTGCTTGCCGGATCAGCACCACGCTGACATCGGCGAGCTTCTCGCGCACTGCTTCCGCCTCAGCTTTTCGCGCAAGATCCCGCGTCTCGATTTCGGCCCGCTCGCGCTCGAACCGCCTGAGATTCGACTTGCTGGCCCGCATCGCCTTGCCCTGCGGCAGGAGGAAATTCCGTGCAAAGCCCGGGCGGACATCGACCACGTCCCCCATTTGCCCAAGTTTGGGAATCCGCTCCAGAAGCACGACTTCCATCAGGTCACCTCCCGCAAGGAAACGTTCGCCCGCCCCACCGTCACTTGGCGGCGTAGGGAAGCATCGCGAGATAGCGGGCCCGCTTGATCGCCAAGGCGAGCTTCCGCTGCTTGTCCGCCGATACAGCCGTGATTCGGCTCGGCATGATCTTGCCGCGCTCGGATACGAATCGCTGCAGAAGACGGACGTTCTTGTAGTCGATCTCGGGCGAGTCCTTGGACGAGAAGGGGCAGGACTTCCGCCGTCGCGAAAAGGTTCTCCGGTACCCAGTCATTGCTGCACCCCCTATGCCCGCGCTTCCGCCGGCGCCACCCAGGCCGGCGAATCACCGGTCTGGCGAGGCTCGCCCCTCGGCGGCCCGGAATCGCCGTCGCGCCGACGCGGACGGCGCGATTCGCGGCTCGACTTGGCCAGCATAACGGCGCTCGGCCCCTCCTCGTGCCGGTCGACGCGCACGGTCAGCAATCGGATCACGTCCTCGCTGAGGCGCATCTGGCGCTCCATCTCCGCGACGGCTTCAGTCGGCGCGTCGATCCGGACGAAGGCGTAATGCGCCTTGCGGTTGTTCCGAATCCGGTAGGCCAAGCTTCGCAGACCCCAATATTCAGAGTCGATCACCTTGCCGCCGTTATCGGTAAGAACCTCGGCGAATCGATCGCCAAGTGCTGTCACCTGCTGGCTGGTCAGATTGTGCCGCGTCAAAAAGGTGTGCTCATAGAGCGGCATGCGCTGCCCCCTGTTCAAAGCTGCAAACGCCCCTCGCGGAACGGGTCAAGCCCGGCCGCGGCGAGCGCCATGAGAAATTCGGACATCCGAAAACTCCGCGAAGCCTACCGCCATACCGCCTGCGGCGCAAGCCTCTTGGCAGGGTCCGGATCCAGAAATCATGGGCCGGCAGAGCGGGGTGCCGGGGAATCTGACAATTTCCTGCAGGGCGCGCAAGTGCAGGCATTCCGTGGTCCGCAGAATGTTCACCGGATCTTCCGAGGAGTCCCATTCGACCTTCCGGGATCCGGCCTCCCCCCGCCACCTCCTGCGGCGCCGCGTCGTGTGGGTAACGCGCGGCCACCGGGGGATTTCGCGGCGTGCGGGATGGCGTCATGCGAGGCACGGCTAGGAAGCGTTCGTTGGGTCGGCTGGACAATGTCTCCGGATAGGAGAAGATGCACCGCGTGCGCAGTCACGCGGAAAGCTGGTCGACAGAAGGCTTGGGTGCCCATCATGAACGTGCTCCTCATCCTGTCCGATGAGCACAGCCGGGAATTCGCGGGCTGCTACGGCAACCCTGTCGTCAAGACTCCCAGCCTCGACAGCCTGGCGGCCCGCGGCGTTGTCTTCGAGAGCGCCTATTGCAACTCTCCCATCTGTGTTCCCTCGCGCGCGAGCCTCGCGACCGGGGAATACGTCCACCGTACCGGCTATTGGGACAGCGCCGCCCCGTATGACGGCCGAACCCCGTCCTGGCATCATCGTCTCCGCGACGCCGGAAATGACGTCGTGGCCATCGGAAAGCTCCACTATCGAAGCTCGGATGACGACAATGGATTCAGCGAGGTGCACCACCCGCTGCATGTCGCAGGCGGAATTGGAGACACCCACGGGTTGCTCCGAAAGGAGAAGCACGTCCGCAAGGTGGCACGGGAGCTCGCACTCGATGCCGGGCGCGGAATATCGCCTTATACAGGCTATGACACGACAGTTTCGGATGCGACAGTACGGTGGCTCCAGGAACGCAAGCGGCAGCGGAACCCCGGGCCCTGGGTGCTTCTGTCCTCGATGGTGTCTCCGCATTACCCGCTGATCGCACCGGACCAATTCTTCGACCTCTATGCCGGTGTCCACCTTCGACGCCCTCGGCTCTACGACAACGCCGAGCGGCCGCGCCACCCGGCGATCGCGCACTACCGTGAGATCTGGAACTACGACGACTACTTTGACTCGACGCGCCTGGATACTGCGCTCCGGGCGTATCTGGGACTTTGCTCCTTTCTCGACTTCCAGATCGGCCGAATCCTGGCGACGCTCGAAGAAAGCGGGTTCATGGACGAAACGCTCGTCATCTACGCCTCGGACCACGGCGAGTGCCTCGGCAATCGGGGATTGTGGGGGAAATCCGTGATGTACGAGGAGGCGGTTGGCGTTCCGCTAATTATGGCGGGACCGGGAGTTGCGGCCGGAACGCGCTGCACGACCCTGACCTCACTTGTGGATGTCTATCCCACCATGGTCGAGACCATGTGCGGAGAGCTCAACCGGCGCGAGCGGAAGCTCCCCGGAGACAATCTGATCCGGCTGGCAAGGGAGGAGCCAACAGACCGTGTGGTCTTCAGCGAACTCCACGACGACGGTTCGATGACAGGCGAATTCATGCTGCGAAGAGGATGCTGGAAACTCGTGCACTATGTCGGTCACGCGCCCCAGCTCTTCAACCTTGCAACCGACCCGTTCGAGAAGCGCGACCTGGCAAACCATTCCGAGACGGCGGAGGTGCAGGCCGAACTCTACGGGGAGCTCCGGAACATCGTGGATCCCGAGGAAGCAGACCGGCGCGTCTTCGCGGACCAGGAGGCCCGGATCAAGGGACTGGGCGGCGCCGAGGCCATCCTCTCCACGCCAGACTTCAATTTCACGCCATTGCCGGGGCAGATGGGCGGCTGAGGGGAATCACGCCCGACTTGGCCGGAGCAGCCGCGGACAAGGCTCTGCGACGCTGCCGCGGACCGCGCATGCACGTCATTCGCACGATCTCCGGCGCAAGGCGAGGCGCACAGATTCACGCGCACAATCCCGCCGCGCGGGGGCGGCGCACGAGTGTCTGGATTTGACCCGGATGCTTGCAATGGGACTTGTATGCCTGACTTGGCAACCGCCAAATCGCGATCCATTTCACGGATCGTTGAGGTGTGGCCAACGCCGTGAAGCAGCGCCGGTCGCCGACGCCAGTATGTTGCAGGCAGCATTCAGGTCTGCGTTCTGTGCGTGGTTGCGTGCCACGCACACGAGGCTCGCTTGCGTGCGGCGCGAGTCAGCGTCGATGGCGCCGCACGAGTTGCAGGTTTGCGAGGTGCAGACGGGATTGATCTCGATGACCTCCGCGGCCCTGTAGTCGAGCATCTGGCCGAGCGCCGCCCAGCCGGTGGGCGAGGCTCACGCGGGTTCAGCCCGGCCTTCTGCCGGACGTTCGCGCCCGACTCCTTGGCCGTGCCCTCGGGCGACGCGGTCATGCCGCCCGCGCGTGCCGCTCCGCCAGCACCACGGTTTGCGCCTTTGCGGCGGTTCTTTTGCTGACGTCGTGCTGACAGTTCTTCCGGGCGTTTGCGATTCGCCCGTGCGCGCGCTGGGCCCGCCAGCGTTGCTCACTGTCTTGCCAGCTCGCGGAGGATAGGAATTCGCATTGCAACGCTCACCGGGCGCAGGTGCCAGACTGCGGCGATGTCTCACAAGCGCTCCCGGCGAACGAACAGAAGCTCTTTTCGCTTATCCGGATTCTCATTAGCTTCGCGACGGGGCGCAACTCTGCCTGCAAGCGACCACAGTGCGAGGATGGCCACTCTGCATGACCATCCGGCAGGACCGTACGCCGCACGAACGAGTGTAGTGACCGGGGCATGCCACGTGTCCATCCGAGTACAGACAGTCAATTAGCCGCAATGAATTGCGCCGGCTGCCGATGAGTCGCGGAATGTCCGGACCCCGGAAATCGTGTTGTGCAAACGCAACCGCCATCAATTCCGCCCGGCAAACGTGCAAGAATATCCGTTGCCCGGATCTCTTCGAGGCACGCCCTGCGACTCATTTGCGTTCCAGCCCCGTAGGGTTCGTGTCACGGGGTCGGATCAGGCCGATCCCGGTTACGTCCTAACATCCTCTGGCAAAGCAAACAATTGTCCGCAGCCGAGGGTCGAGGCTGGCGAATGGAGCAGCCGTCCGGTATATGGCAGGGTTCTGGGTGGCAGGCGATTTCGCAGGTCTCGCCAATCCGGGCCAGTCGATGTGCGGCAGTAGCCCCGAATTGCCGCGACAACGATCTGGGGAACCGATGGAACAAGTGTATGCATTGCTGGGCTGGGGTTTTGCTCTCGCCGGTGCAACGGCGCTGCTCGGCATTGCGCGACCAATACCAAGACTTGGATTCTCAAGCCGAAAACGGTCCCTCGGTGTCCTCTTGCTGGCCGGTGTCGGTTTTCTCAATGTTGCGCGAATGCCGGCAGAATATGCTCTATCACATGAGAGCCAAGTCTGGCGTGTACTGCTCTTGCTCTTGATCATCAACGGGATCTATCAACTTGTGAGGTCGAGGAAGCAGCCTCCCATTAGTGATGAGAGCGGTGCCGACACGTCTTCCCTAATATCATCCGGTGCCGAAGTTGCACGGAAGACTCCCCCGCAGATTTCTCCGGCGACTGTGTCCCGGATTCCGGCAGAAATCAAAGAGGCGCCGCGAACAAAGTCCCAACCGACTCCGCCTCGTACCGAACGCTGGATCAAGCCGGGCGACTCGGTTGGTGTCGCCGGACGTGAGATTGATGGGATGATTTATCTCGGGGCAGAGCCGCGCAAAAGTACTTGGAAACCGGAAGGCGGTACATTCATCGATCCAAATCTACCGGTTGCGAGGGTTGAGTCCGATTTGTCCGGTGAAAGCATGCCCTACTGGCCGAGCTACGGTGAAATTGATCCCCGTGCGCGCGCAACCTATCTCGATTGGCTGGCCGGAGGACGATCCGACAAGCGAGTTGGGGCAGGATACATCTTCTTGTATTTCTACGGACTCGAAAGGCGGTTTTTTGTGGATTCTCCCGGTGAAGAGGAGAAACTTCTGTTGATCGCCGAAGTAAATCGACTATTTGACATTTACGCTGACAATCGTTCGGTGCGGAAATACTTGGGTGCCTTTCTGGATGTCGCTCAAGTTGTGGTCGAGCCAACGGGAGATACCGAACCCCGCTTCGAAAAATCCGGCTATGAATTGCCCCTTGGCGTGCGCGTTGCAATCGGCCGGATGGCCAAGGAAGGACAGCCGCTGACCGGTGAATGGCTCCTTGGCTGGTACATCGCCCATCCCGATACCGGGCTCCGAACACCCGCGGTTCGCGCATTTCCCGAATTCCGTGCAATGTTCTGCCTGTTGTTCGACAAGCGGTATCCGGACGGATTGAAGCTGCGCACGCCGAAACGTCTCCTGCGTGCGCAGTATGTCCCTGCATCAGCTTCGTTCAAAGCGGATCTACGCACGATTCTCGGCGAAATTCCGGATATTTCAGGCACCTCCAAACCCCTCGCCATCGCTGGAGAACTCGTCGAGCAGGCCACTGCCGAGCTCGACAAGTACAGCCGCTTTCTCGGCCGCAGGCCGGACGGCCAGGGCACGATCGAGGCGCATGCACTCCTGCCTGAGTGCCTCTGGCCCCTGTTTCCCTGTGCCGAAATCGAAGGTCTGCGGAGCTGGGCGGATGATGTCATCGAAGCCGGCGGTCTTGCACCGGTTGAAGCCGTCGTCGAGCGGCTTGAAGGAGCGCCGGCCGGGAAGCTGGGCAAGCGTCATCTGGTTGGAGCAGCGGATGCATTGGCCCGCCTCTCGATCGGCATGGCGCCGGACCCGCGCTTCGCGTTGCGGAGCCCCAGGCTCGGCGAATCGGTGGTTCTGTTCAGATTGCCCGAAGGGACGACAACCCTTGAGGACGTAAGCGAGAATTACAAGGGAGTTCTGATCACAATCGCGATGGGCAGTTTCATCGCCCTTGCCGACGGCACGGTTGCTGCCAAGGAGCGAAGCGCGCTGGAGGCCCGGGTGGATGCCGCCGGGCTGACCGAAGCTGAACGCGTCCGCCTGCTCGCCAATCTCCAGTGGATGCTGGCGGTCCCGCCCGATCTGACCCTGTTCCGGCGGCGCCTACGAGATTTTCCTGAGAATACTCGACATGAATTTGGCCAGATTGCGCTTGCCATGGCCGCAGTCGACGGCTCGATTGACACCGCAGAGGTCAAGGCGATCGAAAGGCTCTACAGAGCTATCGGTTTGACGAACCACAGCATCTATGCCGACCTCCATGCCCTTGCGGCAGAGACCGAGCCAGTTGCCGTCCGGGCAGCCGGGGATCGTGCACGGGAGCACGCGATTCCGCCGCCGACCGTGGACGAATACAAGGTGGTCCTCGACTCCAATCGTGTCGCCTCGTTAATGGCTGATACTGCTCGGGTGTCCTCCGTGCTGGGAGATATTTTCCGGGACGATGCGCCGGAAGAGGAAGAGGAGCGAGAAGCCCCGGAAGGGGTCAGCGGCGTGTTTTCGGGACTCGATGCAACGCTCGGCGCTTTCCTTGGCGAATTGTTGACACGGTCGCAATGGTCTGAGGCCGAATTCGCAACGTTGGCGAGTCAGTTCCAACTGATGCAGGATGGTGCCCTCGAAAGCCTGAATGAATGGTCGTTCGAACGCTTTGGTGACGCGCTGGTCGAAGTTTACGATGGTTATGAAGTCAACGCAGATGTTGCCGCCAAAATCAAGAACTAGGAACGCACCATGAATTCTCCGACAATCAAGCGGCGTGATCGCGACACAATCATCCAGGCACTCAGGGCGGGCGTAGTACCCAAGCTCGGGCTGCAGCATGTCCAGGTCGGCCGTGCCAGGGAAATCGAGGAGTTGGTTCGCGACATTGATCGCATTGGTGAAGGCGGAGCAGCTATCCGCTTCATTATCGGCGAATACGGTTCAGGAAAGACATTCTTTCTCAACCTGATCCGCCTTGTCGCTCTTGAGAAAGGAATGGTGGTCCTGTCGGCGGATCTGGCGCCGGATCGTCGCCTGCACGCGACAGGCGGGCAGGCGCGGTCGTTGTACGCCGAGATGTCGCGAAACGCCTCAACGCGAACGAAGCCCGAAGGAGGCGCAATGGCCTCGGTCGTCGAACGATTTGCCAGCCAGGCAGTCCGCACGGCGGCAACTAGCGATCGCAGGCCCGAAGAGGTAATACGCGAAAGACTCTCCCATCTGGAGGACCTGACCGGGGGCTACGATTTCGTTACCGTTGTCAATCGCTATTGGGAGGGATTCGAAACCGGCGACGAGGCGTTGAAATCGGCCGCATCGCGATGGTTGAGGGCAGAGTACTCAACCAGGTCGGACGCCCGCAAGGCGCTCGGAGTCCGGACGATCATCGATGACTCCAACATCTACGACCAGCTGAAATTGCTGGCGCTGTTCGTTCGTGGGGCGGGCTACAAGGGATTGGTGGTGTCGCTCGACGAATTGGTAAATCTGTACAAATTCAGATGTCCGGACCTAGGGGGTGAATCGAGCTCAGCGATTTGAACCCGAAAGGTCCGGATCGGCCGTATTCCCGGGCAGTTCGTAGACCATCCGGAGGTTGGTGCCTGGGAAGATCGTCCGGGTCAGGTTGAGTTCCTGTAGGAGGCCTGCAGTGGCGTTGTCGCCGGCGTCGCTGGCGGTGCCGAGGATGCGAATGCGCAGGATGCCGTTGGAGGGCTCCGGGATGATGTCGGCGTCGGACTGGAAGAGCGCGCGCAGGTGCCTGCGGGGTCGCTGTGTCTTGCCCTGTGCCTGTGCGACGACAGGCATCATGCGGGTTTCGGCGCGGTAGGCGATCATGCGGATGACGTCGAGGAGGAGCTTCTCGCCTTCGGGAAGCGCATCCAGGGCCTGGTGCTCGTCGAGCTCGGCGATGGTGATGTGGCGCTGCGTGGCGCTGCGCTTCTGCTTGAGCGCCTCACGCTCGGCGTCGAGAGCGTCGCTTTGGGCCTGCAGGCGCCGGACGGCCTCTTCGGCTTCGCGGGTCGGGGTTCCCCTGGACAGGTCGGCGATCCGGTTGCGCAGGGTGCCGAGGCGTTGCCGGAAGCGGCTGACATTTTGGTCGATTGCGCGCCAGAGCGGGTTGACGACGCGGGCTTCGGGATCCTGCGGCTCCAGGCCGCGGACCACGAGGGCGTCGAGATAGAACTCCTCGCGCATATATTTGAAGAAGTTCTCCTGCGACCAGCGGGAGAACAGGGCGCCGGCGATCTGCTCCGCGGGCATGCGGGAGTGTGTGGTAATGAGCGGGACCTGGCGGCCGCTTTCCAGCAGGCGGCGGATCTGGCGGACCTCGGGCCCCTGTTTCAGTTGCACGCGTTTCTCGGCGAGGCGGACGGTGGCGCTGCGGGTCGCGCCCGGCCCATGGATCGGCACCGAGACGGTGTGGAACTCCGCCTCCGGCCAGTCCTCCCCCTTGAAGCCCTTGTGCCAGGTGATCACCGCAACGCCGCGCCGGGCGAGGCGCTTGAACAGTGCCGGGCTCCAGCCTTCCCGGTCAAAGACCAGCGTCAGGGCGGGCTCGCCGGCATCCGGGGCGGTAAGATCCGGCGCCTCCGGGCCCAGCATGCCCAGCTTCTCCAGCGCAGGCAGGATGTCCGGCTCCAGCGCGTGGGTCATGGTCGGATCGAGCGCCTTGTTCAGGCACAGGAAGGGCTTGCCGCCGAGCGCGTTGATCCAATAGCTCGTGGACGCGGGCAGGCATAGTTTCTGTCGCGCCACAAAGTGCTTCGGCAATTTCCCCTTGCGACCGGAATAGATCTTCACATGCCCGTCCACGCACAGCGTGGCGCCGACCTCCGGGTCCTCCTCAAGCCATCCCGCCGCCAGGGCGGATTGCCAGTTCCGCACTCGCTGCACGTCCTGCCCCAGCGCCTTGATCTTGCGCCGCAGCGTCTTCACCTCCGGGCAGCGGTCCAGGCCCAGGATCGCGCCCCATTCCCCGGGCACCTGGTGCCGGAGCGCCTCCGGATTGCGCACCCGGGCCAGGATGAGGAACGCCAGGAAGAGTAGAACGGTGGTCAACCCGTAATACCCCTTGGGCAGCGACAGGAACGCCCGCGTGTGGTTCAGAAGCCCCTCCTTCAGCAGCATCGGCAGCCCGGCCAGCACCCCCCCGCCGGCGACCACCGACAGCGGTTCCGCAAACTGCGGCCGGATCTCGCTCAGATGCCCCGTCGCAGCCAGCATTCGTCCCGTCGTGTCCCGAGCCCCACGGCCCTGCGGCGCTGCCCGGTCGCGCGCGTCCCGTGCGCTTCGGTCAATCGGCAGCTCCAGCGCGTCCCGCTCCGGTGCTTCCTGCGGCGCCTCCCGCTCCGCAGGTGCGTCCGGAACCGGATCAGCCTTTGCCGCCCGGGCCGGCTTCCCCCCTCCGACAACCCCCGCCCGGCGATTGTTGTTCAGCGTCTGCGACGAGATCCCCAGTTCCCGTGCAACCGCCGCGCCGCTCAGCCCCGAGGCCAGAAGCCGGTTCGCCGTCCGCGCCATCGCGGCATCAATCACGCTCGGCCCGCGGCCCCGGCGCGGCGCAAAGAAGCTCGCCTCGCCGTTCCTCCGGAGTTGGTTCACCGCCCGCTGTACCGTCGAGCGGCTCACGCCGAGCGCCTCCATCAGGTCCGAGCGACGGACGCCGCTCTCCACAAACTTCGCGATCCGAAGCAACTTCGCTTGGCGATGATTGTCAGCGTGAAAATCAAACGGCTCAAGATTGGAGAAATACTCCACTCGGCCGTCCCGCTTCACGAAGGAAAAGCAGGAGTTGCCAATCTGGACCGCCTCGGTGGGGCGCATCGGAAGCGTGTTCATCGGGACCTCGGAGCCGGATATCGGGTTCAGTATAGTCTTTCATATTTCAACCGCCCTGTCAACCCCCCAAATGCCTCCTAACTCCCCGAAATCACGAGGAAAACGACCGCCAAACACGCCTTCAATCAGCGCACGAGGTCCGGACATCTGAAATTGAGTTCGTCGCAAGCCCGAAACAAGAACTACGAGCAAGTCTTGCGTATTCTCAATGACGTATTGCAGGGCAGCGCCAGCCATCTTGGGTTCATGCTGGGAGGAACGCCCGAATTTCTGATGGATACGCGCCGCGGCATCTACAGCTACGAGGCGCTGCAGTCCCGGCTGGCGGAGAATACATTTGCACGCGGTGGGCTGGTGGATTTCTCGGGGCCAGTGATCCGACTGGCCAACCTGACGCCTGAAGACTTGTTCGTTCTTCTGAACAAGATCCGTCGCGTCATGCAGGGCGACGACGCGACCTTGCCGGATGAAGCGATTACCGCCTTCATGACTCATTGCTCCCAGCGGATCGGGGACGCCTATTTCCGAACGCCTCGGAACACGGTCACCGCATTCGTGAGCATGCTTTCGGTCCTGGAACAGAACCCGCATGTGAGCTGGCGGGAACTGATCGGTACGGTCGATGTCGCCGAAGACCGCGGAGACGACCTGAGCGACATTCCGGACGACCGGGTGGACGATGAACTCGCTTCCTTCAAGCTCTGATCAGTCAACCGGGTTCGCCCAGCTCGCAGAACCCGTTCGCCGATGGATCTGGCGAAAGGGCTGGCATACCCTCCGCGCGATACAAGAGCAGGCGATCCCGGTTCTCCTGAACGAAGACCGGGACGTGATTATTGCGGCCACGACAGCCGCGGGAAAGACCGAAGCCGCATTCCTGCCGTTGATCTCCCTGGCTCTGAAGCATCCCGGCCAGGGAGGCTTCGACCTTGTCTATGTCGGCCCCTTGCGAGCCCTGATCAATGACCAGTTCGAGCGCATGGAAGACTTGTGCGAACGAGCAGAATTGCCGGTGCATCCTTGGCACGGCGATATTCCCCAAGGAGTGAAAGTCCGCGCCCGCAAGCGCCCAAGTGGCGTACTGCTTATCACGCCGGAGTCTCTTGAAGCGCTGTTCGTACGGCGAGGACTGGAAGTCCCGGCGCTGTTCAAGAGCACCCGCACGATCGTCATCGATGAGCTGCATGCACTGCTGGACAACGAGCGGGGAATGCACTTGCGATCGCTCCTGGCGCGGTTGGAACTCGCGGTTGGCCGGCGAATTCGACGGGTCGGATTGTCCGCGACTCTGGGTGAGATGTCCCTGGCCAAGGAGTACCTCCGCCCCGAAGCCCCTGGAAGAGTCGCGTTAGTGGAGAGCGATTCGGGGGACCAGGAGTTGAGAGTTCAAATCCGGGGGTATGCACGACGGCTGGAACGAAGCGCAGACGTCACGAACGAAGTGGAGGAGTTTGCAGCGCAACGTGCAGTAGCCGAGCACCTCTTCTCCAAATTGCGCGGCACCCGAAACCTGATCTTTGCCGGATCGCGCTCCAATGTCGAATGGTATGCGGACGCACTGCGCGAGATGTCCGAGGAGGCACATTTGCCGGTGGAGTTCTATCCGCATCACGCCAGTCTGTCCCGCGATCACCGGATCGATCTTGAACGACGACTGAAAACGCATCCCGCAACCACGGCAGTCTGCACATCAACGTTGGAGCTTGGTATCGATATTGGCGATATCGCCTGCGTGGCCCAAATCGGTGCGCCTTTTTCCGTCGCGTCGCTCCGGCAGCGGCTCGGCCGATCCGGGAGACGTCCCGGCCAGCCGTCGGTGCTGCGCATGTACGCGATTGAAAGTGCGACCGATGCTGGCTCCCATCCCCTGGACCGGCTCCATCTCGGTCTTGTCCGCTCTATCGCGATGGTTGAATTGCTGATCGAGGGGTGGTGCGAACCCCCTTCCCTCCAGGCGCTGCACCTTTCCACGCTCGCCCATCAAGTCCTTTCCGTAGTTGCCGAACGCAATGGCGCGAGTGCCGAGTACCTGTTCTCCACACTCTGCGAGCACGGACCGTTTCGCGGGATGGACGGTTCCCTGTTCGCACGATTTCTCAGACAGCTTGGCAACGCCAACGTAGCCCTGATCGAACAGGCGCCCAGCGGGATCCTGCTTCTCGGACGAATGGGTGAACGACTGGTCGAGCACTACAGTTTCTTTGCCGTATTTCAGTCTCCAGAGGAATACAGGATCATTGCCGACCGCAGGCCTTTGGGAACACTTCCGGTCGTCATGGTCTTGCGGCCCGGCATGACCATCGTCTTCTCCGGCCGGCGTTGGCGCATCATGGATATCCACGACAAGGACAAAGTGATCGAGGTGACTTCCGATCGGACTGGTCGACCGCCGCCCTTTGGCGGCGGTGGCGGCCTGATTCATGACCGGGTCGTCGAGAAGATGAAGGACGTGCTTTCGAGCCAAGGCAATCCTGCCTACATCGATGAATGCGCGGCCAGTCTTCTGGAGGAGGCGCGCTCGGAATGCCGAAGGCTGGATGTCGTTCGAAGGCCCATCTGCGGATTTGACAAGAGGAGTTGCCTTGTCGCCACTTGGGCCGGGACGATCAAGACCTCAACGCTTGCCCTGGCGCTCCAGGCCAGAGGATACGTCGTCGAGTCCTATGATGGCTTTCTCAACGTCAACTTCGGGAAAGGCAGGGATGACGTGGAATCCGCCCTGGAGGACATTGTGCGATCAGCGCCGATTTCCCCGAGCAGCTTGCTGGCGGGAAGCGAGAACCTGGTGACTCAGAAGTTCCATCGGTATCTGAGCCCGGATCTGCTTCTTGAGGATGCGGCCAGCAGCAGGATCGATCTGGTTGCGTTGCCCGAGCTCGCACAACAGCTGTTGGAGAGCCGGATGGGACATGGAAGCCGTCGAGATAGCTGACTGTGAAAGACGTTCACTTGAACTTGACGGCCGGGCACAACTTTCCTTGAATTCCGGCGACGGACATCCCTTTCCGTTGCGTAGTAGCGCGGCGCTTCGCCATTGTTGGAACGATGAAATTCCGCTGCGGTCGCTCGTTCCGGCACAGCACCGCCACGACAGACCGCGCGCCCTTGTGCCCGTTGAATGGAGCCGCTCAACCGCAGCGTCTCCGACCATTGGATGCTCACCTTTCAGGCGCAAACAGGACCGGAATTCACGTATTGATCCTTCCGCGGGTGGCCGGGAAGGAGGACCGATCCGGGACAGCCGGTTCGGTTCCCTACCCGGGCAGGGCGGTTTGCCGGTAGAGTCCCCTCCGAGCAGGAAGGTGCTGCCCGCCGGGGTTGAGCGCGTTCCGCAATGTCGACGCAGGGGCAACTGCATGGCTGCGCAGGTTAGTTCTCGCAGGATCTGAGATGAATTCCACTGACTCAAGGGCTCGGCTCGTCGTGGCATGCGATGCCGCGCGCACAGGCGGCAGGCTGGCGCTCGCCATGTTTGCGGAGCGCGAGAAGCTGGAGGTGGACATGAAGGGCCGCCAGGACCGTGCAACCGAGGCGGACCGGCGGGTGGAACAGGCCATCCGTGGGACGATTGGCAGCCAATATCCGGACGCCGCGATCCTTGGCGAGGAATTCGGCCTTGAGACGGGCGCTGCGGGGTCGGATGACCTGTGGGTCGTGGACCCGATCGATGGCACCGATTGCTTCATTTTCGGGCTGCCAATGTGGTCGATTTCGATCGCTTGGCTGAGGGACGGCACAATCAGGGCGGGTGCCGTATACGATCCGGTTCACGACGAAATGTTCGCCGCGTCACTTGGGCACGGCGCGCAACTCAACGGACAAGCGATCGCAGCATCCCAAGCGTCCGATATGGAATCCGGACTGGTCGGAATTGGCCATTCGACGCGGATTCCGCCTGAGAAGACCCTTCTCGCGATAGACCGTCTGCTGGCGCGCGGCGGCCTGTTCCACCGATGCGGCTCGGGTGCGCTTTCCCTTGCCTGGGTCGCTGCAGGGCGCCTCATTGCATATAGCGAGCCCCACATGAATGCCTGGGACTGTCTCGCGGGCTTGCTCCTGGTGCGGGAGGCGGGTGGCTGGCACAACGACTTCCTGGCCCGGGACGGGCTGACGCGCGGCAACCCGGTGTTGGCATCCGGTCCGAATCTGATCGACGAGATTCGGGCGGTCGCCGGCGAGACGTGAATCTTGCCCGCAGGCGCGTCGAGCGTCAGCCTGGCGCGAATTCGTCGACGAGCGCTCGAAGATAGCCCACATCATCCCCGGAAAGCGTATCGACCAGACCTTCGGCAACCCAACTTCCGGCCACGGAGCGCAGGTCGCGCCCGTATTGCTCGAGACTCGCGATCTTGTCCGGTGGGGGCAGATGGCACCGGATCGCCACGCCGGCCTCATGGATCGCACGGCCGTCCTCGACATGGAACATGCTCGCCTCGATGGATACGGAATCGAGGCCGGCCCGCATGACAAGCCCGGCCGGGTCGACGTGGCGCGCATGCGTGATGCCCTCGGTCCGCAGTCCGGAAATCGCCGTCCTGGCTTTCGCCAGTTGCTGATGATCGAACGAAATCGCGACAAACCAGTCCATTGCGCCCGTGTCTCCGAGCAGTTCCGCCAATCGCGCGATCAGCGCATCCTGGTTGCGAAGTTCCTTGATCTCGCAATGCAGGCCCACGCCCTCCTCCTGCGCGAAGGCCAGCACTTCGCTCAGGAGCGGCACCCGCTCGCCAGCGAACGAAGGATGAAACTTCGAACCCGCGTCGAGCGTGCAGATCTCGGAAGCGGTCATGTCTTCCGCAAACCCGCGCCCGTCGGTCGTGCGATCGACCGTGATGTCGTGCAACACGACGATGTCGCCATCGCCGCTCAGGACGACATCGATCTCGAGCGACGTGCAGCCGAACTCCACCGCGCGGCAAAACGCCGCCATGGTGTTCTCGGGACGGTCGATACAGTGGCCACGGTGTCCGCAGACGTGGACACGGCCCGCCTTCGAGGCGAGAAGCTCGTACATGGTTCGGTCCGCCGTGCGCGAGGTGCCGCGGTCCCGACCGGACGCGAACCTAGACGCCGAACCGGGCGTCCGCGACACGGACGCCGGTCGGCTGGCTGAAGACGAGCGTATCCCTCTCCGAGAATGCCAGGTTCACCGCTTCGCCGATGCGATGCGCCGCGACGGAGCCGGGCTCCAGCACGCGAACGGTCCCGATGCTCGAATCCACGACATAGAGGATCTCGCGGCCCATGGGCTCGATCTGCGTGATGCGCCCCGCGAGCCCGGACGCATGGAACACAAGATGCTCCGGGCGCAACCCGACCGTGACCGCGCCAGGGTCCGCGCCGCGAACTTCCAGCGTAGACTCGCCGAGGCGAACCCTGCTCCCCTCCACATGTCCCTCGATCAGATTGATTGGCGGAGATCCGATGAAGGTCGCCACGAACAGCGAAGACGGACGGAGATACAGATCGTCGGCCGTTCCGATCTGCTCGATGGAGCCCGCCCGCATGCAGATGATCCGGTCCGCCATCGTCGTCGCCTCGATCTGATCGTGGGTAACCAGGATCGTGGTTACGCCAAGGCGTTCCTGCAGCATCTTGATTTCGGTCCGCATGCTCAGCCGCAGCGTTGCGTCGAGATTGGATAGCGGCTCGTCCAGCAGCAGGAGCGTCGGGTCCTTGACCAGCGCCCGCGCCAAGGCCACCCGTTGCTGCTGCCCGCCCGACAACTGGCTGGGCCGCCGGTCAAGCAACTCCCCGATCTGGACAAGTTCGCTCGCCTCCCGGATTCGCTTGTCGGCTTCGCCCGCGGCCACATTCTTGAATCGAAGCGGAAAGCAGATGTTGTCGCGCACCGAGAGATGCGGGTAAAGCGCGTAGGACTGGAAGACGATGCCGACATTGCGGTCGCGTGCCTCGACCTCGTTCACACGGTGGCCATCAAACAGGATCTCCCCGCCCGTGGGCAGATAGATGCCGGCGAGCATGAACAGACTCGTGGACTTGCCGCAACCTGAGGGTCCGAGGAGAGCGACAAATTCGCCATCGTTGATGAACAGGTTCAGTTCCTCGATGACCGGGACTTCGCCAAAGCTCTTCCGGATATTGCGAAATTCCACAGTCGCCATTGCTCAACCCTTCACGCCGCTGACGGTCATCTGCATCAAGTATTTCTGGGCAAACGCATACAGGAGGAAGCTGGGAAGAATGTAGAAGAACGCCACCGCCGATACCAGCCCATAATCGATTCCCAGGTTGTTCTCCTCGATGACATAAAACGTATAGAGGCTCATCGTCCACTTGGCCTGCTTGGTGGACAGCACGAGGACAAACACGAACTCCTCCCAGCCCCGAATGAATACGAACACGGACACCGCGATCATGCCGCCAAAGGTCTGTGGCAGAACGACCTTGAAGAACGCCTGCCGCCGGGTGGCGCCGTCGGCCAGCGCGCTCATCTCGATCTCCCAGGGCACCGCGTCGAAGAAGCCCTTCATGATGAAGACCGCGAACGGCAACTCGAGTCCCACGATCACGAGCATGATGCCGAGCAGAGTATTGAGCAATCCAAGCTGCCACATCAATACGAAGATCGGGATCAGCAGAACCGTAGCCGGGAAGGCATGCAGAATGAGCATCGACGCCAGGGACGTGGACCGCCCCCGGTACTGGTAGCGCGAGATGTAGTAGCCGGAGAGGCTGGCGATCAGGATCACGATGACGGTCGCCCCGCCGGCGATGATCAGCGAGTTCGCGAATGCCGTCCAGACCCACGGAAAGGCGGTGACGCTGAAGCCGGGGTTGTCTTCCGCGGCGACAATGGAGTTGTTCTGGGCATTGAAGTTCGGATTGTGCAGGAAGCGGAAGTTATCGAGGTGCAGGCTGGGCCCAAGAACCGCTGCAAAGATGACGGCGGCCAGAATCCAGATCAGCCCCCAGCCGACGAAAGCCTGGCGGCGGGTCCGGGCAAGAATGGACCAGACCCATGTCAGCATCACTGCCGGGACCAGGATGAAAATCGACGGCCAGAGCACGTCCATATTGACATCCTCGAGGCGAGCGGAGAATGCCAGCGTTCCGAGCCAGAAATAGGGCACCATGACCGGAAGCGATACCAGGATCAGGAATCCGTAGAGAAGCGCCAAGCGGGTTCGGCGCTGAATCCGGGCCTTGGCAGCCAGGGTGTCCCACCGCGCCTGCTCGCTCGCCCCATTGGATACTGCGGTCCCGGCGGCCATTGCTAATGCACTTCAATTCGCGGCTGCTGCATCAGCTTTCGCATATTGGAGATCCGCCAGAGAATCAGCGCCAGGGCAACGCCGGGAACGATGAGGAAGAATGTCAGAGCGGCGCCGTATGCGTACTGGCCGGATGCGCTGAATGCCCGCTGGAATATGAAGATCGAATAGACCGTGGTCGCCCGGAACGGACCGCCGCCGGTGATCAGCAGGATGTACTCGAAGCTCGTCATCAGCGACAGGGTCTGCCAGATGACGATGTAGGTCAGGGGCCAGCGCAACTGCGGCAGCGTGATATGGCGGATGAGGGACAGCGGCCCGGCGCCATCGCATCTCGCGGCATGGAACAGATGTTCAGGAATGCCGCGAATGGCGGATGTCAGAATGATCATCCCGAACGAGGCGCCGATGAATCCGTTCGCGAAAATGATGACCCACATGGGCTCCAACTGCCGGAGGTCGATCGGCCCCTCGAGGCCAAACACGCTCATCAGGATCTGGTTGACCAAGCTCGTGTCACCGCCGTGGATCGACCAGATCCAGAGAATCGCGTAAACCACGGACGGACTCATTCTGGGCAAGAGCCAGACGGCGCGGAAGAACGTGCCGGATCCCGAGGGCAGGGCCGTCGTGGTCAGTGCGAGGATCAGGCCGAAGGTCGTGTTGAAGATCAGGAGCGTTCCGCCGACATAGATGACGGTCCGCGCGATGATTCCCGGCAATTGCCGGTCCCTGCGCGTGTCGCCGACCCCGAGCGCGCGCTCGTAATTGTCAGTCGAGATCTCCGTGACCCGCAGATCCCGTCCGAGGTCGGTGAACGAGATGACGATGTCGACGATAACGGGCACGACAAAGAAAAGGCCGACGACAAGGAATGCCGGGCCGAGAAAGAACGCCATGTTGATCCGCCTGCGCCGCTCCATCGCGCGCAATGCGTCCCGGCGGACCCTGATATCCTCGGTTGCCGCTGCCACCAGACAGACTCCTTTCCGACGCGCTCCTGCCCCCCCTCGTGGCTGCGCCTCGATTGCCATCAACGCCGTACGGTAGACACCTCAATTCCGCGGGGAGGCCGTGCCCCCCCGCGGTTTGAGAAAATGCGAACGCCTACTGGACCATGATGTTGTCCGGGATGCGCGCTTCCGCTTCCCCGATCACGAAATCCGCAGCCTCCTCCGCCGACAATTGACCGGTCTCCACGCCTTCCAGGGCTTCGAAGATGATCTGGTTCAACGCACCGAAATCCGGGTGGTTCGGCAGGAACCTGGTTATCTCCAGAAGCGGTGTCGCCATTGCGAGCGACCATTGTTCGATGTAGCGCGGGTCTTCGAGCTGCGCGCGCTTGATCCCCAGATGCGTCGTGGTCACCGCGTGGTCGGTGTTGAGGTCCGCATCCGATGCGAAACCGACGACACGGGCCGCAAGCTCCTGGTTCTCGCCAGCGGAAACCACATAGACAATCGGATGGGTCAGACTGCCGGGCTGCCCGCCTTCCTCCGCGGCTGGGGCTGCCGTCCACCCGAACTGCTGGAAGAACGTCTCCTTGTCGGATGGAACACCGCGCGGAAATGCATTCGAACCGAGATCCCATATCCCGTACATCCACATGGCCGCGTTGCTGTTCGCGTAGAACTGGTCACGGATGAAGTCCCACTCCATCGAAGTGTTGTTGGCTGGCGTCACACCATTCTCGACGTTGCGAGCAAACCAGCCATAGGCGGCGGCCAACTTGTCGAACTCGAGCAGCAGCATGCCGCTCTCGGGATCGACGAAGTCGTTTCCATACTGGAAGAACGGCATGATGTAATCCGGCCCGCGCGACGGACGATGGAAGATTCCGTATTCGGCGCCGGTATTCTCCACGACTTGCTGCGCAATTGCGGAAATACCATCCAAGGTCACCTCGCCGGCGAGAACACGCTCATCGAGGCTCTCGATGAACTCGTCATCAAACCCCGCCTCGCGCATCAGGTTCTTGTTGAAGAAGAACATGCGCGCCTCGGCGTCCTGGGGCACGGCGAACCTGCGGCCACCGCATTCGGTCGACGCCCAGAGCGACGGGAAGATGTCGCCGAAGAGATCCGGATTGTTCTGCGTGTAGTCGGTCAGGTCGAACAGGTAGTCGCTATCGGCAAAGGCGCATACCCATTCATGGGCCGCGTGGAAGAGATCCGGCCCATCGCCGATCGCAAAGGCGCGAAGCAGCCTCTCGGCATCGCCATCGTAGTTGCCTTCAGATGGCTGCTCGAGCACCTCGATCGCAACACGATAGTCGGCGCCTTCCTGCTCCAGGACCGCGTTGAGCGCCTCCGCGCCCTTGACGATGTTTCCGGGCCGAAGCGGGCCGGAATTGTCGGCGCGCGACCATAGGGTCAGCGTGATCGTTTCCTGCGCCACTGCCGTTGTACCTGGTCCAACGAACGCACAAGCTGCAAGTGTGGCTACCGAGGCCACTGCCAATAGGCTTTTCCTAACCATGGCAATTCTCCCTTTCCTAGAATCAGTTGTGTTCCGAATATAGGACCCGGAACCGGGATCGGGCACGCCTTGTCGCGCTGCCGCGCTCCAAGGCAGAAGCGGGTTTTGCCAAAATTCCCGTCCCAAGGGCCGTCCGCCGGCCTCTTTACCGGACAAATGGTATGAAATTCATGCTTGTATTGCAAATTCCGTTCATGCATATTTGGTGTCGCGCGGCGTCACTCTTGCGCAACGACCGACAGTCTGCCGAGCCTGGATTCGATGCGGGCGGTGGTACGCGCAATGCGTTGCGCGCTGCTCACACGGGGGTGGGAACAAGCGCGGCACACACCGCGTTTCGACGCAGTCACGGGCGATGAGTACAGATCTCCGCTCCACGGACCTGCTGGCACTACCCGGGGCGCCACCGATGCTGGCTCCGGGTCCAGCAATGCGTGCACTAAATGGAGATCACCGCGATTGTGCGGCTTTGTGACGGGCCCGCTGAGCCGGTCTGCGAGACGAGGAGCTTCAGCGCATTGCCGCAGGACCCTGAAGAACTTGCGGTTGGTTGGTGGGGCATGAGGTCTCGGCTGCGGCAATGGAAGGCGCCGGCGTGTACTGGCGAGCGCCATCGGACCGGCCGAGCGAAGCCGGGATCGAGGCGCAACTGCTGCATGCGCAACATGTTAAGCAACTGCGCGGTTGCAGGACGGATATCGAGAACAGCCGCTGGTTGGCGCGGGTATGCCGGTTCGGGCTGGGCCGCCCGAGCCTGGCGCCGGATCGCACCTTCCTTGCGTTGCGCTCGCTCAGCCGCCATCGGCGCAGCCTGGTCCAGCGCGCGCGCGGGTGCGCAACCGGGTGCAGAAGGTGATCGACCGCGCCGGGGTGCGGATCGGCGGCATCGTCAGCGATGTGTTCGGCGTCAATGGCCGGTTCATGCCGGACGGCCTGATCTCCGGCGATGCGCGGGAGGCGATCCTGGGCCTGCTTTCGCGCCATGTGAGCGGCAATCTCGCGGCCCTTGACAGCGCCCTGTCCTACACGCTTGCCGATTGGGAGCGCGAACTGCTCCAGGATCTGGTGTCGGCCGGGGTCGGGCTTCAGAATCGACTGCAGACGGTCGAGGCGATGATGCTGGAACGCCTTGAGCCCCATCGGAAGGTGTTGGAGTTCGTTCAGACGATGCCCGGCATTGATAGGATGGCAGCTGCCTCGATTCTAGCCGAGACCGGTCCCGAAATGAGCGTGTTCGGCTCCGTCCAGGCTTTCGCCGCCTGGGACGGTCTGGCTCCCGGCAACAACCAGACCGCCGGCAAGCGACGCCACGGTGCCACCCGAAAGGGCTCCCGGCATCTGCGCGCCACCCTCGTCGAAGCCGCTCATGCCGCCGCAAAAACCAGGAACTGACAGTTCGCCAGCTTCAAGAGGACCGTCGCAGCGCGGCGCGGCAGCAAGCGGGCTCTCGTCGCCACCGCGCACAAGATGGCCCGGATCCTGTTCGGAATGCTGCGCGACGGCGTCCCCTATCGCGATCCCGGCACCGACTATGTAGCGTTGATGGTAGACCGAAACGCCTCCCGCTGACTGCGCCAGCTTGGCCAGTTCGGCATCCTCACACCCCGTGATGACGGAAGCCTCCGCGTCAACTGGAACAACCTCCGGGCAGCGCCCAAACGCGCTTGACCTCAGCACCGCGCGCAACAGGGCAACAAGAGCCAACCGGATCTCGCCAGGGGTTGACGACCGGCAAGCTTGCCTGCGAACGGAAACCATGTTCCACACCAACGCAAACTACCGCGCCTCCGCGAGGGCACCGCCCGGGAGCTATCTCCTCGCTGAACCCCGAACAGCGAGAGCATATTCACGGCAATCCGGACGAAGCTCCGGTTTCCCCTGCCACAAAAAGTCCGCCAACTGGAACCGAACCGATGAGCTCATGTTATCCAAACAAACGATACCATGCCAGAACTCTCAACCCATTGATTTCGTTGCGCTACTCACCTTGATCCCCTATGAGCGCAAAACTCCGTTAGATTTGGATTTGAGGTTCCGTCGCTGAGGGGTTGGGGTGCCCTGGCGTGGCGGGCATGTCCGGGATTTTGAAGAGCATTCCCATGTGCCTGGGATATTTCTGGGCGGCGTTTTGCGCGTCTTTTGCGTCCTTGCGGACTTGCCCCCTGTCGATGCAAGCGAAGCGCTTCGCCAAGGTGGCTTGTCCGTTCAGAATGATCTCCATATGGTGAGAGCTCTTCAGATTCTTCACCGAGGGCGCATCGGCCGGCATGGCGGTCAATCTGCGCGCCAATGCACAGGTACCGCTTCTCCCGCGGTCGTCTCGTTTCAGGTCTCGGAAGAATTGCTCCATGAGATTGTTGGTGCGTTGCGGTTGACTCTGAACGCTTCCGTGAGCGCGATGAACGGTTATCGGGTCGGCAAAGAACCTGTCCTGGTATTTGTCGATCTGTCGGACCATTTTCCGGTAGGTCTTGTCGGTGTCCGCGAGATGCCTGATCGCTCCGCTGTTTTGGAAAGCGGTCACCTTCTCCCGGATGGTTTGGAGATCCGTTTCGCCGGTGTCCTTGAGGCCGCCCTTGCTGTCTGGCAAGGCGATGCGCGTCGCCTCGCGGAACTGTTCGAACACGATCATTCTGTGTTCCATCAGAGTCGCGATGTGTGACAAGTCCGGGTCCTTCAGGTTCCGGCGCAGCGATGGAAGGGTGATCGTGCTGGCGATGGGTCCCGGCATTTGCGTCTTGATTTTCTTGAGAGCGGGCCAGGCATTCGCCAGGCGATGATAAAGATTGAAATGAGGTCGATCGAAGGGAAATCCCAAGCCGTTTCCCCGGCTCTTGGCTTCCACAATCCATGCCGCGATCAGATAGGCTTCCACCGCCGGCGGCGGCCTCATCCTCTGCCGCTCCGCCTCGCCGGCGCGCAGATAGCGATGGAGGCTGCCAGTGAATTCCGGTTTTTTGTCAATGGCTGCCTTGAATTCCCGCACCATGTTTCGCAGGGTTCCTCGCACGTTGTACGTCCTCAGGCGCCGCCGGATGGCGTTGTATGGGTCGGTCATTCAATCCTTGCCGATGTCTCTCAGGAAATGGAAATGGCAGACGGTGCCGGGAACTGCGGGAAAGACCTGTGCAACAGACTTCAGGATGGCGGTGCCCATGTCGTGAACCAGAGCAACGGGATCCCCGTAGGCCGCCCGGACATCCTGGAGGAACGGAATGATCCGGTCGGAGTCTTCTGAAGGGATCTTGATGTTTCCGAGCACGATGCCGGACAATTCATCGATCGAACTCATCAGATGGGGGCTGTCTCCCTCGCAAGTGCCATCGAGATGCAGGATGTACCCGCCCCGCGACATCTGCATGAACTGTTTCAGCGATGCCTGGCTGTCCCGGTGCGCTCGGGACAGATAGACGATGAATTGCCGGCCAGGAACCTCGATCTCGCGCAACGAAATCGCGACATGGCGCAGCGCGAGCGCGGCCTGAACCGCCCGTTGGCTTTGACAGTGCTCGAACCGCGCCCGGCCCACATATTCGATCACGTCAAAACCAAACTTGCAGCGCGGCGCAACGAGGCGGTCGAGTTCGCCGGGCTTGACCACCTGCTTGCAGCGGCCACAGGCCCGGGACTTGAGGCGCGCATGGAACGTGCCGATGTGGAGGGTTGCCACCGTGCGTCTTGCGGTCTTGTATGGCTTCTGCTTGCCGCCACAGACGCAAGAAACCGCCCTCGGCTGAAAGTCGAACACCGGGGGGGACGGGAAACAGATTGCGGGGGGGCACAGGTCTCGATTTGTTGCTGGATCGCCCGCTGCAGTTCCTCGATCAGGAAGGAGGCACCGTTTTCTTTCCTGCCAACGCGGTGAGCACGTGATCGACTTGGGCCCGTGTCACGTATCGTCCCCGGCCGCGGAGCGCCTGTGTGATGGCGGCATGATCCAATTCCCATTGATGGCCGCGTATCGCCGTGGCCAGCACGTCAATGACCAACTCGCCAGGCAGCGCGCCGCCGGTCCGGATGGCGCGGAACTGATGACGCTCCGCCATTTGTTCCTCGGCGCGGATCGGGTCCCCGCTGAGATACACATAGACGCCGTCGAAAGCGTTGCGGGTGATCGTTCCCTCGCGCACCAGAGCGAGTGGCGCGTTCTGCACACGGAGTTTCAGTGGTGCTTCCAGCTCATTGAGCGTGTATCCGGCGGCGGAATGCCCGACCCATGCCGCAATGGTTTCTTTCAAATTGCCGCACTTGGAGAAGCCGATGCCCTGGTGCCACCACAAGCCCGCCTCGTCAAAATCCGGGATCTCGGACAGCGTGTAATGGGCTCCGGCATGGGTGTAGCTTGCGAGGTAGCCCAGCGTCTTGAGGCGGCGGTACACACTGGAGCGCGAAGGATTTCGCAGGACCTCCACCAGTTCGGGCAGGGTTGCGACAAGGTGCTTCTTGAAGTGGGCGCGCAGCGCCCTGGCGGCATCGGAGTTGGAGAGCATGGCAATCACTCTGATATAGTTTAGTTATAGTATACTATACCAAACTGTGGCTGAAACTGCGCTGAAATGAGGGTGTTCTTGCGGAAATTGGACTGGCTTGAGGGCACCGGAGAAGAATCGAGCAGTTTCGATGCTTGCGGCATGAAACAATTGCGATTCATATATTGAACAGATTCAATGCGTTATAGGAATCTAACAGAGTTTTGCGCTCATAGTTTATCCCTCACCAATCTGCAAATTCAGGTCGGAAATCGCGGCACTGACGGATTAACTCCGCTCACGATTCCGTTGACAGCGTCTCCTGAACCTGGTTTCTCCCAAAGGAGCCGCTCCGCGGAGCAAACAGGACCATCCATCATGCGCCGGCAGACGCGACAAGCCTCGCCCGGACAGCGCGGAATCTAGTAGCTACCATGAAGTCGCCCGCGCCCGGAGCGCCAGGCGCAGCAGCCCGGAATTCGGCAGGGAATCCTGGAGGAAGCCATGAAATGGGCGTTCGTGTTCCCGGGGCAGGGCTCACAGAGGCCCGGCATGGGGCAGAGGCTTGCCGAGGAATGCCCGGCCGCCCGGGCCGTATTCGAAGAGGTGGATGACGCCCTCTCCCGCTCTCTCTCGCAGTTGGCATGGGAGGGACCGGCCGAGACCCTCGCCCTTACCGAGAATGCGCAGCCTGCGATCATGGCGGCTTCACTGGCGGCCCTCCGGGCACTCGAGGCGGAGCTCGGTGGTCCCTTCAACCCCCGGGCGACCTTCGCGGCGGGGCATTCCCTCGGCGAGTTTTCCGCCCTCGCCGCCTGTGGCGCCATCGGAATCGGCGAATGCGCCCGGCTCCTGGAAGCGCGCGGCAAGGCCATGCAGGCAGCGTCCCCCCGGGGGCAAGGCGCCATGGCGGCTGTGATCGGGCTCGACATCAAGGCCATCCGGGATTCGCTGCCGGCCGCGTCCCATGCGGGCGTGTGCGAAATCGCGAATGACAACGCCCCCGGGCAGGCAACGATTTCCGGTCACGCGGAGGCAGTCGCGCGCGCCGTCGAAGCCTGCCGGACAGCCGGCGCCAGGCGCGCGGTCATGCTGGACGTATCCGCGCCGTTCCATTGCGCCCTGATGGAGCCTGCGGCCCGCGCCATGGAGCCGCTCCTGAAGGAGGCCGGATTCGGCCCCGCGAACCCGCAGGTTGTATCGAATGTGGCCGCACGGCCGGCTCCCAGCCCCGGTGAAACCGATGGCCTTCTCACCGCGCAGATCACCGGCATGGTGCGCTGGCGGGAGTCGGTCGAATGGATGGCCGCAGAGGGAATCGGCGGCTTCGTGGAATGCGGCACCGGAAAGGTGCTCACCGGGCTCATTCGCCGCACGGCGCGCGGCGCGCAAACCCTGAACGTCGAGGATCCGCAATCCGCCGCCGCCGCTGCGGCGGCGCTCTCGGCGTGAACCTACGGCCTCAGCAGGTGGGAGAGGGAGATGTTTGACCTGACGGGACGGAAGGCGCTGGTAACCGGCGCAACCGGAGGCATCGGCCGCGCCATCGCGGCGGCTCTTCGCGAGCAGGGCGCCGCGCTTGCCCTCTCCGGAACGAGGGAGGAAGTGCTCCGCGAGGCTGCGGCCGAGCTGAACGGTGTTCCCCTTCCGTGCAACCTCGCCGACCGGGAAGCGGCGAAGAAGCTTCCGACCCGGGCGCAGGAGGCGCTGGGCGGCCTGGATATCCTCGTCAACAATGCCGGCATCACGCGGGACGGTCTTGCACTGCGTATGTCCGACGAAGACTGGGACAGCGTCCTCGAAGTCAATCTCGGGGCCTGCTTCCGCCTTGCCCGCAGCGCGCTTCGCATGATGATGCGGCAACGCTGGGGGCGCATCATCTCGATCTCCTCCGTGGTCGGACACACCGGCAATCCCGGGCAGGCGAACTACGCGGCCGCCAAGGCGGGACTCGCCGGGATGACCCGCTCCCTGGCTCTCGAAGTCGCGAGCCGGGGCATTACCGTGAACGCCATCGCGCCCGGCCTGGTCGAGTCCGCAATGACCGCCCGGCTGCAGGGCGCGCAACGGGATGCCATGATCTCGCGGGTGCCTGCCGGCCGGATCGGCCAACCCCGGGATGTTGCAGCTGCCGTCGCATACCTTGCCTCGGAGGAAGCCGCCTACGTGACGGGGGAGACCGTGCACGTCAATGGCGGCATGGCAATGCTGTAGCCCCGGGGAGCGGCGAATCGGGGTACTCCGGTCTCGCCTTGGCAGACAAGCCCGGCCTGTGCTAATTAGGTTTCTGGCGACCCGCCGAGACGATGGGCCGCAGAGCCCGCGTCTGGAAACCCCAAACCATGATGGAAGGCTGCCTTCCCGAAGGCGTCTTCCTTGCCGCTTGTGTGCGGCGCAAAACGAGGACCAGCAATGAGCGACACCTTGGAGCGTGTGATCAAGATCGTTGTCGAGCATCTCGACAAGGACGAGGACAGCGTCACGCCAGAGTCGAGCTTCATGGACGACCTTGAGGCGGACTCTCTGGACACCGTGGAATTGGTCATGGCGTTCGAGGAAGAGTTCGGCATCGAGATTTCCGACGACGACTCCAACAGCATCCGCACTGTCTCTGACGCCGTGGCGTTCATCGACAAGGCCCTTGCCCAGACTTCCTGAAGACACGCGCGCGAGCGGGGCCCGGCCGGCGGCCCCCCGTACTCGCCCTTCCCCATCCCAGCCATGACCGACAGGCGCGCCGTCATCACGGGCCTTGGGCTGGTAACCCCGCTCGCCCGGGGTGTGGAGGCATCTTGGTCGCGCTTGATTTCCGGCGAATCCGGGGCGGGGCCGATCACCCGGTTCGACCCTGCGGGATTCTCCTGCCGCGTGGCATGCGAGGTGCCGTTCGGAGACGGATCCGGGAACAGCTTTGATCCCGCCAGCGTGCTGCCGCCCCGCGGACAGCGGCGCATAGACGCCTTCATCCTGTTCGCGCTGGCCGCGGCGGAAGAGGCGGTCGCCGACGCGGGAATCGCGACGGACGACCCCGTCGAGCAGGCGCGGATCGGCGTGATCGTCGGCTCCGGGATCGGCGGCCTGCCCCGGATCGAGGAGAATATCATCACTCTCGCGGAGCGAGGTCCCCGCGCCGTCAGCCCCTTCTTCATTCCGGCAAGCCTCATCAATCTCGCCTCCGGCAACATCGCCATGCAGCACGGTTTCCGGGGCCCGAATCACGGTGTGGTGACAGCCTGCTCCTCGGGAGCGCACGCGATCGGCGATGCCGCGGAACTCATCAGGCGCGGCGCGGCCGACGTCATGGTCGCCGGCGGGGCGGAAGGGGCGATCTGCCGGATCGGCATTGCCGGTTTTGCGGCCTGCCGGGCGCTTTCGACCGGCTTCAACGATGAGCCCGAACGGGCATCCCGCCCCTGGGACCGTCGGCGGGACGGATTCGTCATGGGCGAAGGCGCCGGAATCGTGATCATCGAGGAAATGGAGCGAGCCCGGCAGCGCGGCGCGAACATTCTCGCCGAAGTGAGCGGATACGGCATGTCCGGCGACGCCCATCACGTGACCGCCCCTGCACCCGACGGGGACGGCGCGCGCCGGGCCATGGAAGCCGCACTCGCAAGCGCAGGCCTCGCGCCCTTGAGCATCGACTACGTCAACGCCCACGGGACATCCACGCCCGCGGGCGACGAAATCGAGATCGCGGCCATGAAGGCAGCTTTCGGCGGCAATGTGGCCGGTCTCGCCGTCTCCTCCACAAAGTCCTCGATCGGGCACCTGCTCGGTGCCGCCGGGGCGGTGGAGGCAGTGTTCTCCGTGCTCGCCATCCGTGACGGAATCGCCCCTCCGACCCTGAATCTCGAGGATCCGGACCAGGATTTCGGGATCGATCTCGTCCCGTTCAAGGCAAAGCGCCGCCCGATCCGGGCCGTCCTTTCGAACTCCTTCGGATTCGGCGGAACAAACGCAAGCCTTGTGCTGACAGCACCGCCGGCCTGACCGGCAGCGATGCGCGCCGTGCGCACCCTCACCTTCCTGGCGTTCCTTCTTGTGGCGGCGGCGCTCGTCGGCGGCATCGCGCTGGATCGCGCCTTCGAAGCCCCCGGCCCCCTTCAGGAAGAGGCAATCGTGCACATCCCCCGCGGTTCCGGGCTGTCCGAGACGGCGCTCCAATTGGAGACCGCCGGTGCCGTGAGTTCCGCGGGCAACTTCGCGCTCGGCAGCTGGCTGCGGGGCGGCTCCCGATCACTCAAGGCCGGGGAGTATCGGATCGAACCTGGCGCGTCCATGGAACAGATCTACGATCAGATCCGGTTCGGCGAGGTCCTGCATCGCAAGATCCTGATCCCGGAGGGCAGCACCGCCGCCGAGGTCGCCGGTGTTCTCTCCGCGAACCCGTTCCTGACCGGGCCGGACACGGAACCCCCGCCCCAGGGATCCGTCGCGCCGGACACGTATTTCTTCGTGCGTGGCGAGGATCGAAGCGCCATCCTCCCCCGCATGCGCCGCGCGCAGGACAGGATATTGGAGGAGCTCTGGTCGGAGCGCGCGACCGGGCTGCCGTTTGACACGCCGCGGAAAGCCCTGATCCTGGCCTCCATCATCGAAAAGGAGACTGCGGTCGCGGAGGAGCGCAATCGCGTTGCCTCGGTCTTCGTGAACCGCCTTCGGAAGGGCATGCGGCTGCAATCCGATCCGACGGTGATCTTCGGCTTGACGGCCGGAAGCGGACCGCTGGAGAGGCGCCTTACCCGCAACGACCTCGATTCCAATTCCCCGTTCAACACCTACCGGATCCACGGACTTCCGCCGGCGCCGATCTGCAATCCTGGCCGGGCCTCCATCGAGGCCGCGTTGCAGCCGGAGGAAACGGAGTATCTGTACTTCGTCGCGGACGGGAGCGGCGGGCACGCTTTCGCCAAGACACTGAAGGAGCACAACCAAAACGTGGCGCGCTGGCGCCGAATCCAACGCGAGGCCCCGGCCGAGTAGAACCCCTCGAACCACACGCGATCGCACGCGCGGCGCCGGCCGCGAGACCTTCCCTCCGGGAACCGCCCGCCTCTCTGGGGCAGCGCGGCACGTCCAGCACACGAACCGGCAGTGTAGATCGAGAAGCGGTCCCCTTCGTTTCCCAGAATCCCCGGCGCGGTGCCCGCCTGCTCACGCGGTTGACCCGCCCAACTGACTATTGGTGTCGGCGTGTTTTTACTATAGTTATATCGATTGATTGACGGCCCTTGCAGGATCGCGTATGTATGCGGTCCCGGCGAGGCAACCTTGCCAGGACGCATCCATCGCACTCTCGCGGATCCGAGCTCGAAACGCCGGCGCACCCGGCGCTCGGCTCGCGCATCGGCGAAAACCGACGTGTCCGGGCGAAGAAGCCCGGCAAGACAATCCCGAGGTGGCAGTTCGCGTGGGAACACGCCGCGACCTGGCAGACCCGAGCCGAGCGTTTCCAGGCTCCCCTCATCGATGTGCACAGGAACCCGCAATGCCAATTCTGCCAGACAGGGATTCGGAGCATGCACAATGTCACCTGCAGACAGTCTCCGAGCGGCGGCGGGACTGATGGAATTAACGCGAGTATCGCGCAGCGATGGCAGCTGGATCAGGCTTTGCCGGCAGTGGGAGCAGGAATGCACGGACTTCAACGAGAACTTTGGCGAGTTTGCGCCGGCATCCTTCCCGGTTCTGGACATACTCGCACGCGGTCCCCTTTTGGCAAGAGCGGGCGTTTTCGCCGTATCTGGCGACGGGGGCTACAGCGCAATGGCATTCACTTAAGGAGTTTTTGCCATTCACTTAAGGATTCGCAGTCCTGACAGCATGTTGGCGCTGCGTTTCGGCGTCCCTTGGTTCAAGCTTTCGAGGCTTCCCTGGGCTTGCCGTGCCACCGGTTGAGGGGTTTGCGGGATCGTCGTTCGTAGCTTCGTCCCGGGCGCGGCTTCTGGCGCCCGGTGGCGACGCAATCGAGGACCTGCTGGATCGCCTCGGCGACGGTGGCGGCGTGCTTCAGCAGCAGGGCTTCGAGGTTTCGCGCGACGGCGGCGAGGGAATTCTTGAAGTTTGCGGTGCGGTCGGTCGCGGAAGGGGATGGCTTGCGGGCGTTGAGGATCGCATCGCCATGGTTTGTGAAGATGCGCGTCATGGCCATGAGGTTGAAGTGGGCGAAGAGTTCCTGTCGGACGCCGCGCTCGGTCCTGGCATGGAACGGCGCGATTTCCATGATGGATTTGGAGATCTTGTACATCTCCTCGATGCCCCAGCGCGATCCGTATAGATCGGCGAGTTCGCTGGCCGGATGGGTTTGCGAATCAAGGAGAGTGGTGGCGAGGCCGATGGTTGAGCCGCCGGCAGTGTATTTGACGAGGCGCAGCCGGACCGGTTCTGCGAGGGCTTGCGGCTGTCTCTTGCGCAGCTTCCGGAGAACCTTCTGGCCGGGCATTGCCTCGACGACGGCATCTGTCCGGCTTCCGGCGAGGAAGGCATCCATGATCGGGCTGGCGGACTTCTGGATCCGGAAGACGGGATGCATGTCCCGCTCGAGATGGACGGCCAGCAACTCCCAGGAGAAATATCCGCGATCGTAGATCACCACGTCCCCAGGCGACAAGGCGGGCAGAAGGTCGAGCGCGGCCCTTCGTTCATTGCCGTGGGCGCAAAGGTCGAACGCGACCGGAATTCGCTCCGGAAGCTGAACCAGGCAACTGAGCAGGCCCTGCGGGTAGTGGCTCGTGTCCGAGGGCGTGCGATACCCGCAACGGATCAGCGGCCGCGGCAGGTTGAGCTTTGAGCCGTCGATCGCGAACAGGCGGTGTCCCCGCCACGCGGGCGGGCAGGAGGCACGCTTGAGGATCTCGGCATGCACGCTCCGGAACACGTTCTCATCGACCTTGGCCCGCGCCCTGCACATCGCCGACGCGGCGACCGGATCCGGCTGCGGAAGCGCGACACCGAGAGCGCGGCACTGCTCCCAGAGTTCGGCAAGCGTGGTCGCGTAGCCCTGCTCGCCGCTGGACAGCACCAGCCGGTACACGAACAGCATCACCAGCAGCGTATGCAGAACCCGCCGCCGCACCTGCCACACCCTGTCATGCTCGGCCGCCACTGCCGTCAGCGCCCCGATGAGATCCCGCCAGAGCAACACGAAGGGATCGTCCGGAGCCAGCCGGGGCCGCCGAGGACTGCGCCGCGGCGCGCTGCGTTGCGGCCCATGCAGGAGAACCTCCCGGAAGTCCGTGGCCAGCGGATACACATAGACCCGTTTCGGCGCCTTCCCCTTGCCGCCCCGGGTCTCGCCGAGATCGACCCAGTTCGCCGCACGGTAGCAGGTGCCATCGGAGCGGCTCGTGTCCGCGAACGTTTCCACCAGAACCGGGCGAAAGCCATGGCGCTCCTCCCAGTCGTCCGCCAGGCGACCGGTCGCGATCGACAATGCCTTGGAAGCCAGGTTCCCAACCCGAACCCACGGAAACAGCAGGAACCGGTTGTTCCCGACCACCCGGTCCAGATGTTTCCTGTAGCCCTCCGGCCAGCCAATCCACTCGTCCCGGCACTGCAGCTGCCGTGAGCCATGCGAGAAAAGCAGGCAGCCCAGCTTGCGGCCATGACGATCGAGAAGAAAGTAACGCAGATGCGGACCAATCGGATGACGGAACCCCATGTAGTGGTAGCGGGCAACATACTCATTCCATTCCTCGATCCCCTCCGCATCCGACACCACCTGCAGCCGGATCGGCAGCAAAGCATCCAGATCCCCCTCGATCGCCGCCGGCGCATCCGTCCGCGAGCCCCAGACCACCGGCTTGCGTGCTCCCCGAGCCTGCGACAAGTCCTTCGTCGGCAGCGACAGAACGCCCAGCCGCTCCAGTTCCTCCAGCATTCGCAGCACGGCCTGAATCCGATTGTCCCCCTTCGCCGTATGCCAGCGAAGTTGCTCGCAGATCGTGTGCGCAAGCTCCCGCCGGCTCAGCCCTGGAAACGACAGAACCGTCTCCTGCACAGCCGCAATCTGTCTGCGCGTCAAGCGCCTGCCCTGAAACGTCGTCGACTGCAAGGCCGTGATGCGAGGGTCCACTGCAAGCTCCGGATGACTCCTTCACACTCATACTCTGCCATCAATCCGGTCGAGAGTCAACCCCTCTCACTCTCGCCGAAATGGCTCCAAATCACGCAATCAAATCAATCCGTTGCAAATCAACCCCAAAAGGCGACACTCGCCCCACGACAAACTGAATGCCATTGGGCTACAGCGCGGCCTGCCACGTCGATGTTTGCCAGGTAACCGGATGCGAAGGCGAGGCACTGCGGGTGCGCCTCATCACGTTCTCGCCTAGATTTGACCTTGATGACGGACTCTCGCTCGACGACTACGCGCGCACCTTGGTGCGCGTGTTTGCAGGAGCCGTCGGCCTGTCCTGCGATGCCATACCGGTGCACCACATCAGGTTCCAACTTCGGAGCCCTGCCGAGCGGCAATTCGCCGACCTCTTCGACGAGGCCCTCGTTGGACTCGGGACATTCCAGGACCTGGTCATGCGGGGAGCGTGGATCCATCTCTCCAAGTCCGGAAGCACCCGGAAGCGGAAGGCGTCCTAAAGGACACGCGGCGGCAAGGCAACCAGGACGGGAGAGCCACGGTGACGCCGCGCCCATGCACAGAGGCCGCATTGTCGAAGCGGGTCCGGAAGACGCAGCGCACGATGACACCGGCAACCACGCGGGTGACCGACTGGTTCGGCGAAAGGCCCTGGCATCGCCGATTAAGCCCTCGCAGCGCGGTCCGCAGGGTCCAGGATTGCCCTCCTCGGAACACCGGCGCGCGGATCCGCTGCGCCTCCGGGTTGTCCTGCACGTCGCAGCGGATGGCGGGTCCCGGCATGTTGCGCGCCAGAGGGCCTACAGAGAAGCCGGGCCTTCGCGCCGGCCGCCTTGCCGAATCCGGGAATCTGCGCATTTGCGCGGAGGGCAGAAGCGGGCGCCTGTTCACCGGGTAACGGATGTAGCACAGCGGAATTGTGGCGCGACGGCGCCGCACTCGGGAGGAAACGCCGGTAGTGTCATGCTCTGCCGCCCGCATCCGGGCGCATGCCCGGGGCTGGCCGCCTTCGTCAGGTACCGTGTTTCCGGGACGGCTCGGTCGCCTCTCTGGAGCGCTTTGTTGGTTTGCGGCGCGGCGCGCCCGGCGGCCGAAGCGGAATCGCAGGTCGATGCAGAATGGACGGAACGCGTCAATTCATCGGCACACCAGGCGGGCGTGCGCTCATCGGCCTGATCGCCGTATTTGCCGTTCTACAGGCGGCGGGCACTCTCTCGCTCTATATCGACAGCCTTCTCATCGAGTCTTTCGGTCTGCGCACCCACCGCCTCCGGGCCGCGCTTGAAACGCCATCCGCCGCCGAGACCATTCCGGCAGTCGCAACCCTGGCGACGTATGCCTTCCTGCACGGAGGCTGGCTTCACTTGGTTTTCAATTCCCTGCTTCTCGCGGGTCTTGGCCTGCCGGTAGCCGGCGTGCTGGGCCCGGCCCGGTTCCTCCTCTTCTTCCTGCTAACGTCGATCGGTGCCGGAATTGCGCATGTCGCCTGGCATTGGAGCGAGCCGAGCATCGCGGTAGGCGCCTCCGGCGCCGTGTTTGGCGCAGCCGCTGCGCGCGCCTGGCTCCTGTCTGGATTGCGGGGGCTCCAGGGCTCCGTCCGGCACAGATACCTTCTCGCCCAGGCCGCTTCCTGGATGCTGGTCAACGCCATGATCTGGCTGATCGGCTTCCTCTACGCCGAGACTTCGGGAACCGGTATCGCGATTGCGTGGGCGGCCCATGCCGGCGGCTACGCTGCCGGCGCACTTCTGGCACCGGCGCTGTTCTCCTCTTCCGCACCCGCGCGACGCCGGTAGCCGGCCGCCGAGGCGGCCCTGGAGGCCATAGACTGCAGCCAGTCGGGCCGCAAGGGCCGAGCCCGGCCGAGCCTGAGGCCCTGAGTACGGGACCACGTCTCGGATTTCGCTCCCCCGCGCTTCGAACGGCGCCTCGCACGGGTTCTCCCGCTCCCCGAATGCCTCGAAGAACCAAGGTTCAGATGTCCGGACCTCGGGAGTGAATCGAGCTCACCTATTTGAACCCGAAGGGTCCGGATCGGCCGTATTCCCGGGCAGTTCGTAGATCATCCGGAGGTTGGTGCCTGGGAAGATCGTCCGGGTCAGGTTGAGTTCCTGGAGGAGGCCTGCAGTGGCGTTGTCGCCAGCGTCGCTGGCGGTGCCGAGGATGCGAATGCGGAGGATGCCGTTGGAGGGCTCCGGGATGATGTCGGCGTCGGATTGGAAGATCGCGCGCAGGTGCCTGCGGGGTCGCTGTGTCTTGCCCTGTGCCTGTGCGACGACAGGCATCATGCGGGTTTCGGCGCGGTAGGCGATCATGCGGATGACGTCGAGGAGGAGCTTCTCGCCTTCGGGAAGCGCATCCAGGGCCTGGTGGTCGTCGAGCTCGGCGACGGTGATGTGGCGCTGCGTGTCGCTGCGCTTCTGCTTGAGCGCCTCACGCTCGGCGTCGAGAGCGTCGATCCGGGCCTGGAGACGTCGGGCGGCTTCGGCGGTCTGGTGAGACTGGGCTCCCTTGGCCAGATCGGCGATCCTGTTGCGCAGGGTGCCGAGGCGTTGCCGGAAGCGGCTGACATTTCGGTCGATTGCGCGCCAGAGCGGGTTGACGACGCGGGCTTCGGGATCCTGCGGCTCCAGGCCGCGGACCACGAGGGCGTCGAGATTGAACTCCTCGCGCATATATTTGAAGAAGTTCTCCTGCGACCAGCGGGAGAACAGGGCGCCGGCGATCTGCTCCACGGGCATGCGGGAGTGGGTGGTAATGAGCGGGACCTGGCGGCCGCTTTCCAGCAGGCGGCGGATCTGGCGGACCTCGGGCCCCTTTTTCAGTTGCACGCGCTTCTCGGCGAGGCGGACGGTGGCGCTGCGGGTCGTGCCCGGTCCATGGATCGGTACCGCGACACTGCGGAACTCCGCCTCCGGCCAGTCCTCCCCCTTGAAGCCCTTGTGCCAGGTGATCACCGCAACGCCGCGCCGGGCGAGGCGCTTGAACAGTGCCGGGCTCCAGCCTTCCCGGTCGAAGACCAGCGTCAGGGCGGGCTCGCCGGCATCCGGGGCGGTGAGATCCGGCGCCTCCGGGCCCAGCATGCCCAGCTTCTCCAGCGCAGGCAGGATGTCCGCCTCCAGCGCGTGGGTCATGGTCGGATCCAGCGCCTTGTTCAGGCACAGGAAGGGCTTGCCGCCAAGCGCGTTGATCCAATAGCTCGTGGACGCGGGCAGGCATAGTTTCTGTCGCGCCACGAAGTGCTTTGGCAATTTCCCCTTGCGACCGGAATAGATCTTCACATGCCCGTCCACGCACAGCGTGGCGCCGACCTCCGGGTCCTCCTCAAGCCATCCCGCCGCCAGGGAGGATTGCCAGTTCCGCACTTGCTGCACATCCTGCCCCAGCGCCTTGATCTTGCGCCGCAGCGTCTTCACCTCCGGGCAGCGGTCCAGGCCCAGGATCGCGCCCCATTCCCCGGGCACCTGGTGCCGGAGCGCCTCCGGATTGCGCACCCGGGCCAAGACGAGGAACGCCAGGAAGAGCAGAACGGTGGTCAACCCGTAATACCCCTTGGGCAGCGACAGGAACTCCCGCGCGTGGTTCAGAAGCCCCTCCTTCAGCAGCATCGGGAGCCCGGCCAGCACCCCCCCGCCGGCAACCGCCGACAGCGGTTCCGCAAACTGCGGCCGGATCTCGCTCAGATGCCCCGTCGCGGCCAGCATTCGTCCCGTCGTATCCCGAGCCCCACGGCCCATCAATGGCATTCGGATAGGTGTAACGGTCTTGGGGCGATTTGTCCCGTTGCCGGCAACCTGTTGATATGAATGGCGTATCGGTGTGCGATTATTTTTGTTCCGCAGAGGTGTTGACAAGCGCCCGTCGATTCGTATGCTGTCCTTGAACAGCTGCAGGAATTGCCCATGGATCCGCGAATCACCGACCTGAAGTCGACCACGTTTTCCGGTCGCCGCCTGACCCGGCGGCAGATTGCGGACATCCAGAAGACCGTGGTGCTATTTCCCAACCACAGCCGCAACGAGCTCGCGAAGACCCTCTGCGAGCATCTCAACTGGGTTTCGGCGAAGGGCGACTACAGGGTCGGGGCGTGCATGAAGCTTCTGGAGACGCTGGAGCGGCATGGCATCCTGACGCTGCCGCCGAAGCGGGAGGCCCAGGTCCGGGACATGACGCCCGGGCCCGTCTGGACCTCTGCCTCCGACCGGCGACCGGCGTTGTGCGCCGACCTTTCCGACCTGCGTCCGCTGCGCCTCGAGCCTGTCACCGACACGGACGGGCGGCAGTTGTGGAACGCCTTCGTCGACCGCCACCACTACCTCGGCTACAGACGCCCGTTTGGGGCGCACATCCGTTATTTTGTCGCCGACCGGGAGGGACGCAAGCTGGGATGCCTGCTGTTCGAGGCGGCGACGAAGACGCTCCCGTGCCGGGACAACTGGATCGGATGGAGCGACCGGGCCCGCGGCCGTAGCCGGCACCTGATGGTGGTCAACTCGCGCTTCCTGGTTTTTCCCTGGGTGCGCTCGAAGAATCTCGCGTCCTCGGCCCTCGCCCTGGCGACGCGTCGGCTCGCCGACGACTGGCAGCGCCTGCATGGCTTCCGCCCCGTCCTCTGCGAGACGTTCGTCGACGAGACCCGGTTCAGGGCCTCGTGCTACCGCGCCGCCAACTGGGAGCGCATTGGTTCGACCGGCGGACGGTCGGTCAAGGGGGTGTACGTGCTGCCGTTGTGCGGGGGCGCCCGTGAGATCCTGTGCGGCGAACGGGACGCCGGAACGCCCGCGAAGCCGCCGACACGGGCCGAACGGGGGCGTTCCGCCGCCAGCGACCGCCGCTTCTCCCGGCGGTGGGAGACGCTCGTCGCCGCCGCCACGGCGGTCGCGGAGCGTGAGGATGCGCGCTGGCAGAAGCGCCGGCGCGTGTTCAACAGCCTGCTGATCATGCTGTTCGTGCTCCGCCTCGTCGTCGCGCCGCGCGGGCAGGGCTACCGTGCCACGCTGTGCGAACTCTGGGAGCAGTGCGCGGCGGCAGGCGTCGAACTGCCACAGGACGAGCCTCCGGCGGCTTCGACAGCCTGCGAGGCGCGTGAGAAGCTCGACGAAAGCGCGTTCCGGGCCCTGCACCGGGAGATCCTCGCCAACAGCCCCGACGGACGGCTCTGGAAAGACCACAGGGTCCTCGCCGTCGACGGATCCAAGATTACCCTGCCGAGGAAACTGGCACAGCGCGGCTACCGCATCCCCAACGGCGCCCACTACCCCCAGGGTATGGTCAGCGCCATGTACCGGCTCAACGACCGGATCCCGGTCGACTTCGACCTGTTCAGCCATGAAAACGAACGCACGGCTGCACTCACCCATCTCGACCATGCCGCCGAAGGCGACGTCATCGTCTACGACCGCGGCTATTTCTCGTTCGCGATGGCTCTCGCCCACTGGCAGCGCGGGCTTCACTTCGTGTTCCGCATTGCCCGCAACACCAGCCCCGCCTTCGACACGTTCATCGCCTCGCGGGAAACCGACCTGACCGCCACCCTCGAACCGCCCAGGGACGGCCCGACCGGTCCGAGCCACCGCATCCGCCTGGCCAAGTATGCCATCGGAGACACCGAATACTATCTCGCCACGTCACTGCTCGACAGCGGCCGCTATCCCATCCCGGCACTCAGCGACCTCTATCATGGCCGATGGGGGATCGAGGAACTCTACAAAACCAGCAAGGCCGTGATCGAGCACTTCCATGCAAAGTCCGAGCGCGGCGTCCGCCAGGAACTCTACGCGGTGTTCGCGCTGGTCACCCTCGCGCGCCAGTTCGTCAACCGCTGCGACAGCGACCTCAACCGCGGCGACAGCGAGGACCTGCCCGCCATGCGCACCAACTTCAAGAACGGCCTGCGTCTGGTCGGACGGGAGATCGAAGCCATCTTCCTGAGACAGAGCGAGATGGTCAACCAGTCCGTCAGGCGGATCATGGCCGGCCTCTCCCGGTGCATACAGCGCCAGAGGCCGGGCCGAAGCTACAGAAGGGAATCAAAGCAGCCACGGTCCAAATGGCTCAGGCGATCCACCGCCTGATATCTGAACCGAACCCAAAATCAGCCCCCCGACTTCCGGCAACCGCCCGAAGCACGGGTTTCTCTTATCCGAACGCAGCAAATCCTTATCCGAATGCCATTGCACGGCCCATCGGCGCTGCCCGGTCGCGGGCGTCCCGTGCGCTTCGCTCAATCGGCGGCTCCAGCGCGTCCCGCTCCGGTGCTTCCTGCGGCGCCTCCCGCTCCGCAGGTGCTTCCGGATCCGGTTCAGCCTTCGCCGTCCCGGCCGGCATCCCACCCCCGACAACGCCTCGCCGGCGATTGTCGTTCAGCGTCCGCACCGGAATCCCCAGCCGTCGCGCAACCGCCGAGCCGCTCAGACCCGAGGTCAAAAGACGGTCCGCTTCCCGCGCCATGTCGGCATCGATTACGCTCGGACCGCGCCCGCGGCGCGGCGCAAAGAAGCTCGCCTCGCCGTCCCTCCGGAGTTGGTTCACCGCCCGCTGTACCGTCGAGCGGCTCACGCCGAGCGCCTCCACCAGGTCCGAGCGAGGGACACCGCTCTCCGCGAACTTCGCGATCCGAAGCAACTTCGCTTCGCGCTGATCGTCAGCGTGAAAATCAAACGGCTCAAGATTGGAGAAATACTCCACTCGGCCGTCCCGCCTCACGAAGGAAAAGCAGGAGTTGCCAATCTGGACCGCCTCGGCGGGTCGCATCGGAAGCGTGTTCATGAGATCCTCGGGCACCGAATAATGGGTTCATATTATTATGCCAGATACCCGCCGCTCTGTCAACCCCAAAATCCAATCATAACTCTATCAATTCAAACGATAATTCAACCCACAAGCAGCTCTCGAAAAGAGAGCGATGTCCGGACGTCTGAGGTTGAAGCGTGCTGGAGCGCCACGCGCGCTGGTCACATACCTGCCGCGCCCTGTTGCGGGGACAAGCATCGCTCCCGCCTCACGGACGAACAGGGCAGCGGAAGCGCCAGAACGTTGCTCAATCGAAACATGGCACGGCCCCTCTCCTCCAGCACGAGACTTCGGTCGAGTAGGGCCGGCGCGTTTCGTCAACGGGCGCACGTCCGGCTCCCGCCTTCTCTTCCTGGCTTCCTGTTCCCCGGGGGTGGCTTTGCCTCCCGCGAACGGCTTGACGATTTCCGGCGAGGCGCGCCCGGCGAACAGTGCGAGGATTCGGGTCGCAGCGACATGAACGGCAGGCCGGTTCCCAGCCTCACCCGAGGCTGGCACACCTTGAGATGGCTGGTCGTCGCGCTCGCCGCGGCAAGACGGGCGCGGCAGAGGTCGTCGATTGTCGACCGCTTCCTCTTCGACAAATTCTCCCGGATCACGCTACGGCTCAAAGCCGCACTGTCTGCACCAACCCTCACCGACTGTCTCATGGCAATCTCGACCCCGGCCACCTGCGACAAATGACATCTGAACTGGCTTCATTTCTTCCTCAACTCCATTCCTCCCGGCTGCCCCGGCCTGCCCGTGACTGCTGCCCTCGGTCCGGCCCGGTTCCTGCCCTTCTCTCCGGCCACGGCGATTGGCGGTGGAATTGCACACGCCGCCTGGTACCGGGGTGAGCCGCATTTCCCTGTGGTCGCCTCTGGCGCCATAGGCGGCGCAGCCGCCGCCCGCGCCTGGGCGGCAGCGGAGAAGCGCAGCCTCCAGGGAATTGGCTGGTGGGGATTTCATCTGGGGCGGGCGGCATTCTGGATGCTGATCAACACGGCGCTCCGGGAAACAGGCGCTTTCCCGGTAACGGATTCAGGGATCCCGATCTCCGCGGGATGGGCGATCCAGGCCGGAGGCTATGCTGCGGTTGCGCTCCCGGCGCCGGGCCTGCACAGTGCCGCGGCAACTGCCCGGCAACGATAGGCGCGAAACGGAAGGGCCAACTCCATGGCGGAACGCGGCGCATCCAGTCCAGACTCGACCGGGGGCTCCAAGTTCCCTCCGCTCCCGAGGGGCGAATTCGCCATCTTCTATGTCGATCCTCCCTGGGATTACAAGGGCCAGCTGCAGCATGCCGGCACCGGAAGCCGGGACACCGGCGGGGCCGTGCGGCACTATCCGACCGTCCCGCTGAGAGAACTCCAGCGGCTACCCGTGAACCGAATCGCGGCGGAAGACAGCCTCCTCTTCCTGTGGGCGACCAGCCCGCATCTGGACCAGGCGATCAATCTCGGCAAGGCGTGGGGATTCACCTGGGCGACGGTGGCATTTGTCTGGGACAAGGGTAGGGTGAATCCGGGCTACTACACGATGAGCCAGTGCGAGCTCTGCCTCGTCTTGAAGCGAGGCCGGATTCCCCTTCCCCGGGGCGCGCGCAACGTCCGGCAGTATCTGCACGAGGAACGCAGCCGGCATTCCGCCAAGCCGGAGGAAGTGCGCCGCCGGATCGAGACGATGTTCCCGTACCACCGCCGAATCGAATTGTTCGCGAGGCGGCGTGTACGGGGCTGGACATGCTGGGGGCTGGAGGCAATGGAGGCAAGGCGCGGATGAGGGATTCGCGCCGCGCAAGGCTCCGAGTTCGGGGTGCCTTCCCGCTGCTTCCCCGTTACAATGTCGCGCACAGGAGACTCGCATGCGCCAGCCGACCGCCGAAGAGCAAACCAGCACGCCCCATGGCGCCTTCGCGGCGGATTTCCTGAATTCGTCGCCCGGCCCAGGGACGCTCCTCGACTTCGACCCGACAAGCCCGGTCCGGTTCTTCAACCGGGAACTCTCCTGGCTTGGCTTCGACGAGCGCGTTCTCGACGAGGCCGAGAACATCGCCCATCCCCTCCTGGAGCGGGTGCGGTTCCTCGCCATCTCCGGCGAAAACCTGGACGAATTCTTCGTTGTCCGGATCGCCGGCCTTCTCGGACTGCTGCGGGGCGGGCACGAGGCGCCGAGCATCGATGGCCGCACCCCCGCCCAGCAGCTTCGCGAGATCGCCGAGATGATCCGGCGCCTCGAGTCCCGCCAGCAGGACGTCTGGGCCCGATTGCAGGAGGATCTGAGCAAGGCCGGCGTATTCGTCCTCGAAGCGGAAGACCTGGACACCGAGATGCGCGACTGGCTCGACCAGTATTTCGTGGACCAGGTGCTGCCCCTTCTCACGCCGCTCGCCGTGGATCCGGCCCATCCCTTCCCCTTCATCCCCAACAAGGGACTGGTGCTCGCGATGCAACTCATCCGCGCAGGCGAGACGGCGGAGCGAGAAGGCGCGTTCGGCGCGCTCCTGCCGATTCCGCCGGCGGTCGACCGTTTCGTGCGCCTGCCGGCGTCCGCCGACAAGGCCGACCATCTGCGCTTCATCCGCATGGAGAGCGTGATCCTGCACTATGTCGACCGGCTGTTTCCCGGATACGCCGCGGACAGCACCGGCCTGTTCCGCGTACTCCGCGATTCGGACATCGAGGTGGAGGAGGAGGCCGAGGATCTGGTCCGCGAGTTCGAGACCGCCCTGAAGCGCCGCCGCCGGGGCGACGTCATCCGGCTCAGAATCGAAGCCGGCGCGCCGGACGACCTGAAGGACCACATCGTCGCGCAACTCCGTGTGGCGCGCCACGATGTCGTCGAGCTGGAAGGCATGATCGGCCTTTCGGATCTCGCCGGGCTGATTTCCGGCGACCGACCGGACCTGGTCTGGCAGCCCTTCGTGCCCCGCATGCCGGAGCGGGTCCGGGACCACCAGGGAGATATCTTCAACGCCGTGCGCCAGAAGGACATGCTCCTGCACCATCCCTACGAATCCTTCGAGATCGTGGTCAACTTTCTCCGCCAGGCAGCCCGGGATCCGGATGTCCTTGCCATCAAGCAGACCCTCTACCGAACCTCGCAGGCAAGCCCCATCGTCGCGGCGCTCTGCGAAGCCGCGGAGGCGGGCAAGTCGGTTACCGCAGTGGTCGAACTGAAGGCCCGGTTCGACGAAGCCGCCAATATCGGCCTCGCCCGCCAGCTGGAACGCGCAGGGGTGCAGGTGGTCTTCGGCTTCCTCGGCCTCAAGACCCATGGCAAGCTGTCCCTGGTGATCCGGCGCGAAGGCGGAACGCTGGTCTCCTATGCCCATTTCGGTACCGGCAACTACCACCCCATCACCGCGCGCGTCTACCAGGACCTGTCCCTCTTCACCTGCGACCGGGTGCTCGGCCGCGACTCCGCGCGGATCTTCAATTACATCACCGGCTACGCCACGCCGACGGACATGGAGCAGGCAGCCGTCGCACCGTTCAGCCTGAAAGATACCCTGCTGGCGGACATCGAGAACGAGATCGTCCACGCGCGCTCCGGACGACCGGCAGTCGTCTGGGCCAAGCTCAACGCACTGATCCATCCCGAGATCATCGACGCGCTGTACCGGGCGAGCGGCGCGGGGGTCCGGGTCGACCTGGTGGTCCGCGGCATCTGCGGGCTGCGGCCGGGCATCCAGGGCCTCTCGGAGAACATTCGGGTCAAGTCCATCGTCGGGCGTTTTCTGGAGCATGGGCGCATCGCCTGCTTCGGAAACGGCGAAGGCTTGCCTGGCCCCTCCGCGCGGGTCTACATCTCCTCGGCGGACTGGATGCCGCGCAATCTCGACCGTCGCATCGAGACACTCGTTGCGATCCAGAACCCCACCGTGCGGGCCCAGATCCTGGACCAGGTAATGGCGGCAAATCTTCGCGACGAGGCGCAGAGCTGGATTCTGCAGCCGGACGGACGTTACATCCGGTACGCGGAACTGCCCGAGGCCGAGGACCGTGGCAACCTGTTCAATTGCCATGACTTCTTCATGCGATATCCGTCGCTCTCGGGACGCGGCCGCGGAGGAGCCGACGACGCGCCACGGTTGACGCTCGGGAGTTGAGGCGCCCGTGATCCCTGTCTCCGCTGCGCCCGCAGCGAACGCGTTCCTTCCGCCCGGACAACCCGGCGCGGCGCCTGCCGGCCGCACGCGTGTCGGCGTCATCGATGTCGGATCCAACTCGGTCCGGCTCGTGGTGTTCGAGGCCGAAGGCCGGGCGCCATACTACCTCTTCAACGAAAAGATCATGTGCGGTCTGGGTGCCCAGCTCGACGGAACCGGACGGCTCAGCCCCGAGGGACGAGAGCGGGCCCTCCTGGTCCTGCGGCGGTTCCAGGCGCTTTGCGGAATCTTCAACGTGGATTCCACCATCGCGGTCGCCACGGCCGCCGTGCGAGAGGCATCGGACGGCGAGGAATTCATCCGCGAAGTGGACGCCGCGACGGGCCTGCGGGTCCGGATCACCACCGGGGAGGAGGAAGCGCGGTACTCGGCCTGCGGTGTGCTTCTCGGCGCGCCCGACGCGAACGGGCTCGTCGCCGATCTGGGCGGGGCTTCCCTTGAGCTTGCCGAAGTCGCCGGAGGACAGACCGGGGCATGCGAATCGCTCCCCATCGGCCCGCTGCGCCGCTCGCCGGAAATCGAGGATGCCCGGGCGCTCCGGAAATCCATCGATGCAATGCTCTCCCGATCCGCGCTCATACGCGGGCGCCCGCGGCGGCTCTACCTTGTCGGCGGATCATGGCGGGCGCTGGCAAGGGTCCACATGAACCGGATCCGGTACCCGCTGCGGGTCCTGCACGAGTTCACCCTTCCCCGCAACGAAGCGCGCAAACTCGCCAAATGGGCTTCGCGGCAGACTGCGGACGGCCTTGCCCGGTTCTCGGATACCTCCGAGTCCCGGCTTCGCGTAACGCCCTATGGCGGACTCGTGCTCGACCGCCTGATCAAGTTTACCCGTGCGAAGAGGGTCATCCTGTCCGCTTTCGGGCTTCGCGAAGGCATTCTGTTCGAGCACCTTCCCCCCGCCCAGCGGCTCGATGATCCTCTTATCGCCGCCTGCGCCGAGTTCGAACGCCGCCACGCCCGGTTTCCCGGCTACGGCACGGAATTGTTCGAATGGGTCCGGCCGCTCTTTCCGGAATCGAATCGGGACGAGCTTCGTCTGGTGCGCGCCGCCTGCCTGGCCAATGACATGGAGTGGCGCGAGCACCCCGACTACCGCGCCGCCATCGCATTCGAGGCCATGATGCGGGTCGATGTCGTCGGAGTTGACCATGAGGAGAGGCTGTTCGTCGCCCTCGCCCTTCTCTTCCACCACAAGGGGGCGCGGCGTGCCGCCGCCGGCCTGGACGTTTTCGGGCTTCTTGAGAACCACCGCATCGAACGGTCGGAGCGGCTCGGCCGGGCGATGCGAGTCGCCGACCATTTCGCCGGCGCGTCGGCCGGTGTGCTGCCCCATTGTCCGCTCCGGCTGCGGGATGATACGCTGGCCCTCAGCGTCCCGCACCGGTATGCGGCGCTGGCTGGCGAGTCAGTGGAAAGCGAGCTTGCCGCCCTCGGCAGCCTGATCGGCAAGAGGGCATGGATGGACTTGGCGCCGGACCTTGAAAAGCAGGCCGGAGCCGCGGGACGAGGGAGGCCATGATGAAAAAATTCTTCCTGCTGATCCTGACCTGGTGGAACGGGCGGACCGTGGGAACCTGGCTCTACACCGCCCTGCAGGGGGTTCTTGTGGGCGCGGACGAATCGGGCAACACCTACTACTGCAGCCGCAAGGGCGACCGGCGCTGGGTGATCTACAACGGCGAATCCGAGGCGTCCCGGGTGCCACCGGACTGGCATGGATGGCTTCACCATACGTTTGCGGAGCCGCCGACCGCGGCCCCCCTGGCCATGCAGGCCTGGGAGCGACCCCATGAGCGCAACCGCACGGGAAGCGCAACCGCCTACCGTCCGCCGGGCAGCCTGCACGGGACGGCGGCGCGTCCCCGCGCCACGGGCGACTACGAAGCCTGGCGCCCCCCGGAAGAGCCGGGAGGCTGAGCCATGCGGCGGGATCTTGCCGAGACCCTTGTCGGCGCGGCGGTGCTGGCCGTTGCCGTCCTCTTCCTCGTTTACATCAACATGGTTGCGGGCAGCGGTGGAACGGCATATTACGAACTCGCCGCAACCTTTCCCCGTGCAGACGGGCTCGCGCGGGGAAGCGAGGTCCGCCTCGCCGGAGTCCGCATCGGCACGGTGCGTTCGATCGGAGTCGACCCGCAGAGCTATCTCGCGGAGGCCCGGCTGGAGATCCAGTCGGATCTGCAGATCCCCGAGGACTCTTCGGCGGAAGTCCGCGCCGACGGGCTCCTGGGCGGAAGCTATGTCGCCATCGTCCCCGGAGCGGAGGACGCCACGCTGACGGCGGGAGAGAGCTTCACCTTCACACAGGGCTCCGTGAGTCTCATGGACCTCATCTCCCGCTTCATCGTGAGTGCCGGCTCCGAATGACGGAACGCCACCGGGCGGCCGATTCCTGGCAGCCCGCCCGATACGCACGGAACGCGCGTTTCGTGAGCGACTACGGAGCGGATCTGGTGGAGCTCCTTGCCCCCCGGCCCGGCGAGCGCATCCTGGACATCGGCTGCGGCGACGGTGCCCTCACGGCACAGCTCCAGGAGCGGGGAGCCGAGGTCGTCGGCATCGATTCCTCTCCCTCCATGGTTCGGGCGGCAAGGGAGCGGGGGATCGAAGCCCATCTCGCACGCGCCGAGTCGCTGGAGTTCGAAGGCGGTTTCGACGCCGTCTTCTCGAATGCAGCACTGCACTGGGTCCCCCAGGCGGATGCGGCACTGTCCGGCATGCGCCGCGCGCTCAAGCCCGGCGGGCGCGTCGCCGTGGAACAGGGAGGCGCGGGCAACGTGCAGACGGTGCGGAAGGCGCTGATCCGCGAACTCAGCGAATCCCGAGGCATCGAAACCGGCCTTGCACATATCTGGTATTTTCCGGAGACCCACGTCCATGCGGCGCGCCTCGCCGCGACGGGATTCGAGATCCGGCTCCTGGCGCATTTCCTCCGGCCGACACCAGTATCCGGGATGGAGGCCTGGCTGCACACGCTCGCGGCGCCGGTGCTGGCCATGCTGCCGGAGGAGGAGCGGGACGCCTTCGCATACCGGGTGGCACAGCGGCTCGAGCCGGAGCTCCAGGGAGAGGATGGACAATGGACCGTCGATTACGCGCGGCTGCGCTATCTTGCCTTCGCCTCGGCGTAGTTCTCCTGCTGCCGACCGTTGCCGGCTCCGCTTCCGGCCAGGGCATCGAGGAGACGCCGCTGGCCCCGCCCGGGGAGACGGCGCCCTCTCTTCCCTCCTCCGGGGAGGGACGCGTGGTCGCCCTGCCCCTCGATGGCGGGCATCCGCCGGATCTGTCAGCGGTAGGCCGGGTGGTGGCAGAGCTTCGCGGACTGGACAAGGTCACCGGCGCCACCCAGCCGTTCGAAGTGCCGGTGGGCGGCGAAGGGCGGTTCGGCCGACTGCAGGTCCGTGTCAAGGCGTGCCACGGCCGGGAGCCCGACCAGCCCCCTGAGGCCGCTGCCTTCCTCCAGATCACCGATTTTCTTGGTGGCGAGGAAAAGGTGGCGTTCAGCGGCTGGATGTTTGCATCGTCCCCCGGCCTCTCCGCGATGGACCACGGCCGCTACGATGTCTGGGTGCTCCACTGCAGGACATCCTGAATCCCGGATCCGGGCAAGGGCCCGAACGAAGCGGGCTGCACCGACTCCCGCAGCAGGATCGGCACGAACTCCGCATGCGGGATGCCGATCGCGCCGAGGGAAGACAGGTGGGCGGACTGCACCTGAGCGTCGAACAGGCTGAATCCGCCATGTGCGAGCCGCGCCGCGAGATGCGCAAGCGCGACCTTGGACGCATCCGTGGCACGGCTGAACATGCTCTCCCCGGCAAAGGCCCTGCCGATGGCAATTCCGAACACGCCACCCACAAGGCGCCCGTCCAGCCAGGCCTCCACCGAGTGCGCTGCGCCGAGAGCATGCAGCTCCAGGTATGCGCGCCGCAGCGGTAGGCTGATCCACGTCTCCGGCCGGTCCGCGCACCCCTCGACGGTCTCCTCAAACGCTTCGTCGAAGGAGATCCGGAATCGCTGGCGCAAAACTGCACGGCGGAGCGAGCGGGAACGGCGCAGCCGGCAGCCCGGAAACACCGCCCGAATCCGGGAGTGATGCCACCGAACGATTCCCGCCGCATTTTCCGGGTCGCCCATGGGGAACACGCCAAGCGCGTAAAAATACGGCAAATCCGCAACCGCCTCCGGCAGACCGTCGGGACCGAGCGGAGCGAAGGCCGGAGGCGGCAGTCCGGGAATCCGGAACGCCTGCGCAACGCGGCGGATCGGGGATCCTGCCATGGGCGTCCGCAACTCCTCCTCAGTCGCCCCCCGTCCGGCTGCTCAGCCAGTTCTCCAGCGACCGGTTGTCGTACTCCCCTTGCACGAACGGCGCCCAGCGAACGAGGTCCTGGAACAGCGGCACGGTGGTCCGAATCCCGGAGATGACAATCTCCTCCAGCGCCCGCTCGAGGCGGCAGAGGCACTCCCGACGGTCACGCCCGCGCACGATCAGCTTGCCGATCAGGCTGTCATAGAACGGTGGAACCGTGTAGCCCTGATAGACCGCGGAATCGATCCGGACTCCGGGCCCGCCAGGCGCATGGTACTGGTCGATGCGCCCCGGCGAGGGCACGAAGGTGCCTGGATCCTCCGCGTTGACGCGGCACTCGATCGCGTGGCCGCTCGGCACCATATCCTCCTGCCGGGCCTCCAGTGAGGCGCCGGCGGCGATCCGAATCTGCTCGCGGACGATGTCGACTCCGTACACCTCCTCCGTGATCGGGTGCTCAACCTGCAACCTTGTGTTCATCTCGATGAAATAGAATCGGCCCTGCTCGAACAGGAACTCGATCGTGCCTGCGCCCAGATAGCCGATCCGTCTCGCCGCAGCGGCCGCAGCGGCGCCCACCCGCTCGCGGGTCGCCGCGTCAAGCGCCGGTGAGGGGCATTCTTCCAGCACCTTCTGATGGCGGCGCTGCAGCGAACAATCCCGCTCCCCGAGATGCAGGACGGTCCCATTCGCGTCAGCGAGAATCTGAATCTCGATATGGCGCGGGCTCTCGAGGAATTTCTCGAGATAGACGGATGAATTGCCAAAGGCGGCCGCCGCTTCCGCGCGGGCCACCGGCAGCTTGGCCTCGAGCTGGTCGCTGTCCGTCGCGAGCTTCATCCCGCGGCCCCCGCCGCCTGCGCTGGCCTTGATGAGAACGGGGTAGCCGATCCGCTCCGCGGCATTCAGCGCCGCATCCGTGTCCTCCAGCGCGTCCGGGGTGCCCGGCACGCATTCGAGCCCGCCTGCCGTAGCGGCCTGTCGGGCCCGAACCTTATCTCCCATGGCACGAATATGCTCTGCCTTCGGCCCGATGAACACCAGCCCGTGCTCCTCGACAATGTCGGCGAAGGCCGCATTCTCGGAAAGGAAGCCGTATCCGGGATGAACCGCTTCCGCTCCGGTCAGATCGCAGGCGGCCAGAATCGACGGAACATTCATGTAGCTCCGCCGCGCATCCGGGGGGCCGACGCAAACGCTTTCGTCGGCGAGGCGCACATGCATGGCGTCCTCGTCGGCGGTGGAATGGATGGCTACCGTTTGGATGCCCATCTCCCGGCAGGCGCGATGGATCCTGAGAGCGATCTCTCCCCGATTGGCAATCAGGATCTTCTTGAACACGGCATCACTCGAGCAGGACGAGCGGTGTTCCATATTCCACCGGCTCCCCGTCATCCACCAGCACTTGACGCACCGAGCCGGCCCGGGGCGCCTCGATGAAGTTCATGGTCTTCATTGCCTCCACGATGAGGAGCGCATCTCCCTGCTGGACGGAATCGCCGGGCTTGACGAACGGGTGGGCGCCCGGCTCCGGTCCGAGATATACCGTTCCAACCATCGGAGAGGTCACCATTTCACCGGATTGCGGCGCGGGCGACGACAGCGAGGACGCGGGCGGCGGCTCCGCCGCCGCGCCCGGAAGCGGAGCGGCCATTGTTGCGGGCAGCACCGCCGCATGGCGCGCGAGCCGCACCGCGAGCTTGCCGTTGCCATTCCCGAACTCGCGGCGCACGGACAATTCCGCGAGACCCGTCTCGTTGAACAGCTCGGCAACAGCGCGAATGTATTCGATATCGGATTCGGTCTGCTTGGCCATGGATTCCCGCCTAGCTTAGGTTGGCAATGCCTGCGAGAGCGTCCACCGCCAGGGCATATCCCTGGGCGCCAAACCCGGCGATCACGCCGAGGACAGCCGGCGAGACATCCGAGGTCCTCCGGTACTGTTCCCTCGCATGGATGTTGGACAGATGCACCTCGACCACCGGGCAAGGAGCCGCGCGCAGCGCATCGATGACGGGAACCGATCCGTAGGAGAGCCCGGCCGCGTTGATCACGATGCCCGCAGCGCTACGTGACGCATCCTGGATCCAGTCCACCAATTGCCCCTCGTGGTTGGTCTGGCGGAACTCCAGACTGAAGCCATGCCGGCCCGCACGGGCGCGGCAGAGCACCTCGATATCGGCGAGCGATTCCGACCCGTAGACATTTGGCTCACGCTCGCCGAGAAGATTGAGGTTCGGGCCGTTCAGCACGTGGATGGCCTGCCGCGCCCCGGTCATGGCATCACCACCTGCCGCCAGGCCCTCCCAAGCCGGATCAGGAGCCGGCGCGAACCCGACGCGCCCAGGCGAGGAGCTGATCCTCCGCCAGATAGCCCGGAGCCACCTCGTCGCCCATGATGAAGGCCGGCGTGCCGCTGATTCCAAGGTCCTCGGCGAGGCTGTAGTTCAATTGGATCAACTCGTCGATCTCCGCGCTGCCGAGATCCACCTCAAGCCGCGCCCGGTCGAGCCCGGCGTGGCTTGCGATCGCAAGAATCCGCGCTTCCGTCAGCGGTCCCCGCTCCTCGAGCAATGCCACGTGAAAGTCCAGAAAACGCTCGCCGCGATCCTGCTGCAGGGCCGCGATGCTGGCCCGCGCCGCGACCCGAGACTCCTCGCCCAGAATGGGAAACTCCTTGAGAACAAGGCGCACGCCGCCATCCGATTCCAGGAAGGCCAGCACATCGCCGACGGCGCGGCGGCAGAATCCGCACCGATAGTCGAAGAATTCGACCAGGGTGAGATCGCCGTCCGGGTTCCCGAGCACCACCGAATACCCGTCATCGTAGACCGCCTCGGAATTTGCCCGCAGGAAGGCGCGCTGGCCGGCTTCGCGCTCCACCTCTGCGACCGCCTCCTGCTCCTGGTGATAACGCCTCACCGATTCGAGGATCACATCGGGATTGGCGAAGATGTAGTCGCGGAAGGCTTCGTCCAGCTCCTCCGGCGTGGTATGGGCGCCAGCGGGCAGCGCCGCCAGCCCCAGAATGGCGGCCAACCCGGCCGCGCGGAGCGCGGCGATGGCGGAATTCGGTTTCATTGCGTGTCTCCCACTGGCGGCGCCCCGAGCGCCGCGAGAATGTCCTGCGCCTGGAACCAGGTCGGCGAACCCGGCTTCGCCTCTTCGGCCGACCGCCTGGCAAAGCTTGCGGCCGCCTGGAAGTCGCCTCGAATCAGCCGCTCCTCGGCAATCATCAGATTCGCGCGCGGCCTGTCCCCGGACCGGCCGAGCGCCTGCGCCAGAAAGTAGCGCGCGCGCGCGTCCAGCTCATCCCTGCGGACCGCCGCCTCCAGCACGCCCAGCGCCTCCCGGTCAGCATCCGCTGACTCCATTGCGAGGAGCGCCTGGCCCAGCCCCACCGTCATCAGGCCTTCGTCGGGAGCAGCCTCAACCGCCGCGCGGTACGCGGCGACGGATTCCTCCGTCCGACCGTTTTCGAAGAGAATCTGCCCGCGAAGCTCCAGGTAGTAGGGATCTCCCGGAGCGAACTCAAGCAGCCGATCCATCGACTCCAGCGCCCCTCGACCGTCGCCGTTCCGGTGGAGCGCGATCGCCCGCTTGATCGTGGCGATCTCCGACTGATCCCCGTCCGCAATGCGCGCCAGAACGGTGGCCGGATCGCCAAGAAACGCCGCGAGCTTGGCGCGCACCCGCGTGAACCTGTGCGCAAGCGCAGGATCAACCGCGGGGTCCGTGTCCCCGCCAATCCCGAAACTCCGCCGGAGATTGTCAATTCGCTCATCCGCCGCCGGATGCGTCAACGCATAAGGATCCATCTGCCCCCAAGTCTCCTGGTCCCGCTGGAGAACCTCGAGAAACGAAATCAGGGCGCGCGGATCGAGGCCCGCCTTCCGCAGATAGACCACCGCCTGGCCGTCCGCAGCCGCCTCCTGGCTCCTTGTGTAGACAAGGAAGGTCCGCTCCGCGACGCGCTGAGTCGCTGCGAGCCCGCCGATCGCGGCACCCGGATCCAGCGAGCCCGCCCCCGCCGTCAGCAAGGCGATGAACGACAGCATCGAGGCTGCAGTCTGGGTGTCGGCAAGCTCCTCGGACCGCCGGACAACATGCCCGTTGGCGATATGCGCCAATTCATGCGCGATGACGGCCGCCAGTTCAGGATAGCTGGACGCCGACTCGATCAGGCCCGAAAACAGCACAATGCGATTGTCGCCGGTCGCAAACGCGTTGACAGCGGGATGGTTCCACGTGGAGATCCGGATGTCGTCCCTCGAGAATCCCGCCGCGCGGAAGATCGGATCGGAGATGTCGAGCATCAGGGCTTCGAGTTCGGCGTCGCGAATCAGTGCCTCCGCCGGAGCGGCGGCAATCAGCGGAACCGCCGCCGCGAGCGCGAGCGCGGTTGTTCGAATCAGCATGCCAGAAACGCCCTCCGCCGCGGCACCGGCCCATTTCCCCGGCGGGACCTAGGCAGCGCTCTCGTGTGGATCATAGATGTCGGGTTGCGCGAAGTCCTCCGGTACGGAAACCCCCGGATTCCGCATCCCTTCCGACGAAGCGCCGCCGTTCTCGTCTTCCCGGGGGCCGTCTCTCCGGGCTCCAGTCCCCGCCTCGGCGGAAGCGTCTACGGAATCCGGCCGCCGACGGGAGCGCCCGCGGCCTCCGCGGCGTCCCCTGCGTCTGCGACGAACACCGTCCGGGTCGCCCGGCCCGTCCTCGCCAGCATCCTCTTCGCGCTCGGGACCAACAGCCGCCAGCTCCTCCTGGCCAGCCTCCTCTTCCTCCCCCCGGCGTCGTCCCGCGCGCCGTCCCCGCCTCCGGCGCCGGCCGCCATCCTCCTCTCCGCCCGGCTCCGAAGCCTCGGGCTGGACGGCATGATCCGGCTCGGCCCCGTCATCAGACACCCGCCGGCGCTTGCGGCCGCGCGGCGCCTCGGCTGGCGCGGAATCGCCATTCCCGCCATCGGGAGCGGTTGCCGCCTCCGCGGCGTCTCCACTCCGGGTCCGGCTGCGCCGCCCGCGCCGGGCCCGGCGCTCGGAATCGCGGTCCTCGTCACGCGCGCGCTGACCATCCTGCCCGCGAACCCGCCGGCGCCTGCGCTCGCGCGGGCCCTCGCCAGCGGTCTCCCGCGTGCCCTGCAGGAACTCCGCCAGGGAATCCCAGTCCGGCGCCTGCCATGCGACAACGCTTTCGGTGCCTTCGACGTCCGTTCCGGGGCGCAAATGAATCCGGATCCCGCGCCGCGCCTCGATACGGCCGAGATCCGCGCGCTTCTGGTTCGCCAGGTATTCGGCAACATGCGGCGAGGTGCGGATCACCGCGGTGCGCCCGGCATTCTCGCCCACCTCGGCCTCCACCCTGCGCAGCAACGCAAGGGCGAGGGAAACCGGGGAGCGGGCACGGCCGACGCCTTCGCAGTTTCCGCAGGGCACGGTCGACATCTCCACGAGGCTCCGCGCCAGACGCTGACGCGACATTTCCAGGAGCCCGAAACTGGAGATCCTCCCGATCTGGGTGCGGGAGTAGTCGGCCCGCAACCGGTCCCGAAGGCGGCGCTCCACGGCATGCCGGTTGCGTTCTTCGACCATGTCGATGAAGTCGATCACCACGAGGCCGGAGATGTCCCGGAGCCGGAGCTGCCGGGCCACCACGTCGGAGGCCTCCAAATTGGTGCGGTAGGCGGTCTCCTCGATATTCCGCTCGCCCGTCGACCGTCCGGAGTTGACATCGATCGCCGTCAGCGCCTCGGAGGGGCTGATGACGATGGAACCGCCCGAAGGCAGCGTCACCCGCGGAGAGAAGAGCTCTCCAAGCTGGCGCTCGACGCCGAACCTGGTGAAGATCGGCGGGGTATCCGGAGGCAACGGGGCGCCGCGCGGTTCCTTGTTGAACTGCTTGACGTTCTTGACGTGGGACGGCGTCAGCATTCGCATCTGCCGCCGCGCCTCCTGATAGGCGTCCTCACCTTCGATGAGGATCTCTTCGGTATCCCGGTCGTAGAGATCTCGGACGGCCCGCCGCATCAGGTTGGATTCCTGGTGGATCAGCTTCGGAGCAACCGCAGCCAGCGCTCGCTCGCGAATCTCCTCCCATTGCCGAATCAGCGCCGCGTAGTCGCGCTTGATTTCCGGTCGGGTGCGCTCGCACCCGGCGGTACGGATGATCACGCCATGCCCCGGCGCGACGTCCAGCTCGCCGGCAATCTCCCGGAGGCGCTTGCGGTCTTCCGCGCTGATCTTGCGCGAAACCCCTCCACCGCGGCCCGCATTCGGCATCAGAACGCAGTAGCGTCCGGCCAGCGAGATGTAGGTAGTGAGCACGGCGCCCTTGTCGCCCCGCGGCTCCTTGTGCACCTGCACCAGCATGACCTGCCGGTTGCGAATGACCTCCTGGATCGCGAAGGCCGGGCGGCGGCGACCGCGGCGGGCAGGGGCCGCTGACTCCTCCTCGGCCTCGTCAGGGGATTCCGCGTTCTGCGCCGCGTCTTCCTCCTCGGAAGGCCCGTCTCCCTCCGGCTCTTCGACCGCCGCCGAAGCGGACCGCGAATTCCGTCCCTTCGGCAACTGGAAGTAATCGGGGTGAATTTCAGAGAAGGGAAGAAATCCGTGCCGCTCTCCGCCGAAGTCCACGAAGGCTGCCTGGAGGCTCGCCTCGACGCGGGCCACGCTGGCCACATACAGGTTGCCCGCGAGCTGGCTTCCTTCCCTGGTGTCCACATCGACGGTAACCAAACGTTCCCCGTCGAGTGCTGCGACCCGGAATTCCTCCGGGTGCACAGCGTCTATCAATAGTCGCTTTGCCATGAATCCCATCTGTCCGCCCCGGCCGCACATGGTGCACGATCGGGGCTGCATCATCGCCGACCCGCGGCGGTCAGGCAGGATCCATCCCTGGGTTCCCGGCCCTCGCCGTCAAGGAGTCGGCCATGCGTCCGTCTCCCGCCTGCGCCCCCGAAAGGGTCGCAAAGCGAAACATGATTGCGGCCACAAAGCCGCTAAAGCTTTGGGCGGACACCAATTTTGCTGGTTTACCAACCTGCGGATCGGCTGCCCGGCCTCTTGTTGGAACGAAAATACCGCCGTCTTGTAAATTGTCCACAATTGTGGTGACGCGTGTTTCCCGCTCAAGGGTGAATATATGCAGCAACCGTGGCAAACGCAAGGAAGCCGAATTCCGCGGCGCCGGGCGGCCCGGCTGCCGTCTGGTGTGAAGGTTTGGACACCCGGCAGGCGGCGACGCCCAGTGCCTCGGGCCGCTTGCGGCCTGACTCCATTCCACGAGAACCGTACCCTGCGCGCAACGGCACGACCTCAACGCTGCCTTGCCGCCAGTTGACCGCAGCGGGAGCGGACCGATGCGCGTTCAGCCCGATTTCCGGCATTGCGGTCGTGCAATCTTGTCATTCCGGTAGAACCCGCTTCCTCGCGACCCTCTGCCCTGCGCGCTCGACACTCGCATGCGCGCGGCTCGGCACGGATGCAGAAGTTGTGTCCCGGGGCCGATGCGCGCCAATCATCTGTATTGTCGCCTCCGATTACCACATCAGCGGCTACTATCCCTCAACCTTGCATGCATCTGGATGGGACAGGCGCGAGTTGTCCGAATCCTGTCTCTGGCTTCTGGAGAAGCGCGGAGTATCAGTTGTTGCCAAGTTGGTTGAATTCGAATGTTGGACAAGCCAGGTCCAGCAACTGCCTTCGGCGGTAGCAGCCGGGAGCGTCGGACGGATAGCCGATGTGCGAGAGCTTGTGTCCAGGGCAGGTCAGGAGGGTGCAAGGATCCTGGCGCGGGTGCGAACGCGGCCAAGGATCTCCTGGTACAACTCCCCGTATTGACCGCCATGCCAGAAACGAACTGCGACGCTGTAAGACTGCTCCGGAGCTTCGCCGCGGGGAAATCGCGATTGACATCCGACCAGTAAATGGAGGGTCGGGTCGTCATCGTCATGCACAATGGGAAATCGCGGCACCCGTGCCCACTTCTTATGGCGCAGCACCCGTGCCCACTTCTTATGGCGCACCTGCAATGTGGACCATTCCAGTGCCGTTCTGGCCGGCATGAGTTCGACCATCTTCAGCCGGGATGTCTTGGACGGTGGATCGCCACCCGCCCCACGACGCGCGCGAATTCGGACGATCTCGTCAGGTGTGTATCCCTTCAGGACCTCAAGCCACATCGTCCGCGCGAGGTAGTCGCGGCGACTTGACCGGACCGGTGGGTCGTAGGCCAGCGATACCCCGATTCCACGCTCGCCTCTCCCGGCGAGAAATGCCGGTGGAACGCGCCATTCGTAGAGATGCCAATGGTCCTCCGAGACCTGGTCGGAAGCGAGCAGGCAGACATCGTTGTCGAGTGATTCGCAAACGCGATCGACGTTGACCATTCCGAATCCTGTCAGGCGGAGCCTCGACCATGCGGCGTCGCCAATTGGGACGGCAAGCCAGTCGTCACCACAGGGCGGTGTTTCGGCGGCGACTCCCAGCAGGGCCCTCGCAGCGTTTGCGGTCGCGCGACCACTCTCGTCGGGAACGGTCGCAAGGGCGCGGGCGGCAGCGTGACCAACATGTGGCGCAGCAAAGCTTGTGCCGCTGACCGCCGTGAGAAGACGCCCGCCATCCGTGTTCAGGCGCGTGGTGGGTTCTCCGAGGTGAAGGTCCCGGGAAATCCACCTTGGCGCAGCGCCCGCTAGTTGCGAGACCGCCAAGTTGCCTCCACAAGCGACAAAATCGGGCTTCACAGATCGCCGCGTTCCCTTACTCTCGTACCCAGGACCAACCCGGCTGAACGGGGCCGGCGCGCCACGCGGAGCACCTGCGAACGAGTCCTGGGTGCGCGGCAGGTCCGATCGTGCTACCGAACCTACGGCGATGGCGATAGCGGCCGTGGCCGGATTGCACACCCGCGCTAACGGGTTCGATAGGCCGCATCGCGGACACCAGCTTGAAACGCCTCTCGCGTATGTACGCTGCTCGGCATGATTGGGTCGGGGTCGTTGCCGACGGCGACAACAATGACGATGTCGAGTTCCCGGGCAAGCCTGTCCAGAACCTCGGCCCAAGCGAACTGGCGTCCGCTTCCATAGACGTCATCTCGATTGCAGGCCGAGAGATTGAAGACGCGGCATCCCTGTTCCTGGTGGAAATGGCGAATGGCCTCTTCAACGAGGGCTTCAGGTCGCCGGTTTTCCGGAAAGACCGTCAATCCGTGATCCAGCGGATCGCGCCGCAATATCTTTGCGCTGGCGACGAGGACTCGCGGATCCCAGATACCGGTTTGGATGCATCGAGCAACGTCCCCTTAGACGGTGAGGCCAGCAACCTGGGTGCCATGACCGTGCAGATCGGCAACCGTGCTATCGTCTGTTAAATCGATTTCATCAAGAACCCAACGCCTTGGGAGAGAGTGCCCGGCGAGAACGCCGCTCTCGAGAACGCCAACCACGGGTTCATTACCCACAGGCGCGATGCTATCCGGCAGGGGCCAACGTCATCGAACAGCGCGGAGTAGACAGCAGGGAGCGAGGGAGGCAGGTTGACCTGCGCGATGATGTCGAAATTTAACAGATGATCCAGCAGGGTTCTGCTGGCCGCGACCCGCGCCAGAACCAGGCTGCTCGTTCGCAAATCGTCAGTGACCGCGCCTCCGAATCGATGACACACTTGCCGGAGTTGCTGAAGAACTTCCCTGGCCGCATCGCGGCTCCCAGGATGCCACAAATCAACATCAATGGAGCAGCGCTCACTGTCGGGAAATCCCTCAGCGCGCAAGCGATTGCCAACGCGGTCTTCAGATGAGACCGCGCGGGCGCGTTCCAGGTTTCCAAAGAACGCGGCACGCAGTCCCGAGGGCATCTCCCCCGCAATCGTATCTTCCGTGCGGTATCGGTCGGCCTCGTCCGTGAAGCGCGCAATCGCGTCCAGTGAGTCGAATTGAACGAGCACTCGTGTCGTCTCATGTCCAACCGCCTCCACGAACCGCTCGTCGACAACGGATGCACCAAAGCGCTCTTCAAATACATTGCGGCAGGCTGGATCCCACGAGCTGAACTCGACGACGATGAGACGGTCCGGCGCCACGCCGAAGGGCTGGCGTCCTCGCGCGATCTCAGAAACCGCGTTGGCAACGCTGTGCAGAATGGAGGCACCGTGGACTGCGGGCTGCCTCCGGGGCGCAGGCGTGCCGTATCCGGGGCGCCGGCGCCGCTCAGGTTCCACATCCGGCTCGCGCTCTATCGAAATGTGAGGGTGGCGCTCAATGCCGATGTGCGGCAACTGTGGCAGTGGCGGTCGTTCCTCGGGCATGTGCGCCCCTACTCCCTATCGATGGTAGGCGCAGACCCCGGGGTTGGGCTCCGAAAAGCGTCCTGACGATGCTGGAATCGTTCCAAGGCTGTCCGCAAGTCCTCATCACGAAGCGTGGCACTGCCTGCCAAGACACAAATTTTTCGCGCATCAAGACAAACACGCTCGACATCCGCATACGAAGTGCCGACGACAGCATCAACAAGGCGTTTCACTTGCGCGGACGTCGGCTGGAGAGGGCGAAGCCGCTTGCAGGAGAGCTCCTCGACATCCTTCCGGCCCGGCAGGGGGAACCGCAGGACATCGTCGAATCGACGCCACACCGCCGGATCGAGCGCCTGCTCAAAGTTGGTGGCGGCGATGATTAGTGATCGCCCCTCAAAACCGTCCAGCAACTGCAGGAACGAGTTGACAACCCGCTTGATCTCCCCGTGCTCAGTAGCGTCATCCCTCGAACGGCCAATGGCGTCGAACTCATCGAAGAACACGACCCATTGGCCTCGCGCCGCAAAGTCGAACAACTTGCGAAGGTTTGCTGCAGTCTCGCCTAGTAGAGAGGAGACGATGCCGTCGAAACGAACATATAGCAACGGCAGCGCAAGCTCACTGGAGATTGCCTCGGCGCAGGCGGTCTTGCCGCATCCAGACGGCCCGCAGAACAGCAGGTGCCGGCTCGGCTGGAGACCATGCACCTCGAGAATTTCCCACCCTCGGGCTTCCGCGATAACACGTTCGACCAGCGCTGCGACATTTCCCTGCAGCACGAGGTCGTCGAGATACCGGTCAGGGGAACGGATACACGCCAACGGAATCTTGCGTGAACTATCCATCGGCAATCGTTCGCGCAGTTGGCGAAGTTCACGCGTCGAGTCGAACGAAGTTACACTTCCGACGAGAAGACGCTGAAGCTCGTTTGCCAGCACAGGGTGTTGCTTTCTGCGTTCCTCCTCAACGATTTCGGAAGCGGCAACACGAAATCCGTCGTCGTCCCGCTGTTGGTATGAGACGAACAGCCTCTTCACGAGATCAGCGCGCGCCATCGCGATGCTCCGAATCGGAAGTCTGGCAGAGACCAGTGACCGTAGCGCAACCGACCGGCACCCGGCCGGCGGCTGCGCTGACCTCGCGGTCGGCGAGCGAGAATCGAGGATTCCATTCGCAGGTTTGAGCCAAGCTCATCCCGATACTCCGCTCCCGAGGCAGAATTGTTGCATTCTATGGAGGAAGGGGCGGCTGTGGGCACGGAGAGTCACTTAGCAGACTCTGAGAACGCCGAGCCGGTAATTGCGTGCATATAGCAATGACCGCCAAATTCACGCGCAACCTCGTTCGGAGTTGGATTCGCCAGAGCCCCGATAGAGTTGTTCGCGTCGAGTCCTGGGCAGAGGGCGGATGTCACCGGTGTAGCCTTGCAGCATCGCCCCGAATTGCTCAACGCGTCGCGAAGACGACCGGCGTGCCGAGGATGGCTGGTGCGGAATCGAATCGGGTTAGCGGAGCAGAAAGCAAATGGCGGGATTGGAGCATCATCCAGACACAATGCCGATGCCAGATAACTGCCGCTCCGCAGCCAGCGCAAAGGCTGTTCAGTCCCTGGCAAGCTGCTGGGTGCCCAATGGCATTCGTCTAGGGCGTTCTGCTTCGTGGCCCACCGGGTGCATTGGACTAATGTATTGCGGTTATTTGTCTTTTCTCCACTGTTGGTGCGGTCATGCCCGGGGGGGTTGACTTACCGGCTCGTTCCCTGCATAGTGCCGCTTGGATTGCCCACTGCGGAGAGGTGTTTGGATGGACCCCCGAATCGAGGCGCTGCGGTCGACGACGTTTTTCGGTCGTCGTCTGACCCGGCAGCAGATTTCCGAGATCCAGACGACGGTTGCAGCGTTTCCGTCGCTGAGCCGGCACGAGCTTGGGCAGACGGTTTGCGAGCAGCTGGGCTGGCGCACGGGAACGGGCACGAACCGGATCCAGCTCTGCCAACGGCTTCTGGAGGAACTGGAGCGGCTGGGCCTCCTGGTGTTGCCGGCGAAGGATGCGTCCTATGCGCGGGGTCCGCGCAAGCCGATTGAGAAGAGCCGGCGGACGGAGAAGCAGCCTGCGATTGCGGAGCCACTGGGGGAACTTCTGCCATTGCAGCTTCGCCTCGTGCTGGACGAGGACGAGGTCTCGGAGTGGAACGAGTTTGTCGACCGCTGGCACTATGCCGGTTTCCGCCACCCTCTCGGTCCGCGGCTGCGCTATTTCGTGGAGGATCGGCACGGGCGCAAGCTGGGTTGCCTGCAGTTCTCGCAGGCGGTGGTCTCGCTGCCCTGCCGGGACGCGTGGGTCGGCTGGCCGGAGGACGGGTGGAAGGCGCATCTGGAGCGGGTGGTGGGCAACACGCGGTTTCTGCTGTTTCCGTGGGTCGAGGTCCGGAACCTGGCTTCCAAGGTGCTGTCGATGGCGGTGCGGCGGCTGGCCGATGACTGGGAGCAACAGCACGGCTGCCGTCCGGTATTGGTAGAGACGTTTGTGAATTCGAGCCGCTTCGATGGCGCCTGTTACCGGGCGGCGAACTGGCTCGATCTCGGCGAGACCCGGGGCGGCAAGGGGAAAGCGCCCAAACGGGTCTACGTCTATCCGCTGAGCGCGGACTTCCGGGAGGTTCTCCTGCATGGCCCGCAACGCACTGCGCCGCGGCGCAAGGCGAAGCCACGGGCGGCGCCCCGGCTCGCCGCAGACGACCCCTTCCTGCTCGCCTGGCAGGAACTCGTCGGCGCGGCAACCGCGGCCTGCCCATTGATCACTTAGCCACTAGACAACGGCGACTCTCGGGGCTGGTTCCACTCCATGCCCGACGCCGCACGCCGCAGCGTTTCCGGTTTCGGAGGGCCGTTCGGCAGCGATTCAGGGCCTGCGGCTGCGGCCTTCTCCGTGTCCTGACGTTGCGGCGTTCCGAGCGAGATAGGGATGCAGCGCGCTTGCCTCGCCGTTCTCTTCGATCCGCTCGATGGTCTGCGCGCCGGTGACGAGCCTGGCGTATCCCTCCCAAACCGTCTGATGGCCCGGCGGGCCGTCGTTGCTCCGGTTCAGGTAGCCGCCGAGCCGGGCGACGAGAAGCAAGGCCTGTCCAAGCGATACAGCTTCGAGGTCCACCGGATCCTCCGGCCGCTCCCGGCCGGGAACCGGGAAGCCGCCGGCGATCGCGAAGTCGAGCAGCATCGCGATCTCGGAGGCCGAGAACATCTTGTGGGCGGGCAGTTCCGGGGTGTCCCGGCCCATGAGCGTCAGCGCCGCCAGACGCCAGGCGATCACCGCGTTGATCGTCACGGCCGCCTTCATCCGCTCGGCGGTTCGGAAGCCCGACTTCTCGATCTCGCAGCCGGTCTTCAGGATCCGGTGCCAGTCCTCGATGCGCCACCTCAGGGCGTACAGGTCGAGGATCCGGCGCGCCTCGTCCGCGTTGCCGACCGGCAGCGTCGTCAGCAACAGCCATTCGAGGGCCTCCGTGCCGGACGGCGGAGAGGGCTCGAGGGCGTGCACCGCCGTCAGCCGGACGGGTTCGGAGCCGAGGCGCCGGCGCTCCTGCCGGGGCACGGGAACGGAGAGTTCCAGCCAGCGCAGTTCGACGGCGGCGCGCCGCGCCTCGCGCCCGGCGAAGGCCTTCTGGCCGCGTGCGGCACGCCGCGCCGAGGCCCGGTCGACGCAGATCTCGTGCCGTGAGGGCGAGGTCGACGCCCGCACCTCCTCGAACAGCCTTCCGCCGTCCGCCAGGACGCGGTCGGCCCTCGCCCGCACGAGAAGGTCGGCGCCGCCCCTGTCACGGTGCTCGACGAACAGCGCCGCGATGTCCCCCTCCCGGTCCATCACCGACACCACGCTGATGCCGCCGGCCCGCCCCTTGACGGCGTTGGCCTCCCCGGCCAGAAGGGAGCTGTCGCGCCAGCCCCGGAGCCAGCGCCCCGACTTCCGCTCCTCCGGCGGCTTGCCGCGCTCGCCGCCGCCTTCGGGACAGTCGAACTCAATGCGCGGAACCCCGAGAGGGATGCCCTGCTCGCTGACCGCGAACGTGCTGTGCATGTGGATGCCGAGGGTGCCCGAGCCCTTCCGGCCGTTCCTTGCGATCACCCCCAGCCCGTCGCAGCCGGGATGGGTCGCGAAGTTGAGGTCGGTCCCGTCCTGGATCAGCAGCACCGTCCCAGCGCCCCGCATGCGACGCACCGTCCGATCCCTGTGACCCGCCAGGATGCCCTCCGGCGTCAGACCGACATGCTCGTGGTCCGCTTTCCTGATCATCCGGTAATACCCCGTCACCAAGGCCTGATTGCCGCAGGCCGCCGTGAAGAACGTCTTCGAGGGCGCCGCCGCCTGCACCGCGGCGCTGGCCACGAGCCGGTCCCGCAGCTTCCCGTGCAGCGCGGCCCCGCCAAACTCATTCCCCGCCCACCGGTCCCTGTCAAGGCCGTCGCCGGGGCCGAGAACGGAGCGCCGGCGCGGCGGCGGATCGGGGGGCGCGCCGACGACCCCGAACTCGCGGCGCCAGCCGGACGTCAGCGGGCGCAGCCACACCGCCTTGGGCGGGACCCGCTCCCCCGTCCCCGCCCGCCGCCCGCGTCCGGCGCTCTCGCCGACATAGGTCCATCCCGCCGCGCACAGGCTGCCGCCGCTGTAGCCTTCCCCCACGAAGGTCTCCACAAGCAGGGGCAGGATACCGTAGCGTCCGAGAAAGTCGGCCCCGAGCCGCCGCAGGCACAGCGCAAGCGCCTTCGAGGCCAGGTTCCGGCAGCAGACGCCCCTCCGGATCAGGAACCGCGACATGCCGACGACCCGGTCAAGCCCCGCCGAACGGCCCGCCGCGTCCCAGCCGATCCAGTCGTCCCGGGCGGACAGCCTCGGCGCAGGACTGGCGAAAACGAAACCCCCGAGCAGGCCGTGGTCCGAACACAACAGATAGCGCAACTGCCGGCCTGCGTGCTGCGACGCGCCGAGAGGATGGTCGTCCGCAAGCATCCGCGCCAGAAGCCGGCGCTCCGCATCCCCGCCGACCGACCTCACCTCCAGTCCGACGACGTCGTCCACACGCGACGGCACGCCAACCGCTTCCGCGACCGGCGCCAACTGCATCCTCGGCGCCCTCGCCACCCCCTTGCCGGAACCCTCCGGCGGAAGTCGGAACCCGCCCTCCGCCTCAAGCGCCGCCAGCGCCGCCAGCGCCGCCAGCGCCGCCATGCAGCTCGATAGCCGCAGACGTCCCTGGGCATCAACCAGCCCGAGGCCCTCGCACACCGCCCGGGCGACCGCCATCCGTCCCGGAAACCGGTCCAGAGGCTGCAGGCCGAACAGCAACGCCTGTCCGGCGTCCGATTTAAGGACCGCGGGAATGGAGAGCGATTCGGGCATGGCGGGAGCAGTATGGCCTCCCGGAAACCAATTGTCTAGCGGTTAGGTGACCCATGGGCAGACCGCGGCTGCGACGGCCCACGACCGTGTCTGGCAGCTCCGGCGGCGGGTCATCAACACTCTGCTCGTGGTGCTCTTCGTCTATCGGCTGATGTTCTCGGGCAACGGCTACACGGCGACCCTTGCCGCGCTCTGGGAGCAATGCCGGGCTTGCGGCATTCCGCTGCCGCAGGCCGAACCCGTCGCTGCGTCGAGCATGAGCGCCGCCCGGGCGAAGGTCGACGAAGCCATCTTCAAGAACCTGCACGCCGAGATCCTCAAGCGTGCCGAGAGCTCGCAGTGGAAGGGGCACAGGGTCTTCGCGGTCGACGGCTCGAAGATCAACCTGCCGCGCCCACTGCTCCGCGCCGGCTACCCCCTGCCGCAGGAACGGGCCCACTATCCGCAAGGCTTGCTGAGTTGCCTCTACGAACTGGCCCCGAAACTCCCCATCGACTTCGACCTGCATGCCCACGGCGATGAGCGCGCCGCCGCGCTCGCCCATCTCCCCGCCATGGCTGCAGGAAACGTCGTCGTCTACGACCGCGGCTACTACTCCTACCGGATGCTGCTGGCCCATGCGGAGCGGGGCGTGCATCCGCTGTTCCGTCTGCAGAGAAATGCCGGAACCACATTCGACGACTTCATCGCAGGAAGCCGGCAGGATGAGCTCATCACCATCACACCGGGACCCGATACGCTTCGCCGTCTGGGCCGGAAGGATCCCGAGGCCGTACCCAGGCCCATCCCCCTGCGGCTCGTCAAATACGTCCACGGCGGAACCGAGTTCCATCTCGCAACCACTCTTCTCGACCGAAGCCGATACCCGATCCGGGAACTCGCCGACCTCTACCATGACCGCTGGGGCATCGAGGAGTTGTACAAAACCTCAAAGTGTGGCTTCGAACTGGAGAACTTCCACAGCCGATCCGAACGCGGCGTGAAGCAGGAAATCTTCGCCCACTTCAACCTCATCGCCATGACCAGGCTGTTCACCAACTTCGGCGACGCCATGCACAACTCGCAATCGCCCCCGGATCCCCTGCCGGAGAGCCAGGCAAACTTCAAGGCCGCCTTGTTCGCCGTCGCCCGAAACCTCGAAGGCCTCATCCTGCGGCAGGCCGCCATGATGCACAACGCAGTGCGTCAGGTCCTCGCCTGTGTCGAAACCGCAAGGCAACGCCTGCGTCCAAATCGAACCTATCCACGACGCTCCCGAAAACCCCTCGGCAAATGGCAGAAAGGACGAGACTCCGCAGCTGCAGCCTGAGTGCCAGAGCAACCGTCCCACACAATACGGGCCTGGCAGAACTGCGATTCCTTAAGCGAATGCCAAAATTTCCCTAAGGGCCCGTCCACGAACTATCGAATCGGATATTGTCGAATTCTTGATTGAGCGTCCCGCGGCTTCCTGGTGGGCGCAACTCTTTGCAAGGATGACATTCGGAGTCCGTCCGATCGGCTTGCGGGGTGACCACTGCGCTTGCATGTGCGACGGTTGCGTTTCTTCGAAATCGGCAATCGAAGGGCCGGCCGGGTGCGGTATTGGGCGCTGTCGGCAAGGGACGGAAGGATGGCCGAACCGGTACAATGCCACCCTTCTCCTTGTGTGGATGCACGTGGAAGTTTGAGCGGTCTTGGCGCAGGCCTCCGGTCCGACCCCTTCACCCGGGTGTTCCAAGACCGCCGCGGGCTCCTGGCGCTTGCGCGGATGACGGAATGATCCCGGCCAGTTTGGTGCTGATCACGGAGTGATCGGGTGGATGGTTTGAAGGGGGATTCCGCAGTATGGGTATGTCCTCTATATATAGTGAATGGACAACACGGATGGTATCAAATATAGATACGAGGCTCTGGCTCCGTATCTTGACGAGCGGGGCCGGCGGTTGCTGGCGGCGGCCGAGGCGGGAAGCTTTGGGCGCGGCGGGATCAGGCTTGTCTCCGAGATCACGGGGGTGGCGGGTTCGACCATTGGCCGGGGACTGCGGGAACTCAGCGGGGAGACGGCGCCGAGCGAGCTCGGCCGAGTTCGCCGTCCCGGTGGGGGGCGCAAGCCGGAGACGGAGAAGCAACCGGAACTGCTGAGCGCTCTTGAGGCGCTGGTGGAACCCACGGCACGGGGCGATCCCGAACGTCCGTTGCGCTGGACCTCGAAGAGCTGCCGCCGCCTTTCGAACGCATTGAAGGAGCAGGGTTTTTCGGTTTCCCGCACGCTGGTGGGGAAGCTTCTCGTGCAGCTCGGCTACACGCTTCAGGGAAATGCGAAGACACGGGAGGGCACGGATCCTCCCGATCGCGACGGCCAGTTCGAATACATCAACGATCAGGTCGCGGACTTCCTCGCCGGCCGGCAGCCGGTGATCTCAGTGGACACCAAGAAGAAGGAACTGGTAGGAGACTTCAGGAACGGCGGCCGTGAGTGGCGGCCAAAGGGCCGGCCCGAGGAGGTCAATGTTCATGATTTCCCCGACAAGAAGCTCGGCAAGGCGGCGCCTTACGGGGTCTATGACGTGGCTCACAATATCGGTTGGGTGAATGTCGGCATCAGCCACGACACGGCTGCTTTCGCCGTGGAGAGTATCCGGCGTTGGTGGCTGCGTTTGGGACAGGAACTCTATCCCGGGGCCTCACGCCTGTTGATCACAGCCGACTGTGGCGGCTCCAACGGAGCTCGGGTTCGGCTCTGGAAGGTTGAACTGCAGAAACTCGCCCGCGAACTGGGGCTCGAGATCACGGTTTGCCATCTGCCGCCCGGAACCAGCAAATGGAACCGCATTGAACACCGCTTGTTCTCGTTCATCAGCCAGAACTGGCGCGGCAAGCCGCTGCGAACCCTCGCAACCATCGTCAGTCTGATCGGCGCCACCACGACCAGCACCGGCCTCAAAGTCTATTGCGACGTGGACGACAACGACTATCCCAAGGGCGTGGCGATCAAGGATGCCCAAATGGAGGACCTAGACATCCGGCGCGCAGAGTTCCATGGCGAGTGGAATTATACCTTCTTGCCGACTCCTCAATGCCAAGCGGTTATTTCTTGACGAACCCTAAGCGAATGCCATTGGCTGGGTGCCCCCCGGTTTCGCGACAAAATCCTCGTGTCGAGTGAGTTCCGGGCACTATTGTCACCGACTTCGACGTTTTTCGGCGTTTCCGGACGGATGGTGGGGCTGGCGGAGTTGCCGGGACGCCCAGGAGCAGTTCGGCGGGTGATTCGCTGCCGTTTGCGTCTCCCGTACCTCGCTGCATCCGCTGCAAGGGCCTGAATTCAGTCGCGCGGAGGGACAGCCAGGCAGTGCCCGGCTGATCCGCGGCGGATCGGGTCGGAGACTAGGATTCCCGGCGCTATTCGGGCGCGGTGGGTCGTTCGACCGGGCTCTCGAGCGCTGCCTGCAGTTCTTCCGACCCGGCGTTGCGCATCTTTCGGCACTCACGACCACCTGGTCCAGGCCCTGCGGGTGATCGTGCTTCAGAGGCCTCTGGAATCCGAAAACGGGTGTCGGTCAGCACCATTCGGCCGCATCGATCGTTCCCTTCCCGGGGGCGGGCAGGATATCGTCGTCGCCCATCGAAACCGCGGCAACGCCGGTGTCCTTGCAGGTCAGACCGGGTATCCCGGGTGAAGTTCGGACCCGATACTTCCGGAAGTCGTCCATCGACAGGATGGGATCCTTGACCCATCCGAGCGGGTCCAGGCCGACGGGCTGCAGCATCAAGCCCATCTCATTGACGTCCACCTCGCTCCACGGCCCGTGGTCAGGACTCCTTTCCGCCGCCGTAGAGGAACCAGCCGAGGAAGGCGATGTTGTCGATGCCGACTCCCGCGCCAGCGACCGGCGAGCAGGACGGCATCGCTGCAGGATGCTCTCCGAACCCGTCGTGCGTTCAGCAGGCGAAGCCGCCCTCGATCTGCCCCTTGTCGACCCCGTCAGGCGTTTCGCAAACGCCGACCACGGCGCCCGCGGGCAGCACTTCGATCGTCACCTCGCCTTTGGTCCGCATCGCGACATCCGCGCCGAACTCGTTGAGCGTATGCACTTCCGCGGCCTGGGCCGGAATGACCGAACGAACAGGAAACCCTGCTTCGACCACCGCCGCAGTTGCGGGAACCGAAGCCGCTGCCGCTGCGGCCGCGATCCCCTCTGGATGCGACATGGTTGTTCGTTTCTTGCCGTCCTCTCCCGGCACAGCGCGGAGGATGCTCCGCACGGCCATCCTCGCTCGCTCTGCCATGCCCCGGGGAAACGGAATGGCCGGATTGCCTGCCGGCGCGGGCGACCCGGCCTTGTTCGCCGTCCAATGGCTCCTCCGGATTTCGCACCCCGCCTCCGGCAGACTTCCTGGCCGGGCCACCGGGGAGGAAACCGGGCGCGTCAGGACCCGTACGACTGGAACGCCTCGCCGAGTCCGCCCGCAACGGCTCGAGCCGTTTCGGCGACCCATGAGAGCACGGCCCCCACCCATTCGACGTAGACCAGGAGGGAGGGTGCCAGCGCGGGGACCGCCGCGGATATCTGGGGCGCAAACACATGCACGCCGAGTATCACGACAAGCAGTGCGAGTATCGCGATCAGCCAGATCATGGCCGTCAGCCCGTCGCGACGGCGGAGTTCGACCATATCAAGGTCCTGGTACCGGGCCGCCTCCATCTCCCGTCCGTGGAAAGGCTCGTTGCCCATCACGGGAAACAGGCCCCAGTCGGCTGGGTGCGGAGCCGCCGGATTCGCCTGCGCGGCCATAATTCCATGAAACCAGACATGCCCGCAACGCGCGCACTTCACGCGGCGGCCCGTGTCCGGGATCTCCTCGATCGGAACGCGGTAGAGTGTGTTGCACGCCGAACAGCGGACCGCCAATATCTCCGGGTCTGGCGGCTGCTCGCCCAAACCGCGTGAATTCCCGGTCGATTCCATGATTCTTGTTCGCTCCCTCGCCTACAACCTTGTCTTCTATATCACGATGGTCGCGCTCGGGGTCATCCTCGCGCCCATCACGCTCCTCTCCCGCGGCACCACAATCCGAATCGCGCGCATCTGGTGCGCCGCCATGCTTCTCGTCCTCCGCTGGGTCTGCAGCCTCCGGACCGAGATTCGCGGCGAAGCGCCGCGCGGGGAGTGCATCATCGCGAGCAAGCACCAATCCTTCCTGGACATCCTAATGCTTGTATCCTCCCTTGAGTCGCCCCGGTTCGTGATGAAGAGGGAACTCCGCTTCGCTCCCGTGTTCGGCTGGTACGCGAAACGGATCGGATGCATTCCCGTGGACCGGAGCGCGGGCCGCACGGCCATGGAGGGCATGCTGGAAGCCATAGAGCACCAGCGGGGCAATCTCGGCCAGCTGGTCATCTATCCGCAAGGAACCCGCGTGGCGCCCGGAGCCCAGAGGCAGTACCGCATCGGCGCCGCCGCGGCATACGAGCGGACGGGCCTTCCCTGCATACTCGCGGCAACCAACGCGGGGCTGTTCTGGGGACGCAACCGATTCCTGCGCCTGCCCGGCACCGCGGTGCTGGAGTTCCTCGGCCCGCTGCCGGCAGGGCTCCCGGCCCCGGATGCCCTTGCCGAGATGGAGAGAAGAATCGAACCCGCTTCCGAAAAGCTGACGGAGGCGAAGTAGGGACCACATTCCTGCACATGCTGGCCAATCTGTACAACTCTTCACTTGTGCAGTCGCTGTGTCGCTGTGCATGATGGAAGTGGTCATCCTCGACCTCCCATGATTGCAGTTTCTCATCAAACATCAAAGGTTGATGCGCCTCCGGCTGCGCCCCACATATGGTGAACAGGCGGCAGATTCAATAAGAGTCCGAGCTTGGTTGACATTTCTTGATACCGCAGTGGAAAATCTCCGAGACTGAGCCTCGCAGATTGTTGTGCGGCGTGGCTGCTGAACACTGCTCGGCATGTCGAGCATTGATGCTGCTTCAGGGGGGGGGCAACGATGCGCGCAGATTTTCAACGGGCTAGTCAGATCAAATGATACCATGGAAATCGTAAGCTAGCAAATTCAGTTGAGTATTAGGTCTTTATACTGAAGTTCTGACGAGATTTTGGGTAAAATGCGTGATATGGCAATCAATTGCGCATTTTCGGAAATCGGACTTTCTGCCTACATTTTGCGTTCGCCCGGGTTGTGCCTGTGTTTTGGGCGGCGAATGGTTTCCAGCAACTCCATCGCCTTTGTTTGGGATTTGGTCGGCGTTGTGTCCATATCGAAGGTTTCGGGCGCGGGATTGGTACCCGGCTGGCCGCGCTGGATCCTGCATGTATTTCGGGTAATGGTCTCCAGGTTTTCGATCAGGGTTCGGAAGCAGTGGGTTTCGGAGCCATCCTCGAGCCATCCTGCGGCCTTGCGTTTGGCGCGCTGCGAGCGTTCGGCCGGAGCAACAGGATCACGGGTGCGGGAGATCTCCTCGAGTTCCGGATCGGAGAACAACCGATCCCGCCAGACTTCCCTTATGTGCCATTCGACATAGTACGCGAGCGTGCACAAGAAGATGTGGGCGCGCACCCGTTGCGCGATGCGATGGTAGATCGGACGAACGTGCAGGTTGACCGTCTTCATGGATCGAAATGCGCGCTCCACGCGCGTCAAAGCCTTGTAGCTCCTCACACAATCGTCTGCCGCCATGTCTTGTTCCGGAAGCGAGGTGCGAATGACATAGATGCCGTCGAGAGCCGCTTCCCGGGCAATGTTTTCGGCGTTGCGGGAGAAGGCGAAGGACGTATCGCCAATCTCGTAGTTCATGTGCTTCTTCATCCGGAACCGGTTGATGGCCTGGCCGACCCGGACGCCGATCTCGGCGCGGCCTCGGAGGGTTCCGCCATCGACGCTCTTGCGGATGACAGCGAGGTCGGCTTCCGTCGCTTTCAGCAGGGATTCGCGCGTGTGGGCGCGCCGCGCTGCCAGCCGCGGGTTGCGACAGGCCACCAGCCGCTCACCGGGATAGTCCGGGTGAAGGACCTCGAACAGATTGACTTCGTCGAACCGGGCGACATCAAGAGAGCTGGTGCGGATGAGCTTCTGGATGGTTGCGCTCTTCAGCGCGGTGATCCAATCCACGCCATCCAGCTTCTTGAGTTCGGTGATGCGGGTCTGCGCGATCATGCCGCGATCGCCCACAATGGCCACCCGCTGGAGGCCGAAGCGCTTCTGCAGGCGCGCGACCTCAGGCAGAAGGGTCTTCGGATCCCCGATATTGCCCGCGTAGACCGAGACGGAAACCGGGCAGCCGCCGACGTCGCACAGCAATCCGAAGTTGACCTGAAGCTTTCCCTTCTTGCCGTCCCGGTTGTGCCCGCGGCGGCCAAGCGGGCAGGTCGTCCCTTCGAAGTAACTTGATGTCAGATCAAACAAAACCAGGCCGCCGTCCCGGAAGTGGCGCCGCGCAAGCTTGCCCTGGATCCGGTTCTGCCGCTTGCCCAGCCAGTCCATGGCCGCATAGAGTTCGTCAACCTCGGCGTCGTCGACGCCGAACATCTCGCCCAGCGTGGTGTCTTTCCACCACCGGGTCGTCGCAAGCTTGCTGTGCGGTCGGATGATGCGGGCGGCAATCATGGCGCAGACCAGGTCGCGCTCCCGGCACGGCTCGGAGCCGATCAGTTCAATCATGCCAAGCCGGTCAAACGCAGCCGCAATCGCTGCTACCGGTCCATGCTTGCGGGACCGCAGGATCTCAAAGGCGTCACTGGCCTCGACATACTGCTTCCCCGCCAGGCTGCCCCGAACCAATGCAAGGGTCTCGTCGGAGAGGCTCGAGAGATTCGCCAGCGTTTTCTTCTGAACCTTGCCGCTCTCGTCGCGAAAGGACCGGCGCAGGAGTTTGGAATAGTAGGTCTTGCCGCCCTGCTTGCTGGCGATAATGGCGACATGCATCGCTGGCATGGCCCCGTGCCTCATATAGTGTCCACACTCTTTCGATTGCGGTCTGCTCGGTATTACCTGCTATATATACCATATTAAAGCCAGTGTCAACCAGACAATGACATAGCTAGTGCCTACAATACCGAAAACTATTGGCCGTTTTCGGCCGAAATCACACGTGCTAACAAAGAGTTACGCGGAAAATACCCTCCAGAACTTCAGTTTCAGATGTCCGGACCTCGGGAGTGAATCGAGCTCACCTATTTGAACCCGAAGGGTCCGGATCGGCCGTATTCCCGGGCAGTTCGTAGATCATCCGGAGGTTGGTGCCTGGGAAGATCGTCCGGGTCAGGTTGAGTTCCTGGAGGAGGCCTGCAGTGGCGTTGTCGCCAGCGTCGCTGGCGGTGCCGAGGATGCGAATGCGGAGGATGCCGTTGGAGGGCTCCGGGATGATGTCGGCGTCGGATTGGAAGATCGCGCGCAGGTGCCTGCGGGGTCGCTGTGTCTTGCCCTGTGCCTGTGCGACGACAGGCATCATGCGGGTTTCGGCGCGGTAGGCGATCATGCGGATGACGTCGAGGAGGAGCTTCTCGCCTTCGGGAAGCGCATCCAGGGCCTGGTGGTCGTCGAGCTCGGCGACGGTGATGTGGCGCTGCGTGTCGCTGCGCTTCTGCTTGAGCGCCTCACGCTCGGCGTCGAGAGCGTCGATCCGGGCCTGGAGACGTCGGGCGGCTTCGGCGGTCTGGTGAGACTGGGCTCCCTTGGCCAGATCGGCGATCCTGTTGCGCAGGGTGCCGAGGCGTTGCCGGAAGCGGCTGACATTTCGGTCGATTGCGCGCCAGAGCGGGTTGACGACGCGGGCTTCGGGATCCTGCGGCTCCAGGCCGCGGACCACGAGGGCGTCGAGATTGAACTCCTCGCGCATATATTTGAAGAAGTTCTCCTGCGACCAGCGGGAGAACAGGGCGCCGGCGATCTGCTCCACGGGCATGCGGGAGTGGGTGGTAATGAGCGGGACCTGGCGGCCGCTTTCCAGCAGGCGGCGGATCTGGCGGACCTCGGGCCCCTTTTTCAGTTGCACGCGCTTCTCGGCGAGGCGGACGGTGGCGCTGCGGGTCGTGCCCGGTCCATGGATCGGTACCGCGACACTGCGGAACTCCGCCTCCGGCCAGTCCTCCCCCTTGAAGCCCTTGTGCCAGGTGATCACCGCAACGCCGCGCCGGGCGAGGCGCTTGAACAGTGCCGGGCTCCAGCCTTCCCGGTCGAAGACCAGCGTCAGGGCGGGCTCGCCGGCATCCGGGGCGGTGAGATCCGGCGCCTCCGGGCCCAGCATGCCCAGCTTCTCCAGCGCAGGCAGGATGTCCGCCTCCAGCGCGTGGGTCATGGTCGGATCCAGCGCCTTGTTCAGGCACAGGAAGGGCTTGCCGCCAAGCGCGTTGATCCAATAGCTCGTGGACGCGGGCAGGCATAGTTTCTGTCGCGCCACGAAGTGCTTTGGCAATTTCCCCTTGCGACCGGAATAGATCTTCACATGCCCGTCCACGCACAGCGTGGCGCCGACCTCCGGGTCCTCCTCAAGCCATCCCGCCGCCAGGGAGGATTGCCAGTTCCGCACTTGCTGCACATCCTGCCCCAGCGCCTTGATCTTGCGCCGCAGCGTCTTCACCTCCGGGCAGCGGTCCAGGCCCAGGATCGCGCCCCATTCCCCGGGCACCTGGTGCCGGAGCGCCTCCGGATTGCGCACCCGGGCCAAGACGAGGAACGCCAGGAAGAGCAGAACGGTGGTCAACCCGTAATACCCCTTGGGCAGCGACAGGAACTCCCGCGCGTGGTTCAGAAGCCCCTCCTTCAGCAGCATCGGGAGCCCGGCCAGCACCCCCCCGCCGGCAACCGCCGACAGCGGTTCCGCAAACTGCGGCCGGATCTCGCTCAGATGCCCCGTCGCGGCCAGCATTCGTCCCGTCGTGTCCCGAGCCCCACGGCCCATCGGCGCTGCCCGGTCGCGGGCGTCCCGTGCGCTTCGCTCAATCGGCGGCTCCAGCGCGTCCCGCTCCGGTGCTTCCTGCGGCGCCTCCCGCTCCGCAGGTGCTTCCGGATCCGGTTCAGCCTTCGCCGTCCCGGCCGGCATCCCACCCCCGACAACGCCTCGCCGGCGATTGTCGTTCAGCGTCCGCACCGGAATCCCCAGCCGTCGCGCAACCGCCGAGCCGCTCAGACCCGAGGTCAAAAGACGGTCCGCTTCCCGCGCCATGTCGGCATCGATTACGCTCGGACCGCGCCCGCGGCGCGGCGCAAAGAAGCTCGCCTCGCCGTCCCTCCGGAGTTGGTTCACCGCCCGCTGTACCGTCGAGCGGCTCACGCCGAGCGCCTCCACCAGGTCCGAGCGAGGGACACCGCTCTCCGCGAACTTCGCGATCCGAAGCAACTTCGCTTCGCGCTGATCGTCAGCGTGAAAATCAAACGGCTCAAGATTGGAGAAATACTCCACTCGGCCGTCCCGCCTCACGAAGGAAAAGCAGGAGTTGCCAATCTGGACCGCCTCGGCGGGTCGCATCGGAAGCGTGTTCATGAGATCCTCGGGCACCGAATAATGGGTTCATATTATTATGCCAGATACCCGCCGCTCTGTCAACCCCAAAATCCAATCATAACTCTATCAATTCAAACGATAATTCAACCCACAAGCAGCTCTCGAAAAGAGAGCGATGTCCGGACGTCTGAGTTTATATCAGCTTCCAACACTCATATGATTGAAGAACGTGAGGACTCCGCGCAATGATGGCGCCAAGCGAATCGACAAGACGTCAGTTGGCAGTCCTCGCGGGAAGGAGCCATGCTCGCGTGACTGCGTTCAGCACCGAGCGCCCGACGGACTGGCGTCCAGGACAGGTACGGAACCCGGACGGGGTGCTCGATTCCCACTTTAGAGATGCCACGGCGTGGGAACTCATCGTGGCACCGCTCGAAGACGGGCACCCGATCGAGACCGTGGAGCTGCACAAGCCGAGAGGGGCCACGGGATACGTGATGAAAATCGACTTTGAGCTCGGCCGGCCACTGCTCTACGTCAAGCTTCAGCTGGGCTCGGGGAGGATCATCGGGCGCAGCTTTCACTGTTCCGAACGGAAGGATTGAGGGGGCTAGGAGATGGACCCGAGAGACTCAAACACTCGGCAGCGAGCTCACCCGCGTGCTCGAATGCGAGTAGTGCATTCGTTGCCGTCTTGCCCGATCTGCGGTGGAGAAGGCATCGCGACCAAGTGGAATCTTCACGCATTCGACTACGGATCCGGGGACTCCCTGGTCGAGCTGCAGGTGCGAGTACCGGTGCGCCGGTGCGAGGCCTGCGAGTTCGAATACCTGGATGATGAGGCTGAACGACTGAAGCACATCGCAATCTGCGATCATCTGGGCGTTCTTTCGCCCGACGAGATTCGGCGTATCAGAGAGGATCTCGGGAAGACACGGGCAGCCTTTGCCCATGTGTCCGGGCTCGGCGAAGCATCGCTGAATCGTTGGGAAAACGGCCTTTCCATCCAGACACACGCGAACGACCGGTACCTTCGCCTTCTTGCGCGTGCAGAGAACATATGGAGGCTGCAGGAGCTCACGGCAGCCCGGCTTCCCGCAACTCCCGTGGCCAACGCTATGGGGAAGCGATTCCGAGAGGTTGAGGTGACCGATGTACTGCGAAAGGAACAGGCGGCCTTTTGCTTGCGCAGGGTTGCGTGACGGGCATGTACATAACGACGTTCTACTCCTTCAAGGGCGGTGTGGGCCGCACGATGGCTCTCGTGAACACGGCCGTTGCGCTCGCTCTAAGGGGCCGCCGTGTGCTTGTCGTGGATTTCGATGTCGAGGCACCGGGCCTCGATACCTTTGACGTGCTGCGGCCGCGAGAAGACGTTCCGGGAGTCATCGACTTCGTCGCTCGGTATCTGGAGTCCGGGCAAGCTCCGGACGTCACCGGTTACATCGGAGACTGTCCCGGGATCGGTGAGGACGACGGAAGACTGTGGATCATGCCGTCGCGAAGAAGCGACACCCATGCCGCAACATTGAGTCAAATCGACTGGGTGGATTTGTACGAAAGGCGTGACGGGTACTTGCTGTTCGAAGATCTCAGAGAGCAGTTGTATCGGATCGTCAAACCGGACTATGTCCTGATAGACTCCCGCACCGGGCACACGGACTCGAGCGGAATTTGCACACGGCAGCTTCCCGATTCCGTCGTCATTCTATTCTTTCCGAATGAACAGAACCTTCGTGGGCTGACGCAAGTAGTCCGTGACATTCGATGCGAAGCCGACGAACCGCGAAGGAAGAACATCGCACTGCATTTCGTGATGTCCAACGTGCCGGATCTAGATGACGAAGACCTGATATTGAAGGACAAGATTTCAGCGTTTCAGAAGCAGCTCAGTTTTCAGCGCGATCCCATCGTCGTGCACCGGTACGACTCTCTTTCTCTCTTGAACCAGGTGGTGTTTTCGAAGGACCGCCCCAGAAGCCGTCTGGCACAAGAGTACAACCAAATTGTTCGCGAAATCTCAACCCGCAACTGGAATGACCGGGATGGCGCACTCGAATACATCCAGCGAGCCGGAGAGCGGAGACGGTGGTTGGAGGACGATACGATACTGACACGAGACGAGAGGCTCGAGAAGATCGAGCAGGCCCACCGGGATGACGGAGAAATCCTGTTTCGCCTTGCCGAACTCAGAGAATCTGATCGCCAACCTGAATCCGCAGCGCTGCTGGTCAATCAGGCGATCGACCAAGGATATGATCAACCAGCGGCGTATTTGAAACGTTCCCGATTCAGAGCAGACAACGATGAATGGGCTGGTGCGGCAGAGGATGCGTGGCGTGTGCTGGAATCTGAAGATATCGTTCCTCCGATGGCACGAGAGGCAATCGGGCTTCTTGCGCGGCTGGGAGTGTGTGAGCCGCAGCGATACGTTGAATCGAACGCGGTGGCATCGCTGGATCTCACCGGCAAGTTCTGGCTCGCCGGTACGTTCAAACGTGCTCAGGGCGATCTGTCGATTGCGGTCGCTTTGTGGGAGCAGATCGTTGCGTCGTCCGATATTCAGCCGAACATGCACAGGAATGCCAGCCACTTCCTGGGACTGTCGTGCATGGGCCTTGGACGATGTGCGGAAGCCGCGAAACTCTTCCGTGACGCTACATGTGATGTCTCCGACATGGGAATTGGCGACGCATTCAACTACGGCATGGCGATGTGGGGCACGAACGGGACCATTGATCGGGGGAGTTTCGGGCGAGTAGTCGTGCTCGACCAATCGGACGAACGGAACGAAGAGAATCCGAATTTTCTCCAGTGCATGGCGATTGCCTACTGGGCGGTTGGAGAAAACGACGAGGCGATGGACCGCGCAGCCCGGGCGCAACGATCGCTGAACACCCTTCGCGGAAGAATGGAGTTCAGTTGCTGGCGCTATCTAGAAGTTGGCATGAGTACGTTTGAGGCGGATCTAGACGAGATTCGGACCATGATCGAGAGAAATGAGCCTCGGACTCCCCGGTTCATGGCCGGGACCGACGCAGCTGCCCTCGACTAGCCTCGAATCCCGATTGCAGGCAAAAGGATGATTGTCTTGCGTCAGTGGAATCGCAGGCGAAGGGTTCGATCCTCAAGCCAAGGGATGGGTGTGGCCTTTTCGGCGTATCTTGTGGCGAGCAAGCGGGGATTGCGGGCCCTTCGACTGAAGCTGACGATGATTTCGTGCTCGGTTATGCGGATGACTGCGCTCGCGCGGACGAGCTTTCGGAACAGGGTCCTGGCGGGAGCATTTTCGGAGCCGTTTCCGACCCGTTTGGCGAGTACGCGGTAGAGGCCGCTGGCCATGAGCGTGAGCTGGATGTCGAGGTCGATCTGCATCGGGACCGCGGCCGAGAGGGCATCCATGTGGAAGAAGTCGATGGCGTCTGCGATGGCATTCTCAGTGAGCATCGTGCGGGCGAATCGGTCGATGAGGCGCCCTGCAGGTTCGCCGAGCTGGTTTGTCAGCAGCAGGGTGGGCCTTTCGTGGCCGAGGCCCTTGATGGCGATCTGGCGGATGTCGCAGGGATAGTCCCGGATGCGGAGTGTGCGGTCGAGGATGCGCGGGGTTCGGTATGCCCGGCCCACATCGGCGAGGTCGATGCTGCGCCAATCGCTGTCCGGCACGGCCAGCAACTCGCCGACCATCCTGGCGCTTCGCCGGCGAACGGTGGCGAAGCGGATGCCCATCTCATTCAGCCTGGCAAGGTTGGCGTAGGTGGAGAGCCTGCTGTCGAAGTTGAGCTCGGTGGGCAGGGCTCCGGTGCGTTCACGCCAGACCTCGGCGAAGCGGAGGACCTCGCCGGCCTGGTCCTGCTTGCGGACCCGGGCGTTGGTGTAGGCGAAGACGCGCGCATCGGCATCGCGGGCGAGAAAGGCGAGGACGCCGCGCTGGCGCCGGCTGCGCTTGGACACGTAGCGCTTCTCGATCAACGCCTCGTCGCCGTGGTACGGAATGGTGTGGTAGTCGAGGTCGAAGGAATGGCCGCCGCCGAGGCGGATGTCCGGGTCGAAGCCATGAATGGCGGCGTGCCAGCGATCCATCAGGCCGGGGCAGAGGCGGGGATCGACCCGGGAGGAGTATTCCGTCAGCGTCGAGCGCTTGGGCACGGCGTTGAGGCCGGCGAAGAGCGCGATGCCCTCGTCGAGGGTTTCGGGAGTGATGTGCGACGGCCGGCCGATGCCCCAGAGCTTCAGCGCAAGCAGGGACCGGAATGCGCATCCCGCGGGGATCATGGCGCTGCCGGGCATGCCGCTCTCTTCCAGAATGCGGTCCAGGCCGAGGGTGGCGAGGTCGTGGGCGAACAGGAACAGGCCGCCGAACTCCGTGCGCAACGTCCGGGGCCCCAGGTCCAGCTCGCGCTGGTCCGCGATGGCGGCGGCCCGGACGCCGCGCTCCTCCGGCCGGCGTCGGCGCAGCCGCCCGAAGCCCGCCCTCTTAAGGACGCGGGCAACCGTGGCCTCGCTGACTGGCAGCTTCTCCTTTGCGGTGAGTTGCTCGGCGATCTCCGCCGCCGAGAGGTTCTCCGCCTTGCGCAGTGCTGCAATCCGCCCGTCGCGGTCCGGGCCCGGAGACGGCTTCGGCTTGCCGCGGCGGTCCGACAGGAAGAAGGGCGCACCCGGCTCGCGGAGGAACGCGGCCCGGAGGTTGCGCAGCGTTCCCACCGCGTAGCCGAACCGGCGCGCCGCCTCTGGCAGGGACGCGCCCTCGACGAACAGCGCCCGCAGCGCCTCGTACTTGCGATGGGTGCTGTTCTCCGGGTCCAGGAAGCGGCGGGCGGTATCTTGCATGCATTCATGCCTGTATGATGGATTCTACCACTATATCATATGCCGGATCCGCGCGCACCGCAAGAATGGGGCCCCGCCACAGCACCAGGACCCGCGCCAGGCCTGACTATCCACGAAAACCCCGCTTTCCGGCCCACTTCTCGCTGCGGCTTTGTCCCAAACGCCAGGAAACAGACAGGATCAGATGTCACTATAGACCCGTGTATAACGCGTTCATACTATCGATAAAGAATTCAAATCGGCCCCGGAAATACAAAGCCAGCCGGGAAGCGCCAGCCTCTCAGACCGTCGACGGCGTCACACAATTTCGCCGCAATCGGTATTCAGGCTAGACTTGCGAAGCGCCCATGGCAAGGAATTTCTCGCGGCGGATCCGGCGCACCTCGTCCGGCTCCTTGCCATCCAGCGAATCCACTTCCTCGGCGAGCACCTCACCAACCATCCGCAGCGCTTCATCCGGACTCCGGTGCGCTCCCCCGCGCGGCTCCTTCACGACGCGGTCGATGACGCCGAGCCTGAGCAGGTCGCTTGCCGTCAGGCGGAGCGCGGCGGCAGCGCTCTCCGCCTTTTCGGAATCGCGCCAGAGGATGGAAGCGCAACCCTCTGGCGAGATGACGGAGTAGACCGCATGCTCCAGCATGAGAACCCGGTTTGCCGTTGCAAGCGCCACCGCGCCGCCGGATCCCCCCTCGCCCAGGATGACGGCAATGCTGGGCACGCCGAGTCCCAGACCCTTCTCGACGGTGCGCGCAATTGCCTCCGCCTGCCCGCGCTCCTCCGCGCCGCGGCCGGGATATGCGCCCGGTGTGTCGATCGTAGTTATGACCGGCAGGCGGAAGCGGTCGGCGAGTCCCATCAGTCGGATCGCCTTGCGGTAGCCCTCCGGCCGCGCCATTCCGAAATTCCGCTGGATCCGGGACTCCGTGTCGCGGCCCTTCTCCTGGCCGATGAACACGGCGGACCGGCCGCGGAACCGCACCAGCCCGCCGATGATCGCAAAATCCTCCGCGAAGGCGCGATCCCCGGCCAGGGGCAGGAATTCCTCGAACAGCGCGGCGGCGAAATCCGTCGAATGCGGCCGCCCGGGGTGGCGCGCGATCTGGCACCGCTGCCAAGGCGTCAGCCGGCCGTAGATCTCGTCGAGACGCGCCTCGACACGCTGCTCCAACTGCCGGATCTCGTCCTCGATCTCGAGGCCCTCCTCGGCCTGCGCGTTGGCCCGGAGCTCGGCAATCTGCCCCTCGAGCTCCGCGAGACCCTTTTCGAATGGGAGGAATGCGCTCACGGCATACGGTCCCGTCCGCCACGAGGCAGCCGGATCTTCTCCATCTGCCCGACGATCACCTCCGCCTGACGGCAGGAGGCGAGGTCGATCAGCCTGCCGTCCAGCACCGCCGCGCCCTCGCCGCGCTCGTCCGCCTCGCGCATGGCGTCAAGAATCTGCCGTGCGCGCCGGTAGACCCCTTCGGATGGGGTGAAAACCTCGTTCGCCAGCGCGATCTGCCGGGGATGGATCGCCCATTTGCCCACGCAGCCGAGGATCGCAGAGCGCTTCGCCTGCGCCCGGTAGCCCTCTGGATCGGAGAAATCACCGAACGGGCCGTCGACGGGAAGGACGCCATGCATTCGGCATGCAGCCACCATGCGCACCATCGGAAAGTGCCAGGGGTCCGCGAGATGGATGCCGCGTCCGGACTCTCCGCCCGCATCCTCCAGCATCGCGTAATCCGCCTGGGTCCCGCCGATCCCGGTTACCTGCATGCCCATGGATGCTGCATAGTCCGCAACGCCAAAGGACATCGACTGGAGCCGCGGCGTGGCTGCCGCGATCTCCCCGACATTCATGATGCCAGCGGCGGTCTCGATGATGATCTCGAACCCGATCCGCTTCCGGCGACCCTTCGCGGCCTCGATGGCCGCGACCACTGCCTCAACCGCATACAGGTCGGCCGCGCGGCCGACCTTCGGAATCATGATCAGGTCAAGGCGCTCGCCGACCTGTTCCAGCACATCGACCACGTCGCGGTACCAGTACTCGGTGTCCAGCGCATTGATTCGAACGGAAACCGCCTTGCCCTCCCCCCAATCGATATCGTTGAGGGCCTCAATGACGTTCTTCCGCGCCTCTGCCTTGCTTGCCGGCGCAACCGAGTCCTCGAGATCCAGATTGACCACATCCGCAGCGCTCGCCGCCATCTTCTCGAACAGCGCCGGACGCGAGCCCGGACCAAAAAGCTGACAGCGGTTCGGGCGCGTGGGCGTCGGCGGCTGAACAACAAAGCTCATCAGGAATCCTCTCCCAGGACGCGGCGCGCAGCATGTCCCGCGACAGGACGGGGACAGTCCAGATTACGGGACGGCGGACGGAATTGCCATCCGTTTTCCGGCCGGGAATCAGGGCGCCTCGCCAAGATCAAACGTCTCGCCCGGGAACCAGCGGGACAGCCGCTCGTCCGCAGTGCGCGCATGGCCCTCCATGCCCTCGAGCCGCGAAATGCGGGCGGCTACGGGGCCGATCTCCCGATTGGCACCGCGCGTCATGCGCTGCCAGGTCAGGGTCTTCAGAAACTTGCCGACCCACAATCCGCCAGAATACCGCGAGGCGCCGCGCGTCGGGAGGATGTGGTTGGGGCCGGAGACCTTGTCCCCAAACGCGACCGTCGTCTCTTCGCCCAGGAAAAGGGAGCCGTAGTTGCGAAGCCTTGACAGCCACCAGTCCAGATCCGCAGCATGCACCTCGAGATGCTCCGCCGCGTACCGATCCGCGAGCGATGCCGCGGACTCCCGATCCGCGGCGACCGCGATCTCCCCGCAGCGCTCCCACGCAGCCGCGGCATTGGACCGGTTCGGCTCCGGGAGCGCCTCGATGCGCGCCGGCACCAGGCCCTCCACCTCCTCCGCGAGACGCGCGCAGAGCGAGATGAGCCAGGCCGGAGAGTCAGGCCCGTGCTCGGCCTGGCCGACGAGATCGGCGGCAACGAGATCAGGGTCCGCGGTGCCGTCAGCCACGACGAGCACTTCCGTCGGGCCGGCGAACATGTCGATTCCCGTGCGCCCGTAAAGGAACCGTTTCGCCTCGGCCACGTAGGCGTTGCCGGGACCAACCAGAATGTCGGACGGCGGCACGCCGAACAGGCCGAAGGCCATGGCGGCTATCGCGGGAACTCCTCCGAGGGCGAGGACCGTATCCGCGCCGCACAGGCCCAGGGCCGCGAGGATGGAGGCAGGCACACCCTCCCCCGGCTTCGGCGGCGAGGCAGCCGCCACGTGGGGAACGCCGGCGACCTTCGCAGTCGTCACCGACATGACGGCCGAGGCGACATGTGCGTAACGTCCGCCCGGGACATAGCAGCCGGCCGCGCCCACTGGGATGTTGCGGTGCCCGGCGACCAGGCCCGGCGACAGCTCGAGTTCCATGTCGAGAAGCGCCGCGCGCTGCGCCTCGGCAAACCGCTGGACCCGATCGCGCGCGAACCGGATGTCGTCCCGCAGCGAGACCGGAATCCGCTCGGCGGCCTCATCAAGCGCGTCACGTGGCACGGCGATGCAGCCCGTCCACCGGTCGAAGCGCTCGGCATGCGCGCGAGCCGCCTCCTCACCGCGCTCCTCGATCTCTCCGATCATCTCGCGCACGGTCTGGCGGACTGCGTCGTCCGCGCTCGCCGGCGTCCAGTCCGCGCGCTTCCGGTAGCGAATATCCATCTGCTGTCTCCTCGTCTGTGCGCCGACGCGCGAGGCGTGCCGCTGGAACAGCGCCACGGCCGGATGGCAGGGGCAGGAGAGCAGGCGCGGCGGCCTCCGAATCCGGCACTGCCGACCCCAGCCGCCCGTCGCGCCCAGGCCAGCCGGGACACTATAATTACCCCTTGAGGTTACCGTGGCGACCACAGGGAGCGGAAGCGAAGCGCATGGCGATACGGCCCATCCTGATCCACCCGGACCGGCGGCTTCGCAAGGTTACGGAGCCGGTGGAATCGGTCGACGATTCTGTCCGGGCCCTGTTCCAGGACCTGTCCGAAACGATGTACGACGCGCCGGGGATTGGCCTGGCGGCGCCCCAGATCGGTGTCCTGCGACGCGCACTGGTCATGGACTGCGCCCGGGATGACGATGCGCCCGAACTCCGTAGTCTCGCGAACCCGGTCATTCTCGAATCGTCCGAGGAAACGGAGACAAGGGAAGAGGGCTGCCTGTCGCTTCCGGAAGTCCTCGAGGACGTGACCCGGTCTACACGCGTCGTGGTTCGCTATCTCGACGAGGAGGAACGCGAGATCGAAGCGGAGTTCGAGGGTCTTGAGGCGGTCTGCGTCCAGCACGAGATCGACCATCTCAATGGCCGCCTGATCATCGACAATGTCGGCGTGGTAAAACGGCGCCTGATCACCAACCGGCTTCGGCGCATGAAGCGCGAGGCCAAGCGCGAAGAGGAATTGTGACCAGCGCTGCAAGGCCACGCGCCGCCTTCTTCGGGACTTCCGAGTTTGCCGTTCCCGCCCTGGAGCGCATGGCTGCGGAGGCGGATCTTGTCGCGGTCTACACGCGCCCCCCGCGGGCCGCCGGCCGAGGGAGGCGCGTGCGCGAAACCCCTGTCGCCCTCGCCAGCCGCGCGCTCGGATTGGAGCCGCGGGCGCCTTTCAGACTCGGGGATGATGCTCTCGCCGACGAGCTCCGCTCCCTCGATCTGGAATTCGGGGTCGTGGCATCTTTCGGCGCGCTGATCCCGGAAACGCTCCTCGCCATTCCCCGGCGCGGATTCTGGAACGTCCACCCATCGCTCCTGCCGCGCTGGCGTGGCGCCGCCCCGGTTCAGCGCGCCATTCTCGCGGGCGACCGCCTGACCGGGGTCTCGATCATGAAGGTCGTCGCCGCGCTCGACGCGGGCCCCATCGCCGCGATGGAGAAAGCCGCCATCGGAGAGCGTGAGACCGCGGGAGCACTGGAAACGCGCCTCGCCCAGCAAGGGGCGGAACTGCTGGCTCGAACGCTGCGGAGCATCGGCGATACAACCCCCCGCGAACAGGATCCGGCTGCCGCCACCTACGCAGAGAAGATCTCGCGGGAAGACGAACGGATCGACTGGCAGGAGGATGCGGCGGCCGTCCTTCGGCGCGTTCGGGCACTGAGCCCCCGGCCCGCCGCGTGGAGCCTGCTAGGCGACGAGCGTGTCCGCATTCTGGACGCGGAGAAGAGCGGCGGCGGCGGGGCGCCGGGCGTTGCCCTGGATGACCAGCTTCTCGTCGCCTGCGGTTCGGGAGCGATCCGGGTTCTCGAGGCGCAGAGGCAGGGAAAGCGCACCCTGGGAGCGGCGGACCTGCTTCGCGGGTTTCCAATTCCCGCGGGCTCGCAATTCAAATGAGCCGGGACGCCGCCGACCAAACCATTGACCAGGGGGATGTCCCCCTCTGACGTCGAGAAGGAGTCTTGACGCTGGCGTTGCTTCCCTTGAGCGACAGGCTCGGGGTGGGATATCCAAAGAGGAAGCAACACCATGAAAGTGGATACTACATCGACGGCTGCTGCTGCCAGCGGCCTTGAGTGTGACGCGCGGGTCTCGGACGCTTGGCAGGGGCCTCAAGCATTTCATCCATGGCGTGGACAAGAACCAAATGGCCGTGGAACTCGCAATGGCGTCGGTTTGGCTGCACACTTTCGCGGTCGGTGTGCAGTTCAGCTTCCTGGATCGTCACCTGCGTTGTGGAGATAGCCCGTTTGGCGCTTGGGTCCAGCCGCCGAGCAGGGGGAGTCGCAATCGATCTCCCCCTGCTCGGCATATACGGAAAGCTTCCGGGCGACTGGAGTTTCACGCATGGCAGCACGGGTCGGGTCGCAATGGCCTACAGCATTCTGGCTCGCACCGAAGCAGCGACAGACACGACCGATGTCTTCATTGAATTTCCGCGCGAACCCGTGTCCGAAGCGATGATGGAACGCCCCTTTGCCGTCGATGCAATTAACCCGAAGTAACTCGCCGTTTGGCGGCTACATAGAATTCGATCCTACCTTGCCGTGGCCTGGCACGAAATTGGGCGCAATGGTTTCAGGGGGAATTGCCATGACGATCGGGCAAGACTGCCTGATCGACAAAAAAGATATCGGTAAGAAGAGCCCGCATCGCAATCAGCCCATTGGTATTGTCGATCATGTCTGAAGTGATTGAAGCGCGAGAAAGAAGCAACTCGAAGACCGATCGAATAACCGCAATGTCGTGCTGGAAACGGCCGAAGAACGCAGAATCCGTCTGTCCTCCCATGCCGTCCCGCAGTATCTCATCGAGATCCGCCAGTGCGCCGTCGAATCGTTTCAGGTACTGGCGTATCTGGCTCTCGCCGCCACTTTGGCCAACCTCGTGTTTCCGCCCTTGGGCGGCATACGCCAGCATGAATTCGTAGGATTCCTCGACTACATCGAACGCTTCGCGCATTCTGGCGGCCGGTTCCAAATTATCGTTCATTCCTGTTCCTTCCTCGCATGTTCGGGCCCGTGGCCCGCAAGCATCGAAATCAGCATAGCGCGATGCTCGGGCAGGAATGCAAAGTAGACGTGGAGGATAAGGAGAAACAGGAGAAGCATCGCAGATGCCCCGTGGAGGACGTATACGAGGCCCCAAGCCTGATCAGAGACGATCGACGGGTCGCGGCGCCAGAATGTCGTGTCGATTTTTGCCAGCATGAGAATACCGGTCGCGACTGCCACCAGAACCGCCACCGACGCCGCAGCGTGATATCCCTTTTGAAGCGCGTCGAACTTGGCCCTGGACAACCCCCCGTGGCCTTTCCCACGAAGGTCCCGTCCAATCTCGCGGAAGTCATCGGCACCCGGTACCATGTTGTTCAAGCCGTGGACGAAGAAAACCCTGTAGAGATGGAACAGCACCGCGAGAGTCAAGACGACTCCCGCCATCCAGTGTATCGGCACCCATTCGAACCGGATTCCGAGAATCGGGAGGAAAGCGGTGGCGCCGAGAACGATGACGGACAATGCCATGACCCAGTGAAACACGCGGTCCGGAAGCTTGTGCCTTACTCCCAGGTGGAGGGCACCGCCGCGTGATTTGTCTGACGCCATACGGTGTACAAGTGCTCGACTAGCCGGGTTGGGGTGTTAACCCGGCTGGCGGAGGTACCGGGAAAGCAGATGCAGGAGAACTACTGCGGCTGCTGTGGCTGCAGGCAGCCACAGCAACTCCCAGTTCATTCCCACAAGCATCTTCTGTCCGAAGACATCCTGGGTGTAGCGAAGTACCTCCATGCCTTAGCCGAGGGAGCGAACCGCGCGCGCCGCAAGGTTTTGCATCATCGGGATCTTGAAGTGATTGAAGTTCAGCGGTTGCGCGCCGCTTGCAGCCACCCGTTTTGCCAGCGCCTCCAGGTCGCTGCCGGGCGATTCTCCTCGCATCAGGTCCTCGACGTCCCCGAGGCGTCGCGGCGTACACTGAACGGCCCCGCAGACCACCGAAACATCGGCAATTGTCCCGCCATCCATTCGCGCTGCCATCGCGATGTTTACCAGCGCAAAGTCCCAGACATTGCGGTCGGCGACCTTTTCAAAGTACTGCATCGCGCCGGCCCATTTCGCGGGAACACGGATGCCCAGAAGGATCTCGCCGCTCTCGACCGAGGTCATGCGGGTGATGTCGATTTCCGGTCCGATGAAGAACTCGTCGGCGGATACCTCCCGCTGATCTCGCCGGCCCTGGATCACAAAGGTCGCCTCAAGAGCCGTCAACGCTGGTGCCGTGTCGGACGGTGATACCGCAACGCACCGGCTGGCTTCGAACAAGGCATGCTCGCGGTTCATTGCCGTGGGCGTGTTCGCGTAGCACGTATTGCCGCCAGCGCGATAACAGGGAAATCCGTCGCGGTAATACCCGCAGCGCGTATCCTGCATGACATTGCCGCCTATCGTTCCCGCATTCCGTATCTGTGGCGAGGCCACATTGCCCGCGGCTTCCGAAAGAAGGGGGAAGTGACGCCGAACTGCCTCGCTTCCCGCAACTTCCGTCAACGTGGTCATCGCGCCGATCCACAGGCCACCCCCGTCCTCCTCGCGGATACCGTGCAACTCCTCGATGCCGGCAATATCAACGAGCGCCGAGGGCTGCATTACCCGATCCTTGAACCAACCGAGGCTGTCCTTGCCGCCCGCGAGGATCCAGGCGTCGTCGCGGTCGTCAAGTATGCTCTGCGCATCCGCCACGCTGGTGGGCTGGTAGAGCTCGAAATTGTGCATTACGTCAGTCATTATTGTAATCCTCCCAGGCCCGTCACACCGTGTTGGTGGCGAGAGGTTTGTGGGATTGCGGAAGGCCCTCAGCCGCGTTCAGAACCATGTCGGTCGTAACCGGGGTCCGGTTGAACAGGTGTCCGCCCAGTGCATCCGAAATCGCGTTGATCAAGGCCGCCGACGCCGCGCCCTCCAAGGGCTCGCCGATTCCCTTCATGCCCATCGGATTCTGGGGGTCGGGCTGATCAGCAGCCGCCCAGCCCATCTCGAGGGGAACATCCAGAATTGTCGCGGGCTTCGAAAGATAGAACGACCTCGCGTTCGGACGGGCGTAAGCGGGATCGTAGATGTGACGCTCGGTTGTCGCCAAGCCGAACCCCATCACGGCACCGCCTCGAATCTGCGCGGCAAGACCGGTCGGATGGATCACCGTGCCGCAGTCGGCGGCGCCGACATAGTCCAGTATCTCCACTTTCCCGGTTTCCACGTCGACATCCACTGCGATGAACCCCGCCGCGAGCGCCGGAACCGTGCCTTCTTTCGGAAGGTTGTCCTTGGCAACTCCGACCAGCCCGGTCCCGGCAATCGCCGTGGCGGAAGCTTGCGTCATCTCATGGATATCCTCGGGCAACGCATGACCCGCGTACTTGCCGCCCATGTCGATCGCCCTTTGCGCCGCTTCCGCGAAGCTGAGGCCCACGGAAGAGTCGGATGCCTTGACCACGCGCTCGTTTTCGAGGATGTAGTCGTCAGCCATTCCGCCGAACTCGGCCGCGGCAATTTCCTTCAGTTTCAGGGCGGCATCCATGGCCGCGACATAATTTGTGCGCGTCATGGTGAAGTTGGTGTTGGAGCCGAACTGTCCGAGATTCCAGGGGATATGCTTCTGTGTACCGCCTCTCTCGATGATGACGCGATCCCAGTCGTAGCCGAGAACCTCGGCCGCCACCCGGCTTGTCGATGCATAGGAAAAGGTCCCGAGGTTGCCGACGCCGCTATGGACATGAAGAATGCCGTCCGGCGTGATCCTGACAAGCCCGTCGAATCCGTTCGAGCCCGCCGAGTGGTAGGCCTGACCGATCCCGTAGCCCCGTACCGTTGATCCGGAGCGCATGCCCGAATCCGCGGAGCGCTCGGCCCATTTGAAGGCCTCGGCGCCCTTGTCGAGGGCTTCCTTGAGGTAGGCGGATGTCAGCGGTCCCTGCTTCGGGCCATACTTGGCGTCCGCACCTCCGTTGCCCGGTGCATTGATGCGCCGGATCGCGAGACGGTCCATTCCGAGTGCCCGCGCCGCCTTGTCGAACAGAGGTTCCACCATGTTGGCTGCCTGGTTCTCGCCAGGACCACGCTGCGCACCCTTCGGCGTCGTGTTCGTCAACACCGGAACCGCCCTGAACCGCATCGCCGTCGGCTGGTACACGACCGACGTCGCGTTGCCGACGTTGTTGTAGTCCCTGAAGCCATTGGTCGGGCCAAGGTCCTGGACCATGTATATGTCGGCCGCAAGGAGTTTCCCATCCTTGGCAAAACCGAACTTTATCCAGCCCTGGAACCCGGCGCGAGCCATCCCGTTGTCGTACTCTTCCACGCGGGAAACCCGCAGCAGGCATGGCCGGCCACCCATTTTCTTCGACACGAGCGCGGGAAGGGCCATGAGCGGGTAGGACGTAGCCTTCCCCCCGAAACCGCCGCCGCAGAACTCCGCCACCAGAACGAGTTCGGACAGTTCAATTCCAATCATTCTTGCGAGACCGGGCTGGGCGAAGGACGTGGACTGGGTTGAGCCCCAGACATGGCACTTCCCGTTTTCCCAGAACGCCGCTGCGGAACGCGGCTCCATCGCCTGGTGGGCGTTTGTCGCATGCACCATGCTTTCTTCGACGACGAGATCCGCATTGGCAAAACCTGCTTCGACGTCCCCGAATCCCCATTCGATCACGGCCTCGCCACGGGGGAGTTCGCCCTCCCCGGCCACGGCGAAGTCTTTCCCCGTCCATTTCACAGCCTGAAAGTCGACGCCGCGGCTCGCAATGTTGCCGCCGGTCAGCGCGTTCGGACCTCCGGGTTTGAGACTCTCGAGCGGGTCGACAACGAAGGGAAGCAATTCCATGTCGACCTTGAGGGCGGCAATCGCGTCGGCCGCCGCCTGTTCGGTCTCGGCGGCGATAGCCACAACCGGTTGACCGAAGTAGGTCGGGTTGTTGGTCAGGATCGGAAATCCTGCCTGGCTCGGCTGCTTGACTTCGTCGGGCAATAGAGCCGTCAGGAATCCGGGCACTTTCTCAGCTTCGCTGATGTCGATGCTCTTCACCAGCCCATGCGGCATCGGAGATCCGAATATCTTCACATGCGCCATGCCATCGGCCCGGAAATCCTCGGCATATTTCGCCGAACCGGTAACCTTGGCCTCGAGATCGGGAGGCGTGAAGTCCTTGCCAATGAGTTTGTATGCCATGGCTTATGTCCTCTCTGCGGCGATCATCGTGCCGCGCAGGTAATGGTTGTAGGCCCCGCAGCGACAGATATTTCCGGACAGAGCCATCCGAGCCTCTTCGATCGTGGGTTTCGGGTTCACTTTCAGAAGTGCCACCGCGGACACCACCTGGCCCGGTGTGCAGAAACCGCATTGCGGCGCAATCTCTTCGATGAACGCCTGCTGGACCGGATGAAGCGTGCCATCGGGCGACGCAACACCTTCGACCGTGACAATCTCCCGGTCCCGGACACGATGCGTCAACGTCGAGCAGGAATAGATCGTGGTCCCGTTTGCCATCACCGTGCACGCACCGCATTCAGCCTGGTTGCACCCGATCTTGGTGCCGGTCAATCCCAGGCGATACCGCAACGTGGTTGCAAGCGTTTCATTGGGCGGGACATCAAGCCGGCGGGTCCTGCCGTTGACGGTCAGACTGACCAGCCTTTCGACCGCGCGTGTATCGGCGCGACTAGGCGTTGCCACCGAAAACAGATAACCCGAGCCTGCGATAACTGTCCCGGAGCAAACAACGCTCCGAAGAAAGTTCCTGCGCGACATGTGCAGCGGCTTCCAGGGACGGATGCTGTCCGACTCGGCCGCGACTTCTTTCGTAGCCGGTCCCGGTGCATAGTCCAGGGTCGGATCGTATGGTCCGTAGTTTTCCATGCAGGGTTCCTCTTCTTCGCGCGAACGAAAAGGACAACGCAAGACCATTCAGTCAGAATCCGCCGTTCGCGCTTGTCGTGTTCTATAACAACTATAAGTGCAATTGCGGATTCGCGTCAAGAGTACTTCTCTCGTCCTTCGATTTCCAGAACACCGTTGTCACCTTGCAGAGGTCAGGCTTGCCAAACCGGATATGCCCGGCAACCCGTTGCCGCATATTCCGGATCCCACAGATCAAGGTGCCCTCGGGTTTGCCATTCCGCGAGCAATTTCCCCGTTTTTTGGGGGGTGTAGTCCGCCGTGCCCAGGGAACCGGCGCCGATAACCGGGGAAGGCCTCATCCGGGATCCAGGACAGCTTGAGCGCCTCCCTTGCCCACCTTGCCTGCTGCAACGGAACTGCGCCTTGCACCGGCCTGTCCGGTTGACATATTGACGTCGGTGTGGGCGAAGCGCGAGCGGCGCCGTAGTATCGAGCGATGAACCAGGGCAGTGCACCGCGTCCTGCGCGATCTTCCTGGAATGTAATCCGGCATCAGCGTAGCGTACAGCCCGCTTCTGCGAACAAGACCTGCCCGCCAGCAGCGACGAAGGCACCGCTTCGAACACCCGGCCCCCCCTGAGGTGGCTCTCGATGTAGACGCTCTGCGGCGGCATCAGCGCAATCAACGCCCCGCCGTCGCCTTCGAACCAACAACCCTACACGCCGCTCCCGTCGCACGAGAGCGAAACACAGAGACCCGCAATTCCATTGCGGCACGAGACCATCAAAACCGAGCCCGAGCCAGCCCGGCACCGGACACCACCATCATCCGACCGCTGTCAGGCGCGGGGTGCCTGGATGGTTACGGATTCTGAAACCCTCATGCCGGGTCTTGTGTCTCCGCACCCCCGATGCATGAAAATGTGGGTATTTTCACGGCTGACAATTCTTCGCCGCGTTACTCGGGCCCAGGAGCTCTCCGTGGGGGTCTTGCGAGAGGCTCTATAGTCTCCGACGGGAGCCAAGCCGGTCGGGTCAAGAGGGCCCCGTAGGTCTCGGGACCGACGACCATGGCCCGCGGCCAAGGCTATACCCGGTTGCCCAAAAACCGTCTAACCCCGCTCACGGTCACTGGTCGGCCAACCAAATGATCACACCTACGCCAAACGGGACAGATTCCGTGCTCGGGCCGACAAAAGATAAAGAACGGTGCGCCCAGGCAGTTCCCAGGAGCGCCGTTCTTCCGAATTGCGCGGTACGGCTAGTTCCGGACGAATTCCACCGTCGCCACGGCATCGCCAACCTTCATGTTCGTCTTCGTTCCCTCGTCATGCCCGATATCGAACCGGTTAAGGGTTGCCGTAACAGAAGTGCTGGCGTGCAGGTCAACAACGTTCGAAACATAATTGTCCGGAATCATTGTCGGCGCGACCATCGCAATTACCCGTACCGAGGTTGCGTCCGTTTCGATTTCGAAGGTCACCGACATTCCGGCTGCCAGCAATACGCCCGGAGGCCCATCAGTACCATGACCGACCATCGCATCGCTTCCGATGCGCGCGGCAAGCATGCCCGGGTCGCCCGTGAGAATCTGCTGCTCGGCCTCGGGGGTAACATAGTTGCCGTCAAAAATCTCCGAATCATTCGCAGCGTTCGTAATCAGGATTGGTGCAAGAAGCTCCTCCGCGAGGTTGTTGGTCACAGTGACCGTAAACCCGCCTGCCTGAGCCGTTGACACCAGCATTGCAGTTGCTGCTAGTGCCGAAAGAACTCGTTTCATATCCTTGTCTCCAGTATTGATTGTTGAGGCGGCGAGAATACCGGAGTCAACAACCAGGCGCAATTTTGCATGATCGAAGGAGCATCCATTCCCAACAGGAGCGGCCTATCCAGGATCCCGATGGCCCAACTTCCGGAATCTGCGCCGGATTCCGGGTCCTGTGGAACCCGCGTCCACCGGGCAACAACGCTGCCTGTCCAGCGAGAGTTCCTAATATGCCCGAGGCGCCGCAGGACGTACCGACACTCGTAGTGTGCGAGGTCCCGGCACACTATCCCCCGACCGAACTTCGAAGCGCAACACGGCGTCGGGACTGGGATCCTCGCCGCATGGTGTGCCAGCGTAGCACGGGGGGTGACCGGGGGAGACGCTTTTTCCCGCTCGGACTACGCCCTTCATCCGAAAAGCGTCTTCCCCGGCCCGAAAACCCTTCGCGGACCCGGTTCCCGGGACTGTCCCCTGTAACCGATTTAACGTGCGGCGGGGCCGCGGCTGCGGACTTCCGCATGAGGGAATAGGATTCGCGCTCAGGAGTTCGGTCTGGATGAGCGGGCTGCATGCGCAGTCCCGCCAAGAGGGTGATCCATGAGTCGCGCGCGAGCAATTGTCGCCTGCCGGAGCGCGGGGGTGGAACCTGGCCCCGCGGCGGCGGCCGGGAGCAATCCGTACAGCGGCTCGGATCACCGGGAGGAGCACGGCAGAGGGGACAGCCCCGGTTCCATGGGTTCGGCGGGATCCCGCCGTTGTCCGACAGGGATGGCAGGTGAATGAATCGTGATCCTGACATGAAGCGGTCCGAGGCCGGCGGGTCGGTTTCCATCATCGTGCCGACCCTTCGCGAGGCCGCCAACATTCCGGCGCTCGTCGACCGGGTGCGCACCGCCCTGTCGGAACCTGGAATCACACGGGAATTGATCCTGGTCGACGACCATTCGAACGACTGCGTTGAGGAGACCGCGGCGAGGCCTGCCCGAAGCCTGCCCGTGATCGCTGGCCCTCGTCAGACTCATCCAGCAGGATCGCCCGCACTTCCGCCCATGGCCTCTCCAGCAACTCTTTCCACTCCTGCCGGCACTGTGGCAGCATTGCACCCTGGCGCACCCTCCAGCGCTCGAGATTCTTGTGCGCGATCGTGATTGTGCGCGATCGTGATGACGTCTGGCTGCGCATCGATCTTCGCCACGACCAGCTTCGCCATTTCCAGGCTTCTGCGGTCCATATGCGGGTGGCCAGCACCTGGAATACCGATCCTGAACGTGTCCACAGCAGTCCCCCAGACTGCATGCTTGCCGCTCAGCAGCGTGAAATTCGAATATTGGATACAATCCCGCGCTGCCAACTTCCCACATGTCCGGGCCGTTCGGTTCGCCCGGGAACGATTCCAGCTCCACGAACGGGACAGGGTCCAGGCATTCCTCCGGTAGAACCGTGCTGCCGCCGGAAGGCGCCGCACCCTGCCCATTGGACACATTTCCTGCTTGACTCGCTAAATCGGTCATGTTAACGTTGGGGTATGGACGATCATGTTTCGATCCCATGTGCGCTTTCCTCGGCCGAGGGTTTGAAGAAGCTGTCGGGGATTCTGGCGCAGCCGGATGCTTCGCGGGCGGAGATTGGTCGCAGGGTCTGCGGTGCGTTCGGTTTTGTTGACCTTCGCGGGCGGCCCCAGGTCACGAGTTGCCTTTGCGCGCTTCGCCGCCTTGAGCGTGCGGGCAAGATAGTTCTTCCTGCGCCGCGCCGTGGCGGCGGTCGCGGGAGCGTTGCCCGCCGGGAGGAGGCGGTTCCCGAGCCTACGGGTCTTCCGGCCTATGCGGGTGCGATCGAGGGTCTTGAGCTTGTCCGGGTTGAGGGACCGGAGCTTCGGCTGGTTTTCAACGAGCTGATGGCATCGGAACACCCGCGCAGCGCGCGGCTTCACGTGGGCCGTCAGCTGCGTTACCTGGTCGGCTCGTCGCATGGCTGGCTCGGCGGCCTTCTGTTTGCCCCTGCGACGCGTGTCCTGGCGGCGCGGGATGCCTGGCTTGGTTGGGATGACGCAAGCCGTGAGCGGCATCTTGAGGAGATGATCGGCCTGGCGCGTTTCCTGATCCGTCCGTCGGTTTCGGTCCGTTACCTTGCATCGCGGGTTCTGGGCATGGCGGCGCGGCGCGTGGTCGAGGACTTCGCGGCGGTTTACGGCATCCGTCCGCTTCTGGCCGAGACGTTTGTCGCGCCGGAGTACCGGGGCAGCTGCTTCCTTGCGGCCGGCTGGCGCTGTGTTGGCCACACTTCCGGCCGCCGCCTTCGTGGCGGTGGTGCGGAAGCGGCGAAACGCATTCTGGTCCTGCCGCTGGCGGCGGACTGGGACGCGTGCCTGGAAGCACGGCGTGTGCTGCTGCCCGGGGACGGCCTTGACAGCGCGAGCTGGGCGGAGAACGAATTCGGTGCGGCGCCGCTTGGCGACGCCCGCCTGACGCAACGCCTGGTGCGGAGCGCGGAGGTCCAGGCACGGGCGCCGACGAAGACGTTTTTTGCGGCGGCGGCTGGTTGCGAGGCGACCGTGAAGGGGTACTACAGGATGATCGAGCACCCGGACTACGCGGCGGTGTCGGCGGCCACCATCGTGGCCGGCCATCGCGAGCGCACGCTGCGGCGGATGCAGGGCCATGCGCTGTCCCTCCTGGTCCAGGACGGCACGGACTTGAACTTCGCGACCCGCAACGGCTGCGAAGGCCTCGGGACGATCGGCCGCAACAGGGGGTCTTCGGGGACGCTGGGCCTGCACCTGCACACGACCTTCGCGGTGAGCGGCGACGGGGTTCCCCTGGGCGTGGTCAATCTCGAGTTCGACGCGCCGCACGGCACCCCCGAACCGGACCGGCCGGTCGAGGAGCGCAAGACCGGGCGGTGGCTGCGCGGCCTGCGTCACAGCGTTGCGGCGGTGAAGGAACTCGACGGGGTGAAGGCAGTCGCGGTGACAGACCGCGAAGGGGACGTGTTCGACATGTTCCACGAACACCGTGCGGCGGGCTGTCGCCGCCTGGCCCTCCTGGTGCGGGCGAAGCACGACCGCAGCCTCGGGCGCGGCCGGCCAAAACTGTTCGAGCGGGTGCGCGCGGCCCCGGAGGCCGGACAGTTCACCATGACGGTGGACCGGCAGTCGGCACGCAATTCGGCGAGCGGACAGAAGGCCTTCGCCGGGCGGACCCGGCGCAAGGCCAGGGTGAGCCTGCGCTGGCTGGAACTGGCGGTCCCGCCGCCGGCGGACGAGAAGGCGCGCTTCGGGCCGGAACCGCTGCCGCTGAGCGCGGTTCATGTCCGGGAAGTGGATGTTCCCGATGACGGATCGGAGCCGGTTTCCTGGATCCTGCTCACGACACTGCCGGTCACCGGCCTGCACCAGGCTCGCGAAGTGGTCCGGCTCTACGGCCTGAGGTGGCGGATCGAGGATTGGCACCGGATCCTGAAATCGGGATGCAAGGTGGAGACGATCGCTCATCGAACCGGCATGCGCATCGAACGGGCGGTGGCAATCAACGCGGTGATCGCCTGGCGCATCGCCACCCTCACCCACCTGGCCCGAACCGAACCGGAGCTTCCGGCCACAACCGCATTCACCGAGATCGAACTGGCACTGCTGACGGACTTCTCGAGCGTCCGCAAGCTGCCGTCCCCCAAGAACCTCGGACAGGCATTCCGCCTCGTGGCGACGATGGGCGGCTACCTGAACCGCAAGAACGATGGACCGCCCGGCGAAGAGATCGCCTGGAACGGCCAGGCCGCGCTGTCGTTCACCGCGTGGATGCTCGGGCACAGTATCGATGCCGGGGAAACCAGCGAAGTGAGGAAACACATTAGCTAGCTAGACAGAACTTATGGGTAATGGGTAGGCCGCACCTGCGGCAGTGCTAATCCTGAATCCCGCTCGATCGCACTGCACCCTTCCCAGCAACCGGCAGACCCAACCGCACAACTTCCGGTAACTGCTTGGCACGGCGTTAACTTTACAATTTCATTAATTGACACTTGTTTTTGTCACTTTTAGTGTTATATAAGTAATGCCATGACGAACAATGCCGAACGGTTTTCAATCGATGCGCTCTGCTCCCTGACGGATACGCCACGGCGCACGGTGCGTTTCTACATCCAGGAGGAGTTGGTGGATCGCCCCCTCGGGGCCAAGCGTGGCGCCTACTACACGCGCGACCATCTCGAGCAACTGCTCACAATCCGCAAATGGAAGCGCGCGGGCCTCAGCCTGGAGCGAATTCGGGAACTTCTGGCGCGGCAAGCCGCGACCGACGACCTGCCGCCGGAGGAGATCCGGCGGCCGGGACACGTCGCGGTCCGGAGCCACATCCTTCTCCGCCCCGGTGTCGAGCTTGTGATCGATCCGGCGAAGGCGGGCCTGACGCCGGAGGATGTCCGCGCACTGGCCCGACATGCAGCGGCATTGACGGACAAACTGAAAGAGGAGACATCAAGATGAACGCAGTCGCAGCAGCCGTCCTGGAAGGTGTGAAGGGAGGATCGCCCGTTCTTGAAGAGGTGCGGGCAAGGGCCGTCATCAACGATCTCCTGGCGGAGATCGAAGTCACGCAGCGATATCGCAATCCCGGGGCGAATGTCATCGAGGCTGTCTACACGTTTCCGCTTCCCCTGGATGGGGTCCTGCTCGGCTTCGAGTTCGAAATCGGGGGCCGACGACACGCCGGCAGGGTCGTCGCGCGGACCGAGGCCGAGGACCGGTACGAGGACGCCATCACGGATGGCGACGCAGCAGTCCTGCTGGAACAGGCCGGGCCGGGGCTGTACACCGCAAGCGTCGGCAATCTCCTTCCGGGAGAGACCGCGACGATCTACTTCCGCTACGGCCTGCTGCTGCGCTGGAACGGCGACAACGTCCGCTTCGCCATGCCCACCACCATCGCGCCCCGATATGGCGATCCGGCGTCGGCCGGCCTGAGACCACATCAGGAGCCCGGCTTCGCGTTCGATGCTACCCGCGAATTCCATGCCAGTGTGGCCGTGCGCGGCATGCTCCGGGACGCGCGCTTCAACTCGCCATCCCATAGCGTCCACGTTTCGCCGGGATCCGAGGAAACGATCATCCACCTCGCCGGCGCCCCCGCGATGGACCGGGACTTCGTCCTCGAGGCACGCGCATCGCTGCCCGACCCCGCTGGCGCCAAGGCCGTGCGGGACATCGACGGGTGGATCGCATTGGCGAGTTTCCGGCCCGAGGTGGCAACGACAATGGACGACCGGCGCCGGAGCATCAAGATCCTTGTCGACTGCTCGGGTTCCATGGCCGGCGATTCCATCGCGCAGGCGCGAGCGGCACTGGAGCGCATTCTGGATGGCCTCCGAAAAAGCGATCAGTTCGAGGTCATCGCCTTCGGAAGCGGATGGCGCGGGCTGTTCGGCCGGTGCGTACCGGCCTCCGAGCCGAACCTCGCCAGGGCAAGACGGTTCGTGCGGTCGCTCGATGCCAATATGGGGGGCACCGAGATCGGTGGAGCGCTCGATGCCGCGTATGGAGTTCGGGGAGCGTCCGACTCCGTGCACGACCTGCTGCTCATCACCGATGGGGAAGTATGGGACGGTAAAGAATTGATCGACCGGGCACGGAGGTCCGCCCACCGGATATTCGCGGTGGGCGTCGGCAGCGCAGCCGCCGAAGATTTCGTGCGAAGGATTGCAGAGACGACCGGCGGAGCGTCGGAACTGGTGGCTCCACGCGAGGACATGGCCGACCGAATCCACCGCCACTTCCAGCGCATGTACGCACCCTGCGCGAAGAGCGCCACGGTGCAGTGGCCGGCAACGGCGCTTCGCAGCCACCCGCACCCGATCGGTGCCGTCTACGGCGGCGATACGGTGCACGTCTTCGCCTGGTTCGCCGAAAGGCCGGCCGGCCGGGCAACCCTGGAAGTGACGCTGGCCGACGGGCGCATCGCAAGACAGGAGGCCGAGATCATTGCCCTCGCGGAACACGCGGCGGAGACGCCGGTTTCCGAGCCGGCGCTGCTGGCGCCGATCGCCCGCATCGCCGCCGCAAGGAGGCTTTGCGCGATGGCCGATCGGGAAAGGGAAGCCGAAGAACTCGCGGTCCGTTATCAGCTGATGAGTCGCTGGACGAATTGTCTCGCCATCCACCTGCGGGAAGCCGCCGGGAAAGCCGAAGATCTGCCCCGGATTGTCAGGGTGCCCCAAGTGATTGCCGCTGGCTGGCATGGAATGGGCTCTGCCACGGCACCGGCATGCCTGAGCATGGCCCCGGAATATGTTGCCGACGAATCTGGGCAAGTCTTGCAGGACCAATTTGTACAGACGACGCGTCGTACCGGAATGCGCCTCCGCGCAGCATTCGGCGGCCGGGCGCCGACAAGCATCTCTCCGGTGGACTTGGCGCGCCTGCTGAACAAGCGCCCGCTGCCACCATTCCCGACGCTCGATGAGCTCATTGGATACGGAATTCCAGAACCGTTCGCGACCGTGCTTCGCGATCTCGCTGGCAGGAGCAGGGACGAGCTGGAATTGGTTGTGACGCTGTTGTGGCTGCTGGCGAAGTCGACGGCGGGCCGCCACTTGGAGCGACACACGCGGCGCCCGATCCTCAAGGCCGCCAGGACGCGCGCGGAGCCCCTGCTGCCTCCCGAGGATGTGGCCCTGGTACTCAAGGGCCACACTGGATGGGGCTCCCTGCTCCGGAACCACGGCCGGGATGGAAAACCGTCCGAGCGATTCCTCGGCCGATCATGATGCGATGCGGAGTCAGGCGCTGTACGGCTGCCAGCTGGCGATGACCGCGCCCCCGTAGAGAATGAGATGCTAGCCCCCTGCCCGCGGGTCGCATCGCATGAGTCGCCCCCGTACGGAACCTGACGCAGCCAGGGATCCCGGGCTGCCTCCCCGGAGTTCGACGCAGAAGCCGGAGCAACGTCTTCGGAAGCGTGATCGAGGGCAATTCGGATGAGCGGCCAGGGCGAACTGCGGATCTTCGTCGGCCCCACGGCCAGGTCGGATTTGCCATTCGCCCGCTCTCCGAATTGCGGCGCATGAACGGTCGACATCCTGACACCACGCCGACTGCATTCCATTGGATCGTTGCATCATGACCTCCTGATCCCGTTCGTTCCCGGAGGTTCCAACGGAACGGCTGTCCGGCACGACAGGACGTGGCGGATTGCAGCCCGCGCCAATCCACCCTGGCATGGCGCCATTTGCGGGCGAACCGGATGCGTTCGATGCATCAACCGGCCGGTTCCGCGGGAACGCCCGGACTCGGGGAAACTCGAGAACAGGCGCGGCTCCCGGAAACAGGCATTTCTTGCCATGAACGCTTTCCTCCTGCTCCTTTCCCTCCGGGCCCGAGATTTGTCCTTCTCAGTTCATCACCGCTACACTCGCGGGGAATCAATCGGCTCGGCACCACCGGCTGGCGATGCCATTCAGCAGTTTGCCCGTCGGTCCGCCCGGAACCGGCCGGCGAGAAATGGGACCGGCGAGCACGATAATCACCCATCGAGGAGAGGACGAAATGACGCTATTCCGCAAGACCTGGATCGCCGCTGCGATCGCAGCAACGTTCGCCGGGGGGACTGCGCTCGCGCAGGATCCAATCCGCATCGGCTATGCCCCACCGGTGTACGACACGCTCGATTATTTTGGTCAGTTCGCAGCCGGGTTCGAGGAGGAAATGAACGGTCGCGGCGCCGCGTTCGAGTTCATTGCCCGCGCATCCACGCAGGAGGCCAGCATCCAGCAGCAACTCGATATCGTTGAAGATCTGATCACGCTGGGCGTTGACTACATTATCGTCGGACCGATCGACTATTTCGGGATCGTGCCTGCGCTGAAATCGGCGAACGACGCCGGAATTCCCATCATCGTCATCAATCATCTCGACATCCATCCCGAGGATGCCGGTGTCGACGTGCTGGCGTACAGCGGCTATTCCCATGCCGAAGGCGGGCAAATTACCGCTGATTGGGCGCTGGAGAACGTCCTTCAGAGCGGCGATCGGGTCGGCCTGATGTTTGCAGAGCCGGGCAACCAGATTTCCGAGGACCGGGTCGGAACCGCACGCGACATCTGGATAGCCGCTGGTGTCGAGATTGCGTTCGAGCACTATGCGTATTGGGAGCAGGCTCGGGCGTTTGACGCGACGGAGCGGCTGATTCTGGCAAATCCCGACGTCAAGGCGATTTATGGCGGGAACAGCGGCATGGCGATGGGCGTCGGTGGCGCGCTGGCGGGAATGGACCGCAGCGATGTGGCGGTGTTCGGATACGGCGCGGTGCCGCCGGAGCTTGACATGATCTGGGAAGGCAAGATCCGGGGATCCATTTTTCGCGACAGCCAGAGCAGCGGACGGTACATCGCCGACGCCGTGATCCGGCACGCCGCCGGGGAAAGCATCGACCGACAGTATCCGCTCGACATGGTGATGATCTCGAGCCGCGACGACATCGTGAACAAGGTTCCCGAAGGAGCCCAGCGTCTGATGGAGTACTGGCCAGAGGTTGAAGCCGCCAAGTGAAGCGCTGGCGACACTGGAACAGGCGCGCATCCGCAATCGAACACGGGCGCGCGCCCATCCCTACCGGCAATGATGGTTGCTGGCGGATTCCGTTCCGCGTGCACCGCCCGGCCCCCGGGGCAGATCCAGGCCATGCAGGAACAACTGGAGTGCACGGCGGCCCCCGTGCCGGCCGCAATGCCGCGGAACCCGCAGGGCCGCGGAGCTTCCTCCTACGGAATCAGCGGCTCCGGCAGCAATTTCCGGACGCCATTGCGCAGCCGGCATCGGTCTGACGGTCCAAACGCCCGCGCACTGATCCACGACGCAACCCTGTGCCTTGCAGGAGGAGCGGAACTCAGGCCATGACGGATACACGGATGGTGGATCGTTCGGAAAGCGCTGGCCGCCCCGGAATCCCGACGGGGGGACGCGAACTCGGATTCTGGCAGCGGAACCCGGGATTGATCCCCCCCGTGGGCCTCCTGGTTCCGCTGGTCCTTCTCGCCCTGCTGATCTACCTGGTCAATCCCATATTCCTGGACAGCCGCAACCTGTTCAACGTGTTTCGGCAAATTGCCATTTTTCTGGTGCTGGGTTCGGGAATGACCGTTGTCATCGCTGCTCGGGGGATCGATCTCTCCGTGGGGTCCACCGTGGCCCTCTCGGCCTGCGTCGCAGGCGTTATCCTCAAGTCTGGTACGCCCTTTCCCACGGGCTTCGCAATCGCCGCGGCCCTCTGCGTCGGCGCCTTGGTCGGCTTGATCAACGGCCTTGCCGTGACCCGTTTCCGGGTACCGCCGCTGATCGTCACGCTCGGAGCCCTCACGGCCGTTCGCGGGATGGCCTATCTGGTCATGGGGTCCAACCAGGTGCGCGGCTTTCCGGACAGCTTCCTGTGGATCGGCCAGGGAAGGGTGTTCGGTCTGCCAGCCGCGGGCCTCATTGCCGTAGGCGTGCTGCTGTTGGTCGCATTCTTGATGAACGGCACACGTTTCGGAAAATACATTCTCGCCGTCGGAGGCGACCGCAGCGCGGCCATTCGGGCCGGCATCCGCGTCGACCGATACGAGACGGGAGCCTATGTCATTTGCGGGACACTCGCCGGGCTGGGCGGCGCCATGCTCGCGGCCCGCCTTGATGCTGCCCAGGCGGTGCTGGGCGCGACCATGGAACTGCACGCCATCGCCGTCGTCGTCCTGGGTGGCACTTACCTGTTCGGCGGCTACGCCACACTGCTCGGCACGTTTCTTGGAGCGGTCTTTCTGGGTGTTGCCGAGAACGGTTTGCTCCTGATGAATGTTCCCTTCTACTGGCAGCAGATCGTGATCGGCTCGGCATTGGTCATCGCGGTCGCCATTCAACTCCTGCGCTTTCGCCGGCAGGGAATGGCCGTGCGCTAGCGGCGCCGTGGAGGATGGAGGCATGGCGGAAACATCGCATCAGGGCACCGTGGTACCCTTCGATCTCTGGCCGAAAGGCTGCGCAATCCGGTGGCCGGCCTCAATCGGTGCCATGACGGCGGCGGCACCCGAGAACCTGCGCCGGCCGGAGCTCCCGGCATGAGGCGGTCCGGACGAGCCCGGGTGCCGGCATCTCGCATCCGCTGTACCCTCGTGCTTCGTGCTGCGAAGGCACGCCGGACGGCAGGTAGCGGGGCCGCGTCGGATACGTCGCTCGGCGGCCGACCAATTCCGCTCCACCGGAATCCCTCGTACAGCAAGACGACTAAGCCCCTGCAGCCGGCTATACGCGAAAGGTTCGTCGGAAATGCAGGCTGATGCGTCGGTTAGTGTCGCCCGGGCGCCGGCCGATTGCCTGCCGGGCGAGCCCTTCCTTCGCTTGAGCGGCATCAACAAGAGCTTTGGCGGCGTCCAGGCGCTGCGAGGCGCGGATCTGGAGGTTCGGCTTGGAGAGGTAGTGAGTCTGGTCGGCGACAATGGCGCAGGCAAGTCGACACTGGTCAAGACGATCATGGGGGTCCACTCGCCGGACGCCGGCATGATCGAAGTCCAGGGCAGCCAGGTGGCAGTATCGCACCCGGACCATGCCCGACGCCTGGGGATTGAAGCGATCTACCAGGATCTCGCCTTGGTCGGCACCTTTGATCTCGGTGAGAATTTCTTCCTTGGCCGCGAGATTCTGAAATCCTTCGCCGGAGGCATGATCCGGATTCTCGACAAGAAGCGGATGCGCCAGGAAGCGCAGAGAATCCTGCGGGACGAAGTTGGAATCGGTTTCGATCAGCCCTACAGCCCGGCCAACGTGATGTCCGGTGGTCAGCGCCAGGCCATCGCCATTGGCAGGGCGGTGCATGCTCAGGTGCGGATGATCATCATGGACGAGCCGATGGCGGCGCTGGGTGTCGAGGAGACCGAGCGCGTAATGTCCATTATCGAGGGCTTGCGGGCAAAGGGCCTCGCCGTTCTGCTGATCAGCCACAACCTTGAGCAAGTCTTCCGGGTGACTGATCGGATCGCCGTGATGCACCGGGGCAGGGTCAGGGCCTTTCGCCACAAGAGCGACGTATCGCGCGCCGAGGTTGTTGCGTTGATCATGGGTGCCGAACTGGAGACTTCCGCGCGGTGACTCCGGGCCTACCGGGGTCGACGGGACGCAACGGCGTTGCACCGTTTCGATGTCGCAAACGGCGGCCATATCCAAGCGGCACACGCGCGACGGCTCACCCGCAACCCATCAGCAGCAGCAAAGACAACGCCATGCTCGCTTCCTGCGATTCCGTATCCTCGACGGGGAGACACTGTGTCTGTCGATCCCATATCCCAGCGTCGTAAACACCTTCTTGGCCTCCTGCTTTCGCTGAGGGTGGAGGGTCTCCATCTTCCAGAGGGTCGAACGTTTGCCGACGGGAAACTTCGAGGACTCGGCGGATATGGACCCGATCTGGCCGGGTTGCTCCGGACTCGGCTGAAGATCTCTTGATTGCCGGCTCTTGCGGCAGAAATCACACCCGCATAGGATTTCAACTGTTTCCGGCGCGAAACTGCAACCATACGCAAGTGCGCAATGAAGGGTGAACAGACACTCGGCGAGTTCTTTCTTGATCCGGAGGTCCTGCACCTGAACCACGGGTCATATGGAGCTGTGCCCAGACAGGTTCATGCAGCACGGTGCGAGTTCCAGACCGCGATGGAAGTGCGATGCTCGACCTGGTTTCGCGAAGACTATCACCGGCTCCTGAAAGCCGCCCGCAACGAGTCGGCCCGTTTCCTCGGCGGATCTACCACCGGCTGGGCCTTTGTTGAATGCGCGACAGCAGCCTGCAATTCGGTCATCCTGTCGCAAGACCTTTCTGCCGGCGACGAAGTGTTGTTTCTATCGGAAATCTATGGTGCAGTGCGCAAAGCACTGCGGCACTGGTTGTTGCCGCGCGGAGTACGGCTTGTCGAAGTGCCCGTTATCCTGCCGATTTCGGACGCTGCGGAGATAACCGATGCTGCCGCGAAACACCTGTCGCCCCGGACACGGTTCGTTGTTCTCGATCACATCACATCTCCTTCGGCGATGGTATTGCCGGTCGCCGAACTCATACGCCTCTGCCGCGAAAACGGTGCACGGATCCTGATCGACGGGGCACACGCCCCTGGGCACCTGCCGCTGGACGTACCGGCGCTTGGTGTGGACTACTACACCGGAAACGCGCATAAGTGGCTGTTCGCGCCCAAGGGGTGCGGCGTATTGTGGGCCGCCCCGTCCGCGCAGCCGGACCTGCACCCGAACACGATCTCCCATGGTTGGGGAAAGGGTTGGCAAGCGGAATTCGACTGGATCGGAACGCGGGACGTCAGCCCCTGGTTGAGCCTGCCGGCCGCGATCGAAGCCTGGCGGGGATTTGGCGGTCCGGCGCTCATGGAACGAAACCGAAACCTCGCACGCGAAGCGGGAGAAATGATCGCGGAAGAACTGAAGAGCGAATTATCGTGCCCGAAGGAAATGGGCTGCTCCATGGCCACGATATGCCTCCCGGGTCGTTCAGGCGACCCGGAACGGCACAAATGGGAAATCGCGCGGCGCCACAATGCAGAGGTACAGATCGTGCCCTGGAATGACGGGCTTGGCGTGCGGATTTCGGCGCAGGTCTACAATGACTTTCAGGACTATGAAAGATCGCTGGGCATCCTGCGCGAGTATTTCGAACTCCAGGAATGATACCTGTGCCAGGACTCCCCAACATTCTCTTCATCATGCCGGATCAACTGCGCTGGGACTTTGTCGGCGTGTACGGGCAGGCCTGGGCGCGCACGCCCAACATTGACGCGCTGGCGGCGCGCGGGCTTGTCTATGAACGCTGCCTGTCTCCTTCGCCCCTTTGCATCCCGGCGAGAGCCTCCATGCTGACCGGGCACAACGCGTTGTCCACGGGCGTTCTGAACAACAATTACTGGTTGCGCCCCGATCACGGGGCCTGCGGTGTTCCGAGCTTTGCGAGCCTGTTGTCGGGCGCGGGGTATCACACCGAAGCGATTGGCAAGATGCACTTCGTCCCCTGGGACATCTCCGAAGGCTTCGATCACCGGGCAATCGCTGAAGACAAGCGCCACGTCCACATTCGCGATGACTACCATGACTATCTGACCTCCGTCGGGCTTCGAAAATATGCCGGCGTGGAAGAACCCGATTATGTCGAGGGACGCATGGCCGCGGTGTCCCTCGTTCCGCTGGAACACCAGGTGGACCGCTGGGTCGGAGATCGCTCCGTGGCGTTTCTTGATAGCTACCACGGCGACGGGCCGTTCTTTCTCTGGTGCGCCTTTCCCGGCCCGCATGACCCGTACAACCCGCCCCCGGACGTGCTCACGCGCGTGAGCGAAGGCATGCCTGAAGCATTTGCGGAAACACCTGACAGCGCACACTTCCGGCCCGAAATGGTCGAAGGGCACAGGAAGGGCTCGGCCGGCGTGGATATTTCCGATTTCACGCCCGAGCTCAAGCGGCGAATACGCAAGCACTACCAGGGGTTGATCCGGATTATTGACGATCAGGTCGGTGTCATTCTTGCTGCGCTCGCGCGGCGCAATGACGGATCGAACACACTGATCGTTTTCGCTTCCGACCACGGCGACTTCCTGGGAGATTTCGGGTTTCTCGGCAAGACCCTGTTCTTCGAGAGCTCGGTTCGGGTGCCGATGATCGTGGCCGGGCCGGGGGTTCAGCCCTCGCGTTCGGACGTGCTGGTCTCGCTGAGCGATGTGTTCGCAACCTTCACCAGGGCAGCCGGACTCCTGCCAGCCCTCCAGGACAGCGTGGCCTTGCCCGGTATCGGGCTGAGTGATGCCCGGCGGGACCATGTGATGGGCGCAACGGAGAAAGGCGCGATGATCGCGGACGGCCGCTGGAAGTTGTCACGCTATCGGAACGGATTGTGTTGCCTGCATGACGTGCTGAATGACCCGGCAGAGCAAGCAAACCTTTGGGACGCACCGGAAGTTGCGGCGCGTCGCCGGGACATGGAGGCACGGCTGCATGACTGGGTGATTGCATCGGTCATCGATGGCCATGCGGACAAGGCCTATCCGTACATGACGATGACATCGGACCACCCGGGCCATCAGCGGGGTTGGCGGCGCAGCTACCCAGCGAACCCGTGGGACGAAGCCCTGGAACGCGGTGTGCATTGACTTTGCAGGTGTCTGGCGACGGCCGGTCGGTCCATAGGCCCTGTCCGGACGGTCAGAAACCGTGCGGGCAACGGAATGCGCATGTACCCAGTTCATGTGTTGGCGCTCATGTCGGGAAGGAGTCGCCGGGTGCGAGCGGAAGCTGCACTTGGGAGAGCGCGTCATCCAGGCGACGGGCCATCCGGAAGATCGGTCGGGAGGATCTCATTCCTGGGCGAGGTTGATTCGGACTCGTGGAGTCTGAGCATCTCGTTCCTGGCCTGCCTATTGAAGGGCATGCCTTGTTCGCCCCTGAACTCCTCGGTGGCGGAGGTTGTGATACGGCTCGCACGGCCGGACGAACGCCTTCGCCGGAACCGTCTGATTGCCGAGCGCCACGAACTCGGCTTCCTGCGTTTTGTGGGACGCAGACTACGGTATGTCGCGGTCCTGGGGACGCTTTGGGTTAGCTCGGCGGGATGGCGGGCACGCGCGACAGTGCCGTCCGCGACGGGTTCATCGGTTGGAAGCTTCGAAGCAGGTTGAGCGGTTGCACCTCGCGGCGAGCAATACGCAGACTTCAGGACTTCCGACAATAATCTTGACGTGCGGGCACGGCTGCAACGGTGTGCGCAATAGAAGAGTTCGCGTTCCAGCAGGTCATTCGGAACCGCAGGGCAAGACGTCGCCGCGTTTTGCCAGTCATTGAATTCCAGCAGCTCTGAAAGGGAGAGCGGTTCGCAGAAAGCGCTCTTCTCTCCCACAAATACTGGGAAATTCAACCCCTTGCGTTGCGCTCTGGCAACTTGTCTCAACGCCAAGTGTCCGGATGTCTGATACGAACTGCTGTTGCTTGCGGTACCGGGCACTTTCCCGAATCTGGGAATCTATTCTGTCGGCGGGACGCTCTGCCGCCTGAGCGATGACTGGAAGGCGACTTACGGTCATCCGCCTTCCGGCCGCCCTACCCAGGGGCGGCGGCACAAGCTGGCGACGGTGCTGGCCATCTGCGTGCTGGCGCGCCTTGCGGGCAGGGTCGGCGGCGGTGCGACCCCGCGCTACGCGAAGACCATGCCGCAGGAGCATCTTGCCGCCCTCGACACGCGGCGGGATCGGGTCAGCGGCTTCATCCCGCCTTTGCGAGACACGATCAACCGGGTGACGGTGCAGGCGGACCGCGACGAAGTGCAGGTCGCCGCCAACCGCTGGGCGCGGGCCAATCCAGTCTCGGACCCCTCGGCGCTGTAACCACCGTGGACGCGCTGCACACATCCCGCGACACCGCGGTTGCCAAATGACGAGAACGACGTCATATTCTCCTCATCTAGAGAGGAGAACCGTGTACATCTGGGAGCAACCGGAATGGCCCCACCTGAATTGGGACGATGGGCGGCTCCTTGAGCCGCTCGCGGCCGCGCGCCTGAAGCAAGGCCGACTCCTGGGAAGCATGGCAAGACTCGGCTTCGACTTGAAGCTCGAGGCGCAGGTCGAAGCGCTCACGGAAGAGGTCATCAAGAGCTCGGAGATCGAGGGCGAGGTTCTCGACCGTGACAGCGTGCAATCCTCGATCGCGCGCCACCTCGGCGTGCCTGCCGCCGCCGTCGCGCCGGCCGACCGGCGGACTGAAGGCGTCGTCGAAATTATGCTCGACGCTACTGAGAACTATGAGGCAATGCTGACGCCCGAACGGTTGTTCGGCTGGCAGGCGGCGCTGTTCCCGACCGGCTATTCAGGAATCCGCAGGGTCAAGACGGGTGCATGGCGCGACGACGCGGAAGGGCCGATGCAGGTAGTGTCGGGGCCGGTCGGCCGTCAGCGGGTGCATTATCAGGCGCCGCCGGCCCAGCAACTCTACGCCGAGATGCAGGCGTTCCTGGATTGGTTCAATCGCCGGGGCGAACCCGAAGGCCTGTTGCGCGCTGGCCTCGCGCATCTCTGGTTCGTGACGATCCATCCGTTCGAGGACGGTAACGGCCGCATCGCGCGTGCGATCGCCAATCAGGCGCTGGCACAGTCGGAGGAATCAGGACAGCGCTTCTACAGCATGTCGAGTCAGATCCGGAACGAACGGTCCGACTATTACGGCACGCTCGAACGGTCGCAGAAGGGCGCGCTCGACGTCACCGACTGGCTGGTCTTGTTCCTCGACTGCTTTTCGCACGCGATCGACGGCGCCGAGGCGGCTTGCGTCAATGTTCTGCACAAGGCCGACTTCTGGCAACGCTACGCCCGCGAGCCCTTCAACAAGCGGCAGAAGACGGTGCTCAACAGGTTTCTCGATGGATTCGAAGGCAAGCTGACGGCAAGGAAATGGGCCGCGATCGGCAAGTGTTCGATTCCTACGGCGCAACGCGACATTAATGAACTGATCGAGCGCAGCATCCTTCGCCGCAATCCAGGCGGCAGCAAGAACACAAGCTATGACCTGGTGATGGCGGCATGAGCATGTTCGAGGGTTCGAGGCATCTGCCTTGCCGGCTCGGTGCTACCAAGCTTGCCGTGCCTGCCCTTGAAGACATTGACTACGGAGCGCTGACTCCGGAGCAGGCGGCCTTTCTGGAAACGCTGTTTGTTGAGTCCGAGGTGTTGAAGGACCTGAACGAGGCGCGGGCCGAGTCCATCGGCCGTTAAGAACATTTGGCGCCGGTGCTGCAGCGGGTGGTCTACGGCCGATGCGAGGTTCTAGGGTCTGTACCCGGCCGTCGTCGCCTGCTGGGAGGCCTTCCCCTCTCGGCCCCACCGGCGGCAGCCCGCGCGAGGTCATTGGTGGCTAGCACTTGATCTATATTGAAAGTATATACCAAGCCTGCTACGCTACCCGGATCAGACTGGCTAGCGGAGCAAGACTATGCCACACCCGGTAAGGAAGATGACCGCAAATTCTCGATCGCCAGCCGGGCCCAGGAAGGTCGCACGCATATTCATGAACGGACGGTCGCAGGCCGTTCGTCTGCCTAAGGAGTTCCGTTTTGACACGGACCGTGTGGCCATTTGGCGCGAAGGGCCAAACGTGGTCTTGAGCCCCATGTTCGAGGACTGGGAGGATTACTTCCAGAATGCGACCCGATTGCCTGACGACTTCGAAGCGGCAACACCCGAGATGCGCAAGGGAGAACTGGCCCTTGAGGAGCGGGAGCCCTTCGATTGAGGGTGATGCTGGACACGAATACCTGCATCTATGCGATGAAAGGCGTCAAGGGCTTCGAGCCAAGGCTGCCGCTCCATGATTGTGCCATCTCCGTCATCGTGCTCGGTGAACTGGAATGGGGAGCGCGACTCTCGTCACGCGCGACCCAAAGCATGGCCGCGCTGAGCGAATTCACCGGCGCCGTCCGGGTAGTCGGCATCGACCGGGACGTAGCACTGGAGTACGGCTGGCTCCGGGCGCATCTGCATTCCACCGGTCAGCCGATTGGCCCGAATGACCTCTGGATCGCCGCCCACGCCTTGGCCTGCGACGCACCACTGGTCACCCACAACCTCTCCGAATTCGGGAGAGTGCCGGGCCTCGTCGCAGAGTCCTGGCTCACGGCATCGAGTTGACAACTCAGACATCGCTTCCGTGATGCGGTTCGGGCGAAGCAGAGAATGCGGGATCGATCGACGCGACCGGGCGCGCAAGGCTCGTCGCAGCGATGACGGTTCGGAAGGAAAGGAAGCCTGCAGAAGGCTTGAGAAACCGTCCCCTGTCGCAGGACGGGTCCGCGCAACCATGGGGTCGCCCTTGCCGAAGGCTCTCGCCAGTCGGACCGACCGACAGGAGGCCGCCCAGATTCGAAGCGGTCTCGGGTTGCGGCGCCCCGAAGCTGCCGCGGCTTGGGGAGTACCCGGTGGCAACGAGCATCACCGGTCCGGTAACGTTCAGCCTTGTCGGCAATCATGTTGACCGAATTGCGGGAGAACAGTAACAATTCGGGGCAGTGCGAGACGGAAATATTCAGGGCAACGCTGGACGATCGCTACAGCTTCATGGCGCGGAACCATGCTGTCGCTTTCGCTTGGCACGAACGGGAGACTGGAATGAGCGATCGACTGAACTCAGTGCAAGCACGCGACATCGCGTATTTTCTACACCCGTACACTAACCTCAAGACCCATGAGGAAACGGGCCCGATGGTGGTCTCCCGCGGCGACGGGATCTTCGTCCATGATGACGAGGGGAACCGGTACATCGAGGGTCTCTCGGGATTGTGGTGCACGGCGCTCGGTTTCAGCGAGAAGCGCCTGGTCGATGTCGCCAGCGAAGCAATGTCGAGGCTGCCCTTCTTCTACTCGTTCTTCGGCCGGGGACACGAATCCGGCGTGGACCTGGCAGAAAAACTGGTCTCCCTCGCACCCGTTCGCATGTCCAAGGCCTTCTTCACGAGTTCGGGATCGGAAGCCAACGACACGGCCGTAAAGCTCATCTGGTATTACAACAACGCCCGAGGGCGCCCGGAAAAGAAGAAGATCATCAGCCGCATCAAGGCATATCATGGCGTCACCATCGCCGCGGCCAGCCTGTGCGGCCTGCCAGCCAATCACCAGGAATTCGATCTCCCGATCGCCAACTTCCTCCACACCGACTGCCCGCATGCGTATCGATTTGCCCAGCCGGGAGAAACCGACGAGGCCTTTGCCACCCGGCTGGCAGAGAGCCTCGAGAAGATGATCCTGGACGAGGGTCCCGAGACGGTTGCGGCGTTCTTTGCGGAACCCATTCTCGGCGCCGGCGGCGTGCTGGTGCCGCCCGCGACCTACTACGCCAAGATCCAGGCTGTGCTTGAACGGTATGATGTGCTGTTCGTGTGCGACGAGGTGATCAACGGATTTGGTCGCACAGGCAATTTCTGGGGCGCGCAGACCAGAAACATACGGCCGGACATCATGACGATGGCAAAGGCCCTGACCTCGGCGTACTTGCCGCTCGGCGCCGTCCTGATTTCGGATGAGATCTATCAGGGACTGGTCCAGCAGAGCAACAAGCTGGGAATCTTCGGACACGGCTACACGTACACAGCGCATCCGGTCTGCGCCGCGGTTGCGCTCGAGGCAATCAAGATTTACGAGGAACGCGACATCGTCGGCCACGTGCGGCGAAGAATTGGCCCGCAGCTGCAATCGGGGCTGAGGGCATTTCGCGACCATCCCCTTGTCGGCGAGGTGCGCGGTGTCGGCATGATGGCGGCCGTGGAGCTCGTCCGGAACAAGTCATCCCGTGCAGCCTTCGATCCGTCGGACGGTGTCGGTGCCTATTTCGGCCAGCAGGCAATCCGGAATGGGCTGATCGTAAGAACGATCGGGGACTCCATCTGCCTCGCGCCGCCGCTGATCATTGCCGAGGAACAGATCGACCTGGTGCTCGACAAATTCGGACGCGCGCTCGACGAGACCGCCGCGTGGGTTGGCCGGCAGGGCCTCGCGGCGGCAGCGTAGGGTTCCACGCGCGGCCTGCGGGTACCGAGCAGTCAGGCCACGCCGGCAGACCTGGATATTCGGTTCTGCAACCAGGTGGCGAGTTGCTTGACGCCTCCTGCCAGACCTTGCGGAAAAACCATCAGCACGAAGATCAGGAACGCTCCGTACAAAACGAGGCGCCACTCGTCGACGACCCTGAACCCCTCCTGCATGCCGATCAGGGTAAACGCGCCGAGAAGCGATCCCCAGAGTGTGCCGCGGCCGCCAACGTACGCAATGGTCAGAATCTCGGTCGACCGCGCGATACCGAATTCCTGCGTCGTCGGAACCAGGATTCCGATGTAGGTCCCGTAGAAGGCGCCAACGATTCCGATGAAGAATGACGCGATGGCAAAGTTCAGGAGCTTGTACCGCACCACGTCGAAGCCGAGTACGCTGGCGCGAAGCTGATCGTCACGGATTGCCTTGAAGACCAGGCCGATACGGGAGCGAACCAGCAGGTGCAAACAGGCGTAGATGACGACGCAAATGGCCACAAGGACAAAATAGAGCGCCAGCGGCTCGCTACGGTCAAAGCTGATCCCGAACAGATCGGGGAATGTGGGAACCTGCAATCCGGCCGCACCGCGGGTGTATTCGCGCAGGTTCGACAGGGCGAACAGGACGAATTCAGCCAGGAACAGCGTCGTCAATCCGACATAGATCCCTCGCAGGCGCAACGTAATGACGCCGGCAAACACACCCAGCACGAGTGTCGAGACTCCGCCCGCCAGCAGCCCGGCCCAGGGCGAGACCCCGAAATGGTGCACGAGCAGCCCGGACGTGTAGGCGCCCAGGGCCATGAAACCGCCGATGCCGAAATTGAAGATGTTGAGAAATCCCAGCATGAAATCGAACAGCGCCGCGAGGATGAAGAACAGCAGGATCGAGATGAACACGGCGGTGATGTAATCGTTGTCAGCGGTTGCCGGCACGACCAACAATGCGAGCAGGACGCCACCGGCCCCGAGATACGTCCATGCAGATGAAAGCTTCATCGAGGGCCGCGCCCTATGGCCTCGAAACGGGCTTGCTGAACAGCCCAGCCGGGCGGAACACCAGCACGGCAACGACGATCGCGGCGATGATCGAGTTTTGCCAGCCCGCCGAAGCTACGCCCTGGGCATAGGCCTCGACAAGGCCGAGGAGGATGCCGGCAACCATAGCAGCCCACACGTTGCCCAATCCTCCAACGATGACCACGACGAACGACTTGAGAAGAATGTCGCCGCCGATTGACGGAAACGCCGGATAGGTCGAGAGAAGGAGGCCACCTACGCCGCCGATCAGCGCCGCGCCGAGCGCGAAGGTGATCGTATAGATTCTCCGGATGTCGATTCCCATCGCCATTGCCGCCTCGGGGTGCTCGGAAGTGGCACGAATGGCACGCCCCGTATTGGTGTAGCGCATAAAGGCCGCCAGTCCGAAGACCACGAGAATGGCCACCGCGAAGATCAGGATGCGTTCATAGGTGACAATGACGCCGGAGATCGCCGTGCGGCCTTCAATCAGCTTGGCGACGCCGTGCTCGCGCGGGCCCATCACGATCAGCGCGAGATTCTCGAGCACGATCAGCAAGCCAATGGTCATGACATACCCGTCGACCAGCCAATTTGCTCCGAGCCGCGCCCGCAGCGGCGTGATCAGACTGCGCTCGATCAGGGCGCCGAAGAGGAACAGACCGATCGCGGCAAGAATGATTCCGACCGGAAAGGGCAGCCCGAGTTGCACGGCGACGAAATACATCAGGTAGGTTCCGATCATGAAGAAGGAACCGTGGGCGAAATTGATCAAACCCATGATGCCGAATATGAGCGCGAGCCCCATGCCCATGAGACCGTACATGAGGCCGCGCCCGAGACCGTCCACGAAGAACTGGCCGACAATGACCGGATGCGCAAGGATCTCGAAATGCATTTCAGATGAAGTCCTTGACGATGCTTTCGACATCTTCCGAAAGCGTCGGTCCGGTGCCCTCAATCGTGACTTCGCCCAATTGAAGAACGTAGGCGTAGTCGGCGATCTCGAAGACCCTGCGCACATTCTGGTCGATGAGAACCACCGCGATCCCTTCCCGGCTGAATTCCCCGACGCGTTCGAAGGTCTCCGCGGCGAGCCTGGGCGCCAGACCCAGCGAGGGCTCGTCGAGCAGGATCAGTGAAGGTCCCGACATGTACAGTCGTTCCAGCTCGAGAATTCTCTGCTGCCCTCCCGAGAGAAGCCCGGCCGCGGACTGCCGGCGTTCCTTCAGAAAGGGCGCGCGATCAAATGCGCGCTCGAGGGCCGTCCGAACCCGTGTGCGATCATTGCGCCACGGCCACATTCCGAGCAGGAGATTTTCTTCGACCGTCAGGCCCGAAAACACCGAGTGCCCCTCCATCAAGTAACCGATCCCGAGGCTGCAACTCACATCCGGCCGGAATCCCGTGATATCCCTGCCCTCGAACAGGACCTTGCCTCCCTGCGGCTTGAGATACCCCACGATCGTCTTCAGGAACGAGGACTTCCCGGCCCCGTTTGCGCCAACCATCCCGACAACAGAGCCCGCCTCCACACGCAGATTCACGTCCTTGACGACCGGGACATCCGGTTCATAGCCGGAGCGCAGATTCTCGATCTCGAGACTTGGCTGGTCGGTTCTCATGTTCCCAGATATGCCTCGATAACCTTGGAGTCCTCGCGCACCTCGGCGAGTTTGCCCTGCGTCAGCACGGATCCTTCCGCCAGGACGATCACGCGCTCGCAGAGTCTCGGCAATGACAGGATATCGTGCGAGATTACGAGGCAGGTCATGCCGGAAGCCGCCAGGGAGTGCGCCTTCTCGATCATGACATCCACGATTCCCGGGCTTGCCCCGGCAAATGGCTCATCCAGGATCAGCAGCTTCGGCTGCGTGAGAACTGCCCCGGTGAATTGCAGCAATTGGCGCTCCCCGCCGGAAAGCTCGGAGGCGCTGCGATGGCGCAATTCGAACAGGCCGATCTCCCGCAGGCTCGAAGCGACACGTTTCCTGGTCTCGTCAGAGGTCAGCCGGAGATGCAGGGAGGAGACAAGCAGGTTCTCTTCGATCGTCATGTTGTTGAACGTCCGCGGAACCTGGAACGTCCGCGCGACACCGAGCTTCGCGATCCGCGTCGGGTGCCGATTGGTGATGTCGTCGCCGTCGAACAGAATGCGGCCTCCATCGGTTCGATAGATGCCGCTGATCATGTTGAAAATCGTGGTCTTGCCGGCTCCGTTCGGCCCGATCAGCCCGAGCAGTTCCCCGCTGCCGGCCGTAAAACTCACATGGTCCACCGCACGGAGGCCACCGAAAGACTTTTGAATGTCATCAATCTTGAGAATGGCATTCGTCAACGGTTTCGATCCGTGCGGCGACCACAAATGAACTCGAGGCGGCTATTGCGTCGGTGGCGCCTGGAACTCGCCTTGTGCATACTCGGGCGGCCAGATAACCTTGCTTTCGCCATTATAGTATTGGACCATCGGAAACGAGAAGCCCTTCATGAACGGTCCGGTCTTCACTTCGTAGGGCGCCATCGCACCGTCCCCGGCAGTCTTCGCAAACGCGTAGTGGTGCCAGATACCGGTGTGTTCGAGATTGAGCAGCACATCGCTGACCTTCTCGCGATCGAGCGTTCCGGCTTGCGCCAGTCCGAGGATCAGCATCCGAGCATAATCATACGCGTGACCGCCGATTGCCGGCGCTGCGTCATGGCCGTAGCTCGAATTGAACCGGGCGAGCCAGTCCGTCTGCGTTTCGGTCAATGCCCGCGGGCTGTCCATGGACACCGCGTAGTTGGCGGCGTCGCCGGTGCCCTGATACCACTCCGTGAACCAGCCCAGTCCTTCGGCGAACAGCATGCCCTCCAGGCCCGCATCCGCATGCGCCTTTACGGCCGCATAGACTGAAGCCGGGTTGTTGTACGTGAACCCGACCAGCGTCGCGCCGAGCGCCCTGTACTTGGTCATGAGCGAACCGAATCCGGTCTCATCCATCTTGGTTACATCCTCGCTGACGACTTCCCATCCAGATTCCGTCAGCCTCGCCGTAATGGAATTGCCCCAGCCGCGGCCCCAATCGCTGTCCTCGATCAGGATCGCCGCCTTCTTCACTTCGGGATCCCAAAGGCCTTGCTCCTTCCAGTCGTTGAGCGCAACGACATACTGCTCGGCCATAGCACCAATCACCGGCCAACCCTTGAAATAGTGGGTGTAACCCTCGTCGATGATCTTCGTGGAAATCCCGTCGGTCGCAGGCAGGGACCCGAAGTGGATGGTGCCGTACTCGGCGCTGACGTCGATGACGGCAAGGCCAACCGACGAATGCCAGCCGAACATCAGCAGGTCCACCTGGTCCTCGGTGATCGCCCGGCGAATTGCGCGCACTCCCTTTTCCGGGCTTGACTCGCTGTCGACCCACACGATTTCGATGTCGCGCGCCTCGCCATCGACCATGACCGGCAAATCACCGGCAGCCCTCGCTTCCTCAAGGGCAAATTGCACGCCTTCCTGCACGTCCTGGCCAACCCGGGCTGCAGGACCCGAATGCGGCCCCATCACGCCGATCTTGATACTGTCCGCAGCGGCGGCCGGAATGGCGCCACCTACGACGGCAGAGAAATTTCCGAAGGTTAGAGCGAGGATACCTATCGCAAGTTTGCCAAGTACTTTCATGGGTCATCTCCTTGTGACGCGTCTCTGGCCGGTGTTTCCATTGATCGCCACGGGCGTCATCAGTTGCCGGGCTCCAGACGCGCGGACTGAATGTCAACGACTATCAATGGGTCGGCAGGTTGCCGTTTCCGCCGATGATTATTGTACGGACCTTTGAGTGTGTCAATGTTCGATTGGTCTTGGCACGGTTGCTCAATCGTATGATTTCCTGCAATTACGTCTAGTACGCATACGGAAAACTGCCAATCCAGGGAATTGGGACCAATGCTGGATTGGCACCAAATCCTCCCACTCCAAATTGACAATGCCAGTGCACGGTATCTAAGATCGAAGCCGATTCAAGGAGGGGGTATCCAACGGGGAAAAATGGCGAAGCTTTCGCAATACGTAGTCGGGATCGATGTCGGCGGCACCTTTACGGACCTGCTGTCCGTTGACAGCAAGGGGCAACTGACGGTCGAGAAGGTTCCGTCCGAGAGGACCGAGATCGAGACCGGCGTGCTCGCGGTTCTCGACAAGGCCCGGGCGTCGCTGGGAATCGAGGCGCCGCTGGTCAGGAACCTCGGCCGGCTTGTTCATGGTTCAACCGTGGCTGCCAACGCGTTTCTCGAACGCAAGGGCGCGCACATGGCGTTCATAACCACGAAGGGCACGCGGGATACGCTCGTCATGCGGCGGATGTACCGCGAGGACATGTACGATACGCGTTCCGGCGAACCTGCTCCTCTGGTCACCCGAGACAATGTGCTGGAGGTCGATGAACGGGTCGATCATCATGGCCGGATAATTACGCCGCTCGATGAGGACGATGTCCTGCGCGCAATTGAGCATATCCGGGAACGCGGGATTGAGGCTGTCGGAATCTGCTACCTGTTCTCGTTCAAGAACCCGGCGCATGAACTCCGCACGCGCGATCTGGTCGCGAAGCATCTTCCGGAAGTCTCGGTGTGCACATCGTTCGAGATCTGCCCTGAAATCCGGGATTTCGAGCGAGCCTCGACGACCCATCTGAACGCCTACCTGCAGCCGCCGGTCGAGCGCTATCTGAGAAAGCTCGACAAGGCGCTGGAGCAGGCCGGTGCATCCACGAGATTGCAGGTCATGCATTCCTACGGAGGTGTAACCGATGCGCAGGAAGCCGCGGAACGGCCTGTGAACCTGCTTCTCTCCGGTCCGGCAGGCGGCGTGATCGGAAGCGCCTTCCTGGGAAAGATTGCCGGCTATCCGAATGTCATTTCCTTCGACATGGGTGGCACCAGTTGCGACATCAGCCTGATCCGCAACGCAACGCCGGCCCTGTCCACTCCGATCAACGCAACTTCGACCCATTGCAAGTTCGAAGGCTGGGACGTGCTGATCCCGTTCATCGATATCCACACGATCGGCTCCGGCGGCGGATCGATCGCCTGGATCGACAAGGGCGGAATGGTACATGTCGGACCCGAGTCCGCCGGGGCGGATCCCGGCCCCGCCTGTTACGGCAAGGGCGGAACCGAGGCCACCGTCACAGATGCCAACGTAGTGCTCGGATACATTGATCCTGACTACTATCTCGGCGGGCAGATCGATCTGGACAGGCAACGTGCGGAATCCGCGGTCCATCACCTCGCGAGCCGCCTCGACATTTCCCGAACCGAAGCTGCCGACGGAATATTCCGGATCATCAACGCCAACATGCTGAACGGAATTCGCGTGGTCTCCGTCGAGAAGGGCAACGATCCGCGCGACTTCGCCCTGCTGTCCTTCGGCGGCGCGGGCGCCTGCCACACGACGGCTCTCATTGAGGAACTCGGGATCGACCGGGTCATTGTGCCGCCTACGGCGGCGGCGTTCTCCGCCTTTGGCCTGCTCTGCACCGATCTCCGGCGCGACTTCGTGACCACCATCTACAAGCCGCTGGCCGCGATGAGTGCAGCCGAACTCCGCGATGCGATGAAGAGCATGGAGCAGACGGCAAATGCCGCTTTCAGCGTCAGCCTCACCGGCAGGGCAAGGCTCCGGTTCGAGTATTCAGCGGATATGCGCTATCGCGGCCAGGGGCATGACATACGTGTGCCACTGCCCGGCCGAGCGCGAAGCCTGACGCCGGAAAAGGTCGTCGAGATGTTCAACGAGGAATACAACCGCACGTATGGCTACCTCGAAGAAGAGGAGAATATCCAGGTCATCAACCTGCGCGCTGTCGCCAGTCTCGCGACGAAGAAACCCGTCCTGGACCCGTCCGACACCTCGGCGAAATCCATCGCCAGGAGGGCTCGCAAGGGCGAGCGGCCGGTATATTTCACGGAACGCGGCGAATTCGTGGAAACCCGCGTGTTCGACGGTCATTTGCTGAGACCCGGCAACCAGCTCAAGGGCCCGGCGATCGTCGAGCTGGAGACGACGACCATCGTGCTGCGTCCCGACCAGCGGCTGCGCGTGGACCCGTACGGAAACTTCATCGCAGCAAGGAGGGGGGTGCGTCCGTGAGTGCCAAGTCCGCACCAAGACGGAAGAAACCGACGAAGGGACTGGACGGCCGGCTTGATCCCATCGCGCTGGAAGTCGTTCGCGCACGACTCGAAGCCATCGTCGAGGAAATGGGAGCGACGATGCTGCGCACCGCGCATTCCTCCATCTACGTTGAATGCCGCGATTTCTCCGTCGCCATCCTGAACCGGGAGGGCGGCCTCCTCGCCATGGGCCAGTACATCCCGCATCACCAGGGCGGCATGCAGGCCGCGCTGCGTTCGATCATCAATTATCGCGGCCTCGACAGCATGAAGCCCGGCGACATCTACATGTCCAACGACGCCTATGCCGGGGGCACGCATACATTGGATATCAGCCTCTTCATTCCGATATTCGTAGAGGGCGAACTGGTGTGTTTCGGCGGAGCGACCGCGCACCAGATCGACCTGGGCGGAGGCGCGCCGGGAACCTATGTGGTTGGCGCGACAGAAGTCTTCCAGGAAGGCATCGTCTTCCCGCAGATCAAGGTCGGCGAGGACGGTCGCTACTACGAGGACTTCATCCGGCTGTTCCAGCGCAATGTCCGGTTGCCGGAACAGCAAAAGGGTGATCTCGGCGCAATGCTGGCCGGCGTAAAGGTCGCCCAAAGAAACGTGTCCCCCATCATCGCCGAACACGGGGTCGAGACATTCCGGCGGATCCTCGGAGAGGTCATCGACCGATCCGAGCGCCTTCTGCGCGAGGAAATAAAGCTGATCCCGGACGGATCGTACACCTATGTCGACTATCTCGACGGTGACGGGATCGACGACAAGCTGTTCAAGATGCAGGTCACGCTCACGATCCGGGGCTCGGATGCCGCGCTCGACTTCACCGGGACGGATCCGCAGGCAAAGGGCTTCATCAACGCGTCGTACTGGAACACGCTGGCGTCGAGCTATTCCGCCTTCTTCCTGTTCTTCGACCCGAAAATACCCCGCAACGAGGGTTTCTTCCGCCCCATTTCGATCACGGTGCCCAAGGGGACGCTTCTGAATCCGACCTATCCCGCTCCGGTCGGAGCATCGACAACGGAAGGGGGCGGGAGAGTCTACGACCTGGTCATGGGAGCGCTCTCCAGGGCCTGGCCCGAACAGGCGCTTGCCACCTGGTCGATGATGTGGGTCGCCGTCTATATCGCCGGGACCCATCCCGAGACCGGAAAGCCCTTCATCCAGGCCTATCTCGACGGCCTCGCCAATGGCGGCGGCGCCAGACCCGACAAGGACGGGCTCAGCGCCTGCAACCTGTCGGCCAGCAACATGCTGATCCCCAACATGGAAGTCGAAGAGGAAATCTACCCGGTCCGTTTCATTCGCCGGGAACTGGCGACCGATTCCGGCGGACCGGGAACGTTCCGCGGCGGCCTCGGCCTCGAAACCGAAGTCGAGGTGCTCGCCGACTGCGAGTTCACCATGTTCGGCAGCCGATTTGCCGGTGCCGAGCCGCCCGGCTTTGCCGGCGGCGGCCCCGGCGGGGCCAGCGTCTTCTACACGATCCGGGACGGAGAGAAGATCACCTATCCGACCAAGGTCGGAAGGGTTCCGTTGAAACGGGGCGACAGAGTGATCATGCGGCCATGCGGAGGCGGAGGATTCGGCGACCCGAAAAAGCGCTCCTCGGAATTGATTGAGCGGGATCTGCGACTCGGCTTCGTGACCCCCGAGGGCGCCGAACGGGATTACGGCTATCAACAAGAGACGAGTTCGGAGTGACCGTGCGAGACTTTCAGCTTCCCGGGAGGTCCACCGTCCATGGCGCGAATGGCATGGTCGCCACGTCGCAACCCGCATCAACGCTTGCCGGCGTCGAAGTCCTTCGCCGGGGCGGCAATGCAGTTGATGCGGCTATCGCCGCATCCGCGGTCCAGGCAGTAGTCGAACCGCACTCAACCGGAATTGGCGGAGATTGCTTTGCGCTGCTCGCGATGGGCGGCAGCGACGAAGTGATCGCCCTGAACGGCTCCGGGCATTCCCCGGCCGCGGCACATCTCGATTTCTTCCAGAGCGCGGGAATTGACCGGATCGACCTGAGCGGCCCGCACGCGGTCACGATCCCCGGGGCGGTCGACGCCTGGGCGCGGCTGCTCGACGATCACGGGACCATGACGCTTTCCGATGTCCTTGAGCAGGCGATAATCTGCGCCGAAGAGGGTTACGTCGTCCATCCGCGAAGCGCCCGGAGCTGGCCGTCGAATATCGGGAAACTCAGGAACGATCCTTCCGCGGCAAGGATCTTCCTTCCTGATGGCCGGCCGCCGGTTGCGGGCGAGATCCTCCGCCAGCCGGAACTGGCGGCAACCCTCCAGCGGATCGCCCGGGAAGGACGCGACGGGTTCTACCGCGGCCCGGTCGCAAGTGACCTTGTCGATCGCCTCCGGTCGCTGGGAGGCCTGCATTCGCTTGAGGATTTCGAGTCCCAGTCCTGCGAATACGTGGACCCGATCAGGTCGACCTATCGCGGTTTCGAAGTCCACCAGTGCCCTCCTAACGGCCAGGGCATCGTCGTTCTGCTGATGCTCGGGATTCTCGAGAAATTCGACTTGTCCGACTATTCTCCGCATTCCGTCGAGAGAATGCATCTGGAATGCGAAGCGACACGCCTGGCGTACCACATTTCGGAGCAGACAGTCAGCGATCCGCGTCACGTGGACGTGCCGGTCGAATATCTCCTGTCGACAGCACACATCGGCGGGCTCCGTGACCGCATTCGCATGGACGCCAGATTGACCGATGTTCCCGACACCGCGCCGATGCACCCGGAGACGATTTACCTGTCGGTGGTCGACCGGGACCGCAACGCCGTGTCATTCATCAATTCGATCTGTTTCAACTTCGGCTCGGGCATCATGGGACCGCAATCGGGCGTTCTATTGCAGAATCGGGGAGGCGCTTTTTCGCTCGTGCCGGGGCACCCCAATGTCATCGCCCCTCGGAAGCGGCCACGCCACACAATCATTCCGGGAATGGTGACCAGGGCCGGACGCGCCCTCATGCCGTTCGGCGTCATGGGAGGGCAGTTCCAGCCTGTCGGACAGGTGCACGTGCTGACCAACGTGGTCGATTACGGCATGGACGTTCAGGAGGCGCTCGACAGCGGCCGGGGGTTCCACTTTGCCGGTACCCTTGAGTTGGAGCGAACTATCCCCGAAATTACCGCAGAGGGCCTTGCAGCGCTGGGCCACAAGGTCAAACGAGCCAGCGAACCGCTGGGATCGGGCCAAGCGGTGTGGATTGACTGGGACCGCGGCACCCTGATCGGCGGCTCGGATCCCCGCAAGGACGGCCAGGCACTCGGATTCTGATCGCTGCAGGGCTGCGAGATGCAGCCACCAGATCAAATCGACAGCAGTTCCCTGAGGGCGGCGTCGACAAACGCGATGTCATCCGGGTTTGCTGAACCGCCGGCGTAGTGCCCCCAGATCGACGGAATGATCCGGAGTTCGGCATCGGGCATGTGATCGACTTCGTGGCGGCTGTCCGCCGGAGGGAAGTACAGATCCGTCTCGCACGGCATGACGACTGCCCGCGCCGTAATCGCGCCGAGCGCCCGCTCGAAATCTCCGCCGTAGGTGTCGTTATCGCTTATGTCCGAATGCTGCCAGGTCCAGATCTGTGCAAGCATGTTGTTCGCATCGCGCTTCAGAAACAGATTCTCCCAGAATCCGACCAGAAAGTCCTCGAGCGACGGGAAACCCATGCCGCGGTATCGATGTTCCCGGTAGAAGGTCTGTGACAGTGCCCATCCGGCCCAGCACCGACCCATTGCCCGCAGCCCGGTGTCCGGCTGGTCGTCGTACCAACCGTCACGCCATGCGGAATCGGCGGTAAGCGCGGCTTTCATCCCCTCCAGAAATACGTGGTTGTGGGGGGACGTGCGCGCCGATCCGGCAATTGGCGCAATCCTTTCCACCTCGTCGGGAAACAGTGCCGCCCAATGGTATGCCTGTTGAGCGCCCATCGACCAGCCAACTGCCAGCGCCAGGCTCCGGATACCGAATTCCTCCTGCAACAAGCGGCGCTGCAGCCTTACATTGTCGAGAATGGCAATCCCGGGAAACCGCATCCTGTCGAACGGCTCCGGCGTATTGCTGGGCGACGAGGACAAGCCGTTGCCAGTCAGGTCCGGCACAACAATGAAGTACTTCTCCGGGTCAAGCGCCATGCCGGGACCGATGAGGAAGGCGTTGTCGTCATGGGTGCCGTAGAAGCGCGTCGGGTACAAGACCGCGTTGCTCTTGTCGGCATTCAATGCGCCATGCGTCTTGTAGGCGAGCCTCGCACCCGGAAGCGTTGCCCCCGACTGCAGCCGCACATCTCCCGCATCAAAAATACGGTAATCGGGATTCAATCGTCGACCTCCCCTCGCCTTGCCATCCCAAAGAATAACCGAGGCGCCCGGGGTCTGCGCCACCGGACGGCATTCCTGGGCGCCGGTCGTCCAGAACGATGCCCACGCTGCCGACAAGCCAGGTTCGCCACGGCCACCACTTCGCATCGTTGCCGAGTCCGGACAATACCGCACCCGTTTCACGGGGGATGCCCGCTTCAGATTTCAACTGTCCGGGAAGACAGGCATGCGGTTCAAACGCGCTTCGAAAGCTGTAGCTTGCGAAGCGGGGCGCCTCTTCCGCCTGTTGCGGATCCGTGCCGAGTGCATGCACGTTCAGCAGCGTCTGGAGCATCGGCTGGCACTGCACATCGCCGTCGGGCGTTCCGAACGGCACAGGCATGTACCGGTTCATGGCCAGACCCGGTGCGGAAGTCGGCCGGAGCTGATTACGCTGAGCGATGGAAGAGGCATGCCCAGCGACGACCCAGGATCCGGAGCTGCGCGATAGCGGACAGACGTCCGAGCCCGTTCTTGCCGGCGTGTCGCAGTAGACATCGCCGGGCGTCGCGAAGAATGCGTTTCCATAACCGTCCATGACGCAACCATGAGACGTATCGAACCGAATGCCGGCAGGGCCGGTTGTTGGAACCGGTCCGGGTGATCCGGATTCCTCGGCACCGGGCGCACAGCCTGTCGGCGGCACTCCCGTCAGCTGCCCCCGGCCGCGACCCACGGCAGCCAGTCGGCCGTTCCGGTGGCCGCGATTGCGGCGCAGTAGGCGGACAATTCGTCTGGCTTGCCGGATAGCGCCTGTGACGACACCGAGATCCGGAAGTCCCGCGAGCGAATCGGGCACGTGCCGATCTCCGCCAACCCCCGCCCGCGGGAGCGCAAGCAGAAGATGCACGCCGAAGCGGCGGCGCGGACGGTAATCGGGTTCATGCTGCCCGATGAAAGACGGTTGGATGAGTGCACCACGGTCGAACGCGGGAACAGCCGCCCGACGGGCCCGTTCGTCGGCCGCCATCAGCGCTTGCAGGCGCATGCCAAGGCGGCCTCCACCTGATGTTCGGCATCGTGGGGCTGACGGCTCGCCCGTTTACGCACTTGCTCTCATGAACGTGCGCGCACCTCGAAATTCCACCTCGGAGAAGGCCCCGGCGCGCCTGGCCCGCTTGCGCAGAAATCGCGACAGGACGGAAACATCCCTCCAGATCGGCCCGCCGGCACCTGCAGGCCGTGATCTCAGGGCGTTCCTGTCCGACGAAGCAGCCATGCACGTCTGTTCCGTCAACAGCCCTCAGTAATCAGGCGCAATTGGGTGCTGAAATCGCGAATTTTGCATAAGGCTCCCACGATGGGATTGTCGAGCGCGCCCGGATCTGGCGTAGCCAAGTGCCGGCCACGGCCCAAGGCCCAGGATCCGGCGGAACTACAGAAATTGTGTACTAAACCAGGAGCAATCTGCGCCGTCAAGCGCCATTGCGTGCATGTACTTTCTCGAAATCCCGGACTTCCGCTGGACAAGTCAAGCAAAAGCATGAGGTGTGGCAGCACTGTGACAAGGAGAAGGATTGATACCAATTCCAGATTGGTCTAGAAGGCCATCATGACAAGGGCGACTGACGCGCTGCAAATTCTGAACAAGCTGTTGGCGGGGGACAGGTATCCGGTCAATAGCCGCCTGCCCGCCGAACGACAGCTTTCGGCCGAGTTGGGGGTCAGCCGCCGAGCGCTGCGTGAGAGCCTGGCCATCCTCGAGGCGGAAGGCAGGGTATGGCGCCATGTCGGCAAGGGGACCTTCGTCGGTAGCAGGCCTTTGCGCCAGGCGAAGTTCCCTGGCCTTGTCAGCCAGCACACGAGCCCGGCCGAGATCATGGAAGTTCGGCTGCTGATCGAACCGCGCATCGCAGGCTTGGCAGCGATCCGAGCCAAGGCCGACGATATCGCCCACATGCTACGCTGCCTCGACAAGCTGGACCGGTATCTCCATCGGGAAGACTCCGCCGACCAAGGGCAGATCTACGACAAGTGGGATGGCACGCTTCATCAGGCGGTTGCCGAAGCGACCCAGAATTCGCTGCTCATTGGGCTCTATGAAGGAATCAATTCGGTGCGATCCCTGAATGTCTGGGGGCGCCTGCAGACCGCCGCCTTGACGAAGAAGAGATGGCTTCTCTACGGGAAGCAGCATCACGCCTTCGTGGATGCAATCGCATGCAGGGACCCTGCCGCGGCCGAACGACATATGCGGCAGCATCTCGAAACGGTCCACAAGAATCTCTCGAAGACCATGCGGTTTCCGGTCGCGGCCTGAGATATCGGGGACCGTTGCCTGGACTGGGCATCTGGACAGCCCCGAAAACGATGCCTGCAACCAGGCGTTCCGTGTTCGCGGTTGGTCAGCCGTTTGCCCCCGCAGCTTCGCATACGTGCGCCACGACAGTGGGCATCACCTCACCAACCCATGTTGCCGGCACCGTCGGGGCCGTCGGAATGGACTTTGGCGATATCCGGGAACGCGCCCGGATCGGAAGCACCTGCATTCGATCAGCCTCCCGACCCGCCCGCACGACCGTTGGATTGGCGCCCTGGCCAGCGATGCATCTCTGACCACTGGCAATTTCTCCGAATTCAGGCGCTCGCTGGGTCGGTCAGCAGAATCCTGGCGGACGCCACACTCTTGGCAGTTGGGTCAAGCCCCAGGCTTGCTGGTTCTTGGGTACCCGTCAGGTGCCAACGATAAGCTACTACTCTGCGAAGCGCGTCGCGTTTCAGTTCCAGACAATCACGGCTCCGGTTGAACCGATACGCCAGGAACGCGCCGAGTGCCGCGCCCATCAGCGCTGAGTACGCCGTCCCCGCCCCCGAAGGAATCGTGCTCCAGCGCATTTCATGATGTCCTCAAGATACGCTGGGGCGGCTATGGCAGAATTGACATTCCGTCTCAGGCAGGCCAGCGGCGAGCCGGTTCGAGGCCTCGAGGCACAACGCGGAGTCCGTCTCGAGCTGACGTCATGGTCCCGGTCCCGCGCGCACCGCATTGCGAAGGGTCTTGCCGAGCTTGAACGCAGGCGCCTGGGAGCCTGCGTCGCAGAAAATTGTAACACCAAATATAGCGTTCCATAGGGCAGTATTGCCACTATATAGTGTTCAATGCGGGCGAAAAAATGGTTCTGCGGCGCACACTCCTAGCAGGCCGCGATGGTGATGCTCTCGCCGGTGCCATCCGAATACATGCCCGGTTCATCCCCGCACGGGCGGGGAACACGTGCGCATTGCGGATCCAGTCTCCGGTTCCGAGCTGGGTCAGGAGGGTTCGGGAGATGCCGCGCCCCTCCCTGCAGTTGACATCCTGGAGGTCGGCCTGGACACGCAGTTGCGCCCTGCGCAGATGGGCCCGGTAGCTGCGCTGGTTGCGGTGGGCGAGTTCGCGCTCAAGCAACATGGCGAGGCGGTCGTCGAAGCCGAGTTCCCCGCTGTCCGCCAGCTCTTGCAGGTCATCCATGGCTTCCGCCATTCCGTTCAGGCCGAGCTGCAGCATTCGCTCGATGTTGGGCTGCCTCAGGGTCATGAGCGTTCTCCCCCGGTTGTGCGCTTAAACGCCGCGGCGCCGCGGGCATGGGGTGGTCGGGAATGGGCTGCTTGCGGCTTCTTCCGGACGGGCGCGGCACGGCGCTGCACCTCCTGCCGCACGGCGGTAGCGCTCAGCCGTCCTCGGCCGAGGCAGCGGGCGCAAGCCTGCTCGGCGGCGGCGTCGCCGTGCTTCCCGGCGAGATCGACTATGCCCCGGACCGATCGGAACGCCTGCTGGGGAGAGTCCCGCGAAGCGAGACAGCGATACGCCCATTCCAGTGCCTCCGCTCCGATGCCTGCGGCTTGCTGGAGAAGCCATTCCTGGTAGTCGGCGGGCCTTGCCTCTTGGCCGGCCCGCTCCAGTGCCGCGCGACAATCAAGATGAGACGAGTCCTATCTTGATTGTCGCGCGGCAGGCGTGCTCGGGAACGGAGTGAACAACGATGAAACGGAGACCACACCGTGCCGAGGCCGTGTCGGGTTAGGTTGGGCGAAGCGGCGGCGCCTGTTGGTAGCCCTGGTCGCAACTGGTGCGCTGATGAGTTCAGGATGTACAGGCGCCGGGGAGACGCTCACCCCCACGCCGGGCGACGTAGCGAAACCCGCGCGGGCCTGTCTGGCGGTCGACGCGGCGGCGCCGCTCGCGATGAGTCCCGCCGATCGGCGCGAGTGCGAGGCGATGATGAGCGGTTGGTACGCCGAAACCTGGTACTCGCGAGCCGACCCGCCCCGCCGGATTCCTGCTCTCACCACGTGGGGCGCAGCTGCACTCCGATCCGGGTCTCCTTGTTGCGCTCGATGGCGGTCCGCAGTCGTTCGTCCTTGTTCTGGCTCAAGCGAAGTCCTGCGCTTCGCGCGCTGTTGTTGTTATTGTGCGTGGTCGCGACGTAGGGGGTCCACACGTTCCTTGAACCGTTGCCGAGTCTGAATCCGTATCCGAGCTCTGCGCTGAGGGCCCCGTCGCTCGCCTGCGTCTCCGTCCACGGGATCTGCATTGGCGCGGTGTCGAGTGGATCGGTTCCGATCCCGCCTTGGCCGTGCCTGTCGACGTCATGCGCAAGAGAGAAGTTCAGCCCGGTGCCGTTCGCCGGGGGGCTCAGCCGTGCCTTCGCTCCGACGCCCCACGCCTTCTTGTCGTTGCGGTGTGCGCCAAGCATGTGCACCGTGTTCATTATTGCGCAGGAGTGTGTGTTTGTCGGTTGGGCGGAGTATGCGCCGACGCGGAAAGTGCAGAATTTTGCCATGCTCACGCCGTATTTCCACTCTTTCCGTCGCTTACACTTGCAAGGGGTATCGCTGAAGCCGGTCTTGTCACAGGAGAGATACGATGGGAACTCAGAAAATTGCCGCAACCGTGGCGATCGCGATCGCGATCCTGGTCATGCTCCCGGCACACGCAAGCGAAGCCTGCGGAAGCAGCCAGAGAATCTCGCATCAGGATGCAAGTTGTCTGGAAGCCGAATGGCACAATCCGCCGGGTATAATGATCGTTTTCAATCCTGCTTGGTTCACGGTCCGGAATTTGTGTTCTTCCCAAGGAACGGTGGTCGCGAAGGTGGACGTCAGGGCTGGATTGGACAAAACGCTGCATCTGAGGGATTCGGAGCTGAGGGAAGGGGTTCCGACGACGACGATCCGTGGGATCTACTGCTGCGAGGATCTGTCGGATCTCTGTTCGCGCTGAACGACGTGTTTCAGCATTCGCAACCGGAGAGGTTCGGGTCGGGGCAAGCGCTTCAGGTCCGACGGGCTCATGAATCACGTTGCATCGACTTCAAGAGAACGGCCGCATGAGCGTCATTATGTATTATTTTGGAACGGTCCGGGCTTGGCCGCACCGCTACTTCTGCTAGGCCAGCAGCCCCGGCAATGTGGGAGGACTGCGCTGTGCGGCACCCCTTAATGCCTGAATGGAACTGCTCTTCTCGATTCTCGCCACGCGCGCGGTCCAGCCCCGACGGCCCGCATTCGCCAATACGCGGGCCAAGCCAGCAGTGGCCCCGGCCGCTTCAAACCGACTTGCCCGTCAAGATTCTGACAGCCTGATCGTGCAATTGCGCATCTCCCGCGGCCAGCGAACGCCCGCCACTACGAGGATTTCCACCCGACCAGCCCGTCAATCTCCCGCCCGCGCCTTCAACCACGGGTATCAGGGCCATGATGTCGTAGGGTTGAAGCCCCGACTCAACGACCAGATCCATCCGCCCGTCCGCGAGCATCGCGTAGAGATAGGCGTCGCATCCCTTCCGCACATATCGGCACGAAACCTCGATCTTCCTGTAGGCTTCGTAATCCGCTTCGCTCGCAAAGGCGTCCCGGGAAGTCGTTCCCACCGCCGCGTCATCGACCAATTTGCAGGAGCGAGTCCTGAGCGGCGAGCACACGCCTCGCCGTACGGTACCGGCCTCCCAAAGCCCATCCACCGTAATTCCCCAGTATCTCTCATCGAGATAGGGCTGGTCGATCACGCCAACGGAGGCCCGCTCGCCATCATGCACCCCGATCAGCACAGTCCAGAGGGGCAGACCCGAGAGGAATGACCGGGTGCCATCGATCGGGTCGATCACCCAGGTGATGCCGCTCGTTCCGGGCGCTTCCCCGAATTCCTCACCGATCACGCCATCTTCCGGCCGGCGCTTTCGGATCACTGCCCGGATGGCCTCCTCGGCATTCCGATCGGCTGTCGTGACCGGGTCGAACCGCCCCCGCTCCCCGCCCTTGTTGTCCACCGCAACCGAGGACGACCGGAACCACTCCAGCGTCGGGCCCCGTGCTGCGTCGGCCGCCTCCCCGGCGATAGACAGAATCTCCCGCGCCAGCTCAACACCCATCGCCATCCCGTCCTCCGCCGCCGCTTCAGCCTCGCCGCCGACTATACTCAGACTTCCTGACCTCGAACTCGAGAGAGTGTCATGTTTTTGCACCCGCGAAGTGGGGCTCGGCGATTTTTCCGGGTAGTTCATAGACCATGTGCATGTTGGTACCGGGGAAGACGGTCCGTGTCTGGTTGAGTTCTTCGAGGAGGCTTGCGATGGCGTTGTCGCCGGCATCGCTGGCGGTGCCGAGTATGCGAACGCGGAGGATGCCGTTGCCGTGCTCCGGGATGACGTCGGCGTCGGCCCGTAGAAGTGCGCGCAAGTGCCGGCGGGGGCGCTGGATCTTGCCCTGGGTCTGGGCAACGGCGGGCATCATGCGGGTTTCAGCGCGGTAGGCGATCATGCGGATTATATCGAGGAGGAGTTTCTCGCCTTCGGGGAGCGCGTCGAGTGCCTCGTTCGTGTCGAGTTCGGCGACCGCGATATGTCGCGGTGTATCGCGGCGCTGCAGCTTGAGGGCTTCACGCTCGGCGTCGAGAGCGTCGCTTTGGGCCTGCAGGCGCCGGACGGCCTCTTCGGCTTCGCGGGTCGGGGTTCCCCTGGACAGGTCGGCGATCCGGTTGCGCAGGGTGCCAAGGCGCTGCCGGAAGCGCTGGACATTGCGGTCGATTGCGCGCCAGCGCGGGTTGACGATGCGGGCGTCGGGATCCTGTGCTTCCAAACCGTGGACCGCCAGCGCGTCGAGATTGAACTCCTCGCGCATGTATTTGAAGAAGTTCTCCTGCGACCATCGGGAGAACAGGGCGCTGGCGGCCCGCTCCATGGGCATGCGGGGGTCGGTGGTGATGAGGGGCACCTGGCGGCCATTCTCCAGCAGGCGCCGGATCTGGCGGACTTCGGGCCCCTTGCTCAGGATCACGCTCTTCTCGGCGAGGCGGACGGTGGCGCTGCGGGTGCTTCCCGGCCCGTGGATGGGCACCGTGACGGTGCGGAAGTCCGCCTCCGGCCAGGCCTCCCCCTTGAAGCCCTTGTGCCAGGTGATCACAGCAACCCCGCGCCGGGCGAGGCGCCGGAACAGGGCAGGGCTCCAGCCTTCCCGGTCGAAGACCAGCGTCAGGGCGGGCTCGCCGGCGTCCGGGACGGTGAGGTCCGGTGCATCCGGGCCCAGCATGCCCAGTTTCTCCAGCGCGGGCAGGATGTCCTTCTCCAGCGCGTGGGTCATGGTCGGATCCAGCGCCTTGTTCAGGCACAGGAACGGCTTGCCGCCGAGCGCGTTGATCCAGTAGCTCGTGGAGGCAGGCAGGCAGAGTTTCTGGCGCGCCACGTAATGCTTGGGCAATTTTCCCTTGCGGCCGGAATACACCTTGACGTGGCCATCCACCGACAGGGTCGCACACACGTCCGGTTCTTCCGCCATCCATCCCGCGGCCAGGGAAGCTTGCCAGTCCCGCACCCGTTGCACGTCTCGCCCCAACGCCTTGATCTTGCCCCGCAGCGTCTTCACCTCCGGGCAGCGGTCCAGGCCCAGGATGGCGCCCCATTCCCCGGGCGCCTGGTGCCGCAGTGCCTCCGGATTGCGCACCCGGGCCAGGGTGAGGAAGGCCAGGAACAGCAGAACCGTGGTCAAACCGTAGTATCCCTTGGGCAGCGACAGGAACTCCCGCGCGCGGTCCAGAAGCCCCTCCTTGAGCAGCATCGGCAGCCCGGCCAGCACGCCGCCGCCGGCAACCGCCGACAGCGGCTCCGCAAACTGCGGCCGCATCTCCGTCAGATGTCCCGTTGCCGCCAGCATCCGCCCCGCCGTGTCCCGGGTGCCCCGACCCATCGGCGCCTCGCGGTCGCGTGCGTCCCGTTCGCTCCGCTCCACCCTCGGCTCCGGCGCTGCCGCCGCCTGTGGCTCCGTCGACGCGACCACCGGCGGCTCCAGCACTGCCGTCGCCTGCGGCTCCGTCGACGCTGTCGCCTGCGCCGGCACGGCCCGGTTCGGCGTCCCCCCTCTGATAACACCCGACCGGCGGTTGAGGCTGAACGTGCTCGGCCGGATCCCCAGCTTTCGCGCAACCGCCCGGCCGCTCAGCCCCGAGGCCAGAAGCCGCTCCGCCTCCCGCGCCGTCGCGGCGTCGATCGCGCTCGGCCCGCGCCTCCGTCGCGGCGTAAGAAAACCGGCCTCGCCCTGCCTCCGGAGCTGGTTCACTGCCCGCTGCACCGTCGAACGGTTCACGCCAAACGCCGCCGCCAGATCCCTGCGTAGCACACCGTGCTCGGCAAACCGCGCAATCCGCAGCTGTCGCGCTCGGTTGTCCGAAACTTCGTGGGAATCGAACGGCGCCAGGTTGCTGAAGTAGACCCGCCGGCCGTCCTCGACCGCGTGCGAAAAGCAGGATTCGCCGATCTGGATCGCCTCGGCAGGAGGCATCGGAAGCGTGTTCAAGGGAGTCTCCACGGTCGATATCGGGTGCACAGTATTATAGCCACTCTCCGTAGATCGGTCAACCCCTCAAATGTCTCCTAACTGCTGGAAATCACGAGCAAAACGATCGCCAAGCCCGCCTTCAATTAGCGCACGAGGTCAGGAAGTCTGATACTGCCTCGCGAACCAGAACTGTCCCGGCAACCAACTGGATGGCGCGCCATGGCAACCATAGTCGCGATGCAGGCCGAAGCGCCTGGCGCCCGCCTGTCGGTGGCAGAACGTCCCGCGCCCGTGCCCGGCCCCGGAGAAGCGCGAATCCGGATCGCCGCCTGCGGGGTCAACTTCGCGGACACCCTGATGGTGGCGGGTCGCTACCAGGAGCGTCCGGAGTATCCACTCATTCCGGGGCTTGAAGTTGCAGGAGAAGTGGCCGAACTGGGTCCGAACACGAACGGCCCGCCGCCGGGAACGCGCGTTGCGGCCCTCTGCGGCCATGGGGGCTATGCGGAAGAGGTCTGCGCGCCGGCGGCGGCCTGCGTCCCGGTTCCCGAGGGGATGTCGAGCGAGCATGCGGCCGCGCTCCTGGTGGCATACGGCACTGCCGATCTCGCCCTCCGCCACCGCGCGCGCCTTCAGCCCGGAGAGACGCTTCTCGTGCTCGGCGCCGCTGGCGGCGTCGGGCTGACGGCCGTCGAGGTCGGCAAACTTCTCGGGGCCCGCGTCATCGCCTGCGCACGCACCGAAGCTCGGCTCAGCCATGCGCGGGAGCGCGGCGCGGATATCACGCTGGCCGTGGAGGCCGACGGCCTCCGCGACGCCGTTCGGGAAGCGACGAACGGGCGGGGCGCAGATGTGGTATTCGATCCGGTCGGCGGCGACATGTTCCGCGCCGCCATGCGCGCGACGGCCTTCGAAGGGCGCCTCATTCCCATCGGATTCGCCTCCGGTAGCGTCCCCCAAATCCCCGCCAACATACTCCTGGTGAAAAACCTGACCGTCATCGGCCTCTATTGGGGGATCTACTTCCGACACAGGCCAGAGGTGCTCGGGGAGAGCGTGGAGCGGATCCTCGACTGGTACCAGTCGAACCGCATCCGGCCGCATATCGGCCGTTCGCTACCGCTCAGCCGCGCAGAAGAGGCGCTCGAAGCGCTGCGGAATCGAGAGTCCACCGGCAAGATCGTACTCCGCTGCGGCGAAGGTTGAATCGCGCGACGGCAGCCAAGAGCGCCCGGCGCCAGGCCATTGACGGCCACAATCCCGGGGGCGCCTTCGGCGCCGTCGCGGTCCGCGCACGTGGCCGGATTCCATTGGAATTCCGCATTCAAGGGTCCTGATCGAAGAGCCCCGCAAACTCCGGATCCGCGTAGTAGCGCGGCTTCCGCACCAGGACCGGCCGCCCCTCCTGCGGAAGAACCAGCATCCGGTCCGGGTCCATCGACATGACTTCGTCCGGCGTCAGCAGTGCGCGACCGGTCAAGCCGGATGATCCGCCGCTGGCCGCGCCGGGAGTGGGGACAGTCCTCATGCCCAGCGTCGCCGAGACCCAGCGCGCCGTGTCGATGTCGTTCACATTGAAGGCCTGAACGATCCCGGCATTCGAGAGAAAGGTCTCCGCCGCCCGGCCGTAGGCAGCCCGCAGCTGGTGGAGATCCTGGAAGATCGACCAGACCTGCGCGCCGTATCCGGCCGCAAGGCCCTGCGCCTGCTCAATGGGCTTCATGCGCCCGAGCGTCGCGCATTCGTCGAGAAGCATGAGCACCGGCTTGCGCGGCTCGGAATCCTGCATCAGCTCCGCGATCGCACGCCCGGCAAGCAGGCGTAGCCAGCGCGCATAGGCATGGATCCGGTCCGGTGGAAGAATCAGGAACACGCTGCCGCATTCCCGCGCTGCGTCCCGGAACGTGAAGTCGGAGCGCGAGAGCGCTGCCGCGACGCGCTGCGAATCCAGGAAATGGGTGTGGCGCTGCGCCGTGGACAGGACGGAGGCCGCCTCTCGCTCATTCTGCTGAAGGCGGCGGTTGGCGGCCCGCGCGACCAGGCCTCCGGCCGCGTTGCTCGCCTGCATCGCTTCCAGGAGCGCCTCCGTCCCCTCCGGAGGCAGCGTAAGATACACCCGCACACGCCCGAGATTGCGGTTCTCCGGGGGCTCGGAAGTCACGCAATGCAGGATCAACCCGGTGATGAGGGCGCGGGCCTCCCCATTCCAGTGCGGCGCGCTGCCGTCACCGTCGAGATCGGCAACAATCACCTCCGCGATGTCGGCCGCATCCTCCAGGAACCGGTCGCCAGCCGGATCGATCGCGCCGAGTGGGTTATACGCAGCGCTCCAGGCTCCCGTGACGCCGAAAGGATCCAGCGGATAGACTGGACCGAACCGCGAGCGCGCCCGCCCGGCGACCCGGAAATTCTCCCCCTTGGGATCGATCGCGATCACCGGACGGTCCGCGGTCAGGAGGTTCGGAATGATCGCCCCGACTCCCTTCCCCGCCCGCGTCGGGGCGATCGTGAGAAGGTGCCCCGGCCCGCCGTACCGGAGCAGTTTGCCGCTCTTCTCGTCCCGCCCGATGATCAGGCCGTCGCCGCGGCGCCATTCCCGGAGCTCCCGGCGGCTCCGGAACCGCGCCGAGCCATGGGTGATCGGCAAGGTCCGGTTGCGGGACACGGCAACGCCCATCAACACGGCGCCAGCCAATGCGCCAACAGTTACTGCGTCGAAGGGCCATGACGCGCTCAGCCAGAGCTCGATCTGGCTGAGCGCGGCAGCGCCGATGGCACCACCGACAAGCACCGCCAACCAGGCCCGGCGCAGCAGAATTCGAACCAGCATTGGCGTCTCCACCCGATCCTCGAACCAACGGCGCGCCGGTTTGCCGGCGCCCGAAAGTGCTGGGCGCGAGGGCGCGCCCCTTAGGGTGTATATCGAAATCGATAGACATTTGATATTGGGCTCTCGGTAATTCGGTGCATCGAGGAAAGGAGACCGATCCGCGCCCACGGTCCCCTCTCCCGCACAGTCAGCCAGTGGGTCCCCAAAATCCAGGGGACTGGCCCTTTATGGAACCGCATTACGCTTAGGGTCCGTCCACGAACTATCGAATCGGAAATTGTCGAATACTTGATGGAGCGTCTCCTCTCTTCCTGGCCGGCCGGCGACTGGCGATCTCGGTGGATGCCAGGAAGAAGGGACTGGTGGGAGACTTCTCGAACGGCGGCCGTTAGTGGCGGCCCAAGGGCCGACCCGAGGAGGTCAATGTCCATGACTTCCCGGACAGGAAGTTCGGCAAGGCGGTGCCTTACGGGGTCTATGACGTCGCTCACAATATCGGTTGGGTGAATGTTGGCATCAGCCATGACACGGCCGATTTCGCCGTGGAGAGTATCCGGCGTTGGTGGCCGCGTTGGGGACAGGAACTCTATCCCGGGGCCTCACGCCTGTTGATCACGGTCGACGGTGGTGGCTCCAACGGGGCTCGGGTAGGGCTCTGGAGGGTTGAACTGCAGGAACTCGCCCGCGAACTGGGGCTTGAGATCACGGTTTTCCATCTGCCGGCCGGAACCAGCAAATGGAACCGAATCGAACACCGCCTGTTCTCTTTCATCCGCCAGAACTGGTGCGGCAAGCCGCTGCGAACCCTCGCCACCATCGTCAGCTCTATCGGCGCCACCACGACCAGCACCGGCCTCAAAGTCTATTGCGACGTGGGCGAGAACGACTATCCCAAGGGCGTGGCGATCGAGGATGTTCAAATGGAGGCCCTCGACATCCGGCGCGCGGAGCTCCATGGCGAGTGGAATTATACCTTCCTGCCGACTCCTCAAATCGACGCGGTTTTTTCTTGACGAACCCTTAGGCGTACGGATCTATTCAACGCAAGCCTCAGGGGAGCCTACCTGACACATGCCAAACAAATTGAAGCGGTACTCGACGGCACCAACTGCGAAGGCGCAATTCTCTCTGGGGCAGACTTCTTTAACTGCCGAGGGCTCAGGCAAGCGCAAGTGGACAGCGCGGTCGCTAAGCGTGATCGTCCGCCATTGTCAACAGGGGCAATAGATTGCGATACTGGCCGACCGCTAATCTGGCGGGGTTTGGAGCCGCCGCGGGACGGCGACACACGCAGCGTGAGTTTGAACCACCACATTCTCCGGACATCCGCCATCAAGTATCCGTCGGGAAGTCCGTGACCCATGAAGTCCCGGAAAAATCGTCATCCGTTTGACGACTGGGAGCTGTGGCAAGCGACACTCCGCTTATTGAATTTCCCAGCCGAAATTGCTCGGAATTCTGCTCCCATTTTCCAAGCCACTCGAATTGACTCCTTGCCCAGATACGCAAAAACCCTTGTTCCGCTACAGTCGTGGGGCACCACCTGGTCCGGGCGGCACTCAGACCGGAGAAGGACGGGCTTCCGGAGATCAGGGATATGGCGGGAACGGCCGGTGCCTCGCCGCCCGGCGGACAACCGGTTGTGCTCGGTCCACATGGGTCCGGACGGTCAATTCGTCCTCTTGGCTGTACCGCACGCCGCCATCCAGAACTGCCCGCTGGCCAGAGCTCAGCCGCTCCTGCCGCAGGAAGCGGCGGATGGGCTGCCCGTTGAACTCCGCATCAAGACGGACCACGATCTGGCCCAATGGATAGGGCGACCGATTTGTAACTTCCACGACCACCCGCCCATCCTCGAAGAAAGGCTCCACCGATACGAACCGCCACGGGTCGTCGGGGATCTCCAGGAACAGGTATTCCCGCTCGGCAGCCGCACCGACGGCGCCCTCCGCTTCGCGCGCGGCGTCAAATAGCCGTTTCGCCTCCGTACGGTGGCCGCCTTCCAGCGCCAGCACACCCAGGGCGAGGTTGCCAAGGCCGGTCGGAAGCAGCGCCAGGCTCCGTCGGAGGTCGGACTGCGCCGGCACCCCGTTCCCGAGAGCGTCATTGGCAAGCCCGCGGCCGAGGTAATGCTCCCAGTAGGCGGGACCCATCGCTATGGCAGCGCCATAAGCATCCACGGCTTCCCGAAGACGGCCCAGTCGGGCGAGCGCCTTCCCCTTGATGCCATGGAAGGAAGCCTCCCGCGGCTCCCTCGCGATCGCCTCCCTGATTCGCCGAAGCGATTGTGCGGGCCGTGTGTTGAGAAGCTGCCGGGCCTCGTCTCCGGCGGCGTAAGCCGGTTTGGCGGCAATCAGGCCGGCAATTCGCTCCTGGTAGCGTTCTCTTCCTGAATCATCGCTCGGCGGAAATCGCGCCAGGGCAGCACGGTTATTCTGCACGCGCTCCACCGATGGTGGATGGCTTGCGAACAAGCCCAAAAGCCCGCCCTCATTCCGGCCCCTCGAGAGCCTCAGTAACTTCTCCTGCAGTGTTACTGCTGCGGTCGTGTCGTATCCCGCGGCATGCAGGTACCGCATGCCGTGGTAATCCGCTTCCCGCTCGGCCTCGCGGCTGTATCCCTGGTTGATCAGCCCGAAGGCGACCGCGCCCGCACCGACAACCTGACCGAACTGCTCCCGTTCCGAACCGCCGAGTTCCGCCGCAAGCACGGCGAGTTCGAAGAGCAGACCACGGTTCATCGCCTGGGCGCCGTGGCGCGCGGCTGAATGGACAACCTCGTGGCTCAGCACGGCCGCGAGTTCGGCCTCGTTCTCCATCTCCATCAGCAATCCGCGATTCACCGCGATCTTGCCGCCGGGCAGCGCCCAGGCGTTCGGGACGCTGTTGTTCAGGACGACGAACTCGTAGGGAAGCCTCCGGTCGCTCACCGCCGCGACCCGGTGCCCGACGGAAGCCACGTAACGGGAAAGTTCGGGATCCGCCGCATAGCGGCCGCCTTCCGCCTGTTGGGCCGGGCCATAGTTGTTCCGGCCGGTCTCGATCTCGAATTCGGTGGAGAAGAGAACCAGCTCCTCCTCGCCCGTCACCGGGTTGTCGCTGCAGGCGGCGAGAACGAGGCACGCCAGAACAAGGGCGGGCGAGGACGCTCGTACCTTCTGCTTGAACATGCTGAATCCCCCTATTCCGCTGCGCCTTCCGCGAAGTGTCGCGCCCTTACCCTGGCACGCGGACGAAATGCTCCTCTCCAACTTCCACCATCCGCGTCCCTTCCGGAACATAGCCTAGCGGCCGAGCCGGACTCGCGATCTCGTCGGTCATCAGGCCGCCCCGCTCGCGTCGCAGGCGCGGATCCGGCACCGGTACGGCGTCGATGAGCTGCCGCGTGTACGCGTGCTGCGGATTGTCCAGAACCGCGGCCCGCGGCCCGATTTCGACGATCTCGCCCAGATACATCACCGCGACCCGGTGGCTGATTCGCTCCACCACCGCAATGTCATGGCTGATGAAGAGGAAAGCAAGGCCCATGGAGGCCTGCAGCTCCATCATGAGGTTGATGACCTGCGCCTTGATGGAGACATCCAGCGCCGAGACCGACTCGTCCGCCACCAGCACGGACGGCTCCAGGGCAAGCGAGCGCGCTATGCAGATCCGCTGCCGCTGCCCGCCCGAGAACTCGTGGGGGAAACGGAAAGCATGTTCGGGCTCGAGGCCGACCCGTAGCAGCAGGTCGGCCACGCGGCGGTCGGCCTCCGCCCCTGCTGCGATGCCATGGACGATGATCGGCTCCCGCAGCGCGGCGCCCACCGACTTCCTCGGATTGAGCGACCCGTAGGGATCCTGAAAGATCATCTGCAGCCGTCGGCGCACCTTGCGCAGGGCCGCGCGGTCAAGCGTGACGAGGTCGTCGTCTCCGAACCTGACCGCGCCGCTGTCCGCCTTGACCAATCCAAGGATGGACCGCCCGGTAGTCGACTTTCCGCACCCGCTTTCGCCAACCAGCGCCAGCGTCTCGCTGGCACGAATGCTGAACGAGACGTTCTCCACCGCGTGGATGTTGCCGGTCTGCCGGCCGAATATGCCGCCCCGCACCGGAAAGCGCGTCGTAAGCCCCGTAACCTCGAGGATGAATTCGCCGCGCCGGTCGGGCTCCGCCGGCGGCTCGGCGACCGCACCCAAGACAGTGCCGAGCTCCCCTTCCGCCCGCCGCAGATCGACATTGGGAAACCGCCGCGGCATCGCCTGCCCGCGGAGCGAGCCAAGCGTCGGCACCGCCGTAAGCAGTTGGCGCGTATAGGGATGGGCAGGCGCGGCGAACAGTTTCGGGGCCGCATCCTCCTCCACTTTCCGGCCGCGCCACATCACCGCCACCCGGTCCGCGACCTCGGCCACCACGCCCATGTCGTGGGTAATGAACATGACGGACATGCCGATCTCGACCTGAAGCTCCCGGATCAGGTCCAGGATCTGGGCCTGGATCGTGACGTCAAGAGCGGTGGTCGGCTCGTCCGCGATGAGAAGCTTCGGCCGACAGGCGAGCGCCATGGCGATCATCACCCGCTGCCGCATGCCCCCCGAGAAAGTATGCGGATACTCGCTGAACCTGCGCGCGCCGTCCGGAATCCGCACCAGGTCGAAGAGCCGAAGCGCCTCCCGATCCGCTTCGGAAGCCGGAAGCGAGCGGTGGCGCCGCAGCGCTTCCGAGACCTGGAAGCCGACGGTCAGAACCGGATTCAGGCTGGTCATCGGTTCCTGGAAGATCATGCCGATGGAGCCCCCACGGACATCGTGCATGGCCTCTTCCGAGAGCGCGAGCAGATCGCGCCCTTCGAGCTCGACCCTGCCCTCGATGCGCCCGTTGGCCGTGGATACCAGGCGCATGATGGACAGCGCCGTGACACTCTTCCCGGAGCCCGACTCGCCGACGACTGCCAGCGTCTCCCGACCCCCGATGTCGAAGGAGATATCCTGGACGACGGTCTGCCAGACTCCCTTCACTCGAAAGGCTGTCGAGAGCCCGGACACCCGGAGAACCGGCGCATCCGTGGCACTCATTGCTCGCCCCGCAATTTGGGATCGATGGCGTCCCGGAGCCCGTCGCCCAGCAGGTTGAGCGCGAAGACGACGATGAGAATGGCGATGCTCGGAAACAGCGCCAGCCAGAAGCTGTCCAGGATGTTCTCGAACCCCTCGCGGATCATGCCGCCCCAGGTGGGCGTCGGCGGCGACACGCCGAGGCCGATGAATGCGAGGGAAGCCTCGACGCGAATGGCGGTCGCGAGCCAGAGCGAACCCATGACCAGGATTTCAGGCATGATGTTCGGTAGGATGTGCCCGAACATCAGCCGCAAATCCGAGTAGCCCAGCGAGCGGCCCGCCTCCACGAATTCCCGCTCCTTGATGGCCAGCGTCGGCGCGCGGGCGATGCGGGCGAAGGGCGGAATCGCGGTTAACGCGATGGCAATGACCAGATTCGAAATGCTCGGGCCGAGCATGGCCACCACGATCAGGCCGAGGATCAGCGACGGAAAGGCGAGAAGCACATCCATCGCCTGCATGATCACGATATCCGCCGGGCCGCCGTAGTAGCCGGCAAAGAGACCGATGGCCGAACCGATCAACATCGCGGACAGGATCGCCAGGAGGCCGATGACAAGGGAGATCCGCGCCCCGTAGATCAGCCGGGAGAGCGTATCCCTTCCGTAAAAGTCGGTTCCGAGAAGAAACTCCGCCGTGGGCGCCTTGAGGCGGTAGAGAATGTCCTGCTCAAGCGGGTCGTGGGGCGCCAGCAACGGGGCGAACACGGCCGCCAGGCATACGGCGAGAAACACTCCCAGACCGATCCAGGAGGTCTTGTTGGCATTGAATGCTGCAAGCAGGCCAGACCAGGCCAGTGCTGCGGCGGACCGCCGGTAGGAGCGTGCAGCCGGTTCCGTGCCCGTGCTCATTTGTATTTCACTCGCGGATCGATGAGGCCGTAGGTGAGGTCGGTAAGCAGGTTCACCAGCACGACGATGAAAGTGTAGATGACCATCATGCCCTGCAGCATGGTGTAGTCGCGTTGGTTCAGGGCACCGATGATCAGCTTTCCGAGGCCCGGACGGTTGAACACGATCTCGGTCAGGACCGAGTTGCCGATCAGGATTCCGAGATAGAGACCGACAACCGTCACCACCGGAATCATGGAATTCCGAAGGCAGTGCCGCCAGAGGATTGCGCCGAAGTCGAGCCCCTTGGCCCGTGCGGTCCTGACATAGTCCTGTCCGAGCACCTCCAGCATGGCGGAGCGCGATACGCGCGTGATGTAGGCGGCCATGATCAGCCCGAGATTGATGGCCGGCAGGGCCAGATCGCGAAGCCGATCGGAGAACGTCTCTCCCTGGCCCGAGCTGATCACGGGAAACCACCGTAGATGGATGGCGAAGACGAGGAGGAGCAGAACCGCCGAAACAAAGGCGGGAAAGGAAAGCCCGATCAGCGAGAGCAGCCGGGTCAGATAATCCGGAAGCTTGTTCCGACGGACAGCAGACCAGACGCCGAGCGGTATTCCGGTAACAGCGCCGAGAACCAGGGACACGACCGTCAACTCAATGGTGGCAGGCAGGACCTTGACGATCTCCTCGATCACCGGCCGGCCGGAAACCAGGGAAACGCCCCAGTCTCCCGTGAGGACGCCCGCCATGAAGTCCACGTACTGGACCGGCAGCGGACGGTTGAGCCCGAGGCGCGCCCGAAGTGCGTCGATCGCCTCCATGCTGGCCTGGTCTCCGAGGATTACCAGCGCCGGATCGCCCGGCAGGATCCGGACGATGAAGAAGACGATTGTGAGCACTGCGAAGAGCGTCACCACAGCGAAGCCGAGGCGCTTCAGAACAAACCCGCTCATCGGATTTGCGCCTCGCCGCAATCACGCAAAAGCGCTGCCGCCCGCTGCCGCGCACTCATGCTGCGCAGCCTGCTCGAGGCGATTGCGGCGGCCGGGCATTGCCCGACCGCCGCCAGTGGCAAGCCGTCAGTTCGCCTTGAATTGGGCCATCTCGGTCACGGGCGGGCTGAGATTCAGCGTCCCGTTCGCTTCGACGCCGAGATCGAGGTCGGATGTCCAGGCCCACAATTGCAGGCCCTGGTAGATCGGCACGGAGCAAGCATTCTCCATGATCTTGCGCTGCGCTTCCGCCCAGAGCTCCAACTGCTTCGCGGTGTCCGTTTCGACCCGCGCAGCACGGATCTCCGCATCGGCCACGTCGCAATGGGAGAAGTTGGTCACAGCCGTGGGCTTCCCGACGATGGAATCCGAATCGTAGAACTGCGTGAGATACACGTCCGCGATCGGGAATCGGGCTGCCGAGTAGTGGACAACCTGCGACAGATCCTGCCGGATCTGCTGATGGAAGGTTGCGTGCTCAACCATCGTGATCTCCAGGTTGATCCCCGCCTTCTTCAGCTGCGCCTGCACGGCCTCGATGGTCGAGAGCATGCCGGGAAGGGTCGTGTGAATCGCATTGATGGTGACGCCATCGGGATACCCGGCCTCCGCCAGGAGCTCCTTGGACCGCTCCGGATCATGGGCGTAGACCGACACATCGTCGGTGAAGCCGAGATATCCCTCGGGAACCGGGGAAACCGCGGCGCGGGTCACCGAAGCGCCCTTGAACTGCACCATCTCGTCGCGATTGACCGCATGGGCGACTGCCCGGCGGACCAGCAGGTTGTCAAGCGGCGGCTGGGTGGTATTGAGATGGAACACCGACATCTCACCCGGCTCCATGACCGCCACCGTGGTATTCGGGATCTCCGAAATCCGCTCGACCCAGGTCTGGTCCTGCTTGCCGTAGACCATGTCGATCTCGCCGGCCTGGAAGGCCAGATCCCGGCTGGCATCGGACGGGATGTAGCGGTAGTAGATTTCCTTGATGTGGGGCGCGCCACGGAAGTAATCCTCATGCGCGACAAGCTTCACATATTGCTGGGGCTGGTATTCGGCGAACATGAAGGGTCCGGTTCCAATCGGCGTCTGCTCGAATGCCGCTCCGAGATCCTCCGCTGCGTCCTTGCAGATCATGTTGCCACCGTGATAGGCGACAAGGAGGCCGAGCAGGCTCGGGATCGGGTTCGAAAGCGTGATGCGGACCCCGTAGTCGCCGGTGGCCTCGATGGATGCCACGGCGCCATAGTCCTTCGCGAAGCCAGAAGCATCCGGGTTGGCCGCGCGCTGCAGCGAGAACACGGCGTCCTCGGCATCGAACTCCCCGTATTTGCCATGGCACTGGACGCCCTGGCGAAGCGTGAAATCCCAGACCAGCCCGTCCTCGGACGTTGTCCAGCTCTCGGCCAGATCAGGCTCGATGAAGCCAGGGCTCGCCTCTCCCGGCTTGATGCGGACAAGGCCGTTGAACATCCAGTGCAGGAGGCCCTTGTCGGGTGTCGTGGTCGCGACATGCGGGTCCAGCTTGCCCGCATCCGCGGAAGCCATGCCGACATTGAGCGTCGTGCCGGCAGCATGCGCGGCACCGGCAACCAGCGCCATCGAGACTGCGAGAGTCAGTATGCGTTTCATGAACGATCTCCTTGTTCAGATTCTTGGGGTTCCGCTTTCGGCACGCGTCGCCGTCCGTGCCGATCAGGAAACAACCGGTGATATTGCCGGGCCGCGGCGCTGTCAACGAAGTATGCCGGCGCAGAGCGACCAGCGAGGCCATCCGCCGGGGCCGGCCGATCGCGGCGAGGCGGACTCACCTCCAATTGTGAGGCGAACTCATCTCCAATTGTCACGTGGCATTCGGCAGCCGGTTTGCCCCCCCGATATCCACATGGATCTGTTCGCCACGGACGGATCAGGCGGCATGGGCATGCCTCCGCGAAACGTGGTCCAACATGGTCGGGCCTTGCGGCGTCGCGCAAGAGACGAAGAGGAGACGGCCGACGGCCCGAGACTGACGGTTCCCGGTCGAAGCACCAGCCCATGGCCAGTCTGGCGGCCGCTCGGGGCGCCGGTACCCCTACCCTCTACCAACGCGTCCGGGAGTCAGCCGTAGAGCTTCGAACGGACGTCTCCCCAATCGCCACTGAAATTCGAGAAGCGCGCCCGCTGGAAGGCTCCGAGTGACAATCGCGGCTCGTCCCCGAGCGCCAGATCCCGGAGCACCAGCGATGTCATCGGCCCGATCCCGAAACCATGTCCCGAGAACCCCGCGGCGATCACGAGTCCCTCCAGTTCCGGAGCCCGCTCGATTACCGGCAGTCCGTCCGGGGTCTGGTCGATCAAGCCCGCCCAGAAGCGCGCAATCCGTGCATCGCGCAGCGCCGGCAAGGCGCTCGCCGCCTTCTCGATCGTCTTTGAAATCGCGTCCGCCGGAGGACGGACCGTGGGCACCGCCCCGTCTTCCATCACGCCATGCCAGGGCCGGCTGCCGCCGGACATTCGAAGCCGTCCGTCAATCTGCTGCCGCCCCGCAAAATCCGCGGCCGCAACGCCGAGCACCTGCTTCAGGAGTGGAGGCACCGGTTCGCTCTGCACGATGGTCGTCATGTTGATCCGCATCGGAATCCCGAAGCCGAGCGGCGCAAGCAGGGCGTTGCTGTGCACGCCGGCGGCAACGATGCAACCCCCGCACCCGATCCTGCCCTGACCCGTCGCCACCCCGACAAGCCGGCTTCCCTGGGTCTCGATCGACAGCGCCTGCTCGCCCAACTGGAACACAGCGCCATGCCGCTCCGCGGCGGACCGGAAGGCCTGCACGGTCGCCACCGGATCCGCATGCCCGTCGGTAGGACAGTGCGAAGCCGCCAGTATCGAGGGCGCAAGCGCCGGGGCAATCTCCCGGACATCTTCATTCGACGGCAGAAAGGCGAGTTCCAGCCCCGCCTGCCGCTGCTCGTCGACCATCCGGCGGATACGGGCCACCTCGGCATCGTCGCGGGCTAGGCGAAGGTTGCCTTCCTGCCGGTAGCCGGTCGGGGCGCCCAACTCCTCTGCCAGCCCCGGCCATATTGCGACAGCGCCGAGCGCAAGCGGCATCTCGGCAAGGTCGCGGCCGGACTGCCGCACCCCGGCCAGAGTCCATCCGGATGCCATCGCTGCCGGCGCATAGCGCTCGATAACGACGACCCGTTGTCCTTCCCTGGCAAGCTGGTACGCGGCTGCGCAACCGTTGATACCAGCCCCGACGATGACAAAGTCCGCATTCATGGGTGGCGACCTTTCCTGAAGTCCGCGGGCGTCTCGGCGTCCCGCGCCACCATAGCGAGTACAGGCCTTTCGGCGGGCCTTGCCCGCAGGCGCCGGATCGGCAACACTGGCGCTAGGCGAAGGACCGTCGGCACCGCTCCGGCCATGGCCAGCGGGCACGGCAAGCTCGTTGACATGACGCACACTCTGGACGAGGCCTTTCCGACCTTTGGCGGAGCGCCGAGCATTACCTACGACCAGCAGGCGAATTTTGCCGATCACGGCTACAACCTGTTTTTCCTTACCGTCAACGAGCATTGCGGCACCCATATCGACGCACCGCTCCACTTCTCCGCCGACGGTGCTTCGGTCGCAGAAATGGCCGTGGAGAGCCTTGTCTGTCCTCTGGCCGTAATCGACATCTCGGCGCGCGCCGCGGAGAATGCGGACGCGCAAGTGACCCCGAACGATATCAGCGCATGGGTCGCGGCAAACGGACCGATCCCGGATGGTGCCTGTGTCGCCATGAATTCCGGCTGGGCGGCCCGCGCGGACGGCGATGGCTTCCGCAACCCCGACGACGGCGGCACCATGCACTTCCCGGGATTCCATGTCGATGCTGCAGCCATGCTGATCGAGGAGACCGGAGCGGTCGCGATTGCGGTCGATACCCTGTCACTCGACTTCGGGATGTCGGGGGACTTCGCCACCCACTACAAGTGGCTGCCGAGCGGTCGGTACGGAATCGAGTGCGTCCGCGGACTCGACGAGTTGCCGGCGTCTGGCGCCAGGGTGTTCGTGGGCGCGCCCAAGATCCGTGGAGGCACGGGCGGACAGGCACGCGTTATCGCGATGACGTGATGACTGCCGTTTCCCTGCTGTCCGACGCGGAAGCGCCGGACGAGGCCAAAGCGGTCTTCGAAGAGATCCAAAGGAGCCGGCGCACGCCTCACGTCAACAACTTCTGGCGTGCGCTGGCCAATGATCCGGTGCTGATGCGTTCCACCTGGGATCGCCTGCAGGAGGTGATGGCGCCTGGCGCGCTCGACCCTCTGGTCAAGGAAATGATCTACGTCGCGGTCTCATCGGCAAATGGATGCGGGTATTGCGTTCATTCGCACACGGCAGCGGCAAGGGCAAAGGGGATGACGCCCGCGATGCATGCCGAACTGCTCGCGGTGATCGCGATGGCATCGCAAACCAACGCGCTGGCGACCGCGATGCAGGTGCCGGTGGACGAAGCCTTCGAAGCCGGCAGCGTCGCCGCCGGGTAGGCCGGCCCGGACAGCCCGTGCCGATCAGGCGGCCTCGACGAACAGGGATGCATTGCCGCCGGAAGCGGTCGTATCCGCGCAGAGGCTCCGCTCCCAGAAGAACGAGGTCGCCCCGGAGCTGTCGGTTACCAGTGGCACGAGCGGGCCAGAACGCTCCGCCAGGGCAACGCGCAGCCTGCGAAGCTGGCCAGCCTCCCCCCAGGCGCACACGCCTGCGAGCGGCGCCAGTTCCGCCAGGATCCCGGGACCGGCAAGCTTGCCCGGCAGGCATTCCAACGGAAGCCCCGGTGCGCCACCCCCATCGCCAGACGTCAACGCCAGGACCGCATTTCCAAATGCCATGGCCACGGCAGCCTGGGCAAGGGCAGGATCCAGAATCCCGTCGCACGCCGGATCGCGCAAGTGGCCCAGGCACAGGAACACACCCCGCGGATGGTACGACAGCAGGTTCCGCTCTCCCGTAGGGCCGGGCAGTTCGACAGGGTCTGGCGGGGAAGCTGCCGCCTCCTGAAGCGCATGCCGAACCGATTCCGGCACCGGTCCAGACTGACCCTTCAGCCACGCCTCGATTCGGTCGACGATCCCGCCGCCTTCCCACTCGAGGGGCCTGCCTGCGAGCCGGCGAAGCACCGTGCCGATGCCGGCTGCATCGATTGGTGGACGCGCCCGGGTCGTGTCCGGGGGCTCTTGTGCCCGGGAGGCGGGCCGGCAATGGGGCGCCAGCGTGTGCGGGCCGCCGGCCTTGGGGCCGGTTCCGGACATCCCTTCGCCACCGAATGGCTGTGACCCCACAACCGCGCCGATCTGGTTCCGGTCCAGATAGATATTGCCGACTTCGGCACGCTCGGCGATACGCAGTGCGCGCCGTTCCACACGGCTCTCGACCGCCAGGGTCAGGCCGTAGCCGCTCGCATTGATCCGATCCACAATCGCGTCCAGCTTCCGAGCCGCGAATGTCGCCACATGGAGAACCGGGCCGAACACCTCTCCCTCCAGTGCCTCGATGCCCGAGGCCCGGATCAGCGTCGGGGCGACGAACGGGCTCGAGTCTGGCGCCACGCCCCGATGAAGGAGGTTGCCGAGCTCCGTCTGCCGGCGCACGTAATCCTCGATCGAGCGATAGGAAGCGTGATCGATGAGCGGCCCGACATCCGTAGACAGGTCCGCGGGGTCTCCCACCTTGAGCGCATCCACCGCGCCCCGGAGCATGTCAAGCACGGAATCTGCGCCGTCCTTCTGGAGGTAGAGGATCCGCAGCGCCGAGCAGCGCTGCCCGGCGCTCCCGAAAGCGGATGTCACGATGTCATCCACCGCGCGCTCCGGCAGCGCCGTGGAATCGACGATCATCGCGTTCAGGCCCCCGGTCTCCGCCACCAGCGGCGCATCCGGTGGAGCGAAACGGGCCATCGCGCGCTCGATAACGCGCGCGGTCTCGGTTGAGCCCGTAAAGCCCACCCCAGCAACCCGCGGATCGCCAACCAGCTTCATGCCCGTTGACGAACCCGGTCCCGGAAGCACTTGTAGCACGTCCGGCGGGATACCCGCCTCCCGAAGAAGGCCGGCTGCCCGAGCGGCAATCAGGCAGGTCTGCCGCGCGGGCTTCGCCAGTACCACGCATCCTGCCGCAAGGGGTGCCGCAACCTGTCCGGTAAAGATTGCGAGCGGAAAGTTCCAGGGCGAGATCGCGACCCAGGCCCCTTGCCGGCTCTCGATGCCCAGGCCTTCATATCGCCGCGACTCGCCCGCGTAGTAGCGCAGGAAATCAACCGCTTCACGGACTTCGCCAATCGCATCCATCCAGGTCTTCCCAGCCTCCCGGCAGGCAAGCGCCATCAACTCCGGCGCATGACTCTCGTACAGCTCGGCTGCACGCTCAAGAATGGCCGCCCGCTCGCCGGCCGGCCGCCCCGACCATTGCGGGTGCGCCGCCAGAGCAAACTTGAACGCATCCTCGACGTCGAATTCATCCGCATATGCGACTTCGCCCACCGGCTCGTGAGGACGGGCGGGATTGAATACGATCCGCATCTTCCGTTTTCGCTCAGCCGTTTTCGCAAGCATCGGACCGGTCTCCCAGGTCCCGCGCTCAAAACCTTTCCGCCGGCGCTGCAAGTCCGCCGATGTGGAAAAGTCGTCAATATCCCAGCCCTTCGCGTTGCGGCGCGCGGAGCCGAAAATCTCCGGCGGCAGCGTGACCCGCGGGTGCGCGTAAGCCGGCGCGGAGGCCTCCACCAACGCGACCGGATCCTGCGCGACCTCCTCTGCCGGCGTCCCGGTGTCCGCAATCTGCTGCACGAACGAACTGTTGGCGCCGTTTTCCAGCATGCGCCGGACCAGGTAGGCGAGCAAATCGTGGTACTCCCCGATGGGTGCATAGATCCGATGCCGCCGCCCGACCCGTTTCCGAACGATCTCGTGCAGCGCTTCGCCCATTCCGTGAATTCGCTGGAACTCGAAGTTCGCGTCCTCCGGCGCCACGTGCAGGATCGCCGACAGCGTATGGGCGTTGTGACTTCCGAACTGCGGATACAGGCGATCGGTCAAACCCAGGAGGCGGCGCCCGCAAGCCAGATACGACACGTCCGTGGCGCACTTCCGGGTGAACACCGGAAATCCCCTCAGCCCCAGCACCTGGGCTCGCTTGATCTCGCTATCCCAGTACGCCCCCTTCACGAGACGGACGCACATCCGCCTGCCGGCCCGGCCCGCCAGGTCGTACACCCAGTCGATCACGGGCATCGCGCGCTTGGTATAGGCCTGGACAACGGTCCCGAAGCCTTCCCACCCTGCCAGGTCCTCGCGCATCAGGATCGCTTCGATGATGTCGAGGGACAATTCGAGCCGCTCTGATTCCTCGGCGTCGATGCTGACGCCGACATCGAGCTTGCTCGCGATTCGGCAAATGGCCGCGACCCGCTCGGCAAGCTCCGGAACGACCGTCTCGCGCTTTCCGGACTCGTAGCGGGGATGGATCGCGGAGAGCTTGATGGAGATTCCGGGGTTCTCGTGTAGCGCCCCGGGCCGGGCGCGGCCTTCAAGCGCCCGCGCAAGCTCGAGATACCGGTCGAGATGCTGTAGCGCATCCGCTTCCGTCCGGGCGCCCTCCCCCAGCATATCGTAGGAGTGCGTGTAGCCTCGCGATTCCCAGCCGGCAGAGCGGCGGAACGAAGCGGCGATGTCGCGGCCATGCACGAAACGATCCGCGATGACCCGCATTGCCGCGCTCGTTACGGATCGAATCACGGGTCTGGCGGTCGGGCCCAGCAGGGTCCGGACTCCGGCTCCGCCCTGTCCATCGGCAACCAGGCTGCCGGCTGCCCGGAGCCCGAGCGCGGCAGCGCCGCCCGTCGCTGCGCCGGCACGGCTCTGGTTCCAGTTGCCGGCGAGCAGTTTGTCAGCGATCAGCTCGTCCCGGGTCAGGCCATCGGGCACTCGAAGCAGCGCCTCGGCAAGACAAAGCAGCGCAGTGCCCTCCGTCGTCGCGATCCCGTAGCGCGCGAGGATCCCCTCAAGGAGCTTCGGCCCCTTCTGGCGGCGCGCTTCCTCCACCAGGGCGGCCGCATTGGCGGAAATCTCGACCCGCTCCCCGGGCCCCAGTCCCAGCGACGCCAGCCGCTCCTGCACGATTGCCGCCTCGTCGGCGAGCCAGGCCTGGCGGATCGCGGACCGGCCGGCCTCCCCATTCGCTGTATTCGCCAACTCAACCTCCCAACGCATGAACCGCCGGCACGCGCCGCCAACTGGCGGCGGCAGCAACCCTGCCGCACGAACACGAGGAGTCTATACTGTCAGTGGAACGGAATCGCGACGTGCGATTGGGAGGAATGAAGATGGCAACTGGCATTCGGGGCCTCGGCCTCGTTCTGGCCTCGGCCCTCTGGGCGACGCTGGCCCTGGCAGCCGGCCCGGAAGAGCCGGCAACCGATGACGCGGCAGACGGTCCCTTTGTGGAAGGCATGGCGGCCGCGGAATCGGAAAATTGGGAGGAAGCCGTGCTGCGGTTCTCGGAAGCGGCGCAACTGGATCCGCAGAGCGCGGACGCACTCAACATGCTCGCCTACAGCCAGCGCCATCTGGGGGATCTGGAAACCGCCATCGAGAACTACGGCAAGGCCCTGGAACTGGATCCGCAACACGAGGGCGCCCGGGAGTATCTCGGGGAGGCATTGCTGCTGGCCGGAGATCTCGATGGCGCGAAGCGGCAGCTTGAGGCGCTGGAAGGGATCTGTCCACAGGGATGCGAGGCCCTGGAAGAACTTCGAGAGGCGATCGGCCAGCACGAGACCGGCAACCAGTAGCGCCTCCGCGCGTTCAGTTGAATCGCAGCGTTTTCGGGAACCGCGGCGGGATCTTCCGCCCTGCGCTTGCGCGCTTGCCGACCCAGTCCTCAAGGTTGCGGAGGCTCTGCGTGCGCCCCGCCCGGTCCTTCCAGGACAGCCCCTTGGCCGAGTTGAACACGGTGACATCCGTAAGCTCGCCTTCCTTGAATCGCTGAAGGATCACGCCTCTGCCGCGGGACTGCTCGGGAACGTCCGCCAGATCGAAGATGAGAAGCTTCTGGTTGTCCCCGACACAGGCCGCCATGTCCCCCCCGGAGACCAGCGCGCAGGAGACCGCCCTGGCAGGCGATTTCACGTTCAGCGTCTGCTTGCCTCCCTTTCGGCCGGGCGCCGTGATCTGCTCGTCGATCGGCGCCCGCAGCCCCCGCCCGTCGCTCGCAGCGAGCAGGCAGCTCTGCCCTAACCGATAGGGAAACAGGCTGACCAGATCCTCATCGTTGGGCAGATCGATCATCAGGCGAAGCGGCTCTCCCATTCCGCGCCCGCCGGGCAGGCGGTCGCAGGCGAGCGTGTAGAAGCGGCCGTTGGTGCAGAAGGCGAGCAGCTTGTCCGTCGTTTCCGCGTGGAAGACGAATTTGGCCTCGTCGCCTTCGCGGTAGCGGACCTCCGCCTCGGCGTCGAGATGGCCGCGCATGGCCCGGATCGAGCCGAGCCGCGAACAGATGACCGTGATGGGCTCCCGCTCCACCATTGCCTCGATAGGCACCGGATCGCCGGCGGGGGCGTCCGCGATTTCGGTGCGGCGTCGACAGCCTTCGATACGCTCCAGCGCCGTCCGGAGATCCCGGATTTCTCCGGTGATCGCGCTCCACTGCCGGTCGTCCGAGGCCACAAGCTGCTCCAGCTCCTCCCGCTCGCCGAGCAGCGAATTCCGCTCGTCCCGGAGCGTCATTTCCTCCAGGCGGCGAAGGTTGCGAAGCCGCATGTTGAGAATCGCTTCCGCCTGGACATCCGACAGGCCGAACTCCGCCATCATCACGTCCTTGGGATGATCCGCGTAGCGGATGATCTCGATCACGCGGTCCAGGTTGAGAAAGGCCGTCAGATACCCTTCCAGGACCTCGACCCGATGGGCGATCTTGGCGAGACGGTGCCGCGAGCGGCGGAGGAGCACTTCGCGGCGATGTTCGAGGAAATACTGCAGCGTCCGGCGCAGCGACAGCACCTTGGGCGTCTTGCCATCGATCAGGACGTTCAGATTGAGCGGGATCCGGACCTCGAGATCGGACCGCCGGAAGAGGGCCTCCATCAGGACATCCGGATCCACCTGCCGGCTGCGGGGCTCCAGCACGACCCGGACCTGCTCGTCGGATTCATCGCGAATGTCGGCGAGGAGGGGGATCTTGCGGCTCGTGACCAGCTCGGCGAGCCGTTCGACCAGACGCGACTTTTCCACCTGGTAGGGGATTTCCGACACGATGATGCGGTACGTACCGCGGCCCGCCGGCTCCTGGTTCCAGCGGGCGCGGAGCCGGAACGATCCCCGGCCTTCCTCGTACGCCGCGAGCATCGCGTGCGCCGGCTCCACCAGCACCCCGCCAGTCGGGAAGTCCGGGCCCGGGACGAGCTGGGCGAGCTTCCCCGACGTCGCGTTCGGCGCCCGGATCAGGTGCAGGAGCGCGTCGCAGAGTTCCAGAGCGTTGTGCGGCGGAATCGATGTCGCCATGCCGACCGCGATGCCGACGGCGCCGTTCGCCAGGAGGGCGGGAAACGCGGCGGAGAGGACAACGGGCTCCTGCTCCTCTTCCGTGAAATTGGGGCGGAAGTCGACCGCGTCCTCGTCGAGGCCTTCGAGCAGCATCGCCGAGACCTCGGTGAGCCGGGCCTCGGTGTAACGCATCGCCGCCGCGTTGTCGCCGTCGATGTTGCCGAAGTTGCCCTGCCCCTCGACGAGCGGGTAGCGTACGGCGAAGGGCTGCGCGAGACGAACCAGCGCGTCATACGCAGCCTGGTCGCCATGGGGGTGGTACTTGCCAATCACGTCGCCGACAATTCGGGCGCATTTCTTGAATGGCTGGCCCGGGCGTAGCCGCAGCTGGTGCATTGCGTAGAGGATCCGCCTCTGCACCGGCTTCAGGCCGTCGCGGACATCGGGCAGTGCCCGGTCCCGAATCGTCGCTACGGCGAACGAAAGGAAATTCTCGCCCAGGCTCTCGTGGAGATCCCGCTCCGGTATCGGCTCGAATTCGAGCGTAGGTTGCATCGGATCTCCACTGTGTCTATCGGAATGCAAGCCCGCCAGCCGGGTCGGACACTACCGCAGCAGGGGAGCGGCGGCAATGACAACGCGGAGAGACAGGACCGTCCTCATTACGGGCTGCTCGTCGGGTATCGGCCTCGCCTCGGCGCGCGTCCTGTCCGGGCGCGGATGGCGCGTCCTCGCGACGTGCCGAAAGGAGACGGATTGCGAGCGCCTCCGGTCAGAGGGCCTGGAGAGCTTCCGGCTGGACTACGAGGACCCGGCATCCATTGCGGAAGGGTTCGGGGCGGCAATGGAGCGTTGTGGCGGCCGCATCGATGCGCTCTTCAACAACGGCGCCTATGCGATCCCGGGCATGCTGGAGGACATCCCTCCCGACGCGCTCCGGGCGATCTTCGAAGCCAATTTCTTCGGATGGCATGACCTGGCCCGCCGCGTGCTGCCAGGCATGCGGGAACGGGGATCGGGCCGGATCGTGCAGTGCTCCTCCGTGCTGGGACTCGTCGGCCGACCCGTGCAAGGCCCCTATGTCGCCACGAAATTCGCTCTCGAGGGACTCACGGACACGCTTCGGCTCGAACTCCGCGGCACCGGCGTGCATGTCGTTCTGATCGAGCCAGGCCCGATCGCGACCCGGTTCAACGCAAACGCGATCCAGCAGCACCGAAAGTGGGTCGACCCCGACCGCTCCGTCCACAAGGACCGCCACGAGCGGCATCTGCGACGGTGGGAATCGGGAAAGCTGAAATTCGGGACATTGCCGGCAGAAGCGGTCACGGCCAAGCTGATTCTCGCCCTGGAGCGTCCGGTCCCGCGTCCGCGGTACTACGTGACGCTCCCAACCCATACCATGGGCGCGCTGCGCCGTGCGCTTTCCACCCGCGCCCTGGACTCGGCGCTCGTGCGGGCCATCTAGTCGCTCGCTCTCGACTGCAATCCGGGGGGGGACTCCCGGCGGGATGCGCCGAGAGTCGACTCGCGCGGCCCGGAGGACCCGCCATCTGTCTCCCCTACCGCAGGGAAGGGACGGAAGCCCGCCGAGAGGAGACCGAGGCCAGGGTTCAGATCACGGGCAATTCAGGCGCGGCGCGGCTGGTCAGCAGCTCGGCGCCACCCGCCCGCACCACGACGTTTTCCTCGTGCACCATCATGAGCCCGTCGCCACAGCCAAGCGCAGGTTCCAGTGTCAGCACCATGTCTTCCTCGATCACCGTATCGTCGAATGCGGCAAGCGAGGGCCACTCGGTCAATTGCATTCCCAGGCCATGTCCCAGTCGCCCGACCTCACCGCCCCGATCATCCATTTCCGCAATCACTGCCCGCATGGTCTCAAAAAGATCGCGGCATGTCCGGCCCGGTCGAACCGCTTCGATGCCGGCCTCGGTTGCACGCCAGAGCGTGTCATAAGCGCGGCGGGGCAAGTCATCGGCACGGCCGATGGCAAAGTTCCGGTCGAAGTCGCAGAAATATCCATCCCATGTCGATCCGGTGTCCAACATCAGGACATCACCCTTCTGAAGCGGGCGCCGCGAAGGCGGAGAGATGATGTCTTCATAGCCGCCCTGATCGGCTGACCCGACAAGATAGGGCACATCGTCGGCCCCGAGCGCGAGCGCTTCACGCCGGAAGGACCGGAAAACCTCCTCCAGTGGCTGGCCGACATGTGCAAGGTCGGGAATTCTCGCGAAGGCGGCCGAACCGATGGCGCTGACATGCGCCAGCTTCTCGATTTCCGCTGGCGATTTCACCATGCGGAGGGCTCGGACCAGTCCGGTCGCGTCAACGATCTCAATTCCCGGCAGGGAAGCGGTCAGCCGCTCCCAGTCGCCCAAAGGCATTCTGAGCGACGTTTCAGGCCCTTTCAGCACCCCGATCCGTTCCCTGCCTGCAGCTAGGGGAGACAGCAGCTCGTTCAGCAGGCCGAGGCCGTCATCTTCGGGGACCGGGGCGCTCCAGGTGCGGATATCCTCGATCCAGCCCCGCCGCATCAGCGTCGCACCAATGGCCGGGATGATGGCAATCGGTTTGCCCTCGGCGGGGACGAACAGGAACCATGGGCGTGTCGGACTCTGCCAGAAGAGTGTCCGGAAGCCGCTGAAATAGCGGACCTCCGGTTCGCTCGTCAGCAGCATTCCCGCCAGGCCCCGTTCCGCCATCAACGACTGCGCCTTGCAGGTACGGGAGGCGTATTCGCTCTCCGGAAAGCCGCGCTCCGGTGCCTCAGGCCGCATTGTGCCCCTCCATGATCCGGTCGAAGATCGCCCGGTCGGTTACGCCTTCGGAGCCGATCAGCAGCACCCGCGACCGGGCATCGAGACCGAGCCTTGCCGAGAGTTCCGCGTCTTGCCGCGCGACGATCAGCGCGGCGAGGCCGGCAATGGCGCTTTCGCCGGCCTCGACCGCCGGGTCGCCTGTGAGCGGCCGTGCCAGGAGGCGCATGGCCGGGGCGACGACGGAATCCGGAATGGTCAGGAAGTCCGAAGCTTCTTCGGCCAGAATCCCCCAGGCGAGTTCTGACGGTTCGCCGCAGGACAGGCCCGCCATGAGTGTCTCTTCGACAACCGCGATGGAGGTTGCCCGGCCGGCGCGAGCGCTCTCAAACAGGCAGGCGGCCCGCTCGGGCTCCACGATGATCGCCCGCGGCGCATGATCACCCCAGTGCTGACGCAGACCCGCAATCACTCCGGCGGCAAGACCGCCTACGCCGCCCTGAAGAAACACGTGGGTTGGCGCCTGCTCGACGGCATCGCAGACTTCCTGCGTCATCACACCGTAGCCTGACATCACATCGCGTGGCGGCCGGGAATACCCGGGCCAGGAGGTGTCGGAGACAACAAACCAGCCGTGTTCCGCGGCTTCCTGCCGCGCCAGCGCAACCGATGCGTCGTAGTCGCCTTCCATGCGGATCACTTCGGCACCGAGATCACGCATTGCCTCGGCCCTGCCTTCGCTGACGTCGGCGTGAATATAGATCCGGCAGGGCGCGCCAAAGCGTCGGCATCCCCAGGCCAGGGACCTTCCATGGTTGCCGTCGGTGGCAGAGACCAGCGTCATGCCAGCACATTCGGCCCTGAACTTCCCGGTGCGGATATCCACGAGGGTCACGGGCTGTCCGGTTTCCCGGGAGACTTCGCGCTGCAGCAAGCACTGGGCCGCGTACGCCCCGCCCAAGGCCTTGAAGCTTCCAAGACCGAATCGGGGCCCTTCATGTTTGTACAGGATCGCGTGAACCTCGATTCTCGATGCCAGCGCCGGAAGCGCGAACAAGGGTGTGGGCCTGTAGCCCTCCCATTCCGAGATCTCGGCCCGGGCCTTCGCGAAGTCCTGGGCTGTCAGAAGACGCAGCGCTGCATCGCCACGGTACTTCCTTGCAGAAATGCAACCGAGGCGGGCGGGCGGGAAGAATTCGGTCATCGGACCTCCTGTCCGGCTGAGCGGTGATCACGGACCTGCCCCGCCCGGAAGGCGGCACCAATCGGCAAGGGAGCGTTGTCGAAAGGATAGTCCGCCAAGCCGGAGAGCGGAAAGCCTTCATCCATGCGTCAGAGACTGTGGAGAGCATTCGCCCCTTCCCGCCTCGTTACCCATCGATCGCCGCTCGATCCGGATAACTCCCGAGGCCAGTGGTCCCGTGCGCCTGTCCCCGGATAGGCTCGACCCAGCGACGGCTTGCTGCTACAAGACACAACCTGCTCCCTACGGGACGTGCCCCGACCCCGCTCGCCGACATGACCCGACATTCCGTTGGTGTATACAGAACGGCGATCCCAATAGTTCATGCATTCTTGAATGACGAGCGCCCACAATGCCTGCCGCCCCCCATATCCAGTCGTTGCAGTTTGAGACGGATGCCGGTCTGGGCGGGACTGCCCGGATCGGCCTGATCATCTTGCAATCGGATCAGACAATCGAGCATGAATTTGCATCGCTCCTGCGTGGCGAAGGAGTGGCGCTCTATCACGCGCGCATTTCCAACGCGATGGAAGTGACACCGGAAACCCTTCGCCAAATGGAACGAGAACTGCCCAAGGTCGTCGAATTGTTGCCCGAACGGTTTGGCTTCGATGCGATCGGATATTGCTGCACCTCGGGCGCCACCGTGATCGGTGAGGCTCGAGTTGACCGGATAATCCGGCAAACCCATCCGGATGCGCAAACCAGCAATCCGCTGACCGCCTGCAAGGCCGCGCTTTCCGAACTTGGGCTGAAGCGGATCGCGCTGGTCACGCCATATGCTCCACCGGTCACCCGCGCAATGCGCCAAAGTCTTGAGTCGGACGGTTTCAGGATCAGCGCCGTCGCCTCCTTCAACCAGTCGGATGACTTCACCGTCGCCCGGATCACGTCGCAAAGCGTTCTCAATGCGGTTCAGGAGATTGGAACACACGAGGATTGTGATGGAGTGTTCGTTGCCTGCACCGGACTCCGGGCGCTGTCGGTTATTGCAGAGGCAGAGGCGTATCTGGGGAAGCCGGTCATTTCCAGCAATCAGGTGCTCGCCTGGCACTTGATGCGCCTCACCGGCATGGACGACTGCCCGCCAAACCATGGGCAGCTCCTCCGAACGCGTCTGGCGCACAACGGCTGACATCCGTTCCGCCTGGCGAGACGATACGTATCCGAAGGGAGGGCATCCATGGCATCGCCGAACTCCAGGACAATTCTCATTACGGGTTGCTCCTCGGGCATCGGCTTGGCCTCGGCGCGCATGCTGTCCGAACGCGGCTGGCGCGTGTTCGCGACCTGCCGCAAGGAAGCAGACTGCGAAAGCCTCCAGTCGGAAGGTCTGGAGAGCTTTCGGCTGGACTACGAGGACCCGCCATCCATCGCCGCGGCGTTCGACACGGTGATGGAGCGGAGCGGCGGCAGCCTTGATGCGCTGTTCAACAACGGTGCCTACGCGATTCCGGGGATGCTCGATGACATCACTCCCGACGCCCTCCGCGCCATTTTCGAAGCCAATGTGTTCGGATGGCACGACCTGACCCGCCGCGCACTGCCCGGCATGCGGGCCAGGAGATCGGGACGAATCGTGCAGTGCTCGTCGGTGCTGGGGTTCGTGTCACTGCCGAATCGCGGCGCCTACGTCGCCTCGAAATACGCCATCGAAGGCCTCACGGACACGCTTCGGCTCGAGCTGCGCGATACCGGGGTGCATGTCGTGCTGATCGAACCCGGGCCGATCGCAACCCTGTTCGACGACAATGCGCTCAAGCAATTTCGCAAGTGGGTCGACCTCGACCGCTCCCCGCACCGGGATCTCTACGAGCATCGAATGCGCCGGTGGGACTCCCGAAAGCCGAGATTCGGAACCCTCCCGGCGGAAGCCGTGGCTGCCAAGCTGGTTCTGGCCCTGGAGCGCCCGGTGCCGCGCCCGCGCTACTATGTCACGCTGCCGACCTACCTGATGGGCGGGCTGCGCCGGGCGCTCCCGACCCGCGCGCTCGATGCGGCGCTCATGCGGGCGGTGTAGCGAAGGGACGGTCCTCGACGGAGGATGGTGGGGATTTGCATCGGTCCGAAGGGTGAATGGCCTTTCGCCGGGCGGGAATTCCTGCTAACCGTCGCATGAAGCGTTATCAAGGGCCTGCAACCATTCCCGCGGATCCCGCGTCAGAGGGGGAGACAGCAATGCCATCGCCGAGCAGCAAGACCATTCTCATCACCGGCTGTTCATCGGGCATCGGCCTCGCATCCGCGCGCATGCTGTCCAAGCGCGGCTGGCGCGTATTCGCGACTTGCCGCAAGCAGGAGGACTGCGATCGACTCCAGTCGGAGGGGCTGGAGAGCTACCGGCTCGACTACGAGGATCCGGCATCCATTGCGGAAGGGTTCGAGGCGACGATGGAGCGTTGCGGTGGCCAACTCTACGCGCTTTTCAACAACGGTGCCTACGCAATCCCGGGAATGGTCGAAGACATCACGCCCGATGCCCTCCGCGCCACATTCGAAGCCAATTTCTTCGGATGGCACGACCTGGCCCGCCGCGTGCTGCCCGGCATGCGCGCCCGGGGATCGGGTCGGATCGTACAAAACTCCTCGGTGCTCGGCTTTGTGACGCTTCCCCTCCGCGGCTCGTACGTCGCGACGAAGTATGCCATCGAGGGGCTTACGGACACGCTCCGGCTTGAGCTTCGGGGCACCGGCGTACATGTTGTACTAATCGAACCCGGTCCGATCACATCGCGATTCACCGTGAACGCGATGAAGCAATTCAGCAAGTGGGTCGACGCCGACCGTTCCATCCACAAGGACGTATACGAGAGGCACCTGCTCCGTCCAGGGCATAAGCCGTCACCCGGCACCCTGCCGTCGGAGGCCGTTGCCGAGAAGCTGGTCCTGGCCGTGGAGCGGCCAGTGCCGCGCCCCCGTTACTACGTTACACGGCCGACCTACATCATGGGTACGCTCCGCCGCGTGCTGTCGACGCGCGCGCTTGACGGCGTCATTGCCCGGCGCTTCTAGCGCCCGGGTTCCTTACCCCCGGACGGATCGAGGAGATTGCCGCCGGGCGTGACCGCAACCCGCCCCCTGCCCGGCAGATCATTCGGCACCCGCCGTACCGAAACAGGGCGCAGGAACCTGGTCGGCCGCAAACTCAGAATCAGAGCGATACCGGTTGGCGAATGTCCGAGGCTTCTCCTGCTTTCGCCCGGTTCCGTGCGCAGTTGGCGGCGGTGCTCCTCCCTTCGTGCCGGGACGCCGATTAGGTCGCGCGGAACGCTTGAAACCGCGTCATCGGCCCGGAGCCGCTGCGCTTGCGGGAGTCCATCGCCATGCGCTTCCGCCATTGCCATATCGCGAAACGCCACGAAGCTCCATGAATTCGATACCGGCCCGCAGGTCGCGGCGGTCCATGCGATCGTCCACGATCCGCTTGGCGCGAATGACCCGCTGCCGCGCAGCCTTTGCCGGCATCATCCGGAGCCGGCGGATGGAACGCTGTCGGGTTCCTGGATCCGCGCGGGATCGAACGGCGCTCCGGCGCATTGGGATGGTTCGCGCCAAGGCGCGCATGCGCGCCGGGGGTGACATGCCGTGATGGTTTGGCTACCTTCGAAGCGTGCCGGGAGCATTGCCGGCATTGGTCCGGGAAGCGGATCCGAGACCGTTGGAACCAGAGTTGGCCGCCACCGGGAAGCCAATGGCGGAAGAGCCCGCCGCGCCGGGACGTGTCGCCAGTCCGCTCGAGGGCGGCGCCAAGCGGCTTCTCCGGTAGTGTTGAGGCGACGTCCGGGCGGATCGGGATAGGCGTTTCCGGGAAGCCGCCCCTCAGGAGCGGGCATCGTGGGGAGATACCAATCCTTGTGGGCGCAATCTTGAAGACGCGTTCTGGAAGAGGCACATGCGATGAGCGCGTCGGTGCATTCGAACCGCGTCGGCCCGATCGCGCCCTTGTGAACTCGGAGTGGCAACAGGAGGCGACGCCATCGCCGTGGATTGAGTTGCGGAGGCAGGGCCGCCCGTGTCCTGGCCTGATCCCGCAAGCGCAATCCGGGAAGTGACGGCGCAGCACGGATAGGGAGCCGCGGAATGGTCTGGGTTGCGATACTCGCTCTCCTGGCAGTGCTTGGGGTGCTGGCCTTCGGCGTGGCGCAATTCGCCATCGGGAAGCCGGACCCGCATCGGTCCAACCGCCTTATGCAACTCAGGGTGCTGGCGCAAGCGGCCGCTCTCCTCGTGGTCCTGGCCGCGCTGGCGATTTCGGCGGCCGGGTAGCGCTCCCCGCATTCCGGGAACACGCGATGGTCGTATTGAATCGCATCTACACCGGGCTCGGAGATGCGGGGAAAACCGCGCTCGGGACCGGAGTGCGGGTGGCGAAGACCGCGCCACGGGTGGAAGCCTACGGAACCGTGGACGAAGCGAACGCCGTGATCGGCATCGCGCGCGCCAAGGCGGAAGGCGAAATGGCGGCGTCGCTGGCGCGCATCCAGAACGATCTCTTCGACCTCGGTGCGGATCTGTGCGTCCCCCCGAATGACGAGGCACGGAGGCGATCAACCCTCCGCATCGCGTCATCCCATCCGGAACGCCTCGAGCGCGAGATCGACGCCATGAATGAGCGCCTGGCACCCCTCCGCTCATTCGTGCTGCCCGGCGGCTCCGAACTCGCAGCGGCGCTCCACCTTGCGCGAACGGTCGCCCGACGCGCAGAGCGACGCTGTTTCGCCCTCGCCGAGGCAGAGTCGGTTGGGGCGGACGCGCTGCGCTACTTGAACCGACTCTCCGACTGGCTTTTCGTGGCGGCGCGCGTGGCCAATGGCGATGGCGCCCGCGATGTCCTGTGGGAGCCGGGCGCGAATATTTGAAGCGGCCACGGAGCGCGATCGCTGCTGGCTGGAGCGAACCGCGAGCGGCCTTCCTTCTCGTTCCAGCACCTCGGGCGAGCCGAACCAGACAGGCCCCGGCTGGACGCTGCTCCCCCCTTCCCGCCTCCCACGCCAGCAAGGAAAGCACCTTCGCCGGAGGGCGCTTGCAGCACGCCGCCGCCGGTTGAATCTCCCGGGAGTTTCTTCCGCCGGCGCTACCAACCTGCGACAGCGACCCCTGTCCCCGTGCGGCAAGTCCTGTGAATTCTGCCGAAGGCGGATCCTGGCGGGAGAACCCGAATCTGCTCCGCGCCCGGGATGCGGGCCGGCCAGCCCAAGTCAAACCGCCGGCCGTGCACCGCAAGGCCGCAACGGGCAGAAGCGCCCCAGACCTCGGCCGACGGATGCGGAGGGCCAGCCTGGCCTGCTTCCAGTCTGGACGTCCATCTCCGAAGGCACTGGATGCGCCTGCTCGATGGATGGAGATCCATCCCGGCACGCTCTTGGACCAATGCGGTAATCCGGCTGATCCTCTGCCAACTCGGCAGGGATCACGCTCCGGAGCAGCCGCGCCGCCCGGACCTGGAGGCAATCGGCTGGAAGTGCGGCAATCCTCACGCCGCCCCGATCATGCCAGGCATTGCCGGTAAGTCGCGGGCAGAGCGGTGCCGCCGACAAGAAAGCCCCACGACGCGGCGAGCACGGCCTGATCCGGAACCCGTTGCCTGGTGGAGCGACCTCGGTGTTCTGGCAGGCGCGGCGGACACGGAACGGGTTGGGCGAGGTTGCGAATCGCCTTCGCCGCAGCGAATCGCCTTCGCCGCAGCGAATCGCCTTCGCCGCAGCGAATCGCCTTCGCCGCAGCGAATCGCCTTAGCCGCAGCGAATCGCCTTAGCCGCAGCGAATCGCCTTCGCCGCAGCGAATCGCCTTAGCCGCAGCGAATCGCCTTAGCCGCAGCGAACCGCGGCCGTGCGCGAATTCGCAGCGCAGGCGTCCTCCGGGCGCGCGGGCGCCTGCACTGCTCGTTCGCGGAATCCTCCTCGATGCCGCGCGCAACAGGTTCGGGGTCTGTTCCGCTTCCATCCGTGTTTCATTCGCAGAATGCGCCGAGACTGTTCACACGGCATTGCGCGGAGTACATTCCGCAAGAATTAGCAACAAGTTGCAATCTTTATCCGGAGCCTGGATTATGGCACCGACACCCCATCCTGCGCGCCGGGTACGCCGTCCGCGCGAAGCGACGCGAGACAACATGCAACGGAAGATCGGCCTGGATCCGGGGCGGATCCGCGCTCTCATCGACAAGCCGCATGACGCATTGTTCCGGGTCCTGATCAGCGACCCGGCGCGGGCGGATGCGCTCATACGCGAGCATTTCCCGACGCCCCTCCGGCACCTTCTGGGAGGCACCCGGGCGCGTCCGGGGTTCGTCGGCCAGGTCGACGCGCATCTGCGGCAGGCCTTCGCGGACGGGGTGTTTGAATTCGGCGGATGCCCCGGCATGCCGAAGCTGGTCGTACCTACGGAACACAAGCGAGCCCCGCGTCCGGAGGTGGTCGACCAGCTGGCCGACTACACGCTTGGGAACAGGAGGCGCTGGAAGGAGGTTCGTGCGGATCCGGAGATCGTGCCCATGATGGTCACGCCGGACCCTGCGCCGACGCGGGCGGCGTGGGTGGGGAGCGTCAACAAGCGCGGCCTACGTCGGCTGCATATGCGCCCGCTCCGCGTGGAGTGCCTGTGGCTTGCGATCGCCGAGCACCGCTACGAGGCGCTCTGCAGCATGGCGTCGGTCCGCGCGGTGCTGGGCGCAATGGGATGCGCGTATGTCGAGCCGGCGCCCTTGCGCACGATACGGAAGGTCTTCCGCGATCTGGCCGGGCTGCCGCCGGGCAGCTCGCTCTGGGGGATGACATATCTCTACGGTCTGTATACGTTTGCGGTAGAGGAGGACTATTACCACGCATTGTTCCGGGAATCGGATACAGCGGAGAGGGAGGCGGAGAGGGCCACCATGTTTCAGCAGCAGATGGCGGAGCGCGACGCGCTAAGCCGTGCCGTGGGGCGCGAACAAGGGCGCGAACAAGGGCGCGAAAGGGAGCGCGTCGATTTGCTTCTCCGTTTGGTCGAGAGACGTTTCGGCCCGGTGCCGACAAAGGCGGAAGCGCGAATTCGAACCGCCTCGGCCTCCGAGTTGGCAGCGTGGGTGGACGCGATTTTCGACGCGCGGAGCCTGGACGACCTGCTGAAGAAGTAGCGCCAAGGCTGAGCGGGCGAGCACATTTTGCCATCCAGCCCTCCCGCCGGCGGGCGGGCGCGCTAACACGAACCATCCGGCGTGGCCTTTTCCGATCCTGGCCTCGACCGCGGTTTCCGTACGCAGATGCTCTGGCTGGACGCCGGGCGGCAGAGCCGTGTTCCCATCCGGGTCGTTCAGGCGCATCGCCAGCCGGTTGCGAGCGCCGAAGGTACAGGAACCGGCGGAATGGATGTGCAACCACCGCTATCCTGCGGCCCGTCCAGGTAGGCGCACCGCCGCATCATGCTCATGCCCCTTTGCCCTTCGAGAGAAAGAGGCTGAAGCACTACACCTCTCGAACGGCGACTACCTTCACACTTGAGCCAAGTCTTGGTCTAGACCACCTATCGGAACCGCAGCTGTTGGCCGTGCCGGCACAGGTGCACGACGTCTTGTTCGTATTCCAATTCAAATCGCTCCAACATGCCTCGTCGGTCTGACGCAGTGCCTCGCCAGACATGCGATTCCGCGAGCCATGCAAGCGGTACCCCGACTTCACGGCAACGCATATCAGCGAATCCTAGTCTCGGCGAAGCACGGTATTCGGGGCGACACGGATCGCCCCAATCCCCGGAACATGCGTCTGACCTCTTTGCCGGACCTCCCCTTGCTCCTCGCCAGGCTCGCGCGGTGGTATCGACGAGGCCGAACGTCACTGTTCCCGCCGCTTTGGGTACGAAGGATCCAGAGCGCCCCGAACTGAAATTCCGACCGCGCCGACCGGCGGATTCGTTCAGGACATCATTCTCGCCTGATCGTCGAAAATCGAGTCCGCGCTCTTGCCTCTGGGAAGCGGCAGGCGGATCGGAACCGGCGCCGACCTCGGAGTGAGAGTCGGCTCGCCCCGGATGATGCGTTGATCATACTCGCCGAGGTCGCGGCTCGCGAAGACCGGGAAGGCGTCGACAGCCGAATAGGAGTAGAGCAGCAGGGGCCGCTCCCGGTCCGAACGATTGGCGCTCGAAGCGTGCAATGCGCGAACGTGGTGAATGGAGATCGATCCCGCCAGAGCGATAAGGGTTTCGGCACGATCCATCTGATCTGCCACAGCCTCCTCTGGAATGCCGCCGCAAAAGACGCCGCCTTGATGATGGTCGTAGACCTTCCCCCTATGAGATCCGGGGATGATCATGAGAGGGCCATTGTCCGGGGTGCAATCCTCGACCATGACGCCGACCGCGAGAAGGTCGTCATTCGTGTGCGGATAGAAGGCCCAGTCCTGGTGCCATTCGATCTTCGCGCTGCCGCCCACAGGCTTGAAGTTGAGCTTGCTGTGATCAAAGCGCACCGTTCCTCCGAGAAGCGGGGCAATCCGGTCGATGATCGCAGGGGATCGCATCAGCGCATCGAATTCCGGATGGCGCGTGACAGGGTGCTTCAGGCGCCGGAAGCGAGGTGCATCCGGACTGTGCCCGGGCCCCAAATCGAAAATGTCATCGGTCTTGGAGACGAAGCGAGCACGCTCCTTGAATTCGGCGACGACCGCCCTGAGACGGGAAAGCGTATCAGCGTCAATCGCGTTCTCGATTACGAGGAAACCGGTGCGTCCGTAGGTTTCGATCTGCTGGGCAGTAAGGGCCATATTGCCACCTCGTTGGTTCGGCCTTCCGCGGCTGGTTCGACGAGCATGGGACCATTTACTATCGCGGAGGCCACGCGCCTGCAACTGCCCGGCCCGGCGCTGCAGGACGACCGCGCTCCGGCACCCGCGGGATGCAAGTCAGGTCCAGTATCCGCACGTTGCGCAATGTCCGGAACGTCCTGATCGCATGTAGGCCTGCGTCGCGCACTGGTTCCTTCGCCACTTCCCGAAGCGCCGTCTCCGCCTCACCACTGACATAGAACATGACGATTCCGAGCGGCCTCACAGGACACCCTTCCCATATCCAATAGCTGTTGCTTCCTACCGTCCCCCCGATCCGCACTCCGGCCGAAACCGCAATCCCATGCCAATTCCTCAACGCCACGCGACAACCGAACACGCGAGCCACGACGATGGCCCAGCCAGATCGATCACGATTCGCATATGTGGCCTCCTTCGGACTTGACGGCAAACGCGGCTATCACCGCAACCTCGCGCTTGCACGAGAACCACGCTTTCAGCGCGCGGCTTCGCAATGTTGGTGCCGGGAATCGGGTCCGGCAGTTGCGACCGGCGAAGACCTCCCGGCCTGATATGTCGCGCGAAGTGCGCGTGCGCCATGAGTTGTTGCGAGGGCCTGCGCGCTCCCCGCGTCACCAGCCCGATCCGCTTGCAGTGATGTTGCCTCACGAGCCGCATCGCTTACGCGATATCGCTGTCGTTGGTCACCACCCCAGCGCAGTCATTGGCATCGAGCCAACCGTCGTTCAACAGATGCACGGCGAGATTGACGTCCGAGCCCTTCTCGACGGTCTTCACGATCTCCGTCATGCGTTGCGGCCGGACCGGATACACCAAGGGCGCGCAAACCGCGTGACTTGGGAAGTGCCCGAAATTCACCTCGATCTCGGGCCGGTAGTGTTGAAGAGCCCGGAGATCAACATCCTTGCGTTGCGGCTCGACTGGTCCGCGGGCCTCCCCGACACTCGCGCCGTGAAGTACTCGACCGTCAGGATATCGTGATGGGGCTGGAGGACCTTCGCGAACAGGGCCGGCAGGCCTATCCATTTCCAAGGCGTTCCCCTGAGCGCTCCGCAATAGAGATTGAACTTGTCCACATAGACGAACGTGCGCATCATTCCCGCTGCAAGAAAGGCACGGGCCTCCGAAGAGGCCCCGCGCCCTGCGATTGAAACCGCAAGGCGAGTAGCCGGTAATCCAGGCGCCTCTGGGAGGAATATCAACCCGCCATGTTTGGGAACGGGAAGGTTCAAGTGACCCTTATCTTGCTGCGGTCCGACAGGTTGAAATCGCATTCGATGCTCTTCGGCTCGTTAGCTTTCTCCGACTCATCCCGAGACGTGAGCTCCGGCGTTTCCCCCCTATTCGCAGTTTCCCGGACCGCCACCTGCGCACACTCACCGCCTTCCCCGTATCGGGCTCCACCCCTCCGAGCACCGCGATTCGCTCCCCGGCGACCGCTTCGAGCTGTTTCCTGAACGCCGCCTTGTTGTCGGTCACGCGCTCGGCCCTGTCCCGCGCGCGACTGATCTCGAAATAGAGCGTCTTCCGGGTCGTGATATGGGGATGGTTCGCCTCCATCGCGTCAATCACGGTATCGACGGTGCGTCCCTGGAACGCATGCACGGTCGACGCCCAGGCGCGGTCGATATGGCGCAACTGGAGATCGCGAGGTGCGACATCGAGCATGCGTCCGCCCTCCAAGCGGAACGTGAACTTCCCTACATCTACCGCCGCGACCTTGGCGGTCTGGCTGTTGACGAGCCCTGGCCCCGTATCTTTGGGGACTTCCTCTTGAAGCGGATGCATGCTCTCGCGAGCTGAGCGAGAAGTGAAAGGGTGCCCTCGCCGGGCCCGAACAGGTGCAGTCGCTGGGCCCGCAAAGGCCCTTGGGGGCAAGCGAGCCACCCCGGCGGCCGAACGCCCGCGAAATCGCCTAACGCTGAGCCGGGATCCGGCTCCACTCTCGCGCTACCTCGGCCGGAATCAACGCGAAGACATCCCTTCAGGCCAATTCCCAGGTCAAACCCGACCGACTCCCAGGCCCTCGCCGGTGCCCTCACCCCGCTCGCGCGGCTCTCATCGTGGGTGTCGAGGACGGCCGATTCCGACCTTCGGCCCAACGCCCCCGCGAGCGTACGCGCAATGCACGACGCGGCGGCGGCGCTTCGCAAGTCCGCACGCCTTCTCGACGAAGCCGCGCACTGGACCGAAGCCAGCGCCGCCGGGGCACGCCGCCGTCGAACGCGCTACGGCGGTCCTCCGGTTGACTGCAACGCAATCAATGATTAATATCGCGCACAACGCGCATACGGAGGACACCGTCCATGGCGAGCATTACCATCCGAAACCTCGACGACGGGTTGAAGCGCCGGCTTCGCGTGCGCGCCGCCGAGAACGACCGTTCCATGGAAGAGGAAGCCCGCGACATCCTGCGCCGCACCGTCGGCGAGGCGTCGCCCCCGAAGGACCTCGGCCGCGCCATCCACGCGCGCTTCGCCGTGCTCGGCGGCGTCGAGCTCGAGCTTCCTGCGCGCGGCCCGATGCGTCCACCGCCCAAGTTCGGATGAGCGCACCGGCCATGATTGTCATAGACACGAACGTGGTCTCCGAGCTGATGCGGCTGACCCCCGAGCCCGCGGTCATGACGTGGTTCTCCGGGCAGGACACCGCCGAGCTCTACCTGTCCGCCGTTAGCGAGGCGGAGCTGCGCGCCGGCGCCGCGATCCTGCCGGCGGGCCGGCGCCGTGAACGCCTGGCCGCCGAAATCGAAGCCGTGGTCCGGCAGGACTTCGCCGGACGCGTGCTGCCCTTCGACAGCGCCGCCGCCAGGGCCTATGCGGCCATTGCCGCCTCGCGCCGGTCCGCGGGCCGGCCGATCCTGGAGGCAGACTGCCAGATCGCCGCCATCGCCCGCGCGAGCGATGCCGCGGTGGCGACCCGCAATGGCGCGGACTTCGAGCATTGCGGAATTGCGGTCATCGACCCGTGGGCGGAAGACCGCACATCGCCCTGACACCGCCCCGGCCGCCGCCCTTCCGCCGGGCCGCCATCCGCGTCAGTGCAGCGACCTGCTAACCGCCATCCTTCCCACGCCGCCTTCCGCAACCGGAACGCGCGAGCCCTGTCACACCCTCCTTCCCACCATTCCCAAATGAAATCTCCCGCCGCAACATCGTCAACCAACTTTCATGATTCCCCCTGTCGAACACGCAGGTGTCCCGCTGCTCTCGCACCGCGGACGGTGGATTTGCGTGCCGGTGGGACTACCGCATGCGCCAATTGTGTGCGACAAGAGCCCCGCATGGACCGGAAGGGCCGGAAGACAGGGGAACTCCATTGGCGAGCCAAGAACGCTGGATCCGGAACGCCGACATTGTCGTCACCATGGACGCGGAACGAAACGAACTCGCCAGTGCGGATGTCCTCGTCGAGGACGGCCAGATCACCGGCGTGGGCGCCGGCGGTCCAGAGGATCCTGAAGGATGGGAAGTGATCGACGCCGGAGGCTGCGTGGTGACCCCCGCGCTCGTCAACACCCATCATCATCTCTTCCAGACACTGACGCGTGCCGTGCCCGCATGTCAGGACGCGCTCCTGTTCGGCTGGCTCAAGACGCTCTATCCGCTCTGGGCCCGCATGCGGCCCGAGGACATGTTCACCTCGGCGCAGCTCGGCCTTGCCGAACTCGCGTTGTCCGGCTGCGGCATGAGTTCCGACCACCTCTACCTGTATCCCGACGGCGTCAGGCTCGAGGACACGATCGAGGCAGCGTCCACCATCGGTGTGCGATTCCACCCGACGCGCGGCGCGATGAGCGTCGGCGAGAGCGATGGCGGCCTGCCACCCGACAGCCTGGTGGAACGCGAGGCGGATATCCTCGAGGACTGCGTCCGGGTCATTGATTCGTTTCATGACCCGTCGGAGGGAGCGATGGTGCGGATCGGCGTCGCTCCCTGCTCTCCGTTCTCCGTCTCGAGGGGGCTGATGCGCGATGCGGCCGCGCTGGCGACCGACAGGAATGTCCGGCTGCACACGCATCTTGCGGAGAATGCCGAGGACGTCGCCTGGTCGCTTGAGGCATTCGGCTGCAGGCCCGGAGAATATGCCGAAGCGCTGGGCTGGGTCGGTGACCATGTATGGCACGCGCACTGCGTCGCGCTTGACGCCAGCGAAATCTCCCTGTTCGCCAGAACCGGGACCGGCGTGGCGCACTGCCCGTCGTCGAATTGCCGGCTGGGCTCGGGCATCGCTCCGGTCCGCGGCATGCGTGATGCGGGCGTCGCGATCGGCCTTGGCGTCGACGGTTCCGCCAGCAATGACTCGGGAAACCTCCTTCAGGAGGCCCGGCAGGCCATGCTGCTGCAGCGGGCAAGCCTTGGCGCCACCGCCCTGAATGCGCGCGAGGCACTCGAGATGGCGACTCTGGGCGGCGCGACCATTCTGGGAAGAGAGCGGGAGATCGGATCGATCGAAATCGGAAAGCGGGCTGACCTGGCAATCTGGGACGTCTCGGGCCTCGGCGCCGCAGGTGCCTGGGACCCGGTCGCCGCGCTCGTGTTTTGCGGCCCTTTCTCGGTGCGCGACCTGCTCGTGGAGGGCCGCCAAGTGGTGCGCGACGGCATGCTGACCGCTGTCGATCCCGTTGCGATTGTCGACGCTGCCCGCCGCTGCGTGACGCGCCTCGCCTCCTAGCCGGCGTCGCTGCCGGCGCAATCTCTCCTGACGTCCGGCGACGGCCGGAACGACTACCCCGCCGCAGCCGAGCCGCCAGCGACCCGCGCGGTGCGCAGCGCCGCGCTATGACCCGCAGCCTTCGTCGGGGCGGGGCCGGGCGCCGAAAGTTTCGCCACCATGGGGCGCGATCGCCCGGGGCGCCGATGGCGCATGGGGAGCCGCCCCGGCTCCTGGCCTTTCAGCAGAAGGCGTCGACGATAGCCGGGGGCCGAACGCGGCGGGCGTCTGGATGCGAATATCGGCTACGGGATGCCCGCTCTTGGCGGTCGGGCCACCGGAACCCCGTGGGCGCGTCTCGGGCTTGCCGATGATGCGAACGACTTCCGCGCGGAATGCCGAATCCGTGCGGGGCCGCGAGAGATCGGGGCCGAGTTCGGGCATTCGCCCGGCAGCCGCGACTACCGGCACACCTACAGCCATGCGCTGGGCGGCTGCGAGTCGGACGGCCGGCCGTATCGTCCTGGATCTGCGGCGCGCAGTAGTGGGGCACAACCGGAATTCTCCATACGACCTGATGCTGGGCGCGGAGTTCCGCTGGTGACAGCTGCGGGAGACTCGCATGCATGACCGAAGACACGCGACCGGTCCCGATGGCGACGCTGGAGCGGCACGTGGCCTTTGAGACACGCTGGAACTTCTGGAGAACGTGAAAGACGACCCGCCCGGCCGGATTCCAGGAGAGTCGCGAAAGTGTTACGTCGCGAGACCGGCTACAATGATTGCCCGCGGTGCCGGGCCACCCGTGGCCCAGTCGAGCAGTTCCGCCGTGTGCACAACCGGCACGCCGATCGCGGAACCGATCTGCACCATGCACCCGATATTGCCTGCGGCAACCACATCCGGCCGGGTCGCCTCGATGTTCCGGGCCTTGCGCTGCCGCAGCTGCGTAGCGATCGCGGGCTGCATCAGGTTGTAGGTTCCGGCGGACCCGCAGCAGAGATGAGGCTCGGCTGGCTCGACAACCGCAAAACCCGCCGCTACCAGCAGCGCCTTGGGATGCGTCTTGATCTGCTGCCCGTGCTGTAGCGAGCAAGCCGCATGGTACGCCACGCGCAGCCTTGTCGTGCGGACCGGTTCCGCGAGACCGAGTTCCGCCATCACCTCGGAGACATCCCTCGCGATCGCCGCTACGCGCGCCGCGTCTGCCGCTTCGGGCGCATCCCGGAGCATGTGCCCGTAATCCTTGATCGTCGTGCCGCAGCCGGACGTGTTGATGACGATCGCATCGAGACCCGTGCCGTCCATTTCCCGCGCCCAGGCGCGGATGTTCCCTACCGCGGACCGGCGGCTCTCCCCAACCTTGCCCATATGGTAGGTCAGGCCGCCGCAACAGCCGGCGCCCTCGGCGACGACAACCTCGCAGCCATGCCGCGTCAGGAGCCGAATGGTCGAATCGTTGATATCGGTGTTGAGCGCGCGCTGCACGCAGCCGGTCATCAACGCTGCCCGCATCCGGCGAGGGCCCTCGGCGGCAAAAACCTGCGGAGCGTCATTTCGGCTCGGGGTCGGAATGTCCCTCGGCGCCATTTCCAGCATGGCCCGGAGGCGCGCATCGGGAACGAGACGCCGGAACGGGCCGGCCAGCCTCGCCGCGCCCATCGCAAGGCGGAGACGGACTGGATCGGGCAGTATCCGGCCCAGAAGCCATCGCAGCGCCCGGTCATCCCACGGGCGCCTGTAATTCTCTTCGATATATGTCCTTGCGTGGTCGACGAGGTGCATGTAATGCACCCCGGACGGGCAAGTCGTCATGCAGGCCAGGCAGGAGAGGCAGCGATCGATATGCAGGACCGTCTTCGCATCGGGCTTCCTCCCGGTCTCGAGCATCTCCTTGATGAGGTAGATACGGCCGCGGGGGCTGTCGAGTTCGTCACCTAGAACCAGGTAGGTCGGACAGGTTGCCGTGCAGAAGCCGCAATGGACGCAGCTGCGAAGGATCTTGTTGGACCGCGCCGTTGCGGGATCCTTGAGTTGCTCGACCGTGAAGCTCGTCTGCATGATGGCTCCCTATGCGGCCATGCGGCCAGGGTTCAGGATCCTGCCGGGATCGAACTTCTCCCGAAGCGCCCGGGAGAGAGATGCGATCCGATCCGCCTGTGGCTGAAAGACTGGCACCGACGCACGGATCGGCTCTGCCGCGCGTACCAGCGTCGCGTGGCCTCCCTTCTCCCCCAGGATGCGCCGAACCTCTCCGGCATGGGCCGAATCGCTTTCCGGCACACGCGCCCAGATCAGGCCGCCGCCCCAGTCGAAAAGAGTTTCCGCACCCAGTTTCGACTGCAGGGCGTCGTGGATGTCCGGCGCATCCCCCGGTCGCACCGACAGGCGCCAGACCGGGCGCGATCCGCCCGCAAGGGGCTCCACATCCCGGACCGCCTGCCATAGCGCTGCATGGTCCGCGCCTTCCAGGACATGGGAAGGGGTTCCGGCATGCATCCGGCGCAGACGGTCCAGGCGGTAGTCGACCTGGCCGGCAAGCCCCTCGACGCGCAGCGCTGTCCGCGCCGGATCCCCGGGCAGATGGGCGGCGCCCGTGGTCTCGTAGGGCGAACCGAGCGACCGGGACATGGCCGCCACCCCCGTGGTGGGATCGAGCCCCTCGAGGACCAGCGTCGCCGCCCTCTCGGGCCGCGGCAGTACCTTGAAGCAGACCTCGGTCAACACACCCAGCGTTCCCCAGGAGCCGCACAGGAGCTTGACCAGGTCGTAGCCGGTGACGTTCTTCATCACCCGGCCGCCGCTGGCGATCGGCTGACCGGTGCCATCGACGAAGCGCATCCCCAGAAGGCTGTCCCGGCAGGCCCCGGCCTGAACGCGGCGCGGCCCTGAAAGGTTGCACGCGGCAACCGCGCCGATGGTCGGCTCTCCTGCGGTTCCGAGGAGAGTCCGGTGGTCCATAGGCTCGAATGCGAGCCGCTGCCCCTCCGCGGCCAGAGCCTCCTCGACTTCCCGAAGCGGCGTTCCCGCCGCCGCCACGAGCGTGAGCGCCCCCGGGTCGTAGAAGGAAATCCCGGACAGCGCAGCAAGATCAAGCGTCTTGGCGGCCTGGACAGGACGACCGAGGCCGCGCCGCGTGCCGCCGCCCCGGATCTCGAGGGGCTCCAAGCGCTGCCGCGCGCCGCGCACCGCCTCCCCAAGCTCCGCCTCCGTGGCCGGTGATAGGATGTCGCTCATTGCCGTGGCGGCCTGCCCCGCGAAGGTGCCTGAAGCGCCCTCAATACCGGCATCGCATCGCTCCCGGTGCGCCGGAACGGTCCCCCGGAAATCTTCCGGCGACCGCCCCGTTCCACTCGAACCGCGCCGCCAGGCCCCTTCCCCGACAAGGCTGACGTGGCCGCGCCGCCGTCAGCCGATTGCTCCGACGGTGCCTGCTTTCGCCGGCACGCAGCCGCGACGACCGGCCGAAGCCTCCAGGGGAAAGACCTTTGCCGGATTGAGGAGCCAGCCCGGATCGAAGCAATCCTTGACGTTCATCTGCGCGTCCAGGTCGGCGGCCGAGAACTGGGCCCCCATGAGGTCCCGCTTTTCGATCCCTACACCGTGCTCGCCGGTCAGGCACCCGCCAGCCTCCACGCAGAGGCGCAGGATGTCGGCGCCGAACGCCTCGGCGGTCTCGAGCTCGCCCGGCTTGTTCGCATCAAACAGGATGAGGGGATGCATGTTGCCGTCGCCGGCGTGAAAAACGTTCGCGCATCGCAATCCGTATTGCTCGCTGAGCTCCGCGGTGCGCTTGAGCATGTGGGACAGCTTGCCCACGGGCACGGTTCCGTCGAGGCATATGTAGTCGTTGATCCGGCCCATCGCGCCGAAGGCGGCCTTGCGACCGGCCCAGATCATGGCCGATTCCGCCGCGCTGCCGCTCTGGCGGAGCTGCACCGGGTTCAGCGTGCGGGCAATTCCGACCACCCTGGCGAGTTGCTCCTCGATCTCCGTATCCGATCCCTCGACTTCGACGATCAGCAGGGCCTCGACATCGGGGTAGTCCGCCCCCGAGAAATCCTTGACGGCCGAGATGCAGAGCCGGTCCATATACTCGATTGCGACCGGCAGAACACCGGCCCGGATGATCGCGGCCACGCACTCGCCCGCGGTCTCAGGCCGATCAAACCCGATCAGCACGGGTGATGCGCCCTCCGGTTTCGGCAGAATCCGGAGCACCGCCTCCGTGACAATTCCCAGCTGCCCTTCCGAACCGCAGACCAGCCCCAGAAGGTCGTAGCCCTCGGAATCCAGATGCGGACCGCCCAGCTCGATGACCTCACCGTCGGACATCACCATCTTGATGCCCAGCAGATTGTTCGTGGTCACGCCGTATTTGAGGCAGTGGGCGCCACCCGAGTTCATCGCGATGTTGCCGGCAATCGCACAGGCCAGCTGCGAGGACGGGTCAGGCGCGTAAAAGAACCCGTGGCCCTCCACGGCTCCCGTGACCGACAAGTTGGTAACCCCCGTCTGCACGCGGATGACCCGGTTGACGATGTCGATTTCAAGGATCTGGTTCAGCCGGGCAGTGCCCAGAACCACCGAGTCGGATGTAGGCAGGGATCCGCCGGAGAGCGAGGTTCCGGCACCGCGCGGGATGACTTTCACGCCGAGGCGGTGGCAGGCCTTCATGGCTGCCGCGACCTCTTCGCTAGAGCGAGGAAGCACCACTGCGAGGGGTGGGCAGCGGTATGCCGTCAGCGCATCGCACTCGTACGCCCTTGTCTCCACAGGGTCCGATATCACGGCGCCGGGCGCAGCGGCCTCCAGCGCCGCGACAATACCGGCGCGTTGCTCCAGCGTCCGATTGTCGGGCTCCGGCATCGCGATCTTCGACATGCCATCCGCTCCCGGTCCATCCAGCTCAGGGGCCGCCGTACCAACATACAGGAAATCCGGTCCGTGCCGACTCCGGCGGCGCCCGTCTGCGCCAAGGTGCGCCCCCGGTTGAAGCGTCCGGCCAACGCGATACGGATGCTGTTCCGGAAGGACGGCACTGTTCCCGAAGGTCGGACCTCAATACGCCTTTCCACGGGCGGTGACCGGCCAGAGGGTCTCTACCCTTCCATCCCGCACGCCAACGTACCAATCGTGGATATTGCAGGTCGGGTCGCAGTGGCCTGGCACAAGACGCAGCCTGTCGTTGACCTTCAGCGCACAATGCGGGTCCAGGATCAGGCCGTGCTCGTCCGAGCATTTGAAGACTTCCAGGTCGCTTGCACCGAAGACGACGGGCAGGCCGCTGTCGACGGACTGGACTTTCAGCCCGGCATCGCACACGGCTTGGCCGGGCTTCACGCAGCTCATGACCGAAGTCAGGATGAAGAGCGCGTGTTCCCACTCCCCTTCGTCGATCCGTTTGCCGTACTCGTCAAGAATTCGGCCGTAGCTGCTGTCCATGAAGGCGTAGGAGCCGCATTGGAGTTCGTTGTAGATCCCGGATCGACCCTCGAAATAGTAGGAGCCGGTGCCTCCGCCTCCGACAATCGGGCACCCGAGGCCTTCCGCCTCCAGCGCCTGGACGGCGTCCGATACCATGGCAACCGAAGCATCGAACTCGGCCTTCCGCTCCTCGTAGCGATCCAGGTGCTGCATACGGCCGTGATAGGCCTGGATGCCGGCAAACGCCAGGCCATCCGCCCGGTCGATCCGCCTGGCAATATCCACCACCTCCGCCGTCGAGGAGACGCCGCAACGCCCGGAGCCGCAGTCGATCTCGACGAGGCACTCGATCAGTGTGCCGCGCGCCACCGAGGATTGCGAGAGCTCCGCCACGTTTTCCGCATCATCCACGCAGCAGATTGCCCGAACGCCCATGGAGGGCAGGCGCGCAAAGCGGTCGATCTTGGCCGGATCGCGCACCTGGTTCGTGAGCAGGATGTCCTTGATCCCGCCCCGCGCGAACGCCTCGGCCTCGGAAACCTTCTGGCAGCAGATACCGCACGCACCACCGAGTTCCAGCTGAAGAAGCGCGACATCGACCGATTTGTGCATCTTGCCATGCGCGCGGTGCCGGATTCCCATCTCCTTCGCCAGCTGCCCCATCTTCCAGATATTGCGCTCGAGCGCATCCAGATCGAGGATCAGGCAGGGAGTCTGGATCTCGGACTCGTCCATGCCGATGACAGCAGGCACGTCGTAGCCGACTTCCAGCCCGTCGAGCGGAACCGGTGCATTCATGGGTGAATTCATGGGTGCCTCCCCTACCGTGCCTGCATCCACGGCAGCAATTCCAGATCAACGTTTCCGCCAGTGAGAATGACGCCGACGCGCTTGCCGCAAAAGCATTCCCGGTTCTTCAGAATCGCCGCAAGGGGCACAGAGGAACTCGGCTCGATCAGGATTTTCATGCGCCGCCAGACCAGCTTCATCGCGGCGACGATCTCCGCCTCCGTAACCGTAAGGATATCAGCCACGTGATTGGATACGAAATGCCAGGTCAGCTCCTTCAGCGGGACCCTCAACCCGTCCGCGATCGTTTCCGGCGCATCGTAAGCGATGATGCGGCCCGCGCGCAGGCTGCGTGCAGCATCGTCGGCGTTTCCCGGCTCGGCCCCGTATACCTTGATGCCCGGCGCAATGCTCGAGACCGTGAGGCAGGTGCCCGACACCATGCCGCCCCCTCCGATCGGCGCGATGACCGCATCCAGCCCCTCGACCTGGTCGATCAGCTCCCGCGAGCACGTCGCCTGCCCGGCGATGACGCGCGGGTCGTTGTAGGGGTGAACGAAGTCGGCACCGGTCTCAGCCTGAAGCCGGGCGCCCGCCGCCTCGCGCGAAGACACTGAGGATTCGCACTCCGTGATGATTCCGCCGTAACCGCGCACGGCTTCCTTCTTCGCCCGGGACGCCGTAACCGGCATGACGACATGGCAGGGAATTCCCCGCCGGCCAGCCGCATAGGCGAGCGACGACGCATGGTTCCCCGAGGAATGTGTTACGACCCCCATTCGGGACGAATCTCCCGCCAGGCCGAAGACCGCATTCGAGGCGCCGCGCGCCTTGAATGCGCCCGCCTTCTGGAAGTTCTCGCACTTGAAGAAAAGCTGTGCCCCCGTCAAGGCGTCGATGGAACCGGACGTAAGGACGGGCGTCTTGTGGATGTGGGACGCAATGCGCTCATGGGCAGCCAGGACGTCGCCATAGCGGGGAATGCGCTGTTCAACGGAGGCGTTCATGCTGCCTTCCCTGGAGAGGCCTCCCCGGCATGCTGGCGGGTTTCGAACGGGAACCGGATTGCAGCCCGGTCCAGGTGTTCGCTCTCACGATCCTTCGGCGGCCACGGTACCGGCCAGCCAAACCCGGGGCAAACCCGGAGCCCCGAGTTCTCGCGCGTGGTTCGGGCCGGTCGGTTCACCAAAGACTGCACCGCGGCAATCCGCCCCTGGTACAACCGGCCGATCCCGTTCCCGGGAAGCCGGTCAGCCGGCCGCGCCATGCTGCGAATCGCCAGCAACCCCGAAGCATGCGTTCCACCCAGGTCAGCGGCCTCATGCGCGGCGGCCACGCGTTCCGACGCATCCGAACCATGCCGCTACCAACTGCATCCCTCGAATCAGAGGAAATTGTGCATCGAAGCAGAGAGAGCGGAGGACATCCAGGGGCTTGCGAACGTTCTTCCAAGAAGAAGTCCCAAAGTGAACCGAAGGTGAGATCCGCAACAGATTCGGAAATTCTTGTCATGCCGACCCGTGTCGTACGCGAAGAGCGGCGTTGCGAGTGCTGGTTATCCCCGACGATTGAACAGTGACATGTGCGCCGGATGGTGAGACTCCTGGAGAGTCCACGGGATCTGGAGGCTCCGGAGAGCGCGGCAAGGCACCGGCCCCATGCGCGAGTCACCCGGGGAGCCAGAACGGCAGAACACGCCAGCGTCTCTCCCTGCCCGTCGGCCGCCAAGCGGAGACGCGCGGACGGCGCAAGCAAGGCGCGCACAACCGGATCGCCCGTACCGCCTCATCCCGTGACCTCCAATTCGGCGGACCCGGCGCAAGACGCCCCACCCCGTCCCTCGCAACGCGCGGCCGAGTCGAAACGGAGCGCGAACAGCGCTATACCCCTTGCGTGGCGCGTAGCCGTTTCGCCGCCGGCCGCCCCGTTCTGGACCCTTGGATACCGTGGCGCCGGGGACGACACACCGGGCGCAGCGGGCGCGCGGGCGGCGCGAAGGAGCAATCTCATGCGGTCGCTGCATTTTGGCTCCGCGATGGTCGACACCATCGCCCTGGTGGCCACCGAGGACATCGAGCGCCTGACCCTGTCCAACGAGGGCGTATCCTTCCTGATGGTGGAAACGGGGCGAAAGCTGTCAGCCGAGTCCATCACGACCCATATCGGGGGTGGCGCCTGCAATTCCGCGGTCAGCCTGCGCAGGCGTGGCTGGCAGAGCGCCGTCCTCGCCAAGGTCGGCAGCGATCTGAACGCAGCCGCCGTGCGCGAGCATCTGGCCAAGTGCGGCGTCGAGGACCGCCTCATTGCCTGCGAACGGGCAACCGGCACCGCGGTTATGGTCGCCAGCCATGACCGCAACGCGTCGATATTCGTCCACCGGGGCGCAAATGAGCGCCTGTCCGTCCAGAATCTCCCGGAATTCGAGGGTTTCGATCTCGTCTACATCGCGCCGCTCTCCAGCGAGTCGGCGGACTGCTTCCAGGAAATCGTGCGGCGCGCGAAAGCCGCCGGCGCGCATGTGGCGGCGAACCCCGGAATTCGCCAGCTCGGATCCAGGCAGGAGGGCTTCTTCGCTTCGCTTCCGAACATCGACCTGATCTCGCTCAACCGGCCCGAGGCCGATGCGCTTGTTCCGACATTCGCCCGCAATGCCGCAAGCACAACTCGGTTCGTTCCGCCCCCGGACCCACCACCCCTGGTTCGCCGGGGCCTGCGCTCCCAAGGCTGCGAGATGGGCCTCGCCGCTTTCGTGCAGGTCCTTCGATCGCTCGGACCCAAATGGGCCTCGATCACGGACGGGAACGGGGGTGCGTATCTCGGCGGGCCGGAGGGGCTCTTCTGGCAGCCAAACGTGCCCACCGAGGTTGCGGGAACCGCAGGCGCCGGGGATGCCTTCAGCTCGACGATCGCCGCAGGCCTCCTGGAGGGAATGGACCCGGAGGAGGCCCTGCTGGACGCCGCGCTGAACGCGTCATCGGTCGTGAGCGTCGTCGACACGACGGCGGGATTGCTCGAAGCGCGGGAGACGACGCAGCGCCGCGCGGCGTACCGGGGCGCACGCGCCCGCAGAATTGCCTGATTCTGATTACCGCTGCGTTCCGGCGTCCATCGGACGGTAGCAGGACGGCTGGATTGAGTGGATGCCTTTCCCGGACGGTTTCCGGTTCGATACAGGAGCGGTTCGGGCGCTCGGCATGGTGCGCGCCAGGCGGGCATGTGCAGCGGCCACCGAATTCCTCTCGGATTCCGCAGCCGTTACCGTTGCCTCCGTGATTGCCCGCGCGGTAGCTGCCAGGCGTGGGAGCGGATTGTCGCCAACGGCAACCATCGCCTGTTCCATGTTGTATCACCGGCAGTCCGCATGAAAATCGCACGGACTTCCGGCACGGTCACCATGGCAGCGCCGCGGATCGTTGCTCCTGAATTCCACTGGCGGCCGCAAGAAGGCATGGGCGATCACGAACCCGACATGCATGGAATGTGCAGGCGAAAACCCATGGTCGAGCCTGTTCCTGCCGGTTTGCAGGAATTCCCCGCCACCCGCGGACCGACATGCGACCCGGTTGCGCGGATTCCGGTTCCTCGGTCCCCCGCAATCGGTCCAGCGAATTCTGCACCGCGCCAGGGCGCCGACAGGTCTTCCGGGGCTTCAGCGCGCTCTTTCACCCTGCGCCTGTTCCCCTCGCCGCGCGCCAGGAGGACCGGTAGGAGCATGCCGGGAAGCGCGACCGCCATAGGTGGTGCCGAGTGCTCGCCGGGCCGAAGCACCGATGCTCCCGCCTGCATCCCATTCCCGCGCGGATTCAATCGCGATTGCCATGGGCGCCGCGTCTGAAGCGGATTGTCGCTTCCAACTCGCCATGCAGGCCGGCAGCTCCTGGTATGCATCGGATCCGGCGAAATTCCTCCCCCGAGAGCGCTTCCCGGCGGCCCCCCCTGGAGTTACCCTCATTTTCCGCTCGCAAAACTGCTTCTCCATGCGCCGCGCACTCGTCCGGCAGGCGCGCCAGCTCATATGCGCTCAGCCGAATTCTTGACCAAGGATGAAGCGGAACAGCACTTCTGCCCCAAGCTCAAATTCCCGGACCGGTGCCGCGCAACATGCAAGGCGGCCAATTCTTCCATGAGACACTATTTGTCCAACTTATCCGATCCATAACAAAGTTAGTCTAACGACATGCCATATTTTGGCCCTGTTATGGGGTAGGAAACAATTTCTGGCGCGGGTATATTGTGCCAAAGAATCAGAACGCTGCTGCCAGAAGGAATGAGGGCATGGCCAAGTCAGAGATTAACCCCGGCATGTTGAAGCGTCGGCGAAAAGACACGGGTCTCTCGCAGGAGGACCTCGCAACCGCTTCCGGGATCAGCAGAAAAACCATCGCCCGCATCGAGGCCGGGCAATCGAGCGTTCATGCCACAACCATCAAGCGACTTTCCAAGGCATTGGGCTGCCGCCTCAACGATCTCTCGAGAGAGCCCGCGGAATCGTCCGATGATTTCTCGGTTCGGTATCAATTCAGGCCAATAAAGGGGAAAATCGACGTCTACACCGGACTCGCGTTCAAGATGGTCGAGCACATCTACGGGATTTCGCGGTACGATCAGATTTCAATGGCGCCGCTCTTTGCAGCGCTCCTCGCCGAAGGAAGCCTGGACTGGCGCCGGAAGAAGCTCGAACAGATCAACGAGGCCGCGGATGCGCTCCGCAGTATGGGAGACGGGCACTTCGCGTTTGCGACTGCTGTACTTCCCGTTCACGAGGGAGCGGAATGCGAGCGGAAATCCATCGATCGACGCGACCTGTTCCGCGAGGATGAACTCTGGGACGCGCTGTACGACCTGTATTCCGGATACGAGCCGGAAGAGAGCAATCCGTTCACCGACTACATAAAACATCTCGCCGGGCGGTTCAGGTCGGACGCGATCGAGGTTGATGGCGACAGCGCGTGGTCAACCCGGTTCCGGCCTTCGCCGATGCCGCGATACACCATCAACGCCGCCGAACTGGAGCGCCTGACCGGCAAGGACGAATGGGCGCGCTTTGCGGTGCTCTACGGCCACGCGAAAATCCGGGATATTCCCGCAGGACTGCTGGGGGATGACTCCTCCAGCGAGAGAATTGCATGGCTCTCTGAGCAAGTGCCCCAGGATGAGAAGGACAGATATCTTGCCTGGAAGGGGGAATTGGAAGCCTCTACCGGCCTGCCCGCGCCCGTATCCATTGGCAAAGGCAACGACTCCGATACGAAACTGAAAGGGGGGCCATGAAGATGGAGATCACGTTCACGCACCATGCAATTTCCCGTTTCGGCCATAGGGGAATTCGGAAGTCAGACCTGCACCTCATCGCCGAATACGGCTCCATCGCCGAGCAAGGGATGCTCCTGACCAGGAAGGACATCGCCAGCGCCGGGCGCTCGGCGAGAAAGAGGCTGCTGGATCGCCTCTGGAAGCTGCAGGGCGTATTCGTCGCGATGGACGGAAGGAAGGCGATTACCGCCTTCCGAGTGACGAGACGGCAGAGGCGCCGACAAACACGCCTGTGGTAGGCATCCCATTGCCGGGTGGCCGGGTGTCGCGACCGGCACCCCTGGCCCGGCTCTGATTCCACAGCGCCCAACAGCGCCCAAAACGGCCGACGACAGCGACCGCTTCGGCAGCGTTCATCCGCCAGTCCGAACCCGTTGTGGCGTCGAAGCCTCCATCGCGACTGCGGCAGCGTCCGGACGTCTGGCGGACCATTCTTCGTGGCGAATGGCGTCGGACCAGTCTCGGCGGGTTCTGGACGCCGTCAGTAGCCTCCCTATCATAAAATGCCGCCCGGGCTGGACTGCAGTACCGCGCGTCGGACCAGTGGGAGTCGATGCCGAGGAGGTGGAACGCCGATGTTCGTAGTCTGTGGCGAAGCGCTCTGGGATCTGTTCGCTGCCGAGAGCGACGATGGCCTTTCCTTCGACGCGCGCATCGGCGGCTCCCCCCTCAATGTCGCGATCGGGCTCTGCCGGCTGGGTCAGACGTCGGCGCTGGTCACGGGGCTCTCGACGGACAGGCTTGGAGAGCGCATCTTCGACGTGCTGGAGAGGGAGGGAGTGAACACGGACCTTCTCGTCCGCATGCCCAATCTGACCACCCTGAGCTTGGTGGACGTGGCCGCGGACGGTGCTCCAGCCTATGCATTCTATGGCCAGGGCGCGGCCGATCGCTCGGTCGTTCCGGGCGACCTGCCGGAACTGCCCGCGGACGCCTGGGGCGTGCATGCAGGGTCGTATTCGCTGGCGGTCGAGCCCACCGGTTCAAGCCTGCTGGCGATGATGCGGCGCGAAGCCGGTCGCCGCCTGCTCACGCTCGATCCGAATGTGCGCCTCAATGTCGAGCCGGATGTCCCGCATTGGCGCAAGCGGATCGAAGAGTTCATCGCCCATGCGAACCTCGTCAAGGCCAGCGACGAGGATCTCAGCCTTCTCTATCCGGGTGCCGGCCGCGACCGGATCGCGCAGGAGTGGCTGGATGGGGGGGCCAGCGCAGTGATCTTCACCCTCGGCCCGGCCGGAGCCGAAGCGTTCGGCCCCTTCGGCCGGGTTTCGAGTCCAGCCGTCACGGTCGATATGGTCGACAGCGTGGGAGCCGGCGATACGTTCCAGGCTGCTCTGATCACCGGTCTCGCCGAGCGTGGCGCGACAAGCCCCGGCAGGCTGCGGACGCTTGGATCCGAGGACATGGCGGGCTTGCTGGACTTCGCGAACCGCGCTGCCGCGATCACCTGCGGCAGGCGCGGCGCCGATCTGCCGACACGCGCCGATGTGGACGCGTTTCGGTCACCGCATCGCTGACTTCGGGCATGCCGGTCCTTTCATCGGCCCTGGTCCGGGGTCATATGTAGCCCACCCTCCAACAAATCGCGCAGCACCGCCAGCATACCGGCGCAATCCTGCGGTCCGGCGCGGCATCGCCGCGTCCGTTGCAGCGGATGCGGAAGCCCTGCCTGCCGCAATACTTCAAGCCGGTCGCATGACATACGCCCGGAGGGCCGCTTCCGTCCCGTCTTCCCAGAGGCTTGTGAGCGCGGAGGAGAACGCCTCGCGGAAGCGGGCATTGCCACCCGTATCGCCATAGATGTCCCGCATTGCAAGCCAGCACCCCGGGTCGCGGCGCGCCTGTTCGGCCCTTGCCCGCAGCTGATCCCAGTTCGGGTCGTTCGGCTGGATCTCGTCTCCCTTCTCGTCAACCCCGAAGCAGTACCGGCACCAGAGCGCAGTCGCCAGCGCGAGGCCGCGGATTGGTCCTCCCCGCGAAAGATTGTCCCGGATGGTCGGAACAATGAACTTTGGCTGGCGGTTCGGCCCGTCGAAACAGAGGCGGCGGACCGTGTCCGCGATCCGGGGGTTGGAGAAGCGCTGGCACACCCGGGCTGCGTAGTCATCGAGGGAGGTGGCCGGAACCGGAGGCGTAACCGGAATGATCTCCTCGCGCTCAACCGTTTCGAGGAAACCGGCGATCAGGGTGTGAGCCATCGCCTCGTGAGCATATTCGAGGCCCAGCAGCCCGGCAGGATAGGCGATCACCGCGTGCCCGCCGTTCAGAATCCGGATCTTCATGTACTCGTACGGGGTAACGTCCCGCACGAGCTGGACGCCGGCCCGTTCCAGTTCAGGACGGCCGGCGGCAAATCGGTCTTCGAGAACCCATTGGCGAAACGGCTCGCAGAAGACGGGACGCGCGTCATCCAGTCCGTAGCGTTCGGCGAGATGGCGGCGCCGCTCCTCCGTGGTAGCCGGCGTGATCCGGTCGACCATGCTGTTCGGAAATGCCCCTTGTTCGACGATCCAGCGGCCCAAGTCACGGTCCTGCCTTGCCGCGATCCCCGCAACTGCGGCCTTCGCCGCGTCCCCGTTGTGCGGAACATTGTCGCAGGACATCACGGTGAACGGATCCGCGCCCTCGGCGCGCCGTGCCCGAAGGCCCGCCACGATGGCGCCGAACACCGTTCGCGGCTGCTCGGGAGAGGTGATGTCCGCCTGGATGTCCGGATGCGCCTCGTCAAAGGCGCCGGTGGCCGGATCGAGGAAGTAGCCGCCCTCCGTTACCGTCATGGAAACGATGCGGATCGCCGGATTGCGCATTGCCTCGACAATCGGAGCGTTGCCTTCCTCGATCGGCAGGAATCCTGCCATGGAGCCGATGACGCGCACGGAATCGCCGTCCGCGTCCTGCTCGACGACGGAATAGAGCCAACCCTGCTCCGCGAGGCCGCGCCGCATGCGCGCATCCGCAGGCATCACGCCAGCACCCAGTATTCCCCAGTCCCTGGCCCCGCCATTGCCGAGCAGATCGTCGATGTAGACCGCCTGGTGCGCCCGGTGGAAATTTCCGACGCCCACATGGAGAATGCCCGCTTCGAAGGCCGACCGGTCGTAGCGCGGGACAGAGATCCCGGGGACGAGCTGCGGAAGGGCCGCATCCGAAAGGCGCATGTCTCATCTCATCCAGTTGCCGATGTCCGTGCTTTGGGCACGGGCGACAATGTAGACTGCTCCGAGCGACAAGGAAAAAACCTCCTTGCCCGGAACTGTCTCCGCCAGGCACCTGTGCATGCCGGTCAGGTTCCCGCGGGCGCGCCGATGCGGTGCCGTCGCTCCCGTGCGACGCCTGCCGTTCTCGGCGGATTGCCGGAGGCCCTCAGACGGATGGCGGTCGGGCTGGTGATCGCCGGCATATCCCGCTTCACCGCGATACTCAGGTTCCTTCTGAAGCACACGAAATTCCGGAAATAGGACGCCTGCGCTGAACCTCGCAAGGGGTAACGATGCCGGGGCCAGGCCGAAGAATCCCCGCTCCGGAAATCTACAACTCTCAGCCCACCCAGTTGCCGCCGTCGACACTGTAGACCTGGGCAACGATGTAGTCGGCCTCGTCCGAAGCGAGAAACACTGCCATCCCCGTCAAGTCCTCGGGGACGCCCATGCGCCCGAAGGGCACCGCCTGTCCGACCTGCCGCTTCTTCTCTCCGGCCTCGAGCCCCTCATGCTTTCCGAAGAGCGCGTCCACCTCCTCCCACATCCCGGTATCTACAACGCCTGGCGCAATGCCGTTCACATTGATGCCATAGCGGATCAGGTTCAGCCCGGCGGACTGGGTCAGGCTGACCACCGCAGCCTTCGACGCGCAGTAGACCGCGACCAGCGCCTCCCCGCGGCGACCCGCCTGGCTCGCCATGTTGATGATCTTGCCGCCCCCGCCCTGGGCGATCATCTGCCGCGCGGCCGCCTGCATCGTGAAGAGCGTGCCGGCGACATTGACGGTGAACACCCGGTCATAGCTTTCCCGCGTGATTTCAGCGACAGGAGCGAGATCGAAGACGGCCGCGTTGTTGACGAGTATGTCGAGGCGTCCTGCCCTTTCGACCACGGTGGCTATGCCCGCGTCGATGCTTTCCTGCCGGCCGACATCCATATGGAGGGCGTAGGCGGCCGGTCCGATCCCGGAGGCCGTGTCCCTGGAAGCCTCGAGATTGATGTCGGCAACCGCCACAATCGCGCCCTCCGAAGCGTAAGCGGCGGCAAACGCCTTTCCGATACCGGCGGCGGCGCCCGTGATCAGCGCCGACTTTCCTTCCAGCCGCCTCACCTGACCAGCATCCCGCGCCAATCGAACTCCCGCATCGGTTCCTCCCTCGCAATGTAACTGTCCCTGGCGCCATAGCGGACATCGGCCCTGCCCTCCCTGGGCAGCGCCCGAACGGTCCTCAGTCCATCAGGACTATCGCCGTCTCGGGCCGGCTCCGCGTCCTGCGGGCGTCAAGCCGCATGCCGGCGGCGCGCGTGTGACATACTACCCCGCGGCTCCGGACCGGCTATCCGAGCCACGAACCGGCCTGACCGACACCAGCGCACGCACCTTCGGTTCTATTTCTTTGTTTTTGCTTCTTTTTTTTTCCCGATATCGATGGCCGGGGCGAATTCCCAACCCCTTTCTTCCCCGGCTGCAACCCGATTCGGGAGGAGAGACATGCACACCATGCAGGGGCTTCGCCGCGGACGTCCCCGTTGCCGGCCGCCACCGTGTGCAGCCCCACCGACCTACCAGCGCGCGATCAGCTTGGCCCGATGTGTTCCTCCGATCGTGCGTCATCGTTCGCCGCTTCGAGGTGCGCCATCTCGATGCGCATCTTGAACGCAGTGTGACTCGCACTCGCCCCCGCGAGACGCCAGCCGAGGCCGAGCTTCAGCCCGTGCGCGGGACTCGCGGCGCCGTCCGAATTCTCGCGCCGCGTGCCCTCCACCCCGAGGTCGAAGGCGAGTCCCGCCGCCACCTGCTCGGTGAGACGCCAGCCCAGGCGAACCTCGCGGCCGGTGTCGGAGAGCCCGAGCCCGATCTCCGGCGTCGCCGTCCAGCGATCGTCGAACACGCCGAGCCCGTAGCCGAGCCGCGCTTCGAGGCGCCGCGCGAGCGGCCCCTCGTCCTGTTCCGCGCCGATTCCGGTGAGTGTCGGGCGCGCAAACAGTGCGTCCGCCCCGCCCGACGCCTGTGCCCCAACCGTCTGCGAGAGGCTGAGCGAGATCCCCCGGTCGCTGTCGGGCGCCGGATCGAAGGCAAACGTGCCGGAGACGCCCCGCTCGCGCATGCTCCCCGCCTCGTGAGTCAGGAGACCGCGCGCGCGGAGATCCGCGGAGACCCCCTGCGACGGGGCCGAGAGCGCAAGACCCGCCCCGATGTCGGCCCCGAAGCCGGTCTCCGCATCGCCCCCGTCGTGGCGCACGCCGAGTTCCAGACCCGGCGTCAGCACCACATCGCCCCAGAGGCGCAGGGTCTGCGAGCCCTCCAGCGCGAAACGCACGCGCGTCACGTCGCCCTGCGACGCTCCGAGTCTGTTGGCGCTCGCCGACACCCCATCGGTGCGCGTACGCACGGCAAACGCGTCGGATTTCGCAGCCAGAGTCGGCCACCCGCCGGCGCCGTCGAGGAGTATGCCGCGCACGCCAACCGCCCCCATCAGGAAGGCCATGTCGGGGCGCATCGGCGTCCCGTCCCCGGGAGTGAGCGTCAGCGTCCCCTCGCCCACTCCGGCGATCCCCCACACCGAGACCCGCTCCGACAGCGCATAACGCCCGTAAGGGAAAAGCGCGGTCAGCGTCGATTCGACCGACCCCATGCCCATGTTCGAGTTACCCCGATAACCGCCCTTGCCCCGGGAATGCGAGAGCATGAGGCCCGCGAGCACTCGGTCCCTCGTCCAGTCCGCCCCCAGCATCCCGCTCGCCACCTCGCCGTCGAGGCTGAGCGCGCCGTCGCGACCATCGAAGCGAGTGACCGCGCCCCGACCCCAGAGCGACGCAAGCCCAGACTCCGCCGTCCCGCCAGTCAGCGCAAACGTCGAGCCCGCCAGCACCTCGCGCCCGGTGAGCGGCCGCGATTCCGACGCCCCGGCATGCCCGTCCTTGCCTCCGAGCCACGCGGCGAGCCCATCCAGCCCCTCGCGCGGGTCTTGCGCCTCCCCATCCGCACGCTCCCCGAAGCCGGTGACGACTTGGCCCGCGAGACTCCCCGCGAGGCCCGGTACGCGCGGCGCCTCGAAGCGCGCCTCCACCGCTTCCATCGCCTGCTCGGCCACCGTGCGCCCGAAGCGCGCGATCCACGCCTGCGGGATCTGTCCGCTGTTGCGGATCGTGCCCGTCGCCTCGCCGTCGGCAATGTGCGCCCCGGACGCCCGGTCGAGCGTGAACGTCATCATCTCTCTGACCTCGTCGTGGTAATCCGACATTACCGCGACCTCTACCATCTTCCGCGTCTCGCCGGCCCTGAAGGTCAGCGTGCCGCTGGTATTCATGAAGTCCGCGCCCGCCACCGCCGTGCCGTTGTGCGTTGCAAAGTCCACCGTCACGGTCCCGGTGCCGGCCGGCTCCAGCACCACCTCGAAGAGCAGCGGGAACCTCGTGCCTCGCGCCCACTGCTCCGGCGTCGGCTCCTGCGTCCAGGCGTCCCGCACACTGAGCGAGGGCGCATCCTTCGCCAGGCCCGTGTCCGCCACCGGCACCAGCACCTCGACGGGATCTCGCGTCTCGTACCAGTAACTGGCTCGGCCCTCTCCGTCGCCCAAAGCGGTGTAGATCAGCTTCAGCTCAAGCGTGCGGGCGCCGTCCGCCTCCCCGTCCCCCGGCGGCGTCACGGTCTGCACCGAGAACCGCGAGTCCTCACCCTGTTCGGGATCGGCATCGAAGGGGAAGGACATGAGGCTTGAACCGTGGCTCCCCGCCATCTCCTCGGGCGTCAGGGCAGCCACGCCGCTGTCGGTCAACCGTCGACGGTGCCGGGCCGCCAGCGCCGGGCTGGTTTCGGCGAGGCAGTGGAGCGGAGTATTTGCCGGCACGCTCCCGTCCCCCGTACCGCTGGGATTTGTGAGTCTTGAGTTTGTAGTTCGTCGGCCGGACCGATAACCATCGATTCAGTTACGGCCACATGTGGCCGCGGCAGAATATTGCGCATTGTTCGCTTCCTTGTCCCTGGTCTGTGGAGCCACGTCGTTGACCCTTGGCTCCAGGTGGGGACCGGGAAAGTAGGAAGGGAATACGCTCTACGGCAGATACAATTCGCAAGAAAAACAACAGACTGTCATTGGACAAATGCATTACATACGTTGTGGGTTGCCAAAATCAGGGCATTTCAAGACAGCTTCACTGTGTCGGGATCATGGCCGGTACAGTGTTTGTTGGAGTCCTGATCATTATGTCCCTATAGAGCAGTATTTCAGGGTCTATTACCGTTGATATCCACTTCATGGCCCCAAGGACAGAGGCCTGTATTAAAATTTCATCTGAGTCGAGGCACTTGCAAAACCCTGTTGGATGAGGAGCCCGATCCCCAGCAAGGCACGGATCCTGGAGCGATTGGTAGCGATTGCTGGTTGGAGAGGCGGTTTGTCTCGCCTTCCGTGGAACCAGAGAGGGGAGTTGGGTTCTATTTCGGACTTGTCTTTGGCGTACGGCCATAGGCCTCCGGTGTCTCCCCGTTGGGAGCATCGGTGGCGGGATGGGGAGCGAGCCCGTCCGGGCTCAGATCTGCAGGCGCAGCAGCTGGCTGACGCTCAGCGCGAGAATGCCGAACATCAAGTGGCAGAAGGCCTTCCCGTGGCCGTGCACGCGAAGATGGCGCCCGCCGAACTCGTCCTTGAGGCAGGCGTTCACTCTTTCCGCCGTGGAGCGTTCGCGGTATCGCCGACTCTCGGGATACTCATAGCCGATGGCGCGCCGGGCGGTTGCCTCCCTTCGCAGTTCCTGCTTGCGCTCGGCCGAACGGCGAGGATTGTTGTCGATGATCGGAATATGGCCCAACGATGCGCTGTGCGCCCGGATCTCCACAGCGTCATAGGCGCTGTCCATCAGATCGTACAGGTTGTCGACCCGTGCCGCGGTCATCTCCGCCAGCGGAATCGCCGCCCGGCTGTCGTGCATGGATGCGGATGTCAGGATGCAGCTCACGGGGATGCCGCCGTCGGCGGAATCGATGTGCAGCTTGTACCCGATCCAGGAAACCTGGTGTCCCTTTGCGTTACGCTTGCTGCCCACATTGCGGGCCTGCGGCAACTCCGCCAGCATTCCGGCAAGCGGCAGTGACCGCTGGCGCTCAAGGCGGCTCGGCTCCCCGGGCCGCTCCTCCCCCTTGCGCGGCCGCTCGACCAGGACAAACTCGAAGACCTGGATGAGCCGCTCATACCGCGCGCCAAGAGGCCCAAGCTCCGTCTCCAGCGCCTCAAACAGTTCCGGTAGAAACCCGCGCCAGTAACGCGCTCGAATATCCTTCAGGGACATCGGCTCTTTCCCTTCGGTCCATCATGTTGTAAGACAACTCCATGATACCACTAGAGAAAGCGCCTGTCCCGCCAAAAGAACCCCCAGGAAATCGTCCATAAAATCGGCTCAGAAAGCCGTTTTGCAGGAGCCTCAGTAGCCAAATATTCAGATCAGGAGCACTCCAATGACCATGGCAACCCTTTCCGCGGTGGAAATCGAGTTTGATTTTGGTCCCTATGTTGTTGCGGACCAGCTTTGCGGGGGTGTGCAGCCAGCCGAGGAGATGGAAGCCTGCCGCTCGCTTTGCGACGCGATTGGGCGGGAGTTTGCGGACGCGGCGTCCCAACTGCCTTCCTCCGGCACATTTGGGGCGGCGTTCTTGGCGTTTGAACGTCAAGTGATGTCTGCATCGCAGGCCTGCGTTCGCGCAGTTCTGAAAGCGGGGATCGAGTCGTTGGATGATAGCGCGCGGCATGTGTTTCGTGGTGCCAGGCGGTACCGTCGGGTACCGGCGACACCGCGCAGGGTGATGACGTCGGCCGGGCCGGTTGACCGGGCCGGTGGAGTATTCGAGACCCCGCTACCGGTCGGATTCCGGGGCCGCGATCATGCCGGTCGACCAGCAAGTTTGCTTTGCGGGCGGCAATTTCACGGAGCGGACTGCGGAGCAGGGCGTGTTTCTGATGAGCGCTCTCTCGCCACGGGACTGTGTATCCCTGTACGGGAAGTTCGGGATCGAGGGAGCCTCGGTGAGCAGCCTGCAGCGCCTGGCGGCCGATGCAGGCCGTCTCTGGAGCGGCTGCGCGGACGGCGCGCTTGCGGCGATGCGCGCGGGCGAGGCGATCCCCGCGCGGGCGGTGAGCGTCCGCGTCTCCCTCGACGGGACCATGCTTCCCATGATCCTGAAGGGGAACGGTGACGCCAGGACAATGATTGGGAAAGAGGCGTCTGTCGGAACGATCTCCTACTACGATGCTCAGGGCGTCCGCTTGCACACCGTGTATCTCGGCGAAATGCCCGAACCCCGCAAGGCAACCCTCAAGCAGCGGCTGGAGGAGGAACTCGTGCATGCCACCAGGCCAATGACTAAACCTGAAAAATGCCCGCCATGCGAGAATTGCACCCCCTGGCGAAGTGCGTACGGTCTTTCATGAGCACGAGTACAAGGCCGGCAACTGGGGCTGCAAGCGGCGCGTGGCCCTTGTCCTGACCTTCTCGGAGCGCGAGTTGTTCCGGCGCTGTTTCTGGTTGATCCCGAGCTTGGCCCACAAAGACGTCGGAGCGGAGAAGTTCCTGGCCAGCTACCGGGTGCGGGGCAAGGCGGAGAATGGCCTCGGCGAACTGAAGAGCACGCTGCGGGCGCAGATGCCGTCCTCTCCGCGACCGAAGCGCCAGTATGCCGGCAACGCGATCGAGCGGTCCGACCTGCCAGCGGAAACGGAGTGGCGGCCTCAAAACGAAGCCCTTCTCCTGCTCGCCTTGCTCGCCTGTCAGACCATGCACGAGGGCCGATGCGCGATGGCGGACGCCTCCGGAAAAGGCTGAAGCCTCGGTACTTTCCGCGAAAGGGTTCTGCGCGCTGGCTGCCGCGTTGTCCGGCACGCAAGGCGCAAGAAATTCTACGTCGCCCGATCCGTGGCAAGCCACTGGGCCATCCTGCTGCAGCGGCTGAAGAAGTCCACCATGCAAGACGCGTAGCCCGCTCGCCGGCCCCGCTTCCTTCTCCCGCCAACCCCGAAGCCGGCAGAGCCAGGCCATGGGATCCGGCTGCGCAATCGCGCCGCAAAATGCCTCCCTTCAGCGCAAAGTCCCCGCAACCCACTCGATCGTCCCACGCGTCCGCACCATACGGCGCTGCAAAATTCGCAACGCCCCGCGATTTCAACTTGAACGTCCCCCAGGAACACGCCCATCGAGCAAGAAACTCAACCTCTCGCAGCCCAATTCGCGATCCGACGCCACTTCATGAATATTCCGGGTTGAAGCAGGTGCCTTCCTGCTCCGGCTCCAAAGAGGGTCTCCTCCAGCCAGGGCCAACGCCCGTCGCGCGCATCGAGCACCGCGGGCATGCGGCGCAAAGCCGGACCCGGCACGTGGCTCGCCGCTCGCTGGAAACGCACCCCGGGCCGGATCAGAAACCGTCTCGGGCAGACCACCTGGCGCCGTCGGGACAGGCGCTCGACCACTCTCGAGCCGAAGCACCCGACGCACGCGCAAAGTCCCCGTGGCCGCGAAGCCCAGCGCCCGGAGAACCACGGATCGAAATCGCCAGAGACCGGAACTGGCGATCGGCGAACGTCGCGGTGCTGTGGAAATGTTCAAGATGCGGCAGAGCATTCCACACCCCGCGTTGTTCCCCGGTCTCCACCCGAACCGGCGAAAGCACGTCCATGGCCGAAATCTCCGCAGGCACCGGAACCTCCAGGCGCCAGGGCGAAGGCAGCCGCGACGGCGCGCGGGATGCAGGAAGTCCGAACGCTCCAGAACGCCCGACGCCCTCAGAAAACCCGACAGCTGTCGCTTGCCCCGCGCAGCCCGGAAGCCGAGCGCATCGCGGACTTGCCGTGCAATGCCGATGCGACCGGCATCCAGATATCGCCGCGCAAGTGCTCCCGACCGATCCCCCGAATCCGGGGAACGAAGCGTGGCAAGAACCTGGCACTGAACCAACATGCCAGGGCGTGTACATCGCCGGAGGCCGCCGATTCAGAACTGCCTCTGGGCAACTTGCAGCGGAAGCCGGAACCTTACGCATTGCCGGAAGACGACAATTCAACGGGTGGAGACGATTGATCCTTACCGTAGGAAGGGATGGCGACGTCGGAATTGAAACGCTTCGTGGGACCGCGCCTGCGTAGGGTCAGGTTCGAATGTCCGGGCCCGGCCGACCCGTACGTTCCCGGATGCCGGCAAGCTCGTTCACCGCCAGCGCAACATCCGCGAGCGCTGACTGCGAGTCCAGCTGATGCCGGGTAGCGTCCGGCTCCGGCCGCTCCAGATAGACGCGAAGCGTGGCACCCTCGGTTCCCGTGCCGGAAAGCCGGCATACCGCTCTCTCGCCGGTGCGGAAATGGATTTGAATGCCCTGCCGCTCGGAGACGAAACCGTCGACCGGGTCGACATACCGGAAGTCATTCGCGCCGCTCACAGAGAGTCCCTGGACCTCGGTTCCGGGAAGCACGGGGAGGCGCTCGCGAAGCGCGTCCATGAGGACTTCCGCGTCCTCGGAATCGAGGCCCTCATAATCGTGGCGAGCGGAGTAGTCCCGCCCGTGCTGGCGCCAGTGGCCGTGCAGGATCCCGGCGACGCCGGCTTTCCGTGCCGCGATAATGTTCAGCCAGAGAAGCACTGCCCACATCCCGTCCTTTTCCCGAACATGGTCCGAGCTTGTGCCAAAGCTCTCCTCTCCGCATATCGTCGCAAGGCCCGCATCCAGGAGATTGCCGAAGTACTTCCAGCCGGTCGGTGTCTCGTGTGCCGGGATCCCGAGATGTCCGGCAACGCGGTCGGCCGCCCGACTGGTCGGCATCGATCGCGCGATCCCCTTCAGCCCCTCCGCGTATCCGGGCGCCAGATGGGCGTTCGCGGCAAGCACGGCGAGGCTGTCCGAGGGAGGTACGAAGATCCCCCGCCCGATGATCATGTTCCGGTCCCCGTCACCATCCGCCGCAGCGGCAAAATCCGGCGCCCCGGGGGACATCATGAGATCGAAGAGGCCTTTCGCGTGCACCAGGTTCGGGTCCGGATGCAATCCCCCGAAATCCGGAAGCGGCGTGGCATTGACCACGGTTCCTGGGGGAGCACCGATTCTGCCTTCGAGGATTGACGAGGCGTAAGGCCCGGTAATCGCGTTCATTGCGTCGAAGCGCATCCGGAATCCGGAGGCAAACAGGTTCTGGATCGCGTCGAAATCGAAGAGCCTCTCCATGAGCGCGGCATAGTCCGCCACCGGATCCGCGACTTCGATGATGGTGCCGCCCAGCCGATCCTCGCCAATCCGGTCCAGATCGATATCGCCGATACTTGCTGTCAGAAACCGGTCGATCCGCTGCGACCGCTCAAAGAATGCCTGAGAGAGGGACTCGGGTGCCGGTCCGCCATTCGAGGCGTTGTACTTGACTCCGAAGTCTCCTTCCGGCCCGCCGGGATTGTGGCTCGCGGAGAGAATGATCCCGCCATCCGCCCTGCGTTGCCGGATCACGCATGAGGCCGCCGGGGTCGAGAGAAACCCGCCACGACCGACAAGGATCCGTCGGGCGCCATTCGCGGCCGCCATCCGGATGATGATCTGGCAGGCCTCGCGACCGAAATGCCGGCCATCCCCGCCCAGAACGAGGAACTTTCCTTCGAGGCCGCCGACCGTGTCGAAGATCGACTGCACGAAATTCTCGAGGTAACCGGACCGCATGAAGACTTCGGTCTTCTTCCGCAAGCCCGATGTGCCTGGCTTCTGCGCCATGATGGGCCGGGTTGGAACACGCTTGACGATCATGGGGCCCCCTCGGTCCAGACCACGGCCGCCAGTTGTCCCGGAACCGGTCCGGGCAAGCTGGCCCCCGATGAAGGCTCCATTCCTGGTGATCCCCCGCCGCTGGCTCCGTGGCGCCGATCATAGCCATCAACGCCGGCAGTGCGGCGTCGTTGCGTCAGGATCCGGAACCGCGGCTGAGATCGTCACAAGAACTCGACGCATCGCATCATGGGTGAAGCCGCAATGCCAGGGATGAACGGATTCGGTTCCCGCGCGACCGATTCCCTTGCCGCCCACCCGGCTCGCCCGAGCTCAGCGATGCGGCAACGCGCCCGCCTCCGAGGCGTGTACGCACACTCACTGAAACTGTTACCCACAATGCAGCGCGACACTGAAGCGGTTGCCCGCGTCCTTGCGGGCCCGATCGCCCGTGAGGCGCCCGCGCGCGTTTCGGCAGGCCAAACCCCTTCATCCTGGTGCAGATTCAGAGGCCCGGCCGTTCCGCCGCTTCGCAGGCCATTCGGTGGCGCCGTCGGGTGCCCCAGTCCCGACGGGACGACGGGCTGTCTGCCATCGCCCGTCGACAGCGTCGCGGGCGCCACGCGCATTGGGCCGGCGCCGAGCACTTCCCCAAGCGCCAACGAACGGGCATCATGGGGACCCTGCCGGACACCCCCGCGTTCGGCCGCCCCTCGCCACCACCCGAGGGATTGCCCGGATTCTTCGGATCGGAAGCGCGATGACGCAGCTGGCCAAGGCCTGGAATGCTGTCCACGACGCCGCGAAGCACGTGCGGAAGACGCATCTCCGCGACCTGTTCGCAGGCGATCCCGACCGATTTGCGGACTTCTCCTCCCAACGGAACGATCTCCTGGTCGATTTCTCCAAGGAGAAGCTGGACCGCGCAGCGCTCGGCGCGCTCCTGGCGCTGGCCGCCGCCTCGGAGCTGGAAGCGCGGCGCGACGCCATGTTCGAAGGCAGGCGGATCAACGAGACCGAGGGCCGGCCTGCTCTCCATACCGCCCTGCGCGCCGGGCCGGCGGCCCGGGTGGAGGTCGATGGCCGCGACGTCATGGGCAATGTTCGGGAGACCCTCGGGCGCTTCCTCGAATTCGCGGAAGCGGTACGAGCCGGCGCCTATGCCTCCGCATCCGGGGCGCCGTTCTCCCATGTCGTGAACATCGGCATCGGAGGCTCGGATCTCGGACCCGCAATGGCGGTCCGGGCGCTGGCACCCTATCACGACGGGCCGCAGGTGGAGTTCGTGTCCAATGTCGACGGCGCGCATCTGGCCGAAGTCGTGGCGCCGCTCAATCCCGCTCGTACGCTGGTCATCACGGCCTCCAAGACCTTCACGACTCCGGAAACCATGGCCAATGCCCGTTCCGCGCGGGAGTGGCTCGCCGCCGGGCTCGGCGATGCGGCCAGCCGGAACATGGCTGCGATCTCGGCGATCACGGATTCGGCACTGGCCTTCGGCATCGACAAGTCGCGCATCTTCGGCTTCTGGGACTGGGTTGGCGGTCGGTATTCGCTATGGTCGGCGGTCGGCCTGCCCCTGGCAATCGCGATCGGCGCGGATCGGTTCCACGCATTCCTGGAAGGCGCCCGCACCATGGACCGGCATTTCCGCGAGGCTCCGCTCGACGAGAACCTGCCTGTCCTGCTGGCCCTGATCGGGATCTGGCGACGGAACGCAATGGGATGTCCGACCGTGGCGCTCATCCCGTACGACCAGCGGCTGGCCCGGCTCCCCGCCTATGTCCAGCAGCTCGACATGGAATCCAACGGCAAGCAGGTGCGGCTTGACGGCAGCGCAACCCCCCGGTCCACCGGACCCGTGGTCTGGGGCGAGCCTGGCACCAATGCGCAACACTCGTTCTTCCAGTTGATCCATCAGGGAACGGATGTCGTGCCCGTCGATTTCCTCATCGCCGCCCGGCCGCAGCACGCATATCCCGGCCACCACGACCAGCTGAGCGCCAACGCGCTGGCCCAGGCCGCCGCGCTCGCTTTCGGGAAGAGCGAAGCGGAGGTGCGCCAGGAAATGGAAGCTGCCGGAGAGCCTGCCAGCAAGATCTGCCGTCTGGCGGCTCACCGGACGTTTCCGGGCGACCGTCCTTCGACCACCATTGTCTACCGGGAGCTCGACCCCGCGGCGCTCGGACGCCTGATCGCACTCTTCGAGCACAAGGTCTTCGTGCAATCCGCGATCTGGGGTACCAACGCATTCGACCAGTGGGGCGTGGAGCTTGGCAAGACACTCGCCGCCAGGATCCTGCCCATGGTGGCGGCGGGGACCGGCGGTCCGGACCTTGATTCCTCCACCGCCGGGCTGATCGCGCATCTTGCCGGACTGCGCAACTAGACCAAACCGAACGCTACCGCCAAGTCAGCCGGGTACCATGATGGATGCCATCGATCTCGCGGCCGCCAACGCCGCGGCCAACGCCAAGTCTTCCGCGCGGAACCTCCGCGCCTCGATCGTACGTTGCCTGAACTATGGGCTGGGCAAGGATGCGGCGCATGCGTCGCTCCAGGACTGGCGGATCGCCCTCTCCCTCGCTCTCCGCGAGCGGGTCGTCGATCCGTGGCTCGTCAGCACCCGGCAGGCACGCGCCGAAGGGCGGAAGCGGGTCTACTATCTATCCATGGAGTTCCTGATCGGTCGCCTGCTCGAGGATGCGGCCCTCAACCTCGGGCTCGAGGAGGAGGCGCGCATGGCCATGGAATCCCTTGGCCTCGACTATGGAGCGGTGGTTGCGGACGAGCCCGATGCGGCGCTCGGCAACGGCGGGCTCGGGCGCCTGGCCGCCTGCTTCCTGGATTCCCTCGCCACGCTGGGCATCCCCGCCTTTGGCTACGGCATCCGCTACGAGCATGGACTCTTCCGGCAGGTGTTTGTCGGCGGCGAACAGCGGGAGGAGCCGGAGGACTGGCTGTCGCGGCGGCATCCCTGGGAGTTCGAGCGTCCGGAAGCGGCCTGCGAGATCGGCTTCGGCGGCTCCGTTCGGATCGAGGATGGCAAGACCGTCTGGCACCCGGAGCAAACCATCCGCGCATTGCCCTATGACACGCCGGTCATCGGCTGGCGCGGCCGATGGGCCAACACGCTGCGCCGCTGGTCGGCCCGTCCGAGCAGCATCTTCGATCTTGATCGCTTTCAGCGCGGCGAGTTCCTGAGAGCAACCGAGCGGGAGGCCGCCGCACGGTCCGTTTCACGCGTTCTGTATCCCGACGATTCCACACCGGAGGGCCGCGAACTGCGGCTCAAGCAGGAGTATTTCTTCACGGCCGCCTCAATCCAGGATGTGGTGACGCGCTTCCTGTCCGAGCATGGCAGCCTGGAATCGCTTCCGTCAAAGGCCGCCATCCAGTTGAACGATACCCACCCGGCGATCGCCGTTCCCGAGTTGATCCGGATCCTGGTCGACAACCATGGAATCGGCATGGAAACCGCGATCCGGACCGCCCGGGGCTGCCTCTCCTACACCAACCACACGCTGATGCCGGAGGCGCTGGAGCGTTGGCCCGAGGCCCTCCTCGCCCGCCTTCTGCCCCGCCATCACCAGATCATCTGCCATCTCGACGACTGGCAAGCGGATGCGGCACAAGGTCCGCACGACGCGGTCCGCATCGTCGAGAATGGTGACGTCAAGATGGGTGAGCTTGCGTTCATCGGCTCCCACCGGGTGAACGGCGTATCTGCACTCCACACGGATCTGGTCCGGCGAACCGTGTTCGCCGGACTCAGCCGCCTTCATCCCGAGCGGATCGTCAACCAGACCAACGGAGTGACGTTGCGGCGCTGGCTCCATGGCTGCAATCCGGCGCTGCGCAGCCTGATCGCGGAAACGGCCGGACCGGACTGGCCCGCCGACCCCGGCTCTCTCGAGCGCCTTGCTCCGCGCCTCGGTGATCCGGACTTTCTCTCTCAATTCGCCGAGGCGAAGCAGGAGAACAAGCGACGGCTTGCTGCCTAGCTCGCCGGGGCGTACGCGATCCCGGTAGACCCGGAGGCGATGTTCGACGTGCAGATCAAGCGCGTCCACGAATACAAGCGCCAGCTGATGAATCTGCTCGAGGCAGTCGCGCTGTGGAACGCAATGCGGGACAAGCCCGGAGAGGCATGGACGCCGCGGGTGAAGATCTTTGCCGGCAAGGCCGCCCCGGGCCTGTCACTACCGCACAGTTGACGCAGAGATCATTGGCGAGTTTCGCGGAGCATTCCGGCCCTTCTCATCCGTTGGAGTGCGGCAGTGTCTTGCATGAGGTATGTCATTCCTGTCCAGAGTTTTGCGGTACCGGGCATTGGCTGTCGTTTGGATGGGATGAAGCCGACATATCGACCGAGATCGATGGCGAAGGTTCGGAGGTCGGGGATATAGTCGGGCGGAGCCCGGCAGCGGATCACGCGGTAGTCGTACAGGCCCAGATAGAGCATGAAGATTTCGTCTCGGGACATGATCTCGTCGGCGGGCCTGTCAGGGGTTTCCCTGGCGGCGCGATCCAGATCGAACACGCGCCACGCGGTGATGGCGTCGAACGCGAGGCACTTGCGCAAGTCCTCGGCATCGTCGAGGCGGCGGTCCTCGATGCGGGTTCCGGTCTTGAGGACGCGGAAGAACTCTTCGATGGACCAGCGCGTTTCGTACCACTGGCGGATGCGGTCGGCCCATTCGGGCGTGGCCTCGCCTTCGGAGCAAAGCAGCAGCCAGCGGAGTGGCTGGCGAGCGCCGGACGGCGGGTTGCGCTCGGCAACGAGCACGGCGGTCATGGGCAGCGTGTGCGGCGACTTGCCTTCGGGCGCGATGAGTTCGACGCGAGCGATGCGCAACGCCAGCACGGCCTTGCGCTTCTTGCGTGCCGCCCTGCCGCCCCGCGCGGAAATCTCGATGCTGCGCGATGCGCAGGGCGGGAGAGTGTCCATGTGCTTGCCGAGGTCCACCTTTTTGCCGTCCACCAGCACCTTGCGCTGTTTCGAGCGGCAGGCGCGCACCAGCAGGCCGGCGGCGGCGGGATCCTCGGCCTGGCGGGCGTACAGACCCCAGATGTCTCCCTCGCGGTCGGCGACGGAAATGACGCGGGTGTTCGAGCAGGCGTGTCCCACCGCCGCCGCCTGCTCCAGCGAGCGCAGCCAGCGGGCGCTCTCGGGCTCCTGCGCCACGCCCGGTTCCCGGGCGGCCTTGGCTTCGACGCTTTCGCGGAAGTCGCCCTCAAGCGCGCAAACGCCAAGCGGGCGCCCGCCCTGTGCCACCGCCAGCGTCGTATGCACGGGAACCCCCACGGTGCCCTTGCCGCCGCCGCCCAGCGCCGCCAGCCCGCTGGTCGCGTCGCGAAGGTTGTCGTAGTTCACCATGGTGGTGTCCTGCACCATCAGCACCACACCCGCATGCCGGCAGCGCTCCACCGTTGTCTCGCGATGCCCCTCGAGGATGTCGTCCACAGCCACCCTTTCGTTCGAAAGCAGGCGGTACGCAGCCTCCTGCGATGCACGGTCCGGAAAGATCTCCGGAAGCGGCGTTCCCGGACGCTTCTCCCAACACCGCCCCATCTCCTCGATCCGGCGCCGCACCCGCCCGTCGGGATGGGTGCCCCGGCCGAACTCGCGCTCCGCCCAATCGGCGTCGGCGCCAAGATGCAGCGATCCCATCCGCCCCGCAACCCGCTCCGGCTCCTCACACAGTGCTTCCCGCCAGCCCGCCTGCAGCGACTTCATCCACACCCGGCGCACCGGCCCCGCCCCGCGCCGGCCCGGCGGGCGTCCCGATGTCGCGCCAGCATCCTCCCAGCCCGCCGCTCGGTACGAGGTCCCGGCATGCTCGGGGCCGACATAGCTGTACGCCAGCACCGGCCGATCACCATGCCGTGCCTCCCAGTCGTCCGCAACCCGACCTGTCGCCTGCGCCAGCACATGCGAGGCAAGGTCCGCAACCCGCACCGAAGGCAGAAGCAGGAAGCGGTGGTTGTTCACCATCCGCCCCAACCCCGCGCAACGGGCTCGCGCACTCCAGCCGATATACCGGTCCCGCGCCTTCTGGTGCCAGCTCGCCGCGCAGAAGCCGATCCCACCCAAACACCCGAACCGAGACGATATCACCAGATAATTCAACGCTTTGCCGGGATGCCGCGGAACCCCCTCCGGATGGTGCGACGCCATCATCGAACGGAAGCGCCGCGAACCCTCGCGACCCTCGGCCGGTTCCAGCGACACCGTTCCCAGAGCCGATAGCGTCGTCTCCACATGCAGGTCTGGATGCGACGGCAATGCATCCCCCGCTGGCGGCGGCGCTGCCGCCGCCGGAAGCTTCAACCCCAGTTGCGACGCCAGCCTCGGCAGGATCTTCCGCGCCGACGAAACGCACGGCTCGCCCCGCGCGTTGCGCCAGTTCGCGCGAGCGCACAACTCGCTCGCAAGCGCGCTCCGGCTCGCGCCTCCCTCAAGGACCGCGCACTCAAACCACGAAAGAGTTTCCGCGCAAAACTGTCGCAAGCCAATCTGCATGCATCATGTGTGCCACACAACACAGCCCGTGTCAACAGTGTGATAGTGACAGGCCCCGGGCTACCGGGTGGCGAAGCAGATCATCCGGCTGATCCACGATACGGCTGCCGTGATCAACGCCGACCCTGCTACGAGGGACTGGCTGCAGATCATCTTCCCGCCGGACTACAATGTCTCCATGGCTGAACGCGTGATCCCCGCAGCTGACCTCTCCGAACAGATCTCTACTGCCGGAACCGAGGCGTCCGGCACCGGCAACATGAAGCTCGCGCTGAACGGAGCAATCACCATCGGCACACTTGACGGAGCCAATATCGAGATCCGCGAGCGCGTTGGCCACGGGAATTTCTTCCGGTTCGGGCTCACCGCAAACGCCGCCGCCGCCCGCCTCGCAGAGCCGGGATTCTCCCGGAGGGCCATCGAGGCAAGCCCTGCCCTCTCCCGGGTTCTGGGCCAGATCGCAGGCGGGCTGTTCTCGCCCGGCGAGCGCGACCGGCATGTTGGCCTCGTCAGCGCACTCTACGAGGATGACCGGTTCCTCGTCACTTGCGACTTCGACAGCTACTTCGAAACGCAGCGCCAGGCCGACAGGACGTTTCGGGACCGTGCCGCCTGGACCCGGATGGCGGCAGCGAACACGGCTATGAGCGGTTGGTTCGCCTCGGACAGGACAGTCGCCGGCTACGCCCGCGACATCTGGATCATTCCGCTGGGCGCGACCTCGATGGCTGGTCCTTCCCTGCTGGGACAGGACCGGTGACGCCGCAATTGGCGTTGCCGTCCTTCGCGGGCCTTGGGGCAGCATTGCCCCTCGCCGATGCGCAGGCAACCTGCGCCGGAGCCCACGACGATCCGTTCTCGGTACTCGGTCCGCACCCTGTCCCGGGCGGAATCGCCATCCGGGTATTCGCTCCGGACGCCGACCAGGTTCACGCGATCTCACCCACCAACGGCCGGAAGATCGTGTCGCTGGACCCCGTTCCAGGAGCGGATGGCGTGTTCTGCGGCTTTGCCGCTGGGCTCGATGGCCGTCCGGACTACCGGCTGCGGCTGCAGCGTGGCGGCGCGTCATGGCAGCGCGACGATGCCTACCGGTTCGGCCCCGTTCTGGGTGAGTTCGACCTGCATCTTCTCGGAGAGGGCGCGCATCTGCGGCTCTGGCGGGCCCTGGGCGCCCATGTGGTCGAACATGAAGGTGTCGCCGGAACGCATTTCGCGGTATGGGCGCCGAGTGCGCAACGGGTTTCGGTCGTCGCCGACTTCAATCACTGGGACGGGAGGCGGCACGTGATGCGCGCCTGCGGAGCCTGCGGCATCTGGGAGATCTTCGTCCCCGACGCAGGCGAGGGAACGCACTACAAATACGAGATCCGGCTGGGCGATGGCACCATCCTCCCGTTGAAGGCGGACCCGGTCGGGTTCGGTTCGGAGCAGCCGCCCGCAACCGCCTCCATCGTGCGATGCCTCGACCCGCAGGTGTGGCGGGATGCGGAGTGGATCGCCGGGCGAGCAAGATCGCAGTCGCTGGACGCACCGATTTCTATTTACGAGGTCCACGCCGCATCGTGGCGGCGGGCGGAGGGGCGGCCCCTTGCGTACCGCGAGCTTGCGGAGCAACTCGTCGGCTATGCCGCCGGAATGGGGTTCACCCATGTAGAGCTGCTGCCGGTATCGGAGCACCCCTATGACGGGTCCTGGGGCTACCAGCCCATCGGGCTCTACGCGCCAACCAGCCGGCATGGCAGCCTCGGCGACTTCCGGCATTTCGTGGATGCTGCCCACCGGGCCGGGCTGGGCGTAATCCTCGACTGGGTTCCCGGCCACTTCCCGGCCGATGCGCATGGCCTGCGGCGTTTCGACGGAACCGCCCTCTACGAGCATCTTGACCCCCGCGAGGGGCTGCACCCGGACTGGGATACGCTGATCTACAATCTGGGCCGGCGCGAGGTGCGCAATTTCCTCATCGCCAATGCGCTCTACTGGATGGAGGAGCACCATGCGGATGGGCTCCGCGTTGACGCCGTCGCTTCGATGCTCTACCGCGACTACTCCCGGAAGGACGGCGAGTGGGTCCCGAACAGGCATGGCGGCCGGGAAAATCTGGAGGCCGTTGCATTCCTCCGGGAGTTGAACGAGCGCGTCTTCGCCGCGCATCCCGGCGTCCAGACCATGGCCGAAGAATCCACCGCCTGGCCGGGGGTCTCCCGGCCCACGTCGGCGGGCGGGCTCGGCTTCGGCTTCAAGTGGAACATGGGATGGATGCATGACACCCTGGAATACATGTCCAGGGATCCGATCCACCGGAACCACCACCACCACCAGATGACCTTCGCCTCAACCTATGCGTCGAGCGAGAACTTCATCCTGCCACTCAGCCATGACGAGGTCGTGCACGGAAAGCGTTCCTTGCTCGGCAAGATGCCCGGGGAGGGAGCCACGAAATTCGCCAACCTTCGCGCCTATTTCGGATTCATGTGGACCCATCCGGGCAAGAAGCTCCTCTTCATGGGCGGCGAGTTCGCCCAGGGCCGGGAATGGTGCCACGACGGGTCTCTCGACTGGCACCTCCTGGACGATCCCGGCCACCGCGGCGTACAGCGCTTGGTCCGGGACTTGAACCAGCTCTACCGGGAGACCCCCGCCTTGCACCGCAGGGACTGCACGGATGGCGGGTTCGAATGGCTGGAAGCGGACGCGAACGCGGAATCGGTCTATGCCTTTGCACGCTACGGACTGCCGGGGGATGCCCCGGTCGTGGTCATCTGCAATTTCACGCCGGTGGAAAGGCCCGGATGGCGGGTCGGACTGCCCGTGCCCGGCCGCTGGAGGATCGTGATCAACACGAGCGACCCGCGCTATGCCGACGCGCGGGCGCTCGCCGAGGAGAACCTGGCCAGCGTGCCCCTGCCATGGCAGGGAAAGAAGCAATCGCTGGCGCTTGACCTTCCGGGACTGTCGGCACTGGTGCTCCGGCACGAACCATAGGAGGCTGGAGGCAGGCCGCCGGCCGTCTTCGCAACCGGGAGGAACGAAGGGAGGAGCCGACATGGAGATTGGTGCCAGTGCACGCCTGTCGCAGCAGACCATGGCCTTCGTGCTTGCGGGCGGCCGCGGCCGCCGCCTGGAGGAGTTGACGGACAAACGGGCGAAACCTGCCGTCTTTTTCGGCGGCAACAGCCGCATCATCGACTTCGCGCTCTCGAACGCGATCAATTCCGGTATCCGGCGCATCGGCGTCGCAACCCAGTACAAGGCGCACAGCCTGATCCGGCACCTGCAGCGCGGGTGGAATTTCTTCCGGGCCGAACGGAACGAGTTCCTCGACATCTTCCCGGCCTCGCAGCGCATTGCGGAGGAGAAGTGGTATCTGGGCACGGCGGACGCAGTCGCCCAGAACATCGACATCATCGACAGCTACGGGCCGGAATTCCTCCTCGTTCTGGCGGGCGACCACGTCTACAAGATGGATTACGAGGTCATGCTCCGCCAGCATGCCGCCGAGGATGCGGACGTTACTGTCGGCTGCCTTACCGTGCCGCGCGCGGAGGCCTCCGGGCTCGGAATCATGGCGGTGGACCTTGCAAACCTGATCCGGGATTTCGTGGAGAAGCCGGCCGATCCTCCCACGATGCCGGAAAACCCGGAAATGTGCCTCGCAAGCATGGGTATCTACGCCTTCCGCTGGTCCTTCCTTCGCGAACTGCTGCTGGCCGATGTGGCGGACGCGAATTCCAGCCACGATTTCGGAAAGGACCTGATCCCGCACGTCGTCAGGCGCGGAAAGGCCGTCGCACACCAGTTCCCGAACTCATGCGTCATGAGCGGCTCCGAGAAGGAACCGTACTGGCGGGACGTCGGAACCATCGATGCCTTCTGGCAGGCGAACATCGACCTCACCGCATTGGAGCCTGCGCTCGATCTCTACCATCAGGACTGGCCGATCTGGACCTACAGCGAACTTGCCCCGCCCGCGAAATTCGTCCACGACGAGGAGAATCGGCGCGGCGTGGCCATCGACTCCCTGGTCTCCAGTGGTTGCATCATCTCCGGCACCAACATTCGCGAGTCGCTGCTCTTCACCCGCTGCCACACGCATTCCTATGCGGAACTGCAAGGGGTGATCGCCCTGCCGGGGGTCGTGGTGAACCGCCACGCCCAACTGTCCAACACGGTGATCGACCGGGACGTCGAGATTCCCGCGGGGATGGTGGTGGGCGAGGATCCGGAAGAGGACGCGAGGTGGTTCCGCAGAACCGGCAGCGGGATCTGCCTGGTGACCAAGCCGATGGTGAATGCATGGCTCGCCGCAAGATAAGAACGCTTTTCATCGCTTCGGAATGCGTGCCACTCGCCAAGACCGGGGGGCTGGCAGATGTTGTCGGCGCCCTGCCTTCTGTCCTCGCCGGACTGGACTGCGAGACCCGGGTATTGCTCCCGGGCTATCGCGGCCTGCCGGAGCGCCTCTCCGGCCCTCGTGAAACGCTCTCGATCAAGGCGCTGTTCGGGGGGGCCGTCCGGGTCCTTTCCGGTGAGGCTGGCGAACTCCATCTGCTGCTCGTCGACGCGCCGCATCTCTACCGCCGTGGCGGCTCACTCTACCAGGGTCCGGGCCGGCAGGACTGGCACGACAACCACCGGCGCTTCGCGGCTCTCGCCTGGCTCGGGTCCCGAATCGGACAGGGCGCGTCCGCCGACGGCTGGGTGCCGGATGTGGTCCATGCCCATGACTGGCAGGCCGGGCTTGCGCCGCTCTACCTGCGCGGTGCAAAGGCCCGTCCAGCCACTGTCTTCACCATTCACAACCTTGCCTACCAGGGCATCTTCCCGCCGGACACGGCCACCGAACTGCTTCTGCCCGGAGCGGAGTTCAAGCCGCACGGGTACGAGTTCTACGGCAATATCAGCTTCCTGAAGGCCGGGCTTGTCTACGCCGACGCGATCACCACCGTCAGCCCGACCTATGCGCGCGAACTGCGCGATCCGGCATTCGGCATGCGCCTCGACGGCGTAATCCGGGAGCGATGGGACCGCGTTTCCGGGATTCTGAATGGCATCGATGCTTCGCTTTGGAACCCGTCTTCAGATCCCTTCATTTCTCCCTACAGCGCCTCCGGGCCAGCCGCGCGCCGAGCGAACAAGCGCGCACTCCTCTCTGAATTCCGCCTCGGCTCCGGCCAGGACAGGCCCCTCTTCGCGGTCGTCAGCCGCCTGACCGAGCAGAAAGGCCTTGATCTGCTTCTCGCCGCGATGCCGGAATTGCTGGCGATCGGCGCGGATTTCCTGCTCCTCGGGACCGGCGACAGCGCGATGGAGGCGGCCTTCACGAACGCTGCGCACTGCAACCCGGGGCGGATCGCCGTCCGTATCGGATATGACGAGGCACTCGCCCATCGCATCTATGCCGGCGCGGACGCGATGCTCGTCCCGTCCCGGTTCGAGCCCTGCGGCCTCTCCCAGCTCTATGCGCTTCGATACGGGGCTCTGCCGGTTGTCGCCCGAACCGGCGGGCTCGCGGATACCGTCATCGACGCCAACGCAGCCGCGCTGTCGGCCGGAGTTGCGACCGGATTCCTGTTCGAGCCGGGATCGAAAGAAGCGCTTGCCGCAACGCTCAACCGAGCAAGCGAATTGTACCGCGACCGGAGGGCGTGGCGGCGCATGCAGCGAAACGCGATGAAGCAGGATTTGGGCTGGGAGCGCTCGGCGGAGCGGTATCGGGAACTCTATGGCCGCCTCATCAGGGACCGGCAGCAGGATGGCCTCGAACGCTGCGGCTGACCTGCCGGTCAGCGCCGGAAACGCAGATCGTCTTGGTGCGCACTGGGACGGTGAAGGCGTCAATTTCGCGGTGTTCTCCGCCCATGCGGAGCGACTCGAACTCTGCCTCTTCTCCAATGACGGGCGGTTCGAGACCGTGCGGATCCCGTTTCCGGAACGATCCGGCGACATCTGGCATGTCCGTGTGGGCGGCGTCCGGCCGGGAGCGCACTACGGCTTTCGCGCCCATGGTCCCTACGCACCCGAGCGGGGCCACCGTTTCAACCCGAACAAGCTCCTCCTCGACCCCTATGCGGAGCGCATATCCGGACAGCTGCGGTGGAGCGGGGCGATCTTCGGATACTCGCCGGACGCGGGCGACCTCTCCTTCGACCCCCGCGACAGCGCTGCATCGGTTCCGCGCTCCGTTGTGGCGCCGCTGCCTGATCCGCCCGAATGCGAACGCCCGCGGCGGCCGTGGGAACGCAGTGTGATCTACGAAGCGCATCCGCGCGGATTGACGATGCTATGCCCCGGGGTCGGGGAGGAGGACCGCGGCCTGTTTGCCGGCCTCGCATCCGATGCCGTCCTTGAACATCTCACCGGGCTCGGAATCACCGCGATCGAGTTGCTGCCGGTGCAGGCCTTTCTGGACGAGCCCTTCCTGTCAAAGCGCGGCCTGCGCAACTACTGGGGATACAACCCTATCTGCTTCTTCGCCCCTGAGCTCCGATATCTCGGACCGCGCGGCACGGCGGAATTTCGGTCGATGGTCCGGCGCTTCCACTCGGCAGGCATCGAGGTCATCCTGGATGTGGTCTACAACCACACGGCGGAAGGAAACGAGCTGGGCCCTACTCTCAGTTTCCGGGGCCTCGACAATGCCAGCTACTACGTACTGAATGGGGATAATCATCGCTACTACGCCAACGACACCGGCTGCGGAAATACCCTGAACGTCGCCCACCCCTTCGTGCTCCGGATGGTGCTGGACTCCCTCCGCCATTGGGCCGAGGCCACTGGACTCGACGGGTTCCGGTTCGACCTGGCCACGACGCTGGGCCGCGAACGACACGGGTTCGACCCCGAGGGGGGGTTCTTCGATGCGATCCGTCAGGACCCCGTGCTGTGTGGTCTGAAGTTGATTGCCGAGCCCTGGGATACGGGGCCGGAGGGCTACCGCCTCGGCGGATTTCCGCCGCCATTCGCTGAATGGAACGATCGGTTCCGCGATGGGGCAAGACGTTTCTGGCGCGGGGACACCGGGACGGCTCCCGAACTTGCAGCCCGGCTGCTGGGCTCCGCGGTGCCCTTCGATCGCGGCGGACGCCGACCCTGGAGTTCGGTCAACTACGTGGCCTCGCATGACGGGTTCACGCTCCAGGATCTCGTCACCTATCGCCGCAAGAACAATTCCGGCAACGGCGAGGACAACCGAGACGGCCACGCCAGCGAATTCAGCTCGAACTGTGGTGCCGAGGGCCCCACGGAAGACGCAGGAATCATCGCCACCCGGTCGCGCCGCAAGCGCAACCTGCTGGCGACGGTCTTCCTGTCGCAAGGCACACCCATGCTGCTGGCGGGTGACGAGTTAGGCAACAGCCAGGAGGGCAACAACAACGCCTATTGCCAGGACAACGCCATCGGCTGGACGAACTGGAAGCCGCGGAACGACAACCTGTACCAATTCGTCCGGCGGCTGGTCGCGCTTCGGGATGCGCATCCGGTTCTCCGCCAGGCGCGGTTCCTGCACGGACGGCCTCGCTCCCTCGACGCCCACCCGGACGTCATCTGGCTCGGCGCCGATGGCAACCCGCCATCGTGGATCTCGCCCGATCTCCGCCAATTCGGTTTCCTGCTTCGGGAAGCTGCCGATACGCCGGAGCATGCGCGAACCGGTGACCTTCTGTTCGTCGCCTTCAACGGTGCGGAAGCGGCTGAATTCGCCCTGCCCGCATCGACACGCGGAAATGGATGGGCACGCTGCCTCGACACTGGCCGGGAGGACGGCGCACCTGCGTCAAGCGATGCAGTGGAAGGCGCCACGTGGATTGGAGCGAATTCGATTTCGGTCTTTGAACTGCCCGGAGAGGGCGGATGAATCCGGCACGTCCGGACTGGATGTGCCGGTTCAGACCAGAGTTGCACCTGCTTCGCCGGCTTCAGCCTCCGGCGACAAGGCAGGATGTCGCATGGCGAATTTCGAAGAGTTCGGCCATTTCGCGCCTGCAGGGGTGGCGGCTGCGCACCCTCCTTCGGGCGGAGTCCCCCGGCAGAAGGGAGACTCCGGGCCGGGAAGCCGGACATCACTGCGTGGAGCAACCACCCGGGATCACTGGTCGCAACGCGTGGTCCCGTTCACCGGTCCCGCCAATCCGGCAACGTTTGGCAGCACCGGATGCGATGGTTCTCGAAGCCGCGATTGCCGACGGTGATGCACGCCCCGGAACGCAAGATTGCCGGCAGGAGTCCCCGGCCCGGAAACCGCCGTCGCGTCAGCCCAGGGGCACGTCGAGAAACGCGACGAACGAAACGAGTCCGATAAGGGTGACAAGCACCGCGCCAGCGTAGTTCATCCCTTGACGCAAGATGTCGACTCCCCGGCCCCCCGACCGCTCCATCGCCCCGATTGCGGCTTTCCTGGCAAGGATGGCGCCAATCCCGACGGCGCAGATGCTGAGTCCGATTCCGAGAGACATGGATGCCACGAGCAGGATGCTGGAGTAGATCATGTCGTTCGCCACTGCGTACAACATGATCAGCACGGCACCCGGGCAGGGAACCATGCCGGCGGCGAGCGCCAGGAGACCCCCCTCGACCTTGGTGCCGTGAGCAAGGCCGTGGGTGTGGGTGTGTCCATGGCCGTGGCCGTGAAAGTGGCCGTGTGTGTGGCTTTGGCTGTGGAAGTGGCCGTGTGCATGGCTGTGGCTGTGGAAGTCGTCGTGAGCGTGACTGTGGCCGTGCCCGTGCCCGTGCCCGTGGGCTGCTACTTCTTCCCCCACCGGGCCAAATGAACCTCGTACCGCCTGAATCAGCATGTACACGCCTATTCCGGCGATGATCAGGAAGCTCCCCGCTCGCACGCCAGGTACCTCGGAGAGCCCGATTCCGAAGCCGACCTGTAGAACAAGGTCGGCCAGCCAGACGACGACGACGGCGGCAATGACGTGAATGACCGCAATTTGCGCGGCCATCGTGACGCCGCGCATGACCCGGGCCTCTCGCCCGAGAAAATATGAAATGATGACGAACTTCCCGTGTCCCGGGCCGAAGGCATGAATCATGCCGTAGACGAACGCGATCACGAGTGCCAGAACGAACGCGCCAAGGTCGTCGCCCCGCTCGATGGCAGTCATGCTGGAAGCGATTTCCGCGTTCGCCCGCCGCTGGAAATCGACGATCAGCTCGGTAACGCGGCCGAACGATCCGGCATCATCCTCGACAATCTCGACCTCCAGCGCGGTGGTCCCCGCCGTCTGTCCCTGCGCCCCCGGTGCAGCAAGCAGGCTCGCCAGCAAGGCGATGCACGCCAGCGCCAATGCGGCGGCCTTCGCCGGTGCCAGACATCGATGCGTGTTGCGGTCATCCACGGCTCAATCTCCACACGCGAGAGTCACGGTTCGAGGGTGGCCTTCCTGCTCGCCCTGACCGCGGGCTACGCGAAACCGGCAATCCTCGTGCAGCTCGCCACGGACGAGAAGGAAACCGGACTCCATGAACCGGAAGTCCACTGCACTGCTTTCGTCGAACAGGCTAACCGTCAGGGGATCGACGACCGGGTCGACCGGCGGCGCGACCGGCACCGAGAACTCGAACACGAGGCGCCGATCCTCGATCCGCGCCGTGAAGCGATCCACCGCCTGCCCTTCAAGCCTGGCTCCTCGCGCCCATACATGGACGTAGTAGCCGAACTGCGCAAGCGGATCGAAAGCGCCTGTGCGAAGCGCACCCAGTTCCGCATCTCCGAGCGCCCCGTTCCGGTCGATGTCATAGATCCGGATGGCGTGGGAACTGTAGTAGTCGTCGAACCGCCAGGCGAACGTAACTCCTTCTACGCTGCGATCGCCCAGTTCAAACGTCATGCCGCTCTCGACCCATACATGGGGATTCGCGCGCGCCTGCGATGCCGCCAGCGAAAGGGCGAGGAGAAGGGCCGGCAACCATGATCGCGACCTGATCAGCATGAGTGAGTATCTGACATGTCGTTTGACATGTCAACTCCCCCCCCCGGCCGCCGAACAGGGCGGTGCTCCCGTACGATGGTATCCGTCCCGCAGCGGCTCCCTCCGCCGCAATGCGCGACGGGCGCCGAAATTCCTTCCAGGACGGTTGAAGGTGCACCGCACCCTGCCCGCAGGCGGGAGTGACTTCCGCCGTCCGGGGTGCTCCGGCCCGCCAGCGGGTCGCAACCGCAGGATTCGAGTTTCGCACCGGGACGGGAACAGCCTCCCGGCGGGCCCCCTTCCGGCAACCTGCCGCGGATCGGCACGCCGGCTATGAACGGAGGTCCAGCTTTCCCGCAGAGATCTGCGCGGCAGAATCCGCCAGCGCTTCCATTGCCTTCCTCTGACCGCCGCGAAGCGCGGCCTCGGTCAGCTCCGCCGCACGGTCTCCATCGCCCTCGATCAGCGCGTCAGCCAGATCGTCATGAATATGGTGGAACTCGCGCTCACGGTTCTGCAAAGCCAGTCCCAGATGCACGATGCGCTCGTGCTGTTCCATGACGGAGACGACCAGGGAAGCCAGGCGCCGATTGCCGCCGGCATCCGCGACGTATCGATGAAACTCGCGGTTCGCTCTCAGGTAGGCCGCTTCGCCGGCGACATCTCCCGGCTCGCGGGATGCGTGCGCCGCCTGGTTCAATTCCCGAAGCCGCCCCGGGTCCACCCTTCCGGCTGCGAGCCGAACCGCGGCGACCTCGAGCACGAGACGGAGCTGGAAGATCTCCTGGACGTCGCGCAACGAGACGGGAGACACCGCGTTTCCCTGCCGGCCGCGCGAAATGATCAGGCCTTCCTGCCGCAGGCGCATCATGGCATTGCGGATTGGCGCCTTGCCCATGTCGTAGCGCTGGGAAAGCGTGCCTTCCGAAACGCCATCTCCGGGTTGCAGTGCGCAAGAGATGATGTCGTCCTTGATCGCCGCATACGCGATGTCGTTCAGATTCGGATCTGCGTCCCTCTCGCCCTTCCTGCCCGACGTTTCCTCGTCCCGGCGCCATTCCTGGTGTTTCGTTGTCGTCATGAACGCGCGATTCCCTTTTGGCACCCGGTCTTGAACGCCCCGGCCCGGCGAAGCGTCTCCCCGACAGAGTAACCGAAACCTCCACCGCCCGCGCCACGGAACTGCCGCGGGCCGGGCAGACGGGCCCACAATGAGAGCCTCGACATCGCTATACCTCGCTTTCGCGTGGGCGCCCCGCGGCACAGCGGGATCATCCACTCCGTCGATGCCTGCCGGAAGGGAATCATTGCCCTCGCTGAGCGATGGGAACCGACATCCACGAGATTCCGCCAAGTGGGGACGTGAAAGTAGCGCCCTTTCCCCGGCATCGGGGAAGAATCGGGGTTCCGTCGACGGCGCTTCCACCGCCGGCCTGGCACGGCAGCCTTGCGGCCGAGCATGTGATGGACACATTCGAGAGGGATGAAGTGAAACGACCCCGAGTTTCCCTCCCAGGAGGGTTGAGGGATGTGGCCATTAATCGCACGATTCCCCCGGCCTGTCCGCGGGTCCGGCACGGACGGTCGGTTCCGAGCCCAGGAGCAGAATCGTTTCCCAAGACGTGTCGCTCCTCCAGTTTATCGAACAATTCCGGGAACAAATGTTCCAATGCGGTTGCAAAAATTGCTCATGCTCACCTATATTGTCCGTACCAAGAGTCCGCCTATCCAGTTGACTAGGATTGTTATGCATCGAATCCATCTTTCCGGCGCCGCAGCGGCGCTGTTGACCCTCGCGGTCCTGGGTACCACGCCCGTGGATGCCTCCCTTCGCGTCGTTGCCTCGATCAATCCGGTGCACTCGCTGGTGAGCGCAGTAATGGCCGGCGTCGGGGAGCCGTACTACCTCATGCGGGATGCCGGTTCCCACCACACATTCAATCTGCGTCCTTCGGATGCCGCGGCGATTCAGGACGCCGACGTCATTTTCCTGGTTGACGAGTCAATTGAAGTAGCGCTTGCAAGCGCGATTCACGATCTGGCGCGCGATCCGCATGTCATCGAATTGTCAGCAGCGCACGGCCTCATCCTCTTGCCGCTCCGGGAAGGCGGCGCATTCGAGGAGGATCCGAACCACGTGCATGACGAAGACGAAGAAGACGATCACGGCCATAGCCACGATGACGGCCGCGATTCCGGCCATAGCCACGACGACGAGGAAGACGACCACGCCCACAGCCACGATGACGACGGCCATGGCGGAGGCCCGTTCGACCTGCATCTCTGGCTTGATCCACACAACGCGCAGGAGATGGCGCGCATGATCGCTGATGTCCTTGCTAAGGCCGACCCCTCCAATGCCGCCCGGTACCGCGACAACGCGCATGAACTTGTTTATCGTCTTGAGGACTTGAAATCCGAGATCTCGGCGGATGTAGCGCCCGCCCGCGGCAAGCCCTTTATCGTATTCCATGATGGATACCTGTATTTCGAGGAGCGTTTCGGACTGGCTGCCGCAGGTTCCGCCGTCGTCAACGCCCAGCGCTCGCCCGGCGTGAGGCGTGTCCGGGAGCTCCGTGACCGGGTGCGCGAGCTCGGCGTGGTCTGCCTGTTCGACGAGACCCAGTTCGATCGGCGCCTTGTGAACACCATTATCGAAGGCACGGCGGTGCGCGCGGGAACCCTTGATTCCCTGGGCACCAACATGGAGAGCGGCCCCGAGATGTATTTCTCGCTCATGCGCAACATGGCCGCCTCGTTCAGGGACTGCCTGGCACCATCCGCCGGAGGGTAGGCGGCCAAGGGCGGACCGCGGCAATGTGCGGGGCGCGCCGGCCGGCGAGACCGCGCAGCCGGTGCGTTCCCATATCTGGAAAGCGGCGTGGCAATCGGGGCGGCCCCGCCGACCCGATCCGGACGCGACCGGACCAGATCCGGCATGTGCTCGCCAGGTACGACCAGGCCCGGCTCCGTACCGGCTCCGTACCGGCCAATCCGGTGAAGTTTTCGGTATAGTCGGCGGTCATTCCTGCTAGGCCACCCCGCCATCGCACTCGCACTGTCGAGCGGATGCGCGCTATTGAGTGCAGCCTGCAGTCCTCCGGTGCTCGATTCGAACAGGGATTGGACGCATGCGCCTGAAAGACACGACTGCGCTGATCTCGGCGGCCGGAGCGGGTATCGGGCTTGCCTCTTCCCGGCTGTTTGCCCGGGAAGGCGCGTCAGTCACCGCAGTCGACATCAGCGCCGAGTCGCTCGCCCCGCTCGCGGCCGACGGCATAGCCACCCGCCAGCTCGATGTCACCGATCCCGACGGCGTGCTCGCCCTGGCACGCGAAATGGGCGCAGTCGACGTGCTCTTCAATTGCGCCGGTTTCGTCGGCCACGGAAACATTCTCGACTGCGACCAGGATGCCTTCGATTTCACGATGAACCTCAATGTGACGGCGATGTACCGCATGACGAGGGCCTTCCTCCCGGCGATGATCGAAGCGGGCGGAGGTAACATCATCAACATGTCGTCCATCGTCTCGTCGATCGTCGCCGCGCCAAGCCGGTTTGCGTACGGGGTCAGCAAGGCAGCCGTCATCGGAATGACGAAATCGATCGCCGCCGACTTCGTCTCGCAAGGCATCCGCTGCAATGCCATTTGTCCCGGAACGGTCGACACGCCTTCCCTGGAAGGCCGGATGCGTGCCCGTGGAGGGCGCTACGAAGACGTGCGCAAACATTTCATTTCCCGGCAGCCGGTCGGGCGCCTCGGCAAACCCGAAGAGGTGGCGGCTCTGGCTCTCTATCTCGCCAGCGATGAAAGCGCATTCGTGACTGGCCAAGCCATCCCCATCGACGGCGGATGGAGCAACTTGTGAGGATTTTCCCATGAAGCTCGTGCGATACGGAACCAGGAATCAGGAGAAACCGGCCCTCCTCGACCGCGACGGCGTGCTGCGCTGCCTCGCGGACGTCGTCGATGACATTGCCGGGGAGAGCCTCTCGCCGGCCAGCCTCGGCAAGCTGGCAGCGCTGGATCCTGCCCGATTGCCGGCCGTGGGCGGATCCCCCCGGATCGGGCCCTGCGTCGGAAGCGTCGGCAAACTCATGTGCGTCGGCCTGAACTATGCGGACCACGCCGCCGAATCGGGACTGCCCGTTCCGGCGGAGCCAATTCTCTTTTCCAAGGCGACCAGCTCGATCTCGGGACCGTATGACGACGTGATCCTGCCCCGCGGCTCGGAGAAGACCGACTGGGAGGTCGAGCTCGGCATCGTGATCGGGACCGAGGCGCGCTATGTCAGCGAAGCGGACGCCATGGATTTCGTCGCGGGTTACTGCATCGTCAACGATGTTTCGGAACGGGAGTTCCAGATCGAACGATCCGGCCAATGGGTGAAGGGGAAGTCTGCCGATACCTTCGCCCCCGTCGGCCCCTGGCTGGTTACGCGGGATGAGGTTCCCGACCCGCAGAACCTTGCCATGTGGCTCGAGGTGGACGGCGACCGCATGCAGGACGGCGCAACCCGAACCATGGTTTTCGGTGTTCGGCATCTGGTCCACTACATCTCGCAATTCATGAGCCTGCAGCCGGGCGACATTATCCCTACCGGAACGCCGCCAGGGGTCGGCATGGGCCTGAAACCGCCCCGGTATCTCAAGCCCGGACAGGAAATGCGGCTGGCAGTCGAAGGCCTCGGAGAACAGTGCCAGAATGTGATCGCCTGCCCGTACTAGCCTCGATTCCCAACTGCAGGCAAAGGGATGACTATCGGGCATCAGTAGAATCGCAGGCGAAGCATTCGATCCTGGAGCCACGGGATGGGTGTGGCCTTCTCGGCGTATTTTGCGGCGAGCAGGCACGGATTGTGGTCCCCTCGATCGAAGCTGACGATGATCTCGTGTTCGGCTATGCGGACGGCCGCGCTTGCGCGGACAGGCTTTCGGAACCGGATCCTGGCGCAAGCATTCTTGACGCCGTTTCCGACCCATTTGGCGAAAGCGCGGTCGTGCTGTTTGCTGCGACGAGTGTGAGAATGGCCCTCGGCGGTTGTGCAGGCCGCGTTGTCGCGCAGTACGACCTACTCAAACCGCAAGATCGGTTTCAAGTGGATCTGGCAGCAACGGACCGCAGGGAAATCTGTACTTGCCAGGACCAGGACCATCTTGATGTCTTCTGAAGAAAATGCCGATGAACGAGCGCACGCCGATTTCTGATCCGGGGCAGGCCTGGTCGTTGTCAGCATTGGGGTAGCTCGTCACGATGGCTTGGTTGCCGTTCGTTGATGAGAGCGGTCATGACCATGCCGCCTCACCCTGGCGGGTTCTGGCCGGGGTGGCGATTCAGGACCGAGTCGTACGAGAGGTGATCAATCGCCTGCACAACGCCGAGGTCCGGTTTGTTCGGCCGGCGCTACACGGAAAGTCAGCGAGAACTCAGAGACAAGGTTCTGCAGAAGCGTAAGGTCTTTCGTCACCGGGACCGCGATATCGGGGTGAATGCGGCGGCTGTCCCGGCGCTTGCCCATGCGGCTCTTGGCGATGGTTCACGGGCCGAAGCCCGGATACCGAAGGCGCTGGCGAAGCTCGATTGTGTGGCTCCGGTCTTCAACACTTGCACACAACTCGACTGCCGCGCCTTCGCCAGCATGAAAGTCCGCCATGGGCGGGCAGATGTCTACCCAAGGCTCAATTCCGCCTGGTGCTCGGTTGCGGACCAGGTTCGTAGAGATAGAAGGGCTGGTCCGTAGAAGGCTTCCCACAACCGTCCGGTCCTGGCTTCCATATTCCGGAATGATGCTGTCTCCTACCCGTCCGCGAGGCGAGAACCGAGTCCCGCTTTCGCTGGGCAGAGGCCTGGCTTTGGCCAGATCCGACGGGAAGGAGTGGCAAGAGGCCCCGGAATGGATGCGGACCGGGCGCGTGCCCGGCCCGCACGGGTTCCGAAGAGGGCCCTTGGCGTTCGAGCAACGCAACGCCGGTGTAGCGGAACGCCTCTTCGCGCATCGCATTGACTTGTTCGTTCGGCATATCCCCGGTCGCATTGGTGATGCGGCCAACGAATACCAGCGGCAACTCGTCCCTGCGGCCTTCGAGGTCAAAGCGGATCGCCTCGGCCATCGACACTCCGAGGTCGTCGGACATACGCATCGGTGTTGCCCGGAGTTCGCCCAGCAGCAACGCTTCGGGTTCCTCTCCGGTGCCTCCCCAGCCGGTGATCTGCACCCGATCCTGGGCTTCCATTGACTGCACCGCCGACAGCGACCCCATGGCCATCGCGGTGTTGGCGTTGTGGATCAGCGTAACCTCGGGATAGGCCGAGAGGATCTGCTGCGTGCCCGTGGTGCCGCCTTCGCGCTCAAAATTGCCATAGTGTTCGTAGGCGAGATTCCAGTCGGAGTTCTTGGCAAGGCAGTCCCTGAATCCGCCCGAGCGCTGGTCATCGACGATGCCAGGTACGCCGCGGTTCATCGCGTAGGTTCCTTCGGTCCCAAGCGTGTTGACGACCCAGTTGCACATGATCTGCGAGCCCGCATAGTGCGAGAAGCTCACATACATCATCGGCTGATTGTCACCGAAATCCTTGAGCACGGTGTCATGCTGATCTTCTACACTTTGAATTTTGAAGTTGAGATATAACAAGGGATTACGAGAGCCGCTTTGGTTTCTGGCACTACACTTCCGTGTACAGGCGTTGCCCTGCAGTTGTGGCGAGCGTCGCATATCATTCGGTCGCCGGCAGCGTTTCCCCGTGTTCGGCAGTTTCGATCTGGCGAATGGTTTGCGGCAGCCGGGCGCCGGCGCAGCGAAAGATCGCGACGATGCTGCCCTGGGTTGCGCTTCGGACAAGAAAGCGTTTTCCGTCCTGCTCGATCTCGGTTTCGGTGAGCGCATTGAGGTCGCGGCGGATGTCGGCCCACTCGGCCTCGACCCCGGCGGCCTGCATGCGGCGCTGCAGTTCGCTTTGCAGGACCAGGGCAAGGAAGGAGCAGAAGACGTGGCCGCGGATGGTCTCGTCGCACTTGTGGAAGATGGGCCGCGTTTCGAGGAGGGCCTTGCTCGTCCTGAACACTTGCTCCACCATCCATAACGCCTTGTACCGGGCGGCAATTTGGCCTGGTTCGAAGTCGGTGTTGGTCTGCAGGACCCAGAGGCCGTCGAAGCGCTCTTCGGATTGGATCTTGTCGTAGTCGACCTCGAACACGCCGCCTTTTGCACGCAGGTAGCGCTTGAAGCCGCGGTTTCCGACCAGGCCCTTGGGCCCGCCCTTCTCGAGCTTGGTGTGCAGCTTCTTCAGAATCGCTTCGCGGGTGGCGGCATCCTTGCGTGCCTGGGCCGGATTCCGGCAGACCACGTAGCGACGGGAAGGCGCTTCGGCGTCTTCGTCGGCGTCTTCCCCGTCCTCTGCCTTGCCATCCTTGACGTGGACCTCCTTCACTTCGAGTTCCAGCGGCGTGTTCCGCGCCCGCGGCATCGCCACCGTCTCGAAGGGCGCGGAATCGGTCAGTACTTTCTCCTTGATCTCCTTGCTGTTGCGGTGCCGCGCGCCGAGAATGAAGTGCCATCCGCGCGCTTCGATCGACGCAATGGTTTCGCGGCTGATCATGCCGCGATCCGCGACGACGCAGATGGAACGGAGCCCGAAGCGCTCCTGCAGCCGCGCGGCGACCCGGTCCAGGGCCTTGACGTCTGCGGTGTTCCCCGGCCAGATTTCCGAGGCAACGGGATCCCCGTCCCCGTCGAGCACCATGCCGACAACCAATTGCTTGCATTGTGGGCGGAAATCCTTGCTCTTGCCATGCCGGCCCAGCTCTGTCCCGCCCTCGCCGTGGAAGTAGAGCGAGGTGGTGTCGAAGAACACCATGTCGAGGTTGGTGTAGAGGTCCCGGCGCTGGAAGAACAGCTCCTCCTCGATCCCGTCCTTGGTGCAGCGCGGGCTGAACTTCCCTTCCGGCGCCTCCTCCCCCGCCAGCGGTGTCCCGAGCCAGGCCATCGCCCGGTAGAACTGGTGCAGCTCCAGCCCCGCCGTTCCGGGGATCGCCTGGTCCCGCATCCACCGGCAGGCCTGGCGGTCCGAGCCGGAGACCATGATCCGGTGCAGCACGCTGGCAAACACGGCTCGTTCCACATCGAAGCCGAAGCGCCGTCCTTTGAGTGCCGCGCGCAGGATGTCCGCGCAGCCGGTCGCCTCCCACAGCGCACCGAACAGCAGCGCCGGGCCGATGGATCGCCAGCGCACCGCCGGGTCCCGGGAGCGGCTGTCCGCTTCCGACAGCGCCAACAGCGTCTCGGAGAAGCGGCAGGCGGACTGGATCAGCCGGTCCAGCCCGCCGGACGCGGCGAGGCGGTCGAGACGGCCGAGTGAGGCGACAACGCGTTGCCGGGTTCGACCGTTCGCGCGGTAGCTTTCGACGATTTGCAAATAGGTCTGGCCCTTGGCGGTCTTGGTTCGACAGAACATTCTCGGCTCCGGCGGATTGTTGGCATCACCTCATTAGACCCTATATTCCGTTCAATGTCAAGTGAAACAAGGAAACTAGAGAACGGATTCTATGCTTGTAGTTGGCAGCATACTTTTGCGCAAATCCAGCCGCTATCCGCTCTTGGGCCAGGCCACGCTTGACACTTCCCGAAGAAAAGACCGGAAATACTGGAAATACTGTCGAAAACCAGCTTCGCGCTCAAAATTGCCATAGTGTTCGTAGGCGAGATTCCAGTCGGAGTTCTTGGCAAGGCAGTCCCTGAATCCGCCCGAGCGCTGGTCATCGACGATGCCAGGTACGCCGCGGTTCATCGCGTAGGTTCCTTCGGTCCCAAGCGTGTTGACGACCCAGTTGCACATGATCTGCGAGCCCGCATAGTGCGAGAAGCTCACATACATCATCGGCTGATTGTCACCGAAATCCTTGAGCACGGTGTCATGGTTCAGCAAGATGACCGTCTTGCCCGACTCTACCAGCGCATTGATGTTCTCGGCCTGAATCTGCAATTCGATCGGGCCGAAGATGACATAGTCGTAGTCCTCATTGATCACCTGGTCGGTGTACGTGGTCTGCAACGCATAGTCGCCCACGTCCGAGGCGAGCTGCAACGCATCAAAGGGGATGCCGATTTCGTTCAGTCGCGCTTCCATCGCCAGATAGGACCGCAACCACGCGTCTGAAACGTCGAGGCTCGGGTAGATCACCACGATCTTGACCGGCTCGGCCGGCGGGTTCGCCATCGGGGTAGCGGGCGCTCCGACGATTTCCTGCAGCGCCTGCAGCGGAGCCTCGTCTTGAACTTGGTAATACTACCAGAACGCACGCTCGCCGTCGTCAGCCAGCGGATACAGCGGTAACGATTGCGAAGCCGCGCCACTGGCGCCGAGCGCCATCAGCGCGAGGGCACCTGCAAGGATTGCGCCACGCCGCACGCCAGCGCCAAAATTGGATACGTTGATCATCCGTCTTCCTCCTCTATGTTGTTGAAATTCTCGATTGGGATTTGCCTGCGAGACTCAAGGGGCCTCCGTTCCGTCGTCATCCCGGGATCGATGCAGGTAGCTGTAGAATCCGATCGATGCGATGATCACGAGGCCCGAAGCGACCAGTTGCCAGAAAAATTGCATGCGCAGGATCACCAGCGCGTTGGTGACCATCGACAGCAAGAGCACGCCGACCAGTGTGCCGAGCATGTTGCCACGACCACCGAACAGACTCGTGCCGCCAACCACGACCGCGGCGATCGTGTGCAGTGCCAGACCCTGCCCAGCGGTGGCCTGAATGGCATTCAACCGCCCAGTCAGCAGGATGCCCGCGAGCGCTGCGGCCCCGCCCATCAGCACATATTGGAACATCTTCTGGCGGGCGACGTTCACGCCGGCAAGCAAGGCCGCTTCGCGGTTGCCGGCGATGGCGGCAGAATATCGCCCGATGTGGGTGTACTTGTAGATGATGACGCCTGCCACGAGCGCCATGAGCCCGATCAGAGACGAGACCGGAATGCCTCCGAGAATACGCCCGCGGCCGAGGAACGGGATCGGCTCGGGAAATCGCGCGAGCACCATGCCGGCGGCAAGCACCAGTGCGAAGCCACGATAGACCTGGTCCATTGCAAGCGTCGCGAGCAGATCAGACACTCTCAACTTCGTAATGATCAGGCTGTTGATCAGACCGCACAACAGCCCGATGGCCAGGGCGACCACCATCGCCAGGTATACGTTGACGCCAAAGTCCTTGATCAGCAGCGCCATCACGAGCGCCGACAGCGCCGCCACCGCCCCGATCGAGACGTCGATGCCGCGCGCGGATATGACCAGGGTCATGGCCGTGCCGAGAACCATGAAGATCGCCGCATCATGCAGGATGATCATCAGGTTCGGGACTTGAAAGAACCGCGGCTCCATGGTCGCCATGATCAGGCACAAAGCCATGATCATCACGAGGGGGCCAAGAATGTTGATGTAGCGCCTGAGCGCCGGCAACTTCACGCTTCGGCTGAATTCCGGGGCACCTGGAGTCGATTCCCGCATGCTCACGATTGCATGCCTTCGGCTTGCGTCGGATTCAGGGTCGAATTCATGGCTTCGGTGGAACCGATGATCCGGCCCAGAACCTCCGAACCACTGGACGTGGCGGTTTCGACCTGCCCCACCTTGTGGCCGCCACGCATATCCATGACGCGATCCGCCACGGCAAAAACATGTTCGAGGTTGTGACTGATGACGATGACCGAAATACCCCTGTCTCGCACTTTCTGGATCAAGTCCAGTGTGTTGCGCGTTTCCTCGGGCCCGAGGGCCGCCGTCGGTTCGTCCATCACCAGGATCTTGAGGTCTGCCGCCAAGACCGCCCGCGCGATGGCCACCGCCTGACGCTGGCCGCTCGAGAGGTTGTGGGTCGGCACCTCGTAGTCTTCGAGTCGCACGTGGGTATTTTCGAACAGGATCCGTGCGGCTTCCTTGCGCATCTTGCGGATGTCGAGAAAAGGAATGCCGAGGACAGACTTCACCAACTCGTTGCCCAGAAACACATTGGCCGGAGCCGGTAGCTGGTCGACCAACCCGAGGTTCTGATAGAGCGCATTGATCCCGGCATTGATGGAATCGCGTCGGTTGGCAATTTCGCGTTGCTGACCGTTGACGAAAATCTCCCCGCTGTCGGGGCGGTAGACACCCGTCAATATCTTGATCAGCGTCGTTTTTCCAGCGCCATTGTCACCTACGATGGCAAGAACTTCGTCGGCAAACAGATCAAAATCAACACCAGAAACCGCCCGCAGCCCTCCGAAAGACTTCGAAATTCCCCGCATTGACAGGATCGGTTGGCGCTCTTGCGGCATCCCGCCCTAGATCGTTCGCCCAGGCTCTCAATCGCTGCCGTCTCGCGGAGGAACGCGGCCCGGAGATTCCGCAGCGATCCTCCCGCGTAGCAGAACCGGCGCGCCGCCTCCGGCAGGGGCGTGCCCTCGACGAATAGCGCGCGCAGTGCTTCGTACTTGCGATGTGTGCGGTTCTGCGGAACCAGGAAGCAGCGGGCCGGATCTTGCATTCATTTATTCTTATCCAATTCTGTTCCCCACTATAAGATATGTCGGATCCGCGCGCGACCATGGAACGGGGCCCCGCCACAGCCTCAGGATCCGCGCCGGGCCAGACTATCCACGAAAACAACGAATTCCGGCTCACTTGTCGCTTCGTCTCTCTCCCAATCGCCAGGAGACAGACAGGCTCAGGTCTCAATATAGATCGATGGATAACGATCGCATACTGCCGACAAAATATTCCTCTCGGCCTGGGAAATACAAGGCCAGCCGCAAGGCGCCGGCCTCTCTGAACGTCGGCGGCGCCACGCAATTTCGCCGCAACGGGTCGTCACGCCAGGGCCGGCCGCGACAGCAGATGCGGTTCAGGCTTACAGAACAACCTGGAAGCCTTCAAACTGTGGCGGTCCCAGGTAAAGGACCTTGTGCCGGCCCGCCTCCGCGTGAGCCATCCGAAATGCTTCGGAGCGGGTCCAATCCCGGAAGGCAGCCTCGTCTCGCCAATGCGAGTGGGAAACATAGAGAGTATGGTCCTCCGCCTCGGGACCACGGAGAAGGCTAAAGCGCACAAATCCCGGAACACCCTCGAGATGAGTCTCGCGCTTGGTCCAGACTCTCTCGAAATCGGCCTCGCTGCCCCGCGCAACCCGAAATCTGTTCATCGCAATGTACATCCTGCGGAGTCTCCCTGCTGCCTGGTCGGAACGGGATCATAGCCGCGCAGCGGCTCCCGGGACCGCTTCAGCCTTCCACTGCCGGCGCCGACGGCAACCCCGAACCGCCGCAATTGCAATTCACCCCCCCCTGACGACAATGGATCGTTTGGGCAGAAGATCCTGGACCGGCCCGCAGACCAGACCCTGCTCACAATTGACAAAGGAGATACCAATGCTTCAACTATCCATCGGCCGCCGCATGCTTCTGGGCGCTGCCGTAGCGGCCGGCGTCGCAATGTCCACTGGCATCGCAGCCGCGGAAGCGCTGAGAGTCGCCGCCATCTACACGTTGCCGGTCGAGCAGCAATGGATCAGCCGCATCCACAAGGCCTTGAACGCGGCGGCGGATCGGGGCGACATCGAGTACACCTTCTCGGAGAACGTCGCCAACACCGACTACGAGCGGGTCATGCGGGAGTACGCCGAGGCCGGGCAGCAGCTTGTCGTCGGCGAAGTCTTCGGCCTTGAGCGCGCCGCCCGGAAGGTGGCCGCAGACTACCCCGACACGGCATTTCTCATGGGCTCCTCCTTTGGTCCCTCGGGGGATAATCTTGCCGTCTTCGACAACTGGATCCACGAGCCCAGCTACCTCACTGGCATGATTGCCGGCGCGGCCACCGAATCCAACGTGATCGGCATGGTGGGAGGCTATGCCATTCCTGAGGTGAACCGCCTGATGAACGCTTTCAAGGACGGCGCGCGCGAGATGAATCCGGATGTCAGGTTTCTCGTGAACTTCATCGACAGCTGGTACGACCCGCCGAAGGCCAAGGAGAGCGCCTTCGCCATGATGGATGCGGGTGCCGACATCATGTATGCCGAGCGCTTCGGCGTGTCGGATGCGGCGGTGGAGCGCGGCATCAAGGCCATCGGCAACGTCATCGATACCGCTGGGGACTATCCCGAGACCATCATGGCCTCGGCACTCTGGCACATGGAGCCCACCATCGACCGCGCCATTGCAGCCGTGGCGAACGGCAGCTTCGAGGCGGCCGACTACGGCCAATACAGCTTCATGGGCTATGGCGGTGGTTCGTTTGTCGTGGACGAGAGCCTTGTTCCGGCAGACGTTCTCGCCAGGGTGCGGGAGCGCGAGCAGGAAATCCGCGATGGCCTGTTCCGCGTCAACGTGAACGACGCGGCCCCCGTCTCCGACGGTTGAACACGACTCTGCCCGGGCCGGCCAGCGGCCCGGGCACACCCGCCATGCCTGGCCCCGTCCTTGCCATGCGCGGAATGACCAAGCGCTTCGGCCCGCTACTGGCTGCGGACCGAATCGACCTCGACCTCTACAAGGGCGAAGTGCTGGCGCTCCTCGGTGAGAACGGCGCCGGCAAAACCACCTTGATGAACATGCTCTTCGGCGAGTACACCCCCGACGCCGGAGAAGTCCTTGTTCGGGATGCCGACGGCAACGAGACAGTCCTGCCGCCCGGCCAGCCCCACGCCGCCATTGACGCGCGCATCGGCATGGTCCACCAGCATTTCACGCTGGCGGAGAATCTCTCGGTCCTCGACAACATCGTGCTCGGAACGGAGCCGCTCCTCAGCTTCCGACGCTCCCGCCGCCGCGCCCGCGCGCGGCTCAGCCGGCTGATGGAGGCCTCCGGTCTTGCCGTGCCGCTCGATGCCCGCATCCGCGACCTGTCGGTGGGCGAGCGGCAGCGGGTCGAGATCCTCAAGGCGCTCTACCGCGATGCCCGCATCCTCGTCCTGGATGAGCCAACCGCGGTGCTGACTCCACAGGAGGCCGACACCCTGTTCACGGCCATCCGCGAGTTCGTGGAGGACGGTCTGTCCGTCATTTTCATTTCCCACAAGCTTCGCGAGGTCCTGGCGTTTTCGGACCGCATCATGGTCCTGCGCCATGGACGGACGATGGGAGAAATGAAAACCGCGGCGGCGGATGCCGGGATGATCGTCCGCATGATGGTCGGAGAGGACCATGCCGCCATCGACCGCACTCCCGGAAAGCCTGGCGCACCCGCGCTGACGCTCGAGCGAATCTCCGTGACCCCGTCCCGCGCCCGTCGCGGGCTGTTTGAAGTGACGCTTGCGCTGAACAAGGGGGAAATCCTCGGGATTGCCGGCGTTGCCGGCAACGGCCAGAGTACCCTCGCACGGGTCGTCTCCGGCCTGCTGCAGCCGGATGCAGGGACCATTTCGATCGGCGGCAAGGCCCCCCGCAGGCTTACGCCTGCCCGCGCGCTTCGTGAAGGCATCGGCCGCATTCCCGAGGATCGCCACCAGGATGGAATCGTTCCCGACATGACCGTTGCCGAGAACCTCGTCATCGAAAGCCTGGGCTCCAGCGACGTGCAACGGTGGGGCGTCCTGCGCCGAAACGCGATTGCGGCCCGCGCCAAGGAGTTGATCAACTCCAACGACATCCGCGGCCCGGGACCGCAGGCGCGCACCGCGCTGCTGTCCGGCGGCAATATCCAGAAGCTGATCCTCGCGCGCGTGCTGGAATCCGGACCGGACATCATTCTCGCCAACCAGCCGACCCGCGGACTGGATGTCCGCGCGGCCGGTGAAATATCCCGCCGCCTGATGGAAGCCCGCGACCGCGGCGCAGGCGTGCTGCTCATCTCCGAGGACCTGGACGAAGTCCTTGCGCTTTCCGACCGCATCCTGGTCATGCACAATGGCCGAATTGGAGAGACCGCCTCCCGCGACCGGGCTGCAATCGGCGCGCTGATGGCCGGCAGTGCCTCCGCATGACCCGGCCGCCCAAGCCCGGGAGACTTCGCGAGTCTTTCCGCACCGCAAGTCGCAGGCCGGGTTCATGATCGAGATTGTCCCACGCGGCAACGTGCGCCCATCGATTGCAGTTCTGATCCCTGTCTCCGCCGGACTTGCCGCGCTGCTCCTTGCCGCGGTTCCCCTTGCCTTCGCCGGCGCTCCGATCCCAGAGGCCTATGTGCAGATGGCCGCCGGCGTCTTCGGCTCCGTGTTCACGGCCACCGAGACCCTGACCCGCGCCACGCCCCTGATCTTCACGGGTCTTGCCGCCGCGATCGCCTTCCGGGCCAGGCTCTGGAACATCGGCGGCGAAGGACAACTCTATCTCGGCGCTCTGGCAGCGGTCTGGTTCGGCACCGGCATGATCGACGGACCGCCGCTCGTGATGATTCCCCTCGTCCTCGTTGCTGGCGCCGCGGCAGGCGCCGCCGGCATGCTCGGCCCGGCCTTCCTGAAGACACGCTTCGGTGCCGACGAAGTGGTTACCTCGCTTCTTCTGAACTTCATCATTCTCATCTTCGTGCAGATGATGCTCGAGGGACCCTTCAAGGACCCGATGGGGCTCGGCTGGCCGCAATCCGAGCCAATTCTCGATTCAGCGGCCTTGCCGCCGCTCGTTGACCGGATGCGCCTCCATGCGGGATTCGTTCTCGCCATCGCCGCCGCCCTCACCGCGCATGCTGTCCTGACCTACACGGTGTGGGGCTTCCGGATCCGCGCTGTAGGCGACAACGCCGCCGCCGCGCGCCACGCCGGGATCGGCGTCAATCGCACGCTCCTGGGCGTCGCCATTGCCTCCGGCGCCTGCGCAGGCCTCGCCGGCGTTTCCGAGGTAGCCGGCCTCAGGGGCTACCTGACTTCCGACCTCTCTCCCGGGTTCGGCTACGCGGGGATCGTCGTGGCCATGCTCGCCGGCCTCTCGCCCATCGGCGTCATCGCGGCCAGCCTCTTCGTGGCAAGCGTCTTCGTCGGCGCGGATTCCATGTCCCGGGCGATGGGCGTTTCCAGCTTCCTTGCGGACCTTACCGTGTCGATGTCACTGATCTGCATGCTGGTCGGCGGATTCTTCGGGCGCTTCAGACTTCGTTGGCGGACGGTCCGCGCGCCATGATCGACATCCTCCAGATCTTTGTCAGCGAAAGCTTCTGGGCGGCAAGCCTGCGGATTGCGAGCCCCCTCATCTTCGGCGTCCTGGGGGCGCTCGTCTGCGAGCGCGCGGGCGTCCTCAATCTCGGAATCGAGGGGATATTCGTTGTCGGCGCCATGACGGGATGGATGACTGTCTGGCTCGGCGCACCGCTTCCCGTCGGCATCCTTGCCGCCGCTCTGGCTGGAGCCCTTTTCGGTTTCCTCCACGCCGTCCTGACCGTGCCGCTCGGCCTATCGCAGCATGTATCGGGCCTCGGAATCACGCTCTTCGCCAGTTCGCTGGCCTCCTTCGCCTACCGAACGGCGTTGCCGCAGGTCAGTTCACCACCGCGCATCGAGCCTTTCCGCCCCCTCGATATCCCCCTGCTGTCCGACATTCCGTTCTTTGGGCCCGTCCTCTTCCAGCAGACCGCGCTCACCTGGCTGGCGCTGCTCCTGGTCGCCGTCACGTGGTGGATCATGGACCGAACCCCGCTCGGCCTCGCGATCAAGGCGGTCGGGGACAATCCGGATGCCGTGAACGCGCAAGGGCTCTCCGTCATCCGCCTGCGCATGGGCGCGGTGATCGCAGGGTCGTCGCTGATGGCGCTCGGCGGCGCGTTCCTCACCATGTCCGCCTTCGACGCCTTCTTCTTCGGCATGGTCAACGGGCGCGGCTGGATCTGCATCGCCCTCGTGATCTTCGCAAGTTGGCAGCCCGGCAAGGCCCTCCTCGGCGCGGTATTGTTCGGCATGTTCGACGCCCTGCAGGTCCGGCTGCAAACCGAGGCCGGAGCGCTGATTCCGACGCAGGTATTCCTGATGATGCCGTTCATCCTGTCGATCATCGCACTTGTCATTGTCGCCCGGCGGGCCGACTATCCACGCGCGCTGCTCGCTCCATGGTTCAAGGGCCAGAGGTGAACCCGATGCCTGACCTCCTGATCAAGAACGCCACGCTTCCGGACGGCCGAACCGGCCAGGACATCGCGTGCGTGAAAGGCCGCATCGCCGCCGTCGAACCCGGCATCACGGCCGAGGCCGGCGAGACCATCGATGCACGCGGCTGCCTCGTCTCGCCGCCCTTCGTGGATGTGCATTTCCACATGGATGCGACCTTGTCGCTCGGTCGCCCCCGGATGAATGCCTCCGGCACGCTGCTCGAGGGCATTGCCCTCTGGGGCGAGCTCAAACCCATACAGACCATCGACGAGATCGTCGCCCGAGCCTTGCGCTACTGCGACATTGCCGCCTCGATGGGCATCGGCGCCATCCGCACCCATGTCGACACCTGCGATGACGAGTTGAAAGGTGTCCAGGCCCTGCTCGAGGTGCGCCGGAAGATCGCTCCCTATATCGAGCTTCAACTCGTCGCCTTTCCGCAGGACGGCGTCTTCCGCGCCCCCAATGCGTGGGAGAACACCGTCCGCGCCCTCGACCTCGGCGTCGATGTCGTTGGCGGCATCCCGCATTTCGAACGCACCATGGCCGACGGCACGCGATCCGTCGCGGCGCTCTGCGAACTTGCCGCAGATCGAGGTCTGATGGTCGACTTGCATTGCGACGAGACCGACGACCCGCTCTCCCGTCATGTCGAGGCGCTCGCCTTCGAGACACGGCGACTTGGCCTGGAGGGCCGCGTGGCCGGCTCCCATCTCACCTCCATGCACTCCATGGACAACTACTATGTCTCGAAGCTCATTCCGCTGATGGCCGAGGCCGGAATGCATGCGATCGCCAATCCCCTGATCAACATCATGATCCAGGGCCGCCACGATACCTACCCCAAGCGCCGCGGACTCACCCGCGTGCGCGAACTGCGCGACGCCGGCATCACGGTCGGGTTCGGACAGGACTGCATGATGGACCCCTGGTACAGCCTGGGCAGTGCCGACATGCTGGATGTCGCCGCCATGGGCCTCCATGTCGGCCAGCTCTCCTCCTTGGACGACATGGGCTGGTGCTTTCAGTCGGTAACCGGGAACCCCGCCCGAATCATGAATCTGGAGGGCTACGGGATCGCGAAGGGCTGCGACGCCAATCTGGTTCTCCTTCACGCAAAGGGCCCGATCGAGGCCATCCGCCTTCGGGCAACCCGCCTCGCCGTCATCCGGAAGGGCCGGGTCATTTCCTGGACACCGGCGCCGGTTGCATCGCTCAAGCTATCCGGCCGTCCAGACCTTGTAGATCCCTCCCCGTAGGGATGTCTTGCCGAAAGGCACGGCGAGCCGCGCAAATTCGCAGGTTGCAGACCCGGAACCTGTCGGGAGAGTCCTGCCGCCGATTGCCACCCAGGAAGCTTCCGACGGTTGTTCGAGATCCCTGTTCGGACACGGCCGGCGCGACAACTGAAGGACCACTGCGATCAAGCATCCCGCCCGGCACCCGACCGGTTGGGCAACACCCCTCGCGCACGGCAATCGCGATGGAGAACCACGCTCGGGGTCACTCCAACCACACTGCCAGCTCCGACCTCAATCTCGGAAAGAAGCCAGGTCATTACGTTGCGGCATGCCTCGCACAGGTACGGGGAAGGCCCTCACCCGAGTCTCGGGACAGGCCCACCCATTCGGGCAGGTCGCATTCGATCCACCTCACACATTCTCCAGGAAGAATTGTCGCTGGATTCACAACGAGTGCCCACAAAGTGGGACGCAAGGAGAGACCAACAATGTCGCGCGTCACTACTCCCGATGATCTGTTCTTCCCCGTAGCTACCCAGCCTATCTATACGAGACAAACTGACGTCGACCTGGGGACGGAAATCCTCATATCAAACAGACTGGCAGTGGTGAACGTCAGGACCGACGAGGTACTTGGTGTAGTAGGTAAGGACTACAGGCTGGTCACAAATCGTGAGGCGTGCGCTTACGCACGGAAGTGCGCGAAAGCGGTATTCCAAAACACGACTGAGGTCGAATGGGAGATATTCGCTGCCGACGCTCCACAGTCTGGAATCTACTGCCACATCGACCTCAGACACAAAACCGGAAAGCTCGATTTCGGCTACGTCATGGTCGGTACTCGAGAGGAAGTTCCGGATACCTACGGCCCATACATCCGCGTAACCAACAGCTATAACGCGCAACGCGCCCTAAGATTTAGAATCGGCTGTTACAGGAAAGTCTGCGCGAATGGCATGACCGCACGAGGAGACATCATTTCTTTCTCGTTTGCACACACCCGCGGCAACATTCAATCGGAAATCGATTTCGTAGTCAGCCACGAGCGCGTCCGGAAGATGCAGCAAGAATTCAAGGCCGCCTTCGATGCCCTGCGCCGCTACAAATTCGACCGGAAGTACGGCAAACGTCTCGTACAAGCCGTCTTGGCCATCAGGATTCCACGATACGCACGAGAAGACGAAAGCAACACGTCCTTCAACGCTTATCAGCGCGATTGGTTCCGGCTAGATGGCTACGTCGACTCCCTCTACGCCAAGTACGCAAACGACCTCGGCGACAACGCCTATGCTGTTCTGCAGGCAGCCAGGGAATTGGCATCTCATCCGATCGAGAATTTGTGCCTGCGTAGAGACAAACATACGCTCCAACGGTTGGCCGGAGAATGGCTTGTGGATTTCAAGCGCCAGTGCCAAGAGCAGAACATCGAAGTCTCAGATTATCTTGAATGCTCGACCCATGCACACGCGGCCAATGCGGTTTCCGGCAGATTTACTACGCCAACAGAGTAGGTTGTAGCGACCACCTACTCCAGCCGCCCCCGGCGTTGGGCGGAGGCTTGTCCCGGATCACGAAGCTGCTCTGGCACGGCCAGGTCCAGACTGCGGCGCTGTATGCGCATCTGGCTCAGGGTTCGCCCAGGGCCTCTGCCGTGCGTCTCGCCGCCAGCATCGCGGAGGAATTCCTGCGGAGACATCGGCCGACGACCGCACGGGCGCGTGGTTTGCCTCGGTTTCCCATCATCACGCGTGTTTTTGGCGCAGATGGCTGTTCGCTGCCTCGACAAGATCGGAATTCGTTGAACAGCTGAGGATTTTGCAAAACGGCTTTCTGAGCCGATTTTATGGACGATTTCCTGGGGGTTCTTTCTGCGGGACAGGCGCTTTCTCTAGTGGTATCATGGAGTTGTCTTACAACATGATGGACCGAAGGGAACGAGCCGATGTCCCTGAAGGATATTCTGGCGCGTTACTGGCGCGGGTTTCGACCGGAACCGTTTGAGGCGCTGGAGACGGAGCTTGGGCCTCTTGGCGCGCGGTATGAGCGGCTCCTCCAGATCTTCGAGTGACCTGATTGAGCGGTTGGAAGTCGACAGCAAGTTCCGGCGCCTGTGCGGCCGGTCTTCGGGGCGCGCGGTGCCAAGCGAGGCGACCCTTTCCCGAGCCTTCGCCGAGTTTGCGTTGAGTTCACTGCCAGGCCGGTTGCATGAGGCGCCGATCAAGCGAACTCTGGGCGATCACGTTGTCGGGCACATTTCTCGCGATGCAACCGCGATCGAGGCACGGGTGAAGCCGGCCCCCGAGCCGCCGGAGACGCCGAAACCGAAGCGCAAGCGGGGGCGGAGGCGGGAGCGGAGGCGCAAGGGGGAAGAGCGGCCCAGGGAGCCGAACCGCCTTGAGCGCCAACGGTCAATGCCGCTCACCGGAATGCTGGCGGAGTTGCCGCAGGCCTGCAATTTGGGCAGAAAGCGCAACGCAAAGGGACACCACGATTCCTGGATCGGGTACAAGCTGCACATTGATTGATTCCGCCGTCGGCGGCATCCCGGCGAACTGCATCCTGACGTCCGCATCCGATGCACGACCGCCAAGCGACGATTCCGATGGCGGAGATGACCTCGGCACGGGTCGACAACCTGTACGATCTGATGGACCGCGCCTATGACACTGTGGAGACCCGGACGCATAGCGCATCTCTGGGCCATGTTCCGATCATCGACCTCAATCCCCGCCGTTCTACCGAGCAACTCGCCCAAGCGTCTCCAGAACTGCATGTGCTATGTTATCTTCGGCTAACTCCCGCGGACGGTGAGGAACCCACGGTTCAGCCGGACCCTAACCTTCGTATCGTCGGACTTTACCCAAAATGGCACTTCACGCTTGAATTTTCCTCGATATACTGTACGTACCGACGTGCACTACGCATCATGCTGAAGCAGAGGTAGCAATGAACCTCATGGCCGCGGTCGAGCACAATGCCAAATGCCTCTGTGTGTTCAGACGATTATCCGAGGGTCGGGAGAACATTACGATCTCCAACCTTCATCGGTCGGAGGCGGTGTTTCCACCCCTTCCTCCAACGAATGAGACCGTCTTCATCCTCCCTACGGTTCTGGCCGGGATGCTGTACTCTCTGCTAGGCATTGACAACCCGTGCCGGACAGAGCCCAATCCGTCTGATTGGGCTGCCACCCGGCAATCGCCTTGGCAACTCATTCTCAAGTCTGGACCATTCCCAACGAGTGGCGAATTGGCCGACTCCTGACCTCACGAAGCGTTCATCAAACGCTCTCATTCTAGCAGAGGAATGCGGCGTCCTTGCAAATATTGCCCAACGTTCTCAAGCACGAACCGCTAGTAGACGCGATTTTTGAAATACGCTTGGATGGTACGCCCCACTGGTCGAAATCCTTCCGGGTTTCTTGTTTCACGAACTTGCCCCCAAGCCAACTGTTAAACGGCTTCCGGCCGCCGAGATTCCTTAGCCAATGCGCGCGAGTGATCCAAATCTCCAATTCGCCCTTTTGTCGCGCCTGGAATGGGACAAGTACTTCATCTCTGTTGGCGATCGAAACATCGTGATAAGTTGCAAATTGCCATATCCGAAGTGGACCGACTCTAAGAACTCGATTCTCCTAATAACCGAGCTAATTGCAAGGGCCGAAATCGCACAAAGGGTCGAGCGGTACTCGCTGAAGTACGTGAACCTGATCGCTGCGCCGACGCTGGCTGCGCAGATTGAGAAAATCAAGATGTCGATCACTCTCGGATCCATCATGGTAAATGACGATCACGTGAACATGCAGGTCCACCGTGTCGAAGACGATACTATTAATATCCTTTCCGTTATCACTGGCGCACAAGGCAAACTCTACGACGGCAAAGAACGGTTCGGTGTAGTAGTTGCGATAGACTCAATTCGCAATGTACAGCGGCCAGCCTATGCCGCTTTCGCAAGTACTCTAGAGCCGGGCTTGGAACAATTGAAGCAAGCAAATGAGGCTAATTTCTATGATTGCCTTGCCGACGGAACAATTGAAGCTATGGAGCCGGTTTATGACTGACATCGCCCAACACCGCGCAACCACTGAACCTGCTGTTATGATCGGAATCGCAGCTGCCATCTCCACCGGTCAGCTGGATAATACCGATCGCGATGTGTATTGGCCCAGTTTCGAAGCGCCACCTTTCGTCACAAATCATGAGTGCCGGACCCCCAGCTCTTTCGAGAAGTCACTGGCACTCTCGAAAATGTCCGCTGCACAAGACTTCTGGCGCCAGATCGCAGCTATCTATACGTCGGTGTCAAGTGACCAAGAACCCCTTGGGACGGACTTCGAGGCCGTGTGGGACACGAACATATCTCAACTATTCGAGTCCTGATAGTTCGCAGGAATTTCGACGCTGAGGACCTCCATCGGCAAGTTCCCTACTACCTTACCGCTGAAGACGGGTGAGAGTTGGTCGAGGGATTGAAGGCGATCTCGTCTGGCGGCAGCGCAAATTGCCTTCTCAGCACTTGCAACGACGCCTTTGGACAATCCACGCTCCAAGGTGATGGCTGGACAGGAATCCAGCTATTCGAGTTCGTTTCGGGCAAGCGGCACTCGGTGCATGGCCTCGTCCTCTCGAACTCCTGTGATGTTGACCCAGGAAATCCCCGAGATATGCCTACTCGGATAATTTTCTCACCCTTGGTCAAGTTGGACACGTTCAAGAACCTTCTCTATGCCAGCAGAATGGAAGGCAGACGAATCGAAGAAAAGATCAGATCGATCAAAGCGCAGAAGACGACAAGTGTGTTCTATATTCCGGCCGGAGGCCCGTTGGCGGAAGATCATGTTGTCCGCTTCGACGAGCTACACTCCATGCCTGTCGCCGCCCATTCTGCAGATCCCAATAGACAAAAACTGTTCACCCTTAGCAACATCGGATTCTATATGCTCGCCTTCAAGCTTTCCATACACTTCTGTCGTCTTCAGGAGAAGGTCAATCGCAACGACACTGTCACGGATTCTTAGCACCGCATGATTTGCCGCCAGCCGAATTCTGTGAGAGCGATCACATTGACTCGCGTAACTCCAGACTATTCATGAAATCGTATCGAATTGCGATCGAGCTGGGAGGGTTCTTGTTCTTGCTCGATCAGCGTGTTCCTGGCGGAGGTTCAAGTTGAAGTCGCGGAGCTTTGCGATATTGCGGCGCGGTACGGTGCTGATGCGTGGCATGATCGAGTGCGGCGCGGGGACTTTGCGCTTTGCGCTTTGCGCTTTGCGCTGAAGGGACGCATCTTGCGGCAAGTATGCACCGCCGAGTCCCATGGCCCGGTTCTGCCGACTTTGGGGTTGGCGGGAGAAGGGAGCGGAGCCGGTACACGGGCTAAGCCTCTTGCGGGGAGGATTCTTCAGCCGCCGCAGCAGGATGGCTCGGTGGCTTGTCTCAAATCCAGCTATGTGGAGTCTCATGCGCCTTTCGTGCCGTGCCACGCGGCAGCTGGCGCACAGAACTGTTCCCGGAAGGTGCCGGGGCGTCAGCCTATCCTGGAAGTGTCCTCAATTGCGTAGAGGCTTTCGTGCAAATTCTGATACGTGAGCAGGGCGAGCAGGAGACGGGCTTCGTTCTGGGGCGGCCACTCCGTAGTAGCGCGGAAGCAACTCCCGCTCAAAACAGATCGAGACAAGAGCCACGCACCGCTTGCAGCTCCAGTTCCCGGTCTGGAACCAATGCTTGTTAAAGACCGTGAGCACTTCGTCAGGCGCCCGGTCCGCCGGCGTCTCCAATGTTGGTTCTGCCATCCGTTCCAGATACTGGATATTCGGGGAATCAGACTCTTCCAGCGTCCGCCCTTCGGGAAATCCCGTATCCATGCGAACCAGCACCGGGCGGTCGTCCCCTTCTTCAATCGCGCCTGCGACAAGTTGCAGCACGAAGTCGAAGGTCTCCCCGGCCTTGTCTTCCCCCGGCCGGCGCAACCGTGCGCCAAGGTTGTCCCCGCTTCCGCCTGCCGGAGACCACAACCAGAGCCGAGTTGCAGCGATGGCCGACACCGTCGCGATGTTGGCTGCCGAACTGGCGGCCATCCGCCAGGAACGGCACAACGTCCACTTCAGCCACCAGGAAGTCCGCCGACCCGCGGCGCCCCGCCCGGATCCGGCGTAGACCGTTCACCAAGATCCGCCGCCCCTTCAGCGCAACCAGATTCTCTACGCAGCTCAGCTGATTCACAAATCAGGACAGCCGTGCGCTGGGACGGCATACCATCGCCTTCATTGCCGCGGACAGGCCCTCAAGAGAAATCTGCTGCCACTGCAAGGGCCGTGGTGTAATATCACCGCATTTCGCAAAATTCGGTTCGCCGCGCCGTGAAACAGGAGATTGGCCGCTATGAAAGCGCATGAGTTCGATCAGAAGTTCGACGCTGGCGAGGATGTGAGCGACCTGGTGGATTGGTCCAGGGCACGGCGGGGAAATGCGGGACCTCGCCGGGTGAACGTGGATTTCCCGGCCTGGGTCGTCGCTGGCCTCGACCGGAGGGCCAAACAACTCGGCGTGACCCGGCAATCGCTCATCAAGCTCTGGATCGCCGAGCGGCTACAGTGAGGGATGCCGGAAGGGTTTGCGCGCAGAAACGTAGCCAGGGGCGTAAGACGCCCCTGGCACACAAGCTACCGGTGTCCAACCGGGACAGGGCTGCGATCAAGCCAGCAAGCATAGGAAATGGCACAGATGCGGCGAACCGAGCCCGCCCGTCCGATAGCCAGTTCCAGGGTCTTTCGTGCGCATGGCCACGCAATCGTCCGGTCCGTTCCCACGGACTCTTGAAACTCCTGGCGCGAATTCGCGAGGACGCCCTTTTTCCGCGGCCGGCAAACGCCGGAGCGGACCCGCGGTGCACACCCGCCCAGTCCGGCGGGTCGACCGATCACAACCCATGAATCCCGCTGCCATGCCGCGGCAGCAACCCGGATCGCGTCAGTTCAAGGACCCTGCTCCAGAGGCTCCCACTCCCGTGATATCCCGTTGTTGCCCACCCCGCACCACGCGGCGCGAACTGCGTCCAATCCCGCTCCAAGAGCACCATCCGGCGGCACCACTCCCTCAAGGAGCAATACCTCGCAGATGGGCTTCGCAACCGGGTCTGCGATGGTCTGGCAAAGGGTTTCCAGAAGGATTGCATCCATTGCGGGCTCCCGGCTCCGGGAAGTAATGAACGGCGGCGCCGGCGCTTGCGGAGTCCTTCCGATGACCCGAACCCCGTCGACATGCGGATTGCCGACAGCCTCGCTATGCGCGAACGTCACGCAGTCGATCGCAGCGATATCGGCCGCCCCCTCGGCAAGCATCTGCAAGGAGGCAACGTGCGACCCCGTCTCCCGGGCTCGAGCAAAGAACGGCATCGGAAGCCCTCTCCGCTCCAATTCCATCGCCAGAGACGTGTGCCCGGATTGCGAATGGGGGCCATTGACGGCCACGGTGGCGTCAGCGAATGCCGCGAGATCGTCGCCCAGCGCATCCTTCCGGACGACTAGAAGGCTTCGATATGTGGCCTTCCCGCAATCCGGTGCCGAGTATTGGGGAATCGCGAAGATCCGTGTTGAATGCTCCAGAAAGACAACCCAGGGCAAGCTGCAGGTCTGTCCCACCAGCAGCCGCGGATCCTTCCAGACATCCTCCAGGACACCGGAGCGATCCAGGGACCCCGGCGCGGAAACGCCCCTTGCGGCAAGCGCCTGCGACCATACCCGCCAAAGAGCATCATTGGCTTCGCGGGCGCGGCCCGCGTCGTACATGGGCAATGTGGCGATCAACGCCCCGCCCTCTGGCCTCCCGCGCCGTGGGAGCCCGGCTCCGAAGCTTCCTGACCGTCCGTTCCCGCCCTGCGCAGGAACGGATGGGGAATGGGCTCGCGCCGCCGGAAGAAGAAACGGCGAAACACTTCGCTGTACCCCCGATAGGCGTAACCGCCGTTCTCCTGCAGGATGCGATCCCGGTTCTCCCGGTAATACTTGGGCAGCAGATTCCAGGCGAGAGCGGGACGCTCATGATGCGGCGCATGAAGGTTGTTGTTCAGGAAGAGAAGACCGAATACGGGCGAAGCCTCGATCACGGCCGTTCGTGAAGGCACGGCCTCTTCCGCGCGGTGCTCGGCATAGGTTCGCAGCATCAGAAGCGAAAATCCCGGATAGGCGGCCGCGACCAGATAGACCAACGGATGCATGCCGCAGACCGGCCATACCCAGATCACCACCGGAACCGCGCCCAGGACATGGTGCAGCCAGGCCGCCGTGATCCCGGAACTTCCGGCGCGGGCCGCGCGCCAATCGCTGCGGATGAGTCCCCAGGCCCCGAGCGCCGGGCCAAACACGAACCGCCCGAGCAAGGTCGAGTTCACCTCCAGGATCAGCCGCATGGGCCAGGAGAGCGACGCCCAGTCGCGATCCGCGAGGTACCAACTCTCCGGATCATCATACGGATCCGTAAGGTATTCATTCCTGTGATGCTTCAAGTGTGTGTCCCGAAACCGGCGATACGGAATCAGGAGTCCCAGAGCCGGATAGACGATCGCCTCGTTCAACGTCCGAAATCGGGTCGGATGGCCGTGCAGAACCTCATGCTGCAAGCTCGAATGTAACGTGACGAAGGGTATCAGGATCGGAATGGCGATCCAGAGGCCCAAAGCCTCCCAGTGCCACGTGATCAGCCCCCACCCAGCGTAGCACCCTGCTAGCACGCACCATGTCGGCCACTCCATCGAGCGGTTGCGCTGCGGCATTTGAAGCCTGACCCCCTTCCGGCCCGGCTGAGGGCTATCGCCGGCGCCTGTATTCGATCCTGAAATGGTTGGCACGGCCCGCAACTCGCGAAGCCCGGACGACCACCGGGCAACCGCAAGCGAAGCCGTATTGAATATGGCCTATTCCGGCCCCGCGTCAAGGCCCGCCGCCCGCGATGGGCGGGGACGATTCGCATGGATTCCGCGGGAGCTTCGCGCGATTTACTGGCTCCCGCCGTTCGGCCGCGCAACAGTCAGAACGCGCGCCAGCGCGACCGCCGCAAGGCGCGCCTCGGGCGCGTCGCTTCGGCTCGGAATGGTGATTGGAATCCGGCCCCCCAGGACGACACCCGCGGCGCAGGCGGACCGGAACCAGATCAGCGCCTTGGCAAGAGCGTTGCCAACTTCGATATACGGCACGACGATCGCGTCGGCAGACCCCGCAGGGGCAGGCATTGCCTTGATCCGCGCCGCCTCCGGGGAGATTGCCGCATCCATCGCGACGGGCCCGAAAACCTCCGCGTCTACGCCGGCCTCGATTGCCCATGCGGCGATGTCGGCCGCTTCCCTGGTGGCCGGCATCGCTTCCAGGACCTCCTCCGACGCCGCGAGAAGCGCGATCCGCGGTCGCGGTCTGCCGATCGCGGCGAACATGTCCACCAACGCCTCGACGATTGCCTTCCGGGTTTCGAAGTCGGGCGCGATGTTGAATGCGCCATCCGAGATGGCAATGGGCCGGTCGAACTCCGGATGGGTCAGGAGCCAAGCATGCAGAAGCGGCCTTCCCGTCCGGATGCCGGCCTCCCTGCGCAGGAGAGCGCTCAACAGCACATTCGTGTGAATGTGGCCCTTTACAACCATGCCGCATTCAGGATCGGCGGCCAGGGCTACGGACGCGTTCGCGATCGCACCCTCCCCATCCGCGTCCACCTGCTCGAATGCTTCGATATCCCACTGAATCGCGTCCGCTGCCGCGCGCATGCCTGCCAGCGGTCCGACGAGAACCGGCTCCAGCCAGCCAGCCTCCGCGGCAAGCCGCACGCCCTCAAGCACCTGCCGGGAATGGCCTCCCGCGACGAGGGCGCGAGCCGGTGCGCCTCGGGCGGCCAGCGCGCCAAGCCACTGGGGGAACATGATCGGGTGCGGGCTGAGCATGGCGCTGGAATCCGGATCAAACAGTCGGTGCGCGGCGCCAGATCCCCGGGAGACCCGAGCGCCGCAAGGGCTGTTGCGACGCGTACGATATCGCCGGATGGGGCTCCGGTTCGAATCCTCGGCCGATTCGGTCTATGGTGCCGCGAACAGACAATACCCGGAGGGCACCCCATGCGCGTAACCGTCGTTCAGATGAACTCGCAGGACGACAAGTCCCGCAATCTTGCCGAAGCGAGGAGGCTCGCTGCCGAAGCGGTCGCCGCAGACTACCCGGATCTGATCGTGTTTCCCGAGATGGTCTCGTTCCTCGGCGGAAGCGAGGAGGCACGCCAGGAAGCGGCGGAGGAGGTTCCGGGCGGCGAAACCTGGAAGACGATGCAGTCCATCGCCCGCGAGCACGGGGTTATTGTGCATGGTGGCAGTTTCTACGAGCGAATTGGCAATGAGTCACGTTCCTACAACACGACGGTCGCGTTCGGCCGGGATGGCGAGGAACTGGCCCGATACCGGAAGATCCATCTCTTCGACATCACCGCTCCGGACGGCACGGAGTACCGGGAATCGGACTCGGTAGGTCGGGGAAAGGACGTCGCGGTCTACGAGACCGAAGGCATGAAAGTGGGCTGCTCCATCTGCTATGACCTCCGCTTCGGCGAACTCTACCGGCGCCTTGCGGGATTGGGCGCAGACATGATCATGGTTCCCGCCGCCTTCACGTTGCAGACAGGAAAGGACCACTGGGAGACCTTGCTGCGGGCCCGAGCGATCGAGACCCAGACCTATGTGGCCGCGGCCGGGCAGTCCGGTTCGTTTCCGACTCCCGAAGGCGAGCGCCACTGCTGGGGCCATTCCATGATCGTCGACCCCTGGGGCTACATCGTGGCCCAGGTGAGCGAGGGTCCCGGATTTTCGACCGCGAGTGTCGATCTCGGCTATTTGAAAACGGTGCGGCAAAGGATTCCGATGGAAGAGCACCGGGTCCTGGGCAGGCAGGGGGGTCAGCCCGCATGATCGCCGGATGCCGGCGGTCTCCCCGATCGATAACCCAAGGCGTTCGGGCAGATTGAATCCGGCGAATCCGGTAGCCCCGAGTCCTGTGCACGCGAACTGACGGTGAATGCCAGCAGGCCTTGGCCGCTCGAGACACGGACCGGCCGGAACGGGATGCGGTAGTTCCGGGAGGCGTCGAGGCCTCCGGCTGTGCACACCCGTCGGCTTTGCGACGGAGACCCCGGGACCGATTTTCCCGGCTCCTGGTTCGCGTCGCCCGATTTTCGGTGAGCAAACACGCTACGGTCCGCTCCCGCCAACCCGCAGCGCTACCGCCCGTATACCGGCAAGCCACCGCACCGGACCAGTGACTCGGGCACGAATTCGACCGCAGGATTACGGTTCAAGCTGCGCGTCCGGCTCGGGACGATTCACGCTGGTTGGTTTGGCACAAGCGGGCCCTGCCGACACCAGATAGCGTTCTCGGCAGCGTGGGCGAGTCCTCGCGTGCCGGCCGGTTCGCGGCACCTCTGACACGGGGAAGCGTTGCCGAACCGGGTCCAACGAATCTTCCTGCCATCCCTTGCAGCGCGGGGGAGCCTGCGAATGGAGTGGCAGTGAGGCTGCCCGATGCAGACAGGAGTCGAGGTCTTCCATGCGCATTCAGATCCTTTCAGACCTGCACCTGGAGTTCGAAGGAAACTCTATCCCTCCTCTCGCACCCGAGGCAGATGCCATCATCCTGGCCGGCGATCTCGCGCCAGTCTGCACGCACCGCATCGCCGAGATTGCGGAGCGCTGGTCGGCCGCCGGACATATTCTCTATGTGCCCGGAAACCATGAATTCTACGGCAGCGAAATCGGCGAGGCGCGGCAGGAACTCGCGCAAGCATGCGGCCGATACGGCATCACGCTGCTGGATCCTGGCGCAATCACCATCGGCGGAGTCCGCTTCATCGGAGCGACGCTCTGGACGGATTTCCGCCTTGATGGCGGCGCGTCTGGCGAAGCCTGGGCTCATATCGAAGTCGGCCGGGCGCTGTCCGATTTTGTGGGCGCGATCCGCCTTGGCCACGGATTCCTCTCCACATACGAGACCGCCCGCAGACATTCGCAGGAGCGGGCCTTCATCGAGCGGGAACTCGAGGCAGTGCGCCACTCGGATCATGCTGCCGTTGTGATCACCCACCACGCTCCGAGCCCGAAGTGCATTCGGCCCCAGTTCGAACACAGCCGGCTAAATCCGGGCTTTGCCTCGGATCTGGACAAGCTGATCGAGCGGTTCCAGCCACGGCTGTGGATCCACGGGCACATGCATAGCCGGATCGAAGAAATGCTCGGCGAGACACGGGTTGTGGCAAACCCGTACGGTTACGGGCCGGTTGAGGGCAAGGACTTCGACCCGGCGCTGGTGGTCGACCTGCCGCCCGGATAGACCTTCTCCGTTCCGGGAATTGCATGCGGCGACAAGGCTTCGAGTTGCCCAAGGTGGCCACAGCCTGCCCCGAATCCTCCCAACAAGGGGACACCCAGTCGATTCCACCTCGCTTTTCCGCACGAAGTGAAAATCGGAACTTCGGACGACCCCCAACCCCCTCCACATGTGAAACCTTCGGTCCACGAGTACTTCCGACACGGAACTCCATGCCAATTCGAACAGAAAGCGAACCACTCCCGTCAAGCGGTTACGAAAGGTGACCGGGCAATACTTTCATTGCCCCGTCGCTAACGAAAGCATCCTTTCGCAACGGACGCCATACGAGAATGTCCAGGGAGCATCGGTTACAAACTGCCCGCTGGATGACGCGCGGAGACCTATTGGACGAGTGCAGGAAAGAACACTTCATCACCCAGTCCGGGGCATCGTTCAATCCCAGTGAAATACGGGGACAGTTCGCCGTGACGATTTCCCAACCAGCTCCTTCCCTGGATCTCCGAGTGCCGTAGCGCCGACCTCGGGAATTGGGAACAACGATCAGGATTTCCGTAGGGAACCGAACGTCACCTGCGGATCGCCCGGTTCGAAGCACAGCCGCATCAGAGCAATCACCCGCCGGGCCGCACCGGCATCCGGGTTGAGAAATATCCCGGAAAATTCCGCACCGCTTCGATGTCCACATCGACATACAGGATGTCTTCATCCGGTCCCAGCGTATGGATGAATCCTTCGGTCGAATCGATCCCGCCGGGCTTGTCGCAGAACCACTCCCACAACTCGTCCATGTCGCGAACCGGAGGCGGCACGCAGGCCGTGGAAAATCCCCCCGCGGGTGGAAAGATCGAATCTCGGAATCCCTCGCGGGGCCGGCCAATGTTCACACCGAAGACCGGAACGGAATACTCCATGTGGCGGCCGATCACCGTGTGGGGAAAGGCCTCGCTCAGTGCGAACCAGAGAGCCGGATTGAAGATCATGTCGGCGCGATGGCGGCAATTGGCCTCCACCCCGTCGTGGAAGAACGCGAAGTCCGCGCATATGACAATGCCAATTCGTCCGAGATCGGACTCGAACACCGGAAACGCATCGCCCGGAACCACGCCCCGATCCACTTCCAGGGCCGTCGGATAGTTCTTGGTCTGCACTCCGAGAACCGTTCCGTCATTCGAGATCACCGTGCTCGTGTTCTGCCATTTCGGGGGTTCGCCCTCGGCGAGCCCGGCGATGACATGCACGTCCAGTCTCCTCGCCGCTTCGCACAGTTCCCCGCGCCCCGCAAGTGGATAGAGTTCCGGAAAGCAGGCGAGATCCGCACCGCCGCTCGCTGCCTGCTCGAGAAGCTCAACCGCGTGCGGAATATCGATGCCCTGCCACTTCTCCTCCCAGTTCGCCGCCAGGGAGGTGGCCTGGATCGCTGCGACTCGAATTTTCCTGGACATGCCTGCCCTCCCTCTTCGAAACCGGTCCCGTTACCCTCGCCTTCGCCGGAGGCGCGGGTCGAAAAAGTCTCGGAGTCCGTCTCCCAGCAAGTTGAATCCCAGCACGGCGACCATGATTGTCACGCCCGGGAACACAACCTGGTGGGCCCCGAGCTCCATGAACTGGCGCCCCTTGCCGAGATCCGCTCCCCAGCTCGGATTGGGCGGCTGCACCCCGAGGCCGAGAAAGCTGAGCGCTGCCTCGGTGAGCAGAGCTTCCGACAGAAGCAGCGACGACTCGACCAGCACCGGCGCGGCAATATTCGGGAGGATATGGGTTCGCAGGATCCGGGCATTCCGGGCTCCGAACATCTTCCCGGCAAGAACGAAGTCGCGGGTCTTCACGGATAGCGTGGGTGCCCGCGCCACCATGGCGACCCGGGGGATGTAGAGAATGGTGATCGTGAGGATCAGGTTCGGAAGGCTCGGCCCGAGATAGGCCACCAGCGCGATGGCGAACAGGATGGTCGGCAGCGCGAACATGATGTCGAACACGCGCAGCACGGTGCTGTCCGTGTACCCGCCGAGATAACCGACGAGCATGCCGAGTGGGAGCCCGATCGCCACGGCGAGCAGAACGGACGGAAACGCAACAATCAGGCTGTTCCGGCTGCCGAGGACGACCCGACTGAACAGATCCCTGCCCTGGATGTTCGTGCCAAACGGATGCTCCCAGCTGGGTTGCGCCAGCATCGTACCCGTACTCTGGTTTGCTCCGTGTGTCGCGATGTACGGGGCGAACAGGGCAACCAGGATCAGCAGGCAAACGATCACGAGGCCGATCAGCGTGGCCGGGTCCCGGCGCAGATGCCGCAGGAAACGCCCGAAGGGAGACGGTTGCGGCCGCGGGGAATCGTCTGCGGCAATCGCTTCGGGCATCCCTGCGGATCGGCTCTTCACCGTAGTCTCACCCGTGGATCGACCAGTGCGACGAGCAGATCCGCGCACAGGATCACGAAAGCGACACCGAGGGAAAGGAAGAGTACGGTTCCCTGGATGATCGGATAGTCGCGATTCTCGATGGCGCTCAGCACAAGCCGCCCCAGACCCGGAATGGCGAACACTTCCTCGAGAATTACCGCACCGCTTACGAGGAATGCGGACCAGATTCCGATCGCCGTGATGATCGGGATCAACGCGCTCTTGAACGCATGCACGAAGATGACGACCCCTTCGGACATGCCCTTTGCGCGAGCCGTTCGTACATAATCCTCCCCGAGCACTTCCAGGACCGAGGATCGGGTATACCGGAGGATGATCGCGCCGATGCCGAGCCCCAACGCGAGGGCCGGCCAGAACATCCGCGAAACGCTTTCCCAGGGATCCTCCAGCAGCGGGACATAGCCCAGTGTCGGCATGCTGGGAAAGTAGATCGCGCCCAGCACAACGATCAATGTGCCGGAGAAGAAGCTTGGAGTCGAGATTCCGAGTAGCGCGAACAGCCGCGCCAGGAGATCGGTGGCGGTGCCCTGCCGCACCGCGCTGAGTACTCCGAGGGGCATGCCGATGCCGATCGCAATGGCCATCGACATGACGCCGAGCTGGAGCGTAACCGGAAGGCGCTGCAGGATCTGCTCGATGACGGGCCTGCCGTGAATGAACGAGTAGCCGAAGTCTCCCTGGACGATCCGGCCGAGCCACCAGACATATTGCTCAAGCAGCGGGCGGTCGAGTCCTAGCTCGTGGAGGATCTTGATCCGCATTTCGGCATTGTTCGCGATGGTGACCCCCATCATCTGGGTCACGATGTCGCCGGGAATGATGCGGATCAGAGCGAACGTCAGAAACGTCACTCCGAGAATCACGGGGATCAGCAGCAGGAGGCGACGCAGAATGTACCGTCCCATCAGGGCGATCCCGCTTCACGGGCAGAGCGGCGGCATGATGGAGATCGCGGCGGCACATGAGACCGCTTCGCGGTCCGGCGCGGTACCACATCCGGCAATCGTCCGTGGCGAGACACCGCTTCGAAAGGCTGCCGCCGGGTACCGCTTCTCACCGCCGCAATAAGGGAGAGCCGGCGCGCGGTGCGCAATCGCTCCGCACGCCGGCAGCAGTTCCCGGCCGCCCGGCTCAGGCTATCCGGCCCGGCAGCATTCAGGACTTGTCAAGCCAGAGATACCGCACATGGTCGTACGTCCCACTCGGCATCGCCTTGTAGTTGTTGACATAATCCCTGACATACTGCCAGTTCACCGGCTTGGTGTACGGGTAGAGCATGTACACCTGGTCCGCGATCAGATTCTGGATGTCCTTGTAGATCTTGATGCGTTTCTCGACGTCCAGTTCAACCTTTCCCGCATCCAGAAGCGCATCCAAATCGGCATCCACGAACTTCCCGAGGTTGATCGGCGAAGTCGAATAGTAGATCTGGTAGACATCCGAATGCGGATCCGGCTGCCAGACCAGGGAAACGATCGAGAGCTGGTGCTTGACGTTGATGTAGTTGTCGAGCTGCTGATTGAAATCCGGAATCTGCTCGATGGTGAGATTCACGCCGATCTGCGTCCACTGCTCCTGCAGGACCTCCGCGGTCTGCACGTCAAGGGGCAGATTGACCTGCATGTTGAGGTCGAGCCCGTCCGGGTGGCCGGCCTCCGCAAGGAGCGCCTTGGCGCCCTCGGGATCGTACTCGTGATACGGCAGCGGAGGATCTGAATCGGCGCACCAGCCATACGGAACCTTGCCGCAGGAGATTTTCGTTCCCACTTCGCCAAAGCCGAACAGCACGGTGTCAATGACTTCCTGCCGGTCCGTGCCAAGACTGAGTGCCCGCCGTACGCGAACATCGGCGGTCGGTCCTTCCGCGGTATTGATCCCGAGCCCTGACTCGTTCACCGCGCCAGCAGGCTCGATCAGGTGCGCACCCTCGACGTTTCGCAGCACAGGGATGAACTTTGGATCCCGCAGTATGACGATGTCGGCATTGCCCTGCCGAAACGAAGAAATCTGGGTCTGCGGATCCGGGATCAGGTCAAATACGACGGTATCAATGCAGGGATAGCCCACTTCCCAATAGTCGGGATTGGCGTTCAGCCGCACATAGCTGTCCGGGACATACTCGACAAGCATGAATGCGCCGGTCCCCGAGGCGTTCTCGTTCAGGTTGTTTTCCGGAGTGAAGTCGTACGGAACGATCGCGGTGTACCAGGCAGTCGAAACCACGCTGAGAATAGGCGCGAACGGCGCATCGAAATTCATGCGGACGGTGTGGCTGTCCAACGCCTCGATGCCCGTGATGGAGCCGAGTTGCGCAGCCCAGGGAGACCCGAACTCGGGATCGAGCAGGCGCTCGAAGGTGTACACCACGTCCTTCGCCTCGAACGCGCGTCCGTGATGGAATTGCACGCCCTGCCGCAACTCGAAGGTGATCGACAGGTTGTCGTCCGAGATCTCGTAGCTGGTGGCGAGCCCGGGATTGAGATTGCCGTCACGGTCCAAGATCAGGAGCGTGTCATAGATCAGCCCGAAAACAAGGCTTGGAGCGTATTGGGCGTTCGCACCCGGGGTCAGATCCGCGGGCTCGGGGTCAAAAGGAATGGTGAACGTGCCGCCCCGCACCGGACAGACCTCGTCCGCGGTCGCCGGCCCCGCCGAGAGGCCCATTACCAGCGCGGCAGCCGCAGCAGCCGCGAGACCGCCTCTCTTCAACCTGATTGCATTCATGGTGTCTCCTCCGATCTCATTCTTTTTTCCAGACCGATGCAGCCTGCATTGCCGCTACAATCCCGCCGGAATGTGCGCCATGATACCCATTGCGATCCAATGCTGCCAAACGGACCGGAAGCACCTTCGGGCGCTGGGCGGAGACGAATCCGGCGGCCCTCGCTCCTGCCACCGGAAGCCGGCATGAACTCGATCAGACTGCGGAGACGACTCGAAACAGCCTGCGTCTGGCGAGAATGAACATGCTCCTCTCCGTCCGGGACCTGTCAGTTCGCTTCGAGACCGATGATGGCTCGATCACGGCGGTGAACCGCCTTTCCTACGCGTTGCGGGAGGGTGAAATTCTCGGCATCGTCGGCGAGAGCGGTAGCGGCAAGAGCGCTCACGCACTGGCCATCATGCGCCTCATCGAGGCACCCCATGGCAGAATTGAAGCGGAGGGGATCCTCTTCCGAGACCGGGACTTGCTGCAGCTCCCCGACCGCCAGATGCGCAGCGTGCGCGGACGCGAAATCGCCATGGTCTTCCAGGACCCGGTATCGTCCCTTCATCCGGTGTTCACGATCGGATTCCAGATCCGTGAGGTGCTGCGCCGCCATCTCGGGCTGCGTGGTTCTGCCGCCAGCAAGCGCGCCGCAGAACTCCTCGACCGGGTCGGCATCCCCGACGCTGCAGAGCGCCTCCGCGCATATCCCCATGAACTGTCGGGGGGCATGCGGCAACGCGTCATGATCGCGATCGCGATCGCAGGCGACCCGAAACTGATCATCGCCGACGAACCGACGACAGCGCTCGATGTAACCCTGCAGGCGCAGATCATCGAACTGATCAAGCGGCTGCACCGCGAACTCGGTTTGACGGTGATCTGGATTTCGCATGATCTCGGCGTCGTCGCCGGCCTCGCCGAGACGGTCAATGTCATGTATGCAGGCCATCTCATGGAGCGCGGCCGGGTCGAGGACATCTATCATCGACCCCGGCACCCCTACACCATCGGCCTCCTGGCCTCGATTCCCCGGACGGACCGCGCATCCGGAAGGAAGCTGCAGCCGATACCCGGACGCCCGCCGGACCTCGCGCAGCTTGGAGCCGGCTGCCCGTTCGCTCCTCGCTGCGCGTCAGCCGAGGCGCGCTGCCGGACGGAGCTGCCGCCGCTCGAGAATGTCGGCAGTGCGGATCACGTCGTGCGGTGCTGGCGGTGGCAACACACGGAGCAACTCCGGGACCCGAGCGCGGCAGGTCATGCCTGACTCCCCCCCACTTCTGGAAGTCCGGGCGCTCCGGAAGCACTTTCCCGTGCAGCGGGGCTTCGTGTTCCAGCGAAACATCGGCGTCATCCGGGCCGTCGACGATGTCAGCTTCCACATCGATGAGGGTGAGACGCTGGCGCTGGTGGGTGAGAGCGGCAGCGGCAAGAGCACCGTCGGTCGCACCGTGCTCCGGCTCCTGGAGCCGACCGCCGGCGAGATTTTCCTCGAGGGTCTCGACTTCCGCAGTCTCGAGGGAAACGCGTTGCGCACCGCGCGGCGCCGGGTGCAAATGATCTTCCAGGATCCCCACGCTTCCATCAATCCGCGGCTCACCGTTCGCAGTGTGGTCAGCGAGCCGCTGGAAATCGCCGGCGAACTGGACCGGGGGAGCATCCGGCACCGCGTCGACGAGCTCCTGGATCTCGTCGGGCTCGGAGCCCGGGTCAGCGACCGGTATCCCCACGAGTTCTCCGGCGGGCAGCGACAGCGCATCGGCGTAGCCCGCGCGCTTGCGCTCAACCCGCGCCTGATCGTGTGCGACGAAGTTGTCGCCTCGCTGGACGTGTCGATCCAGGCTCAGATCATCAATCTGCTGCAGGAACTGCAGGATCAGTTCCGCTACGCCTATCTGTTCATCTCCCACGACCTCGGAGTCGTGCGCCATGTGAGCGATCGAGTCGCCGTGATGTATCTGGGCCGGCTCATGGAGGTCGCCCCCACGGACGCGATCTTCGAACGGCCCGCTCATCCCTACACCGAGGCTCTCCTGTCGGCGATTCCGGTGCCGGACCCGATCGTGGAAGCCCACCGCGAACGCATCCTGCTCGAAGGCGACATGCCGAGCGCGGCCAAGCCACCGACAGGATGCGTCTTCCGCACCCGCTGTCCGCGGGCGATGGCCATCTGCGCACAATCCGCACCCGCGTTCCGGGAAGTCAGCCCCGGGCACATCGCCGCCTGCCACCTGGTCGACGCGGCCGGCTGACCTTGGGCACCAACAGGAATCCGAAGGAGCACGTCATGCCGATTTCACCCAACGGGTTCCCCGTCCTTCTCACCTTCGACCTCGACGGCGAGACGATGTGGACATCCCGCGATCCGGCGAACGCCGATCGGCCGATCATTCTTTCGCAAGGCGCCTATGGCTGGAAGGTCGGCCTCGGCCGGGTGCTCGCACTGCTTTCCAGGTATGAAATTGCCGCAACCTTCTTCGTGCCGGGCCTCGTGATCGCGGATCGGCCGCAGGTAGTGGACGCCATCCTCGCGGGCGGCCACGAGATCGCCCATCACAGCTGGTCCCACAGGTGGATCGTCACGATGACAGAGCAAGAGGAGCGCGAGGAGATGGACAGGGCGTTCGAGATCATCCGGAGAACCACCGGAGCGCCGCCCCGGGGCTACCGCTCCCCGGCCGCCGAATTTTCGCCGATCACGCTGTCCCTGCTCAAGGAATACGGCCTCGGATACTCCTCGAACTATTTCGACGACGACTCGCCCTATGTGCACCGCATTGCGGGAGAGGTCAGCAACATCGTGGAGTTTCCCTTCCACTGGGTGCTCGACGACGCACCGTTCTTCAACTACTCCATCACGCTCCCGGGCCGGACCATGCAGGCGCCGTCGGCGGTGCTCGAGGCCTGGAAGCTGGAATTCGACACGCTATACGCCGAGGATCGGGCTTTCGTGCTGGCGATGCATCCGCAAATCATCGGGAGGCCCAGTCGCCTCGCTGCGCTCGAACGTCTGATCCGCTACATCCTCGGCCATCCCGGAGTCTGGTTTGGCAGGTGCGATCATGTTGCCGACGCGTTGCGTCCCACGCTTCAGGCGCAGGCATGACCATGGGGGGCCGGCTGCAGAATCGGCGAATCCTGATCACCGGAGCGGCGGCCGGCATCGGCAGGGCTTGCGCGCAGCGATGCCTCGCGGAAGGGGCCGCCGTGGCGCTCGCAGATGTCGATGGAACCGCGCTCGCCGCGACCACTGCAGCGTTGGCGGAAACCGGGAGCGTGGTTGCGGCAGCGTTTGATGTCGCGGACTGGGAGGAAGTGAGAGCGGGAGTGGCGTGCGCAGAGGCGGCGCTGGGCGGCCTCGACGGAATCGTCAACAATGCCGGCGTCGTGTATCACAGCAGCTTCGAGAACATTGACTGGACGGAATGGGATCGGACACTGACGGTCAATCTCAAGGGCGCGATGCATGTGTGCCGGGCATCCCTCGCTGCGCTCCGGGCAAGCGGCGGGGGCGCGATAGTGAACGTGGCGTCCGGCGCCGGCCTTCGACCCATTCCGGACAGTCTCGCCTACTGCGCCTCGAAGGCCGGCCTGGTCATGGCGGGCCGCGCCCTGGCGCAGGAACTGGCTGCCGATGGCATCCGCGTGAACACGATCTGTCCCGGCCCGATCGACACAGCCTTGTTCCGACAGTCTCTCGGCGGCGCGGCGACCCTGGAAGAGGTCTGCGCCCGCAACGCCCTCCACCGCATCGGCACTCCCGGCGATATCGCTGCCGCAGCAGCGTTCCTCCTGTCCGCGGAGGCGGCGTTCATCACCGGATCCGCCCTCGCGATCGAGGGCGGCCGCGTGCTTCACTGAAACGGCCCGACGGGAGTGCCGCGCATGGGCGACTCGGCCCGTAGAATCGCGATGGTCACGGGCGCGGCCCACGGCATTGGCCGGGCATGCGCGCTGGTGCTCGCCCGCGACGGCTTCGGGGTGGCCGCGATCGACAGGGACGAAGCCGAACTGGAGATTCTTGCAGAAGACCTCGCGAGGGCGGGAGGCGAGCACCTCGCGATACCGGGGGATTGCCGTGGCGACGCATTTGCCGAAGAGGCTTTCGAACGCGCGGAAGCCGCGCTCGGCGCCGTGGATGTCCTGGTGAACAATGTCGGGCAGAGCGCGCGCGATGCCTCCGGACCCTTTCTCGAATCACGTTCGGAAACCTGGAGATTCGTCCTCGAAATCTCCCTGATGACAACGCTCCGCTTCACGCGGCGGGCAGCACCCGGCATGAAGGCCCGTCGCTGGGGCCGCGTCATCAACATCTCCTCGGACGCCGCGCTTTTCGGTGACTCCGGTCTCGCCGACTACGCCGCGGCCAAGTCGGGTCTCCTGGGCTTCACGCGGTCGCTGGCGCGGGAAGTGGCCGAATACGGGGTCACCGTCAATGCCGTTTGCCCTGGCGCGATCCGCACCCGAGCCCTGGAGGGCCTAGCGCCCGACATCTCGGCGCGCGTCCGGCAAGGCATTCCCATGAAACGGATCGGCGAACCGATGGAGGTCGCCAGGCTTGTGACATTCCTTGCCGGCGAGGGCGGAAGCTACATCACGGGACAATCCATCCTCGTCGACGGAGGGAGGTGGATGATTTGAACGACGACCTGATCCGCAAGAGCACCGCCGAACTCGGGAGGCTCCTTCGCGCGCGGGCAATCTCGCCGGTCGAGCTCATGGAGCAGACCCTGGCGCGGATGCAGCAGCTTCAACCATCGCTGAACGCGTTCATCTCCATCGCCGCCGATGAAGCCATGGCTGCGGCGCGGCATGCCGAAGGAGAGTTGGCGGAAGGGCATTGGCGGGGACCGCTGCACGGCATACCCTACGGAGCGAAGGATCTGATCGCGACCCGGACCCTCCCGACCACGATGGGCTCCCGCCTGTTCGAGAACCACCTGCCCGCCACGGACGGTGCAGCCATCTCACGCCTTGCGGCCGCTGGAGCAATCCTGGTCGGCAAGACCACGACCTCGGAGTTCGGCCACAAGCCGATTACCGACGGACCCCTGTTCGGGCGGACCATCAATCCGTTTGGAGCGGATGCCACTTGCGGCGGATCGAGCGGCGGATCAGCCGTCGCTGTCGCGACCCATCAGGTTCCCGTTGCCCTCGGCACGGACGGGGGTGGATCGGTTCGCATCCCGGCGGCCTGCTGCGGGATCGTCGGCCTCAAGGCTACGCTGGGCGCGGTCCCCCATCTGGATGTTCCGGACCTCTTCGCAGCCAACTCCTATGTCGGCCCGATGGCCCGCACCGTTGCGGACACAAGGATCCTGTTCGAGGCGATCCGCGGATTTGACCGCCGCGACCCCTATGGCCAGGGCCGCACGCCCTCCCCTCCGGAGGTCCCCGGGGCGACGGACCTTCGCATCGGATGGATGGAGCGGGTTGGCAATCCGGTCGTCGATGCGGACTGCCGCGATGCCGCGTTCGAAGCCCTTGCGGCGCTGACGGATCTCGGCGCAGTGGCGGAGCCGGTCGAGGTCGATTTCGCGTCGCTGGAAGACGCATTTCTGATCATCCTGCAATCCGCGCTCCGAAGCCGACTGCTGCAATACCGGGAAGACCAGAGCGAGCTGCTCGACCCCAGCCTTGTCGAAACGATCGACACGGGAGCACAATGGACCGCCGTCGACCTGCAGCGAGCCGGACGTGACAAGACCCGGTGCTTCCTGGCGATTCAGTCCCTGTTCGAGCGGTTTGACATCCTTGCCTCTCCCACCCTTGCAGCGCCGCCTCTCTCCGTCCACCAGGATCCCCACGGACGTGTCACCATCGATGGCCGGGACGCGGGCAGAATCCGCGGCGCGTGGTATCCGTACACCTATCCCTTCAATCTGACCGGCCACCCGGCCCTCACGGTTCCATGCGGATGGACCGGCTCCGGCCTGCCCCTTGGCATTCAGATCGTGGGACCGTGGCATTCCGAAGACCTGCTTCTTCGCCTCGGCGACGCGCTGGAGGGAGGCCCGGTGCCATTCAGCGAGTGGGAGACGACCTGATCCGCGCCCTCGGCGGCCGATCCCTGCAACCGGTGCATGGTTCTGCTCCGGCAAGAATCGGAACCGAGGGAACCGGGGCAACGCCCGGCCATCCGCATGTCACTTCCGGAACCGGATTTCCTCGAACTGCCGGCTCGTTGCGGAACGTTCCATGGCGTCGACGATCTCGGCGACCCGGTAACCGTCCTCGAAAGTAGCCCGCGGAGCAACGGAATGGCCGAGCGCGACGGCCTCCAGCATATGGCGCGCCTGGTGGGCGAAGCACTCGCTCCAGCCAAGCGAATGCTGGCCCTGAACGCCGACCGGAAGCCAGAAATCGCAGTAAGGGTGTCCAGCGCGGGTAACCATGAGGGATCGCGGGCCCAGTCCGGGTTCGTAGACGACGAGTTCGTTGAGACGCTCCATGTGCCAGGACAGCGAGCGCTTGCTTCCATCCACCTCGATCCAGCCCCCGAGATTGTGCGCGGCCGCGACCCGCGACGCCTCAAAACTGGCTGTTGCCCCGTTCTCGAGCTCCGCGGCGCATACGAAGGCGTCATCGTTGACGTCGGTGATCGCTCCCCGGGCGTCGGAACTCCATGTCTTTGCCACCGCGGCGACCCTGGCGACTTCCGCTACCAGGAACCGGGCCTGATCGACGTGATGGGAGCCAAGATCACCGAGAGACCCCAGACCGGACCGCGTCCGGCTGAAACGCCAGTTCAGGTTTCCGTCATCGCTGAGCATGTTCAACAGGAATCGGGAACGGAAATGCCGGATTTCACCCAGTTCACCGGAACGAATCATCGTCCTCGCGAGATTGAGCGCGGCGATGGATCGATGCATGAAGGCGCACATGTGGAAGACGCCGGCCGCCTCCACGCCTTTCCAGGTGGCGTATGCCTCGTCGGCGCTGGATGCGAGCGGCTTCTCGCAAAGGACATGCTTGCCTGCCCGGGCCGCGGCGATGCAGGGCTCGCCATGGACATCGTTCGGCCCGGCATTCACGAAGAGATCAATCTCGGGATCGGCGACAATCTCCTGCCAGTGCTTCGAGCGCTCCTCCCAGCCATATCGATCCGCGACCTCGCTGCGCAAGGCAGGGTCCAATTCCGCGAGCGTCTTCAGCCGGGCCGCGACCCCCGGCTCCCAGCGGGTCATGGACGCATTTCGAAATGCGAGGGAGTGCATCTGGCCCATAAAGCCGGCGCCCAGAAGTCCCAATGTGGCTGTTCGGTTCATCCCCCACTCCTCTTCCTTCGCCTCGTCGACGGGAAACGCGGACCTTGGAACGCGAGTCCGCCAGTCACGCCCACTGGCCCAACCGAGTACACCAGCGTTCGCCAGGCCGCCACGCAGCCAGCGTCCCTGTTCACCAGAGCACGCAACCGCCCGGCTCCCACACATCGGGAATCTGGACCCTGTGACTCGCTCTACGCTATAGACCCCGGGGCACGCCGTCTTCCGGAAGGCACCGGGCCCGGCTCAACTTCGGCAATCCCTCGCCAGTGGTCTCGAATGCCGTGTGGCGTTTCATCAAGAGGACATCCATGACCTACAGCATCATTCCCAAATTCGGCCGCCGGGTACGGCTCGGCATGGTCGGAGGCGGCAAGGATTCAGTAATCGGCAGAACGCACCTGGTCGCCATGCGGGCTGACGGCCTTTGCGAACTGGTTGCCGGAGTCATGTCCATCGATCCCGAAATCGCCCGGGCTTCGGCCAGGGAAGAGCTGGTCGACGAAGACCGCATCTATACGGACTATCGGGACATGGCCGATCGTGAAGCGGAACGCCCGGACGGAATTGACGCCGTGGTGGTCGCAACGCCGCCACAACTCCACTTTCCCGTGGCGAAGGTCTTTCTCGAGAAGGGAATCGACGTCATCTGCGAAAAGCCGTTGTGCCGCGACCTCGCCGAAGCGCTTGCGCTCCGGTCCCTGGTGCAGGAACACGACAGGCTGTTCTGCAACACCCACTGCTATACCGGCTATCCCGTCGTGAGGCACGCCCGCGCCATGGTCGCCGCCGGCGAAATCGGAACGGTGCGGCTGATCGAAAGCGAACTCTGCGCCGGTGAGCCCGGCGTGGCAAGGGAACCGGAGAACCCGGCCGAGCGCCATTGGCGCTTCCGCGAGTCATCGATGGGCAAGGGCGCCATCCTGGGAGAGGTTGCCTCCCACGCGCACCATATCGCGACCTATGTAACCGGGCTTGCTGTCGAACAGGTGTCGGCGGAGCTCACGACCTTTGCCGCAGGCCGGGAAGTCTACGACAATTCCTACGTCACGGCCCGATTTGCGGGCGGCGCGCGCGGGCGCATCTGGGGAAGCTACATGGCGTCGGGCAACGATCATGGCCTGTCGTTTCGCATCTTCGGGGATAAGGCCGGAATCACATGGGTCCAGGAGGATCCCGAAATCCTCTGGTTCAAGCCCGTTGGCGAGCCGGCAAGGCGACTGGCGCGCGGCTACGACCAGCTCTCGGAAGACGCATCCGAGGCTGCCCGGTTCCGGCCAGGCCATCCGGAGGGGTACGCGCTCGCGTTCGCCAATCTCTATGCGGATTTCGCACTTGCGATCATGGCGCGCCATCTGGGCGAGGACCATGCGCGCTTCATCAGGCGAATTCCCGGAATCGAAGACGGCGTCGCGGTCATGGCCATGATCGACGCGGCGGTTCGATCAAACGAGTGCGACGGCCGGTGGGTGAACGTCGGCACGGGCGATTGAGCCTGCCGCATTCCGCGTGGAGGGGCGGCCAGGACGGGAAGGCCGAACTGCCGGCCGGCGGCCCAGGCCAGCCGGGACAGGGCGGACCGCATCGTTCCCCACCGGACTACGCGGAGCGGCAGCCGCGCATGCCTGGGCGGAGCCGTGCCCGATGCGGCCATGCGAAATCGGAAGAGTCCGCGCCGCCGTGATCGAACCGTGTCCCGTCGACGGCACCTCGGGAAGACTCGAGCACGGTCGCGAAGGATTCCGGCCGTCCTGGCGTTATCGCCACGTGTCGCTGCAGCGCAAGGTTGATCCAAATGGCTCCCCTCAAGGCAATTCTGAACCATCATCTCCTTTTCTGGTCCGTTCTCTCGCTGCCCGCGATTCCGATGATCGCGGAACTCGCATCCGGCGACCCGAGAGCGGTGAACAGCCTTCTCCACCCGACCGGTGAATTCGCGGCCCGCTTTCTCATCCTCACCCTGATGATCACTCCGCTCACGATGCTGCTCAAGGGATGGAGAGGACCCCGGTGGCTGCGAAAGCGCCGCCGCTATCTGGGAGTGGCAGCCTTCGGCTACGCTGCCGCGCACACAGCCCTCTACCTGGTGGACGAGGGCACCGCGGCCTTCGCGGCAAACGAGATGTTCAGGCTCAGCATCTGGACCGGATGGATCGCCTTCCTGGTCTTCGTCCCTCTTGCCATGACCTCGACGGACCGATCGGTGCGAAGGTTGGGAACTCGCTGGAAGACGCTGCACCGGGCCGTCTACGCGGCCGCCGTGCTCTCGCTCGTCCACTGGGCGGCCCTGCACGACTGGGGAGGCATCGGCCCGGCGCTCGTGCATTTCGGTCCACTTGCCGCGCTCGAGGCGTACCGGGTTGTCACCAGGCTCAGGCAGCGCCAAGCCAAGCTGGCCTGAACGGAACGGCCCCGCATCGCCCCGGCTCCCATCGCGTAGCCCGGGCCCCGGCAAATCCGGACTATCCGGCTTGCATGCCACGCATCGCCGGCAGTTGGACTGCCCGGCATCCGGCGTGGCCAGTATCTGGTAGCGGACCGCCGGCCGGGCCGGGATGCCCGGTCGAACCTTCCATCCTGGTCAGGAGGACCGCCTCCGCATCCCGTGCACCGCTTTCGCCAAGCCTCGCAAGTGCGGAGGCTCCGCACCGTCGGTAACGGCATCGGCCTCCAATTGCTGACCGAGGCAAGGCACCGGCAGTTCCAATTTCCGAGACGAGCCGGCTGAACAGGCTTCCGATCCCCGCCGCCCGCGTCCGGTTCCGTCCCGGGTTTCCCAGGGCGTGCCCCGGCCGCCGTCGCGGAACGGAACCCCCGGATCCGCGGGACCGGCGGATTCCTCCTTCACTCAGCCTCGCCGGAAACGGTGCGCGATGAGGCTGAGGCCGGTCTCCAGAACGCCCGCAAGGGTGATCAGGGCTATCCCTACCACCTCCCGCATGCCGATCGGCTCCCCGGCCCAGAGCGCGGCTGAAATCGCTCCCACCGAGACCTCGGTCATCATGAGGATTCCGACCAGGCCGGGCGCCAGGATTTTCGCACCCCACATGATGGCGATCGCCGACGGAATGACGACCAGGAGGCCAAACGCGAGAATATACGGCAGCAACCCGACGACCCGGTCCACGTTCAATGCGCCCGTCGCGCTTTCGCCCAATCCGGACAAGGCGAGAAGGAGACCGATCAACGCGCCGAAACCGAGAAACCAGGTCGAGAGAACGAGTGCTCCGCCTTCCCGGCCGGAATAGATGCGGATGGACGCCCAGGCCCAGGCGAAACCGGAGGCCAGAGCCATGGCATCGCCGGCATTGAAGCCGGACAGGAAGTTCTCGGAACCGGCGCCGACGGCGATCCCCATCCCTGAAAAACCGAGGAGAATCGAGGCAAGCCGCACCGCGGAGATCCGGTTTCCCAACAGGATCCTTTCCAGAATCGTGCTCCAGACCGGGGTCAGGTAGAACAAGATCAGCGCGCGAACCACTTCCGTAAAGAGCAAGGAATCCGAATACAGGGCCAGCGCGCTCCCGGCGAGCATCCCGGTGAACGCGGAACGCAAAGTGAAGCCGGAGCGCCTGCCAGCCAGCGCAACCAGCGCCAGAAGGGCGAACGGCACCACATACAGCAATGCCGGAACCCAGGCTGCGGGAATACCGGCCTCGTTAAGCGCCCGGAGCGGAAGCCAGTACAAGCCCCAGGCGCCTGACGACGCGGCCACGACGATGGCGGGCCATGCGCCGGATGGCCTGAATCGGAGCACTGGCATCATTGGGTTCATCCTGTCCGCCGCCAGGGCCGCGCGAAGGGCGCCGCCACCGGTCGTCGCTCTGCATGCCCGTGTAATCCGGATGTTGCGGAGAGGCGAGCGGGAGCCGAGTAGTCCGGCTCGTTCGACCTTATGGATTCCTTGTGCTGGCCTCGCTGTTGCACGCGGATTGCACTCGGTTCGGCATGAAGTATGACCTTGCCAACGAGCAACAACAAGCGGGCTCTTGCGGGGTTTTCTTTTGCTGGCCCACGCAGAAAGCCGGCTTTCCAAGCAGTTGGAGGTGGGTCATGGAACGGGCAGGGAGGAAGACGCTCCGGGTGACGCTCCCGGAGGAGGAGAGGGAAGCAGTGACCGGGATCATACGGGGCAAGGCTGCTGCACAGAGGCGGTTGCGGGCGCATATCTTAGCTCCTTGCGGATGACGGTCGGAACGGAGGCGGGCTTTCCGACGCGAACATTGCGTCGGTCCTGAGCGTGGGCACGGTAACGGTGGAGCGGATTCGCAAACCGTGTGTACTGGAAGGCGTCGAAGCGGCGATCGATCGTCGGGAGCAGAAGAACCGCAAGCCTCGGAAATTGGACGGTGATGCGGAGGCACGCTGGTGGACCTTGCGTGTTGGGCGCCGCCCGAGGGACGTGCGCGCTGTTCGCTGCGCCTGTTGCAGCGCGGGCATGCGGAGCTGGAGACCGTCGACGGCATTGGCCGGGAAACCGTGCGGCGGACGCTGAGGAAACGATGTGAAACCGCGGCTGGGGGAGTGCCGGTGCATACCGCCGAGGGTCAACGCCGAATTCGCCTGCGCGATGGAGGATGTTCCGGAAACCGATCACCGGGAGTTCGACGAGGATGGGGTGGTCTGCCTCGACGAGACTTCGAAGCAGCAGACGACGGAGACCCGGCGCCGGGTGCCCGACAGGCAGGGAAGCCTGCCGGCGAGGACTTCGAGTATGAACGCAGCGGCGTCGCCAGGCTCTTCATGGTGTTCGCTCCACTGCTCGGCTGCTGCGTGATGGAAATCACGGATCTGTGCCCCCGAATCGACTGAGCGCTTCTGATCCGAAATCTCGTCGACCAAGTCTTCCCCGACAGGAAGATCGGCCTGGTCATGGACCATCCGAACATCCACTAGCTTTAAGGGAGGAATGCTTGAGAATACTCGGACTGGAGTGGGAAGATGGCAGCTGACACCAGTGCTGCTCAACGGTCTTGGGGATCGGGTCTTCTCTCGGATCGGTCGCTTCGACAGGTTGCCAGTGAACAGGCCATCCATCATTCTGACCAGAATCTTCGAAGGATGGCGTACTCAAATTCGCTATTGCATGTGCCAACGGCAGATAAATCTTCCTTTCAGCGAGCGAGACCTCAGGATGTGCCAACGCAACCGATTCGACTTGCGTTCCAGGATCAGTCAAACAGGGAACGGCTTTACGAATCTGCACCTCGGGTCCATCGCGCGACACATGACCCGCAGTCTGATCGGAGTAGGGGAATTCTGGATGCATTCTTGAACACGTGTGATCGTTGGAGGCTGGAAGAAGGAGACAGGGCCGTATTGCTGGGCGTTTCGCGTTCCAGGAGCCTCGCCGAGGCGGTGCAGGCCGACTACGATGCGCCGGCGACAAGGGATGCCGAGGATCGCGCCGGATTCGTGGTCGGCATCAGCATCGGATTGGGAGTCCTGTTTGGCGATGACGAGGAGTCAGAGTGCATTTGGCTGAATAGTCCGCGCCCGCAGCTTGGAGACATGACTCCGCTGGGATACATGCTAGAGGGCAGCATGATCGCACTTCTTGCCGTCTCGGAAATGGTTCGACGCGAACGGGGACTGTAGGCGTTGCTGGAGGGCACCTCCATTGAGGAGGAAGACGCGCTCCTCTTTCGGCTCGCTGCTGTGCCTCGCGAACCGGTCCAGGAGATCTTGAAGCGGCGGGGCGTCGATGCACAATACATCGAGGGTGCCATAGAAGTGCTCAGGAGAACAAATGCATTTCTCACGATCGAAGACTTGCTTGATGCCCCGTTTCGAGCGTGGCCGAACAGGCCGACCCCATTCTCAGTTGGGCGTTTCGGTGATGGCACGATCGGTGTCCTGTACGCAGCGTTGGAACAGGAAACCTGCAAGAGAAAGATGTCCTGTCACTTGCGCTCAGACTTCTCGGAGACATCGACGCGTGGGGGCATCCCCCCGCCGAAGCGCTTCTTCAGCTTGGTCCAGTTCCAGTACCTCGGTTCAACCGTCGACCTTCGGGGGAAGGAAATTGATCACCCGGAATTGGTGAGTGAAACGGATTCGGGGTAACCGTACTGCCGGAAGCTGGGCCGGGAAGCCGTCGAGCACGGTATCGACGGTTTTCAACGCGCCATCAGCGCGCAAGAAGGGCGGAACGTGCGTGCCGGTCTTCACCCGCTCGGCGCTTTCGTCCCCGTATTTGGGGCAGCTCTTCTCGGTTGGCATGGACAGCGGTGAATTGGCTTTCGAGGCGAGTAGTGTCTAGTGTCGCGTCGCTGTTGACATGGCGGGTTTCTTTCGTCTTCGTTTCCTCTGGGCGGGGCTCGCCTTGTCGCCCGGATATAGTATCTCTGCGCCAACGAACAACAAGTGTGCCGGACGTCCCCAGAGAGCTTCCGTGTGCTATTTCCGGGGGTTGCCGGGTTGGCCCGGGAGCACGGTGGAACGGCTTGGCCACTCGAGCAGACGGAGGCGGGCATGGAATTGAAATGCAGGAAGCGATACCGGGTGCGGCTCAGCGAGGATGAGCATGCCGAGCAGTCTGGGATTATGAACGGGAGAGCGGCTGCGCATCGCCGGTAGCATGCGCGCATCCTGCTGTTGGTAGACGAAGATCAGGAGGATGGCGGACGCACCGACGCGGATGTCGCGTAGCTGCGGGGGGGGTTGGAATCTCCACCGTGAAACGGGTGCGCAAGCGCTACGTGGAGGAGAGCCTTGAGGCGGCGGTGGAGCGTCGCAAGCAGGTCAATCGCAAGCCGCGGAAGCTGGACGGTGCCGGGGAGGCGGAGCTGGTTGCGCTGGCCTGCTCGGCGCCGCCGGACGGCCATGCGCGCTGGACGCTGCGGCTCCTCGTCGAGAAACTCGTGGAGTTGGAACTTCAGACTTCCTGACCTCGTGCGCTAATTGAAGGCGGGCTTGGCGATCGTTTTGCTCGTGATTTCCAGCAGTTAGGAGACATTTGAGGGGTTGACCGATCTACGGAGAGTGGCTATAATACTGTGCACCCGATATCGACCGTGGAGACTCCCTTGAACACGCTTCCGATGCCTCCTGCCGAGGCGATCCAGATCGGCGAATCCTGCTTTTCGCACGCGGTCGAGGACGGCCGGCGGGTCTACTTCAGCAACCTGGCGCCGTTCGATTCCCACGAAGTTTCGGACAACCGAGCGCGACAGCTGCGGATTGCGCGGTTTGCCGAGCACGGTGTGCTACGCAGGGATCTGGCGGCGGCGTTTGGCGTGAACCGTTCGACGGTGCAGCGGGCAGTGAACCAGCTCCGGAGGCAGGGCGAGGCCGGTTTTCTTACGCCGCGACGGAGGCGCGGGCCGAGCGCGATCGACGCCGCGACGGCGCGGGAGGCGGAGCGGCTTCTGGCCTCGGGGCTGAGCGGCCGGGCGGTTGCGCGAAAGCTGGGGATCCGGCCGAGCACGTTCAGCCTCAACCGCCGGTCGGGTGTTATCAGAGGGGGGACGCCGAACCGGGCCGTGCCGGCGCAGGCGACAGCGTCGACGGAGCCGCAGGCGACGGCAGTGCTGGAGCCGCCGGTGGTCGCGTCGACGGAGCCACAGGCGGCGGCAGCGCCGGAGCCGAGGGTGGAGCGGAGCGAACGGGACGCACGCGACCGCGAGGCGCCGATGGGTCGGGGCACCCGGGACACGGCGGGGCGGATGCTGGCGGCAACGGGACATCTGACGGAGATGCGGCCGCAGTTTGCGGAGCCGCTGTCGGCGGTTGCCGGCGGCGGCGTGCTGGCCGGGCTGCCGATGCTGCTCAAGGAGGGGCTTCTGGACCGCGCGCGGGAGTTCCTGTCGCTGCCCAAGGGATACTACGGTTTGACCACGGTTCTGCTGTTCCTGGCCTTCCTCACCCTGGCCCGGGTGCGCAATCCGGAGGCACTGCGGCACCAGGCGCCCGGGGAATGGGGCGCCATCCTGGGCCTGGACCGCTGCCCGGAGGTGAAGACGCTGCGGGGCAAGATCAAGGCGTTGGGGCGAGACGTGCAACGGGTGCGGGACTGGCAAGCTTCCCTGGCCGCGGGATGGATGGCGGAAGAACCGGACGTGTGTGCGACCCTGTCGGTGGATGGCCACGTCAAGGTGTATTCCGGCCGCAAGGGAAAATTGCCCAAGCATTACGTGGCGCGCCAGAAACTCTGCCTGCCTGCCTCCACGAGCTACTGGATCAACGCGCTCGGCGGCAAGCCGTTCCTGTGCCTGAACAAGGCGCTGGATCCGACCATGACCCACGCGCTGGAGAAGGACATCCTGCCCGCGCTGGAGAAACTGGGCATGCTGGGCCCGGATGCACCGGACCTCACCGTCCCGGACGCCGGCGAGCCCGCCCTGACGCTGGTCTTCGACCGGGAAGGCTGGAGCCCTGCCCTGTTCCGGCGCCTCGCCCGGCGCGGGGTTGCTGTGATCACCTGGCACAAGGGCTTCAAGGGGGAGGCCTGGCCGGAGGCGGACTTCCGCACCGTCACGGTGCCCATCCACGGGCCGGGAAGCACCCGCAGCGCCACCGTCCGCCTCGCCGAGAAGAGCGTGATCCTGAGCAAGGGGCCCGAAGTCCGCCAGATCCGGCGCCTGCTGGAGAATGGCCGCCAGGTGCCCCTCATCACCACCGACCCCCGCATGCCCATGGAGCGGGCCGCCAGCGCCCTGTTCTCCCGATGGTCGCAGGAGAACTTCTTCAAATACATGCGCGAGGAGTTCAATCTCGACGCGCTGGCGGTCCACGGTTTGGAAGCACAGGATCCCGACGCCCGCATCGTCAACCCGCGCTGGCGCGCAATCGACCGCAATGTCCAGCGCTTCCGGCAGCGCCTTGGCACCCTGCGCAACCGGATCGCCGACCTGTCCAGGGGAACCCCGACCCGCGAAGCCGAAGAGGCCGTCCGGCGCCTGCAGGCCCAAAGCGACGCTCTCGACGCCGAGCGTGAAGCCCTCAAGCTGCAGCGCCGCGATACACCGCGACATATCGCGGTCGCCGAACTCGACACGAACGAGGCACTCGACGCGCTCCCCGAAGGCGAGAAACTCCTCCTCGATATAATCCGCATGATCGCCTACCGCGCTGAAACCCGCATGATGCCCGCCGTTGCCCAGACCCAGGGCAAGATCCAGCGCCCCCGCCGGCACTTGCGCGCACTTCTACGGGCCGACGCCGACGTCATCCCGGAGCACGGCAACGGCATCCTCCGCGTTCGCATACTCGGCACCGCCAGCGATGCCGGCGACAACGCCATCGCAAGCCTCCTCGAAGAACTCAACCAGACACGGACCGTCTTCCCCGGTACCAACATGCACATGGTCTATGAACTACCCGGAAAAATCGCCGAGCCCCACTTCGCGGGTGCAAAAACATGACACTCTCTCGAGTTCGAGGTCAGGAAGTCTGAACTTGTTGACAATATTCACAAAGAGACGGTGCGGAAGGCGCTAAGAAAGGCAATCTGAAGCCGTGGCGCAAGCAATGCTGGTGTTGAGCCTGCCGCGCGAACAACGGAAATTGCTCGAGGAAATCATGCCGCCGACCACAGTGTAGCGCTCCGAGGGAGCCCTGGCGCTCCTCACTTGGCAGCTGGCCGAATGTCACTGAAATTGAGACCGGCATCCTGTCACGGTGGTGCTTGTCACGGTGCCTTCCCGACCGGGATGTCACTCTACGCGCGATAGGCGTCTGGCAGAAACGGCGCAGTCGCCAGGGATATCCCGTTGACTGGAGGTTGCAGACCGCCGACACCAGTACAGGACGGACATTCCTTAGTCCCTCAAATGCAATGCCGATTGAATACTGGCTCCACGCGGCTCCGGTGTCATCCGCACCCGAGTTCAACACTCGGCGGCCGACCCCCGGGACGGAGTTCAGACGGCAGGAATTCGGGCTCCGCCCTTTGGACAGGCACCGAACGGGGATCCGCGGCACGCCGTTGGTATGGGGTTCTCCCCGTCGCCGCTTGACGGCAATTTGCCAATCGCTACGGTTTCTCGTGGTCCGCGCGTCCACCGGACGGAGGCTTTCTTGCATCCCTGCTCCCGCAATCCATCCCGCAAGGCTGCTACGGGCCGCGTTGCCTTGTGCCCGGAAGGAATCCTGGCCCAGTCGGGGGCGACGGGGACCGCGCCCGGCGAAGTGTCCCGTCCGCCGGCGCGTGAATTCCCCGCCCGCGTGTCCTGTTCGTGACCCGTACCGATCCCATCATCTTCGATGGCCACAACGACCTGCTCTGCAGGTTGTGGCTCGCCGGCGGGATCAGCGCCGCCGGCAGCTTTATCGACGGCCGGAAGGGAGCGCTGGATCTGAAGAAAGCCAGGGCCGGCGGATTCGGAGGCGGTTTCTTCGCAGTCTACGTCTGTTCGCCCTCGGGCTCCAGAACATCGTACGAGGCCATGAGCCAGGCGAGTTACGATCTGCCGATGCCTGAGCCCATCGCCTGCACGGAAGCGGTTCCGGCGGCAATCGCGCAGGCGGCAATTCTTTTCGAGCTTGAGCGCCAGGGAGCGCTCACCGTCTGCCGCAGCGCCGCCGACATTCGCTCGGCGCTCAAGGAAGGCCGGGTTGCGGCGGTCTTCCATATCGAGGGAGCCGAGGCGATCGACCCGGACTTCCACATGCTCGACGTCCTCCACCAGGCGGGTCTCCGGTCGCTGGGTCCTGTCTGGAGCCGGCACACGATCTTCGGCCATGGTGTGCCCTTCCGGTTTCCATCCAGCCCGGACATCGGAGAAGGACTCACGGAGCACGGTTTGCGCCTCGTTCGGCGCTGCAACGACCTGAGTATCCTGATCGACCTTTCGCATCTCAACGAAGCGGGGTTCTGGGACGTGGCGCGACACTCCGCCAAGCCTCTGGTGGCAACCCATTCCAACGCACACGCGCTCTGCCCCCATTCACGGAACCTGACCGACAGGCAGCTTCAGGCGATCCGCGAGAGCGACGGCCTGGTGGGGCTGAATTTTGCGGTCGCGTTCCTGCGCGAGGATGGACGAATGCTGGCGGGCGCACCGATCACGCGGGTTCTGCAACACCTTGACCACCTGATCGACAAGCTCGGCGAAGACCGCGTCGGATTGGGATCCGATTACGAGGGCGCGAGGGTCCCGCAAGAGCTCAAAACGGCCGCCGACCTTCCGAATTTGCGCGAGGCCATGGTGAAGCACGGATACGGCAGCGACTTGATCCAGAAGATCTGCTGCGGGAACTGGCTGCGCGTGCTGGAGAAAACCTGGGGGTCATAGGCCGGGCGGACACGTCCGGACTGGTTTTCGCGTCGCGGCCGTGGATCCCCGAAACGACGATGCTTCCGACCGGGGGTCTAGCGCAAACGGAACAAATGGGTTTCCGGCGGCAGGCAGATCCGGTCCGAGCATGGCTGGATGGTGAGCTCGACCTGAACGGGCCCCACTGGATCGGCAGGCCAGACAGCGCGGATCGTGAACTTCGACTCGAAGAGCGCCAGCGGCTCATCCATGAAGCCGAGATCGCGCTCGACCATACGCGGGTAGACGACTTCCGCTCCCGGCATGCCCGTCGCAATCCGCAATACCGTCGGTATGAGATCCGGATGATGCGGCCGGTCGGAATTGACATGCCAGCCATCCGCGAGCTCGACCTCCACGCGTGCGACGCTGCCGTCGAGAAAGGCCGACGCGCGTCCATTCCCGTTTGCCAGGCTGCGCGACGCTTCTGTTTCTCCGCCCTCGAGAATTCCGGCCGCAAGGATGGAGCCCGTTCGCGTTTGCGGATGGCTGCTCGCAGCACCGGAGACTTCGTCCCGGAGCGCTTCCGCCCGTGCAGGGTATGCCGGATCCCCGGTCCGCAACGACAGCCGCGCAAGGAACTCCAGTGCCGCGGATTCTCCGGAAGGTGTCGCCGAGTCATCCGCGTCGTAGACCGGACCGAGCGGACTCCCCGCTTCCGAGAACCGGTAGCGCCCTGCCCCGTCATCGAACCGCGTCTCCATTTCGCTGGCAATCGCGACCGCCCAGTCCCGCCAGACAGGCGCCAGTGTCGCATCGTGCAGGGAGAGGCAGGCAAGGCCCATGCAGGCGTAGTCCGGAAGTTGTCCCGCCCCCTCCGCACGGCCCTCGGAATGGAAGCGGCGGAAACCGTGCTCCGGGCTCCAGAGCGCCTGCCGCACTGCCCCCGCCGCAGACTCCGCCGCCTTGATGTGGGCCGGATCCGAGAACTGCACGCCGCCCTCGGCCAACGCCCGGATCATCATCCCGTTCCACTCGGTGATGACCTTGTCGTCGCGGCGCGGCCGCGGCCGGGCCTCGCGTGCGGCGCGCATCCGCTCAAGCAGCGGGTCCAGCGACTCGAAGTCAGCATCCCTGCCGGGCGGTAAATGCGCCACCGCGCCACATTCCAGGGTCGGCGGCTCGCCGAGACCGAGCCTCCGCGCCGCCTCGGCGCCATCGGCATCTCCGAGCTCCGCCCGGATGGAATCCGGCGTCCAGACGTAGAAATACCCCTCTTCCCGACGTCCGGAAGGCGCGAGACTGTCAGCATCCTCGGCGGCATGGAACGCGCCGGCCGCATCCCCCTTCCGCACCGTCATGTCACGGGCGACGTAGTCGAACGCACGGCACGCGGCCCTCCGGAATGCGGGCTCGCCGGTCGCCGCATGGGCCTCGACGAATGCCCGGGAGAGAAGCGCCTGGTTGTAGAGCATCTTCTCGAAATGCGGCGTGCGCCAATTGGCATCCACCGTGTAGCGATGGAACCCGCCCCCCGCGTGATCATGGATTCCGCCCGCCGCGATGGCGCGAAGGGAGCGGAGTGCGGTATCGAGCGCCACCGGGTCCCCATAGCGCCGCCAATGGTCCAGGAGGAACAGGAGCCAGACCTCCTGGGGAAACTGCATGCTCCGGCTGAAACCGCCATCGACCACATTGTGCGACCGCCCGACCGCGGCCGCGGCCGCCCGCGAAACGGCTTCCCCGAGGGGGGCGGCCTCGGCGCGCCGCGCGCCGAGAGCGGCGATGGCCTCCGAGAGGCGCGCCGCCTGCTGCTCCAGGGCCGCCCTCCCCTCGCGGTCCTCCCAAGCCTCCACCACCGAGGAAAGCAGGTGGAGAAAGTTGGCCCGCGGAAAGTAGCTACCGGAATAGAACGGCCGCCCGTCGGGCAGCAGGAACACGGAATTGGGCCAGCCCCCGTGCCCGGTCAGCATCTGCGTTGCGAGCATGTAGGCGTGGTCGAGATCCGGACGGGCTTCCCGATCGAGCTTCACCGGTATGAAGGAAGCGTTCAGAAGCGCGGCCACCTGTTCATTGTCGAAGCTCTCCTCCTCCATGACGTGGCACCAGTGGCAGGTCGCATAGCCGACGGAGAGGAACACGGGCCGGTCCAGCCGTCGCGCCATATCCAGCGCTTCCTCTCCCCAGGGATGCCAGTCCACGGGATTGTGCGCATGCTGAAGGAGGTAGGGGGAGGCCTCGAGGATCAGCCGGTTGGTAAAGCGGGGAGCGCCTTCCTCATCGAGAAGATGGGTGTTCGGCCGGTAACCCGGCCCCCGGGCCGCGAGTGCAGCCTGGAGCGTTGCGGCAAATACCGGCTCACGGCCGGCGAAGAGGTCAGACTCATTGGCCAAGGGGTAGCCTTCCATTAAGAAGAGGACAGCGAGAAGGGCTGAGAGAAGGTACCGCAACGAGCCTGGCATGTCTGTCGCCCCCCTTCCGCTCGCGGCGCCCGCGCGGATGCTCCGACCATGACCGGCCTGCCGACGGCCGGTTGGCCCCGATGCGCCCGGCAGTGCACCAGGTTTGGGCGGCCTGCCAGACGACGCCTCCGATGCCCGGTGGTCGGAACCGGCGCTCCTTGTGATTTCCTACCATTGCGTGGCAAGGCGGGCAATGGGCAACCATGCCGTTGCCGCAATTTCGATTGCGGGTCCGGGGCGCGGCGCGTCGTTCCGGGCAGCCTTCCTGCTTCTTCCCTCGCGGCCCATGCCGCGCGCCACGAGCGGCTCCGCAACCGGTTCCATCGCCAGCCAAGTGCGGATGCTGGTCATCCCGATGCGCAGCCTGGTCGTTACCGGGACGGACACGGCATCGCCCGCCGCGCCGTTCCCTTCCGCATGCGTCCCGGCCCGTGGCGCCATTCCCGCTTCAACGCATCCTGAGCCTGCGCCACAGCTCCGCATAATTCCGGTCGTTCTGGGCATCGGCCTCGGCCTTCTCCGCGGTGTTCGGGCTCACCATGACATGGGGATGATACCCGCGCGCGACCAGAATCTCGGCGGTGGCCGCGTTGATCGCCTGCCCGACCGCTATGGCAATGGATGTCGACGTCGCGCCAACGCGGTATTTCAGCCCTTCGATCGCAATCCCCGCATCCCCCTTTGGAACGCCCGTGTCGATGACGACATCCGCGAGCTCGAACAGCCGCTTGCCGCAGGAGTGCCGGGACGGCGTCGAGGACGAATGGGGAATCGAAGTGACCCCGATCAGCTTCATCCCACGGTCCCTGGCGCCCACGGCGATGTCGAGAGTCACGGAATTCAGACCCGAATGGGAGAAGATCAGCATCGCGTCGCCACTGTCCAGCTGGTGCGACGACAGGATGGCCTCGCCATAGCCCTCGCGGCCGTGGATGAAACGGTAGGGGATTATATACTTAACTTGACACGGAACTTATCGAATCAACATCACCGTGTTATTATGTGTTTTGTGGTCGTCGAGATGCGGCCACAGCCACACGGCCCATACGCTACAGGACCGAGCGCGATGGAAGAATATACGACCTATCGGAACATTACGGTTCGGCTGTATCCGGGCGACATCGGTACGGCGGAACGGTTGCTGGGCATTTGGGACGCCTGCCGGTTTGCATGGAACGAAGTCAAGGAAGCCCGCGAGATTCAGTACGCACATGCCTGCGGGCGTGAGATCGAATCGCCTACGTTCTTCACGTTCGGGAGAGCCTTCAAGATCCTGTGGGACAGCAACGACTGGTTGCGGGAACATTCCTATTCCATTGTTCGGTACGCGCTGAACTATCAGGCGGACGCTTGGCAGGCGTTCTTCGCGGGGCACGCCGAATATCCGAAGTGGAAGTCACGCCATGGCACGCCATCGTTTACGATCCCGGACAAGGTGCGCATCGCGGATGGTCGGTTGGCGGTCCCCAAGGTGGGTTGGTTGCGCATTCGGCGGCGGGGTGGGAACCCGTACGAGGATTGCGGACCAGTCAAGGCCGTCGTCAAGCGCACAGCGGGTCGCTGGTATGCAACCGTTTGCTACAAGGTCGCCGTCGCGACATCGCAGGATGATGGCAGCGCCATTGGCGTTGATATGAACGTACGGCAGGTGGCGGACAGCGCTGGCACCCTGCATCGCATGCCGAACCTGCGCTTGCTCGAGACGAAGCACAAGCGGCACCAGCGTGCGTTGTCTCGCAAGCGGAAGGGGAGACGGGAGCGCGCCAGGCGCAGGCTGCAACGTGCGGCACGCAGGCTAGCCCAGGCGCGCAAGGCATGGCAGCACCGCACCAGCCGCACGCTGGCAGACAAGGCGCATACGGTGGTCGTCGAAGTACTCCATCCCGAGGCCATGACGCGCAAGGGCAAAGGCGGCAAGCGTGGCTTGAACCGCGAAATTCGCAACACAGGCTGGGGTGGGCTGCGCCAGATGCTCGCCTACAAGGCTGGCCAGATCATCGAAGTCAACCCCGCCTATACTTCGCAGACTTGCAGTGCATGCGGCGTGATCGACGCAGACTCGCGCCGCTCGCAAGCGAGCTTCGTGTGCGTGGCATGCAACCACACACAGAACGCGGACCTGAATGCGGCCCGCAACATACTGGCGTCGGCGACTGGCGCTACTGCACGGCGAGAGGCGTTTGGACTGCCAACCTCTACGACCCGTGAAATGGATGCAGAACTGGCTCATGTCAAGTTATGTATATAAGTCCCAAACGGTACTGCCGCGCCCCGCCATCGCCCAGGACGCGGTGGAAAGAGATCATCGTGCTTTCCACGATCGGCCGGAATCCGGTCACCGAGCCGGTCCGCGGAAACATCTCCATGGCTGCGAAGGAACCATGGCCCGTGCCGAAGGTGAATACCAGCTTGTCTCCGGCGATAGCGTCGGCGCAGATTTCAGCGGCGGCGCGAATGCTGCCGCCCTGACTATCCATGACCGATTGAAGGCGGCTGATCACTGTCTCGAAGTACCTTGCGGCTACATCGCTCATGTCGCTCCTCCCCTTTCGGCGGAATCGAACCGGTCCCGCTCCGCAAAGGCCGCCAGCGCCACGCGAAACAGAGCCGCTTCGCCGGCGCTGGTGTCATCCGATGGCAGTTTCCGCTGCGTCACCGCATCGACCGTCCCGAGGCACAGGCTGGCGCAGGACACCCCGAGCGCCTGCGCCGCGGCGAGCAGAGCCGAGGTCTCCATGTCGACCGCAAGCACGCCCTTCCGACGCAGCATCCGTCGTTTGGCCTGAACCCGCCTCTCACCGTCGCGGTAGGAGCGCTGGTTGCCCAGCGCCCCGCCGCACAGATCCGAGCGTGCGCGTTAACGCACTCGGCTCCTGCCTCGGGTGTGGACGGCATGAAACCGCTGATCCGGCCATGGGTGCAGGATCCTGATTGGTGGGAAGAAGCGCTGCGTCAACTCCGCCAATTGCTCCCATATGCGAAGGGAATTCCCACGCTGGGAGCGACGGCGCAGTTGCTGGAACCAGAGGCTCCTGACGCTTCGCACGAACGCTTGGAGGAACGCATGGCTGGAGGGAACTGCATAGTATTGCAGCCACCCCCTGAGCACGCGCTGCAGCCATCCGGCTACCTCCTCCGGGTCGTCGTGGCGCCGACGGCGCAGTACCTCACCGATCCGCTGAAGCGTGCGCCGAGCGCGTTTGGCTATCGGCTTCCGTCCGAGACTGAAACCGCCCTTTCTTGTGGTTCGGCAGTAATGCGTGAACCCCAGAAAATCAAAGGTTTCGGGTCGCCGCTGACCGCGTGAAAGACGGCCCGCCTTGGCGAAGCGTCCAAACTCGATGCAGCGGGTCTTCCCGGGATGGAGAGCCAGACCGAACTTGCCCAGCCTGCGTTCAAGGTCGTCAAGGAACTGTTCCGCATCCTGCCGGTGTTGAAATCCAACCACGAAGTCATCCGCGTATCGCACGATAACCGCGTCTCCGTTCGCCTCCTGCGGACGCCATTTCCGGTCAAACCAGAGGTCGAGGACGTAGTGGAGGTAAATATTTGCCAGAACTGGCGAAACAACCGCTCCCTGGGGAGTCCCCCGAAGGTCGTCCTTCCACTCGCCCCCGTCCATGACGCCAGCGTTCAGCCACTTGGTGATCAGCCGAATGATCCGCCGGTCTCCGATCCTATGCTCCAGAAACCGGATCAACCAGTCTCGGTCCAAATTATCCAACGACCACACGACACACTACCCACATCCACGAACTTCCCGAATCCGTCAAGATTACGCGCAGGGCACATGTATTTTTTGGTTGCTCGCTCAGGGTGTCAGGTCAGCTTTACCGCCAGGGTGAGCGTCAGCTTCTGCTGCTGTTCCCAGATGGTAGCCGGCGGATCGTGCCAACGACCTGGACTGACGTGTCACACGAGGTCATGCCGCAGGAGGGTGCTGGAGAACTTCTTGTCGCGCCTGAGGATGTTGTGCGCATGAGAGCCGTGGTCGATGCTCTGCTTCGTCGTCTGGAAACGGAGAAGAACGATGGAGCTGAAGCTGATGCCTCCGGGTCCCCCGGAGCCTCGCCTGGAACTTTGGACGCAACTCGACGAGCCGACACGCCAAGCCCTGCTGGAGCAACTCGCAACGATGATCGTCCGTGCTGCAACCACCCGACCGGAAGCGGAGGACGAGCACGATGACTGATCCCAAGATCACGACATCGCATCAGGAACGGCATGCCCTGGTGTACCTCCGCCAATCCACGCCCTCTCAGGTCAAGCGACACGGGGAGTCCACCCGGCGACAATACGCTCTTGCCGACCGCGCTCAAGACCTGGGCTGGCCCTCCGAAAAGGTCGAGGTCATTGATGACGATTTGGGCTTGTCGGGCGAGTTCACGCAAGGCCGTGTCGGGTTCGCCCGCCTGACCGCCGAGGTCGCCCTTGGCCACGTCGGCATCCTGTTCAGTATTGAGGTGTCACGCCTCGCTCGAAATAGTGCCGACTGGTACCGGCTCCTGGACCTGTGCGGAGTCACGAATACGCTGATCGCTGACGTCGACGGGATCTATCACCCAGGACATTTCAACGATCGACTCTTATTGGGACTTAAAGGCACAATGTACGAGGCTGAGCTTCACATACTGCGTGCCCGTCTCGACGGTGGAATCCGCAACAAGGCGTTGCGCGGCGACCTCTACCGGGGACAGCCGATCGGCTACGTGCGCGGAGTGGCTGACGCTGACATTCTGATCGATCCCGACGAAGCGATTCAAGGCGCAGTGCGTTGCGTTTTCGAACGCTTTGCCGAGTTCGGGTCAGCGCGACGAGTATGGCGCTCGTTTATCGACGAAAGACGGACGTTTCCAACCCGCAGTCAGCCGGGAAGAACGTTGGAATGGCTGCCGCCCACCTATGTGAAGATCCACCACATCCTGACCAACCCGGTCTACGCGGGAGCCTACGTCTACGGCAAGACGCGACGGGAACGCTTCGTGGACGAGAACGGCTCCCTGCGGATGCGTAGCCGCAAGTTGCCCCGCGAGGAATGGATGGTGCTGATCCGGGATCATCATCCGGGATACATCGACTGGCAGACCCACGAGGCGATTCTGGAGCGGCTCGGTCGCAACAACCGACCACAGCGCCATGGCAGTGGAGGCGCGGTGCGCGAAGGAAGAGCCTTGCTGCAAGGCATTGCCACCTGCGGACAGTGCGGGCGACCACTGCGCACGCACTATACCGGGCGCACCTCGTCGCCCGGCTATCATTGCTCTGGCAAGACGCTGACGACAGAACGCCGCGCATATTGCCTGCACATTGGCGCGGTACAGATCGATCGGGCCGTCTGCGGAGCCTTGCTCGAGGCAATCCAGCCCGCGGGCCTCGAGGCCGCACTCCGCGCTGCAGACCAGGTGGAATCCCGGTTCGAGAGATCCCTGCAACATTGGCTGCTGGCCGTCGAGCGAGCAAGGCAGGACGCAGACGCCGCTGAGCGCCGATATCGGGCTGTGGAGCCAGAGAACCGACTCGTGGTCCGAAACCTGGAAGCGGCGTGGGAACGCAGCCTGCAAGCGTTGGCGGCGGCGCAGCGCGAACTGGAGCGCCGCCGGGAGGACCGCCCCAAACCGCTTGTCGCGGCCGAACGAAAGCAAATCCGTGCCTTGGCACGGGATCTGGAGCGCGTCTGGGACGCTCCGCAGATCACGCCGCGAGACAGGAAGGAATTGTTGCGCACCGCGCTGGAGGAAGTGATCGTGGCTGCCCCCCGCGGTGAGCACCGGATCGATCTCACCCTGCGTTGGCGTGGCGGAGCGCTCACCAGCATCCAGCTCGACCGGCCCCGCAAGCAGGCCACCATCCGGACCAGCGAAGACACCGTCAATCTGCTTCGCCGCCTCGCTCAATTCCACCCCGACGATGTCATCGCCGGAATCCTCAACCGTCAGGGCAAGGTTACGGCCTACGGCCATCCGTTCAACAAGATCCGTGTCAAAAGCCTGCGCCAGCACTGGAACATCCCGCGCTTCGATCCCGCAACCAAGCCCGCCAACGGCGAACTGGTCACGATCAAGCGAGCCGCCGAACTGATTGAGATTGCTACTTCCACCGTCCACCGCTGGTTGAATGACGGCTACCTCGATGGCGAGCAGACAACGCCTGGCGCGCCTTGGCGAATCCGGCTCACCGAAAACTCGAAACTACAGCTGATGGAAAAGGCACCGCCCGGCTACGTGCCGATGCGCGAGGCAGTCAAACGCATGGGCGTGACTCGCCAAACCGTGTTGCAGCGTGTAAAGAACGGAAGCCTGCACGCGATCCATATCCGCGCCGGGAGGAAAAAAGCGCTACGTATCAAACTGTTGGACGACTTGCCGAACCTCTTCGAAGCACTGAAATGAACCAGGGGGCATTATGAACTGTCATCGAAATACTTCGATATATCGGCCTCAAGCACCCAGTGCTGGCGCTGCTTCATGATCCCGACGTCAATCGCGTCGAGGGCAGCATGGGCAGACCTTCCGGGCCGGAAGCCGTATGAGCAGGACAGAAAGTCTGCCTCATAGATCGGTTCCAGCAGCATCAGGATCGCTCGTTGCGCCACCTTGTCTTCAAAGGCCGGGACACCGAGGGGCCGTTGTCCGCCGTCCGGCTTCGGGATTTCCACCCGCCGAACCGGAAGCGCTCGATAGGCACCGCTTTGCACACGGTCGTGGAGGTCGAGCAGCCGCTCTTCCAGTCCCTCGCCGTACGCGTCCCATGTCATCCGGTCTACCCCGGCCGCGGCTCGCGGGTTCAGGGCATGGTAGGCCCCTTTCAGGGCCTCCACCGACACATGGTGCAGCAGCGCCGTAAGACGTTCCTCAGGTTTCCTCTTGGCTGCCTGCCGTATCCGGTCAGCCGCTTGTGACACGCTTGCCCGGCCCTGAGTCCGGTGCGTGCTTTGGCTTCCCGTCTTCCCCTTGGTTGGCGTCCTTCCCTCCAGTGCCTCCGCTTCTGCTGACGCAGATTTGTTCGGCACCTTCACCGGTACTATTACGCCATCCGACTTCTGCGGTCCGGTCATCATCATCAGTCCAGATTACTCCTTTCCTTCGCGGCCCCGGCACGACAGCCAAGGCGGGCCACAGATCTCCCAGGTCCCAGCAATGGACGTCCGCACGTGCGTCGGTTCTTCGACCCCGTGGAGACCTGCTCGTCCCTCACCCAGAAACGGAACGGCAGATGCAGCCTTCGGCACACGTAACAACCTCGGCTCTCCAAACGATAAACCTTACGGGGCTCAATCATCCGTGCCCATGCGCTCCCCTACCGACGCTTAGCCCAACACCTCGCGATGTTGAACCCACGGCTCGGGGCGAGAGTGGGGGGTTACTCCTTTCACTCGATCGGACTCTCACCGAATATCCATTGCCAGTTAGCCTGGCGCACTACATCGGGTTTTCCCACGGTACGGCTTCAAGCGTCAGGCACCGCAAAGTTCGGTACGGAGCCTTCCGTGGTGCCGCCAGGGGTTAAGGCCAACCCTGCCATGCGCCCACCGACTCCACGTTTACTCCGTCCTTCGGCGAGACCGCGGCCCGAGTTCGATACCGCCACAGCGTGCGGTACCTCGGTTGCGGCAACGCCACCTGAGCCCAGAGGCCCTCGCTCGGGACGGGTTATGTTGTCCCGCCCGTCAACGCTTGTCGGCCTCATCCGCCAGTCAGGAGGACTCCGGTCCATTTCCCGGCACTGCCGGTTATAGGACCGGTCCTTGACATTCAAGGGTCATCCTGTCTGTCCTCCTCACCTTCCGGACTTTCACTGCTGTACTTTCCAGGATTGCCACCTTCAGTACTGCGTCGGGAGACCCGATACGTGCTCCTCAGTTCTTCCGTATCGGCACTGGCCATCGAGATGGGGGCGTGCCCTTGGCATCTCCAACTACCCGCTTGAATCAGCTTCATGCGGACCTGTATTTCGCCGCCTAATCCGTTCGCTTTCGCTGCGGCCCTCCTGGTTGCTTGCCCCCTGAGCTGACCGGACCTGGGAGGCTCTGCGTCATTCCCGGCCCTCCAGGGCTTTTACTTCCGGGCTTTCAGGCCGTCGGATCGCCCCGATAGCCTGCCGGATATAACTACGAGGCCAAACTGAGAATTGCCTCGGCAGGACTTTCACCTGCTAGCACAGCAGCTAGTCTCGCTGCTCACCCCCGGGGGCAGGAAGACATCGTTCATGCGGACAGGACGACAGTGATAGACTCCGAAGATCGAGAGGAGGCTGCACCCCGTGGACCGCATCGTTCCAGCCAGTTCAGCCTGCTCCGGACTGGCGTGTTGCCAGGGCCTGTTCCACCTTGTTGCCGACGCGGAAGAGAGATCGTGGCGCAACCGGACCCTGCCAAAGGATCCGGAGAGCGGGGCGCCCGGCATTGCCGTCAACAGGACCCATGCGGGCGCGCGGTCTGGCCCCCGGTCCACCGAGGTCCGCGCAGAGAGCGCGTACCGCCCGCGAGCGAGCGCGTCGCCCGGTCGACAGAGCCCGATCCCGACGCTTTCGTGTCCCGCCGTTCCTGAACGGCACGCAACCGCTCCGCGAACCAGGGCAGAGCATGGCATTTCATGGCCGGCGCTCATGCTGTCGCCACAGCCTGCTTCCTGACATCGATATGCACGGAGCCGGAACCGGAGGCAGTGACGTGCTTGCTGCTGCACTGGCGCGCATGGGGCTTCTCGGACCCGATGAACGGCCCCGCTTTGAGCCGCTGTCGGGCGGAGTCTCGTCCGACATATACAAGGTTGAAACCGCGGCCGGCCCTGTCTGCGTCAAGCGGGCACTGCCCAAGCTCAAGGTCGCAGCCGAATGGCATGCGCCCACGGAACGCAATCGCTATGAGGCGGGCTGGCTCAAGGCCGCCCATGCAGTTCTACCCGGCACCGCGCCGCGACTTCTGGGGCAGGACGAGGAAACGGGCGCTCTGGCCATGGCCTGGCTTGAGCCGGAAACGCATCCGGTCTGGAAGGCTGAGCTCGCCGCCGGTCGCGCCGACCCCGCCTTCGCACAGGAAGTTGGCCGGCGTCTGGCGGCGATCCACCGTGCCCATTCCGGCGACTCCACCACCGCTGCCGCCTTCGCCACGGACGAGATCTTTCATGCGATCCGCATGGAGCCGTATCTGCTCGCAACGGCCGAACGACACCCGGATCTCGCTCCAGCGCTTACGGGCCTCGCCCAGACGACTGCCGCCCGGCGAGAGACGCTTGTGCATGGCGATGTCAGTCCGAAGAATATTCTGGTTGGCCCGGACGGACCGGTATTTCTCGACGCGGAGTGCGCCTGGTACGGCGACCCGGCATTCGACATCGCGTTCTGCCTCAACCACATGCTTCTGAAGAGCGTCTGGAAGCCCGGGAGTGGGGCAGCCTTTCTTGCCTGCTATGCAGCGCTTGTCGAGGGCTACGGTCCGGACGTGGCGCTCGATGAGCGCGCCGCGCAGCTCCTGCCAGGGCTGCTCCTGGCCCGACTCGACGGAAAGTCGCCCGTCGAGTACCTGACCCGCGAGAGCGAGAAGGCGGCACCACGGGCGTTCGCCCGCCGGCTGCTGCGGGATCCGCCGGCCCGGCTGGAGGATGTCGCGGAGGCGTGGGCGGATAGGCAAGACCGGTGAGGACGTTTGAAATCCAGACGGTGCGCGGCCGGAGGGTTTGGGACTCCCGTGGCCGGCCGACGGTCGAGGCGGAAGTGCAGCTGGCGGGCGGCGCGGCCGGACGGGCGATCGCCCCGGCCGGGGCGTCTACGGGTTCCGGGGAAGCGCTTGACAGGCGCGACGGAGGGACCGCGTTCGGCGGGCTCGACGTTCTTCAGGCGGTGGCCGCCGTCGAGGGAGAGATTGCGGATGCGCTCAGGGGCGCGAGCGTCGAGGACCAGGAAGCTCTCGACCGGCGTCTGGTCATGCTCGATGGCACGGAGGACAAGTCCCGCCTCGGGGCCAATGCCTGCGTCGCAGTGTCGATGGCGGCGGTATGGGCGGCGGCAGCGGCGGCGGGCATGCCGCTCTGGCGATGGCTCTCCCGGGGCGAACCGGTCCGGCTGCCGGCACCGGAAATCCAGATATTCGGCGGCGGCGCCCATGCCGGCAGGCGGGTCGATATCCAGGACTTCATGGTTACGGCGCCCGCAGCAGCCAGCTTCGCGCAGGCCTGCGACTGGATCGCGGAAGTGTATCGCTCCGCAGGCCTCCTGATGGCCGAGGAGGGTCGTCTCAGGGGGGTGGCGGACGAAGGCGGATTCTGGCCCGACTTCGACAGCACCGAGGCCGTGCTGGACACGTTGGCCCTGGCCATCGAGAAAGCAGGATTCCGCGCCGGCGAGCAGGTTGCGATTGCGCTCGATGTCGCCGCCAGCGAGTTCGGCAGCGGCGGGCGCTACCGCCTGGCGCTGGAAGACCGTGTGCTGGACAGCGAAGGCATGGCGAGCCTTATCGGCGGCTGGATTGAACGCTATCCCATCGTCTCGGTCGAGGATCCCCTCGGCGAGGACGATTGGCAGGGATTTGCTTCGTTCACGGCCGCCTACGGGAATTCGGTCCAGGTCGTCGGCGACGATCTGCTGGTGACCTCCGCCGAACGCGTGGCGAAGGCGGCACGGTTGGGAGCGGCCAACACGCTTCTCATCAAGCCGAATCAGCGTGGAACGCTGAGCGAGGCAAAGGCCGCATGGGACGCAGCCCGAAGCGCCGGATTTGGCGGCATCGTCTCGGCGCGTTCGGGAGAAAGCGAGGATGTCACCATCGTGCACCTGGCCGTTGGCTGGGGCGCATCGGGCCTCAAGGTCGGCTCCTTTGCCCGCTCTGAGCGGATGGCCAAATGGAACGAAGCAATCCGGATCGAGGAGAGCCTCCGGCGACTCCCCTGATCGACTGGAAATTGGCCACAGGCGAACTTGCAAGACTGTGGGTTAGAGGAGGCAGGATCCTTGTTTGCGAGCGGCGTAGCTTCGGGCACGAGGCAATCGAACGACCGTGGGCAAGTTTTCGTTCGTGTTTCAGGTCTTTCTGATTGACGAACGAAGTCACACCCACCAACCGGTGCGGATCTATATCCAACTATCTGATCAGTACGAATATTTGTGCTTTATCCAACGCTTCCTTCAGCCGTCATTTCAAATCCGTCATCAAAGCGAATGCGGATTCATTCAACTCATGAGCGATTCAAGGCACTCCTTGACCAGCGATGTCCAAGCCATCCGATTCGACCATCGCAACGATTCGGTCCTGCCGTGAAGCCTTCTGACCAGCGGGTGCGGCACGAGCGTCGAGCCAAACGGTTGGCCGTTCGCCGCCTCCATGCATCCGCCCCGCCACGGCAGTGCCGAACCCTTACCGACTGTCGGGAGAACCGAGGGCCCGACGGTTCATCCGCTGCTTGAGGTCGATGACCCACAGGAGGCGTCGGGAGGCCCGCAACCGCCGGAGGGCGGAACCCGAGTAGGTGGAGACCATGCTCTGCTCGCCGCAGTCGCGCGTCACTTCGACCCCGGCCGTCAACCGGCACGGCGAACGCGCGCATCAGGCAGGTTCGGCAGGTTCACCTGTGTAGAAGGCGGTCGTGCGTCTTGCCGCGGCACGCGCGACATCGGGGTTCGTTCCGACCGCGACCGCGGCTCGTCTCCACCCCTCACTGCTGCCTGTGATGAACGCCTTGCCGTCCTGTGACGAGGCGAAGGCGGCTTCGTCGGGCTTCGGCGCGATCGGTTGCCCGAGATGGATTGCGAGCCCCATGAAACCCATCTCCCAGCCGACGCCGACTGCGCCCGGCCCGTACTTGTCCCAGTGTTCCGAAAGGTGAGCGGTGTGCGTGAGGGTGAGCTGTGCGCAACCGGCCCCATCGTCCGAGAGACGCACCTCCACCCAACTGACGTCCCCGCCGAATTCCCATGTGAGCGAGAGACTGGATGGTCGATTGCACGCCGCGATCGTACCGCCTGCGTTGCCTTCCAACTGATAGCGGCCGCCAGGTTCAAGCTTGCCCTTGATCGGGAGAAACCAGCGCGGGATACGCTGGACGTTCGTCACAGCGTCCCACAAGTCCTCGACCGTCGTCGCGAAGCTGCGAGAAAGAGTGACCGCGCGAACCGCTTGTCCATCGCGTTCCAGCGACGACACGGAGCGTTCCACTGCGCCGAGGTGAGCTGCGACATCGTAGGCCATGACTGTCCCCATCATCACGCGCGCGGGCCAGTTGCCGAGCCCTAACCCGGCTCGGCTGTTTCTGCGGACAACTCTCCTTCACCGCGCGCGTCGTGCCCAGGCATATGAAGATCTCTGTCCATGCTTTCGGCGACCCTCGCCACTCCTTTGCCTCGCGGGCTCTCGCGCTCGGTGAAAGCCTGCCGATGATCGGGAAGCTCCTCGGCCACCGACAGATCCGGAGGACCGCCCGCTACGCTCGCCTTGCGCGCGACTCGATGAAGGCCGCCGCCGCGAGGATTGCTGACAGCCTTGAGGCCGACATGGGTACTCCCCCGGACGCTTCCCTATCTGCATGACCTGCTGCATTCTTGTGCTAGTCTTCCCTTCTCTAGCCCGAGTTTACCGAGTTCGGGCCGGTATGGCGCCGGAACGGCATTTTCCACTGTGATCGCCTGTTTCGTAACCCGTTGATTCTGGGCGTGTTGTCCCTCTGCGACGGATGCTAGGCGAGCAGGCACGGCAGCCCTTCGGACGCTCGAAAAAAATCTCATTCATTGCAAAACGATACGACAACAAACCGCCGATCCCTACCGAGTGCTACGCCTTCAATCCGGTCTGAACTGTAGAGTCGGGGGCTGGCGCGCCAGCGTTAGGGTCCGGTGGTCGTGCCGTCGCTTTCGCTCCGGGCCTCAATCCGGCTCCCATGGCCGCGTTTCCAGTCCCCCGCTCACCGAACCCGGCGTGCAGTTTTCCCGCACCGGGCTCTCCACTGGGATCATGCACCTCGCACACAGGCAGCGTAGGGCCGACGGTAGCGGGGCGTGTGGCCGCTCAAGGGGCGACCGCAGAGAGCTGCACGGCTCCCGGCCTCGCTACCGCGGCGGCCTCGCCGGCCATCGAGCCTGTTGACGCCTCGATGGACCGGTTCCGGACGACAGACACCCGCCGTCCGGAAACCGCCCTTCACTTCAGCATGTGATGCGTCCAGACTCATCGACACTAGCCGGGGTCATAGGCAAAGCCACTCCCGGTGCCCGTCGCCTTTCAACATCCCTCTCCACCTGGGGTCCCTTTCCTCGACCGGCGTTACCCGGCGTCTCCAGTACTACAAACCCCTCCGCAACCCCGCCGGCCCAGTCTGCTCCTCGCGGAGGCCTGGTTGATGCGTGCACATCACCGACGGGGATTCCCGTGTTGCTACGTCTTCCATCTTGCAGGCATGCCGGCGCCAATACCCCGGCGGGAACAGCACGGTGCATCGTTCGCTTACCTTCCCGTGCCGCCATCGGCCTTCCCCTATTACCGGGAGGGTCGGCTCCCGCATTGACCGTTTCGAGGCCTGCGCAGCGTTCACTCAAGTTCCAGCCTGCCTGCTCGCTGAGCTGCTCAACGCAGCCCTTTGACACCGGAGTGCTTCAGTACATGTCGTTACCTCCATGCACCGCCCCGGTTGCTACCAACCGAAACGAAAACTGTTGCGTGGGTTTCGCACCCACAAGGAAGACGCGCCTTTCCACGGCGCACCGGTAGACTCGGGCTAGTAGTGTCTGCCGAAAAACCCCCTTTTTGGAGTTTGAGCCGGCTTCTGCCGTCAAGTTTGACCCCGACCTGACAGGTGGATTCAGGGTCAAGTGGACCTGGTCAGCGACATTTGGGGGTAAACGGCGGGCGGGCGGGGATTTTGGCGCCCATATTGGTGATTTCTGGAAGTATCGGGCATGGAGAGCCGCCGGCAGCCCGGTCCGGGCTGCGCTGGCGCGGTTTCCCGGCGACGTCAGGCAGCTTTTCGTTGCAGGAACTTGAGTCGTGCGCGTTCCCGTGCGCGGATCAAGAAACCGACACGGAGCACATTTGCAGCGAGGATGGACAAGGCGACCGTGCGGGCGAAGCCAGCCTTGCCATGGGTGCGCACCCGGTCCAGGCCGCGCTGCTCGAGATTGTTGATTGCCGACTCGACGGCGGGATGCTGCTGGCGCGCCAGTGCGAAGTCCGGCTGCGCCTCGTGTTCGCGGCGGCTGGCGGGCAGGCGGCCCTTGGCGGGCATGGCGTTGAGTTCCAGCGTGTCGCCGAGGGCGGCCTGGTTTTGCGGGCTGTGAAAGCCGCGGTCGAAACTGCAGGCGACGAGTTCCGGGAAGCGCTCCCGCGTGGCCACGATGACGGGAACCGCGGCATCGGTGTCGCTCCCCTCCCACAGGATCCGGTGCTCGAGGAGGTGGTCCTCGACGATCGCGACGGGAACGCCCAGTTCCACGGGGACGCCCGCCTTCCCCTTGCTGTTCCACCGCGTATGTTCCTCGAAGACCGAAAAGACCTTCTCCTTCTGGGGGATCTCCTCCCTCTGCAGGATCCTCCGGTCCGTCTGGTCGATCTGGCGCTTCGTATGCGCGATGTACCGGTCGAGTTCCTTGAGCTCCTCCGGCCGGGCGCCCCGCTCCAGCAGGCTGGCCCGCGTGGCCTCCGCCTTCGCCAGAAGTTCCTCGCACTTGGCCAGGAACGCGTCGACGTCCTCCCGCCAGGCCTCCGAGCGCCGGGTGCTCGCCACCCGCTGATACAGCCGCCGGAGTGTCACCGTAAGATGCTTGACTTGGCGCCAGCCCGTCAGGTTCCATTCGTCCGCCAGCTCGGCCGCGATCCGTATCATCACCCGGGCTGCGTCCCAGAGCAGGTTGCGGTCGGTGGGATAGTGGACATCCGTCTCGACGACAAAGGTGTCGCACCGGCCCGCCAACTGCTCGCCAGCGTCGTGGCCGCAAAGGTCGTGACCGTGCCGCACCACCAGTTCGTTGATGTCTCGCAGCGTGTCCTCGTCCAGCAGCGAGACATTCCGCATCACCTGGTCATAGGAATACGTCACCGGGTCCAAATCGCTGTCCCCGAGCAGCTGGCGAAGCACCACGTGCGTGTTGGCGTGTTCATGAAGCCGGTCGAAGTCGCAGCCAAGGCCTTGCTTCAGCACCGCGAGTACGAGAACCGTCCACAGTTCCATCCCCGGACGGCCGACCGTCAGATCGCGGTCTTCCCCGAACCGGTCCAGCAGAAGCTCGAAAACCGCCTCCCGCACCGCCTCATTCAAATACAGGCCCTGCAGGCCAAGCAGGATCGCCGGGATGTCGTCCCGCGACTTCACGTCAATCTGGATCCCCCCAATCTCCGCCCGGCCGAGCATCGGCTCAAAACGCCCCAGCTTCCGCATCGCAAACTCCCACGCAAAGATCCCGGAATCCGCAGCGCGCCACTCCGGACCACTGCCCGGAAGCACACCGCGTCCCGCTTCCCGGGATACGATCTAACTATTTGTACAGTATAATGATAAATGCTGCCTGCGCAACCCCGGAAATGCCCCGTTCAACCCCGGAACAACCGGATTCCGGACCGTCCCGCCAGGTCCCTGATCGCTCGCAGCGTGTCCTCGTCCAGTAACGAAATATCCCGCAGCACCGTGTCGTAGGAATACTCCACCGGGTCATACTCGCCGTGCCCGAGCAGTTGGCGCAGCACCAGGTGCGTGTCGGCGTGTTCCCGAAGCCGGTCGAAGTCGCAGCCAAGTCTCCGCTTCAGCATCCCAAGCACGAAAATCGTCCACAGGGACACCCCCGGACCGACAGCATCCCGATTGCCATCCCCCCCGATCCGCTCCTCCAGGAGCCGGAATACCGCTTCCCGCAGTTCGACATTCAAGTATACGTCCCGCAGGCCGCCCAGAAGCTTGGGAATGTCGTCTCGAGACCTCGCGTCAATCCACACATCATCGCGGTAGGGACGCTGGTTTCCCAGCGCCCCCCGCACAGATCCGGACGGGCCCGCTAGGGCATCCGGCTCCTGCCTTCGGTCAGACGTCCGAATGAACTCTCACCGCACAAGCGGCGCCTCGCTCACCGGCGTGGTCGGGGGGCCTCGTGTGACACGCTCACCTGGCGCAGTGTCCAGTACGTGTTGCGGATCCCCTTCCTTCCGTTGGCCCCGGTCCTTCCCTCCACGGACTCCGCCGAGGTTGCTACACCCCATTGTTCGCCCGCTTCAGCAGTACTATGACCGAGTCTGAGTCCTCCAACACGTACATCGCGGGCTACGAACATTCGTTCTTCCCCTCGCGACCCGGGCTCTGCGTCCTGGGTATGTTGGAGGCTTCCCAGGTCCCCTGGGTGGACGTACGCGCGTGCATGGGTTCTTGGACGCCGCGGAGCCTGACCGCCCTCACGAATACGGACGGCTTAGTGTTGCCTTCGACTGTCGGGACGGTCTCGGCACTCCGAAAGTCATGAATTTCGTCGCTCATTAGCCCTGCCCACGCGCACCGCTACCGACGCTTCGCCCATCCCCTCGCGGGAACCGACGCACGGCTCGCGGCAAAAGTGGCTCGTTACACCTTCCTTTCCGCCGGACTTGCACCGGCTGTCCACGCCAGAGTTAGCCTGGCGCACCCCGACCCTCATCCCCTCCTGTCCCGGATCAAAGCGGCGCAGCTTCTTCATACCGAACTCCTTTGCGAAGATTCCGGAATTTTGAACGCGCCGCGGGCACAAGGACTTCGCTGCAAGAGCAACATCGAAAGCGCCCGGCCTCCGATACCGGCACTTTAACTCATTGCCAAAACAAGCGAATTGATGACAAAAGGTCAGTCCAGACTATACCAGGCTCAAACTCCGCCCAACGGACGATCTCGTGGCAACAGCGCAAACTTCGCCATCGGATCTAGAACCTAACTCATTGATCAGTATAACTCTTATCGGTTTTTGGGCAAGCACTAGTAGGTTGCGAGGCAGAAGCCGTGTTCTGATTACACGTGGCCACACTTGTCCGTTTGAGTCCTGTCTTTCTGGCGGGAACGCACAGCGTCTCTTGCGCCTGCCCTGCGAAACTGGCACAGGCCGTCCGTGACTTCCTGGGGTGGGAAGCGAATTCTTCCGGAAATGGGGTTGAGCCCGATGATTTCAGAGCGCCAGGCGCAAGTACTGGCTGACCGTCAGCGCCAGAATGCCGAACATCAGCGGACGGGACATCGGTGGGAGAACGGCTGAAAGGGATCCTGGCGGCGGTGCTGTTACAACGACGTCGAGGAAGGGCATCGTTTGCCGCCGGAATGGGAGAGTGGGGCGTGCACGCAGACATCGCTGACAAGAGGGAAGAATTGGCCGGACTCTGCAGGCGCTACGGCGTAGCGCGGCTCGAAGTCTTCGGCTCGGCGGCACGTGGTACGGACTTCGATCCGCAATCCAGCGATGTCGACTTCCTTGTGGAATTCGATCCCCATAGCGGCCTGGCACCGTTCGACCAGTATTTCGACCTCGCCGAGGCTCTGCGCCACACCTTGGGCCGCCCCGTCGATCTTGTCGAATCCGGCACGGTCCACAACCCGTATTTGCGAGCAGCCATCGACCAGTCGCGCGAGCTTGTCTATGCGTCCTGACCCTCGCGTCCTGCTGGAGGATATCGACCGGGCGGGCGCGGATATCGCGCACTTCACCAAGAGTATGGACGGCAGCGCCTACGCTGACGACGCGCTTACGCAAGCCGCGGTCGAACGCAAATTCGAGATCATCGGCGAGGCGCTGAACCGCCTGCAGAACCTCCACCCGGAACTCGCCGAACGGATTCTGCGACTGCGCCGGATCGTCGACTTCCGTAATTTGTTGATCCATGGCTATGCAAGCGTAATGCCCGAACGCGTCTGGGATTATGCCGAGAACCACCGACCGCAACTGCGCCGGATCGTGCAGTCACTGCTTGCCGAGTTGAAACCGCCGGAGGAATGAACGCCGAACGCTTCCTTGCCCTCCATGACCGGGTGGCTGACGCGCCGGACTCCGTCAGCAGCCTGCGCCGCTTCGTGCTGGACCCTGCCGTACGCCGCGACCCTGTGGAACAGCACCCGGCGGATGAACCGGCGTCGGGGCTGCTGAAGCACATTGCTGCTGACAAAGCGCGACCGGTTAATGGGGCGAGATCCGGAAGCAGAAGATCCTTCCCCTTTGGAGGAGTCGCCTCTTGAGGTTACAGAGAATTGGCGGTGGACCCGAGTGTGAGAGGTCACAAGCGATCGAGGGCAGAGGGTCCCGGACACGGTATTCACGTACATCGATGTGACAGCCATCGATACGGAAATTGGCTTGGTTGTAGGCCCGATAGTGCTAGGTCCCGGCGAAGCGCCGGGCCGCTCGCGCAAAATCGCACGACTGGGCGATGTAATTTGCTCCTGCGTTCGCCCCTACCTCTTGGCAGGAGCAGCGGACCTGGGGATTGTGCAGTGCGGAAGGCAGCTCCAAGGAGCAGAACCGTACGGTTCAGGCTCGCTTCAACCGCGCTAAACCTTTGCAACTCCCTCCTACTACGACGGATCGGCGCTTGCGCGGATCAACCTGACGGAGTTCGCGTGCCGGGAGGCGCGGCGCAGCAACCAATGGCGCAGTGATTCCGCCTCACAGGCGCAATCGGGCTGAGGAGCCGAACCCGTGGATTTCGGAGATAGGCTGCCGTGGCAATTCTATCTGGACCGGTTGATGCAGGAAGGCCAATGCCGGAGCGAGCCGAGCGGATCGGAGGTTCCGCGGCCGGGGGAAAGCGGGATGGCAACGTGTCCGGGCCACACGAAAACCGGTTGCATCTGCGTCAAGTCCCGCCGGAGGCAGACTATTCTGGCGGCAGCGATTCCAGCCTGGGGCAATCGAAACGATCGGCCAGTTCGGCGAACTTCGCCATGAGGCTGGAAGGCACAGGGATGCCTTCAGTCTGGCGCCTGGTCAATGTCTCGTATTCCAGTTCTCCCGGGATCAGCATTCTCGCTTCGTGATCCCATGTCGGCGAGACCTTGATCGTCTCGTAGAACGCATCCATCCGATCCAGGAAAGCCTCCCGATCCAGATAGACCGACGGGTCGATCGCGATCATCAGGTGGCAGGTCCCGGATGGTTCGCCAGGTGCCGCGTACATGCTCTTGAGCTGGTGCTGAAACGCGCCGCCGGAAAGAACTCCGCAGAGCACATCGATCATCAGCGAGAGGCCAAACCCCTTGTGGCCGCCCAACGGAAGCAGGAAGCCATTGAAGCCGACGGATGGATCCTCGGTTGGACGGCCCTTGCGATCGGTCGCCCAGCCAAGAGGGATTCTCTCTCCCTTCTCGATGGCCAGCAACAGCTTCCCCCCCGCGACGGATGACATGGATATGTCCAGCAGAAACGGGAACCCGAGCCTCGTCGGGGCCCCGAATGCCAGGGGATTGTTGCCGGTAATCGCCTCCGAACCACCGGAAACTACGAGGTTCGGCTTCACGTTGGTCATCGCGAGCCCGAGCAGACCGGCATCGGTCGCCTGCTTCGCATAGAGCGCAGCAGCCCCGAAATGGTTCGAATTCCGGGCAGCGACGGCGCCGATTCCGTACCTCCCCGCGAGCTCCATCGCGCGTCCCATCGCATGGTGGCCGACCAGGAAACCCATTCCGGAATCACCATCCATGACTTCGAACGCTTCCCGACGGGCAATGGTCCGGACTTGCGGGTTCGCGGTCACGACCTTGCCCGACAACCGGTCCGCGTATACCGGCAGGCGCAGGACTCCGTGGCCGTCGATTCCCCACAGATTGGTCAAGACGAGATCCGCTGCGCAGCACGCGGAGTTTTCCGGAGTCATTCCCAGCTTCCGGAACAGCTCCTTGAGGAATCGCTCAAGGGCCGCGGGCCCCACGCGGGCATCACCGGCCACGTTCAGGACTTCCCGCCGTCCTTGAATTTGGCGAGCGGCGCGGCACTGACCATCACGGAAGCAAACACGCAAGGATCCTTTCCGCGGTTGTGCCATGTGTGGGCCGTGCCTCGCTGGATCAGGACATCTCCCGCCCTGAGCAAGGTTTCGTCCCGGTCGGTAACCGCCACGACCTCGCCGGAAAGGATGATGTTGTAGTCCACGGACTCGTTGCGGTGCATGGTTGGATCCTCCGATCCCTCCACCTGGACTTCGGCCGCATCGATGCTCTGGAAATCCCGACTCACCGCTTCCGATGACTGCTCCTCCTGCGGAAGCAACTCGACGATCCGGAACCGCGTTCCGCCGACCGGCGGATGATGGCGGACCGGGCGGGCACCGGCGTCCTCGGTGCCTTCATTGGAGGCAACTGGACCGTCCGTCTCCCACAATTCGTGGAATGTCAGGCCCCTGCCAACCTGCCCCACCACAGTCTGCGCGGGTCCATCGAACAGAAAGTAGGAGCGGCCCTTCCCGTCATTGGCCGTAACGACGCGCCGAACTTCGATCGGCATCGGTTCCCTCCATTGGCATCGCCGGGCGCGTATCGTACCCTCTTGAATTGTTGACATTTTTTCCGACAATTGTAAAGGTCCCTGAACGGAGGCACCGGATCGCCCGGCGTCTCGATTGGAATGGAGGAAGAAATGCTTGCGAAGTTGACGAGGCTGGCCGCCTGCACAGGCGCCGTGGCAGCCATGACGCTGATCGGCGGACTTGCCGGCGATGCAGCAGCCCAAGACAAGCCGCGATACGCCATGCTGGTGCGGGTGCTGGGCAATACCGCGTTCGAACTGGCCCGGATCGGCGCCGAGGAGGCAGCCGAGGAACTCGGCATCGAATTGATCTACACGGGGCCGACCGAAAACACGGCCGAGGGTCAGGTCAACCTGATCAACTCCCTGATCGCTCAGCGCGTGGACGCCATCATGCTGTCGGCCAACGACGCGACTGCGCTTACGCCGTCGCTGACGCGGGCGGCCCAGCGTGGAATCACGGTGGTCACCTGGGACCAGGATACGGAGCTTGCGGCCCGCAGCCTTCATATTGCCTCGGCAACGAATGAGCTGATTGCACTCGGGCCGGTGAAGATTGCACTGGAACTCACGGAAGGCGGCGGCGATGTGGGCATCATTTCCGGCCCGGCCAACTCGACGACACAGAACATGTGGGTCGATGAGATGGTCCGCCTGACCAAGGAGGACGAGGCCTATATGGGGCTGAATGTCGTGGAAGTCGCGTATGGCGACGAGAGATCCGACAAGGGATACAACGAGGCTCTGGGCCTTGTGAACAAGTATCCGAATCTTGAGGCGATCGTCGCCTATACGTCCGTCGGAATCGCGGCTTCTTCGCAAATGGTTCGCGATCAGGGCCTGATCGGCAAGATCCAGGTAACAGGGCTCGGGTTTCCGACCGAAATGGTCGATCACGTGCTCTCCGGAGCCACACCGGCCTTCGCGATCTGGAACATGGTCGATGTGGGCTACACCACCGTTCATGCAACCCACGACCTCGTGAATGGTGACATCGCCGGCGCAGACGGTGACGTCATCACCGCCGGCCGTATGGGCGAAATCGCCGTTGGCGCCAACAATGTTGCGGTAATGGGTGAATTGTTCGTGTACGATGCGAGCAATGTCCAGGAAGGCGCCGATATGATCAACGCGCTTTCCCAGTAGACGACTCGACTGGCGGGACGCCTTGTCTTCGGGTCCCGCCAGCCCGACCCGAGCGCCGTGCCGGGAGCCGCGATGAACAGTCCCCATCTCCGGATCAACGGACTCTCGAAACGATTTGGCGGCGTGGTAGCGCTTCAGGACGTCGCCATGGACGTCCGATCCGGCGAAGCCATGGGGCTGGTTGGCGAGAACGGTGCCGGAAAGTCGACTGTCGTCAAGATCCTGACCGGTATTCACGTACCGGACAGCGGAGAGGTTTCGATCAACGGCCGGAGAGTCACCTTCACACGGCCCCGCGATGCCGCGGAGGCGGGTGTGGCGGCGATCCAGCAGGAACCGTCGATGTTCGACGAGTTGTCCGCAGCCGAGAACATCTTTGCAGCGAACTATCCGAGAATGGGCCCGTTGGGGTTGATTGACAGGAAGCTGATGCGGCGGCAGGCGCTCCGGGTCCTCGAGGAGATCGGCGCCGACATCGCGCTCGACATGCCCGTGAAGCATCTCGGCGTTGCCGAGAGGCACATGGTTTCCCTGGCTCGCGCGCTCTCGACCGACGCACAACTGATCATCTTCGATGAACCCACGGCGGCGCTCTCGCAGGCCGAAATTCATCACCTCTACGAAATTATCGAGAGTCTGAAGTCCCGCGGAAAGGCAATCATCTTCATCTCCCACAAATTGGGCGAAGTATTCCGCATCTGCGATCGATACACGGTGCTCCGGGACGGCGCGCTCGCCGGATCGGGAACCATCGCGGAAGCAACCGAAGCCGAGCTCATCCGAACCATGGTTGGCCGGACCCTGGACGACGTCTACCCCAAGGCCGCGGCAGAAATTGGAGACACCGTTCTGCAGGTTGACGGTTTTTGCCACCCGACAGAGTTCGATGGCGTGTCCTTCGATCTGAGGGAGGGAGAAATCCTCGGATTCTACGGGCTGGTCGGAGCCGGACGCACGGAAGTCATGGAAGCCCTGTTCGGGTTGAAGGCACGGCAGGCAGGCGACCTGCGGATCGCCGGATCCCCGGCCAATATCCGCTTTCCCGACGACGCGATCGCGGCCGGTCTTGCGTACGTTCCCGAGGATCGGCAGCGCCATGGAGCGATCCTGCCATTCTCGGTCGCCCGAAACATTTCCTTGCCGCAGCTCGACGTCGTCTCCAGGTATGGCTTCCTGGACGGGCGGCGAGAGGACGAACTCGTGGATGACTTCGGCACGAAAGTTGCCATCAAGGCCAGCGGATGGGACCAGCCAGTCGCCGAGCTTTCCGGCGGAAACCAGCAAAAGGTCGTGATCGGCAAATGGCTGGCGATTCGTCCCCGGATCGTAATCCTGGACGAGCCAACCAAGGGCATCGACATCGGCTCGAAGGCTGCGGTTCATCGGACCATCGGCAATCTCGTTCAGCAGGGCATGGCAGTAATTCTCGTGACTTCGGAACTCGAGGAAGCGCTTGGAATCGCGGACCGGCTGGTCGTGATGGCCCGTGGACGGGTGGTCGCCCAATTCGAGCGCGAAGCGTTTTCCTCCGAGGCGGTTGTTGCTGCCGCAGCCGGAACCCACCAATGACCGCCTCCATTGAACGTCGCGACATCCTGCTGTTTTCCGTTGTCGCCCTACTGGTCATCGTGGTCGTCATCCGGGCGCCGGAGTATCTGGCGGTCAACAACATCGCCAATATCCTTTCCAACTGGGGTTTCCTGACAATTCTTGTGGTCGGCCAGCTGGCGGTTCTCCTGGCCCGAGGCATCGACTTGTCACAGGCATCCGTGCTCGCGTTCTCGGGGATGTTCCTGGCGCTGCTGTCGCAGCAGGCACCGGAATTGCCGGCAGTCTTCTACATTCTGCTCGCGGTGGTTCTGGGAGCGGGTCTCGGGGCAGTCAATGCGGTGGCCATCGCGCTCGCGGGCCTGCCACCGATCATTGCCACCCTTGGAACCATGGCCGTCATTCGCGGCTTGATCTACGTGCTCTCGGAAGGAGCATGGATCTCTTCGCACGAAATGTCGGACGCGTTCAAGTCCTTCCCTGCATCGCATTTCCTCGGCATTCCCAACGTGTTCTGGGTTGCCCTCCTCTGCGCGATCGGATTCCACGTTTTCCTTTCGCATATCGCTGCCGGACGCAACATCTACGCCCTCGGCGGCAATCCCGATGCTGCCCGAAACGCTGGTGTATCCCAGGTGAGGAGCGAATTCCTGGTCTACGTGCTTTCCGGCGCAGTCGCCGGGCTGTGCGGCTACCTGTGGGCCGGACGGTTCGCGATTGCCTACACCCAGGCTGCGGAGGGCCGGGAATTCGCGATCATCGCCGCATGCGTGATCGGCGGTGCGAGCATTGCCGGCGGACGCGGCACCGTGGTGGGCGCGGTCCTGGGCGCCCTGCTCATATCCGTTCTCGAGACCGCGTTGCCGTTCCTCAAGATCAGTCCATTCGTTCAACTTGCGATCATCGGAGCGGTCATCCTCATCGCGGTCGCCGTCAACGCTCGGGCGGAGCTCCGTCCGGGACGGCAAATTCTGGAACGGGGAACCGTTGAAGGGCGCGCCGGGCCATGAAGGGACAGGTTGTCCGCCTGCTCGCTTCCTGGGAGGCCGTGCTGGTGCTGCTGCTGGCCGGGGTAATCCTCCTGAACAGCCAGTTGTCGCCGTATTTTCTGGACTACTACAACCTGATCGACAGCACGTTCAGCTTCTCGGAAAAGGCGTTGATCGCGTTGCCAATGGCCCTGCTGATCATTTCGCGGGAAATCGATGTCTCGGTCGCGTCCATCGTGGCCCTTTGCGCCGTTCTGATGGGCGCGGCCGGAGAAGCAGGCGCACCGGTTTGGGCGCTGGTTGCCACCGGCCTCGCCGCGGGAACGCTGGCGGGCCTGGCCAACGGCCTGGTGGTCACCGCGCTTGGCGTCCATTCCATCGTCGTGACCATCGGAACCCTATCCCTCTACCGGGGCATCGCCGTCGCGATCCTTGGCGACGAAGCCTATATCACGTTCCCCAGCGGATTCTCCTGGTTCGGACAGCATTATCTGGGCGGCGTGGTTCCGGTCGAGTTCGTATTCTTCATCGTCGCTGTCGCCATTTTCGGCATATTCCTCCATTTCACGATCTACGGCAGGCGAATTTTCGCCGTTGGAACCAATCCGGACGCCGCACGTTACTCGGGCATCGGAATCGCCCGATACCGGATCGGCCTGTTCGCGCTAACGGGATTCATGTGCGGCCTGGCAGCGATCCTGCTGACCAGCAGGCTAAGCAGCGTCCGCTTGAATATTGCCACCGGATGGGAGCTCCAGGTCATCACGATGGTGGTGCTTGGCGGCGTCGGCATCGCCGGCGGAACCGGAACGATCATTGGCGTTACGCTGGCCGTGTTCCTGATTGGGCTTCTGACATTCGGCCTGTCGCTGATCAACGTGCCCGGCATCGTTCTCAATATCTATATCGGGCTGATGCTGATCGGAGCCATCGCCCTCCCCAGGGCGGCGGCAGCCTTGCGACGGATACTCGAACCCGGAAGCCGGTTCCCCGCCGGATCCGGACCCCGGCGTCCGCAATGAGGGAAAGGAACAATGAACACGTACTACATCAGCGAGGAAGTGACCCGCGAAGGCATGATGACCGTCGCTGAAGCCCCCGAGCGAGCGAAAGGCGTCGTCGCCTTTGCCGCCCATTTCGGCGTGAAGGTCGAGGAATTCCACTATTGCATGGCGCATTTCGACTTCATCATGAGAGTCTCCGCTCCGGATGATGAATCGGTCAGCGCGTTCGCCATGGCGGTCCGCCGCACGGGAAACGTGTCGGCCAAGGTCACCCGCGCCTTCACTCCGGAAGAATGGGGGGAAATCGTGGATCGCCTTCCGGAGTAGCCCGAAATCCCACCGCACGGAGCAAATGTTGCTCCATCGACGGTTCTCGAGGCCAGCGCTTCCGGGCCGGATTGACACTCCCCGGGCCGGATGATGCATCTGCCGAGTAGGGAATGTCGTCGCCGATCCGCCGCCCTTGGTCGCGGTCGGAATGGCGATTGCAGGCCACCATCGCGGTAGGGACTCTGGTTGTGCGGTACCCCCCGGCGAAGATCCGGACGGGCTCGCCGGGGAAACCTGCTCCTGCCTTTGCTCAAACGCCCGACTGCTCTCACTGCACCGGCGGCATCTCGCTCATCGGCGTGATCGGGGAGCCCGGTGTGGCACGCTCACCTGGCGCGGTGTCCGGCACGTGGCGCGGATTCCCTTCCTGCCGTTGGCCCCCGCCCTTCCCTCCACGGACTCCGCCGGGGTTGCTACGCCCCTCCGTTCGCCCGCTTCAACAGGGTCGTGTCGGAGGGGGCACCCGGCAGGGCTGACGTCCGTCCGCCGTTTCTGACGTGCTTGCCAATCACCAACGCGCTTTCGGCGTGTCTTTCGGAATGCAACGTCGCTTGCGGGTGCCGGCTTTCCTCGCCTGCCCGCTTGGCATCGGATAGGCGCCGTTGCTTTCGTATCCTTGCACCGAGCCTGGAAGCGCCCGTCCTTCTTCCCCCACGACGGGTAATGGAAAGACATGCTCCGCAAGGTTGGTCACGTCCATCGGACGTTCTCTCGTTCCTCGAATCGCTCAAGCATCTCACCCAGGGCAGCCAACGGAACCACCTCTTCGTCCCGCCGGGATTGCAGATCCGAACCTCCGTAGACGACGGCCCTGGCCGCGACCTGCGGCAGCGCCTTCGCTATCCGGTTGAGCGCGCCAAACCAGTCGGAGGCGATCGTGGCGCCGGACATAATCTCGATAGCGCTGATGTCGTTGCCGTTCTCATAGAGAAGTTCACATTCGAGACCCTGAACGCTTCGGAAAGAGGACAGATTGGACCGGCGGCCTCGATTGAAACGGTGCTTGAGAACCTCCACCACGACCGCGTTCTCGAACAGCGGCCCCCGAAGCGGATGGGTGCTCAGCTGTCCGGCATGTTCGATGCCGATTGGGTGGCTCGCCAGCCCGACATCGTAGAAGTAGAGCTTGGGCGTCTTGACCAGCCGCTTGCGAATGTTGGCGTGAAACGGAGGGAGCCGGAAAACGACATAGCTTGCTTCGAGGACCGTCAACCAATGGCCTGCCGTGGTGTGGGAGACGCCGGCATCCGCGCCCAGGGATGATGAATTCGCCAGTTGCCCGACGCGCCCGGCGCACAAACGGACAAACCGGCGGAAGTTTGCGAGATTGCGGATCTCGCCGATCCGGCGCACATCGCGCTCGACATAGGTCTCGAAATAGTCGCCGAGCGCTTGCCTGGGTTTGAGCTTTCGGTCGTGAATTCGGGGATAGAAGCCGGAATACGGGATGTCGTCGACGCTATCGCTCGCGCCCGTCCGTCGGCGTTCGACAAGCGAGAACGCCAGCAGGCGGAGCAATGCCGTGCGCCCGGCGAGCGATCGGCTTATCGCATCGGAGAACCGGAACTGCTCGCTACCTGTCAGGACGAAGAGGCTGTTCTGTTCCAGTTCGTCGGCCATTACCTGCAGGTAGGACAGGAGTTCGGGGACGCGCTGGATCTCATCCAGGATGGCGCCCTCGCCCAAACGGGCAAGAAATCCCCTTGGATCGGATTCGGCGAATTCCCGCTGGTCGGGTGCTTCCAGATTGACATATTCCAGGTGCGGGAAGGCGGCGCGGCACAGAGTGGTCTTGCCGGACTGCCATGGCCCGGTCACGGTGACGAACGGGTACTGCTCAAACAGCCCGACCAGACAAGGCGTAATCTCGCGCTCGATCATGCGCGAACCGCAGCGCGAGAAAAGATCGATTGCAAGTACTACTTTCAATTTTGCAAACTTGCGCCTGTTTGCGACCGGCCTCTCTTCAATCGACGCAACGGCGCAGGCATCCCTGGCGAACGGGCCTGATACTCCCCTGGATCGCACCGGGCGCGATTTGCCCGGACTTCCACTGCCGTCGCGCCCTCCGCAAGGTCATCGAGACTCTGCCGCCGATGAAGTCCGTGCAGTCCTTTCGCCAGCGCCTTCCCGGCACAACCGGATCACTATGTGTGGGGGGAGGGACGCACACCGCTACCGACACTTCCTCCGATTCCTCACGTCGATCAAGCGCCCGGTTCGCGGGGATAGTGGCTCGTCACACCTTGCTCTCCGCCGGACATGTCCGTCGCGGACGGGCATAGGCCTCCCGTGTCTCCCTTGCGGGACTATCGGGCGGTGGCGAGATGCGAAGCGAGACCGTCCGAACTCAGATCTGAACATGCAACAACTGGCTGACGCCAAGCGCCAGAATGCCAAATACTAAGTGCCAGAAGCCCTTCCCGTGGCCGCGCGCGCGACGGGCGCGGAGCCTTTCAACGTCCCACTCTTATATAGGTGATCTGTTTCGTGTATTCCGTGAGGGATGCACGTTGGTCTCCGCCATTTTGATTCGCAGACGCTTGACTGGTTCGCCGACGCCTTGCGTTCCGGCGACATCACCCGTCACGCCCTGGCCCGGGATCTGTGCGAGCGCACCGGCTGGCGCAATCCGCTTGACGGCCTGTGCCTCTCGGCGGCGGCGAAGGCGCTGCCGACGCTCGCGGAGCGTCTGGGGCTTGAGCTTCCGCCGGCACGCGACGTGCCGGATCCGGCCACCGCTCCCGCCGTCCCGTCGGGCGAGGTTCCCGACACCAGGCTGACCTGCCGGCTGGAGGAGCTTGGTCCCGTCTCGCTTGATCCGGTGGGCGATGCCGATGACCGCCGGCTTTGGGAGGCGATGATGGAGGAGCATCATCCGCTGGGATGGGTGCGGCCTCCCGGCGGCCAGATGCGTTACTGGATCCGCTCGGAGCGTCACGGCGTCCTTGGCGGAATCGGCTTCGGGTCGGCGACCTGGCAGCTTCGTGCGCGGGACGAATGGATCGGATGGTCCGCGGACGCCCGCGCTGCCAACATCGGGCGCGTCCTCTGCAACCATCGCTTCCTGCTTCTTCCCGGCGTGCGGGTCCAGGCGCTGGCGTCGCAGATCCTGCGCATGGCCACGCAGAGGGTGGCGGACGACTGGGAGTCCCGCTATTCGGTACGTCCGGTGGCGGCCTACACCCATGTCGGCGCGGAACACAGCGGATACTGTTACCACCGCGCCGGCTGGACTGTCATCGGGTGGACCAGCGGCCGCAGGGGCGGGGCCGGCACGGTGCGGGCGACCGCCCTGGAGGACGGCTGGCGGGAGGCGCTGCGCCATGTGGAACGCCGCCCGGTCGGCGCGCTGGCGGGTGCCTTCGACGGCGCGGACGCGGACTGGGCGCAGAGGGAGTACGGCCGCACGTGCCACACCGACGGGCGGGTGCGCGACCGCATCGTCCGGATGGGCCGGTCCTGGCTGAAGAGCATGGGCGAGGACCTGCCGGTCATCTTTCCGGAGAAGGCGGAACAGAAGGCCGCCTACCGCCTGCTGTCGAACCCGAGGATCTCCATGGAGCACATTCTCGAGCCGCACTGCGAAGCGACCGCCGACCGCTGCCGGGGGGAGGCGGTGGTTCTCGCCATGCAGGACACGACGGCGCTGAACTACACGGGCCTGGAGGCCACGGAGGGTCTTGCCGAGCTCGGCGGCGGCGGCAAGGGTAGCAAGGGCATCCTGGCCCATGCCGGGCTGGCGGTGACGCCGGAGGGCCGGCCCCTGGGCCTGTTCACGATGGACGCGGCCTTCCGGGAGGATCCCGAGGCGGACAGCCGCCGCTGGCTCCTGGGGCTCGAGCGGGCGCGGGAACTCGCGGAGGCCTGCCCGGGCACGCGGGTGATCTCCGTCTGCGACCGTGAGGGCGACTTCTGGGACATGCTCGCCCACGCCGGGGACGAGGGGATCCCGCTGCTGGTGCGCGCCAGCCGTTCGGCGAAGCAGCGGGTGCGGACGCCCGGCGGCGAGAAGGAGTGCCTGTGGGAGCATGTCGCCGCCCGGTCGCCCGTCGCGGTGACGGAACTGACGATCCCGGCCGCTGACGGCCCCCGCGCCCGCAAGGAGCGCGTCGCCCGCCTGGAGATCCGCACGACGGAGGTCGAACTGCTGCCGCCGCATCGGGACCGTGGCGCGGAGCCGCTGCCCATGCTCGCCGTCTCGGCCACGGAGACCGGGACCGCCGACGGCGACGACCCGCTCCACTGGCTGCTGCTGACCACCGAACGCCCGGCCGACGGGGAGGCCGCCGCCGTGCACGCCGCAACCGTGCTGGACTGGTACTGCAGGCGCTGGACCATCGAGACCTGGTTCCGCACGCTGAAGACGGGAACGCGGATCAAGGACCGCCGGCTGGACCATGCCGACGACCTGCGCAAGTGCATCGCCTTCGACGCCATAACGGCCTGCCATGTCGCCGACCTGACAATCCTCGCGCAGGAGCGCCCCGAGACCCCGGCGACCGAGGTCTTTCCGGAGGAGGACATCGACCTGCTCCAGACGATGCTGGAGGCGCAGGGTCACCGAGACGTCCGCAGGAGGCCTGCCGGGCAGACGCCCGACATCCAGACCGTCGTCATCGACATCGGGCGCCTCGTCGGGGCCCATGCCACAACACGGCAGCCGCTGCCGGGTGCGAAAAAGGTCTGGCAGGGGCTCGAAAGGCTGAACTGGGCGGTGCAGGTGCGCGACGCGCTCGGCGAGAAAAAGCTGGAATAGGATCACCTATATAAGTGTGGGAGGTTGAAAGGCGCGGAGCCGTGCATGGACCGTCTCCGCGGAAAGGTCGACATGCACCAATCCGGCCACCCTGCTGCCTTCGATGCTCACGCCGGGCGGCGACCCGGCCGCGGTCCAGGCAGGGCCGGTACGCCGCAAGGACACCAGGCGCGGAAGCGTCGACACAAGCAGGCACGATGGCCGGGGCGGAGCTGCCCGCGGGAGCCACGGGTTCTTCGATATCGAAAGAGAGGATGCGGAACGGATGGCGTCTCGGATGGCGGCTATTGTGAACGGGGCCTGGCGCAAGGCTCTTCGGGCAGAGGGAGCGTCCGCGGGCGAGATCGATGCCTTTGCCGGTGCGTTCCAGCACGATGCGATGGAGCAGGCCCTTGCGTTGGCGTAGCCGAAGTCCTGCGAAGTACGCGAAGCGTTGGTGGGGCCGCAATATCCGCTACTGATCAAATTGAAGCTGATGATCGAAAGAACGTTCCAAAATATCCCTGAGGGCAAACTCGGCGAAGGCTCGGGACGAAGTCGCCTCGCTCAGTACCGTGCACCGAAGACCCGCCGCCCGGGCGCAGGAGCTTGCTGTCGACTACCAGCCGTCCGGTCAAGCCCCGTGTCGTCGGTTGGTCGAGACCGCCTTCGCAAGGGAGACGCGCGCGACACGATCCTTCGCTGGACGTCCCGGACCCCGCCCGGACCGGCGAATCTTCTCGAAGCATCCCGTTGCTCGTCATGAGGCGGCATGACGATCTACCGGTCGATGCCCGCTCGGTTCACGACTCTGACTCCAGCTCCCAACCCGTCTTGCCGGGGACAGTCTCTTCGAGCAGAGCCATCAATTCAACGCAGTCGGATTACTGGCCTACAGCCCGATGATTCGACGCGAATTGCGCGTCGGCAGCGACCTATCGGAATTGTGCCGAATGCGGTATTGCTGCTCGTAGCGATCGACGCTTTGCAGGTCGAAGTGCTGCCGCACGACGGAGACCAGGTCTTTGCGGCTGGTGCCCTCCAGTGCGCAAATGATGTTGTTGTGCTGCTCGATCACGCGCTCCATCCGTCCTGAATCCACGAATTTCATCGCGGTGATGGGATGGGTTCGCGTCGCGTACTCGACGATGGCGGCAACCAGTGTCGCGCTCGGACAGGCGGAATACTGGACACGGTGGAATTCGGTGTTCTCGTGGAGGACGGAACGGAATTCGCCCCCTCGTATCGCTTGTGTGTGCCGGGCCTGAATGCTCCGCAGCGCCTCGGTAATCGCGCTGGGCGCCGGCAGGCAGGTGTTCGATGACGCATGCACCTCGAGCAGGGCCCGAATTTCGTAGGTTTCCCGAACCTCGCGCGGGCTGGGCTCGCGAACATGTACCCCGCGATTGGGAATCCGCTCCACGAAACCAATCTCTTCGAGTTGGATGAATGCCTCGCGCAGGGTGTGCCGCTTGGCTGAATAGAACTGCGCGATCCGTTCCTCAACCAGTTTCTGACCAAACGGATGCACGCCTATGGCAATGTCCTCGTACAACGCCGTCACGAGGTTCGGCACAGCGCTCGTCACATCGCAATCCCACGGCCAATTCCAGCCGACCAGAGTATGCCGAAGCGATTCCCGTCGCAAATGCGTACCCACCGCACCGCGCCGACACCATCTTCCCGGCGTCGGCTCATCCCGCCGACAGTGGCTTGCGGGCCGCGACGCCGCATCAGCGGTTCATCGGAGTCAATGCTGTCGGCTGCAGGAATGCGGCGGGGCTGGCCGGCAATGGAGCCCTCCCCCCGGGCTCGACGCGGTACGCCCGAGTGATGGTCGGCACTTCCAGAACCCGGCGCCGACTCCGAGGAGTTCTCCTTGCCCAAACGCGGCAACGGGTGGCCCGATCGCATCCTGGCCGGGTTCCATGCCCGAGCCGACGGCATGCGGAACCTCGATACCCCATGGATGACCGGCGTATGGAATTCCGCTGTAGAACTGCCGACCATCACTCGGGCGTACCGCCCGCGACGACGAGTTCGCCGAGGCATCGACCGGGCAGCGTGGAAGATGGAGGCGAAGACGACTTGGAAGCCAACCGGATCGCTTCCGGCCCGAAGGTCCAGCGCGCCTCAAGAACGAATTCCACTCCGCTCGGCAGGAGTTCCATCATCCGCAAGGGTGCTCCGCGGTTGGACCACCGCTTGCGTCTGGCAGGAGCCCCTCCCCGTCCCTCCGGTCAGACAGGCATGCCCGGATGCGCCCGGAATCGAGAGCCGGCCCGCACTCGGCCTCCCCGCTCCAATCTTGACGGAAAGGACCCGGAAGCCCTGCTCCCGATGTCACGAGACGCTCCCCCATCCTGTCCGGATCATCGGTCCCGATCGACCAAATCAGCGGAACCGGGCCCGCGAACCGGCCGCCGACCGGATCGCAAGCGGGCGTGCTGCTCCTCCTGCCCGGAATGTCCCGGCACGCAACATCGATCGGCGCCCGGACGGAATGGTGCCCGGCGCGTACCGCATCCATCGCATCGTTGATGCGGTCGAGACGCCGGGGATCGCGCCCGAGTACGCCTGGCGCGAACGCGGCGATGGCGGTTCGTACACCGGCCGCATGGGCCGCGAGGTAGTCCGTTCCGCAACGTGTTGATCCGCCCCATCCTTCCAGCCCGGCATCCGATGGGACCCGCACAATCGTGGCGCCAGGGCGCTCGCATCCGCGTTCCGCGAAATGGCGGTACGAACCACCCGAAACCGGTGGATCAACCTGGAAGACGTGGATACTGGCGATTCTCTCCGGAATCGGCCTTCAAGATGCATCGGCCGGACACATCCGGCCGGAGGCCCGAATGATTCCGGATTCGATGTGCAGCACGACTATCGCCAACGCTCTGGCTGGCTCCGAAGAGCCCGATGTCATCTGGTGCCAACGCTCATTGACGGTCGGCACCCAGACGGCCGGACAGCCGCTCCAGCGACCGACGGACTTCGGCGCTCCACGGCGCCATCCTGGAAACCCACAGGCAGGCTTCGGATTCGAGAATCACTCCCCCGTCCGGCACCCGGAGATGGTTGGCGCGCAGCGTCCCGCCCGAAGCGACGATATCCACGATCATCTCCGCCAGACCCGCGAGCGGCGCAGCCTCCGTCGGCCCGCGGCTTGGCACCAGCTCAAAGGGCGCGCCGCACCGCTCGGTCAGGAAGCGGCTGGCCAGCCGCCGAAAACCCGTGGCGATCCGGAGCCGCCGCCCGTGGGAACGCAGAAACGCAAAGGCCACGTCGTCCAGGTCGGCGAGAGTCTCCACGTCGATCCAGCATTCGGGAATCGCTACCGCAATGCGGGCGGCGCCGAATCCGAGCCGGATCGGGTCCTCAAGAACCGCTGCCGGATCGGAGAACTGCTCTCTGACGAGATCAATTCCCGTGATCCCGGCATGGGCCTCGCCCCTGGCCAGGAGACCGGGGACCTGCGCTGCCTCCGCAAGCAGCAGTTGCACATCATCGAACCCGGCCAGCCCGTATGCGTAGCTGCGGTTCGCGCCAATGGATCGGACCGGCATGCCGGCGGCCTCAAGCCGAACATCCGCCTGCGGCCGGAGGCGCCCCTTGGATGGGTAGGCGAGAACCAATCCGGACATTCTATGCCCCGGCCAACGAAGTAGCCGGCAACCGCTCGATCCACACCGCGGCGCCAACAGCGCAAAGATCCAGGCCCGAATCTCGAGCCAGGCGGTCATAACGCCCCCCGCCCGCCACGCGCTGGCCATCGATCCGAATCTCGAAGACCAGTCCGTCGTAATAGCCAACATCGCCGCCGAGCTGGAGATCGAGCGCCAATTCGCCGGGGTCGACGCCTTCCTGCGCAAGTCGGCTCGAGCGAGCCTCAAGCCGCCGGATGGCCGCGTCAAGCGCTGGAGATCCTTCTGCAGCTGCGCGCAACTCCTCCAGGGTTTCACCGAAACGCCCGCGAAGGCCAAGCAGGGCTTCGATCCGCGCAGCGGTCTCCCCGGACAGTGGCTCCTCTTCCCTCTCTTCCGCAAGCTCAAGGAGCCGAGTCGCCACTTCTGCGGGCCTGCGGCGGCCGATAAAGGGAATTCCCCGCGCCGCCAGGGTGTCCTCCAGCGCTGCTTCCGCCCGGTCCGGATCGACAAACGGCCGCAGATCCGCCTGGCGGCCGGAGTCCCCGTCCACGCGAGTGAAACGCTGCAGCAATGCCCGAAACCGTTGCGGCTGCCCGAGCCTGCGCAGCAACCGCGTTCGCCTGCGCTCCGAGATCTGGAAGGAGTCGAGGATTGCCGGTCCGATCCCGGCGTCTCCGAGCGTCACCGTGCGCCGCCCCGGCGCGGCGCGCACGGCCGCGATGGTTCGGCCCAGGACATCGGCATCCGCTTCAGGCGTAGCGTTCTCTTCGAAGACCTCCAGGCCGGCCTGCTGCTCCTCGACCGGCATGCTTCCATCCTGGGATTCCGGCAATCGGAAAACCGGACCCGCGTAGAGAAAGCGCCCCACGCCGCCCCCGCGCTCGCGGTGCATGCGGCAGATTGGCACGGTGTAGTCGGGCAGCAGGAACAACTCGCCGCCATGCGCATCGGAGACCACGCAGGCGCGGCCGCGCAACTCCTCCCCGTAACGCGCAAGAAGCTCGCCCGCGGGCTGCAGGAGCGCCGGCTGCAAAAGCTCCATTTCGCTTCCGCCGAGAGCCTCGAGCACCGAGCGGCGCACACGGCCGAGTTCTTCGAGCTCCGCCTTGTCGCGATCCGCCATCAACCGCCGCCGGTAGGAGCCGACAGGGCCCGGCCCAGCATCCGCTGCACCACGGCCACCAGGTCGCTGCGCGGCACGGTCTCCTGCGCGGGATGCTGGGACCATTCCTCGCGGGATCCGATTCCCTCCGCCAGAAACCGGCCCAGGCGAAGATCCTTCACCTGCACGGTGCCGCTGTCCCGCTCGAGGTCCCCCTCGATCACGACGACCGGGCTGCCCCTGCGATCCGCATACCGCATTTGCCGGCGCATTCCGCCAGTGGCCGGAAACGCTTCCGCCGCCAATCCCGCCGCACGCAGCTCTCCAGCCGCGCGCTGCGCGGCGCCCGCGTCCCCCATGACCAGCACTACGACGGGACCGGGCTCAGCCGGCTCTCCCCCGGCACGGGCGTCCAGCGCAGCAATTAGCCGGTCGATGCCGAGTGACACGCCGGTTGCCGGAACCTCCTCGCCGCCGAAGCGGCGGATCAGTCCGTCGTAGCGCCCGCCACCCGCGACCGAGCCGAACTGCCGGCGCCGTCCCTTCTCGTCGCGAATCTCGAACGTGAGCGCCGCTTCGAAGACGGGCCCGGTGTAGTAGGCAAGGCCCCGCACGACGGTCGGGTCCACGCGCGCCGGACCGGCACCGCACGGAAACGAGTCCAGGAGGTCAAGAATCTGTTCGAGCTGCGCGATTCCCCGCCGGCCGAGCTCCGAACCCCCGATGACGTCCGAAAGGAGGCGCAGCGTTTCATCCGCGCTGCCGCGACCGCTTCGGACATAGGCCATGACCCGGGCAATCTGGGCCGGAGCCAATTGCGCTCCCGGAGCAAAATCGCCTGACTCGTCCTGCCGGCCCTCGCCCAGCAAGGCCTCGACCCCTTCCGGGCCAAGCCTGTCCAGCTTGTCGACCGCCCGGAACGCCGCCAGCCGCTTTGCGGCGACCGGATCGTCCCCGCTGTCCGGCGAAGCCCCTTCGGATGCACCGAGCCCCGCCGCCTCGAGGACGCCGTCAAGGAGCAACCGGTTGCCAAGCCGAATTTCGTACTCGTCCCGGACGATGCCGAGAGATTCCAGAACTGCAGCCAGGGCCGCGCACATCTCGGCGTCCGCTACTCCCACTTCGGCGCCGACCGTATCGGCATCGCATTGCCAGAATTCGCGGTAGCGCCCAGGCCCGGGCTTCTCGTCCCGCCAAACGGGACCAATGGCATAGCGTCGGAAGGGAAGCGCCAGGGTCTTGCGCCGTTCGGCGACGAATCGCGCCAGGGGAGCGGTCATGTCGTAGCGAAGCGCAAGCAGATCGCCATCCCCGTCGTGCAGGCTGAACACGCCGGCAGTCGGACGATCGGAATCGGGCAGGAATGCTCCGATCGCGTCCGCACGCTCAAGGGCCGGCGATTCCAGCGCCTGGAAACCGTGCAGGCGATAGACCGCCTCGACCTGCGCTGCAGCGGCTCGACGGCGCGCGATCGCGCCACCCTCGAGGTCCCGCAAGCCACGCGGCAGCGCCGCGATGGGCCTTTGGACTGCGGCAGGAGATGACGTCACGGTGGCGGCTTCATTGGACTGGAGGCGGTGGAGGGACCGCTCAGATCAGCGCTGCCTTGATGGCTCGGCTGGCGCGGGCGATATCAATTCGGCCGGGATACATAGCCTTCAGTGTTGCAACGACCCGTCCCATATCGCGGATTCCCTTGGCACCCGTGGACCTGATGGCGGCGCGAATCGCTTCTACCACCTCTTCTTCGGTGAGCGGAATCGGCAGGAACTCCCGAATTATGACAATTTCCTGACGTTCCCGGTCCGCCAGTTCTGCCCTGTCCCCCTTCTCGTAGGCGTCCGCGGAATCCTGCCGCTGCTTGATCATGCGTTGCAAAATCGCAGCGATTCCTGCATCGTCAAGCTCATCTGCGCCATCCTCGCCGCGAAGCTGGATCTGCCTGTCCTTGACCGCAGTCAGAATCAGCCGCATGGTGCCCCGGCGCACAACATCCTTGTTGCGGACCGCTTCATTGAGAGCCGAAGTGATTTGATCCAGCAGCATGCTGCGCATCCGACTGAAGGGGGGGAAAGTTGCGCGAGGTTGCTCCCGGAGTATATCAGTCCCGGCGACCAGAGTCGCGTCCTGCCCGGAGATCGAATGATGCGTGCTGCGACTGCGTGCCTCGCGTTGGCGGATGGCACGCTCTTCCGGGGGCAGGGATTCGGGGCGGAGGGCATCGCTGTCGGCGAACTCTGCTTCAATACCGCGATGACAGGCTACCAGGAGATCCTGACCGATCCGTCCTACGCAGGCCAGATCGTCCTCTTCACCTTTCCCCATATCGGCAATGTGGGAGTCAATGCGGAGGACGACGAGGCCGGCGAGCTTGCGGCAGCCGGATTGGTGGTCCGAGAGCTGCCGACTGAGCCATCGAACTGGCGAAGCATGGAAAGCCTTGACGCGTGGTTGCGGAGGCGCGGCCGGATCGGGATTGCGGGTATCGATACCCGCCGCCTGACCCGCCGTATTCGGACCGAGGGGATGCCCCACGTGGCCATCTGCCACAATGCGGGCGGAAGCATCGATTCGGACGAAGCCATCCGCGCGGCGCGCGCTTTCGGGGGCATCCAGGGAGCGGACCTCGCGCGGCAAGTGAGCAGGCGTGAAGCCGGAGCCTGGGGCGGCGAAGCACGATGGACCTGGCGGGACGGTTTCCGGCAGGAGGCCGGCCCGCGGCGTGTCGCCGTGATCGACTACGGCGCCAAGCGAAACATCCTGCGCTCCCTCGCGGCGGCAGGATGCAGCGGCGAGGTGCTCCCCGCCGGGGCTACTGCGGCGGATGTGCTGGCCACGGGACCGGATGGTGTATTCCTCTCGAACGGACCCGGAGATCCTGCGGCCACAGGCGAATACGCGGTGCCGATGATCCAGCAGGTGCTGGCCAGGGGAATTCCGGTCTTCGGCATCTGTCTTGGCCATCAGATGCTGGGCATCGCCCTCGGCGCGCGCACCGTGAAGATGCCCCACGGCCACCACGGCGCGAACCATCCCGTCAAGGAGTTGCTTTCGGGGCGCGTCTCGGTCGTCTCGATGAACCACGGATTCGCGATTGAACGCGGATCCCTGCCCGACGGCGTCGAAGAGACCCACAATTCCCTGTTCGACGGCTCAAATTGCGGCATCCGGTCGCTGGATAGACCCGCGTTCTCCGTGCAGTTCCATCCGGAAGCGAGCCCGGGTCCGCAGGACAGCTTCGGATTGTTCGACCAATTCGCCTCCATGATCGACGCGGCAAAGGCCAGGGCGTGACGGAAAACGACCCATTGGACCCGCCGGCGACACTGGAAGCGGGCGGGGAGACGGGCGTCGGGATTGTCACACTGCGCCGCCCGGAGCGGCGCAATGCCCTGTCGAACGAAATGCTCGATTCGCTCGAGACGCTCTTCCGAAAGATTCACGACGACATATCCATCCGCGCAGTCGTTGTCGCCGCGGAGGGACCCGCGTTTTCTGCTGGCCGGGACTTGCGGGAACCGGATCCATTCGAGGAAGGCGCGCCGCTCGCAGCGGCCCGCAGCCTTGCCCGGCGCGGAGCCCGGGCAATGAATATGGTCCGGAGCGCGCCGCAGCTAACCGTCGCGGCGGTGCAAGGTCCGGCGATCGGCGGTGGCGCCGTACTCGCGCTTGCCTGCGATTTCCGGATCCTTGCGGACAGGGCGTATCTCCTGACACCGGAAGTCGAACTCGGCCTGCCCCTTGGCTGGGACACGCTGCCGCAGCTGGTCGCCCTCGCCGGGCCGGCGCGAGCAAAATGGCTAGCCGCCGGATGCCAGAAAATCGAGGCCCGGCAAGCGCTGGACTGGGGGTTTTGCGAACGGATTGCCGACGATCCCCGCGCAACCGCGCTGGAGCTCGCCGCGGGCCTGGCACAGAAACCCCGCATCGCCCAGGCGATTGTGAAGGAATCCGTAAACCGAATCGCCCAGCCCCGGCGCTTCCCGGAAGCAGAGGCCGACCAGCTGCTGCTTGCGCGGGATGACCCGGAGGGACGGGAAGCCCGCCAACGCCGGATCGCAACTCTGCGAAAATCCCGGTCGAAAGACATCGCGCCGAAATCAGGCGGAAATGGCCGGTGATGTCGAATTCGGCGTTTCGCCTCGTCGCGTTCTTCGCGCTGTCCGCTGCCGGAGGCGTTGTGGCCGCGTTTCTGGGGCTTCCCGTTCCCTTTCTGGTCGGTTCAGCACTCGTCTCCGTGTTTCTTGGGGTCACGGGATTCGCGCCGAAACGCGTTCCAGGGAGCATTTCCGTCGCTGCTCGGGTCACCATCGGTGTACTGATCGGAGCCTCGATGGAGATCGAGCTGATCGATCGTCTGCCGGAGATCGGCCTCGCCGCAGCGCTCGTGCCGATCCAGGTCGCATTCGTCCTGGCCGCGGGGAGCATGCTTCTTCGCCGAGTGACGGACATGGCACGGAGCGAGCGGCTCATCGGCGCACTTCCCGGCGGTTTCACCAGCGTAGTCCTGAGTGTCGAGGCACTGGGCCACGACGTCCGCCGAATCACGATGTATCACGCGATTCGCGTTCTGGCGATCGTGACACTGGTGCCATTGGCTCTTGCGTGGGGACTCTCCGTGGACGGCGCCAGCGCCCCGTCCGCGCGCACTGGATTGCTCGACCTGAGCGGAACCGAGATGGGCGTTTTTCTCCTCCTGGGTCTCGCCGGATGGGGCCTTGCCTGGTTGACCCGGCTGCCCGGTGGCCTAATTCTGCTGCCGCTGGCGCTTACGGTGGCTGGAGAAGCCGCGTTCGGCCTGCCCGAAGTGCCACGGGAGGCAATTCCCGCCGCGCAGACCGTCCTCGGCGCGCTTGTCGGATCCCGGTTTGCGGAGGGAGGTCTCGAGGCGCTTCGGAACACCCTCTGGACGGGGCTGCTTCTCACAGTCCTGGTACTCGCAGCCTCGCTGGCGCCTGTCGTGATCCTGCACTTCGCAACGGACCTTCCTCTCAGCGTGGGGATTCTCGCATTCGCCCCGGGCGGCGTGCCGGAAATCAGCGTGCTCGCCCTCTCGCTCGGCCAGGACCCGGCCTTTGTGGTAGCGATTCACGTCTGGCGATCGGTGATCGTGCTGGCGATGCTGCCATTCCTGCTTCGCTGGCTGGAACGCGAGGATGCGGCGGCAGGACGGAACCGGTCAGGACCTGCCCCGTGATGAAGCCGGATGCCACCGGCAACGGACGCCGAACGGATGCGTCCCGCCGCCCCGCCGGCATTGGAGCATCGCCGTGAAACGCAGACCGGGCCCGGAAACAGGACCGCTTGCGGGTGTTCGAATTCTCGATCTGAGCAGCGTGGTGCTCGGCCCCTTCGCGACCATGGCGCTCGGGGATCTGGGCGCGGAGATCATCAAGGTCGAACGGCCCGAGGGAGACAGCGCCCGATGGGTCAATCGCGGACGCAACCCGGGCATGTCGGGCACCACCATGAACCTCAACCGCAACAAGCGCAGCATCGTGCTCGACCTTCGCATGCCCGCCGCCCGGGAAGCGGTCCTTCGACTTGCAGCCGGTGCAGACGCCTTCGTTCACAACATGCGCCCGAGGGCCATGGATCGCCTTGGCCTCGGCTACGACGCTGTGCGCAGCGCCCGGCCCGACATCGTCTACTGCGTCTGCACGGGCTACGACTCCCGCGGCCCGCTTGGCGGGCTTCCCGCCTATGACGATCTCATCCAGGGCGCATCGGGGCTCGCCGACCTCGTGGGGCGGACCGCCGGAGAACCCGCCTACGTCCCGATGGCCCTGTGCGACAAGGTCGTCGGACTCGCGGCAGCCTACGCGCTGACCGCGGCGCTTCTCCACCGCGAGCGGACCGACGAGGGCCAGCACATCGAAGTGCCCATGCACGAGACCATGGTGTCGTTCGTTGCCGCCGAGCACATCGGCGACTCGGTCTTCGAGCCACCCGAAGAGCCTTTCGGCTATGCGCGCATCCTGTCTCCCCACCGCCGCCCCTACCGGACGCTGGATGGCCACCTCTGCGTACTCGCCTATACGGACCGGCAATGGCGGGCATTCTTCCGTATTGCCGGCCGCGACGAAGCCCTGCTGGAGGACCCCCGATACGCGACACTCGCCGCCCGCACCCGCAACACGGACGACCTCTATGGCCTTGTTGCCCAGGAGATCGCGAAACACACCACTGCGAAATGGCTTGCGCTCCTACAGGAGGCGGAGATTCCGGCCATGCCGGTGCGAAGCCTCGATGATCTCCGGGAGAACCCTCAGCTCCGCGAGAGCGGGTTTCTCAGTGTGCGGACCCATCCGAGCGAAGGCGAGTATCTTTCCCTCGGCATCGCACCGAGGTTTTCCGCTACGCCCTGCGCAGTCACCCGCGACGCGCCGAGGCTCGGCGAGCATGGCGCGGAAATTCTCCGTGACGCGGGTTACCGCGACGCGGAACTCGAAGTCATGCGGACCACGGGCGCCTTGGTGGAACCCGACGGCACTTAGGGCATGCACTGCGCCCCGACCGCGTCGTGGCGCGGATTCCGCCAACCGCGCTCGGCGGAGGCCGGTGCTCCTTGTCGAACATTGTCATGGACGCGTATTCCGCAATGTTCCAGGGGTCTGCAACCGGCGGACCGCAGCGGTTCCTTCGCTCCGCGGTCCGTCACGATCGAGCGGCGATCGTTTCAGCGACGACAGCCGGGTTGCGGTCAATGACGCACAGCAGCACGACGGCGGCGCGATCCGGCGAACGCCGCTGCTGCTCTCAGTCTCGAACGGTGCCAACGGGCAAGCCATACTGATTTGCAAAAGCCGATTGCGACAGTTTCAGCTGGGTGAAAATTCCGTATGGAGTAAATCCGCTCAGTTCACGAGATTCAACATGTTGCGCCGTTCGTGAGATCGGAACTGGCAAGCCTCAGGTTTCATGGCGCGCATGATCTGGTTCCATGCAGCGCCATAGCGGTCGGATTTCCACAGGGCGCGCAGGCTCAGGATTGCCTGTCCGGTACCGTTCTCGGACCAGCGCATGCCGGAGCACTTGAGCCGCTGAGTGATGAGCACCCGGTTTGCGGCCTCGACGATGCCGCTCCCGATAGGGAGCCCGCGTTGCTGGAACTCGGCGTATCGCATGCGGTGCCGTTGCTTGCGAAAGAACCGCAGGACGCGTGGGATCGTGCCTCGCTGCGGGTGCTTGCGGGCCAGCCGCTGCAGCGAACGGAGCACCTTGTCGATTCCCTTCTGCTCTTCCTTCAGGACTTCGCGAAGCCTCTCGAAGTGGCGCTGCGCCTGTGGCGAGCCCTCGCCATAGGCGCTTTTCAAGGCGTCCTGGAGATGCTGTGCAGCATGCCAATAGTCGAAAATCTGCGTTGCGCCTCCAAACACTTCCTCGCACCAAGTCCAATTGTCTGCCGCGCCGTCGGCGATGAAGACAACCTCCAGGTCCGGTCGCAGGTTCATCCAGTGCTGCGCCTCCGCCAGCACGTCCCTCTTCAGCGTGGCCTTGCCGGCTTCCGGCATGCGGCCGTGATACGCGGTACGCAGGCGCTCCCCGTCCCCATCGAACAGGGACACCGTACCCGACGACGCTTCCCGGAAACCCGCCGGAACCGATGCAACCCCTTGCCCTCGCGCGACCTTCTCCTTCCGCATCCCGACATGCACGCCGTCAATCGAGATCGCCAGGGCCCGGGCTTCCACCGGGACGGCCTCCTGTCCGCGGATCGTTTCCAGCGCATCCTCCTCGACCACTTCCAGGACCGGGCCCAAACCCTTCGACAGATTGCCCAGCGCCGTCGCCGACGGATGCATTCCGCCAAACTCCCGGAACAACGCCTCGCAATGGCCCGCCGGCGCCATCGACAGGACCAGCCCGGCCCGCCGCGCAGCAAGCGGCGACCAATAGCCGAACAGGATCTCGAAGCGATCGTCCGCAGGTGCAATCGAATCCTGCCCGCGGCGCCGGTAGCGCTGACGTTCATACGCCACTTCTCCGAAGGAACTCAGCATCGTCGTCCGTTGCCTTCCGCCACGGTGATATACCTCGCCGCCACGCACCAGCTGCTCCGCTTCCGCGTCGCCAGCCTCCAACGCAACCCGCAGCCCGCCGCAGCCCGCCTGTGCAAGCGCCGCCGAGATCCGGCCCTCACAGGCTTCCGCGCCGCCTTCCAGCGGCTGCGACAGAATCGAATCCGCAATCGCCTCGAAGGCCAGCGTCATGACACCGGACAACTCGCCGCGAACCCACCCCTCCTTCGCCGGGGACCCGCTGGACTGCCGCGCGGGAAACTGCAATACTTCCATAGGAGTGCTCCTGGTTGCTGGTTATGTTCTCCAACCATATACCACATCTTGTGGTGGGCACTCTCCTCCTTCCCGACCGGGAATCCGCCAAAATACACTCCAATCAAGCAAACCCAATCATACGGGGTCCAAATCAGAGCTTGACGAGCCCGACCGGAATGCATAACTCCTTGCCGCTACTCAATCCGAATTACTCCATAGCGAACGTGCACCCGTTTCAGCTTCTTGCGGATCGCCGCGACATCGACGGTCTCGGGAACAAACGCTCCGGCGGGTTCCACTTCCCTTCCAGCAATGGCGAGAGCCTCGCGCGCGCTATCGACCAACTCCTTTCCGAAACTCATGGGGTACAGGCGCGAGTGTAAGCGGAGGCGCCTTCTGAAATTGTCCTCCAGAATGAGCCGCACAGCCCGGATTCCAACGCCGCTGCTCGCAACCTGTGGAATATCACGACATCACTTTCCCCCGAAAACTGGCTACAACCCCGCACCAACCCCCAGAAAATTCTGCGCAACTCCCACCCCGGCACCGATGGCAGTCCCGCCACTGCCGAGCTGGTTCGCACCCGCAATATCCCCGGCGATCTCGCTGCAACCCCATGCTATCCGGAGCAGACCTGCCCAGAAAACAATGGCTCTTCGTCAGCAAGTCGCACAGGCCCGCATGGCCTACGATCACGCCTGCGCACACCACCGGAACCAGATCCCACCGCTCTGCATCCTGCCGGCCGATCCACCGGATCCGGATACCGTCGCTAGTGCCTCGCAGCCGCTCGCCCCACACACAGCCAGGGAAGGCGCAAGCAGTGCTGGGACTCCCGATTAAGGTTCCGCCACGCCCAAAGCGAAACGGGCGGTCCGGATGAGCGAACGTTGCGGTCAACGCGCGGCTGCAGCTACTCCGCCATTTCGCCACACTTCTTGGCCCCGCTTCAATGCAAGCAGCGCTTGGTGCCATCTTCCGCGCCCCGCAGCGCCTCCGGGACCCTTTTTCGATCCTCGGGCAATCCTCGGCGCCAAACGCGCTACTGGTGCCGTCTTGTGGCCTCACCGGCGCTCCGGTTTCTTCTGAATCCAGTTGCGGTCCATTTCGCACTTGTCGATTCGCCAACCGCTGCCAGAGCGGTCGCGACCACGCCGCCCTGGAGCGTGCACTCACGCGTCTCGCTGGCTTCCTCGTCAAGACCAACATCATCAAAGGACGGAAGGAGGACGCGATTCTGTCGGCGAAGCGGGCGCGATCCGAAGCGGAACTCACCAGCCTGCGCGAAGGCTTCCGCGTACCGAGCCGCAGGATAATGTACGAACGCATGCTGGAGCGCGTCGGCCGGATCCGCGAGCGCAATTCCAAGGCGTCCCGGCAGTGAGATGTGCAGGTGGAACGCGACCCGGCACCGCGAATGAGCGCCCCGGCACCAACGCCCGGGCGGTCCGCTTCTCCAGCCGCCCCTCACACGACGAAGCCGGCGCCGGCGCCTACCTGCTACGCACCAGCCGCGTCGACTGGAACCTGCAGGACATAGTGGAACAGTACCTGCAGATCAAGAAAGTGGAGGCCGCGTTCCGCTCCCTGAAGAGCGAACTCGGCCTGCGGCCCATCTGGCACCAGGACGACAACCAGAACCGTGCCCACCCCTTCATCGCCGTGCTCGCCTATCACGCCGTCCATCAGATCCGCACCCACCTCAAACCGGCCGGAGACAACCTCTGCCGGGCGTCCATCCGAAACCGGCTGAAGAACTGGGTCCGCATCACAACCACCATCCAGGAGGTCGGCGCCGGCCAGATCGCCTGTCGGCAGGACGCCCTGCCCGGTGCCGAGGCTTTCAACGTCCCATACTTATATAGGTGATCTGTTTCGTGTATTCCGTGAGGCATGCACGTTGGTCTCCGCCATTTTGATTCGCCGACGCTTGACTGGTTCGCCGACGCCTTGCGTTCCGGCGACTTCACCCGTCACGCCCTGGCCCGGGATCTGTGCGAGCGCACCGGCTGGCGCAATCCCCTTGACGCCCTGTGCCTTTCGGCGGCGGCGAAGGCGCTGCCGACGCTCGCGGAGCGTCTGGGGCTTGAGCTTCCGCCGGCACGCGACGTGCCGGATCCGGCCACCGCTCCCGCCGTCCCGTCGGGCGAGGTTCCCGACACCAGGCTGACCTGCCGGCTGGAGGAGCTTGGTCCCGTCTCGCTTGATCCGGTGGGCGATGCCGATGACCGCCGGCTTTGGGAGGCGATGATGGAGGAGCATCATCCGCTGGGATGGGCGCGGCCTCCCGGCGGCCAGATGCGTTACTGGATCCGCTCGGAGCGTCACGCCGTCCTTGGCGGAATCGGCTTCGGGTCGGCGACCTGGCAGCTTCGTGCGCGGGACGAATGGATCGGATGGTCCGCCGACGCCCGCGCCGCCAACATCGGGCGCGTCCTCTGCAACCATCGCTTCCTGCTTCTTCCCGGCGTGCGGGTCCACGCGCTGGCGTCGCAGATCCTGCGCATGGCCACGCAGAGGGTGGCGGACGACTGGGAGTCCCGCTATTCGGTACGTCCGGTGGCGGCCTACACCCATGTCGGCGCGGAACACAGCGGATACTGCTACTGTCGCGCCGGCTGGACTGTCGTCGGGCGGACCAGCGGACGCAGGGGCGGGGCCGGCACGGTGCGGGCAACCGCGCTGGAGGACGGCTGGCGGGAGGCGCTCCGCCATGTGGAACGCCGCCCGGTCGGCGCGCTGGCAGGCGCCTTCGACGGCGCGGACGCGGACTGGGCGGAGAGGGAGTACGGCCGCACGCGCCACACCGACGGGCGGGTGCGCGACCGCATCCTCCGGATGGGCCGGGCCTGGCTGAAGAGCATGGGCGGGGACCTGCCGGTCATCTTTTCGGAGAAGGCGGAACAGAAGGCCGCCTACCGCCTGCTGTCGAACCCGAGGATCTCCATGCAGCACATTCTCGAGCCGCACTGCGAAGCGACCGCCGACCGCTGCCGCGGGGAGGCGGTGGTCCTCGCCATGCAGGACACGACGGCGCTGAACTACACGGGCCTGGAGGCCACGGAGGGCCTTGCCGACCTCGGCGGCGGCGGCAAGGGCAGCAAGGGCATCCTGGCCCATGCCGGGTTGGCGGTGACGCCGGAGGGCCGGCCCCTGGGCCTGTTCACGATGGACGCGGCCTTCCGGGAGGATCCCGAGGCGGACAGCCGCCGCTGGCTCCTGGGGCTCGAGCGGGCACGGGAGCTCGCGGAGGCGTGCCCGGGCACGCGGGTGATCTCCGTCTGCGACCGTGAAGGCGACTTCTGGGACATGCTCGCCCACGCCAGGGACGAGGGGATCCCGCTGCTGGTGCGCGCCAGCCGTTCGGCGAAGCAGCGGGTGCGGACGCCCGGCGGCGAGAAGGAGTGCCTGTGGGAGCATGTCGCCGCCCGGTCGCCCGTCGCGGTGACGGAACTGATGATCCCGGCCGCTGGCGGCCCCCGCGCCCGCAAGGAGCGCGTCGCCCGCCTGGAGATCCGCACGACGGAGGTCGAACTGCTGCCGCCGCATCGGGACCGTGGCGCGGAGCCGCTGCCCATGCTCGCAGTCTCGGCCACGGAGACCGGGACTGCCGACGGCGACGACCCGCTCCACTGGCTGCTGCTGACCACCGAACGCCCGGCCGACGGGGAGGCCGCCGCCGTGCACGCCGCAACCGTGCTGGACTGGTACCGCAGGCGCTGGACCATCGAGACCTGGTTCCGCACGCTGAAGACGGGAACGCGGATCAAGGACCGCCGGCTGGATCATGCCGACGACCTGCGCAAGTGCATCGCCTTCGACGCCATAACGGCCTGCCATGTCGCCGACCTGACAATCCTCGCGCAGGAGCGCCCCGAGACCCCGGCGACCGAGGTCTTTCCGGAGGAGGACATCGACCTGCTCCAGACGTTGCTGGAGGCGCAGGGCCACCGGGACGCCCGGAGGAGGCCTGCCGGGCAGGCGCCCGACATCCAGACCGTCGTCATCGACCTCGGGCGCCTCGTCGGGGCCCATCCCACAACACGGCAGCCGCTGCCCGGCGCGAAAAAGGTCTGGCAGGGGCTCGAAAGGCTGAACTGGGCCGTGCAGGTGCGCGACGCGCTCGGCGAGAGAAAGCTGGAATAGGATCACCTATACAAATGTGGGAGGTTGAAAGGTGCCGAGGCCGCCAAATTCGCCCGACGGGTCGGCGTGAAACCCGGCAGCCACAGGAGCACCAACCGGCACCAAGGATGAGAAAATCCGCCAATTCCTGGGGCCAGAAAAGATCTGCCAAACAACATTGCGGGGAAACTGCAACCAGTTATCGACACGTGCGACTTATCGAAGTGCCAACTTCGGTAAAGACGCCATCGCTGTTCGCCTTGCGCGCGGACAACATTCCGATCGAAGAATTGGAAACACCGCCGGTTGGCGGCCATCCAACTGGATGCGAAGAGGAGAGGCGGCGGCGCACGGACATGTCACCGTTGAGCAACGCAGTCTACGAGGAAGTTCTCACGCCGGAGGAAAGGGGATCCGACGCAAGTCTCGCTGCGCTCTTTCGGAACAATGCCCGAACGGGACGCTCCGATGTGGCCGCGGTGATTTCCGACGGTACTTGTCTGGTTGCCCGACACCGATGGTGGTCACCGAACGCTTGGATCCGTAGTGGAGGTTTGTCCCGGACGCTGGCCCATGCAATTGTGGCGAGCGGTTCCCGCCGTATCCGCAACTCGATGCTGCGGGCCGCACAATGTCCCGATCGTCTTCCTGGCACCGCTGTCACACAGCCGCCTGGCTGGCAGAAGAATTCCGCCGCATCGTGCTTCCGCCTCGAACAGGGGCGAGTCGACCCTCGCCCAGGGCGGACACAGGATTCCGCTCGTTGCCACGCATCCCTTGGTCGATTCAAGATCTCCGGCGGGAGCGGCATGCCGGTTCGGTCGCCATGGAAGTCCATGCTCCCGGCGGTCTACGCATCCCTCCTGTACGGCCGGCCCTGCAGCAGCGACGATCCGATCCGGACATCATCCCCTCGAAGTATGCGCGCATGCTCGGACGGATCCGGATGTGCTCCCGTGACAATCAGGACGACCGGGCCCCGCATTCCCTTTGCCTTGCCCGATAAAATCGCCGCCGCACCCACAGCGGCCCCGCCTTCGCATGCCACGCCGTCCTCGAAGAAGAGCGCCTGGATTCCGTGGTAGATTTCCCGCTCGCTGACGAGAAGCGCATCATCAAGGAGCCGTTGGCAGAGTGCGAAGCTGTATCGGTTTTTGAACCCGATGTCTCCTGTAAGCGCGTCGGCAAGACTGGGAGCCTCGTCAACTTCGACAATTCGACCGGCAGAAATTGACGCATGCATGGCTGCCCCGTTCTCCATGGAAACACCAATCACGGACGTCTCGGGCTGAAGCGACTTCGCAGCCAGCGCAGCACCGGCTGCCAAGCCACCGCCGGACAAGGGGATCACGAGGGTTGCGGTATCCGGGCGCTCTTCGAGGATTTCAAGACCTACCGTGCCCTGCCCGGCAATCACGCGCGGGTCGTCGAACGGGTGAATTTCATGGAGCCCTTCCTCGTGGGCGACTCGGCTGCAAGCAGCCTGCGCCTCCGCGCTTGTGCCCCCAGCGATCCTGACCTCGGCGCCCAACGCCTCGATGCGGTCGATCTTTGCTTGTGGAACAAGGCGAGACATGAAGACCACGGCGCGAACTCCGTGCCGGCGGGCAGCCCAAGCCACGGCTCGCCCGTGGTTGCCGGAGGAACAGCAGGCAACGCCGGCGACGTCGCGGGGCAGACCGGCAAGAGCATTGGTCGCCCCCCGCAACTTGAACGCACCGCTGGGCTGTTCATTCTCGAGCTTCAGCAGCACTTCGACGCCGGTGATGGAATTAAGGAACGCCGACTGCCTGAGGGGAGTTTGAACTGCTGCTCCGCGAATTGCCTCGCGAGCCGCGCGGATTTCACTTAGGGACGGCTCCCGCATATGGGCTTCCTCCCACTCAACGCACCAACGATAGGGACTTATATACATTAGTGCCGAAGCCCCAATGTATCCATTTCACGTCTTGCCGGAGTGCCTAACGGCAACGCTCCTCCACGTGCAGTTGCGCCAGTGCCCGACGCCGATATGTTGCGGGCCGCATTCAGGTCCGCGTTCTGTGCATGACCGCATGCCGTGCACTTGAAACTCGCTTGCGTACGGCGTGAGTCTGCGTCGACCACGCCGCACGCGCGGCATGTCTGTGATGTATAGGCAGGGTTGATTTCTACCACCGCACCCGCTTTGTAGCCGAGCATCTGCCGTAGTGCACTCCAACTAGTCTTGAGTATCTCGCGGTTAAGACCAGCCTTCTGCCGCACGTTCTTACCGGGCTTCGCTTTCGTACCTGTGGCAAACCTCGTCATGCCCTCTGTATTTGGGTCCTCAATAACCACCGTATGCGCCTTGCCTTCGATGCGCTTGGTCACGTGGCGCTGCCAGCTATGCCTTGCCTTGGCTAGCCTACGCGCTGCACGTGCGACCGAGCGCTTGGCGCGCTCGCGCCGTTTGCTGCCCTTCGTCTTGCGCGCCAGGCCGCGTGGTGGCGCTTATGCTTGGCCTCAAGCCGCGCCAAGTCCGGCATTTGATGTATTTCGCCCGTGCTGTCCGCTACCTGCCGCACGTTCATATCAACGCCAATGGCATTGCCATCGTCGGGCTTGGCAAGTGCGTTCACCTTGTAGCAAACCGTCGCAAACCAGCGTTTACCCATACGCTTGATAACAGCCTTTACGGGCGCACCGTCCGGGTTTGGGTTGCCGCCACGCCTACGCAACCAAGCCAACCGACCTTCGGGACAGCCATTCGACCATCCTTGATGCGTACGTTCTCAGGAATCGTGATCGAAGGCGTTCCGTATTCATTCTTCCACTTGGGGTATCCGCTATCGCCCTTGAAGAAAGACTTCCACGCATCACCTTGTTACTTGAGCGTGTAACGCACAATGGCATATGAATAATCGCGGAGCCAGTCTGTCGAGTCCCACAGCACCTTAAATGCATTGAACAATGTAAACGTTGTAGGCGACTCCATTTGTCGTCCACAAGCATGCGCATACTGCAACTCACGCGCTTCCTTGACCTCGTTCCACGCATACCTACATGCGTCTCAAGTACCAAGGAGTTCATTAGCTGTTGCTACATCGCCCGGCAGCAAACGGACGTGATATTACGGTATGTGGTTGACTCGCACATTGCGGTCGATCCTTCTACATCAAGGCCGTTCGGCTGTGGTCGGGTAACAACGACCACAGCACGCAACATACAACGATTGAGCAAAGATATCAAGATCGGCACTAATGTATATAGTCCCCATTGAATACCGGCGGTGTCCGTTGGCTGGAACGAGGATGGATACTCCTGCGTCGGCTCAGCGAAGCATTGAATAGGGAAATGAGAATGCTGTCCGCAGCCACTCCTCCAGCACGAACCGCCAGGAAGGGCGCGGCCGCGAGAAAGCGCCCATCCGTATCATGTCCTCCGCGATACGACGAAGGGAATGAACGGTGGCGACTGCTCCGGGATCCTTCGCGCCCGTCTGGCGCCGACCGCGACCGGATCCTGCTCCCGATGCCGAGGCCCGCTCTCGTGCGCCTTGTCCAGGACCGATGTAACAACGACGGCCAGCGCAGGGCCTTCAGCACTTCGTCCGCTGCAAGCCTGCCGGGAAGTGCCCCGTATCGCGCATCCGGCGACAAGCGGCCCGGGAGAGTGCGCCGCCGACCGAATTTCTCGCCCGTATACCGCAAGCCATGGTGGTTTGAGGGAGGACATGGGCGTCATGAATGATGTCCGGGATTTCTGTGGCGCAGGCTCCTCGTAGTTCGACCGCATAGCGTTGACGAGTACGGAATAACGGGCACGCGTTGCGGGCGCCATCCGGAAGCGCTGCACTGCCGCCGCGCATCAGGCCGGGAGAATTCGACGTCTCCGGGCAACGGGATCTCTCCGCCAGCGCAACGGATTCATAGCGTGAATGGAATTTGCTGTGCCTGGGATGCAGGAAAGCGTCCTCGTCCAAACCGGAGGACTCTGGCGGCGGACGCAGGTTCCGGTCGGCTCCGTGGGCGGAGGCTTCGTACGATTCGGCCACAAATTCCACGCCCCAGATCGGGGCCGGGCGATGCTTCAACGCGCGCCGTAGGCCCCGGACTCCTTGCGGCCTTCGTCAGCCGCTCTTCCCGTTCCGGAAGACTTCGTCGAGGCTTCGCGCCTGCAGGATGGCGCCTGCCCATGCCTCGAGATCGGACAGCGACGCCGAACGGACTCTCAGTTCTGCATCCTCCGGGATTGCGCCGAAGCGCTGCCGGCACTGGTGAAGCAGCAATCCGGCCATGCCCTCGGCCCTACCCTTGGCCATGCCTCTCTCTACGGCATCCAGGATCAGCGGCTGCGTGATTACGCCCATTTCCAACTCCCTGCCAACAAGGCCCGTCTCCCGGGCCAGATCCAGCAATTCCTTCGCCGCCAGATCGGATGTCGCAAGCGCGAAGGTGAGCATCAGTTTCTGCAGCGGCAGACCGGCCACGCGACCTGCGACATCCTCGCGCCACATCCGCTCCAGCAAGTCCCGCGGATACGGCCGCCGCCCGGCGAGCCCCATCATGCCCAGCATAGCACGCGACACCGCCTCAAAGGACAGATTCCCGTACCGGATCCTCCGCGTCTGCCGCGCAAAATACGAACTGTCCCGACGCATTTGCACCAGGATCTCCAAGAGATCATCGGACGTTTCGTCGATGACGCCAAGCACGTTCCAGCCTCCATCGCCTCCGGTGTCGAAGACCATTGATACGAGCCACAACGAATCGACGAGGTCAAGCCCGTCCAGCACAGTGCGCGCATAGTCGCGAAGCTGCCAGGGTGTCCCCGCCACGGCGCCAAACTTGTGCTCAGGAAGAAACACCGCGTTTGGGCGGTTGCCTTCGCCGCCCACCAGGAAGAGGGTATCCGTCCGGAACTGCCGCAGGTCGTCGCGAACAAGCGTACTGTCGACGGGCCTTGCGGGGGCACCCTCCAGCAGCCAGCGCAGCTGCCTCGGCCAATGGGCGCGGATCACCCCATTCGCGCGTGCAGGATCCGCGAGCATCGCCCGGAAGAACGAGTCGTGCACGTGACGGCCGATGTCTTCGATCGCGGGGAAGTCGGGCATGCGGCAGGACTCCGATTCCGGCCCGGACTGCGGGCGGGCGAGCGAGTGTCGCGGCCGACTCCCGGCAGCGCAAACCGCTCCGGCGGCGCTCGGTTTTCTGCCGCGCGGCGGGCTGTGAACAGCACCGGGACAGGCTCCGAACGGAACACGCACAGGCACCCCGCAAACAGGGAACACGTGCCGGCGCAGAAGAGTGACCGCAAGCGGCGCCTCCGTAAACATCGGGGTTCGCACTCCTGCGCTGAAAACGTCCGTGGGTGCCTTCCTTGACCGCAAGCGGCCGCTCGGCGTCGAGCGATTCGGGACCTTGAGGGAGTCGGTTCGACCCGACTTGCGCAAGTTTCCTGCGGTGCGTCTCCACGCCCGAGGGAATATCGTCCGGATGCGAAGCGGTCCCGAGTCCCGTCAATCCAGCGCAGGTTGTCTACCGGAAGCCTGAAGCGGTACCCGGTTTGGTTTGCCGGAAGCCCATCGTTCGCCGATGGCGCAGCTCGGCGCCCTCTCGTGCCGCGCCACGGCAGATTCCGGATTTCCGCGGTACAGTTCTCATGTGCAATCCGGCCCCGCCTGCAGCGCGGGCGCAAACTCGAAATGGAGGCGATCCATGCGGATTCCCGGTGCAGACGAACTGCTTGAAGGCATCAACGAATGGGTCTCGGTGGAGAGCAAGACCGACGAGATCGAAGGGGTCAACCGGATGATGGACCTTGCCGAGTCCGCCTGCAACGGGATCGGCATGGTGGCCGAGCGAATTCCGGGAAGGGAGGGTTTTGGCGACTGCGTTCTCGCGCGCCCGGCAGGTGATGGCGGTGATAGCGAATGCATCCTCGTGCTCGCCCATCTCGACACGGTGCATCCTTCGGGAACGCTGTCCCGCAACCCCATCCGCACCGAGGGGGACCGCGCCTACGGACCGGGAATCCTGGACATGAAGGGCGGCGCCCATCTCGCGGTCGCCGCATGCGGCGCCGTACGTTCTGCGGGCTCAGCGCACCTTCCCGCCCGCCTGCTCTTCGTCTCGGATGAGGAGGTAGGCAGTGTCGTCTCGCGTCAGCATATCGAGCGGGAGGCAACGCGCGCGAAGCACGCCCTCGTCGTGGAACCGGGCCGCATCAGCAACAAGGTGGTGACCGGGCGCAAGGGAACGATTCGCATGGTCCTGACGGCGCATGGGCGACCCGCGCATTCCGGCGTTCGCCCGCAGGATGGCCGGAGCGCGATCCGCGAAATGGCCTACCAGATCCTCGAACTCGAAGCTTGGACCGACCCGGGCCGCGGAATCACGGTTACGACCGGCCTCGTCTCTGGCGGCACCGCGCCAAACGTGGTTCCCGAGCGATGCGAAGCGGAAGTCGACCTGCGCGTGCCGACCTCCGACGACAGCCGCGAAATGCTCCGGAGGCTTCACTCACTCGAGCCCCGATTTCCGGACATTCAACTGATTGTCGATGCTGACGAGAAACGCCCGCCGTTCGAGAAGGACGCGAAGGGTGCCGCGCTGTTCGAATTCGCCCGCACAGAAGCCCGCGCGCTTGGAATGGAATTGGCTGACTGCCGCACCGGAGGCGCGAGCGACGGTAATTTCACGGCGGCCATGGGCGTTCCCACGCTCGATGGACTCGGGGTGGAAGGAGGCGGCGCCCACACCGAGGAGGAGCACCTGCTGATCTCCTCGCTGGTTCCGCGCGCATCGTTGCTGGCACGCCTGCTCAGCAGACTTCGCTGATGCGCGGCATGCAGCTGGCCCATAGGCCGCATCGCGGTGACCCGATCTCTGCCTGGAACGGGGAACGACGGTGGACGATCCGGCCGCTTCTGTGCAAACAGCGCACTGCAGCCATGGCGGCAGGCACAAGAGGGAGCATCCGATGACAGTGCGAATCGAAAAGTCCGGCGCAGTCTGGACCGTGATCCATTCCCGCTACGAGGCGCGAAACGCGATGGATCCGGAGAGCGCCATAGCGCTCCGGGAGGCATTTCTCGCCTTCGAGAACGACGAGAGCGCCTCGGTTGCGGTGCTTTGGGGCGAAGGCGGAGCATTCTGCGCCGGCTGGGACCTGAAACATGTGTCGGCGTTCGAAGGAAGCGAGCCGTTGGAGGGAATTGACTACCCACCCTCCGGGCCGCCGCCGGTCGCGCCGCTCGGACCAACCCGTCTTGAACTCGACAAGCCGGTCATTGCGGCTGTGGCCGGACCGGCGGTTGCGGGCGGCATGGAACTCGCCATGTGGTGCGATTTCCGGGTCATGGAAGAGAGCGCTTATATGGGCATCTATTGCCGCCGCTGGGGCGTTCCGTTGATCGACGGCGGTACGGTCCGGCTCCCCCGCCTCGTCGGACAGGGACGCGCGCTCGAGATCATCCTGACGGGCAGGCAGGTGCCTTCAGAGGAATGCGCCCAAATCGGTCTTTGCGAATACCGGGTGCCGGATGGCCGGTCCCGCGACAAGGCAGAGGAACTCGCCCAGGAAATCGCCCGCTTCCCGCAGAGTTGCGCGCGCGCTGACCGGCGCTCGGCGATCGAGCAATACGGCCTGCCGATCCGCGAGGCAATGATCCGAGAGTGGCGGAACAGCAGGGGTGAGGTCCGGAAGGAGGGGATCCTGGGCGCCAGCCGCTTCCGCGACGGCAAGGGACGCCACGGGGACTACACCGAAATCTGAGGTGTTCGGGCCGTCAAAGCGGACACAGGGTAACTGTCGTGCCCATCTCTGCGAGCGCGGGACGGCCACCACCGCGAATTCAGCCAACATCGGTTCCATGAATCGTTAGGCTGCAGGGTCCTGCCTGCAATGCGGTGCGCCAATGGTGCGCCACCGGAGCGAATCCATTCCGTTTCTCCGCCCGAAGCGCCTGCATCGCCCGCCAATCGCGGGGCTGCGCCAGGTGTACGCGGCTGCACTCTGCATGGCTGGCTCCGCGGTGTTTGCGGCGCTGGTCCATTCGGGAGTGCACTTGACCGGCGCAACGATTCCCGTCGTCGAGGTCGCATTCTTCCGCTCGCTGTTTGCACTGGTGGCCATTGCCCCTGCCCTGCTCCTCAATCCTGCTCGCCGCGTCTGGCGCACACGGAATCCTGTCCTACAACTCGTCCGAGGCATCGTGATCACAACCAGCATGTTCTTCTGGTTCTACGGCCTGGCAACCGTCCCGCTCGTAGAGGTCGTTTCGCTGAGCTTCTCCGCCGCCATTTTCGTGACCGCTGGCGCAGCCCTGTTCCTCGGCGAACAGGTTGGCGCACAGCGCTGGGCCGCGGTCCTCGTCGGGCTGGCCGGAGCGCTGGTCATCCTGCGCCCGGGACTGGTCGAGGTCTCGCTCGGCTCGTTGTCCACCCTCGCCGGGAGTGCGCTCTGGGCAGCCGGCATCCTCATGACCAAGCGGCTTGCGCGAGAGGACGGCAATCTGAACCTCGTCCTCTATACCGGGGGCTGCGCCGTGATTCTCTTCGCAGTGCCCACAGCGTGGACCTGGGAAGCACCACCTTGGTGGATGCTCGGAATCCTTGCCGGAATGGGCCTCTTCACCGCGCTCGGCCATGTACTCATGTCCAACGCACTACGGCTCGCGGACGCAACGGTTACCATGCCGATCGACTACACGCGGCTTGTGTGGACAGCGCTGATCGGCCACGTGGTCTTCAACGAACGGCCCGAGATCCACACCTGGGTCGGTGCGGCGATGATCGTCGGTGCGAGCCTCTTCATCGTCTACCGAGAGTCCCGGGCCAGCCAGTAGGAGAAGGTAACTACTCACTCCCTCCTGCGTCTGGTTTGAGTTCGGGGTGACTGTCGACGAGCCTCCCGGGAGGTGATTGAGCGGGGTGGTGTCTGGTTGCGGATCGCTGAAGGCGACGGGAGGTTGACACTCCAGCGAAATCTGACTATGAGTGGTCATCGCTGTTGACGGGGACCACCGATGGGGTATTTCGGATCCAAGGCGACGACCGGGCTTTGTCAGGCGCTACTGGGGCTCCAGCCTCCCCACGATCTGTATATAGAGACGCATCTCGGAGGCGGTGCCCTGATGCGGCGCAAGGCCCCGGCGATGCGCAGCATCGGGATTGACCGCGATCAACGCGCGCTTGACGGGTTCAGGTGCGACTACCCGGTGGAGTTGGTACAGGGCTGTGCCCACGAGTTCCTGGCCAGCTTCCCGTTGCGGGGTACGGAACTGGTCTACAGCGATCCGCCGTATCTGCATGCGACCCGTCGGTCGGACCGGCGGTACCGCTACGAGTATACGGATGCCGACCACGCAACCCTTCTTGATCTGCTCACGGGCCTGCCGTGCCAGGTGATGGTTTCGGGACACCCCTCGGCGCTGTATGACGAGATGCTGTCGGACTGGCGCCGGGTCGCACTACAGGTGACAACCCAGGCCCAGGTCCGCACCGAGGTGGTCTGGTTCAACTTCACGCCCGAGCGGATGCACTGGGCCAGCCATGCCGGCCGGAACGCCACCGACCGTCAGCGCATCAAGCGCAAGGCGACCCGCTGGGCACAAGGCTACAAGAACCTGCCGGCGGGTGAACGTCTCGCGGTGATCTCGGCGATCATGGCGGTCGAGGCCGAGTGATGGCGCGGATCAACCCGGCCTCGCTGCGCGCGCAGCTGGACGACTGCCGAGCCCGGTTCGATGCCATCAAGCAGAAGGGCGAGGCAAGCGCGGACACCCTCGCGCTGATCAATGCCCTGTTCATGCTGGTGGATATCGTGGTGGCGGTGTTCCTCGAGAAGACAACACCAAAGACCTCGCGCAACTCCAGTCTGCCGAGTTCACGGGACGGCACCGACAGCGAGACCCACACCGCGGGCAGGTCCGGATCCCGGAGCCGCGGACCGAAGGCACGCCACGCACGCTCCGACACCCTGCGCACGGTCACCACGACGCACACCAGCCCGGTCACCGAGTGCCGGCAGTGTGGCCACGACTTGACCGGGACCGCGTGCACCGGACACGAGCAGCGCATCGAGGTCGACATCGTCTTCGAGACCGTCGAACGTCGGGTCACCGCCGAGATCAAGGCCTGTCCGCGCTGCCAATCCCGGACCAAGGGCCGCTTCCCCGACACCATGCCCGGTCCTCTGCAGTACGGACCCGGGATCGTCGCCTATGTCGTGCACCTGCTCTGTGCCCAGATGGTCCCGCTCAAGCGGACGGCGGCCATGATCCAGGCGATGACCGGACGGCTGCTCTCCGAGGCCACCCTGCTCGCCTTCGTCTGGCGCCTGCATCAGGCCCTGGAAGACTGGGAGGCTGCCGCCACCGACAAGCTCCTTGACATGCCGGTGCTGCATGTCGACGAAACCTCGTTGCGCGTGGACCGGAAAAACTACTGGATCCATGTTTGTGCCGGCGGGCCCATCACCGTCAAGGGCCTGCACCGGAACCGCGGCTGTGAGGCGATCAACACTCTCGGGATCATCCCCCGATACGGGGGCCTCATCGTCCATGACTGCTGGAAACCCTATTTCACCTACACCCAGTGCAAGCATCAACTCTGCGGCGCGCACCTGCTCAGGGAACTTCAGGCCGTGACCGACAGCAACGGCTATCCGTGGGCACGCAAAATGCACAAGCTGCTGCTCATCGCACGGCGACAGGTCATCCAACGCCCGCAACAGCGGCTGTCCATGCGCCACTACAAGCGCATCGCACGATGCTACAAGGCGATCCTCGAGCAGGGACGCACAGAGATGCCCGAAATCCCACCGCCAAAAAAGGGCCAACGCGGACCGGTCGCCAAGTCCGACGCCCATAACCTCCACCAACGCCTCGTCGTCCAGAGAAAAAACGTCCTGCGCTTTACCAGACGCGCCGACACTCCGTTCACAAATAATCGTGGCGAGCGCGACATACGTATGGCCAAGGTCAAGCAGAAGGTCTCCGGGTGCTTCCGAACCGTATCCTTCGCACACGCCTACTGTCGAATCTCGAGCTACCTCCAGACCATGGCGGCGCTCGGATACAACCCCCTGGTCGCCATCAACATCGCCCTGCAGGGAAAGGCCGTCCACTGCCTCAACCAGGACACCGAATAGCCACTCGAACCACCGGGTGAGCAGTTACAGGAGAAGATAGGAGGAGAGCGATGTCCATCGACGGTTCGAGACTCTCGGGATTCCTCTTGCCATCATGAAGGAGCGCCCGTATTTTATCCAATATGGATAGAACTTCCACATGGCCTGTACTCGGTGGGCCCGCACTTCGGAACGGGCAGCGAAACCTGTCCGCCTTTGTCCCGGATGCTGCAAGAAACGCAGTTTGATTTCATACAGTTAGAGATTTGGTGAGCGTTGATCGCCCCGGCTCCCCGAACCAGACCCGAGCGGCTCAGCCTCCCAGGCGGGGATCGGACACCGACCAACCGTTGAAGGAATGTCCAATGTGGCCCAATTGGAGAGTGCGTCGGCAGCGCGAAGCCGTATTCTGTTGCGCGTACCGTAACCGAACGCACAGAACACACTCAGGGCACCACTAGGGAGAGCAAACATGCCAATATCGACGATCACCAGAGTCAACCGTCGCAGTTTCCTCAAGACGACTGCCACGATTGCCGCGGCCGCACCGCTGGGAATGCTGGCGGCGCCAAATATTGCAAGGGCCGCCGGAAAGGTGACTGTCGGCATGGCGTGGCCGGGAATGCAGGACGCGGTCTGGAGCACCAGCCACAAGCTATTGAATGAGTTCGCGGCTGCCTCCGAGACGGAAATCGAGCTGGTCTTAACGGCCGCCGACATGGACGTCGCCAAGCAGTCGAGCGATGTGAACGACCTGATCAGTCGAGGCGTGGATGTTGTCCTCGTATTCCCCATCGACTCCAAGGCGATTTCCTCCAGCGTCAAGCGGGCGCGGGATGCAGGCATCCCTTCCATGGCGTTCCTGCGCCAGGTGCATGCCGATGCAAGGCATCAGGCGGATGTCTTTGTCGGCATCGACGCAAAGTATCAGCAGCTTTCTTCCGCCCGCACGGTATTGGAGAAGATGAAGGCGGACGGCGCGCCGATCGGCGAGGTGTTGTGGGTAAGCGGCGATATCCGGGACGAGAATTCCCGGCTTCGCGGCGTGGGCCTGCAGGAGGCCTGCGACGAGCATGGTGCCACCATTGCGCAGGATCTGGTCGCGAATTGGGATCCCCAGCAGGCCGCCGCCGCACTGGCGCCGGCCCTGAAGGCGTATCCGGACATCAATCACGTCTCGGTGGCTTCCGACGTGATGATGAGCGGGGTCCAGCAAGTGCTGCAGGACGCCGGCAAGTGGGCGCCGCAGGGCGACGAGAACCACATGTACCTGTCCAGCGTCGACGTATTCCCGATCGGGCTGGAGATTCTGCGCTCCCGGCACCTAGACGCCGACACGATTTTCGATGTCAAGGGAATGTGCCGCAAGGCCGTCGAGCTGATGCCGCGCCTGGCTGCGGGAGAGCAGTTCGAGAACGACATCCTTATCCAGGGACCGGTCTTCACACCGGACAACGTGGACAGTCCCGAGCTGCAGGATCAGCTCTGGGCCCTGTAGCAAGCTGATGGTCGGTGCCGGGAGTCCAGCGCATCCGGCACCACCATCCAGATACCGTGACCCAGGTATCCGAGTCGAAACGCGGAGCCCCGGCACTGCTCCGCTCTTGGCGCTGGGCATCGGCCCGGCCGGCGCTGCTGCCGGTAGTTCTGTCCGTCACCATGGCGGCTGTCTTCGCGCTCACGGTGCCGCACTTTGCAGACCTGCGCAATCTGCTCAACATTTTCGAGCAGTTGGGCGTACTCGGCTTCCTCGCCGTGGGAATGACATTCGTCATGATCGCCCGAGGGATCGATCTCTCAAGCTTCACGGTTGTTTCGGCTGCGGCCGTTGTGGGCGGCACCGTCATGGTTGCGACGGAGAACTCGCTGCTCGGCGGATTCCTGATGCTCCTGATCGGCGCCGCGTTCGGCACGGCCAACGGAATCGCGGTTGCGTACCTTCGGATGATTCCGTTCATTGTCACGCTGTCGACCATGGTATTGGCGCAGGGATTCGCGATCTGGTTCACAAAGGCGCAGAGTGTATACGGCCTGCCCGACGCATTCATTGACACGCTGTCCGGGAGGATTCTGGGCCTGCCGGTTCCAGGACTGATGATCCTCGCAACCGCGCTGGTCGCCGGCTTCGTGCTGTCGCGCACGCTATTCGGTCGCAGCGTGTTCCTGACCGGGGCCAACGAACAGACCGCTCGCATTTCCAACATTGACACCCGGCGCAGCCAATTGTCGACGTACGTCATTTCCGGCGTGATGGCGGGCATCACCGCGATGATCCTCACGGCAATCGTCGGCGCCGCAACCACATCCATGGTCCGCGAGGACCGTCTCATGGACATCATCGCGGCAACGGTCATCGGCGGCGCCAGCCTGAAGGGCGGAGCTGGAAGCGTTCTCGGCACAATGTTCGGTCTCCTCTTCATCACGATGCTCGGGAACGGGTTCAATTTGCTCGGTGTTTCCCCCTTCATCGCCATGGTCATAAAGGGGCTGGTGCTGGTGGCGGTCATCGGGCTTGACGTGGTGCGATCACGATGAGTACGCCGCCGAAGCTGCAGATGTCGGGCGTCTCCAAGAGCTTTCCCGGCGTGCACGCGCTTCAGGACGTCTCGATAACGGTTCACAAGGGCGAGGTCCTTGGACTCGTGGGGGTGAACGGCGCGGGAAAATCGACCTTGATGAACGTTCTGGGCGGGATTGACGAACCGGATGCCGGAACCATCGAGATTGACGGGGTTCCGGCGGACCTCCACTCGCCTGTCGATGCGGACACCGCAGGGATCGCGTTCATCCATCAGGAGCTGCTCTTCTTCTCCTCTCTCACCGTCGCCGAGAACATGTTCATCTCGCACCTCCCCAGCTCCCGGCTGCCATTCATCGTGGACCGGCAGGCTGCGACCACAAAGGCCGGGGCGGCGCTCGAAATGCTCGATTCGGGCATTTCTCCGGGTGCGCGCATGGAAGAGCTGTCCGTTGGCGAGAAACAGGTCGTGGAAATTGCAAGAGCACTCGCAATGGGCTCGGATATCGTGATTTTCGACGAGCCGTCATCATCGCTGAGCATACGCGAGAAGGAGAGGCTCTTCGCCATCGTCCGCCGACTGCGGGAGGAGGGCAAGGCGGTCATCTATATCTCCCACTTTCTCGACGAAATCATGGAGCTATGCGACAGTTATGCGGTGCTCCGGAACGGAAGACTCGCTGGCGCAGGGAGCATTGAGGATGTAACCAAGGAGCGGTTCGTCGAGATGATCGTGGGCGAGAGCGTTGGAGAGGCCGGCACCCGCGAGCGACGAAAGGGCGGCGTTCCCCTTCTGCAGATCGAGGGAATCGAGCGCGAGCCGCTGCTCCGGAACGTCGGCTTCACCTTGCACGCCGGCGAGGTGCTCGGGCTCTGGGGGCTTCTCGGCTCGGGCCGGACCGAGCTGTTTCGCGCGATCCTCGGGCTCGATCCCATGTCCGGCGGGAAACTGGTGTTGTTCGAGAACGGCAGCCCCCGTCCGATCATGCCAAGGGAGCTGCTGGCCTGGACCGGCTATGTGACCGAAAGCCGGCGCACGGATGGCCTGTTTCTCGAGGAAGCGGTATGGAAGAACATATCGGCAACAACCCTCGCCGAGTATGCGCATGGCCGGATGCGCGTACTCGACAAGGCCGCCGAGGCGACAACAGCGCGGAAATTCATCAACTCACTGCGGATCAGGACACCGGGTTACCAAACCCGGACCGCGATCCTGAGTGGCGGCAACCAGCAGAAGGTCGTTTTCTCGAAGTGGCTGGCGAAACAGCCGAGAATCCTGATGCTGGATGAACCGACACGAGGAGTCGATGTTGGCGCCAAGCGTGAAATCGGCGATCTCATCGGGGGGCTTGCCGACGAAGGCGCAGCCGTGCTGCTGGTCACCTCCGAAATCGAGGAAATGGTGGCGATCAGCGATCGGGTGCTCGTGCTGCGCGACGGCGTGATTGCCGACGAGATCATCGATGACCGGATCACGGAAACAGCGCTCATGGCGTCGGCGATGGGGACGCTGTCACCCGATGCCTGACATTCCAACCACCGGCGCGGAGTTGCGCGCGTGGGCGCTTGAGTATGGATTCTACCTTCTCCTGGCGGCGATCATCCTGACATTCGCGGTGATTTCGAATTCGTTCCTGACGATCAGCAACTGGACCCAGATCGGCATTGCGTCCTGTTTCCTGCTCGCAGCAGCCGCGGGCCTCACGCTCGTGCTCGTGAACGGCGAAATCGATCTCTCCATTGGCTCCATTGCCTACGTTTCTGCCACGTTTGCATTCCTGACCTCCGGCATGCCTGCCGGCGTCACGGTGCTCTCCTGCATCGGAATCGGATTGGTTCTCGGCCTGACGAACGGCGTTCTGGTTGCGTATCTCAGGATGAACTCACTCCTGACAACCCTGGGCCTGATGATCGCGTATCGTGGCATCAGCCTTGTCCTGACCGAAGGAACCGTAAGGCCGGTCAGCGACAGCCTCTCGGCCTACGGGCGCATCAAGTTCCTGGACGCCCTCCCGCTGATATTCCTCATCAGCCTCGGGATCATGATCCTGTACCAGTTCATCCTGCAGCGATCGCGTCTCGGAACCTACTGGTACGCGATCGGCAACAACGAGGATTCCGCGACCAAGATTGGCGTTCCAGTGCGGCAGGCAAAGCTGGCGGCGTTCGCACTGTGTGGCGTGTCCGCTGCAGTGAGCGGACTCCTGCTCGCGACCTATCTCGGCGAAGTCACGACATTCACCGGCCGTGGCATGGAATTTCAAGCCGTTGCGGCCGTCGTCATCGGCGGCACCAGCCTGTTCGGCGGGCGGGGACGCGTGCTGCCCGGGACCCTTGCCGGGGTGCTTCTGCTGATTGTCATCAACAATGGCCTCGGCACGCGCGGCGTCTCCCCGTTCGTCTATCCGTTCGTCGCCGGCGGGCTCATATTTGCTGCGATTTACCTGGACTCGATCAAGAGTCGCAAACGAGCGTAGGCCCCCTTTGCGAGCGCGCCGTGAACATGTGCGCCTTCCCGGCAGGTACGAACCGGACCCGGGAATTCCCGCATCCCGTTGGCCACACAGCCGGAGAGTTCCGTGAAGGCACCGGCTGGAGAGAGGGCGCGCTGATCGGCGACGGCCAATTCGCCGACAAGGGCGAGTCTGGATCCTGACCAGCGCGTCGCAGGGCCACGGCGGAGCAGCATGGAGAACCCGACCCCGGGCCATGCGGGCCCCCTGCCGCGATAGCGGTGGACTGCCGCTCCAGCCGGCTTCATGAGCGCCGATCAAGATGTCCTGGCGGCCCGTGCACAATTCGTGGCCGTCACCGGAACCAGTCGGGGAGAGATGGCCGCCGTGTCGGAGGTGTCCATGATGCCCGCACTGCTGTTCCCTGCACGGGTTCCGAGTACATCACCGGCGGCGTGACACCGGGTCCGTGAAGCGATGAATCCGGTGGAACAGAAGCCACGGAAGGAATTCCTGTCGTTCCGCACCAGCTGATCTGACCTGCTCTTCGTTGCCGTCATCCTGTTCATCGTGGCACATCGCCTGTGGATGCGATTCGTGAAATTCATTGTGCCCATCGAGATCTGCACGATAGTCTTCACCCTGCTTGGTGCCTACATCATCCAACGGGGATAGTCGCGAGCCAGCAGGGATAGCAGATATGATCAAGGATACTCCAACAGCGCTCGCCCGCGCCTGCGCGGAATCCATGTGGGCTGACGACCACGCTTCGCAGCATTTGGGCATGGAGATCACGCATGTCGGACCGGGCGAAGCGACCCTGGCGATGGACGTGGCCGGCTTCATGGTCAACGGCCATGGAATTGTCCACGGCGGTTACATTTTCACGCTGGCCGACTCTGCCTTCGCCTTTGCCTGCAACTCGTACAACCAGCGCGCGGTGGCACAGCATTGCTCGATCACGTTTCTCAGGCCCGTGCATGTCGGAGACCGGCTTACTGCCACGGCGCGCGAGACCATTCGCTCCGGGCGCAGCGGGATCTATGATGTTCGGGTCGTTGACCGGCTTGGCGATACGGTTGCCGAGTTCCGTGGCCACGCGCGAACGGCAACTGGAACGCACGTGCCAGAGAAACCGGGGGCGCAGGGAGCAGAGAGCCCGCCGACCCGCTCCTGATTCCGTCAGGGCCGAACGCAACCGAACGCCTTCCTCCGGCGACATGCAGGGGACCGCCATGAACGAGGCAGACTTCGTGATCGTCGGCGCCGGAAGCGCAGGCTGCGCCATGGCCGCGCGGCTCAGCAACAACGACCGACATAGCGTTCTCGTGATCGAGGCGGGCGGCTCCGACTGGGGCCCTCTCATCCAGATGCCGGCCGCCCTCTCCTATCCGATGAACATGAAGCGCTACGACTGGAATTACCGGACCGAACCGGAGCCCCATCTCGCGGGCCGCCAGCTCGTTGCGCCGCGGGGGAAGGTGGTCGGCGGCTCCTCCTCCATCAACGGCATGGTCTACGTGCGAGGCCATGCGCTCGACTACGATCATTGGGCCGAATCGGGCGCCCGCGGCTGGTCCTTTGTGGAGGTTCTGCCGTATTTCCGGCGGATGGAGTCAAGCCATGGAGGCCAGGAGGGCTGGCGCGGACTCAACGGCCCGCTGCACGTCATCCGCGGCACCTTGCGGAATCCGTTGTACAGCGCCTTCCTCGAGGCCGGGCGGCAAGCCGGATACGGGATCACGGACGACTACAACGGCGAGCGCCAGGAGGGTTTCGGCCCCATGGAGATGACGGTCTGGAAGGGCCGCCGGTGGTCTGCCGCCAGTGCCTATCTGAAACCTGCGCTTCTCCGCAAGAATTTGTCACTCCTCCGGGCACATGCGCGGCGAATCGTTTTCGAGGGCCGCACGGCCCGCGGAGTCGAGATCGAGGACAGGAGTGGAATTCGCGAAGTCCGGGCCCGCAAGGAGGTGATCCTCGCGGCCTCCGCATTCAACTCGCCAAAGCTCCTGCTTCTGTCGGGAATCGGCCCGGCGGTGGAACTCGCCGGTTTCGGGATCGACCCCCTCGTCGACAGGCCGGGAGTCGGGAGCAATCTGCAGGACCATCTCGAGGTCTACATCCAGCACGAGTGCCCGGAGCCGATCACGCTCAACCGCCATCTCGGCCTTTTCTCCAAGGCCCGGATCGGCGCCCGTTGGCTGCTGTTCCAGGATGGACTCGGCGCAACCAACCATTTCGAGGCGGCCGCCTTCATCCGGTCGGCGGCTGGCGTCGAATACCCGGACATCCAGCACCATTTTCTTCCGGCAGCAATTCGCTACGACGGCAGCGCACCGCGGGACAAGGATGGATTCCAGGTCCATGTCGGCCCAATGCGGGCATCCTCCCGCGGACGGGTATCGCTCCGTTCGCCGAATCCGGCCGATGCGCCGAAGATCCGCTTCAATTACCTTGCCGAGGCATCGGACCGGCGGGATTTCCGCACCTGCGTCCGGCTCACCAGGGAGATCCTCGGGCAGCCCGCAATGGCGCGTTTTGCCGGGCCGGAAATCCAGCCGGGCGCGGATGTCCGCGGGGACGATCCCCTCGATGCCTTCATCGCGCAAGAGGCGGAAAGCGCCTATCATCCCTGCGGCACCTGCCGCATGGGCGATCCTGCCGATCCGGCAACGGTTGTGGATCCCGAGTGCCGTGTCGTGGGTGTCGAGGGTCTTCGCGTTGCGGACAGTTCCATATTCCCCCGGATTCCGAACGGCAACCTGAACGGCCCGTCCATCATGGTCGGCGAGAAGGCAAGCGACCACATCCTCGGCCGCGCCCCCCCGCCACCGGAGAATCTCGTCCCCTGGGTGCATCCCGAATGGCGCCAAAGCCAGCGCTGAGTGCCACCATTCCCCTGCCGAGGAGAACATCGTTCATGACCCAATCGAATCGCGACCTGTCCCGGGCCGGGGCCGGTACGGTGGCCATTCATGCCGGAGAGCACCCGGACCCGGAGACCCGGGCCTCGAGCCCGAACCTCGTGATGTCGTCCACTTTCGCCACAATGAAGCCCGTCGGGTTCTCCGCCTACGAGATCGACGACAGCACGCCCTTCACATACACGCGATGGGCGAATCCCACCGTCCGGATGCTCGAGCAGAAGATCGCGCAGCTCGAGGGAGCCGAAGCCTGCGCGTGCTTCGCTTCCGGCATGGCGGCCGGGAGCGCAATATTCCTTAGCCTCCTCAAGGCCGGCGACCACGCCATCGTCTCCGACATTTGCTACGCAGGGATATCGGAACTGGCCAACGACATCCTGCCCGGGCTGGGGATCGAGATTTCGAGGGTCAACCTTGCGGATCCGGAGGCCTTCGGGGCCGCGCTGCGTCCGACTACCCGGCTCGTCCATATGGAAACGCCGGTCAATCCGCTCACACGGATCACGGACATCGATTCGGTTGCCCGGACGGCGCACGAGGCCGGTGCGCTCGTCTCGGTCGACAGCACCTTTGCAACTCCGATCGGCACCCGGCCGCTGGAGCTGGGCGCCGACCTCGTGATGCACTCGGCGACCAAGTATCTTTGCGGTCATGGCGACGCGATGGGAGGCGCCGTTGCGGCTAACCAGGAGCTTGTCCAGCGCCTTGTCGGATGCGCGACCGTCCACATCGGCGGCAATCTGAGCCCGTTCAACGCCTGGCTCATCGCCCGGGGAATCGCCACGCTTCCGATCCGGATGCGTGCCCATCAGGAGAACGCCCTCGCGGTGGCGAAGTTCCTGGATTCGCACGCCGCCGTAGCCCAGGTGAACTACCCCGGTTCGCCCTCCCACCCGCAGCACAACCTTGCGCGAAAGCAAATGGACAATTTCTCCGGCATGCTCTCGTTCCAGATCCGCGGCTCGGAAGCGGACGGGATGGCACTCGCCGAGAAAATGGCGGAACGCCTGTCCATCATCCACTATGCCGTATCCCTGGGCCACCACCGCAGTCTCATCGTGTGGATGCCGACCGCATCGCTCCTGGGCACTTCGTATCAGCTCGACCCGTCGGGGGAAGCGGACTATCGCCGCTTCGCGGGAGACGGGGTCTTCCGCCTCTCCGTCGGGCTCGAGGACGCCAAAGACCTTTGTCGGGACCTGGACTCCGTTCTGTAGCATTCCGTGTGGAGCCTGGAGGCAGATCTCCAGCAGAGAGTGGAAGCCGCTGTGCGCGTGGAGCGACCGTGCGCGACATGCGGCGCCCCGGGCGGGCCTGAGCCCCTGCCCGCCGCCACAGGGTCCCCGACACCGGAATTGCTGGGCACCACGTTTGTGAGTTTTCCGGCGCTGACGGTTCGTCAATTCGTTCGAAGAGCCACGTAGGGAAAACCGGAACCAGATCGATTCCATTCACTCCGGGACAGCTAACGGCCGATTCCCCGTTCATGGAAAGAGATGCGCAACAGATATTCGAGACGATCCGCACACAATGCCTGCAGCGGAACCGCGCATCGCACGCCAGGCAAGGCGGTTCAATCGCGATTCCAGGGCGCCGTGCCGGGAGACCCGCGTCCTTCCCATTACGCATAGGTTCTGTCTAGCTGGCTAATGTGTTTCCTCACTTCGCTGGTTTCCCCGGCATCGATACTGTGCCCGAGCATCCACGCGGTGAACGACAGCGCGGCCTGGCCGTTCCAGGCGATCTCTGCGCCGGGCGGTCCATCGATCTTGCGGTTCAGGTAGCCGCCCATCGTCGCCACGAGGCGGAATGCCTGTCCGAGGTTCTTGGGGGACGGCAGCTTGCGGACGCTCGAGAAGTCCGTCAGCAGTGTCAGTTCGATCTCGGTGAATGCGGTTGTGGCCGGAAGCTCCGGTTCGGTTCGGGCCAGGTGGGTGACGGTGGCGATGCGCCAGGCGATCACCGCGTTGATTGCCACCGCCCGTTCGATGCGCATGCCGGTTCGATGAGCGATCGTCTCCACCTTGCATCCCGATTTCAGGATCCGGTGCCAATCCTCGATCCGCCACCTCAGGCCGTAGAGCCGGACCACTTCGCGAGCCTGGTGCAGGCCGGTGACCGGCAGTGTCGTGAGCAGGATCCAGGAAACCGGCTCCGATCCGTCATCGGGAACATCCACTTCCCGGACATGAACCGCGCTCAGCGGCAGCGGTTCCGGCCCGAAGCGCGCCTTCTCGTCCGCCGGCGGCGGGACCGCCAGTTCCAGCCAGCGCAGGCTCACCCTGGCCTTGCGCCGGGTCCGCCCGGCGAAGGCCTTCTGTCCGCGCGCCGAATTGCGTGCCGACTGCCGGTCCACCGTCATGGTGAACTGTCCAGCCTCCGGGGCCGCGCGCACCCGCTCGAACAGTTTTGGCCGGCCGCGCCCGAGGCTGCGGTCGTGCTTCGCCCGCACCAGGAGGGCCAGGCGGCGACAGCCCGCCGCACGGTGTTCGTGGAACATGTCGAACACGTCCCCTTCGCGGTCTGTCACCGCGACTGCCTTCACCCCGTCGAGTTCCTTCACCGCCGCAACGCTGTGACGCAGGCCGCGCAGCCACCGCCCGGTCTTGCGCTCCTCGACCGGCCGGTCCGGTTCGGGGATGCCGTGCGGCGCGTCGAACTCGAGATTGACCACGCCCAGGGGAACCCCGTCGCCGCTCACCGCGAAGGTCGTGTGCAGGTGCAGGCCCAGCGTCCCCGAAGACCCCCTGTTGCGGCCGATCGTCCCGAGGCCTTCGCAGCCGTTGCGGGGCGCGAAGTTCAGGTACGTGCCGTCCTGGACCAGGAGGGACAGCGCATGGCCCTGCATCCGCCGCAGCGTGCGCTCGCGATGGCCGGCCACGATGGTGGCCGACGACACCGCCGCGTAGTCCGGGTGCTCGATCATCCTGTAGTACCCCTTCACGGTCGCCTCGCAGCCAGCCGCCGCCGCGAAAAACGTCTTCGTCGGCGCCCGTGCCTGGATCCCCGCGCTCCGCACCAGGCGTTGCGTCAGGCGGGCGTCGCCAAGCGGCGCCGCACCGAATTCGTTCTCCACCCAGCTCGCGCTGTCAATGCCGTCCCCGGGCAGCAGCACACGTCGTGCTTCCAGGCACGCGTCCCAGTCCGTCGCCAGCGGCAGGACCAGAAGGCGTTTCGCCGCTTCCGCGCAACCGCCACGAAGGCGCCGGCCGGAAGTGTGGCCAACACAGCGCCAACCGGCCGCCAGGAAGCAGCTGCCCCGGTACTCCGGCGCGACAAAGGTCTCGGCCAGAACCGGACGGATGCCGTAAACCGCCGCGAAGTCCTCGCCCACGCGCCGCGCCGCCATGCCCAGAACCCGCGATGCAAGGTAACGGACGGAAACCGACGGACGGATCAGGAAACGCGCCAGGCCGATCACCCCCTCAAGATGCCGCTCACGGCTTGCGTCATCCCAGCCAAGCCAGGCATCCCGCGCCGCCAGGACACGCGTCGCAGGGGCAAACAGAAGGCCGCCGAGCCAGCCATGCGACGAGCCGACCAGGTAATGCAGCTGACGGCCCACGTGAAGCCGCGCGCTGCGCGGGTGTTCCGATGCCATCAGCTCGTTGAAAACCAGCCGAAGCTCCGGTCCCTCAACCCGGACAAGCTCAAGACCCTCGATCGCACCCGCACAGGCCGGAAGACCCGTAGGCTCGGGAACCGCCGCCTCCCGGCGGGCAACGCTCCCGCGACCGCCGCCACGGCGCGGCGCAGGAAGAACTATCTTGCCCGCACGCTCAAGGCGGCGAAGCGCGCAAAGGCAACTCGTGACCTGGGGCCGCCCGCGAAGGTCAACAAAACCGAACGCACCGCAGACCCTGCGACCAATCTCCGCCCGCGAAGCATCCGGCTGCGCCAGAATCCCCGACAGCTTCTTCAAACCCTCGGCCGAGGAAAGCGCACATGGGATCGAAACATGATCGTCATACCCCAACGGTAACATGACCGAATTGGCGAGTTGTGCAGGAAATGTGTCCAATGGGCAGCCCGCGGCTCGGAAACGCTCCTGAACACCAAGGCCCAGACACAGCAGCATGGGGCTGGCCTACGGCCAGCTGCATCCCGCGCAACCCCTTAACCCTTGGTGCAATGATCCCGGAATCTGCAGCAGGCCAGCGTATCGGCGCGGCCAAGTGGCCATTCCGGCTCAATGCGCCAGTGTCCCCCATGCTCGGGGTTGCCTTCGACATCGCGATTCCCGGTCCCGCCCCCCATGACGAACATGCGAACGGGCGGGTCGCTGTCCACACCGTTGTCGGCATCCTTGAGCCAGCGGTCGAACCAGCGGAGCCGTTCCTGATTGTAGACGCGGTCGCCCCAGAGGGCGTCAACGCCGAACTCGACCTCGCCGATGGCTGAACTTCCGGCGCCACGCATGGTGTAGTGATTCCACGGGCTGACGATGAGGCGAGCCTTTGACCGGTTCTGCTTGCGGAGAACCGCCCATTGCTCGCAATTCTCACCGACGAAAGGGTCGTTCCAGCCGCGGGAAATGGTTACCGGAATGTCGGCGAAGCGATCGAGATACGCCATCTGGCCGACTGACTCGTCTCGCCACCAGTTGGACATCGTGTTGTCATGGACATAGTGGAAATACACGTCTTCAAGCGACGTCACGAGGGACAGGGGGCTTTCGCCGCGCTTGAGAGACGGGTTCCGCAGATGGCTCCGCAGATCCTCGAGTGTCCGCTCGATCCACTTCCTGGCCGCGGGATCGTCCCGTACCTCTTGCGCGTCATGCAGGTGAGAAAGATGGCGCCGACAATGGTCAGCGACAAGGCGCCGCCGGGGCGGAGGCTCTCGTAGCCCCGCACGCGTGTTACATCGATCCACAATGCCGAAAGGTGCGGAGGGCGATGCAGCGCGGCAATGATCTGCACGTTGGCACCGTGCGAGCTGCCCACCATTCCGATACGGCCACTCGACCAATCCTGCGCAGCGATCCACTTGATCGTGTCATAGCCGTCGACTCCTTCCTTCGGGTTGTAGATATGCCCATACGTGCCCGTGCCCTCGGAGCGGCCGCGCAGGTCTTGCAACTCGGTGACGCATCCCCTCGGCGTGAAGAATCTCGCGACGGGATCGATCCACATCCAAGCGCTTCCCTTGTCGCAGGATGTTCGACCGAGAATCGTCGGGAACGATCCTGAAGCGGGACGACCGTCTGGACCGGCGGGCCAATAGATATCGGTCGCCAGATGCACGCCGTCGCGCATCCGGACCATGACGTCGAATGCCGTGGTAACGCCGTATGCTGGAGCGCCTGCGGACATCACGCCCCCCTGTCGGAGTGGACTTCAGCACAGGATACCGGGTAAGCGTGCGCAGGAACGAATCCGGCCGAAGATCAGTAATGTTGTCCTGCGAAGCCTTGCGGGCGCCAGACCTGGCGAGGTAGGGCCGCTTCCTGACGGGGACCGCTCCCGGGACTGCGCCATCGGGTCCCTTCCAGCGAAGTCCTCCCTTCGGCGGTCAAAGTGCTTGCAGATCGGGGTCGACCCGCGGTTCCTGCAACAACGAGACTTCGCTGTGCCGTTCTGACTCGAACGCATGCCCGCGCAGAGCGCGGTCATGGAGAACAGGAAGGGTTCACTGGTGCAAGGGGCCGTTCTGGACCGGAAAGCGCCGCACAAGGGCGCTCCTCGGGCACGACCGGGAATGATGTTCGATCCCCGTCGTTCCAGCAATTGCACTATCACTGGGGATACAACTTGCAGCAACCATGCAACATGCACCTCCCGCTCCGGTCGTCACTTCAGTTTCCTCAACTTTTGGGCTGCCGACTGCGCCGACTCGATCAGCACCGGCTTGGGTGCGCTGAACCATTCATCAGGGTGCAGGCCCCGTCTCTTACGGACGTGTGCCAACGCACAGTCCAGCGTGGGAAATTTCTCCGGTCGGTTGAGATGCAAATAGAGTGTGACAAGAGCAGTTGAACGACTCCGGCCTCCCCGACAATGAACGAGGACATTCCCCTTCGCGCGTCGGGGATAACTCGGCTTCTCCGGAACGATCTGCCGAATGGCACCATCGAGCAAGAAATAAGCTGCGAGCATCATGTCTTCGGCGTTCCCGTGTCCGTCCACCAGTCCCAGCTTGAAGACACGCACTGGGCCGACACCATGGGCGCACTTGTCTCCGTCTGCAGCTTCAACCGGATCCGTCACATAGTTGATATCCAGATTGACTGCACAATTGACGACGATGGTGATGTTGAGTTCCCGCAACAACGCGACATCTCGCGCAGCTGCAGTACCACCAATGTAAATGCTACATTCGTCCAGACCCAATCCTGTTTCGATCAGACTGATTTTCTTGTGTTTGATAGTAATGTTGCCTCGCGAACCGAGACCGGTTTCATCAACCATGAGCAAATTCGACCCCTTGCATGCTGCGCAGATGACCTGCGATCACGACGTTAAAATTGACTGGAATGCCCGGTTCGTGCATTTCATTTGAACTCTTGCTCCCCAGGTGGAGTTTGACGGCAAATCTGCTTAAACCCTCGAAGGAATCCCGAAAGTGATTGCTTGTTGCCAAAGAGACCGCTGAAACAGGCTCCCTATCCCTTTCGACCGAGTTCATGTGCGATACCGTGGGAAGTTGATGCTGGCAACGTTGATTAAGACGGGACAAGCAGGAAATCAACAATCAATCCCGATTCCTGGCTGTGTGGAAGGGTATTCCTACAACGTGAATCCTGTCCTCGATTGGAGCGCATCGTTCCACCTCTCCCCGGGAACGCCCGGTCCAACCAGTGGAATTCTCCGGAGCAATCCGTCGCGACAGCGGTCGGCCGGCATTTCTCCGATTGCCATCGTTGAATTCCGCAACCGTTCCGCAATCCCGATCCTGTATACCGGCGACCGGGTCCTGGTCGGATGCCCTGGCGCAGCGCACAGTCACGACACTCAGCCCATGCTGGCAAACGGAAAGTCATGCGTAAGCGCCGAGATTTCAAACTGACGTCCCGTACTGGCACAGACCATCCAGGCTTGGAATCCCGGCCGTCGTTCCAGTCGTCATACATCTGTCAAATGGCTGTATGTCGGCCGGATGTCCTGGTTCATTCCCCGCCGAAATGAACGACACGGACAATGCGGCGTCCGGGTCGCACAACCGATTCCCGTGCCATCCGCATTGTCCCTGCCATCATTCCCGGTGATGCCGGACCCGCCCACTGCAGGTCAACGGGTGCTTCACCGTTTGTAACTCAGGCGCCAGAAGTCCTGCCAATCCTGCCGCTTGTCGAAGTCATCATTTCCCGTAGCGGCATTATGAGGTGTCAACCGGTCGGAAAATGCACTTACTCCGGATGCCTCATCGGGGTGCTGCGGCACAACGCTGTTTCCGGACACCTTTCCATCCTTGGTCATCGGGGAAATGCCGTCCTCCGTCATCATGAAACGAAGAAAGAGCCTGGCCAGGTTCGGGCTATCTGTGCCAGCCGCGATCAGCCCGAAATTGGGGTTGGCATAACCGATGAACGGCTTGATGTCCGCGCAGATCTTCATGGTGAGTTTTCCACTGACCGTGTCACGATACTTGGCGGTGGAAACCAAGCCCACGAAAGGATCGTCCTGACCAGGTGTCCCGATCGCTTCGGCCGCGGCAGAATCCGAATCGGTCAGTAGTGGTGAATTGGATGCCAAAGCCTGAACCCAACTTGCGGCTGCACTCTGAGTGCTGGTGTCCAGTTCCGTGCCGTAGTGCGACTCGTATGCGTCTGCAACGGACTGATCCCAATGGGTTTCCATTTGGTTGAACCAATCAAGATAGCCCGGCTTGTTGAGCGGATCGCCCAGGGCAACCTTTCGGCTCCATTCAGGGTCGGTAAGGGCCCAGATGTTGTCCACGGGACATACATCGTACTTGTCGCTGTTGTACGTCCAGACTGCCGGATCCCGATAGACAACAAGGGGGTTCTGAGAATCTTCGGGAATGGTATCCGCCAGATCTGGCGGCACCCAACTCGTAACGACTCCGCTCGGGACAACCTCAGCCAGTGTCGCGGCGGCGTCCGCGGACACGATCACGTCCCCGACGACATTCCCCGACTGCGCCTCCCTGATCACCATTTCAATCTGGGCCGACGAGGGTACCTTGCTACCGATCACTTCGATACCGTACGCTTCGGTGAATGCAGCAGCCGATGTCTTGATTTTGCCGGTACTTGCGTAAGCGGTAATCGGTTCCTCGCCCCTGGCAGCCTCAATAAGGGCCTCGAGATCGAATTCCTCAGCCGCCCCGTGGGACGCAATCCCCAATAGGGCAAGTGATGCCAAGACGATACTTGCAATTCTAGTCATTTCATGGACCTCCCTTTTTTTCTGGATACTTATTCAGACCAACATCTTACGAGACACCCTTGTCCCGATCGAATAACCGAATTGGTCGTATTGCCCCTGCACCAGGTGGCAAATCCCGACCGGGTCTCTCATAGTGCGAGTGCATGTTCTGCACGGGCGCCTCATCCAGATTACACACTGTCGCACACTATACGGTTCCCGTCAAAATCGAACAGGTGCACCCGCGAGCGATCTACCTGAAAGTGCACGTCTTCTTCTGTGCAAAAATTGGGCGTTTCATTCGTGGACACAAACAGGGGTGAACCGGCAATGTCCAACTCGACTATCCAGTTTCCACCGGTGGGAAGGATGCCTGCTATCCTTGCACGACCCTTCAAGCAACGGGAATTGTCGGTAGGGCCCGTCACCGAAATCTGGATCGCCTCCGGGCGAAGACCCACAAAACCGATTATCTCAATTCCGGGGAAGACTCTGTTCACGAATTCAAGTGTAATTTTAGACAATTCTTCACTTTGGCTATCGGTTATCGATATAGTGTTGATTGGCGGATTACCAACAAATTCTGCGACAAAGAGATTTGCCGGAAAATTGTAAATGTCATCGGGGCTGCCCACTTGCTGCAAGGATCCCTCGCTCAAAACGGCAATTCGCGTTGAGAGTGTCATCGCTTCCCACTGGTCGTGGGTCACAAAGGGGTGCACGTTCGCTATGGAGTAATTCGGATTGAGTAGCGGCAAGGAGTTATGCATTCCGGTCGGGCTCGTCAAGCTCTGATTTGGACCCCGTATGATTGGGTTTGCTTGATTGGAGTGTATTTTGGCGGATTCCCGGTCGGGAAGGAGGAGAGTGCCCACCACAAGATGTGGTATATGGTTGGAGAACTAAACCAGCAACCAGGAGCACTCCTATGGAAGTATTGCAGTTTCCCGCGCGGCAGTCCAGCGGGTCCCCGGCGAAGGAGGGGTGGGTTCGCGGCGAGTTGTCCGGTGTCATGACGCTGGCCTTTGAGGCGATTGCGGATTCGATTCTGTCGCAGCCGCTGGAAGGCGGCGCGGAAGCCTGTGAGGGCCGGATCTCGGCGGCGCTTGCACAGGCGGGCTGCGGCGCGTTGCGGGTTGCGTTGGAGGCTGGCGACGCGGAAGCGGAGCAGCTGGTGCGTGGCGGCGAGGTATATCACCGTGGCGGAAGGCAACGGACGACGATGCTGAGTTCCTTCGGAGAAGTGGCGTATGAACGTCAGCGCTACCGGCGCCGCGGGCAGGATTCGATTGCACCTGCGGACGATCGCTTCGAGATCCTGTTCGGCTATTGGTCGCCGCTTGCTGCGCGGCGGGCCGGGCTGGTCCTGTCGATGGCGCCGGCGGGCCATTGCGAGGCGTTGTTCCGGGAGTTTGGCGGAATGCATCCGTCGGCGACGGCGCTGGGCAATCTGTCGAAGGGTTTGGGCCCGGTCCTGGAAGTGGTCGAGGAGGATGCGCTGGAAACGATCCGCGGACAGGAGGCCGTCCCGGTGGAAGCCCGGGCCCTGGCGATCTCGATTGACGGCGTGCATGTCGGGATGCGGAAGGAGAAGGTCGCGCGAGGGCAAGGGGTTGCATCGGTTCCGGCGGGTTTCCGGGAAGCGTCGTCGGGTACGGTGTCCCTGTTCGATGGGGACGGGGAGCGCCTGCGTACCGCGTATCACGGCCGCATGCCGGAAGCCGGCAAGGCCACGCTGAAGAGGGACGTGCTGGCGGAGGCGCAGCACTGGATGAACCTGCGACCGGACCTGGAGGTTGTCTTCATCGCCGACGGCGCGGCAGACAATTGGACTTGGTGCGAGGAAGTGTTTGGAGGCGCAACGCAGATCTTCGACTATTGGCATGCTGCACAGCATCTCCAGGACGCCTTGAAAAGCGCCTATGGCGAGGGCTCGCCACAGGCGCAGCGCCACTTCGAGAGGCTTCGCGAAGTCCTGAAGGAAGAGCAGAAGGGAATCGACAAGGTGCTCCGTTCGCTACAGCGGCTGGCCCGCAAGCACCCGCAGCGAGGCACGATCCCACGCGTCCTGCGGTTCTTTCGCAAGCAACGGCACCGCATGCGATACGCCGAGTTCCAGCAACGCGGGCTCCCTATCGGGAGCGGCATCGTCGAGGCCGCAAACCGGGTGCTCATCACTCAGCGGCTCAAGTGCTCCGGCATGCGCTGGTCCGAGAACGGTACCGGACAGGCAATCCTGAGCCTGCGCGCCCTGTGGAAATCCGACCGCTATGGCGCTGCATGGAACCAGATCATGCGCGCCATGAAACCTGAGGCTTGCCAGTTCCGATCTCACGAACGGCGCAACATGTTGAATCTCGTGAACTGAGCGGATTTACTCCATACGGAATTTTCACCCGTCACAAAGACGATGGTAGTGCCGAATTCTCTATGGATTCGCTTCAGTTCAGCACGCATTTTCAGGCGAAGCTTGGCATCCAGATTGGACAACGGTTCATCCAGCAACAGGACATCCGGATTGATGACCAGCATCCGCGCCAGCGCAACCCGTTGCTGCTGACCACCGGACAGTTGGGACGGATAGCGATCGCGGAACTCTTCTATCCCAAGTGTTTCCAAGACGAATTTGACACGCTGCCGGCGTTCCTCCGTCGGCACCTTTCGCAGGCGCAAACCGAAACTGACATTCCGTTCGACGGTAAGATGCGGCCACAGGGCGTAGCTCTGAAAAACCAAGCCCGTACCGCGCCGCTCGGGCGGAACGAAGACGCCCTGATCACGTGAATCCAGCACCCGACCACCGATCATGATTTTCCCGGAACTCAGGTTCTCCAAGCCTGCAATGGCACGGAGTGTGGTCGACTTTCCGCAACCCGAAGGCCCCAGGAGGCACATGAACTCGCCATCTCCGACTTCCAGGTCGAGGTCTGATATTGCCGGAACCACGTTGTCGTAGGACTTGCTGACACCGCTTAGCGTGATCGTGGGCAATCTATCCTCCCAATCCGTCCGCGAGATTAGTCTTGGTCACGTTTTGCACTGCCAGTGTTCCAAAATAGGCCATAGCCGCAATAATCAGCACCACAGCGTTTGCGGCCTGCGTGTAATTGTTGTCAATCAGCCGTAGTGAATATGTTGTCAACACGTCGGTGCTGGGCACCGCCAGGACCACGAACAGGCTCAGCCCCTTGATTCCGGATATGAAGGGCAACAGCGTTCCAGTGACCAGCGCGCCTTTCTGGATCGGAATTACGACGCTCAACATACGGCGCAACCAACCGGCGCCGGTAATTTGCGCAGCTTCTTCCGGATCCTTTCCGAGTTGCATCATTGCGGTTATCCCTGCTCTTGAAGAGTAGGGCATCTGGTCTGCGGTCAAGGCGAGAATGAGGATCAGGCCCGTGCCGTAGAGCGCCGGTATCGGGCCACGTTGCACCGCAAACAGTGACAGGTATGCGACTGCAAACGCGATACCCGGCACAAGGTAGGGAAAGAAGGTCACATGTCGCAGGAAGTTGGCGACCCCTCGCACACGGGAACGTACGACAACATAGCCGACCAGTAGTCCGAGAGCGCCAGAACACAATGATGCGAAGCCCACGATTCGGAGGGTATTCCATGCCGCCGCCCACAGATCCGGCGTCAGGAGTATGCCGGTTCGCAAGGCAACCGTTTCAAGGTTCCTGCCGATCCAATAGTCAAGAGTGAAGTTGTCCACGGAAAAGTCTGCCGGTATCCGCATGATGGTCGACAGCACCAGAACGAGCAACGGAATTCCCACGGATATCAAGAAAACGATCAGCGCGAAGACCGTTGCGGGCAATTTGTAAATTCCCAGAAAGGATTTGCGACTCATGGCGCCTTTGCCCCCGACGGTTACAAACCTGCGGGATTCGCGCACCAGACGAGCATCGATCAGCAGGGAAAGTATCCCGATCAACATGATTGCCCCGGCCAGCACTGCCGCGACGCCGCCTTGCCGGGATGAAATGCTGCGATAAAGTGATGTCGCGAGTACATTGTAGTCGACGGGCAAACCCAAAAGGTAGTTTACGCCGAATTCGCCCAGGCATTTTGCAAAAATCAGTATGGTGGCGGATAACAGAGCGGGCAACATCAGCGGGAAAATGATTTGCCATGCGACGGTTCCCGATTTCGCACCGAGAATGCGAGCGCTTTCTTCCAGTTGGGAATCGAAGCTTCTCAGGGCATTGCCAAACAGCAAGATGACAAATGGCGCATAATGCAATGAAAGGATGATGATGATGGGAACCGGACCGTAGGCCAGCCAGTCCGGTGGCGTAAATCCGAGACTCTCAGCCCAACCCTGTTGCCCGCCAACCGTTCTGTTTCGGAACAGAGTGCGCCATGCCAGCGCAAACGTCCAGGACGGCAACATGTACGGCACGATCAAGGCCGTGGCTAGCCATCGTCGTCCGAACATGTCGGAACGACTCAGCAGCCACGCGAGCGGGATGCCGATGGATAGAGAAATGACGATGACCGCGGCGGCGACTGTCAGCGTGTGCGAAAGCGGTTCCCAGAACAGGATTTGCGCGATCGGAGACGCAAGGGTTCTGTACAGGTAGTACAGTGTCCAGGCACCGACTTCGGCTTTTGCTCGACGGGCGTCGCCGAACTGGACTTCGACTGCGTCGTGCAAGAGTGTTACGATGGGAACAATGATCAGGTAGGCAAACAACACGACCATCAGCGCACCGATGATTGCCGTGGGTTCCCTCCACGCGACCTTGAAATGATAGTTCAGACGCGCTCGCCGAAGCATCCCTGCACTTGAGGCCGGGAAATCTCTTGCAGCATGCTGCACTGGCATCAACTTGGTCCAGTTTCTTCTGCCCGGTACATGCGCGGAACCCGGAACGATATCAGCCGAACTACATCGTGGCAACTCCCATCGCCTGATCCACAGGGCAATCCCATTCTTTTGGGGATTATATACGACAGTCACAAATGGCACTTGATTGCCGGGCTGCAGTCCCTATATTATAGTCACCACATAGGAGACACGGAATGCCCTGCAAAGCCCACACAGCCCCCGGCAAGAGCGACCGCGAAGGCATCAGCCTGGTCAAGCTGATGCGGATGTTCCCGAGTGACGACGCGGCGCGCCGCTGGTTCGAGAAACAGATTTGGACTGACGGCCCGTACTGCCCCAAGTGCGGCAGCTTCAACGTCCAGTCCGGCATAAAGCACAAGACCATGACGCACCGTTGCCGCGATTGCGACGGGCGACCGATGTTCAGCCTCAAGACCGGCAACATGATGGAAGGCTCCAAGCTGGGCTATCAGACATGGGCCATCGCGGTCTATCTGGTGACGACGAATCTCAAAGGTGTGTCGTCCATGAAGATGCACCGGGATTTGGAGATTACCCAGAAATCAGCGTGGCATCTGGCGCATCGTATCCGTAAGGCGTTCGACCCCGGCAACCCGATTTTCTCCGGCCCGATAGAGGCGGACGAGTCATATTGGGGCGGCAAGGAAAAGAACAAGCACGCCTCGAAGAAGCTGCGGGCTGGCCGCGGCACGGTCGGCAAGGTTCCGGTGGCGGGCGCGGTAAAGGCGCAGGTCGTTCCCGACACCGGATCAAAGACGCTACAGGGCTTCGTGACAACCCATACTGCCGAAGGCTCGACCGTCTACACCGACGATGCAGCGGCCTATCAGGGACTGCCCAAGCGCCACCATGAGAGCGTCAGGCACAGCGCGGGCGAATACGTCCGGGACATGGCGCACACCAACGGCATGGAGTCGTTTTGGGCCATGCTTCGCCGCGGCCACGATGGCGTGTTCCATCATTTCAGCGAAAAGCACTTGGACCGGTACGTTGCGGAGTTCGCCGGCCGCCACAACATGCGCGAGGCCGATACCACTGACATGATGGCGATCATCGCCCGCCAGTCCGTCGGCAGACGGCTGCGCTATACGGATTTGATCGCGTGAGCAAGCCTTCGCCCGCCAACGAGATCATCGTCCACCCGATCGCCGGGCAGGTCGTGCGCCAGCGCACGCGGGATACCTACATCGACGCCACCGCCATGTGTGAGGCGGCGGGGAAGCTGTTTGCAGATTACTGGCGCCTCAAGGGCACCAAAGCGCACTTGGCGGCATTGTCCTCCGCTATGGGAATCCCCATAGCGGAACTGATTCAACCCGGATTCCCCAGATAGATTGCAATTTCGCTGACCCTGGACGCGGATTCTGGTATGAGAATCAATATCTTGTAGCGTCCGTAGGGGCTCTGTCATGGCGCACCCAATGGGTGAAGCGAATCTGATCCCCCTTCGGGTCGATTTCGATCGCCGCCTGAAGCTGGAGTTCCACGGCAGCGACATCTCATCCGATGGTGGTCTTCTTTCCTACCGCGAGCTCGATGACGCGCTTGGGCTGAGCGAGCTGGGCGGAGACGTTCTGTCGGAGACGCGGCGCGGTAAGAACACTCGACATCTCCTGGTGGGACTTCTTCGGCAATCCGTGTTCGGTCGTCTCGCCGGCTACGAAGATGTCAACGACGCCGAACGGCTGTCCCGAGATCCTGTCATGCGGGCCATCGTGGATCGAAAGGCGCTTGAGCGGTCAGCGGCCTCAACCAGCCAGATGGGGCGCTTCGAGACGGAGTGGCTGGCCACCGCTGACAACCTCGCCGCACTGGCCGACCTGCCAGGGATCTGGATCGACCGGGTTCATGATCGCCGGCCGCCGAAGTTGATTGTTCTCGACATGGATAGCTCGGTCAGCCCGACTTACGGCGATCAGGAGGGCTCGGCTTACAATGGGCACTTCGGTTGCACCTGCTACCATCCCCTGTTCGTGTTCAACCAGTTCGGCGACGTTGAACGTTGCGCCCTTCGTCCCGGCAACGTGCACAGCGCTGATGGCTGGAAAGATGTCCTCGATCCGGCGGTGGCTCGATATCGGGACAAGACGCTTCGGCGGTACTTCCGTGGCGATGCCGCCTTCGCCTCGCCCGAGGTCTACGAGTTCCTCGAAGCCGAGGACTTCAAGTACGCCATCCGCCTGCCCGCCAACAAGGTGCTGCAGGAGAGCGTCGCCCATCTGCTCAAGCGCCCCGTCGGCAGGCCACCGAACGACGTGCGGCGTTACTATGCGGGCTTCACCTACCAAGCCGGGACTTGGAACAAGGCCCGACGGGTCGTGGCCAAGGTCGAGTGGCATCCGGGCGAGCTGTATCCGCGCGTCGGCTTCATCGTGACCAACCTGTCACGCCCGGCCGAGCGCGTGGTCGCCTTCTACAATCAGCGCGGCACTGCCGAGCAGCACATCAAGGAGGGCAAGAACGCTATCAACTGGACGCGGCTGTCCTGCCACGGTTTCAGGAACAACGAGGTGCGTCTCCAGCTGCACGTGCTGGCTTACAACATCGGCAACTTCCTCAGAACGCTGGCGCTGCCCAATGAGGTCGAGCACTGGTCGATGACCACGCTGCGCGAGAAGCTGATCAAGATCGGCGCCAAGGCCGTGCGGCACGGTCGGTACGTCACGTTCCAGCTTGCCGAGGTGACGGTTCCACGGCTGTTGTTCGCGGAGATCCTGCGACTGATCGACGGCCTGCGGCCGCAGCCAGCACCGACATGACGCCCCATGTCACCAGTGCGGTAGGGTTGAGCCGGCGGGCACCGGGCTCACGGCACTTGCCGAACGGCCGTCTTCTCGTACCCGATTGCGTCTCGGCGAGGTCTCGGATGCACCGACCGGCTCATCCCAAGCCGCCAGACCAGGAGGAATAGCTACGTTTGCGATCGATACTCGATTGTGCTACCCTTTTCGGTGGTTGGGAGGAGTCATCTGGGAAATCTCGGATTAGACGACGTCGAAACCGGGTCGACCCACCGATCAAGCAGTGTAGCGCCTGTGGAACCTGGACAAAGGCCGCAAGGACACCTATGGTGGACACGGAGCGCAGCCATATAATGGAGTCCAGCTAGAGATTTTTCGCGGCCTAAGTCAATCCGCTAGATGCAGACAAGGATCCTGGAAATGGGGCAGCGTAGGAGTATCGAGAGGTTCGAGGCCAAATACCCCAAGTCAAGGCAGATGTTCGAGCGGTCCCTCAAGGTCGGCCGCGGGATGAACCACGATTCCCGGTATTGTGACCCTTTCCCCATTGTCGCTTCCCACGCTAGCGGCTCGCGGAAGTGGGACGTCGATGGAAATGAGCACATCGATTACTCGATGGGCCACGCTGCACTGCTGTTCGGGCACAGCCACCCGGCCATCGTAAGCGCTGTTTCGGAGCAAATCGCGAAGGGTTCGCTGTTCGCTCACGAGCACGAGCCCAGCATCGAACTGGCCGAGCGAGTGCACAAGCTTGTGCCGGCCGCCGAGTGGGTGGAGTTCACGACCTCGGGCAACGAGGCCAATGTTCTAATCGCTCAGATAGCACGCGCCTACACCGGCCGGTCCAAGATTGTCAAGTTCGAGGCAGACGACTTTGGCTGGACCGACGAGATGAATGCTGGCTCTGCCGAGCCATTCGATAAGCCCCGTGCGGGCCGTATCCCGCCCGCGGTCGATGGGGCCCTGACCGCTGGTGTACAGGTAATTCCACGCAACGATGTTGGTGCACTAGAGCAGGCGCTGTCCAAGAAGGATGTTGCCGCGCTCTACATGGAGGGTGCTTGGGCCCATGCAACGGGAAGCCCAGTCTTGCCGGAGATACTCCAATCGGCCCGGGCACTGACCAAAGACTATGGCACCGTCCTTGTTTTTGATGAGGTCCTCACGGGATTTCGTTGGTCGCCTGGCGGCTGGCAGGAAATCATCGGTGTCACACCAGACTTGTGCTCGCTCGCGAAGGTCTTAGGTGGCGGACTCCCGATCGGGGCCGTGTGCGGACGCGCCGATGTGATGGGCGTACTGCAGATCAAACGCGACGACCCGGAATGGAACCGCTACCGGAAGGTTCATCATGCTGGCTCGTACAACGCCAACGCCGTAAGTGCCGCCGCCGGAAATGCGGTTCTCGAGATGGCCGCAACTGGAGCGCCCCAGAAAAAAGCCGAGGCGTTGATGTCACGCCTGTGCAAGGGCATAAACGATGCGGCGAGCGACCGTGGAGTGGACATACGCGCGTCCCAGATGTGCTCGGCAATATGTCTGACTACGCAGAAGTTCTCTGAGGCGTTCAACACGCACATGCTGCTCAACGGCGTTCATATGCACCGTGGCGTAATAGGCTGGGCATCGGCTGTACATACCGAGCGGGATATTGACCAAACCGTAGAAGCGTTCGGCCTTTCTCTGGACGGCTTGACGGAGGAAGGAGTCCTATAACCGCCGCCGGCACGCAGCCGCGGCCACGTAAGAAGGGAAAGAAGGGAGGGCCCTAGCTATGTTGAGGCATTCTTGGATGTTAGTAGGTCTGCTGGCAATGCTTGCCATGCCGGCGACCGCTCAGGAAACCATCACCTGGAAATTCAATTCCGTCATTCCCGAAGCCAGCATTGGTGGGAAGTGGCAATCATACTGGGCGAACGAGGTCGAGAGGCACTCAGGCGGGCGCCTCAAGGTAGACATCTTCTTTGGAGGCGAACTTGGCTACAAGGGTCCCGAGGTACTCGAGGTGAGCCGTGACGGCCTGGCGGATGTGAACGGCTTCGCCGATACGATCATTGGCGGATCGATACCAGAGGCCACGGTGGTAGGTTTGGGTTTCCTCATGCCCGAGGCAACGCAAGGCGAGATTGTCCGGGAAGAGGTCAACCGCCTCATCGGTGAGAAGATGCTGAAGAACTGGAACACCGTCCTGGCTGGCTATTGGCCTGGAATTGGCCAAACGATCATCACGAAGAAGCCTATTCTCAGTGTCGCGGACCTCGAAGAAATGAAGGTGCGTACCTCGACCGGGGATCAAGCCAAAATTGTGAATTTACTTGGCGGGTTTCCGCAGACGCTCCTGTTCGGGGAGATATACACCTCGATGCAGCTGGGTGTTGTCGATGGGTTCATCACCGGCGCACGAAACGTAATCGACGTGAAGTTCTACGAAGTCGCGGACTATGTTGCCCTACCGGCAGTCAACTCAGTCTGGAACGGTGTCATGGTAAACAAGGATGCCTTCGATGCCCTGCCGCCTGACTTGCAGCAGGTGGTGCTAGACGCCGGTGAGACCACGTCGCTTAAGGCTTTGAGGGACGTTGCGGTTGACCAATTGCAGCTCGCCAACGACCTCCGTAAAGTTGGTGTGGAGGTAACCCAGCTACCCGCGGAGGAGCTGGACCAACTTAGGGTGAAGATGGTTCCCATCTGGGAAGAGTGGAGTGCCAGCGCGACGCCTGAAGGACAAGAGCTGCTACGCACGATTAGAGCGAAGCTATACCCTGAATGAAATAGCGGCTTAGGAGGGCTGAGTGGCGTGGGCCTGCGGGCCTCGGGTGGGGATTCGCCGATGGGGCGCAGGGCCTTAGGTCTGCTGCGGAGAGTAGCCGACGTCGCATCGCTTGTGGGCGGTTATCTGGCAGCGATTCTGGTCTTTTGCCTGATGCTGCTTGTTCTCCTGGAGATAGGGCTCCGGAACCTCGTGGGCCGGTCGACCCTCATGACCGAGGAGTTCGGCGGCTATAGTTTCGTGGCCGTCGCATTCTTGGGCCTCGTATACACGGCCCGTGTAAAGGGTCACGTCAGGGTCAGACTGCTGCTCGACCACCTGCCCTATGCAACCCGATACCTCCTTCATTTCCCGATCACCCTCCTAAGCATCGCCGTGATCTCGGTCGGCGTCTGGCGGACGGCGTGGACTGTCTGGCGGAACTACGAGTCCAATGTCCTTTCTATCGGGATCTTTCATACGCCGCTATACCTACCGCAGCTGGTAATGTTTGTGGGAATGGTCTTGTTCCTAATTCAGCTCGTCTCTGAGCTCATCGTGAGCAGACTCGAATGGGAAAAATCGGAACGAGATTCAGTAAAGTGACCTATTCGGACATCCCAGAAATGAGCATGATCGGGGTGGGTCCAGGGGCGAGATGGTTGTAAGTTTGCTCTTCGTCGTAGTTATTCCTCTCCTGCTGCTATTTGCACTTGGGCAACCGATCATGCTGGCGTTGAGCGCCGTTGGCCTCGCCAGTATCTATACCCTGCTTGAGCCTAAATTCCTCAGCATCGTAGGGACCCTCTGGTGGACCAACCTCAACAACTTCGCTTTTACGGCCGTGCCACTCTTCATATTCATGGGCGAGATCCTTATGAGGACGGGTACGACCGATCGGCTCTACAAGGGCCTCAGACCCTGGTTCGGCCGCTTGCCCGGAGGCCTGTTGCACACCAATATCATGGCGAGCACGGTCTTTTCAGCTATCTCGGGATCGAGCCTGGCCACGCTGGCGACCATCGGAAAAATAGCCGTTCCGGAGATGGAGAAGCAGGGCTATGCCGGGGGCCTGATCGTTGGCTCTGTTGGAGGTGGAACCACGCTGGGGATCCTCATTCCTCCCAGCATAGCATTGATCATCTACGGGGTCCTGGCGGAGCAGTCGATCGGCCAACTCTTCATCGGTGGTATTATTCCAGGTTTCATAACTGCGGCGCTGTATATGGTCTACCTTGGCGTCAGGGTATCCGTCCAGCCACATCTTGGCGGTAGAAAGATAGAAATTCCGCCATGGAAGGAAAGGATTATCTCACTAACCGGGGTTCTGCCCTCTATTGCTCTGATTTTCGCAGTGCTCGGCGGTATCTTTCTCGGGATAGCAACCCCGACCGAGGCGGCGGCGATGGGGTGCGCCGGCGCCCTTATACTTGGGCTCATGTATCGGAAACTTACCTTATCGACAATCAGGGATTCTTTGCTAGGCGCTGTTCAAATAACAGCGATGGCGGCGGGCATCTTTCTTGGTTCGGTGCTGATATCGTTCGTCCTTGGAAACCTAGGCATACCAAGGCAGCTGATGCTGTCGATTACAGCGTTCGATGTCCACCCGTTGCTGGTCTTCGCAGGCATATCCCTGGTGTACGTGATACTCGGGATGTTCTTTGACGGTCTGTCGATGATGATCTTAACCCTGTCTGTGGTCCTCCCGACTTTGGACGCACTAGGCTTCAGTCTCGTGTGGTTTGGCGTGGCCCTGGTAATTCTGATTGAGATCGGCCTGGAGACGCCACCAATCGGCTTGCACCTGTTCGCCATAAACGCCATAGCGCCTCAGTATTCGTTTGGCGTGATTGTCAGAGGTGTCGCGCCGTTCTTCCTCATTGACGGGTTTGTGCTGATCTTGATTACGCTCTTCCCGGGGCTGGTACTGTGGCTTCCATCGATGATGATTAGTTAAGGCTTGGTGCGGCGGACCTGTCGCATTTTTCTAATGAAGAGAGGTGGAGCGATGATCATAGACACACACATGCATGTGTTTCCGTACCTGGGTGAAGCATCCGGTTGGGCGAGCGCGGAGGAACACGTCGCCTTTTGGGAGACACTAATTTATGGTTTCGCGCGAGGTAAGCTGGAGGACGATGCGAAGACGCCGGACATCAATTTCCGGGTCGGCGAAATGGGAAGGTTTGAATGGACGGAGAACGGGCAGGACTACTACTTCCAGTTCATGCCGCCGAGCATGCAGTATCAGGCTGCTTCACCAGAGTTCATATTGGCCCAGATGGACCACGCCGGAGTGGATATGGTAGTGCTCCAGAACGCCAAGTCATACGGTAAGCTGAACGACTACTTTAGCAGTGCGGTTAAGAAGTATCCGGACAAGTTCATCGGCCTCCTAGAGATTGACGAGCTGTCGGCGGACAACGAGAACGAGATTAGCCGGTTAAGACATTGCGTCACCGAGCTGGGTCTGAAGGGCATCTATTACGAGGCTGACAGATTCTATGCGCCGGGATGTCCGGACAATTTCGGCGACCGAAAGTTCGACGGTTTCTGGCGAGAAGTGGGTGATTTGGACCTGCCGGTTTATTGGAACTTGCAGGGCGGCCGAGAGTCGGCAGACGTCAACATACACCGCATGCGTGACTTTGCTGCCTGGGCCGACCGGTTCCCCGATATTCCGTCGGTCATGGTGCTGGGTTTCTTTGTGCTGCCGTTCCGGCAGAGCGATGGAGCGGTCGACTTTCCGAAGGAGCTGTTTGACATTGTCAAACGACCGAACGTTTACCAAGAGATCGCCTATCCCATACAGGTCGGTCCGCTCGGTTGGGACTATCCGTTTGCCGAATCCCGGGAGCTGATAAGGCAGCAATACGAAGAACTTGGCGCCGAGCGGCTGCTCTGGGGCTCCGATATGCCAAATGTTGAGCGAAATTGCACGTATCGGCAGAGCCTGACCTACTTGAAGGACTACTGCGACTTCATATCGCCAACGGACATGGACCTGATTCTTGGCGGCAACGCTGCTCGGATCCACAAACTGAGATCTGACATGCCGAAGACACCGAGGCCGAAGCGCGGTGCTGTGGCGTAGTCGGCCACGGTTCTGACGGCTCTCCGACCGCCGTGCAATCGGCCGGTCACAGATTCGTACGTGGTCTGATCCTGACGCCTGGGAACCAGGCGTCAGGATCAGACCGCCAGCTATTCGGAATCCGCCCCGCGGACCCTGTTCTCGATTGCCGGCAGCGACCTCAGATAGGCGGCGATCGCCGTCAGATCGTCCCGGGTCAGCTTGCTGGTGCTGTGCTCGATGACCTGGCCCATCAGCGAACCGACGTCGTCGCCTTCGCGGGTAATGCCCGTTCAAACAGTTATGGGCGGGAATCCGTACTTTCAGGGCACATGGGTACATCCGCGCGTGGCCGTCCATCTGGGCCAGTGGCTCTCCGTCGAGTTCCAAGTCTGGGTGACGGGCATCATCGACGACTGGCGCGAGATGCAGATGCTCTTGCGTGAGGATCCCTCGGACTGGGCCAAGCAGTTCCCGGACAAGCTGTACGAGGAAATCCACCGTCTGCATGGCTGGCCGTGGCGCGGCCGTAGCGTGAACCCGCCGCAGATCGTGGGCCACTACACGAACGATCTTGTCTGGGATCGCATGGCCCTGGGGCTGCGGTAGGCGATTGAGCTTCGCATCCCCCGCCTGCCGGGCGGCGAACACAAAGAGCGCATGCACCAGATGCTCGTCGCGGAAGTCGGGATTGCCGCGCTGCAAGCGCACATCGACTTGCTGCTTCGTCTCATGGATCGGCAGTCAGAATGGGGCATGTTCATGTTCGCGGTGAACCAGGCGCTGCCAAAGAGCGGGCGGCATCTGCCGAAACCGCCAAAGGGGCCTCCATCCGACCAAGGCAGGTTCGACCTATAGGAGCCGACAGATGAGGAAATGGCTTCTAGGCGCGATGTGCGCAACGTTTGTTGTTGCGGCATCGCACGATGCGGGGGCGTTCAAGGACGGGAACGCGTTGTTGGAGTATGCGGAGTCTGAAAACGAAATCCTGAATTTCTTGTTCATAATGTATGTCGCCGGGGTGGCCGCCGGCGCTCGGGATGTAACGATCCGATGGAAAGTGTTGGGCAAACTCGAAAATCGAGAACCTGACCTCTCTCCTCCCTTTTGTGTGTCCCCGAAAATTACCCACAAGGATTTAGCGGATACCGTCCGCGTATGGCTGCACAGCCACCCCAAACTCCGGGGTATTCCGAGCGGGTTGTCGATCATCGAAGCTCTTGCCGAACGTTTCCCCTGCAAATAGTGACCATCGGATGCAGACATGACAGCGAAGCGCGCACGCAAACAGAAGCCCAAGGCCCAGCCTCCGGCGGACCTGCCGGAGCCGGTGACGGTGCGGCTCAAGCCGAACAGCTACCAGCCGCGTAAGGCCGAAATGGAAGAGCCGGTGAAGATCGACGCCACGCCAGAACAAGTGGCGCGCGCCGTCCTGCGGCCCGTCAAGATCATCAAAGACCCCGATGCGTAGCCCGTGCCCCGCTCATTACGATAGGCGTCTCCCATACTGCTCAGCGGCAAGACGTGAACAGCGTCGAGTAGATGCTGAAGAGCTCCGCAAAGCTGGTGTGCAGGAGGAGGAATGGATTACAAGAGCTTGGCTGTGCCGCTGGTGCAAATGTGTCTACTCGGTTGAAACGCCTTCCGGGCATAAGGAACCTCGCGGTCGTTTGGAGGATGGCGTTTGGACGCCTTGGGATTTGTGACTGTCGTATATAATTCCCATTCTTTTTCGAGGTTGATTCGGTCTCACGGGGTCTGGACATCTCGTTTTTTGCCTGCCAATAGGAAGGCATGCTTGGATTGCCCCGGAACCCCTTGGTGGGGGATGTTGAGATACGGCTTGCGCGGCCGGAGGAACGCCTTCGCTGGGACCGTCTGATGGCCGAGGGCCACGAGCTCGGTTTCCTGCGCTTTGTGGGACGCGGGCTACGATATGTTGCGGTGCTGGGGACGCTTTGGGTTGCCTTGGCAGGCTGGCAGGCAGGTGCGCTGAAGTGCCGTCCGCGCGACCGGTTCATCGGCTGGAAGCCTGCGCAGCAGGTTGAGCGGTTGCACCTTGTTGCGAGCAATACGCGCCTGCTGGTGCTTCCGGAGCCGGGCGCCTTCCCGAATCTGGGCAGCTGCTTTGTCGGCGGGATGGTCCGTCGCCTGAGCGACGACTGGAAGGCGACCTACGGTCATCCACTGGAACTCGCGGAGACTTTCGTAAATCTGGAGAAGCGCCACGGAACGGTGTGCCGAGCCTCGAACTGGGCGCCGGTGGGGCTCACCAAGGGCTATGCGCGTGGCCGGGGCGGCTACACGGATCCGCATGGCAAACTGAAGGAGATGAATGTTTACCCGCGGGGCCCTCGTCGGTGGCCCGACTTTGCGCGACAGAGCCGCATCCGGACTGGGAGGTGGCCCGTACGGAGGTGGACGCGACGGAAGAAACGCTTCCTTCGCTGCTGGAGGAGTTGCAGCGGATCCCCGACTTCCGCCATGCGCAGGTGTGGCCTGCCCATTGGACACATTTCCTGCACGACTCGCTAATTCGGTCATGTTACCGTTGGGGTATGGACGATCATGTTTCGATCCCATGTGCGCATTCCTCGGCCGAGGGTTTGAAGAAGCTGTCGGGGATTCTGGCGCAGCCGGATGCTTCGCGGGCCGAGATTGGTCGCAGGGTATGCGGTGCGTTCGGTTTTGTTGACCTTCGCGGGCGGCCACAGGTCACGAGTTGCCTTTGCGCGCTTCGCCGCCTGAGCGTGCGGGCAAGATTGTTCTTCCTGCGCCGCGCCGTGGCGGCGGTCGCGGGACCGTTGCCCGCCGGGAGGCGGCGGTTCCCGAGCCTACGGGTCTTCCGGCCTGTGCGGGTGCGATCGAGGGTCTTGAGCTTGTCCGGGTGAGCACGCTCACGGTCAGGGATGGCCTGTTGCTCGAATTATTTGAGGGTCTTGTCGAGCGTTCTGGAGCTCAAGGACTTCTGTGGATGGGAAGACGGTTGGCTTGCGGGATCTGATTGAGGAGGAAGGCTCAGAGTACGTCGAGCGCTCTGTGCGAGGAAGATGGTATCGGGTGGCGGGGTTGAGGTAGTGATTCGGAAGGCGCCTTGGACCTTTCAGGACCTTCTTGCCGGCGCGGTCGCCTGGGTCCCGGCGGTGTCCGAGTTGGCGAGCGACGTCTTCGAGGGGCTGACCGCGGACGGCATGGAGATCCTCCTGTGTCCATCGGCGTGCCACGGGATCTCTTGCGGGCTGTCTGGGGAAAGGGAAGGTGGTGGTCCCGGGCCGGCGGATTGGGAGTGTTTCCCGTTTCCCGTTTCCCTTCACCCCCTGGAGCTTTCGGCTGGAAACAGCTCGAGTGGTCTGCGTAGCCGCGCCCAGCGGCCCGTAAGGAGAACCTCGGCCGATGCACCCCCTGGCCGGCGGATTCTGGTCAGGGCGGTCAACTTGCGCTTTGCCGTTTCGCACTCTTCCTTGCAGGAACCTGCCGTCCACCCCCGTCGATCATGAGGGATACATCTTCTGCGGGTCCCGGTCCCCCGAAGCGCTGCCCTCGAAAACCGCGAACATGAAGCCATCCCGAAGGAACAACAGCGCCCGAACCGCTCGACCCAGCAACCCGCCTCTGCGGAACCCCTCCAGCAGGGCGCGCGGGAGCCCCGACGCCTCGACACCCGGCCGGAAGCGTCCCCGGTGTGCCCGCCAGAATGCGCTGCCCGCAAATGTCTCCTGCCACCAGCGCCGCCAACGGCGTAGCGTCTGACGCCTCAGACCAAGGCGACGGCACGCCGCCGAAACCGCCGTAGGGCTCGCATCCCCAAGCAGCACCGGAAGCAGAAGCACGATCAGACCCACATACACCCGGCGCCCCAAAAAGCGCACGGAGGCGGGCGTTGTCCGACGCCGACACACCGCGCAGCAGAAACTGTGCCGCAATACCGGACGCGATCCCCCGGAGACAACCGCCTCCGGAACACCACGAGGCTTGCGCGCATACGTCGCCGAATGCAGCGCGCCGCCGCAGTGGCGGCAACCCGCGCAACGAACACGGGATGCCTCCCGCTCGTCAATCAGAAACATGAAATCCCACAATCTGGGACTCGAGATCGATACCGGCTGCATCACTCATCCTCCAATGCTCTCCTTGACCAAGCGAACCGATTCCGGCGAACCTGCACTCCAATACAAAAGCCCGCAGAGGGGAAAAGGCACGGCAGACAACGGTCACGCAGCAAACGATATCAACCACGCTCCTCAAGGGAAACTCCCGGCATTCCATCAACTTATGCGATCAAAAGCCACCGAATTGCCATCAATTATCGTGAACGTGCACACCGGGTTGAGGTGCCGGAGCTTCGGCTGGTTTTCAACGAGCTGATGGCATCGGAACACCCCCGCAGCGCGCGGCTTCACGTGGGCCGTCAGCTGCGCTACCCGGTCGGCTCGTCGCATGGCTGGCTCGGCGGCCTTCTGTTTGCCCCTGCGACGCGTGTCCTGGCGGCGCGGGATGCCTGGCTTGGCTGGGATGACGCAAGCCGTGAGCGGCATCTTGAGGGGGTGATCGGCCTGGCGCGTTTCCTGATCCGTCCGTCGGTTTCGGTCCGTTACCTTGCATCGCGGGTTCTGGGCATGGCGGCGCGGCGCGTGGGCGAGGACTTCGCGGCGGTTTACGGCATCCGTCCGGTTCTGGCCGAGACCTTTGTAGCGCCGGAGTACCGGGGCAGCTGCTTGCTGGCGGCCGGCTGGCGCTGTGTTGGCCACACTTCCGGCCGCCGCCTTCGTGGCGGTTGTGCGGAAGCGGCGAAACGCATTCTGGTCCTGCCGCTGGCGACGGACTGGGACGCGTGCCTGGAAGCACGGCGTGTGCTGCTGCCCGGGGACGGCCTTGACAGCGCTAGCTGGGCGGAGAACGAATTCGGCGCGGCGCCGCTTGGCGACGCCCGCCTGACGCAACGCCTGGTGCGGAGCGCGGGGATCCAGGCACGGGCGCCGACGAAGACGTTTTTCGCGGCGGCGGCTGGCTGCGAGGCGACCGTGAAGGGGTACTACAGGATGATCGAACACCCGGACTACGCGGCGGTGTCGGCGGCCACCATCGTGGCCGGCCATCGCGAGCGCACGCTGCGGCGGATGCAGGGCCAGCCGCTGTCCCTCCTGGTCCAGGACGGCACGGACCTGAACTTCGCGCCCCGCAACGGCTGCGAAGGCCTCGGGACGATCGGCCGCAACAGGGGGTCTTCGCGGACGCTGGGCCTGCACCTGCACACGACCTTCGCGGTGAGCGGCGACGGGGTTCCCCTCGGCGTGGTCAATCTCGAGTTCGACGCGCCGCACGGCACCCCCGAACCGGACCGGCCGGTCGAGGAGCGCAAGACCGGGCGGTGGCTGCGCGGCCTGCGTCACAGCGTTGCGGCGGTGAAGGAACTCGACGGGGTGAAGGCAGTCGCGGTGACGGACCGCGAAGGGGACGTGTTCGACATGTTCCACGAACACCGTGCGGCGGGCTGTCGCCGCCTGGCCCTCCTGGTGCGGGCGAAGCACGACCGCAGCCTCGGGCGCGGCCGGCCAAGACTGTTCGAGCGGGTGCGCGCGGCCCCGGAGGCCGGACAGTTCACCATGACGGTGGACCGGCAGTCGGCACGCAGTTCGGCGTGCGGACAGAAGGCCTTCGCCGGGCGGACCCGGCGCAAGGCCAGGCTGAGCCTGCGCTGGCTGGAACTGGCGGTCCCGCCGCCGGCAGACGAGAAGGCGCGCTTCGGGCCGGAACCGCTGCCGCTGAGCGCGGTTCATGTCCGGGAAGTGGTGTCCCCGATGACGGATCGAAGCCAGTTTCCTGGATCCTGCTCACGACACTGCCGGTCACCGGCCTGCACCAGGCTCGCGAGGTGGTCCGGCTCTACGGCCTGAGGTGGCGGATCGAGGATTGGCACCGGATCCTGAAATCGGGATGCAAGGTGGAGACGATCGCTCATCGAACCGGCATGCGCATCGAACGGGCGGTGGCAATCAACGCGGTGATCGCCTGGCGCATCGCCACCCTCACGCACCTGGCCCGAACCGAGCCGGAGCTTCCGGCCACAACCGCATTCACCGAGATCGAACTGGCACTGCTGACGGACTTCTCGAGCGTCCGCAAGCTGCCGTCCCCCGAGAACCTCGGACAGGCATTCCGCCTCGTGGCGACGATGGGCGGCTACCTGAACCGCAAGAACGATGGACCGCCCGGCGCAGAGATCGCCTGGAACGGCCAGGCCGCGCTGTCGTTCACCGCGTGGATACTCGGGCACAGTATCGGTGCCGGGGAAACCAGCGAAGTGCGGAAACACATTAGCCAGCTAGACAGCACTTATGCGCAATGGGAAGGACGCGTCTCGGTAGACTCAAGCTGCGCCAGCAGGCCAGACTACCGGAAACCAGTCCTCTCGAAGCTTCTGTCCCTCCACCATGCCATGTCCGGGAAAGGGCGGCGATGTCCTGCCGGGACGCTCGACGAATCGAGCATCATCACCAACCCACCGCAGCGAGAGAATACGGCGGCGACCGCCCGTCGGATTGCCGCGCGCTCCGTGCAATGTCCGGTAGTGGAACAGAACAGCGTCCCCTGGCGCCATCGACCATTCGAGAATCCTCGCGTTCTCCGGGTCCCTGTCTGGAGCGGGGACCGGGATCCAGTCATCCCCGGGTTCGTAGAAGTCGCTGTTGTCCGCCCAGCGTACGGGCCGCACCATGCGGTCCCACCTGTGAGATCCCGCGATCAGGCGCAGGCTTGCTTCGCGCACCGGATCGACGGTGATCCACATGCTTACAGTCTGCATCCCGTCAACAAAGTAATACGGAGCGTCCTGGTGCCAGGGAGTCGCCTTCGACGTCCCGGATTCCTTCACAAGCACATGGTCATGGAAGAATTGCGCGGTCTCCGATTGCATCACACGCGCTGCCAACTCGCCAGCGGGGCTGTCCCGCACCACAGATTCGAATTCGGGGATCCGGGACCAATTGCAGTAGTCATCGAAGAAGCGTCCCTCTCCTTCAGGAACAGCGTTCTCCGACGCGTACTCACCCGGCGATCTCATGTTCCGAGCGATCCCCGCAGCGACCAACTCGACCCAACCCTCGAACGCGCCACGTACAACGATGGCCCCGTCCTCCCAGTAGGATTGCACGGCGGCTTCCGATATCACTTCGATCCCCTCCTGCTCCAGCATCAACGGTAACCCCCGCGACTGTCTGATCAAGACGCGCGGGAACGCAATCTCGAAGCCTGCAACCTTGCTTCAGCACGCCCTGCCTTATACCCAAGAGTCTTGTCAGAACGCAGCCTTGAAACAAGTTGCTGTTGCGGTCCGGCCTGATGAGTCTTTCGTTGGTCTGCACCGCGACCGCGAGGTGCGTATATCCCTCCCGGACGTTTCTCGTGTCCTGGCCACGGATCGTTCTTGCGGTGGAGGTATCCGCCGAGCATGGCCACGGTGAGCACCGCCACCGTCGCGCCTTGCGCTCTTCGGGCGGCTTGACCTGATCCGCCGCACCGTCCGGCGCCTCGTACTGGATGTGCGGCCCCCCCAGCGGAATGCCGTATCCATATCCGCCAGCATCGAACGCATGTGCAGCCCCAACGTTCCTGAAGATCCCTCGTTCCGGCCGATCAGCCCAAGTCCCGCACAGCCGGATGCTCGGCGAAGTGAACTCAGCAACATTTTGCGTATCGGTACCAGGAATATCATCGCGTCCGAAGTCGAGGAGAGGAACACTCGGCATCTGTCGGATGCAGGGACAGACGCAGAGCGATCATGACCGCTCTGCGTCGGACCCGCGTCGCACTTGAGTCTTGTACATCTATCATGGATACCGTATTTTCGTTGCTGGACTGTCTGGGCGCCCGGCAGGGGTACCGGCAGTCGTGAACCTGCCCGACCAGCCCCTCGTCGTCACGAACGCGCGGCAAGTATCGTGAAAGAGCACGCCAGACAGCACCGATTCGGCGCGGTCATGTACAGGCATTGTGTTGTTTGCGGCATTTGTTGCATTTGCGGCGTTTACGGTCTACCTTGTCGTAGGATGACGGAGAGCGGTGATGAACGCGAGGACAACGACAGTCATTCCAAGTGACCGCGATGCGGCCCTCGCGGACCAAGCAGGCCGAGAGTTGGCCACGTGGGGTGACGGTACGGACCCAGTCCCTGCGCGATTCGGTACAGCTACTGCCGAACCTGTCGATATTCCGACGCCAGCGTTAAGGCTGCTCAAGGAGATCCTCGATCAGATGGCGCACGGCAACGGCGTGGCAGTAACGCCGCTGCACGCGGAACTCACGACGCGTCAGGCGGCTGACCTCTTGCAAGTATCGCGAACGCACTTGGTCCAGTTGCTCGACGATGGCCGTATCCCTTGCCGCAGGGTAGGCGCGCATCGCCGTGTCCGCGCCCGAGACATCCTTGATTACCGACGCGATGCGGAATCCCGTCGCCGGGAGGCGCTGGACGAACTGACGGCCCTCGACCAGGATTTCGACTTGCAGTAGGCGATGCCCCCGCCGACGGCGTTGCTCGACGCCAACGTTCTCTATCCGGCCGGCCTTCGTGACTTCCTGTTGCGTCTGGCCGACCGGTACCTGTATGCGCCGCTATGGAGCGCGAACATCCATGCGGAGTGGATGCGCAGCCTCGCGGCGGATCGGCCCGATCTCTCGGCCGACGTGCTGGAACGGACCCGCGCGGTCATGGATCGGCACTTTCCCGATGCGGTCGTGACGGGATTCGCCGGCCTTGCCGCAAGGCTAGACCTGCCGGACCCCGGTGACTCTCATGCACTGGACACCGCAATCGAAGGCGGGGCGGACATCAACTTGACTCGGAACCTGCGGGACTTCCCAGCCGACCGCCTGGCTCCCCATGGCCTCACCGCGCAGCATCCAGACGCGTTCATCGCCGCTCTGTTCGATGCCGACCCCAAGGCGGTGCTCGCAGCCGTTCGAGGGCACCGTGCGACGTTGCGGAATCCGCCGCGATCGGCGAACGAACAGTACTTCGCGCCGCCCGGGAACTGCGGAAGGCGCCCCGGCGGTAAACCGGGATGCGACTACAGGTACTTCTTGGTTACGGCAGCCCCAATCGTGTACTTTGGATCGACAAAATTGCCGAGCCGGACCTTTCCGCATTGGCTGAGCATCATGTAGGCATCCCACTTGTCATATCCGTAGTCGGCCACCATCCAGAGCACCAGCTCCCGGTACGCGATGCGGGTGGCATCCTCCAGCGGCCTTGTGCTGCCAATGGTCATGATGAAGTCGTCCGCCTCCAGCCGCGGCCACTGAATGTCCCATCCCTTGATCAAGTCGACCGTGATTGTCGTGGTGGTGGGATATTCGACAGCAACGCCGCAAACCTCCCCGTCACCCTGGCACGCGTGTGCATCTCCGATGAACAACCGCCCGCCGGGACTACGTACGGGTAGGTACGTGATGGTTCCCGGACCCATGTCGGGCAGGTCCATGTTTCCGCCATGATTGTCTGGCGTGAGCGAATTGATGGAATCAATTTGCGGAGAGCAGCTGAGCGTTCCGATATGCGGCTTGTACGGCAACGTTACCCTGTCGCTCCAGTAAACGTTTTCCTCGTCGAGAACGATCTTTCGAACGATCTCCGGCAAGGGTTCATTCAATGTTGCCGTATAGTTGGTGTTGGTCAACCCGCCGAATTCCTTGATCATACAGCACGTTCCGCGCGGTTGCGGACCGCGCGGAACCATCTTTTCAATGTGCACAGCCAGAACGTCACCCTTGACGGCTCCCTCAACCATGATCGGACCGCATTGCGGATTCAACCAGGGCATCTCCAGAACTTCCGACGGGAGGTCCGTCTCGTGCACAATCTTGCCTTCGAAAGCATCGCTGGTTTCTACGACAACCTGGTCTCCCGGCTTGATGAAGAGAACGGGGTCCGAGTACGGGCCGATGGTGTAGTGAAACGTGCCTTGCCGTTCCTCCGTCAAACTGTGACTGACCCCGGACGAGCCTCCGCCGACTCCCTTTCTGTACATGATTGAATCGGTCACCCACCCGTTCGGGTAGCTGCGCATTGTCATTTCCATGGCTTACCTCCGAAAACTAACTGTTCTGTCCGGTCGACCGCGGGAAGATCCACTCGTCCTTCTCAAGGCCGCGAGCGCTACAGCCTGCCAGCCCCTACACGGCAAGAAACGTGGCAGCCTGCTCGGCAACCAGCAAGGAACCACGCGGTGTCTCGGCAACCACGCGGCAATTGTCCAGCGCGTAGGCGCGCTTTCCCACAGTCTGCATCACCTCGATGTTCTGTTCAACGATCAACACGGTAAGGCCCTGTTCCTGGTTCAGTTTCTGGATGAACTCCCCGATTTCGTGAATGATCCTGGGCTGCACCCCGTCGCTCGGCTCATCGAGCAACAGAAGGTGCGGACCTCCGATCAGTGCCCGCACGATCGCATGCGTGGTGAGCTGCCCGCCACTCAACGTCCCACCCCGTCGCGACAACCGGTCCTTCAGAAGTGGACCGTGCTTGTAGACGAGATCGAAATCCAGCGAACGCCTGCCTATATTGATCAGGCCGCCCATCAGGAGATTCTCGCGAACCGTCATGTCCGGAAAGATTCCGCGGCCCTGCGAAACCTAACCGATCCCGAGCCGGGCCCGCTAATCCGAACTTCCGTTCCTGTCCGCTTTGCGAAAATGCGCGAATTGGTCTGACTTGACGCCTGATTTTCGCAGGATCGTCTGAATATCCCGCAAGTTTGCGGCCGCGACGGCCGCTTTCAAGGACATTGCCTCGGTTCTGGCACCATTCCGCAGTCCGGCATTTCCACATTCCTAGTCAGTAATAGTATTCCACGATCTTGACCTTCATCTATGATACATATACAATATGATCCACATGATGGGCCGGGAGCTAGTCAGTATACATATCGAGACCACCCGCAATCCCAAATCCACGTGCCACCTGCTGCGCCAGTCGTACTGGGAAGAGGGAAAGCCCAGGAAGCGCACGCTCTGCAACCTCTCCGCGTTGCCCGAGCATGCCATCGAGGCTTTGCGCAAGGCCCTGAAGCGCGGCCCCGTCCTCGACCCCGGCGACCGCACCGCCACGGTGCTTTCCAGCCGTGCCCACGGTGCGGCCAGCGCCATCCTGGGCATGGCGCAGTCCTGCGAGCTCGACCGGATCCTGTTCCACCGCTCCAGTCGCCAGCGCAGCCTGGCGCTGGCCATGATCGCCGGCCGCCTGCTGCGCCCCGGCGCCAAGTTGCGCCTGGAGCGGGAACTGAGCCGGGAAGGCAGCACGACCCTGGGTGCCCTGCTCGGCATCGAGGGCGCCACGGTGGATGAGCTCTACGACGCGATGGACTGGTTGCGAGCGCGCCAGGCGTCCATCGAACGCAAGCTCGCCAGACGCCATCTCGCCGAAGGTGGACTGGTGATGTTCGACGTCTCCTCCAGCTACTTCGAAGGCTCCGCCTGCCGCCTCGCGCGGCTCGGATATTCCCGCGACCACCGACGCGACCGGCCGCAGGTGGTCTACGGCATGCTCTGCACCGCCGAGGGCTGCCCGGTTGCCATCGAAGTGTTTGCGGGCAACACCGCGGACCCCATGACCCTCGCCAGCCAAGTGTGCAAGATGCGCGACCGCTTCGGGATCCGGCAAATCGTCCTGGTCGGCGACCGCGGCATGATCACCCAGGCCCGCATTGACCAGGACCTGGCTCCCGCCGGCGTGCACTGGATCACCGCGCTGCGCGCCGACACTATCCGCAAGCTGGTGCGCAAGGGCACCATCGCGCCGGACCGCTTTCAACCCTGGCAGATGGCCCGCGTCTGCTCCCCGGACTTCCCCGGGGAGAGGCTGATCGTCTGCTTCAACCCGTTGCTCGCCGCGGAGCGCCGCCGCAAGCGCAACGCACTGCTGCAGGCAACCGAGGACGCCGTGCGCGAGCTCGCCGACCTCTACCAGCAGGGATCCATCGACCGCGACGAACTCAACCAGCGGCTCGGCGCCCTGCGTCGGCGCAAGATGGCCAAGCACTTCCTGTTCCACTTCGAGGAGCCCGACGCAACCTTCTCCTTCGAGCGCAACGCAGCCTCCATCGACGCCGAAGCCCGGCTCGACGGGCTCTATGTCATCCGAACCAATCTCGACCAGACCGCACTCGACGACGCCGACACCGTGCGCGCATACAAGGCTCTCGCCCGCGTAGAACAAGCCTTCCGTTCACTGAACCTCTCCCTGCGCGCCCGCCCCATCTTCCACGGGCGCAACGAGCGCGTCCGCGCCCACTTCTTCCTCTGCATGCTGGCCTACTACCTGGAATGGCACATGCGCCAAAAACTCAAACCGCTGATGTTCGCCGAGGAAACCCCGAACCGGAACGAAAGCCCGGTCGCCCCGGCCCCCCGCTCAAAGGAGGTCAGGCGCAAGCAGCGCACCCGCCGAAACCGCGACGGCCTGCCCGTCCACGGCTTCCGGGATCTCCTCGAGCACCTCGGAACCCTCTGCGCAACCGAAATCGATACCGGGAACGGCTTCTCCCTGTCCGTGCTCACCCGGATGACAACCCTGCAGGAGAAAGCCTTCTCCCTGCTCGGCCTCAAACCACATCCCGCTCCTCAGCCACGCGAGACAGAGACAATACCCCGCAAACCTGTCCAGTAAGCAACCGTCTCGGACACGCGGAAACCGCCGTGGGAGCACGCTGTTACAATGCTCGCGCAATTGGAAGTTCGGGCTAATCGGCACTGAATGCTGTAATGTCCGACACCTGTCTCGCGGTTGCGCTGGTCCGCGGACGCCTTGAGAATCTCGGGATTTTCCCGCACGCTCAAACCGTGGAAGACCCGATTGGTTTGAAGGGTCAGGCCAGCACCGAGTCTGACGCGCTCAAAGGGGTACCGGTTCACAACGTCCGCGCCCAATAGAAGTATCAGCCCACTCTCAACCGGTAGGATTCCGCACGGCATCGCAAGAGGCGAAGATTTGCCTGCGCCATTCGGGCCAATCATGCACCGCATCTCGCCCGCTTGAACAGAGAAGTTAACGTTCTTCGCCCCGACGATGCTGCCAACACGCGTGTTCACGGCCCACGCTTTCCAGGGCCGACCGCACGGACCGTAGAGTGGCCGGCACGCATCAACTGCGTCCCGAATCCGGCATTGGATTCATCGGGGCCACTCTCCTCCCGCACAAGTTGCGCCGCTGGTACTGGCGGGACCTTCAAATTCCCGCATCCCGAACCCGGGAAGGCGGTCCGTCTTGCCTTTCCGCAACGGTGGCCGAGCGTTCCGAGACGGCCCGCCCCGGATCCGGATCCGTGGCCACGGCATCGCTCCATGACAGCTTCCCGAACTCGCGCCGACGCGCCCGGATCGCGCACCCCGGTACAACCGCAAGAAATGCCGTACCGAGCGCTCGGCCTCTCGACGATCAACGAGCCCAAATCCAATGGATTGAACCCGGACCCGGAAGGAACGCATGGCCCGACAAGCTGCAACGCCTCTCGAGGGTCTGTCGCAACCGCTTCCAACCGGCGCGGTCTGTCCGCAGGGCACAAGCGTCCGGACTACGTGCAATCCGCTTCCGCGTGTTGCGACATTCCCCGCATGCACCGCAGACCTCGGACGAGTGCAGAATCCGGAATCTCGCGGCGCGGCCCATCCACAAGACGGACTGTTTGGCCGCGTGGATGCCCCGGCAGCCGGCGGGTGTGGCCTACCGGGCGCTGCACAAGGTCGGCAAGTCTGAGCCCCTGCCCTGGAAGCGCTCCGCAAATCCGCAACAAGACGCGTCGCTCATCGGCGGTTCGACCAGCGGCATCCACCGCCCACCCTCCCGCTACCGCGTCAATTCCGGTATCCTCTTCCCTCGCTTCAGGCCCTCTAGCGATAATCCAGGAGGAAATCCCATGGCCCATCCACGCATGCTTGCGATCCTCGCGGGCGCCCTGCTGCTTTCCGGACCCGCCTCCGCCCAGGTTGTCAACGTCTACAACTGGTCCGACTACATCGATGAGTCCGTCCTCGACGAATTCACCGCGGAAACCGGCATCGATGTCGTCTACGACGTGTACGACTCGAACGAAATCCTTGAGACAAAGATGCTCGCCGGCGGCTCCGGCTACGATGTCGTCGTTCCGTCGGGATCCTTTCTATCGCGCCAGATCAGCGCCGGAATTTTCCAGGAGTTGGACAAGAGAAAGCTGACCAATCTCGGCAACCTCTGGGATGTCATCCAGGCCCGCACCGAGGCCTACGACCCCGGTGGCAACTATTCTGTCAACTACATGTGGGGAACCACGGGCATCGGGTACAACGCCGGACAGATCGAGGAGCGCATGCCGGACGCGCCCGTGGATTCCTGGGACATGATCTTCAACCCGGACGTGGTCTCGAACTTCACGGACTGTGGCGTCCACGTGCTGGACGCACCTACGGAACTGTTTCCCGCGGCACTGAATTACCTGGGCCTCAACCCCGATTCCCACGATCCGGGTGACCTCGAGCAGGCTGCCGGTCTGCTCGAGTCGATCCGGCCGTATGTGCAGAAGTTCCATTCCTCCGAATACATCGACGCCCTCGGCAATGGTGATATCTGCCTCGCGGTCGGGTGGTCCGGAGATGTGTTCATCGCCCGGGACGCCGCGGCGGAGGCCGAGGCGGGCAACGACATCGTCTACGTGATACCGCAGGAGGGAGCCCTGATGTGGTTCGACATGATGGCCGTTCCGTCGGACGCCCCGCATCCGGATGAAGCGCACGCATTCATCAACTTCATCCTGCGGCCGGAAGTGATCGCGAAGGCGTCAAACTACGTCTACTACGCCAACGGCAACCTCGCGTCACAACCCCTCCTGGACGAAGAGGTCCTTGGCGACCCGGCGATCTATCCCGACATCGATACGCTGGCCCGCCTGTTCACCACGACTCCCTATCCGCCGAAGGTCCAGCGGGTGGTCACACGAAGCTGGACGCGCGTGAAAACCGGGCAGTAACGCAGGTTCACCCTGGGCGCCGCCCTGAGGCGGCGCCCGGAGGCCGCAGCGTGAACGACGCCGGCCCCGCCACGATCCTGACGCTGGAAGGCGTCAGCAAGAGCTACGATTCGACCTTGGCGGTCGACAATGTTTTTCTCGAAATTCGCGAGGGAGAATTCTTCGCTCTGCTGGGCCCGTCCGGCTGCGGAAAGACCACGCTGCTGCGCGTGCTGGCCGGTTTTGAGACACCGAGCGCCGGCCGTATCCTCCTGGACGGCAGCGACATCGCGAGCATCCCGCCCCACAGGCGGCCGTTCAACATGATGTTCCAGTCCTACGCGCTGTTTCCGCACATGACGGTAGAGCGGAATGTCGGCTTTGGACTGCGCCAGGAGCACGTCCCCAAGGCGGAGATCGCCGAGAGGGTCGATCGGGTGCTCGATCTCGTGCAGCTCTCCGGATTCCGCCGCCGCAAGCCGCACCAGCTCTCTGGCGGACAGAAGCAGCGTGCCGCCCTTGCCCGGGCGCTGGTCAAGCAGCCGCGGATCCTCCTCCTCGATGAGCCGCTCGGCGCACTCGACAAGAAACACCGCCAGGAGACGCAGATTGAACTCGTGAATTTGCAGGAATCCCTTGGCATCACATTTGTCGTGGTCACGCATGACCAGGAAGAGGCGATGACGGTTGCGGATCGAATCGCCGTCATGGATCACGGGAAAATCGCCCAGGTCGCGGCTCCCAGCGAAATCTACGAGGCCCCCGCGAGCCGCTACGTGGCGGATTTCATTGGCGAAGCCAATCTCCTCGAGGGCCGTGTCGAAGAACGGGAAGGCGGTTGTCTACGGTTCCGTTGGGGCCCGGACCCGGTGCTTTGCCGCCATCAGGGTTCCCTTGATGCGGGCGCCGAAGCGTGCCTCGCACTCAGGCCGGAAAAGATTCGCATCCGCCTGCTGCACGACGGGCCGCCCCCGGACGCCGCCAATTCGTTCCGGGCGAAGGTGGAGGACATCCTCTACGTCGGGAATCTTTCCACGTACAGGATGCTACTGTCCGATGGGCGCAGGCTGGTTGCGCAGGCCGCAAACGAGAACCGGCTGGTTGACCGCGGCATCACCTGGGAAGACCTGGTCTGGGCTCATTGGACGGAGGATGCAGGAGTGTTGCTGACTTGCTGAGGCTTGGCTCCACGGCGGTCGGACGCCGCATGGTGATCGCAATTCCGTATCTCTGGCTCCTGGCCCTGTTCCTGGTCCCCTTCGTTATCGTCTTCAAGATCTCGCTCTCTGAAGTGGCGATGGCCCGCCCGCCCTATACGCCGGTCCTCGACTGGGCGGGCGGATTCGAAGCCATCCGGGCGGCCATTCTGGATCTGAATCTGGAGAACTACTACTGGATCCTCGAGGACGATCTCTACTGGAAGTCCTACCTCTCCAGCTTGCGGATCGCCGCCGTTTCCACCCTCCTTTCGCTCCTCGTCGCCTTTCCCCTTGCCTATGGAATGGCCCGGGCGCCGCGTCGCCATCGCGCTACGCTGGTGATGCTCTTGATCCTTCCCTTCTGGACGAGTTTCCTCATCCGCGTCTACGCGTGGATCGGCATCCTGAAGAAGGAGGGCCTGCTCAACTTCCTCCTGGTCGGCATCGGCGTGATCGACGAACCCCTGGTCGTCCACAACACGATCATCGCAGTCTATATCGGCATCGTTTACTCCTACCTCCCGTTCATGGCGCTTCCGATCTACGCGTCGCTGGAACGCCTTGACAGCGATCTCCTCGAAGCGGCGGCGGATCTCGGGGCCACGCCAATTCGGGCCTTCTGGCAGGTCACCCTGCCTCTGGCGATGCCGGGCGTAGTCGCCGGATCCTTCCTGGTGTTCATTCCGGCAGTCGGAGAGTTCGTGATCCCGGATCTGCTGGGCGGCTCCCGGACACTGATGATCGGCAAGACGCTTTGGGTCGAGTTCTTTTCCAACCGGGACTGGCCGGTGGCCTCGGCGGTGGCGGTCCTTCTGCTCCTGCTCCTCGTGATTCCGATCGTTCTCTTCCAGCGGCACCAGGAACGGACCGGGAGCACCTGACGATGGCCGGCCGCTTGAGCGCCTTCAATGCCATCTCGCTGGTCATCGGGTTCACGTTCCTCTACCTGCCGATCCTTCTCCTGGTTGCCTTCAGCTTCAACGAATCGCGACTCGTCGTGGTGTGGACGGGATTTTCCACGCGCTGGTACGGGGAGCTGTTCCAGAACCAGGGCTATATCAATGCCGCCTGGGTCACCCTACGGGTCGCACTCGTGTCCTCTACCCTCGCCACCATTCTGGGAACCCTGGCGGCCGTCGCCCTGACCCGGGGCGGACGTTTCCGGGGACGCACCCTCTTCTCCGGCATGATCTACGCGCCACTTGTCATGCCGGAGGTGATTACCGGGCTCTCCCTGCTGCTCCTCTTCGTCGCAATCGGGTTCGACCGGGGGTTCTGGACAATCACGGCCGCGCATGTAACGTTTTCCATGTGCTATGCCGCCGTGGTCGTCTCTTCCCGGCTCGTCACATTCGACCAGTCCCTGGAGGAAGCCGCGCGGGATCTCGGCTGCCCGCCCTGGAAGGCGTTCCTGACCGTGACCCTGCCGGTCATCGCCCCTGCGATCGTCGCGGCCTGGCTCTTGTCGTTCACGCTCTCCCTCGACGACCTCGTGATCGCGAGCTTCACGACGGGGCCGGGCGCCACGACACTTCCCATGAAAGTGTATTCCGCCATTCGACTGGGGGTCTCGCCGGAGATCAACGCCCTTTGCACCCTGCTGGTCGGGGCAGTGGCGATCGGCGTGGTGGCTGCCTCCCTGGCCATGCGCCGGATGGACGCGGAGAGAGCGGAGGAACGGGTCCGGTGACGGGGGCAAGGGAATTGTTCCGGGAGGAGCGGGCACGGTTTCTCAGGGAGAATCCGGACATCGAGCAGGTCGAGATGTTGCTGACCGACACGAACGGCATCCCGCGGGGCAAGTGGCTTCCCGTGTCAGCGCTGGATTCGCTGGAGAGAGACGGCTTTCGCCTCCCGGTATCCGTGCTCGGAGAAACGCCGTCCTTCGCCGGCAGGCTCGACTCCGAATATGGACTCTCGGCGGGGGATCCCGACGGGATCTGCGCCCCGGTGCCGGGCACGCTCAAACGCATCCCCTGGCGGGAGCGCCCGGCCGCCCAGCTCCTCGTGAGCATGTGCGATGATGACGGCGCGACTCCCCACCCGCTGGATTCCAGGGGCATTCTGGCCAGGGCGCAATCCGGCCTCGCCCGGCTGGGTCTCTTTCCGGTCGCGGCCATGGAGCTGGAGTTCTCCCTCTACCGGCCGGCAAGCGACCCGGACGGGCCATTGAAGCCGCTGCCGGGCTTCAGCTGCAACCGGCTCTATGAGCTCGACGCCCTCGATGATCTCGCGCCATTCCTGGATGCGGTGGACCGGGCCGCCGAAATGCAGGGCATTCCGCTGGCGGGCATGATTTCCGAGCTCGCGCCCGGGCAATTCGAGCTGAATCTCGCGCATATCCGCGACGCCTGCCGGGTCGCGGACCACGCCATCCTGTTCCGACGCCTGGTGAAGCGCGTCGCCAAGCGCCACGGGCTCGATGCAACCTTCATGGCGAAACCCGACGGCGCAAAGCCTGGCAATGGTTGTCATGTGCATATGAGCCTGGTGTCGGATACGGGTGCAAACCGGTTCGATGAGCCCGGAGCCGCGCCTGGAGCGGCCGGCGCGTTCCTTCGCCATGCCGTTGCCGGCCTGATCCATACTGCACCGGATGTCCAGCTTGTATTCGCGCCGAACGTCAATTCGCTCCGTCGCTTCACGCCCGGCGCGTTCGCCCCCCTGCAGGCGGCATGGGGATACGATCATCGAAATGCAGCCGTGCGGGTGCCCAGTTCCTGCGGCCGGAATGCCAGGCTCGAGCATCGAATCGCGGGTTCCGATGCACAGCCCTACCTGGTGCTGGCGGCAATTCTCGGCGGGATCCTGCGAGGATTGGAGCAAGGCAACGAGCCGCTCCCGCCACTCCTGCCCGACGAGACTTCGTCTGCAGGCGTCGACCTCTCCGTCTCCTGGAGCGAGGCGACGGAGCGCTTCTCCCACTCAAGCTTCGCGAAGCTGGTCTTCGGAGAGCGATTTCAGCAACTCTACGCGAACATGAAACGGCTGGAGCAGAGCGAGCTTGAACGCGAGGTGCCGAATACCGAGCTGAAGGCGTATTTTCATCGCGCCTGACACGGGCCGGGAACCGAGGCCACCCGGAAAGAGCCGCAAGCGATTCCGGCGGAGAGAAAAGTCCGCCAGGTCTGCCGGCTTGGCAAGCTGACACGCTGGGAGACTTCCCGAAATCGCAGAACCGGAAACGAATCGTATCCGGCAAATTGCCGGACGCATGCCGACAGCACACATGCCATGACATGGCAGATCGCCTCGAAGGCACCGGAGGAACGGACCCCGGCACTGGTCGGCAGCCGTCAACGCTTCCTCCCGGCCAGCCAGTCGACACGGGGCGACCGGACTTCTCTTGAGCAACGCCAGCGGCACGTGGCGGAAACGTTCGACCCTGCCCAGTCCAGCCGCGCGATCGGCCAGCAAGGAAAACACCCAACCGGAAAGCGCCCGCCGGAAATGCTGGAGCGGTCGAGTTCAGGAGCGGTTACCCATCTTCTGAACGGCAGGAGCCGAGAAGCGCGACTGCGCAATGCCTCATGCCGTTCGGCGGTGCTCGATCCCGTTCTGGTCGAGGAATGCCAGGATCGCCTGGGCGTGCACGCCTACCCCGGCGTTCAGAAATTGGTGCTCAACCTGCCCGGACGGCGCTCCCGGCGCCCGAGGCGCGAATCCGAGGGCGTACTGCCGGGTGTGCGATTGCAGTGCCCAGACAGCCCCGTCCGCATCGAAAATCGGACCGCCGCTCTGGCCCCGGAGGCCTGGCGACGAAGTCTCGATGAATATCCCGAGGGAATTCCTCGCTCCCATCGGGGCCGGAGCGCGCAGCACACGGGTGAAGAGCCCGTCGAGGGGAAAGAGCGGCAGCGGAACCGAACCGGGAGGAAGGACAAAGGCGTTGTTCTCCTCATCGAATGTGGGAACAATTTCGTGAAACGCAAATCCCAGCCGGCACAGGCTCCGCCCGGGCCGGTAATCTGACCCCGGCGTCTTGAATACCGGGTAATTCCGGACGAAATCCGGGTCGAAGGGCTCGAGGCGCCCGGTTGCCAGATCCGCCGAAGTGTCCATTTGCACGTCGAAGATCTCGACCCCGTCCTTTCCCCACCAAACCGAGTTGTTCTGCGTTGACTCCAGCCGTGGCCGGTCCATGTGGTGCAGCCTCTTCTTCCTGTGCGGCGATGCGGAAGTCGTGTCCTTCTCCAGCTCGCGCAACTGCCGGCGGTAGGCGCGCCAGGTCACGATGGATTCCCGCTGCTGCTCGATCAGCTGGAGGATATGGGCGGACGTCAGAATCCACCCATCGTGGTTCACAACGACGGCCGTGCCAATAGCGCTCGAGCAATTCCCGTTCCCGGCCCGGCTGGACACGACGATCGGAATAACAAAGCTTCGCGCAATGTCATACGCCTTGCTGAACATGCAGACTCCCAGATTCGCGCGCGGCAATTCGAACAGCTACACCAGAGCCCGAATTCCCGGTGGGAGGCACTGTATACCGAATCGAGTCGAATGGGGCGGCAGTCCAGCCAAAATTCGGCGCTTGCACCCCGGGCACGAGGCCCGAACCGCGCCTGGATTCACACCCAAACACCGGGCCTCATCCACGGCGATTGGGCAACACAGGACAGGGTCGCTCGCTCCGCTGCCGGTTTGACCCGCGCGCCAAGGAAATGCACTCTCCGCATGTGACAGGAACGCCACCGCATCACGTCTCGGTTGGGCAGATTTCATTCGGCTTCCTGCAGCCCGGCTCAAGCGCCGAAGGAGGAGGGCATGTTCTTGGGCAAGCCGGACAGGACGCTTTTCCTCCGAGAGCTTTCTGCCTTCCGCCAGGCATTCGCGCCGGTGCTCGAGGGACTCCTGCCCACACCGGATGCACCGGAAGGACGGCTGTACGAAGCCATGCGCTACGCTGCGCTCGGCGAAGGCAAGCGCTTCCGGCCGTTCGTCCTGAGCGAGGCCGCCCGGATGTTCGATGTGCCCGAGCCATCGCGTTTCCGGGTCGGCGCCGCCATCGAGATGGTGCACGCATACTCGCTTGTCCATGATGACTTGCCTGCCATGGACAATGATGAACTGCGGCGCGGCAGGCCCACATGCCACATCGCGTTCGATGACGCGACGGCGATTCTGGTGGGAGATGCGTTGCAGGCGCTTGCCTTTGAAGTCCTGGCATCCTGGGAGACCCATCCGGATGCCGGCGTCCGCTGCACTTTGGCACTGGAGCTTGCCCACGCTGTCGGAGGCGGCGGCATGGTCGGCGGACAACTGATCGATCTCCAGGGGCACCGCGCCGCCACTGCCGCTCAGAGGCGCCGGCTCGCGCGCATGAAGACCGGTGCGCTCTTTGCCTTTTCGGCTGGTGCGGGCGCCGTTCTCGGACAGGCCGGAGAAGCGGCCCACCGCGCCCTGTCTGCGTTTGGATCCGATCTGGGCCTCGTATTCCAGACGGTCGACGACCTTCTCGACGAGGAAGGAGACGAGTCTGCCGTGGGGAAGCGACTCAGAAAGGACGCCGTGGCCGGCAAGGCCACACTGGTGTCCCTGCTCGGTCGGGAGGGTGCCTGGGCGGAGGCTCGGGAAAGCGCGAACTCCGCGCTCGGCCATCTGGAGATGTTCGGATCCCGGGCGGATTCTCTCCGCGTCGCAACCCGATTCGTTCTGGACAGGAAGCAGTAGTGGCCGATCGGTTTGCAGGAAGCCCCAACGCATCCGGCCGCAGCGAACCGCATCCTCTGCCGATCCTTGCCAACCGCGCGGCTATCTGCCGCCCGCGAACCGGGCCACATGCTCACGGAGGTGGCTCAGCCGCATCCCTCCAGAGCTGCCCGGACAGGGCCGTCGTTGACCACCGGGGCGTAATCGACGTCGAGCTGGTCGATACTGCCCTGCTCGAAGAGGAACTCGGAGGTGAATTTCAGTGCACGCACGGCACCGCCCTGCGGCCCTCCGCCGAGCCAGCGGGGCGAAACCTGCTCCCTGAGGGACGGGAACCCATAGAGATCCAGCACGGTCCGGACATCGGCATCATCGCCTCCTACCAGAGTGGCGATCTTTCTTGCATTGCCGGTACCCGGATTGAACGCATCGGGATTTGACCGGTATTCCGCATCCGCTTCCGCGACCACCTGCACGAATCGACACATGAATCGCGGATTTTGCTCCGCAAAATCCCTGAGAACAATCATTCCGTCGAAGGTCGCCCGGCCCCAGCTTGACAAAACGCCCGACGTGATCAGGACCTTGCCGGTCTCCTTGATGGCGCCGAGCGCAGGATCCCAGACGAATGCCGCGTCAATCTCTTCCCGGTTCCAGGCGGAAGAGATGTTGGGCGGCTGCATGTCCACCATCTCGACTTCATCCGGAGCAATGCCAAATTGCTCCAGCGCGAACAGTGCGTGGAAATGGGCGGTCGAGGCGAACGGAACACCGATCCGCTTGCCGCGCAAATCCTGCGGAGCACGAATTCCGGCTCCATCCCGCACGACAAGGGCCTCTGCCGAACCAATGTCCGCTGCGATCCAGAACAACTGAATGGGAAGCTCTGCGCTGACGCCAGCCGAAATCGGGCTTGAGCCCGCGAGAGCGACATGAACGTCGCCAGCCGCCAGCGCCTCAATAACCTTGGCACCCGAATCGAACTGTTTCCAGTTGATCCGGTATCCCGTGGCTGCTTCGAATCGGCCGTCTGCAATTGCGACCTTCCACGGGTTGTACACTCGCTGAAAACCGATGGTCGCCTCGGCCGCGCGAGCCGGCTGCGCGGCAACAGCGACCCATAGAGCCGTGGCTGCCAACACAAGTGCAGTTCCGACTGCGGACTTGCGCAACGATTCAGATCCCCGTAAAAAAATTCCACCCTGGCAGCAAACGCTACCGCCGTGGCAGGAGCTCTTTCGCCGCAATCGCCTTCATCCTATGGACCTTTGCGCTCCGGTCAAATCCGGACCCGCACGAGAACGCCCGAAAACAGCCGCTCGTTGCCTGGCAGCACCGGAGGTCACGCGTAAAGCGCCCGGCACGGACCCCGCCTCCAGTTGGGCAAGCCGCCACCGCGTCATGGCCCGCACCCCTCGCATGCGTGCACCACGCACGGATGCATCAGCACGGCAATCGCCGGGTGGGGCGCAGCCACGGACGCCGGCTCCCGGCAGGCGCGCGTGCCACTCGGAAAGGCAGGCATTGCCCTCCTTCGCCGCTGCATGTCACAAGGAAATTCCGCTCAACGAAATCGAGATCCGGCAGAGGCGAACTCCCGTGCGAGAACCGCACGAACAGAGCGTGCGACTCGAAGCGACCTCTCGGCCACGCCGAATTGTCACGCGGGTTTCCGCGAGAGGGTGTTCCGCCGTGACCGGGAATCGCAGAAAATTCTGACCGGTCGAATTGGCGAAAGAGAATTGCCCGCTAATATGCCGCCGACTCCCAGCACGCTCCGCCTCCAGGCGTGGCAGGCGGGGATCGTAGCCATGACGAGAGTCCGTTTTGTGGGAGGCCCGCATGACCAGAATGACGCCCTCGGAGGCAATTGTTGAAGTGCTGGTCCGGCAAGGCGTGACCGATGTGTTCGGAATCGTTGGATCCGCCTATATGGATGCGCTCGACTTGTTCCCGTCCGCCGGAATTCGCTTTGTCTCCGTCGCGCATGAGCAAGGTGCGGCCCATATGGCGGATGGGTATGCACGCGTCTCCGGCAGGACCGGAATGTGCATCGCGCAAAACGGGCCCGGCGTTACGAACTTTGTCACCGGAGTCGCCGCTGCTTTCTGGGCGCATACGCCCATGGTTGTCTTCACCCCGGAGACCGGCTCCAACACCATTGGGCTAGGCGGTTTCCAGGAAACCGAACAGCTTCCCTTGTTTGAAAAGATCACGAAATACCAGGCGCATGTCACTGGACAGGAGCGTGTGGCGGAACTCCTGTCTCGCTGTTTCGCCTATGCGAAGCTGGAGCGCGGGCCGACGCAGTTCAACATCCCGCGCGATCTGTTCTATGGCGAATCGAATTACGAGATTCCGGACCCGGTCTCGGTCGAGCTCGGGCCCGGCGGACCCGAGAGTCTGGAACAGGCGGCCGACCTTCTCTGCAGCGCGACATTTCCCGCCATTGTCTCGGGTGGCGGAATTGTCATGGCGGATGGCGTCAAGGACGTCGTCGACCTTGCCGAGCATCTCGGCGCGCCGGTCATCAACACCTATCTCCACAATGACAGCTTTCCGCGTGACCACCCGCTTTGGGCCGGCCCGATTGGCTACCAGGGATCCAAGGCCGCAATGAAGCTCCTCGCCCAAGCGGACGTGGTCCTCTGCCTCGGCACCCGGCTCGGCCCGTTCGGCACCTTGCCCCAGCATGGAATCGACTACTGGCCCAGGAACGCGAGGATCATCCAGGTGGATCGCGACCCGCGCAAGATCGGCCTGGTCCGGAAAGCGACGGTTGGCGTATGCGGCGATGCCCGCGCTGCCGCGAAGGACCTCCTGCACCGGCTGCAGACCGGCAACCGGGAAATCGCCTGCCACGGAAACCGGCGCGCACGGGAGGACGAGATCCAGGCGCAGAAACAGGCCTGGGAGAAGGAACTCGACCATTGGGGTCAGGTTGGCGGATCCCCCGTCGCCCCGCGCCGGCTGCTGCGCGAGCTTGAGAAGGCCCTGCCCGAGGACGCGGCCGTGTCGACCGACATCGGAAACATCTGCTCGGTTGCGAATTCCTACCTTCGCTTCAAGGGTGAAGGGCGGTTCCTCGCCGCCATGTCATTCGGCAATTGCGGATACGCCTACCCGGCCGCGCTCGGTGCCAAGGTGGCGCGACCCGACCGTCCGGCAGTGGCCTATGTCGGCGACGGCGCCTGGGGCATGAGCCTGCAGGAGACTTTGACCGCCGTACGCGAGAATATTCCGGCGGTCGCGGTCGTGTTCAACAACGGGCAGTGGGGAGCCGAGAAGAAGAACCAGGTGGATTTCTACGCCGACCGGTACATTGGCACCAATCTCGCCAATCCTTCCTTCGCGGGAATTGCCGAGGCCATGGGTGCAAAGGGAATCCGGGTCTCGGAACCCGATGAAATCGGCGATGGGCTCCGCGCGGCAATCGGCTCCGGCCGGCCCGCGGTGCTGGAAATCATGGCGACCGAGGAGTTGGGCGATCCATTCAGGAGGGACGCGCTGAAGAAGCCGAATCGGATTCTCGAAAAATACGCGCATACGAACGTCGACTGAACGGGTCTGCCGGGGAGGTATCCGGATGGCCGAACCACGCGTCGAGCTTTCGCCGAAGGTTTCGGACGAGGTTCGCCACACCACCTGCTACATGTGCGCGTGCCGCTGCGGAGTGGACGTCCATCTTCGCGGCGGCCGTGTTCGCTTTCTGGAGGGCAACCGCAGACACCCCGTCAACCGCGGCGTGCTTTGCGCCAAGGGTTCGGCCGGCATGCTGCACCTGCTCTCCCCGGCCCGACTCCGATCCCCGCTCCGCCGAAGGGAAGGCAGCCCCCGGGGAGCTGGCGACTTCGAGGAAATCGGGTGGGAAGAGGCCCTCTCCCTCGCCACCGAGTGGCTGGCCGAGATCCGGTCGCGGGACCCCAAGCGACTCGCGTTCTTCACCGGACGAGACCAGAGCCAGGCGCTGACCGGATGGTGGGCGCAGCAATTCGGCACCATCAACCACGCTGCGCATGGCGGGTTTTGCTCGGTCAACATGGCTGCTGGCGGAATTTACACCATTGGCGGCTCGTTCTGGGAATTTGGGGCCCCGGACTGGGAGCGAGCAAAGATCCTGCTCCTGTTCGGTGTGGCCGAGGACCATGATTCCAACCCCATGAAGCTTGGCCTTGCGGAAATGCGGCGGCGCGGCGCCCGCATCGTCTCCATCAATCCGGTCCGGACAGGGTATTCCGCGATCGCCGACACCTGGCTCGGCATTACACCGGGAACCGACGGCCTCCTGGTCCTGTCGCTCGCCCATGAATTGCTGCGCACGGGAAGCGTGGATGCGGATGCCCTCCGGCTTCGAACCAATGCTCCCTGGCTGGTGCGGGAAGGTTCCGGCCCCCTCGCCGGCCTCTTCGCGCGATCCGAAGATGGCAAGCCGCTCGCCGTGGACGCCAACTCCGGCAAGACGGTACCGTTCGATTCGAGGGATGCCGCGCTCGCGCTCGGCGGCAAGGCGGTCCTGCCTGACGGAACGCAGGCCCGGAGCGTGTTCACGCTCTTGGCGGAGCGGATTCTGGACCCCTGCTTTGCTCCGGAACAGGTGGCGGGCCCGACCGGAATTTCCGCCGAAACCATCCGCGGACTGGCGCATGAGATCGCCCGAATCGCGTTCCGGGAATCGGAGACTCTGGATCGTCCCTGGACCGACTGGCTCGGTCGGCGACATGAAGCGACCATCGCCCGACCGGTCGCGGTTCATGCCATGCGCGGAATTTCGGCCCACGCGAACGGGTTCCAGACTTGCCGCGCCCTGCATCTCCTGCAGATTCTTCTCGGGGCCGTCGACTGCCCTGGGGGGACGCGGTTCAAACCGCCATACCCCAAGCCTGCGGAGGCACATCCACGCCCTGCCGGACCGGCGGAGCCCGGCCTCCCGCTCGGGGGGCCGCCGCTCGGATATCCGCTCGGCCCCGAGGACCTCCTGGTGGACGCAGACGGCGAGGCGCTGCGCATCGACAAAGCCTTTTCCTGGGAGGCCCCGCTTGCCGCACACGGCATGATGCATATGGCGATCCCGAACGCGGCAGCGGGCGACCCCTACACCGTCGATGCGCTGTTTCTCTACATGACCAACTTGGCCTGGAACTCCTCGATGAACCCGTCGGCAGCGATCAAAGCGCTTACGGCGCAGAAGGCCGACGGCAGCTACCGCATTCCCCGGGTGATCGTCGCGGATGCCTTCGCCTCGGAGACCACCGCCTATGCGGATCTGGTCCTGCCTGACACCACCTATCTCGAACGCCATGACTGCATCTCCCTTCTCGACCGGCCGATCGGGGAGCCGGACCTTGTTGCGGACGCGATCCGCCACCCGATCGTTCCGACGGACCGGGACGTGCGTCCCTTCCAGGACGTGCTGATTGAACTGGGAGCGCGGCTGGAATTGCCGGGATTCATCGACCGGAAGGGCGCGCCACGCTGGCGCAGCTACGCCCACTACATGGCGATGCACGAGCGACGACCAGGCATCGGTCCTCTTGCCGGATGGCGCGGCGAAAGCGGAACCGAGTCCGGGCGCGGGGCTCCAAACCCGCGGCAGGTCGAGCGATACATAGAGGCCGGAGGCTTCTGGAGCGCCAGGGTTCCGGAGGAGGCCCGGTACCACAAGCACGTCAATGCGGCGTACCAGGATTGGGCCGTAGAGATTGGCTTGATGGACGCGCCGCAGCCCTTCCTGCTGCAGATCTATTCGGAGCCGCTCCGGAAATTCCAGCTCGCTGCGGAAGGGCATGGTGAGCGGCAGCCTCCCGAGAGGCTTCGGCCGCGAATCCGGGAGTGCTTCGACCCGCTTCCCGTCTGGCTGCCGCCGCCGGCTCCGGACGGCAAGGCCTATCCGCTGCACGCCACCACCCAGCGACCCATGGCGATGTACCACTCCTGGGGATCCCAGAACCCGTGGCTGCGCCAGATCCACGCGGAAAACGTCCTGTATGTGCCGGCAGCGATCTGCGAGGCGGAAGGCATCGAGGACGGAGACGCCGTATGGCTGGAATCGCCCCATGCCCGGATCTGCGTCCGGGCGCGGCCGATGGAAGCGGTCAACAAGGCGACGGTATGGACGTGGAACGCGATCGGCAAACGCGCCGGTGCCTGGTCCCTCGGCGCGGATTCCCCTGAGTCGAAGCGCGGATTTCTTCTCAACCATCTCATTTCCGAGTTGCTGCCACAGCGCGCCGATGGCCACCGCTGGTCCAATTCGGACCCTGTTACCGGCCAGGCGGCCTGGTACGACCTCCGGGTCGCAATCCGCAAGGCGGCCCCCGGGGAATTGCCCGGCGTGCCTGCCTTCGAACCTCTGCCTGCGCTGCCCGGACTCGCGGAGCCGGCAACCGTTCTCAGATACGGCGAGGAGTGGACTGTATGACCTCCCTTCCCAAGGAAACCGGCACAAAGCTCGGTCTTGTCATCGACCTCGATACCTGCGTCGGGTGCCAGGCGTGCGTCGTCAGCTGCAAGGCATGGAACACGGGCGGGTATGGCACGCCACTGGCGGATAGCGAGCCCTATGGCGCCAACCCTTCCGGCGCCTGGCTGAATCGCGTACATGCCTTCGAGGCCGGGCGCGGACCGGATGCAGCCGTCGTGCACTTCCCGAAGAGTTGCCTGCATTGTGAGGATGCTCCCTGTGTTACCGTCTGCCCGACCGGGGCCTCCTTCAAGCGCGCCGAGGATGGCATCGTGCTGGTGGACGAGTCCCGCTGCATGGGTTGCGGCCTTTGCGCCTGGGCCTGCCCCTACGGCGCCCGCGAAATGGATCCCGCCGCCGGTGTCATGAAGAAGTGCACGCTCTGCGTTGACCGGATCTACAATGAGAATCTCCCGGAAGAGGATCGTGAACCCGCCTGCGTCCGGTCCTGTCCCGCCAGGGCGCGGCATTTCGGGGATCTCGGCGATCCGGATTCGGATGTCTCCCGTCTGGTTGCGGAACGGGACGGCTTCGACTTGATGCCGGAGCAGGAAACCCGGCCCGTCAACCAGTATCTTCCCCCCAGAGAGCGTGATGGCGCCAAGCGCCTCGCGGAAGCGCCCGTAAGTCTCGTCGCGTTGGCGGATCCCACGCCTTCAGGGCTCCTGGGATGGCTCGACCGTACCTTGTCCCGGCTCGGGTGACCCTCCATGCATCCGGCACGGTCCCTGGTTCTTTTCACGACGCTGTCCGGGATAGGGCTTGGCCTCGCCTTCTGGCTGGGCGTCGGAGCGTTCGGACGTTCGCTGAACGCGCTTGCGGCGGCCGCGATTCTCGCAATCGCGCTCGGTGGGGGCGGTCTCATCGCTTCGGTGTTTCACCTTCGCCGCCCGGCGCGCGCCATCTACGCGCTATCCCAATGGCAGTCCTCGTGGTTGTCCCGCGAGGGAATCCTCGCACCCGGCGCTCTTGGCCTCGTCGCGATCCATGTTCTCTGGTTCTGGTGGACCGGCGTGTTTCCCCACCCCATCGGCTGGCTGGGTGCTGCGGCCAGTGGCCTTGCCGTCTTTGCAACAGCAATGATCTACGCGCAACTGCGCGCAGTTCCCGCATGGTACTCCTGGCTGACCCCCACCGTATTCCTGTTGTTCGCCGCGGCCGGCGGGGCGCTGCTGGCGGCCGCCATCGCTGCCGGCGCCGGCGAGGATCCCCAGGACCTGCTCATCGCCGCCATGCCACTCCAGGTCGCCGCGTGGGCGGCGAAGATCCGGTATTGGCAACACGCTACCAGCGTTGGCACGGGCCAATCGTCAGCGGCCACCGCGACAGGGCTCGGAGGCCGCGGGCCGGTGCGACTACTCGAGCCCCCGCACACGGGCTCCAACTACTTGCTGAGCGAAATGGGATATGTCGTGGCGCGTCGCCATGCAGGGCGGCTTCGTGTCTTCTCCCTCGCCTTCGGAGCGAGCGCCATTGCTGTCGCGGCGGTCTGGTGGTTGGGGGGCCAGCCTGAACTCCTTGCCGCGCCCATCCTCGGTGCGGCGTGCATTCTGCATCTGTTCGGCGTCGCCATCGCCCGCTGGCTCTTCTACGCTGAGGCAACCCATACGGTCGCCCTCTATTACGGGCGGAATCCCTCGACCGCGTCCTGACCGAAGAACTCAGCCGGCAGGGTGGGCTTCGGCCCGGCGGGAAGCCGCGCGATCCGCCCCGACGCGGCTGGCAAAACGCGCCTCGTCGCCGTCCAGGAGAGCAGGAAGCGCTTCCGCAATACGCTCGAGCAACGGATCCCGCCAGGCAGCATCCTCGGTCCGGAAATTTCCGAGCACATATCCAGTAACACGATTCCTGTCGCCTGGATGGCCGACGCCGATTCGAATTCGCTGGAATCCGTCGCCGACATGGGCGCGGATGGAGCGAAGGCCGTTGTGCCCCGCAATGCCGCCGCCGGTCTTGACGCGTACCTTGCCGGGAGCGAGGTCGATCTCGTCATGGATGACGATCAGGTCCCCCGGAGCGATCCGGTGGTAGCGGAGCGCAGCCCCGACCGCGCGCCCCGACTCGTTCATGAACGTAAGCGGCTTGAGCAGCAATATGCTGCGGCCATCCACTTGACCGGTTGCCGTGAGGCCCCCATGGCGCTCCCGGAAAGGGCCAATTCCATGACCTTCGGCGATCGCATCGATGGCCATGAAGCCGATATTGTGGCGGTTCCGATGATGCGATGCGCCGGGATTGCCAAGCCCGGCAATCAATTTCATCGGTTGCGGCTCCTGGCGGGCGAAAATCGCCCAGAGGCGGCGGATCAGTCTTCCGTCTCCTCCTCTTCCGTGAACTCGGCGTCCTCGGCGGCGGCCTCCTCCTGCTCCGCGCGGGCGGCCGCAACGATCGCGGACGGGGCCGCAATGGTTGCAACCGCAAAGTCGCGGCCGACAATCGTGGACGCAGCCCCCTTCGGAAGCTGGATCGAGGAGAAGTGCACCACATCACCAATGTCGAGTCCCGCAATATCGACCACCAGTTCCTCGGGGATATCGCCGGCGCGCACCCGCAACTCTACATCGTGGCGCACCACATTGAGAACGCCGCCGCGGCGGATCCCGGGCGAATCCTCTTCGTTCACAAACTTGACGGGCACAAACAGGGTGATTTCTGAGTTCGCGGATATGCGCAGGAAGTCGACATGGATCGGGATATCCCGCACGACATCGTACTGGACGTCGCGCGGAATGGCGCGAACCATCGCGCCGTCCACATCCAGTTCCACGAGCGTCGAGAAAAAGCGTCCTCGCCGAACAGCCCGTTGGAGCTCACTCCCGAGCAGCTTCACGTTGACGGGCTCCTGGTCTCCGCCGTAGAGAATGCCGGGAATGAAGCCGTTCCTTCGCAAGGCGCGCGAGGCGCCCTTGCCGGTGGCTTCCCGGGTTTGCAGTGGCAATGCAGAAGGCTCGGCCATGGCTGGCGCCTTTCGAGTAGTGGTTGTTTCCTGAGAGCGTCGAGCGCAGCGTAGCCGCTCTTGCATCGCGGCACCATAGCAGGAATCTCGCGGGAAGGTAACCGCGAATATCCGGGCCCGGATCCGCGGTCAAACTGGCCCGGGAGGCTGAGGTGAGATTCATACTGATCGTTTTGGGTAGTCTTGGGGCGCATTTGGCTTCCCGTAGCGGGCGGACCGGGGCATCCTGAACCGCACTGTTTGCTGTCTCTGTCCGCACGGCGTTCGCCCCCTCCGGGGGGGGGGGGGCCGATGGCTGGCTTGACGAGGCCGGGAAGTCCGTTCCGGACGGCATCCGTTTTCGGCACGGCGCTCGCCGGCTGGCTTGCAACGATGGGAAGCGGCCCGGCAGCAGCCGGGTTCGACAGGTTGCGCAACCACGCGCTCAAGTGCCGACTGCAATTCCTCGGTGCCGGCTTTGCGCAGCTCGAGGACGACCTGTCGGCCAGCGTGAATGAGGAGGATCTGCCGCGCCCGCTTTCCGCCAGCCCGAGCCAGGCCCTTACCCAGGGTCCACCATCCCATCTGCGCATGCCGGTTGAACGCCGGTATGGCGCCCGGCCACGCGGCAAGGAAGCCGGAATGGGCTTCGGCCCACGATTCGGGGAGCAGATCCCAGTCCTGCGGACACAAGGTCAGGCGAAAGGCGCGACGCCTTCGGTCGCGGCGGCTTCGTTCAACCGGCGGTCCAGGCTCGCCAACGGGCAACCTTCCCGGATCGCGAGAGCCAGATAGCTTGCGTCGTAGGCCGTGAGACGATGCCTGCGGGCCAATGCCAGGATGTGATGGTCTTCGGTTTCACCCGGGCAGCGGATGGGAAGCTGGCGAAGCCGGGCCAAGGAAGCATCAGCATGGTGTTCGTCAATTCGCCGCCGGCGTTCGGCCGACAGCAGCAGGTTTCGCAGTTCGTGCCATAAAGGGCCCGGGACGCAGGCCGTTTCGCTGGCCAGCCGGTCAAGCGCCAGATCGGCCAGCGCGGCGTTCTCGTCCGGCAGCAACCATGCGGCCACGACGAGGCATCGGGCACGAACGCCATCAGCGTGTGTGCCCCTCGTGGCGCCAGGACAGGATCTCGGGCGTCGTCACGGCCTGCTGCTTCGCCCGTTTCCGGCGCAGAGTCGCACACAGCGCAACATGGTCCCGTTCTCGGTCGATCCGCGTAATCTGGGCGATCGGCTTCGGGCCACGGCACATGACGAGATCCTCACCGGCCTCCACCTCGGCCAACAGCGCGGACAGGTGCGTCTTGGCTTCGCCGATCTTGACGTGACGTGTCATGTTTCCTGGCCTCCTCGGCCCGCCCGGTCGTGAAACCTGTAGCGTGCAACCGGCGCGCCTGTTGACTCCTTCAAGAATGCTGAGCGCCATGCACCACTTGGTCAAGTGTATTGTGTGACTTTGGTTGAAAGGCCCGGGACAGGGCGGCACGGGCCAAGGATTGTGAGGGAATGAACTGCGTCATGCGTGGCCGTGCGGACGAACCCAAGAGTGTCGCATCTGTTGGCCGCTGCGAACGGATCACCTGCCAGCATTTCCTACTAGCGATGAGAGTCCTCGTATTTGCTTGGTTTCGTGGGGTTGAAGCCAGCGGACCTTCGCAGAGTTCCTGGTCAGTTCGGGCAGCATTGGGGTCGGCCGGCGGGGAGCCAGGCGTCGAGGCACGACGGATCAGAAACTGGCCTCCGTTACGGCGCTGCGGTGGACGCAGGGTTGCCGCAACTGCGGACACCGAGCCATCGAGAACAAAGTCCACCGCCGCCGGGGCACCGCCTTCCACGACACGCCTGCATGGTGCGCACCGGTGCCGCAACCAACGCCGCCGTAAGCAACTTCGCTCTCGCGATCGTCGTCACCGCCGGATTCAACCGCATCCCCGCCGCAACGGCCACTTCGAACAGCGCCTTTACGATGCCCTGAAACACGCGCTCGTCAAGCGCTTGCGAGACGCTTGACCTGAACCCGCCAAGTTGCTTCCCGGTACATCTCGCTTCCGAAAGCCCCGCGAAGGTCAGCCAGTCCTTGACCATCCCGTCGACGGCGCACCTTCAACGCCATCCAACGCCCTACTCCGACCTCCAATAATTCCTCGACAGCCAGCGCCCAAATGGAATGGATCTACGCAACGCCTCCCCCGGCGCACCAGGATCCGACGAAATGAGAATGAGATTGTCCTGGAGTCCGAAAAAATCGACCTTGACAGGTGGCGACGAATTTGAGACCATTTCTGCACCCGGTTGGTGAAGGTTTTCTTTGTTAAAATTCCTTGTAATCCTTAGTGCTAACAACGGGTTAACCAGGTCCTACTCATAACCTTGGCCGCGGATAAGAGCTGTCTTTCCAGTCTTGAGGCCTCGCAAGACTCACCCGATAGTGCAACCTTCATCACGCTTCCAATGTGCAAGTCGCTCTTTGGAATCGGTCGACATTCCGACTCTGGCATTGACCATGAGTACAATGGGTTCCGCGCAACGCAGCGCAAAGCTAACAGAGTAACAATAGAGTCAACAGGGACGGGATGGAGAGGTCTGTCTCGTCTCCAGCGAACCGCACCGCAGCACCGGCGAGTGAACCACCCTACGTCAAGGAAGATCATGACGGGAAATGTCGAACGCAGCGCGCCAGTGGGTAGGAGCACCGAGGAGATTTACCTCGATGCCAACGCAACAGTGCGACCTCTCGACTGCGTCGTCGAAGCGGTCACGGAAGCAATGCGCGAAGCTTGGGGAAACCCCTCAAGCGAACATGCCACCGGAATCGCTGCCCGCAGGTTGCTCGTGCGAGCACGAGATGCGACGGCAGCGCTGCTTCAAGGAATCGATCCAGAAGACGTTGTGCTGACCTCAGGAGGAACTGAGGCAAGCAACACGATCCTCGGATCTGCGGGCCCCGATTCGACGCTTGTCGTGAGCGCAGTTGAACATCCGGCAACTATGCGCCCGGCAGAGCGGGCGCGCAGCCGTGGCGCAAACCTCATAATCGTGCCGGTCGACTCGCGGGGCCAAGCCGATCCAGACGCGTTCGCCCAAGCGGTCGTCCGGACATCGACACCGCATTTGTACGCATCGGTCCAGTGGGCAAATGGTGAAACCGGAGTAATCCAGCCCATAGCGGAAATCGCCGACGCGATCCACGCCGTGCGTCCGGACGCGATCATACATGTGGATGCGGCTCAAGCGGTGGGAAGAATTCCCACCCCAGCGCCGCGTGGGATCACCGGGGTCTCCTTCTCCGGACATAAGCTTCACGGCCCACAGGGAAGCGGTATCCTGGCGCTCGGCAACGGTGCAGACGCCAAGATCCTGGCGCTTATCACGGGAGGCGGGCAAGAGCGAGGCTGGAGGTCCGGGACGCAGAACGTCGCCGGCGCGGCGGGTCTGGCGGCAGCGCTGGAGGCACGGGCAGCCAGCTTCGAAGAAGCCATTGAGCGAATGCGTGCGCTGCGTGATGCGTTCGAGGCACGAATCCTTGAATCTCTACCGCACGCGGTGGTCAACGGCGGCAACGGGCCGGTTCCGCGAACACCCAACACCTCGAATATCCGTTTCCCTGGAATCGACGGCATGTGGCTGGTCGCGCAACTCGATGCCGCCGGCATCCGCTGCTCACAGGGGTCGGCCTGCTCATCGAGTCGGCCCGAGGCTTCACATGTGCTGCGCGCGATGGGAATTGATGAGGAGAGCGCCTACGCGAGTGTCAGGTTCTCGTTCTCGATACTCAATTCGGAAGAGCAGGTCGAGCGCGCTGTGGACAACATCGCCCATCTCGTCAAGGACAAAGGATGATGCAAACCTCACGACCGCGAACGCGTTTCGAATTCGGGCGCCATGAGACGTTCCCGGTACGACACGGCTGGCTGGCTAAGGGACTCGGGTGGGTGCGCGAAACCGGCCGATATGATGGGGACTTGGAGACCGCGGACGCTCTGGGCCTAGGGAGCCGGATGGCGAAATCCGTCGCATTCTGGCTTGAAGCAAGCGGACTTGCTGCGATCGAGTCGAATGCGGCGAACGGAACCGCCAAACGCCGCCGAAAGGGCCAGAAGTGGAAAATCACCGAACTGGGAGACATCGTCGCCCGCTATGACCCTCACCTTGAATATCCCGTCACTTGGTGGTTCGTGCATATGGCGCTGGCGCAGCGCCAGAGCACCGTGTGGAGGTGGTTCTTCAATGAATTCCACGATCGTCAGTTCTCTCGAGAAGCGTGCGTCAAAGCGTTCCTTGAGTACGTCGCGGAACACGCCTCGAAAAAGCCAAGCGAAGCCGTAGCGCAAAGAGACATTGCCTGTGTACTGCAGGCGTACGCCGTGCCCTCGGGGCGGGCGGTGACCGATCCTGAAGACGCATCGGTGTGCCCACTGCGCGAGCTCGGGCTAGTTGTTCGCCATAGCGATATACATCGCTTCGAGAAGGCCCGGCCACTGGACGCGGTTCCAGTGGAAGCATTTGTGGCATGTGCCTCAAGGCTCGCGTCGGAACTCGGGACCGACAGCGTACGGTTCGTCGATCTGGTCCGCTGGCACAACGGACCGTCGAGAGTGCTTGGCCTCGGAGGCGAGCAGGTGGAAGAAATGGCCGAGACCGCGGCAAACGTGTACGGCAAACGAGGGGTCCATATCAGCCTGCTCGGAGCCGAGCGCCACTTCGTTCTTCCGAATGCCGCACCGAGCGAGTGGTTCGAGGCGCACTTTCGGCGCATCGGGAGAGTCGTAGCATGACGCAAGCTACGCTGCTCAAATCGGTCAGCCTACGCGACGACCTCGTGGCGCCGGTACGGCTCGCGCACTACCGACCTACACGTCGCTCCTTGCCGGTCACCCGCGCTGTAATGGAAGGCGGCGCAACCATGGTGATCGCCGCTTACGGCAGCGGCAAGTCGTTGGCGGCCGGGATCGGGGCTCTTTGCATTGCGAACGATTCGGACACATACAAGACGCTCAGTCCAGTGCTTCGCCGCATGCGAAGGGTCGATCCAAGCCTCCACGCAATGGTGAAAAGGCGCCAAAGATCGGGACGCAGGGGGCAGGTCGCAGTGCTCACTGGCTACGTCCGAGATGTGGCGGCAGGCCTCGCGAAGGCAACAGGACTGAAGGACCCGCCGCAAGGTCTCATTGCGGTGCTGAAGCGGCTAGAGCGCCGAAGATGCGATCACCTGGCAATCATCTGGGACGAGTTCGGGCGACCCCTCGAGGGCCTCGCAGCAGAAGGGAGGGCTAGGGCTACCCAGTACCCACAAGCAGGACTGGACAAGTTGAGATTCGCGATGTATATGACATCGCATGATGATCCAGAGCCAGATTCTTGGAACGCTTCGGAAGCCGGATTCGGAGCGGCGTCTGGGCGCGATTCTGCGTCGTGAGCCGAACGCCGGCCGGATGGGGATCGCGCGGCGTGTGTGCGAGGCGTTTGGTTTTCTCGATGCGCGAGGGAAGCCCCAGCTTTCGGGTTGCCTGAAGGCGCTCGGTGCTGTGGAGCGGTCGGGCCGGATTCCGCTGCCTGCGTCCCACGTTCCGGCACGGCCTCCCTCGCCGCGCCGTCTGGAGGAGCCGGTTGCCGCGGCGTTGAAGGTCCCGGCGGAGGCTCGGGCCGTGGAAGGGCTGTCGCTGGTTCGGGTGGCGACGGACGAGCAGCGCAAGTTGTGGAACACGCTGCTGCATTTTGAACATCCTCAAGGCATGGCGACGTTTGCCGGTTGCCAGATGCGGTATCTGGTGGCTTCGGAGCATGGTGTCCTCGGCGCCCTGGGTTTTTCGTCGTCCGCGTTGCAGCTCGGTGCGCGCGATGCATGGATCGGCTGGAGCGCGGCACAGCGCCGGGACCATCTTCACCGGGTCGTGTGCCTGAGCCGGTTCCTGATCCGGCCCGGGGTGCGCTGCCGGAACCTGGCAAGCCATGTGCTGGGCCTGGCCTTGCGCCGCTTGCCGATGGACTTTGCGGAACATCATGGCTATCGCCCCTGGTTGGTGGAAACCTTCGTCGCGCCGGAGTTCGAAGGTACCTGTTTCAAGGCCGCCAACTTTGTCCGTGTCGGATACACGGCGGGGCGTGGCCGGCAGGATATTGGCAAGAAGCGCGCAAAGAGCGTGAAATCGGTGTACATGTTTGCGTTGGAGCCGAATTGGCGGCGACGGCTGAACGTTCCGTTTGTGGACGCGGCGCCCTCGCTGGAGCCGGGCGAGGGGCTGGACAGCGGCGAGTGGGCCGGCCATGAGTTTGGAGGCGCCCCGTTGGGTGACCAGCGATTGTCGGCACGGCTGGTGAAGAGCGTGGATATGCTGGCTTCGATCCCGGGCCAGCCGATCACCGGCAACCCGGAAGGGGATCGGGCGGCCGTGAAGGGCTACTACCGGATGATCGACCAGCCGGAGGAATCCGCGGTCACGCCGGAGAACATTCTGGCGCCGCATCGGGCGCGCACCGTGCAGCGGATGCGGGACCAGAACACGGTTCTGTGTATCCAGGATGGAACCGACCTCAACTTCGCAACCCGTCCGGCTTGTGGCGGCCTGGAGATCATCGGCCGCAATCAGACGAGCGCGAAGACCCGCGGGCTGCATCTCCATCTGACGCTGGCGACGACGGGCGAGGGTCTGCCGCTCGGGATCCTGCGCTGCGGCTTCGATCCGCCGAAAGCCTCGGGAGCGGGCAGCGAAGCGAAGCACGCAAACGCAACACAACCCGGCCCGGAGCCACGCGCCGGAAAGGACGCGAAGACGCAGCGTTGGATCCAGGGCCTGCAAGATGCTGGCCGGGTCGCGCGCGAACTGACCGGAAAGACGCGCGTGATCGGCGTCATGGACAGGGAAGCGGACTTCTACGAGTTGTTTGACGAGCAGCGCCGGATCGGCCGCGTCGAAGTGCTGGTGCGCGCCAGGCACAACCGCATCCTGGAAAACGGCGCCCCGAAACTGTTTGCGGCATTGCGCAATCAGCTTCCCGGCGGCCAGGTCGAGATCGAGATCGACCGCCTGACGGAGCGCCCCAAATCCAGCCGCAAGGAAGCCCGGCCCGCGCGCAGCAAGCGGCGCGCACGGGTCGAGGTCCGCTTCCGCCGCTTCGACCTGCCGTCTACCATCCCGGGAACGCAACCCGTGCCAATGTCGGTCGTCCATCTGCGCGAAACCAACCCCCCGGACGGCGAGAAACCGCTCGAATGGTTCCTCCTCACCAGCCTCCCCGTCGACCACTTCGATGCCGCCGTCGAGATCATCGGATTCTATCTCCGACGCTGGCGGATCGAAGACCTGTTCCGGGTGCTCAAGTCCGGGTGCAAGGTCGAAGACGCCGCCTTCCGTTCCGCGTGCCGCTTGCAGCGCGCCGCCACCATCGATGCCGTCATCGCATGGCGCATCATGCTCATGACCCTGCTCGGCCGCGAAGTGCCCGAATGCCCGGCCGAACTGATGTTTACCGACAGCGAAATCCACTTCCTCGAGGATTATGCAAACAACTTCGGTTTCGGCACGCCCCGGAACCTGGCCGCCGCCGTCCTCCTCGTCGCAATCCTCGGAGGGTACCAGAACCGAAAACACGATCCCCCGCCCGGAAACCAGATCATGTGGCGCGGGATCGAACGACTGGCCATCGCAAGCCTCGCATACCGCGTCGCAGCGGCGCAAAGCGCCGGACGACCACTTGTCCAGAACGAATAGTGGGTACACGGTAGGGCTAGGGACCTTCATGCATTGCAGCAGATTGCCGAATGGACTGCGCGCGCGACGAAACCCCGAGTGACACTTGTGCTGCTCATGCACCAAAGCCTGCTGGCCTACGCGAGTATTTTGAATCAGACCTCGCGTAACGAATGGAGGAAGGTAGAAGGCCGGTTCCGCCACATACGGTTCGTCGAAGACAGCCAGGAACTCTACGAACTCATCGCCGATGTAGTCCGGGAGGATCGCGCAAAGGAACCTGCGAGCGCACACAAACGCGAATTGTACGATATCGCGGAGAAGGCTGTCATTGCTCGGTGGTTCGACGGGATCGAAAACGGAGCACAGGTATCCGAACTCCTGGTCGGGGCCTACCCTCTAACGGCAGCAGCGCTGCAAGCGTTGCCCCGCGTGGTTGCTCGCGTGGGACAGAACGAACGAAGCCTGCTTACGTTCATCGAAGAGAGCAAGCTCGAGTCGACCACCGGGACCAGCGAGGTATACAGCGCATTCTCCGACGCGATGCGAGCCGATGTGGGCTTGGGTGGCATGCACCGAAGATGGCTCGAAACGGAGAATGCGCTCAGCCGAACAGACAACGCGGCCGAGCGCGAAGCGCTGACCGCGGCCTGTCTGCTGCAACTCGGAACGGACGGCGAACGCCGACGCCTCAGCCGAAGGGCCCTGGAGCTTGCCGTGGCGAGCCGCGGAGGGGGGGCGAGGGCCGCGAAAAAGACGGTTGACGCACTGCTGTCGCGAAAACTGCTCATACACAGGCGCACCAATGACGATATCTCCATTTGGCACGGGACCGATGTCGACATGGTGAGCCGCATCCGCGACGAACGAAATCGACGCGCGGAGAGGTTCGACCCGGTGGAATTCCTTCAGGAGAACCATCCCGCGCCCTTCGTTCGACCCTCGCGCCACAATGCCGAACGCGGAACGACGCGATACCTGACGGGCCACTATGTCTCAGCAACGACTGTCCTCGCGACGACGACATGCGCGGAGATGCGGCCGCTCCCCGGAGAGTGGGGTCGCGTATACTACGTCCTCGCCGAGTCGGCCGAAGACCTGAACGCTGCGCAGGAGCGCATCGAGAAGCTTTGGGCAGGCGTCGAGGAACCGGTCGTCTTCGCGATCGCCAACGAGCCGGTGCCAGCCACCGACGCCGGGCTCGAGGTCGCTGCCCTGACTGCGATTCGCGGCGACGACGTGCTTCTGGGCGAAGACCCGTTGATCAGCCAGGAAGTCGACGAGCTGCTCGCGATCGCGCACAGGCAGCTGGTGCTTGTGGTGCATCGCCTGATCACCGATCGCCCGGCAGGCACGTCCTGGATGCACGGTGGGAAGGCAATCGAAGTAACCCCGGACCGGCCGGCAGGAATCGCAGCTTCCGAACTGATGGACGACTGGTTTCCGCTAACACCGCAGATCCGTAACGATCAGATGATGCGCAATAGGCTCTCGCGCCAGATGAAGACCGCGCAAGTGCGGGTCATCTTGAGAATCATGGAGCGCGGCCACGAGGCACACCTCGGATATCCACGGGACGACACATCCGCCGAAGCCTCGGTTTATCGCACGGTGCTTGAGCGCACGGGGATCCATAGAAGCGTCGACGAGCACGGTTGTTTCGCCGAGGCGTACGAACTCAAGGATCCGGGACTATGCGCGGCTTGGGAGCAGATCGAGCGATTCTTCCGCGAACCCCAACCCCAGCCGAAACCGCTAAGGGAAATCGTGGACGTCTTGACGAGCCGACCGATCGGCCTGCCGCTCGGCGTGGTCCCGATTCTCGTCATGGCTGGATATCGGGCATTCGCGCGCACAGTGAGCCTGCGCACCGATGGCGCGTACGTCCCAGACGTGCTAGGATTCGAGACGAACAGGATGTTCGAAGAACCAGAACGCCACACGCTGGCCGTCTACGAGGCAAGCGACGCAACCACGGCCTACTTACGAGAGATCGCCTACGTGTTTGCTCACGTGGAACCACGGGCAGACCAAGAGCTTGTGCGCTTCGCATGCGATGCTCTTGCCCAGTGGATGGCGTCTGTTCCGGAGGGCGGGCGACGCTCTCGGCGCCTGTCCAAGGCCGCACAGCGTCTGATGAAACTGATCTACAGGAGTGCAGACCCCGCAGGACTAATTCGTGCTTGCCCAAAAACCGATAAGAGTTATACTGATCAATGAGTTAGGTTCTAGATCCGATGGCGAAGTTTGCGCTGTTGCCACGAGATCGTCCGTTGGGCGGAGTTTGAGCCTGGTATAGTCTGGACTGACCTTTTGTCATCAATTCGCTTGTTTTGGCAATGAGTTAAAGTGCCGGTATCGGAGGCCGGGCGCTTTCGATGTTGCTCTTGCAGCGAAGTCCTTGTGCCCGCGGCGCGTTCAAAATTCCGGAATCTTCGCAAAGGAGTTCGGTATGAAGAAGCTGCGCCGCTTTGATCCGGGACAGGAGGGGATGAGGGTCGGGGATGTGTGGATTGACGCGAGGTCTCGAGACGACATTCCCAAGCTTCTGGGCGGCCTGCGGGACGTATACTTGAATGTCGAACTGCGGGAAGCGGTATTCCGGCTCCTGGAGGAGCGGATCGGGGGGGATGGCAATCGGGATGCTGTCGGTCCGGGGGTGTCCCTGTGGACGATTTTCGTGCTTGGGATGCTGAAGCGGAGACTTGGCTGCGACTTCGACCGGCTTCGGGAACACGCCGACACGCACCTGGTGCTGCGCCAACTGCTCGGGCACGGCGAGTATGACCCGGTGGAGTATTCCTACGACACGGTGCTGCGGGATATTTCGTTGCTGGACGAGGACACGCTGCGAGCGATCAGGGACCTGGCGGGACGGTCCGGAATCCGGTTGTTCCGGGGTTGAACGGGGCATTTCCGGGGTTGCGCAGGCAGCATTTATCATTATACTGTACAAATAGTTAGATCGTATCCCGGGAAGCGGGACGCGGTGTGCTTCCGGGCAGTGGTCCGGAGTGGCGCGCTGCGGATTCCGGGATCTTTGCGTGGGAGTTTGCGATGCGGAAGCTGGGGCGTTTTGAGCCGATGCTCGGCCGGGCGGAGATTGGGGGGATCCAGATTGACGTGAAGTCGCGGGACGACATCCCGGCGATCCTGCTTGGCCTGCAGGGCCTGTATTTGAATGAGGCGGTGCGGGAGGCGGTTTTCGAGCTTCTGCTGGACCGGTTCGGGGAAGACCGCGATCTGACGGTCGGCCGTCCGGGGATGGAACTGTGGACGGTTCTCGTACTCGCGGTGCTGAAGCAAGGCCTTGGCTGCGACTTCGACCGGCTTCATGAACACGCCAACACGCACGTGGTGCTTCGCCAGCTGCTCGGGGACAGCGATTTGGACCCGGTGACGTATTCCTATGACCAGGTGATGCGGAATGTCTCGCTGCTGGACGAGGACACGCTGCGAGACATCAACGAACTGGTGGTGCGGCACGGTCACGACCTTTGCGGCCACGACGCTGGCGAGCAGTTGGCGGGCCGGTGCGACACCTTTGTCGTCGAGACGGATGTCCACTATCCCACCGACCGCAACCTGCTCTGGGACGCAGCCCGGGTGATGATACGGATCGCGGCCGAGCTGGCGGACGAATGGAACCTGACGGGCTGGCGCCAAGTCAAGCATCTTACGGTGACACTCCGGCGGCTGTATCAGCGGGTGGCGAGCACCCGGCGCTCGGAGGCCTGGCGGGAGGACGTCGACGCGTTCCTGGCCAAGTGCGAGGAACTTCTGGCGAAGGCGGAGGCCACGCGGGCCAGCCTGCTGGAGCGGGGCGCCCGGCCGGAGGAGCTCAAGGAACTCGACCGGTACATCGCGCATACGAAGCGCCAGATCGACCAGACGGACCGGAGGATCCTGCAGAGGGAGGAGATCCCCCAGAAGGAGAAGGTCTTTTCGGTCTTCGAGGAACATACGCGGTGGAACAGCAAGGGGAAGGCGGGCGTCCCCGTGGAACTGGGCGTTCCCGTCGCGATCGTCGAGGACCACCTCCTCGAGCACCGGATCCTGTGGGAGGGGAGCGACACCGATGCCGCGGTTCCCGTCATCGTGGCCACGCGGGAGCGCTTCCCGGAACTCGTCGCCTGCAGTTTCGACCGCGGCTTTCACAGCCCGCAAAACCAGGCCGCCCTCGGCGACACGCTGGAACTCAACGCCATGCCCGCCAAGGGCCGCCTGCCCGCCAGCCGCCGCGAACACGAGGCGCAGCCGGACTTCGCACTGGCGCGCCAGCAGCATCCCGCCGTCGAGTCGGCAATCAACAATCTCGAGCAGCGCGGCCTGGACCGGGTGCGCACCCATGGCAAGGCTGGCTTCGCCCGCACGGTCGCCTTGTCCATCCTCGCTGCAAATGTGCTCCGTGTCGGTTTCTTGATCCGCGCACGGGAACGCGCACGACTCAAGTTCCTGCAACGAAAAGCTGCCTGACGTCGCCGGGAAACCGCGCCAGCGCAGCCCGGACCGGGCTGCCGGCGGCTCTCCATGCCCGATACTTCCAGAAATCACCAATATGGGCGCCAAAATCCCCGCCCGCCCGCCGTTTACCCCCAAATGTCGCTGACCAGGTCCACTTGACCCTGAATCCACCTGTCAGGTCGGGGTCAAACTTGACGGCAGAAGCCGGCTCAAACTCCAAAAAGGGGGTTTTTCGGCAGACACTAATTCTCTCGGAGCTCCCGTCAGCCTTCGGCCAAGGGAGCAACGGTCAGGCGTACGAGAAAACTGTCCGAACGGTCCAGTGCGTTCGCGACGAGATCGACAGTCTCGTGGAGGGATACGTGGAGGTCGCAGGCGAGATCATCGAGAAGACCCTAGGCGTAGGCAATGAAGGCAATCCACTCGCAAGGGTGCAATCCTGGATTCGATACCTCGACGTCGAGAGCCTATCGGATCGGGCCGATCTTCGGATCACTGACAAGGCTGTATTAAGGACTCTTCGAGATTCGCTCAACGGTTGCTACTCGCCACAAAGCCTTTCTCGCGCGTTGAGCTCCATTCTGCTGCAACGGGGGATCGACCAATGGCAGGATTCGACGGTCGAGCAGTTCCGCCTTCTTCTCCGGGAGTGCCGACAACGCATCGAGGACACCGCCCTCGCTACCGACGAACCCCATGAGTGCATGGCACCGCTCGTGCGGGCTAGGATTGCGGCCTTGGAAGGGATGCTCGAACGCATGGAGAGAGGCAAGCGCCTCAAACGAACACGACCAGCCAACGAGGAACAGCGCAGATGAAACCGCTCCACGTCGATACCGCGACGACCGACACCGGCGCAAGGCATGTCGTTCCACTCTCAGGAGGGAAGGACAGCACTGCGCTTGCGGTGTACCTATCACAGACCTACCCAGAGTTGACTTTCGAGTACGTGTTCTCGGACACCGGGGCCGAGCTTCCGGAGACGTACGAGTACTTCGATCGGTTGGAGCACGTGCTCGGCGTGACGATCACACGAATTTCCGCACTCGACCTCCTGGGCGTGTCGTCGAAACCAGGGCGCACGGCATTCGACATCGTGCTCTACGAGCACTTCGCAGGATTCTTGCCAAGCCCACGGACGCGCTGGTGCACGCGAATGCTGAAGATTTATCCGTTCGAAAAGCATCTCGGCACCGACCGCGCCTACTCCTACATTGCTATCCGCGCCGACGAGGCGAGACAAGGATACACTGGTGAAGGAAGCAGGCCGGTGGTGATGTCGGAAAAGCGCAATATCACTCCGGTGTATCCTTTCAAGGACAGTGGTCTATCGTTGGCGGACGTGCAAAGAATCCTCGACGAGAGCGGGTTGGGCCTGCCCAAATACTACGAATGGCGCTCGCGCTCGGGGTGCTACTTCTGCTTCTACCAGCGAGTCGCCGAATGGCAAGGGCTGAAGGAGCGCCATCCGGAGCTGTTCGAGAAGGCAAAGGAATACGAGAACAAGAGCAGTGCGCGACAATACACATGGGTCGACGGGCGAAGTCTGGACGACATCGCGCAAATGCCACGCCGCGCGCTGAAGGACGAGCCCGACGCGCACGGATGCGCCGTGTGCCATCTCTGAAGGCGGCAGAAGGAGATGCACCGCAATCCCCTCATCGATTTCCTCCGCTCGTACGGACCTAACGCAGCATCGGATGCGCTCTACGACGAACACGTACAGGCGGAAGCAAGAAAACACGGGGTGAAGGAAATCAAGCTCTCCGCTCCACTTGTCGAACAACTCGGAGAACTCCTCAGCGGCGACGATGCGATGAATGTCATTCTGACCGGAACAGCCGGAGACGGTAAGACCTACCACATTCGCCGCATCGCCTTGAAGCACCTCGGGGCCAAGCCCGAGGAGTGGCCTGGAGACGAACTGATACTGACATTCCCACTGGCAGGGAGTGGCAAGCTGAGGGTCATTCGAGATCTGAGCGAGCTGCCCGACGACATAAAGGCTGGCGAGATCGAGCACATAACACGATGCCTGCTTGGACAAGACGAAGAGACTGCCTACCTAGTCGCAGCCAACGACGGGCAGTTGCTGGAGATGTGGCGCAGCGAAGCGCAGAAGCACGACCCACCAAGCGAAACCGAAGCGGAAGTCTATCGCCTGCTGTCAAGGATGCTGCGAGAAGAGTTACAGACGGACACGACTGGCAGGCTGAAGGTACAGATGCACAACCTGAGTCGCCAGGTAAATACGGGAGTTGTCGACGAGGCGATCGACGGGATTCTCGGCCATCCGATGTGGGAGAGCGGCTGCGAAGGATGCGACCTCTTCAACGGTGAGAAGGCGTGCCCGATTCGCACAAATCGGAGGCTCCTGAAAGGGGAACCCAACGAGCCGCTCGGCCATGTGTTCCGAAACCGCGTGCGGGATCTGATTGCAATTGCGACAGCCAACGACCAGTACGTGCCGCTTCGACAAATCCTGACACTGGTCGTGAACATCGTGCTCGGGGACGCCGAAGACACCGACAGCCCGCTACTGACCTGCGATACCGCGCGCGAGCGGGCTGAAGCGGGCAATTACGCGAAAACGAATCCATACGACAACGCCTTGGGAGCGAACTTGGCCGAGGATACACGCAGCCGTTACACGATCTTCTCGACCCTCGAAAGCTACGGAATCGGAGTGGAGACAACGAACCAGTTCGATGAGATTCTCTTATACGACCACCTGAATTCCATCGCCGAGCAACTCGAACGCGCAGATCCAGTATATGGCAAAGCAATATTTTCCGATCTGCGAGAGCAGTACATTAATGGGGCTCGAGACCGCTTGGAGATCGGCTTTGCACCGGCAATGACTTCGCAACGGCGAAGGCTGTTCTTCCAGTGGCCTGACGACGCAGCGAATGGGCTCGACTCCCAATGGATGCTGAGCGTGTTTCATAATGGGGGGAACTATCTTGCGTTTCAGCAGGCGGTGAGGACGACTTGTTCACCCGAACTCATCACAAAGGTTTCACGGTAACTACTCACTCCCTCCTGCGTCTGGTTTGAGTTCGGGGTGACTGTCGACGAGCCTCCCGGGAGGTGATTGAGCGGGGTGGTGTCTGGTTGCGGATCGCTGAAGGCGACGGGAGGTTGACACTCCAGCGAGATCTGACTATGAGTGGTCATCGCTGTTGACGGGGACCACCGATGGGGTATTTCGGATCCAAGGCCACGACCGGGCTTTGTCAGGCGCTACTGGGGCTCCAGCCTCCCCACGATCTGTATATAGAGACGCATCTCGGAGGCGGTGCCCTGATGCGGCGCAAGGCCCCGGCGATGCGCAGCATCGGGATTGACCGCGATCAACGCGCGCTTGACGGGTTCATGTGCGACTACCCGGTGGAGCTGGTACAGGGCTGTGCCCACGAGTTCCTGGCCAGCTTCCCGTTGCGGGGTACGGAACTGGTCTACAGCGATCCGCCGTATCTGCATGCGACCCGTCGGTCGGACCGGCGGTACCGCTACGAGTATACGGATGCCGACCACGCAACCCTTCTTGATCTGCTCACGGGCCTGCCGTGCCAGGTGATGGTTTCGGGACACCCCTCGGCGCTGTATGACGAGATGCTGTCGGACTGGCGCCGGGTCGCACTACAGGTGACAACCCAGGCCCAGGTCCGCACCGAGGTGGTCTGGTTCAACTTCACGCCCGAGCGGATGCACTGGGCCAGCCATGCCGGCCGGAACGCCACCGACCGTCAGCGCATCAAGCGCAAGGCGACCCGCTGGGCACAAGGCTACAAGAACCTGCCGGCGGGTGAACGTCTCGCGGTGATCTCGGCGATCATGGCGGTCGAGGCCGAGTGATGGCGCGGATCAACCCGGCCTCGCTGCGCGCGCAGCTGGACGACTGCCGAGCCCGGTTCGATGCCATCAAGCAGAAGGGCGAGGCAAGCGCGGACACCCTCGCGCTGATCAATGCCCTGTTCATGCTGGTGGATATCGTGGTGGCGGTGTTCCTCGAGAAGACAACACCAAAGACCTCGCGCAACTCCAGTCTGCCGAGTTCACGGGACGACACCGACAGCGAGACCCACACCGCGGGCAGGTCCGGATCCCGCGGACCGAAGGCACGCCACGCACGCTCCGACACCCTGCGCACGGTCACCACGACGCACACCAGCCCGGTCACCGAGTGCCGGCAGTGTGGCCACGACTTGACCGGGACCGCGTGCACCGGACACGAGCAGCGCATCGAGGTCGACATCGTCTTCGAGACCGTCGAACGTCGGGTCACCGCCGAGATCAAGGCCTGTCCGCGCTGCCAATCCCGGACCAAGGGCCGCTTCCCCGACACCATGCCCGGTCCTCTGCAGTACGGACCCGGGATCGTCGCCTATGTCGTGCACCTGCTCTGTGCCCAGATGGTCCCGCTCAAGCGGACGGCGGCCATGATCCAGGCGATGACCGGACGGCTGCTCTCCGAGGCCACCCTGCTCGCCTTCGTCTGGCGCCTGCATCAGGCCCTGGAAGACTGGGAGGCTGCCGCCACCGACAAGCTCCTTGACATGCCGGTGCTGCATGTCGACGAAACCTCGTTGCGCGTGGACCGGAAAAACTACTGGATCCATGTTTGTGCCGGCGGGCCCATCACCGTCAAGGGCCTGCACCGGAACCGCGGCTGTGAGGCGATCAACACTCTCGGGATCATCCCCCGATACGGGGGCCTCATCGTCCATGACTGCTGGAAACCCTATTTCACCTACACCCAGTGCAAGCATCAACTCTGCGGCGCGCACCTGCTCAGGGAACTTCAGGCCGTGACCGACAGCAACGGCTATCCGTGGGCACGCAAAATGCACAAGCTGCTGCTCATCGCACGGCGACAGGTCATCCAACGCCCGCAACAGCGGCTGTCCATGCGCCACTACAAGCGCATCGCACGATGCTACAAGGCGATCCTCGAGCAGGGACGCACAGAGATGCCCGAAATCCCACCGCCAAAAAAGGGCCAACGCGGACCGGTCGCCAAGTCCGACGCCCATAACCTCCACCAACGCCTCGTCGTTCAGAGAAAAAACGTCCTGCGCTTTACCAGACGCGCCGACACTCCGTTCACAAATAATCGTGGCGAGCGCGACATACGTATGGCCAAGGTCAAGCAGAAGGTCTCCGGGTGCTTCCGAACCGTATCCTTCGCACACGCCTACTGTCGAATCTCGAGCTACCTCCAGACCATGGCGGCGCTCGGATACAACCCCCTGGTCGCCATCAACATCGCCCTGCAGGGAAAGGCCGTCCACTGCCTCAACCAGGACACCGAATAGCCACTCGAACCACCGGGTGAGCAGTTACGTTTCACGTCAGATTGTGAAGGGATTCAATCGGGCCCTGACCGGCATGATGACGGAGGATACGGAGCATTTGTGGCTAGCTGGCACGGTTGGGAAGTCAGACGATCCAACGGGAAGGATACTGGCGATTCCACCGGTTGAGCGTTCCCACCTTGGCATGCAACTGGTCCACATGCAAATCGCACACGACGAGAGTCGGAACCGGCCGCAGATCAAGGTGGCGGTGGGACTGCACGGAACGAACGAAAGCCAATGCAAACCACTGGATATGAAGCCTCTACTGTTCGAGTACCTCCTACGCGTGGCCGAAGGAAGGCTCCCATCGAGCTTCTCCCGTCAGTGCCATCAGGAAGTCAAACACTTCGCTACGATGCTGCGGCAGCAGATTGCGGACAAACTGAGCGCTACAGAATTATCGATTGCACTAGTGCGTATCCTTTCACTCGACAGTGCCGCATCGATCAAACAAGAGCAAATCAAGGCCAAGATATGATGATCCGACGTGATCCACGTGCAAGAGTAGCGTTGCCAAGCGACGCGCTGGATCTACCCGACGGGCTCGACACTGGCAACATTAGGGACTGGTGCAGCTACGGAATCTGGGGACTGTTACTCTACGATGAACAGCCACCGTGGTTGACCCTCATCGAGTGCATGCACATCCTCTTCAACAGACACCAGACAAAGGAGCGAAGGCTCTTCGAGCCGCTGGTGAAAGATACTCAGGGACGCACGAAGCACGAAGCAGTCACATACTATGTTCCGCGGAACTGGAAGCTCCGATACCTGCTGTTTCGCGATCTCGACACAAGCGAGATCGCCACTCGCGGGAGCTCAGATGGCGAAGCACAATGGCGAGAGTTGACTCACCGGATTAACGACGGCGCATCGAGCCTCAATGTTACCTTCAACGATTTGCAGAATGCGTTCGAAGACGTCGAATCATTGAACAAGGCGCTCGACGTTCTGCGGTCAACGGAAGTAGAAGCAGTGTCTAACAAACGTTGGACTTCGCGACACCTGCTCCCTCTCGGTCCGGACATGCTGTTTGCGGACATCAGCGAGCACGACTTCAAGGCGGATCGTCGATTCCTGCGGCGCTCCGGCGAACTGCTGTACCTGATGTTGGGACGGGCAAAAGACCAGAAGCGAGAACAACTCGAAGAGTTGCTGAGAAACCGCCTGTTGAATCGTAAATCTCCGTGGAACGAACTCGCGAGAATAATAAGAGGTCGCGAGAGCGGGCGTGGACCAGTAGGCGAGGACTCGGTCGAACTCAAGACAGGATACCTACCCATACGGAGCATGGACGTCTACGACAACCTCGCCGAGGATTGGGTGGCGCTCCTGAAGCTCAGGGCGAAGCCAATTGAGGATCTGTTGGACCCCATGATGCGCCTGAGCACCATACATCAGGTTATCTACATTCTGCAGCGCACTCAAGCCACCATTACGGAAGGAGCATCGGAGGCGTTCTCGCCCTTCGTGTTCGAAATGGGCGGGTCCGGGGGAAAGAACCCGGTCCGAGATATCGCCCACCGCCAGCACGAAAGCCATCGCTTGCTGCCAAAGCACGCCATAGACGCATTCATCAATACGTTCGCAAAATCCGTTCATTGGACTGGCGGGCTTGGCACCTCAATGGAGGCCGCGAATTCGGTCAAGACTCTGAAGGACATGTTTCTCTGGGAGAAGCGCTCAAGTGGTGGAATGAGCGATGGGCCTGACGCGAATGCGATACTGAAGAGCTACGGTGAGAGCGCACGAGAAGACTCAAAGCACACCATATGGGCGAGCTTGGCAAACCGAACTAAAGGAGTGGGAATCACGCAAGCAAGGACCCGAGCAGGCACGTGGTACGCGCCGAACGATGCCGTTCTGGAGGCACTCGTACTGGCAAATGTGGAGGGGCCGCTCGAGGTACGGGAGTTCCTCCGTCGTTTGTATGAGCGCTATCGCATCGTAATAGGCCAGGAGCAGGCTCAGTGGGCATTTGGCGCCAATGCAAGCGTGTCGTTGGAACAGCTCAAGATCAACGAGCAGCGACTGGAACACCGCCTTCGAACCCTCGGGTTCGTGGACCGAAAATCGGACGCCTGCGCGTTCGTGGTGAACCCCTTCCATGAGGACGATGATGAGCGGAGCACGGAGGCGGCATGATTGACGGCAAAGATCGCCAGGCCGCGAATTCCATGTCAGGACACGGTCTGCCTAGCCAACCGACTGCCGGTCGGAGCCGGGGATTGGAAATCGCAGCGCAAGTCGCGGCACGACGCATCTCTAACGTCATCTTGCAAGCGAACCGTTCGCGCGTAATGTACGCGATCGTCGACCTCGGGCCTGAGCTTACCAGCGCCATTGGGGCAGCTGTGGCCAAGTTGTCAAGCAATACCGAAGTCATCGAGGTTGCAATACATCCCGATTTGGCAATGGACGGGCTGAAGCCTGAGCTCATTAGGGATGAGGTTGCGACTCGCTTCCGCAATTTCAAGCACGACCAAGCCATTGCAACGATCTTCTCGGTGCCAGGACAGCAGATGGAAAGGGTCCTCCAGAGCCTCGGCAGTGTAGAACGTTTGAATGAGGCTTGGCTGTGCGATGAGAAAAAGGCAGAATTGTGGGCGAAGGAGACGCTAGTAGGCTACGGGGAGGAATTGCAGACTCCGTTCAGGAAGATTCTGCGAGGATTGATGGGTTCCCAAATTCTGGTGTCCCCGCACATGCTGGCAGACTTCTGCGCCGCAGTAGAGGGGGCGATGAGGAAGGGTTTGACACTCGGTCAAGCCGTGAACTACGCGCTGCCATACCTGCGGCTGCCCAGAGACTGTGCTCCGCGGATGACGGGAAAGGTCTTGGCGACCAAGGCGGGGCACCAGTTTCGGCGCTGGCGCGATGAGTATCGACGCTACCTCTACCTTGAGACAAACGACCGCGGGTTTCGTCCGCGTGGCGAATTGCGAGAACGGCTCCAGGAACTCAGGACCAGCGAGGATCTCACTCCGCCCGCAGTCAAGGCACTTGAGAGCCTTGTGGAAGACCGGGGCCTGAACGCGGGCGAGTGGCGGGACAGCCAGCAGCGAGTAGCGAAGTTGCCATGGGCGGAGGTGAGCGCTTTCTTCGACAACCGTAAGGGCCCGAGGAGAAAAAAACTTGGAGAGGAGACGATCAGACATCTCGACGCGGAATTCCCGGGCGAACTTTCGAAGAATGACCGGAAACGGCTCGAAGAGTTGAGGACGAATAGCAGCGATGTAAAGGAGGAGTACGCGGACATTTTCGGTAACCACCGAGAGCGCCTTGCGGAAAAGCCGAATCTCTACAAGAGATGGGAACGGTTGATCTTTGATGCACCGGTGGACGAAGAGGACGATTTGCTGAGGGGCATTATCCACTTGGCCCTGCGAGCCTGCCAGAACATCGACGAGGTCGACGACCCAGTGCTGGTAGTACGGCTGCGCAATGCGGAAAGAATATCTTTTTGGACCGAGGACAAGAACACCCATTTATGCGGCTACCTCAGGGATCGCTACAGGGGGCTCGACAAGGCCTTAAGTCCATCGGTGGTACTGGACTTTGGCCGCTGCTGGAGCGGGGAGTGGGAACATAACCTGGAGAAGAATAACGATAGCGGGTCACGGAGGGCAGAGTTCACCTTCGAAGCTTGGATCGTTCCGAGGTTGGCGCTCAAAACGCAAGAGCAAGGGAAGCAACTGTGGAAGGGACGGAACAAAGCTCAAATGACGTGGCGGCCGGGCCACACGACATTCGCAACGGCACTCGCGGAAGATTTGCGCCGAGTACTGCCTGACGGACAAGACCAAGCCTTCCTCTTGCGAGGACAAGTCTCACCCTCGCGCGGCACAAGGGGTTCGCCCTCAGAGCGGGTGACCCTTGACAAGGTCACCAGCATCACCGACGCGCTGGGGGAAAGCCGAGGCGCGCTTGCGAACCCGTCCGAAAACGGCCCAGCTGAATTTCGGACGCAAATCGAGGAGCAGTGGCGCAAGGAGATGCAACGGTGCGCTGGCGACGTGCTGACCGAGGATGACGCCGGGAACCTCGAAGAAGCCTTCAAGATGTTCCACAGCAACTACTCGAAGGCCATCGCCGCAATGAGAAACCAATGCGGAGAAGGATTAAACGCCAATGCACTAGTTGATCAAGCAACAAGCTACGGCGACCTCTTGAAGCACTTGAGGTGTCGGGCACGGGCGGACATCCTAGTTCGCAACCTGTGGGAACCCTTGCTCCAGATCGGTACTGCGCGCGTGATAGGAAGTCGCAATTCGATGATCATTACGCCATGGCACCCCATGCGACTGGCCGAGCTGGCGATCAAGGCGAAGCAGGCAGCGGAAATCATCCGACAGATAGTAACGAGTCCCAGCGAGAAGACCGCAGAAGTCGAGCAATACGTAGAGGATCGTGTCCAAGGCTTGCAGGAAACATACTACGCGAACGTAGGCGTGGTGCGCACGAAGACACAGAAACAACTGCTTATTGAGACCGAAGCACGATCGGGCTACAGCCTCCTCGAACCGCCCTTCTCGGAGGACGTAACAAAGCTGAACGACGAGCCAGTCAAGGACGCGGTCAAGAAGTTCTGGGAGATCGCCGACCAATACCTGGGACAAAAGCCGCACGAACGGGCCAATTTTTCCGCGGTGCTACTGGATGCAGAGGCAGAAGAGCTTCCGAGTTCGGTGGCAAGTCACCTCGCGAAGCAAATTGAGGTCCAAGAAGATCTGCGCTGCGATCTCACCGTCACTCATGAGAATCCGCAAAAGCTTCGACAGATTTACGAGCGCCAGAACAGGGTGATCGGCCACAAGATCGAAGATTCGCTTACTAGCGAAGCGGCCCGGATATTCCTCTCGCGGTTACGCGTCGGAATAGCCTCCCCGGAATCATTGACAAGCCAAAACGGGACGAAACAACAGGACATCGCACTACTGCACAATGTCATCGCACGCCTCGCGAGCGTCAGGTGGCATGAAGCCCCTCCACCCCGTCCGTGTGGAGAAATGCTGCGCCACGTCCCCACCGACATTTCGCGACGCAAGAGCCAATCGAGCGGGGGACTCTCGACGGCGGTCTACCTGACGGCGCCAAGCCAAGTAGAACCGTCACAGGCGTACATCGATGCCGTGCATGACGTACTGCACGCCAGGGCCTCGGATGCAAACAGACACTTCTTACCCACGCAAGAGGTGGAACTCACATCGTCTGCGGTCGCCGACAAGCTCGAGCAGGCCCACGCGATGGCCAACTGGGTCATCACCTACGACCGCATCGCAGATCGGCGCCTCATCGCAAGTTCCAACAGTGGGCTCAGGATCTTGCGATACTTCTCGGACCCAAGGTCCGTGCACAACGTCATCGTATCGAGTGAAGTTTCTAGCAAAAGGCTCCGGGACAGGCTGCACGAGAACCTGAAGAGCATCCTGCCAAGGCACGAGAGCGAAGCGCTGCATGATCTGATCAACGCCATTCACGAACGTTCGGCGAGCCTGTCTGGCAACATTGTGATGCGCGGAATGCACTGGGACAATTTTGCACAAGAGTTGATAGGGATAATCATCGCTCAACGTGAAGTTGAGCTTCTGCTCGCAAAGGGGAGAGTGCACCGCACGGCGATGTTCTTCCTTGACGAGTTCAAGGGCTGGCTCGACCTCTCGGGCGAGATCGCCGATATCTTGGCCGTAAGTCTCGAAGAATCAACAGTGGGACAAGGACGAGTATGCCTAATCGTCGCCGAAGCGAAGTGCGTCAGTAGTAACAATTTGATTGAGAGCGAGAAGCGATCATGGAGGCAGGTGGAACGGACGTACGCAGCGATCTCTCACCGATTCGCGGCAGGAAGCTCTACCGTGGACCCCACGATCTGGCGCAATCGGTTGGCAGATATGCTAGTTGAACACATGGACCCTTGGGGAGACCAGGAGAGAGTAGCTGGGCGGAGATTCGACGAGTGGACGGCGGCGATCCGAGAGGGACGAGTTGAATTCGAGGTCTCCGGACACTCGATCGTTTCGGTCCACGACAAGCAACACTCCGCGAACGATCTTAATCTTCGTGTCGCCGATGCGGAACTATCGGAGAACAGACGAAGAAGGCTCGCACAATGGCGGCTTGGAGCGGACTGCATCGCGAAGTCAATTCGGGGGATAGGGGACAAGAATCAAGACTCGCTGCTCAAAGAGCCAGAGCAATGGCCGCAAGCGCCAGCCGCTATTCGAAGGTCACCACCTGCGCCCAAGGTCGAAACCCGGGTGCCAACCTTGGAACACGCTGAGCGCAAAGAGAGTGGCGTGATCGACGAACCAAGAATAGAGGGGTCCCCACGAAGAGTCGCCCATAGCAAGACTACACAGCTGGGGGCAGGAACCATCGAAAATTTGGGCAATTTCGAGCGAAGCGCCGCTGCACATCTGGACGCAGTAACTGCGGTCACGAGCAGCGGCAGCCCATCGGATACGGCAGGCTCTACAATCCGAAGGTTGGAGAAAGAAGACTCCGCCACTTCAGAAAGACATACGCGTACAACCCGGCAGGGCTGGAGAACCGCGGTCTATGAGGCGGTACAAGGCATGCGGAGCCCGATAGACGAGCGCGCAGGACAAGTGTGGCTCAAAGAGATTGTCGAGAAATTCAAACAAGCGCTCCAAGCCGAAGAGATGGAAGCCCCCGTGCGAAGCGCCACCCTGACCCCGAATTCGGCGCTCCTGCACGTCGGCGGCCAAAGGCTTACCGTCAAGTGGCTGCAGGGCAAGCAGACCGATTTGATGACCCGCTACGGTGTCGGGATTCTGCGCATTACACCACTTGCGGGGCGCATTGCGGTGGCGCTGAAACGTCCCAAGCGAGGAATCTTGCACCTGTCGGAAGTATGGTCTCGGCGCAAGCTCGAGCCGAGCGCGCCGTCGAAGAACCTGGCGCTAGTGGTGGGTGAGCAGGAAGACGACGGAGCACTGTTCTACATCTCGCTTGAGAGCGACTTCGAGGGGCAGGAGCAAGCAGCACCACACACACTGGTGTCCGGCACAACGGGAAGCGGCAAGGGAATACTCGTGTCGAACCTCATTCTCGATGTGTGCGCGTTCAACGACCCACTGTCGGTGCAAGTCTACCTGATTGACCCAAAGCGGGGCGCGGACTACCTCTGGGCGCGCGGTCTCCCACATTTGCGCGAGGGGATCGTAGAGGACAAGGACGCTGCGATTGCACTTCTGCGACGGTTGGTGGCCGAGATGGAGGAACGCTACCGGCAAATCACTCAAGCCGGATGCGCAAACATCTCGCAATTCAACCGCAACCGAGACACAACACAGCAATTGCCCCGCGTAATCATTTTCTTCGATGAGGTCGCCAATTGGATGCAAGACGAGGAGTTCAAGAAAGAGGTCGAAACTGTCATCAACGAGATTGCCACCAAGTCGAGGGCGGCGGGGCTGCATCTGATCATGATTTATCAGCGCGCAGACAAGGACGTGATGACGATGCAGCTCCGCACGAACCTCGGAAACAAGCTCATACTTAGACTGGGCGACGAAGGCTCGTCGCGCATCGCGCTTGGGGAGAAAGGGGCCGAAGACCTCCAAGGGAAAGGACACGTCATCGCGAAGCTCGGTACGAACGACAAGATCTACGGTCAGGTGCCATTCATCGAGCAGGAAGAAGCGCGGACCATGGCAAATGCCATCGCCGAAGCCTGGACGCAGGAGCCGCGGTGAGCGGGAGGGCAAAGCCCGGACGAAACGCGGTCGGCAAGCGCGTAGGCGGAGCGCGCTACTACCACAAGTCGGCAGTTCGCTGGACTGGCTCGAAGAGCCGGCTAGCTATCGAAGAGGCAACGCGCATCGCGCGTGTGAGGTCGGACGCATTTAATGTCGTGAAGATCGACGGCGAGCCGCCGAAGCGAGTCTCACTACTCGCGTACGAAGACTTCGAAGCGAGCGCATTTCCAACATTGCTCGACAGCTGGACGATTGACTTCAATGGTCCGAGGTGCGTGCATCGCACCTACCGGACCTCGCGAAACCCACCGATTCTGCACAGAAAGGAGTTGCTACTCGCACCGAACGACCCTCGACGCAATGTGTTCGCCCAACTTACAGAGGAGCTGGAGCGGCGAAACCTGTTCAAGAAAGCGAACTCCATTGGATTCCGACGCGAATGGGAGAAGCGACTCGCGAATGCGGGCATCGTCATCGAAGATCACAAAGTGCATGAAAGGGTAGCTGCGCAAGAACAGTACGAGAAGCGCGGAACAACGGTGGACCGTCACCGAACCGCGATATCGCGTTCGGGACTGTCGGCTCCGATGCAAGCGTTGGCCCGGCACGAATTCCTAGACAGCGAACTGAGCGTATTCGACTATGGGTGCGGACGCGGAGATGACATGGCCGTGCTCTCAAGCGCCGGAATCAAGGTTAACGGTTGGGACCCGCACTACGCTCCCGGGGCGAAGCTCGAGGAATCTGATGTCGTCAACCTCGGCTTCGTTCTCAACGTCATCGAGGAGCCGTCGGAACGGATTGAGGCAATTCAAGCCGCGTTTGGCCTCGCACGACGCGTCCTGGCCGTCGCCGTCATGCTGGTCGGAAAGGCGAATACATCGACCCTGAGATCGTTCCGCGACGGGTTCGTGACAGCCCACAACACATTTCAGAAATACTTCTCCCAGCACGAAGCACGCGCGCTCGTCAGACAGGCAGTCGGCGAGGAAGCAATTCCAGTGGGGCCGGGGGTATTCTTCGTGTTCCGGGATAAGATCTGCGAGCAACGATTCCTCGAACGCCGAAGGCGACGTCATAGGGACATCTCCCACCTCCTGGCGATCGCGCCGCCGCAAGCAACACGTGCGAGAGCGAACTCTGAAGAACTGGTGGAAGAGCACAGAGAGGTGATCGATGCAGTTTGGAAGGCTGCACTTGAACTCGGACGACTGCCGGACATGGACGAACTGGACGACTCCGTGCGTCAGGAGCTCACCGAGCGCCTCGGGTCCGTGCGAAAGACGGCTCAGCTCGCACAGCACATCTATAGCGCCGAGACCCTGCATCAGGCACGGCAGCACCGAACCGACGATCTGACAGTTTACTTCGCGCTGAACTGCTTCAGCCAACGTCAACGATACCGCGAACTCCCGATAGAGATGCAGCGTGACATCAAAGCATTCTTCGGGTCGCATGGCGCTGCCGAGAAGACAGGCCAGCAGCTGTTGTTCTCGCTGAGCGACCCGACAGTCATTCACGCCGCGGCTCAAAGCGCCGAGGTAGACGGACTCGGATGGCTCGACGGACCACACTCCCTTCAGCTGGATGCCCGCCTCGTGGAACGTCTGCCGCCGGCGCTTCGGGCTTACGTCGGTTGCGCAGAGCAGCTCTACGGGCACGTGGGCGACGCCGATGTTGTGAAGATCCACCTTCAGTCCAGAAAGCTCACTCTTCTCCATTATGACAAGTACGCGGAGTCACCATTGCCGCGTTTGCGTGAGCGGATCAAGATCAACCTTCGAGACCAAGTGATCGATTTCTTCGATTACGGCGATGACGAACCGTGGCAGCTGCTGTTTTTGAAGTCTCGCTACATGGCACCGGATCAACCGGGATATGCGAAACAGAAGAAGTTCGACGCTCAGTTGCAAAAGCTGCAAGGACTAGACTTCGCGAGGTTCGGGCCATCTGTGGACGAATTGGTGCAGCATCTGCAAGCGTCAGAACTCACGATAGAGGGCTTCAACATCGTGCCCGCGAAACGATAGGAGTCAAGCGATCCATCCAGAACGAGGGTCCGTTTTTGCCTTCGCGAATGGTAACTACTCACTCCCTCCTGCGTCTGGTTTGAGTTCGGGGTGACTGTCGACGAGCCTCCCGGGAGGTGATTGAGCGGGGTGGTGTCTGGTTGCGGATCGCTGATGGCGACGGGAGGTTGACACTCCAGCGAGATCTGACTATGAGTGGTCATCGCTGTTGACGGGGACCACCGATGGGGTATTTCGGATCCAAGGCGACGACCGGGCTTTGTCAGGCGCTACTGGGGCTCCAGCCTCCCCACGATCTGTATATAGAGACGCATCTCGGAGGCGGTGCCCTGATGCGGCGCAAGGCCCCGGCGATGCGCAGCATCGGGATTGACCGCGATCAACGCGCGCTTGACGGGTTCATGTGCGACTACCCGGTGGAGCTGGTACAGGGCTGTGCCCACGAGTTCCTGGCCAGCTTCCCGTTGCGGGGTACGGAACTGGTCTACAGCGATCCGCCGTATCTGCATGCGACCCGTCGGTCGGACCGGCGGTACCGCTACGAGTATACGGATGCCGACCACGCAACCCTTCTTGATCTGCTCACGGGCCTGCCGTGCCAGGTGATGGTTTCGGGACACCCCTCGGCGCTGTATGACGAGATGCTGTCGGACTGGCGCCGGGTCGCACTACAGGTGACAACCCAGGCCCAGGTCCGCACCGAGGTGGTCTGGTTCAACTTCACGCCCGAGCGGATGCACTGGGCCAGCCATGCCGGCCGGAACGCCACCGACCGTCAGCGCATCAAGCGCAAGGCGACCCGCTGGGCACAAGGCTACAAGAACCTGCCGGCGGGTGAACGTCTCGCGGTGATCTCGGCGATCATGGCGGTCGAGGCCGAGTGATGGCGCGGATCAACCCGGCCTCGCTGCGCGCGCAGCTGGACGACTGCCGAGCCCGGTTCGATGCCATCAAGCAGAAGGGCGAGGCAAGCGCGGACACCCTCGCGCTGATCAATGCCCTGTTCATGCTGGTGGATATCGTGGTGGCGGTATTCCTCGAGAAGACAACACCAAAGACCTCGCGCAACTCCAGTCTGCCGAGTTCACGGGACGGCACCGACAGCGAGACCCACACCGCGGGCAGGTCCGGATCCCGCGGACCGAAGGCACGCCACGCACGCTCCGACACCCTGCGCACGGTCACCACGACGCACACCAGCCCGGTCACCGAGTGCCGGCAGTGTGGCCACGACTTGACCGGGACCGCGTGCACCGGACACGAGCAGCGCATCGAGGTCGACATCGTCTTCGAGACCGTCGAACGTCGGGTCACCGCCGAGATCAAGGCCTGTCCGCGCTGCCAATCCCGGACCAAGGGCCGCTTCCCCGACACCATGCCCGGTCCTCTGCAGTACGGACCCGGGATCGTCGCCTATGTCGTGCACCTGCTCTGTGCCCAGATGGTCCCGCTCAAGCGGACGGCGGCCATGATCCAGGCGATGACCGGACGGCTGCTCTCCGAGGCCACCCTGCTCGCCTTCGTCTGGCGCCTGCATCAGGCCCTGGAAGACTGGGAGGCTGCCGCCACCGACAAGCTCCTTGACATGCCGGTGCTGCATGTCGACGAAACCTCGTTGCGCGTGGACCGGAAAAACTACTGGATCCATGTTTGTGCCGGCGGGCCCATCACCGTCAAGGGCCTGCACCGGAACCGCGGCTGTGAGGCGATCAACACTCTCGGGATCATCCCCCGATACGGGGGCCTCATCGTCCATGACTGCTGGAAACCCTATTTCACCTACACCCAGTGCAAGCATCAACTCTGCGGCGCGCACCTGCTCAGGGAACTTCAGGCCGTGACCGACAGCAACGGCTATCCGTGGGCACGCAAAATGCACAAGCTGCTGCTCATCGCACGGCGACAGGTCATCCAACGCCCGCAACAGCGGCTGTCCATGCGCCACTACAAGCGCATCGCACGATGCTACAAGGCGATCCTCGAGCAGGGACGCACAGAGATGCCCGAAATCCCACCGCCAAAAAAGGGCCAACGCGGACCGGTCGCCAAGTCCGACGCCCATAACCTCCACCAACGCCTCGTCGTCCAGAGAAAAAACGTCCTGCGCTTTACCAGACGCGCCGACACTCCGTTCACAAATAATCGTGGCGAGCGCGACATACGTATGGCCAAGGTCAAGCAGAAGGTCTCCGGGTGCTTCCGAACCGTATCCTTCGCACACGCCTACTGTCGAATCTCGAGCTACCTCCAGACCATGGCGGCGCTCGGATACAACCCCCTGGTCGCCATCAACATCGCCCTGCAGGGAAAGGCCGTCCACTGCCTCAACCAGGACACCGAATAGCCACTCGAACCACCGGGTGAGCAGTTACCGCGAATGTTGTGTTTGGGGTATCGAGGAGTTTCGAAGGCAGGTGCTATCGAAGTTTGGGAACTTGAGACAATTGGCGTTTTGAGCCGCATCTCTTGCAGGGATTGCTTGATTCTGGGGTTTAGGAGAGTGCCCATGCGGCGGTATTCGGAGCGTAAGGAACGCCCGCTGCAACTCCTCCAGCAGTCAAGGAAGCGTTTCTTTTGTCACGCCTTGCTAGTGCTCCGGCGTCACTGGATTGACGGATATAGCGACTTCAGCTTGATGCGAGCATCCTCTGTCTTGAACCGCCAGTCGACGGATGCGCTTTCCCGATTGCGCTTCGCCTGCCAGGCACCGGTTTCGCTGCAGAGTTGTTCGCGGTCGGGAATACGCCGCGCCAGGCACTGCCGGGCCAGGACGCCGATCTCGATCTCGGCGAGGTTCAGCCAGCTACCGTGCTTCGGCGTGTAGTGGATTTCCAGGCACTCCGCGATCCGCCGGGCCTCGGCCGGTTCGAACGCCTCGTAAAGCGATGCAAGGGAATGGATGTTCAGGTTGTCCATCACCAGAACGATTTTCTTGCCGGGGAAGATCTCGTCCACCAGTTCGCGGATCAGATGCGCCCAGTCGTGCCGTGTTCGGCGGTCGGTCACTTTCACCCATCGCCAGCCGAGCAACGGAGCAAACACTATGAACAGGTTGGCGACGCCGTTTCGCTCGTACTCGAAGTCGACAATCGCGGGCTGACCGGGCCGGACCGGGCGCGGTGTCCGGGTTTCCTTCGTCTGCTGCTTCGAGGTCTCGTCCATGCACACCAGCACGGTGTTGTTTTTCGCATTAGGTCGGAATGGCTTTCCCGGATTAATCCGATCGGAGTGGGACAAGATTTCCCACGCTGTTCCGGATTTATTGGAGCGATCGCTTTTCGTCGGGGATATTTCTTTCCCGGCAGGCGTGTAGTGGTTCGGGGTGGCTTCCGGCCCTGCGGCATCGTTGGCGGGTTCGGTCTGGGCATCCGGCTCCCGGACCGGGATCGGTGTGTTCGGAGGGTTGCCTAAGGGTTCTGTAGAGGGTTGCGTTTGCGTGATTGCAGGACGTCGTTCCAGTCCTTTTCGCCGGTGGGTCGGATTCGCCGGATGTTTGGATTTGTGCGGATGAGACGCTCGGCGGCCTGATCTCCGGGGGGATCTGCGTCGTATCCGCATGCGATGTCCTGGAGGCGGAAGGCGGCGATCCATGTTGGCATTCGCGGCGTAAGGCCGGCGGTGGAGAGGAAGAGGTCGGTGTCCTGCATGCAGGGGAGTTCGAAGGCGGAGAGTGCGTCGAGTGCGCTTTCGACGATGAGGGCGGATTGGGGTAGCGTTCGGCGCGCGATCCAGAACCCGCCCCTGGCTTTGCGGGAACCGGGCGCCATGCCCCGGAAGGGGTGATCCGGTTGGGTGCCGAGGAGTTCGGCTCCGGCGGGCGTGCGCTCGGCATCACGGGTGATGAAGACGGCATTGGCGCGATGGTCGGCGCCGAGGATGCGCTGTCGGAAGCCTGCGTCGAGGATTGCGGGATTGAGGCTGCGGTGCCGGGAGAGGTATTCCAGCGCGGCGGGCCAGGATGCGGGATCGAGGAGCTTTCGGAACGGCTTTCCGGGGGGCGTGCCGGGGGGCGTGCCGGGGGGCGTGCCGGGGGGCGGCGCGATGTTGGCGAGGGTTTCGAGGGCCTCCAGGAAGGAGCAGTTGCTGGCATACAGGACGAGGTCGACGGCCCCACCGCCTCCCTGTCCGGTGAGATGATCGTAGAACTTGGCGCCGTTGATGCTGAGGATGGAGCCGGGGCGCTTCCAGCGCGTGTGGTCGCGGCTGTCGCGGTGGTATCCGAGGGCGGTAGCGACGCGCTCCAGGGGGATGCCCCGGAGCGCGTCGGCCCGCAGCTTGCTGCGATTCCTCACGGACCCAGCTCGGCGTTGGCGGCCTCCACATGGGCGATGTCCACGCTGTGCGCCTTGGCCGCGGTCGCGGCATGCAGCGCGTAGTGCGCGATGCGGTCGATGCGCCTTGGGATGCCGTTGCTGGCCAGGGCGACGGCCTCGACGGCGCCGGGCTCGAAGATCGGCACCTTGGCTCCGGCGAGGCGCAATCGGTGCTCGAGATAGGCGCCGACTTCCTCGCGGCTGAAGCCGCCGAGGTGGAAGCGGACCACGATGCGCTGCGCGAGGGACTCATGTGCGGACATGGCGAGCCTGCGCCGCAGTTCTGTCAGGCCGACCAGCAGCAGGCAGAGCCGCTTCTCGGAGTCCATCTGGTAGCTGGTGAGGAGCCGGAGTTCCTCGAGGATCTCGTTGCGGAGGTGGTGCGCCTCGTCGAAGATGAGCACCGGAAGCTGCTTCGATTCTGCCACCATGCGCGAGACTTCCGTGCGGATGGCGCGGTAGGCCGCGGCACGTCCGGCGAAGGCGGGCAGGCCGAACTCGCTGGCGATGGCGTTGTAGGTGTCGAGCACGCTTCCGGTGGAGAGGGACACGTAGCAGACCCGGAACAGGCCCGCGTGCAGGCCGGAGGTGGCCAGACGGCAGACGGTTGTCTTGCCGCTGCCGGCTTCTCCGTAAGCGACTATTTCTCCCCCTGCTTTCGGTGAGTTGCGGAGTGCACCATCTTCTGGGAAGGCATTTGCATTCCGGGAGGTTGTCATGCTTGGGGTTGGCGATGGTTCTGCTGTGTACCTTGCGTTGCATCCGGTTGATTTCCGCCGCGGGATCGCGGCGCTAAGCAGCTACGCGCGGGAGCATCTTGGTGTTGCACCGGATTCGGGGGTCGTGCTGGTGTTCCGCTCGCGGCGTCCGGGGCGGGTGAAGGTACTGTTCCACGACGGCAGCGGGATGGTGCTGGTTGCGAAGTGGCCGGATCGGGGTTCGTTCCGCTGGCCGCCGGTGTCGGAGGGTCTTTTGCGGCTTTCGCGAGTAGAGTTCTCGGCGCTGTTCGATGTCTGTGACTGGCGGGGCCTCAAGGCCCCTCGGCGTGCGGTTCGGGGCTGAGGATTGTTCCGCAGATGGCGAGGCATTGATCCCCCGGCGGTTTGAAGGGCTGCCATGGCATGAGGCTTTCGACATCCTTGCACCCGTCGCGGATTTGAACCAGGACATGGGTGAGCCATGCTTCCGGGTCGACGTTGTTGAGGCGGCATGTTGTGATCAGGGTGTTGGCACGAGCCCAGATGTCGATGGCATTCTCGGATCCGGCGAACAGGGAGTTGCGCATGGTGAGCTTGACGGGTCGGTGGGCGTTTTCGCCGCGATTGGAGTGCAGGTCGAGGCGGCCGTCGTCGAGCAGGCGGATGAAGCCCGGCCAGACGCCGTCGGCGAGGCCGTATCGGATGGCGGCGGCCTCCGCCGAGACTTCGGGCAGGCGGCTGGCGGCGGCCTCGAGGAACGCCTTCCATTGTTCGAAGGCGGGCTTCAACTCGAGCTGCCGCACGCGGAGGCGCTCATCGGGATGCTTGAACAGGATGGGCTTCTCGATGGCGAACAGCTTGCCGATCCGCGCAAGGGCCTCATTGCGGAAGCGGGATTCCGTCAGATAGTGGAACTTGCGTCTCCAATGCGTCATACAAAACTGAAGGAAGACGGGTCCGGCGGGCCGCGCGGGGTCGGCGAGGATGTTGTATGCGGCGTAGCGATCGACCTGGGCGAGGCCGGCGAAGTCCCGCAGCATGGCTTCCGGGATGGCCTTTCCGCGCCCCGGGCCGGACCAGAAGAGCGCCGCGGGCGGCGCCGGCCCGGCGAAGGTGCGGTCGTCGCGCAGCGCGGCCCAGAGGTAGCCGGTCCGGGCCTTTCCGAAGCCCGGTTCGAGGAACTTGACCGTTGTCTCGTCGAGGAACAGCCGGTCGGCGCTGAGGACATGCGCCTTGATGGCGTCATAGAGCGGCTGCAGGATCTCGAAGCCCCGGGCGATCCAGCTGTTGAGGGTGGCATCGCCGATGAGGATGCCGTGGCGGGCAAGCCTTTGCGACAGGCGGTAGGAGGGGAAGTGGTCCTGGAACTTTGACGCCATGGTGTGCGCCAGCAAGGCTTCCGTGGGCAGTCCGCGGGGGATCAGCCAGTCCGGTGCCGGTGCCTGCTCCGGTGCGGCGTGGCGGCACCGGGCGCAGCCGAGCACGGGACGCTCGATCACGACCCGAACGTAGCTGGCCGGGACATAATGCACCCGCTCCGCGGCCTCGGTCCGGATCGTCTTGCGCTCGCCGCCGCAGGACGGGCAGGCAGCCGCCTCCGGCTCCAGGTGGCAGGTGATCGTGGGAACGTCCTTGCCGATCTTCCGGCCGCCCGTCGCTCCCCGGGGGCGGCCACGCTTGCGTGGCCGCGGTGCCGCGCGCTCCTCGGGAAGGGGATCCACGGCTTCGCCATTCGCCGCGCCGCCGCCCGCCAGTCCTCCGGTCGGATCATCGTCCCAGATAAAGGCAGGACAATCCAGCTCCACCTCCGACACAACCGTCTCGGCCGAACCCCCCAGGCGCTCCGACGACGAACTGAACAGCATCCCCGCAAACCGACGCGCGGTGCGCACGGCCGTCTGGAATCGCTCCAGCAACTCGTCCAGAGTAGACCTGACCTTCTTCAGTTCCCGGCGCAACTGCGCATTCTCCGACTCCAGCCGCGCCTTGCCGCGATCCGATCGCGCAAGCGCGTCCTGCAGTGCCTCCGTCTCCCCCATCCAGTGTTCGCGGTGCTCCAGCAGCCGTGCGTTCTCCTCCGACGCCAGGTCCAGTTGCCGGTGAAGCTCCGCCGCTCCCCCGGCGTGGTCTTCCGGCGGCCCCAAACCAGTCACCGTTCCTGCCGCAGCCGCGCCACGGTATCCCGCCGCAGGGGCCGCAGAAAAACCCGCTTGCGCGGAACCGAGAGCCCCGGACGGCCGTTCCGGCTGCGCCCCGTCGTCAGCCCCGCGTCATGCCAGCCCGCCGCCCGGTAACACGTCCCCGCAAACCGCGACACATCGACGAATGTCTCCAGCAAATGGACCGAATGCCCGTAGCGCTCCTCGTAGTCCGCGCCCACCCGACGTGCCACCCGCGCAAGCACATGGCTCGCAAGATGCGGAACCCGAACCGCGTCCAGGATCAGAAAGCGCTGCTGGTTCACCACAAGGCACAGACCCGCCCCGCGCGTCGCGTCACTCCATCCGATCCAGCGGTCCCGCGCCGCGCAGCGCCATGCCGCAGCCCCCGTCAGCGAGCAGCCCACGATCCGGCCCCGACGGTCCCGCGCAAGGTGCCCGATGTTCTCCCCCACCGGCGTCGATAGCCCGAGATAGTGGAACCGCTCCAAAATCGCGTGCAGAAGCTGGCGGTCCGAACCTTCCGCAACCGATACAGAAACGGGCAGGAGCGCCGACAGCGGACCCGAATACGCCTCCGATACCGACCAGTCAACCTCCAGCCCGACACGCGCCGCCGCGCTGTGCCGACGGCTTCCGCGGCCCGGGTACTGCAACGCAGGGAGCCGGATCAGACCTTCTCCCGCAAGCTTGCGAAGCAGCGAACGCGCGGCAATATCCTTCACACGGCCACGGCCGTCCCGCCAGCCCCAGCGCTCGCACAGCGCAACCGAAAGCCGCGAGCGGCCCCACTCCGGGTGCGCCGACAACAGCGCACGGATCTCCGACAACTCCGCAGAGCCGACACAACGGCCTTGTACTATCCGGTCCATGCCGGGCAGCGTAACACAACCGTTTCGTTGAGTCCAGCCCCAGGACCCTGAGTCCAGGGACACGCTCGAAGCAACCCCAAAACCCAATCCAAATCAACAACGGCACACCCACACGAAACGCCCAATATCGTTCAGCAGGGGGTAAAAAAGTCGCTTACGCTTCTCCGGTGAGAAGGCCGATCCCGCGCAGCTCCAGCAGGTGCCTGATCCGCGACCGTGCCTCGCCCTGGGTCTGGCCTTCGAAGAGTTCGTCCGCGTGCAGCGTGCGCTCGAAGGGATAGTGCTTGAGCGCAAAGTGGTGCTTGTGCATTACTCGTCCTCCTTCTTGTCGTCGAGCGACCGGAAGGAGAGCGGCTGCGACGGTCCGTCCCGCTTCGCGCGGGCGTTCCCGTGCAGGTCGAGGGGCGTTGCAACGCCGGCCGGCTTGCCCTCGTGGATGACCTGCATCGGGCGTTCCGGAGGAGCGAGGGGATCGAAGCGGAGGACGACGCGCTGGCCGCAGAGCGCCGCGTCGACCTCGTAGAGCCGGGCGTTGAGACTCACGGTACGCGCATTGGAGACCCGCCGCGTCGCCTCGAACAGGAACAGGTCCTCGAGATCGATCTCCGGCCCGGCGTGCCGGACGCGCTCGCCGCACTGCGCCCACTTGTCCAGGGGCGACAGGTTGTCGAGCCCGCGATGCGGGGCCTGGTGATACTCCCCCTCCAGCCAGGTCCAGTACTTCCGGTTCAGCGCCTCCAGGCTGCGCTTCGCTGCGTCGTCCACCAAGGGCAGGAACTGTGATCTTGTGGTCCGAAATTTTCGCTCGATCTTGCCCTTCCCAGCCGGATGGAAGGCCCGCGCGTGGATCAAAGCGACGCCCAGCTTGGCGCATACAAGCGCCAGCCATTTCGACCGGAAGCATGCCCCCTGGTCGACATAGAGGCGCCGGGGGATGCCCCTGCGCTGAACCGCCTCCCGGAACACCTGCAGGAACGCGGACGCGTTCTCCGAGAACTGGAACGCTCCGTGAGGGACAACCCGGGTCGCGTCGTCCAGGAGTTCGAGCAAATACGTCTTCCGCATGCGCCCGCGCTCGTCGCGCACCGCAGGACCGTGCATCGCATCCGACTGCCAGAGGTCACCGGCATGGGAGAACGCCCAGCGCCGCAGATCCTTCTGCGGCCCCTGCTGTTCCCGCACCATCAGCCCCTCACGCGTAAACAGCCGGTGCAGCGTCGAGGGGGGGAGCGGGACAGCCTCCGGCACCGCACCCATCTCCCGGGCCCGCCGGATCACCTGCCGGATGCTCAACTCGGGGGTCTCCCCCTTGATCGACAGCACCGCATCGACCGCATCCGGCGGCATCCGCCGCGGCTTCGCCCCGTCGCGGCGGCTCTTCGGCAGCAGCCCATCGAAGCCCCGCGAGCGATACAGCCGGAGCCAGTCGTAGATCGTCCCTTCCGCGACACGCATCCGGCTGCTGCCCGGGATCTGTCACTATCACACTGTTGACACGGGCTGTGTTGTGTGGCACACATGATGCATGCAGATTGGCTTGCGACAGTTTTGCGCGGAAACTCTTTCGTGGTTTGAGTGCGCGGTCCTTGAGGGAGGCGCGAGCCGGAGCGCGCTTGCGAGCGAGTTGTGCGCTCGCGCGAACTGGCGCAACGCGCGGGGCGAGCCGTGCGTTTCGTCGGCGCGGAAGATCCTGCCGAGGCTGGCGTCGCAACTGGGGTTGAAGCTTCCGGCGGCGGCAGCGCCGCCGCCAGCGGGGGATGCATTGCCGTCGCATCCAGACCTGCATGTGGAGACGACGCTATCGGCTCTGGGAACGGTGTCGCTGGAACCGGCCGAGGGTCGCGAGGGTTCGCGGCGCTTCCGTTCGATGATGGCGTCGCACCATCCGGAGGGGGTTCCGCGGCATCCCGGCAAAGCGTTGAATTATCTGGTGATATCGTCTCGGTTCGGGTGTTTGGGTGGGATCGGCTTCTGCGCGGCGAGCTGGCACCAGAAGGCGCGGGACCGGTATATCGGCTGGAGTGCGCGAGCCCGTTGCGCGGGGTTGGGGCGGATGGTGAACAACCACCGCTTCCTGCTTCTGCCTTCGGTGCGGGTTGCGGACCTTGCCTCGCATGTGCTGGCGCAGGCGACAGGTCGGGTTGCGGACGACTGGGAGGCACGGCATGGTGATCGGCCGGTGCTGGCGTACAGCTATGTCGGCCCCGAGCATGCCGGGACCTCGTACCGAGCGGCGGGCTGGGAGGATGCTGGCGCGACATCGGGACGCCCGCCGGGCCGGCGCGGGGCGGGGCCGGTGCGCCGGGTGTGGATGAAGTCGCTGCAGGCGGGCTGGCGGGAAGCACTGTGTGAGGAGCCGGAGCGGGTTGCGGGGCGGATGGGATCGCTGCATCTTGGCGCCGACGCCGATTGGGCGGAGCGCGAGTTCGGCCGGGGCACCCATCCCGACGGGCGGGTGCGGCGCCGGATCGAGGAGATGGGGCGGTGTTGGGAGAAGCGTCCGGGAACGCCGCTTCCGGAGATCTTTCCGGACCGTGCATCGCAGGAGGCTGCGTACCGCCTGCTTTCGAACGAAAGGGTGGCTGTGGACGACATCCTCGAGGGGCATCGCGAGACAACGGTGGAGCGCTGCCGGCATGCGGGTGTGGTGCTGATGGTGCAGGACACCACCATGGTGAACTACGACAACCTTCGCGACGCGACCAGCGGGCTGGCGGCGCTGGGCGGCGGCGGCAAGGGCACCGTGGGGGTTCCCGTGCATACGACGCTGGCGGTGGCACAGGGCGGGCGCCCGCTTGGCGTTTGCGCGCTTGAGGGCGACTTCCGCGAAAGCGTCGAAGCCAAGGCCGCCCGGGAACCGGGCGTGGCGCAGGAGCCCGAGAGCGCCCGCTGGCTGCGCTCGCTGGAGCAGGCGGCGGCGGTGGGACACGCCTGCTCGAACACCCGCGTCATTTCCGTCGCCGACCGCGAGGGAGACATCTGGGGTCTGTACGCCCGCCAGGCCGAGGATCCCGCCGCCGCCGGCCTGCTGGTGCGCGCCTGCCGCTCGAAACAGCGCAAGGTGCTGGTGGACGGCAAAAAGGTGGACCTCGGCAAGCACATGGACACTCTCCCGCCCTGCGCATCGCGCAGCATCGAGATTTCCGCGCGGGGCGGCAGGGCGGCACGCAAGAAGCGCAAGGCCGTGCTGGCGTTGCGCATCGCTCGCGTCGAACTCATCGCGCCCGAAGGCAAGTCGCCGCACACGCTGCCCATGACCGCCGTGCTCGTTGCCGAGCGCAACCCGCCGTCCGGCGCTCGCCAGCCACTCCGCTGGCTGCTGCTTTGCTCCGAAGGCGAGGCCACGCCCGAATGGGCCGACCGCATCCGCCAGTGGTACGAAACGCGCTGGTCCATCGAAGAGTTCTTCCGCGTCCTCAAGACCGGAACCCGCATCGAGGACCGCCGCCTCGACGATGCCGAGGACTTGCGCAAGTGCCTCGCGTTCGACGCCATCACCGCGTGGCGCGTGTTCGATCTGGATCGCGCCGCCAGGGAAACCCCTGACAGGCCCGCCGACGAGATCATGTCCCGAGACGAAATCTTCATGCTCTATCTGGGCCTGTACGACTACCGCGTGATCCGCTGCCGGGCTCCGCCCGACTATATCCCCGACCTCCGAACCTTCGCCATCGATCTCGGTCGATATGTCGGCTTCATCCCATCCAAACGACAGCCAATGCCCGGTACCGCAAAACTCTGGACAGGAATGACATACCTCATGCAAGACACTGCCGCACTCCAACGGATGAGAAGGGCCGGAATGCTCCGCGAAACTCGCCAATGATCTCTGCGTCAACTGTGCGGTAGTGACAGGCCCGGGATGTCCCACACCTTCGCCGCCTGCACACGGATCCGCGAAGCGGTCCGTTCCGACGGTTCGTTCAAAACCGGTGCCAGAACCTCGAACCGGAACAGCGCTACCGCCTTCCGGTGCTCTTCCATCACGTCACCCATCGATGATTCCCCTTTCCCTCTGCTTGCTTCACGGACCCGGCGCGGCCCGCAACAGCATCATCGGAGAAAGGAGGCAGCCCGAGCAGAGCCATCTTCTGTTGGCGGACCCGTTTGCGATCCAGCACGTCGCCGACGCAAATCAAATCCGACCGGATAGGGGATGAGGGCAAGCCGCAAAGAGCCGAGCCGGCGCAGCTCAAGCAGCGCCACCGGAGCATCCAGCCGGTCCCGAAAGGCGCCGATCAGCAGCACAAGCCCCGCCAGCAGAACCGGCTCCAGCCCCAGGAAAAGCGAAAGGCTCGCCCGAACCAGCAACACACGCCGTCGAACCCAGCGCCGCGCGCTGCTGAAGTCAGCCGCTTCCCCACGCCACTTGCGTGCTGCCGCGCTGATGCCATGCCGCTCGGCAAACGCGACAACCTCCTCCGCAGACGCAAGCGAACCCGGAAGACGCGCCGAAAGACAGTCCGGCAAAGCGCTGAATGTCATCCTGCAGTCTCGACAGTACCAGCGCGAAATCCGGGTCCCAACTGGCGTCTTGCGTCCGTAGGTCCCGTGCCGCCGCAGCCCGCAACCAGCATCGCGTCCCCGACAGCACCGCGGGGGACTTGCATCCCGCCACGCCTGCCTGCTACCGTACTCTCCGGCGGTCAAACCGGTCTCGAAACGGAATTGCAATGGCCGTCCACGGCCCGGCGATTGATGGTCGCGCGGGCCGAACCCCTCTCGGAAACAAGAACCCCGGACGCCGCAACTCCCTGCCCGGAAACCCGCCGCCCGCTACCAGACTACAACGAACCCGCCTCCCAGAAAGCAGCCTCCTCGGAATCCGCCTCCTCGGAATCCGCCTCCTCGGAATCCGCCTCCTCGGAATCCGCCTCCTCGGAATCCGCCTCCTCGGAATCCGCCTCCTCGGAATCCGCCTCCTCGGAATCCGCCTCCTCGGAATCCGCCTCCTCGGAAACGGCCTCCTCGGAAACGGCCTGCTTGGAAAAGAAGCCCACAGAACCGTACCGGATTAATCCCTGTCCACTAAAATCCGTAACCGGAATAGCCCGGTACAAAAGGGCCTACTTCGGCCGAGATATTCAGGGAAACAACAACGGTGTCTTCGTCGAACTCCCGGTGATAGACTTCCAGCACATCCTCCATTGCGCAGACAAATTCCGCGCTGGCCTTCGGTGGAATGCACCAGCATTGCTTGCGCCACGGCTTCAAATCGTTTTTTTTAGCGCCTTGCGAACTGTCTCTTTGTGAATGCTGTCAACGATTTCCAACTCCACGAGCTTGTCGCCGAGCAGCCGCAGCGTCCAGCGCGCATGGCCCTCCGGCGGTGCCGAGCAGGCCAGCGCAACCAGCTTCGCCTCCCCCGCACCGTCCAGCTTCCGCGGCTTGCGATTGACTTGCTTGCGACGCTCAACCGCCGCCTCAAGGCCCTCCTCCACGCAGCGCTTGCGCACCCGTTCCACGGTGGAGGCGCCAACCCCCAGAACCGACGCAATATCCGCGTCGGTGCGTCCGCCATCCTCCCGATCCTCGTCTGCCAACAGCAGGATGTGCGCGTGCTTCCGGCGATACGCAGCCGCTTTCCCGTTCACAATCCCGGACAACTCCGCTCGCTCCTCCGCGCTCAGCCGCACCCGATATTGCTTCCTGCCTTTCCTTTCCATGGCCTGCCTCCGTCTGCTCGTTCGGCCAGACTGTCCCGCCACGCTCCCGCGCCACGCAGATACGCCCCGCAATGGAAGACCGAAGCTCGCGCCGGACGCCCGGCTCACTTGTTGTTTGTTTGCGAAGACATACTATATCTGGACGATAATGCAAGCCTCTCCCAAAGGAAGCGAAGGGAAGAGAAACCCGCTAAATCAACAGCGACGCGACACTAGTGGCCACCGCCCAATCCGAACACTACTCTGCCGCGCATAGCCAAACCCACGTACAAGCGGTCCAACGGAACCATTTCCCATTTTTCTTGACATGCGGATCCGTGTAGCCGCCCCATCCACGCGCATATCCCGGTAAGCCCTACCGTCGCCCGGTTCGACGCTCAGTACGCCGTCACATGGTGCATTTCCGGATCCACGACTGTCTCCACCCGTTCCATTGGATGACCGTATGTCGCTGTCTAGTAATCACTCAGGCGGTGGAGAATTCCGCCGACAAACCTGTTGCCAGGATTCGGGAAGGCGCCCGGTCCCGGAAGCAACACCAGTGCACCAGGCGCGCTTTGCTCGCCTCATGGTGCAACGGCTCACGCGGCTACGGAGGCTTCCAGTCGATGAACCGGTCTCGCGGACGGCACTTCAGCGCGCCTACCTGCTGCTAGCCAAGCCAACCCAACGCCTCCCCAGGACCGCAACATTCCGTAACTCGCACCCAACAATACGAAGGAACACGAGCTCGTGACGCTCGGCCATCAGTCGGTCCCAGCAAACACTGTGCTCCTCCGGCCGCGCAAGCCGAATCACAGCCTCCACCACCGAGGAGTTTCGGGGCAAACCAGGCGTGCCCGCCAAGTGGCAGGTCAAAAACGAGACGTTCAGACCCCACGAGTCTGGATCAATCTCGCCCGAGGATGAGACTGACCTGTCACGGCCAAGGACAATTTCATTCTCTCTTCGTCGAACCCGGATGCGCCCTTGAAGGCGTGGCGCAGAGCCGCCTGGTCTATCGCCAGCCTGTCTCGGAATGATCGGAGGGTGCAGCGGGGCGTTGAACGGGGTTGCTGGCACACCGCCGCGGGGTTGGGAAGCGATTGGCTGGCGCCCGGTGGCTTGCGGAAGCGGGCGGTTGCGGCCGCGACGCGGTCGAAGCCGACAGTCAGGATGAGTGCGCGGGCGAGGTTCCTGAAGGCGGTTGTTGTTTGCCGGCCGTGGCCGGTGCGCATCATGCGGGCGTCCTCCCGGAAGGCGGTGTCGTGTCGGCAGTGATTCCCGTCATGCAGGTTCCGGTGCTTTCTGGTGCATTCCGTGCTTGGCCCGCCACAGCAGCCCGAATTGCGTACTCGCAGTGACCCGGTCGCGGCAAAAGGCGTGTCCAGAGTTTACGCAGGGTCCAAACTACCATGGTGTTGCCATCGCTCCGGCTCCCCGCATTCTCTGCCAGCAAGATCCGGTATCCGGACGATCCGATGGTCGGCCGCCCGAATGGAAAGCGCGACGGAATTGCTGCGCCTGGCGGTTGCGTCAGCCCACCCGGAGCCGGGGATCCAGGGCGTCGCGCAAGCCGTCGCCAATGTAATTGACGCTCAGGACCGTGAGCGAGATCGCCAGCCCGGGCCAGATCACCCGCGATGGCGTCAAGGTCATGAAATTCGCGCCATCGAAGAGCAGCCGCCCCCAGGTCGGAAAGTCGGGAGGAAATCCCAAGCCAAGAAATGACAGCGCCGACTCCGTGATGATCGCATTCGCGACACCGAGCGTGGCCGAAACCATGATCGGGCTCAGCGCATTCGGCAGGATATGGCGGAACACGATCCGCCACCGGCGAGTGCCAATGCTCCTTGCCGCGGTCACGAATTCCCGCTCCTTGATGACCAGCACCTCACCACGGACAATCCTGGCGGTCTGCATCCAACTGGTGATTCCGATCACGGAGACAATGAGCAGGAAAATGCCGGTTTCCGGCCCGAATGCGTTCCGGAGCGGGTCCCGGAAGAGAAGGATGATCACCAGCAGCAGCGGCAGCAGCGGCAGCGCAAGAAACAGGTCCGTCAGCCGCATAAGAGGCCCGTCAAGGCGCTGGAAGTAGCCTGCAGTCACTCCGACGGCAGTGCCCAGTAGCAGTGAGAGCGCCATCGCGGCGAGACCCACCGCGAGAGAAACACGCCCGCCGGCCAGGACCTGCGCCAGCATGTCGCGCCCAAGATTGTCGGTGCCGAAGGGATGTGCCCAGGATGCGCCCTGGTTCTTGATCGCCGGGTTGAGATAATGGGGATCGACACCTTGAAGGTACGGTCCGAACAGCACCGCCAGCACGATCACGGCGAGGACGATCCCGCCGACGAGAGCCCCCTTGTGCTTGCGGAACTGCAGCCAGACGTCGAACCAGAGGGAGCGATGCCGTCGGACCATGGCGCCCATCCCCCTAGTCGTACCGGATGCGCGGATCGAGAACCCCGTAGAGCAAATCCGCGACGAGATTGAAGAACACGATCAGCACCGCGAAGATGAAAGTCAGGGTCTGCACCAGGGGAATGTCCGCCCCCTGAATTGCGATGATCAGGAGCTGCCCAAGTCCGTTCACGCGAAAGATCTGCTCCGTGATGATCGCACCGCCGAACACGGTCGGGATACCGAGCGCAATCAGGGTGACCACCGGAATCAGGCTGTTCCGGAGCACGTGGACGAGGATCACCGCCCGCTCCCGAAGCCCCTTGGAGCGCGCGGTGCGGACATAGTCCAGATTCAGATTGTCCAGCATTGCCGAACGGACGAAGCGCGAGAGCTGCGCCGCGTTGAACAGGCCCAGCACCATGACCGGCATGATCAACTGCTTCACCTGGAAAACGAAGCTCGGCCAATCGGTCACGCGGTGGGTCGTGTCGTAGATCGACGGCAGCCAGTTCAGCTGCACGCTGAACACGATGATGAGCAGCAGGCCGGAGAAGAAGGTCGGGACCGAGAACCCGATCATCGAGACGAATGTGCCGATCTGGTCGAACAGCGAGTACTGTCGGTACGCGGACACGATCCCGATCGGCAGGGCAATGAGAATTCCGACCACGTAGGAAAGACCGACCACCCAGAGGGTCTGCGGCATCCGTTCGATGATCAGGTCGACCACCGGGCTCCGGGTGGTCCAGGAACGGACCCGCAGGCGGTTCTCGGAGTCGCCGAACCGGACATCCAGGACCTGTTCGATCAGGTTGAGCGGCTCGTTGATGAAGAACTGCTCCATCCAGCGCAGGTAGCGAACATGGAAGGGCTGTCCGAGCCCCAGTGACTCCCGAATCTGCTCCCGCACTTCCGGCGCAATGGTCAGCGGCAGGCTGCCGGTCGGATCATTCGGCGCCAGATCCAGAATTGCGAAGATCACGAAGCTGATTGCGATCAGCGTAGGGACTGCGATGAGCGTCCGGCGAATGGTGTAGGCAAGCACTGCGGCGCGCCTTGGCGAGAGAAGTGCCCCGTTCCCCGGCGCGGGCGGGCCGTCCGGGGAAGGAAGCGGCTGCGATCAATCCGTCAAGCGCCAGTCCCCGACGTTCCAGAGTTCCGAATCCCAGGAGTTCATGCGGACGCCCTTCAGATCCACGGCGTGCGAAGACACATCGCCGCGCCAGATCAAAGGAATTATGGCCCTGTGCTGCATCAGCATGTCGTTCATCCTGCGCGCCAGCTCCGCTCTCTCCTCGAGCGAGGCCGTGCCCGCGAGTTCAGCAGCCAACGCGTCATAGGCCGGATGGCAGTAGCGGGGAATGTTGTTGCCGAGCCAATTGTTTTCCGGACCGGGTATTTCGCTGCAGAGCCAATGGGCCATGTACGGCTCGGGATCCGTGCCATCGAATGTATTGGTGTACATCTCGATATCCGCGTAGAACTTTGCGAACGTGTCCGGACTCGCGGGATCGCCACCGAAGAATACCGATGCATCGATGTTCCGGAGCTCTGTCTCGACGCCATTCTCCTCCCACATCTGCTTGATCAGCGCCTGGGTGCCTTGCCGGACGGAGTTCGTCGAAGTCTGGTAGAGGATCGAAAGGCGGACTCCTTCCTTCGCCCGCACTCCGTCATCGCCTCGTGCCCATCCCGCCTCGTCGAGGATCCGGTTGGCCTGTTCCACGTCCGGGACCAGGCATTCGTCATTCTCGGTTGACGCGTAGATCGCCGGCGCCGGCAGGACGTTGCATGTGGGCTGTCCCGCAGCCCCGTAACCGACATCGACGAGAATCTGGCGGTCGATCGCGAGGGAGAGGGCCCGCCGGACGGCGGGATCGCTCAGGAAGGGATGCGGATTGCCGCCGTCCTTGAACAAGGAGCGGTCGTCCCCGAGGCCGCTGTCGTCATTCGTCAGGTTCACCATCAGGCGTTCCACCGCCGGGCCGAAGGATGTCACCACCCTGCCTCGACCCGCAGCCGCCATCTGCTCCAGGATCTCGGGCGCAACCTGCAGGTTCCACGCATAGTGGAACTCTCCGGTTTCCAGGACGGCGCGGGCGGCCGAGGCCGCATCCCCGCCACCCTTGAAGACCGCCGTGGCAAAGGCCGGCTTGTCGGGATCGCGGTAGTTCGGATTTGCCGCGAAGGTTACGACGTCGTTCGCCCGGAACTCGGACACCACGAACGGCCCGGTGCCGATCGGACCGAAATTCTCCTCTGTGCATTCCTGGCTGCGCGCACCGATGCAAGGCTCGAACTGCGCTTTCTGGATAACCGGGGAAGTCGCTCCGACGAGCGGCCCATAGGGAAAGGGCTTTGGGCGGGAGAAGTTGATTCTCAGCGTGTAGTCGTCAAGGGCTTCCATGGACTCGACATCCCTGAAATTGGATGTCGCGTTGCATCCGCCCTCCGGATGCATGCAATAGCCGCCTGAAAACACCGCGTCATGTGCGGTGAGCGGGGTTCCGTCAGACCAGACGATGTCCTTCCGGATCTTCCACGTGATGCCGGAGAAATCCGGCGCGACCCCGCCATTCTCGACAGTGGGAATCGCTTCGACCAGCACCGGCACGAGAATGCCCGACTCGTCAAAGTGGGCGAGTGGCTCCAGGACGATGGACGCGGCCTCGATGTCCTTGGTACCACCCGACAGGTAAGGATTCAGGGTGGAAGCCGCCTGCCAGTAGAGAATGTTGAGTTGGCCATCGCGGCCTCGCTGGGCCTCGGCGGGAACGGCCGACACGGCCAGGGCAAGTCCGCAAATTGCGGCTGCGGGCAAAAACCTGCTGTACTTCGTCATGGGTGTTGCCTCCGCTGGGGGGAGTCCGGAAGCTGTCACTACCACACAGTTGACGCGGAGATCATTTGCCAGTTTCGCGGAGCATTCCGGCGCTTCTCATCCGTTGGAGTGCGGCAGTGTCTTGCATGAGGTATGTCATTCCTGTCCAGAGTTTTGCGGTACCGGGCATTGGTTGTCGTTTGGATGGGATGAAGCCGACATATCGACCGAGATCGATGGCGAACGTTCGGAGGTCGGGGATATAGTCGGGCGGGGCCCGGCAGCGGATTACGCGGTAGTCGTACAGGCCCAGATAGAGCATGAAGATTTCGTCTCGGGACATGATCTCGTCGGCGGGCCTGTCGGGGGTTTCCCTGGCGGCGCGATCCAGATCGAACACGCGCCACGCGGTGACGGCGTCGAACGCGAGGCACTTGCGCAAGTCCTCGGCATCGTCGAGGCGGCGATCCTCGATGCGGGTTCCGGTCTTGAGGACGCGGAAGAACTCTTCGATGGACCAGCGCGTTTCGTACCACTGGCGGATGCGGTCGGCCCATTCGGGCGTGGCCTCGCCTTCGGAGCAAAGCAGCAGCCAGCGGAGTGGCTGGCGAGCGCCGGACGGCGGGTTGCGCTCGGCAACGAGCACGGCGGTCATGGGCAGCGTGTGCGGCGACTTGCCTTCGGGTGCGACAAGTTCGACGCGAGCGATGCGCAACGCCAGCACGGCCTTGCGCTTCTTGCGTGCCGCCCTGCCGCCCCGCGCGGGAATCTCGATGCTGCGCGATGCGCAGGGCGGGAGAGTGTCCATGTGCTTGCCGAGGTCCAGCTTTTTTCCGTCCACCAGCACCTTGCGCTGTTTCGAGCGGCAGGCGCGCACCAGCAGGCCTGCGGCGGCGGGATCCTCGGCCTGGCGGGCGTACAGACCCCAGATGTCCCCCTCGCGGTCGGCGACGGAAATGACGCGGGTGTTCGAGCAGGCGTGTCCAACCGCCGCCGCCTGTTCCAGCGAGCGCAGCCAGCGGGCGCTCTCGGGCTCCTGCGCCACGCCCGGTTCCCGGGCGGCCTTGGCTTCGACGCTCTCGCGGAAGTCGCCCTCAAGCGCGCAAACGCCGAGCGGGCGCCCGCCGTGTGCCACCGCCAGCGTCGCATGCACGGGAACCCCCACGGTGCCCTTGCCGCCGCCGCCCAGCGCCGCCAGCCCGTTGGTCGCGTCGCGAAGGTTGTCATAGTTCAGCATGGTGGTGTCCTGCACCATCAGCACCACACCCGCATGCCGGCAGCGCTCCACAGTTGTCTCGCGATGCCCCTCGAGGATGTCGTCCACAGCAACCCTTTCGTTCGAAAGCAGGCGGTACGCAGCCTCCTGCGATGCACGGTCCGGAAAGATCTCCGGAAGCGGCGTTCCCGGGCGCTTCTCCCAACACCGCCCCATCTCCTCGATCCGGCGCCGCACCCGCCCGTCGGGATGGGTGCCCCGGCCGAACTCGCGCTCCGCCCAGTCGGCATCGGCGCCAAGATGCAGCGAGCCCATCCGCCCCGCAACCCGCTCCGGCTCCTCACACAATGCTTCCCGCCAGCCCGCCTGCAGGGACTTCATCCACACCCGGCGCACTCACTCCCCGTACGCAAAAGGCAACTTCACGTTCGATCGCCGGATTGAGGGCTTCCGGCAGCACCCGCAGCTTGATTTGAGACGCAAGGGGTAATACGCTTATGGCAGATGACCCGTTCGACCCGATCCCAGAAGGCCTACCGGCTGAATGTCGCCTATGGGCTGCTTGCCGACGGTCTCGAGGCCGCGGCGGCCGTCGAGCGGATGTCCAGCCAGTTCGGCCTTTCCCGGCGGCAAGCGTATCGGTATGTGCAGGCGGCTCGCGCGATGAGCGAACCGGCGCAAGCGTCGGAAGCGTCGGTTCCCATCACCCTGAAGATCCCGCGCAGCCTTGTCGCGGCGTTGCGTGCGCATGCCCGGAGCCGCGGTCTCTCGATGGGCGAGATTGTCTCGCGAGCCCTGGCTCGATGGTTCCGGGATTCCGGCCGTCATGGCTGAACGGGGCGCCAGCAGGCGGCCTGTTGTCCGCCTCCATTGCGTGTTTGATCGATTGGGTACGGTCAAGCTCCAGCGGGCCCCGGCGATACTGGTACCGGACCAGCCCCGCAAGGTTGGCGAGTTGAGAGAGGGGGAGCAGAATGAAGGTTGCCGCCATCTACGCCCGGGTTTCGGGAGATCAGCAGAAGATCAAGAACACGATCGCCAGCCAGACCGAGGCCCTGATTGCCTTCGCCCGGGAGCGGGACTACAGCGTCGGGCCGGACATGGTCATCGAAGATGACGGCTATCGCGGCGCGACGCTTGACCGCCCCGGCCTCGAACGGGTGCGCGATCTCGCCGCCGACGGCCGGATTGAGGCGGTGCTGGCGTATGAGCCGGACCGCCTGAGCCGCCAGTATGCCCATCAGTTCCTTCTCATGGAGGAGTTCGCACGCAACGGTGTCGAGACCGTGTTCGTCAAGGCTCCCGCCATGGATACGGCGGAAGATCGCCTTCTCCTCCAGTTCCAGGGCATGATCGCGGAGTATGAACGGGCGCAAATCATGGAACGTTCCCGCCGCGGCAAGCGGCATCGGGCGCGCCGCGGCGAAGTGAGCGTTCTTTCCGGCGCGCCTTACGGCTATCGCTATCACAAGAGAACTCTGGAGAGCGACGCCTGGTACGAAGTGATCGAGCCGCAAGCTGCAGTGGTCCGCGACATTTACACATCCTACACGGTTGACCACGTAAGCATCGGCGCGATCACGCGCAAGCTGAACGAGCGCGCGATCCCAACCCGCAACGGAGGCGCGCGCTGGGAGCGCTCGGTGGTGTGGGCGATCCTGCGGAACCCGACCTACATGGGCATCGCCTGTTTCGGCAAGACCCGGACTGCGCCGCGCCAGCGCGTGACACGGCCCCTGCGCATGCGCGGTGGATTCGCCAGCCGCAACAGCGCCCGTCAGGAGCGGCCGCGCAAGGACTGGATCGAGATCCCGGTTCCCGCCATCGTCAGCGAGGAAACCTTCGCCCTGGCCGAGGAACGGCTGGCAGCGAACAAGGCCTTTTCCCGGCGCCGAACCCGAACGCTGAGCGTCGCGCAGGGTCTGGCATGCTGCCGCAAATGCGGCTATGCGATGTACCGCACATCAACCCGGAGCAGTACCCGCGTGATCTACTACTATCGCTGTCTGGGCTCCGATGCCTGGCGATATCCCGATGGGCCACTTTGCGACAACCGTCCGGTTCGTCAGGATCTCCTGGACGAGATTGTCTGGACGGAAGTCATTCGCTTGCTTGAGGACCCCGGCTTGATTGAAGGCGAGATCGACCGGCGGCTGGAGGCAGCGCGGAACTCGGATCCGAACCAGAAGCGGGAAAAGGAGCTCCAGCGGCAGTTGGCCCGCAAACGCAAAGGCATCGACCGCCTCATCAATGCCTATCAGGAGGAATTGATCACCATCGACGATCTGCGCGCACGGATACAGGAACTGAGACGGCAGGAACACGCGCTTCAAGCTGAGTTGCAATCGGTCGCCGACCAGGTCCAGGAACGCGAAAACTGTCTCAGGCTTGCCGAGACGCTGGCCAGCTTTCTCGCACGACTGCGCGAATCGGCTGAGACGCTCGACATCGCCGAACGGCAGCGGATCGTCCGGCTCCTCGTCAGGAACGTATTGGTTGGCGACGATGAGATCATCATTCGGCACTCAATCCCAATGGCACGAACGCCCCGAGCAAGAGGCCAATCGCCGTCCGCTTCCGACGGTCCCGTCTCCCACACCGGAAGTTGCCTTTTGCGTACGGGGAGTGCCGGCCCCGCCCCGCGCCGGCCCGGCGGGCAGCCCGATGTCGCGCCAGCATCCTCCCAGCCCGCCGCACGGTACGAGGTCCCGGCATGCTCGGGGCCGACATAGCTGTACGCCAGCACCGGCCGATCACCATGCCGCGCTTCCCAATCGTCCGCAACCCGAGCTGTCGCCTGCGCCAGCACATGCGAGGCAAGGTCCGGAACCCGCACCGAAGGCAGGAGCAGGAAGCGGTGGTTGTTCACCATCCGCCCCAACCCCGCGCAACGGGCTCGCGCGCTCCAGCCGATATACCGGTCCCGCGCCTTCTGGTGCCAGCTCGCCGCGCAGAAGCCGATCCCACCCAAACACCCGAACCGAGACGATATCACCAGATAGTTCAACGTCTTGCCGGGATGCCGCGGAACCCCCTCCGGATGGTGCGACGCCATCATCGAACGGAACCGCCGCGAACCCTCGCGACCCTCGGCTGGTTCCAGCGACACCGTTCCCAGAGCCGCCAGCGTCGTCTCCACATGCAGGTCTGGATGCAACGGCAATGCATCCCCCGCCGGCGGCGGCGCTGCCGCAGCCGGGAGCCTCAACCCCAGTTGCGACGCCAGCCTCGGCAGGATCTTCCGCGCAGACGAAACGCACGGCTCGCCCCGCGCGTTGCGCCAGTTCGCGCGAGCGCACAACTCGCTCGCAAGCGCGCTACGGCTCGCGCCTCCCTCAAGGACCGCGCACTCAAACCACGAAAGAGTTTCCGCGCAAAACTGTCGCAAGCCAATCTGCATGCATCATGTGTGCCACACAACACAGCCCGTGTTAACAGTGTGATAGTGACAGGTCCGGAAGACCCGGCGACCAGGAATGGCGCACCGGATAAAGCGGACACCTGGGCTCCGCATGCAAGATTCCCGGCAGGCGCCGGGCGAGCGTGAAGCGGCGATCATTCTAATCAACAAATGAGCAATCATGATCACTTCCCGAAACGGCACGCACTGACATCGCCGACGTCAATTCCGGACCGCGCCCTGCGGCTGCGGGCTCGTAGCGCGGAACCCCGGCTGCCGTTTCGGCCCTCCCCCGCAATCGTCTCTGGACGAGAAGACCGCATCGCCTGCCGGGTCGTTCCGGCAACCCGCGAGGCAGTCACCCTGCCAGATGGCAGGCAACCCGGTGGCCTGGACGAAGCTCCCGCCAGGCCGGCTCCTCCGATCTGCATCGATCCACGGCGAACGGGCAACGGCCGCTGAATCGGCATCCCGGCAGAGTGTCTGCCGGACTCGGCACATCGCCGCTCAGGACCATCGGCTGGCGCAAGGCCTCGGCGACCGGGTCCGGGATCGGAATTGCGGACAGGAGGGCCTGAGTGTAGGGATGCAGCGGATCGCCGTACAGGTCCTGACTTGGGGCAAGTTCGACAATCTTGCCGAGATACATCACCGCCACCCTGTCCGCGATATGGCGGATCATGCTGAGATCGTGGGAAATGAACAGATAAGTCAGCCCCAGCCGGTCCTGCAAGTCCTCGAGCAGGTTCACTACCTGCGCCTGGATCGAAACGTCCAGCGCCGCGATCGGCTCGTCGCACACGATGAATTCGGGATTCAGGGCAAGCGCCCGCGCGATGCCGATTCGCTGCTTCTGCCCACCGGAAAACTCGTGCGGATAGCGGTTCGCGAACTGCGGATCCAGGCCCACGGACTCCATGAGAGCCTCGACGCGTTCGGCCTTCTCGCGTCCCCTCACCAGATCGTGCTCCTCCAGGGGCTCGGAAATGACGCTGGAAACCGTCATGCGGGGATTCAAGCTGTCCTGTGGGTCCTGGAAAATCATGTGCATCCGGGACCGCATGCGCCGGAGCGCGTGCCCATCCAGCGCAGCCAGGTCCTGTCCGTCGAAGTGAATTGTGCCCTGAGTCGGAGACTCCAGCTTCAGGATCACGCGGCCCGTGTTGGTCTTGCCGCAGCCGCTCTCACCCACCAGACCCAGCGTCTCGCGTCTGAAAATCTCGAAGTCCACCCCATCGACCGCCTTCAGCACGCCTGACTGGCGGTGCAGCACGCCCTTCGCGATCGGGAAGTGCTTCTTGAGGCGCCTGACTTCGACGAGCGGCTTGGGGGAAGTGTTCATTGGGCAGCCCACCAGCAGGCGGCCTCATGGCTGTCGCCCACCGGTTGCAAGGTCGGCGCCTCCTCGAGGCATCGGGCGAAGGCATGCGGGCATCGGGGAGCGAAGGGGCAGCCGCGAAGGCTGCCGAGAAGGCTCGGTGGCTGCCCGTCAATGCCAGGCAGCCGCCGCTCGCGAGTCCCGTCGATCCGCGGCAGGGTCGCCAGCAAGGCCCTCGTGTAGGGATGCTGCGGACTGCGGTAAAGGGCCTCCGACGCGGCCCGTTCCACGATCCGCCCCGCATACATGACCATGATACGGTCGGCCAACCCGGCCATCACCCCGAGATCATGGGTAATCCAGATGATCGACATCCCGAATTGCTGACGCAGCTCTTTCACCAGGGCGAGCACCTGGGCCTGAATGGTCACATCCAGTGCCGTGGTCGGCTCGTCGGCGATGAGCAGGCGGGGATTGCACGCGATCGCAATCGCGATCATCACCCGCTGGCGCATGCCCCCGGAGAACTGGTGCGGGAAGTCCGACAGCCGGCCCTCCGGTCTCGGAATTCCGACACCGCGCAGCAGCTCCACAGCCCGCCCCCGGGCCTCAAGCCGACTCATCCCGAGATGGGTGCACAGCGTTTCCATGATCTGGAAACCCACGGTCAGAACAGGATTGAGGGAAGTCATCGGGTCCTGGAAGATGAACCCGATCTTGCGGCCTCGAACCCTTCGCAGATCCTCCCTGCCGAGTTGGAGCAGGTCCCGGCCCTCGAACACCGCTTCCCCGGACAGGATCTCGGCGGGCGGCATGGGCAGCAGTCCCAGCATGGACAGCATCGTGGCGCTCTTGCCGGAGCCGCTCTCGCCCACGATCCCGAGGAGCTCGCCTTCCCGGACTTCGAAGCTGACGCCGTCAACCGCGCGAACATCACCCTCGCCGGTTCGAAACCGCGTCGCAAGGTTCCGGACTTCAAGCAGCGCCACCGTCACAGCAAGTCCTGCATCCGCTCGAGCCTGGCTGCCGCGGCACCGCCTCGCGCCGGACTATCCCGCGTTGATGTCAGTGAAGGCAACGGACATGCAAGCCGATCGCGACCGGTCCCCGAGACTTCGGAATCCGGTCCTTCTTCGAGCAAGGCCCGCGCGCGACCCGCTGGCGGGGTTCGAAGCACGCCGTGCCGCCACGGATCTAGCCATCCTCCCCGACCAGGAAGATCTGCACCGCAATCGGGCCGTGCGCGCCAAGCTGCAGGCGCTGCTCGATGTCGGCTGACCGCGACGGGCCGGTTACAAAGTTCACGGTTCGGGGGTCCAGGCCTGCCGTGCGGATATCCGCCCACACGTCCTCGAAATTTTCCACCACGTCCTTCTCGAAGAGAGCCACGAAATGGTGGTCCCCCAGAAATGTCAGCGTTACCGGGTTCTCGGGTCCCGAGAGGAAAGCCAGCGTCCCCGTCTCCGAAACTCCGAAGGCAGCGCGGGACAGCGTCGCGGGTTCCTCTTCCCGACCGATTCCGATTGTCGCGTCGAGCCGGGACCAGTCGAGGGACGCGAACGCCGGCTCGCGCCCCATGCGAATCGCCGCTGGGAGGTTTCGGTTCCGGAGCGCCGCCGCGATCGCGTCAGGAATCGCCCCGATCGACGGCAGCCGATCCACCGAGCACTGCACCGCTTCCGCCTTGGTGACGAAGCGGGCAACCCGCGCCGCGCCGCGCAGGACCGGCTTCGGCCCGACCGGCGAGCGGGAGGCGAGCCGCCGAGCGACATTCGCCCGCGCAGCATGGTCGTCCGTTCCGCCCGTTTCGTGTCGCGCGGCCCGAAGTTTTCCGAGCAGGCGCTCCCTTGCGCTCATTGCGCGCCTCGTCGCACCATGGAAAGAAACCGGCCTCCTTCCGGAGCCGGAAAATCGCGGTGGTCGGTCCAGCCGCCCGCCAGCGGGAGTTTCCGCAGCGCCCCCCGGCGTCCCGCCAATCGACGCAGGAGCGCCACGGAGAACCCGGCAACCAGCCCGTAGAGCACAGGCCGCTTCGCAAACCAGGCCCACACCCCGATGCCCAGCCGCTGCCTCGCCGGCGTGATGCCCTCCGACCAGGCGCGCTCCCGCCAGGTCCGCATCATGCCCGGAAGCGGAATGCGCATGGGGCAGACCGCCTCACAGCGGCCGCAGAAGGTCGAGGCGTTCGGAAGGTGGACCGTGTTCTTCAGGCCGTGGATAGCGGGGCTTAGCACCGCTCCGATCGGCCCCGGATACACGGTGCCGTATGCATGGCCGCCCACCGACTGGTAGACCGGGCAGTGGTTCAGGCAGGCACCGCACCGGATACAGCGAAGCGCGTCGCGAAATCCCCCCGCCAGCATGCCGGAGCGCCCGTTGTCGAGCAGGACGACATGGGATTCCTCGGGCCCGTCCGGATCGCCGGCGCGCCGGATGCCCCGGCTGAAGGTCGTGTAGACCGACATCTCCTGGCCAGTCGCGGACCGGGCAAGAATCCGGAGTTGCGCCGTGGCCGCCTCCCGGTTCGGAACGACTTTCTCGATGCCGGAAAGGACAATGTGGATCCGCGCCAGGGATTGCGTGAGGTCCCCGTTGCCTTCATTGGTAACGAGGCCCACTTCCCCGGTCTCGGCGACGAGGAAATTCGCTCCGGTAATCCCGACCTCTGCCGCAAAATACTTGCCTCGCAATTGCGCCCGCGCCTCCGCCTGCAGCGCCGCAGCGTCGGGGAGGGGACGCCCGGGATCAAGATTGCCGTGGAACGCCCGGAAGCTTTCCTCGACCTGCTTGCGCGTGACATGGATGGCAGGAGCGAGGATGTGGCTTGGCGTCTCCCGCCGAAGCTGGATGATGTACTCCCCGAGATCGGTCTCGACCGGCGTAATTCCTTCCGCCTCGAGGGCTTCGTTCAGTTTGATCTCCTCGCCCACCATCGACTTTCCCTTGGTGACGATCCGGGCCCCGGCCCGGTGGCAGATCTCCAGGATGATGCGCCTGGCATCCGCTGACGTTTCCGCCCAATGGACCTCGCTTCCCGCGCTCCTTGCCTCTTTCTCGAACGCCTCGAGGTACAGGTCGAGATGGGCCAGCGTATGGTCCTTCATGTCCCGCGCCGCATCCCGGATCGACTCGAATTCCGGGAGCGCCCGCCGCGCTTCGGCACGCTTGCCGATGAACCCGCTCGGCACGCGTTCCAGAACAGACTGCAATGCTGGATCGGCGATCGCCCTCCGGGCGTTCTCCGGGAACCGGACAGCCGAAACATTGCTCATCGGCCGCCCTCCCCGATCGCCGGTCGGTCCGCCATGCCTGCCAGCACTTCGGCGACATGCCGCGCCCGAACCCTGGAGCCGCGCCTGCTCAGTTTGCCCGCCATGTTCATGAGGCAACCGAGGTCGCCCGCCAGCAGGAGTGTCGCGCCCGTCGCTTCGATCCGCTTTGCCTTCTCCTCCACCATCCGGTTCGAGATATCGGGGTATTTCACACAGAACGTCCCGCCGAAACCGCAACATGCCTCGCCGTCCGGGAGCGGGCGGAGCTCCAGTCCCTCGACCGTCGAAAGGAGCCGCCGCGGCTGCTCGCGAATGCCGAGCGACCGGAGTCCGGAACAGGAATCATGGTATGTCGCCGCAGCCGTGCACCGCGCATCCACGGACTCCGCACCAAGCACGTCAACCAGGAACGCCACGAGTTCGTGGCAGCGCGCGCCAAACTCCCGGGCGCGCTCCGACCATTTCGGATCGTCTTTCAGAAGCGCCGGATAGTCCTTCGCCAGGGTCGCCGCGCAGGACCCGGACGGAACCACGACGTATTCGAAATCCTCGAAGGCCTCGATCACCGAGCGGGCGAAGGCGGCGGCAGTCTCCCGGTCTCCCGCATTGTATGCCGGCTGTCCGCAGCAGGTCTGCTGCCGCGGAACGACTACCTGGCAGCCTTCCCGCTCCAGAAGCCGCATTGCGGCGAAGCCGACCGTCGGACGGAACAGGTCGACCAGGCAGGTGGCGAAGAGACCGATGCGGGGACCGGATGTCGATTTTGAATCCATGCGCTCTCCTTATCCCTCTGCTTCCCGCGGCGCAAACGCACCGGGAATGGTTCGCGCACTCCGAGCGGACAGGAAGGCCAAAACCCCGCGCCCTCAGATCCGGTCCCGCAGCGCGAACCACGCAAGCGCGAGCACGAGCAGGGCTTCGCCGAACCGGGCGCCGCCCGGGAGACGGGGTACGGGAAGCGACGCCATCAGGTCAAAGCGGCCGGCGGTGCCCCGGACCGCTTCCGCGATCGCCATGCCCGCCCAGTTGGCCAGCGCGACCCCGTGCCCCGAATAGCCGCCCGCCGCAAAGATCCTTGGCCCGAACCGCTGAAACAACGGAAGCCGGTTGCGGGTAATGGCCAGGGTGCCGCCCCATCCGTAGTCGATGCGGACATCCGCCAGACCGGGATAGATCTCCAGCATCCGCCTGCGGACAAAGGACCGGACATCCGCCGGGAAGCGTGTACGCCAGCCCTCCCCTCCACCGAACAGCAGCCGGCGATCGTGAGAGAGCCGGTAGTAGTTGACCACGAATCTCGAGTCTGCGACCGCCATGTCGTCCCGGATGACCCGACGGGCGCGCTCCTCGCCCAGCGGCTCCGTGGCGAGAATGAAATTGTTGATCGGCAGCACCCGGTCCGCGACTTCCGCAACGAGTCCGTCCAGATAGCCGTTGCAGGCGACCACGAGATGGTCGGCCTTCACCGACCCGCGATCCGTTGACGCCTCCACGCCCTTCGGGCCCCCGGAAAACGCGACGACGCGCGTGTCTTCGTAGATCGACGCCCCGAAGGCCTCCGCTGCCCTTGCAAGCCCTTGCGCCAGGCGGAGAGGATGCAGATGGCCCGCGCCACTGTCGAGCGCGCCCCCGCAATAGCCCTCGGCGCCGAGCATGTCCCGCAGTTCATCGGCTTCCACCATGCGGCAATGCGGATAGTCGCAGGCCTCGTTCAGATGCACCACTTCTTCCCGTAACCCGGGCAGGTACCGCCGCCGGTGGACGGGGTGAAGCACCCCCTCGCGCAGAAAGCACTCGATGCCATGTCGCTCAATCCGGCGCCTCACGAGGGCCTTGGCTTCCTCACCGACCTGCCACAGCCGCTGCGCCTGCTCGTGCCCGAACCACTTCTGCAGCTGGAGCTGCCCGACGCGCTGCCCGGAGCCCAGTTGACCGCCGTTGCGTCCGGACGCGCCCCAGCCAACCCGGTTGGCCTCGACAACCACGACGCGGAGGCCGGCCTCGGCCAGGTGCAACGCCGCCGACAATCCCGTGAAGCCTGCTCCGACAACGCAGGCATCCGCCCTGGCTTCTCCCTGGAGCGACGGGCGCGGCTCGTCCGGCTCCGCGGTCGACGCATACCAGGACGGCGCATGCCGGCCGGGCAGGTCATTCGCCGTCAGGAATTCCCGCACCCGCATGGTCGCCCTAAAGCAGCCCTTCCTTCCGGAGCACGGCGGCCGTCAAGTCCAGCGATTTCCAGGCGCGCTCGGCCAGGTCGTCCAGCTCCGTCTCCGTGATCACCAAGGGCGGTGCGACAACCATGGTGTCGCGGACGGCCCGCATCACGAGGCCGTTCTCGACACAAATCTCCCGGCACACGCGGCCCGCCCGCCCGGGCTCGCCAGTGAACGGCGCCCGCGCGGCACGATCCGGCGTCAACTCGATCGCCGCAAGAAGACCGAAGCTCCGCGCCTCCCCGACCAGCGGATGCTCTCCCAGGCGCTGCCACCGCTCCCGGAACAGCGGAATCACCTCCCGCTCTGCGCGCTCGACAATCCTCTCGTCGCGCATGATGCGGAGGTTCTCGATTGCCGCGGCGCAACATACGGGATGGCCGGAATACGTGTGCCCATGCGCAAACTCGCCGCCACCCGAGGAAATGACGTCCGCAACGCGATCGCCCACGAGGACCCCACCGATCGGCAGATAGCCGGAACTCAAGCCCTTGGCGACGGTCATGAGATCCGGCTCCAGGCCGAAGGCCTGGGTGCCGAACCACTTTCCCGTCCGCCCGAAGCCGCAAATGACCTCATCCACGATAAGCAGGATGCCGCGCTCCCGGCAAATCCGCTGTATCTCCGGCCAATAGGTGTCCGGGGGGATGACCACGCCGCCCGCGCCCTGCACGGGCTCGCCGATGAAGGCTGCGACGCGGTCGGGACCCGCCTGGTCGATCAGCCGCTCAACCGCCCGCGCGCGCTCGATCCCGAACGTGTCCGGATCCGACTGCCGGCCCTCCGCGTACCAGTAGGGCTGTGGTGCATGCAGGACGGCGCTGAAGCTGTCGCCTCCCTGCCGATGCATCGTTTCCATGCCGCCAATTCCGGCACCGGCAACCGTCGTTCCGTGATACGCGTTCTCGCGGGAGATGATCAATTTGCGCTCGGGCTCGCCGATTGTGTTCCAGTAGTGGCGAACGATGCGGTACGCCGAATCGACCGCTTCGGAGCCCGAGGACGTGAAGAACGCGCGCTCGAACCCGGCGGGAGCGACCTCGCTCAACCGCTGCGCCAGCTCGATCGCGGGACGGGTCGTGCTGTGGAACAGCGTGTTGTAGAAGGCGAGTTCGTTCATCTGGCTCGCCGCCGCCTTCGCGATCTCCGGGCGGCCGTAGCCAATGTTCACGCACCAGAGCCCGGACATGGCATCGAGGCAGCGGCGCCCCTCCGAGTCCGTGATGTAGACTCCCTCTCCCTTCTCGATCACGCGTACGCCCTCGGCATGCAGCACCGCCGTATCCGTGAAGGGATGCAGGTGATGTCGGGCGTCAAGCGCCTGCAGCGTCCCGGTCGTCTGATGCATTGCCAACTCCTCGTTCTATAGGGCGGATCCGCCGCCTTGTCGGATGCGAGGATAGCGGCAGCCGAAGCGCGGATGCCGAAGTGCTCTGCGCCGAACGGCTCTACGCGGAACGGCCTTCCTCGGTGCCAGCGCCTGGAGGCCCGGTGCGGTCTCGCCGAGAATGACGGTCGCTTCGAACGTCCTTGGGCAGGTGCCGTGATGCAAGGGGGCACACCCGCGTCGCTTCCCCGAATCCCCGGGGAAACACCGCGCCTGGCGATCCGCAGCTGCACCCTGTCGACCGCGCCTGCCGGGCCTCGTCCGTGCATCCGTTCCGGGGACGCACCATCGGTACCGTAATCGCGGCGATGGAGGCGAAACATCCCCGTCTCACTAAGTGAAGACGCTCCATGCCGAAATCGGCGCACGAGACAGGGCGGCGCTCGAAACCAACGGCAGGCCCGCGCCCAAGGAACCGCTCGAAGCGGTCACCGGCGGGCGAATCGCGGCGCTCGAAGTGGCTGAGCCAGACAAGGGGAAGGCGAGTGATGGTGCGCCAGTAGCGGGCCGGGATATTGCGAACAACGGGGAAACGCCGGAGGTGCCGCGAGGATGTCGGAGACGCCCGCCGACCTGTCGAAACCGCAACACCAGGAAGTTCCACCTCCGTGCTCTTCAACCTCGCAGGCCCGGGACAGAGGTCTGTTTCGGGCACTCCCTCGGTCACCCGCTTCACGCACCCGCGGTCGACCCGGCTGGGACGCGATGCAGGGAGAAGATCGTGAAGACTGAGAAGAACGGCTCGAACGTCGACCTCGCCGCGCACTTCTTGCGTGACCCGTGGTCGGATGCCTGTGAATGCGCCGTGGTGGCGACGAAGGACAGCGATATCTCCGAAGCGTTTCTGGTCAGGCAGCGTCTCGCCAGCCGCGAATTGGCGTACGGCCAGTGGCCTTCCCACTCGAAAAGGAACCCAACCCGCCGGATTCCGCCGGCAGGGCCCACGAGTTTGGCACGGAGCGCCAAAGCGGCCGTCGGAATCCTTGCCGCCGTCCCGGCCTTATGTGACCGAGAATCGTGAAAGAGAACATCACGACTCCTCTTCCATCGCGGTTTCCGGAATTGTGTTGATAAACGGGGCCGAGAAAGTTGATCCTTCGCAAGGCGAGCATTCTCATTCGAGAGCTTGCGCTCTTCTCGGCTGGCCTGGCACTGAGAAGCGGAATGCGGAGAGCACCGGCTCTCTGCAAGGGCGGGTTGGACCGGTCCCGGCCTGGACAAGAACCGACATACAGCTTGGTCGGCCCGACCATCTCTTCCCCGGGCGCTCCTTGCGTAGAGCTACTTCCAGGCCCTGCAAGGGACCTTGCGACGCCGCGCTGGCAGCCGTGTTCCAATCGAGGAACTGGATCGCCTGTACCCGGTCTCCCCCCGACTCCATCGAGATCAGTGGCGAACCGCTCAGGCCAAAGCGACAGCTCGAGCTGATCGAGAATTTCGCCGGTGCAGGAGTTGGGCTTGAGCCTGGCGTCCGGAACGTCAGGATTTTCTTGTGTATCCCCGAACCGCCACTGCCAGTTGGCCTGCACCCGGGGTTCCGCTTTTCGGGCTTCGAGCGGCGGTCAGGCCGGGTCTCGATTTTTGGTCGTCTGGTTCAGCCGAGACCCTGCTCGGGCGACCCGACGGAGAGTCCTTCTTGCCTTTTCCTTGTGTTTGCGAAAATCCGACTCCAGCGTATTCAGCCTTTCCAGCAAGCCTTCAGTGTTGTACAATTTCGTCAACTCTCCCCGTGAGACGCCCGTCTCTGGATACGTTGGGCGAGGCCTGCAGTCTCCAGTTCCGCTACGGAGGGCAGCACTAGACGACGAGGCAGACTCGCCCGCTCTGCCAGCACCGCCTTGCTCGCATGGGGCTTCCTCGTCAGGGGGCACGATCAGGGCAGCGGCCGCGGGCCCCTCCGACTCGAACCGCATTCGCTGACGGTATCCGCACCGTCTTGCTACCTCTCGGCGTCGGCTCGACGCACGAGCCACTTGCGCGCCATGCGCAGCACCGATTCCTCGTCAGTCAGAGCGCCGAGCCCCACGGTTGGGACCCACGCGAGAGCATGCGATTCGTCGCTGACCCTGAATCGGTCGTGCTCGGCCTGAACGACGAAGCGTACGTCGAAGTGCACGTGGGCAGGCTCGCGGCCTCGGGGCGGAATCCTGTGTACGTCGATGTCGAAGATGGTGTCGTCGAGCACCCGCACTTCGAGTCCGGATTCCTCGCGCGCCTCGCGTAGCGCGACCGCCAGAGTATCGGGGTCTCCGTCGCTGTGGCCACCGGGCTGCAGCCAGCGTCCGAGCTTGCGATGGTGCGCCAGGAGCACGCGGTCGCCCGCCATGTCCACGAGCCACGCCGAGCCCGTGATGTGCCCGACCTGGCAGGAACGTTGGAAACAGTCGGGGTGCGAGTCAATGAAAGCATCGAAGCGTGCGACGGTGGCCTCCTCTTGCGGCCATCTCCTCCGGTATGCGGCGAGGCGTGCTTTCAGTCCGCGGCGGTGCATGCGACCGGGTGCAGCGAAGCGGTCCTCGCCCTGATGCGCGTCATCGACCCTACCCGATCGGCGCATATCCCTGACCTCGCGTACGACGGTTCCACCTCTGCTCTCATCTGTCTGCTCTCCACCACTGCTTCAGTGCGTGTGCTGCTCTGGTCTGGTCTGTCCTCTCTGGACGACCATCATCGCTTTATCGCAACTTTCCCGTAGTGTGAAGTCGCCATTTCTCCATCTGTTCTCGATGTCCTTCGCTGATGCCTCGATCAAGAAGAACCTGAAGGGGGGATCGCTGCCAGCTCCTGGGCGCCGGGCTTCGCCGATCCGCTGTGTACGCTTCACGACGCACGTTGCCATGCGCCATGCAACACTCGCTCCCGGCTGGCGGGCTGCGCCCTTACCGGGCGGGAATCGAACCCGCTGGCTCGCTGCGAGAGGTTTTCATCTCACGATTTCCTCCTTTCCGGAGCTGCGTCTGGCGCTGGCAGACTGCCCTTCCTGGCCTGTGCAAAACGGCAAAGTTGGCAACCTGAACTCCGGCCCGTGATCCGGTGCGGGAAACCGATGCATCGCTGCAACGCCGATTCCAGACCGCCTGGCACCATCGAATCGGACAGCCCCATCCGGCAAACGAACACGGAACCGGCGCATCGCCGAAGGCCGCAGCGCGACGGCTTCCTCGCCTCCCGCCCCCCGGAGCGACACCGGCCGGAACGGACCCCTTCCCGAGGTCGCCGAGCTTACCTCTCCAGGTCCAGACGGTGCGGGAAAGCGGCGCGAACCGCGTCCGGCGAAAGCGGCACCTGCACGTAGCGCCCATCGCGCCACAGCGGCCACTGGTCCAGCAGCGTCGAGCTGCTGAGCCACCCGTCCTGCCCGCCCAGGAGGACAAAGTAATTTGCGTCCGGGTCGCTCATGTCCGAGACATGCCGAGCGTTGGCCCCGTAACGCACGGTATGCGCCCCGGCGGTCCTCTCGTGGGAAGTCTTCATCAGCGTGTCCGTGCTGCCCCCGACCTCATGCTCGGCGAACTGGTAACGGCCCCCGATCAGCGGTGCCATCGAGAGCGGGTGCGCCAGTGTCAGGCGGTGCATCGCCCCCCAATTCTCGTATGATCCGAGCCCGTCCGCCGCGGTCCGGAGCCCCGCGGCAAGCGCGACGCGAAGGGCCGCTTCATCGGCCGTATCGATATCCTCGAGGAGAAAGTCGGAGAGCCGTCCGCCAGCGGCGATCGGGGGCCCATCCTCCTCCCCGTAGCGCGCGGTGTAGAACGCCTGCGCGAACCCGGCGCGGAATTGCTCGAAGACTACCGCTCCTTGCGATTCCCGGCGGTAGTGCCCGTCCCAATCCCGCAGGCGCCGAACAACTTCCTCCCGGGTTCCGTCTGCCGTCGACGGCAGGCCCAGCGACTCCAGCCTGTCCAGGAAGGCGTCCCGGAGCCGAACCGCCGACTGCATGAAGACATCCTGCTGCCACTTCTTGAGTTCTTCAATGGATACCGGCGTCCCCGCCTCGATCAGTTCAGCCATCCGTTCCACACGGTCATCCTGCGAGAAGAAGAAGCCTACGGGCACTTCGGCCCCTGCAGGCCGGTTGTTCGCCGACACCAGGAATCCCCTGTCCGGGTTCAGGCTGAAGGGAAGTTCGTCCACGCTTCGCATGTTCCGCCAGGCGGCTTCCGTGGCATCCGGATCGACCAGGAGATCCGCAGGCGGACCGGCGCGACCGGGAATCCGCACCGCCATGAGCTGGCCGATATTGCCCTCACTGTCGGCGTACACCATGTTCTGGCCCGGCACCGCGAAGTCTCGGAACGCGGCACGGAATTCCCTGAAATTTCGGGCGCGGCTCGCCGCGAGCATGGCACCGATCTCGTCGCTTGCCTCATGACCGGTCCAACGAAGCGCCGCGGGCGGAAGGCCGCGCTCGGCGAGCAGCGGGACATCGGACAGGATCGGCCCGTACGGCGTCTCCCGCACCGCCACCTCCGTGTCGAACCACCAGCGCACGCTGATCCGCTCGGTGCGTTCCGTGATGCGATTCTCCGGCAGGGCGCCGATATCGAGGAGATCGCTTGAGGCCGCCCGCATGTGTGTTCCGCCCCAGGCAATGTGGGGCGTCCGTCCGATGGCGAAGACGGGCACGCCGGAGCCCATCAGCCCCACGACGTGGTAAGTCGGCGACTTGAGACCGGCAATGAGCCAGAAGTTCGGCACCAGGATCCCGAGATGGGGATCGTTCGCGATCAGCGCACCGTCGGTCGCGGTGCGGGTTGGGGACAGCGCCATGCTGTTGCTGCCGAACCGCCCGGCACCGCTCAGCATCTGCTCGGCATCGGCCGACAGGCCCCCGCCGCTGAAGCTTGGAGCGGAAGCGCCGCCCGTCTCCACGAGCCGGGCCCAGATGCCGGGCCAGTCCGGCCGGTCGCGAAGGGGCAGCAGACCCGCCCAGACAAGCCAATTCACATCCGTTCCGGCCAGCCGGCCGACCGCGAGGACATCCTCGACGCTCCACTTCTCCCGCTTCAGGCCAAGTACTGGGAACTCGTGCGGCACCGGCTCCGCCGTGCCCTGGTAGTGGTTGATCCCGTCCACGAATCGCTGCAACCAGCGGAGCGTGTCCGGATCCATCCGGTCGATGATGCCAGGATTGGCACGGGCGTAGGCGAGCGTCCGGAGCCCGCGGTCGATATCGACCGTGAGCGGACCCGCCATTTCGGAGACGCGGCCCCGGGCCAGCATCCGCGCAATGGACATCTGTCCAAGCCGGAGATGGGCGTGGACGAGACCGAGGGCGAAAGCCGCGTCATCGTCGGTTTGCGCTTCGATGAACGGAATCTGGTGTTCGTCCCAGTAGATGGCCACGGGCGCCTCGATCGGAAGTCCCTTCACCGGAAAGCTGGAGAGCCGTTCCTTCAGGGCAACCGGCTTCGGCAACGGCGTGAGGATCGCACAACCGGCCGTGGACGCGGCGGCGAGCAGCATTCCGACGTTTCTCAAGATTCGGCGCTTCATGGTCATCCCCTCCTGCAGCCGCGCCCGCCTCCGCAGCAGCATGCGCGTGCGAAGACATCGCGCTACGTGTCAGGACCACGATGCCGAACGCCGCACCGCCTATCCCTGCGGTCCCGCCGACGGCGACATGACCGGTTCAGGCTCGGCTTCCCCCGGAGGCAGACTCGTTCCTGTCCCGGGATCACCGTTCCGGATCCGCCTGGACCCGGCCCACCGCCTGCACGTCTCGGCACCCCGCAGCTTGCAGGGCCAGAGTCGCTTACCCGGTATTGCCGCGCTCCGCAACGGGACCCGAACAAGGACCTGTACCGGCGCATCGGAACACGGCGAGTGAAAGGGCGCGAATTCGCAGCCACATGGTTGCAGCGCAAACCTGCTCTCTTCCGTTTAATTGCCACGCCCGTACCAACCAATTCCCGTCGGAACGGACCAGGCATCCGGCACCGTGGTTGACAGCCTATATTTCATACTGTATTAGTTCACTAGTGCAGTCAGATTTCAGGCGGCCCACTGGTGGAGAGAATCATGGTGGAATTGCAGGACGTCCAATTCGGCTACGGCCGGCGGACCGTCTTCGAGGGCCTGGACCTCTCGCTGGAGCCCGGCAGCATCTACGGCCTGCTTGGCCTCAACGGGGCCGGAAAATCCACCCTGTTGCGCCTTCTCTCCGGCCTTCTCTTTCCGGACTCAGGCCGGATCCGGGTATTCGAACATGAGCCGGCAAAACGGCGTCCGGTGTTTCTTTCCAGCATATTCATGCTCTCGGAGGCGCTGCACCTTCCCGGGATTCCGGACCGGGAATACATCGCGGGGCTGGCACCCTTCTATCCGGCGTTCGACGCCGCTCGCCTGGAGCGCCTCCTCGCCGATCTGGAAGTGCCGCGCGGAGAAAGGCTCTCGACGCTTTCGCTCGGCGAACGGAAGAAATTCCATCTGGCATTCGGGCTCGCCTGCCAGACTTCCGTGCTCATTCTGGACGAGCCGACCAACGGGCTGGACATCCCCTCCAAGGGGCATTTTCGGCGCCTGGTCGCGGAGGCCCTGACGGAAGAGCGCATTCTCATCATCGCCACGCATCAGGTGAAGGATGTGGAGACGCTGATCGACCGGATCCTGATCCTGCACGAGGGAAACTTCATCCTCCATAGCGGTGTCTACGAGGCCGCAGCCGGCCTCCGGTTCTCCCAGGACGCAACCCGTCCGGATCCGCGTTCCGCCGGCCTGCTGCACTCCGAGCCTTCCCTGGGCGGATTCGCCAGCGTCTGGGACGACCCCAACGCGGGGGACGGCCATCTCGACCTGGAACTCCTCTTCAAGGCGGCCATCGCCAATCCAGGCGCCTTCGACCGGCTCTTCCCGAAGGAATAGCGACCATGGAACAGCATCTTTCCGCCCGCAGGCTCTGGCTGCTCATTCGAAGCGACTTCCGTGCCGGCCGGAGATCCCTGGCCATGATCTCCGGAATCGCTGCCGGGCTTGTTCTCCTGATCTCCCTTCAGGAGCAGGCCTACGCCTTCGAAAATCATTCGTTCCATCGGAAAATGTTCGGTTATGCGCTGTACATCTGGGGCATCTGGTCAACGAGTCGGGCATTCAGACCGCTTCACGACAAGACCCGCAAGGAAGCGTATCTGCTCCTGCCCGCCTCAGCACTGGAGAAGACGTTGGCCCGCCTGCTCGCGGTGACAGCCCTTCTCGTCCTCCTGCTCCTGGCCTTCTACACGCTCCTCTCACTTGCCATCGAGTCGTTGAACTTCGCCTACTTCGGTGACCGGCGCGCGCTTTTCAATCCCTTCGATCCCATCGTATGGGAGTTGATCGCCGGGTATATCGTCCTCCAGGCCCCGTATTTCCTTGGCGCAGCATGGTTCCGACGCGCTCCATTCATCACGACAACCCTGTTTCTCGTCCTGATTCTCGTCGGAATCGTGGCATTGGCGATGACCGTGCTCACCATCGCGTTTGACGGCTTCGGCTGGCATACCTGGGATGTACTCTCTGCCATCGCGGGATTCCGCTTTGGGAACCGTGAAATTCTTGAGACCATCTTCGCCGTGTCTCTCGTCCTCCTCCCACCAGCGCTCTGGTTCATCGCGTGGCTCCGGCTGAAGGAGGCCCAGGCTGACGATGGAATTTAGCCAGCCGAAAGGCATATACCTGCAAATCGCGGACCGGGTCCGCGACCGGATACTGCGCGGTGAATGGAAGGCGGAAGAGCGAATTCCCTCCATCCGGGAACTCGCTGTGGAACTCGGCGTCAACCCGAACACGGTCACACGGAGTTACCAGGCCCTGGTCGAGAGGGGGCTCATCGCCAACCAGCGAGGGCGGGGCTACTTCGTGAGCGCGAATGCGGTTGCGCGCGCCCTGAAGGAGATGCGGGAGGAGTTTCTGCGCGAAGAACTCCCGAGGATTGTCCGGATGATGCGACTCCTCGGCATTGGCCCGGAGGAAATTGTTTCCGGATTCTCCCACGTCGAAACCAGTGGGCCTGAGGGGGAATTCACATGATGCACAACCTGAAGTCCAGCGAAACCGCTTTGCTGGCAATGGTCGGCTCCATTGTCGCACTGGTACTGATCACGGCCCTTGCCGTCGTCGTCCCGCAGTACCACACCGAGGCGGCACAGGCTCGTGACCGGGAGATCGCTACCGGCCTGGAATACCGTGGTTTCCGCAAGATTGATGCTGTGGGCAAGTGGCAGGTGGAACTCATCCGAGGGGATGACTGGGAGGTTGGTGTCTCCTATCCCGAAGCCTATGCGGATTTTGTTTGGTTGGACCTGCAGGGAGACCGGCTGACTCTCGAATTCGATCCACCTCTCTGGCAGGACGGCCCCGACTTTCCGGTCACGGCAAGAATCGTGATGCCGGAACTGGAGTTTCTGGAAAGCAAGGGATACGGCGAGATCACGATGGACGGTTTCGAAGGCCGCCAACTCGAAATCGATATCCGGGGAAGAACATCGATCGAGGGGCATAGCGGCCGCTACGGTGCGCTTCGACTTTCTGCGACAGGCATGAGCAATGTAGACCTCGGTGGCATCATCGTCCGGGACGCGGATGTCCATGTCCGGGGGAATGCGCGGATAACCCTTTCCATGGACGGCGGCACGCTGTCAGGCCGCCTCGCGGGAGCGGGAACGCTCAACTATTCCGGGCCGGTCTCCGAGGAATCCGTCCGCATCGCCGGCGTTGCCCGCGTCACGCGCCTTGACTGATCGCATTTGCACGTCCCGGTCGCCGCTCGCGAAGCCGGCTGACCCGTTGCCCAACGGGACTCCGCCGGCACGGGACGGAATTCGGCGGCCAGCCTGGAAGTCCTCGCGGCGAGCATTGCAGCGGCCCGGACGGGACCCACGGGTGCCGGAGCATTACGAAGCAGGCTGCGCCCGGAATACAAACCGCTCGTAGAACTTGCCCGCGAACCAGCCGAGCATCGCCCAGAATACGAGACTTGTGGCCAGCGAAGCTGCAACGAACTGACCGGCCAGCTCCGGTGGAACCGGTCCGCCGACAAGTTCCGGATTCGGCGCGGCGATCAGGTGGGGCAACGCCAGCAGGGCAACGCCGACGATATGGAACGCGATCCGCACCCGGAACACCAGCAGCCAGAGTCCCGCCCCGGTGCTCGCGGCCGCGAAGGCCCACCATGCCTGGCGCGCTCCGATCCCCGCAGCCTGGGCGCCAGGAACCTCCGGAGGTAGCCCGAGCGAAGGCGCCGCAGCAAAGACTGCGAATCCCGCGAGCCCCCAGACCACTCCCTTTCGCGCGTTGACCGGCGCACCGCGCAGCCCGAATGCCGTCACAAGCAGCGCCGCGAACGCGACGCCGGCCACAATGTTCACAAGGAGCGCGAACAGGGTTCTCTCGATCCCGTCTTCCGGTGCCCAGGCCGGTGCGTGGCCACCCCGATCTCCAGCGCCGCCATGCGATTCCCCGCCCTGGACGAAGCGGATGAGTCCTTCGCCCCCCGCCCGCCTGACGAGCACGGCCCTCGCCGGACGGAGGTCCGCTCGCGCCGCGGATTCATACTTCTCCGCCTGCCGGATCAATGGAGTTGTAGTGAATTCCTGCACGAAGGAAATCAGTACCCCAGCCAATACACCAGAAGCCAGCGCCGCGGCCAGCAAACGCGTGAACATGCGAGAGTTCCCCTAGTGGCAGGGGAAAGCGAACGCGTGGCGGCCGTCGTGGGCGATGTTGTGAAGCAGGTCCGGCTGTGCGAAACCCACGCCGTACAGGAGAAACAGGCCCAGGAATGCGAGGGCAGCAAATGGCAGAAGCCGCGTGGCAGATGTCGCCGCAGCGGCGGATCTGACGATTGGGTCGGACATGTCACCCTCCGTGATTACCAATCCGAAACGGGTTGCCGCATGCGCACCATGCGCCGCGGGGGGTGGCAGGTCTCCTGGCTCGCGGGTCGTCGTCGGGCATCCGGCCTTCCCGGACAAGCCAGTGGCGCTCCGAGGAGCCCGACTTTCCGCTAACAGTTGCGGGGGCAGCCAAGGATCAGGGTCCCCTGCATGGGTCGACCCTTCCCTTGTTCCCGTTTAATCCCCAAGCTCTTTTCCCGAGCCGTCGGGGGAACCACCTGTGCGACTATGTGGAATCGACCGCTGCGTGTCAATCCGGCAAGGAGTGATTCGACTCCGCGCCACCGGCCCCAGGCGGTAGCCGGCACGCCCGCTACCCATGTCGAGGAACCCCTCCACGATATACTGGCGGCTCCGCCGATGAGCCCGGCTGCGCAGGGCAGGCAAACGCACTGGGAGGCGCCGTTGTCCGAATTCTCGAAGGTTCTTGTCGCCAACCGCGGGGAAATCGCCATTCGGGTGCTCCGCGCGGCGAACGAAATGGGCAAGTCCAGCGTGGCGGTATTCGCCGAGGAGGACAAGCTCTCGCTGCATCGCTTCAAGGCCGACGAATCGTACCGCATCGGTGTTGACCGCGGGCCCGTAAGCGCCTATCTCGACATCGAGGAAATCCTCAGGGTCGCGCGCGAGACCCGTGCCGACGCCGTGCATCCCGGCTACGGCTTCCTCTCGGAATCCCCGGAGTTCGCGGAAGCTTGCGCGCGCGCCAAGATCACCTTCATCGGACCCTCCCCCGAGACGCTCCGCCTGCTCGGAGACAAGGTATCGGCCCGCCAGGTGGCGGAAAGCGCCGGCGTACCCACCGTGCCTGCCACCGGCCCGCTTCCGGCGGATGTCGATGCGGCCCTCGCGCTGGCGGAACGCGTCGGCTTCCCGGCCATGCTGAAGGCCAGCTGGGGCGGCGGTGGGCGTGGCATGCGCATCGTGGAGAATGCCGGGCAGTTTGCGGATTCGCTCCGTGCCTCTCGCCGGGAGGCCCTGGCGGCGTTCGGCAAGGACGATGTATTCCTCGAGCGCCTGGTCCTCCGGGCGCGGCATGTCGAGGTGCAGATCCTCGCGGATTCCGCGGGACGCGTGGTTCACCTGTTCGAGCGCGACTGCTCGGTGCAGCGGCGCAACCAGAAACTGGTCGAATGCGCGCCGGCGCCCTATCTCGGTGAGGAGGATCGCGAACGGCTTTGCGGATACGCCATCGCCCTAGCGCGGGAATCCGGCTACTGCAACGCGGGAACGGTCGAGTTCCTGTTCGAGCCGGAAACCGGGCAATTCCACTTCATCGAGGTAAATCCCCGGATCCAGGTGGAGCACACGGTGACCGAGATGATCACCGGAGTGGACATCGTGCGGGCGCAGATCCGAATCTCGGAGGGCGGAAGCATCGGCGACGGGCCGTCAGACGCCTGCCCCCCGCAACAGGACCTGTCCATCCGGGGTAACGCCATCCAGTGCCGGATCACCACCGAGGATCCGCATGACCACTTCATTCCCGATTACGGCCGAATCACCGCGTACCGGGGCGCGACCGGCTTCGGAATCCGCCTCGACGGCGGCACGGCGTATTCCGGCGCGGTGATCACGCGGCACTACGACTCCCTGCTCGAGAAGGTGACTGCCTGGGGCTCGACCTGGGATTCGGCGATCTCAAGGCTCGCACGCGCGCTGCGCGAGTTCCGCATCCGGGGCGTTGCCACGAACCTCGCATTCCTCCAGCGCGTCGTGGACCATCAGGCGTTCCGGGACGGCCGGGTGACAACGCGATTCATCGACGATCATCCGGAGCTTCTCGATTTCCCCCGCCCGCGGGACCGGGCGACCCGGCTGCTGCGCCACATTGCCCAGGTCACCGTGAACGGCCATCCCGAAGCGCGGGGCCGGCCTACGCCGCGCGCCCGCGCACGCACCCCGGTTCCCCCGGAACCCGTGCCGGACCTCGCAATCAACCCTGCGAAGACCGTTCTCGAAGGGAAGGGGCCGGAGGCAGTCGCGCAGTGGATGCGGGAGAGCAAGCGCCTCCTCATCACGGATACCACCATGCGGGACGCCCCGCAGTCGCTTCTCGCAACCCGCATGCGCAGCTACGACCTGCTGCAGGCCGCGGACGCGTACAACTCACGGCTGCTGGAACTCTTCTCGCTGGAGTGTTGGGGCGGAGCGACATTTGATGTCGCGATGCGTTTTCTGGACGAGTGCCCCTGGGAAAGGCTGGAGAACCTCAGGAACCGCATTCCGAACCAACTGCTCCAGATGCTCCTCCGGGCCTCCAATGCGGTGGGCTACACCAACTACCCGGACAACGTCATCACCGAATTCGTTGCCCAGTCCGCAAAATCCGGCATCGACCTGTTCCGGATCTTCGATCCGCTCAACTCGGTCGACAACATGCGCGTCGCGATCGATGCCGTGCTCGAGACCGGGCGCATCTGCGAGGGCGCGATCTGCTACACGGGGGACCTCCACGACCCGGCGCGGAGCAAGTACAACCTCGACTACTATCTCGGCATCGCCCGGAGCCTTCAGAGCGCCGGGGTGCATATTCTCTGTATCAAGGACATGGCCGGACTCCTGAAACCGGCCGCAGCGCCGGAGCTTGTCAGGGCGCTGCGCGAGGAAACCGGGCTGCCGGTCCATCTTCACACCCACGACACGAGCGGGATTTCCGCCGCCACCATCCTCGCGGCGGCGGAAGCGGGCGTCGATGCCGTCGACCTCGCGATGGATTCCTTCTCCGGCCTCACTTCGCAACCACCCCTCGGCTCCATCGTCGAGGCGCTCAAGGGCCGGCCCCGCGCCACGGGCCTCGATCCTGCCCTTCTGCGCAAGTTCTCCGAATACTGGGAAAGTGTCCGCGACCAGTACGCCGCCTACGAGGCGGATCTGCGAGCGCCGGCCTCGGAGGTCTATCTGCACGAGATGCCGGGAGGGCAGTTCACCAATCTCCGCGCACAGGCCGAGGCGCTCGGCCTCCTTGAGCGGTGGCACGAGGTTGCGGCCGCCTACGCGGAAGTGAATGCGATGTTCGGCGACATCGTCAAGGTGACCCCGACGTCGAAGGTCGTCGGCGATCTCGCGCTCGCCATGGTCGCGAGCGGGTTGACCCGGGAGCAGGTCGAGGATCCCGACGTCGAGGTCGCGTTTCCGGAATCCGTGATCGGACTGTTCCGGGGCGAACTGGGAACACCGCCCGGCGGGTTCCCGAGCGGCCTGTCGAACAAGATCCTACGCGGCTGCAAGCCCCTTTCCGAGCGGCCGGGTGCAGCCATGGCCCCGGCAGACTTCCGATCACTGCGGGCCGAGGCAGAGCGGAAGGCCGGCCGGAAGGTCTCGGAGAGGGAACTTCTCTCCTACATCCTCTACCCGAAGGTGTTCACGGACTATGCCGGGCGACGGCGAACGTACGGGCCGGTTTCCGTTCTGCCGACGCCGGTCTATTTCTACGGGCTCCGGCCAGGACAGGAGATCTCGGTCGAACTGGAGCGAGGTATGACGCTCGTGATCCGCTGCCTTGCTATCGGGGAGACGGATGCCGAGGGATCCCTCCGGGTGTTCTACGAACTCAACGGGCAACCGCGTAGCGTGCGCATCCAGAACGAGACCGTGGCCGAAACGCTGCCGAAGCGGGTGCGGGCCGACCCCTCGAACCCGGCCCATCTCGCCGCCCCCATGCCTGGCGTCATTGCTTCCGTCGCGGTCTCGAACGGCCAGCGCGTTGTTGCCGGCGACATGCTGCTCACCATCGAAGCGATGAAGATGGAAACCGCGCTAAACGCGGATAATGACGGCGTTATCAAGGAGTTGCACGTCGCTGCAGGACAGCAGGTCGATGCCAAGGACCTTCTGCTCGAGTTTGCGGGAGGCTGACGGGGTGCCGCCCGGCCGCCTTGCACCTGTGCCCCTGGCGGGCGAGTCCGACACCGTCCGGCTGGGGCGCCTGCTGGCCGGCGCTCTGTGTCCTGGCGACGCCGTGCTCCTCGAGGGAGCGATCGGCACGGGAAAGACCGTGCTGGCGAGGGCGATTCTCCGTTCGCTCGCCGGGGATCCGGCCCTCGTTGTTCCAAGCCCCACCTACACGCTGGCGCAGGCCTACGAACTGCCTTGCGGGACCGTGCACCATTTCGATCTCTACCGGCTGGAAGGCCCGGCGGATTGCGTCGAGCTCGGTCTCGAGGATGTGTTCGGGATCGATCTCGCGCTCGTGGAATGGCCGGACAGGCTCGGGATCCACGTTCCCGAGGAATGGGTTCGGGTCCGCCTCGACTCCGGCGGCGGATGCCGCGCACGGCGGGCGGAGTTGGCAGTGCAGGGCCCCGCCTCGCTCCTTGGCCGCATGGAGTGCGTGGTCCGCCGGTTCGTGGGCCGGATGGCATGACGCCGGAACGGGAGGCGGCACTGCACCGGTTCCTCCGCAAAGCGGGATGGAGCCGCCAACCATTGCTGCCCCTGGCCGGAGATGCCTCGCCCCGACGTTATTTCCGACTCGGATCGGACGCGGATCCGCCCGTGCGCCGAGCCGTGCTCATGGACGATGCGACGGGCGGGCCCGAAGCCGTGGGACGGTTCGCGGCGCTCGCGGAACACCTGTGCGCGCTCGGCTTCCGTGCGCCACACGTTCTTGAATGCGAACTCGAGTACGGCATCCTGCTCCTGGAGGACCTGGGAGACCATCTCCTTGCGAAGCTCCTCCGGCAAGCGCCCGGACTGGAGCGCCCCTGCTATGCGGCCGCTGTGGATCTTCTCGCGGTGCTGGCACGGAATCCGCCGCCGCCGTCGGTACAATTCGCCGGCACGCACCATCGGATCGATTCGTACGATTTGGATCCGCTCCTGGCGGAGGCATCGCTCCTTACCGAGTGGTGGCTTCCCGCGGCGAATGCGCCGATCGACAGTGATGCGGTTGCGGAGTACCTGCACCTGGTCGCCGAGTCCGCCAGCAGCGTATCCCTCCCCCGTGATGTGCTCGTTCTTCGCGACTACCACGCCGAGAACCTCCTCTGGCTCGAAGCGGGCGGAAGCGAGGCATGGCGCCGGATCGGCCTTCTCGATTTCCAGGACGCCCTGGCAGGGCATCCGGCCTATGACTTCGTCTCCCTGCTCGAGGATGCCCGCCGCGATACGTCCTCTGCGCTTCGCGAGGCGATGCAAGCTCGGTACTCGGAGCAGGCCGGTTTGACACCGGATCAAGGATCGGAATTTCGCGCCGCATGCGCAGTGCTTGGAGCACAACGAAACCTCAAGATCCTGGGTATCTTCGCCCGACTCTGCATCAGGGACGGCAAGCCCGCCTATCTTGACCTCATGCCCCGGGTCTGGAACCACCTGATGCGGGACCTGACCCATCCCCGGCTCGAGCGCCTGGCGCGCTGGGTCCGCGCCCATGCGCCGGAACCGACGCGGGATGCGCGCAACCGACTGCTCGCACGGCTCGGCTCGAGATGAGCGGAATGCCCCGGACAGCACTGATCCTCGGCGCCGGTTTGGGAACGAGGATGGGCCCTCTCACCGAGCGGACACCGAAGCCCCTGCTCCCGGTCGGCGGACGAACGCTGCTGGACCGGGCAATCGACCGGGCGAAGGAGGCAGGAGCGGAACGCGTTGTCGTCAACGTGCATACCCACGCCGACCAGATGCGGGCGCACCTGGCCAGGCGTACGGACATCCCGCTCTCCATTTCGCTGGAGTGCGATCTCCTCGAGACCGGGGGCGGTGCGCGAAACGCCTTGCCGCTGATCGGCGGCAACTCATTCCTCGTGCTCAATTCCGATGCCGTCTGGATGGCAGCAAACCCGCTCGCACCCCTTCTCGAAGCGTGGTCCCGCGCCGGGGACACTTGCGACGTGCTGCTGCTTCTCCTGCCCCTCGAGCAATGCACCGCCCACAACGGTGGAGGTGATTTCCTCCTTGGCGCGAACGGCGCCATCCGGCGTGCGAAGCGGAGGCCTGGTGTTGTTGTGTATGCGGGTGCGCATATCGTCCGCAGCGAAGCGCTTGCCGCCACACAAGCGGGCGCCTGGTCCTTCAATCCGTGGTGGGACCGGCTGATCGCGGCGGATCGAATCCGTGGCGTGGCGGGAAGCGCACAGCATTGGATCGACGTTGGAACACAGGCAGGCCTCGCGGCTGCGGATCGTCTCCTTCATCCCGACTGACCCACACTCGTTGTCGAGGTATCCGAACTTTCGTCTTGGGACTTATATACATAACTTGACATGAGCCAGTTCTGCATCCATTTCACGGGTCGTAGAGGTTGGCAGTCCAAACGCCCCTCCCCGTGCAGTAGCGCCAGTCGCCGACGCCAGCATGTTGCGGGCCGCATTCAGGTCCGCGTTCTGTTTGTTGTTGCATGCCACGCACACGAAGCTCGCTTGCGAGCGGCGCGAGTCTGCGTCGATCACGCCGCAAGCACTGCGAGTCTGCGAAGTATGGGCGGGGTTGACTTCGATGATCTGGCCAGCCTTGTAGGCGAGCATCTGGCGCAGCCTACCCCGGCCCGTGTTGCGAATTTCGCGGTTCAAGCCACGCTTGCCGCCTTTGCCCTTGCGCGTCATGGCCTCGGGATGTAGTGCTTCGACAACCACTGTATGCGCCTTGTCTGCCAGCGCGCGGCTGGTGCGGTGTGCCATGCCTCGCGCGCCTGGGCCAGCCTGCGTGCCGCACGTTGCAGCCTGCACCTGGCGCGCTGCCGTCTCCGACTCCCCTTCCGCTTGCGAGACAACGCACGCTAGTGGCGCTTGTGCTTTGTTTCCAAGCGGCGCAGGTCCGGCATGCGATGCAGGGTGCCATCGCTGTCCGCCACCTGCCGTACGTTCATATCAACGCCAATGGCGCTGCCATCATCCTGCGATGGCGCGACGGCGACCTTGTAGCAAACGGTTGCATACCAGCGACCCGCTGTGCGCTTGACGACGGCCTTGACTGGTTCGCAATCCTCGTACGGGTTCCCACCCCGCCGCCGAATGCGCAACCAACCCACCTTGGGGACCGCCAACCGACCATCCGCGATGCGCACCTTGTCCGGGATCGCAAACGATGGCGTGCCATGGCGTGACTTCCACTTCGGATATTCGGCGTGCCCCGCGAAGAACGCCTGCCAAGCGTCCGCCTGATATTTCAGCGCGTACCGAACAATGGGATAGGAATGTTCCCGCAACCAGTCGTTGCTGTCCCACAGGATCTCGAAGGCTCTCCCGAACGTGAAGAACGCAGGCGATTCGATCTCACGCCCGCAGGCATGTGCGGACTGAATCTCGCGGGCTTCCTTGACCTCGTTCCATGCAAACCGGCTCGCGTCCCAAATGCCCAGCAACCGTTCAGCCGTACCGATGTCGCCCGGATACAGTCGAACCGTAATGTTCCGATTGGTCGTATATTCTTCCATCGCGCTCGGTCCTGTGCGCAAGGGCCGTGTGGCTGTGGCCGCACCGCGACGACCACAGAACACATAAAAACACGGTGAGGTTGATTCGACAAAGTCCGGGTCAAGTCAAGTATATAATCCCCTTCGTCTTCACCCCGACCCGTTGCGGGCCTGACTCCTGCAATCGAACCGACGCAGATGCCGTGACCGCTCCTATCGCGCCGCGCACGCCGAGACCAAGCGCTCCCCTTCGGACATAGGGAAGTGTGGACATAGGGACCGGGCCCGGGAGGGAGCTCCGGGATGGTTGCGAATGGCCCATTGCGGCGATTCCGAGCAGCCCCGCAATCGGAACCACGGTCATGATTCGCGCGCTCCGCTCCTGCGCTTCCGAACGTCCGCAGTTGTGCGGATTATCTCTTCGCACTCCCCAACTCTGATTGGCAAACGAATATCAAACGTGTTCTGTTTGGATATCGATAATTATGACTTGACATCAGAACACATTGGATATACTGATTCCTTATCGGGGCACCACGCCTGTTCTTTTGGGAAGCGTGTCCCACAATAGGAGGACAAAGTATGGCGAAGACCGTGTTCCGGGCTGAAATGAACAAGTGGCCCGAGGATCAAGACGTCAAAACTCACAATCGATGGCACCCGGACGTCCCGATTGTGGAGACGTTCAAGCCGGGCGACGAGTTCCGTGTCGAGTGCTACGACTGGACCGGAGGCCAGATTCACAATGATGAGTCTGCGAACGATATCCGGGATGTTGATCTCTCGAAGGTGCACTATCTGAGCGGCCCTTTTTCCTGCGAGGGCGCGGAACCCGGCGATCTGCTGGTCGTCGACATCAACGACATTGGCTGGCTTGAGGACTCGCAGTGGGGATTCACCGGTATCTTCGCCCAGGAGAATGGCGGCGGATTCCTGGACAAGCACTTCCCGGAGGCACGGAAGGCTTGCTGGGACTTCCACGGGATCTACACCAGTTCCCGCCACATTCCCGGCGTGCGCTTCCCCGGCATGGTCCATCCCGGACTGATCGGAACGCTGCCGGACGCAGCGCTCCTGAAGCGGTGGAACGACCGCGAGTCGGCCCTCTTCAATACGGATCCGGACCGCGTGCCGCCACTCTGCACATTGCCCGACGGCATGGCGGGAACCACGACCGCGCTGATGGGGCAGTTGACCGGCGATGCCGCGAGAGCGGCGGGCCTGGAAGGAGCGCGAACCGTTCCGGGACGCGAGCACGGCGGGAACTGCGACATCAAGAACCTGTCACGGGGATCCACCTGCTACTTCCCGGTCTACGTGCCGGGCGGCGGATTGTCGATGGGTGACATCCACTGGTCGCAGGGAGACGGCGAGATTACGTTCTGCGGCGCGATCGAAATGGCTGGCTGGATCGACATCGGTGTCAACATCATCAAGGGTGGCGTCGAGAAATACGGCATTACCAATCCGATATTCAAGCCCAGCCCCGTCGAACCCCACTACTCCGAGTATCTGATCTTCGAAGGCGTTTGCGTCGACGAGCATGACGGTTCCCAGAAATATCTGGATGCGACGGTCGCCTACCGGCGCGCCTGCCTGAATGCGGTCGAGTATCTCAAGAAATTCGGCTACACGGGCGAGCAGGCCTACATGATTCTGGGCACTGCGCCCGTCGAGGGCAGGGTCAGCGGCATTGTCGACATTCCGAATGCATGTTGCACGGTCGCCATCCCGACCGAAATCTTCGATTTCGACATCCGGCCAAATGCTTCCGGACCCTCCATCCAGGTCAGCGGCGCGGATGCGGCGTCCTGCGGCTGAGCGATGCATGGCGGCGGCGGAACGGTACTCGGTCCGCCGCCGCTTCTGAATTGCCGTCCGCGGATGCGCCCGGGCGAGCGTTCGAACGACGCATCGAAGCCTCCACGAACGCCCGCCTCCGGCGCGACCTGACGGCAGGACACGCATTCAGGAGGGTCTAGATCATGTTGTTGGGATTTTCACTGCTATACGTTGGGTCCGTGCTGTTCCTGAACGGAATTTGGCTCATGGGCCGCATCGGGGATCGCGAGATCGCGATCATCAACATCTTTTCCGGCGCCGTCACGGGGTCGGTCGCGGCGTATCTGGCCTTTGGGCCAGGCGCGGATGCAGCCTCCATCAAAGCCGCGGCGCTCACACTGCTCTTCACGTTTACCTATCTGTGGGTTGCGTACAACCGGTTCCACGACGTCGACGGGCGGGGCCTTGGCTGGTACAGCCTGTTCGTCGCGATCACCGTTGTCCCGGTCGCCCTGATAACCTGGAGCGAGGCAACGACTCTCTGGGGGTACTGGTTTGGAGCATGCTGGGCCGCATGGGCCGTATTGTGGTTCATGTACTTCCTGCTCCTGGCAATGGGAAAGCCCATCGCCAAGGTAACGGGAGCCGTGACATCCATACAGGGCGTATTGACCGGCTGGCTGCCGGGCTACCTTCTGCTTGAAGGTTTCATCGCCTGATCTCGGGGTGCCGTCCGAACCACCATCGGGCGGCACCCTATCCGCTGAGCAATTTGACGTGAGGGAGTGACCCAATGCCCTTGTATGACTACGACTGCGGCCAGTGCGGATCCTTTTCCGATCTTCAGCCCATGAGCCGCGCGTCGGAAGCAATGCCGTGCCCAATTTGCGGCGAACCGGCAGATCGAATTGTTTGCACGCCATTTGTCGCCAATATGGACCCAAACAACCGAGTCGCCCATCAACGGAACGAGAAGAGTGCGCATGAGCCGCAGGTCGCAACCGGCTCGCTGCCCGGCAAGGCGCGCGGTCACGGGCATGGCCATCACCACGGCCACAGCCATGGCGGCGGGCTGCAGCACTCCCATGGCCGGCCCTGGGCAATCGGGCACTAGATTCTCACACGCACCGACTCGCAGTGGGTTGCCGGTGCCCCCGGAAAATCCGCAGAGAAAAGAAACCGGCATGGACGGCGACGGGCCGGGTTGATGGCCCCTGGTCGCAAGAATCCTGCCAGCTGGAAAAGGGATGAAACGGGTCCCTCCTCGTTTGGTGCACCTGTGAGCCGGGATCAGATACCGTGTGCCGGCGAGTATGATGCTCATGCATCGCCAACGCCGGAGGCTCTCGGACCCATAGAGAGGACGCAGGACGGCGCAACCTCACGCAGGGCAAGGCCGACAGGCATCATCGGCAGGAATCGCGGTCTCGCATGATCTATTTGCGAAACGACGGCCGCTTCCCCGCCATGGTACTTGCCTCATGCTGCTCAAGTATTTTTCCGCGAGAATATCCGGACGGAAAGACTGCGTCCACCACAACGCTGCAACGAAGGCCTGTTCCCGATCGGTCCCGGCTCGACGCCCCCCAGCCGACCTCAATGCTGCCCGAATTGACCGAAAAGTCTGCGCTAGACCGCTGACATCAACCCCCAAAACTCCAGCAAATACGGGTACTCTCACGTCTAGTGGGAATTGCTGTTCTTGCCGTGGGAATACCCACATTTTCATGCATCGGGGGTGCGGAGACACAAGACCCGGCATGAGGTTTTCTTGAGGAACATGTCGGTTTCGTGCAAGAACAAGTCAACACCGCCAGCGACCGCATAACCGAGAATACCCAGGACAAAAGCAAGACCCGGAATTACGAAAACATACGGCATCAGATTCTTGACGAATTCCGAAACTCGTTCGCCAACCGTCATGATGTCCGGGTCTTGAAGCGTCGCACTCCTTCTGTCGATGCCGTTTTACCATTCAACGAAAGGATGTGACCCTCTCAATTCGTGAGAGAAGATCACATCCGGTTCGGTGAGTTCTCGGCCTGATCAGAGGCCCGCCGCACTATTCAGCGCTTTCTGATATTCCGAAGCCAGGGCTGCAGGGTCAGCACCCGGATCTGCAACCATCCGGTCACGAAGTTCCTTGAGAACGTCATAAACCTGTATCGCACGAGTCGGATGGGTTGGTATCGTAACCATGTTGGCGGCAATTGGCGCGACGTCGACCGCCCAGGGTTTGGCTGCCTGGTATTCCGCATCTTCCGCAACGGCGGAATTCGTTGTTGGCTGATAACGGATCGAAACCTGTTTGGCGAAATCCAGCCGTGCCAGATACTCCAGCGCCAACATGGCTGCCTCTTCATCCTTGTTGCCCGTAGTCACGATGAAGGGAAAGGCATATCCGGCTTGGACATGCGGCCCTGTCTGGCCGGAACGCGTCGGAAGCTTTTCGAACGCCCACTTTCCTTCCTCATACGGCAGCTGCTCGTGGACCGGGACATAGATGTGCTCGCCTTCATACATCATGCCGGCTCTCTCACCGATGAAGGCTGCGCGCATTTGCCCGGAATCCCACGATGGCGTATCCGGATGGGCACTGCCGTCGTTCATCAGTGTCTGATAGAACGTTATCCACTCAACACCGACTTCGTTGTCGATCTGGGGAACCCCATCGATGATCACGCCGCCCATAGAGAGGAAAAGCGGCAATTCCCATGTCGGAGCGTTGCAGCATCCAAGCAGGCTGAAACCCTTTCGGCCATCACCACTTTCAGTTATTTTCCGTGCAGCCTCCAATACCCGGTCCGTTGTTTCCAGGGGCGCTTGCATTCCCACTTCCTCAAGCCAGTCAGTTCGGTAGGCGAGATAGATCGACGTGGAATACACGGCCGCTCCGTAGATTTTGCCGTCAGGGTCCGAGGCGCCTTCCCAAGCCAGCGGAGAAAGTTGTTCGTAGGTCACCGGGAAGCGGTTCTTGAACTCTTCAATCCAGCCAGTGAAGTCCTTTACCACATTGTTGATGGCGAGCTGTCCGACATCGCGGTCACGAATCTGCACGATGTCAGGCGCATTGCCCGACCGCATTGCAAGGACAAGCTGCGTATTCACGTCTTCGAGGCGAATCACCTCGAACTCAACGGCGATATCGGGATTTTCGGCATGGAATGTCGCAAACTGATCTTCAGGAATGAAATTCTCACGCCCGAACCAGACTTTTATCGATCGATCCTGTGAAGCAGCCGGGCCAGCAAGAAATCCGAATGCCAGCGCACTTGCCGAAAAGGCACCCAATAGTGTAATTCTGATAGTATTCGCAAAAATCATTTGCGTTTCCTCCCATTTATTTCGTCGATTCGAACTTCTACACGAACTATGCTGTGGACGCAATCTCGTTGCGAGCGAATTCTCGCAGCAAGTATTGTGTCGCAGCGAGCATCACGGCGGCCAGGAAGTTGCGTGCCCGCTTGTCATAGCGCGTTGCGACACGGCGGAACTCTTTGATTCTTCCGAAGAAGCGCTCGATGAGGCTTCGGGTCGCATAGGCAGCGCTGTCGATGGGTCGGGGTTCCTTTCGGTAGGATCGTGAAGGAATTACGTTGATGCGTCCGGCTTCGGCGACGAAACCGAGAATTTCGTTGGTGTCATAGGCCTTGTCGCCCACCAGCCTCATCCCGCTGCCAAGGCGACCCAGCAAAGCGGCGGCTTCGGCGCAATCGGCGGCATGCCCTGGCTGCAGATGCAGGCCTCGCGGTCCACCCCTGCCATCGATCAGCGCGTGGATCTTGGTCGTCAACCCGCCCCGGCTCCGGCCCATCTCCCGTCCGTGCCGTCCCTGCGCGAGCCGGCAGCGTGGCGACGGGCACGAACCGTGGAGGAATCAATCATCCGCATCCGCAGCCGATCTCCGTTGCCACCGTCCGGATCGTCATCGTTGTCAATAACCCGTTGCAGACGCTCCAGAATCCGCTGCCATGTGCCATCCTTGCCCCAGCGGTTGTAGCGGTCGAAACCGGTCGTGTACGGACCCTACCGCTCCGGCAGATCGCGCCACGGAATTCCGCTGCGCAGCACAAAGAAGATCCCATTCAAAACGCGACGGTCCTGCTTCCGACGCGGCCCGGTCGGCCGCGCAGCCGCAGCGGCTTCGACCTCTCCGGCACGAGACTGCTCGACACCCTCGCCAACATTCGAGAGGTCGGCATCCTGCAAACCACCCTTCGCAAGCGCAAGACCCCCGCGATCGAAATCACCCTGTCAAAAGTGTAAGAATCGGAAACGGCCCTCTATGACAGCCTGAGCCTCGAGCGATTCCGAACCGCTTAGGTCATACATCCGCTCGTCCCTGCACGCGGCACGGCGGCTCTTCGGACGCTCGAAAAAAAAACTCATTCACTGCAAAACGATACGACAACAAACCGCCGATGCCTACCGAGTGCCACGCCTTCAATCCGATCTGAACTCGGTAAACTCGGGCTGGAACATGTGGGACTTTCACTGCTATACGTTGGGTCCGTGCTGTTCCTGAACGGAATTTGGCTCATGGGCCGCATCGGGGATCGCGAGATCGCGATCATCAACATCTTTTCCGGCGCCGTCACGGGGTCGGTCGCGGCGTATCTGGCCTTTGGGCCTGGCGCGGATGCAGCCTCCGTCAAGGCCGCGGCGCTCACACTGCTCTTCACCTTTACCTATCTGTGGATTGCGTACAACCGGTTACACGACGTCGACGGGCGGGGCCTTGGCTGGTACAGCCTGATCGTCGCGATCACCGTTGTCCCGGTCGCCCTGATCACCCGGAGCGAGGCAACGACTCTCTGGGGGTACCGGTTCGGAACATGCTGGGCCGCATGGGCCATTGTGGTTCATGTACTTCCTGCTCCTGGTAATGGGAAAGCCCACCGCCAAGGTAACGGGTGCCGTGACATCCCTACAGGGCGTTTTGACCGGCTGGCTGCCGGGCTACCTTCTGCTTGAAGGCTTCATCGCCTGATCTCGAAGTGCCGTCCGAACCACCATCGGGCGGCACACTATCCGCTGAGCAATCTGACATGAGGGAGTAATCCAATGCCCTTGTATGACTACGACTGCGGCCAGTGCGGATCCTTTTCCGATCTTCAGCCCATGAGCCGCGCGTCGGAAGCAATGCCGTGCCCAATTTGCGGCGAACCGGCAGATCGAATCGTTTGCACGCCGTTTGTTGCCAATAGGGCCCCAAACAACCGAGTCGCCCATCAACGGAGCGAGAAGAGCGCACATGAGCCGCAGGTCGCAACCGGCCCGCTGCCCGGCAAGGCGCGCGGTCATGGGCATGGCCATCACCACGGCCACGGCCACAGCCACAGCCATTGCGGCGGGCTGCATCACTCCCATGGCCGGCCCTGGGCAATCGGGCACTAGATGCGCACACGCACCGACTCGCAATGGGATGCCGGTGCCCCCGGAGAATCCGCAGAGCATTGAAACCGGGCAGAACGATCGATGGCCCCCTGGTCGCAAGAATCCCGCCATCTGGAAGAGGGATGAAACGGGTCCCTCCTCGTTTGGTGCACCTGTGAGCCGGGATCAGATACCGTGTGCAGGCGAGTATGATGCTCATGCATCGCCAACGCCGGAGGCTCTCGGACCCATGGAGAGGAGGCAGGACGGCGCAACCCCGCGCAGGGCAAGGCCGGCAGGCATCATCGGCAGGAATCGCGGTCTCGCATGATCTATCTCTGGATTGCTCTCGGCAGCGCCATTGGCGGCGCAGGGCGCTACTGGTGCAACAACGTGGTTTCCAGTGCGTTCGGGGACGCATTTCCCTGGGGCACGATTGCCGTGAACGTGGCAGGCTCATTCGTAATCGGATTCCTGGCGTCGATTGATCCCTTTCCCGGACGATCCTGGCTGCCGGGACCGGAAGCGCGCGCCTTCCTCATGGTCGGCGTTTGCGGAGGCTACACGACCTTTTCGGCGTTCAGCCTGCAGACGCTGGATCTCCTGCGGAACGGCCAATGGCCGGAAGCTCTCGGCAACATCGCCCTGTCGGTCGTGCTTTGCCTTCTCGCGGTCTGGCTCGGCCATCTCGCCTACACAGCCCTGGGCCCACCCCGCCCGGGCTGAAGCCCGTTTCCGAATCCTGTCAGCGCTCCCATCCGCATTCTCGCGCCAGGAAGACGCTTTCGCCGGCGCGATACCACCTTTCGGGAGGACGCCTGGATGTTGCGCACCGGCCAGCGGCAAGGCAAACCATACCGCCTTCAGCGACCTCCCCCTCGCAATCATCCTCACCGCCGGCCTAGACCGCGCCCCTCCGCAACCGGCCACTTCGAGTGCCACCGCGACGATGCCTTGAAGCACGTGCTCGCCAAACGCCCGCAACAGACTGGCCCCCAACCCGGAAAGCCGCTTCCCGGCACAGCCCGTTTCCGCAAGCCAGCGAGCGCCAGCCAGTCCCTTCCCGACCCCGCGACGGTGCGTCGGCAACCCCGTCAAACGCCCTCTCCGATCCAACCAGGACAGGCCGGCGACAAACCGGAAAGGCTCCGCTCAACGCCTTCCAGGGCGCACCCGGATCCGACGACGAGAGTATGAAATCGCCCGGCCGGGGGTTGAACCCTCGCTTGACCATGGCTGTCTCACCATGTACGGATGCTTTGGAGAAAAGCAGGATGGATATTTTTGCTCGATGAATTGTCTGACGGTGACGCCACGGTCCACAATGCGCGCACCGGAGTGCGGCAGCTAGCCGCAACGTCCTGCATGTTTGTCGTTTCATGCTCCCAGGCATTGATAGTTCGATGCTGACCGTTTGCACGGGACCTGTCCGTGCGCGGCGGTCAATGCATGCTGTGCGGCAATGTTTTCAACGACCAGGGAGGAAATGAACATGAAGACCATCAAGCGTATGGCAGTATTGGGCGTCGTCGGCGGATTGCTGGTGGGCGGCGGTCCCGCTCTGACGCAGGAATTGCCGGAAGTGCATCTCAAGCTCGCCGGTGCCGGAACCAATCTGAACATGGGCCGGATCGAACAGAAATGGTGGCTCGAGGACATTCCGGCGGCGTCGGGCGGCAAGATTTCGACATCCTATATCAGCATTTTCGAGCTCGGATTGAAGGGCGACGAGCAGCTGCGCCTCGCGAAGCTCGGGGTTCTGGAGTTCTTCGACGGCAATTTCAATCCGATCTCCTCGGAAGACCCGATCTTCCGCGGTATCGACATGTTCGGAATGGCGCCCACTCACGCGGATGCCCGGAAGATGGCAGATGCCTACCTTCCCGTCCTCTCGCGGATTTCGGAGGAAAAGTTCGGGATCAAGATCCTGATGGTGTGGCCGAACCCCGCGCAGACCATGTACTGCAAGGAGCCCGGAACAGGACTGACGGACTTCCTGAAGGGCCGGAAAGTACGGGCCGGTCAGGGCGCGGTCGCCGCGTTTGTTGAATTGGCCGGCGGCACGCCGGTCAGCATACCCTGGACGGACGTGATTCCATCGGCGCAAACCGGATTGATCGATTGCGGAATAACCGGAACGCTGTCGGGCAACACGGCAAAGTGGCCGGAGGTCTTCAACTATCTGTTCCCGATGAAGCTGTACTGGGGCTTCTGGTTCTCGGGCGTTTCCGTGCAGGCATGGGATCGGCTTGATCCGGCGGTCCAGGAATTCCTCCTTGAGGAAATGGCCAAGCACGCAGAAATCCGATGGCAGATTTCCGGCGAAGAGACCCAGGATGGCATCAACTGCAACACCGGCGAAGGCGAATGCAAATACGGTGTGAAATCCGGCATGACCCACGTTCCGGTTGGGGAGGAGGACATCGCCCTCCTGAACGAGTGGGCCAAGATAATTGCTCCCATGTGGGTCGAGCAGGTTGGTACCGATGCGGCAATGGAGTGGAACGAAACCGCTGGCATGGCGCTTGGCGTGACCCTTCCGCTCGGGAACTAGCATCTCCGACGTATCAGCTTCAAGTCGGGCGGGACTCTGCCACTGGCAAGGCTCCCGCCCGATCCGGATTCCCCAACCATGACCCGTTACAACAACTTCCTGGACAATCTGCTGAAGCACGGCTTTCGCGTGTCCCGTGTCGCATCGGTCGTCAGCGGAATCATGATCCTCGTGATGGCGTTCGTCATTGCGATCGATATCACCGGGCGGGCGTTCTTCAGCTGGACCCTCAAGGGCGCGGACGAGTTTGCCGGCTACACGCTGGCGGTGACCGGCTCGCTTGCGCTGACGCACGCCCTTTTCCACAAGCGACATATTCGCGTCGATAGCGCGCTCGTCGTGTTGAAGAAGTGGCGCGCCGCTCGTTCCGCCATGGACATCGTGGCCGTTGTGGCGCTGGCGTTTTTCATCTTTCCGCTTACCGCTCTTGCGATCCGCGTATTTCTCGATTCCTGGAGATACGGAAGCCGGGCGAACACGATCATCGAGATTCCGCTGATCTATCCCCAGTCGCTCTGGGTGTTCGGCTTCCTGTGCTTCTCGACGATCATCCTCCTCTTGCTCGTGCGGTCGCTTATCGCCTTCCTGCAGGGCGATTTCCGCACCGTGACCAGACTGGTCGGCATGCGCTCCGCCTCCCTCGATCCCGAGGAGAACCAGGAGTGATGCGGATCCGCACGTCATGGGAACGCGGCGCCGGCGCGGGTTGAGCAATTCATCATGGCACCGGCTGCTCTCCTGATTCTGCTTGCCCTGCTCGGCCTCGGCGTTCCGATCGCCGCGGCGCTCGGCGGGTTGGGAATGATCCTGGATTTCCTGTTCTCGGATATGCCGCTGTATCTGGCCGTAGGCGAGATAACCTGGGGTATTTCCACCAAGATTCTGCTCTTTACCATTCCCCTGTTCATGCTGCTCGGGGCGATCATGGTCCAGACCGGGATGGCCTCACCCATGTACCAGGCTCTCTCCCACTGGCTCAGCTGGCTGCCTGGGGGATTGATGCATACCAACATCGGGGCGAGCGCGATGTTTGCGGCCACATCGGGTTCCAGCGCTGCAACCGCGGCGGTCATCGGACAGATGGCGTTGCCAGAGATGGAACGCCGACGATACAACAAGCGATTGTTCCTGGGTTCGATCTCTGCCGGCGGAACCCTGGGCATCCTGATTCCGCCCTCGGGTCAGATGATCATGTTCGGCTTTCTGACGGACACTTCCGTTCCCAGGCTCTACATCGCCGGAATTATCCCCGGGATGGTCATTGCGGCGGCGTTCATCCTTACGACTCTCATCGCCTGCCTCCTCGTTTCGCGCTGGGGCGGGGATCGAATGCACTCGACCTGGCGGCAACGCATTGCCGGGCTGCCCGGACTGATTCCGCCGATCACGATCTTTGCGGTTGTCATCGGCACCATTTACACCGGCTTCGCGACACCGACCGAGTCGGCAGCGCTGGGCGTGGTCACGGCGCTTGCATTTGCCGTGATCAAGCGCCGGCTGAACTGGCCGGTCATGGTTGCGATCATGGACAATACGATCCAGCTGACCGGAATGATTCTCCTGCTGCTGATCGGCGCGTTCTCGCTCAACTTTGTCCTGTCGGCGACTGGATTGACGCGGGAGCTGGTGTCGATCGTGACCCAGTCGGGGCTGTCGCCGACGGGCCTGATTATCATCGTCTGCCTGTTCTACTTCCTGCTCGGCTGTTTCATGGAAAGTCTCGCGATGACCGTCATGACGGTGCCGATCGTGTTTCCAATCGTCGTATCGCAGGGCTGGGACCCTGTTTGGTTCGGGATTCTGGTGATGGTGCTGGTGGAGATCGCGATGATCACCCCACCGGTCGGCGCGACGCTGTTCGTTTCCCACGGGGTTCGCACGGATGGCGGTCCCATGACCGATGTCTTCATGGGCGCTGCAATCTATCTGCCCGCGTTGTTCGCCTTCATCGTCTTCATGATTGCCTATCCGGAATTCATCCTCTGGCTTCCCGATATCGCATTCCCGAGATGACTGTCACCTTTTTCCGCGGTCGCATGCGGCCCTTGGCGCTGCGCGGGCGGAGGCAGCAGACATGAATCGGCGGCTGCGCGCCGCAGAGAAGGGCCACCCGGAAATTCCGACCGGAATGGAGATCGTCCAGCGGGTGCGACAGCTTCGTGGCGAAGGACGGAGCGTCATCGATTTCATGACCCGGCCCGATGCGCCGACCCGGGCAAAGGAAGCCGCCGACCGGATGCTCCGCTCCCGGGAGAGCTGCTTCTATGCCGATACCCGCGGTTGGCCCGCGCTGCGCCATGCGATCGCCCGGAAGCTGGAACGCGAAAACGGGATCAATGCCGATCCCGATACCGAAATCCTGGTGACGTCGGGGGCCATGGGGGCATTGTCCTCGACCCTGCTGACGCTGATCGGTCCGGGAGACGAGGTGTTGGTGGAGGATCCCTGCTTTCACGCCTTCTTGCCAAAGATTGCGATCGCCGGAGGAACCTGCGTCCGGGTGCCACAGCGCGCGGAGTGCGGATTCCGGATGGATCTGGATCGCTTGCGGGAGTCCGTGTCCGAGCGGACCCGGCTCCTGTTCCTGTGCAATCCGGACAATCCGACCGGCCGAATCTGTACCCGGCAGGAACTCGAGGCGGTCGCGGAAGCTGCCGCTACGTTCGATTTCCACGTCCTCGTGGACGAAGCCTACGAACAATTCACCTATGACGGGCGGGTGCATCAGAGCCTGGCATCGATCGTCGACGACTCAACAAGAATCATCACCGTCCACTCAGCAAGCAAGACATTCCATATGCATGGGTGGCGGGTTGGCTGGATTGCCGCGGAGCCGTGTGTCCTCGGAAGGATCGCGGCAACGCATGCGTCGCTGGTCACCTGCCCGGCGACCTTCGCCCAGGCCGGCGTGGCAGCAGCGCTCGAGGACGGTTTGGGAGAGGGGGATGTTCCGATCCCGGAAATGCTGCGCCGCTATCAGGAGCGGCGCGATGCCATGGTTCGGGGATTGAACGCCATCGAGGGCGTTCGATGCGCAGAGCCGGAAGGGGCGTATTTCGTGTTCCCCGATTTCAGCGCTTTCGGAATGTCGTCGGTCGCTCTGTCCCGCCGCATGCTGGAGGCCGGTGGCGTGTCCTCGACGCCGGGGTCGGCGTTCGGGCCGAATGGAGAGCACTGTCTCCGCCTGAACTTCAACGCGCCAATCTCCGAACTGGAAGAGGGCCTGTCCCGGATCGGGAACGTGGCTTCCGGGCTGCCAGCGCGGAAATCAGAGTAATCGAATGGCGAAGGGAGGATACCGGGTCGGAGCCGATATCGGGGGCACGTTCACCGACGTCGTGTTGTTGGGTGCGGACGGATCCGTGCGCACCGCCAAGCTTTCCTCCACACCGGACGACTACAGCATCGCGATCATCGAGGGGATCAAGCGGCTCGTCGCCGATGCGGGGATCGCGTTCTCCGACATCGACAATGTCGTCCACGGCACAACCGTTGCCACCAACGCCATTCTGGAGGGCCGGGGCGCCAGGACCGCGCTGATAACGACTGCCGGGTTTCGGGACGTGCTGGAGATTGCCCGAACCCGCTACGCCCGCTTGTTCAACATCAACACGGTCAAGATCAAGCCCCTGGTCCGCCGGCAGTTTCGATTCGAGGTTGTCGAACGAATCGGGCCGCGCGGAGAAGTCCGAGTCCCCCTCGACGAGGAGTCCGCCCGCGCGGCGATCGAGCGCGTTCAGGCCTTGAACGTCGAGGCGCTGGCGATCTGCTTCCTGCACTCCTACGTCAATCCCGCGCATGAGCGGCGCGTCGCCGACATTGCCCGATCAATTCTCGGCGACCGGGTGTTCGTAACCTGTTCTGCCGATGTGCTGCCCGAGATCCGCGAATATGAGCGGACGAGCACGACGGTGATCAATGCCTATCTCGGCCCGGTGGTCGCCGCATACATGAAGTCGCTGATCGAGAGCCTGCGGCAGAACGGAATCCATGCTCCGGTCCAGGTCATGCAGTCCAGTGGCGGAATCATGTCCTCGCGGGCGGTGTTGCAGAAGCCAGCGACGATTGTGGAGTCGGGGCCTGCGGCCGGTGTCATCGGCGCGGCGCGCGTGGCGACGCGCTCCGGATTCCGAAACATCATCAGCCTCGATCTGGGCGGCACGACGGCGAAGGCGTCGATTGTCGAGGATGGCCAGGTCGTCAAGTCGTCCGAGATGGAAGTATGCGGTGGCGAGAATTTCGCCAGCAAGTGGACGATGGGGCGGGGGCACGCGCTCAAGATTCCAGCCATAGACATCTCCGAAGTCGGGGCAGGTGGCGGAAGCCTGGTCTCGGTCGACCGGTATGGCCGGTTGCTCGTGGGCCCCAGAAGTGCCGGCGCCGTGCCCGGACCTGTCTGCTACGGCATCGGCGGCGAGCAGACGACACTCACCGATGCCCTGGTGATCCTCGGCTACCTCAACCCGGAATACCTCGTTGGCGGCGAGATGCTGCTCGACCAGGAGAAGGCTCGGCGTGCGCTGGAGAGTCAGGTATCGGGGCCGTTGCGCAAGAGTCTTGCGGAGGCGGCGCACGGTATCGTCGAAGTCGCGGCAGTAGGAATGATGGCGGCGGTCCGCTCGGTTTCAACCAATCGCGGTCGGGATCCGCGCGATTCGGAGCTGTTCGCATTTGGCGGCACGGGTCCGGTTCTCGCTGCCGAGCTGGCGGGGCAACTGGGGATCGAAAAGGTGATCGTCCCGACCACCCCGGGCCTGTTCAGCGCCTTTGGCCTGCTTCATGCAAACATCGAGTATGACTACGTTCAGACATTCCTGCGGCCGGCTGCCGGAGTCTCCGGCGCGGAACTGGAGACGGCGTTCGAAAGCATCGAATCCAGAGCGCTGAGCGAACTTGCTGCGGACGGCTACACGAGAGACGAGATCGAACTGAGAAGGCAGGCCGACCTGCAGTATGTCGGGCAGGCGTTCGAGCTCAAGGTGCCTGTCGAGCCGGGCCGTCCGGTTGCCGAGATTGCCGAGGCCTTCGAGCGGCACCATGAGCGCGCATACGGGCATCGGGCGGCCGACGGACAGGTGAATCTGGTAAGCCTGCGCGTGATCGCCTCGGTCGCATCGGCCGGTCTCGGCATGACGCCGCCGGCCAGGATCGTGAATGACGGGTCCGGCGACGGTGTTCCCAGGGAACGGGAAGCGTATTTCGGTGCGGAGCACGGATTCCGGAGCACGCCGGTTCTAGCGCGCGAGGACCTGTCCGCGCGGCCCGTCTCGGGCCCGATCATCGTCGAGGAGTACGATTCCACCGTTATCGTTCCGCCGAACTGGTCCGCGCGGCTCGACGGGCAAATGAACATTCTGATGGAGGCTCGGCGAGCGGCATGAATCCAGAGATCGATCCGGTTCGCTTCGAGGTCCTTCGCAACGCGCTCGATTCGATCGCCGACGAAATGGCTGTGGTCATCATGCGCAGCGCCCACTCGCCAATCATCCGTGAAGCGCTGGACTTCTCGACCGCTGTGATGAACCACGACGGTCTGATGGTTTCACAGGCGAGGTTGACGCCCGGACACATGGGATCGTTTCCGCACTTCATGCGCGCGCTGATCGATGAATACGGAACCGAGATGAACCCGGGGGATGTATTTGTCACCAACGATCCCTATGGCGGCGGGGGCATGCATCTTCCGGACATCTATGTCGTCAAGCCGGTGTTCTTCGACGGCGCCGTGGAGGGCTATGTCACGACGCTGTGCCATCACAACGATGTTGGCGGCATCACGCCGGGCAGCAACGCCGTTTTTGCGACCGAGATCTACCAGGAAGGGCTGAGGATTCCGCTGGTTCGGCTGTATGACCGAGGCGAACCGGTCTCGACCGTGTTCAAATTCATCGAGAAGAATGTGCGTCTTCCGCACGAGATATCCGGCGACTTGCACTCGCAGGTGAGCGCCTGCTGGATCGCGGAGAAGCAGTTTCTCGAGCTGCTGGAGAAATACGGCGCAGAGACCATGCGGCTCTACACCGGCGAGATGTTGAGCCTTACGGAACGGGCCATGCGGGACGTTATCCAGAGCATCCCGGACGGAGTCTACGAGAATGTCGATTACATCGACGGTTTCGGAGAGGACCCGGAGCGGATCCGGTTCCAGGTCAGGCTGACGGTCCACGGCGATGAATTGACTGCGGACTGGACGAGAACATCGCCGCAAGTCGCGGCGGCGATCAATGCCCCGGTTCCCTGGACATTCTCGCACACCTACATTGCGCTGCGCTGCCTTGTCGACACCGATATTCCGAGCGCCGAAGGATACATGCGGCCGATCCACGTCATCGCTCCGCCCGGCAGCATCATCAATCCGGACCTTCCCGGTGCCGCCAATGCGCGCGGCATGACCGGCGGGCGAATGCTGGAGGTCCTGTTCGGCGCCTTGGAGAAGGCGGTGCCGGGTTCCTGTCTGGCGGCGGGCGGAAGCGAACCGGGGTCTTTCGGATTTGGCGGCACCCACGAGGGAAGACCCTTCGTTTGCCGGGTCGGGATGTGGGGAAGCTGGGGCGGTAGGAACAGGAATGACGGCATTGACGGGCTGTCGTGGCTCAGTGGAAACCAGTCGAACCAGCCCGTGGAACTCGTCGAGAACAATGGTCCGATCGAGGTGCGGCGCTACGGTTTCCTGCCCGAGAGCGGCGGGCCCGGCCGCAACCGGGGCGGGCTCTCGCTGATGGTTGAATGGGGGCTACTGGCTGGAGAAGCCGTCTTCACCAGCCGAAGCGACCGGCGCTTCAACCTTCCCTACGGGCTTCACGGCGGCAAGAGCGGAACGCCATCATGGATCATTCTCAATCCGGGCCGGGAGGGCGAAACGGTCCTGCCGGTACTGCAGACCGAGGCGCTGACGGTGCGGCAAGGGGATTCGGTGGTCTACGTCAAGGAAGGTTCGGGGGGATACGGGGACCTGCTCGAACGGGACCCCGATCTCGTCCTGGAGGATGTGCTCGACGAGAAGTTCGACGCCGAATACGCTCGATCGGAGTATGGGGTCGTCGTGGATCCGGCAACACAAAGCGTGGACGTCGAAGCAACGTTAGCGGTTCGCGGTCGGATCGCCGCGACGGGCGGCCGAGCCTCCGACGAATCCCATGTCAAGAGATCCATTCTCTCGATGTGCAGCGAGCTCGGCCTGCGAAGAGGGCCCCACCGGAAGACCTGACTCGTGTGACAGGGCCCATCCGCTGGGCCGGCGTGATGGTGTTTTCCTCCATGCGGGACAAGCGTGAGCGGAACTCTTGCTGACCTCAATGCCCAACGGCTGGAGATCGTGGGCCATGGGCGCGTTCAGAAGAGCCGGATTCGCAGGACGCAATCCCCCAGCCATGGGATTCTCTGCTGTTGATCAGCACACCCGGCGGCGAGCAGCAGGGGGTTGTTGGCGCGTCGTCCGAGTGAGACGACGATTTCGCGGTGTTTGATCTCGGTGGTTGCGCTGGCGATGACGACCTTTCGGAAGAGGGTTCGAGCGTGCGTTTTCCGTTCCGTTTCCGAGCCGCCTGGCGAGGATGCGGTAGAGGGTGCTGGCCATGAGAGTGACCTGGAGGTCGAGCTGGACCTTGCGGGGCACGGCGGCGGACAGTGCATCCATGTGGAAGAAGTCGATGGCATCGGCGATGGTGTTCTCGATGACCATGCGGCGCGCGTATCGGTCGACGAGGATGCTTGCCGTCGCGTCCATCTGGTTGGTGATGAGGAGTGTGCGCTTCTTCTGGCCGAGGTCGGTGATGGTGATCTGGCGGATTTCGCCGGCGGTAGTGCTTGAGTGTGATCCGTCGGTCGAGGATGCGGGGCTTGTGGTGGATGCGGCCGATACTGGAGATGGTGATCTGGCGCCAGGCACCGGCGGGCTCGGCGAGGAGTTCGGCGACGCGCTTCGGGGTCCGGCGGCGGAGGGAGAGGAATCCGATGCCGAGGCCGTCGAGCTTCGCGAGGTTGGCATAGGTGGTGAGGCGGCTGTCGAAGACCAGCTCGCCCGGGAAGGATTCCGTGCGGGTGCGCCATGCCTGGGCGAAGCGGAGAATCTCGTCGTTCTGGTCCTTCTTGCGAATAGTGGCGTTGGCGCAGGCGAAGAACCGGGCGCCGGCGACGCGAGCCAGGAAGGCGCGGACGCCGCGCTGCCGTCGGCTGCGCCTGGAAACGTAGTGCTTCTGGATCAGGGCATCGTCGCCGTGACGGGGAATGGTGTGGCAGTCGAGGTCGAAGGATTCGCCTGCGCCGAGATCGACGCCGAGACTGCGGACGGCGGCGTGCCAGCGGTGCATCAGTTCCGGCCCGAGGCGGGGGTCGGCGCGGGAGGAGTATTCGCGCAGGGTTGCCCGCTTGGGGATTGCGTTCAGGCCGGCAAAGAGAGCAGGCCCCTCCTTGAGGGTCTCGGCCATCACCTGGAACGGCCGGCCGATCCCCCAGAGCTTGAGAGCGAGCAGGGTGCGGAAGGCGCAGCCGGCCGGGATCATGTTGCTGCCGGTCCTGCCGGCCTGCTCGAGGATGCCGGCCTGCTCGAGGATGCCGTCCGGATCGCAGCTTGCCAGGTCCGCAGCGAAGAGGAACAGGCCACCGAAGCCGGTGCGCAAGCGCCGGGGAGCGAGATCGAGGGCGTTGCGGTCCGCGGTCGGCGCCCGCTCGGGCCGGCCTCCTCACGCTGTTCGGGGGTTCGGCGTCAGAGCTTGAGCAGCCCCTCCTCCCGGAGCATGCGGTTCACCGCGCTGGCGCTGGCCGGCGTCCCCTCCCGCGCGAGGATGGCGCCGATGTCCTCGACGGACAGGTTGCGCTCCTTTCGCAGGGCCACCGCGCGTTGCCGGCGTTCCGCAGGGCCGGGCAGGCTGTCCGCCGATTTGGGACCCGGTGCATGTGTTGGCAGCGTTGGCAGGGCGCCGCAATCTTGCCGCGGCTTGCGAAAACCTGGCCACAGGCCGGGAAGGGTCCGTTTCCCTGGACAGAGGACGACGAGACGGTTTCGGTGACGGCCCCTGCGTGAGACGGGGCACATATGGCATCATGGCCGATGTTGTCCAATTCAACCAGACTACATGATACATTCGTCTGGAAACGGCACTTCGGCCATAGTACCGTCCCGGTATCGCGCCTGGACGAGTCAGATCGGCGCACTTGGGCTTCGAGGCTAGAAGCGCGCGTTCAGCAGGAACCCGACGGCGTGCTCCGGTGCGGCTCCGTCGTTGGCGCTCTCCCGCCGCCGCGCCTTGAAGGACAAGTCGAGAGAGCCGCCGCCATAGCCGCCGCTTCCGGACAAGCGCCAGCCCACGCCGTAGTCGCGAACCGTGTCCGAGAGGCCGATGCCGATTTCGGGCGTCCAGGTGAAGCGGTCGCCGAAGACAGAGAAGCCGTAGCCGAACTTCGCCTCCAGCCGGTGGCTGTCCAGGTGGCTGCCGCCGTCCTCGATGTCGCTCTCGGCGAGGCCGTCCAGCGTGGTGCGGGAGAGCAGCGCATCGACGCCGCCCGAGGAGGGCCCGCCTACCGTCTGGGAAAGCGAAAGCATTGCGCCCCGGTCGGAGGACGGATTCTGTTGCCAGGCGAACGACCCCGAGAATCCGCGCTCTCGGAAGCCGGCGTGATCATGGGTCAGCAGCCCGCGGGCCCGCACTTCTGCCTTCAGCCCGCGCAACGGGTCCGTCCAGCCCAATCCCGCGCCAATATCGACCCCAAACCCCGTCTCTGCGTCGCCGCCGTCATGACGGATTCCAAGCTCCAGCGAAGGCTCCAGCCCGCCGCCGTCCGACAGCGGCACGGAAAGCGACCCTTCGAGCGCAATGCGAATTCGGCTCGCATCCGCCTTCACCTTGTCGATGCCTTCGGCGGCGTCGGCGCCGATACGCACGAACAGCCCGTCGGTTTTCAGCGACAGCGTCAGGCTGTCCCCGTCGGCACGAGACAGCAGATCGGTGTTCGCCCCGGCCGCGGCCATCGTCATGTCGATATCGGTGCGTGTCTTCTCCGTCCCGTCCGACGTTTCCAGTTCGCCCCGCCCGTAGCCCGCGACCTGTCACTATCACACTGTTAACACGGGCTGTGTTGTGTGGCACTCATGATGTATGCAGATTGGCTTGCGACAGTTTTGCGCGGAAACTCTTTCGTGGTTTGAGTACGCGGTCCGGGAGGGAGGCGCGAGCCGTAGCGCGCTTGCGAGCGAGTTGTGCGCTCGCGCGAACTGGCGCAACGCGCGGGGCGAGCCGTGCGTTTCGTCGGCGCGGAAGATCCTGCCGAGGCTGGCGTCGCAACTGGGGTTGAAGCTCCCGGCGGCGGCAGCGCCGCCGCCGGCGGGGGATGCATTGCCGTCGCATCCAGACCTGCATGTGGAGACGACGCTGTCGGCTCTGGGAACGGTTTCGCTGGAACCGGCCGAGGGTCGCGAGGGTTCGCGGCGGTTCCGTTCGATGATGGCGTCGCACCATCCGGAGGGGGCTCCGCGGCATCCCGGCAAGACGTTGAACTATCTGGTGAAATCGTCTCGGTTCGGGTGTTTGGGTGGGATCGGCTTCTGCGCGGCGAGCTGGCACCAGAAGGCGCGGGACCGGTATATCGGCTGGAGCGGGCGAGCCCGTTGCGCGGGGTTGGGGCGGATGGTGAACAACCACCGCTTCCTGCTCCTGCCTTCGGTGCGGGTTCCGGACCTTGCCTCGCATGTGCTGGCGCAGGCGACAGGTCGGGTTTCGGACGACTGGGAAGCGCGGCATGGTGATCGGCCGGTGCTGGCGTACAGCTATGTCGGCCCCGAGCATGCCGGGACCTCGTACCGTGCGGCGGGCTGGGAGGATGCTGGCGCGACATCGGGCTGCCCGCCGGGCCGGCGCGGAGCGGGGCCGGTGCGCCGGGTGTGGATGAAGTCCCTGCAGGCGGGCTGGCGGGAAGCATTGTGTGAGGAGCCGGAGCGGGTTGCGGGGCGGATGGGGTCGCTGCATCTTGGCGCCGATGCCGACTGGGCGGAGCGCGAGTTCGGCCGGGGCACCCATCCCGACGGGCGGGTGCGGCGCCGGATCGAGGAGATGGGGCGGTGTTGGGAGAAGCGCCCGGGAACGCCGCTTCCGGAGATCTTTCCGGACCGTGCATCGCAGGAGGCTGCGTACCGCCTGCTTTCGAACGAAAGGGTTGCTGTGGACGACATCCTCGAGGGGCATCGCGAGACAACGGTGGAGCGCTGCCAGCATGCGGGTGTGGTGCTGATGGTGCAGGACACCACCATGCTGAACTATGACAACCTTCGCGACGCGACCAGCGGGCTGGCGGCGCTGGGCGGCGGCGGCAAGGGCACCGTGGGGGTTCCCGTGCATGCGACGCTGGCGGTGGCACAGGGCGGGCGCCCGCTTGGCGTTTGCGCGCTTGAGGGCGACTTCCGCGAAAGCGTCGAAGCCAAGGCCGCCCGGGAACCGGGCGTGGCGCAGGAGCCCGAGAGCGCCCGCTGGCTGCGCTCGCTGGAACAGGCGGCGGCGGTTGGACACGCCTGCTCGAACACCCGCGTCATTTCCGTCGCCGACCGCGAGGGAGACATCTGGGGTCTGTACGCCCGCCAGGCCGAGGATCCCGCCGCCGCCGGCCTGCTGGTGCGCGCCTGCCGCTCGAAACAGCGCAAGGTGCTGGTGGACGGCAAAAAGCTGGACCTCGGCAAGCACATGGACACTCTCCCGCCCTGCGCATCGCGCAGCATCGAGATTTCCGCGCGGGGCGGCAGGGCGGCACGCAAGAAGCGCAAGGCCGTGCTGGCGTTGCGCATCGCTCGCGTCGAACTCATCGCGCCCGAAGGCAAGTCGCCGCACACGCTGCCCATGACCGCCGTGCTCGTTGCCGAGCGCAACCCGCCGTCCGGCGCTCGCCAGCCACTCCGCTGGCTGCTGCTTTGCTCCGAAGGCGAGGCCACGCCCGAATGGGCCGACCGCATCCGCCAGTGGTACGAAACGCGCTGGTCCATCGAAGAGTTCTTCCGCGTCCTCAAGACCGGAACCCGCATCGAGGACCGCCGCCTCGACGATGCCGAGGACTTGCGAAAGTGCCTCGCGTTCGACGCCATCACCGCGTGGCGCGTGTTCGATCTGGATCGCGCCGCCAGGGAAACTCCCGACAGGCCCGCCGACGAGATCATGTCCCGAGACGAAATCTTCATGCTCTATCTGGGCCTGTACGACTACCGCGTGATCCGCTGCCGGGCCCCGCCCGACTATATCCCCGACCTCCGAACCTTCGCCATCGATCTCGGTCGATATGTCGGCTTCATCCCATCCAAACGACAGCCAATGCCCGGTACCGCAAAACTCTGGACAGGAATGACATACCTCATGCAAGACACTGCCGCACTCCAACGGATGAGAAGGGCCGGAATGCTCCGCGAAACTGAACAATGATCTCTGCGTTAACTGTGTGGTAGTGACAGGCCCGCGACTCCCCAGACCGACAGGCGTTTCGAGAGCTCGTAACCCACAAAGGGATGCAGGCCCGTCATCGAACTCTTGACATCCTCCTGCTCTCCGTCGAGGGTCCAGGTGCCCCGGCCCTCGCTGAGCGACAGCGCCAGCCCTGCGACAAGCGGACCCGAAGCGACGTCGGCCCCCACCAGCCCCGTTGACACATGCCCCTCCACCGATGCCTCGCCGTCCCGGCTGTCGAAGCCGGTGACCGCCCCCCGGCCCCAGACCGCGAAGGATGCCCCGTCTTCAGACTCGGTGGTCAACGAAAACCGGCTCCCGGTCAGCAGGTCGCGTGGCGTCAGCACGACGGACCGGGCACCCGGCCCGTCACCCGTGCCGGTCAATTCGACATCCAGCCTCTGAACCGGTGACCCTGTGTCCGCCACGCCCGGCGACACGGTGCCGGGAGCCGGCAAGGGTTGTCCTGCGAGGGTTCCCGAGAAGCCCGCGGCGCGCGGCGCCCCCAGGCGATCCTGCACCGCGTCCGTCACATGCTGCGCCGCCGTGCGCCCGAACCGCGCGAGCCAGGCCTTCGCAATCCTGTCCTGCTGCGCCGAACCCAGCGCGAACAGCGCGAATTGCTCCGTTGTGCCGCAGGCGAGTCCAAGCGGAGAGCCGGCGGGGGGCGCAACCAGCTCGACCCAGACCGGCGGCTCCACCGCGTCATCCCACCGGAAAACGCGCCCGCGGCCCTGGCTCGGCAGGCAGACCGTCGCCTCCCCGGAGAGCGTGGCCCGGGGCTCGAGCTCGATGTCCACCAGCGCATTGCCGGCCCGGAAGCCGCGCGGTGTGTTCGCCGGTAATGCGCCGGGGCTGAGGGACACTCTTTGCCCGGCCAGGCCCACCGGAAGCACCAGCCGGATGCCGGACGGAACCGGCGTGCCCTCCGGCACCAGGACGATCCCGTCCATCGGTATCCGGATCGTCACTTTCATCCCGACGATGACCAGGCCGGGCACGGTGACCTCCACGGACGCGATGGTCACGGATCCGTAGTCGCCGCCGATTGCCGAATGGGCCACCGTCGCTGTCGCATCGTCCCTGACCATATCGTCGTTATTCGTGCTGAGCGTCACGGTTTGGGCCCGGTCCCAATTGTTCGCCGTGAAGGTGAGCGGCGAGGGATCGGCGGTCACGGTCCTTGTGCCGGTGCTCGTCGCTGTCACCGTCGGGGTCACCGTCACCGTTCCCGTCGGCTGCGTGTCCAGCATCACGGTGTAGCTCGCCCGGCCGCCCTCGCGGAATTCGAGTGCCGTCGTCTGCGAAACCGTCACGCCCCGCTCATCGTTGTCCTCGATCTCCACCGCCAGCGCCAGGGCACGCACCCCGCCATAGTCCGCGCCGGAGGCCGAGTGGTTGAGCTGCGCGGTGTCGGGGGCCGCATCGTCATCGTGCGCCGCCCGCACCGTGACCGTCTGCGACTGGTCCCAGTCCGAGGCCGTGAAGGCCAGGGAGTCGGGATCCGCCTTGACATCCGGGTTGCCCGAAACCGAGACCCGCACCGTCACGGTGCCCGTCGGCTGGGTCGCCAGCGCAACCGTGTAGCTGCCGTCCCGGTCTTCCTCTCTCAGCGTCACCGGCCCCTGCGACAGTTCGATCCCTTTGCCGTCATTGTCGGCGATGGTCAGCGTCGCCGTGCGCACGCTCAGCCCCTGGACGGTCCCGCCCAGGATCACCGTTTCGCTCAGCCCCTCGTCGATGCTGTCGTCCACCGGCGAGAAGGAAAATGTCTGTGTCCCTTCCGGATCGCCCGCCGGGATCGTCACCGTCACCGTCCCGATGTCGGCAAAGTCCGTCACCGCCAGGGCCGTGCCGCCGGTCGCCTGAACCGCCACGTCGGTACCCTCGATGCCGGCCTTCGCGTCTGCCGGCGGCGCGACCGTGGACCCGGCCACCATCGCCTCCGCCTCAAGCGTCATCTGCACGCGGTCCCTTTGCCCACGCCCTCGCTGCACGCGGTCACGGCCGGAACGAACGCCGAGTCCAGCGCGACCGGGACGCTCTGATCGTCGCTCATGCGCGCATCGTCGGACCCGCAGCAGCACGGCCTGCGCCTGCCTGAGTACCCCACCGCCCAGAGTGATCCCGGTCAGGTCGAAGGCGTCGCGCCGGTGCAGCAGATCGGGGTAAGATGCGACCGCAATCGGCCCGGCGATCCGGCAATTGGATGAATTTTCGGGCATGCCAGTTGCCTCTTCCCCATCAACCAGTTATTCCCATTCAACAGTCTTGTCACTTCGAGTATATCAAATCCCAGGCTGGCATTAAATGGGGCTTTGGGGCCGCCCAGGACAATCTCATTCTTTTTCGAGGTTGATTCGGACTCGTGGGGTCTGAACTTCTCGTGTTCCGTCTGTTAATTTGATGGCATGCTTGGTTTGCCCCGGAACCCCTCGGTGGAGGAAGCTGTGATTCGGCTTGCGCGGCCGGAGGAACGCCTTCGCTGGGACGGTCTGATGGCCGAGCACCACGAGCTCGGCTTTCTGCGCTTTGTGGGACGCGGACTCCGGTATGTTGCGGTTCTGGGGACGCTTTGGGTTGGCCTGGCAGGCTGGCAGGCGGGCGCGCTGAAGTGCCGTCTGCGCGACCGGTTCATCGGCTGGAAGGCTGCGCAGCAGGTTGAGCGGTTGCACCTTGTGGCGAGCAATACGCGCCTACTGGTGCTTCCGGGCCTTCCCGAATCCGGACAGTTGGTTTGTCGGCGGGATGCTCCGCCGCCTGAGTGACGACTGGAAAGCGACATACGGTCATCCGCTGGAACTGGCGGAGACCTTCGTGGATCCGGAGAAGCACCACGGGACGGTGTACCGAGCCTCGAACTGGGCGCCGGTGGGGCTCACCAAGGGCTATGCGCGCGTCCGGGGCGGCTACACGGAATCCGCATGGCAAGCTGAAGGAGATGGTTGTCTACCCGCTGGGCCCCTCGTCGGTGGCCCGGCTTTGCGCGACAGAGCCGCATCCGGACTGGGAGGTGGCCCGTACGGAGGTGGACGCGACGGAGGAAACGCTTCCTTCGCTGCTGGAGGAACTGCAGCGGATCCCCGACTTCCGCCATGCGCAGGGGCGGCGGCACAAGCTGGCGACAGTGCTGGCCATTTGCGTGCTGGCGCGCCTTGCGGGCAAGGTCGGCTGCGATGCGACTTCGCGCTACGCGAAAACCACGCCGCAGGAGCACCTTGCCGCCCTCGACGCACGGCAGGATCGGAACAGCGACCTCTACATCCCGCCCTCGCGAGCCACAATCCACCGGGTGATGGTGCAGGCGGACAGCGACGAAGTGCAGGCCGCAGCCAATCGCTGGGCTCAGGCCCATCCCGTCCCGGACCGCTCGGCGCTCGCTGCGGACGGCAAGCGGATCAACGGCGTGAATCGCAGCGGCGCGGTGCACCATGAGACAGCGACGCTGGTGACCCATGCAGACGGGGTTCCGATCGCCTGCCGGATGTGCCATGAAGAGGGCGGGGAGAAGGCTGAAGTGCTCGCGGTGCTGGAAGACGTCGGAATTCGCGGCTCTGTCATCACCGTGGACGCGCTGCACACAACCCGCAACACCGCGGATGCGATCGTGCGCACGCATGGCGCCCACTACCTGTTCACCGTGAAGGGCAATGCTCCCGAAACCTTCGAGACCCTGAAGGCGACGAACTGGGAACGGGATGCGCAGCGGCGCTTCTCCGACGTGCCGGAGAAGCCACTTCACGGCCGCTGGGACACCCGCTCCATCGAATGCATCTCCCCGCTCGACAACCTGCTCACGATCCCGCACGTGCGCCAGATGTTTTGCATCACCCGCGAGCGAAAGCACGCCAGATCCGGCAAAACCTCCATCGAACTTGCCTACGGGATCACCTCGCTCTCCCATGCAGAGGCATCGCTAGAGCGTCTCCTCTCCCTCAACCGCGGACATTGGGCCATCGAGAACAAACCCTCATGCCGGGTCTTGTGTCTCCGCACCCCCGATGCATGAAAATGTGGGTATTTTCACGGCAAGAACCACCGCCGGCGCGATACCGCGTTCCGAGAGGACGCCTGCTTGATGCGCACCGGCCACGGCCCGGCAAACAACACCGCCTTCAGCAACCTCGCCCTCGCAATCATCCTCACCGCCGGCTTCGACCGCGTCCCCGCCGCAACCGACCACTTCGAGTGGCACCGGGACGACGCCTTGAAGCACGTGCTCGCCAAACGTCCACGCAAGACTTGACCCCATCCCGGAAAGCCGCTTCCCAGCAAAACCCACTTCCGAAAGCCACCGAGCGCCGACCAATCCCTTCCCCGCGCCGGTGCGCCAGAAACCCCATTCAGCGCCATGTTGCACACTCCGATCAATCCACGACAGGCCGGCGACAAACCGGAAAGGCTCCGCTCAACGCCTTCCGGGGGCGCACACGGATCCGACGACGAGAGAATGGGATTGCCCTGGGGCCGCCCCTCCCCTGCCTTGCGCAGTACATCAACAGTTGATATGAACCGCTGCCATCCCCGCACTACGGAACGCTCACGGCAACTCGCTGTCAGTCGACAGCACGCCACACACCGGGGGAATCTGCGTCCATGTCTGAACCGATCAAGCGAAAATTGACCACCATCGGCACCGTTGCAGTCGGTCACAACGTAGTCGGCCTCGTGTCGGCGGGGCTCTGGAGTTCCATCGGGCTCGTCGCGGTCAGCCTCATGAACGCGATAGGCTTAGTGAGCATCGCCCCCGGGAACGCCATGGGATTCGTCGCGATCGGTGGCGGCAACGCCATGGGGATCGTTGCGTTGGCCGGCGGCACCGCCACGGGCGTCATGGCCATTGGCGGCGGAAGCAGCAGAAGCGCGATGCCGATCTAGTTCGGCGCATCCAGCGGCGTCAGATGCACTGTGCCAGCCCCCTTGAACGGGGTGGTCTTGTTCAGCGCGCCAGTTCATCGCCCGATCATGCGCGCAATCTCGATGCGCGTTTCACAGGTGCCGCAGCACGCAGCGCGGCAGTGCGGGCTCCGGTTGCATTCGGTCGCGATTCTGTTGGCATCGATACAATTCCTTGTCACGGGTTGAGCGCGCCCTCCGAAACCTCGAGACGGCACGGCTCGAGGTCCGGCCGGTTTACGTATGCAGCGCCGACCGTGTCCGCGCACACGTGTTCCCTTAGCGCCCTCGCGTGCTACGTGGCATGGCACCTGCGCCGCCGTCTCGCTCCGCTCCTGTTCGGAGACGACGATCCCGAAGGCGCCCGAGCGAAGCGGTCCTCCCCGCGCAGAAAGCGGAAACCTCGGACAGCGCCAATCGGAACGTGAATACAAGGACCACACCCGCCGGGCTGACCGTGCACAGCATGACAATCCTGCTTCGGGATCTCGCCTCCCTCACCCTCAACCGGATGGCCCTCGCCAGCAATCCCGACCACGAGTTCACCATCACCTCCGAGCCAACCGAGCTCCAGAGCCGCGCCTTCGAACTGCTCGACGTGAGGTCGTCGTCGCAACACTCAAGCATCCATGTCTCAAGTCAAGCCCTAATCGTGCCGATTCGTAGCTGACGGGGGGTCTGTGTTCAACAGGTTCTCCACAAGTATTCCACAGCTTATCCACATGACGGGATTGCTGATTTGGGTGCATTCGGGGCCCATTTGCGGCCATCCCGCAGCAGCACGTTCGCCAAAATAATGAGCTTCCGCGTGATGGCGACAATGGCGACCTTGTGCCCTTTGCCATTGGCTATCAACCGATCGTACAGCGCGGCCATGTCCTGGTTCCATCGATAGGCGGTTTGCGCGGCCATGTACATGGCCTCACGGGGGCGCCTTCTGCCGCCACGGATGTGCCGCTGCCCCTGTGCCTTGCCGCTGTCCCGACTGTAGGGCGCGACCCCGAGCAGGCTGGCGGCCTGGCGGTGGCCGAGGGAGGCAAGCTCCGGCATCCAGCAGCAGAGTGAGGCCGCGTTGACGAAACCGATGCCAGGAATGGAGCGCAGGATTTGGTAGCGCGCCGCGAAGTCCAGGTCCGACCGGAGATGCGCCTCAACTGACGTCTTCAGCTCGGCGATTTCCTTCCCGATCGAGGCGGCGAATTTCTTCAATCGCTGCTCCTCCTCTCCGCCCAACTCGCCGGCGGTCTGCAGCAGCGACACGCGGTGGTCCACGAGGCTCTCCCGGCAAACCAGCATGGCCTCAAGCCGTTCGAGGAACGCGGTTTTCGGTTCTGAAGGGTCCAGGTTCGGCAGGACCTTCCCGTAGGCGGCCAGCATGGCCGCATCCACCCGGTCTGTCTTTGCCAGCTCCCCCGTCGCCTCCGCAAAGCGACGGCTCCGGATCGGATTCACGAGCACGACCTCGAAGCCTCTGTCGAACAGCGACTGGTGAAGCCGCCGATGGAAGCGGGGTGCGTTTCTGTCATGGCGGAAGTGCGTTCAGCAATGACAATGAGTTACGATCCGAGGTTCGAGCGGGATGGGGAAGTTTGTGACAATCCGTCGCTGACGGGCAATAATTTGTACGGGAACGCGCGATGTTGAGGAAGAGGGGAGTGCCCCCGACCACATGCAGTGGTATTCTGAAAGTATTGAAACATCCAGATCAGGAGCACTCCAATGACCATGCTAACCCATTCCGAGGTGGAAGTCGTTTTTGATTTTGATCCCTGTGTTGTTGCGGACCAGCTTTGCAGGGGTGTGCAGCCGGCCGAGGAGATGGAAGCCTGCCGTTCGCTTTGCGACGCGATTGGGCGGGAGTTTGCGGAGGCGGCGTTCCAACTGCTTTCCTCCGGCACATTGGGGGCGGCGTTTTCGGCGTTTGAACGTCAAGTGATGACGGCATCGCAGGCCTGCGTGCGCGCAGTTCTGAAAGCGGGCATCGAGTCTTTGGATGAAGGGGCGCGGCATGTGTTTCGTGGCGGGAGGCGGCATCGTCGGGTACACTCGACGCCTCGCAGGGTGATGACGTCGGCCGGGCCGGTGGAGTATTCGAGACCCCGCTACCGGTCGGAATCCGGGGCCGCGATCATGCCGGTCGACGAGCAGGTTTGCTTTGCGGGCGGCTATTTCACGGAGCGGGCTGCGGAGCAGGGCGTGTTTCTGATGAGCGCTCTCTCGCCACGGGACTGTGTGTCCCTGTACGGGAGGTTCGGGATCGATGGAGCCTCAGTGAGCAGCCTGCAGCGCCTGACGGCCGATGCAGGCCGTCTCTGGAGCGGCTGCGCGGACGACGCGCTTGTGGCGATGCGCGCGGGCGAGGCGATCCCGGCGCAGGCGGTGAGCGTCTGCATCTCCCTCGACGGGACCATGCTTCCCATGTTCCTGGATGGGAAAGGTGGTGTCAGGCCAATGATTTGGAAAGAGGCGTCCGTCGGGACGATCTCCTATTACGATGCTCAGGGCGTCCGCTTGCACACCGTGTATTTTGGCGAAATGCCCGAACCCCGCAAGGCAACCCTCAAGCAGCGGCTGGAGGAGGAACTTGTGCATGCCACCAGGCTCCGGCCCGATTTGCGGCTTGTTGCCGTCGCAGACGCGGCCGCAGACAATTGGCGCTTCTTGTCCGCCCTGGTTCCAGAGGCGTTCCAACTGATCGATTTCTGGCATGCAGCGCAACACCTCGCCGCGGCCGCCGAGCACATCTTCCCCCACGACAGCACCACCCGCAGCACATGGTTCCAAGGATACCGGAAGATCCTCCGGGACGATCCAGAGGGAGCCGAAAAGGTGATCCGGTCCTTGCGATACTACTGGACCGCCAGTGGCAGGCTGGATGCCGGACTGGAGAGCGAGTTGAACTACTTCCGCAATCACCGGAACCGCATGAACTATGCGAAACATCAGGCCATGAACGTCCCGATCGGGTCCGGCGTGACGGAAAGCGCATGCAAGACGCTGGTCGGAGCCAGGATGAAAAGGTCCGGCCAGCGCTGGGGAATGGAGGGAGGCAAGGCCGTCCTCGCCTTCCGAGCGCTCGTCAAGTCCGGGCGCTTCGACGCCGCCTGGACTGCCATACTCGATCACCACAAGCAAACGCCCGCAGAAAATGACAACCGCTTCCCAAACTCACACAAAGCGGCGGCTTGATCGTGCTATGGGCGCAAAACTTGTAAATTGACAAATCCACGAAAATGCCCGCCATGCGAGAATCGCACCCTGGAAGCGGCCGGTCGGCTCGATCACAACCCTTTCCACCTTCCCCGTGCGAAGCCACCTCCGAAGGCTGCCGATACCAGTGCCATCGTTGGCAAACCGGCGATCCTCGCCCTCCGCGTGCGCATGCAACTCGTTCTTGCTCACGTCAATCCCGGCGACTATCATTCTCGTGCTCCTTCGCTCCTAACCTCATGATGATGCGGCTCCAAACCAAGCATCCAATCAGGACGCGAGGAGTTCAGGAAGGCGGGCCGACCAAGCTTGAGTACGGTTCCGTATCGAACCGAGGACAAAACGGTCCGACCCGCCTTCGCGGAAAGCCTGGGCCTTCCGCATTCCGCCCTCTTCGCTAGCAAGGCGGAGGGGGCGGAATCTCGGCAGAGAGAATATACAAATCCCTTCCCGCACTCCTCCGGAGCCGAGTTATCAACAACACTCCAGACCCGGGTGGGGAGAAGGAACTGTGAATCTCCCTTTCTTCTGATTCCTGTCATATGAGGTTCCAAAGTCGCTGTCCGAGCGGACCCGCCAGTGCGGCGTATGCGGCCTCAAGATGGACCGCGACGAGAACGCGGCCAGAAACGTGCTGTGTCGCGGCCTGCGCATCTTCGCAGGAACCGCGGCAGCGGGTGGGACGGCGCAAGGCGCTCCCGCGGCTTCCGTAGCGCGTTACATGCAGGAGTAGAAGACCCTGCGGACAGCGCTTGCACTGTACGGAGGGCGGCTCCAAGAAGCAGAACCGTAAGAATCAGGCTCGCTTCTTGCGCGCTCGACTTTTGCAAATCCCTCAGCATATAACGCGAGTGCTGCCCGTATTTGACCGGTTCCAGATCGACGAAAGCTACGGTAGGGTCATGTTGAGGTGCAAAGCCAAGGGGACAGATAAGACCCTCGGTGCGCACCTCACATCCGACGGCTCGCTTCGCTTCTTCGCACTTGTCACCCTCCTGAGCCTTCCGCGGGAGATGCTTCCGGACGTCCTTCTGCTGGACGATCCGGAACTCGGTCTGCACCCGGTGGCTATCGCCTCAATCGGCAACATGATCAAGGCGCTGGCCGATGACTTGCAGGTTATCGTGGCGACCCAGTCGCCTCTTATCGTGGACGTATTCGATCTCGACGAGATTGTCGTATTGGATCTTGACAACGCTCGCACGATTTTTCGCCGCGTCGATGCTAGCACCTATCAAGAGTGGCTCGACGACAGCTTCACTCCCGGAGAGCTTTGGCAGACAAACCTTCTCGGAGGACGCCCGTGACCCGTCTCGCCATATCCGTAGAGGGACCGACAGAAGAAGAATTCTCCAAGGCGGTTCTAACCTCGCACCTGCGATTGCATGGTATCGAAGCGCTACCCATCCTACTTGGGCGTGCACGTGGACGCAGTGGTGGCGGCAATGTCAGCGTGGAGCGCCTCGTATCGGAAATGGTGTAGCTGTGCCGTGCATTCGACGCCGTGACTTCCCTCGTCGATTTCTACGGATTTCGAAAAAAGTGTGAGAGGACGGCAGAAGAGTTGGAAGCGCTATTGCGTCAGAAAATTCAGCAAAAGATTGGCTCGAATCAGAATAGAATATTGCCCTACGTCCAAAGGCACGAATTCGAAGGTTTGCTGTTTTCCGATGTGGACGCTTTTTCGGCTTTGATCGAGACCCCTCCCGAGTCCGTCGATTTTCTCAGAAACATCCGATCATCGTTCGCGACTCCCGAGGACATCAATGACGACACGGCTACCGCTCCTAGTCAACGCATCAAGACCGTAATTGCGCGCTATCGAAAGCCATTACACGGCCCGTTGGTCGCTATGAGAATCGGCCTGGATGCGATCCGCGCGGAGTGCCCAAGAATCAATAACTGGATGATTAGCCTAGAGGCTCTGCAAGGCCGAACTTGATGTGTCAGCCTGAGCGGGATCGATGCGACAGAATACCCACACGGTCATTTCCGGTCCGCCGCAGACCCCCTGCAGGCCGCGATCGCGACGAATCCGTAGTTCCTGCCCGTTCCGGTGGGGCCTTGCGGAACTGTCACGGTAGACACTACGTCAAGCGAAATGTCTCGCCTGATCCGCGACCTCCAACTCGTCAACGCCCGCGGCCGGAAGTACCTGACCGCCGATAAGCGCCAGCGCTTCCTCGAAGCCGCGCCTGACGCCGCGGCCGGCTGACCAGACCCTCACCCTCACGGTCGCCCACACCGGCGCCCGGGTCTCCGAGGCCCCGGCCGTCCGACCCATGGACATCGACCTCGAGGCCGCCTCGATCCAGATCCGGACCCTGAAGCGCCGCGCCGAGCACTGGCGCGAGGTCCCCGTCCCTCCCGAGCTGCTCCGCGCCCTCGAGTTCGTCCATGCGCTCCGCTCGACGCCAGCGAACGCCACCGGCGATCCCCTCTGGCCCTGGCCGCGGGCGACCGCCAACCGGAAGATCGTCAGGACCATGGCCGACGCCGGCGTCGAGGGTCCCCAGGCGTACCCGAAAGGCCTGCGGCATGGTTTCGGCATCGCGGCCGTCGCCGCCGGCGTGCCGCTGCCGACGATCGCGGCCGCCCTGGGCCACGCCAACCTGAAGACCACCGCGATCTACACCGCTGCCGCGGGTCCCGAGGCGCGGGATTTTCTGGCCAGGATGTGGGAAAAAGAGGCGAATTCGGCCGGACCCGGCGCCTGAAGGCCTCTGGAGAAGGCCCGTATCTCGCATGGCCCGGGAGTTGCCCGGAAAGATGGTCCGCCATGCGAGCTACGTGCCCTCCCGGAACCCGGAAAAGAGTGATTTGAGGGAAACTCAAGGATTGCGGTTTCAAATTCATGTTCGGTGCCACGCTATGGTCATGAACGGCTTCTCAAAACGGCCCTTTTGAGAAAGTCGGATCGACTGCACCGGCTTGGCAAGCATTGAAGAGGCAAATTCGGGTTGGCGTTTCGCCGGCGGACGGCAACTCGCCGAAATTTGAGCCGGATGCCGGATTTCCTGGAAAGTTAACCCCATAGGATCGCCGCACAGCGAATTTGCGGGGCTTCCGAGAGGGCTTCGGGTGCCCCCAAGCCTCTCGCGGCTGTACGGGGCGAATTTCGGCCTCTCCGGAGATCCACTGACCTCGTCGCCGCCTGGCGGTTCCGTTCGGCCTGAAATACCGGTGCCGATCAGCGCGTCCAGTCGCGGATCCAGGAGTTGGCTCCCGTCCGCCACGGGCACCCGCGCATAGAGTCCCGGAGAAATGCCAGGGGCGCGGATCGGGTGACGCCGTTGTGCAGCGCCCGGACCGCAGCGCGACGCTCGTCGGGACCCGGTCGTCCTGGGTGTCAATGGCACGCGGAAATTGCACACTTTTTGGAGTGAGCCCCTGTGGCCGGTCTTGGAGTGGACCCTGTGGCCGGACAGTTGGATTGATTTGATTTGACCGGTGCGTCGGGCATTCGAAAGATCGACGCCCATGGCAAAGCACCTGCCGCGCTTCATCGACTGCTACAACGAAAGGCGCCTACACTCCGCGCTTGGCTATGCGGCGGTTCGTCTGGCGGTTGTCGAAGAGGGTCTGAGCCATCACGAGGCGGCGCGGCGGTTCGGCATCGACCGCCGGGCGGTGAAGAAGATGCTGAGCTGTTCGCTGCCGCCGGGCGGAGGGCGCGTCCCTCCTGGGGACTACGCGGACAAACTCACACCGAAGCCCGCGGAAAATTCTCGTGCCGCCGCGCCGGTACAAATTTCCGTCGCAGTTGACAGTTGGGACAGGCGGCCGGGATTCGAGAGCCATGAACGGGCGGCAAGGATGGTCCGCTGCTCGGCCTTGCCCACAAGCCTGAACACTGCCGCGGTCGCTGGATGCGCCGGGTCGACAAGGTTGAGCAGGATCGCCAGGCCTTCGGGCAGAACCAGATCCCCGTCCGGCAGGATCGGTACGACGCCGGACGGGTTCATTTGCGTGTATTCCGGCGATTTCATTGCCGCGAAGTCGAAATGCCCGACATCGTAGGGCTTGCCGATCCACTCGAGGGCGATGTGCATTGCGGTCGCACAGATGCCGGAGGCCAGACAGAGTTTCGTTGTACCGTTTCCTTTCAGCGAGTGGATTTGTGAATGTGTTCCGCAATCAGTTCGGAGACCGACGGCCCGGGGCCGACCAGTTCCAGAACGTTGCGGTCGGGGTCGCGGATGAAGATCGTCCTGGTTCCGCGGAATTCGCGGCGTCCGGTAATCGCGACACCGTGTTCGGTAACAAAGGCCTCGGTCGCCTCGGCGTCGCGCACCTTCACGGCGAGATGTGTAATCCCGGGATATTTCGCCTCTTCGTCCATCAGGACATTCTCACCCCACCTGGCCGTGGCGGGACCGAGGAGATTGATGTTGATTCCCGAGGGATGCAGCATCACCAGGGGATGACCGTTGTCGAACCCTCCATCGGCAACCAGTTCGAAACCCAGGAGCTGGTAGAAGGCGACGGATTTCTCCCGGTCGCCGATGCGAATGCCGATGTGGTCGACTTTTTCGATGTGCAGCATGAAGTCGGTCCTTCCGTTTGTCCGTTGGCGTATTCCAATATATCCTTGTGTCATGAACATCACTAGATCAAAAAAACTCACATCTACTGTCCAAATGGATCACACTCCCAGCGTGGACCGGATGCGCGAATTCCTCGAGGTGACGCGCGCCGGCAGCATCACCGCCGCGGCCAAGGCGCTGGGGCTGCCGAGGGCAACCCTCAGCCGGCGCATGTCCGGGCTGGAGGCGCACCTGGGTGTGCGATTGATCCTGCGCAGAACAACGCGGCTCGCGCTGACGCATGCCGGAGAAGAACTCCGGCTGCGCGCGCAACGAATAGTCGCCGACGCCAGTGCGGCGTGGGACGCGGTGCGGCGGTTGGACGACACGCCGCGGGGTCTCTTGCGCGTCTCCGTCACCGGCCCCTACTTCTCCGGGCTTTTCACGGAATTCCTCTCCGACTTCCCGGAGGTTCGGCTGGAGGTGCTGTCCACCACCCGGCACGTGGACCTGCTGGCGGAGGGCGTCGATGTCGCAATTCGCATCGGTCCGGTCATGGATCAGAACCTGATTGCACGCCAGTTGCACACGGACCGCCTTCTGGTCGTTGCCTCGCCGGGCTACCTGGACGTCCGCGGGCATCCGGGATCGGCGGCGGACCTGGCGCGACATGACTGTGTCGTGGGCTTCGCTGGAGAATGGACGCCCAGCAAGGCGTGGCCATTGTGGAACGGCGGCCATGCCCCGGTCAGCGGCCGCCTGTCGGCCAACGAAGTCGAACTTCTTCACCAAGCCGCGCTTGGCGGTCTTGGCCTGGCGCTCATGCCTTCTGCCGTCGCGGCGGTATCCCTCCACGCTGGCCGCCTGACTCCTGTCCTGGAGGACGAGGTCGGTGCGGAGATTCCCGTGAGCCTCGTCTATACCGACCGGGAATTCATCGACCCCAAGGTCCGTGTCTTCGTGGATCGGGCAGTCGACGTGATTTCGGAGGAAATGCCAAAGCCTTTCCACGCTGATTGACGGTTGGTGTTCGTCCGCGAGCCGAGGCCGGCGAGCTTCGTCTTTCGGATTCCAAGGGAGGAGTTCGGGCAGGAGGTATTGCGGCAACTCGACGTCCAGCATCCGACCTGCAAGGCGTTCGCCGAGCTCAGCAAGGCGGTCAAAACCATATTTCTGTGCCGATACCTGAGTTCGAAAGCGTTGCGCCGCGAGATCCACGAGGGGCTGAATGTCGTCGAGCAGTGGAACGGCGCCACAGACTTCGTGTTCTTCGCCCGGCGCGGTGAGATGGCCAGCAATCGCCGCGAGGACCACGAGATCAGCATGCTCTCGCTGCACCTGATTCAAAACTGCATGGTCTACATCAACACACTCATGATCCAGAAGGTCTTGGCGCGCCCGCGCTGGCAGCAGGCCATGACACCACGCGACTACGCGGCCTTGACGCCGTTGATCTGTAAGCGACTTTTTCACCCCCTGCTGAACGATATTGGGCGTTTCGTGTGGGTGTGCCGTTGTTGATTTGGTTTGGTTTTTGGGGTTGCATTGAGCCTGTCGCTGGACTCAGGGTCCTGGGGCTGGACTCAACGAAACGGTTGTGTTACGCTGCCGGTCATGGACAGGATTGTACAAGGTCGTCGGGTCGGCTCTGCGGAGCTGTCGGAGATCCGTGCGCTGTTGTCGGCGCACCCGGAGTCTATCAAGCTCACACACTTGACTCGCGGGTGATTTCGTGCGATTTATTCGGGCATGCAGATTGGCATGCGTCAGATTTCAGCGGAGACGGTAGAGTGGTTCAAGACCGCCTGCAACAGCGGTGAGCTGTCGCGGAGTGCGCTGGCCCGGGAGCTCTGTCTTCAGGAGAACTGGTTTGGCCGCGTCGGCAGGCTGTGTCTTGCGTCGGCGCGCAAGCTCTTGCCGCGCCTGGCGGAGGAGTTGGGTGTGCGCCTGCCGGAAGCGGAGGCGATGGAGTTTGATCCGCACGCCCGCCCGGCATCGGACTTCGCCGACAGTTCTGTCTCGTGTTCGCTTCGGGAACTCGGTCCGCTGTCGCTTGAGCCGGTGGCGTCACCGGAGGAGCGCCGCCGCTGGGAGGCAATGATCGAGACGCATCATCCGGAGGGATGGCGCCGGCCGCCGGGAGGGCAGGTCCGTTACCGGGTTCGTTCGGAGCGGTATGGGGTGCTGGGCGGCATTGGCTTCACAGCGGCGGGGATGCAGCTTGGGCCGCGCGACGATGTCGTCGGCTGGTCGGGCGATGCCCGCGTGGCCAACATCGGCAGGGTTGTGTGCAACCATCGCTTTCTGCTGCTTCCGGGTGTTCGGGTGAAGGGTCTTGCGTCGCGGGTTCTGCGTCTTGCGACGGGCCGGATTGCCGACGACTGGGCGGCGGCCTACGGTGAGCGGCCGGTGCTGGTGCAGAGTTTCACGGGGCCGGGGCAGTCCGGGCTGAGTTACCGGGCCGCGGGGTGGAAGTGTTGCCCGCAGCTGACTTCGGGGCGCCGTTCGGGGGTGCGCCGCGCGGTCTGGCTCCGGCCGCTCGTGGAGGGCTGGCAACAGGTTCTGTGCGGTGAGCCGGAGCGCGTTCTCGGCTGGTCCGGATCGATATATTGTGCGGGGGGATGGGCGGCACGGGAATACGGGCGGAGCACGCACCCTGACGGTCGGATCCGGCGTCGGATTTCGCAGATGGGTGCGGCCTGGGTCAATCGGCTTGGCGAACATCTGCCGTCGATCTTCCCGGGGCGGGCGGAGCAGACGGCGGCCTACCGGTTGCTGTCCAATGACGCGGTGACGATGGACCACATTCTGGATTCGCATTTCGAGCAGACGGTTGAGCGGTGCGGTGCCGAGCGGCTTGTGCTGGCTGTTCAGGACACGACGACGCTGAATTATGACGGCCTGTCAACGACGTCGGGCCTCGACGAGCTTGGCGGGGGCGGCAAGGGCAGCGCGGGCATCCTGGCCCATTTCGGCGTGGCGGTGAACGCGGTGGGCCGGCCTCTCGGGATGTATACGGTGGACACCGACTTCCGTCAGGCCGATGACAAGGACAGTGTCCGCTGGGTGGACGGCCTGGAGCGGGCGCAGGAACTCGCGCGCGCCTGCCCGGACAGCCGGGTGGTGACGGTCTGCGACCGCGAGGGCGACTTCTGGGAGCTGCTCTCGCGTGCGGAGCAGACCGGGGCGGCATTGCTGGTCCGGGCCAGCCGAGGGACGCAGCGTCGGGTGGCGCTGGCCTCGGGCGGAGACGCGGACCTGTGGGACCATGTGCTGGAGACGGACCCGGTGGGCGGGCGGAAGATCGAGGTGCCCGCCTGCGGGGGACCGAACCGTCGGCGCGGCCGCACGGCGAAGCTGACCCTGCGTTGCACGCCGGTGGACCTGCTTCCCCCGAAGGACCGGGAGAGTGAACCACCGGTCCGCATGATCGCCGTCTCGGCCCTTGAGGAGGACCCGCCCCGTCGCCCGGCGCTGCCGGCATCGAAGCAAAGGAAGCAGAAGAACAAACCGCTGCACTGGATGCTGCTGACCACCGAGGGCCAGGCCGACCTCGACACCGCCCGAACCGTGCTGCGCTGGTACGAACTGCGCTGGCGGATCGAACGGTTCTTCCATGCGCTGAAGGTCGGCACCCGCATCGAGGACCGCCGCCTCGACGAGGCCGACGACCTGCGCAAGTGTCTCGCCTTTGACGCGATCACCGCCTTCCGGGTCTGGGACCTTTCCCTCCTGGCCCGCGAGAGGCCGGACGACCCGGCCAGCCGACATGTCACCGAGGACGACATCCGGGCACTCTGTGCCCTCGCCTCCCGCTATGGCTTCAAGGTGCCCCGGGGACCGCCGGACATGACCATCGCGGGCTTCGTCGTGCTCACCGGCGGCCTGGCGGGCTTCCATCCCTCGAAGCGCCAGCCGCTACCCGGCACGCAGAAGCTCTGGGAAGGCGTGAAGTTCCTGTCTCAAGCCGTCTTCGCCATCCAGGCCATGCAGGAATGGAACAGGAAAAAAACGAAAGGAGAAGTCCCGGAGTCAAGTGTGATAGATTGATAGACCCGGAGTGGGGCCGCTCGCGGCTTTCGGTTGCGCTGTGCGAGCGCTGGGGCTGGCGGGACGGCCGGGGCCGTGTGAAGGATATTGCCGCGCGTTCGCTGCTTCGCAAGCTTGCGGGAGAAGGTCTGATCCGGCTCCCTGCGTTGCAGTACCCGGGCCGCGGAAGCCGTCGGCGCAGCGCGGCGGCGCGTGTCGGGCTGGAGGTTGACTGGTCGGTATCGGAGGCGTTTTCGGGTCCGCTGTCGGCGCTCCTGCCAGTTTCTGTATCGGTTGCGGAAGGTTCGGACCGCCCGCTTCTGCACGCGATTTTGGAACGGTTCCACTATCTCGGGCTATCGACGCCGGTGGGGGAGAACATCGGGCACCTTGCGCGGGACCGTCGGGGGCGGATCGTGGGCTGCTCGCTGACGGGGGCTGCGGCGTGGCGCTGCGCGGGGCGGGACCGCTGGATCGGATGGAGTGACGCGACGCGCGGGGCGGATTTGTGCCTTGTCGCGAACCAGCAACGCTTTCTGATCCTGAACGCGGTTCGGGTTCCGCATCTTGCGAGCCATGTGCTTGCGCGGGTGGCACGTCGGGTGGGCGCGGACTACGAGGCGCGCTATGGGCATCCGGTCCATTTGCTGGAGACATTCGTCGATGTGTCGCGGTTTGCGGGGACGTGTTATCGGGCGGCGGGCTGGCATGACGCGGGGCTGACGACGGGGCGCAGCCGGAACGGCCGTCCGGGGCTCTCGGTTCCGCGCAAGCGGGTTTTTCTGCGGCCCCTGCGGCGGGATGCCGTGGCGCGGCTGCGGCAGGGGCGGTGACCGGTTTGGGGCCGCCGGAAGACCACGCCGGGGAAGTGGCGGAGCTTCACCTGCAACTGGACCTGGCGTCGGCGGAGAACGCACGGCTGCTGGAGAACCGCGAACACTGGATGGGGGAGACGGAGGCACTGCAGGAGGCGCTTGCGCGAGCGGATCGCGGCAAGGCGCGGCTGGAGTCGGAGAATGCGCAGTTGCGCCGGGAACTGAAGAAGGTCAGGTCTACTCTGGACGAGTTGCTGGAGCGATTCCAGACGGCCGTGCGCACCGCGCGTCGGTTTGCGGGGATGCTGCTCAGTTCGTCGTCGGAGCGCCTGGGGGGTTCGGCCGAGACGGTTGTGTCGGAGGTGGAGCTGGATTGTCCTGCCTTTATCTGGGACGATGATCCGACCGGAGGACTGGCAAGCGGCGGCGCGGCGGATGTGGAAGCCGTGGATCCCCTTCCCGAGGAGCGCGCGGCACCGCGGCCACGCAAGCGTGGCCGCCCCCGGGGAGCGACGGGCGGCCGGAAGATCGGCAAGGACGTTCCCACGATCACCTGCCACCTGGAGCCGGAGGCGGCTGCCTGCCCGTCCTGCGGCGGCGAGCGCAAGACGATCCGGACCGAGGCCGCGGAGCGGGTGCATTATGTCCCGGCCAGCTACGTTCGGGTCGTGATCGAGCGTCCCGTGCTCGGCTGCGCCCGGTGCCGCCACGCCGCACCGGAGCAGGCACCGGCACCGGACTGGCTGATCCCCCGCGGACTGCCCACGGAAGCCTTGCTGGCGCACACCATGGCGTCAAAGTTCCAGGACCACTTCCCCTCCTACCGCCTGTCGCAAAGGCTTGCCCGCCACGGCATCCTCATCGGCGATGCCACCCTCAACAGCTGGATCGCCCGGGGCTTCGAGATCCTGCAGCCGCTCTATGACGCCATCAAGGCGCATGTCCTCAGCGCCGACCGGCTGTTCCTCGACGAGACAACGGTCAAGTTCCTCGAACCGGGCTTCGGAAAGGCCCGGACCGGCTACCTCTGGGCCGCGCTGCGCGACGACCGCACCTTCGCCGGGCCGGCGCCGCCCGCGGCGCTCTTCTGGTCCGGCCCGGGGCGCGGAAAGGCCATCCCGGAAGCCATGCTGCGGGACTTCGCCGGCCTCGCCCAGGTCGATCGCTACGCCGCATACAACATCCTCGCCGACCCCGCGCGGCCCGCCGGACCCGTCACCCTTCAGTTTTGTATGACGCATTGGAGACGCAAGTACCACTATCTGCCGGAATCCCGCTTCCGCAATGAGGCCCTTACGCGAATCGGCGAGCTGTTCGCTATCGAGAAGCCCATCCTGTTCAAGCCTCCCGATGAGCGCCTCCGCGTGCGGCAGCACGAGTTGACGCCCGCCTTCGAACGATGGAAGGCGTTCCTCGAAGCCGCCGCCAGCCGCCTGCCCGAAGCCTCGGCGGAGGCCGCCGCCATCCGATACGGCCTCGCCGACGGCGTCTGGCCGGGCTTCACCCGCCTGCTCGACGACGGCCGCCTCGACCTGCACTCCAATCGCGGCGAAAACGCCCACCGACCCGTCAAGCTCACCATGCGCAACTCCCTGTTCGCCGGATCCGAGAATGCCATCGGCATCTGGGCTCGTGCCAACACCCTGATCACAACATGCCGCCTCAACAACGTCGACCCGGAAGCCTGGCTCACCCATGTCCTGGTTCAAATCCGCGACGGGTGCAAGGATGTCGAAAGCCTCATGCCATGGCAGCCCTTCAAACCGCCGGGGGATCAATGCCTCGCCATCTGCGGAACAATCCTCAGCCCCGCACCGCACGCCGAGGGGCCTTGAGGCCCCGCCAGTCACAGACATCGAACAGCGCCAAGAACTCTACTCGCGAAAGCCGCAAAAGACCCTCCGACACCGGCGGCCAGCGGAACGAACCCCGATCCGGCCACTTCGCAACCAGCACCATCCCGCTGCCGTCATGGAACAGGACCTTCACCCGCCCCGGACGCCGCGAGCGGAACACCAGCACGACCCCCGAATCCGGTGGAACACCAAGATGCTCTCGCGCGTAGCTGCTTAGCGCCGCGATCCCGCGGCGGAAATCAACCGGATGCAACGCAAGGTAAACAACAGAACCATCGCCAACCCCAAGCATGACAACCTCCCGGAAAGCAAATGCCTTCCCAGAAGATGGTGCTCTCCGCAACTCACCGAAAGCAGGGGGGGAAATAGTCGCTTACGTTGATCTGGAGCCGCGTGAACCCCTACGTCCGCTTTGTCCTCGACATGAACGCTCGGATGGCCCTTGCATGACGAATTTAGCGGCTGGTGACACGAGTGTTGGCCCTACCCAGAGTGGTTACGCCAAAGGGCGCATGATGTCGTCGAAGCGCGCGAGCTCGGTCCCGATCCCGGTGATACAGCACTCTTGGAATACGCAGAAACGGAAAATCGGATCCTCGTAACGATCGACACTAACTTCGGCGAACTCATCCATCTGCAGGGCATTCGCCATGCTAGACTTATTCGTCTACCCGACGTTTCTGCGCACCAACGCATTGCGCTGATGGCTGAATTCATCGAGCGACATTCAGAGACGCTGCAAACTCGTCGGATTATCGCGATACGCAGTGGGCGTATCCGGATTTCCTTCCCGCCGTCCTTTCTCTAGCTCCGAGGCCGTCCACCCCGTGAGACAGAGCCAAGCAAACATCGCAGCATCACCGAACTGCTGATCCTTCTCGCCGATCCGCCCTGTGAGACAGAATGCCCCGTCTGTCTCTTTTCCGCGCGGACCTGGCGCCGAAGCCGCCGCGCCGCAGCCCTACGGGACGCCGTTTCGCCGGGCGATCCGGCGGACGGAGATCGGCTGCCACGGTCCGGCCGGATACCCGGCGCGGTGACCGGGCGGCTCCACCACCCGGTCCAGCGCCTTGGCGATTTTGCGCCAGCCCGCGCCTTCGGCCCGCATGCGCCGGATCGTTGGGAGGCACTTCGCATCGTGCGCCGCCACCGCTACGGCGACGGCACGATGCGAGTGCTCCCGGGCGTCCGGCTGCCAGCCTCGCGGTGTCACCAGGGATCCTGTCCGCGCGTGTAGAACAACCGCCGCGCCCTCTCGAACACTTCCCGAAGCGTGCCGGTGCCCCCGTGTCGATACGCCCCTGCGTCGCAGCCGCTGTCCCACGCGAACCAGAACCACGGTGCGATTTCCGATCCGGGCCCCTGGCACCGGATAATCGTGATGCTCGTGTCATGCGCAGACGACTCGACCTTCACCCGCTCACGCAGGCCGCCATCGACGAGATCCTGGACCATGCCCCTCGTGCGTCGTACGATCAAAATTGCCCCTCCAATCCCTGTTGCGCTGTATGCCAAGCATGCTTGACTACAGTCAATGTAGTCACGTGTGTTCAGGTCGGCGAGGCTGGTTGTTGCCGGATTGCAACTCCGCCAGCTGGGTGGAAGCATGCAAGCCAGGGCGAGTTGCTACTGTTCGCCCCAGCCTGTGAGACAGAATACCGTTTTTCGTTGGCGCCGAGCTGGATGATCCGGACCCATTCCACTTGCTATGGCGTTCTGGTGTAGCTACATTGGAACTACACAGAGAAAGGAAAGTATCCAATGAATTCCGATTCAGTTGTGCGGGCAAGAATTGACCGCGATACCAAGGAGCGCGCTACGGAAGCACTCCAGGCGATGGGTTTGTCGATGTCCGATGCGATCCGCTTGCTGCTGTTGCGGGTTGCGAATGAAAAACGCCTTCCGTTCTCCGTCGAGGTGCCGAATGCTGTCACGACCGAAGCCATGAAAGAACTGGATGATGGCAAGGGCAAGCGTTTCGGGAGCGCTGAAGAGTTGTTTGCAGACCTCGGTGTATGACGTGCTCGTCCCGGTCCGGTCTGCGCAATTCAAGCGGGATGTCCGAAGGGCGCAAAAGCGGGGCAAGGACCTGGCCAAGTTGCGGAACGTGCTGACAGTGTTGATTTCGCTGGCTCCTCTGCCAACGCGATATCGCGATCATCCGCTGCGGGGTCTCTGGAAAGGGTATCGGGATCTTCATATCGAACCGGACTGGCTGCTGATCCATCGAATTGAGGCGGGAGAACTTCGTCTGGTACGCACGGGATCTCACGCGGACCTCTTCGAGGAATAGCCGCTCTCCATTCGGTGAGACAGAGTTCGGTCTCAGCCGGGGATAGAAAGATGCTGGCGTGGGAGCCTGTTACCGTGAAGCGCCCGCACCCAGAGTCTCATCTTGATCGTCGCTGTGTGCCGGCTTAATTGTTGCGCGGAAAAGCGTCTACTCGATGCCATTCCGTCGGGCGATCCGGCGCGCCGACCTGTTGGCTCCACTTCGAGATCAAGCGCCTTGGCGGTGATGCACTTTCGGCTAGGCGCCCTGCATAGTGTTTTGCGGACTGGAGAGGTAACAGTAATATGCAAATGCCGTACCAACTGCGCCTCGGTTATGCGTGTTCTGGCATCTCTATCTATCTCATAGTACTTGCGGTTGAGTACGTGTTACGTCAAGGAATCGACGCTATATCTACGGTAGAGTCGGGGGCTGGCGCGCCGACGGTAGGGTCCGGTGGCATATCCGTTGCTTTCGCTCCGGTCCTCAGTCCGGCTCCCATGGTTGCGTTTCCAGCCCCCGCTCCCCGAACCCGGCGTGCCGATTTCCGGCACCGGGCTCTCCAGTGGGATCATGCACCTCGTACACAGGCGACGAAGGCCAACGACAGCAAGGATGAGGTGGCCGCACGGGTGTCGGCCGCGGAAGCTGCACGGCTTCCGCCCTTCCTGCCGCGACGCGCTCGTCGGTCATCAAGCCTGTCAACGCCTTGACGAACCAGATCCGGGCACCGGCAGAATGCGCCACCGCCCTGGAACTGCCCTTCACTTCCGCATGTGATGTGTCCAGACTCGCAGATACAATGCCGGGGTACTAGGCTGAACCACTCCCGGTGCCTGTCGTCCTTCAACATCCCTCCTCACCTGGGGTCCCTTTCCTCAGCCGGCATTACCCGGCATCCCCGGTCCTACGAACCCCTCCGCCACCCTGCCAACCCGGCCTGCCCCTCACGGAGTTCCAGTTGGCGCGTGCACACCATTGACAGAGTTTCCCGTGTTGCCACGTCTTCCATCTTCCATGCATGCTGGCGCCACTACCCCGGCGGACGCGGCCCGGTGCACATGTCGCTTCTCTTCCCGAGCCACCGACGGCCTTCCCCTAATCCAAGGAGGGTCGGCTTCCGCGTTGCCTGTTTCGAGGCCTGCTCAGCGTTCACTTCACGTTCCGGCCTGCATGGTCGCTGAGTTGCTCAACGCAACCCTTCTCTCCGGAATGCTTCAGTCCATGTCGTTACCTCCACGAACCGCCCCGGCCGCTACCAGCCGAAAGCGACAGCTGCTGGGTGGGATTCGCACCCACCAGGAAAACGCGCCTTTCCACGGCGCACTTGGATATGGTTGGCTACTGTGTCTTGGCGCTTTTCGTTGTCGTGCCTCCATTAGCGGCGATTCCCATTGCAAAGAGCGCCACAGTAGGCACACCTTGGCGCTTCTTTATAAGAGGAATCCTGCTGGCTGCTTTTCTTAATAAGGCCGTTGCTCTCGCTTGATCTGTCTGTGCGACAGAATACAGGAAGTGTCTCATTTGCGGTCCGCCGCGGGCCCCCTGCAGGCCGCGATCGCGGCCTTTACGGAGTTCCAGGACGCCCAGGCGGGGCCTTGCGGAAGGACCGGGTCGGACACTACGCCACGCGAAACGTCTCGCCTGGTCCGCGACCACCAGCTCGTCGACGCCCGCGGCCGCAAGTAGCTCGCCGCCGATAAGCTTCGCCCTCACGCTTGTCCACACCGGCTCGAGGCTGCCTTGATCCGGATTCGGACCCTGAAGCGCCGCTCCCGCTGCTGGCGCGGGGTCCCCGGCCTGTCACTACCGCACAGTTGACGCAGAGATCATTGGCGAGTTTCGCGGAGCATTCCGGCCCTTCTCATCCGTTGGAGTGCGGCAGTGTCTTGCATGAGGTATGTCATTCCTGTCCAGAGTTTTGCGGTACCGGGCATTGGCTGTCGTTTGGATGGGATGAAGCCGACATATCGACCGAGATCGATGGCGAAGGTTCGGAGGTCGGGGATATAGTCGGGCGGAGCCCGGCAGCGGATCACGCGGTAGTCGTACAGGCCCAGATAGAGCATGAAGATTTCGTCTCGGGACATGATCTCGTCGGCGGGCCTGTCAGGGGTTTCCCTGGCGGCGCGATCCAGATCGAACACGCGCCACGCGGTGATGGCGTCGAACGCGAGGCACTTGCGCAAGTCCTCGGCATCGTCGAGGCGGCGGTCCTCGATGCGGGTTCCGGTCTTGAGGACGCGGAAGAACTCTTCGATGGACCAGCGCGTTTCGTACCACTGGCGGATGCGGTCGGCCCATTCGGGCGTGGCCTCGCCTTCGGAGCAAAGCAGCAGCCAGCGGAGTGGCTGGCGAGCGCCGGACGGCGGGTTGCGCTCGGCAACGAGCACGGCGGTCATGGGCAGCGTGTGCGGCGACTTGCCTTCGGGCGCGATGAGTTCGACGCGAGCGATGCGCAACGCCAGCACGGCCTTGCGCTTCTTGCGTGCCGCCCTGCCGCCCCGCGCGGAAATCTCGATGCTGCGCGATGCGCAGGGCGGGAGAGTGTCCATGTGCTTGCCGAGGTCCACCTTTTTGCCGTCCACCAGCACCTTGCGCTGTTTCGAGCGGCAGGCGCGCACCAGCAGGCCGGCGGCGGCGGGATCCTCGGCCTGGCGGGCGTACAGACCCCAGATGTCTCCCTCGCGGTCGGCGACGGAAATGACGCGGGTGTTCGAGCAGGCGTGTCCCACCGCCGCCGCCTGCTCCAGCGAGCGCAGCCAGCGGGCGCTCTCGGGCTCCTGCGCCACGCCCGGTTCCCGGGCGGCCTTGGCTTCGACGCTTTCGCGGAAGTCGCCCTCAAGCGCGCAAACGCCAAGCGGGCGCCCGCCCTGTGCCACCGCCAGCGTCGTATGCACGGGAACCCCCACGGTGCCCTTGCCGCCGCCGCCCAGCGCCGCCAGCCCGCTGGTCGCGTCGCGAAGGTTGTCGTAGTTCACCATGGTGGTGTCCTGCACCATCAGCACCACACCCGCATGCCGGCAGCGCTCCACCGTTGTCTCGCGATGCCCCTCGAGGATGTCGTCCACAGCCACCCTTTCGTTCGAAAGCAGGCGGTACGCAGCCTCCTGCGATGCACGGTCCGGAAAGATCTCCGGAAGCGGCGTTCCCGGACGCTTCTCCCAACACCGCCCCATCTCCTCGATCCGGCGCCGCACCCGCCCGTCGGGATGGGTGCCCCGGCCGAACTCGCGCTCCGCCCAATCGGCGTCGGCGCCAAGATGCAGCGATCCCATCCGCCCCGCAACCCGCTCCGGCTCCTCACACAGTGCTTCCCGCCAGCCCGCCTGCAGCGACTTCATCCACACCCGGCGCACCGGCCCCGCCCCGCGCCGGCCCGGCGGGCGTCCCGATGTCGCGCCAGCATCCTCCCAGCCCGCCGCTCGGTACGAGGTCCCGGCATGCTCGGGGCCGACATAGCTGTACGCCAGCACCGGCCGATCACCATGCCGTGCCTCCCAGTCGTCCGCAACCCGACCTGTCGCCTGCGCCAGCACATGCGAGGCAAGGTCCGCAACCCGCACCGAAGGCAGAAGCAGGAAGCGGTGGTTGTTCACCATCCGCCCCAACCCCGCGCAACGGGCTCGCGCACTCCAGCCGATATACCGGTCCCGCGCCTTCTGGTGCCAGCTCGCCGCGCAGAAGCCGATCCCACCCAAACACCCGAACCGAGACGATATCACCAGATAATTCAACGCTTTGCCGGGATGCCGCGGAACCCCCTCCGGATGGTGCGACGCCATCATCGAACGGAAGCGCCGCGAACCCTCGCGACCCTCGGCCGGTTCCAGCGACACCGTTCCCAGAGCCGATAGCGTCGTCTCCACATGCAGGTCTGGATGCGACGGCAATGCATCCCCCGCTGGCGGCGGCGCTGCCGCCGCCGGAAGCTTCAACCCCAGTTGCGACGCCAGCCTCGGCAGGATCTTCCGCGCCGACGAAACGCACGGCTCGCCCCGCGCGTTGCGCCAGTTCGCGCGAGCGCACAACTCGCTCGCAAGCGCGCTCCGGCTCGCGCCTCCCTCAAGGACCGCGCACTCAAACCACGAAAGAGTTTCCGCGCAAAACTGTCGCAAGCCAATCTGCATGCATCATGTGTGCCACACAACACAGCCCGTGTTAACAGTGTGATAGTGACAGGTCCCCGGCCCTCCCGGGCTGCTCCGCGGCCTCAAGCTCGTCCACGCGCTTTGCTCGACGCCAGCGAAGGCCGCCGGCGTCCCGCTTCCGACGATCGCGGCCATCCTGGGCCACGCCAATCTGTAAACCACCGCGGTCTACACCATCGCCGTAGGTCTTGAGGCGTGGGATTTTCTGGTCCAGATTTGGGAACATGAAGGAAATTCGGCCGGATCCGGCGCCTGAAGGCCTTCGGAGAGGGCGCATAGCTCGCATGGCGCGTAGTGTGCACGGAAGGTTGGTCTGCCATGCGAGCTATTCGCCCTCTGGAGACCCCCAAAAGGCGGTTTTATGGGGAATTCCGGAGGATTGCGGCTTGAAATTTATGCCTGATGCCACACGATGGCCGTAAACGATCCCTCAAAATCGCACTTCAACAGGAAGAAAGTCGACCGTTTCTGCCTGGCAAGCATTGAAGGGGTGCAGATTCCGGAATCATTGCAAGGGGGCAAATTTTGTCGGCATCCTGTCGCTGGCCGGTGACTCGCTGAAATTTGATCTGGAAGCCCGACTGCCTGGAAAGTTGACTCCGCAGGATCGCCGCACAGCGGATTTGCGAGGTTTCCGAGGGGTTTTCGGTGCACCCAGCTTCTCAGGGCCTGTACGGGGCCAATTTCGGCCTCTCCGGCAGTCCACCGATGTCGTTGCCGCATGGCAGTCTTGTTCGGCCTGAGATCCCGATGCTGATCAACGCGTCGAGTTACGAATCTCACACTTGGCCAAAATGCTCTTGAACCAATCTGACAGGACACGCACTCTCTCGATCATCTCTGTTTCCACGCCAAGGTGTCTTTCTTTGAGCAAGTCACAGAGTCGATCCCCATCGATCAGATCAATCGCTATCGCGCCATCACGGGAGGCCTCGTTTGACGCTTGGCGAGAAAAGTAGCTTGTGGTGATAAACAGGCCTTTGTCCGCGCGCCCCTGCAAGGCCCGACGAAAGTCCCTGATTTCCTTGGCTCCAACGTTCTCCTTCCAACGCTTGCACTGAAAGTAGACCAGAAACGATATGAGATTCATGCGCAGCACGCCCACACCGTCGATTCCACCGTCACCAGATTTCCCTCGTACTTTGACTTTGGTGAATCCCGCTTCGCGCAAGAACCGCTGCGACAGCCGCTCGAACGCATCCGACGGCAACTCGCCTAGTTTCAGACTTCCTGACCTCGAACTCGAGAGAGTGTCATGTTTTTGCACCCGCGAAGTGGGGCTCGGCGATTTTTCCGGGTAGTTCATAGACCATGTGCATGTTGGTACCGGGGAAGACGGTCCGTGTCTGGTTGAGTTCTTCGAGGAGGCTTGCGATGGCGTTGTCGCCGGCATCGCTGGCGGTGCCGAGTATGCGAACGCGGAGGATGCCGTTGCCGTGCTCCGGGATGACGTCGGCGTCGGCCCGTAGAAGTGCGCGCAAGTGCCGGCGGGGGCGCTGGATCTTGCCCTGGGTCTGGGCAACGGCGGGCATCATGCGGGTTTCAGCGCGGTAGGCGATCATGCGGATTATATCGAGGAGGAGTTTCTCGCCTTCGGGGAGCGCGTCGAGTGCCTCGTTCGTGTCGAGTTCGGCGACCGCGATATGTCGCGGTGTATCGCGGCGCTGCAGCTTGAGGGCTTCACGCTCGGCGTCGAGAGCGTCGCTTTGGGCCTGCAGGCGCCGGACGGCCTCTTCGGCTTCGCGGGTCGGGGTTCCCCTGGACAGGTCGGCGATCCGGTTGCGCAGGGTGCCAAGGCGCTGCCGGAAGCGCTGGACATTGCGGTCGATTGCGCGCCAGCGCGGGTTGACGATGCGGGCGTCGGGATCCTGTGCTTCCAAACCGTGGACCGCCAGCGCGTCGAGATTGAACTCCTCGCGCATGTATTTGAAGAAGTTCTCCTGCGACCATCGGGAGAACAGGGCGCTGGCGGCCCGCTCCATGGGCATGCGGGGGTCGGTGGTGATGAGGGGCACCTGGCGGCCATTCTCCAGCAGGCGCCGGATCTGGCGGACTTCGGGCCCCTTGCTCAGGATCACGCTCTTCTCGGCGAGGCGGACGGTGGCGCTGCGGGTGCTTCCCGGCCCGTGGATGGGCACCGTGACGGTGCGGAAGTCCGCCTCCGGCCAGGCCTCCCCCTTGAAGCCCTTGTGCCAGGTGATCACAGCAACCCCGCGCCGGGCGAGGCGCCGGAACAGGGCAGGGCTCCAGCCTTCCCGGTCGAAGACCAGCGTCAGGGCGGGCTCGCCGGCGTCCGGGACGGTGAGGTCCGGTGCATCCGGGCCCAGCATGCCCAGTTTCTCCAGCGCGGGCAGGATGTCCTTCTCCAGCGCGTGGGTCATGGTCGGATCCAGCGCCTTGTTCAGGCACAGGAACGGCTTGCCGCCGAGCGCGTTGATCCAGTAGCTCGTGGAGGCAGGCAGGCAGAGTTTCTGGCGCGCCACGTAATGCTTGGGCAATTTTCCCTTGCGGCCGGAATACACCTTGACGTGGCCATCCACCGACAGGGTCGCACACACGTCCGGTTCTTCCGCCATCCATCCCGCGGCCAGGGAAGCTTGCCAGTCCCGCACCCGTTGCACGTCTCGCCCCAACGCCTTGATCTTGCCCCGCAGCGTCTTCACCTCCGGGCAGCGGTCCAGGCCCAGGATGGCGCCCCATTCCCCGGGCGCCTGGTGCCGCAGTGCCTCCGGATTGCGCACCCGGGCCAGGGTGAGGAAGGCCAGGAACAGCAGAACCGTGGTCAAACCGTAGTATCCCTTGGGCAGCGACAGGAACTCCCGCGCGCGGTCCAGAAGCCCCTCCTTGAGCAGCATCGGCAGCCCGGCCAGCACGCCGCCGCCGGCAACCGCCGACAGCGGCTCCGCAAACTGCGGCCGCATCTCCGTCAGATGTCCCGTTGCCGCCAGCATCCGCCCCGCCGTGTCCCGGGTGCCCCGACCCATCGGCGCCTCGCGGTCGCGTGCGTCCCGTTCGCTCCGCTCCACCCTCGGCTCCGGCGCTGCCGCCGCCTGTGGCTCCGTCGACGCGACCACCGGCGGCTCCAGCACTGCCGTCGCCTGCGGCTCCGTCGACGCTGTCGCCTGCGCCGGCACGGCCCGGTTCGGCGTCCCCCCTCTGATAACACCCGACCGGCGGTTGAGGCTGAACGTGCTCGGCCGGATCCCCAGCTTTCGCGCAACCGCCCGGCCGCTCAGCCCCGAGGCCAGAAGCCGCTCCGCCTCCCGCGCCGTCGCGGCGTCGATCGCGCTCGGCCCGCGCCTCCGTCGCGGCGTAAGAAAACCGGCCTCGCCCTGCCTCCGGAGCTGGTTCACTGCCCGCTGCACCGTCGAACGGTTCACGCCAAACGCCGCCGCCAGATCCCTGCGTAGCACACCGTGCTCGGCAAACCGCGCAATCCGCAGCTGTCGCGCTCGGTTGTCCGAAACTTCGTGGGAATCGAACGGCGCCAGGTTGCTGAAGTAGACCCGCCGGCCGTCCTCGACCGCGTGCGAAAAGCAGGATTCGCCGATCTGGATCGCCTCGGCAGGAGGCATCGGAAGCGTGTTCAAGGGAGTCTCCACGGTCGATATCGGGTGCACAGTATTATAGCCACTCTCCGTAGATCGGTCAACCCCTCAAATGTCTCCTAACTGCTGGAAATCACGAGCAAAACGATCGCCAAGCCCGCCTTCAATTAGCGCACGAGGTCAGGAAGTCTGAGTTTAGCCAAGAGCAACGACCTCCACTCTTCGGCGTCCTCTGGCTCGTTTTCTGACTCGTCCTTTGGTTTGTCCTCTCCTAGTCCCAGGTCAACACTAAAACCCGTTTTCTCTAGTTCGTTAACAGCGTGACGTATGTTCCGTGCCCGTTCGCGTTCTTCGCGTGCTACCTGCTCATGGATCGCACTAGTTTCGTCGAGGGTCGTGATCGCTGCTCCGCTCTCAGTCAGTGCCCAAACCCCGCGCGACGAGTTCACCAACGCATCGCCGCGTTTGAGGTAGGTTCGAGCCCAAGCAAGGTAGTAGTTCACTCGTATTCGGCCGTCGTTTCCCGCCATAGTGAACGCTTGCTCGGCTTCGGTAACACCCTCTACCTCGATCACTTTTTCGTCAAGTTCCTGAATCGTGGCCGATCCGCCCAAGTCCTTAAGCGCTTCGATCACAACCAGCATCATCCCCGGCAAATCCGGACGGCTCTTCTCGTCGATCTGAAAACGTCTCTCATCCATCCGGCTTCTCCCAAGCATTCCTCTACCTCGGCTGATGAGGAGGTCCGCTGCTTTGGTCATTCTGGGCTTTTGTAAAGTGGCTGTTTCTGCCTCAGATATGATTTCGCTCGATCTCATCGAACGAAATCTCGTCCTGGACACAATCATAGAGCTTACGTGGTGCGCGTCGTCTCATACCTGGCGATCCGCGCCGCAATCTCTAGATCGCCACCGTTCTGGAGATACTCCGCAATCACCGCCCGCCCGGGCCACCAACCCCTTACCGCAGGATTGCCTACCGATCAGGCCGGGACCAGGGGAAGCGCCAGCGCGGACCGGTGATCTTCTGGTCGAGAAAGCTTTCGACCGCACGCGCATCGAGCACGAATTCCGCCGCGCGGCTCTCGTGCTCGTGAAGCATGTAGGTGGGCAGATCTCTCCATTCGAAGTCCGGACGCCCGAAGCTGTTGGTACCGACCCGGACCCAGATCTTGCCTCCCTGCGCATACCAGCCCTCGGCATCCGGCGGCGGACGCGAGGAATGGCGCCGGGCAGAATCCAGAAGGCTGCGCAACTGGTCGCGGAGGACGTCATAGCGGGTCGACGCGTACGTCTCCCATGCAACGGGCTGCGCCCAGGCCGCTCCGGACGCGCTACCGGCCAGAAGGCCGGAGAGGATCTCCGAGGACAGCAGGAGCCAGTCGGCCTCCCCGCTTCCGGCCTGCAGGCGCTCAAGGGCCTTGTGCACATAGCGCCGGTACAGATGCGTCGTGGGCTCGATCGAGCGTAGTTGGTTCGACATGGCGATGCGGCCGCTTTCGTCGTCGCTCGGAAGCGAGGCCGAGCTGTAGATGAGGAGGCACCGCTTGGCGATCTCGTCGGTAAAGCCGCCGGCCTTGGCATTCATCGACACGATCATGCAGGGCGCCTCGTTATGGGGCGGCAGCGTTTCGTCCTTGATGTATTCGGGTGCGTGATCACGGAATCGCGGCCAAGTAACATCGTCGAAGAACGCCGGCATGCGGCGATAGGAAGCGTCGATCGCCCGCAAGTTCTGGGCCGTAAGCCGGTCACGGATCGCGCCCGGGAAATGCTCGCCAAACATGAACCTGCCGGCGATCTCCACCAGCTGGGTCTTCCCGGAGTTCGATTTCCCGTAGACGATCCCCACTCTCGGATAGCGGATCACGTCCTGTCCCTCGAGCGAGGCGTGGCGGCGAAGCGTGCAGATCAGGGGAGAGAAGAACATCCAGCACAGGAAGATGAAGTAATCGCGCTGCAGCTTGTCGATGCGCCCGCGGAATGCTGAGCGATAGGCGTCCCAGAAGGTCGTCAGCGCCGTAGCGTCCTTCCGGACCTTCGAATCCTCGCTCTCCAGCGGCCAGGGATGCCCGCACACGGTTGCCTGGCACGAAGCCAGGTCGAGGGAGAAGGTTGGATGCGTCGGCTCCGTCTGGCGGACCTGACGGCGGATGAGCCCGGAAAAGCGCTTCCGAGCCGGATCCGTGAGGTTCAGGACGGGAGAGCTTGGCCGCTGCACATCCCTCGGCAATGCGGGAAGCACCACATCGTAGAGCTTCTCCGCCCGCCGTCCGCGATCCGCTGTGTCGTCCGGGCCGGCGGGGCGGGCAAGCTGCACCACCTTGGCGCCGCGCCCGGGAGCGAGGACCGGCGCAGCGTCAGGCGACAACCCCTGCTCCGGATCAAGCCGTTGCCCGACGAGCTCCGCCACCGGCACTTCGGCCGAAGCATGGTTGCGAACCTCCAGATACTGCTGCTCGAAATGCTCCCAGGCGCGATCGTCGCGGAACCGGATCAGGATTTCGTGCTGATCGCCCAGCAAGGCGGTTGCGGAGAAATTCGCCGAACCGGTCAGCACGCACCGGGCGCCACCGGGACCGTCTGAGAGCAGGAAGATTTTCGCATGCGAGACATGGCCCTCGACCACCCGGACATGAAGGCGGCCTTCCCGGACACGCTGGAGAACGCTGCTGCGGCCCGATTCAGCCAGGCCCTGGAACGCGCCATGGACTTCCTCCATGGCGGCCGTCTGCAGGGCGATGACCGAAGCCATGTTGTTCACGACACGCGAATAGCCGAGCACGCACTCGACGCTTGACTCCTCGAAGCGCTCCAGGACCGTCCGCAGCATCGGCACGCTCGAGGAGTAGGTGAGAATGCGAATGCGGCGATACTGCGCAAAGGCATCGAGATCGAAATCTCCCGTAGCGATCGCCTGCGCATCCAGGACGCGCGTCCGGGCCCAGGCAGCGTCCGGGGAAAACAGCTCCGGCAGCTCGGCGAGCGCTGCATCCCGCTGGCCCCAGCGACTCATTCCGGAGACCCTTCGAGAAGTCGATGCCCCGGCTCCTTCACCGTCCCGTCACCGTTCACATAGGTGTAGAGCGTCGTTGTCGTGATCCCCAGACCTCGCGCGAGGTCTGCGGTCCGCACTTCCCGGTCCGCCATCGCCGTCATCGCCATGCGCAGCGTCTTCCGGTCCATCTTCCGCGGACGCCCTCCCTTGCGCCCCCGGGCTCGGGCAGCCGCAAGACCAGCCCTTGTTCGCTCGGCGATCAGCTCGCGCTCGAACTCCGCCAGCGCCGCAAAGATCCCGAAAACCAGACGTCCGTTCGGTGTCGTCGTGTCGATCTCCGCGCCGGCGCCCGCCACGACCTTCAGCCCCACGTCCCGGCTGCGCAGGTCGTCCACCATTGCCACCAGGTGCCGGAGATCCCGCCCGAGCCGGTCCAGCTTCCAGACGGTCAGCGTGTTGCCGGGCTGCAGCGCCTTCACGCAGGCCTCGAGACCCGGCCGGTAGTCCTTCCGGCTGGACACCCGGTCCTCGTAGATCCGGTCCGCGGCGACGCCGGCATCGATCAGCGCGTCCCGCTGCAGATCCAGGAGTTGGCTGCCGTCCGCTTTCGACACCCGCGCGTAGCCGATCAGCATGTCCCCTTCCCCGCACGTCAGATTAGGCGAAGGGGACCCTACAACCTTGCTCTGTTTTCTGCAACGGGTTTTCTAGCGGTTTTCACCCCGTCAATCCACCGGATCCGCGACCACCAGAAAAACGGCCGTTTCCCGGAATGCCGTACGTGGTTTCCTTCCCCGCGGGATCTGACTTTCGAACTGGAACACCAGAGGGACCCCGGCCAAGATGGCTGGTCCGCTACACCAATTCCAGTTTGACGCCTGATGCCTTCACAATGGGTTACAACCGGACAAGGTGGTTGTCCCATCGCAACGCATACGCTGTGGCACTGCCGTGCCCCGCAGCGTCCCCATCAGCGATGATTCGCCCGGTTCCGGCTGTGATAGCGAAGCCACGCTTGGCCGCGCTGATCCCGCAAGCGTCCGGCTCGTTGATCCCCCCCAGGAAGGTGCTTGTCCCAACATCGAAGAATTGCACCCGTCCTCCGCGCGGAGAAGTGATTGCGACACGGCGCTGGTCCCCGGAAAAGGCGACACTGCCCACATAGCCTCGCATGCGGTGGTGCTCCGCGCGTGGCGCAAGCAGCAACTTCGCGCCGCTTCCACGCCGGTGCAAACCCAGCAGCGGTGGCGCAGCCGATCCCCGCTGCCACTGCATGCCAAACGCCACCAGACCATCCTTCGAAACCGCGAGATGACGAATGGAGTTCCACTGCTGCAGCCCTTCCAGTGCCAGCGATTCAACGATCGTGCCATCCATTGACAGATATGTCAGGTTGGGTTGCATGTCGGGAAGATTCAGTTTGGTCCGGCCGGTTTCCGGATGGGTCGCAATGCCGCCATTCGCAACCGCCAGCAGATCCGCGCCGGGAAGGCGGATGATGTCGTGCGGGCCGATACCACCGCTCTCCCATTCCGCGATCCGCCGATAGCCCCGCACGACGTCCCAGACACCGACCCGGCCCGACTCCGCGTCAAAATCGTTCTCCGTCGTAAAGAGCCAAGCCCCATCGGAGGAAAAGGCGCCATGGCCATAACAGTGCCGACCGACCGGCACTTCCAGCAGGTCCCTGATCTCTCCCGTGAAGCAATCGATCACCAGCGCAAATGTGCCCGGCCGACGCGCAAAGACAACCGCTTCAGCGCGATTGGGATGAGCCGCTGCCGCGTGGCCTCGGCCGGGGAGCGGCACCTCGAACCGCGGTCTTCCCTGTTCACTCAAACCGAAAAGCGCATACCGACCGTCCTGTCTCCTCGCCGCTGCTAGAAACGCCGGGCTTCCAGCCTCGGCCCATCCCTTGGCCGGGATCGCCCCGGTAGCCAGCAGTCCGGAGAGGAATTCCCTGCGGCTCGCCATGTCAATCTCCATCCAGCGCGTTGAATCCCGCCGCGACTCCCAGAATCGCCCCCAGATCGGCAGCCACCGTCATTCGGATCTCCTCCACGGCTCGCTGCAGGATTTCCACGCGCAGCCGCCCCTGCGGAGCGGACACACCCGAAAAATCGGGATCGTCAAGCTCCTCGGATAACCGCAACGCGCGATCGAAATCCCTCTCCAACTGCGCCTCAACCTTCTCATGGCCGCCAGCCAGCGCGACCGCCAACTCCCGGAGGGAGCGCAGGCTTATCTCCACATTCCGCTTGGACCGCAACGACCGCCGAGCCTCTGCCCGCTTGGGGCGTGGACGTTCTGGGGACCCCAGAGGACGCCCGAGCCGCGCTTCCGACGTGAACTGGAGACCCGTCGACAGAGAAGTAAACAACTTCCGAAGGAGTTCTTCCTCGCCCCAATCCGGGGCACCGTCGCCCGACGGTTGACCCACAAGCACCGCATGGATGCTTTGCCAGTCTCCCAGGATTTCCTCGGCGATCCTCTCCACGTCGACCGTCTGAGTCCGGAGCAAGGCGCATCGGTATGCCGAGGTCCCCTTCGCTCGCGTTGCGGAATCGAACAGGAGGAACTCCAGCGCAAAGAACCCCCGCGCAGCAACAGATACTTCCCGAAACTTCTCCGGGGACCGCCCAGCGCGGTCTTCGCCGTCAATCATCCTGCCGAGCGCACGCGGTGTCCTGCCTCGGCTGTCGGGCCAAAACGCCAACGCGAAAGCGCGGTTCTCCGTTTCGGAGGGCCCGAAGCGGAGATGGCTGACCGCGATCCACGCGTCGAACGCCGAATGGTAGGCACGCCGCAGTCGTTCGGATTCGGGATCACATTCCTCCCGGGCGACAGCCCGGAGGTCTCCCGAGGCAACCGCCAACCGCGTGAACCCCTGCTGAACGTGGCCCTCCACGATGTCCGCGACGGGACTTCCATTCGCGCTGGTAGCGGCAAGCAGCGCTCCTGCACCCGCGAGGACGATTGCAATGCGACGCACTACAGGCTCTCCAGGAACCGCAGAAGCGCATTGCGGTCCGACCGCGGCATCCTGACAACCGCGTCGCGGTGAGGCTGGGCTTCGCCTCCGTGCCAAAGGATTGCCTCGAGCAAGGAACGGGCGCGACCATCATGCAGAAAGTAGGTGTGGCCGCTTACCCGTTCGGTCAGGCCAATGCCCCACAACGGCGCCGTGCGCCATTCCCGGCCTGTCGCCCGCCCTTCGGGCCGGCTGTCAGCAAGGCCATCCCCCATGTCATGCAGCAACAGGTCTGTATAGGGCCAGATGAGTTGGAAACTCTGTTCCGGCTGATCCACGAGCCGGTGAGTCACAAAGGCGGGATGATGGCAGGAGATGCACCCGGTGCGGTAGAACACTTCCTTGCCACGGAGCACTTCCGGATCGGCAACGCTTCGGCGCTCCGGTACACCGAGGTTGCGGCTGTAGAAGGTCACAAGTTCAAGACCTTCGGATGAGATCTCGTGCTCGTCATGTCCGTCCCGGTCGCCGTGCATCGCCAACCGGCATCGTTCCTGGACATCCGTGCACTCGCCCCATGGATCGGGAAAGAGATCGCTGGAAATGCCTATGTCGTCGGCAAATGCGGCCGCCGCCTGGTCACGAACTGTGGCCGCCGCCGCCTTCCACCCAAACCGGCCAAGCATCCGATGCCGGTGGGCCGGAGACCAGGCCACATTGGGCCGGCCCGAAATTCCGTCGCCATCCCGATCTTCCGGATCTGCACGCTCGAGGATATCGGCTGCCGGTATGGCTTCCAGGAGCCCCAGGCCGACCATCTGCGGAGCCACCCGCGGGCTGAGCGCGGCCCCGGGATGCAACGGACCATATCCGAGATTCCCCACGGAGTAGGATGGACGGCGGAGTGTGACCGATTCCCCTTCCGACAAGGGCACTTCGAACATCGAATAGCTGACCACAATCCGACCCTCCGCCCTGTGTCCAATCAGGCTTGCGTTCTGAATCTGAAGGCCGTAGGTCGGATCCGGCGACGCTTCGAATTGATCCGCTCCGTCGGGAACTGATACTCGCAGGAGGAATGATGCCGAACGATCGTCCGATCGCTCGGGAGGGTGGCCCCGCCCGTCCTTTATGTGGCAGCCCTGGCAGGAACGGGCGTTGAAAAGTGGTCCGAGACCATCGGAAGCCATCGTCGAGGATGGTGCGGAAACCCATAGCTTTCGGAAGAGGCCGTTCCCGACCTTGAATTGCATTTCGCCTTCGAACTCGACGTTTCCCGACGGGTCGGAAAACGCGTTCGCGTTTCTGCGCACTCGCACCGTTGCCGCGCCGGCGGACTTTGCTTCAAACCGGGACGGTTGGAGAAAATCCGTTGCCGGGGCGGTCACCGCGTCGATCCGGGCGATTTCGTCCTCGGTGCGAGGCACGATGTTCAGGTGCGGTTCGTGTCTTGGACCCGCATCGGACGCAAATGCAATCACTGTCCACGATGCTACCAATCCGGTGACCAGGATACACTGCGCGGCCCTGGAGAGGTGTCCGTCTTTCTGCGTCCGGCCCGTGACGGAAATCCGGCACCCGCGCTGCGGCTCACCGCAAGCCCGCTCGGTCGACGAGGGAGAGTTCCTGCCCGGCCAGCCCAGAGAAACACGATCAGCGCTATGCGTAGCGATTCCCACTGGTTCGCCCAGTAAACTCATCACGAACATCACGACAGTCATCCCACGGGAACGTCGCCTCTGGCCGCCGAACCGGAATGGCAGCGGTCCTTCCCCGGACTGCCAGATTCCCGAATCCCGGCTCCGCCGGGCCGAGGCAGAGACCGCCCCGGCCCGAACAGTGCCTACTCGAAGACAGCGCTCGGATTGTCGATGCTGTCCGAGCCCTCGAATTCAATCCGCTCAAGGCCAAGGGCCGCGACAATGCTCTCGATCGACTGCGCCTGGTCGACGAGGCTGTTCACTCCCCCCATGACCAGTGCCTCCCCGGCCTCATTGCCTCGTTCCAACATCTGGTCGTACCGGAACCCCGATTCCGCAGCCGTCTTGATGCGGCCCAACGCCATCATGGTCTTCGCGAGCTTGCCCTGCATTTGGGCGTCAAGGCCCGCATCCGTCGCGGCGACCAGGCTGGAGAGGGACGTCCCTGAGACGAGCGTACCGTCGATCCGGACATACTCGCCGAGGTAGACGTTCTGGACGCCGAGTCCGTCGTAGTAGTGGCTGTTATGGGTGTTGTCAGAGAAGCAGTCGTGCTCCTCCTCCGGATCGTTGAGCAGCAGACCCAGGCGCATGCGTTCACCCGCCTGCTCTCCGTAGGACAGAGACCCCATCCCGGTCAGTGCTGCGACGACCCCCTGGTCCGGGTCCGCAGTCACGGCTTGCCTTGCCGCACCTCCATCGCGCCACTGCGCGGTTATCCACTCCAGATCAGAAACCAGCAAGTTGGCCGCCGCAACAAGATAGTCCCCGCGCCGAGCGCAATTTCCGTTTGTGCATGCATCCTCGGAAGCATAGTCCGTCCAACTGCGCTGGCCGGCGCCGGGTCCATGAAGGTTCAGATCCTGACCCCAAAGAAGGAACTCGATGACGTGGTATCCCGAGGCCACGTTCGCTTCAACTCCATCCGCCTCATGCAGAGCGTCTTGCAGGAGAGCCGGCGTGATTATCGAGGCATCGATGGTTTCGCCGGCCAGTTCGAAGGCCGAATTGGCGACGACATTCAGCACCGAATACTCGTTCTCCTCGGTTGGTCCGCCATAGGAAGCGTCCACGTAGTCGATGAGGCCTTCATCCAGGGGCCACGCGTTCACCTTTCCTTCCCAGTCGTCCACGATGGCATTGCCGAATCGGTAGACCTCGGTCTGCTGGTAGGGGACACGCGCAGCGAGCCAGGCCTCCCTGGCGGCGTTCATGGTTTCGGCGGATGGACTGGCAACCAATTGATCGATGGCCTCTTTCAGCCGTCGTGCCGTGATCAGGCTGTCTTCATAGCCAGCCTCCGCGATATCGGAGTAGGTGCCGAGAATTGCCATCTTGTCGGGGGTACCGGTTGCCGGACCGGCAGCGCCAAGCACGCCTGCCACGGAAGCGGCAGTCGCGGCGAGAATCACTTTCTTCATCGAACAGAATCCTCCTTAGTTGATGAGTGGCCTGAGTGAGCGTGGACCAGTTGTGCCCGGTCCGGTATGGCACCGCATGTCTTGCAGTGCAGCTGTAAGTGACGCGGAACGATCCGCAAATGCGGCTGTTCCGCCAGTCCCCACCATCCTTCCGGCAGCGTCCGAAACGCCCTCCCGGTCACCTCGCGCTGTGGCGCCGACCAGTTGAGCCAGGAGAGACTCGTGGACACTGAGGCATGGGCATTTCACCGGACGCGGAGCATCCGAACGCCGTCCGCGCCGGACGCACATGCAAACGAGATGCTCGAATGAATTCAGCGCAGCACGCCCGCACACCGTTCCCAGACGCGTCGCGAACTCGTTCCAGACAACGCATTGCGAAGCCGGACCGTCGCACCAGAGCCGCAGATACCGCACGGCGTCAGACTCCAGCGGGCCGAGATCGGCGAGTTGGCCCACACCCCTTGGCCGGGACTCGCGGGCTGGCCCGCCGGAAATCGACAAGGCCGGGCAGTTCCGCGTCCATGCGGCGTGCCTCCCTGCTCTTCCGGAACCCGCAATTGCAAGACCGCCGAATTCACGCGATTCTGATGTTTGGGAGAACCGGGCAACCCTTCTTTTTCCAACGGTCATTCCGATCCCCTTCTTCCCTTCAACACAGCACAGTCCGCCGGATCGTCCGGGCCGCGGCTGCGCATGCCGGCACACGTAATTCGCGTGCCGGCATGCCTCCAGGCGCTGGTACAGTCCCGCGGAAGCGAGGGAGGAGGCCAAGACTTCCCGAGCAAGAGTTGCACTGCGCTGGACTCCAGAGGGCGCCCTTACGGGCCCTCGTCAAAGCCAATTTCGTCGACGATCTTCAGTGCCTCAGGGCTGTGACCGGCAATCGCGGCCAGAGACAGGGAATCCCGGTCTGGCGAGCCCCAGGCCGCAACCACGCCCGATACGGGGACCGCGGGATCGACCGGGTACTCGTGGTTGACCTCCGCGTAGATCCGCTGGGCTTCTGCGGAAGTGAGGAAGCGGATCAAGGCGAGGGCGTTCTCCGGATTCTTGGCGTGCTTTGCCATGGCTACGCCGGAAACGTTCACATGGGTTCCACCGCGTTCGAAGATGGGAAATTCGACACGGACTGCCTGAGCCCAAGCCTGCTGCTCCGGGTCCTCCAGCATGCGGCCCATGTAGTACGTATTGCCCACGGAGATATCGCATTCGCCTGCCCATATGGCCTTGACCTGGGCGCGATCGTTTCCCTGCGGCTTGCGTGCGAGATTGGCCTTTATGCCTTCGAGCCACGCTTTCGCGGCTTCGCGGCCGTAGTGCTCGATATACGCCGCGAGCAGCGCGACGTTGTACCGGTGCAGGCCCGATCGAATGCAGATACGGCCCTTCCACTTCGGATCCGCCAATCCCTCGTAGGAAGCGACTTCACCCGGTTCGGTTCGCTCGCGCGACGCATACACGATGCGGGCGCGAAGAGTGAGCCCGATCCAGTTGCCGTCCGGGTCACGCAGATTCGCTGGAACCCGCTCCTCGATCACCGGATCGCTTACCGGTTGGGTAACACCCTCCCGGACCGCCGACGTCAGACGGCCTATGTCGACCGTGAGAATGATGTCGGCCGGGCTTGCCTCACCCTCTGCCCTGAGTCGCTCGATCAGACCCGTTTGCAAGCTCAAGACGTTGGTGCGGACTCCGGTCTCCTGCGTAAAGGCTTCGAGTAGCGGCTCAATCAGATGCGGCTGCCGGTACGAATAGACGTTGACTTCCTGAGCGAACGCTATCGAAGACACGATCCCGGCGATCAAGCCTGCGGAGATCGCCCCGAGTCGATTGCACATGCGCATATTGCGGCTCCTTTCGACTGCGAATCGCTACGGAAAATACCTTAGCGAATTGGTCGGAAATATACCTTAGCACATTGGTCTGGTATTATGCAAGGCCGCAACGATGTTCCCAGTGTTCCGCGCCCGCCGCGCATTGAAGGGGCAAAACTCGCCAGCAACCTGTCAGAGAGTCTAGACTGAAGTTCTGACGAGATTTTGGGTAAAATGCGTGATATGGCAATCAATTGCGCATTTTCGGAAATCGGACTTTCTGCCTACATTTTGCGTTCGCCCGGGTTGTGTCTCTGTTTTGGGCCGCAAATGGTTTCCAGCAACTCCATCGCCTTTGTTTGGGATTTGGTCGGCGTTGTGTCCATATCGAAGGTTTCGGGCGCGGGATTGGTACCCGGCTGGCCGCGCTGGATCCTGCATGTATTTCGGGTAATGGTCTCCAGGTTTTCGATCAGGGTTCGGAAGCAGTGGGTTTCGGAGCCATCCTCGAGCCATCCTGCGGCCTCGCGTTTGGCGCGCTGCGAGCGTTCGGCCGGAACAACAGGATCACGGGTGCGGGAGATCTCCTCGAGTTCCGGATCGGAGAACAACCGATCCCGCCAGACTTCCCTCATATGCCATTCGACATAGTACGCGAGCGTGCACAAGAAGATGTGGGTGCGCACCCGTTGCGCGATGCGATGGTAGATCGGACGAACGTGCAGGTTGACCGTCTTCATGGTTCGAAATGCGCGCTCCACGCGCGTCAAAGCCTTGTAGCTCCTCACACAATCGTCTGCCGCCATGTCTTGTTCCGGAAGCGAGGTGCGAATGACATAGATGCCGTCGAGAGCCGCTTCCCGGGCAATGTTTTCGGCGTTGCGGGAGAAGGCGAAGGACGTATCGCCAATCTCGTAGTTCATGTGCTTCTTCATCCGGAACCGGTTGATGGCCTGGCCGACCCGGACGCCGATCTCGGCGCGGCCTCGGAGGGTTCCGCCATCGACGCTCTTGCGGATGACAGCGAGGTCGGCTTCCGTCGCTTTCAGCAGGGATTCGCGCGTGTGGGCGCGCCGCGCTGCCAGCCGCGGGTTGCGACAGGCCACCAGCCGCTCACCGGGATAGTCCGGGTGAAGGACCTCGAACAGATTGACTTCGTCGAACCGGGCGACATCAAGAGAGCTGGTGCGGATGAGCTTCTGGATGGTTGCGCTCTTCAGCGCGGTGATCCAATCCACGCCATCCAGCTTCTTGAGTTCGGTGATGCGGGTCTGCGCGATCATGCCGCGATCGCCCACAATGGCCACCCGCTGGAGGCCGAAGCGCTTCTGCAGGCGCGCGACCTCAGGCAGAAGGGTCTTCGGATCCCCGATATTGCCCGCGTAGACCGAGACGGAAACCGGGCAGCCGCCGACGTCGCACAGCAATCCGAAGTTGACCTGAAGCTTTCCCTTCTTGCCGTCCCGGTTGTGCCCGCGGCGGCCAAGCGGGCAGGTCGTCCCTTCGAAGTAACTTGATGTCAGATCAAACAAAACCAGGCCGCCGTCCCGGAAGTGGCGCCGCGCAAGCTTGCCCTGGATCCGGTTCTGCCGCTTGCCCAGCCAGTCCATGGCCGCATAGAGTTCGTCAACCTCGGCGTCGTCGACGCCGAACATCTCGCCCAGCGTGGTGTCTTTCCACCACCGGGTCGTCGCAAGCTTGCTGTGCGGTCGGATGATGCGGGCGGCAATCATGGCGCAGACCAGGTCGCGCTCCCGGCACGGCTCGGAGCCGATCAGTTCAATCATGCCAAGCCGGTCAAACGCAGCCGCAATCGCTGCTACCGGTCCATGCTTGCGGGACCGCAGGATCTCAAAGGCGTCACTGGCCTCGACATACTGCTTCCCCGCCAGGCTGCCCCGAACCAATGCAAGGGTCTCGTCGGAGAGGCTCGAGAGATTCGCCAGCGTTTTCTTCTGAACCTTGCCGCTCTCGTCGCGAAAGGACCGGCGCAGGAGTTTGGAATAGTAGGTCTTGCCGCCCTGCTTGCTGGCGATAATGGCGACATGCATCGCTGGCATGGCCCCGTGCCTCATATAGTGTCCACACTCTTTCGATTGCGGTCTGCTCGGTATTACCTGCTATATATACTATATTAAAGCCAGTGTCAACCAGACAATGACATAGCTAGTGCCTACAATACCGAAAACTATTGGCCGTTTTCGGCCGAAATCACACGTGCTAACAAAGAGTTACGCGGAAAATACCCTCCAGAACTTCAGTCTAGAAACACCGAAATCCAGGCTGGCCGCTCGCTGTCCAAAGAATTCGCTCTTCGCGAGCGCCGTACATCAGCTTTCCGGCGGCTCCGAGGGGCACCCGATGTGGAGAACTCTTCCCGTCCTGTCTTAGATATGAATCCGCTCGATCTCGTCGAGCGAAATCTCCTCCTGAATCCGGTTGTAGAGCTGCGTGGTGCGCGTTGACTCGTGCCCGGCGATCCGCGCCGCGACCTCCAGGTCTCCGCCGTTCCGCAGATATTCCGTGATTCCGGTCCCGCGAAAACTGTGCGCGCAGATCTCCCGCGGCAGTCCCGCCTGCCGCGCTCGCCGCTTGATCATCCGGAGCGCCGTTGCCCGCGACATCGCCCGGTCCTCCAAACGATCCTGCCTGCCAACCGCGCAGGCCCGAAACAACGGCCCCTTTCGATCATCCCCCAGCTCCGCCGCCTCGAGATACGCGTCCACGTATTCCTGCGCCGAATGATGCGCCGGCACGACGTTGTACCGGCCTCCCTTCTCGTGCAGCCGGAAGAAGGAACGCCTCCCCTGCGTGTAGTAGTCCGCGACCCGCATCGACACCGCCGCGGTTATCCGCGCAAAGCTGAACACAAGGACGCCGATCAGCGCCCGGTCGCGCAGGCCAGCCAGTGTCGAGAGGTCGATCCCGTCCAGGAGCCCCCTCGCCTCCTCCGCAGTGAGCACCGGCGTCTTGCCTCTCTTTACAACATGCTTCGGGACCCGCACCGAACTCGCCGGGTTGAACGGCAGGACCTGGCCAACGACCAGCCAGTCGAACAGCATCCGGATCCCCGCCAAGTGTTGCTTCACGCTCGCCGGCGCCAGCTTCCCCGTAAGCTCCTCTACGTAGGCTGCAACCACCATCGGCTCGACCTTCGCCAGGGGGATCCCATAGAATCCGCACCAGTCGGCGATCCGCCACACCGCGATCAGGTAGGCACGCCGCGTGTTCGGGTTCCGGATATGGGCGGTGAAAAACTCCCAGAATTTCCGCTGTGCCTGTTCCGAAGTGCCGAACAGCGCCGGCGTCATCCCGCGCGCGATCCGCGCTGGAATCGAGCTCCCCTCCGGGCCGTCGACGATGATCAGGGCGTCTTCCATGGGGCGAGTATACACGGTTTTCAGAAAGTAGTTAAAGAACATTATGTACTGTTTTTACGGGCCAGCTCCAAGGAGGCGGAGGTCGGAGCGACTACGCCCCAGTGTGGCCATTCGTATGGGCGATGTGATGATCGGCTTGGTGCCCCTGCAAGGTCCCCGGCAGTCGCAATACTGAACCCCTGGATAGTCCCGTGTTCGGTCTCGCCGGCTTCGTTCCTCGGTCGGAAAGGGTACGTGGGTTCGGCACTTGGTTCTTCTGGGTTCCCTTGTGCCTGCTGGGCACACCCTCATCAGGGCGAGATTGCCGCCCGGGTAAACCGTAAATCGGCCAGGCTTCGGTTTGGGCAACGGCCGCTAAGACGACGACAGCAAGGCTCGCTTTACGGCCTCTGGCTCCTTCTGGATGATGCGCAGCAGCGTTGCTGCAGGGCCGCTAACGCGCCGCGTGCCCTGTTCCCATTTTCTGTAACCGGACAGGCTCATGCCCATCAGAGGGGCCATTTGCGCTTGTGTGAGCTTTGCCTGTTTGCGGGCCCGGCGCGGGGTCAATGGAACATGAACGATCGCTGGGCCTTCACCCTCAGCGTGTGCCAAAGCCTCTTCGAGGGATTGGATTAGGTCATTTCCGAACGTGTTCATTTCTTCTCCCTTCCGGTGGCCTTGATCGCCGCCACAAGCGTGGCGACAGTGTGTCGTTCCGTCGGCGTCAGGTCAGACCTCGCGGACTTTGCGTAAGCAAGAAGCGCGTAGATCGGCATGCTGTCGCCACCATAGTAGTAGATCACCCTTGCGCCGCTCCGCTTGCCTCGATCTGAAACCGTGAAGCGCAGCTTTCGGACGCCGCCCGTCCCCGGAATCTGGTCTCCCGCTAGCGGGTTCTCCGCCAGAAATTCGATTAGTTCTCGTTTCTCGCCGTCGCTGAACAGCCTCTCGGCCTCACGGACGAAAGTTGGAGTCTCAGCGACTGTCTGCATTTGGCAAAATATAGCCCAATGGGTCACACGCGGCAAGATCCGACCAAGGTTGAGATGGATGCTGTAAGGGCTTTGCTTCAGGACAGCTTGACGAGGGTGATGGTAAGGCCTGTCGTGAGAACGATGCTCCCAACGATGGCTGTGAGGATCAATTTCGTCATGCGAGTTTCCAGCTCATGGAGCGCCGCATTGATGCCTGACTGGCCGTTGTTTGCCGTGAATATGCTCTCGCTGTTCCGGGTTCAGGGAGGAGATATCTCCCGGGCGGGGACCTGGCGGATGCTTTGTATTTTGCGTTTCCGTGCAACATGATCTGCAAGCGCAGGCAAGCTTCCCGGTCGTCAACCCCCGGCGAAACCCGGTTGGGTGTTGTTGCCGTGTCGCGTGTGGCAGTGTCGTCAAGCGGGTTTGTGCACTGTCTTCAAGGCGGCCCAGTTAACGCGGAGGCTTCCGTCATCGCAGGGCCCGACAATGCCGAACTGGCCTAGCTGGCGCAGCCAGCGGGAGGCGTTTCGGTCGACCATCAACGCCTCATAGTCGATGCCGGGATCGCGATACGGGACGCCTTTGCGCAGCATTCCGTACAGGATCCAGGCGATCTTGTGCGCGGTGGCGATCAGGGCCCGCTTGCTGCCGCGCCGCGCTGCGACGGTCCTCTCGAAGCAGGCGAACTGGCAGTTCCTGGTTCTTGCGGCGGCATGCGCCGCTTCGACGAGGGTGGCGCGCAGATGCCGGGAGCCAATTCGGGTGGCGCCGTGGCGTCGCTTGCCGGCGGTCTGGTTGTAGCCGGGAGACAGGCCGGCCCATGCGGCGAAGTCCTGGGCGGAGCCGAACACGCTCATGTCGGGATCGGTTTCGGCAAGGATCGAGGCAGCGGCCACCCTGTCGATGCCGGGCATCGTCTGCAGGATCTCCAACGCCTCCCGATGGGGCTCAAGGCGTTCCAGCATCATCGCCTCAACCGCCTGCAGCCGCTTCTGAGGCTCGGTCTCGGCCGACACCAGATCCTTGAGCGGTTCGCGCTCGCAGTCGGCAAGCGTGAAGGACAGGGCGCTGTCAAGGGCCGCAAGCTTGCCGCTCACATGGCGCGAGAGTCGGCCCAGGATCGCCTCCAGCGGATCGCCGGCGATCAGGCCGTCCAGCATGATCCGGTCATTGACGCCGAACACGTCGCTGATGATGCCGCCGATCCGCACCCCGGCGCGGTCGATCACTTTCTGCACCCGGTTGCGTACCCGCGCGCGCTCCTGGACCAGGCTGCGCCGATGGCGGCTAAGCGAGCGCAACGCAAGGAAGGTCCGATCCGGTACCAGGCTCGGGCGGCCCAGCCCGAACGGGCATACCCGCGCCAGCCAGCGGCTGTCCTCGATATTCGTATTGCGACCGCGCAGTTGCTTCACATGTTGCGCATGCAGCAGTTGCGCCTCGATCCCGACTTCGCTCAGCCGGTCCCACGGCGCTCGCCAGCCGGTACCTTCCATTGCCGCAGCCGAGACCTCATGCCCCACCAGCCACCCGACAAGCTCTTCAAGGCCCGGCGGCAATACGCTGTAGCTCCTCGTCTCGCAGACCGGCTCGCCAGGCCAGCCACAAAGCAGCACCGTCGCGGCAATCTCCATCTTGTGCACGTCGAACCCCGCGGCACGGGGGAGGACAACATGCAGCGCGTCATTCATCATGGCTCCATCTCCTCTGGAGAAACATCAGGCGGAGACGGAATGGATGGCCGGGGGAGCACTCGCAGCGGCGCCTGATGGCGTCCCTGCGGTCGTTTTGCCGTCCGTTCTCGACTGCGAGGCAGCCGGATACTTCCAGGGGTTCGATGCCAGGACATCCGGGACAGTCTGGGAACGTGGTCTATAGCCAACACTAAACACTTCGTCCTCGCTTCCGTCTCCGCCAACCAGCATAAAACCGCCAAGTCCCGCAATCACACGATGCGAAACTGTCCGCGACCCGCGCGGCGCCCGGAACAGCCAGCATCTTCATGTCCGGGGGTGCGACACCGAACCGATCTGCATGCGGGTTTGGGATAAGAGTGACCTCGCTGAAGCCCACAAAGACGGACAATCCGGCAACCAGACTGCATCAGTCACCAACCCGATAATAGGGATTCGTTCTCCGGAAGATTGGCGGCAATGCGAAACGGTAACGCGATGAGGATAGTGTTTGGTAGTGTTTTTGAACGGCTTTCGTCCGATGTTCTCGCTCTATTCCATACGCGAGACCGTGTTCCCGGAGGCTGCATGCCCCGTCCGGCACGCCCTTGACCGCCCCGCCCCGCTGACTTCCCGGGCAGCACAACGCTGTGTGGAAGCCAGATTTCAAGACAGGGTTGACCTTGTCCGGGTGGGGCCGGACCGGAGCCTCACACGGGCTGTCAATTGCCTGAATGAACACTTCTTTTACCAGACGCACCGATACGAAGGACGGTCAGATCCTGCGCACCGTCACTCGAATGCGAAGAGTGCGCTTGAGCAGCCGTAACCGGCTGATGTCGATGCGCCCCGTGGCGACGTCGGTGCCACGCAGTCCGACCCCGCACAGGGAGTTCACGAGGATGCCCGCGAGAAGGCCGAGAAGTACAGCTGCAGTTGGCTGGCCCGCATGGTGGACAAGGAGGTCAGGTTGGCGAACAATCGCAGATCAAACGCAATCGCAGATCAAACGCGCTGCAACAACCGGGATCCACGACTCATTTGTGTGGTGGAGAAGTTGCGAGACGTTCTTGGGACGCTGTTCGGCGATTTCGGACTCTTCAGCCTTTCGGACCCGGCAGGAAGCGTTTCCGGGATGGCTGGAATCGATTCGGCGCGTGATTCAGCGTTCCTGGGAGTGTTTGGCTGACGCCGGGCCTGCTGTCAGGACCCGCATCCGGGCAAGCGGAGGATCTGCCGGGCAGAACCTGGCTGCGACACGGGTTTTCCGGCGACGAAGGCTGGCGGTCGGGATGCCCGGGCGTTGGCCGGGCCCGGGAGATCGCTTGTCGAGGCTCTGGAGCGGGACCCGCAGTTCCGGAGTTCCGTTCCGGCGCAGCCTGGGGATCAGTTGGTGGCTTCGCTGGACCATGCGGGCTGCCTGGATCAGTTGAACCTGCCGGGTGTGTTTCCAGCCGACCCGGGCGAGGTTCTCGCCCAGCGTCCGTCATGCGGTGAGCTTCAGCTTGATCGCCTCTCGGCACTCGGCTGTGTGGGGAGCGTGAAGCCGATGATCTCGGCGACCATGTGCGGCAGCGCTTCGGGCATATCCTGATGGGTCGCCCTTCGCAGAAGCGTTAGCGCCCTTCGGTTCCCCTTCATTTCACTGGCCGCTCCAGTACTCGGGCCACGTCCTATTCGTGCCGACGCGTTCGCCGAGACTTCCCTCCCGCCGCCGTTTCGACTTGGTCACACAAACAATATCGCCGGCATGACGGTGCCAATCGCCGCATTCTCGTCGACAGCTGCGGCCGGCCGCACCTTGTCGCCGCCAACGCACGACCTGCCTGAGTCAACGTCCAGGATCGTGCTCAATACTGTCTAACCGCGCCCCCCCATTGTATCCGATCGGAGCAGCGGCGCTGATTTTCTCCTTCTGGTCCGCGCAAAGGGTCGTAACGCGACGATCGCAAGAGACCGCGTCGACTCACGGCGAGATAGAAAGCATTGCCACTGCATTACATCCACTGCATCACAGACTGGGGTTAGCAGACGTTACAAACCGTTATCACTCAGCGTTGATGAGCGCAGGCCAAGATGACGACGGCGCCTTCTGTCGGACGAACTGTCCGGGGGGCCTCAAAGCCTGGCTGGGGGACCAGGATTCGAACCTGGACCCGCGGAGTCAGAGTCCGCTGTTCTGCCGTTAAACTATCCCCCAATCGGCAATTCGCATCAGGAGGTGTTGGACGCCCGAATCCGCTCGGCAGCCTCCGCATCGAATGCGAGGCCCTTCTCGTTGAGTAGCGAATCGAGCTCCCCCGACATCGTCATTTCGGTGATGATGTCGCATCCACCCACGAACTCGCCCTTGACATAGAGCTGGGGAATGGTCGGCCAGCCCGTGAAGTCTTTCACGCCTTGGCGTATTTCTTCGCTCTCCAGGACGTTTACATCGTGGAATCCAATCGACAAGTAGTCGAGAATGGACGCCACACGGCTCGAAAAACCGCATTGCGGCATGTGCCGAGTACCCTTCATGAAGAGAACCACGTCATTCTGCTGAATGAGGTTCTGGATCTCGTCCCGCTTTGTGGAGTCAGTCACGTTGCAATCCTCAGTCGGGCACGCCCGTCTGCAGGGCAAGGGCGTGCAGTTCGTTCCCCATGCGCCCCTTCAGCGCCTCGTACACCATCTGGTGCTGCTGGACACGGTTCTTGCCACGGAACCGCGCAGAAACAATCACCGCCGCGTAGTGGTCGCCGTCCGAAGCCAGTGCCCGGATCTCGATGTCGGCGTCCGGAAACGCTTCCTGTATCAGGCTCTTCAACTCCGCGGCAGGCATCGGCATGGCACTCGCTCTCCCGCGCTGCTAGGGGACACTGGAATATGTAGCCCGAGATGCGGAAAACCGCAAGCTCCGCCTGTCCCGTGTGCGGGTCCGGGGATCACCGGACAGGCCCACCGTTCGCCATGAAATCGGGAAGCCACGCCTCCCTCGCATTCGCAAGGATATCGCAGGCCAACTCCTCTTCGCCAAGGCGCAGGACGCTCTGCTCGTCGACTCGACCTACCCGGCGAACCGGAACCGTTCCCGCCGCCGCACTGACCGCGCCAACATCCTCCTCCGCGACAGCGAGCAGATACCGGCCCTGGTCCTCGCCAAACCACCAGCCATGGGACGAAACGCCGGAGTCCGCGGCCTCGAGGGCGATGCCGCAGCCACCGTCCAGTGCCATCTCTGCCGCAGCAGCCGCCAGGCCCCCCTCGGAGAGGTCGTGGCAGGCAGCGACGAGGCGTTCCCCTGCCAGCAGTCCCACCAGCGCACCGGCCAACGCTTCCGCCTCCAGATCCACGGGAGGAGGCGGGCCATCGTCCCGGCCAAGGAGTTGCCTCGCATAGAGGGATCGATGGAGGTGGCCTGCACTGTGGCCGATCAGCAGAATTACATGGCCGGGAGATAGCCCTTCCGGCCGGATCACGAGATCGACATCCTCCAGGAGCCCCACCGCACCGATCATCGGCGTCGGGAGAATCGCCTGGTCGCCGGTCTGGTTGTAAAAGGAGACATTGCCGGAGACCACTGGAACTCCGAGTGCCCGGCACGCCTCCCCAATGCCGAGCACACACTCGACAAACTGCCCCATGGTCTCTTTCCGCTCCGGATTCCCGAAATTCAGGCAATCGGTAACAGCAATCGGCGCGGCGCCCACGGCGCGAAGATTGCGGCACGACTCCGCCACAGCCTGCATGCCGCCGACGCGCGGGTCGGCGACGCAGTAGTGGGAGTTGCAATCGAGGCTGAACGCGAGGCCGCGACGACTGCCGTGAATTCGAACGACTGCGGCATCGGCGCCGGGACGGAGAACCGTGTCCGCCATCACCATGTGGTCGTACTGCTCCCAGATCCAGCGACGAGAACAGAGTGCGGAAGTGCCCATCAGCGAGAGAAGCGCAACTGCGGAACCGCAGTCCGCCTGCCGAATGCCCGGCGCAGGCAGGACAGCAGTTCGAGCCCAGGACCGATCAAGCTCAGGGGCGGATCCGGACAGGGACTGGAGCGGAAGATCCGCCACCGTCTCTCCCCGATGCCGCACCAGGAACCGGTCGTCCGCCAGGGTCTCCCCCACAACCGCAAAATCAAGGTCCCATTTCTCGAAGATCGCCCTGGCATCCGCCACCCTTTCCGGGTCGAGCACCATGAGCATCCGCTCCTGGCTTTCCGAAAGCATGATCTCGAAGGCGTCAAGGCCCTTGTCGCGGCAGGGCACGGCGTCCAAATTCAGCAGCATTCCGAGTCCGCCCTTTGCGCCCATCTCCACCGCCGAGCAAGTAAGCCCCGCAGCACCCATGTCCTGGATCGCAACCACGGCACGCGCCGCCATCAGCTCGAGGCAGGCCTCGCACAACCGCTTTTCGGTGAACGGGTCACCAACCTGGACCGTCGGACGCAGGTCGGCGACATCACTGTCGAAGGACGCCGAGGCCATTGTGGCTCCGCCGACGCCATCGCGGCCCGTGCCGGCCCCGACATAGGCGACCGGACGGCCCACACCCGATGCCCTGGCGGTGAAGACCTTGTCCCGGTCTGCGACACCGGCCGCGAACGCGTTCACAAGGCAATTTCCGTCATAGGACGAATCGAAGGCGATCTCGCCACCTACGGTGGGAACACCAAAGCAGTTTCCGTAGCCACCGATTCCCGCCACGCAGCCGGACACAAGGCGCCGGGTTCCGGGATGATTCGGATTGCCAAATCGGAGCGCGTTGAGCGCCGCGACCGGTCGCGCACCCATGGTGAACACATCGCGCAGGATCCCGCCGACACCGGTGGCCGCGCCCTGATACGGCTCGATGAATGAGGGGTGGTTATGGCTCTCGATCTTGAAGACCACGACCTTGCCGTCGCCGATATCAACCACTCCGGCATTCTCCCCCGGCCCATGGACAACGTGCACGCCTTCCGTGGGCAGGGTTCGCAGCCATCGTCTGCTGCTCTTGTAGGAACAATGCTCGTTCCACATGGCGGAGAAGATTCCGATCTCCGTCGCGGTGGGCTCCCGGCCCAGGATATCCAGAATGCGTTCCCAGTCCGCGTCTTCGAGCCCGACCGCGCCGGCAAGCTCCCGACCGCCAACCGGCTCCTCGCCGCCCGGCATCCGTCAGGCCTGTCCGGCAGAGAATTGGACCAGGCCCTCGAAGAGCCGGGCACCCCCAGTGCCGCCGAGTACAGGGTCGGCGGCCCGTTCCGGATGGGGCATCATCCCGAGGATTCGCCGGTTGGCGGACAGAATTCCCGCGATGTCCTCCACCGAACCGTTGGGGTTGCCAGTCGCGCCAGGCAAGTCGGCGTATCGGAACGCGATCCGCGCCTCTCCGTCGAGTTCCCGCAGGATTTCCGGCGTCGCGTGGTATCCGCCTTCGGCGTGGGCAACGGGGATCCGAACGCATTCGCCACTGCGATAATTGCGTGTGAACGGGGACTCCGTTGTCTCGACACGGAGACCTGCATCACGACAGACAAATCGCAGGCCGGAATTGCGGAGGAACGCCCCGGGCAACAACCCTGCCTCCACGAGAATCTGAAAACCGTTGCAAACCCCCAGCACAAGTCCCCCGGCGGAGGCGAATCGGCGCACGGCCGACATCGCAGGGGAGCGGGCAGCAACGGCGCCACAGCGGAGATAGTCGCCGAATGAGAACCCCCCGGGGAGAGCGACCAGATCGAGACCGTCCGGGAGACTTGCGTCGCGATGCCAGACCCGATCCGCAGGCCGACCCGCGACACGCTCCAGCGCCACCGCAATGTCGCGATCGCAGTTGGATCCCGGAAACACGATTACAGCGGCGCGCATGCCGGTCCCGCGGTGGTTTGGGGCCCTATGGCCCGGCCTCGATCTCGAAGTCTTCGACGATCGGGTTGACCAGCAGCCTGTCGGCCATCTCCCCCACCCGGCGGCCCGCCGTTTCAGCATCCGGCGCGTCGATGTGCAATTCGATGATCTTTCCCTGCCGCACGGACTCGACGTCGTCAAAACCGAGCCCCTTCAAGGCCTGCGCCACAGCCTCTCCCTGGGGATCCCGCACGCCCGCCCGCGGCATGATTCGCAAGAAGGTGCGCATGCGCCCCTCAGGTCGCAGCGTTTTGGAAGATCCGCGGACCGTCCGGCGGAACTCCTTCGTTGGCGCGCAGGAGGCCCAGCCGCTTGGCGACTTCGGAGTAGGCCTCGATCAGAGATCCCATATCGCGCCGGAACACGTCCTTGTCCAGGCAGGCGTTGCTCGAAATATCCCACAGCCGACAGGTATCCGGACTGATTTCGTCAGCCACGATCACGCGCTCGAAATCATCGCGGAATTCCCGACCGCATTCGATCTTGAAGTCCAGGAGCCGAATTCCGGCACCGAGAAACAGGCCCGAGAGGAAATCATTGACACGGGAGGCGAGCGCAAGCATGTCGTCGATTTCATGATGGTTCGCCCAATCGAAGGCGAGGATATGATCCTCGTTCACCAGCGGATCGCCGAGCTCGTCGTTCTTCAGGTAGAACTCGATGATCGGCCTCGGCAGCGCCTCCCCTTCGTCGATCCCGAACCGCTTGGCGAACGACCCTGCGGCCGCATTCCGCACCACCACCTCCAGGGGAATGATCTCCAACTGTCGTACGAGCTGCTCCCGCATGTTCAACCGCTTGAGAAAATGGGTAGGCACGCCGACCCGGTTGAGGTTCGACATGACATGCTCGCAAATCCGGTTGTTGAGTACGCCCTTGCCGTCAATCGTCTGATGCTTCTCTCCGTTGAACGCCGTAGCGTCGTCCTTGAAATACTGTACAAGAGTGCCCTGCTCGGGTCCCTCGTACAAGATCTTGGCCTTACCCTCGTAGATGAGTCTGCGTCTCGCCATAGAGCCTCCAGATCGGAATGCGCGGAGGCAGGAAGAGGGTTGCAGGCAACCGAATTCCGGCCGCGCGGTTGGTGCAGGTCGCCTCCCCATGTGCCCAAGCGATGCGTTCCCGGGGGGAGCGTCACATGGATTATAGAAACGCCGGTTTCAGCCGCAAGCCGCCCGCTCGCCCGCTTCCGGGCGCAGGCCCGCCATGGACCGCGACGAACCGGCGTTTTACGCTTCGGCGGTGCCCGGACCTCCGTCAGTTCCGGCGCACGAACCGCCGCTATACTGCCCGCGCGGACGGCACGATTCGCCGGCCCATCCACACTCCGTCTCGCATTCAGGAGAATTTGGCATGCCAACGTTTGAGGATCGGGAAGACCTGTTCGAGAAGCGCTTCGCCCATGACCAGACCATGCAGTTCAAGGCGGAAGCGCGGCGCGCGAAGTTGTTCGGTGCCTGGGTTGCGGAGCGGCTGGGTCTCATCGGGGACGAGGCGAACTCCTATGCCGGCGACGTGGTGGTGAGCGACCTCAAGGAGGCCGGCGTGAACGATATCCTCGAAAAAGTGATACCGGATCTCCGCGCGAAGGGCTTCGAAATCCCGGAAGACGAGCTTCGCGAGCGCTTGGAAGACTTCATGCCGGTGGCCAGGGAGCAGGTTCTGAAGGAAGTCGGCTAACCCCCGCTAGTCCCCATTCCCATCGCGGAATCATTCCCTCCCTCAGCCCGCCGCAACGAGCGTTTCGGCCGCCTCCTCGTCATCGAACACCCTCGCGAAGATGGTGTCGACATGGCGGAGGTGATGCCCGTCATCGAACAGCGCGTCGATTTCGCTTGCATCCGCGGCGGCCATGACCGCCTTGTCGCTCTTCAGGAGGGCATGGAGCGATACCCCTTCCAGCGCAGCCCGCATCGCATGGGGCTGCACGAGGCGGTAGGCCTCGTCCCGGGACAGGCCGTTCCGCACCAGGAGCAGAAGCGCGCGCTCGGAATGAATGGCACCACCGAGGCGCTCGAGGTTGGCCCGCATCCGCTCCGGCCTCACGACCATGCCCTCGATCAAGCCCGCGAGCCGGTGGAGAGCAAAGTCCAGCGTAGTGGTTGCGTCGGGGGCAATGGCCCGCTCCACCGACGAATGCGAAATATCCCGCTCATGCCAGAGGGCAACATTTTCGAGAGCCGGAAGCATCGCCGCCCGCACGAGACGCGCCAGTCCGGTAAGGTTCTCCGAGAGAATGGGATTCCGCTTGTGCGGCATGGCGCTCGAACCCTTCTGGCCGACCGCGAACGGCTCCTCCACCTCGCCAACCTCCGTCCGCTGCAAGTGGCGTATTTCCGTGGCGATCCGCTCCACCGATGAAGCTGCCACAGCCAGGGCCGAAAAGAACGCGGCGTGCCTGTCGCGCGGAATGACCTGCGACGAGACCGGCTCCACGCGGAGACCGAGTGCTTGCGCCACATGTGCCTCGACCCGCGGGTCCACGTTGGCGAACGTTCCGACGGCCCCGGAAATCGCGCAGGTGGCAACCTCTCGACTCGCCGCCCTGAGCCGCTCCCGGTTCCGCTTCATCTCCGCATAGGCCTGCGCCATCTTCAGGCCGAACGTCGTGGGCTCCGCATGCATGCCGTGCGAACGCCCGGGACAAAGGGTATGACGATGCTCAAGGGCTCGGCGGCGAAGTGCCGAAAGCAGCTTCTCGCAGCCGTCGTCGAGGACGCCGGCGGCACGAGTCAGTTGCACGGCGAGACACGTATCCAGCACGTCTGAAGAGGTAAGGCCGAGATGGATGAAACGGGCCTCGGGCCCGACGATCTCGGCAAGGTGGGTGAGGAAAGCAATCACATCGTGACGGGTCTCCCGCTCGATCTCATCGATGCGATCAAGATCGAACTCCACGTTTCGGGCCTTCCAGACCGCCTCGGCAGCGGATTCCGGAATATTGCCGATCGCCGCCTGCGCGTCACAAGCGTGGGCTTCGATCTCGAACCAGATCCGGAATCGTGACTCAGGCGACCAGACCACCGCCATCTCTGGACGCGTGTAGCGGGGGATCATGGAGAAATCTACGGTTCCAGTTGAACCTAGAAGTAGAGCGAGATGTCGCGGTGCGAGGAAAGACAGCCGGCGACCGCGATGGCGTTCTTGCGCGGGAGCCGCTCCTGCTGACGCAACCCGATTGTATCCCGGATAGTCTCTTCGTAGGCGGCAAGTCCGCTGCTGAGCACGGCGTTCGCCCCGATGCGCCAGCCAGATTCCGAAGCCACCGTCTCGGCCGCCTCCTCCAGAGGCTTCACGGCGCGCTGCGGCTTCGGATTCCGTCCGAGGCTCTTGCGGGCCGTCGAGAGCAGCGACCGGATCGCGTTGGAGCCGGCCACATTGTTAAACGAGCGCTCGATCTCACGAATCTTCTCACTCGAGACCGCCGGGTCAGCGGTCTCGACCTCCGCCGCAATTGCGGCAATGGCCGACTCCTGCGCCGCGAGTGCCTCGCCGGAGGCGATCAGGCCCTGGAGTTCGACGATGAATTCATACGCATCGTCGACGCTGCGTCGGTACTGCCGTCGCGCGTTCTCCTCAGCACCAGCAAGCTCCTGGAACCGGGCACGGTATTCCTGCCACTCTGGTGGAATCCGTGCCGTGAGAGCCGCAACCTCCGCCTCGAATGCGTAGATCTCGGCGTCCGCGGCCACCGCATCCTCGCCCTCCTCAAGTCCTGCCCGGGAGAGCCGCCGCAGACGCTGCATGTCGCGCTCGATCGCCTCCTCTAGTTCGCGGATTTCACGCTCCGCGCTCCGCACGCTTCGATGAAGTGGCCTGTACTCCACACTGAATTCGTTCACTTTCCGCTCCGTCGCCCGTACCTGTGCGACAAGTTCGAACACGGAAGACGCCTTGTCCAGACTCGCGTCGAACTCGGTCCGGATTTTTTCCGGCAGCACGCTGGCGTCCAGCGAGCGAGCAGTGTTGACGGCTTCCGTCAACTCTCCCTTCCGCTCATCGTAAATCTCAAACAGATCCCGCTCGATGCAATGCTGCAAACGCGGGTTCACTGGCGGCGGCGCGGTCTCCGCAAGGAGCGTGGTCCGGTAGGGCAGATAATTCACCAGCGGCGGAAAGAGACCGACGACGCCAAGTGCCACGAGTTGCAGGATGATGAAGGCAACCACACCCCGGTAGATGTCCAGGGTCTTCACCGCCTTGCTCGCGACGCCCCGCAAGTAGAACAGGGCAAATCCGAAGGGCGGCGTCAGGAAGGAGGTCTGGATATTGACACCAATCATGACGCCGAGCCACACCGCAGTGATGTTGGCGGAGGGGTCGGACAGAAGGATCGGCGCGACAATCGGCACAACCACCACCGCGATCTCAATGAAGTCAAGGAAGAAGCCGAGAATGAAGATGACGGCCATGACCACGAACATCTGCGCCCAGAATCCGCCTGGCAGGCTGGTGAGGAAATCGCGCACGAGAACCTCGCCGCCGAAGCTGCGGAAGGCCGCTGTAAGCATTGCCGCGCCCAGGAGGATGATGAACACCATCGAGGTGGTCTTCGCGGTCTCCAGCATGACGCCGTGCAGGGTGTTCTCGATCCGCAGGGTCCGCCACCCGCTCCAGACGATGGCGACCACCAGCCCCAGCACGGCCACCCCGCCCAGGAGTACCCCGACGAGATCCCGGACGCCGTGAATGGCCTTGATGTTCAGGCTGAAATGTGACAGCAGGATGAATAGCGCAACGAGGGAGACGATCGCCAGGATGGCCGGTCGGAACGCGTCCCGCCTGCCCTCATGCAGCCGGTAGCCCGCCATGATCGTGGCGCCGATGGCACCGATTGCGCCCGCCTGGTTGACCGTGGCGATGCCCAGGATGATTGACCCGAGGACTGCGAGAATGAGTGTGAGCGGCGGCACCAGGGCAAGCAGCACGCGGAGAGCAAATCTCCAGTCGTACTTGCCCTCATAGGTAACCGGCGGCGCCAGATGGGGTCGCATCAATGCGAATCCGAGAATGGCGAGGACGTAGAGTGTCACCAGAACCAATCCGGGCAGGAAGGCGCCAAGAAACATGTCGCCCGCACTGGTGGACGTGACTTCGAAGGCCGACGGAAGGATGGACTCGCCGGTACCATGCTTGTATTCGGCCTTGCGAAGCGTCGAGGCCTGGTCTGTCGCGTTGGAAAGCTGATCAGCCAGGATGATCAGAACGATGGATGGCGGAATGATCTGGCCGAGCGTGCCGGACGCGCAAATGGTTCCCGTCGCAAGCGGCTTGGAGTAATTATTTCGGAGCATGGCCGGGAGGGAGATCAGCCCCATCGCGACAACGGTGGCGCCGACAATTCCGGTGGTCGCCGCGAGAAGTGCGCCGACCAGCACGACCGAGATGCCGAGACCGCCCGGAACAGGCCCGAACAGCTGCGCCATGGTCACAAGCAAGTCTTCAGCGATCCGCGAGCGCTGCAGCATGATGCCCATGAACACAAAGAGCGGAATGGCAATCAGCGTATCGCGTTCAACCTCCCAGTACACGCCGCGGAAGTTGGTGACACCCGCGCTCAGCCATTCAACCGGACCCCCCTGGTGGAAGAAGGCTGAAACATCGCCCAGGACGACGTAGCCGCTCAACGCGGCGAGGCCGATGGTCAGAATCGCGGACCCGGGCAGCGCGAAAGCCACGGGAAATCCAGCGGCCAGGGCACCCGCCATGACCAGCATCAGGACCGCGACAAACAACAACTCCATCGGTGGCCGGCCCCTCCGTTCCTGCCCTTGTGGCACACCCGCCTAGTGCGGGGCGCTCTCCTCCGCATCGCTGCGGCCGCCGGGCTCGCCAAGAAGGTCGGCCGCGGCGCTCAGCATGTAGGCGGCGAACTGCACAAGCATCGTGTATGCGAATACGCCCAAGAATCCTGCCATCATGTATTTCACGTACAGTCCGAAGCCGCTTTGGGTCGTCTCGAAGGCCAGTATGGGGCTGGCAATGATCGAGGTCTTTTCGCGCAGTCCCAGAAGCAGGATGGCAGCGCAAAGGGGGATGCCAAGGATGAGCGAGCCGAAGAAATTGACCCAGGCTTTCTTCCGGTTCGAGAACCCTGCGAAAAGCACGTCTACGCGCACGTGCCCTTCTTCGACCAACGTCTGAGCGCTGGCGAAAAGGAAGAGGGCCGCATACCAGAACCGGACCAGATCTCCCATGAATGCCTGCTCGTACGAAAAGACGAAGCGAGCAATCACGATGAGGAATTCCGCAACGACAACCAAGACGGCCAGCCACGTAAAGCCGGGTGTCCGGCTCCGGATCGCGACCAGGATTGAGAGCACCATCAACGGCACATGGACGTAGGCGCCGCGGAAGTTCGGGATGCCGAGCGAGGTCGCCAGCTGGTCACCCACGAGGACGGGAAGGAATCCTTCCACGCGCAGGAACGAAATGGCCATGTCAACGGAGCCGACGATGAGCACGCTCCAATACGCGGCGCGGATAACGTAGGCTGAGCAGGCCTCGAGCCTTTCAGCGTCCGCGCGAACCAGTCCGTTCGGATCACGAACCGGCCCGGCGGCGGCTACCGCCGCCAGCGCGACATAGACCCCAATCTGGAGCAAGCCGAGCCAGCCGCCATCCTCCCGGAAAATGGAGAACGCCCCGGGGAGGCCAAAACTGAATGTCAGAAACGCATTGAGAATGAACGCAGTGGCCAATGCGACCAGCAGCCTGGAGCCAAAACGGACGAGTCGGCCGTGCACTACCGGACCGTGGGCCGGCGAGGCAGCAACTGCGGCCATGGCTCAGGCGAAACGCACGGGTGATGCCGGGGGCGGAGCTTCGGGCCCGCCCCCGGCAAAGTCAGTCAGTTTCCGAGCACGCGGTTCCGCTGGCTCACGTAAGCCTGATCCGAGATGTTCGTCCAACCGCCGATATCCTGCCGACCAGTCAGGAAGCTCTCGTGGATCCGACGGGCGAGGTCGCTGTGCTCGACCACGCTGGCGAAAACCTCGTCGGCCCCGCCACCAAATGCGTCGTAGACGTCATCGTTGAATTCGCGGAGTTCCACGCCCTGGTCATGAATGAGGCGGGCCAGCGCGGCACCATTCTTGGCATTGTACTCCGACATCATGACATCATTCTCCATCGCGGCGGCCGCCTCGATGGTGATCTGGTCGGAGTTCGAAAGGGAACCCCAGAATGACGCGTTGAAGCCGCAGGCAAGCATCGACCCCGGCTCATGCATGCCCGGATAGTAGTAGAACTTCGCAGCCTCGTAGAACTTCATGGCCTCATCATTCCAAGGCCCGACCCACTCGGTGGCATCAATCGCGCCGGAGACAAGGTTCTCGTAAATCTGCCCGCCGGGCAGGGACACCGGTGACGCTCCAAGTGTCGCCAGCACGTCGCCGCCGAGGCCCGGAATGCGCATCTTCAGCCCGGCAAAGTCCTCCGCGCTGTTGATCTCCTTGTTGAACCAGCCGCCCATCTGCACGCCGGTATTGCCACACATGACGCCCTTGAGGCCGAACTCGGCACCCAACTCATCCCATAGCTCCTGGCCGCCGCCGAAGCGGACCCAGGCGTTGAGCTCCGTATAGGTGAGACCAAACGGGACCGAGGTGAAGTAGGCCCAGCCCGGGTGCTTTCCCTTCCAGTAGTAGTCCGCGGCGTGATACGCCTGAGAGTTGCCGGAAGCCACTTCGTCAAAGGAATCGAACGGTCCGACCTTTTCGCCGGCCGCAAAATACTCGACCTGGATGCGGCCGTCGGACATGTCGTTGACCCGCTGCGCGAAGCGCTGGGCCCCCGTTCCAAGACCCGGGAAGTCTCTGGGCCAGGTTGTCACCATCGCAATTTCGATGCGCTCCTGCGCAACGGCCGGCGCCGCGAGTGCTGTGCCAGCGCTTGCTGCTGCCGCGCCGACAAGAAATTGGCGTCTCTTCATCCTGGTTCTCCTCCATTGGCCTCTGCGGTCACCGGCGCGCCGATATAGCGGCCGACGAGCGGGCAATCGGACATCGTCATGGGTCAGACTACTACACGCTTTCGACAGTCTGTGCAAACAGTCGCGCCAGTGTCCAGATCGACGAACCATCAACCATTGCGGAGTTGATTCCCGTTTCCCCAATCAGCCGATTATCTCGTGTTGCCCCGTGGAGCTTTCGTACCGCCGTTCTGGTACTGGAGGCCGGCCATCCCCCGGGCCTTTCATTTGGACACAGTTAACACGGTTGTTCGGTTGGCGCATATTCCGGGCATGCAAATCGGGCTTCGACATTTCCGTTGCGCAACGATCGACTGGCTGATCGGTGCGGTTGCTGAAGAGGGTGGCACGCGCCATGGGCTTGCGCGCGAGCTTTGCGAACGGGAGAACTGGCGCAATCCGCGGGGCGTTGCGTGTCTGGCGCAGGCGAGCAAGGCGCTGCCGAGGCTGGCGGCCAGGCTGAACCTGTCGTTGCCCGCGGCGCGGCCGATGCCGTCGCTACCGGTTGCCGCGGAGAGGGCGTTCCCGGACCTGACGCTCACCTGCCGGCTTGCGGAGCTCGGCGTGGTGACGCTGGAGCCTGTCGGCGACGCCGACCGCGGTCTGTGGCGGGCGATGATGGCGAGCCATCATCCCGAGGGAAGTTCGCGAATGCCGGGTGCCCAGCTTCGCTACTGGGTCCGGTCTTCGGTTCACGGCAGGCTTGGCGGGATCGGGTTCTGTGCCGCAAGCTGGCACCAGGAGGCGCGCGATGCGTTCATTGGCTGGTCGCCCGAAGCACGAGTTGCGAATCTCGGGCTTGTAGTCAATAACGACCGCTATCTTCTGTTGCCCGGGGTACGGGTCGATAATCTGGCGTCGCATATGCTGGCGCTGGCGGTGACCCGCGTTGCAGACGACTGGGAAGCAGCGTATGGGGTACGGCCGTTGGCGGCCTATACCTACGTGGCTCCCGACCGGCTCGGAACCTGCTACCGGGCCGCGGGCTGGAAGTGTTGTGCGGCGCGAACCTCGGGATGCCCGCCCGGGCGGCGCGCGGTCGCGCCGAAAGCGGTATGGATCAAACCGTTGGCCGCGGGGTGGCGCGAGAGATTGTGCCAGGAACCAGACCGCATGCTCGGCGCGGCACCGACGCCGCATCTGCCGAAGGATACGGACTGGGCCGATATCGAGTACCGGCGCGGCAGCCATCCCGACGGGCGCCTGCGTGACCGGGTGGTGGCGATGGGCCGGGCGTGGGAACATGCCCCGGGTGCGTCGCTGCCGGCCATCTTCCCCGGCCCGGCGGAACAAAAGGCCGCCTATCGGCTGCTCTCGAACGACAGGATCAAGATGGAGCATATTCTTCAACCCCATCAAGAGGCTACGGTCGACCGCTGCCGGCTGGAACCGGTGGTTCTCGCGCTCCAGGACACAACGACCCTCAACTACAATGGCCACCAGAAGACGGCGGGTCTGGTCAATCTCGGCGGCGGCGGATCGGGAACCTCAGACATCACGACACGTAACGTTGAGACAGCTTGCCAGAGCGCAACCTAAGGGGTTGAATTTCCGAGTATTTCTGAGAGAGAAATGCACCTGCTGTGAACTGCTTTCCTTTTCGAAGCTGCTGGAACTCAATGACTGGCAAAACGCGGTGACGAGTTGCCCTACGGTTCCGAATGACCTGCTGGAACGCGAACGCTTCTATTGCAAACACCGCTGTAGCCGTGCCAGCACGTCAGGTAAATTGTCGGAAGTCCTGATGTCTGAACCTGGGGCTTGCTCGCCCATGTCGGGCTTGCGGTCACCGAAGCCCGACGCCCGCTCGGAGTGTTCTAAATCAACGCGACACAGCGCGACGGCACGCTGGCCGCCAAAACGCCGGACAACGTGCCGGAAAGCGTGCGCTGGCTGCGCGGCCTTGAGCGCGCCGGGCAGTTCGCGGCAGCCTGTCCCGACAGTCGCGTGATTACGGTCTGTGATCGCGAAGGAGACATATGGGACATGTTGCGCACGGCACGGCAGACTGGCAACGGGCTCCTGGTTCGTTCCGACCGTGGCCGCCAGCGCCGGGTCGTCGTCGACGGCGACACCCGCGAGTTGTGGGACTTCATGGACGCGCAACCGGTTCTCGGAACAAAGACCATCACCATCAGCCCCTGTGGCGGTCCCCGCAAGCGCCGCGAACGCAAGACCCGGCTTGAACTCCGTGCCGCGATGGTCGACCTCGTGCCACCGTCGGACAGGGCCGGCGACGAAGCACCGCTGGCCATGCTAGCTGTCTCGGTCCTCGAACCCGAACCGCCGAAAGGCAAGATGCCGCTCCACTGGGTGCTGCTCACCACGGAGGGCAAGGCCGAAATCGACCATGCCCGGCGCGTCGTCGCATGGTACGAAGCGCGCTGGACCATCGAGGAATACTTCCGGATCCTCAAGGTCGGCACCCGGGTCGAGGATCGAAAACTCGATCACGCCGACGATCTGCGCAAGTGCCTCGCATTCGATGCCGTGACCGCATGGCGTGTCATGGACCTGGAACGACGCGCCCGCGACACGCCAGACATGCCGGCACTCAAGATGTTCTCCGAACACGAGATCAAGGTGCTCTACGTCTGGCTCAAACATCGCCGTGTCATTCGCGCTCCACCCGAAACGCCCCCGGATATCCGAACCTTCGTGGTCGACCTCGCTCGCCTCGCCGGATTCCGTCCCAGCAAGCGGCAACCGCTCCCCGGAACCGAAAAAATCTGGCAGGCATGGAGAAGCTACAAGGAAGGTCTCGATGCCGTCAATGCATGGGAGAAACGATCAGAAGAAAACCGTGTCAACAGTGGGTAGTTGAAAGCCCCCGGGCGGCCTGCGGACCCCCGGCGAGCTCGTACTCGAAATCTGCCCGAAGACACTCTCTGCGCAGAAGATCACCCGCTCCGCGCCCGGCACAGTCGGTCGGAATTCGATTGAGCGGTTGCGCCACCCGCATCGGCCTGGAGGTCATGGTCCTTTCCTCAATGCTCCGCCACTCTTTCCGGGGGCTCGCGTGGACCTTACGGGTGCCCTGCGGCAGGGTCAGCGAATTCCGGAATGGATCGAGGAATGGCGTCTTCAGCGGAGGCGGCGATACGCAGTTCGAACCCGTGTTCGAGGAGCAGAAGACCGACAGCGGTACCAGGCAGATCCGAACGGTCATTTGGCGAATCGATCCGGATTCGCAATAGTTCCTGCAGCGTGGCGGCTTCTGGAGACACGATTGGCAGCGAACGACTCGGGGGGACCCTTTGTCCACCTGCGACTCTTCAGCAACTATTCCCCTCTCGAGGGAGCGCTCCGCATTCCGCAAATCGTTGAATCATGCAAGTCGGACGGGATGCCGGCCGCGGGTCTCACCGATTCCGGGAATCTGTTTGGAGCGCTGGATTTTTCCACGCAACTGTCGAAGGCAGGAATTCAGCCCATAATCGGCTGTACTGTCGGGCTGCTTCGGACCAGCGGTCCCTCCTTTGCGAACCAGACTCTGGCACCGCCGGTCGCGCTCATCGCGCAGACCGAAAAGGGGTTCCGGAACCTGTTGCAGCTGGTTTCCGGAATGTATCTGGAACACGAGCGCCGCGTGCCAGCAATCGAACCGGATCGACTCGAATCCTTGGCAGAAGGGCTGATTTGCCTAACTGGCGGCGCGCACGGTGCGATCGGCTCGCTGATCCGGGAGGGGCGTGCAGACGCTGCGCACGCCGTTGTGCAGAGGCTCGCAAGCGCTTTTCCGGGCCGCCTTTACATCGAAATCCAGCGGCATGGAAGTGGCGGCTCCGCCAGGACACGGGCGGAGGAGCACACCGAGGTCGCCTTTCTCGACATTGCCTACGATCTCGGTCTGCCGCTCGTGGCTACCGCGGAGGCGTATTTCCCTGACGCGGATTTCTGCGAGGCGCACCAGATCCTTCGCGGCATCGCCGGCAACAGCGGACAAGAGCCCTACGAAGCGCGTTACACTTCGGAGAACCGGTTCCGTTCCACCGCCGAAATGCGCGCCCTGTTCTCGGATCTTCCGGAAGCCTTTGCAAATACGTCGGATATTGCCCGACGGATTTCCTACCGGCCCGAAGAGCAGCCACCGATACTTCCAAGCTTTGCGGAGGACGAGACGGAACTCCTGAGGCGCAAGGCCAAGGAGGGCCTTGAACAGCGCCTGGAGACGATCGAAACCGCAGCGGAACCGGACGCGTACTGGAAGCGCCTCGAATACGAACTCGACGTCATTGTCACCATGAACTATGCCGGGTATTTCCTGATCGTCTGGGAGTTCGTGAACTGGGCGCACGCGGAGAGCATTCCCGTCGGGCCCGGCAGAGGCTCGGGGGCAGGCTCTCTGGTCGCCTATGCCCTGCGCATCGTCGACCTCGACCCGATCCGCTACGGACTTCTCTTCGAACGGTTCCTCAATCCCGAGCGAGTCTCGATGCCGGATTTCGACATCGACTTTTGCGAGATCCGCCGGGACCAGGTGATGGATCATGTGCGCGAGCGTTACGGCGAGAACCGCGTCGCGAAGATCGTGACGTTCAATACGCTGCAGGCACGCGCCGCACTCCACGACACCGGCCGGGTGCTGGGCATGGCGCGAGCCCAGACCGACCGCATCGCCAACGCCATCCCGTACAATCCCGCCCGTCCCACGACCCTCAGGGAGGCTCAGGACAAGCTGGAGGAGTTCCGCCAGGCCATTGCTTCGGAGGAGAAGGGCCACCAGCTATACGACCTCGCGTCCCGGATCGAAGGCCTGTTCCGCAATTCGTCGATCCATCCGGCCGGCATCGTCATCGGGGATCGCCCCCTGATCGAATTCGTTCCGCTCTTCAAGGACCCTCGCGGACGCGACGACTTTCAATCCACGCAATACGACATGGTCTGGGTCGAGCGCGCCGGTCTGGTCAAGTTCGATTTCCTGAGTTCCAAGGCGCAGACCGCGATTCGCTCCACCCTCGACTTCATCCACGAAACGGGCGACGAGCTGGATCTTTCCCGAATTCCGCTGGACGACCGGGAGGCGCTTGACCTTTACTGCAGAGCAGAAACCGCAGGCCTGTACCAGGTCGAGGGAGAGGGCATGCGAAATGCGCTCCTGCAGTTGCAGCCCGACCGCTTCGAGGACTTGATCGCCGTCGTGGCCCTGTATCGTCCCGGTCCGATGCAGAACATCGAACTCTATTGCGCCGTCAAGCACGGCGAAAAGGAGATGGACCTCCTCCATCCCGGGCTGGAGCCGATCCTGAGCGAGACCTACGGCATCATCGTCTACCAGGAGCAGGTGATGGAAATTGCCCGGTCCCTGGCCGGCTTCAGCCTGGGTGAAGCGGACCTGCTGCGCCGAGCCATGGGAAAGAAGAAGCCCGAGGAGATGAAGGCGCAGAAGGTGCGTTTCCTGGAGGGCCTGCGCCAACACGGAGGACTGGACAAGAAGCAGTCGGAGACAGTCTACGACCTCGTCCTGCGATTTGCGGATTACGGCTTCAACAAGTCGCATGCCGCGGCCTATGCGCTCGTGAGCTATCAGACCGCATATCTCAAGGCGCACTATCCGGCCGAATTCTTCGCCGCCACGCTGAACGCCGAAATGGGCTCCAACGATGCCGGCCGATACGACAAGATCGCCAACCTCTGGGCAGAGGCGCGGCGGCGGGGCATCCGTGTGCTGCCACCGGACGTCAATCGCTCCCATGCCCGCTTCCGTCCGATCGATGGAGCGATTCCCTACGCCCTCGGGGCCATCAAGGGGGTTGGAACCGAAGCGAGCAAGCGCGTCGCCGAGGCCAGGGAGAACGGCGGTCCGTTCAAGGGCATCGGAGACCTGGCACGCAGGGTCAACCTCGCGGATCTCAAGCGCCAGGGCGTTGAGAACCTTGCCCGAAGCGGAGCATATGATTCCATTGATCCGAACCGGAAGCGGTTGGCGTTGTCCGCGGAAGATCTGGTGCGTTACTCGCAATCCTTTCACAATGCCCCGGCAACGGGCCTCGCTTCCCTGTTTGACGAAGAAGACCTCGAAGTGTGCGAGCCCGTCCTTGCAGAAGTCGAAGATTACGACGTTGCTTCACGCTTCGAAGAGGAGCGCAATGCGGCCGGATTCCTGATCTCGGGACATCCGCTCGATGCGCACCGAAGCGAACTGGGCAAGCGGGAGATCTGCCTGGCGTCGCAAGTCAGCCCGAACGATGCGACAGGACGGCGTCGGGCAGCCGGCATGATTACCGCCGTGGCCAAGCAAGTGTCGCGAAGCAACAAGCCCTACGCACGGATCACCCTTTCTGATCCGATGGGCGGCACTACCGTGCTGATGTTCGACCGGGAGCTTGGCCTTTGCGGGTCCGCGCTCCAGGAACAGGAGCTTGTGGTTCTGGACCTGGAAGTGGTACGGCGCGACGGCCGGGACGGCATGATCATCTGCCGCAAACTGAGAAAGCTCGGCCAGTGGCAGACGCAACGAACACCGGGGGCGCACCCGAAACGGGTCGAGGGTCTCAGAATTCGACTGAAATCCGCTGAGGCCGCGGAAGGCTTGGGTGAATCGCTCAGACGGAACTGCGCAGCAAACGGATCCGGATCCCGCTACCACATCCGCGTGGCGCTCCGCCTGGCGGATCTCGGGGCTTGGGCAGAGGTGGACCTTCCCGGGCAATTCCGCCTGAGCCCCGATTCCCAGCGGGCACTTGAGACAGAGACCGGTGTCCTGGCGGTGGAGCCCTTCGTCCCACCGGCAAGGGAACAGGGCCAGCCATGATTGGACGATTGAATCACGTCGCCATCGCCGTCCCGGACCTGGAATCCGCTGCCTCACGCTATCGGGATGCGATGGGCGCGACGGTCTCGGCTCCGCAGGACGAGCCGGAGCACGGGGTCCGCGTGGTCTTTGTCGAGCTCCCCAACAGCAAGATCGAACTCCTGGCACCGCTTGGCGCCGATTCCCCCATCGAAGGGTTCCTGCGCCGCAATCCGCAGGGTGGCATCCACCATGTCTGCCTGGAAGTCCCAGACATCCTGGAAGCCCGGGACCGTCTTGCCGAATCCGGTGCGCGCGTGCTCGGCGGCGGCGAGCCGAAGACCGGCGCACACGGGAAGCCCGTGCTGTTCCTGCATCCGAAGGACTTCGATGGCGTGCTGGTGGAGCTCGAGGAAGCGTAGCCAGCCCGCCCATCAAGCGCCACGAACGAGAACCCGGCGGCGGCAATTGACCGGCACAACCCGGCAGGCCGTCTGAGCCGCTCAGCAGCTAGTTTCCATAAGCCACGGAAGGCAGCCAGGTTGCCAGCCCAGGAAACACGAACACGATGACTATCCCGATAACCTCAGACATCAGGACTTCCGACAATTTCAGATGTCCGGACCTCGGGAGTGAATCGAGCTCACCTATTTGAACCCGAAGGGTCCGGATCGGCCGTATTCCCGGGCAGTTCGTAGATCATCCGGAGGTTGGTGCCTGGGAAGATCGTCCGGGTCAGGTTGAGTTCCTGGAGGAGGCCTGCAGTGGCGTTGTCGCCAGCGTCGCTGGCGGTGCCGAGGATGCGAATGCGGAGGATGCCGTTGGAGGGCTCCGGGATGATGTCGGCGTCGGATTGGAAGATCGCGCGCAGGTGCCTGCGGGGTCGCTGTGTCTTGCCCTGTGCCTGTGCGACGACAGGCATCATGCGGGTTTCGGCGCGGTAGGCGATCATGCGGATGACGTCGAGGAGGAGCTTCTCGCCTTCGGGAAGCGCATCCAGGGCCTGGTGGTCGTCGAGCTCGGCGACGGTGATGTGGCGCTGCGTGTCGCTGCGCTTCTGCTTGAGCGCCTCACGCTCGGCGTCGAGAGCGTCGATCCGGGCCTGGAGACGTCGGGCGGCTTCGGCGGTCTGGTGAGACTGGGCTCCCTTGGCCAGATCGGCGATCCTGTTGCGCAGGGTGCCGAGGCGTTGCCGGAAGCGGCTGACATTTCGGTCGATTGCGCGCCAGAGCGGGTTGACGACGCGGGCTTCGGGATCCTGCGGCTCCAGGCCGCGGACCACGAGGGCGTCGAGATTGAACTCCTCGCGCATATATTTGAAGAAGTTCTCCTGCGACCAGCGGGAGAACAGGGCGCCGGCGATCTGCTCCACGGGCATGCGGGAGTGGGTGGTAATGAGCGGGACCTGGCGGCCGCTTTCCAGCAGGCGGCGGATCTGGCGGACCTCGGGCCCCTTTTTCAGTTGCACGCGCTTCTCGGCGAGGCGGACGGTGGCGCTGCGGGTCGTGCCCGGTCCATGGATCGGTACCGCGACACTGCGGAACTCCGCCTCCGGCCAGTCCTCCCCCTTGAAGCCCTTGTGCCAGGTGATCACCGCAACGCCGCGCCGGGCGAGGCGCTTGAACAGTGCCGGGCTCCAGCCTTCCCGGTCGAAGACCAGCGTCAGGGCGGGCTCGCCGGCATCCGGGGCGGTGAGATCCGGCGCCTCCGGGCCCAGCATGCCCAGCTTCTCCAGCGCAGGCAGGATGTCCGCCTCCAGCGCGTGGGTCATGGTCGGATCCAGCGCCTTGTTCAGGCACAGGAAGGGCTTGCCGCCAAGCGCGTTGATCCAATAGCTCGTGGACGCGGGCAGGCATAGTTTCTGTCGCGCCACGAAGTGCTTTGGCAATTTCCCCTTGCGACCGGAATAGATCTTCACATGCCCGTCCACGCACAGCGTGGCGCCGACCTCCGGGTCCTCCTCAAGCCATCCCGCCGCCAGGGAGGATTGCCAGTTCCGCACTTGCTGCACATCCTGCCCCAGCGCCTTGATCTTGCGCCGCAGCGTCTTCACCTCCGGGCAGCGGTCCAGGCCCAGGATCGCGCCCCATTCCCCGGGCACCTGGTGCCGGAGCGCCTCCGGATTGCGCACCCGGGCCAAGACGAGGAACGCCAGGAAGAGCAGAACGGTGGTCAACCCGTAATACCCCTTGGGCAGCGACAGGAACTCCCGCGCGTGGTTCAGAAGCCCCTCCTTCAGCAGCATCGGGAGCCCGGCCAGCACCCCCCCGCCGGCAACCGCCGACAGCGGTTCCGCAAACTGCGGCCGGATCTCGCTCAGATGCCCCGTCGCGGCCAGCATTCGTCCCGTCGTGTCCCGAGCCCCACGGCCCATCGGCGCTGCCCGGTCGCGGGCGTCCCGTGCGCTTCGCTCAATCGGCGGCTCCAGCGCGTCCCGCTCCGGTGCTTCCTGCGGCGCCTCCCGCTCCGCAGGTGCTTCCGGATCCGGTTCAGCCTTCGCCGTCCCGGCCGGCATCCCACCCCCGACAACGCCTCGCCGGCGATTGTCGTTCAGCGTCCGCACCGGAATCCCCAGCCGTCGCGCAACCGCCGAGCCGCTCAGACCCGAGGTCAAAAGACGGTCCGCTTCCCGCGCCATGTCGGCATCGATTACGCTCGGACCGCGCCCGCGGCGCGGCGCAAAGAAGCTCGCCTCGCCGTCCCTCCGGAGTTGGTTCACCGCCCGCTGTACCGTCGAGCGGCTCACGCCGAGCGCCTCCACCAGGTCCGAGCGAGGGACACCGCTCTCCGCGAACTTCGCGATCCGAAGCAACTTCGCTTCGCGCTGATCGTCAGCGTGAAAATCAAACGGCTCAAGATTGGAGAAATACTCCACTCGGCCGTCCCGCCTCACGAAGGAAAAGCAGGAGTTGCCAATCTGGACCGCCTCGGCGGGTCGCATCGGAAGCGTGTTCATGAGATCCTCGGGCACCGAATAATGGGTTCATATTATTATGCCAGATACCCGCCGCTCTGTCAACCCCAAAATCCAATCATAACTCTATCAATTCAAACGATAATTCAACCCACAAGCAGCTCTCGAAAAGAGAGCGATGTCCGGACGTCTGAATTTCCCCTTACGACCGGAATAGATCTTCACATGCCCGTCCACGCACAGCGTGGCGCCGACCTCCGGATCCTCCTCAAGCCATCCCGCCGCCAGGGAGGATTGCCAGTTCCGCACTTGCTGCACATCCTGCCCCAGCGCCTTGATCTTGCGCCGCAGCGTCTTCACCTCCGGGCAGCGGTCCAGGCCCAGGATCGCGCCCCATTCCCCGGGCACCTGGTGCCGGAGCGCCTCCGGATTGCGCACCCGGGCCAGGATGAGGAACGCCAGGAAGAGCAGAACGGTGGTCAACCCGTAATACCCCTTGGGCAGCGACAGGAACTCCCGCGCGTGGTTCAGAAGCCCCTCCTTCAGCAGCATCGGGAGCCCGGCCAGCACCCCCCCGCCGGCGACCACCGACAGCGGTTCCGCAAACTGCGGCCGGATCTCGCTCAGATGCCCCGTCGCAGCCAGCATTCGTCCCGTCGTGTCCCGAGCTCCACGGCCCAGCGGCGCTGCCCGGTCGCGGGCGTCCCGTGCGCTTCGGTCAATCGACGGCTCCAGCGCGTCCCGCTCCGGTGCTTCCTGCGGCGCCTCCCGCTCCGCAGGTGCGTCCGGAACCGGATCAGCCTTTGCCGCCCGGGCCGGCATCCCACCCCCGACAACCCCCCGCCGACGGTTGTCGTTCAGCGTCCGCACCGGGATCCCAAGCCGTCGCGCAACCGCCGAGCCGCTCAGACCCGTACTCAAAAGACGGTCCGCTTCCCGCGCCATGTCGGCATCAATTGCGCTCGCACCGCGCCCGCGGCGCGGCTCATGAAACCCTTCCTCCCCCTTGCTCCGGTACCGGTTCACCGCCCGCTGCACCGTGGAACGACCAACGCCGAACGCCGTCTCCAGATCCTCCCGACGGATCCCGTGCTCCGCGAACCGCGCGATCCGAAGCCGCCACGACCGGATGCTCGAAACGTCGTGCGAGTCAAACGGCTGCAGGTTTGTGAAATACACCACCCGTTCGCCATCAACGTGGTACGAAAAGCACGTAGTGCCGATCGGAGTGGCGTTCGCGGGCGCCATCGGAAGTGTGTTCATGAGATCCTCGGATACCGAATATCGGGTTCATATTATTATGCCAGACTCCCACCGCTCTGTCAACCCCAAAATTCAATCATAACTCTATCAATTCAAACGATAATTCAACCCACAACCGGCTCTCGAAAAGAGAGCGATGTCCGGACGTCTGAATTTACCTGACGTGCTGGCACGGCTACAGCGGTGTTTGCAATAGAAGCGTTCGCGTTCCAGCAGGTCATTCGGAACCGTAGGGCAACTCGTCACCGCGATTTGCCAGTCATTGAGTTCCAGCAGCTTCGAAAAGGAAAGCAGTTCACAGCAGGTGCATTTCTCTCTCAGAAATACTCGGAAATTCAACCCCTTAGGTTGCGCTCTGGCAAGCTGTCTCAACGTTACGTGTCGTGATGTCTGAACCTGAAGCAGCACGAATGGAATGACGCCGCGATAAATGTGGCCGAGTGTTATTCCCGGCGGACAGACCCCCTTGAGATAGAACAAGGCGAAACCAACCGGAGGCGTAAATCAGCAGCACCGTCAGCGACAGTCCGACCCGCAAGCCGCCGAACTGCCTCTGCATCGAGCGCATCATCCGCTGCGCGACGCCGGACTGGTCCAGCATCAGTCCCATGAAGATGAACATCGGCGGCGCGACCAGGACGGGATTCTTGATAATCTTTCCGAATATCCGCCCCGAGAGAGCCGCGAGGCGGCGGTAGTCGATCCCGGTCCGGTCAAATTCAATGATGCCCTTGAAATCCGCGCGGAACGGGTCGAGGAAGGTTTCCGCGACGAGGACGAAGATCAGGCTGACCCCGACCAAGGCGTAGACGACCGGAACCCCGAGGAAGAGAAGCGCGATGAAGCTGAGGAAGATTGCGAGCACCGCAAGCTCGTTTTACACGAGGGCGAGGAAGGAGCAGAAGACATGGCCGCGGATGGTCTCGTCGCACTTGTGGAAGATCGGCCGGGTATCGAGGATGCCCTTGCTCGTCCTGAACCCCTGCTTCACCATCCATAACGCCTTGTATCGGGCCGCGATTTCACGTGGGTTGAAGTCGGTGTTGGTGCGCAGGACCCAGAGGCCGTCGAAGTGCGCCTCGGACTGGATCTTGTCGTGGTCGACTTCGAACACGCCGCCTTTCGCGCTCAGGTAGCGCTTGAAGCCGCGGTTTCCGACCAGGCTCTTGGGCCCGTCCCTCTCAAGCTTCTCGTGCAACTTCTTCAGAATGGCTTTGCGCGAGGCGGCATCCTTGCCTGCCTGGGCCGGATTGCAGCAGACTACGGTGCGCCGGGCCGACGGCTTTCCGGGCTCTTCGCCGGCGGCTTCCCCGTCCTCTGCCTCGACATCCTTCACGTGGACTTCCTTCACTTCGAGCGCCAGCGGGGTCTTCCGCGCCCGCGGCATCGCCACCGTCTTGAGCGGCGCGGGATGGGTCAGGACTTTCTCCTTGATCTCCTTGCTGTTGCGGTGCCGTGCGCCGAGAATGAAGCCAGCCGCGCGCTTCGATCGACGGCGAGGTACTTGCGGTCGCGTGCGTCGACTAGCTGGAGATCGCGGACCAGGCGAGACATTTCGCGTAGCGTAGTGTCCGCCCAATCCCTTCCGCAAGGCTCTGTTCGGGCCTCCTGGAACTCTGTAACAGGCGCGATTGCGTCCTGCAGGGGGGGGGGGGCCGCAGCGTACCGGAAATGAGCATCTATTTGATTCTGTCTCATGGAGTTTTGAGAGAAAGTCGATGGAGAACTTGCGAAACGCCAGGTGATCGTCATATTATCGTCAACTGACGGCGTATTCGGGAGGTGAAGATGGGTATTGGGGATGTGAAGATGGCAAGGCAACCTGCCGTAACTCGCAGCCAGAAGGATGTGCCTGTGGTCTCGTTTACGTACGGGCCCAGCGAAACAGCTTCCATTGCCAAGCTTCTAGCGATCGAAAATCCGGACAGTTGCAGTGAGGTAGCCTTGGCACAACGTGTTGCCGAGGGTCTTTGCCCTGATGCCGTGACCACGATGACCGAGGCGATGGGCGGCAAGAGGAATTGGATTGTGGGCCCCTTGGTATCAGAAGCAACGTTCAGACGGGCGCGGAAAGCAGGTAGGCTGTCGAAAGGACCCAGCGAAAGGCTGTACAAGTTCAGATGTCCGGACCTCGGGAGTGAATCGAGCTCACCTATTTGAACCCGAAGGGTCCGGATCGGCCGTATTCCCGGGCAGTTCGTAGATCATCCGGAGGTTGGTGCCTGGGAAGATCGTCCGGGTCAGGTTGAGTTCCTGGAGGAGGCCTGCAGTGGCGTTGTCGCCAGCGTCGCTGGCGGTGCCGAGGATGCGAATGCGGAGGATGCCGTTGGAGGGCTCCGGGATGATGTCGGCGTCGGATTGGAAGATCGCGCGCAGGTGCCTGCGGGGTCGCTGTGTCTTGCCCTGTGCCTGTGCGACGACAGGCATCATGCGGGTTTCGGCGCGGTAGGCGATCATGCGGATGACGTCGAGGAGGAGCTTCTCGCCTTCGGGAAGCGCATCCAGGGCCTGGTGGTCGTCGAGCTCGGCGACGGTGATGTGGCGCTGCGTGTCGCTGCGCTTCTGCTTGAGCGTCTCACGCTCGGCGTCGAGAGCGTCGATCCGGGCCTGGAGACGTCGGGCGGCTTCGGCGGTCTGGTGAGACTGGGCTCCCTTGGCCAGATCGGCGATCCTGTTGCGCAGGGTGCCGAGGCGTTGCCGGAAGCGGCTGACATTTCGGTCGATTGCGCGCCAGAGCGGGTTGACGACGCGGGCTTCGGGATCCTGCGGCTCCAGGCCGCGGACCACGAGGGCGTCGAGATTGAACTCCTCGCGCATATATTTGAAGAAGTTCTCCTGCGACCAGCGGGAGAACAGGGCGCCGGCGATCTGCTCCACGGGCATGCGGGAGTGGGTGGTAATGAGCGGGACCTGGCGGCCGCTTTCCAGCAGGCGGCGGATCTGGCGGACCTCGGGCCCCTTTTTCAGTTGCACGCGCTTCTCGGCGAGGCGGACGGTGGCGCTGCGGGTCGTGCCCGGTCCATGGATCGGTACCGCGACACTGCGGAACTCCGCCTCCGGCCAGTCCTCCCCCTTGAAGCCCTTGTGCCAGGTGATCACCGCAACGCCGCGCCGGGCGAGGCGCTTGAACAGTGCCGGGCTCCAGCCTTCCCGGTCGAAGACCAGCGTCAGGGCGGGCTCGCCGGCATCCGGGGCGGTGAGATCCGGCGCCTCCGGGCCCAGCATGCCCAGCTTCTCCAGCGCAGGCAGGATGTCCGCCTCCAGCGCGTGGGTCATGGTCGGATCCAGCGCCTTGTTCAGGCACAGGAAGGGCTTGCCGCCAAGCGCGTTGATCCAATAGCTCGTGGACGCGGGCAGGCATAGTTTCTGTCGCGCCACGAAGTGCTTTGGCAATTTCCCCTTGCGACCGGAATAGATCTTCACATGCCCGTCCACGCACAGCGTGGCGCCGACCTCCGGGTCCTCCTCAAGCCATCCCGCCGCCAGGGAGGATTGCCAGTTCCGCACTTGCTGCACATCCTGCCCCAGCGCCTTGATCTTGCGCCGCAGCGTCTTCACCTCCGGGCAGCGGTCCAGGCCCAGGATCGCGCCCCATTCCCCGGGCACCTGGTGCCGGAGCGCCTCCGGATTGCGCACCCGGGCCAAGACGAGGAACGCCAGGAAGAGCAGAACGGTGGTCAACCCGTAATACCCCTTGGGCAGCGACAGGAACTCCCGCGCGTGGTTCAGAAGCCCCTCCTTCAGCAGCATCGGGAGCCCGGCCAGCACCCCCCCGCCGGCAACCGCCGACAGCGGTTCCGCAAACTGCGGCCGGATCTCGCTCAGATGCCCCGTCGCGGCCAGCATTCGTCCCGTCGTGTCCCGAGCCCCACGGCCCATCGGCGCTGCCCGGTCGCGGGCGTCCCGTGCGCTTCGCTCAATCGGCGGCTCCAGCGCGTCCCGCTCCGGTGCTTCCTGCGGCGCCTCCCGCTCCGCAGGTGCTTCCGGATCCGGTTCAGCCTTCGCCGTCCCGGCCGGCATCCCACCCCCGACAACGCCTCGCCGGCGATTGTCGTTCAGCGTCCGCACCGGAATCCCCAGCCGTCGCGCAACCGCCGAGCCGCTCAGACCCGAGGTCAAAAGACGGTCCGCTTCCCGCGCCATGTCGGCATCGATTACGCTCGGACCGCGCCCGCGGCGCGGCGCAAAGAAGCTCGCCTCGCCGTCCCTCCGGAGTTGGTTCACCGCCCGCTGTACCGTCGAGCGGCTCACGCCGAGCGCCTCCACCAGGTCCGAGCGAGGGACACCGCTCTCCGCGAACTTCGCGATCCGAAGCAACTTCGCTTCGCGCTGATCGTCAGCGTGAAAATCAAACGGCTCAAGATTGGAGAAATACTCCACTCGGCCGTCCCGCCTCACGAAGGAAAAGCAGGAGTTGCCAATCTGGACCGCCTCGGCGGGTCGCATCGGAAGCGTGTTCATGAGATCCTCGGGCACCGAATAATGGGTTCATATTATTATGCCAGATACCCGCCGCTCTGTCAACCCCAAAATCCAATCATAACTCTATCAATTCAAACGATAATTCAACCCACAAGCAGCTCTCGAAAAGAGAGCGATGTCCGGACGTCTGAAGTTTGGTAGCGTGTTGTTTGCTGTGGCGCGGGCCTACCGGGGTGACTGGAGACGCATGGAAGACTTTCTGACGCGTGCTCATCCGTTGCTGGAGGGAAAGAGCCCCTCTGAAATGGCAAGGTCTAGTACGGCGGGGGCAGATGCTGTTCTGAACCTGATCCGCCGGGCCGAAGCGGGCATTTCGACCTGACCGGTCCTCGCCGGCTTTCGGAGACAAAACGAGCCTACCGGATTGGTGATCCGGAGGGACAGTTTCCGGTGTGGAGCCCGGAGGGTGCCCGGCGAATTTCCGGACGGTGGCATAGTGCCGGTGCTGCGGTGATCTATGCGAGCGAGAATTATGCGACCGCTATGCTTGAGAAATTGGCGCAGTGGAACGGCATTCTTCCAGACAATCAGCACTTCGTGGAGATCGTGATACCGCGCGGTACTTCGTATGAGGTTGCAACGACGGATAGCGTGCCGGGTTGGGACAGTCGAGACTGTGAGATATCGCGCAGCTTTGCGGCTACCTGGTATGCCGAGAGGCGGAGTGCGATATTGCTGGTGCCGTCCTTCGTAGCACGTATGGAGCGGAACATTGTCTTCAATGATCTTCATCCGGAATTCGGGGACATAGAGGTGTCACTGGAAACGCCGGTGTGGTGGGATCAGCGTCTGTTACAGCGCTAGTGCTCCGACGTCATTGGATTGACGGATACAGCGTCTTCAGCTTGATGCAAGCATCTTCTGTCTTGAATCGCCACTCGACGGATGCGCCTTTGCGATTGCGCTTCGCCTGCCAAGCACGGGTCTCGCGGCAGAGTTGCTCGCGGTCGGGAATGCGCCGCGCCAGGCACTGCCGTGCCATGACACCGATCTCGATCTCGGCGAGGTTCAGCCAGCAACCGTGCTTCGGCGTGAAGTGGATTTCCAAACACTCCGCGATCCGCCGGGACGCGACACTAGTCCTGATAAGCCTTAACCTGTCGTCATAGGGTGGAGCCGCGAGTTCATTTCGCCACGATGTCGGTTACCCTACTGTCCGCCGTCAATCGACCTCGTTTCGATCGCAATCCCGGAAGTCAGCATGCAAGAATTCAAGAGCGGCGTCGCTGAGCGCCTTGGGCACTTTGTTTACCGGCTCATCGGCCCAAGGGACTGCGGGATCCGCGTTGTTCAGCCCTTTCTGTCATGACACGGTAGGCCTAGCCCTACCGTGTAGCCATAACTTGTCTACACAACGTGTTTTCTGGCCTGTTCCAGCATGTATCGTTTCCCCGCCTCGAAGCCGCGCTGCTGGCCAGCCTCGACACCGATTCTGTGGCCGATGGTCGCCTTGGTGAGCATGCTGTAGCCCTGCCACATGATCTGGTTCCCTGGCTCGGGGTCGAGCTTTCGCGCGCGGTAGCCACCGAGTTGCGCGACCAGCTGCACGCTCTTGCCGAGGTTGTCGGGCGCCGCGAGGCCTGCTTGAGACGCGTAGTCGCGAAGAAACGCGAGTTCGTGATCGGTGAACATCAGCTCGGCGTCGCACTCCGGGACCTGGCGTCCGAGCAAGGTCATGAGCATGATCCGCCAGGCGATGACGGCATTGATGGCGATCGCCCGTTGCAGCCGGTCGGCAGTTCTGAACAGCAGGAACTCGGACTTGCAGCCAGACTTGATCACCCGGAACCAATCTTCGATGCGCCAGCGCTGAAGATAGTGGCCGACGATCTCGGCGGCGGTTGCGGCATTGTCGACGGCAATGGATGTGAGCAGGTACCACTGAACCGGCGTTTCCTTCGCGGGCGGGTTGGTCTCCACGATGTGGACTGCAGACATCGGCACCGGTTCGATCCCCTTGCCGGTCGCCGGCAGCGTGACCGTGCAGAACCGCAGCTCGCAATGGGCAAGTCGTTTCGTGCGCGCCTCCCGCGCCTTCTTCCGGCTCGCTTTCGGGCGCTCGGTCAGCCCTGCAATCTCGACCTCGATCATGCCCGCCACGACCTGGGACCGCACCGTCGCAAACAGCGTCTGCTTCTCGCCCAGGGAGCGGTCGTGCCTGGCGCGTACCAGCAGTTCCACCCGGGGGGCGCGGCGCCGGGCGTCAAACAGTTCAAACACGTCCGCCTCGCGGTCACAGACCGCAATCACTCGCGTCCTGCGGGTCAGCTCACGGACCGCCTTGAGCGTGTCCTCGAACCCATCGAACCACCGCGCCGTCTTGCACCGGGCGTTGCGCTGGTCGTTCACCTCATCGAAGCCCAACCGCAACACGCCAAGCGGCAACCCGCTATCGGTCACCGCAAGCGTCGCATGCAGATGGAGTCCCAGCGTCCGGGCACCGGTCTGGTTCTTGCCGATGATCTGCAGCCCTTCGGTGTGCGGACGGCGCGCAAAATTCAGGTCGCTGCCGTCCTGGATCGCAAGCACCGTCCTCTGCCCGCGCATGCGCGCGATGCTGCGCGCGCGGTGCGGAGCCAGGATGTTCTCCACCGTCACATCGGATTCCGAAGGATGCTCGACAAGACGGTAAAACCCGTCCACCGCTGCGTTGTTGCTGCCGGGATTGGCATTGATCGCGCGCCCGGGATACTCCGCAAGCAACGCCGCGCTCCTCACCAGCCGTACCGCCAATCGCCTGTCGCCCAATGCCGCCCCTCCAAACTCGTTTGCAGCCCACACATCCGCGCCAAGACCCTCCCCGGGCTCCCGCACCGGCGCCGGATCCACAACCGGAACCTCCAGATGCCGCCGCCAGCGCCGGCAAAGCGCAACCATGAACACCGACTTGACCGGCTTGTCCCTCCGGTTCTCGCGATCCTGCCGCCCCCGCCCCGCTGTCTCGCCAATGCGCACAAAGTTCGCAGCCTTCAGGGCCGCACCGTCATACTGCGCTTCCAGAAACGTCTCGACAAGCCAGGGCCGGAACCCGTATCGCGCCTCGAAATCCCGCGGAAGACGACGCAGGATCCGCCCCAGCACATGGCTCGCAAGATTGCCGCAGGAAACCTCCGCACGGATCAGGAACCGGCTCAGGCAGACAACCCGCTCAAGATGCGCCCGGCGCTGGTCGTCCGTCCAGGCCATCCAGCGCTCGCGTGCGGCAAGGCGCAAGGACGCCGCCGAAAACCCGACAGCGCCCAGAAATCCGTGCTGTGAGGCGACGAGATAGCGCATCTGGTGGCCGGCAAACGTCGTCGTGCCATGCGGATGCTCATGGGCAAGCAGCGTATTCCAGATCCGGCGCTGATCGTGAGAGCGCACATCGACGATCTCAAGCCCGGCAATCTCCGCAAGCCGGTCCGGAACCCCCTCCGGCGGAGCAACCGGCGCAGCAAGCAGTGACGGCCCCGAGAATACAGACGCCCTCTGGGCAGGTGGCAGAACAATCGCGTCCGATCGTTGCTCGAGGACCCGCAGCGCCTTGAGACAGCCCGCAAGCTGACCTCGGCCACGCCGGTCCATGAAGTCGAACTCCTCACACAAGCGCCGGCCAAGCGCGTGGCGGCTCTCGAACCGCTCCTGCAACAGGATCTCGGCAATACGCGGAATCGCTGCATTCAGCGTGCGCTGGATCTGTGATTGTGCCATCGTGCCGCCGGTATACACCACCGGTCTCGGGTTGTTCAGAGGTCTTTCCGACCACCTCCGATGCCCTCGGAACGCCGGGCGGAAAGCGCTCAGGTCGGCCCGAAATCCGAGCCACGCTCGCTTGCACAAAGATCAGCCAGAGCACGTTGTCAGCCAAAGTTGTAGCTACACGGCAGGCCTAGCCTAACACTTCCTGTGACAATGGGCCCGAGAACCGGAAGATACTGTCAAAGACCAGTGAGACACACGGCAGGCTTGAAAATTGATTCGTATGGAGCTTATGATATATTATCTCAAGAGAATAAACCTAGATAAGATGGCTTGAAATGGATCCTAGGCAGAATCCCTACGCACCTGGCGCCGGCACCCCGCCACCTGAACTTGCAGGGCGCGACGAGTTGATCGAACGTGCTGCCGTGGCTCTGGATCGCATTCGCGCCGGGAAATCGGCTCGGAGCTTCCTCCTATATGGGTTGCGTGGAGTTGGCAAGACCGTCCTACTCACCCGCATTCGCCTGGAAGCCGAGGCGCGCGGCATCGCCAGCGTCAGAGTGGAAGCCCCTGAGGAGCGGTCATTGCCGGCCCTGCTCATTCCCGCCCTGCGAACGTCTCTCTTGCGATTGAGCCGGGGCGAGGCGCTCAAAGACAATTTGCTGAAAGGAATGAGAGCCCTGGCGAGCTTCACCAATGCCCTCAAGGTCAAGTATGAGGACATCGAATTCCGCATCGATGTCGATCCGGAAACCGGGCTGGCTGACAGCAGCGACCTCGACACAGATCTCACGGATCTCCTCTTGACCCTCGGGAAGGCCGCCAGCGAGCACGCCACCGCGATCGTGCTCTTCATCGATGAATTGCAATACGTGCCGAAAGACCAGCTCGCCTCACTGATTGCTGCGCTACATACCGCTAGCCAAGAGCAGCTGCCGATCACAATGGTGGCGGCGGGACTCCCCCAGCTGGTCGGACGAACTGGCGAGGCCAAGTCCTACGCAGAGAGACTCTTTGAATTCGTGCTCGTGGATCGCCTCGACGACGACGACGCCCGCGATGCCGTAATTGTGCCTGCTTCCAAGGAGGGGGTCACCTTCCACCCGGACGCAATCTCAGAAATTCTACGCCAGACGAATGGCTACCCATACTTCCTCCAAGAGTGGGGGAAGCACTGCTGGGATGTCGCCCGTGCTTCCCCAATTGAGCTCGACGACGCGCAGCGCGCAACGGCTGAAGCGCTCGCCGATCTCGACGCGAGCTTTTTCCGCGTGCGCTTTGATCGGCTAACACCGACTCAAAAGCGCTACATGCGTGCCCTGGCCGAACTCGGGCCCGGGACCCACCGGTCCGGCAATATCGCCCACATCCTAAATCGGAAGGTCACGACAGTCGCTCCCACGCGCAACTCGCTCATCGCCAAGGGCATGATCTACAGCCCCGCCCACGGCGACACGGCGTTCACCGTGCCGCTCTTTGACGGCTTTATGAAGCGGATCATGCCTCAACCATGAGGAAGCGTGGTTCGCGACCTTCTCGAATACCAGAAACGTCAAGCCGCCCGCTGGCGCAGTGGCCGGCAAGCAATTGGGCCGCATCGTGGAGAGCATGGCAGGGACGCGACTGAGCTACGCAGACCTCACGGCAGTCAACGGGCCATCGTCCGAGACGCGGAAGTAGTAGGGTGCGGGGTCACAGTCACATGATTCCATGAGGAGGAGGCAATCTTGATCGTTCAACATCCTGCGAGTAGAACTACAAGAGAGGTTCTTGGTCCTCTTCATGGATCATGGTCAATCCTGTTCGGCGTGATGTACGATACCGTAAAGGGATTGTAGGGTTTGGCAGTCATCCGCCTATTTGCCATTGGTGGGCTTTTCGCGATCATGCCACTGTGGAACCGGAGTATCGTGCGCTCGCGCTACGAACGTGCCGGATGGCAAATTCCGAGGGAGTAAACCGAGGCTCCTACCGGAATACGATAGGCAGCGTGAAGGCCTTGGATGAGGAAATGTGGCGGTGTAACCGTAGGATGGAACTGAGTTCCATCTTGTGCTTCCGGAGCGCGGCTTGGCTTCGTGGGCACACGGGCGGGTTGCTCCAAATTTCGGGAACGAAGGTCCGGAAGGACTGGACGGAGGGTCGATGAAGCGCCAGCACGGCATAGCCCGTCAGGCGCCGGAACCAGGCTGCAACGCGACGTACCGCGGGACACCTTCAACAGCCCCTGCTATGCGGTGTCGCAATGTCCTGCCGCCTGATCAAGGCTTGCCCAACTGTCCGATTTGCCCTTGTCGGCATCAAGGCACGAGCGTTGGCGGTCCGTTCCTTCGTGGCAATCGCAACCGCGTAACCGCGGGCACCGCGCCCAACCGGCGGCGCGGCTCGCTCAATCGGCCGGCTGGCGACGCTTCCGCAACCTGTCCCGCACCACCTTGACCAGCGGAAGCAGGAGCAGAATGATTGCGACTACGGTAATGGGCCCCGCGATGGGGCGGGTGAAGAAGATCGAGAAGTCACCGTCCGAGAGCAGGAGAGACTGGCGGAGCTTCGGTTCCGCGATTGGACCGAGCACGACGGCCAGCACCATCGGCGCAAGCGGATAGTCCAGGATCCGCAACAAGAACGCCACGCCCCCGAAGATCAGCATGAGCCATACGTCGAACATGTTCTGGTATGCCGCATAGGTGCCCACCGCCGAAAGGACGAAAATCAGCGGCGCCAGAATTGTGAAGGGCATCCGCAGGACCCAAAGGAATGCCGGAATGAAGGCAAGATTGATCAGGACAGCGACTACGTTGGAAATGTAGAAGGAGCCAATCAACGGCCACACGAAATCGGGTTGGTTGGTAAACAGGAGGGGACCGGGCTGCAACCCCCAGATCACCATTCCCGCCAGCAGGACCGCGGTGGTCGGAGAACCGGGGATGCCGAGGGTCATCATCGGCAGCATCGCCCCTGTCGAGGCTGCGTTGTTGGCGGACTCTGGCGCCGCGATGCCGTCAATTTCACCCTTCCCGTATTTTGACGGGTCCTTCGCAACCATCTTGGCGACGCCATAGGCCATCAACGAACCCGGAGTCGCGCCTGCCGCTGGCAGCATGCCTACGAAAAATCCGATCAGCGTGCCGATTGTCGTGCCCCGCCACGCCTTTCGAAACTCTCCGATGGCGCCGAGCGTCTGCCGAAACGTGATGCGGACCTCGGACATCTTCGTCTCGTAGCGGGTCGTATTGATCGCCCACAGCATCTCCCCGATGCCGTATACGCCGATCGCAAGAACCAGGAATCGAATTCCGTGCGTGAATCCGGTGATGTCGAGGAACACGAGTCGGGGCTCCCCCGAAATGATGTCGAAGCCCACCGCGCCAAGCACGAGGCCGACGCAGATCGAGAAAACCGTCTTCGGAATGTCATCACCCCCGAGTCCGATAAAGGTGGCGAATGCCAGCAGCATCAGGGCGAATATTTCCGGATTGCCGAATTTCAGGGCCACGTCCGCCAGGGGAGGCGCAAACGCCGTGAAGAGGATGTTGGAAACCGTGCCGCCGATGAAGGACGCGACCGCGGCCGCGACAAGCGCCACATCGGCACGGCCGGCAAGCGCCATCGGCCTGCCATCGAATGTCGTCGCAACCGCAGTTGATGCCCCCGGGATCCCCAGCGTGATCGAAGACACCGCGCCCCCGTACATTGCGCCGTAATAGATCGCCGCGAGAAAAATCATCGGCGAGGCGACGGTGCCGGTCATCTTCTGGATCACGAAGGTGAAGGGCAGGAGGATTGCGACGCCATTCACGGATCCAAGGCCGGGCATCGCGCCGACAAAGAGGCCGACGATGACCCCGAGCACCGCAAGACCGAAATTGACCGGCTGCAGTGCTACCAGGATGCCGTCAAAAAGAAGGGAGAGGACTTCCATTACGCACGCGCCTCCAGTCCGCGGCAGCGCCCGGTTGCGAAGCGCCTCTGCAGGGATTCACGCATCACCTGACCCTCACAGGAAAATCGCGTAGAGCGGGATGAAGAGTGGTTCCAGATACCCCTTCGGAAGGATGATCCGCATGGCTACATCGAAGAAGAAGAACCCGATCACGGGTGTCGCGACCGCAATTGCGATCGACTGGGTCAGCGAATGCCGGCCCAGGAACCGCAGGTAATAGAACATGAAGGCAAGGATAGCGCCGTAGAAGCCGGCAAGATGGACCATCGCAAGGAACCCGATCAGCCCGCCGCCCACCGTCAGGATCATCCGCTGGGCGTAGCCATCCAGGAATGGCTCGTCAGAACGCGACGCGGGGGTTCGCCCTCGGTACCAATTCCACGCGATGCAGGCGCAGCAGATGAGCATGATGACGGCGAGCCAGAAAGGCCAGAATCCGCTGCCCGGCCCCTCCCCGTCGACAAACACAATATTGTCGAAGCGCTGCGCGTTGGGGTTCCATCCCGCAGCCTCGCCACTCTTCCACATCAGGTATATCGAGAAGAGGCCGAGAATCGCGGCAATCGCAATCTCTGCTATGCGCATCCCGGCCTCCCCTCAATCCGGCAATTGAGCAGGTATCGAACTCCGCTCAGAGGGCGCCGGCCGCCTTCAGCATGACCTCATGCCGATCGCGCTGGGCCTGCCAGTACGAACGAAGATCATCTCCGGTGAGATATTCTCCCATCAACGACTTGTCCGTCCGGTAGGTCTGCCATTTGGCGCTCTGGAAGAGCTTGTCGAACATGCCGGTGTAGAAGGCCTCCGCCTCTGCCGACATGCCGGGCGCTCCAACCACCGCGCGCTGCATCGTATAGGCGAAGTCGTGTCCGAACTCCTTCAGGGTCGGCACATCCGCGAACAGCGGCAAGCGCTCGTCGGTGAAAGCCACCAGCGCAACCACATCTCCGGCCTCCCAGAAGCCGAGAGCCTCCGAAGGATTGTTCACGGACGAGGTGATATTCCGCCCCGCGAGGTCCTTGGCCACGGCACCGCCACCCTTGTACGGAATGTACTTCATGTCCAGGCCAAAGTTCGTGTTCAGGAAATCGGTGATGATCTGGTCTTCCTGGTTGCTGCCGGTGCCGCCCATGACCCAGTCATTGCCGCGCTCGTTGGCTGCCGCCAGAAACTCCTCGAACGTATTGATGCCTTCATCCTTGTGCACCCAAAGCAGGAAGGTGTCTTCCGCCATGCGCCCGACCGGAGCAAACGTAAGAATGTCCACGCCGAGTCCCGGCTGGCGAAGCGGGGTCGTGAAAAAGGAATTCAGGGTAACCATGATGGTATGGTCGGGGTCGCTGACACCATTGAGATGCACCAGCGCCTCGGCCCCGGAGCCGCCCGGCTTGTTGGTCGGGACCAGCGGCTGCGGAGAGTAGCCCTCTTCCTCCGCAATCGCCTGCATCAGGCGAGCCATCTTGTCGGCGCCGCCGCCCTGGCCAGCCATGATCACGAAATCGATCGGCTTCGCGGGCTCCCACGCATGGGCTCCCCCGGCCATCGCCACTGCCAGAGCCGCTGCTCCCGCAATGCGGCCTACCTTTCCAAGTCCATTGGTCATCGTAGCCTCCTCTCTTTCAGCTTTTCTGCACTATTGCACCATCGGTGCGCCTCCTCATCCGGGAGCGCGGCAAATTCCAGCTCCCGGCATCGGTACTGCTCGTTCGAGTCTCCCAATCACTCGCGGCGGCTCGGATTATCCTGCCGCTTCTCCGTCTCAGTGCACGAGAACAACCGGCATGCGGGCGGCATCGACCACCGCCTGCGTGTTGCCGCCGAACACGGTCTCGCGCTCATGACTTTGTCCATACGCACCCATGACCAGCAGGTCTGCGCCCGAGATGCGGCTCTGCTCCAGCAGGGCGCGGCCAACATTCTCCCCGGCCCGGAACCGCTCCAGGCGCGCTGCGACACCGCGGCAGCCCAGATATGCCAGGAGATCCTCAGCACTGGTCCCCGGCTCGCCGGACTCATTCGCCACGAGTACTGCAACATCCTCTGCCCGGGCGAAAACATCCAGGTTCATGGCCACGGCCCGCGTTGCCTCCAGGGACCCGTTCCAGGCGATCGCAACCCTCGCTCCAAGCGAAACAGGCAGTTTCTCGCCGGCGGGGCACATCAGGACCGGCCGCGCCGTGTGGAACAGCGCGGACTTCAACGTATTCGCCCCCAGATTGCGGTCCCGGTCCGGCTTGGGGACGGCGATCAGGTCCGCCAGCCGGCCCCGGCGCCGGATCACGTCGATCTGCCGCCCCGAATCCTCCGTCCACGAAATGGACGGCCCACGGCTTCCGGTGCGATCCACGACTTCCAGCCCGAGGTCCCGCGCAATCCGCTCGAATTCCGTCTTCAGCTTCGCCTCCTCGGCGTCGGCAACCTCGGCGGCATGCTTGGCCACCTGCTCCTTCAGATACCGAGGAACCGAAGAGCCAAACGGGAGCGAATCCTCGACTCGGGGACGGCTGTGGGCCACCTCCACATGCGCGCCGAAGCGTTTCGCTATCTGCGCGGCATGCAGGAGGACTCCTTCGCCCTTGCCGTCTCCCCGTACCGGGACCAGGACCCTGCGAAGCATCCTCACGAACTCCCTAGAACAGGCCCGCGATCAGACCATGCTCGTCGATGCAGATCGACTCGGCAGCCGGAACTCGGGGCAATCCCGGCATGGTCATGATGTCGCCACAAACTGCAACGATGAATCCCGCACCTGCCGAAAGGCGCACCTCCCGGACCGGAAGAACATGCCCCTCCGGCGCTCCGCGGATGTTGGGATCGGTTGTGAAGCTGTACTGGGTCTTCGCGATGCAGACCGGCAGGCCGCCATAGCCCTGCTCTTCCCACCGGCTCAGCTGTTCCCGTACCGCCGCCGGCGCAGACACCTCGCCGGCACGGTAAATCCGCTTTGCAATGCTCTCGATCTTTTCAAACAGCGGCATCTCGTCCGGATAGAGAGGGGCGAAACGTGACTCGCCAGCCTGGACAACTTCGACGATCCTGCGGGCAAGCTCCAGGGTACCCCTCGATCCTTCCGCCCAATGGCGGCACAGGATCGCCTCGGATCCCTGGCCTTCTGCATAGGTGCGCACCGCCTCGACTTCCGCCTCCGTGTCGGAAATGAAATGATTGATCGCGACGACAGCCGGCACGCCGAACTTGCGGATATTCTCCAGATGCCGCCCGAGATTGGCACAACCCTGCTCCACGGCGGCCACATTCTCGGCCCCGAGGTCGCCCCTCGCAACGCCGCCATTCATCTTCAACGCACGGACCGTTGCGACCACGACCACGGCCTCCGGCTTCAGTCCGGCCTTCCGGCACTTGATATCGAAGAACTTCTCGGCGCCGAGATCGGCTCCGAAGCCGGCCTCGGTCACCACGTAGTCGGCAAGCTTGAGAGCGGTCCGGGTCGCGACCACGGAATTGCACCCATGCGCGATGTTGGCGAACGGGCCCCCATGCACGAACGCAGGATTGTTCTCCAGGGTCTGCACGAGATTGGGCTGCATGGCCTGCTGCAGCAGTACCGTCATCGCGCCGTCCGCGCCGATGTCCCGGCAGTGGACCGGGGAGCGGTCGCGGCGGTAGCCGACGATCATGCGGCCCAGGCGCTCTTCCAGGTCGCCGAGGTCGGACGCCAGGCACAGGATGGCCATGACCTCGGAGGCCACGGTGATGTCGAAACCCGCCTCCCTCGGAAACCCGTTGGCAACGCCGCCCAGATTGCACACGATCTGGCGCAGCGCGCGATCATTTATGTCCAGCACGCGTCGGTGGGCGATTCGGCGGATGTCGATCTCCAGCGAATTGCCCCAGTAGATGTGGTTGTCGAGCATTGCGGCGAGCAGATTGTGCGCCGAGGTAATCGCGTGAAAGTCGCCGGTGAAGTGGAGGTTCATTTCTTCCATGGGCACGACCTGCGCGTACCCACCGCCCGCCGCGCCGCCCTTCATGCCGAAACACGGACCGAGGGAAGCCTCCCGGATGCAGATGGCCGCATTCTCGCCAATCGCGTTGAGCCCGTCACCAAGGCCCACGGTTGTTGTGGTCTTGCCCTCTCCGGCAGGCGTTGGATTGATGGCGGTAACCAGCACCAGATGCCCGTCGGGCCGATCCGTCAGGGAACGGATGAACTCGGCCGAGACCTTTGCCTTGTCGTGGCCAAAGGGAAGCAGGTGCTCTGCGCCAATTCCGAGCTTGGCCCCAATTTCCTGGATTGGCCGCTTCTTCGCCTGCCTCGCAATCTCGATATCCGACACGTGCATCTCCTTCTAGACTGCGGCCGCCCGCGGGACTCCGTCAGCTCCCGAGACGAAGTCCGGCCTCAACGCCAGCCGCCGCGGCCCACGCGCCTGCCGGCTGCTTATCACCGCCTTTCGGCCGGACCCGCCTGGCCAGCACACGGCCGCCCTCCGCCTGCACGAGCACCCCTTCTTCGGACACGGAGACAACCTCGCCCGGCACCCCCGCGCCCTCCTCCCGGGCACTGTCGTAGATCTGCAGTACTTCTCCCCGAGCGGTGGTCCAGGCACCTGGCGCCGGATTGGCGGCCCGGATCCGGTTATAGACCTCGCTCGCAGGCTTCGACCAGTCGATCTCCGCAAGCTTGTGGCTGAACCAGCTCTCGTACGACCCGTCCGCCAGGCGCTGATCGTGCTTCCCGGCGACGCCCGCCTTCACGAGGTCGAGGCTCTCAACCATGGCGTCCACGCCCATCGGGAAGAGCTTCTTGAAATATACGTCGCCCAGGGTCTCGTCAGGCCCGATTTCGCAGGTCTTCTGCAACAGGATCGGACCTTCGTCGAGCCCGTCATCGGGCCAGAAAATGCTAAGCCCGGTCCGCGTCTTGCCCATTGCGATCGGCCAATTGATGGAGCTCGGCCCACGGTGGTGCGGCAAGAGCGAAGGGTGGTACTGGAACGTACCGAGCCGTGGCGCGTTGAGGACGGCATCCGGGACGAAGAGCAGGACATAGGCCATCATGCAGAGATCCGCTTCGAAGGACCGCATCAGCGCCAGCGCCTCCGGGGTCTTCCAGCTGTCCGGCTGGTGGACCGGCAACCTGTTCTCGCGCGCGAATGCAGCCAGCGGATCATCCGGCCGGCCTTCCTTTCCCGGCGCCGTGCAGACGGCGACGACATTCTCGCCACGCTCCAGCAGCCGTTCCAGAACCGTCTTGCCGAACAGTTGCTGTCCGTGGACCACAATCCTCATTTCACTCTCCCTTGGACCCCGGAATCTTCCCTGCCCGGCAGCTCAGGCTGCCCGCGGCGGCTTGCCGACGGCGCCGGAAGCAACGATCCGCTCCAGGTCCTCCCCGGCGTAGCCAAGCACCTCGGTCAGGATCTCCTCCGTATGCTCGCCCAGGAGCGGCGACCGCGTAACGTCCACGACGCTGTCAGAAAGCTTGATCGGACAGCCCACGCTCAGATACGGACCCCGCTCGGGGTGGTCGACCTCGACGATTGTTCCGCTTCGGCGCAAATCCTCGTCCTCGGCGATCTCCTTCATGCTGAGAATGGGTCCACAGGGAATGTCCAGAGGATCGCAGATCTCGATCACTTCGAACTTGTCCTTGGTTTCCGTCCACTTCTCGATCTCGGCGAACACCTCGTCCAGCCGAGGCAGGCGCGCATCCGGAGTCGCGTAGTCCGGATCGGTCTTCCATTCGGGACGGCCGATCAGGTCGCAGATCTTTCCCCAGACCGCGGCCTGGGTGATGAAATATGTGTAGGAATCCGGATCGGTCTCCCAACCCTTGCATCTCAGGATGCGTCCTGGCTGGCCGCCGCCGGAATCATTGCCCGCGCGCGGCGTCGCTTCGCCGAACGGCAGGCCGAGCCCGTGCTGGGAGTACTCCTTGAGCGGGCCGGCCGCGAGGCGCTGCTGATCGCGGAGCTTCACCCGGCATAGATTGGCGACGGCATCCTGCATCGGCGCCATCACCTTCTGCCCCCGGTGGGAGCGTTCGCGCTGGAATAGCGCTGCCACGATCCCGAGGGCGAGGTGGACCCCCGTCCCCGAATCTCCGATCTGCGCCCCGGTGACAAGCGGCGGCCCGTCCAGCCAACCGGTTGTCGAAGCAGACCCGCCCGCGCATTGCGCGACATTCTCGTAGACCTTGCACGCCTCGAACCGGCCGGGGCCGAACCCCTTGACGGAAGCCACGACGATCCGCGGGTTGATCTCCTGGATCCGCTCCCACGTGAACCCCATGCGGTCGAGGGCCCCGGGGGCCATGTTCTCGACGAGCACGTCGCAAGTCTCGATCAGCCTGGTCAGGATCTCCCTGCCCGTCTCGTTCTTGGAGTTGAGCTCGATGCATCGCTTGTTGTGGTTCAGCATCGTGTAGTAGAGGCTGTCGCAGTCCGTCTTGTCCATGAGCTGCTTGCGGGTCGCATCCCCCACGCCAGGCCGCTCCACCTTGATGACGTCCGCGCCAAGCCACGCCAGGAGCTGCGTGCAGGTCGGCCCCGATTGCACGTGGGTGAAATCCAGGATTCGAATGCCTTCAAGCGCCTTCATCTTCGGGAATCCGTCCTTTGTCATTTGTACATGGTCTGCGCCTTGGTGCCCGGCGCATACTCGTTTGGATCGATCCAGACATTGACCACTGCGCACTTGCCCGTCGAAGCGATGGACTCGCGGGCGCGCTGCAGCGCGGGGGCAATCTGATCCGCCTCGCGCACCTCCTCGCCGTAGCCCCCGATCATCTTTCCAAAGAGGGAGAATTCGACATCGCCCAGCTTGTTGCCGACGCCGCCCCGGTTCTCGCCGTATTTCGCGATCTGCCCGTAGCGGATCTGGTTCATCGCCGAGTTGTTGCCCACCACCGCAAGGAATGGGGCCCCGAAGCGCTGGGCAGTCTCCATGTCGAAGGCGGTCATGCCGAAGGAGCCATCGCCATAGAGGCACATCACCTCCTTTTGCGGGTGGGCAAGCTTCGCGGCCATGGCGAAGCCGGTGCCGACGCCGAGCGACCCGAGTGCGCCGGGGTCCATCCACTGGCCGGGCCCGCGGGGGCGAACAGCCTGCGCCGAAATGGTCACCACGTCTCCCCCGTCGCCGATATAGATGGTGTCCTCGCGGAGGAACTCGTTGATCTCCCAGGCAAGCCGGTACGGATGGATCGGGGAGCGATCGGACTGGAAGAGCGGCATCAGCTTCTCCAGCGCCACAGCCTCGGCCTTCCGGAGTTTCTCGATCCATCGCCGGCGCATCTGGCGCTTGCCAGCGTCCAGCCCGGCGGAAGCAGCATCCACCGCGGCGCTCAGGATCGCTCCGGGATGTCCGGGCATCCCGAGATCGATGTCGCGGTTCTTGCCCACCGTGCGGTAGTCGAGATCGATCTGGACCAGCTTCAGGTCCCTGGAGATCCGCTTTCCGTAACCCATGCGGAAGTCGAAAGGCGTTCCCACGATCAGAAGGACATCCGCCTCCTTGAAGGCCAGCCGCCGGGTGCGGTCGAAGTGATGTGGGTCGCCGGGCGGCAGCATGCCGCGGCTTGCACCGTTCATGTAGCAGGGAATGTCGAGAGCGCGCACGAACGCAATGGCTTCGTCCGCAGATCCGGACGCCCAGACCTGCTGGCCGAACAGAACGGCCGGGCGCTCGGACTGGTCGAGGATCTCCGCGAGGCGCTCGATGTCCGCGGGATCGCAAAGGCCTCTGGGCGAGGCGCGGTACCGTCCCGGCTCCGGGATAACCGCTTTCTCCAACGGAATCTCCCTGTCGAGGATGTCCCGGGGAATCTCCAGGTAACTGGGCCCGTAGGCACCCGCGAAGCATTCCCGCGCTGCCATCGAGATCATGTCGGCAATGCGCTCAGTGGAGAAGACGCCCGATGCAAACTTGGTGATGGGCGTCATCATGTCCACATGGGGCAGGTCCTGCAGCGAGCCCTGCTTGTGCTGGGTCAGGCTGGACTGGCCGCCGATATGCAGGATGGGGCTTTCGGACCGGAAGGCCGTCGCGATGCCCGTGACCGCGTTGGTGCATCCGGGGCCCGCCGTTGTAACCACGCAGCCCAGCTTTCCGGTCTGCCGCGCATAGCCGTCCGCCGCATGGGCGGCAACCTGCTCATGGCGAACATCGACAATTCGGATTCCCTCGTCGATGCACCCATCGTAGATATCGATGATGTGGCCGCCGCACAGGGTGAAAATGGTGTCCACACCTTCGCTGCGGAGCGCCTTGGCGACCAGCCGGCCCCCGGACACGGTGCCCGCGTCCGCACTCTTCCTCTGCAGGGTGTCCGTCGCGGTGCTTGCCGCCGGGTTGGACGTCATGATGGGAACGCCTCCTTCAGTTCTTCGCCATGGCCGCCGCCAGGTCCGCGACGCGCCTTTCCTCCAGGGTCCGCCATACACGGCGGACATGGTCGTGAAGTCGCATCGTGTGCTCGCGGACGCGCTTTGCGGAAACATCGGCGTTCCGTTCCTCAAGCGCTTCAACAATGCCCATATGGTCGACCACCGAGCGGGACGCCCGGTCGCTCTCTCCCATCGCGCGGCGCCGAACAGAATGCATGTGAAGGAACAGGCCGTCGGCGATCGACTTCAACCCATTGCACTTCGCGAGCGCAAAGATCCGTTGATGGAATTCGACATTGGCGGCGGAATATTCCGAGATATCGGCGCGGGCAGCGTCCGGGCTGTACTGAGTCGCGCTTCGGCGAAGCGCCGCAAGCTCCTCGTCGCTGGCGCGCTCCGTCGCGAGCCTTGCAGCCATGCTCTCCAGCGCAGCCCAGACAATGATCATCTCGAGGATCTCGTCGAGGGACTTGCGACGTATGTAGACACCCTTCCTGGGTAGTATCTCGACGAATCCGTCCTGATCCAGACGAGCGAGCGCCTCGCGGATCGGGGTGCGGGAAATTCCGAGTTGCTCGGCCATCTTGCGCTCGTCAAGGCGAAGATCCGTGTTCTCGTCATAGATATTCATGTCGAGAATTGCGTCCCGAATGACATCGTAAATATGGTCCCGTAGTATGAAACGCTCCGCAACGCGTGCGAATCTTGCGCCTTGAGCCATCCGAGCCCCTCCAATCCGTTCAAACAGCGCCGGAGCCGTGTCAAGCCCGCGCGTGGTATCCCATACACCAGATGCCAGAGATCTTCAAGCATTCCGGCCACGCCATGCTGAAGTTCCCAGACTTTCTTGGTCAGCCGCGCTTCAGAGCGCGGATCATTTCCCCGGCCACAGCATCCGCATTGGTGGCAATTGCCGCCCCGGCACCGGCCAGACGCTTGACTTTGCCCTCGACCGTGCTCGAACCCAGGACCTCGAGCGTTCCCGCATGCCCCATGCGGCGCTCCTTGGGTGCATGGCTGCCCACGACAAGTGCCACGACGGGCTTGCCGAAGCCGCCCTGCCCCAGCACGTCGGCAGCCTCCTCCTCCTCGTAGCCGCCGGGCTCCCCGATCAGAACCACACCCTCCGTCTCCGGGTCGTCGTGAAACAATTCGAGGCAGCGCCGGAACCCGATTCCGTGAACCGGATCGCCACCGACGCCGACCGTGGTCGACTGCCCGAGTCCCGCCGCGCTGAGCTGGGCGACGATCTCGCTCGTCAGGGAGGCAGAGCGCGACACCACGCCGACCGGGCCAGGCCGGGCATCGACAGTCGACATCACGCCGATCTTGCATATGCCGGGAGCCAGAACTCCTTGCGAGTTCGGACCGATCAATTCGGTGCACGACCCCTTCAGCGCCGCCCTTACCCTGAGCATGTCATGGACCGGGACCCGCTCGGTCACGCAGACGACAAGCCTGAGTTCCGCTTCAATCGCCTCGATGATGGCCGCGGACGCCTGGTGCGGCGGAACGAGAATGAGGCTCGAATCCGCCTTCTCGGCCTCCGATGCCGCCCGGACCGAGTCGAATACCGGCAAACCGACATGCGTTGATCCACCCTTTCCGGGACGCACCCCGGCCACATATTTCGAGCCGTACTGGATGGCAGAATCGGTATAGAACGTTCCCGCGCGCCCCGTGATTCCCTGCACGAGCACGCGGGTGGTGTCCGAGACCAGTATGGTCATCCCGCCCTCCCGGCGCCGGTTGCCGGCGCAACTGTGACCTCAACCGGCGCAACGCCTGGCGCCTGCATCACCGTTTCTTCCTTCCGGCCGCAATCGCAACCGCACGCTGAACGGCTTCCGATATTCCGTCGCATGCCTCGAATGGAAGATGCCGGTCCCTCATGATGTTCTGCGCCCAGTCCGCGTTCTGCCCCGCGGCGCGGAAAACGATCGGGAGCCTGCGCTTCGCACGCATGTAGGCAAAATTAATTCCCTCTGCGATGGTGTCGCAGACCGTCATTCCGCCACCATGGACATTGACGAGAATAACCTTCACGGCGGGATCATTGAGAAGCAGCCTCACGCCGCCAGCGATCTGGAAACTCGTGGCGGTCGTCCGGATGTCCATGAAATTCGCTGGACGTCCCCCCGCCTCGATCACCATGTCCGTCGTCGCGAGCCCGAGTCCCGCGCCATTGACGACAAGCCCGATATCGCCCTGCATCTTGAGAAAATTGATCTCGTTCTCGCGGGCAATGCGCTCACGCTCGTCCCGGTTCGCTTCATAGACCAGCGGCTCGAATTCCGGGTGGCGGAAGAGGGCGTTGCCGTCGAGCACAATCTTCGCGTCCACGGCGATCCACTCGTCGCCTGCCGTCAAAGCAAGCGGATTGATTTCGACGAGAAGCGCATCGCTCTCGAGCGCGGCCCGGGAGACACGTCCGATCAGGCTGCGCAGCCCTGCGGCCGCAGCGCCGTCGACCCCAAGGCGCGCGAGGAAACCGTCGATGCCGTCGGCCTCGGCGCTGCCGTCCAGAGGAAGCTCGCAGCTCTCCAGCAGATTCGGGGACTCCCGCATTCTCGTCTCGAACTCGACACCACCTTCTCCCGCTCCAAGGACCACCGGAGCAGCGCTTCGCTCGTCGATGGCGACGGCCAGATAGAAGTTTCGCCGCGCAGTCACCGCGGCCTCCACGCGCACCTGGTCCACCCGCTCCCCGACCGGACCGGTCTGCACGGTGACGAGCCGGGTTCCAAGGAGCGCCCGCGCCATCCGGCGGACTTCGCCGGGCGTCGCAGCCATGCGCACCCCGCCCGCGAGCCCGCGTCCTCCTGCAGGAATTTGTGCCTTGACAGCGTAGCGACTACAGGCGAGGCCCTTCGCAATCCGCTCGGCCTCTTCCGCTGACTCCGCCGTTTCACCCTCCGGAATCACGACGCCGTGCTGTCCGAGGATTTCCTTGGCGCGGTGTTCGGAAAGAAACATCCCGATCCTTCCAATTTCCTTCGCGCATCCTGCGGCGAAGGCTCTGGCGTATGGTATACCAGATACTACCGAATGGCAAGCTCCCGGGGGTGAACCCCGGATCCGTGATCAATCCGCTCGGACGGAGAAGCTACGCCGTCTTCCTGGCGATGAGCGCGATTTTCGGCCGATTCGACTTCCGCCATCCCCATGGGTGGCGGCACAAGATGGCGATGGTGCTGGCCACCTACGTGCTGACGCGTCTTGCAGGCAAGGTCGGCTGCGACGCGACCTCGCGCCACGCGGGAACCATGCCGCAAGAGCATTTTTCCGAAGTCGGCGGGATCGAATCAGCGGCCGCTTCATCCCGCCTTCGCGAGCCGCGACCCACCGGGGTGACGGTACAGGCGGACCGCGACAAAGTGCAGGATGCGGCCAACCGCTAGGCGCAGGCCCATCCAGTTCCGGACCGCTCGACGCTGACCGCAGATAGTGTAACAAGTCAAGACTCTTCGAAAGCCTGAGCAAGAAGTTCTTGCGAATAGTCCGGAAATGCGACCAGATTTCCGACTGGGATCCAGCGGGAACATTTGCCGATACTTTCACCAGCGCGGCAGCACCGGGTCGAAAGGACACGCGCACTCCGATGGTTCGCATTCACCTATGTGCGACCACACGCCCGTCGAAGACTCCAGGACTCCATGCATCGACTCATGCCGCGAGGAGTCCAATCTTTCTGCTGAGGTCTTCTTCGGCATCAAGAGAGGCCACCGCTGTTCCGGAGACGTTGGTAAGCCGGGCGAGATCGAGCCGCGGAATCTCCTGCTGGTTCTCAAACACGATCACGGACTCGAACGCCAGACCCTGGAGCAGGAAGCGAGAAAGCATTATCGTCGTCAGTCGTGCCTTGTCCCGGCCCGGAATTCCGTAGAGGAACACCGGCGTTCCTTTCTTGCCTTCAAAATGGAAATCGACCGGATATCTGCTGCCGTCTGGAATACCGGGAGGAATGTAGTCCATATTGACACGTTCCTCGTCCAACAGCGTGAACAACAGGTTCTTCAGGTCCTCGTAGAACGTCGTAGACACTCGATCACGACTCAGAAACGTCAGGTCGTAAATCTTTGTCAACGCTTGACCGAACCTGAAGAGCGCAGTGACCACCCGATCGGGCGGCGTTTCCAGGAAAAAGATGCCGTGCTCTTCTTCCACTCCGCTCTCCCGAACAATCTGCTCTCGGAGAGTGGCGCGTGCGCCCGAATAGAATGTATCGATGTCATGGTCGTAGCTGATATGCATCAGCGTGTGGCCGTGATCACTTAACTTGACGCTGCCTGACGCCGTTTCGGAGAGATAGATAGGAAAGTGATCTCCGTCCGGAAACGTGAACGGCGATTCCAACATGAGAACATCATCGGAACGTCGGTGAATGCGGACAGTCGCGCACAGACGCTCGCACAGCAGCCTTTCCAGTTGGACGTAATCAAGCTTCATCGAACAAATCCGGCAGATCATGCTCTGAGGTCAGACCTCGGACACCACAATCGTCAATCAAGCAGGCGGGGCCGAGTAGGAGGGGTCGTTGCCGGCCCCTCCCCTCGCAGATCCGTGCTCGCGGACATTACCGCACACGGTTCCTCACACGGTAGGTTCAGACTTCCTGACCTCGAACTCGAGAGAGTGTCATGTTTTTGCACCCGCGAAGTGGGGCTCGGCGATTTTTCCGGGTAGTTCATAGACCATGTGCATGTTGGTACCGGGGAAGACGGTCCGTGTCTGGTTGAGTTCTTCGAGGAGGCTTGCGATGGCGTTGTCGCCGGCATCGCTGGCGGTGCCGAGTATGCGAACGCGGAGGATGCCGTTGCCGTGCTCCGGGATGACGTCGGCGTCGGCCCGTAGAAGTGCGCGCAAGTGCCGGCGGGGGCGCTGGATCTTGCCCTGGGTCTGGGCAACGGCGGGCATCATGCGGGTTTCAGCGCGGTAGGCGATCATGCGGATTATATCGAGGAGGAGTTTCTCGCCTTCGGGGAGCGCGTCGAGTGCCTCGTTCGTGTCGAGTTCGGCGACCGCGATATGTCGCGGTGTATCGCGGCGCTGCAGCTTGAGGGCTTCACGCTCGGCGTCGAGAGCGTCGCTTTGGGCCTGCAGGCGCCGGACGGCCTCTTCGGCTTCGCGGGTCGGGGTTCCCCTGGACAGGTCGGCGATCCGGTTGCGCAGGGTGCCAAGGCGCTGCCGGAAGCGCTGGACATTGCGGTCGATTGCGCGCCAGCGCGGGTTGACGATGCGGGCGTCGGGATCCTGTGCTTCCAAACCGTGGACCGCCAGCGCGTCGAGATTGAACTCCTCGCGCATGTATTTGAAGAAGTTCTCCTGCGACCATCGGGAGAACAGGGCGCTGGCGGCCCGCTCCATGGGCATGCGGGGGTCGGTGGTGATGAGGGGCACCTGGCGGCCATTCTCCAGCAGGCGCCGGATCTGGCGGACTTCGGGCCCCTTGCTCAGGATCACGCTCTTCTCGGCGAGGCGGACGGTGGCGCTGCGGGTGCTTCCCGGCCCGTGGATGGGCACCGTGACGGTGCGGAAGTCCGCCTCCGGCCAGGCCTCCCCCTTGAAGCCCTTGTGCCAGGTGATCACAGCAACCCCGCGCCGGGCGAGGCGCCGGAACAGGGCAGGGCTCCAGCCTTCCCGGTCGAAGACCAGCGTCAGGGCGGGCTCGCCGGCGTCCGGGACGGTGAGGTCCGGTGCATCCGGGCCCAGCATGCCCAGTTTCTCCAGCGCGGGCAGGATGTCCTTCTCCAGCGCGTGGGTCATGGTCGGATCCAGCGCCTTGTTCAGGCACAGGAACGGCTTGCCGCCGAGCGCGTTGATCCAGTAGCTCGTGGAGGCAGGCAGGCAGAGTTTCTGGCGCGCCACGTAATGCTTGGGCAATTTTCCCTTGCGGCCGGAATACACCTTGACGTGGCCATCCACCGACAGGGTCGCACACACGTCCGGTTCTTCCGCCATCCATCCCGCGGCCAGGGAAGCTTGCCAGTCCCGCACCCGTTGCACGTCTCGCCCCAACGCCTTGATCTTGCCCCGCAGCGTCTTCACCTCCGGGCAGCGGTCCAGGCCCAGGATGGCGCCCCATTCCCCGGGCGCCTGGTGCCGCAGTGCCTCCGGATTGCGCACCCGGGCCAGGGTGAGGAAGGCCAGGAACAGCAGAACCGTGGTCAAACCGTAGTATCCCTTGGGCAGCGACAGGAACTCCCGCGCGCGGTCCAGAAGCCCCTCCTTGAGCAGCATCGGCAGCCCGGCCAGCACGCCGCCGCCGGCAACCGCCGACAGCGGCTCCGCAAACTGCGGCCGCATCTCCGTCAGATGTCCCGTTGCCGCCAGCATCCGCCCCGCCGTGTCCCGGGTGCCCCGACCCATCGGCGCCTCGCGGTCGCGTGCGTCCCGTTCGCTCCGCTCCACCCTCGGCTCCGGCGCTGCCGCCGCCTGTGGCTCCGTCGACGCGACCACCGGCGGCTCCAGCACTGCCGTCGCCTGCGGCTCCGTCGACGCTGTCGCCTGCGCCGGCACGGCCCGGTTCGGCGTCCCCCCTCTGATAACACCCGACCGGCGGTTGAGGCTGAACGTGCTCGGCCGGATCCCCAGCTTTCGCGCAACCGCCCGGCCGCTCAGCCCCGAGGCCAGAAGCCGCTCCGCCTCCCGCGCCGTCGCGGCGTCGATCGCGCTCGGCCCGCGCCTCCGTCGCGGCGTAAGAAAACCGGCCTCGCCCTGCCTCCGGAGCTGGTTCACTGCCCGCTGCACCGTCGAACGGTTCACGCCAAACGCCGCCGCCAGATCCCTGCGTAGCACACCGTGCTCGGCAAACCGCGCAATCCGCAGCTGTCGCGCTCGGTTGTCCGAAACTTCGTGGGAATCGAACGGCGCCAGGTTGCTGAAGTAGACCCGCCGGCCGTCCTCGACCGCGTGCGAAAAGCAGGATTCGCCGATCTGGATCGCCTCGGCAGGAGGCATCGGAAGCGTGTTCAAGGGAGTCTCCACGGTCGATATCGGGTGCACAGTATTATAGCCACTCTCCGTAGATCGGTCAACCCCTCAAATGTCTCCTAACTGCTGGAAATCACGAGCAAAACGATCGCCAAGCCCGCCTTCAATTAGCGCACGAGGTCAGGAAGTCTGAGGTTCGCTCAGGAGGCGTAGATCGAGTGCACGACCTTGGCCGGAGGCAGGGGATGTCGGAGCAGGAGTGCATTCATGCGCTCCCACGTCAGCGACCCTGAGCGACTGCGGCGCGCCAGCCATTTCCGCCAAGCGCGGATGACTTCGTACCGGAAGCCGCCAAGGCGTTTCCCGTTGCCGGTCAGGCCGTAGTAGCTGCAATGGCCCCGGATGGCGTGGGCGAGATGCTCGCATTGATCGGGCAAGGGCAAGTGCCGATGGCGCTTGCACCAGTCGAACACGGATTTCACCGCGCGGGTGAACCGGTCCTGGGCCGTCACTTGGCGAACAACGTTGTAGCCCCTCCTCGAGCGACCCCATAGGTGGGTGAAGCCGAGGAAGTCGAAGGTTCCGGACGTTCCATGCCTTTTCAGGCTGGCCCGGCGGAAGTCCACGAAGCGCGTCTTGTCCGGGTGGAGCGCGAGGCCGAACCGGCCAAGGCGCTTGCCCAGAACCTCCAGAACGCGCTGGCCACTTTGCCGATCCGAGAAGGCGATGACAAAGTCATCGGCGAACCGAACCAGCCGGCAGGAGCCTTGCAGACGAGGCCTGACCGTGCCCTCGAACCAGTCGTCCAGCACATGGTGCAGGTAGAGATTCGAGAGCAGCGGGCTGAGAACCCCGCCTTGCGGTGCCCCTGCTTCGGGGCGGTGGAGCGTTGATCCCTCCATCACCCCGGCCTTGAGCCACCCGTCCAGCATGCGTCTCACGACGCCGTCCCTGATCCGCAGGTCAAGGAAGGCCCGGAGATGCCCATGGTCGATGCTGCCGAAATAATTCGTGATGTCAGCGTCGATGATCCAGCGTTGGCCATCGTCCATGATGCCGCTGCGCAGATCGCGCAAGGCGCCATGAGCCGAGCGGCCCGGCCGGAAGCCATACGAGCACGGATGGAAATCCGCTTCGTAGATCGGCTCCATGAGCATCAGGATCGCCCGCTGCGCCACTTTGTCTTCAAACGTCGGGATGCCCAGAGGGCGCTTCCTGCCGTCCGCTTTCGGGATGTAGTGCCGACGCACCGGCGGCGCGACATAGCTGCCTGACTTCATCCGTTCCAGAAGGCACTCCAAGTTGGCCTCCAGGTTCGTCTCGTAGTCGGCAGCCATCACGCCGTCGACGCCTGCGGCGGCATCCTTGCGCGTACGCCGATGCGCCTCCCGCATCCAGTCGATGTCGATCAAGTGGTGCAGCGAGGTGAATACCCGCTCCGGGTGCTGCCTCGCCTGTTCGGCTATCCACTGCTGTTTCGTGGACGTGTTTGTGGAACCCAGTGTTTCCTCCATCGTTTCCCACCAGTGGGTCTATCCATGTGATGCCCCGCTTCCCTCGGACGGGTCCCGGTGATCCCGGTTCCCCGCCGTCAGCAGTACTATCAGGGCACTACGACTTCCCGCATCGCACGTCCTTCGGCTTATGGATTCGCCAGCCGGGTCCGTGGCTGCCTGCGTCGGTTTCGTGTCCGCCATAGCGATCCCGGCGTTGAGCAGGCCTCGCGCCGGGCCAGGAGTCTTGGTCATCCGGGTCTCCATCTCCGGAACCTGCCTCCACGGGCAAATGCGGGATCTCCCAGGTTGCCTGGCAACCCATCCCATGACTTCGCGCCGTTCCCGCGACCCCGGACGACCCGTGGCACCTCGCCGTGACGGTGCTTCCGGTGCTGCCCCCGGTATCGCAACAGCGAGGGCGTCATCATTGGAACTTTCGAGGCTCAATGGAGCGGTTTTCATTATGAGTCCCCTTCTGAAGTGTTTGAAAACATTGGGAGTTGTGGAAGGTCTTGGTCCTGACACGGGCTGTTTCCGGCCCTGGCAGCGGCGGCGGCCACGGTTTCGTTCAGTAGATCGGCGGCTCGGATGCGCCAGGGAGCCTTTGGAGCGGCTTGTTGAGCCGGGAGAACCCCCTGTCGGATCAGTCGGCGGACTACGTGGTGGTTGACGCGGAGTTTGCTTGCAGCCTCTGCCAAGGTCAGGAGTTTCTCCTTTCCGGAAACGGTCCTGCGGGATGGAAGGCCGTGATCTCCGCGGTACCGCCTCACCCGCTCGGCGTTCCAGGTGTATCCATGGGCGGACGACATCCCCATGCGATTCAGCGATGCGGCGATATCGCAATCGGACCAGTGCCCCGCCATGCTGCGCATGACCTTGGCGGCTTGTTCAGAGGTGCGCACGCTATGGGCGCCGGATGCGGGTATTCGGACCCGTAGTTGAGAATGTTGTCCCCCTCGCCAATGAATGACCAGTACGACCTCACGGGCCGTGTTGTCGATATCTGCGATGATTTCGGTGACGAGGGTGCGCAAGAGTTGCTGGCGCGTGCGCATGGTGGTCGTTGGCGCATTCCAGGCGGCTTCGAGATCAACGGCAAGTCCGGTGAAGTCCGGCATGCTTGAGGTCGGCTCTGGCACGTGCCGGATGCGTGTTTCGCAGGCCACAACGCGCTGAAGCGCCTCTTCCCAGCGTTTCTCCAATTGCGCCGCAATGAGTCGATTGTCAGGGTCGCAGGCGGCATAGCGACGCTCTGCCAGTGAGGCCTCGTAGCGCACCTGCTTCAGTTCGAGGTCCACGATTTTCTGCTGTTTTGCTTGCGCTTCGCCGTACATCCGTTCGGCCTCCAGAGCCGCTTCGATCGCCATGGGTGCCGCCACGCGGATGGCCTCTGCGGCAAGGGCGGCATCGATGCGTTTCGCGGCGAACCGCAGACACGTCGGCAGCCCATGCACATGGCCCTGTCTGCACAGGTAGACAGCCCGCCCCGGGGCTCGGCCCGAATAGACCACCTGCAGGCGCCGTCCGCAACGGGCGCACGAGAGCAGCCCGGCGAGCAGTGCCCTGCCGCCTCGTCCAGACTTTGAGCCGCCGCTCTTGCCGTAGTTGTTGGCCGCGAGGCGGGCGAGGTTGCGCTCGTATTCGGCCCAGTCGATGTAGCCTTCATGGTGGTCCCGGATGATGACCTCCCACTGCTCGACAGGCTTGTCATGGCCGGAACTCTTGCGCAGACGCCCGTCAACGACGACCGTTCGCTGGCCGGTCTTGCCCCAGGCGTAAGCGCCTGCATAGAAGGGATTTTTCAGCGTGGTGTGGACGTTGCTGTAGCTGATCAGCCTCCATTGAGGAGCGAGGCCTCCGCCAAAGGGAGACGGAAAGCAGACTTCCTTCGCTCGCAGTGCCAGCGCAACCTGCCGTGCACTGCCCAAGTCACGGAATCGGGAAAAGACCAGTCGGATGGTCTCCTGAATTCGTAGGTCGGGATCGAAGACGGGACCATCGGCTTCGCGATACCAGACGTACCCGACCGGAACGTTGATACGGAGTTCACCGCGGCGCGCCTTGTCTTGCAGCGCCCCAAGCATCCGGGCACGGAGAATGCCACTCTCGAACTCGAAAATGCTACCTTTCATTCCCAAGAGGAGACGATCATTCGGAAGTCGGGGATTGTAGACACCATCCAGGTCGATCACGCGAGCATCGAACACACCGCACAACTCCAGGAGCTGATGCCAGTCACGGCCGTTGCGAGCGAGCCTGGAAGCATCGAAGCAGAACACGGCACCGACCTGTTGCCCACAAAGCTCGGCGCACAATCGCTCGAAGCCGGGCCGATCCATCTGGCCATTCGCCGTGATCCCCAGGTCTTCGTCGATCACCTCCACATCCCGAAAGCCGCGACTGTGGGCGGTCGCGACAAGTTCGTATTGCCGCCGCTGACTCTCCAGGTTGGTGAGGACCTGTCGGGGAGTGGACTGGCGGACGTAGACCACCGCCTTGCGGTTCAGGACCGAATCGGCAAGCACATCAGGCATCGTCATCGGGATCCTCGTCCCTCTTGAGGCCTGCCGCCTCCAGCAACAGCCAAGCTAGTTGGTGGACGGCCTGATCGCGTTCGCTTCCGGTCAGGTTCTGCAGTTCGCCGTCGTCGAGAACCAGCGATAGCTGGGTCGTGCGTGGCAGTCGTGTCGGGTGCGCAGGGGCGGTCATCGACGTTCTCCCGGGAATCGCGCATGGTCTCCCGGCATTCTCTCCTCAAACCCAATCCGATCAAGAAGTGGTGGAGTTCGACCAGCGCCGACAGCGATGCCCGCGGCTCGCCGAGTTCCATTGGCGCGCAGGCAACCGCGTCCAGCATCCAGGCCGCGATCAGTGCGCCCTCACCGGGCGAACTCTCGACACGAACAAACTCGCCTGAGGCGTGCTGTTCACGCCTCAGTTCCCGGACCTCGCAGCCAAAAAGAGGATGCCACGGATAATGGACTCTCGCCGGTCGCCCGATATGGGCAGAATGGGAAGGGCTCCATAGCGGCGCTTTGTCATCTCCTGTCTACGCTTCACGACCCGCGTTGCCGTTGGCCATGCAAGACTCGGTTCCGGCTGGCGGGCTGCGCCTTTGCCGGGCGGGAGTCGAACCCGCTGGGTTGCGATGAAAGGTTTCAGTTCATCTCATCCTCCTTTCCAGACCTTCGCCTGGCGCTATGCGTTTCTGTCATGGCGGAAGTGCGTTCAGCAATGACAATGAGTTACGATCCGAGGTTCGAGCGGGATGGGGAAGTTTGTGACAATCCGTCGCTGACGGGCAATAATTTGTACGGGAACGCGCGATGTTGAGGAAGAGGGGAGTGCCCCCGACCACATGCAGTGGTATTCTGAAAGTATTGAAACATCCAGATCAGGAGCACTCCAATGACCATGCTAACCCATTCCGAGGTGGAAGTCGTTTTTGATTTTGATCCCTGTGTTGTTGCGGACCAGCTTTGCAGGGGTGTGCAGCCGGCCGAGGAGATGGAAGCCTGCCGTTCGCTTTGCGACGCGATTGGGCGGGAGTTTGCGGAGGCGGCGTTCCAACTGCTTTCCTCCGGCACATTGGGGGCGGCGTTTTCGGCGTTTGAACGTCAAGTGATGACGGCATCGCAGGCCTGCGTGCGCGCAGTTCTGAAAGCGGGCATCGAGTCTTTGGATGAAGGGGCGCGGCATGTGTTTCGTGGCGGGAGGCGGCATCGTCGGGTACACTCGACGCCTCGCAGGGTGATGACGTCGGCCGGGCCGGTGGAGTATTCGAGACCCCGCTACCGGTCGGAATCCGGGGCCGCGATCATGCCGGTCGACGAGCAGGTTTGCTTTGCGGGCGGCTATTTCACGGAGCGGGCTGCGGAGCAGGGCGTGTTTCTGATGAGCGCTCTCTCGCCACGGGACTGTGTGTCCCTGTACGGGAGGTTCGGGATCGATGGAGCCTCAGTGAGCAGCCTGCAGCGCCTGACGGCCGATGCAGGCCGTCTCTGGAGCGGCTGCGCGGACGACGCGCTTGTGGCGATGCGCGCGGGCGAGGCGATCCCGGCGCAGGCGGTGAGCGTCTGCATCTCCCTCGACGGGACCATGCTTCCCATGTTCCTGGATGGGAAAGGTGGTGTCAGGCCAATGATTTGGAAAGAGGCGTCCGTCGGGACGATCTCCTATTACGATGCTCAGGGCGTCCGCTTGCACACCGTGTATTTTGGCGAAATGCCCGAACCCCGCAAGGCAACCCTCAAGCAGCGGCTGGAGGAGGAACTTCAGATGTCCGGACCTCGGGAGTGAATCGAGCTCACCTATTTGAACCCGAAGGGTCCGGATCGGCCGTATTCCCGGGCAGTTCGTAGATCATCCGGAGGTTGGTGCCTGGGAAGATCGTCCGGGTCAGGTTGAGTTCCTGGAGGAGGCCTGCAGTGGCGTTGTCGCCAGCGTCGCTGGCGGTGCCGAGGATGCGAATGCGGAGGATGCCGTTGGAGGGCTCCGGGATGATGTCGGCGTCGGATTGGAAGATCGCGCGCAGGTGCCTGCGGGGTCGCTGTGTCTTGCCCTGTGCCTGTGCGACGACAGGCATCATGCGGGTTTCGGCGCGGTAGGCGATCATGCGGATGACGTCGAGGAGGAGCTTCTCGCCTTCGGGAAGCGCATCCAGGGCCTGGTGGTCGTCGAGCTCGGCGACGGTGATGTGGCGCTGCGTGTCGCTGCGCTTCTGCTTGAGCGTCTCACGCTCGGCGTCGAGAGCGTCGATCCGGGCCTGGAGACGTCGGGCGGCTTCGGCGGTCTGGTGAGACTGGGCTCCCTTGGCCAGATCGGCGATCCTGTTGCGCAGGGTGCCGAGGCGTTGCCGGAAGCGGCTGACATTTCGGTCGATTGCGCGCCAGAGCGGGTTGACGACGCGGGCTTCGGGATCCTGCGGCTCCAGGCCGCGGACCACGAGGGCGTCGAGATTGAACTCCTCGCGCATATATTTGAAGAAGTTCTCCTGCGACCAGCGGGAGAACAGGGCGCCGGCGATCTGCTCCACGGGCATGCGGGAGTGGGTGGTAATGAGCGGGACCTGGCGGCCGCTTTCCAGCAGGCGGCGGATCTGGCGGACCTCGGGCCCCTTTTTCAGTTGCACGCGCTTCTCGGCGAGGCGGACGGTGGCGCTGCGGGTCGTGCCCGGTCCATGGATCGGTACCGCGACACTGCGGAACTCCGCCTCCGGCCAGTCCTCCCCCTTGAAGCCCTTGTGCCAGGTGATCACCGCAACGCCGCGCCGGGCGAGGCGCTTGAACAGTGCCGGGCTCCAGCCTTCCCGGTCGAAGACCAGCGTCAGGGCGGGCTCGCCGGCATCCGGGGCGGTGAGATCCGGCGCCTCCGGGCCCAGCATGCCCAGCTTCTCCAGCGCAGGCAGGATGTCCGCCTCCAGCGCGTGGGTCATGGTCGGATCCAGCGCCTTGTTCAGGCACAGGAAGGGCTTGCCGCCAAGCGCGTTGATCCAATAGCTCGTGGACGCGGGCAGGCATAGTTTCTGTCGCGCCACGAAGTGCTTTGGCAATTTCCCCTTGCGACCGGAATAGATCTTCACATGCCCGTCCACGCACAGCGTGGCGCCGACCTCCGGGTCCTCCTCAAGCCATCCCGCCGCCAGGGAGGATTGCCAGTTCCGCACTTGCTGCACATCCTGCCCCAGCGCCTTGATCTTGCGCCGCAGCGTCTTCACCTCCGGGCAGCGGTCCAGGCCCAGGATCGCGCCCCATTCCCCGGGCACCTGGTGCCGGAGCGCCTCCGGATTGCGCACCCGGGCCAAGACGAGGAACGCCAGGAAGAGCAGAACGGTGGTCAACCCGTAATACCCCTTGGGCAGCGACAGGAACTCCCGCGCGTGGTTCAGAAGCCCCTCCTTCAGCAGCATCGGGAGCCCGGCCAGCACCCCCCCGCCGGCAACCGCCGACAGCGGTTCCGCAAACTGCGGCCGGATCTCGCTCAGATGCCCCGTCGCGGCCAGCATTCGTCCCGTCGTGTCCCGAGCCCCACGGCCCATCGGCGCTGCCCGGTCGCGGGCGTCCCGTGCGCTTCGCTCAATCGGCGGCTCCAGCGCGTCCCGCTCCGGTGCTTCCTGCGGCGCCTCCCGCTCCGCAGGTGCTTCCGGATCCGGTTCAGCCTTCGCCGTCCCGGCCGGCATCCCACCCCCGACAACGCCTCGCCGGCGATTGTCGTTCAGCGTCCGCACCGGAATCCCCAGCCGTCGCGCAACCGCCGAGCCGCTCAGACCCGAGGTCAAAAGACGGTCCGCTTCCCGCGCCATGTCGGCATCGATTACGCTCGGACCGCGCCCGCGGCGCGGCGCAAAGAAGCTCGCCTCGCCGTCCCTCCGGAGTTGGTTCACCGCCCGCTGTACCGTCGAGCGGCTCACGCCGAGCGCCTCCACCAGGTCCGAGCGAGGGACACCGCTCTCCGCGAACTTCGCGATCCGAAGCAACTTCGCTTCGCGCTGATCGTCAGCGTGAAAATCAAACGGCTCAAGATTGGAGAAATACTCCACTCGGCCGTCCCGCCTCACGAAGGAAAAGCAGGAGTTGCCAATCTGGACCGCCTCGGCGGGTCGCATCGGAAGCGTGTTCATGAGATCCTCGGGCACCGAATAATGGGTTCATATTATTATGCCAGATACCCGCCGCTCTGTCAACCCCAAAATCCAATCATAACTCTATCAATTCAAACGATAATTCAACCCACAAGCAGCTCTCGAAAAGAGAGCGATGTCCGGACGTCTGAACTTGTGCATGCCACCAGGCTCCGGCCCGATTTGCGGCTTGTTGCCGTCGCAGACGCGGCCGCAGACAATTGGCGCTTCTTGTCCGCCCTGGTTCCAGAGGCGTTCCAACTGATCGATTTCTGGCATGCAGCGCAACACCTCGCCGCGGCCGCCGAGCACATCTTCCCCCACGACAGCACCACCCGCAGCACATGGTTCCAAGGATACCGGAAGATCCTCCGGGACGATCCAGAGGGAGCCGAAAAGGTGATCCGGTCCTTGCGATACTACTGGACCGCCAGTGGCAGGCTGGATGCCGGACTGGAGAGCGAGTTGAACTACTTCCGCAATCACCGGAACCGCATGAACTATGCGAAACATCAGGCCATGAACGTCCCGATCGGGTCCGGCGTGACGGAAAGCGCATGCAAAAAGCTCGTACCGGGATACAGCGAATGGAACACTTTCGAAGGACTGTCCGCCGACGATAGTGATCACCCACCCGCTGCATCCGTATTTTGGCCGGACATTCCTGTTCGATGGCTGGGTTGCGAAGCGCAACCGGAGCCTGCACTACGCCGTTGATGAAGGAAATGGACGCGTCCGCTTAGGTTTTGCGGCGATTTCCTGGACCGATCTGCGGCTGGTCGACCCGTTCGAGCAGGTGTCAGTCGGCCGCTCCCTGTTTCGTGTCGATGACCTTCTTGCGTTGTCGGAAGCGATTTCCGCGGTGTGCGCGGGAGGGAGAGAGGTGGTCCAGAAATGATTACGCCATATGGGCATATATTTTTACGCCGTCGTGATGCCGGTTCCACACTCCTCGTACAGCTTTCCTTTGTAAAGCACGGCAGTTTCGGCCGGTTTTTCGGCGGATTTGCAATCGTCATCTATTTGCGTAAAATATTAGGGGCCATTTACGCGGGAGATTACCATGACGGAAGATCGGGACGCGGAGGGCAAGCGGGAGCGACTGCGCAGGGCGGGATTGTTCAACCGCAAGCCGGAGCGGGTCGCCGACCCCCTGTTCCGGCGCGGCGGCTTCTTCGATCCGTCCGATCTTCTCCAGGTTCGCTACGAGATGGTTCGCGCGGCCCGCGGCGGTCATGGGGGCGTGGCGGCAGCGGCCCGCCGCTTCGGCGTTTCCCGCAAGACTTGCGCGCGCAGCATGGCGCGCTTCGAGAAGGACGGCCTGCCGGGGCTGCTGCCGGCGAAGCGGGGGCCGCGGGCACCGCACAAGATTTCGCCGGAGGTTCTCCGGTTTGTTCTCGAGCATCGGGAACGCCACGGCCGCGTCGGTGCCCGAAAGCTTGTTCCTCTTGTGGAAGCGGAGTTTGGCCTGAAGCTGCATCCGCGGGCCATCGAGAAGGCGCTGGAGCGCAGGCAAAAAAAAACTTCGGAACCGTAAGGCAGCCCTGGATGGACGACGTCGTGGGGGTCTACGAGGAATGGCGCAGGTGCTTTATGAACGGGGACTCCTCGTGTGGCATTGATCTCCTGAAGCGCGGCGGGATGAACGCCGCTCTTGCACAGCTCGACGGATTCCGCATCCCACGCGGCAGTCCCTCCCATGAGCCGGGCTGCAGGCTTCCGGATCCGATGCTGGCTGAAGCTGCGCGCTTGATCCGCAAGGCGGCATTACCCGCCCACAGCCGGGAGGTGTGCAATGCTTCATGAAACAGGCGCGCGAAAAATCCGCGCCCGCCACCTGGAGCGGGAGGCCATCCTATATGTGCGCCAGTCCTCTCCCCAGCAGGTTGCCGGGAACCGGGAGAGCGCACGCAGGCAATATGGCCTTCAGGAACGCGCGGCCGCGCTCGGCTGGCCTGGGGAACAGATCCGGGTCATCGACGAGGACCAGGGCCTCTCCGGAGCCTTCAGCGCAAACCGCTGCGGCTTTCAGGAGCTCATGGACCGGGTTGCCAATGACCAGGTTGGCATCCTGCTTTGCCTCGAAGTCTCCCGCCTGGTGCGCGACAGCGCCGACTGGCATCAACTTCTGCGCCTTGCCGCTCTCGCCGACACCCTCATTCTCGACGAGAATGCGGTGCTGGATCCGCAGGACAGCAATGATCGCCTATTGCTGGGAATTAAAGGCACGATCAGCGAATTCGAGCTCCATTCGATCAAGCTGCGGCTGCGGGGCGGGCGCGAAAGCAAGGCGCTGCGGGGGGAATTGCGGACACTTCTTCCGGTCGGGCTCGAGTATGACGCGAAGGGCGGCATCGCGCTTCACGGCAATGCGGCGGTATCAAAAGCCGTTGCGCTGGTGTTCCCGAAGTTTGCCGAACTCGGCTCTTCGAGCGCGACGGCGCGCTGGTTCCGCGACCAGCGCATCCTGCTGCCAACCCGCATTCGCTCGGGGCCAGACCGCGGCGCGCTCCGCTGGGAACCGGCGCAGGACTGGAAGATCCTCAACATCCTGAAGAACCCCCGCTACGCGGGCGCTTACGTCTACGGGCGCAGCCGGCACAGCTACAAGGCAGACGGATCGAAGACCTCACGGAAATTGCCCATGGAGGAATGGATGGTCTGCATCCCTGGCAGCCATCCCGGCTATATCGATTGGGATGCATACTTGGCCAACAGGGCGATCCTGTCGTGCAACCATCCGTTGCACATGACGGCTTCCCGCGTCGCGAATCTGGGGGATGGGCGGGGATTGCTGCAGTCGCGTGCCATTTGCGGCTCCTGCGGCCAACGCATGAAGGTCCGATACGCGTCCGCCAATCCTGCGCGCGGGCGCAAGGAGAGGTATCACTACACCTGTCCGACGGATCGTCGCGCCAATGGCTGTCGCTTCATTCCCGCCGCCGTGGTGGACAAGGCGGTGACCGGCTTCGCCATTGCCGCAATGAACCGCAGCAACATTGACCTCGCCCTCGCCGTCCACGAACAGGTTCGCGCCGACTTCGCCCAATCCGACGCTCGGCGGAGCGAGCAGATCGAAGGCCTTCGCTACGAAGCGGACCTGGCCCGGCGACGGCATCATGCCGTCGATCCCGCCAACCGCCAGGTGGTGGCGGCTTTGGAGGAAGAATGGAACGCTCGGCTGCAGGAACTGGAAGAAGCGTGCCGGGAACGCGAGATCTTCCGGGACAAGGCGGAAATGGAAATGTCCGCCGCGCAGCTTCGCAAGGTCCGGGAACTGGCAGAGGACTTCGCGAAGGTGTGGGATGCTCCGCAAACCGAAGCCCGGGACCGCAAGCGGCTGCTCGGCTTCCTGGTCGAGGATGCGGTATTGAGCAGCGACGGCGAAACCGTCCGAATCGGCTTACGCATGCGGGGCGGGCATATCAAGCATCTTGATCCGATCCCGGTTCCGATGCCACAATGGAAGCAAAGGAAAACCCGGCCCGCCACTATCCAGGCGCTGGATGCCCTGCTCGATACCCTGCCGGAACCCGAAGCCACCGAGGAGCTCAACCGGCAAGGACATGCCAACTGGCAAGGCGAGCCGATGACCCTTCAACGTGTCCGCAACATCATGAACCGCTACAAGCTGAAGACTTGGACTGCCCGGCAACTCGAGAGGATGCACGAAGAAGAGTTCTTCACAGCCGGCGAACTGGCGAAACGCTTCCATGTTGCTCCAATCACCGTCCGACAATGGGCTCGGGCTGGAATCGTTGACAGGAGACCCTTTCCGTTGGCCAGGAAGATCACCCACGTCTACAGAGCCGTTCCCGGCCCCGGCCCGCAGCAGAGGCTCAACGCCGGCCCGACGCAGAAGATCCGCGAGGCACCGTGAACATGCGACGCAACTTCCCGGTCCCGCACCGGATCATACCAACCGTGGCAGTGCAGCGGCTCACTGCAGCCGAAACAATGCAGAACGCAAACGCGTGCAGATTCCCGGAAACTCCCGGCGGACCCAAAGAAGAAATGGACGCACCTACCAAAATGTTACAAGGAGTGCATCATGCAACACGATATAAGACGCTGGTCGGAGCCAGGATGAAAAGGTCCGGCCAGCGCTGGGGAATGGAGGGAGGCAAGGCCGTCCTCGCCTTCCGAGCGCTCGTCAAGTCCGGGCGCTTCGACGCCGCCTGGACTGCCATACTCGATCACCACAAGCAAACGCCCGCAGAAAATGACAACCGCTTCCCAAACTCACACAAAGCGGCGGCTTGATCGTGCTATGGGCGCAAAACTTGTAAATTGACAAATCCACGAAAATGCCCGCCATGCGAGAATCGCACCCAAGCAGGCCAGTGCTCCCTTCAGCGTGATACATCGATCCGTCTCCTCGGCGTGGCGGTCAATTTTCGTGCCCGCGAGAATCGCCTCGGCCGTGGCGCGATGAATGTGACACCGATAGCGGATAGCGGATCTCCCCATGTACGTGGTTCGCACCGTTGTAGCGAGCCAGGCTCAACGACTTTCCTCCCTTCTGAACCAACGCCAAGCCACACGAACACGAGAAATCCCGGCTGTCATCCAGGTTCTTCCGGAGATAGATCCGAAAAACCGCACCACCGCGGCCTCAGCCCTAAAGTTCCGCTGCCGATGTCGGCCGGGTTTATCCACCCAACGGGCACCTGGTTTTCTTACCTGCTTCGAGACCAACCGGTATCGGTCAAGGTCATCGCTGAACAACAGCAGATCAGTCATCGCACCTCGGCCCCGGACGTGTGCTGCCCGAGCCTTGTTGTCACGTGGGAGGGGTCAGCGAACACGCTGTGTCCCGTGGTCCTGCGTCCAGGACGCCAACGTCATGGGCAGTGTGGCCACTCGAATTGCTCGAGTTTCGCCATTCGCGCTTCACAGGACGATCTCCTTTTCCAGATTGCCGACTCGTCGGCAGGTCTCGATTGTGCCGACGTTCATGGCCGCTCATTTCCAGCTTGGGATGCTCTTTGACTCCACTGTACGCATCCGAACTGTCGGGAGCAACGCCGCCTGCGCTTCGCCCTCACGCTTGCGGACGGTCTCGCGCCATCCGCTTCATTCGGCTCGGAATATTGGTGTCGGAACGCGTGGCGTGGCTGAGATCTTTGCCGGTCGGCGTAACTCCAGCGTTCCACGATGCGTCATCCCGGCTGCATGGGTGCGGATGATCTTCTGATCAAGATCGAGGCCCCCGAAGTGACAGGATTCCGAATTCCCATGTCCGAGAACGCGGGAGTAATCCGGCCACGAAACGATGTCGCGGCGGTTGTTGCGCATCACCCACGAGCAAAAGCACGCTAAATCCGGAAAGTCGTCCATCGAGCATGCCTCGGGACCACCGCGTTTACCGTAAGCGACTATTTCCCCCCCTGCTTTCGGTGAGTTGCGGAGAGCACCATCTTCTGGGAAGGCATTTGCTTTCCGGGAGGTTGTCATGCTTGGGGTTGGCGATGGTTCTGTTGTTTACCTTGCGTTGCATCCGGTTGATTTCCGCCGCGGGATCGCGGCGCTAAGCAGCTACGCGCGAGAGCATCTTGGTGTTCCACCGGATTCGGGGGTCGTGCTGGTGTTCCGCTCGCGGCGTCCGGGGCGGGTGAAGGTCCTGTTCCATGACGGCAGCGGGATGGTGCTGGTTGCGAAGTGGCCGGATCGGGGTTCGTTCCGCTGGCCGCCGGTGTCGGAGGGTCTTTTGCGGCTTTCGCGAGTAGAGTTCTTGGCGCTGTTCGATGTCTGTGACTGGCGGGGCCTCAAGGCCCCTCGGCGTGCGGTGCGGGGCTGAGGATTGTTCCGCAGATGGCGAGGCATTGATCCCCCGGCGGTTTGAAGGGCTGCCATGGCATGAGGCTTTCGACATCCTTGCACCCGTCGCGGATTTGAACCAGGACATGGGTGAGCCAGGCTTCCGGGTCGACGTTGTTGAGGCGGCATGTTGTGATCAGGGTGTTGGCACGAGCCCAGATGCCGATGGCATTCTCGGATCCGGCGAACAGGGAGTTGCGCATGGTGAGCTTGACGGGTCGGTGGGCGTTTTCGCCGCGATTGGAGTGCAGGTCGAGGCGGCCGTCGTCGAGCAGGCGGGTGAAGCCCGGCCAGACGCCGTCGGCGAGGCCGTATCGGATGGCGGCGGCCTCCGCCGAGGCTTCGGGCAGGCGGCTGGCGGCGGCTTCGAGGAACGCCTTCCATCGTTCGAAGGCGGGCGTCAACTCGTGCTGCCGCACGCGGAGGCGCTCATCGGGAGGCTTGAACAGGATGGGCTTCTCGATAGCGAACAGCTCGCCGATTCGCGTAAGGGCCTCATTGCGGAAGCGGGATTCCGGCAGATAGTGGTACTTGCGTCTCCAATGCGTCATACAAAACTGAAGGGTGACGGGTCCGGCGGGCCGCGCGGGGTCGGCGAGGATGTTGTATGCGGCGTAGCGATCGACCTGGGCGAGGCCGGCGAAGTCCCGCAGCATGGCTTCCGGGATGGCCTTTCCGCGCCCCGGGCCGGACCAGAAGAGCGCCGCGGGCGGCGCCGGCCCGGCGAAGGTGCGGTCGTCGCGCAGCGCGGCCCAGAGGTAGCCGGTCCGGGCCTTTCCGAAGCCCGGTTCGAGGAACTTGACCGTTGTCTCGTCGAGGAACAGCCGGTCGGCGCTGAGGACATGCGCCTTGATGGCGTCATAGAGCGGCTGCAGGATCTCGAAGCCCCGGGCGATCCAGCTGTTGAGGGTGGCATCGCCGATGAGGATGCCGTGGCGGGCAAGCCTTTGCGACAGGCGGTAGGAGGGGAAGTGGTCCTGGAACTTTGACGCCATGGTGTGCGCCAGCAAGGCTTCCGTGGGCAGTCCGCGGGGGATCAGCCAGTCCGGTGCCGGTGCCTGCTCCGGTGCGGCGTGGCGGCACCGGGCGCAGCCGAGCACGGGACGCTCGATCACGACCCGAACGTAGCTGGCCGGGACATAATGCACCCGCTCCGCGGCCTCGGTCCGGATCGTCTTGCGCTCGCCGCCGCAGGACGGGCAGGCAGCCGCCTCCGGCTCCAGGTGGCAGGTGATCGTGGGAACGTCCTTGCCGATCTTCCGGCCGCCCGTCGCTCCCCGGGGGCGGCCACGCTTGCGTGGCCGCGGTGCCGCGCGCTCCTCGGGAAGGGGATCCACGGCTTCCACATCCGCCGCGCCGCCGCTTGCCAGTCCTCCGGTCGGATCATCGTCCCAGATAAAGGCAGGACAATCCAGCTCCACCTCCGACACAACCGTCTCGGCCGAACCCCCCAGGCGCTCCGACGACGAACTGAACAGCATCCCCGCAAACCGACGCGCGGTGCGCACGGCCGTCTGGAATCGCTCCAGCAACTCGTCCAGAGTAGACCTGACCTTCTTCAGTTCCCGGCGCAACTGCGCATTCTCCGACTCCAGCCGCGCCTTGCCGCGATCCGCTCGCGCAAGCGCCTCCTGCAGTGCCTCCGTCTCCCCCATCCAGTGTTCGCGGTTCTCCAGCAGCCGTGCGTTCTCCGCCGACGCCAGGTCCAGTTGCAGGTGAAGCTCCGCCACTTCCCCGGCGTGGTCTTCCGGCGGCCCCAAACCGGTCACCGCCCCTGCCGCAGCCGCGCCACGGCATCCCGCCGCAGGGGCCGCAGAAAAACCCGCTTGCGCGGAACCGAGAGCCCCGGACGGCCGTTCCGGCTGCGCCCCGTCGTCAGCCCCGCGTCATGCCAGCCCGCCGCCCGATAACACGTCCCCGCAAACCGCGACACATCGACGAATGTCTCCAGCAAATGGACCGGATGCCCATAGCGCGCCTCGTAGTCCGCGCCCACCCGACGTGCCACCCGCGCAAGCACATGGCTCGCAAGATGCGGAACCCGAACCGCGTTCAGGATCAGAAAGCGCTGCTGGTTCGCGACAAGGCACAAATCCGCCCCGCGCGTCGCGTCACTCCATCCGATCCAGCGGTCCCGCCCCGCGCAGCGCCACGCCGCAGCCCCCGTCAGCGAGCAGCCCACGATCCGCCCCCGACGGTCCCGCGCAAGGTGCCCGATGTTCTCCCCCACCGGCGTCGATAGCCCGAGATCAGACTTCCTGACCTCGAACTCGAGAGAGTGTCATGTTTTTGCACCCGCGAAGTGGGGCTCGGCGATTTTTCCGGGTAGTTCATAGACCATGTGCATGTTGGTACCGGGGAAGACGGTCCGTGTCTGGTTGAGTTCTTCGAGGAGGCTTGCGATGGCGTTGTCGCCGGCATCGCTGGCGGTGCCGAGTATGCGAACGCGGAGGATGCCGTTGCCGTGCTCCGGGATGACGTCGGCGTCGGCCCGTAGAAGTGCGCGCAAGTGCCGGCGGGGGCGCTGGATCTTGCCCTGGGTCTGGGCAACGGCGGGCATCATGCGGGTTTCAGCGCGGTAGGCGATCATGCGGATTATATCGAGGAGGAGTTTCTCGCCTTCGGGGAGCGCGTCGAGTGCCTCGTTCGTGTCGAGTTCGGCGACCGCGATATGTCGCGGTGTATCGCGGCGCTGCAGCTTGAGGGCTTCACGCTCGGCGTCGAGAGCGTCGCTTTGGGCCTGCAGGCGCCGGACGGCCTCTTCGGCTTCGCGGGTCGGGGTTCCCCTGGACAGGTCGGCGATCCGGTTGCGCAGGGTGCCAAGGCGCTGCCGGAAGCGCTGGACATTGCGGTCGATTGCGCGCCAGCGCGGGTTGACGATGCGGGCGTCGGGATCCTGTGCTTCCAAACCGTGGACCGCCAGCGCGTCGAGATTGAACTCCTCGCGCATGTATTTGAAGAAGTTCTCCTGCGACCATCGGGAGAACAGGGCGCTGGCGGCCCGCTCCATGGGCATGCGGGGGTCGGTGGTGATGAGGGGCACCTGGCGGCCATTCTCCAGCAGGCGCCGGATCTGGCGGACTTCGGGCCCCTTGCTCAGGATCACGCTCTTCTCGGCGAGGCGGACGGTGGCGCTGCGGGTGCTTCCCGGCCCGTGGATGGGCACCGTGACGGTGCGGAAGTCCGCCTCCGGCCAGGCCTCCCCCTTGAAGCCCTTGTGCCAGGTGATCACAGCAACCCCGCGCCGGGCGAGGCGCCGGAACAGGGCAGGGCTCCAGCCTTCCCGGTCGAAGACCAGCGTCAGGGCGGGCTCGCCGGCGTCCGGGACGGTGAGGTCCGGTGCATCCGGGCCCAGCATGCCCAGTTTCTCCAGCGCGGGCAGGATGTCCTTCTCCAGCGCGTGGGTCATGGTCGGATCCAGCGCCTTGTTCAGGCACAGGAACGGCTTGCCGCCGAGCGCGTTGATCCAGTAGCTCGTGGAGGCAGGCAGGCAGAGTTTCTGGCGCGCCACGTAATGCTTGGGCAATTTTCCCTTGCGGCCGGAATACACCTTGACGTGGCCATCCACCGACAGGGTCGCACACACGTCCGGTTCTTCCGCCATCCATCCCGCGGCCAGGGAAGCTTGCCAGTCCCGCACCCGTTGCACGTCTCGCCCCAACGCCTTGATCTTGCCCCGCAGCGTCTTCACCTCCGGGCAGCGGTCCAGGCCCAGGATGGCGCCCCATTCCCCGGGCGCCTGGTGCCGCAGTGCCTCCGGATTGCGCACCCGGGCCAGGGTGAGGAAGGCCAGGAACAGCAGAACCGTGGTCAAACCGTAGTATCCCTTGGGCAGCGACAGGAACTCCCGCGCGCGGTCCAGAAGCCCCTCCTTGAGCAGCATCGGCAGCCCGGCCAGCACGCCGCCGCCGGCAACCGCCGACAGCGGCTCCGCAAACTGCGGCCGCATCTCCGTCAGATGTCCCGTTGCCGCCAGCATCCGCCCCGCCGTGTCCCGGGTGCCCCGACCCATCGGCGCCTCGCGGTCGCGTGCGTCCCGTTCGCTCCGCTCCACCCTCGGCTCCGGCGCTGCCGCCGCCTGTGGCTCCGTCGACGCGACCACCGGCGGCTCCAGCACTGCCGTCGCCTGCGGCTCCGTCGACGCTGTCGCCTGCGCCGGCACGGCCCGGTTCGGCGTCCCCCCTCTGATAACACCCGACCGGCGGTTGAGGCTGAACGTGCTCGGCCGGATCCCCAGCTTTCGCGCAACCGCCCGGCCGCTCAGCCCCGAGGCCAGAAGCCGCTCCGCCTCCCGCGCCGTCGCGGCGTCGATCGCGCTCGGCCCGCGCCTCCGTCGCGGCGTAAGAAAACCGGCCTCGCCCTGCCTCCGGAGCTGGTTCACTGCCCGCTGCACCGTCGAACGGTTCACGCCAAACGCCGCCGCCAGATCCCTGCGTAGCACACCGTGCTCGGCAAACCGCGCAATCCGCAGCTGTCGCGCTCGGTTGTCCGAAACTTCGTGGGAATCGAACGGCGCCAGGTTGCTGAAGTAGACCCGCCGGCCGTCCTCGACCGCGTGCGAAAAGCAGGATTCGCCGATCTGGATCGCCTCGGCAGGAGGCATCGGAAGCGTGTTCAAGGGAGTCTCCACGGTCGATATCGGGTGCACAGTATTATAGCCACTCTCCGTAGATCGGTCAACCCCTCAAATGTCTCCTAACTGCTGGAAATCACGAGCAAAACGATCGCCAAGCCCGCCTTCAATTAGCGCACGAGGTCAGGAAGTCTGGAGATAGTGGAACCGTTCCAAAATCGCGTGCAGAAGCGGGCGGTCCGAACCTTCCGCAACCGATACAGAAACTGGCAGGAGCGCCGACAGCGGACCCGAAAACGCCTCCGATACCGACCAGTCAACCTCCAGCCCGACACGCGCCGCCGCGCTGCGCCGACGGCTTCCGCGGCCCGGGTACTGCAACGCAGGGAGCCGGATCAGACCTTCTCCCGCAAGCTTGCGAAGCAGCGAACGCGCGGCAATATCCTTCACACGGCCCCGGCCGTCCCGCCAGCCCCAGCGCTCGCACAGCGCAACCGAAAGCCGCGAGCGGCCCCACTCCGGGTGCGCCGACAACAGCGCACGGATCTCCGACAGCTCCGCAGAGCCGACCCGACGACCTTGTACAATCCTGTCCATGACCGGCAGCGTAACACAACCGTTTCGTTGAGTCCAGCCCCAGGACCCTGAGTCCAGCGACAGGCTCAATGCAACCCCAAAAACCAAACCAAATCAACAACGGCACACCCACACGAAACGCCCAATATCAGACTTCCGGAACTCACACAATTTTAGATGCACCCTTCATTGGAGTCCGTCCGAGTTTCTGATGGCCGGGAAAGGCACCCAACGCACGGCACAGCCTTGGCCCATCTGAACAGAGTTGGTTGGTGAGGCCACCAAAATCCCGGATTTCAGCTCAGATTAAACTGGCCACTATCAGATACAGCAATGAGTTACACAGAAAGGAATTTGCTCGGCCGAGCATGAAGTTGCTTGATTGTCGACGATACCTCGCGCCGCACGGTGTCAGGAAGTCTGAATATCGTTCAGCAGGGGGTGAAAAAGTCGCTTACCGTTTACCCATGCAGAGGCATCGCGTGAGCGTCTCCTGACCCTCAACCGCGGACATTGGGGCATTGAAAGCAAACCCTCATGCCGGGTCTTGTGCCTCCGCACCCAAATGTATGAATATGTGGGATGCTTTCATGGTAGGAGACACCGCCGGCGCGACACCGCTTTCCGGGAGGACGCCTGCATGATGCGCGCCCGCCACGGACAGGCGAAAAAGACGCCGCCTTCTGCAGCCTCGCCCTCGCATTCAACCTTTCCGCCGGCTCCGACCGCGCCCCTGCCGCAACCGACCAATTCGAGTGGCACCGCGACAATGCCTTGAAGCACGTGCCCGCCAAACGTCCGCGAACGACTTGACCCCAACGCGGAGAGCCTCTTCCCGACGCAATCCGCTTCCGAAAGCCAACGAACGCCAGCCAATCCCTTCCCAACCCCGCCACGGTGCGCCGGCACCCCCATTCAACGCCCTGCTGCACACTCCGTGCAATCCGCGACTGGCTGGCGACAAACCAGAATGGCTCCGTTCAACGCCGATCGGGGCGCACCAAGATCCGGCGACGAGAGAATGAGATTGTCCTGTGGCTCTGTCCCGTTCATTACTCGCAAGAAGGCAACCGCGTCATCCATTGCACATTGATCGCGTACTAGGGGCCGAAGCCCGCCGAAGTCCGCCAGAGAGCGGGCACCCGCCTTCTCCGGCCACGCGCGAAACGATCCGGGTCGCCTCTGCACAGCTTCGCAGCGGCCGTCCGGTTCCCGGAATTGGCGCGGCTAGGGCGAAAATTCCTGACGGGCATCCGCCCGCCGAAGAGCGGCTACTTGACGATCTGGATCTTCGAGCGATCGATTGTCAGGGCGACTGCCGCAACCAGCACTACGCCGAAAACGATCTGTTGCGCGAACACGCTGACGCCGAGGAATGTCATTCCGATGCGGACGACCGCAATGATCAGCGCCCCGATGAACGTGCGCCAGACCCCTCCAACGCCGCCGGTCAGCGCGGTTCCGCCAACGATGATGGCGGCAATCGCCGGCAGCAGGAATTCGTTCGCCAGTGTCGGCGAACCGGAGCTGATGCGTGCCGCCATCATCACTCCTGCGAACCCGGCGGTCAGCCCCGACAGGAAAAATGCCGCCACCTTGATCGGGTCGACCCGGATGCCCGAGGCGATGACTGCCTGCTCGCCGGCGCCGATGGCCCGCGTGAGACGCCCGAAAGGGGTGCGCATCTGCAAGAATGCCAGCAGCGCCAGCACGAAGAGGCCAACCCAGATCTCGTTGCGAATGCCGAGTGTCTCGCCGACGAGCCAGAACAGGTACGTCTCGCGCATGTCGCCGGAGATATTGATGGAGCGGGCATCGGACAGCACGAAGGAGACCGTAATCACCACGCCGCCGATCGCGAGTGTCGAGATGAACGAAGGGATCCGGAGCCATGTGTGGGAGATGCCTCCGGCAAATCCGGCAACGCCGCCCGCAAGAATCGCAACCGGTATTGCCAGGAATCCGACTTCCGGCAGCAGGAACGCCAGGACGAGGCTTGCCATGGACGCGACGGACTGCACAGAGAGGTCGATCCCGCCCATCAGGATCACGAATGTCGCGCCGGCTGCCATGAGGAACAGCGTCATCGTGTCGGAAATGAGCACCATCAGCGTCTGGAACCGGAGAAAGGACGGATCCGCGATCCCGACGCCAATGACGAGGAATGCCAGGGTCAGGAGAGGAATCTGGCCCTTCAGGATCTCGATCACGCGGCTTGCCACTCTACTCACACCATGTACTGGATCAGCTGGATCTGGTCCGGCTTCGCCTCGGGCTCCGCGTCGAAACGCGCTGAAATGACCCCATCCCGCATCACGAGAATGCGGTGGCTCAGGCCGATCACCTCTTCGAGTGTATCCCCGAGCAGGATCACGGACAGACCTGCATCCGTCATGTCGCGAATCAGGTCGTAGACATCCTCCTTGGCGCCGACATCGATGCCCCGGGTTGGATGATCCAGAATCATGATGCTGGAATTGGCTATATGCCATTTCGACAGCACGACCTTCTGTTGGTTCCCGCCGGAAAGGGAGCCGGCATAGGTTTTCGCCGAAGGGGTCTTGATCCCGAGGCGCTCGATCCATTCACTGGCAACCTGGGCTTCCTTCGCGGCCCGGACGATCCCGCCCCTGGCGAATTTGCCAAGGGCAGCCAGCGTCATGTTCTCGAATACAGGGGCTCCGGTCACCAGCCCTTCGACCCTTCGATCCTGCGGCAGATACCCGATTCCCCGCGCGACCGCGTCCGCCGCATGGGAGAACCTGCATTCACGGCCCCGAACGAAAAGGCTCCCCGATTCAATCGGCGCCAGACCCGACAGGCAGCGCGCGAGCGCCTCCCGGCCCGAACCGATCACGCCGGCGATGCCGATAATTTCGCCCTTCCTGAGCGTGAAGGACACATCCCGGAAGCCCGCGGGGGACGTGATGCTGCGGGCCTCCAGCGCGACCTCGGCCTGCGGGTCTCCCTGGCGTGATTCCCGGTAATACTCGTGGCGAAGCGTGCGGCCCACCATGAACTGATGAAGCCGGCTCACCGTGGCCTCCCCGGAGGGCATTTCGGACACCACTTTCCCGTCCCGCATCACGTAGATCCGGTCCGACAGATCCGTCACCTCGTCCAGACGGTGGGAGATGAATACGAAAGCGGCCCGCTGCTTCAATTCCCGCACGATGCCGAAGAGGACTTCGATCTCCTTGGACTCAAGCACCGAAGTCGGCTCGTCCAGCAGAACCACGATGTTGCCGTCGATGCGGGAGTCCAGGGAAACCGCGTTCGCGATCTCGACCATTTGCCGCTGGGCGAAGGTCAGGTCTCCACAGAGCACTGCCGGGTCGACATCGAGATGCACCTTTTCCAGTTCCGTGCGTGCCGCCGCTTTCATCGCGGACTTGTTCAGGACGCCGAACCGGGTGAACTCGGACTCGCGGCCGAGAAAGACATTCTCGGCCACGCTGAGCGTCCGCAACACCGACTGTTCCTGGTACACCATGGCGATGCCGTGATCGAAGGCGTCGCGCGGCCCCTTGAGGTCCACCGGCTCGCCATTCACCCGGATCTCGCCCCGATCAAGCCTGTAGGCGCCATTGAGCGCCTTGAGCAGCGTCGACTTGCCGGCACCGTTCTCGCCGATCAGCCCGACAACCTCGTTCGGTCGGATCTCCAGCGACACATCGTCGAGCGCCAGCACGCCCGGAAAGGACTTGCTGGCGTTGCGCACCTCGAGAACGCTGACCACGGGACCGGCCTACTTCACGATCGAGAGCCGGGAGCGATCCAGCGCCAGCGCTACGGCGATGATGATCAGCAGGCCCTGGACGCCCTGCTGCACGTAGATGGAAACGCCCATCAGGATCATGGCATTCGACAGCACCACGACGATCAGCACCCCGACCACGGAACTGAGCACCGAACCGATGCCGCCAGACAGGGCGGTGCCGCCCACCACGACCGCCGTAATGGTCGTGAAGAGGCGGCCCTGGCCGATCAGCGCATGCCCCTGGCCGAATTGGGCCGCAGACATCGCTCCGGCCAGGCCATAGAAGGCGCCCGCGATCATGAAAGCGGCAATGCGCGTGCGCTCCACCGGAACCCCAGCCTGGCGCGCGATCATTTCGTCGCCACCGAGCGCGTAGAGCCAGCGTCCGACTCGGGTCCGCTCCTGGATGAAATACGCAACCATCACCGCCATGGCCGCGATCCAGACACCCATCGGAATCCCCAGGAACCGGGCCAGGGCCATGGCACGGAACGATTTGTCGAGAATTCGGACCGTGTCGCCCTGCAGGAACGCCGTGGCAATTCCCACGCAGGCGAATCCCACGCCCAGCGTGGCCATGAAAGATGGCGTTCGGAGCCACACATGCGCCGCGCCATTGATCCCGCCGAGCACAACGCCGAGCAATATGGCGGCGGGCACCGCCCAGAACCCGAATTCCAGGCCGGTGGTGTTGTTGGCCACGAGCACCGATACGAGCACTGCGCAGAGGGCGAGAACGCCTTCGACGGAGAGGTCGATGCTGCCCATCAGGATGATGAAGGTCGCACCCATGGTCAGCACGACCGGAACCGAAGCGGAATTCAGCAGCCGGGCGAGGTTCCAGGGATCAAGGAATTTGGCGTTGAAAATCGAGACGAACAGGCAAAGGAGCACCAGTACCGCGACCGGTGCAAGAGCCCGATGCCGCCGGAGCATCTCGACGAGCCTGGCGCGCATTGCACCCTCATGCGTCAAGCCCGTTCTCCGGTTGTTCTACGCGCAGCGAAGCCGCCGCGGAACCGCGGCCGCGGGAGGATATCCCACGGCCGCGGAGATTCCATTCAGCGATACTGGATCTGGCCGGACGCCTTGCCCCAGAAATCCATGAAGTCCAGCGGCGCCGGCGCACCGAAGCCGTCCACGGTGGATGCCGTGACGAGAATGCCGGTCCCGTAAAACTCGCGGTGGGCGTGCGGATGCTTGGGGATGTCGATGTCGCCCGTCGCGGTGTGGTATCCGAGCGACAGGCCCATGCCCCCGGTCCAGAGAGGATCCCACGCGACCGTGCCGGCGAATTCGCCAGCCTTGATCGCCTCGATCGCCTGCGCGATTCCGTCGATTCCGGTCACCAGCACTTCACCTGCCAGGCCTTCCTGGCGGAGAGCCTCAAGCGCCCCGATGCCCATGCCGTCATTCGCGGCCCACACACCCTTGATGTCCCGTCCGAAACGGGTGAGCCAGGTTTGCATGATGTCGAACGCCTGCTGCTCATTCCAATTGGCCGTCTGGAAGTCGAGCAGCTCGATGTTGCCGTTCTCTTCAATTGCCTGATCTAGGCCGATCTTGCGCTCGATGGCGGGAACATTCGAGAGAATTCCGCCGATCGCGACGATGCCGCCCGAACCGCCCATGCGGCTGAACAGTTCGTCGGCCACGGCCTTCGCATTGGGAACGCCGTCAAACGACATATGGGCGACATAGTGCGGGTCGAAGTCCCAGGGATGCAGATCGTCTGGCTTGTTCCATTGGGTGACCACATAGGCCCCGGCCGCCGCGCAGTCCTCGACAATGGGACGGGCGTCTGGCGAGTCGTTGGGATCCACATTCAGAACCATCTTGCCTTCGGTGCGGGCAAGCAACGCCCGAATGTCGGCGATCCCCTTCTCGGAGTTGCCCTCGGTCACGAGTACCTCGTACTGGGCGCCGATGAACTCCGCGAAGGCCCTGCCGCCGTCCGCGAAGCTGGCGTGATAGGGGTTGGCCACCGAACGCATCGAGTTTACGAGCGTCCACTCCGCCGGGTTCGCCAGAACCTCGCGCGGCAGTCCCGATGCCAGGGCCGCGAGCCCGGCAGCACCGGCGGTGCCCTGAAGAAAGGTGCGGCGGGTTACCGGCGCCGAATTGAGTCTTGCTGTCACTGCTTTTTCCTCCCAAGCTTTGGAGTAATGAACTAAACGGTTACCTAACATCGGCGCGGCAGCGAGTCAATGCCGAAAGACCGGCGACGACTCCCCGGACCAGCGGCGCAAGCCGGATCGCCAGGGCCGCAGGCCCGGTCTACCGGAACGGCCGCGATACAGAGGGCCGGGAGCGTCCCTGGCCGACGATCGTGGATCGGCCCTCCCCTTGCCACCTCGGCTTGCAAGGTCATTCCTTGCGGCCGGTGCGGTTGACCCGCGATATCGGCCCGGACCGGATCGCAGAGCATCCTCACATCACGGCGCCCATCTGCCAAGGCACGAATTCGGCCCCGCCGAATCCCAGTTCCTCGCTCTTCGTCCTCTCGCCCGATGCAACACGGAGGAACAGGTCGAAGATCTCCCTCCCCTTCTCTTCGAGCGGCACTCCGTCGGAAATGACGTCCCCGCAATTGACGTCCATGTCATCCTTCATGCGCTTGTACATTTCGGAGTTCGTCGCCAGCTTGATCGACGGTGTGGGCATGAACCCGGAGACCGACCCCCGACCCGTGGTGAACGCGACCAGTGTCGCTCCGGAGGCGATCTGCCCGGTGACCGAGCAAGGGTCGTAGCCCGGGCTGTCCATGAACACGAACCCCTGCTTGTCCACCGGCTCGGCAAAGCGGTAGACGTCGACAAGGGGCGCTGTCCCCCCTTTCGCCACGGCGCCAAGGGATTTCTCCAGAATCGTGGTCAGACCGCCGCGCTTGTTGCCCGGGCTGGGGTTGTTGTCCATCTCGCCTCCGTTGCGGGCCGTGTAGTCCTCCCACCAGGCGATGCGGTCCACCAGCTTCCGCCCCACCTCCTCGGACACCGCGCGCCGGGTCAGCAGGTGCTCGGCGCCGTAGACCTCCGTGGTCTCCGCGAGAATGGTGGTACCGCCATGGCGGACCAGAAGGTCCGAAGCATGTCCAAGCGCGGGATTGGCGGTAATTCCCGAATAGCCGTCAGAGCCCCCGCACTGCAGCGCCACGACGATTGAAGAGGCCGGCGCCGGCGCCCGCCTGGCCGCATTGGCCTTCTCGGCCATTCCGCGCAGGAATTTCACCCCGGCAGCGACCGTCCGGCGCGTTCCGCCCGTCTGCTGAATGGTCATGTAGCGGAAGTTGCCGTCCGCCCGCATGCGCCCTGCGCCGATCAGGTCCGGGATCTGCATCACCTCGCATCCCAGCCCGACGAGCAGGATGCCGGCAAAATTCGGGTGCCGGGCGTAACCCTTGAGTGTACGGAAGAGCGTGTCGTACCCCTCGTGCTGTCCGGACATCCCGCAGCCGGTTCCGTGAACAATGGGCACAACGCCGTCGACGTTCGGGAAGGACTCCAGCAATCCCTCCCGCACCGCCTGTTCCGCGATGAACCGCGCAACGGATCCGGAGCAATTCACCGACGTCAGGACGCCGAGATAGTTGCGCGTGCCGACGCGCCCATCCGCCCGGATGTAGCCTTCGAACCAGGCCTCTCCGCCGGCAGGGGGCAGCGGGGCCGCCTCAGCGGAAAATGCATAGTCCCGGGAATGCGCCCCCATGCCCAGATTATGGGTATGCACATGGCTCCCGGCTGCGATGGCCTCCTTGGCGGCGCCAATGATCTGGCCATAGCGCAACACCGGCGCCCCGGCGTCAATATCCGAAACTGCGGCCTTGTGCCCGCGGGGGATCGGATCCCGGAGGGGGCATGGGAATTCGCGGTGCTCGGCGCCGCACGGAAGGTCCGACAACGCAACCACGACATTGTCGGACGAATGCAACCGCATAATCTCAGTCACTTGAACCTCCCCTCCGAAAACCCCGCATCCTGAGGTGGCAATCCCTGCCAGGCATCCCGCCCGGCATTTCATTCCGGTTTCTCAACCGGCGCCATCGGTGCCTCCCTCCAGGGTTCAAAACGTTACAATTGTGTTCTGCGTCCACTCCTTACCGCGTGAGGCTTCCACCAACAGCCGCTGTACCTTGAAGGCGGGCACACGGTGCGGAGCCGCAGTCTGCCGCGAGCATACTACTCCTGGATAAACCTCTCCGCTCCGGAACGCGGTCGAGGAGGCAAGGCGCCAAGCCGGTTGGGCACCAGGACGGATTCAGATCCGGGGCAGGCCGGCATGTGCCCGGCATCGCCGTCGAGTCCCCGCAGCCCGCAGTTGCGGTAGGCCGGGCCAATCCTCCCGATGAGGACAGGCCCCTCCCATTTGCGCATGACGGAAGATACCCATCGGCATCATTCCGGGAACCGGGTGCCCTGCTTTCCCGCCGACCGGCTTTTCCGGCACATGCGCCTGCCCCTCCACACGCTCCCGATCCGCCGCATCGTCCTAGCGCACGTTCAGCCAGTCCAGCTGCGAGCGCGGCAGGTCCGCTTCCGGCCCTTCCGGTGACGGCGCTTCCGAGACCGGTGCGATTCGCCCGGTATCCGGGCCTCGTGACGGCCGACAAGGCGGCACAGCCCGTCGACCGCCTCCATCCGATCAAGATCGTCCGCGCACTCCGAGCCCAGGATGCTCAGCAGGCACAGCGCCAGCATCACTTGCTCGTCGGTGCAGCCCTGCTGCCGCACAACACCCGGAGGCAGATCCCGAAACCCTCCGCTCTGCGGCGCCGCATGGCGCCGCAGCGCAACGCCGCCACGCGGCGTCGAGTCGGCCCAGGAGTCCGAAAAATGGTCCCAGACAGGGAAAGTGGAGTTCGAGATCATTCCCCGTTTGTGCAGGATCGCATTTGCCACATTTCCTATTACCATTTGCTAGTAAGGGATAAACGGGGAACCCCACTCTTGGTTTGTCGCGGATAGGCTCTTCACAATTGATCGCGGACAGGGGAGAACGGCGGATTTCTTAACCCGTTGCCGGCCCATCGCTACGGTCGCGGCTGGAACGGGAGTCGCTCCGCCTCCATCGATCGCACTCGTCGACGGGATTTCGGATGACATTGGAAGCTGCCGCATCGGCAAGCGCTGCGAAGGTGTTGCAAGTTGTCGGGCTCGACAAGAGCTTCGGCGGGCTGAAGGCGGTTGACAACGTTTCCTTCGAGGTATTCGAGGGCGAGATCCTGGCCCTCGTGGGCGACAACGGCGCAGGCAAGTCGACCCTGGTCAAGGCGCTGGCCGGCGCGTAGCCGCCCGATAGCGGACGAATTGAGATCAATGGGGTCGCGCGCCAGCTCAACACCCCGCGCGATGCCAGCGATGGCGGCATCGGGCCCTTCATCGTGAAGGAGCCCATGGTGCTGGGTCACGAGGCCTCGGGCGAGATCGTGGAAATTGGCTCCGAAGTCACCTCCCTCGCGGTCGGTGACCGGGTCTGCATGGAGCCCGGCATCCCCGATCCGCGCAGCCGGGCGACCCGCCTCGGCAAGTACAATCTGGATCCGGCTGTCCGCTTCTGGGCCACGCCGCCGATGCACGGCGTGCTGTGGCCCACGGTTGTGCACCCGGAGAGCTTCACGTTCCGGCTGCCTGACGCGGTGTCCGACGCCGCGGGCGCCATGGTGGAGCCCCTCGCGGTGGGCGTACACGCCGCGACCAAGGCGCAGATCGCGCCCGGCGCGGTTGCTGTGGTCATCGGGGCCGGCACCATCGGCATGGTGACCGTGCTCGCGGCGCTCGCCGCGGGATGCAGCCGCGTGATCGTCAGCGACGTGCTCAAGCCCAAGCTGGAGATGGCGGCTCGCCTCGGCCCCGTCCTCCCGGTGAACGCGAAGAGCGAGAGCCTGGCCGAGACGGTCGAGCGCGATACGGACGGCTGGGGCGCCGATGTCGTCTTCGAGGCTTCCGGAAATGAGCGAGCCGCCGCCGAAGTCTTCAGCGCGCTTTGCCCGGGCGGCACCGTGGTGATGATCGGCATGCCCGGAGCCTGTCACTATCACACTGTTAACACGGGCTGTGTTGTGTGGCACTCATGATGTATGCAGATTGGCTTGCGACAGTTTTGCGCGGAAACTCTTTCGTGGTTTGAGTGCGCGGTCCGGGAGGGAGGCGCGAGCCGGAGCGCGCTTGCGAGCGAGTTGTGCGCTCGCGCGAACTGGCGCAACGCGCGGGGCGAGCCGTGCGTTTCGTCGGCGCGGAAGATCCTGCCGAGGCTGGCGTCGCAACTGGGGTTGAAGCTCCCGGCGGCGGCAGCGCCGCCGCCGGCGGGGGATGCATTGCCGTCGCATCCAGACCTGCATGTGGAGACGACGCTGTCGGCTCTGGGAACGGTGTCGCTGGAACCGGCCGAGGGTCGCGAGGGTTCGCGGCGGTTCCGTTCGATGATGGCGTCGCACCATCCGGAGGGGGCTCCGCGGCATCCCGGCAAGACGTTGAACTATCTGGTGATATCGTCTCGGTTCGGGTGTTTGGGTGGGATCGGCTTCTGCGCGGCGAGCTGGCACCAGAAGGCGCGGGACGGGTATATCGGCTGGAGCGCGCGAGCCCGTTGCGCGGGGTTGGGGCGGATGGTGAACAACCACCGCTTCCTGCTTCTGCCTTCGGTGCGGGTTCCGGACCTTGCCTCGCATGTGCTGGCGCAGGCGACAGGTCGGGTTGCGGACGACTGGGAAGCACGGCATGGTGATCGGCCGGTGCTGGCGTACAGCTATGTCGGCCCCGAGCATGCCGGGACCTCGTACCGAGCGGCGGGCTGGGAGGATGCTGGCGTGACATCGGGACGCCCGCCGGGCCAGCGCGGGGCGGGGCCGGTGCGCCGGGTGTGGATGAAGTCGCTGCAGGCGGGCTGGCGGGAAGCACTGTGTGAGGAGCCGGAGCGGGTTGCGGGGCGGATGGGATCGCTGCATCTTGGTGCCGACGCCGACTGGGCGGAGCGCGAGTTCGGCCGGGGCACCCATCCCGACGGGCGGGTGCGGCGCCGGATCGAGGAGATGGGGCGGTGTTGGGAGAAGCGTCCGGGAATGCCGCTTCCAGAGATCTTTCCGGACCGTGCATCGCAGGAGGCTGCGTACCGCCTGCTTTCGAACGAAAGAGTGGCTGTGGACGACATCCTCGAGGGGCATCGCGAGACAACGGTGGAGCGGTGCCAGCATGCGGGTGTGGTGCTGATGGTACAGGACACCACCATGCTGAACTACGACAACCTTCGCGACGCGACCAGCGGGCTGGCGGCGCTGGGCGGCGGCGGCAAGGGCACCGTGGGGGTTCCCGTGCATGCGACGCTGGCGGTGGCACAGGGCGGGCGCCCGCTTGGCGTTTGCGCGCTTGAGGGCGACTTCCGCGAAAGCGTCGAAGCCAAGGCCGCCCGGGAACCGGGCGTGGCGCAGGAGCCCGAGAGCGCCCGCTGGCTGCGCTCGCTGGAGCAGGCGGCGGCGGTGGGACACGCCTGCTCGAACATCCGCGTCATTTCCGTCGCCGACCGCGAGGGAGACATCTGGGGTCTGTACGCCCGCCAGGCCGAGGATCCCGCCGCCGCCGGCCTGCTGGTGCGCGCCTGCCGCTCGAAACAGCGCAAGGTGCTGGTGGACGGCAAAAAGCTGGACCTCGGCAAGCACATGGACACTCTCCCGCCCTGCGCATCGCGCAGCATCGAGATTTCCGCGCGGGGCGGCAGGGCGGCACGCAAGAAGCGCAAGGCCGTGCTGACGTTGCGCATCGCTCGCGTCGAACTCGTCGCACCCGAAGGCAAGTCGCCGCACACGCTGCCCATGACCGCCGTGCTCGTTGCCGAGCGCAACCCGCCGTCCGGCGCTCGCCAGCCACTCCGCTGGCTGCTGCTTTGCTCCGAAGGCGAGGCCACGCCCGAATGGGCCGACCGCATCCGCCAGTGGTACGAAACGCGCTGGTCCATCGAAGAGTTCTTCCGCGTCCTCAAGACCGGAACCCGCATCGAGGACCGCCGCCTCGACTATGCCGAGGACTTGCGCAAGTGCCTCGCGTTCGACGCCATCACCGCGTGGCGCGTGTTCGATCTGGATCGCGCCGCCAGGGAAACCCCCGACAGGCCCGCCGACGAGATCATGTCCCGAGACGAAATCTTCATGCTCTATCTGGGCCTGAACGACTACGGCGTGATCCGATGCCGGGCCCCGCCCGACTATATCCCCGACCTCCGAACCTTCGCCATCGATCTCGGTCGATATGTCGGCTTCATCCCATCCAAACGACAGCCAATGCCCGGTACCGCAAAACTCTGGACAGGAATGACATACCTCATGCAAGACACTGCCGCACTCCAACGGATGAGAAGGGCCGGAATGCTCCGCGAAACTGAACAATGATCTCTGCGTCAACTGTGTGGTAGTGACAGGTCCGGAGCGCCGATCCCCTGCGACGTGCTGGCCGCACAGGTCAAGGAGGCGCGCGTGGAGCACATCTTCCGCTATGCCCACATCTATCCGCAGGCGGTGGCGATGCTGGCATCCGGCAAGATTGATGTCGAGCCCCTCATCACGAACCTCTACGGTTTCGCGGACAGCGTCGAAGCGTTCGATTTTGCGCGTAGCGCCCCGCCTAGCGCCGTCAAGGTGCAGATCGAGATTACCGTAAGCGACTTTTTTACCCCCTGCTGAACGATATTGGGCGTTTCGTGTGGGTGTGCCGTTGGTGATTTGGATTGGGTTTTGGGGTTGCTTCGAGCCTGTCGCTGGACTCAGGGTCCTGGGGCTGGACTCAACGAAACGGTTGTGTTACGCTGCCGGTCATGGACCGGATAGTACAAGGCCGTTGTGTCGGCTCTGCGGAGTTGTCGGAGATCCGTGCGCTGTTGTCGGCGCACCCGGAGTGGGGCCGCTCGCGGCTTTCGGTTGCGCTGTGCGAGCGCTGGGGCTGGCGGCACGGCCGTGGCCGTGTGAAGGATATTGCCGCGCGTTCGCTGCTTCGCAAGCTTGCGGGAGAAGGTCTGATCCGGCTCCCTGCGTTGCAGTACCCGGGCCGCGGAAGCCGTCGGCACAGCGCGGCGGCGCGTGTCGGGCTGGAGGTTGACTGGTCGGTATCGGAGGCGTTTTCGGGTCCGCTGTCGGCGCTCCTGCCCGTTTCTGTATCGGTTGCGGAAGGTTCGGACCGCCCGCTTCTGCACGCGATTTTGGAACGGTTCCACTATCTCGGGCTATCGACGCCGGTGGGGGAGAACATCGGGCACCTTGCGCGGGACCGTCGGGGCCGGATCGTGGGCTGCTCGCTGACGGGGGCTGCGGCATGGCGCTGCGCGGCGCGGGACCGCTGGATCGGATGGAGTGACGCGACGCGCGGGGCGGATTTGTGCCTTGTCGCGAACCAGCAACGCTTTCTGATCCTGGACGCGGTTCGGGTTCCGCATCTTGCGAGCCATGTGCTTGCGCGGGTGGCACGTCGGGTGGGCGCGGACTACGAGGAGCGCTACGGGCATTCGGTCCATTTGCTGGAGACATTCGTCGATGTATCGCGGTTTGCGGGGACGTGTTACCGGGCGGCGGGCTGGCATGACGCGGAGCTGACGACGGGGCGCAGCCGGAACGGCCGTCCGGGGCTCTCGGTTCCGCGCAAGCGGGTTTTTCTGCGGCCCCTGCGGCGGGATACCGTGGCGCGGCTGCGGCAGGGGCGGTGACCGGTTTGGGGCCGCCGGAAGACCACGCCAGGGAAGCGGCGGAGCTTCACCGGCCTGGCGTCGGCGGAGAACGCACGGCTGCTGGAGCATGGAGCACCGCGAACACTGGATGGGGGAGACGGAGGCACTGCAGGACGCGCTTGCGCGATCGGATCGCGGCAAGGCGCGGCTGGAGTCGGAGAATGCGCAGTTGCGCCGGGAACTGAAGAAGGTCAGGTCTACTCTGGACGAGTTGCTGGAGCGATTCCAGACGGCCGTGCGCACCGCGCGTCGGTTTGCGGGGATGCTGTTCAGTTCGTCGTCGGAGCGCCTGGGGGGTTCGGCCGAGACGGTTGTGTCGGACGTGGAGCTGGATTGTCCTGCCTTTATCTGGGACGATGATCCGACCGGAGGACTGGCGGGCGGCGGCGCGGCGAATGGCGAAGCCGTGGATCCCCTTCCCGAGGAGCGCGCGGCACCGCGGCCACGCAAGCGTGGCCGCCCCCGGGGAGCGACGGGCGGCCGGAAGATCGGCAAGGACGTTCCCACGATCACCTGCCACCTGGAGCCGGAGGCGGCTGCCTGCCCGTCCTGCGGCGGCGAGCGCAAGACGATCCGGATCGAGGCCGCGGAGCGGCTGCATTATGTCCCGGCCAGCTACGTTCGGGTCGTGATCGAGCGTCCCGTGCTCGGCTGCGCCCGGTGCCGCCACGCCGCACCGGAGCAGGCACCGGCACCGGACTGGCTGATCCCCCGCGGACTGCCCACGGAAGCCTTGCTGGCGCACACCATGGCGTCAAAGTTCCAGGACCACTTCCCCTCCTACCGCCTGTCGCAAAGGCTTGCCCGCCACGGCATCCTCATCGGCGATGCCACCCTCAACAGCTGGATCGCCCGGGGCTTCGAGATCCTGCAGCCGCTCTATGACGCCATCAAGGCGCATGTCCTCAGCGCCGACCGGCTGTTCCTCGACGAGACAACGGTCAAGTTCCTCGAACCGGGCTTCGGAAAGGCCCGGACCGGCTACCTCTGGGCCGCGCTGCGCGACGACCGCACCTTCGCCGGGCCGGCGCCGCCCGCGGCGCTCTTCTGGTCCGGCCCGGGGCGCGGAAAGGCCATCCCGGAAGCCATGCTGCGGGACTTCGCCGGCCTCGCCCAGGTCGATCGCTACGCCGCATACAACATCCTCGCCGACCCCGCGCGGCCCGCCGGACCCGTCACCCTTCAGTTTTGTATGACGCATTGGAGACGCAAGTACCACTATCTGCCGGAATCCCGCTTCCGCAATGAGGCCCTTACGCGAATCGGCGAGCTGTTCGCTATCGAGAAGCCCATCCTGTTCAAGCCTCCCGATGAGCGCCTCCGCGTGCGGCAGCACGAGTTGACGCCCGCCTTCGAACGATGGAAGGCGTTCCTCGAAGCCGCCGCCAGCCGCCTGCCCGAAGCCTCGGCGGAGGCCGCCGCCATCCGATACGGCCTCGCCGACGGCGTCTGGCCGGGCTTCACCCGCCTGCTCGACGACGGCCGCCTCGACCTGCACTCCAATCGCGGCGAAAACGCCCACCGACCCGTCAAGCTCACCATGCGCAACTCCCTGTTCGCCGGATCCGAGAATGCCATCGGCATCTGGGCTCGTGCCAACACCCTGATCACAACATGCCGCCTCAACAACGTCGACCCGGAAGCCTGGCTCACCCATGTCCTGGTGCAAATCCGCGACGGGTGCAAGGATGTCGAAAGCCTCATGCCATGGCAGCCCTTCAAACCGCCGGGGGATCAATGCCTCGCCATCTGCGGAACAATCCTCAGCCCCGAACCGCACGCCGAGGGGCCTTGAGGCCCCGCCAGTCACAGACATCGAACAGCGCCAAGAACTCTACTCGCGAAAGCCGCAAAAGACCCTCCGACACCGGCGGCCAGCGGAACGAACCCCGATCCGGCCACTTCGCAACCAGCACCATCCCGCTGCCGTCATGGAACAGGACCTTCACCCGCCCCGGACGCCGCGAGCGGAACACCAGCACGACCCCCGAATCCGGTGGAACACCAAGATGCTCCCGCGCGTAGCTGCTTAGCGCCGCGATCCCGCGGCGGAAATCAACCGGATGCAACACAAGGTAAACAACAGAACCATCGCCAACCCCAAGCATGACAACCTCCCGGAAAGCAAATGCCTTCCCAGAAGATGGTGCTCTCCGCAACTCACCGAAAGCAGGGGGGGAAATAGTCGCTTACAGATTACCGACCCCGTCTAGAGAGCGGTGTAGCCGCCGTCCAGCATGATGGTGTCGCCATTGACCATGTCGGAAGCGGGCGACGCGAGGTAGAGAACCAGATCGGCGACCTCCACCGGAAGCCCGAAGCGCCCAGCAGGAATCTTCGCCTTCATGGGATCGCCCTTCTCGGGCGGCCCCCACACACGCTCGCCCATCGGGGTCAGGATCACCGTCGGGCATATGGCGTTGCACTGGATGTTGTACTGCGCCCATTCGCAGGTTATGGCCTTGGTCAGCGCGTTCAACCCGTTCTTCGAGGCAGCGTATGCGCAATGGTCCGGAATCAGCACGACCCCTGTCTGCGACGAGATGTTCACGATCTTGCCCCGCCGCTGCTCGATCATCTTCGGAGCAACGGCCTGGGCCAGGAGAAACGGCGCGCGCAGGTTGACCGCCATCATCCGGTCCCAGTCTTCCACCCTTGTGTCCAGCAGCGAGTCCGGTGTCGTGGTCGCGGCATTGTTGACGAGGATGTCGATCGTGCCGAAGCGCTCGAGCGCCTTCTCCGCAGCCATGCGCGGACCTTCGACGGTTGCGAGCTCGGCCTCGATCGCCACGCATTCGCGCCCAGCCTTCTCAATCTCGGCCTTCGCTTCGGCTAGACCCTCCGGGTCGCGCGCCACCGCAGCGATATCCGCCCCGGCGTCCGCCAGGACCCGGCAGATCTCGAGGCCTATTCCCTTCGATGCTCCGGTGACCAGCGCGCGCCTGCCCGCAACCGAAAACCGCTCCGCGTAGCGCTTCATGATTCCCTCCCCGCTCCTTCGCCGAGACCGGCCGCCCGTATGGATTCGCCCAGTCCCTGCGTTCAATCGTTCCGCTGCGATCATAGGACAGCGCGTTCGGCCTGGCATCAGGCACGCGGCCAGAGGCCAGAGGCACGCGGCCAGAGGCACGCGGCCAGAGGCCAGACGCACTTCTACGTTGCATCGGGTCAGTCGTCACCGGGGTATTGAGTCAGTAATCACCGTATGGTTTGGCCGCTTGGCCGTCGGCGCGCGAAAGCGAAGCTTGGCGGCATGCGCTTCGAACTTCCGCATGTCAAACCGGTGGACCATTCGACAGTGAGATCGGGAAAAGAGCCCGAGATCGGCTTCTCGTCAATTCCCGGAGTGGCAGGGCGCGGCGCGTGTGCCTTCCTGAATTCGAGAATGAGGAGGTCGCGTTGCGGAAGAGAAACGATCTCTTGTCGGATGATGTCCATGTAATTGCACTGGCAAAGTGGACTGGTGCCCGCATTCATTACGCGGCCGACAAGAACCTGATAAGGGATTTCATGAACCCGCAGATCATCCATCAGCCGCGGGGGAAAGTCCATTCCGGCAAACGCAATTCCTCGTTGCCCACCCGAAACGCATGCAAGACCTAGGCCTGCCCTTTAGCCATTTTTCGCACAGAACAATGCGTCCCGTGCATCGACGATTGCCTTGACCTCGTAGGCGATTGTCGCGGCGGACAGGCGCTCCTGCCCGCGCCACATGATCTGCGCACCGGGCTCCGGATCATGTTTGCGGGCCTGGTATCCGCCGAACATTGCCACCAGATGCACGGCCGCGCCGAGATTTTCCGGAGGGGGCTGCCCGTAGGCGCGGGCATAATCTCGCAGGAATGTGATCTCTTCGTCGGTGAACATCAGGCGCGGATCATTGTGGGGTGCCTCGCGTCCGAGCAGGGTCATCAGCTGGATGCGCCAGGCGATGACGGCATTGATCGCGATCGCGCAACTCAGCCGGTCCGCGGTACGGAAGGCAAGATACTCAACCCTGCATCCAGATTTGAGAATTCGGAAATAGTCCTCGATTTTCCATCTGTTGAGATAGAAGCCGATCACCTCGCGGGCGGCCTCGGCGCTGTCCACCGGCAGGCTGGTGAGCAATGTCCACTTGACCGGATCCTCGTCGTCCGGTGAATCGGTCTCGGTCACCTGTACGGCCTGCAATGTCAGCGGCCGGCCCTCCTCGATCGTGGCCGGGAGGATGAAGGACCCGTATTGCAGGTTGCACCGCGCAATCCGGGCGCTGCGGCCCGCCCGGGTGACCTTGCCGGATGTCTGTCTCGGCGTGATGCGGTCGATGTCAATGTCGATGGTCCCCTCAACCGGTTTGGAGCGCAAGGCGGCGAACAGCTTCGTATTCTCGTCGAGACAGCGATCGTGCTTGGCCCGCACCAGCAGGTCGACCCGGCGATGGCGCCGCTGATGGTCGAACAGGACGAAGCAATCGGCCTCCCGGTCCATCACCGCGATCACCCGGGTCCGGCCGGTCAGCGCGTCGGCTGCAACCAGCGTGTCGTCGAAGCCCCGCAGCCAGCGGTGCGATTTCGGCAACTGGCCCGGTTTCTTCCTGCCCCCTGGTGGGGCCTCGAATTCGCAGCGCAGCACGCCGAGCGGCAGTCCGCTGCCGGTCACGGCAAGCGTCGCGTGCAGATGCAGGCCCGGGGTCTTGGCGCTGGTCTGGTCGTGGCCGATGACGCCGAGGCCCTCACAGCCCGGGCGGCCGGCAAAGTTCAGATCGGATCCGTCCTGGATGGCGAGCACCGTGCGCTGGCTGCGCATGCGCTGGATAGAGCGCTCACGGTGCGGCGCGAGGATCGCGTCGACATCGATCTCTTGGACCGCTGCCTTCTCGATGAAACGGTAAAATCCGTCCACCGCGGCGCGGTCGCTCCGGCCATTGCCGCAGATCGCCTGGCCCGGATATTCCGCCAGCAGCGAGGCGCTCTTCACCAGCCGGTCGGAACGTTGACGGTTTCCCAAGCGTGCGCTCCCGAATTCGCTCCCGGCCCAGTCGGCACGGCTGAGCCCCTCTCCCAACATCAAGGACGGCGCATGATCGACGAAGTCAACCCCGAGGTGACGGCGCCACTTGCGGTCCAGTTCATAGATATAGACCAATTTTGGCACACTTGCCCGGGAATTCATGACATCCTGCCGGCCGCGACCCGCGGTCAGCCCGAGGCGCAGGAAATTCGCCGCCATCAGGCTCCGCCCGCTCCAGGGCGGAGAGACGAACGTCTCCACCAGCCAGGGGCGATAGCCATAGCGAGCCTCGAAATCCTGCGGCAGGCGCCGCTGGATGCACCCGAGCACATGGCTGGCGAAATGCGGGCAGACGACACCGGGACGGATCAGGAAACGGTTGAGGCCAACCACCCGGTTGAGATGCGCCTGACGCTGCTCATCGCTGCAGTTCATCCAGCGGTCGCGCACCGCAAGTCTCAGCGCTGCGGCGAAAATCCGGCCGCAGCCAGAATGCCATGGGCCGACCGGACAAGATAGTAGATCTGGCAGCCGGCAAAGGTCGCTATTCCTTGCGGATGCTCGTGCGCGATCAGCGTGTTCCAGGTCCGGCGGTCTGCCCGGGAGGTGACCGGCACGACCTCCAGATCCTCAATCTCCTCAAGCCGGTTCGGAACCTCCTGCACCGCCGATACCGCGGCTTCGAGAATATGCGGACCCGGACGAACCGCAGGGGCCTGTGGCGCCGGCAGAGTGATCAGTTCCGAACGTGCCTCCAGAGCAGTGAGCGCCTTCAGACACCCTGCCAGTTGCGGACGACCCCGCGCATCGAAGAAACCGAACTCATCGCAAAGCCGACGCCCGACCGCGTGACGACTGACAAAACTTTCCTGCGCAAGGATCCCGGCGATGCGGGATCGCGCCGCCGCATCGCCAAGCGTGTGGGCAATCTGATTCTGTGCCAACATGCCACCAATGTAGGCCACCGCGTTCGCATTGTTCAGAGCTAATATCAACTAAAGGGCAGACCTAGGCTCGCACTTCAAGCCGCGAGATTGCCAGGCTTCATTGATGAAGGGCCTCCGCCATGAACCGCCGAGCCAACCGTCCCCAATACGCTGCAAGACTGAACGCCTTCAAGGCCGGACTGTCGGCAGCGACCCGCACAGCCGCAGACCTGATCGCGCGGGCCGCCACCGTTTCTGGGCTCGATGCGGCCGACCTGAACTATCCCGATCACTTCGCGCACCACGACCCGAAGGACCTGGCACGACTACTGGAGGAGGCCGGGCTCCACTTGAACGGCCTCGCCATGCGCTACTACACGGAGGAGGCGTTCAAGCTTGGCGCATTCACCCATCCGGAGACGCGGATTCGACAGGCAGCAATCGACCTGACGCGCCGGGGCATCGATGCCGGTGCGGAGATGGGCGGCAGCCTGATGACGCTCTGGATGGGGCAGGACGGCGTCGACTACTCCTTCCAGGGCGACTATGCCGCCATGTGGGACCACACCATCGAAGCGCTCGCGGCTGTAGCCGATCACAACCCCGACGTTGACATTGCAATCGAGTACAAGCCGAACGAACCAAGGGCCTTCTCGCTCATGCCCGATGCCGCGACCGCGATTCTTGCCGCACTGGAGGCCGGCCGGCCCAATCTCGGCATCACCCTGGATTTCGCGCACTCCCTCTACGCGGACGAGATGCCGGCGCATGCGGCGCATCTCATCGCCCGGCGCTCCCGGCTTCTCGGCGTGCACCTGAATGACGGCTACGGAAAACGGGATGACGGCCTGATGGTTGGAAGCGTCCATCCTGTGCAGACCATTGAACTCATGGCGGAATTGGAACGGATCGGCTACGACGGCGCAATCTATTTCGACACGTTTCCGGACCAGGGCGGGGCCGACCCGGTCGCCGAGGCCGAGACGAATATTGCCCTGACGGAACGGCTGCGGGCCGTTGCGGCGGAGCTTGCAGCGAGCGCAGCCCTGGCCGAGGCTGTCGCGCGCCAGGACGCCCCGGCGGCGACCCGGATTGTCGCTCGGGCCCTCTACGGTTCAGCGCCATGATCGACGTGCTTGTTGCGGGTTCGCTGCATCTGGATGTCGTTGTCGACGCGCCGCGCCTGCCGCGCCTTGACGAGACCTTGATGGGGCGCTCCGTCGCCTATCGGCTCGGCGGAAAGGGCGGCAACCAGGCCATCGCCGCCGCGCGGATGGGCGCGCGGACCGCGATGGCGGGCCGGGTGGGATCGGATCGTTTTTCGGCCCAGATTCTCGCCGAACTGGATGCCGCCGGAGTGGATCGGCACCGGGTCGAACAGGCAAAAGGAGCGTCCGGCATGAGCGTTGCGATCGTGGACGGGTCGGGCAACTACGGCGCCGTCGTGGTCTCGGCTGCAAATCTGGACTTTGATCCCCCATCGGACCTGGTGGACGGCTGTACTCGTGTCCTGTGCCTGCAGAACGAGATTCCGGAATCGGCCAACTGCAAGGCTGCGCTGGCGGCGCGCGAAGCCGGTGCGCGCGTGATTCTGAATGCGGCTCCGGCTCGGCCCTCCGATCCCGGGCTGCTCGCGCTCGTCGATATCCTGGTGCTGAACCGCGTGGAGGCGGAGGGCCTGACGGGTGAGAGCAACCCCGAGGGCGCCGCGCGACTCCTGTCGAGTGCGGGTGCGCTGGAAGTGATCGTTACCCTCGGTGCGGACGGGCTGTTGCACGCCAGCCACGGAGAAACTCCCCAAGCGCTTCCGGCCTACCCGGTACGGGTCGACTCAACCCACGGCGCCGGCGACATGTTCGTCGGTTCCCTCGCCGCGGAAATCGCGCGCGGAGCATTGGTGCCAGACGCCTTGCCCATCGCCCAGGCGGCAGCGGCGCTGCATGTCTCGACACCGGCCACCGCACGAAGCCGGATCAACCGTGAGGCGGTGCTGCGCGTTGTCGAAGTCTGTCCCGGTAGTCTTGATTTCCCGTAGGGTCCGCCGACGCACTTCCGAAACTCCCTTCGGCCACCGTCCACGTAGGCCGCTCACACGGATATGGCAATCCGGCCCCCACCTTGCGCGTGTTCAGCCATACGCTCCATTCCCAGGGCCGCGGCGGCAACGGCTGCAGTGCCGCTCTCTCCTGCGCTTCGAACAGAGCCCGGCGGTTCACGCCCCGGTTCTGCATCGGCCGGTCGTTGAGATCGTCGAGCCCGGCCCAGATGGCTCGGTTCATCGCGTCGATGCCTGAAGAAGGGAACACCCCGCAGCGGCAGGAAAAGGACAGTCTGAACCGTGCCAACCGCCCCCTCCATCATGCCCTTCTCCCGGGCATGCCCCGGCCGGCCGGGCATCACCGCAACGCTGTAGTGGCCGGCGCAGTCCCGGAAGTTCCCGTTGAGAACAAAGTCCTCCCGGCCGGGACGGTTCACCCCCGACTTGAGGTTGTCCACCCAATGCCGCTGCGGCGTGCCGCCGAAATACTCGAGGGCCCGGCGATGCGCCATGCACCAGCCCAAGTCTCCACCTTCCCGAGTCCGAACAGGCGCTGCGGATGGATCTCGCTGAAGCAGCTCTGTGAACTGCTGTCTTCCGACCTTAACCTGCCACATAGCTATTCACCGTCTCCAAATAGTTCGCCAATCGACGGCAACGCCGGATCTGGCTCCAAAGACGCGATGGCATGGTCGAGGAATCTTAGAAGCTCCCCCGAGTGATACATGTACAATGACGTTTTGGCTCGCGTGATCGCAGTAAAGGCCAAAACCGACGTAGCGGGCGCCGTGCGAAATTCTCACAACTCAATACATGAAGTGCACGGTACTCCAAACCCTTTGCGGCATGCAGGGAGGACACGCAAATTCGAATATCCTCTTCAAAACGGAGAACCTCATTCTCTCCATGGAAGCTCGCCGCATCGGCAAACCAGGTCATCCAAAACTCGGGACAGTCGCCGCATCCGGAATACGGCATGGGAATGTAGAGACTCCCACGGCCTGACCGTAAGGCCGACCATCCGGCCGAGACGCGGCGCCCGGCCGCGCCGGTCCACACCTTTCACGACACAACGCCCGGCGCGTTGCGCACGGAAATGCCCTGCCGTCGCCTCCGCTGTTCGGGACGCCGTCCCGGAGAACCGCTGACCTTCGTTTCGCCAGGAGGCGATTTGCCGCGCTGGCCGCCCGCCCCGCAGCAACACGAGCAAGAGGACGAGTTCGGCCGGGCACCCGGAGAGTGCCGCCCCGCCTCCCCGCCATTTCGGAGTCCTGTCCATGACCCAACCTGCACCCATTTCCGCGGACTACACGCTCCGCCCGATCGAACTCGCCGCGACCCTCGCCCTTCTCGTCGAAGCCCGTCAGCCGGCTATGGTCTGGGGCGCCCCGGGCACGGCCAAATCGATGATCGCACAGCAGGTCGCGGCGGACGGTGGCCGAAAATATGTCGACGTCCGGTCGCTCCTGCTCGACCCCGTCGATCTGCGCGCCATCCCCTGGCGTGACGCCGCCGACCGCACCCGCTTGGGCGCCGCCGGTGTTCCTGCCGCCGACCGATGACACCGGCCTCTGGTTCATCAACCTCGAAGAGCTGCCTTCCTGCGTGCCGATGGTACAGGCGGCGCTCAATCAGCTCGCGCTCGAACGCAAGGTCGGCGAATACGAGCTCCCTGAGGCGCGTCGCTCATCGCCTGCGGCAACCGTGAGGGCGACCGCGGCGTGGTCCACCGCATACCGACGCCGCTCGCCTCACGCTTCGTCCACCTCGAGATTCGCGTCGATGCCGAGGACTGGCTGGCCTGGGGCGCGGCCAACGGAATCGCCCCGGACGTGCTCTTCTTCGTGCAGCTCGAGCCGACGCTCCTTCATCAATTCGACCCGCAGTCGAAGGAGAAGGCTTTCCCGTGCCCCCGGAACTGGGAAATCACCAGCAACATCGTGCATCGCCGCAACGGCCTCGACCCGGCGGTCGAACGCGCTCTGTTCCGGGGCACCATCGGCGAAGCCGCAGCCGTCGAGTTCGCCGCCTTCCTCAAGGTCTGGCGCGAGTTGCCCCATCCCCGGGCGGTCATCGGCGATCCGGAGAGCGCCGACATCCCGGAAAACGCTAGCGCGCTGATGGCGCTCTGCGGCTCGCTCTACCGCATGGCGAGCGACATCTACTTCGACACCCATGTTGTCGATACTATTAACTCATTGTAATAAAACAGTTTATTTGCACCATTGGAATTTCGCAAGCGTTTAGGCAGCGATCGTGCTCCAAACTCAGACTTCCTGACACCGTGCGCCGCGAGGTATCGTCGACAATCAAGCAACTTCATGCTCGGCCGAGCAAATTCCCTTCTGTGTAACTCATTGCTGTATCTGAGAGTGGCCAGTTTAATCTGAGCTGAAATCCGGAATTTCGGTGGCCTCACCAACCAACTCTGTTCAGAATGGCCAAGGCTGCGCCGTGCGTTGGGTGCCTTTCCTGGCCATCAGAAACTCGGACGGACTCCAATGAAGGGTGCATCTAAGATTGTGTGAGTTCCGGAAGTCTGAAACTCCAGGGCCCGCTCCGCTTCCTCCTGTCGAATCCTGAGTCGGCTACCTTCCTCGATCCCCGGTTCGCCGGACCCGAGCGCGGCGCGCTGGCGAGAGTTGTTCGCCCTGCGCAGAGAGGACATCACACTGGTTCTGGACAAGGGGAACAACTCGGCCGCCAATCTCGTCGCACTCGAGGGGAGCCCCTACCACTTCGTCGGCTCACTCGTGCCCACGCAGCACCCCGAGTTGCTGGCCACCCCGAACCGCCGCCTGCAACCGCTCGACGGGATCGAAGGCGTGAAGGTCTGGCGGACCTTGCGCACCGTCTACGGTGCCGAGCATACCGTTCTGTTCACATGGAACCAGAACCTGTTCGATGCCCAGACCGCCACTCTGCTACGGGAGATCGCCAAGCGTCGCCAGTGCCTGCGCGAACTGCAGCGGCGACTCCAGCAGTGGCGCAAGGGCACCATCCGCAAGGGACGGCCGCCAACCCTCGAAGGCACGCGGAAGAAGATCGAAGGATGGCTCGGTGCCCGGCACATGGCCGACTTGTTCCGGGTTCAGCTCGAACCCGGCGACCCGGCTCCAGGACTGACATTCCGCTTCGACCGGAAAGCCTGGAAGAAGCTGCAGGACACGCTGCTCGGCAAGACCCTGATCTTCACCGACAACCACCACTGGAACGACCTGGAAATCGTCCGTGGCTACCGGGCACAGCACCACGTCGAAAACGCCTTCCGGAACATGAAGGACACCAGCCATATCGCCATCCGACCGCAATACCACTGGACCGATCAGAAAATCCGGGTCCACGTATGCTGCTGCGTGCTGGCCCTGATGCTGTGCTCCCTTCTGCAACGCGAAACCCGACACCGCGGCTTCGACCTCTCCGGCAACGGCCTGCTCGACACCCTCGCCAACATTCGAGAGGTCGGCGTCCTGCAAACCACCCTTCGCAAGCGCAAGACTCCCGCGATTGAAATCACTCTGTCACAAATGTCAGAAACCGAAAAGCCCTCTATGACAGCCTGAACCTCGAGCGATTCCGCACCGCTTAGGTCATACACCCGCTCGTCCGTGCACGCGGCACGGCCGCTCTTCGCACGTTCGAAAAAACTCATTCATTACAAAATGATACGACAACAAACCGCCGATGCCTGCCGAGTGCCACCCCTTCAATCCGGTCTGAACTGTAGAGTCGGGGGCTGGCGCGCCAGCGTTAGGGTCCGGTGGTCGTGCCGTCGCTTTCGCTCCGGGCCTCAATCCGGCTCCCATGGCCGCGTTTCCAGTCCCCCGCTCACCGAACCCGGCGTGCAGTTTTCCCGCACCGGGCTCTCCACTGGGATCATGCACCTCGCACACAGGCAGCGTAGGGCCGACGGTAGCGGGGCGTGTGGCCGCTCAAGGGGCGACCGCAGAGAGCTGCACGGCTCCCGGCCTCGCTACCGCGGCGGCCTCGCCGGCCATCGAGCCTGTTGACGCCTCGATGGACCGGTTCCGGACGACAGACACCCGCCGTCCGGAAACCGCCCTTCACTTCAGCATGTGATGCGTCCAGACTCATCGACACTAGCCGGGGTCATAGGCAAAGCCACTCCCGGTGCCCGTCGCCTTTCAACATCCCTCTCCACCTGGGGTCCCTTTCCTCGACCGGCGTTACCCGGCGTCTCCAGTACTACAAACCCCTCCGCAACCCCGCCGGCCCAGTCTGCTCCTCGCGGAGGCCTGGTTGATGCGTGCACATCACCGACGGGGATTCCCGTGTTGCTACGTCTTCCATCTTGCAGGCATGCCGGCGCCAATACCCCGGCGGGAACAGCACGGTGCATCGTTCGCTTACCTTCCCGTGCCGCCATCGGCCTTCCCCTATTACCGGGAGGGTCGGCTCCCGCATTGACCGTTTCGAGGCCTGCGCAGCGTTCACTCAAGTTCCAGCCTGCCTGCTCGCTGAGCTGCTCAACGCAGCCCTTTGACACCGGAGTGCTTCAGTACATGTCGTTACCTCCATGCACCGCCCCGGTTGCTACCAACCGAAACGAAAACTGTTGCGTGGGTTTCGCACCCACAAGGAAGACGCGCCTTTCCACGGCGCACCGGTAAACTCGGGCTAAAGAATTGCTGGATGTCGGCGTTCGGACAAGGAATGGAACGAGTACCCTCAGTAATGTCGGACACGTTGGAGCAACTCTTCGCTAGGGCGTCCGTCAACGGTTGCGGCCCAGCCGACGAGGTCCGGCCATGGTCCAAAAAGTGCAAATACCTTGCCGTCGCGGTCCGGTCCGGGTTGCAGGCCTCCTTCCACGCGCCAGCCGCGGGCACCGCACGGCTTCAGCGCTGCCGAGGGTGCAGTTATCCCGTTTGTGAAGGCCCGATACTGTTGCGCGAGTTCTTGGCAGGCTGGCCAAGTCTCGGGACCGCCGCTGAGAACTCGGTCAGGACCGGCAGCTTGAATTGCCGGCGGTTCTCCGATGTCGACGGCCCACATTGCACGACGGATCGTGTGAATATCTTGTGGATCGTCGATTTCCTCATGACGAAGGAACTCGGCCCAAGCACCGTCGGGAGTATCACAGAGGTAGTGTGTCAACTCGCCCTGTGCATTCCAACGACCGGCGGATTGGAGGGAATCTTCTCGCAGAAAGGGAAAGCGCGGATCGGCGTGGCAAAATGCGATCATGTCACCAGGGAGGATACGAGAGCGCGGGCGAGTTCACGCACCCGACACGGCGCGTCGTCCTCCGGTGACCACTTGTCGCCAAGCGCCTGAGCAGGAGTCTTGCCGTTCAGGCGTTTGCGTCGACGATCAAACCAGCGCCTGACGCCGATGTCGTTGTATGCGCCAGCAAGGTCACCGACGAGGAAGGACAGGAAATGAAGCCGGGCGGCGATCGCGTCCGGCGTAGAGCGACTGCGCGACGAGTAGCGTCGCGCACTGGATTGAGAGACGCCGAGAAGGCGGGCTAGCAACTCCGATCCCAGGACGCCCAACAAGGTGCGCCACTCGTGCGCGGGAGCAGGCGACTGGTCGAGGGCTTCATTGATCTTCTCCAGCAGAGAGGAAAGGCGGGCCGGATCGGAGCACGGCAGCCGGTGCAGTTCGGCGACGTACGTCAGACCGATGCCGGCCTCAGCCATGCCCGTCGTGAGACCTTGGATTGCGGAATCATCCAGGCACGTGATTGGTCGGGAGAGCAAACCCATCGCGTCGGCTCGGCTCAATGCCCCGATGGCCGCCAACGCGAGCTTCCGGTCGTCAAATGGACTGCGAACGGACTGAATACGGACAAGCGTCATGATCCAATGTCTATCCGATTCATTCGGCTTGGTCAACCGCAGTGTGAACATGAGACGCGGCAGGAGAGCCCGTTGCCCGGCGCCGCCTGGAGGACCCGCAGCAATTCCCGAAAGTGAGGTTCCAAGATGGGCAGTGGGCGTAGATCCCGGGCGTCACCCGGTCCCGCCACCTGTCCGGGCATCGGCGCGCATCAATCCCGCGTCCTTGAGATCGCGCCAAAGTGCCTCCGGAATTGCCGCTGCGGCGGCGCGGCGGTTCGAATCCATTTCCGCGACGGCCTGCCCGCCCGGAATCACGGACACAACACTGGGATGGCACAGGGGGAACCGGAAGGCTGCGTCGACCATGCGGACGCCATGGGCGTCGCAGACGACCAGTATTCTGCGTACGCGTTCCAGGATTTCTGCCGGAGCCGGGAAGTAGTTGTACCAGGCGCCCTCGCGCGGGCCCGTCGCGAGGATTCCCGAGTTGTAGGGACCACCGATCACGATCCCCATCCCCCGAGACTCAACAAGCGGCAAGAACGTCTCAAGGGACTCCTGCTCGAGCAGCGTATAGCGTCCGGCCAGCAGGAAAATGTCGAAATCGCCCCTCTCCGCAAGCCACTGGGCCGGCTCCCACTCGTTGACGCCCGCTCCAAATGCCGCGATCACGCCCTCGTCGCGCAGCCGCAACAGGGCCCGGTAGCCGCCTTCCATCAACTCCGCCAGCCGGGCATCCACCGCTTCCTGGGTGCCGTGGTTGGTGAGGTCGAGGTCATGGGCGTACAGAATGTCAATCCGATCTGTGCCAAGCCGCTCCAGGGAGAACTCGACCGATCGCATGACGCCGTCATAGCCGTAGTCGTAGATTTCCTTCCTGGAAGGCGTTTCGAACCACTTGCCCTCGCCTTCCCGCTCTTCGGGCGGAACGGCGCGAAGCAGCCGTCCGATCTTGGACGAAAGCACGTACGAGTCGCGGGGCTTGCCACGGAGGAGGCGGTTCAGCCGGGTTTCCGCCAGGCCGTACCCGTAGAGCGGCGCAGTGTCGAAATACCGGACCCCAGAATCCCATGCCCGATTCAGCAGGGCGTCGGCCTCTTCATCGGCAATCGCCCGATAGAGATTGCCAAGCGGCGCCGTTCCGAACCCGAGTTCCGTAAAGGCGAGCTCCCGCCCGCCTCTCCGCGACCAGCGCCGAATTGCCAGTTCCATTCCCGATCCTCCCATCGTACTGCGGTCCTGCGCGCGCGCATGCTACCATGGGCGTTTCGCGCCGCAGCCCGAGGCCAGGCACGACCGACGGACAGGCGGGAGGCCAACGAATCTTGAACCGGTTCCAGCGCATATTCGGAAAGACAAAGCCCGTGATCGGCATGGTGCATTTCGGCGCCCTGCCGGGAACTCCCCTTCACGACCGCGAAGCCGGGCTACCGGGCCTGGTCGAGAGTGCGAGAGCGGATCTGGAGGCCCTGCAGGCCGCCGGATTCGACGCAGTCATGTTCGGAAACGAGAACGACCGCCCGTATGAGCTTCAGGTCGACGCTGCCTCGACCGCCACCATGGCGTATGCAATTGGCCGTCTGCGGGACGAGATCCGGGTGCCGTTCGGCGTGAATGTCCTTTGGGACCCCATGGCGAGCATCGCGCTGGCCGCGGCGACTGGCGCGGATTTCGTTCGCGAGATCTTTACCGGCGCCCATGCGTCTGACATGGGACTCTGGGTCCCCGACGCGGGCCGCGCAATGCGATACCGGGACCGCCTCGGCCGACACGATCTCGCTCTCCTCTACAACATCTCGGCGGAATTCGCGGACAGCCTGGACCGCCGCTCCCTGCCTGACCGAGCCAGGTCCGCTGTCTTCTCCTCCATCCCGGACTCGATTCTGGTATCCGGCCCGATTACGGGCGAAGCCGCCCCGCTACGCGACCTGGAAGCGGTGAAGTCAGTACTCCCGGAAATGCCCGTGCTGGCCAACACGGGGGTGAAGCACGCGACCGTCGCAGAGGTGATGCGGGTGGCGGACGGCTGCATCGTCGGATCCTCTATCAAGATCGATGGCGACACCTGGAAGGCAGTGGATCCAGAGCGGGCTGCCGACTTCATGGCTCGGGCGCGGGAGGCCCGTGAAGTCTGCTGATGCGCGGGAGGCTGAAGAACGATCTCACCGAGCTGATGCGGATTCCAGGGCTCAGCGGGCACGAGGACCGCGTTCGGAAGGCGATCGCGCGAAAGCTCGGGGATGCGGGCGTCGAAAGCCGGTCCGACCGGCTCGGCAACCTCATCGCATCCTTCCCTGGTGAGGGTCCAGCGGTGATGCTGTTCACTCATATGGACCAGCTCGGGTTCGTAGTCCGCAAGATCGAGGACGACGGTTTCATCCGCATCGAGCGGCTGGGGGGCGTGCCGGAACGGGCGCTTCTCGCGCAAGCGGTTCTGTTCGCGGTCGAAGGCGCCCCCGACGTTCCCGGGGTCATCGCCTGCAAGAGCCATCATGCGACGCTGCCGGAGGAAAAATACAGCGTGCCGCGCGTCCACGAGCTCTTCATCGACACGGGGCACGATTCAAGGGAAGCGGTCGAGGCGGCGGGCATCCGGATCGGAACACCTGCGACCTATCTATCCCGCGTGCTGGAGTTGGCTGGGGGCCGCGTCGCGGGAACCAGCGTCGACGACCGCGCCGGCTGCGCGGTGCTCATCGAAGTTGCCCGGGCGCTTGCGGAAGGCAGGAAGTGCGGCCCGCCGGTCCATGTGGTGTTCTCTGTGCAGGAGGAGTTCAACCTCCGGGGTGCCGTGGTTGCAGCACAGGCGCTGCGACCGGAAATTGCGCTTCAGGTGGACCTCATGAACGCAAGCGATGCGCCCGGCATGGCGGACAGAGGGGAAATGGAACTGGGAAGCGGCCCCGGAATGAGCCTTTACTCGTTCCACGGGCGCGGCACGCTGAACGGCGTAATTCCCCACCCTGCGCTAGTGCGCCTCTTCGAGCGTGTGGCCCGGGAATTGGGGCTGACGCTGCAACGTAGCGCCCAGACGGGCGTGCTGACCGACCTCAGCTACGTGCAGCTTGTCGGGGAAGGCGTTGCCAGCCTCGACCTGGGTTTTCCGATGCGGTACTCCCATTCCGGCCTCGAAGTCTGTGATCCCGCCGATCTCGAGGGATTGGCGCGACTGCTCCTGGCCGCCCTGCCATGCATGGGACCGGATCTGGCTCTGGATCGCGACTCAGGCAACGGATGACCTACACCCTCGGGATCGACATCGGCACCTTCGAAAGCAAGGGCGTTCTGGTGGATCGCGCCGGGCGCGTGGCCGCTTCCGCCGCAGCGCCCCACGAGATGATCGTCCCAAGAGCGGGATGGGCCGAGCACCGGGCCGAGGAGGACTGGTGGGGCGACTTCCGGACTCTCTCGCGGAGCCTCGTTGGAGAGAGCGGCATCCGGCCCTCCGACATTGATGCGGTTGGCGTGAGCGCCATTGGCCCCTGCATGCTGCCCGTGGATGCCGATGGCCATCCTCTCATGAACGCCGTGCTCTACGGCATTGACAACAGAGCAACGCGGGAAGTTGAGAAACTGACGGAGGAGATCGGCAAAAGCGCGATCCTCGAGCGTTGCGGCAACGCACTCACCTCACAATCCGTCGGGCCAAAGATCCTGTGGCTCAGGCGCACGCATCCGGATCTCTTCGCGCGCAGCGCCCATATCCTGACATCGACAAGCTACCTGGTCATGAAACTGACCGGCAAAGTTGTCATCGATCATTACACGGGTTCCGGGTTTGCTCCCCTCTACGACATCCATCGCCTGCAGTGGAGTGACGACCTCTGCCCTGGCATCGTGCCCCTCGACAAGTTGCCAAGGCTGCTCTGGACGACCGAAATCGCCGGGCGGATCACCCCGGACGCAGCGGCGGAAACCGGGCTGGCACAGGGCACACCCGTTATCGCGGGCACGGTAGACGCGGCCGCGGAAGCCTGCAGCGTCGGCGTCGCCGCGCCCGGCGACATGATGATGATGTACGGGTCGACGATCTTCATCATTGCGCTGACCGAAGGACCGATCCTCGATCACAGACTCTGGTATGCCCCATGGCTGTATCCGGGCCAGCACGCCTCCATGGCGGGGCTCGCCACCAGCGGCACGCTGACGCACTGGTTCCGGGATCAATTTGCCCGCGAAGTACCACGAAGCGAGGCATTCCCGCTACTTGCCGCCGAGGCGGAATCATCCCCTCCCGGGGCGAACGGGCTTCTCTTCCTTCCCTACTTCTCCGGGGAACGGACCCCCATCCATGATCCGGATGCCAAGGGAGCCTGGTTCGGGCTCAACCTGACGCATGGAAGGGGGGACCTGTTCCGGGCCCTGATCGAGGGCATCGCCTACGGTACTGGACACGTCATCGAGACGTACAAGAAACTCGGCCAGCGGCCCGGCCGCGTTCTGGCGGTTGGGGGCGGAACCAAGAACCGGGTATGGATTCAGGCGACTTCAGATATCTCCGGGCTGCCCCAGATCCTTTGCGAGAAAACGCTCGGCGCGAGCTACGGTAATGCGTTCCTGGCGGCGTTGGCCATTGGCGCGGTCAGCCCCGACGGCATCGAACAGTGGAATCCGGTGGAGCGAACGGTGGATCCCGAGCCAACCGAGGCGTACCGCAAACAGTATCCGCTATTCCGGCGCCTCTACGAACAGACCAAGGATATTGCCGCGGAATTGGCGCCCGCAGAAACGTGCTAGGCGGCGGAGGACGAACCGCCCGCCGGATATCCGGTCGCAGCGGTCAACGCTAACGCGAACCGTACAACGAACCTTGATACGCTCTGCCGACACGGCCGGAGAGCCATGGCCGGCTGGCGGATTCTTGTCCGCGTACTTGGGATGTGCGCCCCCGTCCTTCTGGCGAGATATTTCCAAGACGCTTCCGTACTTTCGCCAGTCCATGGTCATCAGCTACTCGACATCGCCGACGGTAGGCAAAGTCGCGTTGCTATCACTGGTCCTCGTCGTCTTGGACCTCTACATCGACCAATTCGACGGGGAAGGATCAGGCGTGTCCCGCCGTCGTCATCCCGGTCCTGACGCACCACTAGGCGGTGCTCCAGCGGAAGCTGCTCTACACCGGCGAGACGGGCGACAAGCGGCTCGGTGTGCCGGTCGGACGATAGAAGGCGATGGCCATCGCCATGCGCAACGGCAACGTCGCGGGCCGGCGGCGCTTGCCGAAGCTCAACGAGTGGCGTGGCGATGTGAGTGGCGGCGATGTGGGCAGCCGGGTTGTGCTCTCTTCCAGCTGCTGATCCGGGAAGCGCGCTCGCATGCGGACATGGCGTTGCTTGCCCGACATCGCCTCCGCCGCTCTTCGTTGTCCGCGGGAACGACCTAAGTTAGACTGCGGCATTGTGGCGACATGTAGGCCAAGAATACACAGGCCAGGAATACACACGGGGGGGTTCGTGACGGGACGTTTTGCCCGACCGGTCCCCGGGCCAAGGAGGAACTCATGAAGCAATCCAATATCGTGGCGACCGAGGACCAGCTCCGGATGATGTACGAGAACATGGTCAAGGCACGCTATTACGAGGATTCCATGGCGGCGATCTATATGGAGGGGAAGACTCCCGCGTTTGACATCGGCGCCGGCACCGTGCCTGGCGAGATGCATCTGTCGGCGGGCCAGGAGCCCTGCGCCGTGGGTGTGTGCGCACATCTGCGGCCGGACGATTCGGTCACCGCCACCCATCGGCCGCACCATGTCGCCATCGCCAAAGGCGTCGACCTCAACCGCATGACCGCGGAAATTTTCGGCAAGAAGGACGGCTTGTCCGGTGGCCGCGGCGGCCACATGCACTTGTTCGATCCGGCGGTTAATTTCGGTTGCAGCGGCATCATCGGCGAAAGCGCCGGTGTCGCCGTCGGCGCCGCCATGGCAAGAAAGATGCAGGGCACCGACGGTGTCGCGGTATCGTATATGGGCGAAGGGGTGACGAACCAGGGAGCGTTTCACGAAGCGATCAACCTCGCCGCTGTTTGGAAGCTGCCAGTGCTTTTCGTGGTCGAGGACAACGGTTACGCCATCTCGGTGACCAAGGACGCATCTACTGCGATCAAGCGCAACAGCGACAGGGCCGCCGCCTACGGCATCCCCGGCGAATATATCGAGAACAACGACACCTTGGCGGTGTTTCAGGCGGCCGGGGAGGGAATTGCGCGGGCCCGGGCCGGCGAAGGACCGATGCTGATTGAGATCGAGACCTATCGCTATTACGGCCATTTCCAGGGCGACGCCGAGGCCTACCGCCCGGCAGGCGAAGTCGAAGAACTCAAGGGCAAGGATCCGATCGAAATTTTCCGCGCCTACATCACGGGCGACGGCGGCATCGGCGAGCAGGATGCCGACGGTCTCGCGGACAAGGCGCGCAAGGAAGTCGACGCGGCAATCGAGTTTGCCCGCAACAGTCCTTACCCGGAACCCGAGGAAGCGCTCGAAAAAGTGTTCGTCTAGTTGGCCTGGCGTCCCGCGCGCGATCACGGAGCGCTGACGACGCGAATATCGGGCCAAACGAACAGATACGGCACAAATTGCCCCGACAAGCGTGTCGCGGAAATCGCGGCCCGCCAGCCGCCACTTGGGCAGGACGGGGATAGAGGGAGGAAATAGATCATGTCCAGTTCAGAGCGTACGCTCACCATTTCACGAGCCATGTCTGAAGCCATCGCGCAGGAAATGCGCATCGATCCCAATGTCTTCGTGATGGGGGAGGATGTCGGTGTCTATGGCGGTATCTTTGGCTCGACGGCCGGGCTCTACGACGAGTTCGGGGCCCAGCGCGTTATCGATACGCCGATCTCCGAGACCGGGTTCCTGGGCGCGGCGGTGGGCGCAGCCATGTCCGGCATGCGGCCGATCGCAGAGCTGATGTTTGTCGATTTCTTCGGAGTCTGCATGGACCCCATTTACAACATGGCCGCCAAGAACATCTATTTCTCGGGCGGCGCGTTTCGCATGCCATTGGTCATCACCACTGCCGTCGGCGGTGGCTATTCCGACGCCGGCCAGCATTCGCAGACGCTTTATGCCACCTTTGCCCACATGCCCGGGCTCAAGGTCGTCGTCCCGTCCACCGCATATGATGCCAAGGGGCTGATGACTGCCGCGATCCGCGACGACAACCCGGTTTTCTACATGTTCCACAAGGGCATGCAGGGGCTCGGCTGGATGGCGTCGGTCGCGGGCGCAGCGACCGAGGTACCCGAGGAGCCCTACGAGCTTCCGTTCGGCGAAGCGGCGATACGGCGCGAGGGTAAGGATGTGACCATCGTCTCCATTGGCTTGATGGTGCATCGCGCCCTGGAAGCAGCGCAGGCGCTTGAGGCAAACGGCGTAAACGCCGAGGTCATCGACCTGCGCACCCTGGTCCCGCTCGATCGCGACACGGTGTTCAACTCGGTCAAGAAGACCGGCCGTCTCGTCGTCGCAGATGAGGACTACACGAGCTATGGCCTCACCGCCGAGGTCATCACCTCGGTAGTCGAACGCGACGTCGGCATATTGAAATCGACGCCAAAGCGGGTGGCATATCCAGACATCCAAGTGCCGTACAGCCGCCCGATGGAGCAGTTCGCGCTGCCGAACGCCGACAAGATCGCTGTCGCAGTCCAAGCGACCCTCATCTAGGGTGGACCAGCTATGACGGAGGTGCGTATCCCCAAGGACATGTGGGACACGACGAAGACGCCGGAGGCGGTGATCGTCAACTGGTACTACCGGGATCGCGCGACGGTCAGGGCGGGGGTGCCGCTAGCCGAGATCATGGTCGAGAAGACGCAGTTCGAAATCGTTTCGCCGGCAGCCGGCGTGCTGCGCATCCTCGCTCCACCGGATACGGTGGTGAGGCCGGGAACGGTCATCGCCCAGATCGGCTGACATGGATGGGGCGGCGGCGAGGTTGTCGGCCCAACCGGTTGCGGCGGACGGAGACAGGGTCTTCTCCGCTTTCCCCCGCTGGCATTTCTGGGATGACCGCGCTGGCGGCGATCCCGAGGCCCGGCTAGCGCGCGACGTGGCGCTAGGCGAGGCAATGGCGCGAGCCGACTCACTGCCTACCTTCCGCCTTTGGCAGAACCAGCGTGCCCTGGTGGTAAGCCGGCGGGAGAGCCGCCTCAAACGGTTCGAGGCGGCCTCTCTGAGGCTCTCGCAGGAGGGCTGGCCGGTGCTGGTGCGCGACAGCGGCGGCGGTGCGGTGCCGCATGGCGAAGGAATACTCCACCTTTCGCTGGTGCTCCCCAGAGGAGACGCACTGGTATTCTCATTCGAGGCGCTTTACCGGGCGCTGTGCCAACCGCTCCGAGCTGCCTTGGGTGGCCTCGGCATCGAAACCGACTTCGGTGAGGTGCCTGGCGCTTTCTGCGACGGCCGCTTTAACCTCATACATCGGGGCCGAAAGCTGGCAGGCACCGCGCAGCGGTGGCGGGGAGGACCGGCCGAGACCGGCGTCATCGGGGGCTATGCCCTGGCTCATGCCCTCCTGGTTGTAGACCACGATCTCCGCGCGGCGAACGCGGCACTCAACCGTTTCTATGCGCTTGTCGGAAGCGACCTGCGTGTCGACCCGCGCGCTTCGACCACCGTGCGCGCCTGTTTATGCGCTGGCGGGCATCCCTCCGACCTGCTCCCCGGGAAGAGTCTGACCGATACCGTTCGCTCTCGCGTCGCCGCTGCAACAAGAATGATACTGGCGGGGCGGGAAGAAGCGGTTGATCGTGCCGATACTTCACCAATTCGCCCGGTAGATCCTGATCCCGAGAGATCGCGTCCTTTCCCTCGACTGACAGACGGTCGACGACGCGCTTCCAACGGGTGCGATACTGGCGTTCGGCCAACTTCCCGCCCTCCAGCAATCGTGTTTCTCACGACTGGAACCCTTCGAGTAGACCGTAGGTGTTCCGGAAGCGACTGACCTGAAATCAGAGGCCGCTCAAGCGCGTCGCGTCGAAAATGCATCTCCAGGACTGACATCGGAAACGGGAATTTTCGCATTATTTTCATCATCATATCATCCGCATGCGCGTGGCGGGCAGTAGCCGCTTGCGGATGGCGATCTCACGCTGATCGCTATCGACACGAACATCCTGATCTACGACAACCGGGGCGAGACCGGTCCGCTCGGTCGCGCGTCTCGCCGCCCTTGCCGAAGGAACGGACCGGTGGGCGCCGCCGATCTTCTGCGCAACCTGGTTCATGCGGGTGGTGACGCACCCGCTCGTGTTGGGCGCACCGTCGACATTGGCGCAGGCGGCCGCGTTCATCGAAGGTATCGCCGCCTCCCAGAGTTGCGAGATCCTCCGGCCCGGGGCAGCGTTTCATGACCGCCTTCTCTTTCTTTGCAGAGAGTCTCTGGAAGCGCACTATGGCCGTGCGTTCCTGGCGGCATCGGCCATTGGCGCGGCCAGCCCCAGCAGCATCGGATAGTGGAGTCCCGTGGAACGAACGGTGGTCCCCGAGCCAAATGAGGCGTACCGCAAACAGCATCCGCTATTCCGGCGCCTCTACGAACGGATCATAGACATTGCCGATGAATTGGCGCCCACCGATCCCCACTAGTGTCGCGTCGCTGTTGATTTAGCGGGTTTCTCTTCCCTTCGCTTCCTTTGGGAGAGGCTTGCATTATCGTCCAGATATAGTATGTCTTCGCAAACAAACAACAAGTGAGCCGGGCGTCCGGCGCGAGCTTCGGTCTTCCATTGCGGGGCGTATCTGCGTGGCGCGGGAGCGTGGCGGGACAGTCTGGCCGAACGAGCAGACGGAGGCAGGCCATGGAAAGGAAAGGCAGGAAGCAATATCGGGTGCGGCTGAGCGCGGAGGAGCGAGCGGAGTTGTCCGGGATTGTGAACGGGAAAGCGGCTGCGTATCGCCGGAAGCACGCGCACATCCTGCTGTTGGCAGACGAGGATCGGGAGGATGGCGGACGCACCGACGCGGATATTGCGTCGGTTCTGGGGGTTGGCGCCTCCACCGTGGAACGGGTGCGCAAGCGCTGCGTGGAGGAGGGCCTTGAGGCGGCGGTTGAGCGTCGCAAGCAAGTCAATCGCAAGCCGCGGAAGCTGGACGGTGCGGGGGAGGCGAAGCTGGTTGCGCTGGCCTGCTCGGCACCGCCGGAGGGCCATGCGCGCTGGACGCTGCGGCTGCTCGGCGACAAGCTCGTGGAGTTGGAAATCGTTGACAGCATTCACAAAGAGACAGTTCGCAAGGCGCTAAAAAAAAACGATTTGAAGCCGTGGCGCAAGCAATGCTGGTGCATTCCACCGAAGGCCAGCGCGGAATTTGTCTGCGCAATGGAGGATGTGCTGGAAGTCTATCACCGGGAGTTCGACGAAGACACCGTGCTGGTGTGCATGGACGAGACCTCGAAGCAGCAGACGAAGGAAACCCGGACACCGCGCCCGGTCCGGCCCGGTCAGCCCGCGATTGTCGACTTCGAGTACGAGCGAAACGGCGTCGCCAACCTGTTCATAGTGTTTGCTCCGTTGCTCGGCTGGCGATGGGTGAAAGTGACCGACCGCCGAACACGGCACGACTGGGCGCATCTGATCCGCGAACTGGTGGACGAGATCTTCCCCGGCAAGAAAATCGTAAGTGTTCGTTCAGCACGTGACGGCTGGTTTTTCTTTTCGCGTGATTCGTTAAGGGCTGGCAACTTTGCTCATCATGCGCTAACACGGGAGGCATGTTGAGGAAAGATTGTATTTGATGATGGCGGCGGGCCCGGTTTTGGATCTGGTCGCGGACGACTCTGCGGTTGCTTGTCCGTCTGGCGCTCCGGAGGCTTGGCGGCGGCTTCACGAGGAAGAGAAGCGCCGCGCGGATACTGCGGACGGGCGTACCGAACGGCTCCAACGGGAGAAGGTTCAGGCGCACTGCGAGGCGCAGTACTGGAAAGCGCAGTGGGGTCGGGCCCGGAACGCGCTCGAGGCGGTGCGGGCGGAAGCGAAGGACTTGCGCGGTGTGTCCGGGGATGCGTTGCATCTGCGCTCGGAGGTCGTTCGTCTTGAGACCCTTCTTGCCGACATCGGCGTTGACACGCGCAAGCGCAGCACGATCGCGTCCCTGCGGATCGAGAACGGCCGGCTGCAGACCGGGAGCGAAGCCCTGCGCAAGCAGCTGCAGGAGGTCGAGAGCGAGCGTGACGACCTGCGCTCGCAGATTGAGACCCTGTCGCGCGCGCAGTTCGGTCGCAAGAGCGAACAGGGCCGCAAGACGAGGCCGGAGCACAAGGGGAAGACCGGCGGCAAGCGCGGCCCACGGCTTGGCGGCGAGACCCACGGGCGCACACCGCGGCCCGAACTGGCCCGCAAGAAAGAGGTTCACGACCCGCCGCCCGAGGCGTTGGACTGTCCGTGCTGCGGCGCGCCCCGGGTGGCCAACGGATCGCACACATCGGACTTGATCGAAGTCGCAGTCAAGGCTCATGTGCGGGTCATCGACCGGACCCGCTGGCGCAAGACCTGCCAGTGTTCTGACACGCCTGAAGAGGTGTCGGCCCCACCCGTGCCGCGCCTGTTTCCGGGAACCGCGTTCGGTATCAGTGTCTGGACGCGGCTGCTGTTCGAGCTTTGCGTCGCCAACCGTCCCTTGCGGCGGGTCGCGGCGTGGTTTGAGGCGCAAGGCCTGTCGATCTCACCGGGAACGCTTTCGGACGGGCTGGGTCGGATGGCGGTGTTGTTTACGCCGCTGTCGGCGGCGATCCTTGAGCATCTCCAACAGGCGCCGGTGGTCCACGCCGACGAGACCGGCTGGCGGGTCCGGGAGTTCGCCGCGACGGGCTCGTCCAGCCGCGCCTGGCTATGGATCGCGACCAGCGTGGATGCAGTGTATCTGCATGTCGATGCATCGCGCAGCGCGGCGGCGGCCGCGACCTTGCTCGGAGGGCTGCGCAAGGGCGTGATCCTGGTATGCGATCGCTATAGCGCCTACAAGAAGCTGGCCCGCCTGGCGGCGGGCCAGCTGGTCCTGGCATTCTGCTGGGCCCATGTCAGGAGGGATTTCATCAAGGCGGCGGCGGCGCGTGGCGACCTTGATGACTGGAAGGACCAATGGCTGGCCCGGATCCGGCGCCTGTACAGGTTGAACGCGCAGCGCTTGCGATTTCACGATCCCGGCAGGCCGCCTGACAGGAGGTATCTGAGGATGCACTTCCGTCTGTCCCGCGTCCTCGGGGAGGTCTTCATGGAGGCGGAACGGGAGCTTGCCACCGTTGATGATGCGTCGCCGCAGGGGAAGGTGTTGCAGTCTCTGCTGCGTCATCGCCGGGGGCTGTCCCGGTTCCTCGACGATCCCCGGGTTCCGCTCGACAACAATCTCGCTGAACGCCGCTTCCGCCTTGAGGTCATCCGCCGGAAGCTGTCGCTGGGCTCGGACAGCAAGGCCGGCGCAGAGGGCATGGCGACGATGCTTACGGTGGTCCGCACGCTTGAGGTCAACGACGTTGCGGTTTTGCCGTGGCTTGAGGCGTGGCTGTCTGCCTGTGCCGCCAATGGTGGCCGCCCGCCGGAAGATCTCGGCCCGTGGCTGCCCTGGACGATGAACGAGGCGCGCCGGGCAGAGTTTCGCGCGTGAGCGCGGCACCGACATGCCGCTATGCGGGGCGCGACTTCACCGAGGTCGAGATCGCGCTGATCCGGGATCTGATTGCCGAGGATCCGAAGCTGACCCGAGCTCACCTGTCGCGGGCGTTCTGCCGCCGGGTCGGCTGGGTCAAGCCCGACGGCGGGTTGCGGGACATGATGGCGCGTTGCGCGCTGCTGGCGATGCATCGCGACGGGCTGATCGTCCTGCCGCCACCACGACGCCCGCGCCATGCGCCCAGACCGGTCGTCTTCGGGCCGGAGAGCGAACCACCGCTGCCGCCGCCGCCCGCGACCATCGAGGCGGTGCGGCCGCTCAGCCTCGTCCCCGTCCTCGACCGGACCAGCCACAACGCCCTACTGTGGAAGCAGTTTATCGCCCGCTACCATTATCTCGGATACAAGCCGATGGCCGGTGCCCAGATGCGCTATACCGTGGTCGACCGCCACGGCGCCTCGCTCGCCATGATCGGCATGGCAGCAGCAGCCTGGAAGACCGCGCCGCGAGACCACGCCATCGGATGGAGCCCGGAGACCCGGGCGCGCAATCTCCATCTCGTGGTCAATCAGTCCCGCCTGCTTCTACTGCCCTGGATCGTCATCCCAAACCTCGGATCCCACATCCTGTCGATGCTGCGCCGACAACTGCCCGGCGACTGGACCCAACGCTATAATGTCGAGCCCGTCCTGATGGAAACATTCGTCGAAACACCGCGCTTTGCCGGCACCATCTACAAGGCCGCAAACTGGACCTGTATCGGCACCACCAGCGGACGCGGACGCTACGACACAAAACATGAATGCGCCCTCACTAAAAAAAACATCTGGCTGCAGCCGCTACGCAGAGACTGGAAGCGCAGACTCAACGAATGATAGAAATCATCACCTGCTGAACGAACGCTTACAGAAAATCGTTCTGGTGATGGACAACCTGAACATCCATTCCCTTGCATCGCTTTACGAAGCGTTCGAACCGGCCGAGGCCAGGCGGATCGCGGAGTGCCTGGAAATCCACTACACGCCGAAGCACGGTAGCTGGCTGAACCTCGCCGAGATCGAGATCGGCGTCCTGGCCCGGCAGTGCCTGGCGCGGCGTATTCCCGACCGCGAACAACTCTGCAGCGAAACCGGTGCCTGGCAGGCGAAGCGCAATCGGGAAAGCGCATCCGTCGACTGGCGGTTCAAGACAGAGGATGCTCGCATCAAGCTGAAGTCGCTATATCCGTCAATCCAGTGACGCCGGAGCACTAGGCTGCGCAGAGCGCACCGCCCGCCGGGTATCCGGCCGCAGGCGTCCAAGCCAAAGCGGTCCGTACAACGAACCCTGATACACTTTGCCGAGCCTGCTGGGGAGCCGTGGTCGGCCAGTGAGTCCTTCTTCGCTTGCATGGGATGCGTGCCCCCGTCCTCCTGGCTAGACAATTCCACGACATATCCGTACTATCGCGTCCGAACCGTCTGCGGCTCGAAACTCCTATCAGATGCCGGGCAAAGGGCTCACATTTTTTCTTGGCTAATATTATGCTCGACGGCTCAATTACACCACTGGCCGAAGAGGAAATCGAGGGACTTGGCGACCCCATTGAAGACTTGGACTCTCCAGACTATTCACTTGACGACATTATGGTTCGGCCTGAGACACGAACCGTTGCGGAGGTTGTCAGGCGAATTAACGCCAACCGCTTATTCTTGGCGCCAGATTTTCAACGGGATTTCGTATGGAGTCCAAAGAAGCAGTCCAAGCTCATCGAGAGCTGCATCATGCGAATTCCGCTTCCCGTGCTGTATGTCGCGGAAGGAAACGATGGACGGATCATCGTTGTCGATGGTCTCCAGCGTCTGACCACATTTGTTCGATTTTTCTCAGACGAATTGACTTTGACAGGCCTCGGCAAAGCCCACCCTTTGAATGGCAAGACATTTTCAACTATTCCGATCCCTCTTCAGGAACGAGTCGAGGGCATGCGGCTCACGCTGTTCATCCTGGACAAGGACGCCCCATCCAGGGCGCGGCTAGATATATTTGAACGGGTTAACAGCGGTTCCGTTCTTACTCGGCAGCAAATGCGGAATGCAATGTTTAACGGACATGGCACTAAGTGGCTATATGAGATGTCCACCAACGATCGATTCCTTGAAGCTACGCGCCACGGTCTGAATTCCAAAACCATGCGCGACAGGGAAGCAATCAACCGCTTTGCGGCATTTCATATCTTCGGTTGGCAAGCGTATGGCAACGGTGACATGGACGGCTTTCTGAGCCGCGCAATTGAACGCCTAAACGAGTCGGATGAAGATTTTCGCCATCGTCTCTCAATGCGGTTTCTCCATTCGATGAAGGCCAACGAGGATCTCTTTGGCGCGCACGCGTTCCGCAAGTCCCTCATACACGGGATCATGCCACTGTCCGTCATCAACATTTCCCTCTTTGATGTCCTTTCTTGCGCTCTTTCCACTTTGCATGAGACCGTTATCTCCGAACACAGGTCAGAGATTTCTTCGCTAATTGTAAGTCTTCTTGACACAGTTGACTTCGAACATGCCATCACGGTGTCAACAAATAGTACGCGCCAGGTGAGAACGCGCTTTGAAATGATTGATGGCCAGCTCTCGAACTTCCCCCGTCTCGAGTACGTTCGATGAAGCTGAGTTCGCCTTTGCTCGAAAACTTCAAGTGCTTTAGAGCGCTCCAGTTTCCGCTTGCACCGCTGACGCTCTTGACAGGGTACAACTCGGCAGGCAAGTCCACTGTTGGCCAATTCCTTCTACTGCTGTCTCAGGGACTCAAGCAGGCTCCGAATCAAGGCCTCTTGCCGCTGAACGGCAACACACTCTCTCTCGGAAGCGGCGGGGACGTCCTTTGCCATCAGTCGGTTGAACCGTGGATCCGGCTTGGTGCGGCCGGTGGCACTGAGACATGCAATTGGAAGTTCAGCGACCTGAGAGAATTGAGCGCTCGGAGCCTGATGCAACTGTAGAGTTTCGATGTTCAAGGCCAGTACGAATCGACACTCTTTTCCGGCAAGAGACTGCTGCCAGCGGCGCTTGCCGATTCGGCTCTTCTCCAATCAGTCCAGGGCTTGAAGTTTCTCGGGGCAGCCCGTGGGTCACAGCCTGAGATGCTGCCTGTTCCACGTTCCACATCTGCCCGCACATTTGCGGGCGACGTGGGCGTGAATGGCGAGTTCAGCGCGTTTTGGTATCTGGAATGCGCAGACGAAAAGGTGATCCAGGCCAGACGCCATCCTGAAGACGATCGCGAAACGGTTCGCTCACAGGTAGATGCGTGGATGGGAGAACTCTTTCCCGGTGCCCGCGTCAACGCCGACCGCTTGGCGGTGGATGCCCCCATACGCTTGGCATTCAGTTTGAGCAAGACCAGTCCGTGGTCACAACCGGCAAATGTGGGCTTTGGCCTAAGCGATGCGTTTCCCATGATAGTTTCCCTGTTGACTTCCCGGACTGGATCCATTGTGATGGTGGACAGTGCGGAGGCCCATCTTCATCCACGGGCGCAATCTTGCGTCGGACGACTACTCTCTCGCATGGCAGCATCTGGATTGCGGATCATTCTAGAGACCCATAGCGACCACTTGCTGAACGGCGTGCGACTGGCCGTTCGTGATGGCGTGATTGAGCCCGACGATGTGATGGTTCATTTCTTTGGCACTGGTGGAGATGCCGGTAGCATCACTACGGTTTCCATGGAACGCACGGGAGCAATCAGCGACTGGCCAGAGGGGTTCTTTGACCAGACGGAACGCGACCTATCTGCTCTAGCCGGATGGACATAGAGCAGGGATGCGCGCATTTGTGAATGAACTTGCGCTAGCGGAAGCATGCGCAAAGGCCAGACCGTCCCATCTCCCGATCTTGTCGCTGCTCGAGTTTCGCCAACGACACCGGTCTATTCGGTCTGTCCTATACTGTACGAGAACCCGGGTGAATACGGCGGTGGACAAGGACCAATCCATTGCCGGCATCTGTCGGACATTGCCCCGGGAGAAGATAGGATTGCTGTTCCAGTGGCTGGTCAACCAAGGGCCATTCGTAGAAAGCGTGCGAATTCCAGTTGATGACGATCTCTTCCAGTTTGAGGGCATCGATGTTACGGACTTGGGCTTGGGAGAGGATGCCAGACGGACGGTTATGCAGGAGCAGGCCGCCGCTTTCAGCGCTGTTCAAGGTTTGCCCTCCAGATTTGGGGTAAATCCCCTGACCATTGTTCAGGGCCTGGTGGAAGACCCCATCCGGAAGATCCGGGTTTGGAACCTCATCGACCTGAGTGAGCTGGCCGATGCAATCGCCTCTGCGGTGCCCGAGCCGTCGTCATGGCCAGAGCTTCTCGCTTCATGCAGGGATGCGTTCGACCGGCTTCACATTGGCAGCCATTGCGATGATGTACTCGCACCCCATCCCTTTCATCCTGCTGCAGGTCGAAGGATTCGCAACCTGTTCGAAGTATTGCATCGGTTGATGCTGGAAATGGACGGCTCCGGCGGTCTTTCGGCCTCAGGGGTGGAACTTCGGGAACGGTTCTTCGTTGGAGACCGGGCATGGTTCACGAGTGAATCTGAAACCCGAAAGAGGGACAAGCAGAGATTCACGTTTCCCGACCCGGATGGGGGATCAGGGCTTGTATGCTCAGATGTCCTGACACCGTGCGCTGCTAGATATGGTCGACAAGTAGGCAACTTCTTGCTCGGCCGAGCAATACTTGCTCTGCGTAACTCCTTGCCGTACTTGATGTTGGAAAATTTAATCCGAGCTGAAATCCGGAGATGCGGTGACCTCACCAACCGTCTCAATTCAGAAAAACCAAGGCTGCGCCGTGCGTTGAGTTCGTTTCCTGGCTATCCGAAACTCGGACAGACTCAAGAGTTGGGTTCATCGAGAATTGTGCGAGTTCCGGAAGTCTGATGCTATTGGCACGGCAAGATTTCGACGCCCGCCTTTCGCGTTCATTTCGAATGGCCAGTCCCTCGGCCGTCAGGGCGATTGCGCATCGCGTATATAGGGCCGCATTTGTGAGTGTCGCTGCAACCCCTACTTCACTGCACCCGAGGCCATGCCCTTGATGATGTAGCGCTCAAGCACAACGCCGATAATGATCAAGGGAAGAATGGCTGCCGTGGAAAGCGCGGCCATGGACCACCAGTTGATGCCCTGGCTTCCCGTCTGGCTCGCCACCATCACCGGCAATGTCTTCGCATCTGTAGACGTCAGGAGTGCCGCAAAGAAATACTCGTTCCAGGACAGAACCAGCGACAGGATGAATGCCGCCACCATGCCGGGCATCGCGATCGGCACGACGATGGTGAGGTATGCGCCCCAGATCGACAGGCCGTCCACCAGCGCAGCTTCCTCCAGTTCCACCGGAATCGAGGAAAACTGATCCCGCATGATCCAGATCACGATCGGCAGAAGCGTCAGGGTGTACAGGAGAATGAGGCCGATCCGCGTATCCAGGAGCGCGAGTTCCTTGTAGAGCACAAGAAAGGGCAGCGCGAGAACGACCGGCGGAAGGATCAGCTGGCTGAGGAAGAAGAACAGGATGTCCGGATTGCGCATGAACCCGAACCGGTAGCGGAACCGCGACAGGCCGTAGGCGGCCATGCTGCCCAGGATGATGGCGAGCGACGAGGATGCCAGCGCAAGAATCGCCGAATTCAGACGTCCGGACATCGCTCTCTTTTCGAGAGCTGCTTGTGGGTTGAATTATCGTTTGAATTGATAGAGTTATGATTGGATTTTGGGGTTGACAGAGCGGCGGGTATCTGGCATAATACTATGAACCCATTATTCGGTGCCCGAGGATCTCATGAACACGCTTCCGATGCGACCCGCCGAGGCGGTCCAGATTGGCAACTCCTGCTTTTCCTTCGTGAGGCGGGACGGCCGAGTGGAGTATTTCTCCAATCTTGAGCCGTTTGATTTTCACGCTGACGATCAGCGCGAAGCGAAGTTGCTTCGGATCGCGAAGTTCGCGGAGAGCGGTGTCCCTCGCTCGGACCTGGTGGAGGCGCTCGGCGTGAGCCGCTCGACGGTACAGCGGGCGGTGAACCAACTCCGGAGGGACGGCGAGGCGAGCTTCTTTGCGCCGCGCCGCGGGCGCGGTCCGAGCGTAATCGATGCCGACATGGCGCGGGAAGCGGACCGTCTTTTGACCTCGGGTCTGAGCGGCTCGGCGGTTGCGCGACGGCTGGGGATTCCGGTGCGGACGCTGAACGACAATCGCCGGCGAGGCGTTGTCGGGGGTGGGATGCCGGCCGGGACGGCGAAGGCTGAACCGGATCCGGAAGCACCTGCGGAGCGGGAGGCGCCGCAGGAAGCACCGGAGCGGGACGCGCTGGAGCCGCCGATTGAGCGAAGCGCACGGGACGCCCGCGACCGGGCAGCGCCGATGGGCCGTGGGGCTCGGGATACGACGGGACGAATGCTGGCCGCGACGGGGCATCTGAGCGAGATCCGGCCGCAGTTTGCGGAACCGCTGTCGGCGGTTGCCGGCGGGGGGGTGCTGGCCGGGCTCCCGATGCTGCTGAAGGAGGGGCTTCTGAACCACGCGCGGGAGTTCCTGTCGCTGCCCAAGGGGTATTACGGGTTGACCACCGTTCTGCTCTTCCTGGCGTTCCTCGTCTTGGCCCGGGTGCGCAATCCGGAGGCGCTCCGGCACCAGGTGCCCGGGGAATGGGGCGCGATCCTGGGCCTGGACCGCTGCCCGGAGGTGAAGACGCTGCGGCGCAAGATCAAGGCGCTGGGGCAGGATGTGCAGCAAGTGCGGAACTGGCAATCCTCCCTGGCGGCGGGATGGCTTGAGGAGGACCCGGAGGTCGGCGCCACGCTGTGCGTGGACGGGCATGTGAAGATCTATTCCGGTCGCAAGGGGAAATTGCCAAAGCACTTCGTGGCGCGACAGAAACTATGCCTGCCCGCGTCCACGAGCTATTGGATCAACGCGCTTGGCGGCAAGCCCTTCCTGTGCCTGAACAAGGCGCTGGATCCGACCATGACCCACGCGCTGGAGGCGGACATCCTGCCTGCGCTGGAGAAGCTGGGCATGCTGGGCCCGGAGGCGCCGGATCTCACCGCCCCGGATGCCGGCGAGCCCGCCCTGACGCTGGTCTTCGACCGGGAAGGCTGGAGCCCGGCACTGTTCAAGCGCCTCGCCCGGCGCGGCGTTGCGGTGATCACCTGGCACAAGGGCTTCAAGGGGGAGGACTGGCCGGAGGCGGAGTTCCGCAGTGTCGCGGTACCGATCCATGGACCGGGCACGACCCGCAGCGCCACCGTCCGCCTCGCCGAGAAGCGCGTGCAACTGAAAAAGGGGCCCGAGGTCCGCCAGATCCGCCGCCTGCTGGAAAGCGGCCGCCAGGTCCCGCTCATTACCACCCACTCCCGCATGCCCGTGGAGCAGATCGCCGGCGCCCTGTTCTCCCGCTGGTCGCAGGAGAACTTCTTCAAATATATGCGCGAGGAGTTCAATCTCGACGCCCTCGTGGTCCGCGGCCTGGAGCCGCAGGATCCCGAAGCCCGCGTCGTCAACCCGCTCTGGCGCGCAATCGACCGAAATGTCAGCCGCTTCCGGCAACGCCTCGGCACCCTGCGCAACAGGATCGCCGATCTGGCCAAGGGAGCCCAGTCTCACCAGACCGCCGAAGCCGCCCGACGTCTCCAGGCCCGGATCGACGCTCTCGACGCCGAGCGTGAGGCGCTCAAGCAGAAGCGCAGCGACACGCAGCGCCACATCACCGTCGCCGAGCTCGACGACCACCAGGCCCTGGATGCGCTTCCCGAAGGCGAGAAGCTCCTCCTCGACGTCATCCGCATGATCGCCTACCGCGCCGAAACCCGCATGATGCCTGTCGTCGCACAGGCACAGGGCAAGACACAGCGACCCCGCAGGCACCTGCGCGCGATCTTCCAATCCGACGCCGACATCATCCCGGAGCCCTCCAACGGCATCCTCCGCATTCGCATCCTCGGCACCGCCAGCGACGCTGGCGACAACGCCACTGCAGGCCTCCTCCAGGAACTCAACCTGACCCGGACGATCTTCCCAGGCACCAACCTCCGGATGATCTACGAACTGCCCGGGAATACGGCCGATCCGGACCCTTCGGGTTCAAATAGGTGAGCTCGATTCACTCCCGAGGTCCGGACATCTGGAATTGGTGAACCGCTTCAGGAACTCCTCCCGAACCGTGGACTCGTTCCAGAGCGTGTCGGGAGAAAGACCAAGAGACTTCCAGCCCCGCCACTGCGGCTCGAAGTCCCAGAACGGCACCAGGTGCCCCTGCATGACATTCGGTGCCAACTTGAATGAGGTCGTGATCGTCCAGTAGATCGGAAACAGGCAGATCAGGGTCCAGAGCAGAAGGATGGCGTAGATAGCGAGGCGGCTGGCGAACCAGCGGGCCTTGAAGGCCAGGTCCGCGTCCGTGTCGTGGAAGATCCGATTCTTCGGCATGTCAGTAGCGGGGGTTCATCCAGCAGTAGACCAGCTTCATGAATGCCGTGACCGCGAGCACGACCAGGACCAGGTAGACCATGGCCAGAAGGGTTCCGTATCCGACGTTCGACCGGTCCCGGTACTCGCGGAAGATGAAGCTGGTAACGCTATCAGTTGCGCCCCCGGGTCCGCCAGCGGTCATATTGATGATGATGTCGGCGAGCTTCAGCTTGAAGATGATGCGGATCAGGATCGCCGTGATCGAAACGGGAAGCATCAAGGGGAACGTTACTTCCCAGAATCCGCGCCAGCTGCCCGCGCCATCGACCCTGGCCGCCTACTGGATCTCTTTCGGAATCGCCTGCAGGCCAGCGAGGATCATGATCATCATGAAGGGAATTAAGTTCCGTAAGCGACTATTTCCCCCCCTGCTTTCGGTGAGTTGGGGAGTGCACCATCTTCTGGGAAGGCATTTGCATTCCGGGAGGTTGTCATGCTTGGGGTTGGCGATGGTTCTGCGGTTTACCTTGCGTTGCATCCGGTTGATTTCCGCCGCGGGATCGCGGCGCTAAGCAGCTACGCGCGGGAGCATCTTGGTGTTCCACCGGATTCGGGGGTCGTGCTGGTGTTCCGCTCGCGGCGTCCGGGGCGGGTGAAGGTACTGTTCCACGACGGCAGCGGGATGGTGCTGGTTGCGAAGTGGCCGGATCGGGGTTCGTTCCGCTGGCCGCCGGTGTCGGAGGGTCTTTTGCGGCTTTCGCGAGTAGAGTTCTCGGCGCTGTTCGATGTCTGTGACTGGCGGGGCCTCAAGGCCCCTCGGCGTGCGGTTCGGGGCTGAGGATTGTTCCGCAGATGGCGAGGCATTGATCCCCCGGCGGTTTGAAGGGCTGCCATGGCATGAGGCTTTCGACATCCGTGCACCCGTCGCGGATTTGAACCAGGACATGGGTGAGCCAGGCTTCCGGGTCGACGTTGTTGAGGCGGCATGTTGTGATCAGGGTGTTGGCACGAGCCCAGATGTCGATGGCATTCTCGGATCCGGCGAACAGGGAGTTGCGCATGGTGAGCTTGACGGGTCGGTGGGCGTTTTCGCCGCGATTGGAGTGCAGGTCGAGGCGGCCGTCTTCGAGCAGGCGGATGAAGCCCGGCCAGACGCCGTCGGCGAGGCCGTATCGGATGGCGGCGGCCTCCGCCGAGGCTTCGGGCAGGCGGCTGGCGGCGGCCTCGAGGAACGCCTTCCATTGTTCGAAGGCGGGCTTCAACTCGAGCTGCCGCACGCGGAGGCGCTCATCGGGAGGCTTGAACAGGATGGGCTTCTCGATAGCGAACAGCTTGCCGATCCGCGCAAGGGCCTCATTGCGGAAGCGGGATTCCGTCAGATAGTGGAACTTGCGTCTCCAATGCGTCATACAAAACTGAAGGAAGACGGGTCCGGCGGGCCGCGCGGGGTCGGCGAGGATGTTGTATGCGGCGTAGCGATCGACCTGGGCGAGGCCGGCGAAGTCCCGCAGCATGGCTTCCGGGATGGCCTTTCCGCGCCCCGGGCCGGACCAGAAGAGCGCCGCGGGCGGCGCCGGCCCGGCGAAGGTGCGGTCGTCGCGCAGCGCGGCCCAGAGGTAGCCGGTCCGGGCCTTTCCGAAGCCCGGTTCGAGGAACTTGACCGTTGTCTCGTCGAGGAACAGCCGGTCGGCGGAGAGGACATGCGCTTTGATGGCGTCATAGAGCGGCTGCAGGATCTCGAAGCCCCGGGCGATCCAGCTGTTGAGGGTGGCATCGCCGATGAGGATGCCGTGGCGGGCAAGCCTTTGCGACAGGCGGTAGGAGGGGAAGTGGTCCTGGAACTTTGACGCCATGGTGTGCGCCAGCAAGGCTTCCGTGGGCAGTCCGCGGGGGATCAGCCAGTCCGGTGCCGGTGCCTGCTCCGGTGCGGCGTGGCGGCACCGGGCGCAGCCGAGCACGGGACGCTCGATCACGACCCGAACGTAGCTGGCCGGGACATAATGCACCCGCTCCGCGGCCTCGGTCCGGATCGTCTTGCGCTCGCCGCCGCAGGATGGGCAGGCAGCCTCCTCCGGCTCCAGGCGGCAGGTGATCGTGGGAACGTCCTTGCCGATCTTCCGGCCGCCCGTCGCTCCCCGGGGGCGGCCACGCTTGCGTGGCCGCGGTGCCGCGCGCTCCTCGGGAAGGGGATCCACGGCTTCCCCGTTCGCCGCGCCGCCGCCCGCCAGTCCTCCGGTCGGATCATCGTCCCAGATAAAGGCAGGACAATCCAGCTCCACCTCCGACACAACCGTCTCGGCCGAACCCCCCAGGCGCTCCGACGACGAACTGAACAGCATCCCCGCAAACCGACGCGCGGTGCGCACGGCCGTCTGGAATCGCTCCAGCAACTCGTCCAGAGTAGACCTGACCTTCTTCAGTTCCCGGCGCAACTGCGCATTCTCCGACTCCAGCCGCGCCTTGCCGCGGTCCGCTCGCGCAAGCGCCTCCTGCAGTGCCTCCGTCTCCCCCATCCAGTGTTCGCGGTGCTCCAGCAGCCGTGCGTTCTCCGCTGACGTCAGGCCGGTTAAGCTCCGCCACTTCCCCGGCGTGGTCTTCCGGCGGCCCCAAAACGGTCACCGCCCCTGCCGCAGCCGCGCCACGGCATCCCGCCGCAGGGGCCGCAGAAAAACCCGCTTGCGCGGAACCGAGAGCCCCGGACGGCCGTTCCGGCTGCGCCCCGTCGTCAGCCCCGCGTCATGCCAGCCCGCCGCCCGATAACACGTCCCCGCAAACCGCGACACATCGACGAATGTCTCCAGCAAATGGACCGAATGCCCGTAGCGCTCCTCGTAGTCCGCGCCCACCCGACGTGCCACCCGCGCAAGCACATGGCTCGCAAGATGCGGAACCCGAACCGCGTCCAGGATCAGAAAGCGCTGCTGGTTCGCGACAAGGCACAAATCCGCCCCGCGCGTCGCCTCACTCCATCCGATCCAGCGGTCCCGCGCCGCGCAGCGCCACGCCGCAGCCCCCGTCAGCGAGCAGCCCACGATCCGGCCCCGACGGTCCCGCGCAAGGTGCCCGATGTTCTCCCCCACCGGCGTCGATAGCCCGAGATAGTGGAACCGCTCCAAAATCGCGTGCAGAAGCTGGCGGTCCGAACCTTCCGCAACCGATATAGAAACGGGCAGGAGCGCCGACAGCGGACCCGAAAACGCCTCCGATACCGACCAGTCAACCTCCAGCCCGACACGAGCCGCCGCGCTGTGCCGACGGCTTCCCCGGCCCGGGTACTGCAACGCAGGGAGCCGGATCAGACCTTCTCCCGCAAGCTTGCGAAGCAGCGAACGCGCGGCAATATCCTTCACACGGCCACGGCCGTCCCGCCAGCCCCAGCGCTCGCACAGCGCAACCGAAAGCCGCGAGCGGCCCCACTCCGGGTGCGCCGACAACAGCGCACGGATCTCCGACAACTCCGCAGAGCCGACACAACGGCCTTGTACTATCCGGTCCATGCCGGGCAGCGTAACACAACCGTTTCGGTAACTGCTCACCCGGTGGTTCGAGTGGCTATTCGGTGTCCTGGTTGAGGCAGTGGACGGCCTTTCCCTGCAGGGCGATGTTGATGGCGACCAGGGGGTTGTATCCGAGCGCCGCCATGGTCTGGAGGTAGCTCGAGATTCGACAGTAGGCGTGTGCGAAGGATACGGTTCGGAAGCACCCGGAGACCTTCTGCTTGACCTTGGCCATACGTATGTCGCGCTCGCCACGATTATTTGTGAACGGAGTGTCGGCGCGTCTGGTAAAGCGCAGGACGTTTTTTCTCTGGACGACGAGGCGTTGGTGGAGGTTGTGGGCGTCGGACTTGGCGACCGGTCCGCGTTGGCCCTTTTTTGGCGGTGGGATTTCGGGCATCTCTGTGCGTCCCTGCTCGAGGATCGCCTTGTAGCATCGTGCGATGCGCTTGTAGTGGCGCATGGACAGCCGCTGTTGCGGGCGTTGGATGACCTGTCGCCGTGCGATGAGCAGCAGCTTGTGCATTTTGCGTGCCCACGGATAGCCGTTGCTGTCGGTCACGGCCTGAAGTTCCCTGAGCAGGTGCGCGCCGCAGAGTTGATGCTTGCACTGGGTGTAGGTGAAATAGGGTTTCCAGCAGTCATGGACGATGAGGCCCCCGTATCGGGGGATGATCCCGAGAGTGTTGATCGCCTCACAGCCGCGGTTCCGGTGCAGGCCCTTGACGGTGATGGGCCCGCCGGCACAAACATGGATCCAGTAGTTTTTCCGGTCCACGCGCAACGAGGTTTCGTCGACATGCAGCACCGGCATGTCAAGGAGCTTGTCGGTGGCGGCAGCCTCCCAGTCTTCCAGGGCCTGATGCAGGCGCCAGACGAAGGCGAGCAGGGTGGCCTCGGAGAGCAGCCGTCCGGTCATCGCCTGGATCATGGCCGCCGTCCGCTTGAGCGGGACCATCTGGGCACAGAGCAGGTGCACGACATAGGCGACGATCCCGGGTCCGTACTGCAGAGGACCCGGCATGGTGTCGGGGAAGCGGCCCTTGGTCCGGGATTGGCAGCGCGGACAGGCCTTGATCTCGGCGGTGACCCGACGTTCGACGGTCTCGAAGACGATGTCGACCTCGATGCGCTGCTCGTGTCCGGTGCACGCGGTCCCGGTCAAGTCGTGGCCACACTGCCGGCACTCGGTGACCGGGCTGGTGTGCGTCGTGGTGACCGTGCGCAGGGTGTCGGAGCGTGCGTGGCGTGCCTTCGGTCCGCGGGATCCGGACCTGCCCGCGGTGTGGGTCTCGCTGTCGGTGCCGTCCCGTGAACTCGGCAGACTGGAGTTGCGCGAGGTCTTTGGTGTTGTCTTCTCGAGGAACACCGCCACCACGATATCCACCAGCATGAACAGGGCATTGATCAGCGCGAGGGTGTCCGCGCTTGCCTCGCCCTTCTGCTTGATGGCATCGAACCGGGCTCGGCAGTCGTCCAGCTGCGCGCGCAGCGAGGCCGGGTTGATCCGCGCCATCACTCGGCCTCGACCGCCATGATCGCCGAGATCACCGCGAGACGTTCACCCGCCGGCAGGTTCTTGTAGCCTTGTGCCCAGCGGGTCGCCTTGCGCTTGATGCGCTGACGGTCGGTGGCGTTCCGGCCGGCATGGCTGGCCCAGTGCATCCGCTCGGGCGTGAAGTTGAACCAGACCACCTCGGTGCGGACCTGGGCCTGGGTTGTCACCTGTAGTGCGACCCGGCGCCAGTCCGACAGCATCTCGTCATACAGCGCCGAGGGGTGTCCCGAAACCATCACCTGGCACGGCAGGCCCGTGAGCAGATCAAGAAGGGTTGCGTGGTCGGCATCCGTATACTCGTAGCGGTACCGCCGGTCCGACCGACGGGTCGCATGCAGATACGGCGGATCGCTGTAGACCAGTTCCGTACCCCGCAACGGGAAGCTGGCCAGGAACTCGTGGGCACAGCCCTGTACCAGCTCCACCGGGTAGTCGCACATGAACCCGTCAAGCGCGCGTTGATCGCGGTCAATCCCGATGCTGCGCATCGCCGGGGCCTTGCGCCGCATCAGGGCACCGCCTCCGAGATGCGTCTCTATATACAGATCGTGGGGAGGCTGGAGCCCCAGTAGCGCCTGACAAAGCCCGGTCGTCGCCTTGGATCCGAAATACCCCATCGGTGGTCCCCGTCAACAGCGATGACCTCTCATAGTCAGATTTCGCTGGAGTGTCAACCTCCCGTCGCCTTCAGCGATCCGCAACCAGACACCACCCCGCTCAATCACCTCCCGGGAGGCTCGTCGACAGTCACCCCGAACTCAAACCAGACGCAGGAGGGAGTGAGTAGTTACCCGTTTCGTTGAGTCCAGCCCCACGACCCTGAGTCCAGCGATACGCTCGAAGCAACCCCAAAACCCAATCCAAATCACCAACGGCACACCCACACGAAACGCCCAATATCTTTCAGCAGGGGGTAAAAAAGTCGCTTACTAAGTTCCAGCCATCCATGATTATCATGGTGGCTCGCGCCACCTCGGGCATTCCGAAGAAGGAGGGCCGCTCCCAGCCAAGCTCCCGGGCCAGCCGGCCCCGCTCCTGTCCGGAACTGTAATTGCGCCGGGCGTGCCAAGCCTTGATTCCCGCGAGAGTCCCTGCCTCCGGTAGTCCTGTCAACTGCCCGATCGCGCGGACTTCTTTGCGCAATCCCCGGAACGCAGATAGGATCGCTGCCGCAGCGGCCAAACCGGCTCAGCGCGCCGTAATCCGCCGCTGCCTGGAGCCCGGGGAAAAGGCATGGCCGAAGTCAACATTCAGGCGTTGCGAAAGGAGTATGGCAACCAGGAGGTCATACACGGCGTGAATTTCGATATCGCGGACGGGGAGTTTGCGGTTCTCGTGGGACCATCGGGATGCGGAAAGTCCACACTGCTGAGGATGATCGCCGGGCTGGAGGCGATCACCTCCGGAACGATCCGGATCGGCGGCCGGGTAGTCAACAGCCTGCCGCCATCCCAGCGCGACATCGCCATGGTGTTTCAGAACTATGCCCTCTATCCCCACAAGACCGTATCCTCCAACATGGCCTTTTCACTCCGCATGCGGCGAATGGCAAAGGCGGAAATCAAGTCCCGGGTCGACCGTGCCGCCGAAATCCTCGGCTTGACCCCGTATCTCGACCGATATCCCCGGGCACTCTCCGGCGGCCAGCGCCAGCGCGTCGCCATGGGCCGGGCAATCGTGCGGGATCCCCAGGTCTTCCTGTTCGACGAGCCGCTGTCGAATCTGGATGCCAAGCTGCGAATCCAGATGCGGGCCGAGATCCGCGAACTGCACCAGCGGCTGGGCACGACCACGGTCTACGTAACCCACGACCAGATCGAGGCTATGACGATGGCGGACGTGATCGTCGTCATGGAGAACGGAAACATCGAGCAGATCGGAACGCCGCTCGAAGTGTACGATCACCCGCGCAACGTGTTCGTGGCCGGGTTCATCGGCGCTCCCTCGATGAATTTTCTGCCGGGGACCGTCACCGGGAACGGAGTCGATGTCGAAGGCCTGACCTTCCCTACGCCCACGGCATCCTCGCTGGAGCAAGGACGGAAGGTCACGGTTGGCGTGCGTCCCGAGCACCTTTCCCTATCCGACAACGGACTTCAGGTGGACGTGGCCGTGGTCGAGCCCACAGGCAGCGAGACCCATATTGTCGGCCGGCTCCGCGACAGGGAAATTCTTGCAGTGTTCCACGAGCGGCACGCGTTCAACCCGGGCGAACGGCTCACGCTTGCACCCGACCTTTCGCAAATTCACATCTTCGACCAGAAATCCGGCGACCGGATCAATTGACCGGACACATCGTCGGCCGACGCACCATGAACCGGACAGCGAATGGGATAGAATGGCCAGACGGCAGCCCGGTGGCCGGGGGCGGAGGCGTCCGGGACATCAGGCGCGCCAGCATCACGCTGCGAAATGGACGGGCGATGCCAGCAGGCGGCCCGCCCCGAAATGCCGGCCGCCAGCAAGAAGGAAGGGGTGAGGCATGCTCACTGGTATCGATCCACGCTTGAATGCAGAAGTCTTGTACGTGCTGCGTGCCATGGGCCACGGCGATGTGCTTGTGCTTAGCGACATGAATTTCCCCGCAAACTCCGTCGCCGCGGAGACGATGCATGGCGAACTCTTGCGAATGGACAATCTTTCCTCTTCCGACGCCGCGCGCGCGATTCTCTCGGTGCTGCCGCTCGATACATTTGTGGATGACTTTGCGGGGCGGATGGGGGTCACTGGAAATCCGGACGAGTTCCCGCCGGTCCAGCAGGAGGTACAGGCGGCCATCGACAAGGCAATGGGACGCCCAAGCCCCATGATCAGCGTTGAGCGCTTCCAATTCTACGACTTCGCGAAACAGGCCTATGCCGTCGTTCAAACCGGAGAACGCCGCTTCTGGGGATGTTTCTTCCTGCGCAAGGGCGTGATTCCTCCAGAAGTGTAACGTTCAGCACACTCACTCCTGGCGGCGGAACGGTGGGTAGAAGCCGCGCCTGGGTACCCCGCGGCCGCCAATCCCGGATGATCGCTCTCTCGGCTACCTGGCCGCGCAATCCGCGAGACTTCAGCCGCAGCGCTGTGCCTGTCACCAACACACAGTTGATGCGGTGGTCATTTGCCAGTGCCGCGGAGCATTCCGGCGCTTCTCACCCGTTGGAGTGCGGCAATGTCGTGCACGAAGTATGTCATTTCACTCCAGAGTTTCGCGGCTTCAGGCATGGGCTGGCGTCCGGATGGGGTGAAGCCGACAGATCGGGCCAGATGGATGACGAAGGCCAGGAGGTCGGGTAAATGGTCGGGTGGAGCCCGGCTGTTGATGATGCGGCAACCGTACAAGCGCAGATGCAGCATGAAGATTTCGTCTCAGGACATGATCTCGTCGGCGGGCCTGTCGGGGGTCTTGCCGCACTAAACGGATCTGCCGCCTCGGCACCGACGGCACCGTCAATCAACTCACCGGCGGCGGTCGCGTCGCTAATCTCTCCATCGCGACCGACGAGACGTACATCAACCGCCAGAGCGGCGACAAGGTCGACAACACCGAATGGTACCGCATGGTGATCGGCATATCGAAGCCGAACTCGACGGACGCACGACGCGGTTGCACCCGAAGATCTCAGACGGATTCCGCGCTGCCGACGGCGCACGAGACTTCGCAATCACCGGTAGCGCCATCGCGACGGGTGCACGTTCGCTATGGAGTAATTCGGATTGAGTAGCGGCAAGGAGTTATGCATTCCGGTCGGGCTCGTCAAGCTCTGATTTGGACCCCGTATGATTGGGTTTGCTTGATTGGAGTGTATTTTGGCGGATTCCCGGTCGGGAAGGAGGAGAGTGCCCACCACAAGATGTGGTATATGGTTGGAGAACATAACCAGCAACCAGGAGCACTCCTATGGAAGTATTGCAGTTTTCCGCGCGGCAGTCCAGCGGGTCCCCGGCGAAGGAGGGGTGGGTTCGCGGCGAGTTGTCCGGTGTCATGACGCTGGCCTTCGAGGCGATTGCGGATTCGATTCTGTCGCAGCCGCTGGAAGGCGGCGCGGAAGCCTGTGAGGGCCGGATCTCGGCGGCGCTTGCACAGGCGGGCTGCGGCGCGTTGCGGGTTGCGTTGGAGGCTGGCGACGCGGAAGCGGAGCAGCTGGTGCGTGGCGGCGAGGTATATCACCGTGGCGGAAGGCAACGGACGACGATGCTGAGTTCCTTCGGAGAAGTGGCGTATGAACGTCAGCGCTACCGGCGCCGCGGGCAGGATTCGATTGCACCTGCGGACGATCGCTTCGAGATCCTGTTCGGCTATTGGTCGCCGCTTGCTGCGCGGCGGGCCGGGCTGGTCCTGTCGATGGCGCCGGCGGGCCATTGCGAGGCGTTGTTCCGGGAGTTTGGCGGAATGCATCCGTCGGCGACGGCGCTGGGCAATCTGTCGAAGGGTTTGGGCCCGGTCCTGGAAGTGGTCGAGGAGGATGCGCTGGAAACGATCCGCGGACAGGAGGCCGTCCCGGTGGAAGCCCGGGCCCTGGCGATCTCGATTGACGGCGTGCATGTCGGGATGCGGAAGGAGAAGGTCGCGCGAGGGCAAGGGGTTGCATCGGTTCCGGCGGGTTTCCGGGAAGCGTCGTCGGGTACGGTGTCCCTGTTCGATGGGGACGGGGAGCGCCTGCGTACCGCGTATCACGGCCGCATGCCGGAAGCCGGCAAGGCCACGCTGAAGAGGGACGTGCTGGCGGAGGCGCAGCACTGGATGAACCTGCGACCGGACCTGGAGGTTGTCTTCATCGCCGACGGCGCGGCAGACAATTGGACTTGGTGCGAGGAAGTGTTTGGAGGCGCAACGCAGATTTTCGACTATTGGCATGCTGCACAGCATCTCCAGGACGCCTTGAAAAGCGCCTATGGCGAGGGCTCGCCACAGGCGCAGCGCCACTTCGAGAGGCTTCGCGAAGTCCTGAAGGAAGAGCAGAAGGGAATCGACAAGGTGCTCCGTTCGCTGCAGCGGCTGGCCCGCAAGCACCCGCAGCGAGGCACGATCCCACGCGTCCTGCGGTTCTTTCGCAAGCAACGGCACCGCATGCGATACGCCGAGTTCCAGCAACGCGGGCTCCCTATCGGGAGCGGCATCGTCGAGGCCGCAAACCGGGTGCTCATCACTCAGCGGCTCAAGTGCTCCGGCATGCGCTGGTCCGAGAACGGTACCGGACAGGCAATCCTGAGCCTGCGCGCCCTGTGGAAATCCGACCGCTATGGCGCTGCATGGAACCAGATCATGCGCGCCATGAAACCTGAGGCTTGCCAGTTCCGATCTCACGAACGACGCAACATGTTGAATCTCGTGAACTGAGCGGATTTACTCCATACGGAATTTTCACCCCATCGCGACCGCCAGAAAACAGGGCTGGAACATCATCGACACCTGGATGACGGCTCCCGACCCAATGGCCGGCAGGCTGAAATGCTGAACAGCGCCCGCCGCCCTCGCCACTTCGATCCTCACCGGGCGATTCCTCATCTGGTTCGCGAGACCTGCGCCACCGATATGCCAGCGTGAAATTGAGTGTTGGGCAGTTGCGAATCAAACGGCATTCTTCAGAAAGCAACCCATGCTTTCAATCAGCTGCAACCGCGCCGGCCGGCTTGCATTACCCAGTAGAGTCGGGGGCTGGCGCGCCCGCGGTAGGGTCCGGTGGCAGTTCCGGCGCTTTCGCGACGGGCCTCAGTCCGGCTCCCTTGGCTACGTTTCCAGTCCCCCGCTCCCCGAACCCGGCGTGCCGATTTCCGGCACCGGGCTCTCCAGTGGGATCATGCACTTCGCACACGGGCGACGAGTTCCAGCAACAGCAAGGGTCTTGGCCGCATGGGTTCGGCCGCGAGGAGCTGCACGGCTCCCGCCTTGACTGTGGCTGCGGCCTCGCCTGCCAGCAAGCCTGTCGACGCCTTGATGGTCCGAGACCTCGGACGCCGGAGAAACCACCGCCGCCGGGGACCCGCCCTTCACTTCCGCATGTGATGCGTCCAGGCTCTCCGGCATTCTCCGGGGTAATAGGCCATGCCACTCCCGATACCTGTCGCCCTTCAACATCCTTCCTCACCTGGGGTCCCTTTCCTCGACCGGTATTACTCGGCGTCGCCAGTAGTACGGACCCCTCCGCCACCCTGCCGGCCCAGCCTGCCCCTCACGGGGGTCCGGTTGATGCGTGCACATCACCGACAGGGCTTCCCGTGTTGCCGCGTCTTCCATCTTCCATGCATGCTGGCGCCACTACCCCGGCGGGCGCGGTCTGGTGCATGTGTCGCTTCTCTTCCCAAACCGCCATCGGCCTTCCCCTAACCCAAGGAGGGTCGGCCCCCGCGTTGCCTGTTTCGAGGCCTGCTCGGCGTTCGCTTCACGCTCCGGCCTGCATGGTCGCTGAGCTGCTCAACGCAGCCCTTCTCTCCGGAGTGCTTCAGTCCATGTCGTTACCTCCACGAACCGCTCCGGCCGCTACCAGCCGGAAGGACAGTTGCTGGGTGGGATTCGCACCCACCAGGAAAACGCGCCTTTCCACGGCGCACTTGGGACCAATGGCTATCGGTTGCGCCAGGCTTGCGAGCGGCTAAGGACACCACGGGTCAGTATGGCGTGCAGGATGCGCGCAGCAACGCAGGTATAAGCGATCATCATGGCCATTGCCGCCGCAAAGGGAAGCTCACCCTGATCGTCCATGTTCAGAACGGCGACCGAGGCGAGCGTGGTGTCCGAGGAATAGAGGAATACCACCGCCGAGACCGTGGTCATGGCGTTCAAGAATAGATACATGGATACTTCGAGGATGGCCGGCAGGCAGACCGGCACCGTAATTCTGCTGAACGTCCGGTAAAAAGGCGTCTTCAACGACGCTGAGACGGACTCGAAATCCGGGTCCATCTGCTTGAGGGCGGTGACCGACGTCAGGTGGCTGACTGTGTAAAAGTGAGTCATCGTCACCAGCACCAGGATGCCCATGGTTCCGTAGAGGAAATTGAACGGGTTGGACGGGTTGTTGAAGAAGAAGATATAGGCCAGGCCTAGCGCCATGCCCGGCACCGCCAGCGGCAACATGGCGATGGCGTGGAAGATATTTCGTCCGGCCGTAATACCGCGCCCCTTTTCGACCAGATAGGCGCCGAAGAAGATGATCGCCGTACCGACGATCGCCGTGTAAACGGACATGCGAATGGAGTTGAAGTAGGAATCCCATCCGCCGCCGTTGGCCAGATCGAAATCGTAATTTCCTAGCGTCAGGTCGAGGTTATAGGGCCAGAATTTGATCAGCGCCGCGAACTGCGCCATGCCGAGCATAAGTATGATCAGGCTGGCGACGATGGAGCAGAAGGCGAAGAAAGCCATGTCACGGCGGCGGTCCGGCTTCGGCTGATAAGGCACGGCGCGGGATGAGAGCAGCGCCACCTGTTTTTTCTGCACGATCCGGTCAACGGTGAAGGCAATCACGGCCGGAATCAGCAAGATGATGGAAACCACGGCGCCCATCTGAAAATTTTGCTGGCCAATCACCTGTTTGTAGATGTCAGTGGCCAACATGTTAAAGTTGCCGCCAATGACCTTGGGCACGCCAAAATCAGTGAAGATCAGGGTGAAGACCACAAAGCCGGCGCTGATCAGGCCGTACTTGCAACCCGGTATGGTAATGGTGAAGAAGGTCTTGATCCTGCTCGTGCGCAGCGCGATTGCCGCTTCGTAAAGGCGGGCATCCGTGATCGAGAGCGCCGTGATGACGATCATCAAGGCGTGGGGAAAGACCCAATAGCTGGAACCGATGGTAATACCGATGGGGCCGTAGATGGACTCGCCCAGCAGCAGATCGTTGGCGACACCCTGCCGCCCGAACCAATAAACCAGGGAAATGCCGCTCAAGAGCGATGGCGTCAACAGTGGAATCACTGCCACCAGCTTGAAGAAAATCTTGAACGGCATGCATGTGCGCGTCAGCGCATAGGCGTAGAGAAACGCCGTTCCCAGGACAACGATGGTCCCGATCACCGAGATATAGAGGCTGTTGATGGCGGAGAGGAACAGCGCCGGGGTCGAGAAATATTCAACATAGTTGACGAAACCGACGAAGTCGCCCGCCCGGTTCTCAAAAGACTTGGACATCAAGGTATAGAGCGGCAGCACGATAAAGGCCGCCAGAAAGATGCCGAGCACGATCATGCAGATGCGCATGATCCAATCGTCACGGCTGATCTTCGCCTTGATCGGAAGGCCGGCAGTGCTTGGCGCCGCGCTCCCGGCGGCGGCGCTCATGGATCAATTCCTCGCATAGATGCGGATCAAGTCCGGCGGGATGCGCACGCGCAGCATGGTGCCAGCTGAAACGTGCTTCCGGCGCACCAAATTGATCGAGAAATCCGCGTAGATATCGCGATCATCGATTGCGGATCCGCCCAGGCTAGCCCGGTAAAAGGAGCCGAGAAATTCCAGATACTTGACCTCTACGCCGAATACGTTTTCGTCGCCGTCCTTGATGTCCTGCGCGTTGATATCCTCGGGCCGGATGGCTGCGGTAACCTGCGCTCCGGTCTCCAGGCCGGTGGCCGGGCACTTGAGGGTGATATTACCGATCTTGACCGCGCCATCGGTCTCAAGCGACCCGGGCAGGAAATTCATGGAGCCGATGAAATCAGCGACGAAGGCAGTTGCCGGTGTCCCGTAGATCTGCTCCGGCGTGCCGATCTGCTCGATTACCCCTTGGTCCATGACCATGATTCGGTCGGCCATGGTCAAGGCTTCCTCCTGGTCGTGGGTCACCATGATGGTGGTTACGCCCAAACGACGTTGCAGCGACTTGATCTCATGGCGTAGATGGACACGAACCTTGGCATCCAACGCGGAGAGCGGTTCGTCGAGCAGCAGCAAGCCCGGCGACGTGGCGAGGGCGCGCGCCAAGGCGATGCGCTGTTGTTGGCCGCCCGATAGTTGGGCCGGGTATTTATTGCCCTGCTCCGGCAGGCCGACCAGTTCCAGAAGTTGGGCTACGCGCGCCACTATATCGGCCCTGGGCAGCCTACGGTTCTCTAGCCCGTAGGCAACGTTCTTGTAAACCGTCAGATTGGGAAACAGCGCGTAGGACTGGAATACGATGCCAAAATCCCGTTCCGCCGGCGGAAGAGAGGAAATGTCCTGCCCGGCCTGTTCGATGCGGCCATAGGTCTGGATATCGAGACCGGCGATGGCGCGCAGCAACGTGGTTTTTCCGCAACCCGACGGGCCAAGGAAGCAGACGAACTCGCCATCGAAGATTTCCAGCGACACGTCATGCAACGCCGTAAAGTCGCCGAACATCTTTGTGAGATGTTCGATACGCAGATAGGGCCCTTCCGCTGATCTGCCCACCGATCCACCTTCGGACCCGGCGTTGGTCATGTCCGCGCGCCCCCGTCTGCGCTCATGTGTTCATTATACGATATTGTACTCGGCACCGAAGGCGAAAGCATGCCGGCCACCACCAGGTTAACGGCGGTAGCCGGTGAGCTTCGAAGCCTGATCGCGCGTAGTCGGGCTAATTAGTGCTTGCCCAAAAACCGATAAGAGTTATACTGATCAATGAGTTAGGTTCTAGATCCGATGGCGAAGTTTGCGCTGTTGCCACGAGATCGTCCGTTGGGCGGAGTTTGAGCCTGGTATAGTCTGGACTGACCTTTTGTCATCAATTCGCTTGTTTTGGCAATGAGTTAAAGTGCCGGTATCGGAGGCCGGGCGCTTTCGATGTTGCTCTTGCAGCGAAGTCCTTGTGCCCGCGGCGCGTTCAAAATTCCGGAATCTTCGCAAAGGAGTTCGGTATGAAGAAGCTGCGCCGCTTTGATCCGGGACAGGAGGGGATGAGGGTCGGGGATGTGTGGATTGACGCGAGGTCTCGAGACGACATTCCCAAGCTTCTGGGCGGCCTGCGGGACGTATACTTGAATGTCGAACTGCGGGAAGCGGTATTCCGGCTCCTGGAGGAGCGGATCGGGGGGGATGGCAATCGGGATGCTGTCGGTCCGGGGGTGTCCCTGTGGACGATTTTCGTGCTTGGGATGCTGAAGCGGAGACTTGGCTGCGACTTCGACCGGCTTCGGGAACACGCCGACACGCACCTGGTGCTGCGCCAACTGCTCGGGCACGGCGAGTATGACCCGGTGGAGTATTCCTACGACACGGTGCTGCGGGATATTTCGTTACTGGACGAGGACACGCTGCGAGCGATCAGGGACCTGGCGGGACGGTCCGGAATCCGGTTGTTCCGGGGTTGAACGGGGCATTTCCGGGGTTGCGCAGGCAGCATTTATCATTATACTGTACAAATAGTTAGATCGTATCCCGGGAAGCGGGACGCGGTGTGCTTCCGGGCAGTGGTCCGGAGTGGCGCGCTGCGGATTCCGGGATCTTTGCGTGGGAGTTTGCGATGCGGAAGCTGGGGCGTTTTGAGCCGATGCTCGGCCGGGCGGAGATTGGGGGGATCCAGATTGACGTGAAGTCGCGGGACGACATCCCGGCGATCCTGCTTGGCCTGCAGGGCCTGTATTTGAATGAGGCGGTGCGGGAGGCGGTTTTCGAGCTTCTGCTGGACCGGTTCGGGGAAGACCGCGATCTGACGGTCGGCCGTCCGGGGATGGAACTGTGGACGGTTCTCGTACTCGCGGTGCTGAAGCAAGGCCTTGGCTGCGACTTCGACCGGCTTCATGAACACGCCAACACGCACGTGGTGCTTCGCCAGCTGCTCGGGGACAGCGATTTGGACCCGGTGACGTATTCCTATGACCAGGTGATGCGGAATGTCTCGCTGCTGGACGAGGACACGCTGCGAGACATCAACGAACTGGTGGTGCGGCACGGTCACGACCTTTGCGGCCACGACGCTGGCGAGCAGTTGGCGGGCCGGTGCGACACCTTTGTCGTCGAGACGGATGTCCACTATCCCACCGACCGCAACCTGCTCTGGGACGCAGCCCGGGTGATGATACGGATCGCGGCCGAGCTGGCGGACGAATGGAACCTGACGGGCTGGCGCCAAGTCAAGCATCTTACGGTGACACTCCGGCGGCTGTATCAGCGGGTGGCGAGCACCCGGCGCTCGGAGGCCTGGCGGGAGGACGTCGACGCGTTCCTGGCCAAGTGCGAGGAACTTCTGGCGAAGGCGGAGGCCACGCGGGCCAGCCTGCTGGAGCGGGGCGCCCGGCCGGAGGAGCTCAAGGAACTCGACCGGTACATCGCGCATACGAAGCGCCAGATCGACCAGACGGACCGGAGGATCCTGCAGAGGGAGGAGATCCCCCAGAAGGAGAAGGTCTTTTCGGTCTTCGAGGAACATACGCGGTGGAACAGCAAGGGGAAGGCGGGCGTCCCCGTGGAACTGGGCGTTCCCGTCGCGATCGTCGAGGACCACCTCCTCGAGCACCGGATCCTGTGGGAGGGGAGCGACACCGATGCCGCGGTTCCCGTCATCGTGGCCACGCGGGAGCGCTTCCCGGAACTCGTCGCCTGCAGTTTCGACCGCGGCTTTCACAGCCCGCAAAACCAGGCCGCCCTCGGCGACACGCTGGAACTCAACGCCATGCCCGCCAAGGGCCGCCTGCCCGCCAGCCGCCGCGAACACGAGGCGCAGCCGGACTTCGCACTGGCGCGCCAGCAGCATCCCGCCGTCGAGTCGGCAATCAACAATCTCGAGCAGCGCGGCCTGGACCGGGTGCGCACCCATGGCAAGGCTGGCTTCGCCCGCACGGTCGCCTTGTCCATCCTCGCTGCAAATGTGCTCCGTGTCGGTTTCTTGATCCGCGCACGGGAACGCGCACGACTCAAGTTCCTGCAACGAAAAGCTGCCTGACGTCGCCGGGAAACCGCGCCAGCGCAGCCCGGACCGGGCTGCCGGCGGCTCTCCATGCCCGATACTTCCAGAAATCACCAATATGGGCGCCAAAATCCCCGCCCGCCCGCCGTTTACCCCCAAATGTCGCTGACCAGGTCCACTTGACCCTGAATCCACCTGTCAGGTCGGGGTCAAACTTGACGGCAGAAGCCGGCTCAAACTCCAAAAAGGGGGTTTTTCGGCAGACACTAATTACTGGGTTCCGACTTGGAGTCGTAGCGCCTCTGCCACTCCTTCAAGATCTCGCTGCGGTTGGATGCCACCCACTCGAAATTATTGTCGATCATGGCGCCAGCCACGGCTTCCGGATAATTCTCCACCGGCATGGCGATGCCCGGATAGGCGATCACGGCATAGACCGAGTTGTACATCACGTTGGCGGCCTTGGAGACCGAGAAGTCGACCAGCTTCTTCGCCGCGTCGAGATTCTTGGTGCCTTTGACGATGGCAGTCGCCTCCATGTCCCAGCCAGCCCCCTCGGAGGGAATGACGATCTCGATCGGGGCACCCTGGTTCTTCACCTTGGCGCCGCGGTAAGCGAAGGAAACGCCGATCGGCGTTTCACCCGCGCCAGCCTGACGGCAGGGCTTTGAACCGGAGTGGGTGTACCAGGCTATATTCTCATGCAGCGCGTCCATGAAGGCCCAGCCGTCCTCTTCGCCGAACAGTTGCAGCCAGCTGGCGACATCGAGGAACCCGGTGCCAGAGGAATTCGGGTTCGGCATCACGACGTGCCCCTTGTAGACTGGATCAACCAGATCCTTCCAGGATGTGGGCATGGGCAGGTTGCTATTCTCTGCCTCGATGGTGTTGACACAAATGGCCGCGACCCAGGCGTCCATGCCCGTCCAATGCGGCGGTCTCTCCAAATCGATGAATTTGGAATCGAGCTCATCGCCGCCATTGGGCATATAAGGATGGGTCATGCCTTCGTTCTTGAGCACCATCAGGCTGGTCGCCGCCAGGCCCCAGACCACATCGGCTTGGGGGTTGTCCTTCTCGGCCAGCAGCTTCGCCGTGACGATACCGGTTGAATCGCGCACCCATTTGATCTCGATATCCGGGTAATCCTTGTTGAATTCCTCCGCATAGCGCTTGAGATCGTCCGCCTCGATGGCGGTGTAGACAGTGAGTTCGGTCTGGGCCAACGCACCGTCGGCTAGGAGCACGGGCACCGCTACGGCCATAACGGCGGCACCCACAAGACGTCTAAAGATATGTGTTTTCACGCTTTTCTCCCCATTATTGGGCCAGTCCAAACTCCCGATGGTGTCTGGGCCTTTGCCAAGTCACAAGACCGTGCCGAGAAACATCACTCCCTGAAGGTGTTCTTGCGTTTCCGACACGATCACGATGTCCTCACTCTAGGCCTACCCAGTACCCACAAGCAGGACTGGACAAGTTGAGATTCGCGATGTATATGACATCGCATGATGATCCAGAGCCAGATTCTTGGAACGCTTCGGAAGCCGGATTCGGAGCGGCGTCTGGGCGCGATTCTGCGTCGTGAGCCGAACGCCGGCCGGATGGGGATCGCACGGCGTGTGTGCGAGGCGTTTGGTTTTCTCGATGCGCGAGGGAAGCCCCAGCTTTCGGGTTGCCTGAAGGCGCTCGGTGCTGTGGAGCGGTCGGGCCGGATTCCGCTGCCTGCGTCCCACGTTCCGGCACGGCCTCCCTCGCCGCGCCGTCTGGAGGAGCCGGTTGCCGCGGCGTTGAAGGTCCCGGCGGAGGCTCGGGCCGTGGAAGGGCTGTCGCTGGTTCGGGTGGCGACGGACGAGCAGCGCAAGTTGTGGAACACGCTGCTGCATTTTGAACATCCTCAAGGCATGGCGACGTTTGCCGGTTGCCAGATGCGGTATCTGGTGGCTTCGGAGCATGGTGTCCTCGGCGCCCTGGGTTTTTCGTCGTCCGCGTTGCAGCTCGGTGCGCGCGATGCATGGATCGGCTGGAGCGCGGCACAGCGCCGGGACCATCTTCACCGGGTCGTGTGCCTGAGCCGGTTCCTGATCCGGCCCGGGGTGCGCTGCCGGAACCTGGCAAGCCATGTGCTGGGCCTGGCCTTGCGCCGCTTGCCGATGGACTTTGCGGAACATCATGGCTATCGCCCCTGGTTGGTGGAAACCTTCGTCGCGCCGGAGTTCGAAGGTACCTGTTTCAAGGCCGCCAACTTTGTCCGTGTCGGATACACGGCGGGGCGTGGCCGGCAGGATATTGGCAAGAAGCGCGCAAAGAGCGTGAAATCGGTGTACATGTTTGCGTTGGAGCCGAATTGGCGGCGACGGCTGAACGTTCCGTTTGTGGACGCGGCGCCCTCGCTGGAGCCGGGCGAGGGGCTGGACAGCGGCGAGTGGGCCGGCCATGAGTTTGGAGGCGCCCCGTTGGGTGACCAGCGATTGTCGGCACGGCTGGTGAAGAGCGTGGATATGCTGGCTTCGATCCCGGGCCAGCCGATCACCGGCAACCCGGAAGGGGATCGGGCGGCCGTGAAGGGCTACTACCGGATGATCGACCAGCCGGAGGAATCCGCGGTCACGCCGGAGAACATTCTGGCGCCGCATCGGGCGCGCACCGTGCAGCGGATGCGGGACCAGAACACGGTTCTGTGTATCCAGGATGGAACCGACCTCAACTTCGCAACCCGTCCGGCTTGTGGCGGCCTGGAGATCATCGGCCGCAATCAGACGAGCGCGAAGACCCGCGGGCTGCATCTCCATCTGACGCTGGCGACGACGGGCGAGGGTCTGCCGCTCGGGATCCTGCGCTGCGGCTTCGATCCGCCGAAAGCCTCGGGAGCGGGCAGCGAAGCGAAGCACGCAAACGCAACACAACCCGGCCCGGAGCCACGCGCCGGAAAGGACGCGAAGACGCAGCGTTGGATCCAGGGCCTGCAAGATGCTGGCCGGGTCGCGCGCGAACTGACCGGAAAGACGCGCGTGATCGGCGTCATGGACAGGGAAGCGGACTTCTACGAGTTGTTTGACGAGCAGCGCCGGATCGGCCGCGTCGAAGTGCTGGTGCGCGCCAGGCACAACCGCATCCTGGAAAACGGCGCCCCGAAACTGTTTGCGGCATTGCGCAATCAGCTTCCCGGCGGCCAGGTCGAGATCGAGATCGACCGCCTGACGGAGCGCCCCAAATCCAGCCGCAAGGAAGCCCGGCCCGCGCGCAGCAAGCGGCGCGCACGGGTCGAGGTCCGCTTCCGCCGCTTCGACCTGCCGTCTACCATCCCGGGAACGCAACCCGTGCCAATGTCGGTCGTCCATCTGCGCGAAACCAACCCCCCGGACGGCGAGAAACCGCTCGAATGGTTCCTCCTCACCAGCCTCCCCGTCGACCACTTCGATGCCGCCGTCGAGATCATCGGATTCTATCTCCGACGCTGGCGGATCGAAGACCTGTTCCGGGTGCTCAAGTCCGGGTGCAAGGTCGAAGACGCCGCCTTCCGCTCCGCGTGCCGCTTGCAGCGCGCCGCCACCATCGATGCCGTCATCGCATGGCGCATCATGCTCATGACCCTGCTCGGCCGCGAAGTGCCCGAATGCCCGGCCGAACTGATGTTTACCGACAGCGAAATCCACTTCCTCGAGGATTATGCAAACAACTTCGGTCTCGGCACGCCCCGGAACCTGGCCGCCGCCGTCCTCCTCGTCGCAATCCTCGGAGGGTACCAGAACCGAAAACACGATCCCCCGCCCGGAAACCAGATCATGTGGCGCGGGATCGAACGACTGGCCATCGCAAGCCTCGCATACCGCGTCGCAGCGGCGCAAAGCGCCGGACGACCACTTGTCCAGAACGAATAGTGGGTACACGGTAGCTCTAGGCTAACCTCCTTGGGTCCGCAATGATTTAACGATGATCCTCATTGACGAGACCAGTTTTTGCACCTGTTGTGCCCGCATGACAAGCCGATTGAGGTTTCGGACATCCTTACACACTATCGGTCGCCCAGAACGACCTAGGTCCCATCGGCAATGCACCGCGCTTCCGCGGGTTCCAACGCTTCATCGAGCGACCCCAGTCGATGCAGCCGACCCGAGAGGGGATCGATCGGTCCGCCGGGAGTTCCCAACGACGATTTCAGGTACCAACCCATGCCGAAAGGCAGAGTGGCTCTCGCTTCGTTAAGCGAGTCAATCCCGGGCGCAGGCCTGCACGGGGCTGTCCTCGGTCGCGTTCCGCAAGCGTGAATCCCGGCAAGCCGGGATCCGCGCACCAGACCAAGCCACTACATCAAGGGATGCGGTCTCCGCTCTCGCTGGCGAAGAGATGCAACTGCTCCTGATCCACCTCAATGACGACGCGGTCTCCCGATATGGCGCCGGTCTGCCGCGGCAGCAAGGCCGTGATCTCGACGCCCGCCGCATCAAGGAGAAGCAATGTCTCGTGCCCAAGATGCTCGACCAGACGGACGACGGCGTTCGCGTCCTTCCCTCCGCCCGCCGGGGCAAGCCGCACATGCTCAGGCCGGATGCCGACACAAATGTCCTGTCCCGCTGCGAGCGGCAGGGCGCGTAGCGGGAAGGAAAGACCGCTTTCGGCCTCGAACCGGAAGGAACCCTCCGCCGCTTCCACCGATCCTTCCAGGAAATTCATCGCCGGCGAGCCGATGAACCCAGCCACAAACCGGTTTGCCGGCCGGTCGTAGAGCTCGAGCGGAGCGCCGATCTGCTCTATCCGACCTTCATTCAGGACGATGATCTCGTCCGCAAGGGTCATCGCCTCGACCTGGTCGTGGGTTACATAGACGAAGGTGGTTCGGACACGCTGGTGCAGTTCCTTGATCTCGGTCCGCATCTGCACGCGGAGCTTGGCGTCAAGATTCGAAAGCGGCTCATCGAAAAGGAATGCCCGCGGCTGGCGTACCATCGCGCGGCCCATGGCGACGCGCTGGCGCTGGCCGCCCGAGAGCTGGCGCGGATAGCGGTCAAGCAGCTGTTCAAGTCCCAGCACATTCGCAACCTCAGAGACCCGCTCGACGATCTCCGCCTTTGGCGACCGCCGCAAGCGGAGCGCGAAGGCGAGGTTCTGCCGGACCGTCCGGTGGGGATAGAGGGCGTAATTCTGGAATACCATCGCGACATCGCGGTCCCGCGGCGCCACCTCCGCAACCGACTGCCCGTCGATGGCAATGTCGCCGCCGGTCAACTCCTCGAGTCCGGCGACCAGTCGCAGGAGCGTGGACTTGCCGCAGCCGGACGGGCCGAGAAGCACAACGAAACGGCCATCCGGAACGGTCGCGCTGACCCCGCGGAGGGCCTCAACGCCGTCAAATGACTTCTCTACATCTTGAAATGCTATGGATGCCATTCGTGCACTCCCGTCTCCGCAACGCGGCTGCCGTCCCACTGTGCCTTCCCGCAGACCGCGGAATGCCCGCGCTGCCCCGGCGCCAGGCGACCCGTCATCCCTTGACGGCTCCGAGCGTCAAGCCGCGAACGATAAAGCGCTGCGCGAGAAGCGCGACGACAACCGGAGGGATCATCGCAATCAGCGCGCGTACCGCCATGAACCAGAATTGCACCCCGCGCGTATCCACCGCGCCCGCGACATGCACGGGGACCGTGATCGCATCCCGGCTCGAAATGGTGATCGCAAACAGGAACTCGTTCCAGGCAAAGGCAAAGGAAATCAGGCCGGTCGCCACGATTCCCGGTACCGCGAGCGGCAGCGCAACCACCAGGAACGTCGTAGTGTGGCTCGCACCATCCACGAGGGCGGCCTCCTCGATCTCTACCGGGAGGTCGAGAAAAGTCTGCCGAAGGATGACGACCGCAAACGGCAGGACGAATGTCGCATTGATCAGGATGAGCGCAACCTGGGTGTCCAGGAGGCCGAGCCAGCGCATCACCAGATAGAAGGGGATCACCGTCGCGACAGGAGGCAGGATCCGCTGGGAAAGGAACCAGATCGTGATGTCCTTGTTCGGCATGACCCGGAATCGGAACCGCGCCAGCGCGTAGGCCGCAGGGGTGCCGATCACGAGAGCGAGAACCGAAGCCGACACCGAGATTATGGTGCTGTTGGCAAGCGCGCGCCGGGATTCAGGTGATGAGAGCTGGGAGATCCAGTTGTCCAGCGTCGGCTCGAAGCTGAGCCATGGAATGCCCAGCCCGGCGACGGTGAAGGTGTCAATCGGGTTGCGGAGCCCTTGGGACATCGCCCAGTAGAAAGGAAAGAAGAACAGAATCGTCGCCGCAGCGGCGGCAAGCCAGAGGAGGGAGTCTCCGAGTCCCGACGCGAAACCCGTCCTGCGGCCGCCCTGCGGCGCCGCTTTCTCGACCCTGCGCTCAGCCATAGCTGTCTCGCAGCCGCCGGAACGTCAGCATGACGATGATCATGACGGCAATCAGCAAGCCGTAGCACATCGCACTCGCGTAGCCGAGATCGAAATACCGGATGCCGGTACGGAACGCGAGAAACGAGAAGGACTGCGTGGCAACGCCGGGCCCGCCTCCGGTAAGGGCGAAGGGGATGTCGAACAGTTTCAGCGCCTCCGCGAGGCGGAGCAGCAGCACGATGATCACGGTCGACTGCAAGAGCGGCAGAAGGACCGAGGTCATCACTTGCAAACCATTGGCACCGTCGACGATTGCAGATTCGTACAGTTCATCCGGCACCGACTGCAGCGCCGCGAGAAAGACCAGGAAGCAGAACGGCGTCCACTGCCAGATGTCGACGAAGATGATGCTGAACAGGGCCCAGTCCGGGTCCGACAGGAATGGCAGGCCGAGGAAACCGAGCGGCCCGCCCTCCTCATAGAGGATCGTGAAGAACAGGTATCCAGCCGCCAGCGGCGTCGCGAAAATCGGCAAGATCATGATCGCCCGCATTGTGGCCCGCCCCGCGAGATGCCGGTTGAACAGGATTGCCAGCAGGAATCCGAGAACCAATTCGATCGAGACCGACGAAAGGATGAACACCACGGTCACCCGAACCGCCGTGGCTACCTGGCTGTCGCGGAACATCCGCTTGAAGTTGTCGATGCCCTGGAATTCGGTGATGGTCCGCTGGTCCTTGTGGATCACCGAGCGGGTCCTCTGCTTGCCATTGGCAAGCATGACCGGGTCGCCGGCTTCGTCGAAGACCAGGACCCTTTCGCGGGTGATTTCCGTCTTGCTGTCGATCTTCAGAAAAGCGACATAGAGAGAGAAGCCGAGCGGAAATACTGTGAAGGCAAGCACCCAGATCACGGCGGGAGCCAGAAAGAGAAACCGGATGCGATTGGACCACCGCATTGTGCCGCCCTAGCGCACCTTACGGAGGGATCGCGAACTGAGCGCGGAAGCGGCCGCTGGAGGAAGGAGCGACGGAGGCGATGCCGTCATCGCCCTCCCCCCAGTGGCCTTCATGGTCCTTGAGTGGCTACGAGCCAGGAATTACATCATCCCGTCGTAGCCAATGGCGTCCTGGTAGTACTGCAACTGCGAGTCGCGCCCGAGCCGGTCGGTAACGCCCTCCCATGCCGCCGCGGTGGCGTCCAGGGCCTCCTGCGCAGACATCTCGCCGCTCATGGTCGCCGAAAGGTTCTTGTCCAGGATGTCCCAGTACTCGAAGGTTCCGGGAATACGCAGATACGTCAGGATGGTAGGAGCATAGAAGGTGTCGTGATAGGCCTTGGTGTAGGTCTCGACATCCGCTGCTGCCCATCCGGCCGCCACGTAGTCCTCCACGGTCGATTCGCCAAGCGGCTGCAGGAACTGGTAGCTGTATCCCGGATCAACGCCGGTCCAGCCATTCTGCGAGCTCCAGAGCGAAACCTCCTTCATGGCCTGCAGCGACAGGAAGGAAAACGTGGCTTCAGGGTTCGCCGAGTAGGCCGAGATCACGCCGTGCCAGGAACCGCCCGTGGTGTTTCCGACCGGGACGGGGTTCTCCGCCGTGACGAAGGTGCCGTTCATGTGGTCGTAGTACTCCTCGGAGGCCGGCAGGATCGCAGAAGCGCAATCGCCCTTGATGTTCGACCGGCTCTCATCCTGGCAGAGCGAGCCCACGTCGCCCCAGCTGAAGACGAACACCGCCTTGCCGCGCAGGAAGTAGTCCCACGCCTCGCCAAGGCTCCATCCGACCTGGGCTGCAGGGCCCGTCTGGTGCAACTGAAGCAGGAACTCCAGCGCCTTGACATGGCCGGGGCTATTGATCAACGGCGTCATGTCGGTGGGATCGAACCAGTACACATTGTGGTGCTGATCCACCTTGTCGCCCGGCGTAACCGCAAAGGAAGCCGAGAGGGACTGGAAGTGGTAATGGCCCTGCTCGCCGACCTTAAGATGCAGCACCGTTCCGCCATCCGCCTCGTCGTCGTTGGAATCCCAGTTCTTGCCGTTGAAGTAGTTGGCAACATCAAGCAGTTGCTGCCAAGTCTGCGGCGGCACGGGGATGTCGTATCCATACTCCGCCTTGAAGGCACCACGGTGCTCTTCATTGTTGAGCGCGCTCGGACGGTAATACAGCACCTGTCCGTCCGCGTCGTTCAGAACGCCGTAGCCCTCGCCTTCCCACGAATGCAGGGCACGAAGGGAGTCGGGCATCACGTCATAGGACCACTTCGGATGGTCTCCGCTCGCGATGAGCTCGTCCACCGGATACGCATAGCCGTGCGGCACCATGTCGCCGTACCAGAACGCACCAACCATGAACGCGTCATACTGGCCGGTGCCACTCTTCACGTCGAGAATCATCTTCGAGTAGTGCTCGGCGAACGGCAACTCCACGATGGTCACCTTGCCGCCGGTCAGCTCCTCCCAAGCGGGCCGGAAAGCGTAGAGCGGGCCTGAGATGCCGCCCTTCGGGCCGCCAGAGTTGACGGTTACGGTGATTTCCGTCCATTCAAACGGCTGCTCGCCCTGCTTGATCAGTGCGCCCAGATCCGCCGCGGGGACGGTAATCATGGTGTCGTCGTAATCGGCGCCAAGCTTCAGCGTTACGGTTCCGTCGTCATTCCAGTCCACACTCTCGCCCGCTAGCGAAGGCAGGGCAAAGCAGACCAGCGCTGCCGCGGCCGCTCCCGCTACAGCCTGTTTCCACCGGCTATGCTTCATGATTGGATTCCTCCATTGCTCTCTTCCTGCGGACGCCCCAAATGGCGGCCGCGAACATGCTGGGGGCGTGCGCACTCCAACAGTTTCGCGCTCTTTCCCCTGAACCGCTACATGCTAGCCACGCCCGGAATGAGCGCAAGGGGCAGGCATCGCCCCGCATTTGCCGACCGAGGCGGTTGCCACCTGCAGCGCGGAACTCCTGCAACCGGGTTCGACCGGTGTTCGCCGCCGAACTGGGAATCTAGCCTCCAGCCAGCACCGTGTGTGCGGGCGAAGACTGGCGTCGCCCGGCGTGGCCTCCGACACGCAAGCCGGCCAGGGACCGTGCCGCCGATTCCCCTGCGCTATCCTTTGTCCTCGCACAGGCAGGGAGTTCGATCATGACCCAAATCCTGGTCTGCGGACTCGCGGTGGTTGACTTCGTCTTCGATGTCCGCGGGTTTCCAGACGCGCCAAGAAAATTCCACGCGGAAGACGCGCGAATTGCGGCGGGCGGATGCGGCGGCATCGCCGCGGCGGCGATTGTGCGGCTTGGCGGACGGGCGGGAATCGCAACCCGGCTCGGCGATGACGAGATTGGAGGCCTTGCCATTCGGCAATTGCGGGACGCCGGGGTGGAAATCGACCTTGTGCGGATTTCCGAGGGGGGCCGATCCGGATTCTCCTCTGTCTATGTCGATCAACTGGGGGAACGGCAGATCGTGTCATTCCGTGGCTCCGGGCTTGCCGAGTCGCTGGGCCCTGCCAGCCTCGGGAGCGCAAACGCGGTTCTCGCCGACACCCGCTGGCTCTCGGCCTCGGCCACCGTGCTGCGGCATGCACGAAGCCTGGGCGTGCCCGGCGTCCTGGATGCCGAGGCGCCGGTTTCCGGTGAGTTGGCCAGTCTCGCAAGCCATGTCGCAATTTCGGCGCAGGGTCTTGCGGCCTACGCGGATTCCGACGATCTGCCGGAAGCGCTGGCAATCGCGCGGCGGAGAATCAGCGGCTGGGTCTGCGCAACCGACGGCGCCCGGGGCGTGTTCTTCTTCGAGGGGGATTCCCTGCGGCAGATTCGGCCGCCCGAGGTTGACGCCGACGACACGCTGGGCGCCGGGGATATCTGGCACGGCGCATTCACGCTGCGCCTCGCCGAGGGTGCGGAGGAGCCAATCGCCGTCCGGTTCGCAAATGCGGCGGCTGCGATCTATTGCACGCGGGCAGGCAAGCGTGACGGGAGTCTCTCCCGGGAGAACGTGGACTCCCTCGCCGATGCAGCCTATCGCTGACGCCGCGACGGGTTGCAGGCGCAGCAGCGGAAATTGAGGGTCACGCCGGCACGCCGCTGGTGCCGGACTCCGGGCGCGGCCCCGGCGCGGCACCCCGCCGTGCTGCCTTGACCGTTGGCCGGTGCGACCGGCTGTGGCCGCTCGAGAGCATCTGCAGCATCCGTTTCAGCTCCAGGGCATTCTCGGCGCCAATCTTGTCGATGAATTCGCGGTCCAGCCTGACCGCGAGCCGGTGGGCGCGGCGATAGAGCTCCAGGCCCTTGTCCGTCACATAGACGAGAACTCTGCGATTGTCCGCCGCATCGAGGGACCGATGCACGATTCCCGCCGCCACCATGCGGTCGATCATCTTGGTCAGCGCGGGGTGGTTCATCAGGACCGCCTCCGCAAGTTCGCCCATCGACCGGCCGCTCTCGTCGCTCAAGACCTCCAGGACCCGCCAGTGCTCCACCTGGATGCCCTCGGCTTTCAGCAGTTCACCGAAGCGGAGATGGACGCCGCGGTTCGCCTGCGCGAGCGCGTAGGCGATGTGGTTCTGGATTTTGTCCCGCATCCTGCGCTCCGCATTGACCGCTTCCGGCGCCCGGGAAGATCTGGCGCTTCAGTCAAATTAGTGTACGCTCGGTCAGTTGGAAAGCGCGGGGTCCGTGCCGGGCCGTGCGCTGGACGAGAGTCGCCATGGTGGGCTTCGCGATCCATAAACGGCACGGACAGGGCGCCGCCAACACCGGAGGCGCGATGGCCCCCGCGCGCATCCGCGCGATCTCCCGTGGCGCGGAGCGTTACCGGGTCGGCTTGATGGTCCCCATGTGCGGGTCGGCCGGAATCTGGGGGCCGTCCTGCATTGCCAGCGCCGAGACCGCGACCGCCGAACTCAATGCCGCACGGGGCATCGTCGGACGCGAATTGGAACTGATCCTGATCGATTCCGCGGTCGAGTCATCCGCAGGCCTCCCCGTCAGAATCCATCGCATGATCGAAGCGGGGGAGATTGACGCCATTGTCGGCATGCACATCAGCGCCGTCCGGCAGCGGCTGGCGGGAACGGTGTCGGGACGGATTCCGTACGTCTATACGCCGCTCTACGAAGGCGGCGAGACCACACCCGGCGTATTCGCAATCGGCGAGACTCCCGAGCGCCAGCTCCTTCCCGCCATCCGAAGCGTCAGCCGGCGCGACAAGGCCAGGCGCTGGGCCCTCATCGGCAACGATTACGTCTGGCCGCAGGCCACCAGTCGCTACGCGCACAAATGCATCCGGGACCTCGGCGGGTCCGTCGTGCTGGACCGGTACCTGGAATTCGGCTCCCACTGCCCTGAGCAGGTCCTGGAGGATCTGGCGGCGTGCGGCGCGGAGGGTCTGATCCTGTCGCTGGTCGGACAGGACGCGGTGGAGTTCAACCGGGCTTTCGGCTCCCTGGACCTCGACCGCCGGATCGTCCGCCTCTCCTGCGCCATCGAGGAGAACGGGCTGCTCGCGATCGGCGCAGCCAACACGAAGCGGCTCTACGCTTCCTCCTCCTACTTCGCCGTGCTTGAGTCGGACGCCAACCTCCGCTTCAAGGAACGCTATCGGAAGCTGCATGGGATGCGCGCGCCCACGCTCAATACGATCGGGCAATCGCTCTATGAGGGCCTGCACTTCCTCGCCGCACTCGCGGAACAGGGCGGCTTCGCCAGCCAGCCTTTCGGCCGCCGCCGTGACGGAGGCATTCGTTACCGCTCCGCACGCGGTTCGGTCTACTACGACAACCTCTCGAGGGACCAGGCGATGTTTCTCGCCCGGGCCGACGGGCTGGAGTTCCAGGTCCTGGAACAGCTGTAGCCGAGACCTCGCGGAGCGCGAAGCACCCCCGACGATTCGCTCCATCCGTCAACGGGCAGGCGTCGCTCGCGGATCAGGCGTATTCGAAGCGAATGTCCTGCGCCCCTTCCCACAGAACCCGCTTGCCGAGTTCCTGCAGATTCTCGAGGCCGTCGACCAGTGTCAGGAAGTGATTGCCGGCCAGCTGCCCCATCTTGGACGAGAACATCACCCCGCCATAGGCAAGCAGGATTTCCGTCTCGCTGACGCCGCCGGGATAGAATATGAAATGCCCTGGCGCGGGGTGGCTGGTATGGTTCTCGTAGCCAACGCCGAAATCGGCGCCACCGAGTGGAATCCACACGCCTTCGCCGCTCCAGCGGACGTGAACCAATTGGCTGGCATAGGGAATCAGGCGCTCGAAAGCGCGGCAGGTCTCGGGTGCCTTCTCCCGCTCCAGCACCCCGGCAAATTCGAACGTCCCCGCCTGAATGCGCAGTTTGGCCATCGCAGTCGCTCCTTCCTCAGATGAATCGTTCAAGACCGAACCGGGCGATATCCGGTCTGGACTTGCCCCCGAGGGCAAGTTTGGCGGCCTCGCGGCCGATAACGGGCGCGAGAGTGTAGCCATTTGCAGCCGCCGCAATGATCGCATCCGGATGCCCCGGCAAGGCCGTGATCAGCGGGGCCCCGTCGATGTCGACATTCATGGAGGCCCAGCTTCGGATTGCGGCGACCGGGCCGACGGCGGGAATGATGCGTTCCGCCACCCAGAGGTTGCCCGCCAGGCTGGCCAGTTTGACCCGCGCATGCCCATCGCTGTCGGCCTCGCCGCTCCAGGCCCCGCCGATCAGGAGATTTCCGCTGTCGGTCTGCTTCATCGTGATGTGCCGCCCGGCATGCGCGATCAGGCAAGGCACCATGGACGGCACCGGCTCGGTGACCACGATCTGGATGGGCGCTCCCTTCACGGGCACATCCACACCGAAGAGCCGGGCAATATCGGCAGACCAACCGCCGGCCGCGATCAGCAGCCGCTTCGCGGAAATCTCCCCCCGGCGCGTCCGGATCCGGTAGCCGGCGCGTCCACGCTCCACGCCTTCCACACCGGCAAATTCCTCGAACACCGCCCCGGCCCTTCGCGCCTCGTCCAGCAATGCTCCGGAAGCCAGCAGCGGATTGATCTTTCCCTCACCGCCACAGCGGGCGGCTCCGATGATCCGTTCCGAAGCCAGCGGTACAAGCCTCCGCACCTCGTCGCCGCCGATGATTACCGTGTCGATTCCGACTTTCCGCTCGGCCCGCGCCTTGGCCTCCAGGAACTCCATCTGCTCGCGATCTTCGGCCACCATCATTCCGCCGGTCAGCGCGATCTCGAGGTCGAGGCCGAGCTCCCTTTCAAGGGCGATCCAGTCGTGGATCCCTTCCTGCTGCAGCGGCAGCGTGCGCAGCGGCGCGTCGGCGAACACGTTCCTCCTGCCAAAGTCCCAGGACAGCAATTGCAGGTGCAGGCTGCCGGCATTGCCGCCGGAAGCTTCGCCATTCATTGCACCGCGCTCAAGGCAAACGACCTCCGCGCCAGCCCGGGCTGCCCAGAGCGATGCGACGATGCCGGTTATCCCGCCGCCGATTACCGCCAGGTCGGCCGACGAGCTGCGAAGAGGCACGACCTCCGGCGGCATCGGGCGCCGGGTGAGTTGTGTCCGCACATGCCCCTTCCACTCCGGCTTCTCACGGGCGACCTGGGTCACGCGAACCGGCTTCGCCGGCAGCTGCGGTGCCATGAGGCACTCGGGCCCAATCTGCCGCCCCTGCCCTGCCAGGAGCCGCAATGCTGACGCCGTGCAGTAGCGGCCCTGGCAGCGGCCCATGCCCAGACGGGTGAACCGCTTTATCGACCCGATATCGGCGGCCCCGTTTTCGATCGCGGTAGCGACCGCCCCCAGCGTGACCTCCTCGCAACGGCAGATCATCAGGCCGGTGCCACGCAACGGCCGCGGCGGCGCCTGGTACAGGGACCACAATGCCCGCTGGAATCGTTCAGTCCGCGAAAGCCCGGCAGGGCCGGATCCGCCACGGGACTCCGAACCGAGGAAGCGGGCCGCGTCCTCGCCGGCAAACGTTCCCTGTGCAGTCGCCCACTGGGCGCCCCGCAGCCCGCCCGAGTCGCCGGCGACCCATACGCCCTCCACCCCGGTCCTGCCGCTTTGCTCGCTCAGAACCGCCGGTTGAAACGCATCCCGCCCGATTGTCAACGGGACGCCAAGCAACCGGGCAAGTTCGATCTGGCCCGAAAATCCGTCGCCGATGCATACGGTGTCAACGGTTACACGCCGCTCCCTCCCGTCCGAGATGCGCCGCAGCGTCACGCCCTCCACCGCCGCTTCGCCATGGATTTCAGCCACTTCCCAACCGCGCCACAGCCCGACGCCGGAGCGCAGGAGTCGCAATCGATACCCGAGCCCGGTGAGCGCCAGCCGCGGACTCGCGCAGGCGGCCTGCATCAGGGCCGCGGCGCTGCGGAGAGACGCACGTTCCGAACAGGCAACGACGGTTCCCCCCAGGCGGCTCAATTCGCTCGCCAGCTGCATCCCGAGCGGTCCGTTTGAAGCAACAAGAATGCGCTTCCCGGGGACCACGCCGTATCTGCGTGCGAGAGTCTGCGCCGCCCCGATCGTCATGACCCCCGGAAGTGTCCAGCCAGGAACCATTGCCGGGGTCTCCAGCGCGCCTGCCGCGACGATCACCGCGCGCGCCATGACGGTCAGCGCGCGGCTGCCCTGGACAGCCTTGAGCACGAAACGGTCGCCGCCTTCGGTCGACTCCCGTCGGGCGCTCCAGACAGCGGCATCGAAATTCAGACCCATTCCGGAGGTGGCCGCCCGGCGCTGCAGCGCCAATCCGTCCCGATGCTGGCGGTCGAGGGAATCGCTGCCCCGGAAGCCCGGACTGCGGCACTTGTAGTACTGCCCGCCCGAGTCGGGTCGTTCGTCCAGGACCTGCACCGAGTGGCCCAGCTCCCGAAGCGCGATACCGGCGTTCAACCCCGCCGGTCCGGCCCCGACAATGGCTGCGTCGCAAGTAAACTCCGCGTTCTCCCGCTCAAGGGGCACCCCGCCCTGCGCCACGATTGGCTCCGCATCCCGTTGCGGGCGGACGCGCATTCCGTCCCGAACCTCGGCCATGCAGGCCCGCTCGGAGCGCCTGCCGTCGACGACGACGAGGCATTCGCTGCAGGCGCCCATTCCGCAGAAGACGCCACGCGGCCGGCCGGTTCGGCTCTCCCCAAGGCGCAGGACACCGTTCGCAGCGAGGGCTGCGGCGATGGAGTCGCCTTCCCTTGCTTCCAGGATGCGGCCGTCCCAGGCGAAGCGCAGCGTTCTGCCGCGGGTCACGCCGCCCCGCCGATCAAGCCGACCGAATGGAGGATATCTGCCACTTCGGTCCATTCGTCTTCAGTGCGCGGCAGGCGCGGCCTACCTATGTCGAACCCGATCATCGCCAGGACCGCCCTGGTGGCCGAACCGTACCGATGACCGCAGACGAGCCGTATGGCCGACAGGATCCGACGACAAGGGGCCCGCACTGTCGAGGACGTTCCCTTGAGCCGCGAGACTGCGTAGCGCGCCGCATTGGGACCACGGAATTTTGGCAGGGACCGAGAACCAACCCTCAGCGCCCGAGATGGAACTCTCGAAACCCATGATGCCGCCGAACACCCGGATTCGGCCACCGACAGGTTCGATGATGCCCGAACGCGGTTCATGTCCATGGTCGATTCCCCGACGGATCGGACATTGGGATTTTGGCATGCCTGGCCACCTGTTCAGGCGTGAATTCAACTCTCGCTGTCGCGATGTTGTCGCGAACCGTGATTGGCAGAGCGGGGGCTTCGGAAATCGGCGCGTACGGGTTCAACAGCTTCGTCCCGGTTGTAGTGGAATGGAAGGGACGATAATTGCGCCATCGGCGCCGAGGCGCTCGGCCGTGCGGCAATTTTCAGGAACGTCCTCTGTTCGCTCCGTGCCCGATCCTGCGTAGACCGGCACCCGGACGGAAGCGGCACCGATGACACACTCCCTCGGATCCCGCCGCCGGTCCGCCGTCAGCGACGGGATCCCGCCGGTCGCACCAGGCGGCAAGAAGCCGTGGCTTCCCTTCCGGACTTGCCGGTCGGTGAACCGCGCCTGCGCATCAACATTCAGGCGCCCGTCATCGTCGAAGGCAACAACCATGACCGTAGAGCATCCCTTGTGCGTGTAAGGCATGTGCGTGCCAGGCATGTTTCCGTTCCTCATGGCGGGCAGCCGCAACGGACTCGTTCGGAGCGGATTCTCTTTCGAGTCATCGCCCATATACAACCGGTCCATGAGGCTGGCGACACTTCCGATGATACGGCCGCAACATTGGCCGCCCCAGCACGGCATTCGCGTTCAGGAGCCGATGTCGTGGGAAGACGGAAATCTGATCCGTGGCCGAGTGCCGCAAGATTGGCGATCCGGCGCGACCGGCCGAGGTCAGGCGAAGCAGGCCGGGATCGGCGGGCAATTCCGCGCATCCCGTTCAGTACCACGGCGGTTCGATGCCGATCAGGTCCCACGCGACATTCGCAGGACAATCTCCCTCCTGGGCGAGATTGATTCCGACCGGTGGAGTCTGAACTTCTCGCTTTCAGCCTGCGAGTTGCGGGACATGCCTGGATTGCCCCCGAACCACACGGTGGCGGGAGTCTCAATACGGCTTGCGCGGACTGAGGAACGCCTTCGCCGGGACCGTCTGATGGCCGAGCGCCCTGAGCTCGGCTCCCTGCGCCTTGTGGTACTTGGGCTACGGTATGTTGCGGTCCCGAGGACGCTTTGGGTTGGGTTGGCGGGCCGGCGCGCTGACGTGCCGTCCGCGAGACCGGTTCATCGGCGGAAGCCTTCGCAACCGTATGAGCGGTTGCACCTTGTGGCTAGGAATGCGCACCTGCTGTTGCTTCCGGAACCGGGCGCCGGGGGCCTGTCACTACCACACAATTGACGCAGAGATCATTGGCCAGTTTCGCGGAGCATTCCGGCCCTTCTCATCTGTTGGAGTGCGGCAGTGGCTTGCATGAGGTATGTCATTCCAGTCCAGAGTTTCGCGGTACCGGGCATGGGTTGTCGTTTGGATGGGATGAAGCCGACATATCGACCGAGATCGATGGCGAAGGTTCGGAGGTCGGGGATATAGTCGGGCGGGGCCCGGCAGCGGATCACGCCGTAGTCGTTCAGGCCCAGATAGAGCATGAAGATTTCGTCTCGGGACATGATCTCGTCGGCGGGCCTGTCTGGGGTTTCCCTTGCGGCGCGATCCAGATCGAACACGCGCCACGCGGTGACGGCGTCGAACGCGAGGCACTTGCGCAAGTCCTCGGCATCGTCGAGGCGGCGATCCTCGATGCGGGTTCCGGTCTTGAGGACGCGGAAGAACTCTTCGATCGACCAGCGCGTTTCGTACCACTGGCGGATTCGGTCGGCCCATTCGGGCGTGGCCTCGCCTTCGGAGCAAAGCAGCAGCCAGCGGAGTGGCTGGCGAGCGCCGGACGGCGGGTTGCGCTCGGCAACGAGCACGGCGGTCATGGGCAGCGTGTGCGGCGACTTGCCTTCGGGTGCGACGAGTTCGACGCGAGCGATGCGCAACGCCAGCACGGCCTTGCGCTTCTTGCGTGCCGCCCTGCCGCCCCGCGCGGAAATCTCGATGCTGCGCGATGCGCAGGGCGGGAGAGTGTCCATGTGCTTGCCGAGGTCCAGCTTTTTGCCGTCCACCAGCACCTTGCGCTGTTTCGAGCGGCAGGCGCGTACCAGCAGGCCGGCGGCGGCGGGATCCTCGGCCTGGCGGGCGTACAGACCCCAGATGTCTCCCTCGCGGTCGGCGACGGAAATGACGCGGGTGTTCGAGCAGGCGTGTCCCACCGACGCCGCCTGCTCCAGCGAGCGCAGCCAGCGGGCGCTCTCGGGCTCCTGCGCCACGCCCGGTTCCCGGGCGGCCTTGGCTTCGACGCTCTCGCGGAAGTCGCCCTCAAGCGCGCAAACGCCGAGCGGGCGCCCGCCCTGTGCCACCGCCAGCGTCGCATGCACGGGAACCCCCACGGTGCCCTTGCCGCCGCCGCCCAGCGCCGCCAGCCCGTTGGTCGCGTCGCGAAGGTTGTCATAGTTCAGCATGGTGGTGTCCTGCACCATCAGCACCACACCCGCATGCCGGCAGCGCTCCACAGTTGTCTCGCGATGCCCCTCGAGGATGTCGTCCACAGCAACCCTTTCGTTCGAAAGCAGGCGGTACGCAGCCTCCTGCGATGCACGGTCCGGAAAGATCTCCGGAAGCGGCGTTCCCGGGCGCTTCTCCCAACACCGCCCCATCTCCTCGATCCGGCGCCGCACCCGCCCGTCGGGATGGGTGCCCCGGCCGAACTCGCGCTCCGCCCAGTCGGCATCGGCGCCAAGATGCAGCGAGCCCATCCGCCCCGCAACCCGCTCCGGCTCCTCACACAATGCTTCCCGCCAGCCCGCCTGCAGGGACTTCATCCACACCCGGCGCACCGGCCCCGCTCCGCGCCGGCCCGGCGGGCAGCCCGATGTCGCGCCAGCATCCTCCCAGCCCGCCGCACGGTACGAGGTCCCGGCATGCTCGGGGCCGACATAGCTGTACGCCAGCACCGGCCGATCACCATGCCGCGCTTCCCAGTCGTCCGCAACCCGAGCTGTCGCCTGCGCCAGCACATGCGAGGCAAGGTCCGGAACCCGCACCGAAGGCAGGAGCAGGAAGCGGTGGTTGTTCACCATCCGCCCCAACCCCGCGCAACGGGCTCGCGCGCTCCAGCCGATATACCGGTCCCGCGCCTTCTGGTGTCAGCTCGCCGCGCAGAAGCCGATCCCACCCAAACACCCGAACCGAGACGATATCACCAGATAGTTCAACGTCTTGCCGGGATGCCGCGGAACCCCCTCCGGATGGTGAGACGCCATCATCGAACGGAACCGCCGCGAACCCTCGCGACCCTCGGCTGGTTCCAGCGACACCGTTCCCAGAGCCGCCAGCGTCGTCTCCACATGCAGGTCTGGATGCAATGGCAATGCATCCCCCGCCGGCGGCGACGCTGCCGCAGCCGGGAGCCTCAACCCCAGTTGCGACGCCAGCCTCGGCAGGATCTTCCGCGCCGACGAAACGCACGGCTCGCCCCGCGCGTTGCGCCAGTTCGCGCGAGCGCACAACTCGCTCGCAAGCGCGCTCCGGCTCGCGCCTCCCTCACGGACCGCGCACTCAAACCACGAAAGCGTTTCCGCGCAAAACTGTCGCAAGCCAATCTGCATGCATCATGTGTGCCACACAACACAGCCCGTGTTAACCTGAAGTTCTGACGAGATTTTTGGTAAAATGCGTGATATGGCAATCAATTGCGCATTTTCGGAAATCGGACTTTCTGCCTACATTTTGCGTTCGCCCGGGTTGTGTCTGTGTTTTGGGCCGCAAATGGTTTCCAGCAACTCCATCGCCTTTGTTTGGGAGTAACTGCTCACCCGGTGGTTCGAGTGGCTATTCGGTGTCCTGGTTGAGGCAGTGGACGGCCTTTCCCTGCAGGGCGATGTTGATGGCGACCAGGGGGTTGTATCCGAGCGCCGCCATGGTCTGGAGGTAGCTCGAGATTCGACAGTAGGCGTGTGCGAAGGATACGGTTCGGAAGCACCCGGAGACCTTCTGCTTGACCTTGGCCATACGTATGTCGCGCTCGCCACGATTATTTGTGAACGGAGTGTCGGCGCGTCTGGTAAAGCGCAGGACGTTTTTTCTCTGGACGACGAGGCGTTGGTGGAGGTTATGGGCGTCGGACTTGGCGACCGGTCCGCGTTGGCCCTTTTTTGGCGGTGGGATTTCGGGCATCTCTGTGCGTCCCTGCTCGAGGATCGCCTTGTAGCATCGTGCGATGCGCTTGTAGTGGCGCATGGACAGCCGCTGTTGCGGGCGTTGGATGACCTGTCGCCGTGCGATGAGCAGCAGCTTGTGCATTTTGCGTGCCCACGGATAGCCGTTGCTGTCGGTCACGGCCTGAAGTTCCCTGAGCAGGTGCGCGCCGCAGAGTTGATGCTTGCACTGGGTGTAGGTGAAATAGGGTTTCCAGCAGTCATGGACGATGAGGCCCCCGTATCGGGGGATGATCCCGAGAGTGTTGATCGCCTCACAGCCGCGGTTCCGGTGCAGGCCCTTGACGGTGATGGGCCCGCCGGCACAAACATGGATCCAGTAGTTTTTCCGGTCCACGCGCAACGAGGTTTCGTCGACATGCAGCACCGGCATGTCAAGGAGCTTGTCGGTGGCGGCAGCCTCCCAGTCTTCCAGGGCCTGATGCAGGCGCCAGACGAAGGCGAGCAGGGTGGCCTCGGAGAGCAGCCGTCCGGTCATCGCCTGGATCATGGCCGCCGTCCGCTTGAGCGGGACCATCTGGGCACAGAGCAGGTGCACGACATAGGCGACGATCCCGGGTCCGTACTGCAGAGGACCGGGCATGGTGTCGGGGAAGCGGCCCTTGGTCCGGGATTGGCAGCGCGGACAGGCCTTGATCTCGGCGGTGACCCGACGTTCGACGGTCTCGAAGACGATGTCGACCTCGATGCGCTGCTCGTGTCCGGTGCACGCGGTCCCGGTCAAGTCGTGGCCACACTGCCGGCACTCGGTGACCGGGCTGGTGTGCGTCGTGGTGACCGTGCGCAGGGTGTCGGAGCGTGCGTGGCGTGCCTTCGGTCCGCGGGATCCGGACCTGCCCGCGGTGTGGGTCTCGCTGTCGGTGCCGTCCCGTGAACTCGGCAGACTGGAGTTGCGCGAGGTCTTTGGTGTTGTCTTCTCGAGGAACACCGCCACCACGATATCCACCAGCATGAACAGGGCATTGATCAGCGCGAGGGTGTCCGCGCTTGCCTCGCCCTTCTGCTTGATGGCATCGAACCGGGCTCGGCAGTCGTCCAGCTGCGCGCGCAGCGAGGCCGGGTTGATCCGCGCCATCACTCGGCCTCGACCGCCATGATCGCCGAGATCACCGCGAGACGTTCACCCGCCGGCAGGTTCTTGTAGCCGTGTGCCCAGCGGGTCGCCTTGCGCTTGATGCGCTGACGGTCGGTGGCGTTCCGGCCGGCATGGCTGGCCCAGTGCATCCGCTCGGGCGTGAAGTTGAACCAGACCACCTCGGTGCGGACCTGGGCCTGGGTTGTCACCTGTAGTGCGACCCGGCGCCAGTCCGACAGCATCTCGTCATACAGCGCCGAGGGGTGTCCCGAAACCATCACCTGGCACGGCAGGCCCGTGAGCAGATCAAGAAGGGTTGCGTGGTCGGCATCCGTATACTCGTAGCGGTACCGCCGGTCCGACCGACGGGTCGCATGCAGATACGGCGGATCGCTGTAGACCAGTTCCGTACCCCGCAACGGGAAGCTGGCCAGGAACTCGTGGGCACAGCCCTGTACCAGCTCCACCGGGTAGTCGCACATGAACCCGTCAAGCGCGCGTTGATCGCGGTCAATCCCGATGCTGCGCATCGCCGGGGCCTTGCGCCGCATCAGGGCACCGCCTCCGAGATGCGTCTCTATATACAGATCGTGGGGAGGCTGGAGCCCCAGTAGCGCCTGACAAAGCCCGGTCGTCGCCTTGGATCCGAAATACCCCATCGGTGGTCCCCGTCAACAGCGATGACCACTCATAGTCAGATCTCGCTGGAGTGTCAACCTCCCGTCGCCTTCAGCGATCCGCAACCAGACACCACCCCGCTCAATCACCTCCCGGGAGGCTCGTCGACAGTCACCCCGAACTCAAACCAGACGCAGGAGGGAGTGAGTAGTTACAGTTTGGGATTTGGTCGGCGTTGTGTCCATATCGAAGGTTTCGGGCGCGGGATTGGTACCCGGCTGGCCGCGCTGGATCCTGCATGTATTTCGGGTAATGGTCTCCAGGTTTTCGATCAGGGTTCGGAAGCAGTGGGTTTCGGAGCCATCCTCGAGCCATCCTGCGGCCTTGCGTTTGGCGCGCTGCGAGCGTTCGGCCGGAACAACAGGATCACGGGTGCGGGAGATCTCCTCGAGTTCCGGATCGGAGAACAACCGATCCCGCCAGACTTCCCTCATATGCCATTCGACATAGTACGCGAGCGTGCACAAGAAGATGTGGGTGCGCACCCGTTGCGCGATGCGATGGTAGATCGGACGAACGTGCAGGTTGACCGTCCTCATGGTTCGAAATGCGCGCTCCACGCGCGTCAAAGCCTTGTAGCTCCTCACACAATCGTCTGCCGCCATGTCTTGTTCCGGAAGCGAGGTGCGAATGACATAGATGCCGTCGAGCAGCCGCTTCCCGGGCAATGTTTTCGGCGTTGCGGGAGAAGGCGAAGGACGTATCGCCAATCTCGTAGTTCATGTGCTTCTTCATCCGGAACCGGTTGATGGCCTGGCCGACCCGGACGCCGATCTCGGCGCGGCCTCGGAGGGTTCCGCCATCGACGCTCTTGCGGATGACAGCGAGGTCGGCTTCCGTCGCTTTCAGCAGGGATTCGCGCGTGTGGGCGCGCCGCGCTGCCAGCCGCGGGTTGCGACAGGCCACCAGCCGCTCACCGGGATAGTCCGGGTGAAGGACCTCGAACAGATTGACTTCGTCGAACCGGGCGACATCAAGAGAGCTGGTGCGGATGAGCTTCTGGATGGTTGCGCTCTTCAGCGCGGTGATCCAATCCACGCCATCCAGCTTCTTGAGTTCGGTGATGCGGGTCTGCGCGATCATGCCGCGATCGCCCACAATGGCCACCCGCTGGAGGCCGAAGCGCTTCTGCAGGCGCGCGACCTCAGGCAGAAGGGTCTTCGGATCCCCGATATTGCCCGCGTAGACCGAGACGGAAACCGGGCAGCCGCCGACGTCGCACAGCAATCCGAAGTTGACCTGAAGCTTTCCCTTCTTGCCGTCCCGGTTGTGCCCGCGGCGGCCAAGCGGGCAGGTCGTCCCTTCGAAGTAACTTGATGTCAGATCAAACAAAACCAGGCCGCCGTCCCGGAAGTGGCGCCGCGCAAGCTTGCCCTGGATCCGGTTCTGCCGCTTGCCCAGCCAGTCCATGGCCGCATAGAGTTCGTCAACCTCGGCGTCGTCGACGCCGAACATCTCGCCCAGCGTGGTGTCTTTCCACCACCGGGTCGTCGCAAGCTTGCTGTGCGGTCGGATGATGCGGGCGGCAATCATGGCGCAGACCAGGTCGCGCTCCCGGCACGGCTCGGAGCCGATCAGTTCAATCATGCCAAGCCGGTCAAACGCAGCCGCAATCGCTGCCACCGGTCCATGCTTGCGGGACCGCAGGATCTCAAAGGCGTCACTGGCCTCGACATACTGCTTCCCCGCCAGGCTGCCCCGAACCAATGCAAGGGTCTCGTCGGAGAGGCTCGAGAGATTCGCCAGCGTTTTCTTCTGAACCTTGCCGCTCTCGTCGCGAAAGGACCGGCGCAGGAGTTTGGAATAGTAGGTCTTGCCGCCCTGCTTGCTGGCGATAATGGCGACATGCATCGCTGGCATGGCCCCGTGCCTCATATAGTGTCCACACTCTTTCGATTGCGGTCTGCTCGGTATTACCTGCTATATATACCATATTAAAGCCAGTGTCAACCAGACAATGACATATCTAGTGCCTACAATACCGAAAACTATTGGCCGTTTTCGGCCGAAATCACACGTGCTAACAAAGAGTTACGCGGAAAATTCCCTCCAGAACTTCAGGTTAACAGTGTGATAGTGACAGGCTGGGGGCTCACCAAGGGCTATGCGCGCGGCCGGGGCGGCTACCCGACTCGCACCTCGTCCCGGAACCCGATCTTGATCGGCCCGGCTCCACCCGCCGCAACGGCCGCCAACTGGCTGAGGTTCCTGCGGCAATTCTCCTGTGCCACATGACCGGCCTTGGGTTTCGCGATTGGCAAGGGACGCATCCTTCTGCCTCCGCTCCGTTGGGTTTCGTGTTCTTGATGGAACCCAATCTGTAGAGAAATGAAAGCGTCAACACACCGTATATGCTTGATCCTTCCTGAGTCTTTTCTTACTTGAAATGGTTTGAGTCCTGTTGAGACGGCTGTAAAAGGCGGTAGAGAACATGCCGGCGAAGCGGATGGCCTGCCGGTAAACCGGGATGGTCGAAATCGTCGTCCGGATCGTGTTCCATTTCCAGGCGCGCCATCACCCGACGTGAACGGACGTTGGCCACGCTCGTGAACGAAACGATCTCGGGAAGGTTCAGTTGATGGAACGCAAAGGCACGCGCGGCCATGGCAGCCTCGGTCGCGTAGCCATGACCCCAGTGTTCCCGTGCGAGACGCCATCCAACCTCGGTGCAGGGAGTGAAATGGGCTTCAAATTCTGGTTGTGACAATCCGACAAATCCGATGAAGGGTGCCCCGCCAAGGACTTCCACTGCCCAGACCCCCCAGCCAGATGATGCAATTTCGTCGCGAATTCTGGCTGCAAGGGCATCGCTTTCCGATCGCGACAGCGTCGTGGTCATGAACTCCATGACTTCTGGATCAGCATTTAGTGCCGCAAACTTCGGCAAGTCCGTCTTGCGCCATTGCCTTAGCTGGAGGCGCGCCGTGATGATCACATCCTGATCCTTTCGGGAGCCTGAAGCCACGCGATCCTGGTGACGACGACGCTGAGAATACCCAAGGGCTCTGTTGCAGAAATTTTTCTCATGTCGCAAGCGCGGTTCCTGAAGCGACGGCAGCAGTTTCCACTAGACTGAAGTTCTGACGGGATTTTGGATAAAATGCGTGATATGGCAATCAATTGCGCATTTTCGGAAATCGGACTTTCTGCCTACATTTTGCGTTCGCCCGGGTTGTGCCTGTGTTTTGGGCGGCGAATGGTTTCCAGCAACTCCATCGCCTTTGTTTTGGATTTGGTCGGCGTTGTGTCCATATCGAAGGTTTCGGGCGCGGGATTGGTACCCGGCTGGCCGCGCTGGATCCTGCATGTATTTCGGGTAATGGTCTCCAGGTTTTCGATCAAGGTTCGGAAGCAGTGGGTTTCGGAGCCATCCTCGAGCCATCCTGCGGCCTTGCGTTTGGCGCGCTGCGAGCGTTCGGCCGGAGCAACAGGATCACGGGTGCGGGAGATCTCCTCGAGTTCCGGATCGGAGAACAACCGATCCCGCCAGACTTCCCTTATGTGCCATTCGACATAGTACGCGAGCGTGCACAAGAAGATGTGGGCGCGCACCCGTTGCGCGATGCGATGGTAGATCGGACGAACGTGCAGGTTGACCGTCTTCATGGTTCGAAATGCGCGCTCCACGCGCGTCAAAGCCTTGTAGCTCCTCACACAATCGTCTGCCGCCATGTCTTGTTCCGGAAGCGAGGTGCGAATGACATAGATGCCGTCGAGAGCCGCTTCCCGGGCAATGTTTTCGGCGTTGCGGGAGAAGGCGAAGGACGTATCGCCAATCTCGTAGTTCATGTGCTTCTTCATCCGGAACCGGTTGATGGCCTGGCCGACCCGGACGCCGATCTCGGCGCGGCCTCGGAGGGTTCCGCCATCGACGCTCTTGCGGATGACAGCGAGGTCGGCTTCCGTCGCTTTCAGCAGGGATTCGCGCGTGTGGGCGCGCCGCGCTGCCAGCCGCGGGTTGCGACAGGCCACCAGCCGCTCACCGGGATAGTCCGGGTGAAGGACCTCGAACAGATTGACTTCGTCGAACCGGGCGACATCAAGAGAGCTGGTGCGGATGAGCTTCTGGATGGTTGCGCTCTTCAGCGCGGTGATCCAATCCACGCCATCCAGCTTCTTGAGTTCGGTGATGCGGGTCTGCGCGATCATGCCGCGATCGCCCACAATGGCCACCCGCTGGAGGCCGAAGCGCTTCTGCAGGCGCGCGACCTCAGGCAGAAGGGTCTTCGGATCCCCGATATTGCCCGCGTAGACCGAGACGGAAATCGGGCAGCCGCCGACGTCGCACAGCAGTCCGAAGTTGACCTGAAGCTTTCCCTTCTTGCCGTCCCGGTTGTGCCCGCGGCGGCCAAGCGGGCAGGTCGTCCCTTCGAAGTAACTTGATGTCAGATCAAACAAAACCAGGCCGCCGTCCCGGAAGTGGCGCCGCGCAAGCTTGCCCTGGATCCGGTTCTGCCGCTTGCCCAGCCAGTCCATGGCCGCATAGAGTTCGTCAACCTCGGCGTCGTCGACGCCGAACATCTCGCCCAGCGTGGTGTCTTTCCACCACCGGGTCGTCGCAAGCTTGCTGTGCGGTCGGATGATGCGGGCGGCAATCATGGCGCAGACCAGGTCGCGCTCCCGGCACGGCTCGGAGCCGATCAGTTCAATCATGCCAAGCCGGTCAAACGCAGCCGCAATCGCTGCCACCGGTCCATGCTTGCGGGACCGCAGGATCTCAAAGGCGTCACTGGCCTCGACATACTGCTTCCCCGCCAGGCTGCCCCGAACCAATGCAATGGTCTCGTCGGAGAGGCTCGAGAGATTCGCCAGCGTTTTCTTCTAAACCTTGCCGTTCTCGTCGCGAAAGGACCGGCGCAGGAGTTTGGAATAGTAGGTCTTGCCGCCCTGCTTGCTGGCGATAATGGCGACATGCATCGCTGGCATGGCCCCGTGCCTCATATAGTGTCCACACTCGTTCGATTGCGGTCCGCTCGGTATTACCTGCTATATATACCATATTAAATCCAGTGTCAACCATACAATGACGCGTCTAGTGCCTACAATATCGAAAACTATTGGCCGTTTTCGGCCGAAATCACACGTGCCAACAAAGAGTTACGCGGAAAATACCCTCCAGAACTTCAGACTAGACTGGCGGGTTGTTGCGTACACTGCGGAAATGCCGATATCGGCATTTCCGCAGCGAGCGCGACATCCGCATGGCCAAGGTCAAGCAGAAGGTCTCCGGGTGCTTCCGAACCGTATCCTTCGCACACGCCTACTGTCGAATCTCGAGCTACCTCCAGACCATGGCGGCACTCGGATACAACCCCTTGGTCGCCATCACCATCGCCCTGCAGGGAAAGGCCGTCCACTGCCTCAACCAGGACACCGAGTAACCACTCGAACTACCGGGTGAGCAGTTACCCGGAAGGAAGTGATCCAACACTTCAACTGGGATGCGATGCTCGAACTGCGGGATGGATCGTTGCGCTCACTGACGGACGAGGAGCGGGAGGAGCCCGACGACGCCATCCCGCAGGGAGCGAGAGTGTTTGGGTGAATGCCCCTGCTTTCGTCGGGGCGCTCAAACACAGGGAGGTCAGAGCCAATCCCATTGAACGACGACATATTCCCGTGCCCGTCAAACGAACACTGGCCTTGATGCGCACGTTGTCAGGAATCGTGATCGAAGGCGTACCATACCGCGACTTCCACTTGGGATATTCGCTATCGCCCTTGAAGAACGCCCGCCATGCATCAGCCTGATACTTCAACGTATAACGCAAGATGTGGTACGAATATTCGCGCAACCAGTCTGTATGGTCCCACAGAACCTTGAATGCCTTGCCAAACGTGAAGAATGTCGGCGATTCCAGAGTATGGTCGCCCCAGTAAGCGTACTGGAACTCACGCGCCGCCTTGACCTCAATCCACACATACCGACATGCGTCCCACGTGCCCAACAAACGTTCCGCTGTTGCAACATCGACCGGCAATAACAGATACGTGATATTGCGATATGTGATAGACTCGCCCATTGCGGTCGGTCCTTCTACATCAAGGCCGTTCGGCTGTGGTCGGGTAACAACGACCACAGCACGCAACAATGCAACGATTAAGCATAGATGTCAAGATCCGCACTAATGTATACAATCCCCGAAACATACTTGGTCTTGAGGTTTTCAGGAGTGGCCCATTTGAATTTTGTCTGGACAGAAATCTCACCAACGTGACCCTCGACATCTTTGGTGCCGCGGTCGGTCCTGACCATGCCGAACTCATCCTCGCAAAAACTCTCACCCTCATACGCTTCAACACCATCGTATCCAGTGGTGATGGCTTGAATTCGAGCGTAGAGATCGAGAACCTTTTTTCGCATGTGTCTCTCAATGGATCGTAAAGTTGCTGCCGTGAATGGAGATTGACGTCGCCCCTCCTCCGGTCTATCTATCAATTGAGATACGGGAGATGGACATGACTGAACGCAGTTCCATGCTTCATGTCCGGATGGACAATGATCTGAAGCGGAAGGCGACCGAGGCGCTTGCTGCCATGGGGTTGTCAGCGTCAGAGGCTGTGCGGCTGCTATTCCACCGCATCGCGGTCGATCAGGCATTTCCGCTGGAACTGAAGGTGCCGAATGCCAGGACACGGGCGGCCATGGCCGAAGCGGAAGAAATCCTGAAGAGCGGCACGCCGCGCTTTTCTGCACCTGACGAGATGTTTGCGGAACTTGAGAAGACTGGCCGCGAGTAAACGAGCCAACCTGCCGCGTCGGGTCGATTTCACAAGGTCCTTCGTCAAGGATTGGAACCGGCTGTCGCGAACCGGGCGCTACGATATGTTGCGCCTGAAGAGTGTCATGCTCCTCTTGGTAGAAGACGACACACAGCTCGGCCCCGAATGGAGAGACCATGCCCTGAAGGGCGATTGGTCGAAACACCGCGAATGTCATGTCGGAGGAGACTTCCTGCTCATCTACCGGCTTGACGAAACATTCGGCCCCAACGGGACCGTCGTTTTCGTCCGGGCGGGCACCCATAGCGAACTCTTCCAATGACCCCTGAGGCCCCCCCCCGGCAGCCTTCTTCCGGGCCGGGCCCGGCCGCGCAAAGGGCATCCCGGAGGCCATGTTGCGCGACTTCTCCGGCCTCGCCCAGACCGACCGGTATCCCGCATACAACGTGCTCACCGATCCAGCACGCCCCGGCGGAGCCGTCAAGCTGCAGTTCTGCATGGCGCATTGGAGGCGAAAATTCCACCAGTTGCCCGCCTCCCGCTTCCGGGACCCCGCCCTGCGGCGGATCGGAACCCTGTTTGCCCTCGAAGCACCCATCCAGGGCAAGCCGCCCGATCAGCGCCTTCGCCACCGGCAGCAGACGCTGAAACCCGCATTCGAGCAATGGCTCCGCATCCTGCAAGCCGCCGCCAAACACTTCCCCAAGGCCTCGGTCGAGGCCGCCGCCATCCGATACGGCTTCGCCGACGATGCCTGGCCCGGATTCTGCCGCCTCCTCGAGGACGGCCAGTTCGACATCCACTCCAACCCGGTCGAGAACATCATTCGGCCCGTAAAACTAACCCACCGAAACGCCCTCTTCGCAGGCTCCAGGGATGCGCTCGGCATCTGGGCCCGCGCCAACACCCTGATCACCACCTGCCGCCTCAATGGCCTCGACCCCGAAGCCTGTTTCACCCACGCCCTGATCGAAATCCGCAACGGATGCGACGATGTCGAACGCCTCCTGCCATGGCACCCATTGCCGACACAGACCCAGGACCGCTGCCTCACCATCTGCGGCAACCGCATCAGCCCCCGCGAACCAGATGTCGGGGCCCCTTGAGGCCACGCCAGTCACACACGGCGAACAAAACCGACAACTCCGCTCCCGTCAGCCGAAGAAGACCTTAAGTCGTAGCAACCTCATAGTAACGGGGAAGGCGGGGAAATGTCGAATTCAACATTTCCCCGCGGTCACCAGTAGTATCCGATGGGCTTTCCTTCTGGCTTCCACCACCCCGTGGCGCAGTGCCTTGCGAGGAGTTCAGCCGTCGGAATGCCGCGTCCGCGACTTCCTCCAGGGCTCGCCACGGTTGGGAATCGATGCGATCAACTGTCGAACGTAGGAGGTCTCGGGCGTAATCAGGATACGGCTCGTTGGCCCGGATTCCACAACCCGCCCGTGCCGCAGCACAATTGTTCGGTCTGCAATCCTGGCTACGGTTCCGAGATCGTGGCTGATGAAGAGGATGCCCAGGCCCTCCTGTTCGCAGAGTTCCTTCAGCAGATCCAGAACCTGCGCCCGAACTGGCATGTCGAGGGATGTGACGGCCTCGTCGCAGACGAGAAACCTCGGCCCCGAAGCAAGAGCCCGGGCGATCGCAGCGCGCTGGAGCTGTCCGCCCGAGAGCCCCGCCCGCAATCGCAGGCCGAGAGAGTGATCGAGCCCCACCTTTTCGAAGAATTGCCGGGCCTCGTCCCGCCGGTTCCGTTGCGGCAGCGCCCGGAGATACCGGAGGGGAAGCTCTACAGCATGAAACATGGAGTGGCGCGGATTGAAACTCGCCAACGGATCCTGAAAGACCATCTGCACTGCCCCGCGATCCCGCGTCGGATCGAATGGGCGCCCGTCGAGGTCGATGATGCCGGCGTCCGGACGGTCGAGACCCACCGCGATCCGGCCGAGGGTCGTCTTGCCTGAGCCGGACTCGCCGATGAGACCGACGATTTCTCCCCTCGAAACGGAGACATCGACGGTTTCGAGGGCGGTTACGCTGCCGCTGCCTCGAAGCGGAAACGCCCGGCAGATGCCCTCGAGACGCAGTCCCGCACCCTGCCCCGTCGATCGCTCCGCCATGCCGGAAAGCCAAGTCCCTCCCGGCGATAGCCTGTCCGCCGCATCCAGAAGCCTCACCGTGTAACTGTCCCGCGGCGCCGTCACGACGCTACGGGACGCTCCGTGTTCCACGAGCCTGCCGTCCTTCAGGACTGCGATGTCGTCGCCAATCGACGCGGCAAGATTGAGATCGTGAGTGACGAATACAAGCGCGATCCCTTCCTTGTCGACGAGTTCGAGGAGCAAGTCGAGAATCTGCGCCTGCACGGTTGCATCGAGTGCGGTCGTGGGTTCATCGGCGAGCAGAACCCGCGGCGACCCGGCCAATGCGGCAGCGATGGCAACGCGTTGTTTCTGACCACCCGACAGCTGATGCGGGTAGGCGCGCGCCCAATCTGCCGCTGTGCGTCCGCCACCCCGGAGCCCCACGCGTTCCAGCAGTTCTTCTGTCTTCGCCCGGGCGTCCACCTTCGGAAGCCGGTGATGGACGGCGACGACTTCTTCCACCTGCCGGCCAATCTGGATGACCGGATTGAGGCTTGCCGCCGGATTCTGGAAGATCATCGCAACTTCGCCCCCGGCGAAGCCGCGCCGGTCCGCGCCAGGGGCGAGGAGATTTCCCTGCCGTCCGGAGAGGCGCAAATCGCCGGACGCTTGCGCCCCGGGCGGCAGCAGGCCGGCAATCGCGAGGAGCGTCGTGCTCTTTCCGGAACCGCTCTCTCCGATCACCGAAAGAACCCGGCCCGGCGAGATGCTCAAGGATACATGGTCCACGACATTCGCGCCGTGGGTATAGCTGACGACCAGTTCCTCCAGTGCCAGGACCGGCCCGGCGTCCGACCCCGTCATGGTCCGCCGGTGAGGCGAAACCGCCGGGAAAATCCATCGCCCGCCAAAGTCACGGCAATCACCGTGGCAGCGATGGCGATTCCGGGCAAGACGACCAGATACGGAGCGACGCGGAGTTGGGCGCGCCCGTTCGCGATCATGCCGCCCCAGCTCACCAGATTGGGATCGGACAGGTTCAGGAACGCCAGCGCACTTTCGACGAGGATGGCCTCGCCGACCGTGATCCCGATCAGCGCCACAACGGGTTGCAGCGCTCCCGGAAGGATTTCGACAAAAGCGATCGCAGCGGGCGGGCGACCGGAAAGCCGCGCCGCGTCAACGTATTCGCAGCCCTTGAGACGCAGAACCTCGGCGCGGACAAGACGTGCCGTCGGGGGCCAGGAGGAGATCCCGATCGCAAGCACGACATTGCCGGCCGAAGCGCCGAGTACACTGACGAGCGCAAGCGCGAGAAGAAAGGTCGGAATTGTCTGGAACGCTTCCGCTATCCGCATCAGCACGTCGTCAATCCGCCGACCGGCGAACCCGGCCACCGTGCCGACCACAAGCCCTACGCCGATCGCCGCCGCCGCCGCGGCGATGCCGACGGCAACAGAAACCCGAGCCCCGTGCAGGATGCCAGCGAAAACGTCCCGGCCGAGCTGGTCCGTTCCAAGGGGATACACCGGATTGGCGAATGGCGGCGTAAGCGGTCGCGCGATCATGTCCATGGGATCGCCCGGTGCCAGCCACGGGGCAATCGCTGCGAGAGCCGCAATGAGCACCAGGAGCGACGCCCCGACGACGGATCCGGGTCCGATCCCCGCACTGCGGCCGGCGGCAATCATCACGCCTCCAACCCGGTGCCGAGCCGGACTCTCGGGTCCAGGATGCCGTAGAGAAGATCGATTGCGATGTTGACGAGGACAACAAGAAGCGTGCCGGCAAGAAGAATCCCCGCGAGAAGCTGGAGATCGCGCTGCGTCACCGCAGCGAAGGCCAGCGACCCGAGCCCCGGAATCGAGAAAACGGTCTCGATGACGACCGAGCCGCCCAATAGCGCGCCGGACTGGAGGCCGATCATCGTCACAACGGGCAAGAGCGCCGGCCGGGCGATGTGCCGGAGAAGCACGCTCCGTTCCGGAACGCCGCGCGCACGGGCTGCAAGGACCCATCCGCTCGCGGCGGCATCGATCATCGCGCCGCGCATCAGGCGCAGGTAGATCGCGAGGTACGTCAGCGCGAGAGTGAACACCGGCAGTACGAGATGACGTGCCACGTCGAGAACGGCCGCGATTCCCCCAAGCCCGGCGTCGCGCGTCGCAATGCCACCGATGGGCAGCCATCGCAGCTTCACCGCGAAGAAGATGATCCCGAGAAGTCCCAACCAGAAACCCGGCGTTGCGTTGAGGATCAGCGCGCCAACGGTGATCGACGTGTCCAGCGGGCCACCCCGGACGCGGGCGGCAACGCCACCAAGAATGATGCCCAGCGAGGATGCCAGGGAGATCGCCGAAACCATCATGAGCAAGGTGTTCGGAAGGCGCTCCAGCAGGACCGACACCACGTCGCGGGAAAAGGCCACCGAGTGGCCGAGATCACCCTGCGCAAGCCGCAGGAAATAGGTAAGCAGCCTGGCTCCGACAGTGTCGTTCAACCCGTAGCGCTCCCGGAGATCGGCGGCGAAGCCAGCGTCGCCGCTTCCCAGACCCGCAAAGTAGGCGTCGACGGCATCGCCTTCGGCGAGTTCCAGAAGCAGGAACACGCCGAAGGCCACAAGCAGGAGGACAGGTACCGCCTGCAGAACGCGTGACAGGAGGAAGGCGCCGAGCCTGGGTCTCAACGGACCCCCCACGCCGTTCCTCCACACGCCACCCGGTTTACTCCGATGCGATCCAGGTGTCCGCCCAGTTCGCCGTTGCCCAGCGCGGGTTGTTCGCGACGTTTTGCACCTCGTCACGCGCCACCGTGATGAAGGAGAAGTGGGTCAGGAACACGATCGGCAGATCCTGCATCGCCAGTTCCTGGAACTCCTTGTAGACCGCGACACGCTCCCCCTCGTCGATGGTGGACAGGCCCCGAGCGATGATGTCGTTCATCGCGGCGCTGTCGTATCCATACTGATTGGCGAACCGAACTCCCGGTTCAAGCCCGCCCTGGTAGAGGATGGTGGTCGAGATCGCGGGATCGTTCCGCCAGACAGGAGACCCGATCGAGATATCGAAATCGTGTTCGGTGTAGACGGCGTTGATGTGGCCGCCCGAGTCGGCGGTCACGATCTCGACGTCAATGCCCACGGCGCCGAGCGCCTGCCGCACGTAGTCCCCTGTGTTGCGCGTCTGCTGGAACCAGGGTGCCGGACGCAGCCGCAGGCTGAAACGCGTCCCGTTGTCGCCCCTCGGATAGCCGGCCTCGTCCAGAAGCGCTTCGGCCCTGGCCGTATCGAACGGGTAGGAGGCCACTTCGTCCGTGTAGAACACCCCCGCGTGAGGCGGCACCGGACCGGTAGCCGCGGTCGCATAGCCCAGGAAGACAACATCGACCAGGAAATCCCGGTCGATTGCATGCAGGATCGCCTGCCGGACCAGCGGATTGGCAAGCTCTTCCCTCCGATGATTGATCTCCACGATGACGTTGTACGTTATGCCCTCGTAGCCACCCGGGATGACGCTTATGCCGTCGATCGCATCGAGCCGCGCCATGTCGGTCAGCGGCACGGCGGAAAAGGCCGTCAGATGGACATCACCCGTCTCAAGCGCTGCGGCCTTGGCACCGGGATCCGGCAGCACCCTGTAGACGATTTCATCGAGATAGGGCAGGCCCTCACCCCAGTAGTTCTCATTCCGGGTGAGCCGGTAGAACTCGCCGGGCCGGTGCTCGGCAAACAGGAACGGACCGGTGCCGACCGGTGCGTTGTTGTATTCCGTGTCACCAAGATCCTGGCCCTCAAGCAGGTGCTTCGGAACCACCGCGGTGACTGCTGGCAGGGCGTTTTCGATGAGCTGCGCGGGCGTCGGCTTCGAAAAGCGGAAGACTGCCGTGCTCTCGTCCGGTGTATCCACGCCTTCCAGGTTGGCAAAGATCGACCGGCCGATGTTCTGCTTCGCCTTCCAGACCTCCATCGCAGAGAATGCGACGTCAGCGGACGTGAACGGCATCCCGTCGGACCAGGTCACACCCTCGCGAAGGTGAACGGTGAAGGTCATCCCGTCCTCCGACCCTTCCCAGCTGGTCGCGAGCAGGGGCTTCAGGCCGGTTTCGTAATCCATCTCCGCCAAGGGCTCGACGACCTTCGACGTCACGAAGAAGACGCCGTTGGAGGCGGCGATTGCCGGGTTCAAATTCCGCGGTTCGGTGTCGGCGGAGACGACCAGCGTTCCGCCGGCCTGTGGATCCTGGGCCGCAGCGGGGACTGCGGCGACCGCACTCGCGATCATGGCGGCCACCGCCGCCGAGACTTGTCCCCGTCGTGTAATGGTCATGAGAATATTCCTTTCTCCATACAAATTTGTGCGCCTACCAGCGTACCATACCGGCATCCACGTTCACGGTCTGTCCGGTCATCCACTCTGCGTCGTCCGAGACGAGGAAGGACACCACGCTCGCGATGTGTTCCGGCTGCCCCTTTCCCGGCAACGCCTGGAGCATGCCGACAAACCCGAAGGCCTCGTTGTGCGGGCTCTCCTTTACGCCATCGGACTCGGTCAGGCCGGGCGTTAGCGCATTCACGGCAATCCCGAATTGCCCGACCTCTGTCGCCAGCGCACGGGTGAAACCGATGACGCCGCCCTTGGCGGCCACGTAGGCCGCCATGTTCGGTGTCCCGGCGAAGAATGTGTTCGAGGATATGTTGACGATCCGCCCCTTGCGGCCCGCCGCCCGCATCATGTCCGTCGCCTTTCGGCACATGAGGAAGACGCTCGTCAGGTTGACGTCAATGATTTTCCGCCAGTGGTCGATGTCGACATCGTCCCAGGCGATGAACGGGACAATGGCGGCATTGTTCACAACGATGTCAGGCGCACCGTCCAGCGAACCGGCCTCGACCAGAGCCGCTACCTGTTCCGGGTCGGAAACATCACACAGCATGCCTTCGGCGCCCTGCCCGATGTCGGCCGCCGCGGATCTTGCCCCCGCTTCGTTGATATCGCCGATCATGACGCGGGCGCCATCCTCGGCGAGCCGTTTCGCGATGGCCTTGCCGATCCCCTGCGCCGCCCCCGTGACAATCGCCGCCTGTCCTTCAAGTTTCCTGGACATTTCCTGTTCTCCCTTGTCTGACGGCTCAGCCGTCCGAGTCGAGCCGGGACTGAACCGCGGCGAGCCCCGCCGCGAAATCGACCTTGACTCCCTGTGCCGCGAGGCCACCGCCCAACGCGGCCACGGCAATATGGGCAAGCATCGGCTGCGCAGTCGAGCCCATATGACCGATGCGGATCAACTTGCCGAGCGTTTCGCCCCGCCCCGCCGACAGGCTGACGCCGTATCTGGCACGCGCCGCGGCGATCACGGGCGCGGCGTCGACACCGTCCGGCATCCTCACCGCGGTGCATGTAGGCGAAGCGATCTCCTCGCGAGCGGGCCAGATCTCCATACCCATGGCCCGAACGCCATCGCGCGTCGCGGCGGCTGTGCGTGCGTGACGCGCCCAGACCGTCGCGGGCCCTTCGTCCAGAAACCGGTCGAGCGCGGCCCCGAGACCGTTGATCTCCGCCACCGAAGGCGTGAAAGGAAACGGTTCGGTCGCCTTCCAGGCATTCTTCCAGTCCGTGTACGAGAGCATCGAGGCGAAGGGCGCGTCCTCGTTTGCCTCCATTTTCGCCCAGGCCGACACCGACACCGCCGCCAGCGTCAGGCCTGGCGGGCAACCGAGGCACTTGTTGGGTCCCGTGATGTAGATCCCGGCCTTGCAGGCGGCCGGCGATGTCTGCATCCCGCCCCAGGACGACACGGCATCCACGATCAGAAGCGCCCCGGATTCCGCGACGATCTCGCCAATGGCATCAATGTCGTTCAGGGTGCCGGACGGGGTGTCGTGATGGCAGACCGCAACCACGGCGGTCTCCGGGTGGGACTTGAGATGATCCCGCACGGACTGCGGGTCGATGCAGTCATCGTAGGAAACTTCGATCTCGTCGACGCGAGCCGCATAGCGCGCCGCCCAGTAGCCGAAACCCTTGCCGTAGACGCCGGACGCGAGGTTCAGTACGACGTCGTCCTTGGCTATGAGAGAAGCGGCAGCGGCCTCGAGCCCGAGCACGGGCTCGCCGTGCAGGATCGTCGGCGGCACCTCGGTGCCCAACGCTGTGCCCGCCTTCCGCGCCACCTGTTCGTACTGTGCCTGAAAGGCCGGATCATAGTCGTACAGTACCGTTGTTCCCATGGCGCGCAGCACTTCTGGGTAGGCATCCACGGGTCCGGCAGTCAGTGTGAACGCGGGCGGTCGCGTTTCGGGATAGTTCATCGGATTCCTCCTCAGCAATACGCGTTGACACCGGTTCTGTAGTCCTTGAAGCTCTCTGCGTCGTGGGAGAACAGAACCTCCGCACCGGTCTCCTTCTCAAGCTTCTTCAGTCGCCGCATGCTCTCCACTCCCGCGATCGGGTCGATGTGAAAGCCTGCGTTGATGTCGTTCTCGTAGTTCTTGCGCGTGTAGGCGGCGTCGAGCGTCAGCAGCAGCGGCCGGCGGCTCGAGAACTCTACGAACAGGGAGTAGTGGCCGATCGCGTGTCCCGGCGTGAAGAGCATCCTTACGCCCTTGGCAAGGTCCACGTCGCCCTCGACAACCTCGAATTTCGTGTTCTCAGTCGTCTGGCCGTCGGTCAGCTGGTCCGACATGCCGCGGGCCTCGGCGGCCTCGGCGGAGAACGTCATGTCGGAGTATCCGAGAACCTCGAAGGGTTGCGGCTTCGCCGACTGCGCGATTTCGTCCTTGTGGCAGACCTTCTTCGCATGCGGGAAGAACTTGTTTCCACCGACATGGTCGAAGTGGAAGTGGCTGTTGAACACGACGCCGATGTCCTTCGGCTCAAGCCCGAGGTGTTTCAACGCACCGGGAATTGTCTGCTGCCCGGTCTGCTGCGGTTTCTCGAACGGCAAGACCCGCTGGACATGGTCGTAGTCATAGCCGGTGTCGATCAGGAAATTGCCTTCGGCGTGTTGCACGAGAACCGAGTAGACCGGAAAACGCACCTCGCCACCGGGACCCTTGTTCCACCAGATGTGGAATCCATCGAGGACGAGTGTCCCTCCGTCGAGCAGATATACTTTCGTGTCGGTCATGGTTGCTCCTCTCTCCCCTTTCCCTTTTCGTATCTCCCCGCGCGCCCGGGCCCTACCGGGCTCCGCGTTCGTAAGGCAGCGCCAGCGCCGCCGGCAGGCGAGCGCGTCTTCCGTACACCACGAGGACGAGCATAACAGCCGCAAACGGCAGCATCTGAATGACATCGGTCGGCACGTTGGATCCGGCGACCTGGAGAGCAGTGGTCAGCGACAGCGCGGCCCCGAAGACAAGCGCGCCGATCAGCACCCATAGCGGTCGGCCCCGGGCGAGCATCGCGAGAACAATGCCAATGAATCCCGCACCTCCGGTCATGAACGGGATGAACAGGCCTGCGCCGATATTCGCCATGTAGGCCCCGCCAAGCCCGGCCATGGCGCCGGCGAAGAGGACGGCCGAGGCGCGCAGAATCCCGACATTCCCCCCGGCAACATCGAGTGCCGCCGGCTTCTCGCCGGCGGCGCGCAGGGTCAGGCCCAGGTTCCTCCGACGATAGAGGTAGGCCAGAACCACCACCGCGATCAGCGCCAGATAGACGACCGGATGCCGCCCGAAGAGGGACGGGCCGATCACCGGAAGATCCGTCAGGAAGGGCAGGTCCAGCCGGGCCGGCGCGGGCAGGCGCGGATAGGTCCGGGAGAACTGGAAGTGGTGGAGAAGCGCCGTCAGACCTTCGGCCAGGAGTGTCAGCCCGATCCCGATCACGATCTGGTTCAGCCCCAGCCGAACGCAAAGGATTGCCATCAGGGCCGCAATGGCCATGCCGCCCGCGATGCCGCCGAGAAAGCCCAGCAGGATCGATTCCGTCGACCATGCCGCCAGGAAGCCCAGATAGGCCCCCATGATCATCATGCCTTCGATCCCGATGTTGAGAACGCCCGCCTTCTCCGACATCTGCTCCCCGAGCCCCGCAAGAAGAAGCGGCATCCCGGCGACGATGGCGCCGGTCAGGAGCGAGGAGAGGAAGGCGGAAGTCAGCAGCGGGTCCATTCCTACTCTCCCGCCTTTCTCCGCCGGTGGTCCAGCCACTCCGCAAGCCCGAGAAAGATCAAAAGCGTGGAAACGAGCACCAATGTGAAGTCCTGCGGCACGCCGACCCGCCGGGCCGCGCTCTCGCTGCCGATGAGAAGCGCGGAATAGAAGAAGATCAGCACGATGACACCAACACCGTGCAGGCGCGCCAGGAAGACGAGCGGAATGACCATCAGACCGTAAGCCGGGTTCCAGTCTGCACGCACATTGCCGTTGACGCCGAGAATTTCGGAGGCGCCGGCAAGACCCGCGCATCCCGCGGAAATCGCGAAGACGGCGACCGTCAGAAGCGGAACCGGCAGGCCTGCATGGATGGCTGCGCCCGGGTTGGCACCGACCGTTCGCAAGCGAAGTCCGAAAGCCGTCCTCGTCATCACGAAATGGACGGCAAGGGTCGTCGCGAGTGCCCATAGAAGACCGGACGAGATTGTCGTCTCGAACAGCCTGGGCAGCCGATCCGCAACGGCAAGCGTTCGGGTCTGCGGCACCGTCGTTTCCGGGTCAAGGAAGACGAGCTTGACCATGACATTGGCGAAGGAGACACCGAGAAAGGTCATCATCAGCGTGGTGATGATCTCGTTCACGCCCTGATAGGCACGAAGCAGCGCCGGCAGGAGCGACCAGACGGCGCCTACGAGCGCAGCCAGGGCAAAGCCGAGCGTCAGAACCAGCCAACCCGGGATGGCGCCATGGAGCGCCGGCGCCAGGGCGGCGGCGGCCACCGCGCCAAGCAGAAACTGGCCGTCCACGCCGAGATTCCAGATGCCGGCGCGGAATGACACGATCAGCCCCGAGGCAAGGAGCAGGAGCGGCGCCATTCGCGTGAGCGACTGTTCGAGCCCCAGCGACGACAGGAGCCCCCGCTGGATGACGAATGCATAGTAGGCGACCGGATCGATCCCGAACGCGAGGAGCACGAGGCCGGAGGCGACCACCGCGCAGGCTATCGGCCCGAGCGTTGTCCGGAGAAGGCGCTGCCAGCCGCCGCCGGCGCGCGCGGATCCGGCGGAACCGGCCTCGCTCCCCGTGTCTGCGGCGACCCCGGCCGCGGTCACGCTGCGGCCTCCAGGGCCTCGCCCACCATCAGGAGCCCGATCCGGCGCCGCATGGCGTCGTGCCTTGCGGGGTCGTTCCCGGCCTCCCCGCACACCCGACCGCGGTCCATGACGACAATCCGGTCGGAGAGTTCGATCAGCTCGTCGAGATCGGTGGAAATCAGAAGCACAGCGATGCCATCCTCCGCAATCGCGCGGATGCGAGCGCGGAAGGCAACGATGTTCTGTATGTCCAGCCCGTAGGTGGGCTTGTTGAAGATGACGACGCGGGCCTTGCCCGAAAGCTCGCGGCCAAGAAGGAGCTTCTGGATATTGCCCCCGGACAGATGCCCGATCGGCGTCGTCTCCCCCGGCGTGTGGACCGAGAATCGGTGGATCAGGCCCCGGGCGTATTCGGCGATCCGATCCGGCCGCTCGATTCCGCCAACCCAGAAAGGCGGTTCGCCGATCTCCTTGAGGACCGTATTCTCGGCCACCGGAAAGATGCTGACGCTGCCTTCGGACAGCCGGTCGTCCGTGAGATAGCGAAGCCCCGATCTCCGGCGCCGTCCGACGCTCGCCCGGGTGATGTCCATTCCCTCGAGCATGACACGGCCGGCGGTGACGGGCCGCTGGCCGGCCAGCGCCTCCGCAAGCTGTTTCTGCCCGTTGCCGTCAATCCCCGCGACACCGAGGATTTCGCCTGCCGCGACCTCCAGGGTCACGCCGGACAGGGCCATGACCTCGGCGCCGCCTTCCGTCGACAGTCCATCCGCGGCAAGGCGGATATCGCCACGCGGCCTCGCCGCGGGTGCGGTGCGTTCGACCGGTCTTTCTCCGGCCCCGAACATCAGCCGGACCATCTCCTCCACTGCCTCCGCCTCGGGCAGGGACTTCAGTCTCTCCGGCGCGATCTCACCGGCAAGGCGTCCCTGCTTCAGCACGCTGATCCTGTCGCCAAAGCGGTAGGCCTCGGACAGTTTGTGGGTGATGAAGATGACCGCAAGGCCGCGGTCGGCCAGGAGCCGCATCCGGGTTCCGAGTTCGTCTGCGCCCTGAGGCGTCAGCATCGACGTCGCCTCATCAAGAATGAGCACATGACTGTCCCGAAGCAGCGCCCGTGCGATTTCGATCTGCTGCTGCTCACCAAGCGAGAGGTCGCCCGTCTCCGCATCGAGCGGCAGACGCAATCCGAAATCCCGCGAGAGTTCCTCTACGCGCTTCTCGATGGTGCGGCGCGGCGGGCGGCGCCACCAGGCGTCGCCCAGCACGAGGTTCTCGAAGACCTTGAGCGTCGGCACGAGCATCACATGCTGGAAGACGGTGTTGATGCCCAGCTTCAGGCTCTCGGTCGGCGAGCGCAGCCGCACGTGCCGACCGGCGATGGTCAGATGCCCTTCGTCGGGTTCCTGCAATCCCGCGAGCATCCCCGCGATTGTGGATTTTCCCGCGCCGTTCTCCCCCAGGAGAACGTGGACCTCGCCCGCCCGGAACCCGAGCGACACGCCGTCGACCGCGACAACGCCGGTAAAGCGCTTCGTCACCCCGACGAGACCGGCCAGCTCCGAGCCCGGCGCCGGAAGCGCGGACCCGGGCGGGCAGGCGAGGTCGTGCATCGCTGCTCCTATTCGGCGACGGTAACGAGCGCCCGCACCTCCTCGGCATCGAAGACCGGATCGATGGTGATCTCGCCAGCGAGGATCTGCTCGCGAAGTCCCATTGTCGCTCCCCAGACTTCGTCGGAAATCTGCGGTGTCTGCAGCAGCCTGACGCTGTCGTCGGCAAGGCTGATCGCATAGCCCTGGGTGCCGAAGGTCCCGTCTCTCAGATCCTCGATCATCGCCATGTAGACCGGTGTCATGTCCCAGATGACGGAAGTCAGGAGATGTCCGGTGTCGAGGGACGACTTGTCCCCGATCACGTCGATGAACAGCACGTCGGATCCGTCCGTAGCCGCATTGGTTTCCACGGCCTGAATCATGCCGAAGGAAGAGCCGTTCCCCTGGCCGAAGATGATGTCGGCCCCGGCCGCGATCACGGAGGTGGTCACCCGGTTGCCACCGGCCGCATCCGAATAGGCGGCGGGTCCGATGACCGCGTAGAGCACATTGACGTCCGCGTTCTCGGCCCTGACGCCCTGGGCGAAGGCCGCGGACTGAGAGTTCCAGGACGGGGGCTCGCCGGAGACCACGATCCCGACGGTTCCCGTGGTCGTCATGCCCGCCGCCATGCGGCCGGCGAGCCAGGCTCCCTCATGTCCCGACAGCGTGTAGTCCGCGATCAGGCCTTTCTTCAGTGAATCGGGGCTGTCGACGATGGCGACCGGCACGCCGGTTTCTTCCGCGATCTCGGGTCCGGCGGTGTTGTAACCGGATGCGTGCGCGATCATCAGATCCACGCCCTCGGCCGCAAGTTCCCGCATGGGCGCCCGCACATCGCCATAGCCGAGACCGTCGGCAACAATGATGGCGAGCCCGGTGGCCTCGGCGGCGGCCTTTGCCGCCTCGACGCCCTGCTGGTTCCAGCCGAAGTCTGTACCGGCTTCCGGCGTCAGCACCGCTATGGTATCGATCTCCTGCGCAACGGCGCCCGACGCGGCGAGGACCGCCGCGAGCGGAATGGAGCGTAGCAAGTGTTTCATATCTCATGTCTCCCTGGTTTTGGTTTGTCCGGCCGCCTCATCGCGGCTCTTCTCTGCTGTCTCTGCTCGGCGTCCGGATCGCAGGCCCTCGCGGAGGGCACGGGATTCGTCCACCATTCCGACATTGCCCGCGGCATCACAGGTGCGGAGCGGGTTGTCCTCGAGATTGCCAATCACGGGCGCGTCGAGTTGGCCTGCACGGCAAGCCTGGCGCATTGGTACTCGGCCGATCTTGGTACGGCAGCGCCCGGGACGGCGCTCGAGGTGATCCTGTGGCACGACCCGGGGACCGGGGCGCTGAACCTCCTCAATCCCTGGCAAGACCGGATGCCCGTGGAGGCGATCTGGTGCAGCCGCTTCCGCGAACAACGGAGAACCCGCGCACGGGTCTCCCTGCCCTTCGAGGTCGGCCCCGCTCCCGCGCGGCTGAGCCGGATCTGCCGGGAGGCCGCGGACGGGGCGTTCGATTGCAGGGAGGCGGGATGAAAATATCGGCCTTCCTGTGCCGGTCGAGGGGCAGCACGAAGCGCTCGCATTTCGGGAGGGAAGCCGGCTGCCGGACAATCCCGACGGCTCCGGGCCCGGCGAAGATCAGGGACAACGGGGGCGCCGACCGGCAAGGCCGCGATGGACACGGTCTCCTTCATGCCCGTCCCTCCAGGACCTTCCGTACCGCGACGAGCTTCGCGCCGCGCGCCTGTGGAAGTTCCTCCAACTCTCTCGCATCGTAGTCGAATAACCCGGACCCGGTCTTCATGCCGAGCCGGTCGGCTTCCGTGACTCGCGTGATCATCGGGGAGACGTCCTGCCGTCCGCAGAGTTCGGCATTGAGGAACGAGGCGACGGACTGATAGATGTCGAGACCGGCCATGTCGAGCAGACGCATGGGGCCGATCACCGACAGCTTGTATCCGATCCCCCAAGTGACACAGGTATCGAGATCCTCGGCGTCGATCACCCCCTGCTCGACGAGATCGACGCATTCGCGCAACAGTGCATACAGGACCCGGTTCTCGACAAAGCCCGGCACGTCGCGCTTCAGCGTAACCGGCAACAGCCCGAGGTCCCGGATCAGTTCCTGGATTGCGGTCACGGTTTCGGGCGCTGTCGCCTCGCCCGCGATGACCTCGATCATCGGGATGATGTGCGGCGGGTTCGACCAGTGCATTCCCACGAAGCGGCCAGGATCGGAGACATGCGCCTGGAGTCGGGTGATCGGGATTCCGGATGTGTCGGTAGCGACAATGGTATCTGCGCCAATCAGGGGGTCGAGATCCGCATAGAGCCCGGCCTTCGCCTCCACCGACTCCGGCACATTCTCGATCACCATTGCGGCACCCTCCGCCGCCTCGGCGAGGCTTTCGGCGAAGAGCACGCTGCCGCCCCGATCCTCGACTCCGAGGGCGTCGAGCGCGCCGGCTACCATTGGCTGCAGCGCCTTTGCGCGGTCGATGGCGGCAGGAGCAATGTCTTGGGCGGCGACGACATGGCCGCCCCGCGCCAGTCGCCCCGCCATCCCCGGACCCATGGATCCCATGCCGATCACCGCAATGCGCATGGGCCGTCCCTCCTCTTTCTACCGGTTGTCCCGCCGCGGCAGCGAGGAACGCCCGGGCGGCATGTTCCTCGGGTGCGCGGAAAGGCGGGCGCTCCCCGCGTCGAACGCTTCGGGTCGCGCCGCGGGCCGGTCTTCAGGCCCGTGATGGCGTCCATGCACCCGGCATTCACCTCCCCGACCCGGAACCCCTCCCCGTTTCCCGCCTGGCTACGCCGCTCGGGCGCCGCGCCGAAGAACTCCTCGACGGAACGCGGGGCAGCGCGGTACAGTATGCTCCTGCCTGCCCATGGCTCCCGGTCTCCGTCGACGAGTATCGGAACCATTCCCGTCAGGTTCTTGCCCGCGCATGCCGGCGTCCACGTGTTGCCGGGCAGCCGGTGGCGATCCTCATGTTCCCGTGATGCACCGGCTTCCTCGCCGTGGAAACGGAACCGTCCCGGCGGATGCCGGTGCGCTCCGGTCCGGCAGCCGGACCATGTCAGCCTCCCCGATCCGTCTGATCCGGGAGCGGCTTGTAGACGATGGCGTCGATCTCGATCCGGGTGGTGATAACCGCCGAGGCCACGACGGTGGTCCGCGCCAGAACGGCCCCGTCGAAGAACTTCTTGAAGACCGCGTTGTAGCGACCGAAATCGCGAGGATCCTCGAGATAGGTGCAGACCCGGACCACGTCCTTGAGCGTCGCGCCCTCCCGTTCGATCAGGCGCCGGATCGCCTCGATCGTTCCGGCCGTCTCAGTCTCGATGGAGCCGACGATCATGTTTCCTTCTTCGTCCTTCGAGACCTGTCCCGAGACGAAGATGTAGTCTCCCGCCCGCACCGCCGGATGAAACGGCAGGTTCGGGTTCTTCTTGCCGATCGCGTAGTGTCGGTCCGAAATCCTGGTCATGCGTGGTCCTCAGAAAACACTGGTTTCGATGATGTCGACGCCGTGTACCCGGTCGACGAGATAGATGAGGCCCCGATCGTCAATGGTGACGTCGTTCGAGGACGGACCGGCGCTGCCGGGGGGCCCCTCGGGCTTGTAGTAGCCGACTTCGCGCGGATCATAGGGATCGGCGATATCGACAAGGCGGAGGCCCTGCGCGAACCATGCGAAGGGGATGACGGTGCCGGACACCCGCTCCGATGGCTGGTGACAGCCGGTCATCGCCTCCCGCGGCGCGCCATCGCCACGGAGACCGTCCACCTGCCAGGTTGCGATAGGGGTTGGCAGGGACTCGACCGTGATGTCGTAGACCCACGCGAACGCCGGCGGCGCGGGATAGAGCTTCGCCACATCCTCGTCCGCCACGATCATGATGTCGCGCCCGGCGACGGGCGCCTTCATGGGCAGGCAGGTGTGCGTAGGGTGCGGATAGACCGGGCTCGTGTTCAGTGCCGCGACCGGTTCGGGCTTCGACATGTCGGAAATGTCGAGGATGAAGAAGCCGTGGTGCCAGTAACTCACATAGAGCCTGTCGCCCCGGCGCAGGGGATGGTGACAGCGGGGCGGAACCCACCGTTCCCAAGGGTATTCCTCGCCACCCGCCTGCCACTGGCCGGGAATCCACCACCGGCCGACTTCCTCGGGTCGCGCCGGATCCTTCAGGTCCAGGATCATCACGATATTCCCGACATACCCGTCGGCAGTCGGTGAAATATAGGCATAGCGCCCGTCGAAGTCGTAGCGATGCACGCCCTTGCCGCCGGTGCGCCACTTGGAGACGAGCCTGGGTTCGGCAGGGCTGGATACGTCGTAGATGCCCAGCCCGCCCCCGTATCCCCGATCGCCTTCCGGGCCGAGCTTCTCGTGATTGACAATCATGATCCCGTCGGACACCCGAACCTTGTGCGAATGCCAGCCATCGGGAACCTCGATCCGGGCCACCGTCCTTGGCGCACGCGGGTCCGAAACGTCGACAATGGTGGTGCCGGATGGATAGCGCATGTGACCGACATAAAGGGTCGTGCCCTCGACCCAGACCTGACCGCCCCCGGGACAATCCACATGTCCCAGCAGATGGGTGTTGTGTGCCTCGGCCATCCCCGCAACCCGGCAAGCGCGGTCAGGCGAGCCGGACCACGTCACCTTCGGGCGTCTGCCCCCAGGACTTGTAGAGGGAGAGCTTCTTCAGCGTCGGCTCGTCGCTCGCAACGAAGAGATAGACCGGCTCGGTAGCGGATGCGTTGTGATGCTCGCACCACGCGCCGCCCGGTACGGCGAGCGTATCGAACTCCGCCCAGTCGAAGCGCTCGCCGTCGACAATGGACCAACCCGTTCCCTGGAAGGGTGCGACCAGCAAGCTCGCCGTCTGCCGAAGGGGCAGCGTCCCTTCCCCCGGACGCAGCATCTGCGCGAGAAACGTGATGGTATGAAAGACGGGACCGCCTCGCGTGGGGTCCGTGTATTCGACCAAGAGCGCCTCGTGCGGGTCGCCATCATCGTCCTTGAACCGCTCGAAGATCTCCAGCATCGCGTCCCAGCGATACACGTATTTGGGTGAGCTGAGCCCGCCGCCGCGATGGTGATCCACCCATCGGGGCACCATTCCGCCGGAACCGTAGACCGCACCCGAGTAATCCACCGGATAGCACGCGGTCTGCTGCTTCTTCCGAACTTCCCTGCCGTTCTCCATTTCGGTGTAATTGTGGTCGAAATGGACGGCGCTCAGTGTCTCCACCAGCGGCAGGTCGAGAACCGAGAGGTTGATCGCCTCCTCGTCCCCCACGGTTCCGTGGTTGTGCCAGCAGTCGTTCGGAGTCAGCACCATGTCGCCCGGGCCGAAGGTGATGTCTTCCCCCGCAACACCGGTAAAATTGCCCCGCCCGGTCAGGCCAAATCGGATCGCCGACGGGGAATGCTTGTGCGGTGGCATGATCTCGTTGGGGTCGTTCAGCCGGTACGCGGTGTACATCGTCGACACCGTGGCTCGTTTGGGCGCAAGTCCGGGATTGATGAGGATAAGCGAGCGCCGCTCGCTGTCGTCCATCGTGATCAGCCGGGCCGACTGGCGCAGCAGGGGCTCGATGTCCTGCTCGTAGCGCCAGATGTACGGAACCGCCCGCTTCGTCCCCATGAGCTGGCGCACTTCGTCGTTGGTCACGTCGTCGCTCGTCGCCCAGAAGGGGAACATGCTCTTCCCGGCGATTTCGTCATACATCTCGCGAAGCGCGACCTCCCGGTTCGTGGCGGCGTGCGGCGCTTCTATTACGTCGGCCATGATGGCAGCCCCCTCCCTGCTGCTGGACAAGTGGCGAAAGTCTAGCCAGCCGCCCATGCCAAATCAAGAAAAGTGTTTCTGAAATGGTCTCGACCGGCGCCGAAATCGTCACCCGGCATTCCGGTTCCACTCCGCCTGCGGAGTGGCCGCGGGAAGCCGGCCCACCCGGTCCTTCATTCGGCCACCGCGGGCCCGACAGTCTCCGGGCGACCGGTTCCCGCACCGAGAATCATGTCCGCTGCGCGTTCCGCGATCATGATGACTGCCGCATTGATGTTGCCGTTCGGCAGGTCCGGCATCACCGACGCGTCGACGACGCGCAGGGCTTCGGTTCCATGCACGCGAAGATCGCTCCCCACGACAGCTTCGGTGTCGTTCCCGGATCCCATGCGGCAGGTGCCGACCGGGTGATGAACCGTAATGAGTGTCTTCCGGACATGTGCGTCGATGGCGTCCTGCGACACGCAATCCGAGCCCGGCGATATCTCGGTCCGGATGAATGGCTCCATCTCGGACGAGGCGGCCAGCGAACGGGCGATCTCGAATCCTTCGCGCAAGACCCTCCGGTCATGCTCGGGACCGAGAAAGTGCTGACGGATCAGCGGAGCCCGCGACGGATCGGACGACGCGAGACGCACTTCGCCCCTCGCTTCCGGCTGCGTCAGTACCATTCGGATCGCGAAACCGTCCGGAAACGGCTTCCGGAACGGGGACAAATAGGGCCAGGAAGCCAGCGGCGCGGCCGTGAAGAGGATCTGCAGATCCGGCACGTCGGTTGCGAGACTCGATCGCAGGAATGCGGTGATCCCGCCCGGAACGTCGCCCGAAAACCCCTCACCGCCCAGATAGGTCCGGACCAGGTCCGGGACGATCCGGTCAAATCGCATCCTGCGGTGGAACGGACCCGGTTGGACACGGTGATGCATGAGGATGACAGACGGATGGTCCGCGAGGTTGCGGCCCACGCCTGGCCGCGCCACGCGCACCGGAATGCCATGCCTCGCAAGCTCTTCCTCGGGACCGATGCCCGAGAGCATCAGGAGTTGCGGGGTATTCACCACACCGGCGGCGAGGATCACTTCCCTCCGCGCGTACACCTCTCCGGCACCGTTGGAATCCCGGAACTGCAGACCGCTTGCCCTGTCGCCGTCAAAGGCCACGGAAACGGCGTGGACGCCGGTCCTGACCGTCAGGTTCGGGCGACGGAGAACCGGCCGCAGGTACGCGTTCGATGCGCTCGCGCGCCGCCCCTTGCGAATTGACATCTGCAGACGTCCGAAGCCCTCCTGATCCCTGCCGTTGTAGTCGTCGGTCCAGCCGAACATGCGCCGTCCCGCGGCGCCGAACGATTCGACAAGCGGGTCGTCATAGCGGCAGTACTGAACACCGACCGGGCCGCCCGCGCCACGGAAATCGTCAGCGCCGCCATCCCAGTCCTCCTGCCGCTTGAAATACGGCAGAACCGCTTCGGGTCCCCAGTCACCGAGTCCGCCATAGGACATCCAGCGACGGTAGATACCCCGGTCTCCCCGCGCCCAGGCCATCGCGTTTGTGGATGAGCTACCGCCCATCACCTTGCCGCGCGCAAACTCCACGGCACGCCCGTCGACGGTCTCTTCCGGCTCGCAGAAGTAGCCCCAGTCGTGGCGGCGCTCCTTGAAGATCACGCCCCATCCGAGGGGAATGTGGATGAGCGGGTCTCGATCCCAGCCGCCCGCCTCGACCAGAAGGACACTGCAGGATCCACCGGCGCTCAGCCGGTTCGCGAGGACGCATCCCGCGGACCCCGCCCCGACAATGATGTAATCGTATTCGTTGGGCATCGGCCAGGTCTCCGTGGTTCAACAGGGGTGGCGGAGCGCACCGAAGGCCGCCTCCAGCAAGGGGCCAAGTGACAACCATTATGAAACCATTTCTCTCAATGGTCTTGCTCCATTGGCGCGGCAACGGTATAGCGGAAGGTATTCTAGCGGGTCCTGCTCCCGGGTCGCGAAGTGTGCAGCAGTGGGAGAGGAAGAGATGAAGGGTGTCCTTCCTTGACCGAGCAGGGCCAGACCGGAAACCGCCCGTCACCGATCGAACTCCGTTCGCGCATTGCAGAGATTTCGGCAAGCAGCGGCACTCTCCCTCCCGAGCGCGAACTGGTGGAGCAGCTGGGTGTGCCCCGGTCGCGCCTCAGGCGCGTCCTGGCCGGCATGCGGGAGGCAGGCCACCTGCCCCCTGCCCAGGTCGGTCGGCGCACCACGCGGGAGACGGGGCCGCAGACCGACAACCTCGCACGGGTCGCAAACCCCATTGACGTGATCGAGTTGAGGCTGATCCTCGAGCCGCATTTTGCGCGGCTCGCTTCTGTCCGTGCCTCTGCGGTCGAGATCGCGCGGATCACACGCGCGGCGACCAGCATGCCCGACGAGGACTACGGCACTCCCGATCTCGCCTTCCATCTCGCGATCGCGAGCGCAAGCCGCAACGCGCTCGCCCGAGAGCTCTACAGGATCCTGCGGAAGGTGGGTTCGGATGCCCGGGTCCGACTCCCCGACCACCCACCGCTCTGTTCGAAGCGCCGAGACGAGCGAAATGCGGAACACATGCGCATCGCGAGGGCCATCTCGGAGCGCGACCCGGACCGGGCCGAGGAGCGCATGCGCGCCCATCTCCGGAATGTGCGTTCGCTGGTCATGGACCCGGTCGCCCGCGAATCCGTGGAGACTGCCACCCCCGTCGAGTGAGTAGAACGAACCCGTCCGGCGAGGCCGGAGGGTCGGTCTGCCGCTCCATTCGCAGGATTGCCAGCCAAATGAACGCTGCCCCGAGCGCCCGCCGAAGATGACGTCCGGACCGCGCTCCGCGGCGAACCTGTCCCGATGCGTGGCGGAGGAGCGACGGCCGCCGGGATCACCCTCTTGAACGCCGACCGCAGGCTTCGGGGACCGACGACGTCGAGGCGCAACCCGGAGTCCGAGAGAGCCTGCCGGACATCCAACGGACTCCGCAGGTTGAAACGGATCGTGTCCTCTTCATTCGCATGCCGATCGAACTGCGGACGGGAGCGGCACCCAAGCGGGAAGGTCGCAAGGCCCGATATCAGATCGTCGGCCAACCGGAACTTCCGACCCGACACGCTGTCCTGGATCCGTTCGTAGCGGGTCCGGGCCTCCTTCAGACGGCAAGGCTTGCTCCGTGGCATGCGAAAGACGGTTCCGTTGCTTGCCATCGCCCTGCCATCGTCTGCCCGATTTCTCAAACCGCAGGCAAGAGACAGGGACTGTCGAGACTACGGCCGTCCGGATGTACGGCCTGTGCTGTTGCCTGCCCTCGTCCGACGCAAACTGGTTGAACCGCCGAAAAGACTATGCAATCATACTCTCCTAATCGTCTACATTCCTCCTTTGCCAACAATAGAGCCCGTTTCACCAGGTTTTGTCGGAACTTCAAACCTATTCGCTCCGGCGTGCTCTCTCCATCCCTTTGACATTTCTGCGGGTTCTTGCGGCCTCGTTGGGCTTATGTCTGGATAAATGTTCCCATGCAATGCGGCAAGAATATGGGTTGCAGTCTACCTCAATACAACATATATTCCTCGAAAGTGTGTTCCCATGTAAGGCCGCAGCATGTCCTACCACGTCGAGAGCATTCCCAATCGCACAAGCCCCCCGGCCATCTTGCTCCGGAAGGCTTGGCGCGAAGGCAAGCGCATCCGCAAGAAGACCATTGCCAACCTCTCCAGCCTGCCGCCGGAAATCGTCGAAGGCATCCGCCTGGTGGTCAAGGGCGGCATCGCCTTCGAGAAGCCGGACGACGCGATCTCTCTCCGCCGCTCTCTGGCGCACGGCCATGCCTGCGCGGTGCTCGGGATCTGCCGACAGTTGGGCCTGCCTCGCATCCTGCACCGCGTCCGCAGTCGAGAGCGCGATCTCGCCCTGGCCGCCATTGCGTCGCGGGTGCTCGAGCCGAGTTCCAAGCTGGCAACCGCCCGGCAGCTGTCGGAGGCAACGGCGTCCACCAGCCTGGGCGCGCTGCTGGGCCTGGGCGCCGTGTCGGGCAACGAGATGCTGGCGATGCTCGACTGGCTGCTGGGACGGCAGGCGTGGATCGAGAAGAGCCTCGCGGGGCGGCATCTCGCGGGGGTGGCGCGCTGGTGCTCTACGACCTCACGTCCAGCTATCTGGAAGGACGCTGCTGCCCCCTGGCCGCCTTCGGCCACAATCGAGACGGCAAGAAGGGCAAGAAGCAGATCTCCTTCGGGCTGCTGTGCAACCGGGAGGGCTGCCCGGTGTCGGTGTCGGTGTTCGCCGGCAATACGGGGGATCCGTCCACGGTGGCGTCGCAGGTGGCGAAGATCCGGGACCATTTTGGCATCGACTGCATTGCCCTGGTCGGCGACCGCGGCATGCTGACCACGGCGCGGCTGCGAGCGTCGGTCGGGCCTGCGGGCCTGGGCTGGATCTCGGCCCTGAAGACCACGGACATCCGCAAGCTGCTGAAGAAGTCGCGCGGGGCGGAGCGGGCGCCGCTGCAGCCTGGGGTGCTGCAGCCCGACGCGGTGGCCGAGATCAACCAGCCCCGACTTCCCGGGTGAGCGGCTCCTGGTGTGCTTCAATCCCCGCCTGCGCGAGGAGCGCGCGCGCAAGCGCGAAGCGCTGCTCAGCGCCACCGAAGCGATCCTGGAGGAGATCGCTCGCATCGTCCGCCAGCCGAAGTCGAAGCTGCGCGGCCACGAGAAGATCAACCGCAGGGTCGGCCGCGAAGCCAACCAGCGCAAGGTCGAGAAGCACTTCGAGATCACCGTCGTCGACGACAATCTCACCTGGGTGCGCGATCCTGCGAAGATCGCCGCCGAGGCACAACTGGACGGCATCTACATCGTCCGTACCAGCCTCGGCGCCGACGCGATCAATGCACACGAAGCCGTCGAGGCATACAAGTCCTTGTCACGGGTTGAGCGCGCCTTCCGAAACCTCACGATGGCGCGGCTCGAGGTCCGGCCGGTCTACGTCTACAGCGCCGACCGGGTCTGCGCGCACGTGTTCCTTTGCGCCCTCGCGTGCTACGTGGAATGGCACATGCGCCGCTGTCTCGCTCCGCTCCTGTTCGAAGACGACGATCCCGATGGCGCCCGAGCGAAGCGTTCCTCCCCCGTGCAGAAAGCGGAAGTATCGGACAGCGCCAAACAGAAAGCCAAAACCAGGACCACTCCCGACGGGCTGACCGTGCACAGCATGACAACCCTGCTTCGGGATCTCGCCTCCCTTACCCTCAACCGGATGGCCCTCGCCAGCAATCCAGAACACGAGTTCACCGTCACCACCGAGCCAACCGAACTCCAAAGCCGCGCCTTCGAACTGCTCGACGTGGACCCCGGGAAAATGTTCCCAGTACAAGGCCAGGAGCCGTAGCACATAACTGCTTGCTACTATGGCCGCATTGTCTCGAATTCCGGAATGAAGTTCTGGTTAGTGGATCGTCTCCGGTTCCAAAGACCTCTATGTTGGCGGTGCTCAGCCTGTAATAATCGCGAAGCTCGCGTAGGTAATTTGGTTCGGTCCTGGCACCTTCGCATGCACTGAGAACTCGATCGTAGGGCTCGCGTATGGGTGCCGGTCTATCAATCCTTCTCCTCGGACTGCGCTTGGGCATGGATCGCTACCGGACTGTTTCGTCAAACGATCGAAGATGGGGCAGCGCTCCATAGCGACCCGAAAGGTATGAACGTTCCAGGTTTTCGTATTTCTCACGTGGGTGAAACCGTGTTAGAGGAAACAGTCGGGCTTCCTGAGTTCGGTTTCTTTCGCAAAACCAGATTTGGTCGCGTCTGAAGGTGTCCTGGCTCAGAATGGACGTGTTGTGAGTAGTAAATACGAGTTGCGCATCCTTCCTATTCAATGCCGGATTGTGAAAGCAGTCTATCAAGAAACCAACAAGCGCAGGATGCAGGCCTTGCTCCAATTCATCTATGACAATTATGGAACCCCTCTTCAAGACGTCGAGCCAGGGCCCGGCAAGTGCAAAGATGCGTTGCGTCCCGTGCGATTCCAAGCGAATATCCAACTCGAAGTCCTGATGATTGCCAATGTCATGGACAAGCGTGATCTCGGGTATCTTCTTGCCTACTAGATTTTTCTTCATTTCCTCTCTTTCAGAAGGAGGCAATTCGCCCGGTATCCGGTCAGCTGTGAATTCCCTGTCGTCCACCCGAATGCCCTTGATTGAAAGGTCAGACCGATTGAGAAAGTCGAGGATATCCTGTTTGCATACTCCGTCTGTCTGACTACTTTCACGGCAGCGTGCCGTAGTGAGGGCTTCGCTCCAGCCACCAACCTGTGCAATGTGGAGCGTTTTGAGAAACCGATCCGAAATTGGCTTCAGTTGTTCGCTGTTGAGAGTAACGGCGGTCGAAAGAAACAGGGCGTCGCTACGCGTCGTCTCTTTCCAAGTGTCCTTCGGTCCCTGCAGCTTTTGGCCGAATTCGTAGCGTTCCCCACTTCGCTCGAACCAGGTCTGAACGCATCCTCGAGGCCAGGCGAAGAGCCACTCGTCGACCACGGCTTCCGAAGCTGCTTGCGCTGGCCTGCGCATTCCCGGCATTTCAGGCGGGCGCGCACGAGGACAAGACGCTTGCCTTTCCGCTCGGACCAGTTGGACGGCGCCGTGGCAGTCCTCGCCGACCGCGCCGAGCAAGGCGAAAGCGTTGCGGGGAGACACGTGAAATCGCTGTCCCCAGCGGGCCAGGATGGCCTCGTTGTCAGGAAGCGGTCCCCATAGCCAGGGTTCGATCTCGGCGTGATCGTGTTCGGCGACCACGAGCGGTATCGGGAGAGAGCGGATAGGCAGCGTCCAGGCACCGCCAGCGATCGTCGTAGACGAGTGAGAGCCGGCCGCGCAGATCACGCCGGGTCTCGCCCGTGATCCGACGATCGGCGACCGCGACAAGAAGCTCGGTCATTTCCGATCTTCCTTCACGGCGTTCACGATCGCGTCGATATCAACGGGGAGTATGTCGTCGCCCGACCTGGGTAGGCGATCACCAGAATCGATCGTCAACGGAAGGTCCAGAGCGGAGAGGGTTCGGAGGACAAAGCCGAGCTCCGCGCGGGAATTGCCGTGCTCGATGGCCACGACCCATTGTCGTCCCGCTCCCGCCTTGCGGGCGAGTTCGGTTTGGCTCAGCTTGAGCTTGCGCCGTCGGTCGCGGATGGCCAGGCCGAGGTACAGGGGGGTCGGATTTGCATGTTGTTCCATATGTCTTCGAACGCCAACATCATGTATGTGGCATCGAACGGACATAAGGGCGAAATGTCCTCGATCAACAACAATCGAGAAAGTCTGCGTTCGGCTACATTTCTGAATTGGGTGCCATGACGATCATTGTCAACAGCACGAGAGAGATCACGAGGTAGCCTGGATCCTCTCCCCGGCAAAGTGGCACACGCATTTTCTGGATTCACCGCTGATTGCGTCATCCCTCTCACGCTGGGACTTCACGCTCGGGGAGGTGGCGGAGCAGTGCGGCTCGGTGTTCCTGATCCTGCCGTCGGACCGGATCCACGGCTCCGCTCGCTGTCTTCGCCTTCTCGTCGGACGTGCGATGGTGAAACTGATGAGGGACACCGGCACCCAAAGGCCGCGGTTCCCATGATGCTCGACGTATGCACAGCGCTCTGCCGCCTGAAGCCGATCGAACAGACGCTCGACCTGGCGGCCGGGGACGGGGTTCAGCTCTGGTCGATTTTCCTGGATCTGCACCAGCTGCGGGCGGCCCAAGGCCGGGGGGGAGAACTTCGTCTGGCACGCACGGGATCCCACGCGGACCTCTTCGAGGAATTGCCGCTCGCCCATTTGTGAGACATTCATGGTATCTCATATGCGGTCCGCGGCGGAGGCGCTACAGTGCACCATTGCTGAGGGTCCGCAGTTTCAGGTGGCCATGGTATGACCTCGCGCACGGGCCCCGGCGGACACTACGCTTAACAAAATATCACGCCTGATCCGCGAGTTCCAGCTCGGCGACGCCTGCGGCCGCAAGTTCCTCGCCACCGATGAACGTCGTCGGTTCCTCGAGGCCGCTCGCCAAGCGCCGCGACCCCAGAGACCTTCGCCTTCGCTCACACTAGCCTCGATTCCCAACGCTGTTGATCGGCATGACATTACACGTCGGATTTGGCGATGTGGTGCTGGCCTTCAGACGAACCGGATCACGAGGGTTCGATTTCCGAGCCACGGGATGGGCTCCGCGTAGTCCGCATACCCGGCGGCGATGAGCTGCGGATTGTTGGCCCTGCGCCCGAGTTTCACGATGATTTCGGCGGGGGTAATCTGGATATCGGCGCTTGCGTGGATGAGTCTCCGGAAGATGGTGCGCTCCCTTGCGGTCTCGAAGCCGTTGCCGACGCGGGTGGCGAGGATGCGGTAGAGGGTGCTGGCCATGAGCGTGAGCTGGAGGTCGAGATCGACCTTCATGGGCACGCTGGCGGAGAGGGCATCCATGTGGAAGATGTCGATGGCCTCGGCGATGGTGTTCTCGATGACCATCCGCCGGGCGTAGCGGTCGATGAGCCGGAGTGCCGGGGTTTTCATCTGGTTGGTGATCAGCAGCGTCGGGGCCTCATGTCCGAGGTCGGCGATGGCGATCTGGCGGATGTCCTTCGGATAGTCCTTGAGGCGTACGGTTTGCTCCAGGATGCGCGGCGTGCGGTAGATGCGCCCGACATTGCTGAGAGAGATGCGGCGCCAGTCGCCGGGCGGGCGGGCGAGAAGCGCTGCCACCATCGCCTTCGAGCGCCGGCGCAGGGTGAGGAAGGCAATGCCCATGCGCTCCAGCCGCGCCAGGTTGGCGTAGGTGGTCAGCCGGCTGTCGAACACCAGTTCGGCCGGCGCGGTGCCGGTGCGGTCTTTCCAGTCCTCGACGAAGCGGAGGATCTCGTCATTCTGGCCCGCCTTGCGGACTTGCGCGTTGGCATAGGCGAAGAGGCGGGCGTCGGCGTCGCGAGCGAGGAAGGCGAGGATTCCCTTCTGCCTGCGGCTGCGCTTGGACACAAAGTGCTTCTCGACGAGCGCATCATCGCCGTGATAGGGGATGGTGTGGAAGTCGAGATCGAAGGACTGTCCCCCACCGAGCGCGATGCCGAGGCCGTGAACCGCATCGTGCCAGCGCCGCATCAGTCCGGGACCGCTACGGGGGTCGACGCGGCAGGAGTACTCGCTGAGCGTGGCACGCTTCGGGACAACGTTGAGGCCGGCAAACAGCGCCAGGCCCGGATCCAGGGTCCAGGCCATGACCCGGGACGGCCGCCCGATGCCCCAGAGCTTGAGCGCCAGAAGGGCGCGGAAGGCGCATCCGGCCGGGATCATCGCACTGCCCGGCATGGCGCTGTCCGCGAGGAGGCGATCAAGATCGAGACGCGCGAGATCGTGGGCAAACAGGAACAGGCCGCCGAAGTCGGTGCGCAGCCGCCGGGGTGCGAGGTCGAGGGCGTCCCGGTCGGCCGGGGCGGCGCGCTCCGGGCGCACCGCATCCATCCGTGCTGCCAGCGGCCGCCGCGACAGCTTCGGCAGCCGGGCCGCCTTGAGGACGCCGTGGATGTGCGGTGTGCTCGCGGGCATGCCCTCCTTCTTCAGGATGTCGGCGATCTCGTAGATCGACAGACCCCGGGCGGTGCGCAACTCGATGATCCGGTCCCGGCGCCGCGTCGCCAGGGGCGGCGCCTCCTGCACCGCCGGTGACTTGCGTTTCTTCTTGGCCAGAAAAAAGTGCACATCGTCGCTGCGCATGAACTCGGAGCAGATGTTTCGAAAGGTTCCCGACGCGTAGCCAAAGCGCGCTGCCGCCTCCGCGGTAGAGCACCCGTCGACAAAGCGTGCCCGTAGCGCTTCGTATCGTCTTTGCTCCCGGGTTCTGGGCTTGAGGAACCTGTCGGCGTATTCTGTCATGGTGAACCCTGAACCGATGAACTCCCAATCACAATATGTATACAGAAACCGGTTGTCAACGGCAAATTGTGGGTGAGCGCCGCGCAGCAGCGGAGACACGCCGTTCATGCTCCGTGAATCTGGCAACTCGGGACGAGATCGCCCCCTGGGAACGCTGGTTCGGACCCGGAAAGGGGATTCCGATGCGGGACGGACTTGCGCGCCTGAAATGCCGATCTCAGACCAGGCGTCGTGTCTCAATATTCATAAGTTATGGAGAGTAATGACACAAGGCATCGGCTGAAGGCGGGAAACCGCGATGCAAACGGAACTTTCATCCCGCCCACTTCACCGCACTTCCTATCGGTAGAGTCGGGGGCTGGCGCGCCCGCGGTAGGGTCCGGTGGCAGTTCCGGCGCTTTCGCGACGGGCCTCAGTCCGGCTCCCTTGGCTACGTTTCCAGTCCCCCGCTCCCCGAACCCGGCGTGCCGATTTCCGGCACCGGGCTCTCCAGTGGGATCATGCACTTCGCACACGGGCGACGAGTTCCAGCAACAGCAAGGGTCTTGGCCGCATGGGTTCGGCCGCGAGGAGCTGCACGGCTCCCGCCTTGACTGTGGCTGCGGCCTCGCCTGCCAGCAAGCCTGTCGACGCCTTGATGGTCCGAGACCTCGGACGCCGGAGAAACCACCGCCGCCGGGGACCCGCCCTTCACTTCCGCATGTGATGCGTCCAGGCTCTCCGGCATTCTCCGGGGTAATAGGCCATGCCACTCCCGATACCTGTCGCCCTTCAACATCCTTCCTCACCTGGGGTCCCTTTCCTCGACCGGTATTACTCGGCGTCGCCAGTAGTACGGACCCCTCCGCCACCCTGCCGGCCCAGCCTGCCCCTCACGGGGGTCCGGTTGATGCGTGCACATCACCGACAGGGCTTCCCGTGTTGCCGCGTCTTCCATCTTCCATGCATGCTGGCGCCACTACCCCGGCGGGCGCGGTCTGGTGCATGTGTCGCTTCTCTTCCCAAACCGCCATCGGCCTTCCCCTAACCCAAGGAGGGTCGGCCCCCGCGTTGCCTGTTTCGAGGCCTGCTCGGCGTTCGCTTCACGCTCCGGCCTGCATGGTCGCTGAGCTGCTCAACGCAGCCCTTCTCTCCGGAGTGCTTCAGTCCATGTCGTTACCTCCACGAACCGCTCCGGCCGCTACCAGCCGGAAGGACAGTTGCTGGGTGGGATTCGCACCCACCAGGAAAACGCGCCTTTCCACGGCGCACTTGGGTTTTCAGTCTAGTGCTTCGACTTCGTTGTATTGATGGCTCGACGAGTGGCTCCGTCGGGTCCCCGCCATATTCCGATTCGCGTCGGCACGTGGCGATTCGGTTCCCGAGGCTGCACGGGAACCGGGGGATCGGTGCCTCTGCGTCCTTTTGCGCGTCATTTTTGGTACCGAATTCCGGAGATTTCTTCCCACGCCGGCACTTCGCGTGTTCCCCGCTCATATGACAGGAATCAGAAGAAAGAGAGATTCACAGTTCCTTCTCCCCACCCGGGTCTGGAGTTTTGTTGATAACTCGGCTCCGGAGGAGTGCGCGAAGGAAAATGTATATTCTCTCTGCAGAGATTCGGCCCCCTCCGCCTTGCTAGCGAAGAGGGCGGAATGCGGAAGGCCCAGGCTTTCCGCGAAGGCGGGTCGGACCGTTGTTCCCTCGGTTCGATTCGGAACCGTACATAAGCTTGGTCGGCCCGCCTTCCTGAACTCCTCGCGTCCTGAATGGATGCTTGGTCTGGAACCGCATCATCATGAGGTTAGGAGCGAAGGAGCACGAAAATGATAGTCGCCGGGATTGACGTGAGCAAGAACGAGTTGTATGCGCACGCGGAGGGCGAGGATCGCCGGTTTGCCAACGATGGCACCGGCATCGGCAGCCTTCGGAAGTGGCTTCGCACGGGAAACGTGGAAAGGGTTGTGATCGAGCCGACCGGCCGCTTCCATCGGCGGCTTCACCAGTCGCTGTTCGACAGAGGCTTCGAGGTCGTGCTGGTGAATCCGATCCGGAGCCGTCGCTTTGCGGAGGCGACAGGAGAGCTGGCAAAGACAGACCGGGTGGATGCGGCCCTGCTGGCCGCCTACGGGAAGGTCCTGCCGAACCTGGATCCTTCAGAGCCGAAAACCGCGTTCCTCGAACGGCTTGAGGCCATGCTGGTTTGCCGGGAGAGCCTGGTGGACCACCGCGTGTCGCTGCTGCAGACCGCCAGCGAGTTGGGCGGAGAGGAGGAGCAGCGGTTGAAGAAAATCGCCGCCTCGATCGGGAAGGAAATCGCCGAGCTGAAGACGTCAGTTGAGGCGCATCTCCGGTCGGATCCGGACTTCGCGGTGCGCTACCAGATCCTGCGCTCCATTCCTGGCATCGGTTTCGTCAACGCGGCCTCACTCTGCTGCTGGATGTCGGAGTTGGGCCACCTCGAGAACCGGCAGGCCGCCAGCCTGCTCGGGGTCGCACCCTACAGTCGGGACAGCGGCAAGGCACAGGGGCAGCGGCACATCCGCGGCGGCAGAAGGCGCCCCAATGGCATTCGGATAGGTGTAGCGGTCCTGGGGCGATTTGTCGGGTTGCCGGCAACCTGTTGATATGAATGGCGTATCGGTGTGCGACTATTTTTGTTCCGCAGAGGTGTTGACAAGCGCCCGTCGATTCGTATGCTGTCCTTGAACAGCTGCGGGAATTGCCCATGGATCCGCGAATCACCGACCTGAAGTCGACCACGTTTTCCGGTCGCCGCCTGACCCGGCGGCAGATTGCGGACATCCAGAAGACCGTGGCGCTGTTTCCCAACCACAGCCGCAACGAGCTCGCGAAGACCGTCTGCGAGCATCTCAACTGGGTGTCGGCGAAGGGCGACTACAGGGTCGGGGCGTGCATGAAGCTGCTGGAGGCGCTGGAGCGGCATGGCATCCTGACGCTGCCGCCGAAGCGGGAGGCCCAGGTCCGGGACATGACGTCGGGGCCCGTCTGGACCTCTGCCTCCGACCGGCGACCGGCGTTGTGCGCCGACCTTTCCGATCTCCGTCCGCTGCGCCTCGAGCCTGTCACCGACACGGACGGACGGCAGTTGTGGAACGCCTTCGTCGACCGCCACCACTACCTCGGCTACAGACGCCCGTTTGGGGCGCACATCCGTTATTTTGTCGCCGACCGGGAGGGACGCAAGCTGGGATGCCTGCTGTTCGAGGCGGCAACGAAGACGCTCCCGTGCCGGGACAACTGGATCGGATGGAGCGACCGAGCCCGCGGCCGCAGCCGGCACCGGATGGTGGTCAACTCGCGCTTCCTGGTTTTTCCCTGGGTGCGCTCGAAGAATCTCGCGTCCTCGGCCCTCGCCCTGGCGACGCGCCGGCTCGCCGACGACTGGCAGCGCCTGCATGGCTACCGCCCCGTTCTCTGCGAGACGTTCGTCGACGAGACCCGGTTCCGGGCCTCGTGCTACCGCGCCGCCAACTGGGAGCGCATTGGCTCGACCGGCGGACAGTCGGTCAAGGGGGTGTACGTGCTGCCGTTGTGCGGGGGCGCCCGTGAGATCCTGCGCGGCGAACGGGACGCCGGAACGCCTGCGAAGCCGCCGACACGGGCCGAACGGGGGCGTTCCGCCGCCAGCGACCGCCGCTTCTCCCGGCGGTGGGAGACGCTCGTCGCCGCCGCCACGGCGGTCGCGAAGCGTGAGGATGCGCGCTGGCAGAAGCGCCGGCGCGTGTTCAACAGCCTGCTGATCATGCTGTTCGTGCTCCGCCTCGTCGTCGCGCCGCGCGGGCAGGGCTACCGTGCCACGCTGTGCGAACTCTGGGAGCAGTGCGCGGCGGCAGGCGTCGAACTGCCACAGGACGAGCCTCCGGCGGCTTCGACAGCCTGCGAGGCGCGTGAGAAGCTCGACGAAAGCGCGTTCCGGGTCCTGCACCGGGAGATCCTCGCCAACAGCCCCGACGGACGGCCCTGGAAAGACCACAGGGTCCTCGCCGTCGACGGATCCAAAATTACCCTGCCGAGGGAACTGGCACAGCGCGGCTACCGCATCCCCAACGGCGCCCACTACCCCCAGGGTATGGTCAGCGCCATGTACCGGCTCAACGACCGGGTCCCGGTCGACTTCGACCTGTTCAGCCATGAAAACGAACGCACGGCTGCACTCACCCATCTCGACCATGCCGCCGAAGGCGACGTCATCGTCTACGACCGCGGCTATTTCTCGTTCGCGATGGCTCTCGCCCACTGGCAGCGCGGGCTTCACTTCGTGTTCCGCATTGCCCGCAACACCAGCCCCGCCTTCGACACGTTCATCGCCTCGCGGGAAACCGACCTGACCGCCACCCTCGAACCGCCCAGGGACGGCCCGCCCGGTCCGAGCCACCGCATCCGCCTGGCCAAGTATGCCATCGGAGACACCGAATACTGTCTCGCCACGTCCCTGCTCGACAGCGGCCGCTATCCCATCCCGGCACTCAGCGACCTCTATCATGGCCGATGGGGGATCGAGGAACTCTACAAAACCAGCAAGGCCGTGATCGAGCACTTCCACGCAAAGTCCGAGCGCGGCGTCCGCCAGGAACTCTACGCGGCGTTCACGCTGGTCACTCTCGCGCGCCAGTTCGTCAACCGCTGCGACAGCGACCTCAACCGCGGCGACAGCGAGGACCTGCCGGCCATGCGAACCAACTTCAAGAACGGCCTGCGTCTGGTCGGACGGGAGATCGAAGCCATCTTCCTGAGACAGAGCGAGATGGTCAACCAGTCCGTCAGGCGGATCATGGCCGGCCTGTCCCGGTGCATACAGCGCCAGAGGCCGGGCCGAAGCTACAGAAGGGAATCAAAGCAGCCAAGGTCCAAATGGCTCAGACGATCCACCGCCTGATATCTGAACCGAACCCAAAAACAGCCCCCCGGCTTCCGGCAACCGCCCGAAGCACGGGATTCTCTTATCCGAACGCAGCAAATCCTTATCCGAATGCCATTGCCCCCTCCGGGGGCGCCGGGCGCTTGCCGCGGTTGACGCAGATCCAGCCGTATCCCTGCTCCCGCAGCCAGGCGAGATTCGCCTCCGTGGCGATGCCCGCATCCATCACCACGGTGGGCTTGGGCTGGTCCGGACTGCACTCCTCGCGCAGGCGCGCGATGGCGTCCGCCAGCGTCCCGCATTCGGACACGTTCCCCGGCAGGATCTCGCAAGCCCGCGGAAAGCCGGCACTGTCCAGCATCAGCGCCGTGGTGACCAGCGGGCAGTCGTTGCGCCGTTGCTTCGAGCGTCCCCGCCGGCGCAACGCGCCGTCGGCGAGGCCGCAACACTGGGCATTGGTCAGATCGTAGAGCACGATCGCGTCCGGGATCCCGAACAGCACCGATTCCTGCTGCCGCAATCCTTGCTGCAGCGCCTGGCTGTGTTTCCAGAGGAGATAGCAGACGCGGCAGAGTGTCTTGCGCGACAACGCCCGCTGGTCCGCTTCGAGGCCGAGCAGTTCGGGCAGAGCGCTGTCACCCTGCAGCCATCGGCTGGCCTCCCGTTCGCTGGAGGGGTGGATCATCCGCGCCGCGACAATCGCCGTGGCGATGCGCGCATCCCGCAGGCTGAGCCCGCATCCCTCGAGAGTGCGCTGGAAGCCCAGATCCTCCAGCGCCTGGAGACAGACCCGTTCCGCCCCGACCGACACCGGGTCCTGGTGCTCCATACTGTCGAGATCCACCCTGACGACCGCCGGGTCCGGTTTTTCGGACAACCCCACGCCCTTCGCCCGCAGCTGCCGCGCCAGGCGTTGCGCATGCTGCTCTACCGTCTCCGGCTCGGGAAACAGCGCCTGCCGTCCGGCCAGGATCTCCTCGACCCGCTGGGCAATGCGGAGCCACAACTCCCGAGGCACGTCCCAGTGGGTGCCGAGGTTCAGCAGCGTCTGCTGCCGGACCCGGCCGTCGACGCGGACGTTGCGCACCAGGCGGTGGGACTTGCGGGCCTGTCCGGCCTTGTCGGTGTAGGTCTTGGTCGCCTTGATGAACACCGCCGCCTCCGCTGCCACCCGCGGGGCAGGATAGCCGGGCGAGGCGGTGGGAGCAAGAGATTGTCAGAAATACATGGCCCTATAGGAGATATTCTACGAAACCGTTCATATTTTCCACTACTCTATTCTTGTCAGGGAGTTAAGGTCAGAGCGGCGTCTCAGTTGGTACCATTTTGAGTCCCGACAGCATGCCAACAATCGAACTCTTCGAACCATTTTCGACATGAATCGGCGAAGTGCAACGCCGCGGCGCCCGTCCGAACCGGACAAGTGCCAACTTGGGTCAGGGCCGCAGTGAACGCCGGCGGCAGGCCGTGACCTCGGATTGACCGCAGATCGCGACCGAAAAGGCCACGGATACTCCCGATATGGAAACCAACCGATCGCTATACGGAGACGGGCGCTTTGGGAGTGGCGAAACCGTTTGCTTCAGCGTCCGTTGCATCGAGCGCTCGGCCCATTCCAGCGAGTTGGTGTCGCAGGGCGCTGGCAATTTGGTATGAGAGGCCGGACCAGCATATCGGGATGTGCAGAACAGAGCGGCTTTCATGAGGTGACTGTCCTCTCTCCTCGCCCCCACGACGCATGTGCGGAACGACTCATCGGATGTCCCCCAGCCGTAGGCGATGGGGTAAGCGACCCCGCATGATCTCCCGGGCCGTATCCGCCGATGGCAACGCCCGAAACGTCTCCGTCCCGAACGGCCCGCGCCCCGAACACGAGTATAGGTGTGGGATCGGTTTCGAAGAAAGCTACGGGGCGGCAGTCCGCACCGCGACCGCGGGGACGTTGGAGGACTCCGGCAGCGTGGTCCCGACTCGGCGCCCAGGCGATCATGCCGGACGATGGGCGGGACAGGATGCTACCGCGCGATCGTCCAGGCTGTCCGCCCGCAGATGGAAATCCCGGTGGACCTCGCTTTGCCGACCTGCCTGCCGACGTCGAGGACCCGCCGTCGATCGGGAGTCCGGCAGGATACCTGTATTTCGCGCTCTTCCGCACTTTACAAGCCGAACAATCGAGGGTAGAATATCCCTACCCAGGGGGGATGGGTTTAGAGCGGGGATGGATCATGGTCAGACGAAAGGTGACGGGGATGACGTGTGCGCACTGCGAAAGGGCTGTCTCCGAGGCCCCGGAGAGGGTGTCGGGAGTCCAAGGGGTGAGTTCCGTCAGCCACGAACGCGACGAAGCCACGGTCGAGGGGTCGCCCAACGTGGATGTACTGATCGCCGCGATCGAGGAAGAAGGGTACCAGGCCGAGGCGGCATCGTGACCGAAATCTCGAAGCGTCACGGGCTCCATCTCGATCCCAGCACCCGGGAGCACGCCCGGCGCCGGCTCCTTTCGATCCGCGGTCATGTCGATGGCATACTCCGCATGCTTGAGGACGATTCGATTTACTGCGTCGACATCCTCAAACAGGTCAAGGCGGTCAACGGCGCGCTCGACAAGGTTGCCGATCTGGTGCTGAAGAGCCACTTGAAGGATCACGTCGTGACCGCGCACGAGCGGGGCGACGTGGGCGACGTCGTCGAGGAATTGATGGAGGTTCTGAAGTACCGCTGAAGCGGTGCGAGACCGAAGACAGCCAATGTCAGTTCAATTCGCCTTTCGCGTCGAAGGAATGACCTGCGCAAATTGCTCGGCGCGCGTGGTACGGGTGATGAAGCGCATGCCGGGGGTCACGGAGGTAAACGTCAACATGGCGACCGAAAAAGCGAGCGTTGTCGTCGATGACGACGGACCCGCTATAGGCGCGCTCTTCGAACAGGTCGCGACTGCGGGATACCGCCCTGTTGCCGATCGACTTGAGATCGGCGTCGGCGGCATGACCTGTGCCAACTGTTCGAGCCGGGTGGAGCGCAAATTGCGGTCGATGTCCGGCGTCCTCGAGGCCAACGTCAACCTTGCTACGAAACGGGCGGCCATATCTTTCCTGACCGACGCCGTCGGTGCGAACGAAATCGCGGAGGCGATCCGGGCGGCAGGTTATGAACCGCGACCGCTATCGGCCGACGATGCCGCAATCGGGGATCGCGAGCGCGAGGCACGCGAGGCGGAGATTGCCGGGCTGAAACGAAGCGTCGCACTTGCCGGCGCGCTAACCGTTCCCCTGGTCATGATCGCCATGGGGCGCATGGTGCCTGGTCTCGGCAGCGGCATGCTGGATTTCCTAGGCGAGCGAGCCTGGATGACCCTCGAACTCCTGCTCGCCACACCCGCCGTGTTCTGGGCCGGGCGCCGGTTCTTCGTTCACGGCTGGGCCGAGATCCGGCATTTGGCGCCCGGCATGAACAGCCTCGTCATGCTGGGCGCCTCGGCCGCATTCCTCTATTCGACACTGGCATTGGTGCTGCCGTCCATCTTCCCCACCGGAACCGCCAAGAGCTACTTCGAGGCGGCAGGCGTGATCGTCACGCTGATCCTTCTTGGCCGGCTGCTCGAGGCAATTGCGCGGGGGCGCACCTCGGCAGCGATCCGCAAGCTCATGCAACTGCAACCGGACACCGCACGGGTGGTTCGCGACGGCGGCGAGACCGAAATCGCGGTCGAGGCGGTGGTGCTCGACGACGTCGTGACGGTGCGCCCCGGCGAACGGGTTCCAATCGATGGCGAAGTGATCGACGGCGAGAGTTTCGTAGACGAATCGATGATTACCGGCGAGCCGGTCCCGGCCGCCAAGCGCTCCGGCGACGAGGTGGTCGGCGGCACGGTCAACAAGGCCGGCGCGTTCCGCTTCCGGGTCACCCGGATTGGCGCCGATACCACGTTGAGCCGAATCGTTCACATGGTCGAGGAGGCGCAGAACGCCAAGCCGCCAATTCAGCATCTGGCCGATCGCATCGCCGGCGTGTTCGTCCCGTCGGCCATCGCGGTCGCGGCGGTCGCGTTCGTCGTCTGGTTTACGTTCGGGCCGGAGCCGTCGCTGAGCTTCGCCTTCGTCACAGCGGTCTCCGTCTTGCTGATCGCCTGCCCCTGCGCCATGGGCCTCGCAACACCGACCGCGGTCATGGTGGGAACGGGGTGCGGCGCCGATATGGGCGTCCTAATCCGCAACGGCGCGGCACTGGAAACCCTTGCGCGAGTCGACGTGGTCGCGCTGGACAAGACCGGCACGCTGACACGGGGCCGACCCGAGCTCACGGACTTCCTCGATCCAACCGGGACGACGACGGCGGGCGACGATGTCCTGGCTCTGGTTGCCGCCGCTGAGCAGCGAAGCGAGCATCCTGTGGCGGAGGCAATAGTCGGTGCGGCGCGCGAACGCGATCTCGCACTTCCGCCCGTCGAGTCCTTCGCGGTCGATCCGGGCTACGGGATCGAGGCCCGGATCGATGGACGAAGCGTCGCTGTCGGGGCGGATCGGCATATGCTACGGCTCGGGGTCGACATTGCCGCGGCGACCGCCGTCGCCCAGCCGCTTGCTGCCGCAGCCAAGACACCGCTCTATGCGGCGATCGACGGCCGGCTCGCGGCGATCATCGCGGTCGCGGATCCGATCAAGGAGGGCAGCCGGGAAGCGGTGACCGCGCTTCGGACTCTCGGTTTCGAGGTCACGATGGTAACGGGCGACAACCGGCGTACCGCGGAGGCCATCGCGGCCGAGGCCGGCATCGACAGCGTGCTCGCCGAAGTCCTGCCAGATCAGAAAGCCGATGAGATCAAGCGGCTGCAATCGTTGGGACGCAAGGTTGCATTCGTCGGCGATGGCATCAACGACGCCCCGGCGCTGGCGCAGGCCGATGCCGGAATCGCCATCGGCACAGGCACCGACATCGCCATGGAGGCCGGCGACATAGTCCTGATGTCGGGCGATTTGCGGGGAATCGTCAACGCGGCGGCGCTGGCGAAGAAGACGCTCCGGACCGTCTACGGCAATTTCATCTGGGCCTATGGCTACAACGTCGCCTTGATCCCGCTCGCCGCGGGCGCGCTGTACCCGTTCCTCGGGATTCTTCTCGATCCGATGCTCGCCGCGGCAGCCATGAGCGTGTCGAGCGTGTTCGTCGTGACCAATTCGCTCCGTATCCGGCGGTTCCGACCCGTGCTTCCTCACGCGGCGGAGGCGGCTCGACAAAAGGAGACAGCGGAGTCGCGGCGAGCATCGCAATGAACATTCGAACTGTTCGGCCTGGATGGGTCCCGCAGGGAATCGTGAGCGGAAGTGTCCGTTGAAGCTGTCCTACACCCATCACATGCCGTTCATATGCCGTACACATACATGGACGAGGCGGGGCAGGACTGGTCCATCCCCGACAAGCAGTTCGATCCGACCAAAGGCGTCGCGCTCTTCCCCGAGTAGATCGACAACAAGGTCTTCGCGGAAGAAGTCGGATTCGGCTGGATCGGTTGCAACGAGCATCCCATGAGCCCCTACGGCTTGATGCCCAACCCCACCGCCGTAGAGATCATCGAACGGCCCGATGAACCTCAACATCAAGATCGGCAACCCTGTGGGCGGCCCGGTGGTGGCTCGCGAACCGGGGCCGACGGCATCGCACTGTCGGCGGCCCAATCCGATGCCACGGCGTCGGCCCCATAGAGAGCGATTGCGATATCGCGCACCATCAGGCCGGCCAGCGTGGCGTCCGGGGCCACACGGAGTTCGCGGGCAGTCTCCCGGGCAATGGCATTCGTCTAGGGCGTTCTGCTTCGTGGCCCACCGGGTGCATTGAACTAATATATTGCGGTTATTTGTCTTTTCTCCACTGTTGGTGCGGTCATGCCCGGGGGGGTTGACTTACCGGCTCGTTCCTTGCATAGTGCCGCTTGGATTGCCCACTGCGGAGAGGTGTTTGGATGGACCCCCGAATCGAGGCGCTGCGGTCGACGACGTTTTTCGGTCGTCGTCTGACCCGGCAGCAGATTTCCGAGATCCAGACGACGGTTGCAGCGTTTCCGTCGCTGAGCCGGCACGAGCTTGGGCAGACGGTTTGCGAGCAGCTGGGCTGGCGCACGGGAACGGGCACGAACCGGATCCAGCTCTGCCAACGGCTTCTGGAGGAACTGGAGCGGCTGGGCCTCCTGGTGTTGCCGGCGAAGGATGCGTCCTATGCGCGGGGTCCGCGCAAGCCGATTGAGAAGAGCCAGCGGACGGAGAAGCAGCCGGCGATTGCGGAGCCACTGGGGGAACTTCTGCCATTGCAGCTTCGCCTCGTGCTGGACGAGGACGAGGTCTCGGAGTGGAACGAGTTTGTCGACCGCTGGCACTATGCCGGTTTCCGCCACCCGCTCGGTCCGCGGCTGCGCTATTTCGTGGAGGACCGGCACGGGCGCAAGCTGGGTTGCCTGCAGTTCTCGCAGGCGGTGGTCTCGCTGCCCTGCCGGGACGCGTGGGTCGGCTGGCCGGAGGACGGGTGGAAGGCGCATCTGGAGCGGGTGGTGGGCAACACGCGGTTTCTGCTGTTTCCGTGGGTCGAGGTCCGGAACCTGGCTTCCAAGGTGCTGTCGATGGCGGTGCGGCGGCTGGCTGATGACTGGGAGCAACAGCACGGCTGCCGTCCGGTATTGGTAGAGACATTTGTCGATTCGAGCCGCTTCGATGGCGCCTGCTACCGGGCGGCGAACTGGCTCGATCTCGGCGAGACCCGGGGCGGCAAGGGGAAAGCGCCCAAACGGGTCTACGTCTATCCGCTGGCCGAGGACTTCCGGGAGGTTCTCCTGCATGGCCCGCAACGCACTGCGCCGCGGCGCAAGGCGACGCCGCGGGCGGCACCGGCGCTGGCCGCAGACGACCCCTTCCTGCTCGCCTGGCAGGAACTCGTCGGCGCGGCAACCGCGGCTGCAACGGCCCACGACCGTGTCTGGCAACTTCGGCGGCGGGTCATCAACACCCTGCTGGTGGTGCTCTTCGTCTATCGGCTGATGTTCTCGGGCAACGGCTACACGGCAACCCTCGCCGCGCTTTGGCAGCAATGCCAGGCCTGCGGCATTCCGCTGCCGCAGGCTGAACCCGTTGCCGCGTCGAGCATGAGCGCCGCCCGGGCGAAGGTCGACGAAGCCATCTTCAAGAGCCTGCACGCCGAGATCCTCAAGCGTGCCGGGAGTTCGCAGTGGAAGGGGCACAGGGTCTTCGCGGTCGACGGCTCGAAGATCAACCTGCCGCGCCCGCTGCTCCGCGCCGGCTACCGCCTGCCCCAGGAACGAGCCCACTACCCGCAAGGCTTGCTGAGTTGCCTCTACGAACTGACCCCGAAACTTCCCATCGACTTCGACCTGCATGCCCACGGCGATGAGCGCGCCGCCGCGCTCGCCCATCTCCCCGCCTTGGCCGTCGGAGACGTGGTCGTCTACGACCGAGGCTACTACTCCTACCGAGTGCTGCTGGCGCATGCGGAGCGGGGCGTGCATCCGCTGTTCCGTCTGCAGAGAAATGCTGGAACCGCGTTCGACGACTTCATCGCGGGAAGCGAGCAGGATGAGTTCATCACCATCACCCCGGGGCCCGACACGCTTCGCCGTCTGGGCCGGAAAGACCCCGAGGCCGAACCCAGGCCCATCCCACTGCGACTCGTCAAATACGTCCACGGCGGAACCGAGTTCTACCTCGCAACCACCCTTCTCGACCGAAGCCGGTACCCGGTCCAGGACCTCGCCGACCTCTACCATGACCGCTGGGGCATCGAGGAGTTGTACAAAACTTCAAAGCTCGGCTTCGAACTGGAGAACTTCCACAGCCGATCCGAACGCGGCGTGAAGCAGGAGATCTTCGCCCACTTCAACCTCATCGCCATGACCAGGCTGTTCACCAACTTCGGCGACGCCATGCACAACTCACAATCGCCCCCGGATCCCCTGCCGGAGAGCCAGGCAAACTTCAAGGCCGCCTTGTTCGCCGTCGCCCGAAACCTCGAAGGCCTCATCCTGCGGCAGGCGGCCATGATGCACAACGCAGTGCATCAGGTCCTCGCCTGTGTCGAAACCGCAAGGCAGCGCCTGCGTCCAAATCGATCCTATCCACGACGCTCCCGAAAACCCCTCGGCAAATGGCAGAAGGGACGAGACTCCGCAGCTGCAGTCTGAGTGCCAGAGCAACCGTCCCACCCAATACGGGCCTGGCAGAACTGCGATTCCTTAAGCGAATGCCAAAATTTCCCTAAGCGAATGCCATTGCTCGGGATGGTCCCGCGAGGGGTCCAGCCGCCGGACATGCAGCCTGGCGATGGCGTTCACCAGCGCCAGCCGGATCGCGGGTTTCCAGTTTGTCCCCACTCTGCAGTTTGATGACCTGGGGGTGCTGCCAAGTGAATGCCCTTCTTGACACAGTATTCCATGGCCCGGCTGCCATGGCCCTACGGGTCGGCGATTCTTGTGCCTCGAGCCCTGATTCCGCTAAGCGGGTACCTTACAGGGAGAGGAAACAATCGATACTTCTTTCTGCATCAAATAGTTGCAAGATCCGAAAGGGGTTGCCTCCCCGGCGACAGGGTGTACGGATTTCCAATTCGGTTGCCCATTTCCCGAGAGCCGGGAGAGCGCAGGATCGATGTGGAGTCATCGGGCGGCACGCTGGCTGGACATGGTTCCTGTGTGTCCGCGGCAAGCCCATGCAGGAACCTTCATTCGATCGGGGGTCGGCCTCGTTGGTACGGTTCCTGCGAGGCTTTCACCCCTTCGCCAGCCTGCGCCCTGTCAGGCGGTGCCGGTCGAGCACGGCGAACGCGCGGCGCTCGGACCCCCCGGTTCCTCGACGACAGGATCGACGCCATACCGGTGACGCGAATGGTTCGGTACGTTCCCGACTGCATCCGGAATCGGATCGGAGACGGCCTTGTGGAGCCGGACACATTGCCTCTCCAGCCCCGTCGGCCGATGCGCCCTGGGAACTTCCATGCCGCCATCGTCTCTCCGCCAGCAGCAGTAACTCGAGTCCGATACAACAAAACCCCGGCATGTCTCGCCGACTGTCCGGCCCTGGCTGGAGCTGGCGCCTGCTTCCCGCAGCATCCCAATGAACGGCTCGGGTTTGCATGTCTTTCGGTTTGTGCTTCTCTTTCTTCAATGGTCCGAATTGAAGCGGTCGCCAGAAATCAGGGCGGATCCCTTTCAAGAATCCAGCACACTCGACATTGCAGCTTTGCCAACGGCCGAAACCGAAGCGCATCCCTCAACGCCAGAAAGCCGCCGCCCAATTCCGTACCGCAGATCCGGGCGGGAACCCTGCGTCTTCATCCCCGATTCCACCAACGAACGCACTGCCTTGGAGGTCAAGCCCTCATTCGCGGCGGCAAGAGGATTCTGGCTGCCTGCCGGGCTTGCCGATGCACAGAACAGTACTCGCTACGGACGAACAGACCATGCAAACGTGTCAAGCAGAGAGACATGTTCGAAGCGGCATGATCAGCGACGCGGTCCAATCTCATTCAGCGGATAGTCTTCGTCGAAGATGTCACCCAGCCCGTGGCGAGCATACCCTTCGACATCCGCAACCACATCGATCAGGTTTTCAATGTCTCGCTCATAAATGTCGCCAAGAACCTTGTGCAGTTTCTTGTATGCATCCGTGAAGTTTTTCGTCTTGATCGCAACGGTACCGTCTCTGGGCGACGTCAGATCCGGGTTGTTCCGCATGATGTGTTCGAAATCGCTCAAGACATTCGGGCCGGCGTAGCCGCCATCGATGTGGCTGATGTTGTCATGTGGACGCTGCGCAAGAGCCGGATCCTGGACCGCGTCGGCCGAGACATCGACCTCGATGGTAACCGGCCCCTTCAAGACGACTGGCTGACGGTTCCTGGCTGACTTGACCGCCCTCTTCGCGGACTCACGCAGAAGTTTGCGGGTGCGGTCGATCGGCAAGTGGTCACCCTCGAAGAAGCCAACGGATTTCTTCAGTTGCACGTACTCGATGTCGCCAAGGACCGGACTTGCCTGGACCGCGACCAGATCGTCGCCACTCAACATGATGACCGGCACGCCCATGTCCCCCGCGAGCAGCGTATTAAGGGATGGTTCCGGCACCGAATTCCCGTTCACCCGGACATCGCGGAATCCGGTAATCCAGGTATGGGAAAGAATGCCGTTTTCAGTGCCTGACTTTGCATGGAAACCAATCATGATCACGGCGTCGCAATCCCCCTCCAGTCCCTTTGCCTGGCACCAGGTTCGTTGCAGCTGGCCGCGGCGCAACTGAACCCCGGGGAGAACGTCATCAGGGTGGATGTTGCACATGTATCCATGCGAATCGCTGACAACGACCTCGGTCGCGCCTCCCTCTATGGCCCCCCGAACTACGGCGTTTGCATCCCCGGCCATTACCTGGCGAAACGTGTCGAATCCTGGCAACCCCCTGAAAATTTCTTCCAAACGCTCGAGGCCTGTTGTACCTTCCATGTCAACAGCAACAAAGACTTTCATCGCAATCTCCCGTTTCCCCGTCTTGCCTGCCTGAACGGGGCATTCAGTTCCGTGACTATTATAGGCGATGTTCCCGTTGGCGCTTCCGTGCTCCGGGTGAATTCGAAGCCGACACGATATCTCCATCCTTGATCATGCCTTCGCAATGCCAGCAAGAAACGGGCGTCAACCCGAATCAATGATTGCCGGGAGTCGAGTCCCATTCCTGCTGAATGTAGTCGGGGGGCGTGTTCTCTCTAGAAAGAGTTTCAAGAAGCGGCTGGCACATCGCCTTCCCTCAACGGGAGGCCACAGCCCATGTTGGAGAGCGGATCCGGTCGCATGCGCACGCGTCAATCCCTTTCGGAGTAAGTCGAGGGCCATCGCTCAACCCGGATGATTCACGAGGATTGATGAGCGGGCGAGCGTTGTACTCCTGGCCTATTGCCCGACATGTCGTACTGGCAGATCATCGAGACGTCCGGGCGAGATGCCACGGGTGAATTGGGTATTGACCGATTTCCGTCTGGTGACAACCGGTCCCTTGAAGTTGACGGCGGCGAAAAGAGAGTGCGCGCGGGAGCGCTGCTGCTGCTTTGCCAGGGCCACCGGGACCAGGACGATGCGGACCTTCTGCGCCACGACCCGGCCCTTGTTGCGGCAGCGAAGTCCTCCGGAGGCTTTGTCCGCGGCGGTCGAAGCGATGGCCTGCCCGTCCCAGCCTGCGCTATCGCGCCTTGTGAACCGGCTGAGCTGCGAAGAGAACCCGGATGTGCTTGAAGAGGGGGTCCTGGCGAGTGGCCTGCGCCGGGTCCGGGAGAAGTGCCGCCGGTCGGCGGACTTCCCCGTGGTTGATGGGAACGATGTGCCATTCCCGGGGGATGGGCACCAGCCCGGCAACCAATATTGCGGCCATGTTGGACATCGCTGCTACTCGGCTCCGGTTGCGGTATCCGGCGAATGCGGGGACATCCTCGGTTTGCGGCCGCGCCGGCAGGGGGAGGACAAGGCCGGGGAGACCGTCGACTTCGTGCTGCCGATTGTCGCGGGTGCGCTCGAAGAGGGGGACGAACGCCCGGTGCTGGTTCGCATGGATGCGGGCGTTCCCGATGGGCGGGCGCTGGATGAGTTTGATTCCCCGATTGTCCGGTATCTGGCCCGTATCCGGAACAATCCGGTACGGAACCGGATGGCGGAACCGTTTCGGCGCAAACGGGAATCCGCACACCCACCCCGCCGTCCCGCATGGCCGCAATCCGGCGCCGGCGCCCGGACGCCCCGAAAGCGCCACTGCCTGCGGCACAACCTCGCGCCGCAGCGAACTCCCGCCGCGGATGCGCCCGAAATCGTAACGGGATACAGCCGTGGAATCCTCGCCATACGCGTCGCCAGCCGGGGAATGCCAGCCGGGTTGCACGGCTCCGTCAGTCCCGCTATCCTTGTACCTGCCATGTGGCGCTGCTCCGATGGGTGGCGACCGGAAACCCGGCGGGCCGCGCGGCCCGCCTTTTTTGTTGGCCAACGCGCAATCGCCATGCACCTTGTCGCGAAAACGGAACTGGATCGCCGGATCGCGGCATGCGTTGCGCCAACGGCACGGGAACTCGGACTGGAACTGGTGCGGGTACGTGCGCATGAATCGAAGGAGCCCAGCATTCAGATCATGGCGGAGCGGCAGGAAGGCAGCATCGATCTGGACGATTGCGCCAGGCTCAGCCGGGCGATTCGCCCTCTCCTGGACGAACTCTCGCCGGGACGGAACTTCACGCTCGAAGTCTCCTCGCCGGGCATCGACCGGCCGCTGACTCGGCTCGAGGATTTCGCGGGTTTTGCCGGCTCCCCGGCGCGCATCGAAATGACGGAATCACATTCCGGCCGCCGGCGCTTCCGCGGCACGCTGCTTGGACTCCGCAGCGCGCAGGACTCCGGGGAGGAGAACGGTGCCGGAACGGAGGCGCCTGAGCCCGGACCATGGATCGCGATCCTCGATGAAAATGCAGGAGAAGTACTATTGCCGTTCGCCGCTGTCTCCGCGGCACGCCTCGCGCCGGGCCGTGGCAGTGACCGGCGCCATCCCGCCACGCGAAAGAACAGGAAGCACTGACCATGGCCAAACCGTTGCCGTCCGGAATCATCATCAGCGCAAACCGGCTGGAGTTGCTGCAGATCGCGGATTCCTATGCCCGGGAGAAGTCGGTCGACCGCGACACGGTATTCCGCGCAATCGAGGAGACGGTCGAACGGTCCCTTCGCCCCCGCTACGGCTCCAATCAGGATATCCGCGCAAACATCAACCCGGAGACGGGGGAAATCCGCGTGTTCCGCTATCAGGAAGTGGTGGAAAGCGTCGAGAATGCCTATACCCAAATCGACTTGGATTCGGCCCGCCGCCACGATCCGGATGCAGTCGTCGGCGGCACGATCAGAACCGAGCTTCCCCTCGCGGGCCTGGACCGCACCGGCTCGCAGGCGGGCAAGCAGACCATGCACAAGCGAATGCGGGCGGCAGAGCGCGAGAGCCAGTTCGCGGAATTCAAGGACCGGGTCGGCGACATCATCACTGGCTCGGTAAAGCTGGTGGAGCGCGGCAACGTCATTCTCGATGTCCAGCGGGGCGAAGCGGTCATGCGGCGGGACCAGTCGATTCCCCGCGAGAATTTCCGCATCGGCGACCGGGTACGGGCGCTGATCATCGAGGTCCAGAACGAGAATCCCGGCCCCCAGATCCTCCTTTCACGATCCTCCCCGCACTTCATGCACAAGCTGTTCGCCCAGGAGGTGCCGGAGGTCTACGAAGGGATCATAGAGTTCCGCGGGATTGCCCGCGATCCCGGCTCCCGGGCAAAGATCGCGGTCGTCTCCAACAACTCCTCCATCGACCCGGTGGGTGCATGCGTCGGCATGCGCGGTTCGCGCGTGCAGACCATCGTGAACGAGCTCCATGGCGAGCGAATCGACGTGATCCCCTGGTCCGCAGATCCCGAGGCGTTCATCACGGCCTCTCTGCAGCCGGCGCGTGTGGTGGATGTCATCCTGAACGAGGATCAGAAGACAGCCAAGGTGATCGTGCCGCCGGAGGACGACAACCAGAGCAAGGCGATCGGCCGCCGCGGCCAGAATGTCCGCCTGGCGTCCAAGCTCACCGGATGGCAGATTTCGATCATTCCGGAGGACGAGTATTCGACCATGGAGGCATCGGAGCGCGAAGAGCGGATCCAGCTCTTCATGGAAAGGCTGGGGGTCGACGAGCAGGAGGCGATGATCCTGAACTCCAACGGCATGCGCAGCCTTGAGGACATCGAGGAGGCGGATCCGGAGGACTTCGTGGGCATGGAGGGCCTCGATTCGGAACGGGTCGAATCGATCCAGACGACGGCGCGCGAATGCCTCGACCAGGAGGAGTCGGCCCGCTTCGCGGCGCTCCGGGAAATGGGCCTGGAGGAGGAACTCCTCGAATTTCTCGTCGAATGCAACTTCGACATCGAGCACATCGAAGCCATTGCGCACCATGAGGACCGCTCCAAGAAGGAGCGCGTGATCCGCACCCTGAAGCATTTCGCGGACTTGACCACCGACGAGATCTGCGGGGATGAGGTCCGGGTTGCGGGCCGGGTCCGCCGCCGGGTCGGCATCCTTTCGAAGTTCAACCTTCCCGAGGAGGGCATCGACACGATCATCATGCATGCTCGAGTCAGAGCCGGGTATTTCACCGCAGAGCAGGTATTCGGCTCGGGCTCCAAACGCCCCGGCTCCGAACCCACCGGCTCCGAACCCACCGGCTCCGATCCCACCGACTCCGAACCCACCGGCGGCGAGCGTGTTACCGACGGCGCCAGTTGATCGCGCGGGCGCGATCCTGACCCGGGGCGGGCGAATGCGGGATCGCCGGGAACCGAACCGGCGCTGCGTCGTCACGCGCCAGAGCGGACCGCGCCAGGCGCTGCTGCGGTTTGTCCTGGACCCGGAGGGAGAAGTGGTTCCGGACCTGGCGGAGAAGCTCCCCGGCCGCGGAGTGTGGGTCGGCGCGAAGCGGGAGCTGGTCCTCGCTGCCCGCAGCCGGCGGCTGTTCAGCCGCGCGCTCCGCGAGCCTGCGGCACGTGCAGAGCCGGGCCTTGAGGATCGCGTCGAGGCAGCGCTTGCGCGCCGTCTCGCGGAATCGCTCGGCCTCGCCCGCAAGGCGGGCCGGCTCGTGGCAGGATTCGAAAAGACCCGCGCGCGGCTCAGGGGAGGCCCGGTCGGCGCGCTCATCGAGGCCTCGGATGGGGCTCGGGGCGGATGCATCAAGCTTCGCGCGCTGCAGCCGCAGGCCCCCCGGATCGGATGCCTTTCGGCTGCCGAACTCGGCTCCGTATTCGGCCGCGCACACACCGTGCATGCAGCGCTCGATCCCGGCGGCATTGCCGCCACCATCCTTCGGGATGCCGAGCGGCTCGATGGCTTTCGGGCGGCGCCGCTCGATACTGTCTGCGAAGATGCCGCACTTGGACTATCCTAGGCGCAAGGTTAGGGAACGATACTAATGACCCGACGAAACGGCCCCGGCTTCGAGGCGCCCACACACACAGCCCCCGCTTCAGCCGGCGCGCGCCGAGCACGGCGGAGGGGCGGCCCGTTAGGCGCGGGCATGACCCAATGGCAGGGTGCGAAGAAACTTGCGCCGCAGCAGCCGTCCGAGGATCCGACTCTCGTCGCCCAGAAATCGGAGGCGGGCATCGCGCGCCGGTCGGCGAAAGATGACACCGAAAGCCTCGAGGTCAAGGCGCAGAAACTTCGCAAGACGAAGCTGCAGATCGCCAGACAGGACGAGGAGCGGCGAAAGCTGGAGCAGGCGCGCGACGATGCGAAGCGCGCTGTAGAAGCTGCCCGCGCCGCGGCGGAGCCGAAACCAGCCGCAGTTCCGGCGGCTGCGCAAGGGACCGCATCTGCCGTAGGAGAGGCACCTGTGGCAGACGCTGCCGGTATGGAGCCCCTCGCTGCGGATGCGGAGGGAAAGCCGGCCCCACTCTCTCAGGCCGAGCCTGCCGCCAAGCCGGCAGTCGCGGATGGCGTCTCAGGAGCCAGGACCGCCGAGACCGGCGCTGGCCGCGCGGGCCAGGCGCCCAAGCCCAACGGCAAGGCGGCGGACGCCGCCCCCGCCGCTGCCAGGCGCGGCGCCGCTACGGAGCCGGAAACGGCAACCGGCGCGACACCCACCCCCTCGACCCCGCCGGACGCCGATGAGAAAGCGCCAGCGCGCAAGCAGCCGCGCCGGCCAGGCGGCGGGCGGGGCGCCCGCGAGGGAAAGACTAGGGGCGGCCGGATGAGCAGCCGCGAACTCATCAAGAGCGTCGACTCGGAAACCCGGCAGGATTCGCTCGCGAAGTTCCGCCGGCGGAAGGACCGGGAGCGCCGCGCGCGCCAAAGGGCCTCAGGCGGCGAAGCCCAGCGGATTCGCGTCCATCGCGACGTTCAGATTCCCGACGCGATCACCGTTCAGGATCTGGCGCTCCGCATGGCCGAGCCCGGCAGCGAAGTGGTCCGCAAGCTGTTCTCGCTTGGCCAGATCACCACGATAAACGACGTGCTGGACGGGGATACCGCTGAATTGATTGTCCAGGAATTCGGGCACCGCCCGCAGCGGATTTCCGCCTCGGACATCGAGATCGGCCTCGGGGGGGAGACGGACGCCCCGGAGAGCATGCGGTCCCGCGCGCCGGTCGTCACCGTGATGGGCCATGTCGATCACGGCAAGACATCGCTGCTCGACACCATCCGAATGAGCGACATTGCGGCAGGAGAGGCAGGCGCCATCACCCAGCATATCGGCGCAAGCCATGTCGAGACGGTCCACGGCCCCATCACCTTCCTGGATACCCCCGGGCATGCGGCATTCAGTTCAATGCGGGCCCGGGGCGCCAGCATCACCGACATCGTGGTCCTGGCGGTCGCGGCCAATGACGGGCTGATGCCCCAGACGGTGGAAGCCATCGACCACGCACGCGCTGCCGGGGTTCCCATGGTGGTGGCCATCAACAAGATCGACCTCCACGACGCGAACCCGGACCGGGTGCGCGACGACCTCCTTCGCAAGGAGGTCATCGTCGAGCAGCGGGGCGGCGAGACCCTCGATATCGAGGTGTCGGCGAAGACGGGAGAGGGTCTCGGGAACTTGCTGGAGGCCATCAATCTCCAGGCCAGTCTTCTGGACCTGCGAGCCAACCCGGATCGGTCTGCGGAAGGCGCGGTCGTGGAAGCCCGGCTCGACAAGGGACGGGGCCCCGTCGCGACCGTCCTCGTACAGCGGGGCACGCTGAAGAAATCCGACATTTTCGTGATCGGGTCACATTGGGGCCGCGCCCGAACCCTGCGGGACGAGCGGGGAGGCGTGCTGGACGAGGCCGGCCCGTCCGTTCCGGTGGAGATCGACGGTTTGAGCGGCACGCCGGAGGCTGGAGACCGCTTCGTCGTTGCGGATTCGGAGGCTCGGGCGCGCGAAATCGCGGAATACCGCTCCGAGAACGTCCGCAAGACCAAGATTGCCCCCTTCCGTCGCCGCACGCTCGATTCCCTGGGGGACAGCGACTCGCAGCAGGGTCTGACGGTTGTCATCAAGGCGGATGTGCATGGATCCTCCGAGGCCATCGTCGAAGCGCTGGCCAAGATCGGTAACGAGGACGTCCGGGTTCACGTGGTTCATTCCGGGGTCGGCGCGATCAGCGAATCGGACGTGACCCTGGCATCCACATCCAGTGCGCGGGTCATCGGCTTCAATGTGCGGCCGAATGCCCAGGCAAAGCTGGCCGCTGCCAAGTTCGCGGTCGAGATCTCCTTCCACACCATCATCTACGAGTTGCTGGACGAGGTTCGAAGCCTCGCATCAGGCCTCCTGGCCCCGGAGGTCCGCGAGACCCAACTCTGCCGGGCGGAAGTGCTGGAGATCTTCCGGGTCAGCAAGATCGGCGCAGTCGCCGGCTGCCGGGTCACCTCCGGCGTGGCGCGGAAGAATTCCCGCGCGCGTGTCCTCCGGGACGGCGTTGTGCTGTACACCGGCGCCCTCGCCACGCTCAAGCGATTCAAGGACGACGCGGCGGAAGTCAACACCGGAAATGAATGCGGGATGTCGCTCCGCAACCACCAGGATATCCGGCAGGGCGACATCATCGAACTGTTCCAGACCGAAGAAATCACGCGCACGCTCTGAGGTGCAGCGTCCGGAAGCCCTGGAGGCATGCCATGGTTACGCGCAACCGCCGCGCTGCCAGCCGTCGGCAGCAGCGAGTGGGCGAGGCTATCCGCCGCACCCTCGGCGAAATGCTGCTCCGACAGGAGATCCAGGATCCAGAACTGAACCAGAACTCCATCACCATCACGGAGGTCAGGATAAGCGCGGACCTGCGCGAGGCGACCGTGTTCTTCCTGCCCCTCGGTGGCCGAGATGCCGAGACAGCCGGACGGGCGCTGGAGCGCAACCGCGGCCCCCTGCAGCATGCGGCCCAGCGCAAATTCGCCCCCCGGCTCCGCTTTGTGCCGGATCCCTCGTATGACCACTTCGAACGAATCAACCAGTTGCTTGCCAGCGACGGAAGCATGCCAGACCCAGGCTCCGGCTGACGGCTGGCTGGTTCTCGACAAGCCGCCGGGCATCACATCCGCTGCAGCGGTCGGCTCCTTGCGGCGGCTCCTCGGGATCCGCAAGGCCGGGCATTCCGGCACGCTCGACCCGTTTGCAACCGGCGTCCTACCCGTAGCCTTTGGCGAGGCAACGAAGACGGTTCCCATTGCCGTGGACGGGCGCAAGCAGTATCGGTTCACGGTCACCTGGGGCGAGGCACGCGATACCGACGATGCCACGGGACAGGCGGTCGGCTGGTCCGCCGACCGCCCGGGCGCATCCGACATCGCCGCATGCCTGCCGACCTTCACGGGAGAGATCCTCCAGCGGCCGCCGGACTTTTCTGCGGTTCATGTCGACGGCGAGCGGGCGCACGCCCTTGCGCGCCGCGGCAAATCGCCCCGGCTGCAACGTCGGCCTGTCGTGGTCCATTCCTTCCGGCTCGTGGCCGGAAGCCGGGACAGCGCGGAGTTCGAAATGACGTGCGGCAAGGGAACATACGTTCGAAGCATTGCGCGGGACATGGGCGAGGCGCTCGGATGCCTCGGCCATGTGGCGGTGCTTCGCCGACTCCGGGCAGGGCCGTTCCGGGAATCGGCATCGCTGCCGCTTGAGAAAATTCGCAAAATGCCCCATAGTGGCGCCCGGCGCGCTGTGCTTCTCCCGATTTCCGCCGGGCTGGCCGACATCCCGGCTGTGGCGGTTACTGCGGAGGAGGCGCGCTGTCTTCGGCGAGGACAGGCGATCACCCCCGAATTGCCGGGGCCGGTTCCCGGTGGAACCGTCGCATGGGCATCGCGAAGGGGAAGCCCGGTTTCGATCGGCCGTGTCGAGGACGGCATGTTCCGGCCCTCGCGTGTATTTCAACCGCCCGGCTGCCGGGCCTGAACAGGAGTCGCAGATGTCGATCACAGCGGAACGCAAACAGGAACTCCTCCGGGAGTATCAGACCCACGACGGCGACAGCGGATCGCCCGAAGTGCAGATTGCCGTCCTTTCCGAACGAATCTCGAATTTGACGGAGCACTTCAAGCAGCATGCGAAGGACAACCACTCGAAGCGCGGACTGTTCCGCATGATTTCCAGGCGGCGCCGCTTGCTCCGCTATGTGCGGAATTCCGAGGAGGCCCGGTACCGCACGGTCATCGCGCGGCTCGGCCTGCGTCGATAACTTTGGGACTTCTTAAATACGATAGTGCCGAGGCCCCATCGGTTCCATTTCACGGGTCATAGAGGTTGGCATCCCAAACGCCTCTCGCCGTGCAGTCGCGCCAGTCCCCGACGCCCGGATGTTGCGGGCCGCATTCAGGTCCGCGTTCTGCGCGTGGCCGCAGGCCACGCACTTGAATTCGCTCTGTGAACGGCGCGAATCGGCGTCGATTGCGCCGCACGCGCTGCAAGTCTGTGATGTACATGCGGCGGAAACCTCGATCACTTCCGCCGCCTTGTAGTTGAGCATCCGCCCGAGCGCAGCCCAGCCCGCGTGCGGAATGACGCGGTTCAAGGCCGGCCTTCTGGCGCACATTCGTGCCGGGCTTGTCGGTCGTTCCCTTGGCACTCTTCGTCATGCCCCTGGTGTTCAGTTTCTCGACGACGACGGTCTGGGCCTTTGCGGCGATGCGCCTGGATACGTGGTGCTGCCAGTTCTTGCGCGCGTTGGCGAATCGCCTCTGTGCGCGTTGTACACGCATACGCTGCCGCGCGCGCCGCCGCGACCCCTTGCGCTTCTTCGCCAGGCCGGGTTGATGTCGCTTGCGTTTGGTTTCCAGCAGTGCCAGGTCGCATGCGGTGTATCGCGCCGTCGCTGTCGGCAACCTGGCCTGCGTTGCGGTCAACACCGATGAACCGGCCGTTGTCATTCTGTTGCGGTGCCGGGACTTCGTAGCACACGACCACCTCCCACCAGTGTCCGATGCGGCGGATTACCGCCTTGACCGGCCGGCCGGCCGAATGCGGATTGCCGCCGCGGCGGCGGATCGACAGCCAGCCGACCTTCGGGACCGCAAGCTTGCCGTCGCGGATGCGGATGTATTCCGGGATGGTGAACGACGGACCGCTGTATCGGTGTTTCCACTTCGGGTACCCGGCACGGCCCTCGAAGAACGCCGTCCACGCGTCCGCCTGGTAGCGCAGCGTGTAGCGCACGATGGTGTGGGAATGCTTCCGAAGCCACTCGGTCTGGTCCCACAACGTCTTGAACGCTGTTCCCAGCGTGAAGAACGTCGGCGATTCGATCTTGCGTCCGCAGGCGTGCTCGTATTGGATTTCACGCGCCGCCTTGACCTCATTCCACGTGAACCGACACCCGTCCCAAATGCCAAGAAGCAGGTTGGCGGTCGCAGCATCACCAGGCGAAAGCCGGTAGACGACATTTCGATAGGTGGTAGAATCGCTCATAGCGGTCGGTCTTGCGCATACGGGCCGTTTGGCTGCGGTCGGCGGCAACCGGCGACAGCACGCATGGCAGTGATCGAAACGGCCAATGCAAATTGCTTGAAACATCTTCGGCACTATTGCATACAACCCCCATGACTTTCGCCGGCGCCTGCGGGATACGGATCCGGCCCAAATCCCCTTGGCGCCGATCCGCAGCGGCTTTGGCGCCGCCTTGCGCATTCGGAGCGCTTGGCGTAGTGTTGCGGCGCTCGCCTGAACCGAGGCCTCGCACCGGACAGATCGTCCGGAGCCGGCTGCCGACACCCGATCAATGGGCGTACCGGCTACAGCGCGCCGCTGGCGATGCCAGCGATCACCGACGTCGGACGCGTTGCGCCGGACGATAGACAAGCGTTCCAGGGGGAGCGCGGATCACACGCGATCGCTTGCCGTCGACGGCAATGCGATCCCGATGCAGAATCAGGAAATCATGTTCAACATCACCAAGAAGGAGTTGGACTGGGGCGGCCGCGCCTTGGTTCTCGAGACCGGGCGCTTGGCGCGCCAGGCCGATGGCGCTGTCATCGCAACCTATGGAGACACCACGGTGCTTGCCGCGGCAGTCGCGAGCCGGACAGCCCGGCCAGACGTGGACTTCTTTCCGCTGACGGTACATTACCTGGAGAAGTATTTCGCGGCCGGGAAGATTCCCGGCGGTTTCTTCAAGCGGGAAGCTCGACCGACCGAAAAGGAAACACTTACATCGCGCCTGATCGATCGTCCTATCCGACCGCTCTTCCCGCGCGGGTTCCGGAATGAGACGCAGATCGTCGCCACCGTTCTCAGCCACGATCTCGAGAACGACCCGGACATCGTCGCCATGATCGCCGTGTCAGCCTCGCTGGCGATTTCCGGAATTCCCTTCCGCGGTCCGATCGGTGGCGCGCGTGTCGGTTTCAGGAATGGCACCTACACGCTCAATCCAGCCATGTCCGATGTGGCCGAGAGCCGACTCGACCTGGTCGTCGCCGGCACGGCGGACGCGGTGATGATGGTCGAGTCGGAAGCCCAGGAACTGACCGAGGAGGAGATGCTCGGCGCAGTGACCTTCGGCCATGCAGAAATGCAGCCGGTCATCCGCCTGATCGAGGAGCTTGCGCAGGAAGCAGGCAAGAAGCCCTGGGACCATGCGGAGCCCGACCGGTCCGAGTTGGAGGAACGGATCCGCAGCATCGCAGGAGCGGATCTGGAAACGGCGTTCGGCATCGCCGAGAAGTCCTCTCGCCGAGAGCAGATTTCCGCGGCGCAGGAAGCTGCAAGGACGGAACTGGCAACCGGCGGCGGAGAATTGCCGCACGACTTCGACGACGCCATGAAGTCAGTGGAAAAGAGCATTGTCCGTTCCCGGATCCTCGACACCGGATCGCGTATCGATGGCCGCGACTCGACCACCGTCCGTCCCATTGCTTGCCAGGTCGGCGAGCTTCCGAGGACGCATGGCTCTGCCATCTTCACGCGCGGTGAGACTCAGGTTCTCTCCGTGACCACGCTCGGCACCGGCGAAGATGAGCAGATCATGGATTCGCTCCACGCGAACTATCGCGAGCGATTCATGCTGCACTACAACTTCCCGCCCTACTCCGTAGGCGAGGCGCGACGGATGGGACCTCCCGGACGCCGCGAAATCGGCCACGGCAAGCTCGCCTGGCGGGCGCTTCAGCCCGTGCTACCCGCCGCCGAGGAGTTCCCGTACACGGTCCGGGTCGTCTCGGAAGTGCTCGAGTCCAACGGGTCATCATCCATGGCAACGGTCTGCGGGAGTTCCCTCTCGATGATGGACGCCGGCGTTCCCCTTCGGCGAGCGGTCGCGGGCATCGCGATGGGCCTGATCCTGGAAGGAGACCGGCACGCGGTCCTGACCGACATCCTGGGCGACGAGGACCATCTTGGCGACATGGATTTCAAGGTCGCCGGCACGGAGCGCGGGGTGACCGCGCTGCAGATGGACATCAAGGTAACCGGAGTTACGGCCGAGATCATGCGCGACGCCCTTGCGCAGGCCAAGGAGGCGCGGCTCCACATCCTCGGTGAAATGGGCAAAGCGCTCTCGGATGTCCGCCAAGAGTTCTCTGCCTATGCGCCGCGCATTGCCATGATCACGATACCGGTCGAAAAGATCCGGGACGTGATCGGAACCGGCGGGAAGATCATCCGGTCGATCGTTGAGGAAACCGGCGCCAAGGTCGACGTCAACGACGATGGCACCGTCAAGATCGCATCCTCGGACGCCGATCGGATCGAGGCCGCAAAATCGCGCATCCTCGAGCTGACATCGGATCCGGAACCGGGCCGGGTCTATGACGGAACGGTTGTGAAGATCATGGAATTCGGCGCCTTCGTGAATTTCTTCGGAAAGAAGGACGGGCTGGTGCATGTTTCGCAGATTGCGAACCGTCGCATCGAAAATCCGGCCGACGTTCTCGACGAGGGTCAGACGGTGAAGGTCCTCCATATGGGCTCCGATGACCGGGGCCGCGTAAAGCTCTCCATGAAGGCGGTCGATCAGGAAACCGGAGAGGTCTCGCGCGGCGGAGGCGACTTCGGGGCCGCGCGCCGCCCGGAACGGCGCAGCGGTGGACGGGATTCCGAATTTCAGCGCGGCGGCGGACGGGATTCCGAATTCCAGCGTGGCGGTCGCGATAGCGACTACCGGCGCGGCGGACGGGATTCCGAATTCCAGGGTGGCGACGGATTCGACCGCCGCGGCGGGGGACGCTCCCGCGCGGAGACCGGCGACGGGAATTTTGCGGGCGGAGACTCGGGCCGGGGCGGCCCTCGCAAACCCGGGCGCGGCCCGGGCGACCGGGACTACGATCGCGGACCACGGCGCGAAGGCGCGCCGAAGAGCCGCGGCCGGCGTCGTGAACGCACGCAGTACTTCGAGGAAGACGACTGAAGCAAGACTGGAAGACGAGCCGAATCAGCCCCGAGGGAGGGGAATCGATGAACGATGAATTCAACATGTCGCTTCGCAAGTTCCTCAAGCGTCTCGGCGTTACGGGGCAGCAGGCGATCGAGGCCGCGGTTCGCGAGGCGCAGGAGAGGGGATCGGCGACCGAATCGGGTGCGATTCCCGTGCGGGCGTCCATCCAGATCGAATCGCTCGGCCTCGAGCACGTGATCGAGGGCGAGATTCGGCTCGGGAAGACGGGCTGATTCCGGATTCCAATGGCGGCTGACGCGGCAACAAAGGAACGGGTCCTCGAAGCGCTCGGAACCGTCGTAGATCCGGCCCGCGGCAACGACATCGTTTCCGCGGGCATGGTCGAGGGGCTCACGCTCTCGGGGACCGCGGTCGGCTTCTCCATCGAGGTGGAGCCGGAGCGGGGCCCGGCGCTGGAGCCCTTGCGGAAAGCGGCCGAGAAGGCCGTGCTGGCGGTGCCGGGTGTCGAGTCCGCGACCGTGGTGCTTACCGCCCACTCGAAGGAAGCCGGCGCCGCACCGCCTCGCCAGGGGCCGCCTCCGGACCTCCTCGGGCCGACAACGGGAAGGCAGCCGCCAAACTCGCCTCCAGGCACGCCCCTTGAACGAACCGCGAAACAGTCCGGATCGATCGACGGCGTCTCCCGCATCATCGCGATCGGCTCCGGCAAGGGCGGAGTCGGAAAGTCCACCGTAGCGTCGAACCTCGCTCTGGCCTTCGCGCGCCTCGGGCGCCGGGTCGGACTCCTCGATGCCGACGTCTACGGACCTTCGCAGCCCCGCATGCTCGGAGTTTCCGGGAGGCCCTCCACGCCTGACGGAAAGACCATTCTGCCGCTCCGAAATTACGGCGTAACCGTCATGTCCATGGGTTTCATGCTGGAGGAGAACCAATCGGTCGTATGGCGGGGACCGATGCTGATGTCGGCGCTGCAGCAGATGCTGTTCCAGGTACAGTGGGGCAGGCTGGATGATCTGATCGTGGATCTCCCTCCGGGAACCGGCGACGTGCAATTGACGCTGTGCCAGAAGACCAAGGTGGACGGCGCCATCATCGTCTCGACTCCGCAGGACGTCGCACTGCTCGATGCCCGCAAGGCGCTGGACATGTTCCGCAAACTGGAGACGCCCCTGCTCGGCATCATCGAGAACATGTCGGGATACGTGTGCCCCAATTGCGGACACTCCGCAGAGATCTTCGGCCATGGCGGAGCAAGGCGGGAGGCCGAAGCTGTCGGCGTGCCGTTCCTTGGCGAGATCCCTCTCGATATTGATATCCGCCTTTCCTCGGATGCAGGTGCGCCTCTCGTTGCGGCCCGGCCAGACAGCCCGCAGGCGAAGCGGTTTGTCGAAATCGCAGAGCGTCTGATCGCGGAAGACTGAGCCGTGGTCGGGGACGAAGCGGCTTCACCCTCCTTCCCGCCCCTCTTCACCGGCGTCGATGTAGGCCCCGGTGAGAATCCGTTCCAGGTCGCGGTTGACGAAGCGGCCGACGCGGAGCCCGGCTCCCTCTACTGGAGCCCGCGGCGCGATGTGCTGCTCGCGGCCATCCTGTTCGCGCCGGACCGGCCTCTGGGCGATGCACTGACCGCGGTGTTCGCCGTGGCCTGCGGACTCCACGATTGCCTCGGGGCGCTCGCGCCGCCGGAAACCGCAGTGCATCATGTCTGGCCCGACAGGATGCTCGTCAATGGCGGCAAGTGCGGCGCCATCCGCGCCGCCGCCCCGACACGGCAACTGGATGAACCGCCCAACTGGCTCGTTGTCGGGATGGAGGTTGAGCTGGCACCCATCCCGGGCGATCCGGGCCGCGATCCCGACCGCACCTCCTTGGCCGAGGAAGGCTGCGGTTTTCTCACGCAACGGGAACTCCTGGAGAGCTGGTCGCGGCACACCATGGCATGGATCCACCGGTGGATGGAGGACGGCCCCCGGCCGGTCTTCGAGAACTGGCTTGCGCGGGCTGCCGGGAAGGATGAGGAGCGGGACTTCCTTGCCAGTGGCGAATCCGTCCGCGGCCGGCTTCTCGGACTCGGGCGGCGCGGCAGCCTCCTGGTGCGTGTCGATGCGGAGACCCGGGAACTCCCGCTTTCCAGCATCCTCGACCATCCGCCCCGGAACCGGGGAACCGGCAGACAATGAAGCTCGCCCGAACAATCCGTTTTGACGAGACCGACACGCTCGTGTTCGAGCAGGCGGCCGAACCCGGCGAATGGGCTGTCTCCGGCGCGTTCGAGTTCTCGGACTGGACGGGCGCCGACCTGATCGGGAAACGGCGCCAGACCTTCGTGAATGGCTGGCTCTCGCTGGATAGCTTCGCCCGCGCCACCTTTGTCGCCGTCGCGCCGGTCACGCAGGGGGAGTATGACGCCGCTGCCATGAAGCTGGCGGCCCGCTTTGTCGAGGCCTACGGCGCGCCGGACCTTGGGGCCGCGCTGCCGGTGGCGCATGACGAAGTGGAATTCATGGCCGGGCTCTGTGAGGAGCATCGGACCAATACGCTCCTGGTCGTCGAGCGTTCGTTCCGGGACGGCGTGATCCACGAGGTGTTCCGCGTGATCGAGCCCAGCGAAACCACCATTCTCGATCTGGTGCCGGATCACGGCCACTAGCCGGGAGACCGGCCAGACGAGCCCGGCACCCGCCTAGCTGCATTGACGGCCGCAACCCGTGGAAACGCATGTCTATCTGGCGGTTCTCGGTGCCGCAATACTGCATGCGGGTTGGAACACCCTGGTGAAAGTCGGGAGCGACCGCCTCTCGATCCTCGTCCTCATGTCGCTGGTCCAGGCTGTGATCGGTGCCTCCCTGCTGGCCTTCGTACCCGCACCGGCCGCAGATGCGGTGCCCTGGATCGCTGCCGCCGCCGTGCTGCATACAGGCTACAAGGTGTTTCTCTCCAGAGCCTACGCGCTTGCGGATCTCAGCCAGGCCTATCCGCTGGCGCGTGGAACAGCGCCGCTGATCGTGTTCCTGCTGTCCGTCCTCGTTTTCGCCAAGTCATTCCAGCCGATTGAGACCGCAGCGGTGCTCGCGATATCCGCCGGCATTGTTCTCATGGCAGTCAAGGGCGGGCACGGAAGGCGCATGGATGGCAAGGCGCTCGCGTATGCCATCGGCACCGCCGCTTTCATCGCCGGCTACACGACGGCCGGAGGGATCGGCGTGCGCATCGCCGGCACGCCCTCCGGCTTTCTGTTTTGGGTGGTAATCGGCGATTCGGCGGGGATGGCAGCCTATGCGCTCGCGTATCGGGGCAGGACCGCCCTTTCGGCATTGATTTCCGTGTGGAAGAGCGGCGTCTGTGTCGGGGCGATCTCGCTCGGCGCATACTGGATCGTCATGTGGGCGTTCACCGTAGCACCCATCGCGCTGGTGGCCGCCCTGCGCGAAACGAGCATCCTGTTTGCCACCGTCCTCGCCGCCCTGCTGATTCGCGAACGCGTGAGCGCATGGCGGTGGGTGTCCGCCAGCTGCATTGCCCTCGGCGCCATTCTCATGAAACTCTGACGCCCGCCCTCCGCGAAGCGGGCGCGAGAAAAATGCAGCAACTCCGAGGGATGCAGATGAATCTCTGAGGGACGGGAGATGCCACGCCCCGCGCACGAGGCCAACGAGCGCCTCCCGCTCCCCGGGACGCCAGCGACTCTTCAGACTTCGCCGGATCCGTTCGGCTTGCCCGTCTTCTGCTGCCGGCGCTGCTCCTCCCGCTCCGCGAGATAATCGTCCGTCGTCCGCACGCGGGGCCGCTCGCCCATCCGGAAAGGCGAGTCCTGGGTGTGGTATTGCGCCTGGACGCGGCAATCCGCGCACATCTGGATCATTCGCGAGCGCGTGTCGTCCGGGAACATCCAGTGCTGCCCCCCGAGTTGCTCAAGGATTCGACCGATCGCGGACCTGGTTCCGAACGGCTTGCCGCATGAGACGCAGGCAAACGGCTCCTCCTCCTTCAGCGTTACCGGATGCCGAGCCTCGTCTGAAAGCGCATAGCGCGGCTCCAGCTTCAGCGCGGATTCCGGGCAGGTTGCGACGCAGATCCCGCACTGCACGCAAGCATCCTCGTCGAAAAGCAGCTGCGGACGGTCCGGATTGTCCCGAAGCGCCCCGGTCGGGCACTGGCTGGCGCAGGCGAGGCAAAGCGTGCACGCATCTGCATTGAATTCTACCCGGCCGTACGGGGCGCCTTCGGGCAGCGGGATCGCCTCCGGACGGGCCTCGCCCTGCGGCGCAAGCGCCATCATGGCCAGGCGGGTCACCGCGCGCCGGTCTCCGAGAGGCACCGCGCGCTCCCAACCCGCGGGCGCCTGGCGCGATTCGTAGAGCTGGTCCGAGAGCCCGTCGGGATCATCGCTCTCGATGGCGAGCACCCGCGTCTCCGGCTCTCCGACACCGCGCAACAAGGCGCGCACCAATTCCACCTGGGACTCGAGGCCGGCGATTTCGCCGTCCCTGCGCACACGTTCGGGAACCAGGATCACGACTTGCGACGCTCCGGCAACGAGCGCGCCGAGCAAATCGCCATGGTTGACCTGGGTCGGCTCGTTCAGCTGCAGAGGCAGGACATCTGCCGGCAGGCCGCGCCCGTAGCGGGCGGCAGCGGCGATCAGCGCCTCGGCATCCCCGGCTCCGTGCAGGAGCACCCGCGCACCCTTCCCTCCCGCCTCCACGTACGCCCGGATCATCGCCTCAAGCCGCATGCGGTACGCGCCTTCACCCGGAAGGGCATAGGATGCCGCACCCGACGGGCACACGGAGGCGCAGGCTCCGCAGCCGGCGCAAATCCCCGAGTCGATGACAACCGTCTCGCCGTCGGGACGGATGGCATCAGCCGGGCAGACATCGAGGCAGCGGGTACAGCCTGTCTTCTCGGACCGGGAATGCGCGCAGAGCGAAGCGTCGAAATTGATGTACAGCGGCTTCTCGAAGCTCCCGACATACTTCGCGATCTCAAACATCGCCCGAGCGACAGCTGCAGGGTCAGCGGGGTCGACGCGAAAGTATCCGTCCCGCTTGCGGTAGCCTGCCACGAGAGGCGGTCCGCCGGAAAGATCCAGAACCAGGTCGCAATCCGACGCGCCTCCGTCACGGGACGGCCCGAAGCGCATCCCTCCACGGCCGCCCGGAAGCAGTTCGGAGACGCCGTCGGCCATAACCTCGAATTTGCCAAGCGAACCCGAGATTGTCCGGACGCGGCCGGACAGGATTGGAAACGTGCGAATCGCGGGCTGAATCGCGTCGCCGGCGTCGTGGAGCATCAACGTCACCGCCAGCTGGTCCGACAGGTCGCGCGCCGCCTGCAGCGCCGCCTCTCCAGAGCCGTAGACGAGGCAGACTCCCTCGGATCGAATGGAAAGACTGCCGACAGGAGGAGCGCCGACGCGCAACGCCGCGAGAAGCGCGGCCATCTTGGGGCCTGCCGCTTCCGCCTCATCGGACCAGCCGGCGCGGTCCCGGATGTCGACGGCGGTGATCCGCCCCTCAGCGCCAAGCTCCTCTGCAAGCTCCAGGAAGAACGGCGCTTCCTGACCGCAGGCGACCGTCACATCGTTGCCGGACTGCAGGGCTTCCTGCACGCGCACCGCCTCCCTGGTGCACAGGAACGATCCGTACCGGCATGCCGCCTTGCCAGCGGCCTTTTCCAGCCGCCTACGGTCGAGGGTCATGCTGCCCTCGCAATCGCAAAGAAAGAGAAGCTGTTCGCGCGGCATATTCAATCCTGTCACCTGCCCACATCTTCGTAGCGAATTGGCTGGGACAAGACAATCGCGAAGTTCGCGGCCGACCGGCTGGCGGGCGGGCTCGCTCCGCGCCGGAATGGATGAACGCAGCGCGACGGAGGCTCTGACGAGCACCGGTCCAGGACGCTTGCGCGCGCCTGATCGAACGGCCCGCGTAACAGCGAATTCGGGCGCCATGCCGCGGGCTGTTGGCCTGGGTATCGGTATCTTGCTGGCGCGGCCCACTGCAATCATGTCGAGATCAAGGTCATCCGCTACCGAAGTGATGCGGCGATCGAGTGCATCGACGCGGTGTACCCGCGGATGGCATCGACAAGACATCGCCATACGGGAATTGAGGCGATCCATGGCGAGCGCCTGCCTGCAATGCCCGTAGTTCAGGAATGGCCCCGCGGGGCGCCGTGCTGGCGGTGGATTCTCATCCCCTGGATTCGACAGCCCAATTTCTCGACCGACGCCGAGCGCTTGATCGGGTTCCTTCCCCATTTTTCTCGACGGCAATCGGACAACAGGCGCAACCCGGCGGCTATACTGGCAACATGAACGAGAGCAAACCCCGGAATGGCACCTCCCGGGACGAACTGCCGCGGGAAGTCTCGATGCCAGTGGGCGTCGTCATCCGCCGAACCCCGAGCAGGAGCCGGTGGACGGACTGGAACTGGCGGCCTGTCGCCCTGCTGCCCGGCGCACCGCCTGCGGAATGGAAGCTGCTGCGTACAGAAGAGGATGCAGCGGAATTTCACGCGGCAACCGTGAACCTGACATTGCACCGGGCGGAGACAGAAGCCTATCGCGTCGGGATTTCCAACGAGCCCCCGAGCGCCTGGGTCGTTCTGGCACCCAATGAAGATCCCGACGATTCCCGCGAATTCCGGGTGCGGCTAGTCACAGCATCTCCATTCGAGGCTCAGGACTGGCTCGACTCGGGTGAGGTGATCGCCGAGGCCGTGCCGATGCCCGCGGGTCTGGTCGCCTGGATTCGCGACTTCGTGAATACGCGCCATGTGGATGAGCCGTTTCGGAAACGGAAGCGACGTGAAGTTGATGTCGATCAGATTGAATCCGGCCGGGGAGACCCGCGCATCCGGCAGGCCGCGGACGTGTATCGTGCGCCCGGAGAAAGAAAGCCGCGGTCATGACGAATTCCGACGGGCGCCTCTCCCGCTGGTCGCGCCGGAAGATGAAAGCGCGGCGGGGTCGGCCGGAGGCCGATCCGGAGGACGCGTCCGCACCGACCGCCGAACTCCCGGTGACGGAGGAACCCGAAGCACAGCTCTCCACGGAGGAAGAGGCGGAAGCCCTTCGCAAGCTCGACTTGCCGGCGCCGGAATCGCTGCAAGCCGGAGACGATTTCTCGGCGTTTCTGAAGAAGGGGGTTCCCGGCCAAATCCGCCGCAGGGCGTTGCGGCTTCTGTGGCGCTCCAATCCGATCCTTGCCAATGTGGACGGCCTGGTCGACTACGGAGAGGACTTCACGGATGCCGCCACCGTGGTCGAGAACCTGAAGACGGTGTTCGTGGTCGGCCATGGGGCGCGTCCGATCGAAACGGAGGAAGAGCCGCCGGAAAGTCCTGACGCAGCGGGCGCGGCAACGGCCGACGGGCAGTCGCCGAACGAGGACGACCAGCCAGACGATGACGGCGCCCTGTCCACAGAGGAAGAATGCGCAGCGAGGGAGCTCCCCGAAATTGCGCAAGCGGAGGACTTTCGGTATCCCGCAGTTCCACTGTCGGACGATCCGGACCCCCGGGAGACCGAAATCGTGTCGGATCCCCCTGTACGGAGGTCTGTTCGCCGGGGAATGGCATTTCGGTTTGATGCGTGAATGACAGCGCACAGGCGCGGCGACAGCGATTGCCACCGCCTTCGCCAACAGGCCACACCGGGCTCGTTGGCCATGGAACTCCCGTTCGAGTTTCCCTCGCCCGAACACCAGTGAGCTCGGGTTCGGACTGAACATCAAAGCGTTGGAACCCCTTGTGGCCATTCCCCGCCCTCTTTCCGTTTCCTTCTCGAAGTCAGGCCCCTCTCTTCCACGGGCATTACCCCACTGCGCCGGTCATACACGCCTTTCCACAGCACACTGAGATTTCCGGAATCCCCCGCCTCTTGCGCAATGAGCGCTTTTTGTTCATATTTTGTTCGTTATGTGTTCCAGTGATTCCATCCTTGCGCTTCGCAACCGAATCGGCCGAATCGAGGGACGATCCGGAGTGGACGGTCCCGTTCCGCTCGGGATTCCGGAGATCGACGCTGCACTCTCCGGCGGACTGGCGCGCGGGGCCGTGCACGAGTTCCTGTGCCCCGATCCCGCCGATGCGGCTGCGCTCGCATTCCTCGCCTTCACGGCAGGAAGGCTCCTGGCCCGGGAATCCGGACCCCTGCTCTGGGCGGATTGCGGAATGGATCTCTTCCCGCCCGGGCTCGCCCGCTACGGATGCCCCCCGCACCGGCTCCTCCTCGCCCGCTGCCGCAACGCCAGCGAAACCCTCTGGACCCTGGAGGAGGGCCTCCGCGGCCCGGGCCTCGCCGCGGCCGCCGGCAGCGTGGAAGCGCCTGAATTCACCGAGACCCGGCGCCTGCAGATCGCCGCCCGCCGGGAAGGCCGCGCACTCCTGCTGCTCCGCCCGTTCCGCAATCCCCTCCCGGCCAGCGCTGCGGCGACACGCTGGCTTGCCTCCTCCCGGCCTTCCGCCGGCGGCGCCCCGCGCTGGCGCCTGGAGCTCCTGCGCCACCGCGGCGGCGCCCCCCGCGAATGGACCGTGGATTTCCATGGCGACCCCTGCCGCCTCCGCCTCGCGGGAACGGCGGATACCATCGCGCAAACCGCGTAACCACCATGCGCCGTCGCATCCTGCATGTCCGCCTGCCCCATCCCAGCCTCGACCGGCTGGCCTCGGCGCACCCCGAATTCCGCAGCCGCCCCCTCGCCGTGGCCGCCGACATGCGCGGAAAGCCCTTCATCCTCGCCCGGAACCCGGAAGCCGCCCGTGCCGGGATCAGGCCCGGCCAGCTTCTTGCCAACGCCCGTGCCATTCAGCCAGACCTCATCGCCACCCGGCTGGATCCGTCGGCGGATGCCTGCTTCCTGGAAGATCTGGCCAGGCGCTGCCGGCGCTTCACTCCCTGGGCCGGCCTCGACCGCCTGGCGCCACCCGGCTCGGGCGGCCTGCTCCTCGACGTCACCGGCTGCTGCCACCTTTTCGGCGGCGAGGCAGGACTCCTGCAAGCGGCGGCCGACAGCTTTGTCGGCGGGCGTCTGACGGCGCGCCTTGCCCTCGCCGACACCCCCGGCGCGGCTTGGGCCTGGTCGCTGGCGGGCGATTCCGGCACCCCCATTCTGGCGCCCGGCGCCCAGGAGCACGCGCTCCGGCCGCTTCCGGTTCACGCCCTCCGGGTTCCCGCAGCTACGGTCGCGCAGCTGGAGCGGCTCGGCCTCGCCACCATCGGCGCCCTTGCAGACATTCCCCGCGCCTCGATCGCCGCGCGGTTCGGAAGCCCGATCCTTGAGCGGCTCGACCAGGCCATGGGACGTCGACCCGAGCCGATCGAGGTATTGCCCTGGTTGCCCCCCGTGGCCGCGCAACTGGACTTCGTCCCGGCACTCGCCACAGCCGACGGAGTGCAGGCGAGCCTGGGCATTCTTCTCATGCGCCTCGCGAATCGCCTCCGGAATGAGCGCCTCGGCGCCCGCAGGCTCCGGCTTTCCCTTCTGCGCATCGACGGCAGCCGCGAACGGGTCGAGATCGGCACATCCCGCCCCAGCCGCGACCCGGCCCATCTCGGCAGCCTGTTCGCGCCGCGGATGGAGCAGGTCGACCCAAGGCTCGGCATCGAGCGTATGCGGCTCCATGCCGCCGAAACCGAGCCCTATGACGGCGAGGCCCTGGCTTTTCCCGAGCACGGCGCCTTGCATCCAGGCGGCCCCGGGCAGGACTGCTCCGGCCTGATCGACCGGCTCGCCAACCGCCTGGGCCGCGGGAGCGTTGCCTGGGCGATGCTCCGCCTGGCCCATTCGCCCCGGGAGCAGGTTCTCCGCATTCCCGCCGCCGACAGCCCCGAGGGCATTCCCGCGACGGAAGACTGGCCGGACGCGCCCGAACGCCCCCTGCGGCTCTTCCCGCGCCCGGAGCCCCTGGAGCCTGGCGAGGCCGGATCCGCCGCATCGGCGGGCCCGCCGCGATCCTTCGCCTGGCGCGGCAGACTCTGGCGCCTCGCCCATGCGGGAGAAGCCGAGCGCATCGCCGCGCCCTGGTGGCGCAAGACCGCCGAGCGGTCCTGCGACCGGTTCCGGGTCGAAGACTCGGCCGGAAGACGCTTGTGGCTCGCCCGCGATGCCGAGGACGGACAATGGCGGGTCGAGGGCTTGTTCGGATGAAGGGAGGGCCCGGCTATGCCGAACTTCAGGCGACGAGCAATTTCTCGTTTCTGCGCGGCAGCTCGCATCCGGAGGAACTGGTCACACGCGCGGCCGAGCTTGGCCACAAGGCCATCGCCATCGCCGACCGAAGCACGGTCGCCGGGCTGGTCCGCGCCCACATGGCAGCGCGCGAGGCGGGGATCCGCCTTCTGCCGGGCGCGAGGCTGGATCTCGATTGCGGCAGCGCGCTGCTCTGCCTGCCGGCGGATCGGCCCGGCTGGGAACGGCTCTCGAAACTGCTCACCCTCGGCAAGCTGCGCGGCGCAAAGAACGAATGCCGGCTTTCGCTCACCGACCTTCCCGACCATGCCGAAGGCCAGATCGCCATCGCACTGCCGCCAGATGCGCTCCGGGAGAACGCTGCGGGCTTCGAAGCCTTCGCCGCCCGGATTGCGGAGATCTTTCCCGGCCGCGCCCATGTGGCCGGCCACTACCTCTACCGGGGCGACGACTCGGCCCGGCTCGAATGGCTCGCCCGCCTCGCCGGTCGCATCGGCGCACCGTTGGTCGCGACAGGAGATGTGCATTACCACGACCCGCGCCGCCGCCCCCTGCAGGACGCGCTGACCTGCATCCGCGAAGGGGTGACGCTGGACGAAGCGGGGTTCCGGCTGTTCGCGAACGCAGAGCGCCATCTTCGCCCCCCATCCGAGATGGAGCACCTTTTCGCGACCTGTCCCGGGGCCGTGGCACAAAGCGTCGAGATCGCGAACCGCCTCGCCTTCTCGCTCGACGATCTGGCCTATGAGTATCCCATCGACCCGACACCCGGCGAAACGCCCGACGAAGCCTTGCGCCGGGAGGTGCGGAGCGGCGCGCGGACACGCTACCCCGGCGGGGTTCCGGCGCGCGTCCAGGGGCTCATCGAGCAGGAACTCGCCCTGGTCGCGGAGCTCGGCTTCGCCCCCTACTTCCTCACGGTTCACAGCATCGTGCAGTTCGCCCGGAGCCGCGGCATCCTCTGCCAGGGGCGCGGATCCGCCGCGAACTCCGCGATCTGCTACTGCCTGGGCATCACCGCGGTCGATCCATCGAAGTTCGACCTCCTGTTCGAGCGCTTCGTCTCGCGGGGACGCAAGGAGCCCCCCGACATCGATGTCGATTTCGAGCATGAACGGCGGGAAGAGGTCATCCAGCACGTCTACTGCAAATACGGCCGCGAACGCGCAGCCCTCGCCGCCACCGTAACCACGTACCGGGCCCGAAGCGCGTTCCGCGACATGGGCAAGGTCTTCGGCCTCGGCGAAGATGTGCTTTCCGCACTTTCGCGCGCGACGCGCCTGCGTCGCGAGGAGCCCTTCTCGCCGTCCAGCCTGCGCGAAGCCGGCCTTGCCCCCCGCGACCGGCGCATCGCACTGACGCTGCGCCTCGCCAGGGAACTCGCCGGCTTCCCCCGGCATCTCTCGCAGCATCCGGGAGGCTTCGTGATCACCCGGCGCCCGCTGCATGCCCTCTGCCCGATCGCCAATGCCGCCATGGAGGACCGGACCGTCCTGGAATGGGACAAGGACGACCTCGACGCACTCGGCATCCTGAAGATCGATGTGCTTGGCCTCGGCATGCTGAGCTGCATCCGGAAATCCTTCGACCTGATCCGGGAGAATTCCGGCCGGAAACTCTGCCTCGCCTCGCTGCCGCAGGAGGATCCCGCCGTATACCGCATGCTTTGCAAAGCGGATGCGGTCGGTGTGTTCCAGGTGGAAAGCCGGGCGCAGATGGCGATGCTCCCCAGGCTCCGGCCGCGCGAATTCTACGATCTGGTGATCGAGGTCGCCATCGTGCGCCCCGGGCCCATCCAGGGCGACATGGTGCATCCCTACCTCCGGCGCCGGAACGGTGAGGAGAAGGTGTCCTATCCCTCCGAGGAACTCCGCCAGGTGCTCGGCAAAACCCTCGGCGTGCCGATCTTCCAGGAGCAGGCCATGCGAATCGCCATCGTCGCGGCCGGCTTCACCCCGGACGAGGCGGACGGGCTGCGCCGCGCCATGGCCGCCTGGCGGCGCCATGGCTCGCTGGAGAAATTCCGCGACCGCTTCATCGACGGCATGACGGCGCGCGGTTACCAGCAGGATTTCGCGGAGCGCTGCTTCCGGCAGATCGAGGGATTCAGCGACTACGGCTTCCCGGAAAGCCATGCCGCGTCCTTCGCGCATCTGGTCTACGCCTCGGCCTGGCTCAAGCGCCATTATCCCGCCGCCTTCGCCTGCGCCCTTCTGAACAGCCAGCCCATGGGGTTCTACCGGCCTGCGCAAATCATCCGGGACGCGCAGGAGCACGGCGTCGAGGTCCGGTCAGCCGACATCAACCACAGCACCTGGGATTCAACGCTGGAGCCCGCCAAGGACGGTTCCATGGCCTTGCGGATCGGCTTCCGGGAGATCCGCGGCATGGCCAAGAAGGATGCAACGCGGATCGCCGGAGCGCGCGGCAATGGCTACAGCAGCCTGGCCGTGCTGCAGCGGCGGGCCGCGCTGAAGCGCCCCACGCTCGAGCGGCTCGCCGAAGCGGACGCGTTCGCATCCATGAGGCTCGCGCGCCGCGAAGCGCTCTGGGCGGTCGCCCTCCTGCCCCCGAAGCCCGCAGACGGCCTCGCGGCGGAACTGGACGAGATGGCCGGCGAGGCGGAGGAACCAGCCAGGCTGCCGCTTCCGGAGCCGGGCGAGGAAATTGCGGCCGACTACGCATCGACCGGATTCAGCCTGCGGTGCCACCCGCTCGCCCTGCTCCGCGAAAGCCCGGAGACAGCCGGGCAGTTCGCGAACACCACCCCCGCTGCGGACCTCGCAAGGCTCCGCAACGGGGCGCCGGTCCGGGTAGCCGGACTCGTGATCGTGCGCCAGAGGCCGGGCACCGCGCGCGGAGTGATGTTCCTGACGCTGGAGGACGAGACGGGCTCCGCGAACGCGATCGTCTGGCCAGATGTCCTGGCCGCGCACCGGTCTGCGGCCGTTGGCTCCCGCCTGCTCGCCATCCGCGGCCAGCTCCAGCGGCAAGGCGCGGTAATCCATGTGATCGCAAGGCGTCTCGAGGATCGGAGCCACCTGCTCGACGACCTGTCCGCGCCTGGCTCCCGGCCAAGCATCCGGGCCTTGGCGCGGGAGTTCCGCTGACGGAACAACACCCGGTCCCGCCGCAGCCACGCGCGCCGCCGCATGAATGCGTTCGAACCAATTCCGAAGGACGAAGAACCGACGTCGGCACACCGGGTCCGACAGCACGGAATTCCGGAATACGCCTTGTGTTCGGGCCTACGAGCCCGGCTCCCCAACCGTTTCCTCCGGAACCTCGCCCGGAGAGCATGCTCTCAGGCGCACAGCGATGTGGCTGGCGGACGGAACGAGCCTGCCTGGAGCACGGGCGCGCACTGCCCCGAAACGACACACCGTTCGCCGCGGACCAGGCCCTGCTGAGCCAAGAGATCGCCAAGCCGCTCGATGCGACCACCCTCCGGGCTGCCATGACGCGCGCCTACGGAGACACGGAAGCCGCAGGCGACCGGGTTTGTAAGGACGCCTACGAGGCGGCCGAAGACGCCGCGGTGCTGTTCCTGCAGCGCTACGGTCGCGCCATGCGCTGGGGCGCTACGCCAATCCCGGGGACCGGCAAGTCGAGGCTGCGGCGGAGAGGGTCGGGATATCCATCAGCGCAATCATGGGCATGGAGAACGACGGATCCTCCTGCGTGCTGGCCTCATACAGGCGATACACTCAGTTCGATCGACACCCGGATCTCGCAGAAGGCAGGAGGGGAAGGGTTCCTCATGCGCATTACACGTCGGGAAGTGCTGGCTGGAGCGGGCGCCGGGCTCTTGGCGCCAGCGCTCGGGACCTCGGCCGGAGAGAAGCTCTCGAAACGCATTCCGTCGACCGGCGAGCCGGTCCCGGCGGGTAGAGTCGGGGGCTGGCGCGCCCGCGGTAGGGTCCGGTGGCAGTTCCGGCGCTTTCGCGACGGGCCTCAGTCCGGCTCCCTTGGCTACGTTTCCAGTCCCCCGCTCCCCGAACCCGGCGTGCCGATTTCCGGCACCGGGCTCTCCAGTGGGATCATGCACTTCGCACACGGGCGACGAGTTCCAGCAACAGCAAGGGTCTTGGCCGCATGGGTTCGGCCGCGAGGAGCTGCACGGCTCCCGCCTTGACTGTGGCTGCGGCCTCGCCTGCCAGCAAGCCTGTCGACGCCTTGATGGTCCGAGACCTCGGACGCCGGAGAAACCACCGCCGCCGGGGACCCGCCCTTCACTTCCGCATGTGATGCGTCCAGGCTCTCCGGCATTCTCCGGGGTAATAGGCCATGCCACTCCCGATACCTGTCGCCCTTCAACATCCTTCCTCACCTGGGGTCCCTTTCCTCGACCGGTATTACTCGGCGTCGCCAGTAGTACGGACCCCTCCGCCACCCTGCCGGCCCAGCCTGCCCCTCACGGGGGTCCGGTTGATGCGTGCACATCACCGACAGGGCTTCCCGTGTTGCCGCGTCTTCCATCTTCCATGCATGCTGGCGCCACTACCCCGGCGGGCGCGGTCTGGTGCATGTGTCGCTTCTCTTCCCAAACCGCCATCGGCCTTCCCCTAACCCAAGGAGGGTCGGCCCCCGCGTTGCCTGTTTCGAGGCCTGCTCGGCGTTCGCTTCACGCTCCGGCCTGCATGGTCGCTGAGCTGCTCAACGCAGCCCTTCTCTCCGGAGTGCTTCAGTCCATGTCGTTACCTCCACGAACCGCTCCGGCCGCTACCAGCCGGAAGGACAGTTGCTGGGTGGGATTCGCACCCACCAGGAAAACGCGCCTTTCCACGGCGCACTCGGGATCGGAAGCTGGATCACATTCAATGTGGGTGACGACCCGCTCCTGCGCGCCGAATGTCGCGCTGTCATGGCCGCCTTCTTCAAGGCCGGCGGGGGCATTGTCGATTCCTCGCCCATGTACGGCTCCTCGCAGGAAGTGATCGGCGACGCGCTGGAGAAGCTCGGCCGCCCACCGGACCTGTTCTCCGCCGACAAGGTCTGGACCCGCGCGTCCACCGGCCCGGGGCAGATTGCGGAGACGACCCGGCGCTGGGGCGTGCCGCGCTTCGACCTGTTGCAGGTCCACAACCTTCTGGACTGGGAGAAGAATCTCGACACGCTCGCCGCCATGAAGGAGGCTGGCTTGCTGCGCTATACCGGCGTCACCACCTCGCACGGCCGCCGGCACGGCGAACTTGAGGAGATCATGCGGCGCCGGCCGCCCGATTTCGTCCAGCTCACCTACAACATCGTGGACCGGGAGGCAGAACGTCGCCTGCTGCCGCTCGCCCTGGAACGCGGGATAGCGGTCATCTGCAACAGGCCGTTTAAGCGCGGCCGGTTGCCGGACCGGCTTGCCGACCGCCCGATGCCCGTCTGGGCGCAGGAGCTCGACGCGTCCACCTGGCCGCAATTCCTGCTCAAATTCATCCTGTCGCACCAAGCGGTCACGGCCGCCATCCCCGCGACGCGTCGCGTCGACCACCTGCGCGAGAACAAGTCCGCCGCTCTCGGCCGCATGCCGGACGCGGCCATGCGCAAGCGCATGGCCGAGCATGTGCGCGACCTGTAGGACCGCTCCGTTCGAGCCGGCAGGCTCGCCAAACGCGAAGTCGGAATAGAGGCCCTCAATGTCGGTCTCCTGGGCGCTGGAGGACCTGTTGCCGTTCTCCCCGCAAGTCTATTGGCGGCTCTTCGCGCTGGAAAACGAGGCCGTCTGGCCGGCCCAGCCGTTGCTGCTGACCGCGAGCGCACTTCTGATCCTCTGCCTGCTGCGAGGCTGGCGGCCATCCGGGCGCTGGCTCGGCCCCGCACTCGGTGCGGCATGGATCTGGACCGGGTCGCAATTCGTCGCACTCCGTTACGGAACGGTCAATTGGGCCGCACCAACGTTCGCCTGGGTGTTCTATGCCGAGGGCGCGCTCTTGGCGGCGATCGGCCTCTCGGACCGGCTGGCCTTCGCCGGGCGCAAGAGAGGTGCTCACACGGCAATCGGGCTTCTCGCGGCAGCACTTCTGGCCTGGCCGGTCTTCGCTCCACTCGACGGCCGATCCTGGCACGAGGCGGAGGTCTTCGCAGTCGCACCGGATCCGACCGCCGCGGCCACGCTCGCCCTGCTTGTACTCGCGGAGCGCAGCCGGTGGTCGGCCCTCTTGTGCGCCGTTCCGGCGCTGTGGCTTGCGCTCTCCGCGCTCACTCTATTCACGATGGGTGCGTGGCAGGGCTGGGCCGCGCTTGCGGCGCTGCTCGCCGGACTCGCCGCCTGGGCCACACGGGTAGGAAAACCTGCAGGGGACCCGTGAGAGCGGTTGTAGCCGGACAAAGGTCTTTGCCGTGAATATGCTCTCGCTGTTCCGGGTTCAGCGAGGAGATGGCTCCCGGGCGAGGACCTGGCGGATGCGTTGTATTTTGCGTTGCTGTGCAACATGATCTGCAGGCGCAGGAACATGCACGCCGCTGCAGCCACTGGGTAGATCGGGGTATCGGCGTGGAAGAGCTGCAACCGGAGCAGTGTCGCCGAGACGATGCGGATTCGCTGGGTGCATCAAGAGATGCCCTTACCCGGCCATATTCGCTCCGTGCATGCCGGTCGACCGCCAATTGGGAGGAACGTGAGATTGGTGTAGAGTGGGGGGAAATGGTTCGAGAGCACGCAATCCCATCCAACGCAGGAGTTTCCGTTCTCAAGGACGAACATTGGGTCATCGTGGGTCGAACCTTCTGGGCAGATATCGATGCTTAGGTACATTTTTCGTCGATTTCTCATCTCCGTCCCCATTGTGTTCCTGATCACGGTTGTGAGTTTCACATTTATCGAATTGGCTCCCGGAGATGCTGTATCGGCCATGGTCATGCAGACTTCCTCCACTTCCCTGGGCAACATAGACGCCAAACAACTGGACCGACTTCGGACAATGCATGGTTTCGACGACCCACCCCATATTCGATATGTCAAGTGGTTGAAGAACATGTGCACGGGAAATTTCGGTTACAGATTCAGGGATCGAAAGCCTGTCGCCACGCTTCTGGCCGAGCGAATTCCCTTGACGCTTGAGTTGACGGCCGTGAGTCTCCTGTTGGCAACTGTGCTGGGCATCTCGTTGGGTGTGGTTTCGGCCCTGAGGCAGAATACGCCTGTCGACTACGTTCTGACGGTGCTGGCCTTTGGCGGTGTTTCCGTGCCGGTGTTCTTCATTGCAATGCTGGCCATCTTCATCTTCTCTCTCAACCTGGATTGGTTTCCTACCAGCGGGGCGAGAACGCCTGCCGTTCCATTCACGATCCGAGACCACCTGCATCATCTCGTTCTCCCTTCCCTTGTCATGGCCATCGTGATCATGGGAGACATCATGCGGTATGCGCGGGCCAGCATGTTGGAAGTGATCAGGGAGGACTACATCACAACCGCTCGTGCCAAGGGGCTGTCGGATTGGCATGTCTTCATGGGGCATGCGTTCAGAAACGCACTCTTGCCCTTGATCACGATCATTGCCCTGAAGCTTCCCTGGATCTTTGGCGGAGCCGCCATCCTGGAAACGGTGTTCCAGTGGCCGGGATTGGGTTTACTCTTCGTGGACGCGGCGATTGCCCGTGACTACTACATCATCATGGCCCAGCTGGTCGTGTATGGCGTTGCCGTCCTCGCGGCAGGTCTCTTGGCGGACATCCTGTACGCAGTGGCGGACCCTCGCATCAGGTATGAATGAGGGTGAAACATGTCTGAAACCGTCAACTACCCAGCGGACATCGAAGATGAACCCATCAGCATAATAACTCAGAGGCAAAGGGCATGGCGCCGGTTCAGGAAACACAAACTGGCTGTACTGAGCGCCTGCATCCTGTCGTTCTTGTTGGCGATGGTCATATTTGCCCCGTGGGTAGCGCCAATTCATCCTTACGAGATCAATATTGAGACCGGCATCTATCAACCACCCAGCTGGGATCACTGGCTTGGAACGGATTCTGTCGCACGCGATGTCTGGAGCAGATTGATTCACGGTGGCCGGATATCCATTGCCGTGGGTGTCACGGCCATTTCGATCAGTCTTGTCGTAGGCACATTGATTGGTGGGCTAGCGGGTTACTACGGTAGGGTTGTGGACAGTATCCTCATGCGTATTACAGATGTGTTCCTGTCTCTCCCTACCCTCATAATCGTTCTGGCAAGTGTTGCCTTGCTCGGACCCAGCATCCGCAACCTGATCTTGATAATCGGTTTTCTTGGATGGGCCCCGATTGCGCGCCTGGTACGGGGTCAATTTCTTTCGCTCAGGGAAAAAGAATACGTCATGGCTGCGCGCTGCATCGGAGCGCAGGATCATCGAATCATGCTCCGGCACTTGCTGCCGAATCTCGTTGGTCCGCTCTCCGTGGCTGCGACATTTGGCGTTGCTGAGGCCATTCTGCTTGAAGCTGCATTGAGCTATCTCGGACTGGGAGTGCAGGTGCCCACGCCCAGCTGGGGAAACATGCTCGAAGGGGCCAAACAGGTGACCATACTGAAGTCGAGACCCTGGATATGGATACCTCCGGGTTTCATGATCGCGATCACGGTACTGAGCATCAACATCATGGGCGATGGACTCAGAGACGCCTTGGATCCTCGTTCGACCCGCTAGCCGACGTGGCACCGCAAGTACCTTCAGGTTCATCACACTCGAGATCATGTTCGATCGGGTTCCATCGATCGCCCCTCCAATTCCGAACAGTGCGGCAGGTTGAAGGATTGCGACGCCGGCGGAAGAGTATGACCGATACGGCATGCTGGACCGGGGTCAGGAAGCCAACCGGCAAAGGATTACGCTGGCGACGGTCTCGAAGGACGTTTCCACTCGAGGGCCAACCTGATATTATATCGAGTCTATCGGCCCATCGCGTGAGCTCTGAACAGCCCCGGCATCTGACCATACTCACCGGATAACAGACTCTATGGCGAAACCCAACATTCTCATCATCGGTGTCGACTCCCTTAGAGTATGAACGAATATTCGGGCCTTCAATTGTCGCTGGCTTTGCAATGGGTTGCGATATGGAGACGATTGACATGATCAATGGGTAATTTACGCTTGGCTGCTTGAATCGCTTGAATTGCTTGAGTATGGCGGTTCCCCGACCAGCCGGCTGCTGGGGCAGCGAGTTACTTATCCATTGGCAGTGGCGCTATCTCATTGCCAGTTGGTAGTAATTTGAATTCAGGGAATATTGAGTCGTACTCTTAGAGCCGACCACCTGAGTTGCTACGGCTATCGACGTCTCACATCGCCTCGCATAGACCGGCTCGCCTCCCAGGGGATCCTCTTCGAGAACACCTTCAGCCCTCACATTCCTACAACTAGCGGCTTCACGTCCATGTTGAGCGGCCTCGACGTATTCAGTTCCCAGGTTGTGGCACTGCAGCACAGAGGGCCCGTCAGGCCTGAGGTAACGATGCTGTCGGAGCTTCTGAGGGATCAGGGCTACGATACAACTTGCATTGGATTCAGCGGCAATCCCAGCTCCAGGGGATTTGACACCTACATCGACTACAGGGCTTGGTGCAACTGGGACGAGCGGCCCCTCGACAAGGCCCAGGACCTCAACCGCGTGGCAGTCCCCGAACTCGACCGTCTCATCGATCAGGACCGACCATTTTTCATGCAGCTGCGGCACATGGACCCCCACGCACCGTACCTGCCGCCGGACCCCTACCAACGCATGTTCTATCACGGCAATGAATGCGACCCGGACAACGACTCGATGGAGCCCGTTTTCGCCTTCAAGCCCTTCCGGGACTTCTATGCGAGCTGGATGCCGCCCGGGATTACCGACAAGGACTACGTGATTGCCCAGTACGACGGGGCCATCGCATACATGGACTCCGGGATCCAGACCATCCTGAACGTCCTTGAGACTCGGGGTGTCCTCGATGACACGATCGTTGTGCTGAACTCAGACCACGGCGAGACACTTTACGAGCACGAATGCTGGTTCGACCACCACGGCCTCTACGACTCGAACCTCCACGTTCCTCTCATTATCCGCTATCCGTCGAGGGTGCCTGCCGGGCTCCGGCTCTCCGGCTACAACCAACTCAAGGATCTGATGCCCACGTTGCTGGAGCTCGCGGAAATAGAGAGCGACATCCGCTTTGACGGCAGGAGCCTGATGGGTATGGTCCGCGGCGAGGTCGCCTCCCACGAGGCGGAGATGTACCTTACCGAGTGTACCTGGATGCGAAAGCACGGCTGGCGGACGCCCCGGTGGAAGCTGATACGTGCCCTGGAGCCCGACTTCCACTTCAAGCCGCCGGTGGAACTGTACAACCTGATCGACGACCCCCGCGAGACGACCGACGTAGCGGCCGAGCATGCCGACGTCGTCGACGTGTTGACCGACAGGATGGAGCGCTGGATAACAGCTCGGGAAAGGGAGACCGGTTTGCCGAATCCGATCTTCCACCAGGGCGACTGGCATGGCCACGAAGGGGTCGGCTCCTTCAAGTCGTCCCAACAAGCCAACGACACGCTGCACATCGGCGACACATCGGAGGCCCTGCGAATTTCCTCGGGTTCCGGGGATAGTGCCGCACGCGATCATCAAGAGGAGCAAGAAGAGAGATGACCAAGCGAGTGGCCGTGGTGGGGATCGGTGGCATGGGCAACATTCACGCCGATATCTACCACGCCGACAAGCGTTGCCGGGTCGTGGCGGTCTGCGACGTGCTTCCGGAGAAGGCGGAGGAAGCAGGCCGGCGCTATGGGTGTCCAGCCTTTACCTCCGTAAATGAGATGGTTGCCAGCGCTCAAATCGATATCGCAAGCGTGTGCACCGCGGGCAAGGAGAACGGCGGTGATCACTACGAACCCACCATGGTCCTGCTCAATGCTGGAATCGCTGTGCTCGGAGAAAAGCCGATCTCGAACGAGATCCCCAAGGCGAAGGAGATGGTCTCCCTCGCCAAAGAGAAGAGCCTCCGGTATGGAATCAACCTCAATCACCGCTTCACCCCTGCCGCGGTCCGGGCCAGGAAGTGGGTCGACGAGGGGCGCTTGGGGGAGCTGAACATCATCAACATGACGATGTGGATCGACAAACCCGATGAGAGCTCACCCTACTTCCACATGCGGGCACTACATCCCCACTCAATCGACGTCATGCGTTACTTCTGCGGCGACATTGGGAAGGTCCATGCTTTCTTCAAGCGAGGCAAGGGACGGGAAACATGGTCCAATGTCCAGGCCAACATGCTGTTCGAGAGCGGCGCAGTCGGCCATCTGACCGGCAGCTACGACGCCGGGGGCAGCTACGGCCTTGAGACCCTCGAGGTCGTGGGCTCCAGGGCCAGGTTTGTGCTGAGAGAGGCTTGCGAGCACCTCGAGTTCTACCCGCGGCGCTCCCGGCAGGTCGAGACGTACGCCTATTTGGGTGACATGATGGGATTCGACGAGACCTTTCTGAGCCGCATCACCCGGTGGATCGATCAGAACGAAGAAGGCGCCGACCCGGAGGAGATCGATGGCTCCGCAACGGACGCCCTCAAGGCCCAATTGGTGATCGAAGCTGCCATCGAGTCCTGGAAGACCGGTCAGGTCGTAGCGGTGGAGAACGTGTAGCCATGATCGTAGGAGCGAATACCGTACTCTTCGGAGGACACAGCATGGAGACGGCCTTCCGATGCATATCCATGGCTGGCTACGACGGTGTCGAGATCTCCGCCATCGACAGAATGAGCAGTCACCTCGTGCTCGACCGCTGGCAGGAACTGATCCCCGAGATCAGGCAGCTCTCGGAGGAACATGGGCTGGAGTTGACGGCCATCGAACAGACTTCCCATGACAGGAGAAAGATGGACCGTACCTGCCGTGTGGCGTCGGCGCTAGGGATTCCGGTCATCAACTGCGGCCCCGGGGGGCAGAGTGGCGACGAGGACAGTATGAAAGCATCGATAGAGTCTTTGACCTCGCTGACGGAGATCGCAGAGTCACATGGTGTCTCGCTATGCGTCAAGGCACATGTAGGCTGCAGCATCCACAATACGCCCACAACGCTGCAGGCGATGGAGTCGATATCGTCGCCTGCCTTCGGCATTGACATGGACCCATCTCACATTTACAGGGCAGGTGAAGACCCCTCTGAGGCGATCGTGGCGGTAATGTCTCGAGTCAAGCACGTGCACATACGAGACTGCAAGGGCAGGCAGGAGGATCCTGGCCGCCCGGAGAACCAGGCCAACGGACGAGGTGACATCGACCTGTTGCGATTCATTCGGGTACTGCACGAGCATGGCTATGCGGATGCCCTCAATCTCGAGATCATCGGAGCCAGGGAGTATGGACTCGAGCGTTGCTGCACTATCGCCGCCGAGGCCCGCGGCCACATGCAGGCCTGTCTTCAGGCCTGCGGCACCCGCTAGCGGAGAACGATATACGTCATCGTCGACACGCGCCCTCGACGGGCAAGACTGGTTCGTGCGCGTCGAAAGTCTCATCCACCGGATGGACGCGCATTTGGATGAAGAGGCGGTGATCCCGCAACACGACCGACCCAAGACGGGGGCAGATCACAGGGCGGCCAGTATACGTTTTGGGATGTGTCTCGCCCGCCGGGAAGGGATGCTAAATCTATGACGGTCGCACAGGTGCGAGCACCCGCATGCCGGACAAGGCTTGGACAAGTCCAGAAGCGTAGACGAACGATTCAACCAACGGCGCGAGTATAGCCCGGGTATCCAGGGCAAAAAGACCGCTTCGGCGCAAGTATTTGACAGCCGTACGTGCGGCATGATCGACTATCTGGGTGCGTTACACCGCCGGCCCCCGCAAGGGAAATGAGCCAGCACTCATCCCGTCGCGGGCAGCGGACCTGGGGAGGGGGTGCAATGCAACCGTTCGTGGAATCAAACAGTCTTCTCGACAATCCGCCGGGGTTGCGCAAGCGGTTGCGCGATGACGGTTACCTGTTTCTCAGGGACATTCTCCCGAAGGACGACGTGCTGGACCTGCGACGGCAAGTTCTCGAAATCTGCGCACAGGTAGGCTGGTTGCGCCCGGGCGCAAACGTGTTGGACGGTCTGGCCGATCGTGACCCGATCTCCGAACGGGACGACGAGTACATTGACGTATACGCCCGGATTCAGGCTCTGGAAGACTTCCACCGGCTGAAGTTTGATGAGAACATCATTCGCATCATGGAGAACCTCTTCCAGGAGCCCGTTATTCCCTTTCCAAAGACGATCGCGCGCATCGCATTTCCCCGCGACAATGCGCGCGGCACCCAGCCACACCAGGACTGGATATTCGTCGGCGGCTCGATGGAGACGATCAGTTGCTGGGCTCCGCTGGGTGATGTGCCGCTGGATGTCGGAGGCCTGAAAATACTGGCGGGAAGCCACAAGGCCGGCTTTCTAGAGCCGCGAGTTGCAGCTGGCCCAGGGGCCAGAACCGTTGACGTCGATCCCAGCCTGGAGTGGCACCAGTCCGGCTACCGAAGCGGAGATGTTCTGCTGTTCAAGGCTCTCACCGTACACGCTGCGGCCAGCAATCTGACACCTGATGTGTTACGACTCTCGGTTGATTTTCGCTATACCGGCGAAAGCCACACGATCGCAGAGAAGTGGCTTCGCCCTCACTTCGATGACCTCGGCGAACCCTTCACCTGGGACACGCTGGAAAAGGAGTGGCGAGACAGCCCGATCGCCCGCTACTGGGAACGGCTGCCGCATTTGAAAACAACACGCCATGACTGGTTCTGGGAGACAGGGACGTAGTCGTAGAACCGACGCATTCCCATCGTGCCTTGGCGAATGAGGTTATCGGTCTCGCCTGCAACGCTGGCGGTGAATGAATTGCCGCTTGCTCCCGGCGGGCTGGATGCGTATGCCGAATTCCCTGGTATCGCGGTCAGGACCATCGTACGCGTCGAAGAAAAACGCAACTTCATTGCAAGGAGATAGCTTGGGCCGTGCGCTGTCTTCTGCGGTCTGCTTTCGGGCCGCCGCCGCAGAAAAACAAATGCCAGCACTGACACGCGTCTGGCCAGTTCCGGGTCCACATTATCGGTGTCGAGGGGAACCCGAGGCGACAGATTGTCCGGCATTGCGGAGCCGGGCTTGATCAATGCTGGCATGATCCCGCCTGGCCCGAGCGAATTCGGGCGGGATCATGAAAGGTCGGACGGGCCTCCAGCAAATGAAATGCGCATTCAGACAAAATGACATGCGCACCAGGTGTTGGGCGATACCTCTCGGAGAGCGGGTTCTTCCTCAAAGCACCTCTTCTTTGCGACAGGGCACCTTGTACTGAAATTGCAGCCCCTTGGTGGATTGGCCGGGCTGGGAACATCGCCCTCGAGGATAATCCTTTTTCTCTTCTCTTCGATTTCGGGGTCATGAACAGGCACCGCTGACAGAAGGGCCTGTGTGTAGGGATGCAGGGGATTGCCATATAGTTGATCTCGGTCCGTCAGCTCCACAAGTTTACCCAGATACATTACGCCCACGCGATGAGAGAGATGCCGTACCATGCTCAAATCGTGGGATATAAACAGGTAAGTCAGTTCGAATTCATCCTGAAGTTCTTCAAGCAAATTGATGATCTGGGCTTGTATGGATACGTCCAAGGCCGAAATCGGTTCATCGCAAACAATAAACTCCGGATTCAACGCCAGGGCTCTCGCAATGGCGATACGTTGCCTCTGACCTCCTGAGAACTCATGAGGATAACGATTGGCAAATCTTGGATTCAGTCCAACCTTTTTGAGCAGGTCGCTGACCCTTTCTGCATATTCGTTGCTCGGGCACAGATTATGAATCTTCATCGGCTCGCTGATGATTTCGTTGACTGAAGCCCTAGGGTTCAAAGACGAATAGGGGTCTTGAAACACCATCTGAAGCCGACACCGCACCTTACGGAGTTCTCTTCCCTTAAGTTTTGTCAAATCCTTTCCTGCAAAAAGCACCTCTCCTGAAGTAGGGCGGTACAATTGCAGGATAGTCCGTCCGAATGTTGACTTGCCGCAACCACTTTCGCCCACAAGTCCCAGGGTTCTACCCTCGTGAACATCAAAGGAAACGTCATCCACGGCCTTCACTGCGCCACCCCGGTGACCGAGGACAAATCCGGAGCCGAGCGGGAAATACTTCTTCAGGTTTCGGATCTCGATCAGGGTCTTCTTTTCAGATGTCATGTTCGTTCAATTCCTGACATCCACCCAGCAAGCGATTTCATGATTTGCACCAATCTTTCTCAACGGGGGATTCTTCATTCCGCACTTTTCGATCCTGTTCCCGCACCTCGCCAGGAAAGGACAGCGATCCGGCAAATCAATCAGGTTCAGAGGAATTCCCGGGATGGATTTGAGTTTCTGAGGTGCCGCGGAATCCAATCTGGGCAACGACCCGAGTAGACCGATACTGTAGGGATGCCTGGGATTCGCGTAGAACTCCTTTAATGGGGCTGATTCAACGATCTGGCCGGCATACATGACGATCACCTTGTCGACGCAGCCCGCCACAACGCCCAAATCATGCGTAATCCATATGACGGCCATTCCAATCTCTTTCCGCAGCCGCTTGACCAATTCGAGGATTTGCGCCTGCGTGGTGACATCAAGAGCCGTCGTGGGCTCGTCTGCTATGAGGAGTAGAGGATCACATGACAATGCCATGGCTATCATGACCCGTTGTCGCATACCGCCAGAAAATTGATGTGGATAGTCATCCAATCTGTTCTCCGCGTCTGGAATGCCTACCTTATCCAACAAGTCGATCGTATGACGACGGGCCTCTTCCTTGTTCCTTTCAGTATGCAGCAGCACTGTCTCCGTGATTTGCCTGCCAATTGTCAGTACAGGATTTAGGGAAGTCAGAGGATCTTGGAATATCATGGCAATTTGATTGCCGCGAACATTCCTGAGGTCTTTCGAAGTCATTTCGAGAATGTCGCGACCTTGAAACAGTACCTCTCCGGCCACGATTTTTCCTGGGGGTTCAGGAATGAGGCGCATCAGGGAAAGCACACCTACACTCTTTCCGCATCCGCTCTCACCGACTATACCCAGCGCCTCACCTCGCTGAAGAGAATACGATATGCCGTTGACTGCCTGAACTACGCCGTCTTCCGTAGTGAAAGTCGTCCTCAGATTCCTCACTTCCAGCAAGTCTCTACTCCCTCATGAAAGCCGGATTATACTGTACACCCTAAGCTCACCTTGTGCCATGTATACATAAGGGTTCAACCGGGCGAGCCGAAAGTCAGTGCGAGGCTTGCGCGCTGTGGGAGCTTTCCGCGGGACCGGTTATCGTGAGCGCCACTTGTCGAGACCCGGTTTCGCCTTGTTCAGAAATGGACAACTCCAGCGGCCGGGAGGATCGGCGGTCCTGCAAACCTGCAGCCGCGGGCCTATCCGGTATCGCGGCATGTGACATTTGACATTCCGCCGTGAGCACATCGTCTGCAGCCGCTCGGCCCGGACGTGGCCGGGGCCCAGTGCCTTCCGGTTACTGCCAGAAAAACGGTCTCTCCCGGCCTATCCGTTGCGACTGCTCGACCACGCGCCAGAATTTCCTTGGCTCGAATGGCGGCACCAATGCAAATATTCTCCTTCCAAACGAGCAACTGCGGCACGATCAGCATGGGCGTGATCTTGCCGGATGTCTTGTCGACCGCTGTCCGGCCCTGAGTCCACGGAAACTGCCAGAGAGGCCCGGACCCGTTTCAGAAGAAACCCGATGATGCTCCTTGAGAAGGACCGACATGTCGACCAGCCATCCACGGCGATCACTTGTTCCAGTACCCGCACAGAGCATTCCACGAGGCGTCGAGTCACTGCCTGAAGCCGCGCAAGGATGCCTCCGTTGAACGCCCCAACAGATCGATGACGCGGACACTCCGTCGTCGCGCGCGTTTGAAGCCGGTCCGCGCAACGGTATGTCCTTCCAGTCGTGGCGAACGGTGTTGCCGCACCGGACATCCGCGATAGCCCGCTATGCGTTAGAATGAACTCTTCTGTGGCGGTGATCCTACTCGACTCGGGACGCCACCTCCCGAATCCGGTCATCGGGCATAGCTGGTCTGTCCAAGTTCCTGTCCCAGTTCAGAGCCCAGCAGGGACTCTTGCCTTGTAGGCCACTCGATAGTCCTGACCGATCTAGAGATCTGCTTCGAAATCCATGACTTCCGGAAATCGACTACTCCCCCGGATGACCCTGCCCAGGCGAGGTTGACCCTTGTTATAGACCTCGACCGCGTCCGCGTCGGCGTAGCGCAGGAAGAGAATACGCCGGTCCCGGTCCGGTGAGTGATTGCCGTCGGACCGGTGATACGTCCAGCAACTGAACACCAGGCATTGTCCAGCCTTCATGGGCATCGGAACAGCCTTGCTGTCGTCCGGCTTGAGTTCGATCTCGATCAGCGCATCTCTTTCTTCTTCCGTGAAGCCGGCTCGCCGCTGACCATCCTTGTGGCTTCCGGGCGCAATCCACAGGCAGCCGTTGGTTTCATCACTGTCATCCAAAGCGGTGAGGCAGGTAGTGGCATTATAGGGTGCCAACTCGCCGTAAACGTTGTCCTGATGCCAGTAGACGGATTTCGTGTTCCCGCGCATCTTGAAAGTAAGCTGGGCTGTCACGCCCTTGAGATTCGGCCCGATCAATTGCTCCATGATGTCCACAGGCGGACCCTCGAAGTAGTAGTCGCGGACAATTGGAGAATGGTGATGAACATTGTCCAGGAGCATGTTTTTCAACCAAGTATCCTTGGGATCGTATTCCCCTTTCTTCGCAGACCAGAACGCCATGCATTGATCCACCATCTCGGCCACCCCGCGTTCTGTAAGAACATTGTCCAAGAGGAGGAATCCCTGATCGGCGTAGGCCTCCTGTTCCTCTGAAGAGAGTCGGCGATAGTTGAAGTGGGCCTTGCGTCGGTCCTTTACGTTCGGCTCCAAAGGCTTCATCGTCTTTCCCTTTCCATATCGTGAACACGAGCGAAACTGTCCGGGACCAATCCCCCGGCCGTGTTCTAATGTATACATGATACAAGGTCGCCTTTCAAGCGGCCTGGTCAATTGAATTTTGCAACGTGAAATGTCCCTCCGTTGCTGCATCATGTCTGGGTTGACACCCTGAAATGGGCGAATGCGCGACTTTCTGCTGGCTTGATGGGATGACATGGCAGGAATACGAAAGGGGGCCGGAAATGCGCCGGAAATGCGGCTGCTCGACCTGCACAGTCGTGTGCAAGGCTGCGCTTGCGGGGCGCTCCCGTCTCGGCGGGTGGATAGCCCGAAGCCGGCCGAGGGGACGCGACCACTCGGCATTGCCGCGCCGGAAGACTAACCGAAACTATCCACTGGGTCTTGCATGATTCCTGAGCGGTACGAAGGGATTGGAAAAGATCAACCTGCAGCGGTACTGGAATCGCTTTCGGTTTGTTCGATGCCGGGGCGCGGAAATCTTCAGCCTGCAGGCGTGTCGGTCTTGCGATCGGGATGAAGGGTTGGCCGGAGGCGCCGGGACGGGTAGCTTCGTTCCGGGTCAGAGTGGCGAGATTGTCGCGCAAGGTGCGGAGGCTGAGAACGGGTTGACCGGTTGCAGTGATCTTGCGACGCGCCCTTCGCCTGGCGGCATTCGAGACTTCGGTTTTTGCGACGAGCGAGGCCTTGCGCGAGACTGCAAGGCTCCTTCAGGCCGGCTTGAGACGGATCAGACCCGCACCTGGTTGCTGGCCGGTATTGAGCGAGGCTTTGCCCGGGTTCGACCAAAATCAGCTTTGCGGCGCTCCGTTTCTTCTACTGCCGGGCGCCCGGCCGTCCGGACCTCGTCGAGGGTGGCAACTGGCCCTGTACACGGTTGGCCGGAGGTCCGGACCTGTCACTACCGCACAGTTGACGCAGAGATCATTGGCCAGTTTCGCGGAGCATTCCGGCGCTTCTCATCCGTTGGAGTGCGGCAGTGTCCTGCATGAGGTATGTCATTCCTGTCCAGAGTTTTGCGGTACCGGGCATTGGCTGTCGTTTGGATGGGATGAAGCCGACATATCGACCGAGATCGATGGCGAAGGTTCGGAGGTCGGGGATATAGTCGGGCGGGGCCCGGCATCGGATCACGCGGTAGTCGTACAGGCCCAGATAGAGCATGAAGATTTCGTCTCGGGACATGATCTCGTCGGCGGGCCTGTCGGGGGTTTCCCTGGCGGCGCGATCCAGATCGAACACGCGCCACGCGGTGATGGCGTCGAACGCGAGGCACTTTCGCAAGTCCTCGGCATCGTCGAGGCGGCGGTCCTCGATGCGGGTTCCGGTCTTGAGGACGCGGAAGAACTCTTCGATGGACCAGCGCGTTTCGTACCACTGGCGGATGCGGTCGGCCCATTCGGGCGTGGCCTCGCCTTCGGAGCAAAGCAGCAGCCAGCGGAGTGGCTGGCGAGCGCCGGACGGCGGGTTGCGCTCGGCAACGAGCACGGCGGTCATGGGCAGCGTGTGCGGCGACTTGCCTTCGGGTGCGACGAGTTCGACGCGAGCGATGCGCAACGCCAGCACGGCCTTGCGCTTCTTGCGTGCCGCCCTGCCGCCCCGCGCGGAAATCTCGATGCTGCGCGATGCGCAGGGCGGGAGAGTGTCCATGTGCTTGCCGAGGTCCAGCTTTTTTTCCGTCCACCAGCACCTTGCGCTGTTTCGAGCGGCAGGCGCGCACCAGCAGGCCGACGGCGGCGGGATCCTCGGCCTGGCGGGCGTACAGACCCCAGATGTCTCCCTCGCGGTCGGCGACGGAAATGACGCGGGTGTTCGAGCAGGCGTGTCCCACCGCCGCCGCCTGCTCCAGCGAGCGCAGCCAGCGGGCGCTCTCGGGCTCCTGCGCCACGCCCGGTTCCCGGGCGGCCTTGGCTTCGACGCTTTCGCGGAAGTCGCCCTCAAGCGCGCAAACGCCAAGCGGGCGCCCGCCCTGTGCCACCGCCAGCGTCGCATGCACGGGAACCCCCACGGTGCCCTTGCCGCCGCCGCCCAGCGCCGCCAGCCCGCTGGTCGCGTCGCGAAGGTTGTCGTAGTTCACCATGGTGGTGTCCTGCACCATCAGCACCACACCCGCTGTTGTTTTTCGCATTAGGTCGGAATGGCTTTCCCGGATTAATCCGATCGGAGTGGGACAAGATTTCCCACGCTGTTCCGGATTTATTGGAGCGATCGCTTTTCGTCGGGGATATTTCTTTCCCGGCAGGCGTGTAGTGGTTCGGGGTGGCTTCCGGCCCTGCGGCATCGTTGGCGGGTTCGGTCTGGGCATCCGGCTCCCGGACCGGGATCGGTGTGTTCGGAGGGTTGCCTAAGGGTTCTGTAGAGGGTTGCGTTTGCGTGATTGCAGGACGTCGTTCCAGTCCTTTTCGCCGGTGGGTCGGATTCGCCGGATGTTTGGATTTGTGCGGATGAGACGCTCGGCGGCCTGATCTCCGGGGGGATCTGCGTCGTATCCGCATGCGATGTCCTGGAGGCGGAAGGCGGCGATCCATGTTGGCATTCGCGGCGTAAGGCCGGCGGTGGAGAGGAAGAGGTCGGTGTCCTGCATGCAGGGGAGTTCGAAGGCGGAGAGTGCGTCGAGTGCGCTTTCGACGATGAGGGCGGATTGGGGTAGCGTTCGGCGCGCGATCCAGAACCCGCCCCTGGCTTTGCGGGAACCGGGCGCCATGCCCCGGAAGGGGTGATCCGGTTGGGTGCCGAGGAGTTCGGCTCCGGCGGGCGTGCGCTCGGCATCACGGGTGATGAAGACGGCATTGGCGCGATGGTCGGCGCCGAGGATGCGCTGTCGGAAGCCTGCGTCGAGGATTGCGGGATTGAGGCTGCGGTGCCGGGAGAGGTATTCCAGCGCGGCGGGCCAGGATGCGGGATCGAGGAGCTTTCGGAACGGCTTTCCGGGGGGCGTGCCGGGGGGCGTGCCGGGGGGCGGCGCGATGTTGGCGAGGGTTTCGAGGGCCTCCAGGAAGGAGCAGTTGCTGGCATACAGGACGAGGTCGACGGCCCCACCGCCTCCCTGTCCGGTGAGATGATCGTAGAACTTGGCGCCGTTGATGCTGAGGATGGAGCCGGGGCGCTTCCAGCGCGTGTGGTCGCGGCTGTCGCGGTGGTATCCGAGGGCGGTAGCGACGCGCTCCAGGGGGATGCCCCGGAGCGCGTCGGCCCGCAGCTTGCTGCGATTCCTCACGGACCCAGTTCGGCGTTGGCGGCCTCCACATGGGCGATGTCCACGCTGTGCGCCTTGGCCGCGGTCGCGGCATGCAGCGCGTAGTGCGCGATGCGGTCGATGCGCCTTGGGATGCCGTTGCTGGCCAGGGCGACGGCCTCGACGGCGCCGGGCTCGAAGATCGGCACCTTGGCTCCGGCGAGGCGCAATCGGTGCTCGAGATAGGCGCCGACTTCCTCGCGGCTGAAGCCGCCGAGGTGGAAGCGGACCACGATGCGCTGCGCGAGGGACTCATGTGCGGACATGGCGAGCCTGCGCCGCAGTTCTGTCAGGCCGACCAGCAGCAGGCAGAGCCGCTTCTCGGAGTCCATCTGGTAGCTGGTGAGGAGCCGGAGTTCCTCGAGGATCTCGTTGCGGAGGTGGTGCGCCTCGTCGAAGATGAGCACCGGAAGCTGCTTCGATTCTGCCACCATGCGCGAGACTTCCGTGCGGATGGCGCGGTAGGCCGCGGCACGTCCGGCGAAGGCGGGCAGGCCGAACTCGCTGGCGATGGCGTTGTAGGTGTCGAGCACGCTTCCGGTGGAGAGGGACACGTAGCAGACCCGGAACAGGCCCGCGTGCAGGCCGGAGGTGGCCAGACGGCAGACGGTTGTCTTGCCGCTGCCGGCTTCTCCGGTGAGAAGGCCGATCCCGCGCAGCTCCAGCAGGTGCCTGATCCGCGACCGTGCCTCGCCCTGGGTCTGGCCTTCGAAGAGTTCGTCCGCGTGCAGCGTGCGCTCGAAGGGATAGTGCTTGAGCGCAAAGTGGTGCTTGTGCATTACTCGTCCTCCTTCTTGTCGTCGAGCGACCGGAAGGAGAGCGGCTGCGACGGTCCGTCCCGCTTCGCGCGGGCGTTCCCGTGCAGGTCGAGGGGCGTTGCAACGCCGGCCGGCTTGCCCTCGTGGATGACCTGCATCGGGCGTTCCGGAGGAGCGAGGGGATCGAAGCGGAGGACGACGCGCTGGCCGCAGAGCGCCGCGTCGACCTCGTAGAGCCGGGCGTTGAGACTCACGGTACGCGCATTGGAGACCCGCCGCGTCGCCTCGAACAGGAACAGGTCCTCGAGATCGATCTCCGGCCCGGCGTGCCGGACGCGCTCGCCGCACTGCGCCCACTTGTCCAGGGGCGACAGGTTGTCGAGCCCGCGATGCGGGGCCTGGTGATACTCCCCCTCCAGCCAGGTCCAGTACTTCCGGTTCAGCGCCTCCAGGCTGCGCTTCGCTGCGTCGTCCACCAAGGGCAGGAACTGTGATCTTGTGGTCCGAAATTTTCGCTCGATCTTGCCCTTCCCAGCCGGATGGAAGGCCCGCGCGTGGATCAAAGCGACGCCCAGCTTGGCGCATACAAGCGCCAGCCATTTCGACCGGAAGCATGCCCCCTGGTCGACATAGAGGCGCCGGGGGATGCCCCTGCGCTGAACCGCCTCCCGGAACACCTGCAGGAACGCGGACGCGTTCTCCGAGAACTGGAACGCTCCGTGAGGGACAACCCGGGTCGCGTCGTCCAGGAGTTCGAGCAAATACGTCTTCCGCATGCGCCCGCGCTCGTCGCGCACCGCAGGACCGTGCATCGCATCCGACTGCCAGAGGTCACCGGCATGGGAGAACGCCCAGCGCCGCAGATCCTTCTGCGGCCCCTGCTGTTCCCGCACCATCAGCCCCTCACGCGTAAACAGCCGGTGCAGCGTCGAGGGGGGGAGCGGGACAGCCTCCGGCACCGCACCCATCTCCCGGGCCCGCCGGATCACCTGCCGGATGCTCAACTCGGGGGTCTCCCCCTTGATCGACAGCACCGCATCGACCGCATCCGGCGGCATCCGCCGCGGCTTCGCCCCGTCGCGGCGGCTCTTCGGCAGCAGCCCATCGAAGCCCCGCGAGCGATACAGCCGGAGCCAGTCGTAGATCGTCCCTTCCGCGACACGCATCCGGCTGCTGCCCGGGATGTCCCACACCTTCGCCGCCTGCACACGGATCCGCGAAGCGGTCCGTTCCGACGGTTCGTTCAAAACCGGTGCCAGAACCTCGAACCGGAACAGCGCTACCGCCTTCCGGTGCTCTTCCATCACGTCACCCATCGATGATTCCCCTTTCCCTCTGCTTGCTTCACGGACCCGGCGCGGCCCGCAACAGCATCATCGGAGAAAGGAGGCAGCCCGAGCAGAGCCATCTTCTGTTGGCGGACCCGTTTGCGATCCAGCACGTCGCCGACGCAAATCAAATCCGACCGGATAGGGGATGAGGGCAAGCCGCAAAGAGCCGAGCCGGCGCAGCTCAAGCAGCGCCACCGGAGCATCCAGCCGGTCCCGAAAGGCGCCGATCAGCAGCACAAGCCCCGCCAGCAGAACCGGCTCCAGCCCCAGGAAAAGCGAAAGGCTCGCCCGAACCAGCAACACACGCCGTCGAACCCAGCGCCGCGCGCTGCTGAAGTCAGCCGCTTCCCCACGCCACTTGCGTGCTGCCGCGCTGATGCCATGCCGCTCGGCAAACGCGACAACCTCCTCCGCAGACGCAAGCGAACCCGGAAGACGCGCCGAAAGACAGTCCGGCAAAGCGCTGAATGTCATCCTGCAGTCTCGACAGTACCAGCGCGAAATCCGGGTCCCAACTGGCGTCTTGCGTCCGTAGGTCCCGTGCCGCCGCAGCCCGCAACCAGCATCGCGTCCCCGACAGCACCGCGGGGGACTTGCATCCCGCCACGCCTGCCTGCTACCGTACTCTCCGGCGGTCAAACCGGTCTCGAAACGGAATTGCAATGGCCGTCCACGGCCCGGCGATTGATGGTCGCGCGGGCCGAACCCCTCTCGGAAACAAGAACCCCGGACGCCGCAACTCCCTGCCCGGAAACCCGCCGCCCGCTACCAGACTACAACGAACCCGCCTCCCAGAAAGCAGCCTCCTCGGAATCCGCCTCCTCGGAATCCGCCTCCTCGGAATCCGCCTCCTCGGAAACGGCCTCCTCGGAAACGGCCTCCTCGGAAACGGCCTCCTCGGAAACGGCCTGCTTGGAAAAGAAGCCCACAGAACCGTACCGGATTAATCCCTGTCCACTAAAATCCGTAACCGGAATAGCCCGGTACAAAAGGGCCTACTTCGGCCGAGATATTCAGGGAAACAACACCCGCATGCCGGCAGCGCTCCACCGTTGTCTCGCGATGCCCTTCGAGGATGTCGTCCACAGCCACCCTTTCGTTCGAAAGCAGGCGGTACGCAGCCTCCTGCGATGCACGGTCCGGAAAGATCTCTGGAAGCGACGTTCCCGGACGCTTCTCCCAAGACCGCCCCATCTCCTCGATCCGGCGCCGCACCCGCCCGTCGGGATGGGTGCCCCGGCCGAACTCGCGCTCCGCCCAGTCGGCGTCGGAACCAAGATGCAGCGAGCCCATCCGCCCCGCAACCCGCTCCGGCTCCTCACACAATGCTTCCCGCCAGCCCGCCTGCAGCGACTTCATCCACACCCGGCGCACCGGCCCCGCCCCGCGCCTATCAAGCTCACACACTTGACTCGCGGGTGATTTCGTGCGATTTATTCGGGCATGCAGATTGGCATGCGTCAGATTTCAGCGGAGACGGTAGAGTGGTTCAAGACCGCCTGCAACAGCGGTGAGCTGTCGCGGAGTGCGCTGGCCCGGGAGCTCTGTCTTCAGGAGAACTGGTTTGGCCGCGTCGGCAGGCTGTGTCTTGCGTCGGCGCGCAAGCTCTTGCCGCGCCTGGCGGAGGAGTTGGGTGTGCGCCTGCCGGAAGCGGAGGCGATGGAGTTTGATCCGCACGCCCGCCCGGCATCGGACTTCGCCGACAGTTCTGTCTCGTGTTCGCTTCGGGAACTCGGTCCGCTGTCGCTTGAGCCGGTGGCGTCACCGGAGGAGCGCCGCCGCTGGGAGGCAATGATCGAGACGCATCATCCGGAGGGATGGCGCCGGCCGCCGGGAGGGCAGGTCCGTTACCGGGTTCGTTCGGAGCGGTATGGGGTGCTGGGCGGCATTGGCTTCACAGCGGCGGGGATGCAGCTTGGGCCGCGCGACGATGTCGTCGGCTGGTCGGGCGATGCCCGCGTGGCCAACATCGGCAGGGTTGTGTGCAACCATCGCTTTCTGCTGCTTCCGGGTGTTCGGGTGAAGGGTCTTGCGTCGCGGGTTCTGCGTCTTGCGACGGGCCGGATTGCCGACGACTGGGCGGCGGCCTACGGTGAGCGGCCGGTGCTGGTGCAGAGTTTCACGGGGCCGGGGCAGTCCGGGCTGAGTTACCGGGCCGCGGGGTGGAAGTGTTGCCCGCAGCTGACTTCGGGGCGCCGTTCGGGGGCTGTCACTATCACACTGTTGACACGGGCTGTGTTGTGTGGCACACATGATGCATGCAGATTGGCTTGCGACAGTTTTGCGCGGAAACTCTTTCGTGGTTTGAGTGCGCGGTCCTTGAGGGAGGCGCGAGCCGGAGCGCGCTTGCGAGCGAGTTGTGCGCTCGCGCGAACTGGCGCAACGCGCGGGGCGAGCCGTGCGTTTCGTCGGCGCGGAAGATCCTGCCGAGGCTGGCGTCGCAACTGGGGTTGAAGCTTCCGGCGGCGGCAGCGCCGCCGCCAGCGGGGGATGCATTGCCGTCGCATCCAGACCTGCATGTGGAGACGACGCTATCGGCTCTGGGAACGGTGTCGCTGGAACCGGCCGAGGGTCGCGAGGGTTCGCGGCGCTTCCGTTCGATGATGGCGTCGCACCATCCGGAGGGGGTTCCGCGGCATCCCGGCAAAGCGTTGAATTATCTGGTGATATCGTCTCGGTTCGGGTGTTTGGGTGGGATCGGCTTCTGCGCGGCGAGCTGGCACCAGAAGGCGCGGGACCGGTATATCGGCTGGAGTGCGCGAGCCCGTTGCGCGGGGTTGGGGCGGATGGTGAACAACCACCGCTTCCTGCTTCTGCCTTCGGTGCGGGTTGCGGACCTTGCCTCGCATGTGCTGGCGCAGGCGACAGGTCGGGTTGCGGACGACTGGGAGGCACGGCATGGTGATCGGCCGGTGCTGGCGTACAGCTATGTCGGCCCCGAGCATGCCGGGACCTCGTACCGAGCGGCGGGCTGGGAGGATGCTGGCGCGACATCGGGACGCCCGCCGGGCCGGCGCGGGGCCTATCAAGCTCACACACTTGACTCGCGGGTGATTTCGTGCGATTTATTCGGGCATGCAGATTGGCATGCGTCAGATTTCAGCGGAGACGGTAGAGTGGTTCAAGACCGCCTGCAACAGCGGTGAGCTGTCGCGGAGTGCGCTGGCCCGGGAGCTCTGTCTTCAGGAGAACTGGTTTGGCCGCGTCGGCAGGCTGTGTCTTGCGTCGGCGCGCAAGCTCTTGCCGCGCCTGGCGGAGGAGTTGGGTGTGCGCCTGCCGGAAGCGGAGGCGATGGAGTTTGATCCGCACGCCCGCCCGGCATCGGACTTCGCCGACAGTTCTGTCTCGTGTTCGCTTCGGGAACTCGGTCCGCTGTCGCTTGAGCCGGTGGCGTCACCGGAGGAGCGCCGCCGCTGGGAGGCAATGATCGAGACGCATCATCCGGAGGGATGGCGCCGGCCGCCGGGAGGGCAGGTCCGTTACCGGGTTCGTTCGGAGCGGTATGGGGTGCTGGGCGGCATTGGCTTCACAGCGGCGGGGATGCAGCTTGGGCCGCGCGACGATGTCGTCGGCTGGTCGGGCGATGCCCGCGTGGCCAACATCGGCAGGGTTGTGTGCAACCATCGCTTTCTGCTGCTTCCGGGTGTTCGGGTGAAGGGTCTTGCGTCGCGGGTTCTGCGTCTTGCGACGGGCCGGATTGCCGACGACTGGGCGGCGGCCTACGGTGAGCGGCCGGTGCTGGTGCAGAGTTTCACGGGGCCGGGGCAGTCCGGGCTGAGTTACCGGGCCGCGGGGTGGAAGTGTTGCCCGCAGCTGACTTCGGGGCGCCGTTCGGGGGTGCGCCGCGCGGTCTGGCTCCGGCCGCTCGTGGAGGGCTGGCAACAGGTTCTGTGCGGTGAGCCGGAGCGCGTTCTCGGCTGGTCCGGATCGATATATTGTGCGGGGGGATGGGCGGCACGGGAATACGGGCGGAGCACGCACCCTGACGGTCGGATCCGGCGTCGGATTGCGCAGATGGGTGCGGCCTGGGTCAATCGGCTTGGCGAACATCTGCCGTCGATCTTCCCGGGGCGGGCGGAGCAGACGGCGGCCTACCGGTTGCTGTCCAATGACGCGGTGACGATGGACCACATTCTGGATTCGCATTTCGAGCAGACGGTTGAGCGGTGCGGTGCCGAGCGGCTTGTGCTGGCTGTTCAGGACACGACGACGCTGAATTATGACGGCCTGTCAACGACGTCGGGCCTCGACGAGCTTGGCGGGGGCGGCAAGGGCAGCGCGGGCATCCTGGCCCATTTCGGCGTGGCGGTGAACGCGGTGGGCCGGCCTCTCGGGATGTATACGGTGGACACCGACTTCCGTCAGGCCGATGACAAGGACAGTGTCCGCTGGGTGGACGGCCTGGAGCGGGCGCAGGAACTCGCGCGCGCCTGCCCGGACAGCCGGGTGATGACGGTCTGCGACCGCGAGGGCGACTTCTGGGAGCTGCTCTCGCGTGCGGAGCAGACCGGGGCGGCATTGCTGGTCCGGGCCAGCCGAGGGACGCAGCGTCGGGTGGCGCTGGCCTCGGGCGGAGACGCGGACCTGTGGGACCATGTGCTGGAGACGGACCCGGTGGGCGGGCGGAAGATCGAGGTGCCCGCCTGCGGGGGACCGAACCGTCGGCGCGGCCGCACGGCGAAGCTGACCCTGCGTTGCACGCCGGTGGACTTGCTTCCCCCGAAGGACCGGGAGAGTGAACCACCGGTCCGCATGATCGCCGTCTCGGCCCTTGAGGAGGACCCGCCCCGTCGCCCGGCGCTGCCGGCATCGAAGCAAAGGAAGCAGAAGAACAAACCGCTGCACTGGATGCTGCTGACCACCGAGGGCCAGGCCGACCTCGACACCGCCCGAACCGTGCTGCGCTGGTACGAACTGCGCTGGCGGATCGAACGGTTCTTCCATGCGCTGAAGGTCGGCACCCGCATCGAGGACCGCCGCCTCGACGAGGCCGACGACCTGCGCAAGTGTCTCGCCTTTGACGCGATCACCGCCTTCCGAGTCTGGGACCTTTCCCTCCTGGCCCGCGAGAGGCCGGACGACCCGGCCAGCCGACATGTCACCGAGGACGACATCCGGGCACTCTGTGCCCTCGCCTCCCGCTATGGCTTCAAGGTGCCCCGGGGACCGCCGGACATGACCATCGCGGGCTTCGTCGTGCTCACCGGCGGCCTGGCGGGCTTCCATCCCTCGAAGCGCCAGCCGCTACCCGGCACGCAGAAGCTCTGGGAAGGCGTGAAGTTCCTGTCTCAAGCCGTCTTCGCCATCCAGGCCATGCAGGAATGGAACAGGAAAAAAACGAAAGGAGAAGTCCCGGAGTCAAGTGTGATAGATTGATAGGCGCGGGGCGGGGCCGGTGCGCCGGGTGTGGATGAAGTCGCTGCAGGCGGGCTGGCGGGAAGCACTGTGTGAGGAGCCGGAGCGGGTTGCGGGGCGGATGGGATCGCTGCATCTTGGCGCCGACGCCGATTGGGCGGAGCGCGAGTTCGGCCGGGGCACCCATCCCGACGGGCGGGTGCGGCGCCGGATCGAGGAGATGGGGCGGTGTTGGGAGAAGCGTCCGGGAACGCCGCTTCCGGAGATCTTTCCGGACCGTGCATCGCAGGAGGCTGCGTACCGCCTGCTTTCGAACGAAAGGGTGGCTGTGGACGACATCCTCGAGGGGCATCGCGAGACAACGGTGGAGCGCTGCCGGCATGCGGGTGTGGTGCTGATGGTGCAGGACACCACCATGGTGAACTACGACAACCTTCGCGACGCGACCAGCGGGCTGGCGGCGCTGGGCGGCGGCGGCAAGGGCACCGTGGGGGTTCCCGTGCATACGACGCTGGCGGTGGCACAGGGCGGGCGCCCGCTTGGCGTTTGCGCGCTTGAGGGCGACTTCCGCGAAAGCGTCGAAGCCAAGGCCGCCCGGGAACCGGGCGTGGCGCAGGAGCCCGAGAGCGCCCGCTGGCTGCGCTCGCTGGAGCAGGCGGCGGCGGTGGGACACGCCTGCTCGAACACCCGCGTCATTTCCGTCGCCGACCGCGAGGGAGACATCTGGGGTCTGTACGCCCGCCAGGCCGAGGATCCCGCCGCCGCCGGCCTGCTGGTGCGCGCCTGCCGCTCGAAACAGCGCAAGGTGCTGGTGGACGGCAAAAAGGTGGACCTCGGCAAGCACATGGACACTCTCCCGCCCTGCGCATCGCGCAGCATCGAGATTTCCGCGCGGGGCGGCAGGGCGGCACGCAAGAAGCGCAAGGCCGTGCTGGCGTTGCGCATCGCTCGCGTCGAACTCATCGCGCCCGAAGGCAAGTCGCCGCACACGCTGCCCATGACCGCCGTGCTCGTTGCCGAGCGCAACCCGCCGTCCGGCGCTCGCCAGCCACTCCGCTGGCTGCTGCTTTGCTCCGAAGGCGAGGCCACGCCCGAATGGGCCGACCGCATCCGCCAGTGGTACGAAACGCGCTGGTCCATCGAAGAGTTCTTCCGCGTCCTCAAGACCGGAACCCGCATCGAGGACCGCCGCCTCGACGATGCCGAGGACTTGCGCAAGTGCCTCGCGTTCGACGCCATCACCGCGTGGCGCGTGTTCGATCTGGATCGCGCCGCCAGGGAAACCCCTGACAGGCCCGCCGACGAGATCATGTCCCGAGACGAAATCTTCATGCTCTATCTGGGCCTGTACGACTACCGCGTGATCCGCTGCCGGGCTCCGCCCGACTATATCCCCGACCTCCGAACCTTCGCCATCGATCTCGGTCGATATGTCGGCTTCATCCCATCCAAACGACAGCCAATGCCCGGTACCGCAAAACTCTGGACAGGAATGACATACCTCATGCAAGACACTGCCGCACTCCAACGGATGAGAAGGGCCGGAATGCTCCGCGAAACTCGCCAATGATCTCTGCGTCAACTGTGCGGTAGTGACAGGTTCGGGGGTGCGCCGCGCGGTCTGGCTCCGGCCGCTCGTGGAGGGCTGGCAACAGGTTCTGTGCGGTGAGCCGGAGCGCGTTCTCGGCTGGTCCGGATCGATATATTGTGCGGGGGGATGGGCGGCACGGGAATACGGGCGGAGCACGCACCCTGACGGTCGGATCCGGCGTCGGATTTCGCAGATGGGTGCGGCCTGGGTCAATCGGCTTGGCGAACATCTGCCGTCGATCTTCCCGGGGCGGGCGGAGCAGACGGCGGCCTACCGGTTGCTGTCCAATGACGCGGTGACGATGGACCACATTCTGGATTCGCATTTCGAGCAGACGGTTGAGCGGTGCGGTGCCGAGCGGCTTGTGCTGGCTGTTCAGGACACGACGACGCTGAATTATGACGGCCTGTCAACGACGTCGGGCCTCGACGAGCTTGGCGGGGGCGGCAAGGGCAGCGCGGGCATCCTGGCCCATTTCGGCGTGGCGGTGAACGCGGTGGGCCGGCCTCTCGGGATGTATACGGTGGACACCGACTTCCGTCAGGCCGATGACAAGGACAGTGTCCGCTGGGTGGACGGCCTGGAGCGGGCGCAGGAACTCGCGCGCGCCTGCCCGGACAGCCGGGTGGTGACGGTCTGCGACCGCGAGGGCGACTTCTGGGAGCTGCTCTCGCGTGCGGAGCAGACCGGGGCGGCATTGCTGGTCCGGGCCAGCCGAGGGACGCAGCGTCGGGTGGCGCTGGCCTCGGGCGGAGACGCGGACCTGTGGGACCATGTGCTGGAGACGGACCCGGTGGGCGGGCGGAAGATCGAGGTGCCCGCCTGCGGGGGACCGAACCGTCGGCGCGGCCGCACGGCGAAGCTGACCCTGCGTTGCACGCCGGTGGACCTGCTTCCCCCGAAGGACCGGGAGAGTGAACCACCGGTCCGCATGATCGCCGTCTCGGCCCTTGAGGAGGACCCGCCCCGTCGCCCGGCGCTGCCGGCATCGAAGCAAAGGAAGCAGAAGAACAAACCGCTGCACTGGATGCTGCTGACCACCGAGGGCCAGGCCGACCTCGACACCGCCCGAACCGTGCTGCGCTGGTACGAACTGCGCTGGCGGATCGAACGGTTCTTCCATGCGCTGAAGGTCGGCACCCGCATCGAGGACCGCCGCCTCGACGAGGCCGACGACCTGCGCAAGTGTCTCGCCTTTGACGCGATCACCGCCTTCCGGGTCTGGGACCTTTCCCTCCTGGCCCGCGAGAGGCCGGACGACCCGGCCAGCCGACATGTCACCGAGGACGACATCCGGGCACTCTGTGCCCTCGCCTCCCGCTATGGCTTCAAGGTGCCCCGGGGACCGCCGGACATGACCATCGCGGGCTTCGTCGTGCTCACCGGCGGCCTGGCGGGCTTCCATCCCTCGAAGCGCCAGCCGCTACCCGGCACGCAGAAGCTCTGGGAAGGCGTGAAGTTCCTGTCTCAAGCCGTCTTCGCCATCCAGGCCATGCAGGAATGGAACAGGAAAAAAACGAAAGGAGAAGTCCCGGAGTCAAGTGTGATAGATTGATAGGCCCCGCGCCGGCCCGGCGGGCGTCCCGATGTCGCGCCAGCATCCTCCCAGCCCGCCGCTCGGTACGAGGTCCCGGCATGCTCGGGGCCGACATAGCTGTACGCCAGCACCGGCCGATCACCATGCCGTGCCTCCCAGTCGTCCGCAACCCGACCTGTCGCCTGCGCCAGCACATGCGAGGCAAGGTCCGGAACCCGCACCGAAGGCAGGAGCAGGAAGCGGTGGTTGTTCACCATCCGCCCCAACCCCGCGCAACGGGCTCGCGCGCTCCAGCCGATATACCCGTCCCGCGCCTTCTGGTGCCAGCTCGCCGCGCAGAAGCCGATCCCACCCAAACACCCGAACCGAGACGATATCACCAGATAGTTCAACGTCTTGCCGGGATGCCGCGGAACCCCCTCCGGATGGTGCGACGCCATCATCGAACGGAAGCGCCGCGAACCCTCGCGACCCTCGGCCGGTTCCAGCGACACCGTTCCCAGAGCCGATAGCGTCGTCTCCACATGCAGGTCTGGATGCGACGGCAATGCATCCCCCGCCGCCGGCGGCGCTGCCGCCGCCGGGAGCTTCAACCCCAGTTGCGACGCCAGCCTCGGCAGGATCTTCCGCGCCGACGAAACGCACGGCTCGCCCCGCGCGTTGCGCCAGTTCGCGCGAGCGCACAACTCGCTCGCAAGCGCGCTCCGGCTCGCGCCTCCCTCAAGGACCGCGCACTCAAACCACGAAAGAGTTTCCGCGCAAAACTGTCGCAAGCCAATCTGCATGCATCATGTGTGCCACACAACACAGTCCGTGTTAACAGTGTGATAGTGACAGGGTCCGGACAGCTGAAGCGAGCCCCAACCTGAATCCGTCTCCGAACGCGGGAAGCCGGAGCAAGGCACTCGCTCAACAGCATTCCTGAACCCACCCATCCCGCACTTCCGCCTACGTATTTTCCCTATAGCACCGGTTTTCTGTCCAGGCGGCGCTGTTGTTAGCGATCCTCCCCCCGGAACACCGAAATGGAGTTCCTCGTATTTTCTTGTGGGCTCCGGCCCGGTCGAGGTGCGCACGATGCGCTTGATGCCCTTGCCTATCGCATTCAGCGGCGCCACCCACCTGGATCGCAAGCGCCAGCAATTGGGGCTTCTTCGACAATTCTGGATCGGGACCGGCTTGTCCGGTTCCTGACGACCCTGTCGAGGATCGATGGGGCCTGCGGCTTGGCTCTCCACCCCCGACAAGCCGCGCTGCATCGGGTTCCCTCGGTTTGCCTTGGCGAACCGTCGAGCCAGAAGGCAGCGCCGGCGAAAACATTCACCCTTCCTGGATACATGCATTACTTCCGCACCACGAGAAACGGTCGCTGCGGTCTCGGATGGAATCCCCCGGCAAACCGGGTTCGCCGTACTCTGCAGCGAATTGCCCACGTTCTGTGCTGACGAAGAAACGACGGCCGGGAGGACTTGACCACATGGCTACGCACCAAGATTGGCGGATTGTTGCAATTCTCAACGGTTCCTACCGGCTATCGCTACTTTCCGCGTTGGTGCACTGGGTCACGGAACCGTGGTTCCGCCAACTGGGGCGGCGCTCCCCAACGGGTCACGCCCCACCAGGTATGGCACCGAATCGAGGCAGTGTATGTTTGCTTCTTCCGGCCCTCCGCATTTCTCAGCGGGCCTCGACATTCGGTTCCTTGTCCTCCGTACCGGACGCAGGACCCGAATGCTCTAACGAGAACGTCCAGATCTGTGCGGGAACAAAGTGCGCAGTATAATCGGACCTCCTACCGCGATCTCGAAAGACGTTCAGCCGCCTGCCAGAAAATCGCGACTCGCAGATGATCTCCCCCATGTCGCATGCGTCGAAGAGCCTGGGCCTGATGACGCGGTCGGCAGCCTTTGGCCGACTCGCCGGTGCTCCCAGGCACCGATCCACCCGAATCTGCGCACGGGAGTTGAGTTGAGGATCAAGGTGCAATCATCTAGATTGCACAGAACCGTTGATTTCACGACCACAGAGTTTTCCGAGATGCCAAAAGCCCTGAAAAGGATATCCCGCATCACATTGCGAGATCAGGTTCTTGATTCGATACGTAAAGCGATCATCGGGGGACAGTTCAAAGCTTCGGAAAAGATTCCGGAAGAAGAGTTGGCATCTCAATTGGGGGTTAGCAGAACACCCATCCGCGAGGCCATCCGCATGTTGGAACAACAAGGAATTGTTCAGGTCCGTCCCAAGGAGGGAACCTATATCGCAAGCTTTGGATCAGAGGAAGTCAGGGATGGACTCCAAGTTCGCCTTGTGCTCGAACAACTGGCTTTGAGGCAGTCAATCGAAAGGCTGTCAAGCCATGAATGGAGCGAGCATTGTGGTCGACTTCAGAAGCTCCTGGACTCTATGTTTGATGCTGCGGAAAAAATGGATGCGGTGAAGTCCATCGAATTGGACATTGAATGGCACACTAGAATGGTCGATGCTTCGCGAAACCAGAGTCTCTCCAGAATCTGGAGATTGACTGGCTTGAGCCACTTTATCTGGTCCCTCGAATACCGCCAATATCCGGTCGGTTCGGACCAATTGAAGGCCTATGCAGAGAGTCATGAAGGATTGTTGAGCGTTCTGCGGACAGGAGATCAATTTACGTGTGCAGAGGCAATACGGCTACATAGCCAAACAAAATTCGAGCACCTCGATCCGGACTCTGTTTAGAGCCGCATGATTTTCTCTCGTTCACTCCGTGTACTGGATCGAAAGGACAACGGGGTGCGCCTCAAGCCTGGATCGATCATGTCATCAGGTGACTTCGTTTACGAGCGACGTGCCAAGGTGCCGGAATTGCCAAGACCAAAACATAGGGGGAAGCACCTGTTTCAATGCCAACTCTCGAACAGGCAAACCGTCCATATCATTCAACTCGCCGCACGCAGAGAATGAAGTAGAACACCGGGGTTGTTCAGGGATGGGCACACGGACCTACAAGAGTTCTGGCAATTGTTCCGTCGTGCCGTAACGCATCCAATTCCTGGCCTTGTTCCCGACAGTTTTCGTTGTGAAATACCTCAGGGCGAAGAATCATGCAATGTCCACGATATTACGTTCACCGAAATGACCTGCTTTCCAATATGAATGCCAAGACCTGTCTCGCCACTCCTCCGTCGAGAGTTGAAGTGGGTGGAGGTGCACGTTGACTTGGACGTGAACACTCTGCTTCCAAAGTGTCCCATTGGATGAACAATGGTCGTTCCCCAAGGGATTCTCCCTGATGTGCGTTGCTTTTAGGTGGCAAAATCTGTTGCCAACTGCAGACATCGTTCATTCAGGCCGGCTTGACTTCTCCGGAATGCGTTCCCTGTTGATTCTGCTTGACTGCAACCTGGTCAGGGCCATATGGGTCGGCGCCATGGCCGAGAGGAATTTCGCGAACCAACTTTACGATGACGTAATTCATGGTGATGGTGGACCCGCAAAAGGGGCAGCAATGTCGTTTACTGCTGCCCCTCAAACGCTATTTGCCAGGTATATGAAGGGGCCGAGTAGGAGGGGTCGTTGCCGGCCCCTCCCCTCGCAGATCCGTGCTCGCGGACATTACCGCACACGGTTCCTCACACGGTAGGTTCGCTCAGGAGGCGTAGATCGAGTGCACGACCTTGGCCGGAGGCAGGGGATGTCGGAGCAGGAGTGCATTCATGCGCTCCCACGTCAGCGACCCTGAGCGACTGCGGCGCGCCAGCCATTTCCGCCAAGCGCGGATGACTTCGTACCGGAAGCCGCCAAGGCGTTTCCCGTTGCCGGTCAGGCCGTAGTAGCTGCAATGGCCCCGGATGGCGTGGGCGAGATGCTCGCATTGATCGGGCAAGGGCAAGTGCCGATGGCGCTTGCACCAGTCGAACACGGATTTCACCGCGCGGGTGAACCGGTCCTGGGCCGTCACTTGGCGAACAACGTTGTAGCCCCTCCTCGAGCGACCCCATAGGTGGGTGAAGCCGAGGAAGTCGAAGGTTCCGGACGTTCCATGCCTTTTCAGGCTGGCCCGGCGGAAGTCCACGAAGCGCGTCTTGTCCGGGTGGAGCGCGAGGCCGAACCGGCCAAGGCGCTTGCCCAGAACCTCCAGAACGCGCTGGCCACTTTGCCGATCCGAGAAGGCGATGACAAAGTCATCGGCGAACCGAACCAGCCGGCAGGAGCCTTGCAGACGAGGCCTGACCGTGCCCTCGAACCAGTCGTCCAGCACATGGTGCAGGTAGAGATTCGAGAGCAGCGGGCTGAGAACCCCGCCTTGCGGTGCCCCTGCTTCGGGGCGGTGGAGCGTTGATCCCTCCATCACCCCGGCCTTGAGCCACCCGTCCAGCATGCGTCTCACGACGCCGTCCCTGATCCGCAGGTCAAGGAAGGCCCGGAGATGCCCATGGTCGATGCTGCCGAAATAATTCGTGATGTCAGCGTCGATGATCCAGCGTTGGCCATCGTCCATGATGCCGCTGCGCAGATCGCGCAAGGCGCCATGAGCCGAGCGGCCCGGCCGGAAGCCATACGAGCACGGATGGAAATCCGCTTCGTAGATCGGCTCCATGAGCATCAGGATCGCCCGCTGCGCCACTTTGTCTTCAAACGTCGGGATGCCCAGAGGGCGCTTCCTGCCGTCCGCTTTCGGGATGTAGTGCCGACGCACCGGCGGCGCGACATAGCTGCCTGACTTCATCCGTTCCAGAAGGCACTCCAAGTTGGCCTCCAGGTTCGTCTCGTAGTCGGCAGCCATCACGCCGTCGACGCCTGCGGCGGCATCCTTGCGCGTACGCCGATGCGCCTCCCGCATCCAGTCGATGTCGATCAAGTGGTGCAGCGAGGTGAATACCCGCTCCGGGTGCTGCCTCGCCTGTTCGGCTATCCACTGCTGTTTCGTGGACGTGTTTGTGGAACCCAGTGTTTCCTCCATCGTTTCCCACCAGTGGGTCTATCCATGTGATGCCCCGCTTCCCTCGGACGGGTCCCGGTGATCCCGGTTCCCCGCCGTCAGCAGTACTATCAGGGCACTACGACTTCCCGCATCGCACGTCCTTCGGCTTATGGATTCGCCAGCCGGGTCCGTGGCTGCCTGCGTCGGTTTCGTGTCCGCCATAGCGATCCCGGCGTTGAGCAGGCCTCGCGCCGGGCCAGGAGTCTTGGTCATCCGGGTCTCCATCTCCGGAACCTGCCTCCACGGGCAAATGCGGGATCTCCCAGGTTGCCTGGCAACCCATCCCATGACTTCGCGCCGTTCCCGCGACCCCGGACGACCCGTGGCACCTCGCCGTGACGGTGCTTCCGGTGCTGCCCCCGGTATCGCAACAGCGAGGGCGTCATCATTGGAACTTTCGAGGCTCAATGGAGCCCTTCCCATTCTGCCCATATCGGGCGACCGGCGAGGGTCCATTATCCGTGGCATCCTCTTTTTGGCTGCGAGGTCCGGGAACTGAGGCGTGAACAGCACGCCTCAGGCGAGTTTGTTCGTGTCGAGAGTTCGCCCGGTGAGGGCGCACTGATCGCGGCCTGGATGCTGGACGCGGTTGCCTGCGCGCCAATGGAACTCGGCGAGCCGCGGGCATCGCTGTCGGCGCTGGTCGAACTCCACCACTTCTTGATCGGATTGGGTTTGAGGAGAGAATGCCGGGAGACCATGCGCGATTCCCGGGAGAACGTCGATGACCGCCCCTGCGCACCCGACACGACTGCCACGCACGACCCAGCTATCGCTGGTTCTCGACGACGGCGAACTGCAGAACCTGACCGGAAGCGAACGCGATCAGGCCGTCCACCAACTAGCTTGGCTGTTGCTGGAGGCGGCAGGCCTCAAGAGGGACGAGGATCCCGATGACGATGCCTGATGTGCTTGCCGATTCGGTCCTGAACCGCAAGGCGGTGGTCTACGTCCGCCAGTCCACTCCCCGACAGGTCCTCACCAACCTGGAGAGTCAGCGGCGGCAATACGAACTTGTCGCGACCGCCCACAGTCGCGGCTTTCGGGATGTGGAGGTGATCGACGAAGACCTGGGGATCACGGCGAATGGCCAGATGGATCGGCCCGGCTTCGAGCGATTGTGCGCCGAGCTTTGTGGGCAACAGGTCGGTGCCGTGTTCTGCTTCGATGCTTCCAGGCTCGCTCGCAACGGCCGTGACTGGCATCAGCTCCTGGAGTTGTGCGGTGTGTTCGATGCTCGCGTGATCGACCTGGATGGTGTCTACAATCCCCGACTTCCGAATGATCGTCTCCTCTTGGGAATGAAAGGTAGCATTTTCGAGTTCGAGAGTGGCATTCTCCGTGCCCGGATGCTTGGGGCGCTGCAAGACAAGGCGCGCCGCGGTGAACTCCGTATCAACGTTCCGGTCGGGTACGTCTGGTATCGCGAAGCCGATGGTCCCGTCTTCGATCCCGACCTACGAATTCAGGAGACCATCCGACTGGTCTTTTCCCGATTCCGTGACTTGGGCAGTGCACGGCAGGTTGCGCTGGCACTGCGAGCGAAGGAAGTCTGCTTTCCGTCTCCCTTTGGCGGAGGCCTCGCTCCTCAATGGAGGCTGATCAGCTACAGCAACGTCCACACCACGCTGAAAAATCCCTTCTATGCAGGCGCTTACGCCTGGGGCAAGACCGGCCAGCGAACGGTCGTCGTTGACGGGCGTCTGCGCAAGAGTTCCGGCCATGACAAGCCTGTCGAGCAGTGGGAGGTCATCATCCGGGACCACCATGAAGGCTACATCGACTGGGCCGAATACGAGCGCAACCTCGCCCGCCTCGCGGCCAACAACTACGGCAAGAGCGGCGGCTCAAAGTCTGGACGAGGCGGCAGGGCACTGCTCGCCGGGCTGCTCTCGTGCGCCCGTTGCGGACGGCGCCTGCAGGTGGTCTATTCGGGCCGAGCCCCGGGGCGGGCTGTCTACCTGTGCAGACAGGGCCATGTGCATGGGCTGCCGACGTGTCTGCGGTTCGCCGCGAAACGCATCGATGCCGCCCTTGCCGCAGAGGCCATCCGCGTGGCGGCACCCATGGCGATCGAAGCGGCTCTGGAGGCCGAACGGATGTACGGCGAAGCGCAAGCAAAACAGCAGAAAATCGTGGACCTCGAACTGAAGCAGGTGCGCTACGAGGCCTCACTGGCAGAGCGTCGCTATGCCGCCTGCGACCCTGACAATCGACTCATTGCGGCGCAATTGGAGAAACGCTGGGAAGAGGCGCTTCAGCGCGTTGTGGCCGGCGAAACACGCATCCGGCACGTGCCAGAGCCGACCTCAAGCATGCCGGACTTCACCGGACTTGCCGTTGATCTCGAAGCCGCCTGGAATGCGCCAACGACCACCATGCGCACGCGCCAGCAACTCTTGCGCACCCTCGTCACCGAAATCATCGCAGATATCGACAACACGGCCCGTGAGGTCGTACTGGTCATTCATTGGCGAGGGGGACAACATTCTCAACTACGGGTCCGAATACCCGCATCCGGCGCCCATAGCGTGCGCACCTCTGAACAAGCCGCCAAGGTCATGCGCAGCATGGCGGGGCACTGGTCCGATTGCGATATCGCCGCATCGCTGAATCGCATGGGGATGTCGTCCGCCCATGGATACACCTGGAACGCCGAGCGGGTGAGGCGGTACCGCGGAGATCACGGCCTTCCGTCCCGCAGGACCGTTTCCGGAAAGGAGAAACTCCTGACCTTGGCAGAGGCTGCAAGCAAACTCCGCGTCAACCACCACGTAGTCCGCCGACTGATCCGACAGGGGGTTCTCCCGGCTCAACAAGCCGCTCCAAAGGCTCCCTGGCGCATCCGAGCCGCCGATCTACTGGACGAAACCGTGGCCGCCGCCGCTGCCAGGGCCGGAAACAGCCCGTGTCAGGACCAAGACCTTCCACAACTCCCAATGTTTTCAAACACTTCAGAAGGGGACTCATAATGAAAACCGCTCCATAGCGGCGCTTTGTCATCTCCTGTCTACGCTTCACGACCCGCGTTGCCGTTGGCCATGCAAGACTCGGTTCCGGCTGGCGGGCTGCGCCTTTGCCGGGCGGGAGTCGAACCCGCTGGGTTGCGATGAAAGGTTTCAGTTCATCTCATCCTCCTTTCCAGACCTTCGCCTGGCGCTATGCGTTTCTGTCATGGCGGAAGTGCGTTCAGCAATGACAATGAGTTACGATCCGAGGTTCGAGCGGGATGGGGAAGTTTGTGACAATCCGTCGCTGACGGGCAATAATTTGTACGGGAACGCGCGATGTTGAGGAAGAGGGGAGTGCCCCCGACCACATGCAGTGGTATTCTGAAAGTATTGAAACATCCAGATCAGGAGCACTCCAATGACCATGCTAACCCATTCCGAGGTGGAAGTCGTTTTTGATTTTGATCCCTGTGTTGTTGCGGACCAGCTTTGCAGGGGTGTGCAGCCGGCCGAGGAGATGGAAGCCTGCCGTTCGCTTTGCGACGCGATTGGGCGGGAGTTTGCGGAGGCGGCGTTCCAACTGCTTTCCTCCGGCACATTGGGGGCGGCGTTTTCGGCGTTTGAACGTCAAGTGATGACGGCATCGCAGGCCTGCGTGCGCGCAGTTCTGAAAGCGGGCATCGAGTCTTTGGATGAAGGGGCGCGGCATGTGTTTCGTGGCGGGAGGCGGCATCGTCGGGTACACTCGACGCCTCGCAGGGTGATGACGTCGGCCGGGCCGGTGGAGTATTCGAGACCCCGCTACCGGTCGGAATCCGGGGCCGCGATCATGCCGGTCGACGAGCAGGTTTGCTTTGCGGGCGGCTATTTCACGGAGCGGGCTGCGGAGCAGGGCGTGTTTCTGATGAGCGCTCTCTCGCCACGGGACTGTGTGTCCCTGTACGGGAGGTTCGGGATCGATGGAGCCTCAGTGAGCAGCCTGCAGCGCCTGACGGCCGATGCAGGCCGTCTCTGGAGCGGCTGCGCGGACGACGCGCTTGTGGCGATGCGCGCGGGCGAGGCGATCCCGGCGCAGGCGGTGAGCGTCTGCATCTCCCTCGACGGGACCATGCTTCCCATGTTCCTGGATGGGAAAGGTGGTGTCAGGCCAATGATTTGGAAAGAGGCGTCCGTCGGGACGATCTCCTATTACGATGCTCAGGGCGTCCGCTTGCACACCGTGTATTTTGGCGAAATGCCCGAACCCCGCAAGGCAACCCTCAAGCAGCGGCTGGAGGAGGAACTTGTGCATGCCACCAGGCTCCGGCCCGATTTGCGGCTTGTTGCCGTCGCAGACGCGGCCGCAGACAATTGGCGCTTCTTGTCCGCCCTGGTTCCAGAGGCGTTCCAACTGATCGATTTCTGGCATGCAGCGCAACACCTCGCCGCGGCCGCCGAGCACATCTTCCCCCACGACAGCACCACCCGCAGCACATGGTTCCAAGGATACCGGAAGATCCTCCGGGACGATCCAGAGGGAGCCGAAAAGGTGATCCGGTCCTTGCGATACTACTGGACCGCCAGTGGCAGGCTGGATGCCGGACTGGAGAGCGAGTTGAACTACTTCCGCAATCACCGGAACCGCATGAACTATGCGAAACATCAGGCCATGAACGTCCCGATCGGGTCCGGCGTGACGGAAAGCGCATGCAAGACGCTGGTCGGAGCCAGGATGAAAAGGTCCGGCCAGCGCTGGGGAATGGAGGGAGGCAAGGCCGTCCTCGCCTTCCGAGCGCTCGTCAAGTCCGGGCGCTTCGACGCCGCCTGGACTGCCATACTCGATCACCACAAGCAAACGCCCGCAGAAAATGACAACCGCTTCCCAAACTCACACAAAGCGGCGGCTTGATCGTGCTATGGGCGCAAAACTTGTAAATTGACAAATCCACGAAAATGCCCGCCATGCGAGAATCGCACCCTATATGAACGCTAATTGCTAAATGTGTAGCCGGGATGTCCGAGACCGGCAGGAGTGCCGGGATTTGCGGACGTTGTCTGTGCCGTGTCGTCACACATGTAGATATTCTCGACGTTCAAGTAAGAGAAATGCTGATCGGTCCACTGCGCGGTGACACCGCAGAAATTGGGTTTGACCAAGCTGAACTTGGTCCTGTTCCAAATCGGTATTCCAGGCAACTCCTCATTAAAGATGTCTTGCAGTTCATGCAGGATCATCTTGAGTTCATCTCCGCGACTGCGCCCGGCCTCGGTCAAGAGTTCATTGTACCTAGGATTGTCATACATTCCGAAATTCCATGCACCGTCAGTAGAGAAATAGGCCAAATGGTCGCCGATCACGTCACTCGAATAACCAGTGAACCACAGGTCCAGCTGGCCCGCCTCTCCGGCTTTTTCCATGTCCGGCCAATTCATCTGTCGAACTTTCACCTTTATGCCCACACGGGTCAGGTACATCTGGATGAAGGCCATCCAATCAAGTGCCTCCTGAGAGTTGTAATACGTTGCTAGCTCCACTTCCTGCTCGGGATCCCAATTTGCCTCGGCCAGCAATGCTCTCGCCGTGTCAGGGTCATAGGGATAGCTCTGAGCATCGGCGTTGAACATGACATGATCTTCGGGAAACAGGGTAAACTGGGGGTCCCTCAATCCGGGGGGGATCAGGGTTTCGATCAACTGTTCACGGTTGATCGCATAGGAAATAGCCTGACGGATTCGCGGATCCTTCAGGTAGGGCTGGTCAGCGGCGTTAACGTAGTTTGGACTCAGAGGGGCTCCCCGCAGGAAGACATTGCCTTGAGGATCTTCGCTAAAACGCGTAACTTCTAGAGCCGTCATGAATTCCCTCTCGTCCACTTCCCCCTTTTCGAAGGCGAGTGTACCGGTTTCATGCTCTGAGAAGAACCTCATCACAATGCGGTCCAGGTGTGGCCTGCCAGCCCAATAGTTGTCATTTGCGACAAAGGACACGTATAGTCCCTCGACGGATTCCTCAAACCGAAATGGTCCCGTACCCACTCTCACTTCGGCAGTTAGCCAGTCGAGAGTCGGCAACTCTTCCCATGAATAGCCTCGAAAGAGATGTTCGGGAAAAATGTACACCTTTCCTACAACGTCGAAGAAATTTCCATTCGGGACCGCCGTTTCAAAGACGATCGTATGATCGTCCACGACCGTGATACCTTCGATGTCCTCCGCTTCACCATCGATAAACGCCTGAGCACCCTTCAGTTCCTTTAAACGGGCCGCATTCATGAGGAAGTCCGCACCTTCCGCTTCCGGTTTCATGGTAAGCTTATAGCTCCATTCGACATCCTTGGCCGTGTATGCTGTTCCGTCATGGAACTGAACATCCTTCCGAAGATGGAATGTTCCCTTCGTCAAGTCGTCGGAAACTTCCCAATGCGTCGCAAGGTCGGGAATCAGCTCGTTATTGAAGGGATCCCTGATGAACAGATTCCCGTGCGTAAGATTGGAGAATCTGTGATTTTCCGAAGATTTCCAAGGGAATGGCAGCACTGAGGGCGCCGAGTTAGCTACGGTATAGGTTCCTCCATCCTTGGGTTGGCAAATCGCGCTGCACATGGAAACGGCCCCGGCCTCATTTGGATCGGAACCTTCCGCATAGCTTGTGCCTACCAGACAGAAAGACACGGGCAACAAGGTCAGAACTTTTAGATAATGTTTCATTGGGTTCTCCTCAATAACGTCATTCAAGAAACAAATGTGAGACTTGAGTGTATTGTATACTGGATGTGCGCCACATTGTCAAGCTGAGCTTCTACACTATGAAGTTTGAAGTTGAGGTATAACAAGGGATTACGGGCGCCGTTTTGGTTTCTGGCACTACACTTCCGTGTACAGGCGTTGCCCTGCAGTTGTGGCGAGCGTCGCATATCATTCGGTCGCCGGCAGCGTTTCCCCGTGTTCGGCAGTTTCGATCTGGCGAATGGTTTGCGGCAGCCGGGCGCCGGCGCAGCGAAGGATCGCGACGATGCTGCCCTGGGTTGCGCTTCGGACAAGAAAGCGTTTTCCGTCCTGCTCGATCTCGGTTTCGGTGAGCGCATTGAGGTCGCGGCGGATGTCGGCCCACTCGGCCTCGATCCCGGCGGCCTGCATGCGGCGCTGCAGTTCGCTTTGCAGGACCAGGGCAAGGAAGGAGCAGAAGACGTGGCCGCGGATGGTCTCGTCGCACTTGTGGAAGATGGGCCGCGTATCGAGGAGGGCCTTGCTCGTCCTGAACACTTGCTCCACCATCCATAACGCCTTGTACCGGGCGGCAATTTGGCTTGGTTCGAAGTCGGTGTTGGTGTGCAGGACCCAGAGGCCGTCGAAGCGCTCTTCGGATTGGATCTTGTCGTAGTCGACCTCGAACACGCCGCCTTTTGCGCGCAGGTAGCGCTTGAAGCCGCGGTTTCCGGCCAGGCCCTTGGGCCCGCCCCTCTCGAGCTTGGTGTGCAGCTTCTTCAGAATCGCTTCGCGGGTGGCGGCATCCTTGCGTGCCTGGGCCGGATTCCGGCAGACCACGGTGCGACGGGAAGACGCTTCGGCGTCTTCGTCGGCGTCTTCCCCGTCCTCTGCCTTGCCATCCTTGACGTGGACCTCCTTCACTTCGAGTTCCAGCGGCGTGTTCCGCGCCCGCGGCATCGCCACCGTCTCGAAGGGCGCGGAATCGGTCAGTACTTTCTCCTTGATCTCCTTGCTGTTGCGGTGCCGCGCGCCGAGAATGAAGTGCCATCCGCGCGCTTCGATCGACGCAATGGTTTCGCGGCTGATCATGCCGCGATCCGCGACGACGCAGATGGAACGGAGCCCGAAGCGCTCCTGCAGCCGCGCGGCGACCCGGTCCAGGGCCTTGACGTCTGCGGTGTTCCCCGGCCAGATTTCCGAGGCAACGGGATCCCCGTCCCCGTCGAGCACCATGCCGACAACCAATTGCTTGCATTGTGGGCGGAAATCCTTGCTCTTGCCATGCCGGCCCAGCTCTGTCCCGCCCTCGCCGTGGAAGTAGAGCGAGGTGGTGTCGAAGAACACCATGTCGAGGTTGGTGTAGAGGTCCCGGCGCTGGAAGAACAGCTCCTCCTCGATCCGGTCCTTGGTGCAGCGCGGGCTGAACTTCCCTTCCGGCGCCTCCTCCCCCGCCAGCGGTGTCCCGAGCCAGGCCATCGCCCGGTAGAACTGGTGCAGCTCCAGCCCCGCCGTTCCGGGGATCGCCTGGTCCCGCATCCACCGGCAGGCCTGGCGGTCCGAGCCGGAGACCATGATCCGGTGCAGCACGCTGGCAAACACGGCTCGTTCCACATCGAAGCCGAAGCGCCGTCCTTTGAGTGCCGCGCGCAGGATGTCCGCGCAGCCGGTCGCCTCCCACAGCGCACCGAACAGCAGCGCCGGGCCGATGGATCGCCAGCGCACCGCCGGGTCCCGGGAGCGGCTGTCCGCTTCCGACAGCGCCAACAGCGTCTCGGAGAAGCGGCAGGCGGACTGGATCAGCCGGTCCAGCCCGCCGGACGCGGCCAGGCGGTCGAGACGGCCGAGTGAGGCGACGACGCGTTGCCGGGTTCGACCGTTCGCGCGGTAGCTTTCGACGATTTGCAAATAGGTCTGGCCCTTGGCGGTCTTGGTTCGACAGAACATTCTCGGCTCCGGCGCATGGTTGGCATCACCTCATTAGACCCTCTATTCCGTTCAATATCAAGTGACACAAGGAAACTAGAGAACGGATTCTATGCTTCGAGTTGGCAGCATACTTTTGCGCAAATCCAGCCGCTATCCGCTCTTGGGCCAGGCCACGCTTGACACTTCCCGATGAACAGACCGGAAATCCAGGAAATACTGTCGAAAACCAGCAAGACTCGGTTCCGGCTGGCGGGCTTCGCCTTTGCCGGGCGGAAGTCGAACCCGCTGGGTTGCGATGAAAGGTTTCTATCTCATTGTGATTTCATCCTTTCCAGAGCTTCGCCTGGCGCTATCAGAATTCCGGACCGGATGTTTGGCCGCAAATTGCGGACCATTGCCTGGGATGACACGGCCGGTGCCGTTTCCGGTGACTATTTCGGGATCGAGGAGTTGCAGGAGGCGATCCGGAGGTAGCCGCTCGACGCGAGCAATGAGGGAAGAACCTTCGTGCTCGAGGATCCTGCGCACGATCCTCGTGACCTTCTGCGAGTTCTGGCCGGCCTGTGGTCTCCGATCCTCGACGACGACCGACACCTGCTCCCGGTATCCCTCCGCGAGATAGAGCCGACGCCGATACTGCCGGCTCTTGACATGGTTCAGCACCCCAATGGGACTTGACGGCCGAGGTACGACGACATGGTCTTCCAAGGCACGTCGGCCGACGAATTTTCCTCGGCGTTCTGAACTTCGGGACCGACCGGAAAATCCCGGCCATTCCCGCTCCCTGAAACGCCCGGAAAATGGGCGCTAATTGGCCATTTTCCGTGGTTTCAGGGCGGATTCACAAGAACTTTCCTTCGCGGTTGATCCACTTGGCCCCAGCCTGCATCTCCCGATGCGCACTCATGAATCCGGGCCTGTCCGCCGTAGTCCACAATTCCCAGCGAATTCTATCCCTCCATAGCGGTGCTGCGCCCGCAAGGCCAGCGCGACGGGACGCTTGCGCCGAGTTCAGCATCCGCGGTCGGCCAGAGTGCCGGAATGCGAGATGTCTTCGTCGAGCGCATACCAGCGAGCCCCATCGTCATCGTGTCCACGATATCACCAAGCCGGCAGCGAGGGCTGTCACCCTCACAACCAGCGACCATTCTGCACATCGCCTGCACGGCCGCTAACCGATCGCCTGACCATGAGCTGCCGGCTTCAACTCCAGGCAAAGTCCCTGACCACCGCCCGCAACGCCCAATTCGCCGACGATCCCCTGCGAGTGGTGTCGGGAAAGACTGCCGCCTCACGCCAGCCGGGGACGGCCGCATGGGCCAGGGAACATTCCTTGCCGGTGTCCACCGTATGCGAACGGCCGCAAGGGTGGCCCTGGACATCCCGATCTTGAGCAATGCGAACCATGCATGGACGCTCTCCGATCATGATCGTGAGCACGAACGGCACGCTCGCAGCCTGCACGGTCCGGGACCGCCTTGGAAAGGGCTTCCCGAAGGACCTGGTCAGCGGACACGTGTCACGCTCTCGGCTACGGGCCACGCAAGCGTCCCTGCGGATCCCGGGCTTCCCGCGGGGAACCACCTTGTGGAACTGAAAAGCGAAAGAACCGGCCAGCATTCGAAATGTCGCCCGGTTGCTGCTACCAATGGCTCTCGAAGCGCACAGACCTTCGCAAGATTCGTTCGCGGACGGAACGATTGTGCGCGGCAAGGCCGAATCGCCGCAATAGTGTCCGCGACAAAGACGTTTGCGGAACATGCCTTCGGCAAACACGCGTTGACGAGGGGGTCAGAACGGCTATCATGAATTGGCTGTGTCCCGTTGCTGCGGCCAGAGGCCGGCAGGCAGGGTGTAGTGCGCAGCGCCCACAGCGCGGAGGCGCATGAAGATTGGAAGCTGTGACGGTTTGCGAACCGACCGTTGAAGTGCGGAAACCACTCGCTGGCGATGCTGAGCAGCGGCGGGCCGATGTGTACGGGCTATTCGCCGTACTGCTGGTTCGTGCGCCGGATTCTCGAACGCTCAGCCTCGTGGCTGGAATCAGCGGTTCTGACTCACCTCTCGGTAACGCGTTGGCGGGGCTCTCGAGGCTAGCCGCCGAGGCCGACCCGAACGAGGTCGAGCGCGAATACCACGAATTGTTCATTGGGTTGGGCCGCGGGGAGTTAATGCCCTACGCCAGTTTCTATCTTACTGGCTTCCTTAACGAAAAGCCGCTGGCGAAAATCCGGGGCGATCTCGCAGAACTCGGAATCGCGCGCGCGGAAACAACGCGCGAGCCAGAGGATCACATCGCCTGTCTTTGCGAAGTCATGCAGGCCCTGATCACGGGCACTCTCGGCGCTCCCGCTACCCTTGAGCGCCAGCGCCGTTTCTTCGAGACGCATATCGCGCCGTGGGCGGGACATTTCTTCGCGGATCTGGAGAATGCCCGCAACGCGAATTTCTTCGAACCCGTCGGGGCAGCCGGAAGGCTGTTCCTGGAAATCGAGGCGCAGGCCTTCCGCATGGAGGGATGATCCTCGCGGCTGGGGAGACGGCCCGGATGCATTGCGCCGGGCCGCAAGGTAGGAAGAGAAGGAGGAAGTTCTCATGAGGAAAGAGCCGAAAGCCGAAGCGGTCCGTGAGGACCGGCGCGGCTTTCTGAAGCTTGCTGCCGCCGGAGGTGCGGCAGCAGCAGCGGCGGGCGCCGCAACGATGCCCGCCCACTCCGCCGTACCGAAGCGCGGAGCAGGCTACGTCGAGACGGATCACGTCCGGACGTACTACAAGTCCTGCAGGTTCTGATCCCGCGGGATCAGCGACTGCGAAACTACAAAAGGAAAACCTAAACATGCTTAGGAAAACCCGCAGCGGGACGGCGATTCGCTCCCGCTTGATGCCGGTGATCCAGAGCGTCGCGGAACAGGCCGTCGATCGGCGGACGTTCCTCACCCGATCGGGACTGGCCGCAGGCGGCCTGGCGGCGATCGGGGCGCTCTCGGCCGGCACCGTGAGGCGAGCCGAAGCCGCCACCGGTCGCGCGATGGACACGATTCGATCCGTGTGCACGCACTGCTCGGTGGGCTGCACGGTTCTCGCCGAGGTGGACAACGGCGTCTGGGTCGGGCAGGAGCCCGGCTGGGACAGCCCGTTCAATCTTGGGGCGCATTGCGCCAAGGGCGCTTCAGTGCGCGAGCACGCCCATGGCGAACGCCGCCTGAAGTATCCCATGAAGCAAGTGGGCGGCCAGTGGCAGCGGATCTCCTGGGAGACCGCGATCAACGAGATCGGGGACAAGATGCTCGAGTTGCGGGCACAGTCCGGACCCGACTCCGTCTACTGGCTGGGATCGGCGAAGCACTCCAACGAGCAAGCCTACCTGTTCCGCAAGTTCGCAGCCTATTGGGGCTCGAACAATGTGGACCACCAGGCCCGGATTTGCCATTCGACCACGGTCGCAGGTGTCGCGAACACCTGGGGCTATGGCGCAATGACCAACTCCTACAACGACATCCATAATTCGCGGGCGATCTTCCTGATCGGGGGCAACCCGGCGGAAGCGCATCCGGTCTCGCTCCTCCATCTCCTGAAGGCGAAGGAGCAGAACAATGCGCCGCTGATCGTTTGCGACCCGCGCTTCACGCGGACCGCGGCCCATGCCGACGAGTATGTCCGCTTGCGGCCCGGAACGGATGTCGGGCTCATCTGGGGCCTCCTCTGGCACATCTTCGAGAATGGCTGGGAGGACAAGGAGTTCATCCGGCAGCGCGTCTGGGGGATGGACCAAATCCGAGCCGAGGTCGCCAAGTGGAATCCGGACGAGGTCGAGCGCGTCACGGGCGTGCCGGGCTCGCAACTCCGCCGCGTCGCGCGGACCCTCGCCAACAACCGTCCGGGCACCGTCATCTGGTGCATGGGCGGCACCCAGCACACCCAGGGCAACAACAACACCCGGGCCTACTGCGTCCTGCAGCTGGCGCTCGGGAACATGGGTCGCCAGGGCGGCGGAACCAACATTTTCCGCGGCCACGACAATGTGCAGGGGGCGACGGACCTAGGCGTCCTGTCCCATACGCTTCCGGGCTATTACGGGCTCGCGACGGGCGCGTGGAAGCACTGGAGCCGCGTCTGGGAGGAGGACTACGACTGGCTGCTCGGACAATTCGGCTCGCAGGAGCTGATGGAGAAACTGGGCATCCCGGTCAGCCGCTGGATCGACGGCGTCCTGGAGGACAAGGCCAATATCGACTACCAGCCGGACAACCTCCGCGCCATGGTGTTCTGGGGGCATGCGCCGAACTCGCAGACGCGCGGGCCCGACATGAAGAAGGCCATGGAGATGCTGGACCTTCTGGTTGTGATCGACCCGTATCCGACGGTTTCGGCGGTGATGCACGACCGGACGGACGGGACGTACCTCCTGCCGGCGGCAACCCAGTTCGAAACCTATGGTTCCGTTACCGCGTCGAACCGCTCTCTGCAGTGGCGCGACAAGGTCTTCGAGCCGGCTTTCGAAAGCCTGCCCGATCAGACCATCATCGCGATGCTCGCGAAGAAGTTCGGTTTTGCCGACCGGCTCCTCCGCAATATCGCCCTGAACGGCGACGAACCGCTGGTGGAGGACATCACCCGCGAGTTCAATCGCGGGTTGTGGACCATCGGCTACACCGGCCAGTCTCCGGAGCGGATCCGGAAGCACATGGAGAACCAGCACACCTTCGACAGGACCACCCTGCAGGCGCTGGGCGGTCCTTGCGACGGCGAGTACTACGGCATGCCGTGGCCATGCTGGGGAACCCCGGAGATGGGGCATCCCGGAACGCCGGTCCTCTACGATCCGTCCAAGCCGGTGGCTGAGGGTGGCCTCACATTCCGGGCTCGGTACGGTGTGGAGCGCGATGGCGAGAACCTCCTCGCGGAGGGCTCGTATTCGGTCGGCTCCGAACTGACCGACGGCTATCCTGAGTTCACCATGAAAATGCTCATGGAACTCGGATGGGACGCCGACCTGACGGACAGCGAGCGCGAGACGATCGCCGCCATCGCGGGTGAGAAGACCAACTGGAAAACCGACCTCTCGGGCGGCATCCAGCGGGTTGCCATCCAGCATGGCTGCGCACCGTTTGGCAACGCCAAGGCCCGCTGCGTGGTGTGGAACTTCCCGGATCCGGTGCCGTTGCACCGCGAGCCGCTCTACACTCCGCGTCGCGACCTGGTGGCTGACTACCCGACCTATGAAGACCGGAGGGCGTATCGCCTCCCGACTCTCTACGCATCGATCCAGAAGACGGATTTCTCGAAGGATTATCCGCTGATTCTGACTTCCGGACGGATCGTGGAGTACGAGGGCGGCGGTGACGAGACCCGGTCCAACCCGTGGCTCGCAGAGCTGCAGCAGGACATGTTCGTCGAAATCAACCCGCGCGACGCCAACGATCTGGGCGTGCGGGACGGCAAGATGGTCTGGGTGCATGGTCCGGAAGGCGGCAGCGTCAAGGTCATGGCGATGGTCACCGAACGTGTCGGGCGCGGCGTGACGTTCATGCCGTTCCACTTCGGCGGGCACTTCATGGGCAAGGATCTCCGGGACAAGTATCCGGACGGGGCCGACCCCTATGTGCTCGGGGAGGCGTCCAACACGGCGCAGACCTATGGCTACGACTCGGTTACGCAGATGCAGGAGACCAAGTGCACGCTCTGCCGGATAGAGCCCGCATAACGGAGGAACATAAATATGGCATCAATGAATCAAGCGCGAATGAAGTTCCTCTGCGACGCGGAACGCTGCATCGAGTGCAATGCCTGCGTAACGGCGTGCAAGAACGAGAATGAGGTTCCCTGGGGGGTCAACCGCCGGCGGGTCGTCACCATCAATGACGGGCAGCCCGGCGAGCGGTCCATCTCGGTCGCCTGCATGCATTGCTCGGATGCGCCGTGCATCGCGGTGTGCCCGGTGGACTGCATCTATCAGACCGAACAGGGGGTCGTTCTTCATTCCAAGGACCTCTGCATCGGCTGCGGCTACTGCTTCTACGCGTGCCCCTTCGGGGCGCCGCAGTTCCCGCAGGCCGGCAACTACGGCTCGCGCGGCAAGATGGACAAGTGCACCTTCTGCGCGGGTGGTCCCGAGGACGACATGTCTGAGGCGGAGTTCCAGAAGTATGGCCGCAACCGATTGGCCGAGGGCAAGCTCCCGCTTTGCGCGGAGATGTGCGCGACCAAGGCCCTGCTCGCCGGCGACGGCAACTCGGTGTCCAACATCTACCGCGAGCGAGTCGTCGCCCGCGGGTTCGGATCGGGCGCCTGGGGCTGGGGTACGGCTTACGACCAGAAGAGCTCCTGAGGCCTGTCCGGCTTGAACGCTCGGGGGCGGGGCTTCGGCCCCGCCCCGCATCATTACCGAAATCCCGCCGGCATTCCCGGAATTCTGTGCATCCAGCTTGCAATGAGGGCGTGACCATGCAAATCAACCGCTTGCGCCACATCGCCCCCTTCGCAGCACCAGTCCTGCGATTGGCCCCGATTGCAGCCATGGCCGGGCTCGTGCTGATGGCCGGTTGCCGCGATGAAGAGCAGAACCGGCCCATTCACTACGAGAAGGGCGTCCAGCTTCAGACGGCGCCCCTTGACCAGGAGGCCGCGGACACGCTCCGGCACCGGGCCTCGAAACAGAATTTCGGCCTCTAGGCCGTTAGGAGGAATTGCGAAATGCTCCGTTCCCGCCGTTTCGCCACATTGCTCGGCGCGGCCGCCTTCGCCCTGGCGCTCTGTGCCCTGGGCGTGACGCTGGCCGGTTTCGCCTTCCACACCGGCGCCGGGGCGCAGGTCGCCGGCGAGGTGCCGGGCCAGTCCCTCGGCATTTCATCGGACTCCGAGTTCTGGCGCCGCATACGCCAGGGCGAGGAATTCAACGCTTCCGTTGCGGATCCCCTCGGGCGCGTGCTGGTTCAGTCTGAAGGCGACAACTGGCGCGCCTTCCGCAATGGTCCCCTCTCCATCTGGGGAGGATGGGCTCTCGGGGCCACCCTCGCGGTGCTGCTGCTGTTCTATCTTCTGCGCGGCCGCGTCCGCATCGACTCCGGCCGCTCCGGGGAGACCATCGAGAGATTCAACAATCTGGAGCGCTTCAGCCACTGGCTCCTGGCCGGCAGCTTCATCATCCTCGGGCTCACCGGCCTCAACATTCTGTACGGACGCTATGTGCTCAAGCCTGCAATCGGCCCGGACGCCTTTGCCCTCGTCACGCGGGTCGGAAAGTGGCTCCACAACTATGTCGCGTTGGCATTCATGGTTGCCCTCGTGCTGATTTTCGTCTTGTGGGTCCGGCACAATCTGCCGAAAACGGCGGACTTCAAGTGGATCCTCAGGGGGGGCGGGCTCCTGGTAAAGGGCAGCCATCCGCCTGCCCACAAATTCAATGCCGGCCAGAAGCTTGTATTCTGGGCCGTGATCCTGCTCGGCGCCAGCCTGTCCATATCGGGTATCGCGCTGCTGTTCCCGTTTCAGACCGCCATGTTCGCGAAGACGTTCGCCATCATGAACATGGCCGGCTTCGACCTCCCCATGCAGCTGACGCCGCTCGAGGAAGCACAACTCGCCCAGCTCTGGCATTCCGTCGTGGCACTGGCGCTGATCGCCGTCGTCCTCGCTCATATCTATATCGGTTCACTCGGCATGGAAGGCGCCTTCGATGCCATGGGCACGGGGCAGGTCGACAAGAACTGGGCGCGCGAGCACCACAGCCTGTGGGTAGACCGGATCGAGTCCGGCGGAGCCGGCAGTTCTGCTGACTGAAGCAGGCGCCGGGAGCCGATGCGGCCGCTTCGACTCAGCGTCTTTGCGGCGGCGATCGCCGCCTTCCTCTTCCCGACCGGGCAAGCAGGCGCGGATTACTTCCGGCTGGAAGGGCATGGTGGGCCGGTCATGGATGCGGCGGCAACCCCGGAGGGGAGCGTCCTCACGGCCTCGTTCGACACTTCGGTCGGCATTTGGGATCTTCAAACCGGTCGCCACCTGGCGTGGCTTGACGGGCATTTCGCCGCCGTCAATGCCGTTGCCCCGGCCGGGCTCGGCCGGGCGCTGTCCGGCGGGGACGACTTTTCCGTCATTCTTTGGGATCTCGCCACAGGGCAACCTCTGCATCGCTTTGAAGGGCACCGGAGCAAGGTAATCGCTCTCGATTACGCTCCCCAGACCGGGCTGGCCGCCTCGGCATCCTGGGACGGAACGGTCGGGCTCTGGAATCTGGATACGCGCGCTGCGCTTGGCTTCCTGCCCGCCGGCTCACCGGTCAACGATGTCGCCTTTCTGAAGGGCGGGCAGGAACTCTTGTCCGCCGGACAGGATGGAACCGTCCGGCGCTGGAACGTGGCCGAACGCGCGCTGATCCGGGTTGAACGAAGGCATGGATTCGGCATCAACCGCCTGCTCGTGGACGATGTGGCGAGCTGGGTGATCCTCGGCGCCAACAACGGAAGCGTCTACGCCGTGGACCTTGAGACCGGCAGAGCCATTGCCAACATGACTCTGGATGACGCGCCCATCCTGGCCCTCGCCGCCTCTCCCGATGGAAGCCGGGTGGCGATCGGCGATGGCGCCGGATATGTCCGCGTCGTCTCCAGCCGCACCTGGGATACCGAGCGCAATTTCCGGGCTGTGCGCAAGGGGCCCATCTGGGCGCTCGTCTTTGACGGAAGCGGGGAGCGATTGGCCTCTGCCAGCCTCGGAGACCATGTCGATGTCTGGCCCTTGGATGGCGGCGGAATTCCCCGAATATCCGAGGCCGCTATTGGTGCGGACGCAGGCCGCGAGGCGCTGCCAAACGGCGAACAGGTGTTCCTCAAGCGCTGCTCCATCTGCCACACGCTGGGACCCGAGGGCGGACGCCGCGCAGGTCCGACTCTCTACAGAATCTTCGGCCGCCGCGTCGGAGGCTTGGCCGATTACGCCTATTCCGATGCCCTCACCACCAGGAACTTTATCTGGAACGAGCGCACGATCGACGAGCTCTTCGACCTTGGCCCCGACAAGTATGTGCCGGGAACCAAGATGCCCGTTCAGCGAATCGCGGAGGCGAACGACCGCAAGGACCTGATTTCCTTCCTGCGCACCGCGACGGTTCCTGGCTCCGCAGCGGAGGACTAGAGGAGGAACCCGGGCCCCATATCTCATTCGCGCCGTACCTGGGTGAACCAGAGAACCCTCCCGCTGTCGAATCGAAGCAGGCGGCGTTGACTTGGCGCGGCGTTTGCGGCAATGTGCCGCCCGTAAGCGCGGAGGAGGCGCAGATGAAGGCATTTGTCGCGGCCGTCGTTGCGATTGTCGTCTTGTCCGCGGCCAGCGCAGTCGGGCTCGAATTCGCCCGCGTGACAAGCGCCGAGGCTGGATCAGGCGCCAACGTGCGCCTAGATTAGTCTGTCTGCGACTTGTTGTAGCGGCACATGGCTCGGTTGCCGGCCGCGCCTGCAGCACGCTGCGGGCGGAGCGTCCGGGGGGCCGGTCCTGTTGGCGTCACCCGCGCATTCGAACAACCATGGCGTTGCGGCCAACACGTTCACGGGCGGGTTGCCACGCCGCCCCGTAACCGCTGGCTCCGCCAAAGCAGAGGAAGGAAACTGATCGGCCATGCGCTATGAAGCACCCAACACCCTGGAGGATGCCGCACGCTTGCTGGCGGCGGAATCGGGCCGGGCACGTGCGCTCGCCGGAGGCACGGACCTCCTGGTGCAGCTCCGCTCCGGAGTCGAGGAACCTGACATCATCGTCGACCTGAAGCGGATCGACGGAATGCTGGATATCCGTCAGGAAGATGGCGGATACCGGATCGGCGCCTGCGTGCCTTCCGCAGCCATGGGCGAGCACCCCGGACTCGTGCAGCTGTGGCCGGGGGTCGTCGAAGCCATGGCGCTTGTCGGATCCACGCAAATCCAGAGCCGCGCGACGCTTGCGGGCAACCTCTGCAACGCCTCGCCGGCGGCGGACAGCGTGCCCGCGCTTGCGGCTGCCGATGCTTCCGTCCGGGTATTCGGACCCGACGGGGCGCATCGGGACGTTCCCGTCCTCGATATCGCGACGGGTCCGGGCCAGACGTCGCTCGGCCTGGGCGAGTTCGTCGGATCGATCTTCCTGCCGCCGCACCCGGAGCGGGCGGCAGACGCCTACCTGCGCTTCATACCGCGCACCGAGATGGACATTGCGGTGGTCGGAGCCGGCGTATTTGTCGTCCTTGACGAGAGCGGGGCCTGCCGCGCCGCCCGAGTCGCCCTCGGCGCGGTCGCGCCAACCGTAATTCTCGTCGAAGAGGCCGCCGATCAGCTATCCGGCACGAAGTGCGAGGATGTGGCGCTGGCGGCACTGGAGGACGCTTGCTCCCGGGCTTGCAGGCCCATCGACGACAAGCGCGGAACCGTGGCCTTCCGGCGGAGGGTCGCGGGCGTGCTGGCGCGTCGGGCCGCCAAGATTGCGTTCCAACGAGCGGAGGCGAGGACATGAGCCATATCCACGTATCAACTACCATCAATGGCGACGCGACAGAGTATGTGTGCGAGGCGCAGGAAACCCTGCTGGACGTCTTGCGCGACCGTCTCGGCCTGACCGGAACCAAGGAGGGATGCGCCACCGGCGACTGCGGCGCCTGCAGCGTGTCACTCGACGGCGAACTGGTTTGCTCGTGCCTCGTTCTTGGCGCGGAGGCGGAGGGTCGTTCCGTCGAGACCATCGAGAACATGGCGGACGGGGAAAGCCTGCATCCGCTCCAGACGGCTTTCCTCGAGCATGCGGCGCTGCAGTGCGGCGTCTGCACGCCGGGGTTCCTGGTCGCGTCGAAAGCGCTCCTGGAACGCAACCCGGCACCGAGCGAAACCGAGATCCGGTACTGGCTGGCGGGCAACCTCTGCCGCTGTACCGGCTATGACAAGATAATCCGCGCTGTGGACGGCGCGGCCCAGGCAATGCGGGAGGCAGGATAATGAATGTCGAAACCCCCATCGCAGCGCAGCGGACGTTTCGGAGCATCGGTACCCGGCCGGTGCGGCCGGACGGAGTGGACAAGGTAACCGGGCGAGCGCGCTTCGGCGCCGATGCGGCCCTGCCGGGCATGCTGGTCGGCAAAGTGCTTCGCAGCCCGCACGCCCATGCCCGGATCGTTTCCATCGATACTTCGGCCGCCGAGTCTGCTCCCGGCGTCAAGGCGGTGGTCACCCGAGCGGACTTCGACAGCGCAGATGTGTCGGGAGATATGTCCCACGTGCTGGAGAACGTGATGGCCGGCGAAAGGGCCCTGTATGACGGGCATGCCGTTGCTGCGGTCGCGGCGGCCAGCGAGTCGGCAGCACGGGACGCCTTGCGCCTCATCCGAGTCGAATACGAGATCCGGCCCCATGTGATCGATGTGGATGCGGCGATGTCCTCGGACGCGCCGGTGCTGCACGAGAACCTGGCCAACGAGACCGTTCCGGAAGGCATGGGGCCGAACGTGGCGTCGCGCTGCGAGTTCGGGCATGGCGACATCGAAGCCGGCCTGAAGGAGGCCGATCTTGTCGTCGAGCGCTCCTTCCGCACCGAGGCCGCGCATCAGGGCTATATCGAGCCCCATGCATGCTTGGCCTCCATCGGGCCGGACGGCCATGCAGACCTCTGGTGCTGCACACAGGGTCATTTCATGGTGCGCAGCATGTGCTCCGCCCTGCTGGGACTCGAGGTCAGCAAGCTGCGGGTAACCGCCTCCGAAATCGGCGGCGGCTTCGGCGGCAAGACTACGGTGTTCCTGGAGCCGGTGGCGCTCGCGCTGTCCCGCAAGTCGGGCCGCGCGGTGAAAATGACCATGACCCGCGAGGAAGTGTTCCGCGCTTCCGGACCGACCTCCTCGACGAGTTCCAATTGCCGCATCGGCATGACGAAGGATGGCCGCATCACCGCCGGAGACGCGGAATTCCGCTTCCAGGGCGGTGCCTGGCCCGGCTCGCCGGTGTGGCTCGCGGCCATGGCGGGATTCGCGCCATACGACCTCGACCATGCCCGGAGCATCGGTTACGACGTCGTCACCAACCGGCCGAAACAAGCCGCGTACAGGGCACCCGGCGCGCCCATGGCCGCTTTCGCGGTCGAGAGCGTCATCGACGAGCTTTGCCAGGAACTGGGCCTCGACCCGCTCGAGGTACGCCTGAAGAACGCGTCGAGCGACGGAAGCCGCGCGGCCTATGGTCCGACATTCGGAACCATCGGGTTGCGGGCGACACTGGAAGCAGCCAAGTCCCACCCGCATTACAAGGCTCCGCTCGGGCCCGGCCAGGGGCGCGGCATCGCCAGCGGATTCTGGTTCAATTTTGGCGGTCAGACCTGCGCAACGGTCAAGGTCGACGAGGATGGCACAGTCGGTCTCACGGTCGGCAACCCCGACATTGGTGGCTCGCGGGCGTCCATGAACCTGATGGCCGCCGAGGAGCTCGGCATTGACTATGACCAGATTCGGTCGAACATCGCGGATACCGCATCCCTCGGCTTCAACGACGTGACCGACGGCTCCCGGGTTACCTTCGCCGGTGGGATCGCCACGATCCGGGCCGCACAAGATGCCGCGCAGAAGCTCTGCGCCCGCGCGGCGTTGATGTGGGGAATTTCGCCCGAAGCGGTGGAATGGGCGGATGGCTATGCGCGACCCTCGGGCCCAAATCACGGACAGCATGAGCCCCTCTCCATCGCGGAGATCTCCGCCGCTTCCGGGAAAACCGGCGGCCCGATCTCGGGGCACGCCGAGGTCAATGCGGAGGGTGCCGGGGTCAGCTTCGCCACTCACCTCGTCGACGTCGAAGTCGATCGCGAGACGGGCGCGGTAAAAGTGCTTCGCTACACGGTAATCCAGGATGCGGGCAAGGCCATCCATCCGAGCTATGTCGAAGGACAGTTCCAGGGTGGCGCAGTGCAGGGAATCGGCTGGGCGCTCAACGAGGAGTACATCTACGGCGAGGACGGGCGGCTGCAGAATCCCGGTTTCCTGGACTACAGAATTCCGGTTGCCTCCGACCTCCCGATGATCGACACGGTAATTGTGGAGGTGCCCAATCCCGGCCATCCCTACGGCGTTCGTGGCGTCGGAGAGACATCGATCGTGCCGCCTCTTGCGGCAGTTGCGAATGCGGTTGCTGCTGCGACCGGTGTCCGCATGCAACATATTCCGATGTCTCCGCCCCGGATCCTCGCCGCGCTCGAGGCCGCTCAAGCCTGAGCCATGGCGCGGGTCCAGATCTGGGGATCGCTCAGGGCCGGAGCGGGCGGCGCCGAGGAGGTAGAGGTCGAAGCCGCCTCCATCGGTGAGATGCTGGAGAGCCTCGCAACGATTCATCCCGGACTCCGTCCGCAGATCGAGCGGGGCGTCTCCGTCTCCGTCGACGGTTTGATCTTTCGGGACTCGTGGCTGACGCCCATCCTCCCGGACAGCGAGGTAGTGCTTCTTCCCAAGCTCACCGGAGGATGAGCGGCAGTGGCGGCCGGCGGCTGAGGCAGGACCCCATGGCAGGCCCTGCCGAGCCGACGCACGAAGCCGGTGGTTGCACACGCCTGTCCCGGCAATGCCGGCAAATGCGGATTGCCGGCATCCGGTCCCAGGAAGGTTGAAGGCACGGGGGCCGGCTGGCGCACATCATGGAAACGGTCTACACAGAGCGGCATCGGTTGCGCAACGCCAAGTCGGAACTCTTCGGCGGAGAACTGGTGGAGCCCTTTGAGCGTCCCGAGCGGATGGACACGATTCTGGCCCGGCTTCAGGCCCGGAAACTCGGCCGCATCATCGAGCCCCGGGAATTCGGTCTTGCCCCCGTGCTTCGCGTCCATGATCCGGATTACGCCGCGTTCCTTCGAAATTGCTGGATCGACTGGACTGCGGCTGGCCATGCGGGTGAGGCCCTTCCGACCACCTGGCCCTCGCGGCGCATGAACCGATTGGTTCCACCGCGGGATATCGAGGGACGCATTGGCTATTACTGCCTTGCGGGCGAGACCTCGATCACCGACGGAACCTGGGAAGCGGCCCTTGCCTCCGCCGCCGTTGCCCTGACCGGCGCAGCGCTCCTTCAGGAAGGCGCCGGAGCAGCCTTCGCGCTGTGCCGCCCGCCCGGGCATCATGCCGCGACCGACATGTTTGGCGGCTATTGCTTCCTGAATAACGCGGCGATTGCTACTCAGTCCTTACGGGACGACGGGGCCGCGCGGGTCGCCGTGCTGGATATCGATTTCCACCACGGTAACGGAACGCAGCAGATCTTCTACGAAAGGCCCGACGTCTATTTCGCCTCCATCCACGGCGACCCTATGGACGCGTTTCCTTACTTCCTCGGCGGTGCGGACGAAACCGGCGAGGGAGACGGCGAGGGTGCCAACGCGAACTACCCGCTTCCGCCGGGCACCGGCTATCCGGCTTGGGCGGACGCGCTGGCGGACGCACTGTTGTGCATCCGTTCATTCAGACCCGATTCCCTTGTGGTATCGCTTGGCGTCGATGCCTACGAGGCGGATCCGATCTCCTTCTTCGGTCTTGAAAGCGACGATTTCCTGCGGGCGGGCGAAGCCATCGGGGCCTTGCGGCTTCCGACCCTGTTTGTCATGGAAGGAGGCTATGCCCTGAAGGAGATCGGAATCAATGCCGTCAATGTCCTGGAAGGATTCGAGTCCGCGTAGATGTCTGTGCGGCAGAAGCCAGCGGTCCCCCGGCCCGGCATCCGCTGGCAGCGGGACCAGGAAGCGGCACCCGGCCCGCAGCCGGCTAAATGGCGAACTGGCTTCCCAGATACTGGTCGCGCACGGCAGGATCGCGGGCTACATCCTCGGACCGGCCTTCGCTGATGACCTGCCCTTCGCTGATGACATAGGCCCGGTCAACGATGCGGAAGGTCTCACGGGCGTTATGGTCCGTGATCAACACCCCGATCTGCCGATCCTTGAGATGCGCCACGATATCACGCATCAGGCCGACCATCTTCGGGTCGACCCCGGCGAACGGCTCGTCCAGAAGCAGATATCTTGGCGAACTCGCCAGACAGCGCGCAATTTCGAGCCGCCGACGCTCTCCTCCCGACAAGGAAGAAGCGTCCGCTCGACGCAGATGGGTGAGGGAGAATGCACCCAGAAGACTTTCCAGCCGAGCGGTCCTCCGTTGGGCAGAAGCCTCCGCGAGCTGCAGCACTGCGCGAACATTGTCCTCGACCGTCAACCCCCGGAACACCGAGGCCTCCTGCGGGAGGTATCCGACGCCGAGGCGCGCACGGCGATACATCGGAAGACCAGTGATGTCGAAGCCGTCCACGGAGATCATGCCTGCATCCGCATGGAGCAAGCCTGCTATGAGATGGAAACACGTCGTCTTGCCCGCCCCGTTCGGCCCCAGCAGGCCGACCGCCTCACCGCGCCTGAGCGAAAGGCTCACATCACGCAGAACCGTGCGCTTCCGGAACGACTTGCGGAGGAACTTCGCATGCAGCCCTGCCCTGCCGGCCTCGATGCCGACGACGGTTCTCGTATTGCCGTCCCGGCCCGGAACCGCGTGGGAACGGACAACCGCGCCCCGCCGCGAAGGCCTGCCTGATCCCCACGAGGCAATCAGCTTCATTGGCTCGACCCGGACTCGCCCGTGGTGGTTGGATTGAACTGGACCGTCACGCGTCCCACGATCTCACTCTCACCAGTATCCAGGTTGGCGATAAACCGCTGGCCCTGAACCCGATTGCCGTCCCGGAGCAGAACCACGTTTCCCGTCGCCTCAAACGTCCGCGCCACGAGATCGTACGTCGCTTCGTCCCCCCGGATCTCGTCGCCGTTCAGGATAATGATGACCCCGCCCGAGGCGTCAATTCTCTCAATCTCGGGGCCTGCTCCTCCAGCAGCGTCGCCGTATCGCACCCGCATTTCCTCGGAGCGCAGCGAAAGTCCGCCTTGCGTGGCCAGAACATCGCCCCGAAACACCGCGATTCTGTCGGCCTCGTTCAACAGAAGAGATTCGGCCTCGACAGTGACTCCAGCGTTTGCATCCGGCCGAGGAGTCGGAGTAGGACTCTGCGCCGCAGCCGAAAGCGAAAGCGAAAGCAGAACGGCAGTCGTCACAAACGCTGAGAACGAGTACGCACGGAGCAACCGATTCATCCCCTCGCGCGCTCCCGGATCAGCCGCCATTGCCGGACGCACGATACAACATTTTCACGCCGTTGGAAAACTCGACTTCCACCCCACCCTCCGCGTTCCAAATGTTCACGGCCCCAGCTTCCAGCTCTACCGGCCCCCAGCGAACACGCACCGGCTCGCGGGACCAGGCCGACTCGGCCTTTGTGTCGATCGTCAGGGAGTTGCCGGAAAAACGCTCCCCGGCCGGACCGCGCGCAATCACATTTCCGAACAGAACCATCCGCCCCTGGTCAACCCGGAGGATTCCCTGGTCCGACTTGGCAGAAAACGGCCGCCCATCGAGGCTGCGGCCCCGGATGTCCACGGTGCGCAGCGAAGCCGAGGACGCCTCGGCGGCATGGGGCATCGCGTAGGCCGCCGAAAATGTCAGGAGAGCGCCATTCGGCAGCCGCGTTGTATAGACTGGCCTCTCGATTCTCTGGCGGTCGCGAGCCTCCTCTGCCTCCTCGCCAGCGCCGGATGGAACGCCGAGTTTCAGATACGCCGTCAGGATTACTGCCAGCGCCAGCAGAATGGACGTCGCTAGCAGGGCTCGGACATAGCGCTGGAACGGCCGGGTTCGACGCCGGCGTCTACGCGATTCCGGCCCGTAAGCAATCATGAATGTGCAACAGGCCGATAGGAAACGGCCCACCGTGGAGCTTCGTGCCCTGGATCACAAAGAGGCAGAGGACCGGACCTGCGTTCATGATCTGGAGTGCCTCCGCGGCAAGGGCGTCGGGAGCGATTACCTTGGGAGTCCGGGTTGCCACGTCTCCGGCCGTGCGCGCAAGCAGCCCGTCCATCTTGCGCCGAATATCTCCATCCGAGATCACGCCTACAATCGCGCCATCCTGGTCCACGACGCCGGTTACCCCGAATCCCTTAGCGCTCATCGTCAACAGCGCCTCGGACATCGGCGCCACCTCGCCGACCAGCGGCAGCGACTCACCGACATGCATGAGATCCCCAACAGTCAGCAGTCGAGTCCCGAGCCGGCCCCCCGGATGCAGCATGCGAAAATTCTGCGGTGTGAAGCGCCTGCGCTGCATCACGGCGATCGCCAACGAGTCCCCAAGCGCCAGCGACGACGTAGTCGACGTTGTTGGTGCGAGGCCGAACGGGCACGCCTCCTCTCCCTCCGGTAGGGAAAGCGCCACATCCGCGGCCCGCATCAGTGCATTTTCCGTGCCGGTCGCTATCGCGATCAGGGGAATCTTGTAGCGTCTCGTATGGGATACGAGATCTTCCAATTCCGGAGTCTCGCCCGAATTCGAGAGCACGACCGCGACGTCATCCGCGGTGAGCATGCCGAGGTCGCCATGGCTTGCCTCGGCCGGATGCACGAACTGGGCCGGCGTTCCGGTCGAAGCGAACGTGGACGCGATCTTCCGCCCCACATGGCCGGACTTGCCCATGCCCGACACCACCGTCCGTCCCTCCGCCCTGAGGATCAGGTCCACCGCGCTGGAAAACGCGGATGAAAGACTCGAGGCGAGGGACTCGAGTGCCGCCGCCTCGGCACGGATCACCCGTTGCGCCTCCAGGATGTCGTTGATCTCCGTCGTCGAGGAAGTCGCAATTCTCACGGTGTGGCCCCGTGGGAAAATATGTCCATGTCTCCCCATCCCTCCACGTCGATCCTGGCGCGCCATGGAAGAAACTCGAAACAGCGCTGCGCAAACTCGACCCGACCTTCCCGCTGCAGCATGGCATCCAGGCATTCCCGGATACGGTGGAGATGCACGACATCGGCAGCGGCGTATTGCAGCTGCGCGTCAGTCAGGTACGGGCGGCCCCAGTCCGAGGTCTGCTCCTCCTTATCCAGGGAAACGTCCAGCAGATCGCTGCACAAATGCTTCAGCGAATGGCGATTGGTGAACGTGCGCGCGAACAGCGACGCAATTCGCGTGCAATACACCGGACGGGCGAGTACACCATAGCTGCGGTACAGGGATGCAATATCAAATCGACCGAAGTGGAAGATCTTCAGGACACGCTCATCCACAAGCATGCCCTGCAGCCTTGGCGCCGCCGAAACCGGATTGGCGACGCGGACAAGATGGGCCGCCCCGTCTCCAGCCGACACCTGGACAAGACAGAGCCTGTCCCGGCCGTGCCGGAGACCCAACGTCTCGCAATCGATAGCGACGGCCTGGCCCGGATCGAAGCTGTCCGGAAGGTCGTCTTCGTGCAGATACGTCCGCATGAGACCTCGCGACCGTCAACAATTGCGGCAAGTGTGGTGCCCAGGAGAAGACTCGAACTTCCACGACCTTACGGTCACTAGCTCCTGAAGCTAGCGCGTCTACCAATTCCGCCACCTGGGCGACCCGAACCGCGTAGATGTGAGTTAACCGCTGATACGCGGCATGTCAATCGTCCGGCGACCAGCCACGGGCAAATTGCACAGGAATCCGGCCGCAATTGCCTCCTGGAACATCGTGCTCGCCGCATCTCCTCCCTGAGACGCTTCTCCCCGGGAAGTCGTTCCACCGCTCTCCGAAAGGCCATCTCGATATCTCCTGCCGGCGCTTCAAGCAATCGCAATGTCCGCGCCAACTCGCTCCACGCTCAAAGCATGACGCGCTGGCGAGGCATCAGAATGAATCACTTGCTCAAGGCGGGCGCGAGCCTCAGTGAGAATGCGTCGATTCATGTCCCTGTTGCACTGCACATGCGCTTCCCGAGCCAGTTGGAGCTTGGTCTGAGCGAACTCGAGCAAGGCCCGTGGATCAGCGTCCACTGCACCGCCGGCCTGACCAAAGGTATCAGTGCACAACACGGGAATCCCCGGTACGCCGGGCCGAGATTGCAGCATCGATTGCGTCCTGGCCAAACTCCAGACGGCGGCGTTGCCGGAGCAGTCGCAACGCCTTGTCCCGTGCCCGGTAATCAATCAAAACATCGATCAGGGTGTCTGCAACATGGGCGAAAGCCGTTCCCGGTCCGTGTTCCCCGAACTCGAGCACGGGTGCAACTTTCGCAGAGCGTATTAGGAGTCTTGCGTTAGCAAGGAGTTAGCGTCAGTCGTCTGTTTCGCGACGACCAGTTTTGTGTCACGGTTTCGCGGGTGTGTCAGGAATCGGGGGTTTTCGGGCTTGGTGGCATGTTGGGGCGTGAGTGCTCCACCCAACATGTGGTATACGGATGGCGATGCAAACATCAATATCCGGGAGCACTCACGATGACACTATTGCCTTTTTCTTTCGCCGAGTCCACTGCCGCGAGCGCGAAGCGGGTCGCGAGTGTGGATGCATCTCTGGAGGCCCTTCGGGCCGAGCTTCTGGCGCTGCAATTGCCGGATGCGGCTGGTGAGAACGGTCCGGAATCGTATGAGCGGGCCGTTTCGTCTGCGTTGGGGCTGTGCCTTGCTGGGCGCGGCAATCGAGGAACTGGACGAGTGCGAGGACCGTGTGGTCCTGGATGGCGCGGTGTATTACCGGGCCGGGAAGTCTGTGGGGGAGATGATGAGTTCGTTCGGCCGGGTGCGCTATGAGCGGAGCCAGTATCGGCGGCGCAACTGCCGATCGGTGTTTCCGGCGGATGCGCGGTTCGGCTTGATCGGCGAGTTCTGGTCTCCCCTTGCCGCCCGGCAGGGATCGCTTGGCCTTGCGCTGGTGCCGGTGAAGGATTGCGAGGGGTTGTTCCGGGAACTGGGCGGGATGCAGCCGTCGGCGACGGCGCTGAGCAACCTCGCGGTGACGATGGGTTCGGCCTGGGGCGTTGTGCAGGATGGCGCGCTGAAGGCAATCCGGATCGAGGAGGGCATTCCTGCGGAGGCGGTGACAATGGCGGTTGCCGTTGATGGCTCGATGCTCGGTATGCGCAAGGAGAAAGGCGCGCCCGGGCAAGGGAATGCGCCACGGCCGGCGGGCTTCCGGGAGGCGTCGTCGGGAACGATTTCGCTGTACGATGCCGCCGGGGAGTGCCTGCGTACGGTGTGTTACGGCCGGATGCCGGAGGCCGGGAAAGTGTCCCTGAAGGGGGATGTGGTCGCAGAAGCGGAGCACTGTCTGCGTCTTTGCCCGGACCTTGAGGTTGTGTTCATCGCTGATGGCGCGCCGGATAATTGGAGCTTCTGCGAGGAAGCCTTTCCGGGCGCGACCCAGGTGTTGGACTGTTGGCACGCCTTGCAGCATTTGAAAGAGGCGCTGGACACCGCCTACGGGGAGGGATCGCCGAAGGCGTGGAACCGGTCAGAACGGCAGAAGATCGATTCGACAGCCGGGCAGATTCGTTTCGGCGGAACGCCGCATTCCGCTCTGCAGGTACCCGCAAGTGAGCGGCGCTGCGCAACGCGGACAATGCGCCAAACTCTCGATGAGCCGCCGGCGTAGTCTGGAAGCTGGTTCGCCGCTTGCCGGACCGCGATGCGGCTTCGTGTCGCTCGCCGGCACCCGGAATCGACCGTCCGCGGAACTCTTCGGGCGACAGGATCAAGATGGCTGCAAGTGCCGCGCAGCCAATTCTGCGTTGGCTCGATCGCAACGTGGGTTGGACCGGAGGGGGGCAGCGCGGCCCGTCCACCCTGTTCTGCACCGCCGATCATGATGTTGCCGCCATTCAGATTGTGGAACCCACTGGCAAATGCGCAGATGGTACGAAGCATCCGGGGCCGGTCGCCTGTCAGTCCCTTGAGGCCTTGCGTTCCACCGGCTCGGACTCCACAACACGGCAATGAATCAGTTCCTCCAAGTATAGGGAAGGAATCGCGCTCATGGACCGGATTGCGCTTCCGGCGCCTGCTCGCAGCGTGGAGCCGCGCCACCACTCGGGAAATCCTGTCCCGGTTCGGCGTGAAGCCATTGCCGGGAACAGTCTCGCGACGCACCGAAGAGAGAATGCGTCGGGGCGAGACGAGCGAGCACGGGACGCAGTTCGATCACGTCCCGCTCGCTTCCACCAGGCCCGGCGGGAACGGGAGCTTGGTTCCGCCCACGATACGGCGCAGCTCGCCGCGGCGGTCACATACAGGAGCCGCTGGACTGAACCACTCGCGGTTGATCGCGCAGCGCGCGGGTTCTCCCGAAACCGGCAATCACGCAGCGAACGTCGGTCGCGACGTCGAACCCGCAGCCTGCGCCGTCTGACACTCTCTTGCGGAGGGCCGCCGCTACGGTAGGATACGGGACTTCCGCAGAATCGGATGCAGCAATTCCGGAAACCACCAAATGCCAATTCTGGCTGTGATCGGAGGCCACGGTTTCATTGGCCGCCGTGTCGCTCCCCGCTTTGCGCAAAGGGGCTGGCGAGTCCGCGTTGGAACCCGCAACCCGGATGTCGCCGGCGAAGTCCGGGTCTGGGGCGATGTCGGGCAAGTGGAACCGGTCGCCTGCGACATTCGGCACGATCCATCGCTCCGCCGCGCGATTGAAGGCGCGGACGCCGTGGTCAATCTCGTCGGGATCCTCCAGCAGCGCGGCAAGCAGCGATTCGCGGCGGTGCATGCTGAAGGCGCGGGCCGCGCCGCCCAGTTGGCCGCCCAGTGCGGCGTGAAACGATTCCTCCATGTCTCCGCCATCGGCGCCGACTCCGGTTCACCGTCCCAATACGCGCGTTCGAAAGCGGAAGGGGAGAGGCGCGTCGCTGAAGCCTTCGCGGGAGCCGTGATCCTCCGGCCCTCCATCGTCTTCGGCGAAGGCGACCAGTTCTTCACGCGATTCGCCCGCATGGCCGTGGCGTCCCCGGTTCTTCCCCTCATTGGCGCCGGAACCAGGTTCCAGCCGGTGCATGTGGAAGATGTTGGTGAAGCGATCGCCCGGGCCGTCCTGCGACCCGAAGCGTACGGGATCTACGAGCTCGGAGGGCCGCAGATCCACACCTTCCGTGAACTCATGGAAATCATGCTGCGCGAGATCCGCCGCCCGCGGCCCGTTCTGCCGATGCCTTTCGGAGTGGCCCGCCCGCTCGCAGCGGCGCTCTCCATTCTGCCCGGTGCTCCCATCACGCCCGATCAGGTCGAATTGCTTACGCGGGATTCCGTCGTTGCGCCAGACGCGCGCGGAATCGAGTCCTTCGGCATTCAGCCCTCTGCGGTGGAGGGTGTCATCGGCCAGTATCTGGAATGCTTCCGGCCCGGCGGCCAGTATTGGAAACTCACCGGGCACCGGAAGCCGGACGCTTCCGCGATTTCCTGATCCAGCCTTCCTTGCCTGGCGGCCGGCCTTCGTCTACGGCATGCTGAGGCGCGTCGTAAAGCCTGAGATCAACGCCATGGCGACGCTGATGCCGCTGTTCTCGTTCCTGGTCTGTTCGCTCGGCCTCTACCGGCGCCGACGCAGCTGATGGAGAGGATGCCATGAGCAAACCCCGCGGACGCGAACTGGGCCTGCCCTTTCGTGGTATGACCGGATCGTACAACGCCATAACCGACATACCCGGCGTCAAGGTCGGATTCACGACCCGGATCGAGGGCGCGGGACCGCTCGTGGAGGGCTGCGGCCCGGTACGCACCGGGGTTACGGCAATTCTCCCTGTCGGACACAGGCGGGACCCGCAACCCGTTTGGGCCGGCATGTATGCACTCAATGGCAACGGCGAAATGACCGGAACGCACTGGATCCAAGACGGTGGATATCTCGTCGGACCCATTTGCATCACCAATACGCACAGCGTCGGAATCGTGCACCATGCCGCGGTCCGATGGATGATCCGAAACTACGCCGAAGCGTGGCGAGGCGAACATCTCTGGGCCATGCCTGTCGTTGCCGAGACCTATGACGGCGTCTTGAACGACGTCAACGGGCAGCACGTCACGGAAGCGGACGCCCTTGCCGCGATCGAAGGCGCGAGTTCCAGGAGAGTCGCGGAAGGCAATGTGGGTGGCGGCACAGGAATGATCTGCTACGAGTTCAAGGGTGGAACAGGCACGTCCTCGCGCCAGCTCGAGGTCGATGGCGAGACCTTTCACGTCGGTGCCCTCGTGCAGGCCAATCACGGCCTGCGACCATGGTTCACCGTGCTGGGCCACAGGATCGGGGATCGCATGCCCGAGAACCGATTGCTCGCCAGCGAGCAAGGGTCGATCATCGTGGTCCTCGCCACCGACCTGCCCCTGGCGCCGCACCAGCTGAAGAGGCTGGCCAAGCGCGCCGCGATCGGAATCGGACGCGGGGGAACACCGGGCGGCAACAATTCCGGAGACATTTTCCTGGCGTTCAGCACCGCGAACCGCGGTCCGCTTCCGCAACTCGGTGGACCGCGCCGGATGTTCGCGATAATCGGCGACGGAGACTTTGACCCGATCTACCTCGCGGCTGTCGACACCATCGAGGAGGCCGTCATAAACGCGATGCTCGCCGCCGAGGACATGCCGACCGTGCGGCCCTGTGGCCTCGTTTGCCGCGCCATGGACGGAGCGAGACTGGCCAGGCTACTGGCGGCCAATTCCACTTGATGGGGTGAACCCGCCATGGGTTGATCATCGCTGCGTGATCTCCCCCTTTACCTTGCGCGAGGGCGAACAATGCCATGATCGGAGCGCGTTGACATCGAACTCCTGCGCGTTTCCTGCTACCGGGCGCAATTGGCGGATTGCGGAAGAGTTCTCTTCCGCCCGGGGACACCGAGGGGTTCTGTCCACCCTCGGGTTGCAGGCAGCGACAATCATGGCAACGCCAAGCGCGAGCGCGGATTCCGGGAGTGCCCCGCACACTCCAGTCCCGGCCCGCAACCCGGGCAGACCGTCCCGTTGCCAAACCTTGGAACACTGCGCGGCAAGCCTGAGGGTTGAACGCTGCCGTGGGTGGGCCGGAAGCCGCCCGAAGGAAACCTGGGTCGCGCAACCTGCCTCGCCGACCACGCCAGGTGGCTACGGCCACGAACCGGTAGCGCCGCCCTCATTGCATCACCGGTACCGCGATTCTGCTCCTTATGCTTGGAAACCCGATCGTCAGCAGGCCGCCCGCCGGAACTTCGCTACCTCGCAGCGAGGGCGCAACCGGATCCTTTGATTCACGATGTCCCGGTGCGGGGGGCACACAGCGCGGTCCTTGCAGGCATCGCCATGCATTTGTCCATTCCGTGCAACTGCGGCCGCTAGCCCCAGGCGTATGCCAGGAGGGCCACGCCAAGAGCTATTCGGTAAATCACGAAGGGCAACAGGCTCCAGCGCCGCACGAACCGCATCAGCACCCAGAGCGCGCCAATCGCCGATACGAATGCCAGCGCCGCCACGGTGGCGGCCGACCACTGCAGCCAATGCTCGCCCGAGCGGACCACCTCGATTCCCCCAAGCATGCCCGCAGCGGCGATTGTTGGTATCGCCAGAAGAAACGCGAACCGCGCCGCTGCCACACGATCGAATCCGAGAGCGCGCGCCGCCGTTATCGCGATTCCCGCCCGGCTTGCACCTGGTAGAAAGGCGAAGACTTGCGCCAAGCCGATGCACAACGCGTGGCGCCGTTCAAACTTCTCGAATTCTTTCTCCGACGCGCCATGGCGGTCAGCCCAATAGAGGAAGACAGCGAAGAGAATGGTGAAGGCTGCGATGGCCTCCACGCTGCGGAAGACTTCGGCGAGGCCAAGGACCCATAGCGCACCGCCTGCGAGGACGGCAGGAACGGTGCCGATCAACAGGAGCAATGCCAGCCTGGCATCCGCATCCTGCCATCGCCCCGCCAACAGGAGGCAGCAGCCGCGAACCATGCGGATTGTCTCTCCGCGGAAATACGCCATCACCGCCAGAAGCGTTCCGACATGGGCCGCCACATCGACGAGGAGACCCTGGTCCCTGCCTCCGAACAGGATCGGCATGAGCGCCAGATGCGCGGAAGAACTGACAGGCGCGAATTCCGTCAGCCCCTGCACAAGCGCCAGAAAGACAATCTGCTCCGGTGAAATCGTTCTTCCCCCGACTGGACCGAACCCGGCGTCTGCGGCGCCTGCATCGAATCTAGCATGATGCCGAAGTCCGGCCCCCATCGGGGACGGAACAGCGGATGGCGTTCGAACGATTCCCGCCCGTTCCAAGCCGCACGCATTCGCACGAATGTCGCTGGTCGGTGGCGTGCCTGACGATGGAATGGTGCCCCTACGAAGACCTGCGAGAGAAGTTAGGTCAGCTATACTGCCTGATTTTTGTCCCGAATAGGCAAGACACTCGCCGAACGTGCACGCCCTAACTAAAAACTTGGCAGTAACACTGTCTTGTTTTTCCTTGCTTTGGGCTTAGAATGCATTTTCCCACGGCAATTGCAACCGTCCCCGACTCCCATCGCGTAGAGACATGTCCATGGCCTCCAGAATGCTCGCCTTCGTAGACGTCCCCGGCAGGATGCCGCAAAAGCGCGCGGCGGAGAACCGGCGTGCGGATTTTGGCGAGATCTACCGGGAATACGCTGCGCAGCGCGCCGCCGAGCAGGCCGCACGTTGCTCGCAATGCGGCGTTCCAGCCTGCCAGACGCACTGCCCGCTCCACAACAACATCCCCGACTGGTTGAAGCTCGTGGCCGAGAACCGCCTTGAGGAGGCGTACGAGGTCAGCCAGGCGACCAACACGTTTCCGGAGATCTGCGGGAGGATCTGCCCTCAGGACAGGCTCTGCGAAGGTAATTGCGTCATCGAGAAGTCCGGCCACGGTACCGTGACCATTGGCGCGATCGAGCGCTACATCACCGAGCAAGCTTGGGAGAACGGGTGGGTTCGCCCGCCAGCGCCTCCGTTCGAGCGCGACAGGTCCGTCGGCATTGTTGGTGCCGGTCCGGCCGGCCTTGCGGCGGCCGACTCGCTCAGGCGCAAGGGCTACAGCGTCAGGGTCTACGACCGCCACGACCGCGCCGGCGGCCTTCTGATCTACGGCATTCCGAACTTCAAACTCGACAAGGCCACGGTCCAGCGCCGCGTCGCGGAACTCGTCGAGGGGGGAGTGGATTTCCGGCTCAACTGCGACGTGGGTTCGGATATCGGCCTTGACGAGGTCCGCGGGGCGCACGACGCCGTGCTGCTCGCGACAGGCGTCTACAGCGCCCGCGACCTCGGCGGCCCGGGATCCGGTCTCGGCGGCATCGTGCAGGCGATCGACTTCCTCACCGCATCGAACCGGAAGGGGCTGGGCGACAGGGTTGACGCCTTCGATTTCGGAACGCTGGATGCCCGCGGCAGGCATGTCGCCGTAGTCGGCGGCGGCGACACCGCGATGGACTGCGTGCGCACGGCGGTGCGCCAGGGCGCGGCCTCGGTCCGCTGCCTCTACCGGCGCGACCGCGAAAACATGCCGGGATCGCGGCGGGAAGTCGCACATGCCGAGGAAGAGGGTGTCGTTTTCGAGTGGCTTTCCGCTCCGCAAGCGTTCCTGGGCGAAGGCAGTGTCCGGTCCGTACGCGCCCAGAGGATGCGGCTCGGAGCGCCGGACCGGACCGGACGCCGAGCGCCGGAACCCGTCGAGGATGGAGGTTTCGACATCGCGGCCGGTCTCGTAGTCAAGGCGCTCGGGTTCGATCCGGAGGACTATGCCGGGCGATGGGGCGCGCACGCACCGGAACTCACGCGCTGGGGAACCGTGCGCGCAGACTTCCGTACCGGCTCGACAAGTGTCGACGGCATGTACGCGGCCGGTGACATTGTCCGGGGCGCCTCACTTGTCGTCTGGGCCATCCGGGACGGGCGCGAGGCGGCCGCGGCCATCCACAGGCGACTGTCGTCCGTCAGTGCGATGAAGATTGCAGCATGAGCACGCCGACCGTCCTCCCGCCCGGATGGGCCGCCAGCGAGCAGGCGCTTCGCGCCCGGTTCCAGCGCAACAAGGGTCATCCGCCCATCGCGGAAAGGGATGCGTGCGGCGTGGGGTTCGTCGCCGCAATTGACGGAAAGCCGCGACGCGAAGTCGTCGAGAAGGGAATCGAGGCGCTCTGCAATGTCTGGCACAGGGGCGCCGTCGATGCCGACGGCCGGACCGGCGACGGCGCCGGGCTCCATCTCGACATCCCGCACCGGTTCTTCGACGGCGAAATACGCAAGACAGGCCACGAGCCTCAGGCGGGGCCGCTCGCTGTTGGGCAAGTCTTCCTGCCGCGCTCGGATTTCGGTGCCCAGGAAGCCTGCAAGTCCATCGTCGAGTCGGAAATGCTGGACCTGGGCTACACGCTGTACGGATGGCGGCACGTCCCGGTCGAGGTCGGCGTCCTCGGAACCAAGGCCGATGCCACGCGTCCGGAAATTGCCCAGATCATGGTGGCAGGCCCCGGCGGCATCGACCTGAACGATTTCGAGCGGCAACTCTACCTCGCCCGGAGACGCATGGAACTCCGTTCCGTAGCCGCGCAAATTACGGACTTCTACGTGTGCTCGCTTTCCTGCAGATCCGTGGTCTACAAGGGAATGATGCTGGCCGAGCAGGTTTCCGCCTTCTATCCCGATTTGCAGGATGAACGCTTCGAGTCGAGCTGCGTCCTCTTCCACCAGCGCTATTCCACCAACACCTTCCCGCAATGGTGGCTCGCACAGCCGTTCCGCGCGCTCGCCCATAACGGAGAAATCAACACGCTCCGCGGCAACGCCAACTGGATGCGCTCGCACGAGATCCGCCTCGCCCACGAGGGCTTCGGCGACCGCGCCGAAGACGTCAAGCCGGTCATTCCGGCGGGCGCCTCCGACTCGGGAGCGCTGGACGCGGTATTCGAACTTCTCGTGCGGGCCGGCCGCGATGCGCCGATGGCCAAAACCCTGCTGATCCCGGAGGCATGGTCCAAGCAGGCAACCGCCATGCCCGATGACTGGCGCAACCTGTACAGCTACGCGAATGCCGTCATGGAGCCATGGGATGGCCCGGCGGCCATAGTTGCCACCGACGGCCGCTGGGTGATTACCGGAACCGACCGCAACGGGCTGCGGCCAATGCGCTACCTGATCACGCGGAGCGGCCTCGCCATCGCGGGCTCGGAGACCGGAATGGTTTCCGTGCCGGACGCCGATGTCATCGAGAAGGGCCGCCTCGGCCCGGGGCAGATCGTCGGCGTCGACCTCCATCGGGGGGAAGTCCACCACGATCACGACATCAAGGAAGCCCTCGCTTCCTCCCGCCCGTTCCGGGAGTGGACATCCCGGATCCTGGATCTGACGCCACGGGTGCGGAGCGCCGTGGAGTCGCCGCGCCTTGAGCCTCGCGAACTCCGGCGCTTCCAGATCGCGGCCCGGTACTCGATCGAGGAGCTGGAGGCAATACTCCATCCCATGGTCGAGGACTCGAAGGAGGCCGTGGGATCCATGGGTGACGACGCGCCGCTGGCGGTGCTCTCGGACCAGCGGCGTCCCATCAGCCATTTCTTCCGGCAGAATTTCTCGCAGGTCACCAACCCGCCCATCGACCCGCTCCGCGAGCACCGGGTCATGAGTCTGAATACCCGGTTCGGCAACCTCAAGAATGTCCTCGACGAAGGCCAGTCCCAGACCGAGAACCTGCTGCTCGACAGCCCAATCGTGCTGAACGAGCAATTCGCCGAAATGCGCCGGGCATTCGGCGACGAGGAAAGGGATCTCGATTGTCTCTTCCCGGCCGGAGGCGAGTCCGACTCTCTCCGAAACGCGCTTTCACGGCTCAGGACCGACGCCGAGGATGCGGTGCGATCCGGCGTCGCGCATCTCGTCCTGACCGACGAGCGAATGAATGCGGAATGCGCGGCGATTCCGATGATCCTCGCCACCAGCGCCGTACACAGCTGGCTGGTACGGCAGGGGCTGCGAACCTTCTGCTCCATCAGCGTGCGCTCCGCCGAGTGCGTTGATCCCCATCACTTTGCCGTTCTGATCGGATGCGGAGCCACAACCGTCAATGCCTGGCTCGCCCAGGAGAGCGTCGCGGACCGGCACCGGCGCGGCCTGTTCGGAAGCCTCTCGCTCGCTGCCTGCCTCGACCGCTATCGGGAAGCCGCAGAGCAGGGCCTCCTCAAGGTCATGTCAAAAATGGGAATTTCGGTAGTCTCGTCCTACCGGGGCGGATACAACTTCGAGGCGGTCGGACTCTCTCGCTCCCTCGTCTCCGAGTATTTTCCCGGCGTGTCCAGCCGGATCTCCGGCATCGGGCTTGCCGGCATCGAGCAGAACGCGCTGGCCGTCCACGCCCGCGCCTATCGGACGGACGCCGTAGCGCTGCCGATCGGCGGCTTCTACAAGGCGCGCGCCCGGGGGGAAGCGCATTCCTGGGATGCCCAGGGGATGCACCTCATGCAATCGGCGTGCGCTTCGGGGAATCTCGAATTGTGGCGGCGCTACTCGCGGCGGCTGCAGGAGATGCCGCCAACGCATCTCAGGGACCTGCTCGGCTTCCGGAATGCATGTCCGCAACTGCCCCTGGAGGAGGTGGAATCGATCGCCTCGATCCGGCGCCGGTTCGTGACCCCGGGCATGTCGCTCGGCGCTCTCAGCCCGGAGGCCCATGAGACACTCACCATCGCCATGAACCGGATCGGCGCAAAGTCCGATTCAGGCGAGGGCGGTGAGGATCTGGAGCGCACGCTGCGTTCGGATGACGGGGAAAACCGGTCCGCCCGTATCAAGCAGATTGCGTCTGGCCGCTTCGGGGTCACTCTCCCGTATCTCAATGCTTGCGACGAGATCGAGATCAAGGTGGCGCAGGGCGCCAAGCCCGGAGAAGGGGGCCAGCTTCCCGGCTTCAAGGTGACCGAAACCATCGCCCGGCTGCGCCATTCCACTCCCGGGGTCTCGCTGATCTCGCCGCCCCCGCACCATGACATCTACTCGATTGAGGACCTTGCTCAGCTCATCTTCGACCTGAAACAAGCCAACCCGGACGCCAGGGTGACGGTGAAGCTGGTTGCGTCCACCGGAGTCGGAACCATTGCTGCGGGAGTCGCCAAGGCGAAGGCCGACATCATCCTGATCTCCGGGCACAATGGCGGCACCGGCGCGGCCGCCCAAACTTCGATCAAGCATGCCGGGCTTCCCTGGGAGATGGGCCTTTCTGAAGCGCACCAGATCCTTACCCTGAATGATCTCCGCGAACGGGTGATCCTGCGAACGGACGGCTCCATCCGCACGGCGCGCGATGTGGTGATGGCGGCCATGATGGGAGCGGAGGAATACGGTGTCGGCACAGCCGCCCTCGTCGCCATGGGGTGCATCATGGTGCGCCAGTGCCACTCCAACACCTGCCCGGTTGGAATCTGCACGCAAGATCCGAGGCTCCGGGACAAGTTCACCGGCAGCCCGGACAAGGTCGTGAATTTCTTCACTCTGCTCGCCAGCGAAGTGCGCGAGCTCCTGGCCTCTCTCGGGGTCCGGACCATTGACGAAATCGTGGGACGCACCGACCTCCTCGCCCAAGTGAGCCGCGGAGCGCCCCATCTTGACGACCTCGATCTGAGCCCGCTCCTTACGCGAATCGAGAAGGCGGGCGCACCATCTCTCCGGCGCGCGCGCCACCAGGGACGGGTCGAGGTCCCGGACACGCTGGATGCCGAGATATTGCGGGATGCCGAGCCTTTCCTGCGCGACGGATGCAGAATGGATCTCTCCTACACGGTCCGGAACACGCAGCGCGCTGTCGGCACGCGTGTCTCCGCCCATATCGTGCGGCGGTTCGGCTCCGGCGAGGCGCTTTCGGCAGGCCATCTGACCCTTCGGCTGGAGGGATCGGCGGGACAGTCGCTCGGAGCGTTCGCAACGCATGGTGTCCGAATCGAAGTGCGCGGCGACGCGAACGACTATGTCGGCAAAGGCCTGTCGGGCGGCGAAATCATTCTGCGCCCGCCCCTCGACTCGACCCTGGTCCCGCACGAGAACACCATCATCGGCAATACGGTGCTCTACGGCGCAACCGGAGGCCGGATGTTCGCGAACGGTCAGGCAGGTGAACGTTTCGCAGTTCGCAATTCCGGCGCCGAAGCGGTTGCCGAGGGGTGTGGCGCCAATGGCTGCGAATACATGACCGGGGGCACCGTCGCGCTGCTGGGAAGGGTTGGAGACAATTTCGGCGCCGGCATGACCGGCGGAATGGCTTTCGTTCTTGATGCCGAGGGGAATTTCAGCGAACGGCTGAATGGCGATACCGTCATCGCAACGCGGATCGGTTCCGCGCACTGGGAGGCGGTTCTCCGAGAACTGGTCAAGGCGCATGCGGCTGCCACCGAGTCGCCGCTCGCGAGGGGCCTCCTTCAGGCTTGGGACCGCACACTGGGCCGATTGTGGCAAGTATGCCCAAAGGAGTTGATTGACCGGCTCGAGAATCCCCTCACCGACAGCCCGTCGATCCGCGCGATAGCCTGAACCCGTTACTTCCGCTCCTGCGGCAGACCGCCGTTATCATGGACAGGGGCGGCCGGGGTCTCGAGCCGGTACCCGCTCTCCCCGGTCCGAAGTGTTCCGCCGCATCCAGTTTCCGCCAATATGGAGCGCAGCCGCCAGATATGAGTTTCCACCGTATGAGTCTCCGCAAGGGCGGAATAGCCCCACACTGCGTGGAGCAACTCCTCCCGGGAAACCTCACGGGCGCCGGAGCGGCAAAGATGAAGCAGCATCTCGGATTCCATCGCGGTCAGGCCGCGTGCCTCGCCAGCCGCATTCCGAATGGAGGCCTCGCCGTGATCGAATTCCGCGCTCCCGATCCGAAAGCGGCCAAACCTCTCCCTGCTCTCCAGGATGGCCGCCTGAATTCGCGCGGCAAGATTGCCGGCGCGAAGCGGGAGTTCAAACACTGCCCCGCGCCCGCCTGCCGGGCCGCGCCCAATCCCGAACACGGGAAACGCGGCGCCGTCATGTTCGCCAAGCCGGGCAGCGTCCACCAACGCCGCGTCGGGCGGGGGACTGTCCGGAACCCCCGATGCGCCGGAATCGCCATCCAGAGCCTGCAGGCCCGGCGTGTCGTTCAACTGCTCGACGAGGGCGTCGCGAAGTACGCGATTGGCGATCGCAACCCAAACCCGGCGTCTTGCAGGCATGCCACACCGGTAGCCACTGGCTACGCGCGGGTCAATAGCCACCGAAAGTGCAAATGAGCGAAGGAAAGGCAGTGGGCGGCCAACCGCTCTTCCGCCGGGATGATCTTCTCGCCCGCGCCCGCGCCGAACTGCGCCTCGGGCTTCCCCTCCGCCTGGAGGGAGGCGGTACCCCGACAGCCCTCGTAATGGCAGCAGAACTCGTGGAAGAGAGATGGCTCGCCGCGCTCCTCGAAGCCGGGAACGGCAGCGTGGATCTCGTCATCTCCCGCCAGCGGGCGGAGACGCTCCAGGTCCGGGTCTATGACGGGGTCCTCGCCCGGATTCCCCTCGAGAAGGACGCCACCGCACGCGCCGTCGCCGCGCTCGCGGACCCATCAAGGGATCTCGACCATCCGCTGCGCGGCCCCTTCCCTTCACGCCGGGGCGGCAACGCGGAGGACGCGGCGCGTGCTCTCCAACTGATGCGCAGGGCCGGCCTCCTTGCCGCCGCCCTGGTCGCCGTTGTCCCCGACAGCGCGGCGAAAACCTGGCGCCCCGCAGCAAGGCTGCCACGGAACGTGCTGGCATCCGCAGCAAGTCCGCCCGTCATCGAGCGGGTCGCTTCCGCCCGCATGCCGGTACTCCAGTCAGAGGATGCTCATGTCCACCTGTTCCGGGAACGGGATTCGGGAGACGAGCACCTTGCTTTCGAGCTCGGCCCGCCCGGGGGCACCGAAGCACCTTTGGTGCGCGTGCACTCTTCCTGCTACACCGGGGATGTTCTTGGTTCGCTCCGTTGCGACTGCGGTCCGCAGTTGCGGGAAGCGATCGGCCGGGCCGCACGGGAAGGCGGGCTCGTCATGGTGCTGCAGCAGGAGGGACGGGGCATCGGGCTTGCCAACAAGATTCGCGCTTACGCACTTCAGGACCAGGGATTTGACACATACGAGGCCAACCGGAGGCTGGGATTTGGCGAGGATGAGCGCAATTTCGGCGTGGCGGCGGAAATCATGCGATCGCTTGGGTTCCTCCGCGTCCGGCTGATGACCGGCAACCCGGAAAAGGCCGCAGCGATTCGCGCGCATGGAATCGAGGTTGCGGAAATCCTCCCGCACAGCTTCGGCGAGAATCCCCACAACGCCCGGTATCTCGAGGCCAAACGGAGACGCGGAGGAAAGCTCGCGTGATTCCGAGGACGGACGACCTCGTCATTCGAGGAAATTGCGCGCGCTTCCTGGGGCGCCGACTCTCCTGCCGCGTCGGGCGCGGCGGCGTGGCGGTTCAAAAGAGCGAAGGCGACGGTGCATCCCCGATCGGTGCCCATCGCGCCGAATTCGTCCTCTACCGCCCTGACCGGGTCAGTCCCCCTGCGACGCGCCTCCCCGTGCGCCCCATCCGGCTTCGCGACGGCTGGTCGGACGATCCGGCAGACCATGCGTACAACTGCCCTGTCCGCCGACCGCACCCCTTCAGCACCGAGGCACTCTGGCTGCCGTCATGTGTCTATGACCTGATGGTCGTCCTTGACTGGAACCGCGCTCCGTCGATCAAGGGCCGCGGGAGCGCGATTTTCCTCCATGTCATGGATCCCCTCGGTCGCCCAACCGCCGGCTGCGTAAGCCTCCAAAAGTGTGATCTTCTCTTCGTGCTCGAGAATTGGCGGTCCTGGTCGCGACTGGTCGTGCAGTAACCAACGGAGGCTCCCGCTTCACCGGGGACCTTCACACATTCTCGGAAATGTGGATTGCGCTCTGCAGGATCACGGATTCCACTTCCTCGGGTTCCAGCGCGGCCCGCGACAGGGCCTCGACCGCAGCATCCGCAACTGCCCGGATCGGCGTTGCCGTGACAAAGTCGACCGCTCCGGTGATCAACCCCTCCCGCGCGAACCGGCTCAATTCGTTGCACACGACAGAAATTCTTTCCGTTGCGTTGTGCTCCTCCAGGGCGCGAAGAGCACCGCCGGTTCCGCCCCCGATGACATAGAGCCCTGCAAGGTTCGGCCACCGATCCAGGACTTCCAGAGTCGTGCCATAGGCACCCGCATCATCATCGAGATAGGTCATTGAGTCGATTACCCGGAACCGGTTGCCGTGCTCGCGCAGATACGAGCGGAATCCTGCCTCCCGATCCTCGTGGACGCGGTAGCGATGGCTTCCGATGAGGATGCCGATGGCGCCGGAGTCCCGGACGCATCGCGACATCCCCCATCCCGCGACTCGGCCGTCCCGGCGCGCATCGACGCCGACATGGGCAACGGCGCGGGATGCTGGGAGCGGACTGAGGAGCGAAACCACCGGAACATCTCGATCCGCGAGCGCTCCGATGGCATCGACGATGTGCGGATGGTCGATGGAAACGATCGCCAGGGAGTTCACTCGCTCGGCTAGCCGATGCATGGAATTGGTTATCGGCACCGGCGCCAGTTCATCGACAAAGTCAAGGTGCAGATCCGCCCGGATATCGTCCCGCCGTTTGCATGCACTCCTGAGCTGGGCACCCAATTTGCGGTAGAACGGATTGCGGCGCTTCTGCAGCAGGGCGCCGAGGGAAATCCGGGGCACGATCGCGCGGCCACTGCGGCGCTGCTGCGGCGTCGACTGGAACGAGAGAGCCTCGGCAGCCGCGATCACGGCAGCTTCGGTGCCGGGCCGCACGCGCCGCCGCCGGTTCAGTACCCGATCGACGGTCGCGACGCTCACGCCGGCTCGTTGTGCAATGTCGTCGAATGTCGGACGGCCGCCCATCCCGGGTCTCTTGCTGCTGCCGTGGATAGAATCTATCCAATACTGTGGATAAATTTGGATAGAATTGCAAATTCCCCTTGCCAAACCGCTGTGGGGCAAGTCCAATATCGCGGACTTGAAGCCTCCGGCGCTCGGCCGAGGTTCGGCAGGGAGAAATCAGGATGGCAATTGCAGTCGCCGATCCTGTGAAGAACTACAGGCTCGCGGGGGCGAGTCCTGCGGTAAACATTCCGCATGATGCCTGGTACCAGTGTCCGGTCCCGCGCGAGGTGCTCAAGGCGCTGATGCGGCGAAGCGACTGGCCCGCGCTCGGCAATTATGCGCTGTGGCTCGGCTCGGTGGCCGCGGCCGGAATGGCCTGCGTCCTTTCCTGGGGCAACCCCTGGCTGGCAGTTCCGCTCTTCGCCATCTATGGCGTCCTCTACGCGTCAGGCGGGGAATCGCGCTGGCATGAATGCTCCCACGGAACCACCTTCCGAACCCGATGGATCAACGAGGCCTTCTACCACCTTGCATCCTTCATGGCGCTCAAAAATCCCTACGCCTGGCGCTGGAGCCACACGCGCCACCATACGGACACGATCGTGGTCGGGCGCGATCCGGAAATCGCGTTCCCCCGGCCCCCGGATGTGCTGGGCATGGTGCTCAACCTGTTTCACCTCAAGGCCGGCTTCAAGGAGGTCGGCCGGATGCTCCGGAACGCCTGCGGCATGCTGAGTTCGGATGAGAGTGAATACGTCCCGGAGTCCGAACGCTGGAAGGTCCACTGGACCGCACGCGCGCATGTTTTCGTCCTGGCCGTTGTGGCAGCGGCGTCGATGGCATGGGAGAGCCCGCTCCCGATCCTGATGATCGGCCTCCCCACCTTCTATGGCTCGTGGCTTCACCATCTGATGGCCACGACTCAGCATGCCGGCCTGGCGGAGAATGTGCCGGACCACCGACTCAACACGCGGACCGTGCTGTTGAACCCGGTACTGCGGTTCATCTACTCGAACATGAACTACCATATCGAGCACCACATGTTTCCCATGGTTCCGTTCCATGCGCTCCCGGCGCTGCACGACGCGCTCAGGGATGACATGCCGCGGCCGTATCGCGGACTGCATGGTGCCTACCGCGAGATGATTCCGGCGCTTCTCCGGCAGGTTCGGGACCCCTCCTATTTCATCCAGCGGGCGTTGCCGCCGGGCGCCCGCCCCACACCAGAAATTCCGTAGACGGGGGAAGCCATGAGCGACTGGATCCAGGCCTGTCGGACCGAAGAGATCGAGCCCGAGGATGTCATCCGTTTCGACTACGAAGGACTGACCTTCGCGATCTACCGGTCCCCGGACAATACGTTCTACTGTACCGCGGGTTTCTGCACCCACGAGCAGGCCCATCTTGCCGACGGGCTCGTCATGGACGAAATCATCGAGTGCCCGAAGCACAACGGCCGGTTCGACTACCGGACCGGAAAGGCGAAGAGCGCTCCAGCCTGCGTCGACCTCGAGACCCACGAAGTGAGGGTGGACGACGGCTTCGTGTACATCCGCAAACCAGGAACGGCAGCGCAATGAAGCGAGTTGGCGTAGTCGGCCTCGGCAACATGGGATCCGGCATCGCCCGGAACCTCATCGCATCCGGCTTCGAGACCGTGGGCTTTGATCTCGACGAGAAACGGATGCGCGAATTTGCGCAACTTGGCGGCATCCCCGCCGAATGCCCAGCGGACGCTGGACGGGATTGCCACGCGGTTTTCGTCATGGTGATGAACGGGGACCAGGCGAATTCGGTGATACTCGGCGACGGCCTCGCCTCCGTGATGCCTGCCGGCTCGGTAATCCTTCTGACGGCCACGATCCAGCCCCATGAAGCGCGCTCCATCGCAGCCGGCCTCGAAGGCTCGGGAATCCTGCTGGTCGACACGCCGGTCAGCGGCGGGTTTCCCGGCGCGCAATCCGGCACGCTGATCCTCATGGCGGCCGGACCGGAGGCAGCGCTTGCGGCCGGCCGGCCGGCCATGGAGGCCGTGTCGAAAACCATCCACGTTGTCGGCAGCGAGCCCGGACTGGGCCAAACGGTGAAGGCCGTCGTTCAGTCGCTGATGGGCGCAGTGTTCAGTGCAACCTTTGAGGCCGCAGTCCTGGCGGCAAGGGCCGGCGTTTCAGGACAGGCGTTGCTCGAAGTGGTTCGCGGCTCGAGCGCCGGCTGCCGCGCTGCCGAATCCGCGCTCGAAAACATCATCGACCGCAATTTCGTCGACACCGGCAGCCACATCTCGACCATGCACAAGGACCTCTGCATCGCCATGGACCTGGCGCGTTCCCTCGCCGTGCCGCTCTTCACGGCGGCAGCGGCCATGCAACTGTTCACTGCCGGGAAGTCGCGATATCCGGAAGGCGACAACTGGGTCGTAACAAGGATCATGGAAGACATCGCTGGCGCCGAGCTACACCGATAGGACGGAAGAACCATGAGAACCGGAGTAATTGTCGACGGCATCAGCCGGGATCTGGACCACGCGCTCCAGGTCATGAAGGAGTTCGGCCTCCGCTTCGCGGAACTGCAGTTCGTCTGGGACAAGGAGGTCGGCGATCTCAGTACCGAGGAGCGGGTTCGGGCCAAGGATCTGCTCAACCGGTACGACTTCCAGGTATCGTGCCTTTCCCGCCACGTATTCGTGTCGCTTACGCGCCAGAACCGGCCGGGCGACAGGATGCATACGCTCCACATGGACGGCCTCAAGCGGGTCATGGAAATGGCCCACGAAGTCGGCGCACCCCTTGTCCGCATCTTTTCGACGAGGAAGGAGGCGGCGATCCTCTGGGGGCGCAACGGGGCGGAAGACTGGAACGCGGCGACCGGTGCGTGGGATGCGATGCTGGCCCTCATCGCGCCTGCGGTAGAACTTGCACGCGTCGAGGAACTTGGACTTGCCATCGAGACCGGCAACGGAACGATGGTGAATTCCTGCTACACCGCCCGGCTCCTGATCGACCAATTGGATGCCAAGGACGTTCTGAAAGCGCTATGGGATCCGGCAAACGCCTGCTGGTGCCACGAACGGGCATGGCCGGACGGATACGAGACCCTGCGGGACGGATACCTGGGCCATGTACATATCAAGGACGTCCAGGTTGACACGCCCCGTTCCACGCTGGAGATCCGCGCGATGGGCGAGGGACAGCTGGCAGAGCAGTACCATTCCATTGCGGACGCAATGCGGGAGGATGGATATGGTGGCGTTGTCTCCTACGAAAGTGTATACCACGCGGGAGACAAGAATTACGAGGCGGGATTCCGGAAATGCGCTCCCGTCTTCTCACGGCTGTTCGGACCCCGGGAAACGCCGTGACCGGAACGGAAAACCCTACGCGCCGAATCGTCTCCTGGGGTGGGCGCGGCCCCGAGGCCCGGAATCTCACGGTCCATGACCTGCGAATGGCGAAGGGAAAGCGCCGCTTCACCCAGGTCACCGCCAATACCGCCGAGGAGGCGCAGGCCGCTTGCGAGGCCGGTATCGATCTGATCATCGCCAACTCCCGCAACGCCGCAGCTGCGCGGGAGGGCGGCAAGCACCTGTTTCTCACGGCGGCCATCGCCCTGGCCGACCACCCCACTGCGGATGATGTCCTGCGGGAGGCGTTCCAGGCCATGTCCGCCGGCGCCGATGCGGTAATGACGCAGCGCCCGCTACCGGTCGTGGAGATGCTCGCACGCGAGGACATCCCGGTGATGGGCCACCTGGGGCTGGTGCCGAGAAAGTCGACCTGGATTGGCGGGTTGCGGGCGGTCGGGAAAACGCGCGCCGAAGCACTGACGCTTCATCGGCGCTTCCGCCAGCTCGAGGATGCGGGGGCTTTCGGCGTCGAGGCGGAACTGATCCCTGATCGGATCATGGGGGCGATCTCGGCCCGCACCGGCCTGGTGACCTTCTCTCTCGGTTCCGGCCAGGACGCAGACGTGATGTACCTCTTCATGGAGGACATTTGCGGCGAGAATGTCACGCGGCCACGGCACGCCCGGGCCTTCGGCGACATCGCCTCCCTGCACCGGGCAATCAGGGTGGAACGCGTCGACGCGCTCAAGCGCTTCCGCGAGTGCGCGCTCGGCGGCGGCTTTCCGGGGCCTCGGGAAACCGTCTCCGTGCCGGATCGTGAGTACGAGTCGTTCGTCCGGGCTCTCGATGCTCAGGCGAAAGAGGGACCGGCATAGTGGAGCCCCGTTTGAAATCACCGACGGCGCGGCGGGCCGATGCCACGCATTGCCCCGTAGCCCCGTTTCCTGCGGACCGCCGGGCGGGCTGGACATTCCCGTCCCGCCTGCCGCGGCACCGCGACCAGACCCAGCCGCCGGTGCGGCGCATCAATACGCTGGCAAGGTTGCTGCCTGCCCGTCGGTTGATGCGGTACGCGCCGGCCGTTAGCGTTGGGAGACGCTCCGAACCCGCTGGGATTCCCGGCTGGCAGCCCATGCCAGCCAACCGTTGCCAAAGAGGAGGACTATCCATGTTCAAACGCCTACTGTTCCCTGCCGCCGCAGCGCTGTGTGCGGCGACATTGTTGCTGTCGACCGGATTTTCCGTCGCGGCGGAATACGAAATGAGATTCGGCCTCGAATCGCCGGATTCTTCCGATCGCGGCAAGTCGATGGCGTTTTTTGAGACCGAACTCGAAAAGCGCACCGACGGACGAATCGACGTCCAGGTCTACTACAGCGCCGTTCTCGGGACGCAGCGCGAGATGATGGATCAGATGCTGACCGGGGCGCTCCAGGGTGTCCGGGGCGGGTTCTTCATGGATGCCAATCCCAAGTTCGCGATCTTTCTGATGCCGTTCCTGGTGGACGGCTGGGACCAGGCTCTGCGATTGATCCAGAGCGACTTCACCAAGAACGTCGCGGCCGGCGCCGCCGAGCGAGGGGTGCACATTCCCGCAGTCGCGATTTCGAACGGCTTCAGAGCCTGGAGCAACAACGTTCGTCCCATCGAGACGGCGGCCGATTTCGAGGGGCTCCGCATTCGAGTTCCGCAGCTACCGCTGTTCGTCGAGACGATGAGCTCGTTCGGAGCCAACCCGATCGAGATGGCCTACAGCGAGGTCTACCAGGCACTGCAGACCGGCGTGCTGGATGGACAGGACAACGCACCGGCCAACATTTGGGACTTCAAGATCCATGAAGTACAGAAGTACATGACGATCAGCAACTACGCGACCGGTCCGGATCCGTTCATGGTCAGTCTTGACTGGTACAACACGCTGCCAGACGACCTGAAGGCCATTTTCGACGAGGTGGCGGCGGAAGCCACTGCGTTGACCGACGAATTGCAGCGCGATCGCGAGGCCCAGATCATCACCGACCTGACCAAGGTGATGGAGGCCAACGGAGGCGGGACCAACTATGTCTCCGCAGAGGCCCTTGAAGAATTTCGGAACCGGGTAAGCGGCGTGTACGAGATGTTCATCGAGCAGGGCGCCTTCACATGGGATGACGTCGAGGAAGCCCGGCGGATCGCATCCGGAGGTTGACCTAGCGCATCCGCTGCGAGTTCCGAGCAGTTGAAGGACTATCGGGAACGCTGGGCGAGACGGCCGTACACTTGTGCCGGCTCCTCGCCCAGCGACATGCCTCGTTGCCCTTGGCTTCGCTCGCAGTCGAAAGGCGGAGAGTTGTCCCGGGTACGCAGCGGGGGAGTTGACGCGTGAACACCCCCGCTCCCCTCGATTTTCTTGCTCGAGCGGAACGCGGCGTCCTTCGGGTCGTCGAAGCACTCCTTGTCGTATCCCTCCTCGCCATTCTCTCCTGGGTCTTCGTGCTCGTCGTGCTGAGATACGGCTTCGCCTCTTCGATTATCGGCGGCATCGAAGTGCTGCGCATTCTCTTCGTCTACTCGACTTCACTCGGCGCCGCGGTCGCGATCGCCTATCGGGAACACATCGCGGTCAGCGTGCTGACCGAGCGCATGTCGCGTCCGTTTCAGAGCGCGGCCGACATATCCAGTTTCCTTCTTGTCGCCGCGTTCAACGGCATGGCTATCTGGTATTCAGTGGGATGGATTGGAACGACCGGAAACCTTCTTCTGCCGGCTACCGAAATGCCTCAGTACGTTGCACAGGCGTGTATTCCGATCGGTTGTGGACTTGCAATTCTCTTCTGCCTGATTCGAGCGTTCCGGACCCTGACCGGGACCGAGAAACCGCGCTGGGCACGGGAATAGGCCATGCTCGAAGGAATTGTCCTGGGCGGCTCTCTCGCCGTACTAATGGCAATCGGAGTTCCGATCGCCTATTCCGTCGGCCTGTCCGCGATGGCCTATTTCTTCGTTTTCGAACCGGGCCTCGCTCAGATTCTGCCCCAACGCATGATGTCCGGCATGAATTCGTTCGTTCTCATTGCGCTTCCGCTCTTCATTCTCATGGGTCTCACCATGAACGCTGCAACCATCACGCAGCGATTGATCGATATCAGCCTTATATTTGTCGGCCGCTTGCGCGGCGGCCTCGGCCTCGTGAATGTGACTGCCAGCATGATTTTCGGCGGAATCTCCGGCTCGTCCGCCTCCGATGTCGCTTCTATAGGCTCGGTGCTGATCCCCGAAATGCGCAGGCGCGGCTATCCCGCGGGGTTCGCGGCAGGTATCACCGTCGCGTCATCGACGATGGGAATGATCATCCCGCCCAGCGTCGTCATGGTCATCTACGCGATCGTGGCGCAGGAATCGGTCGGCCGGCTCTTTCTCGGCGGCGCCGTGCCCGGCATCATGATCGGCCTGTTTCAGCTCATGCTCGTGTTCATCATCGCGCGTCGGCAGGGACATCCCAAGGAGATCGTGGACACGAGCCCGCGTCACATATTCAACGAGCTAAGGCGGTCCATCCTCATTCTGGCCATGCCGTTCTTCATCGTCGGCGTCGTGACATTCGGCATCGCGACAGCGACCGAGTCGGCCGGCTTGGCGGTCGTCTACGCGCTGATCCTGGGCTTTGTCATCATCCGCAGGTTGACCGTCGCCAAGTTCATCCAATGTCTGCGCGAAGCGGCCACTACGAGCTCCAAGATCATGATCATTGTCGCTGCATCGCAGATGTACATCTGGGTCCTTGCGCTGGAGCGAGTCCCGGAACGAATAGCCGGCCTGCTCGCGAACCTCGACTTGGGGCCGACGGGCATGATGATGTTGATCAACGTGATTGTGCTCATTGCCGGCACCTTCATCGACATCGCACCGGCCATCCTGCTCCTTACGCCCGTGTTTCTGCCTGCGGCGGTGGCGGTGGGTGTTGATCCCGTTCTGTTCGGCGTGATCCTGATCACTGGACTTGCCATCGGTGCCTGCACCCCGCCAGTCGGCAACTGCCTCAACGTGTGCTCGGTCGTTTCCGGGATGAAGATCGGAGAAATATTCAAGGGCGCGCTTCCGTTTCTAACCGCAAACGTCGCAACACTGGTGCTGATTACCCTGTTTCCGGACTTGGTCCTCTGGCTTCCCAACGCGGTCATGGGACCGTGACCGCAGCCCTTGGTGGAGGCCAGTTTCCGGGCGATTCTGGATTGACGTGCCCGGGCCTCGGAAGACGCTGCCAGATCTAATTTTCGGACGGGAGCTTCGAATCGCGAAGGACACGTAGAACGCTCTTGACATGGCTCTGTTGCAACATTCGGCCTTAGTCGGTGAACCGTCTGCGTTGGCCTGAGCGAGGGGTTGCCGCATGAGTGATTTCAAGGGACGCCACTTCGGCGGGGAGATCGTGCTCTGGGCCGTACGCTGGTATTGCCGGTACCCGATCAACTACCGGGATCTCGAAACGGTGATGACCGAACACGGCGTCTCGGTGGACCATTCGACGATCTATCGCTGAGTTCAGCATTTCGCCCCTGAGATGGAGAGGCGCCTGCGCTGGCAGTGGCGCTGGCCACGATCGCGGAGCTGGCGCATCGACGAGACCTACGTCAAGGTCCGCGGCATGTGGGCGTATCTGTACCGTGCGCTCAACAAGCTTGGGAACATCATCGATTTCTATCTCTCGGCTACCCGCATCACCAAGGCGGCGAAGCGATTCCTCGGCAAGGCACTGAGGGGGCTGAAGGATTGGGAGTTACCCGAGGTGCTGAACACCGACAAGGCGCCGACGTACGCCACTGCCATCGCGGAGCTCAAGGCCGAAGGGAAGTGCCCGACAGAGACAAGGCACCGGCAGGTCAAGTACCTCAACAATGTAGTCGAGGCCGGCCACGGCAAGCTCAAGCTGCTGATCCGGCCGGTGCGCGGGTTCAAGACCCTGAAGACGGCCTACGCCACGATCTAGGGTTTCGAGGTGATGCGCGCGCTGCGCAAAGGCCAAGCCGACGTTTTCGCCCTCCAGGGCGGCATTGTCGGCGAGGCTCGGATCGTCGAGCGCGCTTTCGGTCTCGGACCGTGGGCCCTGACCGAGGCCATTGCATGGCTAAAGGACCGTCTGGCCAGCGCAGACACATGACGCAAGCACGGTTGTCGTCCTGATCTGACTCACCCCTACGTCAGGTTTGCAACAAAGCCTTATCGGGGTCGCCTTCGTGCTTCGCCGCCGGAACAACCCAGCAGGGCGCGGCAGTCCTTCCATCTCATACAACAAGCGTCCTACGGCGCAAACTCCTAGGTGGATCCGTTGAAGGAGTATCCTCCAGCCACGATGGCCGGGTCTTTCACATAGGAAGAAGAGAAGAAGCGGGAACGCCGATAGAACGAGGCTTGCGCTTGCTAGCGGCAAGCCGATTACTGGCCCACATCGGAAGCTTGCGCTACCGTGTGTTACATGTGCGGCCGTTTCACCCAGCGCTTCACCTGGCAGGAAGTCCGGGATTTCATGGATCTCTCGGGTCCGCCGCAGAACCTCGCACCCCGATACAACCTGGCCCCGAGCCAGGAAGCCGCCGTGGTCCGCTCCGACCCGGATGGCCCCAGTCTCTCCATGCTTCGCTGGGGTCTCGTACCCGCCTGGGCGAAGGACGCCCGGATCGGCTACAAGCTGATCAACGCGCGGTCGGAAACCGCGCAGTCCAAGCCGTCGTTCCGTGCCGCCTACCGTTCGAAGCACTGCCTGGTGCCGGCGGACGGCTTCTACGAATGGACCCAACGCGGACCGGAGCGCCAGGCATGGCTGATCGAGCCCGAGGATGGCGGGCTGATTGCGCTGGCCGGTCTCTGGGAGCGCTGGGTCGTGCGGGACGCTGCCGCCCCGAAGTCGCTTTCCCACCTGGAGCCCGGGGATGCCCTCGAGACATTCACAATTCTGACCATGGCAGCGAATGAGAACCTGGCGAAAGTCCACCACCGCATGCCCGTCATTCTCCCGCCCGAGGAATTCGGCGCCTGGCTCCGCGCGGAACCGGTTTCGCTGGACCGCCTTCGTCCAGGAGTGATGGCGATCCGCCCTGTAAGCAACCGGGTCAACAAGCCATCAAACGATGACCTCGGTTGCATCGAGGCCGTCCATTTGCCATGAACAGACGTTCGGCACGGGAGGGTCGAAACGCGTCCTGCGACCCGGCATTGCGCATGCCGCTCATTGCGTGTAAAGCACGTCATGCACCCTCGGCACAGGGCGGACGGCTTGCCCTCGCCAACGCCGGACAGGATGCGGCGGCAGGATCGTCATTGTGCGGCCTGGCTCAAACAAGACAATCAATCCGTCGGTCCGCTCCAACCGCCCAACTCGCGTATTGATGGGTACCAAATCACGCAATACGGAGGATAGACCGTGTGAAACCGGTTTCGGGCCGTGCTGGCTGGCGCTGCTGCCATTGCCGCACTGGCCCTCGCGCTACCCCCATCCGCTTCCTCGGGGGAATTTGACGGTGTTAGCGTCAACATCCTGACCATTACCGGGCCCACCATTTCCGGCCCGATGCAGCGCCGGGCGCCGGAGTTCAAGGAACTCACCGGCGCGGACATCAACGTGATCACCGTGCCCTTCGCGGACATATATCCCAAGTTGACCGCGGACTGGGCTGCCGGCACGAACTCCATCGACGCGGCCGTCTTCGCACCGCAATGGGCCGTCGATTTCATCACACCCGGCTTCCTTCTCGACCTGACAGACTGGGTAGAGGCGGACGCCAACCTGCAGGTGGACGACATCGCCCCGTTCTTCAACGACATTTCGCAGCGCTTCGCCGGCAGGACCTACCTCCTCACCGTCGATGGCGACTTCCAGATGGTCTACTACCGGACCGACGTTGCTGAACAGCTCGGCCTGTCAGAGCCTGAGACATGGGACGATTACGTCGCTTTCGCCAAGGCCTCGCATGGCATGGACCTGAACGGCGACGGCGATCCCGACTTCGGATCCTGCATCGCCAAGAAGCGGAACGCCCAGTCCTACTGGATGATCTCATCGGTCGCTTCCGGTTACCTGCAGGCCAGGGGAACCGCCGAAGGTGCGTTCTTCGATCCGCGCGACATGAAGCCGCTCATCAACAACGACGCCTTCGCGGCCGCGCTGGAAATCTACGCAGCGACAACCGAATTCGGCCCGCCGGACGAGCTCAACCTCGATGTCGGCGACACGCGCGGACTGTTCACCTCCGGACGCTGCGCCCTGACGCTGGACTGGGGTGACATCGGCACACTCGCGATCGACCCGGTCAACTCCAAGGTGATCGACAAGGTCGGCGCGATCATGCTTCCCGGCTCCAGGAGCGTTCTCGATCGGGACACCGGCGAACTGGTTGATTGCGACGAAGAGCGATGCCCCTATGCCATCAATGGCGTGAACCGGGCGCCCTTCGCCGCCTTCGGCGGCTGGTCCGGTGCCATCAATGTCGCCGCCGACGAGAAGGTTCAGCGCGCTGCCTACGAATATTTCTCGTATCTGTCCCAGCCTGCCCAGTCGAATGTGGATGTTACGATCGGCGCAACCGGCTTCAATCCTTACCGCGTTTCCCAGTTCGAGAACCTCGGTCCGTGGCTTGAGGCGGGCATGAGTGAAGCGGCCGCCGAGTCCTATCTTGGAGCGATCAAGGCAAGCCTGAACAGCCCGAACATGGCGCTCGATCTGCGCATTCCGCAGAACCACGCCTATCAGGCTGTCGCGCTGGACACGGCCCTGTCCCGGTTCGCCGCCGGCGAAATCGACGCGGCCACGATGATGGCCACCGTCGAAGAAGCCTGGAACGAACTGAACGAGGACAATGGCGTCGAGTCGCAACTCGAAGCCTACCGTGGATCGATCGGCGCCAACTAACCCGCGCAAGGGCCCGGCCCCGGAGGGCCGGGCCTGTCCATCCAGCCGCGGCCCAGGAGCCCGAAGTGAGTTCGCGCGGCGAATGGCTTGAACGCCGGGCACCCCTCGTGATGGTCCTGCCGGCGGTGCTGCTGCTGCTGGCCTTTTCCCTGTTCCCGCTGATCATCTCCGCCTGGCTGGCGGTGTCCCGCTTCCGCCTGGAGGCGGGCGGCTACAACATCCGTTTCGTGGGCCTTCGAAATTTCACGAAGCTACTGTTCGGCTCGGAGCAGTACCACTTCCTGGGCACCTTCGGATCCCTTTCCATCCTGGACTGGGTCATCTTCCTGGCTGCCGTGGCACTTCTTGCACGGTGGTTCTGGCGCTACCTCGGGGGCCCAGGCAGAACTCTGCACGGATTCGCCGGACGCACCGTCACAATCACCGTTCTCCTCGGCCTTCTCTGGATCGCGCTCTCCGTGGCAGGGACACGGAGCGGACCGGGTACCCTGATCACCACGCTCTTCTACGTGGTTGCAGGGGTATCGGCGCAATTCCTGATCGGCCTGGGACTTGCATGGCTCTGCAGCCAGCGCATACGCGGCCGTACGTTCTTCCGGCTGATCTTCTTCCTGCCGCTCATGGTGACCCCTGTGGGAATCGGTTACACCTTCCGCATGGTCGCGGACATGTCGAAGGGACCTTTCGCACCCATCTGGCAGGCACTCGGCGTCGGCGAGTATTCCTGGGCAGCGGATGCATGGTCCGCGCGCTGGGTGGTCACGATTGGAGAAACCTGGCAATGGGTCCCGTTCATGTTCATCGTGCTGCTGGCCGCCATCGAGAGCCAGCCGCGGGAGCAGGTCGAGGCCGCCGCAATTGACGGCGCGGGTGGATGGGAGATCTTCCGGGATGTCACCTGGCCGACGATTGCCCCGGTGGCGGCCACGGTCATCCTGATTCGGCTGATCGAGGCCTTCAAGATCATCGACCTGCCAAACCTGCTGACGAATGGCGGACCCGGAATTGCCACGGAGTCCATGACCCTCCATGCATTCATCGCCTGGCGCTCGCAACAACTGGGTCAATCCGCGGCGATCGGCTACATGCTGTTGTTTGTCGCGGTTGTCTGCTGCGTCTCGTTCTTCAACTTTGTCGCGCAAAGGACGCGCGCCCATGAGGTCGCCGCCAAATGACGGACACCGCTCCTCCGGCGAGCACCTGGCGACGGCTCTTCGAGCCGCGAAACCTCGCCTCCATGGCGCCGGCGACGCGCTTCGTGGTGTATACGGGGCTGCTGCTCTGGTCATTCGTCGTGCTGTTCCCGCTCTACTGGGTGGTGGTCACATCCTTCAAGCTGCCGATCCATGTCAACGATGGTCCCGTCTACCTGCCGTTCGTCGACTTCGCGCCTTCGGTGCATGCCTGGCGCTATATCTTCGTGGATGTCGCCAATGACACCTTCCGCCCCTATCTGAATTCGGTCATCATCGCGAGTCTCAGCACGCTGCTCTCCATGGCGGTGGGCGCGATGGCCGCATACGCCCTCACGCGGATCCGCTACCGGGTCAAGCTCGGCCTGGTCGCAGGCTTCGTGGCCGCGCTGGCCGGAACGATTCTGGCGACCGCTGCCGGAGTCATGTGGCAGCTGTCCGCCGCTGGAGGATTGGCCGCATATTTTCTGTTTGCTGCCGGACTCGGACGGCGTTTCCGCCGTTCGGTCGGCAACAATGACATCCTGTTCTGGATTCTCTCGAACCGGATTCTGCCACCCGTCGTCGTCGTCCTTCCGGTCTACATCATGTTCCAGCGGCTCGGACTCCTCGACACGCATCTCGCCATGATCCTCACCTACGCGGTCATCAATCTTCCCATCGTCGTATGGCTGATGCGCGACTTCTTCGCCGGCATCCCGCTCGACCTCGAAGAATCGGCGGAGATCGACGGCGCATCCAAATTCGAGATCCTCTGGACCATCGTTCTTCCACTGGCGCGTGCGGGGCCGGTTGCGACGTCCCTCCTGGTGTTCATCCTTTCCTGGAACGAGTATTTGATCGCACTCTTCCTCTCCACGGCGGATGCGCAGACCATGCCCATCCTGGTGACTGCGCAGAACACGACCCGGGGTCCGCAGTGGTGGTACATGTCCGTTCTGATCGTGATCATGATCGTTCCCGTGATTCTGCTGGCCTTCCTGCTTCAGAAGCACATCGCGCGCGGACTGCTGGTTGGCGCGGTCAAGGGCTGACGGTCCAGAAGGAGATCTTGCTCATGCGGGTGTCACTGAAGGGAATCTGCAAGTCTTTCGGCGAGACGGACGTCGTGCGGGGCCTGGACCTCGAAGTCGAGGAGGGCGAGTTCCTGGTGCTGCTCGGCCCGTCGGGATGCGGCAAGACGACCGCGTTGCGCATCCTGGCCGGCCCGGAAGCTGCAGACTCCGGAACCATCCGCATCGGCAGCCGCGATGTTACACAGGTGCTTCCGAAATACAGGGATGTCGCAATGGTATTCCAGTCCTATGCGCTCTATCCGCACATGACCGTGGCCGGAAACATCGGCTACCCGCTCCGGCTGCGGCGCATCGAGAAGGAGAAGAAGGAACAGCGCATCGCGGAAGTTGCGGAAAAGGTGGGCCTCGGAGCACTGCTCGAACGATATCCGCGGCAACTTTCGGGCGGACAGCGTCAGCGCGTCGCCCTTGCCCGCGCCATGGTGCGCACGCCGAGCCTGTTCCTGATGGATGAACCGCTATCCAACCTGGACGCCAAGCTGCGAGGGCAAATGCGCGCGGAGCTCAAACGGCTTCAGCACGACCTGGGAACAACCACCATCTACGTCACCCATGACCAGGTCGAGGCGATGACCCTGGCGCACCGGGTTGCCGTGATGAATGCCGGTGTCCTCCAGCAGGTCGGCCCGCCAAAGGAAATCTACGAGAATCCAGCGAACCTGTTTGTTGCGGGTTTCGTCGGATCGCCACCCATGAACTTCATCGATGGCGCCATCGAAGACGGGATGTTCCGATCCTCGCACGGAAACCTTCCGACGCCAGGACGCCCCTCCCGGCAAGGCGTCGTGCTCGGCTTCCGTCCCGAAGACGCCCGCATCACACGGGAAGAGAGGGAATCATTTGCCGCTTCGGTCTATTCGACAGAAATGCCTGGTAACGAGACGATCGTAACCTGCCGGATCGGCGGGACCCATGTCGTGATCAAGGCTGGCAAGGAACTCCAGGCGGCACCGGATACACCGGTGCGAATTGCCCCGGATCCACACATGATCCGCCTCTTCGACCAATCGGACGGGAAGCGCCTCGAGGCCTGACGACCGCTGGAATCCGTGTTCGACGGGACCGCGGATCCGTTGGAGATGCGCACCGCGATGCCTGCCGAGGGCCATTCGCGCCCGTGGCCGGCCAGACCGGCTCGTGGCCTCGTGTTTCCGCGGGGAACGAGCCGGAAGCGCGTAGATTCGAACAGGAACGCTTGGCGGAAACCCGCCGAATCTCTCTCGGCTCCATTGCCGCCGCCGCAAGATCCGAATGAAGATCGCGAGCCTCCGAGAGCTACTCCGTTCAACATCCCGCGGGAGAAGCCGATGTTGTGGCCCCAGGAGCACGATCCCGGAATGTAAAGGATCTTCATCGAAATCGAGACCGACGAAGTTCTCGGCGAAGCGCCGTCCGTCAATATCCTTCACACATCGAGCGATTGGGGGAGGCAATTGTCGGAGCCGATCCCCTCGACATTACCGGCTGCGAATCGCGCTGCGTGCCGCGCTCGCGGATCGTCCAGAACACGGACCACAGTTCGGCCGTCAAGGCGTTCGGCGCAATCGAGATCGGACTCCGTGACCTGCGCGGGAAAGCGCGCGGCGAACCCCTACACCGCCTGCCCGGCGGGGCGGTCCGAACGGAAATTCCGTTCACCGAATGTTTCAGCTGCCGGGGTGGCGGCGAGATACGCCCGGAGAAGACGGCGGATTGCTGCCTGGCGATCCGCGAAGGATGACCGAAGGCGAGCCGTCGATCGACGTCCGGGCCATGGACGTCGCCCGTTTCGGTGAATTCGCAACGCCGGAGTGGGGAACGGTCAAGTCGTCCGAGAACCACGAACGCCGCTTCGTGATGACGTACCCGAACGAGACCCTCGCGAAGGGGCAGCGGCAGAAAACCACCACGCTCCTCGGCCGCCTCCTGGCGAAGGGCGCAGTCATGGATCAGAGCTTCGGGCTCGAGCACGCGCAGTGGTTCGCAGACGGGCCGGAGGACGCGCATGAGGATCCCTCCTTCTGCCGTTCCCGGTCCCATGCCTATGGGGCGCGCGAGCTGAAAGCCGTGCGGGAAGCGGTGGACTGCATCGAAATCACCAATTTCGCAAAGCATGAATTCATTGGCCGCGGCGCCCGCGATTTCCTCGACCACGTGCTGGCCAGGCGCATGCCGAAGCCCGGCCGCATCGCCCTTAGGCCCATGCTGACGGCGAAGGGAAAGCTCTATGGCGACATGTCCGTCGCCTGCCTTTCGGAGAGCCGATTCATCCTGTTCGGCTCTGGCGCAATGCAGGAGGCGCACCGGCGCTGGTTTGAGCAACGCCTCGACTCCGGCATGCGCTATCGAAGCCGCTCCGATGAACTGCATGGCATTGCGATTTCGGGCTCGAACTCACGCGAGCGGCTTTCCCGCATCACGCGGGACGACGTGTCCGCTCGTGCATTCCTATTCCGAGACGTCCGCCACAGCTTTGTGGGCGGCGCCCCGGCGATTGTTGCCCGGATCAGCTTTTCGGGAGAATTGGGCTACGAAATCCATGTGGCACCGCAATTCCAGATCGCGCTGGCCGAAGCCATCGAGGCGGCGGGCGCCGATCTCGGGCTGCGGTGGTTCGGAGCGCACGCGCTGATGTCGCTGCGGCTCGAAAACGCCCGGGCGCCTGGACGCTCGATTACCGACCGGACTTCATGGCAGCCGAGAGCGGACTCGACGCGTTCATCCAATGCGACAAGGAATTCATCGGCAAGGCGTCTGCGGAGGCGGAGCGCAAGGCGGGACCGACGAAGCGCCTCGTGCCACTGGTCGTCGACTCGCCCGAGATCGACGGCGAGCCGATCGACGTGTCAAATGACGAGGCGATCCTGAGCGATGGCAAAGCGGTCGGCTACGTCTCATCCGGCGGATCCGCCCCCTACATGCAACGATTCCGGAATCTGCACCTACATACGGCGATCGATGGCAATGGGATATGTGCCGTCGGGAATAGCCTCGACCAGCGAGCGGTTCAAAATCGAGATCCTCGGGAAGCGATACGCAGCCCGTGTGCAGACTGCGTCTCACTACGATCCGGTAGGAACGCGAATGCGGAGTTGAACGCGGCTCGACGCCACAGGGATGCTGCCTCCCTGCGCGTCAAGCCTCCCACAGCATCCGGAGGGGCATGGCAAACATGCCATCGGCCAATTGCTGAACGCGGTCGCCATCATGCAGCACGATGCCGCAGGCAAATCCAGCTCCCGCGGCTGCCCGCAAGCGTGAGAGTCCGCGGAAATCGCCGGGAGCCACGGACGCGGACGCCTTCACCTCGACGCCGACAACTCTGCCCCCATGGCGTTCAAGGACGAAGTCAACCTCCACCTGATCCTTGTCACGGTAATGGCTGATGGCCGTGACATCCTCGTCCAAGGCTGTCTGCTTGAGGAGTTCCCCAAAAACAAAGCACTCCAACAACGGACCCAGCCGCGTCCGTTCTCGAGCGACACTCCGCGCATCCACCCGCAGAAGCGCGGCGAGCAGGCCGGAATCGAGGAAATGGAGTCTCGGCGCCCTGACCAGGCGCTTCAATTCGTTGCGATGCCATGCCGGAACGCGGCAAACGAGGAACATGTGCTCCAGGAGCGTGACCCAACGGTCAACGGACTTGCTGTCGACACCGAGGTTTGCGCCGAGACGGGACGAATTCAGTAGCTGGCCACCCGCTGCCGCTGCGTGGTCAATCAAACGGCGCATCCGGCCAGTGTCCCGAATGGTCGCAATTTCGGATGCATCGCGCAGGGCCAGGGCCTCGACATAGGCCAGAAACCAGCGGATCCGCCGCGAAGAAACCGGGCGCGAAAGCGCTTCCGGAAACCCGCCGCAAACCGCGCGTTCCACCAGATCGCTGCTTCGGCCCGTGACCAGTTGGCTTGGGAAGCTAGCCGAGAAGGCCTTGTCCAGGAAGCGTGGACGGCCGGTTCCCTCGATCTCGGATTGCGAAAACGGCAGAAGCCGGATGGTCTCAACCCGGCCAGCAAGGGAATCCGGCGAGATCGCGCCTCGAAACAGGTCCACGGAACCGGTGATCAGGTAGCGACCCGGACGAGTATCTTCGTCGACGGCCTTCTTCAACGCAAGAATCAAGCCCGGAGCACGCTGAACCTCGTCGATCACCGCAATTCGCTGGCCGCGCAGGAAACCCGAGGGATCTTCCCGGGCGAAATACAGCGACTGGTTGTCGTCCAGAGTCAGGAATGGAAAGCCGGTGCCTCTTGCGATGCGGCGGGCAAGCGTCGTCTTGCCGGACTGGCGCGGCCCGACGATGGCAACAATCCTGCTGTCCGTGAGGGCCTCGCGAATTCCCGGTTCGGCATGACGAGCCACATGGTGGTGCGGGGCATTTGGCTTTTCATTCATACCTTGTTGCCCAGTTCCAAGATAGTCGCGTCCAATTCGGAATATATCGCCGTCCGATTCGGAATTCAGTCTCGTCCGAATCGGAATGGTTTCTCGTCCAATTCGGAATTTGCTCAATTCCCAATCGGACCTGTCTCTGGCGGCCCAGGCATTCCATCACGCCAGTTCCAAGAGCAGTGCGCGCCCATCCGCACGCAACCCTGCGCCAGTCCCGAGACGGACCGAATGTCGGCGCGCGGCCAACAGTCCCCATGCCGATCCTAAATGGCGGCACCACAGCAAAAGAACCGGGAGTTTCGGCGAAACCGGATTTGTCACTTGGGCTTTCTGCCGGCGCGCACAAATGGCGCTCTCGGTCGGCGGCAGCCCGGAGTGCCACGCACCGGGGAATGGTTCGCCTTCAGATCAGCCGGTACTGGCGTGCCTTGTTCCGCAGGAACGGCAGGCCCCTGTCCATGACCTCCGCATGGCTTTCGGCGACAGGCCGCCAGACCGAAAGACCGTAGGCGATCTCCGGCGGCATGTTGATGAAGCTCTCCATCGCCATGCCGCCATCGAACCGGATCGCGGCCAACGCCGCAAAAACCTCATCCCAATCGCAACACCCCTCCCCGGGAGTACCGCGATCGCTCTCCGAGAGATGGATGTATTTGAGGTGGTCCCGGGCATCCAGGATCCCGTTGGCAGCGCCCTTCTCCTCGATATTCATGTGATAGGTGTCAAGATGAATGAACATGTTGTCTGCTCCGACCCGCTCGATCATCTCGACAGCCTGCCATCCTGTATTGAGCAGGTGGTTCTCGTAACGGTTCACGGGCTCGATCCCGAATTGCAGGTTCAACTCCCGCGCCCGCCGGGCCGTGGCCTCGAGGGCCCGTGCGACATTCGAAATCTCGGCTCCGGTCGGAGGATGCCCGGACCGCTCGCCGATTCCGCCGTAGGTGACTCCGGAGAGGGCGTCCGCGCCAATCTCCCGGGTCTTCTCCAGCGCACCAAGCAGGAACTCGATCGCCGCCTCCGGATGCTTCGACGCCCACGCCTGCTCGGGCAGTCCAAGCGAGCAAATGGCGCGGATCCCGTGTCTCTCCAGGAGGCCGCGCGTATGCGGCGCATCGACCGCGGGGGGATTCAGCAGGGGGATCTCCACAAACTCCAGCCCGTACTGCACCGCCGCCTGGACGGATCGCTCCGCTCCGTCGCGATCCCAGCTCATGGTCCACATGCTGGCGTGGACGCCAAATCCCTTCATCTCACTTTCCTTTCCAGCAACTGCGCGCCGCTGGGCCGCCGCCCGGCGGCACCGGCGATCGGCACGCACGCGAAATACCCGCCGCCCGGACCGCACCTTTGCTGCCGGTCCTCATTTGACCCGCACACGCTGCGCAGCGGGCAGATCAAGAATGCCGAATACCTGGACTACTCCCGCACCTTTCCTCCGAAGAAAAGGGGAAGCTGGCCCGAGACCCAGCGCAGCACCATGACGACAATGAGGAACAGCCCCCAGACCGCTGTCGCGAGGTGCTGGTTGGCGCCGAGAAGATTGAGCCCCGACGAAAGCACCTGCAGCGTGATCAGCGCGAGGGCGACGGGGAGCATGCGGCCGAACCCTCCGAAAGGGTCGACTCCGCCGAGAAAGCAGGCAAGAACGGTTACCAGCAGGAGCGCCTCCCCGTGCCCGACCCGCACGGAGTTGAACCGGGCCGCCATCAGGATGCCCGCCACAGCGCAGATCGCCCCGGAGATCGTGTAAATCAGCGTCAGGGTTCGCTTGGTGTTCAATCCCGAGTATTCCGCTGCCCGGATGTTGGAGCCGACCATGTAGACGGAAAAACCGTGCCGCGTGTGCTTGAGCATGACGTGCCAGAGCAGAACGGCGCCCAGGAAGATCAGCAATGGCACGGGAATGCCGAGAAGAATGCCGTGTCCGATGACATTCATGGCATCCGGGAATCCCGAAATGTCACCGCCACGGGTCAGAAACTCGCCCAATCCGCGCAGGAAAATCATCATCGCCAGCGAGACCAGGATGGGATGCGCACCGGTGTAGGCGATCACAAGGCCCATGGCCAGCCCGGCGGTCGCGCCGACAAGAAGGGCTGCGGAAATTCCGAGCGCAAGCGCACCGAATCCGGCCTCGGGGCCTCCCATCTCGATCAGGATCCAGGCCAGCGTCAAGCCGGACATGTTCGCCGTAGAGATGATGGCCAGATTCAAGCCGCCCGCGAGAATGGGAACCAGCATGGCGAGGGTCAGGAGGCCGAGGACCGGAAGCTGGAAGGCAATGGACCCGAAGTTTGCGTTGGTCAGGAATCGCGGCGTTGCGGATCCGAATGCAACCACCAGGAACAGGAGGAATGCGACAAGGGGAAGGGTCTCGGGACCGAGCCGCCGGTTGATTCGCGAGATGAGCGCGGTCATCTCGCCTCCCGCCTCCGCCAGGCGGACTTGAAATCGAATTGCAGGTTGGATGTGGAGATCGCGATCAGGATCGCCGCACCGATGATCATCTGGAACGCAAAGGGCGAAACGCCGAGGAGGTTCAGCCCGTTCTGCGTCACAGCAACAAACATCACGCCCAGCACGCAGCCGAGAACCGAACCCCTCCCGCCTCCGAGACGCGCGCCTCCGAGAACCACTGAGGCCAGGACCTCCAGCTCCCGCCCGTACAGGGCATTGGGCACGACCTCCTTGACGATGTTCACCTGCATCAGGCCCCCGATCCCGGCCATCAGCCCCATCCATCCGAAAGCGATCGCCTGCATGAGAGCGATATTGACCCCGGCGCGGCGGGCGCCCTCCGGATTGTCTCCGAATGCGTAGAGCTGGCGGCCGATATTCGTGTGCCGGATCAACAGCCAGGTTGCCACGACACAGCCAGCCATGACGGCAACTGCAAGGTTCAACTCGGACCAGGTCCCGCTCGCCGACTGGTGCTCGAAAATGAATATCCGCTTGACCCACCAGCCAGGCAGGTCGTAGATGAAGCGTCCGCTGCTGAAGAACATCAGCAAGCCGAAGAATGCGTTGAAGGTCGCGATGGTCACGACGATGGAGATGATGCGGAAGCCGTGAATGAGCCACGCGTTCAGGAGCCCCAAACTGACGCCTACGCTCCCGCAAACAAGGAAGCCGATGACCCAATTTCCGCCGCCGAGCGCACTCAGGCAGTAAACGGCCACATATTGGACGACGGAGGCGCCGACCGCGAACGAAATGTCGATCCCGCCGGCGATCAGCACGACCAGAAGGCCGACCGCCCAGATGAGGTTGACTGCATTGTTGTTCGCCAGCGAGGTCAGATTGCCTAGCGTCAGGAAGTGTTCCGAACCAACCGAGAGCCCTATGAACACCGCAATGAGAACGGCCGCAAGCCGCGTCTCCACGGGATTCGCGCGCAGGTAGTTACGCATAGATCTGCGCCTCCAACTGCTTGACGCCGGTCTCGCGTGGGTCGAACTCTCCGACGATCCGCCCGTCCGCCATGTGCAGGACTCGATCGCTGTTGAACAGGACTTCCGCCACTTCGTCGGAAATCAGGAGGATTGCGAGTCCCTTATCCGCCAGTTGCTGCACGATTCGGAACAGACCGGCTCGGGCTCCGATATCCACGCCAACGGTGGGACTGTCGAGAATCAACAATAGCGGCTCGGTTGCAAGCCACTTGGCCAGGACGACGCGTTGCTGGTTGCCGCCCGACAGGGTCGATACCGGATCATCCGGAAGGCCGATCTTGATCGCGAGATTCTCAACCCATCTCGAGACCAGGTCCCGTTTCCTGGCCGCAGACAGGAAGCCAAACCAACCCAGCAGCCGCTCGAGAACGGAAATTGCCGTGTTATCGGATATGGATTGCGGCTGTATCAGGCCGAGTGCCAGCCGATCCTCCGACACGTAGGCAATTCCGGCCCGAATGGCATCGCGGATGGACTTCGGCGTTATTGGTTGGCCATTCAGCCGCACCGTTCCCGAATCCGGGCGCACCATGCCGATCAGGGCATGGGCCAACTCTGTCCGTCCAGCGCCGATCAGGCCGGTCAAACCCACGACTTCGCCCTTGCGAATGGTGAAGGAAATGTCGTGGAATTCGCCTTGCCGTGTCACTCCCTCGACCGAGAGAACCGGTTCGGCGCACGGGCGCTCCCGCGCGCTGACTTTCTGCTGGAGCGATGCGCCGGTCATCAATTCGCCAAGCCGAGTCTGGGTCATGCCTTCGGTGGGATAGACACCGACCAGCTTCCCGTCACGCAAGACGGTGACCCGCGACGAAACCGCCAGCACCTCGGCCAAGCGATGACTCACGAACACGACAGCGACGCCCTGCGCGGACAGCGTCCGCACAATCGCGAGCAGACGGCCTGTTTCGCTCTGGGTCAGCGAGGAGGTGGGCTCATCCATGCAGATCAGACGCGCCGACCCCATGAGGGCACGTGCGATTGCCACGATCTGGCGCTCCGCGATGGGAAGCGTGTTGAGCCGGGCGTTCAGGTCCAGTTTGACGTCCAGCCTGCGGAGCACCTCTGCCGCCTGGGAATTCATCGATCCCATGGCGACAGGTCTCGGGAGGATGCCGACCATGCCGTCGAAGCAGATGTTTTCGGCGACGCTCATATGGGGAAACAAGGCCAGGTCCTGCCAGATCACCGCGATACCCATCGAGCGGGCCTGGGCGGGAAGGATGCTGTGCTGGATTTCGCCGAATATCTCGATTTCGGCGCCCGGATCCGGCGTGTAGACGCCGGTCACGATCTTGATCAGGGTGCTCTTGCCGCAACCGTTCTCCCCGGCAAGGCAATGCACCTCTCCCTCGCGCACGGAAAACGAAACCGCATCAAGCGCACGCACCCCTCCAAAGACCTTCGAAACGTTGCGCAAGTGCAACGCATGGCGCCCGTCCGCAGACGCCTGGCTCATCGGGCTGCCCCGTCAGCGGCCTCGGCCAAGACCGGCGTACCGCGGGAATCGTACGCCCGCGCGCCGGACCTGCGGGCGCAGAGTTTCTCTGCGCCCGCAGACATATTGCCGGGATCAGAGTCCCTTGTCAGCCAGTTCGTCAACGGTGCTGACGTTGATTTCCAGGAGATTGTCGGTGATGATGTTGCGCGTCTCGAAGTCCGGGCTGACAACGCCAAGTCCTTCGATTTCGGTGCCATCGGCAATCTCGACGCCGTCGACCAGCATCTTGCCCATGGTCACGAAGACGCGCCCCGCTTCAGCCGGATTCCACATGTAGCCGCCGGAAATCACGCCGTCCTTCAGCAACTGCCTTCCCTGCCCAGGAGAGAACGGGCCGAGGACGTGGATTTCTCCGGTCTTGCGACGCTCCTCCACGGCGCGGCCAGCACCGATCGGGCCTTGGCTCCCGAACGCCAGGAAGCCCTTGAGGCCGGGATTCGCGGCAATCAGGTCGAGTGCCGTCGAACGGCTGTCGTCTACGCTCTCGGCAACGCCGTAGCGCTCACCGATCAGCTTGATCTCCGGATGATTCTCCGCCATCCACGCGATGGCAGCGTCGGCCCACGCGTTGTGGAGGGGCACAGTCAGCGAACCGACATAGACGGCGAACTCCCCGGGACCGCCAATCTTTTCGGCAAGCAGCTTCGCATGCGCTTCGCCGAATCCGTCGGCCGAGGCAAGCTCGAAGTTCCAGTCCACGTTCATCAGGCCTGGACCCTCATGGGCGACGACCTTGATTCCGGCCTCCATTGCCTTCTTCAGGACCGGCTCCAGAGCCGTCTCGTCGTTGGGAACGACGCCGATCACGTCGACACCCCTGGCGATCAGGTCCTCGATGGCCCGCACCTGCAGGGCCGGATCCGCAGAGGTCGGGCCGATCATCTCGGCATCCATGCCAATCTCTGCCGCCCGTTCCTTGATTCCATCCTCCATGGCGTTGAACCATGGAATTCCGCCGATTTTCACCACAATGCCCATGGTCGGGTTTTGCGCCGCCGCGGTGCCCGCGACCCCTACGGCCAGGGCAAGTCCCGACAACAGTCGGATTGTTGCTTTCATGGCTTCCTCCTGAATTGGCCGGCCCGTCGTCCGGCTCTGGGTAAAGTCTCGATTGCTCAAAAGGCTGGAAAAACGGCCGAGCTCCGAGCGGGCCCACTACCGGTAACCAGAAAGTTAATAAAACCCTCTCATGCGACTCTTGTCAATTCGGCAAATCCCGAAATCGCGTCAGACCCGGAACCACTTGCCGCTTTCCCTCGGGCCGGATGGTCAACTACTCCGGGGAGAGCAAGGCCAGCTTCAGAGTCGTCTCCCGAGCGGAAGCGTGAGATGGTTGCGCGGGTTGCCGGGGGTGCAGCCGTGCGGCGAATTGCACCGATCAAAGTGGGGCCTGCTCCGAAGGCTCGCCGGACGCCGTTCACTCGACGCCCGGCAAACAGCCTGTCATTACGAGACCGCTGCCTCCGCCTCCTTCAAGAGCGCCTCGCCTGCATCCTTCGCGGCCTCATGCAAGATGTCGATCCAGCGCTGCCCGTGGGATGCGACACGGTGGGCAAGACCGATCTGACGAGACGGCTCCGGGTCAGAGAACCGAAGGAAGTGAAGCTCCGGGCAAGCCCTTTGCTCGCTGAGCGCTGCGGTCTCGGGCACCAGAGTCAACCCTGCGCCGCTCGCTACCAGCCGTGCCAGCGTTGAAAGGGATTCGGCTCCCCGGCGAACTTCTTCCAACCGCCACATCGCACAGGCGCCGAGAACCTGATCGGCCAGGCAATGGCCGGACCCGAGCGTGATGAGCGGCCCGATGTCGGCCCGGGACAAGTCCGTTGGCCTCAGCTTGCCGCCGCATGCGCCGCGCACGGCGGCCAGCCGCTCGGCACGGCCCGCGAGCAGGAACCGATCCTCAAAGAGTTCACGCTCGGGAAGCTCCATCAATCCCAGAGGAATGGAGAGGATTGCCGCATCGACGCGGCCCGCGAGGAGAGCGGAAACCAGTTCCTGGCCCGGAGCCTCCATCACATCGATTTGGACACGCGACTGCGAATCGCGCAACCGTTCCAGAATTCCTGGAAGCAGATACGGCGCGATCGTTGAAACAATCCCGACCGTGACCCGCACCGCACCGTCCTGGAAGCGCTTTCCCATCGCTTCCAGGAACAGAGCCTCATCCAGCACACGCAGCGCTTGCTGATGCACTTCGCGGCCGAATTGGGTGAGGATGATTCCCCGATTGTCGCGTTCAACAAGGACGCCGCCGAGGAGGACCTCAAGCCGGCGGATCTGCAGAGACAGAGCAGGTTGCGAAACATAGATGCTCTCGGCTGCACGGCTGAAGGAGCCATGCTTGACGAGTGCCCGAAAGTAGCCCAACTGTCGCAGAGTGATTGCCATCATTTACCCCAAGATGTTTGCCAGCCGAGTGCCGGCCGGACGACGCGCCAGGGCCATCGGTCCGCCTGCTGGCGGCGATCCCCTGCGCAAAACCTGAAGAAGGCGCACAACCTGCGCGCCGAGTCCAAGACTGGCGCCGATTGCTGTCCTTCTGACCATCCCCGCCTCCACTCCTCCGCACTGCCTTGTTCGGCGGCCCTTCAGGACCCGCTATTGGCTGCTCCCCCAGCCGGCCGGTTCGGGTGGCTGGAGATCCAGACCGGACACCGGCCCCGACAAGCGGGAAAGGGTACCGATCCAGTTGCGCAATTAATGATGTGGCCCCCAGTAAAATAAAATCCAATACTGTTTATCTCTATTTGTTATAATTTACTCTTATCAATTTATGTAGGTTATACATAGGTTTTTTATTGCGGCCCGTCGGAACGAGCCATGCAGCCGGGAACATCGGCGAAGCCGGGAGGCACCATGTCGTGCCGTGGGAGCAGGTAAATCCCCGGAAGTGGCTTGATAAGGCCTTTCTTCACTTCGGTCATGGCAGCGAGACAGCTGCCATGTGGCCTTCGGATGGACTCCGTCAAGCCAGATGGTTGCCGACGACTCCCCTTGCGCCCAACGTTCGACTGGCGGTGCACGGAGCGCAGAGATCGAAGCCCCGATGTCGGGAAGCGCGACGCAATCCGCCCATCCGGGCTTGCGAATGGGATAGCATCAGGCGACCGGCCTGGTCCCGACGGAGCCCGGGCCAGCCTGTCAATAATTCTGACGCACCGGCTCGCGCGTTCCTCCCGCCAGCGACCATCTGCATGCAGGCGACGGGACACCGGTCCGACCGGCTGCAAGTCGACGACAAGCCAAGTCGCTCCTGCGACCGGACTTCGGCGCGTGCCGTCTTGGGCGAGGCGGTTATATCCCGAGCCGTCGGGGAGTCCGCGAAGGGACAGAGGCCGAGACGTCGGCACAGAGCCGGAACTGGCACGATCTGGCGAGCCGTGAGGCGGTAGGTATCCGGGCACATTGCTGGCCACCCGGGCAGGTTCCGATCATCGGACAAACCCGCCACTGGCCAACGTGAGTGCGAAGGAAGCTCGGAATCCAGTCGCGTGGCGTACAGTCCAGCACGTGTTTCCCGGAAATTCCTTCTGGAGAGTTCGTCGGCTTAGCGGGCCAGCTCGCACCTACGGGCAGTCTTCGACAGCCACGACCTCCGCGTGCATCACGGTGCCAAGGTCCTGTGCCGATCAACGCCTGGAATTGGGAAACCACCGGTTCCATCCGCCATTGGCGGAAAACAAGGCCCGGGACTTCCGAGACTACCGCTCCGACCTCTCGGACGCGATGGAACCAGGGACATTGCCGGGATTCGGCGCTGCATCCTCCCGAGTCGGGCGCAAGGAGGGCGATTGACCAAGGCGGCGGCGCAATACCATCCGAACACAGCTCCGGTTCAACGCATCGGATGAAGTCCCACGCGGCTGCCCGGAGGCCGCCTGGAGGATGATCCTGCAGCCATCGCAATTTCTCAAGCGGAGGAGACAGAAGCCGCACCGCATTCGCCAAGGTGCACCGACAACAGGACAAAAAGCGAGCTGGATGCTGAAACTCACTCAGCTCGAGCGCCCCCTGTCGAACAGGTCGTCCAGACTCCGCGCGTCGAAAATGGCGTCAACCCATGGGTCCACGTTGGACGCAGGCGCCGTTCGAATGCGCGCTTCCGCATCCGTCGAAACCGGACCGAAGCGCCGACCGGCCAGCCGGAGGAGCAAGTCAGCCCGACCCTCTGCGCGGCCCTCTGCGCGGCCCTCCTCCCGGCCCTCCTCCCGGCGCAACTGGTCACGTTCCGCCATCTGTTGCTGAAACATGGTCGCCATTTCCGCCTCCCTCTCCCTCGGATCCGTCTCCCGAATCAGAGCATGGTAGTCGGCGAGCTCCAATTCGAACATAAGAAGCCCGTACACATATGTCACCCCCCACAGCGCGCTGCTTCGGGGAAGCACGGCCAGGTCCCGGAACACCTTTACCAGCGTGTTCACTGGCGCCGGCTCAACGCGGGCGCATTGAAACGCGCCGAGAACGCCGAGCACCACCGGCGTGCTCGACAGCGCGGTATAAGGGAGTTCCCCGATCCCGAGCCAGTGACCAGCGATCCCTATCGGGTCTCTCCACATGAGCAACGGGCCGAATTCGTCCCAGCCTCGTAGCCACGTCTCCCGTCCATGACGAGAATCCGCTGTCACCAACATGGGCACGACCATCGGCTCAGCGCCTTGTTGAATCCAGTGCCTCTGAACGCCAAGCGTATACTCGGCCAGCCTACGAACAACATCGCGGCGTACCGTATGTAAGTGCTCGAGGATTACCACCGCTCCCGGCTCGCCGGGAGATCCGCCGAACTCGAACACACCGTCGGGGTAGGATTGCCGCAGGAGAGGATCGACTTGGCCGACAAATCCGGGTCGTGCAGGACCACCGTTCAGATGGTGCATGAGTGGTCCCGGAAAGTTCTCGCGGATGAGGGCGTCCGCACGCGCTGCGTTGCTGATCAGTGCACGGAAAAGCGCGTCATGCGGCGTAGCAATGAGTTCGCGGATTCTCTCCGGATGCAAAATCGGACTCGCTTGCATGACGCCTCGAACTGCTTCGCGCCGGGATGTTGCCCAGTGCATGGGACAAGTGCCTCAAGCGAGCGTTGCGCCTCCGGATAGGAAACGCAACTTATTGCAACCGCTATCGAAAATGTCGGCCCTTTGGCGGCGGAGAACATGCTCGGCACAAGACCTGAAGGAAGCGCGAACACGCACGAAACGAACCGCGAACACGCTCATTGCGCGACAGCACAACACGATCGTCCCTTCCGCGGTTCGATTCTGTGCACGCCGGAGAACCTCCCGGCACCGAGTCTCCGAATCACGCTCCATCGCTCGCCATCGAATGGCGGACGATTGGCCGATTCGCTTCCATGAGTCCGGGCCGACCGGACCTGCCTAATCGAGGAGGGCGCACATGTCGGCTGCGACAGGAGACCCGATCGTGAGGCCCCAAATGCGCGATGGAACGGAAGTGACCCGTGCAAGTCCACACAGCGTGGTGGAGCGGACGCTGTTCAGGACCCTGCGCCAGTCGTCCAGCACCGAATATTCGCGCCCCGATCTCCTGCCGATCGCTGATGCTTTCGATAGTGCTGGCAGGTCTGCGGCTCACTACGTTTTCCGGGCCGAAGCCGGCGAGGCGCCAAGATCCGTGTATCTGTCGGCCGCTACAGACGCACTCTCCCCGCAGGGGACGCGGCGCATTTGCCCGATTGCGGTACCGCGTGCCGAATGGCTCCCTATCGACTGTACTTGATGAATGGCGTCGCCTTGCCTACCTGGTTGTAGAGCTTGCGAGCGGGACTGTTGAACTCTTCCGTCAACCAGTAGACCGAAGGAGCGCCCGCAGCGTCGGCAGCATCGTAGACTGCTTCCATCAGAGCCCGACCCACACCGCCTCCGCGGACGGCTGGATCGACAAAGAGATCCTGCAGGTAGGTGACGTTTTCGATGCGCCAGCAATGGCGATGGGAGAGATAATGCACGATCCCGACGAGGCTGCCATCCTCGCTCTGAGCCACCAGTCCCCGAAACTCCCCCGGGTCTTCCGAGAGAAGCCTACGGTACGTCTCGCAAAACACGGATTCCGATACACTGGTCTCGTAGTAAGCCAAATACTTCGCCCAAAGGCTTCGCCATTGCGCCTCGTCGCCAGCATGAATTCTCCGAATCGCCACCGCCATGGCAGTTGTCCTCCTGCGCGACCCGACGGATGTCCGCTGGAATAGTCTTCCAGCCGGTCGCCGCAGCCGCCATGGCTGCCCGCTTCCCTCGGTTCCAAGTCCGCGCAATTCTACAACAAGTGCTCCGGTAGCAGCACCGAGGTGTCGTTCCGGGCCGGCGTACAGAGAGACGCCCCGCTCCTGTCGCTCCCGCGGCCGTCCATGGGGTACACTTCCTCCGCGCGGCAACCTAGCGGGCAAGCATGATGCGAATCGCAACAGGGCACCCGGAGACGCTGCCAGTGCACGCGCACTTTCGCCCGATGGACCGGGTCCGGTTCCGAAAGGGTGGGGACTGGGTCGACGGCTTCGTCGTGGCGTGCCACCCGAAGTCTGCTGACGTGCAGATCAGAGGACCGAACGATCTCCGAGAAACCTGGCGGGTTGGCTGGGCGGGGCTCAGGCCGGCGGATGCGGCTTCCGACGAGGCTTGCCGACATCGTGTCCGGAGATCCAGGCGGTTGGCGCTCCGCGCCGTCGCGCTGATGCAACGGCACGGTCTTGATGGGTGGCAATTCACGTGGGACATGGCGCAGAGGCGCGGCGGCGCGTGCAACTTTCGGCAGCGCACGATTCAGCTTTCGCTCGGATACGCCATTTCAGCGTCGGATACCGAGGTGGAAGACACCATCCTGCACGAGATCGCACACGCGCTGGTTGGCGCCCGGCATGGACATGACGCCGCCTGGCGGGCGGTCGCGGCCTCGATCGGATGCAGCGGCCGGGTTACGCACGATCTCGACTTCAGCAGAGCGAGATGGGAGGGACGCTGCCCGAACGGATGCGCCCGCGCACAGCGGATCCGACGAAAGCGCAATATGGTTTGCAGAACCTGCGGCGGCGCGATCCGGTGGCATCCCATTCAGCCAGGAGAACTCGACGAATGATACGCGGCGGCGAAGGTCTGAAAGATGTGCTGAACCGGATTGCACGAGCCGAAGCGGCCGCGAACCGCCCCGGAGGATCGGTTTCGCTGGTTGCGGTGTCCAAGAAGCAGCCCAAGGAGCGAATCGAAGCCGTGCTCGCCGCGGGGCACCGGGTGTTCGGAGAGAACCGCGTGCAGGAGGCGGAAGGCCGATGGCCGACGATCCGGGAACGCGTCCCGGATCTTGAGCTGCATCTCGTTGGCCCGCTCCAGTCGAACAAGGCCCGGACGGCAATTGCCCTGTTCGACGTGATTCAGTCGCTGGACCGGCCGCGACTCGCCCGGCGACTCGCGGATCTCGCCCTCGAAATCGGACGGATCCCCAGGATCCACATTCAGGTCAACACCGGCGAGGAGCCGCAGAAATCCGGCGTTCTGCCGCAAGAGGTTGACTCCTTTGTCCGCAGTTGCCGAGAAGAGCTGGAATTGCCGATCGAGGGGCTGATGGCGATTCCACCCATTGAAGAGGAGCCGGCCATGCATTTCGCGCTGCTGGAAAAGCTCGCACGGCGAAACGGCCTCGATTCCCTCAGCATGGGCATGAGCGCCGACTTCGAGGCTGCAATCGCGTTCGGAGCGACACATGTGCGGGTAGGCACTGCGGTGTTCGGAGCGCGCTCGTGAGCAGGCTCGGACCGGTTCCGCCCACGGCGCAAATTCCAGCCTCGCGCCCGAACCTGGTCGCCGGCTATCCGATAGTCGGCTGTGGGGACGCGCTGCAAGGGTCACGATGGGGTCCGCCAATGCGCGGCTCGCGCTGCAACGCGTAACCACCGCGCAAGACCACTGTACTGACGTGCGTCCCAACAGCGTCGGCGCGCTTGCCTTCGGGGTCTGCCTCGGTCTCTCTGCCATCGGGCGCGGCGCAGGCGAATCCTATGTCGTGTTCCTGCCGGAACTATCGCGCGGGTTCGACTGGGCGCGGGTGGAAGCCGCGTCGGTGTACGGTGTCATGCAGTTTACTGGCGCCATGGCGTCAATACCGATCGGCCATTTCTTTGACCGCTGGGGCCCGCAGCGCACGTTCTCGATGGGGCTGCTGTGCCTCGCCGCCGGAATGGCGCTGGCCTCCCGCTCGGAAGCCATCTGGCAATTCCAGGCTTGCATCGGTCTGCTTGGCGGAATCGGGGTTGCCGCCCTCGGCCCCGTTCCATGCACGGCGCTGGTCTCCCGCTGGTACCACGCGCGGCTGAACACCCGCCTCGGGGCCGTTTGGGCCGGGGCCGGACTGGGCGTCCTGGCAACGGCGCCGTCGGTACAGATTCTGATCGACGCATTCGGGTGGCAAAACGCGTATCTGGCGCTCGCGGGATTGCTCCTGCTGGCGCCGATTGCGATAGCCCGCCTTCCGTGGAAGGCATTGGCCGAGGGCCGCGCGGACCTCCGGAACGGGCTGACAACCGCCGCAGGTCCGCTCTCCCATTTCCGGGCGCTCAAGAGCCGCGCGTTTCTCGGGCTGGCCGGCGTGCATTTCCTGACCGCTGCGGCCATGTTCTCCATCCATCCGCAGACGGTCGCCATTTTCATCGAGTCCGGGCTGCCGGATATCATGGCGGCCAGCGCATTCGGCGCTGCGGGCGCTGCCGGAGCGGCAGGGATGATCGGCTTCGGATGGGTCGTCGACCGTGTGCACCGGCTGGGCGCCATCCTGTTCAGCTACGCGCTCAGCGTTGCCGGAATGCTCCTGCTTCTGCAGTTGATCGCAAACGGAAACGCGTGGCTCGCATGGGCATTCGCATTTACTTTCGGGCCAACTTTCGGCGCGCGCGGCCCGGTGCTGGCAGCAACCGCCGCATCCATATTTGGAGCCGGAAAGGGTCTTGGCACGGTTATTGGGGCGATGTACGCGCTCGGAAGCCTCGGCGGCGTGCTCGGCTCCACGATGGGAGGCTTGCTGCACGACATCAGCGGCGGCTATCAGTGGACCATCGCCTGGGGGATCTGCTTCATACTCCTTCCGCCGGCCTTGTTCCTCCTGGTGCCCGAGCTCCGCGCCGGGCGGCGCGTCCAACCCTGAACGCCCCGTCCGCCCATGCACCCGCATTACCGCGCCGCCCTCTGGATCTCCGGGTCGCTGCTCTCCTTCTCGGCCATGGCTGTCGCGGGACGGGAGCTCGGCGGCTCCGTGTCGGTCGCCGTCATCCTGATGGTGCGCGGCTTCGTTGGCCTCGCATTGACAGGCGGAATCATCGCCTGGTCGGGCTTCGGCAGCATCCAGGTGTCGCGAGCGGCGTTCGGTGCACTCCTCATTCGCAACATTGCGCATTTCGGCGCAACCTATTGCTGGTTCCTGGGCGTCACACTCCTGCCGTTGGCTGAAGTCTTCGCCATCGAATTCACCATGCCGATCTGGACGGCCATTCTTGCCCTCATCTTTCTCGGCGAACGCCTCAACGGCCTCCGCGCCGCAGCGATAGCCATTGGCCTCGCGGCAACCCTGGTGATCCTTCGGCCCGGCTCGGGCATGTACAATCCAGCATCCCTGATCGTCCTCCTTGCAGCCATCGGCTTCGCGGTGTCGCTCGTTTCGACCCGGCACGTCATCAGCGGCATGCCGACAATGGTGTTCCTGTTCTACATGGCACTTCTGCAGCTCCCTCTCGGAATCGCGTGCGCCGCAACCGACTGGACCCCCGTCACCGCCGCGAGCGTTCCATGGCTCGCCGTGACCTCGGTAGCTGGATTCACTGCACATTTCTGCCTTGCCAGGGCGCTCCGCCTCGCGGAGGCGAGTCTGGTCGCACCCATGGACTTCCTGCGCTTACCCCTCATCGCTGCCATGGGCGCCGCGTTGTACGGGGAGGTCCTTGATGGATGGGTGGCTGCAGGCGCCTGCCTCGCCTGCTTCGGCAATTGGCTCAATCTCCGAGGCAGCAAGCGGTCCCGGATCTTCGGGAAGCACTCCGGACCGCGCTGACCCGGAAAGCGCCGACCAGCGTTCGCCGTTGCAGCCCCAGCGCGTCCGGTCCGGTCGTGGCTCGCCGGAATCGCCGCGCAGAGAATGACATCGTTGCCTGGCCTGTCGCGCGGCACTGGCCGGTCCGCCCCGACTGCAATGGATTCAATGCCCGGTCATCCCTGCTTCTTTCCGGTTGCCGAAGCCCCGGCTTGGGAAGCGTTGAACTCACGTGCACGCCCCGGGGAAGCATCCGGTGTGCCGCTCGGGGCGCCGATGGTGTATCGACGAATACGGCGGCGCGGCACTGCCGGACGGACGACAGAACGCGGGGCGGTCTTGTGACGGCCCCGGCAACCGCGGCCTATCCATTACCCATAAGTGCTGTCTAGCTAGCTAATGTGTTTCCTCACTTCGCTGGTTTCCCCGGCATCGATACTGTGCCCGAGCATCCACGCGGTGAACGACAGCGCGGCCTGGCCGTTCCAGGCGATCTCTGCGCCGGGCGGTCCATCGTTCTTGCGGTTCAGGTAGCCGCCCATCGTCGCCACGAGGCGGAATGCCTGTCCGAGGTTCTTGGGGGACGGCAGCTTGCGGACGCTCGAGAAGTCCGTCAGCAGTGCCAGTTCGATCTCGGTGAATGCGGTTGTGGCCGGAAGCTCCGGTTCGGTTCGGGCCAGGTGGGTGAGGGTGGCGATGCGCCAGGCGATCACCGCGTTGATTGCCACCGCCCGTTCGATGCGCATGCCGGTTCGATGAGCGATCGTCTCCACCTTGCATCCCGATTTCAGGATCCGGTGCCAATCCTCGATCCGCCACCTCAGGCCGTAGAGCCGGACCACTTCGCGAGCCTGGTGCAGGCCGGTGACCGGCAGTGTCGTGAGCAGGATCCAGGAAACCGGCTCCGATCCGTCATTGGGAACATCCACTTCCCGGACATGAACCGCGCTCAGCGGCAGCGGTTCCGGCCCGAAGCGCGCCTTCTCGTCTGCCGGCGGCGGGACCGCCAGTTCCAGCCAGCGCAGGCTCACCCTGGCCTTGCGCCGGGTCCGCCCGGCGAAGGCCTTCTGTCCGCTCGCCGAATTGCGTGCCGACTGCCGGTCCACCGTCATGGTGAACTGTCCGGCCTCCGGGGCCGCGCGCCTGTCACTATCACACTGTTGACACGGGCTGTGTTGTGTGGCACACATGATGCATGCAGATTGGCTTGCGACAGTTTTGCGCGGAAACTCTTTCGTGGTTTGAGTGCGCGGTCCTTGAGGGAGGCGCGAGCCGGAGCGCGCTTGCGAGCGAGTTGTGCGCTCGCGCGAACTGGCGCAACGCGCGGGGCGAGCCGTGCGTTTCGTCGGCGCGGAAGATCCTGCCGAGGCTGGCGTCGCAACTGGGGTTGAAGCTTCCGGCGGCGGCAGCGCCGCCGCCAGCGGGGGATGCATTGCCGTCGCATCCAGACCTGCATGTGGAGACGACGCTATCGGCTCTGGGAACGGTGTCGCTGGAACCGGCCGAGGGTCGCGAGGGTTCGCGGCGCTTCCGTTCGATGATGGCGTCGCACCATCCGGAGGGGGTTCCGCGGCATCCCGGCAAAGCGTTGAATTATCTGGTGATATCGTCTCGGTTCGGGTGTTTGGGTGGGATCGGCTTCTGCGCGGCGAGCTGGCACCAGAAGGCGCGGGACCGGTATATCGGCTGGAGTGCGCGAGCCCGTTGCGCGGGGTTGGGGCGGATGGTGAACAACCACCGCTTCCTGCTTCTGCCTTCGGTGCGGGTTGCGGACCTTGCCTCGCATGTGCTGGCGCAGGCGACAGGTCGGGTTGCGGACGACTGGGAGGCACGGCATGGTGATCGGCCGGTGCTGGCGTACAGCTATGTCGGCCCCGAGCATGCCGGGACCTCGTACCGAGCGGCGGGCTGGGAGGATGCTGGCGCGACATCGGGACGCCCGCCGGGCCGGCGCGGGGCGGGGCCGGTGCGCCGGGTGTGGATGAAGTCGCTGCAGGCGGGCTGGCGGGAAGCACTGTGTGAGGAGCCGGAGCGGGTTGCGGGGCGGATGGGATCGCTGCATCTTGGCGCCGACGCCGATTGGGCGGAGCGCGAGTTCGGCCGGGGCACCCATCCCGACGGGCGGGTGCGGCGCCGGATCGAGGAGATGGGGCGGTGTTGGGAGAAGCGTCCGGGAACGCCGCTTCCGGAGATCTTTCCGGACCGTGCATCGCAGGAGGCTGCGTACCGCCTGCTTTCGAACGAAAGGGTGGCTGTGGACGACATCCTCGAGGGGCATCGCGAGACAACGGTGGAGCGCTGCCGGCATGCGGGTGTGGTGCTGATGGTGCAGGACACCACCATGGTGAACTACGACAACCTTCGCGACGCGACCAGCGGGCTGGCGGCGCTGGGCGGCGGCGGCAAGGGCACCGTGGGGGTTCCCGTGCATACGACGCTGGCGGTGGCACAGGGCGGGCGCCCGCTTGGCGTTTGCGCGCTTGAGGGCGACTTCCGCGAAAGCGTCGAAGCCAAGGCCGCCCGGGAACCGGGCGTGGCGCAGGAGCCCGAGAGCGCCCGCTGGCTGCGCTCGCTGGAGCAGGCGGCGGCGGTGGGACACGCCTGCTCGAACACCCGCGTCATTTCCGTCGCCGACCGCGAGGGAGACATCTGGGGTCTGTACGCCCGCCAGGCCGAGGATCCCGCCGCCGCCGGCCTGCTGGTGCGCGCCTGCCGCTCGAAACAGCGCAAGGTGCTGGTGGACGGCAAAAAGGTGGACCTCGGCAAGCACATGGACACTCTCCCGCCCTGCGCATCGCGCAGCATCGAGATTTCCGCGCGGGGCGGCAGGGCGGCACGCAAGAAGCGCAAGGCCGTGCTGGCGTTGCGCATCGCTCGCGTCGAACTCATCGCGCCCGAAGGCAAGTCGCCGCACACGCTGCCCATGACCGCCGTGCTCGTTGCCGAGCGCAACCCGCCGTCCGGCGCTCGCCAGCCACTCCGCTGGCTGCTGCTTTGCTCCGAAGGCGAGGCCACGCCCGAATGGGCCGACCGCATCCGCCAGTGGTACGAAACGCGCTGGTCCATCGAAGAGTTCTTCCGCGTCCTCAAGACCGGAACCCGCATCGAGGACCGCCGCCTCGACGATGCCGAGGACTTGCGCAAGTGCCTCGCGTTCGACGCCATCACCGCGTGGCGCGTGTTCGATCTGGATCGCGCCGCCAGGGAAACCCCTGACAGGCCCGCCGACGAGATCATGTCCCGAGACGAAATCTTCATGCTCTATCTGGGCCTGTACGACTACCGCGTGATCCGCTGCCGGGCCCCGCCCGACTATATCCCCGACCTCCGAACCTTCGCCATCGATCTCGGTCGATATGTCGGCTTCATCCCATCCAAACGACAGCCAATGCCCGGTACCGCAAAACTCTGGACAGGAATGACATACCTCATGCAAGACACTGCCGCACTCCAACGGATGAGAAGGGCCGGAATGCTCCGCGAAACTCGCCAATGATCTCTGCGTCAACTGTGCGGTAGTGACAGGCCGCGCGCACCCGCTCGAACAGTTTTGGCCGGCCGCGCCCAAGGCTGCGGTCGTGCTTCGCCCGCACCAGGAGGGCCAGGCGGCGACAGCCCGCCGCACGGTGTTCGTGGAACATGTCGAACACGTCCCCTTCGCGGTCTGTCACCGCGACTGCCTTCACCCCGTCGAGTTCCTTCACCGCCGCAACGCTGTGACGCAGGCCGCGCAGCCACCGCCCGGTCTTGCGCTCCTCGACCGGCCGGTCCGGTTCGGGGGTGCCGTGCGGCGCGTCGAACTCGAGATTGACCACGCCCAGGGGAACCCCGTCGCCGCTCACCGCGAAGGTCGTGTGCAGGTGCAGGCCCAGCGTCCCCGAAGACCCCCTGTTGCGGCCGATCGTCCCGAGGCCTTCGCAGCCGTTGCGGGTCGCGAAGTTCAAGTCCGTGCCGTCCTGGACCAGGAGGGACAGCGCATGGCCCTGCATCCGCCGCAGCGTGCGCTCGCGATGGCCGGCCACGATGGTGGCCGCCGACACCGCCGCGTAGTCCGGGTGCTCGATCATCCTGTAGTACCCCTTCACGGTCGCCTCGCAACCAGCCGCCGCCGCAAAAAACGTCTTCGTCGGCGCCCGTGCCTGGATCTCCGCGCTCCGCACCAGGCGTTGCGTCAGGCGGGCGTCGCCAAGCGGCGCCGCACCGAATTCGTTCTCCGCCCAGCTCGCGCTGTCAAGGCCGTCCCCGGGCAGCAGCACACGCCGTGCTTCCAGGCACGCGTCCCAGTCCGCCGCCAGCGGCAGGACCAGAATGCGTTTCGCCGCTTCCGCACCACCGCCACGAAGGCGGCGGCCGGAAGTGTGGCCAACACAGCGCCAGCCGGCCGCAAGGAAGCAGCTGCCCCGGTACTCCGGCGCGACAAACGTCTCGGCCAGAAGCGGACGGATGCCGTAAACCGCCGCGAAGTCCTCGACCACGCGCCGCGCCGCCATGCCCAGAACCCGCGATGCAAGGTAACGGACCGAAACCGACGGACGGATCAGGAAACGCGCCAGGCCGATCATCTCCTCAAGATGCCGCTCACGGCTTGCGTCATCCCAACCAAGCCAGGCATCCCGCGCCGCCAGGACACGCGTCGCAGGGGCAAACAGAAGGCCGCCGAGCCAGCCATGCGACGAGCCGACAAGGTAACGCAGCTGACGGCCCACGTGAAGCCGCGCGCTGCGCGGGTGTTCCGATGCCATCAGCTCGTTGAAAACCAGCCGAAGCTCCGGTCCCTCAACCCGGACAAGCTCAAGACCCTCGATCGCACCCGCACAGGCCGGAAGACCCGTAGGCTCGGGAACCGCCTCCTCCCGGCGGGCAACGCTCCCGCGACCGCCGCCACGGCGCGGCGCAGGAAGAACTATCTTGCCCGCACGCTCAAGGCGGCGAAGCGCGCAAAGGCAACTCGTGACCTGGGGCCGCCCGCGAAGGTCAACAAAACCGAACGCACCGCAGACCCTGCGACCAATCTCCGCCCGCGAAGCATCCGGCTGCGCCAGAATCCCCGACAGCTTCTTCAAACCCTCGGCCGAGGAAAGCGCACATGGGATCGAAACATGATCGTCCATACCCCAACGTTAACATGACCGATTTAGCGAGTCAAGCAGGAAATGTGTCCAATGGGCAGACCGCGGCACTGGCAGGATCCTCCTGAACTCTCCGTATCCGCGAATGCGCCGTCGGACATCAACCGATGCACAAGGGCCGAAACCGACCGACAACCGGGCGTTGTTTCCGCATGGTCCAGCGACCGATCTTCAACCGCTTCCGGAAATGCAGATCGCCAGGTCCGCGATCAAAACGGTCAGGCGAGGTGAAGTCCGCATTCCGGTGCAAGCGGAAGTCCTGATTCCGTGCCCTTGGCGCGATGTGGAACAAATGTAAAACACTTTATCTATTATCTTTTCAAATGCAACTCCAACGCGTCCGATCGCGGCAGCCCTGCCAGAATTCTGCCAGATTCCGTGGATTCAGTCCGAAAAAACGCCCATCCCGCAGATGATCTTCCACTCATCCTCCGTGACCGGCTGAACGGACAGCCGCGAATTCCGAACCAGGATCATCTCCGCCAGCACCGGCTCGGCGCGAACTGAGGAAAGACTTACGGGACAGGGCATTGCGGCCACAGCACGGACGTCGACGCACTCCCATTTCCCGGATGAATCAGTGGAATCGGGATGCGACTCGGCACACACTTCCACAACTCCGACAATGCGTTTTTCGCCCACAGAATGGTAAAAAAAGGCACGGTCCCCCTGCCGCATTTCGCGCATCATGTTCCGTGCCTGATAGTTCCGGACACCATCCCATTCCGTGCCCTCCGGCCCCGCGGAGACCTGGTCCTCCCAGGACCAAGTTGATACTAATTCATAATACGCCGTCAATCCTGTATAGAAGCTTTACTGTTCGGTTTCACAACAGGTTACAGTAAATTTCAAATCCGCTTGTTTTCCTGCATTCCTGCCTATATGCTGTCCTGGTGGTGACCGGGGGGTGACCTCACCCAACCTGGAAACCAGCACAATACCAATAATCACAACGTTGCATTTCCATGCTCTCGCAAACCATCATCCGCAAAGCAAAGCCAAAAGACAGGAGATACATACTCTGGGACCAGAACATCAAGGGTCTTGGGTTGCGTGTGTCCCCTTCCGGGTACAAGTGCTTCGTGCTTTCCTATCGCTCTCTAGGCGGCGGCCGTTCCGCGCCGAAACGGCTTGCCAAGCTGGCCCCAGCCACCGAGATATCACTCGCCCAAGCACGCCATCTCGCCAGCCAGGAACTGGCTTCAATCCGTATGATGGAACCAGACATACTCCATCGCCGCAAGACATACCGCGAATCCACTACGCTGCAGGACGTCGGCACACTCTATTTCCAGGAATATGTTCCCAAGCGCATTCGCCAAAAGCAAATGAAAGCCAGTACCGTAACTGGTTACCAATACCTTTACAGAAAATATCTGCTCCCGGCGCTGGGACACCTGCCGATCGCAGCAATCCGACGCGCCCACATCGAGCGAATGCTCGCAGACCAACCCCTTCCGCTCCGCAACAGGACGTTGCGTTTCACAAACACGTTCTTCAACCTGTGCACCGAATGGGAACTGATTCCACAGGGCACCAACCCCTGTTACTCCATCTCCGCACTACGGGAATTTCCCCGCGACCGAACGTTTACCGACCAGGAAATGCAGCTCTTGTCCGCAAAACTCGCAGAGTACGAAACGGTATACCCCGCGCCAGTGGCAGCATTACGTATCGCTTGCTTGACCGGCCTTCGAATTGGCGAAATTCTCTCCATGCGCTGGGAACACGTGAACCTGGATACAGGTCGCCTTCTACTGCCAGATTCAAAGTCTGGAAGAAGATGGCATGATCTCCCTTCATCTGCAACACAGCTACTTCAGGATCTCGGTTCATACAACGAATGGGTCTTTTCGCTTGGACGAACCCACCTCAGATACAGGTATGTACTGACATTCTTCCGCCGATGTGTTACAGAGGCCAACATCGACCAAGTCTGCATCCACGATATCCGTCGCACCTATATCACCCGCGCTGCCGCAACCGGATTGCAAACGCACATACTCCGAGACATCCTCGGACACCGAAGTCCGGACACTGCCGATCGTTACATCCGCCACATCGGATCCCCGGTAAGACATGCGCGCCAACACATTGGAAACGACATCGCAACCCTCATGAATCTGAGTACCGCTCCCAAAGACGAGGATCCACCCTCCCAAGCCATCTGATTCTTTCCTTCAAGACATCTGCTGCGCGAATTTCTTGTTGGTTCCCCCAATACATATCCTGGCTTGCGAACGCACAGCGAATCGAATTCCAACACATCCAACCCATGATCCCCTTCTAACCCAAATACAACACTTCATTCGAGGGCGACTGCTTGAAGAATCGTAGGTCTGTACAACTTTATAGCCAACGATCATTCTTGATAAATCCCCTATCCACACCCAAGACGGACCTACCGACCAACAGTTCCGTCCCAGCCGCAACCCATCTCAAGACCGTTGCGTCCGCGACCTGACACCCATATATTGCTTTCTAACGTATCCAACATCTAGCTCATGGGATGTCGACAACCTCATGCTTGCACCGCTAACACTCGAACTATTCGAACCCTCCCGGCTGTATCGAACCAACGATCCCGCACTGTTGAGCATTGCCGCGCCCAGCACGATGGCGCACTGGCGCCACCAGGGCATCGGCCCACCCTATGTCGACCTCGGAAGACGTATTCTCTACCGCGGCTGGGAGTTGAACCACTGCTTCATAGCTCCGGCCCCCGCCGGTTACGAACCTCCGCTTCCCTTCGAACCCAAACAACTGTACCGCGCCTATCACGAAGACCTTCGCATTCTTGCTACAATCAGCACCTTTGCCCATTGGAGATACACTGGCGCCGGTCCGAAATTCACCCGTTTCGGTTCCGGCATCTACTATACCGGGAGCGACCTCAACAGCTTCCTGGAAAACGGCGTCGTGCAGACCGAAACCAAGTTCTATGCCAACCCCAGAACCCGAAACCGGACCTACTAGGGCGAGCTGACACAGCACTACCCAAGACACGAAGACTTCGCTCTTCGATCCCTCAGCACATCCTCTGCGGCAGCAACCCCTCGCCATCTCTCGCTGCCTGCCAATCCTTCCGGCTACAATCCGCTACTGCCCGAAGATCAGCGACGTTCCCCGCATTCCGAATCGCTTGTGAATCAGTCTTGATCCCTGTAACGTCTCCCAACAATACCATTCTCGTTAAATTTGGAGCACCTGCTAATGCCCAAAAAGCAAACCACCTACCCTTGGGGATCGGACAAACCGTCCAACCGCCTTCGCAAGGTAACCAGCCGACTACAACACAAGCTCGAGACTGCCAAGCAACCCGGGCACAACAACATCATCGTGAACATCAACGAAGCCGTGCAGGAATGCCGCAACCTCGTTGACGACATGGACTTCCTTTCCAAACGCGGACTCATACAACGTGGTCGTTCGGAGGCGCCTCTCCCCCACCAGAAAGTGACCGAATCGCTGCAAGCGGTTCGCCAGAGCCTCATCCACCTGGTATCCAGCTCCGCTATCAACCTCAGCGAGAATTACTGCAATTTCGAAACCAACACTGAAAACCTGATAAGCCTCACGGCCGATGCCATGACTGTCGGTATTGCCGCCGCCGGCGACACCTCAGCCGATAATATCTGGAACCACTTCCAAACCTAGTCCAAACCTACCATCCCCCATGCACTGCCGCGTCCAAACGCGGCAGTGCCCCCCAGCTGCCCTTCAACACCCGAATTCGGTGTTTTCCCATCCCCGTCAGCAAATTTCCGTCGCCGATCGAACTTCGTTCGAACATGCGCGTTAAGTCTCCTTAACGCGCATCTTTCACGAAACCCCTCCGAAAACCCCGAAATCGTCGTTTCACGCCAGTTCCGGAATACGCCGCAGACGTCTCTGCCAACCTCCTGCAGGCATGACTCCCCTGCACTGCAACCGGCTCATGACAACACCGCACCCCTTCCGGAGCATTCCCGGCGAACTTCCCCGTCAACAACAGAAACCCTTGAGAGGAAAACACCGTGCCACACGAAACCCGCATCGAAACCGACGGCGAAATCCGGGAGTACCCCTACTGCCCCGAATGCGCCGAATCCGTAGTTCCAAAACGCACGGGCGCCGAAACCCTCCACATCAACGAGGAAACGGACAGACCCGTCCACTGCCACGTCTGCAATATCCTGCTCGACAGCCCCCTCTCCGAAAAGGGCCGCGCGTACGTATTCGACCGTTTCCTCGCACTCCGTGGCGACCCCGACGCAAAGAATTCAGACACCATTCACACCTGCCTCCTGCGCTGGCCCGAACTCTGGGAGGCTTCCCTCTCCCCTCGCACCACGCCAAGCTGAGGCTGCGTGAAACCTCACACCACGTTTCAGACTCCTGCAGACCCCAAACCAACGATCAAACACCCAAAACCCTTCCACCCCACCGCCGAGCCGGCCTGCACGGTGGCAACGCCTGCCAACGCACAACAGGCGCTTTCCGCGCCCAGCCGGACCACCGCTTCCGATCTCGCAATATTCCGGGACCCAATGGTCCCCCGGAAAACCCGTTGCCCGGGAATCCCGGTTCGTGAAACGCGAACTGCGCTGCCAGCAGCCCGCCAGCCAACCAGGTGATCTTCGCGCCGCCGACCAACCAACGGACACGCCATGCCCAGCACCCTCAATTCCACCCTGCTCAGCACCGAGAATCTCGCCCTCCTTCATGCACTGACGAATACCGTGCTTGCCTTGCTGGTGCCCTCCTTTCTCGCTTACGCCATCCATACGTCGAGAATGTGACTGTCCCTTTTCACCGCAATTGCCGTGACCGCTGGACTTGCTCTATCCGCTCTCATCGTCTACGCGATCAGCAGACGTATCCACAGCGCCCGAACCACGCTCGAATTTTCCGAAACCATGGACCGCCCGGACATCGTCGAAATAGCCGCCCTTTACGTCATGGATGCCTATGTCCTTGCGTGCATCAATCTGGCGCCCCTGTTGCTGTTCCTTCTCATCCTGACCGTACGGGTCCTGCCAGCCTTGCATATTCCCGTACCCCAACGACCAGCGCTACGACCACAATCGCCGATCTTGTCCACCGTGTTCGCCGGTATCACCCTGGCAGTCATGACCCTCTTCCCGGCACTCTTTCTCTTCTCCCGTTTGCACGTTCTCCACCAATTATTTCCAGCTACTCCCTGAACCACCGCATTGTCCGGGCTCCTGCCCGGCCCGCAGTCCACCGACCACCCGTGCCCGTCCACCGAATTCCCGGTACCGGCCGTCCGTCGGGCGCAGACGACCCGGGTGACCTTCTGTGTATCGCCGGCAGCTGCATTGCACCCCCGGCCGCGCACGACCGGTTCCGGACCAGCAACATGGTCCTCCGACATTCGGCACCCGTGCGTGCGCTGCATCAGATGTTTGGTGGCTCCTGCTTCCTTTCCACGTCCCGTAACGCCCGACGATCGACGTGGAGCACCTCTTCCTCTTGTCAACGCCCCGAAACGGACAATGGATACAACGATGCTTCCAAATCCCGCTCCTTCCGACAACAAGTCCATCGAAGCCTGGACCCAAATCATGGACTTGGCCTGCCACCATGCTCTCATCGTCATGGCTTACGGCGGCACTGCCAAACTATGCAGTGCTGCCCGCCAGCATCAGCAAAACGCTCGCGAGCACATTCTCAACACCGAGGGCATGAAGACCAAACCCCAGCCAAACGAGAACACTCCATGGGGCACACCCTGGAAACCACCGCCAGCCCGCAGTGCTTCCGCCGGCGCGTGGCGCACCATTCTCAAGATCGCGCGCAAGAATGTCCTCCTGCTCAACGCCGTTCCCGATGCCAAGCCCCACACACTCCTGCTTGCCACGCCTGACGTGCAACGCGAAAGCGGTATTCGCGAACGCGTACTCCGGGACCTGGGCATATCCGAGGCACAACCCACAGCGCTGCAGGCCGCAACCCTCGAAGGCGTTTCAACCATCCCGCGGCGCTAGCCACCCAACCGCCAAGTGTGCCTGTCCGTAGCACAACCCATCCCCTCCCGGTTTCTGGCGCCTCCACCCGGATCCCGAAGCGCCAATTCGCAAGCTACCCATGAATCCACGAAATCCCGCCTACGGCACACCCCGGGGACCGCCGCGGAAATCCGCCCTACCCGGTGCGCATCACTCCGCTCAACGAGACCACGCGCCTGTTGTATACGCTTCCTTCAATACGCCTCAATTCCAACCACCCCGAGCCTTTCGGTCCTGGCCGGCGTATACATCACCTTCGCTGCCCCAATGTGCTGTCTCTCATCTCCCTGCTCGACCATCTTGACGAATACGTCAATACGGGCAGTTACACTCCCTATCTCCGAAATACCCGGCAACTACCAGCCGCCTGCAAAAGCATGAAAGACGCCAGCAGAAAGCTGATTGCCTCTTTCGGACCATCCGAAGAACCTGCCGCCCCTCCGAGCCGCAATGACACCTTCTCTCCACACCGCCTATTGCTGAAACCAACACTTCCGCATGACACCCAGCTATCTGGAAAGACCATGACACGATCCAAGAAATCCAACGGTTTACCGCTCCGCAAAGCACCCGAAATCGCCTCTCCGGCCGACACGACCAGCCTTTTCGCATTCGTATCCGCGCCTCCGGTTCCTGCCGGCACTCATCCCAACCGGGACGACCAGCGTAGGGTCGCAATCCCCTCCGTTCATCCCCTGGGCCTGGTCCTCGAAGACATATCCGGCTTCTTTCTCACCAGCCTCCTGTTTCACAAAGCCGATGAAGCCCATCTCGCCCAGCAGTCCCTGAACGAGCGGATCGGTTTCGACATCCACCAGACAGCCTACGTTACGCTGCGTTCCATGGAGTACAATGGCACCAGGCCCAAACCGGATCCGGACCTCCAACGCAAGACCGTAGCTCCTCCAAGTGTCCCACCCATCCTGTTCCGCCCGCATCTCGCAGGACCCGCAAATGCCTGCCTCGACTTTCTCGTCCCCGACATCATGTCCACCCCGGCATACGTGTTCATGAGCGCCCCAAGTACCGATCACGCTCGCGCCATCGCAGACCATCTCAACCGTTGCGCAGGACTGCCTCCGTCCGCCTGGGATCTCTGGCCCGACCTCTACGAAAAGATGACCGGCTCCCTCGCGTCCCCGCAAACCCACTAAACGTTGCACCGCTGCAGCTTGCCTGCCAACACCGTGTTTACCGCCCTGACCAGGACAGTCACCATGACTCCAACCACTCCCCTCCCGGACCACATTCGCGCCACCATCAGCAATTCGACACTCGATCGGGTTACCCGCTTCTTCGACTGCCGCCTCAGCACGATTCTCACCGAACTGCTGCAGAACGCCCGTCGTTCCGGCGCAACCAAGGTTGACGTGACCGTAATCCCCCGCCCGGACAACAAGGGATCCATCCGCGTATGCGACAACGGCTCCGGCATTGCCGATCCCGCCATCCTGCTTTCCTATGGCAACAGCGACTGGATCGACGAAGGCATTACCGGAGAGGATCCCGCCGGCATGGGCATCCTGTCCCTGGCAAGCCGCGGCTGCACGGTGTCCACCGTCTCCCCCGCGGGCGCCTGGAGCGTCGATCTCGAACCTGACCACTTCACCGGCAAGACAGACGCACACGTCCTCCGTCGGCGCACCGACGGCGAAAACACCGGTACTACCGTCAAATTCCCGCACCAGTCCCAAATGCTCGATTGCTCCCTGATCGCCATCCAGACTCTGGAGCAGGTAGCTTGTCATTACCCGCTACCTGTCACCTTGACCCACTACCCCGCCAAGCGCTCGCACGCCCCGAAGGGCAGTCGCTCCGAAACGTTCTCCATCCAACAGAAACCCTTCCTGCCTCAATCCGCTCATGCCGTCGTGTTCCGCAATGGGATCCGCTATGCCGTCGTCAACGAGAACGTTCCGATACACCCACACGTTCCCAACCTCAACTTTCACGGTCTCACGCTGAATATCGACCTCCCGGTGATGAAGGACTGCCAAGGCAAATCCTGGGGGGTATATGCCGAAATCGTCGACTGCCGCGGAGTCCAGTTCACGCTACCCGCGCGTGACAGGATCGTCCGGAACGAAGCCTTCGAACGCATCCGCCACGATGCTGCTGCCATCATCCTCGAGACCATGGCCCGCACGCCCGACACGTACCCGGACTACACCACCTGGAAACTTGCCGCCGACATGCGCATCCGCATGGACATTCCACCTCCCCGTCTTTACCCTTGGACACCCAAACGCGCTGACATCTACTTTCACGGCCATGTCCGGGAAAACGTCCTCCAGAACTTGCCACCCGATGCGATTCGCGTCGCATCGACAAACCCGTACCTCGACCAGCATCTCGCCCATGCCTTGAAAGTGAACCGCACTTCGCTGCCGCTGTTCGAATCCGATGGCGGACTTCGCGGCTATCCCTGGTACGACAAACTCCCGACAATCAGCCCTGACAAACCCCGTTTCCGCATGACGGCTCGCAATACGCCTACCGAACCTCTCGGGGAAATCCCGCTCGAACAACGGCCAGTGGGCGAATTTCCCCACGAGATTCAACTCACAATCCCCGTCTTCCGTGCCGGCCTCACGGAAAGCCGAATTGTCCTTCCCACCAACCTTGCGCTTCTCTGCGACGAAGATCACCTCGAGCACTCCTGCATTCATCAGTGCGCCATCCTGGTAACCCGTGACCAGCAGCCCTCTTTCGGTGAGATCACCGAGTTTCTCGAGGCCTGCCTGTTCTTTCCGTCCGATGACCCGGAAGCCGGCACCTACGAGACCCAGCTCACCGACTTCCGGTCTGAAGCGCATGATTTCACCGCCGGTGCAATCCTGGAGCCCGACCAGGCAACCGAGACGATTCTCCGCGAAGCCATCCTCAACCACGTTTCCTTCCACGTTCCCCATGACACATCCGCGCTGATAACCTTGTCTCGCGATCCTCATTCCCGGAACTACGATGTCTCCGTCAAACTCGAGAAGATACTCCCCAAGACTGCTTGAATACCCGGCTTCAGCCAACTTCAGCCAACGGCCATCTCGGGGATTGCCAGCCATCAAACAAACGACTGCGGATCAACATCATGCAAGCAATGCACCGAACCATCACCCGTGACAAGACCACCGTTCTCACCTGGGACCACCACGGACTCATCGACCACAACACGATCGAGCAGGCTTTTCGTACGGCCCGCGTTCCCGTGACGTGGCGCCACCTCTGCCTGATGCCGGATGCACATGTCGGTTACGGCGCCACCATCGGTTCCGTGATCGCTACCACCGACGCTGTCATTCCTTCCGCCGTCGGCGTCGACATCGGCTGCGGCATTGCCGCCACGCCCCTCATCGGACTCGAGACCGAAGAGATCATGCCGTCTCTTCCTGCCCTTCGCCAAGCCATTCAGTCTGCCGTTCCCGTCGGCAAGCACACCCACGACAACGGACGGCACTACTGGCACCGCCCCAATGCCGGCCCCGGCTTCGAGATGCTTGATTTCGTGGATGCACGGCCCGACATCCTGTCCAAGCGCAAGCATGATCCCGAAACCATAATCGGCAACCAATTCGGCACCCTTGGCGGCGGCAACCACTTCATCGAGATCGACCGTGACGAAAGCGGCTGCCTCTGGCTTACCATCCACTCCGGCAGCCGCGGAATCGGCCAGGCACTCGCCGTCCACTACGTCCGCAGCGCCCGCAACCTCTGCGAGAAATTCCGAACATCGCTGCCGGATCCCCAGCTCGCCTTCCTGCCCGACGGCACAAGCGAGTTCCACGACTACATGGAAGCCGCCAGCTGGGCCCAGAACTACGCCGCCGAAAACCGAGCCGAGATGACCCGCCTCGCCTTGCAGGCCATCGCCGGCCTCTTCCCCTCGTCCGAACCGGATACCGTGCGTGCCTTCGACTGCCGTCACAACTACGTTGCCCGCGAGAACCACTTTCGCACCAACGTGTGGATAACCCGCAAGGGCGCCGCTCGCGCCCGCGAGGGCGATCCCGTCATCGTCCCGGGATCCATGGGAACACCCAGCTACATCGCCCGCGGTCGCGGTAACCCGCTCAGCTACCACTCCACCGCCCACGGTGCCGGCCGAGCCATGTCACGAAGCCAAGCCAAGAAGCAGTTCACACTTCGTGAACATCGTGAAGCCACCGCCAGCGTCGAATGCCGCAAGGACGATTCAATTCTTGATGAAACGCCAGCCTCGTACAAAGACATTCACCTCGTGATGGACTCCCAGAAGGATCTCGTCGACGTCCAGCACGTCCTCCATCCGTTGCTCAACATCAAAGGCTAGAAACACGCTTCGACACTCGTACTGAACGCGCCAAACCACCCCATCAAGCCCGCGCTAGAAATCCTCTTCCAGAACCGCACCTCCTGTCCCCCCTACGCGCAATCCTGCTTCCCGCGCGGCTCCTGTCTCCACACCGCATCACCATCACTGCAGCCCGGAAACATCGGCGCTTGCACATCCAGCACCCCATTGTCCATGAAAAAACCCCTCGACATCCTGCCGTCCGACCAACACGACCAATTGCTCCGAATGCTTGAAGATGGCGCCCTCATGGCCCTCAGCCACAGTGGCGGCAAGGACTCGCAGGCCATGACCATCCTGACCCGGCAGCTCGCCGCCCCCGGGCAAATGGTGGCGTTCCATGCCCCGCTGAAACGCGTCGAATGGGAAGGCACCATCGAACACATCGAGGACACGCTGCCGTCCGGCATTCCCCTCGTCCTCGCCCCGGTCACATCCGGGAAAACGTTGCTCGATCGCGTTCGCGAAAGAGGTAAATTCCCGGACAAATCGAGACGTTGGTGCACCAGCGACTACAAGAGATCGCCCATCGAGCGAGAAGTTCGACGCTACCTCAAGCGAACACCCCGCCATCGCGGCCAAGTGATCCAGCTACTCGGCCTCCGTGCCGACGAGAGTTCCGACCGCGCCAGGCGCAACCCCTGGATCCATTCCGCCCGGAACTCCGTAGCCGGCCGCAACTGGATCGACTGGCTGCCCATCCACCACCTGCAGGAAAATGACTGCTTCCGCGTCATCCACGATGCCGGCCAGAAACCCCACTGGGTGTACGCCGCCGGCATGCGCCGATGCTCCGTAAGCGACTTTTTTACCCCCTGCTGAACGATATTGGGCGTTTCGTGTGGGTGTGCCGTTGGTGATTTGGATTGGGTTTTGGGGTTGCTTCGAGCGTGTCCCTGGACTCAGGGTCCTGGGGCTGGACTCAACGAAACGGTTGTGTTACGCTGCCCGGCATGGACCGGATAGTACAAGGCCGTTGTGTCGGCTCTGCGGAGTTGTCGGAGATCCGTGCGCTGTTGTCGGCGCACCCGGAGTGGGGCCGCTCGCGGCTTTCGGTTGCGCTGTGCGAGCGCTGGGGCTGGCGGGACGGCCGTGGCCGTGTGAAGGATATTGCCGCGCGTTCGCTGCTTCGCAAGCTTGCGGGAGAAGGTCTGATCCGGCTCCCTGCGTTGCAGTACCCGGGCCGCGGAAGCCGTCGGCACAGCGCGGCGGCGCGTGTCGGGCTGGAGGTTGACTGGTCGGTATCGGAGGCGTATTCGGGTCCGCTGTCGGCGCTCCTGCCCGTTTCTGTATCGGTTGCGGAAGGTTCGGACCGCCAGCTTCTGCACGCGATTTTGGAGCGGTTCCACTATCTCGGGCTATCGACGCCGGTGGGGGAGAACATCGGGCACCTTGCGCGGGACCGTCGGGGCCGGATCGTGGGCTGCTCGCTGACGGGGGCTGCGGCATGGCGCTGCGCGGCGCGGGACCGCTGGATCGGATGGAGTGACGCGACGCGCGGGGCGGGTCTGTGCCTTGTGGTGAACCAGCAGCGCTTTCTGATCCTGGACGCGGTTCGGGTTCCGCATCTTGCGAGCCATGTGCTTGCGCGGGTGGCACGTCGGGTGGGCGCGGACTACGAGGAGCGCTACGGGCATTCGGTCCATTTGCTGGAGACATTCGTCGATGTGTCGCGGTTTGCGGGGACGTGTTACCGGGCGGCGGGCTGGCATGACGCGGGGCTGACGACGGGGCGCAGCCGGAACGGCCGTCCGGGGCTCTCGGTTCCGCGCAAGCGGGTTTTTCTGCGGCCCCTGCGGCGGGATGCCGTGGCGCGGCTGCGGCAGGAACGGTGACTGGTTTGGGGCCGCCGGAAGACCACGCCGGGGAAGCGGCGGAGCTTCACCGGCCTGGCGTCGGAGGAGAACGCACGGCTGCTGGAGCACCGCGAACACTGGATGGGGGAGACGGAGGCACTGCAGGACGCGCTTGCGCGATCGGATCGCGGCAAGGCGCGGCTGGAGTCGGAGAATGCGCAGTTGCGCCGGGAACTGAAGAAGGTCAGGTCTACTCTGGACGAGTTGCTGGAGCGATTCCAGACGGCCGTGCGCACCGCGCGTCGGTTTGCGGGGATGCTGTTCAGTTCGTCGTCGGAGCGCCTGGGGGGTTCGGCCGAGACGGTTGTGTCGGAGGTGGAGCTGGATTGTCCTGCCTTTATCTGGGACGATGATCCGACCGGAGGACTGGCGGGCGGCGGCGCGGCGAATGGCGAAGCCGTGGATCCCCTTCCCGAGGAGCGCGCGGCACCGCGGCCACGCAAGCGTGGCCGCCCCCGGGGAGCGACGGGCGGCCGGAAGATCGGCAAGGACGTTCCCACGATCACCTGCCGCCTGGAGCCGGAGGAGGCTGCCTGCCCATCCTGCGGCGGCGAGCGCAAGACGATCCGGACCGAGGCCGCGGAGCGGGTGCATTATGTCCCGGCCAGCTACGTTCGGGTCGTGATCGAGCGTCCCGTGCTCGGCTGCGCCCGGTGCCGCCACGCCGCACCGGAGCAGGCACCGGCACCGGACTGGCTGATCCCCCGCGGACTGCCCACGGAAGCCTTGCTGGCGCACACCATGGCGTCAAAGTTCCAGGACCACTTCCCCTCCTACCGTCTGTCGCAAAGGCTTGCCCGCCACGGCATCCTCATCGGCGATGCCACCCTCAACAGCTGGATCGCCCGGGGCTTCGAGATCCTGCAGCCGCTCTATGACGCCATCAAGGCGCATGTCCTCTCCGCCGACCGGCTGTTCCTCGACGAGACAACGGTCAAGTTCCTCGAACCGGGCTTCGGAAAGGCCCGGACCGGCTACCTCTGGGCCGCGCTGCGCGACGACCGCACCTTCGCCGGGCCGGCGCCGCCCGCGGCGCTCTTCTGGTCCGGCCCGGGGCGCGGAAAGGCCATCCCGGAAGCCATGCTGCGGGACTTCGCCGGCCTCGCCCAGGTCGATCGCTACGCCGCATACAACATCCTCGCCGACCCAGCGCGGCCCGCCGGACCCGTCTTCCTTCAGTTTTGTATGACGCATTGGAGACGCAAGTTCCACTATCTGACGGAATCCCGCTTCCGCAATGAGGCCCTTGCGCGGATCGGCAAGCTGTTCGCCATCGAGAAGCCCATCCTGTTCAAGCCTCCCGATGAGCGCCTCCGCGTGCGGCAGCTCGAGTTGAAGCCCGCCTTCGAACAATGGAAGGCGTTCCTCGAGGCCGCCGCCAGCCGCCTGCCCGAAGCCTCGGCGGAGGCCGCCGCCATCCGATACGGCCTCGCCGACGGCGTCTGGCCGGGCTTCATCCGCCTGCTCGACGACGGCCGCCTCGACCTGCACTCCAATCGCGGCGAAAACGCCCACCGACCCGTCAAGCTCACCATGCGCAACTCCCTGTTCGCCGGATCCGAGAATGCCATCGACATCTGGGCTCGCGCCAACACCCTGATCACAACATGCCGCCTCAACAACGTCGACCCGGAAGCCTGGCTCACCCATGTCCTGGTTCAAATCCGCGACGGGTGCAAGGATGTCGAAAGCCTCATGCCATGGCAGCCCTTCAAACCGCCGGGGGATCAATGCCTCGCCATCTGCGGAACAATCCTCAGCCCCGAACCGCACGCCGAGGGGCCTTGAGGCCCCGCCAGTCACAGACATCGAACAGCGCCGAGAACTCTACTCGCGAAAGCCGCAAAAGACCCTCCGACACCGGCGGCCAGCGGAACGAACCCCGATCCGGCCACTTCGCAACCAGCACCATCCCGCTGCCGTCGTGGAACAGTACCTTCACCCGCCCCGGACGCCGCGAGCGGAACACCAGCACGACCCCCGAATCCGGTGGAACACCAAGATGCTCCCGCGCGTAGCTGCTTAGCGCCGCGATCCCGCGGCGGAAATCAACCGGATGCAACGCAAGGTAAACCGCAGAACCATCGCCGACCCCAAGCATGACAACCTCCCGGAATGCAAATGCCTTCCCAGAAGATGGTGCACTCCCCAACTCACCGAAAGCAGGGGGGGAAATAGTCGCTTACGATGCTCCTGCAGCTTCTGCATCTTCGCCACCGACAACGACCATGCTACCGCTGCCCGCCTCCGTCCCGATCTTCTCCACGAAATCGACGCCCTCAAGCGCGAGACCGGTCACACCCTGTCACCCAGCCGCCGTTTTCTCACCGACATCGTTGCTTCCGCCAACAGCCGCCCGCGTTCCCGCAACCCCGCGAACCCACATGCCCGCAAACCCGCAAACATGCACAAGATACCCGATGACTGAAAACGCCCTCCCTTCCCAAAAGGAAATCTTCAAGCACGCTGCAGATATCCTGCAGAACACCCTCGATTACCAGGCCCACTACATTCCGGACTATTCCGGCCGCTTTCGATACGGCCGCACCCAGCCCGCCATCGCCTCCGACGCCTGCGGCATGCTCGGCGTCTTCGCCGAGTTCGAGACCAACCTGCGCCGCGAGCGCCCGGCCGAAGGAATCGTTGCGTCCAAGCGGCGTGGCGCCTATCGCGGCCGTCCGCCGCGAATCGACATGGAAACCATCAAGCACCGGCTTGCCAAGGGCCGGTCGCCGACGGAGCTTGCCCGCGAGCTGGGGATATCACGTGGAACCGTCTACAAGACCAGAGCGAGTATGACGGAACTCGCGTGACGCTGCCCGCCAGGCTCGCCGGCATGGCCGGAAACAGTTGCTGTCTTCCGGCACATGAAGACCTCTAATGTGAGCATAAACCCCGGATGTTCGCGAACACAAACCTCGGTGGTTGCAAGCAGCTACAGATACGCGCTCCGGCCACAAGCGCCTCTCAGGGCCTTCTCGACCATCAGAGTGAGCCCGCGCTGGGCCCCGAGCAAACGAATTCGGTTCCGCGAGAAGCCACAGCCACCACCGCGTCACGTTGCCGTGAGCTTGCTCCGGTCGGCTTACTTGATGGTCCATCGCCTTCGCGTCCGAAACGCAAATGCGAGAGGCACCTACTACCCTAATCCACCTAGACCGCCGTAACTTTCATCGAGCTGATGATTTCCAGGAGGGCTCCCTGTTGCTCGACTGTGAGCATTCGAAAGAAGGCAACGAGCGCAAACTCCCCGTCGCCCTGAAACCTTGCCACTCTCGAACTTAATTCTGGAAAGCTGCATCCAAACGTCTTGGTGACACGGTCAACCAATTCCGGAGATAGCGCTTGCCGGGTATCCCTTTTCGCATCGCCTTGTCGACCAAGCGGTCTGCTGAGTAGACACAGGCCGACAAGCGCCTGAATGTTCTTGGCAGATGGGAACACTTCATCCCGTTCCCATCTCCCAACGGTTGTGCGATCGACCCCGAGCCTGAATGACAAGCTCTCCTGAGTGTATCCCGATACTCGTCTGTTTCGCCGAATCTCGCTGCCGATTGGTTCATCTCGCTTGGTCACCTGCGTTGCTTCCCCTAAAGCCGCGGGAACTCATAGATCAGCCATCGGTTACGTCCCTCTCAAAGTCAAATTGTTTGAAGCTCAGGGAGTCTCCAAGTCTCTCGCATGGCGGTGGCAGGCCACGGAAGGCCTGAAGCGGCCGATTCACTTGCCCGTAATGCATTGAAACGAAGTGAGAACTCTAGCCGCATGCATCAGGAAGGCATCATTTGCGGAAAAAGTGCATCTTTCGTGCCGTCGCGGTTCGCACTTCCGTCAGCCAAACTGGCGTCCGCAGCCCGGCACCTACGTGCGCTCGGCGTCGCCGCGCGCTCGGTGTGATGCTGCTCTGACGAAGGCAGGGAGGGCCTACCCGGCCAGCTATACGTGTCCGATCGAGGGAATTCGAAGGACGCCCGACGGTCGAAAGGGGCGGAACCGGAGCGACGCGCTGTCGCCTATCTCCGAATGTCCACGGAGCACCAGCAATACTCGACCGACAACCAGATCGCGGTCATCGAGCAATACGCCGACGAGCAAGATCAGACTTCCTGACACCGTGCGCCGCGAGGTATCGTCGACAATCAAGCAACTTCATGCTCGGCCGAGCAAATTCCCTTCTGTGTAACTCATTGCTGTATCTGATAGTGGCCAGTTTAATCTGAGCTGAAATCCGGGATTTCGGTGGCCTCACCAACCAACTCTGTTCAGAATGGCCAAGGCTGCGCCGTGCGTTGGGTGCCTTTCCTGGCCATCAGAAACTCGGACGGACTCCAATGAAGGGTGCATCTAAAATTGTGTGAGTTCCGGAAGTCTGAAGATATGGCGATCGTGGCTACTTATTCCGACGAAGCGAAGAGCGGCCTACGGCTTGAGAACCGATCCGGCATGCAGCGCATGCTGGCAGACGCGCAGCGGAAGGACTCCGGTTTCAACACGATCCTGGTCTACGACATAAGCCGTTGGGGACGATTCCAGGACCCGGACGAGGGCGGCTCCCTCGAGTTTGCCTGCAAGCAGGCAGAGGTAGAGGTCCACTACTGCAGGGAGCAGTTCGTCAACGATGGCAGTCCGATATCGACCATCGTCAAGGCAGTAAAGCGGACGATGGCCGCCGAGTACAGCCGCGAGCTCTCGGAGAAGGTGTTTGCAGGGCAGTGCCGCCTCATCGAGCTCGGCTTCCGCCAGGGTGGCATGGCGGGTTACGGATTGCGCCGCATGCGCGTCGACCAGAACCGTGAGCCGCAAGGAATTCTTACCAAGGGTCAATACAAGAGCTTGCAGACCGACCGGGTCATCCTGGTCCCAGGTCCCGACGAAGAGCTGCACGCGGTACGTTGGATATATCGGCAGTTCGTCGAGCACGGCAAGCTCGAGGGCGAGATCGCCGCTTTACTCAATGAGCGGGGCATCAGGACGGATCTCGACCGGCCCTGGACCCGCGGCACCGTCCATCAAGTGCTGACCAATGAGAAATATATCGGCAACAATGTTTACAACCGGCATTCATACAAGCTCAAGAAATGGCACGAGGACAACCCGCCCGAAGAGTGGGTCCGCGCCAACGGCGTTTTCGATGCGATCGTGGATCAACAGCTGTTCTTCACCGCTCAAGGCATGATCCGGGAGCGCAACCGGCGCTTTTCCGATCACGAGATGCTGGACCGGCTCAGACACTTGTTCGAGAAGCAGGGTTACCTCTCTGGTCTGGTTATCGACGAGGCCGAGAACATGCCGTCGAGTAGCGCGTATTCCTCGCGTTTCGGCAGTCTGATCCGCGCTTATTCCCGAGTGGGCTTCACGCCGGACCGGGACTACCGCTACATCGAGACCAACCGGGTGCTCCGCCGCATGCACGCGGAGTCAGTTGCCGAGGCGATCAGCCAAATTGAGCAGATCGGCGGCTCAGTTTACCGGGATCCAGTCACTGACTTCCTGACCGTGAACGGCGAGTTCACCTCCTCTATTGTGATTGCCCGTTGTCAACACACAAAGGCCGGGGCCCGTCGCTGGAAGATCCGGCTCGATACAGGCCTCGCGCCCGATCTCACCGTTGCTCTCCGCATGAACGGCGCCAACGAGGCGGTGCTGGACTATTACATCCTTCCGCTGTCCGTCTTGCACACGAACCGCATCCGTCTAGCCGAGGACAACGGCTTCATGCTGGACGCCTTCCGGTTCGACACGCTGGCCTTCTTCTTCGCCATGGCCGAACGCGCGCGCATTTCGGACCTTGCAGCATGACGGCCGAAGCCACCGGCATCACGGTCGAGACGATCCCCGTTGACCGGATCACGGTCCTCAATCCTCGGGTGCGAGATCGGAGGAAGTTCCGCGAGATGGTCGAGAACATCGACAAGGTGGGGCTCAAGCAACCCATCAAGGTGAGCCGGATCGCGGGATCGAAGGCCGACCCCGCCTATAACCTGGTCTACGGCCAGGGCCGGCTCGAGGCGTTCATTTCCCTTGGACAAACGGAAATCCCGGCGATTGTCACCGAGCTTTCGGAAGAGGACAGCTTGATTATGAGCTTGGTGGAGAATGTCGCACGGCGACACCATCGACCGATGGAGCTGCTTCGGGAGATCGGCGCTCTCAAGGAACGGGGTTACACGGACACACAGATTGGCCGAAAGATTGGCTATGCACGTACATACGTTCGGGACATCCGGCTTCTCCTGCAATCCGGTGAGGAGCGGCTGCTGGTTGCAGTTGAGAACGGCAGGATGCCTCTCAAAGTCGCCATCGCCATCGCCGCCGCGGAGGATGAACGCATCCAGGAACTTCTGGCCGATGCCTACGACAACCGAGAGTTACGCGGCCGGCAGTTCATCGAAGCGACACGTCTGGTCGAGCAACGCCGACGGTACGGCAAGGCGCCTTTGCCGGCTCATGGAGATCGGGCTCGGAAGCGCTCTACATCGGCTGCAATCGTCCGCTCGCTTAGGAACCAGGCACAGCGGCAGCAACTGATCATCAAGCAGGCCGAAGTCACCAGCAGCCGGCTCCGTTTTGTCGTTCAGGGTCTGCGGATGCTGTTGGCCGACGAAAACTTTGTCACCCTGCTCCGTGCAGAAAACGTGTACACATTGCCTGCTCCGCTGGCGGGTCTTCTGGAAGATCTCGAAGACGATTGAAATGACCGGCAAGGTAGAGATCGGCTTCGAACGCGAAAGCGTCTCCATAGCCATGCATGACATTCTGCCGGTAAGGCAGGTGCCCCCTGCCGTTAAAGCGAGCCGGAAATACCAGCAGATCGCAGTATCCATTCGGGAGGCGGGGATCGCGCAACCTCCTTTGGTCGCACGGCATAGCACCTTGAAGGGCAAGTACTTGCTGGTGGATGGAAATCTCCGAATCGAAGTCCTAAAGGAGCTGGGAGTCAAGGAAGTGAACTGTCTCGTTTCGATCGACGACGAGGCCTTCACCTACAACCGGCACGTCAATCGCCTGGCGACGGTTCAGGAACACAGGATGATCCTCAAGCTCATCGAGCGCGGCGTGTCAGAGAAGCGGATTGCCGAGACACTGAATGTCAACGTCGAGAGCATTCGCGCCAAGCTGAACCTCCTGCACGGGGTCTGCCCGGAAGCAGCGGCACTTCTCGATGACAAGCAGTGTTCGGCCACATCCATCCAGGCTCTTAAGAAAATGAAGCCTGTGCGCCAGATAGAGGCAGTGGAATTGATGATCGCGATGAACAACTTCACGATCCCCTACGCCAAGGCTTTGGTCGCATCGACACCGCCGGACCAGCTGATGGACGCCGATGCTCCTAAAGCGCCCAAGGGCGTTTCGCGGGAACAGATTGCGAAGCTGGAACGGGAAATGGCGACCCTCCAGAGCGGGATCAAACGGATCGAAGCAACATTCGGTTCCGATCATCTGCATCTGGTATTGGCGGTCGGATATGTCAGAACGCTGCTCGGCAACGCCGCGATCACCCGTTACCTCGAGAAGCATCATCGGGAGATATCGCAAGAGTTCGCCAGGATTTGTCAGGCCACGGCGCTAGGTTCGGAGGCCGCCGAATAGCGGAATGGAGGGGCGGGTGCCGCGAGGCGGGCCGCCCAAACATGTCGACGGTGTTGGTCGTCAACGAGAGGGACCCGGACCCGAAAATCGCGGGGATCGCGGGAGGCGCCGCACTGTGGGGCGGATCGCACGTGGTGGTGGGCACACTCTGTCAGGAGCATCGTCGTCCAGTTCGCCACCATCAACCGTGGCGTCAGCTCCATCCACTGCAGCCTCGACAGCATCACTGCGACAACCGCACGCATCGACACAACGCTTGTCAGCATCGACGCCAGTTGCGGTCCGCCGCGGACCCCCTGAAGGCCGCGATCGCGGCGGATCCGCAGTTTCTGGACCTTCAGGTGACCCCTTGCGGAAGGGCTACGGTAGACACTACGTTCCGCGAAATGTCTCGCCTGATCCGGGACGTCCAACTCGTCAACGCAAGAGGCCCGAAGTACCTGACCGCCGATGAGCGCCAACGCTTCCTCGAAGCCGCGCCCCTGGCGCCGCGACCGGCCGACCAGACCTTCGCCCTCACGCTTGCCCACACCGGCGCCCGGATCTCCGAGGCCCTGGTCTTGGGCGGCCGCCCACCGGAAGATCGCCAGGACCATTGTAGGGGGACACTAATCTTTGCGAATGGGGGCAATCGTCTTTGCAAATTGCAGGGAAACTGGTGCCGTTGTCTGGCCACGAATCTGCCGGAAATCCGCGGAGCTATTCGCTCTACTTGTAATCGTCCGGGATCCCAGGATGTGGGGCACCGGCGTCCCGTAGGCACTTCCCCAGTTCTTTGAATAAGTGCGGGTGGTAACGCTCACCTTGTGGGTCGTCGCTCACCGTCGACTGGATTTGGCTGCGAACGACAATGGCAATGTGGTTGCTGTTCTGCTTCCACTAGATGCGTATCCGTCCTTCGTTATCTAGGTATACGGTCTTCCCGCCACCACCAGCTCGTCGCATGACAACGACTCCTTCACTTTCGCACTCAACACTTGGGGCCGGAATCCGCAAGTGTCTTCTTGAATGGCCCCCAAGTATGCGCCAGATACTAGGGCAGTTCGGCCGAGAAAACCGCCTCTATCCTGCCGAGTATTTGCCTACATCTCTTGGCAATTGCAATGAGTCCAGAATCTGCAGGCAATACTCGGTGACGCGCGCGGCGCTTTACTATTGCACAATTTGGCGGCCGTTCTTTGCCACACCGTCGGGGTCCTCACCCGACCCATCAGGTCGAGGCCGCTAGGCCCCCCGAGGAGCGCAACAGGTTTCTGCCCATGATCTCAGTCCGTTCGCCCCAGTCATTGGCGCATTTCAGCATGCTCGGGGAGTATGACTTCTCCAACGAGAGGCTGCAGAACAACACCGGCGTCCTGCCCCCAAAATCTGTCCCCAGGATCATCCCGGATAACTGGGAGCCGCCAAATCGGTGAAACCCAAGCTATAGCAGCACAAAATGAAAATCCCTGTGGGACTTTCCGTACCTATGTGCGTTTAGAGCCTACATACAGCTCCCTTACAGGCGTGCCGCTCCCTACGTATTCTGAGCAAACCCCCATCTGAACGCTGCCTACGAACCCGTAAAACCAGGCGACGACCTGCTGCTCCACGGCACCCTCGGATGCACACCCTATCCCGGGCGTCCCCGCCGCCGGCAACCCGAAAATCGCGTCAAGAACGCCTGCCTCAACGCCCGCAGGCTCCTGGCCAAAATTGGCTCCAAACCAAACCCTGTTTCCAACGAACGTCCGTAGCACATCCGGCATGCCATCGCCCGCGACCCCCGCCTTACCGGCCGGCAAAACCCGACCAGAGACACTATCCTGACCGGAACCCATGCCAATCATGATACCTCGACTGCTCATCCTTCTTACCCTGACTCCCCTGCCAGGCGCCCTTCTGCTGCTGCTCAACAGCGCCATGATTGTTCGTGCCATCATCTTTCTCCCGTTCGAATCCCCTCCGCTGCACCCCCTGTTATGGCTCGCAACCGTCTGGCTTCATACCACCTTCATCATCCTGCGGTTGCTGTTTCGCGCTCGAAAACGCCGTTGTGTTGGTCGCTTCCCCGGAACCCTTTCCAGGACACAAGGGTATCGGTGAACCTATCCACTGCCGACAACCTGATTGCCGCCCGCACCCGACCGGCGTTAGCGGAGGATAACCAGCCAATCCTGTGCTCGCCGGTCCATCCACCGATGTCTTTCGCCACATTCGCCAGGCACCCACTCGACCACGACCTTCCTGCTGCACGCGCCAAACGGGCCGTCCTGCGTGAATCCATCCGATCGGCAGAGCGAGCCGACAATGAAGTCAATCACAACTCAATGCTGGCGGTCCTCTCCGTGGATCGCCCCGAACTCACCCGCAACCTGCCACATCAACCGCGCTTCTGATGCAAGACATCACCTTCGCCCAACCAGCGCCTCCAGCTGATGCGGCAACCATCCCATGCATCGCCAAAACCATCCCGGATCACCCTGTTGTTCGCCCGCACAGAAAGAACACAGCCACGGATCCGACGACACCCACCAACAGGCCTGTCCCGACGCGTCCACGCACGCGTTCCATTCACAGCATCCGCAGGCCGAACACCGTGGCTCTTCTTCGCTCCGCGCCATCGCCGCGATTACCATGCCTCCCATTGTCCTGCTCCCCGTTATCGTACCATGTGCTTCCGTACCAGCACCTTTCGATACCCCGAAATACAAACCTACATGTATTCCGTATACCATCCAACCGAGACCCGTAACGTCTTGCAAATACCGTTTCGACGTGTCACCCTAGAGCTACCTGTGCCGTTTCCGCGATTTCCGGCTCTCACGGATCCAGAGCACAGACGTTTCCTCCCTTCGAACTCGGGCCCCAAAAGGACCCGCTTCTTTGACCAATCCCTACCAACACGGTCTACTCGATCCCGTCACGGTATCCCGCACCCACCTGCTGCCTGCGCGCAGCGCCCAAACGCGGCCCTGTATCTGGCTCATGGAAGCCATCGCCCCCGCACTCCGCACACTCCAGTCTTCCCTGCTTCCTGCCCCACTCCCACGCGGTTGCAACCAACCGAACCGCCCGAAATAACTGCCCAAGCCGCCAAACGCCGGAGTCCCGCCATGAAAAACCTGTCCGACAGTTCCTTCGACCTGGCTCTCACCGACCCCCTGCACCATGTCACCTGCCACCCCGTCCCATACCGGTCCCCACTGCCGCTGTACATCCAGTTGCCGCGGCGGCTGACCGAGTTGCTTCACAACGCCCTCGTCCTCGAGGCCGATACCGTCACCATCCGTCAAATTACCCGGCACACGCTTCCGCCAAACCGCACGCCCGGCTGCGAGCACTCCGAAATCATCCTTTCCGTATCCCTCGAGACGAACCGACCACTATCATTCGAATGTCTCACCGACACCAACGAGAGCGCCTGGTCGGAAGACCTGTGCCAGCGATCGGACTCCGACTCACCCGGTTTTCTCACCCTCTGCGACGAAGCGTTCATCGTCCGCTTCCTGGACAGGCAAACGCCGGGCAAGTCCTGGGGAGCCATCCTCGACCCGAGCCATTTCACCGACCGCATGACCTTGCCTATCCACGGAATTCGACCCGACCCAAGAGCCGCCCAAACCCGCTGCTCGAAACCCAAAACCCTCGAAACACTCATCGGGGTGCCGTCACCCGGACCCGAACACCTTGAAGGCCTCGTTCGCGACACCTGCGCACACTGGACGGATCTCACCATCCTCTTCGTGCCGCCCGGCCCGGACGCCGAACCCCATCCGGTCCCTTCAACGCCATTCGGCGAAGAAAGCGTCCGGTCCCACGACCTGCCCACCCATGGCATCCGCCTACACGTCTTCTGTTCCGCCGAACCGCCCCACCTGCGTGCTCCCGATTTCTGTCACCGCGGCTATTGCCTGCCGATCGGCATCTCCTCCTTCGAAAGCATCCGCGCCCAGACCGGTCAGCACTTCCACGTCACCGCCGAAACCATCCCCTCAGAGGCTCTCCGGCCAAGGGATCCCCGGCCACGCATGCCCCTGTTCCAGCGGACCTACCGCAACCACGCCGTGTCCTCTGCCGGACGCCCGCCATCCCTGCGCATGGCGCACCAGCTCGCTTCCGGACTGGTCTACAAGGCCATGCGACAGATGCCAGCAGTCCGGCCCACTACCGTGCAATACAACCACGCCATGGAACAATTCATCGAGTTGCCGGCCCCTGCCAAGCGGCTCGCGCGGTGGACACTCCCGAAGATCCAAGAGTTCGAAGAACAATACCCGTATCCACCCGACTCCGAGGTTTCCCTGCCGGCCAATGCCCTACTCGTCCCCCGTACTCTCGGCCCCGAAGACTGCGCCATGTTGTACCGCGCCGCGCAACAGAACGGCCTCCTGCCTCGCCTGTTCCGGACGCCCCACCCGCAACCTCCCTGGCTCGCGGACATCCCCTCCATCACCGCGGTACTTCCCTGCCTGAAAGACGGCGACAACTTCGAACCCCTCGACCAATGGTCGCAACCCCTCGCGGTCGCGACACCCGAACGGGCCAACCTCGCACTGGCCCCGCGGGCCGAAGGCCTGCGCTTGTTGGTCTGCCTCACCGGACCCGAAGGTCCCCTACCGCTCCTTTTCCTCGACACCGACTTCGCCTTCCACCGCGGGCGCTATCCATTCCTTGCCGAGAAAACCGATCTCGACGTCAACGGCCTCACTGCGCTTCTGCAACTTTGCACGCGGCGCCCCGACGAAACCAAGAATTGCGACGCTCTCGAAACCCACGAACAGCAAACCATGAAAAACGTGCTGCACCTTGCTCGCCGCATGATCTGCGGCGAACACCACGCCGCACACTTGCGCATCCAGGATGCCCTGCAGGAAATCAGCATCCACATGCCACCGCGGTTCCGCGTTCACGCCACTGTCTCGCGGGGCTCCGTCGACGTCCAACCCGATCCTCTCCCTCCTGTCAGTAGTTCCGCAAGTTAACTCCAAATCACAGCCTTATCCGCACAGCCCTGCATACACGGTCCAATACCTGGCCAGGGCCCCTCGCACCGCGGCAGTTTCCGCCACCGCTTTCAACGCAAACACCGCTTTCCCAAGCTCCTCTGCCGCCTTTCCCAACGCCTCTACCTCGCTGCCACACGCCGCCCCGGCTTCCACCGTCCCACCGCAGCCTCCAGGCGCTGCCAACACGTTCAATCTCGCAAACAGCACCTCACGATACTTCTCCAGCGCCCCCAACCCGCCCCGCAGCATTTCCACCGACGCCGCAGCCGCCTCCTCGGCAGCCACCATCGCCCTCATCTCCACCTCGTTAACCTGGCTCATTCCGTTTGCCAAACCGATCTTCGCCTCCCTGGCTATCGCCTCCAACTCCACTCCCAACGTCTCGCGCACGTCCTCACCGGCTTCCAGTCTCGCCATCAACATCGACACCGACACGTCGCCTTGCTCAAGCACTGCAGCCAGCTTTGCGCAATCACCACCGTGCCCGGATGCCAATGCGCTGGACGCCACGCAAAGCGTTCCAGCCAGCACACCGGCTCCGACAAATTCCATCCATCTCCACATCATCTTTATCCCTTGTCAGCAATGGCAGGGCACCAAAACCGGACTTACGCGCCAGACCCTCCAGAAAGCCCGTACAGGGGGCCAAGCCAAGCACGCCCACAATACACGCAAATAAACCTCATGCCGGGTCTTGTGTCTCCGCACCCCCGATGCATGAATGTGAGGGTATTTTCACGGCAAAACCTCAACACCGCTTCCACAGCCTGAAAAACGGCCCCTGCGGCGCGGTTCAGCCCAACACGCCTCTCACACCGCGTTCCACTCCGACCCCACCGCGCTTCGACAGTCCCTCAACCAATTTCGGGCCACTTCCACGTACTCTGCTTCCTTCTCGACCCCAGCCAGCACAATCCAAGCCGATCGGCTACCACGCAACTGGTGCCGGAACCCGCAAACGCGTCCACCACCACACCGCCCACCGAACAGAACACCGCAGCACCCGCTCCGCCAATTCCTCCGGAAACGCCGCCGAGTGGAGTCTCCTGTCAGCGACGGACCGGATCTGCCACACGCCTCGCGAACCCCACTCAGACCATTCCGCCGAAGACAGCCGCGAACGCTGGTAGACGAACGAACCGGGCTTCCACAGCACGAAGACACATTCCGCCACGTCAACCGAGAAATAAACCGTCGCATGACACCGTCACGACTGCCAGCACGGATCCTTTACCCAGACGCGCCAATCCTTGAGCCAAAGCCCGGCCCTCCGGCCCCAGCTCTCCACCAGTCACGCCACCGGCTGCACCCTCGTGCTGATACCTCGTCTGCCCTGCCTCGCAGCGCTACTCCGCAACCGGTGTCGTACTGTCTGCTCGCTGCAGCCCAGCCGCCGGGTCGCCTCCGCGGCCGACATTCCCCTGCTCGACAGTCCCAAGCACCTCGCTCCGCGTAACCGCGCACCTTCGCCGATCCACGTCCACCGACTGTATCAGCCGCACCGCGTCATCACGCAAACGAAGGATGTCCGCCATTTTCAAAGCAAGGAATCCACCCGGCCGCACCACGCGCCCATACGCCTCCACCGCCGCAGAGACCAACGAACTCCAGTGCCCGAAGTCCATCCCGCCCTCGTAAGGCATCCGCGTCAGGTACGGCGGAGAACAGAACCCGAGATCCACGCTGTCCGCGGCCACAAACCAGAGCACCTCCACCGCGTCCCCGCGCACGATCATGCTGCCTCGCACACCAGCCACGATTCCGAAGTGCATCGCGCATCGCCCCGCACCAGATGATCTCGAGACAGGTTCCCGACCCGCTACCGCGGGTCCGTTGCGTGTCCCTTCACGATACCTACGATCCGTACAACGCGGCGACCTTGTCCGCTCCCGCGCTTTCCATCCGTGCGACGACGTCATGCAATTGCTCCGGTGGCCGTTCCACCTCCATGACTCGCTGCGCACCCGAGGACGTCAGAAAGGACACCCCGAGACGCCATTCCTTCCCACGACGTTCCAGCAGCACCAGGTTCACTTCCCGGTAACCAAGTTCCACCAGCAGCTGCAGCATGTTCCAGGCACCCGTTTCCAGTTCCTGGACCCGCTCCTGCCCTGACACTGCCCTGCCCTTCCGCCTGCAGTTCCTCATCCTGTGTTCCTGCATACCTAACTTCCGAGCCCGACGGGACCTCCAAAACAGCATTCAACGGCAACTCTTCCCAACACCATACCCCTTCCCGCGATACAAAACCAACCTGTTCACTGGTACGATTACAACGTCTCCAAACGCGCATCTGACCGGCAACCCGTTACGCCTTCCTGTCCAGCCAACCCATGCCACCGACGGCTCACCTCTCCCCCCTCTCCTCGAAATAGTGCAGTACCGAAAATCGCTTCAGAACCGTCCCCACCGGACACCGATGCCGCACCTCTTCTGGCCTTGACACGCCGCCTTCATCGCAGGGAATCCATCATGACACTTGCTTCTCCCGAAATCAGGAGTACGCCCTGCGGGCGCTGGACGATCCATCCCGCGCCGAACGGCTACCAGATCGATCCTCTCCGGCCAAAGGCCCACACACCAGCTTCGTCCCGCCACTCAAACCGCGTCATTCGCCGCCTCGCCGACATGCCTTTCAGTCTTCGCCCACGTTTCGCCGCCACTACCGCAGCAACGACACACCACCCGAACTCTCCCCGCAGCAACACACAGGAACACGAAGATGAGCCCACAGTCCTCCATGCAGAGCATCGCTCTCTGCCAACTGCGCCCCTCCCGTCTCAACGTCCGCAATATCCCGCCCCCGCCTGACGCCTACGAGAACCTCAAACAGTCCATCCGCACCGGCGGCATCATCCAGAACCTGATCGTCACGCCGCTCCGTGCAGACGACGTCAAGGCCGCGGGCAAGCCTCGCACCAGCAGGAAATCCAAGGCGAACCGCAAGTCCAGCGCCAAGGCCAACGGCGCTGTGCTCCCGGTGCCCGAGCATCTCGCGACCGAACCCCTCTACGAGGTCTGCGCGGGCTCCCAGCGGCACACAGCCATGCTCGAACTCGCCAGGGAAGGCGCCATTCCCGCGGACTACCAGGTTCCCTGCCAGATCCACGACGCGAACGACGTCGAACTCATCGCACTGTCCCTGCAGGAGAATACCATCCGGGCCGGAATGGACCCCCTGGACCAAGCCATTGCCTTTGCCGACATGGTCGAATGCGGCGAAACCATCGACGACATCTCCGCCCGGTTCGCTCTCAGCAAGACCACCGTCCGCCAGCGCCTTGCCATCACGAAAGTGCATCCCGACATCCGTGCTGCCTACATCAGCGGAGAGATTTCCTTCTCGCACCTGAAGGCGTATGCCACAACCTCGGACACCGACCGCCAGCTCAAGGTCTACAACGAGCATCGCCCGAACTACCCGCGCCAGATCCAGAACCTCCTGGCCGAGCACCAGTTCTTCGAAGACAACAAGCTCGCCAAATGGGTCGGCATGAAGGCCTACGCCAACGCCGGCGGGACACTGGAAGAAGATCTCTTCTCCCTTCCCCGGGCAAACTCCTACCACTGGCCAAACCTTACGGACGAACTCGACGTCAACGCACCCGAAGGCAACCCCCGCCGGCTCGCCGACCCCGACCTGCTGTTATCCCTCGCACACCAGAAGCTCTCGCGCTCTGCCAAGCGCACCTGCAAGGGCTATCTCTGGACCGAGACCTCCCTGGAAGAGATTCACCCCTACCAGGTGCACGACAAGTTCACCGTCCTGCCCCTGCAGTACCGGCCGCAAGACGAAACCGCCCTCAAGGAAGCCCAGGAAGCCATGACCGCTGCCAGCAAGAAGATCGACGAACACCACGCCGAACACGGCAACGACAAGGACAATCCGCAAACCAAGGTCCTCCAGACGGCTCGCGACACGGCCTGCGAAACTCTCCAGAAAGCGCGCGAAACCCGCATGAATAACCGTTTCCATACCGACGCTCAGAAGGCGATCTCCGGCGCCATCGTCACCTTCGACCGGCAAAGCAACCGCGTCATCCGCTACGTCGGCCTGGTCCGTCCGCAAGATGCCGCAAGGGTTTCCGAACTTCCGGTCGGAGAAAAGCCCGCCGATACCGGATCATCCAAACCGTCCTACCGCTCCGTCAACCGTCGCCACGCCGGGCCATACTCGCTGAAGCACACCGACCAGCTGAAAGAACACCGCTCCGAAATCATCCGCACCGCGATGCCCGCCAATCCCGACGCCTGCTTCGACGCCGTGGCCTACCAGCTCTGCGCGGCGGCCATGTCCACCTGCTACACGCACGCCACCGAAGCCGCGTTCAACATCAACCTGCAATCATCCGGCCGCGACATGACCGAAATGCTGCCCGAGGAAGACCGCAAGCGCCTGCTCGGTTGGACAAAGCCCAGCAAATCGGCCAAGCGCTTCGAGCTGTTCTGCGACCTGTCGGACAGCGACAAGAAGACCCTCGTGGCTGCAGCCGCCGCCTGCGCACTGCCCCCAAACCTCTCGATCAGCAACACCACCGCTTTCCTCGAGCGCACCGTCGAACGCATGGATATTCCCTTCGAGGCGTCCTTCCGCCCCGACCGGGAAAACTACTGGAACCACATCTCCAAGGACCGTTGCCTGCAGATCGCTTCCGAGACCCTCGGTGACAACTGGGTCGCCGAACACGGCCGACTGCGCAAGGGAGATCTCGCCGACAAGCTCGAGGAAGCCTTCGCCCTCGACGAGAACACGCCCGAAGCCGTCCGCAACTGGACCGTGCCCGAGTTCCGTCCCGGCAATCCCGCCTGACGGCGGAACGCGCGGGCTCCCCAACCGCCAGGCGCACGCGTCCGCGCGCGAGACCACGCGCCAACGGACCGCAGTTCCTGCGGTTCCCGAACCGTGATGATTCATCTCCGAGAAAGCGTATCCGCATCCTTCCACAATTCTTTTCTGTGGCTCCTTCTTTCCAAACACGATCCGAACGGACTCCCCACATGCGCCAAAATCACACCTCCGACGCCGACTTTCCGTTTGTCCAATGCGACCTTTGCGCCAAGGACTACACCTTGGACGAAACGTCCGCCGGTGGAATGATCGTGCTATCCAACGCGATTTGTCCCGCCTGCTCGGACCGCTTTCTCCAATTGACCCTGTCCTATGGCGAACAACACTGCATCCGTGCCCGTTGCCCTGACAACATGACATTCCGCGACTTCATGCGGCGCTATCGCGCCAACAGCCTTCCGGCCGAGTTTCTCGGCCCCGGGCCTTATGCAGACGTTAAACCGGCCGCCCAGCAGGACAACTAACCATGAAGCACTTCCAACCCGTTCCCGGCACGCGCATCCAGCAAATACACCGCGGTCTCCACCATGCAGACCTGCAACCTGCCTGGCCCGCGATCCCCACGCCGTGGAAACCGCACTCTTCATGAATGACAACGAAATTCACGCCGAAGTCCTTTGGCCCGGTCCGGCTGCAACCCCGCACCCTTGCGCTGTCACGGTGAAATCCTCGTCAAAGCACCTACATGGGCCAACCAGGTCCTGCGCTGCCATGCCTCCGGTGTTTCTCCACCCCCCTGGCACCTCTCCTGACTCCCGCCAGCCCACCGCCAACAACGCTTGCCCGAAGGATCCCCCATGCTGCACTCCCTGACACTCGAAAACCATCGCTCGATCCGCACTGCCCAGACCCTCGATTTCCGGGTACCCAAGTCCGCTCCGGACAGGCCCACCTTCCATGCCGTTGCCCCGGACCCCTTCCCCCGCGTGTGTTCCGTAAACGTCCTGGTCGGCCCCAATGCTGCTGGCAAGAGCAACTTTCTCACAGCCCTTGCCTCTCTCACCGCCTTCCTGCAGACCGGCTCCGATGCCGACGTCGTACCCGGACACACTCGGCAACTGTTTCCGCACTTCGCTACGCACGAGGCCGAGAAGGGTCAAACCATTGTCCGGGTGCAGTTCGACGCGCCCATGGACATGCCCGAAGAACCCGATACCGGCCTGCCGCCCACCGCACTGCAGTACGAACTCTCCATACATCCCGCCACCAAGGAAATACCCTTCCAACTGCACGAAACCCTCACCGCCCTGCGGCCCTCCGGCTCCAAGACCATCTCCACACCCATCCTCGCCCGTACCGGCACCAAACCACTGCGCGTTCACGACATCTTCGAGATCCCCGCCAAGCACGCGGACCGTGCCCCCGCACCAACCGAGGTTTCCGCGCTGACCGTGCTCGCCGAACGCAGGAACGAGACCGCACAGGCAATCGTCAACTACCTCCGCGCCTGCTTCCGCACTTCCTATCATGAACACGACGTCCAAGAGGACAATCTGAGCAGCCTCGGCCTCGGTATCGCCAAACGAAGCCTTCCCTTGAACGGACACGCCGATTCCGACCTTACCCCGCGCCTTCAACACGCCGGCCTGGACCAACCTGTTTCCTACATGGACGAATCCGCCGGCACCCGCCAGCTGGACCGGATCATGCCCGCTGTGCGGCACGCCTTGAAACACGGCAGCATTCTCGCGGTTCCCCACATCTTCCGCGACGTCCATTTCAGCATCGCCAACACCATCATCGAATACTTCACTAACCCGGTGCGCAACCCGCGCAATGCACAGCTCATCTTCTCGACCCATTCTCCCGTCCTTCTCCACAACATGGACAAGGAACAGCTGCACGTCATCCGCAAGGACGAAAACGGATGTACCACCAGCAAACGCGGAATCCACATCCACGGCGTTCGCCGCTCAGGTTCACTCACGACCTACCACTACCAAGGAGTCTTCGGCGACCATCCGCCTTTCGTCTGCTCCTGAAGCTCCCTGCAGTCCTGCCCTTTCTCTTCCGGCACCCCAAACCACTGGAGGTATCCCATGAACCGTCGTCGGTTTACGCATAGAGCGAGATAGGATTTACCGATAAAATGAGATTCCCGGCACGCACCTTCGGACAACCCGGGGCGTGTTCGCCCCACCTCGCAAGGGCCCGTCCCAACAGCCACCGCCCAAGGCTTTCCTGCAGCGCAGATGCCGGCACGCCGTCGGCGAGGATCGAATCCCCACGAACCGCAACACCGGCAACGCCACCCGGGGACGCAATGCCCCCACTCTTCGCGGCACCGCCCGCAAGGCAAAGCCCCGCGAGCAGCACCAACACCAGATTTTCTTCCGCAGCCCCGTCGCGATCCTCCCGCGCACCACAGGCCGCGCACGACAGATGCGTGCGATCAAGCTCCGTCTCCCGGCTGCCGCACCGGACGCACTGCCGCGACGTATACGTCGCGTTCACGCCCGCCACCACCGAACCGCCCTTCCGCGCCGCGATCTCCTCCAACGCCTGACGGAACATCCCCGGCGAGCCGTTCTGCAGACTCCGGTTCAGCCTGCGCTTGCCCCGGCCCCGCCGACGCATGCCCGCATGGTCCAGATCCTCGACTACGATGCAGCGACCGGGACGCACCATCCGCGACGCCTTCTTCCGGCACAGCTGCCGCTTCCGCAAGCCCGTCTTCACCGGATGCCTCTCCAGACGCGCACGCGCCTTCCTGAGGCCTCTCGACGCCTTCCGGCACCGCCACAGCCCGCGCTACAGTTCCTGCTCCTTGCCGGCGTTCTCCGCAGCCGAGAGCGCCATTACCGCACCCGTTGTAGCGGACCAAAAGTCTTTGCGAATCTGTGCCAAAAGTCCTTATAATGGCTCGGAATTCTCGCGGCATTTGCAGCCTGATTCGGCTCGCAAAAAAGTGTCTATTGCAATGGATGCCGGCTGACAGCTCCGCGCGGAATCCTGTGGAATAGAGGACCACCCGGCCCTTCGTTGCGGGGTGGCGGCTCTCTGCCTCTCCAAGTCAACGGACTGCCGCTGACCGGGTCTACCGCGCCGTCCAGCAACGGCGGTCTCTCGCTACTGGCAGTTGCCAGATCCAATTGCCCTTGGGTAAGGTCCCGACAATTGGTCAAATTGGCCCCTGAAATATTGGCTCCTTCTAGGTCCGTCTCCAGAAATATTGCCCCCATCAATTTCGCATCCCGCAATCTGGCGTACCGCAGTTTGGCCGCGCTCAAGTCTGCCTGTCTGAATGAAGCGCTGCCAAGCCGTGCGTGATTAAGGTGTACTCCAATGAGGTGAGCATCGTCGAACACCGCCGCCTGAGCTCGGCACCCGTCGAGCACGGCTTCTGCCAGATAGGCGCCGCGGAGCGTGGCTTTATGGAGACCGGCCCTGAACAAGAATGCGTTTCCCAGTTGGGCTCTACTTAGATTCACGTGAGAGAGATCCACCGCCGAGAGATTCAAACCGTCCTCCACGCCACTCAGAACCCACCATTCGGCACGGACAAGATCTAACCCAGAGAAATTCAACAACAACTTTGCCTCTTGCTCAAGTTCCATTTGCTGATCTGAGCAGGTGCCAATGGCGCGTAGAATCTCGGCAACGGCGATCCCGACATATTCTTCGCCTATTGCCTCGGTGGCATATCGCCTCAAGTATGAAGTGAACATTCGTAGTGTCGAAAGGTGGTATCGTTGCGGATGCTCCCGAGCAAGGTGCTCCAGCGAATAGATCCCGCCCAGACACGCATGTAGTTCGGGCGAACTCAACATTTCGACGCCCTTCTGGTAACGCTCGTTCGCAATGCTCAGGCGGCTCATCTCGACTTGGCGTTCGGCGACCAAGCTTCGCCAGATGGCTAGCGGCAGTCCGATAACCGCTGCGGCGACGAGAATGAGATTCCGAATGGTGGCGCTCGGCGATTCGCCGTCGGAGAGCCACTCCCAGTAGCAAACGACGGCAACGCCGATTGCGATCAATACAATGATCGCACACGAAATCACGCCGACCTTCCGGGATGGCATTCCCGCCTTGATCCCTTGACCCGAGATTCTCATTGCCCCTGCACCTCAGATTTCCTTCGTTGATCCCGAGAATGGGCCGGTTTGGATGTCCGCGCCTTTGATCCCGCACTGCCAGTTGGAATGGCACACAAATCTTAACGCGCTGCGAGCGACTGTCGGAACCCCGGAATAACAGCGACCCCCCCCCCCCCCCCCCCCCTGAATTCTCTCTAAACGGCCTCTGCAGTGCCCCTGCAGAGCCGCAGCAACGCCGTTGCAAGCGAGTCGCCGTCGGCCGCCTTCGGCGCCAAATCGGCGACAATCTCGGCGCAGGATCCCCGCACCGCCTCCGGACAATCTTCGACACCAATCTCAGGAAATCCTATGCGCGTGGACGGTGACAGCGAATCGAGCGCCTGGCCGAGCGGCGGCCATGGGTGCGGTACATGGCGACGCTCGACGACCGAACCCGTCCGGAACACCGCGCTTGGCACGGCACGGCCCTCCGGTGGCACCACCCCTTCTGGAACACACACTACCCGCCGTGCGGTTGGTATTTCCGGTGCACGGCGACGCAGTGGTCCGACGCAGATCTGGAGGAATTCGGATTCGCGCCCTCCGGGAGTCCACCGGACGGGTGGGACGCGACACGGCCATGGACCAACAAGCGGACCGGCGACATCCGCCACGTGCCGGTCGGCGTCTACCTGGGCTTCGATCACAACGTTGGAAAGATCAGTCCAGTCGAGGTGTCCCGGCAACCGCTCGAGCAGAAGTTGTCGGAGGCTCCGGACGACCTCCGGAAAGCAGTCCACGCAGCAGTAGCGTGATTTTTGGCCGGCCTCCAGGGAGACAACCCACTCACTTTGTGAGCGCGCATTTTCCGGCTGACTCCGGTCGCTGAATTGCCGGGGATTTCTCGCTGTGTTTTGTTGTCCGACAGGGGCGGTAAAACGCCCGTTCCCGGGCCTTTCATGCCTGTTTCCGGTGGATGTACAAAGACTTCTTTTTCTTGCCGCACTTCCCGACTCCACCACCACCCTCGTTAACCCCAGTCACTGCCTGTCGTTGCACGGTTCAGCACGGTTCATCGCGATTCAGCACACCCCCGCCCACGATTCGCAAAGACTTTTGTCCCCCTACACCCGTGTCATCCGTCGCCCGACCACCGGCGTCAACTCCCACGATTTGGCACAACGCCGTCTTGTTCTCGTCAGCACCCGGCTCCCGGACCGTGAAATGCACCTCGTAGACCGCCGGTCCCACGCCACGCTCCCCGCGCCGCGTACGCACCAGCCGCAGCGAGCGCATCTCCCCGCCTTCCGGCAGATCTTCATACAGCCTGAAGCGCAAACTGCCCGTATCCTTGCCTTGCAACTTGCCATGCCGCTGGCTGCCCCTGGTAAAGATCAGCCCAGGCAAACGGTCCCACTCGACCGACGAGCGCTCGCGCCAACCGCGATAGCGGAGCACCTTCCGGCCGCCCTTCTGCGCGCCGCGCGCCACCTGCGAGGCCTCACCCCGCGCCAGCGCCACCGTGTACTCGCACGCCAATGACATCTTCCCAGCCGTCCGCAGTCGCGTAACCGCCCGGTTGCGCACCGCCTGCGAACGGTAGCGCGCCATCTTGCCCGACTAGCGAAACGCAGGCCCCTCCCAGTAGAACCAGTCATCCGGACCCGGCGCCCACCCCGGATCTCGCCGGCGCTGCCTGCGCAACTCCCACAGGTTCCATGCCCGCGCCGGCAGGAAATCCTCAATGACGGCGTTGCGTGCTACCTGTGCAGCCCGGAACAGCCGCTCTACCCGCCGGTGCTCGCGGGCGTTGCGCAACCCGAGGCGCTCCCTCAGCGTACGCTCCACGGTTCCTGCATTCATGGAAGCATGTCCTGATACAAACTGTATGGAATTACCCAAAACACGGGATTCCCTATTCACAATATCGCGTGGAACGCCCGGGCTCAATTCCCAACATCTGCTTTAGAAGAACCCGAAACACCCCGAAATGCCCTGAAGCATAGAGCAATATTTGCCGGATTTACTCCTAAAGTGAGATTCAGCCTCATTTCAGCGGTAAACCGACACCGTTCCCCACCGTTCAGGAAAGCGTTGCCAAGTGTAGATCCTTCAAGATTCCTCTTTGACAAACCACCGCCCCTCTGTTCTACTGAACATTCCCCCGTAGAAAAGCCAATGGAGGCCCATCATGAGAAAACCGCAACCCTACCAACACAACGCGTTATTCGCCTTCGTAATCGCTGTCTCGGCCCTGTTCCTGTATCCGTCAGCCGCCCATCTGCAAAGCGTGTCCGGCGACCCCGCATCCAATCCCGTGAACCTCTTTCCCACCACCACAACACCCTCCGGCCAGGTAGTGTCTCCCATCCACACGGTCCTGAGAATACCAAGCCCACCGCCTACCTTCGCTTCCAACGAAGTGCTCACCATGTCCAGGTCGACCCGCTCCTACACGCACGCCAACGGCAGCACCCAGACTTCCCGCCTCGTGCACTTTTCCTGCAGCAGCTCATTGCCACCGCCGATTAACATTCGCGTCAATGTACTCACCGAACAACAGGACCAGCAAGGCAACCAACAAGTTGATGAAGTGTATTGGCGCACCGAACGAGACATCGTGTACGACGCATTCTCCGGAGGGTGCACATTCCGTATGGAGTAATGCAGATCCAGTGGTAGCAATGGGTTAGGACTGTAGGTCGCGGTCTGCGAGCTTTCATTTGCACCACGTAGCGTCGGAGATGCTTGAATTTTGCCGATTCCAGTCGAGATCCGGTTGGGAAAGCCGAAAGCGCACATTGAAAAACGTGTTATATGAGAACCAGATAATGGAAACGCTCGGATTGTCGCATTTGCGCCATAGAAAATTTTCACCCTTCTCCGGAGCCACTGCCGTTGTCTACAAGACCTACCGGGACGACCAACTAGTCAGCTCCCGCAACAGCTTCCACAACGCATCACCAACTGAACTCATGGGAAATTCTGCAGACGCTATAACCGCAGAAGAAGAAGGTGAAGCAGCCCTGTACGATTACCTGAATACTCTCTTTCAAGACTCTGGTAATGACGGACCTGACAACACCAACTCCGACAATGACAATTCCGAGAACGTAGTGCCCCCGGAAGACCGCTAAATTCAGACTTCCGGAACCCATACAATTTTAGATGCACCCTTCATTGGAGTCCGTCCGAGTTTCTGATGGCCAGGAAAGGCACCCAACGCACGGCGCAGCCTTGGCCATTCTGAACAGAGTTGGTTGGTGAGGCCACCGAAATCCCGGATTTCAGCTCAGATTAAACTGGCCACTATCAGATACAGCAATGAGTTACACAGAAGGGAATTTGCTCGGCCGAGCATGAAGTTGCTTGATTGTCGACGATACCTCGCGGCGCACGGTGTCAGGAAGTCTGAAATTAGCCCGTCGCCTGCCCCCTGTCGTTGCTGATACATCGGATTGATCACTCGGCAAGACACTCCCACACCAACAATAGCCGCCCCCGCATCCATTCGCGGGGGCCTCTTCGCCTGCTGCCACCGTCTCTCGGTCCTTCGTCCAGAGTCATCCTTCCTCATATCTCGCGGCCATTCGTCCATCTCAAGACCCTACTGCGCGCCGTTTGCGGCAATCACACTGCTGCCTCAGCAACAGACAAATACAGCTACACTCTGCGGACACCCCTCTCATCAGGTACCTGACGGCTAAATGTCCAAAACTGCTCAAATACCCAATGGAGAACCATTACCATGAAATATCTCTGTCTCTCCTTCTCATGCGCATTCTTCCTCACCGCCTGCGTCAACACCACGCAGCAACCTCCCGGATCATCGCTCAACGCAATTGCCGATTCCTTCACAACTGTCGTGGGATCAGCCTACCTGGGCTACAGCGCCTATGACAATTCACCCTCTCCCGAACCGCATCGAATAATGCCCATCTGCGAAGCAATGAAGTGCAGGCTTCCTGTATCAGCACTCGGGAAAGGTCGCCACCCGTCATTCAGCCTTCCTTTCGGCGGCGTTCAGATCCCAGCTTCGCGAATTACCCACCGCAACAACATCGCCGTCTACCGTGATGACACCTCTACCCGCACAGAACTCCGCAGTTTCAAGTTCCGCTTCCTAGCTCGCGGAAAAATAACATCCTACGGAATAGTCTCCTTCCATATCTAGTGCTTGCCCAAAAACCGATAAGAGTTATACTGATCAATGAGTTAGGTTCTAGATCCGATGGCGAAGTTTGCGCTGTTGCCACGAGATCGTCCGTTGGGCGGAGTTTGAGCCTGGTATAGTCTGGACTGACCTTTTGTCATCAATTCGCTTGTTTTGGCAATGAGTTAAAGTGCCGGTATCGGAGGCCGGGCGCTTTCGATGTTGCTCTTGCAGCGAAGTCCTTGTGCCCGCGGCGCGTTCAAAATTCCGGAATCTTCGCAAAGGAGTTCGGTATGAAGAAGCTGCGCCGCTTTGATCCGGGACAGGAGGGGATGAGGGTCGGGGATGTGTGGATTGACGCGAGGTCTCGAGACGACATTCCCAAGCTTCTGGGCGGCCTGCGGGACGTATACTTGAATGTCGAACTGCGGGAAGCGGTATTCCGGCTCCTGGAGGAGCGGATCGGGGGGGATGGCAATCGGGATGCTGTCGGTCCGGGGGTGTCCCTGTGGACGATTTTCGTGCTTGGGATGCTGAAGCGGAGACTTGGCTGCGACTTCGACCGGCTTCGGGAACACGCCGACACGCACCTGGTGCTGCGCCAACTGCTCGGGCACGGCGAGTATGACCCGGTGGAGTATTCCTACGACACGGTGCTGCGGGATATTTCGTTACTGGACGAGGACACGCTGCGAGCGATCAGGGACCTGGCGGGACGGTCCGGAATCCGGTTGTTCCGGGGTTGAACGGGGCATTTCCGGGGTTGCGCAGGCAGCATTTATCATTATACTGTACAAATAGTTAGATCGTATCCCGGGAAGCGGGACGCGGTGTGCTTCCGGGCAGTGGTCCGGAGTGGCGCGCTGCGGATTCCGGGATCTTTGCGTGGGAGTTTGCGATGCGGAAGCTGGGGCGTTTTGAGCCGATGCTCGGCCGGGCGGAGATTGGGGGGATCCAGATTGACGTGAAGTCGCGGGACGACATCCCGGCGATCCTGCTTGGCCTGCAGGGCCTGTATTTGAATGAGGCGGTGCGGGAGGCGGTTTTCGAGCTTCTGCTGGACCGGTTCGGGGAAGACCGCGATCTGACGGTCGGCCGTCCGGGGATGGAACTGTGGACGGTTCTCGTACTCGCGGTGCTGAAGCAAGGCCTTGGCTGCGACTTCGACCGGCTTCATGAACACGCCAACACGCACGTGGTGCTTCGCCAGCTGCTCGGGGACAGCGATTTGGACCCGGTGACGTATTCCTATGACCAGGTGATGCGGAATGTCTCGCTGCTGGACGAGGACACGCTGCGAGACATCAACGAACTGGTGGTGCGGCACGGTCACGACCTTTGCGGCCACGACGCTGGCGAGCAGTTGGCGGGCCGGTGCGACACCTTTGTCGTCGAGACGGATGTCCACTATCCCACCGACCGCAACCTGCTCTGGGACGCAGCCCGGGTGATGATACGGATCGCGGCCGAGCTGGCGGACGAATGGAACCTGACGGGCTGGCGCCAAGTCAAGCATCTTACGGTGACACTCCGGCGGCTGTATCAGCGGGTGGCGAGCACCCGGCGCTCGGAGGCCTGGCGGGAGGACGTCGACGCGTTCCTGGCCAAGTGCGAGGAACTTCTGGCGAAGGCGGAGGCCACGCGGGCCAGCCTGCTGGAGCGGGGCGCCCGGCCGGAGGAGCTCAAGGAACTCGACCGGTACATCGCGCATACGAAGCGCCAGATCGACCAGACGGACCGGAGGATCCTGCAGAGGGAGGAGATCCCCCAGAAGGAGAAGGTCTTTTCGGTCTTCGAGGAACATACGCGGTGGAACAGCAAGGGGAAGGCGGGCGTCCCCGTGGAACTGGGCGTTCCCGTCGCGATCGTCGAGGACCACCTCCTCGAGCACCGGATCCTGTGGGAGGGGAGCGACACCGATGCCGCGGTTCCCGTCATCGTGGCCACGCGGGAGCGCTTCCCGGAACTCGTCGCCTGCAGTTTCGACCGCGGCTTTCACAGCCCGCAAAACCAGGCCGCCCTCGGCGACACGCTGGAACTCAACGCCATGCCCGCCAAGGGCCGCCTGCCCGCCAGCCGCCGCGAACACGAGGCGCAGCCGGACTTCGCACTGGCGCGCCAGCAGCATCCCGCCGTCGAGTCGGCAATCAACAATCTCGAGCAGCGCGGCCTGGACCGGGTGCGCACCCATGGCAAGGCTGGCTTCGCCCGCACGGTCGCCTTGTCCATCCTCGCTGCAAATGTGCTCCGTGTCGGTTTCTTGATCCGCGCACGGGAACGCGCACGACTCAAGTTCCTGCAACGAAAAGCTGCCTGACGTCGCCGGGAAACCGCGCCAGCGCAGCCCGGACCGGGCTGCCGGCGGCTCTCCATGCCCGATACTTCCAGAAATCACCAATATGGGCGCCAAAATCCCCGCCCGCCCGCCGTTTACCCCCAAATGTCGCTGACCAGGTCCACTTGACCCTGAATCCACCTGTCAGGTCGGGGTCAAACTTGACGGCAGAAGCCGGCTCAAACTCCAAAAAGGGGGTTTTTCGGCAGACACTATCTAGTGCTTGCCCAAAAACCGATAAGAGTTATACTGATCAATGAGTTAGGTTCTAGATCCGATGGCGAAGTTTGCGCTGTTGGCACGAGATCGTCCGTTGGGCGGAGTTGGGCCTCGTATAGCCTGGACTGACCTTTTGTCATCAATTCGCTCGTTTTGGCAATGAGTTAAAGTGCCGGTATCGGAGACCGGGCGCTTTCGATGTTGCTCTTGCAGCGAAGTCCTTGTGCCCGCGGCGCGTTCAAAATTCCGGAATCTTCGCAAAGGAGTTCGGTATGAAGAAGCTGCGCCGCTTTGATCCGGAACAGGAGGGGATGAGGGTCGGGGATGTGTGGATTGACGCGAGGTCTCGAGACGACATTCCCAAGCTTCTGGGCGGCCTGCGGGACGTATACTTGAATGTCGAACTGCGGGAAGCGGTATTCCGGCTCCTGGAGGAGCGGATCGGGGGTGCGCCAGGCTAACTCTGGCGTGGACAGCCGGTGCAAGTCCGGCGGAAAGGAAGGTGTAACGAGCCACTTTTGCCGCGAGCCGTGCGTCGGTTCCCGCGAGGGGATGGGCGAAGCGTCGGTAGCGGTGCGCGTGGGCAGGGCTAATGAGCGACGAAATAGCTGACATTCGGAGTGCCGAGACCGTCCCCGTGGTCGAAGGCAACACTAAGCCGTCCGTATTCGTGAGGGCGGTCAGGCTCCGCGGCGTCCAAGAACCCATGCACGTGCGTACGTCCACCCAGGGGACCTGGGAAGCCTCCAACATACCCAGGACGCAGAGCCCGGGTCGCGAGGGGAAGAACGAATGTTCGTAGCCCGCGATGTACGTGTTGGAGGACTCAGACTCGGTCATAGTACCGTTGAAGCGGGCGAACAAAGGGGTGTAGCAACGTGCGCCGTGGAAAGGCGCTTTCTTCTGGCGGGTGCGAACCCCGCGCAACAGCTGTCGACATGCCGACAACCGGATTATGCCGCGTTTGCAGCCCAAGGCTTTGAATGCCCCGGCTTTTTTGCTGGCATTATCGGCATAATCACAGTGATCTCAGGAAGCCCAACAGGGTGTCGTCCGGCTTGAACCTTCCCGGTTTGACCCCGATGGGGCGGGTTTGCTCCATGGCCTTTTCCTTGATGCGGAGATCTGCGTGCAGGTAGATCTGCGTCGTCTCCACGGATTCATGGCCGAGCCAAAGCGCGATCACCGTGCAACCGATCCCCTGATGCAGCAGAGCCATGGCGGCGCCGTGGCGTAGGCTGTGTGGGGTGACCCTCTTCTCTCTGAGTGTGGGACAGATTTTGGACGCGGTACGGCAATGTTTGGCGACGATACGCTCGACGGCGTCGCGACTGAGTGGACCGCCGCGGTTGCTGGGGAACAGCGGAGCGTTCTCCACATTGCCCTGTTCATTGATCCAGGTCTCGAGGACCTTCACCGTATCGCTTCGCAGAGGTGTCGCGCGGTCCTTGCGCCCCTTGCCATGGCAACGCACATGGGCACCGTGTCCGCGTTCGACGTCCCGGATCTTGAGGCCAGTCAGTTCCGATACCCGAAGGCCGGTCTGCGTGGCGAGCATCAGCAGCGCCCGGTCCCGTCGCCCGTACCAAGTAGTGAGGTCGGGCGTGGTGACGAGTGCCTTGATCTCGTCTTCCGTGAGCCAACTCATGGTGGTCTTTTTGTGGCGCTTTGTTGGCAGTTGCAGGATTTTCTGGCAATGGTGCAGGATCTGGGGTTCGTTGACCGCAACATGATTGAAGAAGGAACGGATGGCGGCAAGGCGGATATTGCGGCTCTTCACGCTGTTGCCACGTTCGACTTCAAGATGTTCGAGAAAGCTCCCGACAAGGTCGGCATCGATGTCCGAGACATCCATGTCCGTAGGCTTCCGCCCGCACCGTGACTTGACAAAGTCAAGCAGCAGCAGAAAGGTATCACGGTAGCTTGCGATCGTGTTCTCACTGGCCCCGAGTTGGCTGATAAGCCTCTCGGTGAAGAACTGCTGAACTAGCGGCGCCAGTGGTGTCGGCACGGTTTTGGTCATGACGCGCCTCCTTCCCCGAGGGTTCGGAGACCTCGTTCGCTCGCCAGGGCCAACAGTTCCGGCACCGCCTCGATGTACCACCAGGTGCCGTTCGCTTTCGTGTGCCCCAAGTAGGCGCTGAGCTTGTACATTTCGGCATCCACGTCTCGCCCCTGCCGGAACCAGTCGAGGATGGTCCTGGTGGCCATGCTGTGTCGCAGGTCGTGGACCCGCGGCCCGCGGCCCTGTCCCGGCGAGGGTTCGCGCAGACCAATGGCTTGGCCGACCGCGGCGAAGTTCCGTTCTACGGTGCAAACGTTTGCCCGCCTGCCGTCCTCGACCTGAAAGAGCGCACCGCTGTCGGCATGAGTAACTCGGTCGCGGAATTGCTGATAAGCCTGCAGCTTCGTGACCACGCACCGGGTAACCGGAATGATGCGGCTCTTTCCGTTCTTGGCGTGTCTGATGGAAAGGGTGGCGCCTTCGGCGCCGACATCCTGGTCATCGAGCCCGAGTGCTTCGCCAATCCGGAGGCCGGTCACTGCGATCAGGCCGAACAAGGTCGAGCAGGTTGCACCACGCAATCCGGTCGGCGAGGGCAGCGCCGCTGCGGTGACCACGATCCGCTCGATCTCCGACTCGCTGTAGATCCATGGTCGTGGACGTGTGTCGCGCCTTGGAATCAGTCCTTTGGATGGGACTTCGTGACGCTCATCAATCCCTTGCAGCCAACTTGCAAAACCACGCACGATGCAAAGCCGGGTGCTCCATGTATTCGAGCCTGCCGTTCCGAACGTCTCCTTCCAGCGCAGGAACAGTTCAGTCGTGATCCATTCGGCTCCCTCTGCATCGGCAAAGTCAACGAATGGCTTGAGGATGAGGCCGGCTGACGTCATGTCGGCCCCGAAGCGGCGGCGATGGTCAAGATACTCGGAGAACCGAACGGAGATCGACATCATGATCTGATCTCCGCTACGGGCCAGGGACGCGCGATTGAGCGCAGCGCCTGGATGTCGTGCCGGGCATAGATCGTCGTTGTCTCTGCCGAGCGGTGACGGAGCAGGTTGCCGATGTCGGCCAGCGGCGTTCCGACCTGCAGCAGATTCATGGCCAGGGAATGTCGAAATACATGGCAGCGAACCTTACCCTCGGGCGGTGCGATGCCGGACGCCACATAGGCCCCGTGGAGCGTTGTGCGGATCGGGCGCGATGACGAGAAGGGCAGGAAGGGCGGTCGAATGCGGACAAAGAGATGCCGTGAGTTGCCCCGTCGTCCGTGCTGGATCCAGTCCACCATGGCCTCGCCGACGTCGACCGGGAGCGGCATGATCGCCCGCTGTGCGCACTTGCCGCGGATCAGAACCTCGCCAGCCTGCCAGTCGATGTCCTCGAGCCGGAGGGCGATGATCTCCTCGCCACGCAGGCCGAGCCGGGCCATTGTCAGCAGTATCGCGTAGTCACGGCGGGCGATGGAGCTGTCTCCCTTGGCTGCCTCCAGAACACGTTCAACCTCTTCCCGCGACAGATGCCGGGTCGGGGCGGGCGATCGGGGTCGAGAAATGCGCGGGATACAGAGAGCCAGGTTCTGATCGATCCGGCCGGTCGCATACAGGAAGCGGAACAGGGATCGCAGAGAATCAGCCTTCGATCGTGCACCGACAAGGCCCGTCTCGTCCGTAACTCCCAGGTAGGCGACGATATCGGCGCGGGTGATGGCGCTCAGGTCGCCGGGAGCAGCATCGTTGAATCGGAAAATCAGGAAGTGGCGAAGTTTGCGTTGACGCAATTGGATGGTGCTGGGCGCCGACCCGCGCTGGGTGCGCAACCAGATGCCATAATCCGTGCACAATGTCTCAAGGGCCGTTGACGCCGATGTCGGCTGTGGCGCGGCAGCGATTGCGTCTTCCTTGACAAGATAGCCGATGAACCGATCCAGGACGTATGTCCATCTTTGCCGGCTGTAATCTGAAAGCCTCGCCGGCAGTCGGTCTCGAATTTGCTCGAACATTGCCTCGTCAACGCCGTCCGGCGTCAGCAGCCCTCGACGCCCGACTTCGGCACAAAGCCAGTCGATTGCACGGGCATAGTCCTTGACGGTACCAGTCTTCAGGCCTAGCGATACAAGCAAGGCCAGAAATCCGTTGCGCAAGGGTATCAGCCAACCCGGCGCCTGTTCCGTTGGCAATGGGATTCCAATTGAGTTTGATTGCATCCTTTCGCTCCTTCGCTGCGGATGAGTGGAACGAGCAGGATCGCGTGAACTGGACAGAAATCCAAAGACCAGGTTCTCACTTGATCGCCAGAGTCGTCGAGAAACGCATCCGACAGTGTGTGTTCTGCGAAAGCAATGGCTGTGTGTGGTCTGTCAAAAGTCGACAACAGACTCGACAAGAGCTTCGGTGTAGAGGAAATGCAGGTCCAGATTGGAAGTGATTATGCCGATAATGCCAGCAAAAAAGCCGGGGCATTCAAAGCCTTGGGCTGCAAACGCGGCATAATCCGGTTGTCGGCATGTCGACAGCTGTTGCGCGGGGTTCGCACCCGCCAGAAGAAAGCGCCTTTCCACGGCGCACGCTGTTCACCAACTTCGGCGACGCCATGCACAACTCACAATCGCCCCCGGATCCCCTGCCGGAGAGCCAGGCAAACTTCAAGGCCGCCTTGTTCGCCGTCGCCCGAAACCTCGAAGGCCTCATCCTGCGGCAGGCGGCCATGATGCACAACGCAGTGCATCAGGTCCTCGCCTGTGTCGAAACCGCAAGGCAGCGCCTGCGTCCAAATCGATCCTATCCACGACGCTCCCGAAAACCCCTCGGCAAATGGCAGAAGGGACGAGACTCCGCAGCTGCAGTCTGAGTGCCAGAGCAACCGTCCCACCCAATACGGGCCTGGCAGAACTGCGATTCCTTAAGCGAATGCCAAAATTTCCCTAAGCGAATGCCATTGCACTCCCGCCTCCCTGCCGTATCCGGCTGAACCTCGCCGAGCCCACGATCAGCGACATCCATCCCCATCACATCGCGACCGCGCTGTGCCACCAGGTACTGTCCGTGCCCCGCACCGACCACGAACCGCTTACCGCCGGCCACCTCGCACTCATGGCCAACCGCGTCCTCCCGACAGAACTGCGTATCGCCTGCGTCGCCACCATGGCCCACGCCGCCTATTTCGGCACCATGCCCTCCGGAACCATCCGGATCCTTCGCGAAGCCACTCCGGACGCCGAACGCGGCTCAATTCGCGTGTTGCTTGACACGCTGGACCGCGTTCAACGTGCCACGGATCGTGCCATCCGGCCCCTGCACCGCACGATCCTGAACGCTTTCCGCATCCCTCTCCTCGACCAGCGAAACTGCAACCGCATCACGGCCGCACTGCAAACCGCTGCCCACCACTGCCTGTCTCCCCGCAACGCCGTGCCGCCGAACCTTCCCGAATTCCCCGCCATACCCAACATTCCGGACGAGCAATTATTCGGTTCCGTCCCGCCCATGTCCGCAATGGTCAATGCCCAACTGCAAAACCTGCTCATCCAGGGGAACAGCCCGCAGTCCAGCAGCGATGCCCTCGCCGCCCACCCCCCGCCCTTTCACCATCCTTCGATTTCCGTTCCGTACCCGGTCAGCACCTGTTCGCTGCTCGCTCTCTCGGAGACTCTCGCGCTCACCGCCCGCTTCGCCGGTCTCCTGGGCCCCTGGTCCGTCGCCCATCACAGCATCCTCGCCGCCCGCCTGGCCCCGCCTTCCGCCCGGTTGCACACGCTCCTCCACGATGCACACGAGGTGTTCACCGGCGACCTGCCCACGCCTTCGCGAAACCTCATCGCCATCCACGAACCCCGCATCGCCGAGGACATCACCAGGTGCAAGCATGCACTCGACGTCCTGATCCGCCAGCAACTTGCAGTCCCCGAACCCGGTCCAGCCACGCTTGACGCGGTTCACACCGCCGACGATGCCGCCCTGTCCGGGGAATTCGCCTGCTTCTTCACCAACATCGACACGTCCCACAGGGCTGCCACGATCCGCAACGCCCGCCACGCCAACCCGCCCCTCCCAGGCATTCCGGACCGCGACATCTTCATCAACGATCACGACCTCTGGCTGACTCTCGCCGACCGGTCCCGCGCCGAGGCCGCACAGCTGTTCCGGCAGCTCTTCCACGCGCTGTGCTAGCAGCCCGTCCGCCGGCAAGGCAACTGCCAGACCAGCATCGCATCCGCCAACGAGAAGCATGTCCGGCGATTCCGCCGATCCCCGCGACCCGCCGCCGGCCGTCACCCCGGATCACGTCTGCGGAGAACACCCCGCATTCGTACTCAACATCCTCCACGAGGCCACCAACATCTTCGTCCACAAGGTCTGAATCACCCTACCCCGTGCCTGACCGGACAATCGTCCCTGTCACCTGCAGCCGACCAAGGAAACGCATCCATGCCGCCCTGTTCCCGTGCCACCAACAGCCACCCATCCGACACCAGCGCCTGCTTCTGCCGCTGGCAACCGCTGCCCGCATACCGCGATCCCCACGCGCACCGGCCCGTCTACGAGACGCCGCGCAAAGACATCCTGCTGGTGCCCCGAAGGTCCCCGCCCGACTTTCTTCCGAGCCCCTCGATCGCCGCAACCTTCCTCCACGCCATCTCGGCCTACGCCAGTCCCGGCACCACCTTTCCGTGGGCCGCCGACCAGCTGTACCACGCCCACGAGACTCTCGATCTCCTGAACAAACGTTTCACCCGGCTCCAGGACATCACCATTCTTGCCCGCCTCCGCGAGAACGACGAACTCGTTCCGCTCAAGAACAGCACGCTCCCACCAGGTCCCCTCGGCCCGTTCCGCAAACTTCCGCCCCGCCGCCACTCGATCGTCGTCCGCGTTGAACTCCTGCACGTGGACTCGACAACCGAAGTGGTTGACATTCCCACCGACTTCGCCCTTGTCGCCAAAGAACCCGAACCGACCCTCGAAACCAATCCGCCCTGGCTTACCGCGCGCATCGCCCATGTAACGGGTTTCGACATCACACAAGCACTCGAGCAGACGACCTTCCTCCCATCGTTCGATCCACAGGCCGACTCCGTCACCACCCAACGGCGGAATTTCCGCCTTGCGGCCCTCCACCTCGCGACCCGCACCCTCGAAAACGATGTCGCTGCTGCCCAAGCCGTCATTCCGACCATCGTCAACCAACACGCGCACTGGGCCCTCCCACCCGACACGCGCGCCGAGATAACCATAAGCCACGGCGAAACCGCCGCCTCCCGGATCTCCAAAGTCAACGCCGCAAGAAACCCGTCCCCATGACCGCGAAACTTCACGCATATCAGCACACGCGATGACGCCCGCATAAAGCCAAGCCCAACACGCGACATCCCGGCTCATCGCAATTCACAACATCGCATCCCGGCCCTGCCGCCCACCGCAGGCTGCACGTTCAACACCCGTGCCGCCGAACTCCGGTCCTGCCGGCCAAAGCTGCATCCCGCACCCCCAGCCGTGCACCCACCACGCTCCCGCCTCACAAGGATCACGCCAATGAACAAGACCCACGTCCCCGGAACCGCGCGCGAGCTCGACTCTGTCCTCACCGAGCACGACGTCGCCTACCACGGCCACGACAGCCCGCAAATCTCCGATCCTGCCTACGACGCCCTGCTTGCTGCCCGCGATCGCCTCGCCGGCGGCGACCCGCCCGGGCTTCCCGATCCCTCGGTTCACCTGCAGCCCGTGAATCACGACACCCCCATGCTGTCACTGACCAACGTCATGGAGGACGGCCGCCTGCAGCCCATGCTCAACCGCCACCAGGCCGGTGGCGACATCACCCTCGCGCCGAAACTCGACGGCCTCGCCCTCTCCCTGGTCTACGAAAACCGCCGCCTGGTCCACGCTGCCACACGTGGCGACGGCACCACCGGCGAAAACGTCACCGCCAACATCGCCCACCTTCCGGACATTCCGCTCACGTTACCGGCACATACCGCTCCAGCCGGCCGCCTCGATATCCGGGGCGAAGCCTTCCTGCCTCCTTCCGCCTGGGAGGCCTACTGCCGCGACACCGTTGCCGCCGGCTCCGATCGGCCCTCCAACCCGCGCAATGCGGCCGCAGGTGCAGTCCGGAAGAAGAAAGCCCCGATGCCAGACCGTCTCCGGCACATCCGCTTCCGTGCATACGACTGGCGGGGCGATCGTCCTGCAACCGACTCCTACGCGAACCTGCTGGACGCGATCCCGGCAAATACCGGCATCCCTGCCGCTCACACGGCACGCGTATCCCTGCCACGCGACGACCTCGACGAAGCAGTCGCCCGCTTCCGTGCCGCCATTGATCCGGACCTGCCGAGCGACGGTGTTGTCGTCCAACACGACAGTCTCCGGACCCGCGAAAGCCTGGGCACCAACCGCAGGGCACCCACCTTCGCATTCGCCCGAAAATGGGCTACCGATACGGTAACCACACTCCTCAAGAGCATTGAAGTTCAGTGCGGCCGCACCGGACGTCTTACACCGGTCGCGATCCTCGAGCCCGTGGAGACCGACGGTGTCACCATCACCCGGGCAACGCTCCACCACCCCGCCTACGTCACCGCCCTCGACCTCGCCCCCGGCGATCACGTCGAGGTCGAACGCGCCGGCTCCGTGATCCCTGCGGTACTGGCCAAGGCCAAGGATTCCCCAACCCGGCCGCCGTCGGTCTCAACCTGGAGTTTCCCGCAGCACTGTCCGTGCCAACGCCGCGCGCCCGTCGACCGTTCCCAGGTCCACGCCCGGTGCCCGGCCGACGAATTCTGCCAATCCATGCAGCTGCAGCGCGTCAGGCACGCCACCAGGCGCGACGCCCTCGACATCCGAGGTCTCTCCCATGCCAAGATCGAGCAACTGCACAAGGCCTTCGGCATCACCGAGATCCACGAACTCTTCGATCGCTTCGCCGGCAACAGCGCCAACCACGAACTCTCCTGCCTGACAGGCTGGGGCCCCACCTCCGCCGCCAGGCTGGCCAGCACGCTCGAGGCCGCCCGCACCCAGCCACTCGCACGCTGGCTCTACGCCGTCGGCATCCCCGACGTCGGCCGCACCGCGTCCGCGGCCATCGCGGAACACGCACCCTCGGTAAACGCCATCCTTGGCCTTGCCGACAGCGACAGAGACCTCACCGCCATCCAGGGTGTCAACATCCTGGCAGCCACCAACTTCCGCACGGCCCTTCGCACCGGCGGCTCCCGCCGCAACGCCGCACAGGCCCTCGCCGACCAGCTCCGCATCGAAACGCCCTTTGCCACGCCATGTGACGGGCCGCTGGCCGGTCAGGTCATCGTCGTAACAGGCTCCGTTCCCGGTTTCACCCGAACCGAGGCACAGGCCTTCCTGCGCGCCCGCGGCGCAACAACCGCCGATCGCGTCACCAACGCAACCACTCTCGTCCTCACCGGCAGCAACCCCGGTTCCAAGCTGGACGAAGCCAACAGGCGCGGCATCCCCATGGAGGACGCCGCTCCCTTCTTCTCCGACCCGCCACCGCCATCCGGCAGAAAGGAAAACGACATGGCAAAACCCAGCACACCGCAATCCGGCCAGCCACTGGCCGGCCACAACATCGTCGTCACAGGCACCCTCAAAAAGTACAGCCGTTCAACGATCGAGCAGGAAATCCTCCACCGAGGCGGCAGTCCGCAGCGAGCCGTCAGCGGAACCACCACCCTTCTCCTGATCGGCGAACGACCTGGCTCCAAGCTGCGCAAAGCGCGTGAACGCAACATCCCCATCATCGACGAGGACACCTTCGAACGCCAATACGCCGTCAACTGAAGCAACCCGCGAAGCACATCGGCAAGCGCGGATCCGCCTGGCTCCACCGCCCCGCGGATTCGCGCACCTTCGGAATCTCCCCATGAAAAATCCCATCTCAACCCACCGGCCCCCTCCCGGCGCCAGCGCCGACACAGCCCGCGCGATGCGCGAATTCTGCCACCTGTTGCGGGAAGCCTCCCCATACGGATCCCTTGCTCGCTGGCAAGCCTTCCGCGACTTCGCCCACTGCCTCTACCAGGCCCTGTCCGCGCCCAGGGACGCCCGCCCGCCCGAACACACCGTCCTGCAGGAAACCCTGACCGCGCTGTCCGGACCCACCAACTCCAGGCTCTCCGCCAGCTTCAAGAGCATGGCTTCCCTGCTCTCCGCATCGCTCCGCGCACAACCATACGACTTTCTCGGCACGATCTACGAGACCCTGGGCTTCACCGACACGCGCTACGGCGCCCAGTTCTTCACCCCGTGGACCATCTGTGAGCTCATGGCTGCCATGACCATGCCGACAGACCTGCCCAGCGAACACGTCATCACCGTGGCCGAACCATCCTGCGGCAGCGGTCGCATGATCCTCGCCGTCAGCTCTGCCGTATCTCGCTCCCATCCGGAAGCCGCAACCCGCCTGTGGTTCGAAGCCGTGGACAAGGACGCCGTCTGTCAACACATGACCTTCATCCAGCTCGCCCTTGCCTCCATTCCCGCAATCGTCCGTCATGGCGACTCCATCCGGAACGAAACCTGCGACTGGGCCATCACACCCGCCGGTTACCAGCTCCTGAACGCGTACCCCGACCTCATCCGCCGTATCCAGGCCAGCCCCTCCTGAAAAGGTGCCCCCCGTGCAAGACACCACCGAAAATCAGAAACCAAGGCCCCACCTCCTACCAATTGCAGGCCTCACCGCAAGCATCCTCCTCTGCTGCTTTCTTGCGTACAGCGCATTCGTGAAACACCTTCCACCCGATGCCATGCATTTCCGGAAAACGGCCCATGACACCCGGTTCCTGCCCGTCAATCCGGGCTGGCATGTCATATTTCCGGGGACGGAATTCCAATCCTTTCCGACACGGCCCACGGACAACGTCCAGAACCTGTCCGTGCCGTTCGGCGACGCCCTTCAGGCCAACCTCTGCCTCGGCTTTCGCTACCGCTTCACAACCGAACTGAAGCCTCATGCACTCTCGACGACTCCCACGCCGCATTCACTTCTGTCCATGGGCTTCATCCCGTTTCTCCAAGTCACCGTGCAGGTGGAATACCTCGAGGAAATCACCGACCGCTCCGCTCTCTTCCACCCGGACACCCGGTCCGCACTAGCAGCTCACATCCGCGTCCTGACGGCCAGGAACCTGCATGAACACGGCATACGAATTGACGACATCCGGGTCCTCAGCGTATCCTTCCAGGACGCTTCGCCCTGCAACGCACTAAGACGCTGAGTCCGGCTCGCGACCTTCCATCCGTAAACCCCACCCAATCATGGTCCTTCTGTATCCGGCCGACGTGTTTCGGTTCGGGTAACGCCGTCGCGCGATCGTGACACGCCAGCGCCAACCGCATCCGTTCCTCGATTCCCGGCAAGCGAAACTCACGGCGCAATCGCATGTCCATGTCCGGCAACCTCTCGACCCATTGCCCCGTCCGCCGGCGAACACCAACCATGACGGATCCAGGTCACTCTGCCCAGGGGAACCCTCTAAGACGCCGTCTGCAGACCCGCTATCTGCAAGCGCAACACGCTGATCTCCACGAGCAACCCAACCAATTGCGGAATTCGCGGATTCCTGCCTTCATCGTCCCCGTCAGCCATAATCATGTCCGCCGCCAAACGGCAGTTCCGGACCGAATGCTCCACTCTTTGCCGAGAGTCATCCTCACCCACTGATTCCGCAGCACTCTGCAGCCGCTTCACCACATCCTGAAATGCCTGTTCCGCGTCGCGAAAACCGTTCGACGCGCGCGAGACCGCTGCTCGCGCATCCTCGAACTTCATCCAACTCTCACACAATCGCTCTCCAGCCTCCGACAACTCTCTTCCAAGTTCCGCATGCCAATTCCCATCGGCAACATCCGTTTCCAAGTCTTTCATTCCCAATCCTTCCCAAAAGAACACGACGAACCCCGCTCTCGCCCGGCAGAACCATCCATGCTACGCAAGCCTTCCCAACGTCACAAGCATTTCACGCCCGCCTCTCCGGCCGAAACAGCCATCCGTCTCCCCTTACCGGAAGAACATCACGACCATGACTCCACGCCCCACTCCCCCAGAAAACACTGCAGAGCCGGCACCCATCCTGCTGACCGGCATACTCCCGGAACACCACCGTTTCCTCGCCAGCCGCGCCCTGGATCTTGCCAGCAATACCCTTGGCTCAACATCCGTTCCCTACCGGAACGACCCCACGATCGCGAGCCGATCCAGCGCCCGGCAGCAATACCCGGAAAGCCCCCTCGTCACCCACGTGAAATTCAAGGCCCTGCACCCGGATCACCCCGGCCTCCTGGTCCCGGTCAACCACTATCCGTCTGTTCCCGAGCACACGGAACCGACCCGCAATACCTGCCCCACCCGCTTCGCTCGTCCCGAAGACATTCGCGCCTGCCTCCGCATTCTGCTGCCCGGCCCCTACAGCCTGTCCTGCCGCATCTCGATGCCGACCGACGTCTGCGTTACGCCCTGCTCCCCGACCCTGGCGGACCCGCGCCAATCCACGATCCTGATTGTTTCCGGCGCAAGCCCCACACCAGAGGACCTTCTGGACCTGCTGACCGCCCTCACCGCCTGCAGTCGCGCGCGACTCCGGCGACACCTTCCTGCCTGTCTCGCGAACCTCCAGCCCGACCCCTCGAGAGACCAACAGGCGCACTTCCCGTGATCGTCGCCGGTCATCATGCCGGCTGCCGCCGCACCGCCCGCCGCGCAGCCTCCCCGAGACGCCCAAACCGAGGATCGCCCCATGCCCCGAATCATCGAAACCCTCGTCTACACCATCGACGAACTGCCCGACTCCGCCAAGAAATGCGCCATTGACAAGTATCGCGATATCGCCACAGACCACGACTGGTATGACGTCGTCTTTGAAGACTTTACGTCCATCTGCGACCTGCTCGGAATTACCATCCGCAACAGCGCCCGCTCCGGGTCCCGCGGCCGGACCTGCAATGAGAACCACATCTACTTCAGTGGTTTCTCCTCGCAAGGCGACGGCGCATCCTTCGAAGGATCCTACAGCCACGCCCGCGGCGCCACCGATGCCATCCGCTCCTACGCGCCACTCGACAAGGAACTGCATGCCATCGCCGACGACCTCGCCCGCGTCCAGCGGCGCAACTTCTACCAACTGCACGCCCGGATCCGGCAATCCGGATACTACACGCACGAATACACCATGAATGTCGAAACCGAGCGCGACAGCCCTACCCTGCAAGCACCCTCTGCCGACGCCGAGAAAACCGTGGCCGAAGCCATGCGCCGCCTTGCCCGTTGGCTGTACCGCCAGCTTCAAGCATCGTACGAGTACCTCTCCTCCGACGCTTGCGTCGGCGAAACCCTGGCTTTCTGGACCTTCACCACCGACGGCATACACTTCGGCTACACCAGCGATCCATCGCGCCCCTGCGCCACGAACTGACCACCCATCCAATTGGCCGCAATTCGGTGAGCCTGACATGCAATCCCGCAAACACCCGCTGCCCACGGGCCCCGATGTAGCCTGGCGCTGACCCTGCATCTATGCCTGCGCCCGGCCTTCGTCCGACCGGCACCGCAGCGGACCGCCCGCCGACCAACTCGCCGGCTGCCGCGAGGCCCCGGACCTGCCCGAATACGCCATGGCATTCGAAACCACCGGCCGTCCGGATCTTCGCCTCGCCGAAATCATCCGCTTTGCACACAGCGCCCACGAAGCCCGCGACAACGCCGCCATCAACTTCCCGGCAGTCCGTGCCAATACCGTTACCATATGGCGCCATGAAGGCGATCCCGACGCCCGCCGCGACAACGCCTGGCTTTTTCGCTTGACCCACCGCACTGACCGCCCGCGCCACGCGCTACTCCCCCAAGACCTGCCCCGGCCAACTCAGGAATATTCACCATGTCGAAAATCCCGCCACTGCAGCCCGCCAGCGACATGCCGCAATACAAGCGCCCACTGCTCGCACGGCTTGCCGCACAGCACAAGCTGGAACTCGTCCAGCAACCGCAAGATCACAATGACGAATATCCCGTCCTGTCCGACATCACCTTCATGTGCACGCCTTCCGGGAGCGACGAGCACGCATCGCCCATGCCAATCGAGAGCGTGTACCCGCCGACCCTCGAGTCCTTCGAACCCTTCCAGGCGCTGCCACACCGCCCAGCCACCATCCTCGCCGCCCTCCACTTCGACCGGCCACATGACGAACCCGTCCAAGGCGTTCCTGCCGCGGCCCAGTATCCCACCGACGTCGCCCTGTACCACGAGCCCCATACCACCCCCACGAACCTGAGCAACAGCACCCTGCTGGTTACGAAGGATAGTTCCATCACCCCGGACGAGCTCCTCCAGCTACTCGAGAACTGCCTGTTCGATCTGCCGCCGACCGACGACCCGCACGATTCGACGCTGAAATACTTCCAGGACGACGCCAGCCACCTCGTTCAACGCATCCTGCGCTCGGACCACGAAGCCGCTTCCAACAGTCTCTCCCGCATCGCCAACCGCGAACTCGACTGGGCCCTACCCGAGGGCACCATCGCCTCCCTCACGCTCTTCGCGCCCGAACCCGGCAAACCGCCCCGTCCACCGCTGGTCTGCGTGCAAAGCATGGACCCCGATCCCAACGACTAGACCAGCCCCGGAAAACCCGCCTCAACGGCCGCGGCTGAACTCCTCCAGTCCACTGGCCACGCAAGCACCCATTCCCAGCGCCGCAACCCAGCCCAACCCGCCGAAGAGCACCGCGGCCACGCCCGTCCCGCTACCCCAAAGCATCACCGCCCCGTAACCCGGCACTCCCAGCGCCACCGCGCCACTCGCGAGCGCGCAACCCACCGAAACACATAGCGCCCACAGGAAACAACCCAGCGCTGCCAGCGCTCCAATGTCGCCGGTCCCGCTTTCACCGACGGTCACCATGAGCACGATCCACTGGCCGTTGGCCAGCAACGCTCCGACCGCCAGGCTGCCGCCCACAAGACCGAGCAGCCCCGCCTTCCTGGAAGCAGCCTGCCCCCGCCCCAGCCCTGACCCCTCCCAACTCTCCGCCCGGTTCACCGGCTTATCGCCGGAGACCTTCCGTTCTCCGGACCGCTGCTCCGTACCCGACGTGTCCGGAAAGGCCACGCTCCGCGAACGTTCCTCGTCCACTGCCCGCCAACGGATGGACTGCGGGTCTTTATCCATACTGTCTACCAACGCATAACAGACACTCGCCCACAAGAACATACTGCGAATCCCGCCGCATCCCCAATCGCAACCCCTTTTCAACCAAGGCCATTGCCAAACTCCGCCGCCAGGAAACCGAGCAACAACAGAAAATAGCCCTCGCCACCGCCGAATGGAAAGCCGCACTGCTCGAAGCCAACGAATCCAGATCCTTGCCGGCGTCAACGCGTATGAAGTCGAAGCCGTCAGCAATGCCATCGCCGACAGCCCCGGCTACCTCCGCCTGCAGCAGATCCGGGCGCTGGTATCCATCGCAGAGAACCCCTCCATCAAGATCTATTTCATTGACCCGAACGGAGTACGCTTCCCCTCTTCCACCTCTACCGGTAACAACGGCGCCAACCCGGAAGGAGTATCGCCAGCACTCCCGGACCGCCCCACCGCGTGAACCCGCCAATGCTTTCCCACCCGCAACCGCCCCTTGGCCATCCGCCACCGGCACAGCCGAAACACAACCGCCTACCCACCCGCCGTTTCTGCCATCTCCTGTCGTTCCACAGCATCTCCCGAACACAGCTCCAACCACCTGATGCCAACAACGCGATAGACTGCCACCACCGGAAACAACCCAACCATCCCCGACTCCCACATTTTATGAGAGCATCGCCATGACCAGCCACACCTCCCGGACCCCGCGACCCTCCACGCTGGCCACGCTCCCCATCCTCCCCGGCTACCCGGACGGACTCGTTCGCCGCTGGCGACCCGCTCCCCTCTCTCCAATCGCTTGCCCCGCTCCACCCGTCTACGGCGTCCCCAGTCCCAACGCCTTCTTTCTGCCCGACCCGCGCGGTACCGGCCCCGATACCATCCGCCACGGAACCGACCAGACCCTTTACCGGGCCCTCCTCCTGCAGTCCTCCAAAAGCCCCAACGCCCAGGACGCATTCATCGCCGACGACCGACATAACGAACAAACCACCGGAATGCCCCAAATCCGCGGCATTCGCATCGACATCGAACGCCCCTACGCGGACACACAACCCGAGACCGATGCCATCGACAAACCGGATGCAACCTTCTGCGACATCTCCTGCCTGGAAACACCGCCATTCCGCGACGAACCCTTCTGCCCCCTCCCGGATCCCGTCGCCGACATCCGGATCTCACTCAACCGCCACTGCAACGCCGAAGGCAACCACGTCCAACTCTTCACGGACGTCGCCATTCCGGAGGAGTCCCGCACGCTCCGCCACCGTCCGCCCATCGTCGTCCTCAACAACCGCATCTCACCCGACACCCTCGCCGAAATGCTCATCCAGGCCCGCTTCGCCCCGATCTGCGAATCTTCATTTCCCGATCCACAGACCCAGCTGCGCCACTTTCATCTCGCAGCCCTGCACTTCGCCACCCGTATCGTATACGGCGACACCGCAGCAGCAGAAGCCGTTCTTCAATCCCTCTTCACCGATTCCCTCAACTGGATTCTTCCACCCGACTACCGCGTGACCGTAAGCCTTCAGAAAAACCTGCCCCCAACCATCACCTTCCACCAGCCATGGACATCTCCCGGCCCCGCCGAAACTCCTGCATAAGTCTCCGTCTCGTTCAGGTCCCGGGGCACCAACCCGCAACCCCCCCTTCTTCCCACTACCGCCGGCTAGGCCCGGCACATACCATGCAACAGCATTGCACCACCCAGCCCGTCACCGCTCGGAAAACCTGCATGAACACCCTCAACATTCCAGGATCCACCTGGATTCCCGTGGCCCTGTGCGTCCCCACGGCCACATACCATTGCCAGACATACCTCAACATCCGCAGCCTCCTCGAGCAGCAGGCCGAAACACTCGGAACCCTCACCGATCTTTCCTCCGCCTCAGTCCGCACCATGGTCGAAACCTACGCCAGCGGCGCCAGCCTCGGTCTCCTCCTCGGAGTTCTCCTCGTCATGCTCCTGCCCCGCCCGGCCACCACGTGGACACGCGCCACCGCCCTCGCCATCGCCGGTCCCGTGGTCCTCCACAACTACCTCGCATATCGCAGAATTGTCGACCTGCTCGGACAGCAAACCAGAGAACTCGGAACCCTTGCCGATCTTTCCGGGACCACCGTCCGTCTCATGGGCGAAAGCTACATCGCCGGCGCTCCCCTGGGCCTCCTGCTCACGACCTGCCTTGCCATGCTCCTGCTACACGCCGTCCGCATCCGGCCAAGCTGCAAATGAAATTACTGAAGAATCGTTCCGAACCGCTTCCGCCCAGCCGTCCCTGCCGTCCCGCCGACACGTTGTTGCCTCGTCGGCGGGGCGACCCCCCAACCTGCAACAGAAGCCTGCCCATGACCGGCAGAAGCCGAACTGTGCTGCTTCCTCCACCCTCGTTCGAACGCTTTCCGCGCCCCACGACCTGCGTCGTTCGCACCGTCTTCACCCACGCCACCGCGAAATACGTGCCCGAACTCGTCGAAAATCCCAGCCGCCAAGACTACGCCCTCGATCCCGGCCCTGTCATCCTTGATCTAGTGTTCACCGCCCACCTCCGCGGCGCCCGCTGCAGCGCCACGCGCGACCCCGTATCTCTCTCCGCCTGGGAGCCCTTCGCCGATCCACCGCCCCGCCCGGACCGCATCGAGCTGAAACCGACCATCCGGGAATACGGAGGCGCACCACACAGACTGAACTTCGACGCTCCGCTTCTCCTTCCAATCAGCCTGGAGGCCGACACACAAGCCGAACAGAGCCTCATCGAACACATCCTCCCTGTACCAACCGCAAACGCCCGTTCGACCCCGAAACACTCGCTGCAATTCTCGCCGACGCAGCCATGCACGGAGACAGCATCGTTACCGGCACCAACCGGCCGGATCCCGAGCTGACCGCCTACCAGACTGCCTGCCGGGTGCTCCTTCCCCGCGCCGAGGCCATATCGAGAACACTCATTCGCGCGGCACGCTGCCTGCAATGGGCAATGCCGCCCAACACATCCGCACCATCAACCTGCACCACTCGCCAGACGCATTCACCGTCCAGACCATCAACGCCCCCAAGAGTGAAACACGGGCGAGATCTCCGACTCCAGACCTCCCGTGCGAACTCACAACACCCAAACAGGATCCTTCCATGCCGATCTTCATTGCCGGCCGTCCCGCCACGCTCCTTCCCACCACCCTCTTCGCCTTCGCTCCGGCCTCGTTCTTTCGGGACGACTGCCCGCAAAGCCGCCCGATACTCCTGCTCAGCGACGCCTTCCTCGGAAACCCGCTCGTCGTCCGAGCCCGCTGCCGCGACTTCCACGACGTCATCAAACTGTGCAATTTCCTCAACGAACCCATCGCGGCAACGCCCGAACTGATGAACCACCTGACCTTGATTTCAAAGGGCCGCAAATCACGGCTTCCCAGCCGCTACACGCTGCCTGCACACCCTCGCAACTTCGACCGGCACCCGCCCAACGTCATCTTCCGTCCCGTGCGCTCCCGCTCGGGCGGCTGGCAAATCGCCGCCATGCACGCTCGCGGCCGCCTGTCCATCCTGACCTCCTTCCGGCACGAGCACAGCGCCTGCCAGCTCGCCAACACCCTCAACAACCGCGCCGGACTGCCAGACCGCGCCTGGCGCACGCACCGCCCGGCGCACGCGACCAACGCAACTCTCGTTCCCACCTGAACGTCAGCCCGAATCCAGCGAGGTTCCCATGTCATCCGAAATTTCCACCGACATACGGTGCGCCACGAATGTCTCCGACTTTACCGCCATCCTGCAACACTACTTCCGGCTTCCCGCACCCGCCGCCTGCCAGCGCTACCGCTCCACGCTCAATCCCGCCACCGAAACGCCGGCCAAAATCATTCTCGATGCCACCCAGGCCTACGCCCGGGCCCAGCTACACGACAAAACGCCGGAATTCCGCCTGATCCACGCGCCCGTCTCCATCGTTCTCGAAGCCGCAACGAGCATCGACAACCAGCCGGCCGGCAAACCGCAAACACGCCGCGACCGCCTCATCAACACCCTCGAGGAGTACCCGGACCTGCACACCACGCTCCTCGTGGTCAAGCACGACCCGGACTGCCGCGTAATGCCCAACAGTCCCGTACACAACGCTTTCGAAGCCGCCGGCATGCTGCCGCTCGGACAATGCGAAACCCTGTTCCGCGACGAAACGGGACCATTCCTCTTCGCGACCGGCAACGCCATCGTGGTCGTCTGCCTATCCGAGCAAGCGGAACCCGTCAGCCAACGGCTCTCCTCCTTCATCGCCCTCCGCAAGGATTGCGATCCGTGGCCCGTCTTCGGCGGCAATTCCGCCTGCCCCTCTTTCCAGACCACCGCCGCCGACAAACCGGTCCACATCTCCGCTATCCGCTTCAGTCCCCAAGCCGATATCACTATCGCCGCAATCAATATCGCAGCGCACCTCGACGCCCCGCCGCAACCATTCTCATGTAACTGACCCGTCGCACCCCTGCTACCGGCGATACGTAAGCGACTATTTCTCCCCCTGCTTTCGGTGAGTTGCGGAGTGCACCATCTTCTGGGAAGGCATTTGCATTCCGGGAGGTTGTCATGCTTGGGGTTGGCGATGGTTCTGCTGTGTACCTTGCGTTGCATCCGGTTGATTTCCGCCGCGGGATCGCGGCGCTAAGCAGCTACGCGCGGGAGCATCTTGGTGTTGCACCGGATTCGGGGGTCGTGCTGGTGTTCCGCTCGCGGCGTCCGGGGCGGGTGAAGGTACTGTTCCACGACGGCAGCGGGATGGTGCTGGTTGCGAAGTGGCCGGATCGGGGTTCGTTCCGCTGGCCGCCGGTGTCGGAGGGTCTTTTGCGGCTTTCGCGAGTAGAGTTCTCGGCGCTGTTCGATGTCTGTGACTGGCGGGGCCTCAAGGCCCCTCGGCGTGCGGTTCGGGGCTGAGGATTGTTCCGCAGATGGCGAGGCATTGATCCCCCGGCGGTTTGAAGGGCTGCCATGGCATGAGGCTTTCGACATCCTTGCACCCGTCGCGGATTTGAACCAGGACATGGGTGAGCCATGCTTCCGGGTCGACGTTGTTGAGGCGGCATGTTGTGATCAGGGTGTTGGCACGAGCCCAGATGTCGATGGCATTCTCGGATCCGGCGAACAGGGAGTTGCGCATGGTGAGCTTGACGGGTCGGTGGGCGTTTTCGCCGCGATTGGAGTGCAGGTCGAGGCGGCCGTCGTCGAGCAGGCGGATGAAGCCCGGCCAGACGCCGTCGGCGAGGCCGTATCGGATGGCGGCGGCCTCCGCCGAGACTTCGGGCAGGCGGCTGGCGGCGGCCTCGAGGAACGCCTTCCATTGTTCGAAGGCGGGCTTCAACTCGAGCTGCCGCACGCGGAGGCGCTCATCGGGATGCTTGAACAGGATGGGCTTCTCGATGGCGAACAGCTTGCCGATCCGCGCAAGGGCCTCATTGCGGAAGCGGGATTCCGTCAGATAGTGGAACTTGCGTCTCCAATGCGACATACAAAACTGAAGGAAGACGGGTCCGGCGGGCCGCGCGGGGTCGGCGAGGATGTTGTATGCGGCGTAGCGATCGACCTGGGCGAGGCCGGCGAAGTCCCGCAGCATGGCTTCCGGGATGGCCTTTCCGCGCCCCGGGCCGGACCAGAAGAGCGCCGCGGGCGGCGCCGGCCCGGCGAAGGTGCGGTCGTCGCGCAGCGCGGCCCAGAGGTAGCCGGTCCGGGCCTTTCCGAAGCCCGGTTCGAGGAACTTGACCGTTGTCTCGTCGAGGAACAGCCGGTCGGCGCTGAGGACATGCGCCTTGATGGCGTCATAGAGCGGCTGCAGGATCTCGAAGCCCCGGGCGATCCAGCTGTTGAGGGTGGCATCGCCGATGAGGATGCCGTGGCGGGCAAGCCTTTGCGACAGGCGGTAGGAGGGGAAGTGGTCCTGGAACTTTGACGCCATGGTGTGCGCCATCAAGGCTTCCGTGGGCAGTCCGCGGGGGATCAGCCAGTCCGGTGCCGGTGCCTGCTCCGGTGCGGCGTGGCGGCACCGGGCGCAGCCGAGCACGGGACGCTCGATCACGACCCGAACGTAGCTGGCCGGGACATAATGCACCCGCTCCGCGGCCTCGATCCGGATCGTCTTGCGCTCGCCGCCGCAGGACGGGCAGGCAGCCGCCTCCGGCTCCAGGTGGCAGGTGATCGTGGGAACGTCCTTGCCGATCTTCCGGCCGCCCGTCGCTCCCCGGGGGCGGCCACGCTTGCGTGGCCGCGGTACCGCGCGCTCCTCGGGAAGGGGATCCACGGCTTCGCCATTCGCCGCGCCGCCGCCCGCCAGTCCTCCGGTCGGATCATCGTCCCAGATAAAGGCAGGACAATCCAGCTCCACCTCCGACACAACCGTCTCGGCCGAACCCCCCAGGCGCTCCGACGACGAACTGAACAGCATCCCCGCAAACCGACGCGCGGTGCGCACGGCCGTCTGGAATCGCTCCAGCAACTCGTCCAGAGTAGACCTGACCTTCTTCAGTTCCCGGCGCAACTGCGCATTCTCCGACTCCAGCCGCGCCTTGCCGCGATCCGATCGCGCAAGCGCGTCCTGCAGTGCCTCCGTCTCCCCCATCCAGTGTTCGCGGTGCTCCAGCAGCCGTGCGTTCTCCGCCGACGCCAGGTCCAGTTGCCGGTGAAGCTGCGCCGCTTCCCTGGCGTGGTCTTCCGGCGGCCCCAAACCGGTCACCGCCCCTGCCGCAGCCGCGCCACGGTATCCCGCCGCAGGGGCCGCAGAAAAACCCGCTTGCGCGGAACCGAGAGCCCCGGACGGCCGTTCCGGCTGCGCCCCGTCGTCAGCCCCGCGTCATGCCAGCCCGCCGCCCGGTAACACGTCCCCGCAAACCGCGACACATCGACGAATGTCTCCAGCAAATGGACCGAATGCCCGTAGCGCTCCTCGTAGTCCGCGCCCACCCGACGTGCCACCCGCGCAAGCACATGGCTCGCAAGATGCGGAACCCGAACCGCGTCCAGGATCAGAAAGCGCTGCTGGTTCACCACAAGGCACAGACCCGCCCCGCGCGTCGCGTCACTCCATCCGATCCAGCGGTCCCGCGCCGCGCAGCGCCATGCCGCAGCCCCCGTCAGCGAGCAGCCCACGATCCGGCCCCGACGGTCCCGCGCAAGGTGCCCGATGTTCTCCCCCACCGGCATCGATAGCCCGAGATAGTGGAACCGCTCCAAAATCGCGTGCAGAAGCTGGCGGTCCGAACCTTCCGCAACCGATACAGAAACGGGCAGGAGCGCCGACAGCGGACCCGAAAACGCCTCCGATACCGACCAGTCAACCTCCAGCCCAACACGCGCCGCCGCGCTGTGCCGACGGCTTCCGCGGCCCGGGTACTGCAACGCAGGGAGCCGGATCAGACCTTCTCCCGCAAGCTTGCGAAGCAGCGAACGCGCGGCAATATCCTTCACACGGCCTCGGCCGTCCCGCCACCCCCAGCGCTCGCACAGCGCAACCGAAAGCCGCGAGCGGCCCCACTCCGGGTGCGCCGACAACAGCGCACGGATCTCCGACAACTCCGCAGAGCCGACACAACGGCCTTGTACTATCCGGTCCATGCCGGGCAGCGTAACACAACCGTTTCGTTGAGTCCAGCCCCAGGACCCTGAGTCCAGAGACACGCTCGAAGCAACCCCAAAACCCAATCCAAATCAACAACGGCACACCCACACGAAACGCCCAATATCGTTCAGCAGGGGGTAAAAAAGTCGCTTACGGCGATACTTCTACATTCATGCATGCACCGACACTGCTTCCGCCCTTCTCATGCAGCAATTGCGCGACACTGAGCCCATGCCAGAGATCCTCACCGCCACCAGCGTACTCGTGCTCCGGCTTCTCGCCGCATACGCGGCACTCCGCCCACGCCGTTCCCTTCATGCACATGCCTGAAACACGGTCTGTCGACCTGCTATTTCCGCTCGTCCATCTCGGCCACTTCGTGCTCCTCTATCATCGTCAACACCAAGCGCAACACGCACGCCAACACGCCGGCCACGCCTGACCGACAACAAAACACGCTCCGCGCACAAGGCAACACCCAGCCCACGAGCACGTCTACCGAAGCCCCGTAACGCCTCGTACAGCGCGCCGAGAACCACTCCCTGTCTTGCCGCCAAAACACCGCCAAAGCCTCCCACGCGCCACTGTGCAGCCCTGTGCGCCAATTCCGCGGCTTTGCAAGCCCTAACGTTCATTCACCCTCCCCGCCAACCCCTTGCAACCGGATTTTCGTCATGACCAGACCCGTTCATCACCCCATCAAGTTACCGGACCTGGTGTCCTACCCGACCCGGTTCAGCTACTGGACCAAGGACGCCTTCACCCTCACCCATCCGCCCTGCACCAGGCTCGCCGAACGCCTCGCCGGCATGTCTCACGTGTCCACCGCGCCCGACGACAAGCCTGCATTCCTGCCTACCGCCTGGGTGTTCCCCCGCGAATCCGCCCCCGACGTCCTCCTCCACGCCCGCCAGTGCCTCGGCCACGTGTCCCTCGGACCGCTGGGCAAACATCCCGATGTTCACCCGTCACCTGAAATTCGCGACATCCGTATCAACGTCCTCCGGAGCTGGACATCGAAAGGACCCGAATTGCTCCTCGGCAACCGCCTGATCGCCACCCGCCTCGACCCTCGAGTTCCCAGGGCCGCCATGTCCGGTCCCTTCGTCTCCTTCCTGAATGGAAGCCCAGCGGCAACGGAAGGCCCCAAAGGTCAACCGAGCGTCACCCTCCATGCTGGAACCATCCTCGACGTCCTTTCCTTCACCGGTCCACTCAATTCGGACGACTTGCCCGCCAACGCGCCCTTCAGCATCTCGAATCCGGACGACGCCGAAAACGTCGCCCTTCTCGACAAGCTCCGCTGCAACGCCATGCAACGCATGCAGCATGACCTCCAAGCCCTTCCGGACATCCTGCCGGAATCCCGACCGACAATGCTCTTCCCGGACCTGCCGCGAAGAGGCCCCGACGTCTGCCGCCCGTTCCTGCACCGGCAAATTGTCCGTCCGCACGGCATCACCCTCCGCGCCATGACCAGCCCACCCCTGCATACCCTCATCCACCGCTTGCGCCTTCGCGGCGCGTTCTGGAACTCCAGTCAGCGACTCTGGTTCCTGCACCGCCGCCACGCCCGCGACGCCGCATGGGTCCTTCGCCTGCACGGCATGTGCAACCCCGACCAGATTCCCGTCCCGCTCTCGCTCGTGTTCCACCACGACGCCCTGCTGCCCCTCGGCCCGATCGGCCCGCAACTGCTGCTCGCTCGCTCCAGCATCAACCAGACGACCGCACTCCATCCGCACGTCGAACTCCCGTGCGCCCACGTAGCTCCACTTCGACACGGCCGATCCAGACCCGTGCTGCCTGTCGCAGCCGGGCAGGCCATTCACATACTCTGCCCAAGTCCCGAACACCTGATCTCCGTACTGGACGCAAGCCGCGCCCGCCCGGACCTTTCCGTCGATCCCTACACCCCCGACCCCGACGCCCTCGAGGCCTCGATCGACCAGTCCGTTGAATTCCTCCAGCGCAATATCGAGCGTGCTCGCGAAACCACCCACGCCATCCGTCCAACCACCCGTCAACCCGCCAGCCTGCAGGCAGCACCATGACCTCGAGAACCTATGCCTGCGCGACGTGCTGCCACTTCCGGTATACCCGCTCCAAGTGGGGAACCTTCAGCAACTTCGCGCCCCTCGTGAACCCGATTCCAGCAGGATCCCTGAGGTTCAAAACCTCGGAAGCCCTCTTTCAAGCCGCGAAGTTTCCCCGCGACACACAGCTGCAGACCCAGATCGCCGCCGCCGCCTCGCCGGCACAAGCAAAGCGCATTGCCCGTAGCGTCCGCATGAACGACCCCGAGGCCTGGAACCGCATCCGCGTCGACGTCATGCGGTGGGTCATCCGCGCGAAGCGCGAACACAACCCCGCCATCATCGACGCACTGCTTCGCGAGACCGGGGACATGCCCATCGTCGAAGACTCCGCAACCGACGTCTTCTGGGGCGCCACGCCAAACAACGGCTACCTCTGCGGACAGAACAGCCTCGGCAGGCTGTGGATGGAATTGCGTGCGCACCTCCGCGAAAACCACCCCCGCCTGCCTGCAGCCCACTGGCGAAACCGCCTCGGCACCGAGCGCATCGGCCACCTTTTCATCGACCCCGCAACACCATTCAGACTGCAACCAGCATCATGAACCTTCCGGAAACCCCTCCCGCATACCGTGTCGCCTGCTGAATACCGCCGGCGGCCTCCCCGCACTCTCAGTACTGCCGCGGCAAACCCACGGCCAAACCTGCCTTCATCCAGCCAGGAGAACCTCATGTCACTCGAGTCCCTCGCACCCGCCCGCAGTCACACGCAGGCATTCCGGATCCTGCAGGAACTCGCCTTCGGCGCCATCATCTCCGGATCCAAGGACCTCCGCATCCACGTTCAGCCCACGCTGTCCCATCCGCTGCGGGAACGAGGCTCAACGAACGACGACACGGCCTGTACCGTGACCGCCGTATACACACTGCCCGCGCCCCGCGACCCACTCGCGGTCATCGACAAATCCAAACCACACTGGGATCCCTGCTTCCTGCGCCGTTACCAGGCCCGCGACGACCACGGCCTGCCCGCATTCCGCACCCTGATACCCACCGGGTTCCAGATCGCGAACAACAAGCACTCGAGGCTTCTCAAACCAAGCCTCACCGTACTCGACAGGGACTCCGTCCAGATCGACCCCGACTGGATCCTCTACACCCTTCCAGACGGCTTCCTGCCCGATCCCGAGGATCCCTGCATCCTCGCCGTGCAGTTCGTACTCCACCAAATCCGCGATGAAACCCGATCCGACTGCCTCGAGCACCAGCTCGAAACCCTCCGTGAAACCCTGCCCCTGGCACTCGCCAACTTCGGCTCCGACCGCATTCCGGAACTTTCCGCCACGGTCTCCAACCACTGCCATCACCAATCGGTACCGCTACCGCGTGAAACCCCCTACGAGCCAGTCGGCACGGGTCACCGCTACGCCTTGAGAGACATGCTGGTCCAAACCCGCCTGCACGACGCCGGCAGTGGTCACGGCGAACACGGGCTGCTGCACTTCGAAGGCTGTACCCTGCCGTTCCCCCTGCCACGCGAGGAGGACACCCACGACCACGTCTGGACCACCGTGCTCCATCTCGACCCCTACTCCGACGTACCCTTCCTGATGCCCTCCGCTTTTCATCTCCCTCCGTCTTCCGTCACCCGCCGTCTGGCGATCAAGCACAGCCCAGCCACTGAACCCGCCCTGGACGACGTCCGCGATACCGCCACCGTACTGCTACTCCACCACATGGCCGCCACCCCGGAATGCCGCCCCACGCACAAGCAACACGCAGACGCCCGCAGGCACCTCATCTCGCTACCCGATCCCGTCTCCCGTCTGCATGCCTGGTCCCCCGTGCCCCTGGACCCCCAACAACGCGAAACCGCCATGCACCTGAGCCCCGACACCAATCCCCTCATCGCCATACCCGCCGACGCACTCGCCGTCGACTGCCGGATCTACGGGCCCAGCGCCGTGAACCTGCACTGCGCCGCCCAGCAAAACGGCATCGCATCCCGCCTGTTCCACTTTCGAGGAGAACCCGGCTGGTCAGCCCAACGCCTCTGCGTACCCACGATCACCACCGTCGACGTCACCGTCCAACCCACGCCAACAACCAAACCCATACCCCTGTACGAGTATGACAAAAACCTCTCCCGCACGAGCGCATCCTGCCGCAACCCGCTGCCGGAACCCGTCCACGCGATCCACGTCGAACTGACCGTCACCAACCACGACACCGTCCATCAATTCCGCATGAGACTCAACACCGACATAGCCTTCCCGCCCCGTGAATACGGAGATCCCCGCGTCCCGATCATTACCCGCAATGCCAAGCCGGAGGTCAACAGACTTTGGCAAGACCTCCGCCTGGCCTATTTCGAAGCCGGCGAAAAACGACTCCAGCACCGCCAGCGAAGCGCTCGAATCCCTGTTCGACCTGAAAGCCCAGTTCCTCGCCAACCGCATGGTTCACGGCGACACTCGCGCCTCCGCCACCCTTGCCGCCATCATCCTCCGAAAATGGGTCGTTCCGTTACTGCCCGAAGACGACCTCGTGGAAGCCACCGCCAGCGCCGACTCCGCCCACGCCACCGCCACCCGCCCAGGGCTCGAGCCGGCCTCTGCAGCCGCCTGAACGCCAACGCCCTCCACAACTACAGAAAGGCACCAGAATGATCCGGTATACCCCCGGCGACATCTTCGAAGCCGACGTCCACGCCATCGTCAACCCGGTAAACCTCCACGGCATCAGCGGGGCCGGACTGGCAAAGGCCTTCAAGGAACGCTACCCCTCCTGCTTCCGCGCCTACCGCCACGCGTGCAACACCCGCGCACTCAAGCAAGGCACCCTGCACGTCTACCAAACCGGCGAGACCACGCCGGCCCTGATCCTCAACGTCCCGACCAAGGTCGCCCCCAGGGATCCCTCCAACCTGGACCTCATCCGCTCGGCCTCCACCGTCATCGCACGCGAGATCCTCGTACGCCGCATCCCCTCCATCGCCATCCCCAAAATCGGCTGTGGACTTGGCGGCTTGGACTGGAACGACGTCCACGCCGTCCTCCGTGCCCAGTTCGACAACGCCGTCTACAGGACAACCGAAATCCGCTTCATGTGCAACCCCCCGCAAGAGCCCGGCGCCACCCACGCGCTATAATGGTCGTCGTCCGCCCTTCCCAAGAGGATCCCTGCCCATGAAAACCAAACACCTGACAACCGCGATACTTGCCACCCTACTCTGCATCGCGGCGTCCGCTACCGCTACCGCCCGGATTCCGACACCCCGCGCTGTCGCGCCCGCCCTGGACCGCGAAGACGAAGCCCACATCCTGGTCGTCATCGCCGAACCCTCCCCCGACCCTAACGCCCGCCTCGGCTTCGCCGCCTACTGCGAGAAGGCCAACCAGCGGGCAATCGTACGGTTCTCCTTCGGCGCCTTTCCACCCGGCAAGAACCTCCAGGCAGCCGTCCGGCTTCCCGACGGCAGCGTCCACCGTTTCGGCCCCGTAATCCGTTCTCCAGGACCGTCACACGGCTATCACGACCCGGAATTCGGAGACCCCGAGACCGTCCGGTTCCTCTTCTCCGTCCTCTTCACAACCGGCGTACTGGTCTCCAACGGTCACAATTCCGTCTGGAACGAGTTGCCCGAACAGCAGAACGCCGACATCGTCCGCCGTCTGACTGCTTGCGCATTCCCGGGGTAACCCCGCGCCAACCAGGCCAACGGCGCAGCCGCCACACAATTTCCTTTTCCGCCATTCCCGCCCGGCCGGGCAAACAGCACCACAGGCTTCACCATGCTGCATATCCTCTTTGACCTAGACAACACGCTCGCCCTTCCTCACCTCGATCCCGCCGAAGCTCCAGCGTCAGCCCCGGAACATCACACTCTTCCGCCAGAACACGCCTGCCATCCCGTTCCACCGCTCTGCATAATGGCCCGGCTCATGGACGCCGACACCCACGCCACCGCCTCCTTCACAACCAACCTTCCTGAGCGCTTCCGGCAACCCGCCGAAGCCTGGATCCGGAAGAATTGCCGCGTCGCCGACCCGCTGCTGCTCATGCGCCCGGAAGGCAGCACCCAGCCCGAAACCACGATAAAGTCCGAACACCTGTCCATCCTGCGCCGCGCCCACCGCTCTCCCGCGATCGTCATCGACGACCGCCCGTCAGCCGTGCGCATGTGGCGAAGCAACGACATCGTTTGCCTCAACCCAGGCCACTGGACACTTCGGCCGAACAGTCCACGCGGCCGCCTGATCCTTACTGTCGGACCGCCGGCCTCCGGCAAGCGCAAACTCCTGGCGGACACCGACTATCTGCGCAGCGTTCTGCACGCCACCGCCGACGCAGTCATCTCGCCCGCCCTGATCCGCACCCAATTGCACTGTCCCCCGCAACAGCTCACGCAGCCCGAGGCGCGCCGACAGGCAGTCAACAACCGATCCGCCGAATCACGCGTTTTTGCCATCGCCCGAAGCCTCTGCGCAGAACGCGTTCGCCACGGATTGCCCGCAATCCTTCAGGCAACTTCCCTGCGCCCCAGCCAGCGAATCGCCTTCCGCCGGGCCATGCCACCCGACACCCCGGTCACCTATCTCCTCATCGACAGGCCACTCCAGGAAAAACTGCGGGAACACCGCAACAATGCCAACCCCCCGTTCCCCGTCGCACACATCCGCCACCACCACGAAACCTTCCAGCAGCACTTCCTGAACGCTCTTCCCGGCGACGGTCTCCCAACCGACATCATTCTCGGTCCGCACCTGCCCCGGGAACTGCTCGAGATCCACCACCGCGCCGCCGCCACCGGCGTACTGACGCGCCTCAGAAACCAGGAAGGAATACCCGCCGGGCCGGCCGCCGCCTGAGCCTTCCTCCCCAACCATCACCGAAAGTAATCCCCGTGCCCCCCAACATGCCGAAAATGACCCAGGCACCCCTCGCCATCGCCATCATGCTCCCAGCTGTCAGTAGTCGCATAACTTGGCCAGATGGCCACGATATGGTCTCATCCAGTATCGGCCAAGTTGCGGTCCCTACGTGGCGCGTGTTCTCGCCACATCGCAAGGGCACGCTCCCGAACGCCGCACCCAAAGCTTTCCGGCAGCAACGGCTCCGTGCGACACAGGATCGAGCCCGCCCGCACCTGCATGCCGCTTGTGCCGCCACGCCACTGCCCGAGCCCGACCACGCCCCCCAATCCCGGCCACGACGAACCGCCAGCAGACTCGTTCCCGATGCAGGACCGCAACGGCGAACCGCCACACACCAAACTTCCCGCGGAGGACCATAGCCACACTCCGCCGTCACACCGGGAACCGCCGGAAGCCGACCCCGGAGAACCCGACACTCCGGCTGCAACCCATGTCCCAGCGGAACCCTTCCGCCAGCCACGCATCGCTGCGCTTTGAAGCGCCTCCCACGCCAACCACGACGGAGACCCGAATGAAGGACCCCACGAGCCACGACATACTCACCCGACACGGCTTCAGCACCGAGCAGGCACACGGCATCCTGACCGCACTACGGCCACCGAAAGCGACCGCCACAGCCCGTTTCCGCGCCACCGTTTCCACGGCCATCGGCCTCGGCCTGCTTGCGCTGCTGATCCTCGCCATCGCCAACCTGGCAATCACCCACAGCCTCTCGGTCACCGTCGCCGAAACCCGCGCCGAAGGCTTCGGACGCTCCGCCACAACCCACGCCGACATGCTGATACTCGAGCGCATGAACGACCACCAGGACAGCTACCGCGACTTGTACGCCCGCATCTACGACCTCGCCCGCACGATTCCCCCGAGGGAAACCCCGCACGTCGACCCGTCGCCAGGACATGTCCGGAGAATCGTGCAGCTTTCGCCCCCCGAACTCCTTGTTCAGACACGCGACCGCCCGACAGACACCCCCATCCCACCGGCGATTTCACCGACCCACGGCCCTCCTGCCTGCCCCGCCACCCCGCCCGTCATGCCTCCACCCCCACAACGGCATTGACAGTGCGGCCCCGCGCACCTATATTCATCCTTGGCGAAAGTCGCAACAGAAGGTCCCGTTTACCCGGCGGGACCTTCCGCCCGCGCCGGGTTACCACACACCCGGCGCACCCGCGAGAGGCGAAATCCTCTCCCGCACAGCGGACCCAAGCCCGGTCCGCGCCACCCAGGAGCCGGCGTCCTCGACCGTAAACGCCGGCTCCCCCTCCATCCTTCCACCCTTCATCCTTGCCTGTCTCGGCGCAGTTCACTACCCTTGCAACGCGGGGGCCGCGAACACACTCTTCAGAGCACAAACGGCACGCAGTCTCCGCACCACTTCCCGCATAAGAAGAAGGGCCTCAGCGCTCCCGCGCCAAGGCCCTCTCAACGTGCTCTTGTCAGCACGTCAGGACATCACCTGCATGCCCCCGTCAGAACAGTCGCTCTGCCGGCCATTCGAAACGCGCGAGCACGCTCAGCCGACCATTCCAACCATTCAGCTCCGGAACGCAAACACCAGGTCAACCTCGTCTACCCGGTTGATCGCTTCCTCGCAGGCATCCTGCACCTGCGCCCGCGTCCTGTCCTCCAGGTCGACCATCGTCGCCGTGGGATCCTCTGTCCAGACCGAACCCGCAGTCGCCGTTACAGGACCCGTTACCGTACCATCCGGTGTCAACGTTGCTGTCGGCACGACCGTAACCGTCGTAAGAGCCAACGTATCGAGGTAAATCCCGACCATACGAAGATTGCCATAGTTGGCGGTCAACAACCTCACACAGTCATCCTCATCATCGACCTCGTTCACCTGGATGAAGAAATACCGCGCTCCCGCCGTGTTGTTGGTGATGATGCCAAAACCCACATTGTGGTTCACGCCCAGGCTGGTACCGCCATCCGCCATCGTCACCAAATAGCCCGAAACCTCGATCTCCACCGGATCCGTCACCGCGGCACCCGGAATCACCAGGTTTTCTTCAACCAAGCCGGACTTGCCCACCAAATTCGCGGTGACTCCTGCAAAGTTGGAATCGCTGGAGTAGTACGAAAACACCGCTCCGCGGACCGACTGGATTCCCTCTATGAGTCGCTGTCCCGACAAACGGTTCCAGACCCCGATTGCCAACGCCAGCGCTCCCGCGATCAACACGAGGTAGATCCCGTAGGTCTGCGCCGCCTCTACAATGGCAACGCCACTACGACGTCTCTGCCTCGAGCCGACGACCTTGCGAGCGACCCGATCATCCTGCACAGGTTTCCCTTCTCTGTGCCCGGCATGAACCATAGCCGGCGACCATACCCGGCCCTTTCTCCAACTCGTGAACCGCATTGTACTCCTCCGTCCTGACACCCCCGCGAACTTCTCCCGGAGACCCAGCAGTATAACTGCTCCAAACCCTCTGAACAGAACCCGCAACCCCAAAACACCGAAAGCCACGCCCAAATGCAAAGAAACCCCGTTCCGATCCGTCACGCGGACCCAAACCGCCGTCCGCCCGGACAACTCATTCCGTTCAACGAAATCCCCGACCTCCCCATCGAGGAATTCACTACCGCCCAGCTCCGCGCCGCCATCGCGCGCACGGCAGTCCAGCTACACCGGCAACTACCCAACACTGACACCCGAAAGCGCCTGCGCGCCCGCATGCTGCAATTCAGCAGCGAAATTGACCGCCGCGCCAAACAACCGCGCATACCGGGTTTCCCGAACTGAATCCGATACAGAAGACAGGCTGCGCCCGAACTCTTCAGAGATTCCGAAAACCCAGCCCCACCGACACCGGCCCCACGGCCACCATGCACTCGCACACCGCCGATGCCATCGTTCGCGTGATCGCCCGAACCCGCGGCCCGGACTCCTCCAACTCCCACGGCACCGGGTTCGGCACAGCCGGGTTCAACACGCTCCAACCGATCGCCTGCACGCCACCACAACCGCCCGCAGGTGGAAACGCGCCCTCCGCAATCGCCGCTGGCGCCTGCACGCCGCTCCCCCCCGCACCGGCCTGCACCTGCACGCCTACACGCTCAGGCCACTCCTTCGGCCGCCACGCCACCAACTGCGTACACACGCCCACTTCCCGTACATCCCCGATCCACATCGAAAAACCAAAGCTCAGGCGAGGCTCCGTCCCCGCAGGCTTCACCCACGTCCGGAACCCCACCGCACCCGAAGCAGCGCTTGCCACCGGACCTCCCGGCGGACATACCTGATCTCCGCAAACCCTCGCCGGCAACCGCCCTTCCGCGGTCATCACGAACACACTGTCTTCCAACACCATGTTGCGGGCCAGCAAACCCCCGTCCGCCAAGCCTTCCGTCGAAAGACCCCGATAACCGTATCCAGCCACCGCGAAACGCTTAGCTGCCCCATGCAGCACCTCCAACTCCCTGAACATGGTCTCGTTCCGTGCGCCGCTGGCAACACCCTGCATGTAAACCAGCCCCACACCGACTGCAGCCAGGTACACAACGTATACCAGCGCAGTTTCCTGCATGCTGACCCCGCGTCGACGCGCCCAACCACCCCACAGACGTACCAACCTACGCACCGGAATCAGCCGAACCCCGAGTCCTGCAAACTCTCGGTGATGTCCAGCACCCCGAGCACGATCATGACGATTACCAGCGCCATCGCCGCCATGCCGAGATTCTTCGACAACTTGCCCAACACCTCCATCCGCACCACCGAGTCTTCCAGGTACTGCCTTGCCAAACGTTCAAGCTGACCTTCCAGCCGGTCAAAAGCGCGCATCTCACGCACGACCTCCCGATCCGGAAAATCCTTGTCTGCCAGCCAGCACGCCTGGCCGAAGGCCAGTCCCTGACCCATCCACGTCTGCACACCCAGCAACTTGTCGCGATACCACGGCCTTGCATTGCGCTGCATGAGTTCCAGTGCCTCGCTCACCGACCGTCCCGCCTCTACCAACGCTCCAACCGACAACAGAAAACTGGTGCCCCAGATCAAACGGTAAATGTTGAACGGCCATATGTTCCGCATGGCATCCCGCGTCTTCCCTTTCCATCGAGGCAACGCCCGTACCAACACAACCGCCAACGCAACTACCGCAATTCCAGCCACAATGGCATTTCTGGGCTGCATCGCCTTGGAAATCTTGTGCAGGACCGCAGCCGCACCCCCCCATGTCTCCGGATCCGACAACTGCTCGAACTGCGGCAAGACGACCTGGTTGAACACCACCAGCAACAGGATCACCATCGCTCCCAGGCCAATCGGATAAAGCACCCCGCCCAGCACCGCCGCATTCAGCTTCCGTTGACTCTGGTCGATATACACGGCCGCTCTCATCGCATCCGATATACTGCCGCCCTCCTCGCCCGCGGCCACGAGAAACACGTGCGCCGGCGGCACCCAGCCCTCCATGGCTTCCGAAAGCCTTGCACCGCCACCCAAGCGCTCGACCCAGTTACGCATTGCCTTGCCCACGGCCCCACCGCTGGTACGCCCGTCATCCGTCTCATGCTGCAGAACCAAGTCAAGCACCACGCCGATGTCCCGGCCTGCCTCGAGACCATAGATCACGCGCCGGTATACCCGCTCCCGTTCCTTGCGTCCGAATCCCCGCCGTACAACCCACGGCGGATTCACGAAAGGATCCGTCACCACCCTGCTTGGCCTGATGCGCTTGCGACGTGCCATCCTCTCCTCCCGGCTATAACCCTTCCAGCGCCAACGGATCATCGGCCGACAATTCCACCCGCTCCTTCGGCGCCGATGCCGCCTCGATCGGCTTCACCTTCGTGCCCGGAAACTCCAGCCCGTCCTCCATCGCCGCCCGATGCACGTGTGCCCACCGCCTCTCGTCCGTAAAGCCGCCCACGAGGCCCACCGACTCCTCGAGATCGACCGGATCCATCCGGCCCATGAGCATGTTGATGGCACCGTGTTCAACCTTGCGCAGCGAATCCGCACGGCCGAGCCACACCTCCTCCGCCCGTCGTGCCTGCCCACCCTTGTATGCTTCCATGAATTCCGCATCCGGCCGCACGACTTCAGCGACCACCGACCGCCCCATGTAACCCCGCCTGCAGCCCTGCTGGCTACCGCAGCCCTCGTCCCCGACATCGACATTCCGAACCCGTATCCCGTCCGCCGCCGATCCGGCACCGGACACCACCGATTCGATCGCGCTCCGCAAGTCATCCCGGTGCTTGAATCGATCACCAGGCGAAACCAGATAGCGCGAACACGCCGGGCACAGCATCGGCACCAATCGCTGACTCACCAGGCCCGTTACCACGCTCGGATCGAGCAGCACGTGTGGATCCACCCCCATCTCCAGCAGCCGCTGCACCGACAGCACCGCGTTGATGGCATGAACCGTGGTCCACATCTGGTGCCCCGTAAGCACCGCTTCCACGCCCAGCTTGGCCGACTCCTTGTCGCGGATCTCCCCGACCATGATGACGTCCGGATCGCTCCGCAGCACACCCGCGATCGCCACCGCAAACGCGCCCGCCCGACCCACGCCCTCGGCGCTGACCCGCGCCGTAACCGGCACCTGGCGCGCGCCCTGTATGCGGTATTCAGGCGGATCCTCGACCGTCATCAAGTTGATCCCCGGCCGCTCACGAAGTTGCGCCATCAGCGTCTTGGCCAGCGTCGTGCTCTTTCCCGAGCCCGTCACCCCGCTAATCATGACCATGCCGTACGGGAGCCGCCGCATGTCCCGGAAGAGCGCTACCTGCCCGCCCGTGTAACCCAGCGAGTCCACGTCCTGGCTCTCCGAGTGGCTCTCCATGTAGAACAGCCGGGAGACCAGCTGCTCGCAGCCCCCCGCGAGCGGCATCCACTGCAACCGCAAACCGTCCACCCCGAGCGGCAGCCGCGCCCGCGCACCCGACCACCGTGCCGTCTGCTGCACGTTGATGTCGCGCTGTCCACCCTCCGAATCGTCCGCCAGGAAATACGCCACCGCCGAGATCTTGCTCATCTCCAACCGCTCGTAATCCATGCCGTCCGTCAACGAACCGTCGACACGCATGCGGCAGACCCCGCGAACCTGGTCCACCACGACGTGCACATCCGACGCCCGCACCTGCGCCGCCCGGTCCAAAATCAAGTGCAGCTTGTTCTCAACCCGCGAGACATCGCGCATCGCTACTTGCGCACGCAGCTTGCCCCGGGACTTGTAGAAACGCTCCAAGAAGTCCGGACTCACCTGGATGGTCGTTCCGACCGTTATGCCGGCACGCTTCATCCCGCTCAGCACGTAATGGTATGCCCGCAAGAAGACGTCGCTCTCCGCGCAGACCACGACAATGCCATTGTCAAGCGCGCACACCGCCCGCTGATACTCGTCCGAGAGCTTGAGTTCCCCGTCCGCACCGGTCAGGATCTCCGCGTCGACATACGATCCCAGGTAACGCTCCGCTTCCTTGTCGTCCGTCATGTCGACGAAGCCCAGATTGCCAAGCACACGCCTCTGTTCGGCTTCCTGATCGAGCGATGCCCGCTTCCGTGTCGTAACCTGCCCCTGCTTCACCGCGGCAAGGGCGCCACCCTCCGTTTGCCCGTTACTGCCGTTCCCATTGCCGGCTGCCGCCTTTGAAAGCACCTTCTTCCGCCTGCCTAGAAAAAACACCATCACCACCACTACAACATCAATCTGGGGCATCCACCCCCAACATCGTTACCTAAGCATGCCTTCGTTCTGCGTCTCCTGCAACCCCTCTAGCGTTTCCACGCGGCCCGCCAACGCGTGCGGACCCTACCATCCGGCGTACCGATACCGGAACGGACTCTCAAGCAAGTCACTGCCTACGTTATCGTATACCCACACCGAACCGTTATCCGCGTAGACACCCCGCACGGTCCACGTACTCTCGAAGAACTCTACGACAACGAAGAACACACCTAGGAGGACCTGCGCTGGCTCTTCCCGTCCTTCGACTACCCACGCATCGTTCACCATTCGTCCGTCGCCCATTTCGACGGCTTCGTCGACCGTGCAGACCACGACACCATCACCGTCGCATTCGACTTGCCCAGACGCCGCCTGGTCGGCGCCGCCATTCTCCGTCGGCAGCCGAGCGAATGAACCGCACAGACCTTCCGCCTCTCTCCCTACTGACCTCCGACGTTAACTCCGGAGGTCAGCCCGTCCCAACGCGCAATATCCTGAATTGCCACGTCGAGCGGCGAGAGGTCCAACAGGTCGACACGCCGACCGCTTCGCATTCTCTGCCACCACCCCATTTCCGCCAACTCTCACCGTCGAGCGGAAACCATCGCAGCGCCGCTGCCTGCCCAATCTGGTTCTGCTAACCTGATCCCAGCCAAGGAGAACGTCCGCATGGCGACTTCCGTTGCATTCGACACGCACGGCGCGGTGAAGCGTCTGGAGCGGGCCGGATTCCGGTCCGAGCAAGCCGAGGCTCTGACCGAAACCCTGCGTCTTCTGGGCGATTCCCAGCGGAGCGATCTGGCGACCAAGGCCGATCTTCTCGAGATGGAAGGACGACTGAACCAGTCTGTCCACGATCTTCAGTCGCGCATGACTCGCGCCATGTTTTCAGCCTTGCTCGCCGTTGTCGCACTCACAACGGGCCTGACGGTCGCGCTCATCAAGTTGCTCTGACGGCCACGAGCGCAGCAATTCTGCATCTTCCGCGCCATTTCGGCCCTCCAAATTCAGACTTCCTGACACCGTGCGGCGCGAGGTATCGTCGACAATCAAGCAACTTCATGCTCGGCCGAGCAAATTCCTTTCTGTGTAACTCATTGCTGTATCTGATAGTGGCCAGTTTAATCTGAGCTGAAATCCGGGATTTTGGTGGCCTCACCAACCAACTCTGTTCAGATGGGCCAAGGCTGTGCCGTGCGTTGGGTGCCTTTCCCGGCCATCAGAAACTCGGACGGACTCCAATGAAGGGTGCATCTAAAATTGTGTGAGTTCCGGAAGTCTGAAATTGCGCGTAGCTCGTGCAACCAGGCTCGCCATGCGAGTTGCGCATTCCCCGATGGTCCTCAACCGCGCAATCCGTCCGGATCAACCGGCCAGTCCCTTCACCGGCGTCCCCGGCCGTTCCATCGCATACGCGTCGTCGTTCATTACCTTGCGGCAGCGCCGGCACTCCTGCATTCCGGGCCGCGGACAATTCCGGTGCGGACGGCGGTCAGCCGAACTGCCGGCCCCCTTCGGTGAATGTCCATCCTTTGCCGGCGATGGCCTCGTGGACGGCGGCGTCAGAGGTCAGGTACTAGTACTCCCGCTCGAGCTGGCGGTAGAGCCAGCGCGCTAGGTCGCGCAGCGCCTCGGTTACTGTGTCCTCGGCACTGTCCGTCATTGGTTGCCAGGTTGGGCTGTCGCCCTCGACCTCGATCGCCATGCTGTGCTCGTCCCAGTAGTTGCCGCGCATCCGGATGGAACCGGTGAGCTGATAGAAATTTTGCCCTTGCCCCGCTTGCAACTCGTCCGCGGTGCGGTTCAGTTCGTTGTCCTTCAGCGCATGCGCGCGTATGATCCTGGTCGCTCCCTGTGCGTGCCCGAATGCACCCTCGATCGAGCCGCCGTCCCCTTGCGAGGAAAACCCGCGAAAGAAAACGTGTGCCCGGTCGCGCATCCTCGCGCCCATGAGCTTGACGGGGCTGGTCCGCAGCGTCACGCCGAGGATCCGGCAGATCGTCTCGAAGTCATCAAACACGAAGTGGTATCACTCGTGTCCGAGGCAGGTGTCGCGATACCAACCGCGGGCGCTCTCCTTTGCCGGTTCCGGTAGCTCCTCGATTGCGTAAACGCCGGTTTCCACGATTCGGCACATCGGACGTCACCTCCCGGCGTCCGCAGGCACGATGCCTAACTGGCAACGACCGCACATACAAAGGTCAGACGTTTGCTATTTCCATCGACCCGATTCACACTCCGCCTTTCGCACCGAACGCTGGACGACTACCGAGTGAGCGGCGCGGGACCCGCCTTTCACCGCTTCGGAAACCGGATGCGCTACCTCAAGACGGATTTGGACTCGTGGCCGGCGAACCGCCGAGCGACCACGACGGCAGAGGCCGACAGGCTCCAAGCGGCATGACGGCGGGCTCAGGCGCGAGTAGCGTTTCAGAATGACTGTTAGTCAACCTAACTACAGCGCAGAAGTCGGGCCAATTCGCAGCTTCGCCGTCCAGCACCGCTGCCTTACTGCCGCGTTCGCTTCCCCACCGCGGTTCGTCTGCTCACCACAACAAATCTCGCAACAGGCCCCGCCGTATGGGACGAAGTCCGCCGCGCCACCGCTGCTTCATGGTAAACGGTAGGAGAACTGTCCCGTACAACTCGAACATAAGAAGATTGCCTTTTGCATTGTCGTAATTTTGTGGCGGCACAGGCTCCCACATCTTGTATCGGGAGTGGGGTAACGTATGACGTGGCCAAGGGGTCTTCGATATGGAAAACGCATTTCGAGAAGTTCTCCGTCAATACGGATACTATGTATTTGCTCCTGAGCACCTATTTGAGCGTTGATATCGCCTATGGTATGGTTGGGTTCCCATCCAAGTGAATTATATGAAAAGACACGAAACATCAGCAATTCCCACTAATACAATAGATTTCTTGTATTGCTCACTCTCTGCTTTCTTTTCCTCGGTTTCAAGATTTCAAACAAGACTTGGGCGTCCGGCTCGTAGCGGTTGCATGGAAGCGCATTGATGTGATTGGAGGTTTCGGGGCGTTCAAGGTACTTGCCGGAAGGACGGGTGGTCCGACGTCACGATGTATCAATCAGTTCGATCTGGCTTGGCTTTCGCCCGAATGCGATCGCCCGGTACAAGGTTTCCCAATCCGGGATCTCAAAGTCCAGCACAAGGCTGCGGAGTTTCTGCCAGAAGTAGAGCGGACGCCCAGCCTTTTCGCGGGCCTCTCGGAACAGCCCGCAGCATCGCTGCTCGACCTGATCGACGAGGAATGCGAGCATCATGAGGTTGGCGAAGACGGTCGATAGTTGGTTGTTTCCGTGGCCAAAATTGTGTTCCAGATTGTAGCCAGCGTTCTTTAGCGTGTTGAAAGTCTCGTTCTCGATGCGCCACCGCGCCCGTCCAGCGCGCATGATCTTCATGGCGGTATCCCGGTTCACGGGCAGATCGGTGACCCAGGAGAAGTGCTGGCGCTTGCCATTCGGCTTCGTCTCCCAGTATTCGAGCACATTGACTTCCACATCCTTGTTGGTCTTGTTCAGCGCTACCTGCTCGAGAACGCGGAAGCGGCGATGGGTGCCGTCCCCGTCCGTGGATTCCCAGTGCTGAACCCGGGCGTTGCTCTCCAATTCGTCGAACAGCGCCTTGTGGTCGCCCGGTTTCGCGCCGAGGATGAAGCGCATTCCGTACTCGCGGAGCTTGCGGATATGCGGGGCATTGGACGCCAGCCCGTCCTCCAGCACAATGAGCGGGAGGTGCGGGTGCTCCCGGCGCACATCGGCGATGAGGCGCTTCGCCGCCTCGCGCTCGCAGTCATTCCTGGTTGCGCCATCCGTGTTCTGGATTGGCTCAGGCGCCAGGGGAAAGACCGCCCGGTGCTCGGGATGCACCACCACCGCCGCCAGCATCTGGTGGTAATACTCCACGCTACCATCCCGGTGGTGCTTCTCGCAGCAGTTCGCACAGTGCACGCTGCGGGAGGAGAACATCCCGGTGCCGTCGATCGAAAGCAGATAGTGGCCGTCCCAATACGCGTACCCTTCCAGCGCCTTGCCGCGCTGCAGCGCGCGGAACACCCGCTTGAAGGCTGGCCGCAAGCTTCGGGGATCGACATTGTCGAGGCGCTTGCGCAAGCCGGAATCCGAGGGAGCTTGCCGGACCCCGAACAGGCTCCGCAGGTTGAAGCGGATCGTGCCCTCTTCATTCGCATGCCGATCGAATTGCAGAAGAGACTGATACTTCAGCGAGAAGATCGCGAGGCCCGACATCAGATAGTCGGCCAGCCGGAACTTCCGTCCCGACACGCCGTCGTCGATCCGGTCGAAACTCGCCCGGACCTCTTTCAGAAGGCCCGGTTTGCTCAGTGTCTTGCGAAAGCCGATTCCATATCTTGCCATTGCCCTGCCATCGTCTGCTCGTTTTCTCCAACTCTATGCAAACGACGAAAGTTGTCCAGCCTGCCACAGTCCGAACCTACGTCAAGCGCTGGTGCCTGCCCTTTCCAGCGGAAACAGCGTGGACGGCCGCAAATCTCAACACGGAAACGACCAAAAGTCTACGAATGGAACCCCGCCTCATGCTCGATAACCCCAGTGTACGCAACAACCCGCGAGGCTAGTGGGAATTGCTGACGAAACATTGACCGTATATTTCCATTTGCACACTCACCGAGGATGCGAACGAAATCTCTCTTACTGGCTATGTATTCAGCTGCTATTCCGCCTAACGAGTGACCAACTATGACTCCATGATATCCTCGTTCCAATTCCTGTTGAGCGCTTTTCGGACAACTCCCGAAGAAATCAGTTGCAACTTCCAACGCAAAATCAAATAGGCAAGAGTTGTCTTGTAATGCTTGAATTGCTGTGAAGAAATTATTCATATCCGTAGGTGTTATGCCTGGGACACCAAGGAAGGTTCCTCGACGGTTCGGATCTGGAAATTCTACAAGCCTGAGATCTTCGGTATAGACTATAGTGGCACCTACAACGTACCCGATCCTTATCATCAGTCCGACATTGCCATTCGCTTCGGCCCACTGCATGGCCATAGTAAACCGATCTGAGATGGCAGTGTTGTCTCTACAGCGATAGTGGATTCTTTTTTCCATACGACCATCTATGCGACGGGATACCGTTGTGTGCCATATCTTGCGGTTATCATCTTGTTCTTCAACACGATCCCTTGCGGCCTTGAAGATCCTGTCATCTATGTGCCTGATCGATATGGTGTACGTATTTGGAGTTGGGGTTGGGGTTGGGGTTGGGGAGTTACTGGAATCATACCATTTCAACTAAGTTTTGACCCTTTTCTCCGGGGCCATTTTTAGAGGTTGTTTATCCGGTGCAAGCTGCCCATGCGCGGCTGGTGATTGATTTGATACGGTCTGGATCTGAGACGAAGCTGTACCAGGCGTTTGCGATCGCAGACCGCACATCATCGGCAAGCGAGAAGACCTGGTTGGAAAGGAAGTTGCCCTTCAGGAACGCGAATACGTTCTCCATGGAATTGAGTTCCGGACTGTAGGGTGGCAAGCGCAGCAGCGAAATGTTTGCAGGTATTTCGAGGTCGTTTGAACGGTGCCATCCGGCTCCGTCCAGTACAATCACGGCATGGCGTCCGGTCGGCACGGCATCGGAGATGTCGGCAAGATGGCGGTTCATTTCGACGGTATTGGCGCGGTCGCAAATGTGGCCGACCGCGACCGAACGCTCGGGACAGGCCGCCGCGAAGAGATAGGCGTAGCTGTAGCGGTGGTCCCGGACGATGCGGGGGCGGCTTCCCTTGCGCGCCCAAACCCTGGAGAGCATGCCCTTCTGCCCAGCTCTTGCCTCGTCCTGGAACCAGATATCGATCATCACCGGTTCTGTGCCCTCGGGTACCACATTCAACACCAACTCATTGAAATCCCGACAAAACTCTTCTTGCTTCACAGGATCCGCCTTGGGGTGGACAGGACGCGGCGAGATTTTCACAAAGCCCAGAGACCGGATCACGCGGCGGATCCCCTCAAGGCTGAAATACTCGTTGAAACGCAGCAGCACCTTGTCTCGAAGGTCGATCAGGCGCCATCGGCTCACTCCATCCTCTTCCGTATCCGGACCCTCTTCAATCCACAACGCAACCTCACGTTTCTCGGATTCTGACAGCCGGCACGGGCGTCCCGTACGCGGGTCGTCGGCGAGCCCGTCTGGTCCATGCGCATTGAAGCGCAGAATCCAATCCCGGATCGATTGAACCGTCGTTCCTTGCGCCGCCGCGACTTCACTTCGGCAAACGCCGTCCAGAACCATCGCAAGCGCACGAAATCGCCGCGACTGCCGAACGTCCTTGCACATGCCCGCCAATCTGTGCAATTCTTCAATTGTGCAGTCGTTGCGCGAAATGGAAATGGTCATCCTTGATCTCCTATGATTGTCGATTGTTGATCAAACATCATAGGCTGATGCGCCTCCGACTGCACCCCACATATGGTGCAAAGGCGACAATCTCAAAAGGAGTCAAAACATAGTTGAAATGGTATCAGTTGGACATTTAAAAGCTACGGATCTATTGTAAGCTCTGGTTCGCGCGGTCTTGTACGACAATTCCGCTAGTATGGCGTTATACAACAACTCCTCATGCGTAATGTGGCTATTGACATTGTTTGGGCATTGATAGGTCACTGAATCTTGCGCATTGGCCATTCCAGTAATCGTGCAAACAAGCAAGATGATTGGTAGTAAGGCGAGTGTCTTACGCATTTGGGTCGCCTTCACTTGATTAACCGATCGAAGGAACATTCGAAACTCCTTGTGTTTATCGTAACGATATTAGTGGTTTTCGGAGCCGCATGAATGGGATGATGTAGAGCAGGCGGGTTTGTCGTGGAGTTCGAGTTCGTCAAACCCAATAGCCGTACGAAATGCGCGGCGATACCCCTCGCATATTCCGGAATCCTCGCAAACAGAACGTCCCCCGCGTTGTCATCGTAGACGACAGGTCCGTGATGAACGTGCACGAACGAGTCCAGTCCTGAACTCCCGACAGCGGCACCAACACGCCGATTCAGGCCGGTCACTGCTGCATGCCGGCCCTCATCGCACTGTCTGGAGAACTCGGCTCCCACCACCGCCGCGAACTTGCGCACATCGCGGATGCGCGATGCGACTCTCCACAGCGCGTGTGTAGAGTCGGGGGCTGGCGCGCCAGCGTTAGGGTCCGGTGGTCGTGCCGTCGCTTTCGCTCCGGGCCTCAATCCGGCTCCCATGGCCGCGTTTCCAGTCCCCCGCTCACCGAACCCGGCGTGCAGTTTTCCCGCACCGGGCTCTCCACTGGGATCATGCACCTCGCACACAGGCAGCGTAGGGCCGACGGTAGCGGGGCGTGTGGCCGCTCAAGGGGCGACCGCAGAGAGCTGCACGGCTCCCGGCCTCGCTACCGCGGCGGCCTCGCCGGCCATCGAGCCTGTTGACGCCTCGATGGACCGGTTCCGGACGACAGACACCCGCCGTCCGGAAACCGCCCTTCACTTCAGCATGTGATGCGTCCAGACTCATCGACACTAGCCGGGGTCATAGGCAAAGCCACTCCCGGTGCCCGTCGCCTTTCAACATCCCTCTCCACCTGGGGTCCCTTTCCTCGACCGGCGTTACCCGGCGTCTCCAGTACTACAAACCCCTCCGCAACCCCGCCGGCCCAGTCTGCTCCGGGTGCACGTTCGCTATGGAGTAATTCGGATTGAGTAGCGGCAAGGAGTTATGCATTCCGGTCGGGTTCGTCAAGCTCTGATTTGGACCCCGTATGATTGGGTTTGCTTGATTGGAGTGTATTTTGGCGGATTCCCGGTCGGGAAGGAGGAGAGTGCCCACCACAAGATGTGGTATATGGTTGGAGAACATAACCAGCAACCAGGAGCACTCCTATGGAAGTATTGCAGTTTCCCGCGCGGCAGTCCAGCGGGTCCCCGGCGAAGGAGGGGTGGGTTCGCGGCGAGTTGTCCGGTGTCATGACGCTGGCCTTCGAGGCGATTGCGGATTCGATTCTGTCGCAGCCGCTGGAAGGCGGCGCGGAAGCCTGTGAGGGCCGGATCTCGGCGGCGCTTGCACAGGCGGGCTGCGGCGCGTTGCGGGTTGCGTTGGAGGCTGGCGACGCGGAAGCGGAGCAGCTGGTGCGTGGCGGCGAGGTATATCACCGTGGCGGAAGGCAACGGACGACGATGCTGAGTTCCTTCGGAGAAGTGGCGTATGAACGTCAGCGCTACCGGCGCCGCGGGCAGGATTCGATTGCACCTGCGGACGATCGCTTCGAGATCCTGTTCGGCTATTGGTCGCCGCTTGCTGCGCGGCGGGCCGGGCTGGTCCTGTCGATGGCGCCGGCGGGCCATTGCGAGGCGTTGTTCCGGGAGTTTGGCGGAATGCATCCGTCGGCGACGGCGCTGGGCAATCTGTCGAAGGGTTTGGGCCCGGTCCTGGAAGTGGTCGAGGAGGATGCGCTGGAAACGATCCGCGGACAGGAGGCCGTCCCGGTGGAAGCCCGGGCCCTGGCGATCTCGATTGACGGCGTGCATGTCGGGATGCGGAAGGAGAAGGTCGCGCGAGGGCAAGGGGTTGCATCGGTTCCGGCGGGTTTCCGGGAAGCGTCGTCGGGTACGGTGTCCCTGTTCGATGGGGACGGGGAGCGCCTGCGTACCGCGTATCACGGCCGCATGCCGGAAGCCGGCAAGGCCACGCTGAAGAGGGACGTGCTGGCGGAGGCGCAGCACTGGATGAACCTGCGACCGGACCTGGAGGTTGTCTTCATCGCCGACGGCGCGGCAGACAATTGGACTTGGTGCGAGGAAGTGTTTGGAGGCGCAACGCAGATTTTCGACTATTGGCATGCTGCACAGCATCTCCAGGACGCCTTGAAAAGCGCCTATGGCGAGGGCTCGCCACAGGCGCAGCGCCACTTCGAGAGGCTTCGCGAAGTCCTGAAGGAAGAGCAGAAGGGAATCGACAAGGTGCTCCGTTCGCTACAGCGGCTGGCCCGCAAGCACCCGCAGCGAGGCACGATCCCACGCGTCCTGCGGTTCTTTCGCAAGCAACGGCACCGCATGCGATACGCCGAGTTCCAGCAACGCGGGCTCCCTATCGGGAGCGGCATCGTCGAGGCCGCAAACCGGGTGCTCATCACTCAGCGGCTCAAGTGCTCCGGCATGCGCTGGTCCGAGAACGGTACCGGACAGGCAATCCTGAGCCTGCGCGCCCTGTGGAAATCCGACCGCTATGGCGCTGCATGGAACCAGATCATGCGCGCCATGAAACCTGAGGCTTGCCAGTTCCGATCTCACGAACGGCGCAACATGTTGAATCTCGTGAACTGAGCGGATTTACTCCATACGGAATTTTCACCCGTCTGCTCCTCGCGGAGGCCTGGTTGATGCGTGCACATCACCGACGGGGATTCCCGTGTTGCTACGTCTTCCATCTTGCAGGCATGCCGGCGCCAATACCCCGGCGGGAACAGCACGGTGCATCGTTCGCTTACCTTCCCGTGCCGCCATCGGCCTTCCCCTATTACCGGGAGGGTCGGCTCCCGCATTGACCGTTTCGAGGCCTGCGCAGCGTTCACTCAAGTTCCAGCCTGCCTGCTCGCTGAGCTGCTCAACGCAGCCCTTTGACACCGGAGTGCTTCAGTACATGTCGTTACCTCCATGCACCGCCCCGGTTGCTACCAACCGAAACGAAAACTGTTGCGTGGGTTTCGCACCCACAAGGAAGACGCGCCTTTCCACGGCGCACCGGCAAACACGGTCTGTTGCAGGGAACGTGCAGTACATCAAGCTCTTATCCTCCGTCCCATAGGTCGCCTCGACCGTGACGACGTGTGCCTCGTGGGTGAGGCAAGTCCCGCGCGCCATGCCTCTCGCAGAACTCCGCAATAATCGACTCGATCCTGCTTCTACCCTCCATTGGATCCCAAGTGCCCGCCATCTCCTGATGCTCCTCCCGATAGTGACACAGCATACCTAACTTCAGGAATTTGCCCCGGTAGGGAGCGTGGTCCTCGTTGTCCGTGTATTTCGTCAACTGCCCCGGATCGCCCCCTCCCATTATCGGCGACGCATGACCGACGAAGAACCCAGCACCAGATTGCGCGCGTCGACGACGGCCACATCCTCCAGAGCCCAACCCGCTGCCAGCCATTGGACGTTCAGCTCCCCTGAAAGAATTAAACAGAGGTTCTTCTGACCGCCAAAGGTGCGGAAGCCGTGGGAATCGCCATCTGTCACTCCTGGCGATGTCGTGAGCCTACGCAATCCATCCAGGGCTCGAACGTCGACCTATCTCTTGGCCGTTCCAATCCGAGGCTCAGAACGGCATCCGAGACCGACATACACGGCAACCCTCCCCAGCGCCATCTCGAACAACGACAACCGCGTTCCGTACTCCATTCAACTCTCTCAACGACCGGCTTACGCAACAGCGCACCCGATTCTCGCCCAAAACCTACCTTGGAAAGAAGCTCGCGAATATCGCCCGCAACTCAGGCGATCTCCACATCTTCCTCGCCGACGCGCGCATCGAGGGACAACAACAGTGTCAAGAATCTCGCCAGGCCGAATGCTCTAAATTGCCAAAATGCGTTGTTCGCCGCCCACGACGAAGACGCCGTCGCAAAGGCACGCATCGCTAACATGATCAAAACGGCCACGTTGAAAGACTCCCCAATAAAATCGAACCCAACCGTCATCCCAAGGATCAACTCGCCGACTTGTTTCCTTGGAAATTTCCGAGCTCGTCAAGCTAAAATTCGGCACCGCCCCCATCGCTCACTTTTCACCGGCGATTTCCCCGCCTATTCTCGCGCCCCGCAAGCGTGAACTCCACCACGTCTGCGCATCACAAAAACCGCACTATGCAGCTTCCACCATTTCGTCAAATTGCTGTCTTCTTATATTACGCTTATTTACAAGTACCGTTTGAATAACTCTCTCTGAAACATGAAAATAGTGGGCGGCCGCGGAAATATCATCCTCAGAAGGACATTCTGTATTGATGTAAGACAACAAGTCTCCGTAAGGACACAATAAACTTTGTGCAAACGCTCTTTGAAACTTTTGGCGTGCCGTCTTCGTCCTGGTGATTGGCCCCAACGCATCGTTGCCCGACCAGATTACGTCACCCAAAGTGCGACACAATTCGAAACGGCGGCCTTGCGGCCGGGGAGCATTCAAGGCAACGACATTCTTTCCTCGGTCACCTTTCCGCAAGCGAAGACCATAACGAAGTCTGGTTGATTTCGACTCACTACTGCGAAAATTATATTTGGAAGTCCTTAGCAACTCTGCCAAGCGTGTATTTTTCAGCGGACCCCCTTCGGCACCCAAGCCCTGGCGCACCCTTGCCGCTGCCATTTCCGCGATCTCCCATATCGGCGTACTAGACCCTTGCTGAATATGCCCCGCAGCAATAACTGCATCATGCATTTCGCACACGACTCCAGAGTTTTTCGCAATTTTGATCTCTTCCTCCAGTGCCTCAACTGCCATTTCTCCCTGGCATGCCACAATCGCTTCTTCGACACCGCCGTGCCCAAAGGCTTCTAGATAACCGAGCAGTATTCTAATCAACTCATCCGGCGCGCCGTCGACGTCGTATCCCAGCTTTGCCTCCAAACGGCGCCAAGTTGCAACATTGTCATCCCTTCGTTCCTCTCTCAGGGCCAAGTACTGCGCGCTCAAGGCTGCCTTGTCGTCTGACTTCGCATCGATACATCTATCCAAGAACTTATCGACCGACGCCTCAAACTGATCCGCATTTACAACGACAAGGGCGTGCTTCGTAAACCTCAATGCGAAGTTCATGCTAAGCGGGTCACCGCGACACGCAAGGCCAACACGAGTATCTTCACCCCAAATTCGCAGTCTTGGCCATATATATCCGCCACCAATCGCCGAAAGCTCATGAGCCAGACGCCAACTCGGATCGACCCGGTCGGATACTACTGGTTCCCATCGTAACCGCCACCAATTGTCTGTGATCCAAAACGCCAACTGAATGGGAGGAGCTCGCAGATAATCGTCGGTATTGTTGCCACCATCTCGAACCAATTCAGTGAAGCAGATATCCCCTGAGCGCAACGATATTCTCTGTGGAACGTCCCACGATGCATTAGCATCAGACCTGATGTCAAATTTCAATTCCGCCATCATCTGAATCCGTAACGCGTCTTGCATTTCTGAACTGCTTCACGCGCCAAGCCATTACCGTGATCTTGTGCCCACTTACTAAACCGTTGATACACTATCTCGGCAATCGGTTCTGTGCTCCTTATCGGATACCCATGATACTCTGTCTTACTAACATTGGTAATTCTCCCTTCGTAAATCCACCCGTTATCTGCAACTGCCCAGATGACACCATTTTCTCCCACTAGTCCAGCATCCAAGCCACGATGAATCATTCCACGTATCGAACGAAAGTCCTTTTCATTGAAATTGGCGTCCCGGTCGCACAACGTCGCATCACCTCTAGTTCCCAGAAACGACGTAAGACCATAGAGGTGAGGATTTAGCTTATGTTTGGAACTCCCTTCATACCTTATATTCTGTTGCAACTGCGCAATATAATCCTCAGTAGGGTTCGCCATCAGACGGCGCTTTTCATTGTTCGAGCGCCGTGCCGGTAGATTAGGTCTTCTCCTTGGCCTATTCACTTACACTCACCGCGGCCACAACGTAGTAATCCATCGTTTCTCCTATATGTGTGCTATCCAGCAAACATCATGGCCAAGTATCTCACCGACGAAGGTTATAGCCGATGCACCTACGATTCAAGCCCGCAGGAATGGAACCGCAGTAGCCTTACTCCTCACCCACACTCAGGCTCAACGCCACATTGTCACATATGAAATCTACTCGCTTGCGAATACCCCATCGCCGACTTCCGTGCTTCTTCACATTGACCTAATCGACTGACCCGCAACATGATTTCATCAGGCAGGCCTAGCAACAGAACAGCATCGGCAGTTGCGCACATTCTCTTGCCGTCGTCTCTGCTGCCTCGCGTAGCTCGGGTCCAGTCAGGCTCGTCGACCCCTGTGTCTCCTCGATTCGTTGGTCCATCCCCAACAACTCCCGCTAGCACCGCTCCTGACATAGTGTTTTGCTTGATACGCCAGAACGCCCCCACAGACCGCGTTTCGCCGAGTCTGCCAGACTTTCAAACGCGCACCACAGCGGCGCCCCAGCGAGCGACGTTCTAATCGGTATCGGCTAGTGTCCGTCCTTGTGACGTCCCAAGCGTCCCTTGTCACAAACGTGCACCATCGTTCGGTCCTATGCAACGAACCAACGCACATCCGATCAGCCCCTGGTATTCGCCGCTTGAGAATGTTTCTGCCATATTCCATCGTCCCCTTCTCTTCGTACTCCAGCTTCGCGTTCTCCCGCTCAAGGGAACGTTTCGTTCCCGGTATTCATACTGCGCCAAGCCATGTCAATCCGCCCGATCCCCTGGCCGATACCAAACTCAAAACCTCGATCGCCGCCCTCAGACCGTTGGAATACCTCGTCGTTCCTATCGGTGAGCCCAATGCGAACAGCGGAAACCGCTATACCGTCGTCCCCCGCGGGCACCGCCTCGAGTCCATGCAGCCGCTGGTCGAAGAGTCCGTACTCGACGCCGACCATCCCGTGCCTTGCCTGGTCCTCGCCGACAATGTCGATCCCAGCGAGTTCTCGCTCGCGGAGAACGTGGTCCGTATCACCATACGCCCCGCCCACCAGATGGTCGCTTTCTCTAAGCTCAGACATCAGGACTTCCGGCAATTTACTTGACGTGCTGGCACGGCTACAGCGGTGTTTGCGATAGAAGAGTTCGCGTTCCAGCAGGTCATTCGGAACCATAGGGCAACTCGTCACCGCGTTTTTCCAGTCATTGAATTCCAGCAGCTTGGAGAGAGGAAAGCAGTTCACAGAAGGTGCGTTTCTCTCTCAGAAATACTGGGAAATTCAACGCCTTAGGTTGCACTCTGGCAAGCTGTCTCAACGTCACGTGTCCTGATGTCTGAAGCTAGTACAGGCTGGCCAGTCGATTTCTTCCGTCGCCGCGCGCTCCACCGTGGCCGCGATCCCGGCCTTCGCCGTCTCCCACTCCGCAAACAGCGAACCGACGATCGCCGACGCGACGATCCGTATGATCTTTTCTGGGTCGGTGTAGTGCGCGCCGAACTACGAGCACTTATCCGGGTTCAGACCGCGCTCGAACAGCGTTCCGAGCATCGACGGATCAATCTCCAACCAGTCGAGCGCCGCCGCCTTGAGCTCCCTCTCGATCCCCTCCCCATCGACCGGCAACGCGGTGTCTTTCCCGTATGATTCACGGTAATTCCAACGCCGAACCCTACTCCGCTAACCGCCCCTCCTCGCGCAACTCCTGCAAACCTTCCGGCGATATCAGCCGCCCCGCCCGGGCATGCGGCAGCCACCAACCCGCATCCCGCTCCCCGAACGGCACTTCGACCAACTTCCCGGCCACCGCGTCGTAGACCCACACCGACCCGTTGGCCCCATCGACTCCACGCACGGTCCAACGCCCCTCCAGAACCGATTCCTTCTGCAACCACAGCCGCGTAACGCCCACCTCCGGCGGCCAGCCAAACAGCTGCACGTCCGCGCCCTCTTCATTGCCGTCCACCGCCGCCAGCACCCGCAAGCGGCGCTCGATGCGATTCTCGTACTCCGCCAGCCGATCCCGCTCCCGCCTCATGAACGCCTGCTCGTCGAACCCTTCCGCCGGCGACCGAGCCTGCCGCCCACGCTCGGCCATCAACGCTTCCAGTTGCGCACGCAACAGCTCCTGCTCAGCCAACAGCGCCACCATCTCTTCCGATTGATCACCTTCCGCCTCCGCCGCGACCCTCGCCGCATACTCGTCATCCAACAGGATCGCCGACTCCTCCGGAAACACCGTTCCCAGCCCGACATCCGGGTCTCCGACAACCGATGGTCCCAGTTCCAGCCGCTCCTCGGCGATCCGCGCCCGCTCCTCGGCATCCGTCAGCCGCCGTTCCACCTCTTCGCGCACCTGCGTGGACAACACCCGGCCCGGCCGAATCGGGACCGACCCGCCAATACGGGCACCGCCCGCATCCACGCCGCGAATCACGACTTCCCCGTGCGCATTCTCCGGGCCGTCCAGGTCGGTCCACGCCACCGTCATCACGCACATGTCGCCGTCCCGCAGCGGCATCACCGCGCAGTTGCCCTCATCGAGGCTGAACAACCCGCCACCACCGACGATCTCGAATCCCGCCTCCGCGATCTCGCCCTCAGCCTGAATCCGCACCGTCGCCGCGCCTGCAAGCGAATCCACCGCCAACTCCTCCGGCTCGACCTCCACGCCGGCGCGAACCGCACCCCCCGCACCACCACCTTCCAGCTGCCGCCCAACCGTCGCCACCGACACCAGCCTCCGCTGCTCCTCACTGACCCCGGTCGCAACGATCGTCCCGGTACCCGTGCCAGGCCGGGCTCCTTCCCACTGCAGCACCACAAGACAGGACTCGCCCGCCTGCAGCGTCATCTCCGCGCACGCATTGGACGCAATGCCCAACTCCCTGAAACCGACCACCTCCAGCGCGATACCGCCCACAACGCCTTCCTCTGCGCGCACAGTCACCGCCCGCTCTCCGCTCACAGTGTCGATCTCCAGCACCGACGGCACGAACGAAAACCCGCCGCTGTCCGCACGACCCCCGCCGCGTCCTGTCGCGATGATCGCCCGTCCGTAGACCCGGCTGCCGTCTCCCTGCAGCCCGCCCACGACCAGTTCCGCAGTGTCCGGAAAGTCGGTACGCACGCCAGACCAACCGACGATCACCCGGCACTCGCCGACGACCGACAGGTCAACCCCCTCGCAGTCCTCTTGCTCAACGACCACCCCGGCCATGCCCTCGATGTTCACCGACACATCGGCGACCGCCCCCGTGCCCACGATCCGGAAGCGCTGCCGTCCGCTGGAACGGTCGATCTCCACCTCGTTCGGCTGCACGATGACGCCACCGCCTCCTTCGCCGATCAGCTCCCGCGCCCTCTTCGCCTGCTGCACCACATCCACGACCCGCTGAATGTTGTCGACCCGCGTCTGCAACGCACTGTCACGCACCGCGCCCAACCGGCTCTCGGCCTCCTGCAACCGCTCCGCAATGCTCACGAAGTCGTCCAGCACCGATAACCGTGCGTTGATGTCCTCCAGGTAACGAAGGCGCTCTTCCCCGCGCGGCACCTCCAACGTGCCCTCCAGAAACGAGTCCACGCCCGTCACACCGAGGACCGCGACCTTCTCCGCCTCCTCGATCATCAACTCGAGTTCCTTCATTGCCTCGGCCAGCATCTCCGCATCCAGCGCTCCCTCCCGACCGCTCCCCAACCGCGCCAGAGCCTCGCCGCCCGGCGTTCCCAGCCCCTGGCCCGCGTCCACCATCGGAACCTCGATTGCATCCTCCGTGCCCTGCGCGGCAACCGGCCCACCGGCAAGCGACACCGCGGCGACTGACGCCACGCAAGCCACACCGCGCAGCGCGCGCCCAAGCCGCTCCATGGCACCCTCCCTCAACATGATTCCAGCCGCCCGGCTGCCCGCCGACTCCCGGTCCGGCCTACTCATCCCTCCGCTCCTTCTCTCCTGGCGGGCGCAATCGAAACGAACCCGCACCCCGCTTCCAACGGCACAACGCGCCGTGAAACCGTTGCACCAGCCGGCGCAACCAACTCCGAATGTGCATCTCCACTCCTCCCGGTTACCGCTGCAGCACTCAACGCCTCAACGAGTCAATCCTCTCCTGGAGCAGTTCCCGTTCAGACGCTATGGCCGCATTCTGCGCCCGCGTCTCCGCAGTATCCCGCTCCAGCTCCCGGACCTCGGCCAGCAGAGGCTTCACCCCCGCCACCCAGCCCAGGATCTCCCACTGCCGCTCCGTCACCAGGTATGACACCTGCGATATCACCACTTCCGGCCGCAACAGGATTTCCCGCACCGTCGGCAACAACTCCGGCGCATCGACCAGCAACACCGAGAACCCCGCCTGTGCCCACGCCTCCTTCCCCGTCTGGGCCTGCTCCGCAACATGAATCTCTTCCCGAATCATCACCGAGCCCGGCGCATTCAGCAGCAATCCCTCGACATCTCCGTACCAAGCCCTGCCTTCCGCCACCTGCGGTACCGTCACCGCAACCACATCCCGCAGGTTCACGCCTTCGAACTGCCCTTCCCGCCTCAGCAACGGCCGCGCATCCTGGCTCCCCACCGCGGCAACGGTCTCCACAGCGAGGGTCGCCCGTCCATCAAGGGACAACGAACAGACCGCTCGCGAAACGCGCCGCCCGAGTTGCTCCACCGGCACGACCAGCCCGACGTTGCGTACTAGACTCACACAAACGCCCATGCCATGACGCCCTTCCGGCACCTGTCCTTCCTCCCACGGCGCCGCCGGCACCGCAAACACCTCGCCGTATTCCTCAACCGGCACCAATTGGCGCAATTGCGCCTGCAATTCCCTGCGCCGCTCCGTCAGTTCTCGCTCAAGGCCGGAGGTATGGCTACCGAGATCCTCGACCACCTGCAGCACCGCCCACGCGACGACCGCTGCCCCACCTGCCGCCATCGCCAGCTTGACAAGCTTCCGTACCGCCTCCGTCCGGCTCCGCGCGCGAACCACCGGCCCACCAGCCACCACCCTCGCGATCGGCACCTGGCTCAGCACATCCGTAAGATTCCAGCTCTCCGGCGCGACCATCAGCCAGCCCCGGTCCTTGCCTCCGCCAAGCAACTGCTGCTGCATGAACAACTGCCGCGCTTCCTGCTGCTCCTTGAGCACGACGTCGGTACCACCCACGACCACGCCCTGCTGCAGCGCAACCACGTAGTACCCGCCACCCGGCATGTCGAAACCACAGATCATGCCCTGCCGGGCACTCCATTCCAGTACCTGCTCCTCGACCTCGGCTTCGTCCTCCGCGTCGTAGAAATAACGCTGCACCTGCGCTGCCAGAACGCCCATGCCGCCTTCGTGTCCGCGACTGCTGGATCCCACACCCCAGGCCTCCCGGGCCCGTTCCACCTCGAAGACAACGCTCACATCGTCAACACCGGGGGATTCCTCGCCGCGCTTCGCGGCCATCCGGGCCTGGCTCGCCCGCTCCCGGCACAGCTTGACGCCCTGGCCCCTGCCAACCAATTCCGGCCCCCAGAAGACGCCCACCATCCATGATTGCCCGCCCAGGTCGACCACACCGGTTTCCTGCAGGTCATCGAACTCGGTCTCCGCGCTCGGCGCATCCTCCACGGCCTCACTGCCCCGATCCCGGCCCAACCGCCTCGCCAACGTCCTTACACGCCCGCCAACCCCCTTCCACCGCGGCGCCCGCCGCGTGTCCCCGTCCGCCGCCTCCGCGTCACGCAATTCCACGTCCATGCCTGTCTCGTCCGACATCACCGCAGCCCACGCGCTCCCCGGCGCAGACGGTCCCGCGACAGCCGGCTCACGCGAAGCGAAACAACGTACGACGTCCGCGAAACCACATCCGAAAAGCCCGCCGACAGCAACGATCCGCCGGACAGCAAGCCCGCACTCGCGTTGCCCGAGCCCTGCTCCTCCTCGAACGCCGTAATCGCCAAGCGAGATCCCACCGGCATCACCACCTCGTTGCCGAGAGTCCGTTTCTCATTCAGCACGCGAAGCGCTCCCTGTCCCACGCTGACCTCGTTCAGATTGACCTCGTAGGCCACGATCACGCTGTCCCCGCCGATCATCCGCGCCACGACCTCCAGCGAGAAACCGTCCGAAAACTCGAGCACCTGCTCCTCGACGGTCTCGACCGCACCCTCTGAACCGGACGTCCGCTGCGTGGTCCCGACCACGATCGTCTTCTCGGTGCCGATATGCAGCGACTGCCGTCGCCCATCGAGCAACACCAGCGACGCAGCGTCCAGCTTTCCGGCCTGTGCCGACGAAGCCTGCAACGCCTCGAAAAACGCCGCGCTGCCCACCCACCGCGACCCGGGGTCGATAATGGCCACCGATCCCGGACCGAGAACATCCAGATCCGCCGGACCCGGACCACCTTGCTCTTCCAGGCGCTCCAGCGCGTCTTCCCGCGCTTCAATACTGCCGCCGAAATTGACACCGATCCTGTCGCCCTCGAACAACGCGCCGAGGCTGAAGCCGGAACTGTTGTCCGAAGACTGCACGACGCCGTACAGCTCGACCTCGAGGACCATCTGCCTCGTCACGCGATCATTGAACTGCCGCACGACCTCCGCCACGCGGCTCATGCTCTCCCGCGTTGCCCGCACCTCGACCACGCCCCGCCGGCAGAACGTGCGGGCAAACCCGCCCCGCCCGATCACCGGCGCCAGCGAAACCCGCAACTCGTCCCACAACTCGTCCGCCGACTCCCCGGCCGGAATGAGATGCACCTCGAACACGCGATCAACGAAGTAGCCGAACAAAATCCGTTCGCCGTCATAACGCCAGCCGCCCAGCGCCGGACTCCACCGCACCAGCCCAGCCAGCAACTCCTCCAGGCTGCCGCTGAACTGAAACCGTCCCTCGAACACACGAGTCATGAACCGTTCGGCAAGATGCGACACGTCCGCCTCTTCTCCCGCCACTACCCGGCTGCTGCCGGTCTCCTCCGCCCCGTCTGCAGACGGCAACGGCGCAACCGCCAGCACGGGCTGCGGCCCCAGTCCCGTCAGCTCCCGCGCTCCGCCTCTGCTGATCTCGCCACCCTGGCCGACCAGCACGCCCTCCTCGCAGCCCTCGCCGCTTTCCATGAGTTCCACCGGCTGCCGGTAGCTCGCCTCATCGAGCCCGATTTCGACGCCCGCGGCCACACTCGCCAACTCCAGCAACCGCGACCCGGAAATGCCGCCCTCCACCGAAGACACCACCAGCTGCACCGCACGCCCGCGCAGGTCCGACGGCAACGCCTGACCATGCTTCCTCGGCTGCGCCACCGCCCCGAGATAGGGCTCGTCCGGCCGCAGCATCAAGCCGCTCGAGTGGTCTACCGCCGACGTCAACGCAGTCCGCACCTCGCCGCTCTCTTCCCCTATGCGATCGCCGGTCTCATTCTCCGCGACTTGCGAGCAACCGGACACCCCCAGGCAACCCGCCGTCGCCACTGCAAGGCAAACCCGCCAACCGTCAAACCCTGTCCGAATCCCTGCACACATCCTGAATCCCCCCGTTGCCCGCCAGGCAGAACCTGCATCTACCGCCACTGCCACCACTCCCCGATCCCGCGCACAACCCGCGCGCGCGCCACCGCGATCTTGCGCGAGTCCGACTCGCCCCACACGAACACTGTCGCGCCACGGCCCATGATCTCCTGCCGCCCGAACGGCCAACCGGCATCCTCCGGAACCGCGTCCACGCCCGTCGCCGAACCGGCAAGCAACAGCGCGCCCGAGGCGCCCCACCCCGAGCAATCGAAACTGTCCACGCGCGCGTCCGCGTCACCGACCCACGCAGCCACCCGGCCCTCGCCGAACACCGCGCCAGCCTCCCGCGCCCACCGCAACGCCTCGCCAACCTCGCCAAAACCGAAACGCATCCACGCTCCGCCCTCCGGCCGGCCGGCAAAATCCGCGTCCCGCCACGCCGGCGGCGCCGAAAGAATCGAACCATCCGACGGCGCCACCGCCGTCCACAGATCGACCCACGCGGCCTCGCCACCCCGGGCATCCCGCAACGCGGCCTCGCCAAGGCCGAACGCCTGCGCGTCAGCCGAAAAGTCCACTTCCCACGCGCCGGCACGATGCCGCGCGCTGCCAATCTTCGCGCCCGCGCGCTGCAGCGCCGACACCGCCACCAGCGCGTCCGCTCGACCCGCGCCCCGGACCCGGAAATCCAGCGCCTCCCGCACCACCACGCGGCCCCCCGAGACCAGCGCCCACGACGCCCATCCGCCACGCGGTCTACGCGCCTCACCGCGCACTGCCTCGAGCACCGCCTCCGCCTCACCGGCGACCCGGATCCGCCGCCCGACCCGGAAGGTCTGCAACTCGCTGCGAACCGCCGCCGCCGGGGCGTATTCCAGCCCCGCCGCCTCCGCGATCCGCGCATACACCGCGTCCAGATCCGCCGCACCCACCTCCACCGGGGGCACGACAACGCCCTCCGCCAATTCCGCGCGCAACAGCGCCAACGCCCGTCCGCCCGGGACATCCCGCACCGGCTCCAACACCCTCTCTACCGCGGGCGCATTCGCCGCTGCCGCACCACAGTCGAGCCCGCCCATGCGCAAGCGCCGCCCGCCTTCCGCGCGCCGAACCGCCGATACCGGCTCCAGCGACACAGGCCCGGTCCCCACAACGCCGGGACCCGCCAACACCGGTTCATTCGCCCGCGACGCCCACAACGCCACATCATTCTCCGCAGTCCCCGCCGCTACCGGTCCATGCGTCCCATCCGCGCCAACCGCGTCTCCGAACCACGCCGTCAAATCCCGCCACAGCGACTCGAGCGACGCCTGGTCCCCGGCTCCCGCCGAACCCGACGTGCAACCCGCCAGCACCATGCACACCGCCGCATGCAGCGCCACATTGCGCCAAGCCGGCCTCATCCGTTTCGCCTCCACGCGTCCACTGCCCCCGCCAGCTCCCGCGCCTCCTTTCGCGCAGCGACGCCGAAAACCGGCCCGCCCCAGACGCGCAACTGCACGTCCCGGTAGTGACAACCCTGCAACCCCTGCACGAATTCCAACGCCTTCCGCGTATCCGCGACCCCGCCCTGCATGAAGAAGACCGCCGCCAGGCTGCTCATGCCCAGCCCCGATGCCAAGTCTGTCAACGAACGAGAAAGCCATCCGGCACCCTCCGCATCAGCCGTCACAACACCACGCGACGCACACACCATCACCGTCTGTCCATCCTTCGACACCATCACCATCGGCGCCAGCACGGCGCATCCCACGTTACCGCGCTCCCCCGGCTCCCGCAGCACCATGCAAGGCCGCAACCCCCGATCTCCAACCACCCTCTGGACACTGTCTTCCGCTTCCCGCAACCATCCCGCATCCAGCAGTTCCCGTGCCGCGAACCACACCGCGCCCAATCCCTCCTGAAGCCATTGCGCGTCCGGCGCACCGGAGACGTCCATCGAATCTCCCGAATCGTCCGGTCCGCCAAGGCGCCGGACCCCGAGCGCCTGCATCAGCGCCTCCACGGCCGCCGACCAGTCCAAGTCCCCGTCACGCTCCACCCGGCGCAACAGTGCCTGTCCCTCGGCCCCGGCCACATGCGTCATCAACTGGTGCTGCGCTCGCTCCTCGAGCTTGCCCAGCGCGCCGCGCAGCTCGCGCGCTCCCAAGCCGTCCACCACCACCTGGACGCAATGCAGCACCTCCTCCGCGAGATCCCTCTGCGCTGATACTGCCCGCAGCGACGCCATCCGCTCCAACGCATGTCCGACCGCGAACAACGCCAGTGCCCGGCCGACCTCGTCGGAAACCGGACCCAACTCATAGGCCTCGAACGCCGCCTTCCGTCGGCCCTTGACGACGTTCTGCGCAACCGCCTCCAATTCCATCTTTGTCTCCCTCCGAATCACTTCCTCCAGGCAGCCCAGCAAATGGCCGTCCCAACCCTCGATCTGCAGCACCGCGCTACGCAAGCGCGCGCCCGCTTTGTCGTCTTCGAACACCCGCCGCAACGCCGCCAGCAACCACTGCACCTCGAGCGCCGACTCGCCAAGCGAATCCTCGAAATCCAGCGCCATGGCCATGGCCGGCGCACCAACCACGTCAAAACCCTGGCCCACGCCAAACCCGTCGAGCGCCGCCCAGAGCACCGCATCCCACGGCGCCTCCAGCGTCGCAATCACTGCCGCCGCGCCTCCCTCCTCGAACGCGTCGTGCTGGAAAACGGCCTCCACCACATCCCTGCGTTCCTTGCCGAACAGGTCGCCGTCCACCGACCATTCCCGCAACAGCTTCACCAGGTCCTCCCGCTCCACTCCGCTCGCCCGACGCAGCACCGCCGGCAACGAAGCCAATTGCTTTCCGGCATCCACTATCTGCCGCGGTTGCACGGCTTCATCGCTCCGCAACGCGTCCCCGACAGGCTCCCGCAACGCCTCCCCGATCTCCGGCCGCGGCACTTCCGCCACAGGCAATTCCCCCGCAATCGCTCCTGTCCCGGACCACGGCTCCGAAACCCCGTCCGGCCGCCCGGGCCCAGCCGCAACGAGCGCACCCAGCGCCAACTCCCGGCAAATGCCGTCTCCGGCGCGTTCCGGCGACGGCGGCTCCATCCACGCCACGCCTGATGCGCCCGCCAATCCCGCCAACGCGTCCACGCCGCCGCGCGCCACTGCATCCACCAGCCAGTATTCCCACGGCCGATCCAAACGCTCCACCACCCCGGCCAGTCCTCCGATCTCCCGCTCGAGCACCACCGACAATTCCTCTCCAAGCCCCATCTCCAGCAAACCCTGCCAGATCCGGAGCCGCTCCTCCACGGGCAACGCCCGCCACGCCGCGCCTTCTTCCGTCATCCTGCCCCCCCTACCGAAACGCCTCTTCCAGATCCTCGACGTCATCACCGCCGGAACACCACGCCTCCTGCCCGGGAACCTCCGCCACCCGCTCCCCTTCTCCGCTCGCTAGCCGCGTACCGCCATCCGCGCGATCGCTGCCCGCCAGCCCCGGCTCAACCGGGGTCTCATCCGTGTTCACCGCCTCCGGCCCTGCCTGCTTCTCGTCCGACGCCGCTCCTCCGGGCTCGACAACAGGCTCCTGCCTTGCCGACGCTTCCCCCTCCCGAAACTCGCCGACGATTGTCCGTACCTCACCCGCAACCACGTCCTCTTCCACGCGGTCCTCCTCCCGATTCGCACGTATGACCCGTTCCGCGTTTTCCTCCTCGCTACGCGACATGCCGTCGTCATCCTCGTCAAACTCCTCGTCATCCTGTGCAACCGGCTTTTCCTGCCCCTGCACCGGTGCCGCGGGAGCCGACGGCTCTTCCCCCGTTTCCTTCCCGCTCGCATCCGCGTCCTGCCCGTCATCGTTCGCATCATCTCCGTTCCCGTCCCCGTCACCTTCCGCCTCGTCCCGGACCTCCACCGGCGGCTCAAACAGTGAATCCTCCGGCTCGTCCGACATCGCCGCAAAGCCCTCGCCCGTTTCCTGCACCGACATTGCCGGCCCATCCGCTGCAACTTCTCCAGCCGCTCCCGTCCAGCTCATCCGCTGCAATCCGGCACGAAGCCACTCCGCCTCTTCCTCCACCTGCTCGAGACGCCAACGGTGCCGCAATACCGATCGCGGCTCGATCCGCACCACCTTGCCATCCGGCAGAACCAGCTCCCCGCCCTTCGCCGAAACATCGACCCGGGTACGCAAACCGATCAACAGCCGCACCAGCCACACGCCACCCAGCGCCATCGCAACCATCAGCACCACGCCAAGCACCAATCCCGCCGCAACCAGCGCCATCGCTTCCGGCTCCACCCCCGTCAAACCGACCACGACCAACTGCGCTTCGCACCAGAAAACCAATGCTTCCCAAGCGGAGAGGAGACCGGCAAACGCCGGTTCCCCAACCGCCGAAGACTGAAGAAATTTCAACACGAGAATCGTGATTCCACCGCCCATGGCAGCGAACACCAAAATCCGCAGCGTGCGCCGCAGCAGGACCAATGCGACTGACAGGAACCCTCCCGAGTGCATCACCACCAACGGGGCCAAGCCCAGCCATACCGCCAGCAAAACCAGCACCACACCGGCAGCACTCCAGGAAATACCCCCACCGTAGTACCACTCGCCGGAAAGCACGTACCAGGAGCGTGCGTCCAACACCTGGACACCCGCGATCCACAAGCCCGCCACCGACGCAAGGACCATGAACAGGCCCCAGCCGAAACACGCAATCGCTGCGTGCAGGGTGCGACGCCAAAGCCGACCATGCAGGAACAGGCACGACACTGCCGTGCCGCAGAGCAGCCAGTATGTCGCAATCCCGCCGAACCACCGGAAAGGCTCCGGCCACCCAAGCCAACGCCACCAGCCCGGCCATCGCCAATCCTCGAATCGAGCGCCGTCATGCACAACGTCCGCCAGCCATACCGCGCCGACAACCCACACCGCATGTGCCAGCCGCCGCACCCAGCGGTGCGCGGCATACAGGCGACGCAACGCGTCCCAACCTCGCCAGAGCCATCGCACCATCCGGGTTTCCCAGCGCTCCCGGGCTCCAACCCTGCACTATCCGCGAGGCCCGTCCGCGTCCGCGTCCGCAAGCGCCGACCGCCCCACTTCCCGCAGGTCCAACAGCTCATGCCCGCCATCTGGAGGCGTCTGCCAACCCACGTCCTCGGCGGGCCCACCTCCCAATGGAGTCAACGGAAGTCGCCACTCCTGCGCGGCCAGAAAAACCGCCTCCATGTCACGCTGCTCGCGTTCCCATTCACCGTCCACGACGTCCTCCTGCTCCACATTGTCCAACGCCTTCCGGGCCATATCAGTAGTCGATCTTCTGTTCTTCCCGACACCGCCTGAAGTCCTGTCGCCAGTTGCCCTGCAACGGCCCGCTCTCCCGCATTTCCTGATACCAAGCCGCAACGCGCGAGTATTTCGCCCTCACACTGTTCCTCCCGTCATCCTCCAGTGTCTGCATCAGGTCCAACATCTCCAATCCTCCACGGACCAGTTGCGGCATCCCGCCAGTGTTAAGCCGCTCCACCGCCTCGTAGACATCCCTCGGGCAATCTGACTCCGGCCACGGAGGATCCTCCTTCTCTCCAAAGTCCTGATCCTGAAGCGACTGTGTTTCGCCCGCCGCAACTTCCGCATCCTCCGTTGCACCTACTGGCGCAACGCCATCGTGCTTCTCTTCACCGACACGGTCATACTCGTCGAGGACAGACTGCGCTTTGGCGCCGAGTCCATCCGAATCCCAGAACAATTCCACAATCCGTTGCGACAACGCTCGCCAGCCTCCGCGATCATTGACGTCCGTCACCCACTGCTCCAATACTTCCCTGCTCATTTGACTGACGAGCCTTTGTGCACGTTGCCCAGAAAATCCATTCCCCATCGTCAGAAGCCGTTCTGCTACTACATGCTGCATACCTGCAGCCAAGCGAATTGCAGCAATCCGGTTAACCGACCGCTGGTTCGCGGAGAGCTTCAATCGCTTACTGCGCAATCTCTTTCCTGCCTGCGCATACGCCCTCTCCGCAGACATGACTTCGTCCCGCATGGCATCAACCTTCCTGAGCTGTTCGCTAATTTCCTCATCGGAATACACACCATCCGAACGAGCACCAGATTCCGACTCAACCATCAGACCTTCCTCCACTCCGAGAGACCCATCCTGTTACCAGGCTCCATCACTGGACTGCTCACCAACTTCCTGTGTCGCCTGAGCTGTCGAACCCTCCTGCACCTCCCCGCGTCCACCTGACTCAAGCAGAAACTTCGCGACCAATTTTCCGAGAACGACACGCCGCTCGGTGCTCAACACAACATCCACCAGCGCGCCAACCACGTCATCCTTGACCGCCTCCCGTGGCACACCCAAGGCCAAGGCCTGCCGTTCGACTTCCTGCTTCATTCCGGTCCAGCCTTCCTGCCAGAACTCCACCCCACGCTGCTCAATCTCCCGTTCGGCTTCCCGTTCCTGCTCTTCCGCGGCCTCCGCCCGCCGCCTCGCCTCCTCGCGTTCCGCCACTGCCTTCAGCCGCCTATCCTTACCCTTCCGCTTCGCGGCCACCCAGGAATTCTTTCGCAACACCATTGCCACATCCTCCTCTTCGAACCTCAGCCAACGCGTGCAGAACCTGCCCACACCCTAGCCAGGGTCTCCCGCAACCCAATCGAAAACACGAGACGCCTCGCTCCGGAGATCCGCCAGTCCCAGCACGTACTCACCACGCTCACGCATCGTCAGCGACGTACCCAACACCAACGAACAAGCCGACAGCACCGCCAGTTCATCCGACCGCTCCGCAAGGGCGACATCGCCCTCCATCCCCTCCCTTCCGACACGCAACCAGCGCAAGACTTCGCCTCCCATGGCCACCCGTGAATGCGCCGCGCGGGCTGTACCCGAACGCACCCTGCGATCCGCCTGTCGTGCTTCCGCTAGCATTCGCTGCTTCAGGTTCTCCGCTGCTTGCACCAAACCATCAGCTGTACTCTTCTGGATACCCAGTTCTACCGCTTCTCCCATCCGCTGCGGCTCCAACCAACGCAATACTTCCTCACCAATTGCAGCCTTCAACGCTTGATCCTGCTTTCTCCTACGATCCCGTGCCTTTCGTTCCGCACCCGTCAATCTTGGCCTGTCCATCCTCTGTCCTCCACAGATCATCCGTATTCTTCTTTCCTGAGTCCACCAAACTAGTCCCGACTCGAGCTACCGGCAACAATCCATATCAGATTCCCGTCCACCATTCGATCCATCCAGCACTTGCACCTCCATTTCCCGCTCTTCCAGCACCCGCGTCAACAGCGACTCTGCGCCCAAACAACACCTCTCGTCCACTCCACGTCCAACAACCAGCAACTGCGTTTTCTGCCCTCCGGCATCCCCCCGCCGTTCATTCCACTTGGCTTCCGCCTCTCCGTGCTCTCCATCCCACAGCAATCCGCTTCAACAGGAAACAAGCACCCAACAGGACGCCGTTATTCATCCACTTCTGAGTGCGCAATAATGTGTCTCCGACGGGAAGGCTTCGCCGACCGTACATCTAACCGTCGTACATGTGTTTTCGAGGCATTCACCGAACGATTTTCACGTCCCTTTTGACACTCTCTTACTACCTGCTGTACATGACTATTCTCTATTCCTGGCGACACCATACAACTCACGTATGACCACTTTTGGTACCACTCTTCCGAGCCTGTTTCTCGAAAACCACCTCATCACCACTTGTACTGGCCTAGTACCGGTCTGTACGAGCGCTCTTGTACATGTCCCCACTCCGTACATGTTCCTTTGCGCACAACCAGTTGAAACAGCTTTCCGCCCGACCGTGTGCACAATCTGGCGCTTCCCACCAGACGATCGTCCACGCCCTCTATCCATTCACATGTACAGTACATCTACCCTTCGGCACCTGAACCCTGCATCCACTTGTGCCGTACATCTTCCTCTCCTCAGGTCAATTTCGTACATCTCCGTTCCCGTGCATGTTGTTCCGCGTACATATTACCAATACCAGCCAAAAGAGCCCCGCAAGCATCCAACCTGTTGCGGTCGTGCAAACCAACATCCTTCGGACAGTCAAGCAAACCGGACAGGATCTACACTGCTAACGAACAACGCCGATTTACCCATTGGTCCCAAAAATGACACCCTCCATTACACCCATCATTCCAGCCCGCCTCTCGATCCCGACCGGCATCCCATACATCTGCGCACACATCTTGCCATCCAGACCGATCTCGACAATCCTGCTTCCTTTCCCTCTTGCCAAGGAACCGGGGCACTACCTATCCTTAACCCCTACCTAGCCATAGGATCGCCTCCTCGGCAAACCAATCCACTACCCGAGATGAACGACCACACTGAACACAAGCGGATCGTCCAGGAACTCCGCCGCATCAACCAGACTCTCGCGGCCGATGCCAAGGCAGCTCGCCTTCAGACCTCCCGCGCCATACGTGCATCCGCAAAGGCCATGCGGCAAGCGAACGGCCCCCAACGCTCCGTGAAATTCGGCCCCGCTCGCGGCGCACTCCGCTTCCCGAAAGCCCCTCCAAAGCAGTACAGCCACGCGGGAATCCGCTACCACAACGCCGTACGATCCAGCGACGGCGGCATCCGAACGTCCTTTCACATGCGCATGAGCAACTGCCACAGCGCCGACGCAGCCACCGCCCACATCGACTACATCGAACGAATAAATGCCTGCTCCTACCGCTGCGGAAACATATCCGACGATCCGGAGGGACGGCGCCAGTTCTGGCGTTCCCTGGGGCGTCTCGCCGTCCACAAGACAGGCTCCGTCAAACTTCCCAACCAGCTCCCGGAAGAGTTCCTGCAACAACTCGCTCCCGTACTTCACGACTTCGCGAAACGCGGCCATTGCCCTGCATTCCTCGTCGAGAAATTCCTTGCCGGCAACGCCGGCGACAAACCACTCAGCATCTCCAAGCTGAACGCCGAAGACTACGACGAACTGCACACCGCCATCCATGATGCCTGGCGCGAAACCCAAGATCCGGAACATCCGGATTCTCCATCCACCAAGGCTCCGCTTCCTGGCGACATGAAACACTTCGCTCCAAGGAGTTCGCTCATCCAGCGCCGCATCATTCTCGAACTCCCGCACGATGTCAGCGCCGAAGCCCGTGAACGCATCCTGAAAGACTGGTGCCGCCGCGTCTTCGAACCCCACAGCGTTCATTACGAGGCGGTCATCCACGATCCCCCCGAAGGAAACGACGCACGCAATTTCCATGCCCACATCGTGTGGTGTCAGCACGACGTCCAACGCGACCCCGCTACCGGCGCCTGGGACTTCGAGCACGCGGACAGGATGCCTCCAACCAATCGCCTGGGTTCAATTCTCTCGCGCAATACGTCCGGCCTGACCCAGCAAGAACGCAACGAGCTCGCCCGCGAAACCTTGCGCCAGATGCGTACCGACTTCGCCGAAACGGCCAACCGCGAACTCTCTGCCCACCTATCAAACCGACGCTACGATCCGCGCTCCTATCGAGACCAGGGACTGTCTCTCGAACCCGGCACCCACCGCGGTTCCCATGTGTCCGCCCTGCAAAAGCAAGGCAAACCAACACGCTGGAACAACAACCGTCAGGAATGGCGCAACGCCGCCGAAAGCTTCTCCGAAGGACTGGACGAAACCAGCGCCGAGCTCACGCGCGATGCGCTGGAAATGGAAATGCTCACCGACAGCCTGCCCAAGGACAGCAATCCCTTTCATCAACACCTGCGCGAACACGCAATGCTGCTCCAGCGCGCCCGGATCTTCGGCAGTGGCTCCCTCTTCGAATCCGCCGCGGATATCCCGGCGGAACCGGAATCCATCAAACCCGAAATCGCCTCGCCCAACCTCCCGGGACAAGCACCACCATGGTCGGTGGAATGGACCGTTATCCAACAAGACCCATCGGCAACTGCACTCGATCGAGGCCTCTGTGCCGAACGCATCCTGATGAACAATCCTCACCTCGCACAGCAACACCACGCCCCGGCTATCCACTCCATTCGTGCGCACGCCCATGCCATCCAATCCATCCGGACCGGCTGCGCCGAACAGCTGCAATCATTCGCAAAAACCACCGGTGAACCCGAAACCGGTACAGACCCGGCAGCAACCAGCACGGTACTGCATGACCGGCATCGCCAAGCCATTCGCCTGCAAACCACGCTGCGCAAATACGGCCTCAGCAACCTGCGCGCAATTGCGCCCATCGCCCAGCACGCGCGCCTTTCCGAAACCCTGGCCGATGCACGTCGCATCCAGTCCCAACGTGCCCTTGCCCGCTCCATCCAGGAACACCCGGACCCCTACCCCACGCCACCGCGAGACGAAAGTGATGACGATCCACTCGACCTGGGAGACCTTCCGGAAACCTCCTCCCGAAAGCGTTCCCTCATAGGCCCGGCCGAACTCAATCCTGACGACCTTCCGCTTCCCGATCCCCTTGAAGATGATCCCGGCACCGAACATCACGGAGAACAATCCCCAGAAGATGACGATCCCGGTCAATCGCCTGATCCCTTCGACTTCGACAGCGGCCCGCAAGACGACTCCGAAGACCTCCCGGAAACCCGCAAGCAAAGCGACCAACATTCTCAATCATCCGAAGACGTCTCTGCCGAGCCCTTCGACTTCGGTGCCGAACTGCCCGATTACCCCGATGACGAACCGGAAGACTATCCCGACGAAACGCCCGAAACCGACACTGCCGGATCCACATTGGAGAACACAGGGCCTACCCTCCACCCAGCACCGTCTGAAGGCCCCCTGCCCGGAATCCCTGACGGTCCTCCCACCAACCCCGAGTCACCCGATACGCTGACCAGCGAACCCTCTGGTCCGCAGCCCGGCGACAGCGCCACAGAACCAGAAGACACGTCAAACGACACCAGCCTTTTCGAACCTGACCCCACCGACCCGTTTGACGATGATGATGACGAACATGCCTATTCTTCGGGCGATCCCTACGCAAACGACAACAACGACGAATACGGCGATGAGCCCCCGCTTCCCCCACCTGCCGGCACACCGTCCAACGACGACTCCGACCTCGATGACGAACTGCTGTTCGGCAACGCCAACCAACCCTGGCGAATGCCATGGGCACAACTCCGCAAGGCAAACCACCTCACGGCCGTCGACCTCGCCTTCGAAGCCGAATCCCTTCTCGAACTCCACCCGGACATTCCTTCCGCATCCGAGTCAAGCTCCAGGAAATCCCTGCTCGATCACGCCCGTTTCGCGCTCACCCTTCGCCAAGCCATCTCGCCATCCGCGGAACCGTTCCTGCGCGCTCTCCGGGATCCTCTCGACCTGCCGCGACGCCCCGACCAACCTCTTGCCGCCGCGCTGTCGCCACGCCATCACGCAGCGCTCGCCCTGCGCGATACCGCCGAACATCACGGCATTGAAGACCTCACGCCCCTGCTCGGAAAAGAAATCTGCAAACAACTGCAGACCACCCTGCACGAAGCCCAGCTCATTCAACTCCACCAGGTGCACCGCGCAGCCCTCACCGCTACCGAAGCCCCCCGTCCGCAGACACCGCCCGCTATCGCGCAACCTGCAAGACCCACGCCCACCGACACGGTTTCCGAACCCTCCCCTCCATGGCTAGCCGACTGGCAGGACGCCACCCGGACACATGCCGAAACACCACTGCATCTCGCTTCCAAGGCAAAACGCCTGCTGCAGGAAAATCCCGACATCCAAAGCCGACCCGGTCTTCCCGAAGCCCTCGAAATTCGCGAACACTCCGATCTGTTCGACTCGCTTCGGGAAGCCTGGTGCGCTCCTCTTACCGCCTTCGTCCGGGCCTGCCGGGATTGCCGCGACAACGCGCAAACCGATGGCGACACCCTCCAACTCCACCACCGCCTGGCCCTCGAGATCCATAACACCATGACCGAAAGCGGCCTGGAAACCATCGCTCCCCTCTCCGACGGCGCCACAGCCCAAATGCTCGCCGAAAGCATCGCCGACGCACAGCAAGGCTCTATCCGCCGCAGACGCCTCCGCGAACGCGAACACAACGAGGAAAAACAACGCGAACTCCGCTGCGCACACCTTCGTCGCGAGTGGACTACCGCCTGCCTGTCGCACAATGCCGCCGCGTTCCTGCCTGCCAACAGCGAACGCATCGAGAAGCTACTCGGCAAGGAAGAAGCCGACACCATGCGCCGCCAGGCCATTGCCGAACTCAAGGACACCGGGCCGGAAAGCGACGTCGGCCTGCTACGCAAGGCCCTGACCGACATCCCTCGCGGCTCCTCCGCCAATCACGACATCGTCAACGCCACCCAGGACACCCTCGACAGCCTGCACGCCGTCGATCCCGAAACCTGGCACGAATACCGCAAACGCCAGGAAGACATCCGCAGCGCCGCCACTCAATGGAAGGAAATCCGCAACAACCTGCCAACCATGTCGGACGAAGACGTGCTGCTCATCCCGCCGACTGCCCTGCACCACGCCGCCCGTCACGACCGCCTGCCCTACGTCCGCGTCCAGCAACGAGCTGAACACATGCAACACCGCATCGTCTCCGACATCCATGCCCATCTTGCCCTCACGCCCGAGCATGCCGCCTGGCGCCTGACGCGAAAATACGCCTCCCTTCGCCCCGCCCTCCGGACCAAGGCTCCTCACATCCACGCCATGCTCGTCGAACACGACAAGATCGCCCGTGCCGCCGACGCAATCCTGCTCGAGCGTGCACGCGAGGGTCACCACAAATTCGTCTCAGCCGATGCCATGCGCACCGAACGCCTCTGGCAACTCGATCCCGCGCTTGCCGCGACCACCACCGCCCGTTACTCTCCCAAGAACGCTCTCCAGGCAATGCACCAACGCGCTCCCGGGACCACCACAAGAAGCTGAGCTCGAACCCATGAACAACACCCAGGGCAAACACGAGGGACCACCTCCGGTAACCGTCTTCCGGTCACTCTCCTACCCGGAGACCGTTCTCTACGCTCCCCCCATGCTGCTGTTCCTGCTCGACCTCCCGGCCCTTTTCCTGCTGCTGTTCCTGATCGTCGCAGGGAATTTCACGCCCCTCATCGGCTTCCTTGTGGTCCCCGTCCACCTGCTGGCATGCAGCATCGGCTTTCGCGAACCCCACATCGCAACCCTGCTCACCGGCTCCGTCAACGCGAGCCGCATGCCTCGCCAGCTCTTCCCCTGACCCACAGACCCCCACCACGGCTCATCATGCCTCGCCTCTGCGGCGCACTGCTGCTGCTCCTGCTCCTGACCGAACCCTCTGCAGCCGACTCCCGCACCGTACTGCAACAGTCCCTGCTGGATATCTACCGCATACTCAAGTACGGCCTGATGTCCCTCTCCGTCATCTCCGTAATCGCCATCGCGATCCACGGATTTTCCGGTCGCTTTGCCTGGGGCTGGCTGACGAGCCTCGGTGTATCCGCCGCCCTCCTGCTGCTTGCGCCCTACATCATTGAAGCTGCCACCGGCGCACAGCCCATCGAAATCGCAAGCAATTCCGCCGAGTCCGCCTGGTCCTCCTGGGACAATGACGGGACCATGCCGCCTCCTCTCCAGGATTCCACACCACCCTCCCAACAACCCGGCAATCAACCCGAACCGTCCGAGACAGTCCCTCCCCTCACTAGCTACCAAGCCCAGAGAATGGCCGCCATCACCGCCCACTGCTACGCGCACTACACCCAACTCCAGGAACGCGAACATTGCATGTCCTGGCCCTGGCAGCACAACCACGACGAGGGCTACCTGCACATCGACAGGGTCTGGACACCGCTCTGCCGAGTATTATCCTGGATCTGCACCGCGCCACCGCACATTCCCTTCCGCTACCTTCTGTCGGTTTACCCATAGAGTGAGACAGGATTTACCCATAATTTGAGATTTCCTGCCCGTACCTTGGATAAGCCTGGGGCGTGTTCGCGCCACCTCGCAAGGGCCCGGCTCAACAGCCACTGCCCAAGGCTTTCCGGCAGCGCAGACGCCGGCACGCCGTCGGCAAGGATCGAATCCCCGCGCACAGCAACGCCGACAACACCACCCGGGGACGGGACCCCAATGGCATTCGTCTAGGGCGTTCTGCATCGTGGTCCACCGGGTTTGTTGGATAATGTATTGCGGTTATTTATCTTTTCTCCTCTGTTGTTGCGGGCATTCCCCGGGGGTTGACTTACCGTCTCGTTCCTTGCATAGTGCGGCTTGGATTGCGCACTACGGGGAGGTATTCGGATGGACCCCCGAATCGAGGCGCTGCGGTCGACGACGTTTTTCGGTCGTCGGCTGACCCGGCAGCAGATTTCCGAGATCCAGACGACGGTTGCAGCGTTTCCGTCGCTGAGCCGGCACGAGCTTGGGCAGACGATTTGCGAGCAACTGGGCTGGCGCACGGGAACGGGCACGAACCGGATCCAGCTCTGCCAACGGCTTCTGGAGGAACTGGAGCGGCTGGGCCTCCTGGTGTTGCCGGCGAAGGATGCGTCCTATGCGCGGGGTCCGCGCAAGCCGATTGAGAAGAGCCCGCGGACGGAGAAGCAGCCGGCGATTGCGGAGCCACTGGGGGAACTTCTGCCGTTGCAGCTTCGCCTGGTGCAGGACGAGGACGAGGTCTCGGAGTGGAACGAGTTTATTGACCGCTGGCACTATGCCGGTTGCCGCCACCCGCTCGGTCCGCGGCTGCGCTATTTCGTGGAGGATCGGCACGGGCGCAAGCTGGGTTGCCTGCAGTTCTAGCAGGCGGTGGTCTCGCTGCCCTGCCGGGACGCGTGGGTCGGCTGGCCGGAGGAGGGGTGGAAGGCGCATCTGGAGCGGGTGGTGGGCAACACGCGGTTTCTGTTGTTTCCGTGGGTCGAGGTCCGGAACCTGGCTTCCAAGGTGCTGTCGATGGCGGTGCGGCGGCTGGCTGATGACTGGGAGCACCAACACGGCTGCCGGCCGGTGTTGGTAGACAGCAAGCCATTGTAATGCTTCTCCATCTGACAGGTTGGGCAGTTGTTCTCAACTAGTTGATAACGCTTGTGTATTGCGAAGCTGCAAATTCGCCGGCGCCCGCTTTACAGCGTGCGAATGGTCGGCGGGGAGCCCATGCCACCGGCTTGGACCTTGCCGTGAAGGTACTCGGGCGAGAAACGGTCACGACGAATCGAGCCTGTTGGCAGCAATCATGGCAATGATTGTTCTGTGCGTTCCGCCACATCGCGCGCCGCCTGTTGCGCGGCTTCGGCGCCTGCTGGCATGACAGTCTCCAGAAACAGGCGCACGACTTCGGCATCAACACGCTTGCCGCCAACCGACCCACAGCCGCCGGCCGCCCCCTCTGCCACGGGATCACGCCGGCTGCAGGAATAGACATACCCCTTCTTGTTGTAGCTCAATGACATCGCCCGCCCGCACACTCCGCATACGCCGAGACCCGCAAGCATCGCCTTCCCGTTCCGGGCCGCCCCCCGGGAACCATCCGGACTTACGTGGTTGTTTGCCAGCTGCTCCTGAACCGCAAGCCACTCTGTCCAGGTGACATAGCCTTCATGGCGCTCTGGCAGCAGAATATCCCATTGCTCCGAAACCGGACGCAGCGGCGCGCCGTGGCCGACACCGCGACGGAAACCGTAGGCATAGCTACCGCCCATCGCCGGATTCTTGAGAATCTGCAGAACACGATCATACGTCACCGGCCCCCATGCGACCTGCGCGTCGGGATGGGAGCGAAAGGGCAGCTGTTCGCCTGCCTCCCGCATCAGCGCGGTCGCCTGTCGCGCAGAGCCGGCCTCCCGAAATCGCGCAAACACCGCCAGGACCGCGGCCTGAACGCGCTGCTCGGGATCCTTGCGAATGCCGTCGCCATCGCGGACAAACCCGATCGACGCCCGAAAATACAGCGCACCGCGAAGCGCCTTGTTCCGCCGCCCGCCCTCCATCCGCGCCCGCAGGATCGAGGTTTCCGTAGCCGAAAAAGTTGCTTTAATGCCTTATGTAGTGCAGATTCTTATGTTGGGCAGCAAGCGTAACTCACTGTCGGCACAGACTCTTTCCGGAGGCTACACTACATAATATTCCTGTTCCGGATCGTCTGACATGATGTCATCTCCCCACCTTCAGGAGATGAAAGCTGCGCCTGCCACTTGCTTTTCTCCGGCGTCGATATCAACGCCATTCGGGTCTGGCTCGGTCACGTATCTCTCGCAACCACCAACATCTACGCGGAAGTCGACCTCAAAGCGAAGGAAGAGGCTGGCTGGAATCCACCTGCCCTGACGATGCCGGCGCCAAACCGCGATGGAAGAAAAAAGGCGGCCTGCTTGAACCGCTGAAGGCAAACTGAAGACCAAGAATTATGTTGGGCAGTCTCGGAAAAGTATCCTTGATGACAAAGGGTTACGCTTGCTGCCCGACATAAAAATCTGCACTACATAATGAAAGGTAGCATTTTCGAGTTCGAGAGTGGGATTCTCCGTTCCCGGATGCTTGGAGCGCTCCAGGAAAAGGCGCGCCGTGGCGAACTCCGCATCAACGTGCCGGTCGGATATGTCTGGTATCGCGAAGCTGCCGGTCCCGTCTTCGATCCCGATCTGCGGATCCACGAGACCATCCGGCTGATCTTTTCCCGATTCCGTGATCTGGGTAGCGCACGGCAGGTGGCAATGGCACTCCGGGCGGACGAAATCTGCTTTCCGTCTCCCCTTGGCGGAGGCCTTTCTCCGGAATGGAGGCTGATCAGCTACAGCAACGTCCGCAACACGCTGAAAAAAACCTTCTATGCAGGCGCTTACGCCTGGGGCAAGACCGGTCAGCGAACTGCCGTCGTTAACGGGCGCCCGCGCAAGAGTTCCGGCCATGACAAACCCGTCGAGCAGTGGGAGGTCTTGATCCGGGACCACCATGACGGCTACATCGACTGGGCCGAATACGAGCGCAACCTCGCGCGCCTCGCAGCCAACAACTACGGCAAGAGCGGCGGCTCGAAGTCCGGGCGGGGCGGCAGGGCACTGCTCGCCGGGCTGCTATCCTGCGCCCGTTGCGGGCGGCGCTTGCAGGTGGACTATTCGGGCCGCGCGCCGGGGCGGGCTGTCTACCTGTGCAGAACGGGTTACATGCATGGGCTGCAGAGGTGTCCGCGGTTCGCCGCGAAGCGCGTCGATGCCGCCCTTGCCGGAGAGGCCATCCGCGTGGCGGCGCCCATGGCCATCGAAGCGGCGCTGGAGGCCGAGCGGATGTACAGCGAAACGCAGGCAAAACGGCAGCAAATCGAGGAACTCGAACTGCAGCAGGCACGCTACGAGGCCTCACTGGCAGAGCATCGCTATGCCGCCTGCGACCCCGACAACCGGCTGATTCCTGCGCAACTGGAGAAAAGCTGGGAACAGGCACTCCAGCGCGTCGTGGTGTGCGAAGCGCGCATCCAGCCCGTGCCAGAGCCTACCCCCAGCATGCCGGACTTCACCGGCCTCGCCGTTGATCTCGAAGCCGCCTGGAATGCGCCGGGGAGCACCATGCGCACCCGCCAGCAACTCCTGCGCACCCTCGTCACCGACATCATCGCAGAGGTCGACGAAGCCGCCCGTGAGGTGGTGCTGGTCATTCATTGGCGAGGTGGACAACATTCTCTACTGCGGGTCCGAATACCCGCATCAGGAGCCCACAGCGTACACACCTCTGAACAGGCCGCCAACGTTATCCGCAGCATGGCGGGGCGTTGGTCCGATAGCGACATCGCCGCGTCGTTGAACCGCATGGGCTTGTCGACCGCCCGCGGCTACACCTGGAACGCCGAGCGTGTCAGGCGATATCGCTGGGAATACGGCCTTCCATCCCGCCAGACCGCTTCCAGAAGTGACGAACTCCTGACTTTGACGGAGGCCGGAGGCAAACTCCGTGTCAACCACCACCTGATCCGCCGACTGATCCAACAGGGGGTTCTCCCGGCACAACAAGCCTCTCCAAAGGCTCCTTGGCGCATCCGAGCCGCCGATCTGCTCGAAGAAAAGGTTGTCGCCGCCGCTGCCAAGGCCGGAAACTGCCCGTGTCAGGATCATGACCTCCCACAACTTCCAATGTTTTCAAACACTTCAGAAGGGGACTCATAATGAAGACCGCTCCATGCGGCCCCGGTCCCTGCATCGCATCGCACCTCTCCCGAGGCAAACATTGCCTGAACGTCTTCGCGACCGCCGGGATCATGCCTGGGCGACATGGTCCTCCGCGATGGGGGCGTGGTTGAACTCCTTCTCGATCTTGGAGAACAGGAAGAATGTCTCCTCTACGGAATTGGTGATCCGCATGACATCGATGAACTCCGTGTGCTGCAACGGCGGGTCCCTTCTCAAGAACTCTGTCCGGGTCTCGCGCATCTTTTCGCCGCGATCTCCGGTGATACCATTTCAACTAAGTTTTGACCCTTTTCTCCGGGGCCATTTTTAGAGGTTGTTTATCCGGTGCAAGCTGCCCATGCGCGGCTGGTGATTGATTTGATACGGTCTGGATCTGAGACGAAGCTGTACCAGGCGTTTGCGATCGCAGACCGCACATCATCGGCAAGCGAGAAGACCTGGTTGGAAAGGAAGTTGCCCTTCAGGAACGCGAATACGTTCTCCATGGAATTGAGTTCCGGACTGTAGGGTGGCAAGCGCAGCAGCGAAATGTTTGCAGGTATTTCGAGGTCGTTTGAACGGTGCCATCCGGCTCCGTCCAGTACAATCACGGCATGGCGTCCGGTTGGCACGGCATCGGAGATGTCGGCAAGATGGCGGTTCATTTCGACGGTATTGGCGCGGTCGCAAATGTGGCCAACCGCGACCGAACGCTCGGGACAGGCCGCCGCGAAGAGATAGGCGTAGCTGTAGCGGTGGTCCCGGACGATGCGGGGGCGGCTTCCCTTGCGCGCCCAAACCCTGGAGAGCATGCCCTTCTGCCCAGCTCTTGCCTCGTCCTGGAACCAGATATCGATCATCACCGGTTCTGTGCCCTCGGGTACCACATTCAACACCAACTCATTGAAATCCCGACAAAACTCTTCTTGCTTCACTGGATCCGCCTTGGGGTGGACAGGACGCGGCGAGATATTCACAAAGCCCAGAGACCGGATCACGCGGCGGATCCCCTCAAGGCTGAAATACTCGTTGAAACGCAGCAGCACCTTGTCTCGAAGGTCGATCAGGCGCCATCGGCTCACTCCATCCTCTTCCGTATCCGGACCCTCTTCAATCCACAACGCAACCTCACGTTTCTCGGATTCTGACAGCCGGCACGGGCGTCCCGTACGCGGGTCGTCGGCGAGCCCGTCTGGTCCATGCGCATTGAAGCGCAGAATCCAATCCCGGATCGATTGAACCGTCGTTCCTTGCGCCGCCGCGACTTCACTTCGGCAAACGCCGTCCAGAACCATCGCAAGCGCACGAAATCGCCGCGACTGCCGAACGTCCTTGCACATGCCCGCCAATCTGTGCAATTCTTCAATCGTGCAGTCGTTGCGCGCAATAGAAATGGTCATCCTTGATCTCCTATGATTGTCGATTGTTCATCAAACATCATAGGCTGATGCGCCTCCGACTGCACCCCACATATGGTGCAAAGGCGACAATCTCAAAAGGAGTCAAAACTTAGTTGAAATGGTATGAGGCGTCTCGCGATGTCCCAGCTCACCCGGTCGTCGGACTCCATCGCATCGACCAGCGAAAGCAACACGCTGTCGATGCTCTCGCAAATGGTCATCCGGAACTGAGCGAGAGCCGGCTGGTCGTCGCCAGCGGCCAGGGTCTCGCACAGCGCTCCGAGCGAGTCCTCCAGCCAGACAAGGAGCTTCTGACGATTCCGCATCGAATTGTGGCGCTCGACACCGTACATGGAATGAAATGTCTGAAGGTCCTCCAGGAACTCCGTGACGTCGGAGAGCAATTTCCGCATGGCGTCGCGCAACGGCCCGACGCTCTCCCCACGGCGCACCGCATCGAAGAACCGGGACAGGTTTCTTGCGGCACGGCGCTGCTCCAGGTCGACGAGCATCAGGGAGGTGTCGACGTCCACGGAGGCGTGGTCGTGAATGAACTGCGGCCGTGAAAGCTCCTCGGCCAGCGAGGTCGGCCACAGCCGCTCGAGCACCGAGACCGACCACTCGAGCCCTGCGAGCATCACCGGCAACAGAAACACGCTGAGAAAAACATAGATGGCGGCCAGCTGCTGGTCGAGCTCCAGGTCCAACGCGAGGACTGCCGCCTTCACCAAGGGGATGCCGAAGTGGATCTCGCAGTACAGCAGCGGAACCAGCACCGCGCAGGTGAGCGCGTTGTAGCCCACGAGGTACATCGCCACCTGACGCGCCTGGCCCGCAACACCGGCTGACAGCACACAGAGAATTGCGCCCGAACCGATGAGACTCCCATACATGATCATGATGGCCTGGTCGAACGAGATGAGACCGACCGCCGCGAGATTGATGCCGAGCACGGTGACCACGCTCGTGGACTGGACAACGAACGTCAGGAACGCGGCGACCACAAAGGCAAGCGCGATCGAATCCTCGGTTCTTTCCAGCATGTCCTGGAACCATGGCTGCTCGGCGAGCGGTGCCGCGGCCTCCTTGAGAAGGACGAGCCCCACAATGAGCATGGCGCCGCCGAGGAACGATGACGCCACGCGCCTGAACCTCGACAAGCGTTCGCTCACCGCCACCGCGCCGGCGATCCCGAGCACGTAGAGCGAAACCACCTTGATATCGAAGGTGATGATCACGATCAGGCCGGACAGGCCGACGCACCCGCCGAGGATCAGGGCGAGCGACCCCCGGGGCGTGATCAGCCCGGATCGCAGAAGGCTCATCACGATGAATGTCGTCGCGGACATGCTCTGGGTGATGGCGCCCGCGAGGACTCCCCAGGCGAGGGACGAAAACCGGTTCTCCGTCAACTGGCCCGCGGTCCTGCGCAGCCGCCTGGTCGTCAGCGCCTTGAGATTTTCCGTGAGGAGCCACATCCCCACGATGAACAGCCCAAACCCCCCGACGACGCCTGCGATGAGTTCGCTCATGGATCGGGCGATTCCGGCACCCGGAACCTCACCGCCTTCGACGCCGGCACGGCGATGGACGCGCCGGTCCGCGGATGGCGGCCCTTGCGCGCCGGCCGGCCCTTCACCGCATAACGTCCCGAAGCCCGCGAGCCGCACCACTTCGCACAAATCGTACCCATTGCCGCGCCGCTCCCGGTTCGCGCCCCTTGATGTCAGCGGGCTCCATGGCAGAACCGCTGACGGGAGCGAATCATATCAATCTTTCAACCGGTTGCAAGTATTGATGTTTCTTACTTTAGAACAAATATGCTTTTGTCAATGAGTCCGCACGTTTTGCGCTGAGAAACCCCTTCGATGCACGCCCACAAGGGCAACACGGCACTGCGGCGGGACTTTCTCGGGAAGTCTTTTGAGAAAGCTGTATTTGTGCAATCGCGAAGTATCTGTTTATCTTCCTCCAACCCCACGGTTCCCGGCGCCCCGATTCGTGATTCCCCTGCCGCCCCTCGACTGCCTGCGCTTCTTCGAAGCCGCAGCCCGGCACCGGAGCTTCGCCCATGCCGGCAAGGAGCTCAGCGTCACCCCGCCGGTGCCGAACCAAACTCGTTCTCCGCCCACTGTTCACGATCCAGGCCTTCGCCGACGCAGATCGCGGGAACCGGCGCGCGCTGCGGGATCCCCGGCTGTCGACGCCAGTTCCCGGCCAAGGGATACACCCACACCGACTTCACCAACACCTGGGCACCGGTCGTCGCAAATCGACCGCGGCCGGCCGTCTCGCCGACACGGATCCAGTTTGACGCGGCAACGCTGGCGCCGCCGTGCCTCGCAGGATCGAGAAAGGTTTCTACAAGCAGCGGCCGGTAACCATAGTGCTGTTCAAAGTCCGCCCCCAGACGCCGCAGGCACAGACCCAGCGCCTTCGAGGCCAGGTTCCGGCAGTGCACCGACGGACGGATCAGGAACCGGCTCAGTCCCACCACCCGATGCAACTGGCGCTCGCGCGATGCCGCATCCCAGCCGATCCACTGATCCCGCGCCGCCAACGCCAGTGCCGAGGCCGCAAAACCCAAAGCCCCCAGATAGCCGTGATCCGAGACAATCGGATAGCGAATCTGCGCTCCCGCATGCCGCGCCGCCCCGCGGGGATGCTCCCGCGCCATCAACTCGTTCCAAACCCGGCGCTCGCCATCGCTACCCACCAGCACAAGCGACAACCCCGCCACTGCGTCGACACGCGAAGGAACCCCCTCGGAAACCGGAACCGGGTGCCCAAGGCCGCGAGGCGGGCCACCACCGCCGCCATTGCGCGGTGCAGGCAGCGTGATCCAGCCCCGTTCGTCAAGCGTTCGCAACGCCTTCATGCAGCCTGCCTGTTGCGGCCGGCCAATCGCATCGTGAAATCCGAACACTTCGCACACCCGGCGGCCGGGCGCTGAACGACTGGCGAAACTCTCCGCAGCCATCAGCATACGGACGCGGGCCTCGCCCGCAGCGCTGGTAACGCTCGCCAGGATGCAGTTCTGCTCGTACATGTCTCATAGCATGCACCCGATCCCGGACCGTGTTAAGCTGAAGTTCTGAAGGGTATTTTCCGCGTAACTCTTTGTTAGCACGTGTGATTTCGGCCGAAAACGGCCAATATTTTTCGGTATTGTAGGCACTAGACACATCATTGTCTGGTTGACACCGGCTTTAATATGCTATATATTGCAGGCAATACCGAGCAGACCGCAATCGAAAGAGTGTGGACACTATATGAGGCACGGGGCCATGCCAGCGATGCATGTCGCCATTATCGCCAGCAAGCAGGGCGGCAAGACCTACTATTCCAAACTCCTGCGCCGGTCCTTTCGCGACGAGAGCGGCAAGGTTCAGAAGAAAACGCTGGCGAATCTCTCGAGCCTCTCCGACGAGACCCTTGCATTGGTTCGGGGCAGCCTGGCGGGGAAGCAGTATGTCGAGGCCAGTGACGCCTTTGAGATCCTGCGGTCCCGCAAGCATGGACCGGTGGCAGCGATTGCGGCTGCGTTTGACCGGCTTGGCATGATTGAACTGATCGGCTCCGAGCCGTGCCGGGAGCGCGACCTGGTCTGCGCCATGATTGCCGCCCGCATCATCCGACCGCACAGCAAGCTTGCGACGACCCGGTGGTGGAAAGACACCACGCTGGGCGAGATGTTCGGCGTCGACGACGCCGAGGTTGACGAACTCTATGCGGCAATGGACTGGCTGGGCAAGCGGCAGAACCGGATCCAGGGCAAGCTTGCGCGGCGCCACTTCCGGGACGGCGGCCTGGTTTTGTTTGATCTGACATCAAGTTACTTCGAAGGGACGACCTGCCCGCTTGGCCGCCGCGGGCACAACCGGGACGGCAAGAAGGGAAAGCTTCAGGTCAACTTCGGACTGCTGTGCGACGTCGGCGGCTGCCCGGTTTCCGTCTCGGTCTACGCGGGCAATATCGGGGATCCGAAGACCCTTCTGCCTGAGGTCGCGCGCCTGCAGAAGCGCTTCGGCCTCCAGCGGGTGGCCATTGTGGGCGATCGCGGCATGATCGCGCAGACCCGCATCACCGAACTCAAGAAGCTGGATGGCGTGGATTGGATCACCGCGCTGAAGAGCGCAACCATCCAGAAGCTCATCCGCACCAGCTCTCTTGATGTCGCCCGGTTCGACGAAGTCAATCTGTTCGAGATCCTTCACCCGGACTATCCCGGTGAGCGGCTGGTGGCCTGTCGCAACCCGCGGCTGGCAGCGCGGCGCGCCCACACGCGTGAATCCCTGCTGCAAGCGACGGAAGCCGACCTCGCTGTCATCCGCAAGAGCGTCGATGGCGGAACCCTCCGCGGCGGCGCCGAGATCGGCGTCCGGGTCGGCCAGGCCATCAACCGGTTCCGGATGAAGAAGCACATGAACTACGAGATTGACGATACGTCCTTCGCCTTCTCCCGCAACGCCGAAAACATTGCCCGGGAAGCGGCTCTCGACGGCATCTATGTCATTCGCACCTCGCTTCCGGAGCAAGACATGGTGGCAGACGATTGTGTGAGGAGCTACAAGGCCTTGACGCGCGTGGAGCGCGCATTTCGAACCATGAAGACGGTCAACCTGCACGTTCGTCCGATCTACCATCGCATCGCGCAACGGGTGCGCGCCCACATCTTCTTGTGCACGCTCGCGTACTATGTCGAATGGCATATGAGGGAAGTCTGGCGGGATCGGTTGTTCTCCGATCCGGAACTCGAGGAGATCTCCCGCACCCGTGATCCTGTTGCTCCGGCCGAACGCTCGCAGCGCGCCAAACGCAAGGCCGCAGGATGGCTCGAGGATGGCTCCGAAACCCACTGCTTCCGAACCCTGATCGAAAACCTGGAGACCATTACCCGAAATACATGCACGATCCAGCGCGGCCAGCCGGGTACCAATCCCGCGCCCGAAACCTTCGATATGGACACAACGCCGACCAAATCCCAAACAAAGGCGATGGAGTTGCTGGAAACCATTCGCCGCCCAAAACACAGGCACAACCCGGGCGAACGCAAAATGTAGGCAGAAAGTCCGATTTCCGAAAATGCGCAATTGATTGCCATATCACGCATTTTACCCAAAATCCCGTCAGAACTTCAGGTTAAGCGAACAGTTGTGTAGCATGGGCAGGGCGCGGGCGCCGACGCTCCACCCGGCGACCAGCGGCGGGCACCGCCGTGGACTAACAAACTTATTTTGTGCTATGACATACTCTCTCTTGTTCAACAGAAATGCTGTGGCCAGGAATTCCCCATCCCGTGAACTCCCTCCCGCCACTCGACTGCCTCCGCTTCTTCGAGTCTGCAGCCAGACACCAGAGCTTTGTGCGCGCCGCGGACGAACTCGGCGTCACTGCGGCCGCCGTCGCCCATCGCATCCGCATGCTGGAGAGCCATCTCGGTGCTGAATTGTTTCACCGCCGCCACCGCGGCGTGCGGCTCAACCGCCGCGGCCGCACCTACGCCCAGGAGATCCGGCGCATACTCGCGGACATCCAGAGCACCACGAGGCTCCACGGCGATGGACGGCGGCTTCGCGGCCGATAGGATCAGCCGTCGCCCCGACACTTCCACGCACTGTATCGGCTTGCAAATCATGCGCGGATGTGCCATGGCAAAATGGAGTTTTGCCATCCACCATTATCCAGACGTTGGCACACGTGCTTCTCCTGCCCCCACTCGAGTCCCTCCGCTTCTTCGAGGCCGCTGCCCGCCACCAGAGCTTTGCCCGTGCCGCAGCCGAACTCGGCGTTACCCCGGCCGCCGTCGCACATCGAATCCGGACCCTGGAACAGCACCTCGGGACTCGGTTATTCGAACGGCGCCATCGCGGTGTACGCCTTGAGCCGTGCGGCAGAGCCTACCTGAAGGAGGTCCAGCGAATCCTTGCTGACCTTCACGCCGTCAGCGAGCGCCACCGCCGCGGCCGAACCAGGTGCGTCAGAATCGTCTCGGTCGAGGCCGTGGCGGAATTGTGGCTGATGCCCAGGCTTCCGGGTTTCAAGGATGCCCACCCCGGCATCGCCATCGAGCTGGAGACCAACCACCGCGGGGTCGACCCCGAACGGCGCGACTTCGACGTATGGCTCGCCTACACCGGCGAGACCGCGGCGCCGCGGCCAGTGATGCGTCCCGAGGACGCCCTGTTCGAGGAGCTGCTCTACGAGGAGGAACTGGTTCCCGTCTGCAGCCCGGCCCTTCTCGCGATGCGAGGCCGGCCCGGCAGCCCGGCGGCTGTCACTATCACACTGTTGACACGGGCTGTGTTGTGTGGCACACATGATGCATGCAGATTGGCTTGCGACAGTTTTGCGCGGAAACTCTTTCGTGGTTTGAGTGCGCGGTCCTTGAGGGAGGCGCGAGCCGGAGCGCGCTTGCGAGCGAGTTGTGCGCTCGCGCGAACTGGCGCAACGCGCGGGGCGAGCCGTGCGTTTCGTCGGCGCGGAAGATCCTGCCGAGGCTGGCGTCGCAACTGGGGTTGAAGCTCCCGGCGGCGGCAGCGCCGCCGCCAGCGGGGGATGCATTGCCGTCGCATCCAGACCTGCATGTGGAGACGACGCTATCGGCTCTGGGAACGGTGTCGCTGGAACCGGCCGAGGGTCGCGAGGGTTCGCGGCGCTTCCGTTCGATGATGGCGTCGCACCATCCGGAGGGGGTTCCGCGGCATCCCGGCAAAGCGTTGAATTATCTGGTGATATCGTCTCGGTTCGGGTGTTTGGGTGGGATCGGCTTCTGCGCGGCGAGCTGGCACCAGAAGGCGCGGGACCGGTATATCGGCTGGAGTGCGCGAGCCCGTTGCGCGGGGTTGGGGCGGATGGTGAACAACCACCGCTTCCTGCTTCTGCCTTCGGTGCGGGTTGCGGACCTTGCCTCGCATGTGCTGGCGCAGGCGACAGGTCGGGTTGCGGACGACTGGGAGGCACGGCATGGTGATCGGCCGGTGCTGGCGTACAGCTATGTCGGCCCCGAGCATGCCGGGACCTCGTACCGAGCGGCGGGCTGGGAGGATGCTGGCGCGACATCGGGACGCCCGCCGGGCCGGCGCGGGGCGGGGCCGGTGCGCCGGGTGTGGATGAAGTCGCTGCAGGCGGGCTGGCGGGAAGCACTGTGTGAGGAGCCGGAGCGGGTTGCGGGGCGGATGGGATCGCTGCATCTTGGCGCCGACGCCGACTGGGCGGAGCGCGAGTTCGGCCGGGGCACCCATCCCGACGGGCGGGTGCGGCGCCGGATCGAGGAGATGGGGCGGTGTTGGGAGAAGCGTCCGGGAACGCCGCTTCCGGAGATCTTTCCGGACCGTGCATCGCAGGAGGCTGCGTACCGCCTGCTTTCGAACGAAAGGGTGGCTGTGGACGACATCCTCGAGGGGCATCGCGAGACAACGGTGGAGCGCTGCCGGCATGCGGGTGTGGTGCTGATGGTGCAGGACACCACCATGGTGAACTACGACAACCTTCGCGACGCGACCAGCGGGCTGGCGGCGCTGGGCGGCGGCGGCAAGGGCACCGTGGGGGTTCCCGTGCATACGACGCTGGCGGTGGCACAGGGCGGGCGCCCGCTTGGCGTTTGCGCGCTTGAGGGCGACTTCCGCGAAAGCGTCGAAGCCAAGGCCGCCCGGGAACCGGGCGTGGCGCAGGAGCCCGAGAGCGCCCGCTGGCTGCGCTCGCTGGAGCAGGCGGCGGCGGTGGGACACGCCTGCTCGAACACCCGCGTCATTTCCGTCGCCGACCGCGAGGGAGACATCTGGGGTCTGTACGCCCGCCAGGCCGAGGATCCCGCCGCCGCCGGCCTGCTGGTGCGCGCCTGCCGCTCGAAACAGCGCAAGGTGCTGGTGGACGGCAAAAAGGTGGACCTCGGCAAGCACATGGACACTCTCCCGCCCTGCGCATCGCGCAGCATCGAGATTTCCGCGCGGGGCGGCAGGGCGGCACGCAAGAAGCGCAAGGCCGTGCTGGCGTTGCGCATCGCTCGCGTCGAACTCATCGCGCCCGAAGGCAAGTCGCCGCACACGCTGCCCATGACCGCCGTGCTCGTTGCCGAGCGCAACCCGCCGTCCGGCGCTCGCCAGCCACTCCGCTGGCTGCTGCTTTGCTCCGAAGGCGAGGCCACGCCCGAATGGGCCGACCGCATCCGCCAGTGGTACGAAACGCGCTGGTCCATCGAAGAGTTCTTCCGCGTCCTCAAGACCGGAACCCGCATCGAGGACCGCCGCCTCGACGATGCCGAGGACTTGCGCAAGTGCCTCGCGTTCGACGCCATCACCGCGTGGCGCGTGTTCGATCTGGATCGCGCCGCCAGGGAAACCCCCGACAGGCCCGCCGACGAGATCATGTCCCGAGACGAAATCTTCATGCTCTATCTGGGCCTGTACGACTACCGCGTGATCCGCTGCCGGGCCCCGCCCGACTATATCCCCGACCTCCGAACCTTCGCCATCGATCTCGGTCGATATGTCGGCTTCATCCCATCCAAACGACAGCCAATGCCCGGTACCGCAAAACTCTGGACAGGAATGACATACCTCATGCAAGACACTGCCGCACTCCAACGGATGAGAAGCGCCGGAATGCTCCGCGAAACTCGCCAATGATCTCTGCGTCAACTGTGCGGTAGTGACAGGCCCGGCGGACCTGCCGGCGGACCTGCTAGGCTGGCCCCTTCTCTTCGATCTCGGATGGGACGCCGACTGGTCGTACTGGTCCGCCTGCCAGGGCCAGCCCTCGCCGGACCTCTCGCAGGCTTCGGGCTTCCGCCTCTACAGCATGCTGATCCACGCCGCCGTCGACGGGATCGGCGCAGCCGTCGGACGCCCGATGCTGATCGCGCGCGAGATGGAGCAGAAGACGCTGTTCCCCGTCTTTGAACGCCAGGCCCCGGCGCCGGAACGTTGCTGTCTCATCACCACGGCGGCCTCCCGGCAAAAGGCCGAAGTGCAGGCGTTTCGCGAGTGGATCCTGCGGAAGGCCGGGACCACCGGCCCGGCCCGGCGTCGCCGGTAGACCGGAACCCGGTTCCGCCGGACGAACCGCGCGCAGCATCCTGCCCGTTATCCTCCTGGCAACCGCGAGTTGGCTCCCCGGACACCTTCGCGAGCCCACGCTCCAGCTTGTCCGCGTACGCAAAGATCGCCGGCAATCCGCCTGTATGGATGAAGAGAACGCGGCTTCCCGCCCCAATCCGCCGCTTGCGCACGTGGGCGATGAGGCCCGCCATCGCCTTGCCGGTATACACAGGGTCGAGCATCAGCCCCTCTAGACGCGCGGACAGGGATATCGCCTCGCGCACCGCCCCGTTGAGCCGGCCATATCCCGGCGGATGCACCGCGTCGCATACGTTGATGTCGTCCGGATCGAACACTGCCGGCAGGTCGATCATCGCCGCAATTTCCGCGGCCAGCCTCGCCACCCGGGTGCCCTGCTGGCGGGCGTCGCGCCGTACGCAGATGCCGTACACCGGCGCCTCGTCACCGGTCACGCGCATGCCCACCAGGATGCCTGCGTGGGTGAGCGCGCTGCCCGAAGCGCAGACAACCGCGTCAAATCCGACGCCAAGAGTGCTGCACTGTTGTGCAACTTCGGCTGCCGCCACCACGTATCCGAGCCCGCCGATCGGCTCGCCACCGAGACCCGAATGAATCACGTACGGTCTGCGGCCCTCGTCGGCAAGGCGTTGCGCGCGCCGTTCCAGCGCCGCGTCCGCAGCCGCCTCGTCCTCGCCGAACGGAAGCGAGTGCAGCGTCGCGCCGAGAAGCCGGTCAAGCAGCAAGTTTCCGGAAGCGCGGTAGAGATCGTCGGCGTCGTCCACGCGCTCCTCGAGCTGGATGTGAATGTCCATCCCGAACCGGCGGGCACCTGCGGCGGCGAGCCGGACGAGATTCGACTGCACCGCCCCGGTAACAAGCACAGTATCGGCGCCCCGCGCTTGCGCCTCGCCGAAGTGAAACTCGAACTGACGCACCTTGTTGCCTCCCATCGCCAGTCCCGTGCAGTCGTCACGCTTGATCCAGAGTTCGACTCCGAGGGCCGCGCCAAGGTTCGGGGCGGAGTCGAGCGGGGTCGGTATATGGCCGAGACTGACCCTCGGGAACCGGCCAATGCGAGCAAGCTGGGAGCTCATCGCCGGGGCGACTCTATCCGGAAGCATGCGCTGATCGGGATGAGCCAGTTGCGTCCTGACAGAATGGATGAGATTTCGGGGTTTCCACCTGTGCTGTAACCGCATTGCATTGCCGGATGAAGCGGACTCGGCCGTTTGCCGGCGTCCACTGGAGTGGATCGCCGCCTCGGGCGTTCAACCCCACGGATTCGCCAGCCGCGCCTCAGCTCCGCAGCACATTGTACCGTGGCCGGCAATACGTTGCCGAAGGAAGAATCGGGCCGGCATCGATCCCGAATGCGGGGCCGCTCTTGCACCCGCAATCAACGGTCCTCCTGCTCCGCCCTGGTCCGTGCGGGCGCGCATTCCGCAAGTCCGCCTCAGCGGTGTCCGTGTTCAGCACGGCGTCCTGCGCGATGCCGGACAGTCCCGCGGATACGACGTTGAACCGAATACGGGCAGCAACTGGAAAGGGGCGAAACCGACGCTTCAAGGGAAGGGCGCGTCCAGGAACGCCGGCGCGCGGTCGGTCAGCGCCCGGCACGCCTCCGCGTAGTGGTCATTGCGCTTCAGGAACTGCCATCCGCGCGCACCGCCGCCGGTCGCCATGGCGCCACCAGAACCCCCGGTCGGATGCCCCGCCACCGCCCGCCGACCCTCACCAGCGGATCGTGCCGCGCAGCATCAGCCCGTGCTCGGCATCGGCGTTCGCGACCTCGCGCCGCGTGGCGTCGAGCCCGATCTCGAAGCCCGGATCGCCGCGCCGCGCCGAGGTCAGGCGCCAGCCGAGGCGATAGTCGCGCGCGGTGTCCGAGAGGCCGAAGCCGAGATGCGGCGTGCCGGTGAAGCCGCCGCCAAACAGGGCGATGCCGTAGCCCAGCTCCGCCTCCAAACGGCCCGCGCTCGCGGTCGTGTCGCCGTTGTCGTTGGCGGCGAGCCCGGCCAGCGTCTCGCGCCCGAGCAGCGCGTCCATGCCGCCCGCCGGCGAGCCGCCCCAGCCCTGGCGCAGCCTCAGCGCGAGCCCCCGGTCGGTCCCGGGCCGCGGGTCCCAGGTGAGCGACGCGCTCGCGCCCCATTCGCGGAAGCCCGACGCCTCGTGGGCGATCAGCCCGCGCGCCTTCAGGTCGAGCGCCACGCCCTGCTTCGGGGCCGCGAAGGCGAGCCCGCCGCCGAGGTCGACGCCGAGGCCGGTCTCGGCGTCGCCGCCGTCGAGCCGCGCGCCGATCTCGAACGACGGCGTCAACACCATCCCCGCGGCATCGCCCTGGAGCGCGAAGCGCCGCGAGCCCTCGACGCCGGTGCGCAGCAGCCACACGTCGGCCGTCGCCGCCGCGAGGCCGCCCTTCGCGTCCTTCGTTGCCTCCGAGGCAGTGCGCGTGAAGCGCGCATCGCCCTTCAGCGCCAGCGCCAGCCCGCCGTCGGGCGGCGGCGTCAGCACCTCGCCCCGCATCCCGGCCGCGCCCATGGCCATCGTGAGATCGGCCGTGAAGGGACTGTCCGTCTCGCCCCCGGGCGTGAGCTTGAGCTCGCCCGCGCCGTAGCCGGCCGTCGCCCAGGCCGAGAGCCGGTCGGTCAGCGTCAGCCCGGCATAGGGCCAGAGACCGGTCAGCGTCGCCTCGACCTCGCCCGAGCAGCCGCTGGCCCCGGGTTCGCTGGCGTCGTTATCGGCCGTGCAGCCGCCGCCCTCGCGGTAGCCGCCCGTGCCTCGGGCTTGCCCTCGTCCTCGATCCCGGCAAGCTCGCAGACCACCCCCCACGCTTCGTCGATATTGCGCATCGGCCGCCCCGCCACCATGCCCGGGATCACCCAGGGACTGTCGGGCAGCCGCGGGATGCCCTCCAGCACCCGCACCGCCCTCGGCGAGAGCGCGACCCGCCGCGGTCCCGTCTTGGTGTCCGGCAGCCGAAGCTCGGCCGCCTCCAGATCCACCTGCTCCCAGCGCAGATGCAGGATCTCGCGCTTCCGGCACCCGGTCAGGATCAGCAGCCGGAGCGCCGCCACCGAGTAGGGCGATACGCGCCTGCGACCCGTCACTTCCCTCAGCGCCCGCCCGAGACGCTGGAACTCGTCCGGCGTCAGGAACGGCTCGCGCTTGCGCTCGCGGTTCTTCACCACCAGCCCGCACGGATTGCTCGCCTCCGGGATCAGCCCCCTGTCCTCGGCCGCGTTGTAGATCCGCGACAGGGTCTCGACCACCTTGTTCGCCATCACCGGCTTGTCGCGGAGCGCATGATGCAGCTCCGTCACCCGCGCATGGTCCACCGCCTGCGCCGGCAGCTTGCCGAGCCTCGGGATGAGATACTTGTCGACCGCCGTCCGGTAGAACTCGGCCGTCCTCGGCCCGCAGCGCACCGCGACGTGGTCCTCGAGATAGCGCCGGGGGCGATGTCCGCCACCGTCGGCCCTTTCGCGAGCGTCGCCGACAGAGGCTCCGGCACCGGCTCCTCGCCCGCCTTGATCCGCGAGACGATGAGCGCCGCCCGCCGACGCGCCTCCTCGGGCGAGAACACCCCGTGCGGCGCGACCGTCACCCGCTGCGCCGCCTTGCCCTTCGCGCGGGCCTGCGCGATGTAGACCTTGCGCCCCGACGGATATCCTCGAGGCATGCGCCGGAATCGTCGACGCCATCGCCGACGCCGTCAGACCGGGTATTCGCTTTGCGGATGCGGCCGCCATCGGCGACCGCATGGTTGCGGAATTCGGCCCTGACGAGGATCCCGCGACAAGGAAATTCCCGTTCTTCGGCCATCCCCACGGCCTATACTTCGAGGGCCCGCCCTACATCAGCACGGTCCTGGAGCACGGCGATGTGCGGTTCGAGAAAGGGATGCTGATCGGGATCGAGGCCTTTCTCGCCCGCAAGGGGCTCGGCAATGCGGCATTCGTACAAAACTATCTCGTCACGGCGACCGGCGTCGAACCGGTCACAAGGTCCCCGATGCTCTGGCACTGAACGCGTTGCCCCGTCACGTCAGGCGCTGCAGGGTGGCGACGAGCAAAGCCGAGCCTGATTCCGCCTCGCCCGGGCTTCGCCGGGATCCCACCGCCCCCGGATTCCACGTGCGGGGGTGGGCGCCTGACCCCGATGCGCCGGCCGTGATCAACTGCACGGGCCAGGTTCGAACCGACGGCGGATGGCCGTCCGCGGGGCCGTCGGCACAGCCGGCGCTATTCTTCGGTCACAAGCCCGGAGAAGTCGATATCCGAGCCGTTGTCTTCATTGATGGTCCGGACGAGGCGGCTGCGGAACAGTTTCGCGTGGTCCGTGACGATTTCCACGAGGCGCTCCCGGTCTGCGGACCGGATCGCGTCAACGATGATCCCGTGGTCGCGTCTCGGCCTGTCGAAGAGCCTTGACGAAAACCCGCCCTGGACGGCCTCGCGCTTGTAGATGAAGTACGAAAGGCGCCGGGCGAGATTATGCAGTTTGCCCGAATACGCCTCGATGAAGGTGTTCTGGGTCGCCGCGGCGATCCTGTTGTGAAACCGCGCGTTCAACTCGGTAACCCGGAGCAGGCTGGTCTCGTCCAGGTTCTGTATGTAGTCGTCCTGGAGACCGGCCAGATCCGGAACCAGGTTCGGGTCGGCGAAGCGAACCGCCGAAGCCACCATCCGTTCACTCATCACATAGGCATCGAAGAGTTCAATGGCCGAACCGATATCGAGAGGCAGGACCTGGACACCACGAGGCCCCCGGGCGACGACCAGCCCTTCGACGATGAGCCGGTTCAGCGCTTCACGCATGGGTGTGCGGCCGAACTCGAAGCGCTCCTGAAGGTAGCGTTCATCCAGCGTCATGCCCGGCGACAGCGACAAATCGAGGATGCGGTCCCGGACAGTCCCGGTCGCCTGGTCGGTCAGGGAGAAATTCACGCCCGGCGTTGCATGGAAATCCGTAGTGCTCACCGGTCTATTTCTTCCGGATTTCGGCATCGCGCCGCCTGCACCGGCATTGGGGATAGTTATCCGCAAGGAACCTGCCAGAAAACTTGCCGTTTGCCAAATCCTCTTCCAGATCCGTTGTACTGCGTTCGGACGGTGTCCCGAAACCGCCGCCACCGGCGGTGACCACGCTGACCACCGTGCCCGGCGGGATCTTCTGCGCCGAGGGCTTGGTTCCAAGCCGCCTTTCCTCGCCGTCGACGGCGATGGTCGCAAACCGTCCGGTCATCGCCGGGCCACCGCCGAACAACCCCCAGGGCCGGTTGACGAAGCGTTCGCCCTGCCCGGAGAACGTGGTCGTATGGCCGATCGGCCGGTAATCCCGGCGAATTCCCAGGCCACCGCGGAACCTGCCTGCGCCGCCGGAATCCGTCACCAGTTCGTAGCGCTCGATCATCAACGGATACTCGGTCTCAAGCGACTCTATGGGCAGGTTGGACGTGTTGGTCATGTGAACCTGTATACCATCCGAGCCGTCCCTGTAAAACCGCGCGCCCGCGCCGCCCCCGAGCGTCTCGAGATAGACGTAGTATTTTCCGTCGCGGCCCTGCCCGAAGAATGCTGCCGAAGTGTTGGCGCCATTGCCCGCGGCCACGACCCTTTCCGGGTATGCGGGGGCCAGCGCACCGAGAACCACATCGACGATCCTCTGGCAGGTCTGCGCCCGGGCGGCGCTCGCCGCCGGAAAGGCCGCATTGACGATGCTCCCCTCGGGCGCCTTGATCGTGACCGGATCCAGCATGCCATGGTTTTGCGGGCAGTCCGGGTCGAGCAGGACCTTCATGCAGTAGAGGCAGGCGGCCTGAAGACCGGCCATCGTGACATTGTTGTTGCCTTCGACCTGCGGGCCCGTGCCGTCGAAGTCGAATTCGATTCCGTCCCCGGAAACGGTGATCCTGACCTTGATCCTGATGTTTTTTCGCGACAGCCCGTCATCATCGACCACATCCTCGAATTCATAGATGCCGTCGGCGAGCTCGCGGATGCTCGCGCGGGTTCGCCTCGCGACGGCAGCGATGATGGCGTCGCAGCCACGGGTGACCCGTTCCCTGCCCCAGCGGTCGAGCAGCATGTCGCAACGCCGCAGCCCCAGCCTGTTCGAAGCGATCTGGGCGTTGTAGTCGCCCAGCCGTTCCTCGGGAACGCGCACATTGAGCAGGATGAGGTCCATCACGTCGCGTTTCAGCTTTCCGCCTTCGAACAGCCGGATCGGAGGAATGCGCAACCCTTCCTGGAAGATTTCGGTCATGCCGCCGGCCATGGATCCCGGCGACATGCCGCCGATGTCGGAATGGTGGGCGATATTGCAGGCGAACATGACGAGCTCGCCGCCCTTGAAGACCGGCGCGGCGATGGCCACATCCGGCAGGTGCGACCCCCGGCCGACGTAGGGATCGTTCGACAGGAACATGTCCCCTTCCCTCATGCCGTCCCGGCCGTATTTTTCCAGGACCACCTCGACAAGCCCCAGCATCGAGGCCAGATGGAGCGGCATGCTTTCGCCCTGAACGACGACGCGGCCGCTGGCGTCGAACAGGGCCGTTGAATGATCCTTGCGTTCCTTGATGTTGGTCGAGTACGCGGACTTCATCAGCGCCACGTACATTTCGTCGCATATGCTCGCCAGCGCGTTGCGCAGCAGTTCCGCTTCAATCGGAGTCATCTTGATCTCCGGCCTGGCGAGAGGCGGATGATGATGTTGCCCCACTGGTCGATGGTGCAGTCATCGCCCGGGAAAACCAGTACGGTGGCATCCATCTGCTCGATGATCGCCGGACCCTCGATCTTCTGCCCGCACACAAGACTCCTGCGGGTGAAGACCGGGGATGAACGTCTTTCGCCTGCGGAAAACAACGTTGGGCGGTACCCGGCCGGCGCAGGGACCGGAGCGCCGGGGATCGTCGGCAGGTTCGGCCGCCCGAGTTCGCCGAGCGCCTTGACCGACAGGTATACAAGCTGGACCGGCTCGGTCTTCGAGCTGAATCCGTAGTTCGCTTCATGCGCTTCATCGAAGGCCGACCCGATGCCGGCATACAGGTCCTCGTCCGGGGCGGACACGTCGAACGGCAACGCCAACTCGTGGTTCTGACCGAAATATCGCGCTCCGACCGTCCAGACGGTCCTGCGCCGCGCATCCGGCACGCCCTCCGCCGCGAACCAGGACAAGACTTTCCCGGAGAGCTCCCTCCCGGCGCTCCGGAGGGCGGCGACCCCGTTCCCCGCGAGGGGAGCCAGCACCGTCGCCACGAATTCGGTCGACAATGGCGCATTCATGGCGCCCTCCGCGCAGAGAATGCCCGGGCTGGGCGGAACGACAATCCGCCGTATCCCCAGTTCGCGGGCCACATCCAACGCATGGAGCGGCCCGGCGCCGCCGTAAACGAACAACGAGAAATCCGGCGGCGAATGCCCGCGCTCGACCGAAATGGCGCGCACCGCCTTGACAATCGTCGCGCAGGCGACATCGATGATGCCGAGGGCCGTTTCGTCGGGATCCATCGCCAGCCGTTTCGCCAACCTGGTGACGGCCCCGACCGCCAGGTCACGCTTGATCGGCATCCGGCCATCGAGCAGCGCCTCCCCGTTCAGGCGACCGAGCATGACGTTTGCATCGGTCACGGTGGGTTCGGTTCCGCCCTTGTCATAGCAGACCGGCCCCGGCTCGGCGCCGGCGCTTTTCGGGCCTACCTTGAACAGCCCGTCCCTGTCGATCCATGCGATCGATCCGCCCCCGGCGCCGACCGCGTTCACGTCGAGCGACGGGATGCGGATCGGGTATCCGGCCAGTTCGCGCGCGTTCACCTCGGCCGGTTGGCCGTTGCGAAGCAGGGAGACATCGGCGCTGGTCCCGCCGATGTCGAGCGTGATGATGTTGTCGAATCCGGCCGTTACCGCACGGTGAAGCGCACCCTGCACGCCGGCAGCGGGGCCGGACAGGGACGCGCGAACCGGAAGATCCCGCGCCATGGCGACGGACATCAGCCCGCCGGAGCTCTGGCTGATCTTGATCTCGGGCCGGATGCCCATCCCGGCCGCTTCCCGCGTCAACCTGTCGAGATAGGAACCGACCACCGTGATCAGTGCCGCATTGAGTACGGCCGTGGAGAAGCGCTCGTATTCCCGGAACTCCGGATAGACCGAGGCCGATGTCAGGACCCTTACGGAACCCCGAAGACTGGCCCGCAGGATTTCGGCCGCTCGCTCCTCGTCTTCCGGATATGCGTAGGAATGCAGGAAACAGACCACGACACAGTCGACGTTCTCCGCCCCCAGACGCATGGCGACATCAGCGACGGCGCCTTCGTCGAGCGGGACGTGCGCGGTCCCGTCCGCCAACCGGCGCTGCGGGACCTCGAATCGCAGGTTCCGCGGCACCAGCGGTTCAGGATGGTCGCGGTGCATGTCGTAGACCGTCGGGCGGGTCTGACGCGCAAGTTCCAGGAGGTCGCGGAATCCGACCGACGTGACCAGTGCGACCTTCCCGCACCTGCGCTGGATAAGTGCATTTGTTCCAACCGTCGTACCATGTGCCAGACGCTGGATCTTTCCGGCGTCCAGGGATTTCCCGGAAAGAAGCGCCTTCAGCCCCGCCACGATGGCCCTTTCCGGCGCCTCCGGCGTCGAGGGAAGCTTGTGCAGCATCAGGCTGCCGCCATCACCGGGATTCACAGCGATGTCGGTAAAGGTTCCGCCTACATCCACGCCGATGAACATCCACCCCGTCCTCCGTCCACGCCGGTCATCGTATCGCCAGGCCCAACCGCTCAAGGATGTGACCGAACACGAAACGGGCGTCCTCCTTGACCCCGTAGAGAATCCCGGACTTGCGCTTCGTCATCCAGTTCAACCCGCAAAAGTAGAGCCCCGGGAGCGATGTCTTCCCGCGCGACGTGACGGGGTAGCGGAAATCATCCGTCTCGAGCCCGTCGATCCAGCCGAAATCGAACGAGAACCCGGTTGCCCAAACGACGGTACCGATTCCCGCCTCCTCGAGATTCAGCGAGGACGGCGCCTCAATCCCGCTCGCCGCGAGATCCGGACCGCCGGCCAGTTCCGCCGGCGTCGGCGTCGGTGCTGACGCGGCTTTCGCCGTCACGTGTTCATCGACCCGCTTCATAAAATTGCCCGCGAAATCATCGGCGAACTTCAGGTTCGATCCGAGGTCGTCCCGGAACCGGGCGCGCGAACCCTCGCACCCCTCCAACCGGCCGAGCAGCGTGACCCCGCGCCGGCGGAAGTCGTGGAGGCTGACCGTGGCGCCGCCGTCGCGCCCGGTCGCGTGCGGGTCACCCGCGAAGCGCTGGCAGGGGTTCTCCAGCATGTCCGGCGTGCGATCGAGGTGACCGAGTTCCCTTTGCCAGCAGACGCTATCGCGTCCCCGGTAACGCCGCGGCAACCGGCCCGTCCGCGAAACGCTGAGATAGGTCCTGCGCCCGGCCCGCAGAAAATCCTCGACGATCTGGCACCCGGACTGGCCGGAACCGACGACCATCACCGCCCCCGCCTCCGCCTGGTCGCAATTCCTGTAGTCCTCGACGTGAAGCTGTCCGATACGGGCCGGCAGGCGCGAAGCGAATCCCGGCACCTTCGGAAGCTGATAAGTCGCTGTCGCGATCACGACAATTCTGGCGCGCATCGGGCCGGCGCAGGTTTCCAGGACGAACTGGCCGTCATCTCTGATGACGCGCCTGACCTCGACGCCCTCCATGACGGGGGCGCCGAAGCCGTTCGCCCACTCCTTCATGTACTGCACGAATTCGTCACGGAGCATGAATCCGTCCGGGTCGTTGCCGGCGTACGGCCGGCCCGGCAGGTTGACTGTCCAGTTGGGTGTCACCAGGCAGAAGGAATCCCAGCGCCGCGCCGCCCAGGCATGCGCCACGCCGCCCCGGTCGAGCACCACATGGTCGATGCCCGCCCTGCAAAGATAGTAACTGACCGACAATCCGCCCTGTCCGGCGCCGACGATGACCAGGTCATGGAGCTTTGCGCTCATGCAGCGTCGCTCCACCGGTCGACATCGCCACGTCCGAACTTCACGACGTCGACCGGCGGAGGATAAATGCCGGCATGGCTGAGCATGTGGTGAACCTGACCGCGGTGGTGGATCTGGTGCTGGAAGAGATTTGTCAGGCACAACCGGAGCGGAAGCCTGAAATACTCGGCCGCATCCAAGCCCACGGCCTGGAAAGCCAGGTCGCTCCCGAGCTCTTCCGGATCCATTCGTTCGCAGAACCCGGTGTACCAGATGTCGTTGGCGCGGTGGGCGGATTCCAGTTCGCCGAAATCGTCGTGGAGAATCTGGTCGAGCGCCGTGAAGGTGGTCGGCTTCTTCTCCAGCCGTTCCCGATAGATGAGGTCGGCGAGAAGAACGTGGTTCATCGTGTTGTGGATGGACCCGAAGAACCCGCGCCGGTCGAGCCTGCGCTGGGCATCGGTAAGCTGCCGGGCGGCGTTGTAGATCCTGGTGTTCGCCCAGGCATTGTATCTTGCGGCTGTCACCGGATTCAGGAGCATGACGTACCTCGATTTCTCATTGCCGCGCCTTCGGCCCGGACCACGTACTCGCGGGCCGGGCCGGGCCGCTTCCCGTCCACATACATGTGGGCAAACATCGACGTGATCCGTTCCAGATCGGGACTCTCGACGAATTGCCGGTAGGCGTCCGGATCTTCCCATACCGTCAGGGCGATTCTCTCCCCGGCGTCGTCCTCGCCGAGCAGCATCGCCTGCACGAACCCCCCGTGGGCCCGCATGATCGGGACCGCACCGCTTCTGAACAGGTCCGCGTCCTCGCCCCAGTTGTCCTGTTTGCAGGACCAGTACGACATCCTGACATACACTTTGACCACCTCCCATTGCAGAGGAAATATATTCGGTATATATTTTCCTTGCAACAGCCTATTTCATTTCCTACGATGCAAAGTATCGGAATCGGAACGCTCTACGGAAACGAAACGGAGAATCGGCGTGACGGGCACAGTTTACGGCAGCTACAGCCAGGAAGAACTCGATCTCGAATACGACATGCGCCGGCGGTGCCCGCATTTCGCGGAGACCTTCGCAGCCATGGAAGCGCACAACAAGCGGGCTGTGGCGAATTTCGAATGCCGAATCGATGTCACGTTCGGCGACGCGCCGGGCGAAAAGCTCGATCTCTGGCCGGGGCGCGGCGGATCGCCGGTCCTGCTCTTCATACACGGCGGATACTGGCGCGCCTTCGACAAGAACATGTTCCGGTTCGTCGCGGAGCGGTTCGTCGAGGCCGGCGCATGCGTCGTGCTCAACAACTACGATCTTTGCCCGAACGTGACCATGGACGAGATCGCCCGGCAAAACAGGGCCGCAGTCTCGTGGATCTACAAGAATGCGACGGAAATCGGCTGTGACCCCGGCCGGATTCATGTGACCGGCCACTCCGCCGGAGGACATCTGACGGCGATGCTGATGGCAACCGAATGGGAAGAGCACGGCCTCCCGTTCGATGTCGTCAACGGTGCGGTACCGCTCAGCGGGTTGTTCGATCTGGAACCATTGCGGATTTCCTACCTCAACCGGGACCTGCGGATGGACCGGACGGAAGCACGCCGGAACAGCCCGGTCCATCATGTTCCGAAATGGATGCCGCCGACCGTCGTCGCCGTCGGCGGCGGCGAAACCGACGAATTTCGCCGCCAGTCGCGAATCTACACGGATGCCTGTCGGGCTGCAGGCTTCAATGTCTCCTACCTGGAAGTCGGTCAACTGGACCACGTTCATGTCGCAGGAGAATACCGAAACAAACTCAGCCGCTGACGGCGGCGTTGTTTGCGCAGATGGGTCTGTGACCGCGCCTGCCGCCGCGTCGCCAAGCAAAACCAGGAGACAGGAAAATGGCCTTGATGAATTTCCAATCCCGCTCGATCTGCACGGTTCTGGCCGCGCTGGTCCTGACGCTGCCGGCAGTTCGGCCGGCCGATGCCCAGGACATCGCCTGGGACATGCCCAACGAGTACGGCGAGACATCCGTTACCGGCGAGGCGGACAAGGTGTTCGCCGAGCGTCTCTCGGAAAACAGCGGTGGCCGGATCGTGATCACGAATCACTTCGGCGGCTCGCTCGGGTACAAGTCCAAGGACCATTGGGCGGCCGTCGAAGACAGCGCAGTGCCGATCGCCAGCACATATACCGGGGTCTTTACCGGTTTCGACCCGATCTTCCTGCTGAACAACATGCCCTTCATGGCCACCAATCCCGTGGAGAGCAAGGCGCTGATCGACGCAGCCCGGCCCTACTATTCCGAGGCCTTCGCCAAGGGCAACCAGATTCTTCTCCTGACGGAACCATGGTCGCCGGTGGGCATCTGGTCCAAACGCCCGATCGCCTCGGGCGAAGACATGCAGGGCCTCAGGATCAGGACGTACGACAAGAACGGCACGATCACGTTGAAGAACATAGGCGCCGCTGCGATCCAGATGAGCTGGGCGGACGTCGTGCCGGCGCTTTCGACCAACACCATAGAAGCCGTCCTGACCTCCGAGGAAGGCGGGCTCTCTGCCAATTTCCAGCAGTTTCTCGACCATTACCACTATGTGAACTTCACGATGGGCTCGAACATGGTCCACATCAACAGGGATGTGTTCGAGGCGCTGCCGCCAGATCTCCAGAAGGTTGTTCTCGATACGGCCATGGAAGTCGAGGATGAACTCTGGGCGAAGGCGCAGGACAGGATCGACCTGAACGTCAGGCGGCTCGCCGAAGCCAAAGTGACCGCGATCACGGACGTTCCTGCCGCGTTCATCGACGAACTCAGGTCGGCCGGCCAACAGGCGATCGACGAGTGGCGCGCGCTTATCGGGGACGAAAGGGCAAACGAGATCCTGGCCGCCTACGATGCCGAACTTCAACGGGCAGCCAATTGACTTTCCCGACGTGCCGCTCCCGTTGGGGGCGGCACCTCACTCTGTGGTTCCGGTTCGGGCAGTGAAATATTTTCACATCTTCACTCACGGCCTGTCGACGCTCGGAGTCGCCGCCGCAGTCCTGATACTTCTCGGGATGACCGGCCTGATCCTGACGGAAGTCGTTCTCAGGACGTTTTTCGCCGCATCGACGTACGCGGCCGATGAACTGGTCGGTTACGGCGTGGGCGGTCTCAGTTTTCTCGCGCTCGGCCATTCACTGGAACGAAACTCGCTGATCCGGATGAACCTGCTGATCTCGCGTCTCGGTCCGAAAGGGCCTGCACGGATCGCCGTCGAAATCCTCTGCACGCTGCTCGGAATCCTGAGCTGTTCGGTGGCGTTCTTTTTCTTCGTGCGCAATGTCGTGCGAAACTATGAACGGGGATATGTCAGCGAGACCGTCGCCCAGGTGCCGCTCTGGATTCCCGAGGCATTCGTCGCGGTGGGTCTCGGCATATTCGTGCTGCAGCTTGTCTCGCATCTCCTCCGGGTCGTCGCCGGGGAGGCCTGCCTGGATTCAGGCAAGGCTGCCGAGCCGGGTAGCGAGTAGCACCGGGGAGAGGCAACGATGGAACCGATCCTGCTTGCGCTCGCGACATTCGCATTCCTGGCCCTGTACCTGGGCATCGGCACGTGGATCTTCGTGGCGCTGTTGATGGTCGGACTGTCGACACTTGCCTTTCTCCTGGACTTCTCGTTCCTGCGAATCGGCTCGGTGATGAAGGGAACGATGTGGCGGACCGCAAGCACGTGGGAACTGGCCGCGATCCCCATGTTCGTCTTCATGGGCGAGATCATCTTCCGAAGCGACATCTCCGAACGCCTCTTCCGGGGCCTGGCGCCCTGGACGAGCCTCATCCCGGGCAGGTTGCTGCACTGCAACATCATCGGCTGCACGCTCTTCGCCGCCGTTAGCGGCTCAAGCACCGCGACCACCGCGACCGTCGGAAAAATCACCATGTCCGAACTCAACCGCCGCGGATACGATTCCGGCCTGGCCATGGGGTCGCTGGCCGGTGCCGGCAGCCTCGGACTGATGATCCCGCCGTCGATCTCGATGATCATCTACGGTGTGTTGGCCGAGCAGTCCATTACCGCCCTTTTTGCCGCCGGCGTGTTTCCGGGGCTGCTGATCGCTGGAATATACTCCGCCTACATCGTTTTCCGGGCGCTGACGGGAAACGTGACCGGGCCGGGAACGGACCGCGCCAGGTATTCCCCCGGGGACTACCTGCGCAGCCTCGTCGACCTGTTGCCCGTCGTCGGACTCATCTTCGTCGTTCTCGGCGGCATCTACACGGGTGTCGTGACGCCGTCCGAGGCCGCCGCCCTCGGATTCGCTGCGTCGCTCGGACTGGTCATCCTGCTCGGCCAGTTCCGGATCTCCATCCTTGTCGATGCTCTCATGGGAGCGACCCGGATCACCTGCATGGTCATCACCATCCTCGTCGCCGCCGGTTTCATGTCGTCGACCATGGCCTACCTTCACGTACCGCAGGAAATCTCGAAGCTGATCGTGGCGATGGAACTCGGCCAGGCGGGAATCATCGTGCTGATCGGTGTCTTCTACATCATTTTGGGCATGTTCCTCGACGGGCTCTCGATCATGGTGATGACGCTTCCGATCACGCTGCCGCTGATCCTGGCCGCAGGTTGGGACCCGGTCTGGTTCGGGGTGTTCCTGGTGATCATGATCGAGCTCGGACTGATCACCCCCCCCCATCGGCTTCAACCTGTTCGTGATTCAGGGAATAACCGGGCGCCCCATCGGCGAAATCGCACGCGGCGCGTTTCCGTTCTTCCTGCTGATGCTCCTTTCCGCGGTGATCATCGCCATCTTTCCACAGATCGCGCTCTGGCTGCCCGGCGTCCTGTTCTGAGCGGCCACGACCGACTGGAGTCACTTCCGTCCCGGATTCGTGGCGTCACCGGTTCCCGTGGCCGCACGGGAGGGAATTGTACCGGTCCCGACCGGAGCCCCCGGCGATCACGGCCGGAATCCGGTCCGCCGCCCTCTTCCTCGCGGTTCTCCACTTGGAAACGCCGCCCGGTTTGCCCTGAACCTCCGGCGGCGTGGCACGCGCAGCCGGATTCCGCCGACGCGCGCCTGACAACCTCACGAACCAAAGGTCCGGGCACGCGCAAACGCGCGGGCCTCCCGGATTCCTGCTGATCAACGCCACCTTACGGCTTGCAGGCCCCTGGCAATCTATTGTATATATAAGAAATATATTTCGTGACAATTCTGGAGACTGTCAGGATGCCGTTAGATTTCGACGCAATCATAATTGGCGGTGGCATTGTCGGATGCGCCATCGCGTATGAACTGGCCAAAGGTGGGAGATCCGTCGCATGCGTCGAAAAGAACCTGACGGCCGGCGCCGGTTCGACCTGCAATTCATGCGCGATCATCCGCACCCACTATTCCACTCTCGACGGCGCTGCTCTTGCGAAGTCGAACTATACGTTCTGGGAGAACTGGCGGGAATATCTCGGCGCGGAAGACGGCGAGGCCCTGGCGGTCTACCGTGAAGTCGGATGCTGCTACACATGCTTCGAAAAAAACAGTTACGGCATCAAGCTGGAGGAGATCGCAAATACCATCGGCATTCCCTACGAGGTCTGGACGCCGTCGAAGATCCGGGCAAGACTGCCGATCATGAGTCCCGGCCATTTTCACCCGGCCAGGACGGAGGATGATCCGGAATTCGGCAAGCAGAACGGCGAACTCCGCTATGTCCTCTTCTTTCCGGAAGCAGGCTACGTCAGCGATCCGATGCTCGCCACCCAGAACATCCAGGCGGCGGCCGCACGGCGCGGCGCCAGGTTCTTCACGGGATGCCGCGTTGTCGGCATCAGGACGGCCGGCGGACGCGTCTCGGGCGTCGACATCGCTGATGGAACCGCCATCCGCGCACCTATCGTGATCAACGCGGCAGGCCCGCATTCATACAAGATCAACGAGCTCGCCGGCGTGGCCCGCTCCATGAACATCAGGACCAGGGCCCTTCGTGTCGAGGTCGCCCATGTTCCCTCGCCTCCGGGCTTCGATTTCGAAAGGGACGGCCTCATCTGTTCCGATGCGGACATCGGCGGATACTGGCGTCCAGAGGTTGGCAACAGGATTCTGATCGGAAGCGAGGAACCTTCATGCGATCCGCTCGAGTGGGTCGATCCGGACGACTACAATTCGCAGGTGACAGGACAGGCTCGCCTGCAGGCCCTTCGCGCCGCGCAGCGCTTCCCGGGAATAGGAATACCGAACTCGGTCCGCGGAGTGGCCGACCTCTATGATGCATCCGACGACTGGATACCGATTTATGACAAGTCGGACCTTCCCGGTTTCTACATGGCGGTCGGAACCAGCGGAAACCAGTTCAAGAATGCGCCGGTCGTCGGCATGATGATGAAGGCGCTGATCGACTACGAGGCCGGCGGAAACGACCATGATCTCGTGCCCTTCGTCTTCGACCTGCCCAGCGTCGATCATGCGCTGAACATGCGGTTCTGCTCGCGCAATCGCGAAATCAACCGTGAAAGCAGCTTTTCGGTCGTCGGCTAGGACATGGCGGCCAAGGCCCCGGTCTTCGTCGATTGTCACGGCGAGCTGGCAGAAAGGCTGACGGACGGGATGCTCGGGATCGTCCCGGGGATCGATGTGTATCGTGACGAGCCCCGCGATGAGGACGAACTGGTGCGGCGCCTTCAAGGGCGACGGAATGCCTTGGTATACATGGGCTACATGTCCGAACGGGTGTTGCGCGCGTGCCCCGGTCTCGGCACCATCGCGTATCTGTCGACCGGATTGTCGACACATGGCGACCTGGAGACGGCCAGGGAACTCGGCATCCGGATCGAAGGCGTCAGCGGATATGGTGACCGCGCGGTGGCGGAGCATGCCGTTACGCTCGCGCTTGCCGGCCTGAAGCGCATCGCGGAAATGGACCGCGAACTGCGGTCGAACCGGTGGCGGCTGATGCGGACCGAGGAATTCAGCGGGAAAACCTTCGGGCTGATCGGCCTCGGCGGCATCGGAGCGGAGACGACACGTATCGCCCATGCACTCGGTGCGCGCGTGATCGGCTGGACCCGGTCCGGCAACGACCGGGGCACGCCGGCCGAGATGCTGAAACTGGCGGACGTTCTTTCGCAATCGGATGTTCTCTCGCTGCACCTCGCTCTCAATCCGGCAACCGAAGGTCTTCTCGGGACCGACGCCTTCAGGCGAATGAAACCGGGCGTCGTCCTCGTCAATACAGCCCGGGCAGGGATTGTCGAGGAAAAGGCCCTTGTTCAGGCGCTGAATGACGGCACTGTCGGGCATGCCGGGCTGGATGTTTTCCACCAGGAACCGATTCCGCCCGGGAACCCGCTCATCGGCCTGAACAATGTCACGTTGACCCCGCATTCGGCCTGGTTGACGACGCAGGCGATCGACCGGTTGCTTGTCGCGGGGCTGCGCCTTCTCGCCCGGCATATCAGGGAAAGCTGACTTTGCCGCTCCGGCGGTAGACGGCGCAATGCGTGCAGACGGGCCCCGCCACAGTGCGCATCATATCTGGCGCGTGTGTTCAGAGTTTGTTCCGCAAGTCCAGGTGAGCCTTTGCCATCGTGATCATCTATGGAACCAATTCCACATCCAATGCGGATTTGGTCCGAAGTCAAACCAAAAATGGCAAAACATTTGCTCCATTGGGGGTCCTGTCCGATTCATGATTCAAGCTCTCAGACCGGCGCGAAACACGGCACTCGATCCATGATGGCCGGCTCGGCCGGCCAGATGCGACGTCGGCAAGTGCATTCCGGACCGTCGGCGCGGCTTCCAGGCCCCGTGAGCCGGACCGGTCCGCCAGGGACGACCACACAAGCTGTGCTGTTCTGCGATTCGCGCCGTGCCCGACGGGCTCCGGGATGTCTGAACGGCGCGAAATTGCGTGCCGGCCGCCCGGTCATTTCATATGTCCCGGCCTGCCGGAAAAAGCGGCCTCCGGTTCCGCGGGGCCGCGTTGACCCTGACCTCAACCGCGCAGCCTTTCGATCGCGCAACGAATTCGCCGGCATGCACGTTCCAGATCGTCGTCCGACCTGGCAAAACACAACCTGAGGTGGCCCGGCGCGCCAAAGTCGCTGCCAGGGACCATCGACACGCCTGCGTCCCGAAGAAAGTGCATGCTGAGGTCGTGATCCGTCACGGTCCGGTTGCCCCCCGGCGCGGTTCCGCCCGTCAGTCCGGAACAGGCCGCGAAGTGATAGAACGCTCCGCAGGGCGCGTTGAGTTTCAGCCCTGCGACGTCTGCGAGGAGGGTCATCGTCAGGTCACGCCTGCGCGCATAGACAGCGTTCCATTCGCCAAGAAATTCCCGCGATCCCTCCAGCGCCGCCAGCGCCGCCGCCTGGCTGACGGAGGATGCATTCGTTGTCGATTGGCCCTGCAGCTTGGTCATGGCCGCGACGAGATCACGCGGCCCGGCTGCGTAGCCGATGCGCCAGCCCGTCATCGCGTGGGATTTCGACACGCCGTCGACCGTCAGGATCCTGTCCGATAGATCGGGAGCGACCCCGGCCATCGTCGCGAACGCGGATCCTTCGAAGACAATCTCCTGATAGATGTCGTCGCACATCACTGCAACACGGGAGTGATTGCGCAGGACATCCGCAAGTGCGCCGAGTTCACTAGCGCTATGGACCGCACCGGTCGGATTGCACGGTGAATTCAGTATCAACCAGCGGGTTCCTTGGGTAATGTGCGCTGCCAGCGTTTCGGCCGTCAGCTTGAACCCCGTATCGTCACCGCAACGCGCAATGACCGGAGTTCCGCCCGCAATCTTCACCATGTCTGGATAACTGACCCAATGTGGTGCGGGAACGATGACCTCGTCACCCGGATTGAGCGATGCAACCAGCGCGTTGAAGATCAGTTGCTTGGCGCCGGTTCCCACGATGATGTCGTCCGCGGTATGGTCCAGTCCGTTGCGGCGCCTGAACTGTCGCGCGACGGCTTCCCGCAACTCCGTCGTGCCCGCGACGTTCGTATAGCGGGTTGCACCATTCCGGGCGGCTCTGAAAGCCGCCTCGACGATGTGGGGCGGCGTGTCAAAGTCAGGCTCACCTTCGCCGAGGTCGATGATATCGCGCCCGGCCTCACGCAGTTCCCGTGCAGCCTGCGCAAGGCGGATCGTGCCGGAGACCCGGGCGCGCTTCATTCTGTGGCTGATCTGCATCGGGTTTTGCATTTCAAGGTTCGGATATATTCGTAGTATATTGATTTCGGAAACGGTATTGTCCAGACCCGATTTTCGATGGAGACATGATTCGCCACGACCCCGAGACGCCCGTCCATGTCTGGGACGGAACCAGGATGGACATTGCGCTTGAGTACCGGAACAGGCCGAGGGGTCCCTTTGGCCTGGAGTTGCAGCGTATCCTCGATCGGATGCGCATGACCCCTGTCAAGGGCGGTTACGTGCTCATTGTCCGGGAACCATTCAGGCGCTGGCAGCTGGCACGGCTTTCCGGGATCAGGGGATTTCCACCGTCCCCGGTCGGGGCCGTTTCCTATGCCTCCCTGGCGGAGGCGGAATGGGACATTTTCAAGCGCCGCTGGAAAGACCTGACCGGGATCGCGGTAACACTCGCAATCGATGCAGGATGACCAGTACGACCGCGCTTCTCGGGTATGCCCAACCCTGGGTGGCCCATGCGGGAAAGACGGTCGATCTGAAGATATCGAGCAACGGTCCCGAACACTGCGACCTGGTCATCCACCGTGTAGTCTGCGCCGATATCGATCCGCGGGGACCGGGACCCCGGTACGAGGCACAGGACTGGGGGCGGGCCGCCCAATGGCATTCGTCTAGGGCGTTCGGCAGGTTCGCCATGGCGAACCGCCGCGCGCGCGGCGAGCGTCGCCCCGAAACCTTCAACTTCCTCGGGTTCACTCACTATTGTCGAACCACACGGAAGGGACGGTTCGGTCTCGGGCGGAAGCCACAGGCGAAACGGATGCAGCGGACGCTGACACGGATCGGCCAGGCGCTGCGCCGACGCCGGCACGACAACCCGGAGGACGTAGCCCTTTGGCTGCGGTCGGTCATTGGCGGGTGGCTGCGCTACTTTGCGGTTCCCTCCAGTTTCCCATTCCTCTCGATTTTCGTGCACCGCATCAAGCGGCTATGGTTCCAACAACTGCGGCGACGCTCCCAAAAGGCGAAGGCGCCGGAACTTTGGCTTCTGCTTGACCGGGTCACCCGGGATTACTTCCCGGCGATCCGCATCATGCACCCATGGCCAGCCGTCAGGTTTGCTGCCGTCCACACCCGAGGCAGGAGCCCAGTGCGCTAATTATGTGACGCACATTTTTATGTTGAGTTGGAGGTGGTTCCGGCCCACACTGAATGGCTGTGCGGGCCGGATTGTTTAACATAATTGCGTTGACCTGACCTCACTTAGGATGGCCATCAACCTGTCTTGGGCGTTTTTGAAGGTCCCCTTCCGTATGCTGGGTGGGAAGCCGGCCGCCAGGATGTCGAGCTTTTCCGCCGGATCGACCCGGAGATAGACTTCGGTGCTCTGGATGCTGGCATGTCCCAGCCACAAGGAGACTTTTCGGAGATCGCCGGTTGCTTGCAGTGTATGAAGCGCGCATGCATGTCGAAGGCTATGGGGCGTGATGTGCTTGGCTGCGATGGACGGCAGCCGTTGTCAGGGTATTAGCCAGATTCGTGTTGAAATACACGTTAAGAACGGGTGCACATTCCGTATGGAGTAATGCAGATCCAGTGGTAGCAATGGGTTAGGACTGTAGGTCGCGGTCTGCGAGCTTTCATTTGCACCACGTAGCGTCGGAGATGCTTGAATTTTGCCGATTCCAGTCGAGATCCGGTTGGGAAAGCCGAAAGCGCACATTGAAAAACGTGTTATATGAGAACCAGATAATGGAAACGCCCGGATTGTCGCATTTGCGCCATAGAAAATTTTCACCCTTAAGAACTGCGCATCTTCAGCTTGACAGGGTCAATCTTGATCTCGCCGTAGAGGATGATGTTCTTCCATTCGATCGGGCTTACATGTCGAAGCAAGTTCCGGTCGAAGGGAAAATCCGGCGCGGCGGTCATTCTCGAGATCTCCCTGGCCTGCCAATAGATGATGCTGGCGAGAATCAGGGTCAGACGGGAACAGGTTTTCATCTGATCATGGACTTCGCGTGCGAGGGCATGGAGTTGTTCGACCTTCAGCAGACCTCGGCGGACCCTGGCCCGCAGTTGCGGGGAAACCTCCCGAGAACGCGCACGAAGGCAATCTGGTACGCAAATCCAAGCCGGTCGCGACGGCCACGGCGGCGAGCGATCTCGCGCAAGTCGGCCTTGAGAAAGCTGGCGTCTCGGATCAGGCGCGGGCGGGAAACGTCGGGATCCGAAGCAGGCAAGGTTCTGTCTAAAGGAAACGCACGTTCAAACCGGTCAGATTTGCAGGACGAAACATGACGGATTTCATATTCTGCATCTGCGCATTATAATCCCGCAAACCACTTTCCTTCGACAAGCCATGAAAACCGTCGCCTATCTGCGCGTGTCCACCGCCCGGCAAGACGCTGGCAGCCAGCGCCTCGCCATCCTCGAGCACGCCCGCGGCGAAGGCTTGCCCATCGACGACTTCGTCGAGGCCACGGCGTCATCCCGAACCAACGCCAAGCGCCGCCGCCTCGAACAGCTCATGGCCGTGCTCGAGCCGGGTGACCGGATCGTCGTCAGCGAATTGTCCCGCCTCGGCCGCTCCCTCGGCGAAGTCGTCGCCATGCTCGACGCTATCGCCAGGGCCGGTGTCACCTTCGTCGCGATCAAGGAGAACATCCGCTTCAAGGGACAGCGCGACATCCAGACCAAGGTCATGACCACGATGTTCGCCCTGTTCGCAGAAGTCGAGCGCGACCTGATTTCCGAGCGCACGCGCGAGGGCCTGGCCAAAGCCAGAGCATCAGGCAAGAAGCTCGGGCGCCCCAAAGGGGCGCTTGGCGTCTCGCGCCTCGACGGCAAGGAGCACGAAATCCGCCAGTTTCTCGAACTCGGTGTCTCCAAAACCGCAATCGCAAAGATTACGGGGGTCTCGCGGTCAACTCTCTACAATTTCATGGCCACGCGCGGCCTGAAGCTCAAGCCTTAGCGTGTATTTCAACACGAATCTGGCTAATACCCTCGGTTGCCCGAGGACGACCAGGCGCCCATGCCCTCGTCATTCGTCGCCCGCACCTGCACCTGGTAGCTCGTGTTCTCCGCGAGCCCCGTGATGGTCGCCGTCACGCCCGCGCCGCTGTGCGACAAGTCCGTCCACGGCCCGCTCGTGCCCGCCCGGTACTGCACGTCGTAGTCGGTGATCGGCGGACCGGCGTTGTCCGGCGCCGTCCAGGTCACGCTCAGGCGCGACACCGACGCCGCCGACACCGACGGCGCATCCGGCGCGCCCGGCGCCTCGGTGTCGTCGTCCGTCACCGTCACCGTGATCGACTGCGTCGCCGTCTTCTCCCGCTCCCCCGTGCCGCTGGTCGCCCGCACCGTCACCAGGTAGCGGTTGTTCGTGTCGGAGTCCGACGGGTCCTCGAAGTTCAGACGTCCGGACATCGCTCTCTTTTCGAGAGCTGCTTGTGGGTTGAATTATCTTTTGAATTGATAGAGTTATGATTGGATTTTGGGGTTGACAGAGCGGCGGGTATCTGGCATAATAATATGAACCCATTATTCGGTGCCCGAGGATCTCATGAACACGCTTCCGATGCGACCCGCCGAGGCGGTCCAGATTGGCAACTCCTGCTTTTCCTTCGTGAGGCGGGACGGCCGAGTGGAGTATTTCTCCAATCTTGAGCCGTTTGATTTTCACGCTGACGATCAGCGCGAAGCGAAGTTGCTTCGGATCGCGAAGTTCGCGGAGAGCGGTGTCCGGCGCGAGGACCTGATAGAGGCGCTCGGCGTGAGCCGCTCGACGGTACAGCGGGCGGTGAACCAACTCCGGAGGGACGGCGAGGCGAGCTTCTTTGCGCCGCGCCGCGGGCGCGGTCCGAGCGTAATCGATGCCGACATGGCGCGGGAAGCGGACCGTCTTTTGACCTCGGGTCTGAGCGGCTCGGCGGTTGCGCGACGGCTGGGGATTCCGGTGCGGACGCTGAACGACAATCGCCGGCGAGGCGTTGTCGGGGGTGGGATGCCGGCCGGGACGGCGAAGGCTGATCCGGATCCGGAAGCACCTGCGGAGCGGGAGGCGCCGCAGGAAGCACCGGAGCGGGACGCGCTGGAGCCGCCGATTGAGCGAAGCGCACGGGACGCCCGCGACCGGGCAGCGCCGATGGGCCGTGGGGCTCGGGACACGACGGGACGAATGCTGGCCGCGACGGGGCATCTGAGCGAGATCCGGCCGCAGTTTCAGATGTCCGGACCTCGTGCGCTGATTGAAGGCGTGTTTGGCGGTCGTTTTCCTTGTGATTTCGGTGAGTTAGGAGGCATTTGGGGGGTTGACAGGTCGGCCGGAATGTGAAAGAATGTTCTAAACCCGATATCCGGCTCCGAGGTCCCGATGAACACGCTTCCGATGCGCCCCACCGAGGCGGTCCAGATTGGCAACTCCTGCTTTTCCTTCGTGAAGCGGGACGGCCGAGTGGAGTATTTCTCCAATCTTGAACCGTTTGATTTTCACGCTGACGATCAGCGCGAAGCGAAGTTGCTTCGGATCGCGAAGTTTGCGGAGAGCGGTGTCCCTCGCTCGGACCTGGTGGAGGCGCTCGGCGTGAGCCGCTCGACGGTACAGCGGGTGGTGAACCAACTCCGGAGGGACGGCGAGGCGAGCTTCTTTGCGCCGCGCCGAGGCCGCGGGCCGAGCGTAATTGATGCCGCGATGGCGCGGACGGTGAACCGGCTTCTGGCCTCGGGGCTGAGCGGCGCGGCGGTTGCGCGGGAGGTGGGGATCTCGTCGCAGACGCTGAACAACAATCGCCGGGCGGGGGTTGTCGGTGGGGGGAAGCCGGCCCGGGCGGCAAAGGCTGATCCGGATCCGGAAGCCCCTGCGGAGCGGGAGGCGCCGCAGGAAGCACCGGAGGGGGACGCGCTGGAGCCGCCGATTGACCGAAGCGCACGGGACGCCCGCGACCGGGCAGCGCCGATGGGCCGTGGGGCTCGGGACACGACGGGACGAATGCTGGCTGCGACGGGGCATCTGAGCGAGATCCGGCCGCAGTTTGCGGAACCGCTGTCGGCGGTTGCCGGCGGGGGGGTGCTGGCCGGGCTCCCGATGCTGCTGAAGGAGGGGCTTCTGAACCACGCGCGGGAGTTCCTGTCGCTGCCCAAGGGGTATTATGGGTTGACCACCGTTGTGCTCTTCCTGGCGTTCCTCATCCTGGCCCGAGTGCGCAATCCGGAGGCGCTCCGGCACCAGGTGCCCGGGGAATGGGGCGCGATCCTGGGCCTGGACCGCTGCCCGGAGGTGAAGACGCTGCGGCGCAAGATCAAGGCGCTGGGGCAGGATGTGCAGCGAGTGCGGAACTGGCAATCCGCCCTGGCGGCGGGATGGCTTGAGGAGGACCCGGAGGTCGGCGCCACGCTGTGCGTGGACGGGCATGTGAAGATCTATTCCGGTCGCAAGGGGAAATTGCCAAAGCACTTCGTGGCGCGACAGAAACTATGCCTGCCCGCGTCCACGAGCTATTGGATCAACGCGCTCGGCGGCAAGCCCTTCCTGTGCCTGAACAAGGCGCTGGATCCGACCATGACCCACGCGCTGGAGGCGGACATCCTGCCTGCGCTGGAGAAGCTGGGCATGCTGGGCCCGGAGGCGCCGGATCTCACCGCCCCGGATGCCGGCGAGCCCGCCCTGACGCTGGTCTTCGACCGGGAAGGCTGGAGCCCGGCACTGTTCAAGCGTCTCGCCCGGCGCGGCGTTGCGGTGATCACCTGGCACAAGGGCTTCAAGGGGGAGGACTGGCCGGAGGCGGAGTTCCGCAGTGTCGCGGTACCGATCCATGGACCGGGCACGACCCGCAGCGCCACCGTCCGCCTCGCCGAGAAGCGCGTGCAACTGAAAAAGGGGCCCGAGGTCCGCCAGATCCGCCGCCTGCTGGAAAGCGGCCGCCAGGTCCCGCTCATTACCACCCACTCCCGCATGCCCGTGGAGCAGATCGCCGGCGCCCTGTTCTCCCGCTGGTCGCAGGAGAACTTCTTCAAATATATGCGCGAGGAGTTCAATCTCGACGCCCTCGTGGTCCGCGGCCTGGAGCCGCAGGATCCCGAAGCCCGCGTCGTCAACCCGCTCTGGCGCGCAATCGACCGAAATGTCAGCCGCTTCCGGCAACGCCTCGGCACCCTGCGCAACAGGATCGCCGATCTGGCCAGGGGAGCCCAGTCTCACCAGACCGCCGAAGCCGCCCGACGTCTCCAGGCCCGGATCGACGCTCTCGACGCCGAGCGTGAGGCGCTCAAGCAGACGCGCAGCGACACGCAGCGCCACATCACCGTCGCCGAGCTCGACGACCACCAGGCCCTGGATGCGCTTCCCGAAGGCGAGAAGCTCCTCCTCGACGTCATCCGCATGATCGCCTACCGCGCCGAAACCCGCATGATGCCTGTCGTCGCACAGGCACAGGGCAAGACACAGCGACCTCGCAGGCACCTGCGCGCGATCTTCCAATCCGACGCCGACATCATCCCGGAGCCCTCCAACGGCATCCTCCGCATTCGCATCCTCGGCACCGCCAGCGATGCCGGCGACAACGCCACTGCAGGCCTCCTCCAGGAACTCAACCTGACCCGAACGATCTTCCCAGGCACCAACCTCCGGATGATCTACGAACTGCCCGGGAATACGGCCGATCCGGACCCTTCGGGTTCAAATAGGTGAGCTCGATTCACCCTCGAGGTCCGGACATCTGAGTTTGCGGAACCGCTGTCGGCGGTTGCCGGCGGGGGGGTGCTGGCCGGGCTCCCGATGCTGCTGAAGGAGGGGCTTCTGAACCACGCGCGGGAGTTCCTGTCGCTGCCCAAGGGGTATTACGGGTTGACCACCGTTCTGCTCTTCCTGGCGTTCCTCGTCTTGGCCCGGGTGCGCAATCCGGAGGCGCTCCGGCACCAGGTGCCCGGGGAATGGGGCGCGATCCTGGGCCTGGACCGCTGCCCGGAGGTGAAGACGCTGCGGCGCAAGATCAAGGCGCTGGGGCAGGATGTGCAGCAAGTGCGGAACTGGCAATCCTCCCTGGCGGCGGGATGGCTTGAGGAGGACCCGGAGGTCGGCGCCACGCTGTGCGTGGACGGGCATGTGAAGATCTATTCCGGTCGCAAGGGGAAATTGCCAAAGCACTTCGTGGCGCGACAGAAACTATGCCTGCCCGCGTCCACGAGCTATTGGATCAACGCGCTTGGCGGCAAGCCCTTCCTGTGCCTGAACAAGGCGCTGGATCCGACCATGACCCACGCGCTGGAGGCGGACATCCTGCCTGCGCTGGAGAAGCTGGGCATGCTGGGCTCGGAGGCGCCGGATCTCACCGCCCCGGATGCCGGCGAGCCCGCCCTGACGCTGGTCTTCGACCGGGAAGGCTGGAGCCCGGCACTGTTCAAGCGCCTCGCCCGGCGCGGCGTTGCGGTGATCACCTGGCACAAGGGCTTCAAGGGGGAGGACTGGCCGGAGGCGGAGTTCCGCAGTGTCGCGGTACCGATCCATGGACCGGGCACGACCCGCAGCGCCACCGTCCGCCTCGCCGAGAAGCGCGTGCAACTGAAAAAGGGGCCCGAGGTCCGCCAGATCCGCCGCCTGCTGGAAAGCGGCCGCCAGGTCCCGCTCATTTCCACCCACTCCCGCATGCCCGTGGAGCAGATCGCCGGCGCCCTGTTCTCCCGCTGGTCGCAGGAGAACTTCTTCAAATATATGCGCGAGGAGTTCAATCTCGACGCCCTCGTGGTCCGCGGCCTGGAGCCGCAGGATCCCGAAGCCCGCGTCGTCAACCCGCTCTGGCGCGCAATCGACCGAAATGTCAGCCGCTTCCGGCAACGCCTCGGCACCCTGCGCAACAGGATCGCCGATCTGGCCAAGGGAGCCCAGTCTCACCAGACCGCCGAAGCCGCCCGACGTCTCCAGGCCCGGATCGACGCTCTCGACGCCGAGCGTGAGGCGCTCAAGCAGAAGCGCAGCGACACGCAGCGCCACATCACCGTCGCCGAGCTCGACGACCACCAGGCCCTGGATGCGCTTCCCGAAGGCGAGAAGCTCCTCCTCGACGTCATCCGCATGATCGCCTACCGCGCCGAAACCCGCATGATGCCTGTCGTCGCACAGGCACAGGGCAAGACACAGCGACCCCGCAGGCACCTGCGCGCGATCTTCCAATCCGACGCCGACATCATCCCGGAGCCCTCCAACGGCATCCTCCGCATTCGCATCCTCGGCACCGCCAGCGACGCTGGCGACAACGCCACTGCAGGCCTCCTCCAGGAACTCAACCTGACCCGGACGATCTTCCCAGGCACCAACCTCCGGATGATCTACGAACTGCCCGGGAATACGGCCGATCCGGACCCTTCGGGTTCAAATAGGTGAGCTCGATTCACTCCCGAGGTCCGGACATCTGAAGTTCGGCGGCGCATCGAACGTCAGCACCCCGGAGTTGCTGATGGAGAACAGCGCCTGGTCCGCGCCGCCGGTGATCGCGTAGCCCGTCACCGTGTCGGCGCCGTCGCTGTCCGACGCCCGCACCGTGCCCACCGCGGTGCCGTTCTCCTCCACGCCGAACGTCGCCGACGAGGTGAACGCCGGCGCCGCGTTCGCGTCCGTCGCGCCGCTGCCCGAGGACGACCAGGCGCCCGTGCCCTCGTCATTCGTCGCCCGCACCTGCACGTCGTAGGACGTGTTCTCCTGCAGGCTCCCGATCGTCGTCGACAGACCCGTGATCGTCGTGCTCGTCACCTCGACCCACGCGCCCACCGGAGAACTCGTCCGGTAGCGGTAGTCGTAGTCGGTGATCGGCGGACCGGCGTTGGCCGGCGCCGTCCAGGTCACCGTCAGGCGCGACACCGACGCCGCCGACACCGACGGCGCATCCGGCGCGGCCGGCGCCTCGCTGTCGTCGTCGGTCACCGTCACCGCGATCGCCTGGGTCGCCCTCTTCTCCCGCTCCCCCGTGCCGCTGGTGGCCTGCACCGTCACCTCGTAGCGGTTGTTCGTGTCGGCGTCCGACGGCGCCTCGAAGTCCGGCGGCGCATTGAACGTCAGCACCCCGGAGTCGTCGATGGAGAACAGCGCCTGGTCCGCGCCGCCGCTGAGCACGTAGCCCGTCACGGCGTCGCCCGTGTCGTCGTCCGACGCCCGCACCGTGCCCACCGCGGTCTGGTTCTCCTCGGGTGCGAACGTCGTCGGCGACTCGAACACCGGCGCCGCGTTCGCGTCCGTCGCGCCGCTGCCCGAGGACGACCAGGCGCCCGTGCCCTCGGCGTTCGTCGCCCGCACCTGCACCTGGTAGCTCGTGTTCTCCTCAAGCCCCGTGATGGTCGCCGTCACGCCGGCGCCGCTGTGCGAGAAGTCCCTCCACGGCCCGCTCGTGCCCGCCCGGTACTGCACGTCGTAGTCGGTGATCGGCGGACCGGCGTTGGCCGGCGCCGTCCAGGTCACGTTCAGGCTCGATACCGACGCCCCCGACACCGACGGCGCGTCCGGCGCGTCCGGCGCCTCGGTGTCGTCGTCGGTCACCGTCACCGTGATCGACTGCGTCTCCGTCTTCTTCCGCTCCCCCGTGCCGCTCAATGGCATTCGGATAAGGATTTGCTGCGTTCGGATAAGAGAAACCCGTGCTTCGGGCGGTTGCCGGAAGTCGGGGGGCTGATTTTGGGTTCGGTTCAGATATCAGGCGGTGGATCGCCTGAGCCATTTGGACCGTGGCTGCTTTGATTCCCTTCTGTAGCTTCGGCCCGGCCTCTGGCGCTGTATGCACCGGGAGAGGCCGGCCATGATCCGCCTGACGGACTGGTTGACCATCTCGCTCTGTCTCAGGAAGATGGCTTCGATCTCCCGTCCGACCAGACGCAGGCCGTTCTTGAAGTTGGTGCGCATGGCGGGCAGGTCCTCGCTGTCGCCGCGGTTGAGGTCGCTGTCGCAGCGGTTGACGAACTGGCGCGCGAGGGTGACCAGCGCGAACACCGCGTAGAGTTCCTGGCGGACGCCGCGCTCGGACTTTGCATGGAAGTGCTCGATCACGGCCTTGCTGGTTTTGTAGAGTTCCTCGATCCCCCATCGGCCATGATAGAGGTCGCTGAGTGCCGGGATGGGATAGCGGCCGCTGTCGAGCAGTGACGTGGCGAGATAGTATTCGGTGTCTCCGATGGCATACTTGGCCAGGCGGATGCGGTGGCTCGGACCGGGCGGGCCGTCCCTGGGCGGTTCGAGGGTGGCGGTCAGGTCGGTTTCCCGCGAGGCGATGAACGTGTCGAAGGCGGGGCTGGTGTTGCGGGCAATGCGGAACACGAAGTGAAGCCCGCGCTGCCAGTGGGCGAGAGCCATCGCGAACGAGAAATAGCCGCGGTCGTAGACGATGACGTCGCCTTCGGCGGCATGGTCGAGATGGGTGAGTGCAGCCGTGCGTTCGTTTTCATGGCTGAACAGGTCGAAGTCGACCGGGATCCGGTCGTTGAGCCGGTACATGGCGCTGACCATACCCTGGGGGTAGTGGGCGCCGTTGGGGATGCGGTAGCCGCGCTGTGCCAGTTTCCTCGGCAGGGTAATCTTGGATCCGTCGACGGCGAGGACCCTGTGGTCTTTCCAGAGCCGTCCGTCGGGGCTGTTGGCGAGGATCTCCCGGTGCAGGGCCCGGAACGCGCTTTCGTCGAGCTTCTCACGCGCCTCGCAGGCTGTCGAAGCCGCCGGAGGCTCGTCCTGTGGCAGTTCGACGCCTGCCGCCGCGCACTGCTCCCAGAGTTCGCACAGCGTCGCACGGTAGCCCTGCCCGCGCGGCGCGACGACGAGGCGGAGCACGAACAGCATGATCAGCAGGCTGTTGAACACGCGCCGGCGCTTCTGCCAGCGCGCATCCTCACGCTCCGCGACCGCCGTGGCGGCGGCGACGAGCGTCTCCCACCGCCGGGAGAAGCGGCGGTCGCTGGCGGCGGAACGCCCCCGTTCGGCCCGTGTCGGCGGCTTCGCGGGCGTTCCGGCGTCCCGTTCGCCGCACAGGATCTCACGGGCGCCCCCGCACAACGGCAGCACGTACACCCCCTTGACCGACCGTCCGCCGGTCGAACCAATGCGCTCCCAGTTGGCGGCGCGGTAGCACGAGGCCCTGAACCGGGTCTCGTCGACGAACGTCTCGCAGAGGACGGGGCGGAAGCCATGCAGGCGCTGCCAGTCGTCGGCGAGCCGACGCGTCGCCAGGGCGAGGGCCGAGGACGCGAGATTCTTCGAGCGCACCCAGGGAAAAACCAGGAAGCGCGAGTTGACCACCATCAGGTGCCGGCTACGGCCGCGGGCCCGGTCGCTCCATCCGATCCAGTTGTCCCGGCACGGGAGCGTCTTCGTCGCCGCCTCGAACAGCAGGCATCCCAGCTTGCGTCCCTCCCGGTCGGCGACAAAATAACGGATGTGCGCCCCAAACGGGCGTCTGTAGCCGAGGTAGTGGTGGCGGTCGACGAAGGCGTTCCACAACTGCCGCCCGTCCGTGTCGGTGACAGGCTCGAGGCGCAGCGGACGCAGGTCGGAAAGGTCGGCGCACAACGCCGGTCGCCGGTCGGAGGCAGAGGTCCAGACGGGCCCGGGCGTCATGTCCCGGACCTGGGCCTCCCGCTTCGGCGGCAGCGTCAGGATGCCATGCCGCTCCAGCGTCTCCAGAAGCTTCATGCACGCCCCGACCCTGTAGTCGCCCTTCGCCGAAACCCAGTTGAGATGCTCGCAGAGGGTCTTCGCGAGCTCGTTGCGGCTGTGGTTGGGAAATAGCACCACGGTCTTCTGGATGTCCGCAATCTGCCGCCGGGTCAGGCGGCGACCGGAAAACGTGGTCGACTTCAGGTCGGTGATTCGCGGATCCATGGGCAATTCCTGCAGCTGTTCAAGGACAGCATACGAATCGACGGGCGCTTGTCAACACCTCTGCGGAACAAAAATAATCGCACACCGATACGCCATTCATATCAACAGGTTGCCGGCAACGGGACAAATCGCCCCAAGACCGTTACACCTATCCGAATGCCATTGCCGTGCCGCTGGTCGCCTGCACCGTCACCTCGTAGGCGTTGTCGGTGTTCGCGTCCTGCGCGCCCTCGTAGTTGGGCGCCGCCTGGAACGTCAGCACCCCGGAGTCGTTGATGGAGAACAGCGCCTGGTCCGCGCCGCCGCTGAGCGCGTAGCCCGTCACCGTGTCGGCGCCGTCGCTGTCCGACGCCCGCACCGTGCCCACCGCGGTCTGGTTCTCCGCCGCGTCGAACGTCGCCGGAGAGGTGAACACCGGCGCCGCGTCGTCGTCCACGATCGTCCCCGTCGCCTCCGACACCGACAGCGCCGCGTTCTGCACGCCGCTCAGCGTCACCGTGAACGTCTCGTCCTCCTCGCCCACATTGTCGTGAAGGACGAGAACGGTGATCCTCTGCGACGTCACGCCCGCCGGAAACACCACCGTCCCGCTCGACTCGGTGTAGTCCTTCTCCGCCTCCGCCGTCACATCCGCCGTCGCCCACGCCGCCAACACCTCCTCGCTGCTCGCCACGTCCAGCGTCACCGCGAAGGTCATCAGCCCCGCGCTCTCCTCCGCGCTGGCCGCCGCAATCGCCATCTGCGGCACCGTCGTCTCGGCCAGCGTCACCGCCACCGAAGGCGCCGTCACCCCGTCGTAGCCGCCACCACCCACCGTATGCGTCAGCTCCACGTCGGCGTGCATCACCGCGTCGGCGTCATCCTCGACCGTCACCGTCACCGTCTGCGCGGTCGACCAGGTCGTCGGCGTGAACGTCAACACCGCCGGGTCCGCCTCCAGCGGCGCGCCCTGCCCATTGGACACATTTCCTGCTTGACTCGCTAAATCGGTCATGTTAACGTTGGGGTATGGACGATCATGTTTCGATCCCATGTGCGCTTTCCTCGGCCGAGGGTTTGAAGAAGCTGTCGGGGATTCTGGCGCAGCCGGATGCTTCGCGGGCGGAGATTGGTCGCAGGGTCTGCGGTGCGTTCGGTTTTGTTGACCTTCGCGGGCGGCCCCAGGTCACGAGTTGCCTTTGCGCGCTTCGCCGCCTTGAGCGTGCGGGCAAGATAGTTCTTCCTGCGCCGCGCCGTGGCGGCGGTCGCGGGAGCGTTGCCCGCCGGGAGGAGGCGGTTCCCGAGCCTACGGGTCTTCCGGCCTGTGCGGGTGCGATCGAGGGTCTTGAGCTTGTCCGGGTTGAGGGACCGGAGCTTCGGCTGGTTTTCAACGAGCTGATGGCATCGGAACACCCGCGCAGCGCGCGGCTTCACGTGGGCCGTCAACTGCGTTACCTGGTCGGCTCGTCGCATGGCTGGCTCGGCGGCCTTCTGTTTGCCCCTGCGACGCGTGCCCTGGCGGCGCGGGATGCCTGGCTTGGTTGGGATGACGCAAGCCGTGAGCGGCATCTTGAGGAGATGATCGGCCTGGCGCGTTTCCTGATCCGTCCGTCGGTTTCGGTCCGTTACCTTGCATCGCGGGTTCTGGGCATGGCGGCGCGGCGCGTGGTCGAGGACTTCGCGGCGGTTTACGGCATCCGTCCGCTTCTGGCCGAGACGTTTGTCGCGCCGGAGTACCGGGGCAGCTGCTTCCTGGCGGCCGGCTGGCGCTGTGTTGGCCACACTTCCGGCCGCCGCCTTCGTGGCGGTGGTGCGGAAGCGGCGAAACGCATTCTGGTCCTGCCGCTGGCGGCGGACTGGGACGCGTGCCTGGAAGCACGGCGTGTGCTGCTGCCCGGGGACGGCCTTGACAGCGCGAGCTGGGCGGAGAACGAATTCGGTGCGGCGCCGCTTGGCGACGCCCGCCTGACGCACCGCCTGGTGCGGAGCGCGGAGATCCAGGCACGGGCGCCGACGAAGACGTTTTTTGCGGCGGCGGCTGGTTGCGAGGCGACCGTGAAGGGGTACTACAGGATGATCGAGCACCCGGACTACGCGGCGGTGTCGGCGGCCACCATCGTGGCCGGCCATCGCGAGCGCACGCTGCGGCGGATGCAGGGCCATGCGCTGTCCCTCCTGGTCCAGGACGGCACGGACTTGAACTTCGCGACCCGCAACGGCTGCGAAGGCCTCGGGACGATCGGCCGCAACAGGGGGTCTTCGGGGACGCTGGGCCTGCACCTGCACACGACCTTCGCGGTGAGCGGCGACGGGGTTCCCCTGGGCGTGGTCAATCTCGAGTTCGACGCGCCGCACGGCACCCCCGAACCGGACCGGCCGGTCGAGGAGCGCAAGACCGGGCGGTGGCTGCGCGGCCTGCGTCACAGCGTTGCGGCGGTGAAGGAACTCAACGGGGTGAAGGCAGTCGCGGTGACAGACCGCGAAGGGGACGTGTTCGACATGTTCCACGAACACCGTGCGGCGGGCTGTCGCCGCCTGGCCCTCCTGGTGCGGGCGAAGCACGACCGCAGCCTCGGGCGCGGCCGGCCAAAACTGTTCGAGCGGGTGCGCGCGGCCCCGGAGGCCGGACAGTTCACCATGACGGTGGACCGGCAGTCGGCACGCAATTCGGCGAGCGGACAGAAGGCCTTCGCCGGGCGGACCCGGCGCAAGGCCAGGGTGAGCCTGCGCTGGCTGGAACTGGCGGTCCCGCCGCCGGCAGACGAGAAGGCGCGCTTCGGGCCGGAACCGCTGCCGCTGAGCGCGGTTCATGTCCGGGAAGTGGATGTTCCCGATGACGGATCGGAGCCGGTTTCCTGGATCCTGCTCACGACACTGCCGGTCACCGGCCTGCACCAGGCTCGCGAAGTGGTCCGGCTCTACGGCCTGAGGTGGCGGATCGAGGATTGGCACCGGATCCTGAAATCGGGATGCAAGGTGGAGACGATCGCTCATCGAACCGGCATGCGCATCGAACGGGCGGTGGCAATCAACGCGGTGATCGCCTGGCGCATCGCCACCCTCACCCACCTGGCCCGAACCGAACCGGAGCTTCCGGCCACAACCGCATTCACCGAGATCGAACTGGCACTGCTGACGGACTTCTCGAGCGTCCGCAAGCTGCCGTCCCCCAAGAACCTCGGACAGGCATTCCGCCTCGTGGCGACGATGGGCGGCTACCTGAACCGCAAGAACGATGGACCGCCCGGCGCAGAGATCGCCTGGAACGGCCAGGCCGCGCTGTCGTTCACCGCGTGGATGCTCGGGCACAGTATCGATGCCGGGGAAACCAGCGAAGTGAGGAAACACATTAGCTAGCTAGACAGAACTTATGGGTAATGGGTAGGGCGCGCCCGCCGGCACGCCCACCGACACCGTCACGTCGGAAAGCGGCGCCGCGGTCAGCCGCACCGTGTAGCTCCCGCTGCTCCCCTCCTCGATCTCCAGGCGCGTCGGCGTCACCACCACGCCCCGCACGTCGTCGTCCTGCAGCGTGATGTTCGCAACCTTCACCACCAGGCTGCGGGCCTCCGTCGTCGCCGTCCCCTCCACCACGATCGTCTCGTCGCCCTCCGCCACGTCGTCCTGCTGCGGCGTCAGCGTCAGCGTCACCGTGTTCGAGCCCATCGTCGCTTTCGACGGGATCGAGATCACCGGCGTCGACGGCGACCACGTCCGCGTGTAGTCGGTACCCCGCGTCGCCGACCCCATCAGCTCCAGCTCCACCGTCGTCACGTCGTTGGCCATCGCCACGTCCGGATCCAGCGTCGCGCTCACCGTCACCGTCACTGCACCGTCGCTCTCCAGAATCCGCTCCCGGCTCACCGCCAGCAACACCGCCGGGACCTCCTCGTCGTCGGTCAGCGTCAGCGTCGTCCCCTGCACCGTCAGCCCCGCCGTCGCCCCCCGCAATCCGATCGTCTCGGCACCCTCCAGCAGGCGGTCGTCCACCGGGGTGATCGTCACCGTCGCGGTCGCCGAACGTGTGTTGGCCGGTATCGTCACCGTCGTTCCCGGCACCGAGAAATCCCCCGCGCCCGCCGTGCCGCCCCCCCACGTCAGCGTCACCGGGATCTGCCGGGGACGCACCGAATCACTTGGATCGCCCAGCGACGCCATCACCGTCACCGTCTGCGCCCCGCCCTCCTCCGCGATGCTCCCCGGTAAGGCCGACAGCACGATGGTCGGCGCATCGATGATGTTCAGCGCGGTGCCGTACACCACCTCCGGCACCGTCTCCGCCTCAATGCGCACCATCTCGATGCGGTTCTCCTTCACGCCGTCGTCAACCGCGGTCACCGTGAGCGTCGTGGTGCCGGAAGCCTGCCCCTGCGGGATGGTGATCGTCCGCGTCCCGCTCACCGAATAGTCCCCGGCCGTCGTCGTGCCGTCGACCAACGCCAGAGGGATCGAGATGTCCCGCGTCGCCGTCTGGGCAGAGGCGATGCCGGTGCGGGTCGCCGTCACCACGACCTGGGTCGGCCCGACACCTTCCTGGAGACTCTTCAGGCTGGCCAGCAGGCGAATTTCATCCGTCCCGCCGAGGACTCGTTTGGGAATCGTGATGCTGAGCGGTCCGGAGGGAACCACCGGCGTCGCGAAGATGATGTC
>CBDCUM010000012.1:0-2807974 GCA_965222665.1 Rhodobacterales bacterium
TCCCAGCGGCCCACGAAGTCCGGCCCCTGGCCGTCCCGGGCCCGGATCCGGGCATGCTGCGAGAGCCAGTGGCGGCCGGCGACGGCGTCCGAGCCGGCGGATGTCGCCAGCCGGCGACAGAGCTCATCGAAACGCATGCCACGGCGCAGCCCGTGCCAGGGTTCGATGAACCACCGGTATGTCCTGCGGTCATGCAGCGCGAGGCCGTGCTTGTCGGCGTGGAATGACCGGGTCCGGCCGACGGGGAGGCGAACGAAGGCGAGGCTGAAATACGCCCCGAGCGCCGGACGCAGGCCTGGGATCTCCTCCAGTGTCCGGCCCCGAATCAGTTCGGCGTCAGGATCCGACGCCATGAGCGCCTGGATGGGGCTGCGCGACGCCACCCTGGGGTTGCAGAGCCACAGAAACCGGTAGCGGTGCGAGACGATCTTCGCGGCCCGCCGGTCGGCCCGGCGCCCGGCGGTCGAGGCGAGCGCCAGCGCGGTGGCCGGGTCGCCCGCCGCCAGCGCGCCCACGAGTGCCGCCGCGATCTTGCGGTGTTCCGTGATCGGCGAGGAGGCGAGGCGGGCCGCCAGGCGGGCGAAGGCCCGGTCCCGGACGCAGGCCGGGGGCATCGCCCGGATCCGGGCGAGCACGGCGCCGGCCAGCGCCAGCCGCCGTGCGCTGTCATGTGCGTCGCCTCTCACCGCGCCGCGCCCGGGCTGTTCGCCGGTCGCGGAGATACGCCCCCTGCCCGGACGCTCCGGGCCTGCACGCCTGGGTCCGGCAACCATGCGCCCGCAAGCGGCAGCAGAAAGGTCTCACAGACGAGCTCCGACTCGCGCATGGCCGCGAACCGTTCATCCGCGCGCAACACGCGGCGCACCCGGGCCCCGTCGACCGCCGAGGCACAGTTGCGGCGTCTGCCATGCGCCTTCGGATATGCGACGATGTCCGCGTCGTAGCCGAGCCGGCCGACCATCACCGCACCGCGCTGGTCCGAAAGCCCGGCATTGGCAAGCGGATAGTCGCGGCGCAGGTCCTGCAGCCAAACCCCGCCCGCGAAATACGCCTCGAACGCCCTGTGCTCCATGCCCGGCACCCGCGCCGGGTCCTCGAAGAGCATGGCGATCGCGCGGCAGGTCAGGAACCCTGGCCCGGCCGGAATCACGTCGAGGCCGAGTTCCGACTTCATCAGTACGGGCATCCGCACCGCGTGCTGGAACCAGAGCAGGAAGCCGACCGATACCGGCCCGCCAGCGCGCGTGGCAGCGTCCTCGCGGAACGCCTGCCCGTTCGCGAGCAGGACCGCGCGCGCCGCGGCTCCCACCGGGCGATCCTCGCCGTGGACGCGCATGCGGACCGCCTCGCTCAGCAGCGTCCGCTTCATGACGCCGGTGTAGTAGAGGTGAAACGAGGCATATCAGCCCTCGAGGTCGCGTAATACGGCGAGCCTCGGGAGATGGCGAAGGCCTTCCGGCAGCCCGGCATATCCGGTGTGGTGGTCTCTGGTCCGGCAGTTCTGGTTGCCGATTTCCGGGCCGTGGCGCTTGATTCGCCGGACCAACTCCAGGCTCGCGCGGTGCGGCATGGCGAGGCAGCGGGAATGGAACGAACGCCTAAGCGAAAGCCTGAGCGAAAGCCTGAGCGAAAGCCTGAGCGAAAGCCTGTCGGCGGCATTGAAGATCCAGTCGACCCAGGTAGAGCCGGTCCTCGGGATGTACGGGCAGATCGACGGGCGGGGCAGCATCGGCGCGTCCGGGATCCGGACATCACCGGCCGTCACCGGGCGGGCCTGCAACAGCGCCCGGAACAGGCCCCGGCGGCCTGGCCTGCCGCTCTGCGGCCGGCCAGCACCCGCGCGATGCAGGCGCCGATCAGCCCGATGTCCAGCCACGGGTTCACCCACCACCTGCTCGGCCACCGTGCGCCCGAAGCGCGCCAGCCACGCCTGCGGCACGAGATCCGTGCTGCCGGGCGTCCCGGTGCTGCCTGTACCGGCGTTTGCCGCGCCGTTGACGCGGATCAGGTATGATTCACCTCCACTGTCGTCAGTCCAAGTCATGCTTGATATGTACTTGCCGTGGTCGGCGATGGACCAGCCGGCCGCGCCGCTCTCCTCGCCATCTGCCGTGATCCCCCAAAGAACTCTCGCTTGGTCGAAATCCACCACCACGAAGTAGGTCGTGTTCGCCGCGAGGGTTGTCCCGACCGGGGCGGTGAAGGTCGCCGCGTCGGAGGCGTCCAAGTTACTTGCGGTATTCTCACCAGTGATGCTCGACGGGTTGGTGAGCGTATGGAGAACCGTAGTGGCGGGGTCGTCACCGTTGACCGCCCGCAGGGTAACCGTCAGGTCGCCGATGTCCCCGGCAGAAATGGCGGCCAAGAAAAACAGCTGGATCGACTCGAGGGTGTAGCCGCTGGCGTTGGTCCCGGTCGTGAACCCTTGGGCGATAAGTCCAAAGCCCGCCGAGGAGATGCTGTCTGTCGCCGTCCCGATGTTCAGGTTGCCGATCAGAAGCTCGGCCCGGGCCTCGGGCGCGGCGGACAGGAGCGGGACCAGCGCCATCGCCAGCATCGAAAGACCCCGGCGCCACAGGCGCGCCACAGGACGCGGGCACGTCCCCGCTTGGCCGACGGCGGTGCCCGGAACAAGGCCGGCCGCAGGCCGGCAAGGGACGACATCTGTAAACTGCACGAATCGCTCCTATTGTTATGTTCGATAACTGTTGTTATCGGTGATAACAATGAGAGTGGTTCATGAGTTCGATAACTGTTGTTATCGAACACCATCTGGAGGCTCGGTGTTGATCTGTCCTGAGAGGCCCTGATGTATCTCGAACCCCCGTTCGATACTTCGGAGGCACCGCAACACGACCATGAACCCGCTCTGACGGAGCTGCTCGGACAATTTGCCCGGGCCGCCCGGAGCGCGTTCAGCAGCAACACCGAACGGGCCGTGAAGTCCGATCTCGGTATCTACGACGCGTGGTGCGAGCAGCGGGGGAAGCGGGCGCTGCCGGCACAGCCGGAGACGGTTGCCGCCTTCATCGACGCCATGGCGGAACTGCGCGCGCCGGCCACGGTGCGCCGCTACGTCGCCAGCATCGCCGTGGCCCACCGGGCGGTGGGTCGGGAGGAGACGCTCAAGAGCCCCCTGATCCGGCTCGCGCTCCAGCGCATGCACCGGCGCAAGGGGCGCCGCCAGGAGCAGGCGCATGGGCTGACCTGGCCAATGCGCCAACGCATGGTGAAGGCCGCGGGCGACCGCCTCATCGACAACCGCAACCGGGCGCTGCTCGCCGTCGCCTACGACACGCTGCTCCGCCGCGCGGAACTGACATCCCTGCAAGTGACCGATCTGCTTGTGGAAATGGGCGGTGACGCAACCCTGCTGGTGAACCGCAGCAAGACCGATAGCGAGGGCAAGGGCGAGATCGTCTGGCTCGGGCCGGACAGCTTGAGGCTGGTGCGGGCATGGCTCGACCGAGGCGGGGTCGCGGAGGGGTCGCTGTTCCGTTCGGTCGCCAAGGGAGGGCGGGCCGGCGACGAGCTCCCGCCGGGCCAGGTGCCGCGCATCTTCAAGGCGATGGCGCGCGAGGCCGGCCTGCCGGAAACGATTGTGAAGGGCCTCTCGGGGCACAGCACGCGGGTCGGCGCCGCCCAGGACATGATCGCAGCCGGCATCGAGCTGCCGGCGATCCTGCAGGCCGGTCGGTGGAAGTCGAGCGCCATGGTCAGCCGCTACGGCGAGCGGCTGCAGGCGCAGCGCAGCGGCGCGGCCCAGCTCGCTCGCCTGCAGGACCGGGAGTGAAGGAGCGGGCGAGCGCGCAGGTGGGGCTGGCGGGCAGGCATAGGCGGAGCGTGGAAGCGGCGGATCTGGCGAACCCCGCGCCCGGCGAGTCCGGATTCATGAGACCGTTATCGAGCGAGGCTCTTGCAGGAGGGCGTTCTGAGCCGATGGTGCAACCGATATCCCGAGGGCTCAATTGGCTGGACAGGCGCTTCCTCTACGGATTCGTCGTCATTTGATTCATGGATATGGCAATTTCAGCCTGTCCTGAACCGCCATTCGGCGCATACGCTTTTGCGATTGCGCTTCGCCTGTCTGGAAACCAGGGTCGCGGCAGAATTGCTCGCGGTCGGGAATGCGCCGCGCCAGGCACCGCCGGACCGTGACGCCGATCTTGATCTCGGCGAGGTTCAGCCAGCTATCGTGTTTCGGCGTGTCGTGGATTTCCAGGCCCTATGCGCCGGAAACGCACCGCATCGGCCGGGTACTGCCTCGCTGTCCGTCCGCGCAGCCGGATTCAGGAACTTGAAGCGAACGCAACGAGTTCCGGGATCCGCAAAGGGCAGCAAATCATTCGCGTAACTGCGCCTGGCATCCCGGCATCTCTGTCAGCCCCACCATCCGGACGGACACGCCGAACACCGTCGCAACCGGTATCAAGAGTGCCCAGAACGCACTCAGCACGAAGACTTGATCGCTGATACGGGCTGTCAACAGGAGCTTGCCGCACATCGAATAATCCCGTAGTCTCCTGTTTCGTGCGGTGTAGCGTCCGTCGGTGTCCGATGGCCGTACCCGACGGACGGTCCTGGCCGGAAGGATCCCTGCGGGATTGACAGGATTGCGCTCGATAACAACAGTTATCGAGCGCAATCCGGGACCCCGAATGCCGGGTGCGGACCGCATGGAATCCGGCGCAATCGATTGTTATTCCGGGGCTTTTTCGAGCAACTCTGCGTCGCCGCTCGCGGCATGGCGCTGCACCCTCCCGATAGTCGTCCTGCGCCCTGGGAAGCACCCCGGACGAGCCCGGACGCGGGTCCGTTCGACCCCTGCCTCGGGCGCTCCCCGGTTCCGTCTGCGGGTCGGCGAAGGCATCGCGACCGGACATCGTTGTGTTCATCCGGAAACGCAAACGCCGCGCAAGGGAAGCCGTGTACGGTGCTGGACCGCGGTCGGGAACCGGTTTCCGGATCCCGTGGCCGGGCCAGCGGCTGCGGTTCGTGCGATCATTTCCCAACTCCCCGGCATCTTGCTTCGGGGCACGTCCGACCGGGACGGGCAATTGAATCAGTTAGGAAACTGCCACGCTGCGGCCAAGACACTTTTTCAATAGGGTGTATTGAAATTGTGATGCGCAGACGGCGGCGGACGCTCCGACAACGGCTGGACGACAGGACGCCAGGCTGGCCTCAACGCGCTTCGTCACGGATCCGCCCCGCCACCAGCCAGGCCACGTCCGCCGGTCCCGCTCCGGCACCTTTCAACTGGACACTGTTCACACGGTCAGCCCTGGAGTGCATATTCTGGGGATGCAAATCGGACTTCGGCATTATTCCGTCCCAGCAAGCGGCAACCGCTCCCCGGAACCGAAAAAAATCTGGCAGGCACGGAGAAGCTACAAGGAAGGTCTCGATGCCGTCAATGCATGGGAGAAACGATCAGAAGACAACCATGTCAACAGCAGGTAGTTGAAAGGCCGCAGGCCGGCGGACTTCCTGGTGGTTGACGTGGACGATGTGCCATTCCTGGCGGATGGGAACCAGCCCGGCAGCCCATATTGCGGCCATGTCGGACATCGCTGCTACTTGGCTCCTGTCGCGGTATCCGGCGAAAGCGGGGACATCCCAATGTGTGCGGCTGCGCCGGCCGGAAGCGGACACGGCTGGGGGGACCTTCGACTTTGTGCTGTCGATTGTCGCCGGTCCGTTCGAAGAGGGGGACGAATGCCGGTGCTGGCTTGCATGGATGCGGGCATTCCCGATGGGCGGACGCTGGATGAGTTTGATTCCCCGAATGTCCAGTATCTGGCCCGTATCCGGAATAGTCCGGCTCTGAACCGGATGGCAGAACCGCATCTGGACAAGCTGGCGGACCGGGCGCCTGGCGCAGTGAGTACTGTCTCTGCTGAAGGAGCGGCACCGGCTTCGCGCCCGGAAGCACGGAAACCCGGGCTCCGTACCCAACCGCACGCGCGAGAAGTAACGTCTTCATCTCCCGGTCCAGACGGGTCGGCGCAGGGCGTGCCCCCAGAACGGGGATTGTGCCGATATCGGCAAAACCGGGATGTCGCGCCGCTCCGCGGCCTCCCGCCGGATCGTGGGAAGCAACTTGTAATGGTCGTAGAGCGAGATGCTCTTCCCCGGCATGCGATGGGCCAGGATGCGCTCTTCGAGTGCCGCGTTGTAGAGCAGCGCGAGCATGGCAAGAATGCTGTCCAGCAGGCGGTGCACCGCCGCGGATAGCTTCGCTGCTTGCCGGACGGTCTGTACGGCCGCTGGGAACGCGTTCGAATGCGCCCCACGGGTGCCCGCCGGCGCGAGGGACCGCCACCCTCGGTGGCAACGGTCCGGCTCCCGGCTGAGACACAGCCAACACTGCGCCGTGTGGAATTGCAGTATCAAATCCACCTGCCCGCCCCGAAAGCGCGCCGTTCCCGAATCCCGTTGCCGCGGTATCGGCATTCGAAGGAAGGGATGTTGGCGGGCAGCGGCGGGATTCCGAAGCCCCCGGGGGCGGCCATTCTTCTGTTCTGGAATGGGGCGCCGAGTCGGGGTCGGCGATGCTTCGCAGACCATTTCGGGCGGACTGGCCCTGGCACCCGTCCGTCCGCGAGAGAGCCGGGCAAGTTGCGCCCGGACGTGTCGCAGTTCGTGGACGCGGAACCGACAGGGTCGGACCGCCAGCTTGAACGCCGGAGCAACCCGCCGCTACGCAGCGAGCGGATAAATACGGCAATGGGCGTCTGTTTGCGTGAACCAGGTCGGAAAACGGAGACAGAACCATCTGTTACATATATAATCGGAACGCTTGTCGTGCTTGCTGCCTTGCGGTTGCGGACTCGTTTCGGAATCCATCAGGTTCGGCACCGAATAAAACGCAAGACGTGCGAGTTGTGCAAGAGGCTGTTCAGTCGTGTGTATGATTGTTTGCTGGTCGGTTGGGGCGGTTCCGGTCAGGTGCACATAGTGCGTGTCTTGTTGCGCCTATAGCGAGGAAGCCGAAGCCAACTGGCGGCGCTTGGAACTCTAATTCCGCCGAGCGAAAGGTGGATACTATGGTACACTGCCTAAAAGGACTGGGGCTGGCGTTCGTACTGCTTTTCGCAGCGAACTCGGGCTACGCACAGGACAGCACCGGGAATGTCTTGGCAGCGTCGTGCTTTACGTGCCACGGGGCGGGCGGCGTGAGCACCGGTGAAATCCCTTCGATATCCGAATACGATGGCGGGGCCATCCTCGACTTGCTGACGGGCTTTCGTGATGGGACCATTGAGGCCACGATCATGACGCGGATCGCCAAAGGGTACAGCGAGGCCGAGATCGTGGCACTGGCAGCCTTTCTGGGCGCCGAGAACTAACCCGTCGCAGGAGTCTTCCAATGAGATCTCGAACGACACGGCGCAACATACTTAAGATTATTGGCTCAGGTTCGCTGGCCGGACTTGCGCCGCTGAGTGTATTGGCACAAGCGCGCGGACGGGTGCTGGTCGTTGGGGGCGGCTTCGGCGGTGCCACTTGTGCTCGCTATCTTCGCCAACTCGCCCCGAATATCGACGTTACGATTGTCGAACCATCACCTGCGTTCGTCACATGTCCATTCAGCAATACTGTTATCGCCGGTCTCAGTGAGATCGGAGCGGTGACCCATGGATTTGGCGGTCTGCGTGCAGCGGGTGTGACAGTCGTACAGGACCGGGTCATGGGTATCGACGCCGATGTCAATACTGTGCGGCTGGCTGGAGGTGCCACACTTGCCTATGACCGACTTGTGGTGTCGCCTGGGATCGACTTCAAGACCGGTATGATCGAAGGCTACGACGCCGCCGCGTCCGAAGTTATGCCTCACGCGTGGAAGGCAGGTGTACAGACGCTGCTCTTGCGTCGGCAGATCGAGGAAATGGACGACGGTGGTGTCGTCGTCATGACGATTCCGGTAAACCCGTTCCGTTGCCCGCCGGGCCCCTATGAGCGCGCAAGCCTGATCGCGTATTACTTGAAGACAAGAAAACCTCGCTCCAAGATCCTGCTGCTCGACAGCAAGGACAAGTTCTCCAAGCAGGGGCTGTTCCTTGAGGCTTGGGAAGCGCTTTATCCCGGGTTAATCGAATGGGTGCCATTTGCGAAGTCCGGCAACCTTCTGAGCGTTGACAAAAGCACCAAGACGGTTGTGACCGAATTCGCGCGCGTGTCGGGCGATGTCGTCAACGTGATTCCACCGCAACGCGCTGCAAACATCGCACGCGATGCCGGTCTTGCGGAAGATGGAGACTGGTGTGTCGTGAATCAGGCGACCTTCGAATCCGCAGTTTCCCCGGGAATTCACGTCCTGGGTGACGCAGCGATTGCGGGCGCAATGCCGAAGTCGGGCTTTTCGGCCGGCAGCCAGGGCAAGATGTGTGCCGCCGTAATTGCCGCGATTTTGGGCGGCAAGCCGCTTCCCGAACCCTCACTGATCAACACGTGTTACAGCCTTGTCGCGCCGGATTACGGGATATCGGTAGCTGCGGTCTATCGGCTTGGACCCGATGGCAAGATTACTGCCGTGGAGGGTTCCGGCGGTGTGAGCCCGTCGGGCGCCAGCGCCGAATTCCGGCAAAGCGAGGCAAACTATGCGTGGGGCTGGTACAAGAGTATCACGTCTGAAATTTTTGGCTGAAGACGGACATGATGCCAGTTACACGAACCTGGTTCGTGACTCTGTTTGCAGCATTCATGGCGATATCGGTGTGTGCACAGGACAATGCTTCCGGGGGTTTTCAGCCACTGACGTCTGAGCTCGGAAACCCTGGAAGGGGACGGCGCATTGTGGCCGATGCCGAGAACGTCACGTGTCTGATTTGCCATGAGTTGCCGTTGCCGGACGAGCCCGACATGGGAGCAATCGGTCCATCATTGATCGGTGTCGGTGACCGTTTGACCGAGACTGAATTGCGGCAGCGCCTGGTCGATCCGAAGGGGTTGAACCCAAAGACCATAATGCCGTCCTACTACCAGGTCGACGACCTGTATCGCGTGGCTGAGTCCCACAAGGGCCGGACAATCTATACGGCGCAAGAGATCGAAGACGTCGTAGCCTATCTTGCCTCGCTGAAGGAGCCGAAATGACTCCCACTCTGCGTGTAGTCCTTGTGGCAATGGCCACCTCGGTATCCGTGAGCGAACCGTCGTCGGCCCAACCGCTCGATCTGGCACTCTACGAAAGCGAGGGGCGCAAATCCGGGTACCTGTTCCTTGACGCAGCGACTCGGACGCTCCAGGACGACGATTTTCAGAATCCGGGGGTCTTCGCGCTGTCGCGCGGAGAACAACTCTGGTCCACACCCGATGGGACAGCGGGAGAATCCTGCGCATCCTGCCACGGGCCAGTTGAGACGGCAATGAAAGGGGTGGCGGCCAGGTATCCTGTTTACGACCCAGAGGCTGGGGGCCTTCTCAATCTCGAGTTGCGGATCAACCGGGAACGGGAAGTTCGCATGGGGGCTGCGCCGCTGCCTTACGAATCCGATGCCATGCTTGCGCTTAGTACATACATATCCGCACAGTCTTCAGGCATGCCGTTGGCCGTGCAGGTCGACGGACCGGCTGCCGTCTACTTCGAGGCCGGCCAAGCGTTCTACTCTCGTCGGCGGGGGCAACTGGATCTCGCTTGCAGCCAGTGTCACGATGACCTCGTCGGCCAGAAGCTGCGTGGCGATACGATCAGCCAGGGCCAGATAAACGGTTTTCCTCTGTACCGGTTGCTATGGCGAAGTCTTGCCTCACGTCACCGAATGTTCGAGTGGTGCAACACTTCGCTGCGCTCCGAGCCGTTTCCATATGGCTCCGAGGAATACCTCGCTCTGGAACTCTACATTGCGTGGCGAGGGCGCGGACTGCCGATCGAGTCACCCGCAGTCCGTAAGTAGCCGGAGCGTCACATTCGCGGAGTGGAGCGACGACACACTTCCTCAACAACCAGGCTGCGCTGATTGCACGCCACGCTGGTCGTACCGCTCATTTGCCCTTCATCGGCAAGTTCGTTCCACTTGTTGGCCTGGCTCAAGCTTTTCTCGACCCCCAGACCATTGGCATATAGGCTGGCAAGGCGGAACATTGACGGCGGGTGCCTTTGCTTGGCCGACAGCAAATACCACTCGTGTGCCTCGGAGTGATCCTGCGCTACGTGGGTTCCGTTCTCATAATAGCCTCCCAGTTTGAACTGCGCCAATACGTCCCCGCTCTCGCCGGCAATCCGATACCAGTTGAGTGCGGTCTCGATATCCTGCTCCACGCCTTCTCCGACCTCAAACATCAACCCCAAGTTGAATGCCGCTGCACTGCTGCCCTGGTCGGCGGCTAGCCGATACCAGCGCGCAGCCTCGGCGGCATCCTCGCCGACTCCGTGTCCTTGATCGTAGAGAATACCGATGTCCAATTGTGCGACTGGGTCGCCCACCTCTGCAAGCGGCATCCAGGCTGCAAAAGCGGCGGCGAAATCCCCGTTTCGATAGGCCGCCCCCCCATCTTCGAAAGGGCCGGCGGATGCAGTTCCGAAAAGCAAGAGACTCAACGTGATGCCAGCTGGGATCGATCTACGCATTGCTATCTCCCGTGTCCGCTGAAGCCCAGGATGAATGGTCCACGCATTGGATCCGGGCAAGGCCTGCCCTGGTTTCCCTATGCGGCAAGTTCCATACGCTCTTTGCGCTTCTTTCCAGAAGACAGTATACCAAAGCAGGTCGAAAATGACACATCGATGATCTGTGTGAGGAATTCGCTATTTTCACCAAGAATTAATTGTTGGAACGCAACCGGTTGATATTCGCGCAACATGTAGCGTGCGGCCGGAACAATACCCCGATATGACGAATTTGGTTGACAAGCCGGTTGCGGTCCTGGAAGCGGGGCCCGACCTTGAACGGGACGGGGTCTGCCGTTGGCGGCTACTCGACTTGAGCGACTGACTTCAGGACTATTTCGGTGCGAAATACACTCTGGAAGGCGTGCGCGGCCTGATCTACAGGCTGGGCGTCCGGAACCTGCCCCTGTACCTTTTTCCGTGCGCTAGCAGCGGCTTTGGGTGGCCTTGTTGCTGTGGCGTTTTTGCGCTCTCCGGCTTCCCCGGAGCGCGTAGCGCGGAGGGGAAGCCGGAGAGCGCATGGAATGGGTCCGCGCTTCCTGCCATTCTACGGATCTCGTCCGTCGCGGACGGGGCGGGCCAAGGGACTGGGAGCAACCAAGCGCCCCCCCACCCGATCCATCCGAAGGCGAAGCCGGAGGCTCAGGAAACATTCCGCAAAGCGTTTTGCGAGTTGGTCGCGGCGGCGGTGCCGGAAGGCGTGGATCCGGGAACGGTGAAGATCTGGTTTCAGGACGTGGCAAGGGCCGGACAGACGGGCGTGCTTGCCCGGTTCCGGGCGCGCAAAGGTGTGTTCTGCCCCTTCTGCTCCTGCAGTCCCTTGGGCATGTGAGCTCACCGTGCTTCCCGCCAAGCATGGAGCAGCTGCGCGAAATGGAGGCACAACCGAAATTCCTGGGTCAGAGCTTGCGATGAGCGACCGGCACAACGCTCGTGATAGCTGCTCCGCCACCCTTTTGGTAGAGTTTGACCGCGTCAACCCATCCGAGACCGGAGACGATCATGCGCCTTCTCTTCGCGGCACTCTGCGCGGCGGCGATCATTGGCGGACACGCCGTCGCAGCCGAGATCACCGTGGAGTCGTTCCCCATCGCAGGCAACCGGCCCCACGATCTGGCCCCGGAATCGGCAAAATTCAAGAAACTCCGACGCTACGTGGTGCAAATGAAAGCTCGCAGACCGCGACCTACAGTCCTAACCCATTGCTACCACTGGATCTGCATTACTCCATACGGAATGTGCACCCCTTGGGTAGGCTGCGCTGCGTCCCGGCCTCGTCGACGTAATGCACCCGCGCCATCCCCCAGCACGGAGTGATCTGAACGAACTCGAACTCCCGTCCCAACAATGGATGGAACGGGTGCGTCACCCGGACAATCTGCGTTCCAACCTGCGGATCAGGTGCAATCGAATGCTTTGTCCAAATGCAAGGCTGAAAGCGCCGGCATTCCATTCGTCGAGGTTCCCCGGCCGGCACATCGCAGGAATGCTGGCGCTGCGAAACGAAGGTTCCGAAGGCGCTGTCCGAGCGGACCCACCGGTGCGGCGTGTGCGGCCTCGAGCTGGACCGCGACGAGAACGCGGCCAGAAACGTGCTGTGTCGCGGCCTGCGCATCTTCGCAGGAACCGCGGCAGCCGGTGGGACGGCGCAAGGCGCTCCCGTGGCTTCCGCAGCGCGTTACATGCAGGAGTAGAAGACCGTTCGGACAGCGCTTGCGCTGTACGGAGGGCGGCTCCACACTGCATAGCGCATAACACATTGCACAGTCTACACTTTTCAACGGGCGAAATTCGCAGCGGACCATCCAGCGGACCACAAAATTGTGTGTCTGAAACCCTTGCGAATCGATGCGACGAATCTGTAGCATCCACAAGCCCGCGTCATGGTTCTGGCAAGGTCCGTGACGCGGGCTACCGGGGCAGCGAATCGATCCCTTGTCGTGTCGTATCGGATCGCTTGAATCGATTCGCTGCCCCACCAAAGGGGGAAGGCGTATGGAAATTATTCTGGTCAATCTGCTGCTGCTGATAGGGCTGGCATTCGTCTAGCCGCCGCCCGACAGACTGCCCTAGCAATGGAGATACGACATGGAAGGCGAAACCATGGAGACATGGATAAGCATCGCGCTCGGTTTCGCGATGGTGTACGGCATCTATCGGTTTGGCGTATGGCGCGGGAAGAAAAAGGAACGGCGCGCGAGAGAGAAATTCCGCCAGCATTCCGGTTCCGTCAGTGAGCGGCAAATCGCCTTCATCGAGAGCCTTTGCGACGAACGGAACCTAGACCCGCCCGCCGATCTCGAAGAAATGACCATGGATGAAGCCAGCGCGTATATCGACACGCTTAAAGGCACGTAGAGACGGCCAGCGAAGGATTGACGCCATGCCGAAGCCCGAAGCCATGGTCATGGGAACCGAAGCCATCCACTAGGGGGGAGCCCCGGCCTTCCCTTGGCTTCCAGAAAGCCCTAGCTAACATGGAGGACGGGACCATGCCGAAGCGTTGGTATTCAAGGATTTGGGTTATACAGCTGTTGACGGGAGCCTTTGGACTGTTGATGGGAGCCGTGGGATTCGTAGGCACGTCCGCGCTGGATCAGCTTGTCCGCAACAGCGTCAACGAACACATGTACGAATACGCAATGAAAGAGTTATTACCTACGGGACTCGATGAATTCCAAGCCATGCCAATCCATTGGCGACAGGTGATTGCAGAAATATCCATTCAACGAAGAATCGTGGGCGACGCAGACTCGAGGGTGCATTTTGCAACTTTGGAACACTTCGACGTAAGGAATTTGCACTTGGTAGACAAAATCGCCCCCTACATGATCTACGACTTTTTGGTGAGAGACCCAAGCCAAAAAAGTACCAGGCATCCCATTCCTGATATGGTTTACGCGGATTTCTTGGATTTAGAGTCCTTGGGTGTTCTTCAAAGTGTGTCCAGTGGAAACGGATTGAGTCACAACATTACATCGGGCGAGTATAGACTTCATTCTGGAACCCACACAGTGACGGTCATAGCAGGCCAAGACCACAAGACTTTGGAATTCCAAGTGACCCGTGTATCAGAGCCGTGGGTGAAATTGATTGAACTCTTGCGAGTACCGACAAATATAGAGTACCTTGATTGGTTCGCCTCTCGAACACGCGCGTTAGGATTCCGCGTGGACGTAGCAATGAGGAACCAATGAGTATTTGACAGAGTCGCCAATGCCCGCTTCCCGAAACGCCTGCCGGACGACTCCTGAGCGCTCGACTGGAACATGACCGCAAGGCGGACCGGTCAGAGGGGGGGAATCCAGGGCGAACAATCTGTCCAATGCGAAAGGCCCGGAAGCCATTTTCCAAGATGGTCCGGCTCCAATCGAATGACCCGCAATTCGGGGAAACCGTCAAGGAAAACGCAAGACCGTTTTCTGCTATGCGGGAGACTTCTTTGGTCCGTCTCCGATTACAGCAGCGATGCGGGTTGTTAGGTTTCTTTGCAGTTCATCTGTATCTGTCCACACGATATAGTTGTATTGTCGAGTATCAAAGTGAATCCTTTTAAGTACATTCTTCCGGCATGTAAATATGACTGGGATGCCAAGGCCGTGTGCGAATCCCGCCTCATAGTAGACGCCGCCACGCGCTCCAGCTTTGCCATGCGTAAAATCCGCCACAACAAAGCGGGCTCTGCGAATCTCGGCGATGACTTCATCATCGATCTTATTGACATGTTCTTTCTGATCGATCCGCACCGGCTCGTATCCGGCCGCACAAATCGCTGGATTAAATCCCTGTTCCCATGCTTCCTTCATTGAAGCGTCGAACCACATTGCGACAAAAGCTCTCGAAGACGCGGTATAGGTTTGCTCCAGTTCGGCGAGTCTCGCGTATCCGCTCACCGTCAACGTACATTCCTGCTCATTGACGCTGATATGACTGCATTTGATCAGGCCGCACTCTTTCAGATAACGCAAGAGGAAATGAAAGTCCTGTTCACCAATAGACTCGGAGTGCGCAAGAAGTTCGACATAGGCTATTTCGAAATCATACTTGTCAAATTTGTCGACAATCCCAGAAAGGACACGATACCTAACCGGTGCTCCCAAGGCATCCGAATTTTTCGCAAGATATTTGAGAATGCCATCGGCGCGATCGGAAATATCCATATCTCTCCGCTCCACAAAGTTCCCAATCGTATCTTCATGGATTTCTGGAATTTCAACCCCAAGACGTCGCTGCTCGATTAGCCAAGACGTTAGCCGCGCCCTCACACGAGGAGCGCAGTCCAACAGAACGGTACAAGCCGCCCAGGAAACAAAGTACATGCCGGCCGTACGCCGCGACTCGATTCCTCGACCGACGCGATTTAGGGAATAGTCAATAGCAGGTGTATCCCATATAGGACATCTCGTTACGTGATTCATTATACCATTTCAACTAAGTCTTGACTCCTTTTGAGATTGTCGCCTTTGCACCATATGTGGGGTGCAGTCGGAGGCGCATCAGCCTATGATGTTTGATCAACAATCGACAATCATAGGAGATCAAGGATGACCATTTCCATTTCGCGCAACGACTGCACAATTGAAGAATTGCACAGATTGGCGGGCATGTGCAAGGACGTTCGGCAGTCGCGGCGATTTCGTGCGCTTGCGATGGTTCTGGACGGCGTTTGCCGAAGTGAAGTCGCGGCGGCGCAAGGAACGACGGTTCAATCGATCCGGGATTGGATTCTGCGCTTCAATGCGCATGGACCAGACGGGCTCGCCGACGACCCGCGTACGGGACGCCCGTGCCGGCTGTCAGAATCCGAGAAACGTGAGGTTGCGTTGTGGATTGAAGAGGGTCCGGATACGGAAGAGGATGGAGTGAGCCGATGGCGCCTGATCGACCTTCGAGACAAGGTGCTGCTGCGTTTCAACGAGTATTTCAGCCTTGAGGGGATCCGCCGCGTGATCCGGTCTCTGGGCTTTGTGAAAATCTCGCCGCGTCCTGTCCACCCCAAGGCGGATCCTGTGAAGCAAGAAGAGTTTTGTCGGGATTTCAATGAGTTGGTGTTGAATGTGGTACCCGAGGGCACAGAACCGGTGATGATCGATATCTGGTTCCAGGACGAGGCAAGAGCTGGGCAGAAGGGCATGCTCTCCAGGGTTTGGGCGCGCAAGGGAAGCCGCCCCCGCATCGTCCGGGACCACCGCTACAGCTACGCCTATCTCTTCGCGGCGGCCTGTCCCGAGCGTTCGGTCGCGGTTGGCCACATTTGCGACCGCGCCAATACCGTCGAAATGAACCGCCATCTTGCCGACATCTCCGATGCCGTGCCGACCGGACGCCATGCCGTGATTGTACTGGACGGAGCCGGATGGCACCGTTCAAACGACCTCGAAATACCTGCAAACATTTCGCTGCTGCGCTTGCCACCCTACAGTCCGGAACTCAATTCCATGGAGAACGTATTCGCGTTCCTGAAGGGCAACTTCCTTTCCAACCAGGTCTTCTCGCTTGCCGATGATGTGCGGTCTGCGATCGCAAACGCCTGGTACAGCTTCGTCTCAGATCCAGACCGTATCAAATCAATCACCAGCCGCGCATGGGCAGCTTGCACCGGATAAACAACCTCTAAAACTGGCCCCGGAGAAAAGGGTCAAAACTTAGTTGAAATGGTATTACTTCTCTTTCCTTGCCGTTGTCATGCACATTATCTCACATATCTAGAAAGCGTAGCAGATGGGCAATTAGCGCGTCCCAACCGTCCCAACCGTCCCGCAGCACGGCTCGCACAACCGCCCGAATGTGGAACCGGCTCCCATCATCAGCCGGTTCCAGATCGCAGGAAACCGCGTCAATGCCAGCATCTCGAAAGGCGCTACGAACTACCCCGGAACGCTCGCATGCGACCAGTACCCGGGGAGTCTTCACAGCGGTTTCAACACAAGCCGACGCGGAACGCTTGAACGGTCATACTGCGCTGCCAGCCAAGACAAGAAACGTTCCTGATCCCGCGCCTTCCGTTCCCTTGCCCGACGCGCAGACACGCGCCTTTGATACGCGACTTCCCGATGCGCTCGCATAGCCATCATCCAACAGCCGTGACCAAGATAGACGCGCCCGAATTCTCTCCCCGTATCCAAAGCTTTTCGCCCGAAGGAATCTGGAGCCGAATTGACCCTGATCCCCGCTGCCGGTGCGAAACCCGGAGAGCATGGCCGGGCGCAGCCGAGTCGGGCTCCGTAGCGCCAAGACGCCATTGAGCCGATGCCCCTTTCCGGTCAATGACCGAAACCGAATCGACTACGGCAATCGCATACGTCGTCGATGCTGCCAGCGTCAATCCCGCACTAACGTCTACGTATTCCCCGGCAGTCAAATCCATTTCCTGCGTTGCCATAATCTCAATCCTTCAATCAATGCGTCATGCCCGGCGCGGGTTGACGAGATACCACTTCAGGCCGGGCCGGTTCCGAATGGTCGTCCTTCGAAAGCATGGCTAGCGCCGTACCGACAACCATCAAGCGTTCCTCCTCGGAAACGCCATAACGTCGTGCCCGCGCCAATGCCCGCACTAGTGCAGAAAGCAACTTCGCATCATCCGTCATCCAGCTTCCTATCAATACAATAAAATGGTACCCGCCGATTCAACGGCCATGATCGACTCCAGCGTGTCTAACGTAGCCTTGCCAGCGGCCTTGTCAGATAGAAACCGCCAAGCCCGGATTTCCGCATCAGACCATGTTGAAAAATCAATGTCAGGAACGGCCGAAGCCGGAGCCGCTTGATTGATATTCTGAATCGCAATGTTCGTACCTGATCCCGCTGCCGCGAAATCCAAGCCAAGTAATCGCGCCCGGCGCGTCAATGTCCGATGGATAATCTCCGAAGCAAGTTTTGCCCGCTTGCTATCGGAATTCGTCGCATGCGGAAGCCACGTCGCCAGCATTGCATTGCAACGCTCCACATCAGCCGAACGTTCCCGGTCAACCGTCTTGCCATCCAGCGCAGCGGAACCATCCAGCGCGGCCCGGACATCACGCGCTACCGTCCGGTACGAAACCGCGCTGCCACATTCGGCCGCCAACCGCGTTGCAATCTCCGGCAAACCGACCCCACGCGCAAACAAAAACAAAACGCGCTTGCGCCTAGCTTCGCGCCAAACAGCAATCGACCGCTTGAATCCTCGGCCGGAAGCCTGGCGGACAGGCTTAGACCTCAAAGGATCATCGACCGCGCCAAGGATTGCGAGCGCAGAGCCGCCAGCAATGGGCGCAACCGTATTTACCTTGGCAGTATTCGACATGACATAAACCGATACAAGAAATCCAATGCCAGTATAGCAAATCGATTCGAACAATGACACCAAACGGATTCAAAATTTGTATCCGGGAAAATCCCAATTCAAACGGGGAGAGCAACGAGGGGGAGCCTATACCACGCGACCGCGAGTCTGGAGGCCGATTCGGCCCCTGAAATGTTCGACCTCGCAGGTGCAGCAATTTCTGTGTTGCGCTGCACTATGGCTCCATGTTGCAAGTGCGAGGGCTCGGAATCGGCTCCGGCCATGCCCGATTCGCGAGGGCTCGGAATCGGACCAGCGCGAATCGGCTGTCTGGTATCCGAATTGGATTCCGGTTCCGGTCGGATTCCGTTTTGGTTTCTCCCCCCGGTTCCTGTCTTGCACGTCATCAGGCGTAGAGCCGCGTAGAGCCGCTGGCAGGTCTCCGGCCATGGTTCCTCCCCCCGGAGCACTCCCCATGCTCTACGTGCTTCCTACGGCATCCAGAGACATCAACCGGGCATGAGACATGCCCTGATCGCGGCCGCGCCATGGTCCGAAATCGGTGCGAGAAAGCGCAAGGACGGTTCGAAATGAGTGACTCGGGGTCAAGCCGTGCAACAATAACGGGACCACTTTCAGAATTCATAAATGGTTTCAAAGACTTAGCCGATTCCGAAAATGTAACAGAATAGGCATTATGCGACTTTGGCAGAGAAATTCCAGGGCGGCACCTATCTCGGATTCGGTTCCTCCACTGGCGCGGACATCCTCCCCGGAAGCCGACCAGACAGCACGCAGCGGCAGGGGGAAGCCCCATCAATGGCATTCGCTTAGGGAAATTTTGGCATTCGCTTAAGGAATCGCAGTTCTGCCAGGCCCGAATTGGGTGGGACGGTTGCTCTGGCACTCAGACTGCAGCTGCGGAGTCTCGTCCCTTCTGCCATTTGCCGAGGGGTTTTCGGGAGCGTCGTGGCCAGGATCGATTTGGACGTAGGCGCTGCCTTGCGGTTTCGACACAAGCGAGGACCTGATGCACTGCGTTGTGCATCATGGCCGCCTGCCGCAGGATGAGGCCTTCGAGGTTTCGGGCGACGGCGAACAAGGCGGCCTTGAAGTTTGCCTGGCTCTCCGGCAGGGGATCCGGGGGCGATTGCGAGTTGTGCATGGCGTCGCCGAAGTTGGTGAACAGCCTGGTCATGGCGATGAGGTTGAAGTGGGCGAAGATCTCCTGCTTCACGCCGCGTTCGGATCGGCTGTGGAAGTTCTCCAGTTCGAAGCCACACTTTGAGGTTTTGTACAACTCCTCGATGCCCCAGCGGTCATGGTAGAGGTCGGCGAGTTCCCGGACCCGGTATCGGCTTCGGTCGAGAAGAGTGGTTGCGAGATGGAACTCGGTTCCGCCGTGGACGTATTTGACGAGCCGCAGGGGGATGGGCCTGGGTACGGCCTCGGGATCCTTCCGGCCCAGACGGCGAAGCGTATCGGGTCCCGGTGTGATGGTGATGAGCTCATCCTGCCGGCTTCCTGCGATGAAGTCGTCGAATGTGGTTCCGGCATTTCTCTGCAGACGGAACAGGGGATGCACGCCCCGCTCCGCATGCGCCAGCAGCATCCGGTAGGAGTAGTAGCCGCGGTCGTAGACGACGACGTTTCCTGCAGCCATGGCGGGGAGATGGGCGAGCGCGGCGGCGCGCTCATCGCCGTGGGCATGCAGGTCGAAGTCGATGGGGAGTTTCGGGGCCAGTTCGTAGAGGCAACTCAGCAAGCCTTGCGGATAGTGGGCCCGTTCCTGCGGCAGGGGGTAGCCGGCGCGGAGCAGTGGGCGCGGCAGGTTGATCTTCGAGCCGTCGACCGCGAAGACCCTGTGCCCCTTCCACTGCGAGCTCTCGGCACGCTTGAGGATCTCGGCGTGCAGGTTCTTGAAGATGGCTTCGTCGACCTTCGCCCGGGCGGCGCTCATGCTCGACGCAGCGACGGGTTCGGCCTGCGGCAGCGGAATGCCGCAAGCCCGGCATTGCTCCCAGAGCGCGGCAAGGGTCGCCGTGTAGCCGTTGCCCGAGAACATCAGCCGATAGACGAAGAGCACCACGAGCAGAGTGTTGATGACCCGCCGCCGGAGCTGCCAGACACGGTCGTGGGCCGTCGCAGCCGCGGTTGCCGCGCCGACGAGTTCCTGCCAGGCGAGCAGGAAGGGGTCGTCTGCGGCGAGCCGGGGCGCCGCCCGTGGCTTCGCCTTGCGCCGCGGCGCAGTGCGTTGCGGGCCATGCAGGAGAACCTCCCGGAAGTCCGCGCTCAGCGGATAGACGTAGACCCGTTTGGGCGCTTTCCCCTTGCCGCCCCGGGTCTCGCCGAGATCGAGCCAGTTCGCCGCCCGGTAGCAGGCGCCATCGAAGCGGCTCGAATTCACAAACGTCTCTACCAATACCGGACGGCAGCCGTGCTGTTGCTCCCAGTCATCGGCCAGCCGCCGCACCGCCATCGACAGCACCTTGGAAGCCAGGTTCCGGACCTCGACCCACGGAAACAGCAGAAACCGCGTGTTGCCCACCACCCGCTCCAGATGCGCCTTCCACCCGTCCTCCGGCCAGCCGACCCACGCGTCCCGGCAGGGCAGCGAGACCACCGCCTGCGAGAACTGCAGGCAACCCAGCTTGCGCCCGTGCCGATCCTCCACGAAATAGCGCAGCCGCGGACCGAGAGGGTGGCGGAAACCGGCATAGTGCCAGCGGTCGACAAACTCGTTCCACTCCGAGACCTCGTCCTCGTCCAGCACGAGGCGAAGCTGCAATGGCAGAAGTTCCCCCAGTGGCTCCGCAATCGCAGGCTGCTTCTCCGTCCGCTGGCTCTTCTCAATCGGCTTGCGCGGACCCCGCGCATAGGACGCATCCTTCGCCGGCAACACCAGGAGGCCCAGCCGCTCCAGTTCCTCCAGAAGCCGTTGGCAGAGCTGGATCCGGTTCGTGCCCGTTCCCGTGCGCCAGCCCAACTGCTCGCAAACCGTCTGCCCAAGCTCGTGCCGGCTCAGCGACGGAAACGCTGCAACCGTCGTCTGGATCTCGGAAATCTGCTGCCGGGTCAGACGACGACCGAAAAACGTCGTCGACCGCAGCGCCTCGATTCGGGGGTCCATCCAAACACCTCTCCGCAGTGGGCAATCCAAGCGGCACTATGCAGGGAACGAGCCGGTAAGTCAACCCCCCCGGGCATGACCGCACCAACAGTGGAGAAAAGACAAATAACCGCAATACATTAGTCCAATGCACCCGGTGGGCCACGAAGCAGAACGCCCTAGACGAATGCCATTGGAAGCCCCATGACCTGATGGCCGCTAGGAAGCGCGTAGACGGCCCGTAGGGCATGGCCATGTCTCCGGGGGAGGAACCATGGCCGGAGACCTGCTAGCGGCTCCGGGCGCGACTCTACGCGGCTCTCGCAACATGGCCGGGCAACGGGGGGGGAGATGGGGAGGGGGGAGGATGCGCATCGGCAGGTGAACCGTCCCGACCAGCGGCCCGCGTCGAGGCGTACAATGCTTCGCTGCAACATGCCCGTCCTCGCACTTGCAGCAAGTATGTGTGCTGCACTGCACAATGGAAGTTACGGCGACGGTTTAACCCGTTAACCTAGGTTCCCTATGCATCATGCCGCCAAAATTTGCCCAAAATTATTGCCGGAAAATTTGCCCAAAATTCTGGCTGAAATTCCCGTTGGAATGCTCGGAACCGAAGTCAGAGTACAGACAGATATATCTACATTGCCTCAGGTGAGGCAATGTAGATATATCTGTCTATGCTTGAGAATGCAAGTAACGCTAGTAACGCTAGTCCCTTCCTATCTCTAGCATTCAAAACCGGACATACAACCCTACCTGCCGTCTTGTATCTCGGCAGGTCGGCCGTACGGCCGACTCGCAGCGATCTTGTCTGCGAATCGGCTTGCGACTCGGTATGGGAATCGTTTGGAGCCGGTGACGCGGACTGTCTCGGAAACACGCCAACGGCCCCACAATCTCTATAGCGCAGATTCCCGTTTTGCAGGGAATCCGAATCGGCTACGGACTACAAGTTTTGACTTATATCCTTGCGATGACTTGCATGAATCGGGCTCAAGTCATTTCTTGTGGAGGATGTTGTAACTCTCTATTGCATCTGTAAAAACCGGTCACGCGGCTGTTGACACGTGACCGGGTAGAGTCGGGGGCTGGCGCGCCCGCGGTAGGGTCCGGTGGCAGTTCCGGCGCTTTCGCGACGGGCCTCAGTCCGGCTCCCTTGGCTACGTTTCCAGTCCCCCGCTCCCCGAACCCGGCGTGCCGATTTCCGGCACCGGGCTCTCCAGTGGGATCATGCACTTCGCACACGGGCGACGAGTTCCAGCAACAGCAAGGGTCTTGGCCGCATGGGTTCGGCCGCGAGGAGCTGCACGGCTCCCGCCTTGACTGTGGCTGCGGCCTCGCCTGCCAGCAAGCCTGTCGACGCCTTGATGGTCCGAGACCTCGGACGCCGGAGAAACCACCGCCGCCGGGGACCCGCCCTTCACTTCCGCATGTGATGCGTCCAGGCTCTCCGGCATTCTCCGGGGTAATACCATTTCAACTAAGTCTTGACTCCTTTTGAGATTGTCGCCTTTGCACCATATGTGGGGTGCAGTCGGAGGCGCATCAGCCTATGATGTTTGATCAACAATCGACAATCATAGGAGATCAAGGATGACCATTTCCATTTCGCGCAACGACTGCACAATTGAAGAATTGCACAGATTGGCGGGCATGTGCAAGGACGTTCGGCAGTCGCGGCGATTTCGTGCGCTTGCGATGGTTCTGGACGGCGTTTGCCGAAGTGAAGTCGCGGCGGCGCAAGGAACGACGGTTCAATCGATCCGGGATTGGATTCTGCGCTTCAATGCGCATGGACCAGACGGGCTCGCCGACGACCCGCGTACGGGACGCCCGTGCCGGCTGTCAGAATCCGAGAAACGTGAGGTTGCGTTGTGGATTGAAGAGGGTCCGGATACGGAAGAGGATGGAGTGAGCCGATGGCGCCTGATCGACCTTCGAGACAAGGTGCTGCTGCGTTTCAACGAGTATTTCAGCCTTGAGGGGATCCGCCGCGTGATCCGGTCTCTGGGCTTTGTGAAAATCTCGCCGCGTCCTGTCCACCCCAAGGCGGATCCTGTGAAGCAAGAAGAGTTTTGTCGGGATTTCAATGAGTTGGTGTTGAATGTGGTACCCGAGGGCACAGAACCGGTGATGATCGATATCTGGTTCCAGGACGAGGCAAGAGCTGGGCAGAAGGGCATGCTCTCCAGGGTTTGGGCGCGCAAGGGAAGCCGCCCCCGCATCGTCCGGGACCACCGCTACAGCTACGCCTATCTCTTCGCGGCGGCCTGTCCCGAGCGTTCGGTCGCGGTTGGCCACATTTGCGACCGCGCCAATACCGTCGAAATGAACCGCCATCTTGCCGACATCTCCGATGCCGTGCCGACCGGACGCCATGCCGTGATTGTACTGGACGGAGCCGGATGGCACCGTTCAAACGACCTCGAAATACCTGCAAACATTTCGCTGCTGCGCTTGCCACCCTACAGTCCGGAACTCAATTCCATGGAGAACGTATTCGCGTTCCTGAAGGGCAACTTCCTTTCCAACCAGGTCTTCTCGCTTGCCGATGATGTGCGGTCTGCGATCGCAAACGCCTGGTACAGCTTCGTCTCAGATCCAGACCGTATCAAATCAATCACCAGCCGCGCATGGGCAGCTTGCACCGGATAAACAACCTCTAAAACTGGCCCCGGAGAAAAGGGTCAAAACTTAGTTGAAATGGTATAATAGGCCATGCCACTCCCGATACCTGTCGCCCTTCAACATCCTTCCTCACCTGGGGTCCCTTTCCTCGACCGGTATTACTCGGCGTCGCCAGTAGTACGGACCCCTCCGCCACCCTGCCGGCCCAGCCTGCCCCTCACGGGGGTCCGGTTGATGCGTGCACATCACCGACAGGGCTTCCCGTGTTGCCGCGTCTTCCATCTTCCATGCATGCTGGCGCCACTACCCCGGCGGGCGCGGTCTGGTGCATGTGTCGCTTCTCTTCCCAAACCGCCATCGGCCTTCCCCTAACCCAAGGAGGGTCGGCCCCCGCGTTGCCTGTTTCGAGGCCTGCTCGGCGTTCGCTTCACGCTCCGGCCTGCATGGTCGCTGAGCTGCTCAACGCAGCCCTTCTCTCCGGAGTGCTTCAGTCCATGTCGTTACCTCCACGAACCGCTCCGGCCGCTACCAGCCGGAAGGACAGTTGCTGGGTGGGATTCGCACCCACCAGGAAAACGCGCCTTTCCACGGCGCACTCGAGTGCTAGGTTAAATGTGCAAGAAAAAACCAGTGGGTTGAGCATAGCGCCCATCTCCGCTGGTTTCAAGTGCGGAGAGGATGGATGCTGAAATCTCAAAATTCCCCTTTTCGACTTGCTTGCACGGCCTTTGATCTGTCGTGTCCGTCACGTTTCCGGAGCGCGGCAAGGAGGCTTGCCCTACTTGGATTATGCGAACGGGCAACGTGGTGGGCGTAAGGCAAGTTTGAGCCGTGCAGGATTCGGCGTGCATGACGGGCGGCTAGTCCCGGTACGGTCCCATGGGCAGGCGCTAGCGTTTCCTGCCCTGCGGTCGAGGCTCCAAGCCATGGCATATTGCGTGGTTATGGAGGCGGCTTGCAGAGAACCCGGCTTTGAGACAAGCCGGGTTAGGGGTTCTGCGGCCGTCACCGTAACCTTGCATTCCTCTTGGATAGAAGACTTAGTCACTTCCAAGTACACTGATGTCAATTGGTACGTCTATAGCGCGTTCGAAAAATTCCATTTTCTGCGAATCTTGATTCAAACTCCGAAAGACATCCCATGACTGAAACGACGTATCTTTTGCGGGCGAATGGTTCTGGAGTCTCGGCTCACATTCAAGCCGGGGATGGCGCGGCTTGCGGATTGCGTCTAGGCGGCTCCACAAAGGCCGCTGACTGGATTGCGGCCGTTGCGCTGCCGGATGGTGCCCGGCTCTGCGCGACATGCGCATACGCGCATTCTGCGGCTTCTATGGTGGAGGAGTCGCCCGTTCCCCCGGCTCCCCGGGCTCCCCCGGTTTCGAGTCGACGCAATCCGGTCATGACTGTTGGGCAGTATGAAGGGGAGCCGATGGCGGATATTCCCGACGACTATCTACGATGGGCATTGGTGCGGGCTTCGTACATGCCCATGGTTCTACTCTGTAGGCGGGAAGCCAAGAAACGGGGATGGGACATACCCCGAAACATCCCTGCAATGGAGCGGCAAGCCGACTATCGCAAGGAAGTTATCGGACGGCCGTTTGTATTCGATGGCGATTGACCGACCGGCCGAAAATCCAGGGCGGGCAATGTGTCCTATGGTGCCATGCCGCGCCGAATGCTAGACTCAACTTTTGATCGGAGAGTGAAGATGGACGATGCGTTTCTCCGCTGGCAGGGCGGACAGAACCTTTGCTGGAATTGTCATAGGGCAGGCTTGATTGTCTGGCGTCAGGGGCAACGCCTTTGCCATGACTGCGAACCTGCGAACTCGACGAATGTGAGATTGTATCTGCAAGATCGAGATGCGCACATTCGCCGGTTGAGAGCCGGAGGCGTCGCGGCCGGAACTATCTCCGCGTGGATCAATGTTTCTCTCGGCCGGATTTTTCAAATTGACTGGAAAGCCGCGATTGCGAAGAGGACTGCCAAATCGTTGACTTGACAAAACAAAATATGGTATAAGTTTTCTGGCGCGGCAGATGTTGTTTTTCCATTCGCTCCATCGGTCGCGCCCATATCACATTGCATTGGAGTTTGAACCGGGGGAGCCGGATGCATGGCAGAGGATTTTCAGACATTCGCCAAAGTTGCAGGGGTATCCGACGAACTGGGAATCGTCTTTGGATTCGCCATGACAAGCCTAATCGGCGGCAAGGAATATACAGACTTGCAGGGGCACGTCACTAGCGAAAGCGCTTTGTTACGGGCAGCGCTCGGATACGCTGAGTCAAGCCGCGAAGCCATGGAGCAACACGAACGGAAAGATGCGGGCTCTGTCCCATTTGTATTCCCGTTGACCAGCGAAATTGCAAAGGCGCTTGGCATTGAAACGAACCGACTCGGATTGCTAATCGGCATGAAGCCTGACGCTGCCATGCTCGCGAAATTCAAGTCTGGCGAACTGAAAGGATTTTCAATCGGCGGGACACTGCACAAGTACGAAGAATTGGAGTAGAGACATGCCAGCGAAGCCAAAACGCAAAAAAATGTTGCAATTCGATATCGGGGAAATCTCCGGAGTCGACGCGCCCGCGCAGGAACATGCAACGGTTGACATCATGCTTGCGGACATGGCGAAGGCGGGCCGGTTAGTCGCTGCAACTTCGGTTGTGGCCGGGCATTCGCATGCCGTACGAGTCGGGGAATCCTACTCCGGTGCAAGCAAGATTGTTGTAGTGAGATTGATTCCGGCGATTGCCGAAAATTCCCCCCATCAGCACAGCCACGAATTGTATCGTGTCGGGAATGGGCCGTGGCAAATTCCCAGCGAACTAGGCCATACTCATTCCGTCGACTCGACGCCGATTGATGCTGCGATTCGGGCGCTCAACAATCCGAATACCCTAGACATGCCCGCCCCTGCCCCGGATGGCGGAACGGTCGGGCCGGATGGCATCAACAAAGGAAATTTGACCATGCAAAGTCTTGAACTAGCGTTAGCGGCTCAACTATCAACCGGCCAATATGACCATCTCGGCGGGCCGGAGACACGCAAGGCCGTCTTAGCGCCGATATGTGCCATGACCGACCAGAAAGCCCGCGACCATGCGTTGCAGGCTCTCCGGCAAGGTTCCAGCGCTTCCCATGCGAGGCAAGTGCACAAGCCGACCGACGCGGAGTCCGCCATTCTTGCGACCATCGAAACAATGCCCTCTGCAAGCGCCGAAGCTGAGCTAGAAAAACTTGCGGAAGCGCGGGCTGACGCAACGGGAGCCAGCTATCAAGTCGCGTATTCGCAAGTCTTGAAATCTGCACGTGGCAGGGAACTTTCGAGACATTTGAATTCGACTAACGGCATGAGTCATGTTTCCCTGCTGGAGCATGTCGCGGACCTTCAACGCGACCAGGAGCGCATGTCGAAAATGAAGGCCAAGCAAACCGCATAGTCGAATGAAGTCTGCCCCGGTTGATCCTGCCAAAGTTTGCGAAGCATACTCGGCAGGAAAGAGCATTCAACGAACCGGGCTTGCTCTCGGAATCAATGCGGGCCGAGTACGCAAGATTCTGCTGGCCGAAGGCGTGACTCTGCGCTCAACAGGCGGGATAGGCGCGGCGAAGGCGATTCAACCACGTCGCGATTTCGACCTTGAACGTGCTACGGGAATGAGGGTTGAAGGCGCGAGCCTTCGGGAGATTGCAACGGCACTGCATTGCGGAACCACGATGGTATGTGAGCGCCTTCGGGAAGCGGGAATCAAGCCTCCTCCCCGACCAAAGCCAGCGCCAAAGGCAAAGCCTCGGAAGACGCTGACAAAGGTTATAGCGTTTCAGTTAGAGGAAACCCGCAAGGCAAGGGAAGCGGCCCGTGCAGAAAGGGAAGCCCGGAAGTTAACCGGCGAGGCGATACGGAAAGCGATTATTGAATCCTTTGCCGCTGGCATAACCGGGCCGAAAGTTATAGCGGAGTCGACCGGATTTGCTGTAGGCTCTGTACGGAATCACCTATTCAATCTGCGCAGTGAAAGCATCTTGCCAGCGTTCAAACCGCAAAGAAACGCACCTGATCCCAAACGGAAGTTATGGAAACCGCCCGAAGGCATGACGCCAGTTGCATGGCCGGAGCGACACTTATATGGCAGTGCATGGGCGCGTAGTCTGCCGCTGCGAACGTTGCATGATCGCATTCGATTGATGGAACGTTCTGGCGTTTCGCGGAGAGAGATTAGAAGGATATCAGGCTTGACGTTTCCGCAAGTGAAGCGCTTGGCCAGAACGCAAGCGGCAGTATGAACCATGCAAGATGATGACTTGATCGCCGCCTATGAAAGCGGCCTGAGCGTGGCGACACTGGCGAAGGAAACCGGCAAGCATCCAAACCACGTCCTGAAACGGCTCCGCGATTCCGGGGTACGGTTACGGTCGCGGCCGGAGGCCGACACGCTGCGCAAAGCCCAAACGGTTGATTTGTTGAAGGCAATCCGAATGCGGGATGCTGGCTTCACGTACAAAGAAATTGCCGCTGCCATGGGAATCACGGACAACACTGTTGCAAAGCGATTCCGAGATTGCGGCATTGCGCCTGTTCCCAGAGGAATCAAACCGGTTGATGTGTCGCCCATCCTCGCAAGGCGGGCGCAAGGCTCAACGTTCAAAGAGATCGCCGCTGACATGGATTGTAGTACGGAAACCATCCGGAGATGGTTGCGGGCCGCTGGCGTGGTCGCCTACATTCCCAAAGGAAAGGCCGGGCCGGTGAAGCAATGATCCCCGGCCCGGCCTGGGGAGGGAGGGAACGTCGATTCCGTTCCCCGACGCAATTGTTGGTTCCGTCATGGGCTTCCCTTTCTCTGTTGGTGCTATCAATGAGGCCATCACACTAGCGCCCGGATATGTCAAAGCAAATCTTGGGCGGACTATATGTCCTATGGGAATGCGCCTAGAAGCCCGTATTTCGCCCGTACAAGCGTTTCTCGGCTCTCCGGGGTATCTCATACCCCGGAGAGCCGGGCGGCTCTCTGTATGGCCGGGGAAGCGCGATTGCTCCCCCGGCCGATGACCGGAGAGCCTTCTAGCGCTGGCGGGTTTCTCTGCCTGCGATAATCTTTTCTGCGTCTTCAACGGTCAGACCTAAGACAGTTCCAAAGCCCGGAATTTCCACATCAGCCGTGCGTAGAAAGACAGCGCCGAGCGGCTCCGCTCGTTTCATCAAAGCAATCCATCGTTCGTTTTCTCCCTCGTACGTCATCTCGGTTTCCCGTGTCGAGTGAAGTTGTAGTCCCATCGTTTCGTTCCTTCCTATCGTGGTCCGGGATTTCGTCGGGCAATCCGCTCGACCTCGAAACGGGCAATGATCGCCTCGATTCGGGAAACCGTGTCCGCGCGATAGCATGCGTCATGACCGCCATTCTCGCGAGTATGCAGCAATAGCCATCCGGCCGGACGTTTCCTGACTTCTAGCCCGACCAGCGCGGCCCGCGCATGTAGGCTTGTATCAATCTCTGTCAATGCTCAATTCCTTCAATGGTGGAGCGCCTTGCTTGAAATCCTACTTAGTGTCGGATTTGCCAGTTTGCCCGACTTGGCGAGTAGCTTTTCGGCGGCTTTCGCCCGCTGCCGCCATCCTTGCAATTCCCGCTTGTAGAATTCGCTTGCCGAGTAGAATTCCGCGATTAGTTCCTGCCGGTTCAAGCGGCCCATCAGCGCGGCGAATTTCGCCAAGCCGCTATCCGAATCGACCGGTTGCAATTCCGGCAATAGTTTCGGCGGCTCCGGTTCAATCTGTCTTGTCTTCGGCAGCGCATTGACGGCTTCATAGATTCCGCCAAATTGGTTAAGCGAGTCGTTATCGGAATAGCCTTTGCGCAATTGCATAAATCTCCGGGCAGTGCGCCCATTGATACCGGAGTCGACTAGCCACGCGCCGAATTCCCCATGCTCTAATCGCGCTTTCAGATTGAGTAGCAATTCGCCCGCATGCCATGCGGCATTCATGGCCGATACCACTTGCGAGTCGGCGAACCGTACTTGCCTTAGCGCTGTCTCTTTCATGGCCGGAATGTCTGGATTCGCGATCTCGATTTCCCATGGTGCCAGCGTGGTTCCCGCTACAATCTCCATCTTGTCTGTCATCCCGCTGCTTTGGCTTCGGCCCGGAAATCCGCTTCCCCTGTATCCAGAGCGGTTTCAATTTCCTGCAACGTCATGTTGACCGGCCATCCGTCACGTTCATAGAAACCGCCCCGGTAGCAGCCCCAAACATTCTCAATCCCGTATCGGCCGAAGCCCGGAGTAGCTGGATTCCGCGCCTTTGACTTGCGCAATCTGCATCCCATGCTTCGCGCCCGCCGACGCAACCGGCGCTCAATCTTTTCAGTGTCTGTCATCGTTCGTTCCTTTCTTGTGTGTTGTTCCCCGGCCGGTCAACCGGCCGGGGAGCGGTTTGTTATTCGCCTTCGGCGGCTTCCTGCATTGCGTTTAGCCGTTCACAAGCCAACCGGAGTATGAACAAATCAAGCGTTTCATACTCCGCAACGTCGGGATTCGGATACGGATAGAATACGCGACGATTTGCTTTGTACGCTTCCCGGAGCGCTTGCGCTGCGGAGTCTTGGATAACCGCGTCAATGTGAATGCGGCCCGCGTTTTCAAGCGCTTTCCGTTTCGCGTGCCGAGCGTCCAGTACACGATCATGGATTTCATCATAATCGTCTAAATCCGCATGGGCCGTTTCGCCCAATGCGGTTAGCGCGGCATCCAGCGCTGCTAGTTCCGCTTTCTCATGCGGTACGTGAAATTCCAATTCCGATTGCAGCGCTTCGATTGACAACCGCACATCCCTCTTGAACGGATTATGCGCTTGATTTAAGTCTGTATGCATGACTATTATTCTCACTTTCATTATTGAGCCGTGCGGCCGGAGTATCCGGGCGCTTTCGGCATGATCCCGGCCGGTTATCCGGCCGGGGTAGTCGTCGCCTTCGGAGCGCTGCCCGCACGGGGAGCAGTCCTGATCGTTTCCTGTAGCCAAGAGTCGATTTCGCTTGATCGCCAGCGAATTGCCGTTGTGCCTAGGCGCAACGGTTGCGGGAACGTTCCCGCTGCCATTTTCGTATACAATGTTGATCTGCAATAGCCGACAATTTCCGTGACTTGCCGACAAGTCAAAAGCCGTTCGTCCGTTCCCATATCGATTCCCCCATGCTTGCCAGCGCGGGCTTGCGCGGGCTTCTACTTGACTTCCCTTTCTTGAAGTCATCCGGCATGGCTTGGAGCCTTCCGAAGACATGCGCATTATACACCATTGGACAGCAAAATGCAAGGATTGCCGGAGGAATTACGGTTGTGGTATCAAGAGGTTACAACGTAGGACTCATTGTCCTATTCCGCCCTGGATTCTGGTCCCCGGCCAATTTCAACAGGCATACCAGCGAAATAAATGAAAACTATCAGGGGGAGCCCGGAACCGCGCCTAGAACCGCGTAGAACGGCCGCACAGTCGATTCCAGCGCTTCGGGGTAGCGGCATACCCCGGAGCCTAGAAGCCCTGTAGCGGCGATTCGGCGCGTCTAGGCGAATCAGGGGAGCCGGTTCGCTTCCCTGATGCTCCCCATGCCGCGCACGGCCGCGCTAGACGGCTCTGGAAGCCGGGGCATGTCTCCGGGGTATCCAGACTGCCGGGGAGCGCTCCGGCTCTGGAAGCCGTCTAGCGCGGCTCTGGAGCCCCCCCCGTAACGAGAAAAGCCGGGCGCTCCGGCCCGGCTTCCCCCGGAGTATGGGACCATGCCCTAGCCGGTCGCGGCAATCGGGAACGGGATGACTTTGGCTTCGGCCGGAGCCGTGCAGAACGTCGCCCATTGATCCATCAACGTCCGGCGCTTCGCCAGCAAATCGGAACGGGCATATGCCCTTTCCGTCTTGCTTCCCCGGCAATGGGCAAGTGCCTCTTCCATCACTGCGATTGACGTATGTGTGGCTTCCTCCCCCCACGTGCGGAAGCATGCCCGCATGCCGTGAATCGTCGCCCGGTCATGAAGCCCGGCCGCTTTCAAGACGCCTTGCAGAGCAATCGCGGCCATGACCTTGCCGGTACGGGCGCTAGGGAAGCAAAGGCCGGATTCGTTCCGAAGGGGCATTGCTTCGCGCAACACATCCAGCGCGGCCGGGGAAAGCGGAACGGAATGAGCAATGCCGCTTTTCATTCTCTCTCCGGGGATTGACCAGATAGCCGCTTCCATGTCAATTTCGGCCCATGTCGCGGCCCGCGCTTCGCCGCTCCGGGCGGCAGTCAGGATGGCGAACTGGAGCGCCAAGCGGGCCGGAAGCATGGCGCTGCAACCGTCAATCGCGGCCATGGCGTCGGGCATGTCGGCATGATCCAGCGCCCGATGGTGGACCGGAGCGCGTTTCTGAGTCGGCAGCGCTCCGGCCAGATTCAGACATGGGTTGATGTCGCGGAAGCCATGGGAAACCGACCATGCCATGACGGCCGAAATCCGGTTGCGAACATGCGCAGCGGTGACGGGAATTTCGTCCCATATCGGCAGCAAAGCCGACAAGACATCCGAAGCCTGAATCGTGTCAACGGTCATGGTGCCAAGCTTCGGGAAAGCATGGCGCTGCAATGATCCCATCCACTCGATGGCATGGGCATTCGACTGCCAGTCAGAGAAACGAACGTCAACCGCCTTCGCGGAAGCTTCGGCGAATGTCGGGATTGCGGCCATGGCTTCCGCCTTCCGCTTTTCGGCCATGGGATCAAGCCCGGAAGCAATCTGTTCCCGGTTGACTTCGGCCCGCTTCCGGGCTTCCTGCAACGAAACGGCCGGGTATGCGCCAAGCCCCAATTTCCGGCGCTTGCCGCCAATGACGGCCCGAAACATCCAAGATTTCGTCAGAGCCGGAGTGACGCGCAGTATCAATCCAGTGCAACCGGAATCGCAGTATTCGCCGGGCGCTTTCAACGTCCGGCATCTAGTGTCAGTCAATTTCGCCATGTCGGTATTCCCTTGCTATCCAGTGGACCATTTAGCGGACCATCTGATGTCGTATCGGGATGGATACTAGCAGATAGCAGCGGGTAGGGCAATGGGGACAACACAAGTGCGCACAAGGCATTAACGGACGAATTTGGACGGCTCTGGACAATGGCTGTACGGAGGGCGGCTCCAGAAAGCAGAACCGTAAGATTCAGGCTCGCTTCTTGCGCGCTCGACTTTTGCAAGTCCCTCGCAAAGCACACGCTGACCTTCAGGTTCCGCTACCCGCGTTCAGCGTCCATATGGGTGCATCCGGTCCTTGGCCGATTCGAGTGGCGCCTTGGCGCAAGGCGTGCAGAAGAAGCCGGGACCGACTTTCAGGAGGCGGCGCGCGGTGTTGCGGCGGCGCAAGTGTCGCCATACGCTGCAAGCGTATGCAGGCGTAGCCGAATCGGAGCGGGTCAAATGGCGGGAACGAAGGGGACGCTGGCGGAGGTGCCGGGCAGGGCAGGCGAAGAGGCTGAGCGGGTTCAGCGGCGGCCCGACGCGACGCATCTGCGGTTCGATCCCCTGGCGAACTCGCATATGCCGCGCGACTTCCGGGTATCCCTGGAAACCTATCGCCGCGGGGGTACGGACGAATTCCTCGCTTCCGCGCCCGACCATCTCGAACAGCAGCCGATGAAGGGATTCGAAGAGCAGTACCGGAATATTGTCGATTACATCGTGCGCATCACCCATAGGATATGGGAAGAGAAGGACATCGGATACATCTACGACACATACAGCCATGACTGCCGGGTATGGGACGATGTCGGGCTGCAGTACGGGCGTGATAAGATCGTGGCGGACACGGTGCACACGAACAATGCGTTTCCCGATATCCGCCTGGTTGCTGACGAGGTGATTTGGGCGGGAGACGAGGAGGCAAGTTTCCACACGTCTCACCGGACGATGATCCTGGGCACCAATACCGGCTACAGCCGCTTCGGCGCACCGACCGGGCGCCCGGTGCGACTCCTGTGCATTGCGAATTGCGTTTCCCGAAACAACGAGATCTATGACGAGCACGTCGCCTATGACTCGGCCGGAATGCTTCGGCAGCTTGGATTCGATGTGCCCGAGATGGCACGGCGCGCGGTTGCGGACCGGGTTGACGGTCCTTTCGCGCCGAATTTCGCCGCTGGGGAACCGCGCCGGATGGCAGGCCAGAACAAGCCGCCGCTTCACCCGATCCCGGATTCTGCGGATGATATCCGCAAATTCGTTCACGCGGCATTCGACACCATCTGGAACCGGCGGAATTTCAGCGCGATGGACCGGCTCTATGCGCCTTCCGTCGTGTTCGAAGGCTCGACCGGTCGCGTGTATCGCGGGGTTGGCCAGCTGCGCAGCCATGTCATGTCGATGATCGCGATGTTTCCCAATATTGCCGTCAGCGTCGAGGATCTCTACTGGATGGGCAATCCGCGCGACGGTTATCTCGTCTCGATCCGCTGGGGCGCGGTCGGATCCCATCGGGGCAACGGCCCCTACGGAGAGCCGACCGGCAGGGAGACCCATATCTGGGGCATCACCCAGTGGCTGATCGAGAACGGCAAGGTCCAGAAGGAGTGGACCGTGTTCAACGAGTTCGGAATACTCATGCAGCTTCTTGGATAGTTCCGGCTCACCTCAAACCGCACCATGCGGAAGTTTTCAGGAGGGAGAGAGTTGATGAAACTAAGATACGTACTGGCCGCCGCGGCTGTAGCTTCCCTGCCCACCGGGGCCTGGGCGGATTGCAAGATCGAAGGTGCCGGCGAAGTCAATGTGATCTCGAATTTCTTCGAGACCCTTGAATTGCTGGCGAACACCATGAAGGAGTGCAACAGCGACAGCGTTACGGTGGACTACAAGCTGACAACGGAGCACCGGCCCGAGACCGAGCAGGCCTTTGCCGCGGAGTCGTCGCCGTTCGATGCAGCAGCTGTCGCGAACAGTTCCATCACCTTGCTGCAGGCGCGCGGGCAGCTGATGCCGCTCAACGACCTCGTCGAGAAACACCGCGACCGGTACAACATCGAAGACCAGATGCTGATCCGGTTCGGTGAGGACATCATGGCGATCGCATTCATGGTGAACGCGCAGCACTTGTTCTATCGCACGGATGTCTTCGAGGAGCACGGGATTGCGGTTCCGACGACCTACGACGAGTTACTGGACGTTGCCGCCAAGCTCAAGGCAGCCGGCTTCGAGCATCCCTATGGTGCGGCATTCGGCAACAGCTGGGAGCTTGCCAACGAGTATGTGAACATGCTCCTCGGCAATGGCGGGCAACTATTTGATCCGGCGACATCGCAGGCGGACTTCCAGACTCCCGAGGCCGTCGAGGCGCTGGAGCAGCTCGGGGCGCTGTTCCAGTACATGTCGCCAAACTCGATGTCGATGGACTTCGGCGACGTGAAGCGGCAGCTGCAGCAGGGCGACGTGGTGATGGCAATTCTCTGGGGAGACCAGGCGCCGACCATGGACAATCCGGACGAGAGCACGGTGATCGGAAAGATGGGCTTTGCCCCCGCTCCCGCGATGATGGGAGGCGGCCCGCCTGCTTCGACCTTCTGGTGGGACGGGTATGTGATCCCGAGAAACCTGGATGGCGATCCCGATCTGACCTTCCAGGTCATCATGCACGGACTGGCTGCAGAGACGGTGGCCAACAACAATGACACGACCCTCTGGATCCGGTCGAACTACGTTCCGACCCAATACACGAACGCGATCACGGAGACCGTCATGGGTGGTGCGCCGCCTTACCCGATGAACCCGCAGGCTTCGCTCGCCCACAGCGCGCTGGGCGAAAACATCGCGGACTTCATTGTCGGCAAGGAAGGCGCGGCGCAATCGCTGGCCGATGCCGCGGCAGCCTACCGCGCGGCGGCCATCGAGCAGGGCTTCCTGACCGAATAGACCATATCCGCCGCCCCCTTCAGAGGGGGCGGCATCCTGCCTCGACTCGGGCTTGGAGTTTTCATGAAACGCAGGGCGTTTCTGCTGTTCGTCGCGCCGTCGATGATTTCGATGCTGCTGCTGATCGCGCTGCCGCTCGTCGGGGTCGCGTATCTTGCCCTGCACCAGTCCCACGTGAAGACGGAGCTCGCCGAGGTTGTCACGGAGGTTCCGCTTTTTGGCGGGTTGAAGCGGGAAGTAACGAGCGTTGTACCCCAGCCGGTATTCGACGAGGAGGGCAAGACCATCCGCGTCTGGGAGTTCGTCGGCGGGCGAAACCTGCGGAACGCTGTCCAGATCGGCGGGCTGCGGGAGATAATTGCCGGCGCAGCGCCGGTGTCCTCCATCCGGGATTTTATGGATCATCTCTACAAGGAAGTCAGCGACGTGGACTTCTGGTCGGCGCTCGAATTCACGCTTCTCTACACCTTCGTCACCACGCCGCTGGTCCTGGTATTCGGTCTCGCCCTGGCGCTTGGGGTCGACCGCGTCTGGAGCAGCCTCCGGGGAACGGTGATCTTCGTATCGATCCTGCCCATGATCGTGACTCCGGTGGTCTCGTCGCTCGCCATTTACTGGCTGTTCCTCGATGGCGCGGTAATTCCCGCGATCCTGCAGACCCTCGGCGTCGGTCGGTTCTACTTTCTGGCCGACCAGATCACCATCCGGGCGGTGTTGATCGCCTATGGCACCTGGTTCGCCACGCCCTTCGCGTTCATCATTCTTTTCGCCGGACTGCAGACGGTCCCCCAGGAGCCCCTGGAATCGGCAATTCTCGACGGGGCGAACGCGTGGCAGCGGCTCCGCTACGTGGTCATCCCGCACCTGTCGCCGCTCCTCGCGGTTATCACACTGATCCACATGATGGACAGCTACCGCGTGTTTGAGCCGATTCTGGTGTTCGGCTCGAACGTTTTTGCCAACTCCGTGCAGTACTTGACCTACTACACGCTGTCTTTCGAGGACAATATCCACAAGGCCGCGGCCTACTCCATCCTCACGGTCGCGGGCATCACCATCCTGCTGATTCCGGTCCTGGTCCGCACCTACCGGGAGCATGGGGCACCCCGATGAAGCGGCCTCTCTCGCCGGTCACGCGTGCCGTCTTCACGGGCAGCATGTCGGTCTGGATCCTGATCGCGATGTTCCCGTTTTTCTGGATGTTCCTGATTGCCTTTCGCAAGCCGGTCGATGCATTCTCAACACCTCCGAAGTTGTTTGCCGAGTTCACGTTCCGGAACTTCCGGCATGTCTGGGTCGAGGACGAGTTCTGGCAATTCGCGGTCAATACGGGAATCGTGACGGCCGCCACCGTGGCGGTATCGCTCACCATCGGCTGCCTCGCAGGCTATGCCCTGGCTCGATACCGGGGCTCGCTCGGCTTCTGGCTGCTGATCGCGGCGCTGGTCTTCCGGGCGATGCCTCACGTGGTGCTTCTGACCGCCTACCGGCCCGCGTTCTACGGACTCGGAATCTGGAGCCGCTACGAGACGCTGATCATCGTTCTGGTGGCAGTGAATCAGCCCTTCACAATCTGGATGCTGCGGGCGTTCTTCATGTCCATTCCTACGGATCTCGACGAGGCGGCGATGGTGGACGGCTGTTCGCGGTGGGGCGCGTTCCGCCGGGTGATCATCCCGGTGATGTGGCCCGGTGTCGTAACCGCCGGGCTGTTCAGCTTCCTTCTTGCCTACAACGATTTCATCATCTCCAGCCAGCTCATGAACGGCGACATGGCGACTATGACCGCGGCCCTTGGCAACTACATGGGGCAGAACCAGAGCGTCGCGCGGCTGATGCACGGGATCGCGGGAGCCGTTTCGGTCACCATTCCGATCATCGTCCTTGTCTACATTTTCCAGAAACAGATCGTCGCCGGCATGACCGCCGGTGCAACAAAGGGGTAGCAACCATGGGAGCGAGGGAAAACATCAAGCTGGTCCAGGACATGTACGATGCGCTGAACAACAAGGACCTGGATGCGCACGACCGCTACTGGCATCAGGACATGATCTGGCACGGTCCGCCCGGCTTTGGCGACATCCACGGGCTCGAGGCCTTCAAGCGCGACGTGATGATCCCCTTCTACACCGCGTTTCCCGACTACCACGCGAAGAATGACATCGAGTTCGCGGACGACACCTGGGCTGCGGCCACCGGTTACCTGACCGGTACGCATAGCGGGCCGTATCTGGGCTTTCCTGCTACTGGCAAGCGGATGCGAATGCGCTTCTCCGACTTCTGGCTTGTCAAGAATGGAAAGCTGAGCGAGAACTGGGTGATGGTCGACCACATCGACGTGTTCCGGCAACTCGGGCTCGATCTGCTGGCACTCGTTCCCCGCGGCTGACACTCCCGTCGGGGAAAGTATGAATGGAAACCGATACTTTCTCGCCATCGCGCCGAGTACGTGACAATGTTGCCTGTGAATTGGTACGCCGGCACCGCAGCTTGACTATCCTCCGGAAGACATGATGTGCTATTCTCTGGAGATCGCACGATCAATGGGGGTGCGTTTCTGTCATGGCGGAAGTGCGTTCAGCAATGACAATGAGTTACGATCCGAGGTTCGAGCGGGATGGGGAAGTTTGTGACAATCCGTCGCTGACGGGCAATAATTTGTACGGGAACGCGCGATGTTGAGGAAGAGGGGAGTGCCCCCGACCACATGCAGTGGTATTCTGAAAGTATTGAAACATCCAGATCAGGAGCACTCCAATGACCATGCTAACCCATTCCGAGGTGGAAGTCGTTTTTGATTTTGATCCCTGTGTTGTTGCGGACCAGCTTTGCAGGGGTGTGCAGCCGGCCGAGGAGATGGAAGCCTGCCGTTCGCTTTGCGACGCGATTGGGCGGGAGTTTGCGGAGGCGGCGTTCCAACTGCTTTCCTCCGGCACATTGGGGGCGGCGTTTTCGGCGTTTGAACGTCAAGTGATGACGGCATCGCAGGCCTGCGTGCGCGCAGTTCTGAAAGCGGGCATCGAGTCTTTGGATGAAGGGGCGCGGCATGTGTTTCGTGGCGGGAGGCGGCATCGTCGGGTACACTCGACGCCTCGCAGGGTGATGACGTCGGCCGGGCCGGTGGAGTATTCGAGACCCCGCTACCGGTCGGAATCCGGGGCCGCGATCATGCCGGTCGACGAGCAGGTTTGCTTTGCGGGCGGCTATTTCACGGAGCGGGCTGCGGAGCAGGGCGTGTTTCTGATGAGCGCTCTCTCGCCACGGGACTGTGTGTCCCTGTACGGGAGGTTCGGGATCGATGGAGCCTCAGTGAGCAGCCTGCAGCGCCTGACGGCCGATGCAGGCCGTCTCTGGAGCGGCTGCGCGGACGACGCGCTTGTGGCGATGCGCGCGGGCGAGGCGATCCCGGCGCAGGCGGTGAGCGTCTGCATCTCCCTCGACGGGACCATGCTTCCCATGTTCCTGGATGGGAAAGGTGGTGTCAGGCCAATGATTTGGAAAGAGGCGTCCGTCGGGACGATCTCCTATTACGATGCTCAGGGCGTCCGCTTGCACACCGTGTATTTTGGCGAAATGCCCGAACCCCGCAAGGCAACCCTCAAGCAGCGGCTGGAGGAGGAACTTGTGCATGCCACCAGGCTCCGGCCCGATTTGCGGCTTGTTGCCGTCGCAGACGCGGCCGCAGACAATTGGCGCTTCTTGTCCGCCCTGGTTCCAGAGGCGTTCCAACTGATCGATTTCTGGCATGCAGCGCAACACCTCGCCGCGGCCGCCGAGCACATCTTCCCCCACGACAGCACCACCCGCAGCACATGGTTCCAAGGATACCGGAAGATCCTCCGGGACGATCCAGAGGGAGCCGAAAAGGTGATCCGGTCCTTGCGATACTACTGGACCGCCAGTGGCAGGCTGGATGCCGGACTGGAGAGCGAGTTGAACTACTTCCGCAATCACCGGAACCGCATGAACTATGCGAAACATCAGGCCATGAACGTCCCGATCGGGTCCGGCGTGACGGAAAGCGCATGCAAGACGCTGGTCGGAGCCAGGATGAAAAGGTCCGGCCAGCGCTGGGGAATGGAGGGAGGCAAGGCCGTCCTCGCCTTCCGAGCGCTCGTCAAGTCCGGGCGCTTCGACGCCGCCTGGACTGCCATACTCGATCACCACAAGCAAACGCCCGCAGAAAATGACAACCGCTTCCCAAACTCACACAAAGCGGCGGCTTGATCGTGCTATGGGCGCAAAACTTGTAAATTGACAAATCCACGAAAATGCCCGCCATGCGAGAATCGCACCCATCAATGGCGAACTGCCGACGACCTATTTGAACTTGGACGGTTGCTTGTCGGTACGATGCATGCCTCTCTCCTCCTGACCCTAAAGGCACGGTTTCTATAGCCGGTATTGAGCGAACCAATAGTGTTTCCGATTTCTTTCAAATTGGACACCACTCTGAACTTTGATGCTCATGCAACTCCAACTCTCAATGACAGAATGTGTGATAGGAGGGAGGTCTCATGATGGTGGAACTTGAAACCACAATTCTGTATCGGGAGAAATTTTCGACGGCACCGCTTACTTCTCTCGATTACTTTGGAGTAGACGGTGACGGATCCGAGTTGCTTTCGAGCGCTACCTCCTATGCGGAATATTGGGGTCCACGAGAGGAATACCTGATTTCGGCGATGAACGAGAGGGAGGCAGATTCGTACCAGGTTGTATGGTCGAAGCTGTTGAGGGACTGCGCCCAGGCATTTGCAGGCATTTTGAATAGCAGGGCATTGCAAGCGAATAGCGCCCCGTCGCAAGACGTGGTCCTCGCCCTTGATATCGGACACATCAGGGGAGCGATTTCGGGCGGGAGAGGAGAGAGAGAGGCTAGCAACCCGATGAGTGAGCTACCATTCATTTGCGTGCAGATGAGCAATTTGTACAATGTCGACCGCCGTGCGGAATTCAACTTCTGGACGTCAATTGCATGGATTGATCGTCTTCCCCGAATTCAGAAGGAACTTGATGAGTACGGTGCATATGCGACGGCCATGGAATTCTTTGTGATCATGGCTGAGATCCTTGAAGCCAGGCAATTTGCGTCGACTGAAAACTATAAGGATGTTCTTGGTTCCTGGATAGCTGACTACTTCCGGGGTGAGGAGAGAATTACTTGCGCGGTGTCTAGGGAATGCGTGCAAGTTCTCTCGTTCTTGGGCAATGTCTTGGACGATAAGCGGTTTGAGTTGTCGAGCGGAGCGAAGGAGAGTGTTGTGCGCTACCTGGAGGAATTGGTTTGTGAAGGCGGGCAGTAGGCTTTGGAATCCTCCGAAGGAAGTTAGCCCGAAGGAGATACTTGTTCGGCGCTCATTCGGAGGCCGTGTATTCCAACCCGAGGGAACGGTACTGTTGCGCTACAGAATTGACCTATTCCTGGACGATCGCATGGCGCAGCGTACCTCGTTCGGAGGTTTGTCTGTTGACAGGCTTGGTGTCAGGAAGGCGCAGGATAGTGTGTTGAGCTGCCTCCTCCCGTTGTGCGAACTTTCCGCAACGAAGAGAAGCAGTAAATTTGTTGGATGGGCGCAAATCCTGGTATCGGACTTGCGACAACCGGTGTTTTCAACGCCGGCAGAGAATGAAGCGAATGCCTTTCATGCCGAGATTGACACGACGCCATTTGGCAATCGGGAATCTATTCGGGCATTTGCGTTCGAACTGTGCGTAGCCGCTTCCAGGAACGAATTTATCGAGAAAGGCAGTTTGGAGTTCAGAGGGTGAAACAGGCGAAGGAGACGTGTCAGATGTCGATTGCCTGCCACGAAGGGTAGGGATCGAAAGACAGGCAACTGCGCAGTGCCGGGCCACAGGCGCGAGTGTCTGCAGAGCGCTCAAGCGGAACCGCCAGTATTCCGCGCGACAAGTCTCCGGTATAGCTGCTGAATTCGGGCAGTGACAGGCCGTTGTCCTGTGCCAATTGGCTTGCGGTCGATCTCGGCCACCGGCGTCTGTGCCCCAAATGTTCCGGTCAGGAACGCTTCGTCGGCGCCGTAGGCCTCGTAGAGGGAGTAATTCTTCTCGAAGACCGGGATGTCGGCCGTCCGGCAGACATCGATGACATTCTGCCGGGTCACGCCGTTCATGCAGTAGTCGCCCGTGGATGTCCAGACTTCACCCCGGCGCACGATGAAAAAGTTGCAGGCATTGGTGGTGTTCACGAAACCATGCGGGTCGAGCATCAGCGCTTCGTCCGCCCCGGCTGCCTCGGCCTGCAGGCAGGCGATGATGCAGTTCAGCTTTGAATGACTGTTGAGCTTGGCGTCCTGGCTCGTCGGCAGGCCCCGGACCTGTGGCACGGTGGCCAGCCGGATACCCTTGTCTTGCACCATTTCGGCCGGTCTCGAGTGCTCCATGATGATCACGAGCGTAGGGCCCGAGCGGCTCAGGCCGGGGTGCTGGAACGGCCGGTCCTTGATCCCCCGGGTCAGCATCAGCCGGCAATGCACGTCATGGGTCATCCCGTTCGCCCTGGCGGTCTGGTTCAGCGCGTCGAGAATCCCTTTCCCGTCCATCCCGACATCAAGCGAAACCGTCTTGCAGGCATTGAAGAAGCGATCCATGTGCTCGTCGAAGAATGCCCATTTGCCGTTATGGAGCCTGAGCCCCTCCCACATGCCGTCGCCCAGCAGGAATCCGGAGTCGTAGACGGATATCTTGGCATCGTCGCGTGGAAGAAGCTCCCCGTTCACGTAGACAAGGATGTCACGGTTCCGCGGGTCGTCCTCGGCGTCGTGGGTCGTGCGGCTTGCCATGTTCCGCCTCCGGTTCAGTCGATCTGGGGTTCCGGCAGGCGGAACGTGTTATGCCCGCGGAGGAAGGTCTTGGTGGTGTTCCTTCCTGGGGTAGGTCAGCACTTCTGCTGGCGTCCCCTGTTCGAGGATCTGGCCATTCGAAAGGAACAGCACCTTGTCGGCTACGGTGTAGGCGAAGCCCAGTTCATGTGTCACGATGAGCATCGTCATGCCGTCCTCGGCCAGTTCCCGCATCGTCTCCAGTACCTCGCCCACGAGCTCGGGATCCAGGGCAGAGGTCGTTTCATCGAAGAGCATGATCTGCGGCTCCATCGCCAGCGCCCGGGCAATGGCCACGCGCTGCTGCTGCCCACCAGACAGGTGCGAGGGATACGCGTCCGCCTTCCAGCCCAGACCCACCTTTTCGAGATACATCTCGCCGCGCCGCCGGCACTCCTTCGCGTCGCAGCGCAGTACCGTGCGGGGGCCCTCCATGACATTCCCGATCGCCGTCATGTGCGGGAACAGGTTGAAGTGCTGGAACACCATGCCGACCCGCGCGCGGAGCCTCGTCAGCTCTTTCTCGGTGTACTCCATGTGGTCGCCGCGCTCCCTGCCGACCAGTTCGCCATCCAGATAGATCCTGCCCGAACTCGGGATTTCCATGAAATTCACGCAGCGAAGCATGGTGGATTTCCCGGACCCCGAAACACCCAGAACCACGATGACCTCTCCCTTCTGAACGGACAGGTCGATCCCCTTCAGCACTTCAAGCTGCCCAAAGTACTTGTGGAGGCCTTCAATTCGGAGAACTTCGGACATGATTCACGCTCCTGAATGCTGGCGGATTTCGAACCGCCGCACCAGGATGGTTACGGGGTAGAGAACCGCGAAGAAGATCAGCGCAACGGAGGTGTACATCTCGATCGGATTGAACGAGAGGGTTGACACGGTCTTGGCCTGGTGCATCAGTTCACCATAGGCGATGACCGAGGCGAGGGAGGTCATCTTGAAGAGTTCCACGGCGCGATTCATGAAGGCCGGCAGCATTCGGCGGACGGCTTGCGGCAGGATTATCCTGCGCATCTGCTGCCAGTAGTCCATACCGATCGCCTTTCCGGCCTCCCATTGTCCCCTGTGGATTGACTGCAGCCCAGCCCGGTAGATCTCGGAGGAGAACGCCACCGTATTCAGCGTTAGTCCAAGGGTGGCAGCGGTAAACGCGTTTATCTGGAATGGCGCGATGATCGGGAACGCCAGGAAGAACCAGATGATCTGCACCAGGACCGGCGTATTGCGGAAGAATTCCACGAAGGCAGTCGCCGGATAGTAGAAGATCGGTTTTCCCGAATAGCGCGCGGCGCCCACGAAGAGGCCGAAGAACAATCCGAGCGAGAGACAGGTGACGCCGAGGATCAGGGTGTTCTGAAGCCCCATGAGCAGCAGTGCCCGATTGGTGAGCACCGAGGCAAAATCCCAATTGTACTGCATGTCCAGCCCCGCTCAGTTCACGATAGTCTCGCCGCTTCTGGCGAGGTACTTCTCCACTCTTCGCGCGGCGATCGAGCAGGCAAGGATCACGATGAAGTAAAGCATCGCCGCGATGGACAGGACCTCGATGGTCCGATACGTCCTCTGGGCAATGTCATTGGCCTGGTAGAGCAGGTCGGCGTAGGCGATCGTGCCGACAAGCGTTGTGGTCTTCATCAGTTCGATGGAGCGCTCCAGGAATGCCGGGAGCATGCGCTTGACGGCCTGCGGCAGGATGACCCGGCGCAGCATCTCGCGGCGGTTCATTCCGAGCGCCTTGGAGGCCTCCCACTGGCCCGACTCGATGGACTGGACGCCACCACGGAAGACTTCGGCGAAGAACGCGGAGGACTGAAGCGAGAAAGTGAGGATCGCAGCGTGGAACGGCTCCATTCTGACGTCGATCAGGAGCGGCAGCGCGAAGAAGAACCAGAAGAGTTGCGCGATCGGCGGCGTTGTGCGGAGGAATTCGATGAGGAGCCCGACGGGCGCCCGGACAATCCAGACGCCGTAGAGGCGGGCGAGGGCGAGGATGAGGCCGAGCGGAATGCCAATGGCCAGCGCGATGCCGGTCACTTTCAGCGTGTTGACAAGGCCAAGCAGCAGCAGGTCAAAATCGCGGAAAACGATGGAGAAATCCCATTCGTATCCCATGGGAAAGCCTCTGGCGCTCCGGCGGCCGGGCGGGCGAGGACGCCCGCCCGGAACTCTAGTGGGTTACCACTCTTCCCGGCGGATGGGCGGGACCGTATCGGGGTCGACGCCGAACTCGCTCAGGAACTCCTCGTACCAAACCTGGGTCTGACCCGTGTGGTAGTAGTACGAGATCGCAAGGCTGACCCAGTCGCGGAACCGGTTGTCGGCATCGCGTCGGACGGCGGCGGACGAGGTGGACTGCCGGATCGGCTTCGGAAGCACGATCTGGCCGCGTCCGATCTTCTGGCGCATGGCGATGAGCGGCGGGTGGAACAACGACACGGCATTGGCGCGGCCGGACTGGAACGCGGCCACGGATTCGCCGTTGGTCGGGAAGCGCAAAATGGTGGCCTCCGTGAGTCGTTTGGTGACATAGACTTCCATCGTCGTGCCTTGCGTCACTGCAAGCGTGATGTCGGAGTTGTTGAGGTCCGCCCAATTCTCGATGGTCAGGTCATCGTCGGCCAGAACAGCCAGCGCATAGTAGAGGAGCGGCGCCGACGGAAAGTCTACCGCCAATGCGCGGGTGGGGGTCGCGTCCAGAACGAACATGATGTCGATCTGGTTGGCCTGCAACGCCGATATGGCTGTGCCCCACGTCACCTCAACGGGCTCCAGTTCGACATCCAATGTCTCGGCCATTGCCGAGCCCACGGAGATGCCGAGTCCGGACCACTCGCCGGTTGCGGGGTCCTTGAAATACCAGGGCGGTGCCTGGGTTGCTCCGACCCGCAGCGTGCCGCTCTCCTGGATCGCATCCTAGGTCGAGGCGTTTTGGGCGCTGGCGCTTGCTCCCAGAACGAGCGCCGTGGCGGCGGCTGCAAGACCGGCTGTGACGGTCCTGCGGAAATCATTGAACCTCGAAGTATCCTCCTGTTGTTGGTTGGTCGTACTGTCGGACGCTCCGCTTTATAACACCCGGGGGACGCGGAGGCGCATCCGGACGTCCGTGCGCCGCAATGCGTGGACCTGAAGCGACCCTCCGCGAACGCCGCGGTGTCGCGGGGTCCCGGCATGGACGCCAGGCTGGAAGAGACTCCATCGCGCCGGCGCCTGTCGTGTGGAGAATGGCGAGGCTGCCGACTCAATCGCTCGCGACCGGGCCTCTCGGTTTGTCGCGTTCCGGCGTGCCGGGGCGGCGGCCGGGCGTGGGCCGGAACGAGTCCGGCATGGTCCAGGAGGGATTCTCGCCGGCGAAGAGTTCCAGAAACGCGATTGCGAGGGACGGATCCTCGCCCGTGTTTTCCCGGAAGGACCACCAGGCTTCGGGGTCGGAGTAAGCCGGTCCCGGTGATGGCTCGCAGTCGAAATCCTGCTCCAGGACGAGAGCGCGGATGCGCAGGCAGAACGCAACGTACAGATAGCCCTCCGGCCAGATTTCTGCGGGCGTCTTCGCTTCCCGGTGCGCTGCCGGCCTTGCTGCTAGGGCAGGTTCCGCCCGGACCAGTGCGCGCAGCATGAGCCCGGCGGCAAAGCCGACATACGGCAGGCGGTCCGCTTCGGAGCGGGGCTTCTGGTCTTCGAACGCGCCGCTCCATTCCACGAAGGCTGCCGCCAGGCGGCTCCGGTCCAGCGAGTACCGGATGCCGGTTTCCGCGGAGACCTGCGCAAGCTGCTGTTCAAAGGCCGGAAAGAACCACCGAAGGCTCCGGATGGCCTTTCGAACCGGCAACCTGGCTCCGCCCCTCTTCAGTGCCGCGGCTTCGCTGGAGTTGCCGGAAATCATCGCCGCCAGTGCCGCGAGCTTGCGCGCCAGCTCGGACGGCTTGTCGAACGCGGCCGCGACCTCGGCCCTGAGCGCGGTCACGATTCCTGCGCATAGCCGGAGGGTATCCCCTTCCTCGCCGGCATCCGCGGGACGCTCCGTGATCAGCCAGAGGAGGGTCGCCACCACCGCCACGTCAACCGATGCCCGTTGCTCGTGAGAAAGCGCAAGACCGGTCCCTGGAATTCGTCCGGCCACATGCGATCGGGAAAAGGAGATCGCAAGCTCTGCAGCGCGTGCTTCCGTGGGCAACGGCCGGTCCGCACCCCGCAGGAGAGGAGCGAGCGAAGCGGCAGCGACGGTCTCGCTGACCAGCATGGACTTGCCTGGAATCTCCGCGAGGCATCTCTCGAGCCCAAGCGCGAACACCCGTACGAACGCCTTTCGGGCGGCACGGTCCAGCGGGGCGCCGCGCAACACGGATGCGGCGGCGGCCATCGCTTTCGGGCTTGGCGGGAACGGTCCGATGGCCAGGGAGGATGCCCGGTCCGCCGCCACGCGGGCACCCTCCGCCATGACGCGTAGCGGGAAGGGGACACCACGCTCCGCCGGCCGCAGCATCTGGAGCGACACCGCCCGGGCGGTTCGAACCGCCCTGAGCGCATCTCGAAGCGGCATCGACGGCGTCGGCATGATCCATCGGTCTCCCACGCGTTCCATGGTTCCCCCTCCGTGTCTGGTCAGGCTGCCCCGCAGTCTTTCATGGGCGTATTCTCCATGAACCGGATCGTACCCTCAAGGTTCGACACGACAGCCTGCGACCCCAGCCCCATCGCGTTCTGGGCTGCGGCAGCCTGTCCGAAACGGACGCAGTCCGCCATCGAGCGTCCGAGATGCAGACCCGTCGCGAAGCCGGCATTGAAGCAATCGCCACAGCCGCACGTGCAGACTACGCCGATGTCAAAGGCCGGAAGATCGATTCGGGTGCCATTGCGGCCGCGGTACATCGCGCCCTGCGCCCCGAGCGTCATGATGACGGCCCCGACACCCCGGTCGAGCAGAAAGTTCGCGATGTCCTCGAAATCCGTGAGGCCGGAGAGCGCCGTGGCCTCCTCTTCCGATGGCATGAAGTAGTCCGTGTGGGGAAGGAGCGGGGCCACGAGCGGCAGGTCCTCCGGAGTAACGGCAAACACGTCAAGAGTTGTCGCGCAGCCCCTCGCCTTGGCTTCGGCCATCACCTCCGCCGTCCGACCCTTGTCCATTCGGTCCATGAGCCCGACGCCGCCGACATGGAGGATATTCGTGTCCAGCACACGGTCGATCCGTTCGTCGGTCACATAGAAACCCGCCGTTGCCCCGAGCTTGTGCAGCGCGGGTCGCGCGCCGTCGGGCCGTGTCGTCACGATCGACGAGGATGTTGCGTAGTCCTCGCAAATCTCCATGTTCTCGACATCGACGTGGAAGGACCGGAGTTTGGAGAGGACCCATTTGCCCATGTCGTCCGCCCCGACCCCACCCACGGCCTGCACACGGAGTCCATGCTTGGCGGCCACGATTGCGGCGCTGCCCGCGGCGCCCGAGACGGCAAGCGTGAAATCCTCGACAAAGTAGGTATTCCCGCCCGGCGGGATCTCGTTCACGGGGCGGCAAAGGCAGTCGAAGGTGTAGAAGCCGATCGAGGTGTAGTCAAACCGCATGGGTCACCTCAGCCGCGCGCCGGATTCGGAGTCGAAGAAGTACAGTCGATCGGGGTCAAAGCCAACCGCCACCGGAACGCCGAGCGGCGAGCGGAAGTCGCGCGCCGCCTTCACTTCCACGAGCCGGTCGCCGCACTGCACCGTGAGATAGGTTATGTCTCCCGTCGGCTCGATGCCGAAAACGGATCCCTGCAGGTTTCCGCCTTCCGCCACGACCCTGGAGTCTTCCGGGCGGATGCCCAAGGTGATGTCGCCGCTGCTCGCCGTGCCGGCGAGCCCCCTGATTTCGATCCCGGGCGTGCGGAAGACTCCCTCCTGCACGTGTCCCGAAACCAGGTTCATCGGCGGAGATCCGATGAAGCCGGCCACGAAGGCGTTGGCGGGATCCGAATAGATCTCGTCCGGCGTGCCGATCTGCTGGATGGCGCCAGTCTCCATGATCACGATTCGGTCCGCGAGGGTCATGGCCTCGATCTGGTCGTGGGTTACGTACACCGTGGTTGTCTTCAGCTGGCGCTGCAGGTGCTTGATCTGCACCCGCATCGCCTGGCGAAGCCGTGCGTCGAGATTGGAGAGAGGCTCGTCCATCAGGAACACCTGCGGGTGGCGGACGATCGCCCGGGCCAGCGCCGCACGTTGCCGCTGACCGCCCGAGAGCGCGCCAGGCTTCCGGTCAAGAAACTCTTCGAGCTCAACCAGCTTCGCGGCATCCCGAACCAGCTGGTCCTGCTCCGCCGTGGGGACCTGGCGCATCCGGAGCGGAAAGCGGATGTTCTCGAAGACCGTCATGTTGGGATAGAGAGCGAAGCCCTGGAACACCATGGCCACATCGCGGTCGCGAGCATCCACATCATTCATGACCTCTCCGTTCATGCGGATTTCGCCGGCGGTGGGCTCCTCGAGGCCGGCGATCATCCGCATGGTCGTGGTCTTGTCGCTGCCCGAGGGGCCGAGAAAGACAATCAGCTCCTCATCCGCGATGTCGATGTCGACATCGCGGACGCCCCAGAAATCTCGCCAGCGCTTCTGTATTCCAACGAGCTCGATGCGGGCCATGAGTACGTTACCTACCGGCTGACTGCGCCCATCGCCAGTTCCCGCGACAGGTGCTTCTGGATCGCCACGACCACAAGGAATACGGGCACGAATGCCAGGAAGGCCACGAGCGCAATTGCATTGTAGATGACACCGTCGGATCCGCCGGCGAAGTTCGCGAGGGCGACGGACATGGTGTACGCGTTCGAAGTGGAAGAGATCAGCAACGTGAAGAGGAATTCGTTAATCGCGAATATTCCCGCGATGACCCCCGCCGTGATGATGCCCGGGAGAGTGGCTGGAATGGGTGCGAATCTCGTATGGTGGGCATTTTCTTGGTTTCTTCATTTTGCAAGTCTTGCGCCCATAGCACGATTAAGCCGCCGCTTTGTGTGGGTTCGGGAAGCGGTTATCATTTTCTGCGGGCCTTTCATTGGGTGATCGAGCATGGCTGTCCAGGCGGTGTCGAAGCGCCCGGACTTGACGAATGCCCGGAAGGCGAGGATGGCCTTGCCTCTTTCCATTCGCCATCTTTGGCCAGACCATTTCATCCTCGCCCCGATACAAGCGCGCTGTCTGCGCAGCCGCTTCAGAGACGGCCTGCATCGGCTTCCACGCGCTGCAGGCTGCTCACCGAGGCTCCCTTCAATCCCGAACTTCCCGTACAGGGACACACAGTCCCGTGGCGAGAGAGCGCTCATCAGAAACACTTCCTGCTCCGCAGCAAGCTCCGTGCAATAGCCGCCCGCAAAGCAAACTTGCTCGTCGACCGGCATGATCGCGGCCTCCGATTCCGACCGGTAGCGTGGTCTCGAATTTTTTGCCGGCCCGGCCGACGTTGTCACGGGTGAAAATTCCGTATGGAGTAAATCCGCTCAGTTCACGAGATTCAACATGTTGCGCCGTTCGTGAGATCGGAACTGGCAAGCCTCAGGTTTCATGGCGCGCATGATCTGGTTCCATGCAGCGCCATAGCGGTCGGATTTCCACAGGGCGCGCAGGCTCAGGATTGCCTGTCCGGTACCGTTCTCGGACCAGCGCATGCCGGAGCACTTGAGCCGCTGAGTGATGAGCACCCGGTTTGCGGCCTCGACGATGCCGCTCCCGATAGGGAGCCCGCGTTGCTGGAACTCGGCGTATCGCATGCGGTGCCGTTGCTTGCGAAAGAACCGCAGGACGCGTGGGATCGTGCCTCGCTGCGGGTGCTTGCGGGCCAGCCGCTGCAGCGAACGGAGCACCTTGTCGGTTCCCTTCTGCTCTTCCTTCAGGACTTCGCGAAGCCTCTCGAAGTGGCGCTGCGCCTGTGGCGAGCCCTCGCCATAGGCGCTTTTCAAGGCGTCCTGGAGATGCTGTGCAGCATGCCAATAGTCGAAAATCTGCGTTGCGCCTCCAAACACTTCCTCGCACCAAGTCCAATTGTCTGCCGCGCCGTCGGCGATGAAGACAACCTCCAGGTCCGGTCGCAGGTTCATCCAGTGCTGCGCCTCCGCCAGCACGTCCCTCTTCAGCGTGGCCTTGCCGGCTTCCGGCATGCGGCCGTGATACGCGGTACGCAGGCGCTCCCCGTCCCCATCGAACAGGGACACCGTACCCGACGACGCTTCCCGGAAACCCGCCGGAACCGATGCAACCCCTTGCCCTCGCGCGACCTTCTCCTTCCGCATCCCGACATGCACGCCGTCAATCGAGATCGCCAGGGCCCGGGCTTCCACCGGGACGGCCTCCTGTCCGCGGATCGTTTCCAGCGCATCCTCCTCGACCACTTCCAGGACCGGGCCCAAACCCTTCGACAGATTGCCCAGCGCCGTCGCCGACGGATGCATTCCGCCAAACTCCCGGAACAACGCCTCGCAATGGCCCGCCGGCGCCATCGACAGGACCAGCCCGGCCCGCCGCGCAGCAAGCGGCGACCAATAGCCGAACAGGATCTCGAAGCGATCGTCCGCAGGTGCAATCGAATCCTGCCCGCGGCGCCGGTAGCGCTGACGTTCATACGCCACTTCTCCGAAGGAACTCAGCATCGTCGTCCGTTGCCTTCCGCCACGGTGATATACCTCGCCGCCACGCACCAGCTGCTCCGCTTCCGCGTCGCCAGCCTCCAACGCAACCCGCAACGCGCCGCAGCCCGCCTGTGCAAGCGCCGCCGAGATCCGGCCCTCACAGGCTTCCGCGCCGCCTTCCAGCGGCTGCGACAGAATCGAATCCGCAATCGCCTCGAAGGCCAGCGTCATGACACCGGACAACTCGCCGCGAACCCACCCCTCCTTCGCCGGGGACCCGCTGGACTGCCGCGCGGGAAACTGCAATACTTCCATAGGAGTGCTCCTGGTTGCTGGTTATGTTCTCCAACCATATACCACATCTTGTGGTGGGCACTCTCCTCCTTCCCGACCGGGAATCCGCCAAAATACACTCCAATCAAGCAAACCCAATCATACGGGGTCCAAATCAGAGCTTGACGAGCCCGACCGGAATGCATAACTCCTTGCCGCTACTCAATCCGAATTACTCCATAGCGAACGTGCACCCTAGGCATACACCAGAACCTTCACCAACATCCCGGGCTCGTAGGGCGAGTTCCGACGTCCGTCTCCCGCATACGGCGCGTAAAACGCGCCCAGATCCAGGGCGTCGACAAGATCGCTGACGTGATACGCCAGATGCCCCTCAGGAAGCCATTCACTAAGATCCGGCGGAAGCAGCAGCATCTGGCTCGGAGAATACGGACGGAACCTCGTGCCCATCAAAAACCTCGCAAAATATCAACAATATGGAGACAATCACCGATGATAAATAGTATAGCAGATGACACAAGAAAAGGCCGCAGAACTTTCTACGGCGCAGCCTCCTAGCGCTGCCCTTTAACCATCTTTCTCACAGGACAATGCGTTCTGTGAGAAAGATGGTTAAAGGGCAGCGCTAGCTCACATAGGCTCATCAGCTTGGCTCGCGCCTCGCGCCTGCAAGGTACGCAACGCAACGACTGAAATGAAGATCAGGCCAAGGAGAGTCTGTTGAACGAACGACGAAATCCCTGTGATTGCCAAACCATTTTCCAGTACACTCAGGATCAGGGCGCCCAGCAGCGAACCCACAATAAATCCCTTGCCACCGAACAACGATGTGCCACCCAGAACAACAAGGGCGATCGTATGAAATTCAATTCCCTGCGCTACTGACGCTTGGGTAGAATTCAACCGGGCAACCCAGATGATCGCTGCAAGACTGCTCGCTACGCCCATAAGCGCAAACACCATAAACTGGATACGCCGGATGTTGATTCCCGAGAGCCGCGCCGCCTCTGCGTTCCCCCCGACCGCGATGATGTGCTTGCCAAAGCGCGTATGGTTCAGCAATACGAACCCGAAGATCACAGCGATCGCTGCAATATAGACCGCTGGCGCAAATCCAAAGATCCGGCCGCGAGCGATCCACAACAACTGCTCAGGGTACCGGAACAGAATATTGTCCTCGAGAACTACATAGGCCACGCCTCGAAAAAGAACCATTGTTCCCAATGTTGTCACCAATGCCGGAACGCGCAGGCTCGCGATGCAGAATCCGTTTACGGCACCACAAACCGCACCGATGGCTATGGCCGCCGAAACAGCCAACCAAACAGGATAGTCATTGTTCACCAGAAGAATGCCCAGCATCATCCCGCAAACTGCCACTATCGCCCCGATGGAGAGGTCAATACCCTTGATAGTGATGACCAGTGTCATCCCTACACCGAGAATTATATAGGACGCGCTTTGGTTTACGAGGATGACGATATTGCGCATGCTGATGAAACGCTCGTTGACGCTATAGAACAGCAGGATCAAAGCAACCAGCATCAGCGCAGTTGTGCTGACAGAGGCCACATCAGAATGGCCGCCAAGCCGATCGCGAAGCACGTCTGCTATGTTGCCGCGCTTAGCTTCGATGGCCTTGTCCGCTGCGACAATCATGACTGGACCTCTGAAGGCTCATAGGAAATGCGTATCGCGACCACAACAATCAACAGTGCTCCGACCGCAACCAGCTGCCAGAACTGGACCACGCCGGAGAGCAATAGCCCTGTTTGCAATATAGTCAGGATCAGCGCGCCTAGCACCGATCCAAGAATGACGCCCCGGCCGCCAAACAGCGACGTGCCGCCCAGTACAACGGCTGCGAGAACCTGCAACTCGATCCCTGCGCCCATCACTGATTGCGCGGCGTCGAGACGGGCCACCATGATGATCGATGCCACTGCGCTGAGCACCCCCATGATGACGAATGCAAGAATTTTATTGGACCTTATGTTGATTCCGGCAAGACGAGCGGCTTCGGCATTGCCACCAACGGCGATAATGTGTTGACCTGTCCGCGTGGATTTCAGGAACAGTTGTCCGAAGATCACCGCAATCAATGCCAGCCAGACCGGCACCGGAACACCGATCGCAGTGCCCGAACCGATCCACACCAGGAATGGCGGGAATCCGACCATAGCGGTGCCCCCACCAAGCAGATAGGCCAACCCGCGAAAAAAGGTCAGGGCCCCGAGGGTCACGATTATCGACGGCACGCCAACCATCGCCGTCAGGAAACCGTTCATAAGGCCACAAAGAACGCCGACGAGCAGCGTTGCAAGTAGCCCGATCCCGATCGGAAAACCCATGTTGACCACACTAATGCCCAGGACCATGGCCCCAAGGCCAATGATTGACCCGATGGAAATGTCGATTTCCCCGGAGGTCAGGACAATGGTCAGCCCGACACCGAGAATTATGTATATCGACGTTTGGGTCAGCACATTGCGCAGTACCGCAAGGGTGAAGAACTGATCGGCCGTGAAGGCGAAAATCAGTATCATCAGAAGCAGAAGGGAAAGCGTCGACAGCAGCAACGTGGACTCTGGTGCCGCGTCTAGTCGCGTACGAACAGCCAAAAGTAGATCGCCTGAACTCGCATCGCTCATATTATCGTTGCTCCAGTAATGAGCCCAACCACTTCGGCGCGGCTGGTGTCGGCAATGCATAGATCGCCCACTGTGCGTCCGTTACGCATTACGATCACGCGGTCGGCAAGATTGAATATGTGATCCATATTGTGCGAAATAATAATGAACGACGCACCTTGAGTGTCGCGAACCCGCTCAACCAGTTCAAGTACGGCGCGTTGCTGTTCCACGCCAATGTTGTTTGCCGGTTCGTCAAGGATGATAATCTTGCCCTGCCAATAGGCGGCGCGCCCGACGGCAACGGATTGCTGCTGGCCGCCAGATAGGTTGTGGACCGGTGCGGCCAGATTGCGCACTTCGATATTGAGCGACTTCAGAAGTTCGACTGTTTCGATGTGCATCTTTCGCCGGTTTATGAAACCCAGCGCGTTGCCCAACCAGTTCGATCTGGTCATCTCGCGCCCGAGGAACAAGTTTGAGGGGGCATCCATGACCTCAACCAGGCCCGAGGCCTGATAGACCGTCTCAATTCCCAGTTCACGCGCCTTGCGCGTGTTTTCAACTTCGACCGGCTTGCCGTTCAGCAAGATCTCTCCGCTGGTTTTTCGATAGGCTCCGGTTACGGTTTTGATCAGGGTGGATTTCCCCGCGCCATTGTCACCCACGATGCCCAGAATTTCGCCTTTGTTTAGATGAAAACTGACATCGTCAAGCGCCTTGACCCCGCCAAAATTCTTGTGAACGTTTCGCGCTTCCAGCACCGGGGTGCCTGCTTCGGCTTGGGGTGCTCGGCGATCTGCGCTGGTCTGCGTTCCAGAAAACAACAGCATCTCCTCCGGATAACGATTTGGGCATTGGCGGCGCAGGTTTGTGCACCGCCAATGCTGCTTGTCGCCGCCTACTCAACCGGACGCGGGAAATCCAAACCCTTGGAAGTGAAGATTACCGGATTGACGAACTCGTTGATCTTTTCGACCGAGTCGATGAGGTGGATCGGCGAGTTGAAGATCCGTTCGATCTTGACATCGGGATTGGCAGAATGTGCCATGATCATCTTGCCTATCGCTTCACCCATGGCAACCGGATCGCGGATCCATGCACCGGTAAGCAGCCCCTGCTCGATATAGGTCAGCTCTTCGAGCGTCCCACCGGCACCATAGATCGCGTATTCGCCCGCCACACCATTGGCCAAAGTCGCTTCGACAGCGCCAACAGCCATCGAACTGGATGCGGCGATGACGACCTCGGTATCGGGATGGCCAGTCAGGATGCGTTCCATTTTGTCATATGCTTTTATGCGATCGAAATCGGCGTGATCCTTATAGACAATCTCGAGGCCGATACTGGTCAGATATTCCTCGGGCGCACGATCGTTCGTGATCTGCCCGGGGATACCGTGGATGATCGCAATCTTCGTTCCTACACCGTACTTTTCAACAAGATAATCGGCCAAAACGAGGCCCGCATCCTTGTGGCTATAACCGGAGAGCATCGTCGGCTGGTAACCCCATTCTTCGGGGAACGGCGTCGAATGGTTGCCCACGATCAGGGTGATGCCGGCTTCGAGGACCTTTTCAAATGTTACACGCTGCACTTTGACCTCTATCGGGTTAATGATGATGTAGTCGACGCCTTGTGCTATGTAGTCTTCGACGATGCCCAGCTGTTCGGCCTGTGCGGCTTCGCTCGAAGGTGCGCGAATGAAGAACTCGTAGTCCGCTCCGGACCTGTCGAGCTCTGCCTCGACCCCAGATCCCATCATTCCATGGAAATCCGACGGATCCCAAGTAGAGGGCGCATAGCCGATCATGATTGGATCGGCCTGGGCCGTGACGGAAATCGACATGGCTGCAGCAAGCACGCTGGCTGCAATTGTACTCCGATTCATTGCTAATATTCCTTCTCATGTAATTTTCCGCAATGCAGAAATGTTGAGGCCAACTCTACTTGCTACCTACCGTTTCTGACACAATGAGTGCATAGTAGCACGTCAGTCAATGTCCAATCAATGAACTGAGCCTTTGGGAGAATGAGTGCCATTTGCCAACGTTCTTGTTACCGATTACGGTCGCATCAGGCGATAGACTTGGGGATTCGGCCGCCTCCGCTCCCGTGCAGATCACCCGATTCAAGGCGTAATTTCCTTTTTGATAAGGAGAAATATCCAAGGGGGATGGAACGGGCTCGACAAGAGATTTCGCTTGCCCATGAGTCCATTGAGGCGACAGTGAACGAAAATGCCCGATAGTATTGGGTAACCGCAATCACACCGGAGACGGGGCGGGGTGCAACTTTCGCAGAGCGTATTAGGAGTCTTGCGTTAGCAAGGAGTTAGCGTCAGTCGTCGGTTTCGCGACGACCAGTTTTGTGGTAAGCGTTCGTTCAGCAGGTGATGATTTCAATCATTCGTTGAGTCTGCGCTTCCAGTCTCTGCGTAGCGGCTGCAGCCAGATGGTTTTTTTAGTGAGGGCGCATTCATGTTTTGTGTCGTAGCGGCCGCGTCCGCTGGTGGTGCCGATACAGGTCCAGTTTGCGGCCTTGTAGATGGTGCCGGCAAAGCGCGGTGTTTCGACGAATGTTTCCATCAGGACGGGCTCGACATTATAGCGTTGGGTCCAGTCGCCGGGCAGTTGTCGGCGCAGCATCGACAGGATGTGGGATCCGAGGTTTGGGATGACGATCCAGGGCAGTAGAAGCAGACGGGACTGATTGACCACGAGATGGAGATTGCGCGCCCGGGTCTCCGGGCTCCATCCGATGGCGTGGTCGCGCGGCGCGGTCTTTCAGGCTGCTGCTGCCATGCCGATCATGGCGAGCGAGGCGCCGTGGCGGTCGACCACGGTATAGCGCATCTGGGCACCGGCCATCGGCTTGTATCCGAGATAATGGTAGCGCGCGATAAACTGCTTCCACAGTAGGGCGTTGTGGCTGGTCCGGTCGAGGACGGGGACGAGGCTGAGCGGCCGCACCGCCTCGATGGTCGCGGGCGGCGGCGGCAGCGGTGGTTCGCTCTCCGGCCCGAAGACGACCGGTCTGGGCGCATGGCGCGGGCGTCGTGGCGGCGGCAGGACGATCAGCCCGTCGCGATGCATCGCCAGCAGCGCGCAACGCGCCATCATGTCCCGCAACCCGCCGTCGGGCTTGACCCAGCCGACCCGGCGGCAGAACGCCCGCGACAGGTGAGCTCGGGTCAGCTTCGGATCCTCGGCAATCAGATCCCGGATCAGCGCGATCTCGACCTCGGTGAAGTCGCGCCCCGCATAGCGGCATGTCGGTGCCGCGCTCACGCGCGAAACTCTGCCCGGCGCGCCTCGTCCATCGTCCAGGGCAGCCACGGGCCGAGATCTTCCGGCGGGCGGCCACCATTGGCGGCACAGGCAGACAGCCACGCCTCAAGCCACGGCACAACCGCAACGTCGTTGACCTCAAGCGTGCGGACCACCGTAAGCATCGTCGCCATGCCCTCTGCGCCGGCCTTGCTGTCCGAGCCCAGCGACAGCTTCCGGCCTTTCATCGGGCCATTGTTGACTCACGGTCTTGATGCTGCTACTGCTGCGGCATGCAGATTGGATTGCGCCATTTCGGTGCTCAGACGATTGCCCGTGTAGTCGCGGCTTCCGAGGAGCCGGGAGCGACCCGTTGCGGCTTGGCGCGTCTGCTGTGCGAACTTGCCGACTGGAAGGATAGCAAGGGCAGGCTGGCGCTGGCGTCGGCCCGCAAGGTGTTGCCGAAGGTGGCCGCGAAGGCGGGGTTCCGGTTGCCGGAGGCGAGGCCGGGCGTGCCGGATGCGGCCGCGAGGGTGCCGGCGCCGGACGGTCTTGAGGCGATTTCGGCGCTTCGGTGCGGGATCCGGGATCTCGGCAGCCTGTCGCTGGAGAGGGTGTCGGAGGGCGACGACCGGCGTTGCTGGGAAGCGATGCTGGAGGCCTGGCATCCTCTCGGCTGGAAGCGCGCGCCGGGAGGGCAGCTGCGCTACTGGATCCGTTCCTCGGCCTACGGCGTGCTGGGCGGCATCGGCTTTGCAGCCGCGAGTTGGCACCAGAAGGCGCGCGACGAATGGATCGGCTGGTCGGCCGACGCGCGTGCGGCCCATCTCGGGCTTGTGCTGTGCAATCACCGCTTTCTGCTGCTGCCCCGCATTCACGGGCTGGCCTCGCGGGTGCTGGAGATGGCGACGGATCGGGTTGCCGGGGACTGGAGCGAGGCCTATGCAACGCGGCCCGTTTTGGCCTATACCTATGTCGGCCCGGAACATGCCGGAGAGAGCTACCGGGCGGCCGGATGGTCCTGCTGCCCGCGTCCGACCTCCGGCCAGCCGCCGGGGAGCACGCAGCCCGGGGTCGGGCGCGCGGTCTGGATGAAGCCGTTGTCGGTGCACTGGGAGGAGACGTTATGTACCCTGCCGGAGCGCCGGATTGTTCCGCCCGAGCCGGTGTATCTGCCGGCGGGCGCCGACTGGGCGGAGCGGGAATATGCTCGCTGCAGCCATTCCGACGGGCGCGTCCGCAGGCGGATCGTGGAGATGGGGCGGGCGTGGCTCCGGCTTGCGGGGACCTCGATCCCGGTGCTGTTCCCGCGGCGGGCGGAACGCAAGGCGGCGTACCGGCTTCTGTCCAGCGAGGGCGTGTCCATGCAGCACATCCTTGAGCCCCACCAGGCCTCCACGGTGGAGCGCTGCCAGATGGAGAAGGTTGTGCTGGCGATACAGGACACCACAACGCTGAACTACCACGGCCTGAAGGCGACGGACGGGCTTTGTTCCATCGGCGGACGCGGCACGGGCGCGCACGGACTGATGGCGCACTTCGGGCTTGCGGTAAACCCTGTGGGCCGGCCGCTGGGCGTTTACAACCTGAATGCCGACTTCCGCACGACGGAACAGGAGAAGGTCACGGGTGTCGGGAAGGACACCGAAAGCGCGCGCTGGCTGGAAGGGATGCAGCGGGCTCGGGAACTGGACGATGCCTGCCCGGACACCGAGGTGATCACCGTTTGCGATCGGGAAGGGGATACCTGGGAGATGCTGCGCAAGGCGGCCATCGACCATGCCGGGTTGCTGGTCCGCTCCAATGCGGCGCGCCAGCGCAAGGTGCTGCTGGACGACGGAGAATCCCGCAACCTCTGGACGCATGTCGAAGAACAGGAGCCGCTGGCACGCAAGACAATCCTGGTTCCGCCATGCGGCGGCCCGCGCCAGCGCAAGCAACGCAAGGTCAAGCTCGACCTTCGCGCCTGCAGGGTGGTCCTGCTGGCGCCGAAGGAAGCCGCGGACCAGACCCCGACGGAGATGCTCGCGGTCTCGGCGACCGAACGCCAACCGCCGCAAGGCAAGGAGCCGTTGCACTGGCTGCTGCTGGCCAACCGGGGCGAGCCAACCGCCGAACACGCGCAGCAGATCGTCCAGTGGTACGAGAAGCGCTGGTCCATCGAAACCTGGTTCAGCGCGCTGAAAACCGGCACCCGGATCAAGGACCGGCAACTCGATGATGCCGACGATTTGCGCAAGTGCCTCGTCTTCGATGCGATTACCGCCTGCCATATCCACGACCTGAACTTCATGGCCCGGACGGCCCCAAAGACCCCGGCCAGCGAGGTCGTCGGGCAGGAGGCCATCGACTGCCTCTACAACTATCGATACCTCCTCAGGATCTGCAATGCCCGAGCTCCGCCCGAACCTGCGCCCGACATCAAATCCTTCGTTATCGATCTGGCGGGCATCGCCGGATTCGATCCAACAAAGCGGCAGCCCTTGCCGGGAACACGGAAACTCTGGGAAGCCTACCTGATGTTCAAGCCAATCCTGATCTACCACCGCGGAATGAAAGAAGACAACTGAACATGCGGGAAACAAGCCAGAACAATCGCCGCGAGTCCACTGTGGGGTGATGAAAGGCTTCCGGCGGATGACCTCAAGGCGGAAGCGGCGTTCAGCGAGATTGTTGTCGAGCGGAACCCGGGGATCGTCGAGGAACCGGGACAGCCCCCGGCGATGACGCAGCAGAGACTGCAACACCTTCCCCTGCGGCGACGCATCATCAACGGTGGCAAGCTCCCGTTCCGCCTCCATGAAGACCTCCCCGAGGACGCGGGACAGACGGAAGTGCATCCTCAGATACCTCCTGTCAGGCGGCCTGCCGGGATCGTGACATCGCAAGCGCTGCGCGTTCAACCTGTACAGGCGCCGGATCCGGGCCAGCCATTGGTCCTTCCAGTCATCAAGGTCGCCACGCGCCGCCGCCGCCTTGATGAAATCCCTCCTGACATGGGCCCAGCAGAATGCCAGGACCAGCTGGCCCGCCGCCAGGCGGGCCAGCTTCTTGTAGGCGCTATAGCGATCGCATACCAGGATCACGCCCTTGCGCAGCCCTCCGAGCAAGGTCGCGGCGGCCGCCGCGCTGCGCGATGCATCGACATGCAGATACACTGCATCCACGCAGGTCGCGATCCACAGCCAGGCGCGGCTGGACGAGCCCGTCGCGGCGAACTCCCGGACCCGCCAGCTGGTCTCGTCGGCGTGGACCACCGGCGCCTGTTGGAGATGCTCAAGGATCGCCGCCGACAGCGGCGCAAACAACACCACCATCCGACCCAGCCCGTCCGAAAGCGTTCCCGGTGAGATCGACAGGCCTTGCGCCTCAAACCACGCCGCGACCCGCCGCAAGGGACGGTTGGCGACGCAAAGCTCGAACAGCAGCCGCGTCCAGACACTGATACCGAACGCGGTTCCCGGAAACAGGCGCGGCACGGGTGGGGCCGACACCTCTTCAGGCGTGTCAGAACACTGGCAGGTCTTGCGCCAGCGGGTCCGGTCGATGACCCGCACATGAGCCTTGACCGCGACTTCGATCAAGTCCGATGTGTGCGATCCGTTGGCCACCCGGGGCGCGCCGCAGCACGGACAGTCCAACGCCTCGGGCGGCGGGTCGTGAACCTCTTTCTTGCGGGCCAGTTCGGGCCGCGGTGTGCGCCCGTGGGTCTCGCCGCCAGGCCGTGGGCCGCGCTTGCCGCCGGTCTTCCCCTTGTGGTCCGGCCTCGTCTTGCGGCCCTGTTCGCTCTTGCGACCGAACTGCGCGCGCGACAGGGTCTCAATCTGCGAGCGCAGGTCGTCACGCTCGCTCTCGACCTCCTGCAGCTGCTTGCGCAGGGCTTCGCTCCCGGTCTGCAGCCGGCCGTTCTCGATCCGCAGGGACGCGATCGTGCTGCGCTTGCGCGTGTCAACGCCGATGTCGGCAAGAAGGGTCTCAAGACGAGCGACCTCCGAGCGCAGATGCAACGCATCCCCGGACACACCGCGCAAGTCCTTCGCTTCCGCCCGCACCGCCTCGAGCGCGTTCCGGGCTCGACCCCACTGCGCTTTCCAGTACTGCGCCTCGCAGTGCGCCTGAACCTTCTCCCGTTTGAGCCGTTCGCTACGCCCGTCCGCAGTATCCGCGCGGCGCTTCTCTTCCTCGTGAAGCCGGCGCCAAGCCTCCGCAGCGCCAGACGGACAAGCAACCGCAGTGTCGTCCGCGACCAGATCCAAAACCGGGCCCGCCGCCATCATCAAATACAATCTTTCCTCAACATGCCTCCCGTGTTAGCGCATGATGAGCAAAGTTGCCAGCCCTTAACGAATCACGCGAAAAGAAAAACCAGCCGTCACGTGCTGAACGAACACTTACGTTTTGTGTCACGGTTTCGCCGGTGTGTCAGGAATCGGGGGTTTTTCGGGCTTGGAGGCATGTTGGGGCGTGAGTGCTCCACCCAACATGTGGTATACGGATAGAAGGATGAACATCAATATCCGGGAGCACTCACGATGACACTATTGCCTTTTTCTTTCGCCGAGTCCACTGCCGCGAGCGCGAAGCGGGTCGCGAGTGTGGATGCATCTCTGGAGGCCCTTCGGGCCGAACTTCTGGCGCTGCAGTTGCCGGATGCGGCTGGTGAGAATGGTCCGGAATCGTATGAGCGGGCGGTTTCGTCTGCGTTGAACCGGACGGGGTGTGCCTTGCTGGGCGCGGCAATCGAGGAACTGGACGAGTGCGAGGATCGCGTGGTCCTGGATGGCGCGGTGTATTACCGGGCCGGGAAGTCTGCGGGGGAGATGATGAGTTCGTTCGGCCGGGTGCGCTATGAGCGGAGCCAGTATCGGCGGCGCAACTGCGGCTCGGTGTTTCCGGCGGATGCGCGGTTCGGCTTGATCGGCGAGTTCTGGTCTCCCCTTGCCGCCCGGCAGGGATCGCTTGGCCTCGCGCTGGTGCCGGTGAAGGATTGCGAGGGGTTGTTCCGGGGGGATGCAGCCGTCGGCGACGGCGCTGAGCAACCTAGCGCTACCGTGTACCCACTATTCGTTCTGGACAAGTGGTCGTCCGGCGCTTTGCGCCGCTGCGACGCGGTATGCGAGGCTTGCGATGGCCAGTCGTTCGATCCCGCGCCACATGATCTGGTTTCCGGGCGGGGGATCGTGTTTTCGGTTCTGGTACCCTCCGAGGATTGCGACGAGGAGGACGGCGGCGGCCAGGTTCCGGGGCGTGCCGAGACCGAAGTTGTTTGCATAATCCTCGAGGAAGTGGATTTCGCTGTCGGTAAACATCAGTTCGGCCGGGCATTCGGGCACTTCGCGGCCGAGCAGGGTCATGAGCATGATGCGCCATGCGATGACGGCATCGATGGTGGCGGCGCGCTGCAAGCGGCACGCGGAGCGGAAGGCGGCGTCTTCGACCTTGCACCCGGACTTGAGCACCCGGAACAGGTCTTCGATCCGCCAGCGTCGGAGATAGAATCCGATGATCTCGACGGCGGCATCGAAGTGGTCGACGGGGAGGCTGGTGAGGAGGAACCATTCGAGCGGTTTCTCGCCGTCCGGGGGGTTGGTTTCGCGCAGATGGACGACCGACATTGGCACGGGTTGCGTTCCCGGGATGGTAGACGGCAGGTCGAAGCGGCGGAAGCGGACCTCGACCCGTGCGCGCCGCTTGCTGCGCGCGGGCCGGGCTTCCTTGCGGCTGGATTTGGGGCGCTCCGTCAGGCGGTCGATCTCGATCTCGACCTGGCCGCCGGGAAGCTGATTGCGCAATGCCGCAAACAGTTTCGGGGCGCCGTTTTCCAGGATGCGGTTGTGCCTGGCGCGCACCAGCACTTCGACGCGGCCGATCCGGCGCTGCTCGTCAAACAACTCGTAGAAGTCCGCTTCCCTGTCCATGACGCCGATCACGCGCGTCTTTCCGGTCAGTTCGCGCGCGACCCGGCCAGCATCTTGCAGGCCCTGGATCCAACGCTGCGTCTTCGCGTCCTTTCCGGCGCGTGGCTCCGGGCCGGGTTGTGTTGCGTTTGCGTGCTTCGCTTCGCTGCCCGCTCCCGAGGCTTTCGGCGGATCGAAGCCGCAGCGCAGGATCCCGAGCGGCAGACCCTCGCCCGTCGTCGCCAGCGTCAGATGGAGATGCAGCCCGCGGGTCTTCGCGCTCGTCTGATTGCGGCCGATGATCTCCAGGCCGCCACAAGCCGGACGGGTTGCGAAGTTGAGGTCGGTTCCATCCTGGATACACAGAACCGTGTTCTGGTCCCGCATCCGCTGCACGGTGCGCGCCCGATGCGGCGCCAGAATGTTCTCCGGCGTGACCGCGGATTCCTCCGGCTGGTCGATCATCCGGTAGTAGCCCTTCACGGCCGCCCGATCCCCTTCCGGGTTGCCGGTGATCGGCTGGCCCGGGATCGAAGCCAGCATATCCACGCTCTTCACCAGCCGTGCCGACAATCGCTGGTCACCCAACGGGGCGCCTCCAAACTCATGGCCGGCCCACTCGCCGCTGTCCAGCCCCTCGCCCGGCTCCAGCGAGGGCGCCGCGTCCACAAACGGAACGTTCAGCCGTCGCCGCCAATTCGGCTCCAACGCAAACATGTACACCGATTTCACGCTCTTTGCGCGCTTCTTGCCAATATCCTGCCGGCCACGCCCCGCCGTGTATCCGACACGGACAAAGTTGGCGGCCTTGAAACAGGTACCTTCGAACTCCGGCGCGACGAAGGTTTCCACCAACCAGGGGCGATAGCCATGATGTTCCGCAAAGTCCATCGGCAAGCGGCGCAAGGCCAGGCCCAGCACATGGCTTGCCAGGTTCCGGCAGCGCACCCCGGGCCGGATCAGGAACCGGCTCAGGCACACGACCCGGTGAAGATGGTCCCGGCGCTGTGCCGCGCTCCAGCCGATCCATGCATCGCGCGCACCGAGCTGCAACGCGGACGACGAAAAACCCAGGGCGCCGAGGACACCATGCTCCGAAGCCACCAGATACCGCATCTGGCAACCGGCAAACGTCGCCATGCCTTGAGGATGTTCAAAATGCAGCAGCGTGTTCCACAACTTGCGCTGCTCGTCCGTCGCCACCCGAACCAGCGACAGCCCTTCCACGGCCCGAGCCTCCGCCGGGACCTTCAACGCCGCGGCAACCGGCTCCTCCAGACGGCGCGGCGAGGGAGGCCGTGCCGGAACGTGGGACGCAGGCAGCGGAATCCGGCCCGACCGCTCCACAGCACCGAGCGCCTTCAGGCAACCCGAAAGCTGGGGCTTCCCTCGCGCATCGAGAAAACCAAACGCCTCGCACACACGCCGTGCGATCCCCATCCGGCCGGCGTTCGGCTCACGACGCAGAATCGCGCCCAGACGCCGCTCCGAATCCGGCTTCCGAAGCGTTCCAAGAATCTGGCTCTGGATCATCATGCGATGTCATATACATCGCGAATCTCAACTTGTCCAGTCCTGCTTGTGGGTACTGGGTAGACCTAGCGGTGACGATGGGTTCGGCCTGGGGCGTTGTGCAGGATGGCGGGCTGAAGGCAATCCGGATCGAGGAGGGCATTCCTGCGGAGGCGGTGACAATGGCGGTTGCCGTTGATGGCTCGATGCTCGGGATGCGCAAGGAGAAAGGCGCGCCCGGGCAAGGGAATGCGCCACGGCCGGCGGGCTTCCGGGAGGCGTCGTCGGGAACGATTTCGCTGTACGATGCCGCCGGGGAGTGCCTGCGTACGGTGTGTTACGGCCGGATGCCGGAGGCCGGGAAAGTGTCCCTGAAGGGGGATGTGGTCGCAGAAGCGGAGCACTGTCTGCGTCTTCGCCCGGACCTTGAGGTTGTGTTCATCGCTGATGGCGCGCCGGATAATTGGAGCTTCTGCGAGGAAGCCTTTCCGGGCGCGACCCAGGTGTTGGACTGTTGGCACGCCTTGCAGCATTTGAAAGAGGCGCTGGACACCGCCTACGGGGAGGGATCGCCGAAGGCGTGGAACCGGTTCGAGACGCTCCGCGAGACCCTGAAGGAAGGGAAGGACGGCATCGGCAAGGTCATCCGCGCGCTGCGACACCTCGCGAAGAAGCATCCCCGCCGGACGCCCATTACCCGCGTGCTCAACTTCTTCCGAAAGCATCAGCACCGCATGCGATATGCCGAAGTCCACACCCGAGGGATGCCAATCGGAAGCGGCGCAGTCGAGTCTTCCAACAAGGTCTTGATCAAAAGCAGGATGAAGGGCGCCGGGATGCGCTGGTCGGAGAACGGCACAGGACAGCCAATCCTCACATTCCGTGCCTTGTGGAAGTCAGGCCGCTTCGGGGCAGCGTGGCGGCAAATCTCCCGCGCACTGGAGCCGCCGGAGTTCGAATTCCGAAGCCGGAAACGACACAACATCTTGAAAATGGCAAATTAGCCGGATTTACGCTCTGAAAAATTTGCACCCGACGGGGGGTGAAAATTCCGTATGGAGTAAATCCGCTCAGTTCACGAGATTCAACATGTTGCGCCGTTCGTGAGATCGGAACTGGCAAGCCTCAGGTTTCATGGCGCGCATGATCTGGTTCCATGCAGCGCCATAGCGGTCGGATTTCCACAGGGCGCGCAGGCTCAGGATTGCCTGTCCGGTACCGTTCTCGGACCAGCGCATGCCGGAGCACTTGAGCCGCTGAGTGATGAGCACCCGGTTTGCGGCCTCGACGATGCCGCTCCCGATAGGGAGCCCGCGTTGCTGGAACTCGGCGTATCGCATGCGGTGCCGTTGCTTGCGAAAGAACCGCAGGACGCGTGGGATCGTGCCTCGCTGCGGGTGCTTGCGGGCCAGCCGCTGCAGCGAACGGAGCACCTTGTCGATTCCCTTCTGCTCTTCCTTCAGGACTTCGCGAAGCCTCTCGAAGTGGCGCTGCGCCTGTGGCGAGCCCTCGCCATAGGCGCTTTTCAAGGCGTCCTGGAGATGCTGTGCAGCATGCCAATAGTCGAAAATCTGCGTTGCGCCTCCAAACACTTCCTCGCACCAAGTCCAATTGTCTGCCGCGCCGTCGGCGATGAAGACAACCTCCAGGTCCGGTCGCAGGTTCATCCAGTGCTGCGCCTCCGCCAGCACGTCCCTCTTCAGCGTGGCCTTGCCGGCTTCCGGCATGCGGCCGTGATACGCGGTACGCAGGCGCTCCCCGTCCCCATCGAACAGGGACACCGTACCCGACGACGCTTCCCGGAAACCCGCCGGAACCGATGCAACCCCTTGCCCTCGCGCGACCTTCTCCTTCCGCATCCCGACATGCACGCCGTCAATCGAGATCGCCAGGGCCCGGGCTTCCACCGGGACGGCCTCCTGTCCGCGGATCGTTTCCAGCGCATCCTCCTCGACCACTTCCAGGACCGGGCCCAAACCCTTCGACAGATTGCCCAGCGCCGTCGCCGACGGATGCATTCCGCCAAACTCCCGGAACAACGCCTCGCAATGGCCCGCCGGCGCCATCGACAGGACCAGCCCGGCCCGCCGCGCAGCAAGCGGCGACCAATAGCCGAACAGGATCTCGAAGCGATCGTCCGCAGGTGCAATCGAATCCTGCCCGCGGCGCCGGTAGCGCTGACGTTCATACGCCACTTCTCCGAAGGAACTCAGCATCGTCGTCCGTTGCCTTCCGCCACGGTGATATACCTCGCCGCCACGCACCAGCTGCTCCGCTTCCGCGTCGCCAGCCTCCAACGCAACCCGCAACGCGCCGCAGCCCGCCTGTGCAAGCGCCGCCGAGATCCGGCCCTCACAGGCTTCCGCGCCGCCTTCCAGCGGCTGCGACAGAATCGAATCCGCAATCGCCTCGAAGGCCAGCGTCATGACACCGGACAACTCGCCGCGAACCCACCCCTCCTTCGCCGGGGACCCGCTGGACTGCCGCGCGGGAAACTGCAATACTTCCATAGGAGTGCTCCTGGTTGCTGGTTATGTTCTCCAACCATATACCACATCTTGTGGTGGGCACTCTCCTCCTTCCCGACCGGGAATCCGCCAAAATACACTCCAATCAAGCAAACCCAATCATACGGGGTCCAAATCAGAGCTTGACGAGCCCGACCGGAATGCATAACTCCTTGCCGCTACTCAATCCGAATTACTCCATAGCGAACGTGCACCCCGTTGTCACCCTGCGCGGCGTCGCCGGTACCCGATGGTGCCGCCTCCCGCCACGATACACATGCCGCGCGCTATCATCCGACGAGTCGACAATGGGCCAACTGGGAAGAAAAAATACAGGCTCGTTGACATCTGTCTTCTCCATTGTGGACGCTGACGAAAGTGCCAGCAGGAAAAGACAGCTTGTGATTATTCCGGAAACGCTGCTCGTCGAAGCCCGTGGGCCACCGGCTTCCATGCCGTGGACCCAAGCGGTTACGGGCAGCACCTTCGCCTGGCCACGAAGAAATTCCAGAACAATCCGGATTCCAGAATGGTCCGGTACGAAACGGGCTACCACGGCGAAAATATTCCGGAAGACAACACCGCCGTCCAGTCGGCGATCAACAATCTCGACCAGCGCGGTCTGGACCGAGGGCGCGGGCGCACCCATGGCAAGGCCGGCTTCGCCCGCACGGTCGCCTTGTCCATCCTCGCTGCAAATGTGCTCCGCGTCGGTCTGTTGATCCGCGCACGGGAACGCGCTCGGCTCAAGTTCCTGCAACGAACAGCCGCCTGACGGCGTCAGGAAACCGCGCCAGCGCAGCTCGGACCGGGCTGTCGGCGGCTCTCCATGCCCGATACTTCCAGAAATCTGCAATATCGGAGCCAAAATCCCCGCCCGTCCGCCGTTCACCCCTGAATGTCGCTGAACAGTGTCCACTTGCCTCAGTATCCATCAACCAGGCTGGGTCCAAACTTGACGGACGCGGCACGCGGCCGGCTCAAACACCCAAAGGGGGGTTTGTGGCAGATACAATCTATTCACGTATGATAGATTTCCTTGTGGGCTGAAGAGTCGGAATTACTGATACTGGACTAGGCCGCCCAAATCTGAGAGAGGTGGAGGCCAGTGTCGACACAACCCTTTTCGACGGCGCCGGCGCGATCGGATTGGAGTTCGCGGGACGTGAGTGAGGTTCTGATCGAGCCTTTTCTGGCCGAATCGATGTCTGCGACGGCTGGCCGCGCTCGATGCCGTTTCGGACGCGAAGCCGCCACACGGGTCGAACCCGCAATTGGGGGGCTTGCGGAGTTCGGCGGGCGGGACCGGCCGTTGCGCGCCGTTGCGCGCCTTTGGCTAGTACGTGCTGACACGCCGTAGCTGATACGAGGAGCAGTGATGAGCACGGAGACCCCGCATCTGGATCGAGTTCGATTCCCCGCGGACCTGCGCGGCATGTCGGTCGGCGAGCTCAAGATCCTGGCCGAGGAGCTACGCGCCGAGACCATCGACGCGGTGTCGAACACCGGCGGCCATTTGGGCGCCGGTCTCGGGGTGGTCGAGCTCACGGTCGCCATCCACCACATATTCGATACTCCCGACGACATTCTGGTCTGGGATGTTGGCCATCAGTGCTATCCCCACAAGATCCTCACCGGACGGCGCGACCGGATCCGCACCCTGCGTCAAGGCGGCGGGCTTTCCGGGTTCACCAAGCGTTCCGAGAGCGAATTCGATCCCTTCGGCGCCGCGCATGCCTCGACCTCGATCTCCGCCGCGCTCGGCTTCGCGGTTTCGCGCGACCTGCAGGGCCGCAAGAACCGGGTGATCGCGGTGATCGGCGACGGCGCGCTGACCGGCGGCATGGCCTATGAGGCGATGAACAACGCCGGCTCGATGGACACGCCGCTGGTGGTCATCCTGAACGACAACGACATGTCGATCGCCCCGCCCGTCGGAGCGATGAGCGCCTATCTGTCGCGGCTGATCTCGTCCAAGCGCTATCGCTCGCTGCGTGACATTGCCCGGCATGTGGCGGAGGAGTTTCCCCGCGTGGTCGAGCGCGGGTTCAAGCGGGTCGAGGGGTATGTCCGCGGCATGGTAACCGGCGGCACCCTGTTCGAGGAGTTGGGGTTCTATTACATCGGCCCGATCGACGGGCACAATTTGGACCACCTGTTGCCGGTCTTGAAGAACGTGCGCGACGCCGCCGCTCCCGGACCGATCCTCGTTCACGTGGTGACCCGGAAGGGCAAGGGCTATGCGCCGGCCGAGCAGTCTTTGGACAAGTATCACGGCGTGTCCAGCTTCGACGTCATCACGGGCGCCCAGAACAAGCCGAAGATCAACATCCCGTCCTTTACCAAGGTCTTCGCCCAGAGCCTGTTGGCCGAAGCGGCCGAGGACGACCGGATCTGCGCAATCACCGCGGCCATGCCGTCGGGAACCGGGGTCGATGCGTTCCAGAAGGCCTATCCAGAGCGGTCCTTTGATGTCGGGCTCGCCGAGCAGCACGCGGTGACCTTCGCCGCCGGGCTTGCCGCCGACGGGATGAAGCCGTTTGCTGCGATCTACTCGACCTTTCTGCAGCGCGCTTACGACCAGATCGTCCACGACGTCGCGATCCAAGGCCTGCCGGTACGCTTTGCGATAGACCGCGCCGGTCTGGTGGGCGCCGACGGGCAAACCCATGCCGGCGCGTTCGACATTGCCTATCTCGGCTGTCTGCCGGGGTTCGTGCTGATGGCGGCGGCCGACGAGGCCGAGCTGATGCACATGGTCCGGACCGCGGCCGCGATTGACGACCGTCCGTCCGCCTTCCGCTATCCGCGGGGCAACGGCTTCGGCGTGGCTATGCCCGAACGTGGTGAATTGTTGCCGATCGGCAGGGGCCGGATCGTGCGCGAAGGGACCGCGCTCGCGATCCTGTCCTACGGCGCCCGGCTGCAGGAGGCGCTGGAAGCGGCCGACGGGCTGGCTCAGCGGGGGCTGTCGACGACCGTCGCCGATGCCCGCTTCGCCAAGCCACTCGACGAGGATCTGGTACTGCGACTCGCCCGTGAGCATGAGGTCCTGATCACCCTGGAGGAGGGCTCGATCGGCGGGTTTAGCTCCCGGGTCCTGCACCTTCTGGCGGTGAACGGCGTGCTCGACAGCGGGCTCAAGGTCCGCCCCATGATCCTGCCCGACCATTTCCTGGACCAAGACAAGCCGCAGCTTCAATATGACGCCGCAGGTCTGCAGGCGCGACACATTCTGGCCGCCGCTCTCGACGCGTTGGAGCACATTCCAACCGACAGAATTCTGGATATTGCCGCCGAGTTGGCACCATGATCACGTACTCTGCACTTAACATGTGAAGGTATTGAGTAATGGCACACAGGCCTTTGGCGTACCAGCAAGAGTACGTTCAGGCGCGCATTTTCAACCAAGTAGCGGCAGACAACTATATCACGCATACCACTATCGGCGACCCCGTGCTCGACTCGATGATGGAGGAGCTCTCCTTGTAGCCTCCCCCCGACCTGCACCGGTTCATCCGGGTCGGCATAGAGCAACGGGACGAGCTTCTTCGCGATGCGCTTCGGATACTGCGGGATTTCTTCGACAACCTTGAAGAACCTCCCTGGCTCGACTACGAGGCCTTTCGCCCAGGGATTCATGCCTTTCACAGAAACGTCGACCTCATCCCGGAGTATTCATGTAGTTTCGAGTGATCACGAATTGGGTCGTAGAAGCGCGAATGTCTCGCTCGCTTTGGGTGGTTCTGGTGGAGAATGAATTTCTAGCTCGGGAGTTCTCCCGTTTCGCGTGGCCGCAAGGGGCGGAAGCGTATCAGAAATGGACTGGTTCGGCGCATTTTTCCTGTTTGTATGGCGCTACCCGGATGTTTGCGCAGCCGGGTGCCATGGCTCGGCGCTGCCAGCTTCGGGGTGTGTGGGAGAGGGACGCGAACTAGGCGTGTGGACTACGCGTTTTGCATGGTGGACTTCTTCAGCTGTGCCAGCAGAATGGACCAGTAGCTCTCGACGGACTGTGCGATATGGAATTTCATGCGCCTTGCGTGCCGGGCCACACGGCGGCCGGGCGCAGAACCTTTTCGCGGAAGGTGCCGAGGCTCCAGCCATTCCGGAGGCACTCTCCATCGCGCAGCGACCCTCGTGCATGGTTTGATACCCGAGCATGGCGAGCAGGAGAATGGCTTCGTTCTGCGGCCGCCGCTCCTGTCTGACAGGAGACTCGGACCGGTCGATCGTCTTGCCGGCATAGTGGTGCTTCGGCCGTGGAGAGGAGGGCAACTGCGCCCGCAGCGTGCTCTTCAACTTGCCAAAGGTGTTCTCCGCCTTGCCCCGTGCGCGGTCCCGAGCCAGGAGTTCTTCCGCGCCGACCTGGTCCCGGGCCAGGTCCGTGATCAACCAGAAGTAGTGCGGGAACAGCTCCCGGTACGAAAAGATCACGACCACGGTCACGCGCCGCTTGCAACCCCAATCCTTTGCCTGGTACTCGTGCTCATGAAAGACTGCAGAATCCGGGATTTTGCAACTCGCCTCGTCGGCGAGGGATTCCGGATCATTCGGCTTCCTCCTCGTTTGAACGATTGAAGCGCGCCCTGGGGACGCGGGAAGCCTGCGCCCCTCCGGGCTGCGGCTCGCTGGGCGGGACCGCGTCGCGCCCGTGAACCGGTGTGCTGCGTACTATACTCTTGTGCGTTTTCGCATGCCTGCCAAGTGCCGGGAAATTGCGGAATTTCTTGTGGAACTTCGGCGCAAGACGGAGAATCCAGCCGGGACCCTGGCAGGCGCAAGTGAACACTCGACTTGATTAATGAACATAAGTTCAGACAATTCAGCGGGATACAGCGGGGAACAGAGGGATGAGCAGCAACGTAGCCCTTACCGGGCTTGCTCGGGATCTGAAGCGGCGAGCGGAGGCCGGTACGCCGATTCGAATCGGCTTGATCGGCTCCGGCGAGATGGGAACGGATGTCGTTTCCCGGGTCGCGCTGATGGATGGAATCGAAGTCGCGGCGATCGCCGATCTTGATCCCGGGGCGGCGCACCGGGCAGTGGAGATTGCGCGAGGGGAGCCTGGGCACTCGGCGGCCGCCACGTCTTCGGACGGGTTGAATGCACTGATCGAGAGGGGTATAGCGGCAGTTTCTGCTGATGCCGGCCCGATTCTCGAGAGCGGGCTGATCGATGTGGTCGTCGACGCCACGGGGATCCCCGAGGCGGGGGCGGAGATCGGCCTTGCCGCCATGGAGCGCGGCAAGCACCTCGTGATGATGAATGTCGAGGCCGATGTCACCATCGGCGCCTACCTCAAGGCAGAGGCGGACCGGCTTGGAGTGGTCTATTCCCTCGGTGCCGGCGATGAGCCGTCCGCCTGCATGGAGCTCATCGAGTTCGTGGCGGCCATGGGCCACAGGGTGGTTGCGGCGGGGAAGGGCAAGAACAACCCTCTGAATGTCGACGCCACGCCGGATGCCTATGTAGAGGAGGCCGCCCGGCGGAACATGAACGTCCGCATGCTGGTGGAGTTCGTCGACGGCTCGAAGACAATGGTGGAGATGGCGGCGATCGCGAATGCGACCGGCCTCGTTCCCGACAGGCCGGGAATGCACGGACCGGCGGCCGGCCCCGGGGAGTTGAGCCGTGTGCTGGTGCCGAGGTCGGACGGGGGTCTGCTGTCTGCGCCGGGCCGCGTCGACTATTCGGTCGGCAAGGGTCTGGCGCCGGGCGTGTTTGTCGTTGCCGAAATGGGCCATCCGCGGATCCGGGAGCGGATGGAGGATCTCAAGATGGGCGAGGGCCCCTATTTCACCTTCATCCGACCCTACCACCTGACGTCTCTCGAAGTCCCCCTGACCTGCGCCCGGGCGGTCCTCTACGGCACGGCGGACATGGCGCCGCTCGAGCGCCCCGTCGCCGAGGTCTGCGCACTCGCGAAGCGGGATCTCGCTCCCGGCGAGACCCTTGGTAACATCGGCGAGGACGCGTATCGCGCCTGGGTGATGGAGGTTGCCGAGGCGCGCGCGGCAGAAGCCGTTCCGTGCGGGCTTCTCGCGGGAGCGAGGGTGACTGGCCCGATCCGGAAGGGCGATCTGATCACCCGCGTCAATGCCCGGGCCGCGGATGGATCCCGAATCGCAGTGCTCCGCGCGCGCCAGGACGAGATGCTTTCTGCCGGGGAGCGCTCCAATGAATGACCCCGCGCCCAAGAACGTTCCCTATGCCGCAGGCCGCTACGGCGCCGCGGCGCTGACGGATGCGCTTCGCAAGATGATCCTCATCCAGACGTTCGAGGAGAGCGCGTAGGAGAGCTACATGCGGGGCCTTGTCCACGGCACGATGCATCTATCCATCGGGCAGGAGGCCCGCGCGGTCGGTGCCTGCATGGGGCTTCGGGAAGGGGACTGCATCACGTCGACTCATCGGCGCCCCGGGCATTGCATGGCCCGGGGCGCCGATGTGGACAGGATGTTCGCGGAGTTCTTCGGCAAGGAGGCCGGTTACTGCAAGGGGCGCGGCGGCTCGATGCACATTGCCGATGTCGAGAAGGGCTATCTCGGTGTCGACGGCATTGTCGGGGGCGGCCTTCCCATCGCGGTTGGCTCGGCGCTCGCCGCCAGCCGGCTCGGCACAGGCGCGGTTGCCGTGTGCTTCTTTGGCGACGGAGCGAACAATGAAGGCGCTTTCCATGAGTCGCTCAACATGGCCGTGCTATGGATTCTCCCGGTCGCATTCGTTTGCGAGAACAATCAGTACGGCATGTCCACATCAGTGTCGCGCTCGACGTCCGCCGGGTCCATTGTGGTGCGCGCGGCGGTCTATGCGATGCCCGGGTACTCGGTGGAGGGCAACGATTTCTCTGCGGTGGCGGAGGCTGTGGATCCAGCCATAGCTCGGGCGCGGCGCGGCAAGGGGTCTTCGCTCATCGAGTGCCGCACCTATCGCTGGCGCGAGCAGTCGCGGTCGGACCGCAACCGGTACCGGAGCCGGGAAGAGATCGACGCGTGGATGGAGCAGGATCCGATCCCGCGGATGGCCCGCATGCTGGTGGAGCACGGATTTCTGACCGCACAGGAGGTGGCCGGCATCGGGGCTGACGTGGAGCGCGAGATCGCGGAGGCGGTGGAGTTCGCCCGGAACGCCCCGGATCCCAACCCGCGCGAGCTTACGCGCGACGTCGATACGAGGGCCACTGCGTGACCGAACAGGCGGGCTCGAACGGGGCCGTGCGAGATCTCTCCTACACGGAGGCCATCCGCGAGGCGATGAACATTGCCCTCGCGTCCGATGAGCGGGTGGTGCTCATGGGGGAGGACATCGGCGTCTACGGCCGCGCATTCCAGGTCACCGGCGATCTCGTCCACAAAATGCTGTGAGAAGCGGGTCATCGGTACGCCGATCTCCGAGCTCGGCGGGGCTGGCGTTGCCGTCGGCGCGGCGATGAGCGGGCTCTGGCCGATCTTCGAGTTCCAGTTCTCGGATTTTGCAGCACTCTCCAGGGAACAGATCGTCAACCAGGCGGCGAAGATCCGCTACATGCTCGGGGGTACCGTATCCGTCCCCGTCGTCATGCGTCTTCCGGCTCGCTTCGGAACCGGCGCCGCCGCGAAGCACAGCCCCTCGAAGTCTGGTTCGGCCATGTTCCGGGGCTGAATGTCGTGCGAGCCCGCGACTCCGGAAGATGCCAAGGGGTTGCTTCTGGCAGCAGTGGAAAATCCGGATCCGGTGTTGATCTTCGAGCACAAGGGCCTCTACCAGGTGAGGGGTCCCGTCCCCGAAGGCCGATACACCACCCCGATCGGTAAGGCGGCCATCCGGCGCGCGGGAAGTTCGGTGACCGATGTCGCATCGTCCGTCATGGTGCACCGGGCCCTGGAGGCTGCCGAGCAGCTTGCTCTCTCGGGCATCGATGTCAAGGTGGTTGATCTGCGCACCGTTCGCCCCACGGACAGCGGGGCCATTCTCGAGAGCGTGCGGAAAGCAGCGCGGCTTGTCCAGGTATACGAGGGCGTGTATACGCTGGGCGTCGGGGCTGAAGTCAGTGCCATGGTCGCGGAGAACGATGCCTTCGACTGCCTGGATGCGCCCATATTCCGCATCGGGCGTGCCGAATGCCGCATCCCGTACAACCCGGCACTGGAAAGGGCCGCCGTGCCGCAGGTGGAAGACATCGTCGAAGGCGTTCGCAGCATGATGGAGGGCAAGATCTGAATGCCCGTCGAGGTCATCTAGCCGAAGGTCGACTCGGAGCGGATCCACCTGTGCAGGCTGTGCGGCCTCGAACTGGACCGCGACGAGAACGCGGCCAGGAACGTGTTGCGTCGCGGCCTGTGCATTTTCGCACGGGCCGCGGCAGCGGGTGGGACGGCGCCAGGCGTTCCCGCAGCTCCCGCAGCACGCGAGAATGCAGGAGCAGAAGACCCTCCCGAAAGCGCTTTCGCCGTACGGAAGGCAGCTTCAGGGAGCAGAACCGCAAGAATTTGGCGGGCCTCCGGTGCGCTGGAGTTTTGCAGGTTCCTCCACGGAATGATTCCGCGCTGGATCGCCGGAGGAAACGGCCCCGCCGCGCCCGTTCCGGGACCCGCATGGTCGAGTGCCTGCACGGGCAAGCGCGTCTCGGAGTTGCGCATTCCGGGGTCCGGGTCCTTTCAACGGGACACAGTTGACTCAGGGAACTTCGTAGTCTCGCATGGCTCGATAGTTTTCGACGAACAGTGACAGGAACATGTATCCTTCCCAGAGTTTTTGGGTTCCTGGCATCGGCTGTCGTCTTGTCGGGATGAATCCGGCGACACGTGCCACGTTGACGGCGAAGTCTGCGATGTTCTGGTCGGGATCGGGCGGCCCGCGCTGCTTCCTGTGGTTGGGCTTCGACATGTGCACGGCCAGAACCGTGATCTCGTCCTCGTGGACGACCGTCCGAGCGGGCGTTTCCGGCTCGGAGCGTGCGAGGCGCTCGATGGACCTCACCGTGCAGGCGGTAACGGCGTCGAAAGCCAGGCACTTGCGTAGGTCGTCGGCGTCGTCGAGCCGCCGGTCCCTGATCCGGGTGCCCACCTTGAGCGCCTTGAAATATTCTTCGATCAGCCAGCGCTTCTCGTACCAGGAGACAACTCGCAGTGCGTGCTGCGGCGTAGGCTCTCCTTCGTTGGTGAGCAGCAGCCAGTCGAGCGGCTCGGTCCCGGCCGGCGGGCTGGGTTCAAGAACCCGAACCGCTAGCATGCGCAGCGGCGGCGTGCCGTCCGGGCGGGCGGTCGGCGGGACGAGGTCGACGAAGCCGGCGCGGACATCGAGGCGCACGCCCCTGCGTTCCGGGCGGGCGCGCGGGCCGCCGCAGGCCTCGATGTCGATGGTCTTGCCGGCCAGCCGGGGCAGTTTGGCCGTCCAGTCCCACAGATCATGCCCGTTGCCCGCCCCGTCGCAGACCCTGCGCTGTGCCGAACGGCTGGCGCGGACCAGCGTGGCCGCCCCGACGTCACACGCCTTCGCCATCAGGTCCCATTGATCCCCTTCCCGGTCGCAGATCGTCAAGACACGGGTGTCTGGACAGGCCGCCGCCAGATCGAGCGCCCTGACGAGCCCCTCCCTCCAGCGCCTGCTTTCCCTCTCCGCTTTGGCCGACGGGTCCGCTTCGCGCCCCGCCTTCGCCTCCGCCGTCTCACGGAAATCCGCGTCGAGATGGAACACCCCCAGCGACCGGCCGCCCTCGCTGAACGCGATCCCGAAATGCGCCGCGATCCCGGTGCTGCCGGAACCGCCGCCGCCGATGCCGACCAGCCCCTGCGTCGCCGTCAGGCCGCTGTAGTTCAGCAGGGTCGTGTCCTGCACCGCCAGGACCAGCTCCTGCGGACGGCAGCGTTCAACCATGGCTTCATGGTGTGGCTCGAGAACATCGCCCATCGTCACATGCACGTTCGACAGCAACCGGTACGCCGCCTTCTGTTCCGCCTCGCCCGGGAATATCACCGGCAACGCGGCACCGGGACGCTCCGCCCACGCCCGGCCCATCGCCACCAGCCGCGCCCGGATGCGGGAATCACTGTGGCTGCTTCGGCCGTACTCCCGTTCCGCCCATCCAACCTCCTCATCACCAAAACCCGGGGCTCGCCCCATCACCCGCGACGGTTCCCGGCAAAGCCTCTGCCGCCAGTCCGGCGTCAGCGGCTTCATCCAGACCGAACGCCGCGGGCCCGGCGTCCCGCGGCCCGGCGGCATGCCCGACGTCAGTTCCGGACAGCGCTCCCAGCCCGCCGCCCTGTAGCTGGTTCCCCTGTGCTCCGGCCCGACATAGCTGTAGACAAGGCACGGACGCTCACCGTACTTCCCCTCCCAGTCATCGGCAAGCCGTTCGCAGGCCAGCGACAGCGACAGCGACGCCAGTCCGTGAACCCGGACCCCGGGCAGGACCAGCATACGGTCGTTGTTGACCACAAGGCCGATGTTGGCGTCCCGCGCAGCCTGCGACCAGCCGATGTGCCGGTCCCGCGCCTTCTGGTGCCACGACGCGGCGCCGAACACCAGCCCCCCGAGCACGCCGTGACGTTCGCAGACAATCCAATAGCGGAGCCGCCCGCCCGGACAGCAGGCGTCGCCTTCGGGATGGTGCGTTGCCATCATCGAGCGCGCACCGCGCCTGTCGCCACCCTCTTCCACCGGAACGACGCTCACCGGGCCAAGAGCCTCAGGCGCGCAGTTCAGCGTCCGGTCCGGATAGTCCTGCGGAACCGCCTGCGACTCCGCGGTCACGCCGCCCATCGCCCGTGGTTCAGGCAGCGTCAGCTCAAGCGATGCCGCCAGCTTGGGCAGCGCCGCCCGCGCCGACGCCAGACACGCGTGGCCAAGCGCATTGTGCCAGTTCTCACGATCGCACAGTTCGCGCGCAAGCGAACTCCGCGTGCAGTCGCCAGCCTCGACAGCCATCTTCAGCCATGCGATCGTGTCCAGGCTGAACTGACGTAATCCGATCCTCATACGGCACGAAATAAGCCCTCATGCTCCATGAGTCAACAGTGTCCGGATGAAAGGTCCGGGTCCGGGAGGGGCATGTTCTCCCGCCCCGGAAGCGGAGCAGAGGCGTGCGGATCCGGTTCCGCGTCGGTTCACGGCGACGAAACCGGTTCGAGACCCTCCAGATCAGATTGGGGAAAATGCGTCTTCACTCCCCGAGCGGTTCGGAGCGAACATGGGCGCGTTTGGCAGCGATCCTTCGTCCGCGCGCCAATTGGGTTTCGCGGTAGGAGATGTAGAGGCTAGCGCTCAGAATTACCGCGGCCCCAAGCCAGGTGTAGATGTCGGGCCTTTCATCGAAGAGTGCGTAGCCGATCACTGCAGCCCAGATCATGCGGGTGAACCCGACCGGCTGGGTCACGGACACGTCGGCGTAGCGAATTCCGTTCGCGATCAAGAGTCCGATCAGGGCGCTCAGTACACCCAGTCCAATGGCGATGACCGCGACCCTCGGGGACGGGTCCACCCATTGCGTCAGGACTGGAAGGGCGAGCACGAGCGATACGATCGCGGACATGTAGAGCACGATCGTGAGATTGCCGTCATAGGGCGAAAGCCGCTTGGTCATCAAGAGGGTCGCACCCCAGAGGGCACTGGAGACGATGACCTCGACTGCGGCCCAGGATACTTCGACAACACCGGGACGCAGGATGATCATGGCTCCCAGGATGCCCGCGGCAACGGCGCTCCATCTTCGTGCTCCGACCCGCTCCCGCAGAAACACCGCGGCGCCTGCGGTTACGAAAATGGACAGCGTGAAACTCAGCGCTGCCGCCTGTGCCAGGGGAACCACGGTCAGCGCGTGGAACCACGTCACGACGGCGCCGGTCCCGATGATCCCTCGAATGAACTGCAACCGCGGCCGGCGGGAGCGCCATGCCTCGCGATTGCGCGGCAGGAGGAGCAGCGGGGCCAGGACCGCGCAGGTTACGCTGGTCCGGATGAACGCGATCTGGAACGCCGTAAGCTCTTCGCTCGACAGGCGGACGCCAGCATGCATCAGGGAGGAAAGGAACGCGGCGCCGGCCATGGAAAGTACTGCGATCGCTACGCGCGGCCGTATGGGCGCACCCGCGAGGGCTGCTGGTCTTGACGCGGTCATGATTCGCGGCGGTTCCCGAACTCCGGCACCTGCCGGCGGTGTGTCGTCGGTCGGGGACGGCCTCCGCCCGGTGCGCCTGGCTTGCTGGCCGTAGACGCGGGTCGGGCATTGCCGGGTGTGCCCGCGCCTGTCTTCGATTCGGAATGGACTCGGGGATCGTCCCCGGGGCGCTGTACGGTCTCGCGACCGCACGCGGTAATTCTAGTCGGCGGCGGCATGAAGGCCTTTTGTAATCCGAACGCGACCGAATCGCTGGCCGCGCGAAGCCGAGGATAGCGTGAAGTGTGGAAACGCGCCCGTTCCCGTAGCCCGTGCCCGGTTGATGCGCGATTGCCGGGCGTTGCGGTCTGCGGATTGCCGGTCGGGAGCGGCTCCCGCGCCATACCCTGAGCGGCTTGGCACCGGCGCCGGAGACCGCACCTACCGCGGCTTCCGGATGCCGGGTTATCGCAAGCCTGCGCAACCGTGTTGTCTGCGCGCTACGCACAGCGAACCGCGTCACTGTCCGGCTATCTGTATGCCCGAAAGGGATCCGGGCCCACCAAAGGAGGAATTCAGCATGAATTGCAATGCCTTTGCCATCGGTGCCGCGGCACTCGGCATTGCTACCTCGGCTCTCGCCCAGGACAAGACCCTGACGATTTCCGTGTATTCGTTCAGCCAGGACGAGTTCAAGGAACTGGTCTACGACCCCTTCGAGGAAATCTGCGGATGCAACATCGTGGTCGAGACGGGCAACTCCGTGGAGCGGCTCGCCAAGATCGACGCAAACCGGGAGAATCCGGTCATCGACATGGCGGCCCTTTCCACTCATGACGCGCTTGGTGCGGCGCGCAAGGGACTGCTGCAGCCGATCGATGTCAGCAGGCTCGAGAGTTACGAAAAATTGTACGACATCGCGAAGGATCCGCTGGGGGACCACCTCGGAATCGGCTACACCTTCTACGCGACATCGATCGTGTACCGCTCGGACAAGGTCGAGGTCGACAGCTGGGCTGACTTGCTGTCTCCGGAACTGGCCGGAAACGTCGCGTTTCCGAACATCGACACAACCGGGGGGCCTCCATCTCTCTACATGCTCGGCAAGGCACTGGGCGATGACTCGCATTCGCTCGAGACGCCGATCAATCGGGTTGGCGAGTCTGCGGACGACATCGTGACCTTCTATGTCCGCTCGTCGCAGCTCGCGCAGCTGATCCAGCAGGAGGAAATCTGGGCCGCGCCTCTCGGCCGGTTCGCCTGGGGCCGGATCAGGGACAACGGCCTGCCAATGGCGTGGGCCACGCCGAAGGAGGGCCAGACCGGCGGCATGAACGTCCTGGTCATGACTGCCGGCAACGGGAACGAGGATCTGGCGCTTCAATTCATGGACTACTGGCTCTCCGCGGAGGTGCAGACCCGGCTCGCCGAGGCGCTGATCGACAGCCCCGCGAACTCCGAAGTGATGGTGTCCGCGGACGTGGCGGCCAATCTCACCAATGGCGCGGATACTGTTGCGACCCTTGATCTTCTTCCGCCGTCGGTCATTCTCGATTCCCGGGAAGCCTGGCTGGAGCACTGGAACACGGTGGTCGTCGACTGATTGATGTTCGAGCGCCGGGCCGAAGGCCTCGCACTGACACTGCCCGCGGCGGTCTTCGCCGCGGCGCTCTTTCTTCTGCCCGTCTGCATCCTGCTTTCGGAGGCGTTCCGCGCCGGAGGCGAATGGTCCCTCGCCGGCTACATCGAGTTCTTCGCGAAGCCCCGCAACCGGACGGTTGCCATCCGGACCCTGAAGCTGGGCGCCCTCGTGACCGCGGCCTCGGCCGTGATCGGATACGCGGCCGCCTTCGCGATCATCGGGCTGCCCGGGCGGCTCCGGGGGCGAATCTTCGGCCTGGTTGTCCTGCCCCTGATGATTTCCCCGGTGGCCCGCACCTACGCCTGGCTGGTCATCCTCGGACGCACGGGATTCGTCAACGAGGCGCTCATGGCGTTGGGGCTCACAGACGCTCCGATCCGTATCCTGTTCACGGAGACAGCGGTCTTCATCGGCCTCCTGCAGCTTTTCATGCCGCTCATGATCGTCTCCCTGGTCTCGGCGATGGAGAACATGCCCGGGGATGCGGTGGAGGCGGCCCGCATCCTGGGCGCCAACTGGTTCCAGGTATTCTGGCGCATCATTCTTCCGCTGACCCGGGAGGGGCTGGTCATCGGCGGCACGCTGGTCTTCACGGGCTCCCCGACCGCCTACATCACGCCCGCCATTCTCGGCGGGGCCAAGGTGCTGATGCTCGAGACGCTGCTCTACCAGCGGGTAACCGTCGCGAATGATTTCGTTTCCGCTTCGATCATCGCCATGATCCTGATCGTGATGAGCTTCTCGGCCAACATCCTGCTGAAGCGCATGGCGGAGGCGAGGACGCGCCGATGACCAGTCGCCTCGCAAGCTGGACGGTTCTGGGTCTCACCCTTGCCTTCCTGATCGGTCCGTTTCTCATCATCATTGCCGCCGCGCTCTCGGCCGGGAACAACCTCAGACTTCAGGACTTCCGACAATAATCTTGACGTGCGGGCACGGCTGCAACGGTGTGTGCAATAGAAGAGTTCGCGTTCCAGCAAGTCATTCGGAACCGCAGGGCAAGACGTCGCCGCGTTTTGCCAGTCATTGAATTCCAGCAGCTCTGAAAGGGAGAGCGGTTCGCAGAAAGCGCTCTTCTCTCCCACAAATACTGGGAAATTCAACCCCTTGCGTTGCGCTCTGGCAACTTGTCTCAACGCCAAGTGTCCGGATGTCTGAACCTTGCCTTCCCGCCGCAGGGCCTCTCCCTCAAATGGGTGGTCAAGGTCTTCGTGATCGAGAGCTTCCGGGCAAGTTTCGGGGTCTCGATGTTCCTTGCCATCGGCGGTACGCTAACCGCCCTTCTGCTTGGCGTGCCGGCCGCTTACGGACTGACTCGCTACCGCGTGCCAGGCGGTGAGACCGTCCGGATGGTGCTATCCTGCCCGATCATCGTGCCGGGGATCATCGTGGGTCTCGCATTGCTCCGATACCTCGTGATTCCGACCGGCGTCACGATCATGCTCGCGTTGTTCCTCGCGCATTCGGCGCTCGTCCTGCCCTACGCCGTGCGCGTGGTTTCCGCATCCATGGAAAATCTTCGCACGGATATCGAGGAGGCGGCAATGCTGCTCGGCTGCACCCGCTCCGGGGCGTTCCGCCGGATCGTGCTTCCGAATATCCGGGGCGGTGTGCTCGCCGCCTTCATTCTCGGCTTCATCACCAGCTTCAACCAGGTGCCGGTCTCCCTGTTTCTCTCCGGTCCTGGCGTGCGCACGCTTCCCATCGACATGATCGCCTACATGGAGATCAACTATGATCCGTCGATCGCGGCGCTGTCGGCGCTGCTCGCTTTCCTGTCCGTTGCCATCGTTTTCGCGGCGGAGAAGTTCCTCGGGTTCTCTCGCTATGTCTGATTTCGTCTTCCTGGCAGACCTCACGCTTGCGTACGGCAAGGCGGTAGCCGTGGAGGGGTTGACACTCGGCATCCGGAAGGGGGAACTTGTCACCCTGCTTGGCCCTGCGGGCTGCGGAAAGACCACCACGATGCGGGCCATCGCCGTCCTGTTGGCGCCACGATCGGGAACCATCCGTCTGGACGGTCGCGACGTGACCCGCGTGCCGCCCTCGAAACGCGGGGTGGGGCTCGTGTTCCAGTCCTACGCCCTCTTTCCCCACCTCACCGTCTACGAGAACGTGGCCTTCGGACTTCGTCTCCGCCGCGACCGCGACGTCGCGGCCCGGGTGGAGGCGGGGCTGGCGACGGTCGGGCTTCAGGAACTCGCCGGCAGGGCGCCTGCCGAACTCTCCGGCGGGCAGCAGCAGCGGCTGGCCTTGGCGCGGTCCTTGGTCATGGAGCCGAAGCTTCTTCTTCTGGATGAGCCGCTCTCCAACCTCGACGCGCGGCTTCGCCTCGAGATGCGGGTCGAACTGCAGCGCGTGCAACGGGAAACGGGCGTGACGATGGTATTCGTCACCCATGATCAGTCGGAGGCGCTGGCCCTCGCAGACCGGATCGTCGTGATGCGGCTCGGGCGGATCGAGCAGGTCGGAACGCCGGAGGAAATCTACTCCCGGCCGGCCACCGGCTTCGTCGCGGATTTCGTTGGATTTGAAAGGGGATTATATACATTAGTGCCGATCTTGACATCTTTGCTTAATCGTTGTATGTTGCGTGCTGTGGTCGTTGTTCCCCGACCACAGCCGAACGGCCTTGATGTAGAAGGACCGACCGCAATGGGCGAGTCTATCACATATCGCAATATCACGTATCGGTTATTGCCGGGAGATGTTGCAGCAGCGGAACGTTTGTTGGGCACGTGGGACGCATGTCGGTATGTGTGGAATGAGGTCAAGGCGGCGCGTGAGTTCCAGTACGCTTACTGGGGCGACCATACTCTGGAATCGCCGACATTCTTCGCGTTTGGCAAGGCATTCAAGGTTCTGTGGGACCATACAGACTGGTTGCGCGAATATTCGTACCACATCTTGCGTTATACGTTGAAGTATCAGGCTGATGCATGGCGGGCGTTCTTCAAGGGCGATAGCGAATACCCCAGGTGGAAGTCGCGGTATGGTACGCCTTCGATCACGATTCCTGACAACGTGCGCATCAAGGACGGTCGGCTAGCGGTACCGAAGGTTGGTTGGCTGGCGTTGCGGCGGCGCGGCGGCAATCCTTACGCGGACTGCGAGGCTGTCAAGGCTGTAATCAAGCGCGTGGGACGGCGTTGGTATGCGACGGTTTGCTACAAGGTGCACGTGGTTCCAGCGCAAGACGATGGCAGTGCCATCGGCGTTGACATGAACGTGCGGCAGGTAGCGGACAGCACGGGCGCACTACACCCTATGCCGGACTTGGCGCGGCTTGAGGCAAAGCACAAGCGCCACCAGCGCGAATTTGCGCGCAAGAAAAAGGGGAGCAAACGGCGCGAGCGCGCCAAGCGTATGGCGGCTCGTGCAGCGCGGCGGTTGGCACTGGCGCGCAAGGCGTGGCAGCATAGGGTGACACGTACACTAGCTGACAAGGCGCATACGGTGGTTATAGAGGCGCTACGTCCAGAAACCATGACACGCAAAGGCAAAGGCGGCAAACGCGGCCTTAACCGGGAAATACGGAATACGGGCTGGGGCGCGATGCGCCAGATGCTCGGCTACAAGGCGGACGCGGTTGTGGAGATTGACCCCGCCTATACCTCACAGACTTGCAGTACATGCGGCGTTGTCGATGCAGACTCGCGCCGTACGCAAGCAAGCTTCAAGTGCACGGCATGCGGCCATGCGCAGAACGCGGACCTGAATGCGGCCCGCAACATTCTGGCGTCGGCGACTGGCGCAACTGCACGGCGAGAGGCGTTTGGACTACCAACCTCTACGACCCGTGAAATGAATGCATTGGGGCTTCGGCACTAATGTATATAAGTCCCATTTGAAACCATCCTGCCGGAGCCCGGCGGCGGTGCGCTTGCGTGGCGTCCGGGCGCCGTTCGTCTCGGTGATGGGCCGTACAGGGGACGGATCCGCGGCGCGTCCTTCGCCGGCGAGAGGCGCGAATACGTGATCGGCAGTGAACTCGGCATCGTCAAGGCCGACACCCCGGCCTCCGCCCCGCAGCGGAGCCCGGGGGAAGAAGTGGCCTTCGATCTTCCGCGCAGCGCCGCGGTCCGGTTGCAGCGGTCGGATTGATGGAGGTCTGGGCCGACACCGACATGAGCGCGGATGACCTGTTCGCGCTTCTTCTCCTCGCGCAGGAGGCCAGGATCGCCGGCGTTTCGCTCTGTTTCGGCGTTTCTTCGCTCGCCCAGGCGAGGAGGAACGCATCGGGCGCGTGTGCCGCGTTCGGCTGGCGATTCCCGGTCTACGCCGGCGCCGGACGGTCAATTCTTGGCGGGATCGAGACTGCGGAGCGCATTCTGGGCCCCACCGGAATCCGCAGCCGGGGCCGCACCCTGCCCGATGTTCCCGACATCGTGCGCGAGGGCGCTCACGCGCCCATGGCTGCCTGGCTCGCCGGGCAGACACACGCGCAGGTCCTGGCGCTTGGCCCGTTGACGAACCTCGCCACCCTGGCCCTTGCGCGCCCCGATCTGCTCTCGAATGTCGGGCGGATCACGTGGATGGGGGGCGGGATCACGCGTGGCAATCACACGCCCTCGGCGGAGTTCAATGCCTTCGCGGATCCCGAGGCGCTTGCCATACTCCTTGCCCGCGGCGCTCCGCTCCGGATGATCGATCTGGATGCCTGCCGGCAAGTGCAGGTATCGGAGGAGGATGCGATGGCGCTCGACGCCCGCGCAGGGTCCGCCGCTGACGGGCGAACGGCCATTCTTGCGGATCTTCTCGGCGGCTACGTGGATATCGCGAGGGAACGGGGCCGTCCGTCCATGGCGCTCTATGACCCCGTCGCCGCGGCGGCACTGGTTCGTCCAGGCCTGTTCGCGTTTGTACCGGCGAGAATCCGCGTCGAGGGAACCGGCGCGCAGGCAAGAGGCCGCACCGATGTGGAGCTTCGCCCGGGCGCGGGAGCGAATGGCGAAGTCGCCATGTCGGTGGATGCCGCAAAGGTCAAGCGCCTGTGCCTCGCGCCGCTGGCGCCAACAGCATGATCGAGCCCAGGGATCTGGACGATGCGTGCCTCCGCGACCGCGCAGTGGCGGCCGCAAGGGGCGATGCGCCGTTCGACAGGATGATCACCGGAGCCGAGGTCGCCGATGTTGCCCTGGGCGAGCTGCGGCGGGCTGACGTGGGGATTGTGGGATCTCTCGTGGCATCGGTCCACCCGCCCGGGACCCGTGACGATGCCGTGGAGGTTCTCGATGCCGACGGTCTGGTCATTGCCCCGGGTCTGATCGATTCGCACATGCATATCGAGAGCTCCATGGTCATTCCGGCGACGTACGCTGCCGCCGTCCTGCCCCGTGGAACCACGACCGTAGTATGGGATCCGCACGAGTTCGCGAACGTGGCGGGCCTTGCCGGGATGGGCTTTGCGGTTGCCTCGTCCGCCGCCTCGTCCCTCCGCATGCTCCCGCTTGCGCCCTCCTGCGTGCCCTCGGCGCCGGGATACGAGATGGCGGGAGCCGATTTCGGGCCGGAAACGATCGAGAATTTGCTGGAACAACCGGCGATTGCCGGGCTGGCGGAAGTGATGGACATGGCTGGAGTCGTGGCGAGAAACCCGCGCCTGCGGGGCATCGTCCAGGCGGGCCTTGCGTCCGGCAAGCTGGTTTGCGGCCACGCACGGGGGTTGACAGGCGGCGACCTGCAGGCCTATGCCGCGGCCGGTGTCGCGTCGGACCACGAGCTTACATCCGGTGGCGACCTCCTGGAGAAGCTGCGCGCGGGCTTCACCGTCGAGCTTCGCGGGTCGCATCCGCATCTCTTGCCGGAATTCGCGGATGTGCTTGCCAGCCTGCCGCAATTTCCGTCGACGGTGACGCTTTGCACGGACGACGTGTTTCCCGACGAACTGGTGGAGAGGGGCGGGCTGGACGCGGTGCTGCGCCGTCTCGTGGCGTGCGGCCTGCCGCCGCTACGCGTTCTCCAGGCAGCCACGCTGAACGCCGCGCTTCGCCTCGGGCGGCCGGATCTCGGAAGGGTGGCACCGGGCAAGCGGGCAGATGTCGTCCTGTTTCGGGATCTTGTTGAATTCGAGGCCGTTCATGTGCTCTGCGGCGGCCGCGTTCCAGAGCTCGTTGGCACGGTCCCCACCGCAATTCCCGCATCGGCAGAGCCGATCCGCCAGTTGGGGCCGGATGATTTCGAAATTGCCGCCCATGGCCCCGTCGTTCGGGTCGCGACGATCGACAAGCCGCGGTTCACCCGGTGGGGAGAGTGCCGAATGGAAGTCCGATCCGGGGTGCTTGCGCCGCCTGCGGAGGCGCTTCGCATGACGGTGATCCACCGCCATGGAAGGGCGCTCGCGGAGCCCCGGACCGGCTTCCTGACCGGATGGGGAACCTGGCGGGGCGCCTTTGCCACAACCGTCAGCCATGACAGTCACAACCTGACCGTTTTCGGCCGCCATCCGGCGGATATGGCGGCAGCGGCCAACGCGGTCATCGAAGCGGGCGGCGGCATGGCGGTTGCGATGGACGGCGGGATCCGTGCGCTCCTTCCCTTGCCCGTCGCCGGCCTGGTTTCCGATGCCCCGCTTGAGCAAGTTGCCTCGAATTTCGCGGCGGTGCGCTCGGCGATGGACGATGTGGCGGACTGGGTCCCCCCCAACCGGGTCTTCAAGGCTCTGGTGGGGGCGTCCCTGGCCTGCAATCCGGGGCCGAGGCAGACGGACCTCGGCATTGCGGATCCGCATGCCTCCCGGTTGATGCCATCGCCGGTGATCGAGGACGGCCTGGCTGTCTGACAGTTGTTCCGGCTCGCCTCCGCCGGCGCGGATGGAGGGGGCAGCTTGCGCGCATCCGAGGCGCTGTTCCGTTGTTGCTGCCGCAGTGCAGCCGCTCTCCTCAATCCGCAACGGCGAATTGCTCACGGGACCCCGCCCGTCGTTTTCTTCCCGGCCCGGTTTCCAGGCAAGTGCTTGCCATGAAACTGAAAATAGTTGTATTGTTCGATGAGTTATGTTCTTGTTCCGAGGGCGAGGATTGCGCTGTTGGAAAATGCCATGGCCCGCAATCCCACTGCCAGCGAAGGCGCTCCCGCCAAGCCTCCCTCCACTCCGTCCAACACAGGCAGCGCACGCAAATCAGCGCGGCTTTGCCCCTCAACCCCACATCATGCAAATCAACCTTGGATGGACCCCCGCACACAACATATCACGCACCATTCAGCGGCCACGCGGATCAACCCATGTATGGCTCACCAGAGTCCGGTTTCTGAACCATACCCCCCGCCGCGCGCCCGATTCCCCTCGCCCAGGAATGAGACCGTCCTGGCTGTCTCCCTGCTCCATGCTGGCCGGGGCTCCTCATGGGCGGACTTTGCGTGCGCGCTGCGATCCTCCATCCCGGCCCGTTCCGCAACTGGCCTGATCCAGTTCTGCGGCGTTGGCCGCAATCGGCCAGTGCCCTATCCCGCCCGGGGATGCACAGCCTCCATCTGCCACGTCATTGGCCTGACCCGTGATGCGTGCCGATGGAACGCTGCTATCGGGCCCGGATGCGTCCGTGCGGCGCAGGGTCGCCCGACTTATCCATTTTGCGGGGCGCCGGGGCTTTTGCCGCCAGGACGTGAAAGCGCCTTTCAACCGGAACCGGCCCTGCTGCCTGCGAGTTCCTTTCCGATGACGCACGACGCGGCCGCGACACCGGAGCCGCCAATCGGTGCATTCAAGGCGTACAACGCGGCCTCAACCGTTGCCAGTGTGCCGAGTGCCATGGGCGGGTTCAGGTGCCCCATGTGGCCGATCCGGAATGCGCGCCCGGCCAGATCCCCGAGGCCGACTCCGAGGGTCAGTCCCGCGTCGCGCTCGCAGATGCGTCGCAGTTCCTCCCCGTCGACGGCTCCCGTCAGTATTGTCGTCGTTGAGTCGGACCGGTGGACCGGGCTGCGGATGTTGAAGGACAGCCCGTCCGGGGTCGACCAGGCCTCGACTGCGGCCCGCACGGTATCGGCAAATATCCGGTGGCGCCGCCAGACGTTTTCGAGGCCTTCCTCAAAGATCATGTCCAGCGCTTCGCGCATCCCGTATATATGCTGCACGGGCGGCGTGCCGCAATACCGGCAGTAATGGGTTCCCTCGTCCTGGCGAAGGGTCCAGTCCCAATAGGGAGACCGCAGTCCGGCGCTGCTGTGGGCCTCCATTGCCTTGGGGCTCGCCCAGACCAGCCCGAGGCCGGGCGGGACCATCAATCCCTTCTGGCTGCCGCCGACCGTGACATCCACGCCCCAGGCATCCATTTCGTAGGGCACGCATCCCAGCGATGCGATGGCGTCCACCATGAACAGTGCCGGATGGCCGGCAGCGTCGATCGCCCGTCTGATTGCGGCGATATCGTTCCAGACACCAGAGGCTGTATCGATCTGCACGACGAGGATCGCCTTGATGCGGCACCCGGTGTCGGCGCGAAGCCTGTCCTCCACTGCATTCGGATCGACGGGATCGCGGGGGTCGAAGGGAAGCACTTCGACCTCCGCTCCGAGAAACTGCGCCTGTTCGCCCCATCCCATTGCAAACTGACCGGATTCCAGCACCAGCACACGGTCGCCGCGGCTCAATGTGTTGGCAAGTGCCATCTCCCATCCGCCGTGGCCGTTGGCGATCGCGACAAAGGCCTCACCGCTGGTGCGTGCGATGGCGGGGAGATCCCGGAACACCGAGGAACTGATATCCAGGAGTCGGCCCTCGTAGATGTTCGGCATCGCGGCATGCATCGCGTTGAGAACGCGGTCGGGAACGACGGAGGGGCCGGGAATGGCGGTCAGTGGACGGCCGTGGTTGAGGCTCATGCGGCAACTCCCTTGCGGAAATCAGGCTGCTTCGGGACTGGGGAGAAACGACAGTGTAGGTCGATTCGCCATGGGCGGCAGCCTGAGCGCGCCAATTGCATGTGGCGGCGGTCTCTACCACCCGGATATGGGATGCGCGGCAGCGATCGGGAGCGGGCCGTTCCGACCGCGTGCTTCGTGTGTGCTCCGACGCTCCCGAAGCGCCGGTCCGGTGCGGTTCCAGAGGCGATCCGATCCGTCGTGCCGGACTCCAGCCATGCGTCGAACCTATCATGTACGATTCCGGGAGGCTGTCTGGCTTTCCGGATGATTCACAAGACCTGCAGGGAGCGTCGAGTCACCCAATGAGTATTGAAATGACACTCGGCGTCGAGGAGGAGTTCTTCCTGATCGATCCGGTTTCCCGCGATCTGCTAGCCTGAATTCCCATTGGATCGACATTGAGTGACGCCGGCGACGGTCTGAGAGGCCGGCGCGTCCCGACTGGCTTGGTATTTCCGGGTTCGATGAGAATGTTTTATCGACAGTATGCAGGCGATATCCACTGACCTATATTGACACCTGATCCTGTCTGTTTCCCGGCACCCGGGAGAAGGCCGCGGCGAAAATCGGCTCGGAAAGCCGGGTGTTGTGGACATTCCGGTGCGGAAAGGGTCCTGACGCTACGGCGAGGCCCCATTCCGTGGTTGCGCGCGGACACTACACATGATATAGTGGTAACAACCGTCATACAGGCACAAACGAATGCAAGATCCCGCCCTCCGCTTCCTGGACCCGGAGAACAGCACCCATCGCAAGTACGAGGCGCTGCGGGCGCTGTTCGTCGAGGGCGCGTCCTTGCCGGAGGCGGCGCGCCGGTTCGGCTACGCGGTGGGAACGCTGCGCAACCTCCGGGCCGCGTTCCTCCGCGAGCCAGTTGCGCCTTTCTTCCTGCCGGACCGCCGCGGCAAACCGAAGCCGTCTCCGGGCCCGGACCGCGATGGGCGGATTGCAGCACTGCGCAAGGCGGAGAACCTCTCGGCGGCGGAGATCGCCGAGCGGCTTACCGCAAAGGAGAAGCTGCCCGTCAGCGAGGCCACGGTTGCCCGCGTCCTGAAGAGGGCGGGCTTCGGGCGGCTACGCCGACGCCGGCCGGAGGAGCGCGGCGTCCGGGCCGCCGCCATCGCGGACCAACGCGAGCTGGACCTGGGGCCCCGGACGTTGCGCACGGAGTTCGGCGGCCTGTTCCTGTTCGCCCACGACCTCGCCACCCTCGGCCTGGACCGCATTCTGGATGAGAGCGGCATGCCCGGTAGCGCCATGATCCCCGCGGGATGCGCTTTCCGATCCCTGCTTGCGCTCAAGCTCTGGGGCATCGGCCGGCCGTCGCACATCACCCCCGAAACCCTCGACGAGGGCATCGCCCTCTTCGCCGGCCTCAATGCCGTGCCCAAGCGCTCGACGCTGACGGAATACTCCTCCCGGGTCGATCCCCGCCTCTGCCCCGGCCTGATGGATCGCTGGCACGCCGCCATTCATGGCTTCGACCCCGACATCCGCATCGGTGGCGGCCATTCCTTCGACCTCGACTTCCACACCATCCCGTACCACGGCGACGAGGCGCTGATCGAGAAGCACTACGTGTCCAAGCGCAGCCGCCGCCAGCGCGGCGTCCTCGCCTTCCTCGCCCGCGATGCCGACGCGCGCGTCTTCGCTTACGCCAACGCCCGGGTCCGCAAGCAGGATCAGGCCAGCGAGGTCCTCCGCTTCGCCGAGGTCTGGCGCGAACGCACCGGAGCCCTGCCCACCGAGCTCATCTTCGACAGCAAGCTCTCCACCTACGCCAACCTTGCCAAGCTGAATGAAATGGGCATCCGCTTCGCCACCGTCCGCCGGCGAAGCGCCAAGATGGTCGGCGAACTGCTGGCCGTGCCGGACAGCGATTGGCGCAGCGTCGCCCTCACCAATATTGGCCGGGCTTACCGATCCCCGCGCATCCTCGACCGCACGCTCCGCATCCGGGACTATCCCTGCGACATCCGCCAAATCGCCATCAAGGGCCTCGGCCACGAGAAGCCAACCCTGCTGCTGACAAACCAGCTCGGCGAACCCGCAGGGCGCCTCATCGACCGATACGCCCGCAGGATGCTCATCGAGAATGCCATCGCAGACGCCATCGACTTCTTCCACATGGATGCCCTCTCCGCCGCGGTCCCGATGAAGATCGACCTCGACATCCAGCTCACCCTCATGGCCAGCGGCCTCTACCGAGTGCTCGCCAAACGCGTCGGAAACGGCTTCGAAAATGCTCGCGCCAGAACCCTGTTCCGAAAGCTCGTCCGCACAAGCGCAGCCATCCGCATAACCGAACACGAAATCATCGTCAGCTTCGGGCGAAGGGCACACAATCCCTGCTTGCTCAACGCAAAATATGCCGAAACAGCCGCACCTATCCCTTGGCTCCAGGATCGAACCCTCCGCCTACGATTCTACTGACGTCAGATCAACATCCTTTTGACCGCCGTTGGGAATCGAGGCTAGCGGATCCCGATGCCCGCATCTTTGAGCGCTGCGAGCGGAATTCCGGGCCGCACCGATTTGTACGCGAGTTCCTGCGATCCCAGATCGAGACAAATACCTGCGTCTGCGGATCCGTGTCGGAACTCCGGGATGCGCTTTTGGCAACCCGCAGAACCGTCATCGAAGCCGCCGAGCGCTACGGTGCCGCGGCCATCGCCGCTTCCAGCCATCCGTTTGCCGCGTGGCGGGAGCAGGCGCACACGGGCGCGGACCGCTACGAACGATTCGCGATGCTGCTTCAGGATTCCGTCCGCCGTTTCGTGGTCGGAGGAATGCACATCCACGCGGGCTTCGGCAATCGAGACGAGCGGATCCGCGTCATGACGGCGCTACGGCGGCATCTTCCGCTGCTCCTCGCGCTGTCCACCTCGTCTCCGTTCTGCGCGGGCCGTGAGACCGGGTACAAGTCCTGGCGCCTCAGCATTGTCGGAGGGTTGCCGCGGACCGGCATTCCGAAGCCTCTCCCGTCTCGCGCCGCGTACGACCGGCTTGTCGCCGGCTACCAGCGCAGAAACCACATCAAGGACGGAAGCGAGTTGTGGTGGGATATCCGCCCTTCCGCGAGCTATCCGACGATTGAGATCCGGATCTGCGATGTTTGCACCAGCGTTGATGACGCGATGGCGGTGGTCGCGCTCGTGGCCTGCCTTGTTCGGTGCCTCTTGCGAAGGGACCGATCCGGAAAGCGCTCCCCGGATCCACCGACAGAGCTCATTCTCGAGGACCGATGGCTCGCCCAGCGGTACGGCGTGCACGCTTACTTCGGAAGCCGCGAGCGCGCCGGTGGACGCGAGGACATCGAGGATCTCGCAGTGCGCCTCGTCGATGAGTTGGCCGCTGACGCGGAAGCGCTTGGCTGCGGGGCGGAACTGGGCCACGTGTTGTCGATCATCCGGAAGGGCACCGGTGCGGACCGGCAGCTCGACCTCTTCCGGCTTCGGATACTGGAGGGAGACAGCAGGGAGCAGGCACTGGTGCGCGTAATTGACCAGATAGCCGCAGAAACGCGGGAGGCCGGCGGAAGCGCGTGATGGGCGTGTCCGGACGCCTCGGTTGGAGTGGGACTTGGTGTGGATCTCTGGATGGACAGCAGCAGCTGGTGGTTCGAGCAGGTGAGCTCCAGAGGGCGGAATGAATTGGGCACTCCTGCGGCAATTCGGTCTTGACCGGAGCGATGTCATATTGTATTTGACAATATGACATACTGAACAACATCGATATTTAGAGTCCCCATGCCAAAGTGGAACACACGGTAGGTTGACCGCCGCCAGGTGCCGGAGGCGGAGCACCGTCAAGCGCTGAGGCGGCGAACATGATGAAAGACTGTCTCCACGAGAAAACAATCGATTGATCTTACGATCATTGGCGCAGTCCGATCCTGAACTGAAAGAGAAAATCGATTGAGTCTTTGAAGGAGGAAGCCCGTGCCATGGTTTCGGCTGAGATTCTCGGGATATCCGGACGGCTGGGTTTCGGGGCGCCGAATGGTGCAGTTTCCGCGAATGGCGCAGCGCTCACCATGCCGGTTTCGATGCCCTTCCCTGGTTCCGCTCGCCGCGGCAGGCCTGGCCTTGGCAGCCTGCGGAGGCGGGGGCGGGTCCGGACCGGGAAACGATGGGCCGCCCGGTTCGCCGCCCAGTTCGTCGGCCTGCTCCTCGGACGAGGTTTCGACGGCCGACCGCCGGTGCCTGTCGCCGCAGGAATTTGTCACCGAAGCAGAACGGAAATTCCGGGATGGGTATGCGAGAGATGATGTCAATTTCAAGGCTCAATGGGGGCTTGCGGCGATCCGCGCCGATTACGCCTACGCGAACCTCGCATTGCAGTACGGAACCGATGTCATGCCCGGCTCGGGACAGACGATCGGCTTCATCGATTCCGGAGTCCATGTGCACCATCCGATGTTCCACGGCAAGCGGGTATCCGAGACGTTTCTGCTCGGCGCAGTGGACGAGAATGGCACACAAGCATCGCACGGCACGGGGGTCGCATCGGTCGCGGCGGGCGGGCGCCTTTATCCAGCCTGCTCGTCGACGACTATCCGCTCGGGGTCGCCTGGGGGTCCGACATCGCCATGTTCGCGAATCGGTTAGGCAGTGGAGGCGGCGTTTATCTGCCAATACCCCTCGCGTCTCTGCAAAGCGGAGCGAACGACTGGGTTGTCAGGATGAACGCGGCCCGGAACTGGCGGGACGGTAGCCGGTCTCTGGATTTCCTCAATCTCAGCATCGGCTACCCGGGAATCATCGACGACTACAGCAAGACAGACCTTGAGACGAACTTTCGCACAGCGATTGATGCGTTCGCCCAGACCGGCACCAGGAAGACCATCCTCGTCTGGTCAGCGGGAAACGACCACGGGGATCCGTGCGACTACGTGTCGACCACCTGTGTCACCGATCCGGACGATCCGACGAAGAAGTTCGTCAACGCGGTTTCCGTGGACGTGATGTCCGGCCTTGTCTCCCTCTTTCCCGAACTGCAGGGCCATTCGGTTGCCGTCGTGTCGGTGGGGAACGACCCGGATCCCGAAGATCGCGTGCCTGTTGTGGACGACTGGAAGATTTCGGACTTCTCGAACCGGTGCGGCATCGCGGCCGCCTATTGCATCGCGGCACCGGGGATGTGGGTTAGGATAGCCTATTTCGGCCCCGATCAGTATACGAATCTTCCATCCGTCGGTTACGCCACAAGTAGGGGCACTTCCTTCGCTGCTCCCATGGTCACCGGCGGGCTTGCGGTGATGAAGCATTTCTTCCGGAGCCAGCTCTCCAACACCGGGCTGCTGGATCGAATGTTCAGGACCGCGAACAAGACCGGCGACTACGCGGATTCCACCATTTATGGACAGGGACTGATGGACCTGGGCGCGGCGACGTCCCCCGTCGGTGTGCTGTCGGTATCGAACGGCCGCAGCGTCGACGGCCCGGGCGTCAAGTTTGCGGATAGCCGGTTCCAGTCTGGCGCGGCATTTGGCGACGGGTTCGAGACGCTCTTTGAGAATCGGGAGATCGTGGCGTTCGATGCCCTGGGCGCGCCGTTCTGGCACAGGCTTCGCGATGTCGCCTCCGCCGCACCTCGGCCATCCGTCCTGGCTCGGCTTCGCCACTTGCTGGCGCGCCCGCCCGGCCCGTCGCTGGAGATGGCTGCAGACTCGCAGGTTCCGCTGGATGGTTTTTTGCCTGGTGCCCGCTCCGGATCCGCGGCGTGGAGTCTCGCGTATCGGGACGCTCCTCCGAACTCTGCCGCCAGCCATCTCGGCCTTGCTGGCCGAGCCCTGGTTCTGGCGCATGCGGGCGGTCGCGGGCTGACCGCAGCGGCCCTGACGTCGGAGGGAATTGCCGGAGAGAGGCCGGTTTCTGCAGCGGCGATTGGCTGGCAGCCGGAGAAGGGGCCGCTACGGCTGCGCGCGGGGTTGGTGCAGGAGCGCGAATCCGTGCTCGGAACTGCAGGAGCAGGCGCGTTTGGCGGCTTGAGAGGCAGCACGGTCTTCACGGGTCTGGAGGCGGAAGGAACGCTTGGCCGCTGGCGGATTGGGGCACAGGTGGAAATGGGTGCCGTGGATCCCGCAACGCAAGGTGGCATGATCTCCGATGTCTCGACCCTGGCCACAAGCGCCTTTGCGTTGCGCGCAGCGCGGCGGTCTCCGGGGGGCGGCGCGGTCGCGTTCTCCGTCTCGCAGCCCCTGCGCGTCGAGCGCGGCCACGCCTCCTTCGCCGTGCCCACCGGCCGAACGCCGGAAGGCGAGGTGATCCGCAGCAGTTTCTCTGCCGATGCGGAGCCGAGCGGAAGGCAGATTGACCTTGCCGCGCAGTGGCACCAGCCAATTGTGGTCGGGACGCTTCGCCTCGGTGCGGTCCTGAGTCGCCATCCGGGACATCGGGCGTCGGCGGACCCGGAGGCAGCGCTGCTCGCGGGGTGGCGCTACGATTTTTGACTGCGAATCCGCCGACGGACCCGGGCAACGTCCGATCAACTGCCCATGTCAGGCAGTGGAGGCGGAACTGCTTTCCTGTGCTCCGGCGCTTTTGGTCGGATCTGCAACCCGCACGATCACGATGTCCATGCCGTGGTAGCTCTGATGGCGGACCGATGATGCCACATGCCGGAGGAGCCGCAAGGAAATCTCTTTCTCGACCGGCGCATCGAAGGTCTGTTCGCTCATGAGTTCGATCCGGTCCTGGAGGTTCTGCTCGTTGGCCGAGACGACGAACTCGAGGACGGCTTGTCCATCTTCCCTGCGGGCATCGAGAAGTAGATGGCGCCTCGGGCGACTGGGATCGGGCGTCTGTTGCAGCAGGTTCAGCAGGGTCTCCTCTGCTGCCGATTCGAGCCGTTGGACCATGGCCGTGCCCCAACCGTTCCGCGAGCCGAATGACTCCAGGAACGCGCGGATCTCCGGCAGGGAGGACAGGGCGAACGCAGCCTTGACGCGGCTGGGTCGCGGGCTTGTGTACTCCACGAACAGGGTCAGTAGGATGGCCGCCAGCCCGCCCGCCGTCATGCCGTTCTGGAGCAGGCCTCCTGCGAAGTCTGCAAAGATCTCCGGAAAGATCGCGCCTTGCTGGAAACCGACCCCGATCCAGAATGAAACGCCCGCGATCAGGGACTTGCGGTAGTCGGCGCCGTCCTTGACGACAATCTTCATGCCGACGACGAACAGCATCGCCAGGAGAACGGTGACGTACGCCGCGGCAACCGGAGCGGGGATCGCGAGGACGACCGCGAGCACTTTCGGCAGAAATGCCAGCACGATGAATACCGCTCCCACGGCAAGCCCGACCGCGCGTGCGGCGACTCCAGTGAGTTCTGTCACCGCGATGCTTGTCGAGTAGGTCGTGTTGGGCACCGTTGCCGCGAGGCCGGAAAGGAGATTGCCCACGGCATCGGCCGCTACGGCACCCTGGACGGCGCGATAGTCGATTGCGCGCGGCCGGCGCCAGGAGACCTGCTGGATGGCCACGGAATCGCCAACCGTCTCGATGGCGCCGATCAGGGTTACGAACCCGAAAGCGGGAAGCAGCGCCCAGAAGGTGGGCCCGAAACTGAGATCGAGCCCCGGCCAGCTCCCTGCGGGCAATCCGGCCCAGGACGCTTCACGGACAAGGTCCAGATCGTAGAGGCCATAGAAGCCGGCGGTTGCGGATCCTGCCGCGATGCCGATCACAGGGGCCCAGAGCCGCAGCCCGCCACGTGCCTTCAGCGCGATGACGACGATTGCGAGGATTGTCACCAGCGCGCTGACCGGCGCGGCAGACGGGTCCCATTCGTCTGGCGTTTCGGCCAACATATCGAAGATGATGGGCATGACCGTAACCGGGATCAGCATGATGACGGTGCCGGCGACCGTGGGCGTCAGAATTCGCCGCAGGAACGACAGGTTCACGGAGAGAGAAAACTGGCCGAGGGACGAAAGGGCTACGAGCGTGGCGAGCATCGCCGGGCCACCCTCCGCCAGCGCGGTGATGCAGACCGCGATAAACGCGCCGGAGGTGCCCATCAGCAGAACGTATCCGGCACCGATCCGGCCAAACCGGACTGCCTGCAGGATGGTGCTCGCTCCACTGATCAGGACCGCGGCGAAAACGGCCCATGAGAGATAAGCCTCCGACCCACCTCCGGCGCGGACCACGATTGCCGGGGTGAGCACGATGCCAGCGATGCTGAGAACGGCGAGCTGCAACCCGAGGCCGAAAGTCAGGGCCACCGGGGGATTTTCATCGGGCTCGTAGCGTACCGTCGAGCGGGCATCAGTGCCGTTGCTGACCATTTTTTCTCCCTGTTCCCTCCTGCCGGATCGGCACGCGGCGCCAACATAGCGCAGTGTTTCCTGCGGGTTGGGTTCGGCTGCCTCAGATGGCGCGGTTCCCGAGTGCCGGTCACGCCCCTTCACAGGCGGCTCCGGCAATGCATCCGCCCATCCCACAGGGAGAGACGCGATTGCCGCACCGCAGCATTCACGGTAACCTCGCGCAACCCCCGTCGCTCCGTAGGGTTTGGAGTCTCGCCGTGGCAGACATTTCCCCTCTTCGAACCGCAACTGGCACGGACGCGCTGTGGGAGGGTCTTCGCGCCGATGCCAGGGATCTCCTGGTACGTGAGCCGGCCATGTCCGGTCTGGTCTCGACGGCAATCATCGATCAGCCGACCCTGGAGCACGCGCTGGCGTGCCGGCTTGCGTACAAGCTTGCAGGCTCCGAGATGAGCGCCATCGCGCTCCGGGATGTTTTCGCCATGGCCATCGGACTTTCCGACGCCATCGGTGATGGCGCCCGCGCGGACCTGGCTGCCGTTCGGGAACGGGACCCGGCCTGCCGGAGCTATTTGCAGCCCCTCTTGTATTTCAAGGGCTTCCTCTCGACCCAGGCGGCGCGCGCTGCGCACACGCTCTGGCATGCGGGCCGGGAGGAACTGGCGCTCTTCATCCAGATGCGGGTTGCCGAGGTGTTTTCGCTGGACATCCACCCGGCCGCCCGGCTGGGCAAGGGAATCATGCTGGATCACGGAACCGGCATCGTGATCGGGGAGACGGCCACGGTGGGTGATGGCGTATCCATGCTTCACGGCGTGACTCTCGGAGGCAACGGCAAGGAGACCGGTGATCGGCATCCGAAGATCGGAAACGACGTGCTGATTGGCGCCGGGGCTTCCATCCTTGGCAATATCCCGGTCGGGGATTCAAGCCGGGTTGGCGCTGGCTCTGTGGTGCTCCACCCGGTGCCGCCCAACAAGACGGTTGCCGGGGTTCCTGCGCGCATCGTGGGCGATGCCGGTGGGGAGAGCCCGGCCACGCGGATGGATCACCGGATCTCGATAGAGGAGATCCGGTTCCTCGGCGAGAACATTTGAGGGCGGAAGGGCCGTAGCCGGCCAGCGACCGGAAGACGGCCGGTCAGATCGCCATCATCGCCGGATCCTCGACATATTTCCGGAATGCCGCGAGGAATCGGGCGCCGAGGGCACCATCAATTGCCCGGTGGTCCACCGAAAGCGTTGCCGTCATCATGGTCGCCGCCGAAATTCCGCTCTCGCGGACAACCGGCCGCTTCTCGCCGGCGCCAAGCGCGAGGATGGATCCATGCGGTGGATTGATCACCGCGTCGAAATTGCGGATGCCGAACATGCCAAGGTTGGATACGGCCATGGCTCCGCCCTGGTACTCGCCGGGAGACAGCCGCCGCGCCCGCGCCCGCGAGGCTAGGTCCTTGATCTCCGCGGAAAGGACGGAAATTGATTTGGCGTCGGCGCGCCGCAGCACCGGCGTGAACAGGCCTCCTTCGACTGCAACGGCCACGGCCACGTCGACCACCCCGAAGCGCAAGATCCGGTCGCCGGCGAAGGCGACGTTGCAGTCAGGCGTGTCGCGCAGCGCGAGTGCCACCGCCTTGATGCAGTAATCGTTGACCGACAGCTTGGCGCCGCTCTCGGCGAGGGCGGCGTTGGCTCGCGCGCGCGCGCCGAGGAGCGCATCGATCTCGACATCAATCGTCAGGTAGAAATGCGGAATGGTCTGCTTGGCTTCGGTCAGCCGGGCAGCAATGATGCGCCGCATGGCATCGAGGGGCAGCTCCTCGTAGGTGCCTGCTTCGTACAGAGCCTTCACCTGGTCCGCGCTTGCCGAATCCGGAAGTGGTCGTGGCGGAGCCGCCTCTGCGGGTTGCGCCAAGCCGTCCGCCAGTGCCTTGTCGACATCGCGCTTGATGATACGCCCGTGCGGGCCGGAGCCCGCGAGCAGGCCAAGATCGAGGCTGGCTTCCTCCGCAAGCCGTCGCGCGAGCGGCGAGGCGAATATGCGCTTCCCGTCTCCGGGCCCGGCTTCCGGCGGGGATGCCGATCGCTCGGCCTGGTTCGAGGCTGGAACCGGTGCCGGCCCCGGCGCAGGGGGGGGCGGCGGCGGTTCGGCACGCGGGGATACGGTCGCCGCCTCCATCGCGGCGGCTACCTCGGGGCTCTCACCTTCCTCGAGAAGCACCGCGATCGGCGTGTTGACCTTTACGCCTTCGGTTCCGGAGGGAATGAGAATCCGGCCGACGACGCCTTCGTCGACCGCTTCCACTTCCATCGTCGCCTTGTCGGTCTCGATTTCGGCAATCACGTCGCCGGATGACACGTCGTCTCCCTCGTTGACGAGCCATCGGGAGAGGGTGCCCTCCTCCATGGTCGGGGAGAGGGCGGGCATGAGAATGGAGACGGGCACGACGGCTCCTCAGTCGCGGTAACACACGGCGCGCGCTGCGGCCACCACCTCGGCCACGTTGGGAAGCGCGAGCTTCTCCAGGTTGGCGGCGTAGGGCATCGGAACATTCCGGCCAGCGACCCGCGCGACCGGAGCGTCGAGGTAATCGAAAGCCTCGGTCATGAGCGTTGCCGCGATTTCGGAGCCAATGGAGCAAACCGGCCAGCCTTCTTCAACGGTAACGCAGCGGTTCGTCTTGCGGACCGATGCGACGACAGCATCCGTGTCCATTGGCCGAAGGGTGCGGAGATCGATGACTTCGGAATCGATTCCGTGCTCCGAGGCGAGCGCGTCGGCTGCCCCCTCCGCATAGCGCATTCCGATCCCGAAGGAGACGATGGTGACATCCCTGCCCGTCCTGGCGATTCGCGCCTGTCCGATCGGAACCCGCCAACCGGTTACGTCGGGGACCTCGAAGCTGCGGCCGTAGAGGATCTCGTTTTCAAGAAACACGACCGGGTTCGGGTCTTCGATTGCGGAGCGGAGCAGGCCCTTGGCATCCGCCGCCGTGTACGGCTGGATGACCCGCAGCCCCGGAATCTGCGAATAGAGCGTCGCGAAATCCTGGCTGTGCTGGGCCCCGACACGGGCGGCGGCCCCGTTGGGGCCGCGGAACACGATCGGGCATCCCATCTGTCCGCCCGACATGTAGAGGGTCTTGGCCGCCGAGTTGATGATGTGGTCGATCGCCTGCAGCGCGAAGTTGAACGTCATGAACTCGACGACAGGGCGAAGGCCGGCGAATGCGGCGCCAACTCCAAGGCCGGTGAATCCGTGTTCCGTGATCGGGGTGTCGATGATCCGCCTTGCGCCGAACTCCTCCAGGAGTCCCTGCGTAACCTTGTAGGCTCCCTGGTATTCCGCGACTTCCTCCCCCATGACGAACACCGCATCGTCGGCCCGCATCGCCTCCGCCATGGCATCTCGGAGTGCTTCCCGCACGGTTTGCGTGACCGTTGCGGCACCTTCGGGGAAGGCGTCGCCGCGCACCGGCGCGGCTGTAGCAGCCGGGCTTGGTACCGGTTCCAATGGTGGTTCGCGGACGTCGGGCTCTGCCCTGCCAGAAGCGGCGACACCGTCGAGCGCCGCAGCGTCTTCGCCGTCGGCGAGCAGCAGCGCAATATGCGTGTTGACCCGTACGCCCTCTGTTCCCGAGGGAACCAGGATGCGGCCCACAACGCCTTCGTCCACCGCTTCCACTTCCATGGTCGCCTTGTCGGTTTCGATCTCGGCGATCACGTCCCCGGACCGAATCGTGGCGCCTTCCTCGACAAGCCACCGTGCGAGCGTGCCTTCCTCCATCGTAGGGGACAGCGCGGGCATGAGTACGGGAACAGGCATGGCGCAGATTCCGCTTCAGAGCACGATATTCGTCCAGAGCTCCGCCGGCTCAGGCTCCGGGCTGGTCTGGGCGAATTCCGCCGCGTCATTGACGATGGCGCGGACTTCCCTGTCGATTTCCCGAAACGCTGCGTCATCCGCGAGTCCGGCCTCCGCGACACGGGCCCGGCAGCCGTCAATGGGATCCCGCTCCTCGCGCACCTTCTGGACCTCTTCCCGCGTGCGGTACTTGGCGGGATCGGACATCGAATGCCCGCGGTACCGGTACGTCTTCATCTCCAGGATGTATGGTCCCTTGCCGGCGCGACAGTGCGCGACGGCGCGCTCTCCCGCTCGCTGCACGGTTACGACATCCATCCCATCCACCAGTTCACCCGAAATTCCGAACGCCGTTCCTCGGGTGTAGAGGTCCGGCGTTGACGAAGCGCGCCGGACGGCGGTTCCCATCGCGTACTGATTGTTCTCAATGACATAAACCACGGGCAGCTCCCAAAGGGACGCGATATTGAAGCTCTCGTACACTTGCCCTTGATTCGCCGCGCCGTCGCCAAAATAGGCGAGGCAGACACGGTCGGTCCCGCGGTACTTGGCCGCGAATGCAAGTCCGGTTCCGATCGGAGCGGAGGCGCCGACGATTCCATGGCCGCCGTAGAACCCGGCTTCGGCGCTGAACATGTGCATCGAGCCGCCCTTGCCCCGCGAATAGCCGTCGACCCGGCCGGTAAGCTCGGCCATGACTCCCTTGGGGTCCATACCACAGGCGAGCATGTGCCCATGGTCCCGGTACGTGGTGACAACGGTGTCGCCATCGCCAATCGCCGCTTGCATGCCGACAACCACGGATTCCTGCCCGATGTAGAGGTGGCAGAATCCCCCGATCAACCCCATGCCGTAGAGTTGTCCGGCTTTCTCCTCGAACCGGCGGATGAGGAGCAGGGAGCGGTATCGCGCGAGAAGATCGATTCCGGCGGTACCATCGTCCGACGACGCCGCATCTGGCATCCGCCCGGTTTCCCTCGCCGGCGCGGAGCGCTTTTTTCGGGGTGCGGCCACGGCGGAATCCTCTGTCTGCCAACCGCCGACTTCTACCCCGGCGTCCCGCGGAATTCAAGCATGATGTGGTGGCTGGCCGCGGAAATCGCCAGCGTGCCAGAATGTTCAATAGTCGGTTGTGCCCGGAACGATCAGGATCAGTTCATCCGCCCGTGCGTAGCCGAGCTCGGAGCGGGCCCGTTCGTCCAGGAGGTCGAGGTCGATGGAATGGCTGCTCAGGCGCTCCGACCGGTCTTCGAGTTCCTCGCGCCGCGCGCGCACCTCCGACAGGCTGTTTTCCAGAAGCGCAATTTCAAGCTCCCGCTCCTTCAGAACGACATATCCGTCCTGCCCCCAGATCGCGGCATGCACAAAATAGGTGATCGCAAGTCCCGCCGGAAGGATGGGCGCCAAAAACGACAACCATATCAACAGGCGTCTCACGCTCACCATCCTGCGAGGTTACTTCGGCTGGGTCCGATTGCGCCCTTCATCAGGGTGCTCCCGGACCAAGTGTACCCGAGCGGGACGGCGGGGGCAACGCGGCGAACCGTGCCGGATTGACGCGTGTGGCCTCGCTGCAGCGGGAAGAATCCGGGGACTGCCCTTACTTCGTCAATTTGTCGATTCGCTTTCCCAGACCTTCCGGCAGTACCGGCGCGGCCGGCCAGGTGTCGCCAATCCGGTAACCGCCCGGCCACGGATCGCCCGGGTCCAGAAAGAGCTGGGCAGTTCCCGTGAGCCAGGCGCGGCCGGAGACGGAAGGAAGAATTGCCGCACGGTCGCCGACTGTGGTCGCGGCCTCGATTCGGCAGTCAAACACGGAGTCGATGATCGACACGCCCCGGAACCGTTCGCCGAGCCGGAGTTCTCCCCTTGCATGCAGCACCGCCATGCGCGCGGAACAGCCGGTACCGGTGGGGCACCGGTCAATCTTGCCGGGGCGGATTGCCACGGCGTTCCGGCCGGTCGCGATTCCGTTCGCGCGATGAACCGGCGCTGCGATCTGGCAGAAGGAGATGTGTCTCCAATCCCGATTCTCGGGGTGGGAGAAGCCAAGCTGTTCGTTGGCGGCCCGCGTGATTCGGACGCCGCATTGGGCAAGATCCCGTGCCTCGTCGGCACTCAGCGAAAACCCGAGCGCGTCCGAATCGACAATGACGAAACTGTCCCCGCCATAGGCGGTGTCGACCCGGAGGGTTCCCAGCCCCTCGACCTCAAGCGCCGCCTCAAGCTGGTCGGCGAAGGAAGCCACGTTGTGGATCCGTACCGACTCCACCCGGCCGTCGGTGCACGCGGCATGCGCACGGATCAGCCCTCCCGGTGCTTCCAGGGCGAGAATGGTCTCCGGCTCGGTCATCGGAAGAATGCCGGTCTCCAGCAGCACCGTTGCGACGCACAGGCTGTTCGACCCGGACATCGGTGGTGTGTCTTCGGGCTCCATGATGATGAAACCCATGTCTGCCCGCGGATCCTTCGGGGGAACCAGCAGGTTGACATGCCGGAAAACGCCGCCCCTCGGCTCATTCAGCACAAAACGGCGAAGTGCTCCGTCCCTGGCGATGAATCGCGATTGGTCCCAGAGAGTCTCCCCGGGTGGCGGAGCGACGCCGCCGACAATGACGTCTCCGACTTCCCCTTCGGCGTGGCAACCGACGACATGCACAATCCGTCCCGAGCGCACGCCTCAGGCCTCCGTCCGAGCTTGAGGCTGTGGCAGTGGACTGCGCCCCGCTCCGCCGGGCCGCCGCGCTCCCGTTCCGCGTCGAGGACAGGCGGTCGGGAACCCCCGTCGTCCTGATCGTGGCGCCCAAGCCCGGGAGGCCGACCGTATCCGTTCATCGGGCATGGCGGGCAATCGGGTCTCCCAGTGCAGCCCAGTTCGGCTCGATGCCGAGCCCGGGCGATGACGAAGCGGACATCCTGCCGTTTACGCGCTGCGGTGCGCCGGTTGCATTGCTCACCGTGACATAGCTGTTGAAATCCGTCGCGGAGAAGCGGAATCTCTCCGGTGTCGAGTGCGCAAGATGGATGATGGCGGAGGTAACAATGTCGCCCCCCCAGCTGTCCTCGAGCGTCATCGGGATTCCGAGCCCGACGCAGACATCCCGGATCAGGCGCGTCTTGGTGAGTCCGCCAAGCTTTGAAATTTTCAGGTTCACCACGTCTGCCGCGCCGTCGGAATGGGCGGTGAGGAGCGGCTGCAGGCCATCGATATTCTCGTCGAGAACGAACGGCAGCGTGGTGCGTTTGCGAACCGTCAGCGATTCCTCGTAGCTCCGGCACGGCTGTTCCACATAGACGTCGAGATCGGCAATTGCGTTCACGACCTGCATCGCCTCATGGGTCAGCCAGCCGGTGTTGGCATCGGCGACGAGGATGTCGCCATCCTCCAGGACGCTGCGCACGGTGCGAATTCGGGCAATGTCGTCGAGAGGCGAACCGCCGACCTTCAGTTGAAATCGCCGGTAGCCCGCGGCGCGGTACTGCGCGACATTCGCCGCCATCTCTTCCGGCGGCTGCTGGGTTATCGCCCGATACAGCGCCACGGAGTCTCCCTGCGGGCCGCCCAACAATTCGCAAACCGGCGCACCAAGCCGCTTGCCCAGGAGGTCCCAACACGCCATGTCGATCGCCGACTTCACGTATGCGTGGCCAAGCAGGGCCGCGTCCATGGTGGCGTTCACGCCGGTCAGGTTGCACGGATCCAGCCCGAGCAGATGCGGCGCGAGCTCGGCGATGCCGGTGCGGATCCCCGGGCCGTAGGCCGGCAGGTAGACCGGTCCGAGCGGGCACGCTTCGCCATGGCCTTCGAGGCCGGAATCCGTCTCCAGGGCAACAACCGTGCTGTCGAAGACTTCGACATGCTTGCCGCCGGCCCAGCTGTAACGGCCTTCTCCGACAGGAAGGTCGATCTGGTAGACGCGGATCGCTGATATTTTCAAGGCTGGTCTCCAGGCGTAGTCAACACGCGATTGCGGTCCTTGCTGCGGTACCGCTTTCTGCAGCAGTTGCGGTCGGACCAGTATCAAAGTTGGGCAATGCCACGCAGCGTTCCGAATCTAGGAGATCCAGCAATATTTTGCAAAGCGCGGGAAGCGGCAACGCGGCGACTGCAGCTCGAATTCGCTTCCGCAAGGCGCGTGTCCGCAAACCGAGCGGGTGTGCGGGACTTGCCCTCCTTCAAGAATGAATGTCGGAGGACCGCATATGATTGGCGAGGGTCATCGCCGCCCTCCCCGGTTCGCGACCCGGTCACACGGAATTGGCCAGGGTTGGGCGAGCGCTCAGGCAAGTCGGACGCGAGGCATGCCTCGCGTGTCGGTGGATTGCCAATCCCGAATGGCTCCTTCTGCTGGATTCCAGTTCCCTTTCCGAACTATGGTCTCGAGTCAATCCAGAGTGCTTGCTCGAAGAAATCCAATACAGGGTGACCGTGTTTGTAGTATCGATCCACATCGGAAAATGCTGCTCTCACGCCTTCCCCATGGGCCGCCAGGTTTCGATTGGTCATGATGCTTGTGTAGGCGTGCTCAACCTGCCGGTCCCTCTCGCGAAGAGTTCGAAAGTGATCCTTGTGATCAGGACCGAACTTGCCGAGAAGAGCCGTAATATCTTCAATCCGCTGGCTGCGAAGCGTTGACCGCACGCAATTTCCCAGATAGTTGACGATCGAGGGGTCCGATACGGCTCGGCAGCGGTCGAAAATCAACTCCCGGAGTTTCCCTTCAAACTCCGCGCAAATCAGGACCAGAATTGATCGAGTGAGCATTCCCTCGATAGCAGGGTCTACAGGACGCCCTGCGGCAATATGAACATTGCACTGTTGTAGCGCTATATCAATTCGTTCGATTCGCATGCGTCAAGTGGAGCCACTAGCCAGCAGCATTGAAGAGCTGTGAACGAGCATAAGACAATCGCCGGTGCACAACATCCACATCGGTCGTTCCGCCAAGAGTACAGTTGACAAATTCCGAAGCCTCCAACAATCGCAGGTAGCGGTTGCCGATATCGCCCGGAATATTGTCCAAATTCTGCGAGAACGCGGTCATGACTGCATCGAGAACAGCCGCGTTTACACCTGCCCGGACATGAAACGGTTTGCTGCCCAGAGTCTCCACCACCGTCCGGCAAGTCCTCTCGAATGTGTTGCCGCTTTTCTCCAGGAATGACTCCGATGCGTCCTTGTGAACGCGCATGAACGCAGACAGGTAGTCCTTCATCGGCTTCACATAGCCTTCAGGCTCTCGGAGTGCCAGGAAGCGGAGCAAGAGCTCAACATCCCGCTTTCGGGCGTCGGGATCCGGTTTCCCCAGGATTTGGCGCCAATGGCTCAATTCGTTGAACCTGTCAAGGAACCCGGAAAAGGATCCGTGGTAGACGCTGTGTCTGATTTCCTGGTTGGTTAGTAAAGTGCCGCCTGTGTTCAGTCTCTCAAAGATATGGATCACGCTGGTGTCATCGTCAGGACTCAATTGGTTCACGATGAAGGCGCGAAGGACGGCGTTCTTCAAACGGCGCTGATCTTCTTCCTGAAGATCATCAAATGCAAGTTCGTGAAAGGGACTGCGTTCATTCAATCCCTTCAACCGGAATACCCGGCGCCTCTCTTGTCGCTCGTCGCCAAAATAGCCGTCGATATAGTAAAATACGCTCTTGAGCCTCTGCTGACCATCAATTACGAGGTGTTTCTGAGTTGCCCGCTCGTTGTAGAGAAATACCGCGGGAACAGGCAGTCCGACCAGAAAAGACTCAATGAGCCTGCTGGCTTGGGGTTGTTTCCAGACATATCGGCGCTGGAACTCCGGAATGATGAGCTCCCCCAGGTTCCATTTCTGATGAAACAGTTCGAGTGTGAAGTCTGCAGGATAGGTTGCAATATGGTACTCGGGAGGCGCACTGTCGGAGTCATCGGCTTCGGATTTGATGTCTTCCAACTCCAGACTCACGGGCGGTTGGTTGTTGGCTCGCATAAATCCTCTCCCGCGGTGCCGGCAACCGGATGTTGTGCACCAACGCACGGACAGGAAACAATATCTGATTCCGAACGGATTGGCAAGAAGCGGGATTGCCCAAAGTTGTTTGCGGTTCGTTCCAGGTACGAACCAATTTCGTTCTCGAAAGGCGTTGAAGTGGAACGAGTCGGGCAGGAGCGAATCTCAGAAAACGGGATTCCCGCCGCAAAAGATTGGAGAGGTGGAAAAGTCAGCTAGCATGCGGGGATTGACGGAGGTTGGAGGCCCGCGCGGAACCGGACAGTGGGGCGAAACGGCAAGTTCCTGGTCAAGACCATCGATCCAGATCCAGATACCGTGGCAATGCACAAGGGGCCGGGTTGATTCTGGGTTTCGTAGGGTCTTCGACATGACGTTGAATTGGTGCGCCGAGCTGAAGAACTTGGTAATGGTCGAATGTCTGAGCGCGTCAAGCGTCAAGCGCGGGGCGGCGCCGTTGGCAAGCCTAGTTTCGCCGCAGGGAGGCCCGGCAAATTGTCCGGCTGGCGCGTCCGCCGGAAGGCGGAAGGGAGACGCTCCCGCCCGGGAGCCGGGGTGTGACTGGAATCACTTGGGTGGTCCCAGGCTTGACTGACCGGGAATCGGTCCATGAGGCTCGCATTCTTCGATGGCTATGGCTGTCCGGATGTGTATCCAGACCAGCGAGTGTGGCCATGGAGTGCTTGTGAAAGCCGTGTATGGCGGTGCAGCCATCTGCCGAGACGATCGGTGCATGTGCGGCTTCAAAATGCCGATGCATCCTGTGGCGAAGGAATTCTCGCCAAGAAGTTCAATTGCCGTGCCGGAAGGCGCTGATACCGGGATAGAAGGCGTCGTCGCCCAGCTGTTCCTCGATTCGGAGGAGGCGGTTGTACTTGGCGAGCCTCTCCGAGCGCGCGAGCGATCCGGTCTTGATCTGGCCGACGCCCGACGCCACCGCGATGTCAGCGATGAAGTCGTCCTCGGTTTCCCCGGAGCGATGCGAGATCACGCAGGCGAAGCCGGCCTCCTGCGCCGTCCGGATCGCTTCGAATGTCTCTGTCAGGGTGCCGATCTGGTTCGGCTTGATCAGCACGGCGTTGCCGGCCGACCGTTCGATGCCGAGGCGGATGCGGTCCGGGTTCGTGACGAAGAGGTCGTCGCCGACGAGCTGGCATCGGTCTCCGACGGCTGCCGTCAGCGCCGACCATGCGTCCCAGTCGTCCTCGCCAAGGGCATCTTCGATCGAAAGAATCGGATAGCTGTCAATCAACGCACTGAAATACCCGACCATATCCTGGCCGCTGCGGTCCACGCCTTCTCCCGCGAAGCGGTAGCGTCCCTCCTTCAGCAGCTCGGTGGATGCCGCGTCGATGCCGAGATGGATCTCTTCGCCCAAACGGTAACCGGCAGCGTCGATCGACGCGGCGAGGTGGTCCAGCGCTTCCCGACTTCCGTCGAGCTCCGGCGCAAAGCCGCCTTCGTCCCCGAGGCCGGTGGACAGGCCGAGATCGTTCAGCCGGGTGCGAAGCCCGTGCATCGTCTCGGCGCCGTAGCGCAGTGCCTCACGGTAGCTTGGCGCTCCTGCGGGAAGGATCATGAACTCCTGGAGGTCCACGGAATTGTCGGCATGGGCGCCGCCGTTCAGAAGATTCATCATTGGCACCGGCAGCACCGGCCGGGCATCCGGGGCAAGGTGGCGGTAGAGCGGGAGGCCCGCGGAACGGGCGGCGGCCCGCGCAGTTGCGAAGGAGACGGCAAGGATGGCGTTGGCGCCAAGCCTGTCCTTGTTCGGCGTTCCATCGAGCTCGATCATTCTCCGGTCCAGCGCACCCTGGTCGGAAGCATCAAGCCCGCAGACCGCTCGGGCGATGTCTTCCCGAACAGCCCGGACCGCACCCTCGACGCCCTTGCCGCAATAGCGGGTGCCGCCGTCACGACGCTCCCTTGCCTCATGCCTGCCGGTCGAGGCGCCGGAGGGCACTGCGGCACGGCCCTCCGCCCCGTCTGCGAGCCGGACTTCCGCCTCGACCGTCGGATTGCCGCGGCTGTCGAGAATTTCGCGCGCGTGAACCTGGAGAATGCTGAGCATGGGGTGATCCGTCTTGGGCTGGGGGAGGGGCAGAATAGGCGCACTAGGCCCGTGGCGGCAAGTCTTCGCTTACTCCGACGGGTCCGATTCCAAGGGGGGCTGGTCGTCCGGCCCGCCAATTCGTACGCCGTAAAGTTCCAGCCGGTGCGCCACGATCCGGTAGCCCAGGCCGGCCGCTATCCGCTTCTGGAGGGCCTCGATTTCGTCGTTTGCGAATTCGATGACTTCACCGGAACGCATGTCGATCAGATGGTCATGATGGTCGCGCTCGGCATCCTCGTACCGCGTACGGCCGTCGCGGAACTCGTGCCGCTCCAGGATGCCGGTGTCCTCGAAGAGGCGCAGGGTTCGATAGACGGTGGCGATGGAGAGCCCGGGATCCAGACGCTGCGCCCTGCGCAGCACGGCCATGGCGTCCGGATGATCCTCGGATACCTCAAGCACCGTCGCAATGGTGCGGCGCTGCCCGGTCATCCGAAGCCCCTGCATCTCGCACCGCTCAAGAATACCGCGCATCGCGCCCGCTTCCGCACTGACCGGGTTCGGGGCACCCGCCCCGGAACTCCGCATTTTCAAGCCAGAGTCCTTGCATACCTATACCGGAAACCTGTGCGTTGTTCCGCCCGGCGGGGAACGATGCGCTCCGTCGAAGCTGCCGATCTTGCTCCAGGCGCTTGCGATGGTTCAATGCAATAGATTGTCGGGAAGCATCTTGTTCGGCTGAGCGAGTCAGCTGTCCGGGTCCAGCAAGGCCTCCGCCCAGACCGCTGTGGCGATGAGGTGGCGCTCCAGTTTCGGCGGACCGACCAACTGGACACCGACCGGAAGCCGATTCGGTCCCCGGGTGCATGGCAAAGCCACGCTCGGCGCTCCTGCCAGGGTCCAGAAGCGGTTGAACCAGGGATCGCCGGTGGATACGAGACGCGGCGGCGCTTCACCGGTCTGTGCCGCTGTCAGCAGCGCATCCAGGCCCTCGAACGCCTGCGCGAGGCAATCGCGGGCCTGGCTTGCGATTTCCAGTGCCTCGAGATAGCGGCCCCGCGGGATGCTGCTGCCTGCCTCGAGCCCGGCGCGCAGCGCGTCGGAAAGCCGATCCCAGCCGGTCCGGCGCTCTGCGGCAAATGCCCGGAACATTTCGTATTTCGCGATCTCCGGTTGGACCGCCCATGCGGCCTCGAAGATCTCCGGTACCTTCAGTTCCCGGACTTGGGCGCCGCCGTCTCGAAACGCTGCTACGGCCCTGTCCACGGCGGTTTCCGTTTCCGCAGACGCACCATCCCATGCCGGACCCCGGCAGATTCCGATTCGCGGCGCCTTGAGCGGTGGCCCGCCAAATGTCTCAGGAGTCTCTCCGGCCATTCCGGCGAGCAGGATCGGGAGATCCCGCGCGGTGCGGCAGAAACAGCCGACGGTGTCCAGCGTTCCCGATTGCTGCTTGACTCCGGCTGTGGCGATGGTTCCCCAGTTGGGCTTCATCCCGACGACGCCACAGAAGGATGCGGGCCGGATCACGGATCCGTAGGTCTGCGTTCCGAGCGCCGCCGGGACCATTGCGTCGGCAACGGCAGCGGCGGAACCGGACGAGGAACCCCCGGGGGTCCGCGACGGGTCATGGGGATTGGTCGTCACCGTGGGTTGGAAGGTGGCCAATTCCGTGGTGCGCGTCTTGCCCAGGATCACTGCGCCCGCCTCGCGGAGCAGAGCAACGCATGCGGCATCGGTGTCCGGCCTGCGGCCGGCATGAACCGGCGTCCCATTCTCGGTGGGCATGTCCTCGGTGTCGATGACATCCTTGATCCCGATCGGAATGCCGTGAAGTGGTCCCCTTGACGGTTCGCGATCCCTTTGCCGCGCGGCCTCGATGGCTTGGTCCGGGTCGATCCACACCCATGCCTGGATCAGGTCCTCGCGTTCCGCAATTCGCTCCAGGCAGGCGCTGGCAACCGCCTCGGCGCTGGTCGCCCCGGATGCGATCAGGGCGGAGAGCCGATGGACCGGAAGCTTGTTGAGGGGTCTCCCAGCCATTCGCGTAGCCCTTGTAGTTTTCTGCATGTCCATCCGGGCCTCTTGCGCGGCCTCGGGCCTGGCCGGTTGCCTCAGGCGGAGAGCCGCAGGGCCGTCTCGTTGTAGTCCACCGAGACCAGCTGGCTGACGCCGCGCTCCGCCATGGTGACCCCGTAGAGGCGATCCATCCGGGAAATTGTGATCGCGTGGTGGGTGATCACAAGAAAGTTTGTATCCGTGCGTGTGGCCACTTCCTCGAGCATGTCGCAGAAGCGCTGCACGTTGGCGTCATCGAGCGGGGCGTCCACCTCGTCGAGCACGCATACCGGTGCGGGGCTGGACAGGAACAGGGCGAAGATCAGGGCCAGCGCAGTCAACGCCTTTTCACCCCCCGACATCTGGCCAAGCGAGAGCAGGCGCTTCCCCGGCGGTTGCGCGTAGATTTCCAGTCCCGCTTCGAACGGATCCTCGGAATTGATGAGCGCCAGGGAGGCGGACGCTCCCTCGCCAAACAGCGACGTGAACACGTCGCGGAAGTTCCCGTCGACTTCTTCGAAGGCCTCCTGCAGTCGCCGCCGGCCCTCGGCGTTGATCTTCTGGATTGCCTCGCCGAACTTGGCGAGAGCCGCCGCGAGATCGTCCCGCTCCGAGGACAGGGACTGGCGCGCCTCTTCCAGTTCTGCAAGATCGGACTCGGCGCGCAAATTCACGGGCCCCATCCGGTCGCGCTCCTGCCGGAGCGATGCGATCTCCGCTTCGATGGCATTGGGCAGGGACAGGGATTCGGCATCCACCTGCAACTGGATGGCAGCGGATTCGGGTTCGCATCCGGAAACGTCCCGGAGGCTGTCCGACGCCTCTTCTGCCCGCGCTGCCGCGGCGCCGGCGCGCTCTTCCAGCCGGGCGGCTGCTTCGCGTGTTTCGGCAAGCCGGCCTTCCGCCACTCGCGCCCTGCGCGTCGCTTCTTGCAGCGCCTGCTCGGCACCTGCCAGCGTGTCGTCCGCGAGGCTGCGCTGGCGCCGTGCAGCTTCGAGGATCGATGCGAGCTGGCTCCGCCTCTCCGCCAGGGCCGGCCCTGTTTCGCGGGCGGTCCGCAGCGCTGCTTCCGCTTCCCGCAACCTCTCGTCCAAGTCGCGGCAACGGCAGATCGCAGCCCCCCGGCGTTGTTCCCAGCCGGCCCGTTCCGCTTTCCGCCGCTTGCGCTCATCTTCGAGTGTGACCAGCGCATTGCGGAGCCTCTCGCAGTCCGCCGCCCGCGCGAGCGCTTCCGCGCGGAACCTGGCAGTGCGCTCCCGCGCTTCCCCGACCTGGTCGGACAACGCATCGGAGGAGTCTGCGTTGGCGAGTTCCTCGACCAGGGACTCGAGCCGCCGCTCGTCGCCCGCCAGGGTTTGAAGCGCCTTGCCCTGGTTGTCCCGAAGGGCGCTGAGCCGTGCCTCGGTCAGCTCCAGTCGGCTCTGAGCGCGGGCGTGGGCACTCGCGCACTCCGCCAGCGCAGCTTCGGCTTTTCGCAGCCCTTCACGCGCGCTGCTTGCCCTCGCTCCGGATTCCTCGCGTGCCAGGGTGTTTTCGGCAAGCAGGGATTGCGCCGATCGGGACTCTTGACGGGCAGCATCGATCTCGCCGTCAAGGCAGGCGATTCGGCTTCGCGCTGCAACTCGCTTCGCGGCATCACTTCCCGAGCGGTCGGCGGCAACATGGAGCCCGTCCCATCGCCAGATTTCTCCCTCGGCGCTGACGAGGCTCTGGCCTGGGCGCAATTCGCGCTGCAAGGTCTCTCCCTGGTCCGGGGCGACGAGTCCGGTGTATTGGAGACGAGCCTCGAGGCAGGGCGGGGCAGCCACAAAATCCGCAAGCGGGCGAACTCCATCCGGCAGCGCCGCCCCCGTCGAAGGCGTGACAAGGCACACCCATCCGCTCGACCCGCTCGCCGAGTTCGTCTCCGGCAGGTGGAGCCATTCCCCGAGTGCGGCACCGAGGGCGGTCTCGATCCCGGCTTCGGCACGGATGCGGGACAGGACGGGCTCCTTGCCGTTCTCCGGTAGCGACAGCACGCCCTCCAGGGCCGAGCGCTCCGCTTCCAGCGCGGCCAACCGCTGCCCGGCCTCGGCGCGGGTTGCGCGGGCGTCGTGCTCTGCCTGTTCGGCCGTTGTACGGGCTTCCTCCATCTGGTCCGCTGTCGTCGCTGCCTCTGCCGCGATCGTTTTTGCCCGCGTCGCCGCTTCAGCGGCCCCGGCGACAGCATCCTGGGCGCAACTGCGCTCGCGCTCGGCCTCCTCGATGGCGCTGGCTGTTTGTTCGATTTCGCCAGCGAGGCGGGCCAACGCGTCACGGGTTTCGGATTCGCGCTCCGTGAGCTGGCGGTTCCGGGCGTCCAGGCTTGCGACGGCCTGGTTGAGCGCGTCCAGCGTACTCTCGGCTTCCGCGAGCGGAGCTTCGCATGCCTTGGCGCGCGATTCGGCCTCGGCCAGTTCGGAGCGCAGTGCGTCGCCGTCGTCGTCCGGCCGGTCCGTTTCCGCCTGGTCAAGCTTCCCGAGCGACTCCTCGGCGTCCGCCATCAACTGCCTCTCACGCGCGAGGTCGGAATGCAGTTGCTCGATCCGGGCGCTGTATGCCACAGCATCCCGCTCCGCGGTCTCGAAGCGTTCCGTGAGTCCCGCGTCCTCGTTTTCCAGGCGCGCGAGTGCTGCTGCCGCTTCCTGCTGGCGGACGCGAAGAGGAGGCAGGCTTCCGGCCCTCTCGCCGCGGGCGGTCTCCGCTTCAGCCGCCTCTGCTGTCGCGCGGGCTGCCTCCGCCGACGCAGCGGCCAATTCACTCTGAATCCGGGCCACTTCCTCGGCCGCGTGGCGCCATCGGCTGAAGGCGAGCAACGCTTCGGCAAGGCGGAGCTTCTCCGCGATGTTCCGATAGCGGCGCGCCCTTCTGGCTTCGCGCTTCAGTGCCGCGATCTGGCGGTCCAGCGCTGCGAGTTGCTCGTCGATGGATTCGACGTTGCGAACGGTCGCATTGAGCCGGAGTTCCACTTCGTGGCGGCGATGGTGCAGACCCGAGACGCCCGCCGCATCCTCGATCAACTGGCGGCGGACAGCGGGCTTGGCATTGACAAGCTCGCTTACGCGGTTCTGCCGGACAATGGCGCAGGATCGGGAGCCTCCGCCCGCATCGCCGAACAGCGTATGCACGTCCCGCGCGCGAACTTCCCGCCCGTTGATTCGGTAAATGGAGCCGGACTTCCGGGCGATACGCCGGGTAATTTCAAGATCTTCGCCGTTCAGGGGGCGGCTGCTGCCGTTCAGCGCCCTGGAGGGGAGGCCGCGTCCCTCATTGGGAGATACAACAAGCGAGACTTCCGCCGTGTGTCGAGCCGGGCGTCCGGCCCCACCGGCAAAGATCACTTCATCCATCTCGGCGCTGCGAATCGAACTCGGCGCGTTCTCTCCCATTGCCCAAAGGATGGCCTCGACGATGTTGGACTTGCCACAGCCATTGGGACCGACAATGCCGGTGATTCCCGTCCCGATCACGAGGTCGGTCGGATCCGCGAATGACTTGAATCCGCGCAGGCGAATTTCCTGAAGTCTCAACGATTTCCCCTGAGCATTGTGGGAGTCGGCATCCAATTGCCTATATGTTGTCTGATTTGGCGGTGAAGTCAAGGACACCGGGAATTCTGCCCGGCCGCTTTTCCGGTCGAATCGCGACGTCGATTCGTATGCCGTACGGGACCGGGATGCACGCGGCGGTTACAATGGCAGTGGTGAGTGAGGCCCCTTGGTCCAGGTCCCTGGTTCACTGGGTGCCGGACAGCCGGGGCTTTCATTCAGACACAGTTAACACGGTTGTTTGATTGGCGCATATTCTGTGCATGCAGATCGGGCTTCGACATTTCCGTTCCGCAACGATCGACTGGCTGATCGGTACGGTTGCTGAATAGGGTGGCACGCGCCATGGGCTTGCGCGCGAGCTTTGCGAACGGGAGAACTGGCGCAATCGGCGTGGCGTTGCGTGTCTGGCGCAGGCGAGCAAGGCGCTGCCGCGGCTGGCGGCCAAGCTGAAGCTGTCGTTGCCCGCGGCGCGGCCGATGCCGTCGATACCGGTTGCCGTGGAGAGGGATTTCCCGGACCTGACGCTCGCCTGCCGGCTTGCGGAGCTCGGCGAAGTTGCGCTGGAGCCTGTCGGCGACGCCGAGCGTGGTCTGTGGCGGGCGATGATGGCGAGCCATCATCCCGAAGGCTTTTCGCGCATGCCGGGTGCCCAGCTTCGCTACTGGGTGCGGTCTTCGGTTCATGGTACGCTTGGCGGGATCGGGTTCTGTGCCGCAAGCTGGCACCAGAAGGCGCGCGATGCGTTCCTTGGCTGGTCGCCCGACGCACGGGTTGCGAATCTCGGACTTGTAGTCAATAACGACCGTTATCTTCTGTTGCCCGGGGTACGGGTCGACAACCTCAGATGTCCGGACCTCGGGAGTGAATCGAGCTCACCTATTTGAACCCGAAGGGTCCGGATCGGCCGTATTCCCGGGCAGTTCGTAGATCATCCGGAGGTTGGTGCCTGGGAAGATCGTCCGGGTCAGGTTGAGTTCCTGGAGGAGGCCTGCAGTGGCGTTGTCGCCGGCGTCGCTGGCGGTGCCGAGGATGCGAATGCGGAGGATGCCGTTGGAGGGCTCCGGGATGATGTCGGCGTCGGATTGGAAGATCGCGCGCAGGTGCCTGCGGGGTCGCTGTGTCTTGCCCTGTGCCTGTGCGACGACAGGCATCATGCGGGTTTCGGCGCGGTAGGCGATCATGCGGATGACGTCGAGGAGGAGCTTCTCGCCTTCGGGAAGCGCATCCAGGGCCTGGTGCTCGTCGAGCTCGGCGACGGTGATGTGGCGCTGCGTGTCGCTGCGCTTCTGCTTGAGCGCCTCACGCTCGGCGTCGAGAGCGTCGATCCGGGCCTGGAGACGTCGGGCGGCTTCGGCGGTCTGGTGAGACTGGGCTCCCTTGGCCAGATCGGCGATCCTGTTGCGCAGGGTGCCGAGGCGTTGCCGGAAGCGGCTGACATTTCGGTCGATTGCGCGCCAGAGCGGGTTGACGACGCGGGCTTCGGGATCCTGCGGCTCCAGGCCGCGGACCACGAGGGCGTCGAGATTGAACTCCTCGCGCATATATTTGAAGAAGTTCTCCTGCGACCAGCGGGAGAACAGGGCGCCGGCGATCTGCTCCACGGGCATGCGGGAGTGGGTGGTAATGAGCGGGACCTGGCGGCCGCTTTCCAGCAGGCGGCGGATCTGGCGGACCTCGGGCCCCTTTTTCAGTTGCACGCGCTTCTCGGCGAGGCGGACGGTGGCGCTGCGGGTCGTGCCCGGTCCATGGATCGGTACCGCGACACTGCGGAACTCCGCCTCCGGCCAGTCCTCCCCCTTGAAGCCCTTGTGCCAGGTGATCACCGCAACGCCGCGCCGGGCGAGGCGCTTGAACAGTGCCGGGCTCCAGCCTTCCCGGTCGAAGACCAGCGTCAGGGCGGGCTCGCCGGCATCCGGGGCGGTGAGATCCGGCGCCTCCGGGCCCAGCATGCCCAGCTTCTCCAGCGCAGGCAGGATGTCCGCCTCCAGCGCGTGGGTCATGGTCGGATCCAGCGCCTTGTTCAGGCACAGGAAGGGCTTGCCGCCGAGCGCGTTGATCCAATAGCTCGTGGACGCGGGCAGGCATAGTTTCTGTCGCGCTACGAAGTGCTTTGGCAATTTCCCCTTGCGACCGGAATAGATCTTCACATGCCCGTCCACGCACAGCGTGGCGCCGACCTCCGGGTCCTCCTCAAGCCATCCCGCCGCCAGGGAGGATTGCCAGTTCCGCACTTGCTGCACATCCTGCCCCAGCGCCTTGATCTTGCGCCGCAGCGTCTTCACCTCCGGGCAGCGGTCCAGGCCCAGGATCGCGCCCCATTCCCCGGGCACCTGGTGCCGGAGCGCCTCCGGATTGCGCACCCGGGCCAAGACGAGGAACGCCAGGAAGAGCAGAACGGTGGTCAACCCGTAATACCCCTTGGGCAGCGACAGGAACTCCCGCGCGTGGTTCAGAAGCCCCTCCTTCAGCAGCATCGGGAGCCCGGCCAGCACCCCCCCGCCGGCAACCGCCGACAGCGGTTCCGCAAACTGCGGCCGGATCTCGCTCAGATGCCCCGTCGCGGCCAGCATTCGTCCCGTCGTGTCCCGAGCCCCACGGCCCATCGGCGCTGCCCGGTCGCGGGCGTCCCGTGCGCTTCGCTCAATCGGCGGCTCCAGCGCGTCCCGCTCCGGTGCTTCCTGCGGCGCCTCCCGCTCCGCAGGTGCTTCCGGATCCGGTTCAGCCTTCGCCGTCCCGGCCGGCATCCCACCCCCGACAACGCCTCGCCGGCGATTGTCGTTCAGCGTCCGCACCGGAATCCCCAGCCGTCGCGCAACCGCCGAGCCGCTCAGACCCGAGGTCAAAAGACGGTCCGCTTCCCGCGCCATGTCGGCATCGATTACGCTCGGACCGCGCCCGCGGCGCGGCGCAAAGAAGCTCGCCTCGCCGTCCCTCCGGAGTTGGTTCACCGCCCGCTGTACCGTCGAGCGGCTCACGCCGAGCGCCTCCACCAGGTCCGAGCGAGGGACACCGCTCTCCGCGAACTTCGCGATCCGAAGCAACTTCGCTTCGCGCTGATCGTCAGCGTGAAAATCAAACGGCTCAAGATTGGAGAAATACTCCACTCGGCCGTCCCGCCTCACGAAGGAAAAGCAGGAGTTGCCAATCTGGACCGCCTCGGCGGGTCGCATCGGAAGCGTGTTCATGAGATCCTCGGGCACCGAATAATGGGTTCATATTATTATGCCAGATACCCGCCGCTCTGTCAACCCCAAAATCCAATCATAACTCTATCAATTCAAACGATAATTCAACCCACAAGCAGCTCTCGAAAAGAGAGCGATGTCCGGACGTCTGAACCTGGCGTCGCATGTGCTGGCGCTGGCGGCGGATCGGGAACCTGGGGCTTGCTCGCCCATGTCGGGCTTGCGGTCACCGAAGCCCGAAGCCCGCTCGGAGTGTTCGAAATCAACGCGACACAGCGCGACGGCACGCTGGCCGCCGAAACGCCGGACAACGTGCCGGAAAGCGTGCGCTGGCTGCGCGGCCTTGAGCGCGCCGGGCAGATCCCCGAGAGTCGCGTGATTACGGTCTGTGATCGCGAAGGAGACATATGGGACCTGTTGCAAACGGCACGGCAGACCGGCAACGGGCTCGTGGTGCGTTCCGACCGCGGCCGCCAGCGCCGGGTCGCCGTCGACGGCGACCCCCGAGAGTTGTGGGACTTCATGGATGCGCAACCGGTTCTGGGCACAAAGACCATCACCATCAGCCCCTGTGGTGGTCCCCGCAAGCGCCGCGAACGCAAGGCCCGGCTTGAACTCCGTGCCGCGATGGTCGACCTCGTTCCACCGTCGAACAGGGCCGGCGACGAAGCACCGCTCGCCATGCTTGCCGTCTCGGTCCTCGAACCCGAACCGCCGAAAGGCAAGATGCCGCTCCACCGGGTGCTCCTCACCACCGAGGGCGAGGCCGAAATCGACAATGCCCGGTACGGCGGGCAGGCATTTTGGGCCTCCTTGGCTTGCCCGGCAGGCCAGCGCCGAGTAGGGCGGGTTGCAGAAAGGGTGCAGGTGTATCACCGGTTGCAGGGGCAGGGCAATCCGGGCCGCACCGGGCCAGTGCGAATCGCCTGCCCATACCTGCGGCCCGAGGTGGTAATGGGGCTGGCGCACGGGCACCGGCGCTGCCAGCCTGCCACGGCACACTACCCCGACCCCGGCAAAGCGCCCCAGCGGGCCGACAGGGCACAGGGGCGCTTTGCTTGGCTGACCGGATAAGCGGCGCGGGAGGTAGCGATGCAGTGGCGGTCCTTTGCTTTCGTGGCGGTTGTGTGTTGGGTGCTTTGGCCGTCGGTTGGGACGGCACAAGCGAATCCCGTTGATGAACGAGCGCGGTTCGAACTCTTCACGGACTGCGCGCCATTGGACGTCTCGGTGTCTGGTTTGGAATCTGATGCAGCGGAAATCGGTCTTGCCGAGGAATCAGTGCAGGCGGCGGTTGAGAGCAGGCTGCGGTTCGCGCGGCTATACAGCGCGGAGAGTCCCAATTGGCTTGGAGTGCATATTACAGTGGTTGGCGTGGCTTTCTCCGTTCTACTGCAATTCCATAAAGGGCGATTTGACCAAGTGTCAGGCGAAGCAGGCTGGGCCACGACGTGGCTAGACGGAAGCGTTGGCACTCACGGTGGGGATGCTGGGTTTATCCGTTCCTCCGTGGCCGAATATATGGACCAATTCTCAGTAGAATACCTGCGTGTGAACGATGCGGCATGTGACTAGGAATAGGCGTGACTGGCTACTGGCGCGTTGTTCCGCCGTGGTAGCGCGGCATGGTGCATCCACCCCGGTAACGCACTGCAACGGCAAGCCAGCGCTTCAAGGTGCATCACTGCAACGGCGTGGCGGGTGAACGCGGATTTGCCGAATGTGTAAATGGTGTGGGAATATTTTTTGGCACGGGGGCGAATCGGTAGGCGCTGCAAGCGATAGCGAATATGTGGTCGAGTCCCGCGCCGAAATCCGCATGATGCAGCCCCTCGTCACCGGGCCCGGCAAGGGCCGGAGCGCGAGGAAACTGCTCCGCGCCTTGCTCACATCCGATGCCGATGTCATCCCCGAACCCGAAGCAGGAATCCTGCGCGTCCGGTTCCTCGGTCTCGGCAGCGATGCCTGCGAGGAGAACCTCGCTCCCCTCATCGACGAACTCAACCAAGCCCGCACCAGGTATCCCGGCACTGATCTAACCATCTTCTACCAACTGCCGCTCTCACAGCCTCGACAAATCGTCAAACAAATTGGTGGAGGTCCGGATGTCTGAAGTTCTGGTTCCACTGCCTGCGCAACGGCTTCATCACGGTTGCCGAGCGCGAGCTGATGCTGCCTCCGTCGCTGACCAAACGGCTGGTCAACCATGCCAGGCCCAATGACGTCACAGAGGGCTATGCAGCCGACTGGACGGTCGCGCAGCTTCGCGAGCCGGCTCAGAAGATTGCAGACCGGATCGAAGCGCTGATGCGTGGACCGGAGATGTCGTAGTCCACCCTAAAGGGTACGGCAACCGCTGTTGTTCGGTTTGGCCGTTTGACCCCTCTGAACAGAAGCAAATCAACACGTTGCCGCGCCGATCGCCATCCAATCCGCGAGCCTGACAACAATCGATAGTCAAGCGGCCGCTTCCACGGTGACCACCAGACGCTTCCTGAAGCGGGCCAGGGCTTCCTCCAGCCTGCCGATCTTGGTGGCATGGCGGGGGGTTGAGCATGCGGCGAACCTCGCTCTCCTGGACGCCCATGGCCACCGCGAAGGCGCTGTTGGACAGCCGCTCTTCGCGCAAGGCCTCGTAGAGCGCCGCCTTGGCGGCCAGCACCGCGCCGGGAACCGCCGCCGGCCGGCCCCTGGCCGGGCTCGGCGCCGGAATGTCCTCGCGCCGCGCGATGCGTCCCGCGAGTGCCTCCTCCAGGCAGTCCGCGGCTGCCGCGACCGCCTCGGCGAACGTGTCGCCGTCCGTGAAGGCCTCGTCGAAGTCCGGGAAGGTGACAGAGAAACCGCCTTCGCGTTCCTTGTGGAGGTCGATGGGATAGCTGTACCGGATTGCCATGATCAGAACTCCCTAAAGGTCTTTCGGGTCGATGCCGAGCTGTTTGCACACGCCCAGGAGCGTGCCGGTCTTGAGGGGCTTCCTGCGGTCCTTCACAACGGTATGCCGGTCGCCGTAATTCAGGGTGCCATGGCTGCCCTTGCCCCTCGTCCGGTCGAACCTGACCGCGATCCCGTTCCTGCGCGCCAGCTTTCATACCCTCGCTATGAATTCACGTCCGTTCACGGAGGACAATTTCGCACAAAAATGCGCGAATGGCAAGGGTTATCTCGAACAATTTTGTGCGAGTCAGCGAAGCCGGCCGAGCTCGACGGCGGGCGAGCTATCCCCGGCGGCTTCGCGGCAATTTACGGCATACCAGAGCGGCCACGACGCGGTGCCCCACCGCCGCCGTCGCCTACACCCTGATAGAGTTCGCCAGGCTCAACGGCGTCGATCCGCAGGCTTGGCTCGCCCAGGTCCTCGAACGCTTACCCGACTACGAGATCTACCGCGTCGACGAGCTCCTGCCCTGGAACACCGAGCCGGTAGCAGATCCCGAAGCTGACCGCTGATCCTCCAGGGGCGGTCGGCTCAGTTCCGGCAGCAACTCCTCAATGCCTGGCCGCGGATTGTGTGCGCTGGGATGCCCCGCGATCGGGAAGCTCCAGCGTTCCGGTGCACTACGCTGTTCGCTCAGCCCGGAGTTTCGGAAGCCGGCGTGTGCGCCGAGGAGTCCCGGTAGAGCGCGGAGTTCTCAAGGTCCGGGAACTGCTCCAGAATCCGTTGCTTCAGTGCCCCGTCCTGCAGCGTCTCCCAGGTCAAATCCTTGAAGGTCACCTCCAGCGTCACCTTGCGCGGGCGGGCCGCTCCGGCCTCGTTCCACGCTTTGAACAGCATCCCGCTGATGTCCTCCTTGGTCAATTCCGGAAGTGCGCCCTGCGCCGCCTGCTGCGAGTAGGTTTCGGCCAGATCATCGAGATGTTTCCTCACCGCCGCCTCGATCCTTTGTCCGAGCGCGGCGTTCGCCTGGTCTATCTCCCCGTTCAGATCCTCGAGGTGGCGGTCGAGTTCCAGCCGCTGGCGCTTGCGGTAGATGCGCCCGTGGGGCTCGCCGAGCTGGCGCGTATAGAGTGTCCGTATCGCGTTCAGGCGCTCGTTGATTGCCCGCACGCCCGTGTCGACCTCCTCGTCAAGATTGATCCGGACGCTCTCATTGATGCGCGTTCGCAGCTCGTTCTCGCCGAGTCCGCGCTCGACCAACGCGTTCGGTATCCTGAGTCGCGCCCCGGTAGCGAGCGAGGCCCCCGCGAGGCGCAATTCGATATATCCAACGAACGCCGTGTAGACCGTGATCTCGCGCTCCTTCGCGTAGTCGCGCGGCGGATGCTCCTCAATGGCCTGCTCCGCCCGTTCCACCTCCGCCTCCGTGATCGTCTCGCTCTGGGCGCTGGACTCGCTGGCATCGCCGGCGCTGTCCGCAGGCGTACGCTCGTGCGCTCCTTCCGGCGGGCTCGCCTCGTTCCGCGAAGGTCGTTCACGGCGCCCCAGGAGTCGTTCGCAGAGAGAGAGCGCGGCCTCACGGTGCGTCGCGAGGGCCACCGCGCTCAGCCCCGCCTCATCGCGGGGGTCGAGCTTGCCTGCCCGCGGTGCGAAAAGCCAAGCGCCGCGACCGGTCACCAGCAGGCCAAGCCGCGTGCCGGGCATCGCCCTCAGCTCCGTCGCCTTCATCAGCGCGCGCCAGGTGCCCGTCTCGCCGTAGCCGCTACGCTCGGCGTGGTGCGAGCCGTCGATGACGACGCTGGCCTTCTTTGCCGTGCGCTGCGCGCGCTCGAGAAGCGCCTCGGCCACGATCGCGTCCACCCCCGGTGCGATGAGGAGGCAGGTCTCTCCTGCCTCTCTGATGTGTACGGCGATATCCTCGCTGGTGAGCCGGGTTCCGAGCATGGTGGCGTTCTCTCTGGACGCGAGCGGGCTACGTGCGCAGCCTCACACTACCCCGGGTTTCGGCGCTGTGGTATCCCGCGCCCAGGCGCAGATTGCCCGAAGCCGTGGGCATGTTGTCAGCCGGCTGCTCGGTGGCGCATTCGGAGAGTATTCGCTGGAGTGTTTCCCCCTTCGCGGGCCGACGCAATCTGAAGGCGGTTATTTCCCCGACTGCCAGTCCTGCCTTGATACGGTCATCAATGAGGCCCAGTCGTTGGGCGGATATCCCCGCGTGAGCATCCTGGCGAAGACCGCGAACGGATCGGTCCTGCTCCCCGAGGAGCGCAGCGTCGATTGGTCATTGACCCACGCGTAGACGATCACCTTCGCCCTGGCGTCATAGCGGAAGAACAATCGGAACCGTCTGCCAATCCTGGCGCGCCGCCAATGGCGGTAGCGCGGGCCGAGCGTGCTGCCCTGGCGGTACTCGTCCCGGGATGGATCCTGCGGGATGACCTCCAGCATCAGCCGGCTCAGCGCGTGGAACAGCTTGACGTTCGCATTGGATGCGAACCCCGCCGGATCGCTTCGTTGCGCGCGTTGGACCGCGTCGTGGAGCTTGCGCAGCTGGTCGATGAGGCAATCGTGGAACAGCAGCGTCCATCCGTGGCGCTGCATCAGAGGTCGACGTCGCCTTCGATATCCTCGTCCGGTCCCGCTTCACGCCGCGCATGTTCGAGCATGTCCTGTGCCAGATCGTCCGGAATCGCCCGAACATGCCGACCGGCCTGGATATCGCCGGTGAGCAGATCCAAAAACGCAGCGATGGCCGGATCTTCATGCTCGGTGTCGGCACGGCTGACGACGATCTGTCCGTCCTCGTGGAATTCGAATGCCACCTTGGCGCCGACATCGACCCCCAGCGCCTGACGGACCGTCTTGGGCAGGGTGATCTGGCCCTTCGCCGTCATCGTGGCGACTTCGTGGATGATCGACATGATCGGCGCTCCTCCTGTGCCGTGCATGAAGGTAAGGAATATTCCTTACCATGTCAACGCCATGTGGAGGTTGTGTCGGTAACCAGGACACCTGGCCCCGGAACCACGGATTGTTGCCCTGCGCGTTGCCCGGCTGTGCGGGCGGCTGCATCCGGCGCTTCAGCTCGTCGATCACGGTCCGGAACAGCCAGCGCTCCGGGTCGTCGAGACGGCGCGGAATCGTGTGGCGGGCGGTGTCGTTCATCAGACGATCGCCGTGCCGACCAGACCGGTCACGATGCCGGTGCCGCCGACGAGTGCACCGTGTCGAGCGGATCGCCGAAGGTCGTGTCCATGGTCGCCAGCGCCACCTCCGGCACGCCGGCAGGGCGGCCGCCGTGACGAGCGCCAGGCCGGCCCCGGATACCGGGAGGCCTGCCCCGGCCCACGAGCCGGGGGGGCGCGGATTTCCTCTGCGGCAGCCGGATTCCCAGTGATGGTGCCGGACCAACTCCGCGTTCCCTTCTCGCGGGCAGTGAGGAGGATGAGCGTCAGGAGCCTGCGAGGAGGATCCTGCGCGGATCCAGCCTAAATTCGGAGTGAATCGCCGATCGTCCCGATAGCGTATTGCCGGTGTACGAAAGCAACTACCTAGTGCTTGCCCAAAGACCGCTAAGAGTTATACTGATCAATGAGTTAGGTTCTAGATTCGATGGCGAAGTTTGCGCTGTTGGCGCGAGATCGTCCGTTGGGCGGAGTTTGAGCCTCGTATGGCCTGGACTGACCTTTTGTGATCAATCCGCTTGTTTTGGCAATGAGTTAAAGTGCCGGTATCGGAGGCCGGGCGCTTTCGATGTTGCTCTTGCAGCGAAGTCCTTGTGCCCGCGGCGCGTTCAAAATTCCGGAATCTTCGCAAAGGAGTTCGGTATGAAGAAGCTGCGCCGCTTTGATCCGGGACAGGAGGGGATGAGGGTCGGGGTGCGCCAGGCTAACTCTGGCGTGGACAGCCGGTGCAAGTCCGGCGGAAAGGAAGGTGTAACGAGCCACTTTTGCCGCGAGCCGTGCGTCGGTTCCCGCGAGGGGATGGGCGAAGCGTCGGTAGCGGTGCGCGTGGGCAGGGCTAATGAGCGACGAAATTCATGACTTTCGGAGTGCCGAGACCGTCCCGACAGTCGAAGGCAACACTAAGCCGTCCGTATTCGTGAGGGCGGTCAGGCTCCGCGGCGTCCAAGAACCCATGCACGCGCGTACGTCCACCCAGGGGACCTGGGAAGCCTCCAACATACCCAGGACGCAGAGCCCGGGTCGCGAGGGGAAGAACGAATGTTCGTAGCCCGCGATGTACGTGTTGGAGGACTCAGACTCGGTCATAGTACTGCTGAAGCGGGCGAACAATGGGGTGTAGCAACCTCGGCGGAGTCCGTGGAGGGAAGGACCGGGGCCAACGGAAGGAAGGGGATCCGCAACACGTACTGGACACTGCGCCAGGTGAGCGTGTCACACGAGGCCCCCCGACCACGCCGGTGAGCGAGGCGCCGCTTGTGCGGTGAGAGTTCATTCGGACGTCTGACCGAAGGCAGGAGCCGGATGCCCTAGCGGGCCCGTCCGGATCTGTGCGGGGGGCGCTGGGAAACCAGCGTCCCTACCGCGATGATGTGTGGATTGACGCGAGGTCTCGAGACGACATTCCCAAGCTTCTGGGCGGCCTGCGGGACGTATACTTGAATGTCGAACTGCGGGAAGCGGTATTCCGGCTCCTGGAGGAGCGGATCGGGGGGGGATGGCAATCGGGATGCTGTCGGTCCGGGGGTGTCCCTGTGGACGATTTTCGTGCTTGGGATGCTGAAGCGGAGACTTGGCTGCGACTTCGAGCGGCTTCGGGAACACGCCAACACGCACCTGGTGCTGCGCCAACTGCTCGGGCACGGCGAGTATGACCCGGTGGAGTATTCCTACGACACGGTGCTGCGGGATATTTCGTTACTGGACGAGGACACGCTGCGAGCGATCAGGAACTTGGCGGGACGGTCCGGAATCCGGTTGTTCCGGGGTTGAGCGGGGCGTTTTCGGGGTTGCGGACGATCCCTGGGGGTTCCGCTCGACAACAATCTCGCTGAACGCCGCTTCCGCCCTGAGGTCATCCGCCGGAAGCTGTCGCTGGGCTCGGACAGCAAGGCCGGCGCAGAGGGCATGGCGACGATGCTTACGGTGGTCCGCACGCTTGAGGTCAACGACGTTGCGGTTGTGCCGTGGCTTGAGGCGTGGCTGTCTGCCTGTACCGCCAATGGTGGCCGCCCGCCGGAAGATCTCGGCCCGTGGCTGCCCTGGACGATGGACGAGGCGTGCCAGGCAGAGTTTCGCGCGTGAGCGCGGCACCGACATGCCGCTATGCGGGGCGCGACTTCACCGAGGACGAGATCGCGCTGATCCGGGATCTGATTGCCGAGGATCCGAAGCTGACCCGAGCTCACCTGTCGCGGGCGTTCTGCCGCCGGGTCGGATGGGTCAAGCCCGACGGCGGGTCGCGGGACATGATGGCGCGTTGCGCGCTGCTGGCGATGCATCGCGACGGGCTGATCGTCCTGCCGCCGCCACGACGTCCGCGCCATGCGCCCAGACCGGTCGTCTTCGGGCCGGAGAGCGAACCACCGCTGCCGCCGCCGCCCGCGACCATCGAGGCGGTGCGGCCGCTCAGCCTCGTCCCCGTCCTCGACCGGACCAGCCACAACGCCCTACTGTGGAAGCAGTTTATCGCGCGCTACCTTTATCTCGGATACAAGCCGATGGCCGGTGCCCAGATGCGATATACCGTGGTCGACCGCCACGGCGCCTCGCTCGCCATGATCGGGATGGCAGCAGCAGCCTGGAAGACCGCGCCGCGCGACCACGCCATCGGATGGAGCCCGGAGACTCGGGCGCGCAATCTCCATCTCGTGGTCAATCAGTCCCGCCTGCTTCTACTGCCTTGGATCGTCATCCCAAACCTCGGATCCCACATCCTGTCGATGCTGCGCCGACAACTGCCCGGCGACTGGACGCAACGCGATAATGTCGAGCCCGTCCTGATGGAAACATTCGTCGAAACACCGCGGCAGAAGCGCGTTCGAAAGAACAAGGGCGGTCCCGGCGTGGATGGGATGACCATCGACGAAACGCGGGACCATCTGCGTGAGCATTGGCCTGGCATCAGGTCTCAACTGCTCGACGGAACCTATCAGCCACAGCCGGTCAAGCGGGTCGAAATACCCAAGCCGGATGGGGGGATCAGAAAGCTCGGCGTACCCTGTGTCGTCGACAGGATGATCCAGCAAGCCCTGCTGCAGGTTCTCCAACCGCAGTGGGACCCGACGTTCTCCGAACACAGCTACGGCTTCCGGCCGGGCCGCTCGGCCCATCAGGCAGTGGCCCAGGCACAGGTGTATGTTGCCGAGGGCTACGGGTTCGTGGTCGACATCGATTTGGAAAACTTTTTCGATCGCGTCAACCATGACAGGCTGATGGCACAGATTGCCGAGCGGGTCTCCGACAAGCGGGTGCTCAAGCTGATCCGAGCCTTTCTCAAGGCCGGAGTGTTGGAGGACGGGCTGGTACGACCGGTGGACGAGGGGGCCCCTCAAGGGGGTTCACTTTCGCCCATCCTCAGCAATCTCGTACTCGATGAACTCGACCGGGAACTGGCCCGACGCGGGCATCGGTTCTGCCGCTACGCGGACGACTGCAACATCTATGTTCGCAGCCGCCGAGCGGGCGACAGGGTCATGGCTTCGGTGACACGGTTCCTGACCACGAAGCTTCGGCTAAGGGTCAACGAGGCAAAGAGTGCGGTAGCACGACCGGAGGAGCGTAAGTTCCTGGGCTTCAGCATCTCGAACGACGGGAGCGAACGACGCATTGCGCCGCAAGCGCTCGCGAAGTTCAAGGCGCGGATCCGGGACCTCACACGCCGGACGCGAGGCATCAGTCTGCCGCAGATGATTGAAACGCTGAAACCATACCTGATCGGATGGCGCAGCTACTTCGGTTTCTGTCAGACCCCTCGCGTGCTCACCAACCTGGAGGCGTGGGTACGCCGCAGACTGCGCGCGTATCTCTGGCGACAGTGGAAAAACGGTCGCCGACGCTTCCAGGAACTCCGTCGCTTGGGGGTCCCGCACTTCCGAGCCGCCGTGGCCGCGGGTTCCCCGACGGCATACTGGCGGATGGCGGGACACGTGGCGGTCCAGCAAGCCCTGCGCAACCACCTCTTCGACTCGCTCGGACTCCCTCGACTCTATCTCTCCGTCGACGCTTAATCCGGTCGAACCGCCGTGGTACGGACCCGTATGCCCGGTGGTGTGGGAGGGGTGGCACCGCGAGGTGCCCCCCTATCCCGATCAATGTATATAATCCCCAATTCTATCCACGGCGAACCTGCTCGTTAAGCAATTCTTCCAGTAACCGGATCGTATCATCCCTCTGGCAGAACGCGACGTTGAGACGCATTTTCTCCGAAGGGGTCATGGTAGGGCTGAACATTGCGCCGGGGGCGAGCAGCATGCTGCGCTCTGCCGCGGCCTCGGCCAAGGGCGTGGTGTCGGGAACCTCGGATGTGCCCATCCACGCGAATAGCCCGTGCGTGTCGTCCTCCACCGGTCCCAGGCCAATCGCTTCCAGTCGGCGCGACGCCCTGTCCCGGTCACGCTGCAGGCTGCTCATCAGTTTCGCGCGGTGCTTGCGGTACGGTCCGCGGACGATCACTTCGTGCACCACTTGTTCGGCGATTTCGGAACTCCCCGCCTGCGTCAGCATCTTCAGGTCGGTCAGATCCTGTATGAGGTCCCGGTTGGCCGCCACGAGCCCGACGCGGAGACGTGGCGACAGCGCCTTCGAGAAGCTGTTCACGTAGATCACCCGATCCAGCTGATCCAGGCTGGCGAGGCGTGGCGGAGGGTTCGGATGGCACCCACCGTCGACATCATCTTCTACGACACGAAAGTCGTAGCGCTCGGCAATCCGTAGCAACCGGAACGCTGTGCCTTGGGAAATGCTGCGCCCGGTCGGGTTATGAACGATCGAGTTGGTGACGAACATGCGGGGCTGAAGGGACCGGGCCAGGCTCTCAAGCGCATCCAGATCAGGACCCGTTTCGGTCCAGGGAACCCCCTGGACCGTGGCACCCAGGGCCCGCATGTGACCAAAAATGTGGAAAAACCCCGGATCGTCGACGAGGACCACGTCGTCGGGCCGGATCAGGCAACGCCCCACGAGATCGATCGCACCGCTGATGCCCGTGGTGAGCAGAATTTGATCGGCTGAAGCCTCGATCCCAAGATCCGCAAGCCGGCGGCACACAACCTCCCGTAGGGCGGAGAAACCCAGCGGGTCGCCGTACCCGCTGAGGTAGCCACCCGTTCCGCGCCGGGACACGTCCCGCATGGCCCGGCCAAGGCCGCTCGTTGCCAACCACATCCGCGGCAACCACCCGACCCCTGGCAGATGCCGGAAGTGGACTTCCCTGCCCTGTCGGCGGAGCAGCCAGAGCACGTCGTCGGCCTTGTCGCGCCGCGCTCCGCTTTCGACCGGCTTCACGGACTGCGCCGGCTTGCTGACGAAGAAGCCGGCGCCCTGTCTCGACTCGATGTATCCGGATGCGACAAGCCGGTCGAAGGCCTGCACCACAGTGAAGTTGCTGACGTCGTGCTCGGCGGCGAATTGCCGAATCGAGGGCAGACGGGTTCCCATCCGAATCCTGCGTTCGTCCGCAAGGCGCTGGATTCCGCGCACGATCTGGTCAGTGAGCGTATCCGGGCACGACGAATTGAGCTGAATCCTCATGCGGTTATGTTCCATCTCACGTGCTTCTCGAAGCCTCCAGCATCAGCGTAGGCGTCCGTTGTTGGTGATCCGCATGCGCAGAATTCCGTGATCGGAAAGCTACAGGCGAGGCGACCTGAACCAGTCTTCACTCGTGTCACGGGGGGGGAGCGGTTCCCAGAAGCGACCGGGCGTCGGCCAAGATCACGGCCACGCAGGACAAATCGCCCGCGGGAACGCCGCTTCGGGGAAACGCAGCGCCGGGCATTGGGCCGCCCAGGATGGCTCAAACGGAAGTTGTATTGGTTTTCAGACATGTACAGTATCGTCGATTAATCCGCGACGTATTTGTAGAACAAAATCGCAACGCACGTCAAGTAGTACGAAATCGAGAGATATGTCACATTGCGATAGGAAGGATGGAAGGGTTCATGCTGTGATCGTTGCGGGGCGATGAATCAAGCGCTTTCCGGTACTGCGCGGCGGTTCAAGCGCGGCAGGAAGGTTGAGTCTCCTCTGCCCCGCAGAGCCGAACCCTGATCGTCGACTTCGCGGGTGTCTCTCTTTTATGTCGTTTGCTTATTCGAACTTCTCCTTTCCGGCCGTGCTTCAGGATACACGGTGGCAGAGTGCGGTCTGTCCAACCACTTCGGCGAAATTCGCCGCACACCGAATTCGGTCTCGTCCGTTCCCGCGACCATCGCGCTGCCAGCCTGAAGCCCGGTCTCCTTCCTGAGCCGCCGGCAGTGCCCGGAGAGACGGGCCAGGCGCGCACCAGGCAGGGGGCTTTGCAACACCCCGGGGCCCGCCCTCGGCTCGCTCGATGCCGTCGAGCACCTTCAGGACCCGCCCGGTCGGCGGCACCATGCGCAGGCCGGTCTTGGTGTCGGGCAACCGCAACGCTTGCGACGTGCGGTCGGTATCGTCGCAGCGCAGGGTCAGGATCTCGTCCGACCGGCAGCCCGTCAGAATCAGCAGGCGCACCGCCGCGATCTCGGACGGCAGCATCGAGCCCTCGGCCCCGAACCTGCGCAATACCGCCCGCCGAGGCGGCGGTACTCCTCCGGTGTCAGGAAACGCTCACCGGATTTCTCGCGGAAGTAGCGGACATGCCGGCACCGATTGCGGCCGGGCGCCAGCATCCCCCGGTTCCCGGCGGGTGTGAACATCTTCGACAGGATCCACATCGCCTGGTTGGCCGCGCACGGCGTGTCGCGCAGCGTGAGGTGGAGTGCGGTGATGTCGCCGGGTACGGCATCCGCCAGGGTCTTTGTCTCCAGTGCCGGCAGGATGTGATCCTGCATCGCCATGCGGTAGTTCTTGGCCGTGTTCGGCCTGCACCGCAGCGCGACATGGTTGAAGAGGCAACGCTCGGCGAGGTCGGCGACGGTGGGTTCGCGCGCCGGCTTCGTCGGCTTCGGATCCTCGCCCCGTTTGATGCGGTCGATGACGGCGGCCACCTCGCGTCCGCGCTCCTCGATCGTCGCCTTTGCAGCCGGTGCCAGGGTCACCCGCTTCAGGCCGGCCCCTGCGACTGGACGGTGTAGCGCTTGCGTCCGGTGGCGTGGCCCCATGCTCCGGAGCCGGCAGGGTCGCAGTCGCAAAAGACCGCATCCTTGTCCTCGACCTTCGGTCGCTCCGGAATCCACTAGGCCAGTCTGAACGCGCCGCGCTTCGGAATCGCCTCTCGACCGGCGCTCGAATCGGTCATCAAACCACATGCAGGCGGCATCAACTCGGGGACCAATTGAGACGATACCTTGGCAGCGATACGGGGGGCAGGATGCCGGCATGGAATGAAAACTGTTAGAGAATGCAGCAGGTTATCTCATTCACGACACGAACCGCCGATCTGTGTCGCGGCCTGGAAGGGGTACCTTCAGACATCAGGACTTCCGACAATTTACCTGACGTGCTGGCACGGCTACAGCGGTGTTTGCAATAGAAGCGTTCGCGTTCCAGCAGGTCATTCGGAACCGTAGGGCAACTCGTCACCGCGATTTGCCAGTCATTGAGTTCCAGCAGCTTCGAAAAGGAAAGCAGTTCACAGCAGGTGCATTTCTCTCTCAGAAATACTCGGAAATTCAACCCCTTAGGTTGCGCTCTGGCAAGCTGTCTCAACGTTACGTGTCGTGATGTCTGACCTTGTGTCCCCGGCCCCGATCCGGTGGTCAGGCCGCAAGTTCGCGCCAAGCGGCAGGCGGGTCGGGAGTCTGGTACTACGCATATCCGGAATGCAGCGCCGGCGGCGGGCGGAATCCGTCGCGGCGCGGACCCATGATGGTTGCCGTCCCGGCAGCCGGCAATCGCGGAGTAAGGGCGCAGGCCGTGCCAACACTGTGCATTGCCAAGCCGGATTCCGGCTCCTGCGGGCCAACCGGAATGGGCCCGCGGGAGAAGCGGATGGCATCGTTCGAACGGGGTCCTGGGCCGCTAGCCACGCACCCTGCCACGAATAGGGCTCTGAGCGGCCCTTGCCGCCACTGCTGCGCCGGAAATGCCCAGGACGCCTGTCGGCAGCGCGGGAGCCAGCCCGGCAAATCTGGCCTATGGAAGCGCTTCCTCGATGACAGCCGCGATTTCCTCGAACGGCACCGCTCCGCGCACGGTCTGGTCTCCAATGATGAACGTAGGCGTGGATTCGATTTCGTCTGCATCGCCTAGCGTTTTTGCGCGATCAACGAGGTGAATGGCGAATTCCCGATCCTCTAGGCACGTCCGGAGGCGCGCCGTCGGGAAACCTGCCTTGACAACCGTGTCAAGCAGGGCCTGTACGGGGTTGCTGTCGCGGCCCCATTCACCCAACGAATCCAGGATGACATCAAAGAGCTCGTAATAGTGCTCCGACCCACCGCAGCGCGCAATGCGACCCGCCAGCAGTCCCACCTGATCGAAATAGACCTCACGCGCGATGAAGCGAACCTTGCCGGTGTCGATGTACTCCGACTTCAACTGGGGAAACGCATTCTCGTGAAAGGAACCGCAATGCGGGCAGGTGGGCGAGTAGTACTCGACAACCGTAACGGGTGCATCGTCGGAACCGAGCACGATGTCCTCGAGCGCGTAGCCCCGATCTTCGAGCGGCACGATCTCCGACTGCGCCGACGCGGCATCGTTGGCGCCCTCATTCTGGCTGGAGGCCGGCGGGACCATCATGAACGCGAAAGCGGTGGCGGCCGCAATGGCGGCAAGAGGAGTACGGAAAACAGAAAGGATCACGGTGCAGGTCTCCGATGCTGTGGCTCGGGACCTCGGTCGCGAACCTGGATGGCGAGATGCAGCCGCCCAAGCGCGGCGCGAAGTTCCGGATTCCCGACCGAAGCCAGCGTCCGCACGGTGCGACGCCGTAGAGCGGGGTCGGCGGGAGACGGACCGGCGGAGCGGGCAGGAAGCGTGGTGCCCATATTGCGCGCCGGTCTGCGGCGCGGTCCCGCACAGCCGACTTGCGTTACCCGGATCTCGTCAATTGAATCCTTTCCGCAGGCCGCATGGATGCGCTCAAGCATGGCCGGTGTGCGATGCGCAAGCTCGGTCGCCCATGCCCCGTCCGCGCGGACATGCAGCACGGTCCGGCCCTGGTTCTTGCCAATTCGGCCGGGCCGGCAGCAATTCGCGAACTCGATGCCCGCAATTCGCTGCCATTCGCGCAGGACACGGACCAGGATGAGGCCATGCGGACTGCAGACTTGCCGCAGGACCGGTTCCGCGATTTCGCCGGCTGGCCGGAAGCCGTACGGAAACCGTCCGCCGTTCGTCTGCGGGGTGCCGTGCTCTCGCAGCATCGGGTGCCTCTCTCCGGCAGCGGTAAGCGTGGATCCGCCGTCCATGGGATGCGGAGCTTGAGGACGAGTATACATTCGGCTGCAAGTGTCGGCCGCCAGATTGGGTTGATTCGCCGGTGTTCCATCGCCTTCCGGGCGATCCAGCCCGCGGGGCATCGAGGCGGATCGGAAGGCGGGAGCGGAATCCCCGGTTGAAATATTGGGGACTTGTGTACGATAGTGCCGAGGCCCCATCGTATCCATTTCACGGGTCATAGAGGTTGGCGTCCCAAACGCCTCTCGCCGTGCAGTCGCGCCAGTCCCCGACGCCCGGATGTTGCGGGCCGCATTCAGGTCCGCGTTCTGGGCGTGGCCGCAGGCCAACCACTTGAATTCGCTCTGTGAGCGGCGCGAATCGGCGTCGATTGCGCCGCACGCGCTGCAAGTCTGTGATGTATCTGCGGCGGACACCTCGATCACGTCCGCCGCCTTGTAGTTGAGCATCTGCCCGGGCGCAGCCCAGCCCGTGTGCGGAATGATGCGGTTCAGGCCGGCCTTCTGGCGCACATTCGTGCCGGGCTTGTCGGTCGTTCCTTTGGCACTCTTCGTCACGCCCCTGGTGTTCAGTTTCTCGATGACGACGGTCTGGGCCTTTGCGGCGATGCGCCTGGATACCTGGTGCTGCCAGTTCTTGCGCGCGTTGGCGAGTCGCCTCTGTGCGCGTTGTACACGCATACGCTGCCGCGCGCTGCCGCGACCCCTTGCGCTTCTTCGCCAGGCCGCGTTGATGTCGCTTGCGTTTGGTCTCCAGCAGTGCCAGGTCTGGCATGCGGTGTATCTCGCCGTCGCTGTCGGCAACCTGGCCTTCGTTGCGGTCAACACCGATGATCCGGCCGTTGTCATTCTGTTGCGGTGCCGGGACTTCGTAGCACACGACCGCCTCCCACCGGTGTCCGATGCGGCGGATTACCGCCTTGACTGATCTTCTACTCTTTGAATTTTGAAGTTGAGGTATAACAAGGGATTACGAGCGCCGTTTTGGTTTCTGGCACTACACTTCCGTGTACAGGAGTTGCCCTGCAGTTGTGGCGAGCGTCGCATATCATTCGGTCGCCGGCAGCGTTTCCCCGTGTTCGGCAGTTTCGATCTGGCGAATGGTTTGCGGCAGCCGGGCGCCGGCGCAGCGAAGGATCGCGACGATGCTGCCCTGGGTTGCGCTTCGGACAAGAAAGCGTTTTCCGTCCTGCTCGATCTCGGTTTCGGTGAGCGCATTGAGGTCGCGGCGGATGTCGGCCCACTCGGCCTCGATCCCGGCGGCCTGCATGCGGCGCTGCAGTTCGCTTTGCAGGACCAGGGCAAGGAAGGAGCAGAAGACGTGGCCGCGGATGGTCTCGTCGCACTTGTGGAAGATGGGCCGCGTTTCGAGGAGGGCCTTGCTCGTCCTGAACACTTGCTCCACCATCCATAACGCCTTGTACCGGGCGGCGATTTGGCCTGGTTCGAAGTCGGTGTTGGTGTGCAGGACCCAGAGGCCGTCGAAGCGCTCTTCGGATTGGATCTTGTCGTAGTCGACCTCGAACACGCCGCCTTTTGCGCGCAGGTAGCGCTTGAAGCCGCGGTTTCCGACCAGGCCCTTGGGCCCGCCCTTCTCGAGCTTGGTGTGCAGCTTCTTCAGAATCGCTTCGCGGGTGGCGGCATCCTTGCGTGCCTGGGCCGGATTCCGGCAGACCACGGTGCGACGGGAAGACGCTTCGGCGTCTTCGTCGGCGTCTTCCCCGTCCTCTGCCTTGCCATCCTTGACGTGGACCTCCTTCACTTCGAGTTCCAGCGGCGTGTTCCGCGCCTGCGGCATCGCCACCGTCTCGAAGGGCGCGGTATCGGTCAGTACTTTCTCCTTGATCTCCTTGCTGTTGCGGTGCCGCGCGCCGAGAATGAAGTGCCATCCGCGCGCTTCGATCGACGCAATGGTTTCGCGGCTGATCATGCCGCGATCCGCGACGACGCAGATGGAACGGAGCCCGAAGCGCTCCTGCAGCCGCGCGGCGACCCGGTCCAGGGCCTTGACGTCTGCGGTGTTCCCCGGCCAGATTTCCGAGGCAACGGGATCCCCGTCCCCCTCGAGCACCATGCCGACAACCAATTGCTTGCATTGTGGGCGGAAATCCTTGCTCTTGCCATGCCGGCCCAGCTCTGTTCCGCCCTCGCCGTGGAAGTAGAGCGAGGTGGTGTCGAAGAACACCATGTCGAGGTTGGTGTAGAGGTCCCGGCGCTGGAAGAACAGCTCCTCCTGGATCCCGTCCTTGGTGCAGCGCGGGCTGAACTTCCCTTCCGGCGCCTCCTCCCCCGCCAGCGGTGTCCCGAGCCAGGCCATCGCCCGGTAGAACTGGTGCAGCTCCAGCCCCGCCGTTCCGGGGATCGCCTGGTCCCGCATCCACCGGCAGGCTTGGCGGTCCGAGCCGGAGACCATGATCCGGTGCAGCACGCTGGCAAACACGGCTCGTTCCACATCGAAGCCGAAGCGCCGTCCTTTGAGTGCCGCGCGCAGGATGTCCGCGCAGCCGGTCGCCTCCCACAGCGCACCGAACAGCAGCGCCGGGCCGATGGATCGCCAGCGCACCGCCGGGTCCCGGGAGCGGCTGTCCGCTTCCGACAGCGCCAACAGCGTCTCGGAGAAGCGGCAGGCGGACTGGATCAGCCGGTCCAGCCCGCCGGACGCGGCGAGGCGGTCGAGACGGCCGAGTGAGGCGACGACGCGTTGCCGGGTTCGACCGTTCGCGCGGTAGCTTTCGACGATTTGCAAATAGGTCTGGCCCTTGGCGGTCTTGGTTCGACAGAACATTCTCGGCTCCGGCGCATTGTTGGCATCACCTTATTAGACCCTTTATTCCGTCCAATATCAAGTACCACAAGGAAATTAGAGAACGGTTTCTATGCTTCGAGTTGGCAGCATATTTTTGCGCAAATCCAGCCGCTATCCGCTCTTGGGCCAGGCCACGCTTGACACTTCCCGAAGAAAAGACCGGAAATCCAGGAAATACTGTCGAAAACCAGCTTGACCGGCCGGATACGGATTGCCGCCGCGGCGGCGGATCGAAAGCCAGCCGACCTTCGGGACCGCAAGCTTGCCGTCGCGGATGCGGATGCTGTCCGGGATGGTGAACGACGGATCGCTGTATCGTAAGCGACTTTTTTACCCCCTGCTGAACGATATTGGGCGTTTCGTGTGGGTGTGCCGTTGTTGATTTGGATTGGGTTTTGGGGTTGCTTCGAGCGTGTCCCTGGACTCAGGGTCCTGGGGCTGGACTCAACGAAACGGTTGTGTTACGCTGCCCGGCATGGACCGGATAGTACAAGGCCGTTGTGTCGGCTCTGCGGAGTTGTCGGAGATCCGTGCGCTGTTGTCGGCGCACCCGGAGTGGGGCCGCTCGCGGCTTTCGGTTGCGCTGTGCGAGCGCTGGGGCTGGCGGGACGGCCGTGGCCGTGTGAAGGATATTGCCGCGCGTTCGCTGCTTCGCAAGCTTGCGGGAGAAGGTCTGATCCGGCTCCCTGCGTTGCAGTACCCGGGCCGCGGAAGCCGTCGGCACAGCGCGGCGGCGCGTGTCGGGCTGGAGGTTGACTGGTCGGTATCGGAGGCGTATTCGGGTCCGCTGTCGGCGCTCCTGCCCGTTTCTGTATCGGTTGCGGAAGGTTCGGACCGCCAGCTTCTGCACGCGATTTTGGAGCGGTTCCACTATCTCGGGCTATCGACGCCGGTGGGGGAGAACATCGGGCACCTTGCGCGGGACCGTCGGGGCCGGATCGTGGGCTGCTCGCTGACGGGGGCTGCGGCATGGCGCTGCGCGGCGCGGGACCGCTGGATCGGATGGAGTGACGCGACGCGCGGGGCGGGTCTGTGCCTTGTGGTGAACCAGCAGCGCTTTCTGATCCTGGACGCGGTTCGGGTTCCGCATCTTGCGAGCCATGTGCTTGCGCGGGTGGCACGTCGGGTGGGCGCGGACTACGAGGAGCGCTACGGGCATTCGGTCCATTTGCTGGAGACATTCGTCGATGTGTCGCGGTTTGCGGGGACGTGTTACCGGGCGGCGGGCTGGCATGACGCGGGGCTGACGACGGGGCGCAGCCGGAACGGCCGTCCGGGGCTCTCGGTTCCGCGCAAGCGGGTTTTTCTGCGGCCCCTGCGGCGGGATACCGTGGCGCGGCTGCGGCAGGAACGGTGACTGGTTTGGGGCCGCCGGAAGACCACGCCGGGGGAGCGGCGGAGCTTCACCGGCAACTGGACCTGGCGTCGGAGGAGAACGCACGGCTGCTGGAGCACCGCGAACACTGGATGGGGGAGACGGAGGCACTGCAGGACGCGCTTGCGCGATCGGATCGCGGCAAGGCGCGGCTGGAGTCGGAGAATGCGCAGTTGCGCCGGGAACTGAAGAAGGTCAGGTCTACTCTGGACGAGTTGCTGGAGCGATTCCAGACGGCCGTGCGCACCGCGCGTCGGTTTGCGGGGATGCTGTTCAGTTCGTCGTCGGAGCGCCTGGGGGGTTCGGCCGAGACGGTTGTGTCGGAGGTGGAGCTGGATTGTCCTGCCTTTATCTGGGACGATGATCCGACCGGAGGACTGGCGGGCGGCGGCGCGGCGAATGGCGAAGCCGTGGATCCCCTTCCCGAGGAGCGCGCGGCACCGCGGCCACGCAAGCGTGGCCGCCCCCGGGGAGCGACGGGCGGCCGGAAGATCGGCAAGGACGTTCCCACGATCACCTGCCACCTGGAGCCGGAGGCGGCTGCCTGCCCGTCCTGCGGCGGCGAGCGCAAGACGATCCGGACCGAGGCCGCGGAGCGGGTGCATTATGTCCCGGCCAGCTACGTTCGGGTCGTGATCGAGCGTCCCGTGCTCGGCTGCGCCCGGTGCCGCCACGCCGCACCGGAGCAGGCACCGGCACCGGACTGGCTGATCCCCCGCGGACTGCCCACGGAAGCCTTGCTGGCGCACACCATGGCGTCAAAGTTCCAGGACCACTTCCCCTCCTACCGCCTGTCGCAAAGGCTTGCCCGCCACGGCATCCTCATCGGCGATGCCACCCTCAACAGCTGGATCGCCCGGGGCTTCGAGATCCTGCAGCCGCTCTATGACGCCATCAAGGCGCATGTCCTCAGCGCCGACCGGCTGTTCCTCGACGAGACAACGGTCAAGTTCCTCGAACCGGGCTTCGGAAAGGCCCGGACCGGCTACCTCTGGGCCGCGCTGCGCGACGACCGCACCTTCGCCGGGCCGGCGCCGCCCGCGGCGCTCTTCTGGTCCGGCCCGGGGCGCGGAAAGGCCATCCCGGAAGCCATGCTGCGGGACTTCGCCGGCCTCGCCCAGGTCGATCGCTACGCCGCATACAACATCCTCGCCGACCCCGCGCGGCCCGCCGGACCCGTCTTCCTTCAGTTTTGTATGACGCATTGGAGACGCAAGTTCCACTATCTGACGGAATCCCGCTTCCGCAATGAGGCCCTTGCGCGGATCGGCAAGCTGTTCGCCATCGAGAAGCCCATCCTGTTCAAGCATCCCGATGAGCGCCTCCGCGTGCGGCAGCTCGAGTTGAAGCCCGCCTTCGAACAATGGAAGGCGTTCCTCGAGGCCGCCGCCAGCCGCCTGCCCGAAGTCTCGGCGGAGGCCGCCGCCATCCGATACGGCCTCGCCGACGGCGTCTGGCCGGGCTTCATCCGCCTGCTCGACGACGGCCGCCTCGACCTGCACTCCAATCGCGGCGAAAACGCCCACCGACCCGTCAAGCTCACCATGCGCAACTCCCTGTTCGCCGGATCCGAGAATGCCATCGACATCTGGGCTCGTGCCAACACCCTGATCACAACATGCCGCCTCAACAACGTCGACCCGGAAGCATGGCTCACCCATGTCCTGGTTCAAATCCGCGACGGGTGCAAGGATGTCGAAAGCCTCATGCCATGGCAGCCCTTCAAACCGCCGGGGGATCAATGCCTCGCCATCTGCGGAACAATCCTCAGCCCCGAACCGCACGCCGAGGGGCCTTGAGGCCCCGCCAGTCACAGACATCGAACAGCGCCGAGAACTCTACTCGCGAAAGCCGCAAAAGACCCTCCGACACCGGCGGCCAGCGGAACGAACCCCGATCCGGCCACTTCGCAACCAGCACCATCCCGCTGCCGTCGTGGAACAGTACCTTCACCCGCCCCGGACGCCGCGAGCGGAACACCAGCACGACCCCCGAATCCGGTGCAACACCAAGATGCTCCCGCGCGTAGCTGCTTAGCGCCGCGATCCCGCGGCGGAAATCAACCGGATGCAACGCAAGGTACACAGCAGAACCATCGCCAACCCCAAGCATGACAACCTCCCGGAATGCAAATGCCTTCCCAGAAGATGGTGCACTCCGCAACTCACCGAAAGCAGGGGGAGAAATAGTCGCTTACGCTGTATCCGTGTTTCCACTTCGGGTCCCCGGCACGGCCCTCGAAGAACGCCGTCCACGCGTCCGCCTGCTAGCGCAGCGTGTAGCGCACGATGGTGTAGGAATGCTTCCGAAGCCACGCCGTCTGGTCCCACAACGTCTTGAACGCTGTTCCCAGCGTGAAGAACGTCGGCGATTCGATCTTGCGTCCGCAGGCGTGCTCGTATTGGATTTCACGCGCTTCTTTGATCTCGTTCCACGCGAACCGGCATGCGTCCCGAATACCAAGAAGCAGGTTGGCGGTCGCAGCATCACAAGGCGAAAGCCGGTAGACGACATTTCGATAGGTGGTTGAATCGCTCATGGCAGTCGGTCGTGCGCGTAAGGGCCGTTTGGCTGCGGTCGGCGGAAACCGCCGACCGCACGAATAGTAGTATTCGAAAAGGCCAATATCATCCGATTGAAATATCTTCGACACTATTGCATATAATCCCCAAATATTGCGGGATGCGCTCGGGAGGCAGTGCCGAAAGGCCCTCTCGCTCGCGCTCATCTGCGTGATCCGGCAGGTCCTTGTCACTTGTAGTCCGCCACGCCTGCGGCGTCCCCGCGTCTGCCGCGCTGACTGGAAATGGTCCGCCCGCATGCGCTCCGGCGTCTGCCCGTGGACAAGAACGTGGCCTGGTCCTCCGACGCGGACCCCTGCGGATCGTCTTGCGGGCGAGCGTGTCGTCCGAGGACTCAAACCCGCGCTTTGCATGCACCATCGACTCGATCATGTCGTCGTCCGGGAGAAGGTCTTTCAGGGAGCAGCCGAGAATCGATAGGCGCATGCCCGCCGCTTGGCAGACCAGATTGGCACCGGCGAGCGCCGTCAGGCGTCCGGTGCAGCCCCTTTCGTATCCTGCCTGGGAGCCCGCAGGCCGTTTGGATGGCACGCGCTGCAGAACCGAGCCTCACTTCCTGCGGGAAAGCAGGGCCGCCGCAATCCAGACCGGCAGGCTGAGCACCGCCGTCGCAATTGCGATCGCAACCGGTCCGAGAAGGCCTGCGAACAGGGTAGCGACGAGCGACAGCGGGGCAAGCACGGCCACGGACACCCAGGCGGCTCGCGGATATCCCTTGCGCCATAGCCATCGGCAGGCGAGAGGCAGCGGCAGGCCGAGAGGCGCGCAGATCAGGACCGAAGCTGCGACCTGCACGAGCTCCGCCGGATGCAGTTGCATGCTTCCGAAGCGGAATGCAGCCTGCAGGATCAGTCCTGCGGGAAGCCACAGCAGGGCGGCCAGGTAGAAGAGTACGGGAGAACGGGCCAGGCCAGGGAGGTTTGAAGGAGCCATGCATCCTGCCGATCGCAATTTCCTGGACGCGCCGGATGGTGCTCCTCAGGGGTCGTGGGTCGGATCCGGGGAGCATGGACACGCTTCACGCCGCAGGCAAGCCTACGTTTGGCAACTTGGAATTCCGCGATTCGCGATCCACGCTTCTCCTTCGGTGTGGGCACCGACCGGTACCCGCGCTCGCGGGGAGGGCGGTCAGGCACATGGATCGCGGGCGGTCTGGAGCTCCGGTCGGAAACCGTGTGCCAAGGGTGGGCCCCCATTGCGCGGTTAGACCCGGTGCCGGCAACCCGCCAATCCCTCGCCGTCCTTCGGGCGAGAGTGCTTCGAGGTCCTGAGACCGGCTCCGGAGTTCGCAGGAGAAGGCGCTTCCGGCAGGTTCGAATCGCGGATTGCACGGCTTCGGCGGAAGTCAGTGCTTGAAGCCGGGACCCTGTCGCTTGCGGGGGAGCAGAGTCGCCGCGAACAAGACCGGCAGGTTGAGAACGACCAGTCGGACGGAAGTGGCGACGGGGAGCCGCAGAATGGGAAACCGGGTTTCGGCAGCGGTCAGCGGTGAGAGCGCGGCCATGGCGCCCGGGGCGGTCGGAGGATATCCCCTCCAGAGCTATCGCCAGGCGTGGAGCAATGGCACGCCGAGTGGAGCGCAATTCGCAAGGATTGGTGCGATTCCCGCCATGCCGTCCACGCCCCGGACGGTGAAGAGGAAGTAGTTCTCGCTCACGGCCCGCTCCTAAAATACTCCTGTCCGCAAGCAGAGTGGGCTGCGAGGGAAGAAGCCTGCGTTCGAGGCGACGCGGGCAAGCATGCCGGCGCGGACCCAAAAGTGCACGCGTCCCGCTCTACCGGTGCTTTGGAGTTCCCGTGCGTCCTGCCGGGAACGCACCGTGCCGTCTCATACCTTGACCTTGTAGCCGGTCCGGAAGACCCACCAGGTGGCTGTGAGGCAAAGGCCAAGAAAGAAGAGAATGGCAGCGAGGCTCACCCAGACATCGACATCGGCGGTCCCGTAGAAGCTCCAGCGGAATCCGCTGATCAGGTAGAGGACCGGGTTGAAGAGCGTAACCGTGCGCCAGAACTCCGGCAGCATGTCGATGGAGTAGAAGCTCCCGCCGAGAAACACCATCGGGGTTACGACAAGAAGCGGAATCACCTGCAGTTGCTCGAAACCTTCGGCCCAGATGCCGATCAGGAAGCCGAAGAGGCTGAACGTGATGGCGGTCAGCAGCAGGAACAGCAGCATCACCACGGGATGCTCGATTCGGACCGGCACGAAGCACCAGGCCGTGACAAGAATGATTGCGCCCAGGATCAGCGTCTTGGTGGTCGCCGCGCCCACATAGCCGATGACGATCTCGAGATAGGAGACCGGTGCCGAGAGCATCTCGAAAATGGTGCCGATGAATTTCGGGAAGTAGATGGCAAAGCTCGAGTTGGAAAGGCTCTGCATCATCAGTGTCAGCATCATCAGTCCCGGCACGATGAACGCACCGTAGGAAACCCCGTCGATTTCCTCGATCCGGGAGCCGATGGCGCTGCCGAAGACCACGAAATACAGGGTGGTCGAGACGACGGGCGACAGGACGCTTTGCATCGCCGTGCGCCGTGTGCGGGCCATTTCGTGGCTGTAGATTGCCCAGATGCCATGCAAATTCATCGCCCATCCTCCCGCAGCAACTCAACGAAGATGTCCTCGAGTGAACGCTGCCTTGTCAAAAGATCCTTGAAACGCAATCCGGATTCGCGAATCTGCTTGAGCAGGCTCGTAATTCCCGTACTATCCCCCTGCGTGCTGTAGGTGTAGACGAGTTCGGTGCCGCCGGCGTCAAGGGAAAGGCCCTCATAGCCGGCGAGCCCTGGCGGAATCGCTTCCGCGGTTTCCGAGAGCGTGAGCACCAGCTGCTTCCGGCCGAGTTCCCGCATCAGAGCGGCCTTTTCCTCGATTACGATAAGGTCCCCGTGGCTGATAATGCCGATGCGGTCGGCCATCAATTCCGCCTCCTCGATGTAGTGCGTCGTGAGAATGATGGTTGCGCCGTGTGCCTGGAGGTTCCGGAGGAGCTGCCACAAGTCCTTTCGCAACTCGACGTCCACCCCGGCGGTGGGTTCGTCCAGGAACAGGATGCGGGGCTCGTGGCTGAGCGCCTTTGCGATGAGGAGCCTGCGCTTCATGCCGCCCGAGAGGGACATGATCTTTTCGTCGCGCTTGTCCCAGAGCGCGAGCTGCCGCAGGGTCTTCTCCAGATGGGCCGGATTCGGCGGCTTGCCAAACAGCCCACGGGAGTACCGGCAGGTGTCGAGAGGCGTGTCGAAGGAGTCTGTCGGCATCTCCTGCGGAACAAGACCCACCAGCGAGCGGGCCTTGCGATACTCCCGGATGATGTCATGCCCGCCGACCGCAACCCGCCCTTCTGTCGGGTTGACGATTCCGCAGATGATGGAGATCAGCGTCGTCTTGCCGGCACCATTCGGTCCGAGGAGCGCCAGGATTTCTCCTTCGCGGACCTCGAGGTTGATGCCGTTCAGGGCACGGAATCCGGAGGCGTAGGTCTTGGTCAATCCCTCGACGGAGATAACGGCGGGCATGATCAGGCATTCCCTTGTCGGTGTCGGAAACGGGATACCGTTCCCGGTTGGGGGCCGGAGTCTATAGCGGTGCGATTGCGTTTTGCGCGGGTGGCGCCGGATGGCTTCGGCGGCCGCGGTCCACACAAGCCGATTCAGACGGTGGGCCAGGCGCAGCAATGCGCATCCCTACGGAACCTTGGCGCGGCCAATTCAGCGAATTATCCTGGTCGCGGCGGAACTCACTCTATCCATTTGCATATATTGCATCAACACACGCATGCACGATCGCGAGGCCGTGGCCGGCGTTCGCCCCCGAGGGTCCCTGCAACGGGGCCAATCGGGAATCGTTCGGCGATCTCGCGGAATCGACCCCTTGTAATCCGGACGCAATCTGCGAATGTGCGGGTCGGAGTGTGGAAGGAGACTTCATTGCCATCCCAACCCCCCACACGGCGTCGTCACGGAGGCCGCCGCGGCAATCTTCGACAGTCGGCGCCGGCAGTTGTACAGCGACCCTGGGGCCAGCCGGTCTATGGCGACCAGTGGATTGAGCCGCTTGATGAAGACGGAGTCGAACGCATCCACGATGCGGCCATGCGCATGTTGGAAGAAGTCGGGTTGGAAATCCATCACGACGAGGCTCTCACGCTGCTCAGGGATGCTGGCGCGATCGTGGATTTCAGTTCCAAGCATGTGCGGATTGGCCGCGAGATCATCATGGCCGCGATCGCGCATGCGCCAGCCACATTTGATCTGGAACCGCGCAATCCTGCGCGGCGTATCAAGGTTGGCGGTCGCCACCTCGCCTTTGCGCCGGTTGGAAGCGCGCCAAACGTCCAGGATATCGAGAGGGGCCGCCGCACCGGAAACCGGGAGGACTACCAGAACCTCCTTCGACTCGGCCAGTATTTCGAGTGCATCCATCTCATCGGCGGCTACCCGGTCGAGCCGATCGATCTGCATCCGTCCATCCGCCATCTCGACGCGCATGTCGACAAGCTCCTGATTTCGGACAAGATCACCCACGCCTACAGCCTCGGCCGTGAGCGGGTAGAAGATGTGATGGAGATGGTGCGCATCGGTTCGGCCGTATCGGAGTCGGAATTCCCCGATGTGGCCCGCATGATCACGAACATCAATTCGAATTCGCCGATGAAGATCGATGGCTCAATGATGGACGGGGCCATGCGTTGTGCCGAGCGTGGTCAGGGAGTCGTCGTTACGCCCTTCACCCTGTCCGGAGCAATGGCGCCGATCACGATTGCCGGGGCGGTGGCGCAGCAGACTGCCGAAGCCCTGGCCGGCATCTCGGTCTGCCAACTGCTCGCACCGGGCGCGCGTTGCGTCTACGGCGGCTTTGTTTCCAATGTCGACATGAAGTCCGGGGCGCCCGCCTTCGGCACGCCGGAATACATGCGGGGAGCGCAGGTGGGCGGCCAGATGGCCCGCCATTACGGGCTTCCCTACCGGGCGTCCAATGTCAATGCTTCCAACTGTCCGGATGCGCAAAGCGTATGGGAGTCGGTGTTCTCTCTGTGGGGCGTGGTCACCGGGGGAGTCAATCTCATCTTTCACGGTGCTGGCTGGCTTGAGGGCGGACTGTCGGCGAGCTACGAAAAGTACGTGATCGATGTGGAATTGTTGAACTGGATCGCGGCCTATCTTGACGGTTTCGAACTGACCGAGGACGCGCTGGGGGTCGAGGCCGTCCGGGAGGTCGGACCCGGCGGCCACTTTTTCGGTTGCGCCCATACGCAGGCCCGCTACGAGAAGGCGTTCCATGAGCCGTTCCTGAGCGACTGGCGAAACTACGAAACCTGGCAGGAGGCGGGTGCGGCGGATGCGACGATGCGCGCCCACGGCATCTGGAAACGGATCCTGCGGGAATTCGAACCGCCGCCGATCGATCCGGGAATCGCCGAGGAACTCGAGGCATTCGTGGCGCGGCGCAAGGAGGAGGGTGGCGCGCCAACCGACTTTTAGGCGCGGCACAGCCGCAAAGAAGCATTTGAGGAGCAGCCGATGAAATCCCATGCGGAGGTTGTGGTCATTGGCGGCGGGGTAGTCGGGTGCTCCGTCCTGTTCCATCTCGCCAAACACGGCTGCAAGGATGCACTCCTGATCGAGCGGTCCGAACTCACATGCGGCTCGTCCTGGCATGCGGCTGGCGGCATGCACATGCTGAACGGGGATCCCAACGTAGCCGGGCTGCAGAAATACACGATCGAAGTCATGGAAGAGATCGAACGGATTTCCGGGCAGAACTGCGGCGTGCACCGGACCGGCGCGGTGCTCCTCGCGGGGACCGAGGATCGCCTCGACTGGCTGAGAATGCTGGCTGCACGGGGCCGCTTCCATGGCGCGGAGCAGCGGGTCATCAGCATCGAGGAGGCGACGGAACTGCTCCCGATCATGGATCCCTCACACTTTGTCGGAGCGCTCCACGATCCGTTGACATCCCATGTGGATCCCTCGGGGGTCACCCATGCCTATGCCAAGGCGGCGCAGGCGCTGGGCGCTTCGGTCATGCTCCGCAACCCGGTAGTGGATACGGTGCCAAGGACCGATGGCGGCTGGGATGTGGTGACCGAGCAAGGCACGGTTCACGCTGAACATGTCGTGAATGCGGGCGGATTGTGGGCGCGCGAAGTCGGACGGATGGCCGGGCTTGAGCTTCCCGTCCTGGCCATGGAGCACCACTACATCCTGACGGACACCATGCCGGAAGTCGTCGAGCACCAGGAGCGCACCGGCCACGAGATCATCCACGCGACGGATTTCTCCGGCGAACTCTACTTGCGCCAGGAGCGCGACGGGATGCTGCTCGGGACCTATGAGCACGACTGCGTGCCCTGGTCGGAACGTGAGACCCCGTGGGACTTTGGCCCGGAGCTGCTCCCACCCGATCTGGACCGCATCATGCCGTCCCTGGAAGTGGCCTTCGAGCATTTTCCGCCGTTCGCCCGCGCCGGCATCCGAGAAATGATCAATGGCCCGTTCACGTTTGCGCCGGACGGGAATCCGCTGGTCGGACCGGTGCGCGGGCTCAGGAACTACTGGGTTGCTGCCGGCGTGATGGCGGGCTTCTCCCAGGGCGGTGGCGTCGGATGGGCGCTTGCAAACTGGATTCTCGACGGGGACCCCGGCGAGGATGTCTGGGGGATGGACATCGCCCGCTACGGCAGTTGGGCCACGATGGCCTACACCAATGCAAAGGTACGCGAGAACTACTCGCGGCGTTTCCAGATTAGCTATCCCAACGAAGAGTTGCCGGCCGCGCGTCCGCTGCGGACAACGCCTGTATATGATTTACTCCTGGAGGCAGGGGCGGTGATGGGCGAGGCCGCCGGCGTTGAGATGCCCCTGTGGTACGCGCCGGAAGGCGTGGGGGACGTGCTTTCCTTCCGCCGGTCCACGGATTTCGAGCATGTGGGCTCGGAATGCCGCTCGGTGCGGGAAGGGGTCGGCATTTCCGAGATTTCCGGTTTTGCGAAGTACGAGGTCATCGGCGAGGGTGCCCGCGACTGGCTCGATCGTGTCCTGGCGGGCCGCATTCCGAAGCCGGGGCGGATGTCGCTGACGCCGATGCTCGACCGGCATGGTCGCCTGATCGGCGATTTCACGACCGCCAATCTCGGTAGCGATCGTTATTTCATTGTGGGTTCCGGTGCCGCGGAGGCGTATCACATGCGCTGGTTCCAGGAGCAGGACCCATCCGCGGCCAAGGCCCACTTGCACGCGTGGGGTCTCGCCTATGCAGGACTCGCGATTGCCGGGCTCAAGTCCAGAGCGGTGCTTGCGAGTCTCGCCCGGGAGGATGTATCCGGCGAAGCGTTCCGGTTCATGGATATTCGCTCCATGGACCTCGGCGCAGTTCCGTGCCGGGTCGGACGCGTGAGCTTCACCGGGGATCTCGGTTTCGAGATCTGGTGCGCGGCGGAATACCAGCGGACGCTTTACCGGAGTCTTCTGGACGCGGGCGCGGAGCACGGCATTCGGCATTTTGGCGGGCGGGCCTTGAACGCGCTTCGGCTGGAGAAGGGATTCGGTTCCTGGGCCACGGAATATCGTCCGGTGTACGGCCCCGTGGAGGCGGGCCTCGACCGGTTTGTCGCTTACGGCAAGAATACGGACTTCATCGGCCAGGCTGCCGCTCTTGCCGAGCGGGAGAGTGGTGGCACGCTGCGGTTGCGGACATTTGTCGTTGACGCCGATGGTATCGACGTGCTGGGCGACGAGCCGATCTGGCGTGGCGGCCGGGTCTGCGGGCGGGTCACCTCGGGCGGCTACGCCCATGGCTCTGGCCGCTCGATTGCGCTTGGGTACGTGCCGAAGGAACTCGCCGAGGAGGAAACGGGCTGGTCGATCGAGATCATTGACGACAAGCGTGATGCGGTCCTCCGGAAGGAGGCCCTCTTCGATCCGGACGGAGCGCGGATGCGTTCCTAGCCCGTCGGAGTGCCGCTGCGCGTCCGCCTGTCGCCGACGGTACCGGGGTCGGGTCGCCGGACCGGAGTCCCATTCTAGGCGTCTGCCGTTCTCGTCCCGACTGGGAATCTTGCGCGCAGGCCCGGACTTGCGGATGGCCCCCGCTGACTACGCATTCCTCTGAATCCTCTGCGGTCCTCGTTCCCATGTCAGGGGTTGCGGCAGGCGAGCCGCCCGGTCCCTTGCAGCGGAGGATTTCGTGACTACAATGTAATTACATTGTGTTATCCGCAGTGTGCCGGATTCGGCTCAGCCTTCGGGTTCCATTTATGAATGTGAAGCTTGTTCGAATCGGCAATTCGCGGGGCGTTCGGATTCCGAAGCCGCTGATCGAGGAAGCGTGTCTCACGGAACACGTCGCCTTGCGGGTCGTCACCTCCGGAATCCTGATTGAGCGGGTGACGGCGCCACGAACGGGCTGGGCGGAAGCGGCGCGGGAACTCGCTGCGGAGAGCAGCGACGAGCCTGTCGGCGAGCGGACCTCTATTGCACCTGATGGCACCGACTGGGCGTGGGAATGATCATTTCCCGGCGGTCGCTCGGGATGCCGCCATCGGGCGAGGGATCGGGTCCGAGGAATGGACCGAAGAGGCCGGTTCGCGGCGACGTTTGGCTCATGTCGGAGGATCCGGCGGACGGGCTGGAGTCGGGCAGGATTCGTCCCTGTCTCGTGGTCTCCCCGGACGAGCTGAACGAGTTTCTCCAGACTGTGCTGATCGCGCCGATGACAACGGCGGGAAAGGCGTATCCGTTTCGAATTCCGTGCAGTTTCCAGACGAAACAGGGGTACGTCATGCTGGACCGGATCAGCGCCGCTGATCGAAGCCGGCTGGTTTCCCATATCGGAAACCTGAAGCCGGCCACTCTCATAAGGGTGCTGAGCTCATTGCAAGAGATGTTTGCGATCTAGCCATGCAGACCGATGCTGCGGGCGAAGGTCCGCCTGGACCTCGCCCCAACCGGAACCGAGCCGCCTCGACGGAGGGTGTGTGGCCCGAGGCCACGCTGTTTCCGGCGCGTCTCAGGCTCGCGCGCCATCGCGCCGGCGTTTCGATGCGCGAACTGGGTCAGAGTCTTCAACCGCCGGTCACGCTTCAGGCGATCGGCAAGTACGAGAAGGGGCAGATGATGCCTTCCCCGCGTGTTTTCGCGGGGCTTGTCCAAGCTCTGGATGTGCAACCAATCTTTCTGCTCGGCGGGCGGATCGTCTCCCTCGCCGCGGAGGACTCCGGCCCGCGGCGAGCCGCCACGAAGCAGGAATTTGCACAGCTCGAATACCTGATGCTTGCGGGTATCGAGGGGCGCCTCTCGGTTGAGGCGGTTCCGCCGCCGGACCCGTTCGGATCCCTGGCGGGCGCAGTGGTGCGCGGGCAGGAGGACTTCGAGTGCCTCGCGCAAGGGCTTCGGGCAAGGTGGCAAGCCGGAGCCGGTCCCCTGGCCTCGGTACGGAGCCTGCTGGAGAGTCGCGGCATCCAGGTGATCGAGGGGGATCTTCCGGAACGATTCAGCGGCATCCCGTTCCGTGCCGTCCCGAGGGACCCGCATCCTGCAGCGAGAGCCATTTTCTTGTCCGACCGCGCGTGCCTGGAGAGACGGCGCCTGGTCCTTGCATCCGAGCTCGGGCGGCGGGTGATCCGCAGGATCGACGGATCGGGAAGTGCGCGCGCCCGAGCATGGCAGCGCTTTGGCGCCGCGATTCTCGCGCCCGCCGACAGCCTTCGCCGCGAAGTCGGCGCCCGCCGAAAATGGGTTGCACGGCGCGAAGTCCTGGACCTCAAGGCGCATTACGGGATTCCGGCGGTTGTGCTGCTCATCCGTTTGCGCGAGACCGGGATTCTTCCTCGGCGAGAAAGCGAGCGCGTGCTGAAGGGCTATGCGCGGTTCTGGCGCGAGAGGGAGCCGGAGCCGGCATTCGGGGGAGGGCGGGCCGCATCAGAGGCGCCGCGTCTTGCGCGTCAGGTGTGGCGCGCACTGTCGGAGGACCGCATCCCGGCGGCCCGGGCAGCCGAGCTCCTGAGGCTTCCCGTGCGCGACGTCGAGCAGGAGGCGCAGGCCGCGGTCTCCCGGTGTTCGGCTTGAGCCCCCTGCGCCCGATTCGCGGTTATGATCCGGCCCTGGGTGGCTGTCCGCGAGTGCACTTGTGGGCCTGGACCGACGAGGTGCCCGGACAGCCTCTCTTGCGGATTCGGGAGCACGCGTTCTTGCGATGCGGCATGCTGGGGGCGAATCGCGAACACACGGTCTTGAGCGGTGCCTGCCGCATTCGAGATCCCGTTTCTGTTTCCGAGCGGGCGGGGGACCGGGCTGAATGGCGCCCGTGCAGACCGGCAGGCCGCTGCGGCGCCGTGCGCTCGGCGCGGTGCACGTGGCGCGACGGCGCGCGAACCAGCTTGGCACCCCTTACGTCTGGCTGCTCGCCATTCTCATCGGCGTTCTGGCCGGCCTCGCATCGGTGGCGTTCCGGGCCGGGATCGACTTCGTACAGACCATGGCTTACGGCGTCGACGATTCGACGATTTCGCTGCTGGCCGTGGCGCCGTGGTGGCTCTTCTTCACGGTGCCCGCCAGCGCCGGGCTGGCAGTGGGACTGCTGATCCAGTTCGGCATTGCGGACGGGCGTGCCCACGGGATCGCGGATGTGATCCGGGCCCGGGATCTGGACCGGGGCAGGGTCCATGTGAGGGAGGGGCTGGTCACCGCCGTTGTTTCGGTGATTTCCCTCGGGGGCGGCGCCAGCACGGGCCGGGAAGGCCCCGTGGTCCATCTCAGCGCGACATTGGCGAGTGCCGTTTCGGGACTGTTACGGCTGGGGGGAGGCAATGCGCGCACGTTGCTTGGCTGCGCTGCGGCAGCCGGTGTATCCGCGCTCTTCAACGCTCCGATCGCCGGAACCCTGTTCGCGCTGGAAGTGGTGCTCGGAGCGTATTCCATCCGCGTGTTCGCCCCCATTGTCGTTGCGAGCGTGTTGGGCACCCTCGTCAACCGCGCCCTGGTCGGCGACTTCCCGGCGTTTGCGGTTCCCGCCCAGGAGATGGCTACGCTCTGGCAGCTGCCGCAATTCGTGGTCCTGGGCGCCCTTGCCGCCGCGGTGGCCGTGGCGCTCTCAAGGATGATCTTTGCCGCAGATGCCGCCGGAGATTGGGTTCAGTCCAGGTTCGCGCTGCCCCTGTTCCTGCGCCCGGCGATTGCTGGCCTCCTGCTCGGCGGGCTCGGATACTGGGTGCCGGAAGTCATTGGTGTCGGCTACGCAGCCACGACGTCGGCGCTCTACGGCAGCTACGCTGTCGGCGCGGCACTCCTGATTATCGCGGTGAAGATGGTCGCGGTTGCCATTTCCGTCGGCGGCCGCTTCGGTGGCGGGCTCTTCTCTCCCTCGCTGATGCTGGGCGCGCTTCTTGGCGCTGCGTTCGGCGATGTCCTTGTCTTCCATCTTCACTGGGCCGAACTGCCGCAGATCGGCCTGTACACCCTTGCCGGGATGGGCGCTCTCTCGGCCGTCATGCTCGGCGCCCCGATTTCGACTACGCTGATCGTGTTCGAGCTCACGGGCGACTACCGCACGGCGCTCGCCGTGATGGTGGCAGTGTCCGTCGCCACCGTGCTCGCGCAGCGGCACCTGCGGCGGAGCTTCTTCTACGAGCAGCTCGAGCGGAATGGCATACCACTCGCCAAGGGAAGGCATGACTACGAATTGCGCACGACCCGGGTCGTGCGCATCATGGACGAGCCGGAAGGCGCGGAGGAGGAAGCCCGGTGTCGGCAGCTCCTGGAAGCCGGAATCGCGGTTTCCCCGGACGACACCCTTGCCCGTGTGCTGGCGCTCACCGTGGAGCACCGGCTTGGATACGTCCCGGTTGCCGGAAAGGACGGCAGCCTGCTTGCCGTGGCGCATCGTTCGGACGCCCTGGCGCTGCACAGCCGGTCCCTGGCCGAGGAATACAACGAGCAGCATGATTGACTCGACTTCCGAGTGAGCGAATTGCTGCCCATCGGCCGGGCAAGGCGTATCCGGATTCCGCAATCCGGTTGTCATTCGGGCCGATTTCAGGACGCCGTTTCCGGGCGCGGCGCCTTGATGCGCCGTCCAACATTCCCTAGCCTGCCGCGCGTCGTGCCGCGTTGAGGAAACGGCTTGCGGAGGGAGCCCGAATGACCCGCTTCAATCCGATCGTAAGCGGTCTTCCCGCAACCACGCCGTTTGTCGGGCCGGAGGCGATTGAGCGGCGCACCGGAAAGGAGTTTGCCCTGCGGCTGGGGGCGAATGAGAGCGCTTTCGGCGTTTCTCCCAGGGCTGCCGAGGCGATGCGGGAGGCCGTGCTGCGGGCATCCTGGTACGGCGATCCGGAATCCCATAATCTTCGGGATGCGCTTGCCGCGCATCACGGCGTCGCCATGGACGAGATCTGCGTGGGAGCCGGGATTGACGAATTGCTCGGAGTCGTGGTCCGCATGTTGACGGAGCCGGGCTCTCCCGTCGTCACATCCCTGGGCGCCTATCCCACGTTCAACTATCATGTGGCAGGGTTCGGGGCGCAGCTGGAGACCGTGCCGTATCGAGACGACCACGAGGATCCGGATGCGCTGTTGCAACGCGTTCGGGACACCGGGGCGCCTCTCGCGTATCTTGCCAACCCCGACAATCCGATGGGCACATGGCATGGCGCCGGGCGTGTGCGCGCCCTCATTCAGGACATGCCGGAGGAGTCGGTGCTGGTCCTGGACGAGGCCTATCTTGACTTTGCGCCAGCGGCGGCCATCTGGCCCATGGACACTACCGATCCGCGGGTCCTCCGCATGCGAACCTTCTCGAAGGCCCATGGCATGGCGGGTGCCCGGATCGGCTATTGTGTCGGCCACCGGAGCCTGATTGCCGGGCTCAACAAGGTTCGGAACCATTTCGGTGTGAACCGGATCGCGCAGGTGGGCGCACTTGCGTCGCTCGGCGATCCGGGATTCATCGACAGCGTCACAGCGGAAGTCGATGCGGGCCGGAAGGAGTACTGCCGGCTGGCGGAATCCCTTGGGCTGGAGGCCATACCATCCGCAGCGAATTTCGTGGCGGTCGATGTCGGCGGCAGTGCCCGCGCCCGCGCACTTCTGGCCGAGCTTGAGAAGCGCCGGATCTTCGTTCGGATGCCCGGCGTGCGCCCCCTCGACCGGTGCGTCCGGATCAGTGTTGGCACCGCTGCCGATCGTGCTGTTCTGGCCGACATTCTCCCGGAGGCCATCCAGGCAGTCGGCGCGGCTGTTCCGCGGCAAGCACAGTGAACACGCAGGCCCATCTCCTCCTCGGCGCCGCGGTTCTGGGACGCCGGAACAGCCCGGCGCGGAATATTGCCGCCGTACTCGGCAGTCTCGCCCCGGATCTCATGATGTTCGTCATGGTCGCCTGGCAGGGATGGGTGCTCGGGCGCACCCGCTCCCAGATATTCCGGGAGGACTATTTTTCGCCGTTCTGGCAGGAGGTGTTCGCCGTCTCCAATTCCCTTCTCGTGTTCGCCGCCGTTGCGACGGCGGGAGCGTGGGTCCGGCGGCCGTGGCTTCTGGTGTTTGGCCTCGCGGGGCTCCTCCATGTCCTTTTCGATATCCCCCTCCATGTCAATGATGGGCACCCGCCTTTTTGGCCTGTCTCCGACTGGATTTTTCGGAGCCCGTACTCGTATTGGGATGATCGTCATGGCGCGGGCATCATTGCTCCGGCAGAATTCGTGCTCTCCGCAGCGCTTGCTGTCTGGCTCTTGCTGCGGCACCGGAATTGGCTTGCGGGCATCGGGATTGTTCTGCTCCTGGTCGCAGAGGCCGTGTTCACGCTAAAGGCGGAATGGTTCTATGGCTGAGACGGTGGCTCCGTGCGGGGGTCCCCCGGTCTATGTGGAGTTTCTCAATCGCGCGGACATTGCACTATTGGCATTGACGGACGACGAGATCTTGGACGCCGTGGAGCAGTCCCTCGCCATGCAGGGCCGGGGCGAGACGGTAAACGGAGATCGAACTCACTTGCATCCGAAGGCAGGAGTCGAGGGGCATTTCAACGTGCTCCGCGGCTGGCTTGGCGGTGGGGTCAATGTCGCCGGCGTGAAGACCGTCGGAGACTTCTACGACAACTTCCGCGACGGGCGTCCCTCGGAATACGCGGTCCTCAGCCTGTTCGATCCGCGGACGGGCGCTCCGGTGGCGTTGATCGAGGCCTCCGGCATCACCGACATGCGCACCGGGGCGGTGACCGCTGTCGGGGCGAAGCATCTCGCGAGACGGGACTCCCGTGTACTCGGCCATATTGGTGCGCGCGGCTCGGCCTATTGGAATGTCCGCCTGCTGGATCGGTTGTTCGGATTTGAGGAGATCCGCGTCCATTCACGCCGCCCGGAAAGCCGCTGTGCCTTTGCCAAACGGCTGTCGGACGATCTCGGCAAGCCGGTGCGCGCGACGGAGGACTGGGAAGCCTGTGTCAAGGGTGCGGATATCGTGGTGGAGGCGTCGCGCCTCGCCAGGCCGGAGCCCCTCTTGAAGACGGCGTGGATATCCCGCGGCGCGCTGGTGGTGCCCTATGGTACGAAGAGCGCCGTCGAGGACGATCTCACGTCCATCATGGACAAGATGGTCATGGATGACTGGAGCCAGGCCGAGTCCGGTCCGCTTGGCGCGCTCCGGCGCCACGTGGATCAGGGGCTTCTGACCCGGAGCACACTTTATGCGGAGCTCGGAGAGATTGTCGCCGGCCGGAAGCCCGGCCGCGAATCCGAGGAAGAGACCATTCTCTTCTGGCATCGTGGAATGGCCCTGTCGGACATCGCACTTGGCCAGGCGATGCGCGAAAAGGCGATGCGGCTTGGTGTTGGGCAGCGTCTGCGGCTCTACTGAGAAGGCCGGTCCGTTCCCCGGGGATTGCGCCGGGCCGGCCGCTGGCAGGGCTTGCGATGCCGCTGGAATTGACATCCGACCAGCAGACATGTAACTTTTTTTAACCAAACGGTTAATTGCAATATCCGGACCATGGCACGCCTCAGCCGGGAATTCGACTTCATCATTGCGGGAGCCGGGACCGCAGGCTGCGTCATGGCGAGCCGGCTGAGCGAGAACCCGGATGCCTCTGTGCTGGTGCTCGAGGCTGGCGGCCCGGATCGGAGCTTCCTCTTCCACTGGCCGGCGGGCTTTGCACGGATGACGAAAGGGATCGCCAGTTGGGGCTGGTCTACGGTGCCGCAGCGGTCCATGAAGGGCAGGGTACTATGGTATACGCAGGCCAAGGTCGTCGGTGGCGGCAGCACGATCAACGCTCAGATCTATACGCGGGGAAACCGGAAGGACTATGATTCCTGGCGTGACGACCACGGGTGCGTGGGCTGGAGCTACCGGGAGGTCCTGCCGTATTTCAAGCGCGCGGAGGGCAACGAGCGGTTCGTCGACGATTACCACGGCACCGAGGGTCCGGTTGGCGTGGCCATGCCGCGGGGCGCGCTGCCCGTCTGCGATGCGTTCATTCGGGCGGCGCAGCAGTACGGGATTCCGTACAACCCGGATTTCAACGGCCGGGTGCAGGCGGGGGTCGGCTATTACCAGCTGACGCAGCGCGAGGTCCGAAGGTCCTCGGCTGCGACTGCATTCCTTCATCCGGCGGAGTGCCGGCCGAACCTGACGGTGCTGTCCGGGGCTACGGTGACCCGCATCCTCATGGAGGGCAGCCGTGCGGTGGGCGTCGAAGCCGTCCAGGGTGGGGCGCGTACGGAATACCGTGCGCGTCGCGAGGTACTGGTTGCGTCCGGCGCGATCGGCTCGCCCCGCCTGCTGATGCTTTCGGGGATCGGTCCGGCCGGCCACCTGCGCTCGGCGGGGATCGAGGCGCAGCACGATCTGCCGGGAGTCGGTGAGAACCTGCAGGACCACATCGACATCTGTGCGATTGCCGAATGCACCGGTCCGCACAGCTATGACCGGATTCAGCGCTTCGATCGAACGATGTTGGCGGGTCTGCAGTACCTGCTGTTCCGGACCGGGCCTGTGTCGTCCTCCCTGTTCGAGACGGGTGGATTCTGGTACGCCGACGAGACGGCCCGCTCCCCCGATATACAGTTCCATTTCGGGCAGGGATCCGGAATCGAGAAGGGAATTGTCTCGATCGATGGTTGCGGCGTCACTCTCAACAGCGCGGCAATGCGCCCGAATTCCCGCGGGACGGTGCGGCTGGCCTCTGCGGACCCGAGGGAGGCTCCCCTGATTGATCCCGGTTTCTGGACGCAGCCCGAGGATATCGAATTGTCGCTGCGCGGCTTGCAGATGGCACGCGATATCCTTCGTCAGCCGGCCTTGAAACCCTTTGTGCGGCGCGAAGCCGTGCCGGGGCCGGAACTTATCTCCAGGGCGGACCTGTTCGACTACGCCTGCCGCATGGCGAAGACGGATCATCATCCGGTAGGCACGTGCCGCATGGGAAACGGCGGGATGGCGGTTGTCGATTCCGAGTTGAGGGTCCGGGGCATGGACGGCCTGCGGGTCTGCGACAGTTCGATCATGCCTACGATCATCTCGTCCAATACGAATGCGGCGGCGACGATGGTGGGCGAGAAGGCATCCGACCTTGTGCTGGGTCTCGATCCGCTGCAAGCTGCCGTGTTCCTTGAGGAGCGCAATGACGTGCCGAGGCGCGACCTCGCCTGAGCCGGCAAGGGAAGCCGATTGTTGAGGCCTGCGGCCACTCCCGGGATGCCGGCGGACCAACCTCCGCGGGATCGGTCCGCCGTGCAAGTCTGGAGCCGGCGAACACAGCAACCGTTCATCATCCACGTCTGGCCGGCACTCGGAGACAGGGCATTCGGACACTCGATCCGGCTCGGAATCTGGGGGACCTGGGATTGATTGCTCGCTGAGCGGCACCGGAAGATCTCCGGCTACGTTCCCATCGGCGCGTTGGCCGGGAACTCCGGGCCTTTGCAGCTCAAAATTTCCGATGGCGGAGATACGCCTCCTCGGGATCCACTCCGGCCAGAATGTCACGCCGCATGCCGCCTTCCGTACGGACCATCTCTTCTGCGCCGGCGACGATGTCGGCGGCGATCTCCCGTGGCAGGACCAGGGCGCCGTCACGGTCCCCCGTGAACCAGTCTCCGGTGCGGATGGTAACGGTGCTGATTTGGATCGGTTCGCCCATGGCCACCGCCTGCCAGCGTCCCGCAATGTCGGATGGGGTTGCGTGGGTGCACCAAACCGGAAAACCCGCTTCTTCAACAAGCGCAATGTCACGGCACGCTCCGTCTGCGACGTAGCCAAGGACGCCCTTCCTCTGGAGAGCCTGCCCCGACAGCTCCCCCATCAACGCGATGTCGCGCGTGTTCGGCTGGCAGACGACCACGACGCTCGGAGGGGTCCGCGAAAGCAGCCGCGCCCAGGCATGCAGGCTCTCGTCGACCGACAGACTAGCATGCAGCCCGCCCTCGATCGTGAAGACCGGACCGGCGAGAGGAGCGGCTCCCGCAAGCGGTCGGATGTCGTGGGGCAGCACGGTCTCGCCATGGCCGTTCGACCGCATGGCGTCGTGCACCACGGATACCGGAATGCGGCGCAGCCGCTCACCAAGATCGTCCGGGCTAGTTGCCATCAAATCCTTTCCTCGCTCATTCGCCGCGTGATACCATTTCAACTAAGTCTTGACTCCTTTTGAGATTGTCGCCTTTGCACCATATGTGGGGTGCAGTCGGAGGCGCATCAGCCTATGATGTTTGATCAACAATCGACAATCATAGGAGATCAAGGATGACCATTTCCATTTCGCGCAACGACTGCACAATTGAAGAATTGCACAGATTGGCGGGCATGTGCAAGGACGTTCGGCAGTCGCGGCGATTTCGTGCGCTTGCGATGGTTCTGGACGGCGTTTGCCGAAGTGAAGTCGCGGCGGCGCAAGGAACGACGGTTCAATCGATCCGGGATTGGATTCTGCGCTTCAATGCGCATGGACCAGACGGGCTCGCCGACGACCCGCGTACGGGACGCCCGTGCCGGCTGTCAGAATCCGAGAAACGTGAGGTTGCGTTGTGGATTGAAGAGGGTCCGGATACGGAAGAGGATGGAGTGAGCCGATGGCGCCTGATCGACCTTCGAGACAAGGTGCTGCTGCGTTTCAACGAGTATTTCAGCCTTGAGGGGATCCGCCGCGTGATCCGGTCTCTGGGCTTTGTGAAAATCTCGCCGCGTCCTGTCCACCCCAAGGCGGATCCTGTGAAGCAAGAAGAGTTTTGTCGGGATTTCAATGAGTTGGTGTTGAATGTGGTACCCGAGGGCACAGAACCGGTGATGATCGATATCTGGTTCCAGGACGAGGCAAGAGCTGGGCAGAAGGGCATGCTCTCCAGGGTTTGGGCGCGCAAGGGAAGCCGCCCCCGCATCGTCCGGGACCACCGCTACAGCTACGCCTATCTCTTCGCGGCGGCCTGTCCCGAGCGTTCGGTCGCGGTTGGCCACATTTGCGACCGCGCCAATACCGTCGAAATGAACCGCCATCTTGCCGACATCTCCGATGCCGTGCCGACCGGACGCCATGCCGTGATTGTACTGGACGGAGCCGGATGGCACCGTTCAAACGACCTCGAAATACCTGCAAACATTTCGCTGCTGCGCTTGCCACCCTACAGTCCGGAACTCAATTCCATGGAGAACGTATTCGCGTTCCTGAAGGGCAACTTCCTTTCCAACCAGGTCTTCTCGCTTGCCGATGATGTGCGGTCTGCGATCGCAAACGCCTGGTACAGCTTCGTCTCAGATCCAGACCGTATCAAATCAATCACCAGCCGCGCATGGGCAGCTTGCACCGGATAAACAACCTCTAAAACTGGCCCCGGAGAAAAGGGTCAAAACTTAGTTGAAATGGTATGATGTGTCCGGCCGGTCAGGCCGTCCCGCGCTCGATCCGCCCGCATGGATGTCGGCCGGGCCGTCGACGCGGGGCGCGTCGGCAAAGATTGATGCGGGTTCCGCCGCTGCCGCGCGTTGGAATGGCGTCAACTGCAAAGCACACCTTCTTCCCTCTGCGCCACCCGTCCGGCTCGATCCCCCTCGCCTCATCGCGAAGAAGCATGTTCGGTCGCCTTGCTTGACAAGCACGGTGTCACTCCTCCTCACCATGCCGCCCTGGATGACGCCTGCATGGACGCCCACGCATGGGAGCGCCTGCCCTTCGAGCCGCGAGGATGCGCCACCGGAAATCAGGCACAGCACCAGATCGTCGGGTCGAGCCGACCGGGGGAGTTGAAGTATGCGATCCGCCGCCTCCAGCCCAGCCCTGTCAGGGACCGCATGTGCGGCCTCGACGATTTCGATGGGGATTATATACTTAGCCTTCAGGTGACGACATTGGAAGGCGCGCCCGAATGAAAGTTCTCGATGTGATCGATCATCTGTTCCCAAAGGGTCTGCATGGCTTCCGCGCTAGCCCACGCAACGTGCGGGGTGAGAATGAAGTTGGGCTTCTCCAGCAGCTTGAAGAATGGATGATCGTCGGCCGGCGGCTCTGCCGACAACACATCGACCGCGCCGCCGCCGATCAGGCCCTCGTTCAGAGCCTCGGCCAGGGCTGCGTCCTGGATCAGACCGCCGCGTGCCGTATTGACGATGATCGCTGTCGATTTCATTTGGCGGAACTCTTCGATCCCGAACATATCCCGGGTCGAGGGCAATAGCGGGCAATGGAGCGTGATCGCGTCCGATGTTTGGATCAATTCATCTTTGGCAACGAATGTGCTTGTTTTGCGGACCTCATCGGTGACGTGCTCATGGTCAAGGAACACAACGTCCATACCGAAGCCGTTCTTGCCGATAGCGGCCACCGCCTGGCCGAGCACACCTTCGCCGACTATGCCGAGGCGACTGCCGCGCAGATCCGAAATCGGGTGATTGAAAAAACAGAATCGCCCGGACCGCTGCCATTCGCCGTTGGCGACATCCTGGCGATAGCCGACGATCGAGCGACGTAGCGCCAGGATCAGCGAGAACGCGTGCTCGGGGACCGTATTGACGGCATAACCACGGATATTGGAAACGACCACACCCCGTGCCCGGCAGGCGTCGACGTCGACGATATCGTACCCTGTGGCGGCGATAGCGATCATCTTGAGATTTGGCGCCATCGCCAGTTCATCCGCTCCGATGGGCACCTTGTTGGTGATGGCGATGTCTGCGTCCACGAGCCGTTCTGCAACCTGTTCCGGCGCCGTCCGGTCATAGTCGACCCACTCGTGCTCGAAAGCCGGGCGGGTTACTTCGACGTCGGGCCCGATTGTGCCACGGTCAAGAAAGACGATGTGTTTGGTTGTGGACCCTCCGCCGTCGTCAGCCGATATGCTTGTCATGTTGAAATTCCCGTCTGAGCTTGCAGTTCAGGAAAGCCATCCCTTGATCTGCGAGCATACTGCTTCGAGAGAGATGCCGTAGCGGTCGTGCAGGGTCGGCAGGGCGCCGGCATCGAGGAGTTCGTCGGGCAAGCCAATGTGACGGAAGGTCGGCGCCAGGCCCTCGTTCAAAGGCGTCCGTGCCACGCCTTCGCCGAGATCGCCGACCACCGTGTGGTTCTCGGCTACGACCACGATGCGCCCTGTCTTGTCTTGCTGGTGGCTTCGACGATCGACCCGGTGTCCAGCGGTTTTACGGTGGGCACGTGCAGAACGCTGCAATCGATGTTGTCGTCCTCAAGCTTCTTCGCCGCTTCCTGGGTTTGCATTGTCATCAAGCCAGTGGAGATGAACAGAACGTCCGCACCGTGCCGGACCATCGTCGCCCGGCCCAACTCAAACTCGTAACCGTATTCACCGAGCACGTCCGGCACGTTGCCGCGCAGCAGGCGCATGTAGACGGAGCCACGATAGGCGGCGATGGCGTAGGTCGCCTGTTCGATGTCGGTGGCATCGCACGGGTCGATGATGGTCATGTTCGGCAGGCCGCGGAAAGTGGCCAGGTCTTCCGTCGCCTGGTGGCCGGGGCCGTAACCGGTGGTCAGTCCGGGCAGCGCACAGGCAATTTTCACGTCCAGTTTCTCTTCGGCGACGGCCATACAGATGAAGTCGTAGGCCCGTCGGGTCGCGAATACGGCATAGGTGGTGGCGAACACCATGAAGCCTTCGCGTGCCGTGCCAGTGGTGGCGCCGATCAACAATTGCTCGGCCATCCCCATTTGGAAGCACCGTTCGGGATACTTCTCCGCGAAGACATGAACATCCGTGCATTTGCCCAAGTCCGCCGTCATGCCGACGACGTCGCGGCGGTCTCCAGGAGTCTGTCGGGTCTGACCCAGAAATGGTGTGATGGGAAGCCTTCGCGCTGATCCCGGCCTAGGCAACTCGCGAGCGCGCCGGATCCCGGCTTAGTGTTGGGCGACTTTGAGGGCGGTTCGGTCGCCGGAGTGGTTCGGTTACCCCCAAGGGCCGTTTTGGGGCCCTGCGAGGGCACATTTTCTCTTCTTGCTCAGGTCGCGAGAGCGTGCATCCGCTTCCAGTTCCATGCCGGGCTGATCACGGTCCATTCTCCACGTGCCGCGTTCAGTCCCCGCAGATGGAAACGCCGGAATCCCATCACCTCCTTGATGATCCCGAATACCGTCTCCACTGTCGCCTTGCGCCGGGCATGGATCGCCTTGCCCTGTGGCGTCTTCAGGCGGTGTTTCGCTCTCGACGCCGGGTCTGCGTCGACAGGAAGCTCCGGTGCCGGGGCCTGCCGGTTCGCCAGCGGCTGGTTGTGCGCGTTGCGGCGTGACGCGATGTACGGCGTCACCTCCGCCATCTCGCACTGTGCCACGTTGTCGGCGCTGAAGTGGCCGGTGTCGGCCAAGACCCCTTCCGGCTTGCCGATCACCGCTTCCACCGCCGCCAGCTGCTCCAGCGTCGGGGCTACTTGCTGCTTGTCATTGCTGGCATCCGTAACATGGCCCGCCATAATCAAGTGGGAGCCATCGTCGACCGCCGCCTGGGCGTTGAACCCCTGCACGAAGCCTTCCGATGACGGCATGATCCACGACTCCGGATCCGTGAAGTTCACCTGGTCCTTCGAATGCGGGCCCGGTTGAGGATGTTGCGGCGGGCAACCGCATGGCTTCCGGCCGGACGCCGCCTCCTTCGCCGCGCGGGCCGCCATCTTCTCCTCGTAGGCCGCCATCTCCGCCCGGTGCCGTTCCGCCGTCCGCTGCGCAATCTCTTCCTTTGCCGCCGCGATCGCCCCAAGGCGGTCCCGGCGCCGCTGCAACTCCTCCGGAATGTCCAGCCCCGGCCACAAGCTCCGCCTCGTCCGCCTGCTCCGCCTGCTCCGCCCGGGCCAGCAACGCTGCAACCTCTTCCTGCAACTGCTGCTCCAGCTTGTTCGCGTAGTCTTCGCGTAGTCCCAGCTCATCGCTTGTGCTTGCCGGCGTTGGCCTTGATCCTGGTGCCGTCCAGACTCACATTCCCGAGCTGCAGCACCACCAAGGTCCGCGCCATCATCAGGATCAGTACGATCAGGCCACCCAGGCGACCAATAGACCGCTTGCGAAAGGCTGCGATCGTGGCGTGATCCGGATGCAGGTTTGCTGCGATGAAGCGGAATGCAACCGACAGATGCGTCGCCCGCACCAGCTTGCGGCTCGAAAACATCCCGGTCGCATAGCCGTAGAACAGCAGCGAAAGCAGCATCGCAGGATGATAGGCTCGCTTGCCGCCGCGACTACAGTCACACGTCAGATCGCTCAGATCGAGCTGCTCCACGATATCGACCACGAAACGCGCCAAATGCCTCCGGCAGCCAGTCCTGCAGCGACGGCGGCAGGAGCCACGGCGTCTCAGGATCCGTCCTGCGGAAATCCCGCGACATCAGCAGATTTCATCTCAAATCTTTAGCACCGTGAACACGTTATCTTGATCGTGCGGGGGCTACCAAGACCAAGACAGGACTGGCCCAAAGACGACAAAGCTTGGCCTGGCCGCCGGCTGCGGCAAAGATGAGCCATGGCCATGCTGGTGCCCCTTACCCAAGTCCGACAGTCTCCTCGCCCGGGAATTCGCCATACGCCTCCTGCCGCAGATCCGACGCTATCGCACGTCCCGAACTTCCCGAACCAGCTCCGGTGGTCCACCGGCAGCTGTGGATGGGATCGGACCCATGGCGGTCCGGATTCGCCGCACGCCGCAGCATTTTCCCCTTCGCCGCGGTCTCCTGCGAGAAGGCGGCGAGCCGGCTATGGCGACCTGTCGGCTTGCGGCTTCCCGCGGAACCCGCTGATGCCGCTCAGTCTTGTACGCACGATAGAACCCCGCTGCTGCCTGGCGCAGCCGGTCGGCAGGTCAGATCGGCTGCTCACCGGATGGTGCGGTTCAGATCGCGACGCGCGGGGAAGCCTCACCCGGGGATTGCGCTCAGGTAATGAACTTTGTGAATCCGCCGTCCACGTTCCAGCATGCCCCGGTCACGAATCCCGCCCTGGCCGAGGCGAGGAACGCGACAACGGCGCCCACCTCTTCGGGCCGGCCGTACCGCCCCACCAGCAGGAATTGCTTTGACAGGTTCTCGAAGACCTCGTCAACCGTGTCGCCCACCTGCCCGACGAAGGACCCCTCGGCGATGCGCTCCCAGAGCGGAGTATGGATCAGCGCGGGATTGACCGCGTTGACCCGAATTCCGTCGGGGGCCAGGTCCTGTGCCCAGGTCTTGGTCAAGGCCAGCATCGCCGCCTTTGCGGAATTGTAATCGGCCATCCCTCCGAGTCCGGAGTGCCCGCTCACCGAAGCGACGTTGACGATATTGCCGCTGTCGCTTTGCTTGAGGTGCGGCACCGCCGCTCTTGTGGCGCGGACGCAGCTCCAGAGATTGATTTCGTAGGTCTGCATCCAGGTTTCATCGGGTTCGTCAAGCGTACGCCCGACCGCAGCGTCCCCGGCGTTGTTGACGAGAATGTCGATCCCGCCGAACCGCGCCCTGGTGTCGGAAACGACCCGTTCAATGTCTTCAACGCGAGTCATGTCGGCCACGACGGCCAGGACCTCCACGCCCTTTGCCGCAATCGCGGCCCGCGCCTCGTCCAGCGGCTCGGCGCGGCGCGCGCAAATGGCGACGTTGGCTCCCTCGGCGGCGAGCTCTTCAGCGATCGCCCTCCCGAGCCCGAGGCTCGAGGCGGTAACGACTGCTGTCTTTCCCTTCAGTCCGAGATCCATCGGTTCCTCCCCAGAATAATTTCAGAATGCCGGCGCCAGCCGGTGCTTCGGGTATTCCGCTCCGACCACATGCTGCAGGGTTACTGCCCGCACCATCTGGTATGTGCGAATTCGGAACGCGGGATCGCAGGACATCCGGATGTACATGTCCTTCAAGGAGACCTCGTACTCGTCCCGCAACCACTCCATCATGTTCCAGCAGGCATCGTATACCGCGTGTTCCATGGGAAGGTTGGTTCCGATCGCGACAATGCTCTCGGGCTTGTCGATCCGCAGATGCCGGATCGTTTTGTTCTTGACGACTGAGCAATGCAGCCGGACTGTTGCCCGGGTTTCGTCCGCAATGCCCGTGAACTCCGTATCTCCTTGTCCGCCGTGCGCATCCCCGATGTAGAGGAGCCCGCCGTCGTGGTACGAATTCAGGTAGATCGTGTGGCCAGCGCGGATCTCCCGGCAGTCGAGGTTTCCACCGAACGGGCCCTGTCCGAGCAGCGACGTGACCACCTCGCGCTCCGGTGCGGTGGCGAGCGTGCCGCAGAATGGCATCAGGTCCCAGGTCAGCCTGTCGGAGTATTTGCCCTTTCCATCCCGTGTGAAGCCGCTCGGACCCGGAAGGTGTTCGATGACCTGCACATGGGGTTCGGCGCATTCCGGCCAGGCGCGGGAATCGCCCAGGGGACCGATGCCCGGCAGGATTCCCGAGAACCCGTAGCGCCACGGATCGATCGACTCGATGTGGACTGCGAGCAAGTCGCCCTTTCCACAACCCTCGACATGGAAGGGCCCTACAACGGGGTTGTAGGTCGGTGGCGAAACGTCCTGAAGCTTTCGCACATGCTCGCTGTTGAAGTCATGCACCTTCGGGTTGTCGCTGTCATCTTCGATCAGGCCGCTCAAGGCATCGTCGGTTTCGATTTCGATGGTTTCGTCCTGCTTGACGCTCAGGACAGGCTCGTCCCGCCAATCGAAGGCATATCGCGTTACTTCGCCCCGGCGTATTCTTTGCATCGTTCACTCCCCGATCCCGCAGATTGTGTCATTTCCGGCCCAGCATGGCCAGAGCTTGATCGTAGCTTGTTCCCGCACACAGGCAAATCCAGGAACGAGCAATGGAACGGTCCCAGGATCCTGATTTCGAGCCGATGGGTCCAATTTGCCGGAAGCGGTAATGGCTGTTGTGAACGGCCTGGCACGAGTCCGAGGATCGACCGGGCAGTTCGGGATCGTGGCAAATTCGGAATGCTTCGGGCAGCGACCAAGGGAACGGCATTCCTCCCGGGCCCGCGAATTCGCGGACCCGCCTGATTGCCGTCGACCGACGGAGGCGGTCATTGCGGCTCCGCTCGACCCTGTGCTGCGCCTGACGCTCGGTAGGGAAGCATCGGTACGCGGTCAGACAACCGGGTGGCGTCGAAGTCATGCCAGCACCAAGTGAACGTCTTGAAACCCAGGAGAATCGATCTTCTAAATGGACAATGTAATATAGTGATGATATTTGTATGAATCGCTGAAGCGCAAGCCGAACCTGACCAATCCTCCGGTGGCAGTTGTCATCATGATCGCGAGCCGGAACCACCAGCAGGACCGGAGTGGAAGATGATTGTACTTTCGGCGACGTTCATCCAACATCTCGCCAAGGCAAACAGCCGAGCGCTCGCGCTGTTCTGGTTTGGGGCCATCGTCTTGATCACGGTCGCATTGCCTGCGTCTCCGGCACGCAGCCAGGAGACGCCAGCGCCTCCGGTGCACGACGTTGTTACCGCGATCGACCGGACGGATATCGAAATGTCTGGCCTGACCAGTGTTGCCGACCTGCTGTCTGGCCGGAGGAACTTCAACAATTTCGGTCTGTTTCGGCCGTATTTCGGAATCGCGGATGCCGCAATTCTCGTCAACGGGCGCAACGTCTCGGGCCTGAATTTCGACACGCTTCCCATCTCTGCCGTCGAACGCGTGGAGATCCTGGACCAGGGCGCCATCCGGTATGGCGGGCACGCGATCTCCGGGGCGATCAACATCGTGCTCCGGGAAGACGCTGAAGGCGCCGAGTTCTCGCTTGGTACCGGCCGGCCAACCCAAGCCGGCGGTGACTCGAACCATGGAAGCGCCCTTTGGGGCGGCGCGCTGGGGCACGGCCATCTGATGGTTGGTGTCGATCACACAAGGCGGCAAGAGGTCCGCGACGATGATCGCGCCTTCAGCCGCGCCAAGTGGACACCCGGCGATCCCCTTGCAGATACCACCGGCGTCTCAATCGGCGGCAACACACTCGTCTACCGCCCTGGCGATGGTGACTCTGCGACACTGAAATCTCTCGGCGAGTGCGACGAGGGAGTCTATACCGGCGTTCTCACGCACCCTGCCGGCACCGTCTGTGGCTATCCATTCGCGAACATCAAGTGGGTCGTCGGGTTCACACGCCGCTCCCGCGAAAGCGTGTTTCTCAACGCGGACCACCCGCTTGACGATGACGCAAATTTCTTCGTGGAAGCCCGCACCGCGCGAGGGGACTCCCTTTTTCGCTACGCCCCCGCCGTGGGCACTTTCGACTTTGTAGCCAGCGAGCCATCCGTGAAGGAAAATCTGATCGCGAATGTCGTGGGACTCGACTCGGGGAACTTCCCCACCGACGCCGAGTTTCGGGTCCACCACCGGTTCCTCGGACACGGCAACCGGGAATGGCGCTCGGATCTCGAAGAAAACGACCTCACCCTCGGCGTTCGGGGCGACCTCGCCGACGGTCTCCAGTACGACGTGCATGTCCAGTACTACGGGCAGGAAAACGTAGTGAAGGGCACGAACTTCGTAAGCGAGACGCTGTTGAACGCCCAGATCGAGAGCGGCGAATACGACATCGCCAACCCGCTCTCTACCGACCTCGGACACCGCGAGGCGATCCGCACGACCAGGCTCCGGCTGAATCACGACACGCTGGCGAAGTACAGAAGGGCCAGCGCTGCGCTGGCGGGAAAGGCACTCGAGATACCCGGGGGAGATCTCCGATTGACCGCAGGCGTGGAGGTGGAGGACCAGGAATGGCGGGACATCTTCGACTTTCGGGACTTCATGAACGGATTCCACGAGCCTACTGACGCGCTTGGGAGCGCAGACAGTTCGTCCAAGGGCGAGCGCCAGCGGGCATCGGCGTACGCGGAGGCGGCCATTCCGTTGCTCACCGGTTGGGACCTGATCCTGGGGGCTCGCCATGACGATTTCGACGATGTCGGGAATGCGGTGTCCTGGCGAATTGCCAATCACTACCGGGTGAACAGGTCTCTCGCGTTCCGCGCCTCCTGGGACAAGGCGGAGAACCCGCCAAGCCTGCGCACCATGCATCTCGGCAAAACGTTCACCTTTCCCCGGATATGCGACCCCGAGAACGACGGTTTGTGCCGTCAGGAAAAGATCGTGATCCTCGGGAACCCGGGGCTCGGTCCGGACCGGGCGGAACGGGTAAGTGTCGGTGCCACGGCGCGTGTCGGCGCATTCTCTCTTGCCGCGGACTGGATCAAGGTCGAGGGCTTCGATCAACCCAGGAGGGTGAACGCGCAAACCATTGTTGATCGGGATCATGCTGGAAATCCAATACCCGACACTCACGTGGTACGCCACGACGGCCATATCGAGGAGATCCGGATCCCGATTCTGCAGGCTGGCACCTCCCGAATCGAGGGGATCGCTTTGAACGCGGGCACCGCGCTGGAGACAAGTTCAGACGTCCGGACATCGCTCTCTTTTCGAGAGCCGGTTGTGGGTTGAATTATCGTTTGAATTGATAGAGTTATGATTGAATTTTGGGGTTGACAGAGCGGTGGGAGTCTGGCATAATAATATGAACCCGATATTCGGTATCCGAGGATCTCATGAACACACTTCCGATGGCGCCCGCGAACGCCACTCCGATCGGCACTACGTGCTTTTCGTACCACGTTGATGGCGAACGGGTGGTGTATTTCACAAACCTGCAGCCGTTTGACTCGCACGACGTTTCGAGCATCCGGTCGTGGCGGCTTCGGATCGCGCGGTTCGCGGAGCACGGGATCCGTCGGGAGGATCTGGAGACGGCGTTCGGCGTTGGTCGTTCCACGGTGCAGCGGGCGGTGAACCGGTACCGGAGCAAGGGGGAGGAAGGGTTTCATGAGCCGCGCCGCGGGCGCGGTGCGAGCGCAATTGATGCCGACATGGCGCGGGAAGCGGACCGTCTTTTGAGTACGGGTCTGAGCGGCTCGGCGGTTGCGCGACGGCTTGGGATCCCGGTGCGGACGCTGAACGACAACCGTCGGCGGGGGGTTGTCGGGGGTGGGATGCCGGCCCGGGCGGCAAAGGCTGATCCGGTTCCGGACGCACCTGCGGAGCGGGAGGCGCCGCAGGAAGCACCGGAGCGGGACGCGCTGGAGCCGTCGATTGACCGAAGCGCACGGGACGCCCGCGACCGGGCAGCGCCGCTGGGCCGTGGAGCTCGGGACACGACGGGACGAATGCTGGCTGCGACGGGGCATCTGAGCGAGATCCGGCCGCAGTTTGCGGAACCGCTGTCGGTGGTCGCCGGCGGGGGGGTGCTGGCCGGGCTCCCGATGCTGCTGAAGGAGGGGCTTCTGAACCACGCGCGGGAGTTCCTGTCGCTGCCCAAGGGGTATTACGGGTTGACCACCGTTCTGCTCTTCCTGGCGTTCCTCATCCTGGCCCGGGTGCGCAATCCGGAGGCGCTCCGGCACCAGGTGCCCGGGGAATGGGGCGCGATCCTGGGCCTGGACCGCTGCCCGGAGGTGAAGACGCTGCGGCGCAAGATCAAGGCGCTGGGGCAGGATGTGCAGCAAGTGCGGAACTGGCAATCCTCCCTGGCGGCGGGATGGCTTGAGGAGGATCCGGAGGTCGGCGCCACGCTGTGCGTGGACGGGCATGTGAAGATCTATTCCGGTCGTAAGGGGAAATTCAGACGTCCGGACATCGCTCTCTTTTCGAGAGCTGCTTGTGGGTTGAATTATCGTTTGAATTGATAGAGTTATGATTGGATTTTGGGGTTGACAGAGCGGCGGGTATCTGGCATAATAATATGAACCCATTATTCGGTGCCCGAGGATCTCATGAACACGCTTCCGATGCGACCCGCCGAGGCGGTCCAGATTGGCAACTCCTGCTTTTCCTTCGTGAGGCGGGACGGCCGAGTGGAGTATTTCTCCAATCTTGAGCCGTTTGATTTTCACGCTGACGATCAGCGCGAAGCGAAGTTGCTTCGGATCGCGAAGTTCGCGGAGAGCGGTGTCCCTCGCTCGGACCTGGTGGAGGCGCTCGGCGTGAGCCGCTCGACGGTACAGCGGGCGGTGAACCAACTCCGGAGGGACGGCGAGGCGAGCTTCTTTGCGCCGCGCCGCGGGCGCGGTCCGAGCGTAATCGATGCCGACATGGCGCGGGAAGCGGACCGTCTTTTGACCTCGGGTCTGAGCGGCTCGGCGGTTGCGCGACGGCTGGGGATTCCGGTGCGGACGCTGAACGACAATCGCCGGCGAGGCGTTGTCGGGGGTGGGATGCCGGCCGGGACGGCGAAGGCTGAACCGGATCCGGAAGCACCTGCGGAGCGGGAGGCGCCGCAGGAAGCACCGGAGCGGGACGCGCTGGAGCCGCCGATTGAGCGAAGCGCACGGGACGCCCGCGACCGGGCAGCGCCGATGGGCCGTGGGGCTCGGGACACGACGGGACGAATGCTGGCCGCGACGGGGCATCTGAGCGAGATCCGGCCGCAGTTTGCGGAACCGCTGTCGGCGGTTGCCGGCGGGGGGGTGCTGGCCGGGCTCCCGATGCTGCTGAAGGAGGGGCTTCTGAACCACGCGCGGGAGTTCCTGTCGCTGCCCAAGGGGTATTACGGGTTGACCACCGTTCTGCTCTTCCTGGCGTTCCTCGTCTTGGCCCGGGTGCGCAATCCGGAGGCGCTCCGGCACCAGGTGCCCGGGGAATGGGGCGCGATCCTGGGCCTGGACCGCTGCCCGGAGGTGAAGACGCTGCGGCGCAAGATCAAGGCGCTGGGGCAGGATGTGCAGCAAGTGCGGAACTGGCAATCCTCCCTGGCGGCGGGATGGCTTGAGGAGGACCCGGAGGTCGGCGCCACGCTGTGCGTGGACGGGCATGTGAAGATCTATTCCGGTCGCAAGGGGAAATTGCCAAAGCACTTCGTGGCGCGACAGAAACTATGCCTGCCCGCGTCCACGAGCTATTGGATCAACGCGCTTGGCGGCAAGCCCTTCCTGTGCCTGAACAAGGCGCTGGATCCGACCATGACCCACGCGCTGGAGGCGGACATCCTGCCTGCGCTGGAGAAGCTGGGCATGCTGGGCCCGGAGGCGCCGGATCTCACCGCCCCGGATGCCGGCGAGCCCGCCCTGACGCTGGTCTTCGACCGGGAAGGCTGGAGCCCGGCACTGTTCAAGCGCCTCGCCCGGCGCGGCGTTGCGGTGATCACCTGGCACAAGGGCTTCAAGGGGGAGGACTGGCCGGAGGCGGAGTTCCGCAGTGTCGCGGTACCGATCCATGGACCGGGCACGACCCGCAGCGCCACCGTCCGCCTCGCCGAGAAGCGCGTGCAACTGAAAAAGGGGCCCGAGGTCCGCCAGATCCGCCGCCTGCTGGAAAGCGGCCGCCAGGTCCCGCTCATTACCACCCACTCCCGCATGCCCGTGGAGCAGATCGCCGGCGCCCTGTTCTCCCGCTGGTCGCAGGAGAACTTCTTCAAATATATGCGCGAGGAGTTCAATCTCGACGCCCTCGTGGTCCGCGGCCTGGAGCCGCAGGATCCCGAAGCCCGCGTCGTCAACCCGCTCTGGCGCGCAATCGACCGAAATGTCAGCCGCTTCCGGCAACGCCTCGGCACCCTGCGCAACAGGATCGCCGATCTGGCCAAGGGAGCCCAGTCTCACCAGACCGCCGAAGCCGCCCGACGTCTCCAGGCCCGGATCGACGCTCTCGACGCCGAGCGTGAGGCGCTCAAGCAGAAGCGCAGCGACACGCAGCGCCACATCACCGTCGCCGAGCTCGACGACCACCAGGCCCTGGATGCGCTTCCCGAAGGCGAGAAGCTCCTCCTCGACGTCATCCGCATGATCGCCTACCGCGCCGAAACCCGCATGATGCCTGTCGTCGCACAGGCACAGGGCAAGACACAGCGACCCCGCAGGCACCTGCGCGCGATCTTCCAATCCGACGCCGACATCATCCCGGAGCCCTCCAACGGCATCCTCCGCATTCGCATCCTCGGCACCGCCAGCGACGCTGGCGACAACGCCACTGCAGGCCTCCTCCAGGAACTCAACCTGACCCGGACGATCTTCCCAGGCACCAACCTCCGGATGATCTACGAACTGCCCGGGAATACGGCCGATCCGGACCCTTCGGGTTCAAATAGGTGAGCTCGATTCACTCCCGAGGTCCGGACATCTGAAGTTGGGCGGCGCTGGAATTCGACGTGCACGCCTTTCGGACTACTCGTGACGAACGCTGGGTGCTGGAGGTGAAGCAACCCTTGGCCTTTCCGCGCGATCGTGTCCACGCGGTACTGCGGGCGACCCGGGGAGACGTGACCGCGAGCTGGAACGTCCACTGGAGGTCGGGCTTCTCGACCGCAAGTGTAGCCGGCTACCGTTACAGAGCCTGGACAGGGAACGACATCGCGCTCGGCTGGCGCAACGCGTTCGGCATGGACCAGCTGGACCTCGCGGGCGGAGTCCTCAATGTCGAAAACCGCGGCCCGTCGGCCCTTCTGGGCGGCGCCCTTCCTTCCCTGACGCTCGACGCCGTCGTGGGCCGAACCGTGTTCCTGAGCGCCAGCGTGTCCTGGTGAGGCGTGGTCGCACTGCGAGGGCAGCCGGTGGGCAGCCCCAGCGGCTTGAACCAGAGTGCTCAATCCGCAGGCGAACGAGGGGATTGACGCAAGCATCGCCAGCGAGCGCAGGCACGGCTTCCAGGGCGGCCAATGGAGCGCTTCGCTGTCAATTCGCGGTGCCGCACAACCAGGATGGCAGCAGGTCTCCGGCGTGTTTCCCTCTCGCTGGAGGCCGGGACGTACTAACGAGCCTCCGTGCGGAACTGCATCACTCGGGCAGCTGACTTCATTCCGCAAGGCTTTCCCACGGGAAGCTTGGATTTATTTGGAACGGATGCGCCCTGCCAGCTCCATTGGCGGCGCGACCCCGATTTCGAAACTGCCAATGAGCACTATTGTCTCGAATTGCCCGACAATGGCCGGTTGTTTCTCGCCCGCGTCAAGACAGACCGAAACCGAAGTGAGCCTCGACGAGGCCGGACAACAGTCTTACGGACGTGAAGCAAGAGCGCAGTCCAATTCGGCGATTTGGGTTCTTCCAGACCGGTTGCGCGGCGATGCGTTGAATCCATGGAAGTGAAGAAACGACGCTTGATCCCTGCAGCGGTGGCGGCGATCGGCTCATGCGTCCTCGAGCCGGCGTTCCGCTGTCGGTATGCCGCAACGGTTTGGCATCCGGGCGATGCTCGAAAGGATTTTCCATTTCGATCGCAGAGTCTGCGGGCCATTGGAACTCGCTTTGCAAACCGGCGCGCAATTCTTGCGAAGCGGCCGCTCGGACACCGAACGCCGGGAGCGCCGTACAGCAGATCGCTTCGGCGGCAGGCCAGGTGGAGTTGCGGCCCCGCGTCATAACCGTGCCAGCGGATGGGTGACGGGTCCCGCCTTCGGTGGGGGCCGAGGCGATTCCCGCATGGATTCGGAGAGACCCCGGGTTCTCCTCTTCGAGAGTCCCGCCGCGCTGAAGCGGGCCGGGTTTCCCGCGTGGCCCGAATTCTCATCGTGGTCTTGCGGGGAGGCTGGCAGTGATCTGTATCGGTCGGTAAACGGAAGCAAACAGAGTCTTGGGGAGCGCTTCCCGCCAGTCTGGAGCAATCCATAGACAGGCAACACTGCGCCGGTCCCGCGAGACATTGGCCGGAACGGAATGACGGTCTTCCCGGGGACGAGGCTGACTTGAAATGCAGGGGCGTTGCTGCTGGGGCATGCCGGCCGGCGGCTGCGGCTGGTCAAGCCGATGGTGGGGCGCTCGCGGGACTGCCGGGATCCTCGTCTTGTTGTTTACTCGGTTGTCTCCTTGTTGGGCCGCGAATTCCGGTTCCGGCACACGGACATGACGACTTGGGTGGCCCCGATGAACGGGGGAATAAACCGGTTGCCGGCGCGGCGCGGGCGAATTTGCAGTCGCTTCGGGAGGATTGCGGAGCGCTTGCGGCGAAGAACACGGTCGCGCACTTGTCTCGCTCACGGTGTGAATATCCGCCTGGTGTGCCGATCCGGATCTGCCGGTTCTGCTTGGCAGGCCGACGCCACCGGATTCCCGGCCACGGCATTGCTGATCCGTGGGCCAACCCGGGAGCGTCAGCCGAGGTAGCCGAACTGTCGCGGCATCCAGAGCACCAGGCCGGGCCACAGGATCAGGATGACCAGCGCGACGACAAGCACGGCCAGGAAGAGCCAGACTTCACGAATGATCTCTGCGAGAGGGATTTGCGTTGCTGCGTTGATCACGAAGAGGAGGATTCCGTAGGGGGGCGTGATCAGTCCAATCATGCAGTTGACCACCGCGACGACGCCGAAGTGGACCAGATCGATCCCGAGTTCCCTGCAGGTCGGAATGAAGAGCGGAATGATGACGAGGATGATCGTCGTCGCGTCGAGAATACAGCCAAGCAGAAGCATGAGCACGTTGACGGATACAAGGAAAACGAGAGGGTCAACGTCGAGCCCGACCAGCCGGTGCGCCAGGACGTTCGGAATGTTTTCCGACGCCACGACGTAATTCAGGATGAGCGCACCCCCGATCACGATCCCGACCGCAGCCGAGGATCGCGCGCTTTGCACGAGAATTCGGAACAGCGTCCCGGCGGTCAGGGCGCGGTAGAAGAAGGCGACCAGCACGAGTGCATAGAACGCTGCGACTGCCGCTGCCTCGGTCGGAGTCGTGACACCGCCATAGATGCCGTAGAGCAGAATTGCCGGCATGAGTAGTGCGGGAAAGGCATTTACGGTGCGCCCGGGCAGTTCGGAGAGTGGAACAGCGCCTTCGATCGCGAAGCCCCTGCGGTGCGAAAGCCAGGTGTTCATGCCCATGAGGACCATTCCCATGAGAAGGCCCGGAACGATGCCGCCCAGGAACAGGTAACCGATCGAGGCATTGGATACGAGCGCGTAGAGAACCATCGGAATCGATGGCGGAATGATCGGGCCGATGGTTGCGGAAGCTGCGGTGATCGCCGCAGCATAGCCGCGGGTATAGTGGCCGCTCTTGGTCATCATCTCGACGATGATCTTGCCGATGCCGGCTGCGTCGGCGACGGCGGAACCGGACATGCCGGAGAAGATCAGCGAGGCGACCACGTTGACATGGCCCAACCCCCCGCGGAAGTGCCCGACCAGGGCAACGCAGAAACCGAGAAGACGGTCGCTGATCGTTCCGGCGTTCATGATGTTCGCCGCGATGATGAAGAGCGGTACGGCGAGCAGGACAAAGCTCGAATAGAGCCCGTCCATCAGGACCTTCCCCGCCAGGCCGATTCCCTGTCCCGAGAGCGCCAGGTAGGCCAGCGAAGCGACCAGGATGGCATAGGCGATCGGCGCGCCGATGCCGGCCAGGAGAAACAGCGTTCCCAGGCAGAGCAGGAACTCGATCGTCATTCGTCGAGTCGGCCGGTGGCGTGTTCCAGCGGTTCCGGTGCGCCCTTCCTGATTGCGCGGAACACGGCCCAGGCGTATCGCAGGGAAACGGCGACCAGGAAGAGAATGTAGATCACGTAGATGTCGCGCATGCGAATCCAGTCGCCGAAGATGCCCGACACGGTCGCCGTCTTCTTCAGGCGCAGAATGTGGAATTTTTCCCAGGTCGGCTCGATGGAGAGGGCCAGACCTACGGCGATCGACACGCCTGCCACGATGACGAACCAGCGGCGAATTCCGGGCCGGGCCCGGTTGTAGAAGATATCGAAGGCCACGTGGTCCTGGTCCCGGACCACGAAGGCATTGCACCAAAAAACCATCCAAACCCAGAGCAGAAGGCAGAACTCGAGTGTCCAGCCGTAGAGCGACGGCTCAAGAAGCGGGATCCGATCCGGGAGCCATTCCAGCCGGGCCGAATAACGGATGGCGATCTGAAGGATAAACGTCAGGAACATCGCCGCCATCATCGCGGCGGCGAAGGCTTCGGCAATCAGCCTGATGGATGGCCCCACATGTCTCATGCCGATCCGTCTACCTCTGGCCGCTGCCGCGCGCCCTGGTCGCACCGGGAATCAAAGCTGCGGAAGGGCGGCAGCTGCGGCCCTTCCCTGCGATGGCTGCGGCGTCAGTTGCCGAGCGCGTTGATCTGCTCAAGAACGCCCTCAGGCCAGGACGCTGCGAATTCCGACCCGACATATTGCGCCTGGACGGGTTCGCGGAAAGCCGTCAGGTTCGGTTCGTAGATCGCGAGCCCCTGGCCCTCGAGGAAGGCAACGAGTTCGGCTTCCTTCACGAGCTGCTTCTGGCGGCCGGACTCGGAGGCGGCATCGGCGGCTTCCTGAACGATCACCTGCTGCTCCGGGGTCAACCCGTCCCAGACTGCCTTGGAAAACGCGACATAGTTCAGGTCGACAAGATGCGAGGTCAGCGCGATTTGGCTGGTCACCTCGTAGAATTTCGCGTCAACCACAGTTGGCAGGGGGTTGTCCTGGCCATCGACCGAGCCGGTCTGCAGGGCCGTGTATACCTCCGTAAAGGCCATCGGCGTCGGGTTTGCGCCCAGCGCCTTGCCCAGGAACTGCCAGGCATCGGTTCCGGGCATCCGCAGATTGACGCCGGCAAGGTTGGCTGGCGTCATCACGGTCAGTTCGTCCTTCGACTGCCGCAGGTTTACGTGCCGGCGGCCGAGATACATGACCGAAAGGAGCTTGACGCCCAGTTCGTCCTCCGCTTTCTGCTTGAAGGCGTCCATGAGCGGCGCGTTGAAGACGCGAACCTGGTGCTCTGCTTCCTGATGGACGTAGCCGGTCGCAAAAATCGAGAACTCCGGGAAGTACTGCGCCAATTCCTGCGCGGACGTGATCGACATCTCCAGATCGCCCGAGGCGATCGCCTCGAGCTCGGAATTCTGCTTGATCAACGAGGCGTTGTAGTGAGGCTCATACATGGCGAAGTCCGCAACCGCGGGCGCAAATATCTCAGCCAACGCAACTGAACGCTGATCCGTAGCGGAAGCCGGGGTCGACATGCGCAAAGTGATCTTGTCCTGCGCGAGGACCGGCGCCGCGATTGCTAGCCCGAGTTTCAGATGTCCGGACCTCGTGCGCTGATTGAAGGCGTGTTTGGCGGTCGTTTTCCTCGTGATTTCGGTGAGTTAGGAGGCATTTGGGGGGTTGACAGGTCGGCCGGAATGTGAAAGAATGTTCTGAACCCGATATCCGGATCCGAGGTCCCGATGAACACGCTTCCGATGCGCCCCACCGAGGCGATCCAGATTGGCAACTCCTGCTTTTCCTTCGTGAAGCGGGACGGCCGAGTGGAGTATTTCTCCAATCTTGAACCGTTTGATTTTCACGCTGACGATCAGCGCGAAGCGAAGTTGCTTCGGATCGCGAAGTTTGCGGAGAGCGGTGTCCCTCGCTCGGACCTGGTGGAGGCGCTCGGCGTGAGCCGCTCGACGGTACAGCGGGTGGTGAACCAACTCCGGAGGGACGGCGAGGCGAGCTTCTTTGCGCCGCGCCGAGGCCGCGGGCCGAGCGTGATTGATGCCGCGATGGCGCGGACGGTGAACCGGCTTCTGGCCTCGGGGCTGAGCGGCGCGGCGGTTGCGCGGGAGGTGGGGATCTCGTCGCAGACGCTGAACAACAATCGCCGGGCGGGGGTTGTCGGTGGGGGGAAGCCGGCCCGGGCGGCAAAGGCTGATCCGGATCCGGAAGCCCCTGCGGAGCGGGAGGCGCCGCAGGAAGCACCGGAGGGGGACGCGCTGGAGCCGCCGATTGACCGAAGCACACGGGACGCCCGCGACCGGGCAGCGCCGATGGGCCGTGGGGCTCGGGACACGACGGGACGAATGCTGGCTGCGACGGGGCATCTGAGCGAGATCCGGCCGCAGTTTGCGGAACCGCTGTCGGCGGTTGCCGGCGGGGGGGTGCTGGCCGGGCTCCCGATGCTGCTGAAGGAGGGGCTTCTGAACCACGCGCGGGAGTTCCTGTCGCTGCCCAAGGGGTATTATGGGTTGACCACCGTTGTGCTCTTCCTGGCGTTCCTCATCCTGGCCCGGGTGCGCAATCCGGAGGCGCTCCGGCACCAGGTGCCCGGGGAATGGGGCGCGATCCTGGGCCTGGACCGCTGCCCGGAGGTGAAGACGCTGCGGCGCAAGATCAAGGCGCTGGGGCAGGATGTGCAGCGAGTGCGGAACTGGCAATCCGCCCTGGCGGCGGGATGGCTTGAGGAGGACCCGGAGGTCGGCGCCACGCTGTGCGTGGACGGGCATGTGAAGATCTATTCCGGTCGCAAGGGGAAATTGCCAAAGCACTTCGTGGCGCGACAGAAACTATGCCTGCCCGCGTCCACGAGCTATTGGATCAACGCGCTCGGCGGCAAGCCCTTCCTGTGCCTGAACAAGGCGCTGGATCCGACCATGACCCACGCGCTGGAGGCGGACATCCTGCCTGCGCTGGAGAAGCTGGGCATGCTGGGCCCGGAGGCGCCGGATCTCACCGCCCCGGATGCCGGCGAGCCCGCCCTGACGCTGGTCTTCGACCGGGAAGGCTGGAGCCCGGCACTGTTCAAGCGTCTCGCCCGGCGCGGCGTTGCGGTGATCACCTGGCACAAGGGCTTCAAGGGGGAGGACTGGCCGGAGGCGGAGTTCCGCAGTGTCGCGGTACCGATCCATGGACCGGGCACGACCCGCAGCGCCACCGTCCGCCTCGCCGAGAAGCGCGTGCAACTGAAAAAGGGGCCCGAGGTCCGCCAGATCCGCCGCCTGCTGGAAAGCGGCCGCCAGGTCCCGCTCATTACCACCCACTCCCGCATGCCCGTGGAGCAGATCGCCGGCGCCCTGTTCTCCCGCTGGTCGCAGGAGAACTTCTTCAAATATATGCGCGAGGAGTTCAATCTCGACGCCCTCGTGGTCCGCAGCCTGGAGCCGCAGGATCCCGAAGCCCGCGTCGTCAACCCGCTCTGGCGCGCAATCGACCGAAATGTCAGCCGCTTCCGGCAACGCCTCGGCACCCTGCGCAACAGGATCGCCGATCTGGCCAAGGGAGCCCAGTCTCACCAGACCGCCGAAGCCGCCCGACGTCTCCAGGCCCGGATCGACGCTCTCGACGCCGAGCGTGAGGCGCTCAAGCAGAAGCGCAGCGACACGCAGCGCCACATCACCGTCGCCGAGCTCGACGAGCACCAGGCCCTGGATGCGCTTCCCGAAGGCGAGAAGCTCCTCCTCGACGTCATCCGCATGATCGCCTACCGCGCCGAAACCCGCATGATGCCTGTCGTCGCACAGGCACAGGGCAAGACACAGCGACCCCGCAGGCACCTGCGCGCGATCTTCCAATCCGACGCCGACATCATCCCGGAGCCCTCCAACGGCATCCTCCGCATTCGCATCCTCGGCACCGCCAGCGACGCCGGCGACAACGCCACTGCAGGCCTCCTCCAGGAACTCAACCTGACCCGGACGATCTTCCCAGGCACCAACCTCCGGATGATCTACGAACTGCCCGGGAATACGGCCGATCCGGACCCTTCGGGTTCAAATAGGTGAGCTCGATTCACCCCCAAGGTCCGGACATCTGAGTTTACCGAGTTCAGACCGGATTGAAGGCGTGGCACTCGGTAGGCGTCGGCGGTTTGTTGTCGTATCGTTTTGCAATGGATGAGTTTTTTTCGAGCGTCCGAAGAGCTGCCGTGCCGCATGCACGGACGAGCGGGTGTATGACCTAAGTGGTGCGGAATCGCTCGAGGTTCAGGCTGTCATAGAGGGCCTTTTCGGTTTCTGACATTTGTGACAGGGTGATTTCGATCGCGGGGGTCTTGCGCTTGCGAAGGGTGGTTTGCAGAACGCCGACCTCTCGAATGTTGGCGAGGGTGTCGAGTAGTCTCGTGCCGGAGAGGTCGAAGCCGCGCTGTCGGGTTTCGCGTTGCAGAAGGGAGCACAGCATCAGGGCAAGCACACAGCAGCATACGTGGACCCGGATTTTCTGATCGGTCCAGTGGTATTGCGGTCGGATGGCGATATGGCTGGTGTCCTTCATGTTCCGGAAGGCGTTTTCGACGTGGTGCTGTGCCCGGTAGCCACGGACGATTTCCAGGTCGTTCCAGTGGTGGTTGTCGGTGAAGATCAGGGTCTTGCCGAGCAGCGTGTCCTGCAGCTTCTTCCAGGCTCTCCGGTCGAAGCGGAATGTCAGTCCTGGAGCCGGGTCGCCGGGTTCGAGCTGGAACCGGAACAAGTCGGCCATGTGCCGGGCCCCGAGCCATCCTTCGATCTTCTTCCGCGTGCCTTCGAGGGTTGGCGGCCTTCCCTTGCGGATGGTGCCCTTGCGCCACTGCTGGAGTCGCCGCTGCAGCTCGCGCAGGCACTGGCGACGCTTGGCGATCTCCCGTAGCAGGGTTGCGGTCTGGGCATCGAACAGGTTCTGGTTCCATGTGACCAGAACGGTACGCTCGGCACCGTAGACGGTGCGCAAGGTCCGCCAGACCTTCACGCCTTCGATCCCGTCGAGCGGTTGCAGGCGGCGGTTCGGGGTCGCCAGCAACTCGGGATGCTGCGTGGGCACGAGTGAACCGACGAAGTGGTAGGGGCTCCCCTCGAGTGCGACGAGATTGGCGGCCGAGTTGTTCCCCTTGTCCAGAACCAGTGTGATGTCCTCGGTGCGGGGGGCGAACAACTCCCGCCAGCGCGCCGCAAGAGCGTCGAGAAGGCTGGAGAAGGTCGGGGCGTCCGGCTGGTTTCCCGGATAGACGCTGTGCAACAGGGGCAGGTGGCTGTCGGCAGCCACGAGCAGGGCAAGGCCGACGATGCGCAGCGACTTGCGTCCCTCCTTGCTGTGGCCTCGCTGTGCGAGGGGGGCCCGGTCGTTGAAGCTGTCGATGAAGGTGAAGAAGTTGGTGGCATCGTACAGTACCTGCCGCAGATCTATCGCAAACCGGTCGATCATCGTTGCGACGATGTCATGCTCGATGTCGGCAATGGCGGCCTCCGGGACCCGGTTCATGTTGTCCCAGAATCGCTGGCTGGTGAGTTGCCGCGCCTGAACGTCCAACCAATGCGGCAGGATGGTACCCTCGAACCAGTCAGCGATGCTGGCTTTCGAGCAGGGGGCCACACAACGGTTGAGGATGGCGATGAGCAGATAGGTGCCCACGGAGACTTCGCCGGCACGCTTGGGGACATGCCGATCAATGTGTTCCACGATGCGCAACTGACGTGCGATGTCATACAGCGCCGCAATCGCGCCAAATTCCCGGACGATGGCGTGTTCAGGCTTGATCCCTTGCACGGCCTGAACAATGTCCTCGGCGCGCCCCAGGTATTTCTGCCAGACGATCTTGGGCTTGCCATTGACGCGTTTGCACTGCCGTGCGTAGTAGTAGGCGTTGCCGTTGATCGATTTCTTGACGATGCTCACCATGACTTAGGTCATACATTGCTCTTTCAGTGCACATATGGTAGCACATAATCTCCTGTTATACAACATGTTACGGCTATGCTCGGTTGATCCCTATATTAGGTCATACATTTTCGCTGTGCCGTGACTGCTCGTCTGGCATCCATCGCAGGGTGAAAACACGCGCAGAATCAACGGGTTACGAAACAGGCGATCACTGTGGGAAGTGCCGTTCCGGCGCCATACGGGCCCGAACTCGGTAAACTCGGGCTAGTGCGGCAAGCAACGCCAAGCCTCGGCGCGCCAAGGTCATGGTCATATTTTCTTCTCCTGAAGTGTGAACGAGAGACAGCGAGCGGCTTCAATGAATGGTATGGCCATCAAGGTCAGGACACCGGCTGCGGGGGTGTCACCATGTCTTGGAATAAAGGTAAGCGACTATTTCTCCCCCTGCTTTCGGTGAGTTGCGGAGTGCACCATCTTCTGGGAAGGCATTTGCATTCCGGGAGGTTGTCATGCTTGGGGTTGGCGATGGTTCTGCTGTGTACCTTGCGTTGCATCCGGTTGATTTCCGCCGCGGGATCGCGGCGCTAAGCAGCTACGCGCGGGAGCATCTTGGTGTTGCACCGGATTCGGGGGTCGTGCTGGTGTTCCGCTCGCGGCGTCCGGGGCGGGTGAAGGTACTGTTCCACGACGGCAGCGGGATGGTGCTGGTTGCGAAGTGGCCGGATCGGGGTTCGTTCCGCTGGCCGCCGGTGTCGGAGGGTCTTTTGCGGCTTTCGCGAGTAGAGTTCTCGGCGCTGTTCGATGTCTGTGACTGGCGGGGCCTCAAGGCCCCTCGGCGTGCGGTTCGGGGCTGAGGATTGTTCCGCAGATGGCGAGGCATTGATCCCCCGGCGGTTTGAAGGGCTGCCATGGCATGAGGCTTTCGACATCCTTGCACCCGTCGCGGATTTGAACCAGGACATGGGTGAGCCATGCTTCCGGGTCGACGTTGTTGAGGCGGCATGTTGTGATCAGGGTGTTGGCACGAGCCCAGATGTCGATGGCATTCTCGGATCCGGCGAACAGGGAGTTGCGCATGGTGAGCTTGACGGGTCGGTGGGCGTTTTCGCCGCGATTGGAGTGCAGGTCGAGGCGGCCGTCGTCGAGCAGGCGGATGAAGCCCGGCCAGACGCCGTCGGCGAGGCCGTATCGGATGGCGGCGGCCTCCGCCGAGACTTCGGGCAGGCGGCTGGCGGCGGCCTCGAGGAACGCCTTCCATTGTTCGAAGGCGGGCTTCAACTCGAGCTGCCGCACGCGGAGGCGCTCATCGGGATGCTTGAACAGGATGGGCTTCTCGATGGCGAACAGCTTGCCGATCCGCGCAAGGGCCTCATTGCGGAAGCGGGATTCCGTCAGATAGTGGAACTTGCGTCTCCAATGCGTCATACAAAACTGAAGGAAGACGGGTCCGGCGGGCCGCGCGGGGTCGGCGAGGATGTTGTATGCGGCGTAGCGATCGACCTGGGCGAGGCCGGCGAAGTCCCGCAGCATGGCTTCCGGGATGGCCTTTCCGCGCCCCGGGCCGGACCAGAAGAGCGCCGCGGGCGGCGCCGGCCCGGCGAAGGTGCGGTCGTCGCGCAGCGCGGCCCAGAGGTAGCCGGTCCGGGCCTTTCCGAAGCCCGGTTCGAGGAACTTGACCGTTGTCTCGTCGAGGAACAGCCGGTCGGCGCTGAGGACATGCGCCTTGATGGCGTCATAGAGCGGCTGCAGGATCTCGAAGCCCCGGGCGATCCAGCTGTTGAGGGTGGCATCGCCGATGAGGATGCCGTGGCGGGCAAGCCTTTGCGACAGGCGGTAGGAGGGGAAGTGGTCCTGGAACTTTGACGCCATGGTGTGCGCCAGCAAGGCTTCCGTGGGCAGTCCGCGGGGGATCAGCCAGTCCGGTGCCGGTGCCTGCTCCGGTGCGGCGTGGCGGCACCGGGCACAGCCGAGCACGGGACGCTCGATCACGACCCGAACGTAGCTGGCCGGGACATAATGCAGCCGCTCCGCGGCCTCGGTCCGGATCGTCTTGCGCTCGCCGCCGCAGGACGGGCAGGCAGCCGCCTCCGGCTCCAGGTGGCAGGTGATCGTGGGAACGTCCTTGCCGATCTTCCGGCCGCCCGTCGCTCCCCGGGGGCGGCCACGCTTGCGTGGCCGCGGTGCCGCGCGCTCCTCGGGAAGGGGATCCACGGCTTCGCCATTCGCCGCGCCGCCGCCCGCCAGTCCTCCGGTCGGATCATCGTCCCAGATAAAGGCAGGACAATCCAGCTCCACCTCCGACACAACCGTCTCGGCCGAACCCCCCGGGCGCTCCGACGACGAACTGAACAGCATCCCCGCAAACCGACGCGCGGTGCGCACGGCCGTCTGGAATCGCTCCAGCAACTCGTCCAGAGTAGACCTGACCTTCTTCAGTTCCCGGCGCAACTGCGCATTCTCCGACTCCAGCCGCGCCTTGCCGCGATCCGATCGCGCAAGCGCGTCCTGCAGTGCCTCCGTCTCCCCCATCCAGTGTTCGCGGTGCTCCAGCAGCCGTGCGTTCTCCGCCGACGCCAGGCCGGTGAAGCTCCGCCGCTTCCCCGGCGTGGTCTTCCGGCGGCCCCAAACCAGTCACCGTTCCTGCCGCAGCCGCGCCACGGTATCCCGCCGCAGGGGCCGCAGAAAAACCCGCTTGCGCGGAACCGAGAGCCCCGGACGGCCGTTCCGGCTGCGCCCCGTCGTCAGCCCCGCGTCATGCCAGCCCGCCGCCCGGTAACACGTCCCCGCAAACCGCGACACATCGACGAATGTCTCCAGCAAATGGACCGAATGCCCGTAGCGCTCCTCGTAGTCCGCGCCCACCCGACGTGCCACCCGCGCAAGCACATGGCTCGCAAGATGCGGAACCCGAACCGCGTCCAGGATCAGAAAGCGCTGCTGGTTCACCACAAGGCACAGACCCGCCCCGCGCGTCGCGTCACTCCATCCGATCCAGCGGTCCCGCGCCGCGCAGCGCCATGCCGCAGCCCCCGTCAGCGAGCAGCCCACGATCCGGCCCCGACGGTCCCGCGCAAGGTGCCCGATGTTCTCCCCCACCGGCGTCGATAGCCCGAGATAGTGGAACCGCTCCAAAATCGCGTGCAGAAGCTGGCGGTCCGAACCTTCCGCAACCGATACAGAAACGGGCAGGAGCGCCGACAGCGGACCCGAATACGCCTCCGATACCGACCAGTCAACCTCCAGCCCGACACGCGCCGCCGCGCTGTGCCGACGGCTTCCGCGGCCCGGGTACTGCAACGCAGGGAGCCGGATCAGACCTTCTCCCGCAAGCTTGCGAAGCAGCGAACGCGCGGCAATATCCTTCACACGGCCACGGCCGTCCCGCCAGCCCCAGCGCTCGCACAGCGCAACCGAAAGCCGCGAGCGGCCCCACTCCGGGTGCGCCGACAACAGCGCACGGATCTCCGACAACTCCGCAGAGCCGACACAACGGCCTTGTACTATCCGGTCCATGCCGGGCAGCGTAACACAACCGTTTCGTTGAGTCCAGCCCCAGGACCCTGAGTCCAGGGACACGCTCGAAGCAACCCCAAAACCCAATCCAAATCAACAACGGCACACCCACACGAAACGCCCAATATCGTTCAGCAGGGGGTAAAAAAGTCGCTTACGAATAAAGCCACTCATGACCAGAACAACTGTCCGAAGGACAAATTGAAAGAGAGGGCAGCGGAAGAGCAGGACGATCTCGTTCGTGGGAGAGGTTGATTCGGACTCGCGGAGTCTGAACAACTCGCTTCGGCCCGCCAATTGGAGGGCATGCCCGGTTTGCCTTTGAACTCTGTGGGCGCGGAGGTCTTGCTGCGGCTTGCGCGGCCGGAGGAACGCCTTCGCAGCAGGAGGAACGGTTTCACCTTTTGGCGAGCAAACCGCGCATGCGGGGGGTTCTCCGCTTTGCACCGCCTGCAGGGGAGTGGAGCGCCACGAACGTCGAAGGGCGTTGCATTGCAGGCTTGCCGGGTCTCGATGATCGCCAAGTGCCCCTCAGCCAACCAGGCCAAGTTCCGGCAGCGTGTGCGAGCCGGAGTTCCGGGTGGACCGGACGTTGATCTCCTTCCCTCCCGCAAGCGTCGGGAACTATTCGAAAGCTCTTCAGTGCACCGTTTGGCCAGGCAGCGTCAGCCCGGTGGCTGCGCACGGTCGGACCGTTCGGGCGTGACTCACCGATTAGCCTGCTCGTGCGCGGCCCAGGGTCGGACCCGATGCGCGCAGTATCGCCATTCGGCGCAGCATCGCGTCGGTTCTGGCCGCTCCCGCTGGATGCCGCGCGTGGGGGGCATTCCCAAGAGGGACGACGGGGCGTGCCGCGCAGCCGCAACGGGCTTCATTCATGCACCGTTTCCCGATCCTCGGCACTCGAGCGACCCGGTCACGCTACAGACTCGAGCGAAGTCAGCGGGGGACGGACCCTTCTCCATCCCGGGTCGCCTTTCGCCGTGGCCAATAGCGCCTTCAGTCCCGGTACCACGGGCCCCGAAACGATCCTCTCAACCGCTTCGGACACCGCAGCATCCTCCAGTGCAGAGTCAAGAATCCTGCAAATCCGCTCCGGATAGAGGTTTCCGACACCTGTGATCGATCCCGCGCATCCCAGCCGGACCGCGCGGTGCAGCAGGCGCTCGTCTCCAATCAGGACGGGAACGGCGCCGTGCTCCAGGAGGGAGCGCGCATACGACCAGTCCCCGGAACTGTCCTTGACTGCCAGAACCAGGTCCGGAAAAGCAGCACCAAGCTGCGCAACCAGTCGCGGGGTCAGGCGCACTCCGGTGACCTGCGGAATGTTGTAGAGAATGAAGCGCGCTTCGGGTCCGGCCGCGCAAAACACCTGCGAATACCATTCGAAGAGCCCGCTATCGCCAACAGAAGAAAAGTAGAACGGTGGCGGGAGAAGGAAATCGCGTATCCCGAACTCCTGACCCTGTCGGACTTGTGTCGCGACGTCCGCTACCGAGGTCCCGCAGATGCCCACGATCGTGCGGTGTGCTGGTACGCCGCCGCCGCCGCCGCCGCGTATGGCCTCGATTCCGATCGGTCGTTCGGGGATTCCGATCGAGGCGCCTTCGCCAGTCGTGCCAAAGAGTGTGACACTGGCGGCGCCACGCATCAGCATGTCGCTCGCATGCTCGGCCAGGCGCGCGGCATCGATGGCCCCATTGTCCTCGAAGGGGGTTGGGAGTGCGATGGAAAGGCCGAACTCCGCGCCATTCTTCATGTTCCATCCTCCTACTCGGTCGTGCCTGGCCAATGTGCACCGGATGCTTCAAAGACACTCTGGACGATCCGCGAAACGCCCAAGGATATCCGGTCATGCCGGCACGGTATGGCTTGTGAGTGTTTCCTGATTCGCGTGTTCCGGCCGCGGGAGATTTGCGCGCCCGGTGCCTGCAAGTCCGTGACGCGGGGCGAAACGATCGCGGGGGGGGGGGGGGGCAATGGCATTCGTCTAGGGCGTTCTGCTTCGTGGCCCACCGGGTGCATTGGACTAAAGTATTGCGGTTATTTGTCTTTTCTCCACTGTTGGTGCGGTCATGCCCGGGGGGGTTGACTTACCGGCTCGTTCCCTGCATAGTGCCGCTTGGATTGCCCACTGCGGAGAGGTGTTTGGATGGACCCCCGAATCGAGGCGCTGCGGTCGACGACGTTTTTCGGTCGTCGTCTGACCCGGCAGCAGATTTCCGAGATCCAGACGACGGTTGCAGCGTTTCCGTCGCTGAGCCGGCACGAGCTTGGGCAGACGGTTTGCGAGCAGCTGGGCTGGCGCACGGGAACGGGCACGAACCGGATCCAGCTCTGCCAACGGCTTCTGGAGGAACTGGAGCGGCTGGGCCTGCTGGTGTTGCCGGCGAAGGATGCGTCCTATGCGCGGGGTCCGCGCAAGCCGATTGAGAAGAGCCGGCGGACGGAGAAGCAGCCTGCGATTGCGGAGCCACTGGGGGAACTTCTGCCATTGCAGCTTCGCCTCGTGCTGGACGAGGTCTCGGAGTGGAACGAGTTTGTCGACCGCTGGCACTATGCCGGTTTCCGCCACCCTCTCGGTCCGCGGCTGCGCTATTTCGTGGAGGACCGGCACGGGCGCAAGCTGGGTTGCCTGCAGTTCTCGCAGGCGGTGGTCTCGCTGCCCTGCCGGGACGCGTGGGTCGGCTGGCCGGAGGACGGGTGGAAGGCGCATCTGGAGCGGGTGGTGGGCAACACGCGGTTTCTGCTGTTTCCGTGGGTCGAGGTCCGGAACCTGGCTTCCAAGGTGCTGTCGATGGCGGTGCGGCGGCTGGCCGATGACTGGGAGCAACAGCACGGCTGCCGTCCGGTATTGGTAGAGACGTTTGTGAATTCGAGCCGCTTCGATGGCGCCTGTTACCGGGCGGCGAACTGGCTCGATCTCGGCGAGACCCGGGGCGGCAAGGGGAAAGCGCCCAAACGGGTCTACGTCTATCCGCTGAGCGCGGACTTCCGGGAGGTTCTCCTGCATGGCCCGCAACGCACTGCGCCGCGGCGCAAGGCGAAGCCACGGGCGGCGCCCCGGCTCGCCGCAGACGACCCCTTCCTGCTCGCCTGGCAGGAACTCGTCGGCGCGGCAACCGCGGCTGCGACGGCCCACGACCGTGTCTGGCAGCTCCGGCGGCGGGTCATCAACACTCTGCTGGTGGTGCTCTTCGTCTATCGGCTGATGTTCTCGGGCAACGGCTACACGGCGACCCTTGCCGCGCTCTGGGAGCAATGCCGGGCTTGCGGCATTCCGCTGCCGCAGGCCGAACCCGTCGCTGCGTCGAGCATGAGCGCCGCCCGGGCGAAGGTCGACGAAGCCATCTTCAAGAACCTGCACGCCGAGATCCTCAAGCGTGCCGAGAGCTCGCAGTGGAAGGGGCACAGGGTCTTCGCGGTCGACGGCTCGAAGATCAACCTGCCGCGCCCACTGCTCCGCGCCGGCTACCCCCTGCCGCAGGAACGGGCCCACTATCCGCAAGGCTTGCTGAGTTGCCTCTACGAACTGGCCCCGAAACTCCCCATCGACTTCGACCTGCATGCCCACGGCGATGAGCGCGCCGCCGCGCTCGCCCATCTCCCCGCCATGGCTGCAGGAAACGTCGTCGTCTACGACCGCGGCTACTACTCCTACCGGATGCTGCTGGCCCATGCGGAGCGGGGCGTGCATCCGCTGTTCCGTCTGCAGAGAAATGCCGGAACCACATTCGACGACTTCATCGCAGGAAGCCGGCAGGATGAGCTCATCACCATCACACCGGGACCCGATACGCTTCGCCGTCTGGGCCGGAAGGATCCCGAGGCCGTACCCAGGCCCATCCCCCTGCGGCTCGTCAAATACGTCCACGGCGGAACCGAGTTCCATCTCGCAACCACTCTTCTCGACCGAAGCCGATACCGGGTCCGGGAACTCGCCGACCTCTACCATGACCGCTGGGGCATCGAGGAGTTGTACAAAACCTCAAAGTGTGGCTTCGAACTGGAGAACTTCCACAGCCGATCCGAACGCGGCGTGAAGCAGGAAATCTTCGCCCACTTCAACCTCATCGCCATGACCAGGCTGTTCACCAACTTCGGCGACGCCATGCACAACTCGCAATCGCCCCCGGATCCCCTGCCGGAGAGCCAGGCAAACTTCAAGGCCGCCTTGTTCGCCGTCGCCCGAAACCTCGAAGGCCTCATCCTGCGGCAGGCGGCCATGATGCACAACGCAGTGCATCAGGTCCTCGCTTGTGTCGAAACCGCAAGGCAGCGCCTACGTCCAAATCGATCCTAGCCACGACGCTCCCGAAAACCCCTCGGCAGATGGCAGAAGGGACGAGACTCCGCAGCTGCAGTCTGAGTGCCAGAGCAACCGTCCCACCCAATACGGGCCTGGCAGAACTGCGATTCCTTAAGCGAATGCCAAAATTTCCCTAAGCGAATGCCATTGGGGGGGGGGGGGGGGGCGCCTTCGGACGACGCGCGGATTGCACATTCGGGGGATCCGATCCGCCTCGTCTGTCCAGGGGAGACGGCGCCGCGGAGAGTGTCAAACTTCATGCTCCCTACTCGCAGTCGGGCCCGCCTTCGTGTGCGCAGAACGGAGACCCTCGCGCCGGTTCGGCCGTGCGCCGGGCCCGGCGAGCCTGTTTGTGAGATGAGCAGGCCTCAAGGAACGGTCGGCTTGGCGGGAGACGCGCGGTGTGGAGGCCGAGGCGATGGAAGGAGCGGAAGTACAGGTACCGGCCTTGACAACTGCCGTTTGGCGAAAGGCCGCTTGCTAGGCACGTGAAACGGCGGGTTCGGCAAATTTTTCCTCGACGAGACATCGTCCGGCGCTTGCCAGGCGCCGCCGAAAGTATGTTGTGCCGACGGAGGGTGTTGCACTGTTGAACGACGGGTGGTTGAGCGGTTGCGAGGCCGCTGCGATCGGGTCTCGTCGCCGGACACCGCCTAGTTCCGATCACCAGTCACCCGGTGGCAGTCACCGTGCAGCGATTGCAGCCCGGTGCGCAGAGGCGGAGTCGGCTCCGAAACAGCAGAACACGACCTCGTCGATACTCTCTTCCGCAGCCAGAAACGCCGCGACTTCCGCCACCGCTATGCGCGCGGCGCGCTCCATCGGAAAGCCATACACGCCGGTCGAGATCGCCGGAAAGGCAATCGTCCGAAGACCGTTTTCGACTGCGAGTTCGAGGCTGCGCCGGTAGCAACTTGCCAGCAGGCGTTCCTCTCCGTGCTCTCCGCCCCGCCAGACCGGACCTACGGCGTGGATCACCCGGGCGGCGGGCAGGTCGTAGCCACCGGTCATTTTGGCATCGCCCGTATCGCAACCGCCCTGAGTTCGGCACTCGTCCAGCAATTCTGGGCCGGCAGCCCTGTGGATCGCGCCGTCAACCCCTCCGCCGCCGAGCAATGCGGTATTGGCGGCGTTTACAACCGCATCGACGGCAAGTGTCGTGATGTCGCCCTCGACCACTTTCATCCTTGCGGTCATGCCCTTCTCCCCATTCTCTGCTTCATGAAGATGCCGCATCATGCGCGGAAATGGACTCCTGCGGAAGAGCCATTTGCCGGGACCTGGGCAGAATTGATGCATTTCCCGGTTCTCGCTCCCGCCTTTTGCCTGGCTTCCTGCAAGACTGGGGACGACGACTCTGGCTTCACTCGCGGCCGTGACTGCCAGTGCGCCAGCCGCGTGCTTTCTGGGGGTATGGTGGGTTCTGGTCGGCATGGCGGCCACTGGCAATTCCGCGGTTCCGGATCATGTGGAACCGTCGCGGGGTCTCGTGCGTCTGGATGCACCCGCCCGAAAGCAAGTGGCAGAACTCGCCGCACTCCAAACGGCAAGCCCGGAATTCGGGGGTGTACACCGAGGCCCGCCTGTTTGGGATTGCCATCCGGGCTCTTGTAAAGCAGCCGGCTCGCGGTCCGACTCTGTGCCGGTATCAAGGTGGGTATCACGCCGCAATCCGCAGCATCGCCGATCACGCCGGAATTCCGCATGACCGGCGTGCGCCAATGTTCTTCGATTTGCGATGTTTCCTACTCTCTCCCCTTGTCACGAGGCGCTGTGCATGCTCCGGCGGTGCCGGCGCAGCGCGTGTGCCCCGCAACTCTGCCAGGCCGGCGAGCGAGGCAAGACACGGGCCGCTCGCCCGGCCTCCGGTAACCGTCCTTGTCGCGGGACCCGGTGCTTCGGGCCTGGGTCCCGGCTCACGAACGCATTCTGCAGGGGGCATTCTTCCAGTTAGCGTGCGGAGTCCGACGAGGTCCGGCAATGCATTACCGGAACCTGTATGGTTCGCCGGACTGTCCGCGGCGTTCCTTTCCGTTCCGGGTGGCACGGTCGCGAAGGCAATTGCCGGGCCCGCGCCTGCAGCCGTCCGGTGATGCTGGCGGACCGGTCAGCACGCGGCGTGATGGTCGTCTCGACGGGCAACAGCGCACTGGCGCTTGCCGGCCGCGTTGCGGGCGACTCGCCGCAGATCCCGGGATCATCCCGAGAAAGGACGGTCGGTTCACGCAACCGGCGGGCCGCTACGTGTGGAGGAGGCTGCTCGGCGTGCCCCAAGGTGGCGGCAGATACTCACTGCAACGCACGAATTCAGCCCCGGCTTTGGGCGGTCTCCGCGGCATCGAGCGGCATGCGGGCCTCACGATGTCGAAGGCTGTCCGGTGATTGACGCCGTGCGGGGCAGCATCAGGGCCGCGGCGAGAATGCCGCTCGCTGCAACCGCCATCAGCACGAAGAGCGAACCGAAACCCCAGCTTGCATGGATTCCCGCGATGACCGGGATCGTGGAAGCCATGACCGAGAAGTTCACGATGTATCGGATGGAATATACGCGACTGTGCCAAGCGCTATTGGTGATCCGTCCGACGAGCACATCGTTGATCGGGATCTGCCCGAAAACGGCCAGCATGAAGGCCATGGAAATGGCCAGGGCGGCAATGCCGGTGAGCTGGTGCATGATCGCAAAGAACAACGCCTGCATGCCCGCAACGAACGCGAAGACGATGCGTACCGAGTGGCGGTCGACGAGATACCCGACAACGAGTTGAGCGAGAGCAGCAAGGGCAAACACGAGGAACGCATAGCCGCCAACCTCCGTCGCGGAACCGGCGATCTGATCGAGCCGCTCATCGAAGATCTTCGGGAGCGCAAACGTGGTGCTCTGGAAGATGAAGCCACCGACGGCGGTGGTGAACACGATGATGGAAAGCACTCGGACGAACGTGGCGCGTTCGATGGAAGACGCTCCCGGCGATCCGCTTGGGGTGGCCGCATTCCGGGTGGTCAGGCGGTCCCGTCCCGTCCATGCGAGTATCGCGTAGGCGGTGCCTAGACCGATGGAGAAGATGCCGGGCAGGACGAAAGCGTGGCGCCATCCGCCGGTATCGATGAAATAGCCGGTCAGCAGCGCGGCAACCGCGACTCCGAGATTGCCCCACACGCCGTTGATGGCAAGCGGGATACCGGTCCTCTGCCGTCCATGCACGACCATCGCGAGGCCAACCGGGTGGTAGATCGCAGCGAACACACCGATCGAGAAAAGTCCGAGCGCGATCTCGATCGGTGAATCCGCGAGCGCGGTTGCGATCGAACTCGCCCCGATGCCGACGAAGAAGATGATCATCATGCCTTCACGGCTCCACTTGTCTGCGATCCAGCCAGCCGGAATCGCGCAGATCCCGAACGCGACAAACCCGGGCGTGGCAAAGGGGATTAGCGCCGCGTAACTCATGCCCCACTCCTCGGAAAGCCGCAATGCCGCGACCGTCGCGAAGATCAACATGAAGAGATGATCGAGGAAGTGCCCGACGTTTAGGAACAGGAAGTTCAGGCGATTGCGCGACACGCGTGTCCTCCATTGCGGGTTTGCGTCACGATGCGGGCCCCGGGTCGCACCGATGCCAAGCGCATCCAGGCTTTCGGGCTGCCATCGTGCTGGCCCGGGCAAATCGACGCGCTGGCGCGAGGTGCCGTACACCCTGGGAAGGCCGAACTCCGTTTTCGTTTCCGCGCTCGGATCACTGCTTGCACTTTCACGCCCCCCCCCCCCCGAAATTGCTGCGCCGCCATTGCGAGCAAGCTGGTTCCTCTCGGGACAAAGCCGCTACCGGTACCGCGCATCAGAAGCTCGCTGGCGCGACGCGCGCCACAGCGCGTGGCAGTCTCGGAGTTGTTGATCAGCCGAACAGTCCTGACATGATGGTTGCCGCCTTCGTGGTCTCGTGGCGCGGGCGCATATGCGCCGACTTGGCGGCCAGGCGCCGCTGCATCGCCTTGCCGGTCAGCATGGCCCCGACCGTTGCCGCGAGTTCGACGTCTCTCCACTCATCGTGGTCGAGTTCGAGTTCGTGGCCGGTTTCCCGGACACGGGCGGCGTTGTCGTGCCCGTACGCCAGCCCACACAGGTTGGCGAGGAATGGAATCTGCTCTCGCTCGATCCGGGAGGCGGGTCCGCAACGGTTCAACTCCTCCGTGAAGGGAGACGCGACCACGAACTGGTCGTCGCCCGTGACTCCGTTGCCAACGACCTTACCCACAATCTCAGACTTCCTGACCTCGAACTCGAGAGAGTGTCATGTTTTTGCACCCGCGAAGTGGGGCTCGGCGATTTTTCCGGGTAGTTCATAGACCATGTGCATGTTGGTACCGGGGAAGACGGTCCGTGTCTGGTTGAGTTCTTCGAGGAGGCTTGCGATGGCGTTGTCGCCGGCATCGCTGGCGGTGCCGAGTATGCGAACGCGGAGGATGCCGTTGCCGTGCTCCGGGATGACGTCGGCGTCGGCCCGTAGAAGTGCGCGCAAGTGCCGGCGGGGGCGCTGGATCTTGCCCTGGGTCTGGGCAACGGCGGGCATCATGCGGGTTTCAGCGCGGTAGGCGATCATGCGGATTATATCGAGGAGGAGTTTCTCGCCTTCGGGGAGCGCGTCGAGTGCCTCGTTCGTGTCGAGTTCGGCGACCGCGATATGTCGCGGTGTATCGCGGCGCTGCAGCTTGAGGGCTTCACGCTCGGCGTCGAGAGCGTCGCTTTGGGCCTGCAGGCGCCGGACGGCCTCTTCGGCTTCGCGGGTCGGGGTTCCCCTGGACAGGTCGGCGATCCGGTTGCGCAGGGTGCCAAGGCGCTGCCGGAAGCGCTGGACATTGCGGTCGATTGCGCGCCAGCGCGGGTTGACGATGCGGGCGTCGGGATCCTGTGCTTCCAAACCGTGGACCGCCAGCGCGTCGAGATTGAACTCCTCGCGCATGTATTTGAAGAAGTTCTCCTGCGACCATCGGGAGAACAGGGCGCTGGCGGCCCGCTCCATGGGCATGCGGGGGTCGGTGGTGATGAGGGGCACCTGGCGGCCATTCTCCAGCAGGCGCCGGATCTGGCGGACTTCGGGCCCCTTGCTCAGGATCACGCTCTTCTCGGCGAGGCGGACGGTGGCGCTGCGGGTGCTTCCCGGCCCGTGGATGGGCACCGTGACGGTGCGGAAGTCCGCCTCCGGCCAGGCCTCCCCCTTGAAGCCCTTGTGCCAGGTGATCACAGCAACCCCGCGCCGGGCGAGGCGCCGGAACAGGGCAGGGCTCCAGCCTTCCCGGTCGAAGACCAGCGTCAGGGCGGGCTCGCCGGCGTCCGGGACGGTGAGGTCCGGTGCATCCGGGCCCAGCATGCCCAGTTTCTCCAGCGCGGGCAGGATGTCCTTCTCCAGCGCGTGGGTCATGGTCGGATCCAGCGCCTTGTTCAGGCACAGGAACGGCTTGCCGCCGAGCGCGTTGATCCAGTAGCTCGTGGAGGCAGGCAGGCAGAGTTTCTGGCGCGCCACGTAATGCTTGGGCAATTTTCCCTTGCGGCCGGAATACACCTTGACGTGGCCATCCACCGACAGGGTCGCACACACGTCCGGTTCTTCCGCCATCCATCCCGCGGCCAGGGAAGCTTGCCAGTCCCGCACCCGTTGCACGTCTCGCCCCAACGCCTTGATCTTGCCCCGCAGCGTCTTCACCTCCGGGCAGCGGTCCAGGCCCAGGATGGCGCCCCATTCCCCGGGCGCCTGGTGCCGCAGTGCCTCCGGATTGCGCACCCGGGCCAGGGTGAGGAAGGCCAGGAACAGCAGAACCGTGGTCAAACCGTAGTATCCCTTGGGCAGCGACAGGAACTCCCGCGCGCGGTCCAGAAGCCCCTCCTTGAGCAGCATCGGCAGCCCGGCCAGCACGCCGCCGCCGGCAACCGCCGACAGCGGCTCCGCAAACTGCGGCCGCATCTCCGTCAGATGTCCCGTTGCCGCCAGCATCCGCCCCGCCGTGTCCCGGGTGCCCCGACCCATCGGCGCCTCGCGGTCGCGTGCGTCCCGTTCGCTCCGCTCCACCCTCGGCTCCGGCGCTGCCGCCGCCTGTGGCTCCGTCGACGCGACCACCGGCGGCTCCAGCACTGCCGTCGCCTGCGGCTCCGTCGACGCTGTCGCCTGCGCCGGCACGGCCCGGTTCGGCGTCCCCCCTCTGATAACACCCGACCGGCGGTTGAGGCTGAACGTGCTCGGCCGGATCCCCAGCTTTCGCGCAACCGCCCGGCCGCTCAGCCCCGAGGCCAGAAGCCGCTCCGCCTCCCGCGCCGTCGCGGCGTCGATCGCGCTCGGCCCGCGCCTCCGTCGCGGCGTAAGAAAACCGGCCTCGCCCTGCCTCCGGAGCTGGTTCACTGCCCGCTGCACCGTCGAACGGTTCACGCCAAACGCCGCCGCCAGATCCCTGCGTAGCACACCGTGCTCGGCAAACCGCGCAATCCGCAGCTGTCGCGCTCGGTTGTCCGAAACTTCGTGGGAATCGAACGGCGCCAGGTTGCTGAAGTAGACCCGCCGGCCGTCCTCGACCGCGTGCGAAAAGCAGGATTCGCCGATCTGGATCGCCTCGGCAGGAGGCATCGGAAGCGTGTTCAAGGGAGTCTCCACGGTCGATATCGGGTGCACAGTATTATAGCCACTCTCCGTAGATCGGTCAACCCCTCAAATGTCTCCTAACTGCTGGAAATCACGAGCAAAACGATCGCCAAGCCCGCCTTCAATTAGCGCACGAGGTCAGGAAGTCTGAATCTGGAAATTATATACGATAGTGCCGAGGCTCCATCGTATCCATTTCACGGATCATGGAGGTTGGCAGCCCAATCGCCTCGCTGTGCAGTCGCGCCGGTCCCCGACGCCCGGATTTTGCGGGCCGCATGGCGCCCGGGTGTCTCGCCCGAGGCACACCTTGAACAGCGACGGGGAGGCGGTCCCGAGTCCCATGTCTACGAGCGGTCTCGCGGGCATGCGAACGGGGCCCCGATCCACAGGGTCAATCCCGAAATCTGGACGGGGCGTTGATTGCGCGGCTGGTCGGCCGAGCCCAGGCCCTCTGCCGGGAAGCCGCGCATCCTGCCGGCGCAGGCCCCGCCCTCGCGGCACACAACCGATGATCCGCCGCGACCTATCGCTCGCCAGTTCCACCCGCTCGACGAATGCGAGCTTGCCGTGCCATGAACCTGTCGCGGCCGCCGCGGTGCCCCCGGCTGGAAGGGAGGCAGCGCATCTCTCGTGTCGTTCCTCGGTCCCGAGGGTCGCCATTGGAGCCGCGCATCGGAACTGTCCGTCAAATTCCGCCCGGCCCCCGGGCCGATTCAGGAATTGACCGGAATGGGACCGGGTCCGTTCCTTTCGACGGGACGACGGCGGAGTTCCGCCGCATTGCCGAGAAGGGCGTTGTCGAGATCCTGGATCCGGTCACACGGTTTGGCCACGCCGGACCTGTCTCTTGATTCCGGCCATCGAGCCGGGGGGAGGCGGAATGGATCGACCTCGGCATGACACTCGGGGTAACCTCGGCTTCTCCATCGCCTATCCTCGTGGGTGGGCCATGCCGGTCGCCACAGGCGCCCGGAGAGCCTGCCGCCTCGGCGGGTTCACCGGAGGTCAAGGAGGTTTGGTCGGAAAGAGCGGTAGGGGGGAGACTCGATGATGTTCACGACGCGGCCCGAGCTTCAGGGCACTTTCGGTATGGTCGCGACGACCCACTGGATCGCCTCGGCGGTGGGGATGAGGCTTCTGGAAGCGGGCGGGACGGCGTCGGATGCCGCGGCAGCGGCGGGATTTGTCCTGAACGTGGTCGAGCCGCACCTGAACGGTCCGCTGGGAGAGATGCCGGCACTTGTCTGGCCTGCCTGCGATGACGCCCCGACGGTCGTCTGCGGCCAGGGGACGGCCCCGTCGGCGGCCACGATCTCCCATTATCGGTCCGAGGGCCTGACGCTGGTGCCCGGTTCCGGCCACCTGGCGGCCGTTGTGCCCGGCGCCTTCGGCGCGTGGATGCTCCTTCTCCGCGACCATGGCCGCCTCCGCTTGCGCGACGTGCTTGAACCGGCGATTCACTATGCCGAGGCGGGTCATCCGATACTCCCCCGCGCCGCGCAAGAAATTGCCGAACTTGCCGAAGTCTTCCGGACGGAGTGGCCCACATCTGCGCCCGTCTGGCTCCCTGGAGGGGATCCGCCGCAGCCGGGAAGCCTGTTCCGCAATCCTGTCCTGGCCGCGTTCTGGCGGCGGCTCCTCGACGAGGCCGAAACCGTATCGGGGAGAGAGGCGCAGATCGAGGCCGCGCGGCGCGCCTACTATGTGGGCTTCGTGGCAGATGCGATCGACGAGTTCATCCGCCACGCCTGTGTTCTCGATGCGACGGGACAGCGGCGCAAGGGGGTTCTCGCGGCCGACGACATGGCCAACTGGCGCGCGAGTTGCGAGGCCCCGCTCGCCGCGTGCCATCAGGGTCATGCCGTCTGGAAATGCGGGGCGTGGACTCAAGGCCCGGTACTGCTTCAATGCCTCCAGATGCTGGCCGGCGACGATCTGGCGGCCTTGCCGAGCGACGGCGGTGCCTTCGTTCACCTTGTCGTGGAGGCGCTCAAGCGCGCGTTCGCTGACCGGGAGGCATATTATGGCGATCCGGCAGTGTCCGGGGTCCCAATCGAGACCCTGCTGTCGGAGGCCTACGGACGTGAACGGCGCGCCCGGATCACCGGGCAGGCGTCCATCGAACCGGATCCTGGACGGATTCCTGGCCTTGCCCATCTTGCCGATGCCTTCCTCGCACGCAGCACCCGAACCCCGGAGGACGCATCCGGTGTGGGTGTCGGAGAACCGACGATGGCGCATCTGACAATTGGCTGGCGCGACACCGTCCATATCGACGTGATCGACCAATGGGGCAACGCGATCTCGGCGACGCCGTCCGGCGGCTGGCTCAAGTCCAACCCGGTCGTGCCGGGCCTCGGCGTGCCGCTCAACACGCGCGCGCAGATGTTCTGGCTGGACGAGGGGCTGCCGACCTCGCTGGCCCCGGGACGCCGGCCTCGAACGACGCTCTCGCCCTCCATGGCGCGGCTCTCGGACGGTACCCGGCTCGCCTTTGGCACTCCGGGAGGCGATCAGCAGGATCAGTGGCAGCTCGTCTTCCTGTTGCGCATTCTCCATCACGGGATGAACTTGCAGGAAGCGATCGACAGCCCGCTCTTTCACACCGCCGATCTTCAGTCGAGCTTCTATCCACGCGGAATCCGGCCGGGCCATCTGCTGGTCGAATCCCGGTTCCCCGGCAGTGCAATCGAGGATCTGCGCGGGCGCGGCCATGACCTGGAGGTTGCACCGCCCTGGTCGGCGGGCCGGTTGACGGCGGCCTCACGTGCGCCTGACGGAATCCTGCGTGCGGCCGCGACGCCTAGGCTGATGCAGGCCTACGCCATCGGGCGGTGAACGGACAGTCAGGAACGGTTCGCCGGTTCTTGGCCCGCCCCGTCGAAGGTCGCGCAACTTTGACGGTGGACTTGCCGAGAAAGTTCCCACATTTTCTTGCATTGGTGTGCGGAGGCATGAGACCCAGCATGAGAGTGCTTGGTGTCGGACCTGAGGGGGCTTCCGGAACAATTCCGCAACCGCAAGTCAGCAGGCACGATATGCGTTCCCATGGTAGCGATGACGGATGGCTCAGTTTCCAGTTTCCGACCTGATTCACGCAAGCAGATGCGGATTGTCGTATTCGGCCGCTCGCCGCGCAGCGGCTGGTCGCGCCGACGTTTGAGCCGGCGGTCCGACCCTGTCGGTTCCGCCTCCGAGAACTGCAGCACGTCCGGGCGGAACCTGCCCGGCTCTCTTGCGGACGGATGATTGTCGGGCGCGGTCTGCCCCATGCGAAGCATCGCGGGCCCGAACCGGCGGCTCCCCTTCCGGAACGGAAAGGGAGCCTACACCGGGGTCTTCTGGATCCCGCCACGGCCCGCCAACGTCCCTTCCCTTGAATGCCGATGCTGCTGCAACGGAGTACGGGAACGGGGACCTTGCGGGGCGGGAAGACGCATCCGACACTTCGATTCCACACGGTGCAGTATCGATTCTACTCCTCCCTGGAGCTGGTCCGCTGACACCGAAGGCGGCGGTCCTCTCGCGCCGACAGGCTCCCGCGGGGCGCATTCGAAGGAGTGCTCCGTGGCCGTACTGACCGTCCGGCACGCCACAGAGCTCTCCGCGTCGGGGCACCGCCTGCTGGACAGGATCCTTGCCATGCTCGCGTTGTACTACAACGCCGCAGTCAAGAAACGCTTCCCGGCCTATTGCATGTCGGGGAAGAGCATCTCGCACTACGACCACGACAAGTCGTTGACCACGATCCGGCGGGACATCCCCGTCATGCCGATATCGGCATCGACGAATATCTGCGAGTAAATGGGTCCGCGAGTGGCGGCGATGGAAGTCGGGGGGGGATCGCAGGGGGTCTTGACGGGATTGGGCGTCGTTGGCAGCGGATTGCGCCGCGGAGCCGGCATCAGCCGCAGCCTGGCGTAACACGAACTGAGCGTCCTCCGCAGACCAAGCATTGTACCCGTCGGCCATCGGGTAATCTCCCTTGTCCCGTCTCGGAGATTGTCGCCGTCACTTCGCCAACTCACATTATCTTGATGAATGACACAAGAATCTGCGAACCGACAACAGGATATCCGGTGTTGCGTTTCAAACTCCAGTGGGCGTATCATGAGACTCGGTAGAGATACAACGTTGAATTCACTCTTCAGTTTGTTGATCGTTGGGAGATGTGAAGCATGTCAGGGCGCCAGATCCACTCCCTGACGACCTTCGAGCTTCCGGACCAGGCGGGGCGAGCGCCAAAGATAAGAGCACGCGGGCTGAGCAAGAGCTTCACCACAGACGGCAACCGCTTAGAGATCTTTTCGCATATTGATCTCGATCTTTTTCAAGAAGATATCCTCTGTCTCCTTGGGCCGTCGGGCTGCGGCAAATCGACTGTGCTGAAAATACTGGCAGGCCTAATTCCGCCTGACAGCGGCTTGGTCACGATGGATTCCAAGCCGGTCATCGCGCCGGCGCCAGAGCGTGCGGTCGTATTTCAGGAGGACGCCGTCTTTCCCTGGATGACGGTCAGAAAGAATGTCGAATACGGGTTGGCCGCTAGAGGAATCCCGGCGGAGGAACGCCGCGAAACCTCTGACTACTTTCTCGAGATCACCGGCTTGACAGACTACGCCTCGTTCTACCCCAAGCAGTTGTCCGGCGGTATGAAAAAACGAGTCGATCTTGCCCGTGCCTATGCCAATCGGCCGGAAGTGCTCTTGATGGACGAGTCGTTCGGGTCGCTCGATGTAATCACGAAGGAGCAGATGCAGGAGGATCTGCTGTCGCTCCTCGAGAAGCACCGGTTGACAGTGCTCTTCGTCACCCACGACATCGAGGAAGCACTGTTCCTCGGCGACCGGGTTGCGGTCATGCAGGCGAACCCGGGGCGCATTGCCGAGATGTTCACTACGCCCTTTCCACGTCCGAGAGAGAGTCGCCTAAGAATGTCTCCCGAATTCCAGGACCTCCGAGCGCGCGTCCATGGCCATATCCTCAGCTGATCGAGAGCCAGTTCCATTGCGCTCCGGCCCAGCAGGATCTCCGGTGGCCGCCTGAGCATGGAAAAACAGGTCGAAATTGTTGAGGTCGATGCGGAGACACGGAAGCCGCGGAAGCCGCGTGCGCAATCTATGCCGCTTGAGGTCATGTCCATTATCGGCCTCCTCGTCGTCTGGTTCGCACTTACGCACACGATCATTCGACCATTGATTTTTCCGTCGCCCGAGTCTGTCCTTTCGATCATCACGTCGCGGCCGATGACTGTCATCGAGTATTCATTGGCCACAACCGCCCGGGTGCTTGCCGGTTTCCTGATCGGGTCTTTTCTCGGCGCGCTGAACGGAGTCTCACTTCACATGAACCCGGTACTTGGCCGCATTTCGGACCCGATCGTTGAGATTCTCCGCCCGGTGCCGCCGATCGCCATGATGCCCTTCATCATCATTTGGTTTGGCATAGGCGATTTCGGGAAGGTGTTTCTGGTGGCAACCGGTTGTCTGATGATCCTGCTGGTCACGACCCTCGAGGCCATTCAACACGTCAACCCGGTCTACGTCCAGGCGGCGCGCTCTCTTGGGGCAACCAAGGGTTATATCTACCGCACGATCATCATCCCAGCGATCCTTCCCGCTATCTTCTCCGGGCTGCGCGTTGCTTTGGCACTTTCCTTCACCCTCACCATAGCTGCCGAGTTCATGGGAGCTCAGACCGGTCTTGGCTTCATGATCATGCAGGCGCGACGGTATCTCGATACGCCAGTAATCGTAGCCGGCATTGTCGTCATTGGTCTCCTGTCCCTCGGCTTGGACAGGATCCTCAGAATGATCGGCAAACGCGTGCTGCGTTGGTCGCCGCAGACTGCTTCGTGGTAGCCATTTGCCGAAAGTATTGACCAGAGGAGGGCCAAGACAAACAACAATTCCCAACAACAGGAGGAAAATCATGAAAATCGGCGAAAGAATTCGTAATCGCAGTCCATGGGCGCAGCTCTGGCAATTCGGCGCCGCGGCATGCATCGGCACGATGCTGATCGTGGTGTCCGCAAGTGCCCAGGAGATGACGAAGCTGCGCGTTGGCGCCATGCCATATCAGGACTATCTCTCAATTCACATCGCACAGCGGAACGGCTGGTTTGCCGAGGAGGGGGTCGAGGTCGAGATCATCAATCTCCCGTGGTACGACAACATCAATGAAGCCATGGCCGGGGGCTCGATCGACATGGGGTCGTCGACCCCCGATTCGCGCCTCGCCGTCTATCAGATCTATCCGGATGCCAAGCTGGCTTTCCTGGCTTTCAGCTTCGAGGGATTCGGCTTTATCGCCGACCCTGCGGAGTTCAAGTCCTACGATGACATCCTTGCGGAGAACGGTGGCGACAAGGATGCCGCGCTTCGCGATGCCATGGCGCAGGCCAAAGGAAGGACCGCGTGCTATCCCACAACCGGCGGTTCGACGACGTTTATCGAAACGGCCCTGAGCGCTGCAGGGCTGACGCTCGACGACGTGTCGATCATCGACCTTGACGCTGACGAGGCGCTTCAGGCGTTCTACGCTGACAGGTGCGATTTCTTCATGGCGGGCATTCCACAACGGCAGCGGTCGCTGAAGGACGGATACATCGTTCTCGTGAGCGCCGGCGTACTGCCGCCGGCAGCGGCGGAACTGGTCGGCTGGGCTGTTACTGACTCCTACATGGCCGAGCATCCTGACGCCGTTCTCGGTTTCATGCGCGGCTGGTACCGGGGCATGGACCTTGCCGAGAACAACCCCGATGAGGCCTTCACCATCATTGCGGAAGAGGTGAACAAGATCCACCACCAGGGCATGACCGTTGATGATCTGAAAGGGGCCTGGCAAGTCATTGAGTTCTTCCCGAACGATGCCTGCGAGGCGAAGGAATTCTTCTTCGAGTCAAGCGGCGACCGCTACTGGAGAGCAGCTTTCGATGCGGTGATGAATTCATATGTTCGACAGGGCCGGTACACGGAGCCGGTTTCACCGGAGGAAATCGTTACAGCGCCCCAGGTACTTGAAATGTACATCGATAAGTATGGTTGCCTCTAACGGGCAGACCTGCGGCGGTGGAGCATTGCCTCCACCGCCGGTTGGTTCCAGAGTTGGATTCCCTTGGAATGCGCCAACCGTAGACGCGGCCCTTTTGTTTCGCCTGAGGGCCGGCAGGCGAATGGAACGCCCATCCGGCTGGCGTCAATGGAAACCGTGAACATGTTCGATGTGGTCATTGCGGGAGCGACGGTCGTCACGCCGCACCGGGCATGCCGCGCCAATGTCGGCGTCGTAGGCGAGAAGATCGCGGCCATCGAGTTCGCGCCAATTGCGGGCAAGACAGTCGTCGACGGGTCTGGAAAGTGGCTGATCCCCGGTGTCATCGACACGCATCTGCATCTCCAGCCGGAACTGCGAGATGACGAGCAGGGGGGTGGTCTTGCGCCCTGGGCGGATGGCTATGACGCGGGCACGGTCGCGGCGGCCTTCGGCGGAGTCACCAGCGTCCTCGACATGCGGATACAGGAGCGAGGTAAAGGGGCGACGGCCGTCGCGGCGGTCGTCCGGGGCCTTGAGGACGCTTCCAGGAAGGCGGTAATCGATTTCTCCTTCCATGCGGGGCTTACCAATCCTTCGATGGAGACGCTAGCTGAAATCCCCGAACTGGTGGCGATGGGCATCCCGTCATTCAAGTTCTTCCTGACCTATCCAAACTGGCACATCCGTGTCGATCTCGGCTTTCTGTATGAAGCCTTTCGCGTCGTTCGCGCCAACAACGGCATCGCTGCCGTCCACTGCGAAGACGATCAGATTATCGAGCACCTCAAGCAGAAGTACGTTTCCGCAGGACGGGAGGACCTTTATTGCTATGCCCTTGCGCGTCCCGATTTTGCGGAGGAGATCGCGATCAGCAATGTCGGCATACTCGCCCGCGAGACCGGAGCGCAGGCCTACGCCGTGCATGTGTCAAGCCGCAAGGGACTGGAAGCGGCGAAGCACGCCAGGAACCAGGGTGCGCAACTCTATCTCGAAGGCGTACCCCATTACCTGACCTTCACCGAGGACGTCCTCAAACTGGATCCTGTCCGAGCCGCGCAATTTGTTATGGGGCCACCGTACCGGACCGACGAAGACATCGCGGCCTTGTGGGAGGGGATCCGCGACGGATCGATCGACTGGATGGGATCGGACCACAGTCCCTATCTCACGTCGCAGAAGACCAGGGACATGCGATTCTATGCCGACCCGGCAGGGACCCCGAACGGCGTCGAATGCGCCATTCCTACGGGCATCGGCGGCACCGAGATCCTTCTGCCGCTGATGCTTTCGGAGGGCGTAAACCGCGGCCGGATCAGTATCGAGCGGCTCGTCGAACTGATGTCCTGCACACCGGCCAAACGTCTCGGGCTTCGCGACAAGGGCGCGATCAGGGTCGGGCTGGATGCTGATCTTGTCCTCGTCGATCCGACCATGAAGAAGGTGGTGCGGAACGATGATCTCCACTCCAATGGCGACTTCAGCCTCTACGAGGGGATCGAGCTGACCGGATGGCCCGTCATGACCATGTCGCGTGGGAAGATCATTGTCAGGGACCGCGTGCTTCATGGCCGGCCGGGCGATGGCCGGCTTCTGAAGCGCGAGTTGCCGTGAGTGCAGCGGCACGGCATGACGGTGATTGCCGTGCGGCGTGAACGACAGTGGATCGCGAGGGGCGGACCGCCGGCATGGGCGACCATGGTAGCGATTTCCGAACCGATTCCCGCCGCCAGACCCTTTGGCAGGGAGCGCTGCCGAACGACAACCGCGCCGCCGCGCCGGAACCACAAACCAGCGTAGGCCAGGGTAATCAGGGCCACCAGGATTGCGATCACGCGGCCATCAAGCACGCCGAGGAGCAGGGTGCCCAGTCCGATGCCGGCGACCAGCCCCGGCAGGAGCACGACCAGGTCCGGCTTCGACCACATCGCCGGTTTCCAGAACTGCTTGGCGCAGAGATCCACTGCCACGAAGAGCGGAGCGAGGAGCGCGCCCGCCGCTAGAGGATCCATCACGAGGGCAAGGAGCGGGATGCCAATGGCCGCGAAGCCGCCGCCGAAAGCCCCCTTCATGAACGAAATGACGAAGACGGCCGAGATTGTCACCGCGACCGTTGCCGGATCCAGCATGATGGATGCCTGCCCGCCCCAGGTTGGGCCGTCCCGCGCAAACCCGGCGTGTCCTTGGCTCCAGCGCCAGGCCTGCTCAGCGCAACACGCAGCCGGGCACGGTCAAACGGAGAACGGGGACCATTTCGCGCCAGGGTACAACCGAAAGCAGTTCCTTACGGATGCTCCTCCCCGGGCGGCGCAGCGTACTGGTAGACGATTTCCGTGTCTACTTCACGAGCGGAACGTTTCCCGCCGGAAAGAGTTGCTCCGCAGCGGTCCGAAGGCCACCGAAGGCCGAATTGTCCGCGGTCCCAGGCGCTGGCGTGGCGGCGGATCAGGCTGGCACGGCGGCAACTGCGCGGCAGGGGTGGATGCCGAACAACGAATTCGATCTTGCTTCGCTCCGGAGCGGCGGTGCTTGCGCCGGGCGGTCCCCCCGCCTTCCGGCTGCGGAGTTGCAGCCTGGCTACCGGGATCCCAGCAAGTTATCCCAAGGTTTTCCACAGGTTGCTAGATGTCTTTCGGGCGCGATCACGAGGGTCTGCGCGGACCAGCGCGGACGTCCGACAGGAGAAAGCGTTCCGCCCGTTCCCGGATTCGGTGGACGTCAGGCTGTTCGGTCCGACGGCGGGTTTCCGGCTGCGCAGCCCAGGTCTCTTGCGGGCTGGCGATGCTGTTGCGGAACCAGGGCTTGCCGCGGAGCGGATTCAGGCCGTGACGTTGTCGGCCTTTCCGTCGGTTGGCGAACAGGCAGCGGCTTACGGTGTCCAGTATTGCATCAGTGGTCCTCCGGTGCCGTAGACGGGGTCCTGGTCCGGTAGCGCAACTTGCGCGATCGATTCCAGTGAGCCGGGCCGATCCTCCGGATTTCCGCGGAGGAGATCGGGTTCCGTCCCGGACGGATAGGCTCCGACGACGCCGAGATCCCGGCTCGCCTCGAGCGCCTTGTGGCCGACCCCCGCCGGAATGATGATGGTGTCGCCTGCGCACACCCGGACCGTGGCGCCTGACTCGCCTCCGAAGAGGACGGTGGCACTGCCGCAATAGACCCCGAGCGCTTCATGCGCGGTGCTGTGATAGTGGTGGAATGGGAAAATTCCGTAGCGCCAGGCGGCAGGCCAGCCATTCGCGGTGAAGACGGATTCGAAACGGCAGGCGGGATCCCGCTCCGGAAGAATGACCGCCTGCCGGTAGACGAGAAGCGGCAGCGCCGCGTTGTTGGGAATCGCGCCGTCATCCGCAAACCGCCAGAATTCGACCGAGACGGGCTCGGTCTGAATTGAATCATCGTTCAACAGGGATTCTCCTTGGCTGCTGGCGCTCGTTTTGCGCCTGGGGCTACGGCTTCCGGCAGGCGGCCGCCGCTTGCCCGTCTTGCCCTGCCACGCCGGGGGGAAACGGGTGGGCGGGTCACCGTTCGGCGCCGGGCGGCTCCGCCGCAGACATCGCGTCTGCGAATGCCGCATCGACCAGCATGTCCGGGATCGGCATGAGGCGCGGCGGCGCGGCGCTGGTCCAGAGGATCGCAGCGGCCACCGATCGGTCCGGGTAGACTTCGGTCAAGGCGCGGCGGTAGGCCCCGAGTTGCGCGAGATAGGTCCTCCCGGTCGTTTCAGGGTCTTTCGGCGGCACCGGGTCGCCCTTGAAGTCCACGATCAGCGCGCGGTCCTCCTCGAGTACAAGCCGATCAATCCGTCCCCACACGTCGTTTGCGTTGCCGGGCGTCCGAAGCGCGATCCAGGCCTCCGCCAGACCCTCGGCGCGGAACAGGGGCCCGAGTTCCGGGCTGTCAAGGATTTGAACCACTTGCCCGAGCACGGTTTCACGATCCGCTTCCGACAGCAATTCTCCGAATCTCTCGGCAAGACCGCGGCCGAGCGTTTCCCGCCGACCGTCGGCCGGGAGCCCGGCGAGCCGTTCCAGCAGGAGGTGGGTCAGGGTTCCGCGCTGAAGCGCCGTCCGGGAATCCAGGCTCACGGATGGCGATCGGCTTTCTTCCGACTCCGGCGGGATCAGGTTCTGGCCAAGGCTGGAGGCGGCCGTCCACGTGGTGACCGATTCCTCCGCCGCCACAGGGGCTGCCGCCCAGTCAGGTACCTCGACCGGCTCCTGGCGAGCGATGCCGCTTTCGGTAGTCTCTGGCCGGACTTTCCCGCCCCGCTCCACAAGCTGCCCGGGAAAGCCCGCGCCGAGACGTTGCCGGTCCTCCCCCCCGTCGATCGCCCTGCCGATACGCGTGGCCGCGGCCTCGGCGCGGAAGTGCCAGCACTTCCGGCTTGCACCCCTGCCGCTGGTGGCGCCCGCCGACTTCCGGCGCCACTTTGAGCCGCAGACGATCAGCCATTCCTCCGCGCGGGTCAGCGCCACGTAGAAGAGCCTGTAGCTCTCCTCCAGTTCCCGTCGCTGGCGTTCGGCCCGTAGCGCTGCCGTCTCGGGTGTATCGTCCCCCGAGCGAGGTACGAAGAGTGGGATCGGGCAGCCCTCCGCGTCTTCGCCGGCGAAGGCCCGCTCACGGGCTGCGAAGTTGGGCAGCCGGTTGGCGTCGGGAACGATCACCACAGGAGCCTCGAGACCCTTCGCTCCGTGAATGGTCATGATGCGCACCGCCGCCGGGCCGGATGTCGCATCGGCCTTCACGTAGGTTTCGCTGCTCCGCATCCGCCAGAGGAACTCTTCCAGGGAACCGCGCTCGTTGTTCTGGAAGGAGATCGCTTCGGCAAGGAGCGCGTCGATCGGCTCGATGGCGTCCTCGCCGAGCCGCTCCAGCAGCTTTCGCCTGCCGCCATGGAAGGCGAGGGCCCGCTCCAGGAATTCATAGGGGCCGCGATCCGCAGCAGCCGCGCGCATGTCCGCGAGGAAGGAGAAGGCCGCTCGGAAACGCCCGGATTCCAGCCCCGCTGCTGCCTCAAGGCGAGCGAACAGGCTCTGCCTGCCCCGGTTCCAGGCGAGTTCGAACAGGTCTTCCTCCGGCAGGTCGCAGAACGGGGAGCGGAGCAGCACGGCAACGGTGTAGTCGTCCGTCGGGAGGAGCGCGAACGCGATGAGGGCGAGAAGATCCTGCACCGCGATATGACCGGCGAGGCCAATTCGGTCCGCGCCGGCAACCGCGATCCCGTTGAGGCGCAGGCAGCGCACGAGCTCGTCCGTGAACACGCCGCGGCGCTGCACGAGAACCATGATGTCGCGGGGCTCGATGACCCGACCTGACCCGGGCAGGGCAACGGAATCCTCGATCCAGGAGGAAATCCTCTCGGCGACCCTGCGGGCGACAAGCTTTTGCGGCGGGATCTGCACTCCCTGGTCTGACGGGTCCAGTGTCGGATCATTCGGATCGAACAGGTTCCAGACTTCGACCCGGCCGGGCCTGCCCTCGTGAAAGGACTGGTGCAAGAGCGGGTGGTCGAAGCCGATCAGGCTGCTTGCCCAATGCTCCTGCAGGCTGCCGCCGGTATCGATGGGACCTCCCTCTTCCCCTTCGCTGTAGCTGTCGGGGTGGAACACGGCATCCACGAACTCCAGCACCGCGGGGGAGGAGCGGAAGGAGGTCTGAAGGGAGCCCGCGTAGAGCGGCTCGCCCTGCTCCGCCATCCGACCTTCGAACCAGGATCGGGAAGAGGAGAACTCTTCCGGTGCCGCACCCTGGAAGGAGAAGATCGACTGCTTCTCGTCGCCGACGGCAAACATGGTCCGCCGCCGGTCCTGGGCGCTGTCCCCCGCGAAGAATTCCTCCGCGAGCCGTTTGAGTGCCTCCCACTGTGCCGGGCTCGTGTCCTGCGCTTCGTCGACCAGGATGTGGTCGATCCCGCCGTCGAGCCGGTACCGGATCCACTCGCGCGCCTCGCTCCGGTGGAGAAGCGCGGAGACATGCTCGATCACGTCCTCGTAATCGAGTCCGGCTTCCGCGCGCTTGGCGTTGACGTACCGGTCGAGAAAGGCCGTGGCGACGTGTGCCGCGGCAATGCTCGCACTGGCCACGGTCGCGATTCGACGGGATTGCTCGATCGTGTCCAGCGCCTGCCAGAGGGCCGTGATGCATGCCCACAGGCCCCTGGATTCCATCACTTCGCTGACGGCCTTTGTAAAGGGCCTCTGCGGAAGGGAGCCGTCCTTGTTCAGGAGGCCCTTGCGAAGGTGGCGGACCGTCTGTTCCTCGTCGCCGGACCGGATCGCCTCGACTGCATCGTAGAGACGCGGAACCCGCTTGAGTTCCTGCGTCTTTCCGATGCTCCGCACGATTTCGACCACTTGCTCGAGAGCATCCGCCTGCACATGCAGCCCGGCCAACGCCGCGAGCGCCTCGGCCTCGGCGGCGCCATTCTCGTCTCCCAGAAATCTGTGGAAGGCCGCGGCCTGCGAATCGCTGTCGTGCCGCGCAGCGAAGGTCTGGTACGTGGAGCGGTGCTGCAGGATTGCACTGCGCAGCGCTTCGAGCGAACTGGTGCGGCCTCCTGCCACGAGCGTTCGGTAGGCCGCGCCAAGTCTTCCGCCATCGTCCCGCGCCTCCCGGAGGGTATCTTCGAAGGCGCGGGACACCAGCGCTTCCATGCGCCGTTCGTCCAGAATGGCCACGCCCGGGCTGAGGCCGGCCTCGCGCGGGAAGCGGCGCAGAAGCGAAAGGCCGAAGCTGTGGATGGTCTGAATCTTCAGGCCGCCCGGATACTCGAGAGCCCGGGCGAACAGCCTGCGGGCGTTGGCGAGGCTCCGGTCATCGAAGACCCTCTTTTCGTCAGGTTCGAGCAGCCCCGCGAGATCCGCCCGCAAGGTCTCATCCGGGCACATGGCCCACCCGCCAAGGGTTGCGAAGAGCCGTGTTTTCATTTCGCCTGCCGCGGCTCTGGTGTAGGTAAGGCAAAGGATCCGGTCGGGCCGAACGCCTTCCAGCAGGCAGCGCGCCACGCGGGCGGTCAGCACGCGGGTCTTGCCCGACCCCGCATTCGCGGAGATCCAGGCCGAGCGGGACGGGCGGACCGCCGCGGCCTGTTCCCGGGTCAGCCGGTCAGCCATCGCCCTCTCCGTCATCATCGGTACCGGAGGCGGCCCACTCCGCAAATCGGGAAAGATGGTCGTAGGGGTTTGCCCAGCGCTGTTTGCGCGCGTCCGGCAGAGTCCACGCCCCGTAAGGCGTGTCCGGGTCGTCATACGCGCTGATCAATTCCTCCAGCGAGTCGCGGAGTGCCTGCAAGCCTTGCTCGGGACCCCCATGCTTCTCGAACGCGTCCGCGGTCTCTCCCTCGCCGGGTTCCGGCCCGCGCAGTCCGATGTATTCCGCCCCTTCGATTTGCACGGGTGCAAGACCCTGGAATCCGCCCTCCCGTGCGATCAACGCCGCAATTCCGAGTTGCCATGCCCAGCCGTGCCCGTCGGCCGCTGGTCCATCCCACAAATAGGTGCCGATCTCCCTTTCCAGGTGGGGTGGGCCGCCGATCTTGTAGTCGAAGAGGCGGCAGGCGGTGCCGCCGCCGTCGCTCCGGATGTCGACCCGATCCGCGCGCGCGACAATTTCAAAGGGGCCGGACGGAGCCTCCAGAACGAGACTTCCGGTTGCCTCGAGGGCCTGCGGCCGCCACCCAACCGCAAAGCGGGCGCTGTCGTGCTCCGCCAGCCACCGTGATACGGCCGCCATGCCTTCCTTCCAGAGATCCGGCAGCCACGGCCAGCGTTCAGGCCATCCATGGGCCGAGAGCGCCTCTGCTTCGTCCTCGAGGGTCGACAGCAGGCGCTCCTGCAGTGCAGCCGCGCCCCTGGGCAAGGCATCGCCGTCCTGGAGGTAGCGGGCCAGCACCTGGTGCGCGAACATGCCGCGGAGCCGGGCATCGGGAGTTGCGCCCAGAGGCTCGAGCGGCCGTAGCGCGAGGATTTTCTCTGCGTAGATCGAGTACGGATCCTTCAAAAGGCGCTCGATCTGGGTCGCGGACAGCCGCCGGGGCCGCGCGTGGACCGGTGGCCGGGGGTTCGGTGACGGGGCGGGGCGGGGCCGGCCTGCGGGTCGCTCGAGCGAGCGGGCGAGCGCAAGCCGTCTGCCGCCACGGGTCCGCATTTCCTGCAACGCAGCCTCGCCCCGGGGCCCGGTCCCCTGGAGCAGATTCACGAGCCGGAGAAGCCAGCGGCTCGCAACCCGTGCCTCGCCGGCCGTCCGCGCAGCCCTGGAGAGCACAACGCGATCTGCGGCGAAGAGTTCTGCCGCATCATGGGCGAGCGTGCCGATGGCACGCTCCGGCGGCGGCAATCCCAGACTTTCGCGCATGGTCCGGTTGAGCCAGGGATCCTCCCCCCGGCCGCCGGGCGCTATGTCTTCGTTCAGGCCGCCGAACACGATGAGGTCCGGTGGGTCGAACCGCGCCGAAAGGGTGCTCTCGATGGAAATCCGCGGGTGGCCTCCCGGCGGCACAAAGCCGCCCTGGCTCTGGATCAGGAGTTCCGCAACGAGCACCGGATACTCGGCCGGGACCACGTCCCCCATGGCGGGGGCCTCCTCCCAGAGCGCCTCGAACTCCCTTCGGACCGCAGCCCGGCTCGGCGAAGGAGCCGGCGCAGCCTCCAGACGGTCGAGAACCTGCAGGTGCGCCCCGAGCAGGTCCTGGAAGGGCGCCGCCTCACGGCTTCCGAATTCAGCGAGCGGTGCCCATTCCTCTTCGATATCGGCAAGCCATCCGACCAGTTCGGCGGCGAGGGCCGTGCGAGTTTCGCCGTAGCCGGCCCAGAGCTGCACCGCTTCCCGCACTCCGTCAATTCCCGGGAGTTGGGCGCTTGTTCCGCGGAGGATCCGCTCGGCAAGCGATGCGCAGCGCTCATGCGCTTCGCGCTGGCTGCCTGCGCGGACATGCAAGTCCTTGAGAAGGCCGAACAGCGTGGCGAGATCGGGCGGGCCCAGCGCCACCCGGGCGGTCTCGAGCGCGAACCGGCCGTACGGCGTTGCCGCCAGGCTGGTGCCGCGACGGTCGTCGGGCCGCAAGGACCAGCGCTCGCACTTCGCCATTACCCGCTGCCGGAGTTCGTTGTCTTCCGTGACAAACGCGGCCCGAAGGCCGGGCGTGTCGGCCGCCTCGCGCAATGCAACCGCTATGGCCGCGGCTTCCTCGTCGGCGCTTGCTGCCTCGATGAGTTCAACCCCGCGCATCGCCTCCATTGCGATGGCGTCGTACTCCTCTGCCTCCCTGCGCCAGGCCTCGGTAACGGGCGCGGGTCGAAGCGCTTGTGCGAGGAATCGCGTGCGGGCCGGCCGGGGAGGCGGGTCCGGCAGCCAGGGCCCGACGGCGCCACGGTCGAATTCGAGCGCGTCGAGCAGTCGCCGCATGGAGTATTGGGGGTGTCCGGGCGCGGGTTCCTCCGGATCGGCAACCGAATTCCAGGCGTCGTCATCCAGTTCCTTGTCCAGCCCCGGGAGAACGATGGCGCCATGCGGGAGATTGGCGACGGCCGCTACGAAACGGCGGGAAGTGGCGTCGGTCGCCGTTGACCCGGCAACCAGCACGGGGTGTCGCGGTGGCCGGGCCTGCCATTGCTGCAGGATTGCTTCGACCGCCAGGGACCGGCATTTCGTCGGATCGTCGCGGCCCTGCGAATGAAGGTAAGCCGGCCAGGTCTCGCCGATCAGCGCCAGGAACCGTGAAGCGCTCTCCCAGTGGGTTGCGAGATCCGGAGGCGCCGCAGTGAGAAGCGCGGCGGCATCGACGCCCTCCGCATGCAGGTCGTCCAGAAGCGCGCCAAGCCGGGCGGCAAGGAATACGCTCTCCCCTCCGCTGGCCAGATCACCCTGCCGTTTCAGGAAGGCGGCCACGAGCCGTGAAAGCACCAGCAAGCGATGGCGCCGGCTTGCGCCCGGTGGCGTCGGGAGCGCGATGGCAGGATCGGCCTCGATGTTTCGCATGCTGTGCGCCGAGGGAAGGAAGCCCGTTGCGAAGGAATCGCGGAAGGCCCGCTGCAGGATGGACACCTGATCAACGCCCGATACGAAGACCTGCGTCCGGGGGGCAAGGTCGGGCGGCAGGCGGCGAAGCCGGTTTCGAAGGCCGCAAGCGAAGGCGCGGGCGAAAGGCATCCCGGCGGGAATCGCGTAGACCCGCGGGCGGGTGGCGCAATCCGGGTAGAGATCGACCATGCGCTTCACTCCAAGGCCTCTGCCGGAGGTTCGTCAGGGGCCGGCGCGGTATGGCACATTCGCGGCGGTCGTGCGAGGCCGGCAGGCGATTCGCCCCTCCGCGCCGGCCTTGAGTATGCTCTGCCGTTCTGGCACTGCAGCAAATGGAGACACAACATGCCCGATACCGGAACCTTCCTGTGGAACGAGCTCATGTCCAACGATGTCGAGGCCGCGAAGGCGTACTATGGCAAGGTGCATGGCTGGACGGCGATGGACACAGAGATGCCCGGCGGCGGAACCTATACCGTTTTCCTTCTCGGCAAGCGGCCGGTTGCGGGGATGATGGACATGAAGGCGACGAATTGCCAGGAGGGCACGCCATCGCACTGGTTCAACTATATTGCGGTCGCAGATGCCCACGCAGCCTTCACCACTGCCGTCGAGAGTGGCGCAACAGCGCTTCGTGAACCATTTGAGGTGCCGGGGGCCGGAGTGCTTGCCATATTGCAGGCGCCAGACGGCAGCGCGATCGGCCTGATGCAGCCCGGCGAGAACTGGGACAAGATGGAGGGATAGTCCCTTCGCCTTTGGGCGGCAGAGCGTGGGTATGCGGAAGCGCGTGCTGCTTGAGGCCCGGGTAACTCCGGGCGCTCGGTCGGATCGAATCCTGTCGGAGGCTGGCGAAGGGGGCTCGGCGCGTTACCGCATCTGGGTCACGGCGCCGGCCGATCGGGGCGCGGCGAACGCCGCGGCCCTTGCCCTCCTTGCGCGCGAACTCGGCTGTCCAAAATCCGTACTATCGGTGCATCGCGGGCACGGGTCACGGCAGAAGCTCATCGCGTGGGCGAAGTCATGAGCGGCCGGCCATGTCTAGGAACAAACACTCATGCCGGGTCTTGCGCCTCCGCACCCCAAGGCATGAAAATATAGGTATTTTCACGGCAAACCCACCAGAGATCGCTATGCCGTATCCGCCTCGTCGGATCGCGCTCCGCCCGTTCAAGCTCCGATCCATTGGCGGCGCGCGCGGGCGGGGCGGCTCTCCTGCCCGGATTGAACTCCTGATGGAACTTCACGACTTGGGTCCGATGGTTGCCGATGGACAAGGCCTTCAGGACCCCGCCGGAGTCTGAAGCAAGGCCGACCTCCGCCTCCACATGGCGTACAGCGACTACGTGCTCTACGTCGACGAGAGCGGCGACCACAGTCTCGCCCCGATCGACACGGATTATCAAATGTTCGTACTGAACTTCTGCGTCTTCCGAAAGGACCACCACGTTCAGTTCGTGGTACCCAGTTTGCAGCGCTTCAAATTCAAGTATTTTGGCCATGATATCGTGGTTCTGCACGAGCGCGAGATCCGACGGCAAACGGGACCGTTCCATTTCCTCAAGAGCAGGACGAAGCGTGACGGCTTCCTGAACGACTTGAATCAGCTGATCAATAGCGCCGAGTTCACGATAATTGCCGCTGCAATCCGGAAGGATCATCCGGACACCCGCTTTCTCAGTGACGCAAACCCGTACGATCTAGCGCTTTCGGACTGTATGGATCGCGCTTTCAGTATCCTTCGTTGCCGGGATCAGGACGAGCGGGAAACCCACATCATCGTGGAAAAGCGGGGCTTGAAAGAGGAATCATACCATTTCAACTAAGTTTTGACCCTTTTCTCCGGGGCCAGTTTTAGAGGTTGTTTATCCGGTGCAAGCTGCCCATGCGCGGCTGGTGATTGATTTGATACGGTCTGGATCTGAGACGAAGCTGTACCAGGCGTTTGCGATCGCAGACCGCACATCATCGGCAAGCGAGAAGACCTGGTTGGAAAGGAAGTTGCCCTTCAGGAACGCGAATACGTTCTCCATGGAATTGAGTTCCGGACTGTAGGGTGGCAAGCGCAGCAGCGAAATGTTTGCAGGTATTTCGAGGTCGTTTGAACGGTGCCATCCGGCTCCGTCCAGTACAATCACGGCATGGCGTCCGGTCGGCACGGCATCGGAGATGTCGGCAAGATGGCGGTTCATTTCGACGGTATTGGCGCGGTCGCAAATGTGGCCAACCGCGACCGAACGCTCGGGACAGGCCGCCGCGAAGAGATAGGCGTAGCTGTAGCGGTGGTCCCGGACGATGCGGGGGCGGCTTCCCTTGCGCGCCCAAACCCTGGAGAGCATGCCCTTCTGCCCAGCTCTTGCCTCGTCCTGGAACCAGATATCGATCATCACCGGTTCTGTGCCCTCGGGTACCACATTCAACACCAACTCATTGAAATCCCGACAAAACTCTTCTTGCTTCACAGGATCCGCCTTGGGGTGGACAGGACGCGGCGAGATTTTCACAAAGCCCAGAGACCGGATCACGCGGCGGATCCCCTCAAGGCTGAAATACTCGTTGAAACGCAGCAGCACCTTGTCTCGAAGGTCGATCAGGCGCCATCGGCTCACTCCATCCTCTTCCGTATCCGGACCCTCTTCAATCCACAACGCAACCTCACGTTTCTCGGATTCTGACAGCCGGCACGGGCGTCCCGTACGCGGGTCGTCGGCGAGCCCGTCTGGTCCATGCGCATTGAAGCGCAGAATCCAATCCCGGATCGATTGAACCGTCGTTCCTTGCGCCGCCGCGACTTCACTTCGGCAAACGCCGTCCAGAACCATCGCAAGCGCACGAAATCGCCGCGACTGCCGAACGTCCTTGCACATGCCCGCCAATCTGTGCAATTCTTCAATTGTGCAGTCGTTGCGCGAAATGGAAATGGTCATCCTTGATCTCCTATGATTGTCGATTGTTGATCAAACATCATAGGCTGATGCGCCTCCGACTGCACCCCACATATGGTGCAAAGGCGACAATCTCAAAAGGAGTCAAGACTTAGTTGAAATGGTATCAGATCTCAAATGCACGTTCGTACACATTCGCAGGGGCGAGAATTCCACGCGCCCGATGCCCAACTTCAGACTTCCTGACCTCGAACTCGAGAGAGTGTCATGTTTTTGCACCCGCGAAGTGGGGCTCGGCGATTTTTCCGGGTAGTTCATAGACCATGTGCATGTTGGTACCGGGGAAGACGGTCCGTGTCTGGTTGAGTTCTTCGAGGAGGCTTGCGATGGCGTTGTCGCCGGCATCGCTGGCGGTGCCGAGTATGCGAACGCGGAGGATGCCGTTGCCGTGCTCCGGGATGACGTCGGCGTCGGCCCGTAGAAGTGCGCGCAAGTGCCGGCGGGGGCGCTGGATCTTGCCCTGGGTCTGGGCAACGGCGGGCATCATGCGGGTTTCAGCGCGGTAGGCGATCATGCGGATTATATCGAGGAGGAGTTTCTCGCCTTCGGGGAGCGCGTCGAGTGCCTCGTTCGTGTCGAGTTCGGCGACCGCGATATGTCGCGGTGTATCGCGGCGCTGCAGCTTGAGGGCTTCACGCTCGGCGTCGAGAGCGTCGCTTTGGGCCTGCAGGCGCCGGACGGCCTCTTCGGCTTCGCGGGTCGGGGTTCCCCTGGACAGGTCGGCGATCCGGTTGCGCAGGGTGCCAAGGCGCTGCCGGAAGCGCTGGACATTGCGGTCGATTGCGCGCCAGCGCGGGTTGACGATGCGGGCGTCGGGATCCTGTGCTTCCAAACCGTGGACCGCCAGCGCGTCGAGATTGAACTCCTCGCGCATGTATTTGAAGAAGTTCTCCTGCGACCATCGGGAGAACAGGGCGCTGGCGGCCCGCTCCATGGGCATGCGGGGGTCGGTGGTGATGAGGGGCACCTGGCGGCCATTCTCCAGCAGGCGCCGGATCTGGCGGACTTCGGGCCCCTTGCTCAGGATCACGCTCTTCTCGGCGAGGCGGACGGTGGCGCTGCGGGTGCTTCCCGGCCCGTGGATGGGCACCGTGACGGTGCGGAAGTCCGCCTCCGGCCAGGCCTCCCCCTTGAAGCCCTTGTGCCAGGTGATCACAGCAACCCCGCGCCGGGCGAGGCGCCGGAACAGGGCAGGGCTCCAGCCTTCCCGGTCGAAGACCAGCGTCAGGGCGGGCTCGCCGGCGTCCGGGACGGTGAGGTCCGGTGCATCCGGGCCCAGCATGCCCAGTTTCTCCAGCGCGGGCAGGATGTCCTTCTCCAGCGCGTGGGTCATGGTCGGATCCAGCGCCTTGTTCAGGCACAGGAACGGCTTGCCGCCGAGCGCGTTGATCCAGTAGCTCGTGGAGGCAGGCAGGCAGAGTTTCTGGCGCGCCACGTAATGCTTGGGCAATTTTCCCTTGCGGCCGGAATACACCTTGACGTGGCCATCCACCGACAGGGTCGCACACACGTCCGGTTCTTCCGCCATCCATCCCGCGGCCAGGGAAGCTTGCCAGTCCCGCACCCGTTGCACGTCTCGCCCCAACGCCTTGATCTTGCCCCGCAGCGTCTTCACCTCCGGGCAGCGGTCCAGGCCCAGGATGGCGCCCCATTCCCCGGGCGCCTGGTGCCGCAGTGCCTCCGGATTGCGCACCCGGGCCAGGGTGAGGAAGGCCAGGAACAGCAGAACCGTGGTCAAACCGTAGTATCCCTTGGGCAGCGACAGGAACTCCCGCGCGCGGTCCAGAAGCCCCTCCTTGAGCAGCATCGGCAGCCCGGCCAGCACGCCGCCGCCGGCAACCGCCGACAGCGGCTCCGCAAACTGCGGCCGCATCTCCGTCAGATGTCCCGTTGCCGCCAGCATCCGCCCCGCCGTGTCCCGGGTGCCCCGACCCATCGGCGCCTCGCGGTCGCGTGCGTCCCGTTCGCTCCGCTCCACCCTCGGCTCCGGCGCTGCCGCCGCCTGTGGCTCCGTCGACGCGACCACCGGCGGCTCCAGCACTGCCGTCGCCTGCGGCTCCGTCGACGCTGTCGCCTGCGCCGGCACGGCCCGGTTCGGCGTCCCCCCTCTGATAACACCCGACCGGCGGTTGAGGCTGAACGTGCTCGGCCGGATCCCCAGCTTTCGCGCAACCGCCCGGCCGCTCAGCCCCGAGGCCAGAAGCCGCTCCGCCTCCCGCGCCGTCGCGGCGTCGATCGCGCTCGGCCCGCGCCTCCGTCGCGGCGTAAGAAAACCGGCCTCGCCCTGCCTCCGGAGCTGGTTCACTGCCCGCTGCACCGTCGAACGGTTCACGCCAAACGCCGCCGCCAGATCCCTGCGTAGCACACCGTGCTCGGCAAACCGCGCAATCCGCAGCTGTCGCGCTCGGTTGTCCGAAACTTCGTGGGAATCGAACGGCGCCAGGTTGCTGAAGTAGACCCGCCGGCCGTCCTCGACCGCGTGCGAAAAGCAGGATTCGCCGATCTGGATCGCCTCGGCAGGAGGCATCGGAAGCGTGTTCAAGGGAGTCTCCACGGTCGATATCGGGTGCACAGTATTATAGCCACTCTCCGTAGATCGGTCAACCCCTCAAATGTCTCCTAACTGCTGGAAATCACGAGCAAAACGATCGCCAAGCCCGCCTTCAATTAGCGCACGAGGTCAGGAAGTCTGAACTTCGAGATGGTCTTCGCCGACAAGAGAACGAACTCGGCCGGCCTGCAGCTTGCCGATCTAACCGCTCGCCCGGTCGGACGGCACCTGCTGCTCCCCGCCCAGTCGAACCGCGCATGGGAGATCATCAATTCCAAGTTCTGGCGCAGTCCGAACGGAAAAAAGGATAATTGAGGACTAACTAAATCGCCCTGAAACGACAGGCTCCAGAGTTCACCTCGGAGCCCGCCGCCGACCAAGTACTTCCCTCAGTCCAACGCCATATTTGGCACGTCGTGGGCTGGGTTTCAAGCTTGGCTCTCGCGAATGGCATCAGGCTTGTCCGGCAGTCGTGCGCGGAAATTCCCGTCCCATCGGTACGAATTGCCATTCGCGCTACCGCGTGGGTCGTCGGCTCGGGACACTGCGGCGTGCGGTGGGGTCGTTGCAGAACTTTCCGTGCAACATTGAAGGCCGTTCAGGTGGTGGTTTCGGACCCAGTTGTCGGAATACCGGATGCCATTCGCCCCAGCTACGGAGAATGTCGAGGCACGAAGCGAAGACCTGCACCGCGGTGGCGCGTTGAGGGAGAGAACCGCAACGTTGCCGCCGGGATTCGGCGATGAAGACGCGGACGGAATCATGGGTGCTTCAACCCAACAATGCTGAGGCCGGTCGAAGCGGTTCGGGTAGAAATTGCCAATGCGGATCACGCCACGGAATCTGCCGACATCCACGGAGTCGAGGGCGGAAGATGGCTCCGTCGGAGCGCCCGCCGCGAGGCGCCAGCAGAGTCACAATTCTCGGGATTCTGGAGTCGGACGTCTGCGCCTGGCGCGGGAGAGGTCCGCCGCTTTGGAATTCGGGCAGGCGGACCTTCCCAATGTCCGAGATCGGCGGAACTCGGCCAGCGACGCCCACAGTGTTGCCGTCAGCGCGATGACGGCTCCGCCCTGCGGGTACCGCTCCATCGCCTGGTGCGGACGGTATCCTTGTTCGTTTGACCGAGCGCCCGGGGCCTGGTCGGTTCGATAGCGGCGGTGCTCATGATCGGAGGCACTGCCGGCGTACTGATGACATTGCCGTCAAGAGCGCGTCGGGGGAATGCGGCTCAATTCGCCGCCAAGATTCCTGATGCTGCCGATCCTCGCATCCGGGGCCGATCACTGCGAGGAGGTTGGTCTCCCGGTCTGGCCGGATGGTCCTGGCCCGGCCGCAGTCAACCGGGCGCTGCACCGGATCGCGGAGGCCATGCGGGGCGGTGGCCAGCGGCGCCCAAGAGTTCCTCAGCCGCGCAGGCCAGTGGAACCAGCAGATCCTCCGCTAGAGGTCGGACGACGATCTGCAGGCCCACGGGCAGGCCATCATCCGTAAATCCGCAGGGTACGCTTGCTGCCGGCTGGCCGGTCAGGTTGAACGGATAGGTAAAGAACACCCAGACCGGCACGTCCTCATAGCCAAGCGGTACGCTAGGCCCAATATGCCAAGCGGACGTCGGTGTCGTGGGCGTCAGCAGTACGTCGTAGGATTCGAAGAAGCCGTGAAGCCGCCTGCGGTGCTCCAGTCGTTCGCGTTGGACAGCCGCGAGGCGGGTGGCGGGCAGCTGGCGGAAGTCCTCTATGGCCCGCACGACGACCGGGTCGATCTGTTCCGGCACTTCGTCGATCAAGCCGCCGAGGCGGGCGCTGCACCCGGCGACGAATTCGGTCGCCAGGATCTCCCCCGGATCCGGACAGACTTCATCCACCTGAACGATATTCGGCAGGAGCGCGCTCAAACGTTGAACGGCCGCAGCCACAACGTCGGCGATCTCCGGCGCGACCCGGGCATAGCCCAAGGTGGCGCTGTAGGCCACGCGAAGCCTGGATAAAGCGATCGGACTTGACGAGTTCACGTCCCCCATGTCCGGTAGCAGCGACGTGTGGTCTCGTAGATCACGGCCGGCAATTACGGAGAGGACGAGGGCCGCATCCCGCATGGAGCGAGCGATCGGCCCGACATGTGCCAATGTCGGTGTGGCGCTCGGTGGGTAGATGGGAACGCGCCCGTGCTGGGCCTTGATGCCGCTGAGTCCGCTAAGAGCGCTAGGCGCCCTGATCGAGCCGCCACCGTCGGTGCCAAGAGCGATCGGCGTGACCCCGGCGGCTACCGAGGTCACGGCGCCACCGCTCGAACCTCCGGGCGTGCGGGCGACATCCCAGACATTGCGTGTGACGCCGTGGACCAGACTCTCGGTGTAGCCGCGCAGTCCGAACTCCGAGGTTGCAGTCTTGCCGATCACGATCGCACCGGCTGCGCGCAGCCGGGCGACGCTGGGCGCGTCGTCTGGCGGCTCGTAGCCCGTCATGGTAAGAGATCCGTACTTGCAGGGCATGCCTGCAACGTCGATGAGGTCCTTGACCGAAACCGGAACGCCCAGCAGCGGACCGGCATCTTCCTTGCGCATGACCGCCTGCTCTGCCGCCTGAGCTGCGGCGAGGGAAGCCTCATCGCAGCGCGCAACAAAGGCGTTCAAGTGCGGTTCCGTCTCGTCCATCCGGTCCAGCGCCCGGCGGACTACTTCGACGGGGGATACCCGTCGGGCTCGAATCATCCTGGCGAGGTCGCCAGCGGACGCGTAGTCAATCTCGTCGGTCATGGTGTCAGTCGATCGTCGCCAACGCCCGTACCGGCGAACCGCTGCCATCCTTTATCTTGAGCGGCAGGCCCTGGAAATGGAACTCGCCCCTGCCGACCAACTCCTCGAGGTTGCAGAGCCACTCGTAATGCGCCAAGCCCCGGTCGCGGCAAACCCGGTGGCTGGGAAAGGTCGGATCGTTGGGCCGGTCGGTCGACGGCCCCTCGACGCCGTGCAGCACCGAGCCCCGATCCGCAAGCCAATGCGTTGCCGCTGCCGTCACACCCGGATTGGTATGGGAGATGGCCACGTCTGGATAGTGGCGTTTGTGCAAGCCGGTGCACAGCAGAGTTATGTGCCCGTCAATGCTGATCCCGGCCTTGCGTTCCGCGGCTTCCAGGTCGCTGACGTCGATGTCGCCCAGGTCGGGGATGTGGCGCAAGTCCAGCGCCACAGCCGTGCCCATGAACATCTCGATGGGCATTTCGTCGATGGATGCGCCGTCGGGATTGGTATGAAAAAAGGCGTCAACATGGGTGCCCATATGCTCGATCATGCCCATGTAGCAGGTCTGGAAGGTCAGTGGGTCCTCGGGTGTGCCGAGGTTCAGCTTCTTCGACTCCTCATGGCGCAAGTGAGGTACGAGAACCGGCCCCTGGATATTCTTGTGTGTGGGCATGAAGTCTTCCAGGGTGACCGTCAGGTCGATGATGCGTGGCATCGGTCTCTCCTTTCCATTCAGTTGCTCTTGGTCATTCGTAGAGAAGGTTCGGCAGGAACAGCGGAACCCATGGGAACACGGAAATCACGATCAGGACCACAAACAGCGGCAGCAGAAATGGCATCACTGCCTTGGTGGTGGCAAGCAAGTCGAGCTTGGCGATCCGCGCCATCACGAAAAGCAGCAGGCCAATCGGAGGAGTCATCAGTCCGATCATCAGATTGAGAACCATTACGACCCCGAAGTGCACGGGATCAATCCCAAAAGCGGTGAGCGTAGGAGCAAGGATCGGCGTCAGAATCAGGATCACCGCGATGGTCTCCATGAATACGCCTGCAATCAGCAAGATGACGTTGAGGATCAGCAGCGCCTGCCACGGCTCGGTGGCGAAACCCAACATGGTTTCGGCAAACTGGCTGGCCACGTTTTCGCGCACAAGGATCCAGCCAAACAACACCGACGCTGCGACCATGATCATGGTGACTGCGGTGGTTTCGAAGGTTTCCCGCAATACGGTGAGCACATTGTCGAAGTTGAGGGTGCGGTAAACGGCTGCGCCGATGAGAAACGCATAGAGCACTGCCACTACGGCCGCCTCGGTCGGCGTGACCACGCCGCCGATAATGCCGCCGATAATGATGACCGGTGTCATCACAGCCAGAAAACTCGACCGGAAGGAGCGCGCGATCTGGCGCGCGGACGCTCGCTGATCGCGCGGGTAGCCGCGGCGCACCGCGAAGTAATACACCATTGCGTGCAAGCACACCGCCATCAAGAGTCCGGGCACGATGCCGGCGACGAACAGCTTTCCGATCGAGACGTTTCCGACCACTCCGTAAACGATCATCGCCAGGCTCGGCGGAATGATCGGGCCTATCGTGCTTGAGGCCGCAGTGATCCCGATTGCGAATTCAGTGTCGTAGCCCTGATCGCGCATCGCCTTGAGTTCGACCGTGCCCAGTCCGCCAGCGTCCGCCACGGCGGTTCCGCTCATGCCCGAGAAGATCAGGCTGGCGATAATGTTGACGTGGCCCAGGCCTCCACGGACATGACCCACTAGGCTGCGTGCGAATGCGAACAACCGGTCGGTGATCTTCGCTGCGTTCATCAGGTTGCCGGCCAGTATGAAGAACGGTACCGCCAACAGCGGGAACTTGTCGATTCCGTCGAACATCTGCTGAACGCTGATCATCACCGGAATGTCGTTGATCACGAGATAGATCGCCGATGCGAGACCGATCGCGGCGAATACCGGAACGCCCGCGAGGAAGAAGAAGGCGAGCGCTGCGAACAGGATCAACATCTTGGGCCCCGTTTTCGTAGGGGAAAATAGTGTCCGGCCAGCCGAATTATCGATGCGGACATGCCCAGGAGGATCGCTGCGTAGACGTAAATTATCGGCAGGCCGACGGCCGCGCTGCGGCTTGTCCACAGCACGTCCATGATGCGAAAGGCGTTGATGGCCATGAACGCGAGAAACGCGAGCATCATCAGATCGACGAATATGGCAACTACGCGCTGCCCGGCTGGAGGCAAGAGCCGCTCGATCAAGTCGATGCGGATGTGGCTTCGGCGGCGCACCGCGGTAGCGCATCCGATGTAAGTGATATAGACCAGCCCGTAGCGCGAGATCTCTTCAGTCCAGGAAAGGCTGTCGTTGAGCACGTACCGGAAAAAGACACCCAGACCCATGGCAGCCAGGGCACCGATCAACAGGGCAATGCACAGGGCATCCTCCGGCGCCAAACCGCGCAATCTGCGGCGATAGCTCGGCTGTTTCGGTGATTCCACCGTGCGGTGCCTCTCTCGGCGACGTGGCCCTGGTCGTGGCGCCAGAGCCACGTCGGAGTTGGGATCAGAGATCGCGAATGCGTTCGACGATGCCCGCCGGTACGTTCAGTTCGGTCTCCATTTCCTTGAGAACGTTCTGCGTTGCCGCCTGAAAGGCCTCGACGTCAGGTTCGACGAACTTGATGAGTCCTTCGCTTGTCATCTGTTCGCGCAGGCCGTCCTCCTGCCCCACCACCAGTTCCGTCGACGTTGCGCCGAAGACGTTGGCCGCTTGCTGCATGCAGGCCCGCTCGTTCTCCGAGAGGGCGCTCCACACATGGTCGCCGACGGTCCAGAACACGAACTCAATCAGGTGTCCGGTCAAATTGACGTATTCCTGGACTTCGTAGAACTTCTTCGCGTACGTGACGGGCAGGGGGTTAACGGAGGCACTGGCGACCCCTTGCTGCAGCGCAACGTAAACTTCGGCGAAGGCGATCGGAGTCGGATTGGCACCAACGGCGCGAGGAAACGCCATCCAGATCGGCGCGTCCGGCACCCGGACCTTTACCCCGGCGAGATCGGCGGGCGTGTGGACCGGCTCGTTCGAGGACACGTTGAACGCCCCAAAATATCCGGCTGAAAGAATGTGTGCCCCGGTCGCGTCGGTCCAACCCTGCCACAACTCCTTGAACACGTCACTCGTGCGGTAGCGCAGCGCATGGTCGCGGTCGTTGAATATGTAGGGGGCGGCGCTGATCGCCAGCGGACTGTAGGCGCTGGACCCGAAGATCGCCCCGGTGAACATGATGTCGACACCACCGAAGCGGATCTGCTCGTTGAGCGCGGTTTCCTTGCCCAGTTGCGATGAGGGGAACACATCGATCGAAACCGAGCCGCCAGAGCAGTCGCTCATCAGCGCGGCCGCTTCGACGGCTCCGACATGCATGGGGTGACCCGTTTCGTACACGTGGCCGAGCTTGAGGAGTCGTTGCGCCGACGCGTCGCCCCCGGCGCCAGCCGTCAAGGCGGCTCCGAGCACAGTGCATGTCGCCAGCCTGGCGATGGATGTTCTCATGGTTTCCTCCCTGTCTTGGTCCTGTAATCTTGTGGAAGAGACTTGCTAAACGCCTGCACCTTCGAGGCGAACCCCGCATATTGATCCTTTGGGAGTTCAAGAATCAATATACTGTGTCACACTTCGGGGCGACGGAATTCCTGCAAAATGCTCATAGCACACAACATCTTACACTAATACAACGGGAGGAAAACTTCAACCCTGCCTCGCCCGAGGCCAAGACCGGGCCCAGAAAAGAATGCGTAGGGCAACCTGTTGAAGTCTTGGCGCATCCTGAACGGATGGAAGAAGGATGAGGGGCGAACTTTGTGGCTCTCGAGACGACAGGCCCCGGAGTCAGTCCTGGATCCGCCGCCGACCTGGCAAGTCCCTCTATCCGCGTCCATACTTGGGACGTCGGGAGCCGCGAGTCAGGCGCTGGGGGCAGTCTGCACGGATTCGGGAAAGACCGGAGCCCGCGGGCCTGCACGCCAGTTTATGCGTTCCCGGTGTGAATTCCCGCTTGGACACACCGGCGCACAGTTGCCGGGTCGATGGAGACTAGACCGGTTTCCTGGTCTTGATCGATAGTCGTTCGCCCACCGTGCCCGCGGGTTGTCATGGAATGGGAGTCGAAGAGAATGTCTCCGTGAGAATTGGGAAACCCTCGCGCGACGCGGCGCGACTCAATCGGGGATCGAAACAGGCGAAGCCGACGCTCGAGGGATCCTCCTCCGCCACGGCAAGAGCAGCTGCGAGTTGAAGACTGTCCGCTGCTCTCAGTGGATGCACGCGGAGCAGCCGCTGCGCCAGTATCTGAATCCGCCGGCGCGGCAGGACTTCGTACCATACTTGGGAGAGCGCACGGAGGTGGTTGAGGATCCCTGAGACCTCGGTCTGTGACAGGCTTCCTTCGCGCTCCAGTCGCGAGACGGCGGAGACATATTCGACAGGCGTGCCCCACCACACCGCCATTCGGTCATCTGACTCAAGGATGCGCAGCGCCTTCTGTCGGTTGGGTTCGTCGACTCCCAAGGCCACAAGCGCGGAAGTATCCCAAAAGTTCACCGGTAGCTGTCCTTGGTTTCGTCCGCGCGTTCTTCGAGCAAGGCATCCAGGAGTCCCGCGCCCGGGCGTAGCGGCTTTCCCAGCACATCCAGTGGGCTTCCGGGGTCGTGGCGCACGATAACGCCTGCTTGCTCCAGCCGCGCGAGTTTTGCCTCTTCGTCCACTCGGTCGGCCGTGCTTCCCTTCGCTCCGCCATGCTCGACCGGGACAATGCGCGCGATGGGTGTCTTGCGCTCCAACACCAACACCGTCTCACCGGACTTGACCAGGCGAAGATAGGCGCTCATGCGGTCCTTCACTTCCGAAATCGTGGCCCGGATCATCCTGTCGTCTCCTTCTTGACATGATAAGGCTATAATAGCCGTGTAAATCAGGCTAAATAACCCTGATATGGCTTCTTCCGGCAAGAAACCTCTACGTGCTGGAATCCGGGAGCGATTCGGCGCATGCCACGGCAAGTGACCTTGGGTCCGGGCGCAAGGCGCTTCGGCCATGGGTACTGGTGCCGAACGCATGCCCGCATCGGGGAGGCGTGGTCTCGGCTCCCGATCGACGGCGCGGCATCCGCGTGGCAGGACCGTTCCACGCTTGCCACGCTGGAATGATGCCGAGCGCAATGCAGTGGATGGGCCGAGGAATTGGCTACCCAAGACTCAGAATGCACGAGAATGGAGAGCCCCGCGCCGTTCAGGTGCCTTCCGGGCCGGACAATCTGGAAACCGATCCCGAACGGGATCGCTTGTGCATCTCGGTCAAAGCGCAACTGCCTACACGAATGGCCGGGGTCATGCGCGCCTGATATTGACGCGACACCTGTCCGATTGTCTTATGGTACGGACCGGATCCAACGCGGAACCAGGCGGATCGGCAACTCCCGCCTGGCCATTCGCACAGAGCGAAGGAGGAATCAGGATGGCCAAGGAAATCATGTGTGCGTTCGGCGTCGACGTGGACGCGGTAGGGGGCTGGCTCGGCTCCTATGGCGGCGAGGACAGCCCCTGCGATATTTCGCGCGGCGTGTTCTCGGGCGAGGTCGGCTCGCTCCGTCTGCTGAAGCTCTTCGACCGCTTCGGCATCAAGACCACATGGTTCGTTCCGGGGCATTCCATCGAGACCTTCCCCGAGCAGATGGCGGCCGTCGCCGCGGCCGGCCACGAGATCGGGATGCACGGCTACAGCCACGAGAACCCCATCGCGATGACCCCGGAGCAGGAAGAGGCGGTCATGGACAAGTCGATCGAGCTGATCGAGAACCTGTGCGGCCGCCGCCCGACGGGCTACGTGGCGCCCTGGTGGGAATTCTCTCCGGTCTCGAACGAGCTGCTGCTGAAGAAGGGCATCAAGTACGATCATTCGCTCATGCACAACGACTTTACGCCCTACTACGTGCGCGTGGGCGACAGCTGGACCAAGATCGACTACTCGAAGCGGGCCGAGGAATGGATGAAGCCGCTCGTCCGCGGCGTGGAGACGGACCTGATCGAAATCCCGGCCTCCTGGAATCTCGACGATCTGCCGCCGATGATGTTCATCAAGGCGGCCCCAAACAGCCATGGATTCGTAAGCCCGAGGCATCTCGAGGAGACTTGGCGGGATCAATTCGACTGGGTCTATCGCGAGATGGACTATGCGGTGTTCACGCTGACGATCCATCCGGACGTGTCGGGAAAACCTCATGTGCTCATGATGCTCGAACGGCTCTACAGCTACATCATTCGGCATCCCGGGGTCACGTTCACGACGTTTGATTCCATCGCGGACGACTTCGCCCGACGCTTTCCGCGCGGTTCGTCCTAGGCAAGCCGGGCTGGTTCATTCTCAAGCCGGTTCGTGAAGCGATGTGCGGGCTTTGCGGGGTCCTCGGGATCACCCACTGGACCGAGTTGTCCGCGCATCGCGGCTCCTTCACGCCGCGCAGCGCCCAAACCGTTCGCGCCGAGCGGCAGGAACGGGTGCGGCTCGTCAATACGCTTCTCGCACCGTTCCGGATCCGCGTTGCCGACTGGGCTGCGTCCAGCTATCTGGTCAAGTCGGCCACCGGGCGAAACGAGATCGTTGACGATATCCAGGCAGTATGGAGCGCGGTGGAACGGCTGCGAGGCGCACCCCTGGATCCGCTTGACGGGGAGTACCTGGCCGCGCTCGACCGGTCGGGAACAGAGAAGTGATCCCCGTCAACATCGTCACCGGGTTTCTGGGCAGCGGCAAGACGACGCTCCTTCGCGAGGCGCTGCAGGATCCTGCTCTTTCCGATTCGGCGGTCATCGTCAACGAATTCGGGGAGATCGGCCTCGATCATCTGCTGCTCGAAAAGATCGAGGAGGGCGTACTGCTCATGGAGAGCGGCTGCATCTGCTGCACCATCCGGTCGGACCTGAAATTCGCTATCCGAGATCTGCAGGACCGGGCAGCCCGGGGCCAAATCCCCGTCTTCCGCCGCGTTATCCTCGAGACGACCGGTCTCGCGGATCCGGCGCCGATCGTCTCGACCGTGCTGGCCGAGCCGGTGCTGCGCAATCATTTCCGACTCGGCAACATCGTCTGCACGGTCGATGCGGTCAACGGACCTGGCCAGCTGGACCGCCAGCCGGAGTCGGTGAAGCAGGCGCTGGTGGCGGACCGCCTGCTGATCACCAAATGCGACCTTGCGGACGAGGGCGGCATCCGGGCGCTGTCCGACCGGCTGGCCGGGCTGAACCCGGCCGCGGTCCAGACGCGCGGTTGGGGTTCCGGTTTCGACATACAGGCATTGTTCTCGCGGGACGTCGGCGACGAGGAGCACCGGCTCGAGGAGGTCCGCCGGTGGATCGCGGAACCGGCGCCGCGGAACAACGGTGCGGCGCACGCTCACGGATCCGGCATCCATTCGTTCTGCCTTACCTGGCCGGATCCCATGGAGTGGACCGTGTTCGGGATCTGGTTGACCGCGCTCCTGCACGCGCATGGCGAGAATGTTCTCCGGGTCAAGGGAATCCTCAACGTCCGCGATTCGCTGACGCCAGTCGTGGTGCACGGCGTGCAGCATGTGATGCACCCGCCCCTTCATCTCGAACGCTGGCCCGATCAGGACCGCAGTTCGAGGATCGTGTTCATCACCCGGGATCTGCCAGCTTCGCGCCTGAAAGCATCGCTTGCGGCATTCCTCGAAGCCGCCGCTGGGGCGACGACTGCGCACTAGTGCGTCAACCTCTTTGAATTGATGGATTTGAGCAATTCAGATTGATGCGCTTGCCGGCTGCCTTGAACCACCGGTCGACAGACTTGTTGTGAGGATTGCGCCCCTCCTGTGGCGCAGTGGTCTCGCGGCAGGCACTGCCGCGAACGTCCCGCGGTCCCGATCACTGCCATATCCGGCAAGCTTCCGCGCTTCAGGGCGTTGTGGATTTCCCGGTGCTGACCGATGCACAGCGCGCGCCGCGGTTTCCGACCGCACGATCCCGGCGTAGCCGGCCTCCGGCGCGCCTATCGGCCCTTCAGCGAGCACCTCCATTCCGGAAGACGTCGTCAAGCTTCCGCGCATCGAACAGGGCATCCGCCCACGCGTTCAGACCCGGCAGCGGCGCCGACCTGACCTTCACCTCCACGCCCTCGGGAATGGCACCGAATCGCTGTCGAAACAGGCGAAGCAGAAGATCCGCTCTTCCTTCGGCCTTCCCTTTGGCCTCGCCTTCGGCCAAGGCTTCCAGAATCAGCGGTTGCGTGATCAGGTCCATGTCGATCTCCCTGGCTTCCAGACCCGCGTCGAGCGCCAAGTCGCGCAGCGTCTCCTTCATCATAGCGGATGTCGCCAACGCGTAGGAGAGCACGTATGCCAGCGTCAGCGGATCGACCCGTCGGCCTGCCAGGTCCCCGTGCTCCAGATCCGCCGCAGCTCATCCACCGGGTACGGTGTCCGGCAGGCGATGTTCATCATGCCGACCATGGCGCGGGATACAGGCTCCCGGGAGAGCGCCTCGTAGGGGATCCTCCGGGTGATCCGCGCGAAATACCCTTCAACCCAGCATCAACTGCCGCACGATGTCGACCGCACTGCCGGTTTCGTCAATGGCTCCGGGCAGGTTCCGCGAGCGCCTCCTTGTGCTGAAGACGAACGGAACGGCCCAGGGCATGTCCTTCCCGGCAAATGGCGCCTGCAGCGCGCGCAGGCTGGCGGCCACCCGTCCCGGCGTGCCGGGGCGTGGACTCGAACTGTGCTCGATCGGGGTCACGGCATTCGGCTTGTCCAGGGTCCCGCCAACCAGGTACACCTTGTCCGCGCGGAGCTGCCGGAGGTTGTCGTGCACGAGCGCCGGGTCGATGGGGCGCGCGGGTTCGCCCTCCAGCATCAGCGCAGCGCCTTCGGCCAATGCGCGCGGATCAGCGCGTTTGCGCGCTCGCTGTCGCTGAGGATCGCGCGGAAGAACGCGTCATGGCAGTGGCGCGTGAAGGCGAGGACTGCGCGGGAATCGGGCTGGGGCATCGCCGGCATGGCTCCTGGCTGCGATCGGGAATGCCCTGCCGGCGGCACGGCGCCCGGGTCGAGCCTTGCGGCCCGATCCAGGCGGCGCAACCCGGAAGCGGCCCCATTCCGCCGGGGCGGCCGGTGTTCGGTGAACCTTGCCGGTACGGCTTCCGGCCGCATGCCGAACAAACGGGGAACACGCGGAAATGCCGGCATGGGAAGAAATCTCCGGAATTCGGTTCCAGAAATGACGCGCAAAGGGACGCGGAGGCTCCGCCCCCCGGTTCCCGCGTAGCCCCCTGGGGGGGGGGTCGCGGCGTTGCAACGCGAATCGGAACGTGGCGGGGACGCAGCAGAGCCACTCCCCGAGCCATCAATACAAAGCAGCCGATCCACTAGCCATGGAGGGGCGAATTGCGCAATGGCGGTGTGCGAATATGCTACGCTAATGGGAGGGACGCAGATGCCGAGAGAAACAATCCAGTCTTCTCGGGCAATCGTGCCCGATGACCCGACGCCGGGCGGGATCTCCGCACTTCGTATCCTGGCGGGCTCCGACATCGTGCGATGACCGGCAAGCTTCAGTTCATTGACGGAAGCCTGCCCGGAGCCGGCAGTTGCGCTGCGCTGCCGGGATCAGCCGCACGGGTGACGGGCGGGCAGACTTGCCTGCCGATGACGAGCCATTTCGGGCAACGCCGCCCTCAGGCGGCTGCAGCCCGGCAATCCTTCGTACTGCACGCAGCAGAAAGGGAGATGAAATTATGACAAGAACTGACAAGTCCCTGCTCCGGAGCGGGCCATCCCCGACCCGGCGGCAGGTACTGAAGGGCGCTGCCGCGGTTACCGGAACCGCCGCCGCGTCGGGCGCCATCACGGGGTTTCCGACCATCTGGGCCCAGAACCTGAAGGACATCACGATCAATCATACGGGTATGTCGTACTCGACCCTGATCGATATCGGACGTCAGGCGACCGAAGATCTCGGGTTCACGGTCGAGATGTCGGTGACGGACCATGCCGGCATGACCAATCGAATGGTGCAGGATCCGGATGCGATCGATGTTGCCGACACCGAGATCTGGCAGACCAAGGTCTACGTGCCTCAAGGCGTAACCCAGGCCGTGGACATCAGCCGGATCAATCTCTGGGACAAGGTCACGACGCTATACACGACCGGCCAGTTTGCCGGCAAGGAAGTTTCCCGCGAGGGCGATTCGCCCTTCGAGATCATGTATCGCGACAGCATGGATGCTACCGCATTCGCGGACGGAATTCGGGACTGGGCGACCTTCGTGCCGGGTGTCTACAATGCGGATACCCTGGGCATTCGTCCCGACCTGGTGGGCCGGGACGTCAACAGTTGGGCCGATCTGTTCAGTTCCGATTTCTCCGGCAGGGCCGCCATCCAGAACATTCCAACCATCGGGATCATGGATGCGATCATGGCACTCGAGTCTGCCGGCGAACTTACCTATGGCGACAAGGGAAACCCGACGCGGGAGGAACTCGATGTAACCGTCGGCAAGCTCATCCAGCTGAAGAATGACGGCCATTGGCGGGCACTCTGGAAAACGTTCGACGAGTCGGTGAACTTTATGGCTCAGGGCGAGGTCGTCATACAGTCCATGTGGTCGCCGGCGGTCACCGCGGTTCGCACCCAGGGTGTGCCCTGCACCTATCAGCCGCTCAAGGAAGGCTATCGCGGATGGGGCAACGGACTGGCGCTGATGGCCCATCTCGACGGGCTGAAGCGTGACGCGGCCTACGAGTATCTGAATTGGTACATCTCGGGCTGGGTTGGCGGCTTCATCGCCAAGCAGGGCTACTACATTTCGGTGCCCGAGGCGGCAAAGCCGTTCCTGACGGACAATGAATGGGGATTCTTCTACGACGGAAAGGCGGCGACGGACGACATCACGAGCCCGACGGGGCAGCTGACCAACATGGCTGGCGACATGCGGGATGGCGGCTCCCACGAGGCGCGGTTCTCCAACGTTGCCGTGTGGAACAATCTCATGGAGGAGGCCCCGTACCTGTCCTCCAAGTGGAACGAGTTCAACGTGGCCTGATCCTTGTCGCTGACAGAGACTTGGCCGGGCCGGGCGGAATTTGCTTCGCCCGGCCCGGCCCGATTGCCGCCGTCAGCCAGCCGGGAGCGAATGGTTCAGCATGAACTGGCGTAAGGCTCTTCCATATCTGCAGGTTGCGCCGTTGGCGATCATCCTGCTGGCATTCGTGATTGTGCCGCTGGCCCTCGTGCTGGTCGTGAGCTTGTACCGGTATCAGCACCTTGTTGGAATCATCCCGGACTTCACGTTTGCCAATTATGCGGACGTGCTTACCAATTGGGTGAACTGGAAGCTGTACCTTTCTACCATCAAGTTCACCCTCATCACCCTCTCGATCACCCTCGTGCTCGGGTTCTGGATCGCCTATTTCCTGGTCTTCCACGTACGCAGCCTTCTCGTTGCAATCGGGCTTTTTCTGGTGTGCACCGTGCCGTTCTGGACCTCGAACATCATCCGGATGATCTCCTGGAAGCCGATTCTCGGAAAGTTCGGGCTGATCAACCAGGCCCTGATGGGAATCGGCATCGTGGACGAACCGGTCGAATGGCTGCTCTTCTCCGACTTCGCTGTGGTCGTATCCTATGTTCATCTCTACACGCTCTTCATGATCGTGCCGGTCTTCAATTCCATGGCACGGATCGACAAGTCATTGCTCGAAGCCGCAGTGAACGGCGGCGCAACGCGCTGGGGCGTGATCTGGAACGTGGTCGTGCCACTCTCGAAGTCGGGCATCGCGCTGGGCGCAGTGTTCGTCGTGACACTGGTCATGGGCGACTTCTTCGTAGTCTCCGTCATGAGTGGCGGGCTTTCGGGCTCGGTGTCCTTCGGGATCTTCAATGACCTGCAATTCCTGAACTATCCCCGGGCTGCGGCCAATTCCGTGATACTGCTGATTGTCGTGCTCATTTTCGCGGGCGGAATCATGCGTCTGGTCGATGTCCGCAAGGAATTGACGAGGTAGCGCGATGCAGCAGTCCTATGGCAAGCGCCCCTGGACGTTCTATGCTCTGGCGGCCCTGTTCACGCTCTTCGTGATCTTTCTCTACGGTCCGATGATCTCGATCTACATCCTCTCGTTCCAGGGGCCGACAGGGGGGCTGGTCTTTCCGCTGCGCGGCGTGTCGCTTACCTGGTTCGAGGCCCTTTTCGGGCAGGCCCGCACGGGAGACATCGGCGGCGCGTTCTCCCGGTCGCTTCCGCTGGCGCTTCTGAACCTTGTCGCGACCGTGGTGATCTCCGTCGCTGCGGGACTCGCATTCCGTCGCCGGTTCATCGGCTCGACGGCCGTTTTCTATTCGGCGCTGATCAGCCTGATCGTTCCCGGCCTCGTCCTCAGCATCGGGATCCTGGTTACGTTCAGCCGGGTTCTCAGCGCGAAGGCGACCTGGTGGGGATCGGCCTTCGGGGCCCATTTGAGCTGGACGCTTCCGTTCGGCCTCTTGATCATGTTCGCCGTGCTGAGCCGCCTCAACCCTGAATACGAGGAGGCGGCGCGGGATCTCGGAGCCAGCGCATGGCAGACGCTGTCCCATGTGGTGCTTCCCATCGTGTTTCCGGGCATCATTGCGGTTGCGCTCTTCGGGTTCACGCTCTCCTATGACGAGTTTCCCCGCAGCTGGCTGACGGTTGGTAGCCGGAACACGTTGCCGATCGAGATCTGGACGATGACAACCAATGTCACCTCGCCCGCGCTCTACGCGCTCGGAACCGTGACCACGATCATTTCGTTTTCGGCAATCGCCCTCGCACTGGGCTCGATCTGGTACATCCAGCGGAAGCGCAAAGGGCAGTTTTAGCGCTGACGCACATTAGTCAGGGAGGCGGTTGCATGGCCGGTACCGGAGAGGTCGAACTTCGCCGGGTCACAAAGACCTTCGGCAGCCTGATGGCGGTGAACGAGGTTGACCTCGTCATTCCGTCCGGCTCGTATTGCTGCCTGCTCGGCCCTTCGGGTTGTGGAAAGACCACCATCTTGCGGATGGTGGCAGGCCACGAGACCCCGACCTCCGGCCAGGTCGTGATCGCTGGGCGGGATACGGCCGGGCAGGCGCCCGCCGCCCGCGGCACCGCGCTCATGTTCCAGTCCTACGCCCTGTTTCCGCATCTGTCCGTGCGGGACAATGTTGCGTTCAATCTCAAGATGCGAAGGATTTCCAAACCGGAGCGCCACCGCAAGGCGGACGAGCTGCTCGAAAAGGTGCAGCTCTCCGAGCTTGCGCACCGGATGCCGGCGCAGCTCTCCGGCGGCCAGCAGCAGCGGGTTGCGCTGGCGCGCGCCCTGATCACCAATCCGCAGGTTCTCCTTCTGGATGAGCCTCTGTCGGCGCTCGACGAATTCCTGCGGTTGCAGATGCGGAGCGAATTGCGGCGCATCCAGCAGGAGATCGGCATCACGTTCGTACACGTGACCCATACACAGATGGAAGCGATCGCGGTAGCGGACCGGGTAGTCGTGATGAACCTCGGCGAGATCGAGCAAGCCGATACGGCGGAGAACGTCTATGCGCGGCCGCGAACGGCCTATGTGGCCCGGTTTCTCGGAGGTCAAAACGTGCTTTCCGGAAGGCTGCGCGCCGTCGCTGACGATTTTGCGGAACTGGACGGTGGGGCGGCTGGGAGCTTCCGCATTCCGTTCGCCGAGGCTGCCGTAGATCGTGGAGACGAGGTCTTCTTCTCTGTCCGTCGCGACAATATCGAGGCGATGCCGGGCGAGAATGCAGGTCAGAACCGCATTGTCGGAACGGTTCGCATCGTCGAGTACCAGGGAACCTACTACAAGGTATTGGTCCAGGCGGACGGAGTTGGCGACGAGTTCGTCGTGTACGTGCCGGACGGCCGCTACCGGAATACGCCGCTTCGGGTTGGCGAAAGGGTAACAGCGCGCTGGAATGCGGAGGCGGCCCACCTGTTGCGCGGCGATCTCGGCAGGGCCGTTACCACGCGGGGCCCCTACGACCACCAGGCTTGAGAGAGCGGCATGGCAAGCACGGGGGCGGGGTTCGGGTTTCACCACGCCGCAGGGTGCGTGTTCCCTTCCGGCAGTCCCTCCGTCTTGCGCAGGCCACGCGGAGTGTCCCGTTGGCGGCACATGGGAGCCACACCGGGAATTCCGGAAATCGCCAACGGTGAACGCACGGAGGCGGCGGCATTCGGCGTACAGATCGTGTCAGGTGAAATCCGCTGGCGAAATTGAATTCCGGCCGACGAGCAAGCCGTTCAGCCCCAGCCACCGGCACCGCTTCCGCGTCAGAGCAGCCGAATGCCCTTCCGCAGGCGACGATACGGGATTGCGTCCAGCCGGCAGGGATTGGAGCCCGGCGACTCGACCGATATGACTTCACATGCGAAGGGCGCGAAGTCCGCCCGGTAGTGAACCGTGCTCTTGACGGCGAGGATCGCCATCTCGATCGGTTCGATCCCGAGATGGCTGAAGATCGCGCGGTCGAGGCACTGGACACGCTCGCTCGTCACCACGACCTGGACATCGGAACCCGCGACGGCGAGTGCGGCTGTGGGACCGAGCCTGGCCCGGATTCCCCGCATCATTTCGCCGCGAAAGTCGAAGGCTCCATCGCTCAGAGAGCTGACGATGAACTCTCCCGCGTAGCTGGGATTGTTCGCCCCGCCCAGTTTGCCTCCGAGCGCCACCCGGATGCGATTGCCCGCGCCGGCCGCGTGGGCTGCGGCCGCGATTTCCGGATCGTACACCGCACCCAGTGCGGTCTTGCGGGAACCGGCGTTCACGAGTTCGGCAAGCAGGCCCGTAGTGTCGGATGTCGCCCCGGCCCCGGAGTTGTCCTGAACATCGGCAAGAACGGCCGGCCGACCGGGACGACCGATTTCCATGGCGCGGCGGACCGCGCATGCGGGTGGCACCATCCCGACAGGAAACCGCGTCTCTGCATCCAGGAAGCGCCGCTCCATAGCGTCGGCAGCACGCTCCGCCGCGGCCGGAGAGAAGTCGGTTGCGACAATTGCCGGGCCGCACTGGCGAATATCGGCCGGGGGGAATCCGAGCGCGATCTCCACTGTGCCGGAGGCGAGGGAACCAGGCTGCGGCAGGGCGCCGTATAGCGAACCGGCGGGTTCGGTGTCGGTGCCCTGTGCCTGAAGTGGAACGAGGAGGGGCAGTTTCCGAAACGCTGTATGGGGCCTCCTGCCGAGCTCGATGACTTCGAGCAGGAGGCTTCCGGCTCGTGCTCCCGTGTCAGCCATGTCAAGATGGGGATAGGTCCGGAAAACGGTCAGGACATCCGCGAGCGCTACCATCTCCTGCGTGATGTTTGCATGGAGGTCGAGGCTCGCGGCCAGGGGAACGTCGGGTCCGACGAGGTCGCGGATCCTGGCGAGCAACTCTCCCTCTCCATCGTCGAACGCTTCTGTAACCATCGCTCCGTGCAGGTCCAGATAGATCCCGTCGAGCGGCATGCTGGCGGCGATGCCGTCGAGTATCCTGGAGGACAGTGCCTCGAACGCGTCGTTCTCCACGCGGTTCGACGGCTCGGCGCTTGCCCAGAGAATGGGAGCCAGCACGGCCCGGCCATGCATGGCGTCTATGAAACCGCCAATGGGAATGTTGGTTCCCGAGAAGGTCTCCAGCACGGATTCCGACTCTGTCAATCCCGGCCACCCGCCCTCCCGGACAAAGTCCGAAAATCTCGCGCCGATGGGTGAAAAGCAGTTCGTTTCGTGCTGGAAGCCTGCGATGGCAATGCGTGGAGTCGCGAGGTGCCCGCGCCGGTTCCGCCGGCTACCGATCGCCTCCGCTCTGTCCATCCGAGTCGCTGAACCAGTCACTACAATTCTCTCCGCAAGCCAGCCCCGATGCGTGGTTTGCACGCCGGCGGAATGCGTCGCCGCAGGCAAGGTGTCCGATGGGCGAAATGTATCATGCCTGCCGTTTGATGAATCAAGCGAGTCTCGGCGGCACCGGAGTCGTCCCGGGGACATCGGCCCGCCGCAAGCCACTGGGCTGCCTCCGGGATGTTCGCGCGCCACAGGACTGCGCAGATCGGGGACGGAGCGGTCGGCGCATCGGCCGCGCCAGCGTATCGCGACGCCTGCGCGGGCGGACAGGTTTCCGCGGAAAGCACGCGCCGCAAGGAATCGTGCGGTTGATCGGGCCCCGTCAAACGCCAGGCCGATCGGCCGCGGTGCCCGCGGAACCCGGTGCCGGCGGCCGACGCGCGGGCATTCTGCTCAGGACCAAGCTGCGGTAGAGTTCATGGGCGCGTTCGCGGACTGGCAGTTGAGTGACCTCGGAAACCGTCCACAAGCCAATCCTCATGCCTACGGAAGATCAATCACGATGTTGCCATAGGTGTCGAGGGCAGCCTTGGCACGAGGAGGAACGACGCACGTCGCGTCGTACTCCTCGACGATGCACGGGCCCACCTGTGGCGTCTTGAGATCGGTGCGGAAGAGCACCGGCGTCTCAAGCCAGCCGTCGTCCATGCCGAAATACGCACGCCGCGGCACAGGCCGGCTTCCGGTCTCCGGCCTGTCGGTGATGATCCTTTCCGGGACGCGCGATCGGTCCGGAACACCATAGCCGACGACCTGGATGCTGACGAGTTCGACAGGCTCGTCGGGTCCAGCCCGATGCCCGTAGGTTTGCTCGTGCTCGCGCCCGAACGCCTCTTCAAGCTCTGCGACAGTCCGCCTGTCCAGTCGTCTGTCAGGCACCGGCACCGTCAGTTCAAAGGTCTGCTCGCGGTAGTGCATCTTCGCCGACCGGCCCACCCTTGACTGGGACTCGGTGAAACCGTCAGCTGCCAGTTGGTCTTCCGCCCTGGACGCCAGATGGTCCCAGGCTTCATTGAGTTCGTCGAGATGAACCGACCGAAGGAGACGCCGGAACGTACGCGTGTAGTGATGTTCCACATCGGCGTAGAGAAGACCGAACGAGGAAAACAGACCCGGTGACGGCGGAACCACGATCCGCCGCATCATCAGGGCCTGCGCCATCGTGGCAGCGAATACAGGTCCGTTGCCGCCGAAAGCAAAAAGAACGTAGTCTCGTGGGTCACGACCGCGCTCGGTCGAGACGGCCTTTATCGCGCGCATCATGTTTGAGGCGGCGATTTGGCAGGCACCGTAAGCCGCTCTTTCCACAGAGAGGCCAAGCGGCCTTGCGATCCTCTCCTCAAAAGCCGCGTACGTCTTCGCCGCGTTCAGCGCCAAGGCTCCGCTGATCAGGTGGGTCGGGTTGAGATAGCCCACGATAAGGGTGGCGTCGGTCACCGTCGGGTTAGTGCCGCCCCGGTCATAACAAAGAGGCCCGGGATCGGCACCGGCGCTGTGTGGTCCGACTTGCATGGACCCTCCAGCGTCGATCCACAAGATGGATCCGCCGCCCGCGCCAACCTCGGCAAGATCGATCGCGGGCACTTTCAATAGGTAGCCCGCCCCGGTAAGGAGTCGCGACCCCGCAATAATGCCGCCGCCCACCTGGTATTCCATGGAACGGGTGACCTCCCCGTTTTCGACGAGGGACGCCTTGGCGGTTGTGCCACCCATGTCCAGCGTGATGATGTTGGGCAGCCCGATTTCCGAAGCGAGCGCCTGAGCACCGACGACCCCGCCGGCCGGTCCGGATTCAATGATGTTCATGGGACGCTCGGCAGCAACGTCGACGGTGGTCAGCCCGCCATTGGACTGCATCAGTAGGAGCGGGGCAGTGACGTCCTTTTCGCGAAGGTCGTGGGTAAGCGATTCCAAGTAGCGAACGATGACCGGCATCACATACGTGTTGATCACCGTTGTCGCGGTGCGCTCGTACTCCCCGATCTCCGGCAGCACCTCATAGCTGATGCAGCAGGGCATATCGGGAGCCCGCTCCTTTACGATGTCCTTGATCATGAATTCGTGGACGGGATTCGTGAACGAGTTGATGAGGCAGATGGCGATCGCCTCCACGCCTTGGGCGAGCAGCGCGTCCAGTGCTTGCTCCACGTCCGCGCGTGCGAGTGGTTTCTGGATTTCGCCATGCGTGTTAATCCGTTCGTCGACGACTACGCGCAGGCGGCGCTCGATCAGGGGCGGCGGTTTATCCCAGGTTATGTCGTAGAGGCGGGGCAGACGCAGGTTCCGAATCTGGAGGATGTCGCGGAAGCCCTTCGTTGCGATTAGCCCCGCTCGCGCTCCCTTCCGTTCGAGGATGGCGTTTGAGGCAACCGTTGTGCCGTGCCGGATCTCTTCCACGGATTCGGGGCCAAGGCCGGTTTCCTCGAACACCTGCGCAAGGCCCGCTGCGATGGCTCGTGCATAGTTGTCAACGCTGGAGGAAATCTTCTTGGTCTTTATGCGACCATCGGTACTCAGGAAAACGATGTCAGTGAAAGTCCCGCCAATATCCACGCCAACTCGAAAACCGGTCATGTCAGACCCCTATCGTTGGACTAATCAAAGGTACTCGACCCACGAGGTCCGCGTAGTCGCCGTTCCGGCGGTGGGATCGAACCACCGGCCTATTGATTCTGTGAGTTGAGATGTGCCGGCGCAATTCCGCGAGATACCTTTGGAACTTCCGTCCACCCGCGGGCGGAACGCATCTCTGCTCGCCGCTTTTCGGTAGCGCGATCATCGACCGTCCAGTTGTCGGTATCGACCACAACGCCGTAGTGATCGAGGGCCCTTGTTGGCGTGACTACACCGTTGCGGACATCTCTCAGCACCGCTGCCAGCTCGCGTTCCAGCGGGTCGCCCCAGCCCCCGGGGCCAGCCAGCTCATGTCGGAAGACGTCACCACGCTGGATGGTCATTGTCACTTTGGATGGAAGGATCCGGCTGTCAGTATCTGGATTGAGCATGTTTCTTGAGGGACTTCCCGGCTGGCCGCCATAGAGACCGTAGGGCGGAAAATCCCGGCGGTCGGAGCGGACCTGGAGGACCCCTTCTCCCTCCGTGAAGCGATAGTCGCGCCTGAAAGGCGTGCCGCCCCGGAACCTGCCGGCGCCCTCCCTGTCGGGTATCAACTCGTAGGCGAGGCATTCCAACGGATAATCGGCCTCGGTCAACTCGACCGAGTACGAGGCCATGTTGGCGAATACGTTCGAATGGCCGTCGGCACCGTCCGCCCAGGGTCGACCGCCCCATGCGCCGGCGATGAACTCTACATAAATGAACGGAGATCGATCCGCGTGGTAGCCCCCGATTGAAATTCCGGTGTTGCCGCCTTCTGAAGCGGCGAACACCCGATCGGGCAGCATCATGGCCAGTGCACCGAAGGCACAGTCGAGCATGCGGAAACCACTCAAGCCGCGGGCAGCACAAGCCGCCGGCAGCTCCATGTTTGCGATGGTGCCTTGAGGTGCGGTTACGTCGATGGCCCGGAACACGCCCTCGTTGTTGGGAATGTTGGCGGGAAGGATGCACTTTACAGCGCAATAGGTCACAGCTTTGCACCAACCCAAAGTCCCGTTGATGGCTCCCTTGACCTGAGGCGAGCTGCCCGTCCAGTCGGCGCTGATGTGGTCGTCGTTCTTGTTGAAAGTCACAAAGACTCGGATGGGTTTTCCGAGTTCGATACCATCGTCGTCGATCCAGTCCTCGAAACTGTAGACGCCATCGGGCAACTCTCGAATTGCCGCGCGTGTCATTCGTTCGGCGTGATCGATCACCTCCTCCATGTAGGTACGGACAGTCCCCACATCGGAGCGGTTCACAAGATCGAGGAACGCCCTTTCGGCTATGTGACAGGCAGCAAGCTGAGCGCGCAGATCCCCCATCACCTTGACCGGTACGCGCACGTTCTTTTCGAGGATGTCGAGCAGCGTCTGGTTCGGCTTGCCGCGCTCGTACAATTTCAATGGGGGAAGGCGCAGCCCTTCCTGGTAGATCTCCGTGGAGTCCGCGGCGTTCGAGCCGGCGACGCGCCCACCCACGTCTGTGTGATGGCAAATGGTGACCGCGAAGGCCAACCGCTCGTCCTCCAGGTAGATTGGCTTGAAGACGAAGATGTCCGGCAAATGCATGCCACCGGCGAAGGGATCGTTGAGAACGTACACATCGCCTCGCGCCATCTCGTCGCCAAAACGCTTCATGACCTCGGAGAGTGCCGTAGGGATCGAACCCAGATGGCCGGGAATGGTGAGCCCTTGGGCCACGAGCTTGCCGTCCGCAGTAGCGAGCGCCGTGGAGTAGTCCATGTTGGCCTTGAGCACACCCGAGTAGGACGTGCGAAAGATGGTAAGAGCCATCTCATCGGCGATGGAGAAAATCGCATTCTTGAACAACTCGAAGGCGATGGGATCTTCGATCTTGGCGGTTGGCGATTTCAATTCTGGCTCTCCTATTCGGCCTCCTTCCCAGAAGCTCTGGTGTCGCTGGGCAACATCATGAATGATCGCCAAGAGAAGGATCGCCAGACGGGCACACACAAGTCGCCGAATTGGATCGCACCGGCAATTCGCGTGCCAATATCCAAGGCCGGACAAAGGGCCGGTTCAAAGGTTAGCTGGCTTGATCACGAAAGTCATCCCGCGATGATCGCGCAGTAGGGCATGGGACTGGTGAGAGCTGCGCCGCGCATGAAGCTTGGAATCAGGCTCGACCTCGCGGTAGGTTCCGTTGTCGCACTCCTGGTATTTCCGAGCATCGAATTCAATCGTTGGCACGGTGCCATGCGGGCCGGTTCCCGGCCCGGCCCGGCGCGGATTGCCCGGTGGCTGCACATGGCCTCGGCGACTACGCTCGAGCCGCCGAGGCCGTCCGTAGTAACCTCCGTTTCCGAGGTCAGTCGGTGCCTGGAGCCGCACGCGATCACTTGTTTTCGGAAGCTCTCGGCCGACGGCGGCTTCACCTTGCGCTGCCGACCCTCGGAGGGGCCGAGACCGTAGCCACAGAGGGCCTGTGTCGGCGGCACGGCCTACCGCATGTGCGCCCCGTGAGACAAGCGTCATCGATCTCCACTCGGCCAGGGGTGGCGACTCCCCCTCGCGCCGGACCATCACCGCCATTGTCTTCTGCTTCTTGGTCCAGCCGTTGGCCACTTGATAACAGGACAGCGGCCGAGTTCCACCGACGAGATGCCGTTCCTCGCCTTCGCGGTCAGTCGAATTACCGCGAACCAGGTTGCAAGAGGCAGCCTGTCGCATGAAGGGTCGTTCTCGCCGTAAGCGAGGTTGGCTTGCGGCGACGCTTGCGCGGATGGAACACGGACAGAAACTCCGGGTGGCCAAGGGTTATGGCCGCCGGTGCCCGCAACCGGTGAAGAAGGAGCCGTCTCGTCTATGCAAACGCTCCAGCGCGGCGCGGCATTGCTCTTCGACACCGAACGCCGTGACATCTCGCTTCGCTATAGGCCGCGCACGCGCGATGCAACCTCGAACGCCATTGGCTGCGTTTCATCAATTGGAACCTACAAGGAACGGAGCCCTTTGCCGGCCGACATTCAAGCATCCATGTCTCAAGTCAAGCCCTAATCGTGCCAATTCGTAGCTGACGGGGGGGTCTGTGTTCAACAGGTTCTCCACAAGTATTCCACAGCTTATCCACATGACGGGATTGCTGATTTGGGCGCATTCGGGGCCCATTTGCGGCCATCCCGCAGCAGCACGTTCGCCAAAATAATGAGCTTCCGCATGATGGCAACAATGGCGACCTTGTGGCCTTTGCCATTGGCTATCAACCGATCATACAGCGCGGCCATGTCCTGGTTCCATCGATAGGCGGTTTGCGCGGCCATGTACATGGCCTCACGGGGGCGCCTTCTGCCGCCGCGGATGTGCCGCTGCCCCTGTGCCTTGCCGCTGTCCCGACTGTAGGGCGCGACCCCGAGCAGGCTGGCGGCCTGCCGGTTCTCGAGGTGGCCCAACTCCGGCATCCAGCAGCAGAGTGAGGCCGCGTTGACGAAACCGATGCCAGGAATGGAGCGCAGGATTTGGTAGCGTGCCGCGAAGTCCGGATCCGACCGGAGATGCGCCTCAACTGACGTCTTCAGCTCGGCGATTTCCTTCCCGATCGAGGCGGCGATTTTCCTCAACCGCTGCTCCTCCTCTCCGCGCAACTCGCCGGCGGTCTGCAGCAGCGACACGCGGTGGTCCACCAGGCTCTTCCGGCAAGTCAGCATGGCCTCAACCCGTTCGAGGAACGCGGTTTTCGGCTCCGAAGGATCCAGGTTCGGCAAGACCTTCCCGTAGGCGGCCAGCATGGCCGCATCCACCCGGTCTGTCTTTGCCAGCTCCCCCGTCGCCTCCGCAAAGCGCCGGTTCCGGGTCGGATTCACCAGTACGACCTCGAAGCCTCTGTCGAACAGCGACTGGTGAAGCCGCCGATGGAAGCGGCCGGTCGGCTCGATCACAACCCTTTCCACGTTTCCGGTGCGAAGCCACCTCCGAAGGCTTCCGATGCCGGTGCCATCGTTGGCAAACCGGCGATCCTCGCCCTCCGCGTGCGCATGCAACTCATTCTTGCTCACGTCAATCCCGGCGACTATCATTCTCGTGCTCCTTCGCTCCTAACCTCATGATGATGCGGCTCCAAACCAAGCATCCATTCAGGACGCGAGGAGTTCAGGAAGGCGGGCCGACCAAGCTTGAGTACGGTTCCGTATCGAACCGAGGACAAAACGGTCCGACCCGCCTTCGCGGAAAGCCTGGGCCTTCCGCATTCCGCCCTCTTCGCTAACAAGGCGGAGGGGGCGGAATCTCGGCAGAGAGAATATACAAATCCCTTCCCGCACTCCTCCGGAGCCGAGTTATCAACAACACTCCAGACCCGGGTGGGGAGAAGGAACTGTGAATCTCCCTTTCTTCTGATTCCTGTCATATGAGGACAAGCAGGAAAAGTCCTGTTGCCAGCGCATGGCGTCCAGCGTGACCGGTCGACCGCCAACCGCCGGGGCTACGATCATCCCTTGCGCAGCGGGAATTTCTTTGCTCCCTTCGTCAACCGCGAAATGGACCCGGATCAGTGCGTCGTTTACCGCGATTCCGTGCATGCGCGGCCATTCGATCATCAAAGGCAATGAAACTGTGCCGGAGCGTCCTGCCGTCAACGGCCACAACCGGCAGGGGCTCCCCTTTTTCGCTCCGCTGGGTTCCACTCGATCCCGCCGCGTGGGTGCGGCAAATCCGCTCGACCCCGGCCCCGTCGGGTCCGTGAAGAGTGGTGCGGATCGCCCGGTCCGCGGGCGCGGTCCTGCAGCCGATAGCCGAGATCGGATGTTCGGTTGGGGTGGGTGCCTGATAGGGCCAGCAATGACAAACCGGGAAGCGATCTTGTCCGCCCCATCGAACTTCTCTATACGCTGACGAAGTAGCACCAACGGGTGTTTCGGCTGAAATTCTGACCCGGAGATGACAACCCGCCAGTATGATTGGGGTTTGGTCTGGCCGCCCAAATCCGGATGTCACTCGACTTCGTGGCAGGCGCGGCACGTCGGGCGCATCGCCGAACGCGGATGTTCACTGGCTTGGGTAGTCCGGCATTGAGGGTACTAGGGATGGGCGACGTGACAGGAAAAGTGCAGACGGTTCGAGGTCTGATGGACCCCGCCGAGCTTGGCCCTACGCTCATGCACGAGCACTTGGTCTGCGATATCACGCCGCCGGCGCAACGGTCCGATGAAGCGGTCGCGATTACGCTCAGCAACGTGTGGGAGATGAACTACAACTGGGTTACTGCTCCCGGCAACCGGTGTCTGATGGACCGGGAGGTCGCCGTTCGCGAATTGGCTCTGATGAGGAAGGACGGAGGAAGGTCGGTCGTCGATGTGAGCACTCATCCCATGATCCTGGATCCCGAAGGGCTGCGAGAGGTCTCAGAACGAACCGGTGTCCATATTGTCCGTGGCTGCGGCCGCTACACCGAAGAGTTCATGCAGCCTGACGATGTGGAAAGAGGAATTGATGACCTCGTGGCGGACATGGTCCGCGATATTCGGGACGGCGTCGGCGAGACGGGCAACCGAGCGGGAATTATCGGTGAGATCGGGTGTTCATGGCCGTGGAGCGAGGCAGAACGACGGTCGGTACACGCCGCGGTCATCGCCCAGCGTGATACCGGTGCAGCCCTCACGATCCATCCTGGGCGAAACCCGGAAGCGCCTTTCCAAATCGTGACATTTGTCAAGGAGGTTGGCGCAGACCTTTCGCGCACGATCATGGATCATATCGACAGGCGGATCTTCGAGATCGATAGCATTCTCCGCCTTGCCGACACGGGATGCGTTCTCGAGTTTGATGTGTTCGGATGGGAAACGTCTTACTTCTTCCAGGGCGATGACATAGATCTTTCAAGTGACGGCGTGCGTGTGACAGCAATTCGCGCCCTGATCGATGCCGGGCATTTGGATCGGATCGTGGTGGCTCACGACATCTGCCAGCGGACGCGCCAGACCGAGTTCGGCGGGCATGGATACGGGCACATCTACCGCAACATCATCCCGATGATGCGGCGCCGGAGCTTCACCGATGATGAGATCCGAACCATTCTCGTCGACAATCCGGCCCGGCTTCTTGCGTTTGACTGAGGAGGCTGGCTAGAGCACCGCGCCGCGGGCGAGAACCGGCCAGATGGCCTCGACGATGCCACCCCGGATACAAACGATCCAGTCGTAGAGGTTGACTGTCGGATCGCAATGGCCTGGAATCAAACGCAATTTTTCGCCCAAGCGCAACGGTGCCGCCTCTGGTGAGACCGCCAACTGACCGTGTTCGTCGCCGGCTCCGACAAAACTGAGCCCCGGACGATCGCTCACCTGCGGCATGGCGGTATCAATGTTGGCCCCCTTGACGCCAGCGTCGATGATGGCGTAGTCCCTTGTCCGACAGTTCATGACGGTGGAGAGAATGAAAAGGCTGAATTCAAATTCGCGGCACGGTCGGCCTTCCTCGTCCAGATTGCCGGCGTAGTCAGCATCCATGAAGATGTACGAACCCGGCTGGAGTTCGGTGAGACTACGGCTTTCGGCTTCCCACAGGCAGGTGCCGGTGCCCGAGCCGGTGATGCTCTCGCACGGCAGACCGTCGTGCTCAAGCAGTTTCCTTGTCTCAATTACTCTCTCTGAGTACGCGTCGTTTTCCATGCGGCGCTCGGCGTAGTCCCGGATATGTTGCGCCGCTCCGTTGTAAGCCTGAAGGCCGCCGAAGTGCAATCCGGGTGCGTCCACGATCCGTCGTGCTAGCTCGAGCGCCGGTTGGCCCGGTTCGACACCAGTGCGCCGGCCACCCCCATAGATGTCCACCAGGACAGAGATCGTGGCGCCGAATTCTTCGGCAGCGCGTGAGTACGCATCTATCTGGTCGGGATGATCGGCGATCACAGCGATACGGGCGTGACGGGCTAGGGCAGCAAGGCGCCGGACCTTGGGTTCGCCGACGATCTCGTACGTGACCAGAACGTCAGCGACGCCTCCCTCCACCATGGCCTCGGCCTCCGAGACCTTCTGACAGCACACACCGACAGCCCCCAGAGCCATTTGCTTCATCGCGATCATCGGGCACTTGTGCGACTTGACATGGGGGCGGAGGTGAACGCCGGCGCGGTTCGCAGTGTCCGCCAATCGCTTCAGGTTCCCTTCGAAAGCATCGAGATCGAGTAGAAGGGCGGGAGTATCGACCGCCTCTTCGGACATGCCGATTTCGGCCGGTTGTCGGGTCAACATGGCTAATCCTGTCCGGAAGAATGTCGCCGCCTGTCAGCGATTTTCCCTACGCCAATCTTCGAAGTAGGCGATGACGTCGTCGCAACTGCTGATATCGCAGTAGCGGCGGCTGACATCGCGCAGATTGCTTCGATGTGAATCTTCTTCGCGGTCGCCGACGCAATCCTCGGGAACGATCGTGCGATACTTGTACTGGAAGCTATCCACGACGCTCGCCCGGATACAAGCGCTGGTAACGCACCCCGTAACGATGACGGTGTCGACACGTTCCTTTACAAAATAGGACACCACCGGTGTGTCGAAGAATATTGACGCGCCGGTCTTGCAAAGAATGAAGTCGTAGTCGGGATCGTAGATACGGGAATCGAGTTGCGTGGATGGATGTCCGTGCAGAAGCGTTTCATGCATCTTGGAGAGCTTCCAATAGGGCATCTCACTTGTATTCTTGTATGCGGTGTAGCAGGTGGCGACCGGAACGCCGCAAGCACGCGCAACTTCCAGTAGCCGCGCCGTGTTTTCCACCGCGCGGTCGATCAACGGGGCCCCATCCATAATGTAATCGGGATCGCGCGTGAACCCGACCTGAAAATCGACCACAACGACACCGGGCTGTTTTCCGAATCCAATCGAGATCGGATCACCACTCCATTTCTTCAATGCATCGTTCATGCCGTCCCCTCTCAATACGTGCAGCAGCCGGTTCGATCGGCCCTCTCACCAGTCGAAAGACTTTGCTGCCGAGGCACTCGGGATCCATCCGCACTATAGCCCGGCGACCCGGCGCTGTACCATCGCGATGGTGTGGGCGAGGCAACAATCACCGTTCTGGGAAAGCGCTGCCAGCCCGATGATCAGGCTGGCCTCGTCCAATTCCTTGATGCCGTGACTTGAATGGGAGGCACCGATGGCGATCGGACAGCAGAAGAATTGCCAGGGAGACCTGAAAGTGGATTGGCCGGAGATCCCGCGCCAGCCGGGTCGCGTGTCTTGAGACCGACTGCAGCCGGTGCAGATCGAGGGCGGATTCGAAACCTATGGTCGAGGCGGGCCTGTCCGCGGCTACCGCGACAACACCACCGAGCTGATGCCGCCGAGTTCCTTGCAGTTCCCGTCGCCCCGGCGTTATAGTCTCACTAGCGGAATACGCTACCAATAAGAAAAAGTTACATACGATATGAAGGGAGGAGAGAGAAAATGAGATCCATTTATTATCCAGCGATCGGAGCCGTATTGGCCGCCGGTGCGATGATCACCTCGCCGATAGCCGCCGAGCTTGAACGAACCCACCTCAAGGTTGTCGGGGAGAACACTGCGGGCATCAACTATACACTCCTGGAAAAGCCGCTCTGGGAGGAGACGATCCCCCAGGCGTCCAACGGAAGGGTGACAGGAGACCTCTTGCCGTTCGATATGCTCGGGCTCGACAATGCCACGATTCTGCGTCTTCTCAAGCAAGGCGTGATGGATATCGGCACGACCGATATCAGCCGCCTAGCCGCAGACGATCCGCGGTTCGAAGGGTGTGATCTGGCCGGCATCAGCCTGACCATCCAGAAGGCGCGCGAAGCCTGCGAGGCGTACCGGCCGGTCATCGAACAGATCATGGAAGAGAACTGGAACGTCAAGGTGCTCTTCTTTGGCACGGCGCCACCGCAGGTATTCTGGTGTCGGGAGCCAATCAGCGGACTCGCGGACCTGCAGGGCAAGAAGATCCGCGTGTTCAACAAGACAATGGTCGACTTTGTCGGGGGCGTGGGCGCTACCGCCGTCAACATTAGTTTTCCCGAGGTGGTATCGGCCCTGCAACGTGGCCTGATCGATTGCGCTGTGACCGGAACGATGAGCGGCAACACAGCCGGCTGGGGCGAGGTCACCACCCACCTCTACCCGATGTATCTCGGCTGGGCAATCCGTTTCACAGCGGTGAATCTGGACTCCTGGGCCCGTCTCCACCCCGATGTGCAAGCATTCTTGACCGAAGAATTCGCCAAGTACGAGGATAAGTACTGGGCGACGATGGATGCGGCAACGAAGGACGCCGAGAACTGCAACACCGGTAAGGAGCCCTGCACGATGGGGAAACTGACGAACATGACGCTCGTCGACGTGAAACCCTCTGAAATGGAAGAACACAAGAGGATCATGGAAAGCGCGGTGCTGGATGGTTTTGCAGCGCGCGCCGGCTCCGAAGCCGCCCAGCAGTGGAACGAGACAGTCGGCAGTGTCCTCGGCCTGACCGCTCCAACCAACTAAGCGACGTCATGGAACAAGGCGGTTGGGGCGAGTCCATGGCCGCCCCGCCGCTTCAACAAACCGTAGGACAATTCGAAACAGCGAAGATTGTGGGCGCCGGTTTTGAACGGCGCCCTTTCTTCGGTAAGCGGCAAGCCCATTCGAGATGACTGTCGTTCTGCGCATCGTCTTTCTTGTTTCTCGCGCCGGGGCGTGGTTTGGCGGAGTATTGATTCTTCTGGCAGCCCTGCTCATTGGCGTCGACGTGACCTTGCGGCAACTCTTTGTGGTTACGATCGGTGGCGCCGATGAACTTGCCGGGTTTTCCTTGGCGATCGGCAGCGCATGGGCGTTTGGGTTCACCCTTCTGCGCCGTAGCCACATCCGCATCGATACGGTCTACGTGACGTTGCCGGTCCGCATTCGCGCATTTCTGGATATCCTCGGCCTGGTAGCCTTTTCAAGCTTCATGCTGCTCGTCACATGGCACGCCTTCGGCGTGGTGCAGCAGTCGATCACGTCCAATTCGCACTCGATTTCCCCGCTGGGAACGCCGCTTGCCATCCCCCAGGCTTTGTGGGCACTTGGTCTCGTTTCGTTCCTATGCGTTGCCTTTATCCTGTTGGTGCAGGCCGTGATTTCCTTCTTCAGCGGCGACACCCGAACGGTGGCCGAGCTGATCGGCTCTCGCTCCGTTGCCGAGGAAGCACGGCATGAGCTCGAAGAAGCCGGCGATTCCAACTGAGCGATAAGGGATAGCGATGGTCCCCGTAACTCTCGGCATCCTGCTCACACTCTTGGCATTATCCATCCCGGTTGCGGCCGCGCTTGGTGTCCTCGGGCTGGTTCTCAGCAATCTCTATTCGTCGCTGCCACTGAGTCTTGCCCTGGGAGAGGTTGCGTGGACAGCCTCTACGTCGTTCATCCTCGTCGCCGTTCCGTTCTTCGTACTGCTTGGCGAGATCATGTTGCGCGCCGGAATAGCGGAGCGCATGTACACCGCCATGATGCAATGGGTGTCATGGCTGCCCGGGGGATTGATGCATGCCAATATTGCCGCCTGCGCGATGTTCGCGGCAACGTCGGGATCCAGTCCGGCGACCGCAGCCACGGTTGGCACAGTCGCCGTAGGCGAGATAAAGAAGTACGAGTACAACACACGTCTCTTTCTCGGCACAATTGCCGCGGGCGGCACGCTCGGCATCCTCATACCTCCCTCGATCAATCTGGTCATCTACGGGGTCCTGACCGAAACCTCGATCCCGAATCTCTACCTGGCGGGTTTCGTTCCCGGGTTCACGCTGGCCGGTCTGTTCATGATTACCGTACTGGTCACCTGCATCGCGAAGCCGTCACTTGGGGGCAAGCGGCCCCAGACCGATTGGGCCGGTCGCATTAGGAGCTTGCCAGATCTAGTGCCGCCTGTGGTGATTTTCCTCATCGTGATCGGCTCTATATATGCCGGCGTAGCGACGCCAACCGAAGCAGCGGGCCTTGGAGTCATCGGCGCACTCGTCTTGGCCGCCGCGAGACGACGTTTGACCCTGTCCATGTTGCGCGATGCCCTGGAGGGCACAATTGCGACCACGGCCATGATAATGGCAATTATTGTCGCAGCACTGTTCTTGAACGTGGTTCTCAACACGATCGGGCTGACCCGCCAGGTTAACAACGTGATTACCGAGTTGGGTCTTTCACCCTTGCACACGATGATTGTAATCGTCGCGTTCTACCTGGTGCTGGGTATGTTCATGGAAACGCTTTCGATGATGCTGGCGACCGTTCCGATCATCACGCCGATTGTGGTCAGCATGGGCTACGATCCAATATGGTTCGGAATTCTGATCGTCATGTTGATCGAGACCGCCATGATCACGCCACCCGTCGGTATCAATCTCTTCGTGGTGCACGGAATTTATCCAGAAGGGAAATTGCACGATGTCATGCTCGGAGCGGCACCGTTCGTGCTTACACTGATCGTAATGATCGGGCTGCTCATTGCGTTTCCGGGCATCGCTTTGTGGTTGCCCGCTTTCTTGGCCGACTAGACCTGCCCATGCGTAGGAGCGGCAGGAGCGATTGGAAAGGCTGACTGTTTGGATCTGCGTGGCGTGTCTCCAGGAAGGCGGGGATCTCCGTGCGGCGAGGCTTGCGAGCTTTCTTGCGGGGCGAGTACCGGGAACACGAAAGCGGTGTGCTACAAATACGCAAGGTGGCTGCATTGAACAGCGTCTGAGCCGCTGTGCTGCATGGGAATGAACGCGGGCACCTTCTCACCGAGTGCAGCCGGAGGCGTCAATCCACCCATGGCCCTTCGATCAAGAGGGGTGGCGGTGAGCGGGTCGGGAATGGGGCGGGCAGAAGACCCCGTCACATGTGGAAAACAGGTGAACCGTCGTAGACATGTCGAATATTCTCGGATGATGTCAAGACCGAGGTCGCGTTTCCGCCTTGGATGATTCATTGAGGGCTCGCCCTCAACGAACACCGCCGGTGCTCAACCCCGTTACCCGACCAGCGCATCCCCCCCGATTCCAGGAAGCAGATCGAAGCGGAAGCCATCCTCGCATCCGAAGATATGCTTGTGGGCAGGGGACCCCTGAAGGTCACATGCTCCCCGAACATACCCCTCGAGTGATGCCGCGATTGGTGGACGAAGAACGACGGATCGAGTTGCCGCCGCCCGGGAGACGGATAAGCCCGCGTGCCGCCATGGCCGCCGAGACCACACTGCTCAGGAAACGGCGCGGTTGGGTGAACGGATTACCCCCTCGGCGACCCCATGCCGATAACCGCCCCCGCCGCCGCTACGCCGCACCTGTCACTATCACACTGTTAACACGGGCTGTGTTGTGTGGCACACATGATGCATGCAGATTGGCTTGCGACAGTTTTGCGCGGAAACTCTTTCGTGGTTTGAGTGCGCGGTCCTTGAGGGAGGCGCGAGCCGGAGCGCGCTTGCGAGCGAGTTGTGCGCTCGCGCGAACTGGCGCAACGCGCGGGGCGAGCCGTGCGTCTCGTCGGCGCGGAAGATCCTGCCGAGGCTGGCGTCGCAACTGGGGTTGAAGCTCCCGGCGGCGGCAGCGCCGCCGCCGGCGGGGGATGCATTGCCGTCGCATCCAGACCTGCATGTGGAGACGACGCTGTCGGCTCTGGGAACGGTGTCGCTGGAACCGGCCGAGGGTCGCGAGGGTTCGCGGCGGTTCCGTTCGATGATGGCGTCGCACCATCCGGAGGGGGTTCCGCGGCATCCCGGCAAGACGTTGAACTATCTGGTGATATCGTCTCGGTTCGGGTGTTTGGGTGGGATCGGCTTCTGCGCGGCGAGCTGGCACCAGAAGGCGCGGGACGGGTATATCGGCTGGAGCGCGCGAGCCCGTTGCGCGGGGTTGGGGCGGATGGTGAACAACCACCGCTTCCTGCTCCTGCCTTCGGTGCGGGTTCCGGACCTTGCCTCGCATGTGCTGGCGCAGGCGACAGGTCGGGTAGCGGACGACTGGGAAGCACGGCATGGTGATCGGCCGGTGCTGGCGTACAGCTATGTCGGCCCCGAGCATTCCGGGACCTCGTACCGAGCGGCGGGCTGGGAGGATGCTGGCGTGACATCGGGACGCCCGCCGGGCCAGCGCGGGGCGGGGCCGGTGCGCCGGGTGTGGATGAAGTCGCTGCAGGCGGGCTGGCGGGAAGCACTGTGTGAGGAGCCGGAGCGGGTTGCGGGGCGGATGGGATCGCTGCATCTTGGTGCCGACGCCGACTGGGCGGAGCGCGAATTCGGCCGGGGCACCCATCCCGACGGGCGGGTGCGGCGCCGGATCGAGGAGATGGGGCGGTGTTGGGAAAAGCGTCCGGGAATGCCGCTTCCAGAGATCTTTCCGGACCGTGCATCGCAGGAGGCTGCGTACCGCCTGCTTTCGAACGAAAGAGTGGCTGTGGACGACATCCTCGAGGGGCATCGCGAGACAACGGTGGAGCGGTGCCAGCATGCGGGTGTGGTGCTGATGGTACAGGACACCACCATGCTGAACTACGACAACCTTCGCGACGCGACCAGCGGGCTGGCGGCGCTGGGCGGCGGCGGCAAGGGCACCGTGGGGGTTCCCGTGCATGCGACGCTGGCGGTGGCACAGGGCGGGCGCCCGCTTGGCGTTTGCGCGCTTGAGGGCGACTTCCGCGAAAGCGTCGAAGCCAAGGCCGCCCGGGAACCGGGCGTGGCGCAGGAGCCCGAGAGCGCCCGCTGGCTGCGCTCGCTGGAGCAGGCGGCGGCGGTGGGACACGCCTGCTCGAACATCCGCGTCATTTCCGTCGCCGACCGCGAGGGAGACATCTGGGGTCTGTACGCCCGCCAGGCCGAGGATCCCGCCGCCGCCGGCCTGCTGGTGCGCGCCTGCCGCTCGAAACAGCGCAAGGTGCTGGTGGACGGCAAAAAGCTGGACCTCGGCAAGCACATGGACACTCTCCCGCCCTGCGCATCGCGCAGCATCGAGATTGCCGCGCGGGGCGGCAGGGCGGCACGCAAGAAGCGCAAGGCCGTGCTGGCGTTGCGCATCGCTCGCGTCGAACTCGTCGCACCCGAAGGCAAGTCGCCGCACACGCTGCCCATGACCGCCGTGCTCGTTGCCGAGCGCAACCCGCCGTCCGGCGCTCGCCAGCCACTCCGCTGGCTGCTGCTTTGCTCCGAAGGCGAGGCCACGCCCGAATGGGCCGACCGCATCCGCCAGTGGTACGAAACGCGCTGGTCCATCGAAGAGTTCTTCCGCGTCCTCAAGACCGGAACCCGCATCGAGGACCGCCGCCTCGACGATGCCGAGGACTTGCGAAAGTGCCTCGCGTTCGACGCCATCACCGCGTGGCGCGTGTTCGATCTGGATCGCGCCGCCAGGGAAACCCCCGACAGGCCCGCCGACGAGATCATGTCCCGAGACGAAATCTTCATGCTCTATCTGGGCCTGTACGACTACGGCGTGATCCGATGCCGGGCCCCGCCCGACTATATCCCCAACCTCCGAACCTTCGCCATCGATCTCGGTCGATATGTCGGCTTCATCCCATCCAAACGACAACCCATGCCCGGTACCGAAAAACTCTGGACAGGAATGGCATACCTCATGCAAGCCACTGCCGCACTCCAACAGATGAGAAGGGCCGGAATGCTCCGCGAAACTGACCAATGATCTCTGCGTCAACTGTGTGGTAGTGACAGACGCCGCACCATCCGCCGCGGCGGCCGCGGAAAAACCGCTTGTACGGAACCGAAAGCCCCGGGCGGCCGTTCCGGCTTCTCCTCGTCGTCCGCCCCGCGTCATGCTGGCCGGCCGCTCGGTAGCAATTCCCCGCAAAATGCGACACATTCGCAAAGGATTCCAGCAGATGAACCGAATGCCGTGGCGCGCCTCGTAGTCTGCGCCGAGGCGCCGTGCCACTCGCGCAAGCACATGGCTCGCAGGATGCGGAACCCGAACTGCGTTCACGATCGGAGAGCTCTGTCGGTTCGCGACAAGACCCAGACCCTCCCGGCGCGTCGCATCGCTCAACCCGATCCAATGGTCCCGCGCCGCGCCGCGCAAAGCCGCAGACCCGGTCGGCGAGCAGCCCACGATCCGACACGGGCCACTCCACCCCGCACGCTCCGCCGCGCTGCGTCGGTGGCTCCACCAACCCGGATGCCGCGCCGTCGAAAGTAGGATCAGACCTTCCCCGGAAAGCTTGCGAACAAACGAACGCGCCGCAATGTCCTTCCGACCGCCTCTGCCGTTACGCCGGCCTACGGTGCTCCCAAAGCGCAACCGACAGCTGCGAGCGCCCCCGGTCCGGGTGCGCCGACAAGAGCGCCCGGATCTACCCAGAATCCACAGCGCAGGTGAGACGGCCTTGAACAATCCGATCCATGCCGAGCAGCGAATTGCGACTATGTAGGTGAATTCAACCCCAGGGTTCCGAGTCCAGCACCAGCGCACAGGGAAAACCCGCTCAGCGCAAAGCAAGCCAATCCCAAATGGGCCCTGCCAGGAAACCGCCACTATCCGCCAGGGGGGGAGAAAGTCACTTGCGACGAAAGGGATCCGGTTGCGGGCCGGTGAGCGTGGCGGCGCTTCTCGATTGTGGAACACTTGCTGATGGCGCCGTCGTTGCGGGGCGGTCTGAAGCACGCAATTTCGGCGCTGGCGCTGCAGAAGCCGCAGCATTCGGTGGTGGGCGACGAGCTTGTGTGCTTCGGGGCGTCGACGCTGGAGCGCAGCGTCTACGTGGCGCGGGCATTGGATCAGATCCGGTGTCGGCGTACGTGCGGCGTTGTCGGCAGGACGCAGGACGGTAGCAGTGGAAGCGAAGCTCAAAGTGAGCAACTGCGTGGAATTCCGGCACCGGAATTGACAAGGACAAGTTCGTTGTATACAAGAATACATGAACGAGGGATTCACGGATGCCCGGGGACGAGACTGTGCGGAAAGTCGAGCTGTCTGCAGGTGAACGAGCGTATCGCGAGATCCGTCGGCGAATTGTCTCGCTTGAAATGGTGCCCAACACACCTGCAAGCGAAGTGCAGTTGGCGGACTATCTCAAGATGAGCAGGACTCCTGTTCGGGAGGCGCTGACCCGTCTCTCGGGCGAAGGCCTCATCGACTTTCGCGCCCGCGCAGGGACCATTGTCTCGCCGATCCGGCTGCAAGCCGTCAGGACGGCCCAGTATGTGAGGGAGACGATCGAGTTGCACATTCTCCAGGAAGCTGCGCATTCCTCAAACAAGCGAGCGCTCTTCAATATCAACCAGTCGATCGAGGAGCAGAAGTTCGCGATATCGCAGTCCGATATCGACCACTTCTTCCGCGCGGACGACAAGATGCATCGATCACTCTGTGAACTGGCCGGACGCGAAGCAGTATGGCACGTGCTCTCCGACGCCAAGAAGCACATGGACCGGGTGCGCCGCATGAGCCTGCGGGACATCGACTTGACAGTACTGCTCGGAGATCACTTGCAAATCCTGGCCGCGATGACGTTCCGCAATGAACTGGCAGCATGCGCAGTGATGAAGACACACCTGCGCCGTGTCCTGTCCGATCTTGACAGGCTCGTTGCGAGAAATCCGGAATTCTTCGAGATTCCGGACGAAGCCGAGGCGCGGCCGGAACCAAGAAGGGAGAGTCGGCAATGAATCTGTCGGGAAAGGTGGCTGTCGTGACTGGCGGTTCCAGGGGAATCGGCCTGGGGACCGCAACGCGTTTCGTGCGCCAGGGGGCCAAGGTGGCGATTTGCGCGAATGATGCCGAGAGCTTGTTTGCAGCGGAGACTGCAATCGGCGGCGGCCCGAATGTCCTGAGCATCGTGGCAGACGTGTCCAGGGCCGAGGACATGAAAGCGGCGATGGCTGCCGCGGCCCATCAATTCGAGGGAATTGACTGCCTGGTGAACTCGGCGGGAATACAGCGCTACGGAACGGTCGTGGACACCCCGGAGTCGACCTGGGACGAAGTCCTGGACACCAATCTGAAGGGTGTGTTTCTCGCCTCCAAATTCGCAATCCCGGAAATCGCCAAGCGTGGCGGCGGTGCAATCATCAACATCGCCTCGGTCCAGGCATTTGCGTCACAGTCCAACGTTGCCGCATACACGGCGTCCAAGGGTGCCATTGTCGCGATGACGAGGGCCATGGCGCTTGATCACGCGGACCAAGGGATCCGGGTCAATACGATTTGTCCCGCATCGATCGACACGCCGATGCTGAGATGGGCGGCGGACCTCTGGAAGGGCAGCAACACGGCGGAAGCCACGGTCGAGGCTTGGGGTGCCGGGCATCCCGCCGGGCGCGTGGGCACAGTCGAGGAAATTGCGGCCCTCGCGAATTTTCTGGCCAGTGGCGCATGGCCGAGAAAGCCGCAATTTTGGAAGTCCGACAACTCCGCAAGTGTTTTGGCACGCTGGAAGTCCTGAAGGGCATCGATCTCGCCGTTGCGCCCGGCGAGCTCGTATTCATTATCGGACCTTCCGGGTCCGGCAAATCAACGTTCTTGCGTTGCTGCAATCGCCTCGAGGAACCGTCCGGCGGATCGATCCGGGTCGACGGCGTGGACATCATGGCATCCTCGGTCGACCTCAACGCCGTGCGCCGTCGAATGGGCATGGTATTTCAGTCCTTCAACCTATATCCCCACATGACGGCTCTCGGCAATGTTTCCCTGGCGCTGCGCAAGGTGCTGCGCCTCTCTCGAGGCGAAGCGCATCGGCGCGGCAGTGAGGCGCTGGAGCGCGTCGGACTCGCCGAAAAGGCGACGGCGTACCCGGCAGCGCTTTCCGGCGGGCAGCAGCAAAGGGTCGCGATCGCACGCGCTCTCGCGCTCGAACCCACCATCATGCTCTTTGACGAGCCGACCTCTGCCCTCGATCCGGAACTCGTGGGCTCCGTGCTCGCGGTGATGCGGGAACTTCGCCAATCGGGCATGACCATGCTTGTGGTCAGCCACGAGATGCGCTTTGCGCGGGACGCCGCAGACCGCGTCGTATTCCTGGATCATGGCAGCATCGTGGAGGAAGGCTGTCCTGCGCAGATTTTCTCGTCGCCATCACAGCAACGAACCCGCGATTTTCTCGCCGACATCTTGCACTGAGAACGATCTTGGACAACTGGAGCCGCTTCGTCGACACGTTCTTCAAGCCCGCGGTCATCGAGCGCTACCTGCCTGACATCGTCAAAGGAGATCGAGGTTGCAATTCTCGTGATTGTTGCCGGACTGGTTCTGGGCCTCCTTCTCGCACTCTTGCGATCGTTCCGCATAGGAATTCTGAACGCCGCCATCGTGGTCTTCGGCGACGTGTTCCGAGCCTTGCCGCCCCTTGTCGTGGTGCTGCTGTTCTACTTCGGTTTGCCCAATGTCGGGATCGTGATGTCCAATTTCGTGGTCCTGTGGCTCGTGCTGACTCTGGTGTTGGCTGCGTTTGCGGAAGAGATCTTCTGGGCCGGGATACTCTCCGTCGCGAAAGGCCAGTGGGAGGCCGCACGCTCCACCGGCTTGAGCTTTGCCGGCACTCTCGTGTACGTCATCATGCCGCAGGCCGTGCGGCTCACGATTCCCCCCTTACGAATCGCACAATTGCAATTACCAAGAACACGGCTCTCGGAACGGTGATCGGTGTCGGGGAGATTCTGAATCAGGCGACGACGGCTACCAGTTTCGCCGGCAATGCCACGCCCCTGATGATGGGTGCCATCGCCTATCTGGTTCTATTCTTGCCCGTGGTCGTGCTTGGCCGCTGGATCGAGACCCGCTTCGCCTGGAGCCGTGCCTGATGGACGCGCTTCTCGAGCAATTCTTCAATCTCTCGATCCTGCGCGAGTCGTGGCCGGTGCTGCTCCGCGGCCTCGGGATGACGCTCAAGCTCTGTGCGCTGGTCATTCCGCTTGGCCTGCTCGGTGGGCTCCTTGTTGCGCTCCTGGCTACGAGCCGCTATCGGGCCCTGCGCTGGGCGATAGTGCCATTCGTGGATCTGTTCCGCGCGGTTCCGCCCCTTGTGCTCCTGATCTTTGTCCACGCGGGACTCCCCTTTGCCGGATTTTCACTCACCGCGTTCCAGTCCGTTGCGATCGCCTTTTTCCTCAATAATTCGGCCTATTACGGAGAGATCTACCGAGCCGGCATCGAGAGCATCGGACGAGGGCAAAGCGAGGCAGCCCGATCGACCGGGCTGACTGCGATGCAGACCATGGCCTGGGTTGTCATTCCGCAGGCTGTAAGGAACGTGTTGCCGGACCTGGTTTCGAATACGATCGAGGTTGTCAAGCTGACGTCGCTTGCTTCAGTCGTTGCATTGCCGGAACTGCTCTATTCGGCCGACATGGCGCGCTCCATCACCTTCAATGCTTCGCCGGTCGTGCTGGCAGCGGCCCTCTACCTGGCGATCCTATGGCCCTGTGTCCGGCTGCTCAGCCGGCTCGAACACCGGGTAGGCCGCTGAGGCAGGAGCCGGGGCCTGTGTCGGCATCGCTACCGGCAGCGCAATTGGCCGCCTCCTCAAGGGGTTGTCGGGCGCAGTTGTCCTTCGATGCGACTTGCTTCCGACCAGCCCTTCGAAGGGCATCTGGATACATGGAACGGTGGCATCGCCGGGAAGCGCATGCAGGATCGGGCCGCGCGGCATCGCGCATGTGCGCGCGGCGAGGCCTTTCCGACTGACCGCGCAACCTGTTCCTGCTGCGACTGGAGTCGCGAGCGAAATTTCGTTCACCAGAGTTTCAGGTTTTCTCTCTCGTGACGCTCTCAGATACTCAGGGAGTCGTCAGGTGCGTCGCGGGGCCGGGACAAAGAGACCGGGGAAGACGGGTTCATTCGGGCGGCTCCTGGCACCCGGCGGAGGACCGCAGGACGCACATGCCGATCGAGACTCGATTCGCCGTCCGGAAACCGTTCCGCGAAGGCCACCGGGATGGTCCCGCTGCTCTTGTCCGCGGGTTGAAAGGGGGCGAGCCCGTGCATACGCTGCGGTAAACCGGAGTGTCCTGGCGCCGCGGTGGACGGAGCGCACTTGTGTCGCGAGCCTGCCGTAGCGAGTTTCAGACTTCCTGACCTCGTGCGCTAATTGAAGGCGGGCTTGGCGATCGTTTTGCTCGTGATTTCCAGCAGTTAGGAGACATTTGAGGGGTTGACCGATCTACGGAGAGTGGCTATAATACTGTGCACCCGATATCGACCGTGGAGACTCCCTTGAACACGCTTCCGATGCCTCCTGCCGAGGCGATCCAGATCGGCGAATCCTGCTTTTCGCACGCGGTCGAGGACGGCCGGCGGGTCTACTTCAGCAACCTGGCGCCGTTCGATTCCCACGAAGTTTCGGACAACCGAGCGCGACAGCTGCGGATTGCGCGGTTTGCCGAGCACGGTGTGCTACGCAGGGATCTGGCGGCGGCGTTTGGCGTGAACCGTTCGACGGTGCAGCGGGCAGTGAACCAGCTCCGGAGGCAGGGCGAGGCCGGTTTTCTTACGCCGCGACGGAGGCGCGGGCCGAGCGCGATCGACGCCGCGACGGCGCGGGAGGCGGAGCGGCTTCTGGCCTCGGGGCTGAGCGGCCGGGCGGTTGCGCGAAAGCTGGGGATCCGGCCGAGCACGTTCAGCCTCAACCGCCGGTCGGGTGTTATCAGAGGGGGGACGCCGAACCGGGCCGTGCCGGCGCAGGCGACAGCGTCGACGGAGCCGCAGGCGACGGCAGTGCTGGAGCCGCCGGTGGTCGCGTCGACGGAGCCACAGGCGGCGGCAGCGCCGGAGCCGAGGGTGGAGCGGAGCGAACGGGACGCACGCGACCGCGAGGCGCCGATGGGTCGGGGCACCCGGGACACGGCGGGGCGGATGCTGGCGGCAACGGGACATCTGACGGAGATGCGGCCGCAGTTTGCGGAGCCGCTGTCGGCGGTTGCCGGCGGCGGCGTGCTGGCCGGGCTGCCGATGCTGCTCAAGGAGGGGCTTCTGGACCGCGCGCGGGAGTTCCTGTCGCTGCCCAAGGGATACTACGGTTTGACCACGGTTCTGCTGTTCCTGGCCTTCCTCACCCTGGCCCGGGTGCGCAATCCGGAGGCACTGCGGCACCAGGCGCCCGGGGAATGGGGCGCCATCCTGGGCCTGGACCGCTGCCCGGAGGTGAAGACGCTGCGGGGCAAGATCAAGGCGTTGGGGCGAGACGTGCAACGGGTGCGGGACTGGCAAGCTTCCCTGGCCGCGGGATGGATGGCGGAAGAACCGGACGTGTGTGCGACCCTGTCGGTGGATGGCCACGTCAAGGTGTATTCCGGCCGCAAGGGAAAATTGCCCAAGCATTACGTGGCGCGCCAGAAACTCTGCCTGCCTGCCTCCACGAGCTACTGGATCAACGCGCTCGGCGGCAAGCCGTTCCTGTGCCTGAACAAGGCGCTGGATCCGACCATGACCCACGCGCTGGAGAAGGACATCCTGCCCGCGCTGGAGAAACTGGGCATGCTGGGCCCGGATGCACCGGACCTCACCGTCCCGGACGCCGGCGAGCCCGCCCTGACGCTGGTCTTCGACCGGGAAGGCTGGAGCCCTGCCCTGTTCCGGCGCCTCGCCCGGCGCGGGGTTGCTGTGATCACCTGGCACAAGGGCTTCAAGGGGGAGGCCTGGCCGGAGGCGGACTTCCGCACCGTCACGGTGCCCATCCACGGGCCGGGAAGCACCCGCAGCGCCACCGTCCGCCTCGCCGAGAAGAGCGTGATCCTGAGCAAGGGGCCCGAAGTCCGCCAGATCCGGCGCCTGCTGGAGAATGGCCGCCAGGTGCCCCTCATCACCACCGACCCCCGCATGCCCATGGAGCGGGCCGCCAGCGCCCTGTTCTCCCGATGGTCGCAGGAGAACTTCTTCAAATACATGCGCGAGGAGTTCAATCTCGACGCGCTGGCGGTCCACGGTTTGGAAGCACAGGATCCCGACGCCCGCATCGTCAACCCGCGCTGGCGCGCAATCGACCGCAATGTCCAGCGCTTCCGGCAGCGCCTTGGCACCCTGCGCAACCGGATCGCCGACCTGTCCAGGGGAACCCCGACCCGCGAAGCCGAAGAGGCCGTCCGGCGCCTGCAGGCCCAAAGCGACGCTCTCGACGCCGAGCGTGAAGCCCTCAAGCTGCAGCGCCGCGATACACCGCGACATATCGCGGTCGCCGAACTCGACACGAACGAGGCACTCGACGCGCTCCCCGAAGGCGAGAAACTCCTTCTCGATATAATCCGCATGATCGCCTACCGCGCTGAAACCCGCATGATGCCCGCCGTTGCCCAGACCCAGGGCAAGATCCAGCGCCCCCGCCGGCACTTGCGCGCACTTCTACGGGCCGACGCCGACGTCATCCCGGAGCACGGCAACGGCATCCTCCGCGTTCGCATACTCGGCACCGCCAGCGATGCCGGCGACAACGCCATCGCAAGCCTCCTCGAAGAACTCAACCAGACACGGACCGTCTTCCCCGGTACCAACATGCACATGGTCTATGAACTACCCGGAAAAATCGCCGAGCCCCACTTCGCGGGTGCAAAAACATGACACTCTCTCGAGTTCGAGGTCAGGAAGTCTGAGTTTGGGGCTATGCTTCGGGATTTCGCCCGCTGGCGTTTCAGCCAAGGCTTGGTACGGGCGATGCAGGGAGGAATGGATGACAACACGCATGCTTCGGACCGGGGCCGCGCAACTTGGTCCGATTCAGAAAGCGGACAGCCGCGACGCGGTTGTGTCGCGAATGATTGCTCTGCTTGACCAGGCTGCCGAGTCGGAATGCAATCTGGTGGTCTTTCCAGAGCTCGCGCTGACGACTTTCTTTCCGCGCTGGTTCATGACCGACCAGGCTGAAGTGGACGAATGGTTTGAACGAGAGATGCCGAATGCGGCTACGAGGCCGTTGTTCGAGCGCGCCAGGGAGCACGGGGTCGCAATCAGCTTGGGATACGCCGAGCTGACTCCCGATGGACAGCACTTCAACACATCGATCCTGACGGATAACGAGGCCCGGCCGATTGCCAAGTACCGCAAGGTGCACTTGCCGGGACATGAGGAATTGGACCCGGATCGCGCCCACCAGCATCTCGAGAAGCGGTATTTCGATCCCGGCAATCTCGGCTTTCCGGTGTGGCGCGCACTTGGGGGCGTCCTTGGAATGTGCATTTGCAATGACCGTCGATGGCCGGAGACGTTCCGTGTGATGGGCTTGCAGGGCGTCGAGATGGTAATGCTCGGGTTCAACACGCCAACGACCAACAGCCAGAGTTCGGACGAGGCCTTCGAGACCCGGATGCTGCATCATCATCTCTCGTTGCAGGCCGGCGCATATCAGAATTCAACCTGGGTCGTCTCCGTTGCGAAGGCTGGCGACGAAGATGGGCATCCCCTGATGGGCGGCACCTGCATCGTGGCTCCTGACGGCTTGATTGTCGCGGAACTTGAGGGCGAGGAGGACGGTCTGATCGTTCACGATTGCGACCTCGAGGCAACCCGGTTTGGCAAGGAAACGATCTTCGACTTCGCGCGTCACCGACGCATCGAGCATTACGGGCTGATTACCTCCCGGACTGAATCGCGGCCGCCGCCGTAATGACCGGCCTCGGAACGCCAGGCGGGCTCGATGCGGACTTTTCCTCGCTGGGCAAGCACGAGCGGTACAAGATCCTTTGTGGGCTTGTGATTCCTCGCCCGATCGCGTGGGTTACCACGATTGGGGAAACAGGGACGGTCAACGCGGCGCCATTCTCGTTCTTCAACGTATTCTCCGAGGATCCGCCGATCGTTGTACTCGGCCTGCAGACCCGGGGTACTGGTTCGCTCAAGGACACGACTGCCAACGTTCGCCGGACCGGGGAGTTTGTGGTCAACATGGTTTCCGAAGCGATGGCGGAAGAGATGAATGCCTGTTCCGCGGACTACAGTTCCGACGTCAGCGAGATCGAGGTCGCGGGGCTTACCGTGGTTCCGTCTCTAAAGGTCGATGTGCCGGCAATCTCCGAGGCTCCTGCGGCATTCGAGTGCCGCCGGGTAATGATGATCAACATGGGCGTGGAACGGGACCTGCTTGTAGGTGAGATATTGCGGGCCCGCGCCGCGCCCGGCGTGATGGACCCGGTGCGCTTCCATGCCAATCTGGAGGCCTACCAGCCGCTCGCCCGTCTGTTCGGCAGCGGCTACGCCCGGCTTCGTGAACCGTTCTCGATGGTCCGTCCCCGTGTTCCGTCTGGAACACAGTCCTGAACTCGTTTGATCAAACTTGTCGGGGACCGTCCGGCCGGAATGTGGATCGATCGCGGAACTGCGCAACAGATTCCAGATTCGTCGTTCGTGCGGCGACGGGATGAACCCTACGGCGCTTCGCGCAAGCCATGAATTCCGCGGGGCTCGTCGAACACCCGTTTCAGGGTCGCTCTGGAGCGGTGCAGTGTTTCGGTTCAGGAGACTTGTGCCACACGCGGGCTTACCACCAGGACTGCTGCCCCGGGCATTTTGCAGGCCTCTGCGAGGAGTGCGGGTTCCAGGACCAAGCGGATTGGCCGACCAGCCAGTTGCGCCAAGAGGACCGGCTTGTCTCAATTTGCGCTAGTTTCAGACTTCCGGAACTCGCACAATTCTCGATGAACCCAACTTTGGAGTCTGTCCGAGTTTCGGATAGCCAGGAAAAGTACTCAACGCACGGCGCAACCTTGGTTTTTCTGAACTGAGACGGTTGGTGCGGTCACCGCAACCCCGGATTTCAGTTCGGATTAAATTGCCCATCATCAAATACGGCAAGGAGTTACGCAGAGCAAGTATTGCTCGGCCGGGCAAGAAGTTGCCTACTTGTCGACGATATCCAGCAGCGCACGATGTCAGGACATCTGAGTTTGCCAACCTCTTTGCATTGATGGATATGGGCAGTTCAGCTCGATGCACTTGCCGCTTGCCTGGAAATTCCAGTCGACAGGTTCGTTATCAGGACTCTGCCGCTCCTGTGGCGGGTGGTGCTGTGGTCTCGCGGCAGGCACTGCCGCGAAAGGCCTGCGGTTTCGATTTCTACGAGGCCAGGGAAGCATCGTTGCTTGGGGCGTTGTGGATTCCCGCATGCTACCCGATGCGCAGCACGCGCCACGCCGCGGCTTCCAACCGCACCATCCCGGCGCAGCCGGCCTCCGGCGCGCCCATCCGCTCTTCAGCGGGCGCCGCCATTCCGGAAGATGTCGTCAAGCTTTCGAGCATCGAACAGGGCATCCGCCCACGCCTCCAGATCCGGCAGCGGCGCCGACCTGACCTTCACCTCCACGCCCTCGGGAATGGCACCGAAGCGCTGTCGAAACAGGTGAAGCAGAAGATCCGCTCTTCCTTTGGCCTCCCCTTTGGCCTCCCCTTTGGCCTCGCCTTCGGCCAAGGCTTCCAGAATCAGCGGTTGCGTGATCAGGTCCATGTCGATCTCCCCGACTTCCAGGCCCGCATCGAGCGCCAGGTCGCGCAGCGTCCCCTTCATCATAGCGGATGTCGCCAACGCGTAGGCGAGCACGTAGGCCAGCGTCACCAGGTCGATCCGGCGGCCCGCCAGGTCCGTGTTCCAGATCCGCCGCAACTCATCCACCGGATACGGTGTGAGGCAGGCGATGTTCATCATGCCGACCATGGCGCGGGATACAGGCTCCTGCGAGAGCGCCTCGTAGGGGATCCTCTGGCGGCAAAGATCCGCTCGCCGAACGCCGTCCACTCCTCGTAGTCGGCGTCATCGGAAGGTTTGTACCCAGAATTACGTTAAGGGTGCAGAAAGCGCTTTGACTCCCCCCGGACTTGCCGAGCGCCTTGTCCACCCCCAGTCCAGCGACCGTCTTGTCTGGGCCGTTCGCTGCGCAAGCTGCCCGAAACCGCTGAAAGCCTCAAGGCATGCCGTATCCGCTTGATCAACCTCAAAGAACACCTCGATACTGCATCCGCCGCCAGCGAACTCGTATTCCATGCCTACGGTGCTATCGCCGACTTCGAGCAACAGTTCATCTCCGAGCGCAGGCGCGATGGCATTGCTGCAGCCAGAGAAACGGAAACGAAGGCCGGGACGGCCATCGCTGTACCCGAAGACCGTTTCCACCGTCCGGAAATTCATCAAGGCAGGCTTCTCGCCCAACAGAGCCACAACACAACTTAGTATCAGCAGAACAACGGGTTACAGAATCCTTACCGCAATACGAAAAGTGCCTTCTGCGTCCTTAACGTAATTCTGGGCACAAACCTTCCGATGACCCCTTTTGGGGATCAGGACGCGGAAGAGTGGTCAGTCGCGGGCGTCGTGCTCGGTGATGCCGGCTAGCTCGACCGGGGGCCTGTCAGGAAACCGCGCGATGAGCGAGAGCGTTCCGCCCATCGCCTCGACCGTCCTCCGCAGAGTGGACAGCAACAGGTCGCTGCGCTGCTCCAGCCGCGAAATCGCGTCCTGGCTGATGCCAAGTTCACGCGCAACGCTGGCCTGAGTAAGCTTGCGGGCCTTGCGAAGCTCGCGCAGTGTCATCTCCTCGGCGATCAGCTCCTTCGCCCGTTCCTCGATCTGGCGGCAGCGCTCAGGATCGAGCCCCGCCATCATGTCGTCAAGACCTACGGTCATCACGATTCTCCTTCATCGACGAGTCGGGCAAGGTGCCGGTCGAAGCGTTGGTCGGCCTTGCGGATGAGTGCACGGTAGAACCGTTACGTGCTGCCACCAGACTTGTCGCCTGCGACGAGCACAATGGCGTTGCGCGCGGGGTAGAAGGCGAAGGCGATCCGCCACTCTCCGTCCGCCGCGCTGAACCGCATCTCCTTCATGTTCGCATGGCGCGAGCCGTTTAACGTGTCCACGCGTGGTCGCCCAAGGTGCGGACCGAACTGTTCCAACAAACGGCCAACGGCGTAGACTTCATCCTGAATTCGCCTGTCCAGACCACGAAACTCCGGCACGAAGTCCTCGTGGAAAGCGACTGCCCAGTTCATGGCGAGAGAGTGACACCGTCAGAATATGAAGTCAAGGACATGCCGTGCCTTGTTATCGATCAAACCGCCACATGCCGGACTACCAAGATCCTGCGGTTCAAGCGGCGGCCATCTCGACTTCCTGATCCGTGTTTGCCGCGTTGGAGAACCCGGGCATCCGTCACCCGAAGAATGGGCCTAAACGCACATTGGTACCCAAAGTCCCACAATGCTATTGGGGTCAGGAATGGTCTCAGGTCAGAAGTGCGGTGGCGTGAACGCTCGAATTCGCTTGCGCTACATCGATCAGGTCGAACTGCGCCAGGCAATCGAGAAGCAACTCAACAGGGCCGAGCTCGCAAACAGCTTCACCCGGGCCGTCGCAGTCGGAAATCCACGCGGTCTCGAGCATGCCGGAAAAGGCGAACAGGAGATCACCGAAAGCTGCAACCGCCTCATCAGGAACTGCATCATCTGCTGGAACTATCTCTACGTAACCCGTCTGGTCGAGGCCGCCAAACCCCGAAGGAGCAGGACGGGCTTCTGCTGATGATCTCTATTCATTCGCTCCTGTCATGGGCGCATTTCAGGATGCTCGGGAAATGCGAATTCTCCAACAAGAAGCTGCAGGACAACACCGGCGTCCTGCCCCAAGAATCTGTCCCCAGGATCATCCCAGCTAACTGGGAGCCGCCAAATCGGTGAAACCCAAGCTGTAGCAGCACTAAATGAAAATCCCTGTGGGACTTTCGGTACCTATGTGCGTTTAGAGCCAACAAGAGCGTTCCCCGACCAATGGCATTCGCTTAGGGAAATTTTGGCGTTCACTTAAGGAATTGCAGTTCTGCGAGGCCGGTATTGGGTTTGAGGGTTGGGCTGGCACTTAGGCTTCGGCTGCGGAGTCTCGTCCTTTCTGCCATTTTCCGAGGGGTTTTCGGGAGCGTCGTGGATAGGACCGGTTCGGACGCAGGCGCTGCCTTGCGGTTTCGACACAGGTGAGGACCTGACACACTACGTTGTGCATCATGGCTGCCTGGCGCAGGATGAGGCCTTCGAGGTTTCGGGCGACGGCGAACAAGGCGGCCTTGAAGTTTGCCTGGCTCTCCGGCAGAGGATCCGGAGGCGATTGCGAGTTGTACATGGCGTCGCCGAAGTTGGTGAACAGCCTGGTCATGGCGATGAGGTTGAAGTGGGCGAAGATCTCCTGCTTCACGCCGCGTTCGGATTGGCTGTGGAAGTTCTCCAGTTCGAAGCCGATCTTTGAGGTTTTGTACAACTCCTCGATGCCCCAGCGGTCATGGTAGAGGTTGGCGAGGTTCTGGACCGGGTACCGGCTTCGGTCGAGAAGGGTGGTTGCGAGGTGGAACTCGGTTCCGCCGTGGACGTATTTGACGAGTCGCAGGGGGATTGGCCTGGGTTTGGCCTCGGGGTCTTTCCGGTCCAGACGGCGAAGCGTGTCGGGCCCCGGGGTGATGGTGATGAGCTCATCCTGCTCGCTCCCGAGATGAAGCCATCGAATGCGGTTCCGGCATTTCTCTGCAGACGGAACAGGGGATGCACGCCCCGCTGCGCATGCGCCAGCAGCACTCGGTAGGAGTAGTAGCCGCGGTCGTAGACGACCACGTCTGCGGTGGCCATGGCGGGGAGATGGGCGAGCGCGGCGGCACGCTCATCGCCGTGGGCATGCAGGTCGAAGTCGATGGGAAGTTTCGGGGTCAGTTCGTAGAGGCAACTCAGCAAACCCTGCGGATAGTGGGCTCGTTCCTGCGGCAGGCGGTAGCCGGCGCGGAGCAGCGGACGCGGCGTGCAGCGAGACTAGCTGCTGAACTAGCGGGTGAGAGTCCCGTCGGCGTAATTCTCAGTTTGACGCCGTAGATATATCCAGCAGACAGCAGGGTGACCTGGTGCCTGTAAGCATGGAAGTAAAAGCCTCGGTGGGCCTGGGGAGACGCAGAGCACCACGGGTCCGGTCAGTCCGGGAGGCGAGCAACCAGAAGGGCCGCAGCGAAAGCGAACGGATTAAGCGCCGAAAAGCTGCCCCCACATAGGAGCTGACTTGTGGTGGATGATGGAGGATGCCAAGGGCCTGTCGCGTGCCCGATGGCCAGAGCCGATGCGGAAGAACTGAGGCGCACGCATCGGGTCCCCCGGCGCATTGAAGGTGGCAATTCTGGAGAGTTCAGCAGTGAAAGTCCGGAGGGTGAGGAGGGCGGACAGGATGTGACCCTTGAATGTCAAGGACCGCACCCATAACCGGGAATCGGGAAAGGGTGCGGAGCTCTCCTGACTGGCGGATGAGGTCGATTAAGCGTTGACAGGCGGGACAACATAACCCGTCTTGAGCGAGGACCTCAGGGCGCAGGTGGCCGAGCGGCACCTCATCGCGTCGGTGCACAGTAACCGAGGCAGACGGAGGATCGCTGCGCGGTCGAAGGGCGGTGTAAACGCGAGATGCTGCCACGAGTATGACTGGGTCAGTCTTGACCGTGGCGGATCCCGCGGAAGGCACCGCACCGAACTTTCGGGTGCCTGACGCTTGAAGCCGTACCCGGGAAAACCGGAAGTACGGAATTTCAGGGGGGACGCTGGAAACGTGGACTATGGCGGAACTGTGCTCCCACCTCGCAACCGAAAGGGCGGGGATGGAAACCCTCCGCCTACGGATGCGCGCGCCAGTGTCCTACCCGACAGGTTGATCTTCGAGCCGTCGACCGCGAAGACCCTGTGCCCCTTCCACTGCGAACTCCCGGCACGCTTGAGGATCTCGGCGTGCAGGCTCTTGAAGATGTCTTCGTCGACCTTCGCCCGGGCGGCACTCATGCTCGACGCGGCAACGGGTTCAGCCTGCGGCAGCGGAATGCCGCAGGCCTGGCATTGCTGCCAAAGCGCGGCGAGGGTTGCCGTGTAGCCGTTGCCCGAGAACATCAGCCGATAGACGAAGAGCACCACCAGCAGGGTGTTGATGACCCGCCGCCGAAGTTGCCAGACACGGTCGTGGGCCGTTGCAGCCGCGGTTGCCGCGCCGACGAGTTCCTGCCAGGCGAGCAGGAAGGGGTCGTCTGCGGCCAGCGCCGGTGCCACCCGCGGTGTCGCCTTGCGCCGCGGCGCAGTGCGTTGCGGGCCATGCAGGAGAACCTCCCGGAAATCCTCGGCCAGCGGATAGACGTAGACCCGTTTGGGCGCTTTCCCCTTGCCGCCCCGGGTCTCGCCGAGATCGAGCCAGTTCGCCGCCCGGTAGCAGGCGCCGTCGAAGCGGCTCGAATCGACAAATGTCTCCACCAGAACCGGGCGAAAGCCATGGCGCTCCTCCCAGTCGTCCGCCAGGCGACCGGTCGCGATCGACAATGCCTTGGAAGCCAGGTTCCCAACCCGAACCCACGGAAACAGCAGAAACCGTGTGTTTCCAACCACCCGCTCCAGATGCGCCTTCCACCCCTCCTCCGGCCAGCCGATCCACGCGTCCCGGCAGGGCAGCGAGACCACCGCCTGCGAGAACTGCAGGCAACCCAGCTTGCGCCCGTGCCGATCCTCCACGAAATACCGCAGCCGCGGACCGAGCGGGTGGCGGAAACCGGCATAGTGCCAGCGGTCAATAAACTCGTTCCACTCCGAGACCTCGTCCTCGTCCTGCACGAGGCGAAGCTGCAACGGCAAAAGTTCCGCCAGTGGCTCCGCAATCGCCGGCTGCTTCTCCGTCCGCTGGCTCTTCTCAATCGGCTTGCGCGGACCCCGCGCATAGGACGCATCCTTCGCCGGCAACACCAGGAGGCCCAGTCGCTCCAGTTCCTCCAGAAGCCGCTGGCAGAGCTGGATCCGATTCGTGCCCGTTCCCGTGTGCCAGCCCAGCTGCTCGCAAATCGTCTGCCCAAGCTCGTGCCGGCTCAGCGACGGAAACGCTGCATCCGTCGTCTGAATCTCGGAAATCTGCTGCCGGGTCAGACGACGACCGAAAAACGTCGTCGACCGCAGCGCCTCGATTCGGGGGTCCATCCGAATACCTCCCCGTAGTGCGCAATCCAAGCCACACTATGCAAGGAACGAGACGGTAAGTCAACCCCCGGGGAATGCCCGCAACAACAGCGGAGAAAACATAAATAACCGCAATACATTATCCAACAAACCCGGTGGACCACGATGCAGAACGCCCTAGACGAATGCCATTGATCCTCCGGGTGATCCGTGCGAAATACCGTTCAACCCAGGTCAACTGCCGCACGATGTCCGTCGCACTGCGGGATTCGTCGATGGCTCCGGGCACGTTCCATGAGAGCCTCCTTGTACTGAAGATGAACGGAACGGCCCAAGGCGTTTCTTTCCGTGCGAATGGCGCCTGCAGCCCGCGCAGGCTGGCGGTCACCTGTCCCGGGGTTTCGGGGCCTGGACTTGATATGTGCTCGATCGGGGCCACGGCAATCGGCTGGTCCGGCGTGCCGCCAACCAGGTACACCTTGTCCGCGCGGATCTGCCTGAGGTCAACGTGCACCAGCGCCGGGTCGATGGGGCGCGCGGGTTCGCCCGCCAGCATCCAGCGCAGCGCCTTCGGCCAATGGGCGTGGATCAGTGCGTTGGCGCGCTCGCTGTCGCTGAGGATCGCACGGAAGAACGCGTCATGGCAGTGGCGCGTGAAGGCGCCGAGTGCGCTTGCATCGGGTTGGGGCATCGCCGGCATGGCTCCAGGCTGCGATCGGGAATGCCCTGCCAGCGGCACGGCGCCCGGGCCGCGTCGAGCCTTGCGGCCCTGTCCAGGCGGCGCAACCCGGAAGCTGCCCCATTCCGCCGGGCCGCCCGGTGTTGCGTGAACCTTGCCGGTACGGCCTTCGGCCGCATGCCGAACGAACGGGGAACACGCGGAATGCCGGCAGGGGAAGAAATCTCCGGAATTCGGTACCAAGAATGAGGCGCAAAAGGACGCAGAGGCGCCGATCCCCCGATTCCCGTGCAGTCCCGGGAACCGAATCGCGGCGTGCAGACGCGAATCGGAGTATGGCGGGGACCAGACGCAGCCACTCGTCGAGCCATCAATACAACGAAGTCCAACCACTACAGTTGCATCTTTTCCCGGCGCTGTGATTCACCCGTTCCGTCGTCGACGAAACGGAGACGGATTAATCAATGTTGTTGCCGCGTGATCCGGGTCCCTGCCGGAGTGGGAAGGGGAACTGGCATCACTGAAGACGCGCCTCAGCCCGGTATTCGGCTGGCGCGAGCTTCGGGAAACTGGGGGATCCTTCCTGGATGCGCTGCTGTCCGGGATTGCGCGCGAACCGGATTGAAGATGTCGGAACACGCGGGCGATGCGTGAACCTTGCGGATCCACGGACTATTGGGCCGCAATCGCCGGGGCGCGGACACGCTTTGCGATGAAGTGCGTGACTACGTGTTCGAGACGCGGGCTGCGACGCAGGCGCCCTCGTTGTCGACGAGACCGGGTCCCTCAAATGGGGTCTGGCATTCGGTCGGTGTAGCGCGTGTCAACACACCGGCACGGCGGGCCGCATCGAGAAATCCCAGGTCCGCGTGATGCTCGACTACGCTGGACGTTTCGGCCATGCGCTGATCGACCCGCAGTCTGTACCTGCCGAAGGATTGGGCGTCGGATCCGGAGCGCCGGGCGAAGACCCGCACTCCGGAGGATGTGACATTCGCAACCAAGCCGGCGATTGCGCGGAAGATGATTGCCCGGATGCTGGATGCGGGGGGCCCGCGCCTGGGTGCTGGCCGATGCGGTCTACGGATCGGACTTCGAGCTGCGGTCCATGCTGGAGGACCGTGAACATGCCTATGTGCTGGCGGTGCGCACCAACCATAGCGTGCGGTTCAGCGGGTCCGCGGGATTGGTGGAAACCAACCCCAAGGCGGTGGTGGACGGTTTTGATGACGATGCCTGGTCGGCCCATACCGCAGGCGCGGGTACCGACGTTCTCCGGCTCCGCGACTAGGCCCGCTTTGCGCTCCCTTGGGACTGCAGGTCAGGCCGGGAGCGCCGGCTGCTGATCCGCCGGTCCCGGAGAGACCCGGAAATGCAGACCTGCTGCCTTGTCTTCTGTCCCACTGGCACCACATTTGCGGAACTAGCCGGTGCCGCCGGCCTGCGCTGGACCATCGCGGAACGCTTCCAGAGGGCCAAGGACGATCTCGGCCTCGATCACCGCGAGGCCCCCTTCCTGGCACGGCTGGCACCGGTAAATGAGCTTGGCCATGGCCGCCGCCGTTTTCCTTGCCAAACTGGCCGCGGACCTGCGCCGTGCGCCTTGAAGCAAACGGAACAAAACGAGTCCAAACCCAAGAGCCGCCGCCTCGCCACGATGACCGCCTTAGAACCGGGCGTCCAGGAACTTCGCTATCTGCTCGCAAAGCTCCTTCTCAGGCCGCCGGTCACCGCGTCGCTCGTCTTGTTGGTCCCTCTGGCGTCGACAGCGCCAGGCGGGTTCCGCCAGGGCCCATTACAAACGGTGCAAGAAAAGCGCGACTGTAGTACTGGCGGGGCCTCCCCGCAGACCGACGAGGCATGTTTGAGCGGCCGATAGGGGACTCGACCGCTGTTCCGCTCTGCGGCAGGCCTGAGATGCAAACCTCACCGAGAATTGGCTCAACTGTCAAGCTTGGTCGCCTTCACGGATTCTAGTTCGTGAAGTTCCAGAGGCGGTTGGCCACGTCGATCATCGGCGTGGGATCACCAGCCGCAGCCTGATCTTCGTCGAGCGCCGGCCAGGTGTGCGAAACCCGAATTGCCGTCGATCCGTTAGGCAGCATCAAGATCAAATTGCCGATCCATCCGGACATAGGGGCAAGTAAATGTCCTTGTAGGGCACATAGTGATATCCCATCTAAAGCGTCACACCGGGAAACATCTCCGCATCGCGTCCCATGACCTCACGGTACTGAAGCGAAGGACGTAAGCGCATTTCTTCCGCCGTCAATGTGAGTGCGCCGAAAGAAGAATGATGCGCGGGAGCCGAAGCGCCGCACGGAACGAATTCATCGTTGTGGACCGGTTCGTCCGGCGCCAGGCCCGATTGAAGGAGGTCCGCTGCCATGATGGCCATGCGAGCCGTGTCGGCTGTGCCGTGGCCCGCCGTGAGCACGCCGAGGCAGAAAACCATTGTCGAGGCAGTTTGATTTCGCTTGCGCAGAGGCTGCCACATGTGACTCTCCATTCGTGAGTAGTTGACCGCGTTGCTGTCGGTTCCGTACCCGGTATCCTGCTAAAATTTGCCAGGTCTTGACTCATATTGAAATCGCCTTCTCTGCTCTGTATGTGGGATGCAACCGGAGGTACATTTACTTATGATTGTTGATGAAAAATTGCAATCATCGGAGGGCGATGACGACCCCTTCCATTGCGCACAGCGACGGCGAAAGGGAAGAATTCAGATTTCAGGAACGCGCACAGTTGTCGATTAACCAAACCTTGGAGTCCGTCCGAGTCTCGGATGTTCGGGAAGGGCACCCAACGTACAGCGCAGCCTTGGTCATTCTGAACAGATACCATTTCAACTAGTGTCGCGTCGCTGTTGATTTAGCGGGTTTCTCTTCCCTTCGCTCCCGGAGGGATAGGCTTGCATTGTCGTCCAGATATAGTATGTCTTCGCAAACAAACAACAAGTGAGCCGGACGTCCGCCGCGAGCTTCGGTCTTCCATTGCGGGGCGTATCTGCGTGGCGCGGGAGCGTGGCGGGACGGTCTGGCCGAACGAGCAGACGGAGGCAGGCCATGGAAAGGAAAGGCAGGAAGCAATATCGGGTGCGGCTGAGCGCGGAGGAGCGAGCGGAGTTGTCCGGAATTGTGAACGGGAAATCGGCTGCGTATCGCCGGAAGCACGCGCACATCCTGCTGTTGGCAGACGAGGACCGGGAGGATGGTGGACGCACCGACGCGGATATTGCGTCGGTTATTGGGGTTGGCGCCTCCACCGTGGAACGGGTGCGCAAGCGCTGCGTGGAGGAGGGCCTTGAAGCGGCGGTGGAGCGTCGCAAGCAGGTCAATCGCAAGCCGCGGAAGCTGGACGGTGCGGGGGAGGCGAAGCTGGTTGCGCTGGCCTGCTCGGCACCGCCGGAGGGCTATGCGCGCTGGACGCTGCGGCTCCTCGGCGACAAGCTCGTGGAGTTGGAAATCGTTGACAGTATTCACAAAGAGACAGTTCGCAGGGCGCTAAAAAAAAACGATTTGAAGCCGTGGCGCAAGCAATGCTGGTGCATTCCGCCGAAGGCGAGCGCCGAGTTTGTCTGCGCAATGGAGGATGTGCTGGAAGTCTATCACCGGGAGTTCGACGAAGACACCGTGCTAGTGTGCATGGACGAGACCTCGAAGCAGCAGACGAAGGAAACCCGGACACCGCGCCCGGTCCGGCCCGGTCAGCCCGCCATTGTCGACTTCGAATACGAGCGAAACGGCGTCGCCAACCTGTTCATAGTGTTTGCTCCGTTGCTCGGCTGGCGATGGGTGAAAGTGACCGACCGCCGAACACGGCACGACTGGGCGAATCTGATCCGCGAACTGGTGGACGAGATCTTCCCGGGCAAGAAAATCGTTCTGGTGATGGACAACCTGAACATCCATTCCCTTGCATCGCTTTACGAGGCTTTCGAACCGGCCGAAGCCCGGCGGATCGCGGAGTGCCTGGAAATCCACTACACGCCGAAGCACGGTAGCTGGCTGAACCTCGCCGAGATCGAGATCGGCGTCCTGGCCCGGCAGTGCCTGGCGCGGCGTATTCCCGACCGCGAACAACTCTGCCGCGAAACCGGTGCCTGGCAGGCGAAGCGCAATCGCGAAAGCGCATCCGTCGACTGGCGGTTCAAGACAGAGGATGCTCGCATCAAGCTGAAGTCGCTATATCCGTCAATCCAGTGACGCCGGAACACTAGTTGGTCATCGAAGATTCGTTATTGACGACCTCGGCCGCAGCTCATTTTCGGCTTGTGATGGATTTGATGGGGTCTGGATTGTCCTCGAATTCATGCCATGCAATCTTGACGCCGATGCAGACATCCTGGACGACTTGGACGACCCGGTTGGATTTCAGGTACTCGAAGACGATCTTCGTCGGGTTCCGTTCCGGGCTGTAGGGTGGAAGGTGCGACAGGCGGAGGTGGTCGGGAATATCCAGATCCCCGGACTTGTGCCATCCGGCGCCATCGAGGACGACGACAGCATGGCTTCCGGGCTCTACCGCGGCGCTGATGTCGCCGAAGTGCCGGTTCATTTCGGCAGCATTGGCCCGGCTGCAGAACAGGGAGTGGCAGGGGACCATTCTCCGGTGTGACCACCCGTTCTTGCGGACGCACTACGCGCCCTGCGGAAGGCACTGCCGCTGCCACAGTGCGGGTAGGGGGAGCCCGTCAGGTAGCGGCCAGCGCACCGATGGCCATGGCAACTGCCGCCTGGGTAGGATCGACGACAGGAATTCCGAGTGCCGCCTGGAGCGGGCGTCGATGGCGTGCCATGCCGGCGCAGCCCAACACGATTGCGCCCGCCCCGTCGTCGTCTCGAAGCGCGCTACCGACTGCCGACAGGCGGTCCAGAGTATCCGCGCCGCTCGCGCTCTCGGCAACGCTCATCTCGAGTGGCCGCTCGCCGGCAAGCCTGTCAATCAGCGCCATTTGCCGCAGATAGCGGAGGTGGCGGCGGATCGAGCGTGATCGGATTGCGATTACGCCAAAGGAATCGGCTCGGGCCAGGGCCGTCAATACACCGCACTCCGCGATTCCGAACACGGGTTTGGACGTGGCCTCGCGGCAGACGCTGAGACCGGGATCGGAGTAGCATGCCAAGACGAATGCCGAGGCCGCCCGGTCGCCTTTGACCATCGCCGCAAGAGGCATGGCAACCTGCTCCACATGCGCCTGGGTTTCGATGCCGAACGGACCCTCGGCCAGAGTAACACAATCGATCTCCGGCCCGCCGGCAAAACGGAATCCGGCGAGCGCTTCTTCAATGCCGCACGTGACATCGGTGTTGGAGTTCGGGTTGATCACCCGAATGCATTGCCTGCCGTCCGTCATCTGCTACGGTCTCCGGGAGTGGGTATGCCCGCATCATGGCGCAGTGCCGCGTGGAGGTCCAGTGTCCGGCTGGACTGGAATGCCGCTGGTCTGGGAGATGGACATGAATGCATTCGATCTTGTGATTCGTGGCGGCAGAGTGGTTACAGAGAGCGATGACATGCTCGCGGATGTGGGGGTTCGTGAGGGACGGGTCGTGGCGCTTGGAGAGGGGATGGATCGTGGCCGCAAGGAGATTGACGCGGCAGGCAAGCTGGTCTTGCCGGGCGGCGTCGATACGCACTGCCATATCGCCCAGCTTTCCGCCAGCGGAATCATGAACGCCGATGACTGGGAAACCGCTACCCGTTCTGCGGCTCTCGGAGCTACGACGACAGTAATTCCCTTCGCCTGCCAGCATCGCGGCATGAGACTGCGGAATGTGGCTTCAGAGTACCATGATCTCGCCCTCCGGGGCGCCCTGGTCGACTACGCGTTGCATCTGATCGTAACCGACCCGACGCCGGAGTGCCTCGACCAGGACCTGCCTGAACTCGTCGACAGCGGGCACGCGTCCATCAAGGTCTTCATGACTTACGATCCGATGCGTCTGCAGGACGAGGAGATGCTCGACGTGCTTCTGCGTGCCCGAGAGATGGGTGTGCTCGTGGCGGTTCACGCCGAGAATCACGGGATGATCAGCTGGATGGTGCGGCGATTGCTGGAGCGCGGCTACCATGCGCCGCGTTACCATGCGGTCAGCCATCCGCGAGCGTCCGAGCCGGAGGCATTCACGAGGTTGATCGCGTTGGCTGAACTGGTGGATCAACCGATCATCATCTATCACGTTTCCACCGCAGAGGGCGTCTCGGTCATCCGCGATGCGCGCGGACGCGGCTTGAAGGTGTGGGGCGAGACTTGCCCGCAGTACCTGTTTCTGACGGCCTCCGATCTTGATCGTCCCGGGATGGAGGGAGCCAAATTCTGCTGCAGCCCGCCACTCAGAACCGAAGCCGACCAGGCTGCGCTATGGCGGGCGCTGGCGCTGGGAGACCTCCACACGGTCTCCTCGGATCACGCTCCTTTCGCGTTCGATGAGAGCGGAAAGCTGCATGCCGGGCCGAACGCGTCCTTCAAGCAGATCCCGAACGGGTTGCCAGGGCTTCAATGGAGAATGCCGCTCCTCTTCGACGCGATGGTCTCGAAGGGAAGGCTCGGTATTCACGCCTTTGCGCGAATCACGGCGTCCGAACCTGCGCGACTATACGGGCTTGCCGACAGGAAAGGCTCGATCGCGATTGGCAAGGACGCGGATCTCGCGGTCTGGAATCCGGTGCGTGAGATCACGCTGGAAGATGGGCTGGTGGAGGATCGGACAGGCTACACACCGTATTCGGGACGACGACTGGTCGGCTGGCCCGAAACCGTGATCAGCCGGGGCGCGGTGATCGTCCAGGACGGTGTGTCCCGCGCCGAAGCGGGCCGCGGCCGCTTTCTGGCACGCCGGGCGGGTCCTGCCGCCGAACCGGCCGGAAGGACGAGTCCGGAGTTCGATCCGTCGCGGAATTTCGGTGCGGAACTCTACTGAATCCCTGGATTGGGCGGGTGCCATCACGCGAAATTCCGCAATGCCGGTTGCGGTTGCACGCGACCGGTCCATGCCCTTCGAGGATTGTTCCGGACACGGGTCCAGGCGGACCCCGGTCGTCCTCAATTCCGCCGTTCCGGGCGATTCTGTCTCGTCCGTTGTGACGCATGATGCGGGCTCGCAGCGACTGAACCGATCGGCTTGAAGGAAGAATTGGAAGCTCCAAGCCTGGCAACGATCTGTCGAACCGGGTCGAGCACGCAACGCACCTCCAGCCCTGGCCGAAACGACGCCGCGTGTTATCGACCGCAGGTATTGCCCGCCCGTTTCCACACTCTACCCCGTTTCCCAAGGGCGGCATGCATGCCTCGCCCGCTGAGCGGGATTCACGGCGCGCGAAAGTCGTCATGCACATGCCGGAACGGTGTGCTCGTGGGTTCGGACCGCTTGCGCTGGGGTGAGGGGTGCCCGCTTTGGTTTCTACGAATTGTGGTTCGGGCCGGGCGGCGAGATCCGCCAATGAGGCGGGGGCAAAGCCAGGACTGCTCGGGACGGTTGATCTGGCTCCGCGGGGTCCTCTTATAGCCTTGTGCACACTGAAGATTTGTCAATTGAAATAAAAGTTACAACACAGTCCAACAGTAACATCGGTACGGTATCCCGAGAGTCTGCGTAAACGTCTAAAGGAGAGCGAATCGGTGCTCTGAACGGACAGATGTTTACAGTTGTTCTAGTGTTCTGGCGTCATTGGATTGATGGATATAGCGCCTTGAACGTCATTCGGGGCACAACCTTCTGATGACGCCTGACAGACTTCATCAGCCCTTTTCGGCGCGGATCACGTCCTGTTTCACGACCTTGCGTCCACTGGTTAGTCGCGCCTGCAAGAGAATGACGACGAGGAGAAATGCGCCCCGGATGACAAGTTGCCAGTAGGCGCTAAAGCTGATGGTGCCACGCCCGTTTTCGAAATTCAGAATGTTGAAGACGAGGCCGAGCAGCAAGGCACCGGCCACCGTTGCCGGGACCGATCCGAGGCCGCCCGTCAACAGCGTCCCACCTACCACGACCGAAGCGATCGCCGCGAGTTCCCAGCCCAACCCTTCCAGCGGCTGGCCCGCCCCGAATCCAGAGGCAAGGAAAACCCCGGCGAGGCCGGCACAGCCGCCACTGAACAGATAGACGAACACCTTGGCACGGTTGACTCTCAGTCCCATCAGGGTTGAAGCTTCTTCGCTATCGCCGATGGCAAGCACCGTGCGTCCGAGCGAGGTCCGTTCGAGCACGCACCAAGCCGCTAGGGCTACGCCAACGACGAGTACGACTGTCCACGGCAGCACGCCAAAGGCGTTCTCCATGCCCAACTTGGTGAAGTTGCTGCCCCAATCTACGGCAATGGTCTTCGCGCCGCTCAGCACCAGCGCGCCTCCCTTGGCGGCCAGCATGCCGGCCAGTGTCGTGATAAACGGTGGAACGCGCATGACAATGATCACGAAAGCATGGACCGCGCCGAACCCGACGCCGGCCAGCACCCCTCCGGGCAGGGCGACCTCCAGTCCGTACGGACTGAGATAGGCCGCGACCACTGACGCGAACGCCGCGACCGAGCCCACCGATAGATCGATCCCGCCCGTCATGATCACGAAGCACATTCCGATCGCGATCAGAATGAACATCGAGTTGTAGTTGAGAAACGACGTGATGTTGTATGCGCCGCCGAAGTTTTCGTACCGTAGCAAACCGAACGCGGCAAGCGCCACGAGCGCGATCCACACGCTACTGGTCCGCGCGTTGCCGCGCAGATACTTCCTAAGGTCGAAAGCGTCCGGTCTCGGCACGGCGGCTATTCCTTGCGTGCCTGCTGCAGATACACCGCCAGCGCGATGATGACTGCCTTGACGATCAGCGCGACTTCGTCCTCCACCCCGTTTGCGAGCAGGGTATACTTGACCAACTGGATGATGACCGCTCCCAGGACCGCCCCGAAGATCGGAGCGCGCCCGCCCTGCAGGAGCGCCCCGCCCACCACGGCTGCCGCGATGGCGTCCAACTCCATCAGGTTTCCATTGCGGGCGGCATCCGAGGCGGAGTTGATCGCGACGACTATCAGCCCGGCTACTCCTGCGAGGGCCGCACAGATAACGTAGGCACCGATCTTGACCGTGCGCACCGGTGCGCCGGACAGCTTGGCGGCGCGCTCGTTTCCTCCGATCGCAAGCAGGTAGCGCCCGAATACAGTGCGGTTGACCAGCCAGGCGATCACGACCGCGAGGGCGAAGGCGAGCCAACCCTGAAACGGCAACCCTAGGATTTTGCCCGTTCCCAGATAGCTGAACGCCGGGTTGGAGAACGTCTGCAAGTTGCCGTTGGTTAGAACCTGGGCGATCCCGCGCCCCGAGATGAATAGGATGAGGGTCGCGATGATCGGCTGGATCCCAAGGAAGCTGACCATCACACCGTTGAAAAGACCGCAGGCTGCCGCGACGGTCAAGGGCAGCACAAATGCGGCTGTCAATCCCAGCACCGGATGCTCCGCGCCAAATGTTGACATGAAGATCAGCGGCGCCAGAGCACCCGCGAGGGCCATCACCGCGCCGACCGAGAGATCGATGCCCTCGGTCGCGATGACGAGCGTCATGCCAGTGGCGACGATGGCGATCGTCGCCACTTGGCTGATGTTTACGAACAGGGTCTGCAGTTGCAGGAAGTTCGGTGTTACGAGCACGTTGAAGACCACGAGCGCGACGAGCGCAATCACGGTGCCATGCTCGCGAACCATCCGCCCCCACGAATTGTTCGCAGCGAGGCGCTTGCTCAGGCTCGCTTTGGGCCAGGGCAAGGTACGCATGCTCACGACCCTTCGTGATGGGCGATTGACCTAACTAGTGCGTCTTGCGTGATGCCTGGGTTTTCGAGAACGGCCACGGAGCGGCCGTCACGCAGCACAACGATCCGGTCCGCGCCCTCGACAAGCTCCTCGAATTCCGACGAGATCAGGATGACGCCAAACCCCCTATCCACGAATTGCCGCACTATAGACTGAATTTCGAGCTTCGCTCCCACGTCCACGCCACGGGTGGGCTCGTCCAGAATCAGCAACTCCGGCTCCGTCGCCAGCCATCTCGCCAGCAGCACCTTCTGCTGGTTGCCGCCCGACAGCTCTCGGACCGGCTGGTCCGGATTGGCAGTCTTGATATCGAGGGCCCGGATAAATCCAGCGACAATCTCGCGCTCGCGGCTGCGTTGGATACGGCCGAAGAACCCCGTCAGCTTGGGCAGGAGCGCCAAGGTCAGATTCTCGCGTACCGACATCTCAGGCACAATGCCCTCGGCCTTGCGGTCTTCGCTGAGGTAGCCAAGACCGGCCGCGATTGCCGCAGCTGGATTCTCGGGAGCGCCGGCAGAGCCTTGCAGGGTAACCGTGCCGGCGCGCAGCGTATCGACTCCGAACAGGGCGCGTGCAGCCTCGGTGCGTCCGGAGCCAAGGAGTCCGCCCAGACCAACGATTTCACCCCGACGAAGGGAAAGGTCGAGTTTCTTTAGGCGTCGGTCAGTGGCGATTCCGTTCGCCTCGAGCAGTAATTCCCCGCATGATCGGTCACTTCCACCGTCGCCGCCAAGATCGGTCATCCCGGCGGCCGCGATGTCCTCGACGTCGCGGCCGAGCATGTCAGCGATCAGCTCGAGCTTGTTTGTCTCCGCAATGGCTTTGCAGGCCACGGTATGGCCATCGCGCATGACCGTCACCCGGTCGCAGATCTGGAACAGTTCGTCAAGGTGGTGCGAGATGTAGAGGACCGAAACACCGGATTCCTTCAGTGCGCGAATGACGCCGAACAGCACCTCGACCTCGTGATCGTCGAGCGAGGAGGTAGGCTCATCCATGATGACCAGCTTGGCATTCAGCGAAATAGCGCGCGCTATGGCCACGAGCTGCTGGATCGCGGTCGGACAGTCCCCGAGCGGCGCCCTGACGTCGGCATCGATCCCGAAGCGCGAAAGGATTTTCCGTGTGCGCCGGTGCGCTTTCCCCCACTGGATAAATCCGCTCCAGCCGCGCGGCTCGTAGCCCATCGTTACGTTCTCCGTGACACTGCGAAGCGGGACCAGGTTCAGCTCTTGGTAGATGGTCGAAATGCCCTGCTCCTGGGCCTCGCGCGGGCTGGAAATTCGCGAGGGGCGACCGTCGAACCAGATGTTGCCCTGGTCGCGCCGGTAGACTCCGGTCAGAATCTTGACCAGTGTCGATTTCCCGGCACCATTTTGTCCGATCAGGGCGTGCACTTCGCCGGGAACGATCTCGAGGCTCGCGGCGGCGAGTGCCGCGACCCCGGAAAATGCCTTTTCAACGCCCGACATCGACAGCAGTGGAGACATGGGACGCCAGCTTGCAATGAAAAAGACGGGACCGCAACCGCGGTCCCGTCAGGCTTGGAGTGGGGGGATCAGTACGCTTCGTCGATGTGATCCGCAGCGTTGGCCTTGGTGAAAATGCGGTCTTCGACCTTAACCCAGGGTTCGATGGTTTCGCCGTTCACGTAGCGCATCATCGTCTCGCACGCGAGCGGGCCGAAAAAGGGCGAAGACTCCACCGTCACGCCCATTTTGCCGTCGATGATGGCCTGTAGCGCGTCACGGGTTCCATCGATCGACACGACGAGCACATCCTCGCCGGGCTTTCTGCCAGCAAGCTCCAGCGCCTGAATGGCGCCAATGGCCATCTCGTCGTTGTGCGCATAGACGATATTCACGTCCGGATGAGCCTGAAGCAGTGTCTCCATCACCTGACGCCCGAGGTCACGCGAGAAGTCGCCGGTCTGCGACGCAACAATGGTCATGGTGTCGTGCATGGCCATGACATCGTCGAAGCCTTTCTTGCGATCGTTGGCCGGCGAGGAACCGGTCGTGCCTTCCAGCTCCACGATGATGCCCTTTTCGTCACTGAAGTTCTCCAGCGTCCACTCGGCGACACGCCGGCCCTGATCGACGAAATCCGAACCAAGGAACGCGACGTAGTGCGTACCGGCCTGTACTACGTTCGGGTCGACGGAACGATCAACCAGGAACGTTGGAATGCCCGCGGCTCTCGCCTTCATGACCGCCGGCACCAGCGGCTTTTCCTCGCGCGGGGGCAGGAACAGGACATCGATGCCCTGCGCAATCATGGTATCCACGTCGGCGACCTGTTTGGCCGCAGAGCCCGCCGCATCGGTTGCAACCAGGTCCCAGCCGCAATTATCGGCGGTATCATGGAAGGACTTGGTCTCCGCGATACGCCACGGATTGTTGCTCTCCATTTGCGCGAAGCCGACCTTGTAGCGATCTTTCTTGGCTAGGGACGGCAGATCGGCAGCGAGTACACTTGACGCAAGAACAGCCACGCCAGCGGCCGTCGCGATCAGTCGAATGAATCGAGTCGTCATAGTCCTCTCCCGTTTCTCGACGGTGCAGCCCGCCGCGCGGAGAGTGTATATGACGGCTTCAAAATTGTCAAATAAATATTTATTATGTTAGCGTGCCGTTGCTGGCTTTCTGCCGTAAGATGTGACAGGTCTTCACGATTCAAACTTATTTGTTCATTCGGACGCACAGGGAGGATGCGGTGGAACAATCGAAACCACGAACGATTGGAGTAGGCCGAGTACGCGGTCGGCGCCGGGTAACGATGACCGATGTCGCGCGCGTGGCCCGCTGCTCTCAGTCGACCGTCTCCTTTGTTCTCAACAACAACACTGCAGTTCAGATCTCCGATGCGACGCGGGAGCGGGTCCGACGCATCGCCCAAGACCTCGGCTACGAGGGGGTGTCGGCTCTGGCGAGGGCGGAGAACAATACAGCGTCGGCAAACATCATCGCCTTCGTCGTGGACAGCATGGCAACCAGTTGGGAAGCTCCTGTGGCGTTCAAGGGCGTTCGGCAGGCGGCCGCTGGCATCGGTGCGCTGGCCCTCGCCATGGAGACCCAAAACGATCCGAGCATCGAACCAAAGACGCTTTCATTGCTTATCGAGCAGGAGGTCGAAGCGATCATCTACGCCTGCGTCCACACCCGCGAAGTCGTGCTTCCGGACGTGTTGAAGAAGACAGACACCCCGATCTATCTTCTCAATTGCCATACCAAGGACAACGCTAATCCTGCAGTCGTGCCGAGTGAGATTGCGGGCGGCCAGCGCGCAACGAAAGTCGTCATTGATGCCGGACATACCCGGATCGCCACCATCACGGGCGAGCGGTACATGGAAGCGGCCCGGGATCGATTGGCTGGCTATCGAAGGGCACTGGCAACGGCGGACATTCCTTTTGATCCGGACTTGGTCATTGAAGGAGACTGGTCTGCCAGCGCCGGGTTCAATGGGACTATGAAAGTCCTGGAACTCGACCAAGCGCCGACCGCGATCTTCTGCCAGAACGATCGCATGGCGATTGGCTGTTACGAGGCATTGAAAGAGTCCGGATACACAATCCCGGCCGACATGTCGGTCATCGGTTACGACGACGAAGAGATCTCACGCCACCTCTTCCCACCCCTGACGACACTGATACTTCCGCACCGGGCTATGGGATTCTGGGTGGTTGAGCGACACGTTCACCCGCCAGCGTCGCGGGATGGCCGTTTTCCGGTAGCGAAGCTCGAGTGCGAGTTGGTCGAACGCAACTCCGTTGCCGCGCCGAGGGGGTAACTGCAACCGCTCGTCATCCAGGGATACTGCAGAGTCCGGAATTATTGCAATTTCGGTTGCCAACACGGAAATAGGCAGGACCAGTGCCTTTATCGCGCCACGCGGCGAAGACCCTTGGAGAGGCGAGTGCCCGCAGGGCAGGGTCTGTGTCTTGGTAGAGTTGAACGGGATCGAAGGGCGGCAGGAAGTCCTCAAGTGGCGGAGTAACTGGGAGTGTAGCCTGGCATCCGGAACTGGCGGCTTGGAGCGAGGTGTGAGCGAAGTGCGTTGCCTTCCGGCGTTCGAGCGCGGGCCGGGTTCGCCATTGCGGATGGCTACGAGTTCCTTGGCGGCCTGTACGCGGACATCGCGGAGGGTGACTATGTTAACGGGAAAGAGCGTGGTTAGGCGCTTTCTTGCGGGAAGACCATCGCTGCGGGTACGATAGGAGAGAACATAGGACTTCACGCCCGAAGAATAGATGCGGACGCCAAGCCCTTTGATGTGTGTGTCCCAAAGCATACGAAGCTTTGGTCCGGTTTGGCATTTGGCATTGCGGACGCGTTTTTCTGTCAGCGTCATAATGGGACAGGATACCGGATTCCTGGGAAGAATTTCTACGTCGAAGAGCAGTGTGTTGGGAGGGAACTATTGCGATGTCCGCTGCGTGCCCTCGCCCAGCTGCGTTGGCTAAGCGGGCAAGGGCGCAACGGACGACGCCACAATGGCGGCGGACACAATCCAATTGCAGCCAAGTGTCGCGTCGCTGTTGATTTGGCGGGTTTCTCTTGCCTTCGTTTCCTGTGGGCGAGGCTTGTATTGTTGCCCAGATATAGTATGTCTGCGCAAGCAAACGACAAGTGAGCCGGGCGTCGGCTGAGAGCTTCGGTTTGCCATTTCGGGGCGTAGCTGCGTAAGCGCGGGAGCATGGCGGGACGGCTTGGCCGAACGAGCACACGGAGGCAGGCCATGGAAAAGAAAGGGTCTTGGAGAGCCAAGGGCCCGCCGCGCAAGGATGGCTCGGTTCTACGATTTCTCGAAACGCGGATACGGGGTTGAGCCTCAGCAACTGTGAAGCGGAAGTAGAGGATATTTTCGACTGATGCTACGGTACGGAATTTGGTGACTTTCTTGGACGAGCGCTTGTGAGTATACCTAGTGTCTGCCGAACCCCCCCCCTCTTTGGAGTTTGAGCCGGCTTCTGCCGTCAAGTTTGACCCCGACCTGACTGGTGGATTCAGGGTCAAGTGGATCTGGTCAGCGACATTTGGGGGCAAACGGCGGGCGGGCGGGGATTTTGGCGCCCATATTGGTGATTTCTGGAAGTATCGGGCATGGAGAGCCGCCGGCAGCCCGGTCCGGGCTGCGCTGGCGCGGTTTCCCGACGACGTCAGGCAGCTTTTTGTTGCAGGAACTTGAGTCGTGCGCGTTCCCGTGCGCGGATCAAGAAACCGACACGGAGCACATTTGCAGCGAGGATGGACAAGGCGACCGTGCGGGCGAAGCCCGCCTTGCCGTGTGCCCAGCATGCTCGATAGCTTGGGAGTGAAAGTCTTCTATCCAACCAGATGGAGGTGAAGGATTAGTGAAACGCAAGGGCACTCTCGCGAGGGGGTGTCTGAAGGAAGCGTGAATCAAAACCGCGACCTGACGGACAGGAACCGGATACGAGGCAGGCTTGGTCGGACGAGCGGGCGGCTAATCGCGAAGTCCATATCCATCAAGGGCCAGGCTTGTATATCCGGCAGGTGTGCGGGGAAGGCGATCGAGCTTACCTGGGGAGGTCTGCGCCGTGTCCCGAAGGGACTGAGGGAATCGCAAGGTGCCCTGACCGCGGCGCAGAAGTCAGCAGAGGGCATATTAGGTCAAGCAGTCGGCAAGGCTATTGAGGCACTCCAGGGCCGAAAGGCGGAGCAACAGATATGCCGAACCGGGAACGTTGACTGAAGGCCCGAACGACGGGAAGAGGCAAGTAGGACTGACGACTCATGAATGGAAAGCGGCAGAAAATCCAGCTTGGTCTGGCCCTTCAACCACGCGATTGGGGTGAACCCTCGGTCGGCGGATCACAAGGGGTCGAACCATCCATGGCGAAGTCAACTCCCGAAAGCCCGGCGCCGACGGACAGAATGTCTCCGTCGACGCTTAATCCGGTCGAACCGCCGTGGTACGGACCCGTATGCCCGGTGGTGTGGGAGGGGCGGCACCGCGAGGTGCCCCCCTATCCCGATGTGTGCCCAGCATGCTCGATGGCTTGGGAGTGAAAGTCTTCTATCCAACCAGATGGAGGTGAAGGATTAGTGAAACGCAAGGGCACTCTCGCGAGGGGGTGTCTGAAGGAAGCGTGAATCAAAACCGCGACCTGACGGACAGGAACCGGATACGAGGCAGGCTTGGTCGGACGAGCGGGCGGCTAATCGCGAAGTCCATATCCATCAAGGGCCAGGCTTGTATATCCGGCAGGTGTGCGGGGAAGGCGATCGAGCTTACCTGGGGAGGTCTGCGCCGTGTCCCGAAGGGACTGAGGGAATCGCAAGGTGCCCTGACCGCGGCGCAGAAGTCAGCAGAGGGCATATTAGGTCAAGCAGTCGGCAAGGCTATTGAGGCACTCCAGGGCCGAAAGGCGGAGCAACAGATATGCCGAACCGGGAACGTTGACTGAAGGCCCGAACGACGGGAAGAGGCAAGTAGGACTGACGACTCATGAATGGAAAGCGGCAGAAAATCCAGCCTGGTCTGGCCCTTCAACCACGCGATTGGGGTGAACCCTCGGTCGGCGGATCACAAGGGGTCGAACCATCCATGGCGAAGTCAACTCTCGAAAGCCCGGCGCCGACGGACAGAATGTCTCCGTCGACGCTTAATCCGGTCGAACCGCCGTGGTACGGACCCGTATGCCCGGTGGTGTGGGAGGGGCGGCACCGCGAGGTGCCCCCCTATCCCGATGTGTGCCCAGCATGCTCGATAGCTTGGGAGTGAAAGTCTTCTATCCAACCAGATGGAGGTGAAGGATTAGTGAAACGCAAGGGCACTCTCGCGAGGGGGTGTCTGAAGGAAGCGTGAATCAAAACCGCGACCTGACGGACAGGAACCGGATACGAGGCAGGCTTGGTCGGACGAGCGGGCGGCTAATCGCGAAGTCCATATCCATCAAGGGCCAGGCTTGTATATCCGGCAGGTGTGCGGGGAAGGCGATCGAGCTTACCTGGGGAGGTCTGCGCGGTGTCCCGAAGGGACTGAGGGAATCGCAAGGTGCCCTGACCGCGGCGCAGAAGTCAGCAGAGGGCATATTAGGTCAAGCAGTCGGCAAGGCTATTGAGGCACTCCAGGGCCGAAAGGCGGAGCAACAGATATGCCGAACCGGGAACGTTGACTGAAGGCCCGAACGACGGGAAGAGGCAAGTAGGACTGACGACTCATGAATGGAAAGCGGCAGAAAATCCAGCCTGGTCTGGCCCTTCAACCACGCGATTGGGGTGAACCCTCGGTCGGCGGATCACAAGGGGTCGAACCATCCATGGCGAAGTCAACTCTCGAAAGCCCGGCGCCGACGGACAGAATGTCTCCGTCGACGCTTAATCCGGTCGAACCGCCGTGGTACGGACCCGTATGCCCGGTGGTGTGGGAGGGGCGGCACCGCGAGGTGCCCCCCTATCCCGATATGGGTGCGCACCCGGACCCGGCCGCGCCGCTCGAGATTGTTGATTGCCGACTCGACGGCGGGATGCTGCTGGCGCGCCAGTGCGAAGTCCGGCTGCGCCTCGTGTGCGCTGCGGCTGGCGGACAGGCGGCCCTTGGCGGGCATGGCGTTGAGTTCCAGCCGGTCGCCGAGGGCGACCTGGATTTGCGGGCTGTGAAAGCCGCGGTCGAAGCTGCAGGCGAGAGGTTCCGGGAAGCGTTCCCGCGTGGCCACGATGACGGGAACCGCGGCATCGGTGTCGCTCCCCTCCCACAGGATCCGGTGCTCGAGGAGGTGGTCCTCGACGATCGCGACGGGAACCCCCAACTCCACGGGGGCGCCCGCCTTCCCCTTGCTGATCCACCGCGTATGTTCCTCGAAGACCGAAAGGACCTTCTCCTTCTGAGGGATCACCTCCCCCTGCAGGATCCTCCGGTCCGTCTGGTCGATCTGGCGCCTCGTATGCGCCGGTCGAAGTCCTCGAGCTCCTCCGGCCAGGCGCCCCGCTCCAGCAGGTTGGCCCGCGTGGCCTCCGCCTTCGCCAGCAGTTCCTCGCACTTGGCCAGGAACGCGTCGATGTCCTCCCGCCAGGCCTCCGAGCGCCGGGTGTTCGCCACCCGCTGATACAGCCGCCGGAGCGTCTCCGCATGATGCTTGGCCTGACGCCAACCTGACAGGTTCCATTCGTCCGCCAGCGCGGCCGCGATCCGTACCATCACCCGGGCTGCGTCCCAGAGCAGGTTGCGGTCGGTGGGATAATGGACATCCGTCTCGACGACAAAGCTGTCGCACCGGCCCGCCAGCCGCTCGCCGGCGTCGTGGTCGCAAAGGCTGTGGCCGTGCCGCACCACCAGCTCGTTGATGTCTCGCAGCGTGTCCTCGTCCAGCAGCGAGACATTCCGCGTCACCTGGTCATAGGAATACGTCGCCCGGTCGAACTCGCTGTGCCCGAGCAGTTGGCGAAGCACCACGTGCGTGTTCCCGAAGCCGGTCGAAGTCGCAGCCAAGTCCTTGCTTCAGCACCGCGAACACGAGAACCGTCCACAGTTCCATCCCCGGACGGCCGACCTTCAGATCGCGATCTTCCCCGAACCGGTCCAGCAGAAGCTCGAAAACCGCCTCCGGCACCGTCTCATTCGAAAACAGGCCCTGCAGGCCAAGCAGGATCGCCGGGATGTCGTCCCGCGACTTCACGTCAATCTGGATCCCGCCGATCTCTGCCCGGCCGAGTATCGGCTAAAAACGCCCCAGCTTCCGCATTGCAAACTCCCACGCGAAAATCCCGGAATCCGCAGCGCGCCACTCCGGACCACTGCCCGGAAGCACATCGCGCCCCGCTTCCCGGGATACGATCTAACTATTTGTACAGTATAATGATAAAGGCTGCCTGCGCAACCCCGAAAACGCCCCGCTCAACCCCGGAACAACCGGATTCCGGACCGTCCCGCCAAGTCCCTGATCGCTCGCAGCGTGTCCTCGTCCAGTAACGAAATATCCCGCAGCACCTTGTCGTAGGAATACTCCACCGGGTCATACTCGCCGTGCCCGAGCAGTTGGCGCAGCACCAGGTGCGTGTTGGCGTGTTCCCGAAGCCGCTCGAAGTCGCAGCCAAGTCTCCGCTTCAGCAGCCCAAGCACGAAAATCGTCCACAGGGACACCTCCAGACAGACAGCATCCCGATTGCCATCCCCCCCGATCCGCTCCTCCAGGAGCCGGAATACCGCTTCCCGCAGTTCGACATTCAAGTATACGTCCCGCAGGCCGCCCAGAAGCTTGGGAATGTCGTCTCGGGACCTCGCGTTAATCCACACATCCCCGGACCTCATCCCCTCCTGTCCCGGATCAAAGCGTCGCAGCTTCTTCATACCGAACTCCTTTGCGAAGATTCCGGAATTTTGAACGCGCCGCGGGCACAAGGACTTCGCTGCAAGAGCAACATCGAAAGCGCCCGGCCTCCGATACCGGCACTTTAACTCATTGCCAAAACAAGCGAATTGATGACAAAAGGTCAGTCCAGGCCATACGAGGCTCAAACTCCGCCCAACGGACGATCTCGCGCCAACAGCGCAAACTTCGCCATCGGATCTAGAACCTAACTCATTGATCAGTATAACTCTTAGCGGTTCTTGGGCAAGCACTACCTACGAAGCGGCGACCGGTGCTGGCCATGGGGAGAAGTTTCGAATAGCTCGAAAATCGCCGCGGAGGGTGGTGAGGGACAGGTCGCGAGAACGGAGCTCACCAATGAGGTACACGGTTGGGCGGAAGAGTGGAGCTCCGTCGGCGCCGACGAGCAACGGAAAGCGTTAACCGCTTTCGCAAACGATCACACGCAGGACGGGCCACATGGAAGGCAATTGTACACTTTCTCGAAGTGTACCTGAAAACGGGTGAGAAGCGAACAACCCAAGAATACTGTAATGTGTTGTAACTCGTTCTATTTTTAGGAAGGTCTTGCACTATTTTACGGACTGGATTTCAACTATCTGCAAGAACAACTGTGTGCACTATTGGCTCGGGACAGGCGCTTCCCGTACCGTTCGTCGAAAGAATTTCGGGGGGAGCCCGATCTCACCCGGCCTGCAGGAGAACAATCCCCCGGACAGCGGAGCTTCAGACAGGGTTGTCGCTGGCAGCCGCGTTCGGGCACTCGTGATAAACAGTGTCGAGAGACCCTCTCCGCCAAAGGTCACGCTCGTGGGGCGGGGAACGGGCAGTTCGATCACGCGGTCCAGGTTTCCGTCCGGCGTATATCGGTTCACTCGCCAGCCATCCCATATCGCACACCAGACCCCCCCTGCGCGGTCGACTGTCAGCCCGTCGGGTCGGCCATCCTCCTCGGGAATCGTTGTGAAGATGCGTCGGTTCTGCAGGATCCCGCTGGCTGGCATGCAGTCATAAGCGTAGATCTTTCCCGGCACGGTATCGACGAAATAGAAGGTCGCATTGTCAGGGCTCCAGCCCAGACCGTTCGATACGGCGATTCCGCTTTCCATGCGGGAGACACTTCCCTGACCCGTGATTCGATAGAGCCCGCCACTCGGGCGGCTCGCGTCCATCCGCATGGAGCCCACCCAGATTGCGCCGCCCGGCCCGACCTTCGCGTCGTTCAGCCGGTTCCCCGCGATTTCCTCCTCGGGATTGGCGAACGGAGTCAGGCGGCCCGTCTCGAAATCCAGCTCCTCGATACCATCCTGCGTGGTGACGAAAAGAGTTCCGCCCTCCGCTGGAAGTACGGCGCTGACAAGCTTGTTCAGCCGACAGGTGTCGTTCCGGTTGGTCTTCGGATTGAACCGGTGGACGGCCGGCTGGAGGATATCGACCCAGTAGAGCAGGCCGTGGGAGGGGTGCCAGACCGGTGCTTCCCCGAGCTGGCTTCCCCAGGGCAGGATGCACTCGAGATCGTACGAGTTCCGTGATGCAAGCGACCTGGGACGGGGCCGCGAATTGATCGCGACCGCGCCGGATGATCCCGTTATCCGTCTGGCAGCGGCGATCAGTTCGCGCCCGACGGGATGAATGGCCGCGTCGTCCAGACGGAAGGATGGCCCGAGGATCGCAAGCGATCCGACCGGGAATCCATCCTGGCCCAGAATTGCCACGGCCACCGAGTTCACTCCCTGCAGATGCTCTTCACAGGAAACCGCGTATCCCCGGGCTCGCGTAAGGGCAAGGTCCGCCTGCAGGGCCTGCGGCTCCACGATGGTTCGGTCCGTGAACGCCTCAAACGCGATTCGGCCGAGTATCGCGCGGCAGTAGGCCGGATCCTGAAAGGCCAGCAGCGCTTTCCCGGCGGCGGTGCTGTGAAGGCACGTGCGACGGGAGGTATCCACACGGACGCCCAGACCGTCGCCAGAGCGCTGGTCGAGATACTGAACCTGGTCCTCGTCCAGACGGCAGAGTACCGCGGTTTCTCCGAGTTCCCTCGACAACTGGTCGAGCTCTGGTGCGGTGGCCGCTTCCACATCGAACACGTCCCAGACGCGATGGGACAATTCGAGAAACCGCGGGCCGAGTCCGTATGTGCCCTTGGACTCGTCCTGCAGCACCAAACCGAATGCGGCCAGAGTGCGCAGGATACGGGCAAAGGTCGGTTTCGAAAGGCCGGATTCGCGCTGCAACTCGGTAAACCGCATGGGTTCGCGGGAATCCGCGACAATATCGAGCAGTTTCAAGCCCTTGGCCAGCGCCGCAGCCCCCGCCGGAATGTTCAGGCGTTCGGGCACGTTGCAGTTTGGCCGCGACTTCGAGCCTCGGCCGCCTCCGCCAGCATGGACGGCATGGTCCATTGCGGCTCGAAGCCGAGCACCGTGCGAATTTTCTGGTTTGATGTGTGGTAGTCGACGCCCGGTCCCGGGAGATTTACCGGAACCACCGGATACCCGGTGAGTTCGGACATGCGCGGAACGAGCCACCCGAAATCGACCGGCTCCGTGGCGCCAAGGTTGAAGACGCCGCCCGCAGCCTCAGGCCGCATTGCGGAGAGCAGTATGCCATGCGCGATATCGCGGGTGTCGGTGATATGCATCCTGAAGGGGCGCCCCGCTTCGTTTCGCGAGAGAATGTGGGCTGGACCGCCGGGGCTGGACCTGCGCAGAAGGTCCGCGACAGCGTGGTTTCCAAATCGCTCCTGCTGACGGACGCGCGGCGCGAGAAAGAAGCGTGGTCCCGAGAAGAAGCTGTCTTCGTCCAGGAGTTCACTTGCATCCTGGACATGCGAGAAGCGCAGGATCACGGTCTCCATTGCGCGTGTCCGCTGGTGGAAACGCACCATTTCCTCGCCAAGAATCTTGGTCAGCCCGTAGGGCGAATTGGCGAGAAGGGGATGATCTTCCGTGATGGGAAGGAATGCAGGTGCGTTCTCGGGATAAACCTCCCCGGAACTCGCAAAGACGAAACGCTTCACGCCGGCGTGGGCAGCCGCATCGAGCGCCACGCGGGTTCCCTCGACATTGGCCCGGAACAGGCGTGGCCAGTCCTCGGGCGACCAGGACATGTACGCGCCGAGATGCACCACGGTATCCATGCCGGCTACCGCCTTCGCGACCGCCTCCGGATCCTCAAGTGCCCCGACAACCTCCTCATAGTCCGGGTCCGATCGCCCGGATGGCATGAGATCGAATCCGCGCACAGCGATGCCACGCTCAAGAAGGTCTCGGGCGACGACCGTCCCGACCCGGCCATTGGAACCTGTTACCAGCGCCCGCATCGATCGCTAGAGCGCAGCCTCGGTATCTGCATCAAAGAGATAGAGGTTTCGGGGATCAAACGACAACACGGTCTCGGCGTGCTCGTCGAGTGGCCCGGAGTGGCTGACCCGGGCGATCAGCCTGCTCGATCCGTCCTCCTCGGAATTCCGGTCAGGAATGATCCGCTGCTGCCCACCATCGAAATAGAGATATTTCTCCGAGCCGAGACTCTCGATCATTGTGGGACGCACGCGGAAGCTGATCTGTCCCTCGCCCAGCGCAAAGTGCTCCGGGCGGATGCCTACGATCAACCTGTTGAGTGCGCCAAATCTTCTCTCCTGCAATGGAACCGTCTTCCCGAACAGTTCGACATGGGGCGTGCCTTCGGATTCATCCGGCTCCACGGAAAGGAAATTCATGCCGGGCGAGCCGATGAAACCGGCAACGAACAGGTTTGATGGGCTCCCGAAGACGGTGTCCGGTGTGTCAATTTGCTGGATCCTGCCGTCCCGCATGATCACCACGCGGTCGGCCAGGGTCATCGCCTCGATCTGGTCGTGGGTAACGTAGACGGTCGTCACACCAATCCGCTTGTGCAGCGCTCCGAGTTCCGCTCGCATGTGCACACGAAGCTTGGCATCGAGGTTCGACAGCGGCTCGTCCATCAGGAAAGCCTGCGGTTCGCGCACGATGGCCCGGCCCAGGGCGACACGCTGGCGCTGTCCTCCCGACAAGTCCCGCGGCCGCCGCTCCAGGAAAGTTTCCACACCAAGAATTTTCGCGGCCTCATTCACGCGGCGATCAATTTCAATCGCCTTCAGCCCTCTCATCTTGAGGCCGAAGCCGATATTCTTCCGGACCGTCAGATGCGGGTACAGGGCATAGTTCTGGAAGACCATCGCGACATCGCGGTCCGCTGGCGCCAAGTCGGTCACCTCCCGGTCACCAAGCAGAATCTGACCTCCCGAAGCGGGCTCGAGCCCGGCCAGAATTTTGAGGATCGTGGACTTTCCGCAGCCCGAGGGTCCAACAAGCACAAGGAACTCGCCATCCTCGACATCGACCGAGAACGCCTCGACGACGTTGCCCTCCCCGTAGTTCTTGGAGACGTCCTGAATGCGGATCGACGCCATGGCCTATTTCTCCGCCCCTGCGGTCAGCCCGCCAACGAGGTAGCGTTCCAGGAAGAGGTAGATCAGCAAGATGGGGATCGCCACGAACACAGCCACGGCCGAGATCTCGTTCCACGCGGTAGTGTATTCGCCGCGCATCGTGGTTATGCCGAGGTTGGCGGTCCAGTTGTCCTGCGAGCTGACCAGGAACGTGCGGGCATAGGCGTAATCGGACCAGGACAGGACGAAAGCGTAGAGAGCGGTTGCGGCAAGACCGGGCGCCGATACCGGCAGGATTACGCGCACCATGGCGCCGAGCGGTGAGCAGCCGTCAACCATCGCGGCCTGTTCAAGTTCCCTGGGAATGGTGTCGAAGTATCCCTTCAGCATCCAGGTCGTGAAGGGTACGATCAATGTGGAATGCGCGATCACGAGGGTCCACAGGCTTCCGATCATGCTGACGCTGCGGAAAATGGCGAACAGTGGAATCACCAGCAGCGTGGCCGGCAGCATCTTGGCGGTCAGGATGAAGATGCCGAGGGAGTGTCCCCCACGGACGGAGAATCTCGACAAGCTGTATCCCGCGAGCACGGATGTGAACATCGACAGCGCCACGGATCCGAACGCCGCCAGTGTCGAATTCAGGAGCCAGGACGGTATCGGACGCTCGTCCCAGACCTTCATGAAGATTTGCCATTGCGGTACCTCCGGCCAGAAGGTCGGGGGCAGGCGGATCAACTCGTCCGTAGTGGACAGCGCCGTGATGAAGAGCCAGTAGACCGGAAAGAGGATGATCGCGATTGACCCGATCACGGCGAAATAGAGCAGCGCCCACTGAGCCGGCGTCCGTTTCATCATCCCGCCCCTAGTAGATCGCCCGGGCACTTCGCCCGAGCATGGCAAGGCTGGCAATGACGCAGATGACCAGCGTTACGACGCCGACGGCGGACGCATAGCCAAACTTGAAGAAGCCGAAGGCCTGGTCATACGTCATGATGGAGAGCGTTTGCGTGGCCTTCACCGGACCACCGTCGGTCAATACCTTGATGATGGAAAAGTCCCGGAACACCCAGAGTATCACCAGGACCAGGGTCACTCCGATAACCGGCATCAGGCACGGGATCGTGATCCAGCGAAACCGCTGCATGGCATTCGCACCATCCACCTTTGCCGCCGCGTAGAAATCGGGCGGGATGGACTGCAACCCTGCCAGCGTCATGATCGAAACGAAGGGGAAGCCCTTCCAGATCATCGTGATCGTCAACGCCCAGAAGGCCGGGCCCGGTGTCGAGACCCACGCGATCAGCCCGTCCGTCAGGCCAAGGTCCAGGAGCAGCCAACTCATCAGTCCGAAGGAGCTGTCGAAGATCCAGGCGAAGATCACCACTGCGATCACCTCCGGCACCGCCCAGGGAAGCGCCATCGCCAGCCGTGCCAGTGTGCGGCCGGGAAACCGGTTGTTCACCAGCAGTGCGGTCGACAGGCCAATGATCAGGCTGCCTGTCGTCACGGCGGTCACGAGCTTCAGCGTCACCCAGCAAGTCATCCAGAACTCCGCCGATGCGAACAGCCTTGCGTAGTTGACCGTCGTGAACGCCTTCCGACCGGCGCCAATGCGGGGCAACTTCACGTTCTGGAAGGACAAATCGATGGAAATGAGCACGGGATACACAATGATCAGGGCGACCAGCACGACCGCCGGGGCAAGCAGTATGTACCCCAGGATGTGCTGCCGGCTTGGCCGGGCGAGATCAAAAATTCTCCGTCGCGGCATCGCCGACTCCGCCGGCAGAGGGAATTGCAGTCCCTACAGGAAAGGTATGGGCGTCGCCCCGGCGAACCGGGGCGGCGCCAGGTTGATCAAGGCAGCGATCAGCCTTGCTGAATGGCCTCGGCCCGGGCCTGCATGGTCTTCACCACATCCGCAGGGTCCAGATCCTCGATCAGCATGCGCTGGACTTCCTCCTGGACCATCTTGCCGAATTCTCCGTACTGCACTTCAAGCCCGGTCGGAATCCGGTCAACAGCGGCTGCTGCTGCGGCTTTCTGCGTAGCCACGATGATGGAGAAGTGCGGGACCCGTTCCTCGACGCCGCTCACGTCCGCCGTCGGGCTGGGCGGCGTGTTGTTGGCGACGGTGGCGTATTTTCGCTGGAACTCGGAAGACATCACGATCTTCATGAATTCCCAGACCAGCGCCTTCTCCTCGTCCGGGATTTCGCTAGCCATGCCCAGTACGTTGGACGAGCCGCCGAGTGGCGGCGTCATTGCCGGAACGGCAACCGCGAGCTTGTCGAAGGCGGCGCCGTTCTTCATGGTGCTGTAGAGCCAGGGTCCGTCCAGCCGCAAAGCGATCCTGCCGTCGGCGAAGAGCTTGCGGATCTCTCCCGAAGACAGGTCAATCGGGGTCAGCCCCTCCTTGATGACTGTCCGCCACCGTGTGAGGCCCTCGATCATTTGCGGTGTATCGATGGTGACATTGCCCTCCGGGTCGGTCCAGTATGCGCCGGCATCCAGAAGGTAATTCAGCATCTCGGTGAGGTACTGGCCCGCACCGCCCTTGGTTTCATGGCCGGTGCCGAATTGGTCGGTGATGCCGTCTCCGTTGAGATCCTTGGTCGTCTTGCGGGCGGCGTCGAGGAATTCCCCGTAGGTGGTTGGAACTTCCAAGCCTTCCGATGCCAGGATCTCGGTGTTGTAGGCCATCATGAAGCCGAAATAGAGTAGCATCACGCACGCCGTTTCATCGTTCCATCGGCACGTGTCCTGGCCAGCCCAGCCGGTCATGTCGATCCCGTCCATCTCAAGCCAGGGATCCAGGTTCTCCATCCAGCCATTCTCAGCGAAATTCTGGTATTCGAACGAAGCCAGGTGAACGATCTGCGGCGGCTCGCCACCGGCGAACAGCGTGGTCATCGTGTCGGCGTAGCTGCCCCGATCCACCTTTGTGAACTCGATCGTGGTTCCGGGATGCTCGGCCTCGAACTTGGCAATCGCTTCCTTCCACCAGTCGCCGGTGCCGTCCTCGTCGACCTGCCAGGAAATGAACTTGAGCGTCACCGCGCTCGCTGGCGGGGTCGCGATGGATAGCAGTCCGAGTGTCAACGCGGACAGTGCCGCAATCCGTGCAAAGTGTTTCATATCGGTTCTCCTTTCTTCTCTTGCCTTGGCTACAGTCTCCTGAGCAGACCGATGGCCTCCTCGGATGGTTCGACGCCGATACCCGGACCGGCCGGTAGCGAGTACGCTCCTTTCGTGCAGTCCATGCCTCCCTGGACAAGTCGGCGGTTCGGCTCGAATATCGAATGCTGGTATTCATGCGCTACGACAGCGGGGATCGCGGCACTTGCCTGAAGGCTTGCCGCAAGAAACACTCCCGCGCCAATCGTTGCGTGGGGGATGACATCGATGCCGCGGCTTGCCGCGCATTCTCCAATACGGACAAAGCTGGTGATTCCGGTATGCCCCATCTCGGGCTGGACGATGCCGATCCGGCAACGCTCGACCCTGTGCTGCATGTCGTACACGGTTCTCCATTCCTCGCCGACGGCGATCGGAGCCCTGGCCGAAGCCGCGACTTCCGCGAGGCCCGCGAGGTTCTCGGTCTCGACCGGCGCTTCGGCGAACCATAGTCCGTATGGCTCCATTTCTTCGATTAGCGCCAGAGCCTCATCCGGTTTCCAGGACCAGTGCATGTCCACCGCAATTCTGGCTTCCGGGCCGAGCGCGGCCCTCAGGCTGCGCATCTCTTCCGCGGGGCAGACATCCAGGACAGGAGTTGCGAACTTGAAGGAGTCGTAGCCGCGCCCCTGCCACGCTCGTGCGAATTCGGCGCGTTCGTCGCATGTAGGCCTGGGAAGGCCTGAATAGTAGGCCGGAATGGCATCCCGAACCGCCCCGCCCAGAAGTTCGGCCACCGAACGGCCTGCCTGCTTGCCGGCAATGTCCCAAAGAGCGATATCGATGGCTGCGAGCGCATCACCCAGGAACCCGCCGGTGTAGCCGCGCACCCGCATCAGGTCGTAGAGATCGTCATGGATTGCAGCGGGGTCGGACGCGTCCCTGCCGATTGTGAACCCGGCAAGGAGATCGTTGATGATTTCTCCGACGGCTCCGGGTGCAACCAACCCGTACGTCTCACCCCATCCGGTCACGCCGCTCGTGGTTTCCACGCGTACCAGGACGCTTCGGTCAAAGATCGGATACACGGTGCGATTGCCCCTGCGCACGAAGTAGCCCCGGTCATTCGGCCGTTCGTCCGGCCGGAGCGCGCCGAGATACGGCTCCCGGCGTTCGCTGGTCAGCGAGAAGGCCTCGATCGACTTGACGACGTCGGTCAAGCGGCGCGTTCCCGGACCGGTTCCGCGGCAGCACGCAACCCGAGGTATTCCAGATTGGCGTCGATATCGGCGACCGCATGAGAATCCAGGCTCGGCAGCGGGACCCGGACAATCGCGTTTGCCAGAACTCCGCGGCGCATCATGACGTGCTTGGTAAGGCGCATGCGGTAGGCGGCCTGAAGCGTCAGCAACGGAAGGGTGCGAATGTAAATGTCTCGGGCTTCTTCCTTTCTGCCTTCGTTCCACGCCGTGTCAAGCGCGCTGTGCAAGTCGGTGAGTTCCACCGCGGGCATTGCGGCGCACGCGCCCCGTGCGTACTCATCCAGGATGTAGCGGGCACCACCGCCGCCAATCATTCCGAGCAAGTGCCGAGGGCGCCTCGCATCGGACAGGATCCGGCTGATCGCCGGGCCGGCCGGGACGGTTTCCTCCTTGACATAGGCCAGTTCGGGAATCGCGTTCACGACATCGAGAAGGACATCCGGAGGCAGATCCGAGCCGCGGGGTGCGGGCGCGTTCTGAAGAATGATCCGCAGACCGGGATGCGCGTCCGCGATCGTCCGCAGGAATTCGATGATCGTGGCGGACTCCACGCCCAGATGCCTGGGTGGCTGGATCATCACGAAGGGAATGGCCAGCGAACTCGCTACCGCACAATGCCGGATCACCTCTTCCACCCCGTCCGCGGTAGCTCCCGCGACGAGGGCGCAGCGCGTCGAGGCCTCTTCTGCAGCGATGCCGAGACAGACGGTCCGCTCTTCCGGGGTCAGGGTTTCCACTTCACTCGCAAAACCCGGATAGACCATGCCATTTACACCTGCTGCGATCGAGAATTGCACGAGGCGCCGAAAGGCGTCGGGATCGACCTTGCCGTCGCCACGAAACGGCGTCGGCAGGACAGGAAGAATTCCATTCAGTAGGGGATGCACCGAAAAGTGGTCCACACAGTGATACATATTGTCATTATATGATACTACTCTGCTTCGAGGTTTGCGTCAACTCGCCCGGCACATTCGCCTCCCGAATCTCTGCCATCGGTACCTTCCCCACCATCTGCCGGGGCCCCGGAATGATTGGAGAATTCGTGCGGTGGGGGAGGCGTTGCGGGATCCGGGAATTCACCGTTCCGGTCGCCGGTTGCCGGGTCCCGCGCAGGAAACCACCGCTGACCCTGACCCGATCCGGGAAACCCTCCCCATGCACCGCTCCCGTCCGCTCCGCAATCTCCAGCTGTTGCGCGACGTCAGGTTGGACTTGGGCGGAAATCCGGCATTGCCCTTGCCGCCCGATCGGCGTCGCTCCGCCGTGGCAAGGTGGCGCCGCGGGAGCGTCTGAGGGCTTGCGCCGGGCGACGATTCACCAAATCGCGAACGAAAGCCTGCCCGCGGTCGTTCGATCGCCTCGTCTCCCGAAGCTACCCCGCGCAGACAACGATCTTGCGTCCAATTGCCCCGAGTTTTGCAAGTTCCTCGACAGGCAGCGAAGCCGGAAACGCGTACTTCCCGTTGACGCAATTAGTGTCTGCCGAAAAACCCCCTTTTTGGAGTTTGAGCCGGCTTCTGCCGTCAAGTTTGACCCCGACCTGACAGGTGGATTCAGGGTCAAGTGGACCTGGTCAGCGACATTTGGGGGTAAACGGCGGGCGGGCGGGGATTTTGGCGCCCATATTGGTGATTTCTGGAAGTATCGGGCATGGAGAGCCGCCGGCAGCCCGGTCCGGGCTGCGCTGGCGCGGTTTCCCGGCGACGTCAGGCAGCTTTTCGTTGCAGGAACTTGAGTCGTGCGCGTTCCCGTGCGCGGATCAAGAAACCGACACGGAGCACATTTGCAGCGAGGATGGACAAGGCGACCGTGCGGGCGAAGCCAGCCTTGCCATGGGTGCGCACCCGGTCCAGGCCGCGCTGCTCGAGATTGTTGATTGCCGACTCGACGGCGGGATGCTGCTGGCGCGCCAGTGCGAAGTCCGGCTGCGCCTCGTGTTCGCGGCGGCTGGCGGGCAGGCGGCCCTTGGCGGGCATGGCGTTGAGTTCCAGCGTGTCGCCGAGGGCGGCCTGGTTTTGCGGGCTGTGAAAGCCGCGGTCGAAACTGCAGGCGACGAGTTCCGGGAAGCGCTCCCGCGTGGCCACGATGACGGGAACCGCGGCATCGGTGTCGCTCCCCTCCCACAGGATCCGGTGCTCGAGGAGGTGGTCCTCGACGATCGCGACGGGAACGCCCAGTTCCACGGGGACGCCCGCCTTCCCCTTGCTGTTCCACCGCGTATGTTCCTCGAAGACCGAAAAGACCTTCTCCTTCTGGGGGATCTCCTCCCTCTGCAGGATCCTCCGGTCCGTCTGGTCGATCTGGCGCTTCGTATGCGCGATGTACCGGTCGAGTTCCTTGAGCTCCTCCGGCCGGGCGCCCCGCTCCAGCAGGCTGGCCCGCGTGGCCTCCGCCTTCGCCAGAAGTTCCTCGCACTTGGCCAGGAACGCGTCGACGTCCTCCCGCCAGGCCTCCGAGCGCCGGGTGCTCGCCACCCGCTGATACAGCCGCCGGAGTGTCACCGTAAGATGCTTGACTTGGCGCCAGCCCGTCAGGTTCCATTCGTCCGCCAGCTCGGCCGCGATCCGTATCATCACCCGGGCTGCGTCCCAGAGCAGGTTGCGGTCGGTGGGATAGTGGACATCCGTCTCGACGACAAAGGTGTCGCACCGGCCCGCCAACTGCTCGCCAGCGTCGTGGCCGCAAAGGTCGTGACCGTGCCGCACCACCAGTTCGTTGATGTCTCGCAGCGTGTCCTCGTCCAGCAGCGAGACATTCCGCATCACCTGGTCATAGGAATACGTCACCGGGTCCAAATCGCTGTCCCCGAGCAGCTGGCGAAGCACCACGTGCGTGTTGGCGTGTTCATGAAGCCGGTCGAAGTCGCAGCCAAGGCCTTGCTTCAGCACCGCGAGTACGAGAACCGTCCACAGTTCCATCCCCGGACGGCCGACCGTCAGATCGCGGTCTTCCCCGAACCGGTCCAGCAGAAGCTCGAAAACCGCCTCCCGCACCGCCTCATTCAAATACAGGCCCTGCAGGCCAAGCAGGATCGCCGGGATGTCGTCCCGCGACTTCACGTCAATCTGGATCCCCCCAATCTCCGCCCGGCCGAGCATCGGCTCAAAACGCCCCAGCTTCCGCATCGCAAACTCCCACGCAAAGATCCCGGAATCCGCAGCGCGCCACTCCGGACCACTGCCCGGAAGCACACCGCGTCCCGCTTCCCGGGATACGATCTAACTATTTGTACAGTATAATGATAAATGCTGCCTGCGCAACCCCGGAAATGCCCCGTTCAACCCCGGAACAACCGGATTCCGGACCGTCCCGCCAGGTCCCTGATCGCTCGCAGCGTGTCCTCGTCCAGTAACGAAATATCCCGCAGCACCGTGTCGTAGGAATACTCCACCGGGTCATACTCGCCGTGCCCGAGCAGTTGGCGCAGCACCAGGTGCGTGTCGGCGTGTTCCCGAAGCCGGTCGAAGTCGCAGCCAAGTCTCCGCTTCAGCATCCCAAGCACGAAAATCGTCCACAGGGACACCCCCGGACCGACAGCATCCCGATTGCCATCCCCCCCGATCCGCTCCTCCAGGAGCCGGAATACCGCTTCCCGCAGTTCGACATTCAAGTATACGTCCCGCAGGCCGCCCAGAAGCTTGGGAATGTCGTCTCGAGACCTCGCGTCAATCCACACATCCCCGACCCTCATCCCCTCCTGTCCCGGATCAAAGCGGCGCAGCTTCTTCATACCGAACTCCTTTGCGAAGATTCCGGAATTTTGAACGCGCCGCGGGCACAAGGACTTCGCTGCAAGAGCAACATCGAAAGCGCCCGGCCTCCGATACCGGCACTTTAACTCATTGCCAAAACAAGCGAATTGATGACAAAAGGTCAGTCCAGACTATACCAGGCTCAAACTCCGCCCAACGGACGATCTCGTGGCAACAGCGCAAACTTCGCCATCGGATCTAGAACCTAACTCATTGATCAGTATAACTCTTATCGGTTTTTGGGCAAGCACCAATTATCAACCCGGAGTCGAGAATCCGGTAGTCGTCATCTAACGGTCAACCTTCTTGCCATCTGCGCCGCTTCATCCGGCACGGAGAAAGGCTCCCGATTTTCGGAATTCCGCCGGGCTCCGGAGGCAAAGCCAAGCGCGCAATTCGCGCCGCCAGATGAAGCCGCCTGGACTTCTGCCTCTGGCTGAACCCGACGAACCGGTCAGCCCCGCGGCCAATGCCTCGCGTTCGCCTGTCGTCCGGCCAGGCCAACCCAAATCCCGCCGAACGCGGCCACGCGCCGCGGACGCCGGCCGGAATCCGGAAAGCCGGGATCGTCGCCCTCGTCGATCGGCCAGGAGCCCGCGCAGGCCGGCGGTCACCGGTTCCGGCGTGTCGGGGTCCGAACTCGATTTGTGCTCGATGGGGGCCACCGCATTCGGCTTGTCCAGGGTTCCGCCAACCAGGTACACCTTGTTCGCGCGGAGCTGCCTGAGGTTGCCGTGCACCAGCGCCGGGTCGATCGGGCGTGCGGGCTCGCCCGTCAGCATCCAGCGCAGCGCCTTCGGCCAATGGGCGTGGATCAGCGCGTTGGCGCGCTCGCTGTCGCTGAGGATCGCACGGAAGAATGCGTCATGGCAGTGGCGCGTGAAGGCGCGGAGTGCGCTTGCATCGGGCTGGTGCATCGCCGGCATGGCTCCTGGCTGCGATCGGGAATGCCCTGGCGGCGGAAGGCGCCCGGGTCGCGTCGAGCCTTGCGGCCCGATCCGGGCGGCGCAACACGGGAGCGGCCCCATTCCGCCGGGGGGGGGGGGGTTCGGTGAACGTTGCCGGTACGGCCTCCGGTTGCACGCCGAACGAACGGGGAACACGCGGAATTGCCGGCATGGGAAGAAATCTCCGGAATTCGGTACCAAAAATGACGCGCAAAGGGACGCTGAGGCGCCGACCCCCGGGTTCCCGTGCAGAACCCGGGGGACCGAATCGTGGCGTTGCGACGCGAATCGGGACATGGCGCGGACTCGGCGGAGCCACTCGTCGAGCCATCAATACAACGAAGTCGAACCACGAGTCACTGAAATCCAATCACCTCGCCAACCGGGTCTTCCCGGTGGTCGAGGGTGTCTGTGTCGGCGTCAAAGTGGCATGGCCCGAGTTCGAGGACGCTCCCGACCTCATCAAATCCATCAGAAGCCGAAAACGGGCTGCGACAGAGGTCTTCAACAGGAAACCCTCTACGAGCAATTAGTGGATTCTGTATCACCGTATTATCGGAAGGCGAGACAAGCGGTCCGACCAACCAGCAAGCGTTACCAGTCGCTCAACGAGCCGTGCCGTGCCGGGGATCGGAATTCCGATCCCGCAGAGTCTTGCAACTGCTTCACTCGACGGGATATTTGATCGCAGATCCGGGAGACTGCGTGTCGCTTGACATGGCGCTCCGGAACATGTTCCAATCCATGTGTCGGCAGATAAAATGAATACGATAGATAGGTTGAATTAATTATATGTGTGCTGTACGCAATGCAACGGTGTCGCAGATGTCTTGCGTGCACGCTGTCTTCGGACAGGAGCTTGCGGACGCCGGGCAGGGACGTTGGGTTCGACGGTTTGCGGGTGCGGCCTTGCCCGGGCGGGTCCGGCTGACAGCGGCGCTCGCTGTTGCCGTCCTGGGCGCATTCAGCGCCCCGGCGCTTGCGCAGAACTCCACCGGCGCGCCCGCGATTTCGGGCACCGCACGGGTCGGCGAAACCCTGACCGCCACGACGGGCTCCATCGCGGACCCGGACGGTCTGCCGAACACATTCATCTATCAGTGGATACGGGTCGATGCGGGGGTCGGGACCGACATCGACAACGAGACCTTGGCCACCTACACGCTCGTCGCTGCCGACGGGGGCAAGAAGGTCAAGGTGCGGGTGTCCTTCACCGATGATGCGAACAACGCGGAATCGCGGACGAGCGGCGCCTACCCGTCGAGCGGCGCCGTCGTCGTACCGCCGGGCTCGCCCGCGAGCCTGACGGCCGAGACGGGCGACGGGCGGGTGCGGCTGGTCTGGGAGGAGCCTGCGGACGAGAATAGTCCGGACGGCTACCAAATCCGCCATGCCGCGGGCGCCTCGGTGCCGGCGGAGATGGGCTGGACCGAAACAGCCAGTGTCGAGATATTGACCGCACTGGTCTCGGGACTCACGAACGGCACGGCTCATACCTTCGAGGTGCGGGCGGTCCGTGGCAACGTACCGGGTCCACCGGCCAGGGTGTCGGCAACGCCGGTGGCGGCCGTGTGCAGCGCACCCGCCCTCGGCACCAGACGGGAAGTCTGGTCCGGCACGATGACGGTGGGGCACGATTTTCAAACACAGGTGGGCGCTTACGGTCTAGGCGAAAATGATGCGGGGTTCGAGGCAGGAGAGTTTGGCAGCCTGTCCGTAGCACCCCACTTTTCGATCGGCGCCACGCGCTACGACATAAGCGAGATGATTGCCGATATCCGCCGCGATGGCGAGAGGAGGTTTATGTACCTCACCTTCTCCAACAGGCTGCCGAATCCGGTCAAGGCCGCGCTCCGGCTTCATTCCTGCGGCGAAACACGGGATGTCAGCAGCAGTAGTTTTGCTAATGCTCCTGGTGGTCGGTCGCGATATAGATGGATTGGGCGATCGCTCGCTATCGACTTCTCCCTCTACCCCACGCGCGAGATTGCGCTGAGCCTGCCGGCGAACAACGCCGCGACGGGGGAGCCGGCGATCGTGAGCGACATCGCCGACAAGGCGCATGTCGGCCGGACGCTGACCGCCTCGGCGGGCACGGTGGCGGATGACGACGGGCTGCCGTCCGCGCTGACCTACCAGTGGTACCGAGTGGACGGCAGCAACAGCGTCGAAACGGAGATAGGCAGCGCCACCACATACACGCCGACCGCGGCCGATATCGGCCACACGCTCAAGGTGAAGGCGCTCTTCCAGGACGATCTCGGCGGGGTGGAAGAGCGCGAGAGCGTGGAGACCCCGACGGTCGAGCAGCCGACCCTGACGATCGCGGAGGCGAGCGCGACCGAGGGCAGTGCGCTGAGCTTCGCCGTGACGCTCTCGCCGGCGACCGACCGGCCGGTGACCGTCAACTGGGCGGTCTCGACCTCCGGCGGGAACACCGCCTCGGCGAACGACCTTTCCGGGACGACGAGCGGGTCGCTCACATTTGCCGCGAACGAAACCTCGAAGACAATTACGGTGAGCACCGTCCAGGACGAGGTCTACGAGGGGAACGAGACCTTCACGGTGACGCTCTCCGGCCCGGCCAGCGCCGTGCTCGGAACGGCGAGCGTGGCCACCGGTACGATCACCAACGACGAGGCATTACCGACGATGACTCTGGTGCTGGCCGACGACACGATCCGGGAGTCGGACGACCCGGACCAGCCGGGATACCAGCACCGGACCACGGTGACGGCGACCCTGGACATCGCAATCGAAGGGGACTTGAGGATCAGCGTCGCAAGCGGGCCTGCATTGCGAATCGGCATCCCCGCCGACTTGGAAAGATCCAGACTGACCATCCGGGCGGGGCAGAAGACGAGCGAGACACTGGGTGTGGTGCCCTTGGACAACACTGTCGATGAGCCGGACCGGATGGTGGTGTTAGAGGCGACTAGCAATTGGGTAAATTCTGGCTATCTGGACCAAACCACTTATCCTCAGGCGCCGAACCCTTCCCTCACCATAATCGACGATGACGAAGCGCCGACGGTGACACTGGCGCTCTCTCCGGCGTCGATCCGCGAGTCGGACGACGCCGGCACGGCGGGTATCGACGATCATGTCGGCACGGTGACGGCGAGTCTCTCCCATCCGTCGAGCGAGGCGACGACGGTGACGGTGTCGGCGGCGGCGGTCGGCGCGGCGGTTTCCGGCGATTTCACGCTGAGCGGCAACAGGGTGCTCACCATCCCGGCCCGGCAGACGCGGAGCACCGGGACGGTGACGGTGAGCGCCAACGACAACAATGTCGACGCGGCGGACAAGCAGGTGACGGTTTCCGGCGCGGCAGCGAACACCCAGGGCATTGCGGGCGACCCGCCCGATCAGACGCTGGCGATCCGCGACGACGAGGAGGCGCCCCGGGTGGCGCTGGTGCTGGGCGCGGGCTCGATCAGCGAGAATGCCGGATCGACGACGGTGAAGGCGACGATCCCCTACCCGTCGAGCCACGAGACCGTCGTGACGATCTCGGCGGCGCCCGGGGACTTCACGGCAAGCGGGACGCTGACGATCCCGGCGGGGCAGACCGAGAGCCCGAGTGCGCCGTGGAAAGGCGCGTTTTCCTGGTGGGTGCGAATCCCACCCAGCAACTGTCCTTCCGGCTGGTAGCGGCCGGAGCGGTTCGTGGAGGTAACGACATGGACTGAAGCACTCCGGAGAGAAGGGCTGCGTTGAGCAGCTCAGCGACCATGCAGGCCGGAGCGTGAAGCGAACGCCGAGCAGGCCTCGAAACAGGCAACGCGGGGGCCGACCCTCCTTGGGTTAGGGGAAGGCCGATGGCGGTTTGGGAAGAGAAGCGACACATGCACCAGACCGCGCCCGCCGGGGTAGTGGCGCCAGCATGCATGGAAGATGGAAGACGCGGCAACACGGGAAGCCCTGTCGGTGATGTGCACGCATCAACCGGACCCCCGTGAGGGGCAGGCTGGGCCGGCAGGGTGGCGGAGGGGTCCGTACTACTGGCGACGCCGAGTAATACCGGTCGAGGAAAGGGACCCCAGGTGAGGAAGGATGTTGAAGGGCGACAGGTATCGGGAGTGGCATGGCCTATTACCCCGGAGAATGCCGGAGAGCCTGGACGCATCACATGCGGAAGTGAAGGGCGGGTCCCCGGCGGCGGTGGTTTCTCCGGCGTCCGAGGTCTCGGACCATCAAGGCGTCGACAGGCTTGCTGGCAGGCGAGGCCGCAGCCACAGTCAAGGCGGGAGCCGTGCAGCTCCTCGCGGCCGAACCCATGCGGCCAAGACCCTTGCTGTTGCTGGAACTCGTCGCCCGTGTGCGAAGTGCATGATCCCACTGGAGAGCCCGGTGCCGGAAATCGGCACGCCGGGTTCGGGGAGCGGGGGACTGGAAACGTAGCCAAGGGAGCCGGACTGAGGCCCGTCGCGAAAGCGCCGGAACTGCCACCGGACCCTACCGCGGGCGCGCCAGCCCCCGACTCTACCATCGTCAACTCCGGCCCGATACCGGAGGCGTGGATTGTGCGGTTCGGGCGCACCGTGGCCGAGCAGGCGATGGAAGCGGTGGAGGCGCGCTTCGAGGCGCCGCGCGTACCGGGCCTCGCGGGGAGTCTCGCGGGCCAAGTCGTCACCGGCTTCGGGGTGCGCGCGGATGGGGAGGCGCAAGACGCGCGCGAGGGGCTGGATGGGTTCGCCGCGTGGCTCGGAGGCAAGGACGGGCATGCCGGGGCGTCGGAATCCCGGCCGCTCACCGGGCGCGAGGTGCTGGCGGGCTCGACGTTTGCGCTGACCGGCGGGACGGCGGAGTCGGGGCTTGCGTCGATCTGGGGTCGGGGCGCGGTCACTCGCTTCGATGGTCGCGACGGCGCGCTCAGCCTCGACGGCGAGGTGGCGAGCGGGATGCTGGGGGCGGACTGGACGAGGGACCGAGTGCTCGCGGGCCTCATGCTCTCGCATTCCCGGGGCAAGGGCGGTTATCGGGGTAACTCGGAAATGAGCATGGGGTCGGTCGAATCGACGCTGACCGCGCTTTTCCCTTACGGGCGTTATGCGCTGTCGGAGCGGGTCTCGGTGTGGGGGATCGCCGGAGTGGGCGAGGGGACGCTGACGCTCACTCCCGGGGGCGCGACGCCGATGCGCCCCGACATGGCCTTCCTGATGGGGGCGGTTGGCGTGCGCGGCATACTCTTCGACGGCGCCGGCGGGTGGCCGACTCTGGCTGCGAAATCCGACGCGTTTGCCGTGCGTACGTGCACCGATGGGGTGTCGGCGAGCCCCAGCCTCGGGGCGTCGCAGGGCGACGTGACGCGCGTGCGTTTCGCGCTGGAGGGCTCGCAGCCCCTGCGCCTCTGGGGCGATGTGGTGCTGACGCCGGGTCTGGAACTCGGCGTGCGCCACGACGGGGGCGATGCGGAGACCGGCTTCGGGGCCGACATCGGGGCGGGTCTTGCGCTCTCGGCCCCGTCGCAGGGGGTCTCCGCGGATCTCCGCGCGCGCGGTCTCCTGACTCACGAGGCGGGGAGCATGCGCGAGCAGGGCGTCTCCGGCACGTTTGCCTTCGATCCGGCGCCCGACAGCGACCGGGGGATCTCGCTCAGCCTCTCGCAGACGGTTGGGTCACAGGCGTCGGGCGGGGCGGACGCACTGTTTGAGCGCCCGACACTTGCCGGAATCGGCGCGGAACAGGACGAGGGGCCGCTCGCGCGGCGCTTCGAAGCGCGGCTCGGCTACGGGCTCGGCGTGTTCGACGATCGCTGGACGGCGACGCCGGAGATCGGGCTCGGGCTCTCTGGCAGCGATCGCGATGTTCGCTTCGGCGCGCGCCTCACCGAGCGGGTGGCGGCGGGGCTCGCCTTCGAGCTCGGGGTGGAGGCCTCGCTGCGCCAGAGCGGGGACGGCGCCGCGAACCCCGAGCACGGGCTCGGGGTCGACCTAGGCTGGCGGCTCGCGGGGGCGCGCACGAGCCATCGGTCGTTCGAGATGGGCATCGACGCGATGCGCCTCGACACCGCGAACGACGACGCATCACGGCAGGATCGCATCGGGCTCAAGCTGAGCGTGCACTGGTGATGCGCTGTGGGCCCGGGCGACGCGGCGCTCGCCTGCCCGGGGCTTGTCGGGGAATCGATCCGCCGCCGCTCGCCGGAGTCGTTGAGAAGGTTCACAGGGCCCACTGCTCCCTCTTGAGCGAAGCTGGCCAGCCGCTCCGGATGGATGTTCTGCCCGAGATCCGCCGGCAACGAGCGGGAATGGATGAATCTCAGCCTTGCCAGGCCAATGCGGCTTACAGCGTTTCGTCCACGGCGTCGTTGATCACCTGAACGGCACAGCGGCGGGCACGGGTGCGTCCGGCTGGACCGATGCGTTCCAATGCGATTGTTGCATATCGACCACGAAACCCGCCAGATGCCCCTCCGTTGGCCAGTCCTGCAGTAATGGCGGCAACAGCCAGGACGTCTCATGATTTGTCCGTCCTGCGAACATCCCGCGGCATCCGCAGAGCTCAACCTCAACTTTCGCGCTGGGAACAATGCATATTGATCGTGCAGTGGCTAAGCTGAAGTTCTGACGGGATTTTGGGTAAAATGCGTGATATGGCAATCAATTGCGCAATTTCGGAAATCGGATTTTCTGCCTACATTTTGCGTTCGCCCGGGTTGTGCTGTTGTTTTGGGCGGCGAATGGTTTCCAGCAACTCTATCGCCTTTGTTTGGGATTTGGTCGGCGTTGTGTCCATATCGAAGGTTTCGGGCGCGGGATTGGTACCCGGCTGGCCGCGCTGGATCCTGCATGTATTTCGGGTAATGGTTTCCAGGCTTTCGATCAGGGTTCGGAAGCAGTGGGTTTCGGAGCCATCCTCGAGCCATCCTGCGGCCTTGCGTTTGGCGCGCTGCGAGCGTTCGGCCGGAGCGACGGGATCGCGGGTGCGGGTGATTTCCTCGAGTTCCGGATCGGAGAACAACCGGTCCCGCCAGACTTCCCTCATATGACATTCGACATAGTACGCGAGCGTGCACAAGAAGATGTGGGCGCGCACCCGTTGCGCGATGCGATGGTAGATCGGCCGAACGTGCAGGTTGACCGTCTTCATGGATCGAAATGCGCGCTCGACTATATGAACGCATACCCGCCAAAGAGTTGACAAATGAGGAAATCCCGCCTATTCTGGGCGTTGAGGCATTGTTGCAGCTGTCGAACTGGTATGCGCTCAGGAAAGCAAGCGGCGAACGCGATCGATGCGGCGATCTGGCGGAGGCTTCCGCCGGAGAGGAAGCGCCGGATTGTGCTTCGGATTGCGCATGCGGTTCGGGGTCTGGCGGACAGCCATGAGCAGGATCGCGGAGAACGGCGGCCCGGTTCGGGAACTTTCCGAAGGGAAGATTCAGACTAGACATCTGGGTCGGAAGGCGGTGGTGTATGTGCGCCAGTCGTCGCCCGGCCAGGTCGCCCGGCATCGAGAATCGACAGCGCTGCAGTATGATCTGCAGGCACGGGCCCGGCTTCTCGGCTGGGCGGCGGATCGCATCGAAGTGATTGACGAGGATCTCGGGCGCACGGCGCGCCCGGGGTCGAGCCGTGCCGGTTTCACGGAACTGGTTGCCGGGGTTGGGCTCGGGCACGTTGGGATCGTGCTCAGTTGGGAAGTGTCCCGCCTGGCTCGGAACCTGGCGGATTGGGGCCGGATGCTGGAGTTGTGCGGTCAGCGCGACACATTGATCGGCGATTGCGAAGTCGTGTACGATTTGAGCTGCTTCAATGATCGGTTTATTTTGGGGATCCGTGGCTCGATGTCGGAAGCGGAGCTACACCTGATGCGGCAGCGGCTGCATGCGGGTCAGGAGGCGAAGGCTTCGCGTGGCGCGCTGCGGTTTGGCCTGCCGCGGGGTTATGTACACGGCCCCGACCAGGAGATTCAGCAGGATCCGGACGAGGAAGTGCGTGCGTCGGTGCGCCGAGTGTTCGATTTGTTTGCGAAATGCGGTTCCCTGCAGCGGGTTGTGCGGACGCTGGCGGGGGATGGTGAGCAACTTCCCCACCGCGCACGGAGTGGACCGGGAAAGGGGGAGGTTGTGTGGGGGCGTCCGAGCGCGGCGACGGTTTACCACATGCTGACCAACCCGGTCTATGCCGGTGCCTACGCATGGGGGCGGATACGTGGGGCGGCGAGAGGAGACGACGATCGGATTGAAGATCGCTGGCGGTATTTGCTGCGGGATCGTCATCCGGCATACATCAGCTGGGAGACGCTGGAACTCAACGTGCAGCAGCTTGCGTCGAACCGCGGGGGGCCGAAGGGGCGCTCACCGGGTATGCTGAGCGGCCGCTTGCGGTGCGGGCGCTGCGGACGAAGCATGATGGCCGGTTACAACAATGGCGGGCGGTCGTTGCGCTACTCCTGTTTCCGCGGGCGGCTGGATTACGGCGAAGCGAAGTGCCAGTCGTTCTCCGGGGGTGCGATTGATACGCACGTTTCGCGAGAGATTCTCGGCGCCCTGGCTCCGGCTGCGGTAGAGGCGTCGTTGGCCGCCTTGTCGCACGTGGAGTCGGAGCGGGCGCGCCAGCACGAGAAGTGGCGGCAGCGGCTTGCGCGGGTGGAACACGGGGTGGAACGCGCCTGGCGCCAGTTCGATGCGACGGATCCGGGGAACCGGCTGGTGGCGCAGAGCCTCGAGGATCGGTGGGAAGCGGCACTGCGCGCGCAGGCGACGTTGCGCGAGGAGTACGAGCGCTTCTGCGCCGCCCTCCCCCGCGAACTGACGGAGGACCAGCGCAGGGCCATTCGTGAAGCGGCGGAGGATGTTGCCGGGTTGTGGCAGGGTGGGGGCTTGCCGCCGGCCGATCGGATCGACATTCTGCGCCTGCTGGTCGACCGCGTCATCGCGACGGTGGAGGAAGACAGCGAGCAGGTTGCCGTGGAGATTCAGTGGCAGGGCGGGTCCCGGTCAATCTCCCGGATCCACAGACCCGTCCGCGACTGGCGCCAGATGAGCTGCTTTCCCGAACTGCAGGCGCATGTCCACTCGCTGCGGGAGCAGGGACGTAGCTACCGCGAGATTGCGGATCAGCTCAATGCGGAGGGCTGGCGGCCGGCCCGCAGGACGGCATTCACGATCCACTCCGTAAAGCGACTGTGCAAGATCATGGAACCGGTTGAAGAACAGCAGCGGCGTTCGCATCCCCCGCCAACGGATCGGCGCCCAGACGAGTGGACCCTCGAGGAATTATCCGGGAAGCTGAACATTCCTCTGACCACGCTCTACAACTGGATCCAGAAAGGCATCCTGTCTGCACGACGGTCGGATGCACAACCCTTCAGAGGGCCCCGGCGCTGGCTGATCCAGGCGAATGAAGTGGAACTCGACAGAATTCGCAAACGGCGGACAGACTGGGAGACCCTGCACAGAGACGGAACGCCGAGGCTCCCCGCAGCAACGCCACCAAGCCCGACAGCAATGAATTGAGTTTTAGGAGGCAGTATGTCAAGACCGTCTCCACGCGCGTCAAGGCCTTGTAGATCCTCACACAATTGTCTGCCACCATGTCTTGTTCCGGAAGCGAGGTGCGGATGACATAGATGCCGTCGAGAGCCGCTTCCCGGGCAATGTTTTCGGCGTTGCGGGAGAAGGCGAAGGACGTATCGTCAATCTCGTAGTTCATGTGCTTCTTCATCCGGAACCGGTTGATGGCCTGGCCGACCCGGACGCCGATCTCGGCGCGGCCTCGGAGGGTTCCGCCATCGACGCTCTTGCGGATGACAGCGAGGTCGGCTTCCGTCGCTTTCAGCAGGGATTCGCGCGTGTGGGCGCGCCGCGCTGCCAGCCGCGGGTTGCGACAGGCCACCAGCCGCTCACCGGGATAGTCCGGGTGAAGGACCTCGAACAGATTGACTTCGTCGAACCGGGCGACATCAAGAGAGCTGGTGCGGATGAGCTTCTGGATGGTTGCGCTCTTCAGCGCGGTGATCCAATCCACGCCATCCAGCTTCTTGAGTTCGGTGATGCGGGTCTGCGCGATCATGCCGCGATCGCCCACAATGACCACCCGCTGGAGGCCGAAGCGCTTCTGCAGGCGCGCGACCTCAGGCAGAAGGGTCTTCGGATCCCCGATATTGCCCGCGTAGACCGAGACGGAAACCGGGCAGCCGCCGACGTCGCACAGCAGTCCGAAGTTGACCTGAAGCTTTCCCTTCTTGCCGTCCCGGTTGTGCCCGCGGCGGCCAAGCGGGCAGGTCGTCCCTTCGAAGTAACTTGATGTCAGATCAAACAAAACCAGGCCGCCGTCCCGGAAGTGGCGCCGCGCGAGCTTGCCCTGGATCCGGTTCTGCCGCTTGCCCAGCCAGTCCATTGCCGCATAGAGTTCGTCAACCTCGGCGTCGTCGACGCCGAACATCTCGCCCAGCGTGGTGTCTTTCCACCACCGGGTCGTCGCAAGCTTGCTGTGCGGTCGGATGATGCGGGCGGCAATCATGGCGCAGACCAGGTCGCGCTCCCGGCACGGCTCGGAGCCGATCAGTTCAATCATGCCAAGCCGGTCAAACGCAGCCGCAATCGCTGCCACCGGTCCATGCTTGCGGGACCGCAGGATCTCAAAGGCGTCACTGGCCTCGACATACTGCTTCCCCGCCAGGCTGCCCCGAACCAATGCAAGGGTCTCGTCGGAGAGGCTCGAGAGATTCGCCAGCGTTTTCTTCTGAACCTTGCCGCTCTCGTCGCGAAAGGACCGGCGCAGGAGTTTGGAATAGTAGGTCTTGCCGCCCTGCTTGCTGGCGATAATGGCGACATGCATCGCTGGCATGGCCCCGTGCCTCATATAGTGTCCACACTCTTTCGATTGCGGTCTGCTCGGTATTGCCCGCAATATATAGCATATTAAAGCTGGTGTCAACCAGACAATAACGTATCTAGTGCCTACAATACCGAAAAATATTGGCCGTTTTCGGCCGAAATCACACGTGCTAACAAAGAGTTACGCGGAAAATACCCTTCAGAACTTCAGGCTAAGGACAGGGCTGGCCAGGAGACCACGGGGCGTGGCCCGGCCGCCATCTGCGGCGTGGTTGAGCCTTGGTCATGCCGGTGCCCCCGGGGCAAATCCGACAGGCTCCTGGTGCGTCAACCGCCTTGAAATGATGGATATGAGCAGTTCAGCTTGATGCGCTTGCCGGCTGCCTCGAATCTCCGGTCAACAGAATTGTTGTCAGGATTGCGCCGCTCCTGTAGCGCTTTGGTCTCGCGGCAGGCACTGCCGCGAAAGCATCCGGCGGTCCCGATCACTGCGTTTTCCGCGAAGCTTCCGCGCTTGGGCGTGGTGGATTTCCCGGTGCTGCCCGATGCGCAGCGCGTACTGCGGCTTCGACCGCGCCATCCGTGCGCAGTCGGCCTCCGGCGGGCCCATCCGCCGTTCAGGGGGCGCCTCCATTCCGGAAGACGTCGTCAAGCTTCCGCGCATCGAACAGGGCATCCGCCCACGCTTCCGGATACTGCAGCGGCGCCGACCTGACCTTCACATCCACACCCTCGGGAATGGCACCGAAGCGCTGTCGTAACAGGCGAAGCGGAAGATCCGCTCTTCCTTCAACCTTCCCTTCTGCCTTTCCTTCTGCCAGGGCTTCCGGAATCAGCGGCTGAGTGATCAGGTCCATGTCGATCTCCCCGGCTTCCAGGCCCGCATCGAGGGCCAAGTCGTACAGCGTCTCCGGTCATCATTGTGGATGTAGCCAACGCGTAGGAGAGCACGTAGGCCAGCGTCTCCGGGTCGATCCGGCTGCCCGCCAGGTCCGTGCTCCAGATCCGGCGCAACTCATCCACCGGGTACGGTGTGAGGCAGGCGATGTTCATCATGCCGACCATGGCGCGGGGTACAGGCTCCTTCGAGAGCGCCTCGTAGGGGACCCTCCGGGTGATCCGCGCGAAATACCGTTCGCCCCAGGTCAATTGCCTCACGATGTCGATCGCACTGCGAGTTTCGACAATGGCTCCGGGCACGCTCCACGAGAGCCTCCTTGTGCTGAAGATGAACGGAACGCGAGGGCGTGTCCTTCCGGGCGAATGGCGCCTGCAGCCCGCGCAGCCGGGCGGCCACCTGTCCGGGCGTGTCGGAGCCTGGACTCGATACATGCTCGATCTGGACCACGGCATTCGAAAGGTTCCCGACGAATAGCCCCCCGGGGGGGCGCTGACGCCGCCGCGGCTGAGAACCCGTCGACGAAGCGTGCCCCGATCGCTTCCTTTCGTCCTTGCTACCGGGTTCCGGGCTTGAGGAACCTGTCGGCGTACACTGTCAGGAAGCACTCCGCGACCTTCGCCGCCGTCGCGGCGCGCCCGCTGGCTCCACGAGACCGTCCCGCAACACGTGCTTCATGGGATGGCCATCATCCTCCAGGGCATGGATGGACAGAAGCCGCGTGATTTCTTCCTGCGCATTGGCATCATCCGGCAGTCCGAGCGCCCAGTCCAGGAAGATCGACCGGCAGGCCTCCGGTGTGATTCCATCGATGCGGAACGCTTCCTGAATCAGGCCGCGCGGGTCGCCTGGCGTTCCCTTGCGCCTCGGCCTATCCGACAAGCGACCGGCTCCGGTGGGGCTTCGCAGTGCGGGAGGACCGATTCATGGTTGGACCCGTGTTCCCGCGTCCGGTTGTTCGCTCCAGCATTCCGGTCCGGGGCTGCACGCCGCAGCGGCGGGTGCCTTCATGCTGCGAGTTCCTCCAGCAGCTCGTCCGGGACTTCAAAATTTGCGTAGACTTCCTGCACGTCGTCATCCTCGGCAAGGGATTCATAGAGCCGGATCACACGGCCGGCGTCCTCGCCGGCTACCGGGACGGTCGCAAGCGGTGACCAGACCAGCCGCGAGCTGCCGGGGGGCGCCCCGAGTTGCTCCTCTAGTTCCCGGGAAACGTCTACGAGTTCCTCGCGTGTGCAGCGGATGCGATGCCCATCCTCCTCCGAGACCGCGTCATCGGCGCCAGCCTCGATTGCCGCCTCGAGCACGGCATCCGCGTCGGCCACGTCGGCATCGAACACGATCTCGCCAATGCGTTCGAATTGGAAGGTAACGGCCCCGCCTTCCGCCAGCGAGCCGCCATGGCGGTTGAACCGGGAGCGGATGCTCGCGGCAGTGCGGTTGCGGTTGTCCGTCATTGCCTCCACGACGAAGGCGACGCCACCGGGTCCATACCCTTCGTAGACGATCTCCTGCAGATCGTCGGCTGCGTCGCCCTCCACCTTGGCGATGGCGCGCTCGATATTGTCCTTGGGCATGTTCTGCCCCCGTGCCTCCTGCATGGCGAGTCGAAGGCGCGGGTTCGCGGTGGGGTCGATGCCACCAAGCCTTGCGGCCACCATGATTTCGCGCGCCAGCCTTGAGAAGACCCGCGTGCGCTTGCGGTCCTGCGCACCCTTCCGGTGCATGATGTTCTTGAATTTCGAATGGCCCGCCAAACTGGCCTCCCTCGCAACCGCGGTCCTTCGCTCTCCTAGTCAAGCACAGGAATGCGTTCCTCCAGCAACCCGCCGACGCGAACCGGTGCGGTGCGCGTCGCCAGCCCGGAATTGTCATCGGTTTCCACGAACATAGCGCACAGCGTGGGGTCCCCGGTTGCCGGATGCGGTCGCTCGACGCGGAGTCCGGAGGCGAAGCGCCTGACGGGCTCGGGCTTGTCCATCCCGATCACCGAGTCGTAACAGCCGCACATGCCGACATCGGTCATGTAGGCAGTTCCTCCCGGTAGAATTCGCGCGTCCGCGGTCGGGATGTGGGTGTGCGTTCCCACCACCAGGCTTGCGCGCCCATCGCACCAGGCACCCATGGCGCACTTTTCCGAGGTCACCTCGGCGTGGAAGTCCACTACGGTGGCTGAGACCACCCGTCCAAGCGGATGAGCCTCCAGAACATCGTCGACGACGGTGAACGGATTGCCGAATGCCGGCTCCATGTTCCGTTGCCCGAGCGCGTTCATGACCAGAATGGTCTGGCCGCCCGGCGCCTCGAAGACGCGATGTCCCGCCCCCGGGGGGGTCCGGGCAATATTGAGCGGGCGGAGAATTCTCGGCTCCCGCTCCAGATACAGGAGGATCTGCCGTTCGTCGAAAGCGTGGTTGCCGAGCGTGATGACATCGATACCGCACTCGAACAGTCGATCCGCATGCGCGGGAGTGATGCCAGCCCCATGGGTTGCATTCTCCCCGTTGGCAATGGTGAAGTCGATCTTCAGCCGTTCCTGAAGGTGCGGAATCCAGGATGCCACCACCTTGCGCCCCGCTGCGCCGAAGACGTCTCCAACCATCAGAATTCGCATGGGTTGCTCCAAGCCAGGGTCTCGAGTTCCGTTGCAAGCGCATCCAGAAGCGCGTCGCGGACATCGCGGGGCACCTTCGGCACTTCCTGCGCGGCAAAGGCGAATCCGACCGCTCGGTGCAAACGCCCGGTCGCCCGCAGGGCGCCCAGCGTGCGATCGTAGAAACCGCCGCCGTAACCGAGCCGGGCACCGGTCCGGTCCCAGGCGAGCAGGGGCACAACCGCCTTGGTTGGGGTGCAGTCCTCTCCGCCCGCGGGAACCTCGACGCCGAATGCGCCCCGCAGGAGAGGCTCACCCGGTTGCCAGGTCCGGAACGCGAGAGGCTCTCCCGGAGCGATGACAACGGGCAGGCAGAGCCGGGCGCCCCGTCGGCGCAGTTCCTCCATGGCCGGGCACGGGTCGAGCTCCGAGCGGAAGGCACGGTATCCGGCGACCGTTTCGCCTGCCGAGGGCATGAGCGCCTCGACAAGGCGCCGCCCGGCGATCCGGGAGGCGTCGGGGTTCGTTCGTGCAGTCTCGTCGCGCATGGCCGCGCAGCGGGTACGCAGTTCGCGCTTCTCGCGGACGACATCCGGAACCATGGTGGGAGTGGGCAGCGGGGACTGCTTCAACCTATCTTTGGCGGGCATCCTTGTGAGCCTGGATGCCAGGTGGGCGACGTTTGCGAAGCGCCACGGCTCTTCACAGTGACATCTCCCGTAAGTTTTTAATTAGCGCTCCCAGGATTCGCCGTGATTTCGAAATCCGCAGCCACCCGCACGCACAGCCTAGCACTCAGTGCGAGGCGAGGCAATTGCTGTCCCTGCGTGCGGGCCCGTTCACGGTCGTCACGTCAACTTGCCGATTCTCTCTGCGAGCAGGGAAACCCGTCCTGCGGCTTCGCGAAGCGCGACCGTGGTCTCTTCCATGACGGCGATGGTCTCGACGGCCGACCCGTCCCTGGAATCGTCAAGCGCCAGAATGCTGGCAAGCAGAACCAGGAGCGTTCGCTCTATGCGTCCATGCTCCCCCTGGAGCCGCTCGGCGTATTGCTCCAGCGTACGGACGTGGGCATGGACACGCTCTTCCGAACCCGCTTCAACGACGAGGGAGTAGTTGCGTCCGTCAAAGGAAACCTCGATGTCAGGCATTGGTGGGTTCCATTTGCGCCGCAACCTGCTCCAGCCCCGCCGCAATGTCCTCAAGCTGCTCCGCCAGCCGCTCCGTGCGGTCCTGACCGTCATCCCGCGAGGACGGATTGCGCTGTTCGCGCTCGGTGACCAGTACTTCGAGCCGAGCGACAGCGTCCTGTAGAACCTGGGCGGCTTGCCGCACGCGCCTGGCAGCAGCCAAGGGTTCATTTTCTGGAGCCGGCCCGTCGCCAATCATCCCCGGGGTCCTCCGAGCAGTGCGTTGTTCCGTCCGGTTTCGACAATTCCATTATATCCATGTCGGAGCAAGATACGGGACTGCGCCGGATCGCTGCCGCAACTCGTCTGGTGGTCCCGGACGCGCCGTGCGGGTGCCCGGACTTCCATGGTGGCGGCAGGGCTGTAACCTGCGGCTCGGTCGCGGCGCTGGGTCCCCCTCCAGACGGTTCCGCAGCCGTTTCGTTCTCGACGCAAGGCGGGTGCACCGCTATGATGTCATATCGTCCCGCAGCAGCAGTGACTTCAGGATGAAGAGGGTTTTCGCCGCAATGGAACTGACAGTCAATCAGCAGGATTTTCTTCGTGCTTCGAATCGCACCCACAACATCGTGGAATCGAGGCGAATCTTGGAAGTCGAGCGCTGTGTCAGGTTTGAAGCGGCGGAAGGGATGGTCGAATTCCGCACATCCTCCGCCGGACGGGTCATCATCGAGTCCATTCCTGCGCTGGTTTCGGAGCCGGGAACCGCTGTCGTCGACAGCGCCGTCCTCAATCAGATCGCCCGACGTCTTCCGAGCGACTCGGAGGTGGCGCTTAGCACCAGGGCAGGCGCGGAATCCCACGAGCCAGGGGCCGGCGACGGCCTCGACACGCTGGACGACGCTCCGGAGGAGGAGCGGCGACTCCGCCTGCGGGCGGGCCGGGCCGAATTCTGGCTTTCCCTGGTGGATCCGGACGAGTTTCCCGCAAGCCCGGATGACGAGTACGGGGGCAGTTTCCAGATCTCCGGGGCAGACCTGAAACTGCTCCTCGACAAGACCCACCGCGCCATACCCTCGTCGGATGACGCCCGTTACTACCTGCAGGGCGTATACCTTCATTCCTCCGCCGAGGACGGTGAGCAACGATTGACGACCGTAGCGAGCGATTCGCACCGGCTGTCCCGGATGTCGCTTCCGGCCCCGGAGGGGTCGGACCATTTCCCGGGCGTGATCATCCCGGCGGAAACGGTCGCAACGCTTCGGGCCTGCATCGAGGACGAGGACGCCCTTCGCATCTCCACCGCGCAGAACAAGTTCCGGGTCGCCGGGGAGACCTTCGCAATCATTTCGCAAGTCGTCGACGCCAAGTTTCCAGACTACAACCGGGTCATACCCCGGGACTGCGATACTCGCCTCGAGTTCGAACGGCGGGCGCTGGCGACCTGTATCGGCAGGGTCACGGCCATCGCGGGTTCGGAAAGCGAGCGCATTCACTTTAGCGTCGCCGACGGCGTGGCAAATCTGTCAATTCGCTCCCGGACCGGCCAGTCGGAGGACCGGATCGCCGTGATTTACGCGGGACCCGAAGTCTCGTTCATCCTGCAGGACAAGCATCTCATGGATGCCCTCGCCCAGATCGACGGCGACAGCGTGGTTGTGATGATGCGGGACAACCGGTCTGCGTTTCTGGTATCGGAGCGGAGCGGGGACGGCTCAATGACCTGCGTAATCATGCCGCACAGGGCCTGATGGCCGCCGCAGAGCCTGCTCCCGGCACCATCACCGACCTACGCATTACTCGCTTTCGGTCGCATTTTCGGTCTCGTCTCAAGTGCGAGGGACGGATGGCGGTTGTCTACGGGCCAAACGGCAGCGGGAAGACGGCGATCCTCGAGGCGCTCTCCATGCTTGCGCCTGGTCGCGGTCTTCGCGGGCAGGCGGATCTGGATGCCATGCGGCGCCCGGACAACGTCGGCTGGCATATCCAGGCGCAATTGGCCGGGCCGCCCGCCCCGCGGGTGTTCGAGGCAGAGATTCGGCCGGGCGGGCGGCGCAAGGTAAACCTGGACGGCGATCCGGTAAGCCGCGTGAGGCTTGCCGACGAGATCCGGATCGCCTGGATCACGCCGCTGCATGACCGGATCTGGACGGATCCTGCGGAAACCCGGCGAAGATTCCTGGACAGGATGGCGGCCGCGTTTCATCCGGATCATGCTCGCGCTGCTTCCGGATATGCAAAGGCGATGCGGGATCGGAACTTCCTCCTCCGCGAGCCCCGGCCCGATCTTGACTGGGTCGAGGCTGTGGAGGCGCGCATGTCGGAGCATGGCTCACTCGTTTCGGCGAACCGGGTAGCGACCCTGGAGCGGATCCGCTGCGCGCCGCGACCGGAGTCGAGCGCGTTTCCTTCCTGTGGGCTGGCGGTATTGGGACGAGCCGAACGGGCGGCATGGGAGCGCAGCGGCGAATTTCCGGAGGCATTCCGGGACGAAGTCTGGACCGAGGAGAAGCTGCGCCGCGTCCTGGCATCCGGGCGGCATCGGGATGCGTCTGCAGGACGCTCCCTCGAGGGGCCGCACCGGTGCGATCTCGCAGGGTGGCTGGTTGCGACCGGGCTTCCGCTGCGGCAGGCGTCGACCGGCGAGCAGAAGGGAGCGTTGATCGGAATCGCGCTTTCCTGTGCGCGGGCGCTCTCCGAAGAGCCGCGCCCTGCGGTTCTCTTGCTGGACGAGGTCGCTGCCCATTTGGACGAGACGCGGCGGGAGCGGCTCTTCGAGGAAATTTCAGGGCTTGGCGTGCAGGTCTGGATGACAGGTGTGGATCCCGTGGCTTTCGCCTCCCTTGGCCGGGAGGCGAACTGGTTCGCGTTGTCGAAGGCGGACGGTGCGTCGCAGGTAATTCGGGTTGAACCGGTGGATCGGGAGGCACAATGAGCATCCAGGAGACGGCACAGGCCGTGAACAAGCCTTTTGACGAGGGTTCGATCAAGGTTCTCAGGGGCCTGGATCCGGTGCGAAAGCGGCCGGGAATGTTCATCGGCGACACTCATGACGGCTCCGGGCTTCATCACATGGTGTACGAAGTCGTCGACAATGCGATCGACGAAGCGCTGCAAGGGCAGTGCGACCGCATCGAGGTCAGCCTGCACGCGAACGGGGCCGTAACCGTTCGCGACAACGGGCGGGGAATTCCGACCGGAATTCACGATGAGGCCGGAATCTCGGCCGCCGAACTGATCATGACCCAGCTCCACGCCGGATCCAAGTTCGACCAGAAGGAAAGTGGCGCGACCGGAGGATTGCACGGGGTTGGCGTTTCCGTCGTGAATGCGCTCTCGGACTGGCTGGTGCTGGATATCTGGCGCGACGGGCGGCACCACCGGGCACGGTTCGAGAGCGGCGAGGTTGCCATCCCGCTCGCGGATGTCGGTGCGGCCGGGGGGAGGAGGGGGACCCAGGTGTCCTTTCTTGCTTCCCGCGATACGTTCGCCAACGTCAATTACGATGCCGATGTGCTCGAGAAGCGCCTCCGGGAGTTGGCCTTCCTCAATACCGGTATTCATATCACGCTCACGGACGACCGCCGGAGCCCCGCCGCAAGGACCACCCTTCGGTTCGATGGCGGCGTCGAGTCGTTTGTCCAGTACATCGACCGGCTTCGAAAGCCGATCTTTCCGGACCCGATCACGGTCAGAGGCGAGCAGGACGGCATCCGGGTGGAGGCGAGCCTGTGGTGGAATGACGGCTACCAGGAAAACGTGCTCTGCTTCACGAACAACATCCCGCAGAAGGACGGGGGCACCCATCTTGCGGGCTTTCGGAACGCCCTGACGCGGGTCGTAAAGAACAACGCCGACGAATTCGCGGGCTCTAGGCGGTCAAAGGCATCCCTGACAGGCGACGATGCGCGCGAGGGATTGACCTGCGTTCTTTCGGTTCGCGTTCCGGATCCGAAGTTCTCGGGCCAGACCAAGGAGAAGCTGGTTTCTTCCGAAGTGCGCGCGCCGGTGGAGCAGATTCTTGCCGCGCGTCTTGCGGAATGGTTCGAGGAAAATCCGCAGCCCGCCCGCGCGTTGATCTCCAAGATCGTGGATGCCGCATATTCGCGGGAGGCCGCGCGCAAGGCGCGGGAGCTCACGCGCAGGAAGACGGCAACGGACGTCGCATCCCTGCCAGGAAAGCTTGCCGATTGCCAGGAGCGCGACCCGGCGCGGAGCGAACTCTTCCTTGTCGAGGGCGATTCCGCTGGCGGATCCGCCAAGCAGGGTCGCAACCGTGCCAACCAGGCCGTTCTTCCGCTGCGCGGAAAAATTCTCAATGTCGAGCGCGCGCGGCTCGACAAGGTTCTCTCGAACCAGGAGATCGGCACGCTCATCACCGCGCTCGGGGCGGGTATCGGTCGCGGCGAGATCAGTCTCGCCAAGCTGCGATACCACACGATCATCATCATGACGGACGCGGATGTCGACGGCGCGCATATCCGCACCCTGTTGCTGACGTTCTTCTTTCGCCAGATGCCGGAAATCATCGAAGCCGGGCATCTCTTCATCGCCCAGCCGCCGCTCTACAAGGTGTCCAAGGGCAAGTCGGAGGTCTACATTCAGAACGAGCCGGGCCTTGAGGCGCATCTTCTGCGCGAGGGCCTCGAGGGTGCTGTGATCAGTGATGATCTCGGGGGCATCCTGGCAAATGAGGAGGCGTGGCGCGCGGTCTCGGAGGCGCGCGAAGCGGTGCTCCTCATCGCGCCCTTCCGCGTCAGGCATCCCACGTTCGTGATCGAGCAGGCTGCGATCGCCGGACTGTTCGAAGGGCTTACCGGGCTGGAAATGCCCGACCCGTCGGTTGCCGGACGGGTCGTCGACCGGCTGAATCTGGTGTCGCAAGAGAATGAGCGGGGCTGGAGCGTGGTGACGCGGGAAGACGGTGCGATGACCTTTTCCCGCCAGATCCGCGGCGTGGAGGAGGCGCACACGCTGGCGGGGCCGGCCTTTCGGTCGCCGGACGCCCGGCGCCTTGGCCGGATATCCCGCCGGCTCTCGGAGACCTACCACACACCGCTGACCTTTCGGCGCAATGCCGCGACCACCCGGATCGATGGCCCCTCCGGACTGGTCGCTGCTGTTCGCGCGGAGGGTTCAAGAGGGATCCAGTTGCAGCGGTACAAGGGTCTCGGTGAAATGAACCCCTCCCAGCTGTGGGAAACGACGCTTGACCCGGAGGCGCGTACCCTGCTGCGGGTGGAGATCGAACAGAGCTACGAGGCCGATCAGGTCTTCAGCGAACTGATGGGTGATGTCGTGGAGAGCCGCCGGACCTTCATCCAGACCCATGCTCTGGACGTGGCGAATCTCGACGCCTGACGCGCCGCAACTCGGTTCAGCGTTCCGTCCGCGCGCCGCCGCGATCATGTGAGCCGCGGCAGCACCTCATGGGTGTGGGCGGGCGGCGGCGAGGGCAGGGTCCATTCCAGCGTGTCTGCGCCTTCGCCCCACGGGTTGGCTTCGCACCGCTTGCCACGGTACAGCGTCCATACCATCACGCCGATGAAGAACAGGAAGGAGGCACCGGAGAGAAACGCCCCGAGGGAGGAAATATAGTTCCATCCGGCAAAGGCTTCCGGATAGTCGATATAGCGCCGCGGCATGCCCGCGAGGCCCGAGAAGTGCATCGGGAAGAAGGTGATGTTGACACCGATGAACGTGGTCCAGAAATGCACCTTTCCGGCCCACTCCGGATACTGGCGCCCGGTCATCTTTCCGATCCAGTAGTAGATTCCCGCAAAGATGCAGAACACTGCGCCGATCGACATCACGTAGTGGAAATGGGCCACGACATAGTAGGTGTCGTGCAGAGCCCGGTCGATTCCCGCCTGAGCGAGCACGATGCCGGTGACCCCTCCAAATGTGAACAGGAAGAGGAATCCGATCGCCCAGAGCAGCGGTGTCCGGAATTCGATCGAGCCGCCCCACATGGTGGCAATCCACGAGAAAATCTTGATTCCCGTCGGCACGGCGATAACCATGGTCGCCAGCATGAAATAGGCTTGCGTCGCCGGCCCGATTCCCACTGTGTACATGTGGTGGGCCCACACCACGAAGCCGAGGGCGCCGATCCCGACCATCGCGTACACCATTCCGAGATAGCCGAAGATTGGCTTCTTGGAGAATGTCGCGATAACGTGGCTGACAATGCCGAAACCGGGAACGACGATGATGTAGACCTCCGGGTGTCCGAAGAACCAGAGCAGATGCTGGTAGAGAATCGGGTCTCCGCCACCGGCCGGATCGAAGAATGTGGTGCCGAAATTCCGATCCGTCAGCAGCATTGTCACCGCGCCGGCGAGAACCGGCAGCGCAAGCAGGATCAGGAACGCTGTCACGAAGATCGACCACGGGAAGAGCGGGGTCTTGTGCAGGGTCATCCCCGGTGCCCGCATGTTGAGGAAGGTCGTGATCATGTTGATCGCGCCGAGAACCGAGGAAGCGCCGGAAAGGTGGACCGCAAAGATCGCGAAGTCCATCGCCATGCCCGGCGACCCGTAGGTCGAGAGGGGTGCGTACAGCACCCAGCCTACACCGACGCCGCCGTCGACAAAGACCGCGATGGTGGCGAAGGTCAAGCCGCACAGGTAGAGCCAGTAGCTCAGGTTGTTGAGCCGCGGGAACGCCATGTCCGGCGCGCCGAGCATCAGCGGCATGAAGTAATTGCCGAAGCCGCCGAAGAGCGCCGGAATCACGACGAAGAACATCATCAGGATGCCGTGCCCGGTCGTGAGCACGTTCCAGAGTTGTCCGTCCGGCTGCCCGTCCGCCGTCAGCATGTACTGCACGCCGGGCTCCATGAGTTCCAGCCGCATGTACATCGAGAAGGCTACAGCGATGACACCTGCGACGAATGCCGTCAGGATGTACAGGACTCCGATGTCCTTGTGGTTGGTGGAGCAGAACCACCGGGTAAAGAACCCGGTTTCATGCCCGTGCGCGTCGTGCGCAGCCGCTTCTGCCATGTGGGTCCTCCACGAACCTGCCGCGGCTCTCCGCCGTGGGGCGAATATTATTCAAGCTGCCGGTTTGCGCAAGCGCACGGCCTTCGTTCCGGGTGATGTTCCGCCGAATTCGCGCCGGGGAAATCAGACATCGATTCGATACTTGAGATCTGCGGCCTCATCCCCCCTCATGCCTCGAAAGCCCCAGCAATGGGCGGGCTGCTCGCATATGATGATCTCGATGTCCATGGGCGCAATGGAATGCCTGCGGTCGATTTCCTCGAACAGCGCCTTGATCAGGGCCTTTTTCGTCTCTGTCCTGCGGCCGGACATCATGTTGATCTCAATGACGGTGTAACGGTCGGAGCGGCCGTCGGGAACAAAGAAGCTCTCCGCGTCCAGGATCACGAATCGATGCGCGCGCTTGTCTTCCGGCCGGCCGAGAACGGCTTGCATGCAATGGTGGATCGTGTCCGACAGCTGCTTGCGGATGGGGCCGAGGTGCTCCCGAGCCCCGTACACGACGATCATCAGGTTCTCCCTTCTACCGGCCCGGCGTATCCCGCGGCCGGACACCTGCCAGTCCCAGCGCCTCGGGGAATGCCCTTCGCAACGCGGCGTCAACCTCGTCTTGGGTCGCGGACAGACCCAGGTCGCGCAGGCTCGTCACCCCGTGCTCCCGGATGCCGCAGGGGATGATTCCCTGGAACGCGGCAAGCTCCGGATCAATGTTGAGCGCGATGCCGTGCATGGAGACCCACCGGCGAACCCGCACGCCCAGGGCTGCGATCTTCGCCTCGCCACCGGATGTCTCGACCCAGACGCCGATCCTCTCCGCCCGGCGCCGCCCGTCAACGCCGAACTCGGCGAGCGCCAGGATAACCCATTCCTCCAGGCCCCAGACGAACCGCCGGAGGTCGGACCCGCGAGGGACAAGGTCGAGCATCGCGTAGGCGATGCGCTGGCCCGGACCGTGATACGTGTAGCGGCCGCCCCTTCCCGAGCGGTACACCGGAAGGGAGCGGGGTTCGAGCAGTTCCGCGTCATCCGCGCTCGTTCCGGCCGTGTAGAGCGGTGGATGCTCAAGCAGCCAGACGCATTCGGCCGCTTCTCCGAGACGGATGGCGCGGGCGCGCTCGTTCATGAAGCGGACCGCCTCAGGGTAGGGAACCGGCTCCCGGGACGTGATCCATTCCAGGCCGTCCCCGGCAGGAATTCCGGCTGCGCGGCTCTCGCTCCCGCCGGGAACCTCCGCGGCCATTGCGTCGGTGCTTCCCATGGGCTATAGAATTCCGCCCGTGCGGTCGTGGCGGAATTGGTAGACGCGCAGCGTTGAGGGCGCTGTGGGCATTGCCCGTGGAAGTTCGAGTCTTCTCGACCGCACCAATCCGATCCCCGGATACGATCAGGCCCCGTTTCCGGGCGCCTTAGGCGGACTCGGTCTCTCCGAGCCAGGTCTGGATGCTTCGTACCGAGGCATAGCTGAATCCCTGGGGGTCTCCTCGCAGGGCTTCGAACGGCATGCCCGGTTCGCCGAGATCGGAGAGGACAATCTCCGCCCCCGAGAAGTCTCCTTCCCGCGTCAACTCGCTCGGGGCGGCGATGGCGCGGATGCCTGCTGCGCGGGCCGCCTGCACGCCCAGTTGGGAGTCCTCGATGACCACCGCCTCGTCCGCGGTCACGCGCAGCTTTTGCAGCACCTTGATGTATCCCTCCGGATCCGGCTTCCGCTCCTGGACATCCTTTCCGGAGACCACGGCCTTGAACCAGCTGATGGCTTCGAACCCCAGCGCGTTGATGACCAGGATTTCGAAGGTTTCCAACTGCGAGGTAGTGCACACGCCGAGAAGAATTCCGACCGACCGGGCGTCCGTAATCAGTCGGCCCACGCCCGTGCGGAGCGAGGTTCCGCTGTCCTCCAGGAGGCGGCCGAACATGCGCGTCTTCTGCCGGTGGACGGTTGCATACAGGTCCTCCTCTTCGAATCGCTGCCTGCATTCCGGGTGATACGTCTCCAGGTAGTAGCGCAAGCGCGCCTGGCCGCCCTGCATCCTGGAGATCTCCCGGTAGAGCTCCGAACTCCAGTGCCAGCCCAGGCCTTCCGCCTTGAATGCGGCGTTGAATGCCTCGCGGTGGACCGGCTCGGTTTCTCCAAGGGTTCCGTCCACGTCAAAGATGATCGCCCTGAGGGCCATGCTGCGCTCCCGAGCCGCCTCGCCTAAACTTTCCCGCCGGCCGCCGGTGCTGCGTCGCTTTCCGCGGCCACTCAGGATCCGCGTTCAATGAAGCCGCGCAGAGCGTCGGCATGGGCCGGCTTGCGGAGCTTTCGCAGCGCCTTGGCTTCGATTTGGCGAATCCGTTCACGCGTTACGTTGAACTGCCTGCCCACCTCCTCGAGGGTATGCTCCTGGCTTACACCAATTCCGAAGCGCATGCGCAGGACCCGCTCCTCCCGCGGGGTCAGGCCCGCGAACAGGTTGGTGACCACATCGCGAAGGTCCCGGTCCACGGCGAGGTCGACGGGCTGAACGGCGCCTTCATCCTCGATGAAGTCGCCGCGCTGGCTGTCATCCTCGTCCCCGACAGGCTGCTCGAGAGAGAGCGGCTCCTTCGAAATCTTGAGAACCTTCCGGATCTTCTCAAGCGGAATCTGCAATTCCTCGGCCAGCTCCTCGGGCCGGGGCTCGCGCCCGTGCTCGTGCAGGAAGCTGCGCGTGGTCCGGTTGAGCTTGTTGATGGTCTCGATGAGATGCACGGGGATGCGGATGGTGCGTGCCTGGTCCGCGATCGCCCGCGTGATGGACTGGCGGATCCACCATGTGGCATACGTCGAAAACTTGTTGCCTCGTCTCCACTCGAACTTGTCGACAGCCTTCATCAGGCCGATATTGCCCTCTTGGATGAGATCCTCGATGGGCAGTCCGCGATTGGTGTACTTCTTTGCGATGGAGATGACGAGGCGAAGATTCGCGCTCACCATTTCGGTCTTCGCAGCCTGCGCTTCCCGTTCGCCCTGGCGCACGATCCGGACCGTTTCCCGAAAGGCGTTGACATCCTGGCCGAGCACTTCCTCGCAATAGGTTCCGATTTCCTCGCGGATCCTCTGAACGGAAGCGCGCTCCCGGGAAACCCACCGCTTCCAGTTGGCGTCCGTGCTGGCGACCCGGGGCAACCAGTCGGCGGCCAGTTCGTTGCTACGCCATTGATCCAGGAATTCCTGGCGCGAAATCCCGTACTCCCGCACGGACCGGATCAGCTGCCCCTCCAGGCTCACCAGGTACGATTCGCTGCTGTAGGTCTCGGCGATCAAATCCTCGATTCGCTTCCGGTTGAGTTGCAGTTCTCCGATCAGCCTGATCAGGCCCCGCTCCAGGCGCCGCATGTTCTTCAGTCGGGAGACTGTCAAGGCATCCTGGCGTCCCCGCTGGGACGAAATGCTATCCGTGCGGAGGCGGGACAACCGCTCATGCGTCTTGGCGACCTCCGCGATGAGGTTTTCCGCATCGCTGCGGATGCTGGCCGCGCGAGCGGCCGCCCTGGCGTTCACGCCCTGCGCCTCGCCCTCGACGATCTCGGGATCGCTGCCTGCTGCAGCGAGGCCCGTGCCCAGTTCGACCACGTCACGAAGCGACGCGCGTCCCTGGTCCAGATCAATGTGCCAATTCGAAATCGCCCGTCCGGTCAACGGATTGCGGCATAGGCCGTCATACATCACCTTTCTGCCGATCTCGATGCGCTTGGCGATCGCGGTCTCGCCGTCCCGCGACAGCAGCTCGACGGAGCCCATCTCGCGCAGATACATGCGCAACGTATCTTCCCGGCGCTCCGGCCCAACGCGGTTGCCGGCGAGCCGCATGTCCACGTTCCGGCCTTCGCCGGATGCGCTGGCGGCGTGCTCGGAAGGGGCCACCATGTATCCCATGTCCGAGAGAGCGCGGACAATGTCGTCGGCCCGGTCCCGGTCCCCGCCTTGCGCCAGCGCCTCGACGATGCGGTCGTATCCGATGACCCCGCCCCGTGCCCGCGCCTGGTTTGCCAGGGATTCGGCAACGCTCTGCTCAAATTCGTGGAACTCGTCAGTGTCGACTTCGTCGCTGGCGATCCCGCCGTTCTCAACCATGGGCTACTCCCCGTCGTGCTGGTGGGAACCGCGCCGCCAAGGCGGGTGCTGAACCAGTTCCAGCAAGGCTTCGCTGGAGCGTGCGGAGCCAATGTGGACATCGTCCGGCGCTTCCAGCCTTCGTGCGCGTTCGGCCGCGGCCTGCCGGATGATGGCATCCGCTTCCGGATCGGGATTCGCGGAGGTGATCTGGTCGATGGCCGTATGAAAGGTCATCTGGCTGTCATGCTCCCCGCGGTGCTCGGAGACGAGTGTCTCGATGCCGCTCCGCACGTCCGCAGGGGCGGCGGTCGGCTTCGTGCAACGCTCCACCGACAAGTGCGGCTCGTTCCGGCACGCGTTTCGCAGGTGCCGAAGCAGCTTGCTTCGCGCCTCCTCGTCAAGCGCGCCATCCATATAGGCAGATATGGTCTGATCCCGCAGCCTGTCAAGATCCTTCCACTCGAAACTCAGGGCTCCGATATCCTCGCAAAACGATTCGAGCGTGTCGGGGTGGTTGAGGACGGCGAGGAGGATGGCGCCCGCGCGTGCCCGACGGCGGTACTCGCCGTCCGTCCGCCTGCCGCCGAGAAGGGCGGAGCTGCGGGTTGCTTCCCGCACGGGAATCGCGCTGGAGGCGGCACCCGGACCACCGCTTCGAATCTGCCAAATCCGGTTGCGGAAGTCCTTGCGGTAGTGGCGGCGGAGGACCTCGTGCTGAATCGTGTCGGCGAGGCCGCAGAGGCGTGCCTCGGCTTGCGCAATGGCTTCCGGCGTGCCGGTGGAACTACCGGAGAGTTCCCGGCGCCAGGCCATCTCGGCGAGCGGCAGCGCCGCACGCAACATGGCTTCCATCCCCTCGGCGCCGTGCGCGCGCGCATAGTCATCGGGGTCCATTCCCTGCGGCAGAAGCGCGAACCGGATTTCCCGTCCGGGCTTCAGCCGGGGCAGCGCGAGATCGATCACCCGCGTTGCGGCGCGCTGTCCCGCTTCGTCGCCATCGAGGGCGATCACGATCGTCTCCGCCGAACTCCAGAGAAGATTCAGATGCTCTTCGCCGAACGCGGTTCCGAGTGGCGCCACGACGTCCTCAATTCCGTTCTCATGAAGCCCGATCACGTCCATGTAGCCTTCCACGACAACGATTCTGGCACTTCGGCGCGCTGCTTCCCGCGCACCGCCAAGGTTGTAGAGCGTGCGGCCCTTGCGGAATACCGGGCTCTCCCGCGAATTGAGGTACTTGGGCTGCCCGTCGCCGAGCAGCCGGCCGCCAAACGCCACGCAGCGCCCGCCGGGCAGCGTAAGGGGAAACATGATCCGGTTGCGAAAGAAGTCGTAGGGTTCTCCTCGTTCCGGCCGTTGCACGAGGCCGGCCTCCGCCGCGTCGGCCGCGGAGATGTCATCCGACTGGAGGTGCATCCAGAGTTCGTTGCGGCTGTCCGGGGCGAAACCGATCTCGAACCGCTCGATCGTTTTCTTCGAAAGCCCGCGCTCCTCCAGGAGATAGCGCCGCGCCCGCGCCCCTGAGGAGGCGTGGAGCCTGGCGCGGTAGAAATGGGAGGCGTTGGAATTGGCCCTCAGCAGCCGCTCGGAGCGCTCCTCCTGTTGACGCTCCTCCCTGGAGGCGGTCGGAACCGCCAGTCCCGCCCGCCTTGCCAGCGACCGGACGGCCTCGTCGAAGCCCACATTCTCCATGGTCTGGACGAAACCGAAGAGATTGCCCTTCGCCTGACAGCCGAAGCAGTAGTAGAAGCCCTTGCCGTCATCCACCTTGAAGCTGGGCGTATTTTCAGCGTGGAACGGGCAGCAGGCCCAGTACTCGCCCCGATTCGGCTTGCTCTTCTTCCTGTCCCACTCAAGCTTCTCTCCTGCGTACGTGGCAAGAGACACGCGATGCCTTAACTCTTCGATAAATGATTTCGGGATAGCCATTCGCGCGGACCGGGGCGCGCTCGCCAGGCGCGGGCGTCACTCCATCGGGACAATCCAGGACTTGATATGCCGATCTTCGAGGCTGAACGCGTCATCGAATTCGGGCTCGGTGCTCGGACGGTTGCGCTGGCAGCGCGCGACAGCGCGGTCCCAGAGCACATCCTTGTCGGTCTGCTTCTCCGCAATTTCGCGGAGCGCGACGACGGGATTCCTGTCATTGTCACGCTCGACGAGAATGTTGTCTCCTTCGCTGATGGCCTTTGAGCGATAGGCGGCCAGGACGACGAGCTCAAAACGATTCGGAATGGCTTCGGCGCAGTCTTCCGTGGTGACGCGAGCCATTGGCACGCTCCTTATAATGCGGGGGGTTGGTGCAGGCCTTACTATACAGCGAAGAGGCTTTCCGCGCAATTCAGGCGGCCCGCCGGCGTTTCGCCCATGGCGGTACGGTTTGGCGGGTGGCTGGAATCGCGGGTGTCCGCAGGCGCAGCAAGTCAGGAAGAGGAAACCCAAATGCCGAAAGCCTACTGGATCGCCCGGGTCGACGTCCGCGACGCGGAGCGGTACCCGGATTACGTAGAGACGGCCCGCCCGGCCATGGAGCGGTTCGGTGCACGCTTTCTGGCGCGCGGCGGTCGGGTGCTGCCGCTCGAGGGAAATCATCGTGCCCGGAACGTGGTGATCGAGTTCGCTTCGGTCGAGGATGCGCTCGGATGCTACGAGTCCGAGGAGTACCAGGCTGCGGCGAAGATCCGGAAGGCCGTTTCCGACGGCGAGCTCATCATCGTCGAGGGCACGGAATAGGGCAGGTGCCACGGAGCGGATGCACATCACGAGTGGAAGGATGATGACGCCGGAAGAATCCATCTCGACGCTGCTGGCGGCTGTCCGGGAATACAATGCGGGGGCCGACTGCGCGAAGCTCGCCCGCGCGTACGAGGTCATGGCCGAGGTCCATGCCGGCCAGCGGCGCCTGAGCGGCGAGCCCTATGCGAGTCACCCACTTGCCGTGGCGCTGGTTCTCGCTGAATACAGGGTCGATGTGGACACCATTGCGGGAGCCCTGTTGCACGACACCGTCGAGGACGGCGCGGAGTTCTCCATTCGCGACATAGAGGACGAATTCGGCCCGAGCATCGCGGCGATGGTCGAGGGCGTGACCAAGGTCGGAAAGGTCATGTCCCGCAATGTCTCCGGTCGGGAAGAGGATGCAGGCGGCGGGAGCGCCTCCGGCGGGAACGGGAAATCCGCCGAGGGAAACGGCAAGGATCCGGGCGCCCAGCCGCCAGGTGCCGTGCCCGCGCGGGAGGAGGTGCAGGCCGAAACCCTGCACAAGATCATGATTTCCCTGGCGAACGATCTCCGGGTCCTGCTGATCAAGCTTGCGGATCGGCTGCACAACATGCGCACAATCGACGCCATGCCGCCGGACCGGAGCAAGCGGATCGCCAACGAGACGCTCACGGTTTACGCGCCGCTGGCGGCGCGGGTCGGAATGCAGGAGATGCGGGAGGAGTTCGAGGATCTTGCCTTCGGAGTTCTCAATCCCCGGGCGCGCCGGGCGATCATTCGCCGGTTCGCATCGCTCAAGAGGCGCTACGGCTCTCGCACCCAGCGATTGGTCAGCCAGCTTCGTGCCGAGCTCGACGACAACAGCATCAAGGCAGATGTCAAGGGCCGTTACAAGCGTCCCTACTCGATCTGGCGCAAGCTCCGGCGCAAGAAGATCGAGTTCGCCCGGCTTTCCGATATTGCTGCCTTCCGGATTGTCGTGGAGGAGGAGTCGGACTGCTACCGGGCCCTCGGAGTGCTGCACTCGAAGTGGTTCGCGGTCTCGGGCCGGTTCAAGGACTACATTTCGGTGCCGAAGGAAAACGGGTACCAGTCTCTCCACACCGTCCTCTACGGCGAGGACATGCCGCTCATGGAGGTGCAGATTCGTACTCGGGACATGCATCATTTGGCCGAGGTCGGCATCGCCGCGCACTGGCGTTACAAGGGCAACGAGGATGTGGAGCCGACCGCTGCGCTCCAGGGCAAGGGAAAGGCAGAAAGGGACGTTCAGGAGGCGAAGGATCCCCTCGCCAAGCTGCGGGACTGGCTGGACGCGGCCCGCAACAGCGGCTCGCCGGGCGAATCGGTTGACCTCGCCATGTACGAACACCGGTCGGGCAATATCTATTGCTTCACGCCCAAGGGACGGGTTGTCCATCTTCCGAGAAACGCGATTCCCGTCGATTTTGCCTATTCGCTGCATACTGAAATCGGCAACAGCTGCGTGGGCGCCAAGATCGACGGTTCGCCTGCTCCCTTGAAGACCCGTCTGAGGAGCGGGCAAGAGGTTGAAATCCTGCGTTCGGACGGGGCGCATCCCGACCGGGACTGGGTCAACGATGTAACGACCGAGAAGGCGCGCCATGCGATCCTGCGCTACTGGAACACGAAGAAGCGGCAGGAGAACGCTGAGTTCGGCGAGCGGATCGCCAGCAAGGTCTTCGGATCGGGAAGCTCCGATGTGCTTGGCTCCGCGGCGCGGCAACTCGGCTACGCGGGCGTGCGGGATCTCTATATCGCGATTGGCGAAGGCAAGCTGTCGACCGGCAGGGTCCGTCAGGCCGTCAGGCCGGGAAACGGGGCGCCGCCCCAGGAGCCAAGACAGACGCCCGCGGATGGCCGGCCCGCGATCATCGAGATCGACGCCAGCGCGCCGGTGACAATGTGCGAGGCCTGCCTGCCGTTGCCGAATGAGCGAATTACGGGTATTGCATCTCGCAATCAAAGCATCACCGTCCACGCGCTCTACTGCGACAAGCTAGCCGAGTTGTCGGACGCCGAGTGGATCGACCTGCATTGGGACGAGAACGCGAACCGGCACCCGCTGTACCGGACGCGCATCGAAGTAGTGCTGGCCAATGTCCATCGCGCGCTTGCCCGGGTCTGCAACCGGATCGGCCAGCTTGATGCCAACATCGAGGATGTAACCATGTCGCTCCGGCGCCGGGACTTCTTCTACATGCATTTCGAGCTGTCGGTGTACGACTTGCGCCACCTCCACCAAGTTCTGTCGGCGATCATCGCGGAACGGGTGGTATACGAGGCGCATCGCGTCGGGTTGAACTCCGAGATGCAGCAGGACGCGCACCAGTGAATCTGGAAGCGCTTCGCGGGGAGTTCTCGGCGGCCGGGGCGTGGCTGGAGGGGCACTTCGTTCTGAGTTCCGGGCTGCACAGTTCGATCTACCTTCAGTGCGCGCGCGCCTTGATGGAGCCGGATCGGGCCGCCCGCCTGTGCGGCGCCCTTGCCGGGCGGGTACAGGAGGCACTCGCGGGGGCGGGGGACGAGGTTTCGCTTTGCGTGTCTCCGGCGATGGGCGGCGTGATTGCGGGGTACGAGGCGGCGCGGCAGCTGGGCGTCCCATCGGTGTTCGCCGAGCGGGTGGAGGGCGTGTTCCGTTTCCGGCGCGGATTCGAGATACCGCCCGGCGCCGCCTGCGTGGTTGTCGAGGATGTCGTCACCACCGGTGGCTCCGTGCGCGAATGCATTGCCGCGGTGCGGGAAGCGGGTGGACGTGTCGTCCTGGCTGCAGCGCTGGTGGACCGGAGCGGTGGCCGGGCCGATGTCGGTGTACCGCTCGTTTCGCTGCTCGAGATCGACGCGCCGCACTACGCGGCCGACGATATTCCACCAGAATTGCGCGCCATTCCGCCGGTCTCGCCCGGCAGTCGGCGGCTGCCGGGCTAGGGGGTCGCGGTGGCAATCTTCCGGCGAAAGCAGGGCATTCTTCACCCGCGCCGGCTGCGGGAGCTTGTCGCGCCGCGGAAGGGCTGGTATCGCGGTTTCAAGTACATCGGTGCACGCCTGCAACGTCTTCCCGGCTCCCCCCACAGCATCGCGCTCGGATTCGCCTGCGGCGTCCTGGCCTCCTTCACCCCGTTCTTCTTCTTCCATATCTTGCTGGCGATGTTCGTGGCGTGGGTGCTTCGGGCAAACCTCGTGGCCTCGGCACTCGGCACGGCAGTTGGCAATCCGTTGACGTTTCCGATCATCATCGCCAGTTCGATCAAGTTCGGCCGGTTTCTTCTCGGGTACGAGCCATTGTCGGCCGATGGCTCGGCGGAAGCCTACCAAGCCATGCTTCGGCCGGCCGAAATACTGGAGCGGTGGAACGAACTGCTCGATGTCCTGCTGCTGCCCTACCTCGCCGGCGGCATGGCGATCGGAGTGCCTGCGTCCATAGGCGCTTACCTGATCCTGCGCTCGGCGGTCGCTGCCTATCAGGTTGCGCGCCGCCGTCTCGCGGAGAAGCGGCGGTTGAGAAAACTGGCCCGGCTCACGGACTCTGCGGGGGCGGAGCCGCCGGAAGCGACGGGCACGGTTGGGTCATGATCAGGCCGCTGCGCCTCGGCGTCAACATCGACCACGTTGCGACCGTTCGCAATACGCGGGGCGGGCGCACCCCGGATCCCCTGCGCGCGGCGCATACCGCGGCAGATGCGGGAGCGGACGGTATAACCGCGCATCTGCGCGAGGACCGCAGGCATATCTCGGACCGGGACATAGGGAGGCTTTCGGCAGAAATTTCGCTGCCGCTGAACCTTGAGCTGGCAATGACCGGAGAGATGCAGCGCATTGCCGTTCGGGCCGCGCCCCATGCGGTATGCATAGTGCCCGAGCGGCGGGCTGAACTGACGACGGAAGGGGGCCTGGATGCGGCTGCCAGGATCGATGTGCTTCGAGAGTTCATCAAGCCCATTCGCGGGGTCGGGTCCAGGGTGTCGCTGTTCATCAATGCCGAGCCGCGGCAGATCGAGGCCGCCTGCGGTGTAGAGGCAGCGGTGGTGGAGTTCCATACCGGTTCCTATTGCGATGCCCATGAGAGGGGTGATGCTTCTGAGCGTGCCGATGCGCTGGAGCGCATCCGTGCCGGCGCACGCATGGCTGCGGAGGCAGGTCTCGAGGTCCATGCCGGGCATGGGCTGACCTATGATACGGTTGCGGGTGTAGCCTCGATCGAGGAGGTGGCCGAGTTGAACATTGGGCACTTCCTGATTGGGGAATCGATTTTTGTAGGGCTGGATGCGGCAGTCCGGGAAATGCTGCGGCGGATGCAAGCTGCCCGTGCAGGAAACGCTGGCCCATGATTCTCGGCATCGGGACCGACCTCTGCGATATCCGACGCATCGAGCGGGTCCTGGACCGTTTCGGCGACCGGTTCCTCAACCGCGTCTTCACCGATGGGGAGTGCGCGCGGGCGCGACGGGGAGGCAGTGCGGCGGCTGCGCTTGCAGAGCGCTGGGCCGCCAAGGAGGCATGTGCCAAGGCGCTTGGCACCGGGATCAGCGAAGGTGTCTCGTGGAGCGAAATCGAGGTCTGCAGCCTGCCGTCCGGCCAGCCGTGCCTGCGTCTCGCCGGAGGCGCAGAGCGCCGCCTCGGGGGGCTCCTGCCGGAGGGGTGGGATGCCCGGCTCCATCTCAGCCTTGCCCATGAGCCGCCACTGGCGCAGGCGTCGGTGGTGATTGAAGCGGTTCGAGAGGGGGGCACCGGATGAGGACTGCGGTTTTGCGGGCATGGAGGGGTAGCATCGGGGAGACCATCCGCACCCTTGTCTATGCTCTCGTGATCGCGCTTGCATTCCGGAGCGCCCTCTACCAGCCGTTCTCGATTCCATCGGGATCCATGAAGCCCACACTGCTCATCGGGGATTATCTGTTTGTCTCCAAGTACGCGTATGGATACTCGCGGCACTCAATTCCGCTTTCGCCGGTTATCCTGCCGGACGGTCGCTGGCCGGATCGCATACCGGAGCGGGGAGACGTCATCGTCTTCAAGCTGCCGAAGGACGGGGAGACCGACTACATCAAGCGCGTCATCGGGATGGCCGGCGAGACCATCCAGGTGAAGGCAGGGGTGCTCCACATCGACGGCGATCCGGTGCGCCGGGAGAGGGTCGGCGACTTTCCCGAGCCGCTGGATTCCCGCGCCTCGCTGCGCTGCGAGCGGCGCGGGGCGGATAGCGACGGCAGGCGGGTCTGCCTGAAGGGCCTGTTTCGGGAGACGCTGCCAAACGGCCGCTCGTATCTGACTCTGAACGCCAACGACGACTCGGTGAGCGGCAGCGACAATACGCGTCCCTACCTCGTGCCCGAAGGACACTATTTCTTCATGGGCGACAACCGGGACAATTCCATCGACAGCCGATACCTGGACTCGGTTGGCTTCGTCCCCGCCGAGAATCTTGTCGGGCGCGCCGAGATCATCTTCCTTTCGTCCGAGTCCCGCGCCTTCTTCCCGTGGGACTGGAGGCTCGGCCGGTTCTTCGACGACTTGCGGTGAGCCATGGACCGCGGGGCGCAGCCCGGCCGGCGAGCCCTCGAGGTCGCGCTCGGATACCGCTTCCGGCACAAGGAGCTGCTTGAGGAGGCACTGCGCCACCGAAGCCATCTCAGCGTTCAGCGCGGCCAGGAGCAGGACAACCAGCGCCTCGAGTTTCTCGGCGATCGTGTTCTCGGCCTGGCCATTGCAGCGGCTCTGTTCGAGGCGCATCCGGAGGCATCCGAAGGCGAGCTGCATGAGCGCTTCGAGGCATTGGTGTGTCGGGCCGCCTGCGCGGCGGCCGCGCGCCGAGCCGGATTGGGACCGCACCTGATTCTCTCGAAGGCGGAGATCCGGAGCGGATTCCGCGAGCGGGAGACGGTGCTGGCCGACACGATGGAGGCCGTCCTGGCGGCGGTGTTCCTGGATGGCGGGACGGAGGAGGCGTTCTCGCTGGTGCGTCGCTTGTTCGCGAGCGCGGACGAGGCCTGTCCACCGAGTCCGAACCCGCGGTCGCGCCTTCAGGAATGGTCGCAAGAGCGTGGACTCGGCCTGCCGTCCTACGAGTCCGTTCCGGCCCGGCAGGAGGCGTTCGCCATCCGGGTCCGCGTCGGGGAATCGATGCAGGCCCTGGGCGAGGGTACGAACAAGCGGGCAGCGGAGCGCGCGGCGGCGGCGGCGCTCCTCCTCCGCTGCGACGAGGTGGATTCCCCGTGACGGACACCCGATTCGGCTCGGTCGCCGTGCTCGGCCTGCCCAATGCCGGCAAGTCCACGCTCGTGAACCGTCTCGCGGGGACCCGTGTTTCCATCGTGACCCACAAGGCGCAGACCACGCGCACCAGGATTCGGGGCATCGGGATCTTCGACGGAACGCAGGCCGTCTTCGTGGATACGCCCGGCCTCTACAAGCCGCGGCGGCTGATCGACGAGACAATCGTCTCGGCGGTGTGGGCAGGGCTTCGGGAGGCTGATACGGCCCTCGTGCTGGTCGACGCCGCGAAGGCTCCCTCGCCAGCGCGGGATGCGCTGCTTGCCGGCGTGGAGGAACGGCTTCCGCGGCGTTGTCCGCGGGCGCTGGTGGTAAACAAGATCGACCGCGTCCGGCGGGAACGGCTCCTCGGTCTGGTGGCGGAATTGAACGGCAAGGCGCACTTCGACGAGACGTTCCTCATTGCGGCCAGCAACGGGGATGGCGTGAGCCGCCTTGAGGGCTGGATCGAGCAAGTCCTGCCTCCCGGTCCCTGGCACTATCCAGAGGACCAGGCAAGCGATGCGCCGGTCCGGTTCCTCGCCGCGGAGGTGACCCGCGAGAAGCTCCTCTTGCGACTTCATGACGAATTGCCCTACCAGCTCGCGGTCGAGCCGGTCTCGTGGGTTCGAGCGGGAAAGGGCCGCGTGCGGATCGAGCAACGTATCGTGGTTGCCAGGGAGTCCCACCGCCGCATGGTTGTGGGCAAGGGTGGGTCGGCGCTGGCGCAGATCCGTGCCGCGGCGGCTCACGACATTGCCCTGGTGATCGGGGAGGAGGTGGATCTCGCGCTGCATGTGAAGGTGAGGCGCGGCTGGATGACCGACCCCCGCCAGCTTGGGGTGCTCGGCTTCGGGCCTCCCGGTGGCGGGACGGAGGATGAGCGCTGAACTGGCAGGACGAGGGCGTCCTGCTCTCGGTGCGGCCCCACGGGGAGAGCGCAGCGGTTGTGGACGCCCTGACCCGTGAGCACGGCCGGCATGCCGGTCTCGTGCGTGGCGGCCAGGGACGGCGCATGCGCAGCATCCTGCAGCCCGGAAACCGTGCCGACCTGCAATGGAATGCCCGTCTCGAGGTGCATCTCGGCACCTACCGGATCGAGATCGCCGGAGGCTCCTGGGCGGGACTTCGCGATGATGGCGATGCAATGGCGGCACTCGCAAGCATGATCGCGCTGCTTGCGGCATTCCTGCCGGAGCGGGAGCCGCACCCGAACCTGTATGCAGCAACGGTGTCGACCCTGGAGACGCTGGGCGAGTCGGATCTGTGGCCGACAGCGTACATCCATTGGGAGCTGGGGCTGCTCGGTGTTCTCGGCTACGGGCTTTCCCTGGACCGGTGCGGGGCGACGGGCGCAACGGATGAGCTCGCATACGTGTCGCCGCGGACAGGCCGTGCAATCTGCCGCGAAGCCGGCGCGCCCTTCGCCGACCGGTTGCTGGATCTACCGGAATTCCTTCCCGATGGCGGCGGGGCGAATCGGGAGCAGTGGCTCAAGGGTTTTCGCTTGACCGGGCATTTTCTGGAGCGTCGGGTTGCCGCGAGCGTTCATCGGCCGGTGCCGGAAGCGCGTGGCCGCTTGTTGCGCCGGTTCACCGCTCCGGGCGACTGAGCCGCTGCAAGCGCACCGGTCGGTGCGGGGCAGTGGCTCACGGCCTGCCCCCCGGCGCCGGGTTATCCGGAAGGAGAGGGCCGTTTGTTCTCATCCCCATTCAGGCGATCCGCTTTAGCCGGGGGCGGGATTGTGCGGCTGGATTGTTCGCGGTGACGGCGGCCGGTCCCGATCCTATACTTCACTCCGAGTCGTGCCGGAGCGCGGTGACAGACGTTCTTGCGCGCCATGCCACCGGAGACACGGGGCAAATGCGGGTCCGGATGGCGAAAGGGTGTGCGATGGGCGTGTCGGGTGCAGTGGTCTTGTATGCGGTGATCTGGGCCCTGACATTCTATTGCGTGCTTCCGCTCGGAATCCGGTCCCAATCGGAGTCGAAGCGGGTCGTGCGTGGCACGCCGCCCAGCGCTCCGTCGGAGCCGGGTCTGCGCTGGAAGGTGCTTCGCACCACCGTCGTGGGCACGCTGATCTGGCTGGCCGTGGCTTGTGTCATCGAGTTCGACCTGATTCCGTTCGACTCCCTTGAGGCAGCGCTGTTCGACTCGCGGGAATAGGCTCGGACATGCTGACACGTACGTGTCGCACAGAGCGGGTTGAGGTGTTTGTAATTCCGCGACGAAGCCTTTGCCGCTGCTTGGATCCCGTCCCCCTGGCGGCACCATCTCCATCTCCCCAATTCCCCGTCCGGCTAATTCTCGCGTAGTCCGGTCCAGGCGTCCGACTGCGTTGACTTGATGGCGCTGGGAGCGGTTCCGTTCCGTCCCCGCCCTGCCCCGACTTGCGCCGCAACGCCGCCGCAATTCGGTCTCCGAGGCTGCGAGGAAATCGGAAGGGGAGTTGTCGGGGAGAGAGAGTTTGCAGTACGGTTGCGGATGGCCACCATCGCTTCACAGAGCCTCGTACAGCATCCATGCCCGGAATGAGCTAAGAACTTGAGGGCGTGGTTGGGGAGACAAGGGCGCCGTACGACTGCCAGTCATCGCTCGGGCACGCTCTGCTCGCGAAGGAAGTCTCCTCCCGTTGGGACCTGCCGCGAAAAGGGTAGATGCTGTCCCGTGGCGGGAATGCTCCCTGTGGCCTGCAGGCTTGTGGCCAGGGCATGCCTGCAATCTGGGGATGTGCGGGACATGCGGCGGATCGACGAGGCGCGGCGCGGCCTCGCCCGGCATGCATCGGACAGATCGCGCGGGGTGCGGTCCGGCACCAGCAACCGCGGATTTGCGGCCTGCCGGGCTTGAGATCGAGCAGCACGGAAGTCCGGCTGACGGGGTGGTCGGCGACGACGGAGCGCAGTGCGGGAGGTCAGACACGATCCGCGGCCGACAAGGGGCGCAGCAGCGCGGGGATCCGGCGTCAGCGCGCAGGCCATCGCGGGCAGGACGCCTGACACGGACGGCCGCGGTAGATGGCGTCGGAATTGCGGCAGAGGCGCTGCAGGAGCTGGGCCGCCTTCGGATGATCATGGTGCGGACGAAGGGGCTGCGGCATGGTGACTCCGAGTTCCAGATCTGGAAATTATCCACCACGCTGCACCGGAAGAAACGCTCATGCGGGGTCTTGTGTCTCCGCACCACCGGTGCATGAAAATGTGGGTATTTTCACGGCAGAATTCTTGGTGAACAGAGTGGATATCATGGGGACTTTGACCGGAGCCTCGTTCCGTATCACTTTGACCGGAGCCTCGTTCCGTATCGGGAGAGAAGCGCCGGAACGATGGTGGATAGGGCTGTCGCATGGTTGAAGTTCAGGATTGACGGAATTGACGAGGACTTGTCGCAATTCGGGCGCGCCTCCGAGGGCAGCCTCACCGACAGGGGTTGCAGCAGTTGGTGGAAAGGAGTATTGTGGAGATATGCAAGGTACTGAGAAGCGCATGAAGCTGTCGGTGTGGGCGCGGGCTCATGGTCTGACATCGCGGTCTGCACGGCAGATGATGTCGTTCGGGAGTTTGCCGGCGGAACTCGATCCTGTAAAGATCGGACGGCACTGGTTTGTTCGGCAGCCGGAAGGGGATCGTTTGCGAACGGTTCTGTACGCACGCGTATCGTCGGCTGACCAGCGCGCGGACCTGGATCGGCAGAAGCTTCGTCTTCTGGAATATGCCCAGCATCATCGTATCCAGGTGGACGAAGTGATCGTTGAGGTAGGTTCCGGGCTCGATGGATCTCGGCGCGAGTTGCTTGGCGTGTTGTCGAAGCCGGGGCTTGGCATTGTTCTCGTGGAGCATCGCGATCGGCTTGCACGATTTGGCTTCGAGCTGGTGGACGCCCTGCTCCGGGCCCGTGGCGGCGGCGTTCTGGTTGTGGAGGACCGGGAGGTCGATGACGATCTGTTCCGGGACATGACGGAAGTGCTTACGAGCCTTTGTGCGCGGCAGTATGGTCGGCGTTCGGCGCGGCGTCGGGCCGAGCGGGCGGTGGCGGCGTTGAGGCAGTGATTTCGACGTCGGTATGCGCGGTGCGGCCGCCGAAGGCGGACCTTGATCGTGTGGCCAGAGGCGTTGGCATTCTGGCGCGGGCGACGCGGAAGGTTTTCTCCCGGGTTTTTCAGCGTGGCGGGGATGCTGCGCAGACGAAGCGCGAGGTTTGTGCGGAGGAAGGGCTTCTGGTGCGTCACGACTCCGGTTGCCGGGCGGACGCGATTGCGGCTGCGCGGGGTTGGCGGGAGCGGTTGCATGAGGAGCGGGCGCGTCTGCGTGCGCGGCTTGGTGCGTTGGAGCGAAAACGGGATGCGGACTGGAAGCGCCCCTCGAAGCGGCGTCGCAATGCGGTGGCGACGCGGAAGGCGGAGGTTCGTCTCGCGCGGGTGGAGACGGAGCTTGCGGGGCCTCCGAGGCATTGTCTTGGCGGTCGGGGCCGGTTGCGGAAAGGAAAGCTTTCCGAGTGGGGGGGGCTTCATGTTCGCGGTTTTCGAGGGCAGCGCTTCGGGGGACCCGGGCCCGCAGAAGATGCATCACTCATGATCGACGGGGGTGGACGGCAGGTTCCTGCAAGAAAAAGGGCGAAACGGCAAAGCGCAAGTTGACCACCCCGACCAGGATCCGCCGGCCAAGAGGTGCATCGGCCAAGCTTCTCCTTACGGGCCGCTGGACGCGGCTGCGCGAACCACTCGAGCTGTTTCCTGCCGAAAGCTCCGGGGGGTGCAGGGAAACGGGAAACGGGAAACACTCCCAACCCGCCAGCCCGGCGCCGCCACCTTCCCTTTCCCCAAACAGCCCGCAGGTGGTCCCGTGGCACGCCGATGGACCCAGGAGGAACTCCATGCCGTCCGCGGTCAGCCCCTCGAAGACATCGCTCGCCAACTGGGATACCGCCGGGACCCAGGCGACCGCGCTGGCAAGAGGGTCCTGAAAGGCCCACGGCGCCGTCCGGATCACCACCTCAACCCTGCCACGGGTGCACGTTCGCTATGGAGTAATTCGGATTGAGTAGCGGCAAGGAGTTATGCATTCCGGTCGGGCTCGTCAAGCTCTGATTTGGACCCCGTATGATTGGGTTTGCTTGATTGGAGTGTATTTTGGCGGATTCCCGGTCGGGAAGGAGGAGAGTGCCCACCACAAGATGTGGTATATGGTTGGAGAACTAAACCAGCAACCAGGAGCACTCCTATGGAAGTATTGCAGTTTCCCGCGCGGCAGTCCAGCGGGTCCCCGGCGAAGGAGGGGTGGGTTCGCGGCGAGTTGTCCGGTGTCATGACGCTGGCCTTTGAGGCGATTGCGGATTCGATTCTGTCGCAGCCGCTGGAAGGCGGCGCGGAAGCCTGTGAGGGCCGGATCTCGGCGGCGCTTGCACAGGCGGGCTGCGGCGCGTTGCGGGTTGCGTTGGAGGCTGGCGACGCGGAAGCGGAGCAGCTGGTGCGTGGCGGCGAGGTATATCACCGTGGCGGAAGGCAACGGACGACGATGCTGAGTTCCTTCGGAGAAGTGGCGTATGAACGTCAGCGCTACCGGCGCCGCGGGCAGGATTCGATTGCACCTGCGGACGATCGCTTCGAGATCCTGTTCGGCTATTGGTCGCCGCTTGCTGCGCGGCGGGCCGGGCTGGTCCTGTCGATGGCGCCGGCGGGCCATTGCGAGGCGTTGTTCCGGGAGTTTGGCGGAATGCATCCGTCGGCGACGGCGCTGGGCAATCTGTCGAAGGGTTTGGGCCCGGTCCTGGAAGTGGTCGAGGAGGATGCGCTGGAAACGATCCGCGGACAGGAGGCCGTCCCGGTGGAAGCCCGGGCCCTGGCGATCTCGATTGACGGCGTGCATGTCGGGATGCGGAAGGAGAAGGTCGCGCGAGGGCAAGGGGTTGCATCGGTTCCGGCGGGTTTCCGGGAAGCGTCGTCGGGTACGGTGTCCCTGTTCGATGGGGACGGGGAGCGCCTGCGTACCGCGTATCACGGCCGCATGCCGGAAGCCGGCAAGGCCACGCTGAAGAGGGACGTGCTGGCGGAGGCGCAGCACTGGATGAACCTGCGACCGGACCTGGAGGTTGTCTTCATCGCCGACGGCGCGGCAGACAATTGGACTTGGTGCGAGGAAGTGTTTGGAGGCGCAACGCAGATTTTCGACTATTGGCATGCTGCACAGCATCTCCAGGACGCCTTGAAAAGCGCCTATGGCGAGGGCTCGCCACAGGCGCAGCGCCACTTCGAGAGGCTTCGCGAAGTCCTGAAGGAAGAGCAGAAGGGAATCGACAAGGTGCTCCGTTCGCTACAGCGGCTGGCCCGCAAGCACCCGCAGCGAGGCACGATCCCACGCGTCCTGCGGTTCTTTCGCAAGCAACGGCACCGCATGCGATACGCCGAGTTCCAGCAACGCGGGCTCCCTATCGGGAGCGGCATCGTCGAGGCCGCAAACCGGGTGCTCATCACTCAGCGGCTCAAGTGCTCCGGCATGCGCTGGTCCGAGAACGGTACCGGACAGGCAATCCTGAGCCTGCGCGCCCTGTGGAAATCCGACCGCTATGGCGCTGCATGGAACCAGATCATGCGCGCCATGAAACCTGAGGCTTGCCAGTTCCGATCTCACGAACGGCGCAACATGTTGAATCTCGTGAACTGAGCGGATTTACTCCATACGGAATTTTCACCCCCCTGCCACCCGATACCATCTTCCTCGCACAGAGAGCTCGACGTTCTCTCCGCCTTCCTCCTCAATCAAATTCCGCAAGCCAACCGTCTTCCTATCCCCCGCAAGCGCAACTCCAAACCTCCCGGAATGGATCGAAGCATGGAACCCCTCCGGGATCCTCTGCGCATGCGACATGCGACATGCGACCCAGACACGGCCGGTGATCAGAACGCCGAAGCTCTCGTCAAACACGATCCAAGGGTCCACCGATGCCGCCCAGACGCTGCTCGCGACTGGAATGAAACCATCCAGAGAAGTCCTTGAGCTCCAGAACGCTCCACAAGACCCTCAAATAATCCGAGCAACAGGCCATCCCTGATCGTGAGCGTGCTCAAGCCCTCGTTCTCGAGTTTCTTTGCGTTGTACAGGCAGCCCAGGTCGAAAATCTCGAGCTCAAGGCAGAGCTTCCGGTTCATGATCGAGGGAATCGCCTGGCGCAGGAAGGCCGGGGAATTCCGGAGCCCGACCGTTTCGTATCGATTGGCCGGCACCTGAAGCTCGACCGCGCCGATCTTGACGGTGAACATGTCCGGTTCCGGCTTCGTCTCCAGCGCGGCAAGCCGGTCCGCCTCGGTGAACGGGTAGCCGATTTCGCCGGTATCGGGATCGCGGCGCGGCCCCAGCGCGCCGCCGATCTGGATCAAGGCGTTCGATTTCGACCGCACGGTCCGCACCAATTCGCCGTAGACTGCGGGATCCCCAGTGTTCGCGTTTCGCTCGTCGCGAACATGCACATGGTAGATCGGGGCGCCCGCATCCTGTCACTACCACACAGTTAACGCAGAGATCATTGGCCCGTTTCGCGGAGCATTCCGGCGCTTCTCATCCGTTGGAGTGCGGCAGTGTCTTGCATGAGGTATGTCATTCCTGTCCAGAGTTTTGCGGTACCGGGCATTGGCTGTCGTTTGGATGGGATGAAGCCGACATATCGACCGAGATCGATGGCGAAGGTTCGGAGGTCGGGGATATAGTCGGGCGGGGCCCGGCAGCGGATCACGCGGTAGTCGTACAGGCCCAGATAGAGCATGAAGATTTCGTCTCGGGACATGATCTCGTCGGCGGGCCTGTCGGGGGTTTCCCTGGCGGCGCGATCCAGATCGAACACGCGCCACGCGGTGACGGCGTCGAACGCGAGGCACTTGCGCAAGTCCTCGGCATCGTCGAGGCGGCGATCCTCGATGCGGGTTCCGGTCTTGAGGACGCGGAAGAACTCTTCGATGGACCAGCGCGTTTCGTACCACTGGCGGATGCGGTCGGCCCATTCGGGCGTGGCCTCGCCTTCGGAGCAAAGCAGCAGCCAGCGGAGTGGCTGGCGAGCGCCGGACGGCGGGTTGCGCTCGGCAACGAGCACGGCGGTCATGGGCAGCGTGTGCGGCGACTTGCCTTCGGGTGCGACAAGTTCGACGCGAGCGATGCGCAACGCCAGCACGGCCTTGCGCTTCTTGCGTGCCGCCCTGCCGCCCCGCGCGGGAATCTCGATGCTGCGCGATGCGCGGGGCGGGAGAGTGTCCATGTGCTTGCCGAGTTCCAGCTTTTTTCCGTCCACCAGCACCTTGCGCTGTTTCGAGCGGCAGGCGCGCACCAGCAGGCCTGCGGCGGCGGGATCCTCGGCCTGGCGGGCGTACAGACCCCACACGTCCCTTTTCTATTGCTATAAAACACGGAATTGAGCAGCAAGCGGTTGTTCTCTGCCGCCGCGGGCACCCTTTCGACGGTCAGACGATCAGGATTGGCAACCGCCGTCGCCGGGAAGGATCGGGCCGGCTGATCGTGGAGGCTGAATTTGCGGACGGTCGGCGGCGGTGGATTCCTGCCCGCTGGACGAGCCTTGAGGCGAGCATGCCTTGCGAGGTTGCACTATATGGCTGGTTGTCGGATTTTGTAGCATTGGCTGAACTTGTTGGTGCGTTGGAGCGACGAGAGGCGGATGGACGCGGATCAGGAACACACGCTGTTCAGCCTGCTGGAATGGCAGGATCGCCAGCATCGATGGGAAGCGATCCCGGCGGATGCGCGCAGAGAGTTTGTGGCGGAGCTGGCGAGATTGATGGTCCATCTGGCGGTTCGGGAGCAGGACGGTGACGGACCGGATCACGGCTGAGCAGCTGTCGCGTCTTGCGATCGTGTATGTGCGCCAGTCGAGTCCGGGGCAGGTGCGGAACCACCGGGAATCGACCGAGCGTCAGTATGCGCTGATGGAGCGTGCGCGGGAGTTTGGCTGGCCCGAGGGTCGCGTCGAGACGATCGATGGCGACCTCGGGATGAGCGGCGCGGTTGCTGGGCGGCGTCGGGGGTTTGACCAGCTGTGCCGGCAGATTGCCGTGAGCGATGTGGGTGCGGTGTTCGGGATTGAGGTGTCGCGCTTGGCGAGGAACACGGTGGAATGGTTTCAACTTCTGGATCTGTGCCGCCGGAGCAACACGGTGATCGTCGAGGACAGTCATGTCTATGCTCCGGGTCGCAACGACGACGACCTGGTGCTCGGAATTAAGGGTACAATTTCCGCCTCGGAGTTGTCGATCATCAAGGCTCGCCTGGAGGGCGGCAAGCGCAACAAGGCGATGCGCGGGGCTTTGTACAGCCATCTTCCTGCCGGGTATGTGCTGAACGGGGAGCGGCTGTCGAAGGATCCGGACCAGCAGGTCCAGGCGTCGATCGAGGGTGTGTTCCGTGCCTTTCTCGAGGCTGGTTCGGCCCGTGCGGCGGCGCAACTTCTTCGCGGTTCGGGGGTGCGTTTTCCGGTTTGCAGACATGGTCAGGTGAGTTGGCGGGATGCGGACTACGGCCGTATTCAGGCGATTCTGAAGAACCCGATGATGGCCGGCGTCTATGCCTGGGCCCGCCAGGGCGGGCCGGTGGACGGGCCGATTTGCGAGCAATGGAGGGTGTGGATCCCGGACCATCATGAGGCGTATGTGGATCTGCCGAGCTGGTACCGGATCCAGGAACAGCTGTTCCGCAACCAGGGGAAGCGGGCTTCGGACCGTGGTGCGTTGCGCGAAGGCCCAGCGTTGCTGCAGGGTCTGGCGGTGTGTGGCCACTGCGGCCGCTCGATGAGCAGCCGGTACAACAAGTCCTGGCGTTATCTCTGCTCGGGGCGCATGAACACCCTTGGCAGCCACGACGGCTGTTTTTCGGTCGGAGGCGTTCGCATTGACCGATTGGTCTCGCAGTGCTTTCTGGAGGCGGTGGGCCCGGCAGGATTGGAGGCGGCACTGCAGGCCGAGCAGCAGCTGGTCGTTGAGAGGGAGACGGCGCAGCGTAGTTATCGCCTTGAGTTGGAGCGGTGCACCTACGAAGCGTCTCTTGCGGCGCGCCGTTATCGGCAGGTTGATCCCGACAACCGCCTGATTGCGGCGACGCTGGAAGGGGAGTGGGAACAGGCGTTGCGGGCGCTGGAGCGCGCGCAACAGCAGCTTGAGGTGGCCGAGGCCGAACAGCCCCGGGCGCCGGACCCTCAACGGCTTGCGTCTCTCGGCCGGGATCTTCCGGCGCTGTGGGAGGCTGAGGGGACAACGGCGCGGGACCGCAAGCGTCTGCTCTCCTGCCTGCTTGATGAAGTGATCCTGAACATCGACCGGAATGCCATGCAGATCAGTGTGGTCTTACAATGGAAGGGCGGGCGGAGCGATCAACACCAACTGCCGATCCTCACTGGACATCGGGAGATCAAGCGCGACGATGCGGACACGGTGGACCTCCTGCGCCGGCTGGCGGCATTCTATCCGGATGGGGAGATCGCCCGGATTCTCAATCGTCAGAAGCGCGTGACGGCCCGGGGGTTGCCGTACACGGCATCACGGGTTGCCGCGTTGCGGGGCCGCCATGGCATTGCCGTCTGCCCGCCGTCGGAGGCGGATGCCTCCGGGGTGCCGGCTCTGAGCGTATCTGAAGCCGCCGCCGAACTCGGTGTGACGGGAACAACGCTCTATCGCTGGATCCGCAAGGGGCTGGTACCGTCGGTCCATCCGGAGGTCTCCGGGGCCTGTCACTACCACACAGTTGACGCAGAGATCATTGGTCAGTTTCGCGGAGCATTCCGGCCCTTCTCATCCGTTGGAGTGCGGCAGTGGCTTGCATGAGGTATGCCATTCCTGTCCAGAGTTTTTCGGTACCGGGCATGGGTTGTCGTTTGGATGGGATGAAGCCGACATATCGACCGAGATCGATGGCGAAGGTTCGGAGGTTGGGGATATAGTCGGGCGGGGCCCGGCATCGGATCACGCCGTAGTCGTACAGGCCCAGATAGAGCATGAAGATTTCGTCTCGGGACATGATCTCGTCGGCGGGCCTGTCGGGGGTTTCCCTGGCGGCGCGATCCAGATCGAACACGCGCCACGCGGTGATGGCGTCGAACGCGAGGCACTTTCGCAAGTCCTCGGCATCGTCGAGGCGGCGGTCCTCGATGCGGGTTCCGGTCTTGAGGACGCGGAAGAACTCTTCGATGGACCAGCGCGTTTCGTACCACTGGCGGATGCGGTCGGCCCATTCGGGCGTGGCCTCGCCTTCGGAGCAAAGCAGCAGCCAGCGGAGTGGCTGGCGAGCGCCGGACGGCGGGTTGCGCTCGGCAACGAGCACGGCGGTCATGGGCAGCGTGTGCGGCGACTTGCCTTCGGGTGCGACGAGTTCGACGCGAGCGATGCGCAACGCCAGCACGGCCTTGCGCTTCTTGCGTGCCGCCCTGCCGCCCCGCGCGGCAATCTCGATGCTGCGCGATGCGCAGGGCGGGAGAGTGTCCATGTGCTTGCCGAGGTCCAGCTTTTTTCCGTCCACCAGCACCTTGCGCTGTTTCGAGCGGCAGGCGCGCACCAGCAGGCCGGCGGCGGCGGGATCCTCGGCCTGGCGGGCGTACAGACCCCAGATGTCTCCCTCGCGGTCGGCGACGGAAATGACGCGGATGTTCGAGCAGGCGTGTCCCACCGCCGCCGCCTGCTCCAGCGAGCGCAGCCAGCGGGCGCTCTCGGGCTCCTGCGCCACGCCCGGTTCCCGGGCGGCCTTGGCTTCGACGCTTTCGCGGAAGTCGCCCTCAAGCGCGCAAACGCCAAGCGGGCGCCCGCCCTGTGCCACCGCCAGCGTCGCATGCACGGGAACCCCCACGGTGCCCTTGCCGCCGCCGCCCAGCGCCGCCAGCCCGCTGGTCGCGTCGCGAAGGTTGTCGTAGTTCAGCATGGTGGTGTCCTGTACCATCAGCACCACACCCGCATGCTGGCACCGCTCCACCGTTGTCTCGCGATGCCCCTCGAGGATGTCGTCCACAGCCACCCTTTCGTTCGAAAGCAGGCGGTACGCAGCCTCCTGCGATGCACGGTCCGGAAAGATCTCTGGAAGCGGCATTCCCGGACGCTTTTCCCAACACCGCCCCATCTCCTCGATCCGGCGCCGCACCCGCCCGTCGGGATGGGTGCCCCGGCCGAACTCGCGCTCCGCCCAGTCGGCGTCGGCACCAAGATGCAGCGATCCCATCCGCCCCGCAACCCGCTCCGGCTCCTCACACAGTGCTTCCCGCCAGCCCGCCTGCAGCGACTTCATCCACACCCGGCGCACCGGCCCCGCCCCGCGCTGGCCCGGCGGGCGTCCCGATGTCACGCCAGCATCCTCCCAGCCCGCCGCTCGGTACGAGGTCCCGGAATGCTCGGGGCCGACATAGCTGTACGCCAGCACCGGCCGATCACCATGCCGTGCTTCCCAGTCGTCCGCTACCCGACCTGTCGCCTGCGCCAGCACATGCGAGGCAAGGTCCGGAACCCGCACCGAAGGCAGGAGCAGGAAGCGGTGGTTGTTCACCATCCGCCCCAACCCCGCGCAACGGGCTCGCGCGCTCCAGCCGATATACCCGTCCCGCGCCTTCTGGTGCCAGCTCGCCGCGCAGAAGCCGATCCCACCCAAACACCCGAACCGAGACGATATCACCAGATAGTTCAACGTCTTGCCGGGATGCCGCGGAACCCCCTCCGGATGGTGCGACGCCATCATCGAACGGAACCGCCGCGAACCCTCGCGACCCTCGGCCGGTTCCAGCGACACCGTTCCCAGAGCCGACAGCGTCGTCTCCACATGCAGGTCTGGATGCGACGGCAATGCATCCCCCGCCGGCGGCGGCGCTGCCGCCGCCGGGAGCTTCAACCCCAGTTGCGACGCCAGCCTCGGCAGGATCTTCCGCGCCGACGAAACGCACGGCTCGCCCCGCGCGTTGCGCCAGTTCGCGCGAGCGCACAACTCGCTCGCAAGCGCGCTCCGGCTCGCGCCTCCCTCAAGGACCGCGCACTCAAACCACGAAAGAGTTTCCGCGCAAAACTGTCGCAAGCCAATCTGCATGCATCATGTGTGCCACACAACACAGCCCGCGTCAACAGTGTGATAGTGACAGCTCCGGGGCACCGGTCCGCGTTCGCCTGACAGATGAGTTCCGCTCCCGGTTCTGCCCCAACCCGTCAGACGGATTTGTTCCGCTGGCCACGGCCGTCCGCCGTCTCGGCGTCACCAGGCAGACGATCTGGAAGCGCATGCGTGCCGGGCAGTTGCAGGCCGTCTACGTTACGCGTGGCAGTCACCGTGGGCTCCATGTCCGGATCAGCCCGGAGATGGAAACACCGCTACTGCCGGGGCTTGTTCTGCCCGATACCGCGCAGGTCAACGATGATTGATCCGCACGGTTCCCGCGCAGGCCCTCGGTCCGATGGGCGAGGTTGTTCTGCCAAGCGGCATTGTCATCGGGTTAACACCGCCCCGGATGCTTCCAGATCCCGGAAATCCGGTGCATCCCTCAGAGGAGCGGTGCCTCCGGCCGATCCCGGAACACTCGCGTGGCGGATCCAGCGACGGAGAGGGAAAGAGCAGCGCACAAGGCGGCCTTGCGCGATGAAATCCAGGGCACAGGCCGGCCCGAATCACCGAATATCCCTATTGTCACGAGGTCAACACTCCACCGGCGATCAGGGACAAAAATCGTACGGCAGGGAAATAACCGAGTTGATTCAGCAGGTTACGTGCCGAAAGGCCCGACTGTCAGGATCGTGATTAACAAGAGGAGCAATGCAGAACCGATGTCCAGATGTCCCCCTCGCGGTCGGCGACGGAAATGACGCGGGTGTTCGAGCAGGCGTGTCCAACCGCCGCCGCCTGTTCCAGCGAGCGCAGCCAGCGGGCGCTCTCGGGCTCCTGCGCCACGCCCGGTTCCCGGGCGGCCTTGGCTTCGACGCTCTCGCGGAAGTCGCCCTCAAGCGCGCAAACGCCGAGCGGGCGCCCGCCCTGTGCCACCGCCAGCGTCGCATGCACGGGAACCCCCACGGTGCCCTTGCCGCCGCCGCCCAGCGCCGCCAGCCCGTTGGTCGCGTCGCGAAGGTTGTCATAGTTCAGCATGGTGGTGTCCTGCACCATCAGCACCACACCCGCATGCCGGCAGCGCTCCACAGTTGTCTCGCGATGCCCCTCGAGGATGTCGTCCACAGCAACCCTTTCGTTCGAAAGCAGGCGGTACGCAGCCTCCTGCGATGCACGGTCCGGAAAGATCTCCGGAAGCGGCGTTCCCGGGCGCTTCTCCCAACACCGCCCCATCTCCTCGATCCGGCGCCGCACCCGCCCGTCGGGATGGGTGCCCCGGCCGAACTCGCGCTCCGCCCAGTCGGCATCGGCGCCAAGATGCAGCGAGCCCATCCGCCCCGCAACCCGCTCCGGCTCCTCACACAATGCTTCCCGCCAGCCCGCCTGCAGGGACTTCATCCACACCCGGCGCACCGGCCCCGCCCCGCGCCGGCCCGGCGGGCAGCCCGATGTCGCGCCAGCATCCTCCCAGCCCGCCGCACGGTACGAGGTCCCGGCATGCTCGGGGCCGACATAGCTGTACGCCAGCACCGGCCGATCACCATGCCGCGCTTCCCAATCGTCCGCAACCCGAGCTGTCGCCTGCGCCAGCACATGCGAGGCAAGGTCCGGAACCCGCACCGAAGGCAGGAGCAGGAAGCGGTGGTTGTTCACCATCCGCCCCAACCCCGCGCAACGGGCTCGCGCGCTCCAGCCGATATACCGGTCCCGCGCCTTCTGGTGCCAGCTCGCCGCGCAGAAGCCGATCCCACCCAAACACCCGAACCGAGACGATATCACCAGATAGTTCAACGTCTTGCCGGGATGCCGCGGAACCCCCTCCGGATGGTGCGACGCCATCATCGAACGGAACCGCCGCGAACCCTCGCGACCCTCGGCTGGTTCCAGCGACACCGTTCCCAGAGCCGCCAGCGACGTCTCCACATGCAGGTCTGGATGCGACGGCAATGCATCCCCCTGAGCACGTTCGTGATAGTTGGGACGGTTTTGGTTGGTTTCTGTCGCGTAATTTGATGGATTGACAGGAGTTCCCCTCAAGCAGCTTGCGAGAAGCGGCTTGAGGGGCGAGCCTCTGATGTTATTCACACATTGGAGGCTGATTGATGCTGCCAGAGAAGAACCGGGTTCGCAAGGTGTGGGATTTTCTGCTCCAGATCGACAGCCGCGAGGCGTCGCAGGTTCGGAAGACGGGTTGTCGTCACTGCGGGGGTGTTCTGCATTCGGCGCATTACGGTCGCAAGCCGCGGGGGATTCCGTCGGCGCTTGCGGCAGCCGGGGAGTGTGCGGCGTTGCGGCACAGCTTCTGTTGCGCGGCGTGCCGTCGGCGGACGATGCCGGCTTCGGTGCGTTTTTTCGGTCGCCGGGTCTATGTCGGGCTGATTTTCGTTCTTCTGCCTGCGCTGTTGGGGCGAGAGGGCCCCACAGCGGCTGCGGCGGCGTGCAAGAAGCTGCATCTCAGTTTGCGGACGCTTCGGCGCTGGCGGCGCTGGTGGCAGGAGGATTTTGCCGACAGCGCGTTCTGGCGCGGTTCGCGGGGGCGCTTTGCGCCGGGGGTTGAGGAGGCGGGTCTTCCGCTGGACCTGGTGAACAGCTTCGAGGGTGTCGATTGGGCTGACCGGGTGGTTCAGGCGCTTTTGCTTCTTCGCGAATGGTTCTCGTTTCTCATTCTGGTTGAGGGAGATTCTGCGTAGGATGGCGACCCGCAGAAGTTGCATCTTTACTGATCGGTGAGGGTTGGTGCAGGCTCCCTGTGCGCATTGGGCGCGGAGAGGGAGCCTGGAGATGACGAAGACACGGGATCCGGTTGGCGGCCGCTGGGCGCGGCTGCGCTTTTCGATTGTGGGGCAATTGCTGATGGCGCCGCCGCCGCGGGGCGGTCTGAAGCACGCGATTGCGGCGCTGGCAGGGCAGGAATGGCAGCATCCGGTGAGCGGCGAGCGGGTGCGCTTCGGGGCGTCGACGATCGAGCGCTGGTATTACGCGGCGCAGGCGGCGGATCAGGATCCGGTGTCGGCGCTGGCCCGGCGCCGACGGCGGGACGCCGGACGGCAGCGGACGATCTCGCCGGCGTTGGCGGCGGCGGTGGAGGCGCAGTACAAGGCGCATCCCTCCTGGTCGAAGCAGCTCCACCACGACAACCTGGCGGCACGAGTGGAGGCGGACCCCGATCTCGGCCCGCTGCCGTCCTATCCGACCCTGGCGCGATACATGCGCACCGAGGGCTTGGTGCGCCAACCGCGGCGCAGGGGGCCGAATGCGCCGCGTCCCCGCCACGAGGTGCGCAGCTACGAGGTCTCCCGCAGCCACGCTTTATGGCACGCCGATTTTCATAATTGCTCCCGGAAGGTGCTGACGCCGTCGGGCCTCTGGGTGACCCCGAAGCTGTTTGCCGCGCTGGACGACCATAGCCGGCTCGCCTGCCACGCCCAGTGGTACCTGTCGGAGAGCGCACAGACCTACGTCCACGGGCTTCAGCAGGCGTTCCTGAAGAGTGGCCTGCCGCGCGCGATCATGTCGGACCGGGGATCCGCGGAACTGGCGAAGGAGGTGCAGGCGGGCCTGTCCGATCTGAGCATTCTGCTGTGTCCGACGGAGGCTTGTTCACCCCATCAAAACGGTAAGTCAGAGGTGGTCTGGAGCCTGGTCGAGGGCCAGCTGATGGCCATGCTGGAGGGCGTCGAGGGCCTGACGCTGAGCACTCTGAACGAGTGCACGATGGCTTGGTTCGACAGGATCTACCAGCGGCGCCACCACCAGGAGATCGGCTGCTCGCCCATGGAGCGCTTCCTGCAGAGCGAGGACGTCAGCCGGCGCTGTCCCCCGATGGCGGAGTTGAAGGCCGCGTTCCGGATCGCCGACACGCGCAGGCAGCGCCGCTCCGACGGCACCATCTCCGTGCAGGGCGTGCGCTTCGAGGTGCCGGCCGCCTGGCGGCACATGCCGGAACTGCGCATCCGCTACGCCCGCTGGGACCTGTCCGAGGTCGAGCTGGCCGACGACCGCGGCACCGGCCTGGCCACCCTGCGGCCCCTCGACAAGGCCGCCAACGCCGACCGACCGCGGCGGCGCCGCGGCCCGGCGCCCACAGAAGACGCGCCGCCGGCCGCCGACGGCCCGTCGCCGCTACTGCGCAAGCTGCTCGCCGACTTCGCCGCCACCGGGCTGCCGCCCGCCTACCTGCCCCTGGACGAGGAGAATCCGCAATGAACCGCCAGATCCTCACCTTCTACCGCCTCCGCCACAACCCGTTCTCGCCGCAGCTGCCGGTGGAAGCCCTGTTCGAGGATGAGCCCGTGCAACGCTTCTGCGCCCGCATCGAGGACCGGCTCGCCGGCGAAGGCGGCTTCGCCCTCATCACCGGGCAGCCAGGCACCGGAAAGAGCGCCGCCTTGCGGCTGCTCGCCCACCGCCTCGGCCGCGTGCCGGACCTCGCCGTCGGCGTCCTCACCCGATCCTCTTCCCGCCTCGGCGACTTCTACCGCGAACTCGGCGACATCTTCGGGGTGCGCCTCGCTCCCCACAATCGCTGGAATGGCTTCAGCGCCCTGCGGGGACGCTGGCTCGAGCATCTCCGCAACTCCCGGCTGCGCCCGGTGCTGCTCGCCGACGAGGCCCAGGAGATGCAGCCCCCGGTGCTCAACGAGCTACGCCTGCTCGCTTCCACCGACTTCGACTCCCGCGCCATCCTGGGTACCGTACTGTGCGGCGACCAGCGCCTCGGCGACATGTTCCGCTCCGAGGAGTTGATGCCGCTCGGATCCCGCATCCGCTACCGCCTCACCCTCGAGCCCGCAGACCCGCAGACCCTGCTGCGCTTCCTCGATCACCTGCTCGACGCCGCCGGCAACCCCCAGCTCATGACGCAGGGCCTCAAGGAGACCCTCGCCCGCCATGCCGCAGGCAACTACCGCATCCTCACCCACCACGCCGACGCCCTGCTCACCGCCGCCACAGACGCCCGGCGCGAACAGCTCGACGAGACGCTCTACTTCGAGGTCTTCCCCCACGCCGCCAAGCGCGGAGGGCCCCGGACATGAACGGCTTCCCCACCCGCACCCCCGGCGAGCTCGAGGCCTGCACCGAAGAGAAAGCCTGGCTCGTCGAAGCGCTCTGGAGCACGCAGGGCGTCGGCATCGTCGGCGGCGAGCCCAAATGCGGCAAAACCTTCCTCGCTCTCCACATCGCCGTCGCCGTCGCTGCCGGCGTGCCCTGCCTCAAACGCTTCCCGACCCGGGCCGGACCGGTGCTGCTGTTTGCCGCCGAGGACGCCCCCCACATCCTCCGCCAGCGGCTCGACGGGATCGCAGCCGCCAGCGGCACCGCGCTCCCCGACCTCGACCTCCACGTCATCGATACCCCCTCCCTCCGACTCGACGATCCCGCTCACCAGCAGCGCCTCGCCGATACCGTCGAGCGCGTCCGCCCCAGCCTGCTCGTCCTCGACCCCCTCGTCCGCCTCCACAGCGCCGACGAGAACGCCGTCCGCGAGATCGCGCCCATCCTCGACCGCCTGCGCCACCTGCAGCGCCGCTTCCAGAGCGCAGTACTCGTCGTCCACCACGCGCGAAAGAGTGGCGGAGCTCGACCCGGACAGGCTCTCCGGGGCAGCTCCGAGCTCTTCGCGTGGGCGGATAACGTGCTCGTCCTGCGCCGTCGCCAGCAACGCATCCTTCTCTCCTCCGACCACCGCGCCGCAGCCAACCTCCACGATCTCGGCCTCGAACTCGCAACCTCCCCCGAGGGGCCTGCCCTGCAGCTCGTCGGGCCGGAACCCACACCGACGGCACCGCCCCACACCAGGCCCCGAGAGCGCATCCGCGCCATCCTCGCCGAGGCCGGCAAACCCCTCTCCCGACGCCAGATCCGCGAGGCCGCCAGAATGCGCGCCGAGACCGTCGGCGCCGCCCTCCACGAACTCGTCCAGACCGGTGACGCCATCCAGACGCCCAACGGATACCAGGACCGCGCCGCGCTCGAACCGTTTCCAGCCCCAGGCCCCGGGGGGTGAAGGGAAACGGGAAACGGGAAACACCCCGGGACCGACCGCCACGCGCAACCCTTCCCCTCCTCCAAACAGCCCCCGAAGGAACCCCCGATGCCGCGCCGATGGACCCCCGAAGAACTCGACGCCGTCCGCACCCAGCCCCTCGAACCCATCGCGCGGCAACTCGGATACCGGCAGGATCCCCGCGACCGTGCCCGCTGGAAGCGCTCCGGGTCCGTCCTCTCCATCAACGCTGCAACCTTCTACGACCACCAGCAAGGCACCGGCGGCGCAGGCGCCTTCGACCTCCTCATGCATGCCCGAAAATGTTCCTTCGCCGAGGCCGCATCCATCCTCGTCCCACAGCCCCACTTGCCAGAACCCTGCAATCAACGCTGGTCAACCCTCCGCGAATACCTCGTCGAAGCCCGCGGCATCCCGCCCCGCATCCTCGATGCATGCAAACGACACGGAATCCTCTACGCCGACCGACGCCAAAACGCCGTCTTCCTCTGCACCAACGCTCGCCGACAAACCACCGGTGCCGAAATCCTCGGTACACGCAACCGCGAAAGGCCCTTCAAGGCAATGGCAAGAGGATCCCGCAAGGCAAGCGGGGCCTTCTGGATCCCCGCTTCAAACCAGAAACCGGATACCGTCTTCCTCGCAGAAAGTGGCCTCGACGCCCTCTCCGCCTTCGCCCTCCAGGAAACCCCCAAGGGCGCAACCGTCTTCGTATCCGCCGTCGGCGCAATGCCCTCCATCCCACCATGGATCAAAGCATGGAAACCAAGCCGTATCCTCTGCGCATACGACGCAGACAAAACCGGAGATCAAAACGCCAAGGCCCTCGAAAGACACGATCGAAGGGTCGAACGCTTCCGACCCAAAGGGGCAAAGGACTGGAACGAAATCATCCAGCGCAAGCCTCCAGCACAATAATCTTCAACAAATCCATCAAACTATACGATCAATACTCCATCCCTTACCGTGAGCGTGCTCACCCCCGCCGGCGGCGGCGCTGCCGCCGCCGGGAGCCTCAACCCCAGTTGCGACGCCAGCCTCGGCAGGATCTTCCGCGCCGACGAAACGCACGGCTCGCCCTGCGCGTTGCGCCAGTTCGCGCGAGCGCACAATTCGCTCGCAAGCGCGCTCCGGCTCGCGCCTCCCTCAAGGACCGCGCACTCAAACCACGAAAGAGTTTCCGCGCAAAACTGTCGCAAGCCAATCTGCATGCATCATGTGTGCCACACAACACAGCCCGTGTCAACAGTGTGATAGTGACAGGCCCGCATCTTCGCAGCGCCGTGCCTCTTCGGCCTGCTCTTCCACCGTGTACGCCATGTAGTGCACGTGTTCCCGGGTGTTCAGCGCGCCAGTGGGCGCAACGACAATTGCCAGTTTGTCTGCCATTCTCAATACTCTCTGCATTTTCTGTCTGTTCAGGGAGCCGGTGACAGAATTCCGGTTCCGCAACTTGGACAAGCTTATGCGCTGGCTGTGATGCCGCACAATGTCATGATCTGTATTGTTCCCCATGCCGCGCCGGACATGCAAGCCGGCCCCGAACGCCGGCCGGTTCAGCGCCATGGTTTGGGCGGGAATCGCCCCGCAGCTTCGCGCAGACGCTGCAGGGGGAGCCGGGAAAACCCGTGGATGCGCCGGTCGCCTTGTCCGGTAGCGCCGTTGCAGCAAGCCGCGACATTCTTCGTTCGGATGATCCGCCAATCGGGGCGGTATTCCCTCGAGAATCAACAACCCGCCGGCTTGCCTTCCTGGCATGGCCACCGAGGCCGGACGCCAACGCGATGCAACCATTCCGAACCCGACCCGGCTCCGCACCGTCAACTCGCCAGGAACCTCGGACGTCATACCAAACCATCATGCTGGGTCTTGTGCCTCCGCACCCCAAGACATGAAATCATGAGTATTTTCACGGCAAAGCAGTCCGACTCCGTCGGTTCCGCGTCCACGAGCTGAGCGCTGTTGGGCGAACCGAACGGGCCCAAGCCCTCGAATCCGAATGTCGGATCGTTGTCTGGCAGGATTTCAGAAGCGTGTTGGGTCGGACTCACCTTTGATCGACGTCCGCCGGAACTCTGCGCCACCCCGGGTCGCCAAGAGTCCTCTTTCAAAGTCCGAAACCGGCAAGCAGGCGACATCGTCCAGCGGGCTTCCGGCCAGCGAGTGAACCGGAATATCCATCAGGGACCGGGGGTTGACCGTGGCCATGCCCAGAGCGGATACCAGGCTTGTGCCGATGTCATTTACGAGGCGCATGACCGAATGTCGAAGATCGAAATGGGCACCGGCCAGGGATCCGTTCCGGTTGACAAGCCGGCCGCCTTCGAGGGTCACCGGCTCACCATAGAGTCTGAAGCTCCCCGGTCCTTGCACTGTGGGCATCGCGTCGGAGACCGCGATCATCCGGTCGGGTCTTGGACGCGCGCGGATTGCGAGTTCAAGCATGCGGTCGTCGACGTGATGACCATCAGCAATGAATCCGCACCAGGCGTCGCTGTTGATCGCGGTTCCGGCAATTCCCGGTGCACGGGAATGCATGGCCGGCATGCCATTGAAGAGGTGGGTGAAGCATTTCATGCCTTCGCCGATTGCGCGTCGGGTCACATCCGGGGTTGCCGCACTGTGTCCCGCCGACACGACGACACCCATTCGAACAAGCCGGGAGATCGTTCCGGGCTCGACGCATTCCGGCGCCAATGTCAACAGGACTGGCAAGCCGGCCGAGCGCAAACGCTCAAGGAGACTTGACGTGAGTTCGTCAAACGGTCGGATATGTTCCGGCGAATGGGCGCCACGGAATGCCGAGTTGATATGGGGCCCCTCGATATGCAATCCCGAAATTCCGTGGCTGCCGTAGACATCCAGTACCGCAAGGGCCGCCCTTTCGATGACTTCGGGGCGATCGGTCATGATTGTCGGAAACAGGTTCGAGGTTCCGGCCTGCTTGTGCGCGGTTGCGATCGCTCTCACGCCGTCGGCATCGGGCCGATTGTTCAGAAGGACCCCGCCGCCGCCATTGACCTGCAGGTCCAGCAGACCGACCGAGAAGATGTCTCCGGTTGGTTCGATCCCGATTCCCGGCGCAAGGTTCCCGACCGGACAGATCTCGGCAATGAACCCGTTCTCGATGCGAACGGCATGTTCGGTCTCCAGCGCCATTCCATCGAAAACCGCAGCGGGCTGAATCCATCTCATTGGTCTGCTGCGAGGAAGTAGGGTTTCAGCGCAGACTGGACTTGAGCAAGCACCAGCGTCTGGGCCATGTTCGCAATCCTTCCCGAGATGGCTTCCGCCTAGGCAATCAAATCGTCGCACGAATAGGGGATTAGATGCAATCGTGCCGAAGATAGGTCAATCGATATACTATGGCCTTTTCGAAAACTGCCATGCGTACTGTCGCCGGATGCCGGCGACCGCAGCCAAACGGCCTTAATGCGCAAGACCGACCGCTATGAGCGATTCTACCACCGATTGAATTGTCATCTACCGGCTCTTGCCGGGTGATGCGGCGACCGCCAACCAGCTTCTTGGCATTTGGGACGCGTGTCGGTTCACGTGGAACGAGATCAAAGAAGCGAGTGAAATCCAATTCGAGCACGCCTGCGGACGCAAGTGCAAAGTCCGGTGGCATTATTGGCTCAGTTGCGGAACGAGTTGGGCTTCTCAGAGGCAAACCGGTGGCTGCCGCCATCCGGGTTCCGCTGGCCGGTGCCATTCGGGTCGTGGAAAGAGATTGCCGCGAACGCAACGCCGTATACCGGCGCAAACAGGTTGAGGATCGGAACCAGCATGGCGAGGCTGGCAACGATTCCCGCAATCCACTGCATTCCGCGGTGGCGCTCCCAGCTGGAGGCAATCTCGCCAGGGGGCAGCCTGCGCATGGCCACGATGTCGTGATACTCGCGACCGAGGACGTAACCGGTTGCGCCCGCGCCGATAAAGGGTGCCACCGGTCCGAGAAACGGAGAACTGAGCAGGAGCAGCGCGGCAATCGCTCCGGTAATGAGGGAAATGCGGATGCCGGAGCGAATTGCGGATCCGAAGGAGACGGGAATTGGCGGGTCCAGGTTCGGGAAGAACCGGCGCTCTGCTGTGCTTGCAATTCGCTCGAGGAAGCACGAAGTCGCCAGCGCCACGATAGGCACCCAGAGAATGGTGAGCACGACGAAGACCGAGCCCAGCGCCAACCAGAAGGCAAGCGATTCGAGGAAATTGATCTCGTAGCCGAAGAATTCGATACGTAGGTCGGACGTATCGATCAGCATCGCCGACAGAACGAAGGCCGCCAGCAGGCCCGCAGCGGAAACAAACGCGATGCGAATGATGAGGCCGACTCCGTCGCGCGAGAGAAAGAACGCCAGAGCGCGCAGGTGGTTCTCGACCATGTTTGGGATCGCTGTGAATTGGGGTGCGCGGCAACCGCGAACCCGGTGTGTCCGTCGGCGGCCCAAGTGTAGCATGGCGGGAGGCCGCCGCGCCCGGCCCGCCCCAATTCGCAGTGCGATTCTGGCTGGCGCGCATCCTCAGGACGCGGCCGGTCGCTTCAGGAGGCGTGGCGGCTCCGCCGGCGGCGTTCCGTGATTCCTTCAGAGGATCCATGTGCGCCCGGCGAATCCGAGCGCCGGGAACGGGCCGCCCGTCCGGATGTCCGGGTTGGCATGCCGAACAGCGCGCGCCCGGCATGCGAGACCATTGCGGCGGCGCGAAGGCAATCGCCCCGGTTCCTCCGCCTCCCGTGGGCGCTGTTCGCCCGGGTCCGGGAGGCGGAGTCGATTCCGGAAGTGCTGCTCTCCGGAGAGAGCCGGCGGCGTTACTTCCTAGCGTTCATGCTATCCCGCAATTCCTGGACGTCGTCCGCATCAGGCATCAGCACAAACTCCGGATACGCTTCAATTCCAAGCTCTGCTGTGTCCTGTCCGAGATCTTCCACCATAGGCGTGACGCGCGCTCCGATGGTCTTGTCGATGGCCCACCAGATAACGAGAGAGAGCAGGAAGATGAATGCGCCGATGGACACGATCCCGATGAGCTGAACGACGATGTTGCCGCCGGCCGCAATGCAGACTGCGAGCGTTCCCCAGATGCCGGCGAACAGGTGCGCCGGCACAGCGCCGACGACATCGTCCAGCTTGGCCAGTTCCAGTGCCTTGAGCCCGAAGACGACGACGCAGCCGCCAACGGCGCCGATAATCACGGCCCAGTAGTGCTCGACGATATCCGGCCCCGCTGTGATGGCTACCAGCCCCCCGATGGCGCCATTGAGAATGGCGAGCAGGTCCATGCGTCCGAGGACCGGGCGCGAAATCACCATTGCCGCCAGAACGCCTGCGCCAGCGGCGAGGTTCGTGTTGGCCAGGATATTGGCGATGGCAACAGCGTTCGCCGCACCGCCGAGGGCCAACTGCGATCCGCCGTTGAACCCGAACCAGCCGAGCCAGAGGATGAACACGCCAAGCGTGACGACGGGGACGTTGGAGGGTGGAGTGGACTTCACCGTTCCGTCCGCGCGGAACTTCCCCTTTCTCGCGCCGATGATGATGATGCCCGCAAGCGCGGCCCAGCCACCCGTCGAATGGACGATGGTCGAACCCGCGAAGTCCTGGAATCCCATTTCGCTGAGCCATCCCCCGCCCCAGGTCCAGGAGCCGATGATCGGATACAGGATGGTCGTGAGAATTGCGATGAAGAGAAAGAACGGCCACAGCTTGGCCCGCTCGGCGAGGGCGCCGGAAACGATGGATGCGGTCGTGGCAACGAACACCATCTGGAAGAACCAGTCGGACATCTTGGCGTAGGTGTTTGCGATGACCGCTTCCGTGGCGGTGTCATCGCCGCGCACGAGGGCGATCTCGGCCTCGCTTGTGCCGTAGAAGAAGCTGAATGAGCCGATCCAGCCGGTGACATCGGTGTACATCAGGTTGTAACCGATGAGGTAGTACGTCAGGCCGGCGATGGAATAGAGTCCGATGTTCTTCAGGCAGATCACCGAAGCGTTCTTCGTTTTCACCGTTCCGGATTCGAGCATCGTGAAGCCGGCGCACATCCACATCACCAGCGCGCCCCACACGAGGAAGGCGAAGCTGTTCAATACGAACTGCGATTCCGCATCGACTTCTGCGTGCGCATCTGTCGCGAAGAAAATCGCGCCAGCAGTGGCAAGCAGCGCCAATGCCGGCATCCCGAATCGATGGAGCGTGGGATATTCCACGCTGGCAAACAGAGTTCTCTTCATGGTCCGCGTTCCTCCCGGTAGACTTGCGCACCCCGGCGGCACGGTTTCGGCCCCACGGAGTGCCGGTCAAGATTGTTTGCTAGGCTTCTATAGCGCATAATGACTCCACATGGCACCATTTCGTCTTATCGAACCGGCGTTGTGAATCCATGTTCCCTTGATGGAGCATCCGGCGCACCGTCGGCCGTGGCGAAACCCACGGCGATCCCCGAACTCCCTGCGCTCCAGAGCCCGAGTCTGGAAAGTCAGCGAAGGAACTGCGCTTCCCGGGAATTCACATCCGGGACTCCTAGGAGTCTGTCGGGTTTGACCCAGAATTGGCGTGAAGGGAAGCCTTCGCGCTGATTCCGGCCGAGGCAACACGCGAGCGCGCCGGGTCCCGGCTCAGGGTTGGGGGGATTTCCAGGGCGGTTCGGTTGCCGGGGTGGCTCTCTTACCCCCAAGGGCCGTTTTGGGCCCTGCGAGGGCACTGTTTCGGGCCGGGTGAGAGCATTTTTTCTCTTCTTGCTCAGCTTGCGAGAGCATGCATCCGCTTCAGGTTCCATGCCAGGCTGATCAGCGTCCATTCCCCACTTACCGCGCTCAGTCCCCGCAGATGGAAACGCCGGAATCCCATCACCTCCTTGATGATCCCGAATACCGTCTCCACGGTCACCTTGCGCCGAGAATAGATCGCCTTGCCCTCCGGCGTCTTCAGGCGGTGCTTCGCTCTCGCCGTTGGGTCCGCATCGACAGGAAGCTCTGGCGCCGGGGCCCGCCGGTTCGCCAGCGGCTGGTTGTGCGCGTCGCGGCCTGACGCGATGTACGGAGTTACCTCGGCCATCTCGCACTGCGCCACGTTGTCGGCGCTGAAATAGCCGGTATCGGCCAGGATTCCTTCCGGCTTGCCTATCACCGCTTCCACCGCCGCCAGCTGTTCCAGCGCCGGGGCAATCTGCTGCTTGTCATTGCAGGCATCCGTTACGTGGCCCGCCACGATCAGGTGGGAGCCATTGTCAACCGTCGCCTGGGCGTTGAACCCCTGCACAAAGCCTTCTGATGACGGCATGATCCGCGACTCCGGATCGGTGAAGTTCACCTGGTCCTTCGGATGCGGGCCCGGTTGCGGTTCTTGCGGTGGGCGACCGCCCGGCTTCCGACCGGACGCCGCCTCCTTCGCCGCGCGGGCCGCCATCTTCTCCTCGTAGGCCGCCATCTCCGCCCGGTGCCGCTCCGCCGCCCGCTGCGCGATCTCTTCCTTCGCCGCCGCGATCGCATCAAGGCGATCGCGGCGCCGCTTCAACTCCTCCGGAATGTCCAGCCCGATGTCCGGCTCAGCTTCGTCCGCCTGCTCCGCCCGGGCCAGCAACGCTGCAACCTCTTCCTGCAACTGCTGTTCCAGCTTGTTCGCGTAGTCCCAGCTCATCGCCTTGTGCTTGCTGGCGTTGGCCTTGATCTTGGTACCGTCCAGACTCACATTCCCGAGTTGCAGCACCCCCAGGGTCCGCGCCATCATCAGGATCTGTATGAACAGGCCTCCCAGGTGCCCAATAAACCGCTTGCGAAAGGTTGCAATCGTGTCGTGATCCGGATGCAGGTTCGCCGCGACGAAGCGGAAGGCAACTGACTCATACGTCGCCCGCTCCAGCTTGCGGCTTGAGAGGATCCCGGTCGCATAGCCGTAGAACAGCAGCGAAAGCAGCATCGCAGGATGATAGGCTCGCTTGCCGCCGCGACTATAGTCAGAGGTCAACTCGCTCAGATCGAGCTGCTCCACAATATCGACCACGAAACGCGCCAAATGACCTTCCGGCAGCCAGTCCTGCAGCGACGGCGGCAAGAGCCACGGCGTCTCACGATCCGTCCTACGGAAATCCCGCGACATCAGCAGACCTCTTCCACAATCTTCAACTCTTGGAACACTATATATTGATAGTGCAGTGGCTACCAGGGCAGGACTGGCCAAGAGACGACAAAGCTCGGCCCGGCCGCTGGCTGCGGCAAAGCTGAGATATGGCCATGCCGACGCCCACCCTGAGTAAATCCGACAGGCTCCTAGTGAAGTCCGGCCGAGTGCGCGCTGACGGCATCAAGAGGCGGGTCCTGAACGAGCCGTCGCGGAAGCGCCGGTACGCAAGTTCGCGTGGCAATGCGAGGGGTCGATGATTCTGGCTAGGTGGATGGAACACTTTGCCAATCCTGTCGCGGAACCCTCGGAACGCTTCCTTCCCCGGTCCGGCTCCATCCCTTGACACGGCGTCCCTCGGAAACCATGCACAAGTCCCCGGAAGCGATCACGCAGGCGGCGGAGAGAATCCGACCGGACCACATGCTTTCCCCGGTTCATCCCATCGCCCGGCGGGTGGCATTGATGCGACCGATTCGGAAACCGCTGCAGGGAACGTTCTCCACCTTCCGGCCGGTTGGACGCCGAGCCGGCGGGATGAGTCTTCACAAACAGCGCCTGCGCACGGTGCTGCGTTGCGCGCAGCCGATGCGCGTGCTGCAGCTACTGGTGCGCGGGGACGCCCGTCGAGAACCGACAGTATCGATTTGCCATAGCCACGTTCCAGAAAACCCATTCGACCGGCAGGTTAGATTAGATGGAATGATTTTCTCCTGTAGTCATTTTCGACATGACCACGTTCCGGCAAACCCGTTCGACCGGCGACTACCATTGGATATGATGATTTTAGCCTGTGGTCATTCCTGTCGATAGCCGAATCTCTCAGCCATTGACCTCGGCGCCGGCACTCGGCGGATTCCGGTCGGATGACGATGCGTCAGCCCGGGTACCGGGTCTCCTGTCCGCCATGCCCCGACGGCACGCCGCCAGAAGCAATTCGCGAAACCGTCTTCCCACGATTCTGCTTGCCGCAGCGGTAGTAATCCGGCCGTGTGACGCTGTCGCAGCAATGGACGCGGAGATCGGCTTCGTATTGAGCAGTTTCTCCTTCTTCTTCTGGGGCGCCATGGTCATGTGGATGTGCGCCGGCTTCACGATGCTGGAAGCTGGCTCGGTCCGGACCAGGAATGTGTCGGTTGTCTGCCTGAAGAATATCGGCCTGCTTTCCATTGCCGTCCTGATGTACTATTTGGGACTTATATACATAACTAGACATGAGCCAGTTCTGCATCCATTTCACGGGTCGTAGAGGTTGGCAGTCCAAACGCCCCTCGCCGTGCAGTAGCGCCAGTCGCCGACGCCAGTATGTTGCGGGCCGCATTCAGGTCCGCGTTCTGTGTGTGGTTGCATGCCACGCACACGAAGCTCGCTTGCGAGCGCCGCGAGTCTGCGTCGATCACGCCGCATGCACTGCAAGTCTGCGAAGTATAGGCGGGGTTGACTTCGATGATCTGGTCAGCCTTGTAGGCGAGCATCTGGCGCAGCCCACCCCAGCCCGTGTTGCGAATTTCGCGGTTCAAGCCACGCTTGCCGCCTTTGCCCTTGCGCGTCATGGCCTCGGGATGTAGTGCTTCGACGACCACCGTATGCGCCTTGTCTGCCAGCGTGCGGCTGGTGCGGTGCTGCCATGCCTTGCGCGCCTGGGCCAGCCTGCGTGCCGCACGTTGCAGCCTGCGCCTGGCGCGCTCCCGTCTCCGACTCCCCTTCCGCTTGCGAGACAACGCACGCTGGTGCCGCTTGTGCTTCGTCTCGAGCAGGCGCAGGTTCGGCATGCGATGCAGGGTGCCATCGCTGTCCGTCACCTGCCGTACGTTCATATCAACGCCAATGGCGCTGCCATCATCCTGCGATGTCGCGACGGCGACCTTGTAGCAAACGGTTGCATACCAGCGACCCGCTGTGCGCTTGACGACGGCCTTGACTGGTTCGCAATCCTCGTACGGGTTCCCACCCCGCCGCCGAATGCGCAACCAACCCACCTTGGGGACCGCCAACCGACCATCCGCGATGCGCACCTTGTCCGGGATCGTAAACGATGGCGTGCCATGGCGTGACTTCCACTTCGGATATTCGGCGTGCCCCGCGAAGAACGCCTGCCAAGCGTCCGCCTGGTATTTCAGCGCGTACCGAACAATGGAATAGGAATGTTCCCGCAACCAGTCGTTGCTGTCCCACAGGATCTTGAAGGCTCTCCCGAACGTGAAGAACGTAGGCGATTCGATCTCACGCCCGCAGGCATGTGCGTACTGAATCTCGCGGGCTTCCTTGACCTCGTTCCATGCAAACCGGCACGCGTCCCAAATGCCCAGTAACCGTTCCGCCGTACCGATGTCGCCCGGATACAGCCGATACGTAATGTTCCGATAGGTCGTATATTCTTCCATCGCGCTCGGTCCTGTAGCGTATGGGCCGTGTGGCTGTGGCCGCATCGCGACGGCCACCAAACACATAATAACACGATGATGTTGATTCGATAAGTGCCGTGTCAAGTTAAGTATATAATCCCCTACTATTTCGTTGGCTACAACATCATGTATGTCGGGGTGGAGCCGGGCGGCTGGTTCGGCTCCCTGCAACTGCTCCATCGGGGTTCCGCCGCGGAACAGGCGCTGCTGCGCGGACTCGAGGGTGGGGAGGTCGTCATCGCAAATGGCCACGCCGTGATGTCTGAGTGGCTGTTTCAGATGGTCTTCGTGGCGTCCACCGGTTCGATCGTCTCCGGAACGCTGGCCGAGCGGGTCAGGCTGTGGCCGTTCTTTTTCTTCATCGCCTTCCTGACCGCCGTGATCTACCCGATCGTCGGGGCCTGGACCTGGGGTGGAGGATGGCTCGCCGTAATGGGGTTCCAGGACTTCGCTGGCTCCACCATTGTCCACTCGACCGGTGGATGGGCAGCGCTTGCCGGTGTCCTCGTTGTCGGACCCCGCCGCGGAAAGTTCCGGTCCGACGGGACCGCAACGCTGACGCCCCCCAACAACGTGCCCGGAGTCAGCCTCGGGATCTTCATCATTTGGCTCGGTTTCCTGGGCTTCAATGGAGGCTCGTGGCTCGCATTGAACAGTGCTTTGGACGCGGTGGCTGTCAGCAATGTGATTGCGAACAGCGTCCTTGCTTCGGCCGCAGGTGTAGCGGTTGCGTTTGTCCTCTCACGGCCCGTCTTCGGGCGGGTCGACGTGCTTTCCTCGATGAACGGCGCGCTCGGGGGACTCGTGGCGATAGCCGCGGGGCCCGACATCGCAGAACATCACTGGGCGGTGTTCATCGGGGCTGTGGGTGGTGTTGTATCGACCATCGGCATGAGAGCCTTGCAGCGACTCAGGATTGACGATGAAGTCGGCGCAATTTCGGTGCACATGGGTGCCGGCGTCTGGGGTACCCTGGCAGTGTGCATCGCCGGTGGCGGCGACCTGGTGACGCAGCTTGCGGGTGTGGTTGCCATTGGCGGGACCGTGTTCGGCGTGTCCCTTCTCTCCTGGCTGCTCATCGACAGGCTTGCGGGCGCGCGGATATCTCCAGAAGTCGAGAGAGTTGGCCAGGATGCCGCAGAACTGGGGCTCCCGTCCTATCCGGAATTCCTCCTGGCACCCGACGAGCCCGAAGCATGATTCGCTGCACTCTGCGAGCGATGCCGGCAGCCCCCCCGGTTCCCGGGATCGGCGGGGTTCGCTTGGTGGAACTTCTCGTGGACCGAATTCGTTGTCGTGTTCAGCCGCAAATGCCGCGCGAAACTCGACGTGGCAACCGCCCGTCGATGAACACCAGACCCAGGCCTATTGTCGTGGCGCCAAGGATTTCATGGACGTGAATCTGCTCGGCCAGGAACAGGCTTTCTGGCAGCAGTGCCGGCACCTGTATCAGGAGCGCAACCAGCATCACGTCGCTCGTTCCCGCGCGTGCGAGAATCTCGACGAACACGATGTACGCGATTGCCGTTCCGAATAAGGCAAGGCCGAGCTGCGCCAGCCAAGACCCGGCGCCCGGCATCAACAATCTCCACGGCTGGTCGATCGCTGCGACGAGGGGAGCCATGGTGATCGTCGAGGAGACGAGATGGCAGGCTGCCGGCTACACGGGCGCAACACGAGCCAGATGCCGGCGTCCCCACAGTGCGGCAAACCCGTAGCTCAACGCGCTGGTCATGCACACGCCAATGCCCGGAATCCTTGCGTCTGCCATGATGACGCCCGGTCAACTGATGACCACGACTCTCGAGACGCCGAGCAGCACGCCCGCCACCCTGGTCGATGTCAATCGAGTCTCTCGCAAAATTCACAAGTCTGGCGCTTTATTCGGTGCCGAACCTGATGTGGATTCCGGGACAAGTTCGCGGCCGCAAGGCAGCAAGCACGATAACTGCTTCCATTGTATCGATGACGGATGGTTTTGATTCCAGTTTCCGACCTGGATCACGCAAACGGATGCCCATTGCCGTATTCATCCTCTCGCCGCACAGCGACGGGTCGTGCCGGCGTTCAAGCCGGCGGTCCGAGCCTTTCGGTTCCAAGTCGACGAATTGCAGCACGTCCGGGCAGAACCTGCCTGCTGCCCGGCTCTCTTGTGGACGGATGGCGGGCGCGGTCCGTCCCCATGCGGTCCGGGAAGCATCGCCAGCCCGAATCGGCGGCCCAGTTCAGAAACGGGAACGAGGCTGACCCCGGGGTCTTTATGATCCCGCCACGGCCCGCCAACGTTCCCTCCATCAAGTGGCAATGCCGCGGCAACGGGATGGGAGAACTGGCAATTGAGGGGCGGGCGCATAATTTTGATAGTACAATGTTACACTGTGCAATATTCGATCTTCCCCTGCTTGGAGCCGGACCGTTAACACCGAACGCGGCGGTTCCCTCACATTGGCGGGCTCTCGCGGGGCGCATACGAAGGAGTTTCCCGTGGCCGTACAGACCTTCCGGCACGCCGCGACGCTTTCCGCGTCGGGACTCCGCCTGGCGGGTGCGCTTCGTGCGGAAATCCTGTCCTCGGCGTCGCTTTCTGCACTGACGGTCGGGATTACCTCGGGCCTCGCTTTGCTGGTCGCTCAGGTTGCCTTCGGGACCTTCATGTTTTCCGGAGCGCTGGCTCCGTATTCCTCCCAGGGTGTCGGCCTGGTGCTGTTCGGAAACTTCGCCGCGTGTTTGATCGTCGCCATTGTGGGCGGCTACCGCGGCGCGATTTCAGGGCTGTCTCCCGTGCTCGTGATCGTGATGGCGAACATTGCGACCACAATGGAAGCGGATGGCGAGGCGCTCTTCGCCACCACGGCGTGCGCGCTCATCATCAGCGCCGTGGCGACTGGCGTGTTCTGTCTCCTGGTCGGACGGTTCGGCCTAGCCGACCTGTTGCGTTTCATCCCGTATCCGGTGGCAGGAGGATTCGTGGCCGGCACCGGGGGGGTCGTGTGCCTGGCAGCCATGTCCCTGATGGGGGCGAACCCCGATTGGCGAGCGGCGCCGGCGCTTCCGGAGCCGTCCGTGCTGTGGACGTGGCTCCCGGGCGCCGCTTATGGGATGGCCTTGTACGGCGCCATGAGGCGTTGGGGGAATCTCGTGATCCTGCTTGCGAGCGCCGTGCTCGCCGTCGGTGCGTACCATCTTGCCCTTTCCGCCCTCGGCATTTCTGGCGGCGAGGCCAGAGCTGCGAGGCTGCTGCTCACGAGCACAGCGCAGGGAAGCCTGTGGCCGGCGTTGTGGCCGGCCGACCTGGTGCATGTCGACTGGCCCGCGATGGCCGGGCAGATACCGAACATGCTGACGCTGATCGTGATTGCCGTTGTCTGCGTCATCATGAATATCGCCGGGCTCGAGGTTGCTGTGGACGAGGAACTGAACTGGGACCGCGAATTCAGGGCGACAGGCGTTGCCAGCATCGTTGCCGGACTCGGCGGGGGAACCGTGGCGACCATGATCGTTCCCGCATCGATGCGCAGCAAGCTCTTCCACGCCACCACTCGGCTGACCGGCGTGATCGCAGCCTGCGTCATCGGGACTGCGCTGTTGTTTGGTGACGGGATGCTGGAACTGGTGCCGACGGCGTTTGTCGGCGGCATTCTGGTCTTTGCCGGGCTCGGGATGCTGGACGTAGGGCTGGTGAGGAGCCGCAAACGCCTGCCCCGGTCGGAGTACGCCATCATCCTTCTGATCTTCTTGGTCATCATCATCTTCGGCCTGTTCGAGGGTGTGGGCGCCGGCACGCTGGCCACCCTCGTGTTCTTCGCCGTGGGTCTCAGCCGGGTGAATCCGATTGCATCCCGCTTCACCGTGCGCGAGCGTCGGAGCAACAAGGCCCGCCCGATCCCCGATCGCGGCATCCTCCTCGCGGAGGGCGACCAGGCACAGGCCTACCGGCTCCGGGGATACATCTTCTTCGGCACCGTCGGTGTCCTTGCCGATCGTCTCAGGAAGTCCCTGGACGGCCCATCGCGTCCTTCATGTCTGATGATCGACTTCGCCGACGTCACCGGATTTGACTTTTCGGCGGTGAGTGTCGTTGCCAGATTCTTGCAGCGCGCGAACGCGGCGGGGGTGCATCTGGTCTTGAGCGGTCTGTCCGAGAAACTGAGGTTCGGTTTGGAGCGCAACGTTGCTCCTTCAGTGTTTGCGAAGTTGCGGCTCGAACCGAACGACGATCTCGGCCTGGAGCGTTGTGAGGAGCTCATCATCGCGGCGTGGAAGGCGGATGCGGCCACGATGGAGCAGCGGCGCACCACGTTGCTGGCGCACACCGTCGATGACCTCGGGCGCCAGCTGGAGCGGCAAGTTCAATTTGAGGACCTCATCGAAGCGCTGCGGCCTTGGCTGATCCCTCGGCACTATGCCGCCGAGGAGGTCCTTGCAGGACCGGACACCCCGCGCGAAGGCCTGCAACTGCTGCTATCGGGCCATGCGTCCGTCTATGATTCCGCGGGCATGCGACTCCATCAGTGCAGTCCCGGTGACGCGATATGGCCGGCCGATCCGGCGGGTGACAAGAAGGCAACGGCGGTTGCGGACGGGTCGTGTCGCACGATGCTGCTCACCTCTGACGCCCGGCGCTGGTTGGATGAGCACGAACAGAGGTTGGCCCTCGATCTGTATCGTTACATGCTTGCGGAACACTTCAGAACTGAGCCGGTCGAGGACCTGCCACAAGGCGTTACAGGCGGTCGGGAGGATTCCGCATGACTATTTCGGGAAGCGTGTCGAGAGCGATGAAGGCAGCCAGGGGTTTCCCGCTTGCCTTGCTCTTGTGTGGCCCCTTGGCGGCGGAGGACCTGCCGCCCGGTATCCTGGCGGACAAACTCATGCTGGAGGCGGCGGCAGCGATCGAGGGCGAAGAGCCCGAGAAGGCGCTGCGGGCTCTCGGGCAGATTCACGCTCTGGATGTCGAGCGGCCAGGGATGTTTGCCTATCTCTACGGCAAGGTCCTGGTCGAACACGGCGTCGACGAGGACGCGTGGCGCAGGGGTCACGCGCTCGTCACGCAGTTCGTCGCCGGCGTCGGGCGAACCTCGGTACGCTATACCCGGAGCCTGGAGCTTCTCCTGGCGGCAGAAGCCAAGCTGGAAGTGGCTGCGGGACAGGCGCGGCTAGCGGAGCGGCTGCCCGACATTCTCCAGGAGGTGCGTTCTCAGATGGTGCGCGTCGAGGGCGGGTCGTTTTCCATGGGCTGCACGCCGGAGCAGGAGAATTGCGGCCCCGACGAGACCCCGGTGCGTAGCGTGCAGGTCGCCACCTTCGAGATCGGCAGATACGAGGTGACCCAGGAGCTGTGGCAAGCGGTCATGGGTGAGAACCCGAGCTCGTTTGGCGATTGCCCCCGGTGTCCGGTCGAGACGGTGAGCTGGGACGATGTCCAGATGTTCCTTCGGAAATTGAATGAAGGAGGAGCGACCTATCGACTGCCGAGCGAGGCCGAGTGGGAATATGCGGCGCGAGGCGGGCAACGGGGCCGGGACCACCAGTATGCGGGGAGCGACGATTGGGCCGAGATCGCCTGGTATTACGAGAACGCCGGCAACAGGACGCACCCGGTCGGGGAGAAGAAGGAAAATGAGCTCGGCCTGTTCGACATGTCGGGCAACGTCCGCGAATGGATGCAGGACTGCTGGCACGGGAGCTACGTCGACGCACCGGGCGACGGGCGGGCTTGGGAGGTGGGAGACTGTGGCCGACGTGTGATACGCAGCGGCTCATGGTACGGAAAGCCGAGCTACGTTCGCACGGCGAACCGGTTCTGGTACGCGACCTACTTTCGCAACAACAATCTGGGATTCCGACTCGCCCTGAAACCCAGAGAATAGAGGCGTCTCGGCCGACCGAAGCCGTAGGCACATCCTGTCCATCCCATGTGCCGCAAGACTCTGCGGCGGCGTAGAATCCGGAACCGACGACGAAGACCTGATCCCTGCCGGGGAAACGAAATCCGGGGCGTCGCCGACCTTGGGCGAGAGGGTGTCCGCGTCGCCCTGCACGGCCGGATCGTCGTAGTGGTACTCGACTTGGCCGCTGCCCGCGGCGTCGGCAGCGATACTCTCATTCACGAACTCGACGCCGTGAGACCGTTGCGGAAGGCGTCGGGTGAGCGGATCGCTGTTTCGGAACGGAGTTGGGTGGCTGTGGTCGCGCTGGGCCGGCTTGTGCGGGGTCGGACTGGCAGCAGTTGTGCACGTGGTGGCCGCATCTCTGGCCGGATTGGGGCAACGGCGGGCAGACTCCCGCGGTTCAGGCTGTCGCCGGTGCGATCCGGTTGGCCGCTTTGGCAGGTTCATCACGGTCGCCTTGAGCGCGCGTTCCGCCGCGTCGTTCCGGCATCCCCGGTCGCGGGATCGAGCCCCCAGGAACCGGCGCTTGAGCGTCCCGGACGCCTGCTCCACGATCCAGCGCCAACGGGCGACCCGGCGATTGAACTGCTTCTGCCGGGCGGCCAGCGGGTGATCCCGCGCCGCCGGAAACATGATTCCGGACTTGAGCCCTGCCTGGTGCTGATCCGCCCGGTTGGCCACGCTGGCCGGCCCCTTGTCCGCCAGCACCGGGCGCGCCGTGCAACCGTCCACCAGGGCCGGGAAGTGCGGGGGTCTCGCCTGTATTGACCGGGCACTCCAGCACCCGCTCCACATCCCCGTCCCCGTCGGTCCGGAACAACCCCTTGTAGTCGAAGAAGCAGCGCCTGCCCTTCTTGAGCCAGCTTGCGTCCGGATCCGCCGACAGCCGCGCGGTTACCGGCACGGACGCGTCCTCCGCCCGGTTCTCCGCCATCACCTCGATCTCCCGGCGTGGGCGGGCGGCGCTTTGCACGATCGCCGCATCCACAACCGCCACCGGCGCCCGTTCTACCTTCAGCCCGTGCCGCGCCAGTTGCTGGTTCACTTCCGTGAGCAGCCGGGCAACCCGTCACCGCCGGACCGGCGCCTGGCGAAACAGGCAGATCGTCGTGTGGCCGGGGCAGTGATCCGTAAGCGACTTTTTTACCCCCTGCTGAACGATATTGGGCGTTTCGTGTGGGTGTGCCGTTGTTGATTTGGATTGGGTTTTGGGGTTGCTTCGAGCGTGTCCCTGGACTCAGGGTCCTGGGGCTGGACTCAACGAAACGGTTGTGTTACGCTGCCCGGCATGGACCGGATAGTACAAGGCCGTTGTGTCGGCTCTGCGGAGTTGTCGGAGATCCGTGCGCTGTTGTCGGCGCACCCGGAGTGGGGCCGCTCGCGGCTTTCGGTTGCGCTGTGCGAGCGCTGGGGCTGGCGGGACGGCCGTGGCCGTGTGAAGGATATTGCCGCGCGTTCGCTGCTTCGCAAGCTTGCGGGAGAAGGTCTGATCCGGCTCCCTGCGTTGCAGTACCCGGGCCGCGGAAGCCGTCGGCACAGCGCGGCGGCGCGTGTCGGGCTGGAGGTTGACTGGTCGGTATCGGAGGCGTATTCGGGTCCGCTGTCGGCGCTCCTGCCCGTTTCTGTATCGGTTGCGGAAGGTTCGGACCGCCAGCTTCTGCACGCGATTTTGGAGCGGTTCCACTATCTCGGGCTATCGACGCCGGTGGGGGAGAACATCGGGCACCTTGCGCGGGACCGTCGGGGCCGGATCGTGGGCTGCTCGCTGACGGGGGCTGCGGCATGGCGCTGCGCGGCGCGGGACCGCTGGATCGGATGGAGTGACGCGACGCGCGGGGCGGGTCTGTGCCTTGTGGTGAACCAGCAGCGCTTTCTGATCCTGGACGCGGTTCGGGTTCCGCATCTTGCGAGCCATGTGCTTGCGCGGGTGGCACGTCGGGTGGGCGCGGACTACGAGGAGCGCTACGGGCATTCGGTCCATTTGCTGGAGACATTCGTCGATGTGTCGCGGTTTGCGGGGACGTGTTACCGGGCGGCGGGCTGGCATGACGCGGGGCTGACGACGGGGCGCAGCCGGAACGGCCGTCCGGGGCTCTCGGTTCCGCGCAAGCGGGTTTTTCTGCGGCCCCTGCGGCGGGATACCGTGGCGCGGCTGCGGCAGGAACGGTGACTGGTTTGGGGCCGCCGGAAGACCACGCCGGGGAAGCGGCGGAGCTTCACCGGCAACTGGACCTGGCGTCGGCGGAGAACGCACGGCTGCTGGAGCACCGCGAACACTGGATGGGGGAGACGGAGGCACTGCAGGACGCGCTTGCGCGATCGGATCGCGGCAAGGCGCGGCTGGAGTCGGAGAATGCGCAGTTGCGCCGGGAACTGAAGAAGGTCAGGTCTACTCTGGACGAGTTGCTGGAGCGATTCCAGACGGCCGTGCGCACCGCGCGTCGGTTTGCGGGGATGCTGTTCAGTTCGTCGTCGGAGCGCCTGGGGGGTTCGGCCGAGACGGTTGTGTCGGAGGTGGAGCTGGATTGTCCTGCCTTTATCTGGGACGATGATCCGACCGGAGGACTGGCGGGCGGCGGCGCGGCGAATGGCGAAGCCGTGGATCCCCTTCCCGAGGAGCGCGCGGCACCGCGGCCACGCAAGCGTGGCCGCCCCCGGGGAGCCAATGGCATTCGCTTAGGGAAATTTTGGCATTCGCTTAAGGAATCGCAGTTCTGCCAGGCCCGTATTGGGTGGGACGGTTGCTCTGGCACTCAGACTGCAGCTGCGGAGTCTCGTCCCTTCTGCCATTTGCCGAGGGGTTTTCGGGAGCGTCGTGGATAGGATCGATTTGGACGCAGGCGCTGCCTTGCGGTTTCGACACAGGCGAGGACCTGATGCACTGCGTTGTGCATCATGGCCGCCTGCCGCAGGATGAGGCCTTCGAGGTTTCGGGCGACGGCGAACAAGGCGGCCTTGAAGTTTGCCTGGCTCTCCGGCAGGGGATCCGGGGGCGATTGTGAGTTGTGCATGGCGTCGCCGAAGTTGGTGAACAGCCTGGTCATGGCGATGAGGTTGAAGTGGGCGAAGATCTCCTGCTTCACGCCGCGTTCGGATCGGCTGTGGAAGTTCTCCAGTTCGAAGCCGAGCTTTGAAGTTTTGTACAACTCCTCGATGCCCCAGCGGTCATGGTAGAGGTCGGCGAGGTCCTGGACCGGGTACCGGCTTCGGTCGAGAAGGGTGGTTGCGAGGTAGAACTCGGTTCCGCCGTGGACGTATTTGACGAGTCGCAGTGGGATGGGCCTGGGTTCGGCCTCGGGGTCTTTCCGGCCCAGACGGCGAAGCGTGTCGGGCCCCGGGGTGATGGTGATGAACTCATCCTGCTCGCTTCCCGCGATGAAGTCGTCGAACGCGGTTCCAGCATTTCTCTGCAGACGGAACAGCGGATGCACGCCCCGCTCCGCATGCGCCAGCAGCACTCGGTAGGAGTAGTAGCCTCGGTCGTAGACGACCACGTCTCCGACGGCCAAGGCGGGGAGATGGGCGAGCGCGGCGGCGCGCTCATCGCCGTGGGCATGCAGGTCGAAGTCGATGGGAAGTTTCGGGGTCAGTTCGTAGAGGCAACTCAGCAAGCCTTGCGGGTAGTGGGCTCGTTCCTGGGGCAGGCGGTAGCCGGCGCGGAGCAGCGGGCGCGGCAGGTTGATCTTCGAGCCGTCGACCGCGAAGACCCTGTGCCCCTTCCACTGCGAACTCCCGGCACGCTTGAGGATCTCGGCGTGCAGGCTCTTGAAGATGGCTTCGTCGACCTTCGCCCGGGCGGCGCTCATGCTCGACGCGGCAACGGGTTCAGCCTGCGGCAGCGGAATGCCGCAGGCCTGGCATTGCTGCCAAAGCGCGGCGAGGGTTGCCGTGTAGCCGTTGCCCGAGAACATCAGCCGATAGACGAAGAGCACCACCAGCAGGGTGTTGATGACCCGCCGCCGAAGTTGCCAGACACGGTCGTGGGCCGTTGCAGCCGCGGTTGCCGCGCCGACGAGTTCCTGCCAGGCGAGCAGGAAGGGGTCGTCTGCGGCCAGCGCCGGTGCCGCCCGCGGCGTCGCCTTGCGCCGCGGCGCAGTGCGTTGCGGGCCATGCAGGAGAACCTCCCGGAAGTCCTCGGCCAGCGGATAGACGTAGACCCGTTTGGGCGCTTTCCCCTTGCCGCCCCGGGTCTCGCCGAGATCGAGCCAGTTCGCCGCCCGGTAGCAGGCGCCATCGAAGCGGCTCGAATCGACAAATGTCTCTACCAATACCGGACGGCAGCCGTGCTGTTGCTCCCAGTCATCAGCCAGCCGCCGCACCGCCATCGACAGCACCTTGGAAGCCAGGTTCCGGACCTCGACCCACGGAAACAGCAGAAACCGCGTGTTGCCCACCACCCGCTCCAGATGCGCCTTCCACCCGTCCTCCGGCCAGCCGACCCACGCGTCCCGGCAGGGCAGCGAGACCACCGCCTGCGAGAACTGCAGGCAACCCAGCTTGCGCCCGTGCCGGTCCTCCACGAAATAGCGCAGCCGCGGACCGAGCGGGTGGCGGAAACCGGCATAGTGCCAGCGGTCGACAAACTCGTTCCACTCCGAGACCTCGTCCTCGTCCAGCACGAGGCGAAGCTGCAATGGCAGAAGTTCCCCCAGTGGCTCCGCAATCGCCGGCTGCTTCTCCGTCCGCTGGCTCTTCTCAATCGGCTTGCGCGGACCCCGCGCATAGGACGCATCCTTCGCCGGCAACACCAGGAGGCCCAGCCGCTCCAGTTCCTCCAGAAGCCGTTGGCAGAGCTGGATCCGGTTCGTGCCCGTTCCCGTGCGCCAGCCCAGCTGCTCGCAAACCGTCTGCCCAAGCTCGTGCCGGCTCAGCGACGGAAACGCTGCAACCGTCGTCTGGATCTCGGAAATCTGCTGCCGGGTCAGACGACGACCGAAAAACGTCGTCGACCGCAGCGCCTCGATTCGGGGGTCCATCCAAACACCTCTCCGCAGTGGGCAATCCAAGCGGCACTATGCAAGGAACGAGCCGGTAAGTCAACCCCCCCGGGCATGACCGCACCAACAGTGGAGAAAAGACAAATAACCGCAATATATTAGTTCAATGCACCCGGTGGGCCACGAAGCAGAACGCCCTAGACGAATGCCATTGCCCGGGGAGCGACGGGCGGCCGGAAGATCGGCAAGGACGTTCCCACGATCACCTGCCACCTGGTGTTGTTTCCCTGAATATCTCGGCCGAAGTAGGCCCTTTTGTACCGGGCTATTCCGGTTACGGATTTTAGTGGACAGGGATTAATCCGGTACGGTTCTGTGGGCTTCTTTTCCAAGCAGGCCGTTTCCGAGGAGGCGGATTCCGAGGAGGCGGATTCCGAGGAGGCGGATTCCGAGGAGGCGGATTCCGAGGAGGCTGCTTTCTGGGAGGCGGGTTCGTTGTAGTCTGGTAGCGGGCGGCGGGTTTCCGGGCAGGGAGTTGCGGCGTCCGGGGTTCTTGTTTCCGAGAGGGGTTCGGCCCGCGCGACCATCAATCGCCGGGCCGTGGACGGCCATTGCAATTCCGTTTCGAGACCGGTTTGACCGCCGGAGAGTACGGTAGCAGGCAGGCGTGGCGGGATGCAAGTCCCCCGCGGTGCTGTCGGGGACGCGATGCTGGTTGCGGGCTGCGGCGGCACGGGACCTACGGACGCAAGACGCCAGTTGGGACCCGGATTTCGCGCTGGTACTGTCGAGACTGCAGGATGACATTCAGCGCTTTGCCGGACTGTCTTTCGGCGCGTCTTCCGGGTTCGCTTGCGTCTGCGGAGGAGGTTGTCGCGTTTGCCGAGCGGCATGGCATCAGCGCGGCAGCACGCAAGTGGCGTGGGGAAGCGGCTGACTTCAGCAGCGCGCGGCGCTGGGTTCGACGGCGTGTGTTGCTGGTTCGGGCGAGCCTTTCGCTTTTCCTGGGGCTGGAGCCGGTTCTGCTGGCGGGGCTTGTGCTGCTGATCGGCGCCTTTCGGGACCGGCTGGATGCTCCGGTGGCGCTGCTTGAGCTGCGCCGGCTCGGCTCTTTGCGGCTTGCCCTCATCCCCTATCCGGTCGGATTTGATTTGCGTCGGCGACGTGCTGGATCGCAAACGGGTCCGCCAACAGAAGATGGCTCTGCTCGGGCTGCCTCCTTTCTCCGATGATGCTGTTGCGGGCCGCGCCGGGTCCGTGAAGCAAGCAGAGGGAAAGGGGAATCATCGATGGGTGACGTGATGGAAGAGCACCGGAAGGCGGTAGCGCTGTTCCGGTTCGAGGTTCTGGCACCGGTTTTGAACGAACCGTCGGAACGGACCGCTTCGCGGATCCGTGTGCAGGCGGCGAAGGTGTGGGACATCCCGGGCAGCAGCCGGATGCGTGTCGCGGAAGGGACGATCTACGACTGGCTCCGGCTGTATCGCTCGCGGGGCTTCGATGGGCTGCTGCCGAAGAGCCGCCGCGACGGGGCGAAGCCGCGGCGGATGCCGCCGGATGCGGTCGATGCGGTGCTGTCGATCAAGGCGGAGACCCCCGAGTTGAGCATCCGGCAGGTGATCCGGCGGGCCCGGGAGATGGGTGCGGTGCCGGAGGCTGTCCCGCTCCCCCCCTCGACGCTGCACCGGCTGTTTACGCGTGAGGGGCTGATGGTGCGGGAACAGCAGGGGCCGCAGAAGGATCTGCGGCGCTGGGCGTTCTCCCATGCCGGTGACCTCTGGCAGTCGGATGCGATGCACGGTCCTGCGGTGCGCGACGAGCGCGGGCGCATGCGGAAGACGTATTTGCTCGAACTCCTGGACGACGCGACCCGGGTTGTCCCTCACGGAGCGTTCCAGTTCTCGGAGAACGCGTCCGCGTTCCTGCAGGTGTTCCGGGAGGCGGTTCAGCGCAGGGGCATCCCCCGGCGCCTCTATGTCGACCAGGGGGCATGCTTCCGGTCGAAATGGCTGGCGCTTGTATGCGCCAAGCTGGGCGTCGCTTTGATCCACGCGCGGGCCTTCCATCCGGCTGGGAAGGGCAAGATCGAGCGAAAATTTCGGACCACAAGATCACAGTTCCTGCCCTTGGTGGACGACGCAGCGAAGCGCAGCCTGGAGGCGCTGAACCGGAAGTACTGGACCTGGCTGGAGGGGGAGTATCACCAGGCCCCGCATCGCGGGCTCGACAACCTGTCGCCCCTGGACAAGTGGGCGCAGTGCGGCGAGCGCGTCCGGCACGCCGGGCCGGAGATCGATCTCGAGGACCTGTTCCTGTTCGAGGCGACGCGGCGGGTCTCCAATGCGCGTACCGTGAGTCTCAACGCCCGGCTCTACGAGGTCGACGCGGCGCTCTGCGGCCAGCGCGTCGTCCTCCGCTTCGATCCCCTCGCTCCTCCGGAACGCCCGATGCAGGTCATCCACGAGGGCAAGCCGGCCGGCGTTGCAACGCCCCTCGACCTGCACGGGAACGCCCGCGCGAAGCGGGACGGACCGTCGCAGCCGCTCTCCTTCCGGTCGCTCGACGACAAGAAGGAGGACGAGTAATGCACAAGCACCACTTTGCACTCAAGCACTATCCCTTCGAGCGCACGCTGCACGCGGACGAACTCTTCGAAGGCCAGACCCAGGGCGAGGCACGGTCGCGGATCAGGCACCTGCTGGAGCTGCGCGGGATCGGCCTTCTCACCGGAGAAGCCGGCAGCGGCAAGACAACCGTCTGCCGTCTGGCCACCTCCGGCCTGCACGCGGGCCTGTTCCGGGTCTGCTACGTGTCCCTCTCCACCGGAAGCGTGCTCGACACCTACAACGCCATCGCCAGCGAGTTCGGCCTGCCCGCCTTCGCCGGACGTGCCGCGGCCTACCGCGCCATCCGCACGGAAGTCTCGCGCATGGTGGCAGAATCGAAGCAGCTTCCGGTGCTCATCTTCGACGAGGCGCACCACCTCCGCAACGAGATCCTCGAGGAACTCCGGCTCCTCACCAGCTACCAGATGGACTCCGAGAAGCGGCTCTGCCTGCTGCTGGTCGGCCTGACAGAACTGCGGCGCAGGCTTGCCATGTCCGCACATGAGTCCCTCGCGCAGCGCATCGTGGTCCGCTTCCACCTCCGCGGCTTCAGCCGCGAGGAAGTCGGCGCCTATCTCGAGCACCGATTGCGCCTCGCCGGAGCCAAGGTGCCGATCTTCGAGCCCGGCGCCGTCGAGGCCGTCGCCCTGGCCAGCAACGGCATCCCAAGGCGCATCGACCGCATCGCGCACTACGCGCTGCATGCCGCGACCGCGGCCAAGGCGCACAGCGTGGACATCGCCCATGTGGAGGCCGCCAACGCCGAGCTGGGTCCGTGAGGAATCGCAGCAAGCTGCGGGCCGACGCGCTCCGGGGCATCCCCCTGGAGCGCGTCGCTACCGCCCTCGGATACCACCGCGACAGCCGCGACCACACGCGCTGGAAGCGCCCCGGCTCCATCCTCAGCATCAACGGCGCCAAGTTCTACGATCATCTCACCGGACAGGGAGGCGGTGGGGCCGTCGACCTCGTCCTGTATGCCAGCAACTGCTCCTTCCTGGAGGCCCTCGAAACCCTCGCCAACATCGCGCCGCCCCCCAGCACGCCCCCCGGCACGCCCCCCGGAAAGCCCCCCGGAAAGCCGTTCCGAAAGCTCCTCGATCCCGCATCCTGGCCCGCCGCGCTGGAATACCTCTCCCGGCACCGCAGCCTCAATCCCGCAATCCTCGACGCAGGCTTCCGACAGCGCATCCTCGGCGCCGACCATCGCGCCAATGCCGTCTTCATCACCCGTGATGCCGAGCGCACGCCCGCCGGAGCCGAACTCCTCGGCACCCAACCGGATCACCCCTTCCGGGGCATGGCGCCCGGTTCCCGCAAAGCCAGGGGCGGGTTCTGGATCGCGCGCCGAACGCTACCCCAATCCGCCCTCATCGTCGAAAGCGCACTCGACGCACTCTCCGCCTTCGAACTCCCCTGCATGCAGGACACCGACCTCTTCCTCTCCACCGCCGGCCTTACGCCGCGAATGCCAACATGGATCGCCGCCTTCCGCCTCCAGGACATCGCATGCGGATACGACGCAGATCCCCCCGGAGATCAGGCCGCCGAGCGTCTCATCCGCACAAATCCAAACATCCGGCGAATCCGACCCACCGGCGAAAAGGACTGGAACGACGTCCTGCAATCACGCAAACGCAACCCTCTACAGAACCCTTAGGCAACCCTCCGAACACACCGATCCCGGTCCGGGAGCCGGATGCCCAGACCGAACCCGCCAACGATGCCGCAGGGCCGGAAGCCACCCCGAACCACTACACGCCTGCCGGGAAAGAAAAATCCCCGACGAAAAGCGATCGCTCCAATAAATCCGGAAGAGCGTGGGAAATCTTGTCCCACTCCGATCGGATTAATCTGGGAAAGCCATTCCGACCTAATGCGAAAAACAACACCTGGAGCCGGAGGCGGCTGCCTGCCCGTCCTGCGGCGGCGAGCGCAAGACGATCCGGACCGAGGCCGCGGAGCGGGTGCATTATGTCCCGGCCAGCTACGTTCGGGTCGTGATCGAGCGTCCCGTGCTCGGCTGCGCCCGGTGCCGCCACGCCGCACCGGAGCAGGCACCGGCACCGGACTGGCTGATCCCCCGCGGACTGCCCACGGAAGCCTTGCTGGCGCACACCATGGCGTCAAAGTTCCAGGACCACTTCCCCTCCTACCGCCTGTCGCAAAGGCTTGCCCGCCACGGCATCCTCATCGGCGATGCCACCCTCAACAGCTGGATCGCCCGGGGCTTCGAGATCCTGCAGCCGCTCTATGACGCCATCAAGGCGCATGTCCTCAGCGCCGACCGGCTGTTCCTCGACGAGACAACGGTCAAGTTCCTCGAACCGGGCTTCGGAAAGGCCCGGACCGGCTACCTCTGGGCCGCGCTGCGCGACGACCGCACCTTCGCCGGGCCGGCGCCGCCCGCGGCGCTCTTCTGGTCCGGCCCGGGGCGCGGAAAGGCCATCCCGGAAGCCATGCTGCGGGACTTCGCCGGCCTCGCCCAGGTCGATCGCTACGCCGCATACAACATCCTCGCCGACCCCGCGCGGCCCGCCGGACCCGTCTTCCTTCAGTTTTGTATGACGCATTGGAGACGCAAGTTCCACTATCTGACGGAATCCCGCTTCCGCAATGAGGCCCTTGCGCGGATCGGCAAGCTGTTCGCCATCGAGAAGCCCATCCTGTTCAAGCATCCCGATGAGCGCCTCCGCGTGCGGCAGCTCGAGTTGAAGCCCGCCTTCGAACAATGGAAGGCGTTCCTCGAGGCCGCCGCCAGCCGCCTGCCCGAAGTCTCGGCGGAGGCCGCCGCCATCCGATACGGCCTCGCCGACGGCGTCTGGCCGGGCTTCATCCGCCTGCTCGACGACGGCCGCCTCGACCTGCACTCCAATCGCGGCGAAAACGCCCACCGACCCGTCAAGCTCACCATGCGCAACTCCCTGTTCGCCGGATCCGAGAATGCCATCGACATCTGGGCTCGTGCCAACACCCTGATCACAACATGCCGCCTCAACAACGTCGACCCGGAAGCATGGCTCACCCATGTCCTGGTTCAAATCCGCGACGGGTGCAAGGATGTCGAAAGCCTCATGCCATGGCAGCCCTTCAAACCGCCGGGGGATCAATGCCTCGCCATCTGCGGAACAATCCTCAGCCCCGAACCGCACGCCGAGGGGCCTTGAGGCCCCGCCAGTCACAGACATCGAACAGCGCCGAGAACTCTACTCGCGAAAGCCGCAAAAGACCCTCCGACACCGGCGGCCAGCGGAACGAACCCCGATCCGGCCACTTCGCAACCAGCACCATCCCGCTGCCGTCGTGGAACAGTACCTTCACCCGCCCCGGACGCCGCGAGCGGAACACCAGCACGACCCCCGAATCCGGTGCAACACCAAGATGCTCCCGCGCGTAGCTGCTTAGCGCCGCGATCCCGCGGCGGAAATCAACCGGATGCAACGCAAGGTACACAGCAGAACCATCGCCAACCCCAAGCATGACAACCTCCCGGAATGCAAATGCCTTCCCAGAAGATGGTGCACTCCGCAACTCACCGAAAGCAGGGGGAGAAATAGTCGCTTACAGTGATCCAGCGTCGAACTGCCGCAGAACAGCATGAAGTCCAGCCGCACCTGCAGTGCATGCTCCCGCGCCCGGTCCGACAGCGAATGCCGCTGCCCCGGCAGCGGCAACCGGACCATCAGCTCCATGTCGTAGAGGGCCCGGTGGGCCCGTTGATGATCGAGGCCAGGCCGCCACGGACCATGGTCTGTCTGGCGTTCACAAATCTGAACGGGAGCACATTGTTGAGCAGCCCCATGACCAGGAAGGGCGTCCAGGCGTGCAGGCTGCGCGGGAGCGAGTGCCCCTGGAAGCGGAACAGTGCGAGCAGTATTGCCGCCGCGAACCCCACTCGGGCCAGGACGATCGTCAGTGGCGGGGATTCGGCAAGCGCGATCCCGACAACGAAGAACGCACCCCCACAGTACCGAGAGGACGGGAAGAAGCCTCCACTCGGTGGCGCTCATCGACCTCGGTTCAAGCATTCCCGGGTTCTCACATCCTCCCAAGAGCGCAATCGCGCCGACAGGTTCTCGCAGGCTTCCTCACGTCGTCGACCGGTTTCCTGCAGGGCGAATCGAGACGCGAAAGGGCCGCTTGGGCGGCGGATCGTTGCACGGGAATTCGAGTCCCCACTCCCGCAATTGGCGGCATCCGATCTTCGGGGTTCCGCCTGCTCAAGGCTTCCGCGTCGCCGCGTCGCCGCGACAGCCCCGAGACACCGGGGCGCCTGCGAGGCGAACGAGATGAGGAACCTTGCTGCAGCCAAGTTCTGATCGTGGCGCCAGATGCCGCGTCGTTTCGCAAGAGCGCCGCGGATGGCGCGTCGGAGCGCCTCCGACGGCTGCCGTGGCTGCGCCTCAGCCCCTGGTCATGGCGTGAACTGTTCGATGGACCGAGGTGCCGATGCGCCGGCTCCCGGGCAGCGATGAGAGTGGCAGGCGGTTGACCGCAACCTGCGGGTTCAGGCTGCCGGCATGCGGGTGCAGCTACCGGCGCTGCCAGGTTGCATCCCGGACTGCGCTAGCCAGCTGCGCCATTTCGGGTGGCGGGGAGTCCCGCCTGCCCGGGGAGTTGTCCCCATGCGCCGGCGAATCCGGTTACGGTGCGCTTCTCCGCAAACCCAATTCCCGCAACTGGCTCTCCATTACCGCGGACGGCGCTCCGAGCATGCGTTCCTCGGCCCTTTGGCTCATCGGGAAAAGGACGACTTCGCGCAAATTTCCCGCGCCCGCGAGAAGCATGACGATCCGGTCGATGCCGGGCGCGATGCCGCCGTGGGGAGGCGCACCGAAACGGAGCGCGTTCACCATGCCGGAGAACTCGCGGTCCACATCCTCCCGCGCGTAGCCTGCGGTCTCGAAGCTCCGGTACAGAATGTCCAGGCGGTGGCACCGGATGGCCCCGGAAGAGAGCTCGACACCATTGCAAACGATGTCGTACTGCCAGCCGAAAATCTCGAGCGGGTCTCGTGAATCGAACGCATCCAAGCCGCCCTGCGGCATCGAGAACGGATTGTGCGAGAAGCCGATCCGGCCATCCTCGCCACGCTCGAACATGGGAAAGTCAACGATCCAGCAAAACGCGAAGCGGTGCTCGTCGATTAGGTCCAGCTTGCGTCCGATCTCCTGTCGAGCGGTCGCGGCGAAGGGTTCCAGGTCGCGGGGCTTGCCCGCGGTGAAGAACACCGAATCGCCAGCACTGAGTCCGAGGGAAGCGCGGAGGGTTTCGGTGCGCTCCTCCCCAAGGTTGCGCGCCACCGGGCCGGCGCCACGGGTTGCGCCATCCTCGCTGCGGAAGAGGATGTAGGCCAGCCCCGGTTGTCCCGCACGCTGCGCCCAGGAATTCATGCGGTCGCAAAAGGCGCGTGAGCCGCCTCCCGGCGCCGGGATGGCGCGAATTTCCGCTTGGGGGTCGCTCTCCAGGATGTTCGAGAAAATCTTGAATCCGCCGCCCGCGAAGTGCTCCGAGACACGCTCCATGAGAATTGGATTGCGGAGGTCCGGCTTGTCGGTTCCGTAACGGAGCATGGCCTCCCGCCACGGGATGCGGGGGAAGGGATCGCTGACAGCCTGGCCGCCACCGAACTCCAGGAACAGCTCCCGGAGCACCGGTTCAACGGTATCGAAGACATCGTTCTGTTCGACAAATGCCATTTCGATGTCGAGCTGGTAGAACTCTCCGGGAGAACGGTCGGCCCGGGCATCCTCGTCGCGGAAGCAAGGCGCGATTTGGAAGTAGCGGTCGAAGCCCGCGATCATGGTGAGCTGCTTGTACTGCTGTGGCGCCTGGGGGAGGGCATAGAACTTGCCGGGATGCAGGCGCGACGGAACCAGGAAGTCTCGGGCGCCCTCCGGACTTGAGGCGGTCAGGATTGGTGTCTGGAACTCCAGGAAACCCGCGGATTCCATGCGGCGGCGAATGGATGAGATCACCCGGGACCGAAGCGCAATGCGGGAATGGAGCGTAGGCCGCCGGAGGTCGAGAAACCGGTATTGCAGGCGGAGGTCCTCCGGATAATCGGGCTCGCCGAACACCGGAACCGGCAAGTCGTCGGCTGGCCCGAGAATTTCCAGATCCCTGCAGAACACCTCGACTTCACCGGTGGCAATGTCGGTGTTGACGGTTTCTTGGTTCCGGGCGCGCACATTCCCGTCAACGCGGATAACCGTCTCCGGGCGCAGCCCCTCGACAATCGCGAAGGCGGGCGAGTCCGGATCGGCAACAATTTGCGTCATGCCGTAATGGTCGCGGAGATCCACGAACAGCAGTCCGCCATGGTCGCGTACCCGGTGCACCCAGCCAGCGAGTCGAACGGAGTGACCCGCATCCGTCTTGCGGAGGGCGTCGCAGTGGTGGGTGCGATAGGCGTGCATGTCGTGGATTCCCGGCGTTCAGGATGGTGGGGGAGGCGGCGTTGCCCGGCGCGCTGCAGGAGCATCGGACTCGCCGGAGGTTGCGGGCTACTCTACGCGGAGAGGGCCGACTGTGGAATACTATAGCGGCGGCAGCGTCCCGCGGCGACGGCGCCATGGGGATTGCTCGGCGGCGCGCAGGACAGCGCCCCGGCCTCCGATGCGGATCGCGGAAGATCCTGCAGCCATGACGCGTTGCCCCGCGACTCCGGTATCATGGCGCAGTCCCCCCTCGCATCGGCGTACACGGACGAGCCGTCGCCTTTTGCGGCGTCTTGACCGGGGGCACGGCCCAGAGGCGTCGGCCAGGCGGCGGCTGGCGGAAGGATCGGCGGGAGCACGCATGAGCGGTACGGCGCGAATTATTCGGACGACAGGCGAACTGAAGGAGCAGTGCGAGGTGCTGGCCCGGGAGGAGTTCGTGTGCGTTGACACGGAGTTCGTCCGTGAGCGCACGTATTGGCCGATTCTCTGCCTCGTGCAACTTGGCGCGCCGAGCGGCGAGTCGTCTGACGCGGCCCTGGTGGACCCGCTGGCAGACGGGATCGACCTGTCACCCCTTTTTGGCCTGATGGACGACGCCCAAGTGCTGAAAGTGTTCCACTCTGGTTCTCAGGACTTCGAAATATTCAGCCATTTCGGGAATGGCGTGCCAGCGCCGGTATTCGATACCCAAGTCGGCGCGGCATTTTGCGGCTACGGGCAGCAGGTCGGGTATCAGGCGCTCGTCCGCAGCATTGCGCAGCGCTCCATCGACAAGGGCTTGCGGGTGACCGACTGGCACAGACGGCCCTTGGCGTCGCGCCAGATCCAGTACGCTCTCGACGACGTGCTTTACCTCCCTGCGGTCTACCGGTCCGTCCGGCGGTGCCTGAAGCGCAATGGCCGAATAGCCTGGGTGGCAGAGGAGCTTCGTTCGGTCTCGCTGCCGGAGCGGTATCAGAACGATCCCGGGCGCGCGTGGCTGCGCCTCCGCTCGCGGTCCCGGGATCCGAGATTCCTTGCGATCCTCCGGGAGGTTGCGGCCTGGCGGGAGCGCGAGGCGCAAAGGCGCGACATTCCACGACAACATGTGTTGGGAGACGCCGTGCTGGTTGAAATCGCCAAGTTGGCGCCTGAAAGAATGCAGGACCTCGCATCGCTCCGATCGATGCAGCGCAAGAGCCGGCGGCTTGAACGGGACGGTGACGTTATATTGGAAGCAGTGGGCCGCGGCCTTGCGTGTTCAGAGAAAGAGTTGCCCTCTCTGGACGGCGCGGTGCGGGTCTCGGAGTCGCAGTCTGCTCTGGCATCGCTCCTCAAGGTTCTGCTGAAGGCGCTTGCTGCGGAGCATGGGATCGCGGAATCGATTGTGGCCACGGCGGAGGACATCGAGAGGATGGCCATGGACTTCAGCGCCGATGTGCCCTTGTTGCGAGGGTGGCGGCGGGAAGTATTCGGCGATGAGTTGCTCCGGCTTTGCCGGGGCGAAGTGGCAGTTGCGGTTGCGAAGCGCCGGGTTGTTCCCGTGGAGTTGCCTGCCGCTGCGCTGGAGGGCTAGGCGGAATGGTCGAAATCGACTCGCCGGAGTTCGCTGAAATCGTGGATAGTTTCGAGTTTCTCGACGACTGGGAAGATCGATACCGCTACATCATCGAACTCGGCCGGGAATTGCCACCCCTGGGTCCGACCGATCGCGTTGACGCGAACAAGGTTGACGGATGCGTAAGCCAGGTTTGGCTGGTGCCGCGGGTGGAGCGGAATGGGGACGACGCACGCCTCTATTTCGAAGGTGACAGTGATGCACACATCACACGCGGACTGATCGCAATCCTGCGCGCCCTCTACTCCGGCCGGACGGTGGCGGAAGTTCCGCGGATCGATGTGGTTGGGGCGTTGGGCAGGCTGGATCTTGCCTCTCATATCAGCCGGCAGCGAAGCAATGGGCTGCAGGCGATGGTGAAGCAAATCCGCTCAATCGCGCAGGCAGCCGCCTGAGCCGGCGCCATCGGTCCGAGGGTTGCGTAGTGGCGAGCCTGCTTTGCGAGTTGCTTGAAGCACGAGGAGTCCTTCTGGCCGATGGTGCAATCGGCACGATGCTTTTTTCGATGGGGTTGCCCGCAGGCGAGGCGCCCGAGATTTGGAACGAGGCGGAGCCGGAGCGCGTTGCCGCGCTGCATGCAGGGTTTGTTGCCGCGGGGGCGGACATCCTGCTCACGAACAGCTTCGGCGCCAACCGTTACCGGCTGGAAATGCATGGCCGCGGTGGCGATGCATTCGCCATTGCCCGCGCGGCGGCCGGCCTCGCTCGCGCCGAGGCGGACGCGGCGGGCCGCAAGGTGGTGGTGGCCGGCTCCATGGGACCGACAGGCAGCATCCTGGAGCCTGCGGGCGATTTGACGCTCGAAGCGGCGGCCGACGCGTACGAGGAGCAGGCGCGCGGTTTGATCGCTGGCGGCGCGGACCTGTTGTGGGGAGAAACAATCTCCTCTGGAGAGGAGGCCTGCGCGTTCGCCGAGGCTGCGCGTCGCGCCGGAGCGCCGTATGCAATCACGCTGAGCTTTGATACGGCAGGCCGGACGATGATGGGGCTTACTGCTGCGGCCTTTGCCGATCTCGCCCACCGGCTGCCGCATCCGCCGCTCGCAATCGGAGCCAATTGCGGCACCGGCGCCTCTGACCTGCTCGCGACCCTGCTCGAATTTCGGGAGGCGTCTCCCGGGCTGCCGCTTATCGCGAAGGCCAACGCGGGCATTCCGAAATTCGCGGGGGACGAGATTGTCTATGACGGCACGCCCGAACTCATGGCGCGTTACGCGTGCCTTGCGCGGGATGCCGGCGCCCGGATTGTCGGTGGATGCTGCGGAACTTCGTTTGCGCATCTGCGCGCTATGCGCTCGGCGCTGGACCGGTGTCCCCAGGGACCGGTGCCCGACCGTGACGAAATCATCGCGGCGACGGGGCAGTTTGCCCAGGTCCGGGCGCCGGGCGCGGATGTCCGGCGCCGGACGGGACGGCGGCGGCGGAGCCGCCAGGAAGGGGACTCCTGAGCGGGCGCGATTCTCGCAGCCAGCGAATCGGAGCGGGGAAGGGACGCCTTTTGGGGCGGCCTGCCCCCTCGCGAAACCGACGCAATCAAGGTAAGATGCGGCCCCACTTTCGCTCGGCGCACGTAGCGGATGGAGGTGATGACCATGGAAGACGAAGACGACATCATTCTTCGGGAACTCGATGACGAGGAACTCGTGCAGCAGATGCATGACGATCTGTATGACGGAATGAAGGACGAGGTCGTCGAAGGGGTTAATATCCTTCTGGAGCGTGGATGGATGCCCTACGATGTCCTGACCAAGGCACTGGTCGAAGGCATGCGGATCGTCGGGATCGATTTCCGCGACGGGATCCTGTTTGTCCCGGAAGTGCTACTGGCAGCCAACTCCATGAAGGGAGGAATGTCAATCCTGCGGCCGCTTCTCGCGGAAACCGGCGCGCCCAAGATGGGTTCGATGGTGATCGGGACCGTGAAGGGGGACATCCACGATATTGGCAAGAATCTCGTCTCCATGATGTTGGAGGGCGCTGGATTCGATGTCTTCGACATTGGGATCAACAACGCCGTGGAAAACTATCTCGAAGCGATTGACGAGCATCAGCCGGACATCCTCGGCATGTCCGCGCTGCTGACCACAACCATGCCGTACATGAAAGTTGTCATTGACACGCTGGTGGAGAAGGGAATGCGGGACGAGTTGGTGGTCCTGGTGGGTGGCGCGCCTTTGAACGAGGAGTTCGGGAAGGCCGTGGGAGCGGACGCCTATTGCCGCGATGCGGCTGTTGCCGTCGAAACCGCCAAGCAATTCGTCGCCGAGAGGCGGCACAACCAGGCCGCAGCGTAGCGGGCTGCGGGACGCAGGCAGAAGGGACCAGGAGTCAGCGCGCTATGTATTCGATATCGACCACCATGGCGTCGATTGCCCGACCCGTATCATCGCTGTCCGAGGTTATGCCGATATGGGTCGGGTTCGGCGGTTCCCATCCAAACGCTTCCCGGAACACCCCGAACACATCCACGCGCTCCTCAAGCCACACATCCACCGCGTCTCCCGGCGTGCGGAGGATTTGGAGCGCACCGGTGCCGTTCCGCTTGAGAAGGCTGCCCCGGGGCCGCATGCCACCCCAGGCAAAGCTCAGGATCCGTCCCGGGGTCCCTGCGCCCTGCGCGATCCGCACCACGTTGTAGCGCAGGCTCTCCCCGAGGGTTGCCCGGTCTGGCTCGTGAGGAAACCCGACATAGAGCGAGAGCGCCCGGTCCTCGCCGGAGCGCTTGGAAAGGTCGGTCGGCACGGGGGCATTGTCGATCCGCCAGCGCCAGGTGAGGATCGGGGTATTTGCGAGATCGGCGTCCAGTCGGCGGAAGATGATCGAAATGCCGCCATCGGAGACCACGCGCACGCCGCCCTCGATGTCGCTCCACTCGTTCTCGATGTAGCCCTTGAAGGTGATCTCCTCCCAGCCTTCGGCGGCGAGGCCTCTGGAGATTTCCGCCAACGCCGCCGGAGCGGTCAGCATGGCAATCAGGAGTAGCGCGAGCACGTGCAGAAGGGCGGGCTTGCCCGGTACCGGCAGCGGAACGCGAAGAATGGCGCGGGCGGGAGGGAGATTCACGGTCGTTCTCCGGCTTGGCGCCTGCCAGATTCGTTCGCGCTCATTCGCGAACGCCGGCCACAGGCTGTCGAGGGAATCGGTGCAATGATTCTATGGACGTGACGGACGGATTGCGACACGGGCGATTCCGGCCTGGGCGGCGAACCCCGTCCCTGTCGCGGCGGCTATCATTCGCTACGAGTCCAGTCGCGGCATCAAGTCGCGCGCAGTCCCACCGACGCGAGAGGGGGCAATGAGCGCAAGGCGGAAATCTCAGCACGAATCTCGATCGGGGGCGGAGCGCATCGCTCCTGGCGCGGAATGCGTGCCGGCCAGTGTTCCGGACGATGGCGCGCTCGCAGTGCACGGAGCCGAGATTCCCGCTCTTCTGCCCGCAAGCCTGCTTGTGATCGGTTGCGGCGCGCTGGCGCGGGAAATCCTCGCTGTCCTCCGGCTCAACCGAATGGACCATGTCTCGCTCGCTTGCCTGCCCGCCCAGTTGCACAACCGGCCGGAGCGTATTCCGGATGCGCTCAGGGCCAGAATCCGGCAGGCGCGAGCGGAGGGCCACGAGCGAATAACCGTGGCGTACGCCGATTGCGGAACGGGCGGCCGCATCGACCGCGTATGCGAGGAGGAGGGCGTCGAGCGCATGGCCGGTCCGCATTGCTACGCGTTCTACGATGGCGTCGAGCAGTTTGCCAGTCGCGCAGAGGAGGAGATGGGCGCGTTCTTCCTTACGGACTTTCTTGTGCGCCAATTTGATTCGGTGGTGTGGAAGGGCCTCGGCCTCGACCGCCATCCCGAGCTTCGGGACATGTATTTCGGCAATTACGACCGGGTCGTCTATCTCGCCCAGACTGAGAATCCGGAATTGGACACCGCCGCGGAGGTGGCTGCCGCGCGGTTGGGGCTCCGCTTCGAGAGGCGTTTCACCGGATACGGAGAACTGGCCGAATTCCTGCTCGGGGCTGCCGGCTGATCCGGATCGGTCCGCCTAAACCAGGCGATTGTGGTTGGCAGCGGCGGCAATGAAGCTCTCGAACAGTGGATGCGGCTCGAATGGCCTGGATTTCAACTCCGGATGGAACTGAACACCCACGAACCAGGGATGCTCCGGGATCTCGACGATCTCCGGCAGGGTTCCGTCCGGGGAGAAGCCGGTGAAACGGAGCCCGACAGCTTCCAGCGCCTCGCAGTATTCGATATTCACCTCGAAACGGTGGCGGTGCCGCTCGGAGATTTCCGTGCCGTTGTAGACGGAGGCCGCGAGCGAGTCTGGCGCGAGCCTGGCCTCGTAGGCTCCAAGCCTCATCGTCCCGCCCTTGTCGTCTCCGGCTCCCCGGGTGACCTTTCGGCCTCCCTGCATCCAGTTGCGCATGTGGTACACGACGGCCTCGATCGAGCCTGTACCGCAGGGAGCCTCCGCTTCGAACTCCTCCGACCAGGCATGCTTGATTCCCGCGAGACTGCGTGCGGCTTCGATGATTGCGACCTGCATCCCAAGGCAGATGCCCAGGAACGGAAAGCCCTTTTCCCGGGCGAACCGGGTTGCCCGGATCATTCCGTCAATGCCGCGCGCGCCGAAACCGCCCGGTACCAGGATGCCGTCCATCCTTCCCAGCGCCATGGCGACGGAATCGTTGTCGATGAGTTCCTCGGCGCCAATCCAGTGCGACTGGACGCGGACGCCGTTCGGGATTCCGCCATGAATCAGAGCTTCGCCCAGGGATTTGTACGCATCTTCGTATGCCGTGTACTTGCCGATGACGCCGATATGGACGCGCCGTTCAGGGTGGAGCACGGCTTGTGCGATGCGCCGCCAATCGTCGAGGCAGGGCGCCAGGTCATCGGCGATGCCGAAACTGCGAAGGATTTCCCGGTCCAGCCCCTGGTCATGGTAGGCGAGCGGAATCTGGTACGTGCTCTGGAGGTCCGGCGCTGCGATCACGGCTTCTGGCCGGAGGTTGCAAAAAAGCGCAATTTTTCGGCGCTCGTTTTCTCCAAGCTCGTGACTTCCGATACGGCAAAGCAGTACGTCCGGCTGGATGCCGATCGAACGCAGTTCCTTCACGGAGTGCTGCACCGGCTTCGTCTTCAGTTCACCCGAGCTGTCCAGAAACGGCAGCAGGGTAAGGTGGACGAAGACCACATCTCCTGGCGGCTGCTCCTGCCGGAATTGACGGATCGCCTCGAAGAACGGCAGGCCCTCGATATCTCCGACCGTGCCGCCGATCTCGCAGAGCATGAAGTCAGTCCCGTCCGGGTCGTGGCGCAGGAACTCCTTGATTTCATTGGTAACATGGGGAATGACCTGGATGGTCTTGCCGAGGAATTCCCCACGGCGCTCCTTTTCCAGCACGCGCTGGTATATCCGGCCTGCGGACACCGAGTCGGATGCGCGAGTCGGCACGCCGGTGAAGCGCTCGTAGTGGCCGAGGTCGAGGTCGGTTTCGGCAGCGTCGTCGGTGACGAAGACTTCACCATGCTCGTAGGGGCTCATCGTGCCGGGGTCGACATTCAGGTAGGGATCGAGCTTACGGAGGCGCACGGAGTATCCCCGGGCCTTGAGTAGCGCCCCGATGCTGGCGCAGGCCAAGCCCTTTCCAAGGGAGGAAACGACACCGCCGGTCACAAAAACGTACCGCGCCATGGCGTTCGCCCTCCCATGCGGCTGCGGTCGATGTTGGATTGGCCCCGAACGCAGGATTACGCGATTCGGATCGCGGCGGCAAGAGTGGATCCAGATGCGTTCGAACGATCTGCAACCGTAACTCAATGTAGATGATGCTATACACCGTCGGTGCAGACCGCCATTCGTTATGCTCAAGAGCGACGGCGCCGACGAGGCCAGTGATCGCGTCTTCGTTGGGAAAGATGCCGACGACGTTGATGCGGTGCTTGATCTCTGCATGGGCGGTTCGACCCGGTCCCCACAATCCAACCAGAGCCTCGCGCGCCGCATCGTCGCAAGGCTGCTGGCCAGCCCGGGAGGCCGCCGGTGGACACAACGTCCAGCCGACTCGCAGCAATGGAATCGCGCGCTTCCAGTGACAGCCCGCCACCACTACGAATTCATCCAGAATACGTGTCTTCCCTTCGTGTCTGCTCGCGAAGTCTCAGCTTGTTCGTCGCGCCGCGTGAGACTACGAATGGATCGCCGGTCTCGGAACCGAGTATCACCTGGAGTACTATGTACGCGACCCCCGCGAGATCGACCTCGCGCTCTGAGTCCCGGCTCACGACCAGCACCGTGAGTGCATGGAGGATGTCGACGAGGGAGCGGTTGCGATGAAAGATCCCGGCGCTCGAATGTCCATGAGCCGATCCGCGAGCCGCCATCCGGTCCCCTGTGGTACAATGCCGACAGCGGCTCGGAGGGTGGACGTAGGCCGAAACCAGACGCATGAATTGTTGAACGGAAGGCCGAGACCGTGAATCGAAGCGAAGACTTGGCCAGGCGCATCCTGCTCGGCGAGGACGCGGCCCTGGAGCTCAAGAGCGTCGAGGTGGCCGGAGGCCGAGTCAAGAACCTGAGCCGAAAGGATTTTGCGGATGAGCTGGCGGCCTTCGCCAACACGAGAGGCGGCACCGTAATCCTCGGGGTGGATGACAAGACTCGAAAGGTTACGGGCATTCCACTCGACAGCCTCGACGTAGTGGAAGGTTGGGTTCGTGAGATCTGCGACGATTCCGTCACGCCTTCGCTGGACGCCGATATCTACAAGTTGGACTTGCAGGGCACGGCCGGCGGGGCTGTACCCGTCATTCGTATCGAGATTTCCCGCAGCCTCTTCGTGCACCGAAGCCCGGGCGGATACTTTCGCCGCCTCGGCAGCTCGAAGCGCGAAATGTCCCCGGAGGTTCTGTCGCGCCTTTTTGAGCAACGCAGCCAGAGCCGGATAATTCGCTTCGACGAGTCGGTAGTGCCCAATACGACAACAGGCGATCTGGATTACGCGCTGACCCGTCGCTTCCTGCGAGAAAAACTCGCCGATGAAGGCGTCACCGAGGAGCATGCACGCAAGCTCCGCGTGGTAGCAGACGATGATCAGGGCGTTTCGCGGCTTACGCTGGCCGGGGTTCTTCTGTGTACACGGGAGCCGCAACGGTGGCTGCCACATGCGCATATACAGGCAGTCAGCTACGCAGGAGAGCGCACAGACATCGACTACCATACGGATGCGCGCGATATCGGCGGGCCGCTCGACGAACAGGTCGCTGAAGCGTTGCATTTCGTACTACGGAACATGCTCGTGCGCGCGACAAAGTCAACCGCGCGGGCTGAACACCCGCAGTTCAGCGACAGAGCGACATTCGAAGCGCTTGTCAATGCGGTCGCTCACCGGGACTACTCGTTGGCGGGCGCGCGCGTACGCTTGCACATGTTCAACGATCGAATCGAGCTTTTTGTGCCCGGAGCACTGTCGAATTCGCTCACCCCGGACACGATGCATCTCCGGCAGTCCAACAGGAATGAGCTCATTGTGTCGTTGTTGGCGCAGTGCCGTGCCCCGGCGAATCTCGGACGCCTGCGCCTGATGGACCGTCGCGGCGATGGAGTGCCCATCATCAGGGAAGAATGCGAGAGGCTTTCCGGCCGCCTTCCCGAGTACATCATGATCGACGACAGCGAGTTGAGGCTCGTGATCGCGGCGGCGAAACCTCCTCCTGCAAGGTGAAGAAGCGACATCCACAATGCCGGAAGTGAAGCGCATCGTCTGTCTCGCGAATTCCCGGAAGCTGCATGGGCGGTGTGTCGCCGGCCGGGAGTGGAACGATGGTCAGGCAGGCCGATGGATTCGGCCCGTCAGCAATCGCGAGCATCAGGATGTATCGGAGTACGAGCGCCAGTACGAGGACGGTAGCGATCCGCAACTCCTCGATTTAATCCACGTTCCATTGGTGGAGCCGTGCCCGCTGGGCTTTCAGTCCGAGAACTGGCTGCTCGACCCGGAGAACTATTGGGAGAGGGTGGGCAGGCTGTCGTGGTTCGATTTGCCTGTGCTTGCGGATCCTGCAGCGCGGCTTTGGCTCGATGACCACAGCACGTACCACGGCCGGAACGACAAGATTCCACTGGAAATCGCAGATTCGGTCGGAGACTCGCTGAAGCTGATTCATGTCGACGACCTCCAGCTCTCGGTGCGCAAGCCCGGTGAAGCATTCGGGACCAAGAAGCGGCGTGTCCAGGGACGCTTCAGCCATGGGGGAGCCTGTTACTGCCTGTGGGTCACCGACCCCGTATTCGAGCGGCAATATCTGGCAAAGTTGGACGGCACGTATTCCATTGGCGAGTGCTTTCTCACCGTGAGTCTTGGGGAGCCGTTCGGCGGTGCCGTCTACAAACTCATTGCCTCGATCATGGCGAAACAACGCAGGGGATTCCCATGAACGAAGCCTGCAGTAAGGTGTTCACCATTGGTCATTCGACACACGCGCCGAAGGCGTTCGTTGCGTTGTTGCAGTTGCACGATGTGACTGCGGTGGTCGACGTCCGTTCCGCGCCTTACAGCCGATTCAATCCCCAGTTCAACCGCGAGCCATTTGCGGAAGCCCTGGGTGCGGAGGGTATCCGGTACGTGTATCTCGGCGACGTGCTGGGTGGGCGGTCAGAAGACCCTGCCTGCTACGAAGACGGACGTATCCGGTATGATCGTGTAGCGGCGACGGAATCGTTCAAGGGCGGACTGTTTCGTGTCATTCATGGTGCCGCAAAATATCGAATTGCGCTCATGTGTGCGGAGAAGGAGCCACTCGACTGCCACCGGACGCTCCTCGTCTCTCGTGCGCTAGATGCGCTGGGCGTCGATGTCGCGCACATTCATGCCGATGGCCGACTGGAGACGCACGGTGAGGCAATGGATCGCCTGCTCGACTTTCTTAGGCTTCCTCGCGAGAATCTCTATGATACGCGGGAGGAGTTGATCGCGACTGCCGTTGCGCAACAGTCCAAACGAGTCGCGTACGTGGACGACAAGCCGGCTGCCCAAACCAAGGAGCAAGTCTCGTGAAGTTGTTCACCATCGGGTTCACCAGGAAGTCGGCGAACCGATTCTTTGGCCTGCTGCGAGCATCCGGCGCGAGGCGCGTGGTCGACGTTCGGCTCAACAACATGTCGCAGCTTGCCGGCTTCGCCAAGCGTGACGACCTTGCATTCTTCGTCGACGAGATCTGCGGAATGGAGTACGTCCACCTGCCCGAGCTCGCACCCACGAAGGAGATGCTGGACGAGTACAGGAAGCGCGGTGGCGATTGGGAGACCTACGAGGTTCGTTTTCTCGAGCTTATGCGGCGACGTCGGATCGAGAGGACGATTCCCGAGGAAATCGTCTCGGATGGGTGCCTGCTGTGCAGCGAGGAAAAACCCCATCATTGCCACCGCCGTTTGGTGGCGGAGTATCTGAACGATCATTGGGGCGGCATCGAGGTCGCCCACCTCGGATAGGAGAGGCATCTCGGCGATTGACATCGTCAACGGAGTGGTCCAGGGGACGGGTCCGGACACGGTCCTGGCCGAGTTCGTCTGGATCGACCGCCCGCCGCGGAAGAAACTCTCGCTTCCCCGTTTGATGCCGTCACTGACGCGTTCGAGGAAAACCGGCTCTACTAGCCAGAACTTCATTCCGGAATTCGAGACAATGGGGCCATAGTAGCAAGCAGTTATGTGCTACGGCTCCTGGCCTTGTACTGGGAACATTTTCCCGGGGTCCACGTCGAGCAGTTCGAAGGCGCGGCTTTGGAGTTCGGTTGGCTCGGTGGTGACGGTGAACTCGTGTTCTGGATTGCTGGCGAGGGCCATCCGGTTGAGGGTAAGGGAGGCGAGATCCCGAAGCAGGGTTGTCATGCTGTGCACGGTCAGCCCGTCGGGAGTGGTCCTGGTTTTGGCTTTCTGTTTGGCGCTGTCCGATACTTCCGCTTTCTGCACGGGGGAGGAACGCTTCGCTCGGGCGCCATCGGGATCGTCGTCTTCGAACAGGATCGGAGCGAGACAGCGGCGCATGTGCCATTCCACGTAGCACGCGAGGGCGCAAAGGAACACGTGCGCGCAGACCCGGTCGGCGCTGTAGACGTAGACCGGCCGGACCTCGAGCCGCGCCATCGTGAGGTTTCGGAAGGCGCGCTCAACCCGTGACAAGGACTTGTATGCCTCGACGGCTTCGTGTGCATGGATTGCGTCGTCGCCGAGACTGGTACGCACGACGTAGATGCCGTCCAGTTGCGCCTCGGCGGCGATCTTCGCAGGATCGCGCACCCAGGTGAGATTGTCGTCGACGACGGTGATCTCGAAGTGCTTCTCGACCTTGCGCTGGTTGGCTTCGCGGCCGACCCTGCGGTTGATCTTCTCGTGGCCGCGCAGCTTCGACTTCGGCTGGCGGACGATGCGGGCGATCTCCTCCAGGATCGCTTCGGTGGCGCTGAGCAGCGCTTCGCGCTTGCGCGCGCGCTCCTCGCGCAGGCGGGGATTGAAGCACACCAGGAGCCGCTCACCCGGGAAGTCGGGGCTGGTGATCTCGGCCACCGCGTCGGGCTGCAGCTCCCCAGGCTGCAGCGGCGCCCGCTCCGCCCCGCGCGACTTCTTCAGCAGCTTGCGGATGTCCGTGGTCTTCAGGGCCGAGATCCAGCCCAGGCCCGCAGGCCCGACCGACGCTCGCAGCCGCGCCGTGGTCAGCATGCCGCGGTCGCCGACCAGGGCAATGCGGTCGATGCCGAACTGGTCCCGGATCTTCGCCACCTGCGACGCCACCGTGGACGGATCCCCCGTATTGCCGACGAACACCGACACCGACACCGGGCAGCCCTCCCGGTTGCACAGCAGCCCAAAGGAGATCTGCTTCTTGCCCTTCTTGCCGTCTCGATTGTGGCCGAAGGCGGCCAGGGGGCAGCAGCGTCCTTCCAGATAGCTGGACGTGAGGTCGTAGAGCACCAGCGCGCCCCCCGCGAGATGCCGCCCCGCGAGGCTCTTCTCGATCCACGCCTGCCGTCCCAGCAGCCAGTCGAGCATCGCCAGCATCTCGTTGCCCGACACGGCGCCCAGGCCCAGCAGCGCGCCCAGGCTGGTGGACGCCGTCGCCTCCGACAGCTGCCGGGCGGTTGCCAGCTTGGAACTCGGCTCGAGCACCCGCGACGCAATGGCGGCCAGGGCGAGATCGCGCTCTCGACTGCGGACGCGGTGCAGGATGCGAGGCAGGCCCAACTGTCGGCAGGTCCCGAGCACCGCGCAGGCATGGCCGTGCGCCAGAGAGCGGCGGAGAGAGATCGCGTCGTCCGGCTTCTCGAAGGCGATGCCGCCCTTGACCACCAGGCGGATGCCTTCGACGATTTCCGGCGGCAGGCTGGAGAGGTTGGCAATGGTCTTCTTGCGGATGCGCTTGCCTTCGCGCCAAGCCTTCCGGAGCAAGATGGCCGGGGGGCTTGTGCGATTGGGAATGCTCTCGACGTGGTAGGACATGCTGCGGCCTTACATGGGAACACACTTTCGAGGAGTATATGTTGTGTTGTGGTAGACTGCAACCCATATGCTTACCGCATTGCATGGGAACATTTATCCAGACATAAGCCCAACGAGGCCGCAAGAACCCGCAGAAGTGTCAAAGGGATGGAGAGAGCACGCCGGAGCGAATAGGTTTGAAGTTCCGACTAGCCGGTGGCAGGGTAGCGGAGGGCGGGCGCTCCGTCCGAACCGCCGCTCCCTGCCGCGTGGTGTTTCGGCACTTCCGGCCGAACCTGCCGATGATCTACCAGCTTCACGGTCATGGTTGGGCACAGAAGACGGAGGATTGTGCGGACCACGCGCAAGAATTGACGCGGGAATCGGGTTTCAGGATTGTGAGAACGCGTTACGTACAGCTGTCGGCAGATAACCATTGATGGCATGGTGTTAACAGTAAGCCGGCCGACCTTGACTACCTTTTGTACCGGTTCGACGGTGAGCGCCAATGCAATGAAGTGGGGTGCAAATTTTCTATGGCGCAATTCCTCTCAATTCGCCGATTCCAATATGCTGTGGTGGCTTCGGTTCCAAAAAGTATATGTTTCGGGTTCCAGGACGAGCATGACCTGTCGCCATTCAGGGTCGAACCTGCCGGACTTCCACAAGGCGCGGAAGCTCAGAATGGATAGGCCGGTTCCGTGCTCGGACCAGCGCATTCCGGAGCATTTCATCCTCTGCTGAACCGGCACCCGGGTGCAAGCCTCGGCGGGTCCGCAGCCGCTGGGCGGTCCCTTCAGCTTCATTTCCGCATATTGCATCCGCTGCTGGTTCTTTCGGAAGAACTTCAGCACGCGGCGGATGGGCATGCGGGACGGGGGCATGCGGGCCAGCCGCTCCAGGGAGCGGATGACGCAGTGGATCCCCTCCGGCCCGTCGCGCAGCGTGTCCCGCAGGGCATCGAAGCGGCTGCGTCCCCGGCGTGCCTTCGCCATAGGCGCTGTCAACCGCCGCCTTGAGATGCTCAGCTGAATGCCAGAAATCGAGCACCTGCAAGGCGTCCGGGAAAACCTCCGAGAAGTAGCTCCAGTTGTTCGGGGCGCTGGCGGCAGGCCGCGACGCCGCTGTGCGAGGTGGGGCACCTCCGCAGCGATATCCTCTTTCGGAGAGACTTTCCTAGCTTCCGGTATCGGGCCGAAGCAGACGGTGCGCAAGCGGGGTAGGCTGCCGTCTTCGCCGGGGTTCCCGCCATGAAGAAAGACCGTGCCTGAAGACTCCTCTCGGAACCCTGCCGGGCGAGGTGCATCTCGCTGCTACGGAGTTTCTTTCTCCTTCCGCATTCCCAGAATGACGCCGTCGGCGGAGACCGAGATTGCCGCGGCTTCAGCCGCAACCTCCTCCTCCGCACGGATTGCCTCCAGCGCCTGCGCCACCCGAACCTCCCAGAACGTGCCAGGCAGATCGATCAGGCTGTTCAGAGCAGGTCGCGCAGGAACCGAAGCAAAACTCCGTCGGAGTCCCTTCATATCCTGGCATGGCGGGCACGATGTCGCCTATAGTGGCTATGGCCGACGGGTTCACGGTCTCCGTGGTGGGGAGTGAGCGGCCCATGCGTGGTGGACAGGGATGGTCGAAGTCAAGCGGCTGGCGGACTATGAGGAAGTCTGTGCCGCGTTCCGCTGGAATGTTCCGAAACAGTACAATATCGCGGTGGATGCCTGCGGACGCTGGGCGCGGCTTGATCCGGACCGAATTGCAGTGGTTGACCTGCGCCCCGGCGGCGAGCGGCGCGAGTGGTCGTACGGTGCGCTTGAGGCCGCGTCGGCCCGCCTCGCAAACGTCCTCGCATCCACGGCCGGAATCCGGAAGGGAGATCGATGCGCGGTGCTGCTGCCCCAATCGGCGGAGACTGTGCTTTCCCATCTCGCGCTCTACCGGATCGGAGCGATTGCGGTGCCGATGTTCTCGCTGTTCGGCGCGGATGCGATTGCCTACCGCGTGGAAAATGCGGGCGCCCGCGTCGCGATTACCGATCCTACTAACGCGCCGAAGCTGGAAGGACTGTCCGGGCTGGAATGGACGTATGTCTTCGGTGGCGAAGGCGGCGCCGTCCCGCGGGGCTTTCAGTCCCTGGACAAGGCCATGGCGCTTGCCTCCGACACGTTCGGCTACGCAGATCTCATGGCTGAGGATCCGGCGATGCTTTGCTACACGTCGGGCACGACCGGTGGACCGAAGGGAGCGCTTCACGGCCATCGCGTTCTGCTGGGCCATTTGCCCGGCGTGCAGTTGCCGCATGAGTTCTTTCCGCAGCCCGGGGATCGGATGTGGACGCCGGCGGACTGGGCCTGGCTCGGGGGCCTGGCAAACATCATGCTGCCGGCACTTCGGTACGGCGTTCCACTCGTTGCCTGGCGCTCCGGGAAATTCGATCCCGAGGCGGCGCTGGACATGATGGCGCGGGAGCAAGTGCGCAACAGCTTCCTTCCGCCGACCGCGCTTCGAATGATCCGTCAGGCGGTTCCGGACGGGCCGGTGCATCCAAGGCTCCGCAGCGTAGCGAGCGGTGGCGAGGCCCTCGGAGCGGAAACCCTGGAGTGGGGGCGCACGGCGTTCGGATTGGCGATCAACGAGTTCTATGGCCAGACGGAATGCAACCTGGTGGTCGGAAGCTGCGCATCGCTATTCGCTCCGCGGCCCGGCTCGGCCGGGCGCCCCATTCCGGGCCATCGCGTTGCCGCAATTCGAGACAATGGAGAGCCGGCTCCGGTCGGCGAGGCGGGCGAACTGGCCATCCTGCGGCCCGACCCATCCATGTTCCTGGAGTATTGGCGCCGGCCGGAGGCGACCCGGGAGAAATTCACCGGGGACTGGTTTCGAACAGGGGACGTCGGGATGGTGGACGAGGATGGCTATGTCCACTTCGTGGCGCGAAATGACGATGTGATCACTTCGTCCGGCTACCGCATCGGACCGAGTGAGATCGAGGATTGCCTCGCCAGCCATCCTGCGATCTCTCTTGCCGGAGTGATCGGCGTTGCGGACACGCTGCGCACCGAAGCGGTGACCGCGTTCGTGGTGCGTGGCGACGGCGGCAGTGCCGATGAGGCGCTTACGGAAGCGCTGCAATTGCGGGTTCGGGAGCGGATTGGCGCGCATGCTGCGCCGAGGAAGATCCACTACCTCGAATCGCTGCCCCTTACCGCGACAGGAAAGGTGATGCGCCGGAAATTGCGGGAGCTTCTCGAAGGCTGAGCGGTTCTCGTGGAACTGCGAAGAATCCTGCACTCTACATCTTGGCTGGCGGGACTTGCTCCCAATCCATGGACCCGGCGCTTCGATCCCTCCATTCAAAGCGAAGTTTCTCTAGGAATGATGGGACGCAAGGCCTGCCGGCCGGAGTATTGTTCCGCCCACGATCGAGAGGCACGGCGGCGGGCCCGCAACTTGACCGCAACGCGCACCTTCCGCACACACCCGCCGCTGCGCGCATGGTCCGCCGGAGCACCTCGCACGCGGAAGGTCCCGGGATTGCAGCAACGATCCAGCGCGAATGCCGTGAAAAAGCCGGCAGGGGAACCGAGGGCGGAGTGGCGCGGATTGGCGTACGGTTCACTGCGCCTCGTTCGCCACCGTCGGCGGTTCCTCCGGCACCGGATGGAACGGCCGAGAGCGCGCTCCCGGAGTCGGCTTGCGGCTTCTCGCTACTGGTCTGAGGGCGGAGGTGCGGCGGGCGAATCGCCTGCGGGCGAATCCAACAGGTCAGGAACCAGGATTTCCAGGCCGCCCTGATCGGCAGGCGCGATGATCACGCTCGTGTCCTGCGTTCCGCGCACCGCGAGAACGGTCAGGACCATGCTCGTGGCGATGAACGCCGCCCCGAGGCCCCAGGTCGCCTTGGTCAACGCGTTCGTCGCGCCGCGGCCGGACAGGAGGTCGCCGCCGCCACCGCCGCCCATGCCGAGCGCGCCTCCCTCGGAGCGCTGGAGAAGCACTACCGCGATCAGGAAGAGCGCGACTACAAGATGGACAATGAGAATGACGTTTTCCATGGTTCCCGTTCAGTTGTTCGCCGCAGTCGTGAGCCTAGCGCCCGAACGTCATTTCGCAATGGTCGCCGCGCCCGCTAGTTCCGGTCCTTGTCCACGAGCTTGCCTTCCGCGATCCACGGCATCATGGCGCGAAGCCGGGCACCCACTTCCTCGACCTGGTGCGCGTCGTTCATGCGCCGGGTTGCCTTGAAGGACGGCTGTCCGGACCGGCACTCGGTGATCCACTTCGAGGTAAACCGCCCGGCCTGGATATCCACCAGGATTTCCCGCATCCGCTCCTTGGTTTCCGCCCTCGGGAGCACACGGGGCCCCGACACATACTCGCCGAACTCGGCAGTGTTGGAAATCGAGTAGTTCATGTTCGCGATGCCGCCCTCGTAGATCAGGTCGACAATGAGCTTCACCTCGTGCAGGCACTCGAAATACGCCATTTCCGGGGCATAGCCCGCCTCAACAAGAGTCTCGAACCCGTTGCGGATCAACTCGACCAAACCGCCGCAGAGCACCGCCTGCTCCCCGAAAAGGTCAGTCTCGCATTCCTCCTGGAACGTCGTCTCGATGATTCCGGCCCGTCCTCCGCCGATCGCGGAGCAGTAGGAAAGCCCGAGATCCAGCGCCCGGCCGGTGGCGTCATTCGCCACGGCCACCAGGCAGGGTACACCGCCACCGATCTGGAACTGGTTCCGCACCGTGTGGCCGGGCCCCTTTGGCGCCATCATGACGACGTCGATGGAGGATTTCGGCTCGATCAGGTCAAAGTGGATGTTCAGCCCATGCGCGAAGCCGACCGCCGCGCCATCCCGGAGATGCGGTCCGATTTTCTCCCGGTAGAGATCCGCCATCAACTCATCCGGCGTCAGCATCATGACCAGGTCCGCCCATGCAGAGGCATCTTCCACGGTCTTGAAGGCCAGCCCTTCGCTCTCGGCCTTCTTGATGGAAGCCGAGTCCGGCCGCAGGGCCACGGCGATTTGCTCCACGCCGGAGTCCCGCAGGTTCAGCGCGTGGGCGTGTCCCTGGGATCCGTAGCCGACGATGGCGATCTTGGACTGCCGGACCAGGCCGATGTCGCAGTCGCGGTCATAGTAAACGCGCATGGTTTTCTCCTTCCTCAAGCGGCGAGACAATAGCAGTAGCTCGGTGGCGGGCCTTCCTACATGGGATCAGGTCCGCGCGAAATCGCGGCGACGCCCGTTCGGCTTACATCTACGAGGCCGAGTGGGCGCATCAGGTTAACAAAGGCATTGATCTTGTCCGGCTCTCCGGTGAGCTCGAATACGAAGCTCTCCAAGGTCGCATCTACGACGCGCGCGCGGAACGCGTCCATCAGGCGGAGCGCTTCCACGCGCTTCTCGCCCTTGGAGCGCACTTTCACGAGTGCGAGTTCGCGCTCGACGGATGGCGATTCGGTCGTCAGGTCCGAAACCGAGTGCACGGGAATGAGCCGCCCGAGCTGCGCCTTGATCTGGACGATGACCTGTGGAGTGCCGGCCGTGACGATCGTGATTCGCGACAAGTGCTTCTCGGAATCCGTCTCCGCGACGGTAAGGCTCTCGATGTTGTATCCCCGCCCTGAAAAAAGGCCGATCACGCGCGCCAGCGCTCCGGCCTCGTTGTCGACCAGTACGGACAGGGTCCGTGACTCGCGTTGCGCGGAAGAAGCCGTCATCGCTACACCATCACCTGTCCGGGATCATCCTTTTCCAGCTGGCCGGACCCAGGCGAGTCGCCGAGGAGCATTTCGTTGTGCGGCTTTCCGGAGGGGATCATCGGGTAGCAGTTCTCAGTCGGATCGACGACGCAGTCGAAGACGACAGGCTCGTTCACTTCCACCATTTCATCGATCCGCGCGTCGAGGTCCGCGGGATCCTCGCAGCGGATGCCCCGGCAACCAAACGACTCTGCCAGCCTCACGAAGTCGGGCAGGGCCTCGGAATAGCTGTGCGCATATCGGCCGCCGTGCAGGATCTCCTGCCATTGTCGCACCATGCCGAGATACTTGTTGTTGAGGATGAACACCTTGATGGGAAGCTTGTGCTGAACGGCCGTCGAGAGTTCCTGGATCACCATCAGCACGGAAGCTTCCCCCGCCACGTCGATCACGAGGCTGTCGGGATGCGCCACCTGCACGCCGATAGCGGCCGGCAGTCCGTAGCCCATGGTTCCGAGGCCGCCGGATGTCATCCACCGGTTCGGTTTCTCGAAGCCGATGAATTGGGCGGCCCACATCTGGTGCTGTCCGACTTCGGTCGTGATGTAGAAATCCTCGTCGCGGATCCGCTCGAAGAGGCGTTGCAACGCGAATTGCGGCTTGATGAGCTTGTCGGAGTTCTTGAAGGCGAGACAGTCCCGTGCCGACCAGTCCCGGATCTGATTCCACCAGGAGGAAATGGCATCCGCCTGGGTGCGGCGACCGCCGGACTTCCAGATCGACAGCAGGCTTTCGAGCGCATGCGCCGCGTCGGCGATGATGGGTATGTCGACTTCTACGTTCTTGTTGATGGAAGAGGCGTCGATATCGATGTGGATCTTCTTGGAGCCAGGTGAGAAGGCGTCAATGCGTCCAGTGATTCGATCGTCGAATCGCGCGCCGACCGCGATCATCAGATCGCATCCGTGCATGGCGAGATTGGCCTCGTAGGTGCCGTGCATTCCGAGCATGCCGATCCAGCGGTCGCCGGAGGCGGGATAGGCGCCGAGGCCCATGAGCGTGGATGTGATCGGGAAATTCGTGGCCTTGACGATTTCCCGGAGCAGGTGGGAGGCATGGGGTCCGGAGTTGACCACGCCGCCCCCGGTGTAAAAGAGTGGGCGTTCCGCGCTCTCGATCAGTTCCGCCGCCTCGCGGATGGCATCGATGTCGGGTTTCACCTGGGGGTTGTACGTGCGGTGCCGGATGTTTGCGGGTGGCGTGTATTCTGCAGTTTCGAACTGCACGTCCTTCGGGATGTCCACGACAACGGGCCCGGGGCGACCGGTGGTAGCAACGTAGAACGCCTCATGGATGGTCTTCGCCAGCCGGTCCGGGTTGCGGACCAGCCAATTGTGCTTGGTGCACGCGCGCGTGATGCCAACCGTGTCCGCTTCCTGGAACGCGTCGTTGCCAATGAGAAAGGTAGGCACCTGTCCGGTAAGACACACGATGGGGATGGAGTCCATCAGTGCGTCGGTCAGGCCGGTTACGGCGTTGGTCGCTCCCGGCCCGGAGGTAACGAGGAGGACGCCGGGGCGCCCCGTGGAGCGGGCGTAGCCCTCTGCGGCGTGGGCGGCTCCCTGCTCGTGCCGGACAAGAACATGCCGGATGCCGCAATCCTGGAAGAGCGCGTCATAGATCGGCAGCACCGCGCCGCCCGGATAGCCGAAGATGACCTCGACCCCCTGGTCCTTGAGGGCCTGGATCACGATTTCGGCGCCTGTCAGCATTTTCGTCATCAGAGCGTCCTTCCGCTCCTGGGAACGGGGGGCTTGCCGGGATTCGCGCGGGGGTCGGATTTTCCAACAAAAAAGGGGCGTCTGAGCCCCTCTGCGCGAACGGATCCGGTTGGGCCCCGTTCGCGCTAGCCTACAACGACAATGGCGGGCTGCGATCGCGGCATTGCGCGTCACTCCACCGGAACTGTCCTCCGCGCGCCCATCGCGCGGACTTGCGCCTTGAAGGGTATTGGGACTGCGGCTGCTGTCAAGAGGCTGGGAGCGCCCCGGGACGGCACTGCGCCAGCCATGGGCACGCCGGAACGCGGAGCGAGCCCTGCGAATCCGGCATGGGCACGTTCGACGGTTGCGGTGTCGGCCTCGCGCCAGAAAACGGTTCGGCAACCGGGGAGGCGGCCTGGTCCGGTCTTCCGGCAAGGGGATCGCCAGGGAGCGCGGATGGGAAGAACGCCCGACAGGCTCCCCGACCGTCCGGTCCGATGGCAGGATGCGGTTCCCCCGGTTCCGCCATGATTCCCCGCAAGTTTGCGCGCAATCGCGCGTTCACGCGATGGATTTATCGGAACCAGTCCGGAAAGGTCATCCGGAACAGCAGTTTCCGCTTGACGGGTTCCGTCGCCTCGGGATGCCAGTCCGGATGCTTCCGCGGAGAGGCGACGTGCGCGTCCCATCCGCTGCGCGTATCGAAGAACTCCTTTGGACAGCCCGGGATCGGGCAAGGATAGGTTGCCCGAAATCCAGGCACGAACCTTGACGCGGGCGGCGCGGCAGCGTTCCGATCGTCCGGGCCCGGATGCGCCGGGGGCTGCCCCGGCAAAGCCAGCGCGCGGGTACTGCCTCCGGGATGAACCGGCCCGGCCAGGAGCATCGAACCCTCCGCCACGGGGTCGATCCATTCCCGGTCCGCAAGCGGTCTGTCCTCGAGCTGGCAACGGAGAACGGCGGCCGCCGTGAAGAGGGCGTCGAAGTCGTCCTCGTTGTCTCTCGCGGCATCGAGATCGCGGAGATCGACATCGTTGGCAGAAACCCATTCCGCCCGCGACAGGCGATTGCATGCGTCGACGCGCGCGTCGTACTTGGCCTTCGGCACGGCAATCGGATGCGCCGGCAGATGCCGGCTCAGTGCGGCCGCGTACGCCAGGCGCGGATACGTCTCCGAAAGTACGATTCGGTGGCTCGTGAAGAGACCGGGCAGGTCGCCCTCGAATGGCCAGACCGCGAAACGCCTGGGGGCCGTCAGGCAGATTGCGAGTTCCTTCCAGAATTCCCGCGTTCCGGAACCCACCGTGCCCGGGATGCCGGACACCGCAAAGAGCGGTTTTGCGTGCGTGGCTGTATCGATCCGGCGAAGCATCCCCCCGGGCACTGCCCGCGTGAAGGATTTGAGGCCGCCAAGGCCCTTTGGGACAGCGAACCAGGGCCGGTCGATGCACCATTCCTCCGGCACGGACGCCGTCCCGAAGAAGCCGTCCCCGGGATCGAGGCCGCCGAGCCAATCGACGAAGGTTCCGCCGGTTCCGCGCTGGCGTTGCCCGAGCAGACTCCAGTATCCCTTCGGGACGCCCAGGGCCACGTCAACGCCGACCAGTACCGGGGCGCTGGGCGCGAGGCCTTCGGCCAAGGTCATGAGGGCCCGGAGAGTCCAGCCCTTCCCGGGCGGGCATGCCCGCTCAATTCGTCTCTCCCGGAGATTCGAGACGTAGACGGAACGCTTTTCGGGCCCCTTGCTCCAGTCGGCCGAAACGAAATAGGACATGGTTCAGGATCCGTTCAAGTCGGCACGCCGCGGTTCCGGACCATTGCCCGCTGGCTGGACGCCGCTCGACGTGTGCGGAGCATACCCCGGCTCACGTTCCGGTCGCCCGGCGTTACCGACGGTTCGACTCGTCGCACGGGTGGGTGCTCGACGAATTCCCCGGTCTGTACTTGCGCGCCGGCAGGCTCGTGATTCCCATTTGCCCCGAAATGGCCGTCTCGGTGCCAAGCGGGATCGTGCAGACCGCCTGGGCGGCACGGCGGTACCGGCCGCACGCTCCCGTCATCGAGCGAGGGGCGGAGAATCCCGGGAACGGCATTCCGCGCGGCCGGTTGCCGGCGGGATCGCGTCTCGGTGGATCGCCCACGCGCGCCGGTCCCGCTTGTGGGAGATTCCCGCGGCCTCCATGCCAAGGAAAATTCGTCGAACCACTTTCCCTTCGGAAGCGAATTGGTATGTTTGTTGCAGGGAAAGGACTCCTTTCCGGCATTGGCGCTAACGGAGGAAACAGGTTCTCATGGCTGGACGGCATGGCGGCACACGCGGTCTGCGGTGCCAGTCCTTCCGGAATCGGCAGGAAGCGCTACGAGGCGGGTCCGTACTGGACCCGGGAACAGGGAGACTGGCATGCGACCAGGTGTTACTGCCCAATTCGATCCGGCGACGAACACGGTTTCCTACATCGTCGTTGATCCCGGAACCCGGCAATGTGCCGTCGTCGACAGCGTTCTCGATTTCGACTACGCGTCCGGCAGGACATCCACCGTGTCGGCGGACCGGATCATCAGCGCAGTGCGTGAGGAAGGGTACGAGGTGGAATGGGTTCTCGAAACCCATGTTCATGCGGATCACCTTTCCGCGGCGCCGTATGTGCAGGAATGCCTTGGCGGCAAGATCGGGATCGGCGAGCAGATCGTGGAGATCCAGGAGACCTTTGGCAAGATCTTCAACGAGGGGACCCGTTTCCAGCGCGATGGCAGCCAGTTTGACCGGCTCTTCAGGCAGGGCGACCAATTCCGGCTCGGCGGCATCGATTGCGCCGTGCTGGAGACTCCCGGGCACACACCCGCCTGCATAACCTATGTCATCGGCGACGCGGCACTTGTCGGCGACACCATGTTCATGCCGGACTTCGGCTCTGCGCGGGCGGATTTTCCGGGCGGTTCGGCTGGCGCGCTCTACGACTCCATCCAGAAGATCCTGGCCTTGCCGGGAAACACCAGGATCTTCGTCGGGCATGACTACAAGCCGCCCGGACGGGAGGAGTTTGCCTGGGAGACGACGGTAGAGGAGCAAAGGGCGAACAATGTGCATTTCGGGGCGGGGACGTCGCGGGAGGACTTCGTGCGGATTCGCACCGAGCGTGACAGCAAGCTGGGAATGCCGAGGCTGATTGTTCCTTCCCTGCAGGTCAACATGCGGGGCGGGCGGATGCCCGAGCCGGATGACAACGGCAAGACGTACCTGAAGGTGCCGGTCAACGGCCTCTGAGCACTGACATTCGTCTGCTCGCGGAGGGATCGCGACGTTGTGCGCACGGCCGGAGCAACCGGCCAACTGCGTGTTGACGACCAAGGGATGCGGGCGTCAGCCCGGCGGTTCGCTCGCTCCTCAAGCCGCGCGACGCAGGCGCTCCGGCGCAAGGTCTTCGCGCGACAACCCTGTCTCGCGCAGGTCGGCTGGCAGGTCCCCGTTTTCGATCAATCCGGCGCTAGCCCGGGCCATTGCTGGCGCGGTCATGATGCCGTAGCCACCTTGGCCGGCCAACCAGAAAAATCCGGGGAATTCGGGCTCCATGCCCACGACCGGCGTCTTGTCGGGCGCAAAGGTCCGCAGCCCGGCCCATTGGCTCCGCGGCCGCCTGACCGTCAGGGTTGTGGCGCGCTGGATGCGGTCGATTGCCAGCGCGATGTCGAGCATCTCGGGCTGAACATCGCAGGGCGGGACCGGTGTCTCGTCGGCCGGCGAGCCCAGGATGCCGCCGCTCTCGGGCTTGAAGTAGAACTCCTCGTCCGAATCGATGACGCTCGGCCAGCCATCGGCGGCAACGCCAGCCTCGGTGTCGAACACAAATGCGGTGCGGCGCTTGGGAGTCAGTCCGATCGCAGGCGCGCCGGCAAGCTGGGCGACCGCGTCGCACCAGGCGCCTGCGGCGTTGATCACGATGCCGCAGGAGACCTTGCCGCAAGTCGACTCGATCGTCCAGGCATCGCCTTCCCGGGTGATCCCGACGACTTCGGCACCTGCCTGGAACAGGCCGCCTCGTCTGCGAAAGGTCTTCAGGAATCCCTGATGCAGGCCCGCGACGTCGATATCCATGGCGTCGGGCTCCAACTGCCCCCCCGCCACGTAGTCCGGCCGCAGCGCCGGGCAGTGCCTGCGAGCTTCGTCGGTATCGACCAGTCGAATGGAGGGAACGAGTCTCTGCGCGGCGGCAACCGCCGCTTCGAGCTTCGGCATCTGGTCTGCGCGGGCCACCCACAAGACGGGGCGGGCGTGGAGAAGCGAGTGGTCCGAGAACTCCGGAGGCGGCGACGCGAGGAAGCCTCGGCTGGCGACGGTCAGCCTGCGAATTGCCTCGACACCGTAGCTTTCGGTCAATACCGCTGCCGAGCGGCCCGTCGAGTGATATCCGGGCACGCTCTCCCTCTCGACCAGGAGAACGCTTCCCAGCCCCGTGAGTTCGCAAGCCGCAGACGTGCCGGCGATTCCCGCTCCAATCACGACGATGTCATGGGTTGTCATGCATTCCGCTCCATCATTGGCGCCTCAGGGGTCGTCCCGGCAAGCCTAACGTCAAGACAGGTAGCGGAGACGGTCTTCGAGGGGAACTGCCGGGAGCGCTGCGCATTGGCCGCGTGGCCGGGCCCGATCTGGCGAGCGTGGCCGGCAGCGCCGACCGGCCGGAAACAGGTTCGGATCCCGGTTGGGCCTTGCCGCTGTGCGCTGCTGGTGCCACAGGCCGGGGTCGCGTCCTGCAGTCGTCCATTTCCGGGAGCACACGGTCGGAGTGCCGCCGGAGCCAAGGCGAGTCCTGGATACTGCGCATGAGGGGCGGAATCTGGCTGAACATGAACATGAAGGCGAAATCGATGCCGGCGAAGCCCTTGTCGCTGCGCTGGCGCGGGCTATCCATTACCCATAAGTGCTGTCTAGCTAGCTAATGTGTTTCCTCACTTCGCTGGTTTCCCCGGCATCGATACTGTGCCCGAGCATCCACGCGGTGAACGACAGCGCGGCCTGGCCGTTCCAGGCGATCTCTGCGCCGGGCGGTCCATCGTTCTTGCGGTTCAGGTAGCCGCCCATCGTCGCCACGAGGCGGAATGCCTGTCCGAGGTTCTTGGGGGACGGCAGCTTGCGGACGCTCGAGAAGTCCGTCAGCAGTGCCAGTTCGATCTCGGTGAATGCGGTTGTGGCCGGAAGCTCCGGTTCGGTTCGGGCCAGGTGGGTGAGGGTGGCGATGCGCCAGGCGATCACCGCGTTGATTGCCACCGCCCGTTCGATGCGCATGCCGGTTCGATGAGCGATCGTCTCCACCTTGCATCCCGATTTCAGGATCCGGTGCCAATCCTCGATCCGCCACCTCAGGCCGTAGAGCCGGACCACTTCGCGAGCCTGGTGCAGGCCGGTGACCGGCAGTGTCGTGAGCAGGATCCAGGAAACCGGCTCCGATCCGTCGTCGGGAACATCCGCTTCCCCGACATGAATCGCGCTCAGCGGCAGCGGTTCCGGCCCGAAGCGCGCCTTCTCGTCCGCCGGCGGCGGGACCGCCAGTTCCAGCCAGCGCAGGCTCACCCTGGCCTTGCGCCGGGTCCGCCCGGCGAAGGCCTTCTGTCCGCGCGCCGAATTGCGTGCCGACTGCCGATCCACCGTCATGGTGAACTGTCCGGCCTCCGGGGCCGCGCGCACCCGCTCGAACAGTCTTGGCCGGCCGCGCCCGAGGCTGCGGTCGTCCTTCGCCCGCACCAGGAGGGCCAGGCGGCGACAGCCCGCCGCACGGTGTTCGTGGAACATGTCGAACACGTCCCCTTCGCGGTCCGTCACCGCGACGGCCTTCACCCCGTCGAGTTCCTTCACCGCCGCAACGCTGTGACGCAGGCCGCGCAGCCACCGCCCGGTCTTGCGCTCCTCGACCGGCCGGTCCGGTTCGGGGGTGCCGTGCGGCGCGTCGAACTCGAGATTGACCACGCCCAGGGGAACCCCGTCGCCGCTCACCGCGAAGGTCGTGTGCAGGTGCAGGCCCAGCGTCCCCGAAGACCCCCTGTTGCGGCCGAGCGTCCCGAGGCCTTCGCAGCCGTTGTGGGGCGCGAAGTTCAATTCCGTGCCGTCCTGGACCAGGAGGGACAGCGCATGGCCCTGCATCCGCCGCAGCGTGCGCTCGCGATGGCCGGCCACGATGGTGGCCGCCGACACCGCCGCGTAGTCCGGGTGCTCGATCATCCTGTAGTACCCCTTCACGGTCGCCTCGCAACCAGCCGCCGCCGCAAAAAACGTCTTCGTCGGCGCCCGTGCCTGGACCTCCGCGCTCCGCACCAGGCGTTGCGTCAGGCGGGCGTCGCCAAGCGGCGCCGCACCGAATTCGTTCTCCGCCCAGCTCGCGCTGTCAAGGCCGTCCCCGGGCAGCAGCACACGCCGTGCTTCCAGGCACGCGTCCCAGTCCGCCGCCAGCGGCAGGACCAGAATGCGTTTCGCCGCTTCCGCACCACCGCCACGAAGGCGGCGGCCGGAAGTGTGGCCAACATAGCGCCAGCCGGCCGCCAGGAAGCAGCTGCCCCGGTACTCCGGCGCGACAAACGTCTCGGCCAGAACCGGACGGATGCCGTAAACCGCCGCGAAGTCCTCGACCACGCGCCGCGCCGCCATGCCCAGAACCCGCGATGCAAGGTAACGGACCGAAACCGACGGACGGATCAGGAAACGCGCCAGGCCGATCATCTCATCAAGATGCCGCTCACGGCTTGCGTCATCCCAACCAAGCCAGGCATCCCGCGCCGCCAGGACACGCGTCGCAGGGGCAAACAGAAGGCCGCCGAGCCAGCCATGCGACGAGCCGACCAGGTAACGCAGCTGACGGCCCACGTGAAGCCGCGCGCTGCGCGGGTGTTCCGATGCCATCAGCTCGTTGAAAACCAGCCGAAGCTCCGGTCCCTCAACCCGGACAAGCTCAAGACCCTCGATCGCACCCGCACAGGCCGGAAGACCCGTAGGCTCGGGAACCGCCTCCTCCCGGCGGGCAACGCTCCCGCGACCGCCGCCACGGCGCGGCGCAGGAAGAACTATCTTGCCCGCACGCTCAAGGCGGCGAAGCGCGCAAAGGCAACTCGTGACCTGGGGCCGCCCGCGAAGGTCAACAAAACCGAACGCACCGCAGACCCTGCGACCAATCTCCGCCCGCGAAGCATCCGGCTGCGCCAGAATCCCCGACAGCTTCTTCAAACCCTCGGCCGAGGAAAGCGCACATGGGATCGAAACATGATCGTCCATACCCCAACGTTAACATGACCGATTTAGCGAGTCAAGCAGGAAATGTGTCCAATGGGCAGGGCGCGGGTCGTTCCGGAACTGCCCGCGCCAGCGCAGCCCTGATCCCCTCCCGGCAGGCCGAGGCGCTTCGGACAGTGCACCATCCCTGCCCGGGGCGTCGCATCTCCTGGACACGAGGTCCGGGGATGCGGTCAGGTGAATGTCCCGGGTGTCGCGAAACGGCGGGCCCACAGGGTAAATCCGGACCGGCGCACGGGCGCCGCGAATGGCCAATCCCTCTTCAGGGCGGCGCAGCCTGCCGGAGTCGTTTCCGTGCGGGCGCAGACAGCGAAGGGAGGCCGAGAATCCATTTCGCGTCGCATTCCGCGCTTTCCTCCCCGGTCCACATCCAGTCGGACATCTGATTGCGGAACCAGGTCATCTGGCGCTTGGCAAATCGGTTCGTCGCAACCTTCGCCGCTTCCACCGCCTCGTCCCGGCTCACGCGGCTCTCCAGACAGGCGAACAGTTCCGGGGCGCCGACAGGACGCATTCCCGGCAGTGACCGTGGCAACTGAAGGGCGAGGACAGCTTCAGCCTCTTCCAGTGCGCCCTGTTCCATCATCCTGTCGAACCGGCGGCCAATCCGCTCTCGCAGGATTTCCCGCGGAGGCGCGATGACCACCCGGGCCGTTTCGGGCAATTCCAGCAGGGGCGGCATCGTGCGGCCGTGCCATGCCGCCAGCCCGAGGCCGGTCTGCTTCAGGACCTCCCATGCGCGGGCAACCCGGCGCGGGTTTTGTAGATCTGTCGAGGCGGCGGTTTCCGGATCCTGCCTGGCAAGCTCGCGGGTCACTGCAGCGAGCCCGGTTCCAGCGATCCAGGTTTCGATTTCCGCACGGATTGCCGGATCGACCCGGGGGATTTCGGCAAGTCCCCCGGTCAAGGCCCGGAAATACGCCCCCGTGCCGCCGGCCACGATCGGGAAGAGGCCTTCCGAGTCAAGCGCTCGGAGCGTCTCGCGCATGTCCCGGAGCCACTGGCCCATGGAATACGGCTCCCGGATACTCGCATGTCCGTACAGTCGATGGGGCGCAGTGCGGCACTCCGCCTCCGTCGGGCGTGCCGTCAGGATGCGCCATTCGCGGTACACCTGCATGGAATCCGCATTGACCACGGCGCCGCCGAGCTCCTGTGCGAGTCGGGACGCGAGCGCAGATTTTCCGGCTGCAGTGGGTCCGGCGATCAGGAGCGCCCGGACCCGGGCGGTCACGGAATCCGCCAGGTCCGGGCTTCGCGGAGCAATCCGTGGATGCTCTCGATGCGCTCGGCATGGCTTGGCAGCGCCCGCGGCGCCGCAACCGCATTCGGAGTGTCTTCACGCCGATGCAGCACGCCGAGCGCCACCGGAAAATCGGGACCCTCCAGCGAAGCGAGAAGGGTGCCGAGGAGCGGGTCGCTCTCGTCGTGGCGGAGTATCCCGGAAACCGCTTCCGGATCATCCGGATCAAACTGTACGACTTCGGGAATCAGGCTGCCGGGCTTGAGCCGTATGCCCCGATCCCCGTTGGCGCCGAACACCAGCGGTTCGCCGTGCTGGACGCGAAGTACGGTGTCCTTGCTGGTGGATCTGTCGCTGAGCGGGGCGAATGTCCGGTCATTGTAGATGGGGCAATTCTGGAGAATTTCGACGAGGGCCGCTCCGCGGAATGCGCGCGCCTCTCCGAAGACGCCCCTGAGTTCGGCCTGGTTGATGTCGATCTCGCGGGCGACGAACCGAGCGCCGGAGCCGAGCGCGAACTGGCAAGGGCTCGAAGCCGTGTCCGGCGCGCCGCCCGGCGTCGAGGCGGTTCGCAGCCCGGTGGGCGAAGTCGGGGATGCCTGTCCCTTTGTAAGCCCGTAGATCCGGTTGTTGAACAGCAGGATCTGGAGATCGATGTTCCGTCGCAGGACATGATGGAGATGGCCGACACCGATGCTCATGCCATCCCCGTCCCCGGTAATGACCCACACATCAAGGTCGGGGCGAGCCATCTTCAGCCCCGTGGCGACTGCCGGGGCGCGGCCGTGGACGGTGTGGAACCCGTACGAGTTGATGTAGTAGGGAAGCCTGGCTGCGCAGCCGATCCCGGAGACGAACACGGTGCGGTGCGGTTCCGCGCCGGCCTCGACGAGCGCTTGCCGGACCGCCTTCAGGATGGCGTAGTCCCCGCAGCCAGGGCACCAGCGGACTTGCTGGCCAGGATCAAAATCCTTGGCATCCAGAACGGTATTCATCCGCCAAGCGCCTCCAGGATGGCGCCGCTGATCTCCCGAGCCAGGAAGGGTTGGCCCGCCACCTTGCAGAGCGGGATGACAGGGGCGCGGGTCATGCCGCGAAGCATTGAAGCGAGCTGGCCCATGTTCATTTCGGGAAGCAGGACCTGGTCGTAGCCGTCAAGCAGCGTTTCGAGATTCGGCGGCAGGGGTGACAGGTGCCGGAGATGGATGTGGTCGACATCCAAGCCGGCGGCACGCGCGCGGCGCACCGCAACATGGATGGCGCCGAAAGTGGAGCCCCATCCGAGCACCGCCAGCGGCCCGGTTCCGCTTCCGATCTCCGGCGCGATGTCCGGCAGGGCATCCCGGATCCGGTCGATCTTGCCGCAGCGAATCTCGGTCATGCGCTGGTGGTTTGCCGGGTCGTAGGAGACCTGGCCCGTATCCGCATCGCGCTCGAGCCCCCCGATCCGATGCTCCAGACCCGGAGTTCCGGGCAAAGGCCAGTCGCGCCCGAGGGTTTCCGGATCGCGGCGGAACGGATGGCCTTCGTCCGGTCCCCGGAGAATGCTGGGCCGCAGCGGAACCGGATCCAGAGAATCCTCCTCTGGCAGCCGCCAGGGGGCCGCGGCGTTCGAGAGGTAGGCGTCCACAAGAAGGATCGCCGGAGTCATGTGCCGAATCGCGATGCGCGCCGCCTCGATCGCTGTGTCGAAGCAGTCCGAAGGGCTCTTCGCGGCGATGACGGGCAGCGGCGTGTCGCCGTTGCGTCCGGTTGCGGCGAACAGGAGATCGGATTGCTCGGTCTTCGTCGGCATGCCCGTGGAGGGGCCGGCCCGCTGCACATCGATGACCAGGAGCGGCAGTTCCGCCGCGATGGCGAGACCCAGCGCCTCCGTCATCAGGGCGAGTCCCGGGCCTGAACTCGCGGTCACGGACAGGCAGCCACCAAAGGCCGCGCCGATTGCGGCGGATGCTGCCGCGATCTCGTCCTCGGCCTGGAATACGGACACGTCCGGCGCGCGGATTCCGGCGAGCCGGTGGAGGATCGGCGATGCGGGGGTGATGGGATAGGAAGCGTAGAAAAGCGGAAGCCCGGCAAGCCTGGCCGCGGCGATGACGCCAAGAGTCAGCGCTTCGGAACCGCTCGCCGCGCGGTACAGCCCGGATGGCAGCGGCGCGGGGCCGATGTCGTAGCGCGGTCCGCTGGCCGCAATCTCGTGGGTTTCCCCGTAGGCGTGGCCGGCACGGAGCGCGGCCAGGTTCGCTTCCGCTACTTCCGGCTTGCCCGAGAACTTCCTGGCGATCGCCCGGGCGACCGGCTCCGCAGCGCGGGCGAACAGCCAGAGCGTCAAGCCCAGCGCCCACATGTTTCGCGCCCGGAGAGCCTGCTTCCGCGTCAGGCCGAAGTTTGCCGTGGCGGCGAGAGTGAGGCTCGAGATATCCAGCTCGAGGGTCTCCACTGCGTCGAGCGAGCCGTCCTTCCGCGGGTCGCTCTTGAACCCGGCCTTTTGGATGAGGCGGGGCGTCATGCCGGACGAATCGAGCAGGAGCAGCCCGCCCTGGTTGAGCGACTCCCAGTGCATGGACAGCGCCGCGGCGTTGAAAGCCACCAGCACGTCGGGCTGGTCGCCATGGGTGTAGATGGCGCCCGAGCCGATGTTGAGCGAATACGCGGATACGCCTGCAGTCGTCCCGGCTGGTGCGCGTATCTCGGCCGGGAAGTCGGGGAACGTCGCGAAGTCGTTGCCGAAATCCGCAGCCGACTGGGTGAACAGTGCCCCGGTGGTCTGAACGCCGTCTCCGGAATCCCCTGCAAAGCGCACGCGGACGAAGTCCACGCCCGCTTGCCGCGGCAGATCCGGCAGGCCCGCGTCTGGTGCGGTGTGGTTCATCCGGCGTGCTCCGGCGGTGCTGTGGAAATTGCCAGCCACGGTTAACGGCAGCGTAATCCGCCGCGCAATACGGCCCCCGCGTCAGCCTCCTCTTCGCGGAGGTCGCTCGGCGCGACCAGTATCCCACAGTTAGGGCGGCATGCGCGTCCCCGCCAGCGGCGTTCCTGTCGGGGCGATTCTACCGTGCGGCCGCTCGAACGGCGAATTCCGGGAAGCGGCCGTGTTGGACTCTCCCGCGGCGCAGCGAAAGATCCCGGCCGGCGCCCGGTGGAGGTAACCCGTGCCGGGGAAGCATCCGGGCGACGGGAATGCGCGGCCCTGCGCGGCGGCACCGTGCCGGGCGGCCGGTTCAGCGCCAACGCTGCCAGGCGTCTGGGCGCCATCCTGGCGTTCAACCTGCTCGCGCTGACGGCATGGTGGCCCCCGGGCGAGGATCTGGCCCGGGCCGGCTGGAAGCGGATCCCGCAGATCCTCCTAATCCGCGCCGGCCGTCCGGTCGAGCGTGGCCGCCGGCTCGTCCTCAAGCTGCGCATAGCCGGCACCGAGGAATTGCAGGTGGCGCTCGAGCGCCGGGTTGCCCAACCTGTCGCACCCGGCTGACGCCGGGCCGCCTCCAATCGTTGCTCCACCGCCGGCAGACGCCGCGCCGAAAGCGGATGCCGTCCGGAACGGACTTCCCGACCTCCACAAGCCGCCCATCGCCCGGCCTTCCGCCCTCCGCGAACGCCGTGCGGACAGGGGCAGCCAACCGTTCGAACCTGGATGCACCGATCCGGCCAGGACGGCAAATGGTCCCAAGAACTACCAGCAACGATTAAAATGAAACCCAGCCTCAGCCGCCGGACGAGTTTGATCGCGGATCCGGGATCGCTCGCCGTCGTTGACAGTATTAGTGAACTTTACAATAATACACCGTTGCAAATGAGAGAGGAAACAAATAATGAAAAATATGCTCAAGAAGCTACTTGGTCCCCTTGCAATTGCTACGCTCTTTCTCGCTGGCGGCTTTTCTGCTGTCGGGCAGGAGAGGGACATCTTGCAAGAAGTACTGGATCGCGGCACGGTGCGCATTGCGATACAGGGAGGGCTGCCGCCTTATGCGGTCATCAAGCCCGACGGCGAGCCTGAAGGCTATGAAATTGATATGGGCACCATGATCGCCGATGCGCTGGGCGTGGAACCGGAATGGGTGATTATCGACACTGCGGGTCGGGTCACGGCGCTTCAGACGGGAAAGGCCGAAATCACGATCGCCAACTTCACGGCAAATTTCGAACGGTCGAAGGTGATATCCTTTACCGATCCCTACATGGTTGTCGGCATGGTCTTCTTCGTGCTCGCCGATCGTGATGACATTCAGTCCGTCGATGATCTCAACACGGCCGAAATGAAGGTCGGTTTCGGTCGCGGCAGCACCCAGGAGACACTCGTCCCCGCTGCGGCGCCTGAAGTCACGATCGTTCGTTTCGCCGGAATGGCCGACACGTTGGAAGCGCTCAATTCCGGGCGCATCGACGGAACCGCGCTGGACAATATCGGCACGTCCGGAATACTGGCGGACAATCCGGGCAAGTACAAGGTCCTCCCGGGGCGCTTCTCGCGCGAGGACATCTCGCTCGGCTTGCCGAGGGGCGACCACGAATGGTGGCGTCTGCTAGACACCTGGATGCGTGACTTCAATCTTTCGGGAAAGAACGACGCGCTGTATGCGAAGTGGTTCGGTGCAGAGCGGCCTTCGATTTTCGAAGCCTGGTAAGCAATTCAACCGGTGTGGGCGCGTGCAACCCGCTCGCCCACACTTCGTCTCTACCGCCTCCATGTCGAAAACGACGTGATTAAAGAGGCCGTGCGTGTACGATTTCAACCTACGGTCCATCTACCCTTACTTCGACAATCTTCCGGCCGCGATCTGGACGACGATTGAAATCAGTATTCTCGCCACCGTCATCAGCGCCGTAATGGGAATGTTTCTGGCGTTGATGCGCGAGAGCGGAAGCACCGTGCTGCGCATCATCGGTGCGACATATGTCGAGATTATTCGCAACATGCCGCTCCTGGTTCTGTTGTATCTCGTTTTCTTCGGTCTTCCCTCCTTTGGCATCGTGCTGAGCGGCTACCTGTCAGGCCTTGTCGCACTGACTTTGAACAGCGCGTCTTTCATGACGGAGATATTCCGTGCCGGTCTGATCGCGGTACCGAAAGGGCAGTACGATGCCGCGCGTTCGCAGGGGATGACGCGCGTGCACATGTATCTCCACGTGATCGTGCCGCAAATCCTCCGCGTGTCGTACGCGCCGTTCGGAAACCAGGTGATCGGCGTGATCATGGGTTCGTCGATCCTGATGATCGCGACCGTTGAGGAAGTGACGGCGTGGATGGCGAATACCGGTGCCATAACCTATCGATACTTCGAGACCTTCCTTGTCGTTGCGATCGTTTACCTCGTCTTGTGCCAGATGGCCAATGTATGCCGCATCGCCCTTGGACGCTTCCTGTTCAAGTCCGCTGCGGCAGGGGGGCGCTGGTGATCCTCCTGGACTTCGGATACCTGCTTCTTCGCGGCCTTGTGATCACCCTGTGGATCAGCTGGCTGGCGCTGCTGCTGGCGGCTGCCGTCGGCGCCATCGTGGGAGTAGCCAGAACGGCACGGTGGCTGCCGGTCCGCATTGCGGCTCAGGTATACACGGAGTTCTTCCGGTCCATTCCGACCCTGGTTCAGTTGTTCTTCGTGTACTTCGGCATCACCTTCGTGCTGGACATCAACTTGTCGCCGTTTGCAGCGGCCACCATCGCCCTCGCTCTCGAAGGCAGCGCGCTGATGTCCGAAGTGGTCCGGGGTGGCATTCAGAGTGTAGGGGCCGGACAAAGGCAGGCGGCACTGTCTTCCGGCATGCGGCCATGGCAGGCGGAGTTGTTCGTTGTCTGGCCGCAGGCCATCCGGGTGATGGTGCCGCCCGGCGTCGGGGTCTATGTGTCGACATTGAAGTCGTCAGCTCTGGCTTCTGCGATCGGCTACGTAGAGTTGACCAAGACAGGGCTTCTGATTCGGGAATCAGTGAGGAACGAGGCGGATGGCCTCACGGTGCTGGTAGCCGTGGCGGTACTTTACGTGATCGTCAATTTTTCCATATCGCGGTTTGGCGCGGCCATCGAGAGGAGGACAAGATTTGTCCATTGAGTCGGCCGCGACGAATGCGCCGAGCGGTCTGATCCTGGAGGTCGATCGGGTCGTGAAGCGATTTGGTCAAAAGACGATCATCAACGGAATCAGCTTTGATGTCAGGCCTGGCGAGGTTGTTGTGCTCGTCGGGCCGAGTGGGACCGGCAAGTCGACATTTCTGCGATGCGTCAACGGCCTCGAGGTCATACAGGGCGGCCGCATCGTCTTCGAGGGCGAGACCATTGATGCGCGTTCGAGGCGTGTTGTCGCGCTGCGTCGACGCATCGGGATGATCTTCCAGAATTTCAATCTCTATCCCCATTTGACGGCTGTGGAGAATGTCACGCTCGCGCCGATCAAGGTGCTGCGCGAGCCGCGCGAATCGGCGAAGGAGCGTGCCATGGAACTCTTCCGCAAGGTGCGGCTGGAGCATCGCGCTGCCGCGTATCCCAGCGAAATGTCGGGGGGCGAGCAGCAACGCGTGGCGATTGCCCGCGCTCTTGCCATGAATCCCTCTTTGATGATGTTCGACGAGCCGACATCCGCGCTGGATCCGGAAACTGTCGGTGACGTGCTTGCCGTGATGGAAGAGCTGGCCATCGACGGGCGTACGATGCTCGTCGTAACCCATGAAATGGCGTTTGCGGACCATGTCGGGGATCGCATGCTCTTCATGGACGAGGGGGCGATCGTCGAGGATGGTCCGCCATCCGAGGTGCTGCGCAACCCCAGGCGGGAGAGAACCCGGCAGTTCGTCGAGTCCATTCTCGAACCGGGAGCGATCGCCCGCAGGCGACAGGCTCGATCCACCGTCTAGTTGGAGGACGAAGAATGAGAATCACCGGAATCGAGACGTTTCCGATTCAAATGACGTCCGTGAAACCCGGCTTGCGGGAGCATGTGTCGCCGCATCTGCGGCCAGGTAGCACGGTTATCGTCCGCATCAACACGGATGCGGGACTCTCGGGCCTCGGCGAAGCGGCCACGGGCCCCGCCTACTACAACCAGACATTGGGAACTCTGCTGGATTGGCTGGATGGCTACCGGAGCGCGCTGAGGGGCGCGGACCCTCACAACATCATTGGCGCGCACAGGATCATGGACAGTGTCTCCGGCGAGATGCCGCCCGGATGCCAACCCGCGCGTGCGGCGATCGACCTGGCGCTCCACGACCTCATCGGCAAGGCGCATGGCTGCCCTGTGTACGAACTTCTGGGTGGAGCCTACAGGACCGGTTTCGCGTTGCTGACGAACCTCTACGAGTTGACACCGGAAGAGAAGGCCGCGGCGACAAGGGAATACGTCGACAGGGGGTTTCGCGGACTGAAGATCAAGATCGGGTACCGAACGTCGTCTGAAGGCGTCAATGCAGAGACCCTGCGCTGGGAGAAGGCGAAGCTGGTGGCCGCCCTGGAGGCGGCTCCGGACGACGTGTACGTGGATGCGGATCCGAATCAGTCCTGGGGGAATGCAAAGCTCGTCGTGCGGACCATGGAAGAGATTCTGCAGGAGAAATTCCATGGCAACCTTTCCATCGAGCAGCCGCTTCATCATCTGGATATTGCGGGCCACCGGTACATTCGGAATGCACTGAAGATCCCGGTAATCCTCGATGAGGCAATCGTCTCGCCGCAAGCCATGCTTCAGGTTGTCAGGCACGATGCTGCCGACCGGATCGTGCTCAAATTCAACCGGGTCGGGGGGCTTTGGCCGGCCATGAAGATCGTCGACATCTGCGAAGCGGCGTCGATCGGGATCAGCGTCGATACGATGCCGTTCACCAAGCTTGGCGACACGGCGAATTGCCACCTCGCGGCCGCGATCAGAGATCCCTACCCGATCGATGTCGAAGGGCATCTGTGGTACGCCGACACGCCTATCCGTGGCGGAGTGGAGATTCTAGGCGGGCAGGCGAGGATAGGCCCTGAGCCGGGCTTCGGTGTGGAGATCGACGAGGAAAAGCTCGCTGCCATGGCGATCTGATCCGCAGTGCCGGCTTGAGCGGGCCGCAATCTCTTTGCGCTGAGCGGGCTGACTGATCGGTGCCAACTCCCGTCCGCGGATTGGCGCTCGGGCATGGCCGGTGCGTCGGCACCCTGCCGCCACTGGCATGCATGCAATTGGAGGCAGGGCCAGTCTGATCACGGATCCGGGCCTGACCCGTCGGGTTGCGGATGTCCGATATTGCCTGTATTTACGTCGCATCACACACGCGGACATATGAGGCGCAGCCAAGTTTTGGCAACGCCCAGCCGGTTGTTCGGCCTAGGCCGGATGCAGTCCGCGGAGGCACAAACCGGAAACCCAGGAGAACCCCTTTGAATCTTCCAAACTATTCGCTCCGCCAATTGCTGGAGGCGGGCGTGCATTTCGGCCATCGGACTGACCGCTGGAACCCGCGAATGGCGCCGTACCTCTACGGGAACCGGGGCGGCATCCACGTTATCGACCTGACCCAGACCGTGCCGCTTCTGGACCGCGCCCTCGTTGCGATCCATCGCTGCGTCGCGAAGGAGGGCCGGGTGCTGCTCGTGGCGACCAAGCAGCAAGCCCGTGACGTCGTCCGCGAGACCGCCGTGGGCGGCCAGCAGTTCTATGTGAACACGCGCTGGCTTGGCGGCACGCTCACGAACTGGAATACTGTCTCCAACTCCATCCGCCGTCTCGAGAATCTCGAGCGGACTCTCGGCAACCCTGACGCCGGCTTTGTCAAGAAGGAGCGGCTCCGCCTCAATCGGCAGCTGCGGAAACTGGAGGCCGGGCTGGGCGGGATTCGGGACATGAAGCGTGTTCCGGACATGCTTTTCGTGATCGACGTGAACGAGGAGCGCCTTGCGGTTGCGGAGGCGATCAAGATGCGCATCCCCGTTGTCGCCGTCGTCGACAGCAACGCGGATCCGACCGGGATCGACTTTCCCATTCCGGGCAACGATGACGCGTTCCGCGCAATTCAATTCTATTGCGATGTCCTTCTGCGCACCCTGGCGGATGCGGTGGAGGTTCAGCTTCGAAACCGGGGCGGTGATATCGGAGAGCAGATCGACGTCGGCCTCGGTGCGGAGCCCGGTGCCGAATCGGCCGACGCCGAGGCCTCGGCGCTCGCCGGAAATGGGGCGGATCCGGCCGGTAGACCGGTGCCCATCCCACCGGCCGAGGGGCCGAGCCCGAGTGTTGATGCGGAAGCTGAACCGGAAGGCGCGGTCGCTGAACCGGAAGAGACCGAAGCGTCCGTTGATGCGGCCGAGGTCGGTGCGGAGGCAGCTTCAACTGCGGACGCCGGCGCTCCGGAGTCAGTTTCCGGGGAGGCACCGGTTGCGCAGCCGGCGCCGGAACCGGCGGCTGCCGAGGCGCAGGAAGGCGAGTCGACGGACGAAGCGCGAGGCTGAGTGTACAGGCGGGCTGCGTGCACCGACTACTGGAAACAGGGGACAGGAAATCCATGGTTACGACCGCGATGATCAAGGCGCTGCGCGAGCGGACGTCGGCAGGCCTGATGGACTGCAAGAAAGCGCTTGGCGAGAGCGGGGGCGACCTCGAGGCGGCCACCGACTGGCTTCGCAAGAAGGGCTTGTCGGATGCGGCCAGGAAGGCTGGCCGGGTCGCTGCTGAAGGCCTGGTCGCCGTGGCGCTCGACGGGCCGGACGGTGTCCTGATCGAATTGAATGCCGAGACCGATTTCGTGTCCCGCAGCCCGGAGTTCCAGGAGTTGGCCCGCTGGGTGGCCGGCGTGGCGCTGGCGGCTGGCGGGGATGCGGAGGCGGTTCTCGAAGCCGATGGCGAGGTGGACGGCGCCAGGGTCAAGGTCACAGACCGGATTCGAGCGTCCATTGCGACGATTGGCGAGAACATGGCGCTCCGGCGCGTTGCCCGGGTGCGGGCAGGCAATGGCCGGGTCGTGCCGTATCTTCACAATGCGGCTGGGCCCGGCCTTGGCCGCATCGGCGTTCTCATTGCCGTTGAGACGGACGGGGAACCCTCGGATGCGCTAGACGGGATTGGTCGTCAGATCGCGATGCACGTGGCGGCAAGCCGGCCGCTCTCCGTGGCGGATGAGGATCTCGATCCCTCCGTCCTGGAGAGGGAGCGGAAAGTCCTGAAAGAGCAGGCCCTGGAATCCGGAAAGCCGGAAGCCGTCGTGGAGAAGATGGTTGCCGGGCGGATGGCCAAGTTCGTCAAGGAGAGCTGCCTCTTGCGCCAGCCCTTCGTGATGGACGTCGATATCACCGTTGAGCAGGCGTTGCGGAAGGCGGGCGATGAGCATGGTGCACGTCTGACCGTGGGCGGCTTCGCGCGTTTTTCTCTCGGCGAGGGCATCGAGAAGCGCCAGGATGATTTCGCGGCGGAAGTCGCAGCGGTTGCCGGAGGCTGACGGGATTGGCTGAATCGGAGTCTCTGGCGGTGACGCCATCTGGCGGAGAGATGGTGAACCGGCGGCTGCTCCTGAAGATTTCCGGCGAGGCCCTGATGGGCGGCGCCAATTTCGGAATCTCGGCGCCGGTCGTCGACCACTTGGCAACCGAGCTCCAGTGCGCGCGATCCGGCGGCATCGAACTGGGCATCGTGATCGGTGGTGGCAACATCTTCCGGGGTCTTTCGGCCGCCGAAAACGGACTCGACCGCGTGGCGGCCGACCAGATGGGCATGCTCGCCACCGTGATGAACGCCCTGGCGATGCAGACCGCCCTCGAGCGCCTTGGCGAGCAGACCCGCGTGCTGTCCGCGATTCCCATGGATACGATCTGCGAGCCCTACATCAAGCGCCGGGCGATGCGGCATCTTGAGAAGGGGCGGATTGTGATCTTTGCGGCGGGAACGGGGAATCCGTTCTTCACGACAGACACCGCCGCGGTGTTGCGGGCGGTGGAGACCGGCTGCGTGCAGATTCTCAAGGGAACCAATGTGGACGGCGTCTATGACTGCGATCCGCGACTCAACCCCGGGGCGCGCCGGTATGATACCCTGTCGCAAACGGAGGCGTTGGCGCGCAATCTCAAGGTGATGGATTCAGCCGCGCTGGCCGTTGCGAGAGACAATGGACTGCCTATCCGCGTGTTCAACCTGTCCGGATCGGGGGCCGTCGCAGCCGCGGTGCGGGGCACCGGAGTCGGGACGACCGTGACGCCGGATTGAGGCGTTGGGAAGATTGGAACACTCCCATGGATGAAGAACCCGACACTGCTGACTTGCAGCGAAGGATGGACGGGGCCCTCTCCGTGCTCCGCCAGGAGTTCGGCACGCTGCGCACCGGGCGCGCTTCGGCAAGCATGCTCGACGCTGTCTACGCGGACGCGTACGGAGCTCGGATGCCGATCAATCAGCTCGCCACCGTCAATGTGCCGGAGCCGCGCATGCTTACGCTCAATGTTTGGGACCGATCGCTGGTTGGTACGGTCGAGAAGGCGATCCAGAATTCGCAGCTCGGCATCAACCCCGTCGTGGACGGAACGCTGATCCGCCTTCCCATTCCCGAACTCAGCGAGGAGCGGCGCATGGAGCTCGCCCGTGTCGCCTCACGCTATGGGGAACAGTCGCGCGTAGCCATCCGAAATGTGCGGCGGGACGGCATGGAGCAGCTCAAGCGGCTCAAGTCCTCGATGTCCGAGGATGACAATCGCTTGTGGCACGACGAGATCCAGGAAATGACCGACGCCCAGATACGCAAGGTGGACGAGGCGGTCGCCGCCAAGGAAGCAGAGATCCTTCGCGTGTGAGCGGGGTCCAGGATTTGGCCGGAGTCCGCGAGGAATCTCGCCTTGATGCAACTTTGGCTGCCGGGCGGCGGAGCCGTCTCCCGGATCATGTCGCGTTCATCATGGATGGCAATGGCCGCTGGGCCAGCGCGCGGGGGCAGCCGCGCTCCGCTGGCCACCGTGCAGGCGCCGAGGCGGCACAACGGGCGTTGGAAGCTTGCCTGGAGGCGGGTATCCCGTTTGTGACGTTCTTTGCGCTGTCGACCGAGAACTTGCGGCGGCCTGCAGCGGAAGTCGGCGGAATCCTGTCGCTCCTGCGCGAGCGCCTTGACACGGTGCGGAAGTCTCTCCCGGACGGGGTGCGCATTCGATTCGTGGGGGAGCGCTCCCGCCTGGACCACGGGTTGCGCCGGCGAATGCGGGATGTAGAGGAGCGCACCCTGAGCGGAACGCGGATGCTGGTGAGCATCGCCATCGGCTATGGAGGCCGCAGCGATATCCTGGCGGCGGCCCGGACGCTCGCACGCCGCGCCGTGAGTGGCGATATCGCGCCGGAAGAAATTGATGAAGAGATGTTTGCGGCAGCGCTGGAGACCCACGGCGCACCGGACCCGGACCTTGTGGTGCGCACGGGCGGCGAATATCGGCTGTCGAATTTTTTGCTCTGGCAGTCCGCGTATTCGGAGTTTGTTTCCCTCGACTGCTATTGGCCGGACTTTGATGCGCTGGCGCTTGGCGAGGCCCTCGACGCGTTCGCCGGGCGGGAGCGCCGTTTCGGAGGCACGGGCTCCTTCTGATGGGGCGGCACTCGGATCTGGGCATCCGCATCCTGTCGGCTGCCGTCATTGCCGTGCCGTGCGTTCTTGCGGTCTACGCAGGGGGGCTGTGGCTGGCCGCGGTCGCGTCTCCGGTTGCGGCATTGCTCGCCTGGGAGTGGCGGCGATTGACGTCCCCGGATCCTTCCTGGACCCATTGGGCATTCGCTGCTGCCTGCGCGCTGGCTCCCTGGGCGTCCCATGCCGCCGGATGGCCTGCGGCCTTCGCGCTCGCCGGTGTCGCGACCGGAATTGGATGGGCAGGACGCACGCCGGCGGCGCTGATCTGGAGCGTGGCCGGGGCACTGGCGGCGGGTGTGGCTCCGGCGTCCCTCGTGCTGCTTCGTGCGTCCCCCGACGGCCTGGGCCTCGTATCCTGGGTGGTGGGAGTGGTCGTGGCGACGGACATTGGCGCCTATGCGGTTGGACGCACGTTTGGTGGCGCCAGGCTTGCGCCGCGCATCAGTCCGGGCAAGACCTGGTCCGGGGCAATCGGAGGGCTGTTGTCTGCAGGCGCTGCCGGGGTCATTATCGGCAGCCAGTTCTCGCTTCTGGCGTCGGGACCGCTGGCCGTGCTTTCGGTTGTTGGCGGCGCAACCGCCCAGATTGGCGATCTCGGCGCATCGGCGATGAAGCGGCGGGCGGGCGTGAAGGATTCCGGGCACCTGATTCCCGGGCACGGCGGGGTCATCGACCGGTTCGACTCTCTGGTTGCGGTCGTCCTTGCGGTTTCGCTTGCTGCATGGGTGGCCGGGCTCGTAACGTCCGGCCACTGAGCGGACTGACCGCGACCGGCTGCGCCAGGGACGCGCGGCTGCGCTTCCGTGAAGGAGGGGAATTCCGGGAGAGGTTCGGTGCCGCCGGGATGTCCGGCGGTTTCGGCGGCCGGATGAAGAGGAACTCGTTGCATGCTTGACTTTTTATTTTCGCTTCCGCTGGTTGGCGGGCTGGTCACGTATCTCATCCCCTTTCTGGTGCTGTTGACACTTGTTGTGTTCGTGCACGAGCTCGGGCACTACCTTGTCGCGCGCTGGCGCGGCGTCCGGTCCGACGTATTCTCCGTCGGTTTCGGACCCGAGATCTTCGGCTGGACGGACCGAAGGGGAACGCGCTGGCGGTTCAGCTGGGTTCCCCTCGGTGGCTATGTCCGTTTCGCCGGCGATGCGGATCCCGCAAGCTTTACCGCGGAGGCCCGCGACCAGGCGCCTCCCGGCACGTTCCTGGCCGCTTCTCTGTGGAGCCGTGTGCTGGTTGTCTCCGCCGGGCCGGCCATGAATTTCGTGTTCGCGGCGGCGGTTTTTGCGGCAATTGCATGGATTGGCGGAATGCCCGCGCCGCACGCGGTCGTCGGCGCGATCTACGATTCCGAGCGGATGGAATCGCTGGGCCTGCAGGCAGGCGACCGGATCGAGGCCGTGGACGGACGGCTTGTGGACTCGGCCGGGGACGCATTGTACGCCCTTCAGGACACTGCAGGCGCGCCAGTGGCGATCAGGGTTCTTCGCGGCGGCGCGCAGTATCTGCTCGAGGGACGGATTGTCGATCCGGTACGGATCGGCCAAGTGGTGGCGGGCTCGGCTGCGGATCTTGCCGGGCTGCAGCCCGGAGATTCCGTGCTCAAGGCAGACGGGGAGCCGATTCACTCCTTCGCTGCGTTGCGGGCAAGCGTAATCGCTTCTGGGGGCAACGAAATGGTCCTGGAAGTGGAGCGGGACGGCCGGCTCCTGGTGCTGTTCGCGCGCCCGACACTACGCCAGGCTGCGGATCCGGAATCCGGGGGCCCCTCCGCTACGCCGATGCTCGGGGTGAGCCGGAATACATTTGACTTGTTCCAGCCTGCTCGGGAGCCTGTGGAGCTTGTCGACGCGCTTGGCTACGGGGTCACGCAGACATTCGCAGTCGTAGTTGTATCGCTCTGGTTTGTCGGCGATTTGATCGCCGGAGAGGGGGATGCGGCCAATCTGGGCGGGCCGATCGCGATCGCGGAGTTTTCCGGTGTCGCGGCGAAGCGTGGCGCATGGGACTTCTTTTACATGCTGGCGCTGATATCGGCATCCATTGGACTAATCAATCTGTTTCCGATACCAGTTCTGGATGGGGGCCATCTGGTGCTGTACGCGCTAGAAGGAGTGCGTGGCCGGCCTCTCGGTGCCCGGGCATCGCGTTTTCTGGGGTGGCTGGGGCTGACACTGATTGTGACGTTGATGGTTTTCGTAACCTACAATGATATTGTGCGATTCTAACCGGTTGCGCGGTTGACGGTGCGGAGGGGAGGCGATGTCGGGGATTCACTGCCGCTGGAAGGCTGCAATCTGCGTATTGGCGGCCACGGTTCTGGTCTGGGGCCTTGTTGGCGGGTCAGAAGCGCAGACCGTCGAGCTTGAGAATATTGTCGTCGAGGGCAATCAGCGCATAGAAGCGGAGACGGTTCAATTCTATCTGGCGCTCGAACCAGGCAGTGCGGTCAGCCCGGGGCAGATCAACGCCTCTCTGAGAGCGTTGCAGGACACCGGCCTCTTCGAGGACGTTGCGCTGGAACTGCAGGGCACCACGCTGATCGTCCGCGTCCGCGAGAGGCCGTTCGTCAACAACGTCGTCTTCGAAGGAAACGATATCGTGGATTCGGAGGCGCTGGCCGCGGGCATCCGAACGCGCTCGCGCACGGTCTACTCTCCCGCAACGGTTGAGGCCGACGCTGCCAGGATCGTGGATCTCTATGGGCGATCCGGGCGCCTGGCGGCCACGGTTGTGCCGAAATACATCGAGCGGGACAACAATCGCGTCGACATCGTCTTCGAGATCGACGAGGGTCCGATCTCTCGGGTGCGCAGGATTGCGTTCCTCGGCAACCGGATCTTTTCGGACTGGACGCTACGGCGGGTCGTCAACTCCCGCGAGGCCGCCTGGTACCGGATCTTTGCCTCCACCGATCTCTTCGACGCCGGTCGTCTGGAGGCCGACAAGGCACTGCTCGGCCGGTACTACGCAGGCAGGGGTTATGCGGATTTCGAGGTGCTGTCCGCAGTTGCCTCCCTGACGGAAAGCGGCTCCGGTTTCGTGATCACCTTTACGGTCAGTGAAGGTGAGCGCTACGACTTCGGGGAAGTCTCCCTTGTCTCCGAACTGCCGGAGGTCGATCCCGAGGCGCTCCACGAACTGATCGAATTCGAAACCGGCGACATTTTCGACGCAATCGCGGCCGTTCAGACCGGCGAGGCGATCCAGGGTGAGCTCGAGCGCGCCGGGCAGCCATTCGTGGATATCGATATCGCGACGACAAAGAACGAGGAATCCCTCACCGTGGATGTTGCCTTCCGGGTCATCCCGGCGGCGCAGGTCTATGTCGAGCGTATCCAGATCGACGGCAATATCCGGACCCTCGATTCCGTGCTTCGGCGCGAGTTCACCTTTGCCGAGGGGGACGCCTTCAACCGCTCCAAACTGGCCGCCACGCGCCGCAATCTGCGCTCTCTCGGCTTTTTCAGTTCTGTGGACCTCCGGGTCGAAGAGGGGACGCGGCCGGACCGGATCGTGGTGCTGGTGGACGTGGAGGAGCAGTCGACCGGATCGCTCTCCTTCGGCATCGGCTATTCATCCGTGGACAAGGTGGTCGGCTCCATCACGCTTACGGAGCGCAATCTCCTCGGACGGGGGCAGGAAGTCGCCGTCAGCTACGAGACATCCGACGGGGGCGATCTCTACCGGTTCGCCTTTACGGAGCCGCGGTTCCAGGGGCGGGATCTCGCTGTCGGCATCGATGTTTACCGTAGCGTAGACGAGAGCGGCGGCGCCCAGTCCTACGAGTTGACGCGGACCGGCATCTCGCCGACGGTCGAGTTTCCGCTCTCGGACGAGACCCGGATCGGGTTGAACTATCAGTTGCAATCCAACTACACCAGCATTTCTACCGGCACTTCGGATCTCATTCGGACAGACGCGGGGAGGACCCTTTCCTCGTCCGCAGGCTACCGACTGGTCTGGGACCAGCGCGACGATCCCCTGCAGCCGAGTTCGGGCACGATCCTGACGCTCAGCCAGCAGGTCGCGGGCCTGGGCGGCGATACGAAGTCCATTTCAACCGAGGCGACGGGAAACTACTTCGTGCCTCTCGACCGGGACGGGACGCTGATCGGCAGCCTGAAATTCTGGGCGGGAGCGGTCACCAAGTTCGGCGGTTACGAACTGGAAAGGGCGGACCGGTTCTACATCGGTGGCTCGCGCCTTCGCGGATTTGCCTTTGGCGGCGTCGGACCCCGGGACCCGGTGACCCGGGAGACGCTCGGCGGCAAGTTCTACACGGTGGCGAGCGCAGAACTCCTTTCGGACGTGTTCCTGCCGGAGGAACTGGGGATCCGGGCCGGCCTGTTCGTGGATGTCGGCACCATCTGGGGGCTCGACAAGACTTCCTACACCCGTCCTGGCAGCGCTGGTAATTTGGACTCGTTAATCAAGACGGCCCCGAGTCGGGGTGGCAGCATCAAATGCACGGAATATGTTGATGTGATGGGCACCCAAGTTTGTCAGAATTATCGCGTCACGGCTGATCACGATGCCCAGGTCCGCTCCTCGGCCGGCGCGCAGCTCCTCTGGGCCTCGCCGGTCGGTCCCATGCAGTTCGTATTCGCGACCGAGATCCAGAGCGAGGACTACGACGTCAACGAGAGCTTCCGCTTCATCATCGGGGCGCCGTTCTAGGCCGGCCGCAGCGGGAAATCTCCGGCTGGAGGTGTGGGAGTGAACGCGGGCGCGGGGGGAGCGGGGGACAATTTGGTCCTCGATATCCATGCGATCAAGCGCATGCTGCCGCACCGCTATCCGTTCCTGCTCGTCGACCGCGCCCGGGACCTTTGCGTCGGGAAGAGCATTGTCGGCATCAAGAATGTCACCGCCAACGAGCCCTATTTCCAGGGGCATTTTCCGGGGCGTCCGATCATGCCGGGCGTCCTCGTACTCGAAGCCATGGCACAGACCTCCGCGCTTCTTGTGGGCCGCACGCTTGACCTCTCCCCGGAGAACGCCGACATCTACTTCATGTCGGTCGAGCGTGCCAAGTTCCGTCGCCCCATCGAGCCCGGGGACCAGGTCGAACTGCATGTGCGGGTGTTGAACGCGCGGCAGCGGGTCTGGCGCCTGGCGGGAACGGCGATGGTCGCCGGGACCCGGGTGGCCGAGGCCGATTTCACCGTCATGTTCGCGCCGAAACGCCCATGAGCGCGAGGGCCCAGGAGGGCATACACCCGTCGGCGGTAATCGAGCGAGGGGCACGGATCGGCGATGGCGCTTCGGTAGGCGCTTTCACGGTGGTCGGGCCGGAAGTCGAGATCGGCGCCGGCGCATGGATCGGGTCCCATGTACATCTGCGGGGACGGACGGTGGTCGGCCCGCGGGTGCGGATCTTCCCCTTTGCTTCGGTCGGCGAGATCCCCCAGGATCTCAAATACAGGGGCGAGGACTCCGAGCTCATCATCGGCGCCGAGACCGTGATTCGCGAGCATGTGACAATTCATACGGGCACCAGTGGCGGCGGCGGTGTCACGCGGGTCGGTTCCCGCTGCCTTGTGATGGTTGGAGTCCACGTGGCGCATGACTGCGTCGTCGGGGACCAGGTCATTCTCGCCAATGGCGTCGGGCTCGGCGGCCATGTCGTGCTCGGCGATCACGTGGTCATGGGCGCCATGTGCGGCGTCCATCAATTTTGCCGCATTGGTCCGCACGCCATGGTGGGGGCACTGAGCGCCGTCGACGCGGATGTCCCTCCGTACAGCCTGTGCATGGGTAATCGGGCCCGCCTCGAGGGCCTGAACCTGGTCGGCCTCCGGAGGCGGGGTTTTCCCGCGGATGCCATCCAGGCATTGCAGCGCGCCTACCGCGAACTGTTCGACGGGTCGGGCCCCGTTGCGGACAGGGCGGCGCAACTCTTGGCGGATCTGGCGGTCGACGCCGCAGGGGCAACCGAAGTGGGCGCCTTCGCGGATTTTGTCGCGTCAGCGCGCAATCGTCCGCTCATGCGCGCCGCACGGGGCTGAGCGCGGCCGAACCGTGCCTCGCTGAGCCAGGAAACGGCCATGAGCGGCAGGTCCAGACCACCACTCGCCATCGTCGCCGGGGGCGGTTTGCTCCCCCGTCTGCTTGCGGAACATTGTGCCGCCAGGGATGAACCCTACCGGCTCTTCGCAGTGCGGGAGTCGGCTGACGCATGGACGGAAGCGCATTCAGCCCAGCGGTTCGGACTCGGCCAGGTGGGGTCTTTTCTCGCTGCGCTCGCGGCATCCGGTTGCGGTGAAGTGTGCTTCGCCGGCAGCGTGCCGCGTCCCTCGCTCGCGGAGATTGGCGGCGCTAGCGCGCTCTCCGGGGTGCTTGCTCCGATCGCGGAGGGCCTGCGGAAGGGGGATGACGCTTTGCTGCGGATTGTCGCCGGGGCGATCGAGTCGCAAGGCCTCCGTGTAATTGGAGTCGAGGAGCGGTTGCCGGATCTGCTTGCTCCGAACGGCGCCGTCGTTGGTGCGGAGCCGGACGCGGGCGCGATCGCGGATATTCGCCGGGGAGCGGAGATCGTACGTGCACTCGGAGCGCTCGATGTCGGTCAGGCCGCGGTGGTCGCCGAGGGCCGATGTCTTGCGGTGGAGGCGATAGAAGGCACGCAGGCGATGCTGGCGAGAGTCGCCGGGATGGACTTGGCGCATCGCGGCGGTGCGGCCCGGGGAAGGGGTGTGGTCGTAAAGGCGACAAAGCCGGGCCAGGACCTCCGATTCGACCGGCCTGCCGTGGGACCGGATACGCTGGAGGCGGCCTCCGCCGCAGGGCTGTGCGGTGTCGCGGTCGAAGCCGGAGGCGTCCTGCTGCTCGAGCGGGAGCGGTTGGCAGGGCTGAGCCAAGCCACAGGGGGCGCATTCCTGTACGGATACACACGGCCCGAATCGTGACCGGCAGGCGCCGAATTGCGGTGCTCGCTGGCGAACCGTCCGGAGACCGCCTCGGGGCATCGCTCATCCGAGCGCTGCGGAGCGAAGCGGACGTAGAGATCAGCGGACTTGCCGGACCGGCCATGGAGGCCGAGGGGGTCCGGAGCTACTTTCCGATCGCGGAACTGGCGTTGATGGGCCTTGTGGAAGTGCTTCCGAAGGCCCGTCGCATATTTCGGAGGATCCGGGAGGCGGCCCGAATTCTCCAAGCGCAGCGACCGGACATCGTGGTCACCATCGATAGTCCGGATTTCATGAAGCGCGTGGTGGGCCGCGTCCGGAAGCGTCTGCCGGATACGCGCTTTGTGAATTATGTCGCGCCGTCGGTCTGGGTTTGGCGTCCGGGACGGGCGAAGGAGGTGGCCCGCCTGTACGACCTGCAGCTTACGCTGCTCCCCTTCGAGCCGCCCTGGTTCGAGGCGGCCGGGATGCGTGCCGAGTTCGTCGGCCATCCCGCGGTGGAGGCACTCGCGGGAATGCCTGATCGAACCGAGGCGAGGAAAGCGCTGGGAATCACGCCGGAACGACCGATGCTCTTGGCGCTGCCCGGGAGCCGGAGGGGCGAAATCGAACGGCTGGGACCCATTTTCCAGGCGTCGGTCAAGCGAGTAGCCAGCGAGATTCCGGATCTGGCCGTGTTCGTGCCTGCTGCCCATGGGGTCGAGCCGGAGGCCCGCCGCTTTGCGGAGGGCTGCGGAGGCGATGTCCGGCTGCTTGCCGCGTCTTCGGATTTGGAGCGAGAACGTGAGAAGGTGCAGGCATTCCGGGCAGCGGACCTGGCGCTTGCGGCATCCGGGTCGGTTGTGCTGGAACTGGCAGTGGCCCGGCTGCCTGCCGTGATTGCGTATCGCTTTGTGCCTCTCACCTGGATGCTGGGCACCTTGATGACACGCCACAGGCAGGCAAGTCTGGTCAACATCCTGCTTGGCACGGAGGCGCAGCCGGAGTTCCTGCAAAGGGAATGCCGTCCGGGGCCCATAGCGGCCGAACTCCTGGCTTGCTTTGCCGACCCGGTGCGCGCCGAGGCGCAGCGGCTGGCCGCTGACCGGGCCGTCAGGAAGGTCGTGGTCGAAGGAGTCTCCCCGGCGGTCGCTGCCGCCCGCGCAATCCTGGGGGCGTAGACGCGGCGCGAATCCGGGAGCGGGCCGTGGTTCGCGTTGCTGCGCGGCGGGTTGATCGTGGCAAGCAGGTTGATCCGCGTGGGTCGCGCGAAGTCCGCACGAGGGGAGTTCGCCCGGCTGGACGCGTCAGCAAGCGGCGAGCACAGAATTGCCGATCCGTCATATCCGCTTGCTGCCGCCTGATTCCTCCCGGTGTTGTTGCTATCGTGGTCTGGCGGGAACGCGCGACAGGGTGCATCCGGATGGCGGTTGGCGGCGATGCAAGCCTTCTGGGAGGCCTACACCGAAACGCGGTTTTCCGAGTCCATCAATTCCGCTGCCGCGAAGCTCTGCATGATCCAATCCGGAAGTGCAACTGCGTCGGAGAACACAATGGCCAAAGGAGAGCCGGGCTCGAGGTCCAGCAACCGGGAATCCCGCCAGGCTGGTCCAGGGTCTGCAGTGGACGGCGAGGTGTGGGACCTGGTTGTCGTCGGTGCCGGACCGGCTGGGAGCGTTTGCGCGTGCAGCGCTCTTGCGGCGGCACGGGGAATTCGCGTCGCGCTGATCGACCAGGAGCGATTCCCGCGGGACAAGTCCTGCGGCGACGCCGTTCGGTCCGATGCCGCCGCCATGCTGGGTGAGCTCGGCTTGGGCGGCATCTTTGACGGAAGGCCGGAGATTCATCACCTCGTGGCGACATGTCCTCCCAGGTTCGGTTCCCTGCACAGGATCGTCGACAGGAACACGGATTCGTACTACGTCGTCGAGCGCGTTCTGTTCGATCACTATCTCTGCGAGGCAGCGATCGAGAGGGGAGCCCGGGACTACACGGGATTCAGGCTCACAGACGCGAAGTTCGATGGTTCCAGCGAACTGTGGGAGCTTTCCCTGAAGTCGCGGAACCGAGAGGTGTCCGGCATGCGGGCCAGGGTATTGGTCGGCGCCGACGGCGCCGGGTCGCGTGTGCGGCGGCTTGCGGGCATCTCGCTCAATGACGACAAGCATACGGCGCTTGCGCTCCGTGCCTACGCGCAGGCGGAGGGTTTGGAAGCGGGGACGATGCGCATCGACTGGCTTGAGTGCACGGTACCAGGATACGGTTGGACGTTTCCCCTCCTGAGCGGAAAGGTCAACATCGGCGTTGCACTCGACCAGCGTGACTACAAGCGCAACGGGGTCGCACTGGAATCGTATCTGGAAGAGTATGTTCGCTACTTGTCAACTCAGGGTATCGAGATCAACGGCCTGAGCGATACACGGTCCCATCCGCTGCCTTTGGGCTCTCAGTCCGTGCCGCTTGTCCCGGGGCAGAACGTGGCGTTGATCGGGGACGCGGCAGCGATGATCGATCCGTTCACCGGCGAAGGCATTCACTTTGGCATCTGGGCAGGCCGCGAAGTGGGGCGTATTGCCGGGCGTTGCTTCACCGGCGGCGACATGCAAGCCGGGCTGGAGAGCTACGCGAAGGCGTATCCGGAGCAGTTTGGCGAGGAAATGGAAACGGGACAGTCCATTCGGGTTGGACTCCGATTCCTGAAGTTCTTCGGGTAGGCCGGAAACCTGGGAAGCGGGAGCTCGCTTGCCAACCATGCGCTGTCATCGCGCGGGGTCGCACGCGGGCGTGCGGAAGAGTCCCCGGAAATTCCTCATGCAGGGCCGAATCCGAATTCAGTGCATGTCGTAAGAGGGCGGGCCGAGCACGCTGGTCAAACCGGCTGTCAGGAAGAGGATCACGAGCACAGCGGCCCATTCGAAGGCGATGGACTGGCGCAGCCGGATTGCGGCAGCCGGGTCGCCGGACATCATGCCGGGAACAAAGCGAAACCCGTTGAACGCCGCCGCGCCGAGAAGCACGAGGACACAGGCGACTTTCGCGAGCAGCGTAAGGCCGTATCCAGAACCGACCAGGGCCGAGAAATCCCCGAGCAGGCGCCAGGCCATGACGATTCCGGCGAGGATGAGGCCGGGCACCAGGAAGGCAGCGATCTGACTGAAGCTGCGGCCGAGGGACGCCGCCCGGGACAGGCTGCCGGTTTCCCCGGCCAATGCGCGGAGGGGCGCCAATATGCCGATCCAGAATGCTGCAACCGAGAGATGCAGCAGGAGCAGGATCTGGAGCCAGAACGACCCTGCCTCCGGCACATGCCCAATTCTCGAGAACGACCACAACGCAAGGATGCCGCCGGCACCGGCAACCCAGCGGCCGAACCCGGGAACCAAGAGGCCGGCAAGGAGCACCGCGAGGCCTGTGACGCGAAGAAGCAGCGCGGTCCCGGCGGGAGTCAGCCAGAGCAAGCCGAGCATTTCCCGGTCCACCATGCCGGACGCCTCACCCGTCAGAGCCGCCCCCTTGAAGACGAAGCCAAGTGCGGTGGCGAGCAGGCCCAGAACCGCGAGCAGAATTGCGAGCCGAAACAGGCGGCGGTGCATTCCGGCCGTCTCCCGACCGAATACCAGCAATGTCAGGACCAGCCCTGTGCTCCAGAGGACACCGAGATAGGTCAGGAATTTCGCCGGGATCGAGGCCAGACCCCAGACGTCCGGCACGGCTAGTCCACCCGGTAGGTGAACCCGCCCTCAATGAAGTGCCCGTCGCTGGACAGCCCGCGCCAGGAGATTCCCTAGGTGCCGTTTCCCATATCCGGCACCGGGATCGTGAATTCGTCTGCAAAGCTCTGCTGTTCGCCCAGGTCCAGTTCTATCGGTTCCTGGTCCATGTGCGTGAGTTCGACCTTCGTCAGCCGGATAGTTTTCGCGAAGTTCAGGACCGCTTCGGTCGGGGCACTGGCCAGAACGGCGCCGTCCTGGGGCTCGGTGGTGTCGATCCGCGAATGGGCGGTCGCTGCAGACCCGAGCACGCACAGTGCGACCGCAAGGACTACAAGCCGCATGGTTCCCGCCTCATTTGATGCCGTTGGTCCGCTGCAATTCGCGGATGTAGGCCACGACAGAATCCACCTCCCGGCGGCTCACCCCCTCCACCCTGGGCATGTTTCCGAATCGCCAGTGGTGGGCCATGACACCCATGGCAACGGCCCGGTAAATGGACTCGTCTGCATGATGGCTCGGTTCATAGACTAGATGGACCAGTGGCGGTCCCAAACCGTTCCGGCCAGCAGCGTTCACGCCGTGGCAAGCGGCGCAGTTGGCATCGAACACCTTCTGTCCGATTTGGGCCTTCGTCGAAAACGACTCAGGAAGTACGACCGTGGCAAGGGCCTCACCATCCGAGGCACGATCCTCACTCTGTTCTGAACCGGCGAGAAATAGCATACCGCCAAGGCCGACAGCGACAGCCAGGACAAGCGGCAATACCCAGCGTTTCAATTGCATGTCCTGCCGTTCGCCTCCAGGCGCCAGTTATTGCACGGCAGGGGCGTGGGGAATCCCGCGAGCAGCACAGTCAGCAGCACCCACCATGGGAGCACCGCACCGCCGGTCACCGCCACGTCCACAGCGTTCATGGCAATTTCCATGGAGATCATGGAGATCAGCGACATTCCGGCTGCAGTCCGGAACGCAGTTCGGAGGTCCAGCTGGCGGGCGAGAATGCAGGTCTCCAGGGCAATCGCGGTCAGGAGTCCGTTGACAACAGCGAGACCCATGATCGCCATAGTCGGCCAGGGAATGCCCGTTGCCTGGAAGAAGGCAATCGTTCCAAAACCGCCGACCGCACAGCCCGGGAGGCACCGAAGCGTGTCGCCTGAAGCTCCGCTCCATGTGTTCCGGTAGCGCCAGCCGGTGGCAAAACTGATTGCGGTGTCGGTCATTCTGCCCGCGGTTGAATAGTTGTGGCTGCAAGATTACTGTTTCCAGTAGCTGGAAGGTCAAGGACACGTACTGATGAATATCACCGCTGCATCGAGGGCCGCCGACCTGCCGGTAAAGACCGTGCGGTACTACGAGGACATCGGACTGGTTCGGGCGCTCGCGCGTTCGGAGGCCGGATACAGGATCTATGACGACGCCTCCGTCGAAAGGCTCGTGTTCGTTCGCCGCGCAAGGGAGTTCGGGTTCTCGATCTCTGAGTGCAGGGAGCTTCTCGGCCTGTCCGAGGACCAGGGCCGCTCAAGCGCTGATGTGAAGCGTATCGCTGCGCGGCGCCTGGAGGAGATTGCAAGGAAACAGCGCGAATTGCAGTCGTTGCGCGATGAGCTCACCAGCCTGGTCGATGCTTGCCGGGGCGATGACGGGCCGGACTGCCCGATCATCGATGGCTTGGGCAGCCACGGGAATTGACGCAGGCGTCGGTGCAGCACAACGCTTAGCCAGCTGGCTGTCGGCTCCTGCCAGGCGCTCCTTTCCCCGCCCGGCAGGCGGGCGCTCCTGCCGGCCCGGCCCGCCGCCGGCCGCAGAGGGAGGCGGCTCGACCGGTTCCTTGCAGGCAGGCCTCTCCGGACCAGTTCCGGTCAATCCGGACCGATCGCCTTGACTCGAAGTCACGCTTCATGCGACCCTTAAAGACTCTGCCGCAAAAGCACACGGAAAGGATTGAAATGCAATCTAGAGCGCTTCTCGCCGCGGCCAGCCTGTTAATGGGCTTTGGCACTCTGGCAGCCTCCGGACAGACTCTGGTCTATTGCTCCGAGGGATCCCCGGAAGGATTTGACCCGGCCCTGTATACGGCTGGAACCACGTTTGACGCTTCCAGCCAGGCAATTTACGACCGTCTGACCGACTTTGAGACGGGCACGACAAACGTGACTCCCGGATTGGCGGAGAGTTGGACAGCGTCGGAGGACGGGTTGGAATATACGTTCATGCTTCGAAAGGGCGTGAAGTTCCATTCCAACGACATGTTCACTCCCAGTCGCGATTTCGATGCGGACGACGTGATCTTCACGTTTGAACGTCAGCGGGTGGAGGACCATCCGTACAACAAGGTGTCCGGTGGCACCTGGGAATATTTTGACGGAATGGGTATGCCGGACCTGGTGGCGTCGATCGATAAAATTGACGACTACACGGTCAAGTTCGTGCTCAGCCATCCCGAAGCGCCGTTCGTTTCCAACATGGCCATGGACTTCGCGTCAATTCTGTCGGCCGAGTATGCCGACGCGATGATGGTGGCCGGATCGCCGGAGATGCTTAATCAGGCGCCCATCGGCACGGGCGCATTCGAATTCGTTGCCTATCAGAAGGACGCGGTAATTCGCTATCGCGCGCATGGCGAGTATTGGCGGGAAGGCCAGCCCAAGGTCGAGAATCTGGTGTTTGCGATCACAACGGACAATTCGGTCCGCTATCAGAAGCTGAAGGCTGGTGAGTGTCAGATCATGCCCTACCCCAATCCGGCAGACGTTCAGGCGATGAAGGATGACGAGGGCATCATCGTCATGGAGCAGGAAGGCCTGAATGTCGGCTATCTGGCCTACAACACGACGATGCCTCCGTATGACAATCCGCGCGTGCGCAGGGCATTGAACATGGCGATCGACAAGCAGGCGATCATCGATGTCGTATTCCAGGGATCCGGGCAGATCGCGAAGAATCCGATACCCCCGACCATGTGGTCCTACAATGACGCCGTCGAGGATGATCCCTATGATCCCGAGGCAGCCATGAAGATGCTCATGGATGAAGGCGTGTCGGACCTGAATTTGAAGATCTGGGCAATGCCGGTTCAACGTCCGTACAATCCCAATGCGCGGCGCATGGCGGAATTGATGCAGGCGGACTTCGCCAAGGTCGGCGTTGACGTTGAAATCGTTTCCTACGAATGGGGCGAGTATCTCAGCCGTTCCCGCGCGCTTGATCGCGATGGCGCGATCCTGCTGGGTTGGACAGGGGACAACGGCGATCCCGACAATTTCCTGGCCGTGCTTCTCGGTTGCGACGGGCGTGAGAACTCGAACCGGGCGCAATGGTGCCATCAGCCGTTCGAAGACCTGATCCAGCAGGCGAAGGTCACGACCGATCCGGCCGAGCGGACCCGTCTCTACGAGGCCGCCCAGGTGGTCTTCAAGGAGCAGGCGCCCTGGGCCACGATCGCCCATTCAGTGGTCTACATGCCGATGCGGCCCGAAGTTACGGGCTACAAGGTGCACCCGCTGGGCAGCCACATCTTCAGGGAAGTGGGCCTCCAGCAGTAGGCGAAGCGGCGGGGCGCGCGCGCCCCGCCCCCCCCCGTCGCGGGGTCCTGAATGGATCGGTTCACCAGGTATCGGGCGGTCGCGAGGAGCTTGGCGGCAGACGCCCTCGCGTTGGTGCCGGGCCCGAATTTTGCCCAGGTCCTGGGCCGGAATTTCCCGGCCCATGAGCGTCCCTTCGTGCTCTTCATTCCGGCCGAAGGCACACCCGCCGCGATTGTGCCGAATCTTGAACTTCGCTCCTTTGATCGGATCGGATTCGAAGGCGAGGTCTTTGACTGGCGCGATCAGGATGGGTACGGGCCGGCCTTCGAGGCGTTGGCCCGGCATCTTCCGCTCGGCAGGCTGGCCGTCGAGGGTCAGGTGATGCGCGTCTTCGTGCACCACGCGCTCCTCCGGGCCAATCCGGGTCTCGTCATTCTGGACGGAGAGGAGGCAATTTCAGGGTTGCGCGTGCGCAAGACCGGCGAGGAGGTCGCGGCGATCGAGGAAGCCATCCGGATGTCCGAAGCTGCGCTCTGGGAATTGCTTGAGGAACATCTGTGCGGGCAGTCGGAGAAGCAGATCGAACGGCGGTTGCTTCAGGCGCTGTTTCGCAATGGCGCCGAGGATGTCGCGTTTCCCCCGATTGTCGCCGCGGGCGACAATTCCGCTCTTCCTCACGCTTCCGCGAGGGCGGATTATGCCGTCCGTTCGGGAGATGCGCTTCTGCTCGACTTCGGGGCGCGGTTCGGAGGATTCTCGGCGGACATCACACGGACCGTATTTGTCGGGCACGCCCCGGATGAGGCGAGGGATGTCTATGATACGGTGCTTCGCGCCAATCTCAGGGGCCATGAAGCCGCTCGCCCGGGAACGACATGCCATGCAGTGGACGATGCAGTTACCGGAGTGCTGGAGGGCTCTCCCTATGCCGACCGCATCCGCACGAAGACCGGCCACGGGCTTGGACGCGAGGTCCATGAGGCACCCTATGTCATGCGCGGAAACCATCAGGTTCTGGAAGCGGGAATGGTCTTCACCAATGAACCGGGACTCTACCGAATTGGTGGGTTCGGTGTTCGGATTGAGGATGATGTACTGGTAACCGGTACCGGCAGCGTCTCCCTTACGACGTTTCCGAGGGAATTGAGGGTCGTACACTGATGCTGGGGTTCTTCCTGTCGCGGCTTCTGACCTTCGTGCCGACATTTATCGGTGTCACGCTGATCTCGTTCGCTTTCATACGGGTGTTGCCGGGGGATCCGATCATCGTCATGGCCGGCGAGCGCGGCCTGAGCGACGAACGGTATGCGGAACTGGTTCACAAATTCGGCTTTGACCAGCCGCTCGTGGCACAATTCTGGGATTACCTGGCGGGTGTGCTGCAGGGCGATCTCGGTGAGAGCTTCGTGACAAAGCGGCCGGTCTGGGATGAGTTCTTCACCCTGTTTCCCGCCACCCTGGAACTGTCGCTCTGCGCCATCATCCTGGCGATCCTGCTTGGCCTTCCGGCCGGCGTTGTCGCAGCCGTGCATCGCGGTAAGGTTTTCGACCGGTTGCTCATGTCCACTGCCCTGGTTGGATACTCCATGCCGATATTCTGGTGGGCGCTTCTCCTGATCATCGTCTTTTCGGGCAATCTCGCGCTTACACCGGTCTCGGGTCGCATCGACCTTCTGTACTACTTCGACGATGTGACCGGATTCATGCTGATCGATTCAGTGCTTTCGGGGCAGGAAGGTGCGTTCCGTTCCGCCGTTCGACACCTGATCCTACCGTCCGTCGTACTGGCCACCATCCCGTTGGCGGTTATCGCGCGTCAAACTCGATCGGCGATGCTCGAGGTGCTCAGCGAAGACTATATCCGCACGGCCCGGGCCAAAGGGTTGCGTCCCGCCCGGGTCAACGGAATTCACGCGCTGCGAAACGCCCTGATTCCGGTCATAACGGTTATCGGACTGTCCGTGGGGACGTTGCTTGCCGGCGCGATTCTGACCGAGACGATTTTCTCATGGCCCGGCATCGGAAAGTGGATGGTGGATTCCATCTTTCGCCGCGATTACCCGGTGGTGCAAGGCGGGTTGCTGTTGATCGCCATTCTGGTGATGCTGGTCAACCTGACCGTAGACATGCTCTACGGATTTATTAATCCCAAAATTCGGAGGAGCTGATGTCGGATCCGTCGTCCGGTGCAACGCTCCGTGTCCCCCCCGCGCGGTCGGGACGACTTGCAGAATTCTGGCATTATTTTCAGGAGAACCGGGGCGCGGTAATCGGCCTCTACGTTTTCGCGGGACTTGCGCTGATTGCAATTCTGGCAGATCTGCTCGCGCCGTATGGTCCCACCGAGCAGTTCCGCGAGCACACGCTATTGCCTCCGGTCTGGAGCGAAGGCGGCAGCTGGTCCTTCGCGCTTGGCACCGACCCCCTGGGCCGCGACATGCTCTCGAGACTTCTGTTCGGAGCGCGGTATTCCTTCCTCGTGGGCATTGTCGTGGTCCTGGTCTCCGCAAGCGGGGGAATCCTGATCGGACTGGTTGCCGGGTTTTCTCCGCGCTGGCTCGACGCGATCATCATGCGGGTGATGGACATCATTCTTGCGTTCCCGTCCCTGCTGCTCGCGCTGGTGCTGGTCGCGATTTTCGGGCCGACGCTCCTGAACGCCATGATCGCGATCGCGATCGTGCTGCAGCCGCACTACGTTCGCCTGACACGAGCCTCGGTAATGAACGAGCGTGCAAAGGAGTATGTCGTTTCGGCCCGGGTCGCGGGCGCCGGGACCATGCGGCTGATGTTCAGCACGGTGCTTCCCAATTGCCTGGCGCCGATCATCGTGCAGGCCGCACTCAGTTTTTCCACGGCCATTCTCGACGCCGCCGCCCTCGGCTTTCTCGGCATGGGCGCCCAGCCTCCGACCCCGGAGTGGGGGACGATGCTCGCCGAGGCGCGGGAATTCATCCTGCGCGCCTGGTGGGTGGTCACGTTTCCGGGCCTCGCCATCCTGATCACGGTCCTGGCAATCAATTTGATGGGCGACGGGCTGCGGGACGCTCTCGACCCGAAGCTGAAGCGAAGCTGATCCCATGTCGCTCCTTCGCATTCGGAACCTTACGGTCGAATTCCCGACGACCGATGGTGTTCTACGGGCGGTGGACGGGCTCGACATCGATGTGAAGGAAGGCGAGGTGCTGGCCATTGTCGGAGAGAGCGGATCCGGCAAGTCCGTTTCGATGTTGGCGACTATGGGGCTGCTCCCGTGGACGGCCAATGTGACAGCGGACGAGCTCTCGTTCGATGGCCGGGATCTCCGCCAGTTGTCCAGCCGGGCCAAGCGCCAGTTGATCGGGCGGGAAATGTCCATGATCTTCCAGGAGCCCATGTCCTCGCTCAATCCCTGCTTCACGGCGGGCTTCCAGATCAGGGAGGCGTTGCGCCAGCACCTGCAACTCGATCGGAGAGCCTGCCACCGCCGGGCTGTGGGCCTGTTCGAAATGGTCGGCATTCCCGACCCGGACAAACGGTTGTCGGCGTACCCGCACCAGCTCTCCGGGGGAATGAACCAGCGCGTGATGATTGCCATGGCCATCGCCTGCCGGCCGCGCCTGCTGATTGCGGACGAACCGACGACAGCGCTGGACGTGACAATTCAGGCGCAAATTCTGGATCTGCTCCACGAGCTCCAGAAGGAAACGGGAATGGCACTGATTCTGATCACGCACGACATGGGTGTGGTCGCAGAGACGGCGGAACGGGTTTGCGTACAGTATGCAGGCCAGAAAGTCGAGGATCAGCCGGTCGGCGCATTGTTCGCGGAACCGCACCATCCGTATACGTCGGCTCTGCTCGCGGCACTTCCGGAGAGAGCGGAGGGGCGACGACGTCTGCCGACCATTCCGGGCGTGGTGCCGGGCCTGTTCGACCGGCCAAGTGGCTGCCTCTTTTCTCCGCGCTGCTCATTCGCCGACGATCGATGCAGGCAGCATGAGCCTCCGAAGCAGCCGGCGATACTCGGAAGTGCCCGCTGCCACTACCCCCTTTCGTCAAGTGAAGGGGGACGAGAAGCATGAGCAATCCGGCGGTTTCGGCAACCGGCCTCAGCCGTGACTACATGGTCAGCGGGGGCCTCCTTCGTGCCAAGCAGACCGTGCATGCACTTTGCGACGCGTCCTTCTCCATCGAGGCCGGCCGAACTCTTGCGGTCGTCGGGGAATCGGGCTGTGGCAAGTCGACCCTCGCAAGGCTGGTCACGCTCATCGAGGAGCCGACAGCCGGGCAGTTGACGATTGACGGAAAGGAGGCCTCCCGGAGCGCATGGCCGGGGTTGCGAACTTCCGTACAGATCGTTTTCCAGGATCCTTACGGGTCACTGAATCTTCGGCATCGGATTGGCACGATTCTCGAGGAGCCGCTGAAAATCAACCGTCCCGGCATGTCCGCCGCCGAGCGCACGCAGCGCGGCCTGGAGATGATGGCGCTCGTCGGTCTCCGGCCGGAGCATTACGGGCGATATCCGCACATGTTTTCCGGTGGCCAGAGGCAGCGGATCGCGATTGCACGGGCACTGATGCTCGAGCCGAAGCTGCTCGTGCTGGATGAGCCGGTATCGGCGCTGGACCTGTCGATTCAGAGCCAGATCCTGAATCTTCTGCTGGACTTACAGGAGCGGCTGAGTCTCGCATACCTGTTCATTTCCCATGACCTCTCGGTTGTTCGACATGTTGCGGACTGGGTAATGGTGATGTATCTCGGCCGTCCCGTGGAGAATGGGCCGACGGAGGCCGTGTTCTCGGCTCCCCGGCACCCGTACACGAAGGCCCTGCTTTCGGCGACGCCCGTCGCGGATCCGACAAAGTCCCATCAGAGGATCAAGTTGCGCGGAGAGCTGCCGTCTCCGCTCGCCGTTCCCGTCGGGTGCCCGTTTGCGCCGCGCTGCTGGAAGGCGGAGAGCCAGTGCCGGGTTGAGCGACCCGAGTTGAATGGCGACGGGCATCCGGTCGCATGCCACTATCCCGAGGCTTGATGCATTTTGCCGCCACGGCGAATTCCACATGGCTTCCTCTCGCCCGCGCGCCCGAAGTGCCGCCAGATCGAGGCTTCCATTGCGATCGACCCGACCCCGATGCGAGCTGCCGCAAGGCACGCGGATGTGCATGGCGACGATCGCCGACCCGAATTGCTGTGATGCTGTGAGCCCGACCCGGATCGCGGGGTCTTCAACCCGTTGCGGTATGGCGGTGTTGCGGATGCGCCTTCAGGCCGTTCGACCGCCGATTTGTGTCGGCGCATCGCCGAGCCGCGCATGACGTCAGGGTTGGGGGTTCGAAAGGCAGCGACCTGGAGCCATACCCCATTTGAAGGCGGCAAGGCTCTCGTCACTGGGGGTGCGTTTCCGGATTGGACGACGGTCCCGCCAAGGCCTATGGTCGGAGGATTTCGAGCCTTGGTGCCGCATGCCGCGCGGCGCTCCCGGGAGCAAATCCGGACCCGTTGGGCAGCGTCAGTTGACACAGGCGGCTACGCCGGATGGTCTCGCAGGCGCCTGACAAGGGAGGAACCCTGATGATTCTTCGATACGCCATCCTCTATGTTCCCGATGTCGGGACGGCCCTCGACTTCTACAACCGGGCGTTCGGAACGAGTACCGAATTCGTCCACGAGTCTGGAGACTATGGCCAACTCAGCACGGGCGAGACGAAGCTCGCCTTCTCCTCCCATCAGCTGATGGCGTCCCTCGGCAAGTCCGCGGGCAAGGCCGATCCCGCCGCGCCCGTCTTCGAACTCGCGTTCGAGACGGAGAATGTTGAAGCGGCGGTGGAACGTGCCGAGAGCGCCGGTGCGAAGGTGGTTCAGGGGGCGCGGCGGGAGCCGTGGGGCCAGACAACCGCTTATGTCACGGACTTGAACGGATTTCTGGTGGAGATCTGTTCCCCGGTCGGCGGCACGGGCGACACAGGCTGAAATTTCATCACGGAAGCGAAGCCGTCAACTCCCGGCCAGCCGGTCGGCGGCGCCTGGCCCGGGGCGGGCGCAGAGTGCGCCCGTCGCAGTTCACGCCGGAATGCCCGCGCCCGGAATTCGGGCGCGAACAGGCTATTCCCGTTCGTCGAAGGTGACATAGGGCCTCGGCCCGGCGCCGACGTAGAGTTGGCGGGGTCGGCCGATCCGGCTCTCCTCGGTTTCGCGCATTTCCTTCCATTGAGCGATCCATCCCACGGTGCGGCTCAGCGCGAAGATCGCGGTAAACATCGATGTCGGAAAGCCCAACGCCTCGAAGATGATTCCGGAATAGAAGTCGACATTCGGATAGAGCTGGCGCTGGACGAAGTAATCGTCCTCCAGGGCGATCCGTTCCAGTTCCTGTGCAACCCGCAGTAGCGGGTTGGCCCGGACACCCAATTCGACAAGGACATTGTTGGCGGCCTTCCTGAGGATGCGCGCGCGGGGGTCGTAGTTCCGGTACACCCGGTGCCCGAACCCCATCAGCCGGTAGTCGTCGTTCGGGTCCTTGGCGCGCTTGATGTACTCGCCGATCCGGTCCGGTGTGCCGATCTCGTGAAGCATGTTCAGGCAGGCCTCGTTGGCGCCTCCATGCGCTGGTCCCCAGAGGGACGCCACGCCGGCGGCGATACAGGCGAATGGATTGGCGTCGGAACTGCCCGCAAGCCGCACCGTTGAAGTGGAGGCGTTTTGCTCGTGGTCTGCGTGCAGCATGAAAATGAGGTCCATCGCCCTGGCATGCACGGGGTCGACCTCGTACGTCTCGCACGGAACCGCAAAGCACATGTGCAGGAAGTTCGACGCATAGCCGAGATCGTTTCGCGGGTATATGAATGGCTGCCCTACGGAATACTTGTAGGCCCATGCGGCGATGGTCGGCATCTTGGAGATCATGCGAATCGAGGCGATCTCGCGCTGATCCGCCTGCTCGATGTCCAGGGAGTCGTGATAGAACGCCGCGAGGGCGCCGACAACGCCGCACATGATCGCCATGGGATGGGCATCGCGCCGGAAGCCGCGGAAAAAATGCTGCATCTGCTCGTGCAACATGGTGTGGATGGTGACACGGCCGGCGAAGTCGTCGTATTCCTCCCGGGTCGGCAGGTGCCCGTAGAGAAGCAGGAAGCAGACTTCCACGTAATTCGAGTGCTCGCCGAGCTCCTCGATCGGATACCCGCGGTAGAGCAGTTCGCCCTTTTCCCCGTCGATATAGGTGATCGCCGAACTGCAACTGCCGGTCGACGTAAAACCCGGATCGAAGGTGAAGCAGCCAGTCGCCCTGTAGAGCCCGCGCACGTCGATGACGCTCGGCCCTATGCTGCCTTCGATCACGGGAAGATCGATTTCCACGCCGTTGTAGGCCAGCCGTGCCGTCCTTGCCGGTTCCGTCGCCATCTCGATGCTCCTATTCCTGCGGGATCCCGGTTGCGCGCGAATCCGCCCCGTCATCCACGGCGCGCAGTCTCTCGATAACTGCGGCCTGGCCGAGAACGGACATCACATCGAATATGCCCGGCGACGCCGCTTTGCCGGTCAGGGCAGCGCGCATCGGCTGCGCAATTTTCCCGAGCCGTACGTCTCGGGATTCCGCAAACTCGCGGACCACGGTTTCCAGGTTCGCCGGATCCCAGACGGTAACCGAGGCAAGCGCACAGGTCAATCGCTGCAGCATTAACCGGTTGTCGGAAGTAAGCAATTTAAGGGCCTTGGCGTCCGGATCCGGAGGGCCGTCCTCCAGGATGAATCCAGCCATCTCCGCCAGTTCCGCCAGCGACCGGACGCGCGGCTTCAATTCTCCCATCAGGCTGGCGAGCTTCCGGCGCTTTTCCCCCGAAATCATCGCCTTTCCGTCGAGATGCGCGGCGAGCCGGTCAAGAAGCTCTTCATCCGGCAAGCGTCGGAGGTGATCGGCGTTGAGGCTCAGGAGCTTGGCAAAATCGAAGCGGGCAGCCGACCGGTTCAGGCTGTCGAGCGAGAACAGACGGATCAATTCCTCCGTCGTGAAGAACTCCTGGTCTCCGTGCGACCAGCCAAGGCGTACCAGATAGTTTCGCATCGCTTCCGGCAGGTAGCCCTGCACTTCGAATTCTCGCAGCCCGACCGCGCCATGACGCTTGGAATACTTGGCTCCGTCCGGGCCGTGGATGAGCGGCACATGGGCGAAGACGGGGCGCGGCCAGCCCAGGGCGTCGAAGATCTGGCTCTGGCGTGCCGCGTTGGTAAGGTGGTCCGTGCCGCGGATAACATGGCTCACCTGCATGTCATGGTCGTCGACAACCACTGCAAGCATATAGGTCGGACTGCCGTCAGAGCGAAGCAGGATCAGGTCGTCCAATTCGGTGTTCTGCCAGGCGACGGGGCCCTGCACGGCATCATCAATTTCGGTGTTTCCGCTGCGGGGGGCGCGCAGGCGAACCGTGAACGGTGCGTCCGGGAGGCCGGTGCTCCGCTCCCGCCAGGCGCTCTGGAAGCGGAAAGGCCGGCGTTCGGCCCGGGCGGTTTCGCGAGCCGCGGCGATTTCGTCTGGCGTTGCGAAGCAGCGGTAGGCACCGCCGGACGCCAGGAGCCGGGTAGCGATTTCGCGATGGCGGTCCGCGCGGGCACTTTGCGAGATTGCCTCGCCATCCCATTCGAGCCCGAGCCAGGTGAGGCCATCCAGAATTGTCTGCCGGGCTTCCGGTGTGGAGCGCGCGTGGTCGGTGTCCTCGATGCGAAGAAGAAAACGGCCCTTCCGGTTGCGCGCGAAGAGCCAGTTGAAGAGCGCCGACCGGGCGTTGCCAATGTGGAGCGTTCCGGTCGGCGAGGGGGCAAAGCGGGTGACGACTTCGCAGGTCATGGATCAGAGCTCCAGATACTCGACGGCATCCCCGGGTCTGGCGGGCGGCGCTTCAGGCGGGCGGATTGCAAGGGCGTTCGCCGCGGCAAACTCCCGAAGGACCGAGCTGTCCTGCTGCGCGACGGGGTGGACTACGGCTTCGGTGCCCCGGAACTCGATGCGGGCACGCATGTAGTGTTCCCGGGCGGTTCCGGCTCTGAGAGCGCAGCCCAGGACGCCGGTGCGTCGCGGGCGGGGCCCGGCAGGAAAGCCAAGCAGCGCGTCAAGTGCCGGGCGGAGGAATACATGCGCGCATACCATCGCGGAGACGGGATTGCCGGGCAGGCCCACCAGTGGCGTGGCGCCAAAACGGCCGGCAAGCAGCGGCTTTCCGGGCCGCATGGCCACACCATGGAAGGCAAGTTCGATCTCGCGGCCGGCGAGCGCCTGGCCAATGAAATCCCGGTCGCCCACCGATGCGCCGCCCAGAGTCACCAGGAGGTCCGCCCGGGTCCCCGATAGCTGTGCAGTAATTTTCCGCGGGTCGTCGGGGGCCACGTCGAGGAGGATCGGGTCGGCGCCGTCCGCCGCAAGCATGGCCGCGATTCCGTAGCCTGTTGAAGCGATCACCTGTCCGAAGCCTGGCGTTTCGCCTGGCGGGATCAATTCGTCTCCCGTGGGCAAGATGGCGACTCGCGGCTTGCGTGCCGTCCCCAATTCGGAATGGTTCATCGCTGCGGCGATGGCGATGTGTCCCGGTGTCAGCCGCAGTGGCGCGTGGAGAAGCAAATCGCCTGCCCGGAAATCCAGCCCGGCGGCGCGGATGAACCGGCCCTCCGGCACGTCTTCCTGCAGTACGATCCGGTCTCCTTCCCGACTCACGGCCTCCTGAATCGCGACTGCGCTCGCTCCCTCGGGAATCACCGATCCGGTAAACAGCCGGATCGCTTCGCCGGCTCCGAGTCGCAGCCGGTCGCTGCCACCGGCTGGGGCCACGCCCACCACAGCCAGTTCCGCGCCCTCGCGGGCATCTTCGGCGCGAACCCCATAGCCATCCATAGCCGAGACGGGCTCCTGCGGATGGGAGATTCGCGCGGCGAGATCCTCGCGAAGCGTCCGCCCGCCCGCCGCCGCCAGGCGGACTCGCTCGGTGCCTACCGGCTCGACCAGCGCTGCGATGCGCTCGATCGCCTCCCGGACCGGAAGCATGCCGCTAGGAAGCCCGGAACTCGCCGGAGCGTCCGCCCGACTTGCGGAGCAGGCGGATGCCGGTGATCCGCATACCGCGGTCCACAGCCTTGCACATGTCGTAGATCGTGAGCGCCGCAACCGATGCGGCTGTCAGGGCCTCCATCTCCACGCCGGTGCTTCCCCGCGTGCGGGCCACGGCATCAATGACAACCCGGCTCTTATCCGAATCGGCGCTGATTTCGACGCCAACCTTGTCCAGATTGAGGCTGTGGCAGAGGGGAATGAGGTCATGGGTGCGCTTGGCTGCCATGATGCCCGCCAGCCGAGCCACGGAGAAGACATCGCCCTTTGGCGCGTTTCCCTCCGCAATCATGCGCAGGGTTTCCGGCTTCATCGCGACTTCCGCGCGCGCCGCCGCTTCCCGTGCGGATTCGGGCTTTCCGGAAACGTCGACCATGCTCGCGTTTCCATCGGATCCGACATGTGTCAGGCGGGGCATGAGGAGGACTCCCTGGTCTCCGCTTCCGGGGCGAGTAGCGCGCCGAGCGCCTGGCCCGGGTCGCGGGCCCGCATCAGGCTCTCGCCGACGAGGCAGGCGTGCGCCCCCGCGCATTCAACGCGCTTCAGGTCGGCATTCGTGCGGATCCCCGACTCCGCGACCAGCAGCGCGCTTCCTGCGCTGGGGGCCAGGCGTTCGAATGTCGCGAGGTCGGTGCGAAACGTCGCAAGGTCCCGGTTGTTGATGCCGATGAGCTGTGCTTCAAGATCCCGGGCGCGTTCCATCTCGCGCTCGTCATGGGCTTCAAACAGGGCATCCATGCCCCAGGTCCGCGCGGCATCCGCCAGCTCGGCGGCGCAGGTATCGTCAACGGCAGCCAGAATGATCAGGATGCAGTCCGCCCCGATCGACCGGGCGTGGACAACCTGCCAAGGGTCGATGTTGAAGTCCTTGCGGAGGGCGGGAAGGGACGACGCCCTGCGCGCCTCCCGCAAATGGCCGACCGCGCCCAGGAAGAATCGCTCGTCGGTCAACACCGACAGGCAGGTTGCGCCGCCCCCCTCGTAGGCCCGGGCAAGCCAGGCCGGATCAAACTCTTCCCGGATGATTCCCTTGGAAGGGCTCGCCTTCTTGATTTCGGCGATAACAGCGCACCCGGCAGCGCCGCGAAGCGCTTGGGCGAATGGACGTACAGGGGCTGCATCGTTCGCTGCCGCCTCCAGTGCCGAGGCGCTCCATTCCCGCTTGCCGCGGGCGATTTCCTCCCGCTTGACCGCAAGGATTTCGTTCAGGACGCTCAAGACTGGTTCCGCCCGTGGTACTGCTGCGTGATCTCCGCGAGGCGTGCAAGAGCATTCCGCGCGGCACCGGTGTCAAGGGAGTTTGCGGCGAGGGCTGCGCCATCGCGGAGGTTCTCGGCACGGCCCGCGACCACGAGGCCCGCCGCCGCGTTCAAGAGCGCGGCATCGCGGAATCCTCCGGGCTCGCCGTCGAGAAGCGCCCGGATCCGGGCGGCGTTCATTTCCGCGGATCCGCCCGCAATCGCCTCCGGCGGATGCGTGTTCAGCCCGGCATCGCCGGGGACGATTTCGAATTCGTGCACGCCTCCATCCTCGAGCGCGGCAACCCGGGTTGGACCCGAGATCGAGATTTCGTCGATGCCTTCGGCGCCGTGCACGATCCATGCGCGTTCCGAGCCGAGCCCGAGGAGGGCTTCCGCAAGCGGTCGGCGGAGCCGGTCTGCGAAGACACCGGTGAGTTGCCGACGAACGCCGGCGGGGTTGGTGAGGGGGCCGAGGATGTTGAATATCGTGCGGGTGCCCAACTCGCGGCGGGTCGGGCCGACATGTCGCATGGCGCTGTGATGCACCGGCGCCATCAGGAAGCAGATCCCGGCCTCCGCGAGAGACGCCTCGGCGGCTTCGGGCCCCGCCATCACCTCGACTCCGAGCGCCTGAAACGCGTCCGCCGTGCCGGCCTTTGAGGAAAGCGCGCGGTTCCCGTGCTTGGCGACCGGTACGCCGGCGCCGGCAACCACAAGCGCGGCGGCAGTGGAGACGTTGAGTGTCCCCTTGCCATCCCCGCCGGTGCCGACGATGTCGATCGCGCCTTCCGGCGCGCGCACGGAGGTGGCCTTTTCACGCATGACCGCGGCGGCGGCGGCGATCTCCTCCACGGTTTCCCCGCGGGTGCGGAGCGCCATCAGGAAGCCGCCGATCTGGCTTGGCGTCGCCTCGCCGGACATGATGATCCCGAAGGCGCGCCGCGCGGATTCGAGGTCGAGCGGTGCGTCCGCCGCGGCGGAAATCAGGGGCTTGAAGGCTTCGGACATCACGCGGACCCCGCGATGTCCAGGAAATTCCGAAGCAGTGGCTTGCCGATGCCGGTGGCAATGGATTCGGGATGGAATTGAACCCCGTAGACCCGGTGGTTGCGGTGCCGCATTGCCATGATTTCTCCGTCCTCTGCCTCCGCCGTGATTTCGAAGCAGCCAGGCAGCGTCCGCCGCCGAACTGCCAGGGAATGGTAGCGTGTCGCCTCGAATTCGGCCGGCAGCCCGTCGAAGAGTCGGTCCCCATGGTGGCGGATGATGCTGGTCTTTCCGTGAAGGATCGACCGGGCGGCCACGATCTCGGCGCCGAAGGCGGCCCCGATGGCCTGGTGGCCCAGGCATACGCCGAGGACGGGAACATCCTTCGCCGCCCGCTGCACGAGTTCCATTGCGATGCCGGCGCTGTCCGGCGCGCCTGGACCCGGGGAAATGACAATGGCTTCGGGCTGGAGCGCAAGCGCGGTGAAAGCGTCAATGGCGTCATTGCGGCGCACGTCGCACTCCGCTCCGAGTTCGCCGAGGTAATGGACGAGGTTGAAGGTGAAGCTGTCGTAGTTGTCGAGAAGCAGGATCACGGCTGTTCGTCTCCCGTGCTCTCGGCGGGCGCGAAGTCTCCCGCCTCCGCGGCGGCCCTGAGCAGCGCGCTGGCCTTGGCCACGGTCTCGTCGTATTCCGAATCGGGATCCGAATCCATCACGACGCCTCCGCCTGCCTGTACGTGCATGGTTCCGTCCTTCAGCACGGCGGTGCGAAGCGCGATGCAGGTATCCATGTCGCCGTTCACGGAGAAATACCCGATACCTCCGGCATAGACTCCCCGCTTGACCGATTCCAGGTCATCGATGATCTCCATCGCCCGAATCTTGGGTGCACCGGAGACGGTTCCGGCGGGAAGCCCGGCCAGAAGGGCATCCAGGGCATCGCAGTCCTCCCTCAGCGTGCCTTCCACGTTGGACGCGATGTGCATGACGTGGCTGTAGCGTTCCACGACAAATTGCTCGGTTGGCTCGACGGAGCCGATCTCCGCTACGCGGCCGACGTCGTTGCGCCCGAGATCAAGCAGCATGAGGTGCTCCGCCCGCTCCTTGGAGTCAGCCAGGAGCTCCTCTTCCAGCCGGCGATCTTCCTCGACGTCGCTTCCGCGGGGGCGGGTTCCGGCAATGGGGCGGAGGGTGATGCGACGATCCCGCACCCGCACCAGGATCTCCGGACTCGCGCCAACGATCTGATAGTCCGCAAAGTCGAAATAGAACATGTACGGCGACGGGTTTGTTCGCCGGAGCGACCGATAGAGCGCAAACGGCGGGAGCGAGAAGGGGAGGGCCCAGCGCTGGCTTGGCACTACCTGGAAGATGTCCCCGGCACGGATATGCTCACGGGCCCGCTCCACGATCCGGCGATACTCGGGACGGGTCGTGTTCGATCGGGGCTCCGGCAGGCCGACCGGCCTCTTTGGAACCGCGCGCGGTCCCAGCGCAGGGCGATCGAGCCTCGCCAGAGCATCCAGGAGGAGTGCTTCCGCACGGTCATAGGCCTGCCTGGGGTCGTCCTCCCGGCCGTGCCAGACGGGTGCGCCGAGTGTGATCTGGCCGCGGACACTGTCCATCACCACGACCAGCCTAGGGCGAATCAGCAATGCGTCAGGGAGGCCGAGGGGATCCGGATTGACCGGGCCGAGCCGCTCCACGAAACGGATCATGTCATAGCCGAGATAGCCGAAGAAGCCCGCCGCCATGGGCGGGGAATCTTCGGGCAGGCGCATGCGGGAGGTGTTCAGCAAACGGCGCAGGCTCTCAATGGGCGGCAGATCCTCGGCCGTCCACGCGCCGTTTCCCGGCGCGGTTTCCGCCCGGCCGTCGAGGCAGCGCCAGGCCAGATCCGGCTCGGCTCCGAAGATGGAGTAGCGACCCCGGTTTTCACCACCCGTCACGGATTCGAGGAGAAACGAAGTCCGCCGCCCGTCGGAGAGCTTCTGCGCCAGCGAGACCGGGGTATCGAGATCGCCGCTCGCCGTGAGCCGAAGCAGCTGGTTCCGTCCCGCATTCCACTCGCGGAGGAATTCCGGGTATCCCGGTGTCGGGGCCCAGGAAGGAGCCGCCTGGTGCTCGGTCACGAATCCGAGAGAAGGCCGAGCGCCGCTTCAACGCCCGCCCGGTTGACCTGCAGGGGGTATTCCGAATTCACGGCGCCGGAGAAGGTCTGGAACACTTCATTGTCGATCATCCCCTCGAGGGTCGGCAGCAGGCTCTCGATGCGTGCGTTCACTGCCTCGGGATCCTCCGGGATGATTTCGTCGATGCGGAACACATACGCCTCTTCGCCAATGCCTTCGCCCACGGCATGTCCCCCCAGGGGAAGTGCGAAAGCGCGGTTCAGGACATCCCGGGGCAGGCTGCCGCGCCCGTACCGCTGAACCGGCTCGGTCTTGACGATTTCCAGACCCAGCGAGTCGGCCACTGACTCGAGGCGTTCCCCGCCCAGGAGCCGGTCACCGGCGGATTCGGCTGCCGCCAGGGCGCTGGCTGCGCGGGCGTTCGATTCCAGCGCTGCGATGATGCCCTCCCGGACGTCCGCGAGGGGCGGAACCGCGCTCTCGTGGTAGGCATCGACGCGCAGGATTGCAGCGGCGCCGCTTTCGAAATAGATCACGTCCGGGTCGTCTCCCGGCTGGAGTTCGAACGCGGCATCCAGGAAATCCGGATCCTCGGGCATGCGGGCGCCGTCCGGCAGGTCGACTGCCCGCCCAATCTCGTCGATCGTCCGCAATTGAAGCTCGAGGCCGAGCAGCGGAGCGATTGCCTCAAGGCTTTCACCCGCCGCCATTCGGTCTTCGGCGCGCGCGACGATGTCCGGTATCCGGTCGAGTGCCGCATCGGCGGCGATGGAGCGAATGATGTCCGTGCGCACTTCCTCGAACGGCACCACGGACGCCTCATCGATGGTGACAATTTCCTGTACTGCCCAGCCAAAGGCGGTCTTGAACGGTCCCACGGGGCCCGTTTCTGTCGTGCCGAACGCGGCCTCGGCGAGTTCCGGCGCGAGTTCCTCGCGGGCGACCCTGCCCAGGATGACACTTTCCGGGGACAGTCCCTGTTCGCCGGCGATATCGAGCAGCGTGCCGCCCCCATCCAGCCGCTCGCGTGCGCCAGCGGCCTCTTCCTCGGTCTCGAAGACGATCTGGCGAATGTTGCGCGTTGCGGGAGTCACATAGAGGTCGAGATCAAGATCGTAGATGTCCCGCGCTTCCTCTTCCGCCACCAGTTCGGGTTCGGCAATGAATTCCGGGTCGACCCAAAGGAAGGCTACGTCAGCCTCGGCAGGTCTGCGATAGACCGCTTCGTTCTCCTCGAGATAGGCGGCGACCGCCCCTTCGGTCGGCGTCGGCGGAGGATTCGCAGGATCCGGGCCGATGGCAACATAGGAAAGGGTTCGCTCTTCGCCCAGGCGACCATAGAGCGGCATGACGAAGGACTTCGGCAGAGCGGAGCCCGAGGCTACGGCCTGGACCAACGCAGTCCGCGCAACATCGTGCCGGACGGAAGCCTCGAAATCCTTCTGCGACATCTGGTTCGCGGACAGGAGGCGGGCATAGCGCTCGGCGTCGAACCGTCCCGCGGCATCCTGGAAGGCGGGCCGGGCAACGATGGCTTCCGAAACCGCGCTGTCCGGCGCGCTGAGTCCCAGATCCGCAGCTGCGTTGTCAAGCGCAAGCCTCTGGCCAATTTCGTCGAGCACCGCCTGGTCGACCCCGAGACGAATCGCCTCGGCAACATCGAACTCCTGGCCGCCCTGTGCGATTTGCTCAAGCCTGGCGTAGAAGGCATTCGCGAATGTATAGGGATCGACCTCCCGGTCTCCGACGCTGGCGACCACGCCCTGGCTACGGGAAATGAAGATGTCCCCGATCCCCCAAGCTGCGAAGCTCAGCACGAGAAGAGCGATGAGGGTCTTGGCAACCCAGGACTTCACCATTTTGCGCATGGATTGGAGCATGGCTTTGGATCTCCTTGCCTGCGGCTCCCGCCGCGCGGTGAGTAGGCATTGGCCGGAGCGGTTCGGGAATCCGGGGCCGGAAATCGCAGCCGACACGCGGCTTGGCCGCTAGCCCGTCCCTTTCCGGCATTGGTAGTTGCCGGGTGGGTTCCTGTCAATGCGCAAATTGTCGGGCAGAGGAGGGCCATGCCGCATTTGCGAGCCTGACCGGGGTTTGCGGCGCCGCGCGGATGCACGGTCCCGCAGGTCCCGCCGGCCCCTGTCCGGCGGGTACGGGGGTCTCCTGCCCCATCGGCCCAGAAAGGCGGGACCCGCAGGCGTTCCGCCCATCGGGAGGATCCCCCGGGGTGCTTCGCTTGCGGAAGGGCAAGCGGCGCAGGCCGGAGCCGCTCGGGCACGGGAAAGGTGCTCCGGTGCCGGTTCCTGCCAGCCATCGCAGGTGTCTCGGCGCGGCCCGGGCGGGGCGGATCGATGCATCGGTGGCCGTGGGCCTTGGCGGCATGACGGCCGGATTTCCGCGCCGCCGGCCGCTTGTGCCCGGAAGCCGGAGCGGGATCGGCCGGTGGACCGGGGAGAACGGGATGATGGCCGGTGGGGCTCTATTCGGCAAAGGGTATCTGGAACACCATCGGCACCACGGTCGGCGAGAAGCCCCTTTCCGTGTAGTGCACGGTGACGCTCATCAGGTAGCTGTCCATCCTGGCACGCTCCAGCGTGGTCAGTTCGGGGGTGTGCATGAGGACGCAGACTCCGCGCGGCATGCCTGCGTCGCTCCCGATTTCGAATATGGCCCCGATGAATATCTGGCCGAACCGGTCGTCGGCGTCCGGTATCCGTACATGACGCACGGGACCCCCACCGAGGAGGTACTTCAGGGTCTCCGGGAGCGTGGCGCGGATGACGGTTTCCGCACCTCGCGCATCGTTCTGGAGCGCCTGGTGGAGCGGATCGTACAGGTGCACCGGAAAACTTCGGTGATCGCCTGAGTGAACGGGAAATGCGGGACTCATGTTGCCTCCATCGGCTGCGCGCCGAGGCGTTGCCCGGCGCAGACTGGTGAGCATTGGTCGGTGCGGTGCCGGTCGGGGGACTCCGCCTGACGGGACTTCGCTCGCGGGATGACAGCGCTCCGGGATCGGTTCAGGAGCCGGACTGCTGCGGGTTGCGCGCCTTCCGGGCATCCATCGGGCCGCCACCCCTCGTGATGGGACTTCCGGTTCATCGCGGCCGGGAAGCGATCGGCATTGCGCCTGGAGTGGATCGCAAGAGTCCCTCCGGACGGTCGGGTTGCGCTGCCGGAGACGCGGCAGGGCAATGCGCCGCTGCCGGCTTCCTATCCATCGGGTTCCATTCCCGGCGCGAGGTCGCAGTGAAAGACGATCGGCAGGATTCTCGGTTTCAGGCCCCTGGATGCGTAGTGCAGCATGATGCTGCGCAAATACCGGTCCAGCCGGTTCTTCGCTTCCGGGCTCCATTCGCGCACGAATGCGAGCATGCTTACCGCGTTCGGCTTCTCGTCCGTGCCGCCGATCTCGAACACCCCGTCAATGAAGGTCTGGCGACTGGGATCGTCGGCATTCAGGACATTCGCAGGGGTCGCCTTGTTGCCTTGGAAGAGGTGGTGAAGCTCTTCGGGGACATTCTCCCGAATGAGGATGTTCGCCCTCTCCGCATCTCTGTAGAGCGCCCGGAACAGTGCTTGATCCGGGTCCTGACGGAGTTCCCGCAGGGTCTCGGGATCGAGGCGGAGTGTCGTTTCCATGGAGCCTCCTGTAGCTGCGCGCCCGGGGTTCGCCGAGCACGAATTGCTGGTCCGAGCACAGTGTTGCGGTGTCCGGGTCGGTTGCGCAACTTCCAGTGGTGTATCGTTGTTTTTGTCCGGGAAGCGGGCGGTGAACGCTTCCGGCACAGCTTGCGCGCAAAATGCGCACAGGCGGGGAACGCATGCCGAACCCGGCCAGTCGATGGGAAGGCACCGGTTTCTTTGTTCCGGCGGTTCGATTTATTGCCCGACATTGAACCGATTCCGATTCGCGACTTCGGCAGGACGGTCGCGCGGTTGATGATTCGCACGGGCGATTCGCCCTTCGCAGTGGCGCAACGCCGCACGGTTCGGCGATTTTCTGCAAGCGCTGCGTGATAGGATCGGATTCTCAACCGGACGCCTGAACCCTGCGCGGCGCTGTCGCTCTCAATGAGTTCGGGAGCGGAATGCCGACGAGGCTGATCTTGAGGAGGAGTTGTGGCCATTCCCCGGAATATCCAGATCGATGCGTGGTCCGACGTCGTCTGCCCGTGGTGCTGGATTGGCAAGCGCCGTCTTGAACGCGCGTTCGCAGCGCGGCCGGATCTTGCTGCCCGCGTCCGTTGGAGGGCGTTCATGCTGAACCCTGACATGCCCAGTGCGGGCATGGACCGGCAGGAATATCTCGAGCGGAAGTTTGGCGGCGCGGCGGGCGCCCGATCCGTCTATGCGCCGATCGAATCGGCTGGAGCGGCCGAGGGGTTGCCGTTCCGATTCGGATCGATGACCCGCATGCCCAGTACGCGGGACGCGCATCGTCTTCTCTGCTGGGCTGCCGGAACCGGCGGCCAGGGCGCCCTGTCAGAGGCGCTGTTCGAGGCGTTCTTCTCCCTCGGAGCAGACATCGGGGATCATGAAGTGCTCAGGAATGCCGCCACTCGAGCCGGGCTCGACGGCGATGCGGCTGGCGATGTTCTCAATTCGGACCAGTTCCATCACGACGTAGCGGAGCAGGATCAGATTGCCCGCCGCGCGGGAGTTGGAGGGGTCCCGTGCTTCGTGTTCGCGGGAGCGGTCGCCGTGCCCGGCGCCGCAAGTCCGAGTGAATTTCTGAAGGTGTTGGCGCGACTGTGCGACGGGAAGGAAGGGCAGCAGGATTTTGCGTAGGGTTGCGCTTTCCGCGGCCGGGTCATGGTTGCCCGGTTTTCGGATCCTCCTGGGTTTGCACGTCTTCCGCGGTTTCCTCGAGGCGCGCGACGGAGACAACTTGTTCCTCCTCGTCGGTGCGCAGGAGCCGCACTCCGCCTCCATTCCGGCTCTGGACGGATATTTGGTCCACCGGGCACCGGATGGACTGCCCGGCGTTGGTCGTCAGCATGATCTGGTCCGAATCCTCAACAGCGAAGGCTGCGACTACGGAGCGCCTGCCCTCCTTGCTGCGGCCATCCTTGAGCGACATCGCCCGCATGCCCCTGCCGCCCCGGCCCTTCTGCGGAAACTCGTGGCTTGAGGTGCGTTTTCCGAGGCCCAGGGAATCCACGAACAGCAGCATCCGCTCCTCATCGGCAATCGCCGGGTTCGCGGGTTCCTCGCCGGACCGGCGCGCCGCGAGATAGGCGAGAGCCTCCTCGCGGCTGCAGGACGCGCTGGGGATGATTGCCATGGACACCGCTTCGTCATCCTTCCGAAGCCGGATACCGCGCACTCCCATGGAGGCCCTGCCTCCGAATACGCGGACATTTCTTGCAGCGAGCCGGGCAGCCTGTCCGCGGGCGCTGACGAGGAGCAGGTCGTCCGTCTCGGAGCAGGACGCGGCGCCGATGAGCCGTACGCCCTCGTCAAGCTTCATGGCGATTATGCCGTTGGCCCGGATGTTGCTGAAGCTCGAAAGCCGGTTTCGCCGCACGCGCCCGGAAGAGGTCGCAAACACGATCTGCCGGTCGCCGCGCTCCGCGTCGTCGGGCTCCACGGGCATCATCGCGCTGACAGTGATTCCGCCCTCGATGGGCAGAACGTTCACCATCGCCTTGCCGCGGCCGGTGCGGGAGCCAAGGGGCAACTGCCAGACCTTGCGCTGATAGACCTTCCCGTCGGTGGTGAAGAACAGAACGGGAGTGTGCGTGTTGGCCGCGAAGAGCTGGGTGACGAAGTCCGTTTCCTTGGTGGACATGCCCGCGAGACCCTTGCCGCCTCGGCGCTGGGCCCGGAAGTCCTCCACGGGAGTGCGCTTGATGTAGCCGCTGTGCGTAACCGTGACGACCATCTCGGCGCGTTCGATCAGCGCCTCGTCTTCGATCTCGTCATCCAGCGGAATGATTTCGGTCCGTCGCGGCGTTGCCCGCGCGTCGCGGAGTTCGGCAAGCTCCTCCGAGACGATGGCGAGGATCCGGTCCCGGGAAGCCAGGATCTCGAGAAAGTCGGCGATCCGGACCGAGAGGGTCTTCAGTTCGCCCGTGATTTCCTCCCTGCCAAGCGCGGTCAGGCGCTGGAGCCGGAGTTCGAGGATGGCCCTTGTCTGCTCCATCGAGAGTTGGATGGTGCTGCCGGCGAGGGAACTCGCCATGAATTCACGCTGCGTGGGGTCGTCGACGAGGCGCAAATAGGGCAGGATGCGCTCCGCGTCCCAATGCCGGGCAAGAAGCGCCTCGCGGGCCGCAGCCGGGTTGGGCGCCGCACGGATGGTCGCGACTACCTCGTCGATGTTTTCCACGGCGATGGCAAGACCGCAAAGCATGTGCGCCCGGTTTCGCGCGTCGCGAAGGTCATGCGCGCTCCGCCGCGCCACGACCTCTTCGCGGAAGCGGACAAATTCCGCGAGATATGTCTTCAGGTCGAATCGCTCGGGCCTCCCCCCGATCAGCGCGATCAGGTTGGCGCCGAAACTCGACTGCATCCGGCTGAAGCGGTGGAGCTGGTTGCGCACGACCTCCGGCGTGGCATCGCGCTTCAGATCGATGGCCACCCGGATACCGTCGCGGTCCGATTCGTCGCGGACCTCGGAAATCCCCTCCACGACTTTGTCCTTGGCAAGGCGGGCGATCTCCTCGACCAGGCTGGCCTTGTTGGTCTGAAACGGAACTTCATCAATGATGATGGAGGTGCGCCCGGAGGCGGACTGCTCGATCCGCGATTTTGAGCGCATGGCGATGGATCCGCGCCCGAGCGCGTACATTGCGCGGATGCCGGCCTGGCCGACGATCTGTGCCCCGGTGGGAAAATCCGGGCCTGGCACGAACTCCATGAGCTCCTCCAGGCGAATCTCCGGGTTCTCGATGAAAGCCAGGACTGCGTCGACGATTTCGCCGAGATTGTGGGGCGGGATGCGGGTCGCCATGCCGACCGCGATGCCCTCGGCACCGTTCACGAGGAGATTCGGAATTCGCGCGGGCAGGACGGTGGGCTCCTGGTCCTGACCGTCGTAGTTCTCCTGGAAATCCACCGTGTCCCGGTCGATATCCGCGACCATCGCCTCGGCGGCGCGGGCGAGCCGGACCTCGGTGTAGCGCATGGCCGCAGCCATGTCCCCGTCCAGGGACCCGAAATTCCCCTGGCCGTCCACCAGCGGCAGGCGCATGGAGAACTCCTGCGCCAGGCGGACCAGGGTGTCGTAGACCGCCTGGTCTCCATGGGGGTGATAGCGCCCGATCACATCGCCGACCACGCGTGCCGACTTGCGGTACGGACGGTTCCAGAGGTAGCCCCCTTCCAGCATTGCGAAGAGGATCCGCCGGTGCGCGGGCTTCAACCCGTCCCGGAGGTCGGGAATCGCCCGGCTCACGATCACGCTCATGGCGTAATCGAGATAGCTTCTGCGCATCTCCTTCACGATGGAGATGGTGGGTTGCGGATCCGGTTGCCGGAATTCGGGAGCCGCTGCTTCGTCTTGCGTCAACTGGGGCTCTCGGTCTAAATACGCGCGGCTGCGCGCTTGGCAGGGGGCATTCTACCGCCCTCCGCTCCGGTTGGGCAAACGGCCGGGTCCATCCCGAATCCGCGATCAAGTCTCCGTGTGGCGTGAGTGCCGGGCCCAATTGTCACCTGTTTCGGCGGTTTTCGGCGTTCCCGTTCGGATGGTGGGGCGGGCGGAGTTGCCGGGATGTCCAGGCGCAGTTCGGCGGGCGATTCGCTGCCCCTTGTGTCTCCCGGAGGTCACTGCATTCGCCGCAAGAGCCTGAATCCGGGCGCGCGGGCAGACAGCCGGACAGTATCCGTGGGAGGCTCGGCGTTTCCGGCAGATCGAGGTGGAGACCGGGACGCCCGGCGCCATCCGGGCAAGGTAGATCGTTCGCCCAGGCTGCCGAGCGCTGCCTGCAGTTCTTCCGTCCCGGCCTTGCGCGCCTTGAAGATCAACCGGCGACCATGCTCGACCAGGCGGCCCGCATGGATCAGGAGGACGCAGCGGGGTCCACTTTTCAGCGCGTCGTGTGCCTGCGCCACGTCGTCGCAATGGAGGTTCAGCCGCTTCAGCACGGGCTGCGGTCCCATCGGCTACGGGCGAGGCCCCTCCGCCCGCTGTCGCCCGGCCAATGGCATTGGCTTGGGAAATTCGCTCAATGAATCGCGGTCTTGCCGGGTTCGCGTTGAGCGGGAGGGTTGGTCTGGCACTCAGGCTGCGGCTACGGCGTTTCGTCCTTTCTGCCATTTGCCGACCGGTCTTCTGGATCGTCGTGGACAGGATAGGTTTGGACGCAGGCGGTGCCCTGCGGTTTCGACACAGGCGAGGACCTGATGCACTGCGTTGCGCATCATGGCCGCTTGCCGGCGCGGGGGTCGAGCCCGCGTTGACGACGGGAAAGGGATAACTTTGTCTTGATATGATGCGCATCGACATCCGTGAATCCGGTCTTGAAGGGTCAAGCGATGACAAAGAACCTGAATTTGCCGGGGTCCGGGAGAACTCCGTCGAGACAGGTCGTGAAGACTGGCCGCGATAGCTCGGTGGGACAAAGCGTTTCCGGGCGCAACCGCGCGAGCGTTGTGACCCCGACGTCCGGGCGGATCATCATGGAAACCTCTGTAAAGCGCCGGAAAGCCATGAAACTATTGGCAAATCGGTAGGCGGCACTACCGCATCTCCGTGCAAATCTTCGTTCCCATCTCCGCAAGAAAGCAGTTCAGCGGTTGACAACCCTACTCGCGCGAATGCGTCCTGCTGGCGGCACGATGCGTAAACAGTGCTTCCTGCCTGCCGCTCGGCACAATCGTCGCATCCACATCAGGCGTCGCCCTCCGACGCCCCGCATGTTCCGCCGCCATCGGAAGAAGCCGACGGTTCGCCTCCGCAAGCGGCGCAGCCGAAGGAACCGGCACATGCGCCACCCCCTTCCGGACGCTTTCGACCCGCTGCGTCGTCGTGGTGCGCGTGAAATCGGTCCAGGAGCCAATGCGGCGACGGAACCGTCCGCTCGTTCCGGTGGCGGCGCTTGAGCGTCCGGCGCAACACCCCCAGGATCCGCACCTCGTCTCGGCCAACCGGGCCGCAGGGACCCTCATCCGCCTCCAGGCGATCAACATCCTTCGCGCAGTCGCAGCCCAGGATGAACAAGAGCCACAGCGACAGCAGCATCTGGCCGTCCATCCACCCCTGCTCACGCCGAATACCGGCAGGCAGAACGCGGAACGGGCCGCTTGGTATTGCCGAACGGAGCCACAACTCCATGCCGCCATACGGGGTCATGTCCGCTTCGGAGTCCGGGCAATCGACCTTGACAGGCGGAGAGGAATTTGAGACCATTTCCGCACTTGGCTGGTGAAGGTCTTCTTACATCTAATTCCTTGTAACCCTTTGCTAGCAAAGGGTCGGCCGGATTGCACCCTTAACACTTGATCGCGGATAGGGGGATCGGCCTCAGGCGAGGAGAATGCAGCGTGCCGGATTCAGGAAACGCAGTGCAGGAGTGGTTGGAGGGGCTCTCCGGGCATGAAGCGCGGGTTGAATTCGCGCGGCTTGTCGACGAGATTCTCCGCCACAATGAGGCCTATTACAATCGCGACAATCCGGAGATCAGCGACGCGGAATATGACCTGCTCCGGCAGCAGATCGAGGCACTGGAGGCGCGGTTTCCGGATCTCGCGAGCCCGGATTCGCCGACACGGACCGTAGGTGCCCGTCCCGAGCGGGGATTTGGCACCATCGAGCACCGGCGGCCGCTGCTCTCGCTGCAAAACGCCTTCGACGGCGATGATGTGCGCGATTTTGTCGAGAGGGCGCGCCGATTCCTGGGCCTGGATGGCGATGCTCCGGTTGCCCTCCGTGCGGAAGCAAAGATAGACGGCGTCTCGCTTGCCCTGCGCTACGAGAACGGACAACTGGTCGAGGCGGCCACGCGGGGGGACGGGCATGTCGGGGAGGATGTGACGGCGAATGCCCGGACCATCCACAGCATTCCCGCCCGGCTGGAACCCGGCGCTCCGGCCGTGCTCGAGGTACGCGGGGAAGTCTATTTGACGCACGCGGACTGCAAGGATTTGAACCGGGAGGTGAAGCGCGAGAACGCGGAGCGTCTGGATCGCATCGCCGCGCGCCACGCGGACTGGATCGAACGGGCCCGCGTCGCAGGGGATGAGGCCCGCGTCGCGGAACTGGAGAGCCGTCTCGCAGACGCCCTTGAGCGCGAGCGGAAGGCCGCGCCCGGTCGGTACTACAAGAATCCACGGAATGCCGCATCGGGATCACTGCGCCAGAAGGATCCGGCTGTCACTGCGGCACGCCCGTTGCGGTTCGCCGCCCATGGCTGGGGGGAGGTGTCGGAGCCGCTCGGCCGGACACAGAGCGAGGCCATGGAACGCATTGAAGCGCTCGGTGTCCCGATTGGGGAGATGGCGCAGAGCGTTTCGGGCTGGCAGGACGCCGTGTCCTGGCATTCAGGGATCGAGCCGATGAGGTCTGACGGCCCCTACGACATCGATGGATCGGTCATCAAGATCGAGCGGCTCGACTGGCAAGTGCGGCTCGGCGCGGTCTCGCGTTTCCCGCGTTGGGCGGTCGCGCTCAAATTCTCACCGGAGGAGGCAACCACCGAGGTCCTCGCGATCGATGTCCAGGTCGGGCGGACCGGGGCCTTGACGCCGGTAGCCAGGCTGCAGCCGGTAACGGTCGGCGGCGTCGAAGTATCGAATGCGACGCTGCACAACGAGGACTTCATTCGCGGTGTCGGCTCGGACGGTGCCGCCATCCGGGAGGGCAAAGAGCCGGACATCCGGGTAGGGGACCGCGTTCGGATTCGCCGTGCCGGCGACGTGATCCCGCAGGTGATCGCAATCGTGCACGCCGTCCGTCCGCCCTGCGCCGCTCCCTTCGTGTTTCCGGAGACCTGTCCCGCCTGTGGTGCGGACGCGGTGCGGGAAGAGGGGGAGGCGGTCCGGCGTTGCGTCAACACGCTGGGTTGCCCCCGTCAGGCTGTCGAGGCGCTCCGACACTTCGTTTCCAGGGATGCCCTCGATATCGAAGGTCTCGGCGAGAAGCAGATCCAGCTGTTCTGGGATCTCGACTGGGTGCGGGAGCCCGCGGACATCTTCCGGCTCCAGGAACGCTTTGGCGTCGCCGATGCGGAGCCTTCCGACGAAGATGCGTTGCCAGCCTCTGTCGCGACGTTGGAGGGGTGGGGTGAATTGTCCGCCAGCAACCTGTTTGCAGCCATCGACGCCCGACGGACGCCACCCCTGGCCCGTTTTCTGGGAGCGCTCGGAATCCGGTTTGTCGGCGAGACCACGGCTGCCCGGCTGGCGCGGCATTACGGTTCGTGGCGCTATTTCCGCGAGGAGATGGAAGCGGCCGGGGCACCGGAATCGGAAGCCCTCGAGCGGCTCATGGCGATTGAAAGTGTTGGAGCGGCCGCCGCCGGATCCCTCGTGCGTTTCTTCGCGACCTCCGCCAATCGCGAGAGGCTTGACCGGCTGGAAGCGGCTCACTTCGAGCCGGCCGACGAGACAGCTCCCGAGATGGATGCCGATTCGCCCCTGGCCGGCAAGCGAATCGTGTTTACCGGGACCCTCGAAGGGATGAGTCGCGCGGAGGCGAAGTCTCTGGCGGAGTCCATGGGAGCGAGAGTGCTTGGCGCCGTGTCCCGCAATGTCGACATCCTCGTGGCCGGTGCGGCGGCTGGCTCGAAGCGCACCAAGGCCGAGGCGCTCGGCGTCGAGATTCTGGACGAGGCGGCATGGCTTCGGCTGGCGCGCGGGGAGCCGTAGGGCAGTGCCCTGCGGGCATGCTGCCCGAATTTGCGGCATACTGCGGCAGCGGCAGAATTCATGGGTGCGAAAGTGGCTCGATCGTTTCCGGTATCCTGGGACCAGTTGCACAGGGATTCGCGGGCGCTGGCCTGGCGACTGACCAGTCTGAAGGAATGGTGCGGCGTCGTGGCGGTGACCCGAGGCGGACTGGTGCCCGCCGCCATCGTGGCCCGCGAACTGGATATTCGGTTGATCGACACAGTCTGCGTCAGCACCTACGACCACCAGGCCCGAGGGAACGTGAACATTCTCAAGGCCGTCGAAGGTGATGGCGAAGGCATGCTGATCGTCGATGACCTCGTGGACACCGGAGCGACCATGACGGCCGTGCGTGCGATGCTTCCGAAAGCGCATGTAGCGACCGTATACGCGAAGCCGGAGGGGCAACCGCTCGTCGACACGTACATTACCGAGGTAAGCCAGGACACGTGGATTCACTTTCCATGGGATCTGGAGCTGCAATACGCAGTGCCCATTGCCGAGGGTCGGACTCCCGTGGACGAGCTCGAATAGGGGACTTGGTGCTGCGGGGTCGCCTGCGCGAGGGAACGAGCCGAATCTTCCAGCCAGCACCGGCTGGCTCTACTTGCACATTTCGTTGACATTTTTGTGAAATGTTACGCCGGGAAGGGCGGACCGCCGTGTGTGCCCCTTGTGAAGTGTGCGGCGTATTGAAGTTGCATGCATCCGTGGAGCGCTCTTGGGCGTATCGGCCGTTGTGAATGCGGGTGACGTGTCCTCGATACGCGGCGCATTTCGACGGGCCCGAGACTGCGGAGCTCGGGTGACTTGTCGTCGGCTGGGCCTGTCCCGAATCTTCCGTCGCGCCGGCATTCGCGAGCGCGATCGGGCCGAGGCCTCCGTTTGCTCGATCCGGATTCCCAAATGGCCGCCACGCGGCAGTGTGGGCCGGACCGGGCGTCCTGCGGCTTCGGCCTCGTTCTGGGGCTCGGTACTGTCTCGGGCATCGGCGCGGGGATTGTTTGCCGAAGCGATAACTGAGTGTCGAACGGTGCCTTACGCTCCTCCAGTCTCGTTGATGGATCGCTCCTCGCAACGGAACCGCAGTGCGTCGCCATCCCGACGACCGAGCCTTTCTTGGCGGTGCTTGAACCGGCGGCAATGCAGGGTGTTCGACGCCGTGCCGCTTGGGGGGGGGGGGGTGCCGAGGCGCGGCATTGCAATCATGTCGCTTCCAGGGCTACGGTGTGTGGTCGTCATCAGGTCGTGGTCGTGATGTCGGCGCAAGAAGAGCGGATTCTCCGCTCTCCTGCATGGCTGCGACCTTGGTGCGAACATTTCTCAAGGCGAGCTACAACCTTGAAGACACTACGTTTTGCCACGGTCGTGTCAGCGGTGTGAACCCGGTGTGTGGAGTACGCCGCTCCTTTGCGTGTTGCTCCGAGTTTCCAGAGGAAGAGCCGGGGAGTTTGACAAGGCCAGGTTTCTCGTATAACCATCTGGTTATGGAACGAGCTGGCCACGTAGCGCAATCTCGGGACCTTGATGCAGTCTTTGGCGCTCTCGCCGACCCGACTCGGCGGGCGATCCTGTCGCGCCTGGCGGCCGGCGAGGCGTCGGTCAACGAGATCGCCGCGCCGTTCGAGATAAGCCAGCCGGCTGTGTCGAAGCATCTGAAGGTGCTGGAACAGGCGGGGTTGATCGAGCGGCGTGCCGACAGGCAGCGCAGGCCGGCGCGGCTGAAGGCTGGGCCGATGGAGGCGGCGGCCCGCTGGCTCAAGGAGTTCAAACAGACCTGAACGTCGAGTTTCGATCGACTCGATTGCCTGTTGGAAGAGTTGAATATGACTGAGACGAAGGAGCCTGGGAATGAGTGATTTGCCGACGTACGTGCTGGAGCGGGTGTTCGACGCGCCGCGCGAGCTGGTGTGGAAGACCTGGACCGATCCGGAGTTGTTGCCGCGTTGGTACGGGCCGCGGGTCGAGACGATTGTCCATCGCCTCGAGTTGAAACCCGGCGGGCTGTGGCTCGGCGAAATGCGGTGGGGCGGCAATTCTCACTATCAGCGAGTTGAGTACACCGAAGTGTCGGCGCCTGAGCGGCTGGTCTGGCTGAACTCCGTCTCGGATGCGGACTGGAACATCATTCCCAACCCCATGATGGCCGATTGGCCGCGGATTCTTCTGACGACCGTGACCTTCGACGATGATGACGGTCGGACGAGGATGCGCCTGACCTGGGTGCCGCATGAGGCAAGCGAGGGCGAGATTGCCTGCTTCTCCGGCGCGATTGCCGGCATGGACAAGGGCTGGGGCGCCGGTATGGAGTTGCTCGCGGAACTGCTGGCAGAATTGCAGGCTTGAGCCGATTGCCGAACGCTCGCATCCGCCCCTGCCCGTCGCTGGAGGCCGCCGATACGGGTAATTCGCAGACTTCTTGTGGATTGCCGAGGGACTTGCAGAAATCCAGCGCGCAAGAAGCGAGCCTGAACCTTACGTTTTTGCTCTCTGGAACTGCCTTCCGGACTGCGTTGCACGCCAGCCGCCGCCCGCGAGCGGTTTGCCGGACGGCCCGGTCGTAGCCCAGCCCGGGAATGAGAGGCGCCATTTCCACGTAGGACCAAACGAATGCGAAATCGTGCCGGTCAAACGTATTGACGATCTCCTGTCGCGTGGAGCGCCATCTCGTCATTCGGGAGTTGCAGTCGTGCTAATTGTCCAGACACCGTGCCGAGTACCCGGACGCCACCTGTCGAACCTCCGTCAGGTCACGGATCGCTCGGTCGGTTTCAAGCATTTCGCGGCAGATCTCGACGCTCGTGCCAATCAAGAGGAATTGCCGCGGCGAGAACAATTTCCTCCGTAGCGGCAACCCGAACTGGATGGGACGATCGTCAGGGCGCACGCGCGGGAACAGCGGGCGCTCCTTCTCTCATTCCTCGAGGAGGGGATATCGGTGGAAGAAGCGTTTCAGGTTCCCGAATGCCGACCCAATGGCTGGATTCGCTATCCTGAGATGTCCGAAGGCCTTTGCACCGCCGCTTGACAAGCATCCTCGACGCCAGGCCAGGACGCGGCGTCGCACGCTGACAGCAGGAAAAATGGGGGGTCCGGCCGGGATTGACGCCGGCTGCCCGAATAAATCATCCCAGTCACCGTATGCTCACGGAGCAGCGCAACAAGAAGCGAACATGCCTCTATGAGTCCATCTCGCTCCGCATATTCAAGTGCCGGATCTCGACCGGCTTCGCCAGCAGCTCCCCTTTCCGGTCCAGGAGCGGCTTCAAGTGCGGCTTGGAAAGGTGCTCGGTCAGGTCATCCCGGGTGCGCCAGTTCTCATAAAATACAAACACGCAGGGATCGTTCGCGTCGACAAGAAAGTCGTAGGTCACGCAGCCATTCTCGGCTCGGGTCGGGGACACCTGCGCAGCGAGGATATCCTGCAATTCCTGTCGGGTTTCCGGCTTGGCGACGACCGTGGCGATGATTGTGCATCCTGGGATCATGGGTCAGTTCCTTTTCTGGCTGAGTGCTACTGCAAGAATGATGATGCCGCCGCGCGCAAAAAGCTACCGGCGGAATTCGAGCCCCATCCGGATGAGGCGGTTGTTGATCAGTCGGATCATTCGCGCTCCGACAATCGTGCCGATCACGGTTCCGTGGTTGCCGAACGGGCTGGTGCCGCCCCGCACCGCCAGGGCGAACACGGAGAGCTCTTCCCCTTCAAAGAGCTGGAAGCGGCCGGAGTGAAGCCTGCCCGCATAGAGCATGCCCGCAAGTGCTGCCGCCAAGGGTGACACGGTCAGGCCCGCCGCGCCCTGCGATCCTCGGTTGAGGTGGACGTCGGTCACAATCCCCACGCCGGTTCGCTCTTCGACCCTTGCGAGCACGATGTTCCGGGCAGGCTCGCTGTCACTGGCCCTGAGTTCGCCCTGTGTCATTGCCTCGATGCTGCCGCGAAGCCATAAGGGGGGGCCAAGATGCGCCGTCAACGTTTCAACAAGCGGGCACGACTCCCAAGCCATTGGCACCGGCGGCGTCTCGGCCAGAAGGCCGTCTGCCGAAGGCATTTCCTCCGTCCGGTGCCGGCTCCGAGACCCGGTGGCCTGATAGGAGTTCCTGCCAAGACGTCCTGTGCCGACTCCTCATCCTGGCTGCGGTCCGGCTCGGTCGGATGATCGCGTCTGCCCCGGGGCGAACTCCAAATCCCGTTTCTGGCGGTCAAGTCTTCGCCTCCAGTCCCTGTTGGTGCTTACTGCCCCGTCTCAAGCCACTTGCCGACGCACCAGATCCCGGAATACACCTTCGCTTTCCACCAATTTCGCAAAGGATCCTTCCTGCACGACCCGGCCTGCCTCCAGAACATAGATCCGGTCGGCGTGGCGCAGCGTGGAGAGTCGGTGCGCGATCACGATTCGGGTCGAAGAGAGCTGCGCGAGGTTGGCCATGACCGTCGCCTGGTTCTCGTTGTCCAGCCAATTCGTCGCCTCGTCGAGTAGCAGGATGCGGGGGTTGCGGATCAGAGCGTGTGCGATATTGATGCGCTGGCTCTCGCCGCCTGACGTCACGTCGGCGCTGGAGCCGACGCTGGTCAGCATTCTCATGGGCATTGCCCGGATTTCGCGGTCGACCGATGCGAGTTGTGCGGCGCGCCATGCGTCCTCCATGGTCGCCGCATCATGGTCTCCGGCAATGTTGTCCCATATGTTTTCAGGATGAAGCTGCACATCCTGGGGAACGGCGCCGATCATTCGGCGAAGCTGCTTGAGGTTCAGTCGGCTAAGGTCGCGCCCATCATAGTAGACCGCTCCCGCCACGGGCTGGTCGAGCCCGAGAGCGAGTCGCAACAGCGTGCTCTTGCCGGCTCCGGACCTGCCCGCAATCGCAACGAATTCGCCTGGATTGACCCGGATCGAGACGTCGTCGAGAATCAGCGGGCCATCGGAGTCGTACCGAAAGCTGACTCGGTCCAGTACAACTTCGCCGCCAACACTTTCCACGGGCTCGCCTCCGGCGCTTGTTTCGGGCGGTTCGGCGAGAAACGGCTGGACTTGCCTGAGCGAAGGAACAATGGCGGCGATGGCTCCGAAGGAGTCGCCGAGTCGCCCGACCGCGGTCTGAAACACCATGAAGGCTGCGACGGCGGCGAGGAAGCTGCCCGCGGTCGGAGGCTCACGGCCTGGCAGGACCGCCGCCAACAGCAGCACGGCGCCGGTCAGGAACGGCAGCGCGGCGCGGAACCCGTGGAGATGCTGCTCGATCCGGCCGAGTTGCAGTTCCGCATGCTTCTGGTCGCGGTATTTCCGTGCCCAAACCCCGAAGGCGGACCCTTCCGCGCCTGCGACGCGGAGTTCCGCAATGCCGTTGATGACCTCGAAGAGCCGGCCCGCGAGATAGTGGACGGTCTGCAAGACACGGCCGCGGGGGACAGCCTGCCGCAATCCGATACCGATTGTCAGCATCACGGACAGGAGCCCGAAAGCGGCGGCGACGCCACCGAGCACCGCGTCGTAGACAACGATCAGGATCAATGCGGGCGAGAGGAAGACGACGGACAGGACCGTGTTCGCGACTGCGCCCTGCACGGCATCGCGCAGGCTTTGGAACGTCATTCCCCGCATGGCGAGTTCGCCGGCGGTGTAGCGTTCCAAGAAGCTGGGCGGCAGACGGAGAAGCCTGTCCCAGAAAGCAGCCTCGACTCGGGAGGTTGCGCGGCCCTCAATTCCCATGAGCGCCGTTCCCCGAAGGACGTGGAGCAGGGCGGCAATCAGGCCGAACGCCGCCAGCGCCAGGCAGGCGGTATGCAGCAGGCCCGTGTCCTGGGCGGGGATCGCCCGGTCTACGACGAGTCCGAGCGCGACGGCTGGAAGCAGCGTTGCGAGGCCGGCAAGCAACCCGGCCGCTGCGGAGCGGGCCGCTCCTGCGGCCAGTCCGGGTCGCGCAAGCCGGAAGAGATCCCGAAGGCTGGCGCTGCCTGCGGGCAGCGGTGCGTAGAACAGCCAGGCCCTGGGCTCGAGAAGCCGTGCGTTCACGACAGTGATCCGGCGTTCGCGATCAGCGACGGGATCCACTTCCCTGTAATTTCCGAGGCCGCCTGGCAACAGCGCCACCGGGGTTCCGGAGCCCTTGCGGAAGGCGAGCATCGCGCCGCAGTCGCGGGTCCACCATCGGCTCTCCTCCGACAGCCACACCTGCCGGGCACGGACGCCGGAGGCGCCCAGGGCGCTCTGGAGATCGGCGGCCTGTTCCCTCGTGCCGCTGCGCTCCGGCCATTGGACTTCAAACCCCTCGTGGCGGCCGATGACGCGAAGGGCTTCCGGAAGCGCAGTCCTGCCCGCGTCCCGGCCGACCCCCTCGAGCAAGCCGTACAGGTTGAAGAGATCGCGCCTTGCGTTCTCTTCGTCTGAGCGTCGGCTGGTTGCGGATTCCCGCTCGACGTTGGCCTGGTCCACGGCGGCCAGCCCCGTGTTGAGCCGCTCGAGCGCGAGCGCGACACCGTGGAAATGGGCAAGCGCGGGCAGCAGGGCGCCGGATTCGGCGAGCGCCTCGGAGGATTGCGCCGAGAGCGGTGCTTTCTCCGTCATCGTGATCCAGGTGCTCGTGGTCAGTGGCAAGGGTGGCGCACCGTTGTCCGTGGCGGGCAGCTCGGCAGCGTCGATCAAGTCCATGAACAGCCCGGTCCTTGGGTGGAGACCGGCAACCCAGGCCACGCCCCGGCGCACCGAGACTGCGCCGCTGGCTGACGTCAGGGCCGCGCCGGGCTCGACGCGGGCATCGAGCCGCGGTCGATGTGCCACGTTTCGCGAAAGCATGGCGGATACATCGGAGACCCATTCGTCGACATGCAAGGCCAGTTCCGCGCTCTCGAGCCTGGCGAGGCTGGATAATTGCAGGCGGCGAAGGACGGTGCCAGGCGTACCCTTGGCGCGCAGGCCAAGGGTCGTCGCACCCTCGTGGGCCGGGACGCCGGGTACGAGGCGTCCGGTGCCAGCGCGCAGCATGTACTTTGGCGCGGTCTGCTGAGCTCCATCCCTCCACTCGGCCAGAAAGATGTCGAGCGCGCCCGCTTCGACGAACCACGCCGATTGGGCATCGCCGAGATCCAGAGGCAGGTTGCCCGCGCAGGGCAACGCCTCGCCTGACTCGGCCGCGAGTTCGGCCAGAGATGTACTTCCCGCGGCCGGCATCGGCTCAGCCCGCCTGCACGAGCCGGTTGTAGAGACCGGTCTCGTCCTTCATCAACTCGTCATGCGTGCCACGTTGCGCCGCGATGCCCTTGTCAAGCACGATAATCTCGTCGCAGTCGCGGACCGTGCTCAGCCGGTACGCGACGATCAGGCACGCGATCCCCCGACGCCGGAGTGCGTCGTCGACCAGCTTCTCGTTCCAGGCATCGAGGGCGCTGGTCGCTTCGTCGAGAATCAGTACTGTCGGATTGCTGGCCAGTGCTCGGGCAATTCCCAACCGCTGCCGCTGCCCGCCGCTGAAATTGCCTCCATTCTCATCGACCTCCGTCCCGTAGCCGAGCGGCCGGCTCAGGATTTCGTCGTGGATGCAGGCATCCCGGGCCTGTCACTATCACACTGTTAACACGGGCTGTGTTGTGTGGCACACATGATGCATGCAGATTGGCTTGCGACAGTTTTGCGCGGAAACTCTTTCGTGGTTTGAGTGCGCGGTCGTTGAGGGAGGCGCGAGCCGGAGCGCGCTTGCGAGCGAGTTGTGCGCTCGCGCGAACTGGCGCAACGCGCGGGGCTAGCCGTGCGTTTCGTCGGCGCGGAAGATCCTGCCGAGGCTGGCGTCGCAACTGGGGTTGAAGCTCCCGGCGGCGGCAGCGCCGCCGCCGGCGGGGGATGCATTGCCGTCGCATCCAGACCTGCATGTGGAGACGACGCTGTCGGCTCTGGGAACGGTTTCGCTGGAACCGGCCGAGGGTCGCGAGGGTTCGCGGCGGTTCCGTTCGATGATGGCGTCGCACCATCCGGAGGGGGCTCCGCGAAATCCGGCTCCCGACTGGCGTCTTGCGTCCGTAGGTCCCGTGCCGCCGCAGCCCGCAAACAGCATCGCGGCCCAGACAGCACCGCGGCGGACTTGCGTCCCGCCACGCCTGCCTGCTAACGTACTCTCCGGCGGTCAAACCGGTCTCGAAACGGAATTGCAATAGCCGCCCACGGCCCGGCGATTGGTCCTCGCGCGGGCCGACCCCCTCCCGAAAGCGAGAACCACGGACGCCGAAACTCCCTGCCCGGAAACCCGCCGCCCGCTACCAGACTACAACCAACCCGCCTCCCACGAAGCAGCCTCCTCGGAATCCGCCTCCTCGGAATCCGCCTCCTCGGAATCCGCCTCCTCGGAATCCGCCTGCTTGGAAAAGAAGCCCACAGAACCGTACCGGATTAATCCCTGTCCACTAAAATCCGTGACCGGAATAGCCCGGTACAAAAGGGCCTACTGCGGCCGAGATTTTCCGGGAAACAACACGGGGCACCCATCCCGACGGGCGGGTGCGGCGCCGGATCGAGGAGATGGGGCGGTGTTGGGAGAAGCGCCCGGGAACGCCGCTTCCGGAGATCTTTCCGGACCGTGCATCGCAGGAGGCTGCGTACCGCCTGCTTTCGAACGAAAGGGTTGCTGTGGACGACATCCTCGAGGGGCATCGCGAGACAACGGTGGAGCGCTGCCAGCATGCGGGTGTGGTGCTGATGGTGCAGGACACCACCATGCTGAACTATGACAACCTTCGCGACGCGACCAGCGGGCTGGCGGCGCTGGGCGGCGGCGGCAAGGGCACCGTGGGGGTTCCCGTGCATGCGACGCTGGCGGTGGCACAGGGCGGGCGCCCGCTTGGCGTTTGCGCGCTTGAGGGCGACTTCCGCGAAAGCGTCGAAGCCAAGGCCGCCCGGGAACCGGGCGTGGCGCAGGAGCCCGAGAGCTGTCACTATCACACTGTTGACACGGGCTGTGTTGTGTGGCACACATGATGCATGCAGATTGGCTTGCGACAGTTTTGCGCGGAAACTCTTTCGTGGTTTGAGTGCGCGGTCCTTGAGGGAGGCGCGAGCCGGAGCGCGCTTGCGAGCGAGTTGTGCGCTCGCGCGAACTGGCGCAACGCGCGGGGCGAGCCGTGCGTTTCGTCGGCGCGGAAGATCCTGCCGAGGCTGGCGTCGCAACTGGGGTTGAAGCTTCCGGCGGCGGCAGCGCCGCCGCCAGCGGGGGATGCATTGCCGTCGCATCCAGACCTGCATGTGGAGACGACGCTATCGGCTCTGGGAACGGTGTCGCTGGAACCGGCCGAGGGTCGCGAGGGTTCGCGGCGCTTCCGTTCGATGATGGCGTCGCACCATCCGGAGGGGGTTCCGCGGCATCCCGGCAAAGCGTTGAATTATCTGGTGATATCGTCTCGGTTCGGGTGTTTGGGTGGGATCGGCTTCTGCGCGGCGAGCTGGCACCAGAAGGCGCGGGACCGGTATATCGGCTGGAGTGCGCGAGCCCGTTGCGCGGGGTTGGGGCGGATGGTGAACAACCACCGCTTCCTGCTTCTGCCTTCGGTGCGGGTTGCGGACCTTGCCTCGCATGTGCTGGCGCAGGCGACAGGTCGGGTTGCGGACGACTGGGAGGCACGGCATGGTGATCGGCCGGTGCTGGCGTACAGCTATGTCGGCCCCGAGCATGCCGGGACCTCGTACCGAGCGGCGGGCTGGGAGGATGCTGGCGCGACATCGGGACGCCCGCCGGGCCGGCGCGGGGCGGGGCCGGTGCGCCGGGTGTGGATGAAGTCGCTGCAGGCGGGCTGGCGGGAAGCACTGTGTGAGGAGCCGGAGCGGGTTGCGGGGCGGATGGGATCGCTGCATCTTGGCGCCGACGCCGATTGGGCGGAGCGCGAGTTCGGCCGGGGCACCCATCCCGACGGGCGGGTGCGGCGCCGGATCGAGGAGATGGGGCGGTGTTGGGAGAAGCGTCCGGGAACGCCGCTTCCGGAGATCTTTCCGGACCGTGCATCGCAGGAGGCTGCGTACCGCCTGCTTTCGAACGAAAGGGTGGCTGTGGACGACATCCTCGAGGGGCATCGCGAGACAACGGTGGAGCGCTGCCGGCATGCGGGTGTGGTGCTGATGGTGCAGGACACCACCATGGTGAACTACGACAACCTTCGCGACGCGACCAGCGGGCTGGCGGCGCTGGGCGGCGGCGGCAAGGGCACCGTGGGGGTTCCCGTGCATACGACGCTGGCGGTGGCACAGGGCGGGCGCCCGCTTGGCGTTTGCGCGCTTGAGGGCGACTTCCGCGAAAGCGTCGAAGCCAAGGCCGCCCGGGAACCGGGCGTGGCGCAGGAGCCCGAGAGCGCCCGCTGGCTGCGCTCGCTGGAGCAGGCGGCGGCGGTGGGACACGCCTGCTCGAACACCCGCGTCATTTCCGTCGCCGACCGCGAGGGAGACATCTGGGGTCTGTACGCCCGCCAGGCCGAGGATCCCGCCGCCGCCGGCCTGCTGGTGCGCGCCTGCCGCTCGAAACAGCGCAAGGTGCTGGTGGACGGCAAAAAGGTGGACCTCGGCAAGCACATGGACACTCTCCCGCCCTGCGCATCGCGCAGCATCGAGATTTCCGCGCGGGGCGGCAGGGCGGCACGCAAGAAGCGCAAGGCCGTGCTGGCGTTGCGCATCGCTCGCGTCGAACTCATCGCGCCCGAAGGCAAGTCGCCGCACACGCTGCCCATGACCGCCGTGCTCGTTGCCGAGCGCAACCCGCCGTCCGGCGCTCGCCAGCCACTCCGCTGGCTGCTGCTTTGCTCCGAAGGCGAGGCCACGCCCGAATGGGCCGACCGCATCCGCCAGTGGTACGAAACGCGCTGGTCCATCGAAGAGTTCTTCCGCGTCCTCAAGACCGGAACCCGCATCGAGGACCGCCGCCTCGACGATGCCGAGGACTTGCGCAAGTGCCTCGCGTTCGACGCCATCACCGCGTGGCGCGTGTTCGATCTGGATCGCGCCGCCAGGGAAACCCCTGACAGGCCCGCCGACGAGATCATGTCCCGAGACGAAATCTTCATGCTCTATCTGGGCCTGTACGACTACCGCGTGATCCGCTGCCGGGCTCCGCCCGACTATATCCCCGACCTCCGAACCTTCGCCATCGATCTCGGTCGATATGTCGGCTTCATCCCATCCAAACGACAGCCAATGCCCGGTACCGCAAAACTCTGGACAGGAATGACATACCTCATGCAAGACACTGCCGCACTCCAACGGATGAGAAGGGCCGGAATGCTCCGCGAAACTCGCCAATGATCTCTGCGTCAACTGTGCGGTAGTGACAGGCCCGAGAGCGCCCGCTGGCTGCGCTCGCTGGAGCAGGCGGCGGCGGTGGGACACGCCTGCTCGAACACCCGCGTCATTTCCGTCGCCGACCGCGAGGGAGACATCTGGGGTCTGTACGCCCGCCAGGCCGAGGATCCCGCCGCCGCCGGCCTGCTGGTGCGCGCCTGCCGCTCGAAACAGCGCAAGGTGCTGGTGGACGGCAAAAAGCTGGACCTCGGCAAGCACATGGACACTCTCCCGCCCTGCGCATCGCGCAGCATCGAGATTTCCGCGCGGGGCGGCAGGGCGGCACGCAAGAAGCGCAAGGCCGTGCTGGCGTTGCGCATCGCTCGCGTCGAACTCATCGCGCCCGAAGGCAAGTCGCCGCACACGCTGCCCATGACCGCCGTGCTCGTTGCCGAGCGCAACCCGCCGTCCGGCGCTCGCCAGCCACTCCGCTGGCTGCTGCTTTGCTCCGAAGGCGAGGCCACGCCCGAATGGGCCGACCGCATCCGCCAGTGGTACGAAACGCGCTGGTCCATCGAAGAGTTCTTCCGCGTCCTCAAGACCGGAACCCGCATCGAGGACCGCCGCCTCGACGATGCCGAGGACTTGCGCAAGTGCCTCGCGTTCGACGCCATCACCGCGTGGCGCGTGTTCGATCTGGATCGCGCCGCCAGGGAAACTCCCGACAGGCCCGCCGACGAGATCATGTCCCGAGACGAAATCTTCATGCTCTATCTGGGCCTGTACGACTACCGCGTGATCCGCTGCCGGGCCCCGCCCGACTATATCCCCGACCTCCGAACCTTCGCCATCGATCTCGGTCGATATGTCGGCTTCATCCCATCCAAACGACAGCCAATGCCCGGTACCGCAAAACTCTGGACAGGAATGACATACCTCATGCAAGACACTGCCGCACTCCAACGGATGAGAAGGGCCGGAATGCTCCGCGAAACTGGCAAATGATCGCTGCGTCAACTGTGCGGTAGTGACAGATCCCGGGCGGCGGCGACCACGAGATCGTCGGGAACGGCCGGATTCCAAAGGGTGATGTTGTCGCGGACGGTTCCGGAGAAAAGCGCGGAGCGCTGGTCCGCCACGGACAGCGACCGCGAAAGCACTTCTCGCGGGATTTCGTGGGGTGGCCGGCCGTCAAACAGAATCGCGCCGGACCAGGGCTCGTACAGGCCGGACACGAGCCGCGACAGAGTCGACTTTCCCGATCCGCTTGCGCCGACAATCGCGATTCGCTGTCCGGGCTCGATGACCAGGTTGAAGTCCTTGATCAACGGCGGGCGAGCCCGGTTGTATCCGAACGTGATGTCCTGCAGCTCCACATGGCCAGCCAGCCGCAGCCTGCCATGGAGGGTCGCAATGCCTCGCTGTTGTTTTCGATCTCGCTGGAAGCCCGGATCCTCGGGAAACTGCGTGATGTCCTCGAGACGCTGAATGTCCGCCTCAAGTTCCTGGTGCTGGTCCGCAAGCTCCGCGAATCGCGATACGGGTGCCAGGAAGAGGAAAGCCAGGAAATAGAACGACGCCAGGGCGCCGACGGTCATCCTGCCTTCCATGACATCGGTTGCCCCGAAGGCGAGCACGGCGGCGCTGGCCAGAATGAGGAAGAGGCCGGGCATGGACGCGATCACGTGGCTCAGTTCGGCAAACCGCTGTCGCGCGGTGAGCTCCCGTGCCTGATGTGCGCTCCAGCGGGCGAAGAAACTGTCGTCCGCCGCAGCCATTCGCAGGGAATTCGCGTTGTGAAGCATAAGGGTGCCGACGCCGGTGAGGAGCCCCTGTTCGCGCCGCCAGGCATGATTGGCGTCGGTTCGGAGGCGTGCGGCCCCCAGCGCAATTGCCGCGTTCAGAATGCCAAGCGCCAGGACGATGAGAGCCAGGCGGAGATCAAGGGCAAGCATGGCAGCAAGGAAGATGCTGCTCATTGCAACGTCGATCATCAGACCCAGCACATGGTGCGGAAAGCCCGCCGCGATCCGGTCGATGGCGAGGATCCGGGACGATACTTCGCCGGCAAGCCGGTGGCTGAAATATTCGACGGGCAGACGTAAGAGCTTCGACACCGCGCGGTTTCCCGTGGTGATGGAGAGCCGTACCGCGAGGCGTTGCAGGCAGCGTTCCTTCAGCACCGTGGTGCCGTAGGCCAGTGCGGCGGCGGCAGCGAGGATGCCGGCCAGGAGCCCGCCCCACGGTCTGCTCTCTCCCAGGGCATGATCCACGAAGACCCCCAGGACAAAGGGCATGGCGAGGCTGAGCAGAGCCAGCAGCAAGCCGCAGGCGAGTGCGAACGCCACGCCGCCCCAGGCGCCCCGGAACCAGGCCGGGACATGCCGCAGGATGCTGGGCCGGTCGCCACCCTGGCGAAAATCCGGGCCGGGCCGGAATCGCAGCGCAACACCGGTGTAGCTGCGGCTGAACTCCTCCGCCGTGACCTTGCGGCGACCCGTGGCCGGATCGTTGAGGAAATAGCTCTCGCGGTCAAAGCCCTCCAGGATCAGGAAGTGGTTGAACTCCCAGAAAAGAACCAGGGGGAGGGGCATTTTCCGGAGCAAACGGACATCCACGCTGCGCCCCGTGCATTCTAGGCCGTAGTGCCGGGCAGCCCGCATGATGCCCGCAGCCGTGGATCCGTCCCGGCTGACTTCGCAGCGCCCCCGAAGCTCGGTGAGCGGAACCCAGAGCCCGAAATAGGCGAGCACGCTGCCAAGGCAGGCTGCCCCGCACTCCGCGGTATGCATCTGCATGCGAAGCGGCGTGTTGGTGCGCCGCGGCCCTCCGGCACTCTCCGCGGACGGGGCGCCGGACTCTCCGGACCGGAACGCGGATGGCATTCAGGGTCGCCCGATGCCGAGGAGGGCGGCGGGTGGTTGCCGGCCAAGCAGGATGCGCAGGCGGCAAGGAGTCCCGTCCGGCACGGAAACGTCCGGTGCGCCGCGGATGTCGATGTCGATTCGCTTCGCATCGGCCGCCGATGCCGGCGGTATGGCGGCCAACCAGCCCGGAAGCGGAGTTACCGCCCTTCCCGCGACTTCTCCCTTGAGCTGGAGCATTGTTCCGTCCGGGAGCATGGCCTCCACGGAGACTTCCATGCCTGGCCGTATCCGGTTGGCCACGGCCGGAGTGGTCCGCAGCACCGCCTGGATACCCGCCGTTCCACCGCTGCGGATTTGCGCGACGGGCGTACCGGAGGGAAGGAAACGGCCCGGCTCCGGGCGAAGGGCCATGACTTCCCCGCTGACGCCGCTTACCAGCAATTCCCTCGCTGCGCGCTTGGCTTCCAGCTCCAGCAAGACCGCTCGCGCAGGGGCCAGGAGCTCTCTCCCCGCTGCGGATTTTGTGTCAAGGTGCTCGACACGATCCCGGAGGAGGGCGATTTCGCGCTCAAGGTCCGGCACGCTTTGGCGGGCGATTGGATCGCCGGCCGCGACCTGGCTACCGGTCACGACAAGATATTCCAGAAGGTGGCCTGTCTCGGTCGATGACACGGTCACGCGCTCGCCGGGTTGTATCAGGAACCCGTCCGCAGTTACGGCACGTTCGACGCTGCCAAGGAATAACCATGCCGCCACAGCGGTCAGGACAACGCTGAAAACAGCCAGCAGCCAGCGCTCATGGGGCGCGGATAGCCTGAGAAGATGGTCGAGTTGCTGGCGCTGGTTCCTGCTGGCGGCAGCTTCCTCGCGAAAGAGGCTGTTGAACACCGGTCGCGAATCCCAATACTTGCTGATTCCCGCTTGGGCCGTCTGCCATTTGTCGCGAGCCGGGCTTGAAAGAAGGCGCAAACTATTAGCATATTGTCTGTCCAACCTTGTTCCAAGCATGGACGAGGATCGGGCAGGACAATCTCATTTTCATTTCGTCGGATCCATGTGTGCCGTGTGAGAGTACGACTCAATATTCCCTGAATTCAAATTACTACCAACTGGCAATGAGATAGCGCCACTGCCAATGGATAAGTAACTCGCTGCCCCAGCAGCCGGCTGGTCGGGGAACCGCCATACTCAAGCAATTCAAGCGATTCAAGCAGCCAAGCGTAAATTACCCATTGATCATGTCAATCGTCTCCATATCGCAACCCATTGCAAAGCCAGCGACAATTGAAGGCCCGAATATTCGTTCATACTCTGAGGCGTTGAGCGGAGCATTTCGGGATTGCCGCTGGCCCGTAGCGGATTAATGGGAGTGTGCAGCAGGGCGTTGAAAGGGGCTGCTGGCGCACCGGCGCAGGGTTGGAAAGGGATCGGTTCAGGCCTCAGGAACCGGCACCATTCTCGATGCACCCAACTTTGGAGTCGATCGGGGTTTCTGATCGCCAGGCAGGACACCCCACGCGCGGCGCAGGCTTGGCTTTTTCTTGTGCGCCGAGACGGTCGGTGAGGTCACCGCAATCCCGGATATCAGCTCGGATTTCGTTGGTCATCATAAGATGCAGCAAGGAGTTGCACAGAGCAGGAATGGCTCGGCCGAGCATGAAGTGGCTTGATTGCAGACGATATCTGGCTGCTCACATTCGCAGGAAGTCTGTGGCTGGCGCTCGGTATCTTTCGGAAGCGGGCTGTGCCGGGAGGCCGCTTTCCGGGAAGGGGTCAAGTCTTTCGTGGATGTTTGGCGATGACGTGCTTCAAGGCATCGTCGCGGTGCCACTCGAAGTGATCGGTTGCGGCGGGGACGCAGTCGAAGCCGGCGGTGAGGATGATTGCGAGGGCGAGGTTGCTGAAGGCGGTGTTGTTTGCCGGGCCGTGGCCGGTGCGCATCAGGCAGGCGTCCTCCCGGAAGGCGGTATCGCGTCGGCGGTGGTTCTTGTTCTCGATGGCCCAATGTCCGCGGTTGAGAGAAAGAAGACGCTCTGGCGATGCCGCTTCATGGGAGAGAGAGGTGATCCCGTAGGCATGCTCGACGGAGGTCTTGCCGGACCTGACGTGCTTTCGCTCGCGGGTGACGCGGAACATCTGCTTCACATGCGGGATCGTGAACAGATTGTCGAGCGGGGAGATGCATTCGATGGAGCGGGTGTCCCAGCGGCCGTGAAGCGGCTTCTGCGGCACGTCGGTGGAACGCCGCTGCGCGTCCCGTTCCCAGTTCGTCTCCTTCAGGGTCTCGAAGGTCTCGGGAGCATTGCCCTTCACGGTGAACAGGTAGTCGGCGCCATGCGTGCGCACGATCGCATCCGCGGTGTTGCGGGTTGTGTGCAGCGCGTCCACGGTGATGACAGAGCCGCGAATGCCGACATCTTCCAGCACCGCGAGCACTGCAGCCGTCTCCCCGCCCTCTTCATGGCACATCCGGCAGGCGATCGGAATTCCTTCTGCATGGGTTACCAGTGTCGCTGTCTCATGGTGCACCGCGCCGCTGCGATTCACGCCGTTGAGCCGCTTGCCGTCCGCCGCCAGCGCCGAGCGGTCCGGGACGGGATGGGCCTGAGCCCAGCGATTGGATGCGGCCTGTACTTCGTCGCTGTCCGCCTGCACCATCACCCGGTGGATCGTGGCTCGCGAAGGCGGGATGTAGAGGTCGCTGATCCGATCCCGCCGCGCGTCGAGGGCGGCAAGATGCTCCTGCGGCATGGTTTTCGCATAGCGCGCGGTCGCGTTGCAGCCGACCTTGCCCGCAAGGCGCGCCAGCACGCAAATGCCCAGCACTGTCGCCAGCCTGTGCCGCCGCCCCTGCGCATGGCGGAAGTCGGGGATCCGCTGCAACTCCTCCAGCAGCGAAGGAAGCGTTTCCTCCGTCGCGTCCACCTCCGTACGGGCCACCTCCCAGTCCGGATGCGGCTCTGTCGCGCAAAGCCGGGCCACCGACGAGCGGCCCAGCGGGTAGACATACATCTCCTTCAGCTTGCCATGCCGGTCCGTGTAGCCGCCCCGGCCACGCGCATAGCCCTTGGTGAGCCCCACCGGCGCCCAGTTCGAGGCTCGGTACACCGTTCCGTGGTGCTTCTCCGGATCTACGAAAGTCTCCGCCAGTTCCAGCGGATGACCGTAGGTCGCCTTCCAGTCGTCGCTCAGGCGACGGAGCATCCCGCCGACAAAGCAGCTGCCCAGATTCGGGAAGGCGCCCGGCTCCGGAAGCACCAGCAGGCGCGTATTGCTCGCAACAAGGTGCAACCGCTCATACTGCTGCGCAGGCTTCCAGCCGATGAACCGGTCGCGCGGACGGCACTTCAGCGCACCTGCCTGCCAGCCTGCCAAGGCAACCCAAAGCGTCCCCAGCACCGCAACATATCGCAGCCCCCGTCCCACAAAGCGCAGGAAACCGAGTTCGTGGCCCTCGGCCATCAGACGGTCCCAGCGTAGGCGTTCCTAAGGCCGCGCAAGTCGTATCTCAATATCCCCCACCAAGGGGTTCCGGGACAATCCAACCATGCCTTCTTATTAGCATACCAAAAACGAGATGTCCAAACCCCACGAAACCGAATCAACCTCGAAAAAAGAATGGGATTGCCCTGAGGATCGGGTCGTCCTTGGCGGAGCAGTGCCTTCCGCGACGAGACCGTTCGCTGCGTCCGGGTCTTCCGGAGCCGAATTCCCGCTCGCATTTCTGCGTTCGCCTGCAGGACCCCGAGATGAGTTCCCGCACTGCGACTGGCCATGAATGCAAGCATTGCGCGGAGAGCCGAGCCGTGCTGCCCCCTAGCGCGTATCCGCGAGATCTGGGCCCATCGCTGCGGCATCAACCGGGTCGTCGCGTGGACAAGGTTTTCGTAGCGATCGAAAGACGGGATCAGGTCTGTCTGTCCATGCGCATCGAAGTTCCGGCGCATCTTTGGGAAACGCGGTTTGCCGCGCGGTGTGAGGCCGCGCACCATCGTCACTTCGTTGCAGATCAGCTCAGCAAGAGTCGCAAAACCCACGACTTCCGAGGTCGAGGCCGCGCGATGCACCGGATCGTCGCGTCGGTCGAGATCAACCGGTCTCCGGACGCGCCAGCATTATTGAAAGGACCCCGACACTCGAGCCAGTCGCAATACTCATGGAGGTCGCCTTTGCTGCACGGAAATGGCGGCCGCAGGTGCGCGAATTCTGCATCTACCTGGTGACTTGGCGATCAGTTGGTCAGGCCGCGCTGCTCTTCCACCCAGTCGGAGAAGATGACCTGGAGTGTGGGTTGGAAATTTCTGGTGTGGCATCCGACCCGTGGCACAACCTCGTTTGGATCCATGGGGTTGCTGCATGTAGATGCGCTGCCGAACTTCCAGTAATCCGCGGGCATTCCCCGGCGACCTTGGCCGGACCAACCCGGCGGGCATGGTCCCGCCATTCGCATCGCCGACCGTCAAAAGGCCATGATCTCGGCGTCGATCAATCCGTTCTCGCTAACGGTCTTCCTGGTAATCTCGCCTTTGCGTTTGACGTATTGGTTCCAGGACTGCTGCGGCAGCCGCCCGTGTGCGCCCTGGTGGCGCAAGATGACTTGCAGCGCGTTGTGGGCATACGCCTCATCGTACCCGACTGCCTCCCGAACTGACTATCTCAAGGCAACCGCGGAGAAAGCGGGTGACGTCATGCAGGGTCAGCGTTTGGAGATCGACGGTGCGTGCGGGGAACCGTACGGAGAGGAAGTTGCAACCGAACGGCGGATGGTGATTGATCGTGATCGGGCTTCAGGCCACGGTCGTCGCACTGGTAGGGATTCATACCGGCGCTCAATTCGTTCCATCGGGCTCCTGGCGACATCCCGTGCGTACCGAACAGGCGCTAGGTGGCCTTCCACGCGTAACCAGGCCAGCAACTGCTGTCCCGTTGTTCAGGCAGACACCGGCCGTTTCGCGAGTGATCCGAGCCAGACGGCAATCCGGTCTACATTGACCTCCGCAAGATGCATGTTCCGCTCCTCGAGCCAATGGTCGAGGCCGCACAAGCGCAGCTCTACACGCCGCGTAGCTGGCTCGAAATCCTGGCTAGCGAGCCATGTTCCAAAGCCCGCAAGGTGAAAGCCGAGAGGACCACGGTAGGCCTGATATTGCTCACCAGACATTTCGCTTGCGGAAGTGCAGGCTGAAGCGGACAGATCACGATCATTCCGGAAATCTCGAAAGCAAGAGGCAATGTACCAGCGGCTTGGAATGAAATTCCGGAATGGTCCAGGTGACAGAATTGCGGAACCATCCAGGGGCCTTCGGGAACGCGGCGGTCCTACCGCGACCCGTGCAGAGACAGGCCTCGCCAAGCGCCGACCTCTCTGCTAGACTTCAGAGTTCGAACGGGGCATTGACTGGACTACGCGAGGCATAAAATGGTACGTGCGATCCTTATTGCTCTGGTGGTGGTCTTTTTTGCCGGTCATGCGGCTGCCGAAACGTTTGAGAGCGGCGTATCTGCGTTCAAGCGCGGCGATGACGGCGCAGCCTTGAAAATCTGGGAAGCGCTTGCGGAATCCGGCGACAGGGACGCCCAGTTCAACATTGGTATCTTGCACGCACATGGGAGTGGATTTGATAGCGATCGAGACGCTGCGCTCCGCTGGCTGAATCGCGCTGCCAACCAAGGGGACGTCGTCGCGGCATACAATATGGGCGTGCTTCTTGCGGACGATGCCACTGGCAGCCCCGACTACGAAAGCGCGGCCCGCTGGTTTGAGGTCGCGATCTCAGCAGGTCACGTTGCTGCGATGGAGGGTCTGGCCATTTTGCTGGCCAACGGCCGCGGCGTCGAGCGGGACCTGGCACGCGCGGTGCGACTGTCCTCCGAGGTCGAGGAAACCGAATGTTTCATGGGCGAGACTGGCAACAATTTCATCCCGAGAATGTCGCGGCTCGTACTAACGCATTGAACACCATTTCGGAGTCGAGGCAGCGCGGTAACTGCTTGGGCACCCTTCTTGGGCATGTGCGGAATTTCTCCGTATCAGGTGCGTTGACTCCATAGAACCCGAAGTATTCACCAGGATGTAAGCGTTCGTTCAGCAGGTGACGATTTCTATCATTCGTTGAGTCTGCGCTTCCAGTCTCTGCGTAGCGGCTGCAGCCAGATGTTTTTCTTAGTGAGGGCGCATTCATGTTTTGTGTCGTAGCGGCCGCGTCCGCTGGTGGTGCCGATACAGGTCCAGTTTGCGGCCTTGTAGATGGTGCCGGCAAAGCGCGGTGTTTCGACGAATGTTTCCATCAGGACGGGCTCGACATTATAGCGTTGGGTCCAGTCGCCGGGCAGTTGTCGGCGCAGCATCGACAGGATGTGGGATCCGAGGTTTGGGATGACGATCCAGGGCAGTAGAAGCAGGCGGGACTGATTGACCACGAGATGGAGATTGCGCGCCCGAGTCTCCGGGCTCCATCCGATGGCGTGGTCGCGCGGCGCGGTCTTCCAGGCTGCTGCTGCCATGCCGATCATGGCGAGCGAGGCGCCGAGGCGGTCGACCACGATATAGCGCATCTGGGCACCGGCCATCGGCTTGTATCCGAGATAATGGTAGCGCGCGATAAACTGCTTCCACAGTAGGGCGTTGTGGCTGGTCCGGTCGAGGACGGGGACGAGGCTGAGCGGCCGCACCGCCTCGATGGTCGCGGGCGGCGGCGGCAGCGGTGGTTCGCTCTCCGGCCCGAAGACGACCGGTCTGGGCGCATGGCGCGGGCGTCGTGGCGGCGGCAGGACGATCAGCCCGTCGCGATGCATCGCCAGCAGCGCGCAACGCGCCATCATGTCCCGCGACCCGCCGTCGGGCTTGACCCAGCCGACCCGGCGGCAGAACGCCCGCGACAGGTGAGCTCGGGTCAGCTTCGGATCCTCGGCAATCAGATCCGGGATCAGCGCGATCTCGTCCTCGGTGAAGTCGCGCCCCGCATAGCGGCATGTCGGTGCCGCGCTCACGCGCGAAACTCTGCCCGGCGCGCCTCGTCCATCGTCCAGGGCAGCCATGGGCCGAGATCTTCCGGCGGGCGGCCACCATTGGCGGCACAGGCAGACAGCCACGCCTCAAGCCACGGCAAAACCGCAACGTCGTTGACCTCAAGCGTGCGGACCACCGTAAGCATCGTCGCCATGCCCTCTGCGCCGGCCTTGCTGTCCGAGCCCAGCGACAGCTTCCGGCGGATGACCTCAGGGCGGAAGCGGCGTTCAGCGAGATTATTGTCGAGCGGAACCCGGGGATCGTCGAGGACCCGGGACAGCCCCCGGCGATGACGCAGCAGAGACTGCAACACCTTCCCCTGCGGCGACGCGTCATCAACGGTGGCAAGCTCCCGTTCCACCTCCATGAAGACCTCCCCGAGGACGCGGGACAGACGGAAGTGCATCCTCAGATGCCTCCTGTCAGGCGGCCTGCCGGGATCGTGACATCGCAAGCGCTGCGCGTTCAACCTGTACAGGCGCCGGATCCGGGCCAGCCACTGGTCCTTCCAGTCATCAAGGTCGCCACGCGCCGCCGCCGCCTTGATGAAATCCCGCCTGACAGGGGCCCAGCAGAATGCCAAGACCAGCTGGCCCGCCGCCAGGCGGGCCAGCTGGTCTTGTAGGCGCTATAGCGATCGCATACCAGGCAGGGCAATCCCATTCTTTTTTCGAGGTTGATTCGGTTTCGTGGGGTCTGGACATCTCGTTTTTGGTATGCTAATAAGAAGGCATGGTTGGATTGTCCCGGAACCCCTTGGTGGGGGATATTGAGATACGACTTGCGCGGCCGGAGGAACGCCTACGCTGGGACCGTCTGATGGCCGAGGGCCACGAACTCGGTTTCCTGCGCTTTGTGGGACGGGGGCTGCGATATGTTGCGGTGCTGGGGACGCTTTGGGTTGCCTTGGCAGGCTGGCAGGCAGGTGCGCTGAAGTGCCGTCCGCGCGACCGGTTCATCGGCTGGAAGCCTGCGCAGCAGTATGAGCGGTTGCACCTTGTTGCGAGCAATACGCGCCTGCTGGTGCTTCCGGAGCCGGGCGCCTTCCCGAATCTGGGCAGCTGCTTTGTCGGCGGGATGCTCCGTCGCCTGAGCGACGACTGGAAGGCGACCTACGGTCATCCGCTGGAACTGGCGGAGACTTTCGTAGATCCGGAGAAGCACCACGGAACGGTGTACCGAGCCTCGAACTGGGCGCCGGTGGGGCTCACCAAGGGCTATGCGCGTGGCCGGGGCGGCTACACGGCAATGGCATTCAGTTTGTCGTGGGGCGAGTGTCGCCTTTTGGGGTTGATTTGCAACGGATTGATTTGATTGCGTGATTTGGAGCCATTTCGGCGAGAGTGAGAGGGGTTGACTCTCGACCGGATTGATGGCAGAGTATGAGTGTGAAGGAGTCATCCGGAGCTTGCAGTGGACCCTCGCATCACGGCCTTGCAGTCGACGACGTTTCAGGGCAGGCGCTTGACGCGCAGACAGATTGCGGCTGTGCAGGAGACGGTTCTGTCGTTTCCAGGGCTGAGCCGGCGGGAGCTTGCGCACACGATCTGCGAGCAACTTCGCTGGCATACGGCGAAGGGGGACAATCGGATTCAGGCCGTGCTGCGAATGCTGGAGGAACTGGAGCGGCTGGGCGTTCTGTCGCTGCCGACGAAGGACTTGTCGCAGGCTCGGGGAGCACGCAAGCCGGTGGTCTGGGGCTCGCGGACGGATGCGCCGGCGGCGATCGAGGGGGATCTGGATGCTTTGCTGCCGATCCGGCTGCAGGTGGTGTCGGATGCGGAGGGGATCGAGGAATGGAATGAGTATGTTGCCCGCTACCACTACATGGGGTTCCGTCATCCGATTGGTCCGCATCTGCGTTACTTTCTTCTCGATCGTCATGGCCGCAAGCTGGGCTGCCTGCTTTTCTCGCATGGCTCACGGCAGCTGCAGTGCCGGGACGAGTGGATTGGCTGGCCGGAGGGCTACAGGAAACATCTGGACCGGGTGGTCGGGAACAACCGGTTCCTGCTGTTTCCGTGGGTTCGGGTTGGGAACCTGGCTTCCAAGGCATTGTCGATCGCGACCGGTCGCCTGGCGGACGACTGGGAGGAGCGCCATGGCTTTCGCCCGGTTCTGGTGGAAACGTTCGCGGACACGAGCCGCTCCGATGGCACCTGCTACCGTGCGGCGAACTGGGTCGATCTCGGCGAGACCCGGGGCGGCAAGGGGAAGGCGCCGAAACGGGTCTATGTGTATCCGCTGGCCACGGACTTCCGGGAGGTTCTCCTGCATGGGCCGCAACGCAGCGCGCCGCGGCGCAGTCCTCGGCGGCCCCGGCTGGCTCCGGACGATCCCTTCGTGTTGCTCTGGCGGGATCTCATCGGGGCGCTGACGGCAGTGGCGGCCGAGCATGACAGGGTGTGGCAGGTGCGGCGGCGGGTTCTGCATACGCTGCTGGTGATGCTGTTCGTGTACCGGCTGGTGCTGTCCAGCGGCGAGCAGGGCTACGCGACCACGCTTGCCGAACTCTGGGAGCAGTGCCGCGCTCTCGGTGTCGCGCTTCCGCAGCCGGATCCGGTCGCCGCGTCGGCGATGTGCAGGGCGCGGGCCAAGGTCGATGAGAACGTGTTCCGGAGCGTGCATGCCGAGATCCTCAAGCGTGCCTCCTGCCCGCCCGCGTGGCGGGGACACCGCCTGTTCGCGATCGACGGCTCAAAGCTCAACCTGCCGCGGCCGCTGATCCGTTGCGGGTATCGCACGCCCTCGGACACGAGCCACTACCCGCAGGGCCTGCTCAGTTGCCTGGTTCAGCTTCCGGAGCGAATTCCGGTCGCGTTCGACCTTTGCGCCCACGGCAATGAACGAAGGGCCGCGCTCGACCTTCTGCCCGCCTTGTCGCCTGGGGACGTGGTGATCTACGATCGCGGATATTTCTCCTGGGAGTTGCTGGCCGTCCATCTCGAGCGGGACATGCATCCCGTCTTCCGGATCCAGAAGTCCGCCAGCCCGATCATGGATGCCTTCCTCGCCGGAAGCCGGACAGATGCCGTCGTCGAGGCAATGCCCGGCCAGAAGGTTCTCCGGAAGCTGCGCAAGAGACAGCCGCAAGCCCTCGCAGAACCGGTCCGGCTGCGCCTCGTCAAATACACTGCCGGCGGCTCAACCATCGGCCTCGCCACCACTCTCCTTGATTCGCAAACCCATCCGGCCAGCGAACTCGCCGATCTATACGGATCGCGCTGGGGCATCGAGGAGATGTACAAGATCTCCAAATCCATCATGGAAATCGCGCCGTTCCATGCCAGGACCGAGCGCGGCGTCCGACAGGAACTCTTCGCCCACTTCAACCTCATGGCCATGACGCGCATCTTCACAAACCATGGCGATGCGATCCTCAACGCCCGCAAGCCATCCCCTTCCGCGACCGACCGCACCGCAAACTTCAAGAATTCCCTCGCCGCCGTCGCGCGAAACCTCGAAGCCCTGCTGCTGAAGCACGCCGCCACCGTCGCCGAGGCGATCCAGCAGGTCCTCGATTGCGTCGCCACCGGGCGCCAGAAGCCGCGCCCGGGACGAAGCTACGAACGACGATCCCGCAAACCCCTCAACCGGTGGCACGGCAAGCCCAGGGAAGCCTCGAAAGCTTGAACCAAGGGACGCCGAAACGCAGCGCCAACATGCTGTCAGGACTGCGAATCCTTAAGTGAATGGCAAAAACTCCTTAAGTGAATGCCATTGGGCTACACGGACCGGCATGGCAAGCTGAAGGAGATGTATGTCTACCCGCTGGGCCGCTCGTCGGTGGCCCGGCTTTGCGCGACAGAGCCGCATCCGGACTGGGAGGTGGCCCGTACGGAGGTGGACGCGACGGAGGAAACGCTTCCTTCGCTGCTGGAGGAGTTGCAGCGGATCCCCGACTTCCGCCATGCGCAGGGGCAGCGGCACAGGCTGGCGACAGTGCTGGGCATTTGCGTGCTGGCGCGCCTTGCGGGCAAGGTCGGCTGCAACGCGACCGCGCGCTATGCGAAAACCATGCCGCAGGAGCATCTTGCCGCCCTCGACGCGCGGCGGGATCGGATCAGCGACCTCTACATCCCGCCTTCGCGAGCCACGATCCACCGGGTGATGGTGCAGGCGGACAGCGACGAAGTACAGGCCGCATCCAATCGCTGGGCTCAGGCCCATCCCGTCCCGGACCGCTCGGCGCTGGCGGCGGACGGCAAGCGGCTCAACGGCGTGAATCGCAGCGGCGCGGTGCACCATGAGACAGCGACACTGGTAACCCATGCAGAAGGGATTCCGATCGCCTGCCGGATGTGCCATGAAGAGGGCGGGGAGACGGCTGCAGTGGTGCGCCAGGCTAACTGGCAATGGATATTCGGTGAGAGTCCGATCGAGTGAAAGGAGTAACCCCCCACTCTCGCCCCGAGCCGTGGGTTCAACATCGCGAGGTGTTGGGCTAAGCGTCGGTAGGGGAGCGCATGGGCACGGATGATTGAGCCCCGTAAGGTCTATCGTTTGGAGAGCCGAGGTTGTCACTGGTGCCGAAGGCTGCATCTGCCGTTCCGTTTCTGGGTGAGGGACGAGCAGGTCTCCACGGGGTCGAAGAACCGACGCACGTGCGGACGTCCATTGCTGGGACCTGGGAGATCTGTGGCCCGCCTTGGCTGTCGTGCCGGGGCCGCGAAGGAAAGGAGTAATCTGGACTGATGATGATGAACGGACCGCAGAAGTCGGATGGCGTCATAGTACCGGTGAAGGTGCCGAACAAATCTGCGTCAGCAGAAGCGGAGGCACTGGAGGGAAGGACGCCAACCAAGGGGAAGACGGGAAGCCAAAGCACGCACCGGACGCAGGGCCGGGCAAGCGTGTCACAAGCGGCTGACCGGATACGGCAGGCAGCCAAGAGGAAACCTGAGGAACGTCTTACGGCGCTGCTGCACCATGTGTCGGTGGAGGCCCTGAAAGGGGCCTACCATGCCCTGAACCCGCGAGCCGCGGCCGGGGTAGACCGGATGACATGGGACGCGTACGGCGAGGGACTGGAAGAGCGGCTGCTCGACCTCCACGACCGTGTGCAAAGCGGTGCCTATCGAGCGCTTCCGGTTCGGCGGGTGGAAATCCCGAAGCCGGACGGGGGGACACGACCGCTCGGCATTCCTGCTCTGGAGGACAAACTCGTCCAAAAGGCGGTTGCAGATGTTATCCTCACACCGATTTATGAACCGGTGTTTCGTGCGCCGTGGAAAGGCGCTTTCTTCTAGCGGGTGCGAATCCCGCGCAACACCTGTCGACATGCCGACAACCGGATTATGCCGCGTTTGCAGCCCAAGGCTTTGAATGCCCCGGCTTTTTTGCTGGCATTATCGGCATAATCACAGTGATCTCAGGAAGCCCAACAGGGTGTCGTCCGGCTTGAACCTTCCCGGTTTGACCCCGATGGGGCGGGTTTGCTCCATGGCCTTTTCCTTGATGCGGAGATCTGCGTGCAGGTAGATCTGCGTCGTCTCCACGGATTCATGGCCGAGCCAAAGCGCGATCACCGTGCAACCGATCCCCTGATGCAGCAGAGCCATGGCGGCGCCGTGGCGTAGGCTGTGTGGGGTGACCCTCTTCTCTCTGAGTGTGGGACAGATTTTGGACGCGGTACGGCAATGTTTGGCGACGATACGCTCGACGGCGTCGCGACTGAGTGGACCGCCGCGGTTGCTGGGGAACAGCGGAGCGTTCTCCACATTGCCCTGTTCATTGATCCAGGTCTCGAGGACCTTCACCGTATCGCTTCGCAGAGGTGTCGCGCGGTCCTTGCGCCCCTTGCCATGGCAACGCACATGGGCACCGTGTCCGCGTTCGACGTCCCGGATCTTGAGGCCAGTCAGTTCCGATACCCGAAGGCCGGTCTGCGTGGCGAGCATCAGCAGCGCCCGGTCCCGTCGCCCGTACCAAGTAGTGAGGTCGGGCGTGGTGACGAGTGCCTTGATCTCGTCTTCCGTGAGCCAACTCATGGTGGTCTTTTTGTGGCGCTTTGTTGGCAGTTGCAGGATTTTCTGGCAATGGTGCAGGATCTGGGGTTCGTTGACCGCAACATGATTGAAGAAGGAACGGATGGCGGCAAGGCGGATATTGCGGCTCTTCACGCTGTTGCCACGTTCGACTTCAAGATGTTCGAGAAAGCTCCCGACAAGGTCGGCATCGATGTCCGAGACATCCATGTCCGTAGGCTTCCGCCCGCACCGTGACTTGACAAAGTCAAGCAGCAGCAGAAAGGTATCACGGTAGCTTGCGATCGTGTTCTCACTGGCCCCGAGTTGGCTGATAAGCCTCTCGGTGAAGAACTGCTGAACTAGCGGCGCCAGTGGTGTCGGCACGGTTTTGGTCATGACGCGCCTCCTTCCCCGAGGGTTCGGAGACCTCGTTCGCTCGCCAGGGCCAACAGTTCCGGCACCGCCTCGATGTACCACCAGGTGCCGTTCGCTTTCGTGTGCCCCAAGTAGGCGCTGAGCTTGTACATTTCGGCATCCACGTCTCGCCCCTGCCGGAACCAGTCGAGGATGGTCCTGGTGGCCATGCTGTGTCGCAGGTCGTGGACCCGCGGCCCGCGGCCCTGTCCCGGCGAGGGTTCGCGCAGACCAATGGCTTGGCCGACCGCGGCGAAGTTCCGTTCTACGGTGCAAACGTTTGCCCGCCTGCCGTCCTCGACCTGAAAGAGCGCACCGCTGTCGGCATGAGTAACTCGGTCGCGGAATTGCTGATAAGCCTGCAGCTTCGTGACCACGCACCGGGTAACCGGAATGATGCGGCTCTTTCCGTTCTTGGCGTGTCTGATGGAAAGGGTGGCGCCTTCGGCGCCGACATCCTGGTCATCGAGCCCGAGTGCTTCGCCAATCCGGAGGCCGGTCACTGCGATCAGGCCGAACAAGGTCGAGCAGGTTGCACCACGCAATCCGGTCGGCGAGGGCAGCGCCGCTGCGGTGACCACGATCCGCTCGATCTCCGACTCGCTGTAGATCCATGGTCGTGGACGTGTGTCGCGCCTTGGAATCAGTCCTTTGGATGGGACTTCGTGACGCTCATCAATCCCTTGCAGCCAACTTGCAAAACCACGCACGATGCAAAGCCGGGTGCTCCATGTATTCGAGCCTGCCGTTCCGAACGTCTCCTTCCAGCGCAGGAACAGTTCAGTCGTGATCCATTCGGCTCCCTCTGCATCGGCAAAGTCAACGAATGGCTTGAGGATGAGGCCGGCTGACGTCATGTCGGCCCCGAAGCGGCGGCGATGGTCAAGATACTCGGAGAACCGAACGGAGATCGACATCATGATCTGATCTCCGCTACGGGCCAGGGACGCGCGATTGAGCGCAGCGCCTGGATGTCGTGCCGGGCATAGATCGTCGTTGTCTCTGCCGAGCGGTGACGGAGCAGGTTGCCGATGTCGGCCAGCGGCGTTCCGACCTGCAGCAGATTCATGGCCAGGGAATGTCGAAATACATGGCAGCGAACCTTACCCTCGGGCGGTGCGATGCCGGACGCCACATAGGCCCCGTGGAGCGTTGTGCGGATCGGGCGCGATGACGAGAAGGGCAGGAAGGGCGGTCGAATGCGGACAAAGAGATGCCGTGAGTTGCCCCGTCGTCCGTGCTGGATCCAGTCCACCATGGCCTCGCCGACGTCGACCGGGAGCGGCATGATCGCCCGCTGTGCGCACTTGCCGCGGATCAGAACCTCGCCAGCCTGCCAGTCGATGTCCTCGAGCCGGAGGGCGATGATCTCCTCGCCACGCAGGCCGAGCCGGGCCATTGTCAGCAGTATCGCGTAGTCACGGCGGGCGATGGAGCTGTCTCCCTTGGCTGCCTCCAGAACACGTTCAACCTCTTCCCGCGACAGATGCCGGGTCGGGGCGGGCGATCGGGGTCGAGAAATGCGCGGGATACAGAGAGCCAGGTTCTGATCGATCCGGCCGGTCGCATACAGGAAGCGGAACAGGGATCGCAGAGAATCAGCCTTCGATCGTGCACCGACAAGGCCCGTCTCGTCCGTAACTCCCAGGTAGGCGACGATATCGGCGCGGGTGATGGCGCTCAGGTCGCCGGGAGCAGCATCGTTGAATCGGAAAATCAGGAAGTGGCGAAGTTTGCGTTGACGCAATTGGATGGTGCTGGGCGCCGACCCGCGCTGGGTGCGCAACCAGATGCCATAATCCGTGCACAATGTCTCAAGGGCCGTTGACGCCGATGTCGGCTGTGGCGCGGCAGCGATTGCGTCTTCCTTGACAAGATAGCCGATGAACCGATCCAGGACGTATGTCCATCTTTGCCGGCTGTAATCTGAAAGCCTCGCCGGCAGTCGGTCTCGAATTTGCTCGAACATTGCCTCGTCAACGCCGTCCGGCGTCAGCAGCCCTCGACGCCCGACTTCGGCACAAAGCCAGTCGATTGCACGGGCATAGTCCTTGACGGTACCAGTCTTCAGGCCTAGCGATACAAGCAAGGCCAGAAATCCGTTGCGCAAGGGTATCAGCCAACCCGGCGCCTGTTCCGTTGGCAATGGGATTCCAATTGAGTTTGATTGCATCCTTTCGCTCCTTCGCTGCGGATGAGTGGAACGAGCAGGATCGCGTGAACTGGACAGAAATCCAAAGACCAGGTTCTCACTTGATCGCCAGAGTCGTCGAGAAACGCATCCGACAGTGTGTGTTCTGCGAAAGCAATGGCTGTGTGTGGTCTGTCAAAAGTCGACAACAGACTCGACAAGAGCTTCGGTGCAGAGGAAATGCAGGTCCAGATTGGAAGTGATTATGCCGATAATGCCAGCAGAAAAGCCGGGGCATTCAAAGCCTTGGGCTGCAAACGCGGCATAATCCGGTTGTCGGCATGTCGACAGCTATGCCGATATCGGCATAGCTGTCGCTCCGGTTGGTAGCAGCCAGGGCGGGTCATGGAGGTAACGACATGGACTGAAGCACCCTGGTGACAAAGGACCGCATAAGGCGGTCCAGCAACCATGCGGGCCGGAACGCAAGTGAACGTCATGCAGGCCTCGAAATTTCTAATGCGGAAGCTGACCCTGCGGAACATGGGGGAAAGCCGATGGCAGACCGGGAAGTGAGCGACATATGCACCGGTCTGTTTCCGCCGGGGTAAGGACGCTGGCACGCATGGAAGGGGAAGAAAGCAGCAACACGGGAAGCCCTGTCGGTGGCGTGGCACGCGTCAACCGGAAACCCGTGAGGGTCAGTCTGGGCCGGCAGGGTGGCGGATGGGCCCGTACTACCTTGGATGCCGGGTAATGCCGGCGGAGGGAAGGGGCCCTGGTTCGAGAGCGGTATGGAAAGGAAGCAAGGCATGACCACTGGCAAGAGCCTAACAGGGTCAACAGGAGTTCGGAAACTCCAGACCATGCTACATGTGAAAGCGAAGGAAGAACCCAAGCGACGGTTCCACGCACTGATCGACAAGGTGTGGCGAGCAGACTTTCTGGCTGAGGCCTGGGTCAGGGTACGCCGTAACGGCGGCTCCGCCGGGGTTGACGGGGAGAGCCTCCAGGACATTGAGTCGAACGGCTTGGAGCGGTGGCTTGGGGAACTATCGCAGGATCTGAGGGGCGGGACCTATACACCGAAACCGGTGCGACAGGTGCTGATCCCGAAGAAACAGCCCGGCCAGTTCCGGCCCTTGGGCATTCCCTGCATACGGGACCGGGTAGCGCAGACATCGGCCATGCTCGTGCTGGAGCCGATCATCGAAGCTGACCTGCAACCGGAGCAGTATGCCTACCGGCCGGGGCGGAGCGCGAACGACGCGGTGAGACGCGTCCACCGCCTCCTGAACAGGGGGCATAACGAGGTGGTCGACTGCGACCTGTCCAACTACTTCGGGGAGATTCCCCATGCCGAACTGATGACGAGCCTCGCACGTCGCGTGAGCGATGGACGGATGCTCGGCCTCATCAAGGCGTGGCTGGAAATGCCTGTCGAGGAGGATGACGGCAAGGGCGGCAAACGCCGTACGAACCGGGCGCGCAGGGAACGGAAAGGGACTCCACAGGGATCCCCGATCTCGCCCCTGCTCAGCAACCTCTACATGCGACGCTTCATACTGGGCTGGGAAGTGCTGGGCTATGCCCGGCGCTTTTGTTCGGAGATCGTGAATTACGCGGATGACCTCTGTGTTCTCGGCAAGGCCCCGGCGGCAGAGATGCTGGTGGCGGCCAAGCGACTCATGGCGGGTCTGAAGCTGCCGGTCAACGAACGGAAAACCCGGTGCTTGCGGTGTCCGGACGAAGCTCTTGAGTTTCTTGGATACCGCATCGGACGCAACTACCGCCCGCACGGCAAAGGGGCCTACATCGGCACCCGTCCGAGCAAGGCGAGCGTCCAAAGCATCTGCCGCCGGATACGTGAGATGACGACGCCGAGGTACGAGAAGCTATCCGTGGAGGACACGGTGCACCGCCTGAACCGGACCATGTCCGGTTGGGCGAATTACTTCCACCTCGGACAAGTCGGACCGGCCTACCAGTCGGTCGATCGACACGCCACCATGCGGCTGCGACAGTGGCTCTGCCGAAAGCACAAGGTGAGGTCCGGGAAGTACGTGCGCTTCCCGGACACGACGCTATGGGAAAGATATGGCCTCACCATCCTTGCGCAGACGGCCAGGCGCCTTCCGTGGGCGAAGGCATGATCTCGTCCGAAAGCTGAGTGCGGGAAAACCGCACGCTCAGTTTGATGAGCGGGGGTGAGGAAACGCGGATACGGTAAAGATCGAGGCACCGACAACGTGCGAAAGCCGTCGGCAAACTGCTACTCCCTATACCTAAGCCCGGACGCGCCTCCCCCCGACTCTACTCGGGCTGAGCTATGGGTTTCGGCCGGGGCGGTCGGCGCATGACGCGCTGGACGCCCTTGCCTACTGCATCGACAAACGCAAGGTCAACTGGATACTTGACGCTGACATTCGACAATTTTTCGATGACAGTTCATAATGCCCCCTGGTTCATTTCAGTGCTTCGAAGAGATTCGGCAAGTCGTCCAACAGTTTGATACGTAGCGCTTTTTTCCTCCCTGCGCGGATATGGATCGCGTGCAGGCTTCCGTTCTTTACACGCTGCAACACGGTTTGGCGAGTCACGCCCATGCGTTTGACTGCCTCGCGCATCGGCACGTAGCCGGGCGGTGCCTTTTCCATCAGCTGTAGTTTCGAGTTTTCGGTGAGCCGGATTCGCCAAGGCGCGCCAGGCGTTGTCTGCTCGCCATCGAGGTAGCCGTCATTCAACCAGCGGTGGACGGTGGAAGTAGCAATCCCGAGCAGTTCGGCGGCTCGCTTGATCGTGACCAGTTCGCCGTTGGCGGGCCTGGTTGCGGGATCGAAGCGCGGGATGTTCCAGTGCTGGCGCAGGCTTTTCACACGGATCTTGTTGAACGGATGGCCGTAGGCCGTAACCTTGCCCTGACGGTTGAGGATTCCGGCGATGACATCGTCGGGGTGGAATTGAGCGAGGCGGCGAAGCAGATTGACGGTGTCTTCGCTGGTCCGGATGGTGGCCTGCTTGCGGGGCCGGTCGAGCTGGATGCTGGTGAGCGCTCCGCCACGCCAACGCAGGGTGAGATCGATCCGGTGCTCACCGCGGGGGGCAGCCACGATCACTTCCTCCAGCGCGGTGCGCAACAATTCCTTCCTGTCTCGCGGCGTGATCTGCGGAGCGTCCCAGACGCGCTCCAGATCCCGTGCCAAGGCACGGATTTGCTTTCGTTCGGCCGCGACAAGCGGTTTGGGGCGGTCCTCCCGGCGGCGCTCCAGTTCGCGCTGCGCCGCCGCCAACGCTTGCAGGCTGCGTTCCCACGCCGCTTCCAGGTTTCGGACCACGAGTCGGTTCTCTGGCTCCACAGCCCGATATCGGCGCTCAGCGGCGTCTGCGTCCTGCCTTGCTCGCTCGACGGCCAGCAGCCAATGTTGCAGGGATCTCTCGAACCGGGATTCCACCTGGTCTGCAGCGCGGAGTGCGGCCTCGAGGCCCGCGGGCTGGATTGCCTCGAGCAAGGCTCCGCAGACGGCCCGATCGATCTGTACCGCGCCAATGTGCAGGCAATATGCGCGGCGTTCTGTCGTCAGCGTCTTGCCAGAGCAATGATAGCCGGGCGACGAGGTGCGCCCGGTATAGTGCGTGCGCAGTGGTCGCCCGCACTGTCCGCAGGTGGCAATGCCTTGCAGCAAGGCTCTTCCTTCGCGCACCGCGCCTCCACTGCCATGGCGCTGTGGTCGGTTGTTGCGACCGAGCCGCTCCAGAATCGCCTCGTGGGTCTGCCATTCGATGTATCCCGGATGATGATCCCGGATCAGCACCATCCATTCCTCGCGGGGCAACTTGCGGCTACGCATCCGCAGGGAGCCGTTCTCGTCCACGAAGCGTTCCCGTCGCGTCTTGCCGTAGACGTAGGCTCCCGCGTAGACCGGGTTGGTCAGGATGTGGTGGATCTTCACATAGGTGGGCGGCAGCCATTCCAACGTTCTTCCCGGCTGACTGCGGGTTGGAAACGTCCGTCTTTCGTCGATAAACGAGCGCCATACTCGTCGCGCTGACCCGAACTCGGCAAAGCGTTCGAAAACGCAACGCACTGCTCCTTGAATCGCTTCGTCGGGATCGATCAGAATGTCAGCGTCAGCCACTCCGCGCACGTAGCCGATCGGCTGTCCCCGGTAGAGGTCGCCGCGCAACGCCTTGTTGCGGATTCCACCGTCGAGACGGGCACGCAGTATGTGAAGCTCAGCCTCGTACATTGTACCTTTAAGTCCCAATAAGAGTCGATCGTTGAAATGTCCTGGGTGATAGATCCCGTCGACGTCAGCGATCAGCGTATTCGTGACTCCGCACAGGTCCAGGAGCCGGTACCAGTCGGCACTATTTCGAGCGAGGCGTGACACCTCAATACTGAACAGGATGCCGACGTGGCCAAGGGCGACCTCGGCGGTCAGGCGGGCGAACCCGACACGGCCTTGCGTGAACTCGCCCGACAAGCCCAAATCGTCATCAATGACCTCGATCTTTTCGGAGGGCCAGCCCAGGTCTTGAGCGCGGTCGGCAAGAGCGTATTGTCGCCGGGTGGACTCCCCGTGTCGCTTGACCTGAGAGGGCGTGGATTGGCGGAGGTACACCAGGGCATGCCGTTCCTGATGCGATGTCGTGATCTTGGGATCAGTCATCGTGCTCGTCCTCCGCTTCCGGTCGGGTGGTTGCAGCACGGACGATCATCGTTGCGAGTTGCTCCAGCAGGGCTTGGCGTGTCGGCTCGTCGAGTTGCGTCCAAAGTTCCAGGCGAGGCTCCGGGGGACCCGGAGGCATCAGCTTCAGCTCCATCGTTCTTCTCCGTTTCCAGACGACGAAGCAGAGCATCGACCACGGCTCTCATGCGCACAACATCCTCAGGCGCGACAAGAAGTTCTCCAGCACCCTCCTGCGGCATGACCTCGTGTGACACGTCAGTCCAGGTCGTTGGCACGATCCGCCGGCTACCATCTGGGAACAGCAGCAGAAGCTGACGCTCACCCTGGCGGTAAAGCTGACCTGACACCCTGAGCGAGCAACCAAAAAATACATGTGCCCTGCGCGTAATCTTGACGGATTCGGGAAGTTCGTGGATGTGGGTAGTGTGTCGTGTGGTCGTTCGATACTTTGGATCGAGACTGGTTGATCCGGTTTCTGGAACATCGGATCGGGGACCGCCGGGTAATAAGGCTGATAATCAAGTGGCTCAACGCTGGCGTCATGGAAGGCACGGAGTGGAAGGACGACCTCTGCGGAAGCCCGCAGGGATCGGTAATTTCGCCAATATTGGCAAATATCTACCTACACTATGTACTGGACCTTTGGTTCGACCGGAACTGGCGCAAGCAGACGGCACAAGGCGAAGCGGTACTGATCCGCTACGCCGATGACTTTGTCGCAGGCTTCGAGACCCGTCGAGATGCGGAACAATTCCGCTCCGACCTGGAGCAGAGGCTGAACAAATTTGGCCTGGCTCTTCACCCGGACAAGACCCGCTGCATCGAGTTCGGTCGGTACGCCATGGCGAACCGCCGCGCCCGTGGTCAGCGGCGTCCCGAAACCTTCCACTTCCTGGGGTTCACGCATTATTGCCGGACCACGCGGAAGGGGCGGTTTGGACTCGGGCGGAAGCCGCAAGCCCGACGCGTTCGGCGTACGCTGAAGCGGATCGGACTGGTACTACGACGACGACGACATGACCCGCCAGAGGAAGTGGCCGTATGGCTACGATCGGTGCTTGGTGGATGGCTGCGCTATTTCGCGGTTCCCACCAGTCACCCATACCTCTCGGCCTTCATCGCCAGCGTCAAGTGGCTCTGGTTCCGGCAGTTGAGACAGCGTTCGCAAAAGCGCTCAATTCTCGACTTGTGGAAATTGGTCAAGGAACTGGCGAGCAGCCATTTTCCTGCACTTCGCATCATGCACCCATGGCCAAACCAACGGTTTCAGGCCGTCCACACCCGAGGTAGGAGCCCAGTGCGTTAACGCGCACGCTGGGATCCGTGCGGGGGGGCACGGGGCAACCCGTGCTCCTACCGCGACCTCGCGGTGCTGGAAGATGTCGGCATTCGCGGCTCTGTCATCACCGTGGACGCGCTGCACACAACCCGCAACACCGCGGATGCGATCGTGCGCACGCATGGCGCCGACTACCTGTTCACCGTGAAGGGCAATGCTCCCGAGACCTTCGAGACCCTGAAGGAGACGAACTGGGAACGGGACGCGCAGCGGCGTTCCACCGACGTGCCGCAGAAGCCGCTTCACGGCCGCTGGGACACCCGCTCCATCGAATGCATCTCCCCGCTCGACAATCTGTTCACGATCCCGCATGTGAAGCAGATGTTCCGCGTCACCCGCGAGCGAAAGCACGTCAGGTCCGGCAAGACCTCCGTCGAGCATGCCTACGGGATCACCTCTCTCTCCCATGAAGCGGCATCGCCAGAGCGTCTTCTTTCTCTCAACCGCGGACATTGGGCCATCGAGAACAAGAACCACCGCCGACGCGATACCGCCTTCCGGGAGGACGCCTGCCTGATGCGCACCGGCCACGGCCCGGCAAACAACACCGCCTTCAGCAACCTCGCCCTCGCAATCATCCTCACCGCCGGCTTCGACTGCGTCCCCGCCGCAACCGATCACTTCGAGTGGCACCGCGACGATGCCTTGAAGCACGTCATCGCCAAACATCCACGAAAGACTTGACCCCTTCCCGGAAAGCGGCCTCCCGGCACAGCCCGCTTCCGAAAGATACCGAGCGCCAGCCACAGACTTCCTGCGAATGTGAGCAGCCAGATATCGTCTGCAATCAAGCCACTTCATGCTCGGCCGAGCCATTCCTGCTCTGTGCAACTCCTTGCTGCATCTTATGATGACCAACGAAATCCGAGCTGATATCCGGGATTGCGGTGACCTCACCGACCGTCTCGGCGCACAAGAAAAAGCCAAGCCTGCGCCGCGCGTGGGGTGTCCTGCCTGGCGATCAGAAACCCCGATCGACTCCAAAGTTGGGTGCATCGAGAATGGTGCCGGTTCCTGAGGCCTGAACCGATCCCTTTCCAACCCTGCGCCGGTGCGCCAGCAGCCCCTTTCAACGCCCTGCTGCACACTCCCATTAATCCGCTACGGGCCAGCGGCAATCCCGAAATGCTCCGCTCAACGCCTCACACGGCACACATGGATCCGACGAAATGAAAATGAGATTGTCCTGCCCGCGTTTCCAGAATCCGATCCCGGTTGGGTGGCTTCGGGGAACTGCCCTGGGAACCGTGCTTGCCGGGGGCGGCATCGGAAGCATTCGCCGGGACGTCAGACCCGGAAATCATCCTTGAATCTGCCGATCTGGCGCATCCGTTCGTGCAAGCCGATTGCATTGCCGAGGTCACTATTCTTCAGGCGCCGCCGAACCACGAAGTGTCGATCGTAGCGGAGGGCGAACCCGATACCCCGGGCTCCGTCGGGACAGGTCACTACGGGGCCTGGCGCGAGTCGGTCCTGTCTCGGGCTACGAACGGCCCCGAGATGAAGCGCTCTGTGAGTTCTGGTGGGTGCGTTTCTCTCATGGCGGCAGTGCATTCGGCAATGACAATAAGTTACGGGCCGGGGGTTCGAGTAGTATCTGGAAGTTTGTGACAATCCGGCGCTGGCGGCCGAAAATTTGTGCGGAAACGCGCGATGTTGAGGAAGAGGGGAGTGCCCCGACCACATGCAGTGGTATTCTGAAAGTAACCAAAAATTCAGATCAGGAGCACTCCAATGACCACGGCAACCTTATCCGAGGTCGAAATCGAGTTCGATTTTTTTACCCGTATGTTGTTGCGGACCAGCTTTGCGGGGGTGTGCAGCCGATCGAGGAGATGGAAGCCTGCCGCTCGCTTTGCGACGCGATTGGGCGGGATACGTATCCTGGCGATCAGATGCAGCTGGTCAGTCCGCGAGTAGCCGGGACAAAAAGAATCGGCTGAGCAGTTATATACTCTCTATGAAGATGTGTATTCTCCCCGTATGGAAGGCTCCGAGATGATCGCTTGTGGCCTACCCGGAAGCTCGATCCCGACGAGTATTGCGCGCGGGACCACGCCAACGCAGTTTGGCGCCCTGAAGCAGGCGCAGCGGAAATTCGGGGAACTCTTGGCCGCCCATACCGGAACCCGAACACGCGGTGCGCATACTTGGTCGCTGCGTGGCGGTTCGCTGACCGGAGGGAGCAGCGGAGGGTTCCCGGTAGATAGTGTCGGCCAAACAGCGGCAACCGTGGTGTCTCCAAGTAACGCTAGTCGGGAGCCACGATATGATTGGGTATGGTGCAATTTGTACCGATGTGACTCGAACCCATGTGCTGTCTCGTAACGGGAGAGAAGTGATGTTGGCCACGAAAGGGTTCGCGGGCACGGTGGTTATGGCGCATTGCAAGCGTCTCCTCGCCGTTACCGAGAAACACGAGCCGGGACTTCCGGAGCGCTACATCGTCGAACTCGCGCTGGAGCAGCTCGTCGAAGACCTCGACCGACGACAACTCGAGCCTGGGATGGAGACCTGTGCCCTAGGGAGGCAACCCGGCCCAAGCTCCCGGTCGTTTCCCTCTTCTCGGGCGCCATGGGGCTGGAGACGGCGGGATTCTCCGGATCACTCGTTGGGGAGTGCAGACGGCTCTGGTCGGAGCAAGGCGCGAAGGCGCTTGATCTGTAGGTGAGTTCCACCCATCAAGGGATAACCTCTTGCCTTTGAAATCTACGGCAAGAACCAGACGGGGCAAAATTGGTACCCTGTTCGACATTTCATTTCTGGCAACAAAGGTGCGGGGGAGGTAGAGGTAACTGCCATGGCCAAGCTTGGAACCACTGACTCCGGCATTCGTCTCGCACTTCATGCCAAGCGCTTGCGCCGTGTACGGGCCCATCCGGACACGTTGGTGATCGACGAACTGGGCCTTGCGCACGCAAAGTGTCGAATCGATGTGGCCGTGATCAACGGATGCATTCAAGGGTACGAGATCAAGAGCGACAGGGACACGCTGGACCGGCTGAGCACGCAGATTGAGACCTTCCGTCAGACACTGCAGAAGCTCACCATCGTGGCCGCGCCGAAACATTTGGCGGGGATCATGACCCGTGCCCCCGGGTGGTGTGGTGTGATCGCGGCCGAGCAGGGGCCAAGAGGCGGCATCAGCTTCCATATTGTGCGGAGTGCCGTCGCCAACCCCGACGTCGATCCCGTCATGATGGCGCATCTTCTTTGGCGAGATGAAGTCATCGACCTGTTGAGCCAGATCGGATACGCGCCGAGCGAGCTTCGACGCCCCAAAAAGCACCTTTACGAAATGCTTTGTGAAGCAATGAACCTTCGCGAGATCGCGGCCTCGGTCCGGACACTCATGGCGCAGCGGCTAGCGTGGAGAGTTCATCCAGTACATACGTGATGTGGTGGTTGATTGCCACCTCCTTCCAGCGGGTCTGATTGCTCGGTCCCGCGTTGTGAATCGCGCATTTGGCGATGAAATCGTCGCCGCTTGAGTAGCCGGCACCGTTGAACTTACCCGACGCCACGATTGAAGCGCAGTGATCATGCATCTGGGCACGATTGGCATTGAATGCCCCGCCCTTGCGCACTTCCCAAGCTCCTGGCGTTGTGTACACGAGCTTGCCCGCCGGCTTGATCCTGCGCATATCCAGCGCCCTGAATTCCGGATGGACGATCGTGCAGTCCCCGTAGTTCGGCTGCCGCATACGGGCCGGCATCCGGGCGAGAAGCGCACGATAGAAGAGCCAGTCATGGCGCGGGATCTGGTCGGCACCCTTGGCAACATCCTTGAGAGTCTCTGGAATGGCCGTTCCGATCACCACAAAATTCCGGAAGGCATGGAGGTCACCAAGCCGCTGCATGGCGGCAATCAGCGCGTTTGCGAAAGTGTCATACGGCTCGAAATTCGGTGCACCGAGATCGACCACGAGGTCAACTTCGTCGATCGCCATACCGAGGAATGTCGCCAATCCGTCAATTCGGGTGCGCGTATCGGACTTCATCAGGTCTTCAAGACGGATTGCTAGAGCTACGCCGAGACCGTCGGTCGCAATGATTGTCCCGACAGAGGCAACAACGGGAGCGGCCGGATCCAAGGGAATCGCTGGTACCGCGTTCGCCTGGAATGCGCGCAGGGCTTCGAACACGTAGGCCGGTATATCCCGCCCATCGCCCATGGGCCTATTGGCGATTCCCGGATGAACGCCGATCCAGGCGGGGCGTTGGCCCCACTTGGCCTTGAAGCACGCGGCAAACGGATGGATGTGCTCCTGGACCGACTTCTTTGGCTCCCGTGTCTCGAAATCGAATTCGGCTTCGGGAATGGTGATGAAGGGAACCGTGCGAGCTTTGGCGGTAGCGGCAAGGCCGAACAGCGCCTGGTACTCGCCTAGCCGCCACCGCAGGGCCGGCACATACATGTCTCTAGTCAAAGTCATCTCTTCTCTAGTCAAGATCATCGCTCCCCACCTCAAGCTGCGAGCGCACCTGATCCTGGCCTACCAGATCGTTCAGGATGGTATAGTTTCCGCGCTCCTTCCTGATGCGTCCGGCGATTATGCTGGAGTCGATCCCGATCATTTGCGCATCGATCCTGACGGCCTCCTCGGATAGCGCAAAACGGGACAGGCACTGATCCCACAAGTCTCGCGGTATCAGCGTGTCGAGCGCGAACCTGTCAGCTTCAGCCTCGATCGTGTCTGAATCATTTGCGCCTTCTTCGTCGAAGAAGTCGAAGCGCAGTCCATCAAACAAATGTAGAAATACATGCCCCAGTTCATGCATCAGCACGAACCAGAAATTATCAAGCCGGTCATACCGAAGCGTTAGGCCGACGACCGGTGTTTCGACATCGGCAAGCATGGCAGCGCCATCGAGGTAGGATCCCGGCAGATGCTCTTCTACAACAAGCACGATCCCCTTCTCGGCAAGCAAACCGCGGGCACGCTTCGGCCCGTCCTTGCGCTTTGTCAGGCGCACGAGCTCCGGCAGCCATCGATCGTCCAACGCGAAGGCACCGAGCGTGCCTTCCTCGATCCTGTCCCGCGCCCGCTCCAGAATGCGGGCCTGCCAGGCGAGCAACGCATATTCGTTCGGCACATTCCCGCTTCGCATCTTCTTGCGATGAAGAGCCGTCGCGAATCGCGTCCCGGCCGCATCCAGGAAGTACTCTTTGACCTTCTCAACGGGATTCCCGCCGCGCGGCACGTCAAACCACTTGCGCTTGATCATCTCCTTGTAGGGAAGCTGGCGCCAGACGACATCGTTGGCATCTCCCCACGCGAACACCGATCCGCCAGCCTGCTTCGGCCCCTCGAAAATTCCTGACGCGTTCACGCCGAGGGCGCGCGAGACCTCAATCAGCCGAGCGAGGCTCGCGCCCATGTAATCGGTCGCCTCGTAGCGCTGCACCTGCTGCGGCTTCATACCTAGCTTCTTGGCAAGGTCCGTTTGGCTCATTCCGGAAGCGATCCGCGCCTGCACAAGAACGCGCGGCAGATTCTCGAGCGCGTAGGTCTTCGAGAACGAGATCTGTCCGGATTTCAGGAGGTCGTATTCGGCGATCTCCGCCTCGATATCCTTGATCTGGCTCTTGAGCGCATCGATCTCCGCGCGCTTGAGCCAGGGCTGATCCGAAGGGCGGTCTCTCGCAGTTGCAAGCGCTTCCATCAGCCTGGTCAGCTGCACACCTGAAACGCCGTATTGTCTATCGCTGTGGATCATGGCTGCACCTTCCTCGAAAGAAGCGGATCGGCCGAAAGCGGAATGGAGATGATCCCCTTCTGCTTTCCTGTGAAACGATCTTGTTGAAAGAACTCGACAAACGCCTGCCCGACATCCACGCACATCATCGACGAGGGGAAAAACTCTCCCTTAAAGGCCGCCTTCTGAGCTTCTCGCCCGTTCGCAAATTGCAGAAACACGGAATCGAGCCTGTTCGGATCGACGCCGGAAGGGTCCCAGCACGCATCAAAATCACCGGGCTTCGGCTTTCCCGACACATAGCTCCCATCGAGAAAAATTGTCGGACATCCAGCCCCCCGGAGACGACCAGAGGCATAACGAAGCCCGTCGAAGAGCTCACGCCGCCAGACACTGGTTGCGAAGGCCGCTGCAACGTCCGCGAGGCTCGCCTGGTGCAATCCAGGAGGCAAGACCGGCCAGGGAAAACCTGGCAATGGGACAAGGGCAGGAATCATGTTTACAACAATAATGTTGTTAAAATGGATTTGCAAGCCGGCAATTTGTGCCCCGGCCGAGAAGGGGCTGGCGCGGACGGTGTCTGGTTCCAGAGGGGCTCCCGCATCTCGTCATTTGACGCGCGCTCCGGCACTTTCGCTCGGCGATCGGGTCGCGGTTGCCGAGCAGGAGTGAGCGGAGCAGATGGGGATCGTGTTTGCGGAGCAACGTGGAGGGCTCTGAAGGCAAAATCAGCACGTGTGCGAATGCGGTCCAATTCGGGTGACAGCCCGTGAGCGCGCCCGAGAACGCCTGCGTTAAGTAGAACGAAGGTGACCAATCCGCGTAGGCCGATGGAGTGAACGCCCCAGTGGATGCAAGCGGAAGGCGGAACAACTCCCGACTTCGCAAGTTAACTTGTTCAGTTCGTGTCTATTTCCCAAGTAGCCCCAACGCCGGGGAACCGCGACAGGTAGTGGCTCGGGCCGGGGAAACGCATCCCGGGGTCTCAGGTCGGTTGGTACGGCGTGGTTGGCAAGGGGAGCGCCATGTTTGCGTAGATCCGTTTGGCGTCCGGCGTCGGCCTGGAAGGAATGACGTAGCGATTTCCGGTTTGCTCGCGGTGGAGGCTCTAACACTGCCGACGGGTTGGCGCGGAGCGGATCGCTTCTGGCGACATGCCGCGCTCCTGGATGGCGACACGGTAGGCGAGATGTAAAAGGCAGACGAAGGCCACGACGGAGATGGCGATATGTGGGCGGATCCGGTACGGGGTTCTGTGCCGTATGGGCCGTACCTGCAGGTCAAGCCCGGTTATCCGGAAACTCTCCTCGATTTTGGACAAGGACTTGCACGTGGAGCCGACCTCGTCGCGGCTGATGGCATCGGCGGGGAGGCTGGTGCGAACGATGTAGATGCCGTCGAGCACCGCCTCGGCGGCGATTTGGCCAGCGTGCAGCGCTTGATCTTTCCGCTCTCGCGGCGGGATCCCCGCAGCAGGATCGCGGGCCGGCTGTTGCGGTTCGGAATGGACTCGACACAGAGGGCCATGGCAGAAGACCTGCATGGAGTCACCAATTTCGCGGCTATCTACAGCTTGGGTGGGGCAACCTCCATAGACCGTGCCACCCTACATGGAACCTTGAAATCAGGCACTTGCAGCGCGCCCGGCGCCAAGACATGAGCCAAGTCAATAGATTGGAGCGACGAAGGAAAGCGAAACTGGCCGGAAGTTCCGGCTAGATCGTCGCGCAACAGTCGTTTCCGCGTATCACGTTGCCCCCGCCGGATTCCCCTCTTCCGATTCACGCCCGTCTGCGAGCCATGCGCCCGGGACGTGATTCGACGCCGTCGCCATACACTCCTTGCCCGGTTGTCCGGCCTACTCCTTGCCGGACTCCCGGAGCAGGCCGTTGGACGCCATGAAGGATTCGATCCGTGCTTGCTGGTTGGCTGTCAACGGCCAGGCGGCGGGCGGGCGCGGGGCGCCAAAGTCGTGGCCCATGAGCTGCAGGGCCGCCTTCACTCCCGAGACATTGGCGCCACCCTGCTCTTCGGCGCGGATATCCTCGAAGACCTGGATGCCAGCGATGAGCGCGCGGGCATCGTCCCAGCATCCGGCCTCCAGCGCGGTGGAGATGGCGACGGAGCGGGCAGGCCACACATTGATCAGGCCTGATGTGAAACCGCGGGCGCCAACGGCGTAGAAGTCGGGCGCGCGGGTCTCGGCGAGCCCGCCGACCCAGATGATGTGATCCGGAGCGTGAGCCATCGCGGCCTTCAGATTCAGCGGATTCGGCGTCGCCCACTTGACCCCGATGACGCCGGGCAAGGCGCACAGCGCGGCAATGGCTTCCGTCCCGATCGCATCGTTGCGCAGGTACAGGATCAGCGGCAAACCGTCCCGCGCCTCGGCCACCCAACGGACGTAATCGAGAAGCCCCCTCGCTGCCACAAATGGATCCGGAGGCTGATGGATCATGAGCGCCTGCGCGCCGGCTACGGCCGAGGCCTTCGCCAGACGGCACGCGTCCCGGACGCCGCGCCCCACCCCGGCCACGAGCGGCGCCCGGCCGGCGATGCACTCCGCTGCGGCCGCGACCATCGCCTCGGCCTCCTTCATGGTCAGGGAATAGAATTCGCCGGTGTTGCCGTTGGCGGTCAAGATGCTCACGCCAGCTCCCAGGGCGCGATCGACGATTGGTTTGAGACGGATGGGCGCGATATTGCCGTCCGCGTCGTATGGCGTTGCGAGGATGCCCGAGACGCCGGTGAGCGCCTTTGATAGATCTGCCAACACACGAACTCCGGTTACGGATTGATTCCCTAGAGCTTGAATCGAACTGAGGCGAACCGGCGAGGTTCCGCCGTCTGCCATGTGCACCAGTGTAGCAATGACACCAGATCCCGCTCGTGGCGCGCAACCTCCGGATGGGCGCGGTCGCAGTGTCCCTTCCGCAGGGGTAGCAGCAGACTGGCCCGGCACTGGCGCACCCGGAGCGGAAGACTGGGTTGCGCATAACGTCAGTCGTCACAGGATCCGGCCCGCCTGTTCTCCACGTTCATCGCCCCGTTCCTGCCCCAAGGGCCGACTGCGTTCAGACACCGATCAGAACTTCGGCCGCTCAAATTGCCATTCCGGCCAGTGCTTGCGCATCTCGCCGGCGTCGTCTCGCTCGGCGTAGCCATGCTCCAGATAGGTGTGGTGGAGACGCTGAAGCGCCACGCGATCGAGGCTGACGCCCAGCCCGGGGCCGTCCGGCACTGCGAGAGTTCCGCCCCGGAAGCGTAGCTTGCCACCTTCGATCACCTCGTCCTCCTGCCAGGGATAGTGCGTATCGCTGTCGAACGCGAGATTCGGAGTGGCTGCCGCAATGTGGATCATCGCGGCAAGGCTGATCCCCAGATGCGAGTTCGAATGCATCGAGACTCCGATCCCCCAGATCTCGCAAATCCGGGCGAGTTCCCGGCTCGCCCGGAGTCCGCCCCAGTAGTGGTGGTCCGCCAGGATCACCCGCACAGCGCCGTGTGCAATCGCGACCGGCAGATGACAGCTGCGCACGACGCACATGTTGGTAGCCAGAGGAATATCGGTCGACGCCTGGACACACGCCATGGCCGGGATGCCAAGCGTCGGATCCTCGAGATATTCCAGCAGCCCTTCAAGCCGCGGGAGAAGGTTCAGCGTGGTGTGAAGATGCCAGGCACCGTTCGGATCGACGCGGAGAGGAGCGTCAGGAAAGGCGGCCCGCAACGCTTCGAGGCCCGTGATCTCCGCTTCCGGCTCCAGGACTCCCGCCTTGAGCTTCAGGGCACGGAAGCCGTACTCGTCGACCATTCGCCGCGCTTGGTCGACAAGCGCTTCCGGCGTAAGAACCTCGCCCCAGGAATCGCCCTCGTAGGCATCCGCGTGGCGGGCGAATTTGTAGAAGAGATAGGCCGAGAACGGTACCGCCTCGCGCACCCTCCCGCCGAGTAGGTCGCATACCGCGTGCCCGGTGGACTTGCCGAACGCATCCCAGCACGCGACCTCGACCGCGCTTACGACGCGAAGGAATTCGCGGCTTTCCGAATCCTCCAGTGTTTCCCGCGCCCTGGACCAAAGTCCGTTGATGTCGGTGACGGAAAGCCCTTCCAGAGCGGGCGCCAGCGCCCGCAGCCCGTCCAGCACCGGCCTTGTTCCGTAGCTCTCACCGAGACCGACCGTACCGTTTCTGGTCTCGACTTCGATGATCGAACGCAACGCGTAGGGCTGGTGGCAGCCGCTGTTGTTCAGGAGCGGCGGATCACGAAATGCGATCGGCGTGATGCGGACTTCTGAAACGCGGAGATCAGACACGGTTCGCCTCGATGTAGTCCAGATCGAGATCCTGGCCTAGTCCTGGCGTTCCACGGCAAAGGACCGAGCCCTTGGCGTCCATCTCGTCATCGATCCGCCTCTCGTATTCCCTGGGCTGCTCGTAGTCGAGGAAGGGGTGGAGCAGTCCCCGCTCGTAGAAGTTCGTATTCGGAATCGCGGCGGCCACGGCAAGGTTCCCCGCGCCGGTCCCATGGACTTCGCAGGACATGTTGAAGCTCTCGGCGAGGCGAGCCGTCTTCATTGCCGGCGTGATGCCGCCGACATCCCACACGCCTGTCCGAAGCATGTCGCAGGCGCCCGAGGCTGCCCACTCCGCACGGGTCCAGTGCTTTCCACCCATTGTCTCGGGGCCAAGAATGTTGAGCGAGGGGGTCTTGGCGGTGAGCCATCGGTAGGAGGAAAGGGAAGCTTCCTCCATCATTTCCTCGATCCAGAAGAAACCCAGTTCCTCCAGCCTCTGGCAGAGCCATAGCGCGTCGGTCCGCGAGTACCAGTGATTGGGATCAAGCATGAGAGGGATCGCCGGTCCCACCGCCTCGCGCACGGCCGCGCAGGCGGCATAGTCCATCTTCACATCCGGCGCACCGGGGATGGGGGGCATCCAGGTGTGGAGCTTGACCGCCCCGTAACCCCGCTCATCAATCATCCACTCGGCGAAACGGGCGTAATCCTCCGGCGTGGCAAGTCCTCCTTCCAGATCATCACCGCACATCGTTGAGCCGTAGGCAGGGATCCTGTCGCGGAAACCGCCGAGGAGCTTCCAGACCGGTTGCCCGGCTGCCTTGCCGATCAGATCCCAGACCGCCAGATCCACCGCAGAGAGCGTGCAGTCGGTTAACTTCATGGCGCTGCCGCGCTGCCATTTGTACATCGCCTGCCACAACGCCTCCGGCCGGAGTGGGTCCTGACCGAGCAGCACGGGGCGCACGAACCTCTCCAGCAGCGGCTCCTCGATATCGCCTGGCCGCGCTGTGGAATAGCCTGTCGTGCCATCGTCGCAGATGATCGCAAGCACCGCGGAAATGGCCCTGCGCTCGGGTCCCGGATGCGCATGTCCGTCGGTATCCATTTCGATGCGGCTTCGATAAGCAAACACCTTGGTATCAATGGCTTCGATTCTCACGCTACCTCCTCGATATAACGGTGCCGGCGGCGCGTGCCGCGCTTGGATGGGTCCGGAATCGGAACCGACGACAGGAGTGCTTTGGTGTAGGGATGCTGCGGATCCGTGATAACGCTTTCGGTTTCCCCGATCTCGACAATCCTTCCGCGGTACATGACCGCAACCCGGTCGCAAAAGTAGCGGATCACCGCCATATCGTGGGAAATGAAGAGGAAGGAGAGCCCGAACTCGGCCTGGAGCCGGAGGAGAAGGTCGAGCACCTGCGTCCGGATGGATACGTCGAGAGCGCTGGTCGGCTCATCGGCGATGACCACTCGCGGCTCGAGCGCGATGGCTCGCGCGACGACGATCCGTTGGCGCTGGCCACCCGAGAACGCGTGTGGATAGCGTTCCATCATCCCGGCATCGAGGCCCACCTCGGCGAGGAGTCCCGCTACACGGCCTTCAAGCTCCTGGCCCGTGGCGAGCCCATGGACCGTGAGCGGTTCCCCGACGATCTGCTTCACCGTCATGCGCGGGTTGAGCGAGGCGAAGGGATCCTGGAAGATCATGCGGATATGGCGTCGGCAGGTTCGAAGCTCCTTCCTGCCGATGGATGACAGATCGACCCCGTTGAATTTGATTGCTCCAGCCGTGGGTTCGTAGACCCGCGCAATGCAGCGCCCGACCGTCGTCTTGCCCGATCCGCTTTCGCCCACGAGGCCCAGGGATTCGCCCTTCCTGATTGTGAAGCTGATGCCGTCGACAGCCTTGGTCGTGTCCGTGACCCGCTGCAGAAAGCCCTCGCGCTTGTGGAAATGAAGCTTCAACTCGTCAACCTGAAGGACCTCGGGCGCTTCCGGCTCCGGTCGTACCTTCTCCGTCGCCGGCTCCTCCAGTCGCTTCACGGCGCCGAGAAGCTTCTGTGTATACGGGTGCGCCGGACGAGCGAAAAGGGCCGCGGTTTCGCCGCGCTCGACCACGATTCCGCTCTCCATCACCACGACATCATCGGAGATCTCCGCGACAACTCCCATGTCGTGGGTGATGAACATGATCGCCATGCCCAGTTCGTGCTGGAGCCTGCCCATGAGGTCGAGAATTTCGGCCTGGGTGGTGACGTCCAGCGCGGTCGTGGGTTCGTCCGCGATCAGGACATCGGGACGGCACGAGAGCGCCATGGCGATCATCGCCCGCTGGCGCATGCCGCCGGAGAATTCGAAGGCGTACTGGTCGAGAGCCCGCTCCGGTTTCGGGATCTCCACCTGCTCCAGCATCTCGCGCGCGAGAGACCGCGCCTCTCGCCTCCCGATGTCCCGGTGCAGGCGGATGGCCTCGATTACCTGGCTTCCGATGGTGTGGACCGGCGAAAGAGAGCTCATCGGCTCCTGGAATATCATGCCGATCCGCCCGCCACGAATGCTGCGGATGGCCTTGCCGCGTGGATGAAGCGTGGTGAGATCCGTCGGCTCGCTTTCGTCGGGTCGGAAAATGACCCGTCCACCCGCAATGGCGCCAGGTCTCGGAACCATGTTCAGACTTCCTGACCTCGAACTCGAGAGAGTGTCATGTTTTTGCACCCGCGAAGTGGGGCTCGGCGATTTTTCCGGGTAGTTCATAGACCATGTGCATGTTGGTACCGGGGAAGACGGTCCGTGTCTGGTTGAGTTCTTCGAGGAGGCTTGCGATGGCGTTGTCGCCGGCATCGCTGGCGGTGCCGAGTATGCGAACGCGGAGGATGCCGTTGCCGTGCTCCGGGATGACGTCGGCGTCGGCCCGTAGAAGTGCGCGCAAGTGCCGGCGGGGGCGCTGGATCTTGCCCTGGGTCTGGGCAACGGCGGGCATCATGCGGGTTTCAGCGCGGTAGGCGATCATGCGGATTATATCGAGGAGGAGTTTCTCGCCTTCGGGGAGCGCGTCGAGTGCCTCGTTCGTGTCGAGTTCGGCGACCGCGATATGTCGCGGTGTATCGCGGCGCTGCAGCTTGAGGGCTTCACGCTCGGCGTCGAGAGCGTCGCTTTGGGCCTGCAGGCGCCGGACGGCCTCTTCGGCTTCGCGGGTCGGGGTTCCCCTGGACAGGTCGGCGATCCGGTTGCGCAGGGTGCCAAGGCGCTGCCGGAAGCGCTGGACATTGCGGTCGATTGCGCGCCAGCGCGGGTTGACGATGCGGGCGTCGGGATCCTGTGCTTCCAAACCGTGGACCGCCAGCGCGTCGAGATTGAACTCCTCGCGCATGTATTTGAAGAAGTTCTCCTGCGACCATCGGGAGAACAGGGCGCTGGCGGCCCGCTCCATGGGCATGCGGGGGTCGGTGGTGATGAGGGGCACCTGGCGGCCATTCTCCAGCAGGCGCCGGATCTGGCGGACTTCGGGCCCCTTGCTCAGGATCACGCTCTTCTCGGCGAGGCGGACGGTGGCGCTGCGGGTGCTTCCCGGCCCGTGGATGGGCACCGTGACGGTGCGGAAGTCCGCCTCCGGCCAGGCCTCCCCCTTGAAGCCCTTGTGCCAGGTGATCACAGCAACCCCGCGCCGGGCGAGGCGCCGGAACAGGGCAGGGCTCCAGCCTTCCCGGTCGAAGACCAGCGTCAGGGCGGGCTCGCCGGCGTCCGGGACGGTGAGGTCCGGTGCATCCGGGCCCAGCATGCCCAGTTTCTCCAGCGCGGGCAGGATGTCCTTCTCCAGCGCGTGGGTCATGGTCGGATCCAGCGCCTTGTTCAGGCACAGGAACGGCTTGCCGCCGAGCGCGTTGATCCAGTAGCTCGTGGAGGCAGGCAGGCAGAGTTTCTGGCGCGCCACGTAATGCTTGGGCAATTTTCCCTTGCGGCCGGAATACACCTTGACGTGGCCATCCACCGACAGGGTCGCACACACGTCCGGTTCTTCCGCCATCCATCCCGCGGCCAGGGAAGCTTGCCAGTCCCGCACCCGTTGCACGTCTCGCCCCAACGCCTTGATCTTGCCCCGCAGCGTCTTCACCTCCGGGCAGCGGTCCAGGCCCAGGATGGCGCCCCATTCCCCGGGCGCCTGGTGCCGCAGTGCCTCCGGATTGCGCACCCGGGCCAGGGTGAGGAAGGCCAGGAACAGCAGAACCGTGGTCAAACCGTAGTATCCCTTGGGCAGCGACAGGAACTCCCGCGCGCGGTCCAGAAGCCCCTCCTTGAGCAGCATCGGCAGCCCGGCCAGCACGCCGCCGCCGGCAACCGCCGACAGCGGCTCCGCAAACTGCGGCCGCATCTCCGTCAGATGTCCCGTTGCCGCCAGCATCCGCCCCGCCGTGTCCCGGGTGCCCCGACCCATCGGCGCCTCGCGGTCGCGTGCGTCCCGTTCGCTCCGCTCCACCCTCGGCTCCGGCGCTGCCGCCGCCTGTGGCTCCGTCGACGCGACCACCGGCGGCTCCAGCACTGCCGTCGCCTGCGGCTCCGTCGACGCTGTCGCCTGCGCCGGCACGGCCCGGTTCGGCGTCCCCCCTCTGATAACACCCGACCGGCGGTTGAGGCTGAACGTGCTCGGCCGGATCCCCAGCTTTCGCGCAACCGCCCGGCCGCTCAGCCCCGAGGCCAGAAGCCGCTCCGCCTCCCGCGCCGTCGCGGCGTCGATCGCGCTCGGCCCGCGCCTCCGTCGCGGCGTAAGAAAACCGGCCTCGCCCTGCCTCCGGAGCTGGTTCACTGCCCGCTGCACCGTCGAACGGTTCACGCCAAACGCCGCCGCCAGATCCCTGCGTAGCACACCGTGCTCGGCAAACCGCGCAATCCGCAGCTGTCGCGCTCGGTTGTCCGAAACTTCGTGGGAATCGAACGGCGCCAGGTTGCTGAAGTAGACCCGCCGGCCGTCCTCGACCGCGTGCGAAAAGCAGGATTCGCCGATCTGGATCGCCTCGGCAGGAGGCATCGGAAGCGTGTTCAAGGGAGTCTCCACGGTCGATATCGGGTGCACAGTATTATAGCCACTCTCCGTAGATCGGTCAACCCCTCAAATGTCTCCTAACTGCTGGAAATCACGAGCAAAACGATCGCCAAGCCCGCCTTCAATTAGCGCACGAGGTCAGGAAGTCTGATGTTGAGGATTGCTCGCGCGGTTACGGACTTGCCCGAACCGCTCTCACCCACGATCGCGGTTGTCTTGCCTCGTTGGAGCGCGAAGGAGATGCCGTGGACGACTTCCAGCATTCCCCTGCGCGTGGCAAAACCCACGCGCAGGTTATCGACCGTGATGACGGCTTCAGTGGCCATAGGGATCCGCGGCATCGCGCATGCCGTCGCCGAGGAAATTGAACGCCAGGACCGCGAGTACGACAAACCCGCCCGGAATGAACAGCCAGGGCGCTTGCGAAATGGAGCGGATGTTCTGCGCCTCCTTCAGAAGGACGCCCCAGGAGATCGCCGGCGGCTGCAGTCCGAGGCCGAGGAACGAGAGCGCCGTTTCTGCGAGGATCATCAGCGGGATTGCCAGCGTGACCGAGGCAATGATGTGCGATGTCAAAGATGGCAGCATGTGGCGGTAGATGATGCGCCCCTCCGAGGCTCCATCAAGCCGCGATGCCACGACAAAGTCGTCGTTCTTCATCGCCAGGAAACGGCCTCGCACTACCCGCCCCAACTCCGTCCAGCCGACGAGCGAAACGATCAGCGTGATGACAAAATACTGGAGATAGGTGGGCCAGGAGGGGGGTAGCGACGCCGCCAGGGCCAGCCAGATCGGGATTGTCGGCAGCGAGAGGACAAACTCGATGATGCGTTGAATGACGGCGTCGATGCGGCCGCCGTAGTAGCCGGAGACGCCTCCGAGCGTAACCCCGAGGACAAGGGAGATCGCGACGCCCACGAGGCCGATCGACATGGAGACCCTCGTGCCGTAGACGACCCGCGTGAACATGTCCCGGCCGAGTCTGTCCCCGCCAAACAGGTAAAAGCTGTCCTTCGGCCGTTCGGTCGCGAAGAGGTGGGTGCGCGTCGCCCGGATGCCCCAGAACTTGTAGGCGGGGCCTTCACCCAGGAGTTTCAGATAGATCTTCTCGTCGGAGCGCTCGTAGGTTATTTTCAGGGTGTCCGGATCGCGCTTGCGCTCCATGCGGTAGACGAACGGACGAATACGCAGGCCGTCCTCCCCTGACCGGTCGATCAGGTGCACCCGCTGCGGCGGATGGAAGACGGCCCGCCGGTTCTGCTGCGTCGGATCGTTGGGGGATACGAATTCCGCGAAGAGCGATACCAGGTAGAGAAACCCGATCACCCAGAGTCCCGCCATGGCAAGGCGGTGCTTCTTGAATGCCCACCAGATGAGTTGCCATTGCGATGCGATCGCGACCTGGTCCGTCCGGTTCCCAACCTCCACGGCGAAACCGCTCCCGGCAGCCTCAGTCATACCTCACCCGCGGATCCAGGAGCACCAGCAAAATGTCCGAGAGGAGCATTCCGATCACGGTGAGCGAGGAAAGCAACAGAACGAACGCGCCGGCAAGGTACATGTCTTGCGCGAGAAGGGCCTGCAGCATCAGTGGCCCCGCCGTCGGCAGGCTCAGTACGATGGCCGTAACAACCGCTCCGGAGACCAGGTTCGGCAGGACCCAGCCAATGGTCGAGACAAAGGGGTTGAGCGCGACGCGCACCGGGTATTTCAGGATCAACCAGAACTCCGAGAGGCCTTTCGCACGCGCCGTGTCCACGTAAGGCATGTTCAACTCGTCGAGCAGATTTGCACGCATGATCCGGATCAGGCTCGCCGTGGCAGAGGTGCCAAGCACGACGACCGGCAGCCAGAGATGGGCAGCCAGATCCAGGACTTTTCCCCAGGACCATGGCGCGTTCTTGTATTCCGACGAGAACAGTCCGCCGACATCTGTGCCGAAATGCACGACGCCCACATACATCAGGATCAGGGCGAGGAGGAAATTCGGCGTGGCCAGTCCGATGAACCCAAGTGTTGTCGCGACATAATCCCCGATCGAGTATTTTCGCACGGCGGAATACACGCCGATGGGGAAAGCCACTGCCCAGGTGAAGAGAAGCGTCGCCATGGAGAGCAGAAGGGTCAGCCCCATCCGCTCCCAGACCAGGTCGGAAACCGGCTGGCGCCACTCGAAGCTCATCCCGAAGTCGCCTTGCAGCAGGTTGCCGACCCACTTGAAGTACTGGACATACAGCGGTCGGTCGAGGCCGAATCGTTGCCGCAGATTGTCAATCGTAGCCTGATCCAGAACCTCGTCCGATTCCCCGAGCTTGGCGATGAACGTGGTGAGATAGTCCCCGGGCGGCGCCTGGATCAGGACGAAAGCGACGACCGATACCGCAAAGAGAAACGGTATCATCCAGAGCAATCGCTTCAGGACAAAGCGTACGATCATTGCCGCACTCTACAGACAATTGCCGGCCCGGGGCAGCGCCCGGGCCGGCAAGGTTTTCAGTCGCCTGCTAGTTCCTGAAGAAATACGTCTGGGGCAGAGTCGGACCCGGATCGGGGTACATCCAGGAACCGGGCATGCTCGCAGGCACGTTTCCAAGCCGGGTGTTGACGATGCCGAACAGGTTCGGCGTCAGGGTAATGCCGAAGATCTCGAACTCGTCTGCCGCCATCTGATGGATCTGACGGAAGATGTCAAGCGCTCTGGCCTGATCGGCCTCGGACTTGAACGCGTCGTAGAGCGCAAGACGCGTCTTCATCGACTCCGTCGGCTCCTCGCCGTCCGTGCCGCCGGACAGGTACCAGCGCGTCCACGGAATGGCGAACCAGCTTGCCTGCGGATGCACGGCAAGCACGTCACGCGGGCTCAGGGTCGGATCGAGGCCGCCGGGCGCTCCCCAGACCATGAAGTCGTGCTCGTTCGCCTCTCCGCGGGAATAGTAGATCGAACGCTCGACCGAGTTGGCGTTCAGGTCGATGCCGATATCCTGCCACTGCTCCTTGATGATCTCCAGCGCATCGCCCCACTCGGGTTGCTCAATGCCGGTGTACTGCACGTTGAACCGGAACCGTTCTCCATTCGGAAGCAGACGGAACCCCTCGCTGTCCCGCTCGGCGTAGCCCGCCGCATCGAGAAGCCCGTTTGCGCGATCCGGGTCATACTCGGTGTATTGCCGGCCCAACTGCTCGTTGTAGAGCACATGGACGGGACGCGGCCCGATCTGCCAGGGCTCGCCCACGCCCTGGAAGACGATGTCGATGATTTCCTCGCGATCGATCCCGAGGGAGAGCGCAATGCGTACCTCCTTGTTCCGCAACGCTTCGCGCATCACCGGATCCTTGTGCGTGTGATTCACGTGAATGACCATCGCGTTGGAGCTGGAACTCTCGATTTCGTAGAACGCGAAGCCGCTTCTGTCCGCAGCCTCCGAAAGTACGGGCTTGTTGGCCAGGTTCGATATTCGGCGGCGCTGCATGTCGATATTGCCGGCTACGGCCTCCAGCACCAGTGCCTGGTTGTCCTGAGCGACGCCCATCTGGACCGTGTCCACGTACGGCAGCTGATTGCCCTGGGTATCGACCTGCCAGAAATACGGGTTGCGCTCCATCACCACCTGGGTGGCGCCCGCCGTGTAGCCGTGCTCGGTGACCACCCAGGGATCCAGCGTGGGACGCTCGTGGTTGGCCCAGCGATTCGGCGCCTCGACTTCCCCGCAATTCAGACGAAAGAGCGCCGGCCAGTCCTCGACCGCCTCAGTCGCATCGACCATGGCCTGAACATCGGGGTTGTACTTGGGGTGAAACTGGGAGCAGTAGTGCTTTGCCCAGAGGACCGGCTCCTGCGCCAGGGGCGTTGCGAGCTCCGTCAGGAACGTGCCGTACGGAGCGGCAAATTTCAGCATGACGGTGGTGTCATCGATCTTCTCCGCGGCCATGGTTTCACCCGCGACCACGTAGCGAGCCGGAGGATTCCCGTAGAATTCCTCGTTGTGAAGAAGGTCTTCCACGTAGAACATGATATCATCGGCAGTGAAGGGAGCGCCGTCGGACCACTTCATCCCCTCCCGCAGCTTGAACGTGAACTCGGTTCCCTCGTCATTGACGGTCCAGCTCTCGGCCACGTTTGGAATCACTTCCGAAAAATCGGGCTTCCAGCGCGTCAACCCTTGCGGGCTCACGAAGCGCAGGATGGAATTGTGGTCATTCGAGCCGCCAAGCACTCGGCGCAGCGTGCCACCGTAAATTCCGATCTCTTCGATCGGAGTTACTACCTCCGGATTGACCGGCAGCCGCTCTTCCAGCAGCGGCAGGTTGCCCGCAGCCACCATCTCCGCCAGCATCGGTGCCTCGCCGGCGGAAACCGCGGCGAGCGGGAATAGGATCGCGCCTGCGGTAGCCGAAGCGACCGGCGCAATGCGCCTTATCTGTCTCATGGAATCCCTCCGTGGTTCTGGGAAAATTGCCATTGTGCAAGACATTCTGCATGGCGTGACGAATTTGTCAAACGTATTTGAAATGTTATCATATAAGATGCCGACACCCGGCAAGCTTGTTATCGCTGCGGTTGCCATTATCCATCGGTGGACGGGGCTTCGGTCCCGCATTCACCGAAAATCCTGCCGTGAGGGTCTATCGTGATCGCATGCAGGCATTTTTTGGAACTGGAGCACTCTTCCACCGTCAGGAGACGCTTAATGATGACCGTATCGGACGATCCTGCCATGCCTTTCCATAGCTTGCGCACGAGATTCGCAAGCATGGCCGAGCGATTCCGCATTGGCTTGACATGGAGGCCGGCGAAGCCTGCTTGCCGAGGATAACCTGCGCGACCATCCCGGCTTTCCTGGCCTTCGTGTCCGTGTCGGTCCGGTCCGCAGACTGAAGGAATGGACGTGATGATACGACCGAGTCCCGGGCGCTGACCCCCGAAACAACAGGCCGTACTCGTGGGAAAGCCGCCAGCCGCGGTGCCGGTTTCGCGCAGGAGGGCCTGCTCGTCACATCACTCTCCGGTCCTTATCGTATGGGGCAATTTCCAGATCTCCCGGTTCGCGTGGTGAATTCGGGAGGGAAGGTTTCGGGTGATCTGACGAGCGCGCTTGCGGAACGGCCGGAGTGCTGTTAGCAGAGCGGCGAGAAATGATGGAGAGAGACATGGCGATGCGAAGTGACGGGAACGCGTTGGAGATGTGCTTCCGAGGCTACCGGTCGCGACAGGTTGCTCGTGAGCAGGAACGGCCGGCATCCCGGCGTGTCGTGTAGGGAAAGGCAGCGCTGATGAAACCCGAGATCGATTGCGTCGTCCCGAGACGCTCCGAGGTCGGCGAATCTCCCTTCTGGGATACGCAGGACAGCGTGCTTTGGTGGGTGGACATACCGCAGGGTCTCATCCACCGCTACGACCCGGAGACAGGCGAAAACAGGACCATTGAATTCGGGGAGCCTGTAGGCTGCGTGGCGCCGCGGGTGTCCGGAGGGCTTGTCGTTGCTGCGAAGACGGGATTCCATTTCCTGGACCCTGACACCGGCGTTCGCGAAGCGATCACGGATCCCGAAGCGCATATTCCCGGCAACCGGTTCAACGACGGAATCACGGATCCCGAGGGACGCCTTTGGGCAGGCACCATGAAGGACGGCATTTCGCGGGAGCGGTTGGGCAGGTTCTACCGCCTCGATCAGGACCAGGGTTGCGTTCCGTTCTTCGATCCGGTTTACACGACCAACGGGCTCGCTTTTTCTCCGGACGGGCAAACCCTGTATTTCTCCGACTCCGGCCCGTCGGTCCGCACGGTCTTCTCCGCTGAATACGACCTTGAGACCGGTACTCCCGGCGCCACGCAAGTCTTCTTCGATACGCGTGACGTGATGGGCCGCCCGGATGGTGGCACGGTGGATGCCGACGGCTGCTACTGGATGGCCGGAGTCGGCGGCGGGCAACTCGTCAGGTTGACGCCTGCGGGCACGGTGGACCGTATCGTCGACATGCCGGTCGAAAAACCATCCAAGCCCATGTTCGGCGGATCCAGGCTCGATATCCTTTTCGTCACTTCCATCGGGCGCGATGCAGATCCAGGTACGGACGCCGGCAGTCTGTTCGCCATCACGGGCCTCGGGGTCACCGGCGTCCCGCAGGCCAGGTTCGCGGGTTGATCCATGAAAATCACAGGCCTTCGCTCCTTCATGACCTGCGACCGGGACCGGCCGCGCGTCATCGTCGCAATCGACACCGACGAGGGGATCACCGGTTGGGGCGAGTGCTACAACCACGGCCCCGATTACGCCCTGCCCCCCTTGCTTGACTACCTGTATCTGCAGATCGAGGGTGAGGACCCGAGGAGGATCGAGCGCCTGGTGCTGAAGCTGCTGCAGCAGTGCCGGTTCCCGCCGGGGGCTCTGGGTCTTGCCGCCATTTCGGCAATTGACCACGCGCTCTGGGACATCTCGGCCAAGGCGCTCGGCGTTCCCGTGTACCTCCTTCTCGGCGGGCATGTGCGGGACCGGGTTCGCGTTTACCTGGGGGTCTACAGCGCAATGGCATTCACTTAAGGAGTTTTTGCCATTCACTTAAGGATTCGCAGTCCTGACAGCATGTTGGCGCTGCGTTTCGGCGTCCCTTGGTTCAAGCTTTCGAGGCTTCCCTGGGCTTGCCGTGCCACCGGTTGAGGGGTTTGCGGGATCGTCGTTCGTAGCTTCGTCCCGGGCGCGGCTTCTGGCGCCCGGTGGCGACGCAATCGAGGACCTGCTGGATCGCCTCGGCGACGGTGGCGGCGTGCTTCAGCAGCAGGGCTTCGAGGTTTCGCGCGACGGCGGCGAGGGAATTCTTGAAGTTTGCGGTGCGGTCGGTCGCGGAAGGGGATGGCTTGCGGGCGTTGAGGATCGCATCGCCATGGTTTGTGAAGATGCGCGTCATGGCCATGAGGTTGAAGTGGGCGAAGAGTTCCTGTCGGACGCCGCGCTCGGTCCTGGCATGGAACGGCGCGATTTCCATGATGGATTTGGAGATCTTGTACATCTCCTCGATGCCCCAGCGCGATCCGTATAGATCGGCGAGTTCGCTGGCCGGATGGGTTTGCGAATCAAGGAGAGTGGTGGCGAGGCCGATGGTTGAGCCGCCGGCAGTGTATTTGACGAGGCGCAGCCGGACCGGTTCTGCGAGGGCTTGCGGCTGTCTCTTGCGCAGCTTCCGGAGAACCTTCTGGCCGGGCATTGCCTCGACGACGGCATCTGTCCGGCTTCCGGCGAGGAAGGCATCCATGATCGGGCTGGCGGACTTCTGGATCCGGAAGACGGGATGCATGTCCCGCTCGAGATGGACGGCCAGCAACTCCCAGGAGAAATATCCGCGATCGTAGATCACCACGTCCCCAGGCGACAAGGCGGGCAGAAGGTCGAGCGCGGCCCTTCGTTCATTGCCGTGGGCGCAAAGGTCGAACGCGACCGGAATTCGCTCCGGAAGCTGAACCAGGCAACTGAGCAGGCCCTGCGGGTAGTGGCTCGTGTCCGAGGGCGTGCGATACCCGCAACGGATCAGCGGCCGCGGCAGGTTGAGCTTTGAGCCGTCGATCGCGAACAGGCGGTGTCCCCGCCACGCGGGCGGGCAGGAGGCACGCTTGAGGATCTCGGCATGCACGCTCCGGAACACGTTCTCATCGACCTTGGCCCGCGCCCTGCACATCGCCGACGCGGCGACCGGATCCGGCTGCGGAAGCGCGACACCGAGAGCGCGGCACTGCTCCCAGAGTTCGGCAAGCGTGGTCGCGTAGCCCTGCTCGCCGCTGGACAGCACCAGCCGGTACACGAACAGCATCACCAGCAGCGTATGCAGAACCCGCCGCCGCACCTGCCACACCCTGTCATGCTCGGCCGCCACTGCCGTCAGCGCCCCGATGAGATCCCGCCAGAGCAACACGAAGGGATCGTCCGGAGCCAGCCGGGGCCGCCGAGGACTGCGCCGCGGCGCGCTGCGTTGCGGCCCATGCAGGAGAACCTCCCGGAAGTCCGTGGCCAGCGGATACACATAGACCCGTTTCGGCGCCTTCCCCTTGCCGCCCCGGGTCTCGCCGAGATCGACCCAGTTCGCCGCACGGTAGCAGGTGCCATCGGAGCGGCTCGTGTCCGCGAACGTTTCCACCAGAACCGGGCGAAAGCCATGGCGCTCCTCCCAGTCGTCCGCCAGGCGACCGGTCGCGATCGACAATGCCTTGGAAGCCAGGTTCCCAACCCGAACCCACGGAAACAGCAGGAACCGGTTGTTCCCGACCACCCGGTCCAGATGTTTCCTGTAGCCCTCCGGCCAGCCAATCCACTCGTCCCGGCACTGCAGCTGCCGTGAGCCATGCGAGAAAAGCAGGCAGCCCAGCTTGCGGCCATGACGATCGAGAAGAAAGTAACGCAGATGCGGACCAATCGGATGACGGAACCCCATGTAGTGGTAGCGGGCAACATACTCATTCCATTCCTCGATCCCCTCCGCATCCGACACCACCTGCAGCCGGATCGGCAGCAAAGCATCCAGATCCCCCTCGATCGCCGCCGGCGCATCCGTCCGCGAGCCCCAGACCACCGGCTTGCGTGCTCCCCGAGCCTGCGACAAGTCCTTCGTCGGCAGCGACAGAACGCCCAGCCGCTCCAGTTCCTCCAGCATTCGCAGCACGGCCTGAATCCGATTGTCCCCCTTCGCCGTATGCCAGCGAAGTTGCTCGCAGATCGTGTGCGCAAGCTCCCGCCGGCTCAGCCCTGGAAACGACAGAACCGTCTCCTGCACAGCCGCAATCTGTCTGCGCGTCAAGCGCCTGCCCTGAAACGTCGTCGACTGCAAGGCCGTGATGCGAGGGTCCACTGCAAGCTCCGGATGACTCCTTCACACTCATACTCTGCCATCAATCCGGTCGAGAGTCAACCCCTCTCACTCTCGCCGAAATGGCTCCAAATCACGCAATCAAATCAATCCGTTGCAAATCAACCCCAAAAGGCGACACTCGCCCCACGACAAACTGAATGCCATTGGTCTACAGCGCCCCGGAGCCCGCAGTCATTCATGACCATTGCCTGGCAATGGAGGCGGCGTACGGGTTTACCGCGTTCAAGCTTTCGCCATACCGCATCGACCCCGGCGCCAATCCGTGGGGCTCGGTGATTCGGGCGACGACGGACTGGGTCGCAGCGCTGGTGGACGACTGCCCCGACCGGTTCGAGTTCGCGTTTGACGCCCATGCGAAGCTGTTCGAGCCCTGGCAGGCGGTCCAACTCGGCAATGCGCTGGCCCCGTTCCATCCGCTGTTCTACGAAGAGCCGATGCGTCCGGAGAATATCGAGGCTTGGGGCCGCCTGAATGCAGCACTGCAGGTCCCGCTTGCTACCGGCGAATGTCTCTATTCGCGGTTCGAGTTCAACCGGCTGCTGCAGGTAGCGGGTGCGGACATCATTCAGCCCGACATCTGCGCGGTCGGCGGGCTGCTGGAAATGCGGAAAATCGCAGCGCTGGCCGAGGCCCAGTACGTGACGGTTGCGCCGCACAATCCGATGGGACCGCTCGCCACCGCGGTTAACGTCCACTTTGCCGCCGCGCAGTCCAACTTCAAGATCCTCGAATACCGCCTGCCTACGGGTGCCGCGTATCACAGCGACGGCATCGCAGCGAGCAGCGATCACGCAGCCTACATACTGGATCCGTATGTTCCGGTGGACGGGCACCTGGAGCTCCGGCCCGACCGTCCGGGCTGGGGAGTCGAGATCGACGAGGAGTATCTGCAGACCGACCGTTACGTGCATTGGGAGCGCAAGCTGCCTGTTCGGCCCGACGGCTCGACGGGCTACGTCTGAGAAAAGGCGCAGCAGGCTGCCGAAAGACTCCCTGTCCCTGCGTTGGCTGGCAACCGCACGAGAGAATTCATGAAACGCCTTCTCATCACCGGAGCCGCGGGCAATATTGGTTCGATGTGCCGCGAGCGCCTGACCCATCTGGCGGAGATCCTGCGCCTTTCGGACCGTACCGATCTCGGCGCGCCGAAGCCGCACGAAGAAGTCGTCCACTGCAATCTTGAAGACAAGGCGGCCGTGGACGGCCTTGTGGAGGGATGCGACGCAATCGTTCATCTCGGCGGTCGCTCCCAAGAAGACACGTGGGCGGTGATTCGCTCCGCCAATATCGACGGTATGGTTCACCTCTATGAAGCAGCGCGGAAGCACGGCGTCAGCCGGATCCTCTACGCCAGCTCGAACCACGCGACCGGGTATTACCAGCAGACCGATCGGCTTGACGCCCGTGCCCCGACGAGGCCGGACGGGCTCTACGGCGTCTCCAAGGTGTTTGGCGAAGCGCTTGCGAGCCTCTACCACGACAAGTACGGAATCGAGACGGCCTGCGTGCGCATCGGCTCCTGCTTTCCCGAGCCCCGCAATCACAGGATGCTCTCGACCTGGCTCAGCCCCGACGATTTCATGCGGCTTGTGGAACGGGTGTTGTCCGTGCCCGTGCTCGGGTGCCCGATCGTTTACGGGGCCTCGAACAACGATGCCGGTTGGTGGGACAATGGCCGCGTCTCCTGTCTGGGCTGGCGGCCGCAGGACAATGCGGAAAGCCACCGTGCGCGGCTTGACGCCGAGATGACGCCGCCAGCACCGGATGCACCCGACGCGATGTACCAGGGCGGGATGTTCACAGCAGATCCCATCCACGAAACGTAGGCTCGGTTCGCCGAGCAAGGCGGTGGTTCGAAGCGCGGCTTCATCTTGTCATATATATCCGTCTTATTGTATGCTAACTTACTGCCGTACGGAACAGGCCGCGCTACCGGAGGCCCTGCGGCGTTCGGAAAGTCGAGGGGCATGCCATGGATCCGCCAGCGCTGAAGGATGCTCTTCGTTCCGGACTTCTTTCCTTTCCGGTAACCCACTTTGACGAGTTCGGCGATTTTGCGCCTGAGAGCTACCAGGAGCATGTCGCGTGGCTCTCCGGATACAGTGCGCCCGTTCTCTTCGCCGCGGGCGGAACGGGCGAGTTCTTCTCCCTCGCTCCAGAGGAAATTCCGGAGGTGGTGCGCGCGGCGAAATCGGCCGCGAGGGGCACGGCCATTGTTTCCGGCTGCGGCTACGGGACGAAGGTGGCCGTAGACATCGCAAAGCGCGTAGAGGGGGCCGGAGCGGATGGAATCCTGTTGCTCCCGCATTACCTGATCGACGCGCCCCAGGACGGAATGTTCGCCCACGTCCGGTCCGTGTGCCAATCGGTCGGAATCGGCGTCATTGTCTACAACCGCGACAACGCGGTCCTGGAACCCGACACGCTGGCGAGGCTCTGCGAGAGCTGTCCAAACCTGGTCGGGTTCAAGGACGGAACCGGAGATATCGGGATTGTGCGCCAGGTCACAGCGAAGCTTGGCGATCGCCTGTCGTATATCGGAGGCATGCCGACGGCCGAGTTGTTCGCGGAAGCCTATCTCGGCGCCGGATTCGGCACGTATTCGTCGGCGGTGTTCAATTTCGTGCCCGAACTGGCAAAGCGCTTCTATGACACGCTCCGAACGGGAGACCGGGCAGCCCGGGAAGCCATACTCCTGTCGTTCTTCTATCCGTTCATGGAACTCCGGAGTCGGCGGAAGGGCTACGCCGTATCGGCGATCAAGGCCGGTGTCCGGCTGGTGGGATTCGACGCGGGTCCGGTGCGAGCGCCACTCGATGACTTGACGATGGAAGAAGAGTCGGTGCTACAGGAACTGATTGCGCAGAATGTCGCGGAGGAAAGCCGGGACGTCGGGCGGCGCGCGCGATCGTCAACGGCGGCACTCGGATAGGACGGTTAGCCCTCAGCCGCGCCCGGAATGCGCCCTGAGAAGTGCGCGGTATCGGGCCCGACTGCCTTCGAGATGCTCCTGCATCGCCAGCCGCGCAGCGTCTCCGTCACCTTCGAGGATCGCGGTCACGATCTTCTCGTGTTCCCCGTCGATCTGCGCAAAGTACTTGCCGGAGACGGGGCTCGAGCTTTCCAATCGCAGGGTTACACGGGGAATCATCCCGTTTCCGAGCAACGACAGGAATTCGCTGAAGCGCGGATTGTTGGTTGCGTCTGCGATCGCGAGATGGAAGCCGAAATCGGCCGCGGATGTTGATAGACCCGCCTCTCTCTGGGTGCGAACGGCTCGCAACGCCTCGACGATGGTCTCCTCCTGCTGCGGCGACCGGCGGCGAGCCGAAAGTCCCGCTGCTTCAACTTCCACGGCCGTGCGGATCTCCAAGACCTCGATCATGGACGATATACGGTCGTACTGAATGTCCTGGAAGGGCAATTCAGGGGGAGGCTCCTGCTTCAGGACAAACACGCCGGCCCCCTGACGGGACTCCACGAGCCCGTCCGCCCGCAGGGCTGCGACGGCCTCCCGGACCACCGTTCGGCTTACCTTGTGGTCGCGACAAAGCTGCGCCTCGCTCGGCAGGCGGCTGCCGGGTTCAAAGGAACCGCCGACAATCTGCTCCCTGAGGGAAGCCGTCAAGGTTGCGACAAGGGTCCCTAGTCTTGCTTGTGAGCCGATAATTTCAACTCTCCCTGGAATGTTGTTCGGTGGTTATCATACAACTTACCGATTTGGTGTCTATTGGGTAAACGGATGGGAACGACAGGCTCAGAGGGTGCAACTTGCGTAGAGCGTATTGGGAGTTTTTCATTGGCAAGGAGTTAGCGTCAGTCATCTGTTTCACGACGATGCGCTGGCCCCGTTCCATCCGCTGTTCTACGAAGAGCCGATGCGGCCGGAAAACATCGAGGCCTGGGGCCGCCTGAAGGCGGCGCTGCAGGTTCCGCTTGCCACCGGCGAGTGTCTCTACTCGCGGTTTGAGTTCAACCGGCTGCTGCAGGTAGCCGGTGCGGACATTGTTCAGCCCGACATCTGGGCCGTCGGCGGGCTGCTGGAAATGCGGAAGATCGCGGCCTTGGCCGAGGCCCACTACGTGACGGTTGTTCCGCACAATCCCATGGGACCGCTCGCCGCCGCGGTGAACGTCCACTTCGCGGTCGCGCCGCCGGACTTCAGGATTCTCGAATACCGCCTGCCCACGGGTGCCGTGTACCACAGCGACGGCATCGCCCCGAGCAGCGATCACGCAGCCTATGTACTGGATCCGTACTTTCCGGTTGACGGGCACCTGGAACTCCGACCTGACCGCCCGGGCTGGGGCGTCGAGATCGACGAGGGTTATCTGCAGACCGGCCGCTACGTGCATTGGGAGCGCAAGCTGCCATGCCGGCCCGACGGCTCAACAGGCTACGTCTGAGCAAAGGTGCAGCAGGCTGCCGAAAGAGTCCTTGCCCCCGCGTCTTGGGCGCAGAACCCCTTGATCTGCCAGGCAGTCAGTCGGTTTCTGGGGTGTGGCGGTACTGGAATCATCTTGCTTGCCTCCACACCCAGCCGCTGGAAGGCTTCGGCCTGCAGCAGATTCGGTTGGGCGATGATCGCGAAGGTGTGGTCTGGCCGGCCGGGCAGGGTGGCTTCATCGCAGGACCGGTTGCCGAGTTCCTGGAGAATGGTGCGCAGGCTGCGGGCGGGCAGGCCGGTTCCGGTGGTCCTGGTTGCTGCCTTCCGCTTTGCCCGCCCGGATACTTCGGCCTTCTGCACGGGTGTATTTCGTAGGGGCGGATACGCCCCTCGGAGTCAAAGTCCTCGAACAGCATTGGCGTCAGGCGCTTGCGCAGGTGCCATTCGAGATCCTGGGCAAGCATGCTCAGGAAGACATGAGCGCGGACAGGGTCGGCGCTGCAGACGTAGATCGGCCGGACCTGGAGCCGGCTTTGCTCCATGGATCGGAAAGCCCGCGCCACCTGCCCGAGCACGGGGTCGCGGGAAAGCACTTCCGCGGCCGGCATGTATCGCGGCTGCGGATTTTACGTTGCCGGGGGGATGGCGTGACGAAGTGCGGGCCGACCTGGCAGCCCAGCTTGAGGCCGGTGGGACGCTCTACGGTTGCCACGATGACGGGACCCTCTTCGCACGGACGAAAGCCGGAGACCAGGTGATTTCTCGCTCCGTCGATCGCGACAGCTGAACTTACAAGCGAGCGCACTCGGTGATGCCGAGGCTCGTTGTTGTTGCCGGTCCGAACGGAAGCGGCAAATCAACGCTTACTCGAATGGGCAAAGTTAATTCGGCCCTCGCAGGCTGTCCCTCTTGATCTAACTCGTTGGAAATGCGGTCGAGATATTTTCCGCAGCTACCACTCCGCCCCGTGCGGAGGCAAGTGTGGGCGTCCGGAACGCCAGGCAATCAATGGGCGGCTTGAGACTTCGGGCACGCTGGCTGAGAAGCGCCCGCGGACCGCGGGGCTCCATGCGCCGGAATTCCGGTGGCCCGTCTCTCCCCGGCAGATACAGGCCTCCGGTCAGGATCCTGGCGGGGCTGCCTGCGAGAGGCATGCCGCGCATCGATCCGCGGCATCGATCCCGCTCCGGTGCGCGCCGTTCATGGAGGGAATGCCCGTGTATTCGCCGGCGAGGAAGAGCCCGCGAACGCCTTGCGGCAGGTCGAGCCGGATCTTCTGGATCGCCTCCATCATGCCGGCGGGCGCCAGGCACACGGCTTCCTCCCGTTCGTGTACGCGGGTGAAGAGCGGCTCTCGCTCCATGGCCGGGAAGAGCCGCCGCAATTCCGCGAGCACGCGCCTGCCCGCCTCCTGATGGCCCGGCGCTGACAGTTCTGCGGCCCGCTCTCCGACCGCAAGCGCGTCGAGCAGGGCCATCCCGTCCGGCGCGAGGCCCGGAGACAGCACCGTCGTGTTGCCGAGACCGGCAAGGATCGACCCCGTCCGGCGGGGCATTGCCGCGGCGTACCAGTCCTCGGGAAGCGGATGCGTGGACACGCCGAAGAACACCCGGAGGCATCGGGAATAGGTGACGCGGCGCAATCTATCGCGGATACAAGGCGGAAGGCTGGGCATGATCCGAAGGGCTGCCGGGGCGGTCGTGGCGCAGATCACCGCGTCCGCCTCGGCAAGGCCGCCGTCAACATGCACGCCCCGGACCTCGCCGTTCTCGATGGCGATGCGATGCGCTGGTGTCGACAGACGGACGCTTCGGCCGCAAGCGCGTCCACCAGGATGCTCGGGCCGCCGCGGGCTGCCCATGCTACACAAGTTTTCACTTGACACGGTTTGGGATCGGGTGCATTCTATGAAGTATGTACGAGCAGAACCGTATTTTGTCGAGCGTTTCCAGCGCTGCGGGCGTGGCCCGCGTCCGCATGCTGATGGCTACGGAGAGATTCGCCAGTCGTTCCGCGCTCGGCCGTCGGGTGTGCGAAGTGTTCGGATTTCACGATGCGCTTGGCCGGCCGCAACAGGCGGGCTGCATGAAAGCGCTGCGAACGCTTGCCGAACGAGACCGGATCATGCTGCCAGCACCGCGCAATGGCGGCGGCGGCGGCGCGCCTCGCGGCCTTGGGCACCCGGTTCCGGTTCCGGAGGGGCTTCCTTCGCGTGTTGACGCTGTGGCGGGGTTGTCGCTGGTGCTGGTGGATAGCGATGGCGAGCGCCGGATCTGGAACGAGTTGATGGCACGGGAGCATCCTCGCGGGGCGGCGCGGCATGCGGGAGCGCAGCTTCGCTATCTGATTGTCTCGGATCACGGTGTTCTGGGGGCTTTGGGCTTTGCGGCCTCGGCGCTGGCGGTGGCGGCACGGGACCAGTGGATCGGTTGGGACACGGCCCTGCGAGAGCGCCAGTTGCATCGGGTGGTGGGACTGAGCCGGTTCCTGATCCGTCCGTCAGTGCACTGCCGGAACCTGGCCTCGAAGGCGCTGGGTCTTTGCTTGCGGCGTCTGGGTGCAGACTTTGAGCAGCACTATGGTTACCGGCCGCTGCTGGTGGAGACTTTTCTCGATTCTGCACAGCACGACGGCGCCAGCCTCGCCGCGTCGAACTGGAACCGAGTCGGCGAGACGACCGGCCGCGGTCGGTTTTCGGCGACCGGTGCCCAGGTGCCGGTGAAGTCGGTGTGGGTGTTTCCCTTGACCAGGAACTGGCGTCGGCGGCTGGGGATCCCGCCACGCGCGCCGCTCCCCGCGATCGGCGCCGGCGACGGCCTGGATCGCGAGCAATGGGCGCAGAACGAGTTTGGTTCGGCACCGCTCGGCGATATACGGTTGAGCAGGCGGCTGGTGAAGAGCGCCGCGGTTCAGGCCGACCACCCGATGTCGTCCTTTCCGGCGGCCGCGCAGGCGGACAAGGCGATGGTGATGGGCTACTACCGGATGATCGACCAGCCGGCGGATTCGGAGGTGTCGCCGACGAACATTCTGGCGCCGCACCGGGCGCGCACGCTGCAACGGATGCAGGGGTCGGATGTGGTTCTGTGCATCCAGGACGGAAGCGATCTGAACTTCGCCGAGCATCCCGGCTGCGCGGGCCTCGGGCTGATCGGCCGGAACAAGGGATCTTCGGGAACGTTGGGGCTGCACATGCACTCGATGCTGGCGGTCAATGGCGACGGCATCCCGCTGGGGGTTCCGCACATCCAGTACGAGGCGCCGGACGGTGCGGCGGAGAAGGACAAGCCGCCCGAAGAGCGCAAGACGCAGCGGTGGGTGCGGGGACTGCAGGACTGCGACCGGCTGGCCCGCGAACTGGACGGTGTGCGCCCGGTGTCGATTGCCGACCGGGAGGGCGATGTGTTCGAGTTGTTTGTCGAGCAGCGCCGCCTCGGTAGCGTCGATCTGCTGGTACGCGCGAAGCACAACCGGTCGCTCGGACGTCGGAAGCAGAAGCTCTTTGATCTGGCCCAGGCACAACCGGTACGCAAGCGGCTCGAGATCCATGTGGCGCACAGTTCGGCGCGCCGGGGAACGCGACGGCAGAAGGCGCGCGGGAAACGGGAAGCGCGCACGGCGATTGTCGAACTGCGCTGGTGTGCGGTCGACTTGCCGCCGCCCGAGACGAGCGGCTTCCGGAACGAGGCGCCGATCCGCCTGAACCTCGTGCATGTCCACGAGCCGGAGCCGCCGGACGGGGACAAGCCCCTCGAATGGTTCCTGCTGACCAGCCTGCCGGTGGCCTCCGACCGCGACGCGGAGCGGATCCTCAAATGGTATCGCCTGCGCTGGCGCATCGAGGACTGGCATCGGGTCCTGAAATCAGGCTGCAAGGTCGAATACCTCGGTCATCGCACCGGCGATCGCATCGAGCGGGCCGTAACCATCAACGCGGTCATTGCATGGCGGCTGATGGCAATGACGATGATGGGCCGCGAGACACCGGAACTGCCGGCAGACATCCTGTTCTCCGACATCGAGATCATGGCGCTCAAGGACTTTGCCACCGACCGCAAGCTGACCGCGCCCGACAATCTCGGGCTGGCGGTGCTTACGATGGCCATGCTCGGCGGATACCTCAACCGCAAGAACGATCCGTGGCCAGGCCACGAGAAAATCTGGGAGGGCTATACGCGCCTTGCGGTCGCCGTGCAGACCTACGAAAGACTCATCCGGATGGACCGAACCAGCGACTTGTATCAGAGGCTGCGTCCTGACAAGACTTGTGGCTAAAAGGCAGGCCGCGGGGCGTGACCGGCCAGGCGGTGCCGTTCATGGCGACGCTCCAGAGGACCGCCAGTGCGTAGGCCGTGCCGACCTCCTCCGGCTGCCCAAACGTGTAGCTCGTCAGGTTCGGGGCAAAGAACCACTCCAGGAACTCGTCCCCGAAGCGCGAGCGGATGAACTCGGCGGCGCTTTCCGTGCCGTCCAGAGCCGCGACCGATGCCGCATCCTCGCCGTTCAGGATGCTGCCCTGCTTCTGCAGCATCGCTGCGAATCGGAGCAGCTGCCAAACCGCCCCGAGCCCGAGATACCGGAACGATAGAAGCGTTCGGGCCGTTCTCCACAGGTTTCCGGGCTGACTGCCGCCGTAGAACGGGTGGAACGTGCCGTTTCGGAGGAGGCCGCCATTGATCGGGAGCGGCGTCCGCTCGAGGGGCACTCCCAGTTCGGCCGCGACCGCCTGGATCGTGCGGTCGGACTCCATGAAGAACCCTGCGCCAAGGTCGATTCGAAAGCCGTCGACCTCGTCGCGGGCGATCCGGCCCCCGGTTTGGGCGGATGCCTCGAACACGACGGCATCCATGGCGCGCTTCCGGAGCGCGTGCGCCGCGCCGAGCCCGGCCAGTCCGGCGCCGACGATCGCAATTTTCTGCCGACGGCTCATCTCGGCCGGAAAGTCCTGGCTGCCGGGAATGTCGCCATCATGCCGCGCCTCGCCTGCTCGCCGCATTCTCGGCGCTGCTTCGTCTCAACCTAGCCGCCGCGGCGGATCATCGGTACGGCGTTTGACGGCCCGGGCGCGAACAGCACCTGGAAGAGTTGCATGTCGCCCATCCGGAACGCGGCCACGGATCCCTCCAGATAGAACCGCCAGGTGCGCACGAAGTCGGCGTCATAGAGCTCGGCCACCCGATCCGACGCAGCGATGAACCGATCCAGCCACGCCTGGCAGGTGAGGGCGTAGTGCAGGCGCTGGTTCTCGATATCGAGGATGGACAGGTCATGCGGCTCGAAGATCACGCTCGCTTCCGCGAGGCTCGGCGTGTAGTTGCCGGGAAAGATTCGCTTCTCGATCCACGGGTCACTTGCGCCGGGCGCATTGCGTCCGGTCACCTGGATCAGGCCGCGCCCGTCCGGCTTGAGTGAACGGGCGGCGACCTCTCCGAAACTCCGGTAGCCGGCCACGCCCAGATGCTCCACCATCTCGATCGCGACGAATGCGTCGTATGTGCCGGCGACGTTCCGGAAGTCGTCCTCCACGATTTCGACACGGTTCGCAAGTTCGAGCGTGGCCACGCGTTCGCGCGCGAACCGGATCGGCTCCCGGGAGAGATCGACTGCCCGCACATGCACCCCGTAGTCGCGGGCCATGTGGATGGCGAGCGCCCCCCAGCCGCTGCCGACCTCGAGTACATGCTGCCCCGGCTTCAGATCCAGCTTGCGACAGATGCGGTCCATCTTGGCCCTCTGCGCCTCCTCGAGGGTCGCGTCCTCGCGCTCGAAATACGCGCAGGTGTAGACCATCTCCTCGTCGAGCCAGAGCCGGTAGAACTCGTTGCCGATGTCGTAGTGGTGATGGACATTCGACCTTGTGTCGCCACGCCCGCCGAAGCCCCGCCGTGCGAGCCGGGAAAGGAACCCGGGAGCCCGGGACTTGCTCGCACTCTTCATGAGGCGGTAGGACGCCTCGATGAAGGCGATGGCGTCCCCATGGATCCGGATCCGCCCGGCGCTGACCCCGTCGCCGAATGCAAGGGCGGGACTGAACAGGAGACTGTACAGGGTGCGACGGTCGCAGATCTCGATGCGCGCCACAGGATCTTCGGCGAGGGAAGGGGACGGGGCGCGCGAACCGTCCCAGAGTTGGAGAATGACCGGGGGATTGCCGGTTGCCGCCAGGATCTGGCGCATGAGCCAGCGCTCGAACGCGTTGCTCTTGGAGCCGCCGCGGGCGGTTCCGGAGTCCCGGGTTCCGACGGGCAGAGACGGTGCATTCTCGGCTTGCTTGCGTTCCGGCATGATGATTCTCCCGCCTGGACGCCCAGGCCATCGCTCAGGAAGCGGCGCCAACCGCCCTTGCCTGTCGCGGTCCAACGGCGTTGCTGCGCCGGAGGATTCTGCCACAAGCGCCCAATGTTGGCATCCGGCGGGATCGCGACCGGTTCGGCCTTTGGGTGCCGGGACAATCGTTCCTCGGGAACCCGGTGCGGCACCCGCATCCGGTTGCGCGTAGCCGAAGCCGGCAGGCGGGCCGTCTCGCGCCGTACCGGTCGGGCAAGTGAATTGCAGGGTGGGTAGCGAGTTGCGCCAGGCTCGGGCGTTCGCGCCTTCGCGGGCCCCGCATTGAACCGCAGCGGTCGACAAATTCAGATGTCCGGACCTTGGGGGTGAATCGAGCTCACCTATTTGAACCCGAAGGGTCCGGATCGGCCGTATTCCCGGGCAGTTCGTAGATCATCCGGAGGTTGGTGCCTGGGAAGATCGTCCGGGTCAGGTTGAGTTCCTGGAGGAGGCCTGCAGTGGCGTTGTCGCCGGCGTCGCTGGCGGTGCCGAGGATGCGAATGCGGAGGATGCCGTTGGAGGGCTCCGGGATGATGTCGGCGTCGGATTGGAAGATCGCGCGCAGGTGCCTGCGGGGTCGCTGTGTCTTGCCCTGTGCCTGTGCGACGACAGGCATCATGCGGGTTTCGGCGCGGTAGGCGATCATGCGGATGACGTCGAGGAGGAGCTTCTCGCCTTCGGGAAGCGCATCCAGGGCCTGGTGCTCGTCGAGCTCGGCGACGGTGATGTGGCGCTGCGTGTCGCTGCGCTTCTGCTTGAGCGCCTCACGCTCGGCGTCGAGAGCGTCGATCCGGGCCTGGAGACGTCGGGCGGCTTCGGCGGTCTGGTGAGACTGGGCTCCCTTGGCCAGATCGGCGATCCTGTTGCGCAGGGTGCCGAGGCGTTGCCGGAAGCGGCTGACATTTCGGTCGATTGCGCGCCAGAGCGGGTTGACGACGCGGGCTTCGGGATCCTGCGGCTCCAGGCCGCGGACCACGAGGGCGTCGAGATTGAACTCCTCGCGCATATATTTGAAGAAGTTCTCCTGCGACCAGCGGGAGAACAGGGCGCCGGCGATCTGCTCCACGGGCATGCGGGAGTGGGTGGTAATGAGCGGGACCTGGCGGCCGCTTTCCAGCAGGCGGCGGATCTGGCGGACCTCGGGCCCCTTTTTCAGTTGCACGCGCTTCTCGGCGAGGCGGACGGTGGCGCTGCGGGTCGTGCCCGGTCCATGGATCGGTACCGCGACACTGCGGAACTCCGCCTCCGGCCAGTCCTCCCCCTTGAAGCTCTTGTGCCAGGTGATCACCGCAACGCCGCGCCGGGCGAGGCGCTTGAACAGTGCCGGGCTCCAGCCTTCCCGGTCGAAGACCAGCGTCAGGGCGGGCTCGCCGGCATCCGGGGCGGTGAGATCCGGCGCCTCCGGGCCCAGCATGCCCAGCTTCTCCAGCGCAGGCAGGATGTCCGCCTCCAGCGCGTGGGTCATGGTCGGATCCAGCGCCTTGTTCAGGCACAGGAAGGGCTTGCCGCCGAGCGCGTTGATCCAATAGCTCGTGGACGCGGGCAGGCATAGTTTCTGTCGCGCCACGAAGTGCTTTGGCAATTTCCCCTTGCGACCGGAATAGATCTTCACATGCCCGTCCACGCACAGCGTGGCGCCGACCTCCGGGTCCTCCTCAAGCCATCCCGCCGCCAGGGCGGATTGCCAGTTCCGCACTCGCTGCACATCCTGCCCCAGCGCCTTGATCTTGCGCCGCAGCGTCTTCACCTCCGGGCAGCGGTCCAGGCCCAGGATCGCGCCCCATTCCCCGGGCACCTGGTGCCGGAGCGCCTCCGGATTGCGCACTCGGGCCAGGATGAGGAACGCCAGGAAGAGCACAACGGTGGTCAACCCATAATACCCCTTGGGCAGCGACAGGAACTCCCGCGCGTGGTTCAGAAGCCCCTCCTTCAGCAGCATCGGGAGCCCGGCCAGCACCCCCCCGCCGGCAACCGCCGACAGCGGTTCCGCAAACTGCGGCCGGACCTCGCTCAGATGCCCCGTCGCAGCCAGCATTCGTCCTGTCGTGTCCCGAGCCCCACGGCCCATCGGCGCTGCCCGGTCGCGGGCGTCCCGTGCGCTTCGGTCAATCGGCGGCTCCAGCGCGTCCCCCTCCGGTGCTTCCTGCGGCGCCTCCCGCTCCGCAGGGGCTTCCGGATCCGGATCAGCCTTTGCCGCCCGGGCCGGCTTCCCCCCACCGACAACCCCCGCCCGGCGATTGTTGTTCAGCGTCTGCGACGAGATCCCCACCTCCCGCGCAACCGCCGCGCCGCTCAGCCCCGAGGCCAGAAGCCGGTTCACCGTCCGCGCCATCGCGGCATCAATCACGCTCGGCCCGCGGCCTCGGCGCGGCGCAAAGAAGCTCGCCTCGCCGTCCCTCCGGAGTTGGTTCACCACCCGCTGTACCGTCGAGCGGCTCACGCCGAGCGCCTCCACCAGGTCCGAGCGAGGGACACCGCTCTCCGCAAACTTCGCGATCCGAAGCAACTTCGCTTCGCGCTGATCGTCAGCGTGAAAATCAAACGGTTCAAGATTGGAGAAATACTCCACTCGGCCGTCCCGCTTCACGAAGGAAAAGCAGGAGTTGCCAATCTGGACCGCCTCGGTGGGGCGCATCGGAAGCGTGTTCATCGGGACCTCGGAGCCGGATATCGGGTTTAGAACATTCTTTCACATTCCGGCCGACCTGTCAACCCCCCAAATGCCTCCTAACTCACCGAAATCACAAGGAAAACGACCGCCAAACACGCCTTCAATCAGCGCACGAGGTCCGGACATCTGAAATTAGAGTATTTCGTTCAGAAGAAAGGGGAATTTTCGGATGCCCGGCAGGCCGAGAATCATCATCGTCGGGGCGGGCGCATCGGGGCTTGCGGCTTGCTGCACTCTCCGCAGCCGCTCGCAGGAGCTTGACGTCATCGTGCTGGAGAAGTCGGACCGCGCCGGCGGCCGGATTGCGGGTGAGCGGGTCGGGGAGTTCCGTGTGGACACCGCCACGGCGGTGTTCGACGAGTCGTTTGAAACCGTTCGGAACCTGTCCCGGTCGGTTGGCGTTTCCCTCGAGCCAAGTGTTCACACCAGGGGCGGCCATTTCGTCTGCGATGGAAGACTCTGGGGTATCTACGCCGGCGGAACGTTGCGGCAGATGCTGGAAACGGTCCGCACGATCCTGTCCTTCCGCCTGTATTCACCCGCAGGAATATGGCAGTCGATGCGGTTCTACAGAATGCTTCAGGCCCGCGGGAGAGACCTGAGTTTCGAGGACCATTCGGGAATGCTGGATCTCGACCGAGATGAGAGCTTTGCGGAATTCGCGAAGCGCCATTCCCTCGGGGACTATCTCAGGGAGGCCGGCCAGATCGATGTGAGCTGCTTTACCGCGTCCTACCCCGAGAAGGTGGGAGCGGCTTTCGGGATGGCCCTGATCTGGCTGTGGACCTTCAACTCCGCCACCCGATCCTGCATGCCCGAGTTTGGCGTTGGCGCGCTTTCCGACGCCCTCATCCACGCCTGCGGAGAGTGCGTGCGGCTCGCCACCCCGGTGGAGCGGATCGTCCTCGAAGACGGGAAGGCGACGGGCGTAGTCACGGGAGATGGCGCATTCATCGGGGCGGACGCCGTCATCTGCGCCACGCCGGCGACAACGGCGCTCGCCATCGCTCCCGGCCTTCCCGCCGGAATCCGTCGGACCCTGGGCCGGGTGGCCTATTCCTCCTGTGTCAACGTGGCGCTTGGATTCGACACCGGTATCCTCCCCGCAGGGTCGCATGCGGTGGCGTTTCCGCGGGATGCCGGCTCCATCCTGACCATCCGGACCAATTCGTCCCTCATGGCTTCGAGGGTAGCGCCGGAAGGAAAGGCCCTGGTTCACGCCATGGTGATTGACAAGGATGCCGAGGCGCTCTTTCCTCTGAGCGATGCCGAGATCGGGAGCCGGATCGTCGAGGAGATCCGGAGATTCCTGCCGGCGACGCCGGAGCCGCTGTTCACCCGCGCCTACCGCTGGCCGGAGGCGCTCTGCATTTCTCCCGGAGGCGCGCGGCGGGAAATCCATGCGATGCGCATGGAGGGACCGCAAGGCCTCGACCGGCTCTTTCTCGCTGGCGACTACATGCGGATGCCATTGTGCAACGGCGCGATGGCGAGTGGTGTCGATGCCGCCGAGCGCAGCGCAGCCCATGTCTCCGGATTGCAGGCGAATAGGCCCGGATTTGTCGGCCTAGGCGTGAATGAGGAAACAGAAGCGCTCGGTGATCCTCCGGGTTCAATATGTTCGTGAGATGAACCGGCCCTCACCCGGAGCCGGAATGTTCGTGATCAGCACCCGGATCGCATAGGCCGGCTTGTCCGAGTGGTGCGGCAGCTCGTCATCGTTCACCCCCAGCGCATCCGGCAACGCCCGGCGGACAGCGCTGTAACGGATCATCCCCTTGCGCTTGCCATATCCATTTTCGTTCGAAACCAAGTTCACCTCCGCGATGGCCTCGTCCTCCGAGTCCACTTCCACAAGCGCCGGCTTGCCGCCTCCCTCGGGCGGCCTGTTCTTCAGGACCCGCAATGGCTTCCAGTCCACCTCCGGAACCTTCGCCACCGCCACCATCAGCTCCTGCGAGCGCACCGCCGAAATCGCGAAGCCGATCATTCCGAAGCGCTGCGACGCCACCGGTCGCAGCTCCGGCCGGTTGCAGGACTGGATGACATCCGCCGAATGCCTCGCCGAGTCGCTCCGGATCATTACTTCCTCGATCCGGCAACAGCTCCAGAGATCTCAAGAGTACCAGGGCATTCCCCTCCTTCGCAGGCACATTGCCATCTCGCATCTCCGTGCAGAGCATCGTGCCCGCCTCCGCGAGCAGGCAGGTCAGGGGCTGACAACCCTTCTCGTCCGGATGCGTCCCGTTGGCCGCACGATACGTAAACAACGCCTCCCACTTGCCGCTCGGCACAATATTCCAAGCCCGCATGGCACTCTTCGCTCTCCATGATGCAACGAATGGATGGCGATGCCATCCGAACGGATTCCGGGGGCGTCCGCGTCGGGCATCGGCGAATCGCCCCTCCCCGGGGCGTCTCGCGGCCGACCTTTCCCGGTCCCGCGAACGCCCGTGGCAGCGCGCGCGCCAAATCGAATTGCGGCGGCACCGAATTCCACTCCCTTCCATGAACAGAACACTCCGGCACGCTGTTCTCAGCCTGTTCGCAATTCATCCCGAACATGCTGCGAGATTGTTCACCGAACCTGATCGAACACGTAATTCGAACATGAATACAAGGAGTTGCGTTCGTTGATCGGAGCCGCAATGCTTGCCGACGTTCATCCATCCAGGCGCCCGGCCGTTCTCTGGCGCACAGCACTACAGGGCGCCATGCGAGCAAGATCGGACCGGACCCCGAGGGACAAGAGACCCGTCCACAATCCGCATGACAAGTTCTTCCGGGCCCTGCTGGAAGATCCGGAACGTGCGAAGGACTTCCTTCTGTCGCATCTGCCTGCCGGTATCCGGAAGTTGCTGAGCGAAGCGTTGCCGGTTCTCGAGGATGGGATCCTGTTGGACGAGACTCTGCGCCACGAGTGCACCGATCTCCTGTTCCGCGTCGAACTCACCACAGGCGAGGCGGCCTTCCTGTTCATTCTTCTGGAGCACAAGTCACGGTCCGAGCCGCAAGCGCTCCTGCAGTTGGCCGGCTACATGGTCCAGATCTGGAAGCGCTATGCCCAGGGCTCGGCCGAGAGGCTGCGATCCCTGCCGCCGATCATTCCGATCATCCTGCACCACGGCGCATCCCGCTGGAGCGAACCCCTCACCCTGCTCGACATGATCGACGCGTGCGAGGACCTGCGGCCGTGGATGCCCGATTTCTCCATCCTGCTGATCGATCTGGGCTGCATCCCCGAGGATCAACTCGCGCACGGGCGCGAACTCCGGGCGGGCCTGACTGCAATGCGCCTTGCATCGCTGGGCAATGCATCCAGGGAAGAACTGGTCGCCGTCCTGCAGCCGTTGCAACCGGGCAGCCGCTTGGAAGCGCAGATGCTTACGTATATCGTAGACGCATTCCACATTGATGTTGCGGTGCTGCAAGCAGCGGTGCGCGTAGCGAGGCCGGATCACTGGGAGATGCTAATGGGAACCATCGCCGAGACCTGGATCAATCAGGGCATGGCCGAAGGCGTAGCAAAAGGTATGGCCGACGGCGTAGCAAAAGGTATGGCCGACGGCGTAGCAAAAGGTATGGCCGAAGGCGTAGCAAAGGGCAAGGCCAAGGGCAAGGCATCCACACTGGTGCGTCTACTGGGACGGCGCTTCGGCCCCCTGCCCGCGTCGACCCGCATCCGAATCGATGGCGCTACCGAGAAGGAACTGGACGATTGGATTGATGCAGTTCTTGAAGCGCCGACGCTGGCAGCGGTCTTCCTGAACGGGAGTTCCACTTGAATCGGGCCGGCATAATGTGCCCTTGACCGCGCGAACGCACTTTCCGCTGCAATTGAATCTGGCTCGTTGTTGATATTGCGCTCCCTGCAGCTTCCTGGAAGCGCGGTTGCTTTCGTATATCGTAGACGCATTCCACATTGATGTTGCGGTGCTGCAAGCAGCGGTGCGCGTAGCGAGGCCGGATCACTGGGAGATGCTAATGGGAACCATCGCCGAGACCTGGATCAATCAGGGCATGGCCGAAGGCGTAGCAAAGGGCATGGCCGACGGCGTAGCAAAAGGTATGGCCGAAGGCGTAGCAAAAGGTATGGCCGAAGGCGTAGCAAAGGGCGTAGCAGAGGGCAAGGCCAAGGGCAAGGCATCCACACTGGTGCGTCTACTGGGACGGCGCTTCGGCCCCCTGCCCGCGTCGACCCGCATCCGAATCGATGGCGCCACCGAGAAGGAACTGGACGATTGGATTGATGCAGTTCTTGAAGCGCCGACGCTGGCAGCGGTCTTCCTGAACGGGAGTTCCCCTTGAATCGGGCCGGCATAATGTGCCCTTGACCGCGCGAACGCACTTTCCGCTGCAATTGAATCTGGCTCGTTGTTGACATTGCGCTCCCTGCAGCTTCCTGGAAGCGCGGTTGCTTTCGTATATCGTGGACGCATTCCACATTGATGTTGCGGTGCTGCAAGCAGCGGTGCGCGTAGCGAGGCCGGATCACTGGGAGATGCTAATGGGAACCATCGCCGAGACCTGGATCAATCAGGGCATGGCCGAAGGCGTAGCAAAGGGCATGGCCGAAGGCGTAGCAAAGGGCGTAGCAGAGGGCAAGGCATCCACACTGGTGCGTCTACTGGGACGGCGCTTCGGCCCCCTGCCCGCGTCGACCCGCATCCGAATCGATGGCGCCACCGAGAAGGAACTGGACGATTGGATTGATGCAGTTCTTGAAGCGCCGACGCTGGCAGCGGTCTTCCTGAACGGGAGTTCCCCTTGAATCGGGCCAGCATAATGTGCCCTTGACCGCGCGAACGCACTTTCCGCTGCAATTGAGTCTGGCTCGTTGTTGATATTGCGCTCCCTGCAGCTTCCTGGAAGCGCGGTTGCTTACGTATATCGTGGACGCATTCCACATTGATGTTCTGGTGCTGCAAGCAGCCGTGCGCGGATGTCAGGATGCAGCTCACGGGGATGCCGCCGTCGGCGCAACCGATGTGCAGCCTGTACCCGATCCAGGATACCTGGTGTCCCTTTGCGGTGCGCTTGCTGCTCACATTGCAGGTCTGCGGCAACGCCGCCAGCACTCGGGCAAGCGGCCTTGACAACTGGCGCTCAGGGCGGCTTGGCTCCCTGGGTCGCTCCTCCCCGGCGCGGCCGCCCCCGCTTGCGCTTCGGCGTCTCCGGCGGCTTGGGGGCCGGCTTCTTTCGTGCCACGATCGCTGTTGCATCGCGAGAGATGTGCCCCACAAGGTGATCGCCCGGAGTTCGCTTGATCAGCGCCTCACGCAACCGGCCCGGCAGTGAACGCAACGCAAACTCGGCAATGGCTCAGGAAACGGTCGCCTCGCTCGGCACCGCGCGCACCGAAGACCAGCCGTACAGGCGCCGGAGCTTGCTGTCGACTTCCCGCCGCTCGATCAGATCGCGGGTCGCCGGCAGGTCGAACACCGCCTTCGCGAGGAAGGCGCGCGCCAGCGCGACGCGATCCATCGCTGGACGTCCCGGAACTCGTCCGGACCAGAGAAACCTCTCGACCAGGACAAACTCGAAGACCTGGATGAGCCGCTCATACCGCGCGCCAGGAGGCCCAAGCTCCGTCTCCAGCGCCTCAAACAATTCCGGTTGAAACCCGCGCCAGTAACGCGCTGGAACATCCTTCAGGGAAATCGGCTCTTTCCCTTCGGTCCATCATATTGTAAGACAACTCCATGATACCACTGGAGAAAGCGCCTGTCTCGCCAAAGGACCCCCCAGGAAGTCGTCCATAAAATCGACTGAGAAAGCCGTTCTGTAGGAGCCTCAGCCGACATTCACACGCTTGCATGATGCAGCTGTTGCGTGGAGGGCGGATCGGGGCGTCGGCCACGATTGCGAGGCGGGCCTGTTGTGCGATGGAGCGCGTGAGTCTCACCCTGTCTGTCCCGTCGCCGGCTGCCGTACCGTCAGGATCCGGTCGGGTTGCTGCCCGTTTCGTCGTCCGAGCCAGCGGCAAGCCATCCAGCCGCCCGGAGCGTCGGGATGTAGGACCGGCTGACGGGCACGCTTTCCCCGCCCCGAAGCCGTAGCTCGGTCCTGCCTTGCGTCTGCCGGACTTCGGCGACCGCCCGCCTTGCGACCCAGTGCGAGCGATGCACCTGCATGCCGTCCATGTTCCGGACGTTTTGCAGGGCATCGCGGAACCGCATCAGGATGAGCGCGTGGCCCAGCTCGGTGTGCGCCTCGACATAGTGGTCCTTCATCTTGAGTCGCACCAGTTCTCGCCCGAGATGCGGGGGCAGCGCGTCCAGAAGGTCGCTCCCGCCGGTTGGCTCGAGTCGGAATCCACCCTCGGTTGAAGGCGAATGGTCCGCTCCGGGGTCGTGTTCAATGCCGGTCCGGTTCCGCATGAGGATGGGCCGTTCAATCAACGTGTAGGCCAGCGAGCCGAGCAACGCGTGCACCAGCAGCACCTGCAGAAACAACGTGCCGAGCGCCGCCGCTCCGGTGACGGGCTCACCGGCCAGGACGTTCAGAAACGCGATGGCACCGGTGCCGGGCAGGGCGGCGAACAGGCATCCGGCGGCGAGCCCCGCCCATTCGGAGATCCCTTGGCGTACGCATGCGGTCACAGCCGCCGGGATCACGGTGAGCGCAAAGATCCAGTTGACGCCGATGGCAAAGCCCCAGTAAGCGAAGCGAATCGGAAGCGCATAGAGGTCCCAGGTTCCGAACGGGCCGAGGAGCGCGAACGCGGCCGCCGCGACCGCGATGCCCGCGAGATGCCAATGCAGGCGGCGCGCGGCCCACCATTCGCGAAGCGCCATTGCCATTCGCGCAGCCGATCGCGCAATTCCCTGGTTGTTCACGAATTTCTATCCCAATTCGGCTTGTCCTGCATGACGGCTCCATCCATGTTCCCGAAGACGCGGTCGCTGCCGGCGTCCCGCGCAGCAAACCAGAAGGAGACATACCATGATTCACCGACATTTCACCCGAACCGCGCCGAGCTGGGCCTCCGGCGTTGCCCTTGCCGCAGCCCTGTCCGTCGCAGGCGGCACCGGCGCGAGCGCTGGCGACCTCGCTATCGAGATCGCCGGCGTACATTCCGAGGAAGGCGCGATCATGATTGCCGTCCACGGGCTCGAAACCGCCGGGCAGTTTCCCGACGCAACCGGCGCCCGGTACCAGTTCCGGCTTCCCGCTTTGGCCGGCGCGGTTCGCCTCGCGGTTCCCGGCGTCGCGCCGGGCCGGTATGCCATCGCCGCGTTTCACGACGAGAACGGCAACGGCGAACTCGACGCGAACCTCCTTGGCATACCCACGGAGGGACTTGGCATCTCCAACGACGCCTCATCCATCTTCGGGCCGCCGGACTTCGAGGCCGCCGCCCTGGATCTCGGGGCCGAGCCGGCGGCGGTTCGCGTCACGCTGTCCTACTGAGGAGGGCGTCCAATGCTTGGCAGAAGGGAATTCATGTCTGCTGGCGCCGCCTGTGCGGCCGCGCTGGCACTGGGACCCGGCGCCGCCCTTGCCGGGGCCGCTCGGGAGGACCTGTGGGCGGAGGAGTTCAATCGGGCGCTCCGCGACGACCCGCAGTGGCTTGGATGGCGGAGCGTGGGCGCGGACCGGATCGAGAGCCGGGTCCGTGTGGAAGGGCAGCTGCCTGAAGAGTTGCGGGGTGCCTTCTACCGGAATGGCCCCGCGGTGCATGACCGCTTCGGACTCCGCTACCAGCACTGGTTCGAGGGCGACGGGATGCTGCAGGAGTATCGTTTCGACGGTCTGGCGGTCACCCACCGTGCCCAGGTGCTCGAGACCCCGAAGTTCCGGCGGGAGCGGGCGGCTGGCCGACGGCTTCTGGGCGCCTTCGCAACGCCGATTCCGGATGGCGAGCCTGTGCGGCGGCCCGACGACGTCAACGTCGCGAACACCGCCGTGCTCGACCATCACGGGGCGCTCTACGCGCTCTGGGAGGGCGGCTCGGCAAGCCGGATCGACCGTGAGACTCTCGCCTGGTCGGGGTTCAGGAACTGGGGCGACGGCTTGCAGGGTCTGCCGTTCACGGCGCACCCGAAGGCGGAGGCCGACGGGACGCTCTGGGCGTTCGGGTATCAACTTGGGCGGAGCCCGCTTCTTGTGCTGTACCACATCGCGCCGGACGGGCGGCCGGTAAAGGTCGCGCCGGTGCAGGTTTCTCCGCTCGGCATGGTGCACGACTTTGTCGTGACAGACCGGCACCTTGTCCTGGTACTGCCGCCCTATGTCGTCGATCCGGGGCTGGGGGCCGCGTCCTTCCTAGGCGGGCATGCGTGGCGCCCGGAGCTTGGATCACGAGTGCTGGTGGTCGCCAAGGATGACTTCGAGGAGCGCCGCTGGTTCCACCTTCCGGCGGGATTCGGCTTCCACCACGGCAACGGTTGGGAGGAAGCGGACGGCACCATCCGCTTTGATCACTGCCTTGCGCCGGATCCCACCGTGCTGCGCGACCAGTTCTGCGGTTTCATGCGCGGGCGCCTCGAGCCTTCAAGCCAGCCGCGTTACACGAATGTCGTGCTCCGCCCGGATGGCTCGGCCACGACCGAGGTGGCCGGGGGAATCGCGGAGTTCCCGCGCATTGCGCCGGTTCGAACCGGAAGGAGGAACCGCTTCGTCTACACCCTCGGCGGCGATGGGGCGCGGAGCGGCTATCCACTCCATCAGGTCGTGAAGCGGGACTTGGAGCGCGGAGCCGAGGAACTGCACGACTATGGTACAGGCGTGTTCGCGGAGGAGCATGTCTTTGTCCCGCGTCCCGGGGGCGCGGGCGAAGACGATGGCTGGCTCGTTGGAACGATTCTGGACTATCGCCGCGGAGCCACCGCGGTTGCGGTTCTGGATGCGCGTCGGCCTGCCGATGGGCCCGTGGCGATGGCTTGGCTCGACCAGCCTCTTCCACTGGGATTTCACGGCTGGTTCAGCCCGGCCTGAGGTCCCGGCAGTCTCGCGGAGGCGGTCTGGACCGCCTCCGCCCGGCGGCGTTCTCCTTCGGAGGGCCGTCCCTGCGTTCCGATCAGCCCAGCGAGCCGCAGAATCGCTCGATGCGGTCGCAGGCTTCCGTCAACTGCTCGTCTGAAGCCGCATAGGAAACGCGGAAGCAGGGGCTCATGCCGAAGGCTTCGCCATGGACGACCGCAACGCCTTCGGCATTCAGCAGTTCCCGCGCGAAATCGCCGTCGCTGTCGATCGCTACGCCGTTCGGCGTCTCTCTTCCGATCAGCCCGTCGATGGCGGGATAGACGTAGAAGGCGCCCTGCGGCGTCGGGCACTGGATGCCCGGGATGGCGTTGAGCCGTCCGACCACGAGGTCGCGTCGGCGGAGGAAGGCCTCCCGCGCTCTCGGGATGTAGTCCTGCGGTCCCGAGAGGGCCTCCAGGGCCGCCCACTGGCTGATCGATGTCGGATTGGATGTGGACTGGCTCTGGACCTTCCGCATCGCCGCGATCAGGGCCTCCGGGCCGCCGGCATAGCCAATTCGCCAGCCTGTCATCGCATAGGCTTTCGAGACGCCATTCACGGTGAGGATGCGGTCCCGGAGCCGGGGCTCGATCTCCGCGAGGGTGTGGAACTCGAAGGGATCGTATGTGATGTGCTCGTAGATGTCGTCGACCATCGTCCAGACATGGGGATGGCGCAGAAGCGCTTCCCCGATGGCCTTCAACTCGTCGCCGGTGTAGCCGGCTCCGGTCGGATTTGATGGTGAGTTCAGGATGAGCCACTTTGTGCGCGGCGTGATCGTGGCCTCGAGATCCTCCGGCCCGATCTTGTAGTTGCGGTTGTGCGGCGCCTTGACAATTACCGGGTTGCCGCCGCAGAGCAGCGTCATGTCCGGATAGCTCACCCAGTAGGGCGCCGGGGTGATGACTTCGTCACCGTCGTCGAGGGTGGCGAGCAGCGCATTGAACAGGATCTGCTTGCCGCCCGTGCCCACGGAGATCTCCGACGGCCTGTAGTCCAAGGAGTTCTCGCGGCGGAACTTATCCGAAATGGCCTGCTTCAGTTCCGGGATGCCGTCGGGCGCGGTGTAGCGGGTCTTGCCGGAGTCGATCGCCGCCTTGGCGGCGTTTCGGATGTTCTCGGGCGTGTCGAAGTCCGGCTCGCCAGCGCCGAGGCTGATCACGTCGCGCCCCGCCGCCTTCAGTTCCCGCGCCTGGGTAGAGACCGCGATGGTCGGGGAGGGCTTGATCCGTCCGAGCTTTGAAGCGATGAATGCCATTTTCTGTGCCTCCCGAAACAGGATGAACGAGCAAGGAGCGAGCCGGGAGCATACCGTGCCGAGCCTCGATTCGCCCTTTCCGGACAGGGGGGACGTGGAAATTCTCCCGCGCGGGCAATACGCTTTGCCGCTGCGGTGAGCGGGCAAAGGTGGAGCGGATGGACCGGGCAAACCTGGAGCGCAAGCTCCGGATTCGCAGTTGGCGGCGCGGAACGAAGGAGATGGATCTTCTGCTTGGGCGTTTCGCGGATGCGCGCCTTGCAAGCCTCTGCGACTCGGAGATGCAGGCTTATTCGGCGCTTCTGGATCGGGGTGACCCGGAAATCTCCGATATCCTCTTCGGGCATTGCCCGCCGGGGGACCATGCACCCATTGCCGCCCGGATTCGGATGCATCACGCCATCGGAAGGCGGACGGAGGCTGGCGAGGCGCAGGCGTTGGGCCCGGCTTCGCAGAAGGCAGGAGGAGGGTCGCCATGACCGAGCGGATCGCGTTTGCCGGCCTCGGCAACATGGGATTGCCGATGGCGCGCAACTTGCAGCGGGCCGGTTACGAAGTGCGGGGGTGCGATGCTTCCCGGGCGGCGCGGGAAGCCGCGGAGGCCGCTTGCGTGCCGTGCTTCACGGCGCTGGGCGCGGCGCTCGACGGCGCATCGGCAATGGTTTCCGCGCTGCCGGCTTCCTGCCATGTCCGCAGTGCGTATCTCGGCGACGGGGGCGCTCTCGAAAGCGCCGGTCCGGACACACTGTTCATCGACTGCTCCACTATCGATGTCGCGACTGCGCGGGCCGTGTCGGAAGCCGCCGACGCTCTCGGCCACGCGATGCTTGACAGCCCCATGTCCGGGGGTGTCGTCGGGGCTGAGGCGGGCAGCCTGACCTTCATGGCGGGTGGCCCCGAGGAGGCATTCACCCGCGCAAGGCCGATCCTTGAAGCGATGGGCAAAAACATCTTCCACGCGGGCGGGCCCGGGTCCGGCTCTGCCGCGAAGATCTGCAACAACATGCTCCTTGGAATCACCATGATTGGGGTCTCCGAGGCATTCAATCTTGCGGACAGGCTGGGCCTCGAGGCGGAGACGCTCTATCGCATATCGTCAACCTCCTCTGGACGCTGCTGGTCGCTGAACGACTATTGCCCGGCGCCCGGACCGGTTTCGGGCGCCCCGTCTTCGAAGGGCTACAAGGCCGGCTTCTCCGGCGAGCTGATGCTGAAGGATCTTCGCCTCGCCATGGAGGTAGCCCGGGACGCGGAGGTCGCGACACCGCTCGGCGCCCAGGCGGCGCAGATCTACGGCATGGTCGATCTCGCCGGAATGGCGGATCTCGACTTCTCGTCGGTAATCCGGTTTCTTGCCGGAACCGGTCGCCCGGAGGGGAGTTGATGTCATGTGCAGGACTCTGGCGTTCTCCTTTCTCCGGCAGCCGGGGTCTCCGGCAGGGAGGGTTAAGTGATGGTTGACGGCGGCGGCAAGGAGGGCTTCCTCCTGAATCCGGCATGGTTCCGGCCGGATGCGGTGGCGGAGGAAACCCTCGCATTCAACCGCGAGTTCGAGCGGCAGTCCTCGCGGCTGCCGCCCGTTCACACCCTGCCGCCGGACGTGGTCCGGGCGGCTCGCCGGGAGGGAGACGGCATCTTTCCGCCGCTCCGGCCCTTGCCCGGAAGCCGCTGGCTGGATTTCGCGGGTGCGCCGGGCGGTCCCGGCAGGCTGCGGATCAGCGAGCCCGACTGCGCACCCGTGGGTGTGTATCTGCATATCCATGGCGGAGGCTGGACCCTTGGTTCTGCAGACGAATTCGATGCCCAAAACCAGGCGTTGGCGGCCCGTACCGGTGCCGTGGTCGCCTCTGTGGCCTATCGTCTCGCGCCGGAGCATCCCTGGCCGGCTGCCGCGGAGGACTGCGGGGCGGCGCTCCTCCATGTACTGGCTTCCGCACCGGACTTGTTCGGGACGGACCGAATTGCCATCGGCGGGGAGTCTGCGGGAGCCCATCTCGCCGCGGTGACCCTGCAGCGCTATCGAGAAGCCGCATCAGGCCGAATCGCCGGCGCCGTTCTCACCTATGGCTGCTACGATCTCGGCCTTACGCCGTCCATGCAGCGCTGGGGCGAACGACAGCTGGTCCTCTCGACCCCCAGCGTCGAGTGGTTCGTCGGCAATCTGCTTGCGAACCGCGCCAAGGCGGACGACCCCGCGGTTTCTCCGCTCCTTGGCGAACTCTCCGGCATGCCGCTGGCACTGTTCTCCATTGGCACCGAGGATCCGCTTCTCGATGATTCGCTTTTCATGGCTGGCCGGTGGGCGGCCGCCGGTGCAGAGGCGGAGCTGAATGTCTATCCCGGAGGAATGCACGCCTTTGATTTTTTCGATTTGGCGATCACGCGGGAGTTTCGCGATGCAGAGGCCGCATTCCTGATTCGCTGCCTCTCCCCGGAGTGAGGCAACACCCAATAGAAGGAAACGTCAATGTCCGATGAATTGGTTTTCTATACCAATCCTATGTCCCGAGCCCGCATCGTTCGATGGATGCTGGAGGAAATCGGCGCACCGTACCGCTCGGAAGTGCTTGCATACGGTCCGCCGATGAAGTCGCCGGATTACCTGCGAGTCAACCCGATGGGCAAGGTGCCTGCGATCCGCCATGGCAGCAACGTGGTCACCGAGGTCGGGGCAATTTGCGCCTATCTCGCGGACGCGTTCCCGGAGGTCGGACTCGGACCGGATGCCGAATCACGGGGCGCCTATTACCGCTGGCTCTTTTTCCTGGCGGGCCCGTTCGAGGCCGTGATGTGCAACAAGTTCCTCGAGGTAACGCCGCCGGAGGAAAAGGAGCCGATGCTGGGTTACGGGCGGTACGAGACCGTGATCGACACCTTGGAAATGGCGGTCTCGGAGAGCGAATACGTCGCCGGCAAGCGGTTTACGGCTGCCGATGTGTTTATCGGCGCAACTCTCGGATGGCATCTACACATGAAGTCCATCGAAGCGCGGTCGGCCTTCGTCGCGTATGCGGAACGGGCGCTCGACCGCGATGCCCGCCGGCGCGCCGATGAAATCGACGAAGCCCTCGGGAAGGAAATGGGGATGGGGCCCGGTTGATTCCGGCGCGGGGAGGGGCGGTGTTCAGCCGCCCGTCACGCTCATATGGCGTGAAACGGCGGGAGCCTGGCCGCGCCGCTCGTATTTGAAGTCGTGGCCCTTTGGCTTCCGTGCGATGGCTTCCCGGATCGCCGAGACAACTGTCTCGTCGGACTCGCTCGCCCGCAGCGGGCCGCGAAGGTCTGCCGCGTCCTCCTGGCCGAGGCACATGTAGAGCGTGCCGGTGCAAGTTAGCCGAACCCGATTGCAGCTCTCGCAGAAATTGTGGGTGAGCGGAGTGATGAATCCGACCTTCTGGCCGGTCTCCTCGCATTCCGTGTAGCGTGCCGGGCCGCCGGTGCGGTAGGGGATATCCTTCAGCGTCCAGTCGCGCTCGAGAATTCGGCGCACCTCCTTCAGGGACAGGTACTGGTCCAGCCGATCCGTGTCTCCGAGTTCGCCCAAGGGCATGACCTCGATGAAGGTCAGGTCGAAGCCGCGTTCGCCGCACCAGGCCACGAAGGCGGAAAGCTCATGCTCATTCACGCCCTTGAGCGCGACGCAGTTGATCTTGACGCGCAGGCCCGCCGCAACCGCGGCATCAAGCCCCTCGAGGACGCGGCCCATCTGGTCGCGCCGGGTGATCACGGCGAAGCGGCGCTCGTCCAGGGTATCGAGGGAGACGTTGATCCGTTTCACGCCCAGATCTGCGAGCTGTTGGGCGAATCGGGGTAGCTGGGAGCCGTTGGTGGTGAGCGTCAACTCATCGAGGCCGCCGCCGAGATGGCGGGCGAGGCGCTCGAAGAGCCAGATGACGTTGCGGCGGACGAGGGGCTCGCCACCGGTCAGCCGCAGCTTGCGGACGCCGAGGCCGATGAACGCTGAGCACAGCCGGTCGAGTTCCTCCAGCGTGAGCAACTCTCGCTTCGGTAGGAACTCCATATGCTCCGCCATGCAGTACACGCAGCGGAAGTCGCACCGGTCGGTCACCGACACCCGTAGGTAGGTGATCGATCGCTCGAAGGGATCGACCAGCGGCGCTATGCGGCTTTGGGGCATTGTCACAGTTCGGAGCATGGGACGAGTATAGCGAACCTGCGCGCAATAAGCACCTGTCGCGGTAGCATCCTGCGCACGGCCGCAACCCGGTTGGCCGGCGCGTTCCCCCTGCTCGATGGCGGGCGCTAGAATGCGCCGCGTTTCAACCTGTTCGGAGTGCCTCCCAATGATCCTCTATGGCCGTTATCTCTCCCCCTACGTGCGCCGGGTGGCGCTTTGGCTCGGACTGCAGGGGCGGCCGTTCGAGCATCGGCCAATTCTCGTTACCGGAGAGGATTTCGACCGGTTGCGCGAACTCAACCCGCTTGGCCGCGTTCCGGCCCTGGCTCTTGGCGATGGCGAGACTTTGATCGAGACAGGGTCGATAATCGACTGGCTCGAGGACAGCGCGCCGGACCGCCGACTTCTGCCGCCCTCCGGAGTCGAGCGGCGCGATGTCATGCGCGTCATCGGCTATGCAGACGGCTTGGCGGAGAAGGTGGTCGCGCTGGTCTATGAGCGGCAGCGGCGGCCGTCCCAGTACCATTGGCCGGATTGGCAAGCGCGGCTGGAATCGCAGATCACGGGCGCGCTGGACTGGCTGGAGGCTTGCGCGCCGGATGACGGATTCCACGGAGGCTCGGAGCCTTCGGGCGTCGATGCGGCTGTCATCGCTTCGTTCGACCATGGCTGGTTCATGCATCCGGAGTTGGTCCGACACCCGAAACTCCAGGCTCTGTCACAGCGGGCCGATCGGATCCCGCTGTTCGCGCAGTGCCATCCCCGCGTCGTCAAGGAGTAACCGGGCCGCATGCGGCTCTTTGTCGGGCTCGGCCTGCCGGAGGAAATCAAGGCGCAACTCGCGTCGCTCGAACGCGGCATACGGGGCGCCCGCTGGCTGGATTCGGACCGGTTGCACGTGACGCTCGTCTTCATCGGCGAGGTCGACGGCGCGGCGGCCCGCGATATCGCGGATTCGCTCGAGACCCTCCGATGCCCGCCCTTCGATGTCGAGATCTCCGGGGTGGGGCATTTCGGGCAGCTGCGGCGTGCGCGGACCGTGTGGGCAGGCGTGGCACCATCGGGGCCCCTCAAGCGGCTTCGAAAGGGTGTGGTACGTCGCCTCGAACTGGCGGACATTGCCGTCGAGCGCCGGCGCTTCCACCCCCACATCACCCTCGCCCGGATTCGCGGCGAGACCGGGCACCATCTCGCGAATTTCTTGGCGGAACACAGCCTCATGCGGCTACCCTTCTTCACCGCGGAGGAGTTCACTCTCTTCGAGAGCCACCTCCGCCCGGAAGGGGCTGTCTATGAAGCGCTCGCCGCCTATTCGCTCCAGGGGCCGGAAGCGGCCTGATACGCACGGGGAAATCGCGCTTCCCGGTTGGCGGTCCATGCCGGCCATGCCGAGCCCGGGGAGGCGAGGCGTACCGCGCCCGGCGACCGCCCGTCCGCAAGAGGGCCGGGCAGGTTTCGCCCGGACGCGTAGCAGGTCGTAGACTCGGAGCGGACCTGGTCGAGGACCGCCGGCTGGAACGCTGGCGCAACCCGACGCTGCGCGGCGAGCGGCGGGGCACGGCAATGCGCATCTGTATACGTGAACCAGGCCGGAAATCGGGGGCAGAACCATCCGTCGGCGCTACCGTGGGGACGGATATCGTTCTGCTTGCCTTTCGTTTACAGACTTGTCCCGGAAGCTCCCTCAGGTTCGATGCCAAACAAGGCCTAAATCGTATTAATTTTGTGTGAGACTCGGTTGACAGTAGATGGGATGTACACAATCGGACGTGAATGGAGAAGAAAGGGAGACATAACCAATTTCTTGAAGCCCTTTTCGCTTGCCTTCTTGCCGCGGGTTTCTTGTTTGCAGGCGCTGTCGGGGCTCCGGCCAAGGTCGTGAAGTTCACGCCGCAAACCTGTGTCCGTGCGCCGCATGACCAGCTTTGCCCGCACTTTCCCGATAATCAGACTGATTTCAGCTCTGTCTTCGAGTACCATCTCATCAACACTGCGGCGCAAGACCCCTTCGATCACCACGCGTGGCAGGCCTTCGTCGCCTTGAATTGGCCGCTTTTGGCCGATGGCACTTCCGCCGCAGCCAAAACCGCCGCGCCCGACACGCGACCGGTCTGGTCCCGCTTCGCGCGCCGGGATGATGCGTTCGGACGCCACCGCGCCGCCGCGTGCCCGGATTCTGCCGACGCCATCGTCGACGTTCCTGATCTGGCGCAGTTTGATGGCAAGGTCCTTATCGATCAGTCGGGAAATTTCGTCGTCTACGAAACCCGCATGAACCCGGTCGTAGAAGCCTATATCCGCGACAATGCACTCGATAGCCGGGCTGGTCAGGCTGCGTTCAGCCCGCAGCCGGTCGCATTCCCCCAAGGCCGTCTCGGCGCCGAGGCAACTCCCGCATCGGTGCTGATCAAGACTGCTTGGCGAATAATGCGAGCCGGAGAGGCTGGCTACCTAACTGCATCCGGCCTGATCCATGTGCCGGCCGAAAGGTCTGTCAGTTCCACTCCTCTGTGCCTCTCAGCGACTCTCGGGCTCGTGGGAATGCACATCGTCACTCGGGTGGCCAGCGGCAATGGCGACGAATGGCTGTGGTCCACTTTCGAGCACCGCGACAACGTACCGATTTCACCTTCTGCCCGGCAAGTGAATGGCCTTTTCGCGAAAGAACTCTTCCCCCAGGGCTGCACCCATCCCACAGATGCGGCCGGCCTTCTACAACCCTGCGGCGTTGCAACAGCCAACCAACACTCCCAACGGCGCCGACTGGCGCTGAAACGACCGTCCTCCCTATGCCCGGATTGGCGGCAAGGCGGCCAGACCACCGCAAATCGTTCGCTGCTGGGAGCTGCTGGAAGGCACTCGGGCGGTGAACGCAATCTGGCAAGCCCGGCTGAATGAATCTGTGCTGCACAATTGCATGCTGATTTCGTCGCAATGGCGTGGTGCCAATAGCGATCCGGTCTTCCCTAACGGTGAACTGCCGCGATTCCTCACAAACGCATCCTTGGAGACCTTAGTTCAGATCGACTCGCAAGGAACCTGCCTTGGCTGCCACACCACGGCCCGCACCACCACCGGGGCGGACGCCAATCTAACGTTCCTGTTGAGCGTTGCCGAATGAACCGGCCCTGAAAGTACTTGCCTTGCTTGCCCTTACGGTCAGCACTGTCCTTGCCTACACAACCCGTCACTCGACTTTCCCGATGACCGAAACTGCCGCCCACGGCCAGGTCAACGTTCGGAAAGCGTGAGTTCCATCCGCTGGCCCAAGCGGGAGCTCGACGGGTGGAAATTTTCTATGGAGTAAGTGCTAGGATCTGGGCGAATCCAGTATCTTCTTGTCACATAACACTTTTAGTGGGGTGCTCTCTCCTCCCTCCCAACCGGAAATCGACCGGAAATCGCACAATTCGAACAACTCCGACGCTACGTGGTGCAATTCCGAGCTCGCGGACCGAGACCCGCACTCCTAACCCCTTGCTACCAATGAATCTGCATTACTCCATACGGAATGTGCACCCGTTTGTACACGGAGCCTCTCGCATCATTCGCGAGTCTGGCGCCGTTTTCGGTGTCGAACCTGATGCGGATTCCGGGACAAGTCCGCAACCGCGAGGCAGCGAACACGATATGCGTTCCCATCCTATCGATGACGGATGGTTTTGACTCCGGTTTCCGACCTGTTTCGCGTAAACGGTGCCTGTTACCGTAGTCATCCTCCCGCCGCGCAGCGACGGGTTGCGCCGGCGTTCAACCAGCAATCCGACCCTGTCGGTTCCGTGTCCGCGAACTGCAGCACGTCCGGGCACAACCTGTCGGCGGCTACAGCGCTCAGACAACCGCCAGCGAGGGTCACCAGCGACCTCGGACGGACCAGCCGGCGGACCAGCATCCGCAGACTTCTTCGCGAAACGAACGAGAATTTCGGAAGGATTTGTTGTCCGATGGCCGTTGATTTTTCCCCCGCGGTCCACCGCGGGTCGGGTCGACCTCACCCATCAGCAGCCTCCCGGCGGAAATATCCTCGTTGATAGCTTCCCAGCGGATGCCACAACGGCTCAGCGTGAAATTCTCGCGCTGCTCTATTGATGCGTGGAACAGCCGCGGAAACCACGAAAGGGGAATCCTGATCGTTCAACCGTCCTTGAGCGCGACCCACATGCTGTAGCAGAGCAACCGCTGCAGGCCGCCCCACCCGGTGCCGCGATTCCCCGGGTTCAAAGACTGCTGCCGAACGCTCCGTCCCGGCTTGTCCACCCTGCCCCTCGCACGGGCCGTCATGCCCGTCGCGTTCAGTTTCTCGATGACCACTGTCTGCGCCATCGCTGCCAGGCGCTTCGTCACATGGTGATGCCAGTTCCTCCGTGCATTCACCAGCCTCCGGGGCCGCGCGCTCGACCTCGCCGGAGCCGGTCCCGGCGCCGGCTGCCACGCTATTTCCGGCCGCGCGCACGCCAGTGGTCCCCGGGGCAGGCCAGGAGGCATGGAGCCGGCGTCCCGCCGAATCCGGGGGGAGGCGCAGCGAATCGCTTCGCGGCACGTCGAAGGCCGGCCCGGCGGGAAACGCCCCGGCGGCGTCTTCCGCGTCATTTTTCGAACCGCGCGACGGCGGTTCTGCGACGAGGCGGCGAGGTGGCGGATTTTCCCCGCGTACCGTGTCTGTGCGCCTCTCGTGGCCACCCTGTACCGAGCTTGTTCCCTGGGTGTTCGCCGGGCGCCGCGCAGCCGGGCGGGCGGACTGCCCGGGCCGGGTTGCGAAGCGTGGACGGGGTTGCAATCCTCGCCCCGGCCCGGCCATCCGGGCGCCGGGACGCGACCCGTGAGCAGCAATTACAGCAAGGACATCTGCCGGTGCCGCCGCAATCCTCCTCCACCGCTCTCGTCGTCGCAAGCCGGCAGATTCACGATGCGTTCTTCCGCGCCATTTGCAGTGATCCCGTGCGCGCCGACGCGCTGATCCGCGCCCATTGGCCGCCAGCGCTGCGCTGGCTGCTGCAGGGCGACCCGGCGCGCCCCGCCGACAGCGTGCTCGTCCGCGGCCGCCTCGGGCAGCTCCGCGCGGACGGAGTATTTCTGGTTGGTGGCAAAGGCCGCAAGGCGAAGGCCGCCGCAATCCTCGAGGGCAAGTCCGGGGTCGATTTCCGGACGCCCGGACAGACCGGCGGCTACCTGGGCGCGGTGCAGGAGCAACTCGCCGGGACCGGTTGCGAACTGGTCCTGGTGCTCGCATTCCACACGGGGCCGGAGGCGTGGAATGTGCCGGGAGTCATCCGGGAGGCAGGATGCAGCCTGCGTGACATCCTGTGCCAGATGACCTGGCGCAATTCGTATTTTCAGCGGCAGACCAGGGACATCCCCTACCAGGAGCTCGCGCCCGACCACCCCGTGCTGCGGGCGATGCTGGGAATGATGTGCCTCTATGGCCTGGAGCCGTACCCGCTGGACGCGCTACGCCGCATGTGGCGCGAAGACCTGGCGGGCCTTCCGCTCGGCTCCGTGGAGCTCGAGTGGGTGCTCGCTTACGCGTTCGCATCTTCCGGTATGATGGCGGAAGAGGTTCTGGAGTTGGCGCTGGAGGCCGGTTTGATGGTTGGGGAGGTGGACGTGAACTTGATCAGGCAGCCGCAGATCATTGAGGCCGTGGAGAAGGCCTGGGCCGAAGGAGAGGCCAAAGGAAAGGCCGAGGGAATGTCCGAGGGAATGTCCGAGAGTCTCCTCCGCTTGTTCCGGCGGCGGTTCGGTGCAGTACCGGAGGGCGTGGAGCTGAAGGTCCGGTCGGCTCCGCTGCCAGACCTGGAGGCATGGATGGACGCCTTTCCCGATGCCCGGAAACTGGACGACGTTTTCCGAAATGGACGCGCTCGCTGACCATCGCAGCGATGCGAAGCCGGGCCGGTCAGGCCTTGCAGGGGCCGCCGGCAAACGGGCGCACACGCAGTTCCTTTCCGCCGTGACGGTGCCGGCGTCCGGGCCGTTCCGTAACGGAGCGGTGGGACCCCTGGTATTCCCCCGGGAGCGCTTGCCGGATGAAGCGGGCGTAGAGTCACCCGTCATTCCTGGTGGTGGCACCGCACCAGCAGCCCGGAACTCATGACCGCGGGGAACGTCTTCCGGCGCCTGGAGTCCTGCCTCTCCGCCAACCGCGTCCCCAGGATCGTCGCACTTCTCCGGCTGGTCGCCAGGTTGGATTGGACCTACCACGCAGGCACTCGTTGCCACGTACAATCCACTACCGAACGGGAACAGGCCGTCGCTCCATCTCTCGCCCGATCAACATCCATTGACCGAAAGCTGATTGGGTCTTCGAACAACCAGGTCTGGTTCTCGACCACGGAATGGAAAACCGTCGGATCCGGGACAGCCGCCGCGTCCGTCTCGATCTCCGACACGACAGCACCCCTCGTTGGAGCGATGCCGCTTCGGATTGTCACGGCGCACCTTCCTTTCGGCCCGCACGCGGTCACTCGGGTTCGCTCGGAAGACGCGGACTCCCGTTGGCCGCCGCACCCAGCGAGACTGCGTATCGGCCGGGTGGCCGGTGTGGTTGCCAGGTTGGGCATATGATCTCGAGCGGGACGCCTGCGGCCCCGGCCCGGTGATTCGTCAGCGCATTGATATGCTCGATCGCCCATGGCATCGCGCGGTCTCGGCACCCCGAAAGCCGCTTTGCGGACTGATGTGAAGGGGGTGGACCATGAAGCATGGCGTTTTTGCGTCTCCGGGCGGGGCGACGGAACTCTCGCCGCCGCAGATCGAGTTGATGATGGCGGCGAGGGAGGTCGCCGAAGGCGCGGTGGCGGCACGTGCGGCGGAGATTGATCGAACGGAGGCGTATCCGTGGGACAATGTGGCGCTGCTGGTCGAGGCCGGGCTGACCGGGATGACCATCCCGAAGCCGTACGGCGGCGGCGGCCGCAGCTGGCTGGATACGGTCCTGGTGGTGGAGGAACTCGCCAAGCATTGCGCGGTAACGGCCCGGATCGCGGTCGAGACCAATATGGGCGCGGTGAGCGCCATCATGGCCTACGGTTCCGAGGAGCAGAGGCGGCTCGCCGCAGGCCTGGTGCTCTCCGGCGACAAGCCGGCGATCTGCATCACGGAGCCGGAGGCGGGCTCCGCGGCTTCCGAGATGACCACCCGCGCGGATCTTCGCAAGGATCGCTACCTCGTCAGCGGCCGGAAGCACTGGATTACCGGGGGCGGCGTGTCGCGACTGCATCTGGTCTTTGCGCGGGTATTCCACGATGGCGAGGAGCAGGGGATCGGAGCGTTCATCGCCATTCGCGGCGAGACGCCGGGGCTGCGAACCGGGAAGCGGGAGCCCACAATGGGCCTTCGGGGAATCACGGAGACAGAGATAATCTGCGAGGAGATGGAGGTTCCGCAGTCGATGCTCCTCATGCCGCCGCGGGGGTTGCGGAAGGGGTTTTCGGATCTCATGGCCGCCTACAATTCGCAGAGGGTGGGCGCTGCGGCGGTACCGCTCGGCATCGCCGAGGGAGCATACCGGCTGGCGATCGCGCGCTCCGGTGAGCGACGGCAATTCGGCCGCCCGATAAACGAGTTCCAGGGGCTGCAATGGAAGCTCGCCGATATGAGCATTGGCCTCGCAGCCTCCAGAGCGCTGGTCCATGCGGCTGCGCGAAGCGGCGGCAGCGGCTTTCCTGACCGGGTCATGGCCGCACAGGCAAAGATTCTGGCTTCGGAAACCGGAATTCGGGTAGTAAACGATGCATTGCAGATCTTCGGCGCGAGCGGATATTCGCGCAACCTGCCGCTCGAGCGCATGGCGCGGGATGTTCGCATGTTCACCATCGGCGGGGGGACCGCCGAAATCCTGCGGAATGTGGTCGCCAGCGGGATCCTGGGGCGGAGGTTTCCGCAAGCCCGCAATTGATGGAGCGACACTGTTCGGGGCGGACCCGAGACTTCGGAGGGGACCCGGAGTGCGGCGAAAAATGCTGTTCAAGGCAATCATGCGATAGGCCAGGATGCGCTCTCCGGGGGCCGCGTTGTAGAGCAGCGCGAGCACGGCAAGGATGCGGTCCAGCAGGCGGTGCCCCGGCGCGGAAAGCCCTGCGGCGCGCCGGAAGGTCTTGTGGCCGCGGGGTACACCTTCGAATGCGCCTCCCGGGAGCCCGCCGACGTGAGGGGACCGCCGCCTTCGGAGGCAATGCTCTGGCTACAGGTCGCGGGCAGTCCGATTCTGAATTGTGTGGAATTGGAGTGCCAAGAGCGTGTGCCCGTCCCGCGAGGGCCCCGTTTCCGTATCCCGCTGCCGCGGCATCGGCAACGGAATTCGAGGGAAGGGGTGGCGGGATCCTGAAGACCCCGGGGTCGGCCACGTTTCCGTTCCGAAAGGTGGGCCACCGATTCGGGCCGGTGATGATTTCCAGACCGTATCGGGCGGAACGAGCCCGGCAACCATCTGTCCGCACGAGGGCTGGGCAGGTTCCGCCCGGGCGTGAAGCGGTTCGCGAATGCGGAACCGACAGGGTTGGACCATCGGATTCAACCCTGGCGCAACCAGCCGTTGCGCGACGAGCGGCTGAACAGGGCGATGCGCTTCTGATAACGTGAGTCAAATCGGCAACTGGCGACAGAACCATCTCTCAGTACTACAATGGGAACGAATATTGTGCTTCCTGTCTTGCAGTTGCGGACTTGTCCCGGAAGCCCTCTAAGTATCCGATGCCCCAAAGGCCGGTAGTATTATGAATTATGCCAGAGGCTCACGATACGTAGTCATTACTATAGTGTTTTTGAGGTCGCTTCGGGTCACATGCGGACTTGGACGCAGTCTCCAGGTGATCCGGACAACTAGAGGTCATTGGCAGCGGGGGTCGGTTCCATTCGTCACACACCGGTCAATTCACTCCGCCAAGCGTTGAGGGCCGGAGCCACCAGGGTTCTTGTCTTGGCTGCATGGGCAGGATCGGAGGTCGTTCGCCCGCAATTTGACCCGCTGTCTCCCCGCTTGACGGTCCCGGCATCGTTTGCCGGTGTGCATCGTCCGAGGAAACTCGGAGAACGCCTGAAGCCCGCCTTGCGGTCAGATTCGAGCCTGCTGTGGCCTGGACTGCCGCGGGTGCAGGACAGCGATGGAGAGATCCGGCGCCGGTTCCCGGAAAGGACCGGAAGCACCAGCTCCCCGGGTCTCCACATCGCGATCCTCGCTCTCCTCTCGATCCTGGTCCTCTCGTCCCCGGTACAAGCGCAGTCGGAGGCTGGGGAGGGCACATGGGAGGCGGGCGATACCGCCGCAGTGCTTGCGAAGTGGTCCGAGGCGGCCAACGCCGGCGACCCGCGCGCAATGTTGGCACTGGGACGCATCTACCGCTCCGGGCTGGGTGCATCCCAGGACAACGTCCAGGCATTCAAGTGGCTCAGCCTCGCGGCGAGCGGGGGCGAGGCGGAGGCGGAGGCCGAACTCGATGCGCTGGCTGGCGACATGACTCCGGAGGACCGCGCCGAGGGCCAGCTTCTGGTGGGGACTTGGCAGCCCGGCACGGAAAGCGATCCGCCCCGTGCCGGCAACGGAACCGTGGAGAACGGTGCCACCGAATCCCCGCCGCCCGGGGCGATTCGGGAAGCGCAAAGGCTTCTGTTGATCCTTGGCTACGCGCCGGGCATCGCGGATGGTGTGTGGGGGAGGCGTTCCTCGGCAGCCTATCAGGCCTTTCTTCATGATGCCGCACTGCCCATCACCAGCGCCTTGACGCCGGAGGCGCTGCTCGCCATGCGCGCGATCGCAGGCCGCAAGGGCAGGGCTGAGAGAACCGCTTCCTCACCACCGGGCACCTCCGTCGAGGATGCTCCGCCGTCGCAAGTAGTGCGGGGTGCACAGGAGATGCTGATCGAACTCGGCTACGTGCCGGGTCCGGCGGACGGCATCTGGGGCGAGCGTTCCGCCAGGGCATACCAGGCGTTCCTTCGCGAAGCCGGCATGCCATCTGAGGATGCGCTCACGCCGGAAGCTTTGCTTGTCATGCGTGCCATCGCGGAACGCCATGAGGGGAGGCCGGATACCGGTGCATTCCCGATAGCGGATTCGCCAGGTCAGGCCCTGCTGCAGCAGGCAATTCTGGAGGCGCAGGAACTGCTGGAGATTCTCGGCTACGCGCCGGGTCCGGCAGATGGCGTCTGGGGCCGACGGTCAGCCGAGGCATACCGGGCGTTCCTTCGTGATGCCGGCGTGCCGCAAGAAGATGCGCTCACGCCGGACGGGCTGCGTGCTCTGCGGGCGCGCGCCGGGTCGGAGGTCGCGGCTGATGCATTGCCGGCCGCGGACGCTGCGCTACAGGACGCGGTGCGCGAGGCTCAGGATCTCCTGGCGAGACTGGGCCATGACCCGGGTACTGCGGATGGAGCCTGGGGCGCGCGATCCGAGACGGCGTACCGGGCTTTCCTGCGCGACAACGGCCTGCCGCCCGGGGACGCGCTCACAGTGGACGGCTTGCTCGCCCTGCGGGCGCTGGCCGGGACGCTGGACTCCGATGGAGGCCCGTCTGCTGCGAGACCGGAGGGAGCTGGTCCTCCCCATGATGTGCTCCATCGCGCTGCAATATCCGGCGATCTGGACGCACTGAAGGCGGCGCTCGATGCAGGCGCCCCGATCGATGCGCGCGATGGCCGAGGCTGGACGCTCCTGATGCACGTGGCGAGTGCGGGGAATCCACTTCTGCTGGAGCCGCTCCTGCGGGCGGGTGCGGATCTGAACATTCGCGCGCCGGATGGCGCGACAGCCCTGTTATTGGCGGTGGCACTGGGGCACGAGGAGATCGTCGTGTCGCTGATGAAGTCGGGAGCGGATGTTTCCGTGCCCGGGCCTGACGGCAGGACGGCAGTGGATGCCGGACGTGCACGATACGGCGATTCCGAAGCGGCGCGCACGGCGGGCCGGGACCCGGCGATCATCGCGTTGCTCGAAGGCAGGACATGGGTGGAAGCGGTGCAGGACGCGGAAGAGGCGGAGCAGGTGGCGCGCAATTGGCTGGCCGGACACGAATTTCGCGACTGCCCGCTGTGCCCGGCGATGGTGGTTGTCCCTTCGGGATCCTTCATGATGGGCAGTCCGGCGGGCGAAGTGGGCCGGTTCGAGAACGAGGGACCTGCGCACAGGGTGGTTTTTTCGAGGCCGTTCGGTGTGGGGAAGTACGAGATCCGGCAACGGGAATTCGTCAATTTCGTGGCGGAGACGGGCCATGCCATGGGGGATTCCTGCTGGACGCATGAGCTGGGGGAATGGAAAGTGCGCCTGGAGCGCTCGTGGACGAACCCGGGGTTCGCTCAGGGCGACAGCCACCCTGCGGTATGCGTGAGCTGGGAGGATGCGAAGTCCTATGTGGAGTGGTTGTCGCAAAGATCCGGGGAGGCCTACCGGCTCCTGTCGGAGTCCGAATGGGAGTATGCGGCTCGTGCGGGGACGGAGGGTCCTTTCCACTTTGGTTCCGCGATATCGACGGATATGGCGAATTTCGCCGACACCAATGCGCGTCGATTGGGACGCACCGGCGCCTATCGCCGGAAGACGGTTCCCGCCGGGACGTTTCCGGCAAACGGATTCAAGCTCCACGACATGCACGGCAATGTCTGGGAGTGGGTAGAGGATTGCTGGCATGACGGCTACGAGGGCGCGCCGTCGAATGGAACCACCTGGACGGATGATGGCGATTGCATCCGGCGGGCGCTTCGGGGCGGTGCATGGGACGGTGAGCCGCCCAGCCTTCGGGCTGCTGCCCGGGTCTGGAGCACTGCCGGGAACCGGATTGCAACTGTTGGGTTTCGGGTTGCCCGGGACCTCTCGCCCTGACGATGCCCGCCGATGCCGAACCTTCCATCGAAAGGCCGCACACCCGGTTCCTTCTCGTGCCGGACCTACACCAAACGGAGTGCAGGAACGGCCATCATTCGGTGTATTGGCTCGATGGGACGGCCCCAGCCAGACGCCCGCGCCGAAGTGACGCTCGAAACCCGAGAAGGGCGGTCGCGTTCCTGGTGCCGGCAGGCAGAGGGTAGTAGCATGTGGCGGGTGTAGGGCCACAGAACTCTTTGCGAATCCAGTAACCCATTGAATAGTTGTTGTTTGTCGTCCTGTTGGGGCGGTTTCGGGGCGGGCTCGCAGGAAATTTCGTCCTCGATCAGGTTACCGGGTTCGCTTCAGCCGCAGTTCAATACTTTTCGTTACTCCGAGCTCATCCCACCTCGTCCCGCTTCATCCCGCACATTGACGCCACGCTTCCCGGATTCGCAAGGACACCGGTCCCCATGAAGAACTGCGGCGGTCGAAGGAAACAGGAAGAAGAGGGGTCACGCCGCCACATGTGCTCCACCGGTAGCGCTGGGCGGTCCCGGATTCGCGCGCGCACCGGGACGCCGACAATCGCGGCCTTCCGGTCGGGATGGCGGGAATGCGGGCGCCCGGGACGGCTGCAACACCATTTTGCGGGAACCGTTGGCGGTGAGGAGAATGCGGCAGGGGGCCGCCTTCTCTCCTGGCATCCCCTCCGGCGTTTCGAACAGTCACAAGAGAGCTTGGATCCACTTCGGGAATACTTGGCGGCCGAAGGAACCGGATTCGAGCCATCCGTCTTCGTCGCGGCGGAAGAGAGGAATTCGAGGCCTGCGCAGGAAATGGCAAGCGTGACTCCGCGCCGGCGGACAATCGTTCTGCGTGGCAGGTTCTCAATGCGGGGCGGTGCGCCGGCAAGCTGCGCGCGCACCCACAGCCTTCAGACGGGGCCGGGAGCACCATGCGCCCGGCCAGCGAAAGGAGATGGACGGTTCGCAGGTTCCCCCGTCCGCTTTCTCGCAGGGCAGACGCACGTAAGCCGGAATCAACGCTGTTCACGGGGTTTGCCGGTGACGGGCACTGTCGCGGTTCGCAGAACTCCCAGAACTCGGGGGTGCCGGTGTTGTGCGCGTTTGCGGGCGCGGGGAACCGGCCCGCATGGGAACCGCGGAGGTCCGGGTCACCGGGCACGCTGGTTGCCGAATTTCCGCCCTTCCGTCTACTCGACCGTTACGGATTTCGCCAGGTTCCGGGGCTTGTCCACATCTCGTCCGAGCGCAACTGCGGCGTGGTAGGCGAGCAGTTGCACGACGGGAGCGTAGACAATCGGTGCGATCAGGTCAGGGCAGGAAGGCACTGCGAAGGTGCTGGTGCAATTCCTGCCCGCAAGGTCGATTCCCTTCTCGTCGGACACCAGGATCGCCTTGCCGCCCCGCGCGATCGCCTCCTGCATGTTGGAGATCGTCTTCTCGAACCGGAAGTCCCTCGGTGCGAGGACCACGACGGGCACGTTTTCGTCGACGAGCGCGATGGGTCCGTGCTTGAGCTCCCCGGCGGGCAATCCCTCCGCGTGTATGTAACTGATTTCCTTCAGCTTCAGCGCACCCTCCAGGGCAAGGACATGCATCGGGCCGCGTCCGAGATAGAGCACGAGCGGCGCGTCCACAATCCGGGCTGCTGCTTGCCGGATCGAGTCTTCCCGCGCGAGGGTCTCGGCCACGAGGCGCGGCAATTCCGACAGGGCACCGGCGATGCCGGCACTCGCCTCGGAATCGATCGCGCCGCGTGCTGCGGCGAGTGTCCAGGCGAGGCGCAGGAGCGCCACGAGGGTGCCGGTGAACGCCTTGGTGGATGCTACGCTGATCTCCCGTCCCGAAAGAATGTCAAAGCTGGCGTCCGCCGTACGGTCGAGGGTGCTTCCGTTGGCGTTGACGATTGCAACCGTGGCGCGCTTCGCATCACTGCATAGCTGGTGCGCGGCGAGCGTATCCGCTGTCTCTCCGGACTGGCTCAGGAATACGGCCAGCGCGCGTTCCGATTCGGGCATGGGACGGTAGCGAAACTCCGAGGCGATCTCGGCACGTGCGCGGATGCGGGCGATCTCCTCAATCCAGCGCTCACCGATCATGCCTGCGAAGTGGGCGGTTCCGCAGGCGATGAGGTCAACCGTCTTGTCGAGATCCGCGGCTGGGAGCGGGAACGGCACCGGTGCGGATCGATTGGCCGTGACGCTGTCCGACACCAGGCGGGCGAGGGCTGTCGGCTGCTCGTGGATTTCTCTCGCCATATGGTGCTTGTATCCTGCCAGGTCAGGAGGGCCATCCCAGGCGGAGACCTGCGCCACGATGCGTACGACCGGGGTGCCTTCCGGACCCATGATCCGGAGATTGCCGTCGTTGGTGACGGCGAGGTCGCCGTCCCGGAGGTGTCGGACGCCGTTCGTGTAGGGCGAAATGGCGACCGGGTCAGAGGCGATGAAGGTCTGGCCCCGTGCCTGGCCGATGGCGATTGGCGCGCCGTTCCGGGCCGTGATCAGCGTGCCGGGTGCGTCGCGAAACAGGAAGACAAGCGCATAAGCGCCGCGAATCCGGCCAAGTGCCTGACGCACCACTTGCTCAGGCTCCAGGCCATCATCGAGGGCCGCATCAACCAGATGCAGCAGGCACTCCGTGTCCGTTTCGGTCTCGAATTTCCGCCCAGCGCTCTCAAGCGCTTGCCGAAGCTGCAGGTAATTCTCGATGATTCCGTTGTGGACCAGCGCAACCCTGCTGGTGGCGTGCGGATGGGCGTTGCCGTCGGTGACCCTTCCGTGAGTTGCCCAACGCGTGTGCGCAATTCCGATGGAACCGCTGGTAGGCGAAGTCCGAAGCAACGCCTCCAGGTTCCCGACGCGGCCCGCCTTCCGCCGGATTGCCAGCGCGCGCTCGGTCACCACTGCTAGTCCGGCCGAGTCGTAGCCGCGGTAGTCAAGGGCCTTGAGACCTCGCAAGAGCCCTGGCACCACGTTCCCCTCGCCGGAAATCGCAATAATTCCGCACATCGCGCTACGCTCCGGGTTTCCGGGAGCGAAGCAGGCGGGAGGCCAGGCCAGGCCGTTCCACCTGCTGTCCGCGCTCGATGGCGAGGGCATCGGCTTCGACGTCCCGCGTGATCACCGAGCCCGAGCCCACATAGGCCCGGTCTCCGATCCGCACCGGCGCCACAAGGCAGCAGTTCGAGCCGACAAAGGCTCCGGCACCGATCTCGGTCCGGTACTTGCGGACCCCATCGAAATTGCAGGTGATGGCGCCGGCGCCAATGTTGGCGCCCGGTCCCACCGTGGCATCTCCGACATAGGCAAGGTGGTTGATCTTGGCGCCATCGCCGACCTGGGCGGCCTTGACCTCGACATAATTCCCGACACGGGCGCGCGGTCCGATCACGGTGCCCGGGCGGATGCGGGCGTGCGGTCCGATCCTGGCGCCCGGACCGATGTCGCACCCCTCGAGCGAACAGAACGGGAGGACGGAGGCGCCCCGTCGCACACGGACCCCAGGTCCGAACGTAACGAACGAGCCCACCGTGACATCCGACTCCAGCTCGGTGTCGAACGAGAACCGGACGCTTCCCGGATCCTCCAGCGTTGCGCCTCCCTGCATTGCCCGGAGGCGTGCGCGAGCCTGGAAAGCCTGCTCGGCTTCGCTCAGTTCCATGCGGCTGTTGACCCCCAGGGTTTCGTGCTCCGTCCCGGTCCAGACCCTGCAGGCCTGTCCCCGGCGGTTGAGTATCGCAGGGATGTCGGTGAGGTACCGCTCGCCTGCCGCGTTGTCAGTGCCGACTTCGCGCGCAGCCTGAAGCAGGGCTTCCGCGTCCGCCACGATGGGTCCTGCGGCACACAGGTGGACACGAACCTGCTCCGGCGTAGCGTCTCTCTGCTCCACGATGCGTTCCACGGTTCCGTCCGCGGACAGCAGGACTCTGCCGTATCCTGTCGGATCCGCAGCTTCGAAAGCAAGGATCACCGCGGAAGCGCATGTCTTGCTCCGGTGCGCCTGCATCGCTTGCAGCGACTCTGCCCGGAGAAGGGGCGTATCGCCGAACACGACGAGAATATCGCCCGGGAAACCATCCAGAACGCCGTGCGCAGCCAGAAAGGCCCCCGCGGTTCCATCCGCTCGCTCCTGGACGGCAATGTGAACCGTCGAAACTGACGAGCGCGCGAATTCCGACACCGGATGGTCCTCGCCCGGCGTCACGACGGCCAGGATCTCGGGCTCAAGGGATTCGCAGGCCGCGAGCACATGTGCGAGCATTGGCCTGCCGCCCACGGGATGCAGGGATTTCGATGTGCTGGAGCGCATGCGCGTTGACACGCCCGCAGCGAGGACGACGGCGGCAAGGGGACGTGTCATGAAGCAGAATCGGAAACACTTGGTTGGCAGTACTGGGGGATGGTACACAAGGGGTTGCGCTATCACGGGGACGGGGCTTCAATACCTGCTACGAATTGTTGCCGGGAAAGTGGGTTTTCCAACATTCCCACGCCTTCGGGGGCCGCATTTATGAAGGGTTGCGCCGCGATTTTCGATCTGGACGGGACGCTGGCGGACACCGCGCCGGACCTCGTGAACGCAGCGAACCACCTGCTCTCGGAACTCGGTATGCCGGCCTTGGAATTCCGGGAGACGCGCAATGCCGCGGGCATGGGCGGACGGCCGCTTATTCGCCTCGGCTTTCGCCGGGGAGGGCGCCAGCTCCCGTCCGACGGCGAAATGGATGCGCTTTATGCGCGGTTTCTCGCGGTCTATGATCGCAGTATCGACGACAACACGCGCCTGTACGACGGCGTGGTGGAAACGCTTGACGGGTTGCGTGCGGATCGCTGGCTGCTGGGCGTCTGCACCAACAAGCCCGTGGCGCCCGCGATCCGGCTTCTGGGTCGGCTCGGAATCGGGGATTACTTTGGCTCCATTCTCGGGGGGGACTCGCTGGCGGTGCGAAAGCCGGACCCGCGCCACCTGCTTGCGACTATCGAGGCGGTTGGCGGCGAGCCGCGGCGGTCCGTGATGGTCGGTGACAGCGCTGCGGATCTCGGGGCGGCGCGCAATGCCGGGCTGCCCTGCGTGTTGATGCGCTATGGCTATTCTGCGGACCCGGTGGATTCCCTCGGTGCCGAGGCGGTGCTGGACCGGTTTGCAGAGCTGACCGCGCGGTTGCCCGCTCTCGTTCGCGAAGGGTGTACCCCCGGATAATCGCGACTTGGATCGGAGATGCCGAGCCTGCCGGCTGGCAAGCGGTCCGGCCTAGCTCAGTGCGCTGCCGTCTTCCCTGAACGCGTGGACGCGGCTCCGGTCCACTCGGACGGCGATCTTGTCTCCCCGGGCGAGGCCGGTTTCTGGCTGGGTGCGCAGGGTCAGGGATTCCTCCATCAGCCCGGTTTGCAGGTAGGCAAGCGTCTCGACGCCAAGCATCTCGATGATCTCGACTCGCGCGGCGAAGTCTCCCTCGCCCTCCGGCACGACCGACATGTGTTCCGGACGGATCCCCAGCGTGATCGGTCCCGCTCCCGCGCCATGCGGGGCATCACCCAAGGGAATGTCCAGCGCCTCGCCTCGAATCTCGCGGCGCTCCCCGCCGACTACGATCCGGGCAGGGATGAAGTTCATCGCAGGCGCTCCGATGAATCCCGCTACGAACCGGTTGGCCGGACCGTGATAGAGTTCCATGGGCGTGCCGACCTGCTCGATCCGGCCGGACTGGAACACGGCGATCCGGTCGGCGAGGGTCATTGCCTCCGTCTGGTCGTGGGTCACATACACCATCGTTGTGTCGATCTGCTTGTGAAGGCGGGCGATTTCCAGACGCATGCGAATGCGCAGCGTGGCGTCGAGGTTCGAGAGCGGCTCGTCGAACAGGAACACTTCCGGATTTCGGATGATGGAACGGCCAATCGCTACCCGTTGCCGCTGGCCGCCGGAAAGCTGGCGGGGCTTTCGGTCGAGCAGCGCTTCGATCTGCAGGACCCGTGCGGCTTCCGCGACACGGCGCGCGGTCTCCGCCTTCGGTGTCCTGGCGAGGGCGAGGCCGAAGCCGATGTTCTCGGCTACTGTCATATGCGGGAAGAGCGCGTAGGACTGGAACACCATGGCCACGTTCCGCTTCGCCGGTGCGATCTGCGTCACATCGCGTCCGCCGATCAGGATCCGTCCGCATGTCACATCCTCCAGCCCCGAGATCATTCGGAGCATGGTGGACTTGCCGCAGCCCGAAGGGCCGACGAGAACCATGAACTCGCCGTCCGGGATCTCCAGGTCCACGCCGTTGATGGCCTCCACGTCCCCGAAGGACTTGGCAACACCGTCCAGTACGAGTGAGGCCATGCCGCGCGTCTCCCCGCTACAAGGCGGCCCGCACCACGCCGACAGTGCGCGGGCCTGATATCTGATTGGATGTCCTTGGCACTTCCCGGATCCGAGCCTAGCCCTTGACGGCTCCCATCGTCATGCCCTTGATGAAGTACCGCTGGAAGAACAGGAAGACGAGCAGTGTCGGCAGGCTGGCAATCAGCGACAAGGCACCCTGCACGCCCCAGGCGACGGAGTATTGCCCCTTCAGATTGACGATTCCGAGCATGATCGTGCGTTTCTCGTCCGATTGCGTGAAGATCAGCGGCCAGAGGAAGTCGTTCCAGATCCAGGTGAACTGGAGCGTGGCAAGGACGGCAAGTGCCGGAAGGCTGAGCGGAAGCACGACCCGGGTCAGGACCTGCCACTCATTCGCTCCCTCGAGGATGGCGGCTTCCCGGAGTGCAGTGGGAACCGTGGCAAAGAAATTCCGCATGAGCAGCGTGCAAATGGGAATGCCCATCGCCGTATGGATGAAGATGATCGGCCAGAGCGTGTCGATCAGTCCGACGGTATTGAACAGTCGGAAGAGCGGAATCAGGATGATCTGCGGCGGAAAGAACATTCCCGACACGATTGCAAGAAACAGGAGATTGCTCCACCGGAAGGGCAGTTTCGCAAAAACGTAGCCGGCGAGAATTCCGAGTGAGATGGAAGCGACGGTTGCCGGGATGGTCACCAGGACCGTGTTCAGGAAGTACCGGTGGACGGCGGGATTGCCCAGGACTTCGACGAAATTCCCGAGATAGAGGCTTGTCGGAAAGACCCAGAGATCGCCGAAGGCGATGTCGCGGGTGGTCTTGATGGAGGAGAGGAGAACGCCTGCTGTCGGCGCCAGGAACAGGATCGCGAGGCAGAGCAGCGAGACGAAGATGGCGGCGCGCCAGGGGTGGAATGCCCGTGCGCCGGACTCCGTGGAAGCGTTGCCGCCTTCCGCCATCGCAAATCCGGGCTCAGACATGGAGGTCGTCCAGTTTGCGGAGCTGCCGGAAGTAGATGCGGATGATGGTGAGCGCGATGAGGAACAACACGACGGAGATCGCGCTCCCGTATCCCATCAGGTATTTCCGGAAGGATTCGTTGTACATGTGCATGGCGAGCGTGTCGGAACTGTGGAACGGTCCACCGCCGGTCATGATGAAGAGGATGTCGAACCCCTTCAGGGAATTGATCACGCTGAGCGCAATCACCACGATGGTCGCAGGGGCCAGCAGCGGAATGATAACCAGCCGGATGCGCTGCCAGGCTGTGGCTCCCTCGATCTCGCAGGCTTCGAGCAGCTCCTCCGGTATGGATACGAGTCCGGCGAGGTAGATGACCATCGACAGCCCGGTCTGCTGCCAGGACCACGCGACAATGACGGATCCGAGGGCGGTTCCCGGCTTCGCCAGCCACGCGAAGCCGGGCTTTTCTCCGGTGAGGGCCCAGAGGACCGTGTTCAGCAGGCCCCAGTCCTGCTGGTAGATCCAGACCCAGATCTGTCCGACCACGACGGCTGACAGGCAGATCGGCAGATAGAAGATGGACTTGAAGACAGGGCCGCCAGGTATCCGGCTGTCGATCAGGAGCGCGAGGCCCAGCCCCAGGAGCGTGGGCAGCACGATGGCCGCAGCAATCCAGATCGCCGTGTTGATCGCCGCGTTCAGGAACAGCTTGTCCGTGTAGATCTTCGCGAAATTGGCGAATCCCACATACTCGAAGCGCGAGTCGAACCCGTTCCAGTTCGTGAAGCTGTAGTGGAACGAACTGAGGAGCGGCCAGACTACCAGCGCCGCGAGCACTGCCAGCGGGAGCGCAAGCAGAGCGACGCGCCAGAAGCGGTTCTCGCGTTCCAGGTCAGGTTCCTCCAGGTAGGACGGGGGCCACGAGGCTCAGCCTCGTGGCCCCCGTCTGACGGAGTCAGGAACGCCGGGCTACTCGTTGAACGCAGTCGCCGCGGCCGATGCAGCGTTGGACAGGATGTCGTCGACCCTGGACGGATCATCCATGAATTCCTGGAACATCGACAATCCGACTTCGGCCACCGGCGGCGGCGTGGCGAGATCGTAGTTGAACGCAAAATGGTCGGCAGCCGCTACCGTGGCGTTCGCCTTCTGCATCACGGAATTGTACTCCATGGGATCGACGTTCACATTCGCCGAAAGCGCGCCCTGGCCCTTGGTCCAGCCGGCCTGCACGTCCGTGTCAGACACCATGAAGGCGAGGAACGCTTCCGCGCCCGGGGCATTCTGGACGTTTGCGGAAATCACCAGGCCATCGACCGGGCCCACGACGGAGACCGGCAAGCCCTTGCCGATCGCCGGGAACGGGAAGAAGTCATAGTCGTCCCCGGCCATCAACTCGAGGCCATTCCAGTATCCGGTGATCCAGGTTCCCATCAGGGTCATGGCCGCCTCGCCCTTCCCAACCCGGTTGGAAGCGTCCGTCCAACTGTCGGCATTGGCATTCGGGACAAAGTAGCCACGGTCCACGAGGTCCCGCCAGAGAGCCATCGCCGCCTTGACCTCGTCATCGTCGTAGGAGGCGGAGCCATTCATCAGGCTGGCCCGATATTCCGGTCCGGCCGTGTTGAGGAGCAGGTAGTCGAACCAGAATTGCGCCGGCCACTTGTTCATGGAACCGAGCGCGATGGGTGTGATGCCCATTCCCTTGAGCTTCTCGCAAAGGGCAAGGAAGCCGTCCCATGTGGCAGGCATGTCCATGACGCCGGCATCCGCGAACACCTTCGTGTTGTAGAACATTCCGGAATAGTGGTAGTTCAGCGGCACCAGATAGCGGTTTCCGTCGTACATGGTCGCGCTGTCGGCGACCGACTTCGCGACGACGTCGTCCAGGCCTTCCCGGTTCCACATCTCGTCGATGGGATGAAGGTCGCCTGAATCGACGACGAACTGCACGCGGGCCCCCGCCCAATAGCTGAACACGTCCGGAAGGCTGTCGCCGGCGGCGCGCACGAGAATTCCGGCCTTGAAGTCCTCATGACCGACCGGGCTGTCCTTGATTGTGAAATCCGTGGCGGCCTCGAACTTCGCAACCTGCTCGTCGAAAGCCTTCTTGCCGAGTTCTCCCGTAAAGTAATGGCTAATTGAGACGTCGCTCTGCGACCAGGATGGCGCTGCCGCGAGCAGCATGGGAACACAAGCTGCGGCGGCGAGCAGGCGACATCTGGATAGTGTGGACATCAGATCCTCCGTTCGGTTTGCGTGGCCCTGCGAAGCGCTGATGCACGGAACCGGCGACGGGCCGTGCCAGGGAGGCAAGGCGAATGAAAAACAATCGCAAAGTTTGAGAATGTTGTCAATGTTGCTTCAAACTCAATCCTGCGGGCCTACAGTTTGATTATGTTGTATAATCTCGCTCGCGAGCGAGCATGTTTTGCGTGCATTCCAACCGAAGGGGCTGCCAGCGGTGCGAATTCTGCAAACATTGAATCGAGGTCTGCAGGCGCTGGATTACATGGAGACGCAGGGTGGGCCAGTCCGGCTGACGGATGTCGCTACGGCTCTTGGCGTCGACAAGTCGAACGCATCACACCTGCTGCGGACGCTGGTCGCGGCAGGATACGCGGTGCAGGACGTCAATCGGCGCTACCTGAGCGCCGGGAAGTATCATCAGCCTGCCGGAAGCCAGCACTCCCTCGAGGAGATCGTTGCTTGCAAGGAAACCTGGCGCCCGGTTCTCGAGGCAGTGGTGGGTCGCACCGGCGAGTGCGCCCATTTGGCTGTTCGCGTGGAGTCCCGTGTGTGGTACATCGACAAGGTCGACTCATCCTCGCAACTGAAGGTCGATCACCCGGTCGGCGCTCTGGCTCCGCTGCACTGCACCGCCCTCGGAAAGGCCTTCCTTGCCTTCGGCGGGGCGGAAGCGGGCAGGCCCCTGAAATCCTATACGCCGGCGACCAAGACCACCGAGGACGAGCTGGTCCGGGAAATCGAACGGACCCGCAAGCGCGGATATGCGGTCGACATCGAGGAATTCGCAATCGGTATCCGTTGCGTTGGCGTCCCGATCCGGGATCAGCGGCACCGGATGATCGCCGCACTGAGCGTGTCGGGTCCTGCCGTGCGAATTGATGATCGCAGGCTCAAGGAACTGGGCGGGATCATTCTGGCGCAGGTGCGGGGGCCGCAAGGGGAGAGCGCCGCATGACCAGTGCGCAGCTTCGGGTCGGATTCATTGGCGCGGGAAGGATTTCGGATCTGCACGCCATCGAATACAACCGGAATCCGCGCGCCCGAATCGTCGCGCTTTGCGACCGGGATCCTGCGCTTGCGCAGAGGAGGTCCGCTGCCTGGGGGCTCGAGGAGGCGCGGATCTTCGAGGATTCGGACGAGCTTCTTGCCCGGGGCGACATCGACATGGTGGAGATCCTGCTCCCGCACCACCTGCATCTGCCGGTCGCTCTGAAGGCCATTGGCGCCGGAAAGATCGTTTCCCTGCAGAAGCCCATGTGCACTTCGGTCGAGGAGGCCGACCGGCTCGTCGAGGCCGTCGCCGCTTCCGGGCTACCGTTCCGCGTCTTCGAGAATTTCATCTTCTACCCGCCGGTGGCCAGGGCGCGGAAGCTGGTCGATGAGGGCGCTGTCGGGACCCCGCTGTCAATCCGCATCAAGAGCAATTCCGGCGTCAGCCAGACTGCCTGGGCGGTGCCCTCCGGAGCGACGCGATGGCGGCAGAACCGGGCGGAATCCGGAGGCGGACCCCTGGTCTTCGACGACGGGCACCACAAGTTCGCGCTGGCGTGGCACTTCATGGGCAATCCCGAGTCGGTGCATGCGTTCCTTGGAAGCACGCGAACTGCCGACGGCAAGCTCCTGGATGCGCCGTCCATCGTCTCCTTCCGGTTCCCCGGAAACCGGATCGGCAACCTGGAGGTTGTCTATTCGCCGGAGTTGGAGATTGCCACCCGGTACTACGCCCAGGACGACCGCGTCGAAATCACCGGCACCAAGGGAGTCTTGTGGATCAATGGCGGGCACGGGCGGCTCGGGGATACGCCACCGGTGGTTCTGTACCGCGACGGCTCGATCACGCCCTACGCGGAGATGGCGACCGGTTGGGAGCAAAGCTTCGTACATGCGACCAGGCACTTTCTCGATTGCCTCGCGGATGAGAGCCAGGCATCCCTGAGCGCCGCGGACGCGCGCCAGGTGCTGCGCTTCGCCCTTGCTGCGGAGGAATCCGGCCGCCTCGGTCGCGCAGTCGAGGTTCAGACCGATCTCTGAGCGCTCCCGGGGGCGAACGGCAACCGGCTGATATTTGGGCGAGGGCGGAGATTTCGGCGATTGCCGAACGGAGAGGCAGACGCCGATCGTACGCCTCTGCTTGCCGAATTGCCGGGGAACGCTGTTTGCAGGGCCGGGCCTACCGACCTGGCTGGAGAAAGATTGTCGGCGCCGGGAAATGTGCGACGTCGAGACTGCGGTCCACCGGGGCCGAACGGCAGGGGTCACGGGCGCGGCTGGTACCTGGATAGTGCTGCGTCACAAGGGTTCGATGTTTCGGTGCGCTGATTCGGTAATGGATATGAGGCGGCCGGGATCCGTAGTCGTCCGGCACCAGCGACAAGACCGAAAATTGCCCCTTGTCGTCGGCAATGACCGTGCCGCGCATGTCGATGTCGCGATCCTTGTAGTCCGCGAAGTCGCCATTTCCCGCCGGATGGTACCGGCCCTTTCCGTCGGTCTGCCAGATTTCCACACGGGCTCCCGGCAGCGGGTGATGGGGCGGCTCGCTGCTGCGGATCTCACCCGTGATGCGCATCGGCTCGCCTGGCTCGTTGAAGCGGTTCAGGGATTCCAGCACCGGTGTCCCGGAAACGTAATACGGCCCGAGGGAATCACTGCGCGTGGGCGCGCAATCCTCGCTTCGCGCTGGCGCCAGCCAGAAAAGGGCGACCGCGAGGGCGAGCAATCCACCGGAGAGAACCGTCATTCTACTGTCTCCCTCATGACGCCAATTCCCGTGCCATACGATGCCAATCACGGTATTCGCTGAAGTCCTGGCGGCCCGTAGCGTTCACCCGACAAGAGATACCGGAGTCACCCGGGGATTGGAAGGTCGGCCTGGAATGGGCGGCCGGGAGTTCGGCAATGGCGCTGATGCTCCGGACCCTGGAAAGCAGGGCTACGCGGGCCCTCCGACCGAGGCATTCCCCCGACGAGGCCCCGCTCGTCCTGCCGCGGATCGCGTGCCCTGGGGACAGCGTGGCGCGGACGAGTGCAATCCCGGAAGCTGCGCCTGGCAGCGGGAGACGGGTGGATCCACATCCCCATATTGGAGAAGAGCCTGCAAGGACGGCCTGGCAGGCCAACAAGGCGTCGAACAGGTGTGCGCAGATCTGCCCGTCATCCCGGTACCAGATCGGTCGAAGGCCGAGGTCACTCTTCAGGGAGCGCGATACGGCCTCCACTTCCGTGATCTGCAGGGATTGCTCCGCGACCTCCTGCAGCCTCCAGTCGGTGCGGCGGGTGCGCAGCAGATACGCGCCTGCGCCGACCTCGCCATGGGAGGGCCTGGCGACGAAGCGGACCGCCCGCACGTTGGGCCCTGGGGCCTTCTTGCGGGCGCCGGGTCCCGCTCCACCTGAACGTCGTAGCGTCTGGACGCCGTTGCGAAGCGCTCCCGGATCCGGCCCACCCGTTCCAGCACGCTCGGCTTTCCCGGTGAAGTTGTCGGCGGTTCCCCAAATGGGGAACACGGGCGCGCCAGGATCCGGCGATGAATCGATTCAACATCTGGAGATTGACAAGCAGTGCCGGGCAAGAGTAAGGTACGGGGCAAGAGTCGCGATAGTGCCTGTCGCCGAAGATCAATCCAGTACTTGAACTGGCGACTTGCTGACGAGAGGCTTCGGCTGTTGAGTTCTTGCGGGCTCGGCATGCGGAAACGCCATGACCGCTTACGAAACACGAACATGTTGCCCTCGGGGCTCTTCGGATCGAATTTCCATGTCGAAATCAAGCGACACTCCGGTTCCCGGGCTCCGGTCCGACCGCCGAACCCATCGCCGCATCGCCCAGCCTGCCCGCCTCCGGAACTTCTGCAACGCAGACTTCTGGGGCCGGGAACAATCGGCGAAACTACAAGACCATTGTTGAGGAAAAATCATATGAATGACAAGTCGAAAATCTCACATAGCGTATCGCGGCGCTCGTTTATCAAGAAGTCCGCCGCGGTTGCCGCGGTTGCGGCGACTGGACCCGCGATCATCAATTCACGGGCACTCGCGGCATCAGGGGAAGTCAAGGTTCTGGCCTGGGTGGACTACGTCAACGAGGACATGGTCAGTGGCTTCGAGGAGACGACCGGGATTACGGTGAATCTCACCACTTTCGGATCCAACGATGAAGCCGAGCAAAAGACCAAGGCGGCTGGAGGTAAAGGCTGGGATGTAATCTTCCCATCCATCACCAACCGGAGCAACTACGAAGACCCCAATGCACCAGGTGGTATCTGGTTGGCGCCCATCGACGAAACACGGGCCAATCTCAAGGCCATCATCCCTTCGTTCTTGCGTGATTCGATTCAACTCGGCGCCGTGTATCGAGGCGATCGCTATCTGATTCCGTACGACTGGGGAACCGAGGGCATCACCTTCAACTCCAATGATCTGGACCTGAAGGACAGCGAAGTCTCTTTCGGCGATCTGTGGCGGCCGGAGGTCAAGGGAAAGGTCGCCTTCCGGCAGAAGTCCGTAATCATGGGCACGGGGCTGTACCTGGATTCCATCGGCGTAGTGAATTCGAATCGCATGCTCGACGTCTACAAGTCCGAACAGGATGCGCGGCGGGTGTGGTCCGAGGTCACGGACTGGATCATCGAGCGCAAGGACTGGTTCGGCGCCTTCTGGAACAATGCCACCGAGGCTACGTCCGCCTTCAAGGATGCCGGAGTCGTGATCGGGCAGACCTGGGACACCACCGGCCTGTTGCTCGGCCAGGAGGACCCGGCTTACAAGTACCGGGCGCCCAAGGAAGGCATCATCACATGGCTCGACTCCGTAGGCATCTTGTCGGGCGCCGAAAACATCGACGCGGCGTACGAGTTCATCAACTACATCTTGTCCCCGGACGTCGGCGCAACGTTCTCCAACAAGACCGGCTACAACTCCGCGGTCGCCGGCTCATCGGAGTTCACCTCGGAAACCTTCAAACGCCAATTCGGGGAAGTCTATACACCTGAGGTGTTGAACAACATGTGGTGGTGGCAAGCCGACACTCCGTGGTTCGCTCCCATGCGTCAGGAATTCGTAGAGATGATCAGCAACGCTTGATCACCGAGTTATTATGAGCGTGGTGGGGCCGTCCTCTACGGGGCGGCCCCGTCTCCAGGTTCAACGAATTGGATTCCCCCGAAAGACGGGAACGACGGCATGCATGTAGAATCCGGGCAATGCATGGCAAAGAAGTAGTCCTCGAACAGGTATCCGCAAAGTTCGGCGGATTTACCGCCGTACATCCGACGGACCTCGTGGTCAACGCGGGGGAGTTTTTCTCCATCCTCGGCCCCTCGGGCTGCGGCAAGACGACCATCCTGCGCATGATCTCGGGTTTTCTCAGCCCCGCTGGCGGAAGTATCCGTATCGGTGAAGATGTCATGACCGGGGTGCGGGCGAATTATCGGCCCACCGCGTTGATCTTCCAGAATTTGGCGCTCTTTCCATACATGACCGTGTGGGAGAACGTCGCTTTCGGGCTCGAAGCACGGGGTGTTCGGAAGACCGAGCGGCGCAAACGTGCCCTGGAGCTGATTGACCTCGTTGCGTTGAATGGCGAGGAGATGAAGAAACCGGCTGAGCTGTCCGGTGGGCAACGGCAACGCGTTGCGGTAGCCCGTGCCCTGGCGGTTGAACCGTCAGTGCTTCTGCTTGATGAGCCCCTGTCCGCTCTTGATCTCAAGCTCCGCCAGCACATGCGGGCGGAACTCAGGCAAATACAACGCATCACGGGCGTTACCTTCATCTACATCACCCACGACCAGGGCGAGGCACTCACGATGTCGGATCGCGTGGCAGTCATGAATCACGGCCGCATGGAACAGATCGATTCCAGCGATCGCATTTATGACAATCCGAGTTCACCGTTTGTCGCGAGCTTCGTTGGCGAGAACAACATCCTGAGGGGGCGGGTGGCAGCGATAGACAATGGCATCGCAGTGCTCGACTCCGAATTCGGCATCTTGCGCGGAAGAGCGGCTCCAGAGCTATCGGCCGGTGTCGACGCCATGCTGTTCGTGCGCCCCGAGGCATTGAAGATCAGCGATGAGTCGCAGTCGGACAATCGTTTGGCGGTGAAGCCCTTCCGCCGCGACATGGAAGGCGCATTCGTGAATTGGGTGTTCTCTTCGGGAAAGCAGTCGTTCGTGGCCCATTTGACCAAGGCCGCAGATGCGGGGATCGACCACAATCGTGTGATTCATCTAGGTTTTTCTGCGGGTGATGCGATCGTGATGGCTAGCGGGGAGCTCGCCGATACCGGACGCCAGAACGATGAAGCAACTGTTTGAGGTCTATGGCTGGCCTCTGGCCACGTTCTTTTCGGCCTGCGTAGCGTTGTGGCTGACCATCCTCATCGTCGCACCCCAATTCTTCATGATCGAGCTCAGTCTTCGCTTTGAGGAACGTAGCGATCGCTTGACGCAAATCGTCAACGACCTGGACGTTTTGTATCGCGAGAAGGGAGTCAGGGAATACGATCTGGAGAACGGCCCGGCCTGCAACACCATGGGCATGGTCAATCCCATGATGACCGACGAGTCGAGCTGCGAGGAATTCGGGGAAGAGGACAAGCTCCGGTTGGAACGACAACTGCGAGAAATTGAGGATCAAATTCAATTGTTGCTCATCGAGGAGCAGAACCTCGCTGAGATCAAAGCCCAGAAGTTCCCCTATTCCGTCAAAAACTATACCGCAATGACGGGACTGCACGCATGGACCCTGACCAAGACCGTGGCCTTTGCCCTGACCGTCACCCTGATCGCGCTGGCTGCATGCTATCCGGTAGCGTATGCCGTAGCGCTACGGTCTGGACCCGTGAAAACCGCGATTCTGTTCACCGCGCTGTTTGTTCCCTATGCGGTCAACGAACTGATGCGCATCTATGCCTGGCTGACGGTGTTCGACCTGCATGGTCTCTTGAATACATTCCTGACCATTGTCGGTTATTCCACGTTTGCGGGCGACGACCTTATCGTCTGGTATCGATTCCCGGGGACGGTGCTGGTGGTGTTGGTCTACACCTACATTCTGTTCATGGTGTTTCCCATTTACAATACCATGGCCACGCTGGATCCAAATCAGGTCGAGGCGGCCCAGGACCTCGGGGCCAGAACGTGGCGTATCCATTGGCGCGTCATAATTCCGCACTCGAAACCCGGCATCGCAGTTGGATGCATCATGACATTCATGCTGGCAGCAGGGTCGTTCTCGGTGCCGCATATCATTACTCGCGGACTTCAGCCCAAGTGGTTCACACAGCTCATCTACGACAAGTTCTTTGAATCGTCAAACTGGAATCTGGGGTCGGCCTACTCCTTTACGCTGTTGCTCATCTGCATCCTGTTCATATTGATCGTCATGGCGATTTTCGGTGTTAGGCTCAGGCAGTTGGCACAATGAAGATCGAGACAACTGACGTGGGCGGCCTCGTTCTGAACGTCTTCATCGGCTTGTTCGTGATGTTCATGTTTCTGCCGCTTGTCCTCCTGGTTCTGGCAGCGTTTAACAGTACATCACCACCGTCGGTGACAAACTGGCAGGAACTGACGCTCGCCTGGTTTCCCCGCCTTTTCGAAGAGCGTCGCCTGATCGGTTGTCTGCAGAACTCTTTCCGCATCGCCTTGTTCGTCGTGCCGGCGTCGGTGTTGCTCGGGTTGTCGGCCGCCATTCTGCTCACCAGACTCACAGGGCGGGCGACAAACCTGCTCTATGCATTCTTGATCTCCCCCATATTGACGCCGGGAATCGTACTTGGCATCGCTACCATCGTGTTCTGGCGCAACTTTGACGTCGCCGCTGATCTCATCACGACAGTAATCGCGCAGACCACCTTCATTGCGTCGTTCCCGATGCTGATCATCATGGCCCGGCTTCAGCGACAGGATCGTTTCCAGGAAGAGGCTGCACTTGATCTCGGAGCTTCATCGTTCTTCCTGTTCCGTCGTGTGACCTTGCCGTTCCTGGTGCCTGCCATTCTCACAAGCGCTGGGCTGGCGTTCCTGATGTCCTTCGAGAACTACAACACCACCGTGTTCTCCATCGGCGGATCGTGCACACTCACCACGGAAATTGCAGCCCAGGCCCGCAAGGCACACACGCCTGTGATCAACGCGTTGGGGGTCATTTTCGTTGCGGTCACCGTCATTTTCTCGGTGATTTACACATTGCGGAAGCAGTGGGAAATGAAAGCTGCCAGATAGGGATGCACGAGTGAAGGTAGTTTTCCGCTGTTTTCCGGAATGGGAGGCACTGCTTCCGAGACCTGCTCTGGCCGTGGACGCATTACCGGAATGGCTCAGGTCCATGCCGGCGCGGGTACACAGTGACATCCTCGGTTCGGAGGTGCGCACCGCAAAGCACTGTTTGCCATTCATTGACGCACTGTCCCGTGGTTTCTTGATGCCGCTTGCTGCTGACGTGACAGTGACGAATTCGGACTTCTCATGGAGCTGGGATTTGCCGCCGCTCCCACGGAGCCGAATCAGCCGTGCGCCGATTTCATTTCACCTGAGTGAGCAGCTTGCCGGCACACCCCTCGCCGACGGCGATGCCCTGGCGGTGAAATTCAACAACTTCTGGACCATTGAGACGCCGTGCGAGCATTCCCTGCTCGTGACCCATCCACTGAATCGACCGGATCTGCCCTTTCGCACCGTAGCCGGTATCGTGGATTGCGATAGCTACGACCATGGTTTTGTTCATTTCCCGGCTCAATGGACAGACCACGCGTTTGCGGGGACCCTGCATCGTGGTACCCCGGTCGCCCAGTGTTTTGTTCTGCCGCGCGGAGCGACCGAGCTGGTGTTCGAGACCCTCCGCGGTGAACATGCGGATATTCAGCGGGAAACACACGACGCGATAGCTGACGAGGCTGGTGGCTACCGGCGCCATTACCGCGCTCGAAGCTAGAGCCCGAGCATCTCGGCAAGCTTTGACTGGCTTAGTGGAAACCTGCCCTTCGGCCGCGTCACAATCGCATTGAGGATCGGCTGCCGCCAGTCCGGGTTGTTTCCTGCTACCAGTGTCCGGTAGAGATCCAGCGCCTCGTCCAGGCGCCCCAGATCCTGCAGAGCAACGGCACGGTGGAAGCGTGCGGTGTCGGTTTTGTGTTCAGCCCGGATGCAGCTGTCCAGATGGTCGAGTGCTTCTTCAGGATGCCCAACCCGGACGGCAAGAATTCCGAGATTGAGCTGGATGTCGAGGTCGTTCGGTGTCAGGCGTTCGGTGGTCAGAAAACATTCTTGCGCTCTGTCCAGTCGACCCAATTCCATGTAAACGCCGGCGAGCGCAAATAGTGCGCGGGAATAGTCGGGTTGATGTTCGATGGCCTTTCTCAGTGCCTTTTCGGCTTCATGCCAACGTTCCTCCAGGCTATAGAAGTAGCCGAGGTTGTAATGCGTCTGCGGCACCGACGGCCCGATTTCACACGCGGCACGGAGTTTGCTTTCCGCTCCCTGCTTGTCGCCTTCTTCATAACACCGGAGCCCCTCTTCGATCAGTTCCGCGGCGTTTTCGAGTGTCGGCCCTTTGCGGCGTATGCTGCGTCTTGGCATTTCGGACCTCGAGTATCCTGCCCCGTTTGATCTGATGGACGTGCCGGGCCAGATTTTCTGCCATCTCACACCTGCATAGCGTTCCTGCTGCAATATTACGGTGGGAACAAGCAACAACAAGCAGGCTATTCCTCGGCGCCGCCCTTTCCTGACGAGCGAGACAGGCGTTGGAGGCTGGTTGTGGAACGGAAATGCAGGAAACAGCACCGGGTGTCTCTTTCGGAGGAGCGCGCACGGACCGGCAGCGCTTGTGCGGGGCGACGCGGCGGCGAAAAGGCGCCGGCACGCGCATTCTGCTTCTTGCGGATGAAGACCGGGGTGGCGGCGGCGGTGGGGCTGTCGGATGCGGACATCGCATCGGTCTTCGGCGTGGGTCGGGCGACGGTGGAGTGTGTGCGCAAGCAGTACGTGCTGGAAGGGATCGGGGCGGCGCTAGAGCTGCGCAAGCAGGTGTACCGCTAGTCGCGGAAACTGGACGGGGAACGGAAGCTGGTTGCGCTGGCCCGTTCGGACCCGCCTGCGGGACATGCGCTGGAAGTCGGGGCTGCTGCAACGGAAGCTTGTTGAATCCCAGATCTTGGAACAGCATAGGTAAGGCGACGACTCGGAACACGCTGAAATCAACGATGTGAAGCCACGGCTCGAGAAGTGCTGGTGCATCCACCAAAGGCCTACGCGGATCTTGTCTGCGCCGTGTAGGACGTGCTGGAGGCAGATCACCGGGAGTATGACGACGACCATGTACTCGTTTTTCTCGACGAAACTTCCAGGCAGCAAACGAAGCAGACCCGGTGTCCTCCCTCGGCTAAGCCCGGGCAGACTGCCCAAGAGGACTTCGATTGCGAGCGCGACGGTGTCGCCAACCTGCTCATGGTGTTCGCGCTGCTACTCGGCCAGCGATGGGTAAACGTGACCGATCGCCGAACACGGCGCGACTGGGCGTACCTGATCCGGAAACTGGTGGACGCCGTCTTCCCTGGCACTAGAAACTTCGTGGTGATGGACAACCTGATATCCATTCGATGGCCTCGCGCTACGAAATATTCGAGCCCGCCGAAGCCCGTCGCGTGGTGGAGCGTCTGGAATGCGACTTGCTCCGAAGCACGGCAGTTGGCTGAACCTCGCGGAGAGCGAACTCAGCGTCCTCAACCGGGGGTGCCCGTCGCGACGGATCCCCGATCGTGCAACCTTCTGTCGCGAGGTCGGTGCATGGGGGGAACGGCGCTACCATCAAGCCGTAACCGCAACGCGGTGGCTAAAGACTGCTGATGCGCGCATCAGACTCGAGCCGCTCTGTCCCGCGGCGGACGAGCGGAACTTCAACTGGGCGATCCGGGACCGGATCGGACCGGACGACGGCGAACGGTTCGATCGGATTTCACTCGGCCACCATGACTTCATCGTGAAGGCCTTGGGGGAGAACTGGCCGTATGTCAGGTGCCCCGCGGGCGTCATGATGGGCGACTGCAACTCGTCGGACGCAAGTCAGTTCCAGATCGTCGTGCTATTCTCCATCGTTCTGAGCTTTCTCTCCGAGCTTGTCATCGACATCGGTCCGCTACTCGCGAGCGCGAGACATCGTCGGCCTGGAGGTCAGCTTTGGGGCACAGCACGTTGTCAAGAACGTCGACCACGGGTGCGGATGTCGCCTGAGAACGAGGAGGGCAAGATGTCCAAAATCCACTTCGAGTCGGCCACCGGGCTCATGTCGCTGCTCGATGCGCGGGAGGTCGGCGCGCGGGAGTTGCTCGACCACTTCCTCGACCGCGTCGAGCAGCACAATCCGGCGATCAACGCCATCATCTGGCAGGACGCAGACCGCGCGCGCGCGGAAGCCGACGCGTCGGACGGGCGCCGCGCGGCGGGGGAGGCCACCGGCCCTCTGGACGGCCTGCCGATGACCACAAAGGAAAGCTTCGACTTGGCGGGGTCGCCCACGACCTGGGGCGTTCCGGGATACAGCAACAACATCGCAGACACGGACTCGGCCGTAGTCGAGAAGTACCGTGCCGCCGGCGCCGTGGTCTTCGGCAAGACGAATGTCCCCTTCCTGCTGGCAGACTGGCAAAGCTTCAATTCGATTCATGGCACCTGCAACAACCCGTGGAATCTGACCCGAAGGCCCGGCGGATCCTCCGGAGGGTCGGCGGCGGCGCTGGCCGCGGGTCTGACCGGGTTGGACGCCGGCTCGGATATCGGCGCCTCGATCCGCAACCCGGCGCACTATTGCGGTGTATTCGGTCACAAGCCGACCTGGGAGATCGTCTCGGGCCGCGGCCAGTCGTTGCCGGGAGACCATGCGCCCACCGACATCGCTGTCGTCGGCCCCCTGGCCCGGTCGGCGGCGGACCTGAAGCTGGCCGTCGACCTCCTGGCCGGTGCCGACGGACCCGCGGCACGGGGATGGCGGCTGACACTGCCGGGGCCGCGCAAGCAAAGCCTGAGAAGCTATCGCGTCGGAGTTCTGCTGAGCGATCCACAGGCGGAGGTGGAGCAATCGTATCAAGACGCCATCGCAGCGCTCGCCCGCTGGCTGGAGGGCGAAGGCGCGACCGTAGAGATTGGTGCGATGCCGGACTTCACCACCGCAGAGGCGATGCAGGTCTACACGATGCTGCTGCGCGCCGCGACATCCAAGCGGATGAGCGACGAGATGATTGGGCAGGCACGCGAGGATTTGCGCTGCCTACCGGCGCACGCGATCGCCTACCGCCGCCGGATGCTCGAAGCCCAGACCATGCTGCACCGAGACTGGCTCAGGTGGAACGAGCGTCGCTACGAGTTAATGGCCGGTTGGGAAGAGTGGTTCGAGACCTACGATCTGCTGCTCTGCCCCGCCGCATCCTCGCCGGCCTTCCCGCACGACCAGACGGGCGAGCGCCATGACCGGACAATCACCGTCAACGGCAAGATCCAGCCGGTCGTCGATCAGGTCTTCTGGGCCGGCTATACCTGCGGGTACTATCTTCCGTCGACGGTCGCGCCGATCGGACTGGCGGACGGCCTGCCGGTCGGCATCCAGATCGTTGGACGCCAATACGACGATCTGACCTGCCTGCACATGGCGGGGCTGATTGAGGAAGGCTACTACCGCTTCACGCCACCACCTGGGTATTGACGTTTCCCGCCGTGATGACGCGCAGTTCCGGGTTTACCAAGAGCGCGCGTGACCAGTCATGGCTGGACGATCTTCGCGCCTGACGCGAGCCCGACCGATCGCTCGGCGCTTACGCGGAGGCGCACGGCCTCCTGCCCGGTTCGCAGTACAGAACCCGTTCGAGGCTCGGGCGCTGTGGCTTCATGACCGAGGCATCGCGTTGCGAGGTTCGATGCTGCGACGCTGATGATTGCCTTCGGCCTCTCGATTTCGGTGAACCTGGATGCGTCCGACTTGCCGGCGTTGATGATTCCGCAGTGGGCTGGCGCCCCAGGTCTCGTTACACTCGTGTTCCGGCGTTTCCGGACCAGGGCATTCGGGATCGGTTACCAGGACCTGTTCTCCAGCCTTCGTCCGCTATTGGAACCCTTTGCAGGGCGGTGGATGCGGGAGATCCGCAACGCTTCCGTTATGGGCCTGCTCTACCCGCGCACGCCTGCCGGGGCAGGCGTCGCCCTGTTCCCCGTGGCGGCGCGTTCCTGCTGAGCGGCTTCGTGGTCGTGCGTCCCGGCGAGGTCGGCTACGGGCACCTCTTCGGCGCCGCCGTCTGGCGCGAACTGCCGCCGGGCCTGCACGATCTCGTGCCCTGGCCCTTCGTTCAGGCGGACAGGCGGCCGGTGCGGGAAGTGAAGTCGGTCACAAGCGGCGGGGCAGGAGAATATCTCACGGGCGACGTCAATCTCATGTCGATGTTGCGGAACGTGTAGTACTGGATCAGGGACATCTACACCTACCATAATCGGGTAGCGGTCCCGGAGCAGGTGATCGGCGACAATGTCCGCAAGGAACTGCACAGGCATGTGGCGGGCTGGACGTTGGACGAGCTGCTGGACGTGGACCGCGCGCTGCTCCACGCCAGCGAGACCGTCATGGCGAGCCTGCCTTCGGTGGACCCCGTTGGCCACTCCATGAGCGCGTTCCAGGAGGTCTCGAGTTCGCAGTACGACCGCGATATCACCCTCGTCAACGCCCAGCGCCTCACCGAGTCACTGGTTTCCCGCACGCCTGGCAACGCGACCTACGAAATCGGGCGGGCTAGAGGCGAAGCGGAGCGAAAAACCGCTGCCGCCGCTGCCGAGAGCAAGGCGATCCGAGAGGATGCGGGCGCCGCCCGGCAAGCCCTGGACGTCCTTCACTACATTCTGTGGCGGGAAAAGCTGGAGATGTCGCTCGCCGCCCGCCACCACCCTACGCCGAATCCGCCTCCCAGGAAGCAGCCCCCTCGGCAACAGCGTGCTTGCAACAGAAGCCCCTGGAACCGTACCGGAATAGTCCGGTACAGGAGGGCCTCCAACGGCCAATACATCCGGGAAACAACGCCGGCGCAACTCCCGACGCGCTGTCTGGCGATGCATTGGACTACTGCGAGAAAACGGATACTTTGAGGCGACGGGGAAGTGTGCCTCATTTGCCCGCAGGTCGAAATGCGTTTGGCAATGTAACGCTCGAGTCGTGAAGCCGATATCGGGTTGCGCCGCGATCGACCGGCAGGGTCACGCCGGCCGGTCCGCGAAGTCCCGCCGTCCGAGAGAAGCCTGCAGATCAGACCGGCACCGGAGAAGGAATGCCAGGACGCAGGACATGAACTCCAGTAGTGCCCAACTCCATGAATCCGGCCCTCTCATTCGGGCCCGGGGAATTGGTGTCCATCGTGGCAATCGCTGGGTGATCCGAAATGTCGACCTCAGGGTGGACCGCGGCAAGTTGGTGTTCCTGATCGGCGCAAACGGTGCTGGAAAGTCAACTTGCGCCAAGGCCATTCTCGGACTGATCGAAGTCAGCGAAGGAACCGCGGAACGCCTTCCCGGCCTGCGAATTGGGTACGTCCCGCAACGCCTGGCGATCAGCCCCTTCCTGCCCCTCACACTGCGCCGCCTCATGACCCTGACCCGAAAATTTCCGGCTCGCGATATCGACGACGCATTGTCCGCCGTGGGGCTGGAGCGCCTCGGTGATCCCCCCATCGCGACCCTCTCCGGCGGCGAGTTTCAGCGGCTGTTGCTCGCCCGCGCACTGATCAACCGTCCCGACCTCCTGATCCTTGACGAACCGAACCAGAGTGTGGACATCGCCGGAGCGAAGGCGCTGCATGAACTGATTGAGCGATTTCGCCGCGACCTGAACTGTGGAGTTCTGCTGATTTCCCATGATCTTCGGCTGGCAATGGAGGCTGGCGACGACTTTTGTGTGCTCGTGCCGCACGAGCACGATGACGACGCAAGGGCCACCGCCGGAAGTGCAGGGTCCGCAGAGGGCCACCAGGAAACAGCTTGAGGTTGAGGGAATTGACCCATGCTTGATGATTTTCTCATTCGGGCGCTTCTCGCCGGAATCGGACTGGCGATCTTGACGGGGCCTACGGGATGCTTTGTCGTGTGGCGCAGACTCGCCTATTTCGGCGAGACGATCGCGCATTCCGCGTTCCTTGGAGTTGCCCTTGCGATTCTGCTGGGGGTCCATCTGGTGATCGGCATCTTCGCGACGGCCGTGGCCATCGTGTTCGTGATGTTCCACCTTGAGCGGCACGATTCGCTCCCGACCGATACCCTGTTGGGACTGCTCGCCCACGGGGGCATTGCGCTCGGCCTTGTGATCCTGTCCTTTTTTCCCCAGATGCGCATGGACCTGCACTCGCTGCTCTTCGGCGACATTCTTGCTGTCTCCCGCCTGGATCTGGCCTTGATCTGGGGTGGCGGAGCGATCGCATTGGGCGTTCTGCTATGGATATGGCGCCCGCTCCTGGCGGTAACCGTCAATCCCGATCTCGCGGCCGTGGCCGGTCTGCGGCCGGAGCGAACGCGCCTGGTGTTCGGGCTTTTGGTGGCGGCCGTCATCGCCGCCTCGATCAAGGTCGTCGGAATCCTGCTCATCGTCGCGCTGCTGGTGATCCCTGCGGCGACGGCCCGACGCTTCGCCTCCAGCCCCGAGAGGATGGCTGTCGGCGCTTCGATCGTCGGCGTTCTCTCGGTCGGTGGAGGCCTGCTTGCTTCGGCGGAACTGGATACGCCATCCGGCCCCTCGATCGTGGTCGCCGCGCTTGCGCTGTTTGTCGTCACGCGCATCGATGGACTATGGCCGCGGAGACGCTCTGACTGACGGTTGCCGCATGCCGGCGGCGACCGTCAATTGCATGGCGGCCAGCGAGGCCGCTTTCCCCTTCAGCCGTCGCCCGCAAAGATCCGCGACCCGCAAGTCGCCGTTGATCCGCTCCTTGGTGGCCGTACTGTCCGATGGAGTGGGCGCACAACTTCGGGTCTCGCCAAGACGGGATTGAACGTCCCGACGCGCACGGGCGGCAACCCGGATGCGTACCGGGCCAATCGACCGTACCAAAGGCTCGGCCGTGGCCACGCCGCACAAATGTTTCAGCCACCTCCGGGTTAATCCTTCCCAAGCCGGTCTCGAATCCCGATGAACCGCAGACCCGGAACCTCTTCAGGAATTGGGAGAATGTTTCCGACAACGCCGTCTTCGACAACGGCTTCAAGGTCCTGTAGGAGAAAGTCCGGCGCCACGTGGGGGAGGACGGACAGAGGACCTGCACGCTGGAAGACGGAGCCAGGGGAGTCCAACTTGCGGAGGCAGGATACGGTACCCGGCAAGATTGGCGCCGGGAAGATTGGCGCCGGGAAGATCGGGAGGAGCTCGAACTATGACATCCACGGTACTGAACCTCCCGGGCGGGGCCGTTGCGCTCAGGGACGGACCGCGGCCCGAAGCCTCTGCAGGCTGGACCCGTATCGCATTCGCGGCAGCGCATGTTGTCGCGGACCACTTGGCGGACAACGACCCGTGGCTCGACTGCGCGATTGACTGGGACCAGACGCTTGCGTTCCGGGAGCATCTCTGGTCGCTGGGCCTCGGCATCGCCGAGGCAATGGATACAGCGCAGCGGGGCATGGGACTGGACTGGCCTACTTCGCTGGAACTGATCCGGCGCACCGTCGCAGCGGCAAGGGCAGGCGGTCACCGGATTGCCTCCGGTGCCGGGACGGACCATTTTCGCCCCGACGCCGAAGCCAGCCTCGAGTCGGTAATTGCGGCCTACGAGGAACAGTGCGAGGCCGTCGAAGCCGCCGGCAGCCAGATCATCCTGATGGCATCCCGCGCGCTGGTGAAGGCCGCACGGGGGCCCGAGGACTATGCCCGCGTTTACGAGCGGGTGCTCGGCGGGCTGGAGCGTCCTGCGATCCTTCACTGGCTTGGCGAGATGTTCGACCCTGCGCTCCTGGGCTACTGGGGCGACACCGATCACATGATCGCGATGGAATCCTGTCTGCATGTCATCGCGGACAACGCCGACAGGATCGACGGCATCAAGATTTCGCTTCTCTCCGCGGAAAAGGAGATTGCCATGCGTCGCCGCCTTCCGGATGGCGTCCGCATGTATACCGGCGACGATTTCAACTACCCCGATCTCATCGCCGGAGACGAACACGGTCATTCCGACGCGCTACTCGGCATTTTCGACCCGATCGCAGGCGCTGCAGCGCGGGCGCTCTCGGCACTTGGCGCAGGAGACCGGGCGTCGTACGACGCTGCCTTCGGCCCGACAGTCCCGCTTTCGCGCCACATATTCCGGGCGCCAACACGGTTCTACAAGACCGGAGTGGTGTTCTTGGCATATCTCAACGGTCATCAGGATCACTTCGTCATGGTTGGTGGCCAGGAAAGCACCCGCTCGACGCTGCATCTGGCGGAAGTCATTCGGCTGGCCAATGCCGCTGGCCTGTTTCCCGACGCGGAGCGAACCGCGGCGCGTGCGCGCCCGGTTTTCGCCAGCCGCGGCGTGGATGTATGACATGGCCGCCGGAATCGAGCCGGCAAGACTGTCGCTCAACACTGCGACGGTGCGCGAGCAATGGAGTCTGGCCCAGTGCATAGACGGCTGCGCCCGCCACGGGATCGCTGGCATCGCCCCCTGGCGCGACAAGTTGCACGAGATGGGCGTGTCCAGGGCCGCCCGCGCCATCCGATCCGCGGGGCTTGAAGTCTCGGGCCTCTGCCGAGGCGGCTGGTTCACCGCCGAAGGCGCAATCACGTCCACTGTCATCGACGACAATCGACGGGCCGTAGACGAGGCCGCAGAGATTGGGGCCGCCTGCCTCGCAATGGTCGTGGGAGGCTTGCCGGGAGGCTCCCGCGACCTTGCGGGCGCCCGTGCGCTTGTCGAGGAGGGGCTTGCGAAGACGCTTGACCACGCGCGCGAGGTGGGTGTCCCGATCGCCATCGAGCCGCTCCACCCGATGTACGCCGCTGACCGGGCTTGCGTGAACTCGCTCCGCCAGGCGCTCGACCTGTGCGACCGGCTGGGCCCCGGGATCGGCTGCGCTGTCGATGTCTACCATGTCTGGTGGGACGATACGCTCCCGCGGCAGATCGCGCGCGCTGGCAAGGAGTGCCTGCTCGCATTCCACATCTGCGATTGGCTGGTGCCCACGCGAGACCTCCTGACTGATCGCGGCATGATGGGGGACGGAGTCATCGATATCCGCGGAATTCGGGCCATGGTTGAGGCGCAAGGCTTCGTGGGTTTGAATGAGGTCGAGATCTTCTCCGCGCTCGACTGGTGGCGGCGCGACGCCGACGAGGTGCTGGCGACCGTGATCGAACGATCCCGGACAGTGTGCTGACCGGCTGTCCCTGCGGGGCTCTCGCGCTACTTTGAAGCAGACCTATGAGCGCAAAACTCCGTTAAATTCCTCTAACGCATTGAATCTGCGCAATATATGAATCGCAATTGTTTCATGCCGCAAGTATCGAAACGGCTCGATTCTGCTCCGGTGCCCTCAAGCCGGTGCAATTTCCGTAAGAACCCCCTCATTTCCGTGCAGTTTCGGTCATGGGTTGATATAATTTACTATTCTATTACTAAACTGCCTCAGAGTGATTGTCATGCTCTCCAACTCCGATGCCGCCAAGGCGCTGCGCACCCACTTCAAGAAGCACCTTGTCGCAACCCTGCCCGAACTGGTGGAGGTCCTGCGAAATCCTTCGCGCTCCAGCGTGTACCGCCGCCTCAAGACGCTGGGCTACCTCGCAAGCTACACCCATGCCGGAGCCCATTACACGCTGCCCGAAATCCCGGATTTTGACGAGGCGGGCTTGTGGTGGCACCAGGGCATCGGCTTCTCCAAGTGCGGCAATTTGAAAGACACCATCGCAGCATGGGTCGGGCATTCCGCCGCCGGATACACGCTCAATGAGCTAGAAGTGCCACTGAAACTCCGTGTGCAAAACGCGCCGCTCGCTCTGGTGCGCGAGGGAACGATCACCCGCAACACTTTCGGCGGCGTCTATGTGTATCTCAGCGGGGACCCGGTCCGCGCCGAGGAACAAATGGCGGCGCGTCATCAGTTCCGCGCCATCCGAACCGGCGGCGCGCTGCCTGGCGAGTTGGTCATCGATGTGCTGGCCACGGCGATACGCGGCCATCAATGGGAATTGGATCATGCCGCCATCACACAGGCGCTCCGCGACCGGGGACGATACGTGACACGGGCTCAGGTCGATCAGGTGCTCACCGCGTTGGCAGTTCTTATCCTCGTGCTCATCACGGTCCTGACGCAGTTCTTCGTGCGCCGGCTGGAATACAGGGAGATCTGATCGGTGGCGGCTGCCGTCGGCACCGAGCCGCGCGAACCGGTTGTGCGCCCAGACCGCCGCTTGCCGACGAACGCGGCACTGCTGCTCGTGGCTTGCGTGTTCGTCGGGTTCAGCCTGATGCCGCTCTACATCGTGCTGACCACCGCGCTGAAGACCGAGAACGCAAATTTCTCCTGGCCTCCGGTGTGGTGGTTCGCTCCGACACTTGAGAGTTTCTACAACGCGTTCTTCGTGTTCGGAGGACGCAGCGTGCTGCTGTTCATCTTCAACAGCGTTGCGGTTACGTTCCTGAGCACGGTGGCGGCGGTAACACTCGGTGCGATGGCGGCCTACGGTCTCGCCCGCTACCCGTTCGCGGGCAACAAGCACCTTGCCTTCTATATCCTGTCCACGCGGTTTGCGCCGCCGGTCGCGTTCATTGTCCCGATCTACCTGATGGTGCAGTCGGCCGGCCTGATCGACACCCATATCGCTCTGATCGTGATCTACACCAGCATGAACCTGTCCTTCGTGATCTGGATTCTGCGCGGCTTTTTCATGGATGTTCCCCTGGAACTGGAGGAAGCGGCGCTCGTGGACGGCTATACGCGCTGGCAGATCTTCTGGCGTGTGGCGGTACCGCTGGTGCGGCCGGGGATCGCCGCTACGGCGATCCTTTCCGCAATCTTCTCGTGGAACGAGTTTCTGTTCGCGTCCATCCTGACCCAGACCGAGGCTGCGACCATTCCGGTTTATCTGGCCGGCTTCTCCGCCTCGATGGGCATCGCCTGGGGCGAGTACATGGCGGTTGGCTTCTTCGCCATTCTCCCGATCATGGTGTTCACCCTGGTGCTGCAACGCCACCTGGTGCGCGGACTTACCTTCGGCGCGGTGCGTTGAACCATGGCAACCGTACGGTTCGACGGCGTCGAGAAAATCTACCCGGATGGAACGCAGGCAGTGTACGCGCTCGACCTCGAAATCGCCGATGGCGAGCTGTTGTGCGTTCTCGGCCCATCGGGTTGCGGCAAGTCGTCGACGCTTCGCATGCTTGCCGGGCTGGAGACCGTGAGCCGCGGGAATATCCTGGTTGACGGCATGCGCATCAACGAGTTGCCGCCGCAGCAGCGCAATATGGCCATGGTGTTCGAGAACTACGCGCTGTATCCCCACCTTGATGTATTCGAGAACCTGGCCATGCCCCTGCGGGCGCAGAAGCTGGACCAGAAGGAAGTCCGCCGACGCGTCCAGGACGTTGCCGAGACCTTGCGCATCACCGACCAGCTTCGCAAGAAGCCGCGCCTCCTGAGCGGCGGACAGCGCCAGCGGGTCGGTCTCGGTCGCGCGATCATCCGCACGCCCCGCATTTTTCTGATGGACGAGCCGCTGGGGCATCTGGAAGCCTATCTGCGGGTCGAGCTGCGCGCCGAGTTGCGGCGGCTGCACGAGCGTCTGAGCGCTACGACGTTCTACATCACCCATGACCAGGAGGAAGCTGCGGCAATATCCGACCGCATCGCCGTCATGCAAGGTGGCCGTCTGCAGCAGACCGGCACACTGGACGAGTTGTTGTACAATCCGATCAATCAGTTTGTCGCCGAATTCATCGGTGACCTGCCAATCAACATCCTGACGGCGGCGTTTTCCGGCGATGGAACGGGGGTGAGCGTTGCCGGTGCGGACTTGGCGCTGAATCCGGAAGCGGTGACTTATTTAGCCGGGTGGGAGCCGCCTGCGGATCTGAGCCTGGGCGTCCGCCCGCGCGACATTGCGGTGCACGAAGACCCTGGAACGGACCGGTTGCCGTGCGAAGTGCTGTTGCTCGAGCCGCTTGGCGACATGACCGTGGTCATTGTCGAGACGCCGGCCGGACGGATCAGCGCGACCACCGACTCGGCCATGGCTCCGGATGTCGGCGACAGGCTGCATCTCGGCTTTGACACGAGTCGGGTGCATCTGTTCGACTCTGCTGGCCAGAGCCTGCTGTACCGGGCGCCCCGCTGATGCCCGAGATCGCGTTTCGCGCAATTCGCAAGCGGTTCGGGTCGCTGCAGCTGTTCGACGGTCTGGAATTGACGTGTCCGAATCGCAGCTATCTCTGCCTTCTTGGCCCTTCGGGTTGCGGCAAGACGACGCTGATGCGAATGGTGGCGGGGCTCGAGGAGCCCGATGAGGGCGACATTCTGATCGACGGCGAACGCGTCAACGACTTCACACCGTCGTCCCGCAATGTTGGCCTGGCGTTCCAGAACTATGCGCTCTATCCGCACCTCACGGTTGCGGAGAATTTGGCGTTTCCGCTGCGCGCGCCAATCCGGCGCCGCGAGCACAGCGCGGAAGACGTCGCCGCAAGGGTGGGGCGGACCGCCGAACTGTTGAAGATTGACCCGCTGCTCGAGCGCCGCGTCGACATGCTGAGCGGTGGCCAGCAACAAAGGGTTGCGCTCGGCCGTGCGTTGGTGCGGGATCCGCCCGTGCTGCTGCTCGACGAACAGGTAACGCATCTCGACGCCCGGCTGCGTTATGAGATGCGTGCGGAACTCAAACGCCTGCATCGCCGGCTGGGTACCACAACGATACATGTGACGCACGATCAGGAAGAGGCATTGGCGGTCGCTGATACGGTAGCCGTCATGCGCGATGGTGCGGTCGAACAGGTCGGCGCGCCGCTGGAGTTGTATAACGCTCCGTTGACGGCATTCGTCGCCTCCTTTGTCGGCGACCCACCGATGAGCATGCTCGAAGCTGAGATTGTCGATGACGCCGGCGTACCTGCTTTTTCTGTCGGCGGGGCGAAGATGCCGGTTCCCGCCGACTTGCTGGCTGCAGTGCGGAAGGCGCCGGCGTCGACCGTTCTTGCCGGTCTTCGTCCAAGCCGGGTTGCCCTGGCATCGCCAGATGCGGATGGCGCCATTTCCGCCGCAGTCTATACCCACGAGATCGTTGGCCGCGATTCCCAGCTCATGCTGCAGGTCGGTGGAGATCTGTTGCGCTACAGGACGCCCGAACGGCTCCATTACGCCGTCGGCAACTGCGTATCGGTAATAATCAGGCTACGCGGAGCGCGGTTGTTCGACAAGGAAAGCGGGCGCGCGTTGCCGTAAATCGACAGGCCCAAGCCGGTCGAGTGGGTGAAGGGTGTGGAGACCGACGCGAGCGCAGCTCTCCGGCCGCCGCGATTGTCTTGGGCGTGGCCGAGGGGCGCGGCAGAGGGAATCGGTTCCGGCAGTCGGGGCGATCCGTTGCTCTGCGTTCCGTGTCCAACCAAGCCCCGAGGGATCAACGTGGACCGCAGCGATTGCCAGCAACTGGACAAGAATTGCCGACTGGCGGAATGCCGGACACGATTCCTGCTGCCAGATGGTGTCCTGTACTTCGACGGCAATTCGCTCGGTGCGCTTCCGAAGACCACTGCGACGAGCATCCGAGATCTGGTGGAAGCCGAATGGGGCAGGGGCCTCATCAGGGGCTGGCTGGATTCAGAGTGGTTCTTTCTCCCGCGCACGGCCGGCGACGCGATTGCTCCGCTGATCGGCGCGGCCGAGGGCGAGGTGGTCGTGTCGGACTCCACGTCTGTCAACCTGTTCAAGCTTGCCGCGTCCCTGTTGCGCCACGGCAGTGCACGGCGGAAGGTCGTCACCGAGAACGGGAACTTTCCGACCGACACGTACATCCTGGAGGGCCTGATCCAACTGCTCGACCGGGATCACGAGTTGATTCTTGCGGAACCCGATGGCATCGGCCAAGCCATCGATGAAGAGACCGCGCTGGTCGTGCTGAGTCATGTAGACTACCGGACCGGCGCAATTCACGACATGGAAGCGATCACCGCGAACTGCAGGAATCGTGGCGTTCCGATCATATGGGACGTTTGCCATTCTGCAGGCGCCGTGCCCCTGGAGTTCGGTCTCTGGGATGTCGACTATGCGGTCGGCTGCACCTACAAATTCCTGAATGGCGGCCCCGGATCCCCCTCCTTCACCTACATTTCACGCGATGCGATCCATTCCTGCGAGCCGACAGTCACGGGGTGGTTCAGCCACGCAGATCAATTCCGGTTCGAAGACCGCTACCGCGCGGCGAGTTCGATCAACAAGTTTCTCGTCGGCACCCCACCGATCCTGTCGCTTCGTGCGGTCCTCGACGGCGTGAAGTGCTTTGAGGGAGTGGACATGGAAGACTTGGCCGGCAAGTCCCGGCGGCTCTCGGGCCAGTTCATTGAATTGGCGGACCAGAAACTCCCGACCCACGGCTTCGAGTTGGCAAGTCCGAGAAACCCGTTGCGGCGCGGAAGCCAGGTGTCCTTTCGCCATCCGGAGGCTTATTCCATTGCCAGGGAACTCATTTTCAGGAATGTCATTCCGGATTTTCGTGCCCCCGATATTCTGCGGTTTGGCATTGCGCCGCTCTACACGCGGCATGTCGATGTCTGGGATGCCGTGGCGGAAATCGAGACAGTCATGGCAAACCGCGAGTGGGAGAAATTCCGGAACGAAGCCAGGGCGCCCGTAACGTGAGGTCCGGGCCCCGTGTGTGCGCGTGATCGGGCGCGGACGTTCACGGGCACCGCGGGAACTGCCTCCAAAAATGCTCGCCGGGTCGATAGCAGTGGGCTGTGGAGCGATCTCGATCCGGAACGGCGATCAGAGTTCGATGGCTGCGTCAGTCCAGCTACCGTCTGCGGCATGGGACTTCTTGACGGCTTCGGCAAAGCACACGCCGATGACGCCATCCCGGACGGTAGGAAAGCCAAGATCCGGCGGCCGATGGGGTTCCCCTGCGGTGCGTGCTCGGATCGCATTGGCTACCTCCGTGTAGAGGTTGGCGAAAGCGGCGAAGAAGCCCTCTGCATGGCCGGCAGAGACCCGGTTGTGGCGGGCAGCCTCCTCTGCCAGTCCCGGTTGGCCGGCTACAAGGACCGTTGCAGTCAGATCTGCGTCCCGAATTACCAGGTGTTCGGGATCTTCATGGCGCCAGTGCAGGCTTCCGGTTTCACCGAACACCCGAAGTCGCAGGCCGTGCTCCTGGCCCACGGCCACCATGGAGGCCCACAGGGATCCCACCGCCCCGTTGTTGAAGCGCAGATTGGCGTGTGCGTTGTCGTAGATGGCGCGGCCCGGGACCGACTTGGCCATGTGGGCCGAGACCATGTCCACCTCCAGTCCGGTGACGAAGCGGGCGAGGTGGTGAGCGTGAGTTCCAAGGTCGAACATCACACTGGCCTCGTCCGCAATTTCCGGATTGGTGCGCCAAAGGCGCGCTGGCGCGATCGGCTTCCCGTGGGCGTGCTCCACCTGCACGATCCGCACCCGCCCGATCCTGCCGTCGCGCACCATCCGGGCCGCGTGGCGGACCATGGGGTAGCCCGAATAGTTGTGCGTCAGCGCGAACACGATACCGGTGGCCTCGACGAGGCGATGAAGCTCAAGCGCATGGTTCAGGGAAAGTGCCAGGGGCTTGTCACATACCACGTGGATTCCGCGTTTGATGAACGATTTGGCAATCTCGAAGTGGCTGTCGTGGGGCGTGGCGATGGTCACGCACTCGACGCCGTCGGAGCGAGCCGCTTCGGCATCCGCCATGGCGCGAAAGGACCAGTAGATGCGTTCTTGCGAGATCCCCAGGCGCCGTCCCTCCTGCAGGGATTTGCCGGCGTCCCGAGACAAAACGCCGGCAACCAATTCGAAGCGGTCGTCGAGGCGCATCGCGATACGATGAGTCTCGCCAATGCCGGCGCCCGGGCCCTGTCACTATCACACTGTTAACACGGGCTGTGTTGTGTGGCACACATGATGCATGCAGATTGGCTTGCGACAGTTTTGCGCGGAAACTCTTTCGTGGTTTGAGTGCGCGGTCCTTGAGGGAGGCGCGAGCCGGAGCGCGCTTGCGAGCGAGTTGTGCGCTCGCGCGAACTGGCGCAACGCGCGGGGCGAGCCGTGCGTTTCGTCGGCGCGGAAGATCCTGCCGAGGCTGGCGTCGCAACTGGGGTTGAAGCTTCCGGCGGCGGCAGCGCCGCCGCCAGCGGGGGATGCATTGCCGTCGCATCCAGACCTGCATGTGGAGACGACGCTATCGGCTCTGGGAACGGTGTCGCTGGAACCGGCCGAGGGTCGCGAGGGTTCGCGGCGCTTCCGTTCGATGATGGCGTCGCACCATCCGGAGGGGGTTCCGCGGCATCCCGGCAAAGCGTTGAATTATCTGGTGATATCGTCTCGGTTCGGGTGTTTGGGTGGGATCGGCTTCTGCGCGGCGAGCTGGCACCAGAAGGCGCGGGACCGGTATATCGGCTGGAGTGCGCGAGCCCGTTGCGCGGGGTTGGGGCGGATGGTGAACAACCACCGCTTCCTGCTTCTGCCTTCGGTGCGGGTTGCGGACCTTGCCTCGCATGTGCTGGCGCAGGCGACAGGTCGGGTTGCGGACGACTGGGAGGCACGGCATGGTGATCGGCCGGTGCTGGCGTACAGCTATGTCGGCCCCGAGCATGCCGGGACCTCGTACCGAGCGGCGGGCTGGGAGGATGCTGGCGCGACATCGGGACGCCCGCCGGGCCGGCGCGGGGCGGGGCCGGTGCGCCGGGTGTGGATGAAGTCGCTGCAGGCGGGCTGGCGGGAAGCACTGTGTGAGGAGCCGGAGCGGGTTGCGGGGCGGATGGGATCGCTGCATCTTGGCGCCGACGCCGATTGGGCGGAGCGCGAGTTCGGCCGGGGCACCCATCCCGACGGGCGGGTGCGGCGCCGGATCGAGGAGATGGGGCGGTGTTGGGAGAAGCGTCCGGGAACGCCGCTTCCGGAGATCTTTCCGGACCGTGCATCGCAGGAGGCTGCGTACCGCCTGCTTTCGAACGAAAGGGTGGCTGTGGACGACATCCTCGAGGGGCATCGCGAGACAACGGTGGAGCGCTGCCGGCATGCGGGTGTGGTGCTGATGGTGCAGGACACCACCATGGTGAACTACGACAACCTTCGCGACGCGACCAGCGGGCTGGCGGCGCTGGGCGGCGGCGGCAAGGGCACCGTGGGGGTTCCCGTGCATACGACGCTGGCGGTGGCACAGGGCGGGCGCCCGCTTGGCGTTTGCGCGCTTGAGGGCGACTTCCGCGAAAGCGTCGAAGCCAAGGCCGCCCGGGAACCGGGCGTGGCGCAGGAGCCCGAGAGCGCCCGCTGGCTGCGCTCGCTGGAGCAGGCGGCGGCGGTGGGACACGCCTGCTCGAACACCCGCGTCATTTCCGTCGCCGACCGCGAGGGAGACATCTGGGGTCTGTACGCCCGCCAGGCCGAGGATCCCGCCGCCGCCGGCCTGCTGGTGCGCGCCTGCCGCTCGAAACAGCGCAAGGTGCTGGTGGACGGCAAAAAGGTGGACCTCGGCAAGCACATGGACACTCTCCCGCCCTGCGCATCGCGCAGCATCGAGATTTCCGCGCGGGGCGGCAGGGCGGCACGCAAGAAGCGCAAGGCCGTGCTGGCGTTGCGCATCGCTCGCGTCGAACTCATCGCGCCCGAAGGCAAGTCGCCGCACACGCTGCCCATGACCGCCGTGCTCGTTGCCGAGCGCAACCCGCCGTCCGGCGCTCGCCAGCCACTCCGCTGGCTGCTGCTTTGCTCCGAAGGCGAGGCCACGCCCGAATGGGCCGACCGCATCCGCCAGTGGTACGAAACGCGCTGGTCCATCGAAGAGTTCTTCCGCGTCCTCAAGACCGGAACCCGCATCGAGGACCGCCGCCTCGACGATGCCGAGGACTTGCGCAAGTGCCTCGCGTTCGACGCCATCACCGCGTGGCGCGTGTTCGATCTGGATCGCGCCGCCAGGGAAACCCCTGACAGGCCCGCCGACGAGATCATGTCCCGAGACGAAATCTTCATGCTCTATCTGGGCCTGTACGACTACCGCGTGATCCGCTGCCGGGCTCCGCCCGACTATATCCCCGACCTCCGAACCTTCGCCATCGATCTCGGTCGATATGTCGGCTTCATCCCATCCAAACGACAGCCAATGCCCGGTACCGCAAAACTCTGGACAGGAATGACATACCTCATGCAAGACACTGCCGCACTCCAACGGATGAGAAGGGCCGGAATGCTCCGCGAAACTCGCCAATGATCTCTGCGTCAACTGTGCGGTAGTGACAGGCCCGGGCCGCCGCCAACCATTCCTGCGCGAATTCGCTCCCGTTCTGCCATGGGGCTGAGCATACTGTGCGCCCGTCGGTTTTGCTCGATGCGAACTGGCTGCTTTGCGCAGACCGGCAGGCTCTCCAGCGGTCGCCCTGTGTTCCATCGATCGCTCGGTGCCGCAGCAGACGGCCGGGCCGGAGCGTCTCGCGGCTGTTTCCGCCTTCTCGGCCGAACCTGCCGCGTGCGCTATCGCACGCGGGCTGCCATCCGGTGCATGCCAATCGGTTTCGCGGTTCGCGGTTGGTCGCGGCAATGTGGCGGCGTGAATGCCAGTTCGCCTGGCGGCGCGGCGGGTTCCGCCCTACGACCAGATATTCTCGATCCGGACCGGCACGTTCTCCGTCAGGGAGCGGATCGCGGCCTCGGCAACGGCCTGGGCACGAAGGCCGTCGGCAAGGCTGGCGTGGACCGGCGTGCCGTTGAGGAGCGCGGAAACAAATATGTCGAGTTCGCGGACGTAACTCGCGGCAAAGCGATCGAGCCAGCCATGGTATAGCCCGCTCTCGACCACCTGCGCGCCCTTGTAGAGGGCCACGTCGCCAGCCCTCGTACGGCCGGAGACCAGCATGCCCTCCGCGCCGAAAACCTCGATCCACTCGTCCTGGCCAAAGGTCGTCCGTCGGCCGAAGTCGAACGTTGCCAGAGCTCCGCTGTCGAAGCGCAGAGTTAGCGCTGCCGTATCCACATCGCTGTAATCGGCGAAGGCCGGATCGATGAGGCAGGCGCCGGCAGCGAATACTTCGACGGGTTCCGCGTCAGCGATCCATGCCGCCAGGTCGTAGAAGTGTGCTCCCTTTTCCCTGATCATGCCGCCCGTGAGAGGTGCGGTCTCCGGTCTTGGCGGGGCGAAGCTGCGCGATGCCATGTGGAGCATTTCGACAGCTCCGATCTCGCCCTTGCGGGTCTGTCCGAAGAGGGAGCCATACTGTGGGTCAAGACGGCGGTTGAAACCCGTGGCGGCGACGACACCGGCCCGGGTGGCAGCGTCGACGCAGGCGCGGGCCCCCTCCAGGTCGCAGGCAATGGGCTTCTCGCAGAGGAATGCCTTGCGGGACTCGGCGCAGGCCAGGGCCTGCGAGTGATGGGCCGCGGTGGACGATGCGATGATCACCGCGTCGACGGCACCGTTGCCGAGTGCCGTATCGATGGTTGATGCCGCAACGCCGCCATACGCATCGGTCAGTCTTCGAGCGCGCTCCAGGTCGGGATCGATCACGTAGGCAAGGGTGCAGCCGCGATGGGCGGCAATGTTCCCCGCGTGGACCGTGCCGATGACGCCGGCGCCGAAGAGGGCCAAACGGATCACGTTTCCTGCCTCCTGTCTCATGTTCCCAGGAACAATGGCGTCCCATCGCGACTGGCTGGCCGATGCCGCCGGCATAGTAGGGATCCGGCTGATGCAGGCAACGCATTTCCGCGATGTGGCCGGCTGTCGCTCGATCACGCCGATGCAGGCTTTGGCGGACCAGCCAATTGTGGACCCGGACGCCGGAAGGAGCGTTGGTGCGGACGCTTTTCCCGCGCCGCAGGTTGGTGGATCTTCTCTCGCGCATCGACTTGCACGGTCCGGCCGCAGCGGCGACGTCGGCGGCGACCGGCGCGCTGCGGCCGGCTTGGCCGGCGCTCTGACGGATTGCCGGTCGCGCGATGCGCGGCAGCGGTATCCTGCGGCCGTTTCCGGCAACGGGCCGGTGGAGAGGGTGTTCAAGGGCGAATCGAAGGGCCTGGCGCAGGATCCGGATTCCCCATCCCGGGAAACGAACGACCTCGAATCGGGGAGGACGGACATGTCTGATCGCCCGAAGCTGTGCGTTGTCGGGGCCGGTGCCATGGGCAGCCTGTTTGGCGGCCTGCTCGCAGAAGGTGGAATGGACGTAACCCTCATCGATATTTGGCGTGAGCACGTGGACGCGATCGCCGGACGCGGTTTGAGACTGGTTGGTCAGGGAGGGGATCGCGAGATTCCGATCAAGGCAGTGCGGACGACGAACGGGTTGCCCGTTGCGGACATCATCTTTGTTCAGTGCAAGGCCATGAACACGGAGAGCGCGGTTTCATCGGCAAGAAATATCGTCGGGATGGAAACCGTGCTCATTTCCTTCCAGAATGGACTGAGCAACGAGGAATTGCTGGCTTCGATCGTCGGTGCAGGCAAGGTTCTCGGCGGCCTGACAGCGCAAGCCGCGAGCATCGAAGCGCCTGGCGTCGTGCGCAACTTTGCTGAATTACCGACCTATATCGGCGAAATGCCGGGCGGCATCAGCGCGCGGGCAACGCAACTGTCCGCGTTGTTCTCAAGGCATGGGCTGCCCACCACGCCGAGTTCCGACATCCGTCTGGACATCTGGACAAAGCTCATGGCGAATGTCGGGCTCAGCGCAGCGTCCGGCATTGCCAACCTGAGGATTCGAGAGGTCATGGCCTTGCAGGAATTGCGGGCGACGGTCCTCGCCGCCATCGACGAAGCCGTCGCGGTCGGCAGGGCTGCCGGCGTCTCGCTGGATGCTGCCGACGTCCGCGATGTCCTGGAAAGGATTGTTGGCGTGGGCGGGTCGGGCGAGAACAAGTCATCGCTTTGCGTCGACCTGCTGAACAAGCGCGCCACCGAGATCGACTTTATCAACGGTGCGATCGTGCGTTTGGGGAAGGATCATGGCATCGCGACTCCGGTCAATGCCACGCTGGTTGCGGCGGTGAAGGCCTTGGAGAGCCACTACCTTCAGACTTCCTGACCTCGAACTCGAGAGAGTGTCATGTTTTTGCACCCGCGAAGTGGGGCTCGGCGATTTTTCCGGGTAGTTCATAGACCATGTGCATGTTGGTACCGGGGAAGACGGTCCGTGTCTGGTTGAGTTCTTCGAGGAGGCTTGCGATGGCGTTGTCGCCGGCATCGCTGGCGGTGCCGAGTATGCGAACGCGGAGGATGCCGTTGCCGTGCTCCGGGATGACGTCGGCGTCGGCCCGTAGAAGTGCGCGCAAGTGCCGGCGGGGGCGCTGGATCTTGCCCTGGGTCTGGGCAACGGCGGGCATCATGCGGGTTTCAGCGCGGTAGGCGATCATGCGGATTATATCGAGGAGGAGTTTCTCGCCTTCGGGGAGCGCGTCGAGTGCCTCGTTCGTGTCGAGTTCGGCGACCGCGATATGTCGCGGTGTATCGCGGCGCTGCAGCTTGAGGGCTTCACGCTCGGCGTCGAGAGCGTCGCTTTGGGCCTGCAGGCGCCGGACGGCCTCTTCGGCTTCGCGGGTCGGGGTTCCCCTGGACAGGTCGGCGATCCGGTTGCGCAGGGTGCCAAGGCGCTGCCGGAAGCGCTGGACATTGCGGTCGATTGCGCGCCAGCGCGGGTTGACGATGCGGGCGTCGGGATCCTGTGCTTCCAAACCGTGGACCGCCAGCGCGTCGAGATTGAACTCCTCGCGCATGTATTTGAAGAAGTTCTCCTGCGACCATCGGGAGAACAGGGCGCTGGCGGCCCGCTCCATGGGCATGCGGGGGTCGGTGGTGATGAGGGGCACCTGGCGGCCATTCTCCAGCAGGCGCCGGATCTGGCGGACTTCGGGCCCCTTGCTCAGGATCACGCTCTTCTCGGCGAGGCGGACGGTGGCGCTGCGGGTGCTTCCCGGCCCGTGGATGGGCACCGTGACGGTGCGGAAGTCCGCCTCCGGCCAGGCCTCCCCCTTGAAGCCCTTGTGCCAGGTGATCACAGCAACCCCGCGCCGGGCGAGGCGCCGGAACAGGGCAGGGCTCCAGCCTTCCCGGTCGAAGACCAGCGTCAGGGCGGGCTCGCCGGCGTCCGGGACGGTGAGGTCCGGTGCATCCGGGCCCAGCATGCCCAGTTTCTCCAGCGCGGGCAGGATGTCCTTCTCCAGCGCGTGGGTCATGGTCGGATCCAGCGCCTTGTTCAGGCACAGGAACGGCTTGCCGCCGAGCGCGTTGATCCAGTAGCTCGTGGAGGCAGGCAGGCAGAGTTTCTGGCGCGCCACGTAATGCTTGGGCAATTTTCCCTTGCGGCCGGAATACACCTTGACGTGGCCATCCACCGACAGGGTCGCACACACGTCCGGTTCTTCCGCCATCCATCCCGCGGCCAGGGAAGCTTGCCAGTCCCGCACCCGTTGCACGTCTCGCCCCAACGCCTTGATCTTGCCCCGCAGCGTCTTCACCTCCGGGCAGCGGTCCAGGCCCAGGATGGCGCCCCATTCCCCGGGCGCCTGGTGCCGCAGTGCCTCCGGATTGCGCACCCGGGCCAGGGTGAGGAAGGCCAGGAACAGCAGAACCGTGGTCAAACCGTAGTATCCCTTGGGCAGCGACAGGAACTCCCGCGCGCGGTCCAGAAGCCCCTCCTTGAGCAGCATCGGCAGCCCGGCCAGCACGCCGCCGCCGGCAACCGCCGACAGCGGCTCCGCAAACTGCGGCCGCATCTCCGTCAGATGTCCCGTTGCCGCCAGCATCCGCCCCGCCGTGTCCCGGGTGCCCCGACCCATCGGCGCCTCGCGGTCGCGTGCGTCCCGTTCGCTCCGCTCCACCCTCGGCTCCGGCGCTGCCGCCGCCTGTGGCTCCGTCGACGCGACCACCGGCGGCTCCAGCACTGCCGTCGCCTGCGGCTCCGTCGACGCTGTCGCCTGCGCCGGCACGGCCCGGTTCGGCGTCCCCCCTCTGATAACACCCGACCGGCGGTTGAGGCTGAACGTGCTCGGCCGGATCCCCAGCTTTCGCGCAACCGCCCGGCCGCTCAGCCCCGAGGCCAGAAGCCGCTCCGCCTCCCGCGCCGTCGCGGCGTCGATCGCGCTCGGCCCGCGCCTCCGTCGCGGCGTAAGAAAACCGGCCTCGCCCTGCCTCCGGAGCTGGTTCACTGCCCGCTGCACCGTCGAACGGTTCACGCCAAACGCCGCCGCCAGATCCCTGCGTAGCACACCGTGCTCGGCAAACCGCGCAATCCGCAGCTGTCGCGCTCGGTTGTCCGAAACTTCGTGGGAATCGAACGGCGCCAGGTTGCTGAAGTAGACCCGCCGGCCGTCCTCGACCGCGTGCGAAAAGCAGGATTCGCCGATCTGGATCGCCTCGGCAGGAGGCATCGGAAGCGTGTTCAAGGGAGTCTCCACGGTCGATATCGGGTGCACAGTATTATAGCCACTCTCCGTAGATCGGTCAACCCCTCAAATGTCTCCTAACTGCTGGAAATCACGAGCAAAACGATCGCCAAGCCCGCCTTCAATTAGCGCACGAGGTCAGGAAGTCTGACCTTTGAGCATTGCCAGGGAGGATTCATTGCTGCCAGCCCTCAAGGAAGCCGACTTCTGGCTGCCGCCCCTCGATGAGGTCGCGGAAGCGGTTCGCCCCGGGCTGAGTAGGAATTTCCTTGAAGTGGATGTGTCTCTCGGACCCTGCCCGGACTTGCGGGAAATCGGCTGCGCCTTCCCCGGCTTGGGCGGCAGGCCGTTCATCATGGAGATTGGCGGCGAGCCCTACGTCCACAACCCGAAATACCGCAACGAGAGCAGCTTTGATCTGGATGCGATCATGGAAGCCTGCGGACGATCGAACGCGAGGGTGCTCGGTGCGGGATTCCCGTCGCTTGTCGCGACACACGGGAAGTGCGGGGAGTTGATGCCCTGCCTCGCAATGGACGGTCCTACCGTCAGCAAGTTGGCGCGGGTCGGAGGACGGAAGGAATGCATTGTCGAGGACTACCCTTCGCACCTTCATGGCGGGCTCGGCAACCTCTACGCCTGCGACGGCCTGCCCGGCGATGTGCTCAGGATTGACGTGCGCAGGCGGATAGGAGACGAAGCCTCGCTCCCGCAATGCATCCGCCGGGCCCTTGCGCCGCTAGTAGGGAATGTCGAGGGAAGGGAGTTGGCGATGGGGGGCACATTCAACGTGCTCGACGGGCAAGTGCGCGCCCATGTATCGCCGGACTTCGAGTGCATCCCGTTCCGTTACTATGACGAGGAACGGGATGTGGTCACGCGCCCCGAATTTCTCCAGTACTACGACGGGATGGGGCCCGATCTGATGTGCATGTCGGTTCTCTGGACCGGCGACCCGACAGGCGGAGCGCTTCACCTGCGGCCGACGGGAGAGCATACGCATTTCTTCAGCACGGCGGGCCGCTCCGAAGCGGGCCACTACCACTTCGACGTCAGCCCGGAGTCGATTCACTGCCGAGGCTACTTCCAGTTGGCTGAGCGAGTCGTTCGCGTGGCTGACATTTACGCCGAGATCGAGCGCAGAGAATAGTTCCTGGTCTGTTGCGGCGTTGCCAGTGTTACGCTCGACTCAATGGGCTGATCGCGGATTCGTGGAAGCCGCAGCACGGGTGCGCGATGGCCGCGCAATGCTGGATCCGACAGTAGCGACAGTCTTTGAAGTGACGGCATGTAGTGGAACTGCTGGCGCGATGGTGAAGCGGCTTCCACCGGGTCTGGTCGTGGAGCACGACTTGATTGCCGGGGAAGTGCTCATGGATACGATTCCGTTCTGCAAGTGCAGCGCCAGTGACGGAAGGAAGGATTCCGTCGCGATGAAATCTACTGCATGAATTTCCTGTCATAGCGTGCAAACCTTGCTGTCATCGCAAAGAGGTGGGGGGAAGGGCATGAAGAAGATGACCATCCGCAATAATCCGTTCCATCGTGCCGAGTCCCTGGAGGCCGATACGTGCCGCCGGGGCCAATCCCTCCGCCGTAAGGTGCTTGAGTTGATGCGGGCGGCGCTTGGGGTCTCGACAGGCCGCAGGCACAGCATTTGACTTGGGTTCACTCTCGGCACGGAGTTTTCGAAGCGCAATGGATTCAAGCAGCAATCCCTCATTGTGTGATCTGGCGAGGAGAATTCTGAGCCGCTGCTGGCGTGAGTCGTCCGGATTGGCCGGAATTTGGGCTGTTTCGGGGACGGGAAGCGCAGAGTGTTCCTCCAGCACCTTGCGGGAGACGCGGAAGCATTCCAGCGCCTGGGGCACGGCGCAATGGAGGCCGACGATATGGCAGGCCGCCCGGATCTGCTCTTTGGTCACGCCGTTGCCGAGCGCGTCCCGGCAATGGGTCTCCCATTCGGTCATCTTGCCGAGCGCGCCGATCATGGCGAGGTTCATCAGCGAGCGGGTCTTCTGGTTGATGGCGTCGTCGCCTCAGCCGAAGCCCCAGCACCCGGCGGTCATCGCCTCCTGGATCCGCCGAGTGAAATCGTCGGAATTGTCGAGCGACCTCTGGACATGGTCCGCGCAGGGTCGTTCGGCGCTGGACAAGGCCGGTTTCGAACAGATCCTGATCGATACTGTCTCCTGGGTGGGGGGCAGCCGCCGTCCTGCGCTGCCCGGGGCAGCCGGAACCCGCTCCAGCGACGGCGGCAGTTCCCTGAGGCGAACGCCGGCGTTGCCGCGAATGGCGTTGGCGTCCGCGCTGGCGACGGTTATTCCAGCGGGCCGGCACCGGCCAGGCCGCCGAATTCCGCAGTGACGGCATCGCGGCCGCAGGACGTGATGAAGACCAGAAGTTCGGCCGGTTCGAGGCCGATACTCTGGGTGTTGACCAGCGGATGAAAGTTCAGTTGGTGGGAGTCCATCAGGCCGGCTTCGATTACGACGGTAACCAGACGTCGGTCGTCGTTCAGCACCGCGAGGGGTGTCAGCGCGCCCGGCATTACGCCGAGCACGCTCTGCACCAGGTCGGCAGACACGAAACCCATGCGCCCGGTGGCGCCGACCCGCTTATGAAGAGTCTTGAGGTCCAGGTTCTGGTCCTCATGCGCGACAATCAGAAAAAGCCGGCCCTTCTTGTCCTTCAGCAGAAGGTTCTTTGTGAAGGTTCCCGCCATGTCGCCGCGCAGCGCCTTTCCCTCTTCGACGGTCTGGTGCGCCGGATAGGGCACCGCGGCGGTGTCGATGCCGAGATCCTCAAATCGGCGAAAAAGGCGTTCGCGCGGATCGTTCATATTTTCCAGCTCTCAGTTGTCAGGCGCTTGCTTCACCGGGAAGACCGGCGCCCCGCCACTCCGGGGAGCCGTCGTCGGGCCAGCGCACAGGGACGCTGCACCTCCTCAACCCGGCGGAGGCTTCAAGCGACAGGACTCAACCGGCATCGCGGCAGCAGACGGCGATTTACAGGACAATGTCGAGTTCCGCCGGTCGCGTGTCAACTCGGACTTTTCATGAAGTCGCATCGAATTGCGAATTGCACTGCGAGAGTTTGAGAATCTTGCCTGATCGACGTGTCCCTGACGGTCGTTCAGGTTGAAATCGCGAACCGTTGCGATTTTGCGGCGCTGTACGGTATCCGCATTCCGCATTGCGATTTTCCACGGCCGAACTTCATACCGTTCATACCAAGATGCCCTTTGAGCACCGTTGGCAAAGTAGCGCCGTCCGGTGCATCGACGGAGACATCGGTTCCGTTTAGACTAAAGGAAACCACGGTATCTCCCTGACGATTTGAGATGCAGGCGGAGTCTGGGCTGTTCATGGCATTCGGGATGAATTCCGACTCCACCCTCACATCGACTCTTGGCCGGGTCGAGAGCAACGGTTTTCCGCACGCTGGCGGCATGTGCGTGCGCAGCAGTAAGGGAGGGCGTGCATGTACAAACTCTATGCCGCCAGCTGCCTGCCCGATTGGTCTGGACAGATTGCAGCCGAGACATTTCCGACAATTGAGGAAGCAGAGTCGAAAATGCGCGAGTGGGCACGCTTCGGCGTCGATGCCTACTGCAACGAGCCTGATTCGATCTGGATAACCGATGCCGATGAGCAACCATTGAAGTACTGGGACTGGCGTTCCAAGTCGGCCTGCGAAGTCGGACCGGAAACGGAAAACGGACAGTGATCTGCCGTAAGTCCCGCATCAAGACCCGGTCAGGCGCGCCGATCCGGTCGTGCGACAATCATGTATGGAAAGCGTCCTGGGTGCGCGACGCATCCATCGAGAGCATCTCTCGCGTACCGGCTGCAGAAACCCGGAATCTGCATCTCGAACAACTCCGGTAGAAACCCGCGCCGGTAACGCGCTAGAATATCCCGCAGGGACATGGGCTTTTTCCTTTTGTCCATCATGTTGTTTCATCAACCTCATGATACCACTATAGGAAGCGCCTGTTCCGCCAAAGGAACTCCCAAGAATTCGAGCATGAGAGTGGCTCAGAAAGCCGTTTTGCAAGATCCTTGAACGAATGAAACATGATAATGAATTGAAGCCTTCCGAATCCAGGTACCGGGTCGGTGTGGACGTCGGCGGCACATTCACGGATATCGTTGTCGTCTCCAACAAGGGCTCGCTCATTCGCATCGACAAGATCCTGACCACGCCGGACCGGCCGGACGATGCCGTCGTGGACGGAGTCAAGCGGGTTCTTGAGGTCGAAGAGATTCCCGGCGCCCAGATTGCTTACGTGGTCCATGGGACCACGCTGTTCACCAACGCGTTGATTGAGCGGAAGGGCGCCCGGACGGCGTTGGTGACCACCGAGGGCTTCCGGGATGCGATCGAAATCGCCCGCGAGCACCGGTACGACATGTACGATTTGCGCATGCGGCGGCCCGAGCCGCTTGCGCCTCGGCGACACAGGTTCGAGATCCGGGAACGGATGCTCGCGGATGGCACGATCCGGACTCCGCTGGATGAGCGGGCGCTCGAAGCGCTTGTGAAGCGTTTGCAGGCATCCGGCGTCGAGGCTGTCGGAGTATGCCTACTTCACGCCTACGCAAATCCCGCCCATGAACGCCGGGTAGGGGCCGTGCTGCGGGCGGCGCTGCCCGGAGTTGCCGTGAGCCTCTCAAGCGAAGTCGCCCCGGAGATCCGCGAATACGAGCGAAGCGTCACGACGCTCGCCAACGCCTACCTGCGGCCCGTTGCCGGGCAATATCTTGCGCGCCTCCGTCGACGGCTTCGGGATGAATGCGGCATCGCGGGCGCGCTGCATATCATGCAGTCAAATGGCGGTGTCGCCGACATTCAGTACGCTGAGAAGTTCCCCGTGCGTGCAGTCGAGTCGGGCCCCGCCGCTGGCGCGCTGGCCGCAAGACGGTACGGAGCGCTTCTGGGTCGCAAGACCCTGATCTCGTTCGACATGGGCGGGACCACCGCCAAGGCCTGCGTAATCTCCGGGGGCAGCCCGCCGGTAGCGGAGGAATTCGAGGTTGCGCGAGTCAGCCGGTTCCGGAAGGGTAGTGGTCTGCCGATCCGTGTTCCCGCAATCGAGTTGCTCGAGGTCGGTACGGGCGGCGGATCCATTGCACGAGTCGATGCGCTCGGACGGCTGGCCGCCGGCCCCGAGAGCGCTGGTGCCGACCCGGGCCCCGCGTCCTACGGCCTTGGCGGCATTCTGCCCACCGTAACGGATTCGGATCTCGCGCTCGGCTATCTCGATCCCAATTTCTTCCTCGGCGGCGCCATGAAGCTGGATCCATGCGCTGCGCATGCTGCGATCGAAGAGCGCATTGCCGGCCCGCTGGGGCTGGGCGTCCCCGAGGCGGCGTGGTCTGTCCATCAAGTCGCCAATGAGAGCATGGCCGCGGCAGCCCGGGTCCATGCCGTGGAGCGGGGGAAGGACATCACCAAGGCGACGCTCTTCGCATTCGGTGGCGCGGGTCCCGTGCATGCGTTTGGAATTGCCCGGATCCTCGGTAGCCGGGAAGTGATCTATCCCGCCGCTGCGGGCGTGATCTCGGCCATCGGGCTTCTTGCCGTGCCGCTCGCCCTGGATCTCGCCCGTTCGTTGCCCGGCCTGCTGCAGGATCTGGATTGGGGCGCGGTCGACACCTTGTTCCGGGAGTTGGAGGCAGAAGCGCGCGAAGGGCTGGCCCGCTCGGTTCCCGCCAGCGCGATCGAGGTCGACCGGCACGCGGATCTGCGCTACCAGGGCCAAGGTTTCGAAGTGCGGGCGCCGGTACCCGGAGGCGCGCTTGACTTGGCCCGGGCCGGAGAAGTCCGCACCGCATTCGAACAGGCGTATGAAGAGCGCTACGGGCACCGGATGGACGGCGCCCCGGTGGAAGCGGTGACCTGGCGGGTGGTGGCGCGAGGCCCGGAGCCGCCCTTTTGCTTTGTACAGTCCGCCCGGCAAGGCGGCGCCATCCAGAAGGGCTCGCGGCAGGCATGGGTGCCGCTGTCCGGGCGCTTCGGGGAAGTGCCGGTGTATGACCGCTATCGACTAGCCACGGGGTGCCGACTGTCGGGCCCGGCGATTATCGAGGAGCGGGAATCAACCGTCGTTGTGAACGGCGATGCTGACATTCGCGTCGAGTCGGACGGCAGCCTCTCCGTCATGCTGCAGGAGGCAGGATCGTGAGCCGCATTGCGCACGACATCTTGTGGAGCCGCCTCATCGGAGTGGTGAACGAGCAGGCGGCGGGCCTCATCCGATCCTCATTCACTTCCATCGTGCGCGAGGCCGGGGATCTCTCTGCCGGAGTGTTCGATCGGAGGGGCCGAATGGTGGCGCAGGCGGTGACGGGAACGCCGGGCCACATCAACTCCATGGCGACCGGCATGCCGCATATCCTGGAGCGGTTTCCCGTCGACTCGCTCCGCCCCGGGGATGTTCTCGCAACCAACGACCCCTGGAAGACGGCGTCGCAACTGAACGACATCACCGTTGCTACGCCGGTCTTTCGCGAGGGAAGAGTGGTCGCGTTGTTCGCGAGCTGCTGTCACGCGCTGGATATCGGGGGGCGAGGGCTTGCCGCTGACTCCCGATCCATCTTCGAGGAAGGATTGCAGCTGCCGGTGATGAAGCTCCATGATGCAGGCGAACCCGTTCTGCCGGTCTTCGAGATCATCGAGGCCAATGTCCGCGCTCCGCGGGAGGTCCTCGGGGATCTGCACTCCCAGGTCGTCGGCAACGAGGTCGGCGGCCGGCAGTTGCTGTCGTTCCTCGAGGAGTTCGGGCTCGACGACCTCGAGGCTTTGTCGGACGATATTCTCGGCCGCTCGGAGATCGCCATGCGGGAGCGCATCCGTGCGCTTCCGGACGGCAGGAGCTGCTATTCGCTCGCACTCGACGGGTTCGATGACCCCGTCCGCGTGGCGGTTGCGATCTCTATCGACGGCGATTCCGTGGAAGTTGATTTCGCGGGCTCTTCCGGCCCGGCCGCCTACGGAATTAACGTCGGCCTGAATTACACTGCCGCCTATACGAACTACGCGTTGAAATGCGTGCTGTCCCCAGACATCCCGAACAACGAGGGCAGCTTCCGGCCGGTCCGGGTGCGGGCTCCCGAGGGTTGCATCCTGAACGCCGTTCGCCCGGCGGCGGTGGGCGGCCGGCATCTCGTCGGTCACTTCATTCCGTCAGCCGTGATGGGCGCCCTGGCGGAGCTGCTGCCTCAGCAGGTCATGGCGCCGGGTTTCGATGGACTCTGGGATACGCATCTTGCCGGGGTGGACCGGCGCACTGGAAAGCACTTCTCGTTCACCTGGTTTTCGGCTGGCGGCACCGGGGCGCTTGACGGGCAGGACGGCCTGTCGGCCACCGCCTATCCGAGCGGAATCGCCGGCGTGCCCGCCGAGGTGATCGAGTCCCTGGCGCCGGTCGTGGTTCATCGCAGGGAGTTGATCGCCGATTCCGGCGGGCCAGGGCGGTTCCGGGGCGGTCTCGGCCAGCGCATGGAATTCGAGGTTCTGACCGACGAGCCCTACCTGTTCTCAGGGCTCTACGAACGGACCCGCCACCCGGCGCCCGGGATTGCGGGGGGCTCCGCGGGCTCCCTTGGCACGGTCCGGTCCTCCGGCGGTATGCAGTTGGAGCCGAAGATCCGGCGCTTCCTGCCGGCGGGGGAACGGGTGACCATCGAGATTCCGGGCGGGGGCGGATTCGGACCGCCGGAGGAGCGCGATCCGGAACGGGTGAGGGCAGACGTTCGGGAGGGGTATGTTACCGGTTCCGCGGCACGGAGCATGTACGGAGCCGATCTCGGGGCGGGAGACCTTGTGCCGGACACGGCGCCTGGCGACAGCGGCGAATCGGAAGTCGGGAAATAGGACTTCCCAACTTCGCGCACGCATCGCTCTGGCGATTCCTCCGAATCTTGTCGAAGCGGCGAACCGATTGCAGCGGTGTCGATGCGCGGGTGGAGCCAGTATTCGGATCGCGTGCGCCTTGTCGCCACATCGCTCTATCATGCGCGCCATGCTTCGTTCTGTGCGCGGCCGGGCGGCTGATGCCGGCGATGGGAAGGGCCCGCATGCTCGGGAGTTCTCCGAAATGAGGTCCTTCCTGCCGATTGCCGGACTGGGAATAGGTCAAGTCTTCATCTGGGCGGGCACATTTTATTTCTTCCCGGCGCTGCTCGCGGTGTGGGAGGCCGATCTGGGCTGGTCGAAGCCCTCCCTGTCCCTAGGATTCACGCTGTCGCTCGGAGTTTCCGCTCTGGTATCCCCGTTCGCTGGCCAACTCATCGATCGCGGCCATGGCCGGTGGGTTCTTTCCGGCTCCGCTCTGCTTTGCGCCGCGATGCTTGTGGCGCTCTCCCAAATCCAGACCCTTTGGGGGTTCTACGCCGTGTGGATTGCGATGGGGGTGGGCATGGCTGGCGGGCTCTACGAGCCGTGTTTCGCGTTCCTGATCTGGGCGATGGGCAGCGCGGCTCGGCGGGCGATCACGACGGTGACGCTGTTCGCGGGATTCGCCGGGACGGTATCGTTTCCGACCGCCAACCTGCTGGCGGAGTACCGGGACTGGCGATTTGCCTGCCTGGCATTCGCGGCGGTGAATGCGTTTTTGGTTGCGCCCATGTTCTGGGCCTCCGCGCGGAGTGTCGAGCGCGTGGCGGTCGCCAAGACCTCTGTCGCGATGGACCTGCGGGGCGGGCTCGGAGCAGCGGTTCGAAGTCCCGTCTTCTGGCTGATTGGCGCGACGGTACTGCTGATCGCTCTTGCCCACGGGATGATGATCACCCATTTGCTATCCATGCTCGCCGAAGCGCATGTGGCGAAAAGGATCGCGGTGCTTGCGGCCTCCATGATCGGACCGATGCAGGTCGCCGGCAGAATCGTGCTGGCCGTCGCGGGGGGCAACGTCTCCGCAATGGCCGGCACGAGCGGATATCTGTTCGGGCTCGCGGCAGGCTACGTCATGCTCTTTGCCGCGGGGTGGAACTCAATCTGGCTGGCACCGTTCGTGGTCCTGTACGGCGCAGCGTGGGGCGTAGCCAGCATCCTGAAGCCGCTTGCCATACGGGACATGCTCGGCGACCGGGAATATGCGCGTATCGCCGGCTTGCTCGCTGCGCCGTTCCTGGCAGCGTCTGCCGCCGGACCGATCTTGGGGTCACTTTTCTGGGAAATCGGGGGTTACAGCCTCATGGTATTGGCCGGGGCAACGATGTTGTTTGCTGCGCTGGTCAGCCATCTGCTCGCGGTCCGGGCCGTTCGTAGCCGTCCGCGATAGGACGGACCTGCAAGCGCGACTTGGCGGTGGAACGGCCTTTCTGCTGGAACGGCTGCCGTTCCACCGCGCGTGTCCCACCACTGGGACCGGCGCCTCGCTCTGCGCGTCGCCAGACCCGTGCTGAATGGCGGCGTCAGTCGAGTTCGGCGTAGTGGGATCTGTAGTGCGCCTTGAGCGATTCCTCAGTCTCGCCGATGTCGTAGGACGGGCTCGTCACAATCGTGGCGCGGGTAACCCGCAGGCGGATGATATGGCGAATTCTCGAGGCTAGTTCGCCCCAGCGCTCGAAGCGCGGAAAGAGAACTTCGAACTCGTCAGAGCCGCGTGGAATTGCCTCCGCAAGGCCCTTCGCGCGGAAGCAGCGCCGGGTCAGGACATCCACGAAATTGATTTCCATCGCGGGCCGATTCGCAATGTTCCGCAGGGTCGCCGGCGACCGGATTTCGCCGAAGAGGATGGTGTTGTCGTCAAGTACGACTGTCGTTCCCTTGGGAGACACGTTGGGTGTCCCGTCCGCATTGACAGTGCCGACGAGACCCAAGGGGTGATTGGCGGCGATTGCTTTCATTTCAGGCGAGATTGTCATACACCGATCCTCCCTTTCTTGCGCCGGCCGCAGATCGCGACGCGTCATGAGGCGGTTCGATGATTTCCTCTGCCGCCACTTGCGTCAATTGCCGAATCAGGGACCGGAATTCTGCGGCGAATAATATTTGCCAATGCCTCAATATCGCGCCTTGCCTCGACAACCGTGCCGGCGACGCTGCCCATCGCGCCGTCTGATCGGGTGGGTGAGAATACGGGCCTCCTGTGCTCTTGCGCCATCTGGATCAGGCTTCGGTAGTGCTTGACGGTCGCAAGTCGCGGTGATCGCCGATACGAATCCGCAGCGCAGGTCCTCCGGTCCGTGGAAGCGGCGCACTGTTGAAGCAAGTGTTTTTCCCCCGGCCCACGGGGTCTCCACCGGGCCCTTTCGGTTCCCCCGGCCGAGGCCAGCACAGTTCTGCGGTGAAGCCCAGACGGCTCATGACTTCCGCGAAGATCGGACTTGTAGCGCAACACTCAGTGCAAGAATTTCAACCTTTCTGACGCGCGGCAGTCTGGAAACCTCCGGATACGCTCAATGGGTTCAATCGCATGGCGAAAATATGTGAGAAACGAAATATCGTAATGCATGCTGATCTTTCCACCTATTCTCCCGCGTGGAAATTCGGCCTGTCTGGAAATCGGTGCCCGAGCCCGTGTGTGAAATTGGGCAAGCGAAGACGGAAGGTGAGAATTCGCGGGGCGGAACAGGCGCAAGACTCAGGAACGGGTGAGCGTATCCGGAAAAGTGGAGCCCCGGGCCTGTCACTACCGCACAGTTGACGCAGAGATCATTGGCGAGTTTCGCGGAGCATTCCGGCCCTTCTCATCCGTTGGAGTGCGGCAGTGTCTTGCATGAGGTATGTCATTCCTGTCCAGAGTTTTGCGGTACCGGGCATTGGCTGTCGTTTGGATGGGATGAAGCCGACATATCGACCGAGATCGATGGCGAAGGTTCGGAGGTCGGGGATATAGTCGGGCGGAGCCCGGCAGCGGATCACGCGGTAGTCGTACAGGCCCAGATAGAGCATGAAGATTTCGTCTCGGGACATGATCTCGTCGGCGGGCCTGTCAGGGGTTTCCCTGGCGGCGCGATCCAGATCGAACACGCGCCACGCGGTGATGGCGTCGAACGCGAGGCACTTGCGCAAGTCCTCGGCATCGTCGAGGCGGCGGTCCTCGATGCGGGTTCCGGTCTTGAGGACGCGGAAGAACTCTTCGATGGACCAGCGCGTTTCGTACCACTGGCGGATGCGGTCGGCCCATTCGGGCGTGGCCTCGCCTTCGGAGCAAAGCAGCAGCCAGCGGAGTGGCTGGCGAGCGCCGGACGGCGGGTTGCGCTCGGCAACGAGCACGGCGGTCATGGGCAGCGTGTGCGGCGACTTGCCTTCGGGCGCGATGAGTTCGACGCGAGCGATGCGCAACGCCAGCACGGCCTTGCGCTTCTTGCGTGCCGCCCTGCCGCCCCGCGCGGAAATCTCGATGCTGCGCGATGCGCAGGGCGGGAGAGTGTCCATGTGCTTGCCGAGGTCCACCTTTTTGCCGTCCACCAGCACCTTGCGCTGTTTCGAGCGGCAGGCGCGCACCAGCAGGCCGGCGGCGGCGGGATCCTCGGCCTGGCGGGCGTACAGACCCCAGATGTCTCCCTCGCGGTCGGCGACGGAAATGACGCGGGTGTTCGAGCAGGCGTGTCCCACCGCCGCCGCCTGCTCCAGCGAGCGCAGCCAGCGGGCGCTCTCGGGCTCCTGCGCCACGCCCGGTTCCCGGGCGGCCTTGGCTTCGACGCTTTCGCGGAAGTCGCCCTCAAGCGCGCAAACGCCAAGCGGGCGCCCGCCCTGTGCCACCGCCAGCGTCGTATGCACGGGAACCCCCACGGTGCCCTTGCCGCCGCCGCCCAGCGCCGCCAGCCCGCTGGTCGCGTCGCGAAGGTTGTCGTAGTTCACCATGGTGGTGTCCTGCACCATCAGCACCACACCCGCATGCCGGCAGCGCTCCACCGTTGTCTCGCGATGCCCCTCGAGGATGTCGTCCACAGCCACCCTTTCGTTCGAAAGCAGGCGGTACGCAGCCTCCTGCGATGCACGGTCCGGAAAGATCTCCGGAAGCGGCGTTCCCGGACGCTTCTCCCAACACCGCCCCATCTCCTCGATCCGGCGCCGCACCCGCCCGTCGGGATGGGTGCCCCGGCCGAACTCGCGCTCCGCCCAATCGGCGTCGGCGCCAAGATGCAGCGATCCCATCCGCCCCGCAACCCGCTCCGGCTCCTCACACAGTGCTTCCCGCCAGCCCGCCTGCAGCGACTTCATCCACACCCGGCGCACCGGCCCCGCCCCGCGCCGGCCCGGCGGGCGTCCCGATGTCGCGCCAGCATCCTCCCAGCCCGCCGCTCGGTACGAGGTCCCGGCATGCTCGGGGCCGACATAGCTGTACGCCAGCACCGGCCGATCACCATGCCGTGCCTCCCAGTCGTCCGCAACCCGACCTGTCGCCTGCGCCAGCACATGCGAGGCAAGGTCCGCAACCCGCACCGAAGGCAGAAGCAGGAAGCGGTGGTTGTTCACCATCCGCCCCAACCCCGCGCAACGGGCTCGCGCACTCCAGCCGATATACCGGTCCCGCGCCTTCTGGTGCCAGCTCGCCGCGCAGAAGCCGATCCCACCCAAACACCCGAACCGAGACGATATCACCAGATAATTCAACGCTTTGCCGGGATGCCGCGGAACCCCCTCCGGATGGTGCGACGCCATCATCGAACGGAAGCGCCGCGAACCCTCGCGACCCTCGGCCGGTTCCAGCGACACCGTTCCCAGAGCCGATAGCGTCGTCTCCACATGCAGGTCTGGATGCGACGGCAATGCATCCCCCGCTGGCGGCGGCGCTGCCGCCGCCGGAAGCTTCAACCCCAGTTGCGACGCCAGCCTCGGCAGGATCTTCCGCGCCGACGAAACGCACGGCTCGCCCCGCGCGTTGCGCCAGTTCGCGCGAGCGCACAACTCGCTCGCAAGCGCGCTCCGGCTCGCGCCTCCCTCAAGGACCGCGCACTCAAACCACGAAAGAGTTTCCGCGCAAAACTGTCGCAAGCCAATCTGCATGCATCATGTGTGCCACACAACACAGCCCGTGTCAACAGTGTGATAGTGACAGGCCCCGGGCGCATACCTAGTGCTTGCCCAAAAACCGATAAGAGTTATACTGATCAATGAGTTAGGTTCTAGATCCGATGGCGAAGTTTGCGCTGTTGCCACGAGATCGTCCGTTGGGCGGAGTTTGAGCCTGGTATAGTCTGGACTGACCTTTTGTCATCAATTCGCTTGTTTTGGCAATGAGTTAAAGTGCCGGTATCGGAGGCCGGGCGCTTTCGATGTTGCTCTTGCAGCGAAGTCCTTGTGCCCGCGGCGCGTTCAAAATTCCGGAATCTTCGCAAAGGAGTTCGGTATGAAGAAGCTGCGCCGCTTTGATCCGGGACAGGAGGGGATGAGGGTCGGGGATGTGTGGATTGACGCGAGGTCTCGAGACGACATTCCCAAGCTTCTGGGCGGCCTGCGGGACGTATACTTGAATGTCGAACTGCGGGAAGCGGTATTCCGGCTCCTGGAGGAGCGGATCGGGGGGGATGGCAATCGGGATGCTGTCGGTCCGGGGGTGTCTCTGTGGACGATTTTCGTGCTTGGGATGCTGAAGCGGAGACTTGGCTGCGACTTCGACCGGCTTCGGGAACACGCCGACACGCACCTGGTGCTGCGCCAACTGCTCGGGCACGGCGAGTATGACCCGGTGGAGTATTCCTACGACACGGTGCTGCGGGATATTTCGTTACTGGACGAGGACACGCTGCGAGCGATCAGGGACCTGGCGGGACGGTCCGGAATCCGGTTGTTCCGGGGTTGAACGGGGCATTTCCGGGGTTGCGCAGGAAGCATTTATCATTATACTGTACAAATAGTTAGATCGTATCCCGGGAAGCGGGACGCGGTGTGCTTCCGGGCAGTGGTCCGGAGTGGCGCGCTGCGGATTCCGGGATCTTTGCGTGGGAGTTTGCGATGCGGAAGCTGGGGCGTTTTGAGCCGATGCTCGGCCGGGCGGAGATTGGGGGGATCCAGATTGACGTGAAGTCGCGGGACGACATCCCGGCGATCCTGCTTGGCCTGCAGGGCCTGTATTTGAATGAGGCGGTGCGGGAGGCGGTTTTCGAGCTTCTGCTGGACCGGTTCGGGGAAGACCGCGATCTGACGGTCGGCCGTCCGGGGATGGAACTGTGGACGGTTCTCGTACTCGCGGTGCTGAAGCAAGGCCTTGGCTGCGACTTCGACCGGCTTCATGAACACGCCAACACGCACGTGGTGCTTCGCCAGCTGCTCGGGGACAGCGATTTGGACCCGGTGACGTATTCCTATGACCAGGTGATGCGGAATGTCTCGCTGCTGGACGAGGACACGCTGCGAGACATCAACGAACTGGTGGTGCGGCACGGTCACGACCTTTGCGGCCACGACGCTGGCGAGCAGTTGGCGGGCCGGTGCGACACCTTTGTCGTCGAGACGGATGTCCACTATCCCACCGACCGCAACCTGCTCTGGGACGCAGCCCGGGTGATGATACGGATCGCGGCCGAGCTGGCGGACGAATGGAACCTGACGGGCTGGCGCCAAGTCAAGCATCTTACGGTGACACTCCGGCGGCTGTATCAGCGGGTGGCGAGCACCCGGCGCTCGGAGGCCTGGCGGGAGGACGTCGACGCGTTCCTGGCCAAGTGCGAGGAACTTCTGGCGAAGGCGGAGGCCACGCGGGCCAGCCTGCTGGAGCGGGGCGCCCGGCCGGAGGAGCTCAAGGAACTCGACCGGTACATCGCGCATACGAAGCGCCAGATCGACCAGACGGACCGGAGGATCCTGCAGAGGGAGGAGATCCCCCAGAAGGAGAAGGTCTTTTCGGTCTTCGAGGAACATACGCGGTGGAACAGCAAGGGGAAGGCGGGCGTCCCCGTGGAACTGGGCGTTCCCGTCGCGATCGTCGAGGACCACCTCCTCGAGCACCGGATCCTGTGGGAGGGGAGCGACACCGATGCCGCGGTTCCCGTCATCGTGGCCACGCGGGAGCGCTTCCCGGAACTCGTCGCCTGCAGTTTCGACCGCGGCTTTCACAGCCCGCAAAACCAGGCCGCCCTCGGCGACACGCTGGAACTCAACGCCATGCCCGCCAAGGGCCGCCTGCCCGTCAGCCGCCGCGAACACGAGGCGCAGCCGGACTTCGCACTGGCGCGCCAGCAGCATCCCGCCGTCGAGTCGGCAATCAACAATCTCGAGCAGCGCGGCCTGGACCGGGTGCGCACCCATGGCAAGGCTGGCTTCGCCCGCACGGTCGCCTTGTCCATCCTCGCTGCAAATGTGCTCCGTGTCGGTTTCTTGATCCGCGCACGGGAACGCGCACGACTCAAGTTCCTGCAACGAAAAGCTGCCTGACGTCGCCGGGAAACCGCGCCAGCGCAGCCCGGACCGGGCTGCCGGCGGCTCTCCATGCCCGATACTTCCAGAAATCACCAATATGGGCGCCAAAATCCCCGCCCGCCCGCCGTTTACCCCCAAATGTCGCTGACCAGGTCCACTTGACCCCGAATCCACCAGTCAGGTCGGGGTCAAACTTGACGGCAGAAGCCGGCTCAAACTCCAAAAAGGGGGTTTTTCGGCAGACACTACCTAAGACAGAGGCGGCCCCGAAGCGCACGAGGAAGTATGTGAAAGTATCCTGTGGCAATGTCAGAGTACTACATGTGCTGCATCAACATGGGAAGCTTTCACTCCGCCACGGATTACCGGACCACATTCAATCCGACAACGGGTCGGAGTACGTGGCTCAGGCGGTGCACGAATGGTTGGGACGACTGGGCGTGAAGACGCTGTACACCGAACCCGGCCCACCATGGGAGAAGTGGTATTGCGAGAGCTTCAACAGCATGTTGAGGGACGAATGCTGCCAACGGGAAGACTTCTGCACACAGCGAGAAGCGCAGACCCCCATCGAACACCGGCGGAACTTCTACAACACCGAACGCCCACACAGTGCGCTTGGCTATCGCCCGCCAGCGCCCAGGACCACGTCGCTTTCACCGTCCCCCGATCTCAGGGTCTGCGCTCTTCCACGTGCCCACAAATCGAAGGCCCATGTCCATGCCGGGTCCATGCCTTCGAACTGGACTACCCAGGTGACCCGGGTCCGTAGCCATTTCTGGCGAATCTAGGCTGATTCCGGCGAATATAGTTCGGGAATGATGTTCTGCGACGAAAACGGCGGCCGGATATAGTCTGGATGCTCGGGCCGCTGACCATACTCGATATGGTCGGGAGTGACGTCCTTGTAAGGGATTAGATTGAGGAAATGCGCGATGCAGTTTAGCCGGGCATGCTTCTTGACGTCCGCATTGACCACGTACCACCGTGCCTCAGGGATACTGGTGCGGGCCATCATCTCATCCTTGGCGCGGGAATAGTCGACCCATTTGTTACGGCTCTCCATGTCCATGGACGACAGTTTCCACCGCTTGAGTGGATCGGAAAGACGCGAACGAAAACGCCTTTCCTGCTCAGCGTCACTTACGGAGAACCAGTATTTCATCAGGATCATGCCGGAGCGCACCAGCATCAGCTCCAGCTCGACGACCGAAGTGAAGAACTCCCAGTACTCCTCGTCCGTGCAGAACCCCATTACACGCTCAACGCCGGCCCGGTTGTACCATGACCGATCAAAGATTACGATTTCGCCTGCCGCCGGCAAATGAGTAACATAGCGCTGAAAGTACCACTGGGTCTGTTCCCGTTCAGTCGGCGCGGGCAAAGCCACGATGCGCGCGACACGAGGGCTGAGCGACTGGGTCAGCCGCTTGATTGTCCCGCCCTTTCCGGCCGCATCCCGGCCCTCAAAGATAACGGCGATCTTCAGCCGCTCTTGCCTTACCCATTCCTGCAACTTGACCAGCTCGATCTGCAGTTCGGCCATCGCTTCGTCATAGGCCCGGTTGGAAATCTTGCGTGACCTGGTCTTGGTGTCTTCGGCAAATGCTTCTGTCATGATTGGTCATCCTTCTCGTCAACAGCACGCAGAACATTCTCCGAGCATTCTGCGTGGCGGGCAACCCGCGCCGCGGTCGGCCCGGACGAGCAATCGGCAGGCGATGGCCGATGTGCACCCATGATGATGACCGTGGCGTCGAATTCGGTTGCGCCTCGGAGGATCTGTACATAGGCCGTACATGCGGGCGACGGTGTCTCCCTTCATTCTCGTGGGAGCTCTTTCGAACATAATCTCGTTCAGAGATTCTAGCGCCTCTTCGACCATTCTTCGCGACGCATGCTTTACTGAACCGCCCGTTTCGCCGCGGATGTCATAGCGGAAGTCGAGGTTCGACAGGAAATCGGGGACGACATTCATGTTCGTCAGGCCGGCCTTGCGTACTGGTGCTGGAGGTCATGAATCCTCACATCGGGCAGTTCGGCCCGCGCCCGGATGCGATGCCAGGAATGCTGTGGATCGGTGAGGTGGGAGCCGGGCATCTTGCCGGGGGTCACCACGGATCGATCTAGTCGTGGAAGAGACTGGCCAGGAGCCGCGTGGCTGAAGGCGCCAGAGGCACGCCCGGCCGTCGATCTTCGTGTCCGGCAGACGCAAATTGCCGGCGTCCAGGTGTGCACGGCGCGGACGACGCGATGGGGGATGCAGCCGGCCAAGTCTATCTTGATCATTCGCTGGGACGCGCGTTGGCCGGTGTGCAGCCAATGACCCCATTTGAGCGAAATTGGCCGCCTGCGAATGGATTGGGCACAGACGGTACCGAGCCGGCTGGTACCTTGCAAAGGACGCTGGGCGTGACCGAACTCGATCGTACTGCATCGTGTTGTGGCATGGCGGGGCGCAGCAGTGCGTAGGGCGAGTGGGAATGGATCGGAAGAGTGGAGGTGCAGGGCAATGTGATGTCCGGGCAAGGGGATGGCGCGGGTTTGAAGCGCTGTCATGGAGAGGCGATCGGCGGCGGACGCCTTGGGCGGAGGATTGGGCGGTGGTGGCGCGGGCCAGGACGAGGGGCGAAGACGTTTCCTCGCCGGTTCGCACTTCCATCCACAGGGGGATCGGAGGGATGATGGTTTGCGTATTGGGTGAACACGCGGATGGGTCTGGCGCAGGTGTGTGCGGCAGCGGGCTGGGCCTTCGCCTACAGGTAAGCGACGAAGGTCAGACGTACAGACACCGCGTGGGGTGCGATGCCGATTGGCGGTATCGGAACAGGGTCAGGGTTCGGCGCGACAATGGACTGGTGCGAAGAGGGTGACTTCCGGACGGCTTGCGGACTGGACGAGATTCGGTAGACCGCTGAAGGGGTCGTAGCGGCGCTGCAGAAAGGGAGATGTGCAGGTCGAGACGACCTATCCAGGAGAGAATCGGCAGAGGTGCGGGAAACGGGAAATCGTAGTTCAGGATGAACCTGTAGCGACATATCTGAGTCGAATTCGGTGAGTGTATGTGCGCGGAATCCACTTCGTCAATTGTCGGAGAATGTGAGACAGGACGATGACTGTGTGTAAAATCGGAGCCTATGTGGTTCTAGGCATCGAGAAGACTCAGACATCAGGACACGTGACGTTGAGACAGCTTGCCAGAGTGCAACCTAAAGCGTTGAATTTCCCAGTATTTCTGAGAGAGAAATGCACCTTCTGTGAACTGCTTTCCTCTCTCCAAGCTGCTGGAATTCAATGACTGGCAAAACGCGGTGACGAGTTGCCCTACGGTTCCGAATGACCTGCTGGAATGCGAACTCTTCTATCGCAAACACCGCTGTAGCCGTGCCAGCACGTCAAGTAAATTGCCGGAAGTCCTGATGTCTGAGACTATTGGAAACTTGCACAGGTGGCGCTCATGACAGACGTTAGCGGCCGGTTCACAGGCCGTTGCTATTGCGGCGGCATCACCCTATCTGCGCACGAGTCGCCGCAGACCGTCGCTTACTGCCACTGTGCCGATTGCCGCCGGATTACCGGGGCGCCGGTCGCGGCCTTCGCCGCCTTTGCGGAGAACGCCGTGCAGGCGTCGCCAGCCTGGCCCGCATCCAAGTCCTTCTCCCCCGGCGTGACGCGCTGGTCCTGCCCCGACTGCGGTTCGCCGCTGGCCGCCGCATTCGACTATCTGCCGGGCCAGCTCTACATCGCTCTCGGCCTCATCGATCAGGCGGCGGAGTTGCCGCCGGAACTCCACGCCCATGACGGGTGCCGCCTGCCCTGGCTCCAAGTCGCGGACAACATCCCCCGCATTGGCGGTTCTTCGCGGAGCGCCCTGCGCGCGGCCGCCAGCACTGCGGACCCGCGGGATGGGACTTCCTCGCACAATCCTCGACCCATACCCGGCAGTGGGCGGCAGCCGGAATGAGTTCACGCCTGGTTTCTGTCGAGGATGCCGGAGTGTTTCTCTGCGAGCTCGATGATAGTCACTTCCAGGACTTGGATGGACTTCCAGAAATTGTATTTCCGGAAATCGCGGAGCTTCGGGCATTGCGCTTTGGCGAACTCGATTGAGAGCGCAGAGTATGATCGCGGCGCGGCTCCGCAAGCTCCTGCTGGAAAATTGTGGCGGAAGAACGCGGACACCGCCGAAGTCAAAGGCGCGCGTTCGTGTCGTACCGTTCGGGGGTTCAAGCGGATCGAGGTTGCCGGGGGGCGATCTACCGGAATTCGCGCACCGACTCAGCGGAGCGTGCGGATTGCCCGGAGCCGGGCGGACTGGTCTCCGCGAGACCGAACGTGAGGGCCTCAGGAATGTGATGAGTCGTTCATTGTCGGGCATAGCCAGGAGCTTCGGAGCGTGTTCGGATGGTTCTCAATTCGGTGTTGCCGGGACGCCATGAAGATCTATCGGTCGTCCCGCACAGCGGGTGAGCGCGTTCCGGCTAGAGAGTGGCGAAGCGTCGGAAGCCGTCGGGGGTGTGAGCAGGCGGAGGACGAGTGAACGTATCGCCCCGCCGAACGTGATATGAGCAGGCTCGAAAAGGCCGGACGACCCTACGAGGCGTTCTACCCGCGGATAGGGCGGACCTGTGAAGAAGTCGACCGAGTGATCGTTGCGTCTATGGGAGGCGGAACATCGGGGTACTCGTCGAGCTTGCGGCCCTTCATCTCTCGGGGCGTCAGCTGGAGACCGGCGAGCCACGCGTTTATCACCCTGCGGATACCACCTTGGCAGCCCGCCTGCGGTGTCCCAACGGCTTGAACGGTGCATTGGCCTCCAAGGAGGGTGAGTGTTTGAGGCCGTGATTCTCTGGTGGTTCACGGGGCTTCCGGGACGAGACGGATGGAATCGGATGGGGGTCCGTGACCGGGCACGAATCGGTGGACGGTTTAAGGGGCCTGCCTGACGGTCAGGAGGGGGAGATGCGCTGGTCGGTCGAAGGGTGACGGAAAGAAGTGGCAAGGGTGCAAGAATCGGAAAATCGCAGTTCCGGGTGGACATGTCACCACGCGCATTGAACCGAATCCGCTGACCGCTTGTACACGGATCGCAAATGGAGAAAATGGGGTCGGTGCGGAAAGCGATCAGAAGTATTGATATTACAATCGGTTACGAGAGATTGTGCGGCTAGGGAATGGGGTAGCGCGGCACAAGAGTGCCGGAGGCCATGAATCTTCAGATCGGGCAGTTCGGTCCGCACCGGGATGCGATGCCAGGGAAGCTGTGGATCGGCGAAGTGGGAGCCGGGCATCTTGCCTGGGGTCCCCCGGGGATTGACCCCGTCGCGGGAAGGACCGGCCAAGAGCCGCATGCCGGAAGGGGCCAGAGGCACTCCCGACCGCCGGTCTGCGTGTCCGGCCGACGCGGCTCGCCGGCGCCCAAGTCGACACGCTCCCAGCGCAGTTTCCGGATCTCCGATAGTCGACAGGCCGTCGGCACAAGCTACCGGATCGCCGCCACCGCGAGGCGGGTCTCCGAACAGTCCTCGAGGATATCATCGAGAACCCTGCCCAGGCGTTGGCACCATTCAGCGCTCAGGGACCTTTCGCGCTCCTGCTCCTTGAACCGCGTGGCGTGCGGGCAGGGGTTCGGGGCTTCCGGACGCAGACCCCACAACACCGATGGGTTGAACGTCTTGCAGGGCACTCCCGGGGTTCGGCCGGCTTGGTAGGACGTTTTGCGCATGCCGTGATGCATTTCGGCAGTGTCGCTCCGCTGGATCTCCGCCACCGTGCGGCCGCCGATCCTGGGCTTGATGAAGAGTTCGACGGATCGTCGGTACTCACAGGCCGTGCCCGGCTTGCAGCGCGCGGACACGTTCCTCCGGTCGGAGCCGACGAATAGAGTTGCCGGGTTGCGTCCGTAGTTCGCTCGCAGCGAATCGAGAGCTTCATCGGGTTGTGAACAATGCAGCCGACTTCGCCGCACTCGGCCGAGAATTCAAGGCCGAAGCACCTTCGGGCCGACGGAGGGCGGCGATCGTTCCGACTACCTTCATAGAACCGAAGATGATCATTGGCGGCTGAAATGCTGTAACCTGCGAGTAAGCCGCAGTCCTGACTGCGGAAATTACAAACGGGAAGAGAGGAGGACGTCATGGCGCTCAACAAGTACATCATCGAACGCGATATCCCCGAGGTCGGAACCCTGGAACGCCAGCAGCTAGCCGAGGCCGCTGCCAAGTCAAACGAGGTTCTGGTCCAACTCGGGCCGGATATCCAATGGGTGGAGAGCTATGTTGCTGCGGACAAGACATTCTGCGTGTACTTGGCGAAGGACGAAGAAATCATTCGCCAGCACGCGGAAATCAGCGGGTTTCCCGCGACCAGGGTCACTGCGATCGGCAAGATGATCGATCCGACCACCGAAAGGACTGGCTGAGGGACTTGCAGGAATCGGATCCGGGCATCTCGAGCCCGATGCGTGCGGTTCCACTTCCTGGATTTGCCCTCCGTACCGCGCAGGCGTTTGCCGGAAGGACTTACGCTCCTGCATTCAACGGGCTGCGGTAGCCGCGGGCGCGCTTGGCACCCGCTGCCGCGGCTCCTGCGAAGATGCGCAGGCCGTGACGCAACACGTGCTTGGCCGCGTTCTCGTCGCAGACCAGTTCAAGGCGGCATACGCCGCACCGGTGGGTCCGCTCCGACAGTGCTTTCTGAGCCCTCGTTTCGCAAGGCGAGCAGTTCCGCTACGTGCCGGCCGGGGAGACCTCGACGAATGGAATGCCGGCTCTTTCAGCCATGTATTTCAGAATGTCGAGGATTTCCTGTCAGTCCTGTTCCGCGATCGCCCGGTTCAGGTACCGCTTCCCCGTACTCCGCGAAGCAGGATCCGGACCTCCAGCGCCTCCGCCGCAATGAAATCCCAAGTCCTGACAATCCGGTCCGTAAGGCAGTGTAGCTCGTGCCGGCCCGCCTCCGCTGCCCGCTCATGGGTCCCCGTGCAAGGGCGGCCTTCTTCGTCCCACGGCTCCTTGACCCGCGCCTGCTGCAGGATCCCACGCGCTGCTTGCGCTCCGCACCGCCAAACTCGGCCGACGCTCCAGACTCCTGCCGTCCGAACGCGTGGCGAAGGTTCGGAGGCCGGCATCCAGCCCCACCAGGCGCTCCGGCACGGACCTCCGGCAGCTGCCACTCGAACACGATTCCACGCGCCGCGCCTTGCGAACCACATGGAAGCCCCGAAGGCGATTGATCGGCGACAACGCCCGCCGGATCGCTGACCGCATACGCGGCAGGCCCCTCATCCGAACTTCGCCCCGGTGGCTCCCATCGAAAATCCGGATCGCGCTCGTCGCCGCATTCGCATCGTCGACGCGGAACGAGTAGTACCGGTTTCGCGCCCGGAATCGCGGGAACCCGGGCTCCTTTCTCGACTGCACCCGCGAGAAGAACACATAGTGTTTCCAGAGTTAATGATTGTGGATGACGTTTGCTGATATCGCGGGGGACTTCCGTAGGACGGATCGTGAGACGCCGTGGCGCTTGCCGCCGCCGTTTCAGGATTGGCCGCCGGAGGGGCATCTGGCGGGCCTTGTGGTCGACTCGTGGAGCAGTTTGATGTGAGCGATCTGACGTCTGACAATAGTCGGAGCGGCAAGCGGATCCATCATCCTTTGAAGCTGCTTGCGCTGCTGTTCTACGGCTATTCGACCGGTGTCCTCTTGAGCCGCAAGCTGGAGCGTACAACGTATGAGGCGGTAGCAATCCGCTTCATCGCGGCGAACCTGAATCCGGATCACGACACGACCGTAGCCTTCCGCAGGCGGTTTATTGGGCGTCTGGATGCTCAATTGGAGCCCGCAACGAACAGGACGTCCGTTTCGTACGCTTTATGCAAGCGAACCCGAGCCGAGAATTGGGAAATTGGGAAGGGGATCCTGCTCCGGCATATTCGGGTGAGTTGGCCGGTCGGTTGAGCACTGCGTCTGTTGGAAACTCCTATTGCTCGATAGCGCGGAGGGATTGCCCCATATTCGTGCGTCAAGCGACAGTACAAATGGAACAAGGAACACTCCTTTCATGAGCGCAGAGAATAAGAATTTCGACTACCCAGCTCAAGACACCCGGAACCGCGATCAAACCGGCGAATTGAGTTCATTTCTCCTTGTTGCTCTCTGTTGCGAGAATTGTGACGCCCGGCGGGCGGTTTTCGCACCGTCGGCTTCGAACGGGTAGCCGATTCGGCCGTGGAACCACATCTTGGCGGGCATTACGGGGCGGCCCTTCGGGCGGCCGTCGGGTTCTTGCCGCAGTACGATTACTGCACTGGGTTCCGGCCGATGGCGGGGGCGTTGGCGTTAGGCGGGCGTCGTATATCAAACTTGCAGGCGCGCGAGGACGGCCTTCACCCGAATCGAACCTTCACCGGTTGCTGTCTCATTGCCCAAAATCGACTAGCGTCTGTCATGTGCAACGGCCTGAGCGGAGAGAGTTGATGCCGATTGATCGTTTTACGCCGGCAACCCATTGGGACTGGCCGATAGACTTGCCGTATTCCGCGGGCGTCCGAAGCGGCGATCTGATATTTGTCGGCGGGGAGGCCGCCCTCGACAAGAACGGCGACGTCCTGTTTCCAAACGATGTCGTGGCCCAAACCCGATTGATCATGGACAACATCGCGGCGGTGCTGGACGGATTCGGTGCCACATTGGCGGATGTCGTGAAAATCACGACATTCTACGTCAGCCGCGGGACCAAGGAGGAATGGACGGAGTCCGCGAGAATTCGCGGCAGTTACTTCAGGGCACCGGGTCCCGCCGCAACGGCGATCCCACTTCCGGCGCTGGCCTACGAGGGCCTTATGATTGAAATTGAAGTCATCGCTGCCGTGCCTTCCGAGTAGTGTTGAGGCGCTGGGTTCTGGTTCCAAAAGGGGACCCATATACACCGGTCGACAAGCGCAGTTGCTTGATTTCGGAGAGACAAGACATGTCCAAAGCCGAATTCGGTACGTTCGACGACTTGCTCCGGATCACGGAAGTGACCCTGCGTCCCATTGCAGTAGCGCTACGGGAGCTCGTTCTCGAAGTCGATGCCAACGTCTACGAAGTGATCCGCCTTGGCGACCGCGCCGCGACCTATGGCGTGGGACCGAAAAAGATGATCGACGGATATGCCTATATCCAGCCTCACGGACAGTGGGTTAACCTCGGATTCTATCGGGGTGTCGATCTGGCGGACCCTGAGGCCTTGCTGGAGGGGACAGGCGCCAGGATGCGTCATGTGAAGATGCGATCGCTGGAGGATGCAGGCAAATCGGCAGTTCGCGCACTTATCGAAGAGGCTCTCGCCGCGCGTACGAAAACTGTCGGACGCTGATTTCCGTTTCCGTATCCATTCCACGAGGCACAGACGTGGCCAACGCCTCGACGTGCAGAAGCCCCAGTCTCCGAGTCCAGAATGTTGCTGGCCGCGCCCGCGTTTCGCGCATGGCTGTACGCCACGCACACAAACTCCGCCTGCGAGCGCCGCGATGTCGAATCTACCGCGCCGCCCTCGCTGCACGCCCGCGATGTCCCCTGGCATCGACCTCGATCAACTCGCCCGCCTTGTAGCCGAGCATCCGCTCCGGATCGCCCCAACCCGTTCCCTGGATCACCCGGTCGAGGGCACTGCCTCACGTAGCCTCGAAGCCCTGGGGCCTACAGAAATGCCGGCCGCAAGACCGGTGAAGCCAATCTGGCCGGCACCTCGGCGCGCGCCATCACATCCAAGGGGCGCCAAAACGTCTTGAAAGCTGGGCGAGCGAAAAGTCGGATCCCTTGACGAAATCCATGAACTCGCTCTCGCGTTTCAGGATTTGCCGCGCCCGCGCCGGTACTTGGGCGGCGACACTGTGCGGGATATTGATGAGGCCGTTCAGATCGCCGTGCAACAGGTCGCCCGGTGCGACGGTGAGGCCGCAGATCGACACTGTCACGCCGACGTCGGCCATGGAATAGTCACCGGCGCCGGCAACCGTGCCGCCGGCGAAGAGTTGGAAGCCTGGGGCGTGCTCACGGACGCCATTGACGTCACGCACGCCGCCGTCTGTCACTACCGCGACGGCGCCCATTCTCTGCAACAGAGCCGACATCATGTCGCCGAGGTGGCACGAGCGAAGACGGTCCTGCCCCAGTGCCTTGAAGACGACAACGGCTGGTTTCGGTGCGGCCCGTACTGCCCGCAAGAGCGCCTCGTAACCGGTGCGCGGTCCCTCCCGGGGGGTCGTCGTATCCTCTGTGCATGTCACGGCGTAGCCGACGACAGGGGGGAGATCCGGGTTGACGCATCGCAACTCGAGCGACGTGAAGCCCGCGGCACGGCTTCGCACGCCCAAAGAGTCAACCGCGTTTGCAACGCTAGCGGTATCGATCTCTCGCAGACTATCGAGTTGCTCGGCTGACAGCTTCGATGCTTGGGTCATTTCTGTTGCTCCGTTGCTTCGGCGGCGGTTGCCAGCAGTTGTGAGAAAATCTTGACGTTGCTCGGATCGGGTTTCAGCGAGCCATCCTCCACGCGATGGATGAGACCGGTCACCGCTGCGCTCAGCGGCGTCGGCACGCCGACATCCTTTCCTTTGCGCACGATCCAGCCGTTGAGAAATTCGATCTCGGTTGTCCGCCCCTTTCGAACATCCTGTTGCATGGACGGATACAAGTCTTCCGTATCGGGATAAGCTGCGAGAACTGCTTGTCTCAGTCGCGAATTCAATCCGACGTCAAAGAATTCTTCGGGCTGGCATCCGAACAACGCCGATGGCTCCAGTGCGATCTCATGGGCGAGCGCTACCTGCACCGCTTCCTGGGCAAGTGTTCGCGCTGTCCGCCACACCGTGTCCTCGCGAAGAGCCCATGACGCGTTACGGTTTGTCAGCGCGCACACTGCGTTGATCAGACAGTTGTGGACGAGCTTTGTCCATAGCTCGCCCCATATGTTGCCGCTGACACGTGCGTTGCCAACAACGTTGAGAAGTTCGGCGGCGGTGGCGAGCCGTTGGGTCCCCTGGCCGTCGAGGGTGCCGAGGACGAAGTTGCGTTCCTCGGGATTCTCCTGTCTCGCGATTCCCGGCCCGACCAGGCTGCCGTCCATCATCACGACTGCGCCGACGACGCGCGCGGGTCCGAGTTCGCCAGCCAAGGTTTCCTCGTTGATCCCGTTTTGCAGCGACACAACGGTCGAGTTTTCGTCCAGGTGCGGTGCGATCGCGTCCATGAACTCCGTCGTCTGAAATGACTTTACGCACAGAAACACGAAGTCGGGCGCCGGCCGGTTCGGGTCGATCCCTCCCAATTGGATGGCGTGCACCTGCACGGGCTCATCGGCAAACTGGCCTTCGAGCGCCAAGCCCGACCGGTTCATTGCGGCGACATGCTCGGGCCAGGCGTCAACCAGGAGTGGAGCCAGTCCGGCGCGAGCGAGCCGGCAGCCAATGACCCCACCAATTCCACCTACACCGGCGACCCAGATACACGCGTTTTCCGACACGCTGGCTTTCGACATAGGGTAAAGTGCTTCCCGCGCAGCCCCGAATTTGCGGTTGACCGTAGTGTATGGCGAGTTGACCCGCAACCAGTGCGGCCAATGTCCCGGCAGATCGCGTGAATTCCTGACTTCAACGGTTCAATCTTGCAACTTCAGACATCAGGACACATGACGTTGAGAAAGCCTGCCAGAGCGCAACCTAAGGGGTTGAATTTCCATGTATTTCCGATAGAGAAATGCACCTGCTGTGAACTGTTTTCCTTTTCGAAGCTGCTGGAATTCAATGACTGGCAAAGCGCGGTGACGAGTTGCGCAACGGTTCCGAATGACCTGCTGGAACCCGAAGTCTTCTGTTGCAAACACCGCTGTAGCTGTGCCAACACGTCAAGGAAATTGCCGGAAGTCCTGATGTCTGAACTCATTGCCATTCCTCAAGTGGCGTTGGCTCCAGGGCACTACATCTCGCCGTAACTCCGAAAGGACATTCCCGACTCCCCGTTGCTTCCCCGCAAGTTGCTTGAGATCGACCCGAAATTCCTGCCGGCCATATCCGGGCGCCCTTATCGGACCACCTGCCCGGCGATCTCCCCGGGCGGGAACGACGTCGGCTGCCGCTCCTCCAACAGCTTCGCCCGGATGAATTCCCCGACCTGCTTCAACCGCTCCAGCTGCTCCCCGCCCATGGCCAGACCGACATGCCGGAGGATCCGCTGCCGAACCTTGCCGCCACCGCGCTCGGACGCCACAACCTGCACGGAGCGAGCGGCGCGGGCTGTCGGGGCGTGGTCCAGATGCGAAGGAACATGGCGGCAGCCTGGTGTGGCGCGCGACGCGCCCGTCAACCAGGCAGGTTCACCCAGCATGACATCACCGGCCTTCCGGTCGCGAATGTGCCACCCGTTCCAATCTCGAAATTCCCCGTTTCGGAAATCAGTGGGGATACTCGGCCCAACCGGCGAAATCATGTCCCTACAGACCGCACGGATTGTTAATTATTGGCAATTGCGGTAGAATCGGCTTACAGAAAAAATAATTCTGGGAGGTCAGGATGTCAGTGCGACTTGGTGGTTTTCGGCGGCACTTCGCTTGGTTGCTTGCCGCGTCATTTGGGTTGGCCGTACTCGCCTCTTCGGGCGGGGCGCTGGCACAAATGCAAGGGGGAACGATCGTCTGGGGCAAGCCCAACGACGTTGATTCTTTTGATGTTCACGTCTCGACCAACGCGGTTACGTGGCAAGTGCTGTTTCTCGTCTACGAGTCTCTGATCGAGCCGAATGAAGATTTGACCGGTTTTGACCCCTTGGTCGCTGAGTCGTGGGAGCAGACCTCGCCCACGACGTACATCTTCCACATCCGCGAGAACGCAAAGTTTTCCAACGGCAGGTCTGTCACGGCAACGGACGTCGTGAAGAGCCTTGATCGGCTGCGTTCGCCAGACACTGCGTCGTTCTGGTCAATCCAACTCGGCCCGATCAAGGAGATCGTTGCGGAGGACGCGCGCACCGTGCGGATTGAACTCGAGGCACCGTACACGGCGTTTCTCGCTGCGCTGGCAGGTGTCAACGCGTCGATTGTTCCGGCCGAGGAACTTGAAGCCGGGACCTTCGACATCTCCAAGGAGATGCTGGGTTCTGGTCCGTTCATGGTCACCGAACACCTGCAGGACGAGTCCTGGACATTGGCGCGCAACCCGCATTACTGGCGGGCCGATCATCCCGTCGCGGATGAGCTGAATATTCTCATCATTCCGGACGATGCAGCACGCATCGCGGCATTGCGCGACGGCCGGGTCCATGTCGCCAATTTCGACAGCCCGGACACACCCGCATTGCTGGGCCGGGAAGCCAACATCGGCACGATTGTCCAGCAGACCACGGACTACTACCGCCTCGACGTCCAGGCGTTGCCCGACAAGGGTTCGCCGTTCGCTGACCAGCGGGTCCGTCAGGCGATGGTCCTTGGGCTCGACCGAGAGGCAATCTCCAACCTCGCGCTTGCGGGTACGGGGGCGGTCGATTTTCCGGTCGCCAGCGCATTCCCGTCCTCGGCTGCATGCAGCGGCATGGAGTCCTATCAACAGCCGCGTGCGGCACGCGTCGAGAAGGCGAGGGCACTCCTGCAGAAGGCAGGCGCGGAAGGGGTCGAAATCGGCCTGATTGCTTCGCCGACCGTTCCGGTGTTCCCGCTCATTGGTCAGGTGATCAGCGAAAGCCTGAAAGATATCGGTATGGACGTGACGGTCGAGGCAGTGCCGCGCGCGGAGTGGCTGGAGCGCAGCTTCGTCACCGGCGAGTTCGATATGGCGATCTCCTGGTTTGCCGGCTACTCGGACCCGATCATGGTTCCGGCGTGGTGGGATCCAGAATTCGCGGGGTGGAACAAGCCGTTCATGTCGAGAAACATGGAGCTTGTTGCGGCGCTCGACAACGCCAAGGCAACTCCGGCCGGGCCCGCGCGTGACGAGTTGTTCAGCCAGATTTGTTCTCTCATCGATGCGCAGGCGAACATGGTCCCGCTCGTCAACAAGCCGGCAATTGTCGGCTACCGTGAAGACCTCTTGAAGGTGCGGGTCCATCAGCTCGAAGGATTCGCAAATCACTTCAAGTACATCGAGGAGTTCGCGCTCCTCAAATAGGGCAAGTACCGCCGCCAGCCTTGGGCGGAAGTAGACGAGTCTTGTTTGAACGCGGTGTGAACCAGGAGTCAGGGCGTGCGTATTGCGAGATACGTCATCGCGCGGTTCCTGGTTGCACTTGTCACGCTCTTGGGCGTGTCGGTTCTCATCTTCGGGATCATGCGTTTCATCCCCGGGGGCTTCGAGGACATGGTTCTCGGACCCTTCGCGACCGAAGAATCGCGGAACGTCATTCGTGCCAAATTCGGTCTGGATCAGTCTCTGCCGATCCAGTATTTCAGCTGGCTCGGTGCGGCTCTTCAAGGCGACTTCGGCATTTCCCTCGTGACGCAAAGGTCGGTCGCAGCTGAGATCATTCGCCGCGCACCAACAACGATTCAGCTGGCCCTCATGGCGGCCGGCCTCGCCGTTATCGTGGGCCTGCCATTGGGAGTTCTGTCGGGATTGACCGGCGCAAGCGGGTCGCTTCGCGGGACCGGTCGGTTGATCGGTGCCCTCGGCGCCAGCGTTCCCGACTTTGTTCTTGGCACCGCGTTCCTGTTCGTGTTTTCGGTCTGGTCTCTCGGGCTGACGGTGGGTGGATATGTTCCGTTCTTTGACGATCCGCTCACCAACCTTCGAGCGATGATGCTTCCCACCCTGACGCTGAGCGTCTTTGGCATAGCCCTGATCCTGCGGACGACGCGGGATGCAGTTCTCGTCGTGATGACTGAGCCTTACATTACGGCAGCCGTGGCCCGTGGTGACTCCTCCTGGCACATCGTACGGCATCACGTGCTGCGCAACGCCTCGATCCCGATCCTGACCGTTACGGCGACGTTTCTTGGTTACTTGCTCGGCGGCGCCGTCATCGCCGAACTCCTGTTCTCGATCCCCGGTGTCGGTGTCTATGTCTTCAACGGCCTCGATAACCGCGACTACGCGATTGTCCAAGCCGGTGTGCTCTTGGCGGCAACGGTCTTCATTGTCATCAACATGTTGGCCGACATCGCATATGCGCTTCTCGATCCTCGTATCGGATCGAAGAGGGGCCGGGCGTGACGATTCAGGCGTCAGGAATTCGCCCCGTCGCCAGCGAACCACTAACGGCGCGACTTTGGCAGATTTCCCGCCGATCACGGCGGTTCGCGCTCAATGATCCGCTGGCGGGCGTGGCAGCCGTTACCCTGTGTGCTCTGGTTCTGGTCGGCGCCCTGGGAAATCTTCTTCCGTTGGGAGATCCGACCGCAATCGGCATCGGGCCACGTCTGTCGGCGCCCGCGCCGGGTTGGCTGCTCGGAACGGATGAACTCGGCCGGTCGCTTCTTCCGCGCCTCGTAGAAGCGGTCCGCGCAACGTTCCTGCTGGCGACCTCCGCGGTCCTCGCAACGGCAATCGTTGGTACGATCGCCGGCATGGCGGCCGGATATGCCGGAAGAGCCACGGATTCGATCATCATGCGGTTGGCTGATGTTCTCTTTTCCTTTCCGGCCCTCCTTCTCGGCATCCTGATCGCGGCCGTCCTGGGAACCGGTAGTTTCTCCGCCATCGTTGCCATTTCGCTGGTCACCCTGCCGCTTTTTGTGCGCGTCGTACGCGCGGTGACACTAAGCGTGGCCGAACGTGATTTCGTCATCGCCGCGGAGGTCAGTGGCGCCTCCCTTTGGCGCATCATGCTTGTGCACCTCCTGCCGAACGTAGCGAGCGCGACAATCATTCAATTGACCTATGCGATATCAGTGGGGATGCTGGTGGAGAGTGCCTTGAGCTTTCTTGGCTTGGGGGTGCAGCCGCCCGACGCATCGCTCGGCTCCTTGCTGCGCCAGGGCGCCGTCTACCTGACCATCGCCCCGTGGCTCGCGTTCGGACCCGGTGTCGTGCTGACGCTCGCAATCATGTCGGTCAATCTGCTCGGCGATGGGATACGCGACGCGCTCGACCCGCTCAAGGGGCGCCAGCTCAAATGAGCGTCCTCCTGTCCGTCAGAAATCTGGTTGTTGAATACACAACACAGGGTGGAAGCGTCCGTGCACTCGACGGAACCGATTTGGAGCTCATGGCTGGCGAGACGCTCGGCGTGGTCGGCGAGAGTGGATCTGGCAAGAGTACCCTTGGCGCGGCGATCGGGCGAATCTTGCCGGAAGGCGCACGCCGCGATTCCGGAGATATCGTGTTCGGCGATGTATCCGTGTTCGGCAGCAGCGATTCGCGCATCCGTGAAATGCGGCGTCGGGATCTCGGTTTCGTTTTCCAGAACCCCATGACTTCCCTCGATCCGACGATGCGGGTCGGCCGGCAGGTGGCGCTGGCCCTGGGTGGCGCGGCGGGACGTGTTGAGATCGAGGCTCTGCTCCTCAAGGTCGGCCTGCCGGATGGGCCACAGGTATCGAGAAGCTATCCGCACCAGCTTTCGGGAGGCATGGCGCAACGGGTCGCTATCGCAATGGCGATCGCTCGTGGCCCCCGCCTGCTGATTGCCGATGAACCGACGGCCTCGCTCGACACGTCCGTTCGCGATCAGATCCTGGATCTCCTGTTGTCCCTGCGCGAGCAGACCGGCGCCTCACTCATAATTCTCAGTCACGATCTGCACATGGTCGCGAAGCATTGCGATCGCGTGGCGGTCATGTACGGCGGTCGGATTGTCGAGGACGGAAGGAGCGATGCGGTTTTCGGTCGGCCGAGGCACCCGTATACATCCGCATTGATAGACTCGGCCCCTGGGTCCGAGGATCCGGATGGCGCGCTGAGATCGATCGCAGGGATGCCGCCGGTCTTGTGGGGACGCAGCGACTCCTGTTCCTTCGCGCCGCGGTGCGCGAGCGCCAACGAGGCGTGCCGGACGCAGCGCCCTGTGGCGCGGGAGTTGGACGGTCGGTTGATCGTCTGCGGGAGGGCGGGTGAAATGCCTGGCCCGGAACTGCCGGTCCCGCAGGCAGGCGAAGCCCGGCCATGACGGAAACCGTAACCTCCTTGGAATACGCCGGCGTCACATACCGGGGGAACGCATTCTGGGGCGGTCGGGGCGTTGACGCGGTCGGCGAAGTTTCGCTGACGATCCGGGAGGGAGAGACCCTCGGGCTAGTCGGCGAATCGGGATCTGGAAAGACAACCGTTGGCAGGCTGTGCCTCGGCCTCGTGCGGCCGACCCGGGGCCGGGTTTTGTTCGAAGGCGCGCCCATCAGCGGTGCGCGGCGGAAATTCCGCGGGAAGCTTTCGGTGGTACTCCAGCACCCTGATTGGGCGCTCAATCCGCGGCTCAAGGTTGCCACGTCGGTTGTCGAGCCCTTGGCGATCCTTGGCGTCGCATCGGCATCCGAACAGCGAGAGAAGGCGGGGCGAATTCTCGAACGCGTCGGCCTCGACCAAAGTTTGGCGTCTCGCTATCCGCATGAATTGTCTGGCGGTCAGCGCCAGCGGGTGGCAATCGCTCGGGCGCTTATCACCAACCCGCGTCTGGTTGTCTTCGACGAAGCGGTGAGTGCGCTCGACGTCTCGGTTCAGGCGCAGGTGCTCAACCTGATCAAGGACCTGCAGGCGAGTAGCGGATTTGCCGCGCTCTTCATTTCTCATGATGTGGCAGCAACCCGATACGTGTCCCACCGCATGGCCGTCATGTATGCGGGCGCGCTGATGGAATTGGCGCCGGCCGCGCGGTTCTACGCGAAGCCGCAGCACCCCTATAGCCGGGCCTTGCGCGTCTCCATCGCCGAGGAGGATCGCGGCGCCTTCGAGTTGGGCAGTTTGCAGGAGGTGGCGCGGCCCGATGGGTGTCCGCTGAGTGTCCGATGCCCTTGGGCAATCGAGCGGTGCCACACTGTGCGCCCTGAATTACGATCCCTCAATGACGGCTTGTCTGCCTGCCACCGAGCCGAAGAAGTGGCAGCGGCCTGAGCACGCTCTGCCACGCTGACGATCACAAGAGGAACCGACCCATGAAAATTATTGCTTATGCGGACGCCTGGAGCGCCCGACAAGGGGACACCGTGGCGTTCAAGGTGAGCTGCGAGTTCGCAAGCTATCGTGCCGATATGATTCGTTTGTTCCAGGCCGACGATACGCCGGAAGGGCCAGGTTTTCGCGAAGAGGTCGTCAGCGCGAATTGTGCGGGCGATTACTCGGGCCGCGTCCAGAAGATGCGTCCCGGGTCGTACCTCACCTCTGCCGACCACCCCGCGATGAGAGTCCGCGACGGCCTTACGGTCGCATGCTGGATCTTTCCGACCATGCCGGGGCAGGGAGTGCAGGGCCTTGTCTCGAAGGGCGCGTATCCGGACGGACCCGGCTATCGCCTGTTCATCGACGATGGTGGCGAGTTCGCGTTTTCCATCGGTGAAGGGGCGGCTGCAACGGCGGTGCGTTCCGGGCAGGCGCTGCAAGCCCATCGATGGTACTTCGTTGCCGCCACCTACGACGGCGCCTCCGGTGCCGTTTCGCTTGCCTTCGAAATGGCGCCGGGTCTCACTCCCCACTGGCTTCGCGAGGCGGGCGCCCGAGAAAAGCAAGGCTCTGTACACAGTAACGCCTCGCTCGACAACGATCTACCCCTGGTCATCGCGGCGACAAGCGTATGTGACACTTCCACCGGAGTTGCGACCAACAATCACTTCAACGGAAAGATCGGTGAACCCACAGTCTTTGCTCGTGCCTTGAGCAAGGACGAACTCGACGGTATCCGCCAAACTGGGGACACGCCGTCGAAGGGGCTCGTTGCTTCCTGGGATTTTGCCGCGACGCCATTCGCGGCATCCGTGCCTGATCGGTCTGCCAACAAACTGGATGCACAGGTGATCAACGCGCCCATGCGCGCCACTACGGGCCACAACTGGGACGCCACCGTCTACAACTTCAACATCAATCCCGAGCAATACCGAGCGATGCATTTCCACGACGACGATGTCGATGATGCCGGATGGGAGACCGATTTCGAGTGGGAGATTCCGGGCGACCTGGCGAGTGGCGTTTACGCGGCGCGCCTCACATCCCGGGATGAGGAAGAGTACGTCCCGGTCTTCGTGCGGCCGGCGGCGGGGGCCAAGACAGCGGACATTCTCTTTCTCGTCCCCACGTTCACCTACCAGGCCTACGCAAACGAACGCTTTCACACAAACTATTTCGTCGACTGGTCACTTGCGACAGACCGGCCCCTCGAGTTGTCGCGCCGGGACCAGTTTCTGGCGGACGAGGGGTCCATGCTCGGGTGCTCGACCTACGATGCACACGCGGACCGAAGCTACTGTTGTTATTCCTCGCGGCTCCGGCCCGTCGTCAACCTGCGGCCCAAGATCAAGGCTTACTGGAACGGCGCCGGCCGTCATTTTGGCGCCGACATGTACCTGGTTGACTGGCTCGACCGCAAAGGGTTCGCACACGACATCGCGACCGATGAAGACCTTGATGCCGAAGGTCTCGCACTCCTCGAACCCTATCGCGTGGTCGTGCTTGGGTCTCACCCGGAATATTTCTCGCGCACCATGCGTAGTGCCATGGAGGAATATGTCGGCCGTGGCGGCCGGCTGATGAATCTGGGCGGAAACGGCTGCTGGTGGGTTACGAGCCGTGACCCCGTGCGGCCCCATCTCATTGAGGTCCGAAAGGAAGATCCCTGGGGCATTTCGGGCATGGGCGTGGGCGCGGGGGAAGCGTACCACAGCACGACTGGCGAGATGGGTGGGGCGTGGCCTACGGCAGGCAAGGGACCGGGCATGCTCTTTGGGTCTGGATACACCTCACAGGGATTTGCGGGCGCCCAGAGTTATCGCCGTCAACCCGATAGCTTCGATTCGCGGGTGGAGTTCATATTTGACGGCATAGGAGAGGACGAGGAAATTGGCGATTTCGGCCTTGCGTATGGCGGTGCCGCGGGTGACGAGTTCGATTGTGTGGGCGCCGCATCCCCACCGAACACCCTGCGGCTGGCGTCCTCGGCCAACCACGACGATTTCTGTCTCAACTTCTCAATGCCATATGCGCCCAAGGCCGAGCAGGACGCCAGCGTGCGATCCGACCTGAGTTACTATGAGACGGTGGGTGGTGGCGCGGTGTTCGCCTCCGGGTCCATGTGCTGGTGCACAAGCCTGCCCCACGACGAATACGACAACAACGTTTCGAGGATCACCGAGAACGTGCTGCGGAAGTTCGCGTCGACCGGCAGGGAGCGAGGGTGCTTGCCCGCGATCCCGGGATCGCGACAGGAGCCGGGCTGCCTGGTCCCGGGCGCTGCGACCTTACAGCGGGATGCTCCCGAGGGTACCATCATTGCCGCCCCAGGAAGGCGAGGCTGATGCCCGGCCTTGCCTTGATCGGCCAATCTGCGTGACGCTTCCAACATCCAGCAGGAGTTGCCAGTCCGAACGGGCGCCGACATCCGGACTTCTCCCCGGCATGTTTTCTCCTATCCCCACATGGGATAGTTACGCTTCGACGACTCTCCGACCGTAAAGGAGATAATTGGTCAGAACCTTCGAGACTTGCATGATATCCATCGCTGTCGAGAACCAGTTGCTCCGTAAGCGTTCGTTCAGCAGGTGATGATTTCTATCATTCGTTGAGTCTGCGCTTCCAGTCTCTGCGTAGCGGCTGCAGCCAGATGTTTTTTTTAGTGAGGGCGCATTCATGTTTTGTGTCGTAGCGTCCGCGTCCGCTGGTGGTGCCGATACAGGTCCAGTTTGCGGCCTTGTAGATTGTGCCGGCAAAGCGCGGTGTTTCGACGAATGTTTCCATCAGGACGGGCTCGACATTATAGCGTTGGGTCCAGTCGCCGGGCAGTTGTCGGCGCAGCATCGACAGGATGTGGGATCCGAGGTTTGGGATGACGATCCAGGGCAGTAGAAGCAGGCGGGACTGATTGACCACGAGATGGAGATTGCGCGCCCGGGTCTCCGGGCTCCATCCGATGGCGTGGTCTCGCGGCGCGGTCTTCCAGGCTGCTGCTGCCATGCCGATCATGGCGAGCGAGGCGCCGTGGCGGTCGACCACGGTATAGCGCATCTGGGCACCGGCCATCGGCTTGTATCCGAGATAATGGTAGCGGGCGATAAACTGCTTCCACAGTAGGGCGTTGTGGCTGGTCCGGTCGAGGACGGGGACGAGGCTGAGCGGCCGCACCGCCTCGATGGTCGCGGGCGGCGGCGGCAGCGGTGGTTCGCTCTCCGGCCCGAAGACGACCGGTCTGGGCGCATGGCGCGGGCGTCGTGGTGGCGGCAGGACGATCAGCCCGTCGCGATGCATCGCCAGCAGCGCGCAACGCGCCATCATGTCCCGCAACCCGCCGTCGGGCTTGACCCAGCCGACCCGGCGGCAGAACGCCCGCGACAGGTGAGCTCGGGTCAGCTTCGGATCCTCGGCAATCAGATCCCGGATCAGCGCGATCTCGACCTCGGTGAAGTCGCGCCCCGCATAGCGGCATGTCGGTGCCGCGCTCACGCGCGAAACTCTGCCCGGCGCGCCTCGTTCATCGTCCAGGGCAGCCACGGGCCGAGATCTTCCGGCGGGCGGCCACCATTGGCGGCACAGGCAGACAGCCACGCCTCAAGCCACGGCAAAACCGCAACGTCGTTGACCTCAAGCGTGCGGACCACCGTAAGCATCGTCGCCATGCCCTCTGCGCCGGCCTTGCTGTCCGAGCCCAGCGACAGCTTCCGGCGGATGACCTCAAGGCGGAAGCGGCGTTCAGCGAGATTGTTGTCGAGCGGAACCCGGGGATCGTCGAGGAACCGGGACAGCCCCCGGCGATGACGCAGCAGAGACTGCAACACCTTCCCCTGCGGCGACGCATCATCAACGGTGGCAAGCTCCCGTTCCGCCTCCATGAAGACCTCCCCGAGGACGCGGGACAGACGGAAGTGCATCCTCAGATACCTCCTGTCAGGCGGCCTGCCGGGATCGTGAAATCGCAAGCGCTGCGCGTTCAACCTGTACAGGCGCCGGATCCGGGCCAGCCATTGGTCCTTCCAGTCATCAAGGTCGCCACGCGCCGCCGCCGCCTTGATGAAATCCCTCCTGACATGGGCCCAGCAGAATGCCAGGACCAGCTGGCCCGCCGCCAGGCGGGCCAGCTTCTTGTAGGCGCTATAGCGATCGCATACCAGGATCACGCCCTTGCGCAGCCCTCCGAGCAAGGTCGCGGCCGCCGCCGCGCTGCGCGATGCATCGACATGCAGATACACTGCATCCACGCTGGTCGCGATCCATAGCCAGGCGCGGCTGGACGAGCCCGTCGCGGCGAACTCCCGGACCCGCCAGCCGGTCTCGTCGGCGTGGACCACCGGCGCCTGTTGGAGATGCTCAAGGATCGCCGCCGACAGCGGCGCAAACAACACCGCCATCCGACCCAGCCCGTCCGAAAGCGTTCCCGGTGAGATCGACAGGCCTTGCGCCTCAAACCACGCCGCGACCCGCCGCAAGGGACGGTTGGCGACGCAAAGCTCGAACAGCAGCCGCGTCCAGACACTGATACCGAACGCGGTTCCCGGAAACAGGCGCGGCACGGGTGGGGCCGACACCTCTTCAGGCGTGTCAGAACACTGGCAGGTCTTGCGCCAGCGGGTCCGGTCGATGACCCGCACATGAGCCTTGACCGCGACTTCGATCAAGTCCGATGTGTGCGATCCGTTGGCCACCCGGGGCGCGCCGCAGCACGGACAGTCCAACGCCTCGGGCGGCGGGTCGTGAACCTCTTTCTTGCGGGCCAGTTCGGGCCGCGGTGTGCGCCCGTGGGTCTCGCCGCCAGGCCGTGGGCCGCGCTTGCCGCCGGTCTTCCCCTTGTGCTCCGGCCTCGTCTTGCGGCCCTGTTCGCTCTTGCGACCGAACTGCGCGCGCGACAGGGTCTCAATCTGCGAGCGCAGGTCGTCACGCTCGCTCTCGACCTCCTGCAGCTGCTTGCGCAGGGCTTCACTCCCGGTCTGCAGCCGGCCGTTCTCGATCCGCAGGGACGCGATCGTGCTGCGCTTGCGCGTGTCAACGCCGATGTCGGCAAGAAGGGTCTCAAGACGAACGACCTCCGAGCGCAGATGCAACGCATCCCCGGACACACCGCGCAAGTCCTTCGCTTCCGCCCGCACCGCCTCGAGCGCGTTCCGGGCCCGACCCCACTGCGCTTTCCAGTACTGCGCCTCGCAGTGCGCCTGAACCTTCTCCCGTTGGAGCCGTTCGGTACGCCCGTCCGCAGTATCCGCGCGGCGCTTCTCTTCCTCGTGAAGCCGCCGCCAAGCCTCCGGAGCGCCAGACGGACAAGCAACCGCAGAGTCGTCCGCGACCAGATCCAAAACCGGGCCCGCCGCCATCATCAAATACAATCTTTCCTCAACATGCCTCCCGTGTTAGCGCATGATGAGCAAAGTTGCCAGCCCTTAACGAATCACGCGAAAAGAAAAACCAGCCGTCACGTGCTGAACGAACACTTACGTTGCTCCGCGTCGTCATCGGCGGTCTCGATCACCGTCCGCATCGCGTGGCTGGCCGGCTTCACTGTAAGCGACTTTTTTACCCCCTGCTGAACGATATTGGGCGTTTCGTGTGGGTGTGCCGTTGTTGATTTGGATTGGGTTTTGGGGTTGCTTCGAGCGTGTCCCTGGACTCAGGGTCCTGGGGCTGGACTCAACGAAACGGTTGTGTTACGCTGCCCGGCATGGACCGGATAGTACAAGGCCGTTGTGTCGGCTCTGCGGAGTTGTCGGAGATCCGTGCGCTGTTGTCGGCGCACCCGGAGTGGGGCCGCTCGCGGCTTTCGGTTGCGCTGTGCGAGCGCTGGGGGTGGCGGGACGGCCGAGGCCGTGTGAAGGATATTGCCGCGCGTTCGCTGCTTCGCAAGCTTGCGGGAGAAGGTCTGATCCGGCTCCCTGCGTTGCAGTACCCGGGCCGCGGAAGCCGTCGGCAGAGCGCGGCGGCGCGTGTTGGGCTGGAGGTTGACTGGTCGGTATCGGAGGCGTTTTCGGGTCCGCTGTCGGCGCTCCTGCCCGTTTCTGTATCGGTTGCGGAAGGTTCGGACCGCCCGCTTCTGCACGCGATTTTGGAGCGGTTCCACTATCTCGGGCTATCGACGCCAGTGGGGGAGAACATCGGGCACCTTGCGCGGGACCGTCGGGGCCGGATCGTGGGCTGCTCGCTGACGGGGGCTGCGGCGTGGCGCTGCGCGGCGCGGGACCGCTGGATCGGATGGAGTGACGCGACGCGCGGGGCGGATTTGTGCCTTGTCGCGAACCAGCAGCGCTTTCTGATCCTGAACGCGGTTCGGGTTCCGCATCTTGCGAGCCATGTGCTTGCGCGGGTGGCACGTCGGGTGGGCGCGGACTACGAGGAGCGCTACGGGCATTCGGTCCATTTGCTGGAGACATTCGTCGATGTGTCGCGGTTTGCGGGGACGTGTTACCGGGCGGCGGGCTGGCATGACGCGGGGCTGACGACGGGGCGCAGCCGGAACGGCCGTCCGGGGCTCTCGGTTCCGCGCAAGCGGGTTTTTCTGCGGCCCCTGCGGCGGGATACCGTGGCGCGGCTGCGGCAGGGGCGGTGACCGGTTTGGGACCGCCGGAAGACCACGCCAGGGAAGCGGCGGAGCTTCACCGACAACTGGACCTGGCGTCGGCGGAGAACGCACGGCTGCTGGAGCACCGCGAACACTGGATGGGGGAGACGGAGGCACTGCAGGACGCGCTTGCGCGATCGGATCGCGGCAAGGCGCGGCTGGAGTCGGAGAATGCGCAGTTGCGCCGGGAACTGAAGAAGGTCAGGTCTACTCTGGACGAGTTGCTGGAGCGATTCCAGACGGCCGTGCGCACCGCGCGTCGGTTTGCGGGGATGCTGTTCAGTTCGTCGTCGGAGCGCCTGGGGGGTTCGGCCGAGACGGTTGTGTCGGAGGTGGAGCTGGATTGTCCTGCCTTTATCTGGGACGATGATCCGACCGGAGGACTGGCGGGCGGCGGCGCGGCGAATGGCGAAGCCGTGGATCCCCTTCCCGAGGAGCGCGCGGCACCGCGGCCACGCAAGCGTGGCCGCCCCCGGGGAGCGACGGGCGGCCGGAAGATCGGCAAGGACGTTCCCACGATCACCTGCCACCTGGAGCCGGAGGCGGCTGCCTGCCCGTCCTGCGGCGGCGAGCGCAAGACGATCCGGACCGAGGCCGCGGAGCGGGTGCATTATGTCCCGGCCAGCTACGTTCGGGTCGTGATCGAGCGTCCCGTGCTCGGCTGCGCCCGGTGCCGCCACGCCGCACCGGAGCAGGCACCGGCACCGGACTGGCTGATCCCCCGCGGACTGCCCACGGAAGCCTTGATGGCGCACACCATGGCGTCAAAGTTCCAGGACCACTTCCCCTCCTACCGCCTGTCGCAAAGGCTTGCCCGCCACGGCATCCTCATCGGCGATGCCACCCTCAACAGCTGGATCGCCCGGGGCTTCGAGATCCTGCAGCCGCTCTATGACGCCATCAAGGCGCATGTCCTCAGCGCCGACCGGCTGTTCCTCGACGAGACAACGGTCAAGTTCCTCGAACCGGGCTTTGGAAAGGCCCGGACCGGCTACCTCTGGGCCGCGCTGCGCGACGACCGCACCTTCGCCGGGCCGGCGCCGCCCGCGGCGCTCTTCTGGTCCGGCCCGGGGCGCGGAAAGGCCATCCCGGAAGCCATGCTGCGGGACTTCGCCGGCCTCGCCCAGGTCGATCGCTACGCCGCATACAACATCCTCGCCGACCCCGCGCGGCCCGCCGGACCCGTCTTCCTTCAGTTTTGTATGACGCATTGGAGACGCAAGTTCCACTATCTGACGGAATCCCGCTTCCGCAATGAGGCCCTTGCGCGGATCGGCAAGCTGTTCGCCATCGAGAAGCCCATCCTGTTCAAGCATCCCGATGAGCGCCTCCGCGTGCGGCAGCTCGAGTTGAAGCCCGCCTTCGAACAATGGAAGGCGTTCCTCGAGGCCGCCGCCAGCCGCCTGCCCGAAGTCTCGGCGGAGGCCGCCGCCATCCGATACGGCCTCGCCGACGGCGTCTGGCCGGGCTTCATCCGCCTGCTCGACGACGGCCGCCTCGACCTGCACTCCAATCGCGGCGAAAACGCCCACCGACCCGTCAAGCTCACCATGCGCAACTCCCTGTTCGCCGGATCCGAGAATGCCATCGGCATCTGGGCTCGTGCCAACACCCTGATCACAACATGCCGCCTCAACAACGTCGACCCGGAAGCCTGGCTCACCCATGTCCTGGTGCAAATCCGCGACGGGTGCAAGGATGTCGAAAGCCTCATGCCATGGCAGCCCTTCAAACCGCCGGGGGATCAATGCCTCGCCATCTGCGGAACAATCCTCAGCCCCGAACCGCACGCCGAGGGGCCTTGAGGCCCCGCCAGTCACAGACATCGAACAGCGCCAAGAACTCTACTCGCGAAAGCCGCAAAAGACCCTCCGACACCGGCGGCCAGCGGAACGAACCCCGATCCGGCCACTTCGCAACCAGCACCATCCCGCTGCCGTCATGGAACAGGACCTTCACCCGCCCCGGACGCCGCGAGCGGAACACCAGCACGACCCCCGAATCCGGTGGAACACCAAGATGCTCCCGTGCGTAGCTGCTTAGCGCCGCGATCCCGCGGCGGAAATCAACCGGATGCAACGCAAGGTAAACAACAGAACCATCGCCAACCCCAAGCATGACAACCTCCCGGAAAGCAAATGCCTTCCCAGAAGATGGTGCACTCCGCAACTCACCGAAAGCAGGGGGGGAAATAGTCGCTTACGCTTCACTGGTCGCTACGCATACCCGGCGCTCGCAGGCCGCGCTGCGCTGCCTGGGCTGCGACAAGATTGCCTCCAGCGCTGGCCCGACAGCCGTGTCCACGTCTCGTGCCGTGTGGATGCGAAGCGATACTGCAAGGCACAGGGGGCGCATGGACTACGACGCCGGAAGCTGCACGATTGTCATCGGAGTGTTTCCCGATGCCGTTGCTGCGTTTGCGTCTCCTTGCCACACAATTCATTCTGGGGGGTGTACTCCAATGGCGTTCACTTAACGAGTTATTGCCATTCACTTAAGGATTCGCAGTCCTGACAGCATGTTGGGGCTGCGTTTCGGGGTCCTGTGGCTCAGGCTGTCGATGCTTTCCTGTGCTTGCCGTGCCACCGATTGAGGGGTTTTCGGGATCGTCGTTCGTAACTTCAGATGTCCGGACCCCGGGGGTAAAACTGGCTCACATTCCTGAACCGGACAGGTCCGGATCGGCCGTATTTCCGGACAGTTCGTAGACCATCCGGAGGCTTGTGCCGGGGAAGATGGTCTGGGTGTGGTTGAGTTCCAGGAGGAGGCCTGCAATGGCGTTGTCGCCGGCGTCGCTGGCGGTGTCGGTTGAGTCGCTTTTGGATGGCGAGCGAAGTGTGTTGGCGATGGCAGCGGACTTGACCCGCTTGCTGGCGTGCGCGAACCCGCAACTGAACAACGCGGCCGCCGAGCTCAAGGCTGCGCTCCTGATCGCCGAGATCGAGCTCCGAATTCATCCAGGATGGCAGCGGCGGGTCGTGCAGTAATTAACCGAGGTGGTCGCAATGCCAGTTCGTCGCAGCAACCATTCGCCGCAGGTCATCGGCGACACCGCGAGTGATCGAATGTACGTCATGGCTGATGACGAATTCTACGCGCCACCCAATTCCGTCGGCGCCGACTTGAGTCGGGCGCCGGGGCGATCGTGGACACGAACGGAAGAACCGAAGAGGTGAACGAACTGCTCTCGAGGATATCCCGGACGATCGGAGACGACGGGTTCGACGATGCCCGCATACTGCTGGCTGTTCTTGAACTGTCCGCGAAAGAACGATCCTGAGGTGACGTGTTTCCAGACGCTGCTTGACTTCATGACGTTCGACGCATGCTGGGGTTCGTGACGGGAAACGAACCACCAGTCCTTGCTGAACACCGCCTGAGGCCGTATGGCGAATTCGGCAACTACCTGGTAAAGGATGTGCCTCGGCATGCGCCAGCAACCGGGCAAGATGGATAGTGCTGTCACTGTATGGGACGTATCGGAACGCATGCAGACGCCGTGAAGACCATGCGCTGGCAGTGCCAGACCCGCTTCCGGGACCAGCGATTGAACGTTCGCAACTTGCTCGGCGCCTGCCTCGGTAGTGAAGAGCAACCGTTTCGTTCTCGGCATTGTGCTACGAGGAGGGGCGAGGCCGATCTTTTCCTGAACCCTGCCACTCCGTCTTACACGATCGAAACGCGACCGGAATACGGCGTTTATGGCAGCTCCGTGTCTGCCGCTGAGGCGCTCGATACGCCGTTGAATCAAATGATCGGTCTCAATCTCACCATTCTTGGAAGCAGTCGGAGGAACATCTTCGATGCTGTCCCTAAATGATGGGAGCGAGAGAAAGGGAGGCTCGGATGTCATCCGATGCGGCGAAAGCGGATCGATCGCGATAGAGGCAGATATGTCGCCGGAGGTGGTGCACGCCTTCTGTACCGCCAGATTGCAGCTTGGTGTCTGAACCGAAGACTCGCGAGGAAGCCGTGTCAGGCTGCGCATGCCATCCGGGTACGGCCTTCGAGGCCGCCATGGAAACACAATGCCATGTTGACTTCGACAAAGGCTTGCGCAGGGAATCAGCGCGCACCACAGCGACCGTGATGGGTCGGATCGAAATTGTCGGCAGCGCCCCTGACGCATGTTCTGATACTCATGGTTGTCATGACCAGTCTGACTGGTTAGGATCTCGTCATGGCGCCTATTTACTCAATGTACGAAGCGAAGGCACGGTTTTCCGAGGTCATTCGGCAAGTGCGCGACGGCCAGACCGTCACCATTTCGTATCGCGGAGAGCCGGTGGCGGAGATCCATTCGATTGTACGGTTGCCGAAGCCGACGCTCGATGAACGGCTGAAGGATCTCGAACGCAGCGGCTCTCTGGTTCGCCCGGTGCTTCCGAAGCGGACGTTCCGTCCGGTCGAGCGGCGATCCGGCGTGTTATCCAGGTTTCTCTCCGAGCGCGGCGAATGAGCGTCGCGTATGTCGACACCTCGGTGTTGACCGCCATCGCCTTCGACGAACCGAGGGCGAAGGAGCATGCGCGCCGGCTGGACGAGTTTGCTCGCCTGATCTCTTCAAGCCTGCTCGAAGCCGAGCTGCGGGCGGTGTTCGCGTGCGAAAATCTGGTCTTTCAGGAGAGCGTGATCGCGGGGATCGAATGGATTCTTCCGGACAGGCCGCTTTCTTCCGAGTTTGCGGCCGTGCTCGAGACGGGCTACCTCCGGGGCGCCGACTTGTGGCATGTTGCGTCGGCGCTGTATGTTTCCCCGCAACCCGGCAGCCTCTCGTTCGCCACGCTGGACGCTCGGCAAAGCGCCGTTGCGGAGGCGCTCGGTTTTACGCTTCTGTGGGAGATGAATCTGGCTTGAGCAGCCGTCCCCGGTCTCCCGGCCGGCTCGACAAAGCCCACGCGGACGACGGGTAATTCCGCCTTCGGGACGGTGATCGAAGACTGCCTTCCGGACAACGGCTATGTGTCCGTCATCGGAGATGTCTTCGAACGTGAACGCACGATCTTTCCCGCGACGGCCCTCGCCTTCATCCGCGAGACCCAGCCCAGTGTGGGTCGGGCTAGGAACGCGGCACTTTGAAAACAGTGGAGAGCTGGTGCTGGGCGATGGTTGAAAGTGGATGAACACGCATTGTGCGCTGGCGACCCTCTGGCGCGGAAGTACTTCGGTCGGGCGCTTCGCGCGGTGTACTTCTAAGCTGGCGCTCGACCTACGATGCACACATGGACCGCAGCTACTGTTGCTATTCCTCGCGGCTCCGGCCCGTCGTCAGACTGCGGCCGGAGAACAAAGCCTACTGGAATGGCGCCGGCCGTCATTTTGGCCGACATGTACCTGGTTGACTGGCTTGACCGCAAAGGGTTCGTACACGACATCGCGACCGATGAGGACCTCGATGCCGAAGGTCTCGGACTCCTTGGACCCTATAGCGTGGTCGTGCTCGGATCTTACCCGGAATATTTCTCGCGCACGATGCGTGCTGCCATGGAGGAATATGTCGGCCGTGGCGGCCGGCTGATGAATCTGGGCGGAAACGGCTGCTGGTGGGTCACGAGCCGGACCCCGTGCGTCCTGCCCATTGATCACTTAGCCACTAGACAACGGCGACTCTCGGGGCTGGTTCCACTCCATGCCCGACGCCGCACGCCGCAGCGTTTCCGGTTTCGGAGGGCCGTTCGGCAGCGATTCAGGGCCTGCGGCTGCGGCCTTCTCCGTGTCCTGACGTTGCGGCGTTCCGAGCGAGATAGGGATGCAGCGCGCTTGCCTCGCCGTTCTCTTCGATCCGCTCGATGGTCTGCGCGCCGGTGACGAGCCTGGCGTATCCCTCCCAAACCGTCTGATGGCCCGGCGGGCCGTCGTTGCTCCGGTTCAGGTAGCCGCCGAGCCGGGCGACGAGAAGCAAGGCCTGTCCAAGCGATACAGCTTCGAGGTCCACCGGATCCTCCGGCCGCTCCCGGCCGGGAACCGGGAAGCCGCCGGCGATCGCGAAGTCGAGCAGCATCGCGATCTCGGAGGCCGAGAACATCTTGTGGGCGGGCAGTTCCGGGGTGTCCCGGCCCATGAGCGTCAGCGCCGCCAGACGCCAGGCGATCACCGCGTTGATCGTCACGGCCGCCTTCATCCGCTCGGCGGTTCGGAAGCCCGACTTCTCGATCTCGCAGCCGGTCTTCAGGATCCGGTGCCAGTCCTCGATGCGCCACCTCAGGGCGTACAGGTCGAGGATCCGGCGCGCCTCGTCCGCGTTGCCGACCGGCAGCGTCGTCAGCAACAGCCATTCGAGGGCCTCCGTGCCGGACGGCGGAGAGAGCTCGAGGGCGTGCACCGCCGTCAGCCGGACGGGTTCGGAGCCGAGGCGCCGGCGCTCCTGCCGGGGCACGGGAACGGAGAGTTCCAGCCAGCGCAGTTCGACGGCGGCGCGCCGCGCCTCGCGCCCGGCGAAGGCCTTCTGGCCGCGTGCGGCACGCCGCGCCGAGGCCCGGTCGACGCAGATCTCGTGCCGTGAGGGCGAGGTCGACGCCCGCACCTCCTCGAACAGCCTTCCGCCGTCCGCCAGGACGCGGTCGGGCCTCGCCCGCACGAGAAGGTCGGCGCCGCCTGTCACGGTGCTCGACGAACAGCGCCGCGATGTCCCCCTCCCGGTCCATCACCGACACCACGCTGATGCCGCCGGCCCGCCCCTTGACGGCGTTGGCCTCCCCGGCCAGAAGGGAGCTGTCGCGCCAGCCCCGGAGCCAGCGCCCCGACTTCCGCTCCTCCGGCGGCTTGCCGCGCTCGCCGCCGCCTTCGGGACAGTCGAACTCAATGCGCGGAACCCCGAGAGGGATGCCCTGCTCGCTGACCGCGAACGTGCTGTGCATGTGGATGCCGAGGGTGCCCGAGCCCTTCCGGCCGTTCCTTGCGATCACCCCCAGCCCGTCGCAGCCGGGATGGGTCGCGAAGTTGAGGTCGGTCCCGTCCTGGATCAGCAGCACCGTCCCAGCGCCCCGCATGCGACGCACCGTCCGATCCCTGTGACCCGCCAGGATGCCCTCCGGCGTCAGACCGACATGCTCGTGGTCCGCTTTCCTGATCATCCGGTAATACCCCGTCACCAAGGCCTGATTGCCGCAGGCCGCCGTGAAGAACGTCTTCGAGGGCGCCGCCGCCTGCACCGCGGCGCTGGCCACGAGCCGGTCCCGCAGCTTCCCGTGCAGCGCGGCCCCGCCAAACTCATTCCCCGCCCACCGGTCCCTGTCAAGGCCGTCGCCGGGGCCGAGAACGGAGCGCCGGCGCGGCGGCGGATCGGGGGGCGCGCCGACGACCCCGAACGCGCGGCGCCAGCCGGACGTCAGCGGGCGCAGCCACACCGCCTTGGGCGGGACCCGCTCCCCCGTCCCCGCCCGCCGCCCGCGTCCGGCGCTCTCGCCGACATAGGTCCATCCCGCCGCGCACAGGCTGCCGCCGCTGTAGCCTTCCCCCACGAAGGTCTCCACAAGCAGGGGCAGGATACCGTAGCGTCCGAGAAAGTCGGCCCCGAGCCGCCGCAGGCACAGCGCAAGCGCCTTCGAGGCCAGGTTCCGGCAGCAGACGCCCCTCCGGATCAGGAACCGCGACATGCCGACGACCCGGTCAAGCCCCGCCGAACGGCCCGCCGCGTCCCAGCCGATCCAGTCGTCCCGGGCGGACAGCCTCGGCGCAGGACTGGCGAAAACGAAACCCCCGAGCAGGCCGTGGTCCGAACACAACAGATAGCGCAACTGCCGGCCTGCGTGCTGCGACGCGCCGAGAGGATGGTCGTCCGCAAGCATCCGCGCCAGAAGCCGGCGCTCCGCATCCCCGCCGACCGGCCTCACCTCCAGTCCGACGACGTCGTCCACACGCGACGGCACGCCAACCGCTTCCGCGACCGGCGCCAACTGCATCCTCGGCGCCCTCGCCACCCCCTTGCCGGAACCCTCCGGCGGAAGTCGGAACCCGCCCTCCGCCTCAAGCGCCGCCAGCGCCGCCAGCGCCGCCATGCACCTCGATAGCCGCAGACGTCCCTGGGCATCAACCAGCCCGAGGCCCTCGCACACCGCCCGGGCGACCGCCATCCGTCCCGGAAACCGGTCCAGAGGCTGCAGGCCGGACAGCAACGCCTGTCCGGCGTCCGATTTAAGCACCGCGGGAATGGAGAGCGATTCGGGCATGGCGGGAGCAGTATGGCCTCCCGGAAACCAATTGTCTAGCGGTTAGGTGACCCATGGGCAGCGTGCGTCCCCATGTCATCGAGGTCCGAAAAGAAGATCCTTGGGGCATCTCGGGCATGGATGTAGGCGCGGGGGAAGCGTACCACAGCACGACCGGCGAGATGGGCGGTGCGTGGCCAACTGCCGGCGAGGGACCGGGCATGCTCTTTGGGTCCGGATACACCTCACAAGGATTTGCGGGCGCCCAGAGTTATCGCCTTCAACCCGATAGCTTCGATTCGCGGGTGGCATTCATATTTGACGGCATTGGAGAGGACGAGGTCATCGGCGATTTCGGCCTTGCGTATGGAGGTGCCGCGGGTGACGAGTTCGATAGTGAGAGCGCCGCATCGCCACCGAACACGCTGCGGCTGGCGTCCTCAGCCAACCATGGCGATTACTGTCTCAACTTCTCAATGCCGTATGCGCCCAAGGCCGAGCAGGACGCCAGCGTGCGATCCGACCTGAATTACTATGAGACGGTGGGTGGTGGCGCGGTGTTCGCCTCCGGGTCCATGTGTTGGTGCACAAGCCTGCCCCACAACGAATACGACAACAACGTCTCGAGGATCACCGAGAACGTGCTGCGGAAGTTCGCGTCCACCGGCAGGGATTGAGGGTGCCCGCCCGCGACCCCGGGAACGCGACAGGAACCGGGCAGCCTGGTCCCGGGCGCTGCCGCCGCTTTACAGCAGGATGCTCCCGAGGTTACCATCACAACCGCCCCGGGTAGGCGAGGCTGACCCACGGCCGTGCCTTGATCGGCCAATCTGTGCAACGCTTTCACTATCCAGCAGGAGTTGCCGGTCCGAACGGCCGCCGACATCCGGACTTCTCCCCGGCCTGTTGTCTCCAGTCCCCGCATGGGATAGTTACGCTCCGACGACTCTCCGACCGTATAGGAGATCATTGGTCAGATTCTTCGGGACTTGCATGATATCCATCGATGTCGAGAACCCGTTGCTCCGCGTCCTCATCGGCGGTCTCGATCACCGTCCGCATCGCGTGCTGGCCGGCTTCACTGGACGCTACCCATATCCGGCGCTCTCAGGCCGCGCCGCCCTGCCTGGGCTGCGACAGGATTGCCTCCAGCGCGGGCTCGACAGCCGAGTCCACATCTCCCGTCATGTGGATGCGAAGCGATTCTGCGAGGCACAGGGGTCGCATGGACTACGACGCCAGAAACTGCACGATTGTCATGGGAGTGTTCCTCGATGCCGTTGCTGCGTTTGCGTCTCCTTGCCACACAATTCATTCGGGGGGGTGTACTCCCCTCCGTCCCTGCCCGGGAAGTCTCCCGAATCCACGCAGATTGAGCAACTCTTCGGGCATGTTATGTAGGACGCGGCATCCCGGAAATTGGGTGAGACTCTAACTGCTTGAAAGTGAGCGCAGTTCTGTTCTCCCTGGGGAACCCGCAGCAAGAACCGCCAAACGGTGGGCGAATGTCAAGGATTAGGAACGGTCAAGGGGGTGGGATGACAGGCGAACAGAACTTTAGTGCTGAAATTTGTGAGCGGTTGGACCGCATGGCCGAGATCAGTGAGGTCCCCGTGCACCTGACCCGCCGCTGCTATACGCCTGAACACCGGGACATCAACGACCTGGCCGCGGAGTGGATGCGCCAGGCCGGAATGGGCGTGCACGAGGACGCAGTGGGAAATGTGATTGGACGGTACGAGGGCAGGACACCCGGGGCGCCGGCGATCATCCTTGGCTCACACCTTGACACGGTGGTCAGGGCCGGACGCTACGATGGCGCACTGGGAGTGCTGTCGGCGATCAACTGCGTACGGTCCCTGAATGCCCGCGACATTCGATATGACGATGCCATCGAGGTTGCGTGTTTCGCAGACGAAGAAGGAGTTCGCTTTCAGTCTACGTATCTCGGCAGCCGCGGAGTGGCCGGAACCTTTGACTACGGTGTGATGAACCGCAAGGACAAGGACGGAATATCACTGGCCGAGGCGATGACTTCCTTCGGACTTGACCCGTTGGGCGTTGACCGGGCCGCCCGCCGCCCCGATGACGTGCGGTGTTATCTCGAAGTTCATATCGAGCAGGGACCGGTTCTTGAGAATGAGGACCTTGCCGTGTGTGCCGTAACCGCAATCGCCGGTGCCAACCGGATGACAGTGACAGTTCAAGGTACGACGGGACACGCCGGGACTGTGCCGATGAGCGCTCGGCACGACGCGCTGGCGGCGGCTAGCGAATGCGTGCTCCTGGTCGAGGTCATCGCAAGGCGCCATCCACAGACCGTCGCGACGGTTGGACAGATTTCGGCTGGCCCCGGGGCTGTAAACGTGATCGCGGGAGTGGCGGAGTTCTCGGTCGACTTCAGGGCAGCAGAGGACGCTGTCCGCCGCGTTGCCGTCCGGGAATTGGAGCACGGAATACAGGCCATCGCCGTGCGTCGGGGTGTACGGATTTCGATCGACAAGTCCCATGACGTCGACGGCGTGATCTGCGCGCCGTGGATCGTCGACCAGATCGAAGAAGCAATGGTGAACTTGGGGCATCGACCCTTCCGCATTCCGAGCGGTGCGGGACACGATGCCGCGCCGATGGCTGCAATTACCGATGTCGGCATGATTTTCGTTCGCTGCGCAGGTGGAATCAGCCACTGCCCCGACGAGAAGGTCACACGGGACGATGCGATCGCAGGCGCCAACCTCCTGTTGCGGACCGTAGAGCGAATTGGAGGCGGCAGGAATTGACTTCTGAACAGGCCACTGACCACCACGAGCTGTTTTCCGAGCTTGATCCAGGCGCGCGCCTATTGATGGGACCAGGACCCGTCGATGTCTACCCGCGCGTGCTGCGCGCCATGTCGGTGCCAATGCTCGGTCAGTTCGACCCTGAGTTCACGAAATACATGAACGAAGTGATGGTGCTGTATCGCCGGGTCTATCGGACGCGGAACCACTGGACACTGCTCGTCAACGGAACCGCGCGTTCGGGAATCGAGGCCTGCCTGGGTTCGTTGGTGGCAACCGGCGACCGCGTGCTGGTTCCGCAGTTCGGTCGCTTCGGTTATCTCCTGGCCGAGATTTGCTGGCGGGTCGGCGGTGTGATCTCGACGATCGAGACAGATTGGGGCCGCGTATTCCCGGTAGAACAAATCGCGGAGGAGGTGCGCCGGAGCGCTCCAAGGGTTCTGGCCATGGTCCACGGGGATACGTCCACAACCATGGCTCAGCCGCTCGATGGACTTGCCGAGGCTTGTCGGGAAACGGGAACTCTCATTTACGTGGACGCGACTGCGACCCTCGGCGGGATGCCTCTCGAGGTCGACGCTTGGGGACTGGACGCGGTGTCCTCAGGCTTGCAGAAATGCATGTCGGGTCCGCCGGGAACGTCGCCGATCACGCTCAGTGACCGGGCCGCGGAGGCGATCAACCTGCGCAGTCACATCGAAGGCGGTATTCGCCCCAGCGGCTACGTTGCGGCTGACGGACCGCCGATCAGTTCGAACTACCTCGATGTTGGCATGTTGATGGAGTATTGGAGCCCCAAGCGTCTGAACCACCATACCGAGTCCACCTCGATGCTATATGCCGCGCGCGAATGTGCACGGGTGGTCCTGGAGGAGGGACTTGACGCGGGATTTAAGCGGCACTCTCGGGCCAGCCGGGCGTTGCGCGCGGGTCTCGCCGCAATGGGGCTGGAGTTGTTCGGCGATGCCGACAACCGGATGGTAAACGTGACAGGTGTCAAGATCCCGGAGGCCTGCGGCGACGGGGAAAGAATCCGGGCGGAGATGCTGCAGGACTTCGGGATCGAGATCGGCACATCCTTCGGGCACCTTGCCGGCAAGATCTGGCGGATCGGGACCATGGGGCATGTTTGCCGCAAGCCGAATATCCTTCGGTGCCTTGCATCGCTCGAAGCCGTCCTGAGACGCAACGGATTCAGGGTACGGCCGAACGCTGGCGTCGACGCAGCCTACGCCGTCTATGCGGAGGCCGGAACGTGAGTGTCGACGCGATCGAGTCGCTGCTTGACGGTCCACTCAGGGTTATCAACATCGGGCTTGACGGATTTGCCCGGGAGTTGACGGACCAAGGGGTTGAGACCGTCCATGTCGCGTGGTCGCCGCCGGCCGCCGGCGATCCCCACCTCACTGCGCTTCTGGCAGGAGTGGGCGCCCGAGGCAGGGATCTGATCGAAACTGCGAATGCACAGGCCATCAAGCGGATGTTGACCGGCGATCCGGTTCTGATCGACGTCATCCCTGCTTCCGAGGCCATTCCAGAACTCGAACCGGGCATGATCCTGCACGCGGGACCGCCGGTAAAGTGGGAACGGATGTGCGGCCCGATGCGCGGCGCAATCCAGGGTATTGCCGTGTACGAAGGATGGGCTGCGGACCTGCAGGAGGCCGACAGGATGGCGGCAAACGGTTCGTTTGCCTTCCTGCCAAATCACCATTTTGATGCAGTCGGTCCGATGACCGGACTGACAACGCTCAGCCTGCCCGTCATGGTTGTCGAAAACCGGACATTCGGCAATCGTGCCTACTGCACGATCAACGAGGGACTCGGCAGGGTCATGCGCTTTGGCGCGAACGACAAGGAGGTGTTGGATCGTCTGCGCTGGATTGCAGGCGAGCTCGGACCGGCACTTGGCCGCGCACTCAGACATATGGGGGGACTTCCGCTGAAGAGCCTGACCGCCCGCGGCTTGACCATGGGCGACGAGATGCACCAGCGCAACGTTGCATGTTCCGGTCTTGCGCTGCGTTCACTGGCTCCTGCGCTGGCAGATACATCGACCGATCCACGGGCGCTCGGTCGCGCATTTGCCTTCATTGCCGGGAACGACCAGTTCTACCTCAATATTGCCATGGCCATGGGCAAGTCGATCACTGACGCGGCGCGCGACATCGATGGCTGCAGCATCGTCACCGCAATGTCCCGAAATGGCACTGATTTCGGTATCCAGGTCAGCGGGACCGGCGAAACATGGTTTGTTGCCCCGGTAGAGATGCCGGAGGGACTATATTTTCCGGGCTTCACAGAGGCTGATGCGAACCCTGATATGGGCGACAGCGCGATTGTGGAGACAATTGGGCTTGGTGGATTTGCCATGGGCGCGGCCCCGGCGGTGGCTGGCTTCGTGGGCGCAGGGGCCGCGTCGGAGGCCGGAGACTTTACCCTCCGCATGGGCGAAATCACGGTTACCCCGAACCCCGAATGGACCATTCCGGCGATGGACTATCTTGGTGTGCCAACGGGAATCGATGTCCGACTGGTGGTCGAAACGGGTCGGCTACCGACGATCAATACCGGGATTGCGCACCGCAAACCCGGCATCGGGCAAGTCGGCGCTGGAGTGGTTCGCGCACCGATGGCGTGCTTTGCCCAGGCGCTGATCGCCCTGGCCGAGAAAGTCGGGTCGGCATGAACGCCGTGGTCTTGAACGAAGTTCGCAGGGGCTTCTATCTGGACTCGGTGGCTCTGATGCGCATGTCGCGGACCATCGGCCGACTTGATCAGGTTGAAGAAGCCACGCTCATGATGGGCACGCCCGCGAATCGAGAGATCCTGGCCAACGCGGGTCTTCTGTCGGACGCTGGCGCTGCGGCCAGCGGAGGCGACCTGATCATTGCGGTTCGTGCAGAAAATGCCGAGGCAGCGCAAGCCGCCATGGCGGCGGCGTCAGAACAGTTCAATGCCACGGTCCAGCGCGGGAAGCGCGGCGAAGCATGGCGCCCTCGGACACTGCACTCGGCACTTTTGGCGCTGCCCAACGCGAATGTTGCATTGATCTCGGTGCCCGGCGCATTCGCCGCGGCCGAGGCGCGAAAGGCGATCCTGCGCGGGCTGCACGCAATGATTTTCAGCGACAACGTTCCCATCGCGGAGGAAATCGAACTGAAGCGAGAGGCCCGCGATCTCGGAGTGCTGGTCATGGGCCCCGATTGCGGCACTGCAAATATCGCCGGAACGCCACTCGCTTTCGCAAACACCGTGTCGCGTGGACCTGTTGGCATCATCGGCGCCTCGGGAACCGGCATCCAGGAGGTCGCCTGCCTGATCGCCCAGATGGGTGGAGGGATCAGCCACGCAATCGGCGTAGGCGGCCGGGATCTAAAATCCGAAGTCGGCGGAATCACAACTCTGATGTCGATTGACGCCCTGGCTCGCGATTCCGGAACCGAACGCATCGTCGTCATTGCAAAACCCCCCGGCGATGATGTTGCCGGGGCAGTGCTCGACTGTCTGAGCGACGCGGGAAAGCCCGCAATCGTTTGCTATCTGGGTGCGGCAGAGTTGGTGTTGCCGGACAACGTGCGTCAGGTCTTCACTCTGAAGGATGCGGCTCTCGCGGCCATGGGCCGTGATTCTGAGCCTGCCGAGGCGATTGCACTTCCCGTGCGCTCAGGCGGCATTCTGGGGCTCTACGCGGGTGGAACACTTTGCGCTGAAGCGCAGGTGATCTTGCGTGATGCTGGCCTCCCTGTCGCTTCGAATTCCCCGGTTGCCGGCGTTTCGCATGGGCAGGAAGGATCATGCGTGATACTCGATCTTGGCGACGATGGATACACCCTGGGCCGCCCGCATCCGATGATCGATCCGGGCGTTCGTGAAGAGGCGCTGGAGAGGGCACTTGATCGCAGGGACCTAGGTGTCATTCTGGTCGATGTGGTGATTGGCCACGGCGCACATGCGGATCCGGCGGCCAGGCTTGCCGATACCATTGTCGAGCATCGACGCGAGAATGGACCCGTCGTGATCTCTGCGGTGACCGGAACGGAACAGGATTTCCAGGTGCTTTCGAAGCAGGAAGACAAACTCCGTCGTGCCGGGGTCGTGGTGGCACCGAGCAATGCCGACGCGGCCCGATGGGCGCTTGCCGTAACGCGCGGCAACTGAGCCTGCGATGGCACCCCAGCCGCGGGACATTCCGAAGAGAATCCTTGTGGCAATCGGCGGAAATGCGACTCACCCGGATGATATTGAGGGAACATCCCGAGAGCAGAAGGAGATCGCTGCCAACACGGCTCAAGCCCTGTTGCCGCTTGCGCTTCGCGACAGCGAACTGGTGATCACCCACGGGAATGGCCCGGTTGTCGGGAAGATCCTGATGCGTCAGGCGTTGACCCGCGGCACCATCGCGCCGATGCCGCTTGATATCTGCGTGGCGCACTCGCAGGGCGGAATCGCGTACCTTCTGGTGCAGGCGATGGAGAACGCCCTTAGAGAAGCGGACAGCCCGCGCCATGTAGCCTGCCTTCTGACGCAGGTCGAGGTCGATCCGGATGACCCGGCCTTTCGTAACCCGACCAAGCCAATCGGCACTTTCTACGGCGAGGACGAGGCCAGGGCCATCGGTCGCGAACTGGGCTGGGCGATGCGCGAAGATTCGGGACGAGGTTGGCGCCATGTGGTCCCATCACCAACACCCCGGCATATCTGCGACATCTCGCTGGTGCAGTTGCTGTCTCGCGGCGGCACCGTGGTAGTCGCGGCCGGGGGCGGTGGTATCCCGGTGATCCGCGGACCCAAGGGTGTCCGCCACGGGGTCCAGGCGGTGATCGACAAGGATCTGACCTCTGCCCTCATGGCCAATGTGCTGGGAATTCGCTGGATGATGATCCTGACCGCGGTTGCCAGAGTGTCGGTCAACTATGGAAAGCCCGATCAGAAGGACCTGGAGCTCGTGTCAGCGCAGGAACTTCGTGCCTATCACGAGGAGGGCCATTTTCCGGTCGGCAGCATGGGCCCGAAGGTTGAGGCGGCATTGCGTTTTCTGGAGGGCGGAGGAGAGCGCGTCATTATTGCGCATCTTGAGGCGGCGGACGCCGCCTTGCGGGGCGAGACCGGCACGCATGTGGTCCCCGGTGGCGATTCCTAGGTCGGTCTCCGGGACCCTCCACGCCACGACGGTCGGACCAGAAGTAGCAGACCGGCTGCGCGGCACGGACCTCCGCAATGGACGGGGTGCTGCAATCTTCTCATCGGTTTTCTATCTCTCGCTGGAAACCGGCTTGCTCTGCGTGACGCGTGCTGACGTGGATCCTGGCCCGTTCTCCGTGATGACATCGGCTCCGCGACACACGGATTTTCGAACCTTTGGTCTTGCCGTCAATCAGATGGCCCAGTTAGAAGATCGGCGGATCGTCGTCTCAGGCTGGCTGGAGGTGGACTTAAGCGCTGCCGAGCAATGGTCACCGGATCCCTGCCCGGAATTCCCGGACCCACTGTTAATTGCACGTGGTCTCGGCCGCCTGCGGCAGTGCTTGCCCTCGGACATCATCGGCACAGGGCTCGGAGGATACCTCGTGGAAGGCTATTGCGCCGAAGACGGCGACCGGGTTGGTCTGGCCGCGAAAGCGCCAATCCTCGCTGCCAGGGAATTTGTGGCGATGGTCGTTTCCGGCAAGCAGAGCCACTGCGAATGGGCAAAGCGCTTGATCGGTCTTGGCCCTGGCCTGACACCTTCCGGAGACGACTTTCTTGGCGGATTACTGATCGCGCTGCATGTTCTCGGTGCGCATGACGCGGCGCGAAGCTTATGGACGGCGATTCGCGCGGACGCCCGTGCGGCGACAAACCCGATCTCGTTCGCATTTCTCTCGGCTGCCGCAAAGGGTCGAGGAGGCGCCAGCCTTCACACGACAATCGCCGCAATCATGACCGGAGACGATCCCACCGCTGGCCTCGCGCGCCTGATGCGGCTTGGGCACTCCTCTGGTTGGGACGCGCTGGTCGGGGTGGCCACTGTGTTGGAGGCCTTCACGCGGCTCCGCCGCGATGCGGCAGCATGAGATGGGCGGAAGGAGCTCTCGCGAGCGGTTCCCCTGATTGGGAGACTGCAAGGAATCTTGTGCGCTAGGCAACCGTTGTTGAGACTGTGACAGGAGGGTCGCATGAGCAGGATGAAGGACGAAGGGATTTCGGCCCTGCCCTTGGACGAACCGAGTGTGCCTCGGGGCGCCCGGAGGGACGATTTTTCTTGAGGTTCTGGCGACGAACTGGAGAAGGCCCTTGGAGAGCGGATGCGTGGTTCAGAGACAGATGTGCAACTAGCGCAGTAGACGGCCCGTGAGTCGGAGAACCTGCGCGACGGCACGAGCTGGAAGACGGTGGATACGGGCAGCGAGCGGCGACGGCTGGACACGTCGCGGGATCGGGAGGGTCGGTTCGACCCGATGCCGAGCGGCAAGCATCAGCGCCGTCTTCGAGGCTCTGACGCGAAGATCTTCGCGACGTACGCGCGTGGCCTGGTGAGCACGTTCACGATAACAGGCTCCTAGATGGCCTATCCTTTCTTGGTCCGGCGCTCGGGTGGACGGCTATCGCCTACATCGAGATTGACACGGAGTCGCGGGGCAACACTCCCGCGTTACTACTCAGTTTGCAGGCCCTGTATTTGAGGGCTGGGCTCCGGAAGGCTGATCATGCGTTGATACGCGAATTCTCCGGGAAAGATCGCTAGCTCTACCGTGTAGCCATAACTTGTCTACACAACGTGTTTCTTGGCCTGTTCCAGCATGTATCGTTTCCCCGCCTCGAAGCCGCGCTGCTGGCCAGCCTCGACACCGATTCTGTGGCCGATGGTCGCCTTGGTGAGCATGCTGTAGCCCTGCCACATGATCTGGTTCCCTGGCTCGGGGTCGAGCTTTCGCGCACGGTAGCCGCCGAGATGTGCGACCAGCTGCACGCTCTTGCCGAGGTCGTCGGGCGCCGCGAGGCCTGCTTGAGACGCGTAGTCGCGAAGAAACGCGAGCTCGTGATCGGTGAACATCAGCTCGGCGTCGCACTCCGGGACCTGGCGTCCGAGCAAGGTCATGAGCATGATCCGCCAGGCGATGACGGCATTGATGGCGATCGCCCGTTGCAGCCGGTCGGCCGTTCTGAACAGCAGGAACTCGGACTTGCAGCCAGACTTGATCACTCGGAACCAATCTTCGACGCGCCAGCGCTGAAGATAGTGGCCGACGATCTCGGCGGCGGTTGCGGCATTGTCGACGGCAATGGATGTGAGCAGGTACCACTGAACCGGCGTTTCCTTCGCGGGCGGGTTGGTCTCCACGATGTGGACTGCAGACATCGGCACCGGTTCGATCCCCTTGCCGGTCGCCGGCAGCGAGACCGTGCAGAACCGCAGCTCGCAATGGGCAAGTCGTTTCGTGCGCGCCTCCCGCGCCTTCTTCCGGCTCGCCTTCGGGCGCTCGGTCAGCCCTGCAATCTCGACCTCGATCATGCCCGCCACGACCTGGGACCGCACCGTCGCAAACAGCGTCTGCTTCTCGCCCAGGGAGCGGTCGTGCCTGGCGCGTACCAGCAGTTCCACCCGGGAGGCGCGGCGCCGGGCGTCGAACAGTTCAAACACGTCCGCCTCGCGGTCACAGACCGCAATCACCCGCGTCCTGCGGGTCAGCTCACGGGCCGCCTTGAGCGTGTCCTCGAACCCATCGAGCCACCGCGCCGTCTTGCATCGGGCGTTGCGCTGGTCGTTCACCTCATCGAAGCCCAACCGCAACACGCCAAGCGGCAACCCGCTATCGGTCACCGCAAGCGTCGCATGCAGATGGAGTCCCAGCGTCCCGGCGCCGGTCTGGTTCTTGCCGATGATCTGCAGCCCTTCGGTGTGCGGACGGCGCGCAAAATTGAGGTCACTGCCGTCCTGGATCGCAAGCACCGTCCTCTGCCCGCGCATGCGCGCGATGCTGCGCGCGCGGTGCGGAGCCAGGATGTTCTCCACCGTCACATCGGACTCCGAAGGATGCTCGACAAGACGGTAAAACCCGTCCACCGCTGCGTTGTTGCTGCCGGGATTGGCATTGATCGCGCGCCCGGGATACTCCGCAAGCAACGCCGCGCTCCTCACCAGCCGTACCGCCAATCGCTTGTCGCCCAATGCCGCCCCTCCAAACTCGTTTGCAGCCCACACATCCGCGCCAAGACCCTCCCCGGGCCCCAGTATCGGCGCCGGATCCACAACCGGAACCTCCAGATGCCGCCGCCAGCGCCGGCAAAGCGCAACCATGAACACCGACTTGACCGGCTTGTCCCTCCGGTTCTCGCGATCCTGCCGCCCCCGCCCCGCTGTCTCGCCAATGCGCACAAAGTTCGCAGCCTTCAGGCTCGCACCGTCATACTGCGCTTCCAGAAACGTCTCGACAAGCCAGGGCCGGAACCCGTATCGCGCCTCGAAATCCCGCGGAAGACGCCGCAGGATCCGCCCCAGCACATGGCTCGCAAGATTGCCGCAGGAGACCTCCGCACGGATCAGGAACCGGCTCAGGCAGACAACCCGCTCAAGATGCGCCCGGCGCTGGTCGTCCGTCCAGGCCATCCAGCGCTCGCGTGCGGCAAGGCGCAAGGACGCCGCCGAAAACCCGACAGCGCCCAGAAACCCGTGCTGTGAGGCGACAAGATAGCGCATCTGGTGGCCGGCAAACGTCGTGATGCCATGCGGATGCTCATGGGCAAGCAGCGTATTCCAGATCCGGCGCTGATCGCGAGAGCGCACAACGATGATCTCAAGCCCGGAAATCTCCGCAAGCCGGTTCGGAACCCCCTCCGGCGGAGCGACCGGCGCAGCAAGCAGTGACGGCCCCGAGAATACAGACGCCTCCCGGGCAGGGGGCAGGACAATCGCGTCCGATCGCTGCTCAAGGATCCGCAGCGCCTTGAGACAGCCCGCAAGCTGACCTCGGCCACGGTGGTCCAGGAAGTCGAACTCCTCACAAAGGCGCCGGCCAAGCGCGTGGCGGCTCTCGAACCGCTCGTGCAACAGGATCTCGGCAATCCGCGGAACCGCTGCATTCAGCGTGCGCTGGATCTGTGATTGTGCCATAGTGCCGACGGTATACACGATCGGTCTCGGGTTGTCCAGAGGTCTTTCCACCCACCTCCGCTGCCCTCGGAACGCCGGGCGCAAAGCGGTCAGGTCGGCCCGAAATCCCAGCCGCGCTCGCTTGCACACAGATCAGCCGGAGCACGTTGTCAGCCAAAATTGCAGCTACACGGTAGCGCTAGCTTGATGTCGCACAACCGGGGATGAAGCTTGGGGCGATTATTGTCCTAGGTGTGCTGCGGCAAGCGTTGGCCTGGGATTTCGAACGGCTTCGTGAGCAAGCGACCACTCACGAGTGGCGCCTGCTCAGCAATGTAAACGTGCTTTTCGCGGGATTGGCCGGTTGAATCACGCGAGGCTTGGGTAAACAAGGATATGATCCCCTAACGCTCTGTATTGACGACCACGGAGCGTTGCACGGTGTGACGGCGAATTGACAGTGGCAGAGGGCTGGCTTGTCATCAGACATCTCGCTACGTGAGAGGCGCGCGGCGACCGTGTACCACTGGCGGCCGTGCACAGATTCTCCGATGATCGCCGGTCAAACGGTCGCGCCTTGCGGTCTGCGAAGTTCCGGGGCATCTTGGCAAGAACACCACAGCAACATCGAATTCGAGGAAGAGCAAGTGCATGGTTCAGTTGGACCAGCCGATCGGCGTCGGGCACCAGGTGCGGCGGCTCGCCGGGCATGATGATACCGATCGTGTTCATCGCCAAGTGGCGGGCGTCGGAGTTGAAGGAACGCTCGGCGGCGCAAGAGCATTTCATCGACCTATGCCGGCTGCTGGGGGAGCCGACAACGGCGGAAGCCGACCCAACCGGTGAGCGATGCTGCTTTGAGCGCGGCGCGGGGAAAGACGGTGGCGGCGAAGAGTGGGCAGACGTGTGGAAGCGGCACTGCTTCGCTTGGGAGTACAAGGGGAAGCACGCCGACCTGTCAAGGGCGGGTTCTCAGCCCTTGGCGTAGGAATTCACACTCTACCGCAAACGACCCCCCAATGTGACGCGGGCAGGACGCTGTATCGATGTCGACACCAATTTATGCCCATTCTACAGACCGCGCCGGTCGGGAGGACTGGGAGACCTTGGAGGCGCATCTCACTGCGGTGGGCAGGACTGCAGCGGCGTATTCGAGTGCGTTCGATGCATCCCAGATCGGGCGGGCAATCGGCCTGCTGCACGATCTGGGGAAGGCGAAACCCCGGTTCCAGCAGCGACTGGCGGGTGAGCCGGTGCAGGAACCCCATAGCGGAGAGGGCGCACTGTTCATAGCACAGCGGTACCCCAACTTGATGGGAAGGATGCTCGCCCATTGCATAGCCGGACACCATGCGGGCCTGTCCAACGGGCTCACACAAGGCGGTAAGCCGCCCCTGACAGCGCTGGAGGAGCGGCTCTCCCGGGCCGAACGGTTGGGCTTGCCCGAGGGGGTCGCCCTGCCGACGCTGAGCGGAGTGCCAGCGCCGCTTCGGGCCTCCAGCGATGTCTTTTCAAAGGCCTTCTTCACCCGAATGTTGTTCTCCGCGCTGGTCGATGCGGACCGTACGGAAACGGCGCGGTTCTATGGCGAAGAGGTCGACATGCTCGGGCTGGCGTTGGAGGATCTGGCAGCAGCCCTGGAAGAGACTCTCGCGGCTTTCGGTCCGCCCCAGAGTGAGGTGAACCGTATCCGGGCTCACGTTCTGGCGTCAGTGCGGGCGCAGGCCGGGACCACGCCGGGGCTCTTTTCGCTCATGGTGCCGACAGGCGGGGGCAAGACGCTCACATCGCTTGCCTTCGCACTGGATCACGCTCGAGCGCACGAGCTTTCGCGGGTGATCTATGTCGCCCCCTTCACGACGATCATCGAGCAGACAGCGCAGGTGTTCCGCGAAGCGCTGCGCAACGATGAGGCGGTGCTCGAGCACCACTCCGCCTTCGACTGGGATGAGGTGCAGGACAGGGCCGAGGAAGAGCGGCTGCGCCAGGCCGCGCAGCGCTGGGATGCGCCCGTTGTGGTGACAACGGCTGTGCAGTTTTTCGAGAGCCTATTTTCGAACCGACCGTCACGCTGCCGAAAGCTGCACCGGATCGCGCGGTCCGTCATCATCCTGGATGAAGCCCAGGCGCTGCCGCTCGCGCTGATCCGGCCCTGTCTGCGGGCGATCCGGGAGCTCACTTCAGGCTATGGCGCAACCGTCGTGCTATGCACGGCAACGCCGCCGGGTGTGCGGCCGGAGGATAATTTCGGCCCGCCCGAGGCGCTGAGCGGTGTGCGTGAACTGGCGCCGAAGCCTGCACGGCTGGCGGCGCAGTTGAACCGGGTGTCAGTGGAAGTAGCGGGGCTGTTGCCCGATGACATGCTGGCCGAACGGGTTGTGGCCGAACGGCAGGCGCTGGTGATCCTCGATAACCGGCGCCATGCGCAGGCGCTGTATGCCCGTGTGGCGGGCTCCGTGCATTTGTCGACATTCATGACCGGGGCGCATCGGCGGGCGGTGCTGGCCGATGTTCGAAACCGGTTGGCCGCGGACGAGGTGGTGCGGCTCATCTCCACCAGCCTGATCGAGGCCGGGGTGGATATCGACTTTCCGGTGGTGTTTCGCGCCATGGCCGGGTTGGACCGGATGGCCCAGGCCGCGGGGCGCTGCAACCGCGAGGGGCGGCTTGGGCCTGGCGGCGGGCGCGTGGTGCTGTTTGAGCCGGATCCAGCCTTCAATCCGCCCAACAGTCTCATGACGCAGGGAGACATTGGCAAGCGGATGGCGAAGCGCTTCGACAACCTGCTTTCCCCCGAGGCGGTGGCGGCCTATTTTCGTGATCTTTACCACAATCGCGGCACCGATCAGCTGGATGCGGTCAAGGTCGGAGACCGTGGCACGGGCATCCTCGCGGCCCACAATGCTCCAGGCGATCTGCCCTTCGCCGATGTGGCGGCGGCGTTTCAGATGATCCCGGATGAAGCGGTGCCGCTGATCGTGCCAGGCCGGGCGTTTGGCGCGCCTGACACCGTGCTGAACCGTCTGCGCCATGCAAAAGGGGCAGGAGGCATTGCCCGGGCGCTTCAGCCTTACGTGGTGAATTTGCCCCGCAACCAGCGCCGCCGGATGATCGCGGAAGGCAGCGCCGAGGTAATCCGCGCAGAGGCGTTCGGGGATCAGTTCGTGATGCTCGTCAATCCGGCGGCCTATGACGGAGCGGTGGGGCTGCGGCTCGATCGGACGGGCGACCTTGGCGTTTTGACTTATTGACTCGTTCTCGATACTAACGTGCGGTGATATTCGTTTCTTGATCCTGACTGGCTAAATTCTGGAAAAGCCCCTCCGTAGAATGTCTGTAAAGCTTCACGTTTGGGGCGATTTCGCCTGTTTTACGCGGCCCGAGATGAAGGTGGAGCGCGTTTCCTATGACGTGATGACCCCCTCTGCTGCCCGCGGCATCCTTGAGGCGATCCACTGGAAGCCACAAATCCGATGGGTGATCGACCGTATTCACGTGTTGCGTCCGATCCGGTTCCAGAACATCCGCCGCAACGAGGTCGGCTCCAAAATCTCTGCCAGCAAGGCGAAGGCGGCCATGAACGCGGACGATCCGAGCGGGCTGCGCCTCGTCGTCGATGAGGATCGGCAACAGCGTGCGACGCTGGCGCTGCGAGATGTCGCCTATTTGATCGAGGCGCATTTCGAAATGACACACCAGGCCGATGGGGACGTTCCGGCAAAGCACCAGGAGATGTTTCGCCGCCGCGCCGCAATGGGCCAGTGCTTCCACCAGCCCTGTTTTGGTGTGCGGGAGTTTCCCGCCCATTTCGAACTGGTGGAGGAGGCGCCGTCCTCAGCGCTCGACACGCCGGACCGGGATTTGGGCCGGATGCTCTACGACATCGATTACGAGAACGGAAGCGTGCCACTCTTTTTCCGGGCCCGGCTGGAGGGCGGTGTGATCAATGTGGCCCGCGCGCGTAGTGAGAGCCTGCGGCGATGACGGTTCTGACGGAGCTGGCCATTCTCTATGACCGGTTGGCGGATACGGGAGAGGCGCCCCGGCCCGGTTTTTCGATGGAACGGATCGGTTTTGAGCTGATCTTTCGCAGTAATGGAGAACCAGTGGCGCTGGAACCCTTGGCGGGGGACGATCCCAAGCGCCCCTGGCGGAGGATGAGCGTGCCCGCGGCGGTCAATCGGAGTTCAGGTATCAAATCGAATCAATTGTGGGACAAGACGGCCTATGCCTTGGGTGTGACCGCTGTCGAAACCGATGGCGGGATTGGCGCGGGGCAGGGGAAGCGCACAGCGGATGAACACGCGGCCTTCGTCGAGGCGCAGCGGGCGCTGATCGGTGATGATCCTGACCCGGGGTTGCGGGCGTTCCTGGAGTTTCTCGATCTCTGGGGCCTGGATCGGTTTGCTGCGCTTGGCTGCAACGCGGCCGCTCTCGATACCAATATCGTCTTTCGATGGGAAGATGACCCGAATGGGCCTGGTTTTCTGCATGATCGGCCCGCTGCACTGGCGCGCCTTGGTGCGGGAGATCGGACGGATGACGTGCTGTGTCTTGTGACCGGAGGGCGCGGCCCGATGGCGCGGCTGCATCCCAAGATCAAGGGAGTGGACGGAGCGCGAAGCGCGGGCGCCTCGCTCGTTTCATTCAACAGCGAGGCCTATGAGAGTTTCGGCGCGCGGCAGGGTGGCAATGCGCCTGTGAGCGAAAAGGCGGCCTTCGCCTACGGCGCGGCGCTTAACGCGCTCCTGGACCACAATGCGACGCACAAGCGGCGGTTGAAGCTCGCGGATACGACAGTGGTGTTCTGGGCCGAAGGCGCACGGGTGGACGCAGTCCTGGTGGAGGATCTGTTCGCGGTAGTGGTTGAGCCGGAGACAACCGAGGACGCCGAGGCAAAGCTGCGAGCCGATCTGACAGCACTCGCCCAGGGGCGGCCGGTAGAGGGCGCTCACTACGATGCTGCAACCCGCATTTTCATGCTGGGTCTGGCGCCCAATGCGGCGCGGTTGTCGGTGCGGTTCTGGCAGGTTGGACAGCTGGGCGATCTGGCACGGAACGTGCTGCGGTTCTGGGCAGCGCTGCGCATTGAACCCGTGCCTTGGAACGGACCGCCCGCAGTATGGTCCCTGCTCTATGAAACCGCGCTGAGGCGAGAAGCGAAGAATATCCCGCCGCAGTTGGGGGGCGAGCTGATGCGCGCCGTGCTGGGTGGGCAGCCGCTGCCGCGAGGGCTGATGACGGCCGTGATCGGCCGCATCCGGGCAGATGGCAACATCAACGGCCGCCGTGCCGCGATCTGCAAGGCGGTTATTAACGGAAACCGAGGACAGGAGGTGATCCCCGTGGCACTCGACAGAGATAACGACGATTCCGCCTACCGGCTGGGCCGCCTCTTCGCGATGCTGGAGCAAGCGCAGCGCGGCGCGCTGGGGAGAGAGGTGAACGCGACGATAAAGGATCAATATTTTGCCGCAGCTTCTGCCACGCCAGCGCGCGTGTTCCCGATCCTGATGCGCAATTCAGTCAACCACCTGTCCAAGATGCGCAAGTCGAATAGTGGTGGCTGGGCTACGAACATAGAAAAGGAGATCCAGCAGATCTGGTCCGGACTCGAGCCGCATTTGCCGCGGAGCCTGAATCTGGAAGCGCAAGGCCGATTCATGGCCGGCTATTACCACCAATCCACATATCGCGCGCCTAAGGAAAACGCGATCGACGAAGGAGTTGATGCATGACCTCGCTCACCAACCGCTATGAATTCACCTTGTTTTTCGATGTGTCCAACGGAAATCCGAATGGAGATCCCGACGCTGGCAATTTGCCCCGAATGGACCCCGAAACCAACCAGGGCCTCGTTTCCGATGTAGCGATTAAGCGTAAGATCCGCAATTACGTCGCCATGGCAAAGGGCGGTGAGTCCGGGCACGGAATATATATGACCGAGCGGACAGTGCTGAATGAAACCCACAAGCAGGCCTATGATGCGACCCGCATCAAGATGGTGGCCAAGAAATTGCCGAAGGGGCAAGATGGGCACACGATAACTGCCTGGATGTGCGAACATTTCTTCGATATCCGCGCGTTCGGTGCCGTGATGACCACTGAGGTGAACGCGGGACAGGTGCGCGGACCGGTCCAGATCTGCTTTGCCCGTTCCGCCGAAATGATCATGCCGTTGGAGATATCGATCACCCGATCGTCGGTGACGAACGAACGGGATCTCGACAAGGAGCGCACCATGGGCCGCAAGCACATCGTACCGTATGGTCTTTACCGTGCACACGGTTTCATCAATGCCAAGCTCGCCCAGAAGACCGGGTTCAGCGACGGCGATCTGGAGGTTCTGTGGCAGGCGCTGGAGCAGATGTTCGAGTTCGACCGCTCTGCGGCGCGGGGCTAGATGGCGACGCGGAAGCTCATTGTGTTCCGTCATGAAGGTGCGCTCGGGAACGCCCCTGCACATAAGCTGTTCGAGCGGATCACGGTGTCCCGCGTGGTGGGTGAAGATCTTGTGCCCGTGGGCGATCTGCGGCTGCACAACGTGCCACCGGCGCGAGCGTTCTCTGACTACGCCATTCATATCGATGGGGAGGGTCTGCCGTCAGGAGTCGAGCTCATTGAGCGAGTCTGAGCGACTTTCCGTACCGATCTCGGCGCTCCAGCATTGGCTGTTTTGTTCGCGCCAATGCGCGCTGATTCATGTCGAGCGTCTATGGGCTGAAAACTGGCTCACAGCGGAGGGCCGTGTGCTGCATGAGCGGGTTGATGGCGCGCGCGCCAATCAGCGCGGACCCCTGCGTATACTGCGTTCGGTAGAGTTGACCTCGGATCGTTACGGTTTGCACGGCATCGCCGATGTGGTTGAACTGCGGGAGGGTCATCCCTTTCCTGTAGAATACAAGCGCGGCAGACCCAAGGCGCACCGCGCTGACGAAGTACAACTTTGCGCGCAGGCGCTGTGTCTGGAAGAGGCCTTCGGGAATGAGATCGCGGAAGGCGCGCTGTTCTACGGCCAAAGGCGGCGGCGAACGGCAGTAGATTTCGATGCCGGGTTGCGGGCATTGACAGTCGTCACAGCGGAAGCGGTGAGAAGTGCTCTGACAGCCGGAACGGTGCCCGCCGCCAGCTATGAACCCAAGCGTTGCGATGCTTGTTCGCTGTTCGACCTGTGCCGCCCTAAGCGGTTGTCCAATCCCCCAAGAGTTTCGGCCTGGATGCGGCGGGCCGTTGCGACGACGGAGGCACCGGATTGAAGAAGCTCTTGAACACCCTCTACATAACCAGCGAGGGCGCGTGGCTTCGCAAGGACGGCGCCAATGTCGTGGTGGAGATTGAGGGGGCTGAGCGCGGCAGGGCGCCGGCGCACCTGCTGGGCCAGATTGTTTGTTTCATGCGGTTGGCCTATCACCCCCGCTGATGGGGTATTGTTCTGAAGAGGGCATTTCGATCGCGTTGATGTCCCGGACAGGTCGTTTCCAGGCGCGGGTCGAGGGACCGCAATCCGGGAATGTGCTGCTGCGTCGAGCCCAGCATGACGCGACACGTAGTGCTCCGCTGCCAGTCGCACGGATGACCGTCTCTGCAAAGGCTGCCAACCAGCGCGGGGTGCTGCGCCGCCATCTGCGAGACTACGGCCCTGACCCAACGGTGGACGACGCCGAGCGCAGGCTTTCGAATGTCGCGCGCCGTGCGCTCGATGCCGCAGATTTGGAGGTGCTGCGTGGGCTCGAGGGAGAGGGGGCGCAGGCCTATTTCCTGGTCTTTGCGCGGCTGATCCGGACCGATATGCAGTTCAATGGCCGCTCCCGCCGGCCGCCGAAGGATCGGCCGAATGCCGTGTTGTCCTTTCTCTATGCCCTGCTCGTGCAGGACTGCCGAGCAGCAGCCGAAGGAACGGGTCTCGACCCCCAGATGGGCTTTTTGCACCGGGACAGGCCGGGCCGTCCCTCACTTGCGCTTGACCTGATGGAGGAATTTCGCGCCCCGCTGGCGGATCGCTTGTGTTTGACGCTCTTGAACCGTAAACAACTCGGACCGCGGGACTTTCGCGAGGATGGCGCCGGCGGTGTGTTCCTTGAGGAGGACGGACGCCGCACCGTGCTTGCCGCTTGGCAGGAGCGCAAGCGCCAGACTCTCCGCCATTCGTTCCTCGATGAGACTGTCGAGATCGGTCTGCTGCCACACATACAGGCACAACTCCTCGCACGGCACCTGCGAGGTGATCTCGATGGATACCCAGCATATGTCTGGAAGTAGGCAATGCTGGTTCTTGTGACCTATGACGTAAGAACCGACAGCCCAGGAGGTGTGCGTCGACTGCGCCGTGTGGCTCGCGTTTGCCTCGACTATGGGCAACGGGTGCAGTATTCGGTATTCGAGTGCGATGTCGGTCCAGCCCAATGGGTGAAGTTGCGGGCCCGGTTAGTGGAAGAGATCGACGAGGAACAGGATTCTCTGCGCTTTTATATGCTCGGTGCGAACTGGCGCCGGCGGATTGAGCATGTCGGCGCGAAGCCCGCCGTTGACTTTGACGGACCGCTTATTTTCTGATGCGAACGTAAAGCGGGCGCGGAATCCCGCGCGGGTTCGCACGGACCACAATTCATTGACATTGTGAGAAGAATCGAGGAAGGTGCACACTTGTTCATAACCTCATGGGATTCGGAAAGCCGGGTTCGCATAAAGCTGGCATTTTCTCGTTTCTAATCAAATGGTTAAACGGACAGAGTCGCTCTCCGCAGGGGAGCGCGGATTGAAACAAGTGCCACGGACCAGAATTTAAGCCCGTGGCGCGTCGCTCTCCGCAGGGGAGCGCGGATTGAAACGGCGAGCCGGTGACGGGATTTACCCTCCGCGACGTCGCTCTCCGCAGGGGAGCGCGGATTGAAACCGGCGGCACGGACACCGCCTCCGGCGGGACCGTGGGTCGCTCTCCGCAGGGGAGCGCGGATTGAAACGGTCGACGCGGCCCAGGGTCGCCTCTACCTGCTGGTCGCTCTCCGCAGGGGAGCGCGGATTGAAACACCTCGGCGGTTTGGAACACGCGGCCCGAGCATTGTCGCTCTCCGCAGGGGAGCGCGGATTGAAACTGGCGCGCCTCCGCGGAGCGCCGGGCAGACGACGCGTCGCTCTCCGCAGGGGAGCGCGGATTGAAACCAGACCGCCGCGCTAAACGTGCACAGAATTTTGAGTCGCTCTCCGCAGGGGAGCGCGGATTGAAACGACGCTCACCGGGCCGTCGCCGCTGTAGACCGTCGTCGCTCTCCGCAGGGGAGCGCGGATTGAAACCCGGCGGCTCTCCGCCGCCTCTAGCCGGTGCCTGTCGCTCTCCGCAGGGGAGCGCGGATTGAAACATGGCGTGGATCACGTCGCGGTAGCGGACCCGGCGGTCGCTCTCCGCAGGGGAGCGCGGATTGAAACAACTCAGCGGTCGAACGATGCTCGGCATTTGCGGTCGCTCTCCGCAGGGGAGCGCGGATTGAAACGCCTCGAGATCGACAAGCAGACCAAGAAGCTCGCGTCGCTCTCCGCAGGGGAGCGCGGATTGAAACCACCCTCGAGCCGATTGCTGAGGATGGCGACACGTCGCTCTCCGCAGGGGAGCGCGGATTGAAACCGCCCTCCATGCTCTGCGCCTCGTGGTAGGCCAAGTCGCTCTCCGCAGGGGAGCGCGGATTGAAACGACGTGGTCGTTGTTCACCCCACGCCAGTAGTCGTCGCTCTCCGCAGGGGAGCGCGGATTGAAACCGCCGTCAGCGCGCACTGCTCGCGCAGCGGGCGGGTCGCTCTCCGCAGGGGAGCGCGGATTGAAACGACGCGCAACCGTCCATGTCGTCGATCACGGCCTGTCGCTCTCCGCAGGGGAGCGCGGATTGAAACCGAATTCCCATTTCGAACTGACGGGCTGCGCGAGGTCGCTCTCCGCAGGGGAGCGCGGATTGAAACCGCAGTAACAATCTATGGAAACCGGCCGAGATACGTCGCTCTCCGCAGGGGAGCGCGGATTGAAACTCCGGGCGACCGATCCAGTCGGGGTGTGGCTCGACGTCGCTCTCCGCAGGGGAGCGCGGATTGAAACTCCCTTCTTTCTACCGAATGGTCCGCGCGTCGACGGTCGCTCTCCGCAGGGGAGCGCGGATTGAAACTCTGCGCCCCGACCGCGCTTGCGGACGTGGGCTTGTCGCTCTCCGCAGGGGAGCGCGGATTGAAACACCGGCTACTCGAACCCACGTTGTCTGTCCTGCATGTCGCTCTCCGCAGGGGAGCGCGGATTGAAACACCGTGAACATCAACACGTCGCGCTTGGGCATCGTCGCTCTCCGCAGGGGAGCGCGGATTGAAACGTTGGTGGTGTCGTCACTGCCAAGGGCCGCTCGTGTCGCTCTCCGCAGGGGAGCGCGGATTGAAACAATCAGCGCCTGCGCGAATGGGATTCGTGGGCCGTCGCTCTCCGCAGGGGAGCGCGGATTGAAACGTCATCGGCATGGCAATCGACAAGGAGCTTGAGGGGTCGCTCTCCGCAGGGGAGCGCGGATTGAAACCATCCGAAACTCGATTCCGCGTCCGCGTTCGCTGGTCGCTCTCCGCAGGGGAGCGCGGATTGAAACGAGTGGAGGGCAGTCGGCGGGACGTTTGCTACGAGTCGCTCTCCGCAGGGGAGCGCGGATTGAAACGAGTCCAGCCTGGAGCTTGGTGCGGGGCGGATCGTCGCTCTCCGCAGGGGAGCGCGGATTGAAACATGCTGACCTGCCCGAGTCGCCCGACATTTCGCTGTCGCTCTCCGCAGGGGAGCGCGGATTGAAACCTTGCACTCGTCGAGGCCCATCACCCCGCCGTCGTCGCTCTCCGCAGGGGAGCGCGGATTGAAACCTCATGGAGCGCAGCAAGGCGATGGAGGCGGCCCGTCGCTCTCCGCAGGGGAGCGCGGATTGAAACAACCGCCTCCGGCCGCGGCGCCGGCGGCTGCGCGTCGCTCTCCGCAGGGGAGCGCGGATTGAAACCGTCTTGCCCTGCGACCCTTGAACGTCGTGTCCGCGTCGCTCTCCGCAGGGGAGCGCGGATTGAAACTGGAGCTTGAGCACCGCATCGAGACTGCCGCGAGGTCGCTCTCCGCAGGGGAGCGCGGATTGAAACACGTGGGCGATTGACGAGATACTTGAGGAACTGGGTCGCTCTCCGCAGGGGAGCGCGGATTGAAACCCATCGCACTGCCCATACGCAGGGATGGGCGTTGTCGCTCTCCGCAGGGGAGCGCGGATTGAAACAAGCAGAACCCCGCGCCCACGGCCGCGCTGCTCGTCGCTCTCCGCAGGGGAGCGCGGATTGAAACAACCACAATCGACAGGTCGCGGTACTCACCGAGTCGCTCTCCGCAGGGGAGCGCGGATTGAAACCAGAACTGCTTGAGCAAGGTAAGCGACTTTTTTACCCCCTGCTGAACGATATTGGGCGTTTCGTGTGGGTGTGCCGTTGTTGATTTGGATTGGGTTTTGGGGTTGCTTCGAGCGTGTCTCTGGACTCAGGGTCCTGGGGCTGGACTCAACGAAACGGTTGTGTTACGCTGCCCGGCATGGACCGGATAGTACAAGGCCGTTGTGTCGGCTCTGCGGAGTTGTCGGAGATCCGTGCGCTGTTGTCGGCGCACCCGGAGTGGGGCCGCTCGCGGCTTTCGGTTGCGCTGTGCGAGCGCTGGGGCTGGCGGGACGGCCGTGGCCGTGTGAAGGATATTGCCGCGCGTTCGCTGCTTCGCAAGCTTGCGGGAGAAGGTCTGATCCGGCTCCCTGCGTTGCAGTACCCGGGCCGCGGAAGCCGTCGGCAGAGCGCGGCGGCGCGTGTTGGGCTGGAGGTTGACTGGTCGGTATCGGAGGCGTTTTCGGGTCCGCTGTCGGCGCTCCTGCCCGTTTCTGTATCGGTTGCGGAAGGTTCGGACCGCCAGCTTCTGCACGCGATTTTGGAGCGGTTCCACTATCTCGGGCTATCGACGCCAGTGGGGGAGAACATCGGGCACCTTGCGCGGGACCGTCGGGGCCGGATCGTGGGCTGCTCGCTGACGGGGGCTGCGGCGTGGCGCTGCGCGGCGCGGGACCGCTGGATCGGATGGAGTGACGCGACGCGCGGGGCGGATTTGTGCCTTGTCGCGAACCAGCAGCGCTTTCTGATCCTGGACGCGGTTCGGGTTCCGCATCTTGCGAGCCATGTGCTTGCGCGGGTGGCACGTCGGGTGGGCGCGGACTACGAGGAGCGCTACGGGCATTCGGTCCATTTGCTGGAGACATTCGTCGATGTGTCGCGGTTTGCGGGGACGTGTTACCGGGCGGCGGGCTGGCATGACGCGGGGCTGACGACGGGGCGCAGCCGGAACGGCCGTCCGGGGCTCTCGGTTCCGCGCAAGCGGGTTTTTCTGCGGCCCCTGCGGCGGGATACCGTGGCGCGGCTGCGGCAGGGGCGGTGACCGGTTTGGGGCCGCCGGAAGACCACGCCAGGGAAGCGGCGCAGCTTCACCGGCCTGGCGTCGGCGGAGAACGCACGGCTGCTGGAGCACCGCGAACACTGGATGGGGGAGACGGAGGCACTGCAGGACGCGCTTGCGCGATCGGATCGCGGCAAGGCGCGGCTGGAGTCGGAGAATGCGCAGTTGCGCCGGGAACTGAAGAAGGTCAGGTCTACTCTGGACGAGTTGCTGGAGCGATTCCAGACGGCCGTGCGCACCGCGCGTCGGTTTGCGGGGATGCTGTTCAGTTCGTCGTCGGAGCGCCTGGGGGGTTCGGCCGAGACGGTTGTGTCGGAGGTGGAGCTGGATTGTCCTGCCTTTATCTGGGACGATGATCCGACCGGAGGACTGGCGGGCGGCGGCGCGGCGAATGGCGAAGCCGTGGATCCCCTTCCCGAGGAGCGCGCGGCACCGCGGCCACGCAAGCGTGGCCGCCCCCGGGGAGCGACGGGCGGCCGGAAGATCGGCAAGGACGTTCCCACGATCACCTGCCACCTGGAGCCGGAGGCGGCTGCCTGCCCGTCCTGCGGCGGCGAGCGCAAGACGATCCGGACCGAGGCCGCGGAGCGGCTGCATTATGTCCCGGCCAGCTACGTTCGGGTCGTGATCGAGCGTCCCGTGCTCGGCTGCGCCCGGTGCCGCCACGCCGCACCGGAGCAGGCACCGGCACCGGACTGGCTGATCCCCCGCGGACTGCCCACGGAAGCCTTGATGGCGCACACCATGGCGTCAAAGTTCCAGGACCACTTCCCCTCCTACCGCCTGTCGCAAAGGCTTGCCCGCCACGGCATCCTCATCGGCGATGCCACCCTCAACAGCTGGATCGCCCGGGGCTTCGAGATCCTGCAGCCGCTCTATGACGCCATCAAGGCGCATGTCCTCAGCGCCGACCGGCTGTTCCTCGACGAGACAACGGTCAAGTTCCTCGAACCGGGCTTCGGAAAGGCCCGGACCGGCTACCTCTGGGCCGCGCTGCGCGACGACCGCACCTTCGCCGGGCCGGCGCCGCCCGCGGCGCTCTTCTGGTCCGGCCCGGGGCGCGGAAAGGCCATCCCGGAAGCCATGCTGCGGGACTTCGCCGGCCTCGCCCAGGTCGATCGCTACGCCGCATACAACATCCTCGCCGACCCCGCGCGGCCCGCCGGACCCGTCTTCCTTCAGTTTTGTATGACGCACTGGAGACGCAAGTTCCACTATCTGACGGAATCCCGCTTCCGCAATGAGGCCCTTGCGCGGATCGGCAAGCTGTTCGCCATCGAGAAGGGCATCCTGTTCAAGCATCCCGATGAGCGCCTCCGCGTGCGGCAGCTCGAGTTGAAGCCCGCCTTCGAACAATGGAAGGCGTTCCTCGAGGCCGCCGCCAGCCGCCTGCCCGAAGTCTCGGCGGAGGCCGCCGCCATCCGATACGGCCTCGCCGACGGCGTCTGGCCGGGCTTCATCCGCCTGCTCGACGACGGCCGCCTCGACCTGCACTCCAATCGCGGCGAAAACGCCCACCGACCCGTCAAGCTCACCATGCGCAACTCCCTGTTCGCCGGATCCGAGAATGCCATCGACATCTGGGCTCGTGCCAACACCCTGATCACAACATGCCGCCTCAACAACGTCGACCCGGAAGCCTGGCTCACCCATGTCCTGGTTCAAATCCGCGACGGGTGCAAGGATGTCGAAAGCCTCATGCCATGGCAGCCCTTCAAACCGCCGGGGGATCAATGCCTCGCCATCTGCGGAACAATCCTCAGCCCCGAACCGCACGCCGAGGGGCCTTGAGGCCCCGCCAGTCACAGACATCGAACAGCGCCGAGAACTCTACTCGCGAAAGCCGCAATAGACCCTCCGACACCGGCGGCCAGCGGAACGAACCCCGATCCGGCCACTTCGCAACCAGCACCATCCCGCTGCCGTCGTGGAACAGTACCTTCACCCGCCCCGGACGCCGCGAGCGGAACACCAGCACGACCCCCGAATCCGGTGGAACACCAAGATGCTCCCGCGCGTAGCTGCTTAGCGCCGCGATCCCGCGGCGGAAATCAACCGGATGCAACGCAAGGTACACAGCAGAACCATCGCCAACCCCAAGCATGACAACCTCCCGGAATGCAAATGCCTTCCCAGAAGATGGTGCACTCCGCAACTCACCGAAAGCAGGGGGAGAAATGGTCGCTTACTGAGCAAGTCCATATACCGGTCGTGGTCGCTCTCCGCAGGGGAGCGCGGATTGAAACCGCCCGTAATACGGGCAGTCAACCGCTCGCCTGGGTCGCTCTCCGCAGGGGAGCGCGGATTGAAACTCTACGGGCTGCCGCTGGCTCTCCGAGGGGACAAGTCGCTCTCCGCAGGGGAGCGCGGATTGAAACACGGGCGACCGCGCGTTGTGGCGAACGGCTGCGAGTCGCTCTCCGCAGGGGAGCGCGGATTGAAACCGGTCGCTGCGCTGGTTCAGCACTCCAGCGACAGGTCGCTCTCCGCAGGGGAGCGCGGATTGAAACGATCAGAGCGCGATGGCGGTCCGCAAGGTGCCGGGTCGCTCTCCGCAGGGGAGCGCGGATTGAAACGGCACCACGGCGCTGGACCTGCTCTGGCGGGCGAGTCGCTCTCCGCAGGGGAGCGCGGATTGAAACGGACGGAGTCCGGAACCAGCGCAGCGACCGGAACGTCGCTCTCCGCAGGGGAGCGCGGATTGAAACGACGCGATCGCTGCCAGCGGTCTCCAGGGGACGAGTCGCTCTCCGCAGGGGAGCGCGGATTGAAACTCCTTGGCGCTAGCGCCGCTGCCGCCGGCACCGGTCGCTCTCCGCGGGGGAGCGCGGATTGAAACCGCTTGACAAGGGCGGCTTGGGCGCGGCGCATGCGTCGCTCTCCGCAGGGCAATGGCATTCGGATAAGGATTTGCTGCGTTCGGATACGAGAAACCCGTGCTTCGGGCGGTTGCCGGAAGCCGGGGGGCTGATTTTGGGTTCGGTTAGATATCAGGCGGTGGATCGCCTGAGCCATTTGGACCTTGGCTGCTTTGATTCCCGTCTGTAGCTTCGGCCCGGCCTCTGGCGCTGTATGCACCGGGACAGGCCGGCCATGATCCGCCTGACGGACTGGTTGACCCTCTCGCTCTGTCTCAGGAAGATGGCTTCGATCTCCCGTCCGACCAGACGCAGGCCGTTCTTGAAGTTGGTGCGCATGGCCGGCAGGTCCTCGCTGTCGCCGCTGTTGCGGTCGCTGTCGCAGCGGTTGACGAACTGGGGCGCGAGGGTGACCTACGTGAACGCCGCGTAGAGTTCCTGGCGGACGCCGCGCTCGGACTTTGGATGGAAGTGCTCGATCACGGCCTTGCTGGTTTTGTAGAGTTCCTCGATCCCCCATCGGCCATGATAGAGGTCGCTGAGTGCCGGGATGGGATAGCGGCCGCTGTCGAGCAGGGACGTGGCGAGACAGTATTCGCTGTCTCCGATGGCATACTTGGCCAGGCGGATGCGGCGGCTCGGACCGGGCGGGCCGTCCCTGGGCGGTTCGAGGGTGGCGGTCAGGTCGGTTTCCCGCCGGGCGATGAACGTGTCGAAGGCTGGGCTGGTGTTGCGGGCAATGCGGAACACGAAGTGAAGCCCGCGCTGCCAGTGGGCGAGAGCCATCGCGAACGAGAAATAGCCGCGGTCGCAGACGATGACGTCGCCTTCGGCGGCATGGTCGAGATGGGTGAGTGCAGCCGTGCGTTCGCTTTCATGGCTGAACAGGTCGAAGTCGACCGGGACCCGGTCGTTGAGCCGGTACATGGCGCTGACCATACCTTGGGGGTCGTGGGCGCCGTTGGGGATGCGGTAGCCGCGCTGTGCCAGTTCCCTCGGCAGGGTAATTTTGAATCCGTCGACGGCGAGGACCCTGTGGTCTTTCCACGGCCGTCCGTCGGGGCTGTTGGCGAGGATCTCCCGGTGCAGGGCCCGGAACGCGCTTTCGTCGAGCTTCTCACGCGCCTCGCAGGCTGTCGAAGCCGCCGGAGGCTCGTCCTGTGGCAGTTCGACGCCTGCCGCCGCGCACTGCTCCCAGAGTTCGCACAGCGTGGCACGGTAGCCCTGCCCGCGCCGCGCGACGACGAGGCGGAGCACGAACAGCATGATCAGCAGGCTGTTGAACACGCGCCGGCGCTTCTGCCAGCGCGCATCCTCACGCTCCGCGACCGCCGTGGCGGCGGCGACGAGCGTCTCCCACCGCCGGGAGAAGCGGCGGTCGCTGGCGGCGGAACGCCCCCGTTCGGCCCGTGTCGGCGGCTTCGCGGGCGTTCCGGCGTCCCGTTCGCCGCGCAGGATCTCACGGGCGCCCCCCCGCACAACGCCAGCACGTACACCTCCTTGACCGACTGTCCGCCGGTCGAGCCAATGCGCTCCTAGTTGGCGGCGCGGTAGCACGAGGCCCTGAACCGGGTCTCGTCGACGAACGTCTCGCAGAGGACGGGGCGGTAGCCATGCAGGCGCTGCCAGTCGTCGGCGAGCCGGCGCGTCGCCAGGGCGAGGGCCGAGGACGCGAGATTCTTCGAGCGCACCCAGGGAAAAACCAGGAAGCGCGAGTTGACCACCATCAGGTGCCGGCTGCGGCCGCGGGCCCGGTCGCTCCATCCGATCCAGTTGTCCCGGCACGGGAGCGTCTTCGTCGCCGCCTCGAACAGCAGGCATCCCAGCTTGCGTCCCTCCCGGTCGGCGACAAAAGTGACGGATGTGCGCCCCAAACGGGCGACTGTAGCCGAGGTAGTGGTGGCGGTCGACGAAGGCGTTCCACAGCTGCCGTCCGTCCGTGTCGGTGGCAGGCTCGAGGCGCAGCGGACGCAGGTCGGAAAGGTCGGCGCACAACGCCGGTCGCCGGTCGGAGGCAGAGGTCCAGACGGGCCCGGACGTCATGTCCCGGACCTGGGCCTCCCGCTTCGGCGGCAGCGTCAGGATGCCATGCCGCTCCAGTGCCTCCAGCAGCTTCATGCACGCCCCGACCCTGTAATCGCCCTTCGCCGACACCCAGTTGAGATGCTCGCAGACGGTCTTCGCGAGCTCGTTGCGGCTGTGGTTGGGAAACAGCGCCACGGTCTTCTGGATGTCCGCAACTTGCCGCCGGGTCAGGCGGCGACCGGAAAACGTGGTCGATTTCAGGTCGGTGATTCCCAGTGTGGGAACGATGTGGAGATTGATGCTATTTATTATGCGACAACATAGTGTTACAGAACACCAATGGCGGAGGGAGTGGGATTCGAACCCACGGTGCCCGCTAGGGCACAACGGTTTTCGAGACCGCCCCGATCGACCACTCCGGCACCCCTCCGCGCTTCCGGTGCGCATGCGCACAGTACCGGCGCCTTCGAGTGGCGGCAATGGTCCGCCGCTTCCCCCGGGTTTTTCCGGTCACCCAGTTTGGCGCCGCCCGAAATTGTCCGAATTTCGAAGATTGCGACTGAACCGGGGCCGCCGTACAGCGCAGGCGGAGAGTTTTCGCTCTTCAGCGCGGAGCGCTCGGCGGATTCTGATACTCGTCCTTGGCCCGCCGCGCCTCTTCGCCGTAGATTTCCGCCGCTACCTCGCCAGCCTTGAGCGGCATGGCCACGAACGGCGATCCCTCTCCGCGCGCCGCAGCTGGCCGAATTCTGCTGCGGTAGGCCGCGAAGACGAGGATGCCCGACGCGGCCGTGCCGAGCACTAGGAAATAGCCGAAGGGGCCGGCACCGGTCATCGCGAAGCCAGCAACAATCGGCCCTGTTGCGGCGCCAATTCCCTGCATGAACATGAGCCCCGCAGACACGCTCGGCGCACGGTCCGCATCGACGAAGTCGTTGGCATGGGCGACGAGGAGTGCGTACATCGGAGGGATGGTGACGCCAAAGGTGGCCGCGATGGCGACAAGTACATAGGGGCCCGGCGCTAGCGCCCAGGCACCGAAGCTGACCGCTGCTGCGCATGCACTCAGTCCCATGGCGACATGGCGCCGGTCCAGCCGGTCCGAGAGCCAGCCGACGGGATACTGCGAGAGCGTTCCCCCAACATAAATCGTTGAGATGAAGATTGCGACTTCGGAAACCGTGAGCCCTACGGACGCCCCAAACACTGGTCCCATCTGATAGGCCACGGCGAAGGCCATGCCGATGAAGAAAATGCCTGCTGAGCCCAGCGGAGAGACTCGGAACAATTCCCTCAGCGAGAGGCCGGAGCCCATGCGGAACGCAGGCGTCGGGCTCGTAGAGAGCAGCATCGGGATGCAGGACAGGGAGATCATCGCCGATGCAGCAACGAACAACCCGTATCCCTCGATCGGCCCTATCTGAAGGAGCGCCTGTCCACCGATGAGCCCAAGGAGCTGCGTCATGACATAGAGAGAAAGAATTTTCCCCCGGTCCCGGCTGCCGATGACCCCGTTCAGCCAGCTCTCCGAAACCACGAATATCCCGGACATGCAGAGTCCGCCGAAGAAGCGGAAGATCCCCCAGGCGATTGGGTCGATGATCGCTCCGTAGAGCAGTGCGGAAACCGACGCCCCCGCCACGTAAGCCGCATAGACCCGGACATGCCCGACATGGACAAGAAGTCGGGGCGTGATTCGCGTGCTGACAAGAAACCCGAGGGCAAAGGCTGCGAATACGTAGCCGAGGGATGTGCTGGAAAGCCCCTCCATGCTCCCGCGAACGCCGAGGTGAGACTGGTTCAGGCCATGGCCAACCATGACCATCGCGCTTGCGAGAAACAGGGCCCACGCGCCCCTGATGTGCCGGATCATGCTGGGTATTCCCACATATTGCCGCCATTCGGGTCAGGCTCCGCCAGCATCGATCGATCGCGTCCTGAACGGAAAGCCTCGACAGTGGCCGCGGCCCGCTGTCCAGTCGATCTTCGTCAGCCGCAGTCGCCGAATGCCGGCTGCCCCGAGCGCAGCAATGCCGCGTATATAGTCGCGGGATTGCCGGGCGCAAGGGCAGGCAGCCACCGGCCAGGACAATCTCATTTTCTTGTCGTCGAATCCGTGTGCGCCCTGGAAGGCGTTGAGCGGAGCATTTCTGGTTTGCCGCTGGCCTGTCGCGGATTGATGGGAGTGTGCCGCAGGGCGTTGAATGGGGTTGCTGGCGCACCGCCGCGGGGTTGGAAAGGGCTAGGTTCAGACCTCAGGAATGAGCACCATACTCGATGCACCCAACTCTGGAGTCGGTCGGGTTTTTTGATCGCCAGGGAGGACACCCAACGCGCGGCGCAGGCTTGGCTTTTTCTTGTACGCCGAGACGGTCGGTGAGGTCACGGCAATCCCGGATTTCAGCTCGGATTGCGTTGGTCATCATAAGATACAGCAAGGAGTTGCAGAGAGTAGGAAGTGCTCGGCCGAGCATGAAGTTGCTTGATTGCAGACGACATCGGGCTGCTCACATTTCCAGGAAGTCTGTGGCTGGCGCTCGGTACCTTTCGGAAGCGGGCTGTGCCGGGAGGCCGCTTTCCGGGAAGGGGTCAAGTCTTTCGTGGATGTTTGGCGATGACGTGCTTCAAGGCATCGTCGCGGTGCCACGCGAAGTGGTCGGTTGCGGCGGGGACGCAGTCGAAGCCGGCGGTGAGGATGATTGCGAGGGCGAGGTTGCTGAAGGCGGTGTTGTTTGCCGGGCCGTGGCCGGTGCGCATCAGGCAGGCGTCTTCCCGGAAGGCGGTATCGCGTCGGCGGTGGTTCTTGTTCTCGATGGCCCAATGTCCGCGGTTGAGAGATAGAAGATGCTCTGGCGATGCCTCTTCATGGGAGAGAGACGTGATCCCGTAGGCATGCTCGACGGAGGTCTTGCCGGACCTGACGTGCTTTCGCTCGCGGGTGACGCGGAACATCTGCTTCACATGCGGGATCGTGAACAGATTGTCGAGCGGGGAGATGCATTCGATGGAGCGGGTGTCCCAGCGGCCGTGAAGCGGCTTCTGCGGCACGTCGGTGAAACGCCGCTGCGCGTCCCGTTCCTAGTTCGTCTCCTTCAGGGTCTCGAAGGTCTCGGGAGCATTGCCCTTCACGGTGAACAGGTAGTCGGCGCCATGCGTGCGCACGATCGCATCCGCGGTGTTGCGGGTTGTGTGCAGCGCGTCCACAGTGATGACAGAGCCGCGAATTCCGACGTCTTCCAGCACCGCGAGCACTGCAGCAGCCGTCTCCCCGCCCTCTTCATGGCACATCCGGCAGGCGATCGGAATCCCTTCTGCATGGGTTACCAGTGTCGCTGTCTCATGGTGCACCGCGCCGCTGCGATTCACGCCGTTGAGCCGCTTGCCGTCCGCCGCCAGCGCCGAGCGGTCCGGTCCGGGATGGGCCTGAGCCCTGCGATTGGATGCGGCCTGTACTTCGTCGCTGTCCGCCTGCACCATCACCCGGTGGATCGTGGCTCGCGAAGGCGGGATGTAGAGGTCGCTGATCCGATCCCGCCGCGCGTCGAGGGCGGCAAGATGCTCCTGCGGCATGGTTTTCGCATAGCGCGCGGTCGCATCGCAGCCGACCTTGCCCGCAAGGCGCGCCAGCACGCAAATGGCCAGCACTGTCGTCAGCTTCAGACTTCAGGACTTCCGACAATAATCTTGACGTGCGGGCACGGCTGCAACGGTGTGTGCAATAGAAGAGTTCGCGTTCCAGCAGGTCATTCGGAACCGCAGGGCAAGACGTCGCCGCGTTTTGCCAGTCATTGAATTCCAGGTGCGCCGTGGAAAGGCGCGTTTTCCTGGTGGGTGCGAATCCCACCCAGCAGCTGTCGCTTTCGGCTGGTAGCGGCCGGGGCGGTTCGTGGAGGTAACGACATGGACTGAAGCACTCCGGAGAGAAGGGTTGCGTTGAGCAACTCAGCGACCATGCAGGCCGGAACGTGAAGTGAACGCTGAGCAGGCCTCGAAACAGGCAACGCGGAAGCCGACCCTCCTTGGATTAGGGGAAGGCCGTCGGTGGCTCGGGAAGAGAAGCGACATGTGCACCGGGCCGCGTCCGCCGGGGTAGTGGCGCCAGCATGCATGGAAGATGGAAGACGTGGCAACACGGGAAACTCTGTCAATGGTGTGCACGCGCCAACTGGAACTCCGTGAGGGGCAGGCCGGGTTGGCAGGGTGGCGGAGGGGTTCGTATGACCGGGGACGCCGGGTAATGCCGGCTGAGGAAAGGGACCCCAGGTGAGGAGGGATGTTGAAGGACGACAGGCACCGGGAGTGGTTCAGCCTAGTACCCCGGCATTGTATCTGCGAGTCTGGACACATCACATGCGGAAGTGAAGGGCAGTTCCAGGGCGGTGGCGCATTCTGCCGGTGCCCGGATCTGGTTCGTCAAGGCGTTGACAGGCTTGATGGCCGACGAGCGCGTCGCGGCAGGAAGGGCGGAAGCCGTGCAGCTTCCGCGGCCGACACCCGTGCGGCCACCTCATCCTTGCTGTCGTTGGCCTTCGTCGCCTGTGTACGAGGTGCATGATCCCACTGGAGAGCCCGGTGCCGGAAATCGGCACGCCGGGTTCGGGGAGCGGGGGCTGGAAACGCAACCATGGGAGCCGGACTGAGGACCGGAGCGAAAGCGACGGATATGCCACCGGACCCTACCGTCGGCGCGCCAGCCCCCGACTCTACCAGCTCTGAAAAGGAGAGCGGTTCGCAGAAAGCGCTCTTCTCTCCCGCAAATACTGGGAAATTCAACCCCTTGCGTTGCGCTCTGGCAACTTCAGACTTCCTGACCTCGTGCGCTAATTGAAGGCGGGCTTGGCGATCGTTTTGCTCGTGATTTCCAGCAGTTAGGAGACATTTGAGGGGTTGACCGATCTACGGAGAGTGGCTATAATACTGTGCACCCGATATCGACCGTGGAGACTCCCTTGAACACGCTTCCGATGCCTCCTGCCGAGGCGATCCAGATCGGCGAATCCTGCTTTTCGCACGCGGTCGAGGACGGCCGGCGGGTCTACTTCAGCAACCTGGCGCCGTTCGATTCCCACGAAGTTTCGGACAACCGAGCGCGACAGCTGCGGATTGCGCGGTTTGCCGAGCACGGTGTGCTACGCAGGGATCTGGCGGCGGCGTTTGGCGTGAACCGTTCGACGGTGCAGCGGGCAGTGAACCAGCTCCGGAGGCAGGGCGAGGCCGGTTTTCTTACGCCGCGACGGAGGCGCGGGCCGAGCGCGATCGACGCCGCGACGGCGCGGGAGGCGGAGCGGCTTCTGGCCTCGGGGCTGAGCGGCCGGGCGGTTGCGCGAAAGCTGGGGATCCGGCCGAGCACGTTCAGCCTCAACCGCCGGTCGGGTGTTATCAGAGGGGGGACGCCGAACCGGGCCGTGCCGGCGCAGGCGACAGCGTCGACGGAGCCGCAGGCGACGGCAGTGCTGGAGCCGCCGGTGGTCGCGTCGACGGAGCCACAGGCGGCGGCAGCGCCGGAGCCGAGGGTGGAGCGGAGCGAACGGGACGCACGCGACCGCGAGGCGCCGATGGGTCGGGGCACCCGGGACACGGCGGGGCGGATGCTGGCGGCAACGGGACATCTGACGGAGATGCGGCCGCAGTTTGCGGAGCCGCTGTCGGCGGTTGCCGGCGGCGGCGTGCTGGCCGGGCTGCCGATGCTGCTCAAGGAGGGGCTTCTGGACCGCGCGCGGGAGTTCCTGTCGCTGCCCAAGGGATACTACGGTTTGACCACGGTTCTGCTGTTCCTGGCCTTCCTCACCCTGGCCCGGGTGCGCAATCCGGAGGCACTGCGGCACCAGGCGCCCGGGGAATGGGGCGCCATCCTGGGCCTGGACCGCTGCCCGGAGGTGAAGACGCTGCGGGGCAAGATCAAGGCGTTGGGGCGAGACGTGCAACGGGTGCGGGACTGGCAAGCTTCCCTGGCCGCGGGATGGATGGCGGAAGAACCGGACGTGTGTGCGACCCTGTCGGTGGATGGCCACGTCAAGGTGTATTCCGGCCGCAAGGGAAAATTGCCCAAGCATTACGTGGCGCGCCAGAAACTCTGCCTGCCTGCCTCCACGAGCTACTGGATCAACGCGCTCGGCGGCAAGCCGTTCCTGTGCCTGAACAAGGCGCTGGATCCGACCATGACCCACGCGCTGGAGAAGGACATCCTGCCCGCGCTGGAGAAACTGGGCATGCTGGGCCCGGATGCACCGGACCTCACCGTCCCGGACGCCGGCGAGCCCGCCCTGACGCTGGTCTTCGACCGGGAAGGCTGGAGCCCTGCCCTGTTCCGGCGCCTCGCCCGGCGCGGGGTTGCTGTGATCACCTGGCACAAGGGCTTCAAGGGGGAGGCCTGGCCGGAGGCGGACTTCCGCACCGTCACGGTGCCCATCCACGGGCCGGGAAGCACCCGCAGCGCCACCGTCCGCCTCGCCGAGAAGAGCGTGATCCTGAGCAAGGGGCCCGAAGTCCGCCAGATCCGGCGCCTGCTGGAGAATGGCCGCCAGGTGCCCCTCATCACCACCGACCCCCGCATGCCCATGGAGCGGGCCGCCAGCGCCCTGTTCTCCCGATGGTCGCAGGAGAACTTCTTCAAATACATGCGCGAGGAGTTCAATCTCGACGCGCTGGCGGTCCACGGTTTGGAAGCACAGGATCCCGACGCCCGCATCGTCAACCCGCGCTGGCGCGCAATCGACCGCAATGTCCAGCGCTTCCGGCAGCGCCTTGGCACCCTGCGCAACCGGATCGCCGACCTGTCCAGGGGAACCCCGACCCGCGAAGCCGAAGAGGCCGTCCGGCGCCTGCAGGCCCAAAGCGACGCTCTCGACGCCGAGCGTGAAGCCCTCAAGCTGCAGCGCCGCGATACACCGCGACATATCGCGGTCGCCGAACTCGACACGAACGAGGCACTCGACGCGCTCCCCGAAGGCGAGAAACTCCTCCTCGATATAATCCGCATGATCGCCTACCGCGCTGAAACCCGCATGATGCCCGCCGTTGCCCAGACCCAGGGCAAGATCCAGCGCCCCCGCCGGCACTTGCGCGCACTTCTACGGGCCGACGCCGACGTCATCCCGGAGCACGGCAACGGCATCCTCCGCGTTCGCATACTCGGCACCGCCAGCGATGCCGGCGACAACGCCATCGCAAGCCTCCTCGAAGAACTCAACCAGACACGGACCGTCTTCCCCGGTACCAACATGCACATGGTCTATGAACTACCCGGAAAAATCGCCGAGCCCCACTTCGCGGGTGCAAAAACATGACACTCTCTCGAGTTCGAGGTCAGGAAGTCTGAACTTGTCTCAACGCCAAGTGTCCGGATGTCTGAGCTTGTGCCGCCGCCCCTGCAGATGGCGGAAGTCGGGGATCCGCTGCAACGCCTCCAGCAGCGAAGGAAGCGTTTCTTCCGTCGCGTCCACCGCCGTACGGGCCACCTCCCAGTCCGGATGCGGCTCGGTCGCGCAAAGCCGGGCCACCGACGACGGGCCCAGCGGGTATACAACCATCTCCTTCAGCTTGCCATGCGGATCCGTGTAGCCGCCCCGGTCGCGCGCATGGCCCCTTGTGAGCCCCACCGGCGCCCAGTTGGAGGCTCGGTACACCGTCCCGTGGTGCTTCTCCGGATCCACGAAGGTCTCCGCCAGCTCCAGCGGATGGCCGTATGTCGCTTTCCAGTCGTCGCTCAGTCGACGGAGCATCCCGCCGACAAAGCAGCTGCCCAGGTTCGGGAAGGCCCGGAAGCACCAGCAGGCGCATATTGCTCGCCACAAGGTGCAACCGCTCAACCTGCTGCGCAGGCTTCCAGCCGATGAACCGGTCGCGCGGACGGCACTTCAGCGCGCCTGCCTGCCAGCCGGCCAAGGCAACCCAAAGCGTCCCCAGCACCGCAACAAATCGTAGCCTGCGTCCCACAAAGCGCAGGAAACCGAGCTCGTGGCCCTCGGCCATCAGACGGTCCCAGCGAAGGCGTTCCTCCGGCCGCGCAAGCCGTATCTCAACATCCCCCACCAAGGGGTTCTGGGTCAATCCAATCATGCCTTCCTATTAGCATGCATAAAACGAGATGTCCAGACCCCACGAGACCGAATCAACCTCGAAAAAGAATGGGATTGCCCTGGGCCGGCACCGCGTGGTAAAGGTCCGCCGTGCCCTCATCCTGGCGACTGCCGAGGTCATGGACTGCGCCCGGCCAGCCAGGGGGGTGGGTTAATCCTTCAGGATGCCCGGCAGCCGGAGGCCGTTCCGCCGGGCGCAGTCGATGGCATCGGGATATCCGGCATCCGCATGGCGCATGACTCCGGTTGCCGGATCGTTCCAGAGCGTGCGTTCGATCCGACGGTCCGCTTCCGGAGAGCCGTCGCAGCAGATCACCATGCCCGCATGTTGGGAGAAGCCCATTCCGACGCCGCCGCCGTGATGGATCGACACCCAGGTGGCGCCGGAGGCGCAGTTCAGGAGCGCGTTCAGGAGTGGCCAGTCGGACACGGCATCCGAGCCATCCCGCATCGATTCCGTTTCCCGGTTCGGGGAGGCGACGGAGCCAGCGTCGAGGTGGTCCCGTCCGATGACAACCGGCGCCCGCAATTTCCCGGAGCGCACCATCGCGTTGAAGGCAAGGCCGGCCAGATGTCGCTGTCCGAGGCCAAGCCAGCAGATTCGGGCCGGAAGTCCCTGGAATGCGATTCGCTCCGACGCCATGTCCAGCCACCGTTGCAGACCTGCCTCCTCCGGGAAGAGCTCGCGAAGTTTCTGGTCCGTTCGATGAATGTCCTCCGGGTCGCCCGAGAGGGCGCACCAGCGGAACGGCCCCTTGCCGAGACAGAAGAGCGGCCGGATATACGCCGGGACGAAACCCGGGAACGCGAAGGCGTCCTCGAGCCCCTCTTCCTTGGCCATCTGCCGGATGTTGTTGCCGTAGTCCAGGGTCGGGACGCCACGTTTCCAGAACCCGAGCATGGCCTCAACATGCGTTCGCATGGAGGCGCGAGCCGCCGCCGCGACCGCTTCCGGATCTGTCTCGCGGCGGCTCTTCCACTCGCCGAGGGACCACCCGGCCGGGAGATAGCCGTTCGCGGGATCATGTGCGGATGTCTGGTCGGTAACGAGGTCCGGCAGGACGCCGCGCCGCAGGATTTCCGGAAACACTTCGGCGGCGTTTCCGAGCAGCCCGACCGAACGGGCCTGCCGCTTCTCGCTCCAGCGTGCCACCATCGCGAGAGCCTCGTCCAGACTGCTCGTCCATTCGTCGAGATACCGTGTGCGGAGGCGCAACTCGATGCGTTCGCGATCGCACTCGACCGCGAGGCAGGCGGCGCCCGCGAATGCGGCCGCTAGCGGCTGTGCACCGCCCATGCCGCCGAGTCCGGCCGTCAGGATCCAGCGTCCCTTCAGGTCCCCGCCATAGTGCCGGCGACCGGCCTCCGCGAATGTCTCGTAGGTTCCCTGCACGATGCCCTGGGAGCCAATGTAGATCCAGCTGCCGGCGGTCATCTGGCCGTACATGGCGAGGCCGAGCCGGTCGAGTTCGGAGAAATGCTCCCAAGTGGCCCAGCGCGGCACCAGGTTGGAGTTTGCGATGAGTACCCGGGGCGCATCGGGGTGGGTGCGGAAGATTCCGACGGGCTTGCCGGACTGAACGAGCAGCGATTCATCGCTGCCAAGATCCCGAAGGCTTGCGACGATCCGGTCAAAGTCCTCCCAGGTTCGCGCTGCGCGGCCCATGCCGCCGTAGACCACGAGGTTTTGCGGATCCTCGGCGACATCCGGATGGAGGTTGTTCATCAGCATGCGCAGCGCGGCCTCGGTTTGCCAGCTGCGAGCAGTGCGTTCCAGTCCGGTTGGCGGGAGGACCGTGCGGGCATTGGGGAGGGATCGGTTCACTCCATTGTCTCCACAGGGGGCAGCCGGCAGGCGCCGCAAGCCTCGGCGAGTGCGCCCTCGTGGATGAGTCTTCTGGCCGCTTCGATATCGGCCGAGAGAGGACGGTCGGCGATCAGCGGTGGCACTGCCTGCCGAAGCACGGCGACCGCGTTCCGGAGCTGCGTTCCGGTCTGCAGGGGAGCCCGCTGCTCCACGCCCGCTGCCGCGGCGATCCACTCGATGGCGAGAAGCCGTTCGAGATTGCGCGCCATGCGCCGGAGCCGCCACGCGCCATGGGCGGCCATCGAGACATGGTCCTCCTGATTGGCGCCGGTCGGGATCGAGTCGATGGAGCAGGGGTTTGCGAGATGCCGGTTCTCGCTGGAGAGGGCGGCCGCGGTGATTTCAGCGGACATCAGCCCTGAATGGGTGCCGGGATCGGGAGAGAGAAAGGCGGACAGGCCGGAGGAGAGCGCCGGGTCCACCAGAATCGCGATGCGGCGCTGTGCGATGGCCCCCGTCTCCGCAATCGCAAGGGCGATCTGGTCAGCGGCGAAGGCGACCGGCTCGGCATGGAAATTGCCGCCTGAGGCGATGCGGCCGCTGCCGACGAGAACCAGCGGGTTGTCGGTGACCCCGTTTGCCTCGATGCGGAGCGTGCTCCCCGTCTGGCGGAGCAGGTCGATGCAGGCGCCGAGCACCTGCGGCTGGCAGCGGATGCAATAGGGATCCTGTACACGCTCGTCATTCTCGCGATGGCTCTCGCGGATCTCTGACCCGGCGAGAAGCGCCCGCGCCATGGTGGCCGCCTCGCACTGGCCGCGATGGCCGCGAAGGGAATGGATCTCCGGGAGCAGCGGCTCGGTGGAGCCCATCACGGCGTCCGTGGAAAGGGCGCTCGTGGCGACGGCGCTTTCGGCCGCTTGCCATGCGTCGAACAGGGCCGCTAGGGCGCAGGCTGTCGAGAACTGTGTTCCGTTCAGAAGGGCGAGCCCTTCTTTCGGACCCAGGGTTAGGGGAGCGATTCCGGCTGCCTCGAGGGCGGCTCCGCCTGGCAAGATGCGCCCCCCGATGGACGCTTCCCCTTCGCCTATCATCGCGGCGGCAAGATGCGCAAGGGGTGCGAGGTCTCCCGAGGCGCCTACCGAACCCTGCACCGGGATCACCGGCAGGATCCCGCGTTCCAGCATGGCTTCGATGCAGGCGATCAGCTCCGGCCGGACACCGGACGCGCCGCGCCCGAGGGAAAGAATCTTGAGAGTCATCATCAGCCGGACATGCCGCTCGGGCAGGCGCTCTCCGAGTCCGGTGCAATGCGAGAGGACGAGGTTGCGCTGCAGCGAATTGATCTCGTCTAGCGGAATGCGGATGCCCGCAAGCTTCCCGAACCCCGTATTCACGCCGTAGATGGGCCGCTCACCTGCAGCGCTTTCCTGCAGGCACGCGGCGGAGGCGATGACGTCTTCCCGGCAGTCGGGATGGAGGCGCGCTGGCGCGCCGTTCCGGTAAATGCGCTCAAGCGCGCCGAGGGAGGCTTCTCCCGGCCGGAGCACGGCGGTCATTGCGGGCGGCCCAGGAACCATCGCGTGTGAAGGGCGCTGGCTCCGGTTCGGTAGGTAAGTTCGGCTGGGTGTCCGGCGTCCCATACCGCGAGGTCGGCCCGGAGCCCGGGGGCGATGAGTCCGGCGTCGGTGAGCCCGAGGGCCTGTGCCGCGTGGCGGGTGGCGCCTGCCAGGGCTTCCTCCGGGAGGAGTTCGAACAGGATGCACGCCATGTTCATGGCCAGCAGGAGGGATTCCAGCGGCGAGGAGCCGGGATTGCAGTCCGTGGCGACGGCGATCGGGACGCCCGCGTCGCGGAGGAACGGCACCGGGGGCTTGCGCGTTTCGCGCAGCGTGTAGAAGGCACCGGGGAGCAGCACAGCCACTGTGCCGGAGGCCGCCAGGGCTGCCGCGCCTTCCGCATCCAGGTGCTCGAGATGGTCGGCCGAGAGCGCGCCGAATCGGGCAGCGAGTTTCGCGCCCCCACGATTGGAAAGCTGCTCCGCATGGAGCTTCACCGGCAAGCCCAGGTCCTGGCTCCGGGCGAACACCCGCTCGATCTGGGAAGGCGAGAACGCGATCCCTTCGCAGAAGCCGTCCACCGCATCCGCGAGGCCTTCGCGATGAGCGGCCTCGAGCGCCGGGATGCAGACCTCGTCGATATAGGCATCCGCGCGTCCCACGTATTCCGGCGGGACGGCATGGGCACCGAGAAAGGACGTCCGAATCCGGACCGGGCAACTCCCGGCGATGCGGCGGGCAATGCGGAGCATGCGAAGTTCGGTGGGAAGGTCCAGGCCGTAGCCCGACTTGATTTCGATGGCGCCAACGCCCTCGGCAGCGAGACGGCGCGCCCGCCCGAGTGCGGCGTCGAACAGCGCCTCGTCGCTAGCCCTCCGGGTCGCATGCACGGTGGAGACAATTCCGCCGCCGGAGCGGGCGATTTCCTCGTAAGTTCGTCCCTGGAGGCGCATCTCGAATTCCCGGGCCCGGTTGCCGCCCCAGACCAGGTGCGTGTGGCAGTCGATGAGCGCCGGCGTGACCAGGCGGCCTCCGAGGTTGACCCGGGGCGCCGCGCGGAAGGACGCCGGCAGGTCGGACCGCGATCCGCGCCAGCGGATCATTCCGTCTCCGCCAATGGCGATCGCGCCATCCGCGACCATGCCGTAGGGGGTCGGGCTCGCCTCCAGCGTCGCGATGTCGACGTTCTCGAGAACAGTGGCATTCATGGCCGGCAGCCGCCTCTGGACTGGACGGGGGATCGTCATTATGTATGCACATATTGATTCGTCAAGCAAGAGCGGTGTCATGGGGTACCAGCGAGGTGGACCGGTGCACGGAACCGGGCCGGGATGGTGACCACGATTCTCCGGGCGGAGGTCGCGCTCACGCCCGGGGGCTGGGAAAGGGACGTCACCGTCGCCATTGGAGATGACGGCCGGATCCGGTCCGTGGCCGTGGGCGCGGAGCCATCAGGGGAGTCCGTGGACATCCTGCTGCCGGCGCCGGCCAATCTGCACAGCCATGCGTTCCAGCGCGCCATGGCGGGGCGGGCCGAGCGGCGCGGCGCGGGGCAGACGGATGATTTCTGGACCTGGCGGGAGGAGATGTACCGCCTCGTGGATGTCCTGACCCCGAAGGACACGGAGTCCATCGCGCGGCTCGCGCAAATGGAGATGCTTGAGTCGGGCTACGCCGCAGTCGCGGAGTTTCACTATTTGCATCACGCGCCGAAGGGCATCCGCTACGCCAACGAGGCCGAGATGTCGGAGCGGATCGTTGCCGCGGCTGCACAGACGGGAATCGGCCTGACGCTCCTGCCCGTTCTCTACGAGCGGGGCGGGTGTGACGGGCGCAAGCCGGAGGGCGGGCAACTGCGCTTCGCATGCGGTCTGGACCGGTACGGGCGGATCGTGGAGGGAGCCAACATGTCGCTGCGCTCGCTCGCCCCCGATGCGCGCGCAGGTGTCGCGCCGCATTCCCTGCGGGCAGTCGGGGCAGACGGCATTGTCGCGGCCGAATCGATGGCGCCGGATGGACCGGTTCATATCCATGCGGCCGAGCAGGAAGCCGAAGTCGCCGAGGTCTACGCTGCCACCGGCGCGAGGCCCGTCGCATGGCTGATGGATACCGGTTCTGTCGATCATCGCTGGTGCCTCATCCACTGCACGCAGACTCTTCCCGAGGAAGTTCGCCTGCTGGCGTCGTCCGGTGCCGTGGCGGGTCTTTGCCCGGTTACAGAGGCCAATCTGGGGGACGGGATCTTCGCTTGCGATGCGTTCGCTGCGGGGCACGGCGTCTTCGGGGTGGGGACGGATTCCAACATCCGCATTTCGCTGTCGGAAGAACTCAGGTGCCTGGAATACGGCCAGCGGCTCCGGGACCGGGCACGGGCGCGGGTAGCGGAACCCGGCGCATCTGTGGGCCGAACTCTGTTCGACCGAATTTGCGTGGGAGGCTCGCGGGCCGCTTCGCGGGAATCCGGAGCCATTGAAGCCGGCCGTTGGGCCGACCTGCTTTCTCTGGATGGCGGGTCCGAGTTCCTCGCTGGCGTCGAAGGGGACGGGATTCTGGACTCCTTCGTCTTTTCCGGAGGCGACCGCGCGATTGCGGATGTCTGGTCGGCTGGCCGGCGCGTCGTGCGCGGCGGCCGGCATGTTCGCCGCGAGGCGATTGTCTCCGACTACCGCCGAACCATCGCGTCCATCCGCGAGCGGTCATGACGGCAGCCTCCGTCCGCGGTTGGCGCGACGTTCGGGCCGAGGCGTGGCGCCGGATCGATTCCGGAATCTGGAAGCCCGGGGAGCGGATTCCGAACGAGGCGGTGCTCGCTGCGGAGCTCGGCTGCGCGCGGGGAACCGTGAACCGCGCGCTCCGGGACCTCGCGCTCCAGGGAATTCTGGAGCGCCGCAGGCGCGGGGGAACGCGCGTTCCTGCGGCGCCCGTGCGTCGGGCTGTCCTGGATATTCCCATCATCCGGCTCGAGGTCGAGGGAATGGGGACGGAGCATGGATATCGGCTCCTCCAGCGGGTGCGGCGCAAACCATCGGCCAAAGTACGGCTGGCGCGCGGTCTGGACCGGGACGACGACATGCTGCGCGTGCGCGCGCTGCACCTCGCCGATGGCCGGCCTTTCCTGCACGAGGACCGATGGATCCGGGTTGCCTCTGTGCCAGGAGTGCTTGGAGCGGACCTCGAAGCCATGAGCGCCAATGAATGGCTGGTCCGAAATGTTCCGCTTGCGCGGAGCGAGATCGAATTCGGGGCCGTAGCGGCCTCCGGTACGGAGGCCGCGTCCCTGGGAACCGGGCCCGGAGCGGCCTTGTTTCTTCTGGAGCGGGCGACCTGGAACCCGGAAGGGCTGATCACGGCTGTGCGCCTGACCTACGCTCCGGGATACCGGATGCGCGCGACTCTGTGATGCCCCGAAACGCGGACCGGGCATGCACCGGCTTCCGGGAGCGCTTCAGCCGGGGATGATGAGATTGAGCAGGTCCTCTTCGCGAAGACGCGTGGCGGTTTCCGTTCCTGCGAGGAGGTCATCCGCAAGCGCGCGCTTTTCCCGGTGCAACTCCACGATCTTCTCCTCGATGGATCCCCCGACGATCAGGCGGTAGATGGTTACCGGCCGGTCCTGTCCGATGCGGTGGGCCCGGTCCGAAGCCTGGTCCTCGACGGCCGGATTCCACCACGGGTCGAGGTGGATGACATAGTCGGCCGCCGTGAGATTGAGGCCGGTGCCGCCTGCCTTGAGGCTGATCAGGAAGAGATCTCCCTCGCCAGCCTGGAACGCCCGGATCCGTTCTTCGCGCTTCCGTGTCGGCGTGGACCCGTCGAGATACTGGTATCGGACTTCCGCCTGGTCCAGCCGCGACCGGACCAGGGCGAGGTGGCTGGTGAATTGGCTGAAGACCAGCGCCCTGTGCCGTCCCGCGATGATGGTCTCGAGGATGTCCATCAGCGCTTCCAGCTTGGCGCCGGGCAGTACGCTGTTCTCGTCGATCAGGCGGGGGTGGCAGCAGGCGCGCCGGAGCCGCATGATTTCGGAAAGAATTTCCACCCGCCGCCTGCCGGCATTTTCCTCGTCGAGGCTGTTCAGGCGTTCTATGGCCTGTCGGCGAAGCGCTTCGTGGAACGCTTGTTCCTCGTCGCCCAGCTCGATGCGGATCACCTGTTCCGTGCGCTCGGGGAGCTCGCTCAGCACCATGCTCTTGGTGCGGCGCAGGATGAACGGCCGGATCAGGGCGCGAAGGCTGGTCCGGGCATCCGCGGCCCGACTCGGGTCGGCGCTCAGGAAACGCTTGCGAAAGCTGGCGCGGGAGCCGAGTAGGCCGGGGTTCAGGATTCGGAACAGGCTCCACAATTCCTCGATGTGGTTCTCGATCGGCGTTCCGGTCAGCGCGATGCGGAAATCCGCGCGCAGGCTGCCGACAGCCTGTGTGCGCCGGGCCTCCGGGTTCTTGACCGCCTGGGCCTCGTCGATGACCAGCGTGTGCCAGGACACAGACTGGAGTGCCTTGAGATTCTGGCGGATCATGCCGTAACTCGAGACCAGGACATCGTGGTCCGCCATTCTCTCGATCAATTCCTTCCGCTTCGGCGACGAGCCGAGTCGGTGGAACTTCATGGTCGGGGCAAAGCGCCGGGCCTCCGTCTCCCAGTTCGGGCAAACCGAAGTGGGAGCGATCACCAGCGCCGGACCGCCGCCGCCGCGCTCGAGTAGCAGGGCGAGGGTCTGGACCGTCTTGCCAAGCCCCATGTCGTCCGCAAGGCAGGCGCCGGCGCCCAGCACCGCCAGGCGGGAGCACCAGGCGAAGCCGTCTCGCTGGTAGTCCCGGAGTTCCGCCTGCAGCGTGCCGGGAACCCCGGGCTCGTGGCTCTCCGCATTCGCGACCCGCTTGCGGAATGTCCGCCAGGCGTTATCGGAGTTGAGGCTCCCGGTCTCCTCCAGGAAGTCCCGGACAGCGAGCGTGCCCAGGGGCGACAGACGTTCGCCGTGTTTGCCACTTCCCGAGGAGACCGACTTGAGCCGTACGAGCTGCTGGCGCAATCGCTCGGTCAGGGCCAGGAACCGTCCGTCACTCAACGGCACGAACCGGCCGTGCGCCCGGTCGAGCGCTTCCAGAAGCTCTCCCATTCCGACAACCAGGTCCTCGTCTACGGCAATCTCTCCCGAGACCGCAAACCAGTCGCGCTCCTGCCGGATCGCTGCCTGGAGGCTTCCACTTTCCGCTACGCGCGCCAATGGGAGTCGCGCTTTCTCCGGCCACTCGATGCGCAGCGGGCCAGGGAAGTTCTGGATCTCCAGCATGATCTCGAGGCTGGATTCGAGGTCATCGAACACCCACTCCTCCATCGCGTTGTCCGGGTCGCCAAGGGAGGAGCATGCGCCGATCAGGGCACGGGCGTGCTTCTTCTCGTCGCGCATCGGGCGCGCCGCGCGCAGGTGTTTGCCCTGGATGTTCGCCGCGATCATGCGCGGTCCCCGGCCCGGAGAGAAATAGGGGCCCTTCGCGCCGAGCGGACGCACATGAAGCGAGACCTTCAGGCCTTCGTCAAGCGGCATGAGGCGCAGGACGGGCCGGGGATCACCCGGCTCACTCTCTCCTTCCGCTTCGGCGAAATCGGCCCGGATTGCGAGGGATGGCACCGCCATCCGGCACAGTCCCAGCAGGCGCTCCTTGCCTTCCTCCGGCACGAACAGGCCGGACCGGCCGATCACGGAGGCGAGGCGGATCGCTGCGGAATCGATGCTGACCACCCGGTAGCGGTTGTCGGTCTCCTGCTCGAGGAATACGTCGGGCTTGTTGCAGCAGTGGGAGAGTTGCAGGCGGTAGCCTCCCGTGCGGTCCTCTTGAACCGCCAATGTCGGCTCACCGGCAACGAGGTCCAGTTGGCGCTTGCGGTCCTGCGCATCGAATACGGCCGGGTGGCCGACGAGAGCGGGAAGGACCTTCACCGGTTGGAGGACATGGCGGACTTCGTTCGCATACCAGCCCGTCGATTCCACGCGGATGTAAACCGCTTTCCGGTCGATCTCGGTCATGTAGCGCAGGCGATCGTCCGGTTGCAACAGGCGCCGCAGTGCAAGGGCGCGGCCAGCGCTCCAGCGCCCCTGCTTCTGCCAGGTCTGTTCCGCGACCCCGATCTCCTTGGTCTCCAGATTCACGAACCATGCAAGACGCTTCTGCCCCGTCCGCGAGTCGCTTGCGCCCGCCGTCGACTGGGTGGCCTCCAATTCTCCGAGGACCGTGTCCAGGCGGCGTTCCCAGGAGGGCTTCAAGCGGATGAGGTTCGCAAAATCCGGCAGGCCCGGAGGGCGGCGCTCCTTGTCCCGCCATGCAGCGCAGGCCTCGCGGTGCAGGCCGCGGGAATCCAGTACATCGGCAACGGCATGGGCGGGAACGGGATAGGCCCCTCGCAACCGCTCGAAGATGTTGATGAGGCGCAGCTCTTCCGGCTTCTCGAGGCGCTTGCCGGCTGCCAGATGCTGGGCCAGCGCGACGCAGGCAAGCGACAGCGGGGCGCTGGGATGGTCGCTCAATTGCCGGCTCTTCCGGAATTCGGCGAGGGCGTACTCCTTATGCCCCTGAAGCAGGAAGATTATGCTGGAAATCGCACAAAAACCTGTATCGTCAGCCGGGACGAGCCCGATGGCCATCCGGACGGCGCTCTCAGCGTCCTTGTGGAGCCGCTCGTCATTTGCGGCGAGAAGCGCGAGGGCGTAGACGAGGCCGGCGATTCCCTTCGGAACCACGTTGCGCTTTCGAGTCGCCCGGCGGCACGCTTTCATGCCTTCGCGGAAGAGTGCCAGCGCCCGGTCGTTTTCACCTTGAAAGAACGAAGCGATCGCATCCAGATACATCAGGCCAAACTCTGCGTCGTCCGGTTCCCTTGCGGTTGAAACCGACTTCGGCCACTTGCCAGCGAGAAGTTTCCAGTACCGCAGCTTCCAGAGTGTCTCTGCCGAGAAGGAGCGCTCGGGCCGAATGCTGGCTTCGTCGAGAAGCTGCCGCATCGCCGGTGTGCACTGGCATTCCCCCAGCACGGCATCCAGCTTGGCACCCAGCACGGCGTCGAGGATCCGCGGATGCCTGCCGGCAAGCCACTCGGGAGCCTCCTCGACGCCCTGCCAGGCTCTCTCGGGTATCGGCATTTCCTCGCGAAGAAAGTACTGGCGGCTACGTTCGGCGGACTGTCGGGCAGCCTCAAGTTGCTTGCGCGCCTCTTGCAGCGCTCTCGGATCATTGGCGAAGACCGCGATCCGCATGCGGCGCAGGCAATCCGAAAAGACCTGCATGTGGTCTTCACGAGACCAGATGTATCGTTCATCCGGGTTGATCACGCGCAGCCCGCAGGCCTGGACCAGCCTTTGGCCATGCTTGTCGGCTGCGGCATCCAGCGCAATGGGGAGTGCGAGGTCCGGCGGGCAGGTGTGATCTTGGGAGAGGAGGCCCTGTGCCAGGAGGAGCTGGCTCAATTCTTCGATCCGGGCGCTCGTCAGGCTCCCGGGGGAGCCGTGGACTCTCCGTGGGACACTGGTCGCGATCTTCCGGAACCCGGGCTTGCTCACGGGAAAGAACGCCAGCGCCCTGAGGCGAAGAATTGTCTTCAGTTCGTCGTCGAGCGCCTGGTATCTCCGCAATGCGTTGGCTATCGCCGCCTCGCCTTGCGCCGCGGAACTCCCCCGATTGTCAGCGTCTTGCATGCTCTACCCCGGCAGGTTGTGCGTCGATGCGGGCCTTGTTCCGCGGACGGTGAGCGGCGGAACCGGTGAACGGCGGAGAAAGGAAATTGGATCCTGCGACCTGCTGCGTCGGCATCATCCTTTGCAGCGGATTGAAGGCGTCCGGGCATCCTCCTAGGCACGTGGATATTGCGGCTCTTCCTCCAGTGCAAGTCCGGGGCGAGCGGTCCGCTGGACAATCTCACTCTCTCGTTGTCGGATCCGGGTGCGCCCTGGACGTCGCTGATCGGGGCATTTCTGGTTTTCGCCGGCCTTCCGCGGATTGATCGGAGTGTGCAGCAGGGCCTTGAATGAGGTTGCTTGCGCGCTGCCGCGGGGTTTGGAAACGACTGGCTGACGCTCGGTGCCCTTCGGAAGCGGGCTGTGCCGGGAAGCGGCTTTCCGGGTTGGGGGTCAGGCCCTTTGCGGACCTTTGGCGAGCACGTGCTTGAAGGCATCGTCGCGGTGCCACTCGAAGTGGTTCTTTGCGGCGGGGACGCGGTCGAAGTCGGCGGTGAGGATGATTGCGAGAGCGAGGTTGCGGAAGGCGGTGTTGCTTGCCAGGCCGTGGCCGGTACGCACCATGCAGGCGTCCTCCCGGTGGGCGGTGTCGCGCCCGCGGGGTTCTTGATTTCAAGAGCCCAATGTTCGCGGTTGAGGGAGAGGAGACGCTACGGCGACGCCTCTGCGTGGGAACGCGAAGGGATCCGGTTCGATGGAGGTTCTTGCTGGATCTGGCGTGCGTTCGCTTGCGGGTGCTGCGGAACATCTGCTGCAGGTGCTGCATCGTGAACAGGTTGTCGAGCGGGAAGATAAATTCGATGGAGCGGGTGATCCAGCGGCCGTGAAGCGGCTTCTCCGGCACGTCGGCACGGTGCCGCCGCGCATCCCGTTCGCGGTTCGTGGCCTTCGGAGTCTCGAAGGTCTCGGGAGCATTGCCCTTCACGGTGAACCGGTGGTGGGCGCCGTGTGTGCACAGGATCGCATCCGCGCTGCTGCAGGACGTGGGCAACGCGTCCATTGTGATTTCCGAGCCGCGGATTTCGACGTCTTCCGGCACCGCGAGCACTGCAGCCTTCTCCCCGCCCGCTTCATGGCACTTCCGGCGGGCGACCGGAATGCCTTCCGAATGGGCGTCGCCGTCTGGGGTTGCACCGCGCCGCTTCGGTTCACGCCGTTGATCCGCTTGCCGCCCGCGGCCAGCGCCAGGCGTCCCGGACTGCATGGGCCTGCGCCCCGCGGCTTGCCGCGGCCTGCACTTCATCGATGTTCGCCCGAATCTTCACCCGTGGATCGTATCTCGCGAGGGCGGGATGAAGCGGCCGCTGATCCGATCCCGTCCCGCGCCGAGGGCGGCAAGATGCCAGGGATCCATGGGCAAGCCAGGCATGCCCTCTCACCTGCTGCCCGAAAGGGAGAGGTCAAGACCCCGGCGAGCCCGAGTCAACCTCGCTCAAGAACGAGATCGTCCTGGTGCTGTTCGATTGGCAGGTGCGTCGTTGCGGTGATATACACACTGCGCTCCAGAAGTTGTGCTGGTGTGCCTCTCGATTGAAGAAGGATTGGCAGCATGAGGACAGAACGGGCCGCAATATTCTCTTGTGTTCTGTGGATATTTACTTTTGAAGCTGTTCTCGCGCAGGGAAACGAGGCGTCGGCGGAACATGTTCCAGCAGGCCCTGGCCTTCATGCCCGGCTGTACAATTCCCAACTGCGACAGATAGAGGATCGGTGCTTTGGACAGGAAAAGACACTCTCATGCATCGACGATTTCTGGAACGTTGCCGATGTCTCTCGTGACGGAGAGTTGAGTGTTGCGGAAGTTACTCGATTGCTTCGCATGATCTTCGGAAGGCTGGCTCACGATAACTACTTGGAGGAATATCAGGAGTTCTTGGACCTATCGGTCGGTAGTGCCCTTGCGACTCCGCCTGAGAGTGACGAAGTAGCAGCGGTACTTGTGATGGCAGCAGCCGGTCCCGTAGTGTCTCATGCGATCATGGCAAACTTCGATTACGACGACAATGGCCTGCTTTCAAGACAAGAAGTTCTGCATGATGTCGCCGCCGACCTGGTATTGACGTCGGTCGAAACTTTGCCTTCGGAAGTCCAGTCCCGTGCTCAATCGGCCATTGGACAACTCCTGCAATTTCTGGGGAATGGGTTGTGACTGGTGAGCAATAGTTGAGGAGAACCTGTCGCGGCATCTTCCATTGCCGGAGTACAGTCTTTGCACCGACCAACATGATCCTGGCTATCCCGTCGGTGACTGTTGCGTCAACTGGCTGGACGGAAGAGGCATTCTCGTCGACACGATCGTTGTCCTCCTGAGCGACCACGGCGACAAGCTCGGACAGCACGGCCAGTTCTGCAGCTGGAAGTGTCCCGCTTGCCGGAGCGCGATGCAGGTTCCCTTCCTCATGCGCTGCCCGCGAAGATTCGCTAGAGGCCGACGCGCATAGTCACCAGTCGATACCTCGACCGACACGATGCCGACGCTTCTGAACATCTGTAGTTTGAACGCGCCGGAAGGCGTGCAGGGAACGAGTTTCGTGCCGGTTTTGGAAAACGACACGCCGACCCGCGACGCGGTGTTGTATCAGTTCGTGCGGCAGAGCAAGGGTGGGCGGGGGCAGGCGTCCCAAACCGGAGCGGGGCATCCGCACGAAGGACTGGCTCAACGTCCGCAAGCGGAAGAAGCCCATCCGGAAAAGGAGCAGACCCGGGACGGCAATGGAAAGTCCGCAAGCCGGGGACGCCTGCTTTACCGCTTTGGTGGAAACTTCATCCGGTAGCGACAGACGCCATGTCCGCCGCTCCGCTTCGCCGCCCGCGACATGCTTGGTCAGCCCGACTCAGCGCTTGAGGTTGTCGTCTAGTTCTTCGGGTGCGCCGGGTTCCTCGAATCGGTAGTTGCCCCTTCGCCGAGTGCCCGCCCGGCCCGGAAGGTTGCCCCGGTTGCATGGCGATGGTTGTTGACCACCTTGAAGCCCCGGTCTCCGCCAGAGTTTCGCGCACCGGCTTCGCGAGCCGGCAATTCGCGATCGTTCATCAGAAGAAATCGCTGGGCGGTGCGGGGAAGCGGAACCTGTGGCGGAGTACTGCTTCGGATATCGTTCTGCGTCCTGATCGATCAGCGCGAATCGGCCGGACCGCAAGTCAGTGGAAGGGCACCTGGGGCGGTGCCGGGTACGCGGCCCGGCTGTGCGACAGCCCCGCTCGCACCATGCCTTCTGCCATGCAGAGGCTCGCCGGGACCGGGTTTACAACCGGAACGCCTGCGCGCGCCGAGATTTCCCGTGTGATGTCGTGGAACGCCATGCTCATGCAACCGAGTATCAGTGTATCCGCGCCGTCCTCCTCCACCGCCCGTCGCCCTGCTTCCGCAATCCGTTCGATGGTCTTGCTACGGTCCCGCGCCAGGTCGGCGACGGAGAGGCCAACCCCCCGTGTGGAAGCGTAGTCCCGGAGTATTCATGAAGTGTCGAGTGATCGCGAATTGGGTCGCAGAAGTTTGAATGTCTCGCTCGCTTTGGGTGGTCCTGGCGGAGATTTTGTTTGTCGCTCGGGAGTTCTCCCGTTTCGCGTGGCCGCAAGGGACAGAAGCGTGTCAGAAACGGCCTGGTTCGGCGCACTTTGGGTGTTTGTATGGCGCAACCCGGATGTTTGCGCAGCCGGATGCCATGGCTCGGGGCAGCCGGATTCAAGGTGGGTAGGAGAAGGACGCGAAGCAGGCGTGTGAGCTACGCGTTTTGCATGGTGGACTTCTTCAGCTGCGCCAGCAGGATGGACCAGTAGTTTGCGACGGACTTTGCGATGTGGAACTTCATGCGCCTCGCGTGCCGGGCGACACGGCAGCCGGCGCGCAAGACTTTTTCGCGGAAGGTCTCAAGGCTCCAGCCTTTTCCGGACGCATCCTCCATCGCGCAGCGACCCTCGTGCATGGTTTGATAGCCGAGCAGGGCGAGCAGGAGAAAGGCTTCGTTCTGCGGCCGCCACTCCTGTCTGACAGGAGGCTCCGACCGTTCGATCGTCTTGCCGGCATAGTGGCGCTTCGGCCGCGGAGAGGAGGGCAGTTGTGACCGCAGCGTGCCCTTCAATTCGCCAAAGGTGTTCTCCGCCTTGCCCCGCGCGCGGTACCGGGCCAGGAGTTCTTCCCCGCCGACAAGTTCCGGTGCCAGGCTCGTGATCAACCAGAAGTGGCGCGGGAACAGCTCCCGCTCCGAGAAGATCACGACCAGGGTCACGCGCCGCTTGCGATCCCAACCCCTCGCCTGGTACTCGTGCTCATGAAAGACTGTCCGCACTTCGCCGGGCACCATGTCCGCCGGCTTGTCCAGATGCGGCTCCGCCATCCGGTTCAGGACGGCATTGTTCCGAACTCGGGCCAGATACTGGATACTCAGGGCGTCGAACTCCGCCAGGGTCCGCCCGTCGGGAAAGCCCGCATCCATGCGAACCAGTACCGGGCGCCCGCCCCCCTCTTCAAGCGCTCCGGCCACGACCGGCAGCACGAAGTCGAAGGTCTCCCCGGCCTTGTCCTCCTCCGGCCGGCGCAGCCGCGCGCCAAGGATGTCCCCGCTCTCGCCGGAAACCGCAACCAGAGCCGAGTAGCAGCGGTGCCCGACATAACCGCAGTACCGGCTGCCCGGCTGGTGGCCATCCGCCAGAAACGGCACATCGTCCACATCGATCACCAGAAAATCCTCCGACCCGCCGCTCCCCTCCCGGATCCGGCGCAGGCCATTCGACAGGATCCCCTGCTTCAGAACATCGAGGTTCTCTTCGCTGCTCAACTGATCCACGAAGCGCGAAAGCGTCGGTTGCGACGGCAGGCCATCGCCTCCGTCGAACCGAACCGGGCCTCCCGATGACTTCGCCGCCGCCGCAATCGCCGGGTCGTGGCGCAGCCGGTCGGCGTCGTCCTGGTCCCGGTGCCCCTGGCAAAGCAGCAACAGGCACGTGCGAAGGAGGTTCCCCGTGCTGTGCAAAACCGAACCCGGACGCCGGTCGTCAATCAAATTCTCCTCCAGCCAGGAGACAATCCCGGAGTGCTCCAGAGTCTCCCGCATCAGCAGCGCACCCGCGTCCGCGCTCACGCTCTCATCGCTCGCGTCAACCTCGATGGAACGGTTCCAATCGAACGGTGCCCGGTCAATACTTGATTCACCCATCACACATCTCATCCACGCAGACTAAATCAACTATATGTTTATATAGGGTAATCGGTTACAATGGCAACATCCGTCCATGCCCGCCTGTTGGTGAATAATCCGGGGTAGTTGTGTCCAAAGCCGTATTTCTGCGGATTCTCGTAGGCGCGGCTGCCGCCACCGGAGCGCGGTGCCAGGATCGAGAAGCGGCCGCCGAGCATGGCAGCCATGTGCATCGAACAAATTCCGGAGCCAAGCACCGGGATGGAGACCAGTTCCCGCGCCGCTTCGAGCCCGGGGTCGGAAAAGCAGCTGATGACGATCGCGTCGAATCCTTCCCGCTCGGCCGTCACCACGCTCTCAAGCAGTTCCGGCACCGACAGAGCCGCGTCGGCCCGGCTTTCGACTGCTGGCGGGCTGGCTCGCGGCAAGCCGATTTCCACCGATACGCCGGCGCCTGCCCATTCGTCGAGTTTCGCTTGCCTGCGCGCGACCTCCTCCGTTCCACCCGGACTCCGTTGCTTCGAGGTCGCAAACTGGTAGCGGATCCGGATCGTGGTGCTCATTGTGCCACTGCGTCCAATATGTGGCTTGCCTCCGCCAGGGCCGCAAGGTAGCGATTCTGCCCGCGGGTGAGCTGGGCTTTCGCGAACCCGATGCTGTCTGCCCCGTGCCTCTCCAGTTCCGTCGCAATCGCGAGATCCGGCAGCGGCGGGCAGACATAGGCTGGGCCATGCAGGAAACGCGCCGCGGGCGAGAAGTTGATCGGGATCAGCACGCGGGCGAGCCGCATGAGGGCGGCGTTTGCGGTACCCGGAAGGATCTGGCCGGCGTTGATTGCGTCATGGAAACGGGTGAGCGAAGCCCTGAGCGCGTAGGTGGCATCGCGTGCGGGAGAGAGGTCGAAGGCATCGCCGGCTGCCCGATCGTATCGCTCCACGGTCTCCACGAATTCCGACGCGGTGCAGAGCCAGTCGTCCGGAAGGATCTCCGCCCTGGCATGGCGCAGCACTGCGAGCGTGTAGATCTCGATGTCCGTCTTCAGGACGCCTCGGTCGGCAATCTCGAGCGTGTCGTCCTCCGTATGCCAGGCGATGTTCCCGCCGCATCCCGAGACCTCGTAATAGTTCTTCTCTGCCCGCAGGTCGTCCGGCATCGTGGACGTCAGGCTGAAATACGTGGGCAGCCCGATCCCATAGAATGAATGATCACCCGCCCGCTTGGGGCGGATCCAGTCCGGCGCCTGCCCGGTAGTGTCCCGGATGATCGCCGACACATGTCCCTTCATCTCCGCCATGCAGGTGGTCTTGTGGTAGCTCGTTGCCCAGCGGCATCCGGGACTGTCGCAATTGACGGATGCGACGCAATTCCGGTCGATATCCATGGCGAACGCGTCCGCGTACCAGGTTGAACCGGCGTACCGCCCTGTCGAGTGTCCCGGCCACCAGGCAATCCGCACGGAGCGGCGGAGCGCGTCCTGGTGGGTGTGGAGCACCCGGGCGACTTCGAGCATCGTGGCATCCCCGGTTGCATTGTCGCCGACGCCCACCTCCCAGCTGTCGTAATGGCCGTGCAGAAGTATGAACTGCTCCAGAGTCTTCACGCCCCGGATCTCCGCCACCGGAATCTTCTGGCGGAACCATCCCTTGAGGAGTTCGCACCGAAACGTGGCGGTTCCATCGGCCGCGGCACGGCGGATCAGCGATTGGCCGTCCGGATTGCTGACTGCGAGCACCGGTATGCCCGGCTTGGAAGCGAGACCATCGATACCGGGCGTTCGCCAGACGGTGGTGCACGTGCCCCAATGGATGTTCTCGCCGGGGTTGATGACAACGAGGCCCAGGGCTCCGCATTTCTCCGCGACGGCGGCGAGGGCGGGATTCCCGAATCCCTCCGTGAGCAGGATGCGGCCACGGATTCGTTCCGTCAGGCCTTCCGTAGCTCCGGCGAAGAGTTCGGAAGCGTTCAGCGTGTAGGTTCGCAGGTTCTTCGCGTTCGCCCCAAGATAGACAAGCTCCCCGGTGACGCCCTCCGGCACCGGACGGCTCATTGAGGGCGGCTTGGCGCGGAGCGTCCGTCCATCGGCCTCAACCGAGCCGGAAAGCGGAATCGAAAGATAGACCTCCGGTTCGAACACCTGGTGCGGGATGCCGAGGCGCGAGAGCCGGGAGGTGATTTCTTCGGCCGCCCTGTTCACATCCTCCGGCATCCAGCGATGCATACGGGAAAAGGTCTCGACCAGGGACCATGGCTCGTCGAGGGAAATGCTGTCCAGAATTCGTCCTTCGCAGGGGGTAGGCATTCCGCCTCCTTAAGATCTTCACGCGGGGATCGAGTGTCGAATAGGTGAGATCCACCACCAGGCTCACCATCACGACAATGGAGGCGTAGATGAGCACGGCGCCCTGCATGACCGGGTAGTCGTTCGCATAGATCGCGTCGATCATGTAGCGCCCGAGGCCGGGCCAGGAAAATACCGTTTCGGTCACGATGGAGCCGCCAAGATAGACGCCGATCTCGAGCCCGATGATGGTGACGACGGGAATCATTGCATTCCGCATGACGTGGCGCCAGAGCGTCTGGTTGAAGCTGAGCCCGCGAGCGAGGCCGGCCTTGACGTAGTCCTCGTTGGTCACTTCCAGCATGCTTGCCCGCGTGGTTCGCGCAATGAGCGCGGCTGGCGTCAGTCCGAGCGTGATCGCAGGAAGGACGAGATGGGACAGCAGATCCCCGGCTCCGGCCCAGTTTCCCGTGAGGATCGCGTCGACCAGCGGAAACCCCGTCACCGGCGTGATGATCGTGTAGAACGAAATCATGCCCGAGACCGGGAGGAGGTCCAGGCCCACGCTGAAGACGATGATGAGGAGGATTCCCATCCAGAACACCGGCATGGAGATCCCCATGAGGCTGACGAGCATCGCCGCGGAGTCGAAGATCGAATCGCGCCGCACGGCGGAGATGATTCCTGCGCCGACCCCGATCAGCGTGCCGAAGATGACCGAGACGACCGCGAGCTCGATCGTCGCCTTCAGCTTCTCCCAGACCACCGGCAGCACCGGCTCGTTGGTTTGCAGGCTTTGTCCGAAATCTCCCTGCACGACGCGGCTGATCCAGCCGAGATACTGGATGTGGAACGGACGGTCGAGTCCCAGTTGCTTCTGAAGCGCCAGGTACTGCTCTTCCGTCGTCTCTTCCTCGCCAAGCAGGTTCAGGACCGGGTCGCCAGGGATGGCGCGCATGAAGGCGAAGATCAGGACGGAGAGCACCATGAGAACCAGCACCGCGTTGGCCAGGCGCTCCACGACAAGCCGCACCGCGCGTCCGTGCCCGATCACGGCGCGTGCTCCGGCGGGTTGTGGAGGTGGCACGCCACCAGGCGGCTGCCTGCGCTTCGGAGCTGTGGCGTAATGCGATCGCAAATCCCGGCGATGGCGACCGGGCAACGTGTGGAGAAGGCGCAACCGGGCGGGGGGTCGACGTTGGAGGGCAGTTCCCCCTCGAGGATGGTTTCGGGCAGCGTCCGGTCCGGATCCGGCTGCGGCGTCGCCGAGACCAGCGCCTTCGTGTAGGGGTGCAGCGGGTTCGAGAAGATGTCCTCGGTGCTTCCGGTCTCGACGATTCGCCCGAGATACATGACGCCCACGCGGTGGGCCAGGAATCGCATCAGGTTCAGATCGTGGCTGATGAACAGGCAGCCGATCTGCATTTCCCGCTGCAGCTCGAGGATCATGTTCAGAATGACCGCCTGGACGGACACGTCCAGGGCGGATGTGGGCTCGTCGAGCACCAGGAATTCGGGGTCGACAACCAGCGCCCGGGCAATCGCGATGCGCTGGCGCTGGCCGCCGGAGAACTCGTGCGGAAACCGGTCGTAGTGGTACCGGGCCAGGCCTACCCGCTCCAGCGTTGCCATCACCTTCTTCCGCCGCTCGCCACGGGAAATCTGCGTGTGGATGACCAGGGGGTCCCCGACCAGGTGTCCGACCTTCCGGCGCGGATTGAGCGATGTGTACGGGTCCTGGAACACCATCTGGATCCGCTGCCGCAATTCGCGCTTTCCGTAGGCTCCGATCTCCCGGCCCCGGAATTGGATGGCGCCTTCCGTGGGAGGCGCAAGGCTCATCAGCATCCGAGCAATGGTGCTCTTTCCGCAGCCGCTTTCCCCGGCAAGGCCGAAGATCTCGTTTCGGGACACGCTGAAGCCCACGCCATCCACCGCGCGGACCACAGGCGCCTTCTGCAGCAGGCCCAGCCCGGCGTTCCGGATGGGGAACTCCTTCCTCAGTCCCCGGATCTCGACCAATGGACCCTCTTCCGCCCCGCCCGCCTGCTGGGCCGCGAAGCGGGATTCAGACCGGGAGGCTGTAGTCATCGCTCACGGGCCGCCGCTTCAGCCTGCGTTGACCGGGTGGAAGCAGGCCACGGCGTGGCCAACTCCGGCTTCCAGCACCGGCGGCCGCTCGGCCCGGCAGCGCTCGCTGGCCCGGTCGCACCGGTTGGAGAACCGGCAGCCCGGGGGAGGGGCGATCAGGTCGGGAACAACGCCGGGAATCGATTCGAGGCGGGTCTTCCCCGGCGCCGGGAGGGCGCGAAGGAGCTTGTCCGTATAGGGATGTGCAGGCGACCGGAAAATCTGTCGAACCGGTCCGTTCTCGACAATTCGGCCTGCATACATCACGATGATGCGGTCGCAGTTTTCGGCGACGACGCCGAGATCGTGGGTGATCAGCAGAAGTGCGCTGTTCCGCGCCGTGCGAATCTTCTGGAGGAGCCGCAGGATCTGCGCCTGGATGGAGACGTCGAGGGCGGACGTGGGCTCGTCGGCAATCATGAGGCGTGAGCCGCCGATTGCACCCATCGCGATCATCGCGCGCTGGGCCATGCCGCCCGACAGCTCGAACGAATAGCTCTGCATGACCCGTGGTCCGTCCGCGAGGCCTACTTCCGCCAGCATCTCGAGGGCAAGTGCCTTCGCCTTGCGGGAGTCGACTCCGCGACCGGCCACCGCCGCCTCGATGAGCTGGGAGCCAACCGTGGCTGTGGGATCGAGGGCCTTTCGGGGCTCCTGGAAGACAAAGGAAATCCTGCGTCCCCGGACTCTTCGCATGGCGCGTTCCGACAGCTGCAGAAGATTCTCTCCCTCAAGCAGGATCTGGCCGTTCTCGACGCGTCCGGGCGGCTCCACGAATCCCATGATTGCGCGGGCGGTAACGCTCTTGCCGCAACCGGTTTCTCCAACGAGTTCAACGGCTTCTCCGGCGGCGATTACAAGGCGATGCCGGAGGTTCTCCGCTTCGTCCGGGAGCGGCAGGATGATTTTGACGGCTTCATCATCGGCTGCGCTGGCGACAGCGGCCTCATAGGGGCGCGGGAGCAGTCTCGAAGGCCCGTGGTCGGGCCAGGCGAGAGTTCCATCCTGCTCGGTGCCTGCGGGGACAAGCGATTCTCCATGGTCACCATTTCCGGCGAGCGGACCCGCATCAAGCGACGGATGGTCCGGGAAGCCGGGCTGGACGGGAATCGCCTGGTCTCCAGCCATACCCTCGACATTCCTGTCCTTGAGCTCTACCGCGACAAGGATCGGACGCAGAAGCGGCTGGTGGCCCTGATTCGGGAGGCAAGGGAGCGCGGGGCCGAGACAATGCTCCTCGGATGCATGTCGGTTGCCTTTCTCGAGCCCGAGCGGCTGCGGGAGGCGGCCCGCGAGGCCGGTCTTCCGCTCGTCAATCCCATTGTGACGGCCGTGAAGATGGCGGAGGCGCTGGTTGCCATGCAACGGCATGGAGGTTGAGCGTGGCCGCGCCAACAGAGTCCGCAACCGGTTGGCGCCTCACTCTTGCCTATGGATGGTACCTGCTCACGCGGAGGCCAACCGCGGTTGCCGGCATGTCCTTCATCCTGCTGCTGCTGTTCCTCGCGATCTTCGCGCCATTGATCGCTCCCTACGCTCCGGACGCGTACACATCAAAAGTGCTGGAGGGGCCCAGTTGGGCGCATCCTTTCGGCATTGATCACCTTGGCCGGGACCAGCTGAGCCGTACAATCCATGGCGCGCGGATTTCGCTTTGGGTCGGATTCCTCGCGGTGGGGCTCTCGCTCACGTCGGGCGTCGCGATCGGTGTGGTTTCGGGATACTTCGGCGGCTGGATCGACAATATCATCATGCGGGCGATGGACATCATGATGTCGCTGCCCTATGTGCTCCTCGCCATCCTGATCGCGGCAGCACTCGGCCCGTCCCTTGAAAACGGGATACTGGCCATCGGAATTGTCCGGGTGCCCCGCTTCGCGCGGCTCGCCCGCGGTTCGACCCTCGCGGTTCGGGAATTGCAGTATGTCGAGGCGTCCCGCGCGGTGGGAGCGAGCGATCTCCGGATCATCCTGTTGGACATCCTGCCCAACATTTCCGGGCCGATCGTGGTCTACGCGACGTTGAGCCTCGGGGACTCCATCCTGGCCGCGGCTGTCCTGAGTTTCCTGGGGCTGGGCGCGCAGCCCCCGATCCCGGAATGGGGCGCCATGCTGAACGAAGCGCAGCAATACATCATCACTGCTCCCTTCATGTCCATTTTTCCGGGTCTGGCGATCTTTCTCTCGGTACTGGCCTTCAACCTGTTTGGCGACGGGCTTCGCGACATCCTGGACCCGAAGTCGCGCCGGTAGAGGCGGCTCCGGGAGACGAACCACTCTCGGTAGAGCATTCGCTTTGTTCCCTCCGGGAGGACGATATGCCGCCGATTGCATTCGATTGGATCGGTAAGCGCGGGCAAGGTGCCGGTGATGTCCGTTCGGGTTTCCATCTCCGGATTCCTCATGCGACCCTTCACGCCTCGCGTGTTGAAGAGACGATGGAGAAGCTGTCTGTCCAGAATTTCTTCGTCAAGAAACGCGACCTGTCCAAGGCGTTGATTGTGCGGCAATCGTCGGCTGCCTTCCGGTCCTTGCGAGGGGCACAAGAAACTCGTTCGACGCCAAACCGGAGCCGGCTCGCGGATTGTCGGCGATCCTACCGGACAGCGCTTTGAAGTGCACGATTCCGTCGAAAGGATCAGTAGCCGCGGAGTTCATGCCATTTCCCTTCATGCAACCGTGCTTCCACCGGCATGCGTAGCCGCTTGTCCTCGTCCTTGGCGACGGTCGGATCCAGAAAGGCGTTGCAGTCGTCAAGCCCGCGTCTGGACTCCTCGATCGAGCGCCAGTCGACGGCCGCTGTACATCCCGTCACATAGCCGAACATCCTTATCAGCGGCGCGAGCCGGCAGGATTGCGACGGTGTAGCCGGACAAGAGTCCAATTCGCCTTGGCCTGTGCATTGTCGCTCTCAGGGCTTCAGAAGCACCTTTCCGATCGACAGGCGGGCCTTGATCCAGTCATGCGCGGCGCCAGCCTCCGCCAGCGGAAACACCCGGTCAACGATGATCCGGACCCCTCCTTCGCGGATCATCCGGAACACGGCCGCGGATCGTTCTACGAGCGCGGCCCGCGTCGCGACATAGTGCTTCATGTTGGTGCGGCGGATCGCGAGCGAGCCGAGTGCATTCAGCCTCTGCAGGTCGAAGGGCGGAATCGGGCCTGACGAGGCTCCAAAGATCACCAGGGTGCCGAGGGGGCGCATGAGGCGCAGGTTCTGCTCGAAAGTCGCTGCGGAAACATTGTCCAGTACCTTGTGGAACCCCCCGAAGCCGGGGATGGCACGGCAGGCTTCCTCGAAATCGTCCCTTGTGTAGTCGATGACGTGGTCGGCCCCGAGTCTTCGGACATGCCGGAGCTTCCTGTCCGAGGACGCCGTCGCCACGACCGTGGCGCCGAGGGCCTTCGCCATCTGTGTGACCAGCCCTCCCGTGCCGCCGCCCGCCGCGTGGACCAGCACCCACTCACCATCGGCAACCTGGCCTGCGTCTTGGGTGACGTAATGCGCTGTCATTCCGTGCGTCAGCGTTGCCGCCGCGTGGGCGAGGTCGAGGTCGTCCGGGACCCGCAGGAGGCTTGCCTCCGGAACGCATGCCGCTTCAGCATACGCGCCGAAGACCCCGCGATAGGCGACCCGATCCCCGGGGCGGGAGCTCCGGACCTGTCACTACCGCACAGTTGACGCAGAGATCATTGGCGAGTTTCGCGGAGCATTCCGGCGCTTCTCATCCGTTGGAGTGCGGCAGTGTCTTGCATGAGGTATGTCATTCCTGTCCAGAGTTTTGCGGTACCGGGCATTGGCTGTCGTTTGGATGGGATGAAGCCGACATATCGACCGAGATCGATGGCGAAGGTTCGGAGGTCGGGGATATAGTCGGGCGGGGCCCGGCAGCGGATCACGCGGTAGTCGTACAGGCCCAGATAGAGCATGAAGATTTCGTCTCGGGACATGATCTCGTCGGCGGGCCTGTCGGGGGTTTCCCTGGCGGCGCGATCCAGATCGAACACGCGCCACGCGGTGATGGCGTCGAACGCGAGGCACTTGCGCAAGTCCTCGGCATCGTCGAGGCGGCGGTCCTCGATGCGGGTTCCGGTCTTGAGGACGCGGAAGAACTCTTCGATGGACCAGCGCGTTTCGTACCACTGGCGGATGCGGTCGGCCCATTCGGGCGTGGCCTCGCCTTCGGAGCAAAGCAGCAGCCAGCGGAGTGGCTGGCGAGCGCCGGACGGCGGGTTGCGCTCGGCAACGAGCACGGCGGTCATGGGCAGCGTGTGCGGCGACTTGCCTTCGGGCGCGATGAGTTCGACGCGAGCGATGCGCAACGCCAGCACGGCCTTGCGCTTCTTGCGTGCCGCCCTGCCGCCCCGCGCGGAAATCTCGATGCTGCGCGATGCGCAGGGCGGGAGAGTGTCCATGTGCTTGCCGAGGTCCACCTTTTTGCCGTCCACCAGCACCTTGCGCTGTTTCGAGCGGCAGGCGCGCACCAGCAGGCAGGCGGCGGCGGGATCCTCGGCCTGGCGGGCGTACAGACCCCAGATGTCTCCCTCGCGGTCGGCGACGGAAATGACGCGGGTGTTCGAGCAGGCGTGTCCCACCGCCGCCGCCTGCTCCAGCGAGCGCAGCCAGCGGGCGCTCTCGGGCTCCTGCGCCACGCCCGGTTCCCGGGCGGCCTTGGCTTCGACGCTTTCGCGGAAGTCGCCCTCAAGCGCGCAAACGCCAAGCGGGCGCCCGCCCTGTGCCACCGCCAGCGTCGTATGCACGGGAACCCCCACGGTGCCCTTGCCGCCGCCGCCCAGCGCCGCCAGCCCGCTGGTCGCGTCGCGAAGGTTGTCGTAGTTCACCATGGTGGTGTCCTGCACCATCAGCACCACACCCGCATGCCGGCAGCGCTCCACCGTTGTCTCGCGATGCCCCTCGAGGATGTCGTCCACAGCCACCCTTTCGTTCGAAAGCAGGCGGTACGCAGCCTCCTGCGATGCACGGTCCGGAAAGATCTCCGGAAGCGGCGTTCCCGGACGCTTCTCCCAACACCGCCCCATCTCCTCGATCCGGCGCCGCACCCGCCCGTCGGGATGGGTGCCCCGGCCGAACTCGCGCTCCGCCCAGTCGGCGTCGGCGCCAAGATGCAGCGATCCCATCCGCCCCGCAACCCGCTCCGGCTCCTCACACAGTGCTTCCCGCCAGCCCGCCTGCAGCGACTTCATCCACACCCGGCGCACCGGCCCCGCCCCGCGCCGGCCCGGCGGGCGTCCCGATGTCGCGCCAGCATCCTCCCAGCCCGCCGCTCGGTACGAGGTCCCGGCATGCTCGGGGCCGACATAGCTGTACGCCAGCACCGGCCGATCACCATGCCGTGCCTCCCAGTCGTCCGCAACCCGACCTGTCGCCTGCGCCAGCACATGCGAGGCAAGGTCCGCAACCCGCACCGAAGGCAGAAGCAGGAAGCGGTGGTTGTTCACCATCCGCCCCAACCCCGCGCAACGGGCTCGCGCACTCCAGCCGATATACCGGTCCCGCGCCTTCTGGTGCCAGCTCGCCGCGCAGAAGCCGATCCCACCCAAACACCCGAACCGAGACGATATCACCAGATAATTCAACGCTTTGCCGGGATGCCGCGGAACCCCCTCCGGATGGTGCGACGCCATCATCGAACGGAAGCGCCGCGAACCCTCGCGACCCTCGGCCGGTTCCAGCGACACCGTTCCCAGAGCCGATAGCGTCGTCTCCACATGCAGGTCTGGATGCGACGGCAATGCATCCCCCGCTGGCGGCGGCGCTGCCGCCGCCGGGAGCTTCAACCCCAGTTGCGACGCCAGCCTCGGCAGGATCTTCCGCGCCGACGAAACGCACGGCTCGCCCCGCGCGTTGCGCCAGTTCGCGCGAGCGCACAACTCGCTCGCAAGCGCGCTCCGGCTCGCGCCTCCCTCAAGGACCGCGCACTCAAACCACGAAAGAGTTTCCGCGCAAAACTGTCGCAAGCCAATCTGCATGCATCATGTGTGCCACACAACACAGCCCGTGTCAACAGTGTGATAGTGACAGGCTCCGGACGCCATCGCCGACGGCTTCGACGATGCCGGACGCCTCGTTGCCGGGCGTGTACGGAAGTGCTGTCTCATACTGCGTTCCGCCGCCCCTTGTCGTGCCCTCCCGTTGCGAAATGTCCGCAAAGTTCACGCCCATGAACGCATGGCGGACCAGTGCCTCCCCCGGCGCGGGTGTCGGCGACGGCCGGTCTTCGATTCGCATTTCTTCCGGCCCGCCAAACCGCTCAACCCGGATCGCTCTCATCGTTTCCCGCTCCCCTTGGCCTGATCCGCTACAGGATAGGGGATTGCGTGCAAAGCGCGCCGCCAGATCCCTTCCGCCATTCCGGAAGGCGCAGATCGGCAGGGTGGGGCGTGCGAACAACCCACCTTCCCGCGTGCGCTCTGCGTGCGAAGTACACTGGGTGGCGGCACAAGGGGCGATGGGATCGCCCCCCGGGGGGTCGGAACAATTCTTTGCGCCTGCCTGCGTAAAGGAAAGGAGAGTGAGCGATGCGAAACGAAGAGCGGATCTGGAGCCTGGTTGATGACAGGAGCGGCACCTACACCGCGCTTTCCGATCGGATATTCGATGCGCCGGAGATCGCGTATCGCGAATTTCGCGCTGCGGACGAGCACGCGGCAGTGCTGGAAGCGGAGGGATTCCGGGTCAGGCGCGGCGTGGCAGGCATTCCGACGGCGATGATCGGCGAGGCCGGCCCAGCCGGGGGCGAGGGGCCGGTGATCGCGATACTCGGTGAGTATGACGCGCTTCCGGGCCTCAGCCAGGAGGCAGGCGTGGCGGAACGCAAGCCCGTCGATGAGAACGGTCCGGGCCACGGTTGCGGACACAACATGCTGGGCACGGCCTCGCTTCTCGCGGCTGCCGCGGTGAAGGCATGGCTCTCGGAGAGGGGGATCGACGCCCGCATCCGCTATTACGGCTGCCCGGCGGAAGAGGGCGGCGCCGCAAAGACCTTCATGGTCCGCGGAGGGCTGTTCGGAGATGTCGATGCTGCGATCTCCTGGCATCCTTCGACATTCACGGCGGTGAATCCCGCGAATTCTCTTGCCAATGCACGGATTGACTACAGCTTTTCGGGCCGCGCCGCCCATGCGGCGAGCGCACCGGAACTGGGCCGAAGCGCGCTGGATGCGGCGGAGTTGATGAATGTGGGCGTCAACTACCTCCGCGAGCACATGCCGAGCCGAGCCCGGATTCACTACAGCTACCGGGACCTGGCGGGCATGGCCGAAAACATCGTGCCGGATCGGGCGACGGTGCGGCAGCTGGTCCGGTCTCCGACGCTTGCCGGACTCGAGCAGCTCATCGAACGCGTGGACCGGATTGCCGAGGGCGCCGCGTTGATGACCGGAACGCGGGTGGCGCGGCAATTGTTCACGGCTACGTCCAACCTGCTCGGCAATGCTCCTCTTGAGGCCTTGATGCAGGCCAGCATGGACCGTCTCGGGCCGCTCCACTTCGATGCGGAAGATGTCGATTTCGCGGAACGCATCCGCGAGACTCTCAGCGATGAGGATATCCGTGCCTCCTTTCATCGTATCGGGCAGGACGCGGATACGGATATGCCCGTTTGCGATTTCGTGGCTCCGCTCGGTGGAATCGGGGAGAGCGGAGTTGGCTCGACGGATGTCGGGGATGTGAGCTGGGCTGCGCCGACGGTCCAGGCCCGGGTTGCCACTTGCGCCGTGGGAACACCGTTCCACAGTTGGCAATTGACTGCGCAAGGCAAGTCCGGAATGGCGCACAAGGGGCTGATCTATGCAGCCAAGGTGATGGCAGCAACGGCGGTTGGCTTGTTCCAGAACCGTGAAATTCTGGATGAAGCCGGAATCGCACTGGATGCCCAATTGGAACAGAAACCGTATCGCTGCCCCATTCCGGAAAGCGTGTCGCCGCCCGTGGTCGCTGGCGGCCCGGTTTCGACAGCGGAACTCGGCTCGACAGGGAGCGCCTGAGTGAGAGAGCCGAAGTCGCTGCATTGCCTTGTGGCCAGAGCAGGGTGTCGAAACCTGTCGGCAAGCGGTGAGACTTGGCCCGTCAAAGCGAAAGCCCTTCAGGGCTCCATCGGATGTACGGTGCTGTGCGCCCCGGGGGATACTCTGAATTCAGAGACGACTCGATGACATTCGAGGGGCCCGGAAATTCCTGCGCCCAGGGTGAACGGCGTCTACTCGGTCTCGACCGCGAGCCAGTTGGTCACGTTGCCTCCCCGTCTGCCAACATGGGCAAGATCCGGTCCAGCAAAGCCTGCACGAGCGCGAGGGCGCCCTCGCGGTCAATGAGTTCGGCATCAGGGTCTATGCCCGCGTATCGAAATTCGACGGCGTATGGCGTGTAATCCGCCAGTGCCCTGAATGGCTCGACGGCTGCGTCACGGCTGGCGAGAAGATCACACAAGTCCTCGATACTGTGGGTCAGCGGATACACTTCTCCCTCCAGCGCGATCCAGCCCTTGAGCAGCTTCTCGGCGCTTTGCTGCACGTGAAAGCCAAACACCTCGTCGGAGACCTCGTCGGGGCGGCGCATGACTCGCAGTGCGTCGATATCTCGCTTTGCGGCACTCACCAGCATCCTGGCGCATTTAACGTCGCTCATAGAGCACCTTGCCTTCCCGTAGAGCTCGCGCCAGGACGTGGTTGAGGGAGTCGCGCCAGTAGGAGACGTCTTCACGGGAGTAGACGAGAATATCGGTCGGAACCTGAAACGCCGCCAAGGCGCGGTAGAGCCGCACCGTTTCTCTCCTTCGACTGCGATCCGGTCCGAATGATTCCGATTCCACCACGATGAGATCGATATCTGAATGTTCCCGCGCATCTCCACGCGCACGGGAGCCAAAGAGGATTACTTGATCCGGGTCAACTTCGTCCACGATGGCTTTAACCATGCGTATGAGAAGTGATTCCGTCACCGGCTCCGCACGCTTGCCTGGCTGCATTGCCCCACCTCGTCGAGCAGTCGCATGGACTCTGCCGCATGTTCGTCGCTCAGGGCAAGCGGCTTGCGCATCAAGTCCGTCCGGTCTTCGCCGGGCGCCGCCGCGTCAATCCGGATCGCCTGACTTCAGACAGCCAAGTTGTAGTCTGCCCCCAGGACCGCGTCAAAACGGTTTCCACAGTGCGTAAGGTCTGCCCCTGGGCGACCGGGCAGGGGCACCGGGCTTGAGGCAGATCGGGGCTCGCCCGGCGCCGTTCGAGGCGTCAACCAGCCTTGCGCTTCCCGGCCGCGCGCATCACCGGCGGCCGTTGCGCTGACATCATGTACGCGCGTGACGCCCAAGGGTGCGGCAGCGGGTCCCTGCGCGGCATCCACCGCACCGGGGATGCGCCGCAGGATCTGAGGGCCGGCCTGAGTCTCGAAGGCCGATGCGGCCTTCGTCAAGGGAGTCTTCGAGACCAGTCCGGAGGCTCGCTGCTCCACGACCCGGGAGCCGCGGCGGTTGCCAACCCGCAGGTACGTGGTGAGGCGCCGAGATCCGCGAGGCCGGAAGGAGCAAATCCTGAATGCGGAATCCGCGAGCGCGAACTTACGGATCCGTCTTCGCTGATCTGTTCTTCGCACACGCGCTAACCGGTTTCGGCCCAGCCCGGGACGGGTCCAGTATGCGGCCCAACAACTCGTTCCCGTGGCCGCTCGCGACAAGCCCGGCGAAATGCCCGCTGAGTGCGGCGGAAATCGCGGCGCCCCGGGCCCGCGAATTCAATGAGCGGGACCCCGTAGTCCGGGTCCGTTGCCGCGTTCGACTTGGTGAATTGCGAGTCGCCAAAGTCTCCCTGGAGGGCCGGACCAACCGCATTCTCCAGTGTCCCTGCACAGTCGGCATCCCTATTCATCACGTCGGAGAGCGCCGGCCAGTCCATGCCGAATTCCGCCGCAATCCGGAACGCGACGGCGAGCAGGATCATCGTCCGCTGCGAAATGAGATTGTTCTGGAGCTTTGCCGCGTTTCGGCCCCCCGGCGGGGGTCCCAAGCGGCGGGAAAGCCTGGAGTAGGGGCAACGGCACGGAGAACCCGTTGCAACTGCCCTTCATCGCAGCTGATGAGGGAAGCGAGTTCTCCATCCGCCGCCTGCTCCGGCCCCCCCGGTCAATGGTACGTTGGCAAATGGGGTGCCGACCCTCTCGAGGCGTGCGGCGACCCGATTGCTGGTTTGCGGCAGTGATGTTGTCGCATCGATCCGGATCTGCCCGGCCGCAGGTGCGGGAGCACCACTCTGGCCAGCGCCTCGACAGCCTCCGCGTTCGGAACGCAGGAATGGACTATGTCGGCGCTGCTGGCGAGTCCCAGTGCTGAACGGGCCTCCGTGGCTCCCGTGGCGAGGAGAGCGCAAAACGCCACAGCAACAAGGCCACCCAAAGCCGCTGCTAGGAGGCTGTCGGATTTGCTCAGTGGCCCCCGGCATGGCCGTGTCTCAGCTTTGCCGCAGCCAGTGGCCGGGCGGAGCGTTGTCGTCTCTTGGCCAATCCTGCCCTGGTAGCCACTGCACTATCAATATATAGTGTTCCAAGAGCTGAAGATTATGGAAGAGGTCTGCTGATGTCGCGGGATTTCCGTAGGACGGATCGTGAGACGCCGTGGCTTTTGCCGCCGTCGCTGCAGGACTGGCTGCCGGAAGGTCATTTGGCGCGTTTCGTGGTCGATATTGTGGAGCAGCTCGATCTGAGCGAGTTGACCTCTGACTATAGTCGCGGCGGCAAGCGAGCCTATCATCCTGCGATGCTGCTTTCGCTGCTGTTCTACGGCTATGCGACCGGGATCTTCTCAAGCCGCAAGCTGGAGCGGGCGACGTATGAGTCAGTTGCCTTCCGCTTCGTAGCGGCGAACCTGCATCCGGATCACGACACGATTGCAGCCTTTCGCAAGCGGTTTATTGGGCACCTGGGAGGCCTGTTCATACAGATCCTGATGATGGCGCGGACCCTGGGTGTGCTGCAACTCGGGAATGTGAGTCTGGACGGTACCAAGATCAAGGCCAACGCCAGCAAGCACAAGGCGATGAGCTGGGACTACGCGAACAAGCTGGAACAGCAGTTACAGGAAGAGGTTGCAGCATTGCTGGCCCGGGCGGAGCAGGCGGACGAAGCTGAGCCGGACATCGGGCTGGACATTCCGGAGGAGTTGAAGCGGCGCCGCGATCGCCTTGATGCGATCGCGGCGGCGAAGGAAGAGATCGCGCAGCGGGCGGCGGAGCGGCACCGGGCGGAGATGGCGGCCTACGAGGAGAAGATGGCGGCCCGCGCGGTGAAGGAGGCGGCGTCCGGCCGGAAGCCGGGCGGTCGCCCACCGCAAGAACCGCAACCGGGCCCGCATCCGAAGGACCAGGTGAACTTCACCGATCCGGAGTCGCGGATCATGCCGTCATCAGAAGGCTTTGTGCAGGGGTTCAACGCTCAGGCGACGGTTGACAATGGCTCCCACCTGATCGTGGCGGGCCACGTAACGGATGCCTGCAATGACAAGCAGCAGATTGCCCCGGCGCTGGAACAGCTGGCGGCGGTGGAAGCGGTGATAGGCAAGCCGGAAGGAATCCTGGCCGATACCGGCTATTTCAGCGCCGACAACGTGGCGCAGTGCGAGATGGCCGAGGTAACTCCGTACATCGCGTCAGGCCGCGACGCGCACAACCAGCCGCTGGCGAACCGGCAGGCACCGGCGCCGGAGCTTCCCGTCGATGCGGACCCAACGGCGAGAGCGAAGCACCGCCTGAAGACGCCGGAGGGCAAGGCGATCTATTCTCGGCGCAAGGTTACCGTGGAGACGGTATTCGGGATCATCAAGGAGGTGATGGGATTCCGGCGTTTCCATCTGCGGGGACTGAGCGCGGTAAGTGGGGAATGGACGCTGATCAGCGTGGCATGGAACCTGAAGCGGATGCATGCTCTCGCAAGCTGAGCAAGAAGAGAAGAAATGCTCTCATCCGGCCCGAAACAGTGCCCTCGCAGGGCCAAAAACGGGCCTTGGGGGTAAGAGAGCCACCCCGGCAACCGAACCGCCTTGGAAATCCCCCCAACCCTGAGCCGGGACCCGGCGCGCTCGCGTGTTGCCTCGGCCAGAATCAGCGCGAAGGCTTCCCTTTATGCCAATTCTAGGTCAAACCCGACAGACTCCTAGGGCACGGAAAAAGGTACAGGGGGGAGGCACGCCGCCATTCCGGCATCCGTCAGGCCCGCGCCGATGAAGCCGGCGCGGGCGTGTCTGTTCAGGGCGCAGCGCTCCAGTGCTCCACCATGTCGCAGGCCATGGCGAGCGCGGCACGCATTGCGCCGGCATCTGCAACTCCCCGACCCGCGATGTCGAATGCAGTACCACGGGCGGGTGTCGCGATGGGCACCGGAAGCCCTCCCAGCATCGTCACGCCGCGATCGAATCCCATCAGCTCAGCGCGATCAGGCCCTGGTCGTGATACATGGTGACCAGCGTCGATCTCGCCGCGCTTTGCTTTCAGGAACACCTTGTCCGATGGCAATGGGCCGTCGATGGCGAACTGCTGCCGTGCGAGCGCCTCTACCGCCGGACGGATGACGTCGATTTCATCTCGGCCGAGATTCCCGCCGTCGCCGGCATGGGGATTCAACGCCGCCACCGCCATCCGAGGCCGCCGCAGACCGGTTCGCCGGAGCATCCGGTCAATCAGTGTGACGGCCTCGGCGATCCGCTCCTCCGTGATGCTGTCTGCGACCTCGCGCAGTGCGATGTGGCTGGTGACCCGGCTCGTCCACAATCCGTCGAGCGCGTTGAGCTCGGATGCGAGGCCTCGAACACCGAGTCTGGCCGCCATGTAATGCAGTTGGTCCGTATGCCCCATGCCCGCGGCGTGGAAGGCGGCCTTGTTGAACGGACCGAACACGATTGCGTCGATTTGGCCTTCTGTGGCCAGATCCAGGGCCAGGTCCAGATTGGCGAGGGAGGAGCGCCCGGAAGCCGCCGAAACCCGGGCCACCGCGATGTCGTCCGGGTCAATCGTGGCATTGTGGTGAATTGGGATACCCGCCGCTGCCCCCGGGAACCCGTTCGCGCGTCCACGCGCTCCAGAGAATGGTTGACGCCCGCCTGCGCCTGCGCCATCTCGAAGACCGGCTCGTCTCCGACCAGAAGAATCCGGGCCCGGTCCATGAGAACGGGATTGTCGAGGAGCTTGGCCACGAGTTCCGGCCCAATGCCTCCCGGATCGCCCGGGATGACTCCGATGCGCGGTTTCATTCGGCGGCCTCGGAAGGATTCGATTCCCGGCGGGCGAGCGCGGGGGTGTCCACCGGGGTTTTCAGGTGGGAGCGCAATGCGTGGTTCGTCGCGGTGGCGTTGCGGGCGGCAAGGGCCGAAAGGATCTCCACTTGCTGCAGTCGCGTGCTTGCCCGTCTCGGCTGCATCCGCGAGGAAAAGTATAGCGCGCGCCAGAGGCCGGCATTGCGCTGGCGATGCGTTCCGATCAATGGCGAGCCTTGCGAGGCCGCCACGACCAACGCGTGTAATTCCATGTACCAGCGGAAGAACTTCAATAAGGGCACGGTGCTCGAACCGACTTCCATGTTCCTGCGGAGTCCTCTGATCGGTTCGATCACCGCGGCGGTCGCCCGCTCGCATGGGAGTTCTCCGGCGAGGGCTTCCAGCGAGCCAATGATGTCCAGGTTGTTGGCAATGACTTCCATGGAAGGGCTCGCGACACGGGGCCGGTGCGTGGCCGAGTATTCGATCAGGCCCTCGCCCTCGAGAATTCGCATCGCTTCCCGAAGCTATGTCCGGGTGTTTCTCATGCTGACTGCGACGTCGCGCTCGGGCGCCGGCAGCCCGGGTGCCCGCTTCTCGGTCAGGTTCCGTTCGCGAAGCCGGTTCGCGGCCTTTTCGGCGAGGCTCTTGCGCGGAGGAACCCGGGATTCGCTGCCCGGCAGGCCGCGGACGCTGGGCCCCCGCTTCGTCATCCTACCCAGGAAAGTACAACCGGGTCCAGGGGGCGGATCAGCTCCAGAAGCTGCTTCCGGGCAGCATCGGGCAGGGGAGGCGTGGGGTGGCGGCACCTGGCCGAGGAAATTCAGATGTCCGGACCTCGGGAGTGAATCGAGCTCACCTATTTGAACCCGAAGGGTCCGGATCGGCCGTATTCCCGGGCAGTTCGTAGATCATCCGGAGGTTGGTGCCTGGGAAGATCGTCCGGGTCAGGTTGAGTTCCTGGAGGAGGCCTGCAGTGGCGTTGTCGCCGGCGTCGCTGGCGGTGCCGAGGATGCGAATGCGGAGGATGCCGTTGGAGGGCTCCGGGATGATGTCGGCGTCGGATTGGAAGATCGCGCGCAGGTGCCTGCGGGGTCGCTGTGTCTTGCCCTGTGCCTGTGCGACGACAGGCATCATGCGGGTTTCGGCGCGGTAGGCGATCATGCGGATGACGTCGAGGAGGAGCTTCTCGCCTTCGGGAAGCGCATCCAGGGCCTGGTGCTCGTCGAGCTCGGCGACGGTGATGTGGCGCTGCGTGTCGCTGCGCTTCTGCTTGAGCGCCTCACGCTCGGCGTCGAGAGCGTCGATCCGGGCCTGGAGACGTCGGGCGGCTTCGGCGGTCTGGTGAGACTGGGCTCCCTTGGCCAGATCGGCGATCCTGTTGCGCAGGGTGCCGAGGCGTTGCCGGAAGCGGCTGACATTTCGGTCGATTGCGCGCCAGAGCGGGTTGACGACGCGGGCTTCGGGATCCTGCGGCTCCAGGCCGCGGACCACGAGGGCGTCGAGATTGAACTCCTCGCGCATATATTTGAAGAAGTTCTCCTGCGACCAGCGGGAGAACAGGGCGCCGGCGATCTGCTCCACGGGCATGCGGGAGTGGGTGGTAATGAGCGGGACCTGGCGGCCGCTTTCCAGCAGGCGGCGGATCTGGCGGACCTCGGGCCCCTTTTTCAGTTGCACGCGCTTCTCGGCGAGGCGGACGGTGGCGCTGCGGGTCGTGCCCGGTCCATGGATCGGTACCGCGACACTGCGGAACTCCGCCTCCGGCCAGTCCTCCCCCTTGAAGCCCTTGTGCCAGGTGATCACCGCAACGCCGCGCCGGGCGAGGCGCTTGAACAGTGCCGGGCTCCAGCCTTCCCGGTCGAAGACCAGCGTCAGGGCGGGCTCGCCGGCATCCGGGGCGGTGAGATCCGGCGCCTCCGGGCCCAGCATGCCCAGCTTCTCCAGCGCAGGCAGGATGTCCGCCTCCAGCGCGTGGGTCATGGTCGGATCCAGCGCCTTGTTCAGGCACAGGAAGGGCTTGCCGCCGAGCGCGTTGATCCAATAGCTCGTGGACGCGGGCAGGCATAGTTTCTGTCGCGCTACGAAGTGCTTTGGCAATTTCCCCTTGCGACCGGAATAGATCTTCACATGCCCGTCCACGCACAGCGTGGCGCCGACCTCCGGGTCCTCCTCAAGCCATCCCGCCGCCAGGGAGGATTGCCAGTTCCGCACTTGCTGCACATCCTGCCCCAGCGCCTTGATCTTGCGCCGCAGCGTCTTCACCTCCGGGCAGCGGTCCAGGCCCAGGATCGCGCCCCATTCCCCGGGCACCTGGTGCCGGAGCGCCTCCGGATTGCGCACCCGGGCCAAGACGAGGAACGCCAGGAAGAGCAGAACGGTGGTCAACCCGTAATACCCCTTGGGCAGCGACAGGAACTCCCGCGCGTGGTTCAGAAGCCCCTCCTTCAGCAGCATCGGGAGCCCGGCCAGCACCCCCCCGCCGGCAACCGCCGACAGCGGTTCCGCAAACTGCGGCCGGATCTCGCTCAGATGCCCCGTCGCGGCCAGCATTCGTCCCGTCGTGTCCCGAGCCCCACGGCCCATCGGCGCTGCCCGGTCGCGGGCGTCCCGTGCGCTTCGCTCAATCGGCGGCTCCAGCGCGTCCCGCTCCGGTGCTTCCTGCGGCGCCTCCCGCTCCGCAGGTGCTTCCGGATCCGGTTCAGCCTTCGCCGTCCCGGCCGGCATCCCACCCCCGACAACGCCTCGCCGGCGATTGTCGTTCAGCGTCCGCACCGGAATCCCCAGCCGTCGCGCAACCGCCGAGCCGCTCAGACCCGAGGTCAAAAGACGGTCCGCTTCCCGCGCCATGTCGGCATCGATTACGCTCGGACCGCGCCCGCGGCGCGGCGCAAAGAAGCTCGCCTCGCCGTCCCTCCGGAGTTGGTTCACCGCCCGCTGTACCGTCGAGCGGCTCACGCCGAGCGCCTCCACCAGGTCCGAGCGAGGGACACCGCTCTCCGCGAACTTCGCGATCCGAAGCAACTTCGCTTCGCGCTGATCGTCAGCGTGAAAATCAAACGGCTCAAGATTGGAGAAATACTCCACTCGGCCGTCCCGCCTCACGAAGGAAAAGCAGGAGTTGCCAATCTGGACCGCCTCGGCGGGTCGCATCGGAAGCGTGTTCATGAGATCCTCGGGCACCGAATAATGGGTTCATATTATTATGCCAGATACCCGCCGCTCTGTCAACCCCAAAATCCAATCATAACTCTATCAATTCAAACGATAATTCAACCCACAAGCAGCTCTCGAAAAGAGAGCGATGTCCGGACGTCTGAAATTACGCCGCCCTCGGCCATCGCCTCCTTCGTGGCACGGAATCCGCATTGCCGATTCTCGTGATTGATCGCCGGAAGTACCCGCGCGTATGCGGCCATGGCGCCGTCACGGTCTCCCGACAGGTGGGCCGCGATTGCCGGCCGGATCTGGTCCGGGATGAGAGCCGAGGTCATGGATCCCGTGGCGCCCGCATCCAGATCCGCCATGAGGGTGATTCCTTCCTCCCCGTCGAATGGCGCCTCAATCAGGCTCCCGCCTTCCGCAATCAGGGTCCGAATCTTGGCCGCGGCGCCCGGGCACTCGATCTTGAACAGCTTCAGCATGTCGATTTCCCGCGCCATGCGGGCCAGAAGCGGCGCAGGCAGATTCACGCCCGAAAGCGGAGCATCCTGCACCATGATCGGGATTCCGGCTTCGCCCGCCCGGGCGAAGTGTTCCACGGTCTGCTCCGGCGTGGCCTTGAGCAAGGCGCCGTGATAGGGGGGCATCATCATGACGGCGTTGGCGCCCAACTCCTTTGCCTGCCGGGCGCGCTCCACGACGATGTCAGTGGAGAAGTGGCTGATGGCGACGATGACCGGCACCCGCCCCGCGGCGTGTTCCAGGCAGAGCCGCACGAGCAGATCGCGCTCCGCGTCGGAGATCACGAACTGCTCGGAAAAGTTGGCCAGAATGCAAATTCCGTCGACGCCTTGATCGACCATGCAGTCGAGCACGCGGCGCATGCCTTCCGTGTCAATGGAGCCGTCTTCGCGAAAGGGTGTCGGGGCGATGGGCCAGATGCCAGAGTTGTCATTCATCAGGTTTTCCTCGAACGGGTTCCAGGCGCGGACGCGGCATCGGGAATTGCAGCGGCTGCGGGGTCCCGCCGATTATGCGCGATTTTGCCGCCAATCGTTGTCCGGGGTGACTGCGATGGGTTCGGGGAGTGGACGGTAGGCTGGTTCCGCGACCGTCCGAAAGGAGGAAGCTGTCGCGCTACCCATCGCCAGAGCGGTCGGCAGAAAAGCGGGAGCGCGGTCAATACCAGGAAGAAATGAGCGAGTGGGGCATGTCGGCAGCAGCTACCATTTCTCGTCCAGCATCACCATCGATTGCCCGAAGCGCTGCTCCCGCATACCTCCCAGTATCAGGCCGGTGGCGAGGGGAACCTCCCAGAATCCCGCGAGGGGCATGAAGTAGCCCCCAACCCCATGGACGCGACGGTCGCGCCCTTGGCCGGAATGATGCCGATGAAGGATCCACTTCCGGAGGAGCGCAGGATTGTCGTCCAGACTTCCTGGTAGTCCCGTCGCGTGGGCAGCTGGATCGCTTTCAATGCGATGTGCTTCCGGGCGGCATTCGCTCTGGACTTCTGGACGAGGAACACGGAAATCCCGAATACACCGATGACGGCGGGAACGAAGTCGATTCCGTCTGTGAGTTCAGGAATTCCGAACGTGTACTGCTCGACCGAGATCATGAGATCGATGCCGACGGTTGCGAGCAATACTCCGATGGCCCCGGCGACGCGATTCTTGACCGGTGATCGGCCGCCAATGGTGACCAGCATCCTTCGACTGTCGAGCAATGCGGCGCGGCTCTGGGCGGCCCGTCACGCGACTGCCATGTCCTTCTTCCGCCCAATGGTCAGCGCCAGGCAGTGTGGCGGCCACTCCTTGCGAGACTTCCGCATTCTCACGACAGGAGCCCCTGGTATCCGAGCGCTTCCGGGATTCGTCCGTTCGGTGCGTCCGAACGCCATTTCCGCTCGGCGCAGACGTCCGGTCGTCGGGAGTCGGCAGGCGATTCACCATCCGGCGAGCTCCGGGCCGGTTCCTGGAGGTGAGGGCCGCGTGCTCCCGGTCGCTTCCTCCCAAGCACGCATGGCCTCGAATGCCCCGTGCCCAGCCGGGGTCACTTCGTTGCATGCGCGGCATTTGCCGGGACTTCCGCCGACGGAAGTACCTGCGTCTCCTGTTCCGGCACACGTATGGCGTACATGTCGTTCGTAGAGGTGGTCTTGATTGAGAGATGCGGCGCGTATCGGTCGGACCCAAACCATCGAGATTCGGGGAGATACCCGCCGTACGCGGCGCTCCAAGGCTCGTCGTCCCGCCGGCGCGACGTTCAACCCGACTGCCGGTGTCCGGCATGGGCAAGCAGCAGTCTCGCGGTCGCATAATCCAGGCGTCGGCGATAGTGGCCATCCTTGCGGAGGCCGCGATAGGGCGTGAGAAACATGTCGCCGGTTCGTTCCCGGAACTCATGCAGGACCTGGTTGCAGCGCTCGACATCATATGGGTTCAGTGTGCGAATGCGGGTGATGAAACGGGAACTGTGCTTGATGTCGCAAGGGTCGATTTCGTCGGGATCGCAGAACCGGATCGAGGCCATTCGGACATTGTCGAAGGCGATCAGCCCGAGATTGCCGTCCGGGCAGTTGAATATCGCTTCCCTGCGGTCGAGAGGCCGGGACGGGAGCCAGCGCCGGAGCTCGAGGAATGTGCCGAGACGTCGTTCTCCAGACCAGATGGCAAGTTCGCGGACGGGTTCCGGTCCGAACAGGGCCAGGGCAACCGGATGGCGGGTATCGCTGAAGAGTGCGGCGGGAAGGGAAACGAATGTCTCTAGCCGCTCCTGCATCCGGCCCCACTGGAGGTATGACTCGGGAACCAGGGCTGCGACATGCCGACAGTTCGTGAGGCACCGGCCAAGCGCTGCCTTGTAGAGGTCATCATAGGGTTCGCCATCGTAGGGAAGGCCGCGCCGGGTTGCGCTATTCTTGGCGAGCCAGGGCGGATTGGTCACGCACACATCGAAGCCTTTGGGAAATTGCCGCAGCGTGTTTCTTTGCTCGACGGTCTTGGCAGCCGGTGAAATGTCGAACGAGCGGTATTCACGGCAGAGGTCCATCCGCTGCAGGTGCCCGATCAGGCTGTTCTGTCCGGCAAAGGGCTCGAGGACGGTCTCGCAAGGCAGGCCAGCGCGGCCGGCCCAATCCAGGAACGGGGGAACCTCGAACGGATTTCCGACGGTGTAGTACCTGCCGGACAGACGCTTGCCGCCGTCTTCAATTGCCTGCGTCCGGCTCCTGTCGGCATCCATCGCTCTTGATCCCGATACCCGCCTGCGTAGGCCGGAGCGCGCTCAACTAGGAATGCGCTGCGGCTGCGGAGATTCTGGCGGGTAGTGCGACATCCGCCTTCGCGAGGCCGTGCGCGAAGCGGACCAATTTTCTGCAGCCTTCCTGGACATTGCGATCCGTCCCTGCGATGCTGATTCGCACATGGCCCGCACCGGCCTGCCCAAAGGCTTCGCCGGGCATGACAGAGACCTTTTCCGTTTCATAGAGGAGGCGCGCGAATTCGCCGCTCAAGAGGTGGGTCTCGCGGATGTCGAGAAAGAGGAAGATGCCTCCTTCCGGTTGCGGGCACTTGACGCCTGGCGCCCGTGAAATGGATTCGGACAGGTTCCGGGCCCGCTCCGCAACCGTCCGCCGAGCAAGACGGCACTCCGGAAAATCCCGCGATAGCGCATAGGCCGTCGCGTCCTGCAGGAAGGGCGGCGTGCTGAAAATGACGGTCTCGAAAAGACGCATTGCTTGCGCCATGAGGTCCGGGGGGCCTACGGCCCAACCGCAGCGCCATCCGGGCACGGCGTGGGATTTTGACAGGGAACCGACCGAAATCGTGCGGTCCGCCAGCGCCGGATCGTCGAAGGGAGAGGCGAACCGGCCTAGGAAGATGAAGTCTTCATAGACTTCATCCGACAGGATCCAGAGCCCGTGCGTGGCCGCCACTTCGCCGATCGCCGCGAGTTCGGCCGCGGAGAGGGTGGCGCCGGTCGGGTTGTGGGGGGAGTTGAGAATCAGAATCTTCGAGCGTGGCGAGATTGCTTTTTCCAGATCGTCCGGGTCGAGGTGAAAATTCTTCTCGGGCCGAAGTGGAACGGGAACGATGTTCAGTCGCGCGGCAGCTGATATTCCTCCGTAGGTGATGTACCGGGGCTCCGGGATGAGGATATCGTCGCCTGGATCTGCCAGGCACTGCGACATCAGGGCAAGGCAGCCCTGCGCGCCGGGTGCGAAGATGACATGCTCTCGGCCGATCGCGCGCCCGGATCGGTACGCATACTTGCGCGCAATCGCTTCCCGTACCGGACTCTCACCGCAAGCCGCGGAATACTCGCGGCGTCCTGCAAGTACCTGGTCCGATGCCTTCGCGAGGAGGCAGGCAGGAGCCGGAAGGTCGACCTGTCCGACAGTCAGGGCAATGGCATCCCTGCCGGCTTCGATATCGGCGACGGCGGCGTAGTGGGCTGCCCACCATTCGGCGCCCGAGCCCGACATTGCATCGAGCAATGCAGCGGATTTCATGGCTTCTTGCTGGCTGCAGCGCTCTTGATCGCCTCGGCCGCTGCGTCGTAGGCAAGCATGATCGAGGCATGCCGGTTGCGGTAGTCGCGGGCCGGGAGCAGTGCCTCCAGATCGGCAAAGCGTCCGCCGGGCGGGGCGCCGCCCTCCTTCAGCATGGCCCGGAGGGATTGACGAACAGCCTCGACCTCGTCCAGTGAACGCCCCACCGCGTTGCGCCCGAGGACGGCGGCCGACGCCTGGCCGAGCGCGCATGCCTTTACGTCCTGACCAAACGCCTCGATTCGCCCTTCCTGGACGATGACATCCACGGTAACCGTAGATCCGCACAGGGGCGAGCGTTTCATCACGGACGCGTCGGCGTTCTCGAGCCGGCTGCATTCCGCAAGCCCGGTCGTCAGCGCTAGAATGCGCTGCGAATAGAGCTTCAGGAGATCGTCGGAATCCGCTGCGGTTGTCGTTTGCATATCCGCCTCGGTCAAAGTTGGTGCCGACAGGTCGGGCCGACCGAATCAAGCCTTCGAGAGATCCGGCCTCCGGTGCAAAATAGCATATAGGGCAACTGCAAAGCATGTGCTCAGGAATTGACATTCGCCTTCCGGCCCTGGATCCGGGTTCGCTCAAATACGACGAGCGTGGCCTGGTGCCGGCCATCGCGCAGCAGCACGACACCGGCGAGGTGCTCATGCAGGCGTGGATGAGCGCCGAGACGCTTCGGGAGACGCTGGTTTCCGGCCGCGTCGTGTACTGGTCGCGCCGGCGGGGGCGATGGCCCAAGGGGGAGACCTCCGGGCACATCCAGCGTCTCCTTGAGGCACGTACCGATTGCGACCTTGACTGCGTCCTGCTGATCGTGGACCAGACAGGGCCTGCCTGCCACACCGGCCGGCCGAATTGCTTTTTCCGGCGTGTCTCGGCGGGGACCGCTGATCCGGGTCTGGGCGTCGGTGGCTGAGCGAGGGCGCCCGAGGGGGGCGGGAGAAGCGAAGGCCTTCCCACCGGACCTGCGTCGGTTCGGCGTTCGGTTGTTGCCCGCCGGGCATGGTCTGCGCCCGAAGTGGACGACCGCATGAGCGGCGGGCGAATCCTTCGCTCCTCTGCGGATATCGCCGAGGGCGTTGCCTATCTTCGCGCGAAGGATGCCCGGTTCGACGCGTTCCTGGCCGAGGCACCCGGAGTTCCGCTCCGCCGCACGGAGCCGGGGTTTCCGGCATTGCTCCACAGCGTGGTCTCGCAGCAGCTCTCCGTAGCGGCGGCAGACGCGATCTGGGGCCGTCTCACGGAACGGCGCGAACCATCGGCGGAGGCCATACACCGGGCGCGGTCATCGTCCCTTGCGGCTGCGGGCCTCTCTCGGCCAAAGATCGGCTACGCAAAGGGCCTGGCGAAAGCTGTGCTTGATGGGTCGCTCCCCTTGGGCCGGCTGGAGGAGATGCGGACCGAGGACGCAGTTGCTGCGCTGACCAGCGTGAAGGGGATCGGCCGCTGGACGGCAGAGATCTATCTGATGTTCGCGCTTGGCCGCGCCGATGTGATCGCTGCCGGTGATCTGGCGCTGCAGGAGGCGTCCCGGATGCTGTTCGGTCTTGCCGAGCGCCCGAGCGAGCGCAGGCTTCGGGAGTTGGCAGCAGATTGGGCGCCCTGGCGTGCTGTTGCCGCGCGGGTGCTGTGGAGCTACTACCGGCTGGCGCGGAATCGGGAGGGAATCGCGGTTGGCAATCCGGCAGATTGACGGGCCGCGCGCCGGATCCCGTCCCGGCGGAGCCGAAACCCTTGTCGTGCTCCTGCACGGCTACGGCGCCGACGGGAACGACCTGATCGGACTCGCGGGGCCTCTCGGCAAGATGCTGGGAGACGCGGCGTTCGTGTCTCCCCACGCACCGGAGTCATGCGCGGTCAATTCCGGCGGACGGCAATGGTTTCCCATTCCCTGGATCGACGGATCCAGCGAGGCCGCGATGGGCCGGAGCTTCGCCGCCGCGCAGGACGGTCTGAACGGATTTCTGGACCGCGAACTGGAGCGCTTCAGCCTCCCCGCGTCCCGCCTGGCGCTGGTCGGATTCAGCCAGGGCACAATGATGGCCCTCCATGTCGGGATGCGTCGGACGGAACCGTTCGCCTGCATCGTCGGATACTCGGGCCGACTCCTCCTGCCCGAAAGGCTCGCAAAGGAGATCCGATGCCGGCCACCGGTCCTGCTCCTCCATGGAGATGCGGACGAAATGGTTCCCGTGGATTCCGTGCACGAGGCAGCCAGCGCGCTTGGCGGCCTGGACGTCCCTGTCCGCTGGCATGTCTCTCCGGGCGTCGGGCACGGCATTGACGAGGTTGGGTCGCGTCTTGGAAGCCAATTCCTGCATGAGCACTTGCGCGGAACGGGTGAGGCCTGATCCGGATGGTGCCCGAAGCAATTCTTGACCGCCTTGTCTCCTTCGAGACCGTGAGCCACCGTTCCAATCGGGAACTCATCGGATTCGCGGCAAGCCTCCTGAAGGAGGCAGGAATCGAGCCGCTGCTGATCGAGTCGGCGGATGGTGCCAAGGCCAATCTCTACGCGACTACAGGGCCGGGGGGCCGTGGCGGTGTCCTGCTTTCCGGCCATACCGACGTCGTGCCTGCGGAGGGCCAGCGTTGGACCGTGCCTCCCTTTCGATTGACCTGCCGGGATGGCCGGTACTACGGTCGGGGAACCGCCGACATGAAAGGCTTTGTTGCATGCGCACTGGATGCGATGCGGAAGGCCGCGGGCAGATCCCTTCGCACACCGCTGCACCTGGCGCTCTCGCATGATGAGGAAATCGGCTGTATCGGCGTGCATTCACTGATCGATTGGCTTGAGGCCGGGCCGGTTCGGCCGGGGATGTGCCTGGTGGGCGAACCGACGCTCCAGGCCGTGGCGATTGGCCACAAGGGCAAGGCCGCGTTTCGGGCCACGTGCAGGGGCAGGGAGGGGCACTCGGCAATGGCGCCGAACGCGCTGAACGCGATCCATTTCGGCGCGGGTCTTGTGGCCGTCCTTCAGCAACTTCAGGAACGGATCCGTCGGGACGGGGCGCGGGACGGGGATTACACCATTCCCTACACAACCGTGCATGCCGGACGAATTCGCGGTGGAAGCGCGCTCAATATCGTTCCGAACCATTGCGAACTCGACTTCGAGTTCCGGACAATCTGGGGGGATGATTCGGAGTCCCTCCTGGAGACGGTGCTGGCAGAGGCCGAGCGCCTTGTGGAGCCGTTCACGGAAAGGTTTCCAGAAGCCGCTGTCGAGATCGAGCAGATTTTCGCCTATCCGGGGCTTGATACGCCTCCGGGTGCGGAGGTTGTCGCGTTCGCGCGGTCGCTTGCGGGATCGATCGGGCACTGCAAGGTCCCGTTCGGCACGGAAGGCGGGTTGTTCGCAGCGCGACTGGGCATTCCGACAGTAGTCTGCGGGCCTGGCTCGATGGCCCAGGGGCACAAGCCGGACGAGTTCGTGGAGGTGGTCCAGATCGAAGAGACCGTCTTGATGCTGGACAGGCTGCTCGACAGGCTGGAGGCTGGCCTGTAGGCGAGTGCGACCACTGGCAGCTTCAGTTGCCGACAATCGGAATGGCAATTGGTTCTTACAACCCGGGCATGGACTCGGCCGCTCACAGCACGCCGCAAACTCTGGATTGGCAGTAGCGCCCGGGATCAGGTTCAACCTTGGACTTTGCCCCTGCGGCAAGTCGATTGAATTGCGCCGAATTGGCGCAGCAGGCACTCTCCGGGAACCTCCACACCTCGAGAATTTCCGGGCACCGCGCGCCTTTCCGGTCCGAAGGCTGCCGAATTAGCACATTGTCCTCGGCCGGCGGGCGGATGCTCAGGCGCCGTTCCAACGCGATCTAACGGCCGATCTCCCACTTGCCCCCGCCGTTCCAGCCGGATTGCGCTGGCGCGAGGCGAATGAGCGGACTTGGGTTGGAACGCATCGATGACGATCTTCCGAGTTTCTCTGAAAGTTGCGCGTCAATAGAGATTGTGGCCACATATGCTGCGCGCTGGCCTTGTACACCGGCTTGAATACTGCGGATAGGGCTAATATATTGCGTATATACTCTTATGCGCAAGACATGGTTCCGAAGTGGCAAGAAGAATTCCCGAGGAGGAACTGCGAGAACTCGAGGACGCAATGCAGTGCCACCCAGGCGGCGCGTCGACGGCGCAGATTTCCGATTCACTGCGGAGCCAGCTTCCACGTCGGACTCTCCAGCACCGCCTCAAATTCCTGGTTGATAGCGGACGGTTGGTTCGCGAGGGCCGCGGCCGCTGGGCCAGGTATCGGGTCCAGCCTCAGACTTCCTGACCTCGAACTCGAGAGAGTGTCATGTTTTTGCACCCGCGAAGTGGGGCTCGGCGATTTTTCCGGGTAGTTCATAGACCATGTGCATGTTGGTACCGGGGAAGACGGTCCGTGTCTGGTTGAGTTCTTCGAGGAGGCTTGCGATGGCGTTGTCGCCGGCATCGCTGGCGGTGCCGAGTATGCGAACGCGGAGGATGCCGTTGCCGTGCTCCGGGATGACGTCGGCGTCGGCCCGTAGAAGTGCGCGCAAGTGCCGGCGGGGGCGCTGGATCTTGCCCTGGGTCTGGGCAACGGCGGGCATCATGCGGGTTTCAGCGCGGTAGGCGATCATGCGGATTATATCGAGGAGGAGTTTCTCGCCTTCGGGGAGCGCGTCGAGTGCCTCGTTCGTGTCGAGTTCGGCGACCGCGATATGTCGCGGTGTATCGCGGCGCTGCAGCTTGAGGGCTTCACGCTCGGCGTCGAGAGCGTCGCTTTGGGCCTGCAGGCGCCGGACGGCCTCTTCGGCTTCGCGGGTCGGGGTTCCCCTGGACAGGTCGGCGATCCGGTTGCGCAGGGTGCCAAGGCGCTGCCGGAAGCGCTGGACATTGCGGTCGATTGCGCGCCAGCGCGGGTTGACGATGCGGGCGTCGGGATCCTGTGCTTCCAAACCGTGGACCGCCAGCGCGTCGAGATTGAACTCCTCGCGCATGTATTTGAAGAAGTTCTCCTGCGACCATCGGGAGAACAGGGCGCTGGCGGCCCGCTCCATGGGCATGCGGGGGTCGGTGGTGATGAGGGGCACCTGGCGGCCATTCTCCAGCAGGCGCCGGATCTGGCGGACTTCGGGCCCCTTGCTCAGGATCACGCTCTTCTCGGCGAGGCGGACGGTGGCGCTGCGGGTGCTTCCCGGCCCGTGGATGGGCACCGTGACGGTGCGGAAGTCCGCCTCCGGCCAGGCCTCCCCCTTGAAGCCCTTGTGCCAGGTGATCACAGCAACCCCGCGCCGGGCGAGGCGCCGGAACAGGGCAGGGCTCCAGCCTTCCCGGTCGAAGACCAGCGTCAGGGCGGGCTCGCCGGCGTCCGGGACGGTGAGGTCCGGTGCATCCGGGCCCAGCATGCCCAGTTTCTCCAGCGCGGGCAGGATGTCCTTCTCCAGCGCGTGGGTCATGGTCGGATCCAGCGCCTTGTTCAGGCACAGGAACGGCTTGCCGCCGAGCGCGTTGATCCAGTAGCTCGTGGAGGCAGGCAGGCAGAGTTTCTGGCGCGCCACGTAATGCTTGGGCAATTTTCCCTTGCGGCCGGAATACACCTTGACGTGGCCATCCACCGACAGGGTCGCACACACGTCCGGTTCTTCCGCCATCCATCCCGCGGCCAGGGAAGCTTGCCAGTCCCGCACCCGTTGCACGTCTCGCCCCAACGCCTTGATCTTGCCCCGCAGCGTCTTCACCTCCGGGCAGCGGTCCAGGCCCAGGATGGCGCCCCATTCCCCGGGCGCCTGGTGCCGCAGTGCCTCCGGATTGCGCACCCGGGCCAGGGTGAGGAAGGCCAGGAACAGCAGAACCGTGGTCAAACCGTAGTATCCCTTGGGCAGCGACAGGAACTCCCGCGCGCGGTCCAGAAGCCCCTCCTTGAGCAGCATCGGCAGCCCGGCCAGCACGCCGCCGCCGGCAACCGCCGACAGCGGCTCCGCAAACTGCGGCCGCATCTCCGTCAGATGTCCCGTTGCCGCCAGCATCCGCCCCGCCGTGTCCCGGGTGCCCCGACCCATCGGCGCCTCGCGGTCGCGTGCGTCCCGTTCGCTCCGCTCCACCCTCGGCTCCGGCGCTGCCGCCGCCTGTGGCTCCGTCGACGCGACCACCGGCGGCTCCAGCACTGCCGTCGCCTGCGGCTCCGTCGACGCTGTCGCCTGCGCCGGCACGGCCCGGTTCGGCGTCCCCCCTCTGATAACACCCGACCGGCGGTTGAGGCTGAACGTGCTCGGCCGGATCCCCAGCTTTCGCGCAACCGCCCGGCCGCTCAGCCCCGAGGCCAGAAGCCGCTCCGCCTCCCGCGCCGTCGCGGCGTCGATCGCGCTCGGCCCGCGCCTCCGTCGCGGCGTAAGAAAACCGGCCTCGCCCTGCCTCCGGAGCTGGTTCACTGCCCGCTGCACCGTCGAACGGTTCACGCCAAACGCCGCCGCCAGATCCCTGCGTAGCACACCGTGCTCGGCAAACCGCGCAATCCGCAGCTGTCGCGCTCGGTTGTCCGAAACTTCGTGGGAATCGAACGGCGCCAGGTTGCTGAAGTAGACCCGCCGGCCGTCCTCGACCGCGTGCGAAAAGCAGGATTCGCCGATCTGGATCGCCTCGGCAGGAGGCATCGGAAGCGTGTTCAAGGGAGTCTCCACGGTCGATATCGGGTGCACAGTATTATAGCCACTCTCCGTAGATCGGTCAACCCCTCAAATGTCTCCTAACTGCTGGAAATCACGAGCAAAACGATCGCCAAGCCCGCCTTCAATTAGCGCACGAGGTCAGGAAGTCTGAGCCTGTTGCAACGGCCACCGGACAGAAGGCTGATCGATCCCTGTCGACAGCCATTTTCGCCGCAGCCGAGGTGCCATACAGCGACGACGCGTTGGCGGTTCTCGGATATCTGAACACTCCCGTTGAAACGCGCCAGCCGACCGGTTTCAATCGCGCGTTTCTGGATTCCTACCACCCGAACGAATCCAGCTATCTCTCTGCGGCCCAAAGGAGGGCGCTCGTGGACCTCTCCGGATTGCACGGCACGCAGGCCGGCATCCCCGGCTTCCGCGCGGGCAACCAGCCCGACCCGTTCCTGATCGATCTCACATGGAACTGCTGTCGGCTCTCTGGCAATTCCTACTCGCTGCGTGAGATTGTGCGCCTCGTTGCTTTCGGAGAGGAGGCGGACGGCCGGCTCAGGGCCGAGACGCAGATGGTCCTCAATCACAGGGACGCCATCGTATTCCTGGTCGAAAGCGCTGTGCGCTCCGGTCTTGGTCTGCAGGCCATTCTCAACCTCCACGCATTCCTCTCGGACAACTTGCTGAACGATCCGGATGCCGAGGGGAGGTTGCGGTGGAGGCCGATTTCGATCGCGGGCAGCGCCTACCTGCCGGAAACCGATCCGCATGTAGTTGGCGCGTCCATGCGGCGACTCTGCACCGTTGCGGAGACAATTCACGACCCGTTCGAACAGGCGCTGTTCGTGATGGCGCAGTTGGCGTATCTCCAGCCCTTCGCCGGCCTGAACGAGCCGTTGTCCCGCCTTGCCGCGAACATTCCCCTGGTTGCGTCAGGGCTGCCGCCGCTGACCTTCGAAGACGTGTCCCCGGAGGCGCATTCCTCGGCGCTGCTTTGTGTCTACGAGTTCAACCGGATCGAACCGCTGCGCGACTTGTTTGTCTGGGCCTATTGGCGATCCGTCGCTCGGCTCGGCGCCATTCGCCAATCGGCCGGCGAGCCCGACCCATTCCGGATGCGGCACCGGCATTGCCTGCGGGAGGTCGCCGCTGAAGTGGTCCGTGGCCGGATGAACAGATCGCAGGTCGCAGCCCATTTGGAAGCATGGGCATTGGCGAATATCGATCCCCATGAGCGAGCAGGGTTCCAGGAAATGGCGGAACAGGATCTGACCGGAATGCATGCCGGCAATTTCGCGCGGGCCCGGATCACGCTTTCCGAATTCGCCGCTTGGCGGGAGACGTGGAACCGGGAGCCAGGCTAGACCGGCTCGCGCCTGGCATGCCGCTGACAGGCGTCCACGAACCGTTCGGCTACTGGAGAGCGCTCTTGCCCCCTTCGTTCGCACAGACAGAGCAGCGGCTTGTCCACTTCGCCGCGAATGGGCCGCGAGACCAGCTCTCCACCGTCGATTGAGCGGTCATCTGTCCATGTGGCAAACACGCCGTAGCCGAGCGTTCTCCCCACCAGCTTCTGCGCCATCCGGAAGGAACTGGTCCGAACCGCGACGATTGGCCTTCCTGCCCTGCCGATGTAGGAGAGGGCGAATTCCCGGTTCGGGGGCGAGTCATGCAGCACCATCCCGTAACGCTGAAGGACTTCAGGGGTGAGTTCTGCGAACTTCTCTCTGTCGGCGAGGACACTGTCGGGCGAGACCACGACGCAGGGTTGGAACTCGAAGGACGGCGTTGCCTGGATGCGGCTGTCGAGACCGCCGTCGAACAGGAAGGCGAAGTCGATGGTCCCGCTCCGCAGGAGATCGCAAAGCTGCTCGCGGCTGCCCTCGTGCAGGTATACGTGCGGAAACCGTATGCCGCGGAGCGGGTCGACCATTCGCATGAGAATGGTCGGCAAGAACAATGAACCGAAACATGGCTCCGAGCCGACACGTAGTTCCCATTCGTCGCCGGGGGCTGGGTGCCCGGACTGCACCGGGTAGCCATAATGGCGGTTGGTGTAGATCAGAGGGCGTCCGTCGTCGAGATGGACATCCCGGACCGCTCCGAAGATCACACGGTGGGTTCCCACCGTTTCACTGCTGATGACGTCGCACCCGAATGCGACGAGCGGGTCCGCGAGTCTCGGCGTCCCGTTTCTCATGGCCGTCCAATTGGCGCAGGAGAACTTGTCGTCGCCCAAAGCGTGCTTCAGGCGGCCGGCGAATACATCGGAGAAAAACGACTGGTCTTCTCGCAAGACGTTGACCGCAAAGCGCCCGTTACGGAGAAGGATGTCCGCCGCGGGGTTCAGGTGATGCACGCAAACCAGCAGTGTGGGCGCGCTCCCGTCGGCGGACACGGAGGACATTGCCGAAACCGTAACCCCTGCCTGTCCGGCGGCGCCGTCCGTGGTCACGATGTTGACGGTGGCCACGGCGCGGCTCATTCCCTGGAGAAACGCCTCCCGGACATCCTGAGGCTCCAGCTCCTCGTCTGCGCGACTCGTGGCCGCCTGCGAGGGCGGTGGGAGAAGTAGCGGATCCGTGCCACCTGAAGCAACGGCCATTGCCGCGTTCGGCTTCCAGCGGGCGAATTCAGGGGAAGTCAAATGCGTGGCCCTCGCCGTTGGCTTGCTGCGGTCCCGATAATAGCACTGTGGGCAAGACGAACGGCGGACAACGCGCCCCGGCGCGTTCCCGCTCTCGCAGGCCGCGCTTGCGCGCCAAAACGCCGCTACAATGCGCCGCGCCGCGAGACCTGCAAAATGGGCTTGGGGCAGGATTCATGCGGAGGACTCGACAATGGGTGGCATGGCGGGCTTCGCGGATCTTAACGCGTACGCCCGAGGCGCGAGTCTGAATGGCAACCCGGCGCTGGTGCTGAACGCGGACTACATCCCGCTCTCGTACTTTCCTCTCTCGGTCTGGCCATGGCAGGGTGCGCTGAAGGCCGTGTTCCTGGATCGGGTCAACATCATCGCCGAATACGATCGCGTCGTGCGCTCGCCCAGCGTTGAAATGCGGCTTCCGTCGGTCGTGTGTCTGCGTCAGTACGTCAAACCCGTAAAATTCCCGGCGTTCACGCGCTTCAACCTCTTCCTGCGGGACGAGTTCCGATGCCAGTATTGCGGGGAGGGCGGCGAGGTTACCTTCGATCACGTCGTACCCCGCTCGGCGGGCGGGCGTACCGAGTGGACCAATGTGGTTGCGGCGTGTCCCGATTGCAATCGGAAGAAGGGCCACACGACGCTTCGCCGGGCCGGAATGCGGCTCTCGCGAGCCCCTTACCGCCCGACGGCTTTCCGGCTGAAGGAGATCGGCCGGCAATTCCCGCCGAACCACCTGCATGAGAGCTGGGCGGATTTCCTGTACTGGGATACCGAACTCAAACCCTGATCCGCGATGCACTGCATCTTCGGGCTCGGCGGCGGCGAATCCGCATGCAGCCCCCGAGTCTCCGAAGGTATCGCGGTTTCATGACCGGGCCGGACGGAGTGCGCGCCAATCGGAGTCGGCCGGTCTCAGCCTGCGTATCCGGGACTGCGAGGGGATTACCTCGTTCATGTCTGCAGGCCGGAGACTTCGAGGAGCACGCGAATTTCAGGGTCTTGCCTTGCAGCCCGTTGAAGATCGCCCAACGATAACCGTTGCGAGAGGGCATAGGCCGGCATGGGTTGTCTGCATTCACGCCGAAGCGATCTCGCCATTTCATCGGGTTCGGCATCTCCCCTGCGTGATCCTCGAATCCAGGATGAAGGCGCACCAGGAGTCCCCCAGGATTGGGCCACCGGTCTATCAGCCTCGGCCCGCTACTGCCGACAATGACCCGCGGGTCTCGGCCTCGTGCGACATCTTCCCTGCGGCGGTCGGCATCAAGAAGAATTCACGCCACGGAGCATGCGCCGTCTTGCCGTGCGGGCCGCCGGAATCGTCTCATTGGGGAGTTGCAGGAATCCAGCGCGCACGAAGCGAACCAGATCCCTGCGAGTTCATTCAATCAGCGTCCACAACATCATTCTGAAGAAGGAGGGAGCCGTTCAATGGATCACTCGCAACGCGCTGCGGAAGCCGCGGGAGCGCTTGGCGTCATCAGGAATCAGCCTCGCTTCCTGCCCGTTCGAATCTTGCAAGCCCCTCGGAGAACAATGGTGAATTGCAGTAGTCCGGTCCGAGTCCGGGTTCAGGGAATCCTTGCCAGGGGGCCCCTCCTCCCACTCCGGCGGAGCGCGACCGCAAGAATGCCCGCGATGGCCAGCTGAATCAGGCTGCTCCAACCCGCCAACGAGATCCCGCCAAGCGTCCATTGGGGCGAATCGCAGCGCACGAGCGGCTTTGCCTCGAGCGCTTCAAGGAGGGATTCGCCAGAAAGATTTCCCAGGTCCATGCCCGCGCCGCAGCTTGCCGGGCCGGGCCAGAAGCCGTACTCGATTCCCGCATGCCACGCGCTCAGCGCCGCGCCACCGAGGAAGACCAGGGTCGCCGTGCCGAGAAGGAACGGCGCCACGCGCGATTTCCGGAAGCCGATTCCTGCGGCAACCAGTGCCGCGCCGGCCGCGTAGGGCCATCGCTGCCAAATGCAGAGCGGACAAGGCTCCAGGCCGCCGAGATGCTGGGATGCGAAGGCCCCGGCGAGGGTCGCGACCGCGGCTGCAAAGGCAGTCTGCGGTGAAAGGAGGCGGGTCAAAATTTCGTTCATGGAAGCAGCGCCACTGCAAGGATGATGCAAATGGCTGCAACTGTGCACGTAGCCGCCAGCCAACCGAGACGTTTCTCGATCATCGCTGCGGCTGCGGGGCCGGCCTTCTGGACAAACCAAGCCACGACCGCGAAGCGAAAACCGCGTGCGACCACGCAGCATACGAGAAAGATGGCGAGGTTCAGCCCGGCTGCCCCGGACAGGATCGTGGCAACCTTGAACGGAAACGGGGTGATTCCGGCGATGATCACTGCCCACGCGCCGTATTGGCTGACATCCGATGCGAATCCCTCGAAGTGCTCCGCGAAGCCGAAATACTCGAGCAATGGCTCTCCTACGGATTGGTATGCAAGGGCTCCGATCGCGTATCCGGTCAGCGCTCCGGCCACGGATGCGGCAGTGGCGATTCCGGCAAAGCGGATCCACTTGCGGGGGTTGGCAATCGCCATCGGGATGAGGAGTATGTCGGGAGGAATCAGAAAGACGAAGCTCTCCGTATAGGCCACCAGAGCGAGCAAGGCACGGGAAAATCGCGATGCGGCCGCGCCTTCCAGGCGGTTCCGCAACGACTGGCGGCGTGACTCGCGCTTCGCGGGCCGCTGCGTGGCGGCGCGGCGCTTGGCCGGTGGCGCCCTGCGCTTCCGGGATCCGGCTGCGGTCTTGGTGGAATTCGCCATGGGATAGCGGGACTCCGACCTGCCTGCGGGGCGCGCGGCGTTCGTTCGCGGCGGCGAGGCGGGATGGCGCCGGCCGGGACAAGCTCTGGTGCCCCGGGCGGGATTCGAACCCGCAACACCGCGATTTTGAGTCGCGTGCCTCTACCAGGTTGGGCTACCGGGGCGAACGCGGGCGAGCATACACCCGCTGCTGCGGGCAGGTAACCCCGGCCGTTTCCCTCGGTTGGCTGTGCTATTTTGACCGGTATCCGCCTTCCCATCAGGACGAGAGGAAAATGGAGCTTCGCACCGCACTCACCTTTGACGACGTACTCCTGCAGCCCGCCGAATCGCGGCTCACGCCGGCCGAGGCCAGCACGCGCACCAGGCTTACGCGGACGCTGTCCCTGGAAATCCCTCTGATTTCCTCCGCCATGGACACCGTCACCGAATCCGCAATGGCGGTTGCGATGGCGCAGGCGGGTGGAATGGGCGTCATTCATCGCAATCTCGATCCCGAGTCCCAGGCCGCCGAGGTGTCTCGCGTCAAGCGGTTCGAATCAGGCGTTGTGCTGGATCCGGTTACCCTTCGCCCGGACCAGACGCTGGCCGACGCCAGGGCTCTCCAGGAGGAGCACCGGATCACCGGGTTTCCGGTTGTTGATTCGGGAACCGGACTGCTTGTCGGAATTCTGACCAATCGCGACATGCGGTTTTGCGACGATCCGTCGACACCGGTCCGCGACCTGATGACGAAGGACAACCTCGCCACATTGGAGGAACCGGTCGATGCCGCCCGCGCGCGCTCGATCCTCCAGGCGCGGCGAATCGAGAAGCTCCTGGTGCTCGACCGGCACGGCCGGTGCGCCGGACTCGTTACGGTCAAGGACATCGAAAAGGCTGTGGTCAATCCGCTGGCCTCGAAGGATGACCAGGGCAGGCTGCTCGTGGCGGCAGCCTCCTCGGTTGGCGATTCGGGCTTCCGCCGATCCGAGCGTCTGATCGACGCGGGGGCCGACGCGATCTTCATCGACACAGCGCACGGGCATTCCGTGATGGTTCCCGCGGCCGTCGAGCGACTCAAGGCGCTCTCGAATCGTGTGCAGGTCGTGGCCGGCAATGTCGCAACCCTTGAAGGGGCGCAGCGCCTGATCGATGCCGGGGCGGATGCCGTCAAGGTCGGAATCGGTCCTGGATCAATCTGCACGACGCGGGTCATAGCCGGGGTCGGCGTACCGCAGTTCACGGCGGTGATGGATGCCGTGGAGGCGGCCGAGCCGGCTGGAATTCCTGTGATCGCCGATGGTGGGATCCGATTCTCCGGAGATCTCGCGAAGGCGGTCGCGGCGGGCGCGGATTGCGCGATGATCGGATCTCTGTTCGCTGGAACGGACGAATCGCCAGGGGAAGTGGTTCTGTTCCGGGGACGGTCATACAAGTCGTACCGCGGAATGGGCTCCCTCGGTGCGATGGCGCGTGGCTCGGCGGATCGGTACTTCCAGGCCGAGGTGACCGAGAGCATAAAGTTCGTGCCGGAAGGCGTGGAGGGCCTGGTGCCCCTGCGCGGCCCGGTCGGAGCGGTCCTGCACCAGCTCGTGGGGGGCCTCCGTTCCGCCATGGGGTATACGGGTTGCGCGAACATGGATGAACTTCGCCGCTATCGCCGGTTTGTCCGGGTAACCGGAGCCGGAATCGCGGAGGGCCACATTCACGACGTGCAGCTCTCCCGCGAGCCGCCAAACTACCGAATCGGAGATTGAGCGTCCCGCCAGTCGGGAATCGCGAATTCGGGCACGCCGGGTGGACGGTTTACGATCCGTGTTGTTCCGGCTAATGTATGTGAGAAGTTCGTACTCTGTTCCAATTTCTGCCGGACGCTGCCTGGGCGCCTCCCATTTGCGCGCGGTGCGAGAGGGGCATAGATAAGGGGCGGATGGAGGCGGAAACAGCACGGCAGCAGCGAGGACGGAGCCATGGTTAGGAGGATGAAGGCGGAATCAGAGGACAGCGCCAAGCTGCTGGATGCAGCGCTGTCCAAGATCCATCGCGACTTTGGTGAAGGCGCGGTCATGCGCCTCGGAGACGAGCATGCGGTTTGTCGGACGGAGGCGATCTCGACCGGTTCGATCGGCCTCGACCGGGCGCTGGGGGTGGGCGGCCTGCCGACGGGCAGGATCGTCGAGATCTACGGGCCCGAAAGTTCCGGCAAGACCACGCTTGCGTTGCACGTGCTGGCCAGCGCGCAGGCGGCGGGAGGCCGGTGTGCCTTCGTGGACGCCGAGCATTCGCTCGATCCGGTCTACGCCCAGCGACTCGGGGTAGACGCGAGCGAGTTGCTTCTTTCCCAGCCAGATTGTGGCGAAGAGGCGCTGGAGATCACGGACATCCTCGTGAGCAGCGGGGCGGTCCGGGTGGTCGTTATCGATTCGGTGGCGGCGCTGACGCCCAGGGCCGAACTCGAAGGCGAGATGGGTGATTCGCAGGTGGGCCTGCAGGCGCGCCTGATGAGCAAGGCGATGCGCAAGCTCACCGGCACCATCTCGCGCCGAAACTGCCTCGTGGTCTTCATCAACCAGATTCGCATGAAGATCGGCGTGATGTTCGGGAGTCCGGAGACCACGACCGGAGGCAACGCACTGAAATTCTACTCATCCGTACGGCTCGACATCCGGCGAATCGGGGCGATCAAGCACCGGGATGAGACCATTGGCAACCACACCCGAGTGAAGGTGGTCAAGAACAAGGTTGCGCCGCCCTACCGGCAGGTCGAGTTTGACATTCTCTACGGGCTGGGCATTTCGCGAACCGGCGAGTTGCTGGATCTGGGGGTAGCCGACAGCATCGTGGAGAAAAGCGGTGCCTGGTTCTCGTATGGCGGGAAGCGGATCGGGCAGGGGCGCGAGAACGCGCGCAACTTTCTCTCGGAGAATCCCGAGGTCGCCGGCGAGATCGAGTCAAGGCTCCGTGGCGACGATTCCGCAGCGGGCGAATCGAACCTCCGGGAAACACTTGCGGCGTAGCCTCCGGCGCGCCCGCAAGCGCCCGGCAGGCAATCCGATGAGGGACCCATGGCGACGCTGAACGATATCCGCGCCGGGTTCCTCGGCTATTTCAGCGCCAATGGCCACGATATCGTGCCGTCCTCTCCGCTGGTGCCGTTCAACGATCCGACGCTTCTCTTCACAAACTCGGGAATGGTGCAGTTCAAGGACATATTCACCGGCCGCCACGCGTCGTCCTGCCAGCGCGCTGCGACGGCACAGAAGTGCCTGCGGGCGGGTGGAAAGCACAATGACCTGGACAATGTCGGCTATACGGTGCGGCACCACACATTCTTCGAGATGCTCGGGAATTTCTCGTTCGGCGACTATTTCAAGGAGCGTGCCATTCCGCTGGCATGGAACCTGGTTACGAGGGAGTTCGGACTGTCGGCCGACCGTCTGCTGGTCACGGTGTTTTCCGAGGACGCCGCCGCCGCTGACATCTGGAAAAAGGTGGCGGGGCTTCCCGACAGCCGGATCATCCGCATCGCTACATCCGACAATTTCTGGATGATGGGGCCGACCGGCCCCTGCGGTCCCTGCTCGGAGATCTTTTTCGACCACGGTGAGGGAATTCCGGGCGGGCCACCCGGTTCGTCCGACGAGGACGGCGACCGCTTCGTGGAGATCTGGAACCTGGTCTTCATGCAGTTCGAGCAATTCGGCGACGGAAGCCGCGAACCGCTGCCGCGTCCGTCGATCGACACCGGGATGGGCCTCGAGCGCATTGGCGCGGTTCTGCAGGGGACCAATGACAATTATGCGACGGACCTGTTCCGGTCGCTGATCGAAGCAAGCGCGGAGGCCTCGGGCGCGGATCCGGACGGGGAGGGCCGCGTGCATCACCGGGTGATCGCCGACCATCTCCGAGCCGCCTGCTTCCTGGTGGCGGACGGCGTACTGCCATCCAACGAGGGCCGCGGCTATGTGCTGCGCCGCATCCTGCGGCGCGCCATGCGCCATGCCCATCTGCTCGGCGCCGAGGAACCGCTCCTCTGGCGCCTCGTGCCCGTTCTGGCACGGAAGATGGGACAGGCCTTTCCGGAGTTGGAATCCACGCGGGCCCTCGCCGGAGAAACGCTTCTGAGGGAGGAGACCCAGTTCCGGGAAACCCTCTCGCGGGGGCTGGGCCTGCTTGAATCGGAGCTCGGCCGTCTTGCCGATGGCGCCGCCCTGCCGGGGAAGATCGCGTTCCGCCTGTTTGATACATACGGATTTCCGCTCGATCTCACGCAGGACGCCTTGCGGGAGCGGGGGCGGACCGTGGATGTGGACGGCTTCGATGCGGCGATGGCGGCACAGAAGGCCCGTTCGCGCGCGCGCCGATCCTCGGGCGCGGAGGGGGATGCCCATGCGGCCTTCTGGCTTGCACTTTCGGAGGAGCTCGAGGCGACGGAGTTTCTCGGCCACGGGACGGGGACAGCGCAGGGGCGGATCCAGGCGATCCTGAAGGAAGGCGCGCGGCTGGACCGGATCCCGAAGGGCGAGAGCGCGACAATTCTTGTGAACCAGTCCCCGTTCTATGCCGAGGCCGGCGGCCAGGTGGGAGACACCGGATGGATTCGCGCGGTCGGAGGCTCCTTCGGGGTGTCCGAAACGCAACGCCAGGGCAAGCTGATCCTGCATTCCGGCGTGGTCGAAGAGGGTGTTGTCTCGGTCGGCGAGGATGTGGTTCTCACAATTGATGGAGAACGGAGGGAAAGGGTGCGGGTCAACCATTCCGCCACGCATCTCCTGCACGAGGCGTTCCGGGACAGGCTCGGGGAGCATGTAGCGCAGCGCGGTTCGCTGGTTGCGCCCGGACGGCTCCGGTTCGATTTCTCCCATCCGGCCCCGCTCGGGGAGGACGACCTCTCTGCGGTGGATGCAGAGGTAAATGGACGGATTCGCGAGAATGCGCCCGTCGAGGCAAGGGTCATGGACCGAGACGCGGCCATGGCCTCCGGCGCGCGGGCCCTGTTCGGGGAGAAATACGGCGACGAAGTGAGGGTCGTATCGATGGGGCGCCGGGAGAACGGGGAGCCGTATTCCGTGGAACTCTGCGGCGGCACCCATGTCCGGCGAACTGGCGAGATCGGTGTCTTCAAGCTTGTCGCAGAGGGCGCGGTCGCTGCGGGAATCCGCCGCGTCGAGGCAGTGACGGGAGCCGCGGCGTTTGATTACCTTCAGGAGCGCGACCGGACCGTCCGACAGGCCGCCGCTGCGCTGCGTGTCTCTCCGGCGGAGATGGAGGCGCGGGTGGCCGGCCTCGTGGCGGAGCGCCGTAGGCTCGAAGACGAGGTCGCCGCGCTTCGGCGCCGGCTGGCGTCCGGCGGGGGAGCCGCTGGGGCCGAGGCGCGGGTTGTGAACGGTGTTCCCTTTCTCGCCCGCAGCATCCAGGGGGTTCCTGCGAAGGAATTGCGCGGACTGGTGGACGTGCACCGGCGAAGCCTGCCAAGCGGAGTCATTGCGCTCGTTGGCGAGAGCGGCGGCAAGGCAGGCGCAGTGGTGGGAGTCAGCAAGGACTTGACGGCACGCCTGTCAGCGGTGGACCTGGTTCGGGCGGCTGCGGAGGCGCTTGGCGGCAAGGGCGGCGGCGGACGCCCGGATCTGGCGCAGGGAGGTGGGCCCGATGCGGGCGCCGCGGAAGCCGCACTCGCGGCCGTCGAGCGCCGCCTGGAATCCCTGTCTGCCGGGGGGTGAGACCCCAGTTCCAACTATGCTCGAAGCGCGCTGGAGAGACGATGGGCGACGGCATCCAGGAAGCCTTCCGTCGTGAGCCACCTTGCGTCGGGACCGACGAGCAACGCCAGGTCTTTCGTCATTTCTCCGGCCTGAATCGCCCCAATCGTCGCTGCCTCGAGCGCCGACGAGAAGCGGGAGAGTGCCTCGTCGCCATCGAGCTTGGCCCGGTGCGCAAGGGCACGCGACCAGGCGAAGATGGAGGCTGTGGAATTGGTTGAGGTCGCCTTGCCGGCCTGATGCTGCCGGAAGTGGCGTGTCACGGTCCCGTGCGCCGCTTCCGCGAGCGCGGTCCGACCATCCGGCGTAAGAAGGACCGAGGTCATCAATCCGAGGGAACCGAAGCCCTGCGCCACGGTGTCCGATTGCACGTCTCCGTCATAGTTCTTGCACGCCCAGACGAATCCACCGGACCATTTCATGGCCGCCGCGACCATGTCGTCAATTAACCGGTGCTCGTAGGTGAGTCCGGCCTCCTTGAAGTGCTCCGCGAACTCCGAATCGAACACTTCCTGGAAGATATCCTTGAAGCGGCCGTCATAGGCCTTGAGAATCGTGTTCTTGGTCGAGAGATAGACGGGCAGGCCGCGGATCAGCCCATAGTTGAGGGATGCACGGGCGAAGTCGCGGATGGACGCATCGGTGTTGTACATGCCGAGCGTGACGCCGGGTCCGTCGAAATTGTGGATTTCCCGGACGATGGGCTCTCCGCCATCGGTGGGTTCGAAGGTGATGGTTACGCGTCCCGGGCCGGGCACCACGAAATCCTGGGCCTTGTACTGGTCGGCATGGGCGTGGCGGCCGATGACGATCGGCTGGGTCCAGCCAGGAACGAGCCGGGGGATGTTCGAGCAGATGATTGCCTCGCGGAAGATCACGCCGCCGAGGAGATTGCGGATCGTGCCGTTCGGGCTTCGCCACATCTTCTGGAGGCCGAATTCCTCTACCCGTGTTTCGTCCGGTGTGATCGTGGCGCACTTGACGCCAACGCCGGCCCTTGCAATCGCGCGCCCCGCTTCCACGGTGATTTCGTCGCCGGTCCGGTCGCGCGCGTGGATGCCGAGGTCGAAATACTCGGTGGAAAGGTCGAGATACGGTAGGATCAGCTTGTCCTTGATCATCTGCCATATAATTCGCGTCATCTCGTCTCCGTCGAGTTCGACGACCGGATTCTCGACCTTGATGCGGTTCATTGGCTTCGTCTCCTTCGAGTGGATGATGCTCGGCTGCAGTTGCGTTGAGGTGGCGGAAAGCGCCACGATTCGGCAACTACGCTACGATACCGTCAGGCGCGCCGCACCGCCAAGGATCCGGCGCCGGAGCCATTCCAGCACGCGGACCCGGTCATATGCACAGTGCAGAACCGCTGTCCGGATTCGATCCCCCGGCCGTTGTGCTGGTGGAGCCGCAACTGGGCGGGAATATCGGAGCGGCCGCTCGCGCGATGGCCAATTTCGGGCTCCGAGATCTGCGCCTGGTTGCGCCTCGGGATGGTTGGCCCAATCCGGAAGCACGGGCAATGGCGTCCGGTGCCGATCATATTCTGGAAGGCGCGAGGACATATACAAGCGTGGCCGCGGCGGTTGCCGACCGTCAGGTGGTGCTGGCGACAACGGCCCGGCCACGGGAGTTGCCGCGGCCCGAATTTGCGCCGCGGGAGGCGGCACGGGAACTGCGCCGGGAAGGGCGCAGCCGGAGCGCGGTTCTGTTTGGTGGCGAGAGGGCCGGCCTTGGGAACGCGGATCTCGCCGCGTCCGAGGCGATAATCTGCATTCCGACGCATCCGGGCTTCTCGTCGCTCAATCTCGGCCAGGCAGTACTGGTCGTCGCTTATGAATGGTGGCTGGCAGGGGGCGAGGGAGACGTGGGTGGAGGCCGCTTCGAGACGGAGATTGCAAGTCGCTCCGATGTTTCGGCGCTGATTGGCCATCTGGAGGCGGAGCTCGATTCGGTGGGGTATTTCCATCCTCTCGAGCGCAAGCCTTCCACCGTGGCGCAACTTCGCAATCTTCTTGTCCGGCAGCGCCTGACCGACAGTGAAGTTCGGATGCTGCGCGGGGTTGTCCGCGCGCTGCGGCGGAGCGGGGGAACGTGAGCGAGGCGCGGCCGGGCGGCGGTTCGTCCCGGGCAGTCGAATTCTGGCTATACGCTGTCCTGACGCTCGTGGCAGCCATGGTGGCGCTTGGCGGCCTGACACGGCTCACCGGCTCCGGGCTTTCCATCGTGCGCTGGGATCTCGTGAGCGGAATACTGCCTCCGTTCAGCGAGGCGGGCTGGGAGGAGGCATTCCGCCTCTACCGGCAGATCCCCGAGTACAGGGAGCAGAACGCCTGGATGGAGCTTGGAGACTTTCGCCGGATATTCTGGTGGGAGTGGTCGCATCGGCTGCTGGGGCGGGTGGTCGGAGCGGCCTATGCCGTACCCCTGCTCTTCTTCGCCTTGCGGGGCCGCATTCCGCGGCCCTTCCGGGGGCGGCTCCTGCTCCTGCTCGTTCTCGGTGCGCTGCAGGGGGCGATCGGATGGTGGATGGTTCGCTCGGGACTGGAGCACAGGGTTGACGTGAGTCCGTACCGGCTGGCCGTGCATCTCGGGTTGGCCTTTGCCATTATGGGCCTTCTGCTCGACGCTGCGATGCGCCTGCGCCGCCGGCTGCCATCCCGCAGCCCGTTGGATCTGCTGCTCGCGGTGCTCTTTCTGCAGGTCATTGCGGGCGCCTTCGTGGCGGGGACTGGTGCCGGCCGCGTGTACACCGACTGGCCTCTGATGAACGGCGCCGTGCTGCCACCCGAGGCGTTCGATCTTCGACCTCTCTGGCGCAACCTCTTCGAGAATCACGCATTGGTGCAGTTTCTCCACCGGACGATCGCCTATGTTGCGCTGGCTCTTGCGCTCGTACTGGCGCTTCGGCCAGGCCCCGGCGCCGGATACCGGGTGGCGATCCTGGCCGCGGTGGGCGCGCAGGCCATGCTCGGCATCACTGCGCTCCGTCTGGATGACGCGCTGGCGTATGCCTCGGCGCATCAAATGGGGGCGGTGGCCCTCTTCCTCTTCACCATTTGGGCGCGGGCGGCAGCGCAGCCTGTGGCACCCGCCGCCTGAGGCGGGCCCGCCGGCAACATCAGTCCAGGTCCGGCCAGGATGGCTTCCGCTTCTCCAGGAAGGCGCCTATGCCTTCCTTTGCGTCTCCTGCCAGCATGTTCTCCGCCATTATGCGACCCATTTTCTCGTAGGCCCCATCCAGGTCCATCTCCAGCTGGTCGTAGAAGGACGGCTTTCCGTACCGGATTGCGGCGGGAGAGCGCTCCGCGATGGATTGGGCAATGGTCTGGACTTCGCCACGCAACGCGTTGGAAGGCACATAACGGTTCACCAGGCCGAGCTCTGCTGCCCGCGGCGCATCCATCGAATCGCCTGTCAGGAGCATCTCCATGGCATGCTTTCGGGTGAGGTTGCGCGAGAGCGCCACCATGGGCGTCGAACAGAAGAGTCCGATCCGCACCCCTGGCGTCGCAAAGCTTGCGCGCTCGGAGGCGTAGGCGAGATCGCAGGATGCGACCAACTGGCAGCCGGCTGCGAAAGCGGGCCCGTCAACTTCGGCGATGACGGGCTTGGGGTGCCGGGCAATGCCCTTCATGAGCGCAGAGCAATTCCTGAAAAGGGCGGTGAAGGCATCTGCACCTCCGTCCGGGGCAGCGCGCCACGCGCTCATCTCGGTGAGGTCGTGCCCTGCGCAAAACGCCGGGCCGCTCGCACGCAGGACGATGGATCGAACGCTCGAGTCGGCTTCCATCGCCCGGAATGCGTCGCGCAGAGACTCGATCATGCTTTCCGAGAGCGCGTTGCGCCTTTCCTGCCGGTTCAGCGTTATGACGCCTACGGGCCCGTCATGCTCGATGAGTAGCGGTTCCATACTGGCCATGTGTCGTCTCCTGCGGCTCCCGTGCCCGGGGAGGCGCGATCAGGGTCCGCACCTGAAGCCGCACCGCGTTCGATGATACCCGGCTCGGGACGCTGCGGAAGAGCGTGCCGGGCGCAGGTATGCGGGCGCAGCCTCTCCAGGGACCCATCGATCTGTGTGGGCGCGGGTCATGCGGCCGGCGGCTCGGAGCCTCCCTCTCGCTGCGGTCCTCCGATGCGCCTCCCGGAACTGGTGCGGAAGCAGCGGATTGGACGGGATACGGACGTTGGGGATGCCGTCCTGACTTGCACGCCGCCGCAATTGCCGGTGGATGTCGCGCAGGGCAGGTTCCGGTTCAGTTCGGGCCTTGCGGCGATGGCGAAGTCCGAGCCCAGGGTGCCGGATCCGGGACTGGGACGGTATCGAGCGGGGCACCGGGCCAGCGCGCCTCGAATTTTGGCAGGGACTCCCCCGGTTGTACTGCAATTCCGGCCGCACTGCACTATATGTAGAAGTGCCAGGCGACGGCCTCGGAGAGCCTGTGCCCCGGCCGGAGGCGGGCCTTGCAGCAGGCCCGTGCGAATTTGCCAGTTCCGGGCCCAGTAGTGAGGCGGAGGAGCGGGCGTGTTGCGTTTCATCAAATGGCTGATCATCGCTGGAGCGGCGCTCGCTGGCGTGTCAGCGGCGGCCGTCGCCGCAGTGGTGTGGTGGTATTCCCGCGATCTGCCGGATCACGAGGTTCTCGCCGCATATGAGCCGGGAGTGCTGACCCGGGTGCATGCGGCCGAGGGTGCAGCGGTGGCAGTGTTCGCAAAGGAGAACCGGGTCTTCACCGCCGTCGAGGAAATTCCGGATCGGGTCAAGCAGGCTTTCATCAGTGCGGAGGACAAGAACTTCTACTCTCATCCCGGCGTGGATCCGGCCGGGATCCTCAAGGCCGTGATCCGCAACGTGGAGAATTACGCCGCGGGGCGCCGCCTGCAGGGAGCGTCGACCATCACGCAGCAGGTAGCGAAGAACATGCTGCTCTCCCGAGAGGCGACGCTTGTCCGGAAGATCCGCGAAGGAATTCTCGCGGTACGGATCGGGCGCGCCCTGAACAAGGCGCGGATCCTCGAGCTCTACCTCAACGAAATCTATCTCGGCCAGAGCGCCTACGGTGTTGCGGCGGCCGCAGTGACCTATTTCGGAAAGTCGCTGGACGAACTGGAGCTGCATGAGGCGGCCTATCTTGCGGCGCTGCCGAAAGGGCCGAACAACTATCATCCGCTTCGGCACCCCGACCGTGCGTTTGCGCGCCGGGAATACGTGCTCTCGCGCCTCGCCGAGGATGGCCTTGTTTCCAGGGAGGAGGCGGAGGCCGCGGCCGCGCTGCCGCTCGGTACGCGGCTCGGATCCGATCAGGATGCATCCCCGCATGCCGGAGGCTATTTCGTCGAAGAGGTCCGCCGGAGGTTGTTGCGCGAGTTTGGCGCGAATCAGCTTTATGAAGGCGGACTCTCGGTGCGGACAACCATGTCGCTCGAGATGCAGGCCAGGGCGGAACGGCTCCTGCAGGATGCGCTGGAGAAGATCGACAGGCAGGACGGCTACGCGGGCCCGGTCGCCAGGATCGAGGGGATCGGCGCACTTTCGGAAGCGGAGTGGCGAAAGGTACTCTCCGCTGTCGAGGCGCCGCGCGATGTCGCCGGGTGGCGGCTCGCCGCGATCCTGGTTGTGGATGCCGACGGCGCCCGGATTGGCGTGGAGGGCTTCAGGGGCGGGTTGGTACACCGGCTACGCTTCGACGAGACCGACTGGGCGCGGCCCAGACGGGATGACGGCAGCCGTGGAGCGCCGCCGCAAACCCCGGAGGATCTATGGTCGCCGGGCGACGTGGTGCTTGTCTCCCCCTCGAGCTTGCCCGACGCGGAACTGGAGGACGGCAGCCTTTTGCGCTACTGGACGCTGCGCCAGGTTCCCGAGGTCCAGGGCGCGTTGATTGCGATGGATCCGTACACCGGACGCGTGCTGGCGATGCAGGGCGGATTCTCGTACCAGTCGAGTTCGTTCAACCGGGCCACGCAGGCGGAGCGGCAGCCCGGCTCGCTGTTCAAGCCGGTGGTTTACGCCGCGGCGCTGGACAATGGCTACACGCCCGCGACACAGGTTCTGGATGCGCCCCTCCTGCTCGAGCAGGGGCCTGGCCTGGAGAAATGGGAGCCTGAGAACTCGAACCGAGTAGTCTTTGCGGGGCCGGCTCCGCTGAGGAGGGGCATTGAGGAATCGCGGAATCTCATGACCGTCCGCGTGGCGCAGGATGTCGGGCTCGAGAGGGTGGCCGGATATGCCCGGCGTCTCGGTGTGTACGAGGACATGCCTCCACTTCTGTCGTACGCCCTCGGCGCCGGGGAAACCACTCTGGAGCGGCTGGTGCAGGCCTATGCCGTGTTTGCCAATGGCGGGAAGCGGGTGGAGAGCGTGCTGGTCGACCGGGTGCAGGACCGGCGCGGCGGCACCATCTACCGGCGCGACGACCGGCCCTGCGTCGGCTGCGCGGCAGACAATTGGATCGGCCAGGAGGAACCCTATGTTCCGGGCGAGGGAGACGAGGTCCTGGATCCGGTGACGGCGTTCCAGATCACCTGGATGCTGCAGGGCGTCGTCGAGCGCGGGTCGGGACGCGCGGCCGCAATCGAGGGCCAGACGGTCGCCGGGAAGACCGGGACGACGAACCAGAACCGGGACGCGTGGTTTGTCGGGTTCACACCCAAGGTCGTCGTCGGATGCTTTATCGGCTACGATATTCCCCGTTCGCTGGGTCAATCGGGTTTTGGCGGGCGCCTGTGCGCACCGGTTGTCGGTGAGTTCATGAGGGAGCTTCCCGCCGCAGTGCGTGGTGGCGCGTTCCGGAGGCCATCCGGGCTGGAATTTGTTCCGGTTGAGCACGCAACGGGGATTCGGGTAGCGGAGGGTCATCTCTCGGCCGGGATCATCGAGGAGGCATTCCGTGCAGGAAGCGTTCCACCGGTTGGCGCGACCGAGGGTGAGGCCCGACTGCAGTCAGGAACGGGCGGGCTGTATTAGGCGAACAATTATTGGGGGGGAGCCGGCATGCGGGCCGAGATAGCCGCCATTTCGGCAGAAATCAGGCAATCCCTGGAACTTCTGCGAGCGCGTCTTGACTGGGAGTCCGTCCCCGAGCGGATGGCCCGCTACGACAAGATGGCGGAGTCGCCCGATCTCTGGTCCGATCCCAAGCGAGCGCAAGCCGTGCTGCGCGCGAAGCGTCGACTGGAGCGATCCGTGGATGGCTGCCGGGAAATCGAGGAAGCGCTCGAGAATTGGGAGACTCTCGCGGAACTTGGGGCCGAGGAGGCGGACGCGGAAATCGAGGATGAGGCTGAGCGCGAACTCTCGGTGCTGAGGCAGAGCGCGCGCAAGCAGGAACTCGAAGCATTGCTGTCCGGCGAAATGGACGGGAACGACGCGTTTCTGGAGATCAACGCCGGTGCGGGCGGCACCGAGGCTTGCGATTGGGCTCGGATGCTTGCGCGGATGTATTCGCGCTGGTCGGAACAGCGTCGATATACGGTCGAGACTGTCGCGGAAACCTCCGGTGACGAGGCCGGCATCCGCTCGACAACGCTTTGTGTAAAGGGAGATGACGCATACGGATGGCTGAAGACCGAGGCTGGTGTGCATCGGCTGGTGCGGATGTCTCCGTATGACAGCCAGGGCCGGCGCCATACGTCCTTTGCCAGCGTCGGCGTTGTGCCGGTGATCGACGATACCATTGAGATCGATATACAGGACAGCGACCTGCGCATCGACACCTTCCGGGCTTCCGGCGCCGGAGGGCAGCACGTGAACAAGACCGATTCCGCAGTCCGGATCACGCACCTTCCGACAGGGATTGTGGCTCTGTCGTCGGAGAAATCCCAGCACCAGAACCGGGTTCAAGCGATGGCGGTGCTAAAGGCTCGCCTCTATGACCTGGAGCGACAGCGCCTGGATGAGGAAAAGCAGAAACTGCGCGGGGAAAAAACGGACATCGGCTGGGGGCACCAGATCCGGTCGTACGTCCTGCAACCACACCGTTTCGTGAAGGATGCCCGGACCGGCCGCATGTCTTCGGATACGGATGGGGTGTTGAACGGGGATCTGGATTCGTTCATGGCCGCGGAACTCGTTCGCCGCGTGGCCGAAGGCGCCAGAGAGGGATCCCCGGACTGATCGGGCTCGGAGCGGGACGGAACGCAACCCGAGCTTGAGGTCCAACTCAGCCCGGGCACACCATCTGCACGGCGAAGTGAGATGTCTCCGGTCCCAAGGGACCGGATGGGCGTCCTACCAAGCCGTGTCGTCAGTAGCGGGAGAGCCGCGATCGTCGGCCGGTTCCGGAAGTTCCGAACCGTCTTCCTCGATTCCCTCGTCATCCCCCATGTTCCAAGGCACGGGCTCGTCCCCGTCCAGCGGCCGGGCCGAGTGGCGCACATTGCCTTCGAATTGTGCTCCCGACTCGATGGCAAACAGCTTGTGCATGATTTCCCCGCTGACCACAGCGGTGTTGCACAGGCGGACATGCACTGCCCGGATTTCGCCAATGACGGTTCCCGAAACCACAACCTCGTTCGAAACGATGTTGCCCTCGACGGTCGCATGCTGGCCGACGGTTACCGCCTTCGCCCGGATATCACCCTTGACCCTGCCGTTAACGCGCAAATTCTTGTCAGTGATCAGCTTTCCTTCTGCTTCAAGGGAATAGCCGACCACCGAAGTCTCGTCTTCCGGGGTATCGGCAGGCGACGGGTTGCTGGTCGGAGCGCTCACCCTTGACCCGAAGGAGGGCTCTTCGACTTCGAGATCACCATCGCGCTTCTTGAACATCGGATCTGGTCCCTTCTATCTGCCAATACCGCGGAGGCGGCTGCCGCCCCGCACGCCGGAATGTAGCTTCGGTGCAGGAGGCGTGCAACAACAGACTGCGATTCGGGCTGCGGCACCCGCCTTCGATGTTTCCTCCCGCGTTTGGCGGGGCACTCTCGGACGGCGAGGAAGCCTGGCGCGCCCGGTCTGGCACGGCTCGGCGCACTCCAAATCGAGGGCCGGGACCGCGATGTGTCCTGGCCCGCGCGAACCCGTTCGGCGCGGGTCCTGGGCACGCGAGACCCTGCACGCGGACTGGATTACGGGCAATGCCCGTTCGACGCGAAAGCCATCGATGCTGGGAAGTATCCGCTTGACGCGGGACTCGTTAAGACTCCAGCGCGCGCGAAGCGAGCCTGATTATTACGGTTCTGCTCCCAGGAGCTGCCTTCCGTACTGCGCAAGCGTCCGGTCTTCCTTTCGTGGATTCAACGCGGGAAGAAGAAGGCAGCGCTTGCACGGGCCCATGAGCGGATGGCGGACGCGGGGCGGCAGGAACTCCACCGCCACGCGGACTGGATCGTCAGGACCTACGATTTCATTGCGGTGGAAGCGCTGAAAATCGGAAACATGCTCCGTAGGGGCCCGGGAAAGCGAGGCTTGAACCGGGCGATTTCGGAGCAGGGTTGGCGGGAATTCCTCGACATTCTGAAATGCAAGGCTGAAAGCGCCGGCATTCCATTCGTCGAGGTTCCCCCGGCTGGCACATCGCAGGAATGCTCGCGCTGCGGAACGAAGGTTCCGAAGGCGCTGTCCGAGCGGACCCACCAGTGCGGCGTGTGCGGCCTCGAGCTGGACCGCGACGAGAACGCGGCCAGAAACGTGCTGTGTCGCGGCCTGCGCATCTTCGCAGGAACCGCGGCAGCGGGTGGGACGGCGCAAGGCGCTCCCGCGGCTTCCGCAGCGCGTTACATGCAGGAGTAGAAGACCCTCCGGACAGCGCTTGCGCTGTACGGAGGGCGGCTCCAGGAAGCAGAACCGTAAGATTCAGGCTCGCTTCTTGCGCGCTCGACTTTTGCAAGTCCCTCAGATGCCTGCGTCCGCCCCGAAAGGCCCCCGTTCCCGAATTTCCTTCTTGCCGCGGCAACGGAATGCGAGGGAAGGGATGTGGGTGGGCCGTGGCGGGATCCTGAAGCGCCCGGGGGCGGCTCCCTTTTCCCTACGAACCGGGGTCCGCGGATTCGGGCCGACGATGCTTCGCAGACCGCATCCGGCGGACCGCGGCCCGGCAACCGTCCGTCCGCAAGAGAGCCGAACAGGTTCCGCCCGGACGTGTCGCAGTTCGTGGACGCGGGACCGCCAGGCTCGGACCGCCGGCGTGAACGCCGGCGTAACCGGTCGCTACGCGGCGAGCGGCTGAATTCCGCAATGCGCTTCCTGTTGCGTGGTTCACACCGGAAACCAGAGACAGAACCTTCGGTCAGCGTTCCCGCGGGAACGAGACATCGAGCTTTCTGCCTTGCGGTTGCGGACTTTGCCAGAATCCCACTCGGGTCCGACCGGGTAAAAACGCCAGACTTGAGAAGCAAGCAAGAGGCTCCGTCGGGCCGCTCAAGGGTCATGTTCACGTTGATCTGGTATGGTGCGTGAACATTGTGTTATATTACGGTGTCCGTGCATTTGAATCACTTACGGGTTCTGATGCACATGGGTGGCAGTTGCGGCTACAGGTCTGCTGCGCACGCATGTGCGGGGAGGGGAGCCGGTCGGAATGCGACTTAGTTTGCCCGTTCGAGCAGCGCTGACAATTGTATTCATCCTCTCCGTCGCGGTCGCCATGACCGGAATTCTGAGCCTTCACCAGCTTCGCAGCTTCTCCAACGATTTCCTGCGGGACAAGATGGTGCTGGTTCTGGATGGCATCCGGGATTCGATGGAAGCTTCGCTCGCCATCGGACTGCCGCTGGACGCCCTGCCAGGAGTGAATCGATCCATTCAGGCCACTCTTGACCGGGATCCGCAAATACTTTCCGTGGAATTCTTCGACGCCAAAGCCAACATTTTCTACAGCTCCGACGAAACCCTGCTGGGCGACCTGGTCTCCGAGGAATGGGCGGCGGAATGGGATGTGGGTGACGACCCGTTCTGGACCCGTGAGGAACGGGATGCGAAGGTCGTGGGGCTGCGCGTCCGCGATGCGTTGGGTCTGGACGTCGGATCCCTGGCGCTTCGCTATTCGCGGGCCGCTTTCGATGCCAGAATCGAGGATATGGCGGTTCGGATCGGGATCACCTCCATTGTCGTTGTTCTGGTGTTTGCGACTCTCGGAGCCTGGCTGAGCTACCAGTTGACCCGCAGAGTTCGCGATCTGCTCGTGATCACGCAGCAGTTGATTTCGGAAGGTCGCTCCAGTTCAAGATCCTCGTTCGAGAAGATATTCGAAGTTCCAAGGCAGTTCGCGTCGAGGGTGAAGGCGGTCCACGACGCTATCGAAGCGGCGAAGGCCGAGATTCGCGAAATTGAAGAGGGTGCCGAGATAAGCATTCCGGGGCCGAAGGAGCGATGATGCGGCGGAAAGCGTCATTCCGGCCGGGTGCGGGCGTTGATGACATTTCGCGGACCGTCGTGGTCCGCCTCGTGGTTGCCATCGCGATTCTGCTACTCGCTGGCCAGACCGCGATTTCGTTCCTGTCAGCGCGGTCGTTCGAGCAGACGCTGATTCCGGAGGTCGAGGGCAAGGCGCGCATCTCGGGCGAGTTGGCTGCAGCCCAGATCAGCCGGGCCGTCGAGCTTGGCATTCCGCTCGGCAGCCTTGTCGGGATGGAGGCGTTTCTCGACGGCTGGATCGAGGGCAATCCGTCGCTGGCGCATCTGCGCGTGGCGACACTGAGTGGAGCGGTGCTGTACTCCGACACCGCCGGGTTGGCAACGGATGGCCCGGACGATTCCGCGATGCAGGAACTGACGGTTCCAGTCCTTGCGAATGAGGAGCTTGTAGCCAACGTGCTGGTCGGAATGAAGGGCAGCGAGGCGCCATCGGTGCTGCTCGATCTCCGATTCGAAGTTGTCACGGTGCTTTTTGTTTCACTCCTGATCGGGATTGAATTCCTGCTCGTCTTCGGACTGGCGAGGTTGTCTGCGCCGATGCGGTTCGTACGGCAGTCGCTCGAGGCCGCCGGGAAGGGGGATTTCACCCGCTTCATGGGAATCCGGGGCCAGAATGAGATCGGCCGGATCGTCGCTTCCTACAACGCCTCCGTACGACGGCTCAACGGCGAATTCGGGGAGTTTGCCCGGGAGGCGGAGGAAGTGCGGGCCGAACAGTTGGACCGCAGTGTCCGAACGCGAATTCTGGAAGCGGTCGAGCGAGTGCGCGGAAAGCTGAAATTTGTCGACGTCGGCATGGAGCAGGTCCGGGAGTTCCGCTCGCCGTTCGACGTGCGAATTGCATTCTTCTTCTTCATGGTGTCGCAGGAGCTCTCCCGGCCCTTCCTCCCACTGGTATTCGACCGGGTCTACGAGCCGGTGGCAGGGCTGAGCCGGGAACTCTTCATTGGCCTTCCGATCTCCGGATTCATGCTGGCCGTACTGATCGTGACGCCCGTGGCCGGGGCCATGACGGAGAGGATATCGCCCCGAAGCCTGTTCCTTGCTGGCGTGTTCCCTTCCGCGATCGGTTTCGTTGGCACCGCGCTCTCCACTGACATGTTTGTGGCACTGACATTCTGGGTCATTTCCGGTTTCGGCTACGGTGTGATCTTCATTACGTCGCAGGTGTATGTGGCTGAAAACACCGATCCTGCGCACCGCGCGGCCGGGATGGCGATTTTTTCCGGCGCTGCGTTTACCGCATTCGTTTGCGGACCGGCTATCGGAGGCATCCTCGCCGACCGGCTCGGCTACCTGAACACGCTGATGGCGTCGGGTGGATTGGCAGTGATTTCCGGGGCGATTGCGTTCCTGTCCCTGGATCCTGAGCCGCTGGACCAGAAATCGGGCGAGCATGCCGGCGGAATTCCTGGATTTGGCAAGTTGGCGGCCCTGCTGTCGAACCGCAGATTTTTCTCCATCACGTTCTTTTCGGCGCTGCCGGCCAAGGTCGCGCTCGCGGGCGTGTTCTTCTATCTGGTGCCGGTCTACCTGTATGAACTGGGAAATACGCAGTCGGTAACCGGCCGGATCATGATGGTGTACGGGATCGCCTGCGTTGTCGTATCTCCTCTGGCGGCCCGATTCGCGGACCTTACGAAGCGCACTGATCTGTTTATTGCGGCGGGGGGGCTGATCGCGGCCGCCGGCTGCGTCATTCCAGCTGTGCAGGAGAGCAGCGCTCTGGTTCTGGCAGGAGTCGGCGTTCTGGGCCTAGGCCATGCGCTCCTGACCGCGCCGCAGCTTGCTTCCGTGCAGGAAATTGCCGAGGAGGTTGGGCCGGAGGTCGGGATGGGTGTCGGCACCATCATCGGCGTATTCCGGACATTCGAGCGAATTGGCACCGCTCTCGGCGCGATCGTCGTGGCCGCCCTGGTGGCGGCATACGGTTTCTCGGTTGCCCTTGCCGCGGTCGGCGCCGGGGCCCTGCTCCTCGGAATCCTGTACGTGGTTACCGAAATTGTTCCTCGGTCGAGGCGCGCCGCGTCATGAATCGTGCCCTTCGCACTCTCCTCCTGGGCGCCGTAGCGGCTGTGCTTCTCCTCGCGGGTCCCGTTGCGGGTCAGCAGGGCGACGGGGCTGACGGGGAGACATTCGACATCTACATGGTGGTGTGGCGCGGCGAAACCGATGTCGAGCGCGGCTTCCAATCCTATCTTCGAGAGCGGGGAATCCGGGCCAATGTCACGATTCTCGACCTGGCCCGGGATCGCTCCAGGATCCCGGAGGTGCTGGCGGAGATTCGCGCTGCGGAGCCGGATCTCGTGCATACCTGGGGCACTTCCACCGGTTTGGGCATCTTTGGCTCCGGTACCGGTGTCGAGCCAGGCAAGCACATCACGGAGATTCCCGGGATCTTCTCCCTCGTCGCCTATCCGATTCAGGCCGGGCTGGTCGCGAGCCTGGAGGATCCGGGCCGCCCGCTGTCCGGCACTGCGTATCTGCCGCCGCTGCGCAGCCAGATCGACGCCATTCTCGCCTACCGGCCCGTGAAGCGCTTTGGCATGATCTACAACCCGCTGGAGCAGAACTCCCTGATAAACGTCGAGGGAATGCGCGCAGCCTCGGAAGAGATGGGCTTCGATCTCGTGCAGCTGCCGGTTCCGCTGGACGACGAGGGACGCCCCGACCCGGACACGCTTCCGGACCTGGTGCGGGAACTCAGCCTGAAGGAAGTTGACTTCCTGTATATCGGACCGGATTCTTTCATCAGCATCAATTCGGAAGTCGTTACGGAGGAGGCCCTCGACAACGGCATACCGAGCTTCGCGGGGACCGAGTTCGGATTCGAGCAATCGAAGGCATTGCTCGGACTGATCAGCCGATATTTTCTTGTTGGCAAACTGGCGGGCCGCCAGGCCGAGCGAATCCTGGTTGAGGGAGCGAAGCTGGAGGAGTTGCCGGTCATTTCGCTCTCCCGGTTTACCCTCCTCTTGCGCATGCCGGTTGCCCATAGGCTGGGCCTGTATCCGCCGATGAACCTGCTGCCCGTGGCCGAGATCGTGGAGTAGGCCGATGGGACTTCGTGGCAGAATCAACCTGATTGTGCTGATCTTTGTGCTCATCATCATGGGTGGACTTGCCGTCACCGCCCTTGTGCGGGAGGACGTGCTTCGCGAGGAACTTTCTCGCGCCGCCGTTGCCGGCAACCAGTCACTGTGGACCAGCATTGTCGCGAGCAACGTGCAACGGCTGAGCGACCAGTCGCACATTGCCGCAGACGACGAACCGCTCCGCCTCGCGCTCTCAAGCGGCGACATCGGCAGGGTGGTGGATGCTGCCGAGAGCGTGTTCTCCCGATTGGAGGAGGCGGGCGCTGCGACCCGGCTCGACATCGTCGATCACACCGGCGCCGTGCTGTATTCGAGCTTTCCGTCCTTCGAACCGGACGTGTCGCTTAGCGAGCGTACCGTGCAGGGGATGATCGAGGAGCGTCGGGGCGGTGGCGGCATTGGCAACGATGCCTCGCGCAACGTGACCGTTTCGTACGCCGTGCCGGTGCTCGAACCGGCCGGTGGGGTTCAGGCCCTCGTTGTCTACGGACGGGATATCCGGGCGGTCCTCGAGGAGTTTCGCAGCGGCACCGGCGCGGAAGCGCTGATCGTCAACCGGCGCGGGCGGCTACTCGAGGGCACTACGCCGGATCTTTGGCCCAAGATCAGGGCGGATCTCGCGCTGGAGAGTGGCTCCACTGCGGTTGTAGAGGCTGATGACCGCGTGTATGCCGTCACCAGCCTTCCCTTGAGGGCGGATCTTGGCAATCTCGTGGCATATCTCGCGGTCGTGCAGGACACGACAGCGGCCTATCTGGATAGCCAACGGGTCGGCTTGTTCAGCTTCGGCGCCATCGCTCTGTTCCTGGTGGGCGCGCTGTCTTTCCTTTCCTTCTACATGCACCGGCTACTCTCTCCTCTCACAGCCTGCATCGAGGTGCTTGATGCGCTCAGCCGGGGCGACACGCACTTGACCGTACCGGTGGAGGGAGAGAAGGGACGAGATGAAATTGGGCAGATAGCCAGAGCCATCAACATCTTCCGAAGGCAGACCATGCAGGTGGTGCGCCAACGGAGGCTGCAGGAGCGCAGGCGCCGCCAGCAGGAGCGATTCATCCGCCAGGAGATGACACGCCTCGCCGGAACCCTGTCAAAGGGCGCCAGGGTCGACGTCCTTGAGGATCTTGCCGCGGTGGAGCGCCAGGCGCGGAAGATGGTGACTGAGAGCGGCGACGCGGATGCTGCCGAGGGAGCGGCGGACGGGCTCCAGCTCATGGGACTGGCGTTCGAGCGAATGACAAGCCGGGTGTCGGCGCAGCAGGAGCGGCTGACCAAGCTTGTGAATGACCTGCAGGCGGCGTTGAAGACGAAGGTGGCCTATTTCGCTCTCCGGCATGACCTGGATATTGCGAAACGCGTTCAGTTGTCCTTCCTGCCTGGCGACCGATTTTCGGCCGGCAATGTCCGCATCCGGGCGATCATGAAGGCGGCCAAGAATGTGGGCGGCGATTTCTATGATTTCTTCACCCTGGACGAGCACCGAATCGGCATCGTGATCGCGGATGTTGCCGGAAAGGGCGTTCCGGCTGCTCTGTTCATGGCTGTTACCCGAACCCTGATCCGGGCCAATGCCACGCATGCCGCACTTTCCCCGGGGGAGTGCCTTGAGGCCGTGAACGACATGCTCGTGGACTCGACCCGGGAAGAAATATTTGTCACTGTCTTCTACGGCGTGTTCGATCTCCGGACAGGCGTTCTGACCTACGCCAATGGCGGACACAATCCGCCTTGCCTTGTGGCTCGCGGCGAGGTGGAAACCCTGCCACTCACCAACGGAGTCGTGCTCTCCATGTTCAAGGGCCTCAAATACAAGGAGAATACGATCGAGGTGCCGCTGGGGGGCAAGCTCTTCTTCTATACGGACGGTGTGAATGAAGCAGTGAATCTCGATGACGAGGAATTCGGCGACAAGCGGATGCAGGATTCGCTCCGGGCCATCGGTTCCGGCGGGCCGGGTGATACTATCGAGCAAGTTGTCAGGGATGTCGAGACGTTCGCCGGGCAGGCGGAGCAGGCGGACGATATCACGATCGTCGTTCTCGGACGCGAGGCACCGGAAGACCGGCATGTGGTCCACCGCGTCGCTCTGAGCAACGACATCAGCGAACTGCGGCGGCTCGTTGCCGAAATGGATACCTTTTGCAAGGAAGTGGGAATTCAGCCCCAGCAGGCTTCACGGTTTGAACTTGTCCTGGACGAGATCTTCACAAACATCGTAAACTACGCATTTCCAGAAGGGGGCAGGCATGAGGTCGAAGTCTGCCTGTCCTTCAACAAAGGCGAGGTCGAGATCGTTGTGGAGGATTCCGGGGTCGAGTTCGACGTGACCCGGCAGGGGCCCGCAGTCGATCCAAGGCTGCGAATGGAGGACCGCGTGGTCGGCGGACTGGGCATCTATCTTGTTCAGTCCACAATGGACGATGTTAATTATGTTCGCATCCGCGACCGGAATCGGTTGACGATTCGAAAGCGGCTGGAATCCTGATATCGGCTTAGCCCTGCGCTGCTGCGCGGGAGGATCTGTCCGCCTTGGCGGAACCGGGGCGAACTGTCCGAAGAGCCGGGTCCCCCGAGTTCGCCGGCGGTTCTTCTCCGACGGAATATTTCGGACCACGGGTGCTCGCACGAGCCCCTCCGCAGCAGGGCTTCGTGGTTTGGCCGCATTGTGCTGGCGGGTTGCCGATCCTGCCGGCAGGGCAGCGTTCGGGCTCGCGCTGCGATGGGTGGGCTGGACCGGAAGCGGCAAGTAGTGGCGCACCGACGGAAATCGCGGCGCCAGAGGAATGCGAGGGCAAACCGATCGGACGGGGATTGAAGTTTGCGCGCGGCCACGCGATTCTTGCGTGCTGGCGCAGGGGACTTGCGCTGCAGGGATTCGGAAATGCTGGAGTAGGGTATGGAGGAAGGAAGTCGCCGGTGGCGCTGGTCCGCCACGGTAGCGCGCATGGGTGCCGTGCCATTCTGGTGGCTCTGCGCTGCCGGACTGCTACTGGCGCAGGTTCCTGTCGGCGTTGCGCAGGCGCTGCGCTTTCCCGTCGTGATCGACGCGCTGCCGGCCGGAGTCGACGAGGCCGAACTCGAATGCCTGGCGGAAGCCGTGTATTTCGAAGCCCGGGGCGAGGGATCACACGGGCAGCGTGCTGTCGCGGAGGTCATCTTGAACCGCCGTGCGGATCCGGGATTTCCGGGCGATGTATGTGGCGTAGTGCATCAGGGATACAATCCCGCCAATCCGGAACTCCACCGGTGCCAGTTTTCCTACTATTGCGATGGCGCTCCGGAAGCGTTTGGCGACCGCGACCGCCTGGCGCGGATCCGGGCCATGGCCTGGAACATGCTGCGTGGGGAGAAAAGCAACCTGACGATGGGGGCGACGTATTACCACGCTGACTACGTGTCGCCCAACTGGACGCGGAATCTCCAGCGGGTCGCGCGCGTTGATCAGCACATCTTCTATCGCAGGCGGTAACCCAGCAGGAGTCTCCGGGCGCAGCCCGAGCGGCTAGGAGAAATCCAGTCCCAGGTTGAGCGCGGGAGCGGAGTGCGTGATCCAGCCGCTTGAGATGAAATCCACACCGGTCTCGGCCACCTCAGCGGCATTGCCGGGTTCGATGCCGCCGGAGGCTTCCAGGGTGAAACGCCCGTCCGTGATCCGGACGGCTTCGCGCAGCATGTCGGGGCCCATGTTGTCCAGCAATACCGCGTCCGGCAGTGCAGAGTGCAGCACCGTTTCCAGTTGTTGGAGCGTGTCGACTTCGATTTGAACGGACCGCATGGGTCCGGCCGCTTCCCGGGCGCGTTGGAGCGCAGCCGCTATGTCGCCGTTGAGGGCGGCGATGTGGTTGTCCTTGATCAGAAAACCGTCATGCAGTCCGAAACGGTGATTCGTTCCGCCACCCGCGCGCACTGCGTGCTTTTCCAGGGCGCGGAGGCCGGGCGTAGTCTTCCGCGTGCACAGGACCCGGGCACGGGTGTGCACGATGGCCTCGACGATGCGATGCGTGCCTGTCGCGATGCCCGAAAGGCGCTGCGCGAGGTTGAGGGCTGTGCGCTCGGCGGCCAGGATCGCTGCGGCGGATCCTCGGACAGCAAGAATCACGTCACCCGTTTCGAGCAGCAATCCGTCGTTGCGCCGGACGACGACCTGCAGTGCCGGTCCTGCGAGTCGGAACGCGAGCCGGGCTGCCTCGACACCGGCGGCGACTCCAGCATCACGGGAGCGCAGCACCGCTTCGGCATCTTGTTCCCGTGGCAGCAGCGCCGCGGAGGTAATGTCGCCAGCCTCGCCGAGATCTTCCGCCAATGCTGCCCGGACGATCGGCTCGTACGCCGCGACGGGAAGCGGCGCAAGCAGAGCACGGCATCCCGAAAGTGTCCCGCCAGTGGTCATTTCTCGACTTCCGCGCGGATGCGTTCCGCCTCGTCCAACGTGATTTCATTCCGCGCGGCACAGGCCTCGACAGCATTCGGATAGTCGCTCCGAAAATGGGCGCCCCGGCTCTCGCGCCGCCGGATACCTGCCGCGGCGATCAGCGTGGCCGAATCGGCCATGGCCTTGAATGAGCGCGAATCGGTGGTCCGGCGGAGCGCAGCAATTTGTCGGAGTGCGCCCGTCAGCCCCTCCTCATCGCGGACGACACCGACTTGGGCCGACATCAGCCTCCGGAGCGTGCGCACGTCGATGCTGTCAGGGGGCGGTCCCAATGGAGGCGCTTCCTCCAGGCCGGTCTGCCGGGTTGGAGGAGCAACTGGGAGGCCGGCCACCTGCCGTGCAATGCGGCTGGCGAACACGCAGGCCTCAAGAAGGCTGTTGGATCCCAGTCGGTTGCCGCCATGGAGCCCGGTCGCGGCGGCTTCGCCGCATGCGAATAGTCCTGGTACGGACGTTCTTCCGTCGCTGTCAGTCCGGACGCCGCCGATATGGAAATGCGCCGCGGGAGTTACCGGAATGGGATCGCGGGCGGGATCGATTCCGGCCGAGCGGCAGGAGAGAGCGACGTTGGGGAATGCATCCGCGTTGCCGGCAAAAACCAGACGAGAGTCGAGGAAGGCGGACCTGCCCTCGGCGCGTACGTGAAAGATTGCGCGGGCCACCACGTCGCGAGGCGCAAGTTCGGCGTCTGGATGCTGGCCGATCATGAACCGCTGCCCGTCGCCGTCGATCAGGATCGCGCCGGCTCCCCGGAGCGACTCGCTCGCCAAGGGCATGGGGTCGCGTCCGACGTCGATTGCAGTCGGGTGGAACTGGACAAACTCGGCGTCGGCGATCACCGCCCCGGCGCGCGCAGCCATGGCGAGCGCCTGGCCTCGGAGTCGCGGTGGAGAGGTGCATACCCCGTAGAGGCCGCAGAGCCCCCCGGAGGCGAGGATCGTTGATCGGGCGAGCAGCAGAATGGGGGTGCCGTCCGAGAGGATGGCATGGGCCCCGATTGCGTGCCCATCCCGGATTGCGAGGGAATGGGCGACCGCCCCTTCGATGATGCGTACAGAGGAAATTTCCCGCGCCGCCACCGAAAGAGCGCGCATGATCTCCTGGCCGGCGCCGTCGAAACCGCTGCCCGCGACCCGTGCAGCACGGTGTCCCGCTTCCTTGGAAAGAACAAAGCGCCCGTCTGGCGTTCGGTCGAAGCGGACTCCCAGCCGGGCGAGATCGTCAAGGCGGCTGGCTGCTTCCTTCGCCACCTCAAGCGCTAGCGTGTCATCCACGAGGCCGGCGCCGACCGCGACCGTGTCTTCGGCATGGAGTTCAGGAGTATCATCGGTGCCGACGGCGGCCGCAATTCCTGCCTGCGCCCATGCCGAAGACGCGCCGCTGCCCACCGGATCGGGAGACAGGACGGTTACCGGCCGGGGCGAGAGCTTGAGAGCAGCGAACAGGCCGGCAAGTCCGGCACCCAGGATCAGGGCTCCCTCGACCGGAATTGATTCGACGCGAGTCATGCCGCGGAAACGGGGGGGGGCGTCACAATGGCGTTCAGTTTCGTGGCGAGGAGTATTCGATCATGCGCTTCACGGCAATCCGGGCCCGCTCCGCTACCTGGGTATCCACTTCCACTTCCTCGGACATGGTGTGCAACGACCAGAGGATGTTCTCCAGCGTGATCCGCTTCATGTGCGGGCACATGTTGCAGGGGCGAACGAATTCCGTTTCGGGAATCTCCGCGGAGACATTGTCCGACATCGAACATTCCGTGACCATGACCACCTTGGGCGGACGTCTTGTGCGCACCCAGTTGATCATGCCGGATGTCGAGCCGGTAAAGTCCGCCTCGGCAACAACTTCCGGAGAGCACTCCGGGTGGGCGAGAACCTTGATGTCGGGGTTGTCCTCCCGATAAGCCTTGATCTCGTCTGCCGTGAACCGTTCATGCACCTCGCAGGTGCCCTCCCAATACACGATGCGTTTCCTGGTCTGGGGCGCCACATTCTGTGCGAGGAACCCATCGGGCGTCATGATGACCGTATCGGAATCCATCGCCTCGACAATGTCGAGGGCATTGGCCGAGGTGCAGCAAATGTCGGACGCCGCTTTCACTTCCGCTGTGGTGTTGACGTAGGTGACGACGGGCGCGCCCGGATTGGCCGCGCGGAGGCGCTCGATATCGTCAGCGGTGATTGAACTTGCGAGAGAGCATCCGGCACGGCGGTCCGGAATCAGCACCGTCTTTTCCGGACTCAGAATTTTCGATGTCTCGGCCATGAAATGCACGCCGCACTGCACGATCACCGAGTGTGGGGACCGGGACGCCTCGATAGCCAGCTGCAGGCTGTCGCCGACGAAGTCCGCCACCCCGTGGTAGATCTCCGGGGTCATGTAGTTGTGGGCAAGGATGACGGCATCGCGCTCTTCCTTGAGCCGCCGGATTTCCCGCACATAGGGTGCGTGCCGCATCCAGTCCGCCATCGGTATGACGGTGCGCGACAGCCGAAATGCGTGCTCCGTGTCCGCAAAGGCGCGGTCGCTTGGCGCAAGGTCGTATTGCCCGGCAAGTTCGGCTCTCGCTGCCTCGATTTCATCGGTGGAATTGATCCGCATGGTGTGGGCCATCCCTGTGCCGTCCCTTGTCGGGAAGAGTCGGCGATCACGCGCGGTTCCCCTGAACCGCCAAAGCTTAATTGTGGGCGCAGGCTTGTGGAAAGTCAAATGAGGGCAACCCGGAATCCGTGCGGGCCAGATTCGTGGCACCAGAGCATGCGAAAGGCTCCGGACAGCACGCCCGGCCACATGGCCTGTCGGGAGCGCTCTTTCCGTGCTCGTCCGGGTTGCGACGTGCCCTGAGTCGTGCCCGGTGTGCGCGCGGGGGAATCGCCGCCTGGCGGATCTGGATCGGCAGGCCACGGCGCGTGGCGAACCGAACTGCGGTGTATTGGTTCCGTGCCGATTCGAAATGCGCTAGATTCATGGCGACATATCGATGCGCAACACGATATAGAGGCAAAAAGCAACGCATCAAGGAGATGCTGTGGTCTAGGCCGCAGCACGCCAGAGGTTAAAATGTTTGATTACGCAAGAAAAATCCTCCGCCCGCAGAGCGGATCGGATCACGGTTCCCACTTGGCGGGAGAAGTGCATTTCGTGAGCGGACGCGGTCTGCGACCGCCATTTCCCGACCATTGCGTCCAGGCAATCCTCGGATTGGGGTGTTTCTGGGGCGCTGAGCGGCTGTTCTGGACCCTGCCGGGCGTCTGGGTGACGGGCGTGGGCTATGCCGGAGGAACAACCCCGAACCCTTCCTACCGTGCAGTTTGCTCTGGCCGGACGGGTCATGCGGAGGTCGTCCTCGTGGTCTTTGATCCGGTCGCGGTCTCGTATCCGGAAATTCTCAAGGTGTTCTGGGAGGGGCACGATCCCACGCAGGTGAACCGGCAGGGCAACGACATCGGAACCCAGTATCGTAGTGTGATCTTCGCTCGCGATGCCAGCCAGCGCGCGGAAGCGGAGTCGAGCCGAGAGCACTACGGCGCCGGTCTCGCGGCGGCGGGATTGGGGCCGGTCGCCACCGAAATCGCTGGCTGGCCGGAATTCCACTATGCGGAAGGCTATCACCAGCAGTATCTCGCCAAGAATCCCGGGGGATATTGCGGTCTGGGGAGTACGGGCGTACGTTGTGTGGTTCCGCAAGCGCAGGATCGCGGGTGAGGGTGCAACGCCCGTGGCTCAAGTCCGGCGAATTCTGGGCCTTGACCCCGGTCTGGTGACGACGGGCTGGGGGCTCGTCGAGGCGGAGGGAAGCCGGCTGCGGCACATCGCGAACGGGGAATGCGCGAGTGGCAAGGGAACGCTCGGCGAACGGCTGTTTTCACTGCAGAGGCAACTGGAAGCGGTTGTCCAGGAGCACGCGCCGAGTGAAGCGGCGGTCGAGGAGGGTTTCGTGCACCGAAATGCACGGGTCGCGCTGTTGCTTGGCCACGCCCGGGCGGTCGCGCTGCTTGTTGCGGCGGGGGCAGGCGTCCCGCTATCCGAATATGCGCCGAACGCGGTGAAGCGGACGGTGACCGGTTCCGGGCACGCGGACAAGCGGCAGATCGCCTATATGGTCAAGGCTTTGCTTCCGGGCGTTGCGCTGGCCGGCGAGCATGCGGCCGATGCGCTTGCGGTTGCCATCTGCCACTCCAGCCAGTCGGGCGGAGTGCTTGGCGCTCTGTCTGGACGCGTGGCGCGCCGCGAGGCCGGTGCAAGGGTGGACCGATGATCGGGATGCTCTCCGGAATTGTGTTGGAGATCCAGTCGGAATGCGTGGTCATGGATGTGGGCGGTGTCGGATACGAGGTTCATTGCCATGGCCGAGCCCTCGCGCGCCTGCCGGCCGCGGGGACGGCTGCGCGGATTTACACCGACATGCAGATGCGGAACGAGATGCTGCGCCTCTACGGATTCAGCGATGCGCGGGAACGGGACTGGTTCCGCCTTCTTTGCGGCGTGCACCATGTTGGCGCCAGGGGCGCACTGTCGATCCTGGGCACACTCGGAGTGGACGAACTCGCCGACGCAGTTGCCATCAGCGATTCGAAGGCGGTGCAGCGGGCACCCGGAATCGGAAAGCGGATTGCCGAGCGCGTTGTCATGGAGTTGAAGGGCAAGGCTCCCGCGCCGTCGGCGGTGCGGCAGGGCTCCTCCGCTGCGGGCGTGCAGTCTGATGCCGTCTTGGCGCTCACAGGCCTCGGGTACTCGGCTGAAGCGGCTCTGGCCGCTGTACGCGCAACCATGGACGAGGCGCCCGCCGAGGCGATTGAAGCAGTGATACTTGGCTCCCTCCGGTGGCTTGGGCGTCAGAATGTCTGATGAAGCTGGAGAATCCGTGCTCCGGCCGGAGTTCGCTCCGGAGGACGCGGCGGCATCGGTGCGTCCACGCCGGCTGCAGGATTTTGTTGGCCAGCAACTTCTCCGGCGGAATCTCCATACCTTCATCCACGCCGCCCGGCGGCGGGGAAGAGCGATGGACCACACACTATTCCACGGTCCGCCGGGACTCGGAAAGACAACCTTGGGGCATATCGTTGCGGCAGAACTTGGCGTGAACATCCGGATCACTTCCGGCCCGGCCCTGGTCCGGGCCGGCGACCTTGCCTCGGTGCTTACGAATCTCGAGTCCCGCGATGTTCTGTTCATCGACGAGATCCACCGACTGGGCCCCGCCGTCGAGGAGACCCTCTATCCGGCGCTGGAGGATTACGAACTCGATCTCATCCTTGGGGAAGGGCCCGCCGCAAGGGCGGTCCGCATCGCGCTGCAACCATTTACCCTCATCGGCGCGACCACCAGGCTTGGGCTCGTTTCGACGCCTCTTCGGGACCGGTTCGGCATTCACCTGCGCCTGGATTTCTACGGAGAGGAGGATCTGGCCGAAATTCTGGCGCGCGCGGCGTTGCGCCTGGATTGTGGTCTGAGCGTGGCCGGGGCAAGGGAAATCTCCCGTCGCTCCCGTGGCGTGCCGAGGGTGGCCATTCGGCTCCTGCGCCGCATCGCCGACTTCGCCGAAGTCGAGGGGTTGGCCGAAATTGGCCAGGAGCTCGCCGACCGGGCCTTGCGGGCGCTGGAGGTCGATGAAATGGGCTTGGATGCCTTGGATCGCCGGTACCTGAAGTGCCTTGCAGAGCACTATGATGGGGGACCGGCGGGAGTAGATACCCTCGCCGCGGCACTGGCCGAAACGCGCGACGCGCTTGAGGATGTCGTTGAGCCATTCCTGCTGCAACAAGGGTATCTTCAGCGCACGCCACGCGGACGCGTGCTGACGCGGTTCGCGTGGGAGCGGCTCGGTTGGGAGCGGCCGTTCGAGCGTCCGGACCACCCCCGGCTGCCGCTCTAGGCGGGACGGCGGAGAGATTCGGCGGATCGGACGGACGGGGCAGGGGGAAATATGAGGCAGGCATGGAATCGCTGACGGAATTCGCGGGCGCCGGGGCAGATTACTCTTTCCTGGCGCTATTCCTGCGGGCACATCTGTTCGTGCAGGCAGTAATCGTGGTGCTGGTGGTGTTCTCGGTTTGGTCCTGGGCGGTCATGGTCGAGAAGTTCCGCAGCTATCGGCATGTTCGCCGGTCGATTTCGGCCTTCGAGGAGGCGTTCTGGTCGGGGGGGGAGCTGGAGGCCTTGTACGAACGGGTAAAGGTCGCGCCGCAGTCGCCGATCGAACGCGTTTTCATAGGCGGGATGGCAGAATGGCTCCGCTCCTTCAGCCCGGACGGAAAGCCTCTGGTTGGATCTCCCGCACGAATCGAGAGGGCCTTGCACGTAGAGGTAGGGCGCGAGGTCGATACGTTGCGGGAGCGTCTCGGAGTTCTGGCCACCGTGGGGTCGATTTCGCCCTTCATTGGCCTGTTCGGCACGGTGTGGGGCATCAAGAACAGCTTCGAATCCATTGCGCTGAGCCAGAACACGAATCTTGCCATCGTCGCGCCCGGCATTGCGGAGGCGCTGGTGGCAACGGCGCTGGGCCTCCTCGCCGCCATTCCAGCAGTGATCGGCTTTAACCGCTTTCAGGGCGAATCCGACCGCATCGGCGCCAGGTTCGAGGCCTTTGCCGATGAGTTCACGACCCTGCTGTCCCGGCAGATAGCGGCGCAGGTATAGATCCGTGGCCGCGAATCTGGGCCAGTCCAACTCTCGTCGCGGCCTCGGGCGCGCCCGGTCGAGGCCCATTTCCGAGATCAATGTCACTCCCTTCGTGGATGTGATGTTGGTGCTGCTGATCGTTTTCATGATTGCCGCTCCGCTGCTGACGATTGGGGTGCCGCTTCAGCTACCCAATGCGCCGGCCCGAGCGCTTCCATCCGATCTCCAGGAGCCGCTCACCATCAGCATCGACGCCACTGGCACCGTGTATATTCAGAAGACCGAGGTTCCCGACGCAGAACTGGTGACAAAACTGCGGGCGATCGCCGGAGAGAGGGGCGCGGGACGCGTCTATGTGCGGGCGGACGCCGGAATTACTTATGGTCGGGCGGCCGAGGTTCTCGGTGCCTTGAACGTGAGCGGGTACCGCGATGTCGGTCTGGTGATGAATACCGAGGTTAGCGCACCAGAAGCCGGAGACACTCCCTGATGGCGGCGCTCCTGGTCTCCGGCCTGTCCCGCCCCGCACCGGCTTGATGGGGCGCGCGCCGTGCGGGGCGACGGCGAAACTCGCTGGCCGGACGCCAGGATGCCGGGCGGAGGGAGAAACCCGCCTGAGCGCACCCTCGTGGAGCGCGCGTCGTTCTCAATCGGTCTCGGATCCTCAATCCTGGTGCATGCCGGGGCCCTGGCATTTGCGTTGTACGGCGGGCAGATCTTCGTAGCCGACCCAGCCTTCAATGGCCCCGTCGTCAGCGTCGCGATTCTTTCGGTCCCTGAATACGGAGCCCTGATATCCGATGTGCCGACGGGGGAGACGGTGGATTCGGGATCACTCCCAGCTCCAGAGCCATCCCTCGAGTCGACCGCGGATCAAACGGTCGGGCCGGCCGAGCCGCGGGGCAGTCCTACACTCGCAGGCCTTCCGGACGCGCCTTCGCCTCCTTCGGGTCATGAGCCACCGGAAGGGACTCAGACCTGGCCAAACCCGGTGGAGGAAGCGCCGGACTCGCCTTCCAGCGCCCGGACACCGCTTCGGCCGGCGGCAGAGCCGACCGTACCCGAGGCGGAAGCCGCCAGACCTTCCGAAGCGGCGCCCGGGACACCAATCGGGACGGAGGCGCCATCACCGTTGAATCCTCTCTTTGCATCGCCGCCCGAAAGTGAGCGGGAGCCGGATGCGGTTGCCGCCGAGCGGCCGTCGGTTCTGCCTTCGCTGGCTGCGGCGCCGCCTTCCTCCGACTCCGTTTCTGCCGCGGGCCCTTCTCCGCTGGCTTCGCGCGCCGAGCGGCCGTCCGGCCCCGATTTCGGGTCTCGTGACGAGCCGGACCCAGATCCGATTTCCAGTCCGGAATTGCCACCCCCTGATTCGGCAGCCGGCCCCGAGGTGACCTCCGTGCCGTCGATGCCTCTCCCGCCGCCCGTCGATTCGCAGTCAGATGCGGCCGAACGGCAGGGTGTGGACGTGGCGGCGCATTCGCTTCCGACACCGCTCGATGTTTCTCCGCATGCGGACTCCGAGCCGGAGGGGGCAGATGTGGCGCTCCTGGACACCGACGCTCCGACTTCCCCGGCGACAACGCGGCAAGCAGTTGTCGTGTCACCCTTGTCCCAGGAGTTAGACCGGGAAGAGAGCGAGGCGTCGGTGCAACCGCCGCCGGAGGATGTCTCCTCTCCGGGCGGCGTGGCGCAGGAGGAAGTCGATTCGGTGCTGTCCGCAACCGATGTCCCGCCGCCTGCGCTGACGGAGCGGCGGGAGGTGGACGCGGAGACTTCGCAGGAGCCGCCGCCAACGGGCGTGCCTGCTCCTGAGGATATCCGACAGGAGGTGTCAGATGGGGCTCTTCTGGTTGCAGCCTCTCCTGTTCCGGTTGATACGGGGCGGCAGGGCGTCGAAGTGTCCCCACCCGACGAAAGGCCCGAGGGGGAGGGCGGAGACGTGGCAGCGGAGCCTCCTTCTCCCGGCGCATCACAACCGGACAATTCCGAACAGCAGGTGTTCGATGAGGCTCTTCTGGTTGCAGCCTCTCCTGTTCCGGTTGATACGGGGCGGCAGGGCGTCGAAGTGTCCCCACCCGACGAAAGGCCCGAGGGGGAGGGCGGAGACGTGGCAGCGGAGCCTCCTTCTCCCGGCGCATCACAACCGGACAATTCCGAACAGCAGGTGTTCGATGAGGCGCTTCTGGCTGCAGCCTCTCCTGTTCCGGTTGATACGGGGCGGCAGGGCGTCGAAGTGTCCCCACCCGACGAAAGGCCCGAGGGGGAGGGCGGAGACGTGGCAGCGGAGCCTCCTTCTCCCGGCGCATCACAACCGGACAATTCCGAACAGCAGGTGTTCGATGAGGCGCTTCTGGCTGCTACCGCTCCTGCTACGGCTGATAGGGAACGGCAGGGCGTCGATGTAGCGCAGCCTGACGAAGAGTCCGAGGAGGAAGGCGGCGACGCGGCAGCGGAGCCTCCTTCTCCCGGCGCATCACAACCGGACAATTCCGAACAGCAGGTGTTCGATGAGGCTCTTCTGGCTGCTACCGCTCCTGCTACGGCTGATAGGGAACGGCAGGGCGTCGATGTAGCGCAGCCTGACGAAGAGTCCGAGGAGGAAGGCGGCGACGCGGCAGCGGAGCCTCCTTCTCCCGGCGCATCACAACCGGACAATTCCGAACAGCAGGTGTTCGATGAGGCGCTTCTGGCTGCTACCGCTCCTGCTACGGCTGATAGGGAACGGCAGGGCGTCGATGTAGCGCAGCCTGACGAAGAATCCGAGGGGGACGGCGGCGACGTGGCAGCGGAGCCTCCTTCTCCCGGCGCATCTCAACCTGATAACCTCGGACGGCAGGTGTTCGATGAGGCGCTTCTGGCTGCCGCCGCTCCTGCTACGGCTGATGCGGAACGGCAGGGTGTCGATGTAGCTGCGTCCGCCGAGGAGGCCGAGACGGAGGGTGAAGACTTGGCTGTACTGCCTCTCCCTCTTGCTGGCGAGCTTCTACCTGACGATTCCGTGCAGCAGGCATCCAACGCGGTACTGTCAACCGCCGCCGCTCCTGTTCCAGTTGATACGGACCGGCAGGGCATTGACTTGGCTGCGCCGTCGACGGAAGTGGAACCGGACGATGCGGGGGTCGCTGTGCTGCCTCCGCGAACGCCCGGATTCCCGTCGGCCCAGGGGTCAGGCCGGCAAGGCGACAATTTGGCGCTGCTCCCTCCGAGCGTGGCGCTGCCGGACAATCCTGAGCGTCCGGAGATCCAGGTGGTTCCACCGCCTCCGCCACCCGAGCAAACCGCGCCCGAGGATATCGAGATTGCCGTCCTTCCGCCGCCGCCCCGAAATCTTCCGGACACCAGTGCCGACGATGACGAGGGCGAGTCGATTTCCGTGCGCACGGCGCCGCCGGCACCGAGGCCTCCCGCGCAGACGGAGGAGTCCGGCGGTCCGGCCGAGGCGGGTGCGCCGCTGGATTTTCTCGGACAGGCGGTTGAGGACATGCCCCAGGATGGCGGGGCTGGATCCCGGGGGGGGCCGGCGGGATTTCCGTTCGCGGGTTCGGGCCCGCCGCTCTCCGGCACCGAGCAGAGATACCTCATCGACAGGATCTCCAGGTGCTGGCGTCCCATGCCCCTCCTGGGGCAGGCGGGTGCAAAGGACCTGGTAGTGACGATCCGCGTCGAGCTGACGCTTGACGGCAATGTGGACGGGGTGCCGACGCTGGTGGATCCCAATCCTCTTCCCTCGGGCAGTCGAGCGTACAGTGTGGCCCTGGAGCTTGCCCGTTCCGCGGTCAGGGGCTGCGCCCCATATGACAAGTTGCCAAGGGAGAAGTACCAGCGTTGGCGCAATATCGAGATATCGTTCAACCCAGAGGGGATGGTAGCCCAATGACGACAAGACAAGGCATATTGCTTCCGGTGGCGCTTGTTGCGCTGCTGGCAACGGCACCGGGCGCGATTCCCGCCGCGGCGCAGTCCGGTGAATCCGACACGCTCCGGCTCGTGATTACGCAAGGGCAGATCGAGCCGATCCGCATTGCAGTCGCAGATTTCACGGCTCCGGACGCCGCCGCCCGCGTGGAAGGCGAGCGGGTTCGGGATGTGGCGCTTGCCGATCTCGTCAATTCCCACCTGTTCGCCGCGGTTCCCAGGGCGGCGTTCATCGAAGAGATTCGGGACCCCGGCGTCCGCCCCCGCTTCACGGACTGGCGGCTCATCAACACGCAGTGGCTGGTGACCGGGGAGGCGCTGTTTGACGGAGGCGGCCGCCTCGTCATCCGGTTCAGACTCTGGGATGTTTTTGGGGGGAGGCAGGCAACGGGCCTGCAGCTGGCTGGCCCCGCCTCGTCCTGGCGGCGCATCGCGCACCGCCTGGCGGATACGGTCTATACGGAAATCACTGGCGAGGGGCCCTACTTCGATAGCCGGATCGCGTTTGTCGAAGAGTCGGGCCCGAAGAACGACCGCGCGAAGAGACTCGCGATCATGGATCAGGATGGCGCGAACATCCAGTATCTGCGGCCAACGGGCGAGCTCTCCATGACGCCAAAATTCTCCCCCTCCCGGCAGGATCTCCTGTACATTTCCTTTCTGCGCGGCGAGTCGCAGGTCTATATGTACGAGATCGAGACCGGACAGACAGAGTTCCTGGGCGATTTCGAGGGCATGACATTCGCCCCGCGCTTCGCGCCGGACGGCCGGACGGTTGTCATGAGCTTCGCGCAGGATGGCAATTCGGACATCTACCTCATGGACCTGGAGACGCGCGAGAGACAGCGGCTGACCACGAATCCGTCCGTCGACACGGCACCGACGTTCTCGCCGGACGGCAAGCGAATTGCGTTTGAATCGGATCGTGGCGCCGGCCAGGAGATTTACGTGATGAATGTGGATGGCTCCGACCCGGAGCGGATCACGTTCGGCCAAGGATCCTATGCGACTCCGGCATGGTCGCCGCGCGGTGACCTCATCGCGTTCACCAAACAGTACGAGGGCAATTTCCATATCGGCTTGATGCGGCCCGACGGTTCCGGTGAGAAGATTCTGACGGAGGGTTACCACAATGAAGGGCCGACCTGGGCGCCAAACGGGCGTGTCCTGATGTTCTTCCGCGAGTTTCGGGACCCGGGCGCGCTGCCGAAGCTCTACACGATAGATGTGAGCGGGCATTTCCTGCGTGAAATCGCTACACCGCGGGGCGCTTCGGATCCCTCCTGGTCCTCGTTGCTCGAGTTGAACTGATCGGTCTTCACGGGTTTCCGCCGGTCGGCCGCCGGAGCAGAACCGCGGCGGGGGAATCAGCCGGGCGCAGGTCTCAACTCGGGCGGCAGTTTGAATGATACGGCCTCCTGGATGCCGTCCAGCAGTTCGGTTTCGGACCCGCCTAGTTGACGCAAGCGGGCAGTCACTTCCCGGACCAGGACTTCCGGGGCGGATGCGCCGGCCGTAACCCCGACGGCCCGGACCCCGGCCAGCCAGCACGGCTCAAGGCAGTCCGCGTCTTCGATGAGGTGGCAGGGCACGCCGAGGCTGGCGCCGATATCCCGCAGCCGATTGGAATTCGAACTGTTTTGGGATCCGACCACCAGGATCAGGTCGACATGCTCCGCGAGCTGCCGGATTGCGGTTTGCCGGTTCTGGGTCGCGTAGCAAATATCCCGGAGATCCGGGCCCTTGATCGTCGGGAATCGGCGTTTCAACGCCTCGATCACGTCTGCGGTGTCATCGACGCTGAGGGTTGTCTGCGTGACGTAGGCGAGTCCGTCCGGGTCCTCCACCTGTAGGCGGCCCACATCCTCGACGGTCGACACAAGAAGCGTAGAGCCCGGTATCTGCCCCATGGTGCCCTTGATCTCGGGGTGGTTTCGATGGCCGATGACGACCACGCAGCGGCCCTCGGCCGCGTAGCGACGCCCCTCCCTGTGGACCTTCGCTACCAGCGGGCATGTCGCATCAATCACGGGCAGGCTTCGAAGCCCGGCCTCGTCGGTTACCTTGCGAGAAACGCCGTGGGCGCTGAAGATCGTTATTCCGCCGTCCGGAATTTGGCTTAACTCGTCCACGAAGACGGCACCCTTGGATCGCAAATCCAGGAGCACCCGCCGGTTGTGGACGATTTCGTGCCGGACATAGACCGGCGGGCCGTATTTCTGAAGCGCCAACTCCACGATTTCGATGGCCCGCACGACGCCCGCGCAGTAGCCGCGTGGCTGGGCCAGGATGATTCGCATCGCCGACCCCCGTTCCTGCCCTCCGGCTTGTCGCAACGGATCAAAACATAGCATGCTTCCGGAAACGGTCGCGATTTCCGATGCTGTCGGCAAATTGACGTTCCGTACGGAGCTACCAGCGGAGTAGCGCGGCGCCCCAGGTCAGGCCGCCGCCCATGGCCTCGGTGAGGATCAGGTCTCCGCGCCGGATCCTTCCGTCGTGGACGGCCGTCGAGAGAGCGAGCGGTACCGAGGCGGCAGACGTGTTGCCATGTTCTGCGATCGTGGTGATGATTTTCTCGCTTGGCATGCCGACCGCCTTTGCGGCGCTTTGAATGATGCGGATGTTGGCTTGGTGCGGGACCAGCCAGTCCACTTCGTCCACGCCGATGCCCGCCTCTTCCAGGACCTGCTCCGAGATCGAGGCAAGATTGCGGACAGCATGGCGAAACACTTCGCGGCCGTTCATCCGGACATGGCCGATATTCCCGGTGGCAACGCCGCCGTCGACGTAGAGAAGGTCTCCATGCGTGCCGTCCGATCGGAGGCGGATCGCCAGCAGGCCGCGGGGCGGCGAATTGCTGCCTTCCTCGGCACCCAGCACGACGGCGCCGGCACCATCTCCGAAGAGCACGGCCGTGGACCGGTCCGACCAGTCGAGCAGCCGCGAGAAGGTCTCCGCGCCGATCACGAGCGCTCGCCGGCTGCGGCCGCAACGGATATGCCCGTCGGCAGCCGCCAGCGCGTAGAGGAATCCGCAGCACACGGCCTGCAGGTCGAATGCGAAGCCATCCTTCATACCCAACTCGCTCTGGATCCGGGTTGCAGTGGCCGGAAACGTCTGGTCCGGAGTGGTGGTAGCCAGGACGATAAGATCGAGATCGCTTGCTTCGATGCCCGCGTCTTCAAGCGCCATTCGGCTGGCCTGCACGGCAAGATGTGCGGTGGTTTCCCCTTCGGAAACCCTTCGTCGACTCCGAATTCCGGAACGGCTGCGGATCCATTCGTCGCTGGTGTCCAGGATCCGGGAAAGGTCGTCATTGGTGACCACTTGCGCGGGGAGGTAGTGGCCGCAGCCGAGTGCAACGGATCGAAGGGGTTGGGATTCGGCGTTCATGGACCTGCCGTCTTGTTTCCGGACTCCGGCGGCAGGTGCATCTCGAAAGCCGCGAGTTCCTGCGCAATCAGGGCCGGGAGGTTGCGCTCGCTCACGCGGATGGCGAGGTCGATTGCGGCCTCGATCCCCTTCGCGTCGGCCCGCCCGTGGCTCTTGACAACAATTCCGTTCAGTCCGAGCAGAACGCCGCCGTTCAAGCGCCGTGGATCGATCCGGGTCCGGAAACCATGGAAGGAGGCGTAAGCGGGCAGGAGGGCGAGGCGGGCCAGCGGATTTCCACGGACGGCGGTCGTGATGGCGGTCCGTATGAAATTCGCAACCCCCTCAGCGGTCTTTAGCGCCACGTTGCCGGAGAACCCGTCTGTCACGATCACGTCCGCAATGTCCTGCGTGATCTGGTTGCCTTCCGCGAATCCGACGTATTCGAACCGGGCGTCCGGGTTCGCCGAAAACTCCGACAGGAGGTTGTCCGCTTCGCGGACTTCGTGCCGTCCCTTCGCCTTTTCGGCGCCGATGTTGAGCAGCGCAATTCTCGGGCGCGAAGTCTTGAGCGCGGCCCGCGCGTATTCGCTGCCCATGGCGGCATAGGCGCAGAGGTCCCGCCCCGTCGCCGTGTAATGGGCCCCCATGTCCAGCATGACAGTGGACTTGTCCCGGGTTGTGGTGGGCCAGAGCGCCGCGATGGCGGGACGGGGTGCGCCGGCGAGGGTCCTCAGGGCCGTAGCGGCCATAACCGTAAGCGCTCCGGTGTTGCCACAGGAAACCGCAACGCGCGCGCTGCCTTCCACTACCGCGTTGATTGCGGCCCACATGCTGGTGCCGTCACGGTCCCGCAGTGCGCGGGCAGCCTTGGCACCCATCGCCACGGTGTCGGGCGCATGTCGGGTTTCGTAGCGATCTGCAATGGGACTCCTGCGGGAGATGGCTGCGCGTATCACGGCTTCGTCCCCGGCCAGCACAAACCGGACGGTCGGATTTCGGCGGCACACTCTTGCGATGCCGCGTATTACAGGAAGCGGTCCGTCATCGCCTCCCATGACGTCTATGGCAACCGTAGTCTTCGCTGTCACGATGCGGTCGCTTCCGGTGCCACCTTCCGGCCGCGGAGCGTGGGCGGTGGAGGGAAGCGTTGCGCTTCAGCGCCGCAGAATGGACTCATGGTGAATCCGCCCCGATGTGCAGGTTGCATGGATTGAACCCGTATTCGCGACCGACTGGAAGCCACCCATGGAAGGAACCCGAAGCGCGTCGAGGACGGCACCAATCGTACAGCTGAGTCGATTTCGACGAGGTCAGTCGTTGTAGTCTTCGTCGTCGTCGGTTTCGACTACGAGGATTTCGCGTCCCCGGTAATGGCCGCAATTCGGGCAAAGGTGGTGCGGAAGGCGCATTTCGGAGCACTCCGGGCAAGAGTTTGAGCGCGCCCAACCAGCCCGCTGGTGCGAACGGCGCATTCCCCGCCGCGCGCGGGATACTTTCTTTGCAGGTACGGCCATTGGTCAGTTGTCCACGATGTTCGAATCCGACGGCAGCGTGCGTTCTGCCGCGCAGCCTATCATAGCGCGCGCGGAGGGAACCACAAGGACCAACGGGAGATTGGCAGGACAATCTCATTCTCTCGTCGTCGGATCCGTGTGCGCCCCCGGAAGGCGCTGATCGGAGCATTTCGGGTTTGCCGCTGGCCTGTCGCGGATTGATGGGAGTTTGCAGCAGGGCGTTGAATGGGGTTGCTGGCGCACCGCCGCAGGGTTGGAAAGGGATAGGTTCAGACCTCAGGAACCAGCACCATTCTCGATGCACCCAACTCTGGAGTCGGTCGGGGTTTCTGATCGCCTGGGAGGACACCCAACGCGCGGCGCAGGCTTGGCTTCTTCTTGTGCGCTGAGACGGTCGGTGAGGTCACCGCAATCCCGGATGTCAGCTCGGATTGCGTTGGTCATCATAGGATACAGCAAGGAGTTGCATAGAGTAGGAATTACTCGGCCGAGCATGAAGTTGCTTGATTGCAGACGATATCTGGCTGCTCACATTTCCAGGAAGTCTGTGGCTGGCGCTCGGTACCTTTCGGAAGCGGGCTGTGCCGGGAAGCCGCTTTCCGGGAAGGGGTCAAGTCTTTCGTGGATGTTTGGCGAGGACGTGCTTCAAGGCATCGTCGCGGTGCCACTCGAAGTGGTCGGTTGCGGCGGGGACGCAGTGTCGAAGCCGGCGGTGAGGATGATTGCGAGGGCGAGGTTGCTGAAGGCGGTGTTGTTTGCCGGGCCGTGGCCGGTGCGCATCAGGCAGGCGTCTTCCCGGAAGGCGGTATCGCGCCGGCGGTGGTTCTTGTTCTCGATGGCCCAATGTCCGCGGTTGAGAGATAGAAGATGCTCTGGCGATGCCTCTTCATGGGAGAGAGGCGTGATCCCGTAGGCATGCTCGACGGAGGTCTTGCCGGACCTGACGTGCTTTCGCTCGCGGGTGACGCGGAACATCTGCTTCACATGCGGGATCGTGAACAGATTGTCGAGCGGGGAGATGCATTCGATGGAGCGGGTGTCCCAGCGGCCGTGAAGCGGCTTCTGCGGCACGTCGGTGAAACGCCGCTGCGCGTCCCGTTCCCAGTTCGTCTCCTTCAGGGTCTCGAAGGTCTCGGGAGCATTGCCCTTCACGGTGAACAGGTAGTCGGCGCCATGCGTGCGCACGATCGCATCCGCGGTGTTGCGGGTTGTGTGCAGCGCGTCCACGGTGATGACAGAGCCGCGAATGCCGACGTCTTCCAGCACCGCGAGCACTGCGGCCGTCTCCCCGCCCTCTTCATGGCACATCCGGCAGGCGATCGGAATCCCTTCTGCATGGGTCACCAGCGTCGCTGTCTCATGGTGCACCGCGCCGCTGCGATTCACGCCGTTGATCCGCTTGCCGTCCGCAGCTAGCGCCGAGCGGTCCGGGACGGGATGGGCCTGAGCCCAGCGATTGGCTGCGGCCTGGACTTCGTCGCTATCCGCCTGCACCATCACCCGGTGGATCGTGGCTCGCGACGGCGGGATGTAGAGGTCACTGATCCGATCCTGCCGCGCGTCGAGGGCGGCAAGATGCTCCTGCGGCATGGTTTTCGCGTAGCGCGCGGTCGCATCGCAGCCGACCTTGCCCGCAAGGCGCGCCAGCACGCAAATGCCCAGCACTGTCGCCAGCTTGTGTCGCCGCCCCTGCGCATGGCGGAAGTCGGGGATCCGCTGCAACTCCTCCAGCAGCGAAGGAAGCGTTTCTTCCGTCGCGTCCACCTCCGTACGGGCCACCTCCCAGTCCGGATGCGGCTCTGTTGCGCAAAGCCGGGCCACCGACGAGCGGCCCAGCGGGTAGACATACATCTCCTTCAGCTTGCCATGCGGATCCGTGTAGCCGCCCCGGCCGCGCGCATAGCCCTTGGTGAGCCCCACCGGCGCCCAGTTCGAGGCTCGGTACACCGTCCCGTGGTGCTTCTCCGGATCCACGAAAGTCTCCGCCAGTTCCAGCGGATGACCGTAGGTCGCCTTCCAGTCGTCGCTCAGGCGACGGAGCATCCCGCCGACAAAGCAACTGCCCAGGTTCGGGAAGGCCCGGAAGCACCAGCAGCCGCGTATTGCTCGCCACAAGGTGCAACCGCTCATACTGCTGCGCAGGCTTCCAGCCGATGAACCGGTCGCGCGGACGGCACTTCAGCGCGCCTGCCTGCCAGCCGGCCAAGGCAACCCAAAGCGTCCCCAGCATCGCAACATATCGTAGCCCGCGTCCCACAAAGCGCAGGAAACCGAGCTCGTGGCCCTCGGCCATCAGACGGTCCCAGCGGAGGCGTTCCTCCGGCCGCGCAAGCCGTATCTCAACATCCCCCACCAAGGGGTTCTGGGGCAATCCAATCATGCCTTCCTATTAGCATGCATAAAACGAGATGTCCAGACCCCACGAGACCGAATCAACCTCGAAAAAGAATGGGATTGCCCTGGGAGATTGGCGGGCTGTCCGGATCTCCAGGTCCGGGCCGCGGCCTCTCGGTCATCGCCGGAACCGGCTGCGGCGGAGAAGGGCGAATGAATCGCTTTCCGGCTCGGTGTGGTGTGCGGTTCCCGCGGGCTCGTCCGAATCCGGAATGCGGAGGCCGGGAGCCGCTGAGGGCGTACAACGCGCTGCATCGGTTATCATGGCATGGGGCGGAGACGGGTTTCGCCAATTGTTGTGGAGAGGGAAATGGGAATGGCCAACTCACCATCGGGATCGCGGCTGCCACGAGCGTCCGCCGCTTTCGGGCGGCCCGGCAAGTCTGGCAGTTGCAGCGTGCCCGGACGCGCTGCGCGCATCGCCGGCCTGCTGTTTGCAGGGATTCTTGCTGCCGCGTGCGAACCGACGATCATTTCCCACGGGCATGTCTGGCGCGGAACGTCAGCCGAAGAGATTCAGCCGGGCGTTGACACGCGCGCAACGGTGTTTCAGAGGATTGGATCGCCGACCGCGGAGGGTTTGGAGCAGGGCACGCCCTGGATTTATGTCTCGGACCGGGAGATGAAACGCGGTGCCCGTTCCCCGGTCGCGCTCGAGCAACAAGTCGTGGTTATCCGGTTCGACTCGCAGGATCGCGTGCAGTCGGTGGATGTGCTTGGCCCGGAAGATCGTATTGATATAGCGATCAGCGCGCAGGAGACCCTGGCGCGCGGCCAGGAACTTACTTTGCTGCAGCAGCTCCTCGGAAATGTCGGCCGCTTCGAATCGCGGTAGGACCGTCGCCCCTTGATCAAATCCGTTTCCAGGTACCAGCGGGCCCGGTGAGAACCAGAGGCACAAGCGCAGCAGCCGCGATGGCAATCGCAGGAAATACAGCGAATTGCACGGCGTCCCAGCCTGCGGCGTCAAGCAGCGCTCCGGAGGCAAATGACGCGAGAACCACTGTGCTGAACACGAGAGTATCATTCAATCCTTGCACGCGGGCCCTCTCGTCGGGGGCGAGAGAAGCCGCGAGCAAGCTTGTTGCGCCGATGAAGGAGAAATTCCATGCGAGGCCCAGCAGCACCAGGGCCGCGTAGTAGTGTGGCAGCGCATCGTCAGCAAGCGCCACAAGACTGGCGGCTCCGAAGAGTGCGATGCCGCAACCCATGATCCGCACATGTCCGAAGCGCGCGATCAGGCCGCCGGTGAAAAAGCTGGGACCGAACATGGCGACGATGTGCCAGCGGACAACATCCGCGGCCGTGTCCGGAGAGCCGCCAATGGCTACCATCGCAAGTGGCGTGGCCGTCATCACAAGGTTCATCGCGGCGTAAGAGATCATGGCGCAGATCATGGCCGACACGATCTGCGGACGCCGCAGGATCTGCCGAAGCGGCCTTCCGCTCCGTTTGGTGTTTCGCGGAGGAGGTGGAAGATCGAGGCCTATGAATGCAAGCGATCCGAAGATATTGACCACTGTGATGGCAAGATAGGCTCCGCCATACGGAACGGGGTCGAGAAGGTTCCGGGTTTGCTGTACGAGTTCGGGGCCGAGCAGCGCTGCGCCAAGACCTCCCGCGAGCACCCAGGAGATTGCCTTGGGACGGAATTCGGCTGACGCCGCATCCGCTGCGGCGAAGCGGAAGTAGCCCTGGCTCGCCTGGTACAGACCGATGAGGAAGGAGCCGAGCAAGAAGAGAGGAAACGACCCGACGACGATCGCCCATGCCGAAACGAGTCCGGCAATGGCTCCGCATGCGGTGCCGAGAAGGAAGCCGGCGCGGCGTCCGAATCGTCCCATGAGAAGCGAGACCATGCCCGTCGAGACAGCGCTGGCCATGATCATCACGGAAATCGGAAGCGTCGCGTATTTGGCGTCAGGGGCAAGGAGGGCGCCGACAAGGCCCCCGAGAATGACATGCATCGAGACCTGCCCGCCGAGCACGCCGTGTGCAACCGCAAGCAGCAGGACGTTCAGCCGCTCTTTCCGCACGGGTTGCGCAGTGGTCATTCCCGGGACTCCGGGCCGGGTTCCGCCAGGTCTGAAGCGATCGCCTCCAGCATTGCGTTTGCAAACCCGATCTCCCGTACGCCGCCGCCGAAAGCACGGGCGAGATCCGTGTAATCCCTGAGGATCTCCGCCGGCTTCCCGGTGCCGGCTGCCAGTTCACCGCCAGCCGCGCGGAGTGATGCGCGGAGAACCGGGTCGAGGCGATCGTAGGTCCAGCCGTCCTTGAGCCGTTGACGGATGGCGCCATCGATCCGATCCCGGTAACGTCCGGCGCCGAGGACGGCTCCGGTAAAGGTATCCCGGTCTGCAGGCCCGAGGGATTCGCTGGATTGGGCGGCTCCTTCCGGCGCCAGGCGGTGCTCGCAGTATTCCTCGATCAGGCTGCCAAGATTTGTTCCTGTCATCTCTGCCTGGTACAGCGCCTGCACGGCCGCAAAACGTGCCGCGCATCTGCGGTGCCGCGCCGAGCCTGGCCTTGGGCCGGCGCGTTTCTGTTGCGCGCGGGGATCACCGGTTGCACCAGTCAAGGCAGGCTCCTGGCGGTCCGCTTGCGGAATGTGCCGGCGGGGCGTCATAGCGATGGCAGCTCGCGGAACTTGCGCCGGATGTCGATCAGAGCGAGGCAGGCGCCGGCGGCGTGGCCTCCTGCATTCTTGCCCGAGGGGTCGGCGCGGATACGCGCCTGCTCCGCGTTCTCGACTGTCAGCACGCCGTTGCCGATGGCCAGCCCCTCCCGGATTCCGAGCTCCATGATGCCGCGGGCGCTTTCACCCGCGACGATGTCGTAGTGGGTGGTCTCCCCCCGGATCACGCAGCCGAGAGCGACAAATCCATCGGGCCGCCAGGAGCCTTCGCATTCGGCCGCAATTCGGATTGCAACCGGAATCTCCAGCGCCCCGGGGACTTCGATCTTGCGGAACTCGGCGCCTCGACTGGCCAGGACCTGAACCGTGCCGGCCAGGAGCGGCCCGGCAACGGAGGGGTAGTAGGGCGATTCGACGATGAGGACTTTGGGGTGTCGGGCTTCGTGCTCCTCACTCATTGTCGTTGCGCCCGCGCAACCGCTCCACTCCGGCGATCCGAAGCCCGTATCCCTCGATGCCGGCAATTTTCGGCGGCGGCGAGTTCGTCAGGAGGATCATGGAAGAAACACCGAGCTCGCGCAGGATGGCTGCGCCCGTCCCGTACTGTCGGAGAGTCTTCGATTGGTAGCTCTGTCCCTCCGGCTCCGGTTCCGCGAGGCGGTCGGAAATCTCGCGTGGGTTCCCGTCCCGCACCAACGCGATGATCCCGTGTCCCTCGGACTCGATCCGCTCTATCGCCGCTGGCAGCCTGTCGGCGAGACTTGGCACGAAGCCGAGCAGGTCATCGAGCACACTGATCGCGTGGACTCGGACAAGCTCGGTGGCGCGGATATCCCCGAAAACCAGAGCGACATGCTCGGAATCCTCAATCCGGTCCCGGAACAGCTTGAGCTGCCATTCCCGTCCGGAGGGAGACGTCCACCTTCGGGACGCGATGGCGTCAACAATCTGATCGTGCTGAAGTCGATAGGCAATCAAGTCCGCGATGGTGCCGATCCGGAGGCCATGCCGCACTGCGAACGGAATCAGATCGGGAAGCCGGGCCATGCTGCCGTCTTCGGTGAGGATCTCGCAGATTACGGCCGAGGGATTCAATCCGGCCAGACGGGCGATGTCCACCGCCGCCTCGGTGTGGCCCGCTCGGGCCAGCACGCCGCCGGGCCGGGCGCGGAGGGGAAAGACGTGCCCGGGCGTCACGATGTCATCGGGGCCGCTCTCGGGGTCAATGGCTGCGGCGACGGTGCGGGCACGGTCGTGCACCGATGTGCCGGTGGTGATGCCCTCGCGGGCCTCGATCGAAACCGTGAAGGCCGTGTCCAGGCGTGTCCGGTGCTTGGGGGAGAGCGCTGTCAGTCCCAGCGCGTGGATGCGTTCTGGTGTCAGGGACAGGCAGATGATGCCCCGCCCGTGTGTCGCCATGAAATTGATGGCCTGGGGCGTCGCCATCTGGGCGGGGACAACGAGGTCGCCCTCGTTCTCGCGGTCTTCATGGTCGACGAGCACAAAGATGCGCCCGTTCCGGGCGTCCTCGATGATGTCCTCAATGGGCGAAATGGGCCCGCTATCCGTCCGGTGCTGCTCACTCATTTCGAAATTCCTGCATGCGGGCGATGTTCCGCGCCAGTGGATCCACTTCCAGATTGGCATCGTCACCTGGCTGAAGGCGGAAGAGGGTCGTGACGGCCAGCGTGTGGGGAATGAGGCTGATCTCGAAGAAGCGCCCCTCGGCCCTGGCGACCGTCAGGGAGACGCCGTCAACGGCGACGGAGCCCTTTTCGGCGATGAGCGGTGCCTGAGCTTCAGGCGCAGCGAATCGGAACCGCTCGCAATCTCCCTCGCGGGTGCGCGAATCGAGTCGCGCGGGTCCGTCCACATGGCCGCTTACCAGATGCCCGCCAAGTTCATCACCAATTCGGAGCGGACGCTCGAGATTGACGCGCGTTCCGTCTGCCCATTTGCCGGCAGTGGTTCGGGCAAGCGTCTCGGGAGAGAGATCCGCCTCGAACCATCCCGTGCCGTTCTCCGGAGCGATTGCCACTGCCGTGAGGCAGATGCCAGCGACCGCGATCGAATCGCCGACATGGGCGGGCCTCGCATCCGACTTGCACGAAATTCGGATCCGGTGCGATGCCGCGTTCCTGCTCGTCGTGCCGGTTACCACGCCGACATGTGTGATAATTCCCGTGAACAAGGGTGTCTCCCGTTACGGCAGGGGGATTCGTCGGGCCGGGGATATTACGCTACGGCCGCAAGCATAGGGAAGTATATACGATAGTTCCGACGTTGCTTCTGTGAGTTGGAAGGGGCTCTTCCAGGCGCTCCGATGCGTCGCAATACAGGGAGTGTGTGGCTTACGGCCATGCGCAGCACACGGACCAGAAAACGGGTCGCACCAACGATTAACTGGCGTCGGGGGCTGGCGCAGTTGCATGAGGAGGAGCGTTGCCATTAGGCACTCCACTGAACCGTGAAATGGATACGATGGTGCACCAGCACTACCGTATATGAGGCCCCAAGCATAGACAATTGGCCGCATGGAGTCGCAGCGTCGCCGGGCCCGGTTCGGGGCGGATGCCGCCACGGAGGCGAAGGAAGATAGGGGCATGCAGTACGATTGCACTCGCCGTGTCGTGGCGGAAGCGGTGGGAACGGGCTTCCTGCTCGCAGCGATTGTGGGCTCGGGGATCATGGGTTCGCGTCTGGCAGCCGAAGGAGCGGGAGCCCTGATACTCGGACCGCACGCGCTGGCAACGGGAGGCGTGCTGTTCGTGATGATCCGGGCGCTCGGTCCCGTATCCGGCGCACACTTCAATCCCGCGGTGACTCTGGCGTTCCTCATCCGTCGCGAGATCGGTCGGAAAGAGGGCGGATTGTACATGATCGCGCAGATCATTGGCGGTGCAATCGGAGTGCTGTTGACGCATGTCGCCTTTGCCGAGCCGATCGTGCAGGTGTCGGCAACCGCGCGTGACGGGTTCCCGCTGCTGTTCGAGGAACTCCTCGTGACGGCTGGTCTGGTCGGCGTCATTCTCGCCACCGTGAAGCGCGGCGCCGACGTTGTGGCCGGCGCGGTAGGTGCCTATATCGCGCTTGCCATCTGGTCGACATCCTCTGCCTGCTTTGCGAATCCGGCCGTGACCATTGCGCGGCTGCTGACCGATTCCGCAACGGGGATCGCTCCGGCGAGTGTTCCGGGATATGTTCTTGCGCAACTGGTCGGTGGCGCTGTCGGCGCATTCTTCTTTGGCTGGCTGCTGACTTCCACGGAGGAGTAGGGCCCGGTTGCGTGCTCGCCCAACGGGCAATGGAGCGGATGAAACCGGTGGCGTTCCGCCGGCCCGGGACTGGACGGGGCGGCTCGGACAGACGCGGTTGCGGCAACCGGTCGCGTGGAGGCTGGTTGCCTCCGCCGCTCGCCCCGCTCCCGAAGAGGTTGGCGGCCGAATCGCGGAACAACGCGTTCACCCGTTTCGGCTGCGAATCTCTATCGGCCAAATCGCGCTTGCGTTCGGCGAAACCCGAATTCCTGTCGGTGGTGGCCCCACCAGAAATTGTTGTGGCCGGGATCGAGCGGGAGGCGGCGTTCGACCGGGATTGCCAGACGACCACTGGAATGGTGCCGCGCCCGTCCGAACATCATTTCCGGAATGCGCCGATTCCGTCCACACCGCATTCCTGTCCGCCAGCTCCACCAGCTCCAGTGGGGTGTTGCACACCCGGTCCGGGGCCACAAGTCTGCGCAGGAGTCCCCGTCCTCCGCACCCGGAAACCAACCTGTCTGCACCGTCGCGCGGTTCGTTGAACGTGCGGCTCGGTGGCGGACCAGCGAGGATGCCCGAACTCGCCAGACCCGCGCGCGATGCACGATTCCGGGCACTGGGACGACATTCCTCTGGCGACCGGATTGCCGGCGTCTTCGAGCGTGTTGTCCGCATCGGGACTCTCCGGGAGTAGCGCTCGCCGCAGTGGCGCCGCTCGGACCGATCGCGCTCGCCCTGGTTGGTGCGCGGCCGTCCTCAATTCGTGCCGGAGCACGGGCCCGTCGGACAGCAACCGGTGCCGTATCCGTGCCCATGGCGGCACGTAGCCACGTCCCCGCTGTATCCCGGGAGCCCGGTTCTGAGCAAGGGTGTGTCCGGAATTCCGCCCACCGCGACGACGTTTCCTTCACACCGATGGCTGCCAGATGCTGGCGATGTCATCGCCGAGGCGAAAGGAATCCCTGATGGCCAGGCGGCGTCCGAGAGCCGTCTCCATCGCGGCAAGGCCGGACTGACCGAGCAGACGCCCGGCTGCCAGCCAGATCACCTCCTCGGCAAGTCCCTCGGCCAGCAGAGCCGCGCTGAGCCTCGGGCCGGTTTCCGCCAGGACTCGGGTGAGGCCCTGCTCTGAGAGGAGTTCCATTGCCCGCGCAAGGTCCAGCCGGCCTCCTTCCTGAACGGGCGCCTCGATGAGGCGGGCGCCCTGCGCAGCCAGTGTGTCGCGCTTCCGCCGCTCCGTCTCCGGTCCGTGAACCACCCAGAGGGGGGCCGTGCGGGCAGAGAGCGTCAATTCGGATTCGGCGGGAAGTCGGAGCCAGGCGTCGAGAACGATGCGGACCGGCGATCGCCGGGCAACCCCCCGATTCCTCGGCAGGAGCAGGGGATTGTCGGCGAGGGCTGTCCCGATCCCGGTCAGCACGGCATCGTGCTCGCTCCGGAGCAGTTCGACAAACGCGCGGGACCGTTCTCCCGTGATGGCCAGTCGCTTCCGACCGGCGCCACCCACCGCTCCGTCGAGTGTCGCTGCGACTTTCAGAGCGAGCCGAGGTCGACCGCGGAGCATCCGGCTGGCATGGCCGGCAAGCAACTCCCGCGCGGCGTCGGCGAGCAGCCCGGTCTCGACGCGCACGCCCCGTTCCCGGAGCACCGTGACGCCCCGTCCGGAAACGCGCGGGTCGGGGTCCTGTAGCGAGACCACACATCGCGCGACGCCCGCATCGGCGAGGGCTTCGGCGCAGGGAGGGGTCTTTCCGAAGTGGGAGCATGGCTCCAGCGTAACATACGCGGTCGCGCCCCGGGCCAGTGATCCGGCCCCCGCCAGCGCCTCCACCTCGGCATGGGGGCGGCCGCCCGGAGCGGTTCGTCCGGAGGCGGCGATCCGGCCCTCATGGACCAGGACGCATGCAACCGGGGGGTTGGGCCAGGAATTGCCGAGCGAGCGCCTGGCGAGGTGCAAGCACCGCGCCATCCAGCGCCGGTCGGCGCTGGAGGAGGATGGAAGCGCGGTCAATCCGTGTCTGCCGGGGGTTGCAACTGTGCCAGCAGCGCCTCGAAGTCGTCGGCGTTCTGGAAGTTCTTGTAGACGGACGCGAACCGGACGTAGGAAACCGTATCGAACCGCGAGAGGCTGGACATGACGATGCTGCCGATATTCTCGGTGCTGATAGTGGCATCGCCGAGCGACTCGATTCGCCGGACAATTCCCGAGGTTAGCTGCTCGATGCGCTCTGGTGCCATGTTGCGCTTGCGCAGAGCGACGTCGATGGAGCGGGCCAATTTCTCCCGGTCGAACGGCTCGTGCATGCCGTTGCGCTTGACGACGGTCAAATTGCGGAGCTGAACCCGCTCAAACGTTGTGAATCGCGCTCCGCAGCCAGCGCATTGGCGGCGGCGGCGAACGACGCTGCCCTCCTCTGCTGGACGGGAGTCTTTGACCTGGGTGTCTTCACCATGGCAGAACGGGCATCTCATGGGTAGGGTTCCTGGCTGTTGCTACGGGTCTTCTGGATACGCTGGAAAGGCGCGGCAGAGGGAGATCGCCTCGTTTCGCGCTTCGCGCTCCGCTTCGGGATTGCCCTCCGGGCCGTGCGAGACGACTCCGTCGAGGACCTTGAGGATGAGTCCGCCGATCCGGCGGAATTCCGACAACTCGAACCCGCGAGTGGTTCCGGCGGGCGTGCCCAAGCGGATGCCGGAGGCAATCGCGGGCGGAGCGGGGTCGAAGGGAACACCGTTCTTGTTGCAGGTGAGGTGCGCGCGGCCGAGGGCGGTTTCCGCGTCGCAACCGGTGATTCCCTTGGGTCGAAGGTCGGCCAGGAGCAGGTGGGTGTCGGTTCCGCCGGAGACGATGTCCAGACCACCCTCGATCAGCGCCTCCGAGAGCGCACGGGCGTTTGCAACCACGCGCTGCGCATAGCTGCGGAATTCGGGCTGCAACGCCTCCCGGAAGGCGACAGCCTTGGCCGCGATGACATGCATCAGCGGTCCGCCCTGCAACCCGGGGAACACTGCCGCGTTGATTCGGCGGCCAATCTCCTCGTCGTCGGAGAGAATCATGCCCCCGCGCGGGCCACGGAGCGTCTTGTGCGTTGTCGAAGTCACGACGTGGGCGTGCGGAAGCGGACTCGGGTGCAGGCCGGTCGCAACCAGCCCGGCGATATGCGCCATGTCCACCATGAGATAGGCGTCGACCGAGTCCGCGATTTCCCGGAAACGGGCGAAGTCGATTTCGCGGGGAACGGCCGACCCCCCGGCCACGATCAGACGGGGGCGGCACTGTTCCGCGATTCGCGCGATCTCGTCGTAGTCGAGGCGTCCGGTTTCGCGGGAAACGCCGTAGGTGTGCGCGTCGAACCATTTGCCCGAGAGATTCGGCTTTGCGCCATGCGTCAGATGCCCTCCGGCGGCGAGGTCCATGCCGAGAAGGCTGTTCCCCGGCTTCAGCAATGCGAGGAAGACGCCCTGGTTCGCTTGTGCGCCGGAGTGGGGCTGGACGTTCGCATGGGCGCATTGGAAGAGCGCCCTGGCACGTTCGATGGCGAGACGCTCCGCGACGTCGACATGCTCGCAGCCGCCGTAGTAGCGCCGTCCGGGATAGCCCTCTGCGTACTTGTTTGTCAGCGGGCTCCCGAGGGCCTCGAGAACAGCGCGGGATACGATATTCTCGGATGCGATCAACTCGATCTCGTCGCGCTGCCGTTGAATTTCGTCGCGGATGGCGTCCGCGATCTCCGGGTCGGACTGCCTGACCGACTGGCTCCAGAACAGGCAGGAGGATGTAAGGCTCATGGTTTCTCGCTGTTGGCCTGGATTCTCCGGGCTGGCGTTCTTGCCGCCGCGCTGGTGATTGCGATCTGCCGCGAGATACTATATCTTGGAATTTTGGCACGCGCCATACGTCCGCTGGTTATCATGCATGACGAATTTCGTCGGGATTCCAGAGGGGGGCGGCATGAAGGACAGGGTTCGTCTGTCGTTTGTCACGGCCGACACCGAGCAGGCCGTTGAGGCGAAGGCGGAGCTCGTGCGCCTTCACGGCGAACACAGCCCTGACGATGCGGAACTGCTGGTGGCCCTGGGAGGCGACGGGCTCATGCTGCAGACTCTGCACGTCGCGCGCCGCCTGGGTATCGCGGTGTTCGGGATGAATCTTGGATCGGTGGGATTCCTGATGAATCCGTATTCGGCACGCGGACTGGCCGAGCGGCTGCAAGCGGCGGAGCGCACGCGCCTGCAACCTTTGCGCGCGCGCATTTCTACGGTCTCCGGGGAAGAGCAGGAAGCGCTGGCCTTCAACGAGATTTCCCTCTACAGGGCATCGCGGCAGACTGCGCGGCTCCGGATCCTGGTGAATGATCGGGAGCGGCTTCCGGAGGCCGTCTGCGATGGTGTCATTGTGGCGACACCGGCCGGATCCACGGCCTACAACCTCTCCGCCCACGGCCCCATCCTGCCGATCGGGGCGGAATTGGTGGTGGTGACTCCGATCTGCCCTTTCCGGCCCCGCCGTTGGCGCGGTGCAATCCTGCGGCAATCCGCACGCGTCCGGCTCGAAGTGCTCGAGAGCGCAAAACGGCCGGCAAGCGTCTCCGCCGACTTTCTCGAAATTCCGGATGCGGTCTCCTGCGAGGTCTGGAGCGATTCAGCGGAGAGCGTAGACCTGCTCTTCGATCCCGGCCACGATCTCGATGAGCGCGTCATCCGGGAGCAATTTGCATTGTGACTGTCGGGGACCGTATTCGATGGTGGATCGCGGGTGCCGCGATCATCGGGGTTCTGCTGTGGATCTTGCGGGAATCGCTGGCTCCGTTCCTGTTCGGCGCGGCGATCGCCTACTTCCTGGATCCGGCAGTCGATTGGCTGGAGGCACGGCGAATCCGGCGGAGCTTCGGTGCAGCCTTGGCTATGGCAATGGTGCTTGTGGCCGCGGCGATCGCCCTGTTGCTCTTGCTGCCGATCCTGATTGAACAGGCTTTATCGCTCATAGACCAGGTACCGGAATGGATCGAGCGCCTCCGGGTCCGTTTTGCGGAGATCGCAAGATCCGGTGCGGCAGGCGTGGTCGGCGGCGCTGTCCTCACCGATCTGCTTGAATCCCTTCGTGAGCCCGGATTGCAGGCAGGAGCCCAAGCCCTGAAAGGGGCTCTGGCGGGAGGCATTGCGGCCGTGGATTTCCTGTCCTTCGCAGTGATCACCCCGGTCGTGGCCCTCTACATGCTGGTGGACTGGGATCGGATCGTCGCCCATATCGGCCGGCTGATCCCTCGCGATCAGTTCGAGACCGTTGGCCGCCTGGCACGGGATGTGGATGAGGTGCTTGCCGCATTCGCCCGCGGCCAGGTGCTGGTGTGTCTGGCCCTTGCGACGTTCTACTCGCTTGCGCTGCTATCCGCCGGCCTTGATCACGCGGTCGCAATCGGTGTCGTGTCGGGCCTGGTGAGTTTCGTCCCGTATGTCGGCACGGCGGTCGGCTTCGTGCTCTCGGTCGGGGTTGCTCTGTTCCAGTTTTGGCCGGAGGGACTACCGATCATGCTGGTGGCCGCAGTCTTCGTGGCTGGCCAGTTGCTGGAATCCTACGTGCTGACACCGCGGCTTGTTGGCCGCCGGGTGGGGCTGCATCCGGTCTGGCTCCTGTTCGCGCTGTTGGCGGGAGGGAACCTGTTCGGGTTTTCCGGGCTTCTCGTGGCGGTTCCGGCTGCCGCCGCGATCGGTGTCCTGGTTCGATTTGGCGAGGCGCGTTATCGGGACGGGCGGTTCTACCTGGGCGACCAAGGGACGGACGATGGTCCGGAAGCGGAAGACAAACCGAAGCGACCGGGTTAGCTGTCGCTGGCGCGGTGTGGCGGGGCGCTAGAATCGAATTTGCTGCTATTCGCATTTGGTAGTATTCTCGGATCGTTGCGTAGCGCGCGCGAGGCTCTGGGGGCTGCCCCGACAGCTTCGACGCGTGGTGGTGGAGCACCATTGGAGGCCACGGTGGTTGTTGGGATTGGCGAATCAGCGGAGGTTCATGGCGGTGCCCGGCATGGAGCGGCGCCGGAACCCTCCAGCGATCTCGATCAATCAGGACTTGGATCCCCGACCGCGATTGAGGCCGCTGTCTTCCGCAGACTGGTCGCACATCTCCGCAATCGGGCAGATGTCCAGAATATCGACATGATGAATCTCGCCGGGTTTTGCCGGAATTGCCTCAGCCGCTGGTATGAGGAGGAGGCCCGTGAGCGCGGCGTCGACGTGGATCGCTCACACGCCCGCGGTTTGGTGTACGGCATGCCCTACGAGGAATGGAAGCGGCTTCATCAGAAGTCTGCCACGCCGGAACAACAGGCGGCATTTGAAGCCGTCAGAGAAGAGGAAGCAACAACATGAGATCAACACAGGATCCCTTCAAGCTTCGCGCGATCGCGACATGCGCGGGCATTGCGTTTGGCCTCAGCGCCTGCGGTGTGCTGCCCGACAGCAGCATTACCTACTCGAATCCCGGGTTCGTGGACCAAGAGCCGGCATTCGAGGGGGAGCCGTCCCCGTTTTCCGCTGCCTTGGCGGAGGGCTACTTGGAATTGGCGCGCGATGCGCATGAGCATGACAACCATCCCTGGGATGCTTCCGCCTATGTCCGGCGGTCTCTTCGCGTCCAGGCGGGCGAGGATGTAACAGCCCTCGACCCGGACAGGGTGCGCGCCATCCGGGCCGATGGTTCGGAGGCTGACGCCCATGACGCGCGCGCTGTTCACACGGAAGTGGTTGCGGCGGTCGCAGGCTATCGCGACGGACGGCCGCAGGAATGTGCTCGGGCGCAGCTGCTGTACGACAACTGGATCGAGGAGGAGCGGGAGCGCACTCTGCAATATACGGATCCGGAAGAGGTTTTCGCCCAATTGCAGGAGGCGGTTGCCGCATGCACCGAGCCATTTGCGAAGGATCTCCCGCCGTACGAGCCTGGGCCTCGCCATTTCTTCGTGATGTTTGCCTTCGACAAGGCGGAAATCAGCGAGCCGGCCATGAACGTGATTGCGGTTGCCGTAGCGGAGGCGCAGGCCTCCGGTGAAGCGGTGATCGTGATCGGTCATACGGACCGCGCGGGAACCGATGAATACAACCTCCGGCTCTCCATGGCGCGGGCGGAGGCGGTTGCCGCCGCGCTCGTCGAAGGAGGCGTGTCAGCGGATAAGATCTCGATCGAGGCCGTCGGCGAAGCTGAACCTCTGGTGCCGACCGAGGACGGAGAGCGCAACTTGCTCAACCGCCGCGTCCTTATCACCGTCTCCTGAGACGGCTGCAGGCTGTGAACGAGGGGGAGGGCGCCGCAAGCGAAGCGGCTCTCGGCGACCTCCCCGTCTGGCGGCTCGAGGATCTGTACGAGTCGCCGGATAGCGCTCATATCGAGCGCGATCTCAATTGGCTCGGGGGCGAATGCGCGGCGTTCGCCTCTGAGTTCGAGGGGCACCTTGCCAGTCTCAGCGGGGAGGTCCTGCTCGGCGCAATTCGACGCTTCGAGGCAATCATCCGGAAGAAGCGGCGGTTGTCGCTTTACGCGGGCCTGCGCTTTCAGCAAGACACCCAGGATCCGGCTCGCGGGAAACTTCTTGCTGACATCCAAACCGGGCTGACGGGACACACAAGGCCGCTGGTCTTCTTCACGCTCGAGCTCAATCAGATTGACGATGCGTCGCTTGCCGAGCGCTATGCGGAATGCGCGGAACTGGGCCATTACCGTGCGTGGCTCGACCGGGTCAGGGCGTTTCGCCCGCATCAGCTCGCTGCCGAGATCGAGACCTTTGCCCACGATTTTTCTCCCGTTCACGAAGTGGCCTGGAGCCGGCTGTTCTCGGAGACGGTTTCGGCGCTGTCCTTCGAAGTCGACGGCGAGAGCCATTCGCTGGAGCGTGCGCTGAACATGCTCCATGAGTCTGACCGCGGCCGCCGGCAGCGGGCCTATCAGGGGCTCGCGGAAGGCATGGAAGGGCACAAGCGGCTCTTCGCCCGGATCACCAACACGCTGGTGCAGTCGAAGGAGATCGAAGACCGCTGGCGCAAGCTGCCGACGCCCCAGGCCGCCCGGCACCTCGCCAACGATATCGAGCCGGAGATCGTCCGGGCGCTGCGCGACGCAGTAGTGGAAGCGTATCCGCGGATTCCGCACCGGTACTACGCGCTGAAGGCCCGCTGGCTGGGTCTTGAACGTCTCGAGTCCTGGGACCGGAATGCCCCGCTTCCCGGCCAGGGCGACCGGATCTTCTCGTGGCAGGAGGCACGCGAAATCGTGGAGGAAGCCTTCACCGGCTTTTCCCCGACTCTGACGCAGTTGACGGCTCCCTTTTTTGACAAGGGCTGGATCGATGCGCCGGCGTCGGCGGGCAAGGCCCCGGGGGCGTTTTCAGCTAGCGGTCCCTCCGACATCCATCCGTATATCCTGCTGAACTACCAGGGCCGCGTGCGCGATGTGATGACGCTTGCCCATGAGCTCGGGCACGGGGTCCACCAGTCTGTGGCTTCCATCCAGGGAGACCTGATGTCGAACGCTCCGCTCACCTTCGCGGAGACCGCGAGCGTGTTCGGGGAGATGCTGACATTCCGCGCGCTGTTGGCACGGGAGGAGAATCCGGCAGCCCGCCGGGCGCTGCTCGCCGCCAAGGCAGAGGACATGATCAACACCGTGATGCGGCAGATTTCCTTCTACGAGTTTGAATCCCGGCTTCACGAGGCGCGGCGTTCGGGCGAGCTGTCGGCGGAAGATATCGGCTGCATCTGGCGCGAGGCCGTCTGCGAGGGCCTCGGTCCGGCCGTCCGGCTGGGCAAGGAGTTCGAGAATTTCTGGTGCTATGTGCCCCACTTCATTCACTCCCCCTTCTATGTCTATGCCTATGCGTTCGGCGATGCCCTGGTGAATGCCCTCTACGGGCTCTATCGAAGAAACGCCGACGAATTTGCGGACAAGTACTTGGAGCTGCTTCGAGCCGGAGGGAGCCGCCGGCACCCCGAACTGCTTGCGCCATTCGGGCTGGATCTCCGCGATCCCTCGTTCTGGAAAATCGGGCTGGACCTGATCGAGGAAACCATCGACGAGGCCGAGTCAATTCACGTGTGATTGTGGCTGTACGAGGCTGAAGAGCGACGCCCCAACGCGCCAGGGACGTACGGGCCGGCGGCGTGCTTCATCCGTGGCGGCGAGCGTCACTGCGGGGTCGGAGTCGGGCTGTACACTGCTTCCGCATCGGTCTCCCGTGGTTCCCGGACGGAACTGCCGGAGCGCTTGCCGGAGGTTGCGAAGATTGCCGCTACGGGATCCCGGACTTTGCCATGCTCAATCAATCCAATGCCACCGAGGGCAACGGACGGGGGGTTGAACGGCGGAATTCTCAGGGAACGTGGCCGGACCCGGGCCGGTGGCTCAGTCGACAGGCTGAAGAACGCGCTTCCGCTGCCCTGGCGCAGGCAAGGCGCCGCCGAGCCCGCTCTCCGAGGCGCTTGAACGAACGTAGGCCTGGATCTTTTCGAAGGCCTTGATCTCGATCTGCCGGACACGTTCGCGGGAAATACCGTGCTCTTCGGCCATATCCTCCAGAGTTCGCGGATCCTCGCTCAGCCTGCGCTCCCGGATGATCGCGCGCTCCCGTTCCGAAAGCGTCTCCATGGCTGCCATCAGCATCTGGTGGCGCTTCTCGAACTCGTCGCGCTGCGCGATGGCTGCCACCTGGTCCGATTCGGTCGAATCGTCGACGATCCAGTCCTGCCACTCCTGCGCGCCTTCATCGGAACTGATCGGCGCGTTGAGAGAAAGGTCCCCAGAGCCTGCCAGACGCCGGTTCATGTTGATTACATCCGCTTCGCTGACGTGGAGATTCTGCGCGATCTGCTGGACATGCTCTGGACGGAGGTCGCCCTCCTCGAAGGCGGCAATGGCGCTCTTCGCCCGGCGAAGGTTGAAGAAGAGCTTCTTCTGCGCAGAGGTGGTGCCGATCTTCACGAGCGACCAGGAGCGCAGGATGTATTCCTGTATGGAGGCCCGGATCCACCACATTGCGTATGTCGCCAGCCGGTGCCCGCGTTCCGGGTCATAGCGCTTGACGGCCTGCATCAAACCGAGATTGGCTTCGGATATCACGTCGACCATCGGCAGACCGTAGCCGCGGTATCCGAGCGCCATCTTCGCGGCCAGTCGGAGATGGGAGGTCACCATTCGATGGGCCGCCTCGGTGTCGCCCTCATCGCGCCAGCGGCGGGCGAGCTGGAACTCCTCCCCGACTTCGAGGAGCGGGAACTTCCTGATTTCCGCCAGATAGACTGAGAGGCCGGTTTCCTGGGAGAGAACTGGAAACGAGGCTGGGGGCATGGTCAATCCCTTGTGGTTCTTGGCACGCGCGTTACAGCATAACGGAATGCGTCGCGCTGATGGGTGTGTCCGGAAGGGCCGTGCCAAGCGCCTCGGCCAAGCGCTGGAAATCGGAATGGGGAGCCGCTTGAAATCGCATGGCTTCTCCGGTCTCTGGGTGGGCGAATCCTAGCCGGAAGGCATGGAGCGCCGGTCGCGGGAAGGTGGCGAGAAGATGGCGGACGCTGTCGTCGCAGACAGACGGAGACAGGTTCGGAGCCCGGCTGTAGGCCCGGTCTCCGATCAGCGGGTGGCCGGTCCACGCCAGATGGACCCGGATCTGGTGCGTTCGCCCGGTATCGAGGCGACAGCGGAGAAGGGAGGCGGCCGGCGGCTTCCCGCACGAGGAGGGAGACTCGAGACGAAGATGGGTGACCGCCCGCTTGCCGCCACGACGGACGACAGCCCGTTTTGCCGGATGGCGGGGGTCCGGCCCGACCGGCGCATCGACGCGGATCCAGCCGCCTGGCCGGAAGGCAACACCGGGCCGGTTCGACAGCCGGGGGTCCGCGCGGGAAGGCGCGCCCCACGCAAGGGCCAGGTATTCCCGTTCGATGTCATGGGCAGCGAAGCGCTCCGCGAGGGCAAGGCGGGCCGCTTCCTGCTTTGCCACGACAAGCAGGCCGCCGGTACCGGCATCAAGGCGGTGCACGATGCCGGGGCGCAGCGGGTGCCCGACATCGGAGAGCGCGCTGCCGCAATGGGCCAGAACCGCATGGGCGAGGGTACCGCTATGCCCCTTGTGGGCAGGATGCACCAGCATTCCGGGCGCCTTGTTGACTACGAGGAGGTGGGAATCCTCGAACACGATCTCGAGCGGAATGAACTCTGGCTTCAATGCCGCTTCCATAGGGCCTGGCATTATTCGGAATCGCTCGCCAGCGCGCGCGATTCGAGTAGGATCAAGCGGGGAACCCGTTTCGGCATTCGCCTCGATTGCGCCGTCCTCGAGAAGCCTTCGAAGCCGGGCGCGGCTCAGTCGCGGAAGAACCCGCCCTTCGGCGGCCTTCTGCAGGGCGCGTGCCAGTGCGAGATCGAGGCGTAGCCCGGCGGCGTCTTCCCCGATTTCGATGATGAAGGATTCTGGATTTTCCATGATGGCCACAATGTCCGGTATGCCCGCTGACGACCAGCCTGAGCCTCCGCGGCTGCGGTTTCTCCGCCGCCTTGTGTATGTCCTGACGGGTTTGCTGCTCGCGGGTGTTATTGTCGCGATCGTTGGAATTGTCGTCAAACTCGCGACCGGGGAGCCCGGGGGGATCGACTCCGATGCGCCTCCATATGAAAGCACCGTGCCGCTTGCGCCGGGAGAGACGCTCGCCAATTCCTTCGTGGAGCGGGGGCTGATCTACCTTCGCGTCCTTGATGCGGCCTCGGGCACTGCCCGAATTGTGGTGATTCGAGGCTCCAGCGGCCGGAAGATCGGGGAGGTGATCTTGCGCTCCCCACAGTAGGATCCCGCGACAGGGTGCTGGCTTGGACTGGCGGCCGATCTTTTCGGTCCCGGCTTCCTCTTTCACTGGAAAGGTGTTTCGAATGCGGCATTCCGCGCTTCGCGGATGCGCTTTGCCATGCCGATTCCGCTCGGGGACTTCTTGGAACATCCTACGCGCCACGGCGCCGCCTTTGCGGGGGGAAGGAGACTGGCGGCACCCGTGTTTCGATCCCCGCAACCCGTGTCAATTCCGGCGCTCTTCCCCAGGGTCCGGGCCCGGTCCTTTCTCTCGGCTCTCCCTTGACATTGCGCGCTTCACTCCCGATAGTTCCGTCGGCGGAACGGGAGTTGACAGGTACCGGTCTGCCGGACTGCGTCCCCTTCGTCTAGTGGCCCAGGACGCCAGCCTCTCACGCTGGAAACAGGGGTTCGATTCCCCTAGGGGACGCCACAGGCCCGGATGCACCGAGCACATTTGGGTTTGGAGACTCGTCGGCGTCCCGCGCCTCCGGATCAAGTCCGGGGCGCTCCCCCCGGTTCATTGAGGTTACATGGAATGGTCGTGGCCGGCTGGGATCGTAGCGGACCCGTGGCCTCAGCTCCGTTCGGCTCCATTCGCCGCGGAAATTTGCTGCGCAGGGGCCACGCAGCCTGATCGGAACCGGGAGGGGCGGCGATGTCAATACCGCAGGAGGGAGGAGGCCTGATCGAGTCCCGCGACGATCTGGTTGCATTTGTGGAGCACGGATGCAAGGAGCCTTCCGCTTGGCGCATCGGAACTGAGCACGAAAAGTTCGGCTTTCGCCTGGAGGATCGCGCGCCGCTGCCGTATGACGGCGCCTGCTCCGTGCGCAGCATGCTCGATGGCATCGCGGACCGATTCGGTTGGAATCGCATTTGCGAGAACGGCAATTTGATTGGCCTGTCCCGAGACGGGGCCAATGTGTCACTGGAGCCCGGCGGCCAGCTGGAGCTGTCGGGTGCGCCCCTCGAAACCCTTCATCAGACTTGCGACGAAGCCAATTGCCACCTTCTCGAGGTGCGCGAAGTTGCGGAGTCGATCGGCGCGGGGTTTCTGGGCGTTGGCGTTGCGCCGGAGTGGACCAGCGGGGCCATGCCCAGGATGCCGAAGGGACGGTACGCGATCATGCGTGCCTACATGGAGCGTGCCGGCCTGATGGGCCTTGAGATGATGCATTGCACCTGCACCATCCAGGTCAATCTGGACTATGCGAGCGAAGTGGACATGGTCCGGAAATTCCGTGCGGGCGTCCTGCTGCAGCCGGTCGCGACCGCCCTGTTCGCCAGTTCCCCGTTCTACGGCGGCCGCCCCTCCGGCTGCCAGTCGTGGCGTGCGCGGATTTGGGAGGACGTGGATGTGGAGCGTTCCGGCGCGCCTCTGTTCGCTCTCGAAGAGGGTTTCGGATTTGAGGCTTGGGTGGACTATGTGTTGGATGTGCCCATGTATTTCGTCTACCGGGATGGCCGCTACATCGACGCTTCCGGGCAATCCTTCCGGGATTTCCTGGACGGGAGGCTGCCGTCGTTGCCCGGGGAGTGTCCCCGCCTTTCGGATTGGGCGGATCACCTGACCACGGTCTTCCCGGATGTCCGTATCAAGCAGTTCATCGAAATGCGGGGAGCCGATGGAGGCCCCTGGCGCCGAATTTGTGCGCTGCCGGCATTCTGGGTCGGCCTGCTCTACGATTCCGCCGCGTTGGACGCGGCGCTGGAGGTTGCTCGCGCCTGGCCGCAAGAAGGATTCCAGGCCTTCCGGCGGGATGCCTTTCGGCTCGGCCTTGGTGCGCAGATCGGCGGACGCAGCCTCCGCGAAATTGCCCGCGAGCTTCTGGAGATTTCCTGCGGCGGCCTTGCGAGGCGGAGGCGATCGGGCTTGGTGGATCCGGATGAAGTCCACCATCTGAACGATCTCGTATCCGTGGTCGAGCGGGGGGAGACGGCTGCCGACGAAATGATTCGGCTCTGGCGCACCGAATGGAATGGCAGCGTAGCTCCGCTCTACGAGGAGTACGGGTTTTAATTCGGCCGCGGGCGGCTGCGGCCTCCGTGGAACGCCGTTCCGTGGGGTGCCCGTTGTGCGCCAGGGGCTGCCGCCGATATATTGCGAGTCGCTTCGGCGGATTTGTGCTGCGGAGGAACAACATGCGAATTGCTCTGGCGGCTATGGCCGCGTGGCTGGGCCTCGGCGCGGCGTGGGCACGTGCCGAGGAGATGATAGGGGCTCCGAAGGCGTGGCAGTACGACCTGCCCGAGCAGGTGACGGAAGTCGGGCGCGAAATCGTCTGGTTCCACGATGTCCTCCTCGTGGTGATCACTCTGATAACGGTGTTTGTGCTGCTGCTCCTTCTGTTCGTGATGGTCCGGTTCCGGGCTTCGAGAAACCCGGTGCCCGCGCGATTTACGCACAATTCGGTTGTAGAAGTCGCTTGGACCGTCGTGCCGGTGATCATTCTGCTTGTAATGGTGATCCCGTCATTGCGCCTGCTCTATATGCAGGAAGAGCCCCCGGAGGCGGACCTCACCATCAAGGCGATCGGCAGCCAGTGGTACTGGACCTATGAGTATCCGGACGAGGAGTTCGCCTTCGACGCGTTGATGATGACCGAGAATGAGGTGCGCGACTCCGGGATGCCCAGTTCGATGTTCAAGCTGGCGGCCGACCAGGCCGTCGTGGTACCGGTCAACAAGGTTGTCCGTGTGCAGGTGACGGCCAGCGATGTCATCCATGCGTGGGCGATGCCGAATTTCGGGGTTAAGGTGGATGCGGTGCCCGGGCGGCTGAACCAGACATGGTTCCGCGCGGAAAAGGAGGGCATTTTCTTCGGCCAATGCTCCGAACTGTGCGGCAAGGACCACTCTTTCATGCCCATCTCTGTCAAGGTTGTCTCCGATGCGGAATACGCGGAATGGCTGGCGATGGCCCGCGTGGAATTCGCCATGGAGGATTCTGTCGGCAGCGACATCGTCCTCGCTTTCAGCCGATAGGTTCGGAGGATCCGCGGTGAGCGCTCTGGCTGGCAGCGCGGCCGCTGCCGCGGAGGCTCCGTTTCGGGATTACTTCCGGCTTCTCAAGCCGAGGGTGATGTCCCTCGCTGTCTTCACGGCCGTCGTGGGTATGTGTGTTGCTCCCGTGACCATCCACCCGGTGATCGGACTGGCGGCCGCGATCTGTATTGCGGCAGGAGCAGGCGCGGCAGGCGCCCTCAACATGTGGTGGGACGCCGACATCGACCAGCGCATGGCGCGGACTGCATCCCGCCCCGTGCCGGCGGGACGACTGCCACCCGAAACGGCACGGGATCTCGGCATCGGCCTCGGCTGCATGTCCACCGTGCTGCTGGCTCTGTTCACCCATCCCCTTGCCGGGGCGCTTCTCGGTGCGACCATCGTGTACTATGCCGTCATCTACACGATGTGGCTGAAGCGCCGCACTGCGCAAAGCGTCGTGATTGGCGGCATCGCGGGCGCGCTTCCTCCCCTCGTGGGCTGGGCGGCAGCGACGGGCAGCGTCGCGGCGGAACCGCTCCTGATGGCGCTCGTCATTCTTCTTTGGACCCCGCCCCATTCCTGGGCGCTCGCCCTGATGCGGCGCCGCGAATATGCCGACGCGGCAGTGCCCATGTTGCCGGCGACAGCCGGCGTCAGCGCGACCCGACGTCAAATCGCTGTGTACACCGTCCTGCTGTTTCCCGCCGGAGTCGGGCTGGCGCTCACGCCGGTTGGTGGCTGGGCCTCCCTCGCCGCCGCGCTGATCGGCGGCGGAGTCATGCTGTGGCGAAGCGCGGCCCTTTTCCGGAACGCAGCCGGATCACGCCCGGAGGGTCGGCTGTTTGGCGCCTCGATCGCGTACCTCTTCTTCCTGTTCACGGGAATGCTTGTGGATTGGCTGCTGGAAGGTATCGCAGTCGGGCCGGGTATTCTGGCGGCTTGACTCGTGAACCGGGATGACTCCGATGACCGGGCGCGCCGTGGCCGAAACATCGCGGTGTTTGTGATCCTTGCCGCTCTTGCGGTGCTGATCTTTGCCGTGACCCTGGTCAAGCTCGGCGCGATCGGGGCGCCCGGCTGATCCTTCCGATGTCGCGAAGTCGCCGCCGCACCGGATTGCTGCTCGCTGGCATGGTTGCATGTATGGTCGGGCTCTCCTTTGCTGCGGTTCCGTTCTACGACCTTTTCTGCCGCGTGACCGGATTTGGCGGCACGCCTGCGCGCGCCGTGGAGGCGCCGGGCGCCCTTTCTGACGATGTCGTGACCGTGCGATTCGACGCAAGCGTCGCGCGGGGGATGCCGTGGGTATTTCGGCCGGCGCAGCGCGAGATGGAGCTCGCACTGGGGGAGCAGGGGCTCGCCTTCTACCGTGCGCACAATCCGACCAGCAGGCCCGTGAAGGGGATCGCGTCGTTCAACGTCGTGCCCTTTGCCGCCGGTGCGCATTTCACCAAGGTGGAGTGCTTCTGCTTTGTCGAGCAGACTCTGGCGCCCGGGGAAACCGTGGACATGCCGGTCGCATTTTTCGTGGACCCCGCTATTCGGGATGACCCGGAGGCCGGGGACCTCGCGGAAATCACGCTCTCCTACACATTCTTCCTCGCCGAGGAGTAAGCGCTGCAGGGGGAGAAGGTCCCTTACGAATGGGACTTATATGCGATAGTGCCGAGGCCCCATCGTATCCATTTCACGGGTCATAGAGGTTGGCATCCCAAACGCCTCTCGCCGTGCAGTCGCGCCAGTCCCCGACGCCCGGATGTTGCGTGCCGCATTCAGGTCCGCGTTCTGCGCGTGGCCGCAGGCCACGCACTTGAATTCGCTCTGTGAGCGGCGCGAATCGGCGTCGATTGCGCCGCACGCGCTGCAAGTCTGTGATGTATATGCGGCGGACACCTCGATCACGTCCGCCGCCTTGTAGTTGAGCATCTGCCCGAGCGCAGCCCAGCCCGTGTGCAGAATGACGCGCTTCAGGCCGACCTTCTGGCGCACATTCGTGCCGGGCTTGTCGGTTGTTCCCTTGGCACTCTTCGTCATGCCCCTGGTGTTCAGTTTCTCGATGACGACGGTCTGGGCCTTTGCGGCGATGCGCCTGGATACGTGGTGCTGCCAGTTCTTGTGCGCGTTGGCGAGTCGCCTCTGTGCGCGTTGTACCCGCATCCGCTGCCGCGCGCGCCGCCGCGACCCCTTGCGCTTCTTCGCCAGGCCGCGTTGATGTCGCTTGCGTTTGGTTTCCAGCAGTGCCAGGTCTGGCATGCGGTGTATCTCGCCGTCGCTGTCGGCAACCTGGCCTGCGTTGCGGTCAACACCGATGAACCGGCCGTTGTCATTCTGTTGCGGTGCCGGGACTTCGTAGCACACGACCGCCTCCCACCGGTGTCCGATGCGGCGGATTACCGCCTTGACCGGCCGGCCGGCCGGCCGGATACGGATTGCCGCCGCGGCGGCGGATCGACAGCCAGCCGACCTTCGGGACCGCAAGCTTGCCGTCGCGGATGCGGATGTTTTCCGGGATGGTGAACGAAGGATTGCTGTATCGGTGTTTCCACTTCGGGTACCCGGCACGGCCCTCGAAGAACGCCGTCCATGCGTCCGCCTGGTAGCGCAGCGTGTAGCGCACGATGGTGCAGGAATGCTTCCGAAGCCACTCGGTCTGGTCCCACAACGTCTTGAACGCTGTTCCCAGCGTGAAGAACGTCGGCGAACCGATCTTGCGTCCGCAGGCGTGCTCGTATTGGATTTCACGCGCTTCTTTGATCCCGTTCCACGCGAACCGGCATGCGTCCCAAATACCAAGAAGCAGGTTGGCGGTCGCAGCATCACCAGGCGAAAGCCGGTAGACGACATTTCGATAGGTGGTTGAATCGCTCATGGCAGTCGGTCTTGCGCAAAAGGTCCGTTTGGCTGCGGTCGGCGGCAACCGCCGACCGCACGCGTGGTAGTATTTGAAAAGGCCAATATCAATCGATTGAAAGATCTTCGGCGCCATTGCATGCAATCCCCTATGGAAGATACTGTGAAACGGGTGAAGTTGTCGGCGTAGGCACGGGCACATGGCTTTGGGTTTGTCAATAAATAACCGCGTCTATTTGAGGAGTCGGCAAGAAGGTATAATTCCACTCGCCATGGAACTCCGCGCGCCGGATATCGAGGGCTTTCATTTGTGCATTGTCGATCGCCACCCCCTTGGGATAATCGTTTTCGTCCACGTCGCAATAGACTTTGAGGCCGGTGCTGGTCGTGGTGGCGCCGATCAGGCTGACGATGGTGGCGAGGGTGCGCAGCGGTTTTCCGCGCCAGTTCTGGCTGATGAACGAGAACAGGCGATGTTCGATGCGGTTCCATTTACTGGTTCCGGGCGGCAGATGGCAAACCGTGATCTCGAGCCCCAGTTCGCGGGCGAGCTCCTGCAGCTCAACCTTCCAGAGCCGAACCCGAGCCCCGTTGGAGCCACCACAGTCGGCGGTGATCAACAGGCGCGAGGCTCCGGGATAGAGCTCCTGTCCCAAACGCAGCCACCAACGCCGGATGCTTTCCACGGCGAAAGCGGCTGTGTCATGGCGGATGCCGACATTCACCCAACCGATATTGTGGGCCACGTCATAGACCCCGTAAGGCGCCGCCTTGCCGAGCTTCTTGTCGGGGAAGTCATGGACATTGACCTCCTCGGGCCGGCCCTTGGGCCGCCACTCACGGCCACCGTTCCTGAAGTCTCCCACCAGTTCCTTCTTCTTGATATCCACTGAGATCACCGGCTGCTGGTCGGCCAGGAAGTCCGCGACCTGGCCGTTGATGTATTCGAACTGGCCGTCGCGATCGGGAGGATCCGTGCCCTCCCGTGTCTTCGCGTTTCCCCGAAGCGTGTAGCCGAGTTGCGCGAGAAGCTGCCCCACCAGCGTGCGGGAAACCGAAAAACCCTGCTCCTTCAAGGCGTTCGCAAGGCGGCGGCAGCTCTTCGAGGTCCACCGCAACGGACGCTCTGGATCGCCCCGCGCCGTGGGCTCGACCAGCGCCTCGAGAGCGTTCAGCAGCTCCGGTTGCTTTTCCGTCTCCGGCTTGCGCCCACCGCCGGGACGGCGAACCCGGCCGGGTTCGCTCGGCGCCGTCTCCCCGCCGAGTTCCCGGAGACCCCGGCCAATGGTCGAACGCGCCATCCCCGTGATTTCGGAGACAAGCCTGATCCCGCCCCGCCCAAAGCTTCGCGCCTCGGCCGCCGCCAGCAACCGCCGGCCTCGCTCGTCAAGATACGGAGACAGGGCTTCGTATCGATATTTGATACCATCCGTGTTGTCCATTCACAATACATAGAGGACAAACCGACACTGCGGAATCCCCCTTCAGACCATCCACGCGATCATTCCGTGATCAGCCCCGAACCGGCCGGGATCGTTCCGCAATCCGCATGAGCGCCAGGAGCCCGCGACGGTCTTGGAAAACCCGGGGCAAGTTGTTGGACCGGAAATCAGCACCAGGCCCCCTCCAACTTCCACGTGCATCCACCGGCCCGGCAATTCTTCCTCCCCTTGCCGACAGCGCCCAATACCGCACTCGGCCGGCTCTCCGATCTCCGACTTCAAAGAAACGGAATCGTCGCACGTGCAAGTGCAGCGGTCGCGCAGGAAGGCAAGAAGGAAGAACTCCGAATGTCATCCTTGCAAATGGTTACGCGCACCAAGAAGCGGGAAGACGCTCCAGCAAGAATTCGACAAATTCGGATTTGATAATTCTGGGACGGACCCTTGACGCCGCAGGGTGCGCGGCAAATGATGTCGTTCGGCAGTTTGCCAGCGGAACTGGATCCCGGAAAATCGGACGGCACTGGTTCGTGCGGCAGCCGGACGGGGAGCGTTTGCGAATGGTTGTGTATGCGCGCGTATCGTCGGCTGACCAGCGGGCGGACCTGGACCGGCAGACACTTCGTCTGCTCGAGTATGCCCAGCATCGTCGGATCCAGGTGGACGAAGTGATCGTTGAGGTCGGTTCTGTCCTTAACCTGAAGTTCTGGAGGGTATTTCCCGCGTAACTCTTTGTTAGCACGTGTGATTTCGGCCGAAAACGGCCAATAGTTTTCGGTATTATAGGCACTAGATACGTCATTGTCTGGTTGACACTGTCTTTAATATGATATATATAGCAGTCAATACCGAGCAGACCGCAATCGAAAGAGTGTGGACACTATATGAGGCACGGGGCCATGCCAGCGATGCATGTCGCCATTATCGCCAGCAAGCAGGGCGGCAAGACCTACTATTCCAAACTCCTGCGCCGGTCCTTTCGCGACGAGAACGGCAAGGTTCAGAAGAAAACGCTGGCGAATCTCTCGAGCCTCTCCGACGAGACCATTGCATTGGTTCGGGGCAGCCTGGCGGGGAAGCAGTATGTCGAGGCCAGTGACGCCTTTGAGATCCTGCGGTCCCGCAAGCATGGACCGGTGGCAGCGATTGCGGCTGCGTTTGACCGGCTTGGCATTGTTGAACTGATCGGCTCCGAGCCGTGCCGGGAGCGCGACCTGGTCTGCGCCATGATTGCCGCCCGCATCATCCGACCGCACAGCAAGCTTGCGACGACCCGGTGGTGGAAAGACACCACGCTGGGCGAGATGTTCGGCGTCGACGACGCCGAGGTTGACGAACTCTATGCGGCAATGGACTGGCTGGGCAAGCGGCAGAACCGGATCCAGGGCAAGCTTGCGCGGCGCCACTTCCGGGACGGCGGCCTGGTTTTGTTTGATCTGACATCAAGTTACTTCGAAGGGACGACCTGCCCGCTTGGCCGCCGCGGGCACAACCGGGACGGCAAGAAGGGAAAGCTTCAGGTCAACTTCGGACTGCTGTGCGACGTCGGCGGCTGCCCGGTTTCCGTCTCGGTCTACGCGGGCAATATCGGGGATCCGAAGACCCTTCTGCCTGAGGTCGCGCGCCTGCAGAAGCGCTTCGGCCTCCAGCGGGTGGCCATTGTGGGCGATCGCGGCATGATCGCGCAGACCCGCATCACCGAACTCAAGAAGCTGGATGGCGTGGATTGGATCACCGCGCTGAAGAGCGCAACCATCCAGAAGCTCATCCGCACCAGCTCTCTTGATGTCGCCCGGTTCGACGAAGTCAATCTGTTCGAGATCCTTCACCCGGACTATCCCGGTGAGCGGCTGGTGGCCTGTCGCAACCCGCGGCTGGCAGCGCGGCGCGCCCACACGCGTGAATCCCTGCTGCAAGCGACGGAAGCCGACCTCGCTGTCATCCGCAAGAGCGTCGATGGCGGAACCCTCCGCGGCGGCGCCGAGATCGGCGTCCGGGTCGGCCAGGCCATCAACCGGTTCCGGATGAAGAAGCACATGAACTACGAGATTGGCGATACGTCCTTCGCCTTCTCCCGCAACGCCGAAAACATTGCCCGGGAAGCGGCTCTCGACGGCATCTATGTCATTCGCACCTCGCTTCCGGAACAAGACATGGCGGCAGACGATTGTGTGAGGAGCTACAAGGCTTTGACGCGCGTGGAGCGGGCATTTCGAACCATGAAGACGGTCAACCTGCACGTTCGTCCGATCTACCATCGCATCGCGCAACGGGTGCGCGCCCACATCTTCTTGTGCACGCTCGCGTACTATGTCGAATGGCACATAAGGGAAGTCTGGCGGGACCGGTTGTTCTCCGATCCGGAACTCGAGGAGATCTCCCGCACCCGTGATCCTGTTGCTCCGGCCGAACGCTCGCAGCGCGCCAAACGCAAGGCCGCAGGATGGCTCGAGGATGGCTCCGAAACCCACTGCTTCCGAACCCTGATCGAAAACCTGGAGACCATTACCCGAAATACATGCAGGATCCAGCGCGGCCAGCCGGGTACCAATCCCGCGCCCGAAACCTTCGATATGGACACAACGCCGACCAAATCTCAAACAAAGGCGATGGAGTTGCTGGAAACCATTTGCGGCCCAAAACAGAGACACAACCCGGGCGAACGCAAAATGTAGGCAGAAAGTCCGATTTCCGAAAATGCGCAATTGATTGCCATATCACGCATTTTACCCAAAATTCCGTCAGAACTTCAGCTTAACGGATCGCGGAGGAAGTTGCTGGGTGCGTTGTCGAAGCCGGACCTGGGGTTTGTTCTGGTGGAGCATGGTGACCGGCTTGCGCGGTTTCGCGCCGAGATGGTGGATGCGTTGCTTCGTGCGCGTGGGGGAGGCGTCCTTGTCGTGGAAGACCGGAAGGTGGATGACGATCTGGTCCGGGAGATGACGGAAGTTCTGATGATCCTTTGTGCGCGGCTGTATGGCCGGCGATCGGCGCGGCGCCGGGCGGAGCGGGCGGTTGTGGAGGCGGGATCGTGATCGAGACGGTGGTATGTGTGGTACGCCCGCCGAAGAAGGATCGGGATCGTCTGGCGAAAGGCGTGGCGATTCTGGCTCGTGCGACACGGACGATCTTCTCGCGGATTTTCCAGCGCGGCAAGGATCCGGCGCAGACGAAAGGGGAGGTGTGCGCGGAAGAAGGGCTTCTGGCGCGGCACTACTCGGGTTGCCGCGCGGACGTGACGGCGGCTGCGGCGGGGTGGCGGGAGAGGCTGCATGAGGAGAGGGCGCGTCTGGAGGAACGCCTTCGTGTGCTCGAGCGAAAGCGGGAGAAGGATGCGGAGAAGCCGGCGAGAAAGCGTCGCAACGCGGTGGCGACGTGTGTGGAAGGCGGAGGTGCGTCTAGCGCGGGTAAGGAAGGAGTCGGAAGGGCGGCCCAGGCATTGTTTCGGCGGCCGGGGCTGCTGCGGAAAGGCAAGCTCGGGGAGTGGCGCAGGCGTCGGGACGGAAATGCGCTGTTTGCGGGGGAGACCGGCAAGGAGTTCGGCAACGAGGTGGCCCGGTGGGATGGGAACAGCCTGGAGCTGAAGCTTCCGGGCGGCGTTGACCGGGTTGTCGTGGACGGCGTGCATTTTTCGGCGAAGGTCGAGGAGGATCTGCCGAAGTGCGCGCTGGAGAGGATTCGGGTGTCGGGGCGGGTGAAAATGCTTCCGAAGGGAAGAGTCCAGTTGTGCGTGACTTACGAGGAGCGGGAGCCGGCGGTGGCATCGGATACGGTCAAGGGCGCTTTGGGTGTCGACCTGAATGCGGATCACGTTGCGGTTGCGCGGGTGTCGGGTGAGGGCAGGCTGCTGGGGGTGTGGCGGTGGGATCTGGAGAAGCACAGTGACAGTGTGCAGCAGGCTGCGCGGTGGGTCGCCGGTCTGGCGGCCGAGTTGGGCGTTGCGGTGGTCGCGGAGGACCTGGATTTCCGGAAGTAGAAATCGTGGCTGCGGCAGTACGGGAAGCGGTTTGCGGGCATTCTGTCGGGCTTTCGGACGCGCCAGGTGATGGCGGCGCCGGAGCGGAAGCGTAGGCGGCGGGGCGTGGAGTTGATCGTGGTGGATCCGGCGTGGACGACGCGGATCCCCCGGGAGGGCCGGTATCCGGATCGGTACCGGATCGGATTGCATCAAGCTGCGGCGCTGGTGATCGGCCGACGTGGCTTGGGATTTGCGGAGCGCATGGTGAAGCCGGTTGCGCCCCTTGAGCGCGCGAAAGTGAAGCGCCGGGGTACGCGGGGCTGGAAGAATGTGCTTTGTCAGTGGCTGCCTCTTGTTTGGCGGGAAGGCGGTCGGCGGAGAGCCAGAAACAGGCCGGGGATCCGCGGGGATCCTGTCGGGGTGGATTGGTCCGCTTCGGCCTGATGGGTCTGGGGGCTTTTCGCAAGTCGGGCTGCCGTTGGCTCGGCGAGCAGTTGTTGGCGGTGCCGTCTAGGTGCTTCTGACGGTTGCGGTGGCGTTATGTCTTCACATGACGTCAATTTGCAACGGTCAGCCTCCGAGGAACAGTCGACCGATTTCCGGATCGGCAAGCAACTCGTCTCCCTTTCCGGCCTTTGCCACCCGACCCGCGACGAGGACATATCCGATGTCGGAGAAATCCAGACCCTTCCGTGCGTTTTGTTCCACCATGACAATCGCCTTCCTCTGAGCCCGCTGCAGGTCGACCAGGATCTCGAACACCATGTCGATGTAACGCGGCTCGAGGCCGATGGACGGTTCGTCGATCAGGAGAATTTCCGGATCGAGCATTAGCGCCCGGGCTATTTCCAGGAGGCGACGCTCGCCACCCGAGAGGACTCGTGCTGGTTGGTCTCGACGTTGGCGGAGGCGGTCATAGCGGTCCAGAATCGCGGATGCCGCCGTTTCCGCCTGCCCGGTGGATTCCATCAGGAAGCCGCCCATCAGCAGGTTTTCCCAAACCGTCATGTCCGGAAATACCGAGCTGTCCTGAAGTACATAGGCGATGCCGGCCTCGGCGAGCTTCCGGTTCGTCGGGAGCTTGGTGATGTCGGCTCCCTTGGCCGAAATCTCACCGCCGTATACGTCGGCAAGTCCGAAAATCGCGTGGAGCACAGTGGATTTACCGGCGCCGTTCGGACCGATCAGGCAAAGGGATTGCGCGTGGCCCACGCAAAGATCCACGCCGTGCAGAATCTCCATGGGGCCGTAACCCGCGCGAAGTCCGCGGACCCTGAGCGCCGGCGCTCCATGCGCCAGGGCCTCGATCGCTTCCTGGGCCGGCCCTGAGCGGACGAGGTCTTCGGCTTGACGAGCGATTGCATCGACGGAGAGTACGACTGCGACGCCGCCCTCTCCGTAGCCGGAGACACTCCGGCCGTCGTCTGGGTCCGTGCCGTTCGCCTCCACCTCAATTGCCTCCGAGATAAGCTTCGAGCACGCGCGGGTCGTTCCGAACTTCTTCCGGCGAGCCATGGGCGAGCAGGCGTCCGTTGGCGAGCACATGTATCTCGAGTGCCAGATTCATGACGACGCGCATGTTGTGCTCAATCACGAATAGCGTGATGCCTAGCTCTGTGTTGGCGCGCCGCAGCCGGTCAATCAAGCCGTTGATCAGCGTCGGATTGATCCCGGCGGTGGGTTCGTCGAGCAGCAGGATCTCAGGTTCGTTCATGAGGGCCATCGCGAACTCCAGCAGCTTCTGCTGTCCGAAGGAGAGCGACCCGGCAAGCAGGCGGCGCTTCTCGAACAGGCCGACGAATTCGAGGAGCGATTCGGCGCGCTCGACATCCTCGGGGCTTGGCAGCTGGAGCAGGGCGAGAAGGTTCGCGTGGTGTGCGCGGGAGGAAATGAGCATGTTCCGCATGCAGTCCATCTCGGAGTAGATCCGGGTCTGCTGGAACGTGCGCAGGAGTCCCAGCCGCGCGATTTTTTCCGTGCGCAGGCGGGATATGTCCTGTCCGAAGTAGCGAATGGCGCCGCTGTCGATGGGATGGTAGCCGCAGATGGAATTGAACAACGTTGACTTCCCGGAGCCATTCGGCCCGATCAGCCCGATGATTCCGCCACGCTGGACACGCAGCGAAATGTCCTCGTTGGCGACGACTCCGCCGAAGCGTTTCGAAACGCGGTCGACCTCAAGGACCGTTTCTGCTTCCGCGCTCACGAACCTGTGCCTTCGTTCCGGAGTCGCCGCGAAGTCCACTCCCTAATGGCTCCCGCGATGCCTCCCGGGAAGTACACGATGATCACGACGATCAGCACGCCCAGCGCCACGCGCTGCCAGCCGAACAGGAAGGTCCAGAAAAATTCCTTGAACAGGTGGAACACGATTGCGCCGATGACCGGACCCCAGAGCGTACCCTTGCCTCCGATTATCGCCATCAGGATCATCCAGACGCCGATCGTGGCGCCGGAGAACGCCACTTGGGTCGGATCGATGAAGTTCTTGCCGGACCCGTAGATCGCTCCTGCCGCTCCGAGCGCCAGCCCGCTGAGGGCCCAGGCAAAGGCCTTGATCGTCGCCGTCGGGAGACCCATTGCCTCGGCCTTCTCTTCATTGTCGCGGATGGCGTTCAGGATGAAGCCGAAGCGGGTCGTGTAGAGCCAGCGGAGGAACAGGAACAGCGCGACCGCTATGGCAACGCCGAGATAGTAGAGTACGTGGTGCAGGGGAACCCCGTCCGGAGGCTGCGGGAAGTTCATGCCTGAACCGGCGCCGATGATCTCGATCGCGCCGGCAATTTCGCCCGCCGCGATACCGAGGGCGAGCGTCGCGATTGCAAAATAGTGACCGCGCATCTGGAGGAACTGTGAACCGGCCACAAGGGCGAACGCGAACCCGGCTGCTGCTGCAGCCAGGACTCCCAATCCGAGCCCAAACAGGAACCTGCTTTCCGTCAGGACATAGCTGCCCAGGTTGCCACCCATCGCCGAGGTGTATGCCGCCAGGTCGTAGCCCCCGACGAGCACTTGCGTTACTGCGCAGAGATACATCCCGGTACCGAAGAACAGCACGTTTCCGAAGGAGTTGTAACCCATCTGGCCACCGAGCATGTCCCAGGCGAGGGCGATGATCACGAACACCGCGAGGTCGGTGAGTTGGCTCATGTTGTGGGGGAACAGGAACGGGGCCACCAGCGCCACGCCGAGCAGCGCGAAGCCTGCGGTTCGCTCGCCCATCGGGAGCCGGAGTGGCGGGAAGTTCACGACAGGTACTTGCGTTGTCGGCGCAGGGAATACATCCGGAACAGGAGGACCACGGGTACAACCAGGAAGACCAGGGCGTTCTGCAGTTCCACGCCCGCGAGGAAGCCGCCGAAGTTCTCGTAGACACCCAGGCCGAGCCCCGCCGCCACTACACCGGGAATGTTTCCCAGTCCGGCGAGAACGACAATGCCGAAGCTGCGCAGTGTGTAGAGAAGGCCCTGGAAGGGATGGAGGAGGAACACGAAGCCAACGATGACTCCAGCGGTGCCGCAGATGGCACCATTCAGCACATAGGTCAGGGCGTAGATCCGGTCCGTGTCGACGCCCACGATCCTCGCCGCGCGCACGTTCTGTGCGGTGGCACGTACGGCCCGCCCGAAGCGGGAGTGGCGCATCAGGATGACAATGGCCGCTGCCGCCGCGATTCCAAGGGCCGCGCCCAGGAGCCGGGAGCCTGGCACGATGGCGCCAAGAGCGGACACGCTTCCGAGCCCCGCATTGATGACTCGTTCTTCGGCGGTGAAGAACTGGTTCATTGCCTGCTGAAGTACCAGCTCGATGCCGAACGTCGCGAGCAGAGATGTGAATAGATCGGCCCGCAGCACGCGGCGGATGACAATGGCGAATGCGATCCAGCTCGCCAGGGCGACTGCCGCTGCGCCCGCGGGCAGCGCAAAGGCGATCCACAGCCAGGGCGGCGCCCCCGGCCACAGGGCCGAGAGTGCGCTGCAAACGAAGAATCCCGCGTAGCCGCCAAGGATTACATACGCGCCTTGCGCGACATTAATGATATTCATGACTCCCCAGACCAGCGCAATGCCATAGGCGATCAGGGCGAAGATAGCCCCGACAAGGAGTCCGTTGAGGAGCAGTTCGACAGCGATCGTCGGAGCGATCACCAGGATGTCAAGATTGGAGAAGAAGGTTTCCATGGCCTACGCATGGGCAGTGGGGGCCGGCAGCTTTCGCGGCCGCTCCGGCCCCCGCCGAAATGTATCGCGATGGATTCGCGCGATCACATCGGGCGCGGATGGATCACGGAAGCGTCCGCCCACTTCGTTGGCGCCACGACCCGGAACTCGCCGTCCTGGATCTGGAAGAGCACCATCGGCTTGGCGATGTTCTTGCCGGATTCGTCGAACTTGATGTTGCCGTAGAAGGTCTGCTTCTCGGTTGCCGAAAGCGCGTCGCGAACCATCTGCGGATCCAGGGATCCGGCGCGCTCGAAGGCATCGGCGAATACCTGCACCGCGGCCGCCGATTCCGCCGCCTGGTAGGGCGGCGCGTAGCCGAACTTCTCCTCGAACGTCGCTGCAAAGTCCGAAGCAGAGCCGAACAGGTCATCGCTGTAGCTGAGCGTCGGCGCCCATTGGGATGCGCACAGCGTATAATTCGAGGCCGCGCCGAACTTGCCGATGACATCCGCGGAATCGCAGTGGGTCATGGCCAGCATCGGCACATAGACCTCCAACTCGTCAATCTGCCGGATCGCGGTTGCGGCGCCCTTGGAGTGGCCGGATACCAGCAGCAAGTCAGGCTTGAGCGCCTTGACCTTGGCAAGGATCGGGGTCATGTCGTTCAGCTCCTTCGGGAGCTTGTCGTCGATGACGATCGTCATGCCATGGCGGTTGGCGTCGTCGGTAACTCCGGCGCGGACATCCTGGCTGAAGGGGTCGTTCTCGAAGGCAAGGGCAACAGTCAGATCGGCTGGATTGCGGCCCTCGGCCTGCGCGAGCTCTGCGGCGAGATCGACGGCGGACGACAGGTACTGCTCCGAGGTGGAGAGGACGGCGAAGAGGTACTGGTAGTTGTTGGTGAACAGGCTTCGGGAGGCTCCGTTCGCCTCCACCATCGGCACGCCGTGCTTTTCGGTGACGGGCGCGATCGCCTTGGTGAGCCCCGAGCTGTACGGGCCGAGCAGGAACTTGACGTCGTCCTGCGAGATCAGCCGCTCGGCGAGTTCGGCTCCCCGGGCGGGTGTGGATTCATCGTCGTAATATTTGATTTCCAGCATGTACATCGTGTCGCCGACCTTCACGCCGCCGCGCGCGTTGATGGCCTCTACGGCAAGGTTGTAGCCGTTCATGGTGTGCATGCCATTGGTCGAATACGTTCCGGATTCCGAAACCGCTGCACCGAGCAGGATGGTGCCGTCATCGGCTGAGGCAGGAAGGCCGATAGCGAGCATGGCAGCGGCTGCGGCCGCAGTGGCTAGAATTCGCATCGTTGTAATCCTTGCTTGAGTTCCAACAGGTAAATTGGCGTTCATCGTACAGGATCGGTTGAATGTCGCAACAACTAAAGATTATGGAGAATCGGGAATCAGGGCAGCGCTGCGAAGGATATGTCCGCGTGATGCGTTTCCTAGTCTGAAGCGGCATGACGGATGCCGCGGGTTAAGGAGAAAGAGGCATGAGCACTCGGTTTTCGGGATCACGGATTGGATTGGTGGCGGCGGGGCTTGCCGCCGCAGTAGGGCTCTCGGCCTGCGGGGCGATGGCGCACGGGCAGGGGGACCGGCAGTCTGAACGCGAGCCCGTCGCGTTCTCCGACGTCGATGCCAATGGCGACGGCAGCGTCGACGCGGCGGAGATGCTCGCCTGGATGGAGTCCCGCCGAGCATTGCGGATTCAGCAGATGGTCGAGCGGGCGGACAGTGATGGCGACGGCGTACTGAGCGAAACGGAGTTGCAGGAACTGCTCAAGCGCTCGGGTGGCAGGCGCGGCAAGCACGGCGACCGTCGGCGGAAGTGACACTGAGACATCCGGGGGCGGGTCGGCGGTGTCTGGCGATGCGGGCGCGGATGGCGCATTGCTCCACCGCGCCGCCTCCGGTGATGCACGGGCCTGGCGCGAGCTTGTCGATGCCCATTCCGGCCCGCTGTTTCGCTACGCATGCCGAATGGTCGGTGAGCGCGATGCAGCCGAGGACATTGTGCAGGACTCATACTTCCGTCTTTGGCGCCAGGCCGGGCGATGGCGGCCCGAAGCGCCCGTTCGCGCCTGGCTGTTCCGGGTCGCCGGAAACCTTGCCATCGATGCGCTCCGGCGTCGCCGGTACACCGTGGAAATGGAGCCGGATCACGCCGACGCGGCGCCGGCGATCGAGGATCTCCTGTCCGAGAAGGAGCAGGCGCAAACCGTTTGGCGCCATGTCTCCGAACTGCCAGAGCGCCAGCGCAAGGCGCTGGTCCTGTGCCGCCTGGAGGGAATGAGCATGGTTGAGGCTGGATCGGTTCTGGGATGCTCCGTGGGCGCAGTGGAGTCGCTTCTGTCACGGGCGCGGCAGCAGCTCCGCGACAGCTTGGACGCCGACAGCCGCGCAAGCGGAAGTGCTCTCCGCGCGAGTAAGGAGGCCCGGTCATGAGCTGGCTACGGGGCAAAGGGCGTGCGGGTGGCGGGTCCGGCGGAAGCATGTCCGTGCCCGAATTTTCGGGGCTTGGCGGACGGACCCAGGATGAACGGCAGACCGCACTCGCCGACATGGCAGAGGCGATGCTGAATTCTTGGCAGGTGCCGGCAATGCGGCCGGACCTGCGGCGCCGGCTACTGTCGATCCCGGCTCTGGAGCCGGTGCCAACAAGGCCGCTATGGAGGCGCGCGCAGACCTGGTTTGCAGTGGGGGGGTTCGCCGCTGCCACCGTGCTCGGCGCGGTCGTCGGGGTCTCGCCGATCGGCGAGATTGTGGAGCATGCGGTTGGCCTTGATCCGACTCCGGAAGACGAGTTGGTCGCAATGCTGGACGTGTTTGTGGAGGATACGCTGCGATGACGAATGGAGAGTCCGGGACGACTAGCACTCCCACGAAACGGCGTCGGCGCTTGCTGATCGGCCTCCTCGCCGTGTCGCTTGCGTTCAATCTCTTTGTCATCGGCTGGGCAGGGGCTCGCTGGGCCGCCTGGGGCTGGGGCTGGTACCAATTCGGGGGGATGGGCTCGTACGATCACCGGGATGCCGACGGGGGCGACGGCTTCGGGTGGGGGTTGATGCAGGATCTCGCGAGCGAGCACGGTCCGGCAGCGCTGTCGATGGCCGCTGCGGGGGTTCCCCGATTGCAGGAAGCGGCCAACGCGTTGGAGCAGGACCCGTTTGACCCGGCGCGGTTTGAGGCCGCGATGAATGCGGTGGAGGAAACCGGGTTTGGCCTCGTTGGTCTGGCCGGCGCTGCGGTGCGGGATGGAGCCGGGCGCCTGACGGCGGAGGATCGCGGGCGCATGGCCAGGCGGGTCCACCGGGCGGTACAGCGTCTGGAGCGGCGGCTCGGCCACTGGGAGAGACGCGTTTCGCGACTCCCGGAATAGGGCGCCGTATTCGCTGCACCTGAAAGGGGCTCCGCAGCCGGTGGCAGCCGCGCTGTGGTGGAACCGGGAATGCAGGCGAGGGCGCAGTTCTCGATGATGGGTCGGCTCGGTCTCCAAGCCGTTCCGCCTTGACGCTCGCGGCCACTTGAACGCCGTTGCACGCGGTCGACCGTAGTGGCGGCCGGTCTCGAGGCGCGTCCCGCAATCTCTCTGCCCTGCAGCGGTACGCCGGCTTTGCCACAACCGCGATCGGGCCCGGGTCGGCCGCCGGGCCAGGCTGCCAGACCGGGGCGAGGCGGCTCCATGCTGCGCGCACGATGCTGCTCACCTCTGCCTTTGGATGAGGGCAGCCGCACTCCGGCCCACATCCGATGGCTGTTTCCTGCCGGGCGTGTCTCGCGTCTGGTGCAAGGCGGCTCCCGTCCGGCACCCTTCTCACCTTGCGAGTGCACAGCTTCTCGCCTTCGCCATCTCCATCGCGGAGCTGTACGTGTCCGCGACACCGTTCCGCAGTCAGCGAATCCCGAACTTGCCCTTCGTACGCTGGAATGGCGCCTGGTGGTCTTCGGGTCGGTCCGCTCTCCTGGCAGGATTGCTGGATGCGGGAGAGAGCTACTTCCCTCGGAACCACGGCCGATTTCGGGCGACATACTCCAAGACATGGTAATATCGGTACGACAATGGCACTATAAGTAGCGCAATGCAGGGTCTTGGTTCGAAGCCGCTCGCCGTTTCGCGATACCCTTCGGGGCGCCGTGCTGATTCTGCGATTCCGACGGGGTTCTCCCGGCGCAGCCCGGCGCAATTGTGGACCAATGGGTGCCGCAGGGGCTGTCGGGGCATGCCCGCCGCCGCAGCCCCTGCTGCGGCAGGATGAAGGCGATGGCGGAGTTGCACCATCCGGATCTCGCCCTGATTACCGTGGGGCTGTATCTCGCTGCCCTGGTCGCCGGGGTAGTCGCGTTTCGCCGCTTCGGCATGGGTGCCGCTCCGGGCTACTTGCTGCTCGGTGCGGCCGCAGGTCCGGCCGCCCTCGGGCTCCTGGCGGGCAACGAGACGATCGATACTCTTGCGGAATTCGGCGTTGTCCTGCTTCTGTTCGTGATTGGCCTCGAACTCCGTCCAGCCCGGATATGGAGTCTGCGCGTGGACATCTTCGGGCTGGGCCTCGGGCAAGTTCTTGTGACAACGGTGCTCCTTGCCGTTCTGGTGCGTGCGTTCCTGGGATGGGATGCGGGACCGAGCATTGTCGCTGGCGCGGCCCTGGCATTGTCCTCCACTGCCTTCGGTATCCAGTCCCTCATGGAGCGCAATGCGCTGGGGACTCGCTTTGCCGACCGGGCCATCGCGGTGCTTCTGTTCCAGGATCTTGCCGTCGTTCCCCTCCTGGCCCTGGTCTCCCTGTTCTCCGCCGCCGGGCTGGGTGCCGTCGGCGGTTCCATCGGGTCCGTTGCCGCTGCCCTGGGTTCGCTCGTCGTTCTCGGCTTCGCGGGACACTTCCTGATCAATCCGTTCTTCCGCCAGGTCGTCCGCAGCGGCGGCGATGAGGCATTCACTCCTGCCGCACTGCTTGTGGTGGTCGGCGCTGCGCTCCTGATGGAGCAGGCGGGACTCTCCATGGCGATGGGCGCGCTGATCGCCGGCGTTCTTCTCGCGGAATCGGAGTACCGCCATCGCATCGAAAGCGCGATCCATCCGTTCCGGTCCCTCTTCCTGGGCCTGTTCTTCCTCGGCGTCGGCGCGCAGGTCGACATATTCGCCATCGGAAGCGTGATCCACTACGTGGTTGGCGCCGCCGTAAGCGTGTTCATTCTCAAGGCTGCGGTGCTCCTTGCACTGGCGCGGATTCGCGGTGCGGACATGGTCGAGTCGATCCGCATCGCGGCGTTGCTTGGCCAGGCGGGGGAATTCGGTTTCGTCATCTTCGGCCTCGCGGCGGTGAACGGCATCTTTCCGGACCCTGTCGCCTCTGCCCTGACCGCAGTAGCCGCTGTGTCCATGGGGCTTACCGTCGTCGCGGTTCGACTCGCCGAATGGTGGATCACACGGATGCGCTCCCGCGAGGAATTTCCGCAGGAGGAGGAGATTCCGCCAGCTTCGGTGATCGTGGTCGGCTTTGGCCGATTTGGCCAGATGATCGCGCGCGTGTTGCAGCGTCGCGGTTTCGCTCCCCTGATTCTGGAGCGCTCGCCAGAGCGTGTCCGAATCGCGCGTTCCCAGGGATTCGAGGCTTTCTTCGGGGATCTCGACGGCTCCGATTTCCTTAGCGCCGCGGAGCAGCGAGGTGCGCGGGCCATATTCGTTTGCGCCGACGGAGGCGGCAATCGCCTGCGTGCAATCGCCCGGCTTCGGGAAATGTTCCCAGACGCGGAATTGCTGGCCCGCGTCCCGGACCGGTTCACGGGTTGGGAGGCCCTGGAGCTGGGCGCAGACCACGTGGAGCGCGAGCTCTTCGAGGCCTCCTTGTCCATGGTCCGCGAAGGCCTCTCCCGGATGGGTGACGCTGAGGGGGCCGAGGAGGCCATTGAGGAAATTCGCCGCGATGAAGCGGAACAGGCGGAGCAGCTTCGCGCATACACGTTGTCCGGCGATGGAGATGTCGAGCGCGACTCTGTCCTCGGCGAAGCGGCAAAGGGGCGATTTCTCGTCCCATGGCAGGAGACCGATGCCAGAACGCTGACGGGACGCCGCAGGAGGACCGGCTTACCGGTTCGTGGGCTGAGCAGGGTCTGGCGGCGCGCGAAGGGCAGGCTGTTGGCCTGGCGGGACCAGGAGGGGTCCGGCCGGAGCCAGTAGGCGTGGATCGGAAGGGCAGGGCCTGTTCTGCGCTTCTGGGTAACGCCCTCGGCGATCGGACGCCGTGAGGGGAGCAGGATCGTGAGCACCGGCGCCCTGCTGCCTGTATGGAGGCCGCCGTTCCGTGCGGCGACACTTTCGGGAGGAAGCGTTGTCCGATTTCGACGCGAGGGGCTGCAGCGGTCATGCCCCACCAGCTGGTGAAGCGGTGTCAAACGGGTCTGCCCCGGTTGCCTTGCTGTCCGCCCCGGTCCCCAATGCGAGCATTTCCGTCGGCAGCCCGCCCGGCCTCCGCGCGCAACGCATCTTCGATCTCCGTTCGGGTTGCGGGGCTGCAGCCACGGCGGGCGCAATTGATTGCCGCGGCAGCGCTGGCAAATTCCAGCATCTCCTGCAACTCACTGGACGTCATGGAGGAAAGCCCATCCCGGGTGCGATAGCCGTTCTCAAGCAGCCATGCCAGCATTGCGCCCATGAGCGTGTCGCCCGCGCCGATGGTGTCCCCCGCGGCTACCCGCTGCGCGCCAACCCTGGCTTCGGCAAGCGAGGTGAACGCTTCCGAGCCATTCCCGCCATGAGTGACAACTACGCAACATACGCCGCATTCCATTGCGCTCCGTGCGAAATCCCGAGGTGAATCCTCCGGTGCCAGGAAAGCCAGGTCCTCCACGCTCAGTCTGACGATCGTCGCAACATCCATGATGCGCTTGATTCGGGCCTTCCAACCGGCTGGGTCCGCGATTAGCCCGGGCCTGGCGTTGGGGTCGAGGGCGATCATTGATCGGGCGCTCGCCGCAACGGCGAACTCCGCAACTCTTTCAGCGGACGGAGAATAGACCAGGGTACGGAGCCGACCCCCAGAATTGCTCCCTCAAGAGCGCCAAGGCCGATGGTCCAAGGATCGAATTGGCTGGTCGCGGTCGAGGCATCGAGCACCGCATAGCGGGGCTGTCCGTCGGAGAATTCGACGAAGGCCAGCATTGTGGGATGGTCCAGCCGGGATACCAGCTTGTCTCCAACCCCTGCGCGCCGCATGTCTTCCAGAAGCCGATCCCCGAAGAGATCGGTGGACAATCCACCCAGGAAGTGGGATTCCGCGCCAGCCAGCGCCGCGGCCTTGGCTGTATTGAAGGGAGAGCCCCCGGGCCGGCAGACAAAGGCCTCGGTGCCGTCCGGAAGACGGGCCGGAACAAAATCCACCACGGCTTCGCCGCACAATACTATCTTGCCCATTGGCGCCTCTTTCCGCGCCCGGCTGCTCGGAGCGAAGCGGCACGGTTTGCAGGATGCCGGTTCGCCAAATCTTGCCGATCCTACATGGCAAGCAGGATACGCGATTTCCAGGACCGAAAGCCGGGCCGAAGCCTTGCCAGGAAATGTATCACCTGATCAATTTCGCCTTTCGGGGATTTTTCCGAGAGCCAGAGTTCCGCGAGGGGCGCAAGCGCGCCATCCGAATCCTGCCACGCGGTCAGTCCGGACAGAGTTGCGTAGCCGAGGGCCTCCGGATTCAGCCCGGATTGCAGAGAATCGCGGAGAATGCCGACCAGCCGGTCATTCCAAGCCAGCTTGCGCACGGGATCGCGGCCTGCCCTCGCACAGGTGTCCGGAATCCACGGGTTGGAAATTCGTTCCAGCAATTCCTCGGCATAGGCACGAAAGCCCTCGTCTGTAAAAAGGGGATCGATGCCCCGGTAGCGGGAAACGACGACCGGAGCGACTTCCTTGCGGCTCATCGCGGCCAGCTTGCTCCGGACTTCGGGAATGGCGGTCACCTCGGACATCAATGTCTTGCCGAAGATCAATCCGAAGAACCCGCATGCCGAGTGGATCGAGTTCTGGCCGTAGAGCTTGGCGTAGTCGAAGGGGGCGAGCGCCTTCTTCTCGATCAGTCCGGGCAGATGCCGGCCGCTCGTGCGGCTCGGATCGACCGCTTCGATCAGAACTCTGGCATCGCGTTCGGCGAGAAATGCATGGGTTACCCCGCGTGCCGTCGGGCGCAGGCGGCGGGTCGCGATGTCGCCCGGGTCGCGAATCACCATGGATATCTTTCCGATGACCGTGTTGGAGAATTGGGCTGCAGCCCGGCATCCGTCCCGTTCCGGGACCGGGATCTCCTCGAAAACCGCGCGCTCGAGGATTCGCGCCGCATCGCTGTGGTTCTCGGCCGCATAGATGAGCGAACGGGGACCGTCGCCTCGCGCCTTTCCGCGGATTGCCGCCGCAAGCAAGCGGTTTATGCTTTCCGGACCGCGGGTGGCGTACTGGTTCACTCCGGACACGGCAACCGAGATTTCCTCCGCCGAGGTCAGATCGGCGATAAAGCGTTCTCGTTCCGCCGCATTCCCGAGCAGTCTGGCGTCAACGCCAGGAATCTCGTCTGCCTGAACTCCGTGTCGCGTTGCCGTATTCACGAAAAACCGGTCTCCCGCCGCCCGCACGCTCCTGACGAGGTCCGCCCGCCGCAACCCCACGGCCAGCCGTCCGAATCGGCCGGAGAGCCTTGCCTCGCGGAGGAAGAGGCATGCCTGGATTGGACCGAACCCGATTCCAGCCAGTTTGCGGCGGCCATCCGCGTCGCTCATGGGCCCCCGGCGGTCAGGTAGGCCGCCTCGTCGGCTCCGCTCCAGCCTCGAACCTCGAATGGGCGTCGAATGCGCCGATGGGGATAGACGATGGCCTTGCCATCAAGCCGTTGCAGTCGAACGTCATGAATGAGTTCAACCACATGCTCCAGATCGCCGATCTTGGCAATATGCCGGCTTGCTTCGATCCGTCCGCTTGACATCCACGACAGGGCCTGCTGTATGTCCCAGGGCGTTCCACCGGAGGACCCGGTCAGGACAACCTCTTCGTAGTGGACAAGATTGACATCGAATTTTGCGGTGGATTCGCCCTTGCGGAGGCCGGCAAAGAGATTGACGGCTCCGCCGCGTGCGACAAGCGGCAGGCTCGCCTCGATCACGGGAACAGCGCCAACCGCGATGATCAGGTCGTCCGCGCCGCGTCCGGCTGATTCCTGGCGGAGAACTCCGCTGAGTTGCTCGGGACCGACACAGTGAAACCGGACGCCCTGGGTCGCGGCGCGCCCGGCGAGATTCTCCGCAGCGCGTGCGCGGCGCTCCCGTATGGGGTCCGAGCCAATGATCACAGTTGGCCGCTGCGCCAGCGCGACCTCGGCATGCATGCGCCCCATCGCACCGAGGCCAACGATTGCCACGACTCCACCAGGTTTGATTCCGCTTGAGGCGAGGCGCTGCCCGAGCGGATGCGGTTGGGCGAGATGCATGTGATGGTACTGGCCTGAGATGCAGCAGGATATTGGCTCGGCGAGCGCTGCGTGAGCGTGGGGCAGGGCGGAGTCTGGAACCGGGATCATGCACTCCGCCTCGAAGATCTCCTCCGGGATCAGCATGTACTCGGAGAGGAAACCGGGCAGCGTATGGCCGCAACCGAGTCTTACGATCCCGTCCCCCTGGTTCCGGTAGCGTTCGCGATCGTTGACGGGAGCACAGTCGACCGACGGCTGAACCGAGTACCGGCTGCCGATCTTCAGGCTGGCATCGAGCTTCCCTCCCGCGGCAACGAGGGTCACCGAGCCCTCGTCCCCGAGGATCATGGGAAACCGCGACAGGTCCCAGCCATATACGTAGGGGTGGCCGGGCCCCTGGCCAATGACCTTGATCAGGGAAGCGCAGATCCCCGCTGCATCCACCCGGACCAGGGCCTGCCGCGGTCCGGGAATCGGAACGGGGACCCGCTCAATGCGAACACTCTCGAATCCCTGCCCGTGCAGGCGGACAGCCCGCATGGTCGTCGGAATGGGCTGTTTCATGGGCTTCATCGAATCGGGTCGCGCGTTCACATCATCGACTCCCTATACCGGGAACGGAGGCAAACCGCTCTCGCGCGGTGCTCCGAGCATGATTCGCGCATTGCCGCCGCACTCCTGCGGTGCGCTGCCGGCCGGAATGAGCCGCCGGCCGGGATGAGCCGCCGGGACCATTTGCCTCCGAGAATGGAATTGCGCTCGGAATTCGGCTGTGCCGTGGCGGACGTTGCTGCTGCAGCCAGACGATGCAAGCTGGCATCCGGTCGTGTGGCGGGGCACATATGTCGATTCGCGCGATCCGACTCCCTAGCCGGGTAGGGCTGGGTCCCCGGACGCGCAGGGCCGGTGCATGCCGCGACCGGGAAGTCCGACGGGGCGCGAAGAATCCTCCTCTGCCGGTGAGAGCGGACGTCAGGTGGAGCGCTGATGCATGCGCTGTCGCCCATTGGGGTCCGGTTGTACCCGGAGGAACTTGCAAGACTCTGGGCAATTGGACGCAAGATCGTTGTCTGCGCGGGGTAGCTTCGGGCGACGAGGCGATCGAACGACCGCGGGCAGGATTTCGTTCGCGTTTCCAGTATTTCTGGTCGGAATCAGCGTCGCCTCTTTCCGCTGCCTTTGGAAACGGGCATGGGCCGTCCGTGGCTTCCTGCGGTGGGAAGCGGATTGTTCCGGAAAAGCGGCTGAGTTCGGGGGATTTGCCGTGAATATGCTCTCGCTGGTCCGGGTTCAGCGCGAAGACGGCTCCCGGGCGGGCCCCTGGCGGAGGCGCAGTAATTTTCGTTGCAACGCAACATGGTATCCGTGCGCGGGCAAGCTTGCCGGTCGTCAACCCCTGGCGAAATCCGGTTGGCTCTTGTTGCCCTGTTGCGCGCGGCGCTGTAGTCAAGCGCGCTTGGGCGCTGCCTTCAGGGTATCCCAGTTGACGCGGAGGCTTCCGTCTCCACGGGGTTCGAGGTTCCCGAACTGGCCAAGTTGGCGTAGCCACCGGGAGGCGTTGCGGTTCACCATCAACGCCTCATAGTTGGTGTTGGGATCGCGACAGGGTGCGCGGTCGCGCAGTATCACGTACAGGATCCGCGCGATCTTGTGCGCGGCGGCGACCAGCGCCCGCTTGTTGCCGCGCCGTGCAGCGATGCTCCTCTTGAATCCGGCGAACTGGCAGTTCCTGGTATTTGCGGCGGCATGCGCTGCTTCGACGAGGGTGGCGCGCAGATGCCGAGAGCCCCTTCGGGTGGCGCCGTGACGGCGCTTTCCGGCGGTCTCGTTGTTGCCGGGAGACAGGCCTGCTCAGGCGGCGAAGGCCTGGGCGGAGCCGAACACGCTCATGTCGGTACCGGTCTCGGCAAGGATCGAGGCAGCTGCCACGCTGTCGATGCCGGGGATCGTCTGCAGGAGTTCCAACGCCTCCCGATGGGGCTCAAGGCGCTCCAGCATCATCGCCTCGACCGCCTGCATCCGCGTCTGAAGCGCGGCCTCGGCCGATACCAGATCCCGGAGCAGTTCGCGCTCCCAATCGGCAAGCGTGAAGGTCAGGGCGCTACCGAGGGCCGCGAGCTTGCCGCTCACATGGTGCGAAAGCCGGCCCAGGATCACCTCCCGGGAATCGCCGGCGATCAGGCCGTCCAGCATGATCCGGCCATTGACGCCGAACACATCGCTGATGATGCCGCCGATCCGCACTCCGGCGCGGTCGATCACCTTCTGCACCCGGTTGCGCACCCGCGCTCGCTCCTGGACCAGGTTGCGCCGATGGCGGCTGAGCGAGCGCAACGCAAGGAAAGTTCGATCCGGCACCAGGCTCGGACGGCCCAGTCCAAACTGGCACACCCGCGCCCTACCCATTATCCATAAGTGCTGTCTAGCTCTGCCCTTTAGTTGATATCGGCTCTGGACAATGCGAACGCGGTAGCCTACATTGGTTGCATGTTGGCACAGAATCAGATTGCCCGCACGCTTGGCGATGCGGCGGCGCGATCCCGCATCGCCGGGATCCTTGCGCAGGAAAGTTTTGTCAGTCGTCACGCGGTCGGGCGTCGGCTTTGCGATGAGTTCGGTTTCTTCGATGCGCGGGGTCGTCCGCAACTGGCAGGGTGTCTGAAGGCGCTCACTGCTCTGGAGGCACGTTCGGAACTGATCACTCTGCCATCGCCACAGGCCCCTGCGGTTCGTCCGGGTCCGCATATTCTCCAGGCCGCGGTATCGGCGGTGCAGGAGGTTCCGAACCGGCTTGAGGAGATTGAGGATCTGGATGTCGTGCCGGTCACCTCCCGGGCAGACCGCCGGACCTGGAACACGCTGATCGCCCACGAGCATCCGCAAGGAATAGCGACCTTTGCCGGCTGCCAGATCTACTATCTTGTCCGGTCGGCCCATGGCATTCTGGCTGCGGCCGGATTTTCCGCCGCAGCGCTGAGACTTGCGGTGCGCGACCGGTGGATGAACTGGAGCGATGAGCAGCGTCAGGCGCATCTCAACCGGGTGGTTGGCCTCAACCGTTTCCTGATCCGTCCCGGTGTCGTCTGCCTGCATTTCGCCAGCCATGTGCTCGGGCGCATCCTGCGGCGCCTGCCGCAGGATTTCGAGGCTCGCTATGGCTATCGTCTCTGGCTGGTGGAAACGTTCGTTTCGCCGCCCTGGAGCGGGCGGAGCCTGATGGCGGCGAATTTCCTGCGCCTCGGGCTGACCGCGGGTCGCGGCCGGCAGGATGTGATGAATTCCCGGGCAAGTGTGCAAAAATGGGTCTATATCTATGAACTGGACCGCAAGTGGCGCCGTCACCTCGGGGTTGACTTCGTCGATCATGCGCCGTCCTTGATGTTGGGAGAGGGGCTTAGCCGTGCCGACTGGGCCGGGAACGAATTCGGGGGCGCACGCTTGGGAAACCGCCAACGTTCCGACCGCCTGGTGAAGAGCGCCTCGCTGCTTGCGGAATATCCGGGCCAGGCGATCTGCGGCAATGGCCGGAGCGACCGCGCCGCGGTGGACGGATTTTACCGTTTCATCGAGAAGGCGGCGGTCCATGGGATCGATGTCGACGCGATCCTCGCGCCGCATCGTGAGCGCTCGGTCCAGCGCATGCGCAGCCAGCGCACGGTGCTCGCCATCCAGGACGGATCCGATCTGAACTTTGCCGGCCGTCCGGGCTGTGAGGGCCTCGGCGTCATCGGCCACAACCAGACCAGCGCCAAGACCCCGGGGCTGCATCTGCACGCGACGCTTGCCGTGACCGGCAGCGGACTGCCGCTCGGCGTGCTGCGCTGCGAATTCGAGGCCCCACCAGGGGGCAGGAAGAAACCGGGCCAGTTGCCGAAATCGCACCGCTGGCTGCGGGGCTTCGACGACACGCTGGTTGCAGCCGATGCGCTGACCGGCCGGACCCGGGTGATCGCGGTGATGGACCGGGAGGCCGATTGCTTCGTCCTGTTCGACCATCAGCGGCGCCATCGCCGGGTCGACCTGCTGGTGCGGGCCAAGCACGACCGCTGTCTCGACGAGAATACGAAGCTGTTCGCCGCCTTGCGCTCCAAACCGGTTGAGGGGACCATCGACATTGACATCGACCGCATCACGCCGAGACAGACATCCGGCAAGGTCACCCGGGCGGGCCGCAGCGCTCGGATTGCGCGGTGCAACCTGCAATACGGGTCTTTCGTCCTCCCGGCCACGATCAAGGGGGCGCGGCCGCTGACATTGCAGGCCGTACAGGTGACCGAGACCGATCCACCGGACGACGAGGACCCGGTCAAGTGGACATTGCTCACCAGCCTGCCGGTGGACAGCGCCGAGGCCGCCCGCGAGGTGATCGGCTTCTATCTCAACAGATGGAAAATCGAGGACTATTTCCGAATTCTCAAATCTGGATGCAGGGTTGAGTATCTTGCCTTCCGTACCGCGGACCGGCTGAGTTGCGCGATCGCGATCAATGCCGTCATCGCCTGGCGCATCCAGCTGATGACCCTGCTCGGACGCGAGGCACCCCACAATGATCCGCGCCTGATGTTCACCGACGATGAGGTCACATTCCTGCGAGATTATGCCCGCGCCTACGGGCAGCCCCCTCCGGAAAATCTCGGCGCGGCCGTGCATCTGGTGGCAATGTTCGGCGGATACCAGGCCCGCAAACATGATCCGGAGCCCGGTGCGCAGATCATGTGGCGCGGGCAGGAGCGCCTGTCCGCAGCGACAATCGCCTACGAGGTCAAGGCAATCGTCGATGCACAGGACGCATTGTCCTGTGCAAAAAATGGCTAAAGGGTAGGTCTAGCTAGCTAATGTGTTTCCTCACTTCGCTGGTTTCCCCGGCATCGATACTGTGCCCGAGCATCCACGCGGTGAACGACAGCGCGGCCTGGCCGTTCCAGGCGATCTCTTCGCCGGGCGGTCCATCGTTCTTGCGGTTCAGGTAGCCGCCCATCGTCGCCACGAGGCGGAATGCCTGTCCGAGGTTCTTGGGGGACGGCAGCTTGCGGACGCTCGAGAAGTCCGTCAGCAGTGCCAGTTCGATCTCGGTGAATGCGGTTGTGGCCGGAAGCTCCGGTTCGGTTCGGGCCAGGTGGGTGAGGGTGGCGATGCGCCAGGCGATCACCGCGTTGATTGCCACCGCCCGTTCGATGCGCATGCCGGTTCGATGAGCGATCGTCTCCACCTTGCATCCCGATTTCAGGATCCGGTGCCAATCCTCGATCCGCCACCTCAGGCCGTAGAGCCGGACCACTTCGCGAGCCTGGTGCAGGCCGGTGACCGGCAGTGTCGTGAGCAGGATCCAGGAAACCGGCTCCGATCCGTCGTCGGGAACATCCGCTTCCCCGACATGAACCGCGCTCAGCGGCAGCGGTTCCGGCCCGAAGCGCGCCTTCTCGTCCGCCGGCGGCGGGACCGCCAGTTCCAGCCAGCGCAGGCTCATCCTGGCCTTGCGCCGGGTCCGCCCGGCGAAGGCCTTCTGTCCGCGCGCCGAATTGCGTGCCGACTGCCGGTCCACCGTCATGGTGAACTGTCCGGCCTCCGGGGCCGCGCGCACCCGCTCGAACAGTCTTGGCCGGCCGCGCCCGAGGCTGCGGTCGTCCTTCGCCCGCACCAGGAGGGCCAGGCGGCGACAGCCCGCCGCACGGTGTTCGTGGAACATGTCGAACACGTCCCCTTCGCGGTCCGTCATCGCGACGGCCTTCACCCCGTCGAGTTCCTTCACCGCCGCAACGCTGTGACGCAGGCCGCGCAGCCACCGCCCGGTCTTGCGCTCCTCGACCGGCCGGTCCGGTTCGGGGGTGCCGTGCGTCGCGTCGAACTCGAGATTGACCACGCCCAGGGGAACCCCGTCGCCGCTCACCGCGAAGGTCGTGTGCAGGTGCAGGCCCAGCGTCCCCGAAGACCCCCTGTTGCGGCCGAGCGTCCCGAGGCCTTCGCAGCCGTTGTGGGGCGCGAAGTTCAATTCCGTGCCGTCCTGGACCAGGAGGGACAGCGCATGGCCCTGCATCCGCCGCAGCGTGCGCTCGCGATGGCCGGCCACGATGGTGGCCGCCGACACCGCCGCGTAGTCCGGGTGCTCGATCATCCTGTAGTACCCCTTCACGGTCGCCTCGCAACCAGCCGCCGCCGCAAAAAACGTCTTCGTCGGCGCCCGTGCCTGGACCTCCGCGCTCCGCACCAGGCGTTGCGTCAGGCGGGCGTCGCCAAGCGGCGCCGCACCGAATTCGTTCTCCGCCCAGCTCGCGCTGTCAAGGCCGTCCCCGGGCAGCAGCACACGCCGTGCTTCCAGGCACGCGTCCCAGTCCGCCGCCAGCGGCAGGACCAGAATGCGTTTCGCCGCTTCCGCACCACCGCCACGAAGGCGGCGGCCGGAAGTGTGGCCAACATAGCGCCAGCCGGCCGCCAGGAAGCAGCTGCCCCGGTACTCCGGCGCGACAAACGTCTCGGCCAGAACCGGACGGATGCCGTAAACCGCCGCGAAGTCCTCGACCACGCGCCGCGCCGCCATGCCCAGAACCCGCGATGCAAGGTAACGGACCGAAACCGACGGACGGATCAGGAAACGCGCCAGGCCGATCATCTCCTCAAGATGCCGCTCACGGCTTGCGTCATCCCAACCAAGCCAGGCATCCCGCGCCGCCAGGACACGCGTCGCAGGGGCAAACAGAAGGCCGCCGAGCCAGCCATGCGACGAGCCGACCAGGTAACGCAGCTGACGGCCCACGTGAAGCCGCGCGCTGCGCGGGTGTTCCGATGCCATCAGCTCGTTGAAAACCAGCCGAAGCTCCGGCCCCTCAACCCGGACAAGCTCAAGACCCTCGATCGCACCCGCACAGGCCGGAAGACCCGTAGGCTCGGGAACCGCCGCCTCCCGGCGGGCAACGCTCCCGCGACCGCCGCCACGGCGCGGCGCAGGAAGAACTATCTTGCCCGCACGCTCAAGGCGGCGAAGCGCGCAAAGGCAACTCGTGACCTGGGGCCGCCCGCGAAGGTCAACAAAACCGAACGCATCGCAGACCCTGCGACCAATCTCCGCCCGCGAAGCATCCGGCTGCGCCAGAATCCCCGAAAGCTTCTTCAAACCCTCGGCCGAGGAAAGCGCACATGGGATCGAAACATGATCGTCCATACCCCAACGTTAACATGACCGATTTGGCGAGTCGAACAGGAAATGTGTCCAATGGGCAGCCCGCGCCTGCCAGCGGCTGTCCTCGACATCCGTCTTGCGACCGCGTAGTTGCTTCACATGTTGCGCATGCAGCAGTTGCGCCTCGATCCCGGCTTCGTTCAACCGGTCCCACGGCGCTCGCCAGAGCCGGTGCCTTCCATTGCCGCAGCCGAGACCTCATGCCCCACCAGCCACCCGGCAAGCTCTTCGAGGCCTGGCGGCAATGCGCTGAAGGTCCGCGTCTCGCAGACCGGCTCGCCTGGCTCGCCGCAAAGCCGCACCGTCGCCGTGATCTCCATCTTGTGTACGTCGAGTCCCGCGGCACGGGGGTGGACAACATGCAGCGCGTCAATCATCATGGCTCTATCTCTTCTGGAGAAACAACCGGCGGAGACGGAATGGATGGTCGGGGGAGCACTCGCAGCGGCGCCTGATAACGTCCCTGCGGTCGTTTTGCCGTACGTTCTCGACTGCAAGGCAGCCGGATACAGCCAGGGGTTCGATGCCAGGCCATCCGGGACAGTTTCAGAACGGGGTCTAAAGCCAACAGTAATTCTTCGTCCTCGGTTCCGTCTCCGCCAACCACCATAACTCGCCAAGTCGCGCGATCACACGAACTGCACGCAGCACGCGAACCGCGTGGCGCCCGGACCAGCCAGCATCTTCATGCCCCGAGGGTGCGAAACGGAACCGATCAGAAAGCGCGCGGTGTCCCGCAGCCGGCGGGGATCGAAGAGCCGCGGGAAGAAGAAGGCAGCGCTTGCACGGGCCCATGAGCGGATGGCGGACGCGGAGCGGCAGGAACTCCACCGCCACGCGGACTGGATCGTCAGGACCTACGATTTCATTGCGGTGGAAGCGCTGAAAATCGGAAACATGCTCCGTAGGGGCTCGGGAAAGCGAGGCTTGAACCGGGCGATTTCGGAGCAGGGTTGGCGGGAATTCTTCGACATTCTGAAATGCAAGTCTGAAAGCGCCGGCATTCCATTCGTCGAGGTTCCCCCGGCTGGCACGTCGCAGGAATGCTCGCGCTGCGGAACGAAGGTTCCGAAGGCGCTGTCCGAGCGGACCCACCAGTGCGACGTGTGCGGCCTCGAGCTGGACCGCGACGAGAACGCGGCCAGAAACGTGCTGTGTCGCGGCCTGCGCATCTTCGCAGGAACCGCGGCAACGGGTGGGACGGCGCAAGGCGCTCCCGCGGCTTCCGCAACGCGTTACATGCAGGAGTAGAAGACCCTTCGGACAGCGCTTGCGCTGTACGGAGGGCGGCTCCAGGAAGCAGCACCGCAAGAATCAGGCTCGCTTCTTGCGCGCTCGACTTTTGCAAGTCCCTCCCCGGGTTGAAAGGCGGGCGGCGGTCGTCGCCATGCGGTGTCGGGATCCGTCGCTTCGAGAACGCTTGAGCAAGCCGGTGCATGGCCAGGATGCTCCGCGCCGGCTCTTCCGCAGCCGGCGGAATGGATCGCGGACTGTCCGGGGCGTGGCCCCGGGGCGAGAAATAGACGTTCAACTGCGGATCGACGAATTGCGCCCGGATTCCGGGCGCGGTCATTCTGATGACCCTGGCAGGAAGCTCTCTTGGCTCCGGGCTTTGTTGCGCTGCAACCGGGGTTGTGCTAGCTAGCGCCTGTCGGCGTAGCGGCGCCGGGTTACTCTCACGCAATTTCGGGCAGTCGGCGCCGGCGGGCGGGCGGTTGTGGAGGCACGACGGCATGGCTGCTCAAACCAGCGACTTGCACGGGCGGTATGCATCGGCGTTGTTCTCGCTAGCAGAGGACGGCGGTTTTCTGGATGCCGTCGAGAGCGATCTGCAGGCGCTTCGCGAAATGCTTGCGGGCAGCGGAGAACTCAGGGCGCTCATACGGAGCCCCCTGTTTCGGCGGGCCGAGCAGTCTGCGGCGTTGCGGGCAATCGCCATGGAGTCCGGATTCAGTGACCTGACTGTCCGCTTCCTGGGGCTGGTGGCGCAAAAGCGAAGGCTGTTCGCGCTGGTCGGGATGATCGACTCCTTCGATGCGCTCATGGACCGGAGGCGTGGCCGCACCCGGGTGGAAGTGGTGGCCGCGGAGGTGCTTGACGACGAGCAGGCGTCTGCTCTCGCCGACGCGCTTCGGACCTCGACAGGCGGTGACGTGGTTGTGGATGCCAGGACGGACGCAGGTCTCATCGGCGGTCTGGTCGTGCGGATCGGAAGCCGAATGATCGATACGTCGATTCGATCGCGAATCGAAAGAATGCGTCTGCTGATGCGGGAGGCTGGATGACATGAGCTTGCAGGCTGCGGAAATCTCCGCGATTCTGAAGGAGCAGATCCGGAATTTCGGCGACGAGGCCGAGGTTTCGGAGGTGGGCCGCGTGTTGAGTATCGGCGACGGAATCGCGCGGGTCTACGGCCTGGAGGACATCCGCTCTGGCGAGATGGTCGCCTTTGACGGTGGAATCCGGGGCATGGCTCTCAATCTCGAGGAGGACAATGTCGGCGTCGTCATCTTTGGCGATGACCGATCCATCGGTGAGGGCGATACCGTCAAGCGCACCGGCGCGATCGTCGAAGTCCCGGTAGGCGAGGGGTTGCTTGGTCGGGTCGTCAACGCGCTCGGCGATCCAATCGACGGAAAGGGAGCGATTCGGGAGTCCGAACGCTGCCGGGCCGATGTCAAGGCGCCCGGCATCATTCCCCGTCGGTCGGTGCACGAACCGATGCAGACCGGACTGAAGGCAATTGACGCGCTCATCCCGATCGGAAGGGGCCAGCGCGAGCTGATCATCGGCGACCGCCAGACGGGAAAGACGGCACTTGCGCTTGACACCATCATCAACCAGAAGGCGGTCAACGACGGCGACGACGAGTCGAAGAAGCTGTACTGCGTCTATGTAGCGGTGGGGCAGAAGCGCTCAACGGTCGCGCAGCTTGTCCGCAGGCTCGAAGAGACCGGTGCGGCCGCGTACACCACGGTCGTCGCCGCCACGGCCTCGGAGCCCGCGCCACTTCAGTATCTTGCGCCGTACGCCGGTTGCACGATGGCAGAGTATTTTCGCGACAACGGCAAGCACGCCCTGATCATCTACGACGACCTCTCGAAGCAGGCGGTGGCCTATCGGCAGATGTCGCTTCTGCTTCGCCGCCCGCCCGGACGGGAGGCGTATCCGGGCGACGTGTTCTATTTGCACTCGCGCCTCCTGGAGCGCGCCGCGAAGCTGAATGACGAGCACGGCGGTGGCTCGCTTACCGCCCTGCCGGTGATCGAGACGCAGGCGGGCGATGTATCCGCCTACATTCCGACCAATGTGATTTCCATCACGGACGGGCAGATTTTCCTGGAGACGGAACTGTTCTACCAGGGTATCCGGCCCGCTGTGAATGTCGGACTTTCCGTTTCCCGCGTGGGTTCTGCGGCACAGACCAAGGCGATGAAGAAAGTCGCCGGGACGATCAAGCTGGAACTGGCGCAATACCGCGAGATGGCGGCGTTCGCGCAATTCGGTTCGGATCTTGACGCTTCAACCCAGCGGCTGCTGAACCGGGGCGCGCGCCTGACCGAGATTCTGAAGCAGGGGCAGTTCGATCCGATGCCCATGGAGGAGCAGGTCTGCGTGATCTATGCGGGCATTTCCGGCGCGCTCGATGAAATGGAGATCGGCACGATCGGCCGGTTCGAGCGGGGTTGGCGGCAGCGGCTTGCGGACAGCCATTCCGACATTTTGGACGCCATCCGGGAATCCGGCGATCTCGCTACCGAGACCGAAGGTAGGCTCAAGAAAGCGTTGGAAGCCTTCAAGGCTTCATTTCGTTAAGCGCGTCGGTCTGATTCCGGAGGAAGAGGCATGGCGAGCCTCAAGGCGTTGCGCAACCGCATCAACAGCGTGGTCTCCACGCGGAAGATCACGCGCGCGATGCAGATGGTTGCAGCCGCCAAGCTGCGGCGGGCGCAGCAGATGGCGGAGGCCGCCCGGCCCTACGCTGCCGCCATGGAGGGCATGCTCGCGAACATCGCCTCATCCATGGAGGGACGCGCCGGCGCACCCGCGTTGCTGGCCGGACGGGGCAGCGACCAGCGGTACTTGCTGATTGTCGCGACAGCCGAGCGCGGGCTTTGCGGGGGGTTCAATTCGTCGATCGCCCGACTCGCGCGGCAACGGACGATCGCTTTGCAGGAGGCGGGCAAGACCGTCCGGATCCTCACGGTCGGCCGCAAGGGCAGGGACGCGCTTCGGCGAGAATTTTCCGAACTCTTCGTCGATCATGTCGACCTTTCCGGGGCGCGGCGGATCACGTATTCCCATGCCGAGGACGTTGCGAGTCGCGTCATCCAGCGCTTCGAGGCGGGCGAGGACGATGCGTGCGCTGTATTCTTCAGTCGGTTTCGCTCGGTCATTCGCCAGGATCCGACGGAACTCCAGTTGATTCCAGCCCAAGTTCCGGAAGGCGCGGATCGTTCTGTTCATTACGAGTACGAAGAGGACGAGAACGCCATCCTGGAGGAGCTTCTTCCGCGCAACGTGGCAGTCCAGATGTTCGGCGCGCTGCTCGAGAACGCTGCGTCGGAGCAGGGTGCCCGCATGTCCGCGATGGACAGTGCGACCAGAAATGCCGGCGAGATGATCGATCGCCTGACGCTGGAATACAACCGGACGCGTCAGGCCGCAATCACGACGGAACTCATCGAGATCATATCGGGCGCGGAAGCGCTGTAGGGCGCCGGTTGGCGAACCCGCTAGAACACGGAGCCACGAGATGAATGACAGACCTGTCGGCCGTATCACCCAGGTAATGGGCGCCGTTGTCGACGTGCGCTTCGACGGGCGCTTGCCGCCGATCCTGAACAGTCTGGAAACCGATAATTCCGGGAACCGGCTGGTCCTCGAGGTGGCTCAGCACCTTGGCGAGAACACCGTTCGCACGGTGGCGATGGACTCGACGGAAGGCCTGGTGCGGGGCGCGCATGTCGTCGACACCGGGGGACCGATCACCGTCCCGGTGGGTAAGGCGACACTGGGACGCATCCTGAACGTCATAGGAGAGCCGGTCGACGAAAAGGGGCCGGTGGAAGCGGAGGAGCGCCGCTCGATCCACCGGGAAGCTCCTGCCTTTACGGAACAGTCCACAGAATCCGAGATTCTCGTCACGGGCATCAAGGTTGTCGATTTGCTGGCCCCCTATGCCAAGGGAGGCAAGATCGGCCTGTTCGGCGGTGCCGGCGTCGGCAAGACCGTCATCATCATGGAGCTGATCAACAACGTTGCCATGGGGCATGGCGGATTCTCCGTGTTCGCAGGAGTTGGGGAGCGAACGCGCGAGGGAAACGACCTCTACCACGAGATGATCGAGTCTGGTGTCATCAGGCCCGACAACCTTTCCGAGTCGAAGGTCGCGTTGGTGTATGGACAGATGAACGAGCCACCTGGAGCGCGGGCTCGGGTCGGGCTTTCGGGCCTTACCATCGCGGAGCAGTTCCGCGACGAATCTGGAGCCGATGTGCTGTTCTTTGTGGACAATATCTTTCGATTCACACAGGCGGGATCGGAGGTCTCGGCGCTGCTCGGGCGGATTCCGTCGGCCGTGGGCTACCAGCCGACGCTTGCCACCGACATGGGGGTGCTGCAGGAACGGATCACGTCCACGCAGCGGGGCTCCATCACTTCGGTTCAGGCGATCTACGTTCCTGCGGACGACTTGACCGATCCGGCCCCGGCAACGTCCTTCGCCCACCTCGACGCAACCACGGTTCTTTCCCGGCAGATCGCCGAGCTTGGCATCTATCCGGCCGTCGATCCCCTTGATTCGACATCTCGCATTCTTGATCCCAGCGTTGTCGGCGAGGAGCACTACGCGGTCGCCCGGCGCGTGCAGGAGATTCTTCAGCGATACAAGGCGCTGCAGGACATCATCGCCATCCTTGGGATGGATGAGCTGTCGGAGGAGGACAAGCTGACCGTCGCGCGAGCCCGCAAGATCCAGCGGTTCCTGTCGCAGCCGTTCTTTGTGGCGGAGGTCTTCACGGGCTCCAAGGGCCAGTTGGTTCCACTCGACAAGACCATCGATGGCTTCAAGCGGCTCTGCGAAGGGGAATTCGACCATTTGCCCGAGGCCGCCTTCTACATGGTGGGTGACATCGACATGGTGGCGGCGAAGGCCGAGGCCATGGCGCGTGAAGCGGCCTGAGCGGCGCGCGGGAGGCTGGGCTCATGGCCGGAGAAACCATCGCGCTGCAATTGGTGACCCCGGAGCGCCTGCTCAAGGTGGCGGAGGCGGATATGGTGGTGCTGCCGGGAGTGGAAGGCGACTTTGGCGCCATGCCGCAGCACGCGCCGGTGATATCCGCGCTGCGCCCGGGCATCATCGCGGTGCATGGCGGCGGCGCTGGTGCCGAGGAATATGTGGTAACCGGGGGATTTGTGGAGGTGACGGGGGAAAAGGTCGTGGTTCTGGCAGAGGAAGCCGTGCCGCGGGCCGAATATTCCCGTGAACGCCTCGAAGAACGCATCGCCGCGCTGGAACGCCAGGGCGATGTGGAAAGTGTTCCCGCACTCCGGGAGCTCGTCCGCCAGCTGTCCTGACCTCGGGGCAGGACGCAGTATCGGTCTCCACCGGCTGCTTTCCGGAAGTGGCTCTGCTCTGGATCGGTGCTGTCGGACTCGTCTGCCGGAAATCGGCCTTGCTGACGGCTGGTTCAAGGCGTGGCCCGGTTGCCGAGCCTGTGCCGCGGGCTTACGATTCCGTGCAGGGGACTGTTCGTGAGCAGTGCGGTACCGGTTGTCTCGCGGCACGGGAAGGTGTTCACATGCAAAAGCCAGGGATCGAGTTTCAAGAGCCTCCCTCGGCGATTTCCGCGGGCACGACGGTGCGCCGGAAATCCAAGTACTCGGCCTTGCTCGACCGCGCGATCGAGAGCCTTCACGACGAAGGGCGCTATCGCACATTTATCGACATCGAGCGCCATTGCGGCCGGTTTCCGGCCGCCACCTGGTCGAAGCCCGACGGAACCGTGCAGGCGGTTACGGTGTGGTGCAGCAATGACTATCTCGGTATGGGCCAGCACCCGGTGGTCCTGGCGGCGATGCGCGATGCGCTTTCGGGAAGCGGCGCGGGCTCCGGAGGAACCCGGAATATTTCGGGGACAACCGTTTACCACAAACGTCTGGAAGCGGAGATCGCCGACCTGCATGGAAAGGAATCGGCGCTGCTCTTCACCTCGGCCTATATCGCGAATGACGCTACGCTTTCAACGTTGCGCCGGCTCATTCCCGGGCTGATCATCTACTCCGACGCCCTGAACCATGCGTCCATGATCGAGGGGATACGGCGGGTCGGCGGATGCAAGCGTGTATTCCGGCACAACGACATCGCGCATCTGCGGTCCATGCTGGAGGCCGACGATCCTGCGGCGCCGAAACTCATCGCGTTCGAGTCCGTCTATTCGATGGATGGGGACTTTGGCCCGATTGCGGAGTTCTGCGATTTGGCGGAGGAATTTGGAGCCCTGACGTATATCGACGAAGTGCATGCGGTTGGCATGTACGGTCCAAGGGGTGGCGGTGTGGCGGAGCGGGACGGCCTGATGCATCGGCTGGACATCATCAACGGAACGCTCGCCAAGGCGTACGGTGTCATGGGCGGCTACATTGCGACGAGTGCGCGGATGGGCGACGCCGTGCGGTCCTACGCGCCGGGCTTCATCTTTACGACGTCCCTTCCGCCGGCCTTGGCGGCCGGAGCTGCGGCCTCCGTTTCGCACCTGAAGTCGGATGCATCCCTGCGCGCTGTCCACCAGGAGCGGGTTCTCACCCTGAAGACCGAGTTGCGGCGGTTGGGATTGCCCCTGGTTGACCACGGGTCACACATTGTGCCGCTGATTGTCGGGGATCCCGTGCATACAAGGCAAGTGTCGGACATGCTCCTTGAGAATGACGGCATATATGTTCAGCCAATCAATTTTCCGACGGTTCCCCGCGGAACCGAGCGCTTGCGCTTTACGCCGTCGCCGGTTCACGGCTCGGAAGAGATCCGTGCGCTGGTGGATGCGATCGATCGCATCTGGTCGCGCTGCGCCCTGAACCGGCCGGGCGAGCTTGCCTGACGGTTCGGGACCGAACCCGGCAGAACGGCGAGGATCTACTGCTCGATAATTCGGCCGTCCGTACGCGGAACATGTTCCGGATACCGGGCCAGGTAGTTGACCACGATCTCCTCAACGCCGGGACCAAATTGACGCACGTCCATCCCCTTTGTGCTGAAGACGGAGTAGCCATCCGCTCCCGACCGCAGGTAGTCGCTGGATACGATGACGTAGTCGGCCGCTGGATCGATCGGCTGCCAGACGCCTTCCTGCTCGACAAGAACGTCCAGGATTCGTCCCGAGAGGGCGGCCTTCGAGCGCGTCCAGGTGAACCGCAAGCCGGAAACCTGCGGGAAGCGGCCCTTCATTTCCTCAACTTCGCTGACGCCGTTCTCCAGCGCTTCGATCAAGTCAGCGCCCGTCAGCCGGAAGGTTGTCATGGTGTCCTGAAAGGGCAGGACCGTCAGCACTTCCGCCATCGTGATCTCGCCGGGATCGATTGAAGCCCGCAATCCGCCCCCGTTGATCACAGCGATTGTTGCGCCCTGACTCCGGGCCCGGTCGAGCAATGCGTCGGCAACCAGGTTTCCCATCTCGCATTCCGTGACGCGGCAAACACTTCTATCTCCCTGGATGGAGGCGCTCGCAGAACCAATCACCCGGTTCTTCAATGCTTCGAGCGGTGCAGAGAGCTCTGTGACCCGGGCGGTCACGTCGGCGTCCGGCTTCACGGAATGGTCCAGGAGATGCGTATCTCCGGAGGCTTCGACAACATTTCCTTCCTCATCGAACACGATCTTCAGTTCGCCAACAAACTTGGAGTAGGCGTAAGCCTGGACGATCGGGATTCTGGAACCATCCGCCGAGTGCACCCATGTTGGGTAGGCGCCATCCGCTCCAGAGTCGGTCGAGGAGAGGTAGGTGTTCGAATGCCCTCCCACGATCGCGTCGATGCCGGGGACGCTCGCAGCAATTTCCATATCCCGTGGGAAGCCAACGTGAGTGAGTGCGATAATCTTGTTGATGCCGAGACCCTCGAGTTCCGCAACCGCTCGCCGGAGATGCTCGACCTCGTCGGTGAATCGGATGCCGGGGCCGGGGGAGGAGGTAACTTCCGTATCCGTCGAGACTGCCGAAATCACGCCGATCTTCTCGTCACCCCGCTCGAACACGGCATGGTCCTGCAGCCGCCCGGCGAGTAGGTTGCCGCTCACGGCCACTATGTTGCCGCCGAGCACCGGAAAGGAAACTCTGTCTACGAACGCCGCGAGCGCCTCGGGACCATCGTCGAACTCGTGATTGCCGACGGTCATGGCATCGAACCCGATCGCTTCCATGAGCTCGGCTGCCGCGGCACCCTTGTAGGTCGTGTAGAAGAGCGATCCCTGGAACTGGTCTCCGGCATCGAGCGCCAGCACATTTGTGTTGGCGAGATCGGCCCGTCGTGCGTCCAGGAAAGACTTCAAACGTGCAACCCCTCCGAAGCACTCGCCCTCTTCGTCGTCTTCGCGGCTGCAATTGTTGTTGAATTTCGTGATCGGCTCGAACCTGCTGTGCATGTCGTTGATATGCAGGACGGTAAGGGAATATTCCGCCTGTACTGGAGCGGTGGCTATGGCGAACGCCGCGGTTGCAGCAATGGTCGTGGCTCGCATGTGTCAGGCCTCCTTCGGAGAGTGCTCCCGCACCGATTCGCGCTGCATCGCCGATCTTCGAGGCGGGCGTCAGCCATACAACTGGGGACGGGGACCCATCAGCCCGGCCCGTCAGGCGAGCGGCGCCGACGGACCGCCTTCCGAAGGGCAGATCGTGCGGTGGTCCCCGCTGGCAATAAAACCGGTTCCTGGTGCCGCAGAAGGGACTCGAACCCCCGACCCACGCATTACGAATGCGTTGCTCTACCAGCTGAGCTACTGCGGCACCGTGGAATCCAACTGCAAGATATTGCGGTTTTGTTCTTCTGCAACCTCCGGGAATTCAGGCGTCCGGCCGGGCGAACGGCTCCTGTCGGTCATCCTCCTGGGGCAACTCGATCAATTCGCTTGAGGCCGCGAGCTCGGCCGCAGTGCGGAGTTCCGCGGACGCCCCCGGTTTCCGGCCTTCAATGAGGGGCGCGATGGCGGAAGCAGCCAGGTGCCCGCTGGTCGGGGCCGCTTTCCTTCTGGCCACGGACCCGAAACTGGCGCATTCGGGGCAGGTGGCATGCCATCGCCCGAGGATGCAACCGCAACCGCTGCACGTCCAGTAACTGCCTCTCGGGGCATCGAGAGCCCGGGCGAGCCAGACTTGCGCCGCGGTTGTGTTTCCGTTGCCCGCTTTCTCGATTGCGGCCATCGCTGCGCAGGCACGGGCTGTCGGAGCTTCCATGGGCAGATCGCCGAGCGCCGTCCGGGCCGCGTTCCAGTCATGGGCGGTAACCGCAACCTCCGCCGCGACGAGCCGCGATTCAGGGTGCGAAGGGTTGGCGTCCGCGAGCCGGAGAAGATGCTTGCGCGCCAGTTCCCCGGCGGCTGGCAGCGGCTCCAGGGCCGACCAGGCAGCGGCCAGTTCCGGAACTGGCTGTGCCCGCCAAGCGGCAAGAATGAGGCGCTCCGCCCGCTTGCGGTCCCCCTCCCGGGCAAGCAACTGGGCTGCGAGGCATGCCGGTGCGGCGAGGGAGGGATCCAGTTCTGCAGCGCGTTGGGCGCACTTCCTGGCGCGCCGGGCATCTCCCGCCCCATACGCTTCCTCTGCCTCGGCGCCGAATGCGGTGGCCTCGAGGCGCTGGGCATCCTCTTTGGAATATGCACGGTGCCGGACTGCTTTCGAGAGGGCCTCGCGCGCCTCCCGCCAGCTCTTCTTCCGAGCAAGCAACTCGAACAGCTCGCGGTGTCCGGAGGCGTCGGAAGGATGCAGCGAGATCACCCTGCGGGCCTGCGCAATGGCCGCTTCCGTGTCTCCCTTCATCTTGGCTGCCGTGAGGAGGCCGCGGGCACCGCTCTCAGCCGTATCGCGGTTGGCGGCCAGAGCGTCAAAATACTCCTTTGCTTCACGGGTAAGTCCGCTCATTTCGAGTGACTTCGCCACAAGGGGACGGGTAATCCGAGAATCCCCGAGAAGCCGCTCTGCCCGGCGAGCATTCGCGAGGGCCGCTTTGCTGTCCTCAGCGGTGAATGCCGTAAATGCCTGTCCAAGCGCAAGAATCCCTCGTTCGCGCCGGCGTGCATACACGGCCCGCCGGATCGAACGTGGAGCCCGGATGGCGCCGAGGAGCAATGCGATGACCACCCATCCGGCGATCAGTGCGACGGCGCCGGCGACTACGATAACCCACAGTTGCGTCTCGAGGATCCAGCCACTCCACTCGACCGCGACCGGCTCGGTTCGCTCGAGGAGCGCCGCGCCTGCGAGGGCCGCGGCCGCGAGAATGGCGAGGAGGAATGCGAATCGGATGAGGTGGCGCAGCATCAGGCAGCACTCAGTGGAGTGAGCCGATGGCGAGATCGAACAGGCGGTTGATTTCCGCATCCAGCTGGATGCGTCGCTCCGCATCGGCTGACCAGGCGGCGAGCCCTGACCGAATTCCCTCGGGAAGCTCGTGAATCAGGCCGAGCGCTACACCGAGATCATTCGCCCCTCCCCGAATCAGCTCTGCAAGCGGTGCGTCATCTGTCGCTCCGCCAATGCGCTCCACGGATACAAGGCCACGCACCCAGGTTGACAGGGCATCCAGCGACCCGGCTGGTTCCGAATCTCCCTCCGAAACCGTAACTTCTCGGGCGGTCGCACGGGCCGCTGCGCGGGCCGCAGAGGGCAGTGCGCCCAGCAGTTCCCGTCGGCTCGGGACCCCGCTCGCGGCGGCTGCCGCCAAAGCGGCAGTCGGTTGCTCTGGCGAGACGACGCGGAGTGCGCGGAACTGTTCAGGAAAGGGCTCGGATCCCTCCGCAGACCGGGCAATCCACAGGACGGCCAACAGTGTTTCAGGCGACCGGCCTGTTTTCGATTCGAGCGACGTGAGGCGCTCCTCGACGCTTCGCGATGCGGCCCGGTTCGCTTCGAGACCCGTAGCGAGCGAAGCCTCCATCGCGCTGAGCGCCTGGATCTCCGCTGCCAGGCGCTCCCCTTCCAGTGCCGCGCGATCCAGACGCTCGTTCAACTTCTCGACTTCCGCCAGCAGTTCCGGTACCGCCTCCGGCCTTTGCCCGGTCAAGACCCGCAATTCCTCGAGCTCTACGCGAATCCCGTCATAACCCGCGCGCAAACTCTCCAGCGCGGCGATGCGTCCGCCGATCGCGTTGATGCGCGCTTCCTCTTCTGCGGATCGCGCGGAGATTTGGGCCTCGAATTCCGCCATCTGCGCCTGGAGGGCATACGGGTCCTGAATCAGCCAGAACGCGCCAAACGCAAGTCCGGCGGCGAGAACTGCCGCGCCTGCGCCGGCGAGCCACGCGGTACGCGCCATCGCGGCGATCTGTTTTTTTGACTCCAGCAAGGCAGGATCCATTGGCAAGGACTTCACTTCCGAGCCTTGGGCGCGCTCCGTAGTCATCGGGTTGCGCCGGACACGTTCGTGCGAATGCCCGGCTTCCGGCCGTATTCGGTGCTGGCATGCAAGGAGAGGCCGCAAGAGGGCCGGGAGGCGGTGGTCTTCGTCAGTTGCCACGCAGGCCGGGATACCATCCTGTTCGCACTCCCAAAGCATGACCGGGCGCGGGCTTCCGCCCATGCGGGGCTACCCGTCCGCACAACTCTTTGCAGACGGGCGATTCTGCAATGCCCATTCTAGCAGCGTCGGAGGCAATTTCGCCGCAATGTGCACTGTCTACGTCCGTGCGGGTCCAGCTTCGTCGCAGGAGTACCGCAAGCTGCAGATCATGGCGTCCTCGCGAGGCTCGACAGCGATCTCCACGGAGCGGAAGCCGATGGTCGCGATTGCCATTGCGACCCGAGGCGCAATGGCAATCGCGCGCGCGCTGCACAGGTAGTGGCGGTCCTCGTTCGGCAGGGCCGACGCGAATGCCTCCGCGGTGCGGGTAGAAAAGAACAGCGCCGCGCAGATCTCGCGGCCACGGATCGCGTCGAGTGCGGACACCGGAATGGCGAGGATCGGCTCCGCGGCGTAGACGATTCGTTCGGAAACGCGGTAGCCGGAGTTGCGCAAGGTTTCGGCGACATCGCTTGCGGTATCCCTGCCCCGCAACAGAACCAGACGTCCGGATTGCGCGGAGTGCCGACGGCCGACGAGCGCTGCGAGATCATTTCCGTCTCCGGTCGAGCAAACCACGCTGTCGAAACCTGCGGCTCGTGCCGCAGCGGCCGTCGCTGGTCCGACCGCGAAGACGGTGGTTGTCCGCATCGGGTTCGAGAGGGCGAATGCCTGGACGCCGTTGGCGCTCGTGAATAGGAGGGCACCGATGTCGTTGGGCAGGCGCAGAGCAGAAGCCTGCGGGACAATTTCCAGCATCGGCGCGATCACGGGATCGTGGCCGAGCGCCGCGATTCGGGCCGCGAGCCGTTGACTCGCCTCTCGCGGCCGGGTGATCAACACCTTCACGGCATCGGTTCCCAGAAGTCCGGGCCGGCGGACCGGCTAAGCGCGGATGCAAGGGTCTCGCCAATCGATGCCGCACTTTCAATGGGACCGGCCAGGCGGTCCCGAATACGCTCCGATCCATCGAGCTTCAGGATCTCTCCTTCCAGCAGCACTCTGCCATTCCGCACCAGGGCAAGGCCGGCTATCGGAGAGCGGCAATCACCCTCGAGCGCCCGCAGGAGGCTGCGCTCGGCAGCGAGGGCGCATGCAGAATCGGGATCATTCATCCGCGACGCCACGGCACGGCTGTTCTCGTCGTCTTCGCGGACTAGGGCTGTGATCACGCCTTGGCCGACGGCAGGAAGCATTTCTGCGGCGCCGATCGGACGGATACTCGGGCCACGGATCCCGAGGCGCCGGAGACCCGCGGCCGCGAGCACCGTCGCGGTGAAGGGCCCGTCCGGGGCGACGGAAGCGAGGCGTGTTCCCACATTGCCGCGAACCGGCGCGATTTCGACATCGGGCCGAAGATGCAGGAGTTGCGCCTGCCGCCTCGGCGAGCAGGTGCCGATCCGCGAGTGCCGGGGTAGGTGGCGGATGGTTGCGGCGATCTCGCAGATCAGGCAGTCGAGGGGGTCTTCGCGGGGCAGCGCCGCGGCGATAGCAATTCCCCTGGGAAGCTCTCCAGGAAGGTCCTTGGCAGAGTGGATGGCAATATCGATGCTCCCCGCTAGAAGCGCCGCATCGATTTCCTTCGCAAACAGGCCCTTGCCGCCCAGATCGGCCAGCGGGCGGTCTGTACGGCGGTCCCCGGTGGTCGAAATGGGATACAGTTCCACCAAGTCCCTGGCGATGTCGTTGGTGCTGCAAAGCCGCCGCCGGGCTTCCTCCGCCTGGACAAGGGCAAGCGGAGAACCGCGGGTTCCAAGGCGCCAGCGCTTGGGGGAACTGTGTTTGAACGGCATTTCAAAGACTATTGTATTGGATATATGTACGATATTGCCGAGGCCCCATCGCATCTATTTCACGGGTCATGGAGGTTGGCATTCCAAACGCCTTGCCGTGCAGTCGCGCCAGTCCCCGACGCCCGGATGTTGCGGGCCGCATTCAGGTCCGCGTTCTGCGCGTGGCCGCAGGCCACGCACTTGAATTCGCTCCGTGAGCGGCGCGAATCGGCGTCGATTACGCCGCACGCGCTGCAAGTCTGTGATGTATATGCGGCGGACACCTCGATCACTTCCGCCGCCTTGTAGCTGCGCATTTGCCCGAGCGCAGCCCAGCCCGTGTGCAGAATGACGCGGTTCAGGCCGGCCTTCCGGCGCACATTCGTGCCGGGCTTGCCGGTCGTTCCCTTGGCACTCTTCGTCATGCCCCTGGTGTTCAGTTTCTCGATGACGACGGTCTGGGCGTTTTCGGCGATGCGCCTGGATACGTGGTGCTGCCAGTTCTTGCGCGCGTTGGCGAGTCGCCTCTGTGCGCGTTGCACCCGCACACGCTGCCGCGCGCGCTGCCGCGACCCCTTGCGCTTCTTCGCCCGGCCGCGTTGATGTCGCTTGCGTTTGGTTTCCAGCAGTGCCAGGTCTGGCATGCGATGGATCTCGCCGTCGCTGTCGGCAACCTGGCCTGCGTTGCGGTCAACACCGATGAACCGGCCGTTGTCATTCTGCTGCGGTGCCGGTACTTCGTAGCACACGACCGCCTCCCACCGGTGTCCGATGTGGTGGATTACCGCCGCGGCGGCGGATCGACGGCCCGCCGACCTTCGGGATCGCAAGCTTGCCGTCGCGAATGCGGACGTCTTCCGGGATGGTGAACGACGGATTGCTGTATCGGTGTTTCCAGTTCGGGTACCCGGCACGGCTCTCGAAGAACGCATTCCACGCGCCCGCCTGGTAGCGCAAGGTGTAGCGCACGATGGTGTAGGAATGCATCCGAAGCCAATCGGTCTGGTCCCACAACGTCTTGAACGCTTTTCCGAGCGTGAAGAACGTTGGCGGTTCGATCCGGCGTCCGCAGGCGTGCTCGTATTGGATTTCACGCGCTTCTTTGATCTCGTTCCGCGTGAACCGACACGTGTCCCAAATGCCAAGAAGCTGGTTGGCGGTCGCCGCATCACCCGGCAACAGCCGGTTGACGACATTTCGACAGGTGGTTGAATCGCTCGTAGCGGTTGGTCTTGCGCATAAGGGCCGTTTCGCTGCGGTCGGCGGCAACCAGTGATAGCCGACGACAGCACGCACGGTAGTATTCGAAAAATCCAATGTCAATCGATCGAAAATTCTTCGGCACCATTCCATATAATCCCCTATTCTATCGGGTCTCCCGGTTTGCCGGCCGGGGAGGGCACTGCGCCCGCAGTGCCCCTGTGTCAAGTCCCGCACACGCCGCCGCGCGGCAGTTCGGTGGGGCGCTGGCCGCGCTGTGTCGCGGGAGGAGTGGGTTGAAGTTACTTCGCGTTCTCGGCCTGGAGACCAGCTGCGACGATACGGCGGCCGCTGTCGTGGAGGCGATGGGGGCCATCAACCGCGCGCCTCGGCACGGGAAGATCCTCTCGCAGGCTACGTTCGGCCAGGTGCAACTGCATGCGCCCTATGGCGGTGTGGTTCCCGAGATTGCGGCTCGCGCCCATGCCGAGCGGGCGGACATCGCAATCGAAGTCGCGCTGGAGGATGCCGGCCTGGCGCTTCGGGACATGGACGCCATTGCGGTAACCGCGGGACCCGGCCTCGCCCCTGGCCTGTTGGCGGGGGTCATGACGGCCCGTGGCGTTGCCGCCGCATCCGGCATTCCCGTGTATCCCGTGAACCATCTTGAGGCGCATGCGCTTACTCCGCGCTTGTCGGCGGGCCTGGAGTTTCCCTATCTCACACTGCTCGCTTCCGGTGGGCACTGCCTGTTTGCGAGCACCGAGGGTCCTCTTTGCCACACGGTCCTGGGCGCCACCCGGGACGACGCGCCGGGTGAGGCATATGACAAGGTCGCCCGGCTTCTCGGCCTTCAACAGCCTGGTGGTCCGCATGTCGAGCGCCTCGCAAGGGAGGGACGGGAGGATCGCTTCAAGTTCCCCAGGCCGCTCGCAGGCCGGCCCGGCTGTGACTTGTCTTTCTCGGGGCTGAAGGCCGCAGTCCGGCGGGCTTCGGAGGCCATTTCTGAACAATCCGGGGCATTGGACGATGGTGTGCGAGCGGATCTCGCGGCCTCGTTCCAGGCCGCGCTTCGCGATTCGATTGTCGCGCGTGCGCGCTTCGCCATGGAAATGTTCCGGGCAGCGCATCCTGGCCTCGAAGCGTTCGTTCTTGCCGGCTCCGGGGGCGTCCTCGCCAATCGCGGGCTCAGATCGGCCCTGGAAGCGGTCGGACGGGACGCCGGATTCTCCGCGGTGTATCCGGCCCCGGAGCTCTGCACGGATAATGGTGCGATGATTGCCTGGGCCGCGATCGAGCATATGGGGGTCGGTGAACCCGCGAGCCTGTCGTTTCCCGTCCGGGCACGATGGCCGCTGGATTCCTTGAAGCCGGGCGCTTGATCCCAATGGCATTCAGTTTGTCGTGGGGCGAGTGTCGCCTTTTGGTGTTGATTTGCAACGGATTGATTTGATTGCGTGATTTGGAGCCATTTCGGCGAGGGTGAGGGGGGTTGACTCTCGACCGGATTGATGGCAGAGTATGAGTGTGAAGGAGTCATCCGGAGCTTGCAGTGGACCCTCGCATCACGGCCTTGCAGTCGACGACGTTTCAGGGCAGGCGCTTGACGCGCAGACAGATTGCGGCTGTGCAGGAGACGGTTCTGTCGTTTCCGGGGGTGAGCCGGCGGGAGCTTGCGCACACGATCTGCGAGCAACTTCGCTGGCATACGGCGAAGGGGGACAATCGGATTCAGGCCGTGCTGTGAATGCTGGAGGAACTGGAGCGGCTGGGCGTTCTGTCGCTGCCGACGAAGGACTTGTCGCAGGCTCGGGGAGCACGCAAGCCGGTGGTCTGGGGCTCGCGGACGGATGCGCCGGCGGCGATCGAGGGGGATCTGGATGCTTTGCTGCCGATCCGGCTGCAGGTGGTGTCGGATGCGGAGGGGATCGAGGAATGGAATGAGTATGTTGCCCGCTACCACTACATGGGGTTCCGTCATCCGATTGGTCCGCATCTGCGTTACTTTCTTCTCGATCGTCATGGCCGCAAGCTGGGCTGCCTGCTTTTCTCGCATGGCTCACGGCAGCTGCAGTGCCGGGACGCGTGGATTGGCTGGCCGGAGGGCTACAGGAAACATCTGGACCGGGTGGTCGGGAACAACCGGTTCCTGCTGTTTCCGTGGGTTCGGGTTGGGAACCTGGCTTCCAAGGCATTGTCGATCGCGACCGGTCGCCTGGCGGACGACTGGGAGGAGCGCCATGGCTTTCGCCCGGTTCTGGTGGAAACGTTCGCGGACACGAGCCGCTCCGATGGCACCTGCTACCGTGCTGCGAACTGGCTTGATCTCGGCGAGACCCGGGCCGGCAAGGGGAAGGCGCCGAAACGGGTCTATGTGTATCCGCTGGCCACGGACTTCCGGGAGGTTCTCCTGCATGGGCCGCAACGCAGCGCGCCGCGGCGCAGTCCTCGGCGGCCCCGGCTGGCTCCGGACGATCCCTTCGTGTTGCTCTGGCGGGATCTCATCGGGGCGCTGACGGCAGTGGCGGCCGAGCATGACAGGGTGTGGCAGGTGCGGCGGCGGGTTCTGCATACGCTGCTGGTGATGCTGTTCGTGTACCGGCTGGTGCTGTCCAGCGGCGAGCAGGGCTACGCGACCACGCTTGCCGAACTCTGGGAGCAGTGCCGCGCTCTCGGTGTCGCGCTTCGGCAGCCGGATCCGGTCGCCGCGTCGGCGATGTGCAGGGCGCGGGCCAAGGTCGATGAGAACGTGTTCCGGAGCGTTCATGCCGAGATCCTCAAGCGTGCCTCCCGCCCGCCCGCGTGGCGGGGACACCGCCTGTTCGCGATCGACGGCTCAAAGCTCAACCTGGCGCGGCCGCTGATCCGTTGCGGGTATCGCACGCCCTCGGACACGAGCCACTACCCGCAGGGCCTGCTCAGTTGTCTGGTTCAGCTTCCGGAGCGAATTCCGGTCGCGTTCGACCTTTGCGCCCACGGCAATGAACGAAGGGCCGCGCTCGACCTTCTGCCCGCCTTGTCGCCTGGGGACGTGGTGATCTACGATCGCGGATATTTCTCCTGGGAGTTGCTGGCCGTCCATCTCGAGCGGGACATGCATCCCGTCTTCCGGATCCAGAAGTCCGCCAGCCCGATCATGGATGCCTTCCTCGCCGGAAGCCGGACAGATGCCGTCGTCGAGGCAATGCCCGGCCAGAAGGTTCTCCGGAAGCTGCGCAAGAGACAGCCGCAAGCCCTCGCAGAACCGGTCCGGCTGCGCCTCGTCAAATACACTGCCGGCGGCTCAACCATCGGCCTCGCCACCACTCTCCTTGATTCGGAAACCCATCCGGCCAGCGAACTCGCCGATCTATACGGATCGCGCTGGGGCATCGAGGAGATGTACAAGATCTCCAAGTCCATCATGGAAATCGCGCCGTTCCATGCCAGGACCGAGCGCGGCGTCCGACAGGAACTCTTCGCCCACTTCAACCTCATGGCCATGACGCGCATCTTCACAAACCATGGCGATGCGATCCTCAACGCCCGCAAGCCATCCCCTTCCGCGACCGACCGCACCGCAAACTTCAAGAATTCCCTCGCCGCCGTCGCGCGAAACCTCGAAGCCCTGCTGCTGAAGCACGCCGCCACCGTCGCCGAGGCGATCCAGCAGGTCCTCGATTGCGTCGCCACCGGGCGCCAGAAGCCGCGCCCGGGACGAAGCTACGAACGACGATCCCGCAAACCCCTCAACCGGTGGCACGGCAAGCCCAGGGAAGCCTCGAAAGCTTGAACCAAGGGACGCCGAAACGCAGCGCCAACATGCTGTCAGGACTGCGAATCCTTAAGTGAATGGCAAAAACTCCTTAAGTGAATGCCATTGCGCTTGATCCGCCCTGGCGGGCCGGCGTCGTCCAGCCCATCCACCGGGCAGGTTCGCAGGGCGCATTGTGCCGCAGAGTTTTCTGCGGTCATGCCCAGAATTCCCGAATCCGGACCGCCGAGCGTCGGAGTACCGTGTCTCGCACTCTGAGATCGCCAGCACGCTCCATCCAGGCTAGGCGAGGTTGCGCCGGTTCTCCCTGACGCCTGCCGCATTGTTCTCCATTCCTGGGCAGCATGTATTTGCGGTCGGACTTCGGAAATCGGGCAGCGCCGCAAGCGGGATGCGAATGCTGGTGCCAAGAGCATCCCTCTCACTCAAATCGAGAAGGCTGCAGCCGCGTCCGACGGGCGCACTTCGCGCTGTGGCTACGTACGAATCGATTCGGAGCGCAACCCGAGTTCTGACCGGGATCATCCGCATCACGAGGCGTACGGTGCAGCAACTTTCCGGGATGCTGCTTCAAGGCTTCCAGCATCGCGCCGTTTCACGGATGGGGCAGACCGTCCAGCGGCCGAAGCCTGCCAACCGGATCGATCCGGTACCTGCGGACTGTCGCGTGACAAATTTTCACGGCGGCGGTCCGCTTGAAACGACTGGCTGGGCCAACGGGTAGTCGCTGCCGGCAACGATGAGCGCGGCCGCGTGCAGCAGTAGAGCGTAGACGGCTGCGACGCGGCGTTGGGAATCAAGTAGGAGCCGGGCAGTCATCCGGCGGGGCGCTTGCGGACTTCGGTCCGTCTATGGTGCGGGTTGCGTGTCCCCGGGGCACGCGAGCCGTCTCCGTAGACGCGCTCCTGGCCTGGCGGCGCAGGGCAGCCGGAAGCTGAACGATGCATCTCTGGCTGCCGCATGCCTGGGCGATTCCTCGCCCACCGACAGGCCGGCCGGCAACTTCAGACTTCAGGACTTCCGACAATAATCTTGACGTGCGGGCACGGCTGCAACGGTGTGTGCAATAGAAGAGTTCGCGTTCCAGCAGGTCATTCGGAACCGGAGGGCAAGACGTCGCCGCGTTTTGCCAGTCATTGTATTCCAGCAGCTCTGAAAGGGAGAGCGGTTCGCAGAAAGCGCTCTTCTCTCCCACAAATACTGGGAAATTCAACCCCTTGCGTTGCGCTCTGGCAACTTGTCTCAACGCCAAGTGTCCGGATGTCTGAACTTGTGATGTAACTGCTCACCCGGTGGTTCGAGTGGCTATTCGGTGTCCTGGTTGAGGCAGTGGACGGCCTTTCCCTGCAGGGCGATGTTGATGGCGACCAGGGGGTTGTATCCGAGCGCCGCCATGGTCTGGAGGTAGCTCGAGATTCGACAGTAGGCGTGTGCGAAGGATACGGTTCGGAAGCACCCGGAGACCTTCTGCTTGACCTTGGCCATACGTATGTCGCGCTCGCCACGATTATTTGTGAACGGAGTGTCGGCGCGTCTGGTAAAGCGCAGGACGTTTTTTCTCTGGACGACGAGGCGTTGGTGGAGGTTATGGGCGTCGGACTTGGCGACCGGTCCGCGTTGGCCCTTTTTTGGCGGTGGGATTTCGGGCATCTCTGTGCATCCCTGCTCGAGGATCGCCTTGTAGCATCGTGCGATGCGCTTGTAGTGGCGCATGGACAGCCGCTGTTGCGGGCGTTGGATGACCTGTCGCCGTGCGATGAGCAGCAGCTTGTGCATTTTGCGTGCCCACGGATAGCCGTTGCTGTCGGTCACGGCCTGAAGTTCCCTGAGCAGGTGCGCGCCGCAGAGTTGATGCTTGCACTGGGTGTAGGTGAAATAGGGTTTCCAGCAGTCATGGACGATGAGGCCCCCGTATCGGGGGATGATCCCGAGAGTGTTGATCGCCTCACAGCCGCGGTTCCGGTGCAGGCCCTTGACGGTGATGGGCCCGCCGGCACAAACATGGATCCAGTAGTTTTTCCGGTCCACGCGCAACGAGGTTTCGTCGACATGCAGCACCGGCATGTCAAGGAGCTTGTCGTTGGCGGCAGCCTCCCAGTCTTCCAGGGCCTGATGCAGGCGCCAGACGAAGGCGAGCAGGGTGGCCTCGGAGAGCAGCCGTCCGGTCATCGCCTGGATCATGGCCGCCGTCCGCTTGAGCGGGACCATCTGGGCACAGAGCAGGTGCACGACATAGGCGACGATCCCGGGTCCGTACTGCAGAGGACCGGGCATGGTGTCGGGGAAGCGGCCCTTGGTCCGGGATTGGCAGCGCGGACAGGCCTTGATCTCGGCGGTGACCCGACGTTCGACGGTCTCGAAGACGATGTCGACCTCGATGCGCTGCTCGTGTCCGGTGCACGCGGTCCCGGTCAAGTCGTGGCCACACTGCCGGCACTCGGTGACCGGGCTGGTGTGCGTCGTGGTGACCGTGCGCAGGGTGTCGGAGCGTGCGTGGCGTGCCTTCGGTCCGCGGGATCCGGACCTGCCCGCGGTGTGGGTCTCGCTGTCGGTGCCGTCCCGTGAACTCGGCAGACTGGAGTTGCGCGAGGTCTTTGGTGTTGTCTTCTCGAGGAACACCGCCACCACGATATCCACCAGCATGAACAGGGCATTGATCAGCGCGAGGGTGTCCGCGCTTGCCTCGCCCTTCTGCTTGATGGCATCGAACCGGGCTCGGCAGTCGTCCAGCTGCGCGCGCAGCGAGGCCGGGTTGATCCGCGCCATCACTCGGCCTCGACCGCCATGATCGCCGAGATCACCGCGAGACGTTCACCCGCCGGCAGGTTCTTGTAGCCTTGTGCCCAGCGGGTCGCCTTGCGCTTGATGCGCTGACGGTCGGTGGCGTTCCGGCCGGCATGGCTGGCCCAGTGCATCCGCTCGGGCGTGAAGTTGAACCAGACCACCTCGGTGCGGACCTGGGCCTGGGTTGTCACCTGTAGTGCGACCCGGCGCCAGTCCGACAGCATCTCGTCATACAGCGCCGAGGGGTGTCCCGAAACCATCACCTGGCACGGCAGGCCCGTGAGCAGATCAAGAAGGGTTGCGTGGTCGGCATCCGTATACTCGTAGCGGTACCGCCGGTCCGACCGACGGGTCGCATGCAGATACGGCGGATCGCTGTAGACCAGTTCCGTACCCCGCAACGGGAAGCTGGCCAGGAACTCGTGGGCACAGCCCTGTACCAGTTCCACCGGGTAGTCGCACATGAACCCGTCAAGCGCGCGTTGATCGCGGTCAATCCCGATGCTGCGCATCGCCGGGGCCTTGCGCCGCATCAGGGCACCGCCTCCGAGATGCGTCTCTATATACAGATCGTGGGGAGGCTGGAGCCCCAGTAGCGCCTGACAAAGCCCGGTCGTCGCCTTGGATCCGAAACACCCCATCGGTGGTCCCCGTCAACAGCGATGACCACTCATAGTCAGATTTCGCTGGAGTGTCAACCTCCCGTCGCCTTCAGCGATCCGCAACCAGACACCACCCCGCTCAATCACCTCCCGGGAGGCTCGTCGACAGTCACCCCGAACTCAAACCAGACGCAGGAGGGAGTGAGTAGTTACCTTGTGATATTCGCGACTGAGCACGGAACGTCGTCAATTGCTCCAGAACCGGACGGCTTGTGAAGCGGATGCGGACGCAGCGGCGCTGTTCAAGTTTCGCCGGTCAACTCCCTGCCTTTGCAGTATCGTCCGGAGTGTTGGCAACCAGCCGCATTACGGTCTCGATGTTGAACTTCAGACGATCCTCCAGGGCGGCAGGTTCCATGAAGTCTCTCTCGAAAAGGAACGCGCCCGTGTAGCGGTTAGTGAGATAGTAATACCCGATCGCCGCGATAGTGATATTCAGCTGCACGGGATCCACGCCAGGCCGGAACACGCCCTCGGCAACGCCGCGCGCGAGGATCGTGCCAACCATCTCGACAAGCGTGCGCATTGCGACGGTTAGCTTTCCCCCGTGTTCCATGTGTCTCGCCTTGTGCAGGTTTTCGCTATTGACCAGCGAGATGAATTCGGGGTTCTCCAGATAGTAGGACCATGTGAAGCGGATCAGAGCCTCCAGAGCCTCACGCGGACCCAGATGGTCGACCGCAAGTTCCTGTTCCGCCTTTCGGATATCGAGATAAGCCTCCTCGACGACCCGCCTGAACAGCCCCTCCTTGCTGCCGAAGTAGTAGTAGATCATGCGCTTGTTGGCGGCAGCCTTGCGCGAGATTTCGTCGACGCGGGCACCGCCGAGGCCCTTCTCGGCGAACACGGCCTTGGCTGCGGAGAGAATTCTGGCTTCCGTGGCATCGGCATCGCGGATCCGCGGTTTGCTGTCTGCCATCGCTCCTGTCCTTCAATCGTCAGCGCCCGTTCGGCTTTCTCGCATCGTCGCTCCACGAGGAGCCAAAGAGTTAACGCGAGTGCCCCATGATAGGTTTGTTGACGGTCGTGCAACATAGCCAGGTGACCATACCGGTGGCTTCGATGACGGCGCATCGGGTGGTCAACCTCCATGACGTGGTGGACAACGCCGGTGACGCTCCCGATATCAGGGAGTACATCACGCAACCCGGACGCATGCCGATCGTCGCTGCCGCCCCCGATCACCGAAATGCAAGCAGGAAATGCGGGCCGAAGTGGCGGCGCGCGGGGCCTGTCACTACCGCACAGTTGACGCAGAGATCATTGGCTAGTTTCGCGGAGCATTCCGGCCCTTCTCATCCGTTGGAGTGCGGCAGTGTCTTGCATGAGGTATGTCATTCCTGTCCAGAGTTTTGCGGTACCGGGCATTGGCTGTCGTTTGGATGGGATGAAGCCGACATATCGACCGAGATCGATGGCGAAGGTTCGGAGGTCGGGGATATGGTCGGGCGGGGCCCGGCATCGGATCACGCCGTAGTCGTTCAGGCCCAGATAGAGCATGAAGATTTCGTCTCGGGACATGATCTCGTCGGCGGGCCTGTCGGGGGTTTCCCTGCTGGCTTTGGACTCCGGCCGCCGGTCCCCCTTGCGCGATGTGTTGCATGGCGTTCAGGTAATTGGCACACAGGCCGTTCCTGAGCGCGGGTGCTCCCGACTACGGCGGGGCGGCGAAACGACCAAGCACCGCGGCGGCAATCGAGAGCAACAAGCCTCACACGGTCGGGAGAGTTGGCTCGGCCGGGCGCTGTGGAGGCCTCTTCCTGATGAACTACTTGATGGCCCTGTGTCCGGGATAGAGATGTTCGTACAGCATGCCATGGGATTCCGCGGCACTGGCGGTAGTCCGGGAATACCATTGCTCAGCGCCCGGTCCTTGCCAGCTGGGTCCGGGCAGTCTTCGGGGAATTGCTGACCACCTGCGGAATCTGGTTGTCCGGACTGTTGTGGTCGGCTGTGGCGGCCCCGGCAGCGGGGCACGCAGGCACGGGAGTTCGGAATGGGGTTTGCTGTGACCATGCTTGGGCCTGTGCCGTCCGTGGAGTCGACTCGCGCTACGGCCCGCGGCGGGACGGATGAGTTGTCTGAAAGGGATGCAAGATGAAGGCGGAGGGTTATGACTACGTGATCGTGGGGGGCGGGACGGCTGGCTGCGTTCTGGCGGCGCGACTTAGCGAGGATTCCGCTGCACGGGTTCTGCTCCTGGAAGCCGGGGGGCAGGATCGTCATCCGTTGATCCACATGCCCGTGGGTTTCGCCCGCATGACATCGGGTCCGTTTACCTGGGGATTCAAGACCGCGCCGCAGGTTCACGCCAATGGACGGGAGATTGCCTATGCCCAGGCTAGGGTGATCGGTGGGGGAAGCTCCATCAACGCGGAAATATTCACGCGGGGCAATCCGGCTGACTACGATCGCTGGGCACGAGAGGAGGGCTGTGAAGGCTGGGCATTCAATGATATTTGGAAATACTTTCTCCGATCCGAGGGAAATACGATTCTGTCGGGCGACTGGCACGGAACCGACGGGGCGCTCGGCGTCTCCAACCCGTCCGATCCACAGCCAGTAACGCGCGCCTTCGTGCAATCGTGCCAGGAATTGGGCATTCCCTACAACCCGGATTTCTCTGGCCCCGTGCAAGCCGGAGCGGGCGTCTATCAGACGACGACACTCAATGGCAGGCGTTGCTCGGCGTCGGTCGGATACTTGCGGCCTGCCTTGGAGCGCCCAAACCTGGCGGTGGAGGACGGTTGCCTGGCCACACGAATCCGCTTTGAGGGAGGCCGCGCTGTCGGAGTCGGATACTCCTCGAGTTCGCGGGAGAAGTACGTCCGGGCGGACAAGGAGGTAATTGTAACATCGGGGGCGATCGGCACGCCAAAGCTGATGATGCTGTCCGGGGTCGGCCCGGCCGAACACCTGCGCGAGCGCGGCGTCGAGGTCGTGCATGATCTCCCGGGCGTAGGCGAGAATCTCAATGATCATTTCGGAATTGACATTGTCGCGGAATTGAAAGGCAGAGCAGGCCTCAACAAGTACAACAAGACGCATTGGGCGGCTTGGGCCGCGATCCAGTACATGCTGTTCAAGAGTGGTCCGGTTACGTCGAACGTCGTCGAAGGGGGCGCCTTCTGGTACTCCGACCAATCAGCGGCAATTCCGGATCTTCAGTTTCATTTCCTGGCAGCGTCGGGGGCGGAGGAAGGTGTTCCGAGCGTTCCGTCCGGATACGGCATTACTCTGAACAGCTACACGCTTCGTCCGCGAAGCCGGGGCACGGTTCGGCTCCGCTCTGCGGACCCCTCGGCGGCTCCGGTAATTGATCCGAACTTTCTTGCGGATCCCCATGACCTGAGGACCTCCGCCGAAGGGGTTCGGATCAGCAAGGAAATCTTCAGCCAGCCTTCGCTGATGAAGTACATCAAGCGCCTTCACCTGCCAGGGGACGACGTTAGGACGCAGTCCGATTACGAGGCCTACGCCAGGCGTTTCGGCCGCACAAGCTATCATCCCACATGTACTTGCAAAATGGGCGTGGACCGTCTGGCGGTGGTAGACCCGCTACTCCGGGTCCGCGGGCTGGATGGCCTCCGCATTTGCGATAGCTCCGTCATGCCGAGCCTGATCGGCTCAAACACTAATGCGCCGACGGTGATGATTGCCGAGAAGGCGAGCGACCTGATACTCGGCCGGAGTTAGGTTTGGGGATTATATACAATAGTGCCGAGGCCCCATCGTATCCATTTCACGGGTCATAGAGGTTGGCATCCCAAACGCCTCTCGCCGTGCAGTCGCACCAGTCCCCGACGCCCGGATGTTGCGGGCCGCATTCAGGTCCGCATTCTGCGCGTGGCCGCAGGCCACGCACTTGAATTCGCTCTGTGAGCGGCGCGAATCGGCGTCGATTGCGCCGCACGCGCTGCAAGTCTGTGATGTATATGCGGCGGACACCTCGATCACGTCCGCCGCCTTGTAGTTGAGCATCTGCGCGAGCGCAGCCCAGCCCGTGTGCAGAATGACGCGGTTCAGGCCGGCCATCTGGCGCACATTCGTGCCGGGCTTGTCGGTCGTTCCCTTGGCACTCTTCGTCATGCCCCTGGTGTTCAGTTTCTCGATGACGACGGTCTGGGCCTTTGCGGCGATGCGCCCGGATACGTGGTGCTGCCAGGTCTTGCGCGCGTTGGCGAGTCGCCTCTGTGCGCGTTGTACCCGCATACGCTGCCGCGCGCGCCGCCGCGACCCTTTGCGCTTCTTCGCCAGGCCGCGTTGATGTAGCTTGCGTTTGGTTTTCAGCAGTGCCAGGTCTGGCATGCGGTGTATCTCGCCGTCGCTGTCGGCAACCTGGCCTGCGTTGCGGTCAACACCGATGAACCGGCCGTTGTCATTCTGTTGCGGTGCCGGAACTTCGTAGCACACGACCGCCTCCCACCGGTGTCCCATGCGGCGGATTACCGCCTTGACCGGCCGGCCGGCCGGATACGGATTGCCGCCGCGGCGGCGGATCGACAGCCAGCCGACCTTCGGGACCGCAAGCTTGCCGTCGCGGATGCGGATGTTTTGCGGGATGGTGAACGACGGATCGCTGTATCGGTGTTTCCACTTCGGGTACCCGGCACGGCCCTCGAAGAACGCCGTCCACGCGTCCGCCTGGTAGCGCAGCGTGTAGCGCACGATGGTGTAGGAATGCTTCCGAAGCCACTCGGTCTGGTCCCACAACTTCTTGAACGCTGTTCCCAGCGTGAAGAACGTCGGCGATTCGATCTTGCGTCCGCAGGCGTGCTCGTATTGGATTTCACGCGCTTCTTTGATCTCGTTCCACGTGAACCGACACGCGTCCCAAATGCCAAGAAGCTGGTTGGCGGTCGCCGCATCGCCCGGCAAGAGCCGGTAGATGACATTTCGATAGGTGGTAGAATCGCTCATGGCAGTCGGTCTTGCGCACAAGGGCCGTTTGGCTGCGGTCGGCGGCAACCGGCGACAGTACGCATGGCAGTTTTCGAAAAGGCCAATGTCAATCGATTGAAAGATCTTCGGCACTATTGCATATTATCCGCTTGGGTTTGCGCTTCCACGGTCTGCCCGCTCGCGTTGCGTGACGCAGCGGCGGGGCCGTTCCATTCGGTCCTCGCTGTCGCATTCCCTTGCCCCGGCCTGCTGCGGCTTCGGCCCACCACACTCTCAGACCCGGAGACCGCGTTCGTGCAACCCGGATCGTCGAGCGGCATGTTGACGAAACCGGTTTCGGAAGCTAGTAGTGCCTTCAGTAGGACAGGGCCGAGGGTCAAGACGCTCTAGGAGAGAATTGGGTGGCTCGAACTCGTGAAGCAGGTTCATCCAGAGGGCGACACGGCGGAGGCCGCGTTACCATCAGGGATTTGGCTGAATTTCTCGGCCTGAGCAAGGGCACGGTCTCACGCGCGCTGAACGGCTATTCGGACATTTCTGCAGAGACGCAGAAGAGAGTTGCAGAAGCTGCTCGGAATTTCGAGTACCGCGCGTCCGCTCCCGCCCGAGCAATCCGAACGGGGCGCAGCGAGTCCATCGGGCTCGTCCTGAACGTCGATGAAAACAATGCCTACAAGCCTTTTCTCTCGGACTTCCTGGACGGAATTTCCCGCCGGCTTGGTGAACAGGGCTGGGTCCTGTGTGTGGCTACCAGCTTCTCGGCCGAGGAATCACTCGAAGCGCATGCAAGGCTCGTCGCCGAGAACAAGGTGGATGGATTCATCCTGCCTCGTACGAAGTGCGACGACGGACGGGTCACGCTTCTGCAGAAACTCAAGGTGCCATTTGTCCTGTTCGGCCGGACCGCGCGTACAGACGGGGTCTCCTGGTACGACGTCAGGGGTGAGATCGCCATGAAGGAGGCCGTCGCGCGGTTTGTCCAGCAGGGGCATCTCCGCATCGCCTATATCGGCGCCCGCATGGACTACATGTTTCAGGTCCTGCGCCGGGTCGGCTACCGGGACGCGCTCGAGGCCCACGGGTTTACCTGGGAGGCTGCGCTCGAATCGGAGGGAGCGATGTCCGAGCCTGAGGGATGCGCCGCGGCGCGCAAGCTCCTGCAGAGCAGCGTTCCCCCGACGGCGATGCTTTGCGCGGTGGACCGGGCGGCACTGGGCGCATGTCGGGCGATCCGCGGCTTCGGGCTCGTGCCTGGCCATGATGTGTCCGTGATTGGCTATGACGGAATACCTGAGGGCGCCTACGCGCAACCTCCGCTCACGACGTTCTCCGTCAATACGCGGCAAGCCGGGTATCGAATTGCGGAAATGCTGATTCGGCGTATCGACGGCGAACCTGCAGAGACGCTTCGGCAGGAAGTTGAAGCCAATCTGATTGCGCGCCAGTCAGATGGACCGCCTTCCATGACGCCGGAAGAGATTGCCATGCATGTGGCAAGGATGGCGCAAACAAACCCATTGGAGGACAGATGACGTAACATTCCCTTTCCCGGTCGCTTCTCGTTGCCGCGCTGCTTGTCGGCTTTGGCGCGAACGCGGCCTTTTACAATCGATTCGGTTTTGGACCACGGAGGAACAACCGGATCGGCTGGCCAAGCAACAGGCGATGGCGGCCGGATTCGAGGAGAAAACCGGTAACGCCGTTAATGTGATCCCGGTGACCGAAACCGATCTCGGCACGCGTGCGACCGCCGCATTTGCGGCCGGCGATCTTTCGGATGTGATCTATCACCCTCTGCAGTACGCGCTGCCCTGGGCGGAAGCCGGAATTCTTGACACCGATGTGGCGACGGAGGCGATCGAAAACCTGGGTGTTGACTCGTTTGCGCCGGGTGCCCTGGGCATGGCGGCGGCTGATGACGGATTCGCATCGGTACCGGTCGACGGCTGGACGCAGATGACCGTCTACCGGAAGGATCTCTTTGCGGAAACGGGACCCGCACCGCCCAATAGTTACGCAAACGTGATTGCGGCCATTGAAGCGCTTCACAATCCGCCCGAGATGTTCGGATTTGTCGCGGCCACCAAGGTTGACGAGAATTTCATGTCCCAGGTCCTCGAGCACGTGTTCCTGGCGAATGGCGTCAGTCCCGTGGACGAGAACGGAATCGCACCGCTTGACGAGGCTGCTACGACCGAGGTCCTGGACTTCTACAAGGCTCTCGCGGATGCATCCCCGCCGGGTGAGCTCTACTGGAAGCAGTCTCGGGAGCTGTACTTCGCCGGACAGGCTGCCATGATCATTTGGTCGCCGTTCATTCTTGATGGACTCGCGGGCCTGTGGGACAGCGCACCGCCGACGATCAATGACGATCCAACTTCTCGGGATCTCGCGAGCCGAACCGGCATTATTACCCGATTTGCCGGACCGTCCAATCCCGAGGGAGCCGCCTGGGGCGCGTCCTGACCGCGCTACCCGTGGCGGTGTCGCGACTTGATACCAGCCTCGCAGAGACCTGCGCAAAGGCTTCCCCCGGCCGCCCTGACTCGACGAGAGGTCAGTCCCATTCTGGCGCCCCGGGAACCAGATCCCTCGTCACGATACGGTAGTTTGTCCGCGTCATCGCATCCATGCGGGCCATGTCGATCGCGGAAAGCGTGAAGTCCATGACCTCGAAATTGGCGCGGATGTTTTCTGGCTTGGTGGACATGGTGATGGCGCTGACGCCCTTCTGCAAGATCCAGCGCAATGTCACCTGGGCAGCGGACTTGCCGTATGTCGAGCCGATATCTGCAAATTCCGGATGCTTGAAAATTTCACCCCTTGCGATCGAGCAGTACGCCGAGAGGGGAATGCCGGTCTCTATCGCGCCGGCTAGCAGCCGATCCTGATTGAGAAGGGGATGAAATTCCACCTGGTTGGTTGCAATCGGGGCATCAATTATGGACTTCGCCTCGCGCAGCATTCGAACATTGTAGTTGGACACGCCGATATTCTTCGCCAGCCCGCGTTTCAGGGCATCTTCAAGCCGCCGCAGGGAACGAGCAACCTGTCCGTCAACGGGCGGCCAGTGCAAGAGCAGGACATCGACAAAATCTACGCGCAGCGCCTTGAGGCTTGCCTCGACCGAAGGGATGAACCTGTCCTCGCCGAAATTGTCTGGATGTACCTTGGTCGTGATGCACAGCGCATCGCGGGGCAGTCCGGCCGCGGCGAGCGCGTCACCCGTCTCTGCCTCGTTTCCATACATTTGCGCTGTATCAAAGGCTCGGTACCCGACCTCTGCGGCGGCCAGGATTGCTTGCCGTGCCGTGTCACCGCGCAAAGGCCAGGTGCCGAACGCGCGCTGAAAGCACTTTTGAAAATAGATGCTCATGGGTTTCTCCTGTGTTGGAACTGCCCATGACATGCTGGGAGGTCTCCGGGAGCGACGTTACCACATGGTTGCCAGGAATGGCTGCCAGGAGGCAAGAGGGGCAAGCGCGACTGCTTGGAACACCTGGCAGTAACCTTGCTTGATTCCGTCCTTGCGCACGGGCATAGTCTGATAACCAAACGGTTACTTACTGCGCGGCCGCCAAGGGATGATCACGCGATGAAGGTGCGAACCGCCGCCGAAGCGGCTGCAATGATCCCGGATGGAGCGGTCTTGGCGGTCAACTCCTCGAGCGGATTGTGCTGTCCCGACGCCGTGCTGGAAGCCATCGGAAAGCGGCATGAGGCCGAAGGCGAACCCAGGAACCTGACAAGCATTCATCCCATTGCAGCGGGGGATTTTTTTGGCACAAGAGGCGTGGACCACATCGCGCGTGCGGGGTGCCTCGCACGGATCATTGGCGGATCGTATCCGTCCGGGCCGTCGAACGCCGAGCCGCCTCTGATTTGGCAGATGATCGGACGGAATGAGGTAGCCGCCTACAACGTGCCCTCCGGGATCATTTTTGACATGCTTCGCGAGGCGGCGGCCAAGCGGCCGGGCGTGCTCACCAAGGTCGGAATGGATACCTTTGCCGATCCCGATCTTGAAGGCTGTGCGATGAACGATGCTGCGCGCGCGGATCCGATCGTGCGCCGCGAGCGGTTCGATGGTGGTGACTGGCTCTATTTTCCCGCGATCGCCCCGGATGTCGCGATAATCCGGGCCACGACTTCGGATCAGCGCGGCAACCTCAGCTTCGAGAACGAGGGCGCGTTACTCGGTGCCATGGAAATGGCGCTTGCCGCCCACAACAATGGCGGACTCGTGATCGCACAGGTCCGACGCGTAGCCGCCAACGGCACCATCCGCGCACAGAATGTTCACGTTCCCGGAATCCTGGTGGATGTGATCGTCGAGGCGCCGGACATGCTGCAAACCACGGCGACAAATTACGATCCGGCAATTTCGGGCGAGCTGGTCCGCCCGCTGGACAGCTTTAAGTTGACGCCGTTCGGGATCGGGAAAGTAATTTCGCGCCGAGTCGCCATGGAGTTGCGGCGGGACTGGGTGGTCAATGTCGGATTTGGGATATCCGCAAATGTTCCGCGCGTGTTTCTTGAGGAGGGGCTTCACGGTGCGGCCACATGGGTTATCGAGCAGGGTGCGATCGGAGGCGTGCCACTTCTCGGTTTCAAGTTCGGCTGCGCCGCAAATGCGGAGGCGTTCGTAACTTCGCCGCATCAATTTTCCTATTTTCAGGCGGGCGGGTTCGATGCCGCGCTCTTGTCGTTCCTGGAGATCGATGCCGAGGGATCCGTGAATGTCTCCCGACTGGCCGCAACGCCGCACCGGACCGCCGGCGCGGGCGGGTTCGTGGACATTACGGCGAGGGCGCGAAAGATCGTGTTCTCCGGCAACTTCAACGCCGGGGCCCGAATGCAGGTCGAGGGGGGCGGGCTTGTCATTGAACGTGAGGGTCCCATTGCCAAGCTTGTGCCGAAGGTGGATCAGGTTTCCTTCTCCGGCCGCCGGGCGATTGCTCAGGGGCAGGACGTCTGCCTTGTTACGGAGCGCTGCGTCATCCATTTGACTTCAAACGGGCTGACCGTCACCGAAATCGCGCCGGGAGTCTCCCTCCAGCGTGACATTCTCGATCAATCCCGCATCCCTTTGGGTGTTTCGCCGGTTCTGAAGGAAATGGACGCCAGGCTGTTCTGGCCGGAGCCGATGGGGCTGAGCGTCTGAGCATGGCGGAATTGATCTTGCTGACCTGTTCCGGCGCAGTTGCCGAGTTGCGGCTGAACCGGCCTGAGAAACGGAATGCGCTTGATGGCGCCATGCTCAAGGCGTTGGCAAGGCTTTGCGGCCGGATCGAGCGCGATGACGCGGTTCGGGCAGTGCTCCTCAGTGGCGAGGGCAGCGCCTTTTGCGCGGGCGGAGATATTGACGCGTGGAGCGGAACGGGGCCGGACGAGTTTGGCCGCCACTGGATTCGGGATGGCCACGCCGTCCTGGAAAGCCTTGCCAGGCTTCGACAGCCCGTGATCGCGGTTCTTGACGGAGACGCCTTGGGCGGAGGGCTCGAGCTTGCGGCATGCGCCGATTACCGGGTTGCCGAAGCGCATGTGCGGATTGGCCAGCCTGAGACTTCCTTGGGGATTATTCCGGGCTGGTCGGGCACGCAACGTCTCTCCCGGCGTTTTGGCGCCCAGCTGGTGCGCCGAATGGCGCTCTTCGGAGATGTTTTTTCCGCTGAAGAAGCGCTGGCCATGGGGATCGTGGACGTTGTCGCGCCAGCCGGAGAAGGCATGGCGGCAGCCCGGGAAATTGCCGGGCGGGTTGCGGGGCGCGGGGCGCGGGCGACAGAACTGGTAAAGATGGTGATAAACGCGGCGGAGGGCGAGGAAGGCGGTCGGGTAGTGGAGGCGTTGGCGGGTACGATCGCGGCAGCTTCTCCGGAACTCGCCGAGGGGTTGGCCGCGTTTCGCGTGCGCCGGCGATCCCGCTCCGATGGCGCGAAGGAGCGAGGCGGCCGCGACAGCGCGTAAGCGCAATTTGGGATTTGTGTCCAGACTGGGCAAGCGTGGCACGCGGCGTCTGACCAATTCGCGGCGGGGAGTATCGGCGGAGGCTCCGCAGTTCGAAGTCTTCGCGCAAAAAGGCGCTGACGGAAGAAATGACCCCCGGAGACCGCGCAGTGCCGAGAGGGCTCGCGAAGCGAATGCCGGGCAATGGGCCTCGTGGCGTCGGGTCGGGCGTTGCACTGCCAATCCGCGATCTCTCATTCGCGTAACACAGCGGAGCGGACGGATTTCGGGATCGAGGAGCCATCCATTCCGCGCGGTATCGTCCCCTGAGCGGTGCCCGGATTGGATATCCCGACGCTGCAGGGCTGGCGGCGGGCTTCCCCGGAACCCGAATCGGAGCGACCTGTACGTGGGTGGCGACAAAGCGTCCCGCTCCTGTCACCCAGCAAGGGTTTCCGGCCTACAGCTGCATCGAAGTCTACTTCGCCGGGTTCGCAGCGGTCCGCCCCCGGATCAGGCCGCTGACGGCCGCAAAGGCGTTGCGGAACTCGCGGACTGGCTTCCGGCGCCGGCGAACCTGACGAAGGAGCCGGCTTGTTCTCGTGGACAGGGCCGGATCACAGGGGTACTATTTCCGCACGGGACGGATGTCGACGTTCCGTCGCGTCGTCGGCAACCGTCCAAATACTAACGGGAGGCGACGAAATAATGAGAAAAATGAGCGCTTTGGCCGCAGGCCTGTTCCTGCTCGGAAGCATTGCGGCAAACGCAGCGGATCCGGTCACCCTGATCGTTCCGCAAACCAATGATCCCAAGACCCTGAGTCCGGACTTTGCTGCGGATACAGGTGGCTACCATCCGACAAGCAACATTTACAGCCACCTGGTCATCATGGATTGGGGCATCACGAAAGGCGTGTCGGCTTATGGCGATCTCGCCGAGTCGTGGACGATAAGCGACGATGGCAGGATCTTTACATTTACCCTGCACGACGGCGCGATGTGGCATGACGGAATGCCCGTTACGTCGGCGGACGTCAAGTTCACCTTCGATACCATCATCGAGAAGAAATATCCGTTTTTTTCCTATCTGCGCGACGTCAAGGAAATCACCACACCGGACGATCGAACCGTCGTTATCGAATTGAACGAGCCGAATGTGGCGTTCGTATCGATGCAGGCGCAGGCGGCAAACTGGCACGGAAAAATCTATCCGAAGCACATTTGGGAGAATGAGGACGGCTTCGACAGCGGGCCGCATGTAAACGATCCCATCGGCAGTGGCCCCTTCATGCTTGAGGACTGGGAGCGGGGCAGCCATGTTACGCTTCGTGCAAATCCCGATTACTTCCGCGGAAAGCCGAAGATCGACATGCTGATCTTCAAGGTTGTGCCCGACGCGAACGTTGCGAGGGCCGAGTTCGATGCGGACTCGTTTCCGTACCTGCCGTACGATTACGCGCCATCATTGGCCGAAGTTCCGGCGCTCGAACAGGATCCGAGCCTGCAGGTGGTGTTCACGCCATCCCACTATGGCCGCGACATCCAACTGAACCTGAGGAGGCCGCCGCTTGACGATCTGGCCGTGCGCCAGGCCATCGCCCGGGCCATCGACCGTGAAACCATGAACAAGCTGGGTTTCAGCGGATACTGGAAGCCTGCCTACAACGCAATCGTTGATTCTCAGGACAAGTGGATGAACCCGGACGCACGATTCCCGGATTTCGATCCCGCGGAGGCCGAGGCGATGCTGGATGCGGCCGGGCATCCGAAAGGCGATGATGGCTGGCGCTTCCAGTTGTCGGTTACCAACCCCACTTTCGCAGACTGCCGGGCCATGATGGAAATCCTCGTGCAGCAACTGCGGCAGGTTGGCATTGACGCTCGCTGGGATCAATACGACGGCAGCACCTGGTACTCGAAGATGCAGGAAGGGGACTTCGATATCTCGTGCTACTTCACGCGCTACGGTCCGGATCCGGATGCCTATGCCGAGCATTTCGGGACTGGCGGTGCCCGGAATTTCATGGGCTATTCCAACCCGGATCTTGACCGGCTTGCCGCGGAGGCCCGGGTTACTCCCGATGAGGCCGTTCGCAAGGCAAAATACCAGGAGATTCAGGCCTACCTCGCGCGCGACTTGCCGTACATCAACCTGATGAATGAATCGAAGCCCAGCCTCATCCGAGCGGGTTGGTCCGGTTTCAATGTGCAGGAATCCGGTTTCGGCCAGAGCTATTCATGGTTCGGGTTTTACGGCGTGCAACCGCCAGAATAATTTCTCGGGACAAGCACGAAAACGGAGCGGGCGCCAGGGCGCCCGCTCCATATGCTTCAACAATGAGCGGCATAGGGTTCGCGGACGGTTGAAATGCGTCTTCGCCGCTACATCCTGGTGCGGCTTCTGCAACTGATTCCGGTCATCCTCGTGGTGATCATCCTCAATTTCTGCCTGATTCATCTCGCGCCCGGAGATGTTGCGGTAACCCTTGCCGGCGAGGATGTCGACCCCGAGTACATCCAGCACATTCGCGAAGTCTACGGGCTGGACCGCCCCGTGCTTGAACAGCTTTGGCGGTATCTCGTTCAGGTCGGGCAGGGAGATCTCGGACTCTCGTACCGGTCGCGCGAACCCGTTGCGCTCGAAATCATGCGCCGGATCCCGGCAACGCTTCTCCTGATCGGGACGGCGCTGGCCTTTGCCGTCCTTGTCGGCACCGTGGTCGGCACCCTGGTGGCGCGGCGCGCCGGTTCTGCCGCCGACACGACGGCAAGTGCGCTTGCGATCGGGTTCTACAGCATCCCCGTATTCTGGCTGGGCCTCATGTTCGTGCTTCTCTTCGGCGTCGAACTCCGCTGGCTGCCTACGTCGGGCATGTACAGCCTGATCGGACCGAGCGGTGGCTGGGGCAGGATCGCCGACGTGGCAGTTCACCTTGTGCTGCCGGCCCTGACGCTGAGCACGGTCTGGATCGGACAGTATCTCCGTCTCGCGCGAACTTCGGTGGTGGAGGTCCTGAACGAGAATTACATCACGACTGTGCGGGCGGTCGGGTTTCCGTCGCGCACGGTGGTGCTCCGCTATGCGCTCCGGAATGCCATGCTGCCGGTCGTCACGGTGTTTGGATTGCAAATGGGCCTCGTCCTTACGGGCGCGGTCCTGACGGAGACCGTGTTCTCCTGGCCCGGCCTCGGGCGCCTGATCTACAACGCGATTCTCGCGAGGGATACGCCGGTGATCATGGGCGCATATATCGTCATGTCCGTAACCGTTGCGCTCGCTTCGCTGGTCACCGATCTTGTCTACGCAGCCCTGGACCCGCGGGTGGAGTTGTGATGCCCGGGCGAGCCTTGCGGTGGGCGCGGCTGTGGCGGGACATTCTGCGCACTCCCGCGATCCTTGTCAGCCTCGGGATCGTGATCGTTGCGGTGGCCGTCGCGCTCCTGGCGCCGTCTCTCGATTTGCCGCCACCGGAGCGGATGGACGGGGAGCCGTACCGGCCGCCCGGTAGCGGTAACTGGCTGGGCACGGACAATTTCGGGCGGGACATGTTGTCGAGGGTCGTCTGGGGCACCCAACTCGCACTGCTGGTGGCGATCGTTTCCTCGGCCATATCGACGCTTGTCGGGGTCGTGCTCGGATCGATCTCGGGATACTACGGTGGCTGGATCGACGCCGTGATGAGCCGGACTTTCGACGTATTCCTTCTCATCCCAGCGTTCTTTCTCGTACTCCTCATTGTCGCGCTGTTCGGTTCCGACATCACCTACATCATGCTCGCGATCGCGGCGACGACCTGGCCGCGATCTGCACGCATCATGCGCTCGCAGGTCCTCACCCTGAAGGCGCGTACCTTTGTGCAGGCTGCGCTGGCGGCGGGGGCGAGCCACGGCCAGGTCCTTCGCCGGCACGTCATCCCGAACGGACTCGCTCCGATCGTAACCGACGCGACGCTGCTCATGGGCCTCGCGGTTCTCACGGAAGCAGGCCTAAGCTTCCTCGGCCTCGGCGACCAGAACACCGTGAGCTGGGGGCGCATGATCTTCGAGGGCCAGCGGCACCTGACCCTGGCGCCGTGGATTTCCATCTTTCCGGGAGTCGCGATGCTGGTTCTGGTCGCGGCGCTCAATTTTCTTGGCGACGGGTTAAACCAGATGCTGAATCCGCAGCTTCGTGCCCGGGACCCCGGCGGATCCGCAGAGCCCGCTCCACCTGCGCATCCCCCTGTGCCCCTGGAGCCGGCGGCCGGTGGACCGCAGCCGATACTCAGGGTATCCGGCTTGCGGATGTACTACCGGCTGGGTAGCCAGACGATCCGCGCAGTGGACGGCGTGTCGTTCGAACTCGCGCGCGGCGGAAGCCTCGGGATCGTCGGCGAGTCGGGCTGCGGAAAGAGCAGTCTCGGGATCACCCTCATGCAGGTATTGCCGTCCAATGCCGCGATACACGGCGGATCGATGGAATTCGATGGCGTTTCCGTTCTCGACCCGAGAGCGTTCCGCACTGTTCGCTGGACACGCCAGTCGATGATTTTCCAGAGCGCGATGAATGCCCTGAATCCGGTGATTACGGTTAGCCGGCAGCTCGTGGAGGCGTACCGGCTGCACCGGCCGAACGCTTCCCGCGCCGAGTCGCTGTCGCGTGTGGGGGAGATTTTCGACACGGTCGGCATCCCGAGATGGCGCATGTCGTCCTATCCGCACGAACTGTCGGGGGGCATGCGCCAGCGGGTCATGATTGCGCTGAGCCTGATGTTGAACCCCGAGTTGATCATCGCCGACGAACCGACAACGGCACTGGACGTGCTGGTTCAAGACCAGATCATGGCGGAAATCGATGATTTGCGCGTTCAAATGGGACTCTCGCTGATCCTGATTTCCCACGATATGGGAACCGTTGCGGAAACTTGCGAGCGGGTCGCGGTGATGTATGCCGGCGAACTGGTCGAACAGGCGCCCACAACCGTCATCTTTTCCGATGCCAGGCATCCCTACACGCGGGCCCTCGTGGAGTCGCTGCCCAGCCTGGCGGGACCGCGCCGCCGGCTTGCCTCGCTTCCCGGGGAGCCCTTTGTCCCGATCGGCGAACCGGTTGGCTGCAGGTTCGCGTCGCGCTGCTCGCTCGCGACCGAATTGTGTCGGCGCACGGCCCCGGTTCCGCAGCGCCTGGCGCCAGGCCACGTTGCTGCCTGCCACTATGCGGGCGTCGGGGACGCGGCCCGATGAAGACGGACGGGCTTGTTCGGGTAGAGGATCTGCGCAAGGAATTCGTGCTTCGCGCGGGCTTCTTCGGACAGGTGTTCGGCCAGCAGCGCGACACCGTCCGCGCGGTGGACGGTATCGATCTGCGCATCGGCCACGGCGAGGTTCTGGCGCTTGTCGGCGAAAGCGGGTCCGGCAAGACCACGGTCGGCAAGCTGCTGACCCAGCTGGAGCGGCCCACAGGGGGCCGGATCTCGTTTGACGGAACTGACATAGCCGGCCTTTCCGGCCGCCGGCTGAAGCGCTTTCGGCGCGATGTGCAGATGATCTTCCAGAATCCGTACGAATCCCTGGATCCGCGGCGGACCGTCGGAGCGTCGGTGGTGGAATCCCTCGAACTCCACGGTGTGGGCGATTCCGTTTCGCGGCGGGAGGCCGGCCTGGCAGCGCTCGAGCAGGTCGAGCTTCGGCCGGCATCCTCCCTTTTCGATCGCTATCCGCAGGACTTGAGCGGCGGCCAGTTGCAGCGCGTATCGATCGCCCGGGCGCTGGTGCTGTCTCCCCGGCTGATCGTAGCCGATGAACCGGTGAGCATGCTCGACGTTTCCGTGCGGTCCGGGATCATGAACCTGATGCTTTCTTTGCAGGAGGACCGGGGAATCTCCTTTCTCTTCATCACGCACGACCTTGCGGTCGCTCGCTACATGTCGCGACGGATCGCGGTCATGTATCTCGGTGCGATTGTCGAGGAGGGCCCTATCGATGCGCTGCTTGAAGCGGCTGCCCATCCTTACACCCGACTCCTGATCGCCGCGGTGCCTGAACCGGGAGCGGGAATGCGCCGCGCCCGCGTTCGGCTTGCGGGCGAGGCGGTCTCGATCAAGTCCATCCCGCCGGGGTGCCGCTTTCATACGCGGTGCCCGCTCGCGAGGGACATCTGCAAGGAAGCCGTGCCGCCGCGGACCGGGCTGGCCGCTGGCCGCTGGGCCGCCTGCCATTTCGCTGACGAGGTGTCGCGAATGAAACAGTTCCCTTCCGGTACGTGAACATCGCGCCCGTTCTCCGGGCCAGAGGGATCCCGACCGCGATCCGGTCTCCCTGCAGATCCGCCGGAGCCCGTTGATCGCGATCATGGACGAGGTCGATATCGCGCTGGTGCTTGCGTTCTTCGCCACGATCGTCGGCGAGACCCGTGACTTTGCGGTTGTGCAGTTGAACGGAAGCGCCCGGTCCATCGCTCGGTCGCAGTTGTCGACCCCGGGATTCACTTGCTCCCCGCCATCGTCGGCGCGGGCCATCCTTTCGGTCAATCCGCCCGGGACGCTGGCGCCGGGAGACGCGTTGATCATCAATGATCCATGACTGTGCCACGGACACCTGACAGATCTGATCATCCTTCTGCCGCTCTTTGCCGGCGCGCGCCCGATCGCCGATTTGGCCACCGCGGCCCATGCCTCCGAATGGCCTGGGGGCGATCTCGTCCTTCGGGCTGCCGTTGGTGCGGCCAGCAGTCGGTTGGAGCGCCGTTGAGGTCGCTGCGCTGACTGTGGCTGTGGTCCTGAGGGACCTCAGTCTGCAACGGTTGCGGATTCGGACCAGAACGCTTCACCAGGGCGGGCGCCGCAACCGGCAGCTCTACCGGATGATGGTGGTCAGCATCCATGCGCCGGAGATGGGGCTCGGCGATGTCGAGGCGATCGGTGGGGCTGCAAGGGTTTGGGGGGCGAGACTCTCGGAGTTTGTTGCGGACTATTCCGCGGCGGACTTTCAGCAATTGGCGGAGTCAATCCTTGCCCGGTACGGGGCCGCGATGCCGGAAGCCATTCGTGCGTTGCCGGACGGCACGTGCGTGCATGAATTGAAGGCTGACGGCCATCGCGACAGGCCCACACGCTGCCAGCGGCGGACAAGATTCACGGCAGCGAACTCCGTGTGGACTACGCGGAGTCGAGCCCTGAGCGAGCCGATGCCGGTGTGAACTGCGTCTTGAACATCACCCACGCGCATACCATCGACTCGTTGAAGTGCAGCCTCCTTTCCTGAGTGCGCCGTGGAAAGGCGCGTTTTCCTGGTGGGTGCGAATCCCACCCAGCAACTGTCCTTCCGGCTGGTAGCGGCCGGAGCGGTTCGTGGAGGTAACGACATGGACTGAAGCACTCCGGAGAGAAGGGCTGCGTTGAGCAGCTCAGCGACCATGCAGGCCGGAGCGTGAAGCGAACGCCGAGCAGGCCTCGAAACAGGCAACGCGGGGGCCGACCCTCCTTGGGTTAGGGGAAGGCCGATGGCGGTTTGGGAAGAGAAGCGACACATGCACCAGACCGCGCCCGCCGGGGTAGTGGCGCCAGCATGCATGGAAGATGGAAGACGCGGCAACACGGGAAGCCCTGTCGGTGATGTGCACGCATCAACCGGACCCCCGTGAGGGGCAGGCTGGGCCGGCAGGGTGGCGGAGGGGTCCGTACTACTGGCGACGCCGAGTAATACCGGTCGAGGAAAGGGACCCCAGGTGAGGAAGGATGTTGAAGGGCGACAGGTATCGGGAGTGGCATGGCCTATTACCCCGGAGAATGCCGGAGAGCCTGGACGCATCACATGCGGAAGTGAAGGGCGGGTCCCCGGCGGCGGTGGTTTCTCCGGCGTCCGAGGTCTCGGACCATCAAGGCGTCGACAGGCTTGCTGGCAGGCGAGGCCGCAGCCACAGTCAAGGCGGGAGCCGTGCAGCTCCTCGCGGCCGAACCCATGCGGCCAAGACCCTTGCTGTTGCTGGAACTCGTCGCCCGTGTGCGAAGTGCATGATCCCACTGGAGAGCCCGGTGCCGGAAATCGGCACGCCGGGTTCGGGGAGCGGGGGACTGGAAACGTAGCCAAGGGAGCCGGACTGAGGCCCGTCGCGAAAGCGCCGGAACTGCCACCGGACCCTACCGCGGGCGCGCCAGCCCCCGACTCTACCCTTCCCAACAATGAGGGGTTGTTTCGGCCGATCACCTCGAGTGCTCCGGCGGGATCGATCGTGAACTGCCGCTTCCCTGCAACGGTGAAGGCGCGCTCGAAGACCAGCTACCATCGTCGGGAGCGAACTTCGGCGCTCTCGCGGAAGTCATGGAGGGAAGTGTGCAGGCGGGAAGCGGCTCTTTCTGGTCCATCCGCTGCCATCCACTCGGTGATTCCGCCGCTGTTGCCCACGTCCTGCTCAGTGGCGGCAAGGGCGCGGCAGCAGGCCGCGACCGCTGCAGACGATTGCGTTTCTCGGCGGCCAAACCATCACGCCTGCGGAGATTCCGGAAAACCGCGTTCCCCTCCTGTTGCGGATGCGGTCGCTGCACATGGATTCCGGGGGAGCAGGCACCTGCCGCGGTGGACTTGGCAAGGCCCTCCGGCTGTCGTGCCATGGCGTATCGGAAGTACGGCTCTCCGTGGGCACCGACAAGACGCGGTTCGCGGCGCACGGGATCGCCGGAAACGGATCCGGAGTATCCGGCGGGGCGACGCAGGATGGTCGTCCCATGCCCCTCGAATCGTTCCGGTTTTGCGCGGGCTCGGAAGTGGAAGTGCGACTTCCCGGTGGTGGCGGGGTGGGCGACGCGAAGGCGCTGGAACCCGCCGCGTTTATCCGGGACGTCGAAACTCTTCCCGGCGGTCGCGTTGTTGCGGGAATTCCATTGTGTATACTTCCCGCATCCAACGAGGGACCGAGCGTGGCCGACGCGCCAATGGCCGGTCCCAAAGAGAGGCCGGGGTAGCCGGTTCGGGGTTCGCGCGGCCCGTTCAGGATCGCACGGGCCGGATCAATTGGTTTGGGGGAGGGAGATGTCCGACATCCTTATGCCTGGCTGCGCGTTGCTTCGCGCGTCAGCAATTTTTTAGCCCGCGATGGTATCCCGAATTGCCATCGACGTTGGGGGGACCTTTACTGATCTCGTCTATTACGATGATCAGAGCGCGGGAATGCGTGTCACCAAGGTCCCGACGACACCCGTCAGTCCAGAGCGCGGAGCGCTGGCAGCGGTCTCGGAAGCACTGTCGGAAGCGGAGATTCGAGACGCGGAATACTTTCTGCACGGCACCACCGTCGGATTGAATTCTCTGCTGCAGCGTGTGGGTGCGAGGGTCGGCCTTCTCTGCACTTCCGGGTTTCGCGACATTCTCGAAATCCGCCGCGGCGACCGCGACGAGATGTACAACCTCTTTTGGGCACCGGATCCACCCTTGGTGCCGCGCCGGCTTCGCCTTCCGGTCACGGAACGGGTGCGGGCCACCGGGGCCGTTCACCTGCCGATGCGGATAGAGGATGTCCGGTCTGCCTACAGGGTCTTCGAGGATGAGGATGTTGACACGATCGCGATCGCGTTCCTGAATTCCTTCGCAAATCCGTCGCACGAGCTTGCCGCCATGGAAGCGTTGCGGGAATGCGGTTTCGCGGGCTCGATTTCCCTTTCGCATCAGGTGTCTGGCGAATATCGCGAGTACGAGCGCACGACCACAACCATCATCGACGCGTTTGTCCGTCCGAGAATGACACAGTATCTCGGAGAACTCGGTGCGGGTCTGCAGGAAACCGGATTTGGCGGCAACCTCCTGATCACTCGCTCGGGCGGCGGCTCCTTCACCTTTGCGGAAGCAGCGGAGCGCCCGTTCGAAACCATCATGTCCGGACCGGTAGCCGGAGCAGAGGGGACCGGGGAGCTGGCTCGGCATCTCGGGATTGGCGACTTTGTGGCGGCCGATGTCGGCGGGACGAGTTTTGACACCTCTCTGATTGTCGACGGGCGCCCGCGGCTCCTCTACGAGGGCAGGGTAGTCGGGCTTCCGGTACAGACGCCCTGGGTGGATGTGCGGTCCATCGGTGCCGGCGGCGGCTCGATCGCCTATGTGGACGCTGGCGGCCTGCTGCGGGTTGGGCCACAGAGTGCTGGCGCCGACCCGGGGCCCGCCGCCTATGGCCGTGGCGGCACCGAGCCGACGGTTACGGACGCGGCGCATGTGCTCGGAATGCTCGGAGACGGCAAGATCGCGCACAGCATCGCTCTCGACAGGGACCTGTCTCGAAAGAGCCTGGAGCCTGTTGCCGAGAGGCTCGGATTTTCGGTTGAGGAGGCGGCGCGGGGCGTGGTTGAGATCGTAACCGCGACCATGTCGAACCTGATGCGGGAAATCACGATCGAGCAGGGAACCGACCCGCGTGAACTCTGGCTGCTGGCATTTGGCGGCGCCGGGCCCATGCTAGGCACGATGCTGGCACGGGAGCTCGGCGTTCGGGGCGTCGTTGTGCCGCCGCACGCAGGTAACTTCTCCGCATCCGGATTGCTCGGCGCCGACCTCGTGCAAGCCTCGGCGCGCACGCGCTTCATGCGGTTATCGGAGGATGGGATCTCAATCGCCAACGATGTTCTCGCATCCATGTTCCGGGACCTTGAGGCACGCCAGGACGCGGGGGATGAAGCGGCCCGGTCGCGACATGTCGGCCTCGACATGCGCTATGCGGGGCAGGAGCACTCGATCACCGTGGAGATCGAATCGGACGGTGCGGGCAGGATCATCCGGGACGCTGAAGCGGTTGGCGCGGCGTTCACAAGAGACTACGAACGCGCATTCTCCGTGACCATGGACGAGGCAATCGAGATCGTGTCGATGCGCGCCACGATCCGGTCGCCGCTTCCCGAGCGGCAATGGGAGAAGGTTGCCGCGTCCGGCGGAGGAAGTGCCGGGAGTGTGCGGTCATGGTCCTTCGAGAGAGGGGGCTGGTTCCGGTTCGCAGTCGTTGAACGCGACACCCTTGTTGCGGGCGAACCGCTCAAGGGGCCGGCGATCATCCTGGAGCCGACGACAACTACATATCTCGATTCCGGCCACGCTGCCAAGGTGCATGAGACCGGATGCCTCATCATTTTGCGGGAGCCATCGAATGAGGAGTAACGAAATTTCGGTTTATCGCGCGGCCTCCCAGCGAGAGGTGCCGCCTGCCGATATCGACCCGGTGACCACCGAGGTCGTCCGGCACTCGCTCAATTCGGCGGCGAACCATATGAAACGCACACTCGTGCGCACGGCGTTCTCCCCGGTCATCTACGAGGTGCTGGATTTTGCTTCGGCCATCTACGATCCGCATCTGAGGCTGCTTGCGCAGGCGCCCAGCCTGCCGCTCTTCATGGGAACGATGAACTTCTGTGTGGAGGCCGCGGTGAATTGCTCGGGAGGCGTCGACGCGCTGGAGCCGGGCGACATTCTCCTGCACACGGACCCGTACGGCACAGGCTCGCACCCGCAGGATGCGGCCGTGATCCTGCCCGTGTTCCTGAATGACGAGACATTGGTCGGATACACGGCAATCAAGGGGCACTGGCTCGATATCGGCGGCAAGGAGCCTTACTCCACCGACACGGTGGACGTGTTCCAGGAGGGAACAATTTATCCCGGTCTGAAGATCTTCAAGCGTGGGCAACGCGACGAGGAACTGTTTCGGATGATCCTGGCCAATACGCGAGTTCCCAAGATGGTGGCGGGCGATATCAACGCCCAGATCGCCGGCGTCATGGCCGGGCAGAGGGAATTGCTGCGCGTCGTGGAACGCCGCGGTCTACGGAAATTCGAGGAATGCGTCGAAGCGATGTTCGACCACGGCGAAGCGATCGTGCGCGAATATTTCTCCAGGATTCCTGACGGTCGCTATGTGGGCCAGGGGGAAATGGACAACAACGGGGTCGACCCGTACCGCGTGCCCTTCGAAGTCGCTGTCGAGGTGAGCGGGTCAACCGTCCGCGTGGATTACACGAACACACCGGACGCCCAGCCCGGCCCGATCAACTGCCCGCTGCCATCCACGGTTTCCGCGAGCCGCATCGCCATCAGCATGCTCGCCGGCGGCGGCGAGGCTCCGTGCGAAGGCCATTTCCGGCCAATCGAAGTGGTGACGAGACCGGGATCCATGTTCCATCCGTTTTCGCCCTCGCCGTGTTTCCTGTACGGCTGGCCGGCATTACAATCCATCGAAGTCATATACGACGCGATCTCCAAGGCGATGCCGGAAGCTGTTCCGGCCTGCAGCGGCGGCGATCTTGCGGCGTTGGTCTGGTGGGGCGTGCGGGAGGAGACGGGAGAGCCATGGGCGGATGGATCGCCCCACCCGGTCGGCGCCGGAGCCCATATCGCAGGGGACGGGGCAACCATGATGCACGCCGCCGAGGCTGCGACGAGATTCTCGGCTACGGAAGTCTGGGAGGCGAAGAATCCCTGGGTGCTGGAAAAGGTCGAATTCGCTCCGGACAGCTGCGGCGCCGGAAGGCATCGCAGTGGGTTAGGCGTTGACCTGCACTTCCTCATGCTGGAGGACTCGTATGTGACCTCCGCGATCGAGCGCAGCTACAACCAGCCCTGGGGGCTGGCTGGCGGAAAGTGCGGAAGGGCCAACAGTGCCCGGCTGCGCTTCGAGGATGGCAGTCACGGAGAACCCTTCGCAAAGGCGACCCGCCTCAAAGTGCCGAAGGGCACCACGCTGGAACTCTACACGGGCGGCGGAGGCGGATATGGCCCGCCGGCGGAACGGTCCGTGGAGGCAGTTGAGACGGACGTTCGGGAAGGCTACATCACGGAGGGCCACGCAAGGGAACACTATCCGCACGCTTTCGCCGCGGGGCCGGCTGACCAACCGGAATGAAATCGAATACCGGATCTGACGGGACGCAAGGAGCGCGACAGCGCTCTGGATCGGCTCCGGCAACTTCCCGGCTCTTGGGGCGGGGACGGGCTGCCGCGAGGCTCTTGCGGTCCCATCCTGACCTGGCGTTCTCACTCGCTATCCTGGCGGTGCTGGCGATCATGGCCGTCTTCGGGCCTCTGTTCTGGCCGCATGATCCGCTGGCAATCAGCCTCCGGGAAACCCTTCAGGGCCCCTCTATCGCGCATCCCATGGGGACGGACCATGTCGGCCGCGACATTCTCGCCCGATTCAATCACGGTGCGCTGATCTCGCTCACGGTTGGCGTCACGGTCGTGATAACCGGTGCGCTGGTCGGCGGGGTCATCGGATTGATCTCGGGCGTTTCCGGAGGGTTACTCGACAACGCCCTGATGCGCATCATGGACGCGATCCTCGCGTTCCCGCCTCTGATCCTGGCGATGGCCGTGACGGTCGGGCTCGGCGGGGGCCTGGAAACCGCCGCCCTCGGGATCATGCTGACTTCGGTGCCGTATTACGCCAGACTCATACGGAGCGACGTGCTCCGGATCCGGCGGTTGCCCTTCATCGAGGCAGCGGAAACGGCGGGCGCAGGGCCTGTCCGGATTATCCTCCGGCACATCGTCCCGCATACGGTATCCACTTTGCTCATCCAGGCCGCCGCATTGTTCGGATACTCCGTGCTCGCCCTTGCAGCGCTCGGCTTCGTAGGGCTCGGCACCCAGATTCCGACACCCGAATGGGGCGTCATGATCACCGAGGGCCTGCAATACGCCCTGACCGGACAATGGTGGATCGGCGTCTTTCCCGGGTTAGGCTTGCTCGCGGCCGTGGCGGCGACGAGCATCCTCGCGGACAAGGTCCGGGACCTCCTGGACCCGCGCGGCCAGTACGCCCAGTTGTGATGGAAGGCCCGGAATGCTGCACGCAGGAATGGCACGGTTGCTGGGATCCCTCAGCTCTGTCATCGGCGCATCGATCATCGCCTTCATATTCCTGCGCGTCATCCCCGGGAATCCGGCTCGGCTCATTGTCGGTCCCCTGGCCAGCGAGGAGGCCGTGCAGGCGCAGGTCGAGAAGATGGGGCTTCACCTGCCCCTCGTGGAGCAGTACTGGCGGTACATCACCGATTTCCTGCGGGGAGATTGGGGTTTCTCCTACAGCGCCGGGCAGCCTGTCCTGGTCCAGTTCGAGGCCCGCTTGCCGGCGAGCATCGAGCTGGGCTTCTACGCTTTCCTGTTCGCCTTTCTTGCCGCCGTAATCCTTGCTCTTGTCGCCACCTACAAGCGCCGGCCACTGGTCGACTCGACAGTGCGCGGCCTGTCCATCTTCGGGATGGGCATGCCACCGTTCTGGCTGGCGCTCCTCCTCCTGGTTGTGTTCCACGAAGCTCTCGGAATGTTTCCCGGACCTGGCCTGCAGCTCAGCCGGTCCATCGAACCGCCACCGACTGTGACCGGATTTCTCACGTTTGACGCGCTTGTCGCGGGGGATTTCGAGGCCTTTGCGGACGCGTTCTGGTATCTCGTCTTGCCGGCTATAGCACTCGGAATGCTGCCCTTCGGCTACCTGGTCCGTTTGCTCCGGGCGAATCTGCTCGATGTTACCAATGAGCCGTTCATCCTGGTCGTGCGAAGCAAGGGAGTTGGACTCTGGCGAACCTACTCGCGGCATGCGCTGCCAAACGCCTTCCTTCCGACGCTTACGGCTAGCGGCATGATATTCGCGCAGCTCGTCGGCGGGAGCGTCCTGGTGGAGAAGGTCTTCAATTGGCCAGGTGTCGGGGCCCTGGTCGTGGATTCCATCCTCCGGAAAGACTTCGCGGTCGTGCAGGCATTCATTATCGTCAGCGCGGCGATCTATGTCCTGATCAACGCACTCGTCGACTTCCTCTATGGCGTAATTGATCCTCGGGTCCGGAAGTGAATGCGGGAGGACGGATGGACCACTCCGCGTCTAGTCCGCCCGGAGCGCCGCTGGAGGACGGTGCGGTTCTGTCGGTGCGCAATTTGCGGACCGAGTTCCACACTGCCGAGGGCGTTTTTGCGGCAGTGCGCGATGTGAGCTTCGATCTGCGCCGGGGCAGCCAGCTGGGGATCGTCGGGGAGTCCGGGTCAGGGAAGTCGGCTCTCGCCCTGTCAATTCTTGGCCTGGTACGGCCGCCCGGGCGCATCGTTTCAGGCGAGGTCCACTTGAACGGGCGCGATCTTCGCCTCCTCGGGGAGGCGGAACTCAGCCGGATCCGGGGCAAGGAAGTCTCGCTGATATTCCAGGATCCAATGACGGCACTTGACCCTGTGAAGACCATCGGAACCCAGATCATCGAAGGAATTCTCCATCACAAGCCCGCCACCCAGCGGCGCGAGGCCCGCCGCCACGCAACGCGGTTGCTGGAGGATGTTGAAGTACCGGCCGCCGCACATCGGCTCGACAGCTATCCCCACGAGTTTTCGGGCGGCATGCGCCAACGCGTCATGATCGCCATTGCGCTTGCCAATGAACCGGATCTCATCATCGCAGACGAACCGACAACCGCGCTGGATGTGACCACTCAGGCTCAGGTGCTGGATGTGTTTGACCGGCTGGTGCAATCCACCGGAACGGCAGTCATCCTCATTACCCATAATCTTGGCATCGTTGCAGAATTTTGCGACCAGGTGCAGGTGATGTACGCGGGACGCATTGTTGAAAGCGCTTCGGCGGGAGAGATTTTCCGCCAGCCTGTGCATCCCTACACGGAATCCCTCCTCAAATCCGTCCCGCGGGCAGATGAGGCGGAGCGCGGCCGGCTGTTCTCGATTGCGGGGCTGCCGCCAAGCCTTGCAGATCTCCCCACTGGCTGCTCGTTTGAACCGCGCTGCTTTGCCGGGAAGGGCAATCCGCTTTGCTGCTCGGAAGCTCCGGTTCCGGCGCAGATTGGAGCGTCCGCTGGATGCCGCTTCGCAGAGTGCCACTTCGCGAAGCAGCGCCTGGCGGGAGAGCCGGTCCCATGACTGAGGAGGAGGCTCGGTCGTCACGCATTGCACCTGCTGGCGAGCCGGAAAGTGCCGCGGCCGCTACGAACCAAGTTCTTGTTCGCGTCCAAGATCTGGTCAAGGATTTCTGGCTCGGGCCGCCCGGCTTTGGCCGCAGGCCGAAGCTGCGCGCGATTGATGGCGTATCCCTTGAGATCCGGAACGGCGAGACATTCGGACTCGTCGGTGAATCGGGTTGCGGCAAGACGACGATCGCCCGCTGCCTGATGCGTCTGGTCCAGCCCACATCAGGTCGGATCGATTTCCGGGGTACGGATGTTACGTCCTTGCGGGGAAGGGAATTGCGGCGGTTCCGCAGGCACATGCAGATGGTCTTCCAGGATCCGCACGCATCGCTCGACTCGCGTATGGGTGCCTTTCATATCGTCGAGGAGCCTCTCGTAATTCATGGAATCGGCGACCGCGTCGAGAGGCGTCAGCGGGTCAACGATGTCCTGACCCTGGTGGGCATTGATCCTGCGCATGGCGGCCGGAAGCCGCACGGATTCTCGGGTGGCCAGGCGCAGCGAATTGCATTGGCGCGGGCCCTGGTTCTGAACCCCGACATGCTTGTGCTGGATGAACCGGTTTCCGCCCTGGACGTGTCGATTCAGGCCCAGGTGCTGAACTTCCTTCGGGACATCCAGGATCGCTTCTCGCTGACATTCCTCTTCATCGTGCATGACCTTGTGGTGGCGGAGTATTTCTGCGACCGGATTGCGGTCGTTTACCTGGGCGCGGTCGTCGAAATGACCGACAGCCGCACACTGTTTCGTGAGCCGTTGCATCCCTACACGGTCTCGCTTGTTTCCGCAGTGCCCGTTCCGGACCCGGATTCCCGACGTCGGGGTCGACGGATTATCCTGCCCGGGGAGGTCTCGCCAGTGGGGGAACGGCCGCGCGGGTGCCGATTCCGGGCCCGCTGCCCGGTTGGGCGTGAACGGGAGTTGTGTCGCAACGTCGCACCGGACCTGGTTCAATCCACACCGGGACACTCGGTTGCCTGCCACTATCCAGGAGAATTGAGATCCTCCGCGTAGCCCGACGAATCCGGGTCGCCGCTCGATCCGGCGTGTGCCCGACCTGCCGATTTCCCGGGCGATTCCGGCATCTCCGAGCGGGGGCGATGCGGAAGGGATTGGCGCGTCCGGTCGGCCCGGGGATTCAACCGTTGCGGTTGCCTCCGGATACTGAATTCGTTATTCAACTTGGCATTGGGACGGCCCGGACGGGGTCGGAACGCAATGTTCCGCTTGGAACGCGACCGGCGCAGAGAATACATCGAACCCATTGGACCGCCCATTCATGAAACATGAGGAGGAACGTCAATGACCTTTCGTGAATTCGGCCGGCGCGGCGGCATACTCGCCGCATTCGTCGCCGCGTTCGGCGTGTCGGTCGCCGCGGCGCAGGATGACCCGCTGATTGTGAATATGGCTCGGGCGCCTGCGACTCTCGATCCAGCTTCGGGTTGCGGCATCATCGAAGTCGGGTTTGTCCAGAACTTCTACATCCGTTTGACACAGTACGGCTCGCGGCCCGGGCCGGACGGTACGACGGAGATCGACGTATCCAGGGTCGATCCCTATCTGGCAACATCCTGGGAGATCAGCGAGGACGGCCTTGTCTACACGTACAAGCTGCGCGACGACGTAGTGTTCGCGAGCGGCAGACCGGTGACGTCGGAAGATGTCAAATACTCGTTGGAACGGGTTCTGACCATGAACGGCTGCGGTGCCTACGTGCTCTTGGACGGATTCTACGATCCGCCGCTGATCGAGTCTCTGGAGACGCCGGATCCGCATACGCTCATCGTGAATCTCAGTCGACCGGACCCGAATGTGTTGCAGCTGCACGGGCAGCCCTGGTCCTCGATTGTCGACAGGGAACTCGTTGAGGCCAATGGCGGAATTCAGGCGAACACCCTGAGCGAGTGGATGGCAGGCAACGTCACCGGACCTGGGCCGTTCATTCTCGAGGAGTACGAGCCGAATCAGCGGGCGGTGCTCGTTGCCAATCCCGACTTTCCGATTCCGCCCGCGTCCGAGAAGATCATCATCAACTTCATCAACTCCGATGCGACCCTGCTGCTGCAGGCTCGGAACGTGGAAGCAGATGTGACGCTTGGCATGACCAAGTCTTCGGTGACAAGCCTTTCCGACAACGAGAATGTCCGGATCATCGCCAATGATCACGCCATCTCCGAACAGATCGGACTTCCGAATACGAAAGCCCCGTGGGACAACCTGAAGGTCCGGCAAGCAGTCAGCTTCGCGGTTCCGTACGAGGAGATTGTCGACAGCGTCGCCTTCGGTTACGGAACGCTGTTCGGCGGCCCGTTCATGCCCAACTTTGCAGAGCATACGCCCGGATTGATCGACATTCCCGCATTCGACATGGAGAAGGCGAAGCAGCTCATGGCGGATTCTGGTGTTGCCACACCGATCGATGTCTCGATCAATATCCCGGAGGGCAACACTGTTCACGAACAGATCGCCACAATCATCCAGGCGATCTGGCGCGAACTCGGGATCAACGTTTCGATCAACAAGATGGTTGCTGCAGACTACCATAGCAGCCTCCAGGAGCACACCGCGCAGACCTATATTCGTCAGGATGGACCGGGCGTCCCCGAAGCCGGGTACTTCCTTGGCTATGACATGACTTGCGGCCTGCAATTCAACCTGACGGAAGTGTGCCTCGAAGATGCGGAAGCACTTCTGCAGGAAGCCAGGGCGACCACTGACAATGCCAAGCGGCTTGACCTCTACAATCAGATCGCAACGATTTGGTCGGCGGCCGCGCCCAAGATCCACGTATACGCCGACAAGCACACCACGGTTCTCAGCAACCGTGTGACGGACTACCATTTCAACTACGAAATGGACTTCCGTCGCTGGGCAAAGAACTGATCCAACGTCCTTTCCGGCCGCACCGCAAACCCGGTGCGGCCGGATCCAGGTCGGCCGCGGAACGGCCACTCCCAAGGGTTCGCATCCCACGGTTCAGGGCGCCGGAAGCGTGCACCGTTCTTCGTGCAGGCAACCAAGAGAATTCTCTGATACGGGTCCGTCTCCGCAGCCTCGGTCCTGTCCGGGAGCGCCACGGAGGACCGAGAGTCAGACTCTGATCCGGAATCCGCTTATCCGCTTATCCGAGTGTCTGGGAGCCTGCGGTTTGCACGACGGTACGAATAGTGTCGTGGCTCGAAATCAGGGCGAGCAAAGATCCGACAAGTCTGCGCAGCAGTAGATCCAGCGGATCCTTCCCGCAGACTCGCCACTCCGCATCCTCGAGTCTGTCAGGTGTAGGGTCCGATCCATATCGCCCGCGATGTCGACCTTCGCGACGACCTTGCCGCTATGTGCGCAGCGATTCATGACCTCGAACCAGCTATCCTCACTTATCGCCGACAGTCCCCGAGGATTGTACCAATACGCCGACAGGCACTCGGCGTCTCGGTGGCTGATCCGGTCACCACGGTCGCACCGCGCGAGTGCCTGCTCTGGCAAAGCAGCCGAAATCATGATTGCAAGTGCGATGGCTGGAGTCAGACTTGCCATTTTTCAACCCATCAACCTGGCCCGTCCTTCCGGATCATACTGTTGGGAACTCCGGCGGTAGCAAAGTCGGGTTGCCACATTCCGGCCGTCGCCTGACGTTCGATCAAGGCTACTCGGGGGTTCAGGGTTGTCGACCAGCGTGCTCCCCTGACCCATCTGGCGCGGTCCTGTCCCGGAGCGGCGCTGAGCAGAAAATTGCTGCGCATACGAGATGGTTACATGATCCCTTCAGACCTGGGACGACAACCGGCCACTATGCGATCGCGGCTGGCTCGCACTTGTCCATGGCCGCAATGCCCGGATCGGGCGGCAAGATTGGCGCCGCATTCGCGATTCGAACCATGTCTCGCCAACCGCGGCGTGTTGCTCCGTGCGTGCCACCAACTCTCGTAGGCGGCACCGGTCGTCGGGGCGCGAATTCGGCGGCGATCACGGCGACCAGAGATCCGGGAGGTCTGAGCAACCGTAGATCCGGCGTATTATCGCTGGAGCCTCTCGTCACCGCAGTCTCGATGCCGACAATTGCGCTCAAGACGACGCAGAGGCGCTGTTCCCCGATTCCCGCGCAGCCTTGGGGAACCGTTTGGTGGTGCCGCAACGCGAACCGGGACATGGCGGGGCCGCAGGGGAGCCGACCCCTTGGCATCAATCCAGCGCGGTGGGGCTACTGGGCTGGCCGCCTGAATATGCCATCAACAGGTTTTCGGCTCGCAGCACGACTTCGCTGCGCTGATTGATCGCCTCGACAACCAAGCGCAGGATACCCTGGTCGGGCTTTCGGGTTTTCCGCTTCTCCGCGACCGTGATTCTGGCACTTATGGCATCGCCAGCGAGTACTGGGCGGAGGAACGAAACCTCCCATCCGAGGGAGGCCCGCGTCCGGAACTGCGAGGCGCAGCGGTTCTTCAGGCCGTCAACCAGGGACAGAACCAGCAGGCCGTGCGCGACACGATCCGAGAATCCGTGCCGGGCTGCGCCCTCCCTGGACATATGAATCTCGAACCTGTCCCCGGTGAGGTCGACAAACGCGTCGATCATCGACGCAGTTACTACCTCCGTTCCGGTCTCTATGCGGTCGCTGACCGAGACATGCTCAAAGCCGTAGAAGCCGGCTGGTAGCAGCCGCCCGGTCATGACGGTGTGGGCGCGTCCTCCCGCAGCAGGCCCTGGCGCTTCAATTCGGCCCAGAATTCGACGGGAATGGGATGGCTGAACAAGGCAAGGCTCTCTTCAAGTTGGGCAACGGTGCGGGCTCCCGCCATGAAACAGGGAATGGCTGGATGCGCGACGACGAACTGCAATGCTGCGGCGGGCAGCGGGACGTCAAGGTCCCGGCAGACCGCCTCGATCCTGCGCACCTTGTCCATGACTTTTGCAGGAGCCGGAGCGTAGTTGAACTTGGCTCCCTCCACGGCTCCAGTCGCGAGAATCCCGGAGTTGAAACCGCCGCCCACTACAACCGCAGCATTCCTCTCCTCGCACAGAGGCAGGAATTCCGTGAGTGATTCCTGCTCCAGGAGGGTGTAGCGGCCGGCCAGCAGGAAGCAATCGAAGTCTCTCGCCTGAAGCGCCGCGTGGCACACTTCCCATTCGTTGACGCCGACGCCGATGGCCTTCACGACGCCCTGGTTGCGCAGTGACTCGAGAGCCCGCCAGGCACCGTCCATCGCCTCCTCGAAGACCTTCGGCTGCTCGGCACCGCGTGTGAACTGGTCAATGTCGTGGATGAAGCAGATTTCCATCCGCTCCAGGGCAAGCCGCTGCAAGCTGTCTTCGAAGGAGCGCATAACGCCGTCATAGGAATAGTCGAAGGCCGCTGAGAAGGATGCGCCGTTGTTCCAGGGAGAGAACTCGATCTCTGAGCGCTTTGCCGGTGTTAGGACGCGGCCGACCTTCGATGAACAAACGAAATCGTCTCGGTTCCTCCAGCGCAGGGAGTGGCCGGTGCGAAGTTCGGAGAGGCCGTGGCCGTACATTGGCGCGGTGTCGAAATATCGCACGCCGGCGTCCCAGGCAGTCTGGAACATCGCCTCGGAGGTCGCTTCGTCAATATCGCGGAAAAGGTTTCCGAGCGGCGCCGTGCCGAACCCGAAACAGGTGACCTCAAGGCCAGAGCGCCCGAATGCGCGGGTGTCCGAAGGTTTCATGGGGTCTCCTCCTCGTGTAACCGGCTGGTTAAACCGTCATGGGTATACCGCATGCGAGCGTCCAAAGGCAAGCGGTGTCCGTGCCTTGCGGGCTTGGAGAGTGCCGCGGGCATGGCAGTCCACCAATGATCGGCTGGAGACCGCCGGGAAGGAAAGCGGATTCAGGCGTCTCCGGGAGTGCAGTTTCTTCCCGGTCAGGCGATCGGCCTTCATGACCAAGCTCAGACTTCCTGACACCGTGCGGCGCGAGGTATCGTCGACAATCAAGCAACTTCATGCTCGGCCGAGCAAATTCCTTTCTGTGTAACTCATTGCTGTATCTGATAGTGGCCAGTTTAATCTGAGCTGAAATCCGGGATTTCGGTGGCCTCACCAACCAACTCTGTTCAGATGGGCCAAGGCTGTGCCGTGCGTTGGGTGCCTTTCCCGGCCATCAGAAACTCGGACGGACTCCAATGAAGGGTGCATCTAAAATTGTGTGAGTTCCGGAAGTCTGAAGCTTGACCGGCGCCGGTCCCACCTGATACGGTAACCATATAGTTACCAGCGGGGGCTTCATGCATCTGGATGAGACCCACCTTCAGGTTCGCGACCTGGCGCGGCAGTTCGCGGACGACGTGATCCGGCCGGTGGCGGGCGACCTCGACCGTACTGCGCGATTTCCGGAGGAAATCTACTCCCAGATGGCCAATCTCGGGCTGTTCGGGATCTGCGTGCCCGAAAATCGCGGCGGGCCCGGATTTGATACGCTGGCCTATGCCATTGTGATGGAAGAGCTGTCGCGCGGCTATGCATCCGTCGCCGACCAGTGCGGCCTCGTCGAACTTGCGGCAACCCTTCTGGTCCGCCATGGCACAAGCGATCAGGCAGATCGATGGCTGCCGGACCTCCTCGCGGCTGCGTCCCGGGCTGCCTACTGCATCACCGAGCCGGAGGCCGGAACCGATGTCTCCGGAATCCGGACTCTGGCCAAGCGCGACGGCGACGGTTGGATCCTGAATGGCGGCAAGATCCTTATACACAATGCACCCGTGGCCGATGTCGCATTTGTGCTGGCTCGCACGGACGTCGACGCCGGGCACCGAGGCATGTCCATTTTCATTGTCGACTTGAGTCTCCCGGGAGTGGAGCGAGGACCGCATGAGGAGAAGATGGGCCAGCGGGCCAGTCCGGTCGGATCACTCCGCTTTGCGGACGTGCGGCTTCCCTCGGACGCGCTTCTCGGCTCTGAGGGGAGGGGTTTCCACATCATGATGAGCGTCCTGGACCGCGGGCGGGTCGGCATTGCGGCTCTTGCGGTCGGGATTGCCCAGGCGGGGCTCGAGGCTTCCGTCGACTACGCCCGACAGCGTCGGCAGTTTGATCGGCCGATCGCCGAGTTCCAGGGCGTGCAATGGCTCCTGGCGGACATGGCGAAGGACATCGAGGCCGCCCGGCTGCTTGCGCATTCGGCGGCGGCGAGGATTGACCGGGGGGAGAATGCAACCAAGGCATGCTCGATCGCCAAGTGCTTTGCGTCGGACATGGCGGTGGCGCGCACCGCGGATGCGGTGCAGGTGTTCGGCGGCTCCGGCTACATTCGGGGCTTTGAGGTCGAGCGGCTGTACCGGGATGCGAAGATCACGCAGATCTACGAGGGTACCAACCAGATTCAGCGCATGATCATCGCGCGGGAACTGATACGCCACGGTGCGGCGGCGTGACCGGTCAGGCGGCGCTCATCACTGGTTCGAGCCGGGGCATAGGGTTCGCCGCCGCCGCCGCCTTGGCGCAGAAGGGGTTTGGCGTTGCACTGAACGGCCGGAGCGGTTCCGAGGCTCTGCACGAGGCGGCCGAACGGATCCGCTCCGCAGGCGGGCGGGTTGCGGTCGTGCCATTCGATGTCGCGGATATCGGCCGCCACGATGAATGCCTGGCGGAGGCGGAGCGGGAGTTGGGACCGCTGACGACGCTCGTCAACAACGCCGGCGTTTCGGTGTTGAGCCGCGGCGACCCGCTCGACGTGACGCCGGAGAGTTGGGATCGCTGCCTGTCGATCAACGCACGGGCTACCTTCTTTCTTTGCCAGGCCTTTGCGAGGCGCCTGCTTGGACGGACGCGTGACCCGGCGCTCTTCTTCTCCATTGTCAACGTCACCTCGTCGAATGCGGTCGCCGTAGCCGTTCCGCGTGCAGAGTACTGTGCGTCGAAGGCGGCCGCCGCAATGGTCTCGAGAGTGTTTGCCGCGCGGCTGGGCGCCGAGAACATCTCGGTATACGACGTGCAGCCCGGGCTGATCGAAACGGACATGACCGCGTCGGTCATCGAGGCCTACAAGATGCGGACGACGGAAGGCTTGACGCTGTTTCCCCGGGTTGGCCAGCCGGAAGAGATCGGACGCGTCATCACCAGCCTTGCAACCGGAGCGCTTCCCTACACGACCGGCCAGGCAGTATCTGCTGACGGGGGAATGCTGGTTCCGCGATTCTAGGCGGCCAACTCTTGCGGAAATCCGGTCGGGTTTGCCCGGGCCGACCGGGGGGAGGCGCCGCGCCGCGGGGCAGTGGATCCATTGCGCTGCGTGCACGCTGGTTCGTTCCGGCAGGCACGGGGCCCCCGTCCTGCCCGCATTCGATTTCCGGCGCTCCCGCACTACAATGCCGTCTGGCGGAAGAGTGGGCATGCGGCGGCTGCCACGTGTCCACGGAGGACGATGTGATGAGGATCTGCCCGCCCCGGCGCGCCGGTTCATGCCGGGCATCGCGTGCCGTGGGTCCAGGGATGCCTAGGCATCCCGTTTCACCTCGTTGAGTCGTCGGCGTCCTGTGACCGGCACGGCCGGGAATGTCGCGGCCCGGGGCCGCCGGTGGCGCAACCGCGGGAGGCGGATTGAACGATGATCGAGATCGGAAATCTGTCGGTCACCTTTTCGACCCGGGACGGTCCGGTTCAGGCGCTGTCCGATATCAGCCTCTCCGTCGGCCGGGGCGCGTTCGTGTCGTTGATCGGGCCATCCGGATGCGGAAAGACGACTTTGCTGCGGGTGATGGCCGATCTGGAGCAACCGTCGACGGGTTCGATACAGGTCAATGGCGTGTCCCCAAGTGAGGCCCGGCAGCAACGGGCCTATGGATACGTTTTCCAGTCGGCGGCGTTGTATCCATGGCGGTCCGTGTCGCGCAATATCGCACTTCCCCTGGAGATCATGGGCCTCCCGCGCGACGAGCGCGAGGCGCGCGTGCGCCGCAATCTCGAACTGGTCAACCTGGCCGAGTTCGCAAACCGATTCCCGTGGCAATTGTCGGGCGGGATGCAGCAGCGCGTTTCGATCGCCCGCGCCCTGTCCCTGGAGGCGGATCTCCTCCTGATGGACGAGCCATTCGGTGCCCTCGACGAGATCACGCGCGACCATCTCAATGAACAGTTGCTTGCGCTCTGGCGCAAGACCGGGAAAACCGTCATCTTCGTTACCCATTCCATTCCCGAGGCAGTATTCCTCTCGACGCGCATCGTCGTCATGTCGCCCCGGCCGGGGCGAGTACAGGATGTGATCGAAAGCGACTTGCCCTTGGACCGGGGACTCGCGGCACGGGAGACCCCGGAGTTCCTTGCCATTGCGCACCGGGTGCGCGAGGGTCTGCGCCAGGGGCACAGCGATGACGATTAGGCCGGCCGTCGTGGCCGGGGCCATCGTTCGGCGCGCCGGGCCGGTTCTCACCGTGGTCCTGGCAATTCTTGCCATCTGGTATGTGGCGGCCATTCATCTGAACGCTCCGTTCCAGCGCGACACCTACAAACGCGCAGGAACGGATGCCGTCTCCTTCGCGCAACTCGCGACGGACACCCTTTCGCAGAAGCGCCCGGTGCTGCCCGCCCCCCACCAGGTCGCCGTGGAGATCTACGAGACGACCGTTCTCAAGAAGGCAACCTCCAAGCGCAGCCTGATCTACCACACCGGCATCACCGTTTCGTCGACGCTGCTCGGATTTTCCATCGGAACGGTTCTGGGCATGCTGCTGGCAGCAGGCATCGTGTGCAGTCGCTCGCTGGACCGGAGCCTGATGCCCTGGATCATCTCCTCCCAGACGGTGCCAATTCTTGCGATAGCCCCGATGATCATCGTGGTATTGAACGCGATCGGCATCCAGGGCGTGCTGCCGAAGGCCATTATCTCGACCTATCTCAGCTTCTTCCCGGTTACTGTCGGGATGGTGAAGGGCCTGCGCTCTCCGGAGGTCTTCCAGCTGGAGTTGTTGCGCACATACGGCGCATCCCAGTGGGACACGTTCTGGAAGCTGCGTTGGCCGTCGTCGGTGCCCTTCCTGTTCACCAGCATGAAGGTTGCGGTCGCAATCTCGCTGGTCGGCGCCATTGTCGGCGAATTGCCGACCGGCGCCGTCGCCGGCCTCGGTTCCCGGTTGCTGGCCGGATCCTATTACGGCCAGACAATTCAGATCTGGTCGGCTCTGCTCATGGCAGCCGCGCTCGCCGCGCTGCTGGTCTCGCTGGTTGGCGTCGCGAACCGGCTGACGCTGCGCAAGATGGGGATGGCGCAGTGACGTTGCAGGGCGCATCGCTGACGGCGGTCGCTGCGGCCGGCGGTTTCGCCGGACTTCTCCCGGTTGTGTTCCCCGGGGCGGAGGTCGCGGCGCCAGCCGGAAGCAGTGTCCTGGCCGTCTACGGGGCGGTGCTCATCGGGTTTGCCGCGCTTTCGTTTGGCTTTTCACACACTCGATGGGACTGGCGGCTCCCTGCCTCGGGAATTCTTGGGTTCGCCGGACTTGCCATGGTGCTGGATGCCTTGGCCAAGGAGGGAATCCCTGCGGGATTTTGGGGTGTTGTCTTGGGGGTCTGGGCTATGGGCTGGATATTCGTTGAGCGCCTGTCGGTTCTTGAATCGATGGCCGCCTCAATGCGTTTCCTGCTTGCGCTGGCCGTTCCAGCCGTTTTCGGGGCATGGCTCCTCTTTCTATGGGAAGTGCTGGTGCAGGGGCTCGAGATTCCAAGCGTACTGCTGCCCGCGCCAAGCGAGATCGCGGGCCGTTTTGCCGAGTCAACAGACATACTCTGGGCGGACTTCCGGCAAACCTTTCTGAAGTCCGTACTGGCTGGCTATGCACTCGGTTGCGGTTCGGGCTTCGCCATTTCCATCCTGATCGACCGCTCTTCGTTCCTGAAGCGCGGGCTCCTCCCCGTCGGCAACTTTGTTTCGGCGCTGCCGATCATCGGGATTGCTCCGATCATGGTCATGTGGTTCGGCTTCGACTGGCAGTCGAAGGCGGCGGTTGTCGTCGTGATGACGTTCTTCCCCATGCTCGTCAACACGATATCCGGCCTCGCCGCGTCGCAGTCCATGGAACGCGACCTCATGCGGACCTACGCGGCCGGCTATTGGCAGACTCTCTTCAAGCTCCGCATCCCGCAGGCGCTTCCGTTCATCTTCAATGCGTTGAAGATCAACTCGACTCTTGCGCTCATCGGGGCCATCGTTGCAGAATTCTTCGGCACGCCGACCGTGGGAATGGGGTTTCGCATTTCGACAGAGGTGGGCCGCTTGAACGTGGATATGGTCTGGGCTGAAATCGCGGTCGCGGCGGCGGCTGGATCCCTTTTCTACTTCGTCTTGACCGTGTTCGAGCGGCTGGTAACGTTCTGGCACCCGTCCTACCGGCATTGAGCCGGAACCCCGTTGCTGATCAGGAGGACCACATGAGATTCAATTCGCTTGTTACTGGCGTATGCGCTTTGGCGCTCAGTACGCTGGGCACCGCGTCCGTGGCTAATGACGAGGTGACGCTACAGTTGAAGTGGGTGACGCAGGCTCAATTCGCCGGCTACTACGTTGCACTGGAGAAGGGCTTCTACGACGAGGCCGGGCTGGATGTGACCATTAGACCGGGCGGACCGGATATCGCTCCGCCGCAGGTGATCGTCGGCGGTGGCGCCGACGTGATCATTGACTGGTTGCCCTCGGCCCTTGCCAGCCGCGAGCGCGGCGTCCCGTTGGTCAACATCGCCCAGCCCTTCAAGCGGTCGGGGCTGATGCTGGTCTGCCTGAAGGACACCGGCATCCGGAGTCCGCAGGACTTCCGGGGTCGGACGATCGGAGTCTGGTTCTTCGGCAACGAGTATCCGTTTCTCTCCTGGATGTCGAAGCTCGGCATTCAGACAGAGGGGGGCGATGACGGGGTGACGGTTCTGAAGCAGCTGTTCAACGTCGATCCTCTGCTGCAGCGGCAGGCCGAGTGCATCTCCGCGATGACCTACAACGAGTATTGGCAGATCATCGATGCCGGCATCCCCGCTGAGGAACTCGTTGTGTTCAAGTATGAGGATCAGGGCGTGTCCACGTTGGAGGACGGTCTTTATGCGCTTGAGGAGAGACTTGCGGATCCCGTCTTCGTAGAGCGGATGGCGCGGTTTGTGCAGGCCTCCATGAAGGGTTGGGCATGGGCTCGAGAGAATACCGACGCGGCTGCCGACATCGTGCTGGAATTCGATGACACAGGTGTCCAGACGGAAGAGCATCAGCGCCGGATGATGGGCGAGATCAACAAGCTGACCGAAGGCAGCAACGGAACGCTGGACCTGGCCGATTTCGAGCGCACGGTGGATACCCTGCTTTCGGGTGGTTCCGACCCGGTCATCACAAAGCGTCCTGAAGGCGCCTGGACCCACGCCATCACCGATACGCTCATGTAGCCCACGAGGGATCGCAAGTCCCGGTGGCGGCGCGGGATCTCGGTGTCGCCACCGGCCCTCCGTCGGCGGGAGCCTCAGGCGGCTTTCCCGCTTGTGGAGCGATTGCCCGTAGAAAGGGCTCAGCAGAGATTTCGTATTGCGCGGAACTTCCTTGCCTTGGGGACATCGCGGAACGATCCAATGGTTGCCAGCGTCAATGTGCCGGATTCCAGGCTGCTGGCACCGGTAGCGGCCGGGATTTCTAGAGCTGTGGAAATTTTGAATTCCGGAGGCTTGGTCGCGTTTCCCACTGAAACCGTGTACGGGTTAGGTGCGGATGCCCGCCGCAGCGATGCGGTGCTCGCGATCTTTGCCGCCAAGGGGCGCCCTCGCAGCAATCCGCTCATCGTGCACGTGCTGGACGGAGAGGCCGCGGAGGCAATTGCGGCTTTCAACCCCGAGGCCGTCCTGCTGGCTGATGCGTTCTGGCCGGGTCCCCTGACACTGGTGCTGCCGCGGCGGATCGAGTCCGGTTTGGCGGCAGAAGTTGCGGGCGGCCTTGCAACGGCGGCGGTCCGCGTTCCTTCCCATCCCGTCGCACGTTCGATCCTGAAGGATTTCGCAGGTCCGGTTGCCGGGCCGAGCGCCAATCCTTCGGGCCGCGTAAGCCCGACCGAAGCGGCCCATGTGCTCGAGGATCTCGGGTGCCTTGTCGACGCCGTGGTTGACGGGGGACCCTGCACGGTGGGAATCGAGTCCGCAATCGTGGGTTTCGGGGCGCGGGGGCCTGTTATGCTTCGAGAGGGCGGGATCGCCCGGGGAGCCCTGGAGGCGGCGATGGGGCGAGCGTTCGTTCCCGCGCCGGCTTCCGGTCGTCCTCAGGTACCGGGCTCGTCAAACAGCCACTATGCACCATTGGCGAGTCTGCGCATCGACGCGGAGGCACCGGCTCCAGGTGAAGGATGGCTCGGATTCGGCCCCGAGCCGGCAGAAATCCGGCACGCTGCAGTCGCACGCAATCTCTCGCGGACAGGAAATGTGCCCGAAGCGGCCAGCCGCTTGTTTTCGTGCTTGCGTGAGTTGGACTCGGCGATGGGCGGCAGCGGCTGCATCGCGGTACGGGCGATTCCCGACCGCGGACTGGGCGCAGCCGTCAACGATCGGCTACGGCGCGCCAGCGCACCCCGTTCCTGAACCCGTGCGCCATGGATGAGTTGGTTCTGCGGGAGGAATCCGGGGGGGATCTCGTGGCCGTGGAAGCGCTCTTCGACCGGGTCTTCGGTCCGGCCCGGAGAAGTCTTTCCTCCTACAAGCTGCGGCAAGGGGTTCTGCCAGTTCGCGAACTTTGCCTGGTGGTGTCGGATTCGGACGGCTTTCCCGTTGGCGCCGTGCGGTTCTGGCCGGTGCGTATCGGCGGGCCAGGCGTGCCCGCGCTGCTGGCGGGACCGGTCGGAGTCAATCCGACACGACAGGGCGAAGGGCTTGGTGCCGCGCTCCTTCGCGCCGGATTGGCGCGAGCCGAGAGGCTTGCGATGCCGGCTGATGCCGGTGAAGCGGGACGGTGGAAAAGGGTTGTACTGGTCGGAGATGAGCCGTATTACGGCCGGTTCGGTTTTCGGCGGGACGTGGCCGAGGAGCTGCGCTTTCCTTCGCCGACCGACCCGGCTCGCGTACTCGCATGCGAACTCGAACCGGGTGCCATGTCTGGAATTGGCGGACGGGTCGGGTCCTGGCATCGCTCCTCCGGGAAGAACCGTTGGCCGCAGTAGCGGAGGGTGGGCGCTTGTAGCGGGAATCGGCGTCCGATGGGGATGCCGTTGACGGGGTCCCGGCTGACGACTAATCTTCGCAGGCTGCAGAGGCGAGTTGTTCCGGCGTAGCTCAGTTGGCAGAGCAAGCGGCTGTTAACCGCTGGGTCGTAGGTTCGAGCCCTACCGCCGGAGCCAATCCCAATTCCTGTGTCGGTGCCGCCAGATTGGCGGGACGCATGGCCAACCCGAGCGGAAATTTGCCAGACTTCCCGGTTGCGGTCTTGTGCAGTTCTCTACCTCGAGTTTGGAGGGCGCTGCCCGAGGTCCTTGAACCGATCCTTTCGACAGACAGCGGTGAGCGCCCCGCGAAGACTTGCGGATTGCGTGGGGCCGCAGGACTCGGGCCGGATAGCCGGCAGCAATTCCGCCGGGTGCTGCGCTTGTTCGTGGACTGGCCGTTCCGCGGTAGTGGTCGCCCCGCATCGTTGCGGGTTCGAATATGCTAGGGGTGCATTCAAATCGAACCGAACCGAGGCCCCAAGCATGACTACCGCGGAATCGTTGGCAGGTCGCACGATCTTCGTATCCGGAGGATCGCGGGGAATCGGCTTGGAAATTGCACTGCGCTGCGCCGCAGACGGGGCCAATGTCGCCCTTGCCGCCAAGACGGACAAGCCGCATCCGCGCCTGCCCGGCACCATTCATTCCGCTGCGGAGGCGGTGGAACGGGCGGGCGGAAGGGCGCTTCCCCTGATCTGCGATATCCGGGACGCAGATGCTGTCGCGTCCGCGGTTCGTCGCTGCGCAGATGCCTTCGGCGGCATTGACGCGGTTGTGAACAACGCCAGCGCGATTCAGCTCACGGGGACTGCAGAGACCGAGATCAAGCGATTCGATCTGATGATCTCCATCAACATGCGGGGATCCTTCGCTGTCACCCGTGCCGCTGTGCCGCACTTGCTGCGGTCGACGGCGCCCCGCATACTGACCATGGCGCCTCCGCTCGACTTCTCTGCGCAGTGGTGGAACAGCCATCCCCCCTACACCTTGGCAAAATACGGAATGAGCCTTCTCGCGTGGGGCTGGGCGTCGGAATTCAACGGCCGTATCGCATCCAATTGCCTGTGGCCGAGGACCGTGATCGATACGGCCGCCGTGCGCAACCTGCTTGGCGGGGAGGCGATGGCCCGCAGGTCCAGGAAGCCGGCAATCATGGCGGATGCGGCCCACTGGGTCTTGACGAGGCCCCTGTCGTTCACGGGGTGGTTCTGCCTGGACGATCTGGTCCTCGCCGCGGGCGGGACCTCGGATTTCGGCAAATACGCCGTAGATTCTGCAGCTGATCTGGCGGGCGACTTCTTCCTGCCTGCCGGCACACCGGAACCGGGCGCGGCGAACGGCGCCGTGGGATGGCGCACACCGGACATTCCGGGAATCTCAGCGCCGTGAGAGCGTCGCGACCGTGATGCTGCGCTGCTTCGACCACCCCCTGCGGGCGCAGTTGACCGACGAGTTGCATGCACGGCCGTTCCAGCCGGTGTCACGCCCTGGGCAAGTCTTCAGCATCGCGTTCAAGCCGACATCGGCGGCGGCAGAACGCGACCCGGCGCGGGACCTCGCGCACCTGGAGCAACTGCTGTCATGGTATGGCGTTGCGCCCCCGGCTGAAGGTGCAAGCCATCACGCTTCGATCATCGGCGCCGTCCGGCTCAAGTGGGAGCGGCACACGGAGTTCGTTTCATACACGTTCTACGGGGCCGGGGCTCCCGATGGCCCCTTCTCGGGAAGCTTCGCGGCACTCCTGCCCGAAGGCTGGATTTCCGATGCGCCCGGAGCCGTCGCGGCGGCAGTTCAGTGCGAGATCGTGGAAACGGACAGCAGGGACGACGCGCTGGAACTGCTCGTTGGAGACCTCGGCCGCTACTTCGATGATGGCAGCAGGGCCACGGGCGTGATACTCGACGGCAATGCCGTCGCGGCAAGCGACTTTCGCCTTCACGGCGACGGATTCACGAGGTTTGCCGTGATCGCTTTCGGAGACGCCGGACCCCGCCGGTTGGGACGATCGTGCCAGCGGCTGATCGATATCGAGGTCTATCGGGCGCTCGCAATGCTCGCGCTTCCGATTGCGCAAAGCACGGCTCGGCGTCTGAACGAAGTCGAGCGCGAACTCACAGCGCTCATGGAGCGGGTGACCGCGCCTGAAGGCGCGGACTCGGAGGCGGACGTCCTGACACAGCTGACCACTCTCTCGGTTGAGATCGAATCCCTGGCAGCCGCATCCGCCTTCCGGTTCGGCGCTGCGCGCGCATACAAGTCCATCGTGGATGAACGTCTGGCAATGCTCCGGGAAGAACGTGCACCCGGCCAGCAGATGTTTCGGGAATTCTTCGTGCGCCGCTTCGATCCCGCCATCCGGACAGTTGCGGCAGTGGAGGGACGACTCAAGGCTCTGTCCGAACGGGCGGCACGGATCGCGGAGTTGATGCGAACCCGGGTCGACGTCGCGCTGGAGTCCCAAAACCGCGACCTGCTCGAGTCGATGAATCGCCGAGCCGCGATGCAACTCCGCCTCCAGCAAACCGTGGAGGGGTTGTCGGTCGTGGCGATCAGCTACTACGCCGCCAATCTGGCCACCAATATTCTCGCTCCGATCGGGGAGCGGTTTGGCCTGGGCAAGACGGCCCTGACACCGTTCCTTACCGTTCCCGTGATCGTCATTGTCTGGTGGATCGTGAAGCTCGGGCGGAACCGGATTCGGCCCGCAGGAAGGAAGCGCGGCAGAAGCTGAGGCCACTGCCGGCGCGCGCGAATTCGTGTGGCGTCGCCTCGGACTGCTCGCCGCCGGAATTGCGCTTTTCCTTCGGCGGCATCTGTGGCGATGACGGCCCGGGACGTGCCACGCGACCGGCTTTCGGCAGGGTCACCGAGTTCCGGGGCAGAGGAGAATCTCGGTCGTTCGGGCCGTCAGAGGCGTGGTCCGGTTGAAGCCTGCCCGCGGATTCGGTATGAGTTTGGTCCTGCTGGGTCATCCCGTCAGGAAAGGACGAAAAGATGGCAGACTACAAGCATGGAGAGATGGAGATCCGCTACCAGCGGCAGCTGTTCTCGGGATTTCTGAAGTTCACTCTCCGGACCTGTATTCTGATTGCGATTATTCTGGCGTTCATGGCGGCATTCCTGACCTGAACCGCAACTTTTCGTAGCCGAGCATCGGCCCCGCCGCAGGCGGCGGGCCGGATTCCTGGAGGCGGCCTACATGCGCATCGCTGTTCCTGCGGAAACCCGCGCCGACGAGACCCGGGTTGCCGCCGTCCCGGATATTGTGCGGCGGTTCAAGGATGCAGGAGCGGACGTCATCGTCCAGGGTGGCGCGGGCAGCGCGGCCGGATACCGGGATTCCGCCTATTCCGACGCTGGCGCCGAGATCGCTGCATCCTTCGAAGCCTGCGTGAACGAGGCTGGAGCCGTACTCAAGGTTCTCCGCCCTACGCCAGACGAAGCGGCGGCCATTCCATCGGGGGCGAGCGTTTTCTGTCTCATGGCGCCATATCTCGATCCGGTTGCCTTGCAGGCTTGTGCCAAGCGAGGCTTGACCGCGTTCGCGCTCGAGCTCATGCCGCGGATTTCCCGCGCGCAGTCGATGGACGTGCTGAGCTCGCAGTCCAACCTGAGCGGATACCGTGCGGTCATCGAGGCCGTGGCATCGTATGGTCGGCTGATGCCGATGATGATGACCGCGGCAGGCACCATTGCTCCGGCGCGGGTGTTCGTGATGGGGGCCGGTGTGGCGGGTCTCCAGGCGATCGCGACGGCGCGGCGCTTGGGGGCAGTGGTTACCGCGACGGATGTGCGTCCGGCTGCCAAGGAGCAGGTTGCTTCGCTCGGAGCCGAATTCATCGCGGTCGAGGATGACGAATTCCGGGAGGCGGAAACCGCAGCCGGCTACGCCAAGCCGATGTCGGAAGAATACCGGAAGAAGCAAGCAGAACTGGTGGCAAAGCATCTGGTTCGCCAGGACATCGTGATCACGACAGCGCTCATCCCCGGGCGGGTTGCGCCAAGGCTGCTCAGTGAAGCGCATGTGCGCTCGATGCGCGCGGGGTCCGTTGTCGTTGACATGGCGGTCGAGCAGGGCGGCAACTGCGCTCTGTCCCGGTCCGGCGAGATTGTGGATGTGGACGGCGTGAAGGTGATCGGTTTTCCAAACCTGCCGGGCAGAGTGGCTGCGGATGCCTCCATGTTCTTTGCCCGCAACATCTGGAACTTTGTTTCTCCGATGATGGGCGAGGGGGGCCAACTCAGCATTGACTGGGACGATGAACTCGTCCGGGGTACCTGCCTTACCCGTTCCGGCGAAGTCATCCATCCGGATTTCGCGCGCCTCGGCGTGGACAAGAAGGAGTAGGCGTATGGAAGCGCAAACGGAACCGATTGCCTACCTGGCGGGTGCGCTTGCGGCTGGAGGCAGCGCCGATCCGTTCGTGTTTCAGCTGGCCGTTTTCGTGCTGGCGATTTTTGTCGGCTATTACGTTGTGTGGTCCGTCACCCCGGCGCTGCATACGCCGCTCATGTCGGTGACCAACGCGATCTCTTCCGTGATCCTGGTCGGCGCGCTGGTAGCTGCCGGGATTGAGCTGACCGAAGGCGCGGGCGAAGCAAGTCGATGGCTCGGTGCCGCGGCGGTTGCGTTGGCGTCCATCAACATATTCGGCGGATTCCTGGTGACGCAGCGGATGCTTTCGATGTACCGGTCGAAGAAGAAATAGGGCGGGACCGTACTGTGGAGAACTACGCCGCGCTGGCCTATCTGGCGTCCGGTGTCCTGTTCATTCTCGCCCTCCGTGGCTTGAGTCATCCGGAATCCTCCCGGCGGGGCAACCTGTTCGGCATGGCTGGCATGGCCATTGCGGCCGCCGTGACGCTCATCGCGTTTCCTCCGTCGTTAGAGGGTATTGGACTGATCGCTGCCGCGGTCGTCCTGGGCGGCGGTATTGGCGCCGTGATCGCGCGGCGCATCCCGATGACGGCGATGCCGCAATTGGTTGCGGCGTTCCATAGCCTCGTGGGCCTCGCCGCAGTGCTCGTCGCGGCGGCGGCGTTCTACGCGCCGGAAGCTTTCGGGATCGGGGAAACCGACGGGATCCACGTGGCATCGCTCATCGAGATGTCCCTCGGGACGGCGATCGGAGCGGTAACCTTTACCGGGTCCGTCATCGCGTTCGCGAAGCTTGATGGCCGGATGTCGGGCGCGCCAATCCTTCTGCCGGGGCGCCATGCCATCAATATCGCACTGGGGCTTCTGCTGGTGGCGTTGATCGCGGCTTTCGCCGTTTCGCAGACCGGTTCCTTGTTCTGGGCCATCGTGGCCGTGTCGCTGATAATTGGTGTGCTGCTCATCATTCCGATCGGCGGTGCGGACATGCCGGTCGTTATTTCCATGCTGAACTCGTACTCCGGCTGGGCCGCGGCAGGAATCGGTTTCACTCTCGGGAACATCGCGCTGATCATCACCGGCGCACTGGTTGGCGCTTCGGGCGCGATATTGAGCTACATCATGTGCCGCGGCATGAACCGGCATTTCCTCAGCGTCATCATGGGCGGCTTTGGCGGTGACAGCCCGGCGGCCGCGGCAACGGCGGAGGATCGGCCGGTGAAGCGGGGCTCGGCGGAGGATGCGGCCTTCATCCTGAAGAACGCCGGATCCGTGATCGTCGTTCCCGGGTACGGACTCGCAGTAGCGCAGGCCCAGCACGCCCTGCGGGAAATGGCCGATCTCCTGAAGGGATCCGGGGTCAAGGTTCGCTATGCGATCCATCCGGTTGCGGGGCGAATGCCGGGGCACATGAACGTTCTCCTGGCGGAAGCCAATGTCCCCTATGACGAGGTTGCCGAACTCGAGGACATCAACAACGACTTTGGTACCTCGGACGTCGCCTTCGTCGTCGGGGCCAACGACGTAACCAACCCGGCAGCCAAGAACGACCCGTCTTCGCCGATCTACGGAATGCCGGTGCTGGACGTCGAGAACGCGCGGACGGTCCTCTTCGTCAAGCGTTCGCTCGGATCGGGCTATGCCGGCATCGACAACGAACTGTTCTTTCGGGAGAACACCATGATGCTTCTTGGGGATGCCAAGAAGATGTGCGAGAACATCGTAAAGCACTTCGGATAATTGCCTATCCCCAACGTCGCGTGCCTACTGGCGAGCGCCCGTCTTGAAATCCTCGTCGAGATAGGCTGTCACGATCTGGTCGAAGCTCGATTCGGCCTTGAAGCCAAGTGTTCGCGCGCGGGCGGGATCAAAGTTTCTGGGCCATCCCGCGACGATTTTCAGGACATCGGGATCTTCGGTCCGGCGAATCAGCCGAACGGCATCGGAGCCTGCGGTGTGTCGAAGCGCTTCGATTTGCTCGCCCACGGTGCAGCTCACTCCGGGCATGTTCAGGGCTCGCCGCCCTTCCAGCCGTGCCGTCTCCAGCGATGCTGCATGAACGAGAAAGCCAATCGCGGACCTCGGGGAGGCGTGCCAGTGCCGAACCGCGTCCGGCACCGGCAGCAGCGCTTCCTTGCCGTGGAGCGGTTCGCGGATAATGCCGGAGAAGAACCCGGAGACCGCAAGGTTGGGCTTTCCAGGGCGGACGCAAAGTGTCGGCAGCCGGATGGACATGGCGTCCACGTAGCCCTTGCGGCTCGCGTCCGCGAGCATCAGTTCGGCGCAGGCCTTTTGCGCGCCGTAGGATGTTTGGGGAGCACAGAGGAATTCATCTCCGATGAGATCCGGAAACGGCGGTCCGAACACCGCGATGCTTGAGGAGAAAACGACTCTTGGACGGTAGGATCCTCCGGATGCGAGATGCTCGCGCCGCAAGGCTTCCAGGAACTGCCAATGGGACAACAGGTTTACCGACCACCCCTTGTCGTAGTTCCGCTCCGCATCACCGGACACGATTGCGGCGAGAAGGAAGATCGGGTCCGAACGCAGCGCCGCCAGGCGCGCGGAGAGTGCTGCGTCTGCGAAATCGCCCTGGATCCTTTCGTCAGCGGGAGCGCCATTCTCGGGGAAGCCGATATCAACCAGGACGACACGGTTGTCCCGGCTGCCACTCAGCCCGTCGGTTGCAAGCCGAAAGGCGAGCTTCTGGCCCACCATGCCACCGCCTCCGACAACCAGTACCTGCTTCATGTGGCGTCCTCCAGACCGTTCTGATGGCGTAATTCCAGATAGAGGCCGGAATGATCCTTTTCCATTCCGTTCATCTCATTGCAAAAATAGGCGAACCGATTCCGGACTTCTCCCGATAGCGGAAGGCGCAGACCGAGGTTTCGGGCCTCGTTCACGACGTTATCCAGGTCCTTCAACTGATTGCTGGAATGGCCACCCGGCAGGAAGTCGCGTTCAGTCATTCGCTGGCCATGCTGCTGCAGGATGGTGCTGTCCGCGAAGCCGCCACGGAGCGCCAACCGCACCGCCGCAGGGTCTGCCCGTCCCGTCTCCAGAAGCAGCATCGCTTCGGCCACGGCGCCGATGGCGATTCCGACAATTGCCTGATTGGCGAGCTTTGCCAATTGGCCTGCGCCACTCGGTCCCACATGTACCGGCCGTCCCATTGCCTCGAAGACGGGCTTCGCTCTGGCAAAGGCATCCGCGTCGCCGCCGACTATGATAGCGAGGCTGGCCGTCTCGGCGCCACGGGTGCCGCCTGAAACTGGCGCGTCCAGATGCGGATGCCCGAGGCGGGCCAGACCGCCCGATTGCGCCCGCGCCTCTTCAGGTTTCGTGGAGCTCATATCCAGCCACACGGCGCCGGGAGCGAGAGCCGGCCCCAAACGGGTCACCATGGCGCCGGTTGCCACGCCATCGCTCAGCATCGTGACGATGAAATCTGCTCCTGCCGCCGCTTCCTCAGGGGAGCCGGCGACAAGGGCGCCGTCGGGTTCCAGTGCCGCTGACTTGGACGGTGTGCGATTCCAGGCACGGACCGGAAATCCGCTCTTCAGCAAATTCCGTGCCATCGGTGCGCCCATTAGTCCGGTTCCGATAAATGCCACTACAGCCTGTGTCATGCGCTGCCTCCCTCATGTCGATCGCGGTTCGCTCAAGTCGAATCGCATCCGGTCCGGCATTCTAGGTGCAGAAGAGCCCATGCGCAGACTTGTCCGGCAGGGTGCCCCCGGGAAGTCCTGCCGCGGGTGCTCGATGGAGGATCGCCCCTGGAACTCCATTCCTTTGGCGTCACAGGGAGTTTGATGGCGCTTCTCCGCGATGCCATTGCCCGCCGGGAGCGGGGCAGTTGGCTCCCGAGGGGCGCGGGCTTCGGAGCGGATCGCTGCTCGCCTCCGACGTGGAGGATTCCCCGCTTGCGTTGCATTGCGCGTGCGAAGTCCGGCCGCGACGCGGGTTGCCGCGCCGCATCGGCCGGGTCCATGGGGTCGAGCGGTCCCCGTGCTCCCTGAGTATCTACGCGGAACGCCGCGCTCCGGACGTAGGGAATGCCAGCAATGGAGGGGAGGGAGCAGAATTCAGCGGTTCGCTGCCACGCATCCGGTCCGATCTGCAAGGGTCCCGATTGTATCGAAGACTTTGCGGCGGATAGCGCGCCGCTCAAGCAGCGGGCAGTGCAGGCAATCGTCCAGCATCTGGACTCTCGCATTACCGGCGCTCCGGAGAAGGGCCACAGTCTTGCGGTTGTCAACGACCCGGTCGCGATCGGCGAGAAGCGCGAGGACGGGCAGTCCCGGGGGAGTTTGGCGGCGCAGTCGGCGCGTGGCGCGCAGGGCTTCGCGCAGCCAGCGCCAGGTCGGCCCGCCGAGCGCCAGCGCCGGGTTTGCGGCGTGGAGGTTTCTCACCAGATCGAACTTTTCCTCGTCGGCGGTCAGCGGGTTCCGGTCGAATCCTCGTTCCATGACGGTGCGTCCGTCGCCTCCGGGTACGTAGGATTCTCCGAAGCCCAAGCGTACAGCGATTTCCGCGACAGTTTCGGAAGCGCGCGAATTCGCTCCGCCGAGCATCAGATCGAACATCGGGGCGAGGAGAATGAGTCCCTCCGGCGGATTCCTGCTCAGGGCAGCATGGCTGTAGGCGATGGCTCCCCCCATGGAATGGGCAAGCAGAATCCAGGGACGCGGCAGCCCTTCCGTCTCCGCCGCCCCGCAAAAGGCTTCGGCATCTTTCTGGTACTCTGCGAACCGGTGGATGTGTCCTTTCCGGGTATCCGGAAGGGCGTGTTCGTTGAGGCCTTGGTTCCGCCAGTCGAAGACGCCCGCGGCAAGACCCATGGTACGAGCCTCTACGACCGTCTCGAAGTACATCTCCACGAACTCTGTCCGGCCGGGAAACACGAGCACGGAGCCGCGCTCATCCCCATTCGTCCAAAACGCTGCGCGGAGCAGGGCGCCGTCCTCCACGGCGATCCGGCGGATTCGTGCGCCAGCCGGCGGCCGGTTGCCCGTCGCGTGAACGAGCACCGGGACCTCCTTGCCGGGTTCGCCTGCATGCGCTCTAATCAAGCTCGACTTGCGATTCCGAGTCATAGAAGGAAGCCATGGGTACGCGCTCGGCGCTTGCCGCCCTGATTCTCCTGCTGTCTGCATCGGCAGTTGTCTTGGCCGAAACGGATACACAAGCGCCTGCCAGCGAGAGGCTCGACGCGCTTTTTGCGGCGCTCCGGAATTCCAGTGCGGAAGAGGCACTCGCGATCCAGTCGGATATCTACGACATCTGGCACGATCCCGGGTCCGACAGCATGCGGCTCATATTCAACCGGGCGCAGGCGGCGATGTCGGAGGGGCGGCTCGGTGTTGCGGTCGACCACCTCGACGATCTGGTATTGCTGGCGCCCGAGTTTGCCGAAGGTTGGAACGCGCGGGCCACGGCGCACTACCTCGCAGGCGCCTACCAGAGTTCGCTGGATGACATCCGGGAGACCCTGGCCCGGGAGCCACGGCACTTCGGGGCGCTCTCCGGCAAGGGGCTGGTGTACCTTTCGATTGGCAAATTCCGACTGGCGCTGGACGCTTTCCGCCAGGCGCTGTCGGTCCACCCGCATTTGCCGGCTGCGAAACGCATGGTTCAGGCGCTGGAACGGCGTTTCGGTCGGGCCATCTGACGTCTCAGGCAATTCCGGCATTCCGAAGACCCCGCTCGACAACCTCCACATCGCCCGGATGGTTGACCTCCCAGAAGGAGCGTCCTCGCGCGTCGACTGTGACGCACAGGATCGGGCATCCGTTCTCGAGAAACCGGAGCTGCTCGAGTCCCTCGGCGGCCTCCAGCGCACCGGTCGGCCAGAGCGCGTAGCGTCGGAGGGCATTCGTCCGGTAGGCGTAGGCGCCGACATGATGCATTACGCCGGAACCGTGGCCGCCGTACGGCAACACCTCCTTGGAAAAATACAGCGCTCTGCCGCTCTGGTCAGCCACCGCGGTCGTGGCGCCCACACGTCCGGCCCGCCGGTCGGCGCGGAGCCGGGCCTCGGATTCGGCATCGCAGGCGAGAACGGGAGTCGCGACGTCGCCTTCACGACTTCCACGCAGCGCGGCGACGATGGCCTGGATGAACCAAGGAGGCGTAAGGGGCGCATCGCCCTGCAGATTGACCACAATGTCAAAACCGTTCTCGCCATCCAGTTTGCCCGCGGCTTCAGCGCAGCGTTCCGTTCCGTTCCTGCAGTCGGAGGAGGTCAGGATGCACTCCGCTCCACCGGCTTCGGCAACGCGCCTGATTCGATGGTCATCCGTAGCGATCGCGACCCGGTCTCCTGGCTGCGCCGCGGCTGCGGCCGCTTCCCAGCTCCTCAGAACGAGGGGTTTATGCGCCCCGCCCGCCCCGCGGAGTTCTGCGAGCGGCTTACCGGGAAAACGCGAGGATTCGTAGCGAGCGGGAATCAGGATGAGCGCTGGCATGGCGGATCTTCTTCCAGAGAGCGCGGGCGTCGGAACGCGTTGCGGGCGGCAGTGGCCGTCAGGTGCCTCGGGAGCCTGACCTACGACCCGGGGGCGTAGGCAAGGAAACCGGGGACGATGGTCCCACCGGAGCCGTACCGGATCGGTGATGATCCATCGAGCCTCATGACCCGGCCTCCAGCCCCAGCGAGAATGGCGTGTCCGGCGGCAATGTCCCACGTGTTGGTCGGCGCCAGCCTGGGATAGACAGCCGCGGCACGGTCGGCAAGGAGGCAGAACTTCCACGACGAACCGCAGGGCAGCCTCCTGTTGTATCCGCGCTCGGCCAGCCACCCCTGCGTTGCGGTGTCAAGGTGGGAACGGGACACGGCGGCCGTGAGAACCGCTTCCGCGTCCGGCGTGGGCCGCGGAGGACGCGATTCGCAGAACTCCAGCGCATCATTCCAGTGGAGGATCCGGGTACCCCCGGTTCCGGACGAAAGGAATCCCTCCCGTCTTTCAGGAGCCAGCACGATTCCCGCGGCCGGGGTGCAGTCGCGAATCAAGGCGATATTGACCGTGAATTCGGGACCGCCGGAAATGTATTCCCGGGTTCCATCAATGGGATCCACGAGGAAGTACGGCTCCAGAGGATCCAGCGTCGGAGCGGTGGATTCTTCGCTCACGATGGGTATGTCCGGAAAGGCGGCGGTAAGAATGCCGTCAATTTCCCGGTCCGCGGCCATGTCGCCCTCGGAAACAGGAGAGTTGTCGGCCTTTCGACGCGTCTCCATGCGGCCGCGGCTCCGGATTTCGATCGCGGCCCTCGCTGCGCGAACGGCCGCTTCCTGCAGCACCTGAGCGAGCTTGTCCGGATCAACCATCCCCAAAGTCCTGAAAATCCTGAAGCCTGCTGTTGACGGGCCGACCCTGCGGCGCACATGCCCGTCTGCGGGCGCTGCACGTGCGTGGCCGGTCCGATTTGACGCCAAGCGAGAATCGTAGTCGCATCATGCGTTTTTCCTTTGCGAAGGCTGAACAAGAACCGCTTCCCGGATGCGGAGCAGCGTTTCGACGAGCCCGCGCATCTCCTTGAGGGGCACCATGACGGGGCCGTCGCTCGGAGCACTGTCCGGATCATCATGGGTCTCGATGAAGATCGCATCCGCGCCAGCAGCGACCGCCGCTCTGGCCAGGACGGGCGCGAATCGCCGGTCCCCGCCGGAAGCCCCCCCTATTCCACCGGGAGCCTGAACCGAGTGGGTTGCGTCGAAAACGACCGGGAATCCGGTTTCCGCCATGATCGGGAGGCTTCGAAAATCGGCGACCAGGCAATGGTAGCCGAAGCTCGAGCCGCGTTCGCAAAGCAGGATCTGCCGGTTTCCCGTGCTTTCGATCTTGGCCACGGCATGTTTCATGTCGCCCGGGGCGAGAAACTGGCCCTTCTTGATCATGACAGGCTTGCCTTGGCGGCCCGCAGCGAGAAGAAGGTCCGTCTGCCGGCACAGGAATGCGGGAATCTGCAGGGCATCGAGCCTCGCCGCGGCCGGCCCGCACTGTTCCGGGAGATGAACGTCCGAAATGACCGGAAGTCCGAGGGATTCGCGGATGCCGGAGAGAATCTCCAAGCCTTCCGACATACCGACACCGCGCGCGCTTCTGAGACTCGTCCGATTCGCCTTGTCGAAGGATGACTTGAACACCAGCGAAACGCCGAATTCCTGGGCAATCTGTTGCAGGTGCTCCCCCATTCGCCAAGCGTGAGAGGCGGATTCGATTTGGCATGGTCCCGCGATTAGCCCTAGGGGCAGGCCGGGGCCGATCGCCGCATTGCCGATGCGTACTGGGCTCGTCTTGCCAGAAGTCAAGGTATCCTCCGGACCGGTGCAGTCATGAGCGTGCCCGAGAGTTGTATCCCGCTGACGTCACGCCTTCACCTGGCGCGAATCGCACTGCGCCGTTCACGTCTGACTCCAAACGAATCCGGCTGTGCCGCTCAAGATGAATTAGATGCGCCAGCAGCATTCGCCGGGCGGCGAGCGCCTGGATTCCCCGCAATCCCCTGTATCCACGCTTCATGAGGCCCTCGAAATCCTGGGGGCCTGCCGCGAGCGCCGCGAGAATTTGCTCATTCCGCTGCTCTCTCCTTCTGAGAAGATGGTCTACCAGGGCGGCAGGGTTCGCGACGGGATGGCCGTGGCCCGGATAGTACATCCGGTCCTGCCCCTCGTCTGCGCGGCGCGCGAGGCGCCGCAGGCTCTCCATGTACGTCCCGCTGTCGCCTTCCGGGGGCGACACCATGGTGCTCGACCAGCCCATGGCGTGGTCGCCCGTGAAGAGCGCTCCGTCCCGCTCTGAAGAAAAGCAGACATGGTCGTCCAGGTGGCCAGGGGTAAGGACAGCACGAAGCGACCAGGCCGGCTGTCCACCGTTCCGGGAGGCCGATTCGACGAGATCGCCGTCTTCAAGGATACGGTCGGGAGTGAATTCGGGGTCGATTCCTTCACCGCCGCCCGGTTCGGCAGCCAGGAGCGCCGGTGGCGGCGCACCGTAAGGAGAATCTTGCGGCCGGGCCGCGTAGACCGGTGCATTGGTTCGCGCGCACAGGAGCCTTGTCCCGGGGGAGTGGTCCAGATGGCGGTGGGTAACGAATATCGCTTCGATTCGCTCGCCCTCGCGAATCGTTTTCAGGATTCGGTCGATGTGTCCAGCCTGCCTTGGTCCGGGATCGATCAATGCCACCGATCCCTCGCCGACCAGGTAGGTCGCTGTTCCCGTGAATGTCATCGGGGAAGGATTGTCAGCGATGACGCGCCGGATCCCCGGCGCCAGCGCCACCGGGACTCCGGGCTCGCATCCCGGCCCCAAATCGAATTGGTAATCAACCGTCATGTTGATACGCTGATAATTCCGTATTCCCTGTCACGGGGCGCCCGTTCATGCGACTCGGCAAACCGAAGGGCCTTCTTGGCCGTTCCGTCCTCATCGTGGTGCTGCCTATTCTCCTGCTTCAGTCGGTGGCAGCCTACACGATCCTGCAGCGGCATTATGACCGGGTTTCCCGCCAGTTGACGGGCGAGGTCGTCCGGGAGCTTAGGATTGTCGCGCGGGAAGTAAACGCCAAAGCCACGCCGGAGGACGCGGAGATTGCGCTCCGGCCGCTCTCGCGCTTCTACGGCGTTCGATTCATTCTCCATTCCGGTGCGTCAGCCCCGCCGGCCGGTGACCTGGCGCTGTGGGATCTTTCGGCAGGAATTGCGGCGCGCTACCTGCGCGAAATGCTTGGCCCGGGCGTTCAGGTCGAGTTTCCGCCAGATGGCAGGTTGGCAAGGATACTGCTGCAAACGTCTCACGGGGTGATGGAGGCCGTGGTGCCGCGAAGCCGCCTTGCGGCGGTCAATCCGTATCTTCTCCTTACCTGGACCACGGGCGCAGGCCTGCTGCTCGTCGTTGTCGCGCTCCTCTACCTGCGCAATCAAATTCGGCCGATTCGATCTCTCTCGGCAGCGATGCGGGCCTTCGGGCAAGGCATGGACCTTCCTCCCCGACCGGGTGGCGCGCGGGAAGTGCGAGAGGCTCGATCGGCGTTTCTCGCCATGCGAAACCGTATCGAGCGCCATATCGAGCAACGTGCTCTCCTTCCCCTCGCACTCAGTCACGACCTTCGAACTCCGCTGACGAGAATGCGGCTGGCGCTCGAGATGGGAGCCGACACGGACGAACTGCTCAATTCGTTGAACGAGATGGACGGTGTCGTGGAGGACTTTCTGGAGTTTGCACGCGACGAATGGCGTGAAGGGGGCAAACCTGTGGATGTTGGGGCGCTTGTTCGGGAGGTCGCCCGTTCCATCCCGGATACGCCCGTCCAGATCGACATAGGCGTATCTGGATCGGACGCGCAAGCCTCGTTGCGGGCCGGGGCCATGCGCCGCTGCCTCGTCAATCTTGTCCAGAATGCCGCCCGCTACGGCACACGCGTGCGGCTCAGCGTTTCGCGGTCAAAGCGCTGGCTCGTGTTCGCCGTTGAGGATGACGGCCCGGGAATTCCCGAGACCCTGAGAGCGGAAGCCGTGCGGCCGTTCCGCCAGCTGGAGGCGGGAAGCGAGACCCTCTCAAGGAGCGGCATGGGTCTCGGGTTGTCGATCGCTCGCGAGGTGGCCCGGCTTCACGGCGGGGACCTCCATTTCAGCCGGAGCACGAAGCTTGGGGGCCTCCGGGCCACGGTCGCCATCCCTTCGGGAGGTGCCGGGGAGGTTGGCGACGCAACCGTCGCGTCGGCGATCCCCCTTCAATAGAGCCTCCCCCCGGAGTCGACATCGCAGTCGGGCTGGACCAGTACGACTTCTCCGTCCGGGCCGGGAACCCCAAGGGTGAGAACTTCCGATACAAAGGATCCGATGCGGCGGGGAGGAAAATTCACGACCGCCAGAACCTGCTTCCCGGGAAGATCCTCAAGGGTGTAGCGCCGTGTCAGCTGTGCCGAACTCGTCCGCGTCCCCATGCCGCGGCCGAAGTCGATCCGCAGTTGATAGGCTGGCTTCCGAGCCTCGGGAAATTCGCGCGCCTCCACGATGCGGCCAACGCGGATGTCTACTTTCTCGAAATCCTCGATGTGGACGCGCCCTCCCGGAGGGCTGCCTGCCGTCGAGGGCATCAACGTTTCGCGGCGGCAGCGAGCGCGGTCGCGTTGGCCGCGACCTGCTTGCCGATTCCCTCAAGGGCTCCGGCGTTCACCTTTGCGGCGGTCTCGGCAAGGTCAGCGAGCTGCCGGGCCGTATCCTCCAGCGTGGACCGCATTACATTCGCCTGTTTCTGTGGTTCCATCGCCGAGGCAGGGTTGGAGCGCAGATCCTCGAACTGCTCCTGAACACGCTCCGCGGCTTCGCGCAAGACGACAACCTGCTTGCGGAACAGGTCCTCGTATGCGTGCGCCGCCTTCTGGTTTGCCTCGACCAGCGCCTCCATGTTGCTACGCTGCGCCTCGTATATTTTCGCCGGGTCGATGGCTTTCGGGTCAACGGCGGCGAACTCGCTGACTGCCTTCGAGAACTCCTCGCCGAGCTTGAAGTATTCATTGATCTTGTCGGGCTCAAATGCCGGGAAAATCGGTTTCATATCGACGGCTCCATTTCATGCGATGTTGCACTGCAATATGGAGCGCGCGCGGCGGAATGCAAGGTTGGCCGGCCGTCCCGTGCCGGAAACGGTCGCATGCGGTCGCGGTGTAGTGACGGCACAGGGGTTGATTCCGCGTGCAGGGAGTGCGATAAAGGGGCTGCGCGCGCCAGCGGTGTGCCGCGTATTCCAGCAGGATTCTGAAAACAGGCATTGGCGGTCGGCTTCCACGGGCGGGCTGCAGTGAATCCGCACGGTCAGTGCGGATTGGTCGGGAGAAGGAACGATGACCAAACGGACCGCGGCGAAACACAAGATTGACCGCCGCATGGGCGAGAACATATGGGGACGGTCGAAGTCGCCTCTGAACGGCCGCCGGGCGGGGCCTCCCGGGGCGGCGCGCGAGCAGTCCCGTGGCGGGCGGCGCGGCAAGCTCTCTGATTTTGGAATCCATCTTCGCGCAAAGCAGAAGCTGAAGGGGTTCTATGGAGACATCACCGAGAAGCAGTTCCGACGTACATTCACGGAGGCGCAGCGCCGGAAGGGCGACACCGGCGCCAATCTCGTCGAGCTCCTGGAGCGGCGCCTGGACGCTGTGGTGTATCGCGCCAAGTTCGTGCCGACAATATTTGCGGCTCGCCAGTTCGTGAACCATGGACATGTGACGGTCAATGGACGCAGGGTGAACATTCCCTCGTACCGGGTCCGCGACGGGGACCTGATCGCGGTGAAGGAAGCGAGTCGCGAGATGCCGCTGATTCAGGATGCGATTTTCTCGGAAGAGCGCGAGGTTCCGGCGTATTTCAATGTCGATTTCGATCATCTGACTGCCGTATTCGTGCGCGCCCCGGACGGGGAAACAGAGCCTTTCTATCCCGCCCGGATGGAGCCCAACCTGGTTGTCGAGTACTACGCCAAGAACTGATCGCGACGGGATTTGCCGGCGGGGATGCGCGTATGGATGATGGAACCGGGATCCGCCTGATCGCGGGCAATTCCAATCGCCGCTTTGCCGAGGCCGTCGCGCGCCGCATCTCGATCGCGCTCGGCAGCAACGCTCCGCTCGCGCGTGCGCGGATCGAACGATTCAGTGACGGCGAAGTGTTTGTCGAGATATACGACAATATCCGCGGCGCGGACGTGTTCGTGATGCAGCCGACTTCGGATCCGGCGAACCACAACGTGATGGAGTTGCTAATCATCATCGACGCGCTAAAACGCGCCTCCGCACGCCGCATTACGGCGACGATGCCCTATTACGGATATGCGCGGCAGGACCGGAAAACGGCCGCCCGCACTCCGATTTCGGCGAAGTTGGTCGCTAACTTGCTGACCGAGGCGGGTGCGGACCGAATTTTGACGATGGACTTGCATTCGGGGCAAATCCAGGGATTCTTTGATATACCGGCGGACAATTTGAGCGCTGTCCCCGTGTTTTCTCTGGACATACGCAACCGCTATGCACAGCTTTCGAAAGTCGTGATCGTCTCCCCGGATGTTGGCGGCGTTATTCGCGCGCGGGATCTCGCCAGCCGCCTCGGGGCCGGCCTTGCGATTGTTGACAAGCGGCGCTCATCCCCTGGACGCGCCGAAGCGGTCAATGTGATCGGAGAAGTCGGGGAACGCGATTGCATTCTCGTGGATGACATCTGCGATTCCTGCGGGACGCTTTGCGAGGCAGCGGCTCGGTTGAGGGAACGAGGTGCGCGCTCCGTTTCCGCTTACGTTTCCCACGGAGTCCTGTCCGGAAGTGCCACGGAGCGAATCTCGGATTCCATGCTTGAGGAATTGGTAATTACGGATTCGATCAAGGCATCTCCGGAATCAACTCGAAGCGAGCGCGTTCGCATTCTGAGCGTGGCGCCGATGTTCGCGCAGGCGATTCTCAACGTCGCGCGTAACACGTCCGTGTCGTCCTTGTTCAGCGAGGCGACGCTCGCACCGATGTACAGCTTGGATCCAGGCCGCTGACGGTGTCGATGGCTTTCGCGCGACTGGCGCAACAGGGAGAACCGGAATGAAAAAGGACATTCATCCCGATTACCACACGATTCGCGTCCGCATGACCAATGGTGAAGAGGTCGAAATGCGGTCCACGTGGGGGTCGGAGGGTGACACGTTGACGTTGGATGTCGACCCTACAACGCATCCGGCCTGGACGGGCGGCCGCCAGCAACTCGTCGATTCCGGCGGAAGGGTTTCAAAGTTCCGCAAGCGGTTCGGAGGGGACCTGTTCTAGGCGTGATCGCGATCCTGCGGGCGGACGGCAACCATGGCTAGAACCATCGTACTTGGGAACGAGAAGGGCGGCTGCGGCAAGTCGACGATCGCAATTCATGTAGTCGCCCTGCTTCTGAGGGATGGGAGCGGCGTCGGCGTGATCGATCTGGATGTGCGCCAGCGATCCATGCTCCGGTTTTTCGAAAACCGGGAACAGTTCGCCGAGCGGCGCGCGATGCCTCTGGTGATGCCCACTTGCCGGAAAATCGAGCCTAGCGGATCCCTTGACCGCGCCCAGGCGGAGGAGGAGGATTGCGTCTCCCTTGCAAACGCGATCGCGGATCTTGGTCAGACTTGCGAGCATGTCGTGATTGACACGCCGGGTGCCTCAACCCCACTTACCGAGAATGCGCATCGCTTGGCAGATATCCTTGTTTCACCCATCAACGACAGTTTTGTGGATTTCGACGTGCTCGCTCGGGTAAATGCGGCCAACGGTGAAATAGAAGGACCGTCCGTTTACGCAAGGGCGGTTTGGAGTGCGCGCCAGTGGCGGGTCGAGCACGGACAGCCGCCGACGGAATGGATCGTCATGCGCAACCGGATTGCGAGCCTGGAGGCGCGCAACCAGAGGCGGGTGCGGCGGTCTTTGGACAAGCTGGCTGCTCGCATGGGATTCCGGGTCGCAATGGGATTTAGCGAACGCGTGATCTTCCGGGAGCTATTCCTGAACGGACTCACGCTGCTGGACTTGTCCCCGATTAGCAAGATGGCGCGGTTCAGCATGTCGCATGTGGCCGCGCGGCAGGAATTGCGGGACCTCGCGAAGGAACTCGGCGTCGGGTCGGGGAGCATCTAGCGCCGTGGACCTGTTCCGGCTGCAGACCTAGTTTCTCGACGGCGCAAGCGGCAGGCAGTCCATTCCGTCGGAGCGAAGTGCATCGCAAGCCGCGTTGGCGCTTTGCTTGCTCAGATTGCGCAGCCGGGCCAGATAGAGCCGCCCCTGCTGTGGCACCCAGTGACGGGCTCCCTCCAATTCGATGAGGGATTTTCCCATGACCCGGTTCAATTGGGCGCGCGCCTGGGTGGCCCTGCGGTAGGCACCCACCTGGATGGCCCAGTCGGAGCGGCCGGAGGCGCGTGAATCCTGATTCTGGCTGGTCTTGGCAAGGCAGTCGATCCCGCGCTTGAGCAGGAATTCGCAGGTTGCGCGAGCCTCTGCGGCGCTATACGGCTCAAACTGCACCAGATAGTACCGGCCACGCCGATGGATCGTTCCCTCGCGTCCGTCCAGTTCAGCCAACCCGGCCTTCCGAATGCGCTCGAGGTGCCGGCTGGCGTCCCGGTCCCGGCGGAACGCTCCAACCTGGACGGTCCAACCGGATTCTGAAGCCAGCGATCCGCCAATTCTCTGGCGTCCGGTACGAACCGCGAGGCAGTCCGTGCGCCGCTCCTCGAGGGCGCGGCATGCTTCCTGAGCGGACCTCTCGTCAAACCCGGTGAACCATGCGAGAAAAAGTCGTCCCGAACGGGCAACGCGAAACTCCCGTTCCGCGAGGTGCGGCAGCCTCTCGCTCCGCAGCCGGTCGATCTGCGCTCGAGCCCTCTGTGCCCGGTCAAAGGCGCCAACCTGCACCGCCCACTGTCCGGAACCAAGGGGTTGCGCGGTCTCCGCCACCACCGTCGCGGCGACGGGCCTTTCCGTGTCGGAAGGGGCAATCGGAAGGCAGTCAATTCCACGCTTCCGAAACGCTGTGCAAGCGGCACTTGCTCCATTCTTGTCGAATCCAGCGAACTGTGTCAGGTAGTACCGGTTCCGCTTCGGCGTCATCGGCGTGGCATTGGCTGTGATATCGGAGTGAGCGCCGCCTACGTTTCGCAGATGCGCCTCGGCTTGCTCCTTTCGGGCATATGCACCGACCTGAACCGCCCATTCTCCGGGCGCGCGCGGGGGTACCGCCACCGGCGCTGCCGCCACCGCCGCAGGTTCCCCAGCATCGGAGGGGGCGATCGGGAGGCAGTCCACGCCGCGCTTTCGAAGCGTCCCGCAGGCAGACTTGGCCTCATCTTCGCCGAATCCGGCGAACTGGGCCAGGTAGTAGCGGTTCCGCATTGGCGTCATCTGCTTGGCATTGCCCGTGATGTCGGCGTGGGCCCCGCTCACGTTCCGAAGATGCGCCTCGGCTTGCTCCTCGCGGGAATAGGCACCGACTTGCACCGCCCATTCCCCAGGCGCGCGCCGGAGGACCGTCTCCGGCGCTGCGGCCACTGCCGCGGGCTCCCCGGCGCCGGAAGGGGCGATCGGGAGGCAATCCACGCCGCGCTTTCGAAGCGTCCCGCAGGCTGTCTTGGCCTCATCTTCGCCGAATCCTGCGAGTTGGGCCAGGTAGTAGTGTCGCTGCTTGGGCGTCAAGGGCACCGCGGTGCCGGTTACATCGGCGTGCTGTCCGCTCACATTGCGCAATTGCGCCTCGGCTTGCTCCTTGCGGGAGTATGCCCCGATCTGGACTACCCATTGCCGATTGTCGCGCGGGAGCGTGACGGTTGCCGCGGACGCCGCGTCCAGGGCCCCCGGAGACGCCAAAGAGATGATTGGCAGGCAATCCACGCCGCGATTTCGCAGCGCTCCGCAGGCTGATTTTGCGTCGTCTTCGTCGAAGCCTGCGAATTGGGCGAGGTAGTGCCGGTTTCGCCTTGGCGTCAACGGAGTCGCGCCGCCAGTGATGTCTTCATGTGCCGCGCTCACATCGCGCAGATGCGCGGCAGCCTGCTCTTCGCGGGAATAGGCTCCGACCTGGATCGCCCAGTGCCCGGGCGTTCCTGCGCGCACACGTTCCGCAGCGGCGGCCACTGCGGCAGGCTCCGTCGTCTTGGTCGATACGATTGGCAGGCAGTCTACCTTCCGGCTCCGGAGAGCTCTGCATCCGAGTTCCGCCTCGCGCCTGTCGAAGCCGCGGAACTGGGCGAGGAAGTAGCGGCGCCCCTTCGACGCCATTTGGGTGGCGTCGCCGGTAATGTCCGCATGAGCCCCGTTCACGCTGCGCAGCCGCGCTTCCGCTTGCTCCTTTCGGGCGTAGGCCCCTACCTGTATCGACCATCCGTCAGGCGGTGCACTTGCCAGTGGATTTCCAGTCGGCCCCGGGGCTCTGGAGGCTTCCACCGGCGTCTCCTGCAGTGCAAGCGGAATGCCGGTGGTGCCGGCCGCGTTGGCGACCGCGGCCTGTCCAGGTTGCGCAGACGCGGGGAGTGCCTCCGGCCGAGGCGGCGGCAATTCCGGCTGGGCGGGCGCGGCTGCCAATGCCAGCGCCGGTGGTTCAGCTGACGGTGCTTCCGGCCGCGCCTTGGGCGGCGTCACCGGTCGTGCGACAAGCGTACCTGCCTTGCCCAGTTGGCTGAAGCCCTGATTCATCAGTTCGGCTACCCGGCGGGTCCGCCTGCTGCTGGAACTGGCCCCGAAATAGCTCGTGATGAGCCTCCTTCCGTTTCGTTCAGCGGTTCCGACAATCGTGTATCCCGCTGCGCGGGTGTAGCCGGTCTTGAGGCCGTCAGCGCCCTTGAAGCCTTGCAGGAATCGGGAATTCGTGGCCCGGAGGATCCGTCCGCCCCAGCGAATGCTGAGCCGGCTGAATGTGCCGGCATGCTCGGGAAAATCGCGGAGCAACCGCCGTCCGAGGATGGCCATGTCCCGCGCCGTCGAGAGATGACCCGCGGCCGTGAAGCCGGTCGCATTCTTGAATGTCGTGCCGCTCATGCCGAACGAGCGCGCCTTGCGCGTCATCATTTCGGCGAATTTCCACTCGGTTCCGCCCACGGTTTCCGCAAGAACGACTGCGGCATCGTTGGCGGAGCGGACCGCTGCGGCGGCGATCAGATGTCGCAGATGGACACGCTCTCCCGACCGGAGGCCGAGGCGCGAAGGCGGCATGGACGCGGCTCGCTTTGACACCCTGACTCTTTGGTCCAGCGAGAAGCGGCCGTCCTGAATCGCTTCGAATGTCAAGTACAGCGTCATCATCTTGGTGAGGGAGGCCGGATGCAGCCTCTCGTGCTCGTTGACTGCGGAAAGAATGATGCCGGATTCAAAGTCCATCACCGCGTACGATCGGGTGCGCGCCTCAGCGCCAACCGAAGCGGCAGCGGCAATAGCGAGGGCTATTGCGCATAGCGCCACAAGCCGCAGGAGCGCAGGACACCGCTGCTCGATCATGAGTTCAAATTCAAGCGGCTGCTGCTCTGCACGCTCGCCAATCCTGCCTCGACGTGGGTCCACGCAATCAGCGGGGTTTTTGGAAAGTACGGTAGCCGACTCCAGAGTGGCTCGCAAGGCCGGAATCGGGACAGCCGGGCTTGTCGGACCAGATTCGCGGGCCGGATAACGGCCAGGAGGCCGGGTGCGGAGTCTGCCGAACGGCGAGCGGAAGCGGAAAGGCGTGCGTGCCCCGATCCGGGTAAGGCTCGAAGGCGGCCGCAGTCGCTCCGGAACACGCCCACCACGATCCGGTTCAACGCGAATCGGACTTTCGAATTCGTCGAGCGATTGCCGCCTGGATGCAGCGTGTTTCGGCGTCCACGGGCAGACACTGCCGCCACTCCTCGGGGCGGTTCCAGGCACGAGTCGAACCTCCGGCATCGAGGGCGTGGCCGTGGCTCCCGTCGAATCCTGCAGCTTGCCGATGCTTGACCTGGAACCGGGCTGGGGTGAGAGCCGGTCCCGCCCTGTGGCGGTCGGTCCAGCCCAGGTGCAAACACGTTTCGGCATGCGAGCGACCCGAGGCGAATCCCGGGACATGGACCTCGGACCGTGGCGCCGTGCGGACCTGATGCATCGGTCGGGATCCACGGCGACCGCTCGCGTTGGTGCATCCTTCCAATGGTCGGCCCATGCCAGGTCGGCGGAGGGGATGTCACGGCAACAGCCTGGAGGAGCGGCAGGCGATGACCCGAAACCCTGCGAAGGAGTGCCCAAACGGGAATGGAGTTGCCCAATGCGGCGGAGCAGTCTGCTACGGACAGGTTCGTTTGAACTGGATTGGTCGCAAACAGGTTCCCGGCGCTGCATCGCAACCGAAGGCGATCCGCACCGGGACCATGGTTCGCGGCCTGGCAAGAGAGGTTGACAGGAATTTTGGTCAACACTACGTTCGTATGCGGCGATGCAACATGGAACCGCACATTGCCCTTGGCTTATTCACGGTCCCATTGGAACGGAAGAGCGACCGCAGAGCGGCGTGCAGGACCTTACTCGCTGAATAACATAGATTCAAAGGGCATTTTGCTGGGATCGCGGCGGATCGGGCAGGCGAAGAAATCAGCAGTTGGGCAATCCCGTTCTATGGTGCGCTGCAGCATTCCGGATGTCTGTGTTCCGGCGCCGGAGGTCCCGCGGCCGTGCCTGTCGGGTGGCCGGGCGAGGGAATTCCGGATGATCACCGATGAGTTGCTTTCCGGATGGTTCGTGTTGTCCGGCTATCAGACCCGCAGCTGGCGGGTGGTGCCTCAGGGTGGCTTGGAGGCGGGACGCAACGACGAAACGCCCGATTCTTGCACCGGGCCGACGCAAACGAACCGCAATGCGAGGCCGAAGCTGACACTTGGCGGAATTGTGTGCAGGCCGCGGCAGGCGGATCGCCAGGCCGACGCGGCGGCAGCGATTGTCGAACGATAAGGAGAACAACAACCATGATTCGCAACATTGCCGCGATTGCGGCGTTCGGCGCTTTGGCGGCCATGCCAGGGGCTGCCCTTGCTCAGGAAGCAGCCGGCGTGCCCCAGGAATCCACATTTGTATTCAACAGCCTGCTGTTCCTGGTTGGCGGGTTCCTGGTCATGTGGATGGCGGCCGGCTTCACCATGCTGGAGACGGGGTTCGTTCGCACGCGCAATGCGTCGGCGCAGTGCCTGAAGGGCATCGGAATCTACGCGATAGCCAGCCTTGCCTATTTTGTTCTGGCGTACAACCTCATGTACCCCGGCGACGCGTGGCTGATCGAGGGTGTCCTGGGTTCCTTGACCTGGACTTCCCTGCCTGGACCGGGCGCGACGGCCGCTGTGGAAGACGTCGCGTACGCTTCGGTGGGGTCCGACTTCTTCTTTCAGCTTGTCTTCTGCGCGACAACCGCATCCATCGTCTCCGGCGCGATCGCGGAGCGGATGCGGGTCGGTCCGTTCTTTGTCTTCACCATCATCATGACGCTCTTGATCTATCCGATCCAGGCTTCGTGGATATGGGGCGGAGGATGGCTCGACAGCCTCGGCTTCCTGGACTTTGCCGGTTCCACCATCGTCCACTCCGTGGGAGGCTGGGCCGCCCTCACCGGTGTCCTTATTCTCGGAGCGCGGAGCGGCAAGTATGGGGCAGGGGGTCGCGTCATGCCCCTTCCTGCGTCCAACCTTCCACTGGCTACGCTTGGCACGTTTATCCTTTGGCTTGGCTGGTTCGGGTTCAACGGCGGCTCGCAGCTCGCCATGGGCACGCTCTCCGACGCTTCCGATGTCGGCCGCATCTTCGCAAATACAAACAACGCGGCGGCAGCCGGGGCAGTGACCGTGATGCTGATCACTCGATTCCGTTACGGGCGGATCGATCTTACGATGGTATTGAACGGCGCCCTCGCCGGCCTCGTAGCCATTACGGCCGAGCCGCTCACGCCGAGCCTGTGGGGATCCGCCATCATTGGCTCCGTAGGCGGTGTCATCGTGGTGTTTTGCGTGCCGCTGCTGGATCGACTGAAGATTGACGATGTGGTGGGAGCAATTCCCGTGCACTTGGCCGCGGGTATCTGGGGCACATTGGCGGTTCCCATCACCAATCCGGATGCGAGCTTCCTTGCCCAGGTGATTGGCATTCTCGCGATTGGCGTCTTTGTCGTCGCGACGAGCAGCATCGCCTGGCTTGCAATCAAGGCCGTGTTGGGCCTGCGGGTCTCCGAAGCGGAGGAGCTTGCCGGAATTGACAGCACCGAACTCGGACTGCACGCCTACCCGGAGTGGACTTCGTCAAGCTGAATTCGGACCGGTATTCCGGCTGGATTCCGGATTGGGCAGTTGGCCTGATCCCTCGATGGATGGAGGGCAGCGCCGACGGGTCGGTGCTGCCCTCGAGTGGCGCGGGCGGGGCTTTTCCGCTCCGCTCCGCGCTGCTCTCCCGTGAGAAGGAGCGCACGCCGGGCTCTTCCGAGCACGACTCGAAATTCAGTCCCGGCATGATGCATTTCTTGTAGATGCGGTCGGTGGGAGTGCCCGAGGGGCGCCGGCGCAAGAACGGCACGTGGCACGCTTCTGGCCGGGGGCTGCGACCGCCGACGGGGCCACGGGACAGCGCGCTATCCGTGGCCTGCGGCAAGCGGCACCAGACGAAACATCTTGGATTTCCTGTCCGACGCCAACAAGGCGGCATGATTCTTCCCTTGGGATTCGGGCCGCACGGTCGGAGTTTCGCGCCCAACCGCCCGCCGAATTGCTGCACTGCACACACCTCTTGCTGCACTGCACAATTCGCCCTATATAATCCACAGCCGGCCCGGGCGAGGCTGGCGGGTCAGGCATCCGGCCCTACCGCCGGGGAACAAAGGAGACAGGAAATGACTGTCAAGAAAATCGAAGCAAACGCGGCTGCGTTTGCCGACCAGGTGAAGTCCGCCACGGAAGCGAACGCAACGCAGTTCGCGAAGGGCATTGAGGACTATGCTGCGTTTGCGAAGGAGACCGCTTCGGAACTGGCCAAGTCCGCTGGCGTGGCGAACAAGGCCGCCGAGAAGATCGGCGCGGAGGCGGTCGCCGTTGCGACGCAGTCCCTGACGGACGGAGTGGCTCTGATGCAGGAAGCCGTCGGCACCAAGTCCGTGGCGGAACTTGTCGAGCTTCAGACCAACTACGTGTCCAAGTCTTGCGGCGAGTTTATCGCGAAGTCGAGTGCCGCGAATGATGTGGCGCGGGGCGCGATTGAAAACGCCGTCGAGGTTGCAGCTGGCCGGATGGTCGCCTTCGCCGGACTCACGCGCACGCACTGAGCGAGAAAAAAGAGCGAATTCGCGGAAGGGGCCATTCCCCTTCCGCGAACGCGTTCCCTCAACAATGCCGTGGCGTGCCGGTGGCCGCGGACCCTGTCAAGCAGCTCGCTTCACTCGGTGTCGCTCGGAATTCCGCACGTCCCGGCGCGGCAGCTGCCCCTCCCGGCCCGGCGACACGGATCCGGCAATCCTCTATTCTCTCGCGCATCGTTCACTACCGCAGAGGAGCATCCAATCGTGAAACTCACTTGGCTCGGGCACGGCGGGTTCCGCCTTGAGGCCGCCGATGCAGTGCTGCTGATCGATCCGTGGTTGCGGGGCAATCCGGAATTCGATGGTTCCCGGTTCAACGAGGCCGTGGAAGGAGCTACGCATCTGCTTCTGACCCATGCACATGCGGACCATGCAGGGGATGTGCCGGAAATCGCGGCGATGACCAAGGCACAGGTCGTGGGAATCCTGGAATACGTCAGCTGGATCACTTCCAAGCACGGCCTGGACGGCCTGCCGTTCAACATGGGCGGCACGGTAGATTGCGGAGGGGTCGACGTTACGATGGTTCGCGCTCTGCATTCGTCCTCGTTCGAGGTCGACGGGGCGCCGTTCTATCTCGGCCCGGAGGCTGGCTTCATTCTGTCGGCAGGGGGGAAGACGCTTTATTTTGCTGGCGATACCGATGTCCACGCAGACATGGCGATCATCCAGGACTTGCACGATCCGGACTTCGCTGTGCTTCCGATCGGTGGCCACTTTACGATGGATGCTCGCCGTGCGGCCTACGCGTGCCGGAAATTCTTCAGGTTCAAGGCCGTGATACCCTGCCACTACAGGACCTTCCCGATCCTTGCGCAGAGCGCCGACGAGTTTGTTTCCCTGATGGAGGAAACGCGCGTGATCGTGCCCGAGGTCATGGAGCCATTTGAACTCTGACTTCTCGCTGCCGACGCTGCCTGAGTGAGCGGTGCCAACCGGCAAATCCGGGAACGGCATCCGACTTGGCAGATCCGGCCGCCGCCGTTGATGGTTTTGGCCGAGGCATCGCTACATTCATCTCTTGCGTGATCCGGCGTCGGGAAGCGCCCCGACGGGGCCTGCACAGGCGTCGGAATTCGCTGTCAAGTTCCAGCCGTTCGATCAGGTCCGGTGCCGTCGGCGGGTCGAACACCGCCGTCGCAAGGAAGGCGCGTGCGATCCGATCCTTCGCAGGATGTCCCGGAACCCGCCCGGACCAGGGAAACTTCTCGACCAGGACAAACTCACGGGCCCTTCCCGCAACGCGGGATTGACCGGGGACTGGCGTGCAGGCAGTGCTCATCTGCCGAATGCCGTTGCGGCAGTTCTTCCCGGACCGGCTTGCGCGCCTGCCAAAGTCGGCGCGGAGTGGAACGAGTCGACCAGAACACTTCTTCCCACAATTGCAGCCAGTCTGTCGGCCGCCGCAACGGCAGCCCCGGGCAAGACCGCGCTGTGGCCTGCGGTTTCGCCGGTCCCGCCGTCATGGGTCAGGTTTGGCTTGGCTTTGCCTCGCACTCTCGGAGGCGATCCGTTCAGCCACCGTGCGGAGCCTTTCGGCGGATGTTCCGGCGTTTCCCAAAGAAGGCGTGCAGCAACGCCGCCGATTCCCGTTCCATGATCCCGCCGAACACCTCAGGCCGGTGGTGGCAGGTTTCATGGGCAAACACCCTCGCTCCGTGATCGACGCCGCCGCTCTTGGGATCCTCCGCACCGTAGAGGAGCGTGCGAATGCGAGCGGCGGAGATCGCGCCGGCGCACATGGCGCAGGGTTCCAGCGTTACATAAATGTCCAAGCCGGTCAGCCGCTCTCCACGTTCGGCCGCAGCGGCGCGGATTGCCAGCATCTCTGCATGCGCGGTTGGATCCTGCAGGCTCCGGGTCGCGTTCCCTGCTCGCGCGACGACCGAGCCATCCGAAGGGTCTACGATCACAGCACCTACCGGAACTTCGTCTCTGTCGGCCGCCGCCCTCGCGGCAGCCAGCGCGATTTCCATGGGCGCGGAATGCGGGAGCATGGACAGGTCTCCGACCACCAATTCTGCCCTTGCGCGGCAGGGAATCCAAGGGTCTCCGCTTTCCAAATGAGAAGAAGGCCCCATTGATGTCTTCCCAACGTACCGTGATTCTTTGGACTTTGTCGCGCTCCGGCAAGAAGGAGCGGGATCATCGAACCAAAGGTCGGCAGCGCGATGGCGCTGAGTTGCCGCCGCTCGAAGCGTATCTCCCGGGTAAGCGACCGGACGCACGGATGGGTTCCCTGTGGAACTGCGAGACGACTGGTTTGGGCAGCATTTCGGTGAGTACGTCCTGGATGGTCACGACGCAGTGCTGCTTGGATTTCTCGAACCGCTCGCCGGTCGGCTTGTTGATGCAAGACTCGTCGCCGGCGATGCTGAGATGGGCGGCTTGTCCGCTTGGGAGCCTGCGCCGTGGGAAATGGAAGCACCATATGCGGCGTGCCAAGGGGCGTGGTTACCGCTAAATATTGTGTGGTACAGGCGAAAGGGTGGTTCTGTGGCGCACACTCCCAAGGGGAATCTTGCGAAGAGATCCGTAGACTGTGCTTATTTGCAATAGGTTACAGGGTCATGAACTTCCCGCTTGTTCCGTCCGGCATGCAGTCGACACCATGGCAACACCGCATCGAAACCGCAATTCGGTCACCGATTGGCACCTAATGTAGCTGTTCCGTCAGCCGGTGACGGAGCGAACCGAAGCATTGGCCGGCTCAGACTCGACGACGGGTTCACCGGCGTGATCAGCGAGATGCGAGTGTGGTCGGTAAGCCGCAACGGCCTGATTCGCCCACCAGTGTCGAAGTGGGGCAAGACGGGGTGTCGCCGATCGCCTGTGCGCGGGACACCGGACCGTCGCCGCGACCGGCAGCATCCTCACCTTGCGCCCGCCTGGAGAGGGCCAGCACCGTCGCCGGCTTTCGCCGCCCCCCTGGGCACGGCGGAAGTCGGGGACCCGCTGCAATTCCTCCAGCAGCGAAGGAAGCGTGTTTTCCGTAGCGCCGTGCGGGCCACCGTCCGGTCCGGATACGGCTCTGCCGCGCAAGGCCGGGACATGGACGAGCGGCCCAGCGGAATCATCTCCTTCAGCCTGGCATGCGGACCCGTGTAGCCGCCTCGGCCGCGCAAGCCGCAACACAACCTCCGCCACCGAGGGGTCCAGGGGAAAACCGGGCATGCCTCCACTTGGCGGGCCGAAGACGAGATGTTCAAGCCTCGAGTACGAATCAACCTTGCCCAGGAGTGAGATTGCCCTGGTAAACCAAGTCAAATCCGGAGACAGAACCACCTGTCAGCGCTACCGTGGGAACGTATATTGTGCTGCCTGCCTCGCGGTTGCGGACTTGTCTCGGAAGCCCCCTCAGGTCCGACATCAAACAGATGAAAATGGCAGTCTTGTCAACTGTGCAAGAGGCTCCATGGACCGAAAGAAGAATTTCTCGCGTCCGCGGAATCGATCGGGGAACGGGGCCGCCAGGCAGCGGGCAGAGTCTTTCGGCTCGGTGCCGGAGGACGCAGGGCCAGTGCGAATCGCGCGATGGCTATCCCGGGCGGGGGCGGCTTCGCGCCGCCAGGCGGAGGTGCTGATCCGCGAGGGGCGTGTGCGGGTCAACGGCCAAATATGCGCGTCGCCGGCCAACCGCATTCAGTTGACGGATCGGGTTGATCTGGACGGGCGCCGCGTTCGTCCTGCCCAGCCAACTCGACTCTGGCGTTATTGCAAGCCGGTCGGCGTCATCGTGTCGCGCACGGACCCGCGGGGCCGACGAAGCCTGTCCGACGCTCTTCCGGTCCGGCTTGCGGGAGTGATGCCGGTTGGTCGTCTCGACGCGTCCTCGGAAGGCCTTCTACTCCTGACGAATGATGGCGCGCTCAAACGGCAGCTGGAGCTTCCCGCAAGCCAGGTGCCTCGGGTCTATCGGGCGCGGGTTCGCGGAATTCCCGACGATGCCGCGCTCCAGGCGCTCCGGGAGGGATTGGTGATCAGTGGCGAGCGCTTCCGTCCGATGGGGGTTTCGGTGGAGCGTCAGGGCAGTTCGAACACTTGGTTGCGGCTGGAACTCTCGGAAGGTCGCTATCGGGAAGTGCGGAGGGCGCTCGCGCATGTGGGCCACCCCGTGAATCGGCTCCGCAGGACGGCGTACGGACCGCTGCGGATTGGCTCCCTGAAGCCCGGCGAGGCGGAGGAGGTGCCGGCACCGATCGTCCGACGCATTATCGCGGGCATGGCGCGATCGCACGGGCGCGGGCGGGGGCGACAATGAGCGTCGACGGGAATGTCTTGCGGCAAGGGCGGCAATCTCCCAACCGGAGCAGCCGGGGAAGATCTCGCGTTGCGCTGGTCGTGCTCCATTACACCGGGATGGTTGGCGCCAAGGCAGCGCTGGACCGTCTCTGCGATGCCCGCTCCAGGGTGAGCGCCCACTACTTGATCGAGCCAACAGGCCGGATTCATGCGCTCGTCCCGGAGGCGGAGCGCGCCTGGCACGCCGGCAAGGCCTGTTGGGCGGGCGAGCGCGGGATCAATTCGGCGTCGATTGGCATCGAGCTAGCGCATCAGGGACATGCGGGGGGGTCGCGCAGTTATCCGGAAGCGCAACTCCGGGCTCTGGAGGACCTCCTGGCGGATGCCTGCCGGCGATGGCGCCTCGGGCCCGGGTCCGTGGTTGGCCATTCCGATGTCGCGCCGACGCGCAAGCGTGATCCCGGTGAATGGTTTCCGTGGGAGCGGCTTGCCGGCAAGGGGCTCGCCGCCTGGACGCCTGGCGAGGAGGCGCGGGACCGTGCAACGGACGATGCGCGCCACCGAATGGAGGATGCTCTGGCGCAGATTGGCTATGACACGGGGGAGGGCGGCTTCCGAACGCCGGCGGCGCAAGCGTGCTTTCGTGCATTCCAGCGTCGATTTCGGCCAGGCGAACTCGGTCAGCCGCTTTCCCTGCAGGCTGTTCTCCACGGGGAGCGAATCGCAGAGGAATGGCCGGGGGCGTCGATACTCGTGCCTCCGCTTCGCGCTTGCGGTTGAGGGGGCCTGCCTATGGCGGTCACTCGGGACGGCTATACTGGGGTGTCAGGCGGCCGGATGGCCGCGCGCCTACAGCGTGAGGAAAGTCCGGGCTCCTCGAAGGCACGGCGCCGGGTAACGCCCGGCGAGGGACGGTTCGCAAGAGCCGGAACCTTAGGGAAAGCGCCACAGAGAACAGACCGCCCGCGAAGCGGGCAAGGGTGAAACGGTGGAGTAAGAGCCCACCGCGCTTCCGGAGACGGAAGTGGCACGGCAAGCCCCGCCGGGAGCAAGGTCGGATAGGGACGCAGTCCGGAAGGACAGGACCGCCTTCGGTCCGGCGTCCGGGTTGACCGCATGAGGCGTCGGGTAACCGGCGTCCTAGATGAATGGCCATCGCCGATGCGGCGCTGCCGCATCGCGCACAGAACCCGGCTTACAGGCCGCCTGACCATGGGCCAACATCTCTACTCGAGTCGAATCAGCGAATCGCGCCGATTCGCGAATCGCGCCGATTCGCGAATCGGAGTTCGGATTTCTCCTTGGTGGGGGATGATGGGGCGCGGTGGGGGAAGAAATTTGATCACTGGAGGCGGAATTCTTGTGCCTCGTGTTCCCGGTTTCCGTAGCGCCAAGGTGGCTCAAGACTTGTAGCGGCGGAGCGTTTCCCTTTCGCGAATATCGGTAAAAGTCGGATTAAAGTCGCATAAAAGTTCGAGTATAGTTGTTAACGTGTTCCAAGAAGTGTGTGCAGACGGGTTTCCTGCCAGTCCACGCGGCCTTGTTGCAATATTGCCACACCTAGTTTCTCGCTCATGTGGTATTCCGGGAAAATGCTGGCGCTGCATTTGGTTGTATTATGTCCAATTTTCACTGTCAGGGCGCCCGGTGCGTTTCATTTAAGGCAACCTCAAACGGCAATGCGGGCCGTCCGATCATTGGCCCATTGACTCGGTTCAGGGAGTTCACATAGACTGGTGGGGCGAAATGGCATGAAATGTCGACAAAAGGCGCCAGGTGGGGGAACAGACCAATGAAGTCGAACTCCACTATAGCAGCCACGGCGGAAGCCTTCGAGCAGTCAGAGGGGCAGCCAAATCGGCGCGGTGGTTGAGGCATCGACGAGCAGGGCGGCGGGGCGCTTCGCGCTCCGTCGCCTCGAAGCCGCTGTTGCGCATCCCTTTCTCCCAGGCTTCCCCGGAAACAGGCACGCGGGGAACTTGAACTATGCACGATCCCTTTGTCGGTCGCCAGGTTCACAGGCTTGATTCCAAGGGCAGGGTCGCAGTGCCGGCCACTATCCGGAATGCAGTGTGGCGCGAGAGGAACCCGGGCATCGTTCTCTTTCCCGACACGGACAGGGAAGCGCGATTCCTGCATGGCTCCGGCGTCGATGGCTTTCGGGCGATTGCCGCCGCGTTTGGCCTTCCCCTTCCGCGCGCTTCTGCGTCGGGGCGTGATACGGGTTCCGGCAGTGCTTCTGATGCATCGGGACCAGTCCGGGTCAACCCCTTCGCGAAACGAAATCAGGTTCTGGGCCGAGGCCAGTGGTCGGTGGCCGAGTTTCTTCCCTTCGACAAGGAGGGCCGGGTGGTTCTGCCGCTGGCCGTGATCAGCCGGTGCGAACTGGAGGGGACCGTCTGCTTCGTAGGCTGCAACGAGACCTTTCAGGTCTGGAACCCGGTGTTGCTTGACGCCGCGGACGAGGCCGAGGCCGCAGTCCTTGAGCAGTACAGGACCATGGTCGAGACGTTTGACCCATGGCAAGTGGATGCCGACATGACGGAACCTGCCGGTAGGGGAAACGGTAACTGATGGGCGCGATCATCGAACACGCGCCCGGGGACGGCAGCAAATCGGCTGCCCGCAGGTTGCCGGGCCATGAGCCAGTCATGGTTGCCGAGACCGTAGCCGCCCTGCGTCCCGCGCGCGGTGGCATCTTCGTCGACGCGACGTTTGGCGCCGGCGGCTACTCGCGGGCCATGCTCGATGCAGGCGCAGACACCGTCATTGCCCTGGATTGCGATGGCTCCGCCATAGAGCGGGGCCGAGCGGCGTTTGGTGACCAAGCTGCGCGGATCATCCTTGTGCACGGTAATTTCTGCCGGATCGGCACGCTGCTTGCGGAACATGCCGGGCGCATCCAGGGAATTGCATTCGACCTCGGTGTGTCCTCCACGCAGCTGGATAGTGCCGAGCGGGGCTTCTCCTTCCGGATTGCCGGTCCGCTCGATATGCGAATGGGCGGCGACGGGCCGACGGCCGCCGACTTGCTGAACAGTCTGGACGAGGGGGAGTTGGCCCGGATCCTGTACGAATACGGGGAAGAGCCGGCCGCACGGCGGATTGCACGGGCGGTTGTACGGGAGCGGGAGCAGGGCCCGATCCGGACCACCTCGCAATTCGCGGACCTCGTCCGCGCCTCGGCACGGCGTCCGCGCGGTCGCTTCCGGATAGATCCGGCAACCCGCAGCTTCCAGGCGGTGCGCATCGCGGTCAATGACGAACTCGGCCGCCTCGCCCTTGCGCTTCCCGAGGCGGAGCGGCTCCTCGCGACCGGTGGCGTACTGTGCGTTGTAACCTTCCATTCCCTCGAAGATCGCGTCGTCAAGGGCTTCTTCGCCCGCCGCTGCAAATCAGGGGGCGGCAATCGGCATGTGCCGCAGGCCGGAACGCTGCCGCCATCCTTCCGTCTTCTGCGCCGCCGCTGTGCCCGGCCCGGTACTGCCGAGATCGCCCGCAACCCGCGCTCTCGCTCCGCGCGCATGCGCGCGGCCGAGCGTACGCCAGCGCCCGCGTTTCCACAGGATTCGGATGGCGAGGCCCCTTGGCGTCGCCCGGGGAGGGGACGCCGATCATGACATTAGTTCGCCATTCGCTCCTTGTGCTGGCGTTCCTCGCTTCGGTGACCGTCGCGTATTTCGTGAGCCACCAGGCCAAGGAGGCGGCAGACAGGATCGTCGAATTGAATCAGGAAATACGCGAGGAAGAGAACAAGATCTCTGCCTTGAGAGCGGACTGGGCATATCTGAATCGGGGAGACCGGCTCGCCGATCTCGTCGCAGCGCACCAGGAGGCGCTGCGTCTTGAGCCCATCGCACTGCGCCAGTTGGCGCCGCTCGCCGGGAATCCATGGGAGACTGAACATGACTAGGGAACTGGCTGCCCAAAAACTCGCGGCTGCCCGCGGCCTGATATCCGCTCCGGAGCCTCTCGGGTCGGCTCGCGTCTGGACCGTGCTGGGAATGTTCCTCTTCGCCTTCATTGTCGTCGGAGCGCGCATGGCGGAACTCGCGGTGGCCGCCCAACCCGGCCCCGCCACGGTTTCGGAGATCGGCGAGGAGCACGCTCCGCTTCCCGAGCGCGCGGAGATCCTTGACCGCAACGGCCATGTCCTCGCGACCAACATCTCAGGCTGGTCGCTTCACGCGAGGCCCCTTGAGATGGCTGACCATGCCGCCACCGCCAGGGCCTTGTCCGAGGTGCTGGGCCTTGACGCCGCGGAACTTGAGAAATCGCTTGGTTCCGGCAATCAATTCGTGTGGATCAAGAAGCGCGTGTTCTCGCACGAGAAGCAGGCGGTGCAGGATCTCGGGCTGACCGGCCTCGTGTTCCGTGAGCGTCCGGTACGGGTTTATCCCCTCGGGAATCTTCTTTCCCACGTAGTTGGCGGTGTCCGAACGAACCGCGTGGAGATCTCGGGAGCCGAGATCGTCGGCGTTGGCGGCGTGGAGTTGCATTTCGAGGACCAACTCCGGCAGGGCGGTTCGCCCGTGGCGCTCTCCATCGATCGCCGCGTTCAGGCAATCCTCCATGACGGGCTTGAACGCGGAATCGAACTGAACAGGGCCAAGGGCGGCTCCGCCGTCCTGATCCACGTCGCGACCGGAGAAATCTTTGGCATGGCCTCGTTCCCGGATTTTGATCCGAACAACCGTCCGACGCCTTTGGAAGAAGGATTGTCGGACGACGATCCTTTGCTCAATCGCGCAGCTCAGGGCGTGTATGAACTCGGCTCCGTCCTGAAGCCGATCGCAGCAGCCCTCGCGATCGACCGCGGTGGCGCAACTCTGGAAACTAAGTACGCGGTGGGCAACGCGCTGATGATCGGCAAGCGGATGATCAAAGAGCATTACATCCGTGATCACACCATCACACTTCTCCAAGTCGTCCAGCTTTCGTCCAATGTGGGGAGCGCACTGGCTTCCCTCGCCGTTGGCGGGATCGTCCAGCAGGCGTTTCTGCGGGAGCTCGGACTTTTCGAAAGGCTTCCCATAGAGGTATCGGAAGCCCGTGGCAGCCATCCGATCTATCCCGCCCAGTGGAAGACCGATACGACGGCCACGGTAGCCTATGGGCACGGGCTCGCCATTACTCCCGTTCACCTGGCCAGCGCAATCTCGACCTTGGTGGGCGATGGCAAAAGAGTGCAGCCGACCCTGGTGCTCGGCGGAAACGCAGGGAAGGAGCGGCCCGCCGTGGTGTCGGCGGAAACAGTAACCGCAATGCGGATTGCGCTCAGGAGCGTCGTGCAGACCCAGCGCGGCACGGGCCGGCGCGCGCATGTCGCGGGATACGATGTGGGGGGGAAGACAGGGACGGCGGACAAGCCCATCCGCAATGGCATCGGTTACGACAAAGAGAAGGTGATCTCCACCTTTGTGTCCGCCTTTCCGATGCGGGATCCCAAGTTCACGTTGGTCATCTCGCTGGACGAGCCCCAGGGCATCGACGACTCCCGCGGGCGGCGCCACGCTGGCCGGACGGCCGGGCCGATAGCGCGGGAAGTAATTGCCAGAATCGGCGCCCTTTACGGCCTGATGCCAGAGTTCGACAACGAGCGTGAGCAGGACTCCGACATCCGGATTGCGATGTACTGAGATCATTCCGGAGCGGTCTTCGGGCTCCTTGCGAATCGGTCGGCTGTCCAGATGGCAGTCCGGGTAACGGTGGCGGCGCTGGGCGTCCGGGAAGTCGATTGCGTCGTAGGCCCGCCGCTGGATCCAGGGATCGTCGTTTGCGGCCTTACCGCCGACAGCCGGGAGGCAGGGCCGGGAAGCCTGTTCGCAGCTCTTCGCGGCCTGCACGCGCATGGCGCCGACTACCTCGGTGCTGCCGCGTCGCGCGGCGCCGTTGCGGCCCTTGCATCCCCCGGGGGCGTGTTTCGTGCAATGGAGGCCTGCGGGTTGCTTCCGATACCGGTGCTGGTGGATCCCGAGCCCCGGCGGCGCTTCGCCACCATGGCGGGCCGGTTCTGGCCAGATGCACCAGCGACGTGCGTTGCGGTTACCGGGACGAACGGGAAGACCTCAACGGTGGAGTTCCTTCGCCAGATCTGGCGAAGTCGCGGCATCCGGGGAGCGGGGATCGGGACGCTTGGCGGCATCGGGCCCGCGGGCCGTGCGTCGACCGGACTGACAACGCCGGAACCCACCGCGCTTCATCGCCTGCTCCAGCGATTTGCCAGTGAAGGGGCGACACATGTCGCGATGGAAGCATCGTCCCACGCGCTGGCGCAATTCCGTCTGGATGGCGTCCGTCCCACGGTCGCCGCATTGGCGAGCTTTTCCCGCGACCACCTCGATTACCATGGCAGTCTCGGGGAGTACGCAGAAGCGAAGCTCCGTCTGTTCTCGGAACTGCTGGCAGCGGATGGCGTCGCAGCTGCCGACGCAGATTGTGTGCTGGGGCAGGTCGCGCTGTCGCTGGCTTCGGCGCGCGGCGCAGCTGTGATACCGGTCGGCTACGGCGATTCCGCGCGCGAGGGCATCCAGATCCTGAGCGTCGAGAGTTCTCCGGCTGGCGGCCAGGTCGTCGCATTCGCCCATGAAGGAACGCAGCGTACGGCATTGCTGCCCATCGCGGGCGAATTCCAGATCCGCAATGCGCTGCTTGCGGCGGGCTGTGCCATGGGAGCCGGATTGCCCCCCGACGAGGCCTTCGGTGCGCTCGAATCGCTTGAGCCGGTGCGGGGGCGTATGGAACTTGCGGCGCGGCTGCCCTCCGGTGCCGAAGCCTACGTCGACTATGCCCATACGCCGGCCGCGCTCCGCGCCGCGCTCCGGTCGGCGCGGCGCCATGCGGCTTTGGCGGGTCGTGTGCTTGTCGTCTTCGGGGCTGGCGGCGAGAGGGATACCGGAAAGCGTGCTGAAATGGGGAATGCTGCAGCCGCGCTCGCGGACCGGGTCGTGATCACGGACGACAACCCGCGGAGCGAGGATCCCGCGCAAATTCGCGAGGCGGTTCGTGCCGGGGCGCCCGGGGCCACGGTAATTGGCTGCCGGCGGGAGGCGATTCGGGCCGCGCTTGCAGACCTCGCATCCGGAGACGTCCTTCTTGTTGCGGGAAAGGGTCACGAGGCGGTGCAGGAAACGGCTGAGGGGCACGTGCCGTTCGACGACGCGGAAACCATTCGCGAGTTGGCGCGCGAAAGGTTGCGGAAGCCATGACGCCGCTGTGGTCTTCAGAGTCTGCGGAAAGCGCGGCAGGCGGGGTTGCACGGGCCTCATGGCAAGCCACCGGGGTCTCCATCGATACCCGCACCCTTGCGCCGGGCGACTTGTTTGTTGCCCTGCGGGGCCCCAATCACGATGGCCATGACTTTGCCGCTGAGGCGTTGGAGCGGGGGGCTGCCGCTGTCATGGTGGAACGGCGGGCGGCCGGCATTCCGCCGGGTGCGCCGGCGCTGGAGGTCGATTGCACCGCGCGGGCTCTCGAGGCGCTTGGGCACGCGGCACGATCCCGCGCAAGAACGGTCGTCGGAATTACAGGCTCCGTCGGCAAGACGGGAACGCGGAGCATGCTGGAAGCTGCACTTCGCCCGTCGGGGCCCACGATCGCCTCGGAGCGCTCGTTGAACAACCACATCGGCGTGCCCCTCACTCTGTCGAGGATTCCCGATGGAACCCGGTTCGCGGTGATTGAAATGGGCATGAGCGGATTTGGGGAGATTCGCGACCTCTCTCGTCTCGCACGTCCGGACATTGCCGTCATAACGGCGATCGCCCCTGCCCATCTTGCGGCTCTCGGAAGCCTGGAGCGCATTGCAGAGGCAAAGGCCGAGATCTTTGAATTCATCGCCGATGGCGGGACGGCCATCATTCCGGATGCATGCGCCGGGCAGGACCTGCTCGCCGGTGCCGCCGCCAGGTCCGGCGCCTCGCGCATCTGGACCTTCGGCGAGAGCTCCGCGGCGGATGCGCGGCTCCTGCGTTCCGCAGTGAGGAATGGGGCGACAGCGGTCAGCGCCCGCATTCTTGGAGAGGATTGTGCGTACCGGCTGGGAGCCCCGGGCCGTCATTGGGCCAGGAACTCCCTGTCCGTGCAGTTGGCGCTCCGCGCGGCCGGCGCGAATTGCGGCCGGGCAGTTTGCTCGCTCGCCGAATGGTGTGTTCCGGCAGGGCGCGGCGCGGCGGAATGGATCGGCTCTGCCAATCGCCCGTCCCACGGCTTCACACTGATCGATGACAGCTATAACGCCAATCCCGTTTCCATGGCCGCCGCCCTCGAGCGCCTGGCGGAGGAACCGATTCACTCGGGGTCGTCAGGGCTCGGCCGGCGTGTTGCCTTTCTCGGCGACATGCTGGAACTCGGTCAGGATGAGTATCAGCTTCATGCCGGGCTTGCGTCCCTTGCAGCGTTCAAGATGCTGGACGCGGTCCATCTCTGCGGCCCCCGCATGCGTGCGCTACACGAAGGCCTTCCTCCTGCCATCCGGGGTGGATGGGAGGCAGATGCGGATCGACTCGCGGTCAACGCGCCGCGATTGGTTCGCCCCGGCGATGTGGTGATGGTAAAGGGCTCGAATGGCGCTCGGACAGGCGTTATCGCCGCAGCGTTGCGAAACTTGGACTGGAAGGACAAGTAAGGCCCATGCTCCACGCGTTCCTGGCTCCACTAAGCGACGGCGGCGACGTATACAACCTCTTCCGCTACATCACGTTCCGAACCGGGGGCGCGATGATGACCGGCCTCCTTCTCAGCCTGCTCCTTGGCGGCCCGGCGATTCGGCTTCTCCGGCGGCGCCAGGGCAATGGTCAGCCGATTCGCTCCGACGGGCCTGCCTGGCACGTCGAGGCAAAATCCGGCACGCCGACCATGGGCGGCCTGATCATTCTCGGGGCGGTGCTGGTCGCCATGGCGCTGTGGGCGCGGTGGGATAGCAACTATGTCTGGTTGGCGATGCTTGGCCTGTTCGGATTCGGTGCGATCGGGTTTGCTGACGACATGGCGAAGATCCGGTCGGGCTCACGCGGACTGAGTATGCGACTCCGCCTCACGGCCGGCGCACTGGTTGCCCTGGGAGTCGCGTGGATCGCCTATTGGTCGGCACCGGAGGCGTTTTCCGGCAGGCTCGCCTTTCCGTTCTTCAAGGACCTGCTGGTCGACCTGGGCGTGTTCTACTTCCCGTTCGCGGTTCTGGTGGTCGCTGGAAGCGCCAACGCGGTCAATCTGACCGATGGACTTGACGGACTGGCTACCGTCACCGCCACCATCGCGGCGGCCACCTTCGGGCTCATTTCCTACTTGGTGGGCCACGCGCAGTTCGCGGACTATCTGCAGGTGCACAATGTTCCGGGAACCGGCGAGCTCGCGGTCTTCGCGGGCGCGATCATCGGTGCGGGCCTCGGATTCCTGTGGTTCAACGCGCCTCCGGCGCAGGTGTTCATGGGCGACACGGGTTCTCTCGCGCTCGGCGGCGGGCTCGGTGCCATTGCACTCGCAACCATGCATGAGATGGTTCTCGCAATCGTCGGCGGGTTGTTCGTGTTCGAGACCCTGTCAGTTGTCATCCAGGTCTTGAGTTTCCGGCTGACCGGGCGGCGCGTCTTCCGGATGGCGCCGATCCACCACCACTTTGAGCAGAAGGGATGGAAGGAGCCGACCATCGTGATTCGCTTTTCCATTATCGCGGTGATCCTGGCCATGGTCGGCCTGGCGACCCTGAAGCTTCGATAGCGCCCAGCGCGATGATTGCGCTCGACGCCTATCGTGGATCGCGGGCCTTGGTGCTCGGTTACGGGAGGACAGGAGCGGCGACAGCGGACGCTCTTTTGGCAGGTGGCGCTGCCGTATCGGTCTGGGATGATTCCCCCGAGGCGAGGCGCATCGCGGCGGGAGACGGGCGTGCCGTCGTCGCTGCGGACGCGGCCGACGCGGCCGGGACGAGCCTTGTCGCCGTTTCGCCCGGCGTTCCGTCGCTGGGCCCGAGGTCGCATCCACTTGTGGCTGCCGCCAGGAGTGCCGGGGCCGTCGTGGACAATGACGTCGGGCTCTTCTTTGAATGGCTCGCGGCGCAGCGCGGCAGGCCAGTCCCCAGCGTAATCGGCGTAACCGGCACGAACGGCAAGTCGACGACGACAGCTCTCATCGCCCATCTTCTCAGTGAGAACGGCATCAGGGCTTGCGCCGCAGGCAATATTGGGGTTCCTGTCCTTGCCCTGGATCCGGACCTGCCTTGGGAAGCGGTCGTCCTGGAACTCTCCTCCTTCCAGCTCGAGGCCGCGCGCATCCTGGCGCCAGACGTCGCCGTGCTCCTGAATCTGGAGGCGGACCATCTCGATCGGCACGGTACCTTCCGGCAATATTCCGCCGCGAAAGAGCGCCTGTTTGCTCTCGGGCCAGGGAAGCGGCATTTCGTGGTCGGCGTGGAGGACGAGCCAGGGTATTGCCTGGCGCAACGGATCTCGGCGCTTGCCGGACCGGATCGCGCCTTTCCGGAGTTGTCGCTCGAGGTCTTCGGCGAAGAAATCCCGGCTTCCCGCTTTTCCAGCGGGTGCTCGCTGTCGAACGCCTCCTTTGTTCACCATGTCTCGGGAACGACGATCGGTCTGTACGCCGCAGCGGATACGCCGGCGCTTCGGGGCGCCCACAATCGCCGCAACGAAGCTGCCGCATTCCTTGTCGCGGCCCGTTTCGTGGCGGATGCCTCAGGACTGTGCCGCGCTCTTGCCTCGTTTCCAGGACTTCCTCACCGCCTCGAGCGCCTCGGAGTCCGGGCCGGCGTCGAATTTGTCAATGACTCCAAGGCAACCAACCCTGCGTCGGCGGCCCGGGCGCTTGCCGCCGCGAGCCGAATTCGCTGGATTGCGGGCGGGAGGCCCAAGCCGGGGGGGTTCGCCTCGCTCAGACCGCTCCTCGGGCGCGTGCGGAGCACGTACCTGATTGGTGAAGGCGCCGCGGCGATCGCGGAGGCGCTCGGTTCCGAAGTACCGCATCGACAATGCATTGATCTCTCGTCCGCCTTTGTGCGGGCAGTGGCCGACGCCGAACCCGGTGACACGGTTCTGCTCAGCCCGGCCTGCGCGAGCTTTGACCAGTTTCCGGATTTCGAAGCGCGGGGCGAGGCATTCCGGCGGCTATTCCTGCAATGGGCCGAGTGCGGCGAGAACGAAAGCGCTTTGCCTGAAGCGTGCTGAGGCCGGCCGGAATTCCGGCCGCCGGTTGTTTGCGCATCGGCGGTCCGGGTTGTGCCGGCCAGTCAGGGCGGTGACTCTGGGGGACACCAGGAAGGGACAGGAACCCGCATTGCGGGAGTCGTGCCCGCGGGCACCGTAGTTCAAAGCCGCAGTGGTTTGCGCCGCCTCTTCTGCTGTCTCCCGGAAGCCGCCGCGGCAACGGCGTCTCGCCTCGCGGCCGGTGTCCGTTTGCCGCCGCGATGCGCCCTCTCACCGTGCCGGTCCGGTCTCGGTCTGCTTCGATGCGGTCGTGGTGGATATCACTTGCGAGAACCAGCGAGCCGAATGTCTCCGATCGGACGGTGATGCCCATACCGGCGGCCGATTCGTGTGTTGCGGAATCGGCCGGTGGCGCTCCGGGCCATCGCGGGACCAATGGCCGCCAAAGAAAGCGCAGAGTTCCGCAGACATGTGCTCCGAATCGAATGCCGCTTCGCGCAGCCTGATCTCGGCGCCAGGTGCCGGTGCCCCGGTCCGCATCTCCTGCGTACGCTCCGCCGCGTCCGGTGGCCGATACCGCGTCGGTTGCTGGCCAAATCTCGGTGCAGGTCGGGCGTGCCCGACGGCTTTGTGCCGCGAAGCGGCGGCGCATGGCGAGCCATCGAGGTGCACGCAACGCGCATGAATCGCTTGATCGGAACGAAAGCGCCCGCATCGCGAGATGCCCCGATGCGCAGCCATTTGCGGAAGTTTGGCCAGTTTCTCGCGCGACCCGTATCCAGAAGCCGAATCAGCCGGGTCAACGGGGTTCTCCGCCGCGAGGTGACCGGCTCAGCGCTCCGGGATACCCGCCAGAGAATTGTTCGCGAGGGGACGCCTTGGCGGCAAAGCTCCCTCAGGGCGGAGGCGCTCGCGCCCCTTCAGGGCACCGGGTTCGCCGGCGACGCGCGAAGTCTCGGCGTGGTCGGCTCCCTTGCGAGCGGCAGACATTGGGCCGGCAGACGCTGTCGGCAAGGGCGCTGGTGAAGGGCCGCAAGCGCACCGGCTACCAAAGAATTCGAAAATGATCGCATTCGATGCCAATACAGCACCTTGAGTGAAAGCGTTACATCGGCGTTCCCGCTCCGCTTCCTGCTTTTTTCGGTCCATCGGAGGCAAGTGTTCCTCAAGGAGTATCGCGATTCGGACGAGGCGATCGCTCGCCAAGTGGACACGTTCGCCGTGAAAATTCTCATGCTTTCATGTCTTGGGGTGCGGAGGCAAAAGACCCAGCATGATGGCTTCTTTGGGGATTTCTTCTTCTGTCTTGACGACCTGGACCAGCAAGACGACCAACCCGACGAGGGAATTGCGGTTGGCGAGGACAGCGACAATCACAGCAAGGGCTCGCGCATGAATCTCGCAGAATCCGGCATCGCTGGTACGTCGCCCCGCTTGAAGGATTGCCGCGGTCTGATCCACGCCAGCTCCCTCGATCTTCCAGTAGAAACACCGCGTCTTCCGTTGCGTGCGGGAACCGGCCTCTGCTGCCGGTGCCCCGGTGCGGGAGGAATCCCAGGGTCGAGGACGCTGCGCAACTTGCGTCCGGGTTCGCGGTGCAGAGCAAACCCGGGAAGTGCAGGCAGCGCGCATGAATTGCACAATCGGGAACCAAGGTACGAACCTTCCGGTATCCTCCGCAGAACCGGAATGTTCTGAGCATGGTTCTATGGCTTGTGCGGGCGGGTTCGGAAGCGCTCCTCTCGGATCTCCCGGTTTCCGCCGCAAACCGATTCGCGATTCGCATCCCATCCCGTTCGGGAGAATCGTTGACGGTTGGCGATGCTGCGCGGTTTCTCCTGGTCCGGACGAGGCAGCGGGGGGATGCGTGCGGGACAGGCGAATCGCTTCACCGGGCCTTGAGCGCAGGCAATTCGCAGCTTGTCTCGGACTTGTTCGAGCGGTGCCAGCGGCTCGCCCCCTTCGGCCCGCAATCATTCGGCGGGTGGCAAAGGGAGGCTTCACAGCAGCGTACTGATGTGGCATAATCAATATCAAACAAAAGGCCTTGAGCAGCCAATCGAAAAATGAGAGCAGCGAACGCAAGTTCTAGCGGCGCAGTTGGTACCCGTGCGGCACCGGCTGCAGATCTTCGCCCGTCGGCCACGCCGCACGGGCTCGACCCCGTGCTGATCGGTGCTACCGTGCTTCTGCTGCTCTGCGGCCTGGTGCTTTCCCTCGGCACTACCGGTGAGCTTGCCACGGGCAACGGCAAGGACCTGTACTACTACACGATGCGCCAGTGCGTGTACGCCGGAGCAGCGCTGGCAATCATGTACTCCGTGGGGCAAACGAGCGAGCGGTTCATTCGGCGGGGCGGCGTGCTCCTGTTCGTCGTCGCGCTGGCCTCGCTTGCGCTGCTTCCGATGTTCGGAACGGACTTCGGCAAGGGGTCGTACCGCTGGTACTCGCTCGGCTTCATGTCGCTTCAGCCCTCGGAGTTCATCAAGACATCGCTCGCCGTCACAATCGCCTGGTTCTTCGCCGGCGCTGCGCAGCGGGATGGCCCTCCGGGAGCGGCAATTGCCGCGGGGATTGCGATCCTGGTCGCGGGCATCCTGGTGATGCAGCCGGATTTCGGGCAGGCCTTCCTGGTCCTCGGGATCTGGAGCGTGACGTATTTTCTGGCCGGAGCACCCCTTCTGGTCGTTGTTGGGATCGTTGCAGGAGGAGCGTCAGTAGCGGTACTCGCGTTTAATTTCTCCAGCCATGCGGGGGAACGGATCGCGCAGTTCCTGAGCGGCACGACAGAGAAATTCACCCAGGGCCAGTTCGTCGACCGGGCGATCAGCGGTGCCGGCTGGTTTGGGAACGGGGTCAATGACGGCCGTGTGGCGTCCCATCTTCCGGAGGCACACAGCGACTACATCATCGCCGCGGCCGCGGACGAATTCGGACTCCTCGCCTGCGGCGTAATCTTCGCTCTGTACGGGCTGATCGGGATGCGGGTAGCCTGGCGGCTCCGCGAGGTTCGATCCCTGTTTTCCCGGCTCGCCTGTGCTGCAATAACTGTGCAGCTGATTATGCAGGCAATGGTTCACTACGGAGTCAACCTTCGCGTCCTGCCCGCCAAGGGGATTGCGTTGCCGTTCGTCTCCTACGGCGGGTCCTCCATGCTTGCCGCAGGCCTTGCCATGGGCGTTCTGCTTGCGCTGACAAGGCGGCACTCCCGTGAGGAGGTCGCTGGCAGCGTAGGACAGGATGCGACCCGGGGGGCGCAATGAGGACAGCGAGGGAGCGCCGGATGGTTGTTGCTGCGGGGGGCACCGGCGGGCATATGTTTCCTGCCGTATCAACCGCCGAGGCGCTCGAGCGGCGCGGCTGGACCGTGGATTTCCTCACGGACCTCAGGGGGGCCCGCTACCTCGGGGGCCGCGCCAAGGGCGCAAGGGTGGCCGCGGTCTCCCTCGGAAGCCCATATCGCGGAGGGGTTGCAGCGCGCACTGCCGCCCCCTTGCAACTCGGCTGGGCTGCGCTTCGGCTGGTTGCGGACTTCTTGCTCGCGCGCCCAGCCTGCGTGATCGCATTCGGCGGCTATGCCACGGTTCCGGCGCTCGCAGCTGCGACTGTCCTTGGTGCTCCGTGCGTGGTGCACGAGCAGAACGCGATAGTGGGCCGGGTCAACCGGTTCTTTCTGCGTTTCGGCGCGAGGCTGGCCTGCGGCGTTGCGCAGCCGCCGAATGCCCCTGGCGGCTCCGAATGGGTGGGCATTCCCGTGCGTCCGGAGGTTGCCGCGTTGGCCGGGCAGCCCTATTCGCCTCCGGGCGAAGGAGGGCCGGTTCGTGTCCTGGTTGTGGGCGGAAGTCAGGGCTCCCGGGCCGTGGCCCGGTTGGCCGCCGATGCGCTCGCCCGGTCGCCGGACCGCCTGCGCCGCCGCCTGCGTGTCGTTTGCCAGGTCCGGGAGGAAGACCGGGCGGCAGTCGAGGGCGTTTTCCGCGCCGCGGGGATGGAGGTGGAGGCGGCCCCGTTCTTCGACGACTTGCCGGTCCGCCTTGCAGACTGCCATCTGGTGGTGGCGCGGTCCGGCGCTTCCACGCTTGCCGAATTGTCGGCCATTGGCCGTCCCGCAATCCTGATCCCCTTGCCCACGGCGGCAGCCGACCACCAGTCCCGGAACGCCCACGCCTACGCGGCGACCGGCGCTGCACGGGTGTTCGAGGAGAGGGGCGGATCCGGGGAGGAATTGAGCAAGCTGGTATCCATCTTGCTGGAGGACGCCGGCCAACTGGTTGAAATGGCGTCCGCGGCTCTCCTGGCGCTGAGAACCGGAGCGGCGGAGGCGCTTGCCTGCCTTGCAGAGCGTCAGGCCGCCGGCCGGACGGAGGGCGCGGCATGATTCCGAAGCCGAAGGAGATCGGCACGATTCATTTCATCGGGATTGGCGGCATCGGCATGTCAGGACTCGCTGAGGTGCTGCATAATCTCGGCTATTCCGTGCAGGGCTCGGATGTTCACTTGGGCCGGAGGGTCGAGGAGTTGCGGTCGATCGGGGTTCCCGTGGAAATCGGCCATAATTCTGCCAATTTGGGCGCGGCACGCGCCGTCGTGGTCTCGTCCGCCGTTGCCACGGGCAATGTGGAAGTCCTGGCGGCCAGGGAAGAAGGGATTCCGGTCGTGAAGCGGGCCGAGATGCTGGCGGAACTCATGCGTCTCAAGCGCAATGTCGCTGTGGCCGGCACCCACGGCAAGACGACCACCACCTCTCTTGCGGGCGCGGTTCTTGACGCCGCGGGCCTGTCGCCAACGGTGATCAATGGCGGGATCATCCAGGGATACGGATCCAACGCCCGCCTTGGCGACGGGGAATGGATGGTCGTGGAGGCGGACGAGTCGGACGGCTCGTTTGTGCGTCTGCCGGCAACTGTCGCGGTGGTCACGAACATCGACAGCGAGCATCTGGACCACTATTCCAGCCTGGAAGATATTGAAGCCGCATTCGCCGGGTTCGTGGCCAATGTGCCGTTCTATGGCTGTGTCATATGTTGTTGCGGCGACCCCAGGGCCCGGGCTCTCGCCAACCGCATCGAGGGAAGGCGGATCGTGACCTACGGCTTCGATGAAGGAGCCGGGGTGCGGGGGATCAACCTGGTTCCGCGGCCTGGGGGAACCCAATTCGCAGCGGAGATTTGCGCGCCTGACGGCGGCATCCGGATCCTTGAGGGGCTCCATATTCCACTTCCCGGGAGGCACAACGTGCTGAACGCGCTGGCTGCGGTTTCGGTCGGTCTGGAAGTTGGCGCGCGCGACGAGGAGATCGTGGCGGCGCTGTCGGGATTCGAGGGAGTGGGGCGTCGCTTCACCCGCGTGGGGTGTGGCCGCGGCATAGAGGTCGTGGATGATTACGGGCACCATCCGGCTGAAATCGAAGCGACCCTGCTTGCGGCCCGGCAGGTGACCGGCGGGCGTGTAATCGCCGTGCACCAGCCGCATCGGTTCACTCGACTGGCTGCCCTGAAGGGCAGCTTCGAACGTTGCTTCGACGGTGCGGACGCGGTGATCATCGCTGACGTGTATTCCGCCGGTGAAACGCCGGTCGAGGGTGCCAGCCGTGAGGCGCTTGCGGCCGGAATCCGCCGGCACGGACATCCGAGCGTGCTGGAGCTTCCGGAACCGGAGCGCCTTGCCGAACTCGTGCTGCAGGTCGCCGGGGCAGGTGACATGGTTGTGTGCCTGGGCGCCGGCAGCATCACGGGCTGGGCGAACGGCCTCCCCGTGGCCCTGGAGCAGGTCGGGGCACCTCGGCCATGAGCGCGGCGCAACTTCCCGAGGCTCGCGGGAGTCTCATCCGCAGCGCGCCGTTGGCGCCGTTGACATGGTTTCGGGTCGGGGGGGCCGCTGACGCCCTCTTCCTGCCCGCCGATGCGGATGATCTTGCCCGGTTTCTCAAGGCGCTGCCGCCCGAAGTTCCCGTAACCCCGGTAGGGGTTGGTTCGAACCTGCTGGTGCGCGACGGTGGAGTCCGCGGTGTGACCATCCGTCTCGGAAGCCGCTTCGGCAGGATCGATTCTCCGGGTCGTTCGGTGATCCGCGCGGGCGCCGGAGCATTGGCGGCGCGCGTCGCCGAGGCTGCAGCCGACGCCGGAATTGCCGGCCTGGAATTCCTGCGCGGAATCCCCGGGACGGTTGGCGGTGCCGTCGCCATGAATGCCGGCTGCTATGGCAGCGCCGTCCGCGAAGTCTTCGTGGCGGCGGAAGGCGTGGACCGCCTTGGCAAGCGGTTCCGGCTCCCGCGGGCGGAGATGGACTTCTCCTATCGCCATTGCGGCGCCTCGGACGGGAGAATCTTTCTTGGCGCGGAGTTGCGCGGCCGTCCCGGCATTCCGGAGGATATCCGGGAGCGAATGCGCACGCTGCTCGGCCGCCGCGAGTCGAGCCAGCCCATTCGGAGCCGTACGGGCGGATCCACTTTCCGCAATCCCGGCGGAAGGCCGGGCGCCGGCTCTGATTGCGGGGCGTGGCAGGAATCCGCATGGCGCCTCATCGACGCGGCGGGTTGCCGGGGGCTGGCGCGTGGCGGGGCTGCGGTGAGCGACCAGCACGCCAATTTCCTGATCAATCGCGGCGGCGCGACGGCAGCCGACCTTGAGGCGCTGGGTGAGGACATTCGCCAAAGGGTGTATGCCCACTCCGGCATCCGCCTGAAATGGGAAATCCGCCGCATCGGGGAGGCCCGGAGGGATGGTTGAACTTCGGCCGGGCAAGTCCCGGATTGCCGTTCTGATGGGTGGCTGGTCGCAGGAGCGCGAGGTATCCCTTGTGTCCGGGAAGTCCTGCGCCGAGGCGCTGCAGAGCCGTGGTCACCGCGTCGACGAAATTGACGTGGGCCGCGATATTGGCCGGGTGCTGGAGGAGCGGAAGCCCGATGCCTGCCTCAACATGCTTCACGGGAAGGGTGGTGAGGACGGGTGCATCCAGGGCGTTCTCGAAACCCTGCGGATCCCCTATTCCCATTCCGGCCTCGGCGCTTCCGCCCTCGGTATGGACAAGTCACGCTCCAAGGCGGTGCTGCGCGAAGCGGGCATCCCGGTCGCGGAGAGCCGGCTTGTTCCTGTATCGGCGCTTGCGAACGGGCATCCGCTGCCTCCTCCCTACGTGGCGAAGCCCAACGACGAGGGGTCGTCGATTGGCGTACGGTTCGTGTTTTCGGGCGACCCGCCGCCCGAGGCCGGCAAGGGGGAATCCCTGCTGCTTGTCGAGCGGTATGTCGGCGGGCTGGAGCTCACGGTCTCCGTGCTGGGGAACCGGGCGCTGGAAGTCACCGAGATCGTTGCGTCCTCGGGGTGGTACGACTACGTGGCCAAGTACGAGCCCGGAGGGTCGAGGCACGAAATTCCCGCACGCATCCCGGCTGCCCTGCGCTCGGGGCTGCTCGACTATGCCCTTCGTGCGCACGAGGCGCTCGGATGCCGCGGCGTCTCCCGCGCCGATTTCCGGTTCGACCCGGACCGGGACGAGCTGGCGCTCCTGGAAGTCAACACACAACCCGGAATGACACCCACATCGTTGGTTCCGGAGCAGGCGGCGAGCGTCGGCATCTCGTTTCCGGAACTGGTGGAATGGCTGGTGAGGGACGCCTCATGCCCGCGATAGGCCCAGATATCCTCAGACTGGAGCAGGGCTCGCTCGAGGCAGCGATCTACCAGTTCCGGCGCTGGCTTCGGTCGGCGGCCGTTCGAGGGGGGCTTGGCAGCCTCGCCCTGATTGCATGTGTCTGGGCCTTCGTCGAATGGCTGTCACTTGCTCAGATTTCGGAAAATATCCGTTCCGTTTTCGACCAGCTGCACCAGGTCGGTATCGAGAACACGCAGGTCGAGCTCGGCCTTGGCGAGGTCGCGGGACTTGACCGAGTTTCGCGGGAAGAAGTGGAGCAAGCGCTCGGTCTGCCCCGAACGGGCTCCGTGCTTGAACTCTCCACCGTGGAGATCCGCAATGCGGTCGAGTCGCTGATCTGGGTTGCCCGCGCCGAGGTTCGCGTCAGCCTGCCGGACAGCGTCCATCTGTACCTCGTCGAGGAGACCCCTGTTGCTCTTTGGTGGGACGGGCAGCGCTGGTGGTTCGTCAACGATGCTGGCGAAGGGTTTGCCTCGGCGGACCAGGGCGCACCTTCCTTCGGCCTTCCGCGCGTCATCGGGGAGGGAGCCGCCAGCGCTGTCGGTGAGGTCCGCTCCATGCTCGCGCGCCATTCCCGGTTGTTCGACGGCCAATCGATTTTCGAGCGAATCGGGAAGCGGCGATGGAATGTGAGGCTGCCAACGGGAATTCTCCTGATGCTTCCGGAACGGGAGCCGTTGCAGGCGGTGGACTGGCTTAACGGCTCGGGGCTGCTGGAGCAGTTTTCCGGCCAGGATGTAGCCGCCATCGATCTTCGTGACCGGAGTCGCGTTCCGGTGCGGTTTCATTTCCAGGACGGGGAGAACCCGGCGCTGGAACGGGCGGAGAGCAATGGCTCGCTATGAGATAGGCGATGGCGGCGGCCGGGACCGGCTGATGCTGGAGCGCCTCGAACGGGCGCGCCGGCGGGGAAAGGTCCTGCTGCTGGATCCGGGCTCGGCCACGCTATGCGGCGCAATGGCGTGCTGGGATGCCGAGGAGGAGGACCAAACGCTCGCCATCCGCACAATACTGGCCGGTGCCGTGTCGATCCCTTCGCGGGGCATGGGCGTACATGGCGTCAACGATGTCCGGGAATTTCAGCGGGCCCTGCGGGAGTTGGTCGATCGGGTCGAGCGACGTGCCAAGCGCGGGGCGGTGGACGAGGTGGTCATTGCGATCCAGAGCCGCAGCCTCGTTTGCCACCACGCGCGCGGGGATGCGAGGATCTCCGGTGACGCCGTGTCGGACCGCGATATTCTGAAGGCGTTAAGCCGCTGCGCGCGGCCGCCGGGCGGCTCGCAGCGCGCCATTCTGCACGCGATTCCGGTGCAGTTCTCCGTCGACGATCGGGATGGGATTCTCGACCCCCGTGGGCTGGCGGGAAACAGCATCATCGCGGACATCATCTGGATTACGGTGGACCGTTCCGCGCTTGATGAACTTTCGCGCTGCGCAGAGGCCTGCGGACTGAAGCCTGCCGGGATTGTGGCTGCGCCCTTTGCTGCGGGTATCGCCTGTGCGGACGAGCGGCAGAGGGGCACCGGCTACGCTTGCCTGGACATGGGGGCCTCGGCAACCGGAGTCAGCATGTTCCTCCGCGGAAAGTGCATCCACTGCTCGACTCTTCCCAACGGTGGCTCCGGGGTGGCGGCGCGAATCTCCCATGTTCTCGGCCTTGATCTCGAAGATGCCGAAAAGGCCTGCAAGGGCGGGGGCCCTGGTGGGAAGCGGCCGGAAGCACGGTGGATCGTGGAGGAGGCTCATATTCGGTTGTTCGAACAGATTCGTGACCTGCTCATGGAGGAGGAGTTCTACCATATGCCGGGCCGGGCCGTGCTTCTCAGCGGTGGCGGAGCCAAGGATCCGCGTGTTTCCGGCATTGCCGCGCGGATCCTTTCCTGCCACGTGTCGCCAGCCCGGGCACGCAACGTTTGGTGGCCGTCGGAGCGGGCCGCCGACCCTGAATTCATCGGCCTCCAGGGGCTGGCCAGATTTGCCCGCGAAGCGCCGGCGGACCTGCGCGGCCTCGAGCGCGCGCTCTCGGGATCGGTTGTCGGGCTTGTGCGCCGCACCGTGCATTGGGTCTCGAGCAACTGGTAAGGGAATCCAATGCGAGGGGTTTGACACTTGTCTACAATTCGTGCAGGATTCGAACAACATGAGAGGGCCAGCAGGCCCCGGTGCAGATTGAAGTCAGGCGTTCCGATTGAGCGCCGCGAGCAGTAACGGGGAACCGAGCGATGAGCATCAAAATTGGTTTGCCGCCCGCAGGGCGGCCGCAGCCGTCGATCGCCGTGCTCGGCGTTGGCGGGGGTGGCGGGAATGCTGTCCGGTCGATGATCGAGGGAGATGTCAAGGGCGTCCAGTTCATGGCTGCCAACACAGACGTCCAGGCATTGGAAGAGTCGAAGGCCGAGCTGAAAATCCATTTGGGAACGGAATTGACGCGCGGATACGGAGCGGGCACCGATCCCAAGATCGGACGCCGCGCCGCCGAGGAGTCGATTCACGAAATCCGCGATGCGCTGGAAGGGCTGGACATGCTCTTCATCACCGCCGGAATGGGCGGCGGCACGGGCACGGGAGCATCGCCTGCAATCGCGCGTGCCGCGCGCGAGCTCGGCATTCTCACCGTGGGCGTTATGACCAGCCCCTTCCAATTCGAGGGTGAGGCGCGCATGGAGGTTGCCAGGCGCGGCATCAAGGACACGCTGGAGCAGACGGATACGCTGCTTCTGATTTCCAACCAGAATCTCTTCCAGCTCGAGAACGGCGTTCCCCACCTTCTCCTTGCGTTCGAATCAGTGAACGGAATACTCCGCGATGCGATTCGGGGGGTTGTCGACCTGGTTACGCGGCCGGGGATGATCAACACGGATTTTGCCGACCTGGTCATGGCGCTTCGCGACGGCGGACTTGGCGTCATCGGCGAGGGAGTTGCTTCGGGACCAGACCGCTCGCGGCAGGCGGCAATCCAGGCCGCCACGAACCCTCTGCTGGATGGAGTGACGCTGGAAGGAGCGGGCCGCCTGCTGATCAACGTAACCGGCGGGCGGGATCTGAGCCCCGACGATTTTGATGAGGCTGTCAACTACTTGCGGAATCTGGCCCGTCCAGAGGCCCAGATGAAGGTCGGCGCCTCGTTCGATCCCGAAATGGAGGGTTCGGTGCGAGTCTATATCGCCGCGTCCGGCGTTGATCAATCCGACGCGGTTGAATCCCCCCGCACCAGCCTCCGGGTTGCGGCAGAAGAGGAACACTCCGGCGTCCGGGAGATTCGGGTGGCCGAGCGGCCGAAAGAGCCGCAGACGCGGCCGACGCCGGAACCCGAGAGCAGCCCCGCGCAGCCGTCGATCCCGCCAGTGGTCGAATTGTCCGCAGGGCTGCGGCGCCCGGCTTCTCCCGCCGCGGTCGGATCCGCGGCCCGGGAAACACCGCCCGAGTCTCCGAGGAGGGACACCGGCGGTGACGATGATTGGGATGACGGGATCGAGATCGATATTCGATCGCAGAGCAGTTCCCGGACGGTTGCGGTCTCGCCAACACTCTCAGGGGGGTTGCAGGATCCGCCGGCAGGGGGGTTGCAGGATCCGCCGGTTCGTGCGGAAAAGGAGTTCCAGCCGCGCTTTCGGCAGGGATATCGTCGCCCGGCAGGTGGGCTCGGGACGGGACCGGGCACAACGGACCGGTTCAGAAATCCCGGCGCGCCGGGCGCTTCCGGCACGCCCGTCGCTTCAGGAGCCACCGGGCAGAGAATCCCCAGCCGGGGATTGCCGACACGGCCGGTATCGGGAGGGGTCTCCTTCAGCGGCTCCACCGGACCGCGCAGGGAACCGGTTCGAAGCGGCGTTCAGCGGCCGGCGGTTCGGAAGCCCGCAGGCGTCAAAAACGCGCCATCCGGCGATGCCGAGGGGAATTCGAATGCCTCTCGCCGCGATTTCGGCATCCGGGCGGGAGTTCCGAATCTTCCCAGACCGGATCCCACGGAAGACGAGCGCAAGGTTCGGGCGGAGGTGGAGAAGCCGGTTCGCGGCGTCGCCCGCCGGAGTCCAGGCCTTCTGGCGCGGCTGCTCTCGCTCAAGGAGTAGCGGCGGACGACTCGAAATAGTCTGAAACAAGCAATGAATTGGACCTCCTGCGGTGTTGCTCTAACCTGACAAGTAAAGGTAGAGCAGTATTCCGCAGGAGTTCCCATGCAAACAACCGTAGCAGGCAGTATCCGTTTCGAGGGTATCGGCCTTCACTCCGGCCAGACGGCAAGGATGGAGGTCCGACCGGCAGCTTCAGGATACGGGATTCGTTTCGCAAGGTCCGGCTTTCCCGGCGGTTCCGCCAAGATTCCGGCGCGGCATGAATTCGTTTCATCAACTTCATATCGGACGGAGTTGGCCAGTCCACAAGGTGTTCGGCTCGCGACCGTGGAGCACCTCATGGCTGCGTTTGCGGTCCTCGGGATCGACAATGCGGAGGTCGAGGTGGACGGCCCCGAAATACCCGTCCTGGACGGCAGCGCGCTGCCGTTTGCCCGGGGCATTCTGGGAGTCGGAATTGCCGCGGCAGGCGGTGCGCGGAAGTGCATTCGGATTCTGCGGAAAGTTGAAGTCGAATCTGGAGAGTCGCGCATGGCGCTTCTTCCGGCCCGGGAGTTTCGTCTGAATTGCTCCATCGACTTTCCCTCGCCAGCGATCGGGCGCCAGGAGTATGCGGTGGAGGGCTTGGGACTCTCTACGGTGGAAAGTCTGTTGCCGGCCCGGACATTCGTGGAATTCGAGTCGATAGAAGCCCTGCGCGGCATGGGCCTGGCTCGAGGGGGGAGCCTTGACAACGCGGTGGTTGTTTCCGGCAACAAGGTTCTGAACGAGGACGGGCTGCGCTTCACGGACGAGTTCGCGCGGCACAAGGCGCTGGATGTGGTGGGAGACCTTTACCTCGCGGGAGGCCCGATTGTCGGCCACTGCATCGCGGTGCGTCCGGGCCACGGAATTACGCGGCGACTTCTGTCGGCAGTGTTTTCCACACCGGGGAACTGGGCATGGGCCGGTACGGCGGAGTCTGGGAATTCTGCTCGGCAGAAGTTTGAGATCGGTGCCGAATCACGGCCTGGATTGGCTTGAGGAAAGCATACTCGGGCGAGGGGCCGAGCAGGCTTGCTGCAATCTGTGCTAGTGACGAACGGATTGCGCCGGGTTTGCGAATTGGAGGTTCCATGTTCCGCGGATTGGTCCCGTTGGCGGTCGCGGTGCTCTCCGCGATTGCGATTGCCGGATGCTCAGACGAGCCGGAAATAAGTCCCGAGGAGGCCAGCCCGTCGGATCTCTTCCGAAAGGCCGAGGCACTCATGGTTTCGAGCCCCACGGAGGCGGCTGGCGCGTTCGAGGAGATCGAGCAATACCACCCCTACGCGCCGGAGGCCAAGTGGTCCATCCTGCGCGCAGGAGAGGCGTATTTCGAGGCGGGGGACTTTGACGAGGCTCTCGCCGCTGCGGAGCGATTCCTGAACTATTATCCGGGAGATGAGGACGCTCCCCGAGCCCAGTTAATCCGCGCGCTCAGTCAGTACGACCGGATCGCGGATCCATCCCGGACGCAGAGCCATGCGCGGGCCGCGGAGCGGGAGTTGATGGGCCTGATCCAGCGGTTTCCAGGATCGGAATACGCCACGGATGCCGGGTTGCGCCTGGATGTCGTACGTAGCCAGTTGGCGGCGCACGAACTGGTGGTGGGTCGGTTCTATCTCCGGCAGGGCCGCCATGCGGCTGCGATCAACCGGTTCCGGGTTGTCGTGGACCTCTATCCGACAACGGAGCAGGTTGCCGAGGCTCTCTATCGCCTGGTGGAGGCAAATCTGTCGCTCGGCCTGCGCGGTGAAGCCCACCGGGCCGCCGTCATTCTCGGCCATAATTTCCCGGCCAGCGATTGGTACCGCGATGCCTTCGCGCTCATTTCCGGAGTGCAGGGATAGGCGGGCGGTTTCGGCAGATTGCTCACCTCGGGGCCGGGAGGGACACGTTCCCTCGATGCTCAAGCAGGTGTCAGGAGCAGGAGCCACAAGGCGATCGTCACAATCGAGATCGGATTGGACAGCACGATTCCGCTGGCGGCTACGGGCTCGCCGCGCTGATAATACGAGGCGAAAATATAGCCGTTCAGCCCCAGCGGCATGGCCGCGATAATGGTGGCGACGCCGGTCAGCATCGGGTCGAGCTCGAACACCCAGCGCCCGAGCGCGTAGGTGGCGGCCGGCTGGACCCCCAGCTGCAGGAAGCACGCAAAGCTGGCAATTCCGATTTCGGCCCGCACCCGGTAGCGGGGCAGGGATGCGCCCACAGCGAAGAGGCCAGCCGGCACCGCTGCCTGCGCCAGGAATAGGGTCGTCGTCTCCAGGACTGTGGGCAGAGGTGCCACACCCAGGACATTGCCGACGGCTCCAAGCGCCACACCAATCAGCAATGCGTTGCGGGAGACGGTTCGCAGTGTCCGCGCGGCACCCGCGGCAAGGCCGGCGCCATCTCGCCGGACGGCCTCCATCATCGTGATTCCGAGCACGTAGAGGAAAGCGGCGTGGAGGCCCACAATCCCGACAACGGAGCTGAGCGCGCTCTCACCGAAAGCGCCGAGCGCCACGGGGAAACCGAGCATGACCGTGTTGCCGAAAGTGCTTGAGAACGCGATGGCTACTCCCTCGCCGGGCGTGCGCTTCCAGACCATTCTCGAAGCGCCGTATGCAGTGAAGAAAAGCGCCGCGACCGGCACGTAATAGGTTGCCAGAAGGGCGGGGTCGAACGCATCGCGGATCGGGACCTCCAGAAGGGCGCGCATCACGAGGCAGGGAGCAGCCAGATGGGCAACGAACGCCATGATTCCTTCGACACCCAGTCGTGGGAATGCGCCGATGCGCACCATCGCGTAGCCAAGACCAATCAGGGCGAAGACCGGAACGACGATGCTGACGATCTGGATCATGTGCGCTTTCGTCCACCAGGAGGGCGGAGGACGCGCCTTTGGCCGCTGCGAGAAATCGGGAACGTGCCGGCACCGCAGCCAATCCGGGATTGCACCCCGCCGCTGGCGCTCCTATCGCGCTTCGCGGCTTGCCGGGATTCAGCCTTCCGGGCTGCCGGAGGAAGGCGAGCCGGTACCGGCATGGGTCGATGCGTCAGACCGGAAACTCGAATGACAGCATGTCGTGCGCCGGCTGGACCCCGGAGGGCACGATTCGCGCCGTCTCTTCATAATCCAGCCAGTAATGCATGTTCGTGAGAACGGCCCGTTTTGGCCGGAGCGCGGAAATCCAGGACAGGGTGAGCGGGAGGTGCGCATGTGTCGGGTGCGGTGTTGGCTGCAGTGCATCAACGATCCACAGGTCGATGCCGTGCAGCGCGCGCCAAGCTTCCTCGGACATGTCTGACAGGTCCGGAGTGTATCCGACAGGGCCGAAGCGAAACCCAAGCGCCTGGATGGCGCCGTGGGGGACGCGATAGGACGAAGCGGCCACGACGCCGCCCGCACCTTCGACGCGAACGGTCGCCGGGAGGCTGCAAAGGGCAAGAAATGGTTGGTAGGGGCTGCCCTCGAGTTGCCGGAACGCGTAGGCGAAGCGGCTGCTCACCGTTGCCGACGTGGAAGCGTCTGCGTAAACGCGGATGGGTTCCCGTCCGTTTCGCAAGTACAGGCCGCGGAGATCATCAAGCCCGTGGATGTGGTCGGCATGGTCATGCGTGAGAAGAACCGCATCCAGTCTCTCGACGCCGGCATCCAGGAGCTGCGAGCGCAAATCCGGCCCAGCGTCCACGAGCACGGTCGTGGTCTCGTTGTCCCCGTTCAAACGCTCCACGAGCAGGGAGCAGCGGCGACGCCAATTGTGCGGATTGGCCGGGTCGCAATTGCCCCAATCTCCTCCCACGCGCGGCACGCCTCCGGATGAGCCACATCCGAGGATGGTGACGCGAAGACGGTCAGACGGCATCGGCGTTCCGTGGGCGCGGCACCCGATCGAAGAGACGGAAGAAGTTCTCGGTGGTCTGGGCAGCGAATGCCTCCTCCTCCATTCCCTTCAATTGCGCGCCGGCGAGGGCGGTTCGGCGCACGAAGGCGGGTTCGTTCCGCTTGGACCGGTGGGGAGCAGGAGCAAGATAGGGCGCATCGGTTTCCACGAGAATGCGATCAATCGGCGCTTCCCGAAATGCCTCGCGGACATTCTCGCCACTCTTGAACGTCGCGATCCCCGACATCGACAGGTAGAAGCCGCGCTGGAGCGCTTTCCGCGCAAGATCGATCCCCGACGCAAAACAGTGCAGCACGCATCGGTAAGGCGCTTCATCAAAGGCGTCGCACAGGATTCGGGAGAGCGCCTCGTCCGCCGCCCGGGCGTGGATGATCAAGGGCAGACCGGTCCGGCGAGCGGCCTCGATGTGCGTGAGAAGTGAGCGCCCCTGTTCCTCCGCGGTTTCCTTCCCGCGGTAGAAATCGAGTCCTGTCTCCCCGATTCCGGCCATCTTCGGATGATCAGCGAGGGCGACGAGTTCCTCGACGCTCGGGACAGGCTCTTCGCCTACATGCGCCGGGTGCAAGCCGACGGCAAAGTACACCGCGTCGTAGCGCTCTGCGATCGCGCGCCCGTGCCCTGCGCGTCCCGGCCGCGTGCAAATGGTAACCATTCGATGGACGCCCGCGTCGCGGGCGCGGGCAATGACATCGTCGAGATCCTCGCTGAAGTGCGGGAAGTCCAGGTGGCAATGGCTGTCCACGAGCATGGCGATTTTCTCAGGCAGCCAGGCGGCTTGCCTGCGCCGCGGCGGTCTCGACGGTGGCGAGCGCCGACAGAAAGGTGGCGGACGGGTCAATGTTCACAGATCCGGCGGTTTCGATGGCGCTCCTCAACCCGGACGCCGTATCCGCCCAAATTCGAGCCTGGCCCGCATTGCCGGCCAGGTGTTCGAGGCGCCGGGCAAGGTCGGAAGCTGGACCTTCGGCGCCGGCCGCGGCACGGGCCAGGTCCACGAGGGCCCGTTCCAGCATGCCTGCGGCGAGCATTCGTTGCTCTCTTCGATCGGCGCCACTGAGGCTGGCCGTGAACGCGGCGAGACGCCGGCGGTCGATCGCCGGAAGGTCCGCGAGCAGGTTCGTGATTTCGCGCCGCAGGTCCACCCCTCCCAGGGCGTGGATTCGCAGGGCCTCTCCAGGGGAGCCGTCGCTCTCCTGCTCCAGGAGCCGGATGGTGCTGCCCTGAAGGGCCGGCGCGGCGTGGCGAACGGCTTTCTCGAAATCCGATCCCGCGAGCACGTTGAGGCGCAGGCGGCGGCAGCGGGAACGGATGGTTGCCGGGAGCCGCTGCGGCGCATGGCTCGCAAGCAGCATGAGCGATCGTTGCGGCGGCTCCTCGAGGACCTTGAGAAACGCGTTGGCCGCGTGGTCATTCATGTCGTCCGCGGCATCGACGACGGCGACTCGCCAGCCGCCGCTGACCGGGGTTCGCTGAAAGAAGGTGCGGAGCGCGCGTACCTCATCGACCCGGATGACCGTGAAATAGCGCCGTTTCGCCGCGGGCCGCGCTTTGGGGTCCTGGATCCGTCGAAGAACCTGGAGACGCTCTTCGCGCTCAGCCCGGATGCGCTTTGCTGCCGGGTGATCCTGAGGCACCTCCAGAGATTGCGCGCCGGGACCGGTTTGGGCGAAGAGGAAACGGGCAATGCGGTATGCGAGGGTGGCCTTCCCTACTCCGCGGGGACCATGAATCAGCCAGGCGTGATGCAGGCGGCCGGTGCGCCACGCCTCCAGGAAGGCGTGTTCGGCCATTTCGTGGCCAAACAGCACGGTCGTACAGTTCGGATGCGGTGCCCCCGGCGCTTGGTCCGGCGCCACATGGCCCTCCATTACGGAAACGCTCCTTCAAAATCCCCGCGCACTGCCTCCCACACCGCCCCAGCGACCTCTGCAGGGGCTCCCGCCGCGTCCACCGCTCTGCACCGGCAGGGCTCGCGCTCGCAGAGCGCTCTATAGGCGCTTTGGACCGCAGAGTCGAAACCGGCACCGCGCAGCTCGAAGCGCGATGTCTTGTCGCCCCGCAGGTCAAGCCGCGAGCGTGCCGCCGTTGTGTCGAGGAGGAGGACCACCGTGCGGTCCGGCGTCAGGCCGATGGCGTGCTGGTGAATTTTCTGGAAGAGGTCCGGATCGGCACCATGCGCGGCCATCTGATAAACGGCCGTGGAATCGTGGAAGCGGTCGGAGACCACCACGGCGCCACGTCGAAGCGCCGGAAGGATCACGCGCTCGCAGTGGTCACGTCGCGCGGCGGAAAACAGCAGCATCTCCGTGACCGGCGACCAGCGCTCAACATCGCCGTCAAGAATGAGGGACCGGATGCATTCCGCTCCAGGTGTGCCTCCGGGTTCACGGGTTTCGACAACCTCCCGGCCAAGGCTGCGCAGTCGACCGGCGAGGCACGCAGCCTGGGTCGACTTGCCGGCTCCATCGCCGCCTTCGATGGAGATGAATCTGCCGGCCGCTCTCACTCCGGCTGCCCTGATACCAGCAGGGAGCGGATCAAGGTCGCCGCGCGGACGAGGAAGCCCCCTGCAGCCACATCCCTTGCGGCCACCAGCGGCACGGTCCTTCTCTCGTCGCCCAGCGCAACAAGTGTCAGCGTGCCGACTTGCTGCCCCTTCGCTATTGGCGCCGGGATGGGTTCCTGGAACTGGAGCACCGCGCGTGTATCGGATCGGGAGACCGGGAGCGTTGCCCGCATTGGCTCCTCCAGCACAAGATCAATCCTGGCGTCGTCCCCCATCCAGACTTCCGCTTCCGCAAGGGACTCTCCCGCTTCGAACACGACTCCGCTTGCAAACTCGCGGAATCCCCAGGAGATCAGCCTTTGTGCCTCCGCGGACCGGCTGCGCACCGAGTCCACGCCGGCCACCACCAGGACGAGTCTCCGTTCTCCGCGCACTGCCGATGCGGCGAGGCTGTAGCCGGATTCGGTCGTATGCCCGGTCTTCAGCCCGTCCGCTCCAACATCGAGGTAGAGCAGCGGATTGCGATTGCTCTGCTTGACATCCTCCCAGGTGAACTCGGTCTCTCTGAACATCGCGTACAGGTCTGGATACTCGCGGATGATATGCAGGGACAACGCGGCGATGTCGCGGGTCGTCATGCGGTGGTCGGGGTGTGGCCAGCCGCTGGAATTCGCGAATGTAGAGCCTGTCAGGCCAATCTCCCTGGCCCTATGGTTCAGCAGTTCGGCGAAACCCTCCTCGGTTCCGCTCATGCCCTCTGCGACCGCAATGCAGGCGTCGTTCCCGGAAAGGATGATGATGCCGCGAAGCAGGTCTTCGATCCGAACGTTGGCACCCTCCCGGATGAACATCTTGGATCCGCCCATTCGGGACGCCTCCCGGCTGACCGGAAATCGGTCGTCGAGAGAGAGTCTGCCCTCGCGGATCGCGTGGAATAGGACCTCGACGGTCATGAGCTTGGACATGGATGCCGGCGGCAGCGGCGAATCCGCGTCCTTGGTCAGCAGGATCGTGCCAGTGCCCGCTTCCAGCAGAATGGCGCTTCTTGCGGACGTGGCCATGGTCTGAGCGAGCGCCCCAGGCGCGCCGGGAATCAAGCATGTTCCAAGAAGCGCGGCGACTGCGGCGGCGCGGATCAGAAAGGAGCGTGCGGCGCTAACCATGCGCCTAGAGTAGCGGCAAACGGTCCGTACAACAAAGTGCGTGCAGCCGGGATGCGGGCCGCCATCATCCCCGCAGCGGGCGCGGCGAGCAGCGCCGCGCTACTATTGTGGCGCAGGAAGGGTGGCAGAGTCTGGCTTAATGCACCGGTCTTGAAAACCGGCGTGGTTTTCACCACCGCGGGTTCGAATCCCGCCCCTTCCGCCAGTCACTGTATCATTACTATTTGCCATTAAGAAAAAACACGACAAATGTATCAGCCGATCCCCTATCGCAAATTGGGTGCGGATCCTATGAGCGCAAAACTCCGTTAAGTTCCTCTAACGCATTGAATTTGTGTAATATATGAATCGCAATTGTTTCATGCCGCCAGCATCGAAACTGCTCGATTCTTCTCCGGTGCCCTCAATCCCGTCCAATTTCCGTAAGAACACCCTCATTTCCGTGCAGTTTCAGCCACAGTTTGATATAGTGTACTATCCTGTTGCTAAACTATAACAGAGTGATTGCCATGCTCTCCAAGTCCGATGCCGCCAAGGCGCTGCGCACCCACTTCAAGAAGCACCTTGTCGCAACCCTGCCCGAACTGGTGGAGGTGCTGCGAAATCCTTCGCGCTCCAGTGTGTACCGCCGCCTCAAGACGCTGGGCTACCTCGCAAGCTACACCCATGCCGGAGCCCATTACACGCTGTCCGAAATCCCGGATTTTGACGAGGCGGGCTTGTGGTGGCACCAGGGCATCGGCTTCTCCAAGTGCGGCAATTTGAAAGACACCATTGCGGCATGGGTCGGGCATTCCGCCGCCGGATACACGCTCAATGAGCTGGAAGCGCCCCTGAAACTCCGTGTGCAGAACGCGCCGCTGGCTCTGGTGCGCGAGGGTACGATCACCCGCAACGCTTTCGACGGCGTCTATGTGTATCTCAGTGGGGACCCGGTCCGCGCCGAGGAACAAATGGCGGCGCGTCATCAGTTCCGCGCCATCCGGACCGGCGGCGCGTTGCCTGGCGAGTTGGTCATCGACGTGCTGGCCACGGCGATACGCGGCCATCAATGGGAATTGGATCATGCCGCCATCACACAGGCGCTCCGCGGCCGGGGACGATACGTGACACGGGCCCAGGTCGATCAGGTGCTCACCGCGTTGGCGGGAAAAAAAACGGTGCCTCCTTCCTGATCGAGGAACTCCAACGGGCGATCCAGCAACAAATCGAGACCTGTGCCCCCCGCAATCTGTTTCCCGTCCCCCCGGTGTTCGACTTTCAGCCGAGGGCGGTCTCTTGCGCCTGTGGCGGCGAGCTGAAGCCATACAAGACCGCAAGACGCACGGTGGCAACCCTCCATATCGGCACGTTCCATGCGCGCCTCAAGTACCGGGCCTGTGGCCGCTGCAAGCGGGTGGTCAAGCCCGGCGAACTCGACCGCCTCGTTGCGCCGCACTGCAAGTTCGGTTTTGACGTGATCGAATATGTGGGCCGGGCGCGGTTCGAGCACTGTCAAAGCCAACGGGCGGTTCAGGCCGCGCTCGCGCTGCGCCATGTCGCGATTTCGTTGCGCGAGATCGAGGTACTTGGCCGGCAGTTCATCGTCTATCTGTCCCGAGCGCACCGGGACAGCCAGGCATCGCTGAAACAGTTCATGCAGATGTCGCGGGGCGGGTACATCCTGCATCTCGATGGCACTTGCGAGGGAAACAGCCCACATCTGATGAGTTCGATCGATGAATTGTCCGGCATCGTGCTCGGAAACATCAAGATCCCTTCAGAAAACTCCGACCAGATCATTCCGTTCCTCCAGGATGTCCGGGCGGCCTACGGGGACCCCATTGCTCTGGTTCACGACATGGGCACCGCCATCCTGAAGTCTGTTGCACAGGTCTTTCCCGCAGTTCCCGGCACCGTCTGCCATTTCCATTTCCTGAGAGACATCGGCAAGGATTTGATGGCCGACCCATACAACGCCATCCGGCGGCGCCTGAGGACGTACAACGTTCGAGGAACCCTGCGAAACATGGTGCGGGAACTCAAGGCAGCCATTGACAACAACCAGGAATACACTGGCAGCCTCCATCGCTATCTGCGCGCCGGCGAGGCGGAGCGGCAGGGGATGAGGCCGCCGCCAGCGGTGGAAGCCTATCTGATCGCGGCATGGATTGTGGAAGCCAAGAGCCAGGGAAACGGCTTGGGATTCCCCTTCGATCGGCCTCATTTCAATCTTTATCAGCGCTTGGCGCATGCCTGGCCCGCTCTCAAAAAGATCAAGACGCAAATGCCGGGACCCATGGCCAGCACGATCACCCTTCCATCGCTGCGCCAGGTCCTGAAGGACCCGGACTTGTCACACATCGCGACGCTGATGCAGCACAGAATGATCGTGTTCGAACAGTTCCGCGAGGCGATGCGCATCGCCTTGCCAGACACCAAGGGCGGCCTCAAGGACACGGGCGAAACGGATCTCCAAACCATCCGGGAGAAGGTGACCGCTTTCCGAAACAGCAGAGCGATCAGGCATCTCGCGGACACCGACAAGACCTACGGGAAAATGGTCCGACAGATCGACAAATACCAGGACAAGCTCTTTGCCGACCCGATAACCGTTCATTGCGCTCACGGAAGCGTTCAGATTCAACCGCAACGCACCAACAATCTCATGGAGCAATTCTTCCGAGACCTGAAACGAGACGACCGCAGGAGAAGCGGTACCTGCGCATTGGCGCGCAGATTGACCGCCATGCTCGCCGATGCGCCCTTGGTGAAGAATCTGAAGAGCTCTCACTATATGGAGATCATTCTGAACGGAGAAACCACCTTGGCGAAGCGCTTCGCTTGCATCGACAGGGGGCAAGTCCGCAAGGACGCAAAAGACGCGCGAAACGCCGCGCAGAAATATCCCAGACACATGGGAAAGCTCTTCAATATCCCGGACTTGCCCGCTACGCTAGGGCACCCAAACCCCTCAGCGACGGAACCTCAAATCCAAATCTAACGGAGTTTTGCGCTCATAGTGCGGATCCGTTGCCACAGTGTATGCATCGCGAAGCAAGAAAACAATTGTTAGTAGCCACGACCACCATGACCGCATGGGCAATCGCACGCGTCATACGGGCGCTTCTGGAGCTCGACCCAGATGATGCACGTGGTTGCGAGAGATGATTTGGCAGGTAAGCCCAAGTCAGGTAGTGAATTGGTTTAACAAGAGCGGGAACCGGAACTGGGTGGACTGGGCGTTGGATTCTCGGCGAAAGGGACTGTTGAACAGGTATGGCGAAATGCCGGAGACAGCATGCATCGGCGAGTCGAGCCTGAACCTTGGGGGCAGGCGGACTTTGGCGGCGAAGTAGTTGGCGAAATGCGACGAGGAACATGGGTGGTGCGACGTGGCGGCAGGCAGGGTTCCAGTGCGTGTGAGGTAGACATCCAGCGCTAGCCGGTAATTCGCCCTGATTGCGCGCAGGTACCCTTATCTGTCAAGCAGTTAGTGGGTTTCAGGGGTGCAACGGTACTGGAATCATTTTGCTTGGATCCACAACCGGCCGCGGGAAGGCTTCGGCCTGCAGCGGTGCCGGCTGGGCGATGATCGTGAAGGGGTTCTTGCTGGCGGGGCGGGGTGGCTTCATTGCAGGTCAGGTTGCCGAGATCCTGGAGCAGGGTGCGCAGGCTGTGGTCGGGCAGGCCTGTTTCGGTGGTTTTGCCGTGAATATGCTCTCGCTGTTCCGGGTTCAGCGCGAAGATCGCTCCCGGGCTGGGACCTGGCGGATGCGCAGTATTTTGCGTTGCGGTTCAACATGGTCTGCAGGCGCAGGCAAGCTTTCCGGTCGTCAACCCCTGGCGAAGTCCGGTTGGGTGTTGTTGCCATGTCGCGCGTAGTGCTGTCTTCAACGCGGCCCCGGTTGACGCGGAGGCTTCCGTCATCACGGGGCTCGATAATGCCGAACTGGCCAAGCTGGCGCGGCCAATGGGACGCGTTTCGACCGACCGTCAACTTCTCATAGTCGATAACGGGATCGCGATAAGGGACGGCGTCGCGCAGCATCACGTACAGGATCCTGGTCATCTTGTGCGCGGTGGCGACCGGAGCCCGCTTGCTGCCTCGCCGTGCTGCGACGGTCCTCTTGAAGCTAGCGAACTGGCAGTTCCTGGTTCTTGCGGCAGCATGCGCTGCTTCGACGAAGGCAGCGCGCAGATGCCGGGAGCCCTTTCGGTTTCGGTCCCAGCGGAGGCGTTCCTCCGGCCGCGCAAGCCGTATCTCAACATCCCCCACCAAGGGGTTCTGGGGCAATCCAAGCATGCCTTCCCATTAGCATGCATAAAGCGAGATGTTCAGACCCCACGAGACCGAATCAACCTCGAAAAAAGAATGGGATTGTCCTGTGTCCGCTACAGAGGCCCTGGCGTTCCTGCGCTCCCTGCCGACTGCAGACGACCGCGCGCTCGCCGCCCGGCCCCTGCTCGACCTCCTCAAGGCGCCCGGCAATACGGCCGTCGCCGGCTGGTCGATCCTGATCCAACTCATCCAGGCACTGGAACCCGACCTGCCCCTCCGTACCATCCTGGACATTGCCAGGAGCCAGGAAACCCGGGCCAACGGCGACATCACCGGAAATGACCTCGACAGCCTCCCTTCCCTTTCCCCGATGCTGCGGGAGACGATCCCCGGCCGCCGACGGCGCCCTGCTCCGGCTTCACCTTCCTCGGATGATCAAGCGCTGGGCGCGGCAGGCGGGGCTGCTCGCGGAGATCTGCGCGCACAGCTTTCGGGGGACCGGGATTACGGAGTACCTCCGGAACGGCAGCGACCTTGAGGTTGGGGCGCGGATCGCCGGCCAGGAGTCGACGCGCACACGCAATTCTATGAACTCTATAATCGGGTCCAGGACGAGATTTTGCTCGACGAGATCGAGCGGATAGATATCTGAGCTGGGTTTTGCAGGCTACCGTCGTGCGGTTATCAATAGGGAGAAGAGTGTGCTTCGATTCTTGCCAGGGGTTAGTGGTGCTGCCTGTGCTTTTGTCGCGCTTAAGCTAATTGCGTTCATGGAAATAATCCCACTGTGGCTTGAGATCGGGATTTACGCTGTGGTCTTTATCGCAGTGTCACTCGCGGTTGACCAGGCGATGTCACGTTACGGGCGATAAGGGGGAAGACCGAAGGGGCCGCTGTTCCGGAGCTGCGCGGTCGGTCGGCAGGACTTACTGGAAGACCGGGCGATGTCGCAGGCAGCGGCTTGGATCTTCCGCACTTCCGCCAGCGACAGGACCTGCCCGCCAGCCGGCATCCCTCTCCGGATCGTCCGGACTTCCGCAGGCTCTTCCCCGACCAATGGCATTCGCTTAGGGAAATTTTGGCATTCGCTTAAGGAATCGCAGTTCTGCCAGGCCCGAATTGGGTGGGACGGTTGCTCTGGCACTCAGACTGCAGCTGCGGAGTCTCGTCCCTTCTGCCATTTGCCGAGGGGTTTTCGGGAGCGTCGTGGCCAGGATCGATTTGGACGTAGGCGCTGCCTTGCGGTTTCGACACAAGCGAGGACCTGATGCACTGCGTTGTGCATCATGGCCGCCTGCCGCAGGATGAGGCCTTCGAGGTTTCGGGCGACGGCGAACAAGGCTGCCTTGAAGTTTGCCTGGCTCTCCGGCAGGGGATCCGGGGGCGATTGCGAGTTGTGCATGGCGTCGCCGAAGTTGGTGAACAGCCTGGTCATGGCGATGAGGTTGAAGTGGGCGAAGATCTCCTGCTTCACGCCGCGTTCGGATCGGCTGTGGAAGTTCTCCAGTTCGAAGCCACACTTTGAGGTTTTGTACAACTCCTCGATGCCCCAGCGGTCATGGTAGAGGTCGGCGAGTTCCCGGACCGGGTATCGGCTTCGGTCGAGAAGAGTGGTTGCGAGATGGAACTCGGTTCCGCCGTGGACGTATTTGACGAGCCGCAGGGGGATGGGCCTGGGTACGGCCTCGGGATCCTTCCGGCCCAGACGGCGAAGCGTATCGGGTCCCGGTGTGATGGTGATGAGCTCATCCTGCCGGCTTCCTGCGATGAAGTCGTCGAATGTGGTTCCGGCATTTCTCTGCAGACGGAACAGGGGATGCACGCCCCGCTCCGCATGCGCCAGCAGCATCCGGTAGGAGTAGTAGCCGCGGTCGTAGACGACGACGTTTCCTGCAGCCATGGCGGGGAGATGGGCGAGCGCGGCGGCGCGCTCATCGCCGTGGGCATGCAGGTCGAAGTCGATGGGGAGTTTCGGGGCCAGTTCGTAGAGGCAACTCAGCAAGCCTTGCGGATAGTGGGCCCGTTCCTGCGGCAGGGGGTAGCCGGCGCGGAGCAGTGGGCGCGGCAGGTTGATCTTCGAGCCGTCGACCGCGAAGACCCTGTGCCCCTTCCACTGCGAGCTCTCGGCACGCTTGAGGATCTCGGCGTGCAGGTTCTTGAAGATGGCTTCGTCGACCTTCGCCCGGGCGGCGCTCATGCTCGACGCAGCGACGGGTTCGGCCTGCGGCAGCGGAATGCCGCAAGCCCGGCATTGCTCCCAGAGCGCGGCAAGGGTCGCCGTGTAGCCGTTGCCCGAGAACATCAGCCGATAGACGAAGAGCACCACGAGCAGAGTGTTGATGACCCGCCGCCGGAGCTGCCAGACACGGTCGTGGGCCGTCGCAGCCGCGGTTGCCGCGCCGACGAGTTCCTGCCAGGCGAGCAGGAAGGGGTCGTCTGCGGCGAGCCGGGGCGCCGCCCGTGGCTTCGCCTTGCGCCGCGGCGCAGTGCGTTGCGGGCCATGCAGGAGAACCTCCCGGAAGTCCGCGCTCAGCGGATAGACGTAGACCCGTTTGGGCGCTTTCCCCTTGCCGCCCCGGGTCTCGCCGAGATCGAGCCAGTTCGCCGCCCGGTAGCAGGCGCCATCGAAGCGGCTCGAATTCACAAACGTCTCTACCAATACCGGACGGCAGCCGTGCTGTTGCTCCCAGTCATCGGCCAGCCGCCGCACCGCCATCGACAGCACCTTGGAAGCCAGGTTCCGGACCTCGACCCACGGAAACAGCAGAAACCGCGTGTTGCCCACCACCCGCTCCAGATGCGCCTTCCACCCGTCCTCCGGCCAGCCGACCCACGCGTCCCGGCAGGGCAGCGAGACCACCGCCTGCGAGAACTGCAGGCAACCCAGCTTGCGCCCGTGCCGATCCTCCACGAAATAGCGCAGCCGCGGACCGAGAGGGTGGCGGAAACCGGCATAGTGCCAGCGGTCGACAAACTCGTTCCACTCCGAGACCTCGTCCTCGTCCAGCACGAGGCGAAGCTGCAATGGCAGAAGTTCCCCCAGTGGCTCCGCAATCGCAGGCTGCTTCTCCGTCCGCTGGCTCTTCTCAATCGGCTTGCGCGGACCCCGCGCATAGGACGCATCCTTCGCCGGCAACACCAGGAGGCCCAGCCGCTCCAGTTCCTCCAGAAGCCGTTGGCAGAGCTGGATCCGGTTCGTGCCCGTTCCCGTGCGCCAGCCCAACTGCTCGCAAACCGTCTGCCCAAGCTCGTGCCGGCTCAGCGACGGAAACGCTGCAACCGTCGTCTGGATCTCGGAAATCTGCTGCCGGGTCAGACGACGACCGAAAAACGTCGTCGACCGCAGCGGCTCGATTCGGGTGAGCAGGATCAGCGCCCCGTCCCGCACTTCCCGCAAATCCGTCTGCGGAGCGGCCTCCACGATGGCACGCGCAAGGTCTGGAAAGACCTGTCCAAACACCTTGTTGGACAGATCCTCCGCGAAGCGCTGTTCGTAGAACCTGCCCTCTTCAACCGCCTTCTCGTGAAAGCTCCAGGTCCTGGGTGTCCTTGGAGACCCGCAGGTACCTTCAATGTCCATGTCGCAACGATCTATCGCTGCCTCCACGACAAAGCGACCTTATCCTTGCATTTCTACTAATAGCTGGCATAATAGCAAGGATGATTCCGCGCCAGAAAATGCCTCTCGTTCGTTCCAGGCTGGATCAGTTCCCGGCCGTGGCGCTGCTCGGCCCGCGCCAGACGGGCAAGACCACGCTGTCCATGCTTGTCGCCGAAGAGCGCGCCAGCGTCTATCTCGACCTCGAGGCGTTTGCCGACCGCGAGAAGCTGTCCGACCAGGCGCTTTTCCTGACCGCGCATGAAGACAGGCTGGTGATCCTGGACGAGGTCCAGCGCATGCCGGACCTGTTCCAGTCGCTTCGCGGCCTGATCGACGAAGGGCGCCGCCGGGGCTTTCGGGCCGGCCGGTTCCTGTTGTTGGGCTCGGCATCGGGCGACCTGCTCAGGCAGTCGGGTGAGTCCCTGGCGGGCCGCATCGCCTATGTGGAACTGCCCCCGTTCAACCTGCTCGAAGTTGGTGCCGAGGCGGGAGAGAAACTCTGGGTCCGGGGCGGGTTTCCCGACAGTTTTCTCGCCAAGAGCGACGCCGCCAGCGCGATCTGGCGGGAGAATTTCATCAGCACATACCTGGAGCGCGACATCCCGCAGTTGGGGTTGCGCGTGCCGGCGGAAACCCTGCGCCGCTTCTGGACCATGCTGGCCCATGGCCAGGGCGGGTTGTTCAACGCCGCCCATCTCGCCCGCGGACTGGGCGTGGGCGGCGCGACGGTCGCCCGGTATCTCGACCTGCTCGTCGATCTCCTGTTGGTGCGCCGCCTGCCTCCCTTCCACGCCAATGTCGGCAAGCGCCTGGTGAAATCGCCGAAGGTCTATCTGCGCGACAGCGGCATCGTCCACGCGCTGCTCGGTCTCGAAGGCCGGGATGCGGTTCTGGGCCACCCGGTCGCCGGCGGAAGCTGGGAGGGGTTCGCGCTGGAGACCCTGATCGGCGCGGCGCCGGAGCGGGCGAAGGCATGGTTCTACCGAACGGCCGCCGGCGCGGAGATCGACCTGGTGCTGGAAATGCCGCGCGGGGAGCTGTGGGCGGTCGAGATCAAGCGCGGCCTGGCGCCGAAACTCGAAAGGGGTTTCCACCACGCGCGCCAGGACCTCGGGCCGGAGCGCTCCTTCCTCGTTTATTCGGGAACGGACCGGTATCCGAAGGGCGACGGCGTCGAGGCCATCGGCCTGGCCGGTCTGGCGGCGCTCCTGCGCGAAACCCCATAGGAAAGGGCTACTGCAGCAGACTTGACGTCTTATCAAACATTATTACATCTCTCCATAATGAAGACGTATGTCGGCATAGGCGAGGGACCCCGAACTGGATCAGGCTTTCCAGCGTCTTCTGGAGCTCAGGGCCGAGCCTGCGCTCCCACTGCTGCTCCGGCTCTACCAGGAATGCGCGCGCGGCTGCTTCGAAAAGTCGGAATTCGCGAAGATTGTCCGCACGGTGGAGAATTACCTGGTGCGCCGCGCCGTTTGCGCTCTCCAACCCGGGTCCCACATCCACACGTTCACCCGCCTTGCCCGCTCAAGCGGACTGGGTCCGCATGACCATTTCGATCACGTCAAGACCCAGCTCCTCCTGCAATGCGAAAGCACCGCTTCCCGACCGACGACGAAGTCCTGCGTACGCTGGAGTCGGCTGGGCGACCCGTCAGCCCGCGCTCCTGCTCCGCGTTCCCTTCGGCAAGCATCGTGGGAGGTTTTGGAGCGAGATTCCGCACGACTACCTCGACTGGGCCGCCCGGCAGAACCGGGACGATCGCGACCTCGCGCACACTATCCGGTCCGCCCGGAAGGGACGCTTCCTGCCGCCTATAAAGGCGTTGGGGCTCGCGGCTGCGGCCGGTGCCGACAGCGAGAGGCAGGAGTTGGCGCCATTCGGGGGCGTTGCGCAGATTCTTCGGTAGGGCGTCCTGGATGGTGATGATCCACTCTTCGATGGTTCGCGACATGCAGTACGGGACCTCGGCGCTGAGAGCGCCGGTGAGGGCGGGATTGATGGCAGCGATTGCGCATGCGTTTTGGTTGGTGCCGAGGCCGGGTTCAGCGTGGCGGGCCTTAAGGTCTGCCTGCGCCGGGAGTGCTGGCGCCTGTTCTCGGGTTCGTTCCACGAGTAGTGTTTGTGCGGCATGCGGCCTGTGGCTGTACCGGCAAGGTTCAACGAACACCGGCCGCCCCGGCGGAATAGGGCCGCCCCGGCGGAATAGGGCCGCCTCCGGGTTGCGCCGCGTTGACCGGGCCGCAAGGCTCGACCCGGCCCGGGCGCCGTGCCGCCGGCAGGGCATTCCCGATCGCAGCCAGGAGCCATGCCGGCGATGCCCCAGCCCGATGCAAGCGCACTCCACGACATCACGCGCCACTGTCATGACGCGTTCTTCCGTGCGATCCTCAGCGACAGCGAGCGCGCCAAGGCGCTGATCCACGCCCATTGGCCGAATGCGCTGCGCTGGATGCTGGAGGGCGAACCCGCGCGCCCCATCGACCCGTCGCTGGTGCGCGGCAACCTCAGGCAGCTCCGCACGGACAAGGTGTACCTGGTTGGCGGTACCCTGGACAAGCCGAATGCCGTGACCCCGATCGAGCACAGTTCGAGTCCGAGCCCCGGCACGCCGGGACAGGTGGCCGCCAGCCTGCGCGTGCTGCAGGCGCCATTCGCCGGGAAGGACATGCCCTGGGCCGTTCCGTTCGTCTTCAGCACAAGGAGGCGCTCGCGGAACCTGCCCGGAGCCATTGACGAAACCGGCAGTGCGGTCGACATCGTGCGGCAGTTGACCTGGGTTGAAGGGTATTTCGCGCGGATCACCCGGAGGATCCCCTACGAGGCGCTCTCCCGGGAGCCTGTATCCCGCGCCATGGTCGGCATGATGAACATCGCCTGCCGGACACCGTACCCGGTGGATGAGCTGCGGCGGATCTGGAGCACGGACCTGGCGGGCCGCCGGATCGACGCGCGGACGCTGGAATACGTGCTCTCCTACGCGTTGGCGACATCCGCTATGATGAAGGAGACGCTGCGCGACTTGGCGCTCGACGCGGGTCTGAAAGCCAGGGAGATCGACATGGACCTGATCACGCAACCGCTGATTCTGGAAGCCTTGGCCGAAGGGAAGGCCGAAGGCGAGGCCAAAGGGAAGGCCGAAGGGAAGGCCGAAGGAAGAGCGGATCTTCTGCTTCGCCTGTTTCGACAGCGATTCGGTGCCATTCCCGAGGGCGTGGAGGTGAAGGTCAGGTCGGCGCCGCTGTCGGATCTGGATACGTGGGCGGATGCCCTGTTCGATGCGCGGAAGCTTGACGACGTCTTCCGGAATGGAGGTGCTCGCTGAAAGGCCGATAGGCGTGCCGGAGGCCGGCTGCGCCGGGATTGTGCGGTCGGAAGCCGCGGCACGCACTGCGCATCGGGCAGCAACGGGAAGTCCACTACGCTCTGAAGCGCGATGGCTTGCCGGATATGGTGGTGATCGGGACCGCGGGACTTTCGCGGCAGTGCCTGCCGCGAGACCACAACGCCACAGGAGGGGCGCAATCCTCACAACAAATCTGTCGACCGGAGCTTTGCGGCAGCCGGCAAGCGCGTCGAGTTGAACTGTTCAAATCCATCAATTCAAAGACGTTGAGGCACTAGCACCGCCCGGAATGTCGAGGTGCGGGTCGCCGCCTCTGTCTGCGCGGTGATCAGCGATTTGGCTCGCGAGGGCGTGCTTGATAAGTCGCTGGCGGATGAAGTGATGGCTGCCCGGATGTCACTCGCGATCAACGGCCTTCCGGAGGCGCTTGATTGCGACCCGGTTCCCGAGGAAACTCCGGAGGAGCAACGCCTCTAGGCCGAGCGAGAGCGGAAAAACCGGAAGTTAATAATTGAAGAGGGCTTCCTGGAATACGACCCGGTCGAGGACGCGGATTTGGACCTTGACACTTTGCATGTATGATGGTCTGTGAAACGGAACCTGGAGTTTTGAGGAGGCGTACGATGGCCCAGGAAACCAGTGCCGGAAGACTGACTGTCGCGGCGGTTACCGCCCGGACCAAGGCGGTGCTGGAGGAACGCCCTGACGAGCAACGGAATTCCGGGGCGAAGCGGCAGGCGAACGCGGGGCCCGAGGTTACGTTCGAGTCATTGGTCGCTGGCGGAAAGAGCCAGATGACAGAGGGATGGCGCGAGAAAGTGAAAGCGGATCTTGCAGCGCAGGTCGAGGCCGGAGGGACGCTGTACGGCTTCGAGGACGATGGGACCTGCATTGAGAGAACCAAAGACGGAGACCGGGTGATCCCGTTGAGCGTCGCTCGCGGCTCTTGATCTGACAAGCCAGCTCACTCGCCGATGGCGTCGCTGGTGATTGTTGCCGGACCAAACGGCAGCGGCAAATCAACGCTGACTCGCATTGGTACCTTTGGCGAACGCGAAGTAATTGATCCGGATGCCATCGCGACTCGCCTGGGCTCGGGTGCGACCGACGGGCTGGAGATTGCGGCGGCGCGTGAGGCGCTGCGAAGGCAGCAGGCGGCGCTTGCCGCCGGGCGTTCGCTCGTTGTGGAGACCACCTTGGCCGGTCGGGGGCCGCTCCGCCTGATGGAGGCCGCCGGACTGGCTGGATACGACGTTCTGTTGCACTACGTATGCGTGAGTTCCTCGGACGAGGCCGTATCCCGAGTTCGGAGTCGCGTCGCGCAGGGTGGCCACCACGTGCCGGAAGAGGACGTAAGACGACGTTTTTCGCGGTCGCTGGCCAACCTGCCCCTGGCGATCGTGCGGTCGCATGATGCGTATCTCTATGACAACAGGGGTTTGCAGGGGCCGCATCGCGGAGTCGCTGTAATTACCCGGGAACAAACCTGGACGGCGGACCGGTGCCCGGACTGGGCCGTCAATGCAGTCTCGCAAGCGGCATCCCTTCGCCGTGAAATGGTCCGTGTGGCCGAGCGGGACCTGGGGCCGCGGTTCTAGGAGTCTGTCGGGTTTGACCCAGAATTGGCGTGAAGGGAAGCCTTCGCGCTGATTCCGGCCGAGGCAACACGCGAGCGCGCCGGGTCCCGGCTCAGGGTTGGGGGGATTTCCAGGGCGGTTCGGTTGCACGGGGTGGCTCTCTTACCCCCAAGGGCCGTTTTGGGCCCTGCGAGGGCACTGTTTCGGGCCGGGTGAGAGCATTTTTCTCTTCTTGCTCAGCTTGCGAGAGCGTGCATCCGCTTCAGGTTCCATGCCAGGCTGATCAGCGTCCATTCCCCACTTACCGCGCTCAGTCCCCGCAGATGGAAACGTCGAAATCCCATCACCTCCTTGATGATCCCGAATACCGTCTCCACGGTAGCCTTGCGCCGAGAATAGATCGCCTTGCCCTCCGGCGTCTTCAGGCGGTGCTTCGCTCTCGCCGTTGGGTCTGCATCGACAGGAAGCTCTGGCGCCGGGGCCCGCCGGTTCGCCAGCGGCTGGTTGTGCGCGTCGCGGCCTGACGCGATGTACGGCGTCACCTCGGCCATCTCGCACTGCTCCACGTTGTCGGCGCTGAAATAGCCGGTATCGGCCAGGATTCCTTCCGGCTTGCCTATCACCGCTTCCACCGCCGCCAGCTGTTCCAGCGCCGGGGCAATCTGCTGCTTGTCATTGCAGGCATCCGTTACATGGCCCGCCACGATCAGGTGGGAGCCATTGTCAACCGTCGCCTGAGCGTTGAACCCCTGCACAAAGCCTTCTGATGACGGCATGATCCGCGACTCCGGATCGGTGAAGTTCACCTGGTCCTTCGGATGCGGGCCCGGTTGCGGTTCTTGCGGTGGGCGACCGCCCGGCTTCCGGCCGGACGCCGCCTCCTTCGCCGCGCGGGCCGCCATCTTCTCCGCGTAGGCCGCCATCTCCGCCCGGTGCCGCTCCGCCGCCCGCTGCGCGATCTCTTCCTTCGCCGCAGCGATCGCATCAAGGCGATCGCGGCGCCGCTTCAACTCCTCCGGAATGTCCAGCCCGATGTCCGGCTCAGCTTCGTCCGCCTGCTCCGCCCGGGCCAGCAACGCTGCAACCTCTTCCTGCAACTGCTGTTCCAGCTTGTTCGCGTAGTCCCAGTTCATCGCCTTGTGCTTGCTGGCGTTGGCCTTGATCTTGGTACCGTCCAGACTCACATTCCCGAGTTGCAGCACCCCCAGGGTCCGCGCCATCATCAGGATCTGTATGAACAGGCCTCCCAGGTGCCCAATAAACCGCTTGCGAAAGGCTGCAATCGTGTCGTGATCCGGATGCAGGTTCGCCGCGACGAAGCGGAAGGCAACTGACTCATACGTCGCCCGCTCCAGCTTGCGGCTTGAGAAGATCCCGGTCGCATAGCCGTAAAACAGCAGCGAAAGCAGCATCGCAGGATGATAGGCTCGCTTGCCGCCGCGACTATAGTCAGAGGTCAACTCGCTCAGATCGAGCTGCTCCACAATATCGACCACGAAACGCGCCAAATGACCTTCCGGCAGCCAGTCCTGCAGCGACGGCGGCAAGAGCCACGGCGTCTCACGATCCGTCCTACGGAAATCCCGAGACATCAGCAGACCTCTTCCACAATCTTCAGCTCTTGGAACACTATATATTGATAGTGCAGTGGCTACCAGGGCAGGACTGGCCAAGAGACGACAAAGCTCGGCCCGGCCGCTGGCTGCGGCAAAGCTGAGACATGGCCATGCCGGCGCCCCCCCCCCCCCCCCCCCCCCCCCCCCCAGAGTAAATCCGACAGGCTCCTAGCACCTTTTCCCCAGGAAACCGGAAATAGCGAACCGCCGCAGTCGAGAACGGCCTGTTGACGACTAGGCGGAGCTTTCTGTCTCAAGGGATTTCCGGGAGAGTTAACGGAAGGGTTGTCGAAAAGCCCGTACATCCTCCAACCCGATCTCAGTCCGCTCTGGCCGCGTATGCCCCATTGGGTTATATTGTGCCCAATGCAGACAATCGCCGAGACCCCAACCTTCGTGCGTTAAGCCGACAAGCTGTTCAGCGAGGGCGAGAAGTGCGAACTAATCGAATTTCTGGCGGAGAACCCGCTGGCGGGAAATCAGATTCCGGGGACGGGCGGTGTCCGAAAGCTGCGCTTCACGGATTCAGGTCAAGGCAAGCGGAGCGGCGCAAGGGTGATCTACTACTACGGTGGTGTCAGCGTGCCGATCTACCTGCTTCTCGCTTACGCAAAGTCCGCGAGGTCTGACCTGACGCCGACGGAACGACGCACTGTTGCCACGCTTGCGGCGGCGATCAAGGCCACCGGAAAGGAGAGGAAATGAACGCATTTGGCAATGACCTGATCCAGTCCCTCGAAGAGGCTTTGGCGCACGCCCAAGGTGAAGGCCCCGCGATCGTTCATGTTCCGTTGACCCCGCGCGAGGCTCGCAAGCAGGCGAAGCTCACACAAGCGCAAATGGCTCCGCTGATGGGCATGAGCCTGTCCGGTTACAGAAAGTGGGAACAAGGCACGCGGCGCGTTAGCGGTCCTGCGGCAACGCTCCTGCGTGTCATCCAGAAGGAGCCGGAGGCCGTAAGGCGTGCCTTGCTGTTGTCTTAGCGGTTTGTTTCCGAGCCGAAGTTGAGTTGATTTGCGGTTCCCCCTGGCGGAAGTGCTGAGCGCTTGTCGGGGCGAGCTTGCGACAGGGGAGTTGGCGCGGCGGCTGACAGGTGGGAAGCGCTGCGATGTCGGAATTTTGGTGCCGCCTCTAATGCCGCCACGAAATGGAACAGAGCCGCGCGTTGGAAGATGGCTAATTTACGGACTTATTGATCCCTATGATCACATGCAAAATCCGGTGACATTGCACCACGATTCTGGTGACATTGCACGTTATTCTATGTGGGAAAGACCCATAAGAGACGAGAAATCAGAGTACGAGAACACATTGAGGCGGCATTAGCCAAAAGCTCGGCCCCGGTTCATCGGAGAATTCGGGCGATGCTGGCACGAGGCAGAGTACCAGAAATATTCGTGCTTACCCGTGTTCCGCCAGATCGCGCATGGGAAACCGAAGAACGGCGGCAAATCTTTTTCTGGCGAAACATATCGCCAGACACGCTTCCTATTTGGTATCCACCGCAAACCCGGAAGGGCATTGAGGTGGAGATAGGCAGAGTTGATCTCATGAACGTGAGGGATGGTGGTTAAATCGGTAAGCCAGGGAACTCGACGATGCCCGGAAGGCCAAACGCCTTCTGCGCAATCTCGCCCGGCGCCTGGAGCAGGAGGCACCGCGCGCCTCCGGCCCCAATCCTGGAGGGCCTCGACGAGATCCTCACCGTGCCCCGCCTGTGACTGCATCCAGAGCTGCGACGATCACTCGCCTGTACCAACAGGATCGAGAGCATCTACAGTGTCGTCCGCCAGGTGTGCCGTCACGTCAAGGGCAAAGCCCGGATGGCACTCCGATGGACGGGCGCGGGAATGCTGGAAGCGAAGAAGGGCTTGCGCCGTCTCGAGGCACACCGACAACTGTCCAGCCTCAAGGCCTCCCTTGCGACTCATCGGGCCAACTCGCGAACCGCCCGTGACCACCAGGCAAGGTCGGCCTAATGAACACACCGCAGCGGCAATCCGGCCTCTTTCAACATAGAACGGGACATTCCCGTGAATTTCGATGGCTGACAAAGGAAACAAACCGGGCAGGAGAGCAAGAATGATTCGAGCGGCTCATGACTTGTCGAATTTCAGGGACAAGTGAGCGTTCATGCCCAAGTTGGCACTTGTCTGGTTCGGACGGGCGCTGCGGCGCCGCACTTCGCCGATTTTTATCGAAAATGGTTCGATTTTAGCCAATGTCGGCGTGCCGCCGGGACTCGAAATGGTACCGACCGCGGCGCCTAACCTACTTTAACTTACTGATATGACAATAGTTCTGGAAGATATGAACGATTTCGTGAATTCAGTCGTGTAGGGCCAGGTTTTTCTAACGCCCCCTTGCCCCGCCGCCGCGCCCGGCTAACCTGCCCGATGGACGGCAGCGGAGGCGGCAGTGTTCATCAAGGCGACCAAGACCTACACCGACAAGGCAGGACAGGCCCGCAAGTCCCACCGCCTGGTGCGCAACGTCCGCGTCGACGGCCGGGTCCGGCAGCAGACGCTGCTGAACCTCGGCACCCACTGGGACGTGCCGAGGGAGCTGTGGCTCCGCATTGCACAGCGGACCGAGGAGATCCTGGCCGGGCGGCAAGCGCTGTTTCCCGAGCCGGAGACCGTAGAGCAGCATGCGCAACGCCTGGCGCGGCAGTTGCGGGCGAAGGGCGTGGGGTTGTCCGAAAAGCAGGACCCGGCGGTCGTCAGGGTGGATCTCGACAGTATGGAGCACCAGGACCCGGTGTCGGTCGGGGCGGAACGGGTCTGTCTCCAGGCGCTGGAGGATCTGGGCTTGCAGCGCATCCTCAAGGGATGTGGGCTCAGCCTGCGGGATGCGCGCATCGCCACGGCGATTGTCGCGGCGCGGATGATCCACCCTTCCAGCGAACGGGAGGCCAGCCGATGGCTGCAGTGTGACAGTGCTCTGCCCGAACTGCTCGGCCTCGAAGCGGACCAGCGGGCGTTGTCGCGCAAGACACTCTACCGCGTCTGCTATCTCCTCTGGAAACACCGCAAGGCGCTACAGCAAGGATTACGGCAGCAGGAATCGGCGCTGTTCGGGATCCCGGACGCGATCGTGCTCTACGATCTGACCAATGCCCACTGTTGCGGCCTCGCCGACGGCGCGTTGCGCCGGCGGGGACGCTCGAAGCAACGGCGCAACGACTGCCCGCTGGTCACAACGGCGCTGATGCTGGACAGTGCCGGCTTTCCGCGGGCTTGCGAGATCCTGCCGGGGAACGTGTCCGAATGCGGCACGCTGGCGGACGCCATCGCGCGCCTGCGCGAGGAGTGCAGTCCGGACCAGCCCAAGCCCACCGTGGTGATGGATGCGGGCATCGCCACGGAGGCGAATCTCGCCTGGCTGCGGGAGCAAGGATACGGCTGGATCTGCGTCAACCGCGGCAAGCGCCCGGCACCCCCGGAGGGGGAGCCGGATCTTGACCTGGTGACCGCCTCCAAGCAGGTGCTGCAGGCCTGGAGCCTCGGCGTCGAGGACGGCGAACTCCGGCTCTATGTGCAGAGCGAAGCGAAGAAGCAGAAGGAGGATGCGATCCTGTCGGCGAAGCGGAAGCGCTTCGAAGCGGAACTGTGCAGCCTGCATGAAGGCCTCACCGTGCCGGGCCGCACGAAGAAATACGAGCGCGTGCTGGAACGCGTCGGCCGGATCCGCGAACGCTATACCAAAGTCTCCGCTCAGTACGACATCCACGTGGACCGCGATCCGGGCACGGACAAGAAGCGCCCCGGCCCCAACGCGACGGCGGTCCACTTCGCCAGCCGTCCCTCCCGCGAACAAGCCGACGCCAGCGCCGGAGCCTACCTGCTCCGAACAAGCCGCCTCGACTGGAACCTCCAGGACACCGTCGAACAGTATCTGCAGATCACGGAAGTCGAGGCCGTGTTCCGCTCCCTGAAGAGCGAACTCGGCCTGCGTCCCATCTGGCACCAGGGCGACAACCAGATCCGCGCCCACCTCTTCATCGCCGTCCTCGCATATCACGCCGTCCACGTGATCCGCACCCGCCTGAAGCTGGCCGGAAACAACCTCTGCTGGGCGTCCATCCGAAACCGGCTGCGAAACTGGGTCCGCATCACAACCACCATCCAGGAGGTCGCCGCCAGCCAGATCGCCTGTCGGCAGGATGTCCTGCCCTCGGCCGAGGCCGCGGAAATCGCCCGGCGGATCGGCGTCAAGCCCGGCAGCCACCGGCGCACCAACCGGGGAAAAGGCTGACAAAATCAGCCCATGTGTAGGGCCATGGGAGCCCGGACAAACAAAATTGCGTAGAAATGACAGCCGGTTATCTATGCCAGCGTGTCCACCAAGTGCCAACCTGGGCATGGAGTTATCCGCAGGCATTCCGATGATCATACAGAATTGAGCATGCGCACGATGAATGAGGGCATGGCGATCCCGTTATGTAAGGGCCCGAAGGCAAGAGCCTGAAAATCTGCTTGCGGCTCGGGCTCTGTGTTGGGTGAGGTGGTTACGGCACGGATGCTTGCGGATCCGGCGAAGGGGCGAAGGGGATGAGTCATATAATTTCAGACATCAGGACTTCCGACAATTTACCTGACGTGCTGGCATGGCTACAGCGGTGTTTGCAATAGAAGCGTTCGCGTTCCAGCAGGTCATTCGGAACCGTAGGGCAACTCGTCACCGCGTTTTGCCAGTCATTGAGTTCCAGCAGCTTCGAAAAGGAAAGCAGTTCACAGCAGGTGCATTTCTCTCTCAGAAATACTCGGAAATTCAACCCCTTAGGTTGCGCTCTGGCAAGCTGTCTCAACGTTACGTGTCGTGATGTCTGAATTTCCGTTATATGACATCCATCAAGTCGTATGAAACAAGCCGGAGGCCGACTTCGGCGTCTCCGGAGAAGCGCGCCAATACAGCCTCGGCTGGCGTTTTGGTCCGGGCGGACAGGCTCGAAATCGTGGGCCTCGAGCGCGGGGCTTTCAGCGTGAGGAGCGGTATCGATCAGGCAGAGGCGAGCGCCGTGCCCGCGGGTTGTGGCGAGGATCTCTGGGAGACAGCCGGTGCATCGGGGTGCCCGGGCATACATACGTGCGGATAGTCCTGGATCGTGTAGCGGCAGCCTTCAGGGGGCGGCGAAAACAGGTTCACGATCCGTGTTTTCCGTTCGTGCGGGGATGAACCGGTGATCAGTGGGAGGGACGGATGTGAAGGAAATGCGGAAATTTCGCGGCGTCAGAGCAGCTTGATAAGGGCGACGGTGAGGCCGATCGTGGCGAGCGCAGTTGTGAACAATGCCGCGTACATCGTTTTGATTATGCGTCCTTCAAGCTCGAGGAGATCGGCCTTTGTGGCCAGCTGGCCGAGTTGGGCATCGCGCTGAGCGTCGTCCAGCAGGCGGACGGTTTCCGTGATGGCTTCAGCTTGCGGAGATTGGAAACCCGCTCTTTCAAGGCGCCTGACCGCGTCGTGGGTATCGAATGCCCTTGAGATAGCATCCATGGCACACTTCCGTTCCGGCGGGGGCAGAATAGCAGAGTTTGTAACGCAGAGGCCGGAAGGCAACTTGGAGTCCAGGTCGATTGCTGCGCAAGACAGACCTGACCGAGACTGGCTGCCACACCTTCGGATCGAAGACACGGCAGGGAAACAAGCGCAACGGCGTTGGAGCGGGCGTTGTGTCTACGGGCGCGATGCCGGCCAGCATCGCTTGCCTGGCGAGCTGCTGCAGCAGGCTGTCGGAGTTGGTGCAGAACGGGTTGAAGCGCTCGCTGACGGTCAGCGCGGAGCCGTCTCCGAGATGGACAATGCAGACCTCCAGTTCGCCGAGGGCGCTGTTGATGTCACTGGCGGGCCGGCCATCTCCTGATCGTGGATGTGGCGGCGGACGGCGCGGTGACACAACTCTTTCCAAACCGGTATTCCGAGGCGGCAGGCGAGGATGCCGTGATTGGCGCCGGGCGCACCGTGGAGATTCCGAACGCCTATTACGGATTCCGGCTGGTGGCAGGGCCGCCCGCCGGTCAGGGAAGCCTGTTCGCGATTGTAACCGAGGATCCGGTTTCTTTTGAGGATTTCATAGACCCGAGCCGGGATCTCAGGCCGGTACCGAACGGCCGCGACTGGCTGCTCGCCCTTGCCGAGCGATTGCGGAAGCCGCGGCTCGGCGAAGCGGGAACCCGGGAAGCCCGTTGGTCGATGGACCGAGTCCAGTACGAGATAGTGCCATGAGGTTTGGCGCATCGCCGACGTGCGGCGTTGCCGGCCGGCTTGGCAGCGCGGGTTAGCATTATGTTATGTACAGCATATCGCTAACGCGCACGTACGGATTCTGTGCGGGGGGGGGGGGGCACTGGGCAACCCGCGTTCCTACCGCGACTCTCCGGAACGGGGGCGATCTCGAGGTCGCGGCACGGATTGCCGGGCACGAGTCAACGCGCACGACGCAGCTCTACAACCGGGTTCAGGATGAGATTTCGTTGGACGAGATCGAACGGATTCACATCTGATAGGGATAGCTGGCGCATTTGGGCATATGGCCTGCTCTATCGTCGGTCCTTCGACCGACAAATCAGTCGGCACTGGCAGGAACGCCGCAATCGCCAGGAAGCCGCCGTCGACTGGCGCTTCAAGGCCGCCGACGCGCGCATCAAGTTGATGTCCCTATATCCATCAATGCAATGAAGTTGGGGTACTAGTGGAGGTAACGATGGCTCAAACAAGTCGCTTTTGGGATCGGCACGCGAAAGGTTATGCGAAGCGACCCGTCGCTGATGAAGCTGCCTATCGGAAGAAGCTACAGGTGACGCAAGATTACCTGGAGCAGGATATGGAAGTTCTGGAGTTAGCCTGCGGCACCGGGACAACGGCCATTCATCACGCGCCTTTCGTGAAGCACATCCTAGCCGTCGATATCTCGAGAAAAATGATCGAGATCGCGCAGGCCAAGGCAGTAGCCGAAAATGTCGAGAACGTAATCTTCGAGCAATCAAGCATCGTCGACTTATCCGTCCAGGACGCCACCTATGACGTCGTCATGGCCCATAGCATCCTGCACCTGCTGGAAAGCAAGGAAGCCGTTATCGCAAAGACCCACCGGATGTTGAAACCAGGCGGCGCGTTTGTTTCCTCCACCTTTTGCCCCGAAGGCATGATGTCGGCGCTGCGGGTTGTTCTTCCCATCGGGCGGTTTTTGGGATTGCTTCCCCTGATAAAATTTTTCACCGCAGAAGAACTCGTCAGCAGTCTGAAGGACGCCGGATTCCGGATCGACCAGTACTTGCAACCGGGAAAGGGCAAAGCGGTGTTTATAGTGGCGATAAAAGCGTAACCGCCCTGTTCCCGAAAAACGCAAGACATGGGGCAGAAAATTGGGGAGTACCAAATTCTTCGAGGTCATGCGGTGGCTTTCCCCATTTCCAGATTACTGCTGACTACTGCACGCCGGTGCGGCGCTCCTTCTTACGGCTTCACGAGAAGGGCGGGCGCTACAACGTGGTGCCGGCGCACCATTTGGCGCAGGAATACGTGGACACGTATCTCGGGGCGGCGGAACTGGGGGAGGACCGGAAGGTACCGCTTTTCCGGAATTGCGCGGTCGGCCGGCAGGACCGGTTAGAGGATCGGGGGATGACGCGGGCTACGGCGTTCCGGATGATCAAGCGCCGGGCGCGGCAGGTGGGGCTGCCCGCGGAGATCTGCGCGCACAGCTTCCGCGGGACGGGGATCACGGAATATCTCCGGAACGGCGGCGATCTGGAAGTCGCCGCGAGGATCGCGGGTCATGAGTCGACGCGCACGACGCAGCTCTACAACCGGATCCAGGACGAGATCTCGCTCGACGAGATCGAGCGAGACTATATCTGAGCGAACCGAATGTCGGCAATGTGATTAGCCCGGATCATTCATGAAGCGCGAAGCAGCGTCCGCACATGTAACGCTAGCTCGTTGTCCTATATATCGATTTAGCATCCGGCGTTTACTTCGGAGGACGATTCCATGGGTGAATCCGATCTTGGCTCCCGTCCGTTCAGTTTCAATGGATCCATCGACGTCAAAGCCGTTGACGAGAGCGTGAGCGCCGATGCGGGCGCACTGCTAATGCGGGAGTTGATGGAGCGGACCGGGCCTGTTCGATGGCTTGAGGAGCATCTGATTGATGATCGTCGGCCTGGTTCGGTCTCGCATTCGGTTGGCAGCCTTCTGCGGACGTTTTTGCTCTTGATTGCCCAGGGCCATTCGGATCAGGACGATGCGGACCGCCTGCGGAGCGATCCGAGCCTGCGGGCTTCGGCGCGAGATACGCACGGCGTTGCGGATGAATGCTACCTGGCCTCGCAGCCGACGCTTTCCCGCTTCCTCGGCATGTTGAGATGCCTTGATGCCTTACGACTACGACGAGAATGCAGGGAACGCGGCGAACGAATACGGCTTCTTCGTTTCGGAACTGAAAAGAGCGTTCCTCGACCGGCTGTATGAAGCCCGGAAGGCGGACATCCATCACGAGGAACTGAAGCGGTTCGCGGAGCACTGCGAAACCAATGGCTGCTGCTGCATCGTAAGCGACTATTTCCCCCCCCTGCTTTCGGTGAGTTGGGGAGTGCACCATCTTCTGGGAAGGCATTTGCATTCCGGGAGGTTGTCATGCTTGGGGTCGGCGATGGTTCTGCGGTTTACCTTGCGTTGCATCCGGTTGATTTCCGCCGCGGGATCGCGGCGCTAAGCAGCTACGCGCGGGAGCATCTTGGTGTTCCACCGGATTCGGGGGTCGTGCTGGTGTTCCGCTCGCGGCGTCCGGGGCGGGTGAAGGTATTGTTCCACGACGGCAGCGGGATGGTGCTGGTTGCGAAGTGGCCGGATCGGGGTTCGTTCCGCTGGCCGCCGGTGTCGGAGGGTCTTTTGCGGCTTTCGCGAGTAGAGTTCTCGGCGCTGTTCGATGTCTGTGACTGGCGGGGCCTCAAGGCCCCTCGGCGTGCGGTTCGGGGCTGAGGATTGTTCCGCAGATGGCGAGGCATTGATCCCCCGGCGGTTTGAAGGGCTGCCATGGCATGAGGCTTTCGACATCCTTGCACCCGTCGCGGATTTGAACCAGGACATGGGTGAGCCAGGCTTCCGGGTCGACGTTGTTGAGGCGGCATGTTGTGATCAGGGTGTTGGCACGAGCCCAGATGTCGATGGCATTCTCGGATCCGGCGAACAGGGAGTTGCGCATGGTGAGCTTGACGGGTCGGTGGGCGTTTTCGCCGCGATTGGAGTGCAGGTCGAGGCGGCCGTCTTCGAGCAGGCGGATGAAGCCCGGCCAGACGCCGTCGGCGAGGCCGTATCGGATGGCGGCGGCCTCCGCCGAGGCTTCGGGCAGGCGGCTGGCGGCGGCCTCGAGGAACGCCTTCCATTGTTCGAAGGCGGGCTTCAACTCGAGCTGCCGCACGCGGAGGCGCTCATCGGGAGGCTTGAACAGGATGGGCTTCTCGATAGCGAACAGCTTGCCGATCCGCGCAAGGGCCTCATTGCGGAAGCGGGATTCCGTCAGATAGTGGAACTTGCGTCTCCAATGCGTCATACAAAACTGAAGGAAGACGGGTCCGGCGGGCCGCGCGGGGTCGGCGAGGATGTTGTATGCGGCGTAGCGATCGACCTGGGCGAGGCCGGCGAAGTCCCGCAGCATGGCTTCCGGGATGGCCTTTCCGCGCCCCGGGCCGGACCAGAAGAGCGCCGCGGGCGGCGCCGGCCCGGCGAAGGTGCGGTCGTCGCGCAGCGCGGCCCAGAGGTAGCCGGTCCGGGCCTTTCCGAAGCCCGGTTCGAGGAACTTGACCGTTGTCTCGTCGAGGAACAGCCGGTCGGCGCTGAGGACATGCGCCTTGATGGCGTCATAGAGCGGCTGCAGGATCTCGAAGCCCCGGGCGATCCAGCTGTTGAGGGTGGCATCGCCGATGAGGATGCCGTGGCGGGCAAGCCTTTGCGACAGACGGTAGGAGGGGAAGTGGTCCTGGAACTTTGACGCCATGGTGTGCGCCAGCAAGGCTTCCGTGGGCAGTCCGCGGGGGATCAGCCAGTCCGGTGCCGGTGCCTGCTCCGGTGCGGCGTGGCGGCACCGGGCGCAGCCGAGCACGGGACGCTCGATCACGACCCGAACGTAGCTGGCCGGGACATAATGCACCCGCTCCGCGGCCTCGGTCCGGATCGTCTTGCGCTCGCCGCCGCAGGATGGGCAGGCAGCCTCCTCCGGCTCCAGGCGGCAGGTGATCGTGGGAACGTCCTTGCCGATCTTCCGGCCGCCCGTCGCTCCCCGGGGGCGGCCACGCTTGCGTGGCCGCGGTGCCGCGCGCTCCTCGGGAAGGGGATCCACGGCTTCCCCGTTCGCCGCGCCGCCGCCCGCCAGTCCTCCGGTCGGATCATCGTCCCAGATAAAGGCAGGACAATCCAGCTCCACCTCCGACACAACCGTCTCGGCCGAACCCCCCAGGCGCTCCGACGACGAACTGAACAGCATCCCCGCAAACCGACGCGCGGTGCGCACGGCCGTCTGGAATCGCTCCAGCAACTCGTCCAGAGTAGACCTGACCTTCTTCAGTTCCCGGCGCAACTGCGCATTCTCCGACTCCAGCCGCGCCTTGCCGCGGTCCGCTCGCGCAAGCGCCTCCTGCAGTGCCTCCGTCTCCCCCATCCAGTGTTCGCGGTGCTCCAGCAGCCGTGCGTTCTCCGCTGACGTCAGGCCGGTTAAGCTCCGCCACTTCCCCGGCGTGGTCTTCCGGCGGCCCCAAAACGGTCACCGCCCCTGCCGCAGCCGCGCCACGGCATCCCGCCGCAGGGGCCGCAGAAAAACCCGCTTGCGCGGAACCGAGAGCCCCGGTGAGCACGCTCACGGTAAGGGATGGAGTATTGATCGTATAGTTTGATGGATTTGTTGAAGATTATTGTGCTGGAGGCTTGCGCTGGATGATTTCGTTCCAGTCCTTTGCCCCTTTGGGTCGGAAGCGTTCGACCCTTCGATCGTGTCTTTCGAGGGCCTTGGCGTTTTGATCTCCGGTTTTGTCTGCGTCGTATGCGCAGAGGATACGGCTTGGTTTCCATGCTTTGATCCATGGTGGGATGGAGGGCATTGCGCCGACGGCGGATACGAAGACGGTTGCGCCCTTGGGGGTTTCCTGGAGGGCGAAGGCGGAGAGGGCGTCGAGGCCACTTTCTGCGAGGAAGACGGTATCCGGTTTCTGGTTTGAAGCGGGGATCCAGAAGGCCCCGCTTGCCTTGCGGGATCCTCTTGCCATTGCCTTGAAGGGCCTTTCGCGGTTGCGTGTACCGAGGATTTCGGCACCGGTGGTTTGTCGGCGAGCGTTGGTGCAGAGGAAGACGGCGTTTTGGCGTCGGTCGGCGTAGAGGATTCCGTGTCGTTTGCATGCATCGAGGATGCGGGGCGGGATGCCGCGGGCTTCGACGAGGTATTCGCGGAGGGTTGACCAGCGTTGATTGCAGGGTTCTGGCAAGTGGGGCTGTGGGACGAGGATGGATGCGGCCTCGGCGAAGGAACATTTTCGGGCATGCATGAGGAGGTCGAAGGCGCCTGCGCCGCCGGTGCCTTGCTGGTGGTCGTAGAAGGTTGCAGCGTTGATGGAGAGGACGGACCCGGAGCGCTTCCAGCGGGCACGGTCGCGGGGATCCTGCCGGTATCCGAGTTGCCGCGCGATGGGTTCGAGGGGCTGGGTGCGGACGGCGTCGAGTTCTTCGGGGGTCCATCGGCGCGGCATCGGGGGTTCCTTCGGGGGCTGTTTGGAGGAGGGGAAGGGTTGCGCGTGGCGGTCGGTCCCGGGGTGTTTCCCGTTTCCCGTTTCCCTTCACCCCCCGGGGCCTGGGGCTGGAAACGGTTCGAGCGCGGCGCGGTCCTGGTATCCGTTGGGCGTCTGGATGGCGTCACCGGTCTGGACGAGTTCGTGGAGGGCGGCGCCGACGGTCTCGGCGCGCATTCTGGCGGCCTCGCGGATCTGGCGTCGGGAGAGGGGTTTGCCGGCCTCGGCGAGGATGGCGCGGATGCGCTCTCGGGGCCTGGTGTGGGGCGGTGCCGTCGGTGTGGGTTCCGGCCCGACGAGCTGCAGGGCAGGCCCCTCGGGGGAGGTTGCGAGTTCGAGGCCGAGATCGTGGAGGTTGGCTGCGGCGCGGTGGTCGGAGGAGAGAAGGATGCGTTGCTGGCGACGGCGCAGGACGAGCACGTTATCCGCCCACGCGAAGAGCTCGGAGCTGCCCCGGAGAGCCTGTCCGGGTCGAGCTCCGCCACTCTTTCGCGCGTGGTGGACGACGAGTACTGCGCTCTGGAAGCGGCGCTGCAGGTGGCGCAGGCGGTCGAGGATGGGCGCGATCTCGCGGACGGCGTTCTCGTCGGCGCTGTGGAGGCGGACGAGGGGGTCGAGGACGAGCAGGCTGGGGCGGACGCGCTCGACGGTATCGGCGAGGCGCTGCTGGTGAGCGGGATCGTCGAGTCGGAGGGAGGGGGTATCGATGACGTGGAGGTCGAGGTCGGGGAGCGCGGTGCCGCTGGCGGCTGCGATCCCGTCGAGCCGCTGGCGGAGGATGTGGGGGGCGTCCTCGGCGGCAAACAGCAGCACCGGTCCGGCCCGGGTCGGGAAGCGTTTGAGGCAGGGCACGCCGGCAGCGACGGCGACGGCGATGTGGAGAGCGAGGAAGGTTTTGCCGCATTTGGGCTCGCCGCCGACGATGCCGACGCCCTGCGTGCTCCAGAGCGCTTCGACGAGCCAGGCTTTCTCTTCGGTGCGGGCCTCGAGCTCGCCGGGGGTGCGGGTGGGGAAGCCGTTCATGTCCGGGGCCCTCCGCGCTTGGCGGCGTGGGGGAAGACCTCGAAGTAGAGCGTCTCGTCGAGCTGTTCGCGCCGGGCGTCTGTGGCGGCGGTGAGCAGGGCGTCGGCGTGGTGGGTGAGGATGCGGTAGTTGCCTGCGGCATGGCGGGCGAGGGTCTCCTTGAGGCCCTGCGTCATGAGCTGGGGGTTGCCGGCGGCGTCGAGCAGGTGATCGAGGAAGCGCAGCAGGGTCTGCGGGTCTGCGGGCTCGAGGGTGAGGCGGTAGCGGATGCGGGATCCGAGCGGCATCAACTCCTCGGAGCGGAACATGTCGCCGAGGCGCTGGTCGCCGCACAGTACGGTACCCAGGATGGCGCGGGAGTCGAAGTCGGTGGAAGCGAGCAGGCGTAGCTCGTTGAGCACCGGGGGCTGCATCTCCTGGGCCTCGTCGGCGAGCAGCACCGGGCGCAGCCGGGAGTTGCGGAGATGCTCGAGCCAGCGTCCCCGCAGGGCGCTGAAGCCATTCCAGCGATTGTGGGGAGCGAGGCGCACCCCGAAGATGTCGCCGAGTTCGCGGTAGAAGTCGCCGAGGCGGGAAGAGGATCGGGTGAGGACGCCGACGGCGAGGTCCGGCACGCGGCCGAGGCGGTGGGCGAGCAGCCGCAAGGCGGCGCTCTTTCCGGTGCCTGGCTGCCCGGTGATGAGGGCGAAGCCGCCTTCGCCGGCGAGCCGGTCCTCGATGCGGGCGCAGAAGCGTTGCACGGGCTCATCCTCGAACAGGGCTTCCACCGGCAGCTGCGGCGAGAACGGGTTGTGGCGGAGGCGGTAGAAGGTGAGGATCTGGCGGTTCATTGCGGATTCTCCTCGTCCAGGGGCAGGTAGGCGGGCGGCAGCCCGGTGGCGGCGAAGTCGGCGAGCAGCTTGCGCAGTAGCGGCGACGGGCCGTCGGCGGCCGGCGGCGCGTCTTCTGTGGGCGCCGGGCCGCGGCGCCGCCGCGGTCGGTCGGCGTTGGCGGCCTTGTCGAGGGGCCGCAGGGTGGCCAGGCCGGTGCCGCGGTCGTCGGCCAGCTCGACCTCGGACAGGTCCCAGCGGGCGTAGCGGATGCGCAGTTCCGGCATGTGCCGCCAGGCGGCCGGCACCTCGAAGCGCACGCCCTGCACGGAGATGGTGCCGTCGGAGCGGCGCTGCCTGCGCGTGTCGGCGATCCGGAACGCGGCCTTCAACTCCGCCATCGGGGGACAGCGCCGGCTGACGTCCTCGCTCTGCAGGAAGCGCTCCATGGGCGAGCAGCCGATCTCCTGGTGGTGGCGCCGCTGGTAGATCCTGTCGAACCAAGCCATCGTGCACTCGTTCAGAGTGCTCAGCGTCAGGCCCTCGACGCCCTCCAGCATGGCCATCAGCTGGCCCTCGACCAGGCTCCAGACCACCTCTGACTTACCGTTTTGATGGGGTGAACAAGCCTCCGTCGGACACAGCAGAATGCTCAGATCGGACAGGCCCGCCTGCACCTCCTTCGCCAGTTCCGCGGATCCCCGGTCCGACATGATCGCGCGCGGCAGGCCACTCTTCAGGAACGCCTGCTGAAGCCCGTGGACGTAGGTCTGTGCGCTCTCCGACAGGTACCACTGGGCGTGGCAGGCGAGCCGGCTATGGTCGTCCAGCGCGGCAAACAGCTTCGGGGTCACCCAGAGGCCCGACGGCGTCAGCACCTTCCGGGAGCAATTATGAAAATCGGCGTGCCATAAAGCGTGGCTGCGGGAGACCTCGTAGCTGCGCACCTCGTGGCGGGGACGCGGCGCATTCGGCCCCCTGCGCCGCGGTTGGCGCACCAAGCCCTCGGTGCGCATGTATCGCGCCAGGGTCGGATAGGACGGCAGCGGGCCGAGATCGGGGTCCGCCTCCACTCGTGCCGCCAGGTTGTCGTGGTGGAGCTGCTTCGACCAGGAGGGATGCGCCTTGTACTGCGCCTCCACCGCCGCCGCCAACGCCGGCGAGATCGTCCGCTGCCGTCCGGCGTCCCGCCGTCGGCGCCGGGCCAGCGCCGACACCGGATCCTGATCCGCCGCCTGCGCCGCGTAATACCAGCGCTCGATCGTCGACGCCCCGAAGCGCACCCGCTCGCCGCTCACCCGATGCTGCCATTCCTGCCCTGCCAGCGCCGCAATCGCGTGCTTCAGACCGCCCCGCGGCGGCGGCGCCATCAGCAATTGCCCCACAATCGAAAAGCGCAGCCGCGCCCAGCGGCCGCCAACCGGATCCCGTGTCTTCGTCATCTCCAGGCTCCCTCTCCGCGCCCAATGCGCACAGGGAGCCTGCACCAACCCTCACCGATCAGTAAAGATGCAACTTCTGCGGGTCGCCATCCTACGCAGAATCTCCCTCAACCAGAATGAGAAACGAGAACCATTCGCGAAGAAGCAAAAGCGCCTGAACCACCCGGTCAGCCCAATCGACACCCTCGAAGCTGTTCACCAGGTCCAGCGGAAGACCCGCCTCCTCAACCCCCGGCGCAAAGCGCCCCCGCGAACCGCGCCAGAACGCGCTGTCGGCAAAATCCTCCTGCCACCAGCGCCGCCAGCGCCGAAGCGTCCGCAAACTGAGATGCAGCTTCTTGCACGCCGCCGCAGCCGCTGTGGGGCCCTCTCGCCCCAACAGCGCAGGCAGAAGAACGAAAATCAGCCCGACATAGACCCGGCGACCGAAAAAACGCACCGAAGCCGGCATCGTCCGCCGACGGCACGCCGCGCAACAGAAGCTGTGCCGCAACGCCGCACACTCCCCGGCTGCCGCAAGCGCCGACGGAATCCCCCGCGGCTTGCGACCGTAATGCGCCGAATGCAGAACACCCCCGCAGTGACGACAACCCGTCTTCCGAACCTGCGACGCCTCGCGGCTGTCGATCTGGAGCAGAAAATCCCACACCTTGCGAACCCGGTTCTTCTCTGGCAGCATCAATCAGCCTCCAATGTGTGAATAACATCAGAGGCTCGCCCCTCAAGCCGCTTCTCGCAAGCTGCTTGAGGGGAACTCCTGTCAATCCATCAAATTCAGACGTCCGGACATCGCTCTCTTTTCGAGAGCTGCTTGTGGGTTGAATTATCGTTTGAATTGATAGAGTTATGATTGGATTTTGGGGTTGACAGAGCGGCGGGTATCTGGCATAATAATATGAACCCATTATTCGGTGCCCGAGGATCTCATGAACACGCTTCCGATGCGACCCGCCGAGGCGGTCCAGATTGGCAACTCCTGCTTTTCCTTCGTGAGGCGGGACGGCCGAGTGGAGTATTTCTCCAATCTTGAGCCGTTTGATTTTCACGCTGACGATCAGCGCGAAGCGAAGTTGCTTCGGATCGCGAAGTTCGCGGAGAGCGGTGTCCCTCGCTCGGACCTGGTGGAGGCGCTCGGCGTGAGCCGCTCGACGGTACAGCGGGCGGTGAACCAACTCCGGAGGGACGGCGAGGCGAGCTTCTTTGCGCCGCGCCGCGGGCGCGGTCCGAGCGTAATCGATGCCGACATGGCGCGGGAAGCGGACCGTCTTTTGACCTCGGGTCTGAGCGGCTCGGCGGTTGCGCGACGGCTGGGGATTCCGGTGCGGACGCTGAACGACAATCGCCGGCGAGGCGTTGTCGGGGGTGGGATGCCGGCCGGGACGGCGAAGGCTGAACCGGATCCGGAAGCACCTGCGGAGCGGGAGGCGCCGCAGGAAGCACCGGAGCGGGACGCGCTGGAGCCGCCGATTGAGCGAAGCGCACGGGACGCCCGCGACCGGGCAGCGCCGATGGGCCGTGGGGCTCGGGACACGACGGGACGAATGCTGGCCGCGACGGGGCATCTGAGCGAGATCCGGCCGCAGTTTGCGGAACCGCTGTCGGCGGTTGCCGGCGGGGGGGTGCTGGCCGGGCTCCCGATGCTGCTGAAGGAGGGGCTTCTGAACCACGCGCGGGAGTTCCTGTCGCTGCCCAAGGGGTATTACGGGTTGACCACCGTTCTGCTCTTCCTGGCGTTCCTCGTCTTGGCCCGGGTGCGCAATCCGGAGGCGCTCCGGCACCAGGTGCCCGGGGAATGGGGCGCGATCCTGGGCCTGGACCGCTGCCCGGAGGTGAAGACGCTGCGGCGCAAGATCAAGGCGCTGGGGCAGGATGTGCAGCAAGTGCGGAACTGGCAATCCTCCCTGGCGGCGGGATGGCTTGAGGAGGACCCGGAGGTCGGCGCCACGCTGTGCGTGGACGGGCATGTGAAGATCTATTCCGGTCGCAAGGGGAAATTGCCAAAGCACTTCGTGGCGCGACAGAAACTATGCCTGCCCGCGTCCACGAGCTATTGGATCAACGCGCTTGGCGGCAAGCCCTTCCTGTGCCTGAACAAGGCGCTGGATCCGACCATGACCCACGCGCTGGAGGCGGACATCCTGCCTGCGCTGGAGAAGCTGGGCATGCTGGGCCCGGAGGCGCCGGATCTCACCGCCCCGGATGCCGGCGAGCCCGCCCTGACGCTGGTCTTCGACCGGGAAGGCTGGAGCCCGGCACTGTTCAAGCGCCTCGCCCGGCGCGGCGTTGCGGTGATCACCTGGCACAAGGGCTTCAAGGGGGAGGACTGGCCGGAGGCGGAGTTCCGCAGTGTCGCGGTACCGATCCATGGACCGGGCACGACCCGCAGCGCCACCGTCCGCCTCGCCGAGAAGCGCGTGCAACTGAAAAAGGGGCCCGAGGTCCGCCAGATCCGCCGCCTGCTGGAAAGCGGCCGCCAGGTCCCGCTCATTACCACCCACTCCCGCATGCCCGTGGAGCAGATCGCCGGCGCCCTGTTCTCCCGCTGGTCGCAGGAGAACTTCTTCAAATATATGCGCGAGGAGTTCAATCTCGACGCCCTCGTGGTCCGCGGCCTGGAGCCGCAGGATCCCGAAGCCCGCGTCGTCAACCCGCTCTGGCGCGCAATCGACCGAAATGTCAGCCGCTTCCGGCAACGCCTCGGCACCCTGCGCAACAGGATCGCCGATCTGGCCAAGGGAGCCCAGTCTCACCAGACCGCCGAAGCCGCCCGACGTCTCCAGGCCCGGATCGACGCTCTCGACGCCGAGCGTGAGACGCTCAAGCAGAAGCGCAGCGACACGCAGCGCCACATCACCGTCGCCGAGCTCGACGACCACCAGGCCCTGGATGCGCTTCCCGAAGGCGAGAAGCTCCTCCTCGACGTCATCCGCATGATCGCCTACCGCGCCGAAACCCGCATGATGCCTGTCGTCGCACAGGCACAGGGCAAGACACAGCGACCCCGCAGGCACCTGCGCGCGATCTTCCAATCCGACGCCGACATCATCCCGGAGCCCTCCAACGGCATCCTCCGCATTCGCATCCTCGGCACCGCCAGCGACGCTGGCGACAACGCCACTGCAGGCCTCCTCCAGGAACTCAACCTGACCCGGACGATCTTCCCAGGCACCAACCTCCGGATGATCTACGAACTGCCCGGGAATACGGCCGATCCGGACCCTTCGGGTTCAAATAGGTGAGCTCGATTCACTCCCGAGGTCCGGACATCTGAAATTACGCGACAGAAACCAACCAAAACCGTCCCAACTATCACGAACGTGCTCACCCGGACGGCCGTTCCGGCTGCGCCCCGTCGTCAGCCCCGCGTCATGCCAGCCCGCCGCCCGATAACACGTCCCCGCAAACCGCGACACATCGACGAATGTCTCCAGCAAATGGACCGAATGCCCGTAGCGCTCCTCGTAGTCCGCGCCCACCCGACGTGCCACCCGCGCAAGCACATGGCTCGCAAGATGCGGAACCCGAACCGCGTCCAGGATCAGAAAGCGCTGCTGGTTCGCGACAAGGCACAAATCCGCCCCGCGCGTCGCCTCACTCCATCCGATCCAGCGGTCCCGCGCCGCGCAGCGCCACGCCGCAGCCCCCGTCAGCGAGCAGCCCACGATCCGGCCCCGACGGTCCCGCGCAAGGTGCCCGATGTTCTCCCCCACCGGCGTCGATAGCCCGAGATAGTGGAACCGCTCCAAAATCGCGTGCAGAAGCTGGCGGTCCGAACCTTCCGCAACCGATATAGAAACGGGCAGGAGCGCCGACAGCGGACCCGAAAACGCCTCCGATACCGACCAGTCAACCTCCAGCCCGACACGAGCCGCCGCGCTGTGCCGACGGCTTCCCCGGCCCGGGTACTGCAACGCAGGGAGCCGGATCAGACCTTCTCCCGCAAGCTTGCGAAGCAGCGAACGCGCGGCAATATCCTTCACACGGCCACGGCCGTCCCGCCACCCCCAGCGCTCGCACAGCGCAACCGAAAGCCGCGAGCGGCCCCACTCCGGGTGCGCCGACAACAGCGCACGGATCTCCGACAACTCCGCAGAGCCGACACAACGGCCTTGTACTATCCGGTCCATGCCGGGCAGCGTAACACAACCGTTTCGTTGAGTCCAGCCCCACGACCCTGAGTCCAGCGATACGCTCGAAGCAACCCCAAAACCCAATCCAAATCACCAACGGCACACCCACACGAAACGCCCAATATCGTTCAGCAGGGGGTAAAAAAGTCGCTTACGCTGCATCGCTTTCAACTATGACGACTTCCTCGACGAGGCGCTGGCGCAGACCGGCAGTTGGAACCCGTATCGGGGATACGGGTTCTTCTGCCCGTCGTCACTGGACACCATCGCCAGTTTCGCGGAATTGGAGACGCACTCGGTTCTCCGGTTGATGAAGCTCCACGAATCGATCAACTGGCGACCGAAACTGGGTTATGCGAGCCCGGTCGGGATCGACAGCATCACGCACCATCACGACTGGACCGGCATCAGTCTCCGCCATCCGCAGGTCGGCGGTCACCTTGAACTCGAACTCGTGATGGTCCCGCCCGTTCTGTCGAAATCCAGCCTCGTCGAACAACCGGTGCTCCGGCTTGTCTGGTCGCAGGCGTTCGCCAGTCTGGAGACGGCCCACGAAGTCACGTTCATCGGCTATTCGTTCCCGACGACGGACATGGCTGCGCGGACGATGTTCTCCGAAGCGCTGAAGGACCTCCCGCGAGACGACATCAATGTCGTCAATCTGAGCCGGGAAGACTCAGAGGCCGAAATTACGCGCAGACGCTACCGATCGGTGCTCGGCGATATTCCAGACGAACAGTTTCATTTCGACGGCGCTCTGGATAAGATAAGGGGTCTGTCGTCATAGCTCGGCCGTGGCCGGGCTGGAAGGGGCCGGCAATGACGTTCCCTACAGGATATCGGCGCTCGTCGGAGGCGCGCTGGGGGTGATCTAGTGGAGCGCGAACGGCGGCTGAGTCGCGGGACGTGGCGAGGGTGAGAACCCATCTCATGGGCGCGACGGGCACGCCCGTCAACGTCAGCCACATCGCCACTTGCCGCCGGCTCTCCCGTGCCCCGATGAACCGCCCCATCATCGCCATGCGAGGCTCGCGCCCGCTATGTTCCCGTGTGGATGAGTGAGTTCCACGAGCGAAAACCACAGAAAGCGCACCATGGGTTCCGTTGCCGACAAAATCGCGAAGAAGATTATCTCGTTCGGCGGGTCGAAGGTCGTCGATCTGGCGGGCTGGCGGGAGGGCAGGAAGATGGCTCTCGAAGCCGGTTTCGGTGACGACGGCCTGGCCCTCGGCAAGTTTGAGGGCTATGACCCGTGCCACGCCCTGTACGTTGTGGGGCAGAACGTCGCCTCCCTCATGGCCGAATCCATTTCCGGGATGAGAGAAGCGAAGGGTTACGTCAGGATCGTCGGCGACGCCGAGGACCAGTACTTGCCGGTCGGGCCGCCGATGAGCCCGTTGACCGTCAGCTATTTCACGATGTGGGCGCTGTTCGACGCCCGGTTCGGGAGCAGCCGGGAAACCATGGGCAGCTGCATTCTGCGCATCGCTCCCGAGTTCGATTGCCCGTCCTGGCTGATGGACGTCGTTAAGCGGATGCAGCAGTCGAGGATGGGCTTTTACGTACAATGCGGCAGCGAGGGCGAGGGGGTTCTGCTGCGCGAGGTCGGCACGCGGGAGATCGTTTCCTGCACGGTTCCAGCCGGCTACATCGGCTGCGAGGGGCAGATCTGGTTCGTGCGCGTGCTTCCACCGCCCAACCGCTTGTGCCGCCACCATATCGTGATCAACACACCCTACGTAATCCGAGACTATCCCGAACGCGCCTTTGTCGACTATCTGGAGCGCGAGCTCGCGCGGATGAAGGAGAAGAAACCGTCCGGGACGGATGACGCGCACGATCATCTGATGAAGTACGGTCCGGATCCCAACCATTGGAACGAATACATCTTCTGCGCTTATTCGGGTCATGAATATGAGGCGATCTTTCTGACCGGTATCCCGGACATTCGGCAAAGTCTTCCCCATGCCTCGGCTTAGGGTCCGTCCCAGAATTATCGAATCCGAATTTCAGACTTCCGGAACCCATACAATTTTAGATGCACCCTTCATTGGAGTCCGTCCGAGTTTCTGATGGCCAGGAAAGGCACCCAACGCACGGCGCAGCCTTGGCCATTCTGAACAGAGTTGGTTGGTGAGGCCACCGAAATCCCGGATTTCAGCTCAGATTAAACTGGCCACTATCAGATACAGCAATGAGTTACACAGAAGGGAATTTGCTCGGCCGAGCATGAAGTTGCTTGATTGTCGACGATACCTCGCGGCGCACGGTGTCAGGAAGTCTGAATTTGTCGAATTCTTGATGGAGCGTCTTCCCGCTTCTTGGTGCGGGTAACCATTTGCAAGGATGACATTCGGAGTTCTTCCTTTTGCCTTCCTGCGCGACCGCTGCACTCTCAAGTGCGAAGGTTCAGTTTTTTTTTGAAGTCGGAGATCGGAGAGCCGGCCGAGTGCGGTATTGGGCGTTGTCGGCAAGGGGAGGAAGAATGGCGGGGCCGGTGGATGCGCGTGGAAGTTGGAGGGGTCCTGGTGCTGGTTTCCGGTCCGACAACTTGCCCCGGGTTTTCCAAGACCGTCGCGGGCTCCTGGCGCTCGTGCGGATTGCGGAACGATCCCGGCCGGTTTCGGGGCTGATCACGGAATGATCGCGTGGATGGTCTGAAGGGGGATTCCGCAGTGTCGGTTTGTCCTCTATGTATTGTGAATGGACAACACGGATGGTATCAAATATCGATACGAAACCCTGTCTCCGCATCTTGACGAGCGGGGCCGGCGGTTGCTGGCGGCGGCCGAGGCGCGAAGCTTTGGGCGGGGCGGGATCAGGCTTGTCTCCGAAATCACCGGGATGGCGCGTTCGACCATTGGCCGGGGTCTCCGGGAACTCGGCGGGGAGACGGCGCCGAGCGAACCCGGCCGGGTTCGCCGTCCCGGCGGTGGGCGCAAGCCGGAGACGGAAAAGCAACCGGAGCTGCTGAACGCTCTCGAGGCGCTGGTCGAGACCACGGCGCGGGGCGATCCGGAGCGTCCGTTGCGCTGGACCTCGAAGAGCTGCCGCCGCCTTGCAAACGCTTTGAAGGAGCAGGGTTTTTCGGTTTCCCGCACACTGGTGGGGCAGCTTCTCGCGCAACTCGGCTACACGCTTCGGGGAAACGCGAAGACACGAGAGGGCACGGATCCTCCCGATCGCGACGGCCAGTTCGAATACATCAACGGCCAGGTCGCGGACTTCCTGGCCGGCCAGCAGCCGGTGATCTCAGTGGATACCAAGAAGAAGGAATTGGTGGGAGACTTCAGGAACGGCGGCCGTGAATGGCGGCCCAAGGGCCGGCCCGAGGAGGTCAATGTCCATGACTTCCCCGACAAGAAGCTCGGCAAGGCGGCGCCTTACGGGGTCTATGACGTGGCCCACAATATCGGTTGGGTGAATGTCGGCATCAGCCATGACACGGCCGCTTTCGCCGTGGAAAGCATCCGGCGTTGGTGGCTGCGGTTGGGACAGGAACTTCATCCCGGGGCCTCACGCCTGTTGATCACGGCCGACTGTGGTGGCTCCAACGGGGCTCGGGTTCGGCTCTGGAAAGTTGAGTTGCAGGAACTCGCCCGCGAATTGGGGCTCGAGATCACGGTTTGCCATCTGCCGCCCGAAACCAGCAAATGGAACCGCATCGAACACCGCCTGTTCTCGCTCATCGGCCAGAACTGGCGCGGCAAACCGCTGCGCACCCTCGCCACCATCGTCAGCTTGATCGGCGCCACCACGACCAGCACCGGCCCCAAGGTCTATTGCGACGTGGACGAAAGCGATTATCCCAAGGGGGTTGCGATCGACAATGCACAAATGAAAGCCCTCGAGACCCGGCGCGCGGAGTGCCATGGCGAGTGGAATTATACCTTCTTGCCGACTCCTCAAATAGACGCGGTTATTTATTGACGAACCCTAAGGCCGGTCAGCGTTTCCTCGGCCATCGGTATTCGCTGGTAAGCAGGATAGCGCCCATCCGAGGGGTGAGATGTGTGCCAGGCGTTCGGGATCGACCGGCAAGCCGGCGCATCTTCGTTGTCGTACCGTCTCGCCCGGACGGAGAGTATTCCTGTGGACAGCGATGGCGGCAATCAGGTTGAGCCCGGTCATGCGGTAGTGCGGGCCTTCGCCGGTGCGATCGCGGAGTTCGCCCTGACGGCCGATGCGCAGGGCGTTTTTCAGGGCGTGATGGGACTCGCCCGTGTTCAACCCGATCTGGGTGCGTTGGCGCATGTCGGCCCCAACGTGCATATATGGACATCTTGAGGAACGCAACGCGAGCGAACCTGAAGTGATTCCTCGAGTTGGATAGCGATGTTTCCCGGAATGAGCACGAAGTTCGGCCCACTTCGTCATGCTTTGACTTTCGTGTCCGCCCTGGCCTTGTAGACAGTTCCCCGTGAGATCCCCAGCTCGCGGGCGACCTCCGTCGGCGACTGGCCCCTGGCAAGCCGGTGCCTGATGTCTTCCATGTCGATCCGCGGCGGACGACCGCGATAGGCGCCACGCCGCTTCGCCGCAACGATTCCTTCGGCCTGGCGCTCGCGGCGCAGGTTGGTCTCGAACTCGGCAAAGACGCCGAGCATGTCGAAGAACGCCTTGCCGGCAGCGGTCGAGGTGTCCACGGGTTGTTCGGTAGCGGCAAGATGGGCGCCCTTGTCGTTGAGTATCGCGACGATGACCTGAAGATCGTGCATGGAGCGCGCCAGCCGGTCGATGCGCGTGACCACCAGCGTTTCGCCTGGATGGATGAAATCGAGGATGACCCCGAGCTCGGGACGACCAGTGAGGGTGGCGTCGTCGCGGTTCTCGGTGCGGATCATGGTGCATCCTGCGGCCTCAAGTGCCGCGATCTGGGCATCGAGGTTCTGGTCCACGGTCGAGACCCTGGCATAGCCGATGCGGGCGGTTGAATTGTTCATTCTGGGTATGCCCCTTACCTGGACTGTCCATTAACCCGGAAACCACCCAAAATGAACAGCGAAATGCAGGCGCGGGGTGTTCATTCGGTGCGTTCACGATGAGTATACCCATAATGACGCTCGTCCGGATTTTCCCTTGAAGTCGATGCGCCGGTCGAGATCAACCTGGAAGAGGCCATAGAGGTTGATGTACGCCTAAATCAGTGGAGAACTCACCGAGAGAGGGGTAAGGTCTCCCGCGTCTCCAGCCGCTCGGTGAGCCCCTTCAGGCCGAGGAACTTCGCGATCGTGGCGGCCACGATTGACGTGATCGCGGCATGAGTACAACTCGCGGCCGCGTCCCGAACAATCCAACCCGATTGGCGAATTGCGGGCTGTCACGTACGGTCATCGTCGGCTGAATGCTTGGCCGCGCTCTCCTCCGGGCATGGCTCGCAAACATTCTCGATGACTTGGTATCGGGTCATGCATGCCTACGGCCCGGTTGTAGATTCTGCCCAATGCGAATCATCCGTCCATTCGTTTCTGTTTCGCCGGAGGCTTCCGGAGAACCCCGTGCACTACCCGGTCCTGCAGCGAATTGACGTGCAGATGCACATGAAAGCACTGCTTGGCTGGGTTGACTCCGATAGGGCAGATATCGATTCCGGCGATGCAAGCTCGCGTTGACCCGCCGGAGCGATGTGGGACCGGGAACCGCGTGGGTTGCGGACGAAACCACGGGACGGAGGGATTGCTCGCGCGGCCGGGCCAGTCGGCCAGCGTCCGCCCATCCGGTCAAGCTTGTCTCGCCGCTTTGCAAACTGTATATTGCGGCGTCGGCATCGGATCGGCCAGCCAGGCGGCGGATCGAGGGCAATTCATTGACCGGCAGTTTCTTTTTCAGGATTGTCCACGGAAGGGAGAGGCGGTTCGGCAAGCGGTTCTGCGGCCGGGGCGGGCGCGGAACGTGGCGCCGACGGGCCGTGACGGGGTTGGCGCCAGCGCAAACTCCAGTGGATGCCGGCTCGCAAGATCCGGCTCCCCGGGCTGGGCGCTGTGCCCTGCGGGGAACGCGGGGACGCTGGTGATCGCGAGGCTTGGCTCTGCCGTGGCGACAATCTGAAGAGCGAGAAACGGGAGAAGAGCGTGATGTACAATGCGCCTGCTTATGCCAGCGTGCCCGACGCCGTAGGCAACACGCCCCTGATCCGACTTCGCCGTGCCTCGGAGGAGACCGGATGCGACATTTTCGGCAAGGCGGAATTCCTGAACCCGGGCCAGTCTGTCAAGGATCGGGCAGCACTGTATATCATTCGCGATGCCGTTTCGCGCGGTGCGCTGAAGCCCGGAGGCACCATCGTCGAGGGAACTGCGGGGAATACCGGAATTGGACTTGCCCTCGTGGGCGCTGCAATGGGCTTCCGGTCGGTGATTGTCATTCCTGATACGCAGAGCCAGGAGAAGAAGGACATGCTCCGCCTCGCCGGCGCGGCGCTCGTCGAGGTTCCCGCGGTTCCGTACCGGGATCCGAACAACTATGTCCGCTACTCCGAACGGTTGGCCGGTGCGTTGGCCAGCACGCTCCCGGAAGGAGCGGTTTGGGCGAACCAGTTTGACAATGTGGCGAATCGGCAGGCGCATATCGAAACCACGGGGCCCGAGATCTGGGCCCAGACGGGAGGCGGAATTGATGGCTTTGTGGCTGCCGTCGGCACCGGCGGCACCCTTGCCGGGACGGCAATAGCGCTACGGGAACGCAACCCGGAAATCCGGATCGCCCTTGCCGATCCGGAGGGGGCGGCGCTGCACTCCTTCTACACCTCGGGAGAGTTGAAGGCGGAGGGAAGCTCAATGACCGAGGGGATCGGACAAGGGCGGATAACCCGCAATCTCGAGGGGCTTGAGGTCGACCATTCCTACCGGATCCCGGATGCCGAGGCGTTTCCGATCGTGTTCGATCTGCTTCGGGAGGAAGGGCTTTGCATGGGCGGATCCACCGGAATCAACGTTGCGGGAGCGGTCCGGCTGGCGAAGGATCTCGGCTCGGGTCATACCGTGGTCACGATTCTCTGCGACTATGGGCAGCGGTACCAGTCCGGCCTGTTCAACCCGGCAGTTCTGCGCAGCAAGGGCCTTCCCGTTCCGGAATGGCTTGCCTCGCCACCCACGGAACTGCCGGTAGTCTACGAATGACGGATCCGGTGGCGGACACGATGCCGACCGAGGCACTTTATCGGCGCGATGCGTATTTGCAGGAGTGCACCGCGCGTGTCGCGGCGTGCGTTGGGGACGAGGCGGTCGTGCTGGACCGAACCGTGTTCTTTGCCGGCGGGGGCGGGCAGCCCTGTGATACCGGCTGGATCATGCCGGAAGGCGGCACCGGCGGTAGCCAATTGGAGGTGCGCGCCGCAGGCTACGGAGAGGGAGGGGTGATCCTGCATCACCTCACTGAAGCGACGGCGGGACTGAATCCCGGGGATCCGGTGCGCGCGGGCATCGACTGGGAGCGGCGCAATCGCATCATGCGCATGCATACAGCGCTCCATCTTCTCTCGGTCGCGCTCCCCTATCCGGTCACGGGAGGCCAGGTCGGAAGCGCCAAGTCACGGCTTGACTTCAACATGCCGGAATCGCCGGATCGGGAATTGCTTGCGGCGCGGTTGAATACGCTGGTGGAGGCCGATTACGCTGTCGGCGAGATCTGGATCGAGGAGAGTGAACTCCGTGCTCGTCCGGAACTCGTCAAGACGGTTGGCGCAAGGCCGCCGGCAGGAGTCGGGCCGATCCGGCTCGTTCGCATCGGCGCCGACGGCGACCCCATCGATTTGCAACCGTGTGGCGGAACCCATGTTCGCTCGACCGCCGAAATTGGACGCTTGCTGCTCGGAAAGATGGAAAAGAAGGGCCGCAACAACCGCAGGGTCAACATCCTGTTGGAAGACTGACCCTGGACCCGGCGACGCTGGGACTGCCTTGCTCGTGACTGGCGCGCGCGGAGCGGCAAGGCCGTGAGGAATGGTAGGTAGCGGTGCCGGAATTCGATCGAAGCAGGATTCTCGAGAGATTTCAGCCAGGCCTGATATGTGCCTCGCTAGGAGGAGATGGTGCGGTTGCCGTACATCCGCGCAACGAGGACGGGCGAGATTTTGTCGTCGGGGACATTCACGGAATGTTCGAGGCGCTGGAGTCGGCCCTGAAGTCGTTGGAGTTTCGCACTGGCCTGGACAGGCTGTTCTCCGTTGGCGACTTGATTGATCGTGGTCCCAATTCAGCACATGCGGATCGATGGATCCGGGACTGCCCCTGGTTCCACGCAGTGCGCGGAAACCACGACCAGATGCTTCTTGACGCAATCGCGGCACCGGATCAGCTGCGATTTGACGTCATGGATCTGTGGATCCGTCACAATGGAGGCGAATGGTGGCTGGATACGGAGGAGCAGCTCCGGCGCAGTATTGCCGCTGCCATGGCGAGCCTGCCTCTTGCCGCCGAAATCGAGTGCGATCACGGTCTGGTCGGAGTTGTCCATGCTGACGTTCCGCCGGATCGTGACTGGTCTGAATTCCTGCGCGCTCTTTGTCTTGGCGTCCGCGAGGATGCCGCCCACGCGTTGTGGTCACGATATCGGTTGAGCGGTTTCTTGAACGGTGCAAGCCGTGAACATGATCTCGCTGTTTCGGGAATTGGTCTGGTTGTATCGGGCCATGTGCCTTTGAATGCGCCACTGCAAATGGCAAACCGGTGGTGGATCGATACAGGGGCCGCGTATTCAGGGCGGTTCCGCGATCCCAGGCTAACGTTGCTGCAAATCCACCCCGGCGAGCCCGTCGCGCATGAATTCAGTTGCTTCCGGACTATTCGTTAATTCTGCCGGACTGCTCCAGGGCAACAGTAAACATTGCCGTCCCGCTGAATTCTTGAACGGCGGTTACGCAGGCGACTGGAATTTGACACGCCCGTCGCTGCTTCCGGCGGCAGACAGCCAGATACGGCCAGCGCCGCCGGAATGATTGTCGAGGCAGGGATGCAGCGCCGAGCGCGAGCCCGTTCCGCGGAATCGGCCTAGTTGGCGTCCTCGGCGGGCGGCGGGGCGGAGGCTTCGTCACTTTGCTCCGTCTCCGGCGCCGGCTCTGGCGAACTTGCCGCAGCGCGCCATCCATCCCCGAGATTGGCGACTTTGCCCTCCCGCTTCAAGAGAGAAAGGGTCGTCCCCGCCGAGGACTTCTTGATGACCATGTTGAACCGTTGCTTCACGCGCTCAAGAATCTCCTGCACAGGGATACCGTGGTCGCCCGGAAGCACATCGACGAGGGCATGAGCCTGGGTTACCTTGCTCGTGCCTTTCTTGCGCACTGCCTTCGGAGGTGCCTTTCCGGCAACGCGCTTCGGCCGTCCGGCTGCCTTCCGCCTGGTTTTCTTCGGGGGCGTCGTGCCGACCAACTCCTGCAAGCGCTTGTCAAACTCGTCAAGAGCACCCTGTGCCGTTGCAAGCGCGGCCTCCGCGTTCTTCGCACTCGTTTCGGCCTTTTGAAACAGGCGGCGCGTCCTGTTCAGATTCTTTTCTCCGGCGCGAACCGCTTTCATCTGCTGGCCGATTTTTGCTTCCGCCTTGGCGATTGCCGTCTTGCCCGCCTGCGCGATTTTGGCGAGGCGTTTGGCGTCTCTCTGCTTTGCGTGAACCCCGTCAAGGAATTCCTTCCGTCTAGCTGCGATGTTGTTAGCAATCGCGGCGTCGCCGCGTTGCGGTCTGGGTTGTCGAACCATGTTCCCTCACGCCTGTTTGAAAAGGTGCCGCCCTGCCGCTTGGCTAGGATTCACGCATCAATCGGGCACGGCACGAAACGCATTGCCAAGTTGCAGTCCAGATACAGGAATGCATGCGTGATGTGTTAAGATTAGTCTCTTTCAATCCCCGGCGCAAGGCACAAATATCGCAGACTTGCAACCAATGATCCCGGGGAATAGCGGCAGAGCAGAGCCCGTGCCGGTGTACAACGCAGCACCAACTTCGTCACCCTTCGCGATCGTCGGGAATGCAGAAACGGGGTGTCTTGCCGCCCGAAAATTCTTTGCCGGAAGCCAAGCGGATGGAAGTCATGCAAGGCTGCGACCAGAGTTGAGAAATTGGGAATGGAACGCGGCACCCTTTCTGGGACATTCGGAGCGTGTTCTATAGGAGTTTCACGTTGGGAGCAGGGCTGTTGCACTAATGTTTGTGGTAGGAGACCGGGTCGTTGATTGTCGAGTCTTGTGTGGCGCCGACTGACTTGGCGCTTGTCCGCGGGCGTTCGGACCGCCGATGGGAGGTCGGACCGGCGGCCTCGCGACCAGGTTCACTGAGCGGCGCCATCGGGGCACGTGCAGGTATCCGGGCACTCCGTCTGATCCTTCGTATGCCATGCGTCTTCCTGCGTTCTGCCCGAATCCCGCAGGCAGCCATCCAGGCGTGATCCGGCAGCCTCCCATTCCATCCCGCTCCGGGTCGGGTCTGGGATTCACTCGTTCGACCGTCACTGATTCGACTCGTGCCGCGAATCGAATGCGTCGATTCGCGGTCTCCGGTTCCCTGGTTCTCCGGTCGGCCCTGGCGATTCCGCCGGGTGAGTCCGGATGCGTGTACATTTTTGGGACTCGGCCGAATTCCCGTCGGATCTGTCCGCATACCGTTGTCCGGCATTGCGAAACTGACTTCAGACGGAAATGAACAGTTTCGGAACTGTTGCCCACTCCTTCCCGGCCCCTAGCTTTTTCCCTTGCAGGACCAGCAGCAGGGGAGGAAGCCATGGATTCAACGCTTGCCAAGGCAGCCGGACGTGGCGCATTGCGATGCGCAGCGGCTGCATCCTTTCTCCTGATGAGCGGACTGCCGGCCGAGGCGGCTGCCTGGAACTCGGTTCTGGATGAGGTGGTCACCATTCTGACCAGCGGTTGGGCGCGGGGCGTTGCGGTCATCGCGATCGTGCTCTCCGGTCTCGGCCTCATGGTGAACCTGTTCGATCGCCGTATGGCTGTCTTCATCGTTCTCGGCGTGATCCTGGTTTTCGGTGCCCCCGCCTTGGTGGACCTGCTGATCAACGCAGCACGGGGCGTCTGAATCATGCAGGTCGCCTGTGATCCACTGGCTCGCGGCCTGTGCAGGCCGCCGATGCTCCTGATGGCACCGTACGACGCCGCCGTGGTCAACGGCATGTTCAGCGTCTCGCTCTGCCTCGCCCTGGGAGAGCTTATGTGGCTGCCGGCGGTCATGGCGCCAATGCATTGCTGCGCTGTCCTGATCTGCCTCGCTGAGCCCCGGGCATTCGAGCTGATGCACCGGTTCCTCCTGTCTGCTGGGCGCGGGCGGGCATGGCACGTTTGGCGGGGCGTCTCCCTGGCGCCCGCCCGGGTCGCCGGCGATGCTGAATAGGCACCTCTCGATGGCTGCGGCGGAGGAGGAGACGGCAAGAGTTGCCGCGCTCAGTGAGCACCTGGATGACGAGACTGTCATCACAAGGGAATTGCAGTTGGTCAAGGCCATCGAGTTCCGCGGTCTGGACCCGCAGACAGCGACCGACGAGGCGCTGGCTGCACGCTACGGAACACTCTCGGACGCCATCCGGAATCTGGAGTTCCAGGGGCTGGTGATCAAGGTCTTCACGATGAAGAGCCACATGCGTCTGCAGCAGGATGCTGTCGCGCGTGTTCCCGATTTCTCGATGACGGAGCAGTACCACGAGTCGCTGGAGTCACGGGGCTGCTACCGGATCCGCATCGTCCTCGTGCTCGAGAAGAATGCTCGTGCGGCCGGTTCGGGACTCCTGGCCGGATTTCGTGCGCCGACGCAGGGAGCCATTGCGGCAGGCGTTGATGCCGCGAAGGCGGAAATTGACGCCGCCGCCGACCGGCTGTCTGCCGCATTGGAGGCATTCGGGCCCCGCCGGCTGGGCATTTCTCGTCGGGACGGTCGGGCGGTTTCGGAGATCGCCACCTTCTTCAACTTTCTGCTGGAATGCCGCGTGCGCGACGTGGAGGCTGGCCGTCTTCCGCTTTCGCAGCGTATGGGCAAGGCGCGGCTTGCCTATCCGCATCTGGATCACATCGAGTTCCGGCTTCCGTCCGAGGTGGCCCATGGCGCCATGCTCGGCGTTTCGGCCTACCCCGACATGCTGGGCGCCGATGCCACGCTCCCGCTTCTCTGGGCGCCCGCGGAGTTCGTCAGCTGTGTGGCCTGGCGCTACGTCAGCCGGGAGTTCGCCCTGGAGCAGGCGAGGCTGCAGCGCCGCAAGCTGGTCGCGACCCATGATGATTCGCAGAGCCAGGTAGCAGAGATTGCTCGAATGCTGGATGGGGCTGTCGCAGGCCGCGTGCTGCTGGGGCGTTGCTGGTTCAGCGTACTCGCCCTGGGCCGGGGCCGGTCGCCGGAAGAGCGGGCGGCGAACCTCAACCGGGCGGTGGAAGTGATTGAACGGGCGCTTAACGAACAGGGTTTCTCCATCGTCCGGGAGGATCTGGCAATGGCGTGCTCCCACTGGGCGCTGTTTCCGGGATCCTGGCGGTTTGCGCCGCGGATCGTAACCGTGACAAACCGCAACTTCGCTGCACTTGCCGGTCTTCACAATGCGCCGGAAGGGCCGGAGCGGGGACAGTGGGGGCTTCCGCTTGGATATCTGGCCACGCCGTATGGCGTGCCGTTCCGCCTTTCCCTCCATGTTGGCGACCTCGGCAATGCGTTTGTCGCCGGCCCCTCCGGCTCGGGGAAGTCCGTACTTCTTGCGTGGGCGTTCCTGCACGCGCGTGCCAATGGGGCCAATGTCGTCATCTTTGACAAGGACCGGGGTGCAAATCTTGCCGTGTCGGGGTTTGGCGGCCGCTATGTCGGATTCCGCGAGGGAGAGCCTACGGGAATGAGTCCCGCCGCGGCCGCGGTCAGTCCGACGTCGCTTCGACAATTTCTCCAGATCCTGCTTCGCCGTCCGGAGTCCGACGGTGCCGCCGCCAGCGAAATTGACGCGGCCGTCCGCTCCGCATTGGCGGTGCCGGCCGGGCGGAGGCGGCTGCGGCATGTCGCGGACGCGCTCGATCCGGCGGGGGACCTCCATCGCGACCTCAGCCGCTGGGTGCGTGGCGGGGAGTATGCCTGGGTGTTCGACAACCTCGCTGACGACGCCGTCCCTTCCGGGCCTCCCAGCCTTGCCGGGTTCGATGTGGGCATATTCCTGGACGATCCAGACCTGCGGGCGCCAGTCCTGCATGCCCTCTTCGAACGCGTGGAACCCCTTCTCGACGGTACACCCACGCTGGTGGTGATCGACGAATTCTGGAGAGTGGCCGGCGACCCGCTCTTCGCGGGCTATGTTCGCGATTGGCTGGCCACGGTTCGCAAGCGGAACGGAGCGGTTCTCCTTGCGACGCAGAGCCTTGCCGACGTGACCGGTTCCGCCATCGCGCGAACGGTCATCGAACAGGCTCCCACGAAGATCTTCTTTGGCAATCGCACGGGACGGGATTGCGACTACGTGGACGGGTTCGGCTTGTCTCGCGAGGAATGCGAACTCGTTCGGGTGCTGCCAGCGCGGACATTCCTGCTCCGCCAGGGCAGTCGGAGCAGCGTTTGCCGCTTGGACCTGTCGGCAACCAAGGGCGCTCTCCGCCTTCTCTCGGGCCGGGCCGAAACGGTCCAGGCGTTCGACCGGGCGATTGCATCGGGGATGCGGGAGCGCGATGCGGCTCTCGCAGTGATTCAGGAAAGGAGTGATAGCCATGAGGACGAGTTACGCGGCTCTGGGCCGCATTCTGGCACTGGCGCTGGCCGGGCTGTTCATCGCGTCGCCGGGGATTGGCGGCGGTGTGCCGGTGTATGACGGAGTCGCCGAGGCAACGCGCCTGGAGCAACTCGGGCATCTTGTGAACCAGCTGACAACCATGCGGAGACAGCTGGAGGCCGCCCGAGCGAGCCTGCAGGCGCTTACGGGATCGGCAGGCTTTGGGTCCTGGCACCCCAGGAGCCTGGAGTCCGCCTTGCCGGCAGGGGAGGCGGATCTCGACCGTCTTCTGGCGGGGGGAGGCGGAACAGGGGCGGCACCGGCCCTGCGTGACCGCCTGCGGGAGGAATTCCAACTCGAGATCGAAGCATCGCCGGATTCATCCGGAACGGCAGCGGAAATCCACAATCAGGTCGTCCTTGGTTCCCAGGGCCTCGAGGCGGTTGCACGGACGGCCTACGAGGAAGCGGCCCGCGACCTCGGGGCCGTCGCAGCGCTTTCCAGAGCCATCGACAACGCGGGCAGCGTGAAGGCGTCCATGGACCTGCAAAACCGGCTTCTGGCGCAGAATGCCAAGTCCATTCTCGCGGCGGCCCGGTTGATCGCGGCGGCGGAGGCCGCGGCTGCGCGGCAGGCGCGTCTGGATGCCGAGCGGGCGCTCAGGCTGCGGCGCCTCGCGGAGCCCCGGTTCTTCAATCCGCGGCTGGCTGGCCAGTAGGGGCCGGGTCCATGGAAGAGGAAATCGGAGAGGGGGAGGCCGGCATCGTCCGGTTCCTGGATGCGCTGGCCGAGCAAATCGTCGACGACTTCGTGGTTGGGTCCGTCGCCTCCGTACGGGAGGAGCTGGCTTCCGTCCTTCCACTGGTCCTGACGGTATACGTGATCCTCTGGGGATACCGCATGCTCAGCGGCCTTGGCGCCCCCCGGGCGCTTGTGGCGGAACTCATGAAGCTCAGCGCGGTCCTCATCCTGATCCTGAATTACGAGACGTACAACAGCCTCGTCAAGGAGCCCGTCTACCGTCTACCAGACGATCTCGCGGCCATTCTGGTTGGCCGGGAAGCGGGGGCGGGGGTTGTCGAACTGGTTGATCAGGTGCTGACCGAGGGATTCCGTGTCGGGGCAGCTTACTGGTCGGAGGGCGGCATACTCGGCGGAAGGATCGGCCTGTTCCTCATTGCCATCATGATCTGGATTTCCGTGGCGGTGCCGGCTGCCCTCGCTGCCTTCCTCATCGTGCTGTCCAAGCTGTATCTGGGTGTGCTCCTGGCAGTCGGGCCGGCCGTGATCCTCCTGACGCTGTTCGATCGCACGCGGGGCGTCTTCGATCGGTGGCTCGCAGAGGTGCTGACCAAGGCCCTCACCGTCGCGTTCGCCATTCTGGTTCCGCGGATCCTTCTGCACCACTTCCACACCAATCTGGCGGCGATGTCCGCGGCGTTCGAGGACGGCCCAAACACCGTTTCCACGCTGATCGTGATCCTCTTTTTCTCCATGGCGCAGGTTCTCTTCTACTGGCAGGTTCCGGGTCTGGCTTCAGCCCTGGGTGGCGGCCTGCAGCTTGCGCCGCACGGAGTCGACCGGCGCATTCACCAAGAGGTACTCTCGGCTCCGCTGGCACTTCGAGAAGCGGCGGGCGAAGTGCGGGACTACGCTCGCCGGGTGGAATCGGACCGGCTGGCGGGAGCGCCCGGGGCCTGTCACTATCACACTGTTGACACGGGCTGTGTTGTGTGGCACACATGATGCATGCAGATTGGCTTGCGACAGTTTTGCGCGGAAACTCTTTCGTGGTTTGAGTGCGCGGTCCTTGAGGGAGGCGCGAGCCGGAGCGCGCTTGCGAGCGAGTTGTGCGCTCGCGCGAACTGGCGCAACGCGCGGGGCGAGCCGTGCGTTTCGTCGGCGCGGAAGATCCTGCCGAGGCTGGCGTCGCAACTGGGGTTGAAGCTTCCGGCGGCGGCAGCGCCGCCGCCAGCGGGGGATGCATTGCCGTCGCATCCAGACCTGCATGTGGAGACGACGCTATCGGCTCTGGGAACGGTGTCGCTGGAACCGGCCGAGGGTCGCGAGGGTTCGCGGCGCTTCCGTTCGATGATGGCGTCGCACCATCCGGAGGGGGTTCCGCGGCATCCCGGCAAAGCGTTGAATTATCTGGTGATATCGTCTCGGTTCGGGTGTTTGGGTGGGATCGGCTTCTGCGCGGCGAGCTGGCACCAGAAGGCGCGGGACCGGTATATCGGCTGGAGTGCGCGAGCCCGTTGCGCGGGGTTGGGGCGGATGGTGAACAACCACCGCTTCCTGCTTCTGCCTTCGGTGCGGGTTGCGGACCTTGCCTCGCATGTGCTGGCGCAGGCGACAGGTCGGGTTGCGGACGACTGGGAGGCACGGCATGGTGATCGGCCGGTGCTGGCGTACAGCTATGTCGGCCCCGAGCATGCCGGGACCTCGTACCGAGCGGCGGGCTGGGAGGATGCTGGCGCGACATCGGGACGCCCGCCGGGCCGGCGCGGGGCGGGGCCGGTGCGCCGGGTGTGGATGAAGTCGCTGCAGGCGGGCTGGCGGGAAGCACTGTGTGAGGAGCCGGAGCGGGTTGCGGGGCGGATGGGATCGCTGCATCTTGGCGCCGACGCCGATTGGGCGGAGCGCGAGTTCGGCCGGGGCACCCATCCCGACGGGCGGGTGCGGCGCCGGATCGAGGAGATGGGGCGGTGTTGGGAGAAGCGTCCGGGAACGCCGCTTCCGGAGATCTTTCCGGACCGTGCATCGCAGGAGGCTGCGTACCGCCTGCTTTCGAACGAAAGGGTGGCTGTGGACGACATCCTCGAGGGGCATCGCGAGACAACGGTGGAGCGCTGCCGGCATGCGGGTGTGGTGCTGATGGTGCAGGACACCACCATGGTGAACTACGACAACCTTCGCGACGCGACCAGCGGGCTGGCGGCGCTGGGCGGCGGCGGCAAGGGCACCGTGGGGGTTCCCGTGCATACGACGCTGGCGGTGGCACAGGGCGGGCGCCCGCTTGGCGTTTGCGCGCTTGAGGGCGACTTCCGCGAAAGCGTCGAAGCCAAGGCCGCCCGGGAACCGGGCGTGGCGCAGGAGCCCGAGAGCGCCCGCTGGCTGCGCTCGCTGGAGCAGGCGGCGGCGGTGGGACACGCCTGCTCGAACACCCGCGTCATTTCCGTCGCCGACCGCGAGGGAGACATCTGGGGTCTGTACGCCCGCCAGGCCGAGGATCCCGCCGCCGCCGGCCTGCTGGTGCGCGCCTGCCGCTCGAAACAGCGCAAGGTGCTGGTGGACGGCAAAAAGGTGGACCTCGGCAAGCACATGGACACTCTCCCGCCCTGCGCATCGCGCAGCATCGAGATTTCCGCGCGGGGCGGCAGGGCGGCACGCAAGAAGCGCAAGGCCGTGCTGGCGTTGCGCATCGCTCGCGTCGAACTCATCGCGCCCGAAGGCAAGTCGCCGCACACGCTGCCCATGACCGCCGTGCTCGTTGCCGAGCGCAACCCGCCGTCCGGCGCTCGCCAGCCACTCCGCTGGCTGCTGCTTTGCTCCGAAGGCGAGGCCACGCCCGAATGGGCCGACCGCATCCGCCAGTGGTACGAAACGCGCTGGTCCATCGAAGAGTTCTTCCGCGTCCTCAAGACCGGAACCCGCATCGAGGACCGCCGCCTCGACGATGCCGAGGACTTGCGCAAGTGCCTCGCGTTCGACGCCATCACCGCGTGGCGCGTGTTCGATCTGGATCGCGCCGCCAGGGAAACCCCTGACAGGCCCGCCGACGAGATCATGTCCCGAGACGAAATCTTCATGCTCTATCTGGGCCTGTACGACTACCGCGTGATCCGCTGCCGGGCTCCGCCCGACTATATCCCCGACCTCCGAACCTTCGCCATCGATCTCGGTCGATATGTCGGCTTCATCCCATCCAAACGACAGCCAATGCCCGGTACCGCAAAACTCTGGACAGGAATGACATACCTCATGCAAGACACTGCCGCACTCCAACGGATGAGAAGGGCCGGAATGCTCCGCGAAACTCGCCAATGATCTCTGCGTCAACTGTGCGGTAGTGACAGGCCCGGGGCGGCCCCGACCCGTTGGGGGCCGCGCTGGCGGAGGCCGTGGTGAACCGTTGCCGGCCGCGTCGCGCGGGGAGAATGGTTGCGTTGCTGTTCCTGCTCGGCGTGGCGGCTTGCACCGCGCCGCAGCCCCCGTCATGCGACGGGCGCCATCGAGAGCCGGTGAACGTCGAGGCAAGACACTGGCGATGAGGGTCTCGTGGAACTGGCTGCGCATCTTCGGGCGAGAGCCAGGTCGCGCTCCCGCGCGCACGGATCGCCGCGAGATCACCTTTGCCGAGCAGCTGTCGGCGCGGGACGCCGCGAGTCGCAGGGCCGCATGGATCGTGGCTGTGGCGGCTTGCGCACTTGCATTCGCGGAAGCACTCGCGCTGGCGTCCCTCGTTCCGCTCAAGACGACGGAGCCGATCGTGATCACCGTGGACCGGACTACGGGGGAAGTGGACCGGCCGGTCCAGGTGCGCGAAGCCACGGACTATGGACCGGACGAGGCCGTCGCGAAGTCGTTCCTGCACCGCTTTGTCGAGCGCCGGGAGGGGTTCATGCGGGAGCGAGCAGAGGAGGACTTCCTCTATGTCTCTCTGTTCCTGGACTCGCGCATGAAGGAGCGTTGGGCAGCGTTCTACCGTCCTGCCAATCCAGAGTCGCCGCTCAATCTCGAGCCCGGAGCCGAAATCGAGGCCCGGGTGCTCTCCATTTCGTTCCTGCGGGAGGGACTGGCCTCGGTCCGGTTCCACCGCCGCTTCTACGGGGCAGTCGCGGAGCGCGACGAGCATTGGACGGCGACCGTTGCCTACGCGTTCCATCCGGCCCGGATGAAAGAGCGCGATCTCTGGCGGAATCCGCTCGGTATGCAGGTCTCGGCGTACCGGCGGGATCCGGAAGTCGAGCGCTGACAATGCCCCGACGGGGATTGCAATGGGTTCTCCCGGTCACCGCGTGTGCGGCTCTCGTCTGGACAGAGTCCGCCGCCACCGATCCCCGCATCCGCAATGTCCGCTACAGCGCCGATGCGGTCGTGGAGATCACGGGCCATGTCGGCTACGCCACGACGGTCCTCTTTCATCCCGAGGAGGTGGTGGAGTCGGTTGCGGTCGGCGACGACGCCTGGCACATCGCGCCGGAGGCCAACCGCATCAGCCTCAAGCCGCGGGGCGATGGCCCCTATCCAAACGCAGGCGTGGAGGCATTCGAATCCGACACAAACATGACGGTCTGGACCGACAGGCGCGTGTATTTCTTCGAACTGAAGACTTCGCGCTCCACCGCTACGCAGGACATGACCTACGCCGTGCGCTTCCTCTACCCGCCGGAGCCGGGCGCTCGCTCCGCCGGGCAGGCGGCGCGTCGGCGCGAGGCGGGGCGGGCGCTCCTGGAAACCGGCGCGGATGCTGCGGTCGCCGGAGCCGAACCGAGGCCTGCAGCAGCCCGCGAAGTCGGCGCCGGGCGCCACTGGGATTACAGCTGGTCCGGCAGCGCCGCGCTTCGCCCGGTGGGCGCCTTCGATGACGGCCGCTTCACCTATTTCCGCTTTGAGGACGGATCGCCGCTGCCGGCGATCTACATCGGGGAGGCGGATGGGACGGAATCCATCGCCAATCTGCACATTCGCGAGAAATGGGTCGTGATCCACCGCTTGGCGTCGAGGTTCGTTCTTCGCGACGGTGCGCTGGTCGCGTGCGTGTTTCGCGAGCCGGGTCCGGCAAGGTGAACGAGGCAGTTGCGGGCCGGGCGGTTGCGGGCGACACGGGGCGCGCCATTCCGCCGGCGGGGGCCCGGCCACGGCCTGGCATCCGGGTCCTGCGCATGAGCGCCGTTGCCATGGGCGCGCTGTTCGCGGGCATCGCGGCCCTCGGTGTCCGGAACAGCCTGACAACGGGCTCCGCGGCGAACTCGCCCGGGGAAATTGTCTCGGAAATCGCGGGGCCGGAGGCCGATGCCGTGCTGCGCGCGCTTCGGCAGACACCGCAGAACCTGCCGTCCGAACCCCAACCCGCACAGGCGGAGCGGGGTGGGGAGCCGGATGACTTCTGGCTCCTGGCAGCGGCGCCACCGCTGGTGCTTCCCCCCGTGCCGCAGCCAGCAATGGCGGTGGATACGCTGGAACAGGCGCTCTGGCGGCGAAAGCGTGAGTCCCCAGTCCTCGTCTACAGCCGGGACCGCCTGCGGGGGGAGCGGACCGATGGTCCGGACACGGGTGGTCTCGACAGCCCGGATATCCTGGGAACCGGGTTCGGGGATGGACCGCAATCCGATTCCCTGGCCGGACGCCTGCAGGCGTCGACATTCGCACCGGTTCAGGCGACGTCGCTGGATGGTCTGGATTCGCGAATTCTCGAAGGAACGGTGATCGCGTGCACACTGGAGAGCGCGATTTCGTCCGCGGTTCCCGGCATGACGCTCTGCCGGACGAGGATTCCGGTTTACTCCCAGAATGGAGCGTTCGAGCTTATCCCTGCGGGCTCCCGCGTCATCGGTGAATACCGGGGCGGAGTGGAGTCCGGGCACGCGCGGATCTTCGTGCTGTGGCGGCGGCTGATTACGCCGGACGGAGTGTCCGTCGCGCTGTCCTCGCCGGGTGCCGGCCCCCTCGGCCGGGGCGGGCACGAGGGCCACCTGGATCAGAAATGGGGCGATCGATTTGCGTCGGCGCTCATGGTTTCGCTGGTCGCCGGCGCGGTGCCGGACGGGGGCGGCCTGGCGGCGGCAGCCACGGCCGCGGCTCTGCAGGACACAGCCATCTCGGCCATCCGGCACGAGCTGGCGGTGGTGCCGGAACTCACCAAGCTGCAGGGGGAACCCATCGCCATCATCGTCGCTCGCGACCTGGACTTCGGTAAGGCAATGCAGCGCCGTTTCGAGGCCGCTGGAAGCGAGGCGGGCGTGCTGGTCTTCGAGAGGCCCTGACCATGGGGGACCATCTTGCCGATATCACTGCGGAAGCACTTCGGCCATTCCTGGAGCGCGCCGATGTGTCCGACCTGAGCGTGCAACGGCCGGGTGAATTGTGGATTGATGACGGTGCCTGGAGGCGCGAGGAGGCGGGCGCGCTCACGGATGGCTTTCTCGAGGCGTTCATCAATTCTGTAGGCAACCTCTCCGGTCAGAGTTCGTCCGCGCGCAACCCGCTTCTCTCCGCAGAGCTGCCGAGCGGAGAGCGGGTCCAGATCGTCCGGCCGCCCTGTGCCGAAGCGGCGGTCGTCGTGATCCGGAAGCCTGCGCGGTCCGGATGGACTCTGGGCGAACTGGACCGCCGCGGCGTGTTCGACGATGCGCGGAGCGATCCGGTCTGCGCGGTGCCGCACGCCCTGCGCGCGGCGCATCGGGCGCGCGACTGGCCTCTTTACTTGCGCCTCTCGGTTCGAAGCCGCCGCAACATTGTGGTGTCCGGTCCCACAGGCTCGGGCAAGACGACCCTCCTGAAGGCGCTGGCGCGGGAGATTCCCCTCGAGGAGCGGATCATCACCATCGAGGATGTGAGGGAACTGGACCTGCCGCACGAGAACGCCATCCGGCTTCGGTATTCGAAGGGGGCGCAGGGAATTGCAGGACCCCGACCAAGGGACCTGCTGGAGGCTTGCCTGCGAATGCGCCCGGACCGGATCCTGTTCGGCGAGCTACGCGGCGGGGAGGCGTTCCAATTTCTGCGCAACGTCAATTCCGGTCACCCGGGATCCGTCACATCGCTCCACGCCAACAGCGCGGCAGCGGCCATCGACCAGATCGCGCTGCTCGCGCGGCAAAGCGAGGAGGGTCGTGGATACGGCGTTCAGGAAATGCGGAATTTCGCGGCCGGCCTGGTCGACGTGGTTGTGCAGATGGAGAATCGGCGCGCGGTTTCGGTCTTCGACCGCATCCTCGACCGGTCGTGACGCGCGCGCCGTGATTCCCGGCGGCCTGGACTCCGTTCCGGTTGCGGCGCTCGGTTCCCTGTTTGCCGCGACTCGATTCGGCGCAATCCCGCTCTTCGTGATTCTTGTCGCGGGCATGGCAGTGCTTGCCGCCGCGTTCCTGAAGGGGGGCACCCGTTCCCGGGCCGGTGGCGACCGATTCAGGCAGGGTTGGGCATCTCGCGACGAAGCGCGCCGTTGCGGGCTTCTGGGAAGGGAAGGAATCATCCTTGGCCGATGGGGCCGCCGTGGTCCGTTGATTCGATCCCCCGGCAGCACGCACGTCTTTCTCGCTGCCGCGACCCGCTCCGGAAAGGGAGCGGGGTTCGTCATTCCCAATCTGCTGGACTGGCCCGGGTCGGCGGTGGTCTTCGATATCAAGGGCGAGAATCATGCGGCGACGGCAGGGTTCCGGGCTTCCCACGGGCACCAGATCGTTCTGTTTGATCCGGAATCGCCGGAGTCGAGCCGCTGGAATCCCCTGCATGCCCTATCAGGCGATGCGGCCTTTCGCGCCCGCGACCTGCAGCGGCTGGCCGCAGCCCTGTACGCCGAGCGATCTCCGGCAGAGGCATTCTGGACAAATCAGGCGCGGGAGCTCTTTGTTGGCGCGGCCATGCTTGCGCTGGAGACGAGGGGGGAGGCGGCATCGCTTGGCCAGGTCCAGCGGTTCCTTGTCTCTCCGGGTCTGTCTGCCGGCATGGTCGAGGAACTGGGTGCGCGGGGAGGCGGAGCGTCTTCTGTCTCGGAAGGATGCGCCCGGCGGCTTCTTCAATGGGCGGAATACGAATCGGACGCGATGCGGGCCGGAATCCTCGCGTCGGCGAATGAGCGCCTCCTGCTCTGGAGCGAGCCGCTTCTCGACCGCGCGACTTCCGCCAGCGACTTCCGCCCGGGCGACTTGCGGCGGCGACGCATGGCGGTGTACGTGCGCGTTGCGCCGGCCGCGCTGACCCGGCTCGCTCCCGTGCTGCGCCTCTTCTTCGAACAGCTCGTGCATGCGAACACCCAATCCGCGTTCGGTGAGGATTCGGGCAATACCGTTCCTGTGCTGTTGATGCTGGACGAATTCCCGGCTCTCGGGCGTGCGGCAACGTTCGAGAGTTCCATTGCCTATATGGCGTCCTACGGCCTCCGCTGCTGCATCATTGCACAAGGCGAATCGCAGCTTCGCGGCGCCTATGGTGAGGACGGGGCACGGACGCTGATTCGCAATTGCGCCAACCGGATACACTTTGCTCCGGAGGCCGCGGACGAGGCGGCTTCCCTGTCCGCGGCGCTGGGATCCGTGCTTGCGCCGCAGCGCACCCGGTCGCGGCCCGCAGGGCTCCTCTCCCGAAGCGCGCCTTCTGTAACGGTGACTCTGGCCGAGCGGCCGCTGCTAAGGCCGCAGGAAGCGCGCGCGATGGGACGCGACGCTTCGATCCTGCTAATTCCGGGCTGCCGGCCGATTCGCGCGGCAAAGATCCGCTGGTGGCGCGATCGGGAATTCAGGCGCCGGAGTCTGCCGGCTCCGGTGCAGGCACCGCCAGCATCGCGTAGTTGACGGAGAGATCGCGCTCGTCGATCCGCCAGCGCGCCGAGAGAGGCTGGTAGACGAACCCGGCGCTGTGGACGGGCTCCAGCCCCGCATCCCGTAGCATTCGCTCCAGTTCGTCCGGGCGGAGGAACTTGCGCCAATCGTGGGTTCCTTTCGGCAGCCAGCGCAGAATCCGCTCGGCGCCCAGGATGGCAAGGGCAAAGCTCCTTCGGGTCCGGTTCAGCGTGGAGAGTGCCATGAGGCCGTCCGGCGCGAGAAGGTGGGACGCGGCCCGGAGGAATACCGGGGCATCTGCCAGGTGCTCGACCACCTCCATCGCGAGGATGAGATGGAAGGGCTCGGTGCCTTTCGCCATCGATTCGATGGTCGCGGTGCGGTACCGGATGGCCAGCCCGGCCTCTTCGGCGTGCTGCTCAGCGGCCCGGACCGCGCTTTCCACCGGGTCGATGCCGAGAACGGACGCGCCGAGGCGACAGAATGGTTCCGCCAGCAGCCCGCCGCCACAGCCGGCGTCCAGCACCCGGAGGCCAGCGAGCGGCTTCTCGGCCCGAAGATCGCACCCGAATTGCGCCGCGACATGGCCGAGCACATAGTCCAGGCGGACGGGCGTCATGCTATGCAGCGGCGCCAGGTCGCCACCGGGTTTCCACCACTCGGCGGCAGCCTGATCGAAGCGCGCGGCTTCTTCCGGATCCAGCGTGGTGTTGTTCGCAGGGGGCATGTGACTGTGTTCCACGGGCGTTCTCTCGTCGATTATACGGGGAATTGAAGAGACAACCGAAGAATCGGGGTAACTACTCACTCCCTCCTGCGTCTGGTTTGAGTTCGGGGTGACTGTCGACGAGCCTCCCGGGAGGTGATTGAGCGGGGTGGTGTCTGGTTGCGGATCGCTGAAGGCGACGGGAGGTTGACACTCCAGCGAGATCTGACTATGAGTGGTCATCGCTGTTGACGGGGACCACCGATGGGGTATTTCGGATCCAAGGCCACGACCGGGCTTTGTCAGGCGCTACTGGGGCTCCAGCCTCCCCACGATCTGTATATAGAGACGCATCTCGGAGGCGGTGCCCTGATGCGGCGCAAGGCCCCGGCGATGCGCAGCATCGGGATTGACCGCGATCAACGCGCGCTTGACGGGTTCATGTGCGACTACCCGGTGGAGCTGGTACAGGGCTGTGCCCACGAGTTCCTGGCCAGCTTCCCGTTGCGGGGTACGGAACTGGTCTACAGCGATCCGCCGTATCTGCATGCGACCCGTCGGTCGGACCGGCGGTACCGCTACGAGTATACGGATGCCGACCACGCAACCCTTCTTGATCTGCTCACGGGCCTGCCGTGCCAGGTGATGGTTTCGGGACACCCCTCGGCGCTGTATGACGAGATGCTGTCGGACTGGCGCCGGGTCGCACTACAGGTGACAACCCAGGCCCAGGTCCGCACCGAGGTGGTCTGGTTCAACTTCACGCCCGAGCGGATGCACTGGGCCAGCCATGCCGGCCGGAACGCCACCGACCGTCAGCGCATCAAGCGCAAGGCGACCCGCTGGGCACAAGGCTACAAGAACCTGCCGGCGGGTGAACGTCTCGCGGTGATCTCGGCGATCATGGCGGTCGAGGCCGAGTGATGGCGCGGATCAACCCGGCCTCGCTGCGCGCGCAGCTGGACGACTGCCGAGCCCGGTTCGATGCCATCAAGCAGAAGGGCGAGGCAAGCGCGGACACCCTCGCGCTGATCAATGCCCTGTTCATGCTGGTGGATATCGTGGTGGCGGTGTTCCTCGAGAAGACAACACCAAAGACCTCGCGCAACTCCAGTCTGCCGAGTTCACGGGACGACACCGACAGCGAGACCCACACCGCGGGCAGGTCCGGATCCCGGAGCCGCGGACCGAAGGCACGCCACGCACGCTCCGACACCCTGCGCACGGTCACCACGACGCACACCAGCCCGGTCACCGAGTGCCGGCAGTGTGGCCACGACTTGACCGGGACCGCGTGCACCGGACACGAGCAGCGCATCGAGGTCGACATCGTCTTCGAGACCGTCGAACGTCGGGTCACCGCCGAGATCAAGGCCTGTCCGCGCTGCCAATCCCGGACCAAGGGCCGCTTCCCCGACACCATGCCCGGTCCTCTGCAGTACGGACCCGGGATCGTCGCCTATGTCGTGCACCTGCTCTGTGCCCAGATGGTCCCGCTCAAGCGGACGGCGGCCATGATCCAGGCGATGACCGGACGGCTGCTCTCCGAGGCCACCCTGCTCGCCTTCGTCTGGCGCCTGCATCAGGCCCTGGAAGACTGGGAGGCTGCCGCCACCGACAAGCTCCTTGACATGCCGGTGCTGCATGTCGACGAAACCTCGTTGCGCGTGGACCGGAAAAACTACTGGATCCATGTTTGTGCCGGCGGGCCCATCACCGTCAAGGGCCTGCACCGGAACCGCGGCTGTGAGGCGATCAACACTCTCGGGATCATCCCCCGATACGGGGGCCTCATCGTCCATGACTGCTGGAAACCCTATTTCACCTACACCCAGTGCAAGCATCAACTCTGCGGCGCGCACCTGCTCAGGGAACTTCAGGCCGTGACCGACAGCAACGGCTATCCGTGGGCACGCAAAATGCACAAGCTGCTGCTCATCGCACGGCGACAGGTCATCCAACGCCCGCAACAGCGGCTGTCCATGCGCCACTACAAGCGCATCGCACGATGCTACAAGGCGATCCTCGAGCAGGGACGCACAGAGATGCCCGAAATCCCACCGCCAAAAAAGGGCCAACGCGGACCGGTCGCCAAGTCCGACGCCCATAACCTCCACCAACGCCTCGTCGTTCAGAGAAAAAACGTCCTGCGCTTTACCAGACGCGCCGACACTCCGTTCACAAATAATCGTGGCGAGCGCGACATACGTATGGCCAAGGTCAAGCAGAAGGTCTCCGGGTGCTTCCGAACCGTATCCTTCGCACACGCCTACTGTCGAATCTCGAGCTACCTCCAGACCATGGCGGCGCTCGGATACAACCCCCTGGTCGCCATCAACATCGCCCTGCAGGGAAAGGCCGTCCACTGCCTCAACCAGGACACCGAATAGCCACTCGAACCACCGGGTGAGCAGTTACGAATCGGGTTTTGTGAACGCTTGATGTTTGCTAGTTGGTTGCGCGTCTATCCGCTTTACGCATACACCCACTAGGGATAGATTGTGTGCGTAGAACAGATAGTGGGTCATGGACGTTCTCGACCGAACCGACCTGCTGCGAACTTTGTAGATACTCGAAATATGACTGGTTGAAAGGCGAAACTATCCGTTATTTCAATAAGTTATAGATTTCCTCTCGAAATGTGTTCCGTCAACGGCGGGGTCGTGATTTCGAGCACCAGCGGTACGTGGTCGCTCAGGCGAGGCTCGATCCAGTCTTGGTATCGACCAACCATCAGGCTGAAGGCGCGATTCGCCCACTCTTCGGGCATGAAAACATAATCAATGTGATAGCCGGCAGTTGCCCGGAAGTGCTGGAAGTACGTCGGTTCGAGTTCTTTTCCGGCCTCTACGCCGCGCGCCACATGGTAGGCGCTGACCAGCCCGAGACGTGCCAAGTCGCGAACCGCGTTGACGTGGTTAATCGGCCATCGGGGCTTGTCCCAACACACATGATTGTTGAAGTCGCCCGCAACGACTGCCGGGGCCGACCGCAGGAATCCGCGGTATCGCCGAAGTGCCTGCCGCAATGGTCCCGGATTGTCCTTTCGTCGATTGCCCCCGCTGGAGTTCTGGGCGCAAACGCCAAGAAGGTGGATGGGCTTGTCCAGACCGGGTAACCCGCTCACGGAAACCGGTGCCATATGGTGCAGGCGATCGTCATGGAGGTGCCGGTCCAATTCGAGGACGGTCGTTCCGAAACCTGCCAAAAGGAGCCCCTGGTTCGGATACCTGCCGACCCAGACCAGAGAAGCGTCGGCAAGCCCGGGTGCGCGGGCTACAAGGCGTTCGGGTTCGGCCGCTTCCGATATCACAGCAACATCGGGCCGCAGCGTCATCAGAGCATCGATCTTGCGATGCAATGCTTTTGCACAGTTCCATGCAACTATGCGCATCGCCAGTGCCGAATTATGCCTGACCTCATGGCGTCTTGGCAGTCAAGCTGACGCCGCACCGTCGGTAGGTCTCCGGTCGAAAATGTCGATATCGATGCTGTCCGCGACAGCGCCCACGACGCCTTGATCGATTCCCACGGCAGATGCGCATATAGGGAGGTCATATCGATTTCGTTGTGACCCAGGAGCTTGGCGATCATGCTCAGGCCCTCGCCGAGCGCCAGCGCTCTTGAGATAAGAGAGTGACTGAGATCGTCAAGGTTGATTGGTCGAGGTCAATTGCACGGCATCTTAATGCAGACACCCACTACATGTAGGATGATTCCACTCGCCGGAATATAGCTTGGCGTAGGTTGGAGCCTCGGCCTCTCCTGCAATTCCGAGCAATGAGCGGAAGGCGTTGAACGGGTAGAACCGCCTGTTGAAGCGGAATGTGAACTCATTGAGGTAGGCTTGTAGATGCTTTGCGCTCACGCCATGGTGGATGCAATTGAGCCAATTCTTCAGGTTGCTGAAGACGAGGTGGATGATCGGCATGAACTCTTCTGCCACCTCGGGGTCGCCGCATTCGGCAATGGCGTGGTGATCATAGCCTCGTGTCCGCAAGCTGCCATAGCCACTCCAATCGTCGGTGACGATCAGCGACCCCGGCATAACCGCGCTCTCGACGAAGCCACACAGCGAATCGGCGCTGCGGTCGGCAGCGACGGACAGCCGCACGCGCCCGGCGTAGCGGCCATCCTTCCGCTTGTCTTGCGCGGTGCCGGGCTCCCTGTGGCTGACTTCGACGGCAGCAGTCACCAGCGTCTTGTGGTGAACGCCTCGGCCTTCACCACGCGTCCGGCCTCCAACATAGGTTTCGTCCACCTCGACATGCTCTCCTGCCCTGGCACCGATCCTGTCCTGATCGGGACGCACCATACCCGCGCGGAGCTTGTGCAGGATGCCAAAGGCGGTTTCGTACCGCGTCAGCCCAAGCTGCCGCTGCAACTGCACCGCCGATATGCCCGGCGTCTGGGTGGCGACCAGATAGGCGGCCCAAAACCACGTGCTCAAACGCGTGTGGCTGCGCTCCATGACCGTGCCGACGGTCAACCCCGTCTGGCGGCGGCAAGCGCGACAAGTCAGGACGCCGGGCCGCGTGGCGATGCGGAAAGGTTCACCCACGACGCCGCAGTGCGGGCAAGCGAACCCGTCACCCCAGCGAGCCCTTTCCAGGTAGGCGGCGCAGGCCGCATCGTCGGAGAAAAGTCGCTGAAACTCGGGGAGGGATTGCGGGAAGGGCAGGTCGGTGCGGTCGAGAACGTCCATGACTCACTATCCGTTTTACGCACACAATCTATCCCTGGTGGGCGTATGCGTCAAGCGGATAGGCGCGGTTGGTTGCAGTCGGTGCGTGGCCAGTCCAGGACGTCAACCGCTGTGAATTGATGGATATGGCCAGTTCATCTTGATGTGCCTGCCGGCAGCCTGGCACTTCCGTTGGAAGGATTCGTTGCCCGGTAATCGGATACCGGGACAAGTGGAGTCGACGGTACCGTCGGATTGCCGGCAGGACGATCATCCCGGCCGGGCCGCATCCGGCGAGCTTGCCTCCCGCCTCGGAAGGCAGATCCGCAGGGTACTGGCGATGCTCCGGGAACTGCAGGGCGCCGCGTTGCAGGAGCAGAGCGGTGCATGTCGGAGGGTACGGAACCTCCTGTCGTGCTACGACCGGCGCAGCCCTGACGGCCATGTGCCGGGCGCACACCTTAGGAAAGTACGCAAGACTGTAGAGGTTTCTGCAGGATCAGACATCCGGACCTCGACCAATTTGTTTGACGATTTGTTCGGGCTGTGAGAGCGGCAGTTCGTAGAAGATGGTTAGATCCGTGCCGAGATACCTGGTGCGGGTTTGGTTGAGTTCGTTGATGAGGGGAGCGAGGTTCTGCTCGCAGGCATCGCTGCCGAGACCGAGGAACCGGACGCGCAGGATTCCTGCTTCGGGTTCGGGGATGACATCGGCATCGGATGTGAGCAAGGCGCGGAGCAGTTTCCTCGCGCTGCGGCCCTTGCCGGGCCCGGTGACGAGGCAATGGCATTCGGATAGGTGTAGCGGTCCTGGGGCGATTTGTCGGGTTGCCGGCAACCTGTTGATATGAATGGCGTATCGGTGTGCGACTATTTTTGTTCCGCAGAGGTGTTGACAAGCGCCCGTCGATTCGTATGCTGTCCTTGAACAGCTGCGGGAATTGCCCATGGATCCGCGAATCACCGACCTGAAGTCGACCACGTTTTCCGGTCGCCGCCTGACCCGGCGGCAGATTGCGGACATCCAGAAGACCGTGGCGCTGTTTCCCAACCACAGCCGCAACGAGCTCGCGAAGACCGTCTGCGAGCATCTCAACTGGGTGTCGGCGAAGGGCGACTACAGGGTCGGGGCGTGCATGAAGCTGCTGGAGGCGCTGGAGCGGCATGGCATCCTGACGCTGCCGCCGAAGCGGGAGGCCCAGGTCCGGGACATGACGTCGGGGCCCGTCTGGACCTCTGCCTCCGACCGGCGACCGGCGTTGTGCGCCGACCTTTCCGACCTCCGTCCGCTGCGCCTCGAGCCTGTCACCGACACGGACGGACGGCAGTTGTGGAACGCCTTCGTCGACCGCCACCACTACCTCGGCTACAGACGCCCGTTTGGGGCGCACATCCGTTATTTTGTCGCCGACCGGGAGGGACGCAAGCTGGGATGCCTGCTGTTCGAGGCGGCAACGAAGACGCTCCCGTGCCGGGACAACTGGATCGGATGGAGCGACCGAGCCCGCGGCCGCAGCCGGCACCGGATGGTGGTCAACTCGCGCTTCCTGGTTTTTCCCTGGGTGCGCTCGAAGAATCTCGCGTCCTCGGCCCTCGCCCTGGCGACGCGCCGGCTCGCCGACGACTGGCAGCGCCTGCATGGCTACCGCCCCGTTCTCTGCGAGACGTTCGTCGACGAGACCCGGTTCCGGGCCTCGTGCTACCGCGCCGCCAACTGGGAGCGCATTGGCTCGACCGGCGGACAGTCGGTCAAGGGGGTGTACGTGCTGCCGTTGTGCGGGGGCGCCCGTGAGATCCTGCGCGGCGAACGGGACGCCGGAACGCCTGCGAAGCCGCCGACACGGGCCGAACGGGGGCGTTCCGCCGCCAGCGACCGCCGCTTCTCCCGGCGGTGGGAGACGCTCGTCGCCGCCGCCACGGCGGTCGCGAAGCGTGAGGATGCGCGCTGGCAGAAGCGCCGGCGCGTGTTCAACAGCCTGCTGATCATGCTGTTCGTGCTCCGCCTCGTCGTCGCGCCGCGCGGGCAGGGCTACCGTGCCACGCTGTGCGAACTCTGGGAGCAGTGCGCGGCGGCAGGCGTCGAACTGCCACAGGACGAGCCTCCGGCGGCTTCGACAGCCTGCGAGGCGCGTGAGAAGCTCGACGAAAGCGCGTTCCGGGTCCTGCACCGGGAGATCCTCGCCAACAGCCCCGACGGACGGCCCTGGAAAGACCACAGGGTCCTCGCCGTCGACGGATCCAAAATTACCCTGCCGAGGGAACTGGCACAGCGCGGCTACCGCATCCCCAACGGCGCCCACTACCCCCAGGGTATGGTCAGCGCCATGTACCGGCTCAACGACCGGGTCCCGGTCGACTTCGACCTGTTCAGCCATGAAAACGAACGCACGGCTGCACTCACCCATCTCGACCATGCCGCCGAAGGCGACGTCATCGTCTACGACCGCGGCTATTTCTCGTTCGCGATGGCTCTCGCCCACTGGCAGCGCGGGCTTCACTTCGTGTTCCGCATTGCCCGCAACACCAGCCCCGCCTTCGACACGTTCATCGCCTCGCGGGAAACCGACCTGACCGCCACCCTCGAACCGCCCAGGGACGGCCCGCCCGGTCCGAGCCACCGCATCCGCCTGGCCAAGTATGCCATCGGAGACACCGAATACTGTCTCGCCACGTCCCTGCTCGACAGCGGCCGCTATCCCATCCCGGCACTCAGCGACCTCTATCATGGCCGATGGGGGATCGAGGAACTCTACAAAACCAGCAAGGCCGTGATCGAGCACTTCCACGCAAAGTCCGAGCGCGGCGTCCGCCAGGAACTCTACGCGGCGTTCACGCTGGTCACTCTCGCGCGCCAGTTCGTCAACCGCTGCGACAGCGACCTCAACCGCGGCGACAGCGAGGACCTGCCGGCCATGCGAACCAACTTCAAGAACGGCCTGCGTCTGGTCGGACGGGAGATCGAAGCCATCTTCCTGAGACAGAGCGAGATGGTCAACCAGTCCGTCAGGCGGATCATGGCCGGCCTGTCCCGGTGCATACAGCGCCAGAGGCCGGGCCGAAGCTACAGAAGGGAATCAAAGCAGCCAAGGTCCAAATGGCTCAGACGATCCACCGCCTGATATCTGAACCGAACCCAAAAACAGCCCCCCGGCTTCCGGCAACCGCCCGAAGCACGGGATTCTCTTATCCGAACGCAGCAAATCCTTATCCGAATGCCATTGGGTGACGAGGGGCTGCATCATGCGGGTTTCGGCGCGGTAGGCGATCATTCGGATGATGTCGAGGAGCAGACGCTCCTCGACCGGCAGCATGTGGAGCGCCTCGCCTTCGGGCAGATCGGCGACACGGACATGGGTGGGAAGGCTCTTGCGGGTCGCCTTGAGGTCTTCGATCTCGCGGTCCAGCTCGGCGAGCTCGGCTTGCCGCTTTTCGCGCTCCCGGGGCTTGCGGGCGCGGGCGATGCGTCCGTGCATGCCGGCGATGCGGGAGCGCAGCCTGCGGATGACTTTCTCGACTTCGCGGCGGACGGGGTTGACTACCCGTGCCTCGGGGTCGGCTGGCTTCAGGACATGGGTCGGCGAGGCATCAAGGTTGAACTCCTGGCGCATGTACTTGAAGAAGTTCTCCTGCGACCATCGTGAGAACAAGGCGCCGGCGGCCTGCGCCATGGGTAGCTGCGGATGGGTGGTGATCAGCGCGGGTTGGCGGCCGTTGTCGAGCAGGCGGCGGATCTGCCGGACCTCGAACCCGTTGCGCAGTTCGATGCGCTGCTCCGCGAGGGTGGCCTGTGTCTCTCCGGAACCTGCCGGGCCGAAGACGGGCACCGCAAGCCGGTGGAACGCCGCCGCGGGCCAGTCCTCCCCCTTGAAGCCTTTGTGCCAGGTGATGACGGCGATGCCGCGCTGCGCCAGGCGCCGGAACAGCGCCGGACTCCAGCCCTCGCGGTCGAAGACCAGCGTCAGAGCCGGCTTGCCCGGCTCCGGCACGGTGAGATCCGGCGCGTCCGCCGGCAGCACGCCGAGCGCCGCCAACTGCGGCACGATATCCCCCTCCAGAGCTTTCACCATCTTCGGATCCAGCCCCTTGTGCAGGCAGAGCAGCGGGCTGCCACCCAGGGCGTTGACCCAATACGAGACGCTTGCCGGCAGGCACAATTTCTGGCGCGCTACGAAATGCTTGGGCAATTTTCCCTTGCGGCCAGAATACGTCTTCACATGCCCGTCCACGGCCAAGGTCGCGCAGGCTTCCGGGTCCTCGGCCATCCACTTCCGCGCCAGCGCGTCCTGCCAGGCGTGGACGGCGCCGTCGCGACCGGCCATCAGCCGGATCTTGCGGCGCAGGGTCTTCACCTCCGGACAGCGGTCCAGGCCGAGCAGAATGCCCCATTCGCCCGGAGCCTGGTAGCGCAGCCTTTCCGCATTGCGCACCCGTGCCAGCGCCAGGAAGGCGACAAACAGAAGAACGCTCGCCACGCCGTAGAAGCCGTTCGGAAGCCCGAGCAGCCGGCTCGCCGCGCCAAGCAGTCCCTCGCGGAGCAGCATTGGCAGCCCTGCAAGGACCCCGCCGCCAGCCACCCCATGCGCGGGCTCGCCAAACGTCGGCCGCGCTTCCTCCATCTGTCCGGTCATCGCCAGCACACGCCCCGCAACGTCGTGCGTCGCGCGACCCATCGGCGCCTCCCGGTCACGGCTGTCGCGCTCGCTGCGGCTGCTCCCCCGCGTCTTCCCACCACCGCCACCAATCACACCCGCCCGACGGTTCTCGTTGAACGTGCTGACCGGTATGCCCAGACGACGCGCCGACGCGCTACCGCTCATCCCTCCTGCGAGGAGCGCCTCCGCCTCCCGCACTCGCCCGGCATTCAGCACCACCCGCCCGCGCCCCCGGCGAGGCTGACGGAAACCTTCCTCCCCCCGCTCCCGGTAGAGCCGCACCGACCGCGTCACCGTGGAAAGCGAGACCTCGAACGCATGCGCAACATCCTCCTGCCGGATGCCGCTCAAAAGATGCAGGCGCGCCATGCGGCACTGCCGGGCGCGAACATCCTCCGCCGAATGGCGGTCGATCGGAACCAGATTCGCGAAGTAGGTCGTCCAATCCTTGCAGGTCTGCATGGAAAGGTCGCCACCGATCTGCGTGGCTGCCGGAGGTGTCATCGGAAGGGAGGGAGGCATCGGGAACCCATTTTTTGCTAGTCAGAGTATATTAGCATACTACGGCGCCAGATGCAACCCCGAAATGCTCCAACAAATCGCGAAAAGAAGCACTACGTCAGAGAATTACAAACACCTTGAACCGCTCTGGACGACCCGTGAATGTCAGGATGTCTGAGGATACACGGATCAGGCATTGGCGTGCCCGCAGCTTCGGGCTGGCCACGTCCACCCGCGGGCAGGCCCGGGCGGCGTCGCGAATTCGCGGCACCTCATCCCGGTGCCGGCCCGATCCGTGGAATTCCATTGAAGGTTCCACGCGTCAGTCCCCTTCCATTCGGTCGCGCATCCGGAACCAAGGCAGAAGCAGGGCCGGAAGGTGCCGCAGCAGCGCGCGTCCCGGCAGGGGCGCGGACGGTCCGGTCGGCACGCTCAGGGTGTTTGGATCGCCCGAGTAGAGGAACGCTGCCAATTCTCGGCCGAGCGCGGTCGAAAGCGCTATACCCCGGCCGCAGCAGCCGACTGCCGTAAAGAGGCCGTTGTCGACTTCCGTAACCTGGGGCAGAAGATGCCGGGAGATTGCGATCACCCCCCTCCAACCGTAGTCGATTTCGCAGGGACCGGAAACCGGAACCATCGAGAGCAGTCTTCGCCGCAGAGCGGCATGTACGCGCTGGGAACTCACGGCCGGAAGCGGTAGCCCGCCCGTTATCAAGCGCCCATCTACTGTCCAGCGGAACGCGAACATGTCACGGCGCGTATCCGTAAGACACTGGTTTTCCGGCAGGATCCGTTCCCGGTTGGCCGCATCGAGGGGACTGGTGGCGATCTGATGAAAGACAACGGGCAACCGACTCCGCGCAGACTTGGATGCCAGGGTGGAATCCAGCGCATTCGTGGCAAGGACGACGCATTCCGCGGAAACAAGGCTGTCGCGGCAGCGCAGCTCCCACCGTTGTGCACCTTTTCGTATCTCCTCAACCCGGGTCCCGGTCCAGATGGTCGCGCCGGCGGACAGAGCGGCTTTTGCCAGGCCCCGTACGAATCCAAGTGAATTGAGCTGTCCGCCGGTTCGGTCGAGCAGCGCGGCGTGATACGAATTCATGCCGGTCAGCCGCCGGATTCCGCGTCGGTCAAGAAGTTCGAGCGACTTTCCTTGCGCAGACCATTCGGACTGTCGCTGTTCCAGAAAGGCAATTCGCGCGCTGCTGTGCACGGGCTGCAACCAGCCCGATTGCTCGCCTTCGCACTTGATCGCGTGGTCGCGAATCAGGTCGAAGACGAGGTTTCCCGAATCGCCGACGAGCCTGCAAATCCTTTCCCCGCAATCGTTCCCGAGCATTTCCCGGACACGGTCCGGCCCGAGTGGAGTGACAAAGCTGGGCACGACAAATCCGCTGCTGCGGCCGGAAGCTCCGAATCCCGGCTCATGCGCCTCCAGTACGATGACCCGAATCCCTCTTAGAGCGAGATGCAAGGCGGTTGAAAGGCCAAGAAATCCCGCCCCGACGATTGCGACATCCGCTTCCGCTCGTTCCGTCGGAGCAGGATAGACGGGCCCCGGCTCGGCGTTTGCGAACCACAGGGTGTCCTCAAGCGAACCGGTATTCATCGATCGCTCGATTCATGTGTCCTTGGCGCCTCTAGCATCGTTCACAGGTCTGGCGTCTAGTTCGGTGTCGAACCTGCGGGGGATTCCGGGGCAAGTCCGCAACCGCGAGGCAACAAGCACGATTTTCGTTCCCATGGTAGCGCTGACGGATGGGTCGGGTTTCTGATTTGATGCACGCTATATGGTCGCTGGCCGCGATCCGACGGAGGACGCGAGCTGGCGGGACTTCGCCGTTCCGCTGGCACGCTCTGCGCCGGTCCGTCTGGACCGGGCGATGAAGGCGTCCTTCTCGCGGGTGCAGTCGGGGAGGTAGCCCGGAATTCCGCGCTTCCGGGCAGGAAGCTGGTACTGCTCGTTCAGCGTCGACGATCCGAAGGCGGCAAGCGGGTGGGACGGCGTCAGGCGTTCCTGCGGCGCCCGCAGCATGTTGAATGCATGCGCAGAAAACTCAGTGCCTGCGCAGTACGGAAGGCAGCGCCAGGGAACAGAACCGCAGGAATCAGGCTCGCTTCCCGCGCGCTGGATTGCTACAAGTCTCTCCCAAGTACAACCCGAATGCGATTTGCCCTGTCACGTGGCGCGCCGGAGGTTTGCTCGTGGTTTCGCGTCGCCCAGCAACCCAGCGCCGAACCGATGCCGGGGCGGTCTCCGGCGGAAACGACGGCACGCCCGCGCGGAACGGGGTGCGGGCAAACGCTCCGCATGATCAAGTGGTGCCTGCTCGCGGCTGTTGCGGTCAGCGGATTGTACTCAATGGAGGGGGTGACATGTCCCCCCTGGACTATGATTTTCCGCTTCCCACACCATTGCCGGGTTTTCGTTCGGTCACGGGGTGATGGCGCTTAGGGAACCACCGAGCCGAGCCGTGCGTGGTCGGGCAGCACCCGTGCAGAAGGCCGAAGTATCCGAGCGGGCAAAGCGGAAGGCCGCAACCAAGACCACCGAAACCGGCCTGCCCGCCCACAGCCTGCGCACCATGCTTCAGGATCTCGGCCTGCAATGAAGCGACCCTGCCAGGCCAGCCAAACCACCCCTTCACAATCATCGCCCAGCCAACACCGCTGCAGGCCGAAGCCTTCCAGCGGCTGGGTGTGGAGCCAAGCAAGATGATTCCAGTGCCGCTGCACCCCTGAAACCGACTAACTGCTTGCCAGATCAAAGGTATCTGCGCCCAACCAGGATGAAGTTCCGGCAAACGATCGTCGACGCGGAACGGCTCTGCGATCGCCTCGACGCGAAGCTCGGATTCTCGCGCGAGGGCTGGACCGCGCTCGCGGCCAGGTCCATGCGCGACGAGCGCCCGCAACCCGGCGACCGCACCGCGCACTGAGCCGCCGCGTAGGATACGCATCCGGCCCGGTGACCGCCCGACCGCGCGTCAACAGGGACCACCTTGCCGGGATATGGTAAAACCCCTATGGTTCGGATTGAACAGCACCATGTTGAACCCAGTCCAATGGGTCGGTGCGAGCAAGTCGGATCTGAAGCGGTTCCCCGATGCCGTACAGGACCGCACGGGCTTTGCGATCTACCAGGCCCAGGCAGGTCTCCGGCACCGCAACGCCAAACCGCTCAAGGGTTTCGGCTCCGGCGTCCTGGAGGTGGTGGCGCGTCACGACGGCGACACCTTCAGAGCGGTGTACACGGTCCGGTTCGAGACGGCGGTCTATGTCCTGCACGCCTTCCAGAAATAGGCCAGGCGGGGTATCGCCACGCCGAAGCAGGAGCTCGACCTGGTCCGGCGCCGGCTGAAGGTGGCCGAGCAGCATTACCGGAACACGCATGGCGGAGGGTAGAACCATGACCACATCCGACTCGACCGTCGAACGCGGCAGCGGCAACGTCTTCGCCGACCTCGGCCACCCCGAGGCCGACGCCCACCTGCTCAAGGCGGAGCTGGTCAGCCGAATCGACGCCATCGTGCGCCAGCGCAGCATCACCCAGACCGAGGCCGGGCGCCTGCTCGGCCTTTCCCAGCCCGACGTGTCGCGGCTCCTGAGGGGCGACTTCCGCGAGTATTCCCTGGAGCGCCTGTTCCGCCTGCTCACCGCGCTCGGCCGCGATATCGACATCGTCATCCGGCAGCCGCGCTCGGCCACCGGCGGCAGGCTGCGCATCGCCGCCGCCGAGCCCGTCTGACGCACCGAGTCCGGCGTTCGGGTTTACTTCTGCAATGGGAGCGCACGCCTGATGAGCAGCAAGCCAATGACGCACTGCTACAGCGTATCCTACATGGTGAAGTTCCTGGGGAAACGGGACCACGCCGAGAAATTCCTCAGCGGTGCAATGCTCGCCGGGCGATTGAAGTACTTCAAGGACCTGGAGGATGATCCGGCACGATGGGATCCCAACGATGGGCTACGGACGTACCGGCATGTTTCCGGCAAGCCCGCCCCCGGCGAGCAACCACTTTTGACACGTAGGGACCGTCTCGGCTGGAGAGCATGGTGGACTTGGTATGGAGATCTCCTGCACCACAGACGAGGATGCTTACGTAATCTGCCTCTCAAGATTCGTCTCCGAGAGCCAGGATCCCGCCACATGCCTGAACCAACTTGCCCAACAGGTGCGCGAGGAAGGGAAGATGGGGTCGAAGTTCGGAGCGTACGCAGTTGTCATCGACAATCGGCAGGAGCGCACATTCCTCGACATCGTATGCCAAGCAGCCACGGATCGTGGCTACGAGATCTCCTCAGAAGCAGTCACCTCCCGCACCGACGAAATGGGACGAGAATCACTCGACGCGTTCTGCAAATCCGCTCGCTTCGCTCCCGAGAACGAGTTCCGGATCGTTCTGATGGGCCGTGAAGATGTCGGATCAACCTTGCATCAGGACATTGGCGACCTGAACGGCATCGCCGAGATCGTCCCAACGAAGAATCTCGGGAGGTCGCAGCTTCTTCCGCGATGAACGCGAATCGAAACACGCGTCTGATCCGCAAAAGCCAGTGCCTGCGAACTGCGACAGACTCGGCCGAGCGAGGGAATCCCTGGACAATGGTGCCATCGTTCCGTCGGCTTCGCTCCTGCTGCGCAGCCGGCCCGCCGCCCGCCGCGCTCACCCGCACCAGCCAGTACCACGCGATCCACACCGGCACGCTGAACACCACCGCGTAGAGCGCGATCGCGACCGGGCCGAGCAGCCCCGCCACCAGCGAGGCGGCAGCCGTCGCTGCGCCGAGCCCGATTCCCGCCATCCAGGCGGAGCGCCGGTAGCCGAGCCACCACAGCCGCCGGCATCCGAGCGCGAGCGGCAGGCCGCAGGGCGCGACCGGCACCAGCGCCCCCAGAATCATCCGCACCGCCGCGAGCCACATGCCGGGTTCCGCCGCCGGCCCGCCGTCCGTCCCGAAGCGGACCAGCGCCGTCGCCACCACCCCGGCCGGCAGCCACAGCAGCGCAAGCGCCCAGAACCGCCACCGCCTTTCCGAATTCCGTTTCGCCACGCCCCGCCCGCGCCGGTCAGGAATCCCGTCGGAATCCTAACTGGCGGGGCCGCAGCGTGACGACTTCCGTCCGGGAGGTCGAACAGAGCGGCCGCGAGGGCGTGGCCGGGCGGCGCGGAGAGAGCACCTCCGGGCCTCTCCCCACGCTGCCGAGGATGGACCCGTCATGCCGACCGATGCCCCGCTTGCCCCCGCCCTCCGCTCCGAGACCGCCGCGCCCTATGCGGCCTGCACCGGAGCCCCGCCGCCGTCTGCCGAAACGCTGATCGCGCGCATCGAGCGCGCAGGACCCGCCGCCCTCGACGACCACGAGCTCCTCGCGCTCGTCGGCATTCACGTCGCCGCCGCGACGCTCGCCGCCGCGGGCGGCCTGCGCGAGCTCCTCGACGATCCGGACGACATGCTGCGCGTGGTCCTGCTTACGCCGGAAGACCGAGCATGGGTTCATGCGCTGCACGAAATCCACGCCCGCTGGATGGAAGCCCGGCTTCGCCGGAACGGCGGCCCGCTCACCTCGCCGGCCCACACCCGGCGCTACATCGAGGCCCGCCTCAGGGGCTATCGCAGCGAGGTCTTCGCATGCCTGTTCCTGAACAACAGGCACCGCATCATTGCGTTCGAGGAGTTGTTCAACGGCACCGTGTACGGCATCTCCATCTATCCGCGCGTCGTCGTGCGCAGGGCGCTCGTGTGCATGCACAATCATCCCAGCGGCGCTGCAGAGCCAAGCCCTGCCGACCGCGCCATCACCCAGCGCATCGCCGAAGCGCTCGCGCTCGTCGACGTGCGCCTCATCGACCACTTCGTCGTCGGCGACGGCGAATCCGTCTCCTTCTCCGAGCGCGGACTGCTCTGAGCCTCGATTCCCACGCGCCAGAGTGGAGTGACATTTGCGGATATCAGCTGCCGAAGTGGAGGCTGAGGGTTCGGCCTTCGAGCCATGGTATCCGTGTCGCGGTGTCTGCGAAGCCTGCGTTGACGAGCATGGGGTTGTAAGCCCTTCGCCCGTATCGAACGCGGATGTCATGCTTTGAGACGGTGACATTTGCGGTTGCGTCAATGAAGTTCCGGAACAGTGTTCTGGCGCGAGCGGCCTGCTGCCCGTTTCCGATCCGGTTTGCGAGGATGCGGTAAAGGCCACTGGCCATGAGGGTGAGCTGGAGATCAGTATTGATGCGCATGGGGACGGCGGCGGACAAGGCGTCCATGTGGAAGAAGTCGATGGTCTCTGCGATCTGGTTCTCGATGACCATTCGGCGGGCATATCGGTCGATGAGTTCAGAAGGCCTTGCCTGCATCTGGTTGGTGATGAGCAGGACGGGATCGTCATGGCCGAGGTCGGCGACGGCGATCTGGCGGATCTCGCCAGGATAGCCGGGGAGATGGATGTGGCTGTCGATGATGCGCGGCTGGCGATAGCGCCGGCCGATGTTTGCGAGCCGAATGCGCCTCCAGTCGCTGTCGGGCCGTGCGCGGAGTTCTTGCATCATCTTGCCTGACCGCCTTCGCAAGGTGAGGAAGCGGATCTTCATTTGGTCGAGGCGGGCAAGGTTGGCGCGAGTGGTGAGGCGGCTGTCGAAGACCAGCTCGGCGGGCAAGACGCCGGCCTCCTCACGATAGTCCTCGACGAAGCGGAGAATGGCGTCGTTCTGGGCGCTCTTGCGGATGGTCGCGTCGGCGTAGCAGAACACGCGGGATTCCGCGTCGCGGGCAAGGAACGCGAGGATGCCGTTCTGGCGGCGGGAGCGTTTGGAGACATAGTGCTTCTCGATCAGCGCTTGGTCGCCGTGATAGGGGATCGTGTGGAAGTCGAGGTCGAAGGAGGCGCCGGCGACGAGGCCGTTGGCGCGGATGGCGCGGTTCCAATCGTGCATAAGCGCAGGGATCCGGCGGGGGTCGACGCGGGTCGTGTACTCGGTGAGGGTAGAGCGTTTGGGCATGGCGTTGAGCCCCGCGAAGAGGGCGAGGCCGGGATCGAAGACCTCGGCCATGGCCTGTGAGGGGCGCCCGATGCCCTATCAAGCTCACACACTTAACTCGCGGGTGATTTCGTGCGATTTATTCGGGCATGCAGATTGGCATGCGTCAGATTTCAGCGGAGACGGTAGAGTGGTTCAAGACCGCCTGCAACAGCGGTGAGCTGTCGCGGAGTGCGCTGGCCCGGGAGCTCTGTCTTCAGGAGAACTGGTTTGGCCGCGTCGGCAGGCTGTGTCTTGCGTCGGCGCGCAAGCTCTTGCCGCGCCTGGCGGAGGAGTTGGGTGTGCGCCTGCCGGAAGCGGAGGCGATGGAGTTTGATCCGCACGCCCGCCCGGCATCGGACTTCGCCGACAGTTCTGTCTCGTGTTCGCTTCGGGAACTCGGTCCGCTGTCGCTTGAGCCGGTGGCGTCACCGGAGGAGCGCCGCCGCTGGGAGGCAATGATCGAGACGCATCATCCGGAGGGATGGCGCCGGCCGCCGGGAGGGCAGGTCCGTTACCGGGTTCGTTCGGAGCGGTATGGGGTGCTGGGCGGCATTGGCTTCACAGCGGCGGGGATGCAGCTTGGGCCGCGCGACGATGTCGTCGGCTGGTCGGGCGATGCCCGCGTGGCCAACATCGGCAGGGTTGTGTGCAACCATCGCTTTCTGCTGCTTCCGGGTGTTCGGGTGAAGGGTCTTGCGTCGCGGGTTCTGCGTCTTGCGACGGGCCGGATTGCCGACGACTGGGCGGCGGCCTACGGTGAGCGGCCGGTGCTGGTGCAGAGTTTCACGGGGCCGGGGCAGTCCGGGCTGAGTTACCGGGCCGCGGGGTGGAAGTGTTGCCCGCAGCTGACTTCGGGGCGCCGTTCGGGGGTGCGCCGCGCGGTCTGGCTCCGGCCGCTCGTGGAGGGCTGGCAACCGGTTCTGTGCGGTGAGCCGGAGCGCGTTCTCGGCTGGTCCGGATCGATATATTGTGCGGGGGGATGGGCGGCACGGGAATACGGGCGGAGCACGCACCCTGACGGTCGGATCCGGCGTCGGATTGCGCAGATGGGTGCGGCCTGGGTCAATCGGCTTGGCGAACATCTGCCGTCGATCTTCCCGGGGCGGGCGGAGCAGACGGCGGCCTACCGGTTGCTGTCCAATGACGCGGTGACGATGGACCACATTCTGGATTCGCATTTCGAGCAGACGGTTGAGCGGTGCGGTGCCGAGCGGCTTGTGCTGGCTGTTCAGGACACGACGACGCTGAATTATGACGGCCTGTCAACGACGTCGGGCCTCGACGAGCTTGGCGGGGGCGGCAAGGGCAGCGCGGGCATCCTGGCCCATTTCGGCGTGGCGGTGAACGCGGTGGGCCGGCCTCTCGGGATGTATACGGTGGACACCGACTTCCGTCAGGCCGATGACAAGGACAGTGTCCGCTGGGTGGACGGCCTGGAGCGGGCGCAGGAACTCGCGCGCGCCTGCCCGGACAGCCGGGTGATGACGGTCTGCGACCGCGAGGGCGACTTCTGGGAGCTGCTCTCGCGTGCGGAGCAGACCGGGGCGGCATTGCTGGTCCGGGCCAGCCGAGGGACGCAGCGTCGGGTGGCGCTGGCCTCGGGCGGAGACGCGGACCTGTGGGACCATGTGCTGGAGACGGACCCGGTGGGCGGGCGGAAGATCGAGGTGCCCGCCTGCGGGGGACCGAACCGTCGGCGCGGCCGCACGGCGAAGCTGACCCTGCGTTGCACGCCGGTGGACTTGCTTCCCCCGAAGGACCGGGAGAGTGAACCACCGGTCCGCATGATCGCCGTCTCGGCCCTTGAGGAGGACCCGCCCCGTCGCCCGGCGCTGCCGGCATCGAAGCAAAGGAAGCAGAAGAACAAACCGCTGCACTGGATGCTGCTGACCACCGAGGGCCAGGCCGACCTCGACACCGCCCGAACCGTGCTGCGCTGGTACGAACTGCGCTGGCGGATCGAACGGTTCTTCCATGCGCTGAAGGTCGGCACCCGCATCGAGGACCGCCGCCTCGACGAGGCCGACGACCTGCGCAAGTGTCTCGCCTTTGACGCGATCACCGCCTTCCGGGTCTGGGACCTTTCCCTCCTGGCCCGCGAGAGGCCGGACGACCCGGCCAGCCGACATGTCACCGAGGACGACATCCGGGCACTCTGTGCCCTCGCCTCCCGCTATGGCTTCAAGGTGCCCCGGGGACCGCCGGACATGACCATCGCGGGCTTCGTCGTGCTCACCGGCGGCCTGGCGGGCTTCCATCCCTCGAAGCGCCAGCCGCTACCCGGCACGCAGAAGCTCTGGGAAGGCGTGAAGTTCCTGTCTCAAGCCGTCTTCGCCATCCAGGCCATGCAGGAATGGAACAGGAAAAAAACGAAAGGAGAAGTCCCGGAGTCAAGTGTGATAGATTGATAGGCCCGATGCCCCAGAGCTTGAGGGCGAGCAGGGCCCGCCAGGCGCATCCGGCAGGGATCATGTCGCCACCCGGCATCCCGGCGAGGAGGCCCTCGAGGTCGAGTTCGGCGAGCATGGGGGCGAAGACGAACAGCCCACCGAAGCGGGTGCGGAAGGTGCCCTCCTCGAGGCGGAACGCGCGGCGATCGGCGACCGGTGCGGCGTGCGGCCCGGTGATGTCGGCGAGCACGGCGGCGGAGCGCCGTGGCAGCCTGGGCAGGCCGGCTTTGCGGATCACCGTGGCGATGGTGGAGAGGCTTGCCGGACAGCCCTCCGCGGCGAGAGCGTCGGCGATGCGGTGGATCGACATCTGCATGCCGCGCAGCTCCAGGATGCGAGCGTTGCGGCACTCACGCGCCTGCCCGGCGCCGGGGGAGGGCTCCTCTGGCGGCTTCCGCGGACGCTGGAAGAACTCCCACCCCGGGTTGGCGCCATAGGCGGAGCAGAGGTTGCGGAAGCTGCCCGGGCTGTAGCCGAACGCCTCCGCCGCGGCCCTGCTGTCCATGCCGCCGACGTATCGGGCGCGCAGCGCCTCGTAGCGTCGGTGGTAGGTTGAGGAAGGTCTCGCTGAGCCCCATAATCCTTACTCCTGCATATTGCACACAACACCAATATATCATGTATGCTACCCGCCGTCAACCGCAGCATGCGGCGATGGCCACAAGGGAGAGGGGCCGGGACGCTGTTTCGCGCAAAACCCTGTTGGTGCAAAGGCCTAATGGGCAGCCTGCCCTTGCATCTGGTGCCGAAGACTGGTGTCCTTGCCCGGTTGCCGCCCAGCCGGCAGGCGGAGTCGGCACCACACGAGAATATATGAATATTACTACTACTGCGATAGTTCTGTATGATAATTCGAGCCCGCCTGTGCCGGAAAGTACCGGCGAAGCCGGAGGCTTTGGTCACCTCCCAGTCACGCTCTCACTGCAGGTGGAAATTCAGGCTGAGCACCGCCGCGCACCGCGCCGGCTCCGCCGCCGGCCCCCCTTCCGCCGCTCTGGTGTTCGAGGACAGCCGGTAGAGGGCGACGGCCGCGCATCGAGAGAGTTGCGGCCGGAATCCTACCGGGAGGCACCACGACATGCCGACTCTCATCTATGCCGGCATCGGCTCGCGCGCACGGGCTGGAATCTCGCGAGCGGCAGCGCGGACGGGGCCGACACTGCGGTTGGCGGGGGCGCGCCGGCCGGCCAGCGGACCCTCTACCTCCCGTGGCCGGGCTATAACGGGCATGCGGGGCCGGACAGCCGTACGCTTTCCCGGTCCGCGCTCTCTGGGCTGCATGGAGATTGCCGCGCGCCTGCATCCCGCCTGGCACCGTTGCTCACCCGCTGCCCGGAAGCTTCACGCTCGGAACGCGGCCATCCTTCTGTCGTCTGAGCTGGACTGTCCCGTCGATGCGGTAGTGGCATGGACGCGCGATTCCGCTGTCACGGGAGGCACCGGGATGGGGCTGCGCATCGCGGCGGCGCTCGGGATTCCCGTCCTGAACCTCGGCGCGATATCTCCCCGCGAATCCTGCGAGCGACTGCTGGCCATCCGCCGGTCTTCCCGACCCTCCGTCTCCGTCCTTCGAGCCAGAGCGGTGCTGCGCGCCGGGCGAACGCCCGGCAGGGCAGAGGGAGAAGGGCTCCCGTCCCGATGCTGGACGCGGCAACCGGCAGAGGAGACTGTCCCATGTTCGATTTCGACGTTGAAGTGCATTCCGGTTCGGACCTGCTCGCACAACTCGGCCTCGATGGCCGTGCCATCCGCACCATCCTCGATGAACCGGCTCCCTTCGACCCTCGGGGCGACGACGGGGAGTAGGAGTGAAGCGAGGAGAAGGTGAACGGGAAGGGGCTGGGGAGAGTGCCCCCGGCCCCCGATCGCTTCGCAACCCATCGTCATCATCCAGACCAAAGAGGAGATATCCCATGGCGTTCGGACTCAATCGCGTGGAACTCATCGGCCACCTCGGCGCCGACGTCACCGTCAACCACCTCGCCTCCGGCGGGTGCGTGGCGAACCTGTCGGTCGCGACCGACGAGTCCTACCTCGACAAGCAGACGGGCGAGCGGGTCGACAAGACTGAGTGGCACCGCATCGTCACCTTCCAGGACGGGCTCATCACGATGTTCGCGAAGCACGCCCGGAAGGGCCGGCTGGTCTACATCGACGGCAAATTCCGGACGTGCCGCTGGTCGAAGCCCCACGAGGACGGCGACCGGTTCTCGACCGAGATCCTGCTCGTCCCCGGTGGCCGGGTGCAGTTCCTCGACCGGCCCAACGGCGCGAACGGCAACGGCGCCGCGATGGCGGACGGCCAGGAGCCGGAGAACGGCTCGGCCATGCCGGCCGGCGGCACCCCGGCTCCCTCGGATCTGGACGACGATATCCCGTCCTGGGTCGGGCCTCTCCGCTTCTCCGCCCTCCCAACTCGGGGACCGGCGCTTCGGCGTCGATCCCCTTTTTGTCCGCCGCCTCGAGTCCTCCCTCGCTTCGCTCGTCCGTCTCGACGCCCGCCGGCTCCACCGCCGGAGTCCGAGCCGAGCGCCGATACGGACGCCCGTATCGGACAGGAGAGAGAGCATGCCGCACGGCACCGACAGCATCTTCGCCCACGGGGCCGTCATCGTCCCCGACTTCGTCCCCCACCGTGGAGGAGGCACGCATCGCCCTCCGCATCGCCGGGGCACCCCGGTTCGCCGAGCTCCGCCGCCGCGTGCAGCACTATGGCTTTCGCTACGACTACGCCAGCGGCGGCTCGCTGGTTTCGGCGCCGGCCTTTCCCCGCTGGGCGGACGTCATGGCCGACCGGCTCCGGCCGCACTTCGCCGGCGCGCTCCCGGTGCAGTGCATCGTGAACGAGTACCGCCCCGGCCAGGGCATCGGAATGCACGCCGACCACGCCGACTTCGGCCCCACAGTCGCCTTGCTTTCGCTCGGCACCTCGTGGCCGATGCGCTTCCGCCGCCGTGACACGCGACCCTACGCGCGCGACGGCCTGCCCGGCGGCGAGGTTGCGCTGCTCCCCCGCCGCTCGGTCCTCGTCCTCGCTGGCGCCGCGCGCCATCGCGTCATGCACGGCATCGACCGCGCCGACACCCGCGCGAGACTGCGCGACCCGCGTCTCCGCGACCTTCCGCACCCACTAGATGAGCTTTTCGAGAAACTCACGGGTTCTTGCATCGTGTCGATTTCCGAAGAAGGATTCCGTAGGAGCCTGTTCGATGATTTTTCCCTCGGACATGAAAACGAACCGATCGGCAATCTCGCGGGCAAATCCGATTTCATGGGTCACCAACACGATGGTCATGCCATCCTTTACCAGGATCCGGATGGCATCCAGCACCTCGAGCACGGTTTCCGGATCCAGGGCGGAGGTCGGCTCGTCAAACAGCATCAGCCGCGGTTTCATTGCCAACGCCCGTGCGATCGCTACGCGCTGCTGCTGTCCGCCACTGAGATGATGCGGGTGCGAGTCGGCCTTTTCCGTGAGCCCCATTGTGGAGAGCAGTTCGAGCGCGAGCGCACTTGCCTGCTTCCGTGTCATTCCAAGCACCAGTCTTGGCGCCAGGGCCACATTCTCGAGGGAGGTCAGATGGCGAAAAAGGTGAAACCTCTGAAAAACGAAACCGATCTCCTGTCGCTGGCGGTTCATCTCCCGGGTTGAGATCGGAACCAGTCCGTCGCGGCCATCCGAGCGGGCGCCAAGTAGTTCGCCACCGATCGCGATGACACCGTCATCCGGTACGGCGAGCGCGTTCAGGCAGCGAAGCAGGGTCGTCTTGCCGCATCCGCTGGGGCCAATAATTGCCACCACTTCGCCGGTTCGTACGCGGAAATCGACATTGTCCAGTGCCGTGTGTGTTCCAAATTGCTTGCACAGGCCGCGGGTCTCTACCAGGTTCGATTGTGCGGCCTCGCCAGGTGGAACAAGGACACGGGAAACAAACCTCCGAATACCCGGATCCATGCCGGTATGTCGAATTCGTCGGGGCCAGAGTTCCTGCCCCGGTCGCTCCCGGGTCGGTGCGCACCACGCCTCGACACGACGCTGGGCCGTGTCCCAGGCGCTGGTGATCAACAGGTAGTAAATCGTTGCGGCGGAGTAGACTTCGAGCGGTCGGGTCGTGAATTGAGCCATCTGCTGAGAAACGCGCAACAACTCGACGAACGAAATCGCCGCGAGCAGGGATGTCGCCTTGAGCATGTAATTGAAGTTGTTTCCCAAGGGCGGAATGATGACTTTCACGGCCTGCGGCAGAACGACCAGGAAGAATGTCTGCGCGCGATTGAGTCCCAGCGAATGCGATGCGTGCCGTTGGCCGGCATCGATGGATATCAGGCCGGATCGGACAATTTCCGCCATTCTTGCCCCTTCGTTGATCCCCAGCGCCAACAGTCCGGACGCGATGATTCCGAGAGGAACGCCCAGTTGCGGAAGGACAGCGAAGAAAGCGAGGATCTGAAGCAGCAGCGGGGTGCCCTGGAACAGCCAGCGGTAGACCCATGCCGGGCCCCGAACCAGCGGATTCGAGGACAACATGGTGGGCGCCACGAAAATGCCGATGAGCGTCCCCATGATCTGCGCGACGACCGCGACCCAGATGGTGGTCCAGGCCGCGCGGACCATCTGGTACGACAGCAAGGCATCAAGAAAGAGGGGCCAGTCCCAACCCATCGGTCGTCTCTATGCCGCTACGGAATTCAGGCTCGTGGCTTCGGTACCAGCCAGGTGGTGGCGGGAACGGGTGCCCGGGCCGGATCCAGAACCAGGTCAAAACCGCCGCGACGGCGGCCGCCCATGGAAAAGTCGACCACGTTGCAGAGACCGGGGGAAGCGGCAATGACGTCATGGGCCGCGTTCATGATCATGAGGCCCGCGCCCTGAATCGATACCGCTGCCGGAGTGAGGGAGGCGTGGACGCGATGCGTTCCCTCGATCACCACGTCATCGACCTGCTCAAGACCGAAACGCCCCGGGCCGTAGAACATTTCGAGCGTGATGCGAATCACGACGTCGTCCTCCACATACCCCTCGCCTGTCTGGCTAATTCCGACAACGCATCCGGGCTCGATGGTTCCGAGATCAGACTCGGAGGGAATGGCCTCATCGATCGTGTGGGCCGACCAGCGTTCCTCGATGCGGTCGACAAGGAGGCCGAATCGTTCGGCGAGGACCGCGATTGATTCCGGCATTGACATGTGCCCGACGATGCGGCCGGTCTTTAGCTTCGCCTCAAATTCCTTCCGGGGAAGTCCAAAACCGACATGATCGATGTCGTGCAGCCCGGTGCCGGTTACATCGACTACCCTGGAAAGGGTGATGGAGGTTACCGCCGTCGTCACGCGTCCAAGCGCGAGAACCAGGGAATCGAATACAAAGCCCGGATTGATTCCGCATCCGACGATGCTGACGCCGTTCGTATGCGCGCACTCGTGCAGACCGTTCGCGATCGCGGGAAACCGAAGGCCGGGATGAAACATTCCCTCCGAAGCGGATACCACGTTCAGGCCGGCTCGCATGGCAGCCTCCAGTTGCTGCCGGATGGCAGGAACATGGGACTCGGTCATGTGAAAGAGCACATCCGCCGGCCGGTCGAGCTGGGCAAGACAGTGTTCCAGGCTCGGCTGGATGATCACTCCCGGTGCCGGCGCGCCCGAAAACACGGCCGCGAGATGTTTGCCGGCAAGCCGCGGGTCGCGGTCGATGGCTCCGACGATCTCGAGGTCGGGTACGCCTGTCGCGAACGACTGAACTACCCGGCCTCCAAGGGCTCCGAGGCCCCACAACACGACTCTTGCTTGATGAACTCTCGACATTCGATCCTCGTGAACTAGATTTTCAGTGCGAACCAGCGGCGACGGCGAGATGCCGGCGCATCCGACCATCCGGTGGAAAACCGTCGCTCCAGGCGGGACTGGATGAGCGTCCAGACCGTCGTCATTGCCAGGTAATAGACCGCAGCCACCGAGTAGAGCTCGACCGCGCGAAAGGTCTCGTTGATCGCAAGCGTGGTAACCCGAAGCAATTCTTCGAAGGAAATCACCGACAACAGGGAGGTTGTTCGCAGATTGGACAGAAACTCGTTACCAAGCGGAGGGATGATGATACGAAATGCCTGCGGCAGGACGACGTACCAGAGGGTCTTCCACCGGCTAATTCCGAGAGAGCGGGCGGCTTCGATCTCGCCGCGGTCCACCGCCAGGATCGCGCCCCGTACAATTTCGGCCATGAAGCCCGACGCGTTCAGTCCCAGTCCGATCAGGCCCGCCTCGATGACATTGAGCCTGATCCCCAATTGCGGCAGACCGAAGTACAGCAGGAACAATTGTACCAGCAGGGGGGAACCGCGCCAGAACCAGACGTACACATGCGCCGCCCGGCGGACCACCGGGTTCTGGGAAAGCTGCATGAGGGCAACGCCAAACCCGACGATAACCCCGATCGCCTGGCTGACCACGGCAACCCAAAGGGTCACCAAGGCTGCATTCAGGAATCGGGGGTCGCCGAGATAGGCGTAAAACGTATCCCCGGACCAATTCATGGCCGCAACGGGCGCCCGTGATCCGACAGACGGCTCCGGGGCCGTTTACACATGCGGTCAGCACCGCGAGGGGCATGACCGCTCCGCCGTTCAGACGGAGCGGTCATGCCGGCAGAGATCACGCGCTTCGAAAGCGGCGATCAGGGGTTGATCGTAAATTCCGTGACACCGGCCACGCCCCACTTTGCCACGATGTCCCCATAGGAACCATCGGCTTTCATGTCTTCCAGCGCTGCCTGGATTGCCTCAGCCAGAGGGAGGTTCTCCTTCAGCGTCGCGATCGCGAGGGTGTTGGGGTAGGCAGCGGCAAACGGCATCACGTAGCCGGGATTGCGGCTCAAGTAAAAATGCGCCTGCGGATCATTCAGATACGCCCCGTCGGCCTGACCGCTCACCAGCGCCTGAATGGCCTCCGAGTTGGTGTCGAACGCGCGAATGTCGATTGCTTCCATTCCCGCTGCTGCCATTCTCTCGCTCTCAGCGATGAGGTGCTGGTTGGTCGTGCCGGCGGCTGCAACCGCAACGGTGCGTCCGGCCAATTGGTCGAAGCACGCGTTGTAGCTCTCCATGTCCCCGATCATGGGGCTGCAGTCGACAACCAGCGAGTCGTCCGTTCTCACCATGAGGCCTTCTCCCCATTGCACGTAGGCGACCATTTGCATGATTTCCTTGCGCTTGGGATTGATGAAGATCGCGGTGCAGATCGCGTCAAACCGACTGGCTTGCAGGCCGGGAACGAGACCCGGAAACGCCAAATTGGTCCATTCGACGGAAGCGCCGAGCCGCGTTCCGATCTCCCCGCACAAATCGACGTTCAGACCATCCTTGTCGCCGTCTGCGTTGATGAACTGATTGGGTGCCGCGGCGAAATCTGCTCCCAGGTGGAGAATACCGGGGCTCTGCAGGGACCCCTCCGGGATCATGAGGTGCGATCCGGCGTTTGCCGCATTGGCCAGAAAAACCGCGCCGATCGCAATCAGGGTGGTATGCAACTTGGGTGACACTTTTGGCATTACGTATTCCTCCGTAGCTCTTGTTGTCTTGTTGACGGACCAAACCATAGATTGTGGGCGGCCAGACCGCAATCCTCCGTCCCCCGCACTGGCTGGTGACGCCACATTCCCGGCTCCGACGTCCCGTCCCGGGTTGCCATCCAGCCCGGCGGCCAGGTCCGGTCCGGCCCCGATTGCGATGATCCCGCGGTACCACGGCGAGGGCACCGCCGAATGGATTTCGACCGGAGACGGCGCGGGATCGCGGACGGCGCGCTCGACCTGAAGCGAATATGTTGCATGCAACATATTCGCTTCATGATGCGACCGGTCGCAAGATCCTAACTTCAGACTTCCTGACCTCGAACTCGAGAGAGTGTCATGTTTTTGCACCCGCGAAGTGGGGCTCGGCGATTTTTCCGGGTAGTTCATAGACCATGTGCATGTTGGTACCGGGGAAGACGGTCCGTGTCTGGTTGAGTTCTTCGAGGAGGCTTGCGATGGCGTTGTCGCCGGCATCGCTGGCGGTGCCGAGTATGCGAACGCGGAGGATGCCGTTGCCGTGCTCCGGGATGACGTCGGCGTCGGCCCGTAGAAGTGCGCGCAAGTGCCGGCGGGGGCGCTGGATCTTGCCCTGGGTCTGGGCAACGGCGGGCATCATGCGGGTTTCAGCGCGGTAGGCGATCATGCGGATTATATCGAGGAGGAGTTTCTCGCCTTCGGGGAGCGCGTCGAGTGCCTCGTTCGTGTCGAGTTCGGCGACCGCGATATGTCGCGGTGTATCGCGGCGCTGCAGCTTGAGGGCTTCACGCTCGGCGTCGAGAGCGTCGCTTTGGGCCTGCAGGCGCCGGACGGCCTCTTCGGCTTCGCGGGTCGGGGTTCCCCTGGACAGGTCGGCGATCCGGTTGCGCAGGGTGCCAAGGCGCTGCCGGAAGCGCTGGACATTGCGGTCGATTGCGCGCCAGCGCGGGTTGACGATGCGGGCGTCGGGATCCTGTGCTTCCAAACCGTGGACCGCCAGCGCGTCGAGATTGAACTCCTCGCGCATGTATTTGAAGAAGTTCTCCTGCGACCATCGGGAGAACAGGGCGCTGGCGGCCCGCTCCATGGGCATGCGGGGGTCGGTGGTGATGAGGGGCACCTGGCGGCCATTCTCCAGCAGGCGCCGGATCTGGCGGACTTCGGGCCCCTTGCTCAGGATCACGCTCTTCTCGGCGAGGCGGACGGTGGCGCTGCGGGTGCTTCCCGGCCCGTGGATGGGCACCGTGACGGTGCGGAAGTCCGCCTCCGGCCAGGCCTCCCCCTTGAAGCCCTTGTGCCAGGTGATCACAGCAACCCCGCGCCGGGCGAGGCGCCGGAACAGGGCAGGGCTCCAGCCTTCCCGGTCGAAGACCAGCGTCAGGGCGGGCTCGCCGGCGTCCGGGACGGTGAGGTCCGGTGCATCCGGGCCCAGCATGCCCAGTTTCTCCAGCGCGGGCAGGATGTCCTTCTCCAGCGCGTGGGTCATGGTCGGATCCAGCGCCTTGTTCAGGCACAGGAACGGCTTGCCGCCGAGCGCGTTGATCCAGTAGCTCGTGGAGGCAGGCAGGCAGAGTTTCTGGCGCGCCACGTAATGCTTGGGCAATTTTCCCTTGCGGCCGGAATACACCTTGACGTGGCCATCCACCGACAGGGTCGCACACACGTCCGGTTCTTCCGCCATCCATCCCGCGGCCAGGGAAGCTTGCCAGTCCCGCACCCGTTGCACGTCTCGCCCCAACGCCTTGATCTTGCCCCGCAGCGTCTTCACCTCCGGGCAGCGGTCCAGGCCCAGGATGGCGCCCCATTCCCCGGGCGCCTGGTGCCGCAGTGCCTCCGGATTGCGCACCCGGGCCAGGGTGAGGAAGGCCAGGAACAGCAGAACCGTGGTCAAACCGTAGTATCCCTTGGGCAGCGACAGGAACTCCCGCGCGCGGTCCAGAAGCCCCTCCTTGAGCAGCATCGGCAGCCCGGCCAGCACGCCGCCGCCGGCAACCGCCGACAGCGGCTCCGCAAACTGCGGCCGCATCTCCGTCAGATGTCCCGTTGCCGCCAGCATCCGCCCCGCCGTGTCCCGGGTGCCCCGACCCATCGGCGCCTCGCGGTCGCGTGCGTCCCGTTCGCTCCGCTCCACCCTCGGCTCCGGCGCTGCCGCCGCCTGTGGCTCCGTCGACGCGACCACCGGCGGCTCCAGCACTGCCGTCGCCTGCGGCTCCGTCGACGCTGTCGCCTGCGCCGGCACGGCCCGGTTCGGCGTCCCCCCTCTGATAACACCCGACCGGCGGTTGAGGCTGAACGTGCTCGGCCGGATCCCCAGCTTTCGCGCAACCGCCCGGCCGCTCAGCCCCGAGGCCAGAAGCCGCTCCGCCTCCCGCGCCGTCGCGGCGTCGATCGCGCTCGGCCCGCGCCTCCGTCGCGGCGTAAGAAAACCGGCCTCGCCCTGCCTCCGGAGCTGGTTCACTGCCCGCTGCACCGTCGAACGGTTCACGCCAAACGCCGCCGCCAGATCCCTGCGTAGCACACCGTGCTCGGCAAACCGCGCAATCCGCAGCTGTCGCGCTCGGTTGTCCGAAACTTCGTGGGAATCGAACGGCGCCAGGTTGCTGAAGTAGACCCGCCGGCCGTCCTCGACCGCGTGCGAAAAGCAGGATTCGCCGATCTGGATCGCCTCGGCAGGAGGCATCGGAAGCGTGTTCAAGGGAGTCTCCACGGTCGATATCGGGTGCACAGTATTATAGCCACTCTCCGTAGATCGGTCAACCCCTCAAATGTCTCCTAACTGCTGGAAATCACGAGCAAAACGATCGCCAAGCCCGCCTTCAATTAGCGCACGAGGTCAGGAAGTCTGAACTTATTGCCAGAAAAACACAATTCAGAGGAAATCGAATATTGGTTCGTACTTTGAGGCAGGCGCTTCCGGTCCGACGGGCTCATGTCGAATTGCCAGCACTCGTTCGAGCGGTGCGCTTCGAACCGCACCGCGGCGGGCGCCCGGACCATCCGCCGATGATCGTAGCCCCATACCTGAAGCCATCGATCGACTGTCGCCGTCTTGAGCAATCCCGTCGGAGCATCCACCAGACCCTCAGGCCTGTGCACGCCGTGATCCTCGAGAATTTCGATCGCTCCGGCCGCCGAAAGCCTGCGTCCCTGGCCGTTCGTCGTGCGGACCTTCAGCGCAGCCACAATCGTGCAGTATCGGTCCATCTGCGATGCATCGGCGGAGCGCGGGCGGCCCCGATCTGCGCGGCGCAGACCCTTGGGATAATGCACCGCCGCAAGCGAGCGATACACCGTCGAGGAACTCACGCCGAACAGCTCGGCAATCCTCACCACTTCTGCTCGACGGCCCGGATCACGCTCGGCCAAAGCCGCCAGACGCCGGCGCAATCCGATCAGCGTCTCTGTCGGGATACCGCCGCGCTCACGAGCTATCGGCGAACTCATCCACATACGCGTAGAGGGCCGCCCGCGAGATCCCCATCAGAGCGCACATCTCCTTGACCGTGTGCCTACGCGACCTGTACAGCTCTACCGCATGAGCCCGCTGGCGGAGGTCGAGCCGTTTGCGGCGCCCGCACTGACGTGTCCACGGGTGCGCGGGCCGCCTGCAGACCCGCCTGTGTCCGCTCACGGATGAGTGTGCGCTCCAACTCGGCCAAGGCGCCAACTATGCGGAGAATTAGCCGCCCGCTCCCGGAATCAGTGTCGATCGATTCCTTCAGGCTCTTCAGCCCCGCACCCTGGTTGCGCAACGCTTCGGCGCGGGCGATAAGGTCCTTGAGCGAACGACCGAGCCGGTCGAGCCGCCAGATCACCGGCGTATCGTCGGCGCGAAGATGCGCGAGCGCGTCCCGCAGGCCGGGACGGTCGGCGGAACGGCTTATTGGTATCTTCAAGAATTCGCTCGCACCCAGCCGCCTGAAGCGCATCACGCTGGAGATCGAGCGTCCGGTCGTCCGTAGAGACGCGAGCGTAACCGATGAGCATCGGTCAATATCTGGAAAACGGCGTCAACGATACCATGATTTCCAGACAGAATTCGCAGACGCGCAAAGTCATGTCTTTGCGCGGATACGGGCGCGTTCGCGCACCTGTCCGGAAAACGAACGTTTGTCAGACTGTCTGCAGGTCCCACGAGCGCTGGCAGCGGACGCGGTCATTCGCAGGCAATCCGAGCCTCTCGCAAAGAGCGTGAGTATTATGGCCCCGTCATTCGCGATTGATCCGAGCGGGAATCGCGGAAGTCTGCGAGCAGAACGCTCAATGATTGCAAGCCGCAACATCTGGATTAAATTCAGAGCACGCTGCATTCGGGAAGACAGATTTTTCCCCGAATGAGCTCGGCCAATTGCTTGAAGTCGCTATACGCCCCGGATACAGCGGCGGCATGGCTCCCGATCGCTCCATCTACGCTGGTCAATGCGAACAAAGGCTTACGAGCCTCCTGTGCCATCGGAACCAGGCTCCGGTAGTGCTTGACAGTGGCGAGGCAGTGTTCGTCATTTTGCGGTTTGTCGGCAAAAGGACCAGCGGTGAGGTTCAGCAAATACCTTGCGTAGGCTTCGGGCATTCGGTTGACCCACTTGTCATAAGCTTGGACTGGCCGGCCGAGACGAACGCTATGCTGCTGGACAATATATCCGACCGGCTGCATTTTTCCTGCTGGCAACGGGAACTCCGGGTTCTTCCAGTTTTCGCGGCGTTTCGTCCATTGGTTGGTCCACGTTGTAAGTGTAGGTCCTAAGTTCCTAAGGCCATTGAGAGAAAATAGGTCAGCGCCCAGAGGTGCGATGACATAATCGGTCGCGATCAGGGCCGAACGGTTCAGCGCGCCTAGATTGGGACCGACGTCTACGAGAATGATCGTCGCCCCAATAGCCTCGGCGCCCATTTGCATAATCTGCCAGAACGCCGTGAGGATGCGAAACGGCCGATATAGATTGGATTCGCCGAGAGCGTTCGGCCATTCGCTGGAAAGGCTGTCTTCGAAACTGGATAGTGCCAGGTCTCCGGGAATGAGACCAAGGGAGTCGGAGACTCGATGAATTCCGGGATCTCTGAGATCCCCGACCGCTGTCAAGGGTTCTATGCACTGATAGACAGTTCGGTTTGCGGGGTCATTGTCCCATAGAGACTCCAATTCATTTTCACCAAGAAACGAGGCGGTTAGGTTTGCCTGAGGATCGAGGTCACAAGCCAGGACGCTTTCTCCAATCTCGGACAGCATCCAGGCCAAGTGATAGATGAGCGAAGTCTTTCCGACACCCCCTTTATTGTTGAAGAAGGTGAGAACGGGTACGGTCATTTAGATGAATCCTCCGCCTCAGGGACCGTCCTTACCGTTGTGAGCAGGTGTGTCGGCTCTACGACGAATTCTATCTCGGGATGGCCATTTTCGCGCAGCAGGCGACGAGCGGTCGGGATGCCGACACCGAATTTCTGAACATATCCCATCACCCGCATCGCCTCTGCAAGGTTCGGGTTGCGGTAGTCGGTGTAGCTCGGTCGGCCGAAATTCGCCTTGGTCACAGCGCCAAATGGTCCGCCGGGATTCTGGATTTCGATCCGGTCGTCGAACCAGGTTACTCGAACTGGTGCATTCGTGGTTTCATAGTCGCGATGCATGAGAGCGTTTCGCACAAGCTGTTGCAGGGCTGCTATGGGGTAGTTCTCGATTCGGCGCTCACGAAACTCGCTTACAAGATCAACCCGACGCAGATTGTGAGCTCGCAGCTTGTCTTCCAAACGAGCCAAAATGTCGGATATTGAGCCATCGATTGCGGTTTCGTCCGAGATCGTGCCCGAGAAATCGCGACCTGTAATGCGCAAGAACTGAACATATGCCCCAGGAAGGAAATCCCGCGGTCGTATTCCAAGCACCAATAACCCGAGAATGGTTGCACGCCCATCATCGACTGATGCGATCATCTTGGTTGCAGCCAATCGTTCCGCGAGACTCCGATCGTTCGCCAACAGCAATTCTCGATCGACAGCGTTCGGCAGATACTCATCCTCGAATTGTCGGCGATTCAGGTCGGCTAGGCTAGTGTCCGGCGCGGGATAAATATCGAACGGACGGTTGCCGTAGCGACGCCGTTCGTTCAAAATCCGTTCTTCCTGCGCTGTGGCTATCCCCCTTCGAGGACCGCTTCGTACATGGATCGCTCCCTTATGTCTCACTGGGGGTGAATCGGATGGCAAGACAGTTACGACAGCGATTTCTGCACCATCGTATATCCGTTTCTCAACCAGGAGAGCGGGCGGGGGGACAATGTTCCCATCGCTTCGCATGTCCGTCAGCGAGCGAAGCATCTCATCGGTAATGTTAATGTTGGTAGTCTCACCATTGTCGTTCAAGCCGATGACGACAATTCCTGATTCGCCGGAACCAGGAAGATCATTGGCGAACGCACAGATCGCCTGACGAATCTTCTCTGAAGCGCTTCCCTTGAGCGTTTCCTTGAACTCTACTCGCGAACTTTCCATTCCCTTGATCAGACACGTCAACGCTGCATCATCGATCGCAAGAGAATTTCTGGCCATGTCCTCGCTCCGCGAGTTTTCCTGTTTGTGTCTAGGAAAAGTATACTGAGAATTCGCTCCGTACCCGAGCGCGGCACCAAGAGGCTGATGACAGATCCGTTGGAACGGGGGGCGGAAAGCGCCACATTGTCCGTTGCGGACAACGGTACAAAGTAGCTGTTCCCTCAGTATCTCATTCGGACTGGGATGTGCGGCCGGACTTCCAAATCCGCCCTTTTTCTTGGGGCTCGGAGGGCGCGTAGCTCGTATGGCGGACCAACTTTCCGTGCCGTAGTCCGCGCCATGCGAGCTACGGGCCCTCTCTGGACGCCCTCGGGCGCCGAAACCGGTTCCCTTTCCCACATACGGGTCAGAAAGTCTCACGCCTCGAGGCCTGCGGCGGAGGTGCAGACCGCGGTGGTTGGTCTGCAGGTTGGCGTGGTCCGGGGCGGCCGCGATCGTCGGCAGCGGCACGCCGACGGCGACGGCCGCGATGCCGAAACCATGCCGTAGGCCCTTCGGGCACGCCTGGGGACCCTCGACGCCGGCGTCGGCCATGGTCCTGGCGGTCTTCCGGTGGGCGGCCGTACGCGATCGGGACCAGAGGGGCTTGCCGGCGGCCTTCGCCAGCGTCGAGCGGAGCGCATGGACGAGCTCGAGGGCGCGGAGCAGATCGGGAGGGACGGGGACTTCGCGCCAGTGCTCGGCGCGGCGCTTCAGGGTCCGAGTCCGGATCGAGGCGGCCTCGAGCTCGATGTCCATGGGCCGGACGGCCAGGGCCCCGGAGACCCGGGCGCCGGTGTGGGCGAGCGTGAGGACGAAGGTCTGGTCGGCCGGCCGTGGTGCCAGGCGCGCGGCTTCAAGATAGCGCTGGCGCTCATCGGCGGTCAGGTACTTCCGGCCGCGGGCGTCGACGAGTTGGAGGTCGCGGATGAGGCGAGATATTTCGCTTGACGTTGTGTCTAGCGCGGCAGGTCCGCGAGGCCCCGTCTGACCGTCCGGGAACGACGGTCAGGCGCGATCGCGGCATGCAGTGGGGCCGCGCGCCGGGCGGCAATGAGGCGACCTCCGTGCCGTTGACGATCCGCACCAGGGCGCGTGAATTTGAAATAATCCTCCGACGCAGGGGAGTATCCGACCAACGGCTCTCCCTGCAGGCTCGGGAATTGGCCTCGACACCCCCGATTTCATGCCGCCAACTTCCGGGCGATGCATTCGCCGTCACGGCGCGGGCATGAAGGGATGGAAGGCACTCGGCAGAGGGCCCAATCCCGACGGTCGCATTCCTCTACAATACGCGTCCTGGCGTGGCGCCGATCCTGGCTGACGCGCAGTCGGGGAGTGGCGCAGGAATGACGCAGCAGGTGAAGACGGGCATGCCGTGGACGAGAGCGTTCGTCCTGTGTCTTGGCGGTCTGGTTGTCGTGCTCGCACTCGCCGTGCCGGCGCTTGCGGCGCCGCGGGATTGCGCGATCATCGAGACGCGATCGGGCGCGGCGGTATTTCGGGTCGAGGTTGTGGACACACCGGAAGCGATGTCCCGCGGCCTCATGTGGAGGACAAGCCTCCGGGAGGATCACGGAATGCTGTTTGTGTATGATCCGCCGGGCCACGCGTCGTTCTGGATGAAGAACACCCTGATTCCGCTGGACATGGTGTTCATCGCGGTAGATGGACGGGTGCATCGGATCGCGTACAATGCCCGACCGTTGTCTCTCGAATCCATCCCCTCGGGCATTCCGGTTCGCGCCGTGCTTGAAATTGCCGCCGGGGTGGCGGATAAGTTGAGCGTGCGCCCGGGCGACCGGGTGCATCACCCGGATGTTGGCGATTCGCTTCCCACGCGCCGGATGCGATTGCCGGCATGGTGCCGCTGACGCGGGCGGGCGGGGCGTAGCGCAGTCTGGTAGCGCATCGGTTTTGGGTACCGAAGGTCAGCAGTTCGAATCTGCTCGCCCCGACCAGAAAAAGCTTCAGAGGCGCAAGGCTGGCGTGCCCGCGGCGTGCCGTGCCGCGTGGCCGGTTCGATAGGGCGGGGAGAGCGCGGGCATGGACTTCTCGTTGACGGAGGAGCAGGCGCAGCTGCAGGCCATGCTGCGCGGCTTCGCGGAGGAGCGCATCGCGCCGCACTCCCGCGAATGGGACGAGAAGTGCGTGTTTCCCGCCGATACGCTGCGGGAACTCGCAGCGCTTGGTCTTGCCGGAATCTACGTGTCGCCGGAGTACGGCGGGTCGGGCCTCGGCCGTGTCGAGGCGGCTCTCGCCTTCGAGGAACTGGCCCGCGCGGACGCTTCGCTTGCCGCGTTCCTGAGCATCCACAACATGGTCGCCTGGATGATCGACCGCTTCGGGGACGAAGGGCTGCGCGCGGCCTGGCTGCCCGACATCACGCGCATGGACAAGATCGCTGCCTACTGCCTCACCGAACCGGAGGCGGGGTCCGACGCCGCCGCGCTTCGCACGCGCGCGGAGCCGGATGGCAATGACGGGTTCTGCGTGAACGGAACCAAGGCGTTCATTTCGGGAGCGGGGGCGGTGGATGTCTATGCGGTCATGTGCCGCACGGGCGGCGCTGGCCCGCGCGGCGTCTCCTGCCTGCTGGTTCCCGCTGGAGCGGAGGGGCTCTCCTTTGGCTCCCAGGAGCGCAAGATGGGCTGGCGCAACCAGCCGACGGCGCTGGTGCATTTCCGGGATGTCCGCGTTCCAGCGGCCAATCGGCTCGGCGCCGACGGGGATGGATTCCGTTATGCCATGGCGGGTCTGGATGGCGGGCGGATCAACATCTCCGCCTGCTCCCTTGGCGCGGCCGCCTGGGCCGTCGATGCGGCAAGGGAATATGCGCTTCAGCGCAAGGCGTTCGGGCGCGCGATCGCGGAGAACCAGGCCATTGCCTTCAAGCTGGCGGACATGGCAACCGCGCTGGAGGCGTCGCGGCTGATGGTCTTGCGGGCTGCTGCCGCGCTCGATGCCGGGGAGTCCGATGCCACGACGCGCTGCGCGATGGCGAAGGTCTTCGCAACCGAGGCATGCTGGCGGATCGTCGACGAAGCGTTGCAGATCCATGGCGGTTACGGATATATCCGCGACTACGGCCTTGAACAGCGGCTGCGGGATCTCCGGGTGCACCGCATCCTGGAGGGGACCAGCGAGATCATGCGGGTCATGATTTCCCGCAGCGTGCTCGCGGACGGCTGACTTCGGGCAATGGCATCCGCCGGGGGTGAGATCCTCTTCACGCGGCACGGCGCGCGTGCGCATGTCACACTGAACCGGCCCGATGTCCTGAATGCAGTATCCCATGACATGGTGCTCCGGCTGGAGGAGCGGTTGCGCGTCTGGGCGGAAGATGATTCCGTTGCGCTGGTCACCATCGCTGGTGCGGGCGGGCGCGCTTTCGCCGCGGGCGGCGACATTCGCACGCTCCATGCCGAGGGCCTGAAGGACGGGAGCCGCAACTACCGCTTCTACGCCGATGAATACCGGGTCAATGTGCTGATCAAGCGCTTTCCAAAGCCCTACATCGCGCTGATCGACGGAATCGTCATGGGCGGCGGTGTCGGCCTCTCGGTCCATGGCTCGCTCAGGATTGCCGGCCCGGCGACGATGTTTGCCATGCCCGAGACCGGGATCGGCCTCTTTCCGGATGTCGGCGGAAGTTATTTTCTGCCGAGGATGCCCGACTCCATCGGCATGTATCTCGGCCTGACCGGCACGCGCCTCGGTGCGGCGGATTGCATTGCGGCCGGAATTGCCCAGCTTCACATCGCCCGGGAGTGCTCCGCGGCGGCGCTGGCGTCGCTCGACTGCGTAGTGTGGGACGGCGAGTGCGCCCGTGCCAACGCGGAGGTAGAGCAGCGCCTTCGGCAGTTTTCCGGCCCGCCGGCCGGCGGACGGCTGGCCGCGAGCCGCGAGGCGGTCGACCGCTGCTTCTCCGCACCGAGTCTGGACTGCATTCTCGCCAGACTCCGGAAGGAGGGAACGGAATCGGCGGAGCGCTCCTTGCAGGAGCTCTCGCGCAAGTCGCCGACGAGTCTGCGGATTGCCTTTCGCCAACTCCGCGAGGGTGCGACGCTTTGTTTTGAGGATTGCATGCGCATGGAATACCGTCTTGCCCGCGCCTGCATGGACGGTCACGACTTCTATGAGGGCGTCCGGGCCGTGATCCTCGACAAGGATGGAGCGCCGCGCTGGAATCCGCCTTCCCTTGGCCAAGTGGATCCGGAGGCCATCGAGAGAGCTTTCGCGCCGCTCGGCGCGGACGAACTCCGCCTGTAGGACATGGCGGGACGGGCATCCGACGCGCTCGACGCGCGCACGATCAGGGTGGGCGGAGCGCCGCCCGGGCACGATGCCGCCGTGCTCCTCGACCTCGTTCGGCGTGCGCGTGGGCCGGTTCTGTTCGTGGCCCGGCATGACCGGCGGCTCGCGGAGATGGTTGACGCGCTCGCGTTTCGCGCGCCGGAGCTTCCGGTGCTGGAATTTCCGGCCTGGGATTGCCAACCCTACGACCGCATCTCTCCGCATCCGGAAATCAGCGCCCGCAGGTCCGTGGCGCTGACTTCCCTGGCGGAGCCGGGGAGCATGCCTTCCGCTGTGCTGACAACGGTAAATGCGCTCGTTCAGCGCGTCCCCGAGCCGGAGCAGATGGCCGGGGCCCGATGGCGGGCACGCGTCGGGGATCCACTGGAGCTTGTAGCGCTGGCGGAGCAATTGGGGCGCAAGGGCTACCTGCGGGTGCCCCTCGTGGAGGGGCCCGGGGAGTATGCGTTGCGGGGCGGGATCCTCGATGTCTACGGCGCCGGCATGGAGGCGCCGCTGCGGCTCGAGGTCGCGTTCGACCGGCTCGAAAGCATCCGCCGGTTCGATCCGGCAGCGCAGCGATCTGCCGCGGAGGCGGGTGAGGCGGAGATTGTCCTTGCCGGCGAGGCCATTCTGGATCCCGAGACCGTCGTCAGGTTTCGCCGGCGCTACCTTGAGACTTTCGGCGTTCCCGGGCCGAGGGACTCGATCTTCGCCAACCTCTCGGAAGGGCGGCGGCACCCGGGATTCGAGCACTGGCTGCCCTTCCTGCATGAGCGTCTCGCGACCTTGTTCGCCTATCTGCCGAGCGCGCCGGTTGTGTTCGACGAGATGGCGGAGGAGGCATTCGGGGAGCGGCAGAGCCTGATTTCGGACCTCTATCGATCTCGGCTCGAGTTCCAGGCGGAAGCCGAACGGAGACATCTCCCGGTCTACCGGGCTGTTGCGCCGGAAGCGCTGTATCTGGATCGTGACGAACTGGCCTCGCATCTTGACGGGCGGTCCGTCCGCAGTCTGGTAGCCGGGAGGATTCCTGTCGGCGCCAACGCGGTGGATGCCGGTGGACGGCCGGGCCGCAACTTCACGCCGGAGCGGATCGATAGCGGTGCGGACGTGTTTCTCGCCGTCGGGAAGCATATCGAAGCCCTGCGAGAGGGCGGGCGCGCGGTGCTGCTTGCCGCGTTCTCCGAAGGCTCTCTGGAGCGCACCGCGCTGTCTCTCGCGGATTCAGCCGGCATCGAGGCTGCGCGCGTGGACGGTTGGCGGGCATTCGAGCGCGGGATGGAAGCGCGCGCCCGGCCAACGGCGATCGCGGTCTGGCCTCTCGGCTCCGGCTTCGTCACGAATGATGTGGCCGTTATTTCCGAACAGGACATATTCGGCGACCGTCTCGTGGCGCGCGGGACGCGCCGTCGGCGCTTGCGCTCAGCCGGTGAGCGCATCCGGGAGTTGGACGAGCTTGAGCCCGGGGATCTCGTGGTGCATGCGGAATTCGGTCTGGGCAGGTTCCAGCGGCTGGATACGGTGGATGCCGGTGGCGTGGCCCATGATTGCGTGACTCTCGAATACGCCCGTGGAGATCTTCTCCGGGTGCCGGTGGAGAATCTGGACCTTCTCTACCGATATGGCGAGAGCGGCGAGGCATCGCTGGACCGGCTGGGGGGAGGGAGCTGGCAGGCGCGCAAGTCCGCTGCCTCGGAAGACATCCTCCGGCTTGCGAAGGAGTTGATCGGAACCGCGGCGGAGCGGGAGGTCCGGACTGGCTCCCGGGTTGAGCCCGGTGCCGGCGGCTATGACGCGTTTTGCGCTCGATTCGCATATCTGGAGACGGATGACCAGCTCGCGGCCGTAGAGGAGACGTTCGAGGATCTTCGTGCCGGACGTCCAATGGACAGGCTGATCTGCGGGGATGTCGGGTTCGGAAAGACGGAAGTGGCTCTGCGAGCTGCCCATGCCGTGGTGTTCTCGGGTGGGCAGGTTGCGGTTATCGCACCCACGACCCTTCTTGTGCGGCAGCATTACCATACGTTCAGCGAGCGCTTCGCAGGCTTTCCGGCGGAAGTCGCGATGCTCTCGCGGTTCGTGCCGTCCCGCGACGCCGCCCGCGTACGGGAGGGAATGTCAAGTGGGGAGATTTCCATCACCGTCGGCACGCATGCGCTGTTATCGGAATCGGTACGCTTTGCCGATCTCCGCCTTGTGATCATTGACGAGGAGCAGCAGTTCGGCGTGAAACAGAAGGAGCGCCTGAAGGCTCTCCGTGGCGACGTCCATGTGCTGACTCTCACGGCAACGCCCATTCCGAGGACGCTGCAGCTTGCCATGAGCGGAATCCGCCCGATGAGCCTGATACAGACTCCGCCGATCGACCGCCTTGCGGTCCGCACCTACGTCCTGCCGTTCGATCCGCTATCCATCCGTGACGCCCTCCTTCGGGAGCAGTACCGCAACGGACAGGCGTTTGTCGTCGCGCCCCGCATTTCCGATCTTGACTCTCTGGCCGAGTTCGTGGAAGGGATGGTCCCCGAGGTCCGGTTCGCCGTGGCGCACGGTCAAATGCCCAGCGAAGCGCTGGAACGGTGCATGATCGACTTCTATGACGGGGCCTATGACGTGCTGATCTCCACAGCCATTGTCGGATTCGGGCTCGACATTCCCCGCGCGAACACGCTTGTTGTCGCGCATTCGGAGCGCTTTGGCCTGGCGCAGCTCTACCAGCTCCGAGGCCGGGTGGGCCGTTCCAAGGTCCGGGCATACGCGTATTTCACGCTTGATCCCAAGCTGGAGCTGACCGAATCGGCCAGGCGACGGATCGATGCGCTTCGCTCGGCAGAGGAACTCGGGGGAGGTTTCGCGCTGGCAAGCCAGGACCTCGATATCCGCGGCGCGGGAAATCTGCTCGGCGCCCGGCAGGCCGGGCAAATCCGCCAGGTCGGAGTCGGGCTCTATCAGGCCATGCTTGCGGACGCGGTACGTCGCCTTCGCTCCGGCGGGGACGCCGAGTTGGAAGAGGACTGGTCGCCACGCATCGAGCTCGGAATTCCGGTCGCAATTCCAGAGGAATACGTGCCGGACCTCACCACCCGCATGGCATTGTACCGGAGGCTCGCCAGCGTCCGTGATCCGGCCGCCGTCGCATCCGTTGCCGCGGAGATCCAGGATCGTTTCGGGGCGCCGCCGCGGCAGGTGGAGATGCTCTACAAGGTATTGGCCATCAAGGTGGTATGCCGCAGCGCGGGAATCCGATCCGTCGAAGCCGGTTCGCGGGGGTTGCGGCTGAGGCTCCACGAAACGGCCCTCGCCAAGCCCGAGCGCCTGGTGTCGTTCGTGTCCGCCAAGCGCGGCGAGGTTGGTTTGCGCCGGAACGGCTCCCTGGTTCTGGACCGTTCCCTCCCCTCTGCGGAAGCGAAGCTGCAGTGCGCCACGTCGTTCTGCCGGGAGGTAGCAGCCGCGCTGTCTCCCGGGGATCGTGAGACCGTCGCCGAAACCGGGAAGCCTGGCGAGGGGGCAACGGTATCTCAGTGGCGGTAGAGTGAGGATTCATGACTGTCTCCGAGCCGAGCTTCAGCGTTGGTATCGAAGAGGAGTATCTTCTCGTTGATCCCTCGGATGGCCGGCTGGCAAGAGACCCTCCGGAAGCGTTCATGGAGGAATGCACCGACCGGCTCGGCAACCAGGTAAGCGCGGAGTTCCTCCGGGCGCAGGTGGAAGTCGGCACCCGACCCTGTGCCACGGTACGGGAAGCCGGTGCCGATCTCGCCCGGCTGCGCCGCGAAATAGCGGCGGCCGCGAACGAATTCGGGCTGGCGCCCGTCGCGGCTTCGACGCATCCCTTCGCCGACCACGATCGGCTTCTGGTTACCAACAAGGAGCGGTACCGGAATCTCGTCCGCGATTTGCAGGCTGTCGGCAGGCGGATGGTGATCTGCGGAATGCACGTGCATGCGGGGGTGGAGGACGATGACCTCCGGGCCGACCTGATGGGGCAGATGACGTATTTCCTGCCGCATCTCCTGGCGCTCAGCACTTCCTCCCCGTTCTGGCAGGGGAGCGACACGGGAATGATGTCCTACCGGATCTCGGTCTGGGACGAACTCCCGCGCACGGGCCTGCCGGAGCGCTGCGAGTCCTGGAGCGAGTACAGCCGGATTGTGGCCGGCCTTCAGGATGCCGGCGTCATCGAGGACGCGACCAAGCTCTGGTGGGATCTGCGGCCGAGCTGCCGTTATCCGACGCTCGAATTGCGGATCTGCGACCTGCCGACGCGGCTCGCCGACACGGTCGGCATCGCGGCGCTCTATCTCTGCATCTTGCGGATGTTGTATCGGCTGCGCCGGGCGAACCAGCGCTGGCGCGTGTATCCGCGGGCCTTTGTCAACGAGAACCGGTGGCGCGCGCAGCGCTACGGGATCGATGAAACCCTCATCGATTTCGGAATCGGCCGCCAGGTCCCGTACACCGACCTGCTCGACGAGCTCCTGGAACTGGTGGCGGAAGATGTAGAAGCGCTTGGATGCGCCAGCGAGATTGCCGCCGTTCGGGACATCCTCCGGCGCGGCACCAGCGCCCACCGTCAGCGGTCTGCCTACCGGGAAGCGGAGGCGCGCGGCGCCACGCGCGAGGAGGCGATTGCCGAAGTGGTGCGGGTGCTGGTCTCCGACACTGCGGCGGATCTTTGATCGGGCAGGGCGGCAGGACAGGGCTTGGCACCATGGAGAACGGAATCCAGCGCGGCGGAATCCGGCCCCTCGAGGGGCTGCGGGTCGTGGAATTCGGCGGAATTGGTCCCGGCCCCTTCACCGGCATGATGCTTGCGGATGCCGGCGCGCACCTGGTCCGCATCGAGCGGCTCGGGCCGAGCCGCGAGGTCTTCGGACTGCGGGACGCGACCTGGCGCGGGCGCTCCCGGATCCTGAATTTGGATCTGAAGACGTGCGAAGGACGTGACGACGCGCTTGCCATTGCGGCCGAATCCGACGCGTTGATCGAGGGCTTCCGCCCCGGAGTGATGGAACGGCTCGGATTGGGCCCCGGCGACTGCCACGCGGTCAATCCGAGGCTGGCATATGGAAGGATGACGGGCTGGGGGCAGGAATCCCCGAAGGCGCGGGAGGCGGGACACGATATCAACTATCTCGCGCTTTCCGGAAATCTCCACGCCATCGGCCAGCCAGGCCTGCCGCCTCCGCCTCCGGTCAATTTCGTCGGAGACTACGGTGGTGGGGGCATGATGCTGGCCTTTGGGCTTCTCGCTGCCGTGCTGCGCGCGCGCGCCGTAGGAAAGGGAGCGGTGGTGGATGCGGCAATGCTGGATGGTGCGGCGCTCCAGGGCGCCCAGATGATGGGATGGCACTCGCAGGGCGCCTGGACCGATCGGCGCGGTGAGAATTTCCTGGACGGGGGGGCTCCGTTCTACCGCTGCTACGAGGCCGCATGCGGCGGCTTTGTGAGCGTCGGGGCGCTGGAGGACAAGTTCTACCGGAGCTTTCTGGATGTCATGGACCTCGCCGGGGACCCCTTGTTCGATGTCCAATACGATCGGAGCATGTGGCCCCGGCAGGCCCGGCGCCTCGAGAAACGGTTCCGCGAACATGAGCGGGACGAGTGGACAAGGCGTTTCGCCGGCAAGGAGGCCTGCGTGGAGCCCGTGCTGAACCTTGCCGAGGCGCGGACGTGGCCAGCCAATCGCGCTCGCGGCGTTTTCGTCGAGGAGGACGGCCTCTGGCAACCCGCCGCCGCTCCGCGGTTCTTCGATGCCGCAGCACGCCAAAAAAAAAGCCTCCGGCAAGCCGGAGGCGCAGTAGATTGAGGCAGGTTTCTCACAGGCAAGAAACCTCTCGAGCAGTAAAACGGATAGTAACCCAGGTTGTACGAGAATGCAAGGGGTGTCGGCTGCCAAACTGCTGGCAATGCCCGGCAACCCGTCCCGAAGGCGCAATATTGCAAAATTCGGCACCACTACATCAATTTGTTTGACTTGCCGTCAAGTGCACCACTAGATATTGTGTTCCCCCAGAGCCATTAGCGTATTCGCGTCTGGCTCGGGAATCGGCATCTCTGCCACGTGGTTCCCATTTGGTTGCGCCAGAAATCGGCGCGTTCGAGCGATGGAACAAAGGACAAGGAGAATCACCCATGCTGTCCAGATTTCGGAATTGGCAATTCCTGCGCCGAAGGCCTCGTGGAGCAGGCCGACAGGGCGGTTGGCTGCCGCTGGCTGCGCTGCTGTGCCTGTTTGCGGCGGGCGCACAGGCCGACGGGCCGAGCCATGGAATTGCGATGATCGGCGAGCCCGATCTCCCGCCGGACTTCACGCATTTGCCGTACGCGAATCCGGACGCGCCGAAGGGCGGCGCGCTCGTCTATGGCGAGGCGGGCGGCTTTGACAGTTTGAATCCGCACATCACCAAGGGGCGATATGCATGGGGCATGCGCGTCCATGTGTTCGAGAGCCTGATGGCCCGATCCTGGGATGAGCCATTCACGTTGTACGGACTGATTGCCGAGACGATCGAGACCCCGGCGGACCGGGCCTGGGTGGAGTTCCACCTTCGCCCCGAAGCGCGTTTCTCCGACGGCGATCCGGTCACGGTCGATGACGTCATCTTCTCGGTCGAGATACTGCGCGACAAGGGCCGGGGCAACATGCGGCGCTTCTACGGCGAGGTCGCGAGCATCGATCGGGTCGGTGAGCGGGGCGTGCGTTTCAACTTCCGTGAACCGGAGCCCGGCGCGTCGCGCAACCGGGAGTTGCCGCTGCTGCTCGGACTGATGCCGATCCACAAGAAGGCGCATTGGGACGGCAGGGAGTTCGACGAGACGACGCTCGAGCCGCCGGTGGGCACCGGTCCCTATGTTGTCGAATCGCTGGAGGCGAACCGAAGCATCGAGTTCCGGCGGAACCCGGACTACTGGGCGAAGGACCTGCCGGTCCGTCGCGGCCTGCACAACTACGATGTGATCCGCTACGAGTATTTCCGTGACCGGAGCGCGCAATTCGAGGCCTTCAAGACCGGCGAGATCCGAGTGTATTGGGAGGGAGATGCGGACCACTGGGAAGACGGCTACGGCTTTCCGGCAGCCCGCGACGGGCATGTGAAGAAGGCCGGAATCAAGCATGGACGCCCGAGCGGCATGCGCGGCTTCGTGCTCAATACCCGCCGCCCGCTGTTTCAGGATCTGCGTGTGCGTCGGGCGCTGGAGGCGGCGTTTGATTTCGAGTGGATCAACGAGACCCTGCACCGGAGCGCATTCGATCGAACGACCAGCTATTTTTCGAACTCGGAATTGGCCCATTCGGGGCCGGCGGAGGGGCTTGAGCGCGAATTGCTGCTTCCGTTTTCGGACCAGCTGCCGTCCGGCACCCTGGAGGAGGGATGGCAGCCGACCACTGGCGACGGCTCGGGCCGGGACCGGCAGCGGCTTCGCCGGGCGCGCAATCTGCTGGAGGCGGCCGGCTGGACGGTTCAGGACGGGATCCTGCGCGATGCCGATGGCGGCGAGTTGCAGTTCGAAATCCTGGTGAAGTCGTCGTCTGACGAGAATATCTCCGAGCTCTTCGCCCAGTCTCTCGAGCCGCTCGGCATCAAGGCGACGGTGCGGCTCGTGGATAGCGCCCAGTACCAGGCGCGTCGTACCGAGTACGATTACGACGTCGTCATCGAGCGATGGGGCCTCTCACTCTCGCCAGGTTCGGAGCAAGCCTTCTACTGGGGGAGTGGCGGTGTTGAGACCCCCGGATCCCGGAACTACATGGGCGTTGCGTCACCCGCCGTCGATGCGATGGCGAAGGTGATCCCGGAGGCGACGAACCAAGAGGAACTGACTGCGGCAACCAGGGCGCTGGATCGCGTCTTGAGCGCAGGCACGTACGTGATTCCGTTCTGGCATTCCAGCGTTGCGTGGTTCGCCTGGTGGGAGGAGCAGCGTTTCCCGCCGCCGCCTGTTTACGGCATGTGGATCGAGTGGTCCGCACCGTGGTGGACTGATCCCGACCTGCGTCCCTGAGGGTCGCGGCTCAACCGGAAGGCGCCGCGTCGCTTCTGCGCGGCGCGGCGCCTTCTTCTCGTCGCTCGGCTTGAACCGCGGCGGTTTCCTCGGGGTCAACGAGGCCCGCCGAGATCACGAGCTTTGCGGCCTCCTCGACGGACATGTCCAGGAAGATCACGTCCTTCTTCGGAACGAACAAGAGGAATCCGGAAGTCGGATTCGGCGTCGTAGGCAGGAAGATGCTTAGCATTTCGCCGTCTGCCGGGATCCGTCGGCCAACTTCGCCTCCGGTCCCGGTGCTGACGAAGGCAACTGCCCACAGGCCCTTGCGGGGGTATTCGATCAGACAGGCATTCCGGAAGCTGGAATTCGAGCGATTCAGCGCCGTCTCGGCAATCTGCTTTATGGCGTTGTAGACGGTCCGGATGATCGGCATGCGGTGGAGGAACTTCTCGCCCCAGGCGATGAGAGTTCGTCCGACGAGGTTGGCTGTGAACGCGCCGATCATCGTGGTGAACACGACGAAGACAATCAGCCCGAGGCCAGGGACCTCTACGCCAAAGATGTTTTCCGGGTGGTACCGCTTCGGAATGAGCGGAAAGACAGAGTTGTCGACAAGGTTGACGAAAGCCCAGGCGAGATACGCAGTGACGAACAGGGGGGCGACGACGACCAGTCCTGTCAGAAAATTGTTGCGCAGCCGGGCAAGTATGCCCGGCCGTGGCGCACGCCGGATCAGTGTCGGTGTATCGGTGGCCCCGGACTCGTCAGGGGATAGCGGTGGGCCCCGCTTGTTCGGTTCCATCTCGGGTGGTTCGGGCATTCCCGTTTCTCCCCTCAGTATCGGCGCCCCGGATCATAGAGATTCTCGAAGGGAAGCCCGGCTTCACCGCGCCGGATTTGCCGCACGATCGACCTCGCCGCGGTTGCCGGACGCGTGACGGAGGCAATGTGCGGCGTCACGGTGACCCGCCCATGGGTACGGAAGGGATGGTCCAGGGGGAGCGGCTCGGTCCGGAACACGTCGAGAGTCGCATGGGCGATCCGGTCGGAGTCCAGTGCCTCGACAAGCGCCTCGTCGTCAATCAGCCCGCCGCGCGCGGCGTTGATCAGGCGGACGCCCTTCGGCAGCAGCGAGAATGCCCGGTGGCCGAAAAGATTTTCCGTGTCGGGGGTCAGGGGAAGCAGTAGCACCAGGATTTCGGTTTCCGCCAGAAACTCCGGCAACTCATCCATTCCCGCATAGCAGCATACGCCATCCATGGATTTCCGGCTGCGACTCCAGCCCCGCACAGAAAACCCGATACTCCGCAATGCGCGGGCCGCGTCGCTGCCGAGCGTTCCGAGGCCGGCGATTCCGACCCGCCTCTGTTGTGCGAGCGGGCGGGTCGTCTTCCCCCAGGGCTCCAGGATTTCACCGCGTACTGCCGAGTCGACATCCGCATGGTACCGAAGCACATGTGCCAACACGTAATCGGTCATGCCTTGGGTCATTCCCTCGTCCACCATGCGAATCACGGGTACGCCGGCAGGGGGATGCAAGCGGGGCAGCCATTCGACACCTGCCCACAGGCTGAAGATCGCCCGCGAACTGGCATAGGCGCCGAGGTCCCGCACGGCCCCGTTTTCCTGGCAAATCACGTAGTCGGTGTCCTCCGGCCTCGCATCGGCCGGATCCATCTCGAGGCGCGGGGCCAGTCCGCATTCACGGAAGGCTTCCTCGAGGGCCGGCCGCCAGACGTCGCGTTGCGGGGCGGAGCCGCCGAAAACGACAACGGGTCTCACGGCAATGCCCGTATCGGTCGGTATGGCGGAAGAGGTTCAACGAGCGTCATCGGGTTCGCAACCTTCTGCCGGCATACGCGCTTTCCGCGAGTCCGAGCGCGACGAGAACGGTTAGCATGGCGGATCCGCCATGGGAAATCAGCGGCAATGGAACTCCCACAACCGGGAAGAGCCCGACGACCATCCACATGTTAACCGCGAAATACAGGAAGAATACCACCATGACACCGCCGATGATCAGGCGGGCAAAGGGTTCGCGCACGCGCGCCAGCATGTAGATCAGAACCAGCAGCACCAGGGCATGCAGGCCGACGACGGCCATGGCGCCCGCGAAACCGAACTGCTCCGCCAGCGCGGCAAAAATGAAGTCGGTGTGCTTCTCCGGCAAGAAGTCGAGATTGGTCTGCGACCCGCGCATGTAGCCGCGCCCCCAGATTCCTCCGGAGCCGAAGGCGATTTCGGATTGCAGCTTGTTGTACCCCGCGCCGAGGGGGTCAAGATCTGGATTCAGGAAGACATCGATGCGCTCGTACTGGTAGTCGCGAAAAATTTGCCAGCTGGTATTCCGGGATTGCCAAATGGCGACAATCCCGCCCACACCGCCCGCAATGGCGAGCAGAACGAGAATGACGGGAACGCCCCCGAGAAAGACGACCACCAGGCCCCCGATGGCGATCAGCAGCGCGGTTCCGAGATCCGGTTGCTGGTACACGAGTAGCGCCGGGATAAAAATGATAGGTAGGGAAGTCAGATACGCAATGGCCTTGGGCAGTTCGTGGCGCAGGGTGAAGGCATGGATCGCCGCGACGGCCAGGATGACGCCGACCTTCGTGAATTCCGAGGGCTGGAACCGGAAGCCGCCGACGGTGATCCAACGGGCGGCATCGCCGCTCGATCCGGACAGCAGCATCGTGGACAACAGGAGCGCCAGGCAGGCCAGGTAGACGGGAAAGGCCAACACAAGCCATTTCTCGATATCCAAGCAGGCGACGACGAAGAAGAGTCCCAGTCCGACAGCGAATTTCACGGCGTGGGAATCCGCCAGGCCGGAGCCGACTCCGACCGATACCGAGCGCAGCATGAAATATCCGACCAGGGCGAGAAGGATGGCCAGGACCGGCAGCACCCAGTTCATCCGGCCGATACGCTTCAGCGGACCGACCCGATCTTCGAGAAAACCGGTTCCCGCGGTCAAGGTCAGGCCCGCGAACTGTCGGCGAGGTGGTCAGGCGAGACGCCGGTCAGGGCATGCAGCAGGAGATCCCGGGCGATGGGCGCTGCGGCGCGGCCTCCGCTAACGCCATGCTCGACGATGACGGCGACGGCATATCTCGGCCGATCGGCAGGAGCGAAGGCGACGAACAGGGCATGATGGCGATATTCCCTCGGCATGTCCTCCTGGCGCAGGGCCCTTCCTCTACCGTCGCGCAGGATCCTCCGCACTTGGGAGGTTCCGGTCTTTCCCGCCATGGCCAGGGCAGGATCCGTAATGCGTGCCGCGTAGGCGGTTCCCCGTTGCTCGTTGCAAACCGCGAACATGGCGTCGCGCACGAGGGCCAGATGATTCGGGTTGATTTCCAGCGGCTCCGCACCTGCTCGGTCGGAATCGGGTTCGGGCAGAACGAGCCGGGGAGAGACCCGCTCGGCTCCGTTGGCGATTCGCGCGGCCATCACGGCAAGTTGGAGAGGTGTGGAGAGGACAAAACCCTGTCCGATCGCGGCGTTGAAGGTGTCGCCACGGCTCCAGCGTTGGCCCTCCTGGGATTGCTTCCACGCCGGCGTCGGGATGACACCCCCAATGGGGACGTTGGTGTCGATGTCATGCGCAATACCGAGACCCAGCCGATGCGCCATGTCGGCAATGGCGTCGATCCCGACGGCATCCCCCGCGTTGTAGAAATACACGTCGCAAGATTGCTTCACGGCGTTCCGCAACGCGACCGTGCCGTGCCCGCCGACCTTCCAGCAGTGGAACACGCGGTTGCCCAGCGCCTGCTGTCCAGGGCAGAATGTCGTCGTATCGGGCTGTCGGGCACCCTTCTCCAGAGCCGCGAGCGCGACCACCATCTTGAACGTTGACCCCGGGGGATAGCCGCCGGTCATCGCTCGATCGATGAGCGGCTTTCGGGGGTTTTCCCGAATCCCGCTCCAAACCTTGCTTGAAACGCCGTCCGCAAATTCGTTGGGATCAAAGCCCGGCGTGGAAAGAAGGCAGAGCAGGTCGCCATCATGCACGTCCATGACGACTGCCGCGCCGGATTCCCCGGCAAACCGCTCCGCAGCATAGTTCTGGAGATCCGAGTCCAGGGTAAGGCGGAGATCCGCGCCTCGGACGGCGTCGTTGCGGCGCAACTCCCGCTGTTTCAGGCCGAGCGCGTTGACCTCGTAGGCCAGAAGCCCGGGTGTTCCGGCCAGGCGCTTGTTGCGGCGGAGTTCAACGCCGCGCTTGCCGACCCGGAAATCAGGATGGTCGGCCAGACGGCCCAACTCCGGATTCCTGGCGATGTCCCGGTCGGCGATCTTGCCGACATAGCCCACCGTATGAGAGAAGCTTTCGCCGAACGGGTAATTGCGGACCCAGCGCTGCTGCGCGTGAATTCCCGGCAGGCTTGGTGCGTTGGCCGCCACCCGGTCGACGGTCTCGAGGTTTGCGCTTTCGATCAGCACGATCGTGCGAAGCCTTGGCTGCTCCTCGATCATCCGGAGTGCCGTCCGCCGGCTCTCGCGCGAGAGCGGTGCAATATGCGACAGCCGCATGAGGGATTTGGCCGGGTCGGGTGCATGGCCGACCTCGAGCACAATGGAGTAGATCGGCCTGGTGTTGGCGATTGCGTGGCCGCTGCGATCGAGTATCTCGCTTCGCGCAGGGGCGAGCAGCCGCGTGCGGACACTGTTGTGCTCGGCGACCTGGCGCAATTCGGGAGACTGGTGCAACTGGAGATCGTTGGCTCGGTAAACGAGTCCGCCGATGAGCATCGTCTTGCCGCCGATGAGCAACAGTTCCCGGCGGCTCAGGTTCAGTGCCTTTCGGGGCGTTTCAGGTGCGAGGTTCATGTCGGACTACTGCACCAGTTCCCGCTTTCTCGCGACGCGGATACGAAACACGTGCCGCAGGAGGAGGGCAAAGGGAAGGTAGCTCGCGGCAGTCCAAAGGGCTTGGCGCCCCAGGATGTGCAGCCAGAAGTCGCCCGTCGGGATGTATGCCGCGGCGAGCAGCGCAGCGTGGACAGCACAGAAGGCCAGGAGAAGCGTTGCTCGACCGAGGGCGGTCGCGGCCAAGGCCCCCGCCAATGCGAATCGGACGGCTTCGCCCGCCGCGAGCAACGCCAGTGCGCCCGTCCCGGGGACGCGCCCATAGAGCAGGTCCGCAAGCAGTCCTACTGCGAAGACTGCAACCATGGGCGCTCGTTCGGGACGGTGTACGAGAAAGTAGAACAAGGGGACCGGTGTGAGGTCCGGCATCCATCCTCCCCACGCGCCACCTGCGGGTATTCCGGCCGACAGCAATGCGAACGCGACCGCGATCACGGCGAATTGCGTCGTGGCCAGGATGCCGCGCAGTTTCATGGCCGCTCAAGGGTCGCAGGTATATCCGTGACTTGTGCACCCAGCGACGAGTCCGGGACGTCCTGCTCGGCTCCCGGCTGCGCCGCTTCGCCGTTCACTGCCGCGTTCAGGCCACGATTGATCAATTCCGGCTCCGGAATGAGATGGGGTGCGCGCGGGAAGAGAATCCGAACGAAGTTCAGTCCGTCTCCCTGGCCGGCTTCGAGTTGCACCCGCCCGTCGGCGGTTTCCAGATTTCCGACGAGGATGTCCCTTGCATAGACTCCGCCTGTTCCAGACGTGACGATGCGCGCACCCTCAACGAGCTGTTCCCGCTCCGAAGGGAGTTCCAGCACAGGAAGGGATGTCCCGTCTCCAGAGAGGATCGCCCGGATTCCAGCGGGGCCGACCCTCACCGGCACCCTGCTGTTTGGGTCCGTGAGAAGGAGAACGCGGCTTGCCCGCTCGCCAACCCCGATCACGCGTCCGACAAGGCTTCCTCCGCTGGTGACGGTGCTGCCCTCGAGCACTCCGTTTACCGCACCCGCATCGATGATGACCGAGTGTCCGAACGGGCCGGTCGGGCCGCCGATAATTCGCGCGGTGACGAAGGCTTGATCCCGGGTCTCCGTAACCCCGAGTTGTCTGCGGAGTTCGCCGTTCTCGATCTCCAGTTCCTGTGCCCGGTTTTGCCAGAAGCGGGCCTGAGCTTCCTCGGTCTGCAGGCGCGCGGCCGTTCGCTCGGCGTTGAGCAGCGCATTCACATCGATGAGCGTGCGTTCTGCATCCTGTGAAACGCCGCTGACTGCGCGAAGCGCCGGCGCGAAGAGATCAGCCACCCCCAGCGAGGCCACGTGCGCCAGGCCGGAAAACAGCATCGATGCGGCCGCGGCGGCGATGCACAGGACAATCAGGCCCGCGAGAGCAAATTTTCGCATGGGAGAATGCAGTCCCTGCCGTGCAGAGGTCGGAACAGAGTGCAGTGCCGCCTTCTTCGCTATCAAGGAGGTAAAGCTCCCCGCACTGGATGCACTGGTCACTGCGCTGGCGCGGCGAATTCTCTTTCGGCTGCGCAGCGGCTGTCCCGCATAGGGTATCCCGGGAATCACGAATCCTCAATCCATCCGGCGGTCCCCGGGGCCATGATGATGTGGGCCAGCCGTTTCGCCGTCGAATATATTGAAGGATGGCGTCGATCTGGCCCGAGTATCGGCCGGGCCGGGAGAGTTCGTGCGCCGCCTGATCCAGGAGAAGCGTACGAAGACCGAGCGCCGTCCGAAGCCGTCCGAGGCCTTCGCGCGACACTTTGGTATGCAGCACGGTGTCGAGCTGCCGCCACCGGTGCGTTGCGGCTACGGGCCGCGGTCGCTCTCCAGTAAGGACGAGGAATGATCGCACCGCTTGCCTGGCTCATTGGTACGAACGTCGTCTCCGAAATGATGCGGCCACGGCCGGGATCACGCGTTGCCGCCTTTCTCGATTCGATCGCCGCAGAGGGTCTCGGGCTCGCATCCATCACCGTTTGGGAAATCCTCGACGGTATCGGCCGTCTCGCTCCTGGTCGGCACCGGGACAGCCTCGCCGATCGGTTCCACGATCTTCTTGATGAGTTGTTCGAGGACCGGATCGTCGACTGGCCTCTGGCGGATGCTCGGGCGTGTGCCCGGATCATGGAAGGCAAGCACCGACGTGGAGAGCCGCTTGACGATCATGTCCCGGACGCGTTTCTCGCGGAGGCGGCGGCCTCCCGCGGGCTCGCCGAGGTGACGCGAAGCACAAGTGAATTCCGCAAGACCGGGGTCGAAACGGTCGACCCCTGGACCGGCGGGCCGCGATGAGAATCGTTTTCAACACGGGGACAGACCGTGCAATTGATCTCGTTCGGCCATGGCTCCGGGCAAGCCATCGCATCGATCCCGCGTTGGAGGCACTGTCTCCTTTCGCATTGGGACTTCTTCCTCTTCCTGCGGGATCCCGGACTTGGGCATGCTCCATCCGATGCCTGCGACGGAAACGGACGGAGAGTCGTGCCGTGGAGTTCTCGGGGACCGTGGCCGGATCCGGGCCGGTGGCTCGGTCGAAGGGCTGAAAAGCGCGCTTCCGCTGCCCCGGCGCTCCCTATGGCGCGGGCCGGGCGACGCCCGGCACGTTTTCCGAGGCGGGGGAACGAACGTAGGCCTGGACTTTTTCGAAGGCCTTGATCTCGATCTGCCGGACACGTTCGCGGGAAATACCGTACTCTTCGGCCATATTCTCCAGAGTGCGCGGGTTCTCGCTCAGCCTCCGCTCCCGGATGATCGCGCGTTCCCGTTCGGAAAGCGTCTCCATGGCGGCCATCAGCATCCGGTGGCGGCTCTCGAACTCGTCGCGCTGCGCGATCACTGCCGCCTGATCCGATTCGGACGAATCGTCGACGATCCAGTCCAGCCACTCCCGCGCGTCTTCATCGGAACTGACCGGCGCGTTGAGCGAAAGGTCCCCAGAACCTGCCAGACGTCGGTTCATGCGGATCACATCCGCCTCTGTGACTTGGAGATTCTGCGCGATTTCCTGGACATGTTCTGGACGGAGATCGCCCGTCTCGAAGGCGGCAATGGCGCTCTTCGCCCGGCGAAGGTTGAAGAAGAGCTTCTTCTGCGCAGAGGTGGTGCCGATTTTCACGAGCGACCAGGAGCGCAGGATGTATTCCTGTATGGAGGCCCGGATCCACCACATTGCGTATGTCGCCAGCCGGTGCCCGCGTTCCGGGTCATAGCGCTTGACGGCCTGCATCAAACCGAGATTGGCTTCGGATATCACGTCGACCATCGGCAGGCCGTAGCCGCGGTATCCGAGCGCCATCTTCGCGGCCAGCCGGAGATGGGAGGTCACCATTCGATGGGCCGCCTCGGTGTCGCCCTCATCGCGCCAACGGCGGGCGAGCTGGAACTCCTCCCCGACTTCGAGGAGCGGGAACTTCCTGATTTCCGCCAGATAGATCGACAGGCCGGATTTTCGGGAGAGAGTTGGAAGCGAGGGGGGCATGGGCAATCCCTTGTGGTTCCAGGTACGCACATTGCAGCATAGCGGAAGGCATGGAGCGCCGGTCGCGAAAAGGTGGCAAGAACGCGGCGGACGCCGTCATCGCGGACAGACGGGGACAGGTTCGGCGCCGCGCTGCGGGCCCGGTGTGTGATCGGCGAGTGGGCAGTCCGGTCCAGATGGATCTGGATCCGGTGCGTTCGCCCGGTATCGAGGCTGCAGCGGAGAAGGGAGGCGGCCGGCGGCTTCCCGCACGAGCAGGGAGGCCCGAGACGAAGGCGAGTGACCTCCCGCCCGCCGCCACGGCGGAGGCGTCATCCGGTGAATTGCTGGTGGGCCTGCTTCCGGGGTGTTTTTCAGCCCGCATCCGTGAACAGGTTGCGGAACTGGTTCAGGTTCTCGAGGGTTACTTCGGTCCCCTTGGCAACGCAGAGCAGGGGGTCATCTGCCAGGGTTACCAGGATGCCGAGATTGTCCCGCATGAAATCATCGAGACCGTGCAGCATGGCGCCGCCGCCCGTGAGAATGGCGCCCATGCTGATGATATCCGCGCTCAATTCGGGAGGCGTGTTCTCCAGCGCCGTCTGCACTGCCTCGAGGATGTTGACGACGCTCTCGTTCAGCGCCTCCGCCAGATGCGTTTCCTCCAGGGTGATCTCGCGAGGGCTGCCGGACGGGATATCGCGCCCGCGGACCTTCGTGCGCTTTGGCTCGTCGACGATCGACGGATTGACGGTGCCGATTTCCTTCTTGATTCTCTCCGCCGTCGCTTCGCCGATGAGGAGATTGAAATTGCGCCGAACATACGCGGAAATGGCGTCGTCCATGCTGTCGCCTGCTGTGCGGATCGACGTCGCGTAGACCACTCCGCCGAGCGAGATCACCGCGATCTCCGTGGTGCCGCCGCCGATGTCGATGATCATCGAGCCCGAGGCGTCTCCCACCGGCAGTCCCGCGCCCAGTGCCGCCGCCATCGGCTCCGGCAACAGATACGCTTGCCGGGCTCCCGCCCGGAGGACGGATTCGCGGATGATTCGCTGCTCCACGCTGGTCGCGCCCGTGGGAACGCAGACAACGACAATCGGGCTGTTGAGAAACCGGCTTTGCAGGACCTTGCGGAGAAAATACTTGATCATCGCTTCCGCGACGTCGAAATCCGCGATCACGCCGTCGCGCAGCGGGCGGATGGCCCGGATGTTTTCCGGTGTCCGCCCCAGCATTGTCTTCGCCTCGGTTCCCACCGCGAGAACCTGCCGCCGTCCCGAATCGTAGCGGTACGCAACGACGGACGGCTCGTTGAGCACGATTCCCTTGCCACGCACGCTCACGACGGTATTGGCTGTTCCCAGATCGATCGCGATGTAGGAACGGAAAAGGTTGCGCAGACTCATCTTCCAACATCGGTTCGATTGGCATCCGGTCCGGCCCTGGCAAACACGCCAATCAAGCGGAAGTCAGCGGGGGCAGGCCGAGCGGGACGGCGGGTGGATACCGGCATTCTATCGTATATGCCGGTGCGGACAATTAGCTTGCCGATCGGAGTTCCTCTGGCGGAAGGGCCGTGCGGCATCGGATATCCAGCTGGTTGAGAGCGTGGACATAGGCGCGCGCGGAGGAAACGACCGTATCCGTATCCGCGGAGTGCCCCGTTGCCATATGCCCGTTCGAGACCAGCCGCACCGAAACCTCCGCCTGCGCGTCGGTTCCACGGGTTACCGATGAGACATTGTAGAAATCCAGGCGGGCATCGCGGCCGGTGAGCTCCCGAATGGCGCGGAACGTGGCATCCACCGGACCGGAACCCGTCGCACTTCCTTCCCTGCGCTGCCCATCGACCATCAGGACAATATCCGCCGTCTTGGGCATCACGGTGCCGCAGCTGACGTGCAGCGATTCGAGCTGGATGCGCTGCTCGCCGCCCCCGGCCACCGTGTCGTCCACCAGTGCGAGGATGTCGTCGTCGTAGACAACGCGCTTCTGGTCGGCCAGCGCCTTGAAACGGATGAAAATGTCGTGGAGCTGATTGTCCCCGACCTCGATGCCGAACTCTGCCAGCTTTGCCGCCAGTGCGTGGCGTCCAGAGTGCTTCCCGAATACGAGGCTGTTCTCTGCCAGGCCGACATCCTCCGGGCGCATGATCTCGTAGGTGCCGGCATGCTTGAGAACGCCGTCCTGATGGATGCCCGCCTCATGGGCGAACGCGTTCTTGCCGACGATCGCCTTGTTGAATTGCACCGGAAAGCCGGTGACAGACGATACCAGGCGGGAGATTGCGGCGATTCGGCTCGGATTGACATCGGTGTGGAAGGGCAGGGCATCGCTGCGGACGCGCATCGCCATGACGACCTCCTCAAGAGCGGCGTTGCCCGCCCGCTCTCCGAGTCCGTTGATGGTGCACTCGATTTGCCGCGCACCGGCTTCCACAGCGGCCAGGGCGTTGGCGACTGCGAGGCCGAGGTCATTGTGGCAATGCGTGGAAATCACGACGCGGTCGATTTCGGGCACGCGGTCGCGCAGCATCCGGATGATTCGGGCGCTCTCGCCGGGCACCGTGTAGCCGACGGTATCGGGAATGTTGATTGTGGCCGCCCCGGCCCGAATCGCCGCCTCGACCACCCGGCAGAGGAAGTCATGGTCGCTGCGGGTCGCGTCCTCGGGGGACCATTGGACGTCGTCGCAGAGATTGCGGGCACGGCGTACGCTCTGCTCGACCCGCTCCAGCACCGCATCCGGCTCCAGTTGGAGCTTGTATTTCATGTGGATCGGCGATGTGGCGATGAACGTATGAATCCGGGGCCGGTCCGATTCCCGAACCGCTTCCCAGGCACGGTCGATATCGGCATCCGCGGCTCGCGCGAGGCCGCAGATGCGCGGTCCGCGAATTTGGCTGGCAATTGTCCGGACGGCTTCAAAGTCACCGAGCGACGCAATGGGGAAGCCAGCCTCGATGATATCCACATTGAGGTCCGCGAGGTGCCGGGCAATGCGGAGCTTGTCGGGGAGCGGCATGGTCGCGCCCGGAGATTGCTCCCCGTCGCGCAGCGTCGTGTCAAAGATCAGAACCCGGTCCGTCGCGCGGGCCGGCGGCTCATTCCGTGGGCTTTGGTCTGTCATGGTGGTCCTCTCCATCGGGATGCAAGAGCAGGCCCGGGCCTGCCGGCCAAACACGTCCCCTGAACTCGCGGATGAGAACCCGCGCGGTCAGGGGCCAATTAGGAGAAGTGCTGGCGCTCCGCGCATGCTCGCGGACTTGGGAGAGGAACGGGCTTCAGGAGCCCGGATTGTCTGTCGGCTGCGCATGATGCGGAGAGCGTAGCGGCACCCCCACGCGGGCGCAATGACGGTCGCGGTGGATTTTCGGTGCGGCGGGCTACTGACCGAAGGGCGACCTGCCCTCGTTCCATACGCCCGTGATCTCGGTTCCGTTCGGATATTTGAGCTTTCCTTGCCCGTGGCGCTGGCCGTTCTGGAACGAGCCCGTGAAGACTTCTCCAGTCGTGAAAGTGAGAACGCCGACGCCATGCATCTGGTCGTCCAACCACTCGCCGTCGTACGTGAACTCGTCCTCCTTGGTGTAGATGCCGCTTCCGGCCCGCTTGCCGCTGACAAAACTCCCGTCATACCAGCTGCCGTCGGGATACGTTTCGCGACCCATGCCATGGGGACTCCCCTGTTTCCATTCGCCGACAAAGCTGCTGCCATCCGGAGCCTCGCGCGCACCTTGCCCGTCAAGTTGATACTGGTCCATGAACATTCCCCGGAACACGACGCCCCTCGAGTCGGTCAGTACGCCCTCTCCGGCGGATTGCCCCTTGCTCCATTGCCCCTCATACTCGGAGCCGTCGACGAATATCATCTTTCCCTTGCCGTGGATCTCGCCATCGACGAAGCCTCCGTCGTACACCCTTCCGTCCGCGAAGCTGTACTTGCCCTCTCCGTGCCTGACGCCCTGCATCCAGTCGCCCGTGTAGTGGTCGTCGTTGGGATACGTGATCTGTCCGGTTCCGTGATGAAGGCCGGCCTCGAATTCGCCCACATACTCGGAACCGCTCGCACCCTGGGAGATGCCGGTGCCCCAGCGCTGGTTTTTCCGCCAGTCACCGTCGAAACTGCTTCCATCCGGCCTTTCGAGCTTTCCGCGGCCGTCGAACATGTTGTTCTTGAATTCGCCCACGTAGATTCGGCCGTCCGGCCAGCGCATTTCGCCACGGCCGTCCCGCTTGCCGTTCATCCACTCCCCTTCGTATACGGTCCCGTTCGCGCTCGTATAGACTCCAAAGCCGTGCTGCAGTCCGTCCGCGTTGAATCGGCCTACGAACCTCGACCCGTCGAAATACTGCACTTCCACATCGCCGGCGGGATTGGGCACACCTACTACGGGATGCTGGCCCGGCTCATTCGCGTTGTCGGAGGTCGAGCCCTCCTGCGCGTCCACGGCCGTCGGGACGGCCGCGAGGAAGCCGAGCAGGGCAAGCTGAGCGAGCGGATGGCGGAATACACTGGCAGACATCATGTTCAACCCTGTCTAGAATCGGCCGCTGGAATCAAAGCCGGAAGCGCTAGTTTAGCAAATCGCAAGCGTTTTGCGTGGCGAGGCGGAATCAGTTGGGCGAAGCCGATGGACAGTATGCGAATTGCCATCGCGCAATTGAACCCCACGGTCGGCGATCTGGACGGCAACCGGTGCCGAGCACGCGTGGCGGTAGAGGCTGCGACGCGCGCCGGAGCCGGCCTGGTTGTTTTGCCGGAAATGTTCATGACGGGCTATCCGCTGCAGGATCTCGTGTCCAAGCGACCGTTCGTGGAAGCCGCCATGGATGCCGTCCGAGGGCTTGCCGCGGATGTGGAGCGTTTCGGCGCTCCCGTCGCCGTGGGCGGGCCGATTCTTGCGGACGGAGCGGTCTACAACGCCCTCCATGTGCTGGAAGGCGGCGTTGTGCAGGCCGTGATCCGGAAGCATCGCCTACCCAATTTCGGGGTCTTCGATGAGCCGAGGAACTTTCGTGCCGGCAACGTGCCAGGCCCGGTCGCGATCCGTGGCGTCCTGATCGGGTTCGCGATCTGCGAGGATTTCTGGAGCCCGGATGTAGCGGAGACTCTGGCCGAAACCGGCGCGGAATTGCTCGTCTGCGTGAACGGCTCCCCCTATGAGAGCGGCAAGCATGACGAGCGTATCGGGCTCATGGTCGCCCGGGTTGTCGAGAACGGGCTGCCGCTCGTCTATGCCAATCTGATCGGGGGCCAGGACGACCAGGTTCATGACGGGGGATCGTTTGTGCTGAACCGCGGCGGCGGGCTCGCCGCGCAGGCCCCGTTCTTCGAGGAAGCCGTCCTGCTGACGGACTGGTCGAGGGAGGGAGCTGGCTGGCGATGCACACAGGGGGATCTGGCACCGGTTCATGAGGGTGCCGCCGCCGACTACCGCTGCCTTGTACAGGGTCTCCGGGACTTTGCCGGAAAGAACGGGTTCAGGGACGCGATTCTCGGACTCTCCGGAGGCATTGACTCGGCTCTCGTCGCTGCCATTGCGGGCGATGCGCTGGGTCACGAGCATGTTCGGGCCGTGCTGCTTCCGTCCCGGTTCACCGGCGAAGAGAGCATTCGCTGCGCCCGGGATGCAGCGGCGATGCTGGACTGCAGCCTGGAGGAAGTGGAGATCGAGCCTGCCGTGAGAGCGATTCGGGGGACTCTCGAGGGGGCGCTGGACGGTCCGCCGGCGGGAGCGGCGGGGGAGAACATCCAGGCCCGGGCGCGCGGCCTTCTTCTCATGGCAATCGCCAATTCGAGGGGAGAACTCCTGCTCGCCACCGGCAACAAGTCGGAGATGGCGGTCGGCTACGCGACCCTGTACGGCGACATGTGCGGCGGCTACGCCTGCCTGAAGGACGTCTACAAGACCCAAGTCTACGCCTTGGCGCGGTGGCGGAACGCGAATCATGCCGCCTGTTTCAAGGGGCCGGCCGGCCGGGTCATCCCGGAGCTTGTCCTGGAGCGGGCTCCCACGGCGGAGCTTCGTCCCGACCAGCGCGACGAGGATTCGCTGCCGCCGTATTCCTCCCTCGATTCCATGCTCGAGATGCTCATCGAAAGGGACTGCTCCGCGGCCGAGCTGGTTGAGGCCGGGTACGCGCGCGAAGACGCGGAGCGTGTCGCCGCACTGGTGAGGAACGCCGAATTCAAGCGCTATCAGTCGCCTCCGGGGCCGAAGATCACGCGGCGGGCGTTCTGGCTGGAGCGGCGATATCCGATCACTTGCCGATATACCGGCTGATGTCTGCGGCATTGACGCGCACCCGTCCCGCGTGGGATAGTGTGGCCATGCGCGCAACCGTGAACATCATCGGCAAACGAATTACCTGCCGCTGACTCCGTTCCGCGGCAGCGAGCCTCCCTTCATCCTGAACGCAGCCTGCCGCGGAGGTGATCCGAACAGGGGGACGACATGGGTGAAGTTCATCTGCATGACAGCGCCAAGCGACGGAAGCGGATTTTCTCGCCGCGCGACCCGCGCCGAGTGTCGATGTATGTGTGCGGGCCAACGGTGTATGCCCGCGCCCATATCGGCAATGCCCGCGCCGTTGTTGTGTTCGACCAGCTGTATCGGCTGCTGCGCCACGAATACGGGGCGGCGAGCGTGGCTTATGTCCGCAATATCACGGACATCGATGACAAGATCATCGCGGCGGCGCGGGATTCCGGCCGGAGCATCGACGCGGTCACGGAAGAGACCACCCGCTGGTTCCATGAGGATTGCGCGGCGCTGGGCACCTTGCCGCCCACGCACGAGCCGCGGGCGACAGAGTTCCTGCCGCAGATGATCGCGATGGTCGAGGCGCTGCTCGATTGCGACATGGCGTACGAGGCGGATTCCCATGTCCTCTTCCATACGGCGGCCGATCCCGAGTACGGGTGCCTTTCGGGCCGCTCCCGCAAGGAGATGATCGCCGGCGCCCGCGTCGAGGTTGCGCCTTACAAGCGCGACCCGGCGGACTTCGTGCTGTGGAAGCCCTCTGATGCCGATCAGCCGGGCTGGCACAGCCCCTGGGGGCGCGGCAGGCCGGGATGGCACATCGAATGCTCGGCCATGTCGACGGAGATCCTGGGACCGGAGTTCGACATTCACGGAGGCGGCATCGATCTGGCGTTTCCCCATCACGAGAATGAATGCGCGCAGTCTCGTGCTGTCCATCCGGATGCGGGATTCGCCTGCTACTGGCTGCACAACGGATTCCTGCTTGCCGAGGGTCGCAAGATGGCGAAGTCGCTCGGCAACTTCATCACGCTCGAGGCGCTGCTCGATGCGCATCCGGGAGAGGCGGTCCGGCTCGCCCTGCTGGCTACCCATTATCGCCAGCCGCTCGACTGGACCGCCCGCGGGCTGCAAGAGGCCGAGTCGATCCTGGCGCAGTGGTGGAGGATTGCTTCCGGCGTCGATCCCGATCCCGATCCGCCGGAGGCAGTGCTGGAGGCGCTCCGCGACGACTTGAACACGCCGTTGGCCATCGGTGCCCTCCATCGCCTGGCGAAGGCTGGTGACGGGGGCGGTCTCCGCGCAGGCGCAGCGCTTCTCGGTCTGCTCACGGAGGAGCTCGGAGAATGGGCAAGGCCGAAAGTGGCGTCGGCGGAAATCGCTGCCAGGCTTGACGCCCTGCTGGGAGAGCGCGCCGAGGCGCGGGCCCGCCGGGATTATGCCCAGGCCGACCGGATCCGGGATCTGCTGCAGGGGGCCGGTGTCGAGATCGTCGATGGACGGTCCGGGTCGGAGTGGCGGCTCGGGAGGGACTTCCGCGGAGCGCTTCCGCGCGAACTCGTGCGGGAGGATGCATGATGGCAGGCCGCGAGCGCATCTGGATCTACGACACGACGCTGCGTGATGGCCAGCAAGCGCAGGGCGTTGACTTCACCGCCGAGCAGAAGCTCCGGATCGCCGAGGCGCTGGACCTGCTGGGAGTGGACTACGTGGAAGGCGGCTGGCCCGGCGCCAATCCCACGGATTCCGCGTTTTTCGAATCCCCTCCGGCGATGAAGCGGGCGCGGATCACCGCGTTCGGCATGACCCATCGCGCCGGGCGCTCGGTGCAGAATGACGAAACCCTGGCGGCGGTGCTCAATGCGGGCGCGCCGGCCGTCTGCCTGGTCGGCAAGGCCCATGAGTACCACGTCAAGACAGCCCTCGGGATCGGGCTCGACGAAAACCTGGAAGCGATTCGCGCGTCCATTGCCCATGTTGTCGAGCGGGGGCGGGAAGCGCTGTTCGATGCGGAGCATTTCTTCGACGGATTCCGGTCCGATCCCGGCTATGCCGCGCTTTGCGTCAGAACCGCGCTCGACGCCGGCGCCCGGTGGGTCGTTCTTTGCGACACCAACGGAGGGACGCTTCCGGCCGAGATCCGCCAGGTTGTGGAACGGGTTTGCGCGGACGCGCCGGATACCTCCATAGGCATCCACACGCACAATGACTCGGAAACCGCCGTCGCTTCCGCGCTCGCCGCGGTGGACGCCGGGGCGCGGCAGATCCAGGGCACCGTGAACGGAATCGGGGAGCGCTGCGGCAATGCGAACCTCATTTCCATCCTTCCCGCGCTGATGTTCAAGGAGCCCTACCGCAGCCGGTTCGAGACCGGTGTCGATCCGGATCGGATCCGCAACCTGACCCAGGTGTCGCGGCTCGTGGACGAGATCCTGAACGAACCGCCGAACCGGCGCGCTCCCTATGTCGGCGCATCCGCGTTCGCGCACAAGGCGGGTCTCCATGTCTCCGCGATTGTCCGCAATCCGGACACGTACGAGCACATCGAGCCGGATACCGTAGGCAATGCGCGGAGCCTCCCGGTCTCACGGCAGGCGGGCCGCGCCAATCTGCGGGCGCTGCTCGAGCGGGCCGGAATCGATGTCGATCCAAAGGATGCGCGAATCGGCTCGCTGCTGGAGCACATCAAGTCGCTGGAAGACGGAGGATTTGCTTTCGATGCCGCGGAAGCCAGCCTGATTCTCCGGGTTCGCGAGTATCTCGGCGTGGGCAAGAAATTCTTCGAGATCGAACGGTACCGGGTGTCCGTGGAGCGGAGGCGCGGACCCGGCGGACGGGAGGTTACCGCCTCCGAGGCGGTTGTCGTGGCGCGGGTGGACGGCGAGAGGCGGATATCCGCCTCCGAGAGCATCGATCCGGTCGATGCCCGCGACCGGGGGCCGATCAATGCGCTGGCGCGGGCGCTCGGCAAGGATCTCGGCCGCTACCAGGGCTTCATCTCCAGCATGCGCCTCGTCGACTTCAAGGTCCGCATCCTGAGCACGGGCACGGAGGCGGTCACCCGGGTGCTGATCGATTCCGCGGACGAGTCCGGAGCCAACTGGACCACGGTAGGGATCTCGCCCAACATCGTGGACGCCTCCTTCCAGGCGCTGCTGGACAGCATCAATTTCCGGCTTCTCTGCGCCGCCGACGGCCCCGAAGGCGGCCCCGAAGGCGGCGGTGTGGATCAAGCGCGCTTGCGGAGCGCGTAGACCATGGCCTCGAGACCGATGCCCGGTAGATGAGGGCCGTTCTCCCTGTGCTCGAGAACCGCTGCCCCGCAGTCGACCCAGGCATGCACCCGGCCCTCGAAGGCGGGCGCCTTGCGCGCGTGATCATTCAGCGAAAACACCAGGACACCGCCCGGCGCCAGCGCCTCGATTGCGTGATCAATGGCCTCCGGAGGGGCGTGCGCGGGGCTGATCACGCCGGCGGCAACGGAGTTCGAGACGGTGCCCGCAGGAAAGGGAAGGGGTTCGGCGAGATCGTGGCAGAAGGTCCGGCGGTAGATGTTTCGCGACCGGGCGATCTCAATCATCTCGTTCGAGAAGTCGGTGCCGTCCACAACCCGGAAGCCCGCGCTGCGGAGGGCGATACCGCAAAGACCGGTTCCGCATCCAAGATCAAGCACCGGCTGGCCGGTATCGTTCGCGAACCGGGCCAATACCTCGGAGCAGCGCTGCGGGGTGATGTAGCCCTCGCCCGACACGTCATCGTCGTAGGTGTCCGCCCACTCGTGGTAGAACTCCTTCGTGGCAGTATGATCCCCAAGGTCGTAAACGCTGTCCAGAAATCGCCTTGGCACTGTTTCACTCCCGTGTGCCCGGTCCATGCAGCCGGTCCTATATTTGCGTCCATTAAAGCGCGGATGCCCGCGGCGGGCAATTCTCCTCAGCCACCCGCCACCGCGGGGTGCCGGTCGTGATGGCGGCGCAGCCGTTCGCAGCCGATGGTCCGGGCGCCCCCGGAAAGCCTCGAGCGTTCGGATTTGAGGTGCGTGCTCGGGACGGGGCGGCACGCCGTGGCCGCATCCGCACCGCACACGGGGTCGCCGAAACACCTGCCTTCATGCCGGTGGGAACGCTCGGCGCTGTCAAGGCGGTTCTGCCTGGTCAGCTTCGCGCCTCGGGCGCGGAGATCATGCTTGCCAACGCCTACCATTTGATGGTGCGTCCGGGCGCCGAGCGAATTGCGGAACTCGGCGGGCTGCACCGGTTCTGCGGCTGGGACGGATCGATCCTGACCGACTCCGGTGGGTTCCAGGTCTACTCGCTTGCGGCCATCCGGAAAGTGGACGAGGAGGGGGTTCGGTTCCGGAGCCACACGGACGGGAGCCTGCTCAAGCTGACTCCGGAGCGCTCGATGGAGGTCCAGGACCTGCTGGGCAGCGACATCGCCATGGTGTTCGACGAGTGCATCGGGCTGCCCGCCGCGCGACCCGAGGCAGAGTCCGCGATGCACCGCTCATTGCGCTGGGCTGCCCGCTCCCGCATGGCGTTCCGTGGCGGCGAGGGAAGGGCGCTATTCGGGATCCAGCAGGGTGGCGCGGAGTCCGATCTGCGCGCGGAATCCGCGCGCGGTCTTGTGAGTATCGGGTTCGACGGCTATGCCATTGGCGGCCTGGCCGTCGGCGAATCTCAGGCGGAGCGATTCCGCATCCTCGAGGAGACCGTTCTGCTCCTGCCTTGCGACAGGCCGCGCTACCTGATGGGTGTGGGCAAGCCTTCGGATATCGTGGGCGCCGTGGCGCGGGGCGTGGACATGTTCGACTGCGTGCTGCCTAGCCGCTCCGGACGCACCGCGCAGGCGTGGACCCGCCGCGGCACGGTCAACTTGCGCAATGCGCGCCATGCTGCCGATTCCCGCCCCCTGGACCCGGATTGCGGCTGCCCCTGCTGCTCCATAGCCACCCGCGCATTCCTGCACCATCTTTTCCGCACCAAGGAGATCGGGGCTTCGGTCCTCCTGACCCTGCACAATCTGCATTACTACCAGGAGTTGATGGCCGGGCTTCGAAATGCCATCGAAGGCGGTCGGCTGGAGGCGTTCCGGAGGGAATTCTCGGCGCTTGAGAGTTCGGGAGATTTCCCGCCCCTGCACTGAACCCGCCGCGCCCTTCCGGCCGCGTTCCGATGGCGGAATAGATGCGCGCTCCCGCAGGGATGCGCCCCCGCTTCTCCACGGCGTTTCCACAGGTTATCCAGCAGATGCGCGCCGGTTTTGCGCGCCCGAGGCGGTTCGGCGCGCGGGCGTCCGGTTGGCACCATGCCTGATTCGCTACCCCCGGAACACGCAGGCAATCGCGGCGACGTTCAGGAGCCCCCGGGCAGTGACGGAGTTCGCCACGATATGGGCCGCTCCACCGTATCCCATCAGGATGGGTCCGACCGGCAATGCGTTGGCCAGGGTCTTGAGGGCGTTGATGGCCGAGTTTGCGGCGTCGATCCCGGGGAGGACCAGGATATTGGCGCGATCGCTGAGGCGAGCGCCGGGCAGGAAGCGGTCGCGGGCCGCCTTGTCAAAGGCAAGATCCAGCCGCATCTCTCCTTCGAACTCGAAGTCCGCGCGGGTCTCGTCAAGGATTTCGGTCGCGCGCCGCATTCGCGTGGCGCTGGGCGTGGCGTTGGTGCCGAAATTGGCGTGGCTGATCAGCGCGACACTGGGCGTGAGACCGAAGCCGCGCACTGTGCTTGCCGCCATGCGGCAGATCTCGGCGACTTCTTCGGCTGTCGGTTCGTAATTAACGTATCCGTCGGCGATGAAGACCGTGCCCGCGTCCATGATCAGCGGAACGAGGGCGGCGGCGCAGCGGGTCCCGGTCCGGGGCAGCACTTGCGCGATGCTCCGGAGGTGGTCCAGATAGGCGCCCAGGGTTCCACAGACCACACATTCCGCGTCGCCCTCGCGGACGCGCATCGCCGCAGCCAGGGTGTCATCGGAGCGCACCAGCCGCCGCGCGAGGTCGGGGCCGATGCCGTCTCGCGCGCGGAGCGCATGCAGCTTCCTGCCAAAATCCTCTGCCACACCCTCGGCGTCGGGGTCGAAGACCTCGAAGTCCCTGTCCGGCTCGATCCGCAGTCCGAACTCGCGGCAGAGCGAGGCGATGCGGCCGGGGCGGCCGGTAGCTGTGGGCACGGCGATTCCCTCATCCAGGATCGCCTGGATCGCGCGCAGAACCCGCTCATCTTCGCCCTCCGCGAAGATCACGCGTCTTGACGACGTCCGGGCGGCTTCGAATACCGGCCGGAGGAGGAAGCTGGACCGGTATACGAATCGCGAGAGACGCTCCCGGTACGCCTGCATGTCGGACAAGGGACGCCGCGCCACGCCGCTCTTCATGGCGGCCTCGGCCACTGCCGGCGCCAGGACTTCGAGAAGCCTCGGATCGAACGGCCGCGGGAGGAGGTAGTCTCGGCCGAATTTCAGGTGGCGGTCGCCATAGGCGCGCGCCACCTCCTCGTTCGCGCCTTCCCTCGCCAGGCTCGCAAGGGCGTCCACGCAGGCGAGCTTCATGGCCGTGTTGATCGTAGTCGCGCCGACATCCAGCGCGCCCCGGAAGATGAACGGAAAGCAGAGCACGTTGTTGACCTGGTTCGGGGCGTCGCTGCGGCCGGTGCAGATGACGGCATCGGGACGGGCGTCACGCGCCGCCTCGGGATCGATTTCGGGATCGGGATTGGCGAGGGCAAGGACGAGCGGGCTTGGCGCCATGCGCTTGCATTGCTTCGCCGACAGCACACCTGGCCCCGAGAGACCCAGGAAGATGTCCGCACCGTCGATCACGTCGTCCAGCGTGCGCTTGTCGGTTCGTTGTGCGAAGGCGGCCTTGTGCGGGTCCGCGTTCCGCCCTTCATGCACCAGCCCGTCAATGTCGCACAGCCAGATGTTTTCCCGCCTGATTCCCACTGCAAGCAGCAGGTTGAGGCAGGCAATTCCGGCGGCGCCCCCGCCTGTGGACACGAGCTTCATGCTGGCGGGATTCTTGCCGACGAGGCGAGCCCCGTTGACGACCGCCGCGGCCACCACGATCGCCGTTCCATGCTGATCGTCGTGGAATACCGGAATCCCCATTTCCTCGCGAAGTCGTCCCTCGACGATGAAGCAGTCCGGCGCCTTGATGTCCTCAAGGTTGATCGCCCCGAAGGTCGGCTCCAGCCGGCGAATGGTGTCGGCCAGGGCGTGGGGGTCATCCTCGTCGATCTCGATGTCAAACACGTCGATGTCGGCGAACCGCTTGAACAGCACGGCTTTCCCCTCCATCACCGGCTTCGCGGCCAGGGCGCCGATCGGGCCGAGCCCGAGCACTGCCGAGCCGTTCGAAACCACGGCGACCAGGTTGCCCCGCGCGGTGTAGCGCGATGCATTGCCGGCGTCCTCGACGATCGCCTTGCAAGCCTCCGCGACGCCGGGGGAGTAGGCGAGCGCGAGATCGCGCTGATTTGCGAGCGGCTTGGTGGGGCGGATGGCGAGCTTTCCGGGGCGTCCAGACTCGTGGTAGTGGAGGGCTTCCTGCTTCATTGTGCCTCCGAAGGTGCTCGGTGATCCCGCGATGGGACCCGGAGGGGCGCCGGTTCGCGAGACCGACGCCTCGCGAGGGGCGGCAGCGGACCAGGTGCGGGCGTTCCTTGTTCTCCTGCACGGCATCATAGCTCACCGGTCCCGATGGCAAGCCTCGGGCGTTGCTCACCTCCGGTCGGAATTGCGCCTGCGTGCCGTATCCGCTGGTCTCGGGCAGAGGATGGGGCCGTCGGCGCTGCGGTCCGCCCAAGTGTTCTCGACCGTTGCGCAAACAGGCGGTTGGTTGCCGTCTAACGATCGATGGCGCCTCCGATAATGATGTCCGACCCGGCCAGACCGAGCAGGGTTGAGAGAACTGCAATCCCGACCGTCTCGCAGCAGGAGGCCAGACGCCTTCGACCGACTCGGAAATTTGGCAGATGCGGCAGATGCGGACGGTCCTGCAATTGCGGCATTGGGTCGCTGCTCTCGCCCGACGCCCCGTGTCGAGATAGTAACGAATTTGCGGTTGGACCGGTTCCAGCTTTGATGAGAGCGACAGAGTTCCGCGGGCTCCAACTTGCGGGTCCAGTTTGTGGGTGGCGCTGGCCGTTCGCGGGTGGCGGGATACCTCGCAGTTCGCCGGTTTCTCTCCGGCGTCTGCGGCATGCGTTCCGAGGTCACTACCCGGATTGGCGACAGGCCGCGCGTCCGGTCCCGCGATGCGCGCGCGGGGAGTCGTGTGTGGCGGTTTTTCCGACAACGGAACAATCGACCCCGCGATGCGCGCGCGGGGAGTCGTGGGCGCATGGAGTGTGAAGAGGGCAATCCACGAGCTGGCCGCAGGCGCATCGTCGGCAGCGATTCGGCTCCCGCTCCGGTCCCGACCATCCATGCGCGCGAAAGGGCACGGCTTCGTAGCACGTATCCTGCCTCACGGGGCCGACATGATTGCGGTTCCCGTTCCGTTCGACGCTTGTGCTCATTCCATTCGCGAGATGGGCCGATGCTGTTCTCCGAACATCGAATCCAACAAAGACGCAATATGACACAATAAGTTGCGTGATCGGATCGGATGCGCATCATGGCCGGAACCATTCCGCTCCCGGCACCCGGCGTTCACCGGGCGCGGGAGACTGCGAGGCGCCATGAACGCAGCTGCGAAGCTGAATCCGAAGCGGATCCGGGACCTGATCAGACAGCCGCACGACGCACTGTTTCGGGCGCTTATCAGTGATCCGGAGCGGGCAGACGCGCTCATTCGCGACCACGCTCCGGACTCCCTTCGGTCCCGCATGGAGGGTGTGCGTGCGCGCCCAGGGATCGCCGCCGCCGTCAGCCCGCTCCTCGGGCAGACCTTTCCGGACGGGGTGTTCGAGTTCGGGGGAAGCGCGGGCAGGCCCGATCTGGCCGTGGCTTGCGAGCACAAGCGGGATCCGAAATGGCACGTGATCGACCAGCTGGCCGTCGATGCGGCGGGCATCAGACAGCGCTACAGGGAGGCCGGTGTCCGGCCGAAACTGGTGCTGATGCTGGTTACCACGGGCCCCGCGCCCGTTCGGGCGCTTTGGGCGGCGGGTCGCATGCGAGGCGGCCTGTCGCTGCTGGACGCGGATCCGATTCTGCTGCTCTGCCTCTGGCTCCCTGTTGCGGAAACCCGCTATGAAGAACTCTCGCATCGGCCGGACGTTCGCGGCGTGCTGGGAGCGCTGCGATGCGCTCTCGTGACGCCGGCACCCGTCGAAGACCTGGAGAAAGTCTTTCGCGACTTGTCCTGCCTCCCCAGGAATGCAGCACTCTGGGGGATGACATATATCTACGGGCTGCATATGTTTGTCTTGGAGCGAGACGAATTGGACGCGTTGATCCGAGCGGTGGATCTAGGAAGGACGGAGGCGGAGATGCCCACCATGTTCCAACAAATGATGCAGGAGCGCGATGCCTTGAGTCGTGCGGAGGGCCGAGTGGAAGGCCGAGTGGAGGGCCGAGTGGAAGGCCGCGCGGACCTGCTTCTTCGCCAGTTGCAGTTGCGCTTCGGCCCGATTTCGGCCGAAATCGAAGCGCGGGTCCAGGCAGCTTCGGCTGCAGATGTGGAAGCGTGGGGGGAGCACATCTTCGAGGCGCGGAGCCTGGACGATCTGTTCCGGAAGCGGCGCCTGAACTGAGCACGCATTTCCCTATTGGGGCCGGCTGAACTCGCGCGGTGGCAGACTGGCGCTCCCGGAGGTTTTGACGGGGCCCACGGCGTTGCGGCTGCCGCTGTCTCCGGGCTGGCGGCCATTCGTCAATTCACCGATTCCGAGGCGCAAGCCGTTTTGTGCCCTTGGTTCGGGGCAAGCCCATGAGTTGCAGTCAGATCCCGCGAGGGATGGCAACGGGGTGCATTGCATCCTCGCGGCCGATTCACGATCTCCCGGCGGCACGCCACATCAGCCAGACGGCGGCATCTGCGAAATCGGAGGCAACGCGGCGGCCGGCAGAGACGAGTACCGAGCGGCTGTTCTCCCGGCACCAATCCCTGATCACGAAAGTCGCGCGTCGGAAGCTACTTCAGGTAGCCGAGCCAGCGGCTCTGCTCGGCAATCATGTGATCGACCAATTCCGGCACACCGCGGGAGGAAGTGGTCACGGGGTCGACGAGAAGGGCCTGAATTACCAAGTCCCGGGAACCCCGGAGCACGGCTTCGGCCGTAAGGTCGTGGATGCCGATCTGGTTGGTCAGCAATCCAGCGATGCCAGGCGGGAGCTCAACCGGAATGGGGTCGGGTCCGCTCGCGCGGATGTTTGCGGGAACCTCGGCCGTGATCCAGTCCGGCAGCTGGCGGATTGCGCCGTTGTTGGGCACGTTGACCGCCGATTCCTCGTAGCCGCTGTCCAGGATCATACCCTCCATGATCGGGACCACGCGTTCCTTCAGGACGGTGGAGATCGCGGGCTTGCCGGTCGCGAGATGGTTCTGGTAATACTCGAAGAAGTCGAGGATTCCGCGGTGATCCGCAGCATCATGCGCCCAGCCGAGGTATTCGCCGAAATGGCTGTCGGTGGTTATGGGGAGCCTGCCGAAGCGCTCCAGCACATCGGCGAAGAGCCGGCGGTCCGACCACGGCCGCACTGCGCCGTCCTTGATTTCGGGGCTGGCAAGGAAACCCTCGGTCTCGACGGATCTGCCGGTACTGCGGCTGTGGGCGAGGAGCTCGGAGTATCCGGGCAGGGAGCCGAAATAGCCGGGCGCCCGTGCCCGGACCTCCGGATAGGCATCCTCGCCGCGCACGGTCACCTCGGCGAGCACGGAGAAGTGGTTGAGTCCTGCGGCGCGGAAATGGAGATCCGAGCGGCTGCAGCCGAGCATTGGGGGGAGATGCCGCTCGAGGGACGCGATTTCATGGCAGAGCCCCACGAAGCGAAGATCCGGAAAGCGCCGGTGCACCGTAGTGCATATGCGGCTCATCGGGTTCGAATAGTTGAACACCGTGGCCCCGGGTGCAGCCTCCAGCGTCTGCCGGCAGATCTCGAGAATCGGAGGAATGATTCGGAGCGCATGGAAGAGCCCGCCGGGGCCGCCATTCTCTCCGTAGACCTGCGGGATGCCGTATTGCTGGGGAATCCGCCAATCCTGCTCCCAGAGAGCGAAGCGGTCCCCCACCTCGATGGAGACGATCACAAAATTGGCGCCGTCCAAGGCAGCGGGCAGGTCCATTTCGCTGCTGATCCGCTGCCGCAGGCCATTCTCGCTGGCGTAGGCGGTCGCCGCCGAATGCACCCGGGCGAGGGCTTCCGCATTGATGTCGTGGAGCACCATCTCGGCATCCCCGAGTGTCGGGCTGGTGAAGATGTCGCCGAGCGTGCCCAGGCCGAATTGGGCGCTCCCGGCGCCGATCAGGACAATTTTCGTCATTCCGCCGTCGACTCCTCGATCTGTTCCGGCACCACACGGATGCGCCGGCCTGCGCCAAGGCCAGCCCGGATCTCTCGCGGCAGGTGCTTTACGGGGAGGGGGATAGGGTCTATTATTCTTTTGTTCACAACAAGTTAAAAGAACAAAGAGGGTTCCCTCCAAGAAAGAGGAGTGTAAGGATTCTTAATTCAATTGTCCACTTCCCGGGAGCCAGGGAAAGCGTCGGATTGATATCGATTGTGTCTTCAGCCGGCCCAGCGAATATGGCCTGAGCCAGATATGATTCCATATGTCATGAGAGTGGAGCCCGTGAGATGACCGGATTGAACGTCTTGGCGCACGCATGACCGAGGCGGATGTCGTCATCGTGGGCGCGGGGTCGGCAGGCTGCGTGCTCGCGGCGAGGCTAACGGAAGAGCCCGGCCTCCGCGTGCTCTTGCTGGAAGCGGGCGGAGAACCCAGAGACCCTGACATCTCCAATCCTGCCGCCTGGCCTCTTCTGCAAGGCTCAGCGATCGACTGGAATTTCACGACCGTGCCACAGCGCCGCACGGCAGGACGCGTGCATTCATGGCCGCGGGGTCGCGTGGTGGGCGGGTCCAGCGCGATGAATGCGATGGGTCATGTCCGCGGCCATCCGAAAGACTTCGACAGGTGGGCCGAGGCGGGCGCGACCGGGTGGAACTGGGCCACCCTGCGGCCCCATTTCATTCGTTCGGAGAGCTCGCCCTTCGCCCCCGAAGACAGCTATGGAGGAAAGGGTCCTGTGCGGCTCTGCCAGCCTGCCAGGCCGCATCCGCTCACCCGGGCTCACTGCCTGGCCGGGGTGGAACTCGGGCTCCGTCCGGTCCGTGACCACAACGGGCGAGACTTGGCGGGCCCAACGCTCAACACTCTCACGATTGTAGATGGTCGGCGCCAGAGTGTATCCGACGCCTACCTGACCGACGCCGTTCGCGCCAGGGCGGGCCTCGATCTACGCACCGGGTTGCTCGTCGACCGGTTGGCCTTCGATGACGCCGGACGCGCAACCGGGGTCTATGCCCTGGACGGCGGTACGGTGCGCCGGTTCGCCGCCCGGCGTGCCGTCGTCCTGGCCGCCGGAGCAATTGGAACGCCTGCAATCCTGATGCGATCCGGTTTGGGCCCGGGCGCCAAGCTTGCGACTCTCGGGATCGCAATTCGACGCGACATGCCCGGCGTCGGGCAGAATCTGCAGGACCATCTGCTTTGTGCCGGCAATTTGTATCGCGCCCGTAAGCCGCTACCGCCGACCACGACGCAACATTCAGAGTCGCTCACCTACATCCACGCACGCGTACAGACGTCTGGAGACGCACCGGATCTTGTGGTGGCGTGCGTCACGGTTCCTCTGGTCTCGGAGACCCTGGCGGGCAGTATTCGCGTGCCCGCACCCGGTGAAGGATACACCTTGATGTTCGGCATCACGCACCCGCGGAGCCGGGGTCATCTGACCATTGCGTCGGCGGACCCGCATGCAAAGCCGATCATCGATCCGGCCTACCTCAGTGAACCGGAGGACCGCCTGCTGTTTCTCGAAGCACTTGACTGGGCACGGCGACTGGGCGCAGCCGACGCGTACGCGCCGTGGCGAGGCGAAGAGTTGCTGCCGCGGCCTGGCGACCTTGCAAGCCAGGACGCGCGATCGGCGTTCATCGAGCTCGCTGCCTTCACGCACCACCATCCCGTCGGAACCTGCAGGATGGGAACGGACCCGACCGCCGTCGTCCGTCCCGACCTGTCCGTCGCAGGCGTACAGGGGCTCTATGTCGTGGACGGTTCGATCCTTCCGAGCCTCACAACGGGCCCGGTCAACGCGGCCATCGTCGCCGTCGCCGAACGGGCTGGTGATCTACTTTCCACAATTTGATCGCGCCCCGAGGAGAAGCCGAAGCGCGAACTCGAGCCGGGTCTGGATGCCGGATTGCGAGGGGCCGCCAGCTCGGGTTGCCTGCCGGGGCAACGATACGAGTGGCGCGAAACAGTATTGGCCAGGCCGGCAGGCGATCAGCGCGCCCGCGCGTCCTTGCGAGCGGCGCGCCGGCGGGCATGAGGGTCGAGAACCGCGTGCGAAGGCGGATCGACGCCGGCGTTACCTCGAGCAGTTCGTCGTCGGCGAGATTGGCCAGCGCAATGTCGAGCGGCATCGGCCGCGGCCTGCCTCTTGCCCACAAGTCCTGTCAGAACGCAGTCTCTCATGGAGGTTGGTGTTGCGGTCCATCCCGATGAGTCTTTCGCAGGCCTGCGCGGTGGCCGCGAGACGCGCACATTCCTCCGGGAAATTCTCGTGTCGTGGCCACGGATCGTTCTTGCGGTCGAGATATCCGCCGAGCATGGCCATGGTGGGCACCGCCAGCCCGAGTTGACGGGCGCTGGCAGACTGCGGTCGCTGGCGAAGTCCCCAAGCGACATGATCTCGATGTCGGAGAACAGGGTGTCTGCCGACAGTTCCGGGGTCTCGCGGCCCATCATCGCCAACGCCGTCAGCCGCCATGCGATGACCGAGCGGATGGTTCCGGATCGCTCGAGGCGATCGCCAGAGAGATAACCGAGGTATTCGAGTGCGCCGTGGAAAGGCGCGTTTTCCTGGTGGGTGCGAATCCCACCCAGCAGCTGTCGCTTTCGGCTGGTAGCGGCCGGGGCGGTTCGTGGAGGTAACGACATGGACTGAAGCACTCCGGAGAGAAGGGTTGCGTTGAGCAACTCAGCGACCATGCAGGCCGGAACGTGAAGTGAACGCTGAGCAGGCCTCGAAACAGGCAACGCGGAAGCCGACCCTCCTTGGATTAGGGGAAGGCCGTCGGTGGCTCGGGAAGAGAAGCGACATGTGCACCGGGCCGCGTCCGCCGGGGTAGTGGCGCCAGCATGCATGGAAGATGGAAGACGTGGCAACACGGGAAACTCTGTCAATGGTGTGCACGCGCCAACTGGAACTCCGTGAGGGGCAGGCCGGGTTGGCAGGGTGGCGGAGGGGTTCGTATGACCGGGGACGCCGGGTAATGCCGGCTGAGGAAAGGGACCCCAGGTGAGGAGGGATGTTGAAGGACGACAGGCACCGGGAGTGGTTCAGCCTAGTACCCCGGCATTGTATCTGCGAGTCTGGACACATCACATGCGGAAGTGAAGGGCAGTTCCAGGGCGGTGGCGCATTCTGCCGGTGCCCGGATCTGGTTCGTCAAGGCGTTGACAGGCTTGATGGCCGACGAGCGCGTCGCGGCAGGAAGGGCGGAAGCCGTGCAGCTTCCGCGGCCGACACCCGTGCGGCCACCTCATCCTTGCTGTCGTTGGCCTTCGTCGCCTGTGTACGAGGTGCATGATCCCACTGGAGAGCCCGGTGCCGGAAATCGGCACGCCGGGTTCGGGGAGCGGGGGCTGGAAACGCAACCATGGGAGCCGGACTGAGGACCGGAGCGAAAGCGACGGATATGCCACCGGACCCTACCGTCGGCGCGCCAGCCCCCGACTCTACCCTCGCAGCCTGATTTCTGGACACGATGCCAGTCATCGATGCGCCAGCGGAGGTACTACAATTCGGCGCTTCGTTCCGGAAGCCGCTCATCTCGGGCGGCTGCAGGTCGACCGCACACCGTCGCAGCTCGACAACCGCCTTGCGCGCTTTCCGCTTCCCGTGCGCTTTCTGCCGTCGGATTCTCCGGCGCGCCGAACTGCGCTCCAGATGAATCTCGAGCCGCTTGCGAACGGGTTTGACGGCGCCGTATCACTGAGATTCGGTGTTTGGCGTCGGAGCGACCGGTTGTGCTTCGCACGCACCAGAAGAGCGACAGTTCCGGGGCGGCACGGCTCCCAGAGACTCGGCGAGATGTCGGGCTTGCTCCCGACTGTTCATGCGGGTGGTTTCCCACATCGGGAGAGCAACTCCAGGTCAAGGAGTCAGGCCGGTCCTGCCGTCGGACGCTACGGATGCGGGTTTCGCTTATGACTTCTTCTGGTTTGTGCCGGAGAAATGTAGACTGCGGTTGACATGGCCAATACAAAGATCATAGTAAATCTGTATGGTGAAAAGTCTTGATCGGGAGCAAACTTTCGAGGATACGGAGTGAAGGCGCCTTGGCACGGCAAACTGACCGGAGACCGGAATTTCGAGTTACCGCACCAGCCGGACGACAGTTTCGCCACGCCGGCATTGAGGAGCGCCAAGCCGAGGCCGTTGTGGGGGCGTCCAGCCGGTGGAATCCATTCCGGACCGACATCTCCATCCTGATATGGGCTACTGGTCTGCGCACTGCTGTTCTCATCGCGGCAATGGGGTGGTTAGTGATCTACACCAACGACCTTGTCCAGGAGTTACGGATTCGAACAGCCGGCGGGCGCCCGCAACGGACCGACGGCAAAGTGCCGTCTCGCTCGTGAAAATCGCTCAGCTATGACCGGAACCTACCGGAGAAATTCGAGGTCTGAGTTGCATTACGGGTCATGCCACAGGAACGCATGGATACCGACCTGTGAGCGGTATCACGGCGCGAAGCAGGGGTCGAGAGCCAATCTCTGTTCCGCAGTTCATCCTCTGCCGTTCTTGAGTCGCGGGCTACTCGACGAGCGGCAGATCGGCGGCGCGGCGAAGCAGCCCGCAAGTGCGATCGAAGAGCGGCACAGCGCGGTCCTCCGCCAGGCTCTCCGGCCGCCAGAGGAACTCCTCATGCTGTCGCAAGAGTTTGACGCTTCCGCATCCCGGAACGCGGCATTCTGGCTTCCCCTTGGGGCAGGTGCTGAAGTCGCACAGTCGTCCGAAGTAGCGATCCGTTCCGGGCTCGAGTATGAACACGTCGACCTGATGCGAAGCGATGCCAATGGACGCCTCATCGAGGAGCGTGCGCAGCGCGTGGGCCCGGGTTCTGCGGAGCGAATCGAGACCGTCGAGGCTGTCAAGCCAAAGCGCGAGGTCCACATCCTTGCATTCATGCCAGAGCTTGACCCGCGCGCGGCGGTACGGGCTGAAGCGAGGCACCTCCTTCCACGGATCCTGCGCGACCGAGCCGATCAGCGAGATCGCTGCCACTTCCGGATGGGTCTGCCAAGCTGCCGCCACCGCATCCGCGCCCCGGCGGAAGTCGCGATACCGGCGAAGGAGCGCTTCATTCTGCTGCTCGATGCCCCGCCTGGACAATGGGCGGGCTTCACGGCAAACCCGTTTGAATTCGCTCGGTTCCGGTTGCTGTTCCATCCGTCCGCCGACTGCCCGATCCGCCAGAGAGATTCCCGAATGAAGTCCACACTGCAGAATAGCAGGGCTGCATTTCGCTGTCTCCGCTCGGCCATCGGAATCAATTTGCGTGCCACGCGTGGCCGGCGCTGCGATTGCCGCGGCGCCGGTTTCATCCTGCGAGGCAGCCGGAATCCGGATGGCTGGACCTCCGGTGAATCGCAGTTCCAACCGGTTCGACGTGACCACGACATGGAGACGCCGATGGGAATCACACGGTCGGTCCGGGCGCATCCCGCTTGGCGAAAGTGGAATTTGGCGGATGAATCGCGATCCCCCGCCCGAATCTGCGCGACCGGGAGGTGCTGCCAAGTGTCGAACCCTCATGCAGCCAGGGGTGGAGTGTCGGGATTCCGTCGACTCCGTTCCGTGCACGGGGCTGGAGCCGAGGTGCCGGATCCATGAACCTTCTGGTGGATCCGGTCTTTTCGGTCTCGGATGGCGGCAGGACCACGCTACCTGGGTTGTTCGCTGCCATGGCGCGCGGTCAGGTGCGGGGATTTCCGGCGCTGCGCCCGTACCAGCGTCCGGCCTGGCACATGTTCCTGGTTCAACTAGGGGCTCTGGCGGTCTATTGGGGCCCTGACAGCGGGATTCCGAAGGACGAGGCGGCGTGGGCCTCCATTCTGCGCGGGTTGACGCCGGATCACCCGGATGACGCTCCCTGGAGACTGGCCGTGTATGACCGGCGGAATCCGGCCTTCCTGCAGCCGCCTGATCCGGGCAAGCTGAAATGGTCTGCGGTCCGGACGCCCGACGAGCTCGACATGCTGATCACTGCACGCAACCACGACCTGAAGGTCGCGGTCGCGAGCGATGCTGCGCCGGAGGACTGGGTACTTGCCCTGATTTCCCTGCAAACTTGCGAGGGGTATGGCGGCGGCGGAAATTACGGAATCGCCCGCATGAATGGCGGATCGTCCAGCCGTCCGATGCTCGCGTTCGCGCCTGCCCGGTCGGGCGGCCTGTCACTGGATCCCTCCTCGTGGTGGCAGCGGGATGTGCGCAGACTTCTGCGTGCAAGAGGTGCCGGGGGAAGGGGCGAGGCCCGGTTGCCGGCGCTCCTCTGGTGTGTGGAGTGGCCGGAGGGCCAGCAGTTGCAGCCGCAGGATCTTGATCCATGGTTCATCGAAGTTTGCCGCCGGGTCCGTCTTGAGGTGTCGAACGGAGGGCTTTCCGCGATGCGGTCCGCCTCGAGGAAGAGCCGGATCGCGGCGTGGCGGCTTCAGGGAAATACCGGCGATCCCTGGGCACCGGTTCACTCGGAGGACGGCAGGTGCCTCACACTCGGATACGGCGAATTTGATTACAAACGGCTTTGCGATCTTCTCTTCTCCGGGAACTGGGAGCGGCCGCTTCTGTCTTGTTCGGACGCCGGGGAAACAGGAAACCGGATCCTGGTGGCGGAGGCGTTCTCCCGCGGCAATATCAAGACGGAAGGATTCCAGTCGCGCCTAATTGGTGCTTGCCCAAAAACCGATAAGAGTTATACTGATCAATGAGTTAGGTTCTAGATCCGATGGCGAAGTTTGCGCTGTTGCCACGAGATCGTCCGTTGGGCGGAGTTTGAGCCTGGTATAGTCTGGACTGACCTTTTGTCATCAATTCGCTTGTTTTGGCAATGAGTTAAAGTGCCGGTATCGGAGGCCGGGCGCTTTCGATGTTGCTCTTGCAGCGAAGTCCTTGTGCCCGCGGCGCGTTCAAAATTCCGGAATCTTCGCAAAGGAGTTCGGTATGAAGAAGCTGCGCCGCTTTGATCCGGGACAGGAGGGGATGAGGGTCGGGGTGCGCCAGGCTAACTCTGGCGTGGACAGCCGGTGCAAGTCCGGCGGAAAGGAAGGTGTAACGAGCCACTTTTGCCGCGAGCCGTGCGTCGGTTCCCGCGAGGGGATGGGCGAAGCGTCGGTAGCGGTGCGCGTGGGCAGGGCTAATGAGCGACGAAATTCATGACTTTCGGAGTGCCGAGACCGTCCCGACAGTCGAAGGCAACACTAAGCCGTCCGTATTCGTGAGGGCGGTCAGGCTCCGCGGCGTCCAAGAACCCATGCACGCGCGTACGTCCACCCAGGGGACCTGGGAAGCCTCCAACATACCCAGGACGCAGAGCCCGGGTCGCGAGGGGAAGAACGAATGTTCGTAGCCCGCGATGTACGTGTTGGAGGACTCAGACTCGGTCATAGTACTGCTGAAGCGGGCGAACAATGGGGTGTAGCAACCTCGGCGGAGTCCGTGGAGGGAAGGACCGGGGCCAACGGAAGGAAGGGGATCCGCAACACGTACTGGACACTGCGCCAGGTGAGCGTGTCACACGAGGCCCCCCGACCACGCCGGTGAGCGAGGCGCCGCTTGTGCGGTGAGAGTTCATTCGGACGTCTGCCCGAAGGCAGGAGCCGGATGCCCTAGCGGGCCCGTCCGGATCTGTGCGGGGGGCGCTGGGAAACCAGCGTCCCTACCGCGATGATGTGTGGATTGACGCGAGGTCTCGAGACGACATTCCCAAGCTTCTGGGCGGCCTGCGGGACGTATACTTGAATGTCGAACTGCGGGAAGCGGTATTCCGGCTCCTGGAGGAGCGGATCGGGGGGGATGGCAATCGGGATGCTGTCGGTCCGGGGGTGTCCCTGTGGACGATTTTCGTGCTTGGGATGCTGAAGCGGAGACTTGGCTGCGACTTCGACCGGCTTCGGGAACACGCCGACACGCACCTGGTGCTGCGCCAACTGCTCGGGCACGGCGAGTATGACCCGGTGGAGTATTCCTACGACACGGTGCTGCGGGATATTTCGTTACTGGACGAGGACACGCTGCGAGCGATCAGGGACCTGGCGGGACGGTCCGGAATCCGGTTGTTCCGGGGTTGAACGGGGCATTTCCGGGGTTGCGCAGGCAGCATTTATCATTATACTGTACAAATAGTTAGATCGTATCCCGGGAAGCGGGACGCGGTGTGCTTCCGGGCAGTGGTCCGGAGTGGCGCGCTGCGGATTCCGGGATCTTTGCGTGGGAGTTTGCGATGCGGAAGCTGGGGCGTTTTGAGCCGATGCTCGGCCGGGCGGAGATTGGGGGGATCCAGATTGACGTGAAGTCGCGGGACGACATCCCGGCGATCCTGCTTGGCCTGCAGGGCCTGTATTTGAATGAGGCGGTGCGGGAGGCGGTTTTCGAGCTTCTGCTGGACCGGTTCGGGGAAGACCGCGATCTGACGGTCGGCCGTCCGGGGATGGAACTGTGGACGGTTCTCGTACTCGCGGTGCTGAAGCAAGGCCTTGGCTGCGACTTCGACCGGCTTCATGAACACGCCAACACGCACGTGGTGCTTCGCCAGCTGCTCGGGGACAGCGATTTGGACCCGGTGACGTATTCCTATGACCAGGTGATGCGGAATGTCTCGCTGCTGGACGAGGACACGCTGCGAGACATCAACGAACTGGTGGTGCGGCACGGTCACGACCTTTGCGGCCACGACGCTGGCGAGCAGTTGGCGGGCCGGTGCGACACCTTTGTCGTCGAGACGGATGTCCACTATCCCACCGACCGCAACCTGCTCTGGGACGCAGCCCGGGTGATGATACGGATCGCGGCCGAGCTGGCGGACGAATGGAACCTGACGGGCTGGCGCCAAGTCAAGCATCTTACGGTGACACTCCGGCGGCTGTATCAGCGGGTGGCGAGCACCCGGCGCTCGGAGGCCTGGCGGGAGGACGTCGACGCGTTCCTGGCCAAGTGCGAGGAACTTCTGGCGAAGGCGGAGGCCACGCGGGCCAGCCTGCTGGAGCGGGGCGCCCGGCCGGAGGAGCTCAAGGAACTCGACCGGTACATCGCGCATACGAAGCGCCAGATCGACCAGACGGACCGGAGGATCCTGCAGAGGGAGGAGATCCCCCAGAAGGAGAAGGTCTTTTCGGTCTTCGAGGAACATACGCGGTGGAACAGCAAGGGGAAGGCGGGCGTCCCCGTGGAACTGGGCGTTCCCGTCGCGATCGTCGAGGACCACCTCCTCGAGCACCGGATCCTGTGGGAGGGGAGCGACACCGATGCCGCGGTTCCCGTCATCGTGGCCACGCGGGAGCGCTTCCCGGAACTCGTCGCCTGCAGTTTCGACCGCGGCTTTCACAGCCCGCAAAACCAGGCCGCCCTCGGCGACACGCTGGAACTCAACGCCATGCCCGCCAAGGGCCGCCTGCCCGCCAGCCGCCGCGAACACGAGGCGCAGCCGGACTTCGCACTGGCGCGCCCTGCCCATTGATCACTTAGCCACTAGACAACGGCGACTCTCGGGGCTGGTTCCACTCCATGCCCGACGCCGCACGCCGCAGCGTTTCCGGTTTCGGAGGGCCGTTCGGCAGCGATTCAGGGCCTGCGGCTGCGGCCTTCTCCGTGTCCTGACGTTGCGGCGTTCCGAGCGAGATAGGGATGCAGCGCGCTTGCCTCGCCGTTCTCTTCGATCCGCTCGATGGTCTGCGCGCCGGTGACGAGCCTGGCGTATCCCTCCCAAACCGTCTGATGGCCCGGCGGGCCGTCGTTGCTCCGGTTCAGGTAGCCGCCGAGCCGGGCGACGAGAAGCAAGGCCTGTCCAAGCGATACAGCTTCGAGGTCCACCGGATCCTCCGGCCGCTCCCGGCCGGGAACCGGGAAGCCGCCGGCGATCGCGAAGTCGAGCAGCATCGCGATCTCGGAGGCCGAGAACATCTTGTGGGCGGGCAGTTCCGGGGTGTCCCGGCCCATGAGCGTCAGCGCCGCCAGACGCCAGGCGATCACCGCGTTGATCGTCACGGCCGCCTTCATCCGCTCGGCGGTTCGGAAGCCCGACTTCTCGATCTCGCAGCCGGTCTTCAGGATCCGGTGCCAGTCCTCGATGCGCCACCTCAGGGCGTACAGGTCGAGGATCCGGCGCGCCTCGTCCGCGTTGCCGACCGGCAGCGTCGTCAGCAACAGCCATTCGAGGGCCTCCGTGCCGGACGGCGGAGAGGGCTCGAGGGCGTGCACCGCCGTCAGCCGGACGGGTTCGGAGCCGAGGCGCCGGCGCTCCTGCCGGGGCACGGGAACGGAGAGTTCCAGCCAGCGCAGTTCGACGGCGGCGCGCCGCGCCTCGCGCCCGGCGAAGGCCTTCTGGCCGCGTGCGGCACGCCGCGCCGAGGCCCGGTCGACGCAGATCTCGTGCCGTGAGGGCGAGGTCGACGCCCGCACCTCCTCGAACAGCCTTCCGCCGTCCGCCAGGACGCGGTCGGCCCTCGCCCGCACGAGAAGGTCGGCGCCGCCCCTGTCACGGTGCTCGACGAACAGCGCCGCGATGTCCCCCTCCCGGTCCATCACCGACACCACGCTGATGCCGCCGGCCCGCCCCTTGACGGCGTTGGCCTCCCCGGCCAGAAGGGAGCTGTCGCGCCAGCCCCGGAGCCAGCGCCCCGACTTCCGCTCCTCCGGCGGCTTGCCGCGCTCGCCGCCGCCTTCGGGACAGTCGAACTCAATGCGCGGAACCCCGAGAGGGATGCCCTGCTCGCTGACCGCGAACGTGCTGTGCATGTGGATGCCGAGGGTGCCCGAGCCCTTCCGGCCGTTCCTTGCGATCACCCCCAGCCCGTCGCAGCCGGGATGGGTCGCGAAGTTGAGGTCGGTCCCGTCCTGGATCAGCAGCACCGTCCCAGCGCCCCGCATGCGACGCACCGTCCGATCCCTGTGACCCGCCAGGATGCCCTCCGGCGTCAGACCGACATGCTCGTGGTCCGCTTTCCTGATCATCCGGTAATACCCCGTCACCAAGGCCTGATTGCCGCAGGCCGCCGTGAAGAACGTCTTCGAGGGCGCCGCCGCCTGCACCGCGGCGCTGGCCACGAGCCGGTCCCGCAGCTTCCCGTGCAGCGCGGCCCCGCCAAACTCATTCCCCGCCCACCGGTCCCTGTCAAGGCCGTCGCCGGGGCCGAGAACGGAGCGCCGGCGCGGCGGCGGATCGGGGGGCGCGCCGACGACCCCGAACTCGCGGCGCCAGCCGGACGTCAGCGGGCGCAGCCACACCGCCTTGGGCGGGACCCGCTCCCCCGTCCCCGCCCGCCGCCCGCGTCCGGCGCTCTCGCCGACATAGGTCCATCCCGCCGCGCACAGGCTGCCGCCGCTGTAGCCCAATGGCATTCACTTAAGGAGTTTTTGCCATTCACTTAAGGATTCGCAGTCCTGACAGCATGTTGGCGCTGCGTTTCGGCGTCCCTTGGTTCAAGCTTTCGAGGCTTCCCTGGGCTTGCCGTGCCACCGGTTGAGGGGTTTGCGGGATCGTCGTTCGTAGCTTCGTCCCGGGCGCGGCTTCTGGCGCCCGGTGGCGACGCAATCGAGGACCTGCTGGATCGCCTCGGCGACGGTGGCGGCGTGCTTCAGCAGCAGGGCTTCGAGGTTTCGCGCGACGGCGGCGAGGGAATTCTTGAAGTTTGCGGTGCGGTCGGTCGCGGAAGGGGATGGCTTGCGGGCGTTGAGGATCGCATCGCCATGGTTTGTGAAGATGCGCGTCATGGCCATGAGGTTGAAGTGGGCGAAGAGTTCCTGTCGGACGCCGCGCTCGGTCCTGGCATGGAACGGCGCGATTTCCATGATGGATTTGGAGATCTTGTACATCTCCTCGATGCCCCAGCGCGATCCGTATAGATCGGCGAGTTCGCTGGCCGGATGGGTTTGCGAATCAAGGAGAGTGGTGGCGAGGCCGATGGTTGAGCCGCCGGCAGTGTATTTGACGAGGCGCAGCCGGACCGGTTCTGCGAGGGCTTGCGGCTGTCTCTTGCGCAGCTTCCGGAGAACCTTCTGGCCGGGCATTGCCTCGACGACGGCATCTGTCCGGCTTCCGGCGAGGAAGGCATCCATGATCGGGCTGGCGGACTTCTGGATCCGGAAGACGGGATGCATGTCCCGCTCGAGATGGACGGCCAGCAACTCCCAGGAGAAATATCCGCGATCGTAGATCACCACGTCCCCAGGCGACAAGGCGGGCAGAAGGTCGAGCGCGGCCCTTCGTTCATTGCCGTGGGCGCAAAGGTCGAACGCGACCGGAATTCGCTCCGGAAGCTGAACCAGGCAACTGAGCAGGCCCTGCGGGTAGTGGCTCGTGTCCGAGGGCGTGCGATACCCGCAACGGATCAGCGGCCGCGGCAGGTTGAGCTTTGAGCCGTCGATCGCGAACAGGCGGTGTCCCCGCCACGCGGGCGGGCAGGAGGCACGCTTGAGGATCTCGGCATGCACGCTCCGGAACACGTTCTCATCGACCTTGGCCCGCGCCCTGCACATCGCCGACGCGGCGACCGGATCCGGCTGCGGAAGCGCGACACCGAGAGCGCGGCACTGCTCCCAGAGTTCGGCAAGCGTGGTCGCGTAGCCCTGCTCGCCGCTGGACAGCACCAGCCGGTACACGAACAGCATCACCAGCAGCGTATGCAGAACCCGCCGCCGCACCTGCCACACCCTGTCATGCTCGGCCGCCACTGCCGTCAGCGCCCCGATGAGATCCCGCCAGAGCAACACGAAGGGATCGTCCGGAGCCAGCCGGGGCCGCCGAGGACTGCGCCGCGGCGCGCTGCGTTGCGGCCCATGCAGGAGAACCTCCCGGAAGTCCGTGGCCAGCGGATACACATAGACCCGTTTCGGCGCCTTCCCCTTGCCGCCCCGGGTCTCGCCGAGATCGACCCAGTTCGCCGCACGGTAGCAGGTGCCATCGGAGCGGCTCGTGTCCGCGAACGTTTCCACCAGAACCGGGCGAAAGCCATGGCGCTCCTCCCAGTCGTCCGCCAGGCGACCGGTCGCGATCGACAATGCCTTGGAAGCCAGGTTCCCAACCCGAACCCACGGAAACAGCAGGAACCGGTTGTTCCCGACCACCCGGTCCAGATGTTTCCTGTAGCCCTCCGGCCAGCCAATCCACTCGTCCCGGCACTGCAGCTGCCGTGAGCCATGCGAGAAAAGCAGGCAGCCCAGCTTGCGGCCATGACGATCGAGAAGAAAGTAACGCAGATGCGGACCAATCGGATGACGGAACCCCATGTAGTGGTAGCGGGCAACATACTCATTCCATTCCTCGATCCCCTCCGCATCCGACACCACCTGCAGCCGGATCGGCAGCAAAGCATCCAGATCCCCCTCGATCGCCGCCGGCGCATCCGTCCGCGAGCCCCAGACCACCGGCTTGCGTGCTCCCCGAGCCTGCGACAAGTCCTTCGTCGGCAGCGACAGAACGCCCAGCCGCTCCAGTTCCTCCAGCATTCGCAGCACGGCCTGAATCCGATTGTCCCCCTTCGCCGTATGCCAGCGAAGTTGCTCGCAGATCGTGTGCGCAAGCTCCCGCCGGCTCAGCCCTGGAAACGACAGAACCGTCTCCTGCACAGCCGCAATCTGTCTGCGCGTCAAGCGCCTGCCCTGAAACGTCGTCGACTGCAAGGCCGTGATGCGAGGGTCCACTGCAAGCTCCGGATGACTCCTTCACACTCATACTCTGCCATCAATCCGGTCGAGAGTCAACCCCTCTCACTCTCGCCGAAATGGCTCCAAATCACGCAATCAAATCAATCCGTTGCAAATCAACCCCAAAAGGCGACACTCGCCCCACGACAAACTGAATGCCATTGCGCTGTAGCCTTCCCCCACGAAGGTCTCCACAAGCAGGGGCAGGATACCGTAGCGTCCGAGAAAGTCGGCCCCGAGCCGCCGCAGGCACAGCGCAAGCGCCTTCGAGGCCAGGTTCCGGCAGCAGACGCCCCTCCGGATCAGGAACCGCGACATGCCGACGACCCGGTCAAGCCCCGCCGAACGGCCCGCCGCGTCCCAGCCGATCCAGTCGTCCCGGGCGGACAGCCTCGGCGCAGGACTGGCGAAAACGAAACCCCCGAGCAGGCCGTGGTCCGAACACAACAGATAGCGCAACTGCCGGCCTGCGTGCTGCGACGCGCCGAGAGGATGGTCGTCCGCAAGCATCCGCGCCAGAAGCCGGCGCTCCGCATCCCCGCCGACCGACCTCACCTCCAGTCCGACGACGTCGTCCACACGCGACGGCACGCCAACCGCTTCCGCGACCGGCGCCAACTGCATCCTCGGCGCCCTCGCCACCCCCTTGCCGGAACCCTCCGGCGGAAGTCGGAACCCGCCCTCCGCCTCAAGCGCCGCCAGCGCCGCCAGCGCCGCCAGCGCCGCCATGCAGCTCGATAGCCGCAGACGTCCCTGGGCATCAACCAGCCCGAGGCCCTCGCACACCGCCCGGGCGACCGCCATCCGTCCCGGAAACCGGTCCAGAGGCTGCAGGCCGAACAGCAACGCCTGTCCGGCGTCCGATTTAAGGACCGCGGGAATGGAGAGCGATTCGGGCATGGCGGGAGCAGTATGGCCTCCCGGAAACCAATTGTCTAGCGGTTAGGTGACCCATGGGCAGGGCGCGCCAGCAGCATCCCGCCGTCGAGTCGGCAATCAACAATCTCGAGCAGCGCGGCCTGGACCGGGTGCGCACCCATGGCAAGGCTGGCTTCGCCCGCACGGTCGCCTTGTCCATCCTCGCTGCAAATGTGCTCCGTGTCGGTTTCTTGATCCGCGCACGGGAACGCGCACGACTCAAGTTCCTGCAACGAAAAGCTGCCTGACGTCGCCGGGAAACCGCGCCAGCGCAGCCCGGACCGGGCTGCCGGCGGCTCTCCATGCCCGATACTTCCAGAAATCACCAATATGGGCGCCAAAATCCCCGCCCGCCCGCCGTTTACCCCCAAATGTCGCTGACCAGGTCCACTTGACCCTGAATCCACCTGTCAGGTCGGGGTCAAACTTGACGGCAGAAGCCGGCTCAAACTCCAAAAAGGGGGTTTTTCGGCAGACACTAATTCAGATTCCGGAAGACATGTTGGCCCTGATCACGCCGGAATCGCCGGCCGCGGCGCTTGCGGAGGCGCAAACCGGAGAGGTCTGGATGTTTGACCAGGCCTTGCGGGATGCTCTGGCCCTGGTGGCTGCTGGAGGGGGGATGGCGGCGAAGCGGCATTTCCGGCATTCGCACGCGGCCCGGAAAAGGTTTGATCGGGACGTTGACCGCCTGTTCTTCGAGAGCCTCTGGCGGCGGGTTCGCGCCGATGCCGGAGGCGACGCCGCTCGAATCTCTGCGCAGACCGCCTTTCTGGCGGACCTCCTCCGTATCGCGGAGTTCCACCTGGATGCTGCGCTTCCCGCAACTCCCTGTCCGGCCGTCTCGCGCCCGAGAGCCGAAACCCGTGCGCGGAGGCGGTTGCGCAACACGCTCTGGAAGAATTTTCCGCAATTGTTCGAAAACGGGTTGCCAGAAAACACCTCGGGTGGTGGGGAAGGGACCCCGTCAGGCGGAACGATCGCCAAGGCCGCCGCTTCCGCGGCAGAAATGCTGCGTGGGCTCGCGCCGGGCCCGCTCGCCGAGGCCCGCCGGGTCGCTGCCGCGACCGGAACATCTGCGTATTGGGAAATGGCCGCCCGGTATCCACGGACGATCGGCCACCGCGACAATCGCCAGGAATGGATGGCAGCCATCCGAATTCTCGCCATCCTGGCCGAGCCGCCCGAACCCGCCCGGCGCTTGCCTCCGCGCGTTTCCGAACGCCGGCTCGGAGAGGCACTCTGTGACGGTGGAGATCCCTATGCCTGGCCCAGGAGGGAAGATCGCCTTCCGCATCCTGTCTACAGCGAACGCAGGCTGGCAGACCTCATGGCAGCCAGGGGACAGCGGCGCTCGGCGCTTCTTGAGCGCGCTGCGCGGATGCTGGTTCGCCGCCGTGTTCCGGGCTGCAGCGTCAGCCCTGCGGATGTCGCCTTGTTCCTTCTGGAGCCTGAGGATTGGCGACTGGTTGCCGATCCCTACTACCAGCGTTTGGACCGTGCCCGATGGAACGCGGCAAGGGCCATGGCGAGGGCGGCCTGAGCGAACTCGTGCGCGTGGGGTCTACCCGTGCTTCGCCCGAGTCCCCGCCTGGAGCAGACAATGCGCGAGAGGCCCTGCGATCGGGCCGAGGGTAGTGGCCGCCCTGGCCGATACGCGATTGATGCAAGCAGGATCCCGGAAATGCCGAACATGACGGAAAGGGGCTTGCGGAGCGATTGGCAATCCCCCAGCGCCGGACCGCGATGTCGAGCCCGTCAAGATGCTTGCGGGGGGCAGGAATCCTGTTCGACGGATCGACCCGAGAGCTCTCCGAACCCGGTAAGGGAGCGCCCTACGAGGAAACGGTCAGCGCTCGATCCGCGACGCCGCCCGGGCAGCCCGGGCGAATACTCTGGGAAGGGTCATCTCGACTCCCGCGGGCAGGCACCTCGCCTGCTGCCGCTCCGGAATCGGATTCCGGCACAGGGGAGCGCCGCGCGAACGCCCGATGCGTCTGTGCTCTCCCCTCGCGGCCCCGGCGGGCGATATCCGCGATTTTCTCCTGCATCGTGGTCTCCTTCTTGCGCTTGCCGCAGGCCATGGTGAGAGCGCACGCCCGTCGAAGACCTCGCAATCGATCCATTCCGAGGGCAGGGTCCGAGAGCCACCAGGATCGATCCTTGTATCGGATCTGCATTCATTCCCGGATGCCACGGTTCGCGGCGAGCGTCCTCGAGACACTCTGCTGGCGGTGTGGCGCCGTGCGATATGACCCGCAAACGCCAGGCCACGCCTTCGCCGCGAACGCGCGGTCCGCCCTCGTCAGAGAGGTCCGGACATCGCTGAAAGTCGTTTTCGAAGCTGGCCGTTCAGGGCGGGGACCGGTCCAGAATCGCCGGGGTTCCGGGCATTTCGGACTGGTTTGTCGGCGGCGAGATTCCGGCCGCCTCCGGGTGCGGAATTGGTGCGTGAGGTCGGACAGGCCCAAGGCCGGGCGTCCGCCATCTCTACCGGAACCGGGCCAGGAACGTGTGCAGCGTGCAGAATTCCGGGAACGGATGTGCCCGGAGTTCCATTCATCCCTGAAGAGGTTCCCCTGGGCTCGCGCGATGGCGCATCCATGCGCCCCCCGCGAAACGCATGCCATAGCCAATTGTGATATTCATGGATACAAATCAACCCTATTGTGCAATCGAGTTGAGTCACTTCGCCATGCCCAATCTGCGATTCCTGCAGATCCACACCCTGTGTTCCCACGCGGCGGTGCTTCTGAACCGGGATGACAGCGGCTTTGCCAAGCGTCTGACGTATGGCGGCGCGTTGCGCACGCGGATTTCCTCGCAATGCCTCAAGCGTCATTGGCGGACTGCGCGGGACCGGCATTCGCTCGACGCGATCGAGGGGGCGGTGCCCAGCTACCGTTCCCGCGAGCAGGTTGGCCGCATGGTATTCGAACCGCTGCGCGGGCAGGTTGCCGACGACGTCCTGCATGCCCTTGAGCGCGAGTTCCTGATGGCGGTCTATGGCGGCAAGGGTGTGGAACGGGAAAGCCGGCCGATCCTGCTGCTCGGAGACCCGGAAATCCGGTGGTTGGCGAGTGAGGCTGCGCGCCTTGCGCGGGAAGCAGAGGGGAGCGCAAGAACGGCGGGCTCGGCCGCCCGGAATTGGCGGGCGTCGTACCGGGCGAACATCCAGGCGCTGCGCGATAACGCCGCCCTTCCGGGGGGACTCATTGCGGCCCTGTTCGGCAGGATGGTTACGTCCGATCCCGATGCCAACATCACCGCTCCGGTGCATGTGGCCCACTCGTTCACGGTCCATGCGGAGGAGCCGGAAAGCGATTACCTGACTGCCGTGGATGATCTCGGGAAGTCGGAGCCGGGAGCAGGCACGATCCAGGAGACCGAGCTCACTTCCGGGCTCTACTACGGATTTGCCGTGGTGGACCTGCCCGGCCTCATCGGCAATCTGGGCGGCGACATCGAGCTTGCCGGACAGGTGCTCCACAATCTCGTCTATCTCATTGCCGAAATCTCGCCCGGCGCGAAGCGTGGATCCACCGCGCCCTATGGACGAGCGTCCTTCGTGCTGCTCGAAGCGGGCGATCGCCAGCCGCGCAGTCTGGCCGGGGCGTACCGGACCCCCTGCGAGCCCCAGCTCGCGCCGGCCGTGGCTGCTCTCGGGCGGCATCTCGCGGATCTGGATGCGGCCTACGAGACCGGCGAGGAACGGCTTGCGATGTCGCTGGTCCAGGCGGAGATTCCGGGCGCCAGCACCGGCTCGCTGGCCGACCTGGCGCGATGGTTGCGACGGGCTCCGCACCGGATTGCGGACTGATGCCCCGCTGGCTCATCTTGCGGCTCGAGGCGCCGATGATGTCGTTCGGAGGCGTGACGGTCGACCATGTGGGCCGCTCGCGGGACTTTCCGTCTGCTTCTCTGCTGACCGGCCTGATCGGCAATGCGCTGGGCTGGAAAGGGTCGGATCGCACCGCGCACCAGCAGGTTCAGGACCGGTTGATATTCGCGGCCCGGATTGAACGGGAAGGAACCGTACTGACGGAAACCCAGAACGTGCAGTTGGGGAAGAGCGATTGCGGTTGGACGACCCACGGCAGTCCCGAGGGGAGGAAGGGGTCGAGCTACGCCAATTTCCACCGGCGCCGGAGGGAGTACCACGCAGATTTGTCGGTGCGCGTCGCGCTGACGTTCGCGCCCGAGGCGGATTTGCCCACCCTGGACGGTGTCGCCGCCGCGCTGGAGCGGCCGGGGCGCCCCCTGTTTCTGGGGCGGAAATCCTGTCTGCCCGCCGCGCCCATCCTCGACGACCGGGGGCACCGATGGCTGACTGCCGCGACGGCCCACGATGCGCTTTGCGCCATTCCGGGAACGACCGTGGCGCTTCGCGCGCAATGGCCGGTCGGGCAGGGGCCCGAGGCCGGCGCCGGCGTCGACTGCGTGATGGATGTCGCCGACATGAGAAACTGGAACACCGGACTGCATGGCGGGGCGCGCCAGGTGGTGGAAGGCCGGGTCTTTCCGAGGGCAGGCGGGTGACGCCCCTTCATCTCGCGCGAATTCCGCTGCGGACCGACGCGCTTGGCTTCTGGGCGCGCGAGCGAGGCTTGGGCTCCGTCCGGCCAGGTGCCGACTTCGATGAGGGGCGGGCCATTCATCATCTTCTTGCCGAGGTGCTCGGGCCTCGCGCCGTGCATTGCTTCCGGCTGCTGGTTCCTCCCCGTCAGAGCGAAGGGAGTCTCTACCTGTATTCACCAATGGCGGCCGACGCCCTCAAGGCTGCCGCGGATTGCTGCGCCTGGCCGGAGCATCTCGACGTGTTGCCCCTGGCTCGCCTGAAGAGCCGGCCGATGCCCGGGACGTGGGCCGCCGGGCATCGGCTCGGATTCGATCTCCGTGCTCGACCGATCCGGCGGTTGCGGCGTGATCTGGACGGGCTCCGGGGACGCTTCAGCCGGGGGGCGGAACTTGACGTCTATTTGATCGAGGCCCTGCAACGATTTCCCGATGCGCCTGGCGGCATGGCGAAGGAGCGCCGGACCCGTGAAGCGGTCTATCTGGACTGGCTGGAAGAGCGGCTCGCGGCAATCGCATCTCTTGATCGGCCAGCGTGCCGTCTGGCGCGGTTTCGGCGGGCGCGGATCCTGCGAGCGAATCGCAGGCTGGAGGGTCCGGACGCGACTATTCATGGAACGCTGACCGTGTCCGAACCGGACCGATTCGGGGAACTGCTACGGCGCGGGGTCGGCCGGCACCGGGCCTATGGCTACGGAATGCTTCTCTTGCGCCCGCCGGGGAAACCCGTGCCGGGTCGATGACCGCGCCCTGCCTGCATGCTCATGCCGAGGCAGAGGGCACGGATTCCCCCGCGGAGGTGGGGATAGACCTGAAAAAGTATCGTGTGGTTAACAGGTTCTCGTTCCCCCGCACTTGCGGGGATAGCAGTTGTCGGCGGCTCCGGGGCGTGAATTGGGGAGGCCGTTTGATGGTGTTGCACTTTTGCCACACACAGAAATTAATTTAGACAATGTGACATGGGAGGACATTGCCATATTAGATTCCCGACCGCCCGCCCTATTGATTGGGTTGGGTGGTGCGTTTCTCCGCAAGGGAGGCGCATCTGATAGATTGTTAAAGACAATACGAGAGGATTAACGTATGCGGAAACATATAGTTTGTGGGGCATCTGCGGCGTGGCTTGCGCTCGCGGTTCCGTTCTCCGCCCAGGCACAGGACATGGGAGTCTCCATCAGCGGATTCTCCAAACACGACTTCGGGTTCGGCAGCTATGTCGGCGGCGACGAGTCGGCCGACGACTTTCACATCGAAATTGATGCCGAGATCACATTCACAGCCACGGGGACCACGGACGGTGGTCTTGCCGTTACGGCCGTTGTTGAAGTTGACGGCGACAGCGGGGCCGGAATCGACGAGAGCCATCTGACCATTGCGGGCGGTTTCGGCTCCATCATCCTGGGCGAGCAGGACAATGCCTCGAACAGGCACGGAAACAAGGGTATCGGCGGCGGCTATGGCGGCGGCGGCTACTATGACTGCGGCGAGAACTGGGCTCCGGGCAGCTGCGGCCTGCCCTTGCTACATAACTCTTCGCTTGACACGGCCTGAAATCGGGTGCATGTTATGAGACATGTATGAGCAGAGCCGCATTCTCGAAAGCGTTACCAGTGCTGCGGGCGAGGCCCGCATCCGGTTGCTGACGGCTGCGGAGAGTTTTGCCAATCGCACGGCGCTCGGCCGCCGGGTGTGCGAAGAGTTCGGATTCTACGATGCGCTTGGCCGGCCGCAACAGGCGAGCTGCATGAAGGCGCTGCGAACGCTTGACGAACGAGGGCGGATCACGCTGCCTGCACCGCGCAATGGCGGCGGCGGTGGCGCGCCTCGCGGGCTTGGGCACCCGGTTCCGGTTCCCGAGGGAGTTCCTTCGCGTGTCGACGCAGTGGAGGGGTTGTCGCTTGTGCTGGTGGTTGGCGATGGCGAGCGCCGGGTTTGGAACGAGTTGATCGCGCGGGAGCATCCTCGCGGGGTGGTGCGGCATGCGGGAGCGCAGCTTCGCTATCTGATTGTTTCGGATCACGGCGTTCTGGGGGCTCTGGGATTTGCGGCCTCGGCACTGGCGCTGGCGGCGCGGGACCAGTGGATCGGCTGGGACGCGGCCTTGCGCAAGCGTCAGTTGCATCGGGTGGTGGGACTGAGCCGGTTCCTGATCCGTCCGTCCGTGAGTTGCCGGAACCTGGCCTCGAAGGCGCTGGGTCTGTGCCTGCGGCGTCTGGGGGAAGACTTTGAGCAGCACTACGGGTACCGGCCGCTGCTGGTAGAAACCTTTCTCGATCCTGCGAGGCACGGCGGCGCCAGCCTTGCCGCGTCGAACTGGATCCGTGTCGGCGAGACGGCCGGCCGCGGTCGATTTGCGGCGAGCGGTGCCCAGGTGCCGGTGAAGTCGGTGTGGGTGGTTCCCTTGGCCGCGAACTGGCGTCGGCAGCTGGGGATCCCGGAGCGCGCGCCGGTTCCGGCGATCTGCGTCGGAGACGGCCTGGATCGCGAGCAATGGGCGCAAAACGAGTTTGGTTCGGCGCCTCTTGGCGATATACGGTTGAGCAGGCGGCTGGTGAGGAGCGCCGCGGTTCAGGCCGACCACCCGATGTCGTCCTTTCCCGCGGCCGCGCAATCGGACAAGGCGATGGTGGTGGGCTACTACCGGATGATCGACCAGCCGGCGGATTCAGAGGTGTCGCCGACGAACATCCTGGCGCCGCACCGGGCACGCACGCTGCAACGGATGCAGGGGGCGGACGTGGTTCTGTGCATCCAGGACGGAACCGATCTGAACTTCGCCGAGCATCCCGGCTGCGCGGGACTTGGGCTGATCGGCCGGAACAAGGGATCTTCGGGAACGTTGGGGCTGCACATGCACTCGATGCTGGCGGTCAATGGCGACGGCATTCCGCTGGGAGTTCCGCACATCCAGTACGACGCGCCGGACGGTGCGGCGGAGCGGGACAAGCCGCCCGAAGAGCGCAAGACGCAGCGGTGGGTGCGCGGACTGCAGGACTGCGACCGGCTGGCCCGCGAACTGGACGGTGTGCGCCCGGTGTCGATTGCGGACCGGGAGGGCGATTTGTTCGAGTTGTTTGTCGAGCAGCGCCGCCTCGGCACCGTCGACCTGCTGGTGCGCGCGAAGCACAACCGGTCGCTCGGACGCAAGCAGCCGAAGCTCTTCGATGTGGCGCAGGCGCAACCCGTGCGCAAGCAGCTCGAGATCCATGTGGCGCGCAGCTCGGCGCGCCGGGGAACCCGACGGCAGAAGGCGCGCGGGAAGCGGGACGCACGCAAGGCAGTTGTCGAGTTGCGCTGGAGTGCGGTCGAGCTACCGCCGCCCGAGACGAGCAACTTCCGGAACGAGGCGCCGATCCGCCTGAACCTGGTGCATGTTCACGAGCCGGAGCCGCCGGACGGGGACAAGCCCCTCGAATGGTTCCTGCTGACCAGCCTGCCGGTGGCCTCGGACCGCGATGCGGAGCGGATCCTCAAATGGTATCGCCTGCGCTGGCGCATCGAGGACTGGCACCGGGTCCTGAAATCAGGCTGCAAGGTCGAATACCTCGGTCATCGCACCGGCGATCGCATCGAGCGGGCCGTAACCATCAACGCGGTCATCGCATGGCGCTTGACGGCGATGACGATGATGGGCCGCGATACTCCGGAACTGCCGGCAGACATCCTGTTCTCCGACATCGAGATCATGGCGCTCGAAGACTTCGCAAGCGACCGCAAGCTGCCCGCGCCCGGCAATCTCGGGCTGGCGGTGCTCACCATGGCCATGCTCGGCGGATACCTCAACCGCAAAAACGATCCGTGGCCAGGCCACGAGAAAATCTGGGAGGGATATACGCGCCTTGCGGTCGCCGCGCAGACCTACGAAAGACTCATCCGGATGGACCGCACCAGCAACTTGTATCAGAGGCTGCGCCCGGACAAGACTTGTGGGTAAAAGGCAGGCTGCGGCGGCCCCCCGAACGGCGGCGGTGACGCTCTTGGCGTCCAGTACGACGCGCCCAGCATCGGCGGATTCCAGGCGGGAATTTCGTTCCAGCCCGAAACAGGTGCTCAGGGATCGACCAGCACCGCCAACGACAGCAACATAATTGCGGTTGGCGCGAATTTCTCTGGCGATTTTGCTGGAACGAGCCTGACTATTGGTGCAAATCACGTTTCGCTGAATCCCGGCGGGGACGGCGATAGCCGGAAGGAATGGGGCCTCGGAGCCGCCGTCGGGATCGGAGGCACGACCCTGAGCCTGCGGTATGACACAAAGCCCGACTCTCATACGAAGGTGCCGGGTATTGAGATGATTGCCGGGACGGCGGATACGACGTCCTATGGTGTTGGTATCGACCATACCATCGGCGCCCTGTCGTTCGGAATCGGGTACAGTTCGAATACTGTAAGCGACAATGCTTACGACGGTATGAAGACTGTGAACCACTTTGTCGGGGATATGCAGGCAGTCACGGATGCCGGGGGCGGCTCAGTCCTGCCGACCACAGGGAAGCATCCTCGTCCAGCAGCGGGTGATATCGACATGAGTTCCCTTGACTTTCCTGGAGACATCATGGATACGAAGCATACGGTGATCTCTGCCGGGATGACGTACGACCTTGGTGGTGGTGTCGAGATCTCCGCCGGAATTCACTCCGGCAAGAGCAAGAACGTAGCCGGAGCAGGAGGCGCACCGGACTATGTGTGTTCCGAAGCGGGAAGCGATGAGCGGACGGTAATCGGTGACAAGTGCTGGACCATGGTGCCGGAAGGGGGTCCCAGCAGTGTTTACGTTACGAACGATGGCAGCGATGGCGCGCTCCAATTGCGCAATGTCAGCGACGATTCAGTGGTCCAGAGCGCGGCCCCGTCGAATCCTGTGTCCCACTCGGTGTCCTACGCGGTGACCGACATCGACGACGTGGGCGTTGGCCTGCGGATCGCGTTTTCCTTCTGAGCAGATACCATTCTCGTGAAATTCCCCGCAGTGTCGGGGAGGGGGCGGCTCTCGGGCCGCCCTCTTTCACTTGGTGTGATTGGGTTTGGTGGTCGCTCTTGTATGACTTGAGTTTAGTGGAGGCAGAGCGACTACGCGTGTTCCCCGCCCGTGCGGGGATGAATCGTCGAAACCAAATGGCACAAGACGCTGAGTAGCGTGTTCCCCGCCCGTGCGGGGATGAACCGGAACTGGATCTGCCGGTGACCAGTGCGAAGGAGTGTTCCCCTCCCGTGCGGGGATGAACCGGCACTGGAGCACGTCGATCCGTGAGACGACGCGTGTTCCCCGCCCGTGCGGGGATGGACCGAACATAGAGGAAGAGGAGGACGGTTGGTGTGTTGCGCGATAATCTGGATGAGGAGCGCCGAGCTAACTGGCGCTGGGGAGTCGGTGCAAGTCCGACAGGAAGGAAAGGCTAATCACCACTTCCGCCGTGAGCCGTGCGCTACCCATTACCCATAAGTGCTGTTTAGCTGGCTAATGTGTTTCCTCACTTCGCTGGTTTCCCCGGCATCGATACTGTGCCCGAGCATCCACGCGGTGAACGACAGCGCGGCTTGGCCGTTCCAGGCGATCTCTGCGCCGGGCGGTCCATCGTTCTTGCGGTTCAGGTAGCCGCCCATCGTCGCCACGAGGCGGAATGCCTGTCCGAGGTTCTTGGGGGACGGCAGCTTGCGGACGCTCGAGAAGTCCGTCAGCAGTGCCAGTTCGATCTCGGTGAATGCGGTTGTGGCCGGAAGCTCCGGTTCGATTCGGGCCAGGTGGGTGAGGGTGGCGATGCGCCAGGCGATCACCGCGTTGATTGCCACCGCCCGTTCGATGCGCATGCCGGTTCGATGAGCGATCGTCTCCACCTTGCATCCCGATTTCAGGATCCGGTGCCAATCCTCGATCCGCCACCTCAGGCCGTAGAGCCGGACCACTTCGCGAGCCTGGTGCAGGCCGGTGACCGGCAGTGTCGTGAGCAGGATCCAGGAAACCGGCTCCGATCCGTCATCGGGAACACCCACTTCCCGGACATGAACCGCGCTCAGCGGCAGCGGTTCCGGCCCGAAGCGCGCCTTCTCGTCCGCCGGCGGCGGGACCGCCAGTTCCAGCCAGCGCAGGCTCAGCCTGGCCTTGCGCCGGGTCGTTCATTTAGACACAGTTAACACGGTTGTTCGATTGGCGCATATTCCGGGCATGCAAATCGGGCTTCGACATTTCCGTTCCGCGACGATCGACTGGCTGATCGGTGCGGTTGCGGCAGAGGGTGGCACGCGCCGTGGGCTTGCGCGCGAGCTTTGCGAACGGGAGAACTGGCGCAATCCGCGGGGCGTTGCGTGTCTGGCGCAGGCGAGCAAGGCGCTGCCGCGGCTGGCGGCCCGGCTGAACCTGTCGTTGCCCGCGGCGCGGCCGATGCCGTCGCTACCGGTTGCCGCGGAGAGGGCGTTCCCGGACCTGACGCTGACCTGCCGGCTTGCGGAGCTCGGCGTGGTGACGCTGGAGCCTGTCGGCGACGCCGACCGCGGTCTGTGGCGGGCGATGATGGCGAGCCATCATCCCGAGGGAAGTTCGCGCATGCCGGGTGCCCAGCTTCGCTATTGGGTCCGGTCTTCGGTTCACGGCAGGCTTGGCGGGATCGGGTTCTGTGCCGCAAGCTGGCACCAGAAGGCGCGCGATGCGTTCCTTGGCTGGTCGCCCGACGCACGGGTTGCGAATCTCGGGCTTGTAGTCAATAACGACCGTTATCTTCTGTTGCCCGGGGTACGGGTCGACAACCTGGCGTCGCATGTGCTGGCGCTGGCGGCGGCCCGCGTTGCGGACGACTGGGAAGCAGCGTATGGGGTAAGGCCGTTGGCGGCCTATACCTACGTGGCTCCCGACCGGCTCGGAACCTGCTACCGGGCCGCAGGCTGGAAGTGTTGTGCGGCGCGAACCTCGGGATGTCCGCCCGGGCGGCGCGCGGTCGCGCCGAAAGCGGTATGGATCAAGCCGTTGGCCGCGGGATGGCGCGAGAGATTGTGCCAGGAACCACACCGCAGGCTTGGCGCGGCACCGACGCCGCATGTGCCGAAGGATACGGACTGGGCCGATATCGAGTACCGGCGCGGCAGCCATCCCGACGGCCGCCTGCGTGACCGGGTGGTGGCGATGGGCCGGGCGTGGGAACATGCCCCGGGTGCGTCGCTGCCGGCGATCTTCCCCGGCGCGGCGGAACAAAAGGCCGCCTATCGGCTGCTCTCGAACGACAGGATCAAGATGGAGCATATTCTTCAACCCCATCAAGAGGCTACGGTCGACCGCTGCCGGCTGGAACCGGTGGTTCTCGCGCTCCAGGACACAACGACCCTCAACTACAACGGCCACCAGAAGACGGCGGGTCTGGTCAATCTCGGCGGCGGCGGATCGGGAACCTGGGGCTTGCTCGCCCATGTCGGGCTTGCGGTCACCGAAGCCCGACGCCCGCTCGGAGTGTTCGAAATCAACGCGACACAGCGCGACGGCACGCTGACCGCCGAAACGCCGGACAACGTGCCGGAAAGCGTGCGCTGGCTGCGCGGCCTTGAGCGCGCCGGGCAGATCGCGGCAGCCTGTCCCGACAGCCGCGTGATTACGGTCTGTGATCGCGAAGGAGACATATGGGACCTATTGCAAACGGCACGGCAGACCGGCAACGGGCTCGTGGTGCGTTCCGACCGCGGCCGCCAGCGCCGGGTCGCCGTCGACGGCGACACCCGTGAGTTGTGGGACTTCATGGATGCGCAACCGGTTCTGGGCACAAAGACCATCACCATCAGCCCCTGTGGTGGTCCCCGCAAGCGCCGCGAACGCAAGGCCCGGCTTGAACTCCGTGCCGCGATGGTCGACCTCGTTCCACCGTCGAACAGGGCCGGCGACGAAGCCCCGCTCGCCATGCTTGCCGTCTCGGTCCTCGAACCCGAACCGCCGAAAGGCAAGATGCCGCTCCACTGGGTGCTCCTCACCACCGAGGGCGAGGCCGAAATCGACAATGCCCGGCGCGTCGTCGCATGGTACGAAGCACGCTGGACCATCGAGGAATACTTCCGGATACTCAAGGTCGGCACTCGGGTCGAGGATCGAAAACTCGATCACGCCGACGATCTGCGCAAGTGCCTCGCATTCGATGCCGTGACCGCATGGCGTGTCATGGACCTGGAACGACGCGCCCGCGACACGCCAGACATGCCGGCACTCAAAATGTTCTCCGAACACGAGATCAACGTGCTCTACGTCTGGCTCAAACACCGCCGTGTCATTCGCGCTCCACCCGAAACGCCCCCGGATATCCGAACCTTCGTGGTCGACCTCGCTCGCCTCGCCGGATTTCGTCCCAGCAAGCGGCAACCGCTCCCCGGAACCGAAAAAATCTGGCAGGCATGGAGAAGCTACAAGGAAGGGCTCGATGCCGTCAATGCATGGGAGAAACGATCAGACGATAATCGTGTCAACTGTGGGTAGTTGAAAGGCGCCGGGTCCGCTCGGCGAAGGCCTTCTGTCCGCTCGCCGAATTGCGTGCCGACTGCCGGTCCACCGTCATGGTGAACTGTCCGGCCTCCGGGGCCGCGCGCACCCGCTCGAACAGTTTTGGCCGGCCGCGCCCGAGGCTGCGGTCGTGCTTCGCCCGCACCAGGAGGGCCAGGCGGCGACAGCCCGCCGCACGGTGTTCGTGGAACATGTCGAACACGTCCCCTTCGCGGTCTGTCACCGCGATTGCCTTCACCCCGTCGAGTTCCTTCACCGCCGCAACGCTGTGACGCAGGCCGCGCAGCCACCGCCCGGTCTTGCGCTCCTCGACCGGCCGGTCCGGTTCGGGGGCGCTGTGCGGCGCGTCGAACTCGAGATTGACCACGCCCAGGGGAACCCCGTCGCCGCTCACCGCGAAGGTCGTGTGCAGGTGCAGGCCCAGCGTCCCCGAAGACCCTCTGTTGCGGCCGATCGTCCCGACGCCTTCGCAGCCGTTGCGGGTCGCGAAGTTCAAGTCCGTGCCGTCCTGGACCAGGAGGGACAGTGGCTGGCCCTGCATCCGCCGCAGCGTGCGCTCGCGATGGCCGGCCGCGATGGTGGCCGCCGACACCGCCGCGTAGTCCGGGTGCTCGATCATCCTGTAGTACCCCTTCACGGTCGCCTCGCAACCAGCCGCCGCCGCAAAAAATGTCTTCGTCGGCGCCCGTGCCTGGATCTCCGCGCTCCGCACCAGGCGTTGCGTCAGGCGGGCGTCGCCAAGCGGCGCCGCACCGAATTCGTTCTCCGCCCAGCTCGCGCTGTCAAGGCCGTCCCCGGGCAGCAGCACACGCCGTGCTTCCAGGCACGCGTCCCAGTCCGCCGCCAGCGGCAGGACCAGAATGCGTTTCGCCGCTTCCGCTCCACCGCCACGAAGGCGGCGGCCGGAAGTGTGGCCAACACAGCGCCAGCCGGCCGCCAGGAAGCAGCTGCCCCGGTACTCCGGCGCGACAAACGTCTCGGCCAGAACCGGACGGATGCCGTAAACCGCCGCGAAGTCCTCGACCACGCGCCGCGCCGCCATGCCCAGAACCCGCGATGCAAGGTAACGGACCGAAACCGACGGACGGATCAGGAAATGCGCCAGGCCGATCATCTCATCAAGATGCCGCTCACGGCTTGCGTCATCCCAACCAAGCCAGGCATCCCGCGCCGCCAGGACACGCGTCGCAGGGGCAAACAGAAGGCCGCCGAGCCAGCCATGCGACGAGCCGACCAGGTAACGCAGCTGACGGCCCACGTGAAGCCGCGCGCTGCGCGGGGGTTCCGATGCCATCAGCTCGTTGAAAGCCAGCCGAAGCTCCGGCCCCTCAACCCGGACAAGCTCAAGACCCTCGATCGCACCCGCACAGGCCGGAAGATCCGTATCCTCGGGAACCGCCGCCTCCCGGCGGGCAACGCTCCCGCGACCGCCGCCACGGCGCGGCGCAGGAAGAACTATCTTGCCCGCACGCTCAAGGCGGCGAAGCGCGCAAAGGCAACTCGTGACCTGTAGCCGCCCGCGAAGGTCAACAAAACCGAACGCACCGCAGACCCTGCGACCAATCTCGGCCCGCGAAGCATCCGGCTGCGCCAGAATCCCCGACAGCTTCTTCAAACCCTCGGCCGAGGAAAGCGCACAGGGGAGCGAAACATGATCGTCCATACCCCAACGTTAACATGACCGAATCAGCGAGTTGAGCAGGAAATGTGTCCAATGGGCAGGCCGTGCGTGTTCACTCGTGAGGGTGCACATGAAGCGTCGGTAGCGGTGCGTGTGGCCGGGATGATGGAGTGGTTTTCATTATGAGTCGCTTTCTGAACTGTTTGAGAATATTGGGAGTTTTGGAAGGGTATGATCTTGACACGGGATACTTTGGGTCCTTGCCACGGCATTGGCAACTTTTTCTTGCAGCAGATCGGCTGCTCGGATGCGCCAAGGCGCCTTCGGAGAGGCTTGTTGTGCCGGTAGAACGCCCTGTCGGATCAGTCGGCGAACAACGTGGTGGTTGACACGGAGTTTGCCTGCGGCTTCCGTCAGAGTCAGGAATTCGTCGCGGTCCGTAGCGTCGTGGCAAGATGGTAGACCGTATTCCCAGCGATATCGTCTGACCCGCTGCGCATTCCAGGTGTAGCCACGGGCTGTAGACATGCCCATGCGGTTCAGCGACGCGGCAATGTCGCTGTCGGATCAACTTCCTGCCATGCTGCGAATGACGTTGGCGGCCTGTTCCTGTGTGCGAACGCCGTGGTCTCCTGAAGCGGGCATCTGGACCCTCAGTTGAGAATGTTGTCCACCTCGCCAATGAATGACCAACACGACCTCACGGGCGGTTTTGTCGACACCTGCGACGATGTCGGTGACGAGGGTGCGTAGCAGTCGCTGGCGCGTACGCATCGTCGTTGCCGGCGCGTTCCAAGCGGCTTCGAGATCCATCGCGAGGTCAGTGAAGTTCGGCATGTTGGGGGAAGGCTCCGGTACAGCCTGGATGCGTGCTTCGCATGCTGCGACACGTTGGAGCGCCTGGTCCCAGCTTTTTTCCAATTGCGCCGCAATCAGTCGGTTTTCGGGGTTGCAGGCGGCGTAGCGGCGTTCTGCCAGCGAGGCCTCGTAGCGCATCTGCTGCAGCTCGAGTTCCAACATCTCTTGTCGTTTTGCTTGCGTTTGCTGTGCATACGCTCGGCCTCTCGTGCCGCTTCGATCGCCATGGGCGCCACCACGCGGATGGCCTCTATAGCGAGGGCGGCGCGCGACAGGCTTCGGGACCGGGCGCGGATGGGCGTCAGTACCGCAAGGGTCCCGGACGGGGATACGTCCCCCGCCCGCCGGGCTCCACCGCGGCGAGCGCAACCGCGAACCGCCTCGAGTGCCGGCCAGCCAGCGGCGGTGGCATCCGTGCCGCGATCAGCGTTCGCGGGCGTCTCCGAATACCGCGTCCAGCGTGTGCGCGTCGAGAACGGCATCAAGCCAGCGGTCCAGTTGGGGCTGGGTTGCGCGATCGATCCGGCGCCTGGCAGCGGGAGGAAGAGGGCCGAAGCGCCGCTCAAGCAGGCGCACAAGTGTCGCCGACCTAACTCGCGCCTCGCCCCGCGCCTCGCCCCGTGCTTCACCCCGTGCTTCACCCCGTGCTTCGCCCCGCGCCTCGCCCCGTGCTTCGCCCCGGGCCTCGCCCCGCGCCTCGCCCCGCGCCTCGCCCCGTGCTTCACCCCGTGCTTCGCCCCGGGCCTCGCCCTGCTTGATCCATTCCTCTGCAATGGTTCCCACAAGCGCCTCCCATCGCTCCGGCTTCGCCATCCGTGCCGCGTTTTCAAAGGCCGCACGCTCAATGTCGTACACACTGACGATATACCGCAGCGTCGCGATATCCAAGAGGCCGTCGTCCGGCAGCAGCTCCAGCACTCTCGCCAGAGCCTTCAGGCCGGCCCGGCCCCGAAACGCGTAGATCAGCGCCAGCAGCCCCGCCAGGAGACCCCGGTCCCGCGCCAACCGATCCTCGGGGATGTGGCCGAGATCCGTCACCAGATAGCTGAAGCTGCGGACAAACGCCCGCAGCGGCCCCTTTCCGGCGTCGACCATGTCGAAGAGGGAGAGGGGCACCGTCCACTCGCCCCGGCCGTGATAGACCACCAGGGGAATGATTGGCCAAAGTGCGTTCCGGTTCCCCGGCGACTCTTCCCATTGTCGCCGCCAGATCCGGATCATGTACGAAGCCAATTGCAACGGAGTCTGGAAATCCGGGGCAGACTTGTGCTCAAAGAGAACGTAGAGAAATGCCTCGCCGCCGGACTTGAGTTGGACGCGGAACAGTAGGTCGCTCTGGCTGTACCGGAGCATCTCGTCCACGTAGTGCCCGTCGAGCAGAACCGGCGGCGCATCGCTGAGCAGCTTCCGGATCCGCTTCGGCAGATGCATCTGCAGAAACTCCGCCGCGCGGTCCGGGTGCCCGAGCAGCACCTTGAAGAGCGCGTCATGCGGGGTCGGCGGTTTGTTGGCGGCCGGCTGGGATTCTCGGCCTGGGCTGGCTTGCATGGAGGCTCCGCGCTACGCGCGCCGGCGCATTGGCGCGGCGGGCGGAAGAATGGGCTTCTGCAATCCTCGCGGTTGCGCGCCTGCATCGCAACTCCTTGCCATTGCGGAGGATTCCCGTGTTCCAAATCAGGCAGAGAACGAATTCGGAGCATGTTGTGAATGGAATTCGCACGGGCGGGGAACACTCCCCGAACACGCCCCGCGCCTCCGGCTGACCGGAATCTCTGGTGTCGGCGTGTCGATTTCCCACGCGCGCCGGGCCATTGGCGGCGGCGAGGGGTACCGGTACCGGAAGCAGCTTGCGGCAAGGCTCGCAGCGATTCGCCACCGAACCGCGCGCGTTGCACGGGTGGCACCGGCACAAGCCGGAATCGATGGCCCGCCGTTCGATTGTGCGCACCTGCTCCGCCAGGCTCTGGCTGCTGCGATGCTGGGCAATGAAGTCCGGGAAGACCACTGTACCGCGACCGTGGAGAGGCGAATTGCCGGAGCAATGAGTTTCCGGAATCAAATGTCAGCGAATTGCAACCGTCGGCACGATGCCAGCAAGTTTCATCCCTTCAGTGCAGGCAGGCGCCGGAGAGTCGACTTGCTCCTTGCAAGAGGGCGGTTTGAGAGGTCGCTCACAGTCGTCGTGCGGCATAGGACGTGAATTGCAGGCCGAGATCCTTCGGCAGTCCCCTCAAATGCCCAATCTGGAGGTTCCGGGAGGTCGCGTAGCTCGCATGGCAGACCGACTTTCCGTGTCACAGTCGACGCCATGCGAGCTACGCACCCTCTCCGGAGGCCTTCTGGCATCGAATCCGGCTGAATTCGCCTTCCTTTTCCACATGGGCGGGTGGTGTAGACCGCAGTGGTCTGCAGGTCGGCGTGGCCCAAGGTGGTTGCGACCCTCGGCAGCGGCACATCGGCGGTGACCGCCGCAAAATCGAAACCGTGTCTGAGATCCTTCGGGCAGGCCTGAAGCCCTTCGATGTCGGCATCGGCCATGGTCCGGGCGAATTTCCGGTGGGCGGGCGCTCGCGACCGCGCTCAGAGGGGCTTGCCGGCAGCCTTTGCCGGCGTCGAGCGGACCGCGTGGAAGAGCTCGAGGGCGCGGAGCAGCTCGGGAGGGACGGGGATCTCGTGCCAGCGCTCGGCGCAGCGCTTCAGGTTTCGGACCCGGATCGCGGTGGCCTCGCGGTCGATGTCGCCGGGAAGGTTGGTCAGGGCTTCGGAGACCCGGGCGCCAGTGTGGGCGAGCGTGAGAGCGAAGCTCTTCTGGTCGGGCGGCCGCGGCGCCAGGCGTGCGGCCTCGAGGAAGCGACGACGCTCATCGTCGGAGAGGTACTTGTGTCCGCGGACCAGGCGAGATATTCCGCTGTGCGTAGTGTCCACTTCGGCCGTTCCGCAAGGCCCCGCTTGGGGCTTCCAGAACTGCGAAACCTGTGCGATCACGGGCGTACAGGGGCGTCGGCGCCCCGGATCTCATCCTGATTCACACTGAATCTCAAAATGTCTGTCGCGCGGCAGCCACTGCAGGCGGCGCGCGACAGGCTTCGGGACCGGGCGCGGATGGGCATCAGTACCGCAAGGGTCCCGGACGGGGATACGTCCCCCGCCCGCCGGGCTCCACCGCGGCGTGCGCAACCACAAACCGTCTGGATTGCCAGAAAGGCCAGCCAGCGGTAGTGGCGTGCTTGCCGCGATCAGCGTTCGCGGGCGTCTCCGAATACCGCGTCCAGCGTGTGCGCGTCGAGAACGGCATCAAGCCAGCGGTCCAGTTGGGGCTGGGTTGCGCGATCGATCCGGCGCCTGGCAGCGGGAGGAAGAGGGCCGAAGCGCCGCTCAAGCAGGCGCACAAGTGTCGCCGACCTAACTCGCGCCTCGCCCCGTGCTTCGCCCCGTGCCTCGCCCCGCGCCTCGCCCCGTGCCTCGCCCCGCGCCTCGCCCCGTGCTTCACCCCGTGCTTCACCCCGTGCTTCGCCCCGCGCCTCGCCCCGCGCCTCGCCCCGCGCCTCGCCCTGCTTGATCCATTCCTCTGCAATGGTTCCCACAAGCGCCTCCCATCGCTCCGGCTTCGCCATCCGTGCCGCGTTTTCAAAGGCCGCACGCTCAATGTCGTACACACTGACGATATACCGCAGTGTCGCGATATCCAAGAGGCCGTCGTCCGGCAGCAGCTCCAGCACTCTCGCCAGAGCCTTCAGGCCGGCCCGGCCCCGAAACGCGTAGATCAGCGCCAGCAGCCCCGCCAGGAGACCCCGGTCCCGCGCCAACCGATCCTCGGGGATGTGGCCGAGATCCGTCACCAGATAGCTGAAGCTGCGGACAAACGCCCGCAGCGGCCCCTTTCCGGCGTCGACCATGTCGAAGAGGGAGAGGGGCACCGTCCACTCGCCCCGGCCGTGATAGACCACCAGGGGAATGATTGGCCAAAGTGCGTTCCGGTTCCCCGGCGACTCTTCCCATTGTCGCCGCCAGATCCGGATCATGTACGAAGCCAATTGCAACGGAGTCTGGAAATCCGGGGCAGACTTGTGCTCGAAGAGAACGTAGAGGAATGCCTCGCCGCCGGACTTGAGTTGGACGCGGAACAGTAGGTCGCTCTGGCTGTACCGGAGCATCTCGTCCACGTAGTGCCCGTCGAGCAGAACCGGCGGCGCATCGCTGAGCAGCTTCCGGATCCGCTTCGGCAGATGCATCTGCAGAAACTCCGCCGCGCGGTCCGGGTGCCCGAGCAGCACCTTGAAGAGCGCGTCATGCGGGGTCGGCGGTTTGTTGGCGGCCGGCTCGGATTCTCGGCCTGGGCTGGCTTGCATGGAGGCTCCGCGCTACGCGCGCCGGCGCATTGGCGCGGCGGGCGGAAGAAGGGGCTTCCGCAATCCTCGCGGTTGCGAGCCTGTATCGCAACTCCTTGCCGCTGCGGCGGCTTCCCATGTTCCAAATCGGGCAGAGAACGAATTCGGAGCATGTTGTGAATGGAGTTCATACGGACGGGGAACACTCTCCGAACACATCTCGCGCCACCGGCTGACCGGAATTTCTCGTGGAAGTGGGTCGATTTTCCACGCGTTCCGGGCCATTGGCGGCGGTGGGGGCACCGGTACCGGAAGCAGCTTGCCGCAAGGCTCGCAGCGATTCGCCGCCGAGCCGCGCGCGTTGCACGGGGCCGCGTCCACGTTGACCGGATTTGGCGCGCAATTCGGGAGCGCGTCGGCAAGCCTCGGCGTTCTCCCGCGGATGCCACCCGGGTAATCCGTGTTGCGCGGGTGGCACCGGCACAAGCCGGAATCGATGGCCCGCCGTTCGAGGGTGCGTATCTGCTCCGCCAGGCTCTGGCTGCTGCGATGCTGGGCAAGGGTGCGTCTTTCGAGGACGACGGGCAGATACTGCGCCGCCACCATCCGAAGGCCACCCGGACTCATGCCAAGTCCCGCGATAAGGCCACCCAAAGCCGCTGCTAGGGCACGGAAAGAGGTACAGGGGCGCCCCGCAGACGCAGCGCGCGATCGCCCGTGCACCGACGCCTCCATGGGGCCTGCGGGCAGGCGGGTCGGGCCTGATGCGAAACCCGGCGATCCAGTCGCGGACAGACGCTCTCGCGATGGGCACCGACCCGTGGAAGCGGCAGTGAATGTTCAGGGGAGCATCGGTCCTGAATGCGGTGAATATGGCTTCGCCGGGCGTTTCCCGCCGGCTTTCCTGTTGACCGGCAGGATCATTTCCGCATCATAGGGAGCCCGGCAGGCCGGACCCGGGATGCCTTTCGGAAATCATCGGAGAACTAGGATGCGCTTGTCGCAGTACTTTATGCCAATCCTGCGCGAGACGCCCGCCGAAGCGGCAATCGTTTCGCACCGCCTGATGCTGCGCGCCGGCATGGTCCGCCAGGCTGTGGCGGGAATCTATTCCTGGCTGCCCCTCGGCCTGCGGGTTCTCGAGAAGATCGAGCGGATCGTTCACGAGGAGCAGCAGCGAGCAGGTGCAATTCCGGTGCTCATGCCGACGGTCCAGCCCGCGGACCTGTGGCGGCAGTCCGGCCGCTACGACGATTACGGCGAGGAGATGCTCCGGATCCGCGACCGGCACGGCCGGGATCTCCTGTACGGTCCGACCAACGAGGAGATGATCACCGAGATCTTCGACGGCGCGGTCTCCTCCTACCGCGACCTGCCGAAGATCCTCTACCATATCCAGTGGAAATTCCGCGACGAGATCCGCCCCCGCTTCGGGGTGATGCGCGGGCGCGAGTTCCTGATGAAGGATGCCTATTCCTTCGACCTCGACCGTGCCGGCGCCGAGACGTCGTACCACACGATGTTCGTCTCCTACCTCCGGACCTTCGCCCGGCTCGGCCTGACGGCCGTTCCCATGCGCGCCGATCCCGGCCCGATCGGCGGCGACCTCACCCATGAGTTCCTGATTCTCGCGGAAACCGGCGAATCGGAGGTCTTTCTGGACAAGCGAATCTTTGACGTCGATGTGGCCGGCGGTGCGGTGCGCTACGACGATCCGTCGAGCCTGCGGCGGGCCTTCGAAGCCTGGACTACCCGCTACGCCCGCACCGAAGAGACCCATGATCCCGCGCTCTTCGAATCGGAAGTCGCCCCGGAGAACCGGGTCTCCGGGCGCGGCATCGAAGTCGGGCACGTGTTCCATTTCGGCGACAAGTATTCCAAGCCCATGGGCGCCTCCGTGCGGAATGCCGCCGGGGAGGATGTCCACTACCAGATGGGCTCCTACGGAATCGGCATCTCGCGCCTCGTCGGCGCGGTCATCGAGGCGAGCCACGACGAGCGCGGAATCATCTGGCCGCAGCCGGTTACGCCCTTTGATGCAGGGCTTGTTAATCTCAAGCAGGGGGACCCTGTCGTGGATGCGGCATGCGAGTCATTCTACGAGGCCGCGCAGCGGGCCGGAATCGATCTCCTCTATGACGATTCGGACGCCCGCGCCGGCCAGAAATTCGCCTCCATGGAACTGATCGGCCTGCCGTGGCGGGTCGCAATCGGGCCGAGGGACGCTGCGTCTGGCGTGGTGGAGATCGCATGCCGCAGGACCGGCGCAAAGCAGAGCCTCTGCCGGGACGGGGCCATCGTGCAACTGCGTGGCGGGAATGGCGACAACTGAGGCCGCGGGGCCATTCGGCGCTTTCGAGAGGCTTCTCGTCCGGCGATTTCTTTCCGGCCGGCGCGAAGGCTTCATCTCCGTCATTTCCATTTTCTCTCTGGTGGGAATTGCACTGGGCGTTGCGACCCTGATCGTCGTCATGTCCGTGATGAACGGATTCCGGGACCAGCTCGTGGAGCGGATCCTGGGTGTGAACCCGCATGTTGCCGTTTTCCCGGTCGGAGAGGGCTTCGACGAGCCCGAGGCGCTGACCGCGCGGATCGAGGGGATTGCCGGCATCCAGCGGGCCCTGCCGCTTGTCGAGCGCCAGGTCCTGGCCTCGGCCGGAAAGTGGAGCGCTGGAGTCCTCGTCCGCGGAATACCCGCCGGAGACCTCGCCGGGTTGCCTGCCGTCGCGGCGCCAGAGTTCTCATCGGGGTCCGTCGATGCCTTCGCTGCGGGGGAGGGGCTGGCTCTCGGAGACGGACTCGCCGCACGGCTGCGCGTTCAGGTCGGCGACTCCGTGACGCTGCTCTGGCCCGAAGGGGACCGGACTCCGCTCGGGCTGCTGCCACGCGTCCGTAGCTACCCCGTGGCCTACATCTTCAAGATCGGCATGTCGAATCTCGACCGCACGCTGGCGTTCCTGCCGCTCGCCGAGTTGCAGCAGTTTTTCGGCGTTGACAGCCCTGACCGCATCGAAGTCATGCTCGTGCGGCCAGCGGAGGCCACCGAGTTCGGCGCTCGGATTGCCGAACAGGAACCCGCCATTCGCTACAACACGTGGATGAGCTCGAACAGCGCCTACTTGGAAGCGCTGGCGGTCGAGCGCAATGTGATGTTCCTCATCCTCACCCTGATCGTGCTGGTCGCGGCGCTGAATATCGTTTCGGGCATGATCATGCTGGTTAAGGAGAAGGTTGCGAGTATCGCCATTCTTCGAACCATGGGTGCGAGCAGCAGGTCCGTGATGCGTGTCTTCTTCCTCTGCGGCGCAAGCATCGGCGTTTCCGGCACGATCGCGGGCGTGGTTCTCGGTGTGGTGTTCTGCCTCAATATCGAGTCGCTGCAGGACGCAGTCTCCAGCCTGGCCGGAACGGATGTCTTCAGCCCGGATGTCTACTATTTGAGCCGGCTCCCGGCGGAGCTCTTCTGGCAGGACGTCCTGGCGATTACCGGGTTGAGCCTCGGGCTGTCGCTGCTCGCCACCCTGTATCCGTCTTGGCGTGCGGCGAGGACGGACCCGGTGGAGGCGCTTCGAAGTGGCTGAGCTGGCGCTGGCGATGGAGGGGGTCCGCCGCAGGTTCCGCCAGGGCGCAGGCTGGCTGGAAGTGCTGTCTGGCGCGAACCTCTCGATTGCCCCGGGTGAGCGCGTGGCGCTGGTCGGGCCATCCGGTTCCGGGAAGTCCACGCTGCTGCAGGTCGCGGGACTCCTGGATTCGCCGGACAAGGGTTCCGTGCGTGTCGGAGGCGTCGAGGGTAGGGGCGCAACCGAATCGGTTCGCACGGCCCTTCGCCGGGACAGGATCGGATTCGTCTACCAGTTCCATCATCTCCTGCCGGAACTCTCGGCTCTGGAGAATGTGCTGCTTCCTCGGATGATCGCCGGAGCCGGGTTCAGGACGGCGGCGGACCGGGCGGGCGAACTTCTGCGAAGTGTCGGTCTCGGAGATCGAATGGACCACCGACCAACGCAGCTCTCCGGCGGCGAGCAGCAGCGGGTTGCGGTCTGCAGGGCGATTGCCAACCGGCCGCTGATCCTTCTCGCCGACGAGCCCACCGGCAACCTCGATCTGGAGACAGCGGAATCCGTCATATCCATGCTTCTTGATCTCGCGGCAGGCGAGGGCATGGCCATTCTCACCGCGACCCACGATCTGGGTCTTGCAGGGCGGATGGACCGCTCGGTCGCGCTCCGGCGCGGCGCCGTTGTCGATCTGCCGCCAGGCGGCGGACGGACCATTGCCGGCCTCGGAGACCGTGTCCGCGCTTGAGTGCTGGCGGATATCCGCTATATCCGAGTAAATTGGTTGGCTATTCGCATTCGTCTCCGTTCGGCAGGATCATGACCGCACGCCTCGAACTTGAGGACATTCACCTGTCGTTCCGCGGGCAAGCGGCCGTGGCGGGGCTCGACCTCGTTGTCGCGGTGTCGGAACTCGTATGCCTGCTCGGCCCTTCCGGCTGTGGCAAGACCACCACGCTGCGCATTGCCGCGGGCATCGAGCAGCAGGAATCCGGTGCGGTTCGCGTGGACGGAAGGCTGGTCTCCGAGGGCCCTGTCCACCTGCCTCCGGAGCAGCGCTCGGTCGGGCTCATGTTCCAGGAATGCGCGCTGTTTCCCCATTTGACGGCGATCGAAAACGTGGCGTTCGGGTTTCCGGGGAGGAGTTCGCGAGGAAACGGCGAGGCAAAGAACTTCCTGCGCCGCATGGGACTGACCGGCCACGCGGACAAGTACCCCCACCAGCTTTCGGGCGGAGAGCAGCAGAGAATCGCATTGGCACGGGCCCTCGCGCCCCGTCCCCGCGTCCTGCTGATGGACGAGCCGTTCTCGAGTCTGGATACCCGCCTTCGGGACGGGATTCGCGATGAGGCGCTCACCCTCCTCAAGGAGGAGGGAACCGCAGTGCTGCTGGTGACGCATGAGCCGAGCGAGGCGCTTCGAATGGGCGACCGTATCGCGCTGATGCGCGACGGGCGAATCGTCCAGACGGGGGAGCCGTACCATATCTACAACCATCCCCGGGACCGGCTCGCGGCAGCTTTCTTCTCCGAGGTCAACGTCGTCGAGGGAACGGTCTCCTCCCAGCAGGTCGACACTCCCTTCGGCCCCTTCCTGTCGGTCGGCAACAGGGATGGCACGGAAGTGGAGATCGTCATCCGGCCGGAACACCTTGCGCTGAATTTGGACATCGGGGGGGCGGTGCGGGTCGCGTCCCCGGAACTCGGAATGCCGGCCGCGGGCCGGGTGGCGCGGGCACGCTTTCTCGGCGCGGAAAGCCTCGTCGAAGTGCGGGTGGAGCGCGACGGGTCGTTGCTTCGCGCAACGGTGCCGGGCACATTCCTTCCGCAGGAAGGCGAGCCGATCTGGATTTCGCTGCGCCGTGACCGCTGCTTCGTCTTTCCGCGGGGAACCTGAATGCGCCGGGCCCGCGCAGTACGGCGCAGCTTCCTGTATGATAGGGCACAGCTTTGTGCCAAGAAGCGCTTTTTGCGCGAATAGAGGGTTTCGAAATGGGTATCAGCATTTGGCAGATTCTGATCGTTGTGGTTCTGCTCGTACTTCTGTTCGGACGCGGAAAGATCTCCGAACTCATGGGCGACGTGGCGAAGGGAATCAAGAGCTTCCGCAAGGGAATGCGCGAGGATCCCCCGGAGACTCCGCAGGTCGAGGGTGCCTCGATCGAATCCGAGGCATCGCCTGCGACCGCCAGGGAGACCGTGGACGCGACGAGAGGCTGACGCGGCGTATTCCCGCGTCCAGCTATGGGCAACACCGGTTGACGGTTCCCGCGCATGCTTGATGTCGGCTGGTCGGAACTTCTCGTTCTAGGAGTATTGGCGCTCCTCGTGGTCGGGCCGAAGGAACTGCCGCGCTTGATGCGGACAGTCGGGCAGTGGGTCAACCGCGCCAGGACGATGGCGCGCGACTTTCAGCGCGGGATGGAGGATGTCGCTCGCGAGGCCGATATTCAGGAGCTTTCGGAAGCGCGCAAGATGCTCGACGATGTGCGCTCGATCAAGACGCAAGCGCAGAAGGGCCTCACCAACCCGGGAAACTGGGCGAAGAAGCAGGTGACGCAAGCCGTCGACGAGGACGAGCGGGAAGCAGAAGCTACGGTGAGCGCGCCGGCGAAAGACGCTGTCGAGAGCGCGCCGGCGAAAGCCGCTGTCGAGAGCGTGCCGGCGGAAGCCGATTCGGTGAGCGCGCCAGTGAAAGCCGCTAGCGTGAGCGCGTCGGCGAAAGCCGCTAGCGTGAGTGCGCCGGCGAAAGCCGCTGCCAAGAGCGCACCGGCGAAAGCCGCTGCCAAGAGTGCACCGGCGAAAGCCGCTGCCAAGAGTGCACCGGCGAAGGCCGCTGCCAAGAGCGCACCGGCGAAGGCCGCTGCCAAGAGCGCACCGGCGAAAGCCGCTGCCAAGAGCGCACCGGCGAAAACCGCTACCGTGATCCCGCCGGCGAAGGCCGCTGCCGTGAGAGCACCGGCGAAAGCCGCTACCGTGAGCGCACCGGCGAAAGCCGCTACCGTGAGCGCCGCGGCCCCGGCGACGAGCGAAACGGGAAGCAGCGGTTAGCGCGGTTATCCGCCTAGACTGGGCGGCGCCGAGGGGAGCGGTTCACGCCCATGAGTCAGAAGGACATTGAGGAGACCAAGGCGCCGCTGATCGAGCATTTGATCGAGCTGCGCAAGCGGTTGATGTGGTCGATTGCCGCGCTCGTCGTGGCGATCATCGGCTGCTACGTGTTCGCGGAGGACATCTACCGATTGCTTACGCTTCCGTTGGTTCGGGCACTCGAGGCCCGGGGCCAGGAGGCGGAGTTGATCTTCACGGCGCTCCACGAAGCGTTCTTCACCTATCTCCGCCTCGCCGTGTTCGGTGGGATTTGCGTTTCCTTTCCGGTGGTCTCGACGCAGCTCTGGATGTTCGTGGCGCCTGGCCTCTACCGGGACGAGAAGCGGGCGTTTCTTCCATTCCTGCTTGCGACGCCAGTTCTGTTCGCCGCGGGTGGCAGCCTTGTCTACTTCCTGGTAATGCCGCTCGCCATCGATTTCTTCCTGAACTTCGAAGTGCCGGGAGGGGATGACTCCACGCAGATTGCATTCCTGGGCAAGGTCGATCAGTACCTGAGCCTCGTGATGACCTTTATCCTTGCATTCGGCATCTGCTTCCAGCTGCCCGTGCTGCTGACGCTGCTTGGCCGGGTCGGGATCGCGACTTCTGAGGGACTCGCCAAGAAGCGCCGCTATGCGGTGATCGCCATCGCGGCCGCAGCGGCGATTCTGACCCCGCCGGATCCGATCAGCCAGATCGGGCTTGCTGTTCCAATCTACTTGCTCTACGAGATTTCCATCCACCTGGTCCGCGCGGTGGAGCGCAAGAAGGAGGCTGAACGCCAGCGCTGGGAGGAGGAAAACGAGGCCGATGACGCATCCGACGCCCAAGGGGAGGAGCAGCCTGCCGGTGGCTGATGACGGGACCGCTGGCCGCGGCGCGCAGGAACTCCGGCGCACGGTTGAACGGATTGCCGCCGCCCTCGAGCGAATTGCGCCGCCGACCCCCGGGCCGCCCGACTTCAGCGCAGCAGAAGCGTTTCTCTGGCGCACGGATCCCGACCGATTCGAGCCGGTGATCGAGATCAACCGGATCGATCTGGCCCTTCTCAGGGGAATCGACTTGGTGCGAGACACCTTTGTCGAGAATCTCGAGCGGTTTGCAGCGGGCTTCCCTGCCAACAACGTGCTTCTTTGGGGAGCGAGGGGAATGGGGAAGAGTTCGCTCGTGAAGGCGGCCCATGACCGAATCGCCCGCAGTGTTGAAGAGCCGCTCATTCTGATCGAAATCGACCGAACCGACATCGGCGCTCTTCATCGGCTCCTCCCCGAACTCGAGAAGGCTGAGGGCCGCCGCTTCCTGCTGTTTTGCGACGACCTCTCCTTCGAATCTCCGGACAGCGCGTACAAGTCGCTCAAGGCGGTACTCGACGGGGGAATTCGTGGCCGGCCTGGCAACGTCCTGTTCGCCGCGACCTCGAACCGGCGGCACCTGATGCCGCGCGACATGATCGAGAACGAGCGGCAGACCGCGATTTCGCCAAGCGAGGCAACGGAAGAAAAAGTGTCGCTGTCCGATCGTTTCGGCCTCTGGCTCGGGTTCCACCCGTGCACCCAGGACAGTTATCTTGACATGGTGCGCGGCTACGCCGACGCCTTCGGTATTTCGGTTTCGGACAACGAATTGCGACGGCGGGCGATTGCCTGGAGGCAGGCGCGCGGTGCGGTTTCCGGGCGCGTGGCTTGGCAGTTTGCCATTGATCTCGCCGGCAGCATGCATGCACAGGATGGGGGCGGTTGAGCATGGGGGTATTGGGCAAGATTGTCGGCGGCGTAGCCGGTTTCATGATCGGCGGGCCGATCGGCGCGTTGATCGGCGCTTTCGCAGGCCACAAGCTGCTCGACAAGTCCTCCGAGGGCGGCCTCCTGGGCCACGACGAGGACTCCTCCCGCCTTCCTGACCAGGCCGTGTTCGCTGCGGGCGTGATCGCGCTTGCCGCGAAGCTGGCGAAGGCGGACGGCGTTGTGCAGAAGGACGAGATTCGTGTGCTGTACACCGTCTTCCCGCCGGGCGAAGTGGACCAGGCTTCGGTGTCGGCGCTGTACAACGAGGCAAAACAGACCTCCCAGGGGTTCGAGGAATACGCGGAGCAACTCTACGCGGTGTTTCGGCGGCGCCCGGCCGTCCTGGTCCAGGTGCTGGAGATCCTGTTTGCGGTCGCCTTGGCGGACGGGGAGCTCAATCCCGCCGAAGAGGCGTTTCTCATCCGGGTCGCGGCCATCTTCCGATTTCCTCCGCAGCTGGTCGAGATGGTGCGGAAACGGCATCAGTTTTCCGGCGCGCGGGCTGGATCGAGAGAGCCGACCGAGGTCGACAACCTCGCCATTCTGGGCCTCGGTCCGAACGCGACCAATGAGGAGGTCAAGAAGCGGTATCGGCAATTGGTTCGGGAGAACCATCCGGACCGGCTTGTCGCCCAGGGCATGGCGGAGGAATTTGTCTCGCAGGCGACCGAGCGGCTCAAGGCGATCAACACTGCCTACGACCGGCTTTCCTCGCAGCGGGCGCTCTGACCTCTCGGACCTGTTCTGAAATCTGCCCTTGGTGTTTGCGCGCTTTCGGCGGGAAGCGGCGCTGTTGGAGGCAGTTCGGCCTCCGCGAGGAATCCTCCCTCCGCGGAGGCTTCGGAGCGGAATCCTGACCTGACGACCGCCGACAGCGGACTACGCGCATGCGACAGGATCACTGGCTCACATGGCCCGCTCGCGCATTGCAATGCCCGTTGGAACCGGCTCCGGTGGGTGTTCCGGCGGCCAATTACTCCAGTTCCGGCAGTGGCTGCGACTCGACCTCCTCCACCGGGTGGACGGCAACGGTTTCGACATCCGGGGCCTGGCCCCATGGTCCCATGTCAGGAAGGATGAGAAACTCGCCGACGAAGAGCCGGTAGGGCGCGCGCAGGCCGTTGATCGTCTCGATCCGTTCCTTCTCCAGGCCGTAGATCCAGGCGATTTCCGCCATGCTGTCGCCAGGCTCCACCCGGTGCAGGCGCTCCTGCCCGTGAATGGGCCGAGCCGGTCCCCGGTAGGATGGCTTCGGCCGTTCGGTGGCGACGTCTGCGCGGTCCGCTGCGCTCGGCAGCTGCTGTCCGGGCGAGCAGGAGGCAAGGGAACCCACGGCCAAGGCCGCAAGGAGGCCGGCGGCGAGGCAGATCTGCCGCGCAGGCGAGGCCGGCAGGTGGCTACGCATAGCTCCGGATCGCCTCGTCGAGATCGTCGGTCAACAGGGTTGGCGCAGTAAGATCATCGTGAATCGGCGTGACCGTGATCCAGCCTTCCCTGCACAGCGTCCGATCGTCGTCTGGGGCGGATTGGGGACGCGCCGGGCGGTAACGCAGGTCGAAGAGTCGTTCTCCATTCGTGCCGCCATCGATTCGCTCTGCGTACACGCCGGGTCCCACCCGGCGATTCAGTCTTGCGAGCCGCACCCCCCGTTCCTGGCCGGGTAGAACCGGAGGGAAATTGACGGTCAGGCAACGGGCGAAGCCCGAGTCCATTGCCGCAACGAGCGTGCGAAGAACCCCGGCCCCGCGGGCCCGGGAGAGGCGCCAGGGCGAATCGGGATCCTGCGGGTCAAGGTTGCCGCCATACCCTTGGCTGACCGCGATGCTGGGGATGCCGCGCTGCGCGCCCTCTAGGGCAGCGCCCACCGTGCCCGAAACCGCGGTGTCCTCGCCCAGGTTGTGCCCGTGATTGACGCCGGATAGCACCAGATCGTAGGTTTGCCCTCCGCCCACGGCCTCGCAGCCGAGAATGACGCAGTCCGCCGGTGTGCCGTCGACCGCATAGCGTCCCGGCGCCTGCTCGCGCATGCGCAGCAGGGACGTGTAGGTCAATCCGCGTCCGCTGCCGCTTCGATCACTCGACGGAGCGACCACCACGACTTCGCCGCCATCGCCGGCGAGCTCCCGGGCAAACCCCTCGGCCACGACAAGTCCGGCCGCATCGATTCCGTCGTCGTTGGTTACCAGGATCCGCATCTAGCCCTCCCCCGACAGGGTTCCGTCCGGGTCGATCCGGCGAGCCCCGCCCATGTACGGCGCAAGCGCTTCCGGGAGCGCCACCGCACCGTCTCCGGTCTGGCCATTCTCGAGAACAGCGATGAGCGCCCGGCCAATGGCGACCCCCGAGCCGTTGAGCGTGTGAACGAATTCCGCCGGCGCGCCCGGCTCGGGGCGGAAACGCGCGTTCATCCGGCGCGCCTGAAACTCTCCGCAGGTCGAGCACGAGCTGATCTCCCGGAACTTACCCTGTCCCGGGAGCCAGACTTCGATATCGTAGGTTCGCCGCGCCGCAAACCCGAGGTCGCCTGTGGCGAGTTCCACGGTTCGGTAGGGGAGGCCCAACGCCCGAAGAATGCCCTCTGCGCATCCTGTCATGCGCTCAAGCTCCGCATCCGAGTCATCCGGCCGGGTAATGGACACCAGCTCCACCTTTTCGAATTGGTGCTGGCGCAGCATGCCGCGCGTGTCCTGGCCCGCGGCGCCGGCCTCGGAGCGGAAGCAAGGAGTCCAGGCGGCAACGCGGACGGGCAATTCCGTGGCCGATAGAATGCGCTCGCGCACGAGATTCGTCAGCGGGACCTCAGCGGTCGGGGAGAGCCAATGCCCGTGCTCGGTTCGGTAGAGGTCGTGAGCGAATTTCGGCAGCTGACCCGTCCCCTCCAGGATCTCCGGCAGGAGAATCGAGGGAACCCATACTTCCTCGTAGCCGTTCTCCCGCGTATGGGTGTCGAGCATGAAGCGTCCGAGTGCCTGGTGAAGGCGTGCAACAGCACCGCGCAGCACCACGAATCGCGAACCGGCGAGTATGGCCGCCCGTTCGAAATCCATCAGGCCCAGTGCTTCGCCGATCTCGAAATGCTCGCGGGGTTTCCGGCCGAACTCGGGAATTGCACCAATTTGGCGGATTTCCACATTGGCCGTCTCGTCGGGGCCGTCGGGAACATCCGCGAGCGGCGGGTTGGGCAGTGCCATGAGTATTTCCCGCAGGGCATCCTCCGCCGTCCGCGTCTCTTCCTGGAGGGTCTCGTGCTCCTTGCGCAAATTCTGCACCTGCTCCCGATTCGCTTCGAAGGCACCCATGTCGCCAGCCGAACGCGCCTTTCCCGCCTCCCTCGAGAGGCGGTTGCGCTCCGCGAGCAACGATTCCAGACGTTCGATGGCGTGGCGGCGCCGGGCGTCGAGTTCCAGCGCCCCGGCGGCGAATGGAGGAAGGCCGCGGCGTGCAAGGGCCCGGTCAAACCCATCGGGGTCCGCTCGCAAGGCGCGGATATCGATCATCGATGACTCCGTTAGGGGGGAAACGGTAAAAGAGGGGGTAACGCTCGCATAATGGTGCGGATGCAAGCCGATGTCGAGAGCCTTCCCGCCCGGAAGGACGGATCTGCGATAGCGTTGCGGGCTGGAACGCACGGCCCGAGGCGCGCATGATTCCCGAGGCCGTCCGGACGGCATCGGAGGCTGGCGGGTACCCGGCGGACGGGATTCGGGGCGCGGGCATCGGGCTCCGGAATGCGAGTGACGCGCGAGCCCGGCCGCGCCCGGCGCAGGCAAAGGGGGGCGGGAAATGGATACAGGAAAAATGGCGGCGGCGCTCGAAGCATCGCGCTACACGGCAGAAATCATCAGGGAGAGTGCCGACACGGGTGACGACCCGCCCTTCGTGCTCGGCCTTGGGAGCGGGCGAACTGCGGAATTGTTCATCTCCACGCTGGCGGACCTGCCCAAGCACGAGAGGGAAATGCTGTTGTGTATCCCGACATCGGAGGCCACCTGGCGCGCGGCGGAGCGCGCGGGGCTCGAGGTTTGCGAGGAAAGCGAGTCGTCGAGCATAGACCTTGCCGTTGACGGGGCCGACGAGATCGGTCCCGGGCTGACTCTGGTCAAGGGTGGAGGCGGAGCACTGTTCCGGGAGCGGATCGTCGCGGAATATGCCCTGGAGTTCATTGTGATTGCCGACGAAGGGAAACTGGTTCCCTACCACGGCGCCTTTCCCCTGCCGATCGAGATTTCACCGTTTTGCATCCGGCACACCATTACGGAAATCGTTCTCACGATCAACGAATTGGGCTACCCTATCGATCCTGTCCGCGATGTCTCTCTGCGGTCTGTCGAAGGCGCAGGTCGACGCATTTTCACGACCGAGAACGGGAATTTCATCGTCGATGTCTCCCTCGGCAAGGCCTCGACACTCGAATATCTTGACAATTCGCTGTCCGTGATCGCCGGGGTTGTCGGGCATGGACTGTTTCTGGATCTCGCGGATTTCGCGCTGATCGGGTCCGCCGATGGCGGGGTTCGGCGCATCAATGCGGAGCCCTGGAAGCAGGACGCTCCGGACAACACTGGAGAGGAGGACGGGAAAGCGTCATGAGCGAAGAAAACTACGATCTTTTTGTGATCGGCGGCGGGTCCGGCGGTGTCCGCGCTGCCCGCCGCGCCGCCGAGGCCGGCGCCCGGGTTGCTTTGGCAGAGGAGTACCGGTTCGGTGGCACCTGCGTAATTCGCGGCTGCGTTCCCAAGAAGCTCCTGGTTTACGCGTCGTCCTTTCCCGGGCAATTCGAGGCGGCTGCCGGTTTCGGTTGGGAAGTCGGGGCCCGCCGCTTTGATTGGAATCGTCTGATTGCCAACAAGGATCGGGAGATTGCCAGGCTAGAGGGCATCTATCGCGCGGGCCTCGATCGGGCCGGTGTGCAGGTGTTCGAGGCACGCGCCACGCTCGCAGGGCCCGGGCAAATCCGTATTGCCGGTTCAGCGGACGAAATTCGCGCCCGGCATGTCCTGGTCGGGACAGGGGGCGCGCCCTTCGTGCCGGACATCCCCGGCGCGGAACTTGCCATCACATCCAATGAAGCCTTCCATCTTTCCGAGTTCCCCCGGCGGGTGCTCGTGGTGGGCGGAGGCTACATCGCCTGCGAATTCGCTTGCATTTTCCGGGGCCTCGGGGCAGAGGTCCGGCAGGTGTACCGCGGGCCGATGGTATTGCGGGGGTTCGATGAAGATCTTCGGGCGTTCCTGACTCGGGGCATGGAAAGCCAGGGCATCGTGATCGAGACGAATGCGGATGTTGCCGGAATTCGCAGGAAGGACGGGGCTCTGGCGGTCTCCCTGCGCGATGGCGGGGAGCGCATGGCGGATGCGGTGCTGTATGCCACGGGCCGGCTGCCCAATACGCATGGCCTCGGGCTCGAGAATGCGGGCGTGGAACTCGGAAGGAAGGGCGAAGTGGCGGTGGATTCCTTCTCTCAGAGCAGCGTCCCGGGCATTCATGCGGTCGGGGATGTCACCGACCGAATCAACCAGACTCCGGTGGCAATCCGGGAGGCCGAGGCCTTCGTTGCGACCGTATTCCGCAACGAACCGACGGAACCGGATCATGCCCTCGTTCCCATCGCCGTATTTACCCGTCCGGAGCTTGCGACGGTGGGGATGACGGAGGCGGCGGCGCGCGAGCGCGGGGATGTGCTGGTCTACCGTGCCGAGTTCCCGCCGCTCAGCGCAGCGCTCGGAGGCGGCAATGCACGGATCCTGATGAAACTCGTCGTCGACCGGTCGACGCGGCGTGTTCTCGGTGTGCACCTGGGAGGTGCCGGATCCGCGGAACTGATCCAGTGCCTCGCAATTCCGGTGAAGATGGGTGCTACGAAGGACGATTTCGACCGCGTATGCGCGGTGCACCCCACGGCAGCGGAGGAAATCGTCACCCTGCAAGAGCCGGTTGCCTAGGCGGGCAGGGGCGAACGCCGTGGCGCGTCCGGATCATGCGGGGCCGACGGGGATCCGATGAGCGAGGACCGCCCGCACCGGTCCGCGCGCTGCAGAAGAACCAGGAGAATTCATGAAGACAATCCGCACGGCCGTATTGCCGGTTGCCGGCTTCGGCACACGCTTCCTGCCGGCAACTCGGGCAATCCCCAAGGAACTGCTGCCGATTGTGGACCGTCCGGTAATTCACTACGCCCTGGACGAGGCCCGGGCGGCGGGCATCGAGCGATTCGTCTTTATCACGGCTCGGGGCAAGTCCGTGATCGAGGACCATTTCGACCGGAACCCGACGCTGGAGCATTTCCTGCAGCAGGCCGGCAAACCGGAGCTTGTGGAGAAATGCCTCGTCGACGTTCCGCCTCCCGGCGTCATTTCGTATGTCCGGCAGGGCCATCCGAGCGGCCTCGGCCATGCGATCCTGTCCGCCCGTCATGCCGTCGGCTGTGAGCCCTTTGCGGTCTTGCTGCCGGACGACTTCATTCTTGGACCTCGCCCAGCCCTGGCTGCCCTGATGGATGCGAGGAGCCGCCTCGGGCCGGGATCCTATATTGGCGTAAAGGAGGTTGAACGTTCAGAAGTGGACCGGTACGGAATTATCCATCCTTCCGGCGCTGCCGATGCGAGCGGGGCCATTCCCATGCGCGGAATGGTGGAGAAGCCCGATCCCGCTTCCGCGCCTTCAAGACTCGCGGCGGTCGGCCGCTACATCCTCGAGCCGGAGGTGTTCGAGGCGCTCGCCCGGCAAGGCGAGGGAGTGGGGGGAGAGGTCCAACTCACCGACGCCCTCGACGGACTGGCCCGGCAGCGACGATCCTGGGCTATTCCCCTTGAAGGGGAGCGGTACGACTGCGGCTCGAAGATCGGGCTCCTGAAGGCCAATATCGTTCAGGCCTTGAAGGATCCGGACCTTGGCCCCCGGCTTCGGGAATTCCTTCGCTCGCTGGAAGGTGCGTAGGCCGTTTGTAGACTGAGGAACTTGCAAGACTCTGGGCAATTGGACGCAAGATCGTTGTCTGCGCGGGGTAGCTTCGGGCGACGAGGCGATCGAACGACCGCGGGCAGGCTTTCGTTCGCGTTTCCAGTATTTCTGGTCGGAATCAGCGTCGCCTTTTTCCGTTGCCGTTGGAAACGGGCATAGGCCGTCCGTGGCTTCCTGCGGTAGGAAGCGGATTGTTCCGGAAAAGGGGCTGAGCCCAGGGGATTTGCCGTGAAAATACCCATATTTTCATGCATCGGGGGTGCAGAGACGCAAGACCCGGAATGAGGGTTTCAGAGCGCGAGGCGCACCCGCTGATTGACCGTCAGCGCCAGAATGCCGAACATCAAATGACATGCCGACAACTTTGCCGATGCCGAGGGCGCCGAATGGATCACGACGGAACGGATCCTGCGCTGGAAGGGCACGTTCGGCTCGGCAGGCCCGAACACATGGGGTGCCCGGTTTCCTGTCGTACACAGTTTTGCAGGTTGGCTGCAGGGTATTGATGAACGTCTCGAAGTCCCACCCCAAGGGTTGATTCCAAGGCGCGGTACACGCCCGCGGCCATGGATCTACAGCGAGGCGGAGATCGAGCGGATGGTGGTCACCGCAGCAGCGCTGCCCTCGCCGTCGGGACTGCGTGGTGCAACCTGTTCGACCTTGTTCGGCCTGATCGCGGTTACCGGTCTGCGAATCAGCGAAGCACTCGGGCTCGATGACCAGGATGTCGATGCCGTAGGCGCCACCCTTGCCGTCGGGCATGCCAATAACGGGAAGTGCCGCATGATTCCGGTCCCCCGGTGCGTGGTCACGAAGCTGCAGACTTATCAGCAATTGCGTGACCATGTTGTTACCCATGCCGGCAGCGCTGCGCTCTTTCGTGCCAAGAACGGCAAGCGGACAAGCATATCCACCGCAGAACGGGACTTCGCAATGGTCGGTCAGGCCACTGGTCTGCGCGAACCCTCGCCAGGAAAGGGCCGCGGGCCGCGGATTCACGATCTGCGCCAATATTCCGGAATCTCAGACTTCCTGACCTCGTGCGCTAATTGAAGGCGCGCTTGGCGATCGTTTTGCTCGTGATTTCCAGCAGTTAATCCCGGAATTCCCGCCGTCTCGTGCTGACAACACACGTCACGTAGAGCCGAACGACAGGGCCTCGACGGTCTTCGGGTCGGCGCTGGCGGGACCGAGTGGCCCAGGCCGCCCGTCGTCGCTGTCCCGTCCGCTTCCGGGCTGCGCGGCACTGCTTCGTCGCAGTCTGCATGGACCGGCAGATCAAGGGAACCGCGAGGCATTGCATCGTGCCCCCTGGTTGCGCAGCGTTCCCTTGCGATCGCCGGCGCGGCGCTCAGGTCTTCGCGTTCACCTGATCGCGCACCGTCTTTCCGGCCTTGAACGCGGGCGCCCTTGAGGCGGCGATGGCGATGCTCTCGCCGGTGCGCGGATTGCGGCCCCGGCGCGCGGGCCGGTCGCGGGTGGAGAAGGTCCCGAAGCCGGCGATGGCGACGGTCTCGTCGCTGGCAAGCGCCTCGCCGATGACGGAGAGTGCGACGGTCACGACGCTGGTGGCGGTCTCGCGGGGCACGGACGCCTGGTCGGCGACGAGGGTACAGAGCTCGGACTTGTTCACGAGGCGGTTCCCCCCTGAGTTGCGATGGCACGGCTGCGCCGACGCGCGGCGACGCGGTGTGCCGTGACGGCACTCGCATGGACGTGCGTCTTCGGGTGCGGTCAACGAAAAGGCCCGTCGCGATGTCGCCCCAAATTTGCACGCCGCCCTTGATGCGCAGGCCGGTGCAGATGATGATCTCGGTACGCGCGGGACGGAGCTTCCGGACGTCCGCCAGCGACGCGATCGTGCGCTTGGGCTTGCGCCGGCCCTTCGCCGGGGTCTCGTCGCCGGGCATGCGGCGGATGTCGCCATCCGCGAGCGTCTTGTACCTCTCGACGACATAGCTCTCGTCGGCCAGGCCGCGGCCGAACACGTGGGTCAGGATGGTGGAGGCGCTTCCGGGAACCGCGATGGCTGCGTGCATGGTGCCGTCTCCTTCATGCCGGTGTGAGGGAACGGCGGGGATGCCCTCCCCCGGATATCCGCCCGCCGCCCCGCTTCCGGCCAAGCTCTCCCTCTCGGCGGTGCGAGGCGTGCGTCGGAGGATCGCGGCACGCAGGCGCGGCGTGGCGATAGGCGCCATGGGGTTGCGGCGAGACGGCGGCGACCCGGCGGGCGAACCCCTCGCGGCGATCGGCGAGCGGGCGACGGGCCGGCGATGCGGGCCGAACCCGGCTCGGGCGGTCTTCGGGAGAGGACTGTTGCGCTCAAAAATGTGCGCATCTATCCTTGGCGGGCAACGGCGCCGGTCCGCACTGGGGCGAACATGAACGGGCGGCAATTCATCGCGCGGGTCCGCAGATGGGCGCGGAGCCGGAATCTTGAGGTTCGGTTCGTGGCGTCCGAAGGCGCCGGTTCGCACGGAACGCTCTATGCAGGCCATCGCAGAACGACCGTCAAGGACCGCAAGAAGGAGATCGGCAAGGGGCTGCTCTCCAAGATGCTCGCCGATCTTGGGATCGACAGGGACGATTTCTAGGGGGCGGAACGACAGGAGCGTCGCCGCCCCGGAGGACCGAAGAGATGCCCGATACCTACAACTATCCCGCCGCGATCGAACGCGACGAGGACGGTCGGCACGTCGTCTCGTTCCCGGATTTCGGGTGGGGGGCGACGGACGGCGCTACACGGGACGAGGCGCTGGCCGAGGCCAAGGACCTGCTGCGCGAGCTCATCGCCACCACGATGCGCGAGGGAGGGGACCTGCCCGAGCCGTCGCGCGCCGGCAGGGGGCGGCCGTTGGTGGTTCCTCCGGTGCAGATCGCGCTGAAGGCGGCTCTCTACGGGGCGTGGCGCCAGGCCGGGATTTCGCAACGCCACCTCGCCCGCGACCTCGACGTCGCCGAGAGCGAGGTGAGGCGCATGATCAATCCGGAACACAGCACCAAGGCGGCGACGATCGACCGCGCTCTGCGCCGGCTGGGCAAGCGCGTGACCGTGACCGTCGACACGGCGGCCTAATTCGTACGCGAGGGTGTGGAGTTGCGCATCGGTTGTGCGTCTACAATTGTCTAGGCAACCCACTCGACGCCGCCGGTCATGGCAAACAGCAGGAAGCGGACTTCGAAGCCGGGTGGCTCGCGACCGAGCCGGAGCGGGTGATCGCCGCGGTCCAGGCCCCGCCCAGGCGGCGGCAACGGTTCGACCGTGCGGTGATGGCGGTGAGGAAAGCACTGGACGAGGGGTGCAAATTTTTCAGAGCGTAAATCGGCCTAATCTGCCATTGTCAAGATGTTGTGTTGTGGCCGGGATCGGAATTCGAACTGCGGCGGCTCCAGTGCGCGGGAGATTTGCCGCCATGCTGCACCGAAGCGGCCGGACTTCCACAAGGCACGGAATGTGAGGATTGGCTGTCCTGTGCCGTTCTCCGACCAGCGCATCCCGGCGCCCTTCATCCTGGTTTTGATCAGAACCTTGTTGGAAGACTCAACTGCACCGCTTCCGATTGGCATCCCTCGGGCGCGGACTTCGGCATATCGCATGCGGTGCTGCTGCTTTCGGAAGAAGTTGAGCACGCGGGTGATGGGCTTCCGGCGGGGATGCTTCTTCGCGAGGTGCCGCAGCGCGCGGATGACCTTGCCGATGCCGTCCGTCCCTTCCTTCAGGGTCTCGCGGAGCGTCTCGAACCGGTTCCACGCCGTCGGCGATCCCTCCCCGTAGGCGGTGTCCAGCGCCTCTTTCAGATGCTGCAAGGCGTCCGGGAAGGCTTCCGAGAAGAAGCGCCAATTGTCTGGCGCGCCATCTGCGATGCACACGATGGGCAGGTCGGGACGCCGCTGTGCGAGGTGGCGTACTTCCGCGACCACATCCTCCTTCAGATAGACCTTCCCGGCTTCCGGCATCCGGCCGAAGCAGACGGTGTGCAAGCGGGGCAGGCTGCCGTCTTCGCCAGGGCTCCCGCCATGAAGCGAAACCGTGCCCGACGACGCCTCCCGGAAGCCTGCCGGGCGAGGTGCATCTCCCTGCTGCGGCGTTCCTTTCGTCTTCCGCATGCCGAGATGGACGCCGTCGATGGAGACCGAGATTGCCGCCGCCTCAGCCGGAACCTCCTCCTCCGAACGAATTGCCTCCAGCGCCTGCGCCTCCTTGACCTCCCAGACCATGCCATTCAGAGCAGCCATGCCATTCAGAGCGGTCGCCGAGGGAGCCATGCCCCCCAGTGCCCGGAACAGGTTCTCGCAATCCTTCGCCGGTACCATCGTCAGCGTCAGCGAGGCGTGGTGTGCAACCAGAGGCGACCAGAACCCCGAAACGATCTGGAAACGGTCATCCGCCGGCGCGATCGAGCCGCACTTCCGCCGCCGGTAGCGGTTGCGCTCATACTCCACAAGGCCGAAACTGCTCATCACACTCGACCGCTGCTTGCCGGCGAAATAATACGGACGGCCGTCAACAACCAGCTGCTCCGCAGCCACGTCGCCAGCCTCCAGCGCTACCCGCACAAGCCCGCAGCCCGCTTCCGAGAGAGCCGCCGAGATCCGCCGTTCGCATTCCTCCGCTGTGTCCTGTCCGTGCAGCTTCGACAGCACCGCGGCCGCAACCGGCTCGAGGGCCGAGGCCAAAGCGCTGGAGAGATCTCCTCGCAGGCTCTCCTCCGAAGCCAGGAACGAGGCGGTTGGCGCACCTCCCGCAAAGGACGTGCTGGACTGCACGCACGAAAAGGGTAATACTGTCATTCGAGTGCTCCTGGATGTTGGATTTAACGCTCCATCCCTATACCACATGTTGGGGGAGCACTCATCCCTCACCCATGCGAAAGACCCGGAAAAACAGACCAATCCCGGCAACTGTGCCCTACTTCAAGAATGTCGTCGACGAAATCGAGACCTCAAGCACTCGCTCCTTACCCCTAACTCATTGACATCGCGGGAATCCCATTACTCCATGCCAAGGGTGCACCCTACTCGCGGGGCTTCGAAATAATCGACAAGCGCCGACCGGCCGACGATATCGACGATCCGCACGCGCAGTTCGGTCCCTTCGGCATCGGTCAATTGCAGTTCCTCGCCGGGGATGAAGTGGACCGGCTGTTGTTGGCCCTCGTCGATCGAGATATTCGACGCATAGAGAAACGTACGGTCATGGGTATCGCGGATGGGATTCAGCCTGCCCTTCAATCCTGGAAGGTGACCGGTGGCCTCCGGAAAAATGATACTCCCGCCTTCCGGCAGGGCATCCAGATCAATCGCAAGCGCTCGTTCGCTCGGCGTCCAATCCCGCTCTAGATGCGCAGCATGTCCGGGCGCGGATGCGAACACGGTCATGGGTAGCTGCGTCGTGTAGAGATCAACCGCCGCCTCGCCCGGCTCGTCCGTGGTTGCACGCTTCCAGGTCTTGTTCGGAAACAGGAGAAGGAGATCGGCGCCCGACAAGGGCCGACCGCCTGATCGCACCGAAACAACGGCACGGGCGGGACTCTGTTCCTGCATTGCCGCGGGAATGACAAGGAGTACTTCCGAATCGTCGACGACCCGGTACTCGGGATACTTCCCGCACAGCTCCCATGTTTCACGCCGGATAGTGGGGACACCGTCGCCGCGGCGCTCCATATAGTAACGCCTGTCTTCGCTGCCACGGGTCCCGCCAACAGGCATCCGAGCCAACACGGAGGTCAGGGCCTCGTTGCGAGTCGACTGCCGCGAGGTCATGCTCTCCAACGACAGGTTGTTCGGCAAGGAGCCGGGCGACTGAATCTCCAGGCGGTGGTCGAACATGGACAGGCGAACCTTGCTTCCCCTCATGGAATAGTCGCGATGGACCACAGCGTTGACCAATGCCTCGAACAGGGCCTTTTCGCTGTACTGGGGCAGATCCGAACGGGCCGGATCCTTCCGTGCAGCGACCTGCATGTTTCTCGCGGCGAACGCAACCGCGCCAGAGATCTGCTCGTTCAGCGGGCCGGTGATTTCCTGTGCATCGATCTGGCCTGATGCACGGTCTCCGCCCCGGTATCTGGTAGCCGTGATGCAAGCGTTAGGAAGCCATTGTTCCGGATTCGGAGTGCACAACAGCACGCCGGCAACGGTGGCGCGAAGAACCCCGGCCTCGTCATCTTCCAGGAGCGCCAGTTTCCCGAGCGCCGCCTCGGGTTCGGCCGCGCCCTCGGCGCTAAGGGTTCGTCAAGCAATAACCGCGTCCATTGGAGAAGTTGGCAAGAAGGAATAATTCCACTCGCCATGGAACTCCGCGCGCCGGATATCGAGGGCTTTCATTTGTGCGTCGTCGATCGCCACCCCCTTGGGATTATCGCTTTCGTCCACGTCGCAATAGACTTTGGGGCCGGTGCTGGTCGTGGTGGCGCCGATCAAGCTGACGATGGTGGCGAGGGTGCGCAGCGGTTTGCCGCGCCAGTTCTGGCTGATGAACGAGAACAGGCGGTATTCGATGCGGTTCCATGTACTGGTTCCGGACGGCAGATGGCAAACCGTGACCTCGAGCCCCAGTTCGCGGGCGAGTTCCTGCAGCTCAACCTTCCAGAGCCGAACCCGGGCCGCGTTGGAGCCACCACAGTCGGCCGTGATCAACAGACGTGCGGCCCCGGGATAGACTTCCCGTCCCAACCGCAGCCACCAACGCCGGATACTTTCCGCGGCGAAAGCGGCAGTGTCGTGGCTGATGCCGACATTCACCCAACCGATATTGTGGGCCACGTCATAGACCCCGTAAGGCGCCGCCTTGCCGAGCTTCTTGTCGGGGAAGTCATGGACATTGACCTCCTCGGGCCGGCTCTTGGGCCGCCATTCACGGCCGCCGTTCCTGAAGTCTCCTACCAATTCCTTCTTCTTGGTATCCACTGAGATCACCGGCTGCTGGCCGGCCAGGAAGTCCGCGACCTGGCCGTCGATGTATTCGAACTGGCCGTCACGATCGGGAGGATCCGTGCCCTCCCGTGTCTTCGCGTTTCCCTGAAGCGTATAGCCGAGTTGCGCGAGAAGCTGCCCCACTAGCCTGAATTCCCATTGGATCGACATTGAGTGACGCCGGCGACGGTCTGAGAGGCCGGCGCGTCCCGACTGGCTTGGTATTTCCGGGTTCGATGAGAATGTTTTATCGACAGTATGCAGGCGATATCCACTGACCTATATTGACACCTGATCCTGTCTGTTTCCCGGCACCCGGGAGAAGGCCGCGGCGAAAATCGGCTCGGAAAGCCGGGTGTTGTGGACATTCCGGTGCGGAAAGGGTCCTGACGCTACGGCGAGGCCCCATTCCGTGGTTGCGCGCGGACACTACACATGATATAGTGGTAACAACCGTCATACAGGCACAAACGAATGCAAGATCCCGCCCTCCGCTTCCTGGACCCGGAGAACAGCACCCATCGCAAGTACGAGGCGCTGCGGGCGCTGTTCGTCGAGGGCGCGTCCTTGCCGGAGGCGGCGCGCCGGTTCGGCTACGCGGTGGGAACGCTGCGCAACCTCCGGGCCGCGTTCCTCCGCGAGCCAGTTGCGCCTTTCTTCCTGCCGGACCGCCGCGGCAAACCGAAGCCGTCTCCGGGCCCGGACCGCGATGGGCGGATTGCAGCACTGCGCAAGGCGGAGAACCTCTCGGCGGCGGAGATCGCCGAGCGGCTTACCGCAAAGGAGAAGCTGCCCGTCAGCGAGGCCACGGTTGCCCGCGTCCTGAAGAGGGCGGGCTTCGGGCGGCTACGCCGACGCCGGCCGGAGGAGCGCGGCGTCCGGGCCGCCGCCATCGCGGACCAACGCGAGCTGGACCTGGGGCCCCGGACGTTGCGCACGGAGTTCGGCGGCCTGTTCCTGTTCGCCCACGACCTCGCCACCCTCGGCCTGGACCGCATTCTGGATGAGAGCGGCATGCCCGGTAGCGCCATGATCCCCGCGGGATGCGCTTTCCGATCCCTGCTTGCGCTCAAGCTCTGGGGCATCGGCCGGCCGTCGCACATCACCCCCGAAACCCTCGACGAGGGCATCGCCCTCTTCGCCGGCCTCAATGCCGTGCCCAAGCGCTCGACGCTGACGGAATACTCCTCCCGGGTCGATCCCCGCCTCTGCCCCGGCCTGATGGATCGCTGGCACGCCGCCATTCATGGCTTCGACCCCGACATCCGCATCGGTGGCGGCCATTCCTTCGACCTCGACTTCCACACCATCCCGTACCACGGCGACGAGGCGCTGATCGAGAAGCACTACGTGTCCAAGCGCAGCCGCCGCCAGCGCGGCGTCCTCGCCTTCCTCGCCCGCGATGCCGACGCGCGCGTCTTCGCTTACGCCAACGCCCGGGTCCGCAAGCAGGATCAGGCCAGCGAGGTCCTCCGCTTCGCCGAGGTCTGGCGCGAACGCACCGGAGCCCTGCCCACCGAGCTCATCTTCGACAGCAAGCTCTCCACCTACGCCAACCTTGCCAAGCTGAATGAAATGGGCATCCGCTTCGCCACCGTCCGCCGGCGAAGCGCCAAGATGGTCGGCGAACTGCTGGCCGTGCCGGACAGCGATTGGCGCAGCGTCGCCCTCACCAATATTGGCCGGGCTTACCGATCCCCGCGCATCCTCGACCGCACGCTCCGCATCCGGGACTATCCCTGCGACATCCGCCAAATCGCCATCAAGGGCCTCGGCCACGAGAAGCCAACCCTGCTGCTGACAAACCAGCTCGGCGAACCCGCAGGGCGCCTCATCGACCGATACGCCCGCAGGATGCTCATCGAGAATGCCATCGCAGACGCCATCGACTTCTTCCACATGGATGCCCTCTCCGCCGCGGTCCCGATGAAGATCGACCTCGACATCCAGCTCACCCTCATGGCCAGCGGCCTCTACCGAGTGCTCGCCAAACGCGTCGGAAACGGCTTCGAAAATGCTCGCGCCAGAACCCTGTTCCGAAAGCTCGTCCGCACAAGCGCAGCCATCCGCATAACCGAACACGAAATCATCGTCAGCTTCGGGCGAAGGGCACACAATCCCTGCTTGCTCAACGCAAAATATGCCGAAACAGCCGCACCTATCCCTTGGCTCCAGGATCGAACCCTCCGCCTACGATTCTACTGACGTCAGATCAACATCCTTTTGACCGCCGTTGGGAATCGAGGCTAGTGTGCGGGAAGCCGAAAAACCCTGCTCCTTCAAGGCGTTCGCAAGGCGGCGGCAGCTCCTCGAGGTCCAGCGCAACGGACGCTCCGGATCGCCCCGCGCCGTGCGCTAGACCAGCGCCTCGAGAGCGTTCAGCAACTCCGGTTGCTTTTCCGTCTCCCGCTTGCGCCTGCCGCCAGGACGGCGAACCCGGCCGGGCTCGCTCGGCGCCGTCTCCCCGCCGAGTTCCCGGAGACCCCGGCCAATGGTCGAACGCGCCACCCCTGTGATCTCGGACACAAGCCGGATCCCGTCCCGCCCAAAGCTTCGCGCCTCGGCCGCCGCCAGCAACCGCCGGCCCCGCTCGTCAAGATGCGGAGACAGGGTTTCGTATCGATATTTGATACCATCCGTGTTGTCCATTCACAATACATAGAGGACAAACCGACACTGCGGAATCCCCCTTCAGACCATCCACGCGATCATTCCGTGATCAGCCCCGAAACCGGCAGGGATCGTTCCGCACTCCGCACGAGCGCCAGGAGCCCGCGACGGTCTTGGAAATCCCGGAGCTAGTTGTCGGACCGGAAATCAGCACCAGGACCCCTCCAACTTCCACGCGCATCCACCGGCCCCGCCATTCTTCCTCCCCTTGCCGACAACGCCCAATACCGCACTCGGCCGGCTCTCCGATCTCCGACTTCAAAAAAACTGAACCTTCGCACTTGAGAGTGCAGCGGTCGCGCAGGAAGGCAAAAGGAAGAACTCCGAATGTCATCCTTGCAAAGGGTTATCCGCACCAAGAAGCGGGAAGACGCTCCATCAAGAATTCGACAAATTCGGATTCGATTATTCTGGGACGGACCCTAAGCAGCGGTTTCCAGAGCGCTTCGGCCAATGTCTTGAATCCGGTCTCCGGAACCGGTTGCTTGTCGAACCACAGAAAGCGGGCCTGCGACCGCCGTTGCGCCAAGCGCAACCGCTCGTCGCCACCAATAAGCCGCTTCGAACCGCCCACGCGGATGTAATTTCCGCCGGGGCTATCATGCACGGAATCGCTCTCCGGGACCTCGGCCAGCAGCACCAGCTTGCCGTCGGACAGTTCCTCGTGATGTGTGCGGATACGAACGGGTGGCTTGATCGTATCGGTGCTCACCCCTACTAGAAGGGAGTCCAAGTTCGCGATTTGTGCGCGCGACATGCCGATGACGTTGCCGTCGTCGGCAACGCCAGCGAGCACTACTCCGCCGGCGGCGTTGGCGAAGGCCGCGATTTCATCCGCCCAGTCGTTGCGGGTCGGTTGTTTCGGACGATCCCCGGCAAACACGACCTGCTTGAATTCCCAGCCGCTGTCCTCGCCCGACCGCAGCCGACTTTCGATTTCCTCAACGCGGTAGATCATGTCACTACAATTCTATCGACCTTTGGAGGTCGCCACGTGTGTTGTGGATCGCTGCCGCCCAACGGGTCAGTTCCGACCATACCGCGATCAGGCCGTTGTAGGATGCCGCCTCGCCAGCGTTCAGCCTCTTGTTGGAGTCATCGCAAGGTTTGCGCACAGGATTATTCCAAGAGCGGTAGGCAGTCGCAAAACTCTTCCGGATCAGGAGTCCGATCCTCTGCAAGGCACGGGTCTTGGAGCGATTGGCAACGATTGCTGGTTGGCGAGGCGGTTTGTCTCGCCTTCTGGGGATCCAGTGAGGGGAGTCGGGTTCTGTTTCGGACTGGTTTTTGGCGTACGGGCATGGGCGTCCGTTGTCTCCCCTTAGGGGAGCACCGGTGGCGGGATGGGGAGCGAGCCCGACGGAGCTAAGATCTGCAGGCGCAGCAGCTGGTTGACGCTCAGCGCGAGAACGTCGAACGTCAAGTGGCAGAAGGCCTTCCCGTGGTCGCACACGCGAAGATGGCGCCCGCCGAACTCGTCATTGAGGCGGGCGTCCACTCTTTCTGCCGTGGAGCCTTCGCGGTATCTCCGGCTCACGGGATACTCATGGCCGATGGCGCGCGGGGCGGTTGCCTCCCTTCGCAGTTCCTGCTTTCGCTCGGCCGAACGGCGAAGGTTGTTGTCGATGATCGGAACATGGACCAACGATAACGATGCGTTGTTCGCCCGGGTCACCACAGCGCCATGGGCGCTGTCGATCAGATCGTACAGGTTGTCGACTCGTGCCGCGGTCATCTCCGCCAGCGGAATCGCCGCCCGGCGGTCGTGCATGGATGCGGATGTCAGGATGCAGTTCACGGGGATGCCGCCGTCGGCGGAATCGATTTGCAGCTTGTACCCGATGCAGGAAACCTGGTGTCCCTTTGCGTTGCGCTTGCTGCCCACATTGCGGGCCTGCGGCAACTCCGCCAGTATTCCGGCAAGCGGCATTGACCATTGGCGCTCAAGGCGGCTCGGCTCCCTGGGCCGCTCCTCCCCCTTGGGCGGCCGCCCCCCGCCTGCGCTTCGACCTCGGCGTCTCCGACGGCTTGGGGGCGGGCTTGTCCCATGCCTCGATCGCAGTTGCATCGCGAGAGATGTGCCCGACAAGGTGATCGCCCGGAATTCGCTTGATCAGCGCCTCATGCAACCGGCCCGGCAGCGAACTCAACGCAAACTCCGCGAAGGCTCGGGAAAAGGTCGCCTCGCTCGGTACCGCGCGCACCGAAGACCAGCCGCACAGGCGTCAGAGCTTGCTGTGGACTTCCAGCCGCTCAATCAGGTCACGGGGCGTCGGCAGGTCGAACACCGCCTTCCCAAGGAAGGCGCGCGCCAGCGCGACACGATCCTTCGCTGGGCGTCCCGGAACTCGTCCAGACCAGAGAAACTCTCGATCAGGACAAGCTCGAAGACCTGGATGAGCCGCTCATACCGCGAACCAAGAGGCACAAGCTCCGTCTCCAGCGCCTCAAATAGTTCCGGTTGAAACCCGAGCAAGTAACGCGCAGGAAGATCCATCAGGGACATCGGCTCTTTCCCTTCGGTCCATCATGTTGTGTGTCAACCTCGGGAGTCCGCTAGAGAAAGCGCCTGTCCCGCCAAATGAACCCCCAGGAAATCAACCATACAATCGACTCAGATAGCCGCTTTGCAAGAACTTCACCATACATAGCTTGGCACTGGCGAATGAGGGTCGCGACTGACGCCACGCAAGACGGTCGAGGATTTCGCAAGAGGCAGGTTCGGTTTGCAGGGGCGTTCGGTCGAGGCGGGACGGACATCGGTCCTACGTTTCCCGGCTCGTCCGAATCGAGAATGGCGCTGAGGATGAACTCTGGGGTAGCTGCTACGACAGGGCGCCGCTCCGAATCCCAAAATGGTTTCGGCAAGAAGTGTCCAAGCCGGCGCGACTCCTACGGCGGGCCATTAGCCGTCCCCGAAGGATTGGCGCCGGATTCGCATCATCCGGGCAAGGATGATGGACACTGCAGCCATGCCGAAGGATAGGAGGGCGCCCATTTTCGCAGCCTGCTGGTCCGCGCCCGGCGCAAAGGCGACCGTGGCCACGAACAGCGAAACCGTGAAACCGATTCCCGCGATCGCGCCGACAAGGAAGAGGTCCTTCCCGTCCATTCCGGAAGGCATGCCAAATTTCAGTGTCTTGGCGGCGAACATTCCGAAGAGCCAGACTCCAATCGGCTTGCCCAGCATCAGCCCGCCGAGTACCAGCCAGGTGGCATCGCCAAATGCGGTGACGACAACGCCGGCATTGGCAAGACCGAACAGCATGAGCACGACCTCGACGGGCATTCGCAGGGCGTGTTCCATCCGGTTCAGGAGGTCATGGCCCAGCCGATGCTCTGCCTCGGCGAAGATTCCGAAGGCGATGTCGGAATGGGGAATCGCGGGGATTACCGGCAGCAAGCCAAGGACCGGGTGCAGCCCGGCATTTTGAAATCCGTACCAGCTCAGGCAACCGGCCAGTGCGTAGGGCCAGAAAGAGAGGCGTTTCCGGACGAAGGACGTGAAGGGTTTTCCCGACCGGCCGCGGTCAAGCTCGCGCGGAAGGCGGTTGAAGATGGCATAGACCAGGACGGCGGAGCCGAACGACAACAGTATCCACTCAGCCTGGAATTCTCCCTGGGGATAGAAGATGGCGATGATCGCCAGACCCGCGGCATCGTCTGCGATTGCAAGAAGAAGAAGGAACAGAACGGCCGGGTGTCGAGCGCCGAAGACCACACGACCGATCAGATAGGAGAAGGCGATATCCGTGGCGGTCGGGATCGCCCAGCCGTTGGCGAGGGCGCCGAACTTCCCGAGCATCCAGGCGCCGAGAAGATAGACTCCGGCGGGGCCGATCATACCGCCCGCGGTGGCGATTAGCGGCGTGATGGCCGGGCGCCCGCGAAGGCTGCCATGCTTCAGCGCAACAGCCTCCCAGACCTCCTTGCCGGCGATGGCGAAGAAAAGCGCCATGCCGATGTCGTTGATCAGGAAGTGGACCGTCAGTTCGCGGTGTGCGCCGTGGAGTGCGCCAACATATCCATTGACCAGCAGCGTGTAATCGAAGATCTCGTGGTACGAATGCTCGTCGATGTTCGCCCACAACAATGCGGCGCCGGCGCCGACAAGAAGCAGGACCGAATAGTCCAGCACGAAGTTCCAGACGCGATGCATGATCCCTCCGCCGTTTAGCGGCTCTGCCTCAATTCCTGCGGTCCCGGCGGCTGGCGGATCCCGCCCTTCGCGGCCCGAAGCGCCGGAATCTCGCGCAACGTTAGCATCCGATCCGGTGCCCCGCTACGCGGAATACAATGCGCCGCCGACGAGGGCGCGCACGACATCCGCGGGTATGGCGGCGCGACCAAATGGATGCCGCCACGGAATCCGGGATATCAAGGAAGGCATGGCGCGCCGGGGAGGACTCGAACCCCCGACCCCCAGGTTCGTAGCCTGGTGCTCTGGTCCAACTGAGCTACCGGCGCCCACTACGGCTCTCATCTACTTCCGCTTTGCGCAGTTGGCAAGCCCGGCGCCGTCGCCACGCTCTGCACGCCGGCGCGAAGTGCGTGCGCGTGAGCCGGGTTCGCGCCATGTCGGACGAGTTGCGGCGCGGCGAAACCGGGGACGAAAAGGCGAATATTCGAGACACCTGCGGCCTCCGCTCCCGGGAAGAAAACGAAGGGAATTCCGTCGGTGAGCGTGGCGACGGACCGGGTCCTTGCAAGGTGGCGGAAGGCTGGCGAGTTGTCCCGAGCTTCCGCGAAGGGCCCGATCAGGTGGATGACGTCGGAGTTCTGGGCGGGCTTGCAATAATCATCGAGCGCTACAAAGCTGCCCTGCCTCCGTCCGGACTCGAGATCCGATAAATTCGGCGTTCTTCCCGTCGCGTGCACGCTGACATGGTCCCGGCAGACGACCGCGTTGGGCTCCTTGCCCGGCGCCTGGAGCCGCAAGACGCGCTTGCGGTCCGCTCAAGCACCGAATCGCCATCAAACCGGAGGGACTTGTACTGCGCCTCCACCGCCGCCGCCAACGCCGGCGAGATCGTCCGCTGCCGGCCGGCGTCCCGCCGTAGGCGCCGTGCCAGCGCCGACACCGGATCCTGATCCGCCGCCTGCACCGCGCAATACCAGCGCTCGATCGTCGACGCCCCGAAGCGCACCAGCTTGCCGCTCACCGGATGCTGCCATTCCTGCCAGGTCAGCGCCGCAATCGCGTGCTTCAGACCGCCCCGCGGCGGCGGCACAATCAGTAACTGCCCCACAATCGAAAAGCGCAGCCGCGCCCAGCGGCCGCCCACCGGATCCCGTGTCTGCGTCATCTCGTGGCTCCCTCTCCGCGTCCAACGCGCTCGGAGAGCCTGCATCGACCCTCGCCGATCAGTAAAGATGCAACTTCTGCGTGGCCCGATCCTCCGCAGAATATCCCTCAGCCAGAATGAGAAACGAGAACAATTCGCGAAGAAACAAAACCGCCTGACCCCCCCCCCGGAGACAATGGCATTTGCTTAGGGTAATTTTGTTGTTCGCTTAAGGAATGGCAGTTCTGCCGGGTTGGAATTGGGTTGGAGGGTTGGAGGGTTGGTCTGGCACTCAGGCTGCGGCTTCGGTGTCTCGTCCCTTGTGCCATTTGCCGACGGGTTTTCGAGAGCGACGTGGATAGGATCGGTTGGGACGCAGTCGCTGCCTTGCGGTTGCGACACAGGCGAGGACCTGATGCACTGCGTTGCGCGTCATGTCCGCTTGGCGCAGGATGAGGCGTTGCTGCGACGGGTTGCAGGTGATCGGCAAGAACCAGACCGGGGCGAAGAGCCTGGGTCTGCACATGCACGCCACGCTGGCGGTGACCGATACAGGTCTTCCGCTCGGCGTGCTCAGGCTGGGCTTTGATCCGGCGAAGAACCGGTCTGCGGTGGCCGATGCGCGTCGGAAGACCCGGCGGTGGTTCGACGGTTTCGCCGACATTGCACGTGCCGTGCGCGAGGTTGGCGGCAAGACGCGCGGGATCTCTGTGTGCGATCGGGAGGCGGACTGCTTTGAACTGTTCGACGCACAGCGCCGCTGTCCACGGGTGGAACTGCTGGTGCGCGCGAGGCACGATCGGGTCCTCGGCGAGGGGCAGTCGAAGCTGTTCGCGACGATGAGCGGCGGCGCCGGATCGATGTCGAGATCGACGGGCTGACGGTGCGGCCCAAGTCCAGCAAGAAGAAGGCGAGGCCCTCTCGCCGCAAGCGGTTGGCGAACTGTGAATTGCGGTTTCGCCGCGTCACGCTGCCGGCAACGGAGACCATGGAAGGTGCCGAACCGGTGACCGTGTCCGCGGTCCATATCGTGGAGACCACGCCGCCCGAGGACGAGGACCCGGTGCAGTGGTTCCTGCTGACCACACTCAAGCTCGGCGCCGCCAAAGAGGCGGCCGAAATCGTCGGCTTCTACCTTCGGCGCTGGCGGATCGAGGACTGGCACCGGGTCCTGAAATCAGGCTGCCGGATCGAGTTAAGGCTGCCCACAAGAAATTCTGCGATTGCCGACACCACTTTCTCGAGGGGCTGCAGACCATCCAATCATTCCGCCATGCCATGAAGGCCGTCGGCCTCACCGGCAACGTTGCCAAGTCCTGACAGCCATTGGCAGGGGGGGCGATCCCGTCGGGCTGGGCTCTCGGGCTTCGCTCCGAGCCTCGTTCCGAGTCTCGGCCCTACAGTCTTCGATCCCAATCGCAGGCTCATACCGGCCCAGCGCGGCAAAACTGTGCCGCGGGCCCAGACGCGGGCCGCACGCCGTACGGACCAACCCTCCGGGAGCGGGGGTTATTGGGACGGCCCCCAGTCTCGCGATCGGCTTTGTTAGAACCGGTGCCTTTCTCCACGCATCTTTCGAATCGGACAGGATTCCGCGTTGCCTGAGTTTGGATGCCGAGAACCGCCGAGGCAAAGCCGCACCCCATTGTCTTTGTGCAGGCGGCAACCATCCGTTTAAGTCAGCGGAAGCTTGTTATGGCGCGTCAGACCCGAATCCCGACATTGTTCAGAACGAGGGTGATCCGGTAGACTGGTCGGGAGTTGAGGCCGTACACGGGCAGAGCGAGGAGAGGTGAAATGGGACGAACCGCAAGCGCAAGGAAACTGACGGTCGCATCGGTCATCCATTTCGCAGAAGCTGCGCTGACGGAGCGCTCTGCCGCGTCCCGGGGCCCGAGCCAGTGAGTGGGGAGAGCCCCAAAGGCAAGGCCACCCTTGCGTCTGTTCTCGCAGAGTCGATGTTTGCTCCGCCGGAAGGATACCAGGACGAAATACGTGCCCATTTGGAGGTGGAGATGGACGAAGGGGCGACGCTATACGACTTCCCTGAAGATGGTACTTGTGTCGCGGTGACAAAGTCGGGTGAGCGGGTAATTCGACAACCGGTTGCGGACGAGTCGTAAGGGAAGCCGTCGGCGGCCGCGGCAACCATGCCATCGCTGGTGGTTGTTGGCGGTCCAAACGGCAGCGGCAAATCGACACTCACGCGTGTGAAGAAATTTCGTGAAACGGAGATCATTGATCCAGACGCGATCGCCCGGGACATGCGTGACGCTTCACCTAATCCTGTGGAGATTGCTGCGGCGCGCGAGGCGCTGGAGCGGAGGCGCGCTGCGGTCGCCGCGAGCCGTTCGTTCTTAATCGAGACTACGCTAGCAGGCCAGGGTCCGCTCCGCGTTATGAAGGCGGCTCGGCGGGCCGGGTACACGATCTCGCTGCACTACGTTTCCTTGGCTTGGCCGGACCAATCCGTGCGCCGGGTGCGGAATCGTGTGGCGCGGGGAGGACACGATGTACCGGAAGAAGACGTCCGGCGAAGGTTCATCCGATCTCGAGCGAATCTGCCGCTGGCCATGGCCCTCTCCGATGAGTGGCACCTTTACGACAACAGCCGGGCGCGGGAGCCTCACCGCATGGTTGCGGTCCTGAACGCCGCGCGCCATTGGACCGCGGAGCGGTGTCCCGCTTGGGCGGCGAGCGCCGTCTCGGCCGAAGCGTCCATACGCCGTGAAATGGGCAAGACGACTGAGCGCGGCATGGGGCAGCAATTCTGACGGCGTCGGGGGGAGCGCCCGAACTGTAGAAGATGGCATGACGCTCGCAGCACGCTTGCTGAATTTGGCGGCGATGACGTCGGTCCCGGGTGGCGCCAACCTGGCTACAAGGTTGCGCAGACGCGACTCGATGCTTTCCTGGGCCAAGCGAAACGTTCTGCTCCCGGCCGGTCCCGCCGCTGCAGCGGTTCTGGCGCTCCTTGTCGTTGCGCTGAGTTCGGGCACACACTTACCGTTGCTCTTGGCAGCAGTCGCTCTGTCCGTCTCCTCCTGCGCCGCTGCCTGGATTGTGTGATCGCCGGGCGCCTTGCCCTTGTTCCGGTTCGCTGTACATGCTTCCCTGGCGGCGGTCTCGGGTTGGATGGCCTGGCAACACAATACTTTTCCTGGACCCTCGCGCGGTCGCCGGCGGATCCGCTGCACGCCCTGAGCGAGTTCTCGGAGCGCTTTCGCTATCTCGTTCAGTCGTTGAAGGAGCGGTACGGCCTCCTGCCGGTTATGGTACCGATTGCGGCGCCAGCGGTTTGTTGGTTGGCCACGACTTGCGCAACAGTCCTGGTCTTCGACATGGCCACGGGACGGAAAGCGGCCGACGGACAACCGCGCTGGGCGCGCTGGGCCGCGGATTTGATGGGAAGAGCCTCCGACGCCGTGGCACCGAACTCGACCGGTCCGACGGCACTTGCAGCGCTAAAGACGCTCCTGATCGCGTGTCCCGTAGTGGCGTGCGGAGCGTACTTCGTGCTGGGCCCGCATCCGCACGACGCAAAGCTTCAGACGACGACGGTCGCCGGCGGCCTCTCCGTTGTCTTCTGGGCCGTTCTGGTCAAGCCGAAAGGTACGGGATGGCGGATATTCCTGTTCGGCCTCCACGCCAGCGCGGCAGGGATCGCCGACGAGATCTTCTGGTCCTATCTTTGCCGTGAATATGCTCTCGCTGGTCCGGGTTCAGCGCGGCGACGGCTGCCGGGCGGGCCTCTGGCGGAGGCGAAATATTTTGCGTTGTAGCGCAACATGGTATCCGTGCGCGGGCAAGCTTGCCGGTCGTCAACCCCTGGCGAAATCCGGTTGGCTGTTGTTGCCCTATTGCGCTCGGCGCTGTAATCAAGCGCGCTTGGGCGCTGCCTTGAGGGTATCCCAGTTCACGCGGAGGCTTCCGTCGCCACGGGGTTCGAGGATGCCGAACTGACCGAGCTGGCGTAACCACCGAGAGGCGTTGCGGTTCACCATCAACGCCTCATAGTTGGTGTCGGGATCGCGATAGGGTGCGCGATCGCGCAGCATCATGTACAGGATCCGTGCGATCTTGTGCGCGGTGGCGACCAGAGCCCGCTTGCGTCCGCGCCGTGCAGCAATGCTCCTGGTGAAGCCAGCGAACTGGCAGTTGCTGGTTTTTGCGGCGGCATGCGCGGCTTCGACGAGGGTGGCGCGCAGGTGCCGGGAGCCCTTTCGGGTGGCACCGTGGCGGCGCTTGCCGGCGGTCCGGTTGTTGCCGGGAGACAGGCCGGCCCATGCGGCGAAAGCCTGGGCGGAGCCGAACACGCTCATGTCGGGACCGGTCTCGGCCAGGATCGAGGCAGCGGCCACCCGGTCGATGCCGGGCATCGTCTGCAGGATCTCCAACGCCTCCCGATGGGGCTCAAGGCGTTCCAGCATCATCGCCTCAACCGCGTGCAGCCGGATCTGAAGTGCGGCTTCGGCCGTCACCAGATCCTGGAGCATTGCGCGCTCCCAATCGGCAAGCGCGAAGGACAGGGCACTGCCGAGAGCCACGAGCTTGCCGCGAACATGGTGCGACAGCCGGCCCAGGATCACGTCCCGGGGATCGCCGGCGATCAGGCCGTCCAGCATGATCCGGCCATTGACGCCGAATACGTCGCTGATGATGCCGCCGATCCGCACGCCAGCGCGGTCGATCACTTTCTGCACCCGGTTGCGCACCCGTGCCCGCTCCTGGACCAGGCTGCGCCGATGGCGGCTGAGAGAGCGCAACGCAAGGAAGGTCCGATCCGGCACCAGGCTCGGACGGCCCAGTCCGAACTGACACACTCGCGCCAGCCAGCGACTGTCCTCGACATCAGTCTTGCGACCACGGAGTTGCTTCACGTGTTGCGCATGCAGCAGCTGCGCTTCGATCCCGGCTTCGCTCAGCCGGTCCCATGGCGCGCGCCAGTACACGCCAGTGCCTTCCATTGCCGCAGCCGAAACCTCATGCTCCACCAGCCAACCGGCAAGCTCCTCAAGGCCCGGCGGCAAGGCGCTGAAGCTCCTCGTCTCGCAGACCGGCTCGCCAGGCCCGTCGCAAAGACGCACCGTCGCGGTGATCTCCATCTTGTGCACGTCAAGCCCCGCGGCACGGGGGTGGACAACATGCAGCGCGTCATTCATCATGGCTCCATCTCCTCTGGAGAAAACAACAGGCGGGAGACGGAATGGAGGGCCGGGGGAGCACTCGCAGCGGCGCCGGATGGCGTCCCTGCGGTCGTTTTGCCGTTCGTTCTCGACTGCCAGGCAGCCGGATAATTCCAGGGGTTCGATGCCAGGCCATCCGGAACAGTTTCGTGACGTGGTCAAAAGCCAACACTAAGACATCGTTCTCGGTTCCGTCTCCCCCAACCAGAATAGCCCCGCAAGTCGTGAAATCGCACGACACGCACCCCTCCCGCAAATCGCGCCGAGCCCGGACCAGCCAGCATATTCATGTCCGGGGGTGCAAGATCTAACCGATCAGCATGAGAGTTTGCCGTGAATATGCTCTCGCTGGTCCGGGTTCAGCGCGGCGACGGCTGCCGGGCGGGCCTCTGGCGGAGGCGAAATATTTTGCGTTGTAGCGCAACATGGTATCCGTGCGCGGGCAAGCTTGCCGGTCGTCAACCCCTGGCGAAATCCGGTTGGCTGTTGTTGCCCTATTGCGCTCGGCGCTGTAATCAAGCGCGCTTGGGCGCTGCCTTGAGGGTATCCCAGTTCACGCGGAGGCTTCCGTCGCCACGGGGTTCGAGGATGCCGAACTGACCGAGCTGGCGTAACCACCGAGAGGCGTTGCGGTTCACCATCAACGCCTCATAGTTGGTGTCGGGATCGCGATAGGGTGCGCGATCGCGCAGCATCATGTACAGGATCCGTGCGATCTTGTGCGCGGTGGCGACCAGAGCCCGCTTGCGTCCGCGCCGTGCAGCAATGCTCCTGGTGAAGCCAGCGAACTGGCAGTTGCTGGTTTTTGCGGCGGCATGCGCGGCTTCGACGAGGGTGGCGCGCAGGTGCCGGGAGCCCTTTCGGGTGGCACCGTGGCGGCGCTTGCCGGCGGTCCGGTTGTTGCCGGGAGACAGGCCGGCCCATGCGGCGAAAGCCTGGGCGGAGCCGAACACGCTCATGTCGGGACCGGTCTCGGCCAGGATCGAGGCAGCGGCCACCCGGTCGATGCCGGGCATCGTCTGCAGGATCTCCAACGCCTCCCGATGGGGCTCAAGGCGTTCCAGCATCATCGCCTCAACCGCGTGCAGCCGGATCTGAAGTGCGGCTTCGGCCGTCACCAGATCCTGGAGCATTGCGCGCTCCCAATCGGCAAGCGCGAAGGACAGGGCACTGCCGAGAGCCACGAGCTTGCCGCGAACATGGTGCGACAGCCGGCCCAGGATCACGTCCCGGGGATCGCCGGCGATCAGGCCGTCCAGCATGATCCGGCCATTGACGCCGAATACGTCGCTGATGATGCCGCCGATCCGCACGCCAGCGCGGTCGATCACTTTCTGCACCCGGTTGCGCACCCGTGCCCGCTCCTGGACCAGGCTGCGCCGATGGCGGCTGAGAGAGCGCAACGCAAGGAAGGTCCGATCCGGCACCAGGCTCGGACGGCCCAGTCCGAACTGACACACTCGCGCCAGCCAGCGACTGTCCTCGACATCAGTCTTGCGACCACGGAGTTGCTTCACGTGTTGCGCATGCAGCAGCTGCGCTTCGATCCCGGCTTCGCTCAGCCGGTCCCATGGCGCGCGCCAGTACACGCCAGTGCCTTCCATTGCCGCAGCCGAAACCTCATGCTCCACCAGCCAACCGGCAAGCTCCTCAAGGCCCGGCGGCAAGGCGCTGAAGCTCCTCGTCTCGCAGACCGGCTCGCCAGGCCCGTCGCAAAGACGCACCGTCGCGGTGATCTCCATCTTGTGCACGTCAAGCCCCGCGGCACGGGGGTGGACAACATGCAGCGCGTCATTCATCATGGCTCCATCTCCTCTGGAGAAAACAACAGGCGGGAGACGGAATGGAGGGCCGGGGGAGCACTCGCAGCGGCGCCGGATGGCGTCCCTGCGGTCGTTTTGCCGTTCGTTCTCGACTGCCAGGCAGCCGGATACTTCCAGGGGTTCGATGCCAGGCCATCCGGAACAGTTTCGTGACGTGGTCAAAAGCCAACACTAAGACATCGTTCTCGGTTCCGTCTCCCCCAACCAGAATAGCCCCGCAAGTCGTGAAATCGCACGACACGCACCCCTCCCGCAAATCGCGCCGAGCCCGGACCAGCCAGCATATTCATGTCCGGGGGTGCAAGATCTAACCGATCAGCATGAGAGTTTGCCGTGAATATGCTCTCGCTGGTCCGGGTTCAGCGCGGCGACGGCTGCCGGGCGGGCCTCTGGCGGAGGCGAAATATTTTGCGTTGTAGCGCAACATGGTATCCGTGCGCGGGCAAGCTTGCCGGTCGTCAACCCCTGGCGAAATCCGGTTGGCTGTTGTTGCCCTATTGCGCTCGGCGCTGTAATCAAGCGCGCTTGGGCGCTGCCTTGAGGGTATCCCAGTTCACGCGGAGGCTTCCGTCGCCACGGGGTTCGAGGATGCCGAACTGACCGAGCTGGCGTAACCACCGAGAGGCGTTGCGGTTCACCATCAACGCCTCATAGTTGGTGTCGGGATCGCGATAGGGTGCGCGATCGCGCAGCATCATGTACAGGATCCGTGCGATCTTGTGCGCGGTGGCGACCAGAGCCCGCTTGCGTCCGCGCCGTGCAGCAATGCTCCTGGTGAAGCCAGCGAACTGGCAGTTGCTGGTTTTTGCGGCGGCATGCGCGGCTTCGACGAGGGTGGCGCGCAGGTGCCGGGAGCCCTTTCGGGTGGCACCGTGGCGGCGCTTGCCGGCGGTCCGGTTGTTGCCGGGAGACAGGCCGGCCCATGCGGCGAAAGCCTGGGCGGAGCCGAACACGCTCATGTCGGGACCGGTCTCGGCCAGGATCGAGGCAGCGGCCACCCGGTCGATGCCGGGCATCGTCTGCAGGATCTCCAACGCCTCCCGATGGGGCTCAAGGCGTTCCAGCATCATCGCCTCAACCGCGTGCAGCCGGATCTGAAGTGCGGCTTCGGCCGTCACCAGATCCTGGAGCATTGCGCGCTCCCAATCGGCAAGCGCGAAGGACAGGGCACTGCCGAGAGCCACGAGCTTGCCGCGAACATGGTGCGACAGCCGGCCCAGGATCACGTCCCGGGGATCGCCGGCGATCAGGCCGTCCAGCATGATCCGGCCATTGACGCCGAATACGTCGCTGATGATGCCGCCGATCCGCACGCCAGCGCGGTCGATCACTTTCTGCACCCGGTTGCGCACCCGTGCCCGCTCCTGGACCAGGCTGCGCCGATGGCGGCTGAGAGAGCGCAACGCAAGGAAGGTCCGATCCGGCACCAGGCTCGGACGGCCCAGTCCGAACTGACACACTCGCGCCAGCCAGCGACTGTCCTCGACATCAGTCTTGCGACCACGGAGTTGCTTCACGTGTTGCGCATGCAGCAGCTGCGCTTCGATCCCGGCTTCGCTCAGCCGGTCCCATGGCGCGCGCCAGTACACGCCAGTGCCTTCCATTGCCGCAGCCGAAACCTCATGCTCCACCAGCCAACCGGCAAGCTCCTCAAGGCCCGGCGGCAAGGCGCTGAAGCTCCTCGTCTCGCAGACCGGCTCGCCAGGCCCGTCGCAAAGACGCACCGTCGCGGTGATCTCCATCTTGTGCACGTCAAGCCCCGCGGCACGGGGGTGGACAACATGCAGCGCGTCATTCATCATGGCTCCATCTCCTCTGGAGAAAACAACAGGCGGGAGACGGAATGGAGGGCCGGGGGAGCACTCGCAGCGGCGCCGGATGGCGTCCCTGCGGTCGTTTTGCCGTTCGTTCTCGACTGCCAGGCAGCCGGATACTTCCAGGGGTTCGATGCCAGGCCATCCGGAACAGTTTCGTGACGTGGTCAAAAGCCAACACTAAGACATCGTTCTCGGTTCCGTCTCCCCCAACCAGAATAGCCCCGCAAGTCGTGAAATCGCACGACACGCACCCCTCCCGCAAATCGCGCCGAGCCCGGACCAGCCAGCATATTCATGTCCGGGGGTGCAAGATCTAACCGATCAGCATGAGAGTTTCGTGGTGGCTGTCGCAATTGCCGGACAATCCGATTCAAGCGGCCGGGGGCTTTCCCTGGCTCCTGTCGGAGCACATCGACTGGCTGCAGGCACAGTTTGGTGGCCTAGCAGGTATGTCGCCCTTCGCGTCTGCCGCGTTCGTGGCGCTGGGAAGCTGGCCTGGACGAAGCTGGCCGCGTGCTTCATGATGCGCCGGGTCGCAAGATCCTAACTTACTGCCAGAAAAACACAATTCAGAGGAAATCGAATATTGAGTCGTACTCTTGGGACCTGTCCATCAGGTCGTGCAGGTTGTCGACCCGTGCCGCGGTAATCTCCGCCTTCGGAAATCGCTGCTCGGCTGTCGTGCACGGATGCGGATGTCAGGATGCAGCTCACGGGGATGCCGCCGTCGGCGGCATCGATGTGCAGCTTGTACCCGGTCCGGGAAACCTGGTGTCCCCTTGCGTTGCGCTTGCTGCCCACATTGCAGGCCTGCGGCAACTCCGCCAGTATTCCGGCAAGCGGCATTGACGGCTGGCGCTCAGGGCGGCTCGGCTCCCTGGGCCGCTCCTCCCCCTTGCGCGGCCGCCCCCGCTTGCGCTTCGGCGTCTCCAGCGGCTTGGGGGCCAGCTTCTCCCGTGCCTCGATCGCGGTTGCATCGCGAGCGATTTGCCCGACAAGTTGATCGCCGGGAGTTCGCTCGATCAGCGCCTCATGCAACCGGCCCGGCAGTGAACGCAACGCAAACTCGGCGAAGGCTTGGGAAAAGGTCGTCTCGCTCGGCACCACGCGCACCGAAGACCAGCCACACAGGCGCCGGAGCTTGCTGTCGACTTCCAGCCGCTCGATCAGAGCACGGGTCGTCGGCAGGCCGAACATCGCCTTCGCAAGGAAGGCGCGCGCCAGCGCGACACGATCCTTCGCTGGACGGCCCGGAGCTCGTCTGGACCAGAGAAACTTCTCGACCAAGACAAACTCGAAGACCTGGATGAGCCGCTCATGTCGTGCGCCAAGAGGCCCAAGCTCTGTCTCCAGCGCCTCAAACAGTTCCGGTTGAAACCCGCGCCAGTAACGCGCTGGAATATTCTTCGGGGACATCGGCTCTTTCCCTTCGTTCCATCATGTTGCAAGGCAACTCCATGATCTGACTAGAGAAAGCGCCGGCCCCGCCAAGAGAACCCCCAGGAAATCGACCCTAAAATCGGCTCAGAAAGCCGCATTGCAAGAGCCTCACCGTACAACTGCATCATCGGCGGGTCTTGTTCCTCCTGCAGCAAGGGTCCGGCGTGATTCCACGCCGAGAATTCGGATTCCGGTATCGCGAAGGACCTACCGGCAAGGGAGATGGATGGCCTCGATCTCATCCTCGCTGAACGGCTCGATAGGCGGGAAGGGGAACGCCACTGCCGCCATCCCCCGTACGGGGTTCGGGACGCATCGGATGGTCGCTGAGCGATGCGTCCCCGGCGGCCTCCGTCGCGGGGGATCCGATTGCGGCTCACGGGCACCCCGTAGCCGGAGGGCGCGGAGTGGCTGCCTTCCATTCGAAACCGGCAAATCACAGGCTTTGTCCCGGACCCAGCGCTTGCACACACGGCGGCACGCGTGCGTGTCCCCGGGGGTAGAAGCCGGGTCCCTGGTACTTTCCGAGGCGGCGGAAATTCCCGTGCCGTGCACCGCCACGGGGACGTGATGCCCAGTTAAATTCGGCCCGCCTGACTGTGAGGAACGGATCTGCAACCCGCTGGACGGAACACCGCATGTCCGTACGGCCCGGAGGCCGGCGAGGAGGCAGGAATCGCTGCGAACCGGGCTCCCGAGGCCGGGTACAACCTCGAATTCGGCGACAGGCGCAGCGCTATACTTTGCCCGGGAGGAGCATTCGATGTCGCTTCGGGATGTCCGTCTTTCGGACCGGTTTGATGTGCAGCAGCGCGAGGTTCTGCTCTCCGGAGTTCAGGCCCTGGTGCGGCTTCCCCTTGCGCAGAAGGAGCGGGACCGAAGGGCTGGCTGGGACACCACCGGTTATGTCACGGGCTACCGGGGATCGCCGCTCGGAGCGGTGGACACGAACATCCGAAGGGCGGAGCGGGAATACACCGCGGAAGGGATCGTATTCAATCCCGCCATCAATGAGGATCTCGGGGCGACCGCGATCTGGGGTACACAGCAGTCCGCGTTGCGGGGAGAGGGTCGCCACGAAGGCGTATTCGCTCTCTGGTATGGCAAGGGTCCGGGCGTCGACCGTTCCGGGGATGTCTTCCGCCATGCAAATTTCGCTGGCACCGCGCCGCGGGGCGGGGTGGTTTGCGCGCTCGGCGATGATCACACGGCAGAATCCTCCACCACCTGCCATCAGTCGGAGATGGCACTCGTGGATGCCATGATGCCGATTCTGGCGCCTGCCGGCGTACAGGAGGTTCTGGATTACGGACATGCGGGATGGGCACTCAGCCGGTATTCGGGCTGCTGGGTCGGATTGAAATGCCTGAAGGACACCGTCGAGGCGACCGAGGTGGTCGATGGCGATCCCCATCGCTGCCATTACGAGAATCCGGACGGATTCCCGTTTCCGGAGGGTGGGCTGTCGATACGCCTGGGCGATTCGCCCCAGGCCCAGGAAGCCCGCATGCACGGGTACAAGCGCTTTGCCGCAGCGGCGTTCGCGCGGCAGAACCACCTGGATGCGCGGCGATTTGGCGATCCCGGTGCGCGCTTCGGCGTCGTTGCCGCCGGAAAGTCCTGGCTGGACGTGGTGCACGCCTTCCACCTCCTCGGAATTGACGGGGAGCGGGCGCGCTTGCTCGGAATCTCGGCCTACAAGGTGGGCATGGTCTGGCCACTCGAGCCAGAGGGAATGCGGGAATTTGCGTCCGGCCTCGAGCACCTGGTTGTGGTCGAGGAAAAGCGTGCCCTCCTGGAGACCGAAGTCAAGGAAGTGCTCTACGGGCGTGCAGCCCCGATGGTCGTGGGCAAGCGGGACCGCTCCGGCGCGACCCTGTTTTCTGCTGCCATGGCCCTGGATCCGGTCGGGATTGCCATCGGGCTGGCGCGACAGTTGGAGGATCGCGGGATAGCGGATGATGCGGTCCGGGAACGGCGCCGGTCCCTCGATGCGGCGCAGGCGCGTCTCGTGGAGCCGATCGCGTTGCGCAATCCCTGGTTCTGCGCGGGCTGTCCACACAACTCCTCGACAAGGGTTCCCGAGGGAAGCCGCGCCTACGCCGGAATTGGTTGCCACTACATGGTGCAGTGGATGGACCGAAGCACGGAGGGCTTCACCCATATGGGCGGGGAGGGGGCAAACTGGGTAGGGGAGGCCCCGTTCTCGAACCGTCAGCACGTTTTCCAGAACGTGGGCGACGGGACCTTCAACCACTCCGGCAGCATGGCCGTTCGGGCGGCGCTCGCCTCCGGGGTTTCCATGACCTTCAAGGTCCTGTTCAACGACGCCGTCGCGATGACCGGCGGCCAGGCGAATGATGGCGGCCTGACGGCCGCGCGCGTTGCGCAAATTTGCCGCGCGGAGGGAGTAGACCGCATTGCCGTGGTCTCGGATGATCCGGACCGGCTTGGCAAGTCGGAATTTCCGGCAGGCTGTTCGTTCGATCACCGGCGGGATCTCGATCGCGTCCAGCGGGAACTCCGCGAAGTGCCCGGCGTGAGTCTGCTCGTCTACGAGCAGACATGCGCTGCCGAGAAGCGCCGCCGCCGCCGCAGGGGGACCTTTCCTGACCCTGACCGGCGGCTCTTCATCAATGAGCTGGTTTGCGAAGGCTGCGGCGATTGCGGCGCTGCTTCGAATTGCGTTGCGATTCTCCCCAAGGAGACGCCGTTCGGCCGCAAGCGCGAGATCGACCAGTCCTCATGCAACAAGGACTATTCCTGTCTGGACGGCTTCTGTCCGAGCTTCGTTTCGGTGATTGGAGGGGATCCGCGGGCGGCTGCGTCGGCGCCCGCACGCATCGAGCTTCCCTCTCTGCCGGAACCCTCGCTCCCGCCGCTGGAGCGCCCGTGGAACCTGATTGTTTCCGGCATTGGCGGCACCGGTGTGGTGACCATCGGAGCCCTTCTCGCCATGGCCGCGCATCTCGAGGGCAAGGGTGCCGGCGTCATGGAGATGGCGGGCCTCGCGCAGAAGGGTGGCGCCGTGCTGGTTCATTGCAGGATCGCAGGGAAGCCCGCGGATATCGATGCCATCCGCCTCGCCGCCGGGGAAGCGGACGGTGTTCTCGCCGGTGACCTGGTGGTGGCGGGCTCGCCGGCAGCCCTTTCCACGCTTGATCCCGCGCGAAGCGTGGCGGTGTGCAACAGCCATGCCGCTCCAACCGGTCAATTCGCGGCCGACCCCGACCTGTATCTGCCGACCCAGCGGTTGATTCGGCAGATACGTGCCCACGCCGCGAAAACCGCGTTGCTGGATGCCACCGGGATTGCGGAACGCCTGCTTGGCGATTCGGTCTTTGCCAACACGGTAGTGCTTGGCGCCGCCTGGCAGGGGGGAATCATTCCGCTTTCGCGCAAGGCGCTGCTCCGCGCAATCGAGGTCAACGGCGTCTTGGTGGAGGCGAATTGCAGGGCATTCGAGATCGGGCGCTGTGCAGTTGCGGAGCCGGACGCGGTGACCCGGCTCTTGGGGCCGGAGCGCGGGACGGACGACGGTATTGCTGACGGGCTGGCGTTGCGCGAAGCATTTCTGCTTGAGTCGCGGGATGCAGCGTGCGCCCGCCGGTTTCGTGAACTCATCGAGCGTGCTTCGGAGGCGGAGACGCGGCTTGCTCCTGGCAAGCAGGGGCTTCGGGAAGCGGTGATGAAGGGTTACTTCAAGCTTCTGGCCTACAAGGACGAGTATGAAGTCGCGCGGCTGCATCTTGAGACCCGTGCGCAGGTCCGGCGGCGGTTCGGTGCCGGGACCCGGCTGAAGTTCCACCTCGCTCCGCCGCTTCTTGCCCGGCCGGATGGCTCGGGACGCATTCGGAAATGGACATTCGGCGAGTGGATCATTCCGGTGTTCCGCCTCCTCGCGGCGATGAGACGAATCCGCGGAACGTGGCTGGACCCGTTTTCCCGGACGGCGGAGCGCTGCATGGAACGCCGGCTCATCCGTGAGTACGAGGCGTTGATGGAGGAGATTCTCGATCAGCTGGCGCCCGAGAACCATGCCGCGGCCGTCTCGATCGCGGAGCTTCCCCTTTCCATTCGCGGCTTTGGGCATGTGAAGGAGAAGGCCGTCCGAGAAGCGGAAGAGGACCGGTCCGCGCTTCTTGAAGAGTTCCGGTTGCGGACGGGCGGGGCCCGGGAAGCCGCTTAGCCGCGCCTTTGCCCGGCCGCCGGGTCAAGTCCCCCCAGTCAGCCGGATCCGCTATTGCGGCTCCGGCTCCGCAACGATCTTTCCCGGGTTCAGGATGTTCAGCGGGTCCAGAGCGCGCTTGATCTCGCCCATGACCGCCCAGGCCTCGCCGTGCTCGGCCAGCATGTGCTTTCGCTTGCCGGAACCGATGCCGTGCTCGCCCGTCACCGTTCCGCCCATTTCGAGGGCACGCTCGGCCAGCCGGTCCGCCAGGTCCTTCGCTTTCGCGAGTTCCTCCTCACTCTCCGGATCGATGAGAATCGTGAGGTGGAAATTCCCGTCTCCTGCGTGCCCGATCAGGGGAGCGAGCAGTTTGGCTTCCTCGATTTCCTTCCTGGTCTCCAGGACGCATTCGACGAGCCTGGAAATCGGCACGCAGGCGTCGGTCACATATCCTTCCGCCCCGGGACGAAGTGTCTTGCAGGCGTAAAAGGCGTCGTGCCGTGCTCGCCACAGCCGGTTCCGGTCCTCGGCGGCAGTCGCCCACTGGAACCCGGTGCCGCCGCAGCCCTCCGCGATTGCGGCGAACAGTTCCGCCTGCTCCGCGACGCCCGCTTCCGTGCCGTGGAACTCCAGGAAGAGGGCGGGGGTCTCCGGGCAGCCGAGGCCTGAATACAAGTTCACACCCCGCATCTGGACTTCATCGATCAGCTCGATGCGGGCGACCGGAATCCCCATCAGGTCGGTCTCGATCACCGCTTGCACCGCGCCCTCGAGCGTCTTGAAGAAGCAGGCGCCCGAGGCGACGGCCTGCGGCCGCCCATAGAGCCGGAGGGTGAGTTCCGTGATGACGCCAAGCGTCCCCTCCGAGCCGACAATGAGGCTCCTCAAGTCGTAGCCGGACGAGGACTTCCGTGCCCGTCCGCCGGCGCGGATGATTCTTCCGTTGGCGAGCACCACCTCAAGCGCGAGGACATTCTCGCGCATGGTCCCATAGCGCACCGCATTGGTTCCGGAGGCGCGCGTCGCCGCCATTCCGCCCAAGGTCGCGTCAGCACCGGGGTCCACCGGAAAGAACAGGCCCGTGTCGCGCAGGTGCTGGTCGAGCTGACGCCTTGTGACCCCGGGCTGCACGACCGCGTCCCGGTCTTCCACATGGACGTCGAGTATCGAATTCATGCGCGAAGTGTCCAGCGAGATACCGCCCCGGGCAGGGATCACGTGGCCCTCAAGGGAAGTCCCGACGCCGAACGGGACAACCGGAACCCGGTACTCGCTCGCCAGCCGCAGGATCCCGGAGACCTCGCTTTTGGTCTCCGGAAACACGACCGCGTCGGGGGACGCTGGCGGCATATAGGCTTCGTCCCTGCTGTGGCGATCCAGTTCTGCCCTGGAGAGGTTCAGGCGGTCTCCGAGCATGTCGCGGAGCCTGGATTCGAGGGCGTTTGCGAGCATTTTGGAATTCTCCCTCCGGCGTCGGCGCTCGGCGATGTCCTAACCGATAGACCGATCTCGATAGTTTCACAACCCGCGCGAGGCACGCGGAACGGTCACCGGGCCAAGTGTCCCGGCGGTTGAACACCCGGGATTCGGTCGTCCCCTGCCGCGCCACACGGATCCCCGCCTGTTGAAACTGATCAGATCTTGCGGAATTGCAAGTCATTGAAGCGTAATGCCTGTCCTCGGATGGCGCCGCCAATCGGACTCTCGGGAATGCGGAATCCCGGACGACGGGCAGTATCGCTGCGACATGCCCCGACGAATTCGGCCGGTTTCCGCGCGGCAGCCTTGCCTTCCGGGCATGCGGAGTTCCCCGTCTTGATCCGGGACGCATCCGCACCCTTCGAGCGCTTCCGGGGAATTGACCGCGGCATGAGCAGCCATCTGGGCTTGTGCGCGGAACACCCAAGCAGGCCACCTACAGCGACCGTGAGCGCGCATGCACTGGGATGGTGGGTATCCGGCGTCCGCCGCGTACAGTGCGAGACGGACGCACTGCATCCACGATGGCACGTGTCCGGTGTTGTCTTCCGTGAAAGGCTCGGCGTCCTCGCTCGGTCGCGGATGTGCCTGGCAGTTGACGGTCAAGTCGTGCACCGTATGCTGAGCCGCGCCGTTCGTCTCGCAAGCGCGTGTCCGGAAGCGTGTCCGCTGCCAAGGGAACCGTGCGGATCCAGGTTGCCGCACCGGTGTGAATTTCCCTTCGGCACGACGAGCAACTTCCGGGACCAGCCGTTGCACCTGTCAATCCGCAGGCCGTTGCGACCTCATTCCAGAAAGGCGATCCACCCGTGAGTTTCAATCAACAGTGGATGCAGCGATTTGGTTGGCCCGGATCGGGCACCATGCATCTTCCGCTGGCGATCGCGCATCGCGGCGCCAGCGACTACGAGACGGAGAATTCACTTGCGGCCTTCAAGCTCGCTTCGGAATTGTTTGCGGAAATGTGGGAACTGGATGTCAGATTGTCGGCGGATGGCGTGGCGGTCATCTCCCACGATGATGACCTCATTCGGACGACCGGGCGCTCCCTGAGTGTTGCCGGGGCCTCCTGGCCGGAAATCCAGTCGACCCCGCTCCTTGGCGGCCACACGATTCCCCGGCTGGAGGATGCCGTTTCTCTCGCGGAAGAATGCGGTGCCGGGCTTTACATAGAAGCGAAGTCGACGGGAGCTGCAGAGGCATCCCGGGATATCCTCGCGGACAGGAAATTTACCTTCGCGGCAATCGGGTCGTTTCGCGCCGATTGGATCGCCGGGCTTCGCGCGACGGATTGTCCTTATCCGCTGTCGGTGCTGGTGCCGAGCGGCGTCGACCCATTCGAATACAGCGCGTGCGCAACCCCGGACATCCTGCATCTTTGCTGGCGCCTTGCCGGGCCAGCGCCGCACAAGCTGGTGACCCGGGAACTCATCGAGCAGTGCGAAATGGCGGGCATGGCGGTCGTGCTATGGCACGAAGATCGTCGGGAAGTGCTGGATGCCGTATCCGGCATGGGCGTTCTTGGAATCTGTTCGAATCGGCCTGAGTGCCTGAAGCCTTCAAGGCGAACGGACTCCCGCTCTCCCGCACTCGTATGCCACCGGGGAGCCAACCATCTTGCTCCGGAAAACACGCTCGCCGCCGCGCGCATCTGCTTTGACCAGTGCTTCGACTATGTCGAGGTGGACATCCGCACGACGGCAGACGGACAGCTCGTGGTGCTCCACGACGCTTCGGTGGACCGCACGACTCGTGGGAAAGGTGCCGTTGCGGAGCTGCCCTATGCAAGGCTGCGGCAGCTGGATGCAGGCAGCTGGTTTTCGCACATGTTCGCGGGGGAGCGTGTGCCGGCGCTGGGCGAGTTGCTCGACCTTGCGCAGGGATCGCCGGGACGGGCAGGGCTGTACATCGAGATCAAGGATGCCGATCTGGAGAGGGTTCTACAGGAAGTCAACGCGCGGGGAATGCTGAGCGAAGTGTTCTTCTCCTGCGAGAAATCGGCAACCATGCGGCGCATGCGGGCGTTCACGAAAGAGGCGAGGCTGATGGCAGCTCGGTGGAAGTATCCGTCCTTGTCTGCTGCAATTGCCGACTACAACGCCGACATCGTGGAGTTTGAGCTTGGAGTCGATGACCTCTCGGAGATCCCTGTTTGCAGGGAGTTGGGCGTACAGTCGATGGTCTACAGCACGACAGGCGAATGGGGCGACCTGAAGAGGATTCTCGCCTGCAAGCCGGATCTGGCGAATCTCGATCGGCCGGACCGGTTCAAGATCCTTGCGTCCTACCCGGGGCTTGCCGCCAGGAATTGAATCCTGCCGGGCCCGCGCGGGTCACAGACGCTGGAACGGACTGCGGCGGATCTCAACAGTTTCTCTTGATGCAGGGTTCGAGATTGCGCTTGTCATGGCTGCTGGCGGTTTGTGCGGCCGCTGGCAATTCGGTGGTCGCGTCGGGTTGCGCCGCGCAATTGGACACGGAACGTCCGTGGAGCAGGCGGACCGGACGGAGCGCGTGGTGACCGCATATGTGGCCCCGGGGGACTGCCCGAAGGAGCGGCGCTCGAGCGGCTGCCGCATCCTTCGAGCTCCCCGTTGGCGGGCGATGGAGAGTGGAGCGCTCCAGGCTCGTAGTGGTCTCGGCCCTGAACCCTCATCGGCTGGCGCAGGTTCGATGCGGCTTGCGAGGGGGGCCTCGAGCCTATGCCCGCCTGGAGCAGAAATGATTCGGCATACCGGCTCCGGAATTCTTGCTGCATCCCTCGGTGTCGATGCCGGGCGTTGCCCGTGATGCGGGTTCGAATCGGCAACCCCGCGACTCCTGGCGTTCGACCCCTCAGTGAGGAGAGGCAGCAATACGCTGTGCGTGATTGCGGAACTCGGCGTCCGGGTGATCGTCGCCAGGGAAATCGGCAGCACTTGCGGCGCGATTGCGCGGCCCGCCACCGGCGAAACGGTTCAGGCGCTTGCAGGCGTGGGTGGAATTCTTCCTTGCGGCGTTTCGTTCGGCGCACCTCCTGCCCGACGCGTCGGGTTCGGGAGGCAAGCGGTTTCCACTTGTGATGGGCCTGGTGATCCGGTAGAAGCGGGTGGACGAAAGCTATGTTCCAAGGAGGAGAATTCATGAAGCTTCATTGGCAAAGGGCGGTCGGCGTTGCCGCCCTTTCGATCGTTGTTGGCGGGCCCGCCCTTGCCGCGGAATGCATTGCCCCGGCCAATCCGGGTGGAGGCTGGGATTTCACCTGCCGCCAGATTGGCAAGACGATGCATGACATCGGCGCGGTGGACAAGCCGATCCAGGTGACCAACATGGCCGGCGGCGGCGGCGGGCTTGCCTTCTCCCACGTTGTGAATGAGCGCGGCGACGACGAGGAATTGATCGTTGCCGCATCCCAGGCGACGGCGACCAGGCTGGCGCAGAATGCCTACGGTGGCATGACTGCCGACATGGTTCGCTTCGTCGGCGCGATCGGGGCCGACCCCGGCGTGATTGTGGTGGCCTCGGACAGCCCCCTCGAGTCGCTCGGCGATCTCATTGAGGCAATCAAGGCAGACGCGTCTTCCGTGTCCTTCGCTGGCGGTTCTGCCGCAGGAGGATTTGATCATCTCAAGGTGCTCCAGGTGCTCAAGGCGGCTGGCTTCGACGACATCCGGGCCGTGAAATACATCGGCGTCGATGGCGGCGCAGATGCGATTACGCAGACCATTGGCGGTTTCACTCAGGCGATGACCGGCGACATGTCGGAGATCGTCGGATTCCTGAAATCAGGCGATGTTCGGGCGCTGGCAGTTCTGACGGAGGAGCGCGTGCCGGGCTTCGAACAGATTCCCACGGCCGTGGAGCAGGGGATTGACGTGGTCGCGGTAAACTGGCGTGGTCTCTATGTCCCCAAGGATATTTCGGACGAGGCGTTCCAGACATGGGCTGAGCGGCTTCAGCAGGTGGCGGACAGCGACGAATGGCAGGCGGCCATGGTCGCCAACGGGCTGGCGCCGTTCACCAAGGTCGGAAACGATTTCCAGGAGTGGGTCGACGGTGTGGTTGCCTCCACCGAGGCGCTGAGCCGGGAAATCGGCGTCATCCAGTAGGATTGTCGCGATGAGCGACCGGGTATTCGGACTGGTCGTGATTCTGGTGGCGCTCGCGTATATCGCGAGCGCCACGCAAATTCAGTCCAGCTTCATGTCGGACCCGGTCGGGTCCAAGACATTTCCGGTCCTCATCGGAGCCGTCGCCACTCTGTGCGGCGGGATGATCGTGTTCCGGCCGGACAAGGAGCCGGAGTGGCCGGTATTGCGGACCCTGCTTTCGCTGGGCCTCTCGCTGCTCGTGCTCATCCTCTTTGCCCTGGCCCTCAAGCCACTCGGATTTCTGATTCCCACGGCAATTGCGGCCAGCATCCTGAGCTATCAGATCAAGCCGAAGAAGGCCGCTGCGGCGATTACCGGCTTCGGGCTCTCCGTGGGCCTGTTCGTTCTCTTCAAGTATCTGCTGGGATTGGGTCTGCAGCCGATCCCGCGGGGTTGGATGTAGCGCCGTGGCGGACCTTCTCTCCAATCTCGCGCTCGGCTTCTCCATTGCCTTCTCGCCCACGACCCTGATTCTGGCGGTAATTGGCTGCTTTCTCGGCACCATAATCGGCGCCTTGCCGGGGCTCGGCCCCTCGAATGGCGTTGCGATTCTGATACCGCTCACATTTGCGCTCGGGCTTGACGCGACCTCCGCTCTGGTGCTCATGACTTCGGTCTATTACGGGGCCATGTATGGCGGCCGGATCTCGTCCATCCTCCTCAACATTCCGGGGGATGAGCCCGCGCTGATGACGACGCTGGACGGGTACCCGATGGCCAGGGCTGGGCGGGCAGGGGATGCGCTGGTGCTCTCGGGCGTCGCGTCCTTCGTAGGAGCGTTCCTGGCCACCATCGGCCTGATGCTGCTCGCGCCGGTGCTGGCCAACGTGGCCTACCTGTTTGGTCCTGCCGAGTATTTTGCGCTGTATCTGCTGGCATTCTCCACCCTCGGGGGGCTTGCATCCAAGAGCCAGGCAAAGGCTGCGCTCGCCTCCTGCATTGGCCTCGGCATCGCCATGATCGGGCTCGACAATGCCACTGGCATGCCGCGGTTCACATACGGAAATTTGCATCTCATGGATGGTGTCGACTTCCTCGTCGCCATCGTCGGCCTATTCGCCGTCGCGGAAGTCTTCTCCTTCATTGAGACCCATGGCAAGAGCTCCTCGATCGGTGTGAAGTTCGACCGCGTGACAGTGCCGATAAAGGACATTGTCGGTTGCGGCTGGACGATGGTCCGCGCCAGCTTCGTCGGCTTCATCGCGGGCATTCTGCCAGGAGCGGGGGCTTCGCTGGGCAGCTTCCTGGCCTACATGTCAGAGAAGTCGATCGCCGGTCCGAAAGGCGGGTTCGGCACGGGGGTCCCGCGGGGCATTGCGGCTCCCGAGGCGGGCAACAATGCCGCCGCCGGCGGGGCGCTGGTACCGATGCTGACCCTCGGCGTTCCGGGATCGGGCACCACCGCGGTCCTGCTGGCGCTGCTTTTGACCCTGAACATTACTCCCGGACCTACGCTCTTCACCGACCGGCCGGATGTCGTTTGGGGGCTGATCGCCACGCTGCTGATCGCCAATTTCGTCCTCTTGGCGATGAACGTCCCGATGGTGAAGATTTTCGTCCGGATACTGCAGGTCCCGCCCGGGCTCCTGCTGCCGGGAGTTACGATGATTTCGTTTGTCGGGATCTACTCGCTTTCCGGGAGCCATTTCGACCTGCTGCTGATGATCGCCTTCGGCGTGCTGGGCTGGGTGCTGCGAAAGGTCGACGTGCCCACCGTGCCGATCATCCTCGGAATTCTGCTCGGAAACAATATGGAGGACGCTCTTCGTCGCGCGATGGTGCTGTCGGATGGCGACCCGGTGTACCTGTTCTCCTCCCCGATCGCAGTCGGGCTCTGGATCGCGGCGATTGCCGGATTCCTGGCGCCGTATCTCCTGCGCGGATTGTTGAAGAGGCCCGATGTGGTTCCGGATTGAGCCGTGACCCGAATTCTGATTCCGAGCGGCGCATTGGGGCTCGGCTATGACCATGCCGCATTGAAACGGGGCGTCGAGGCGAAGCCCGATCTGATCGCGATCGACGGCGGCTCCACGGATAGCGGGCCCTTCTATCTGGGTAAGGGCGTCTCCAAGTATGCGCGGGCATCCACCAAGGCCGAGTGGTCGGGCCTGATCGAGGCGCGGGAGCGGGCTGGCGTTCCGCTGGTCCTTGGCACCGCGGGCACTTGCGGCACGGGCGGCATGGCGGACTGGATGGTGGATATCACTCTCGAGATCCTCGAGGAGACCGGCCTGCGGGCGCGGATTGCCGTGCTCAAGTCCGATCAGAGCGCGGATTCCGTGTGCGCCGCCCTCGCCGATAACCGCATTTCACCTCTTCACCCTGCCCCGGAGGTCTCGCCTGAACGGATTGACGCTTGTACCAACATTGTCGCGCTTGCCGGGGCGGAGCAGATCGGCGCTGCGCTGTCGACGGGAGCCGATATCGTCATTGCCGGGCGGGCCACCGATACGGCGATCATTTCCGCGCTGCCGCTGATGCGCGGCGATCATCCCGGAGCTGCCTGGCACGGAGCGAAGGTGGGAGAATGCGGTGCGCTTTGCGCCGCAACGAAACCCCAGTCCGGCGTGCTTCAACTGGATGTGGACGATGACGGGTTCACGGTGGTCCCGCTGGCCGACGGGGCGTGGGCAACGGCCCAGTCTGTACTCGCCCACATGCTCTACGAGAACACCGATCCTTTCGTGCTCTTCGAGCCAGGCGGGAGGCTCGACGTAACCGATGCGCGATACGAGGCCCTTGGCGACGGTTCGGTCCGGGTTGTCGGGTCGAAATGGATTCCGTCACCTGCCTACACGGTCAAACTCGAGGGAGCCCGGTTGTCCGGGCACAGATGTTTGCTCCTCGCGCTCCTCCGGGACGAGCGCTACGTCGCCAACTCGGACCGGTGGTGCGCCGAGATTGCCGAGCGCTGCGTCGAACGCGTAACCGAGCAAATCGGGATTGCGCGGGAGGGTTTCTCCATCGAGCTTCGCCAGATCGGGCGGAATGCTACGCTCGGGGCTCTCGAGAGCCGTGGCGCCGACCCGCTGGAGGTCGGTGTCCTTGGCATCGTCACGGCCCCGAGCCCCGAGCTCGCCCAGGAGATCGGAAAGATGCTCAATCCGTTTCTCCTCCATCACGCATTGACGCAGCAAGAGGAGCAACCGACCTTCGCCTTTCCCTTTTCGCCAGCCGAGATACCGGCAGAGCCCGCATACGAATTTGCACTGAACCACATAATGGAACTGGCGAACCCCATGGAGGCCTTCCGGCTGGAAACCATCGGGTTCTGACATGGCAACGCTGGGGTCCCTCGTCGAAAAGGTCCGGTCCAAGAATGCGGGACCTTTCTGGGTCACGCTGGACGTTTTCTGTGGAAGCCCGGATCGGTTCCGACTCGTTGCCGGCGACCTCGGCACTGCGCGGGTCGCGGCGCTCTTCCGATCCGACCCGGCAAACGTGAAGCGCTTCGAAATTCCCGATCTCGGCGTGGTCAAGTTCAGTCTTCCGAGGCCGGTCGTTCAGGGGAATCGCGAGGACCGGGACATGCATGGCGCGGGATGGGCGGTGCTGCTGGCGGAACTTGAGATTGAGGGTCCGGCCTGAACCGTGCTTGCGTTGTCGCGGGGCGGCGCCGCGGACTCGCTTCGTTCACAGAAGAAGTCCCAACCGTTAAGTCTATTGATGCTCGAGAGTTCTGCCGCGGACGCCGGCGACACGGGCGGCTTGATTGCGTCCCGGGGAGTCGCGCTGGAGTTGGAGCCTGCAAGAGTTTTCGGCTTGACTGCGTGGAAGGTTTCCGGTCCCGTCGAGTTCGAGAACATGTGGCCGAAGTCTCGCAATGTGATGATGGTCACCGGCCGGGCCCGGAAATGGCATGTTGCCACCGGCCCCAGCACCTGTACTCCGCCGACGAAGGCCCTCCTGCGCAAACCGGCCTGAGCGACCCCGCTGCCGCCTGTTGCAGACCACTCGGGAACCGGCAGTGGCCGGTATGCGGTGTCCATTGGGGGGAGCAGGCCGTTGCAAGATGTCCCGGCGAGGAAGACCGGCAGCAAACTCCCGCGGAACGCTTGAAGGCCAACGGCATCCCTGTCCTCGAATCCGCGGACAGGCTCTTACGCGAGATCTGTCCAGTCGCCACCTGCCTCGTGGCTGTCCGCAGCGGCGTTGATGAAATTGACGCCACGCGCTCCGGTGTGGACATCAGGAAGGGCGAGTAGACCCTCCGGAAGCGTCTCGCCATTCCGGCGAGCCTCTACCGCGACCGCGATCTCCGTGTAGAGGTTGCCCCATGCATCGGTAGTGCCTCCCCCGCAACCACGAGGGAGGAGAACCATGCGTTCCGCGGAGGGCAGAACACCGGAGCCGTGGCCACGGATGATGGTCTGCCGGGGCTCTTCGAAGGGCATGTGCTCGAGCGTATCGGGGAATTCCTGGTCCCATGCCAGCCCGCCCTTCTCTCCGAAGACGCGAACCCGCAGTCCGCAGTAGTTGCCCGGTGCGGCTTGCGTGACCCACATGGTTCCCGGCGCGCCATTCTCGAACCGGAGATTCAGGAAGGCCGTGTCTTCCATGGCCTTCGGCGCGCCGCAGACGTGGAATTCCGCCCGGAGCCGGCCAACGCTCAGGCCAGAGACGAATTCGACCACCTGAAGCGCGTGGGTGCCGATATCCGCGGTGGCCGAGGCGCGGCCGACCTTCGATGGATCACGCCGCCAGGCCATCGTGCGGAAGTCCGGATCGTCAGGACCGGTGGAAAAGTCCTGCGCATATTCCACAAGCGCCTGACGCACCTCGCCGATCGCGCCCGATTTCACCATCTCATGCGCCTGCCGCACCATGGGGTGATAGGTGTAGGGATGGGTGATTGCGAAGACGAGCCCGGTTTCTCTCTGCCGCTCGATCAGCGCGTCGCCGTCTTCGCGCGTCATCGCCATTGGTTTGTCGCAGATGATATCGATCCCCGCGTCCATGAAGGTCTCCGCGATGTGCCGATGCGTCCAGTTGGGCGTCGCGATGACGACCGCCTCGACACCGTCGCCCCGCCTGGCCTCCGCCTTCGCCATCGCTTCGTAATCGGTGTAGATGCGATCTTCGCGCAGCATCCACGCCCGGCCGGTATCGCGTGCGACATCCGGGTCCGCGGAGAGTGCGCCCGCAATCAGGTCCCAGCGGTCTGACAGTCGTGCGCCCATCATGTGCCAGGAGCCGACCAGGCCGCGTCCGCCTCCGACGATTCCGAGCCGCAGCCGCCGTCTCGCGGGTGGGTAGAATTCCGTTCCAGCCAAACCCATTCTTCTATTCCTTTTGGATCCCGATCCCGCCGAATACATGTCGCTCCCGGGCATTCGCATTGATGAAATCCCAGTCGTAGGTGACCCCGAGGCCAGGTCCCCCCGGCACTGGCACGCAGCCATCCCTTCCAATGCAGTCAAGCTGGTCGGTGTAGCCGCAGGCGTAGACCGGCGGAATTGTGTTGGCGCAGTCGGGATGGACCAGCGCGACCTCGTAGTAGTTCGTGTTCCGCATTGCGCTCATGACCGCGCGATGGGCCGGGCCAGGGGCGTGGACCTCGCAGTCGATGCCCAGCGCCTCGGCCAGATGGGCGATCTTCATCGCGCCGGTGATCCCCATGTCGTATTCCGGATCGGAACGGAGGAAGTCCGTCCCGCCGGCCAGCACGAAATCGGCCTTCGGCTCAATGCCGCGGACATGCTCGGTCTGAAGGAGCGGAGTCCGGATCTTTTCGCGCAGGATCCTGTGGGCATGGGCGCTCGTTCCCGCGTCCCGATACGGATCCTCGTACCAGAAGAATTCCGCATCGTCGCACGCACGGCCCACATAGATCGCGTCTGCGAGAGTCCGCAGCTCGCAGGCGCAATCGAGCATCAGCGCCATCCTGTCGCCAACTGCCTTCCGCACATGGAGGAGGTTTTCCGCTTCCTCCCGCGCGTTGCCCTCGTGCCAGCCGTGGATCTTGTAGGCGGGGTAGCCGATCTCGAGACACTGGAGTGCGAACTCGGCAAACGCTTCCTTGCTGTCGAGTCCGCCGTTCCGGTCGCCGTGATAGGTCGAGGCATAGGCGGGTAGCCGTTCGCGGTATCCACCCAGCATCCTCGTGATCGACATGCCGTATTTCTTCCCGGCGAGGTCCCAGAGCGCGATGTCAATCGGGCCTTGCCCCATGTGGTCGTACTGGCGGAGCTCGCGCTTCATGTCGTCAAAGAGTCCTTCGCGCGCCTCAGCGTCACGGCCGATCAGCATGGGCGCCAGCATGAGGGTCTGGGCAAGCGCCGAACGCGTGCCCACATAATGTGTGACGTACTCTCCGCGGCACCCGTCAACTGCCTCGATCGCGATGGCGTAGCGGGACATTTCTGCGATCTGGCCGGGCGCATACTCGACGGCACCCCCGGGCGTGGCGCCGCTATAGTGCGCGGCCGCGCCCCGCTTCACGGCAACGCCCAGGTTGTGCACCTGAAATGCAAACTCCACGACTTCAACGCGGGAAATGACAGAGATGGTCATGTTCCTCTGGGTCTCCTGATCTCGGCAGCGGTTCCGTCAGTGTCCATGATCCGTGACAGAGGCATGCGTCCGTGACTTCCGAGGTTATCAGAAAGGGCGTGGTTGGCGCGGAGGCGACCGCAAGTGTAGTGCAGCAGGTGATCGCGAATCCGAGTATGAGTTGCGCCGTCGGACTCGGCACCGCGCCGTTTCCGGATGCCGCAGCCGAGGTCGGGCGCGATGGCCTGTCGAGAGGAGACTTCGACGCCAACACGCATCTGCTCTTGAACCGAAATTTCATGGTCAGCCATTTCTTTGCCGACGGCGGCGACAAACGCGCGGCCCGCTTCGCGGGAATCGACGTGGCCTGAACAATGACAGTGGTGTTCGTACTCGGCTCGGTGCTCGCCGCGACCTCTTCCATCTCTCGGACAGCGCGCTCCAGCAAGGCCGAAACCAACCCGCAACTCTTCATCGAGCTGTTCGCTGTCGCCGTCTGTTTCATGGGCGGCCTGTCGCTCTTTGGCGGCCGAGGGTCGGTCATCGGGATCGTCCTGGGCGCCGCCCTCCTGCAGCTGGTGCAGGATGTGATCATCCCGATGCGCCTCCCGGGGTTCTACCTCGATATGTTCGTCGGCATGATGATCGTCTTCGGCGTTACGCTGAACATGGCCGTACGGAAACGATATTGACGCCGGGAAGGAGGCTGACATGACGGGTGCTACCGTGATCGTCGGAGCTCCGGCCACTGCTCGCGCAAACGACACACCGTGTCTGGAGGCGCAAGGCGTCTGCAAGTCCTATGGCCATGTCGTAGCGCTGATCGATGTGGACTTCGAGGTGCGCCGGAATGAGGTCGTCGGGCATCTGGGCGACAATGGCACTGGAAAATCGACCCTGATCAAGATGCTTTCGGGTGTTGTTCTGCCCGACAAGGGCCAGTCTTGCCGCGAAGGGAAGCCCGTCGACATTTCGACCCGGAAGCGGTCGGAGGAAGCAGGAATCCAGACGGTCTACCAGGACGTGGCATTGGTGAAGTCCATGTCGATCGCGCGGAATAACTTCGCGGGCCGGGAGCCGACAGGTGCGCTCGACTTCATGCGGACCAGGGAGATGCGTGAGACTGCGATGGATATTCTCGGGGAGTATGACCGGATTGCCGGCATCACGTCACCCGACATCCTGGTCGAGGAGCTCTCCGGAGGGCAGGCGCAGGCAGTAGCCATCGCCCGGGCCGTGCACTTCAAGCGCGACATCCTGCTTCTGGACGAACGACCTCGGCCCTGTCCGTCCGTGAGACCGACAAGGTTCTGAACATCATGCGGGACCTTGCCGAGAGCGGCGTCTCCTGTGTGTTCGTGACCCACAACCTTTATCATGCCTTCCGGTTCTGCGACCGTTTCTCCATCATTGCCCACGGCCAGAACGTGCGAGACTGCCTCAAGTCGGAGACGTCTCGTAACGAACTGACAGACATCATCATGACGCACTGGGAGGACCGAACATGAAGGAGATCGCCTTCGCGCTGGATCTGAAGGGCGACCCGGAAATCATTCGCGAGTACTGCGACTGGCATGGGAAGGTGTGGCCCGAGATCATGCGCGGCATGGCTGCATACGGCGTGCTCGGACAGAACATTTACCTGATCGGCAATCGCCTCTTCATGGTCCTGCAGGTTGAGGACGACTTCAACTATCGCCGTGACTTCGGCCGTTACCTCGAGGAGACGCCGCGTGCGAAGGAATGGGACGCATTCATGCACGGCTACCAGGAGTTGGTGCCATGGGTCCAGGAGGGCGACTGGTGGGCGCCGATGCAACGGGTCTACGATCTGAACGCGCAGCTGGCCCGGATCGGCGGGGATCCGCGGCCGCTGCAGAGCCCCGGTGCAATTCTTGACACCCATCACCACCTCTGGAAGATTGAACGGGGAGACTATTTCTGGATGTCCCCGGATCTCAAGGAGCTCTTCCGCGACTACATGCCCGAGGATCTTGCGCCGCTCCTGAGGCAGGCGGGTGTCGCGCGGACAATTCTCGTCCAGGCGGCCGACACAGAGGCCGAAACGGACTTTCTTCTGTCGATTGCCGAAAGTTGTGACTTTGTCGCTGGCGTCTGCGGCTGGCTGGACATGGACAGCGACGATTTTCCAATGCGCCTGGACCACTATCGGAAGAATCCCTGGTTCAAGTCCTTCCGTCCGATGCTCCAGGACCTGGACGAGGACGACTGGATCCTCAAGCCGCGCGTTCTGCGGAATCTGGCCCACACCGCCGAGACAGGCACCCGCTTCGAGATCCTTGCGAAGCCGCCGCAACTTCCGCACGCGGTCGAGGCAGTGAAACGCACGCCAGGGCTGAAGGCCGTGGTCAACCACCTGGCAAAGCCCTTCATCGCGAATGGCGAAATGGAGCCGTGGGCCAGCCAGATTGCCGAATTGCGCAATTATCCGGACATCTACTGCAAGCTCTCGGGGATGGTGACGGAAGCCGACCACGCCAGCTGGGAGCCCGAGGATCTCAGGCCGTATGTCGCCCACGTACTGGACGTATTCGGAATCAACCGCGTGATGTTCGGTTCCGACTGGCCGGTCGCGCTGCTGGCGGCATCAGGCTACGGTGACGTGGTCAATGCGCTCCGCACCGTCGCGGGTCCATTGCTCGACATGGATGGGCACAGGAAGCTGTTCCATGACAATGGCGCCCGATTCTATGGTGTATGAGCGGCAGCACTGGAGGAGTAGGGAAAAGTGTACGAACGTGAATATGACCTGCTAGGGGAAAGCGGGAAGCGGGCGGTGGAGATCGGTCTTGCCGCCGCAGAGTGGTACCACACCGACATCCCACGCAAGGAAATGAAGGCGCTAATGCGCCGCCGCGACGGTCCGGCAATTCGCGACACGATCATCTACTACGGCGCGATGATCGCTCTGGCCGCCGGTGCCGCCTGGTATTGGCCCAGTGCGTGGTCAATTCCGTTCTTCCTGGCCTATGGTGTGCTCTATGCCAGCGGCTCCGACAGCCGGTGGCACGAGGCGGGGCACGGTACGGCTTTCCGGACGCCCTGGATGAATACGGTGGTGTACCACGTCGCCTGTTTCATGCTGCTGAGAAATCCGACGATCTGGCGCTGGAGCCACGCGCGGCATCACACCGACACGATCATCGTCGGCCGGGACCCGGAAATTATTACGATGCGCCCGCCCGACATGGCGAGGGCGGCCCTGCTTTTCCTTGGAATGGATTCCGTCCAGTCGTTCTTCAAGATGTTCCGTTATGGGACGACGGGTCTGAACGAGGCGGAGAAAACCTTCGTCCCCGAGCACGAACGTTGGAAGGCAACCGCGGCCGCCCGTGTCTGGATGGCCGTGTTTGCCGCGACCCTGGTCGTTGCGGTCTCCATGGGCTCGATCCTGCCGTTCCTGCTGATCGGAGGGCCCGTGTTCTTCGGCTCCTGGCACTATCTGATGACCGGACTGCTTCAGCACACCGGAATGGCGGACAACGTAATTGACCACAGGCTGAATTCGCGCACCGTATACATGAACCCGATCAGCCGGTTCATTTACTGGAACATGAACTACCACATAGAGCATCACATGTTCCCCATGGTGCCCTATCACGCGCTGCCAAGGCTGCACGGGATGATCAAGCACGACCTGCCGGAGCCGAATCGCAGCCTCGCCGAAGGAATGCTGGAAGTCTACCGGGCGCTGAAGCGGCAATTGAGGGACAAGGAGTTCAGGATCCACAAGAAGCTGCCCGGGACAGCGAGGCCTTATCGCCTGGACCTGCATGCCGAAGCGCTGGGGCTGCCGGCGGCGGCGTAGCAGCGGCTCGCCCAATTCGGGCATGCCGTGCGGAGGAAGCGGAGCGACATGGCTGGCTCCCCACTCGTTCGTGAACCGAGACCATGGCTCCGTGGAGAGGCCCGATTTCGGGGTGCGGGACCTATCAATCTATCACACTTGACTCCGGGACTTCTCCTTTCGTTTTTTTCCTGTTCCATTCCTGCATGGCCTGGATGGCGAAGACGGCTTGAGACAGGAACTTCACGCCTTCCCAGAGCTTCTGCGTGCCGGGTAGCGGCTGGCGCTTCGAGGGATGGAAGCCCGCCAGGCCGCCGGTGAGCACGACGAAGCCCGCGATGGTCATGTCCGGCGGTCCCCGGGGCACCTTGAAGCCATAGCGGGAGGCGAGGGCACAGAGTGCCCGGATGTCGTCCTCGGTGACATGTCGGCTGGCCGGGTCGTCCGGCCTCTCGCGGGCCAGGAGGGAAAGGTCCCAGACCCGGAAGGCGGTGATCGCGTCAAAGGCGAGACACTTGCGCAGGTCGTCGGCCTCGTCGAGGCGGCGGTCCTCGATGCGGGTGCCGACCTTCAGCGCATGGAAGAACCGTTCGATCCGCCAGCGCAGTTCGTACCAGCGCAGCACGGTTCGGGCGGTGTCGAGGTCGGCCTGGCCCTCGGTGGTCAGCAGCATCCAGTGCAGCGGTTTGTTCTTCTGCTTCCTTTGCTTCGATGCCGGCAGCGCCGGGCGACGGGGCGGGTCCTCCTCAAGGGCCGAGACGGCGATCATGCGGACCGGTGGTTCACTCTCCCGGTCCTTCGGGGGAAGCAGGTCCACCGGCGTGCAACGCAGGGTCAGCTTCGCCGTGCGGCCGCGCCGACGGTTCGGTCCCCCGCAGGCGGGCACCTCGATCTTCCGCCCGCCCACCGGGTCCGTCTCCAGCACATGGTCCCACAGGTCCGCGTCTCCGCCCGAGGCCAGCGCCACCCGACGCTGCGTCCCTCGGCTGGCCCGGACCAGCAATGCCGCCCCGGTCTGCTCCGCACGCGAGAGCAGCTCCCAGAAGTCGCCCTCGCGGTCGCAGACCGTCACCACCCGGCTGTCCGGGCAGGCGCGCGCGAGTTCCTGCGCCCGCTCCAGGCCGTCCACCCAGCGGACACTGTCCTTGTCATCGGCCTGACGGAAGTCGGTGTCCACCGTATACATCCCGAGAGGCCGGCCCACCGCGTTCACCGCCACGCCGAAATGGGCCAGGATGCCCGCGCTGCCCTTGCCGCCCCCGCCAAGCTCGTCGAGGCCCGACGTCGTTGACAGGCCGTCATAATTCAGCGTCGTCGTGTCCTGAACAGCCAGCACAAGCCGCTCGGCACCGCACCGCTCAACCGTCTGCTCGAAATGCGAATCCAGAATGTGGTCCATCGTCACCGCGTCATTGGACAGCAACCGGTAGGCCGCCGTCTGCTCCGCCCGCCCCGGGAAGATCGACGGCAGATGTTCGCCAAGCCGATTGACCCAGGCCGCACCCATCTGCGAAATCCGACGCCGGATCCGACCGTCAGGGTGCGTGCTCCGCCCGTATTCCCGTGCCGCCCATCCCCCCGCACAATATATCGATCCGGACCAGCCGAGAACGCGCTCCGGCTCACCGCACAGAACCTGTTGCCAGCCCTCCACGAGCGGCCGGAGCCAGACCGCGCGGCGCACCCCCGAACGGCGCCCCGAAGTCAGCTGCGGGCAACACTTCCACCCCGCGGCCCGGTAACTCAGCCCGGACTGCCCCGGCCCCGTGAAACTCTGCACCAGCACCGGCCGCTCACCGTAGGCCGCCGCCCAGTCGTCGGCAATCCGGCCCGTCGCAAGACGCAGAACCCGCGACGCAAGACCCTTCACCCGAACACCCGGAAGCAGCAGAAAGCGATGGTTGCACACAACCCTGCCGATGTTGGCCACGCGGGCATCGCCCGACCAGCCGACGACATCGTCGCGCGGCCCAAGCTGCATCCCCGCCGCTGTGAAGCCAATGCCGCCCAGCACCCCATACCGCTCCGAACGAACCCGGTAACGGACCTGCCCTCCCGGCGGCCGGCGCCATCCCTCCGGATGATGCGTCTCGATCATTGCCTCCCAGCGGCGGCGCTCCTCCGGTGACGCCACCGGCTCAAGCGACAGCGGACCGAGTTCCCGAAGCGAACACGAGACAGAACTGTCGGCGAAGTCCGATGCCGGGCGGGCGGGCGGATCAAACTCCATCGCCTCCGCTTCCGGCAGGCGCACACCCAACTCCTCCGCCAGGCGCGGCAAGAGCTTGCGCGCCGACGCAAGACACAGCCTGCCGACGCGGCCAAACCAGTTCTCCTGAAGACAGAGCTCCCGGGCCAGCGCACTCCGCGACAGCTCACCGCTGTTGCAGGCGGTCTTGAACCACTCTACCGTCTCCGCTGAAATCTGACGCATGCCAATCTGCATGCCCGAATAAATCGCACGAAATCACCCGCGAGTCAAGTGTGTGAGCTTGATAGGTCCCGGTCGCCGGAAGTCCGGTCGAACCGGGCGGCAATAAGAGCATCGTGCAATCCGGTGCTGTCGCCGACACGGTGCGACAAGCGGTCAAGGGAGCGGAGGGGCCACGTCGGACCGCGCTCCCGCCGGAGCGCACATTGTGGCAGCAGTCCCCCGGTTGCCGCAGAGGAGCCGGGGCATGGTCCCGCGGCTGTCCCGCCAGCCAGGATCCGCCCGGGGGGTGTTCCCACGTTGCAACGTGTTGCCATGGAAGCCTTTACCGGCCGGCCTGGAGGTGAGGTTCCCGTGTTCCACAGGTCGGCGGGGCGGAATGGTTGCATGGCGTTTCTCGCCGTTGGTGCTGCGCGACCGAAGAGGTCCGGAGCGGTATTCTCGTCCATCTGTTTTCCGGGCGAGTGGCACTCCTTCATGCGAGTCGCAGGCCCGGAAGTGCGGGCGCTCAGGAGACGGGCATGGGCATTGACGCGGGATCGGCCGGGCCTGCAGGGGTGCGCGGGACGCTTCGGAAACGCTACAAGCGGTTCCTTGCCGATGTGGAGCTGGCATCCGGGGCCGAGGTGACGGCGCATGTGGCGAATCCCGGTGCCATGACGGGCCTCGCCGATCCCGGACTGGCGGTCTGGGTTCTCCACCGGCCCTCTCCGCGCCGGAAGCTCGCCTATTCATGGACGGTCGCGGAGGCCGCGTCCGGGGCCCTTGTCGGTGTCGACACGGGTGTTCCGAACCGCCTTGTTGGCGATGCGCTCCGGGCGGGGGCGCTACCTGAGTTCGCGGTCTATTCGAGCATATCACCCGAGCGCAAATACGGGGATCGGAGCCGTGTGGACTTCCTCCTGGTGGAGCCGGGTCTCCCGGACCTCTATCTGGAGGTCAAGAGCGTGACGCTCAGCCGGACGCAGGGGCTCGCGGAGTTTCCGGATGCGCGGACCACCCGTGGTGCGCGGCATCTGGTCGAACTGGCTCGCGTCGCGGCCTCCGGCATGCGCGCGGCGGTGCTATATGTAATTCAGCGCGAGGATTGCAACCGGTTCGGCCTCGCCGCCGATATCGATCCCGCCTACGCCGCGGCTGCGGAGGCTGCGGCGGATGACGGCGTAGAGATGCACTGCCGCTATTGCAGCGTCCGTCCGGAAGGCGTTTCCCTGGCAGGATCGCTCAGGTTCACGGGAAGGGTGGAGGAAGAGCGATGCTGAAGCCGACGCCGGAGCGGATCGCAATTCACGATGCGTCCGACTTCGACTCGATGCGCATCGCGGGCCGGCTCGCCGCGGAGTGTCTGGATGCCGTCGGGCCGGAAGTCCGGGAAGGCGCGCTGACCGAGGATATCGATCGCTTTTGCGAGGACTACATCCGCGGCCATGGGGCAACGCCGGCGCCGCTCGGATACCGGGGCTATCCGAAAGCGACCTGCATCTCGGTGAACCATGTCGTCTGCCACGGCATTCCGGGGAAGAAGCGGCTCCGGAACGGCGACATCCTGAACATCGACGTAACGGTCGTTCTGGACGGCTGGTACGGCGACACGTCGAGGATGTACGCGTTGGATCCGGTCGCTCCCGGCGCGAGGCGGCTTGTCAATACGGTCTACGAGGGGCTTGCCCTCGGGATCGGGGCGGTTCGGCCCGGCGCCCGGCTCGGCGATATCGGCGCTGCGATCCAGGCCTGCGCCCGCGCTAACCGCTGTTCCGTGGTCCGAGAGTTCTGCGGGCATGGAATTGGGCGCGTATTCCACGATGCACCCAGCGTGCTGCACTACGGAATCCGCGGCACGGGCCCGGAGTTGCAGCCCGGCATGATCTTCACCGTGGAGCCGATGATCAATCTCGGCCGCCCCGAGACGAAGGTGCTGCCGGACGGCTGGACGGCAGTCACGCGGGACCGATCCCTGTCCGCGCAATGCGAACATACCGTAGGGGTAACCGACGACGGTGCGGAGATCTTCACCCTCTCCCCCGCCAGCCGCTTCCATCCCTGGCGGGAAGGCGCGGGCGAGGCGTCGCCTACATCCGGCGCTCCAGCATCAACTTCTTGATTTCGGCGATTGCCCGCGCAGGGTTCAGGCCCTTCGGGCAGGCCTCGGCGCAATTCATGATGGTGTGGCAGCGGTAGAGGCGGAACGGATCCTCAAGTTCGTCGAGCCGCTCCCCGGTTGCGCCGTCGCGGCTGTCGATCAGCCAGCGATAGGCGTGGAGGAGGGCGGCCGGGCCCATGTAGCGGTCCCCGTTCCACCAGTAGCTGGGGCAGCTTGTCGAGCAGCACGCGCACATGACGCATTCGTAGAGGCCGTCGAGTTTGCGGCGGTCGGCGACGGACTGCCGCCACTCGGTGGAGGGCTCGTTCGCATTTGCCTCGAGCCACGGCTTCATCAGCGCATGCTGCTCGTAGAAGCGCGTCAGGTCGGGCACAAGATCCTTCACGACCGGCATGTGAGGCAGCGGGTAAATGCGGATTGTGGACCGAATCTCCTGGATGGGCTTGGTGCAGGCCAGGGTGTTGGTACCGTCGATGTTCATGGCACAGGACCCGCAAATGCCCTCCCGGCACGAGCGGCGGAAGGTCAGCGTCGGGTCGATCTCGTTCTTGATCTTGATGATGGCGTCCAGAACCATCGGGCCGCAGTCGTCGAGATCGATGCGGTAGGTGTCCACGCGGGGGTTCTCCCCGTCGTCGGGGTTCCAGCGGTAGACGCGGAGTTCCCGGGGGCGCGCCATTCCGTCCTTCTCCGCCCACTTGCGGCCCTCACGGATGCGCGAATTCCGGGGAAGCCTGAACTCCGCCATGGTTGTCGTCCTCTCTTTCGGCCCGCGGTCAGTAGATCCGTGCCTTCGGCGGGATCGGATCGATGTCGCCGGTGAGCGTGTAGCTGTGCACGGGCCGATACTCCAGCCGGACGGCGCCGTCCCCGCTGACCAGCGCCAGGGAATGCTTCATCCAGGTCTTGTCGTTCCGGTTCGGGAAATCCTCCCGCGCGTGCGCGCCGCGGCTCTCCTTGCGTGCCCGGGCCGAGTGGACGGTTGCCAGCGCATTGGCGAGCAGGTTCTGGAGTTCGAGGGTCTCCATCAGATCCGAGTTCCAGATCAGCGAGCGATCGTGGACCTTCAGGTTCGCGAGCGCCTCGTGGATTTCACCAACCCGGCGGCAGGCGCTTTCCAGGGTCGCCTGGTCGCGGAACACGGCGGCGTCTTCCTGCATCGCCCGCTGCATCGCGAGCCGGATCTCGGCGGTCGGCGTGCCGCCATCCGCATGGCGGGTGCGGTCAAAGCGGTCAAGGACCCCGTCGAGCACGGTCCGGTTCAACGCGGGCGTCGCGGCAGCCGGATCGATCTCCCGGCCGGCGCGAAGGCCGGCGGCGCGCCCGAAGACGATGAGATCGGTCAGTGAGTTGGAGCCGAGCCGGTTGGCGCCGTGAACGGAGACGCAGGCCGCTTCGCCAACCGCCATCAGCCCTGGCACGATCGCATCGGGATCCCCGTCGCGCGGTGAGACGGCTTCGCCCCAGTAATTGCAGGGGATTCCCCCCATGTTGTAGTGGACCGTCGGGAGCACGGGGATCGGATCGCGAGTCAGGTCGACATTGGCGAAGATCCGGGCGCTTTCCGTGATCCCGGGCAGCCGTTCGGCGAGGACCGCCTCGGGCAGGTGGTCGAGATGGAGGTGGCAGTGGTCCTTCTGGGGCCCTACGCCGCGGCCTTCCCGGATCTCGATGGTCATGGAACGGGAAACCACGTCGCGGGAGGCGAGGTCCTTCGCGGTTGGCGCGTAGCGCTCCATGAAGCGCTCGCCCTCGGAATTGGTCAGGTAGCCGCCTTCGCCGCGCGCCCCCTCCGTGATCAGGACTCCGGCCCCGTAGATGCCGGTCGGGTGGAACTGCACGAACTCCATGTCCTGCAGCGGCAGTCCCGCGCGCGCCACCATGCCGCCTCCATCGCCGGTGCAGGAATGCGCGGAGGTGGCCGAGTAGTACGTCCGGCCATAGCCCCCGGTGGCGAGGATGACGGTCTTGGTGCGGAACGCATGCAGCGACCCATCCTCCTGATTCCACGCCACCACGCCTTCGCAGGTTCCGTCCTCCGACATCAGGAGATCGAGGGCGAAATACTCGATGAAGAACTCGGTGCGGTGCCGGAGGGACTGGCCATAGAGCGTGTGCAGGATCGCGTGTCCGGTGCGGTCGGCGGCCGCGCAGGTACGCTGCACCGGCGGTCCGTCCCCGAAATTCTGCATGTGGCCGCCGAAAGGCCGCTGGTAGATTCGCCCGTCACTCGTGCGGGAGAACGGCACGCCGTAATGCTCGAGTTCGTAGATCGCCGCAGGGGCCTCGCGGCAGAGATACTCGATGGCATCCTGGTCGCCCAGCCAGTCCGCGCCCTTGACGGTGTCGTACATGTGCCAGCGCCAGTCGTCAGGGCCCATGTTGCCGAGTGTGGCGGCAATGCCGCCCTGGGCTGCCACGGTGTGAGAGCGGGTGGGAAAGAGCTTGCTGACGCAGGCCGTCTTGAGGCCGGCCTCGGCACAGCCGAGCGCTGCCCGAAGACCGGACCCGCCCGCACCGACCACAACCGCGTCGTACGCGTGTTCCGTCACCTCGTAGGCGGACACGGCGACCTCTCAGGCCGGCAGCAACGCGATGCGGGCGATGGCGAACACGCCGGCCGCGCCAAGGAGAATGCAGCCGAGGGTGTTGCCCACGAGCAGCGCTGTCTTCCAGCCGCCATGGTGGACGTAGTCCTCGACCACGACCTGGACCCCGAGGCTCAGATGATAGAGGGCGGCGGCAAGAAAGAGGATTGCGGTGATGGCATGGAAGGGATGGGAGTAGACCTCTCGCGCGGCGTCGAGATCGCCACCCGCGACACAAGCGAAGACCGGCAGGAAGGCCACGGCGAGCGGCAGGAGAGCGATGGCAGTCAGGCGCTGCCCCCACCAGTGGCGGGTGCCGTCCCGGGCGGAGCCGAGGCCGGAACTGCGTGTTGCCGGGGAAGCCATCGCGCGGGCCTATGCGAGGATCCAGGCCCAGAGGAGGATGGTCAGGACCGCGGCAGCCACGATGGTGGCCCGGCCGCTGTTGCGGGCGGTGGCAAGTTCGAAGCCGTAGCCCGCGTCCCAGACCAGATGCCGGATACCGTTGCAGAGGTGGTAGAGGAAGGCGCCCGAGACAAGAAAGAGAATGATCGCTCCGGGCACGCTCCTGGTGAAGCCGGACACCGGGCCGAACCAGGCGGGCCCGGCAGCAGCGGCGAGGAACCAGACGACCAGGTACGCGGCGCCGAGGGCCGCCGCCAACCCGGTTAACCGGTGGAGGATCGACAGCCAGGCGATCAGCGGCAGCCGGTACACCTGAAGATGAGGTGAGAGCGGGCGCTGGCTGCTTTTCCGGTCAGGCATGGGAGCGGCTTCTCCAGAATCGGTGCCCGCTCCCCGAAAGCCGTCGCGGGCATTGCCGCGACAATATACATCACGGGACCGCAGTTGGCTGTCCGTTTCTGGCTGCAGGGCTGCGCGGGGGCCTGTCAGCACGGGATGAGCACCCACCAGTCGAGATCGAGCACAACACCTTCCGCAGGTTTGCCGTCCGGGCCGCAACGGGGGAACCCCTCGGCTGGGCGGTTCTTGAGAGCGACGGTGCGAAGGCGAAGCGCTCCGAGGCCCGGGGTGCCGATGGCCGCGCGATCCAGCACTTCCGACCAGGCGTAGACCGTGTCGCCGGCAAAGCAGGGAGCGGTGTGCGCGCCGGCATTGATGGCCGCGACCCACTGCGCGTTCTCGAGCCCGTTGAATGTCAGAGCGCGTGCAAGGGACATAATGTGACCGCCATAGACGATGCGCTTCCCGAATCTGCCTTCGGCGGCGAGGCGCGAATCGAAATGTACTTGCGCCGTGTTCTGCCAGAGTCGCGTGGCCAGTGTGTGCTCGGCCTCCTCGATGGTGATGCCGTCAATGTGGTCGATGCGCTCACCGGGCGTGTAGTCCGCCCATCGATGGCCCGCGCCGGCCAGCGTGAAGTCGTACCCATCCGGCAGGAAGTGGCGCGGCGCGACAAGCTGCGCCGCCGGCACGGAATCCGCGAGGCGCGGGACCGACGGGACCGGCGCTTTCGCCTCCGGGTCTCGCTTCCGGACCATGACCCAGCGGACGAATTCGAGCACCGAGTCGCCCTTCTGGTTGAGTCCTTTCGTGCGGACATAGACGACTCCGGTCCGGCCACTGGCGTTCTGTCGGAGGCCGATGATCTCGGAACGGGCGCGGAGCGTATCTCCCGGATAGGCCGGGCGCAGGAATAGGCATTCGGCATAGCCGAGATTGGCAATGGCGTTGCGTGAAATGTCAGGAACAGATTTGCCGAATATGGTATGGAACACCGAGAGTTCGTCCAGAGGGCTGCGGGGATAGCCGCAAGCTCGGGCGAACATGTCCGAACAGTGCAGGGCGAATCGATGCGGAAAGAGTGCGGTAATGAGGGCCCGGTCGCCCTCCGTGAGAGTGCGCGGCGTCGCGTGGGCGATGGACTCGCCGAGACGGAAATCCTCGAAGAAGCGGCCCCGCTGGCTTTTTGTTTTCATGTCGTCGCCAGGGTTCATGCAACATTCTCACGGTCGGGGCTGGTTGCCCTGCAGGGCCGGGCCGCAGGCCGTTGTAGACGCGCCTGCCGCCTGGCGTCAATCACGGTGTGGGTCGCTCTTGCTGTCGGTTGGGCCGGAACTGCGTCAGCCGCCGGCGCGCTCGAGGATGCGCAGGCGTGGTTCTGCGAGGGCGAGTGGCGTGATGCCGCAGTTGCCGCGGAGGCGCAAGGGAGCGTGGAAGGCTACCTGCTTGCTTCGGTCGGATGGCGCGTGCACGGCCGTTACGGCGGCCTCGAGAAGGACGGCAAGGAGGCCGCATACGGGGAGGCGATCGAGGCGGCGGAGGAGGGCCTGCGGATTGCTCCCGAGGACCACCGGCTACGGGCAGCGCTTTCCAGCGCTCTCGCCCGGCGCTGCACATTGGAGCCGGTCAAGTGCGTCCTTGAAAACACGGAGTTGAAGCGCGCGCGGGAGGAGTTGGAGGCCGCACTGGACGGCAGTCCGAACGATCCTTCCATCCGTGCTGCGCTTGGCGCGTGGCATGCCCGGGCGGGCGTGGCCGGCATCTTCGTTGGCGCCGACGCGGCAAAGGGGCGGAGGCTCCTGGATGAAGCCGCGACTGAGGTGGGAAACGATATTCCGCTCCTGTTCGAGATGGCGCGCGCCTGGAAGGACCTGGGGGACAGTGGCCGCGCGGCGGCGCTGTATCGGAGGGCATTCGAACTCCCCGCTTCCTGCGCCTGGGAGAAGGAGGTCCAGAAACGGGCACGCGGCTACTTCAAGGAAGTCTCCGGTAGCTGATCCGGATCAGCCGCCGGCTGTCTCTCGAACGAGCCGATCCGCCGCGAGCATCCGCTTGGCGGCGGATACATGCAGGTTCTCGACGATCCTGCCGTCGACCACCGCGACAGCCTTTCCGGCGGAATCCGCTTCCTCGAACGCAGCAACCTGGCGCCGGGCCAGATCCAGTTCCTCCGCCGTCGGGGCGAACGCGGCGTTGCAGGGCTCGACCTGGGAGGGGTGGATCAGCGTCTTGCCGTCGAATCCCATCATCCGGCCCTGTGCACAGACAGCGCGGAAGCTTTCCGAGTCGCGGATGGCATTGTGGACTCCGTCGATGCAGTCGAGCTGATTGGCACGGGCGGCGAGGAGGCAGAGCGAGATCGGCACGAGCAGGGGCAGCCGCTCCGGGGTGTGGGCGGCACCCAATTCCATGGCAAGGTCGTTGGTGCCGAGTACGAGGCAGGAGAGGCGGGGATGGGCCGCCGCGATTTCGGCGGCGTTCAGCATTCCGGCCGGAGTCTCCATCATTGCCCATAGGGCGATCTCGTCGGGAACGCCGGCCTCCGCCATCGCCTCCGCCGCAGCAAGCAGGTCGCGGCTGCAGGAGATCTTGGGAAACAGGATCGCGTCCGCATCCATGGCGGCCACAGCTGCGACATCGTCGTGCCCCCAGACCGTATCCAGGCCGTTGACGCGGATGATCCGCTCGCGCTTCCCGTATCCGCGTTTCGCCAGAGCCTTTGCAATCGTACTCCGCGCCTCCGCCTTCGCAGAAGGGGCGACCGCATCCTCGAGGTCGAAGATCAGCGCATCGGCCGGGATGGTCCGGGCCTTCGCGAGCGCCCGCGGGTTGGAGCCGGGCATGTAGAGGACGGAGCGGCGAGGGCGGTCATTGCGGTACATGGCGGACTCACGGCTGCGGAGGAGAAGGGCGGATGCGGCGGGCCCGATGATAGCGGTGTCCTCCGCGCTTCAAGAAGGCCCGGAGCGGAATGCACTGCCGCGGGCGTTGTCGTTTTGTGTGGTCGCAGGAAATGTCGGTGGTCGCGCAGTTTGTTCCGGGTTGGCCGAATCACCGATCGGGAACCGTTGTGCCCCGGAACTGCGCCTTCTTCGGGAGAGCGCGAGTTCCGTCCGGCCACTCCTGCGGACAGGAGATGAACAGTCAGGTTCCGGCTCGATACGATTGCGGACCGGGGATACGAACGCGGGACGGTTGCCTGACATCGCGCCGGACCCGGCGCAATCGTGCCTTCGCGCCGATCATGCTCCTCGTGGCGTGACGGCGCGTAGCCGGACTCGGATCACCTCGACGAAGCGGGTGCGGACTTCGTCCTGTGGCAAGGGCAGACCGTGCTGCCGGTACCACGCGCCATCGCGGTCGGCTCGGCGATGCCCGGAGTTGCCAGGCGCAGATCGGCGTCAGGCACCGGGAGGATCTCGGCAGCAAAGGAGGGTCCAGCATCCCGGTTCGGCAATTCTCGACTCTGCCTGCCACCGGGCGTCGATCCGATCCGGGCGAGCCCGCGCACTCGACGCAAGCCCGAATCCGCATCAGTGGACCCAATTTTCCCGCGCAATATTCGCCCGCGCCATTCGCGCGGACAGGCCGGCTCCCCGTTCAGCACGTGCGGTGGCGTGCCTCGCCCGCGACGAATTTGGTCTGATCCAGTTCGGCCTCGATTTGTGCCTTGCGGCGCACAGCATTCTCAACAGGCTGGATCGAGACCCACTGATCGATGGCCGCCAGAAGCATGGCCTTCTGAGCCGATGTCATTTCGGCGGCGCTCAGGACGATAGGGCCGTCTACCGCCAATCGCCGCTTGACCCTCAGCTTTTTGGTACTTCCGATTGACAATTTGACCACCTTGACGTAGCATTCTGAAATCTAATATATTAGATTGAAGTCCGTATGAGCAAAACCACCAACATAGCGGTTTCGGAACTGTCGAAGCATTTCCGTCGTGGCAAAGAGACCTTTGTGGCGCTCAACAACGTGAGTCTTTCCATTGACGAGAATGAGTTCGTCGCGGTCGTCGGTACCTCCGGTTGCGGGAAGACGACGCTGCTCAACATTATCTCAGGTCTCAGTTCGCCGACCTCGGGCCAGGTGTTCGTCAATGGTAAAGCCGTCAACGGTCCGGGAAGGGAACGGGGCGTTGTGTTCCAACAGGACGCGCTCTTCATGTGGCGGAGCGTTCGGCGCAATGTCGAATACGGTCTGGAGGTCCAGGGCATTCCCAAAAACGAACGCGGGAAAATTGCGTTCAAGTGGCTGCGTCTTGTCGGCCTGGAGGCTTTTGCGGACTTCTGGCCGAAGGAGCTGTCGGGGGGAATGAAGAAACGGTGCCAGGTCGCAGTCGTCCTAGCGAACGAACCCGGTGTCCTGTTCATGGACGAACCTTACGGTGCTCTGGATTATTCAACCAAGTGCGAGCTGCAGCATGAACTGCTGCGGGTGTTGTCCGAGCAACCGAAGACGGTTTTCTTCGTCACCCACGACATCGAAGAAGCGGTGTTTCTCGCAGATCGTGTCGTGGTGATGGCTCAGGGCGCGATTTCGAACATTCATGACATTCCGTTCGACCGACCGCGTACTCAAGAACACAGGTTTTCAGCGGAATTCAACGAACTGCGTCGCGTCATTTCCAATGAAATCGAAGTCCTTCCCGGAAAAGCAAAGCTGGCTTCAAAGCAATGACCGGCCTGGCAAAGCATGGTCAACATGACATGGACAGCGTGAGCGCAAGCGAAAATTCGGGGCCGTGGTACGGAGGACGCGAGGCCAGGTTCCGGATCTACGCTGTCGTGGCAATGTTTGCCATCTGGATATTCAGTTCCTGGATCGTGACGCTGACATTTTCCCGACCGCAGATCGTCCTTCCCTATCCATGGCAGGTTCTTGCCGGCATTAAGGGTCTTGGCGTTTACAAGGGCCCAGGGGCAGAACTGACATATCGGAATGCAATTGAAGTCCTACTTTTCCATTCATTCGACAGCGGGGTCCGGCTAGCTGCCGGTTTGGCCATCGGCGGTGCACTTGGACTTGCCACAGGGCTGCTGCTCGGCATGAGCCAATACCTGCAGAAGATGTTTCAAACGCCGCTTCTTCTCATTCGGGCCATTCCGTTGTTTGCGCTTATCCCGCTGTTCCTGACCTGGTTTGGCGGCACCAACACGGGGGTAGTGTCATATATCGCCTTTGGTGTCTTTTCGATGCTTCTCGTCAACACGATTGCAGCCGTCAGAAACGTGCCGCCGTTGATCCAGAATTTTGCGCGGACACTGGGCGCTTCGAGATGGCACGTGTACCGGACAGTCGTTTTCCCGGCGATCGTTCCGGAGATCACGGGTGGGATACGTGTCATCGTGGGAATCGCCTGGGCAATATTAATTGGCGCGGAACTGCTTGCCGCGCCGTCCGGTGTCGGTCGAATTCTCACTTTGTCGGAACAGTATTCGGCCACCGACCGGATGATCCTGATCGTCATGCTGATCATGATCTACACGCTGATTGTCGACTACTTTGTCGTTCGAGCAACCCGCTATCTGAACAGGTGGTCGCCTTCAGTGGATAACCAGCAGTAGAAGATTCACGCATGAAAGGAGTGAAGAATGTACCAGAAAACACTTGAGAAAGTGCCGGTGATCTTGATCGCCGCCGCGTTTGCCGGTGGCTTCCATGCAAGCACGGCCGTATCGCAGGATATGGTCGAACCGGCGATCGAGGAAGTTACGCTCAACGCGGTCCTACTTCCCTATTTCGACCACAGCCAGGCATCTATCGGCCTCGCCAAAGGGTACTTTGCGGATGTCGGAATTACCTTCGCACCCGATGGCCAGGGCACGATACTGTCAAGCGCCGACCAGGCGGTTCCGGTTATGGCGTCGGGAAACCACGACATCATGAGCTTTGTGCCACAGGGCCTCATGCCCGCAGTTGCTTCGCTACCCAAGACAGTGCAATTCACTATTGGCGATCTTTTCCTGGGGTATGCGCTGATGGCCCAGCCGGACTCCGGTTACAAGAGCTTCAAGGAATTTCGCGCTGAAGGAGCTTCGTCCGAAGACGCTTTCCGCATGACTGTGGAGCAGATGAGGGGAAAACGCTTCGCGTTTCCCGCCGAGGCGGCCATCAAGGGCTTTATCGACCTTTCCCTGAGCAAGGCCGGCCTGACCTTGGAAGACATGGAAGTAACCGTTGCGCCAGACGCCAACACGACGCGCTTGATGCAAGCCGGCCGTGCCGACTTCCAGGTCGGTGGCGTACCTTCGCGCCTGACGCTCGAAGTGGGTGGCTTCCTGCCGATACTGACGTCCGGCGATCTTGCCGGCAACGCGGCACCAACAGCCGATGCCGAGGAATTGCGGGCGGTTGTCTACGGTGGGTGGCATGCAACGGAAGAGTGGATAAATGGCAATCGCGACACGGCGCTTCGCCTGACTTCCGTCAGCTTCCGTATCAACAAGCTGATCAATGACGACCCGGACGCTGCATTGGCGATCCACGTGCCGTTCCTGAACAGCGCGGCGGGAACCTCGTTCGATGTCGAAACCGGCCGCGTCGTGTATTCCTCGCTCGATCCGTTCCTGACGTTTGAAATGCAGAAGGACATATTCGACAATCCCGACAATCCTCTCAACGTGGAATATGTCGTGGGCTCGGCGGTGAACCTTCACGAGGAGCTCGGCACTTGGGGGGAAGGCGAATACACCTGGGAAGATTTTGTCGTCGCCCATGACATCTACCATGAAATGGAATCTCTCAAGGCGGAAACCGAATCCACAGTCGCCGAAGTCAAGGCCGCACTGGAAGGTCTTGATGGGGAAAGGCGCGGTATGGCCGAGGAATGGCTGTCCAGGGCCGAGGAACACTACGGCTACCTGAACTATTTCGATGCTGCTGCCTTTGCGAAACATGCGTTAGCATTGGCGAATGGCTGAGTATCCTGGCTCATTCCTATCGAAAGGCGATGCCTCCTCACGGGAGGCATCGTCACCCGGATCAAGGTTTCTCGGGGTCGCTGATCATGTATTCTGGACGCTGATTGGCGCGGCCCTCCTGCTCGTCGTTTGGGCTTTGATATCGGCTGCCCTGGGGCCACATCGCCTGCCCCCGCCGACGTCTCTGTGGCCCGGACTGATCGATCGATTGTACGAAAGCAAGACGCTGGCGATTCAAGGAGGTGGCAGTCGCGGGCTTTGGCCGCATCTGCTCTACACGATCCAGCAGACGCTGCTCGGCGGTGTGATTGGCACAACAGCGGGGGTCATGCTGGCACTCGCGATGGCCCGCTGGCGCAGCTTTTTCTACTTCATGGACGTTCCAGTTGGCATTCTAAGGACGATTCCACCGTTGGCGGCAATTCCTTTCATGGTTCTTTGGCTGGGTCCGTCTCAAAGCGCGCAGCTTGGGGTTGTTGTCTTCTATGTGGGTTTGATGGTAACGATAAATGCAATAACGGCCATCAGGAACCTGGATCCGCTGATAGCAAATTTTGCAGAGACTCTCGGCGCCGATGACCGGAGAATTTATCGGACCGTTGTTTTGCCGTCGATCATGCCGGAACTCGCGGGCGGAATCCGCGTCGCGATCGGCGTAGCATGGGGAATCGAAATCGTCAGCGAGCTTGCGGGCGCCCCGAGAGGCATGGGTCAGGCTTTTCTCAGGCTCATAGCGTTTCAGGAACTCAATACCATCATCATCGGAATAATCTGGGTAACGGTCGCGTCGCTCGTGGTGGACTATGCGATTACCTGGGTGTTCAACTATCTCACGAGGTGGGCGCCGCAAAATGAGACTGGATAACCCGAGTCCCGTTGTTGGTAAATTGAGTTCGCCGGACCAAGCAATCGGCAGGCGGTCTCACAGTGCAAAGTACGACTCGATATGACTGAGACCGCACCGGATGGATAAAATGACAAGCACGAACCTGGAAGCAATTCACACGAAAAACGCGCCTCAGCTGGACGCGCATCTTTCCCACGCCGTACGGTATGGCGACATCATATTTGCCTCCGGACAAATTCCCATTGATCCTGCAAGCGGCGAGTTCGTAGGAGGTGACATTCGCAAACAAACCCGGCAGGTCATGGAGAATCTGTCCGCGGTTCTTGAGGCTTCCGGCAGTTGCCTCGACAATGTCGTCAAGGCCACGGTGTTCCTGGGCAACATTGACGACTTTTCGGAATTCGACAAAACGTATCGCGAGTTTTTCCCGGGCAAGCCTCCGGCGCGATCCACATTCGGAGTAAGTCTCGCCGATCCGCTCGGGGTGGAGATCGAGGTCATCGCGGTCGTGAACAACGCAAACAGTGCAACATGAGGACATCAATGGAAGAACTTGAGGACGGCGTTCGAAAAAGCTTCGGCCCCGAACTGGAACTCATTTCGGATGAAGACCTTCGCGAAAAGGTCGTCAGGGCGTGGACTCTCTCGCTTTCGCATAGCGAGTTTCGCTCGGTTGAGGAAATCGCTGGTTCAGGCGGCCCGCATACATCGCCTATTCGGGGACAGACCCAAGTGGAGCATATCAGAGGCGTCACGCAGATGTCCCTCGGGCTTGCGGACAGACTGGAAGCCGTCGTCGGCGATTGCCGCATAGACCGAGACTTGCTTATCGCCTGCGGGCTTTGCCATGACGTCGGTAAGCCATTCGAGTTCTCGCCGTCAAATCAGAGGCGCTGGAAAGAAAACTCATCGGCGTCCGGTCATCCCGCTATCCGGCATTCCGTCTATGGCGTCCACATCTGTTTGACGGTAGGGCTGCCCGAGGCGGTCGCACATACGGCTGGCGCGCATTCGGGCGAGGGAGAACTGATAACGCGCAGCCTGGAAAACACCATCGTTCACTTCGCAGACCACGCATTCTGGGCAATTCTCGAGAGGTCCGACATGCTGGAATCCGTTGAAGGTAAGGTCGTGACGTGACGGTATTGTCGCAAAGAACGGGACGGTCGCAAAGTCCCGAAGGGATCCTGGTCGAACCTCTGGGCGAGACCATAGGCAACCGGCTTGTCGGGCGAATTCGACAGCTCATCGTGGAAGTTGCCCCCGGTTTCGAGCCCGGCCAGAAAATTGACGTCGAAAGCCTGGCACGACGTTTCGGCGTCAGCGTTACGCCGATCAACTACGCCCTGAAACGGCTGGAAGCGAAGGGTCTGGTGGATGTAAGGCCGCGTAGCGGGCACTATGTCACCCAACTCACCGAAGAGGACTGCCACGAGATCATCAAGACCCGAAGTGCCCTGGAGCAGGCGGCGATACGATTGACAGGCGGGAATGGCATAGATCGAGAGATACTCGATTCATTGCGCGGCACATTGCAGCAGGGCTGGGAAGCATTTGCCGCAAACGATGTTGCGAAATACCGTGAAAGCGATGCGGCATTCCATCATTTCTGGATAGAGGCCTGCAAGAACAGGCTGCTGGCCGAACTGTACGACACCGTCGTTGCCAAGGCCCAGATTGCGTATGTGTACATACCGTGGGGGTCCGGCGACATTAGGGCCTCGCTCCGAGAGCATGAGGAACTGATAACAATTGCAGAGACCGGTGACCTCACTGAACTCGAACGAGCCATTGACCAGCACTGGAAAATGAGCGCGAAGCGGACACATGCCAGGTTCGGGAGATATGTCAAGAAAAGTGTCGAGCCCGGAAACGGCGATGCCCATGAAAACAAGGGTTGAACAGCGATGAGTCATGGGATCGATGTCGCGCCGGTTCCAAACCGGGAACGGTTGATCGGACGCCGGGTTCTCATCGTCGCCGGAGCGACCGGAATCGGCCGTGAGATCGCTCTGTTGTTCGCTTGCGAGGGCGCCGAACTGGTTGTCGGCGACCTGAACTTTGAAGGAGCCTCGAAAACCGTTGAGAAATGCGTGGCAACAGGTGCCAGGGCATTCGCGGTGCGAGTGGACGTTCGCAGTGAGCAGGAAAACAGGGCCCTCGTGGAAGAAGCCGTGGCATTCCTTGGAGGCCTCGACGTTCTCGTGAATGTCGCGGGTGTGATGTGCGCCGGCACAGTCGATAGGATCACCGAGGAAGACTGGGCGTTCGTGTTCGAGACGAATGTGCGTTCGCAGTTCCAGACCGTAAAGTATGCGCTTCCTGCGCTCAGGGAGAGCGGGAGAGGCAGCATTATCAACATTGCGTCCGGGGCCGGGATCAAGGGAGGTTCCGGAATCACGCTGTATGCCGCCTCGAAAGGCGCCTGTGTCGTATTCTCCAGGACGCTGGCGGTGGAACTCGGCAGGTTCAACATCCGGGTGAATGCGATCTGCCCGGGATTCGTGGACACGCCATTCAACGATCCGGTCATCGAATACCTCGGCGGCCGGAGCGCGGTGGAACGGATTGTCGAGAGAAACATTCCGCTCGGCCGTTGGGCGTCGGCGAGGGAAATTGCACCCTACGTCGCGTTTCTGGCCTCTGATGAAGCCTCTTACGTCACCGGCCAGGCCGTTCTGATCGACGGGGGGATGATATGATCGATTGCGCACCCGGTAGAATGAACGCCAACTGCACCAAGTGCACGCACGGAGTCACATGGGAGCGGAGAAAATCGGTTTGGGCTGCAATTGGTTCGAGTACACAGGTCGTTGTCTGGAATTGACCGAAGATCACGGGTGAAGATCAATGTCGGCGGAAACATATGATTTCATAGTGGTGGGAGCCGGTTCGGCGGGTGCAGCTGTCGCGGCGCGGCTGAGCGAAGTAGAGGGCTGGCGTGTGCTGCTGCTGGAAGCGGGTCCGCGCAACACCAGCCCCTGGCTGCACATCCCGGTCGGGATGGCGAAGATGTTCCGGGACCCCAGATACAACTGGATGTTCAAGACCGAGCCTGAGGCGCAGCTGAACAACCGTCGGATTCATACGCCGCGCGGCAAGGTGCTGGGAGGGAGCAGCAGCATCAACGGCATTGTCTTCGTGCGTGGACAGAAACGCGACTTCGATCTTTGGCGGCAGCTCGGCAATCCGGGATGGGGGCACGACGACGTTCTCCCATACTACCGCAAGCTGGAAGCGCATGAGGGAGGGGCCGACGAATACCACGGACGAGCCGGACCCATCCGGACCATGGAGGCGAACTGGCGGAACGAGTTGACAGAAGCATACATTCGGGCATTCGAGGAGCTTGGCGTGCACAGGAACCCGGACATCAACGGCGCCGATCATGAGGGCGTCGGATATTTCCCGATTTCCCAGCGCGATGGCCTCAGAAGCTCGACAGCACGGGGATACCTGAAACCGGCGCGAAACCGCTCGAACCTCCGAATCATCACGGAGGCCCTCGTTGAACGGATCGAGATCAAGGACGGGGCGGCGGTCGGGGTCACTTTCCGGAAGGGTGATGGCCAAACTACTGTACGGGCAGGTCGCGAGGTTGTGCTGTCGGCCGGAACGGTCAATTCGCCTCACATCCTGCATCTCTCCGGCGTTGGACCGGAAGGCTTGCTCGACGACTTGGGAATTGAGGTTCACCACCGCCTGAAAGGAGTAGGCGAGAACCTGAAAGATCATTTTCACAGCCACGTCGTGGCACGGGTTAACACCGCCGGCACGATTAACGCGCAGCTTCGCAGCCTTGGCGGTCGCGGGCTGGCGGCCCTGAAGTACCTGGCGACGCGAACCGGGCCACTCACGGTTGCTGCCGGCGTCGTTTGCGTCTTCACGAGAAGCGACCCCGGACTTGATCATCCCGACCTCCAGTTTCATTTCTTTCCATTTTCCCATGATGAAACAGCAACCGAGGTGACGCTCCACAAGTTCTCGGCGGTCACGGGGCTTGCCGATCAACTGGTACCGCACAGCCGGGGCAGCGTACGCACCGTTTCCCGCGACCCCCGGACTCCGCCGGAGATCAGGGTCAACTACCTGGGCGAAGAGATCGACCGGCGCACGATCGTTGCCGGGGTGAAGATGATGCGAAAGGTTTTCCAGACCGAAACCATGCGCCCCTTCGTGATCGATGAATACGCCCCGGGTCCGGATGTGGTGACCGACGACGAGGTGCTGGCACATGCCCGCGAATCGGGGGAATCCAGCTATCATCTATGTGGGACATGCCGCATGGGCCCGGAGAAGGACCAGTTGGCCGTTGTCGACGAACGGCTGCGCGTCCGTGGTTTGCGCAAACTTCGTGTCGCCGACGCGTCGATCATGCCCGAAATAATATCCGGTAATACCAATGCCACGAGCATCATGATCGGCGAGAAATGCTCCGACATGGTGAAGGAGGACCACGCGTAATGTGCGGTGCAGGATTGTCGGCCGCGGCGAACTCGAGCTATATGCGGGATCCAGACATATTGCTAAAGAGATTAGGGGTGAATTTCGGCCGGAATATCCGGCAACAGTTCCTAGCCTCGATTCCCACGCGCCAGAGTGGAGTGACATTTGCGGATATCAGCTGCCGAAGTGGAGGCTAAGGGTTCGGCCTTCGAGCCATGGTATCCGTGTCGCGGTGTCTGCGAAGCCTGCGTTGACGAGCATGGGATTGTAAGCCCTTCTCCCGTATCGAACGCGGATGTCATGCTTTGAGACGGTGACATTTGCGGTTGCGTCAATGAAGTTCCGGAACAGTGTCCTGGCGCGAGCGGCCTGCTGCCCGTTTCCGATCCGGTTTGCGAGGATGCGGTAAAGGCCACTGGCCATGAGGGTGAGCTGGAGATCAGTATTGATGCGCATGGGGACGGCGGCGGACAAGGCGTCCATGTGGAAGAAGTCGATGGTCTCTGCGATCTGGTTCTCGATGACCATTCGGCGGGCATATCGGTCGATGAGTTCAGAAGGCCTTGCCTGCATCTGGTTGGTGATGAGCAGGACGGGATCGTCATGGCCGAGGTCGGCGACGGCGATCTGGCGGATCTCGCCAGGATAGCCGGGGAGATGGATGTGGCTGTCGATGATGCGCGGCTGGCGATAGCGCCGGCCGATGTTTGCGAGCCGAATGCGCCTCCAGTCGCTGTCGGGCCGTGCGCGGAGTTCTTGCATCATCTTGCCTGACCGCCTTCGCAAGGTGAGGAAGCGGATCTTCATTTGGTCGAGGCGGGCAAGGTTGGCGCGAGTGGTGAGGCGGCTGTCGAAGACCAGCTCGGCGGGCAAGACGCCGGCCTCCTCGCGATAGTCGTCGACGAAGCGGAGAATGGCGTCGTTCTGGGCGCTCTTGCGGATGGTCGCGTCGGCGTAGCAGAACACGCGGGCTTCCGCGTCGCGGGCAAGGAACGCGAGGATGCCGTTCTGGCGGCGGGAGCGTTTGGAGACATAGTGCTTCTCGATCAGCGCTTGGTCGCCGTGATAGGGGATCGTGTGGAAGTCGAGGTCGAAGGAGGCGCCGGCGACGAGGCCGTTGGCGCGGATGGCGCGGTTCCAATCGTGCATAAGCGCAGGGATCCGGCGGGGGTCGACGCGGGTCGTGTACTCGGTGAGGGTAGAGCGTTTGGGCATGGCGTTGAGCCCCGCGAAGAGGGCGAGGCCGGGATCGAAGACCTCGGCCATGGCCTGTGAGGGGCGCCCGATGCCCCAGAGCTTGAGGGCGAGCAGGGCCCGCCAGGCGCATCCGGCGGGGATCATGTCGCCACCCGGCATCCCGGCGAGGAGGCCCTCGAGGTCGAGTTCGGCGAGCATGGGGGCGAAGACGAACAGCCCACCGAAGCGGGTGCGGAAGGTGCCCTCCTCGAGGCGGAACGCGCGGCGATCGGCGACCGGTGCGGCGTGCGGCCCGGTGATGTCGGCGAGCACGGCGGCGGAGCGCCGTGGCAGCCTGGGCAGGCCGGCTTTGCGGATCACCGTGGCGATGGTGGAGAGGCTTGCCGGACAGCCCTCCGCGGCGAGAGCGTCGGCGATGCGGTGGATCGACATCTGCATGCCGCGCAGCTCCAGGATGCGAGCGTTGCGGCACTCACGCGCCTGCCCGGCGCCGGGGGAGGGCTCCTCCGGCGGCTTCCGCGGACGCTGGAAGAACTCCCACCCCGGGTTGGCGCCATAGGCGGAGCAGAGGTTGCGGAAGCTGCCCAGGCTGTAGCCGAACGCCTCCGCCGCGGCCCTGCTGTCCATGCCGCCGACGTATCGGGCGCGCAGCGCCTCGTAGCGTCGGTGGTAGGGATCCTGCGGCTTGAGGAAGGTCTCGCTGAGCCCCATAATCCTTACTCCTGCATATTGCACACAACACCAATATATCATGTATGCTACCCGCCGTCAACCGCAGCATGCGGCGATGGCCACAAGGGAGAGGGGCCGGGACGCTGTTTCGCGCAAAACCCTGTTGATGCAAAGGCCTAATGGGCAGCCTGCCCTTGCATCTGGTGCCGAAGACTGGTGTCCTTGCCCGGTTGCCGCCCAGCCGGCAGGCGGAGTCGGCACCACACGAGAATATATGAATATTACTACTACTGCGATCGTTCTGTATGATAATACGAGCCCGCCTGTGCCGGAAAGTACCGGCGAAGCCGGAGGCTTTGGTCACCTCCCAGTCACGCTCTCACTGCAGGTGGAAATTCAGGCTAGCGCCGTAGAGGCGGACGTGTACGCAGCACTCCGAAAACAGCTCGCCGAACGGCTGTGGAGAATTCGATGTACGCGGACGGGTGTCAGGGGCGGAAATTTCACCCGCGATCTTCGGTGCTCTGTTCCAGTCGGTGATGGACCCGGCGGAACGCCGTGCCCGAGGCGCGCACTACACGACCGAAAAGAACATCCTGAATGTGATAGAACCGCTGTTTCTGGACGACCTGCGCGCCGAATTCGTGCGGCTGAAGTCCCGCAAGGACAGCCGCCGTGTCACCGAACTGCGCCGGTTTCTGGAACGCATGGGGCGGATGAAGTTCTTCGATCCCGCTTGCGGCTGCGGCAACTTCCTGATCATCGCCTACCGGGAATTGCGGCTGCTCGAAATCGAGCTTCTGTAAGAGATTACGTGTAGGCACGCACCTGAACCTCGACGCGACAACGCTGTCGCGCGTAGACGTCGACCAGTTCCACGGTATCGAGATCGGCGACTTCCCCGTGCGAATCGCGGAGACTGCGATGTGGATGATGGACCACATTATGAACAACCGCTTGAGCCTGGAGTTCGGCGAAACCTACGCACGGATTCCTCTGGAGAAGTCACCTCATACCGTTCACGGCGACGCGCTGGAAACGGATTGGGCGGACCTGCTGCCGTCGGAGGATTGTTCGTTCGTGTTCGGCAATCCGCCTTTCGGGGGGGCGAAATTCCAGGCGGTGGTACAGCGCGCGCAGGTTCGCCGGATTGCGGCATCGGGCAAGACTGGCGGAACGCTCGACTACGTGACCGCGTGGTTTATCAAGGCGGGCGAGTATATCCTGTCTGGAAACGCTCGTATCGGATTCGCCGCGACCAATTCGATTACGCAGGGCGAGCAGACCGCCCAACTTTGGCCGGTCTTGTTCGACCGCTGCAAATTGGAGATCGCATTCGCGCACCGTACGTTCGCGTGGGGGTCGGACGCGCGAGGCGAGGCGCGTGTGCATGTCGTCATTCTCGGTCTCGACTCCTGCGAAACCGCGCGCCCGGAGAAGCGCCTGTTCAGCTATCCCAACATCAATGGAGAGCCGGAAGAAAGCCACCATCGCGGGCTGTCTCCCTATCTTTTTGACGCAGGCAGACTAACCAATCCTCAATTGACCGTCCGAGCGGAGAGAAGGCCGATCAATGGGATTCGGCGGCTGAAAACTGGCGTACAGATGATCGACAACGGATTGTTGACGTTTGAGGGGCCGGAAAGAGACGCGTTTTTCGCTGCTGAACCGGAGGCCGCTCCCTTCTTTCGGCGATACATTGGTGGGGACGAATTCATTAATGGATTTCATTGCTGGATACTCTATTTGAGGGAAATAGAACCGTCGGAACTCAGACGCTTGCCATTGGTTGCAGAAAAAGTAGCTCAAGTGCGGGCGTATCGCGCAGCGAGCCGGCGACCGAGCACACAACGCATGGCGGAGTATCCGACTCTGGTCGGTGTGGATGAGAGTCTTGAGGACGATTATCTGGTTGTTCCCAACACGAGTTCGGAACGCCGTTCGTATATTCCAATTGGATGGTTGTCCCCCAATGTCATTGCAAATCAAGAGTTGCGCATCCTTTCCGACGCGACGCTCACCGATTTCGCCCTACTGACCTCGGCCATGCATATGGCCTGGATGCGAGCCGTGACCGGGCGCTTGAAAAGCCGCTGTATGTATTCCGTCGGCGTTGTCTACAACACCTTTCCGGCTCCGCCCGGATTCGCGAATGGAAATGCGGATCTCTCTAAGAGTACGACTCAATATTCCCTGAATTCAAATTACTACCAACTGGCAATGAGATAGCGCCACTGCCAATGGATAAGTAACTCGCTGCCCCAGCAGCCGGCTGGTCGGGGAACCGCCATACTCAAGCAATTCAAGCGATTCAAGCAGCCAAGCGTAAATTACCCATTGATCATGTCAATCGTCTCCATATCGCAACCCATTGCAAAGCCAGCGACAATTGAAGGCCCGAATATTCGTTCATACTCTAAGGGTCCGTCCACGAACTATCGAATCGGAAATTGTCGAATACTTGATGGAGCGTCTCCTCTCTTCCTGGCCGGCCGGCAACTGCTGATCTCGGTGGATGCCAGAAAGAAGGGACTGGTGGGAGAGTTCTCGAACGGCGGCCGTTAGTGGCGGCCCAAGGGCCGACCCGAGGAGGTCAATGTCCATGACTTCCCCGACAGGAAGCTCGGCAAGGCGGTGCCTTACGGGGTCTATGACGTCGCTCACAATATCGGTTGGGTGAATGTTGGCATCAGCCAGGACACGGCCGATTTCGCCGTGGAGAGTATCCGGCGTTGGTGGCTGCGTTGGGGACAGGAACTCTATCCCGGGGCCTCACGCCTGTTGATCACGGTCGACGGTGGTGGCTCCAACGGGGCTCGGGTAAGGCTCTGGAGGGTTGAACTGCAGGAACTCGCCCGCGAACCGGGGCTCGAGACCACGGTTTGCCATCTGCCGGCCGGAACCAGCAAATGGAACCGAATCGAACACCGCCTGTTCTCTTTCATCCGCCAGAACTGGTGCGGCAAGCCGCTGCGAACCCTCGCCACCATCGTCAGCTTTATCGGCGCCACCACGACCAGCACCGGCCTCAAAGTCTATTGCGACGTGGACGAGAACGACTATCCCAAGGGCGTGGCGATCGAGGATGTTCAGATGGAGGCCCTCGACATCCGGCGCGCGGAGCTCCATGGCGAGTGGAATTAACCCTTCCTGCCGACTCCTCAAATCGACGCGGTTTTTTCTTGACGAACCCTAAGCCCAATCGATTGGCCCAAGCTGTCCTCGACGCTCGTGCTGCCCAGATAGATGCGACATTGGCCGATTTCTACGACCCTGACCTAACGCCGCCGAATCTACATCAGGCGCACCAGGCACTCGACCGCGCCGTGGACCGCCTCTACCGCCGTTCCAAGTTCAGACGTCCGGACATCGCTCTCTTTTCGAGAGCTGCTTGTGGGTTGAATTATCGTTTGAATTGATAGAGTTATGATTGGATTTTGGGGTTGACAGAGCGGCGGGTATCTGGCATAATAATATGAACCCATTATTCGGTGCCCGAGGATCTCATGAACACGCTTCCGATGCGACCCGCCGAGGCGGTCCAGATTGGCAACTCCTGCTTTTCCTTCGTGAGGCGGGACGGCCGAGTGGAGTATTTCTCCAATCTTGAGCCGTTTGATTTTCACGCTGACGATCAGCGCGAAGCGAAGTTGCTTCGGATCGCGAAGTTCGCGGAGAGCGGTGTCCCTCGCTCGGACCTGGTGGAGGCGCTCGGCGTGAGCCGCTCGACGGTACAGCGGGCGGTGAACCAACTCCGGAGGGACGGCGAGGCGAGCTTCTTTGCGCCGCGCCGCGGGCGCGGTCCGAGCGTAATCGATGCCGACATGGCGCGGGAAGCGGACCGTCTTTTGACCTCGGGTCTGAGCGGCTCGGCGGTTGCGCGACGGCTGGGGATTCCGGTGCGGACGCTGAACGACAATCGCCGGCGAGGCGTTGTCGGGGGTGGGATGCCGGCCGGGACGGCGAAGGCTGAACCGGATCCGGAAGCACCTGCGGAGCGGGAGGCGCCGCAGGAAGCACCGGAGCGGGACGCGCTGGAGCCGCCGATTGAGCGAAGCGCACGGGACGCCCGCGACCGGGCAGCGCCGATGGGCCGTGGGGCTCGGGACACGACGGGACGAATGCTGGCCGCGACGGGGCATCTGAGCGAGATCCGGCCGCAGTTTGCGGAACCGCTGTCGGCGGTTGCCGGCGGGGGGGTGCTGGCCGGGCTCCCGATGCTGCTGAAGGAGGGGCTTCTGAACCACGCGCGGGAGTTCCTGTCGCTGCCCAAGGGGTATTACGGGTTGACCACCGTTCTGCTCTTCCTGGCGTTCCTCGTCTTGGCCCGGGTGCGCAATCCGGAGGCGCTCCGGCACCAGGTGCCCGGGGAATGGGGCGCGATCCTGGGCCTGGACCGCTGCCCGGAGGTGAAGACGCTGCGGCGCAAGATCAAGGCGCTGGGGCAGGATGTGCAGCAAGTGCGGAACTGGCAATCCTCCCTGGCGGCGGGATGGCTTGAGGAGGACCCGGAGGTCGGCGCCACGCTGTGCGTGGACGGGCATGTGAAGATCTATTCCGGTCGCAAGGGGAAATTGCCAAAGCACTTCGTGGCGCGACAGAAACTATGCCTGCCCGCGTCCACGGTAAGTGTTCGTTCAGCACGTGACGGCTGGTTTTTCTTTTCGCGTGATTCGTTAAGGGCTGGCAACTTTGCTCATCATGCGCTAACACGGGAGGCATGTTGAGGAAAGATTGTATTTGATGATGGCGGCGGGCCCGGTTTTGGATCTGGTCGCGGACGACTCTGCGGTTGCTTGTCCGTCTGGCGCTCCGGAGGCTTGGCGGCGGCTTCACGAGGAAGAGAAGCGCCGCGCGGATACTGCGGACGGGCGTACCGAACGGCTCCAACGGGAGAAGGTTCAGGCGCACTGCGAGGCGCAGTACTGGAAAGCGCAGTGGGGTCGGGCCCGGAACGCGCTCGAGGCGGTGCGGGCGGAAGCGAAGGACTTGCGCGGTGTGTCCGGGGATGCGTTGCATCTGCGCTCGGAGGTCGTTCGTCTTGAGACCCTTCTTGCCGACATCGGCGTTGACACGCGCAAGCGCAGCACGATCGCGTCCCTGCGGATCGAGAACGGCCGGCTGCAGACCGGGAGCGAAGCCCTGCGCAAGCAGCTGCAGGAGGTCGAGAGCGAGCGTGACGACCTGCGCTCGCAGATTGAGACCCTGTCGCGCGCGCAGTTCGGTCGCAAGAGCGAACAGGGCCGCAAGACGAGGCCGGAGCACAAGGGGAAGACCGGCGGCAAGCGCGGCCCACGGCTTGGCGGCGAGACCCACGGGCGCACACCGCGGCCCGAACTGGCCCGCAAGAAAGAGGTTCACGACCCGCCGCCCGAGGCGTTGGACTGTCCGTGCTGCGGCGCGCCCCGGGTGGCCAACGGATCGCACACATCGGACTTGATCGAAGTCGCAGTCAAGGCTCATGTGCGGGTCATCGACCGGACCCGCTGGCGCAAGACCTGCCAGTGTTCTGACACGCCTGAAGAGGTGTCGGCCCCACCCGTGCCGCGCCTGTTTCCGGGAACCGCGTTCGGTATCAGTGTCTGGACGCGGCTGCTGTTCGAGCTTTGCGTCGCCAACCGTCCCTTGCGGCGGGTCGCGGCGTGGTTTGAGGCGCAAGGCCTGTCGATCTCACCGGGAACGCTTTCGGACGGGCTGGGTCGGATGGCGGTGTTGTTTACGCCGCTGTCGGCGGCGATCCTTGAGCATCTCCAACAGGCGCCGGTGGTCCACGCCGACGAGACCGGCTGGCGGGTCCGGGAGTTCGCCGCGACGGGCTCGTCCAGCCGCGCCTGGCTATGGATCGCGACCAGCGTGGATGCAGTGTATCTGCATGTCGATGCATCGCGCAGCGCGGCGGCGGCCGCGACCTTGCTCGGAGGGCTGCGCAAGGGCGTGATCCTGGTATGCGATCGCTATAGCGCCTACAAGAAGCTGGCCCGCCTGGCGGCGGGCCAGCTGGTCCTGGCATTCTGCTGGGCCCATGTCAGGAGGGATTTCATCAAGGCGGCGGCGGCGCGTGGCGACCTTGATGACTGGAAGGACCAATGGCTGGCCCGGATCCGGCGCCTGTACAGGTTGAACGCGCAGCGCTTGCGATTTCACGATCCCGGCAGGCCGCCTGACAGGAGGTATCTGAGGATGCACTTCCGTCTGTCCCGCGTCCTCGGGGAGGTCTTCATGGAGGCGGAACGGGAGCTTGCCACCGTTGATGATGCGTCGCCGCAGGGGAAGGTGTTGCAGTCTCTGCTGCGTCATCGCCGGGGGCTGTCCCGGTTCCTCGACGATCCCCGGGTTCCGCTCGACAACAATCTCGCTGAACGCCGCTTCCGCCTTGAGGTCATCCGCCGGAAGCTGTCGCTGGGCTCGGACAGCAAGGCCGGCGCAGAGGGCATGGCGACGATGCTTACGGTGGTCCGCACGCTTGAGGTCAACGACGTTGCGGTTTTGCCGTGGCTTGAGGCGTGGCTGTCTGCCTGTGCCGCCAATGGTGGCCGCCCGCCGGAAGATCTCGGCCCGTGGCTGCCCTGGACGATGAACGAGGCGCGCCGGGCAGAGTTTCGCGCGTGAGCGCGGCACCGACATGCCGCTATGCGGGGCGCGACTTCACCGAGGTCGAGATCGCGCTGATCCGGGATCTGATTGCCGAGGATCCGAAGCTGACCCGAGCTCACCTGTCGCGGGCGTTCTGCCGCCGGGTCGGCTGGGTCAAGCCCGACGGCGGGTTGCGGGACATGATGGCGCGTTGCGCGCTGCTGGCGATGCATCGCGACGGGCTGATCGTCCTGCCGCCACCACGACGCCCGCGCCATGCGCCCAGACCGGTCGTCTTCGGGCCGGAGAGCGAACCACCGCTGCCGCCGCCGCCCGCGACCATCGAGGCGGTGCGGCCGCTCAGCCTCGTCCCCGTCCTCGACCGGACCAGCCACAACGCCCTACTGTGGAAGCAGTTTATCGCCCGCTACCATTATCTCGGATACAAGCCGATGGCCGGTGCCCAGATGCGCTATACCGTGGTCGACCGCCACGGCGCCTCGCTCGCCATGATCGGCATGGCAGCAGCAGCCTGGAAGACCGCGCCGCGAGACCACGCCATCGGATGGAGCCCGGAGACCCGGGCGCGCAATCTCCATCTCGTGGTCAATCAGTCCCGCCTGCTTCTACTGCCCTGGATCGTCATCCCAAACCTCGGATCCCACATCCTGTCGATGCTGCGCCGACAACTGCCCGGCGACTGGACCCAACGCTATAATGTCGAGCCCGTCCTGATGGAAACATTCGTCGAAACACCGCGCTTTGCCGGCACCATCTACAAGGCCGCAAACTGGACCTGTATCGGCACCACCAGCGGACGCGGACGCTACGACACAAAACATGAATGCGCCCTCACTAAAAAAAACATCTGGCTGCAGCCGCTACGCAGAGACTGGAAGCGCAGACTCAACGAATGATAGAAATCATCACCTGCTGAACGAACGCTTACCGTCCACGAGCTATTGGATCAACGCGCTTGGCGGCAAGCCCTTCCTGTGCCTGAACAAGGCGCTGGATCCGACCATGACCCACGCGCTGGAGGCGGACATCCTGCCTGCGCTGGAGAAGCTGGGCATGCTGGGCCCGGAGGCGCCGGATCTCACCGCCCCGGATGCCGGCGAGCCCGCCCTGACGCTGGTCTTCGACCGGGAAGGCTGGAGCCCGGCACTGTTCAAGCGCCTCGCCCGGCGCGGCGTTGCGGTGATCACCTGGCACAAGGGCTTCAAGGGGGAGGACTGGCCGGAGGCGGAGTTCCGCAGTGTCGCGGTACCGATCCATGGACCGGGCACGACCCGCAGCGCCACCGTCCGCCTCGCCGAGAAGCGCGTGCAACTGAAAAAGGGGCCCGAGGTCCGCCAGATCCGCCGCCTGCTGGAAAGCGGCCGCCAGGTCCCGCTCATTACCACCCACTCCCGCATGCCCGTGGAGCAGATCGCCGGCGCCCTGTTCTCCCGCTGGTCGCAGGAGAACTTCTTCAAATATATGCGCGAGGAGTTCAATCTCGACGCCCTCGTGGTCCGCGGCCTGGAGCCGCAGGATCCCGAAGCCCGCGTCGTCAACCCGCTCTGGCGCGCAATCGACCGAAATGTCAGCCGCTTCCGGCAACGCCTCGGCACCCTGCGCAACAGGATCGCCGATCTGGCCAAGGGAGCCCAGTCTCACCAGACCGCCGAAGCCGCCCGACGTCTCCAGGCCCGGATCGACGCTCTCGACGCCGAGCGTGAGGCGCTCAAGCAGAAGCGCAGCGACACGCAGCGCCACATCACCGTCGCCGAGCTCGACGACCACCAGGCCCTGGATGCGCTTCCCGAAGGCGAGAAGCTCCTCCTCGACGTCATCCGCATGATCGCCTACCGCGCCGAAACCCGCATGATGCCTGTCGTCGCACAGGCACAGGGCAAGACACAGCGACCCCGCAGGCACCTGCGCGCGATCTTCCAATCCGACGCCGACATCATCCCGGAGCCATCCAACGGCATCCTCCGCATTCGCATCCTCGGCACCGCCAGCGACGCTGGCGACAACGCCACTGCAGGCCTCCTCCAGGAACTCAACCTGACCCGGACGATCTTCCCAGGCACCAACCTCCGGATGATCTACGAACTGCCCGGGAATACGGCCGATCCGGACCCTTCGGGTTCAAATAGGTGAGCTCGATTCACTCCCGAGGTCCGGACATCTGAAGTTCGCTTCTGAACGGGAGCGGGTTGAGTACCCGTTCATGCTGTACGAAGAAATTCGTTCACCCCTGCAAGTGGTGATGACGACGCGACGGCGACGAACTATTGCGTCTCGCGGGAGTCGAAAACTTGCCCGAGCGCGGCCAACGGCGACGCACTAGCCGCCGGGTCAGGGCATAGGTTCCGCTGTCCGGTGCGAGTATCCGATGCTGCGGATTTGCTCGTAAGGGGAGCTGTAGACGGCCCGTACGGTGCGATGGGGGAACGGGGGAGCCGACATACTCCCGTCGGCTGAATGGGCCTGTATGGGCTGAATGGAGAATTGGCAGATACCAAAGCGCCCTAACGCTAAATCATGGATGCGGGGTACGGCAGAATCTTGTGCACTCGCATCTTAGGGTCCGGATACGCTGATTCGAAATGCTTTGCGAACTTCAAGGCTTGCTCGTACCATTTGCGCCAGTCCTCCACCAGGAAATTGTTGCCAACGTCTTCGTCTTGCAGTTCGTCGTCGCGCAAAATCATCTCGTTGCGCACATACGCTGCGAGCGCAAATGCCGGGATCATCTCGTTAGTCATGTTGGCGTCTTCCTGGCTTGCGGCTTCTACCCAAGTACACCATTGCGAAACCGAGCGCGGTGCTTATCCACGCCTGTGGGTCTTCGCCTTCCATGTCGTGGCTCCGTCGCTGGCTAGGGCAGACTGTCCCGGGGCGGGATGCGCGGGCCGGTTCCAAAGCGGGGAGACTCGATACAGCGTCTACGGCGTTTCCGGCCTGTGCCGCGACTGCGAATCGATTGCCTGAATCAGCGAAGTCGAGATGCCGATTCATGGTCTGATTCGCTGCCACGTCCGGGCGCTTCGGCGCACATTGGATGTTCGCCGTAGCGCACACTCCGAACTACGATTTCGGTTGTGTGGGCAAGGTCTGGAACACACAATTTTCGTGGCCCGTAAATGGCCCATAGATTCTTCGGTCCGAAAACAAGTGCATATTGTGCAAGGAGTTATCGACTGCGCAATACGGAAGGCAGCTCCGGGGAGCAGAACCGCAAGAATCAGGCTCGCTACTTGCGTGCTGGAGTTTTGCAAGTTCCCTTAGCCTCTCTTGCCTCACCGTCAAGTTCGACGCGCATCTCTCGCGTCGGCGCTGGCCAGGGCCTTCTTCTCCGGCAGGAGGCGGACCCGAATGGATGGGCGTCTGGACAGCGCTTGCCCGGAGGCGGATCGACCGCCCGGGGCGTTGCGGAAGCGATCGAGTTCACGGTACCGTAGACGGTTTCCACATGGCGGGAACCGCTGAACCGATGGAGGTGCGCATGCTGGACGCGGATGGCCGCGTGATCCTGGTTTCCGGGGCAAATCGCGGGATCGGCCGAGCGATCGCCGGACGGCTGCTGGAAGCCGGCTTTACGCTCAGCCTTGGGGCTCGGAGAACCGAAACTCTGGAAGCCGCGTTTGGCAAAGAGGATTCGCGCCGGAGCCATCACCATTTTGACGCGGAGAGCCGGGACACGCTCGTCAACTGGGTCAACGATACCGTTGAGCGCTGGGGCCGCATCGACGGTCTTGTCAACAATGCGGGCGTGGACGGCGACTTCACTCTGGAGAGCGGCGAGGAGGCGGAACTGGATCGCCTCTGGGCGGTCAACTGCAAGGCACCGCTCTTCCTGACAAGGCTCTGCCTTCCGCACCTGCGGCAAAGCGGTGCCGGGCGAATTGTGAATGTCTCGTCGCTCTCCGGCAAACGCGTGCGAAACGAGAATGTCGCCTACAGCATGACCAAGCACGCACTGATCGCTCTTTCCCATACGGCGCGAAGGGTCGGGTGGGAGTACGGTGTCAGGGTGGTCACTGTCTGCCCGAGCTTCGTTCGCACGGACATGACCGCCGATGTAACCAAGGTCGCGCCCGAGCAAATGATCGACCCGTCGGACCTGGCCGAGCTGACCGCGACCATTCTCGCTCTCCCGAACAACGCATCGGTTGCGGAACTCATCGTGAACTGCCGCCAGGAGGATCTCTGGTGACGGAGGACGGTCCGCCGAGCCAGCAGGCGGACCCGGCGCGCGCCGAGGTCCCACCCCCGGAACGCGCCTGGCGGATCGGCATCGATACCGGCGGGACATTCACGGATCTCTGCGGATTCGATGCGCGGACAGGGGAGTTGCGCGTATGGAAGACGCCGAGTACCCCGAGCGATCCTTCCCGCGCGATTGGCGACGGCCTGAAGCGAAGTCTCGGGGAGTTCGGCGGAGACGCCGCTGCGATCGCCTTCCTCGGACACGGCACCACCGTCGCGACGAACGCGCTCATCCAGGATCGGATTGCCCCGACCGGCCTGGTCACCACGGCGGGTTTTCGCGACCTGCTCGAAATCGCTCGCCAGCAGCGCCCATCCCTCTACGATCTGCAGTGCGACAAGCCGGTTCCGATCGTTCCCCGCCGGCTGCGCATCGAAGTTCCTGAGCGAATGCGGCATGACGGGCGTGTCGAAACGCCCCTCGACGAGGAAGCGGTTCGCGAGGCGGCGCGCCAATTTCGCGGTGCCGGCGTGAAGGCCGTCGCGGTTGCGTTCCTCTATTCGTATGTCGATCCGCGCCACGAACGCCGTGCGGCGAGCATCCTCGAGGAGATTCTCCCCGGCGGATTCGTCTGCTGCAGCCACGAAGTGGCCCCGGAGTTCCGCGAATTCGAGCGCTTCTCCACCGTGTCGGTCAACGCGGCGCTCGGGCCGGTGATGAGCGGATACATCAGACGTGTCGGCGAGCGCATCAAAGGTCTCGGGGTTCGCACCCCGGCCCATCTCACGCAGTCGAATGGAGGCGTGATCTCGTTCGATCTTGCTGCGCGCCAGCCCGTTCGAACAGTACTGTCCGGCCCCAGCACGGGCGTCATCGGCGCCGTGGAGACCGGCCGGCTCGCGGGCGAGCGGGAGCTGATCACCTTCGACATGGGGGGCACTTCAACCGATGTCTCCCTGGTTCGGGAGGGCCGCCCGACGCAGGCCGGCGCCCGATCCATCGGCGGCCGTCCGTTGCTGATCCCCATGCTGGACATCGAGACGGTCGGGGCTGGCGGCGGTTCGATCGCGCATGTCGACAGTGGTGGACTCCTGAAGGTGGGCCCCCTGAGTGCCGGTGCGGATCCGGGGCCGGCTTGCTATGGCCTGGGCGCCAGTGCGCCCACGGTTACCGATGCCAATGTAGTCCTCGGGACTCTTCATCCGGACCACTTGCTGTCCGGCCGGATGGCGATCCACCGGGAGTTGGCCCGGGACGCCGTTGCCGGTCTCGGCGGTCGGCTTGGCCTTTCGGTGGAGGCGACGGCGCAGGGGATCATTTCGGTCGTCACCGCGAACATGGCAAAGGCCATCCGGGTCATTTCGGTGCGTCGCGGGCACGACCCGCGCCGCTTCGCCATGGTCGCATTCGGGGGAGCCGGGCCACTTCATGCCTCCCGGCTCGCGCGGGAACTGGAGATTCCCCGGGTCGTCGTTCCGCCGCATCCTGGCGTCCAGTGCGCCGTGGGGCTCCTGCAGACCGACCTCGTCTCGGATTACGCGCGAACCAACCTGGTTCTTCTCGAAGACGCCGACATCGTGATCGATAAGGAGTTTGGCCGCCTTTCGTCACTTGCAGGGGATTGGCTCGACGCCGAAGGGGTCGCCGGCGGCAGCCGGCGTCTTCTGCAAGCCATCGACATGCGCTATGCCGGCCAGAATTACGAACTTCGGGTCGCGATGCCGGCGGCTGCGGACGGGGACCGCATGGGTGCATTGCGGCGCGCGTTCGAGGCGGAGCATCGGCGCATGTACGGATACATCGCCGAAGAGGAGCCGATCCAGCTGGTGACCTTCCGCCTTCAGGCGGTCGGCGCGGTGCCGAAATCGGCCTGGCCGCGGGCGCCCCTGGCAGCGGGGCCTGTCGGCGGATCCCTCTCGGGGCGCCGACGCGTCTTCCTGCCGGAGGCGGATGGCTACGCGGACTGCCCGGTATTTGAGCGGGCACGGCTGGGGCCGGGGCACGGGTTCCGCGGGCCTGCGATTGTCGAGCAGATGGACGCAACGACCGTGGTGCTGCCCGGGCAGACCATCGCGGTGGACGCGTATCTGAATCTCATTCTCAGGGAGTCGCCAGGATGACGGTTCAACCGGAGCCGCCCGTGGCGCAGCAGAATTCGGCTGCCGCTGTGGATATGTGCCAGATCGACCCGATCACCGTCGAGCTGGTCGGAAACGCGCTGGAATCAATTGTGGAGGAGATGGGCGAGACCCTCGTCCGAGCATCGTATTCCACCAATATTAAGGAGCGGCGCGACTGCTCCACGGCACTGTTCGACTTCCGCGGGCGGACTCTTGCGCAGGCCGAGCATATTCCGATCCATCTCGGCAGCTTCATCGGGGTCATCGAAGCGATCCTGGAGAGGACGCCGCTAGAGGACATTCGAGAGGGCGATACCTTCATCGGGAACGACGCCTATACCGGCGGTGGCACGCATCTGCCGGACATTGTTCTGGCGACGCCGATCTTTGTCGAGGGAACACTCCTCGCCTGGGCGGTCAATCTCGCGCATCACGCCGACTTCGTGGACCGTGCGCATGCGCATATCTTCCAGGAAGGGATTCGAATCCCGCCGGTTCGGCTCTACCGGGCCGGGGAGCTCCAGGAGGACCTGCTCTCCCTCATTCTCCTGAATTGCCAGGTTCCGCGGGAAAGGCGAAACGATCTCCGGGCGCAGATGGCTGCCAACCGTGTCGGCATCCTGCGCTATCAGGCGCTCTGCGTCCGCTACGGCCCGGCCATCGTCCTTGGTGCGTCCGAATTGCTTCTCGACTACGCGGAGCGGCGCATGCGGGCAGGGATCGCTTCCATTCCGGATGGGGAGTACCGCTTCGAAGATCGCTTCGACTGCAACGACATCGACAAGGAGCTAATCTTTCGGGTCACGGTCCGGGTGCAGGGTGACGCCATCACCCTGGATTTTCGGGACAATCCGCCACAGGTGCGGGCCGGGATCAATCTCGTCCGAACTGCGCTTCTCGCGACGGTCTACTACGCCATCAAGACGGTTATGGACCCCGGCGCGCCGCCGAATGCGGGCCTCTACCGGCCCATCGAGGTGCTGAGCAAGCCCGGAACCATCATGGAGGCGGTCGAGCCGGCGGCAGTGGACAACCGGATGCAGGTTTCCGCGCGTGTCGTCGATCTTGTTCATGGTGCGCTTGCGCAGGCCGCGCCGGAGCGCCTGATCGCTGCCTGCAACGGCGCCTGCACCGCAATGATCTTCAGCGGCATCCATCCCGGAACCGGGGACTACTACGTCTATCTCGAGACCATCGGGGGCGGATTCGGCGCCCGTGCGACCAAGGACGGGTTGGACGGCGTGCATGTCCACACGACGAACACATCCAACCTGCCGGTCGAAGGGCTGGAGCCCGAATATCCCCTGATGGTGGAGCGCTACGAGCTGGTCCAGGATTCCGGCGGCTCCGGCCGGTGGCGCGGGGGGATGGCGCTGCGCCGCGCGGTGCGGATCGAGCATGATGATTGCCAGGTCGCCCTGAACCATACCCGGCTCCGCTCGCAGCCCTGGGGCCTCCTGGGCGGCAAACCGGGCTCGTCCTGCTGCGTGAATGTGTACGGCACGGAGGATCGGCTGGCTCTTGGAGATGGTTGCTTCAGGGCCGGCACAACGATCGAAGTTGAAACTCCGGGGGCCGGGGGATACGGTCTCCCCGGAACGCGCGCAGAACATCTCGTGCAGGCCGATCTGGAGGACGGGAGGATCTCCGTCGCCAGGGCTCGCCGCGATTATGCGCAGCAACTCGGAGGTAAATCATGAACACTGTAATTCGCTCGGGCGGTCCGGACCGCCGCTCAGTCCTCAAGGGAAGCGCCGCACTGGCCGCCGGATTAGGGACACTGCCACTATGGGAACGCCGCGCCAGCGCCGCCACTCCGGGGCGCATCGTGTTCGGGCTCTCGTCCTATCCGCCATCGCTGCATCCCTGGAAGAATGTCGGGACTGCCGGACTGACAGTGAAATACCAGATGTTTCGGGGCCTTCTTGCCTACGACGCCACCGGGGGCCTGCGCTCCGAGCTTGCCGAGGACTGGGAAGCGGAGGATGCGCAGACATACCGGTTCAGCCTGCGGCCGAACGCTACCTTCCATGATGGCTCTCCGGTAACGTCGGCAGACGTCAAGGCGACCTTCGAGGCGATCGGGGCCGAGGATTCGGTTGGCTATTTGCGCGTGGCGCTGGCGATCATCGATTCCATCGAGACGCCGGATGCACACACCGTCCGGTTCCGGTTGAAGGAGCCGTCGGCAACATTCATCTACATGGCGGCGAGCCCCTACGCGCTTGTCGTGTCGCAGGCCTCCCTCGGGGGCGATCCCGAAGGATATGTCGGAGCTGGCCCGTACCGGATCAGCAATGTCGAGCGCGGCACCCGCATTGATCTGGAGGCGTTCGAGGGGTTCTACAAGGCCGGCCTCCCGAGGAGCCAGTCCCTCAGCTTTGTCGCCTACAAGGACGAGAATCTCCGTGTAGCCGCGATCGAGGCAGGCGATGTGGACATCATCGAGTACGTTCCCTGGCAAAGCATGGACGCGGTGGACCGCAACGAGGACCTGGTTCTCGACACCACCAGCGGGCCTTTCATGTACATGATGTTCAACACTTCCAAGGGCGGGCCGCTCGCCAATCCGATGGTTCGCGATGCGATCGGGTTTGCGATTCGGCGCGAGGATGTCATGGCCGCGGCGTTCTTCGGCAGGGGAGCGGCGCTGCGCGGCATGCCGATCCCGGCGAGCTCGCCGTTCTTCAACGAGGAACTCGCCAACCACTGGGACTACGATCCCGATCGCGCCCGGGCGTTGCTCTCGGCGGCCGGATATGCCGACGGGTTCCAGGCGAGCCTGCTCTCCACGGGCCAGTACAACATGCACAAGGACACGGCAGAAGTTTGCCAGCAGCATCTGGCGGCCGTGGGCATCGGCGTGGAGATGAACCTCCCGGATTGGCCGACACGCATCGATCTCGGCAATCAGGGCCAGTACGACATGGCAGTGATGGGCTCCGGCGGCGAGTACAACGATCCCGATGCGCTGGCGAATTTCGTCGATGGGCGCCGCGGCGACTCCTATGGGAGGAGCTTCGGATTTTCCGACGACGCCCTGAATGACCTTCTGGATCAGGGCCGCGCGGAGGTCGACTTCGCGAAGCGCAAGGAAATCTACGACGCATGGCAGCGGCGCGCGCTGGAGGTGGTGCCGCTCGTCGGGATCAACTGGCGTGCGCAAGGCTACGCTACCCAGGCGAGCATCTCGGGATTCAAGGGCTTGCCAGGTTTCCTCACCTTTTACTCCGGCTTGATGATCGAAGAAGCGATGGCCTCCTGAGCCATCTCCCTTTGAACGGTGTGGGGATACGCACTCCGTCGTTTCCTGGTCGCCATCGCCCTCGTATGGGTGGTGGCGACCATCATCTTTTCAATTCTCCATCTCATACCCGGCGATCCGGCGGTACTCCTGGCCAGTTCCGGCGGGATCGCGCCGCCGCCAGAAACGATCGAGGCGATGCGGAAGGAGATGGGCCTGGATCGGCCCGTGCTCGAGCAGTACCTGTCGTATATGGGGGGATTGCTGCGCGGCGATCTCGGACGCTCGTTTCTGGACAATTATCCGATCGGACGGGAAATCGCCACGCGCTTGCCTCGGACAATCGAACTGATCGTGAGTTCCACGCTACTCGCGGTCATTCTCGGGGTGCCGCTCGGCGCATGGGCCGCCCGCAATCCCGGCCGGGGCGCCGAGCGGGTGCTGTCGGCGGCCGCGAGTCTGCAACTGTCGATGCCCGTGTTCGTGCTCGGAACACTGCTGGTCCTGCTGTTCGCCCAGACATTGCGCTGGGTTCCGGCGGGCGGACATGTGGCTTTCGGGGTCAATCCCATTCGCCATCTCATCCATCTCAGCATGCCGGCGTTCACGATTGCCGTCGGACTGTCCGCGGTCGTGTTTCGCATGGCTCGGGCAACGGTTACCGAGATGCTTGGCCGGGACTGGGTCCGGACTGCACGCGCAAAGGGCTTGCCGGAACGGCAGGTACTCCGGCGCCACGTCGTCCGGAACGCCCTCGGGCCCGTGCTGACGGTAGTCGGACTGAATGTCGGAACCCTGCTCGGCGGCACCGTCCTGGTCGAGTACGTGTTCAACTGGCCCGGGCTTTCGGGTTTTCTGGTCGACGCCGTCGAGCGGCGAGATTATCCGGCGGTGCAGAGCATCGTCCTGGTGATCTCGTTCCTCTTCATCCTGATCAATCTCGGGGTCGATCTGCTCTACGCCCTGCTTGATCCGCGGATTCGCCACAAGTGAGCGCTCTCGATCGCTACCGGCCGGTCGTGCTGCCCGGCGCAGCGCTTCTCGTCATGCTGATCCTGGCGTACGGTGCCCACTGGATCGCGCCGTACGATCCCATCATCATGGATATCGCCGGCCGGTTGCGCTCACCCTCGCCGGAGCATTGGCTTGGCCAGGATGAGTACGGACGGGACATTCTCAGCCGGCTTCTTCACGGAGCACGTGTATCGCTGACCGTGGCGATCGTGTCCAGCATCATCGCCATGGTGATCGGCGTCACCCTCGGCCTCATCGGAGGCTATTTCCGCGGCATCTCGGAATTGCTTACGCTGCGGATGGTCGACATCGTTCTGTCGTTTCCGCCGATTCTTCTCGCGCTGCTGATCGTCACCCTGTTCGGGCCCGGCGCGATCACGTTGATTGCCTGCCTGTCCGTCCTTTTTGCGCCTGGATTCGCAAGGGTGACCTACGGGGAGACCCTGTCCGCGCGGCAGCTTGACTATGTCGAAGCGGTGCGGGCGCTGGGCGCCGGTGCGCCGAGGATCATTGTCGGAACGGTGCTGCCGAATATCGTCGGGCCGATCATCGTACAACTCTCCTTGACGATCGCTTCGGCCATCCTCGTGGAGTCGGGACTGTCGTTCCTTGGCCTGGGCGTTGTGCCGCCCGATCCTTCCTGGGGGCTCATGATCCGGGGCGCGCGCGGCTACATGAGCTATTCCGCGATGGGCCTGATCTGGCCCTGCATCGCGCTGACCGCCTCGGTGCTGATATTCAACTATGTCTGCGACGGATTGCGGGATGTCTTCGATCCCCAGACGCGTCCGGGGCAGACGCCGCCCGACTTCCTGCCGGCGGTCGAGCCGCCTCCGTTCCGTTCGGGCGCGCTCATTCAGGTCGACGACCTCCGCACCCACATCCGGACCGAGCGCGGCCTGGTTCGGGCGGTCGACGGGGTGAGCTTTGCGCTCGATCCGGGCGAGACGCTTGCCATCGTCGGCGAGAGCGGTTCCGGCAAGTCCATGACGGGGCTCTCGATCATGGGCCTTACCCCGGAACCGTACGGGAGGATCATCGGCGGCCACGTGCGATACGCATCGCGAACCGGCGAGATTATCGATCTGGCGGCCGCGTCGGGCGCCGAGCTGGAGCGGATCCGGGGCTCAGAGATCGCGATGATCTTCCAGGAGCCGATGACCGCGCTCAATCCCGTGTACCGCATTGGCGACCAGATCGCCGAGACCATCCGCCGGCACCGGAGGATGAACCGCGCGGAGGCTTGGCGCGAAGCTGTGGACATGCTTGGGAAGGTGGGGGTTCCCGAACCCGCCTTGCGTGCCCGCGCCTTTCCGCACGAGCTGTCCGGGGGCTTGCGTCAGCGCGCCATGATCGCCATGGCGCTGATCCTCGAGCCCCGTCTCATCATTGCGGACGAACCCACCACGGCTCTGGATGTGACCATCCAGGCTCAGATTCTCGATTTGCTCCGGCGGCTTCTCGCCGAGACTGATCCCAAGCCGGCCCTGGCCTTCATCACGCATGATCTCGGCGTGGTCGCGGAAATCGCGGACCGGATCGTGGTGTTCTACGCTGGCCGCGCGGTGGAAGAGGGCATGGTTCGAGATGTGTTCGAGGCACCGCGGCACCCGTACACCCGCGGATTGCTGGACAGCGTCCCGACCTCGACGTCCATCGGTCGGCTGCGGGCAATCGACGGAACGGTGCCGCGGCCGTACGACGAGATAACGGGCTGTGCGTTCGCGCCACGGTGCCCTCTGGCGAGGGAGCGCTGTCGCGACGAGGAGCCGTCCATGCTGGCGGCTGGAGACGGCCGGCGTAGCCGCTGCCATTTCTGGCGTGAAGTCGAATGACAACACTTCTCCGGGTCGACGGGCTCACAAAGGACTTCTCGCTCTCGGCGGGGCTCTTCGGCTTTCGCAGGCGCAGCCTGCGCGCGGTCGACCGGGTGAGCTTCACGCTGGCGCCGGGGGAAGTGCTCGGACTTGTAGGGGAAAGCGGATCCGGCAAGACCACGCTCGGCCGGGCCATTCTGCGCTTGATCGAGCCGACCGATGGGTACATCGAGTTCGATGGGCAGGACGTAACTGCCGCGGACTCCGAAGCACTCCGCCGCCTCCGCCAGCGCATGCAGATCGTATTCCAGGATCCGTATTCGTCGCTTGATCCGCGCAAGACCGTCGGCGGCATGTTGCGCGAAGCCCTGGCAATTCACGGCATTCGGGCCGACATTGCGCGGATCGAGGAAATCATCGGGATGGTCGGCCTCAGTGGCGAATACCTGTCCCGATATCCACACGAGTTTTCTGGCGGTCAGCGGCAGCGCATCGGCATTGCGCGGGCGCTGGCGGTAGACCCTGACTTCATCGTGGCTGATGAGCCCGTTTCGGCGTTGGATGTCTCTATTCAGGCGCAGATCATCAATTTGCTGGGGGACTTGAAGCAGCGACTGAACCTCGCAATGCTCTTCGTCGGCCACGATCTTGGGGTGATCCGCCATGTGTCCGACCGGGTCATGGTGTTGTATCTCGGTCGGGTCATGGAGATTGCGCCGGTTCAGAGGCTCTATGCCGCGCCACGCCACCCCTATACGGAGGCGCTGCTCTCTGCAGCGCCGCGGATAGACCGGAGTGGGCGCCAGCGGATCATTCTCAGCGGTGAGCAGCCAAGCCCGGCAAACCCGCCCTCCGGCTGCGTGTTTCGCACCCGGTGCCGCTATGCCCTGCCGGAGTGCGCGGGCGAGCCGCCGCCGCTGAAGGAAGTGGCCCCCGGCCATTTCAAGGCGTGCATCCGCGATGATGTCCCGGAGCCCCAGAAATCAGGAGAGGAAACATGAACCTTGCCACCTGGCTGACGACGCCGCATGTCCAGCATGCAGAGATTGCCCGTCAACACGGGATAACCGAGGCCGTGCTCGACATCGAGCATGGCAGCTTCGATCTCGCTTCGCTGGACAGTTTTACGGCGCTCTTGAAGGCCTTGGGCGTGAAGGTGCATTCCAAGGTGCTCGCCCCCACCGTAGAAGCCGTCCAGCAGGCGCTCGATTTTGGCGCCGACTCCGTCATCATTCCGCATGTGGAGGGCAGGGATCACGCCCGCGAGGTTTGCAATGGCGCCAAGTATCCGCCCCTCGGGAAGCGAAGCTACGCAGCGGGGCGCAGTATGGGTTTCAACCGGCAGGATGACGACTTTTTCCCGGCGGCGAATGCGGGCACGCGCTGCTGGCCGATGTGCGAGACTGCCGGAGCGCTTGAGGAAATCGACGAAATTCTCGCCCTGCCAACCGTGGACGGCATCTTCATGGGACCATCGGATCTATCGCTTTCCCGCGGACGGCCCAATTACCACTTCACGGACGAGGATCGCGTGGATCTCTCCCGTGTTGCATCCGCCTGCGAGCGAGCGGGCAAGCACTGGGTCATGCCGGGCTGGACGGCACCGGAGCGCGCGTTTGCGCTCTCGCTCCCGCTTCCGCCCGTATTGATGGTCGTGGGTCCGCAGTTGGGAATTGTCCATGCGGGATTCGCCCAGCTTTGCGCGGCGCTGGCGGAGGAAGGCCTCCATTGATGCCTGAACCGGAAGGTTGGGTCCCACGGGCCTTGGACATGGCCCTCCCGCAACCCGGTGGGCGATCGGGACGGGCAGGGCGGTTGGCGTCAACCAGGTACGGGAGCGATTGGCCGGGAGGGGAAGGATGTCAGGAATGAGGGGCCCTTGCGAGGCGAAGCCTCTTGATGCGCCGGTCCGCGCGGTCCTTCCTGCATGGATCGACTACAACGACCACATGAACGTGGCGTATTACAGCCTCGCATTTGATCAATCGCTCGATGTCATCCTGGAGGAGGCTCTTGGCATCGGCCCGACCTATGTGAAGGAGCGCAACCACGGTCCCTATGTAGTTCAGAACCACATACACTATCTTTCGGAATTGCGGGAGGGCGAGGAGTTCCAGGTCCGGTTCCGGATGCTGGACGCGGACGAAAAGCGGATCCATGTATTTCTGGAAATGGTGCGCACCCGTGATGGCGCGCTGGCCGCCACGTCCGAGCAATTGATCGTCAATGTGGATTTGGCCCGCCGGAGGGCAGCGCCTTTCCCCGAGGATAGGGCGCAACGCATACGGGAAGTGAGGGGCGCGCATTCCGCTTTGCAGCGACCTGGGCAGGCCGGGGTCCCGCTCGCGATCCGCCGGACGAAGGCAGGATGACACGTTGAATGTAGCCCCCGGTTCAATTGGGGCGGCGAGTGTAACGGGCGGAAGTTGCGGCTGGGAGTTTGTGGCGCAGACCACTCGCGGAGAAGCGTCTGGCGGAGTTCAAGACGGGCTTCGCCAAGGTGTCCCGCACAGAATCCCGCGTTGGGCCGTCGCGGAGGATGTCGGAAGAAATCTGTCGTAGACGCGGTGGGTTGCGATTCTCTGGCGCCGCCGCTTCATGGCAAGGACACAGGTCATGCCCCTGCAAGAGTTCACGACTTCCGTTGCACGGACTGGCAGCCCGTCATTCGTGCGCCTGGTCACTCGGTTGCAAGTTCAGAGGGCGATGCAGGGCGTCGAATAGGCAGCAATTCCCACGCAGCCCGCCGACATGATTGAGTGGACCCAATTCCCTGACTGTTTTGCGAAATTTCAGACATCCTGACATTCACGGGTCGTCCAGAGCGGTTCAGGGTGTTTGTAATTCTCTGACGTAGTGCTTCTTTTCGCGATTTGTTGGAGCATTTCGGGGTTGCATCTGGCGCCGTAGTATGCTAATATACTCTGACTAGCAAAAAGGGGTTCCCGATGCCTCCCTCCCTTCCGATGACACCTCCGGCAGCCACGCAGATCGGTGGCGACCTTTCCATGCAGACCTGCAAGGATTGGACGACCTACTTCGCGAATCTGGTTCCGATCGACCGCCATTCGGCGGAGGATGTTCGCGCCCGGCAGTGCCGCATGGCGCGCCTGCATCTTTTGAGCGGCATCCGGCAGGAGGATGTTGCGCATGCGTTCGAGGTCTCGCTTTCCACGGTGACGCGGTCGGTGCGGCTCTACCGGGAGCGGGGGGAGGAAGGTTTCCGTCAGCCTCGCCGGGGGCGCGGGCGGGTGGTGCTGAATGCCGGGCGAGTGCGGGAGGCGGAGGCGCTCCTCGCAGGAGGGATGAGCGGTAGCGCGTCGGCGCGTCGTCTGGGCATACCGGTCAGCACGTTCAACGAGAACCGTCGGGCGGGTGTGATTGGTGGCGGAGGTGGGAAGACGCGGGGGAGCAGCCGCAGCGAGCGCGACAGCCGTGACCGGGAGGCGCCGATGGGTCGCGCGACGCACGACGTTGCGGGGCGTGTGCTGGCGATGACCGGACAGATGGAGGAAGCGCGGCCGACGTTTGGCGAGCCCGCGCATGGGGTGGCTGGCGGCGGGGTCCTTGCAGGGCTGCCAATGCTGCTCCGCGAGGGACTGCTTGGCGCGGCGAGCCGGCTGCTCGGGCTTCCGAACGGCTTCTACGGCGTGGCGAGCGTTCTGCTGTTTGTCGCCTTCCTGGCGCTGGCACGGGTGCGCAATGCGGAAAGCCTGCGCTACCAGGCTCCGGGCGAATGGGGCATTCTGCTCGGCCTGGACCGCTGTCCGGAGGTGAAGACCCTGCGCCGCAAGATCCGGCTGATGGCCGGTCGCGACGGCGCCGTCCACGCCTGGCAGGACGCGCTGGCGCGGCAGTGGATGGCCGAGGACCCGGAAGCCTGCGCGACCTTGGCCGTGGACGGGCATGTGAAGACGTATTCTGGCCGCAAGGGAAAATTGCCCAAGCATTTCGTAGCGCGCCAGAAATTGTGCCTGCCGGCAAGCGTCTCGTATTGGGTCAACGCCCTGGGTGGCAGCCCGCTGCTCTGCCTGCACAAGGGGCTGGATCCGAAGATGGTGAAAGCTCTGGAGGGGGATATCGTGCCGCAGTTGGCGGCGCTCGGCGTGCTGCCGGCGGACGCGCCGGATCTCACCGTGCCGGAGCCGGGCAAGCCGGCTCTGACGCTGGTCTTCGACCGCGAGGGCTGGAGTCCGGCGCTGTTCCGGCGCCTGGCGCAGCGCGGCATCGCCGTCATCACCTGGCACAAAGGCTTCAAGGGGGAGGACTGGCCCGCGGCGGCGTTCCACCGGCTTGCGGTGCCCGTCTTCGGCCCGGCAGGTTCCGGAGAGACACAGGCCACCCTCGCGGAGCAGCGCATCGAACTGCGCAACGGGTTCGAGGTCCGGCAGATCCGCCGCCTGCTCGACAACGGCCGCCAACCCGCGCTGATCACCACCCATCCGCAGCTACCCATGGCGCAGGCCGCCGGCGCCTTGTTCTCACGATGGTCGCAGGAGAACTTCTTCAAGTACATGCGCCAGGAGTTCAACCTTGATGCCTCGCCGACCCATGTCCTGAAGCCAGCCGACCCCGAGGCACGGGTAGTCAACCCCGTCCGCCGCGAAGTCGAGAAGGTCATCCGCAGGCTGCGCTCCCGCATCGCCGGCATGCACGGACGCATCGCCCGCGCCCGCAAGCCCCGGGAGCGCGAAAAGCGGCAAGCCGAGCTCGCCGAGCTGGACCGCGAGATCGAAGACCTCAAGGCGACCCGCAAGAGCCTTCCCACCCATGTCCGTGTCGCCGATCTGCCCGAAGGCGAGGCGCTCCACATGCTGCCGGTCGAGGAGCGTCTGCTCCTCGACATCATCCGAATGATCGCCTACCGCGCCGAAACCCGCATGATGCAGCCCCTCGTCACCGGGCCCGGCAAGGGCCGCAGCGCGAGGAAACTGCTCCGCGCCTTGCTCACATCCGATGCCGATGTCATCCCCGAACCCGAAGCAGGAATCCTGCGCGTCCGGTTCCTCGGTCTCGGCAGCGATCCCTGCGAGCAGAACCTCGCTCCCCTCATCAACGAACTCAACCAAACCCGCACCAGGTATCCCGGCACGGATCTAACCATCTTCTACGAACTGCCGCTCTCACAGCCCGAACAAATCGTCAAACAAATTGGTCGAGGTCCGGATGTCTGAATTTGGTGAGTGAACGCATTGTCAGGCGGTCCGAACGCGGCGGTCTTGCAGGCATGCTTGATGTGGTTGAAGGTTGAAGCGCGTTGCAGCCCGGGCAGGTCTGCAGGCGTTCCCACAGGATGTATGGAGCAATTCGGTCAGGGCTGGTTTGGTGCCGATCACGATTGCCTTGTGCAGGGTTTTCCGGTGGGGCGGGAGAACTCGAGGAAACAGGATTGCATCTCCTCGCGCAGGTAGAGCAGGCTCCCGGCGACCTCCAGTCCTGCCTGAAACACGGCTCGGCAGCGTCCCTCAACCAGGTCGCTCGGGAAGGCGAGTACCGTCAGGGAGGTCAGGGCGATGGACAGAAGCCTGCGACCGTGGCCGAATTTTTGTTCCGGATCGTACCGCGCGTTCTTCAGCGTGGTGAGGGTCTCGTACTCCCTCTGCCTCCGCGCCGGCCGGCACAGGTGATCCCCATCGCCGTGCTGTCCCGGCGTTTGCCGGCACATCCGTCACCCTCGAGAAATGCCTGCGATTCCCCTTGGCCCGTGTCTCGATCGCTGCCGCCAGCAACTGACAGGAATACTCGATGCTCCCATCCCGGCGGTGCCTGCGAACCCAATTGTTTCCCTCTTTCCATCCCTTTACACTGGTGCCAAATCTATGCAGCTCCTACTGCCGAAGTGCAGTTGGGCTGAACAAAGAAGGAACAGAAGTGATGAATAGGCTCTTCTTGATCTTGACTGCGCTCGTTGCATCGGTGAGCGTCGCAAACGCTACCGAGTATCTGCAGGCGTCCTCGTCCGTTACCCAATGTCCGGGCACGGCGCCCGAAGTGGTGGCAATGGACATCATCGATGCCGCAGACGGCATCTCCATGGCGAACAATCAACTCACCGTCAGCGAAGCTGGACCCTATCTCATCTTCGCCGCGCCCCAGGTCGGCCGTGAAGGTGCAGGACCCCTCGGTTGCTTCGACCTGTGGCTGCGCGTCAACGGCGCCGATGTCGCCAATTCCAACGTGCAGCTGTGCCAGGATGCCGGCAGCATGGCCAAGGATGTCATTATTTCGCAGGGAATCGTCCCGATGAACGCGGGTGACGTGCTCGAGGTGATGATGTCGGCCAACAACCCGGAAGCGGCAATGTGCATCGAAGCGATTCAGCCCGCCGGCGAGCCGCTGGTGCCCGCGATTATCTTCTCCATGATCAAGTAATCCGACTTGGTCCCCTTCTGCGCAAAATGCGCGCCAAGGCACGGCGCGCAGAGGTAGCGTATTCGCTGATCTTGTTCTTGAGGGCAACCGCACATTCCGTGACGGCGGTGCAGGCTTGAAAGGGAGTCTGCCCGGCGCTCCGTAGTTCGGGGCAGTTGGTTCCGCAGCCGTAACGTCGCTGCCGCGTACGAAATTCCGCGCAGGAGTTTCGTACGCGACTACTTGGCCTCCTGCTCCAGCTCCGTCTGCTGAATCCCGTGCGAACGGTGCGCCGACAGGCGCCGGTTCTTCGCCGACGCGAGATCCAACTGCCGGTTTAGTTCAGCCTGCTCCGCCAGTGCGGCGTCCAGTCGACGCTGCAATGCCGCCGACAAGACGCCGGACCCCCTGCTCGCAGGCGCACCGCAGCTTCCCGCCGCAACGGCCGCAAAGACACCCGCTTGCGCGGCACCGACAGCCCCGGGCGCCCGTTCCGGCTCCGCCCCGTCGTCTGCCCCGCGTCATGCCAGCCCGCCGCCCGTTGGCAGGTTCCCGAAAACCGCGACGGGTCCACAAACGACTCCAGCTGATGAACCGGATGGCCGTAACGCGCCTCGTAGTCCCCGCTCAGCCGCCGCGACACAAGCGAGAGCACATGGCTCGCAAGATGCGGAACCCGTACCGCGTCCAGGATCAGAAATCGCTGCTGGTTCGCCACAAGCCACAAACCCGCACGGCGCTCCGCGTTGCTCCAGCCGATCGCCGATCCAACCGTCCCGCGCCGCGATGCGCAACGCCACGCCGCAGCCCCCGTCAGCGAACAACCCACGATCCGCCCTCGGCGGTCCCGTACAAGATGTCCGATGCTCTCCCCAACCGGCGTCGACAGGCCGGGATAGTGAAACCGCTCCAGAACCGCATGCAGAAGCTGCCGATCCGAGCCTTCCGCAACCGAAACCGATACCGGCTGCAGTGCCTAAAGCGGCCCCGAATGCGGCTCCGATACCGACCAGTCAACCTCCAGCCCCACTCGCTCCGACGCGCTGCGCCGACGACTCCCTCTACCCGCGCGACGCAGCGCAGGGAGTTCGGTCAGATCGGCCTCCGAAAGCTTCCGAAGCAGCGAACGCGCCGCAATGTCCTTCAGCCGACCGGTGTCGTCTCGCCCGTTCCAGCGCTCATAGAGCGCTACCGAAAGCCGCGAACGACCCCACTCAGGGTGCGCCGACAACAGCGCCCGGATCTCCGACAACTCAGCGGGGCCGGCGCCCGGCCCTGAACAATCCGATCCATGACGGCAAGCCTAATACAGCCCGCCACGCGAGTTCAGACCCTGAGTCCAGACCCCGGGTCGCCGCCGCCAAGTGCCCGCAATCCGGTGCCGTCAAGCCCCGAAATCAACCCCGCGCGAAATACTCCCAGATCCCCCCGGAGGGGGCAAGAAAGTCGCATACGAATGGCCCCGCCACGGAATCCCGCGTTCCAAGACAAGGAAAATGCACTTCAATGTGTGTCGGAAACTCGGCGGGATTGGGAGAACGGCCCGGACCGGCGCAAGTGTTTGCAGGCCGAGCCTGATGGCGTCGCTTTGCCCGCCGTTCTCGATCCTGAGTAGGACGTGCGCCACGACTGCCGGGACTGATTGCTTCGCCCGGGGCAATCAGTATGTTGCACGCCCTCCGGAAAGGTCGAATACGGCTCCGGTCGAGAAGCTGTTCGCGCGACTCGCGAGCCAGGCGATCATTTCTGCGGCTTCGGCAGTTTCGAGGAAGCGGCCTCGCGGGATCTTTGAGAGCATGTAGGCGATGTGCTCTTCGCTCATCTGATCGAAAATTCGCGTTCTCGCGGCGGCGGGGGTCACGCAATTCACGGCAATGTCGAGATCAGCGAGTTCTTTGCCCAGCGACTTTGTCAGGCCGATGACGGCGGCCTTGGAGGCCGAATAGGCGGAAGCGTTCGGATTGCCCTCCTTTCCGGCAACCGACGCGATATTGACGATCCGGCCATAATTCCGGGCGCGCATCGGGGGTACGACTGCGCGGTTCATATGAAACGTCCCACACACATTTACCCTTTGGATCGTGGCGAATTCCTCGACTGGATAGTCCTCGAGCAGGGCGTTGCTTCCAGCAATTCCAGCCGAATTGATGGCGACATCGATCTGTCCGGTCTTGGCTAGCGTCCGCTCCAGCGCCTGCTGCACGCTTGACCAGTCGCCAACATCCGCAAAGCACGCAAAGCTGCCGTTTCCGAGGGCACGCGCTTCGGACTCGGCGAGATCCTGCTCGATATCCCAGACGGCGATCGTTCCTCCGCATTCTGCAATGCGCCTCGCGCAAGCCAGTCCGATTCCTTGAGCGCCTCCAGTAACGATGGCAGTTTGCGAAGCAAAGTTCATCTGGCGGCCCCCGGTTCCCAGTGTGTTCCATTCGTGAGCGCCGGACCCCGCTTCGTCCCGGCATGCACGTCCCGCGAGATCCGACTGCCGGAGCCCGATTCGAGGGTAACCGTCCATCGCCCCGGCGCAAGCGAGACGTCCCTCCGCCCTGGTCCAAATGGCAGCCGCCGGACGGCCTCGGAGCGGCGGTAGCGCACGACGGCTGGTGGCTCAATTCCGACATAATCCGCACCGGGGTGATGCAACCCTTCCAGGCATGTCTTGCGGAAATCCCGGATCGTCCCGGCAGCGTTGCGCATTCGGGATGATGTCGGGCTTGGGGCGGGACCATGCTTGCGGAGCGTGCGGGCCCATGCGCCCGGGCAATGCCCGCAGCAGCCATGAGATCCCCGGACCCCTTACTCCGGCATGACGGCACGTCTGGTCAGCACGCAACCACGTTCACGGCAAGTCCGCCCCTTGAGGTCTCCTTGTACTTGTCGGACATATCAAGTCCTGTTTGACGCATGGTTTCGATGCACTTGTCCAGGGAGACATAGTGGGTTCCGTCGCCACGCAGTGCGAGCGAGGCGGCGGCAACGGACTTTACGGCGCCGATGCCGTTTCGCTCGATGCACGGAATCTGCACCAACCCGCCTACCGGATCGCAGGTCATCCCGAGGTGGTGCTCTAGCGCGATCTCCGCGGCATTCTCGATCTGGGCGTTGGTGCCTCCGAGCGCTGCGGCAAGTGCTGCAGCCGCCATGGCGGAGGCGGAACCGACTTCACCCTGGCATCCAACCTCGGCACCTGATATCGAAGCATTCCGCTTGATGATTCCGCCAATTGCGGCGGCGGTCAGGAGCATTTTTCTCACGCGGTCCTGGCTTCCATCGGGGACATGCTCCAATGCATAGCGGATGACCGAGGGTATGACGCCCGCCGCGCCGTTCGTTGGAGCCGTGACCACCCGGCCGCCATTGGCGTTCTCCTCATTGACTGCCATGGCGTACAACAGCAGCCAATCATTCACCTGATGGGGAGGAATGTCGTTCCGCCCCGCGTCCGCCTTCAGATCGCGCCACAATTTCGGGGCGCGCCGTTTCACGCGCAGCTGGCCGGGAAGCTGGCCATCGTTGGCAACGCCCCGGTCGATGCAGGCCGCCATCGCGCTCCAGATCGCATCGAGCCCCCGGTCAAGGGCATGGGCGGGAATACGAGCGGTTTCATTGGCCCGCATCATTTCCCCAATGCTCAGCCCGCTCGCGTCTCCCATCGTGAGCATCTCGCCTGCGTTCCGGAAGGGAAAGGGAACCTCCCCGGTCTCTTCCCCGTCTTCCGGCTGGGCGCCTGCACGCCGCACGAATCCGCCTCCGATGGAGTAGTAGGTGCCCGAATGGAGTTCTTCGCCCTTGTCCCCCAGCGCGAAAAATTGAAGGCCGTTCGGATGCTCCGGGAGCGAAACTTCGTAGTTGAACACTATGTCCTCGGAGGGGTTGAAACAGCATGCTGGCAGGCCCGGCGGTGAGACGATTCCAGTTTGCCGAATCTCCTGCTCAATGCGGTCACACTGATCGGGGTCCGCCAGTTCTGGTGTGAGACCGGCCAGACCGAGCACCACTGCGCGGTCGGTAGCATGGCCCTTGCCCGTAAAGGCGAGGGAGCCGTGGAGCGAGCAACGGAGACGCGCTGGCGGCACGCTGCAGGGCTGTCCCTTCATCTGCTCACGCAACTCGGACAGGAACATTCCCGCTGCGACCATGGGACCCATAGTGTGGGAACTTGACGGACCTATTCCTACTTTGAAAAGGTCGAAAGCGCTGAGCCGCATGGGAGAGTCCTCCTGGTTGCCGACGATACGCCACAGGAATCGGCATATCGTGCAGAGTGCTTCGCTTGCATGCCCTTCGTCAATGCTCCCGGCCAAGGAAGTGATTCTGTCGATTCGCAAAGCGCGGCACAACTCGCCCGCAGATGCTGGCGACAGAATCTCTGCCGGAGCGTCGCTCTCTCAGCCGGACAAAGCCTTCCGCGGGGATCACCCGATTCGCCGCAAGCCCAGCGGGAGAATACCAGGGGTCGCTTGGGGTCCGATGATAAGGCGGTGTAATACAAAGGGTTAAACGTTCTTGATAGGGTGTTCCCGGAACTGGTGGAACAACCAGGCCTTAGTCGCAGCCGCCCGAAAACCAACCCTTTGGGGCGCATTGACTCCCCAATGCATTGAGCGTAACATTCCCCCCGTTGGCGCATGTCGCCAGCAAATCCGGGCTTGCACGGTAGTTCCAGTGCGAAGCGATTCGCACCGGACAGAGCAAGGTCGCGCTGTTTGAAACGGTCATCATGCGAAGGGATATGCGGACGGTTCGGCCAAAAAAGAAGGCTGGATCAAACGCATATCAACGGGGAGGCTGCAGTCTTGCGGCCAGTGATCCGGAGACCGCGAATCGTGTCCTTCAGGCGCGGTTCGCGTTGTGCGAGTGGTTCATCTGTCAAGTTAAACTTGAGAGTTTGATCCTGGCTCAGAACGAACGCTGGCGGCAGGCTTAACACATGCAAGTCGAGCGCGGTCTTCGGACCGAGCGGCGAACGGGTGAGTAACGCGTGGGAACATGCCTTTCGGTGGGGAACAACCTGCGGAAACGTAGGCTAATACCGCATAAGCCCTACGGGGGAAAGATTTATCGCCGATTGAGTGGCCCGCGTTGGATTAGGTAGTTGGTGGGGTAATGGCCCACCAAGCCGACGATCCATAGCTGGTTTGAGAGGATGATCAGCCACACTGGGACTGAGACACGGCCCAGACTCCTACGGGAGGCAGCAGTGGGGAATATTGGACAATGGGGGAAACCCTGATCCAGCCATGCCGCGTGATCGAGAAGGCTTTAGGGTTGTAAAGATCTTTCACCGGTGAAGATAATGACGGTAGCCGGAGAAGAAGCCCCGGCTAACTCCGTGCCAGCAGCCGCGGTAATACGGAGGGGGCTAGCGTTGTTCGGAATTACTGGGCGTAAAGCGCACGTAGGCGGATTGGTAAGTCGGCGGTGAAAGCCCGGGGCTCAACCCCGGAACTGCCCCCGATACTGCCAGTCTTGAGGCCGGAAGAGGCGAGTGGAATTCCGAGTGTAGAGGTGGAATTCGTAGATATTCGGAGGAACACCAGAGGCGAAGGCGGCTCGCTGGTCCGGTTCTGACGCTGTAGTGCGAAAGCGTGGGTAGCAAACAGGATTAGATACCCTGGTAGTCCACGCCGTAAACGATGAGTGCTAGTCGTCGGGCGGCTTGCCGTTCGGTGACGCAGCTAACGCGATAAGCACTCCGCCTGGGGAGTACGGCCGCAAGGCTAAAACTCAAAGGAATTGACGGGGGCCCGCACAAGCGGTGGAGCATGTGGTTTAATTCGACGCAACGCGCAGAACCTTACCACCTTTTGACATCCTGACAGGGGGCTGCGAGAGCGGTCCTTTCGGTTCGGCCGGTCAGTGACAGGTGCTGCATGGCTGTCGTCAGCTCGTGTCGTGAGATGTTGGGTTAAGTCCCGCAACGAGCGCAACCCCCGCCCCTAGTTGCCAGCAGTTCGGCTGGGCACTTTAGGGGAACTGCCGGCGATAAGCCGGAGGAAGGTGGGGATGACGTCAAGTCCTCATGGCCCTTACAGGGTGGGCTACACACGTGCTACAATGGCGGTGACAATGGGATAATCCCCAAAAACCGTCTCAGTTCGGATTGTCCTCTGCAACTCGAGGGCATGAAGTAGGAATCGCTAGTAATCGCGTATCAGCATGACGCGGTGAATACGTTCCCGGGCCTTGTACACACCGCCCGTCACACCATGGAAGTTGGCTCGACCTGAAGACGGTGCGCTAACCCTCTGGGAGGCAGCCGGCCACGGTCAGGTCAGCGACTGGGGTGAAGTCGTAACAAGGTAGCCGTAGGGGAACCTGCGGCTGGATCACCTCCTTTCTAAGGATGGAACCCGCACGCGGAGCTTGCTTCGCTCGGGATCCTCTTGGAACAATACCCGGTCGGACCGTCCACATATCCCTTCGCGCGAGATCGTGTCATCCGCGGCCCCTCGGGCCGCGTGGCGCGAACCGGCAAACGTGCTCAGAGCATGGGTTGCGGCATGGGGCCATAGCTCAGTTGGGAGAGCACGTGCTTTGCAAGCACGGGGTCGCCGGTTCGAGTCCGGCTGGCTCCACCAGCCGCCCTCAACTTCCACTTGGAAGGTTGATTTGCGGGTCTGTAGCTCAGCTGGCTAGAGCGCACGACTGATAATCGTGAGGGCGGCGGTTCGAACCCGCCCAGACCCACCACGTCGAGGTCGGCGCTCATGGGCCGGAATCCAGATTGACATCGTGAAGAGAGCAACAGTATGCGAGCCGCGGCAACGCGGCGCAGCATGCTGCACAAGTCTTTTGATAACTGATCGCAATACCGGTCGGAGGCTTCAGCCTTCGTACCGGATTTTGCAAGCTGGAAGGCGGAACTTCCGTCTTCTGGATCGAATCAAGCGCAAGAAGGGCGTTTGGTGGATGCCTTGGCATCGAGAGGCGATGAAGGACGTGGCACTCTGCGAAATTCTGCGGTGAGGCGAGAGCAGCCGTTACCAGCCGCAGGTCTCCGAATGGGGAAACCCACCTACCGGCAACCGTTCAGCCGTGCTCCCTTGAGGACATGGCGGTGCGGAAGCTGGATAATAGGTACCAGGAATCTGAATACATAGGGTTTCTGGAGCGAACCCGGGGAACTGAAACATCTAATTACCCGGAGGAAAAGAAATCAACCGAGACTCCGCTAGTAGTGGCGAGCGAACGCGGACCAGGCCGTGCTCTGAAATAACAGGAACCGTGCTGGAAAGCCGGGCCGAAGAGGGTGAAAGCCCCGTACTGGTAAAAGGAAGAGCCGTTTGAGTAGGGCGGGACACGTGAAATCCTGTTCGAACATGGGGGGACCACCCTCCAAGCCTAAGTACTCCTCGATGACCGATAGTGTACCAGTACCGTGAGGGAAAGGTGAAAAGCACCCCTATGAGGGGAGTGAAACAGATCCTGAAACCGGACGCCTACAATCAGTGGGAGCAGATCGGCCTAGCTTCGGCGCGGCCGGACTGTGACCGCGTACCTTTTGTATAATGGGTCAGCGAGTTGATGTGGCGAGCAAGCTTAAGCCGTTAGGTGTAGGCGTAGCGAAAGCGAGTCTGAATAGGGCGTTCAGTTCGTTGCATCAGACCCGAAACCGGGTGATCTAGCTATGGGCAGGCTGAAGGACGGGTAACGCCGTCTGGAGGGCCGAACCGGGGAATGTTGAAAAATTCTCGGATGACCTGTGGCTAGGGGTGAAAGGCCAATCAAACCCGGATATAGCTGGTTCTCCGCGAAATCTATTTAGGTAGAGCGTCGGACGTATACCCCAGGGGGTAGAGCACTGGATGGGCTATGGGGCCCCACAGGCTTACTGATCCTAACCAAACTCCGAATACCTGGGAGTAATATCCGGCAGACACACCTCGGGTGCTAAGGTCCGGGGTGGAAAGGGAAACAGCCCTAACCGCCAGCTAAGGCCCCTAATTCGTGGCTAAGTGGGAAAGCATGTGGGACAGCCAAGACAGCCAGGAGGTTGGCTTAGAAGCAGCCATCCTTTAAAGAAAGCGTAATAGCTCACTGGTCAAATTAAGCTGTCCTGCGGCGAAAATGTAACGGGGCTCAAGCCACGAGCCGAAGCTGCGGGTGCGTAAAGCACGGTAGCGGAGCGTTCCGCGGGCATCGAAGCCGCGCTGTGAGGCGCGGTGGAGCGCGCGGAAGTGAGAATGCTGACATGAGTAGCGATAAAGAGTGTGAGAGACACTCTCGCCGAAAGTCCAAGGGTTCCTGCTTAAAGTTAATCTGAGCAGGGTTAGCCGGCCCCTAAGGCGAGGCCGAAAGGCGTAGTCGATGGGAACCAGGTCAATATTCCTGGGCCTGGGGATGGTGACGGATCGCGGAAGCTGTACGGGCTTATTGGATTGTCCGTGCGGCCTGGCGGTTCCAGGAAATAGCCTCCCCGCTAAGACCGTACCCTAAACCGACACAGGTGGACAGGTAGAGAATACCAAGGCGCTTGAGAGAACTGCGTTGAAGGAACTCGGCAAATTGCCTCCGTAACTTCGGGAGAAGGAGGCCCGCCCTCCGGGCAACCGGTGGGCGGGGGCACAGACCAGGGGGTGGCGACTGTTTACTAAAAACATAGGGCTCTGCGAAGCCGCAAGGCGACGTATAGGGCCTGACGCCTGCCCGGTGCCGGAAGGTTAAGAGGAGAGGTGAGAGCTTTGAATTGAAGCCCCGGTAAACGGCGGCCGTAACTATAACGGTCCTAAGGTAGCGAAATTCCTTGTCGGGTAAGTTCCGACCCGCACGAATGGCGTAACGACTTCCCCGCTGTCTCCAACGCAGACTCAGCGAAATTGAAATCCCCGTGAAGATGCGGGGTACCCGCGGTCAGACGGAAAGACCCCGTGAACCTTTACTACAGCTTCGCACTGGCGCTTGGCACGTGATGTGCAGGATAGGCGGGAGGCGTGGAAGCGGAGACGTCAGTCTCCGTGGAGCCATCCTTGAGATACCGCCCTTGGCGTGCCTGGCGTCTAACCGCGGTCCGTTATCCGGATCCGGGACCCTGCGTGGTGGGTAGTTTGGCTGGGGCGGTCGCCTCCCAAAGAGTAACGGAGGCGCGCGAAGGTACGCTCAAGGCGGTCGGAAATCGCCTGTCGAGTGCAATGGCATAAGCGTGCCTGACTGCGAGACCGACGGGTCGAGCAGAGACGAAAGTCGGCCATAGTGATCCGGTGGTCCCGAGTGGAAGGGCCATCGCTCAACGGATAAAAGGTACTCCGGGGATAACAGGCTGATGATGCCCAAGAGTTCAGATCGACGGCATTGTTTGGCACCTCGATGTCGGCTCATCACATCCTGGGGCTGAAGCAGGTCCCAAGGGTTCGGCTGTTCGCCGATTAAAGTGGTACGTGAGCTGGGTTTAGAACGTCGTGAGACAGTTCGGTCCCTATCTGCCGTGGGTGTAGGAGACTTGAGAGGAGCTGCCCCTAGTACGAAAGGACCGGGGTGGACGCACCTCTGGTGGACCAGTCGTCGCGCCCGCGGCGTAGCTGGGTAGCTATGTGCGGAAGGGATAACCGCTGAAAGCATCTAAGCGGGAAGCCCCCCTCGAAACTAGGTCTCCCTTGAGAGCCGTGGAAGACGACCACGTCGATAGGCCGGGTGTGGAAGCGTGGCAACACGTGAAGCTAACCGGTACTAATCGCTCGATTGGCTTGATTCGATTCAGAAGTCGGAAGATCTAGTATCAAAAACTTGTAATGTGCTCATCTGGCCTGGTGGTCATAGCGAGGGTAAACACCCGATTCCATCCCGAACTCGGCCGTTAAGGCCCTTTGCGCCGATGGTACTTCGGCTTAAGCCGCGGAAGAGTAGGTCGCTGCCAGGCCTGATGAGCGCAGGAACGTTGCTCCCTTCACGATCGTTGTCCGGTTTCGACCTGACCATCGCGGACGCACCGCGAATATTCTCGAATCCTTATCTTTAGGTCACGCTCCGGACACGAGTTTGGCGTTAGGCCGCCAGCCGATCGGCGGGCACCGCATAGAGATCGGCAGCACCGGCCGCGGCAGCTTCCGCAAGGCCGGACACCTGCGGCAGAATTCGCGTGCAGAAAAATGCGGCGGTGGTGGCGCGGACCGGGTCTTCCGGCGCCGCGAGGGCGCCGCGGCCGAGATGGTGGGCACCGCGCACCAGGGCCATAAGGCGAAGATAGGAAACTCCGCCGGCGCGAACGTCGTTTTCGTCTGACCTGCAGAGCCACGCAGTTGCGGTTCGCGCGGTTTCCACGCTTCGCGAAAGGCGCTTTCCCAAGTCGGCAAGACTGCCACCGTGCCGGGCCATTCGATCTGCGGTGGCCTGCGCTTCATCGAGCAGTTTTCCGGCCTCGCGTCCTTCATTCGGCACAAGCTTCCGCCCGACGAGATCCATCGCCTGGATGCCGTTCGTACCTTCATAGATGGTCGCGATTCTGCCATCCCGGAACCATTGCGCGGCGCCCGTTCCCTCGACGTAGCCAGAGCCGCCGTGGATCTGGATGCCGAGGCTCGCGACCTCGACGCCGACTTCCGAGCCGAACGCCTTGGCGATGGGTGTCAGAAATCCCGCGCGTCGTGCCGCGGCCTTTCGGGCGTCCGCGTGCGGTTCGAACTGGGACAAATCGATGGCGACAGAGAGGTCGTAGCAGATGGCTCGGGCGGCTTCGGTGAGTGCGCGCATTTCGAGCACCATCCGACGGACGTCGGCATGGCCGATGATCGCTTCCTCGCCATCCGGTGTCGGGCCCTGCTTGCGCTCGAGCGCGTACTCCGTAGCCAGCTGACGCGCGCCTTCCGCGATCGATACGCCCTGGAGGCCGACTCCGAGGCGGGCCGCGTTCATCATCGTGAACATGCAGCGCATGCCATTCCGTTCGCCGCCGACCAGCCAGCCCCGTGCTCCCTCGTATGACAGGACGGCGGTAGGCGACCCGTGGAGCCCCATTTTCTGCTCGATGGATAGCGCGCGCACCGCGTTCCGGGTTCCGCTCTTTGGCAGGACCTTTGGCACCAGGAAGAGGCTGATGCCTGTCGTGCCCGTCGGGGCCTCCGGAGTTCGGGCGAGAACCAGATGGATGATGTTCTCCGTGAGATCGCTTTCTCCCCAGGAGATATAGACCTTCTGGCCCGTGATCGACCAGCTGCCATCTCCGTTCGGCTCGGCGCGCGTTCGCAGCGATCCGACATCGGAGCCGGCATGGGCCTCCGTCAGGTTCATGGTGCCGGACCATTCTCCGCTCAGAAGCCGGGGAAGGTATTCTTTTCGGAGAGCCGGGTCCGCGTGCCGCTCAAGGGCGCCGATCACTCCTTGGGTGAGAAGGGGATTCAGGCTCAGCGCCAGGCAGGCGGAGCCGAGCATTTCGTTGCAGGGCGAGGTCAGGGACATGGGAAGTCCCATCCCGCCGTTCTCCACCCGACCGCGCAGTCCGACCCAGCCGCCATCCCGAAGCGCCGCGTAGGCTGCGTGGAATGCCGGGGGCGTCCGCACGACTCCGTTCTCGAGCCGGGCGCCCTCCTGGTCGGCGATGCGATGGGCCGGTGCGACGCGCTCCTCAAATGTGCGGGCGGCTTCCTCCAGGATTGCCTCTCCGGTTCCGTCCTCGAGTATGGGGTGCGTGCCAATGCGTTTGAGCTGGTCGATTCCGACCATCTCATAGAGGCAGAACCGGATGTCTTCGAGAGGGGCGCGGTACGGCATTGCTGTGCTCCGGAGCCTGGGTCGGTACGCTCCCGGCAGCGGGTTCTGGCGCGGGGCGGGCAAGCAGTCTACCATAGAGGCTCGAATGGAAAGCACGTGGGATGGCGAGACGATAGCAATGACAAACGGGTCCGCTCGAGGGGGCAATGTCTGGAAAGCGCTGGAGGCTGCACCGCTTGAGGAGCAGCTTGTTTTCGGAAACATCTACGAGATGCTTTGCAATTCCGCGCAGCAGAACGCGGACGCCCCGGCCCTTTCGTTCCAGCTTGAGGCCAAGCCGAACTCCCCGTCGACGACGTACAGTTATGCACAATACGCAGAGGAAGTGACCCGCGCGGCAAACCTGTTCCGTTCGCTCGGCGTGGAGCCGGGTGAGGGCGTGGGGCTGTTGCTTCCCAATTTGCCGCAGACCGCGGTGGCGCTTGTCGCCGGCACGGTTGCGGGCGTCGCCGTGCCGATCAACCCGCTCCTGGCACCGGACCAGATTGCAGGAATTCTGCGTGATGCGCGTGTCCGGGTCCTCGTCACGCTTGCTCCGTTTCCGAAGACCGATCTTGCTGAGAAGGCCGCCGCGGCACTGGCGCTTGCCCCGGAGGTCTCGACGCTGCTGGAAGTGGACCTGCTGCAATATGTTCGTCCACCCCGCTCCTGGATCGCATCGCTGATCCGGCCGCGCCGCAAGGGAGGGCATTCGGCAGTTGTGCGGAATTTCGATGATGCCCGGGCGAGCCAGCCCGGCGACGCGCTCTCCTTCGGGGGAATTCCGGATCGGGACACGGTTTCGGCGTGTTTCCATACCGGAGGCACAACCGGCGTTCCCAAACTCGCGCGCCATACCCAGCGCAACATGCTCTTCATGGGGTGGGTGACGCGGGAATTGCTGTACCGGCCGAAGGATGTAACGCTTTGCGCGCTGCCTTTCTTCCATGTGTTCGGGGCATATATCACCGGCTTCGCCGCCATCGCCGGAGGCGTCCACACCGTGCTGCTTTGTCCGGCCGGGTTCCGTACCGAAGGAATTTTCCACTCATTCTGGAAGCTCGCCGAGCGCTGGCAGGCAAATTTCTTCCTTGGCGTTCCAACGGTGTTCGCGATGCTGGCGCAACGGCCAGTGGACGCGGATGTCTCCGGAATCCGTTACGCCGTGTCCGGCGCCGCGGCGCTCCCTCGGGAGCTTCTACGCGGATTCGAGGAGAGATCTGGAATTCCGATTCTCGAGGGCTACGGCCAGACCGAGTCTACTTGCGTGATCTCGTGCAATCCGCCGGAGGGCGAACGTCGCCTCGGGTCCGTGGGGTTCGCCTTGCCGCATACCGAGGTTCGCGCTGCCCGGGGACCGGACGGGGAGGGCGCTTCCGCATTCTGCGCTGCCGGGGAAATCGGCGAGCTCGTCGTTCGGGGGCCGAATGTATTTGCCGGGTATGTACGCGAATCCCTCAACGAGGGTCTGTTTCTCGAGGGGCAGTGGCTCAGGACCGGGGATCTCGGGCGGGTCGACGAGGACGGATACATCTGGATCACCGGGCGCCGCAAGGACATCATCATCAGGGGTGGACACAACATCGATCCCGCCGAGATCGAGGAGATCCTCGCCTCGCATCCCGCAGTCGCATTCTCCGCGGCGGTCGGCAAGCCGGACGCGATGGTCGGCGAGCTCCCTTTCGCATTCGTGGAGCTGAAGGAAGGCCACGATGCGCCGGAGGACGCTCTGCGTGAGTTCGTTGCGGAGCGCATCAGCGACCCCGCCGCGAAGCCCCAGGCCGTCCGTGTCCTCGGCGAGCTTCCCAAGACGGCTGTCGGCAAGGTCTACAAGCCTGGCCTGCGGAAAATCCTTATCCTTGAGACCGTCGGGGACGCGCTTGACAAGGCTGGCGTGTCCGCGACTTGCGGCATTGCCGACGACCCGGATCTGGGCCTCGTAGTCGTCGTGTCGGGCGGAAGCGATGACACGGTCGCTGCGGCTATCGGCGGGCTCGGCCTCGCCTGGCAGCGCTGAGGGACGGAGCCCCCGGCGGAACCGGTCGCGGAGGGCTGCGGCTCCCTGGACAGTGGAGCGGGCGGTGGGATTCGAACCCACGACTTCAACCTTGGCAAGGTTGCGCTCTACCCCTGAGCTACGCCCGCGCCGCGCCGGGGCGGATCGTAGCGTCGGAGCGGAGGATCTGCAACGCGGGCGGCAGCGTATGGCGGCGGCGGCCGCCGCCGCAGGCCCGTGCCGAAGTCGGTGCGGCAACGGGACGGGCGTCTTGTGGTCCGCTTTCCATGTCGCTGATCGGGAGTGGCGCGGTGCCGGAGGTGATGCATCTCCGGGAGCATGTCCATGCCGCCGCAACACCGGCTCTCGCAGCGGGATCGAATCGGCCGTAGAACGCAGCCGGATCCGGCCATTCTGCTACTCTCGTTAGAGGTTGCGTAGGCTGATTCGGGCAGTAGCGATGGGCAGCTGCCGGGATGGAGGTATGTAAGCGCGATGGGCAATGGCGACCGGGACCCGGACCGCTTCGGCGCCAAGGGCCCGTACCCGTGGGTGGGCGGCCCGCGCATGTCGCCCGCGGAACTCGCAACCGTGGCTGCGAGGCATGGTCTGACCATGGCAGAGATCAATGCGTGGTGCGGTGAAGGCGATGAATGGAATTGCGAGAGCTTTCGCGATTGGTGGGCACGCATGGCAAGTATCCGGGCGCAATCGGAGGATGACCGTCGGCGGGACCGCTCCGGCAGCTGGGAGAACGCTGCGCGCCAAATTCTCTTTGCGGCCGAGGTCTACGGTATTCGGGACCTGGCGGACGAGGCGATGGAAGTTATTGCCGCCGAGCTCTGCCGGCCGTCCTGTCGGCCCGCACGCCGGCGCGGTTGACTCGCGCGTGGGCGCCCCGGGACCTGTCACTACCGCACAGTTGACGCAGAGATCATTGGCGAGTTTCGCGGAGCATTCCGGCCCTTCTCATCCGTTGGAGTGCGGCAGTGTCTTGCATGAGGTATGTCATTCCTGTCCAGAGTTTTGCGGTACCGGGCATTGGCTGTCGTTTGGATGGGATGAAGCCGACATATCGACCGAGATCGATGGCGAAGGTTCGGAGGTCGGGGATATAGTCGGGCGGAGCCCGGCAGCGGATCACGCGGTAGTCGTACAGGCCCAGATAGAGCATGAAGATTTCGTCTCGGGACATGATCTCGTCGGCGGGCCTGTCAGGGGTTTCCCTGGCGGCGCGATCCAGATCGAACACGCGCCACGCGGTGATGGCGTCGAACGCGAGGCACTTGCGCAAGTCCTCGGCATCGTCGAGGCGGCGGTCCTCGATGCGGGTTCCGGTCTTGAGGACGCGGAAGAACTCTTCGATGGACCAGCGCGTTTCGTACCACTGGCGGATGCGGTCGGCCCATTCGGGCGTGGCCTCGCCTTCGGAGCAAAGCAGCAGCCAGCGGAGTGGCTGGCGAGCGCCGGACGGCGGGTTGCGCTCGGCAACGAGCACGGCGGTCATGGGCAGCGTGTGCGGCGACTTGCCTTCGGGCGCGATGAGTTCGACGCGAGCGATGCGCAACGCCAGCACGGCCTTGCGCTTCTTGCGTGCCGCCCTGCCGCCCCGCGCGGAAATCTCGATGCTGCGCGATGCGCAGGGCGGGAGAGTGTCCATGTGCTTGCCGAGGTCCACCTTTTTGCCGTCCACCAGCACCTTGCGCTGTTTCGAGCGGCAGGCGCGCACCAGCAGGCCGGCGGCGGCGGGATCCTCGGCCTGGCGGGCGTACAGACCCCAGATGTCTCCCTCGCGGTCGGCGACGGAAATGACGCGGGTGTTCGAGCAGGCGTGTCCCACCGCCGCCGCCTGCTCCAGCGAGCGCAGCCAGCGGGCGCTCTCGGGCTCCTGCGCCACGCCCGGTTCCCGGGCGGCCTTGGCTTCGACGCTTTCGCGGAAGTCGCCCTCAAGCGCGCAAACGCCAAGCGGGCGCCCGCCCTGTGCCACCGCCAGCGTCGTATGCACGGGAACCCCCACGGTGCCCTTGCCGCCGCCGCCCAGCGCCGCCAGCCCGCTGGTCGCGTCGCGAAGGTTGTCGTAGTTCACCATGGTGGTGTCCTGCACCATCAGCACCACACCCGCATGCCGGCAGCGCTCCACCGTTGTCTCGCGATGCCCCTCGAGGATGTCGTCCACAGCCACCCTTTCGTTCGAAAGCAGGCGGTACGCAGCCTCCTGCGATGCACGGTCCGGAAAGATCTCCGGAAGCGGCGTTCCCGGACGCTTCTCCCAACACCGCCCCATCTCCTCGATCCGGCGCCGCACCCGCCCGTCGGGATGGGTGCCCCGGCCGAACTCGCGCTCCGCCCAATCGGCGTCGGCGCCAAGATGCAGCGATCCCATCCGCCCCGCAACCCGCTCCGGCTCCTCACACAGTGCTTCCCGCCAGCCCGCCTGCAGCGACTTCATCCACACCCGGCGCACCGGCCCCGCCCCGCGCCGGCCCGGCGGGCGTCCCGATGTCGCGCCAGCATCCTCCCAGCCCGCCGCTCGGTACGAGGTCCCGGCATGCTCGGGGCCGACATAGCTGTACGCCAGCACCGGCCGATCACCATGCCGTGCCTCCCAGTCGTCCGCAACCCGACCTGTCGCCTGCGCCAGCACATGCGAGGCAAGGTCCGCAACCCGCACCGAAGGCAGAAGCAGGAAGCGGTGGTTGTTCACCATCCGCCCCAACCCCGCGCAACGGGCTCGCGCACTCCAGCCGATATACCGGTCCCGCGCCTTCTGGTGCCAGCTCGCCGCGCAGAAGCCGATCCCACCCAAACACCCGAACCGAGACGATATCACCAGATAATTCAACGCTTTGCCGGGATGCCGCGGAACCCCCTCCGGATGGTGCGACGCCATCATCGAACGGAAGCGCCGCGAACCCTCGCGACCCTCGGCCGGTTCCAGCGACACCGTTCCCAGAGCCGATAGCGTCGTCTCCACATGCAGGTCTGGATGCGACGGCAATGCATCCCCCGCTGGCGGCGGCGCTGCCGCCGCCGGAAGCTTCAACCCCAGTTGCGACGCCAGCCTCGGCAGGATCTTCCGCGCCGACGAAACGCACGGCTCGCCCCGCGCGTTGCGCCAGTTCGCGCGAGCGCACAACTCGCTCGCAAGCGCGCTCCGGCTCGCGCCTCCCTCAAGGACCGCGCACTCAAACCACGAAAGAGTTTCCGCGCAAAACTGTCGCAAGCCAATCTGCATGCATCATGTGTGCCACACAACACAGCCCGTGTCAACAGTGTGATAGTGACAGCCCCGGGACTGCGCGGGATCAGCCCATGGCCTTTCGCGATTGCAGCGAGGCGGGCGTCCGGTATCCACTGGTGGTCATCCACCGGGAATGGGAGTTTTTTCCACGCCACTTCTGGTTCATCACCAGCCTGACCAGGGAGGCATTCGACGTCGGGACGCTGTTGGGGCGGTACCGGGTACGGCGCAAGGCCGAGAAGACCTTCGGCGAATTGAAGACCGGCCTCGACCCGCAACTGTCGTCGTCCGCGCCTCCCAAAAGCCACTTCCGAGGTCGCCCGATCGAGCGTGAGACAGAGCCCGCTGCCGGGAAATGGCACCCGCAGAATGAAGCGATCCTCCTGTTGAGCCGGCCTGCTTTCCAGTTGATGCACGAAGGGCGGTGCGACATGGAGAGGGCCGAAGACCGGGGCTGGAGCATTGTGAAGTTCCGCGAGCAGGTGCTCCGCGCAGGCTGCACGGTCGCGACCCACGCCCGGAGGATGACCTTCCACATCGCCCGGTCCGTCGCACGCTACTGGTGGAAGCTGCTCGAGATCTGGAAACGATCCACCTTCCAGATTGCGTAGCCACCACGGGACCTCACCAGCGGCCGCTTTCCTCCATGTCCGATCCGAGCCGGCAGCGCCACGCATCGGATCCCGGTTGCGAAAATTGGTCGAACGGCCGTCCTGCAACCTTGAATCGCGCCGAAACTGCTCCAATCGAGCATCGCCAACTGCCAAGACATCACGGCTCCAGCCAAGTCAAGTTGCTCGCCCAACTCCTCTCAAGACGAGAGCAACATCCCAACAAACATTTCCCGTTCTCACATGGCCTCGCGAATAATCCGGGATCATGTCGTTGAGCCTCCAGTTCTTGCCCGCGCGATCCGCCTGGATGCCAATCATATCTGCTTGAATAATCATAAGGTTTCCTCGAAACTTAATCGATGCTGCCTTGACTAACCCAAGGTCGGACGTCTACTATCGACGCTCCGAAGTAAAGGAGAAAGATATATGCCAATTAATTCTTGGGGAGTCCTCAGATCATCGGTGATCGGTGTGATGGCCGCGGGCGCGTTCGGTGCGCTCGCTACAGCTGAGGAGTTGACCATTGCGACCGTGAACAACTCTGACATGATTGTCATGCAGAAGCTCTCGCCGCAATGGGAAGCCGCGACCGGCCATACACTGAACTGGGTCGTCCTGGAGGAGAACGTGCTGCGCCAGCGCGTGACGACCGATATCGCAACCAATAGCGGCCAGTTCGACATCATCACCATCGGAGCCTATGAGGCGCCGATCTGGGGAGCCATGGGATGGCTGAAGCAGCTTGACGATCTCGGAGAGGACTACGACTACGACGATATCTACGAGAGCGTACGCAACGGCCTGTCCGCGAACGGCAGCCTGTATGCAGTGCCGTTTTACGCGGAGAGTTCGTTTACTTTCTTCCGCAAGGATCTGTTCGATGCCGCCGGCATCGATATGCCCGACCAGATTACGTATGCGCAACTCGCCGAGTACGCCATGCAGTTGCATGATCCGGACAACGGCGTCTACGGAACCTGTCAGCGCGGCAAGGCCGGATGGGGCGAGAACATGGCCTTTTTCGGGCCGATGGTGAACACCTTCGGTGGACGCTGGTTTGATATGGACTGGAATCCGCAGCTCGATACCCAGCCATGGATGGATGCGCTCACGTATTACGTCGATCTGATGAACAACTACGGACCTCCGGGCGCGTCGAGCAATGGCCACAACGAGAACCGTGCGCTGTTTGCGGATGGCAAGTGCGCCACTTGGGTTGATGCGACCTCCGCTGCGGGCTTCATTTACAATCCGAATGAGTCCACCGTCGCGGACAAGACCGACTTCACTGCGGCGCCGATCAACGTGACCGACAAGGGAGCGGGCTGGTTCTGGGCCTGGGCGCTCGCCGTTCCGAACAGCACGGCCAAGGAGGCTGCTGCCAAGAGCTTCCTCAAATGGTCGACCTCCAAGGAGTACGTGAAACTCGTCGGTGAGAGCGAGGGCTGGGTCGCGGCACCTCCGGGCACGCGGATGTCTACGTATGCGAACGAGATGTACACCACGGCGGCTCCTTTCGCGCGCACCGTCGAGGCTTCGATCCTGGCGGCGAACCCGGCGGACTCGACGCTTGAGCCCGTTCCCTATACCGGTGTCCAGTTCGTGGCAATTCCCGAGTTCCAGGGGATTGGCACCTATGTTGGCCAGCAGGTAGCTGCCGCTTTGGCGGGCTCGATCTCGGCCGAAGAAGCGCTGGCTAATTCCCAGGCGTTCGCTGTTCGCGAAATGACCAAGGCCGGTTACATCCAGTAACCCGGTCTCCGGTTCGCGGGGCCGTCGCAGATGTCGGCGGCCCCGCGTCTTGAACGGAAATTCTGATTCGACAGCAGATTGATGGCGGGACGGCACGCGCGACTGGCGGCTCGGCTGATGGTATCGCCGGCTGTAGTGCTGCTTCTGGGCTGGATGCTCGTCCCGCTCGGTCTCACGCTCTATTTCTCGTTCCTGCGCTACAACCTCCTGATGCCGGGCATGGAGCAGTGGACGGGATGGACGAACTACTACTTTTTTCTGACAGACCCCAGTTTTTGGGATGCGATCCGAAACACGCTGACGCTGGTTGTCGGCGTACTCCTGATCACCGTCATTGGCGGCATTCTCCTGGCGCTCCTTCTCGATCAGGAGATCTGGGGGCGGGGCATCGTGCGAATTCTGGTCATCGCGCCGTTCTTTGTAATGCCCACGGTCTCGGCGCTCGTCTGGAAGAACATGTTCATGAATCCCGTGAACGGGCTTTTTGCCCAGTTCTCCAAGGTGTTGGGCCTGGCACCATTTGATTTTTTCGCACACGCGCCGCTTTCCTCGATCATATTCATCGTTTCCTGGCAGTGGCTGCCCTTTGCCACGCTGATACTCCTGACGGCGATCCAGTCGCTCGACCGCGAGCAGATCGAGGCGGCCGAGATGGATGGCGCAGGCCCGGCCAATCGCTTCTGGTTCATCGTGCTGCCGCACCTTGCGCGCGCGATAACCGTGGTGATCCTCATCCAGACGATATTCCTGTTGTCGATCTTCGCGGAGATACTGGTCACAACCAACGGCGGTCCGGGAACCGCGACCACCAATCTGACATTCCTCGTCTATGCGCAGTCTCTCCTGCAATTCGACGTCGGCGGAGGCTCCGCCGGAGGCGTGATTGCCATCATCCTGGCGAACATCGTTGCCATCTTCCTGATGCGGATGATTGGCAAGAACCTGGATGCCTGACGAATGGCTCGAGCTGTACCTGCCCACCGGAAGATGCTCACTACCGCTCTCGCCTGGGCCGTCGGATTCGCGATTTTCTTTCCTATTCTCTGGACGTTCCTCACGGGGTTCAAGACGGAGGCTGAAGCGATTGCCTCACCGCCGTCTTTCCTGTTCTTTGATTGGACACTTTCTGCCTACGATGCCGTCAATCAGCGCACCGACTACCTCAAGCATTTCTTGAATTCGGTGGTGATCTCCTTCGGCTCCACTGCTGTTGGACTGGTGATCGCAGTGCCGGCGGCCTGGGCCATGGCCTTTGCACCGGCCAAGCACACGAAGAATTTGCTGATGTGGATGCTGAGCACGAAGATGCTGCCGCCCGTCGGCGTTCTCATCCCGATCTACCTCATATTCCGCGACACCGGGCTGCTGGATACGCGCACCGGACTGGTCATCGTGCTCACCCTGATCAACTTGCCGATCATTGTCTGGATGCTCTTCACGTATTTCCGCGAAATCCCGGGCGAGATCCTCGAGGCCGCGCGCATGGACGGCGCCGACCTCAGGTCGGAGATTCTCTTCGTGTTGGTTCCGATGGCCGTGCCCGGCATTGCATCGACGCTCCTGCTGAACGTTATCCTCGCCTGGAACGAAGCATTCTGGACGCTCAACCTCACCGCGGCCAAGGCCGCGCCCCTGACAGCGTTCATCGCGAGCTTCTCCAGTCCCGAGGGGCTCTTCTACGCCAAACTCAGCGCCGCGTCGACGATGGCCATTGCTCCGATCCTGATTGTGGGCTGGTTCAGCCAAAAGCAGCTTGTACGCGGGCTCACCTTCGGTGCCGTCAAATAAGAGGCGAACAATGGGTCAGATTACGCTCAGGCAGGTCAGCAAGAGCTTTGGCGAGACCGAGGTGATCCCGGCCCTTGACCTGGACATCAGCGACGGCGAATTCGTGGTGTTCGTCGGTCCGTCCGGATGCGGAAAGTCCACGCTTCTGCGACTGATTGCGGGGCTGGAGGACATTACGAGCGGGCACGTGGAAATTGATGGCATGGATGTCACCGACGTCCCGCCGGCCAGACGCGCCCTTGCGATGGTCTTCCAGTCCTACGCGTTGTATCCCCACATGTCGGTCCGAAAGAACATTGCCTTTCCGTTGCGGATGGCGCGCATTGACAGGTCCGAGCAGGACGCGCGCGTTGAATCCGCGGCGCGCGTGCTCAACCTCACGGACCACCTCGAAAGGCGGCCAGGCCAGCTCTCGGGCGGGCAGCGCCAGCGAGTGGCCATCGGACGGGCCATCGTGCGTGAGCCGAAGGCATTTCTCTTCGACGAGCCTCTGTCGAACCTGGATGCCGCGCTGCGGGTAAACATGCGTCTGGAAATCTCCGAGCTCCATCAGTCCCTGAAGACAACGATGGTCTACGTCACCCACGATCAGGTGGAGGCCATGACCATGGCCGACAAGATCGTTGTGCTGAACGCTGGCAGGATCGAACAGGTCGGCTCCCCGCTGGAGCTGTATCGCAATCCGCGCAACCTCTTCGTTGCCGAGTTCATCGGATCCCCGAAGATGAACTTGATTTCCGGCGAAGAGGCGGCAAGGCGCGGCGCGTACATGATCGGCATCCGTCCCGAGCACGTCGCCATTTCCACAGACGGCGGTGCTTGGCGCGGGACCGTCGGCGTGTCGGAGCATCTCGGCGCCGACACATTCTTCCATGTACGGTGCGACGATCTGGGGGAGACACTTACGGTGCGTGCCCCGGGAGAGAACCCGCTGCAATCCGGGGACTCGGTCTTGCTGGCTCTCGACCCGGACAAGCTGCATCGCTTTGATGAAAGCGGATTGCGCGTTCCCTGAGATCGCGCAACTGCGCTGTTGGATCCGTGCCCACGCAGCGCGGGCAACCGGCAATACATTTTCGCTTGCCCCCGCTGGCGGCGGGACCGGTTTCGGGACGCGGGGCATGATGCCGCCGACCTTGCTCCCTCACGGCCCGGAACCTGTCACTACCACACAGTTGACGCAGAGATCATTGGTCAGTTTCGCGGAGCATTCCGGCCCTTCTCATCTGTTGGAGTGCGGCAGTGGCTTGCATGAGGTATGCCATTCCTGTCCAGAGTTTTTCGGTACCGGGCATGGGTTGTCGTTTGGATGGGATGAAGCCGACATATCGACCGAGATCGATGGCGAAGGTTCGGAGGTCGGGGATATAGTCGGGCGGGGCCCGGCATCGGTTCACGCCGTAGTCGTTCAGGCCCAGATAGAGCATGAAGATTTCGTCTCGGGACATGATCTCGTCGGCGGGCCTGTCGGGGGTTTCCCTGGCGGCGCGATCCAGATCGAACACGCGCCACGCGGTGATGGCGTCGAACGCGAGGCACTTGCGCAAGTCCTCGGCATAGTCGAGGCGGCGGTCCTCGATGCGGGTTCCGGTCTTGAGGACGCGGAAGAACTCTTCGATGGACCAGCGCGTTTCGTACCACTGGCGGATGCGGTCGGCCCATTCGGGCGTGGCCTCGCCTTCGGAGCAAAGCAGCAGCCAGCGGAGTGGCTGGCGAGCGCCGGACGGCGGGTTGCGCTCGGCAACGAGCACGGCGGTCATGGGCAGCGTGTGCGGCGACTTGCCTTCGGGTGCGACGAGTTCGACGCGAGCGATGCGCAACGTCAGCACGGCCTTGCGCTTCTTGCGTGCCGCCCTGCCGCCCCGCGCGGAAATCTCGATGCTGCGCGATGCGCAGGGCGGGAGAGTGTCCATGTGCTTGCCGAGGTCCAGCTTTTTTCCGTCCACCAGCACCTTGCGCTGTTTCGAGCGGCAGGCGCGCACCAGCAGGCCGGCGGCGGCGGGATCCTCGGCCTGGCGGGCGTACAGACCCCAGATGTCTCCCTCGCGGTCGGCGACGGAAATGACGCGGATGTTCGAGCAGGCGTGTCCCACCGCCGCCGCCTGCTCCAGCGAGCGCAGCCAGCGGGCGCTCTCGGGCTCCTGCGCCACGCCCGGTTCCCGGGCGGCCTTGGCTTCGACGCTTTCGCGGAAGTCGCCCTCAAGCGCGCAAACGCCAAGCGGGCGCCCGCCCTGTGCCACCGCCAGCGTCGCATGCACGGGAACCCCCACGGTGCCCTTGCCGCCGCCGCCCAGCGCCGCCAGCCCGCTGGTCGCGTCGCGAAGGTTGTCGTAGTTCAGCATGGTGGTGTCCTGTACCATCAGCACCACACCCGCATGCTGGCACCGCTCCACCGTTGTCTCGCGATGCCCCTCGAGGATGTCGTCCACAGCCACTCTTTCGTTCGAAAGCAGGCGGTACGCAGCCTCCTGCGATGCACGGTCCGGAAAGATCTCTGGAAGCGGCATTCCCGGACGCTTCTCCCAACACCGCCCCATCTCCTCGATCCGGCGCCGCACCCGCCCGTCGGGATGGGTGCCCCGGCCGAACTCGCGCTCCGCCCAGTCGGCGTCGGCACCAAGATGCAGCGATCCCATCCGCCCCGCAACCCGCTCCGGCTCCTCACACAGTGCTTCCCGCCAGCCCGCCTGCAGCGACTTCATCCACACCCGGCGCACCGGCCCCGCCCCGCGCTGGCCCGGCGGGCGTCCCGATGTCACGCCAGCATCCTCCCAGCCCGCCGCTCGGTACGAGGTCCCGGCATGCTCGGGGCCGACATAGCTGTACGCCAGCACCGGCCGATCACCATGCCGTGCTTCCCAGTCGTCCGCAACCCGACCTGTCGCCTGCGCCAGCACATGCGAGGCAAGGTCCGGAACCCGCACCGAAGGCAGAAGCAGGAAGCGGTGGTTGTTCACCATCCGCCCCAACCCCGCGCAACGGGCTCGCGCGCTCCAGCCGATATACCCGTCCCGCGCCTTCTGGTGCCAGCTCGCCGCGCAGAAGCCGATCCCACCCAAACACCCGAACCGAGACGATATCACCAGATAGTTCAACGTCTTGCCGGGATGCCGCGGAACCCCCTCCGGATGGTGCGACGCCATCATCGAACGGAAGCGCCGCGAACCCTCGCGACCCTCGGCCGGTTCCAGCGACACCGTTCCCAGAGCCGACAGCGTCGTCTCCACATGCAGGTCTGGATGCGACGGCAATGCATCCCCCGCCGGCGGCGGCGGCGCCGCCGCCGGGAGCTTCAACCCCAGTTGCGACGCCAGCCTCGGCAGGATCTTCCGCGCCGACGAAACGCACGGCTCGCCCCGCGCGTTGCGCCAGTTCGCGCGAGCGCACAACTCGCTCGCAAGCGCGCTCCGGCTCGCGCCTCCCTCCCGGACCGCGCCCTCAAACCACGAAAGCGTTTCCGCGCAAAACTGCCGCAAGCCAATCTGCATGCATCATGCATGCCACACAACACAGCCCGTGTGAACAGTGTGATAGTGACAGGCCCGGGACTGCCGGTGGAGTGGCGACGGCGCCGCAGCGGCAGTCTCGGGAGGTGCGATTTCCGGAAGGTTGCTCCGCAGCGATACTGGCGGGCGTCGGAAGGGGAGGCAGGGAAGCGCAATGGGTGGCCGGGACCGGGTCCGCTAGTGTGGCGAGCGACCGAACCAGTGGTTGGGCGGACCGTGAATGACGTCGGCCGAACTCGATACCGTGGCCGGGAGGCAGGACCTGATCGTGTCGGGGGTCAATGCGTCTTGCGACGAGGTCACTCCCTGTTACATCGAGGATGTTCGCGACGGGCGGGGGGCGCAAATCCGCATGCATGCAGAGGCCGACCGTCGGCGCGGATGCTACAACGGCCGGAAGAATTCGGCACGCCATATTCTTCTTGCAGCAGGGATCCACGGAACACGCGGCCTCGCCGACGAGTCGACGGCGTTAATCGCTGCCGAATTCCGTCGCAAAGCCCGCGCGGGTGACCGGCAGCCCGAGTAGTGACGCACCAGGAGATCTTCCTCCGCACAAACCTCGCGCTTCGTTTGCGCAGCATCCATGCCACGCTGAAATACCCGGGAGAACACCTTCCGCGTCGCCCGCGCCAGAATGCCAACGCCTTTCGACACACGATCAAGATCGGCTTTCGGCGGCCGCACCACGCATACCGCCGTCGAAATCAATTCTTCATCTCCGCGACCACCCGCTCGGCACGACGCCGCGCCGAACGCCGGCCATACAGCCGCCCACACAGGCTCGTAAGCACTTCCGTCATGTCCCGGACCAGATCGTCGTCGACCTCCCGATCCTCCACAACCAGAACGCCGCCGCCACGGGCCCGGAGCAGGGCGTCCACCAGCTCGAAGCCAAATCGTGCAAGCCGATCACGATGCTCCACGAGAACAATGCCAAGCCCCGGCTTCGACAACACGCCAAGCAACTTCCGCCGCGATCCATTGAGCCCGGAACCTACCTCAACGATCACTTCATCCACCTGGATACGGTGATGCTGGGCATATTCCAGAAGACGGAGCTTCTGCCGATCCAGGTCCGCGCGCTGGTCAGCCGACGATACCCGCGCATACAGAACCGTTCGCAAACAATCCCCTTCCGGCTGCCGAACAAACCAGTCTCGTCCAATCTTTACAGGATCAAGTTCCGCCGGCAGACTCCCGAACGACATCATCTGCCTTGCAGACCGCGATGTCAGACCATGAGCCTTCGCCCACACCGACAGCTTCGCTCGCTTCTCATTACCTTGTATACATCCACAATACTCAATCCCACCAACTGCTGCAACCCTTGATTCTCCTGAGAAGCGTGGCCTCGTCGACGACTCCGACATCCACGCCGCCATGGGTGATCACGATGGGCCGGTCAGTCGTGGTCGATCAGTTCGCTCAGGTCGGTGCCGGAGCCTGCCCTGGGCGCGAGGCTCAGGTCTTCGCCCGCGCGCGGCTTGTAGGCGCTCCGGCCCAGATGCGCATAGGCGTCCGCCCAGGTCTTCGCCCGCGCGCGGCTTGTAGGCGTCGATTCGCTCCATGATGGAATGGGCGAACACCAGCTTCCGCGTGGAAATGCCCTCCACGAAATCCCGGACGTAGTCGTGGATCGGAATTGTGACGATCGCCTCGGGAGTGCCGATTTGCACGATCCGGCCGTCTTTCATGATTGCGATTCGGTTTCCGATGCGAATTGCTTCGTCCAGGTCATGGGTGATGAACATTGTGGACTTGTTCAGATTCGCGGAAAGCGACAGGAACTGATCCTGAAGCTGGCGCCGGATCAGCAGGTCGAGTGCGGAGAACGGCTCGTCCATCAGGAGCACTTCCGGGTCCGAGGCGAGCGCACGTGCGAGCCCGACCCTCTGTTGCATGCCGCCCGACAATTCGCTTGGGAATCGGTCTTCTCAACCGTCGAGATTGACGAGGCTCAGGCAGCGCTGCGAGACCTCCCAGCGCTTTGACTTCGGCTGGCCCTGCACCTGAAGCGGAAACGCGATATTGTCGCGGACGGTGCGGTGGGGGAACAGCACGGAGCGGCGCTTGCTCCCCTTCGGACGGGACGGGAGCCCGGGAGCGCGAGGGGAGGAATCCCCCGGAGAGGCTCCGGTGCCCCGCTTGGGCTGATCGCGGGGCCCGCCGCCCGTGCGGACAGCGGACATCTTCGTACACGCCGTGCGCGCGGGGCCTGTCTTCGCCGCGGGGCCGGAAGGGAAGGGAAGACGTCCGGCTGCCCGTCGCCCGGCATGGGCGGGCTGATCCAGGGGGCGAAGCGGCGCGGGCCGCAGCGCGAAAAGGACGAATTGAGGCGGGGCCGCTGGATTTGAACGGCGTTTCGGGTTGCGATTCAGGTCGCGCCTGCGCTAAAAGACGGCCGGTGCCTCGTGGCGGGGACTTCTGCGGCAGGATGGGCGCAACGAATTATGGACACCTACGATCTCACACGGTTTTTTGGGGCGCTTTGCGGGTCCCTGCTGCTGTTTCTCGGTGTGACCTATCTGCTGGAGGGCGTCTACGAAGCCCACGAGATGCATGAGCCAGCCTATGCCGTGGCGCCGCTTGAAGATGGCTCCAGCGCCGTTGACGCGGCGGCCGAGGCCGAGCCTGACATCGCCACGCTGTTGCAGACCGCGGATGTCGCCCGGGGCGAGAAGCTCTTCAAGCGTTGCGCCGCGTGCCATCAGGCGGAAAATTCAACGAGGCACGGCGTAGGCCCGGCTCTCTGGGGAATCGTGGGCCGGGACATAGCGTCACTGGACGGATTCGCATACTCCTCTACGCTCTCGGAACTGGAGGGCGAGTGGGATTGGGATCGCATGGCGGCGTTCCTGACCAATCCGAGAGGATGGGCGCCCGGCACCAAGATGAGTTTTGCCGGTCTGAAAAAGGGCACGGACCTGGCGTCCGTGTTGCTGTGGCTGAACGGCAAGAGCGACTCTCCGCTCGATCTTCCGCCGCCTCCGGCGCTTGAGACCGGCCCGGAGGATGGGTCTGGCGAAGAAGGCGCTGTTTCCGGGAGCGGGGAAGCGGCGGGAAAATAGGGGCTGGCCCCGTCCCGGCTGCCTCTGCCAACCCGTCGGCGCGCCGCTGCGTGATAGGGGAGGGAGGCTAGGATCATGATCACTCGTCGTCAATTCGGTGCGCTGTCCGCCGCTGCTGCATTGCTGCCGCAGACGAGAATCGCGGCTCTTGCCGCTGAGACCGGCGTTGTTCGGAGCCACGGAAGTTCGCTTCTGGGATCATTGGGCTATTCGCCGGACTATCCCCATTTCGATTACGTGAACCCCTTCGCTCCGAAGGGCGGTGCGACGCGCCTTGCGCGCATCGGCGGCTTCGACAGCTTTCATCCCTTTGTCCAGAAGGGCGAGCCGGTGAACGTGGCCCCGTGGATCTACGAGACGCTGATGGAGCGGTCCCTGGATGAGGGCTCAACCGCGTACGGACTCCTGGCCGAATGGATCGAGCACCCTGCGGACTATTCCTGGGTCGCCTTCGGGATCCGGGAAGGAGCGCGATGGCAAGACGGGCGTCCCGTGGAAGCGGCCGATGTGGTGTTCACGTTCGACGCGCTCAAGCGGGACGGTTTTCCTTCGCTCCGTCAGTACTACAAGGACGTGGAATCGGCGCGCGACGAAGGCGGCGGCGTAGTGCGGTTCGCGTTCTCCGTGGTCGGCAACCGGGAGCTGCCGCACATCGTCGGAGAACTGGACATCCTTCCCCGGCACTGGTGGGAGGGCCGGGATTTCGCCGAATCCACAATGGACCGGCCACTCGGGTCCGGTCCCTACCGGATTGGTGAATTCGAAATCAACCGCTTCATCGAGTACGAGCGGGTTGAGGACCATTGGGGCGCAGAACTGCCGGTTCGCATAGGAACCAATAATTTTGATCGGGTCCGCTTCGAATACTTCCTGGATGCGGTTGCGGCCTTCGAGTCCTTCAAGACGGGCGATGTCGACTTCCGGGCCGAGAACAACTCAAAGGTCTGGGCCACGGGTTACGACTTTCCCGCGGTCCGGTCCGGCGCGGTGATCAGGCGCACCTACACGCCCGAGGGTCCGAAGAGTGTGCAGGGGTTCCTCTTCAACGGCCGGCGGCCCAAATTTGCCGATCCGCGGACGCGGGAGGCGCTGGCGCTGGTATTCGATTTCGAGTGGACCAACGAGACGTTGTATTTTGGTCAATACGCACGGCCGGGGAGCTTCTTCCAGGGGACCGAGGATCTCATGCCGGAGGGCCTTCCCCAGGGCCGGGAACTTGAGCTTCTCGAAAGCGTTCGCGAGCATGTGCCGGAAGCCGCGTTCGGTCCTCCCTATGTTCCCAACCAGACAGATGGCTCCGGGAGAATCCGGGGCGAGCTCAGGGAAGCCCGCACGCTGCTGGAGGCCGCCGGATGGCGGATCCAGGAGGGAAGCGTTGTCGATGGCAATGGCGAACCGCTGCAGATTGAGTTCCTGACCGCGCAAGCGGAGCAGGAGCGGATTATCGGCCCCTACCTTCAGAATGTGCGGAAGCTCGGCATCCAGGCCGATCTTCGAGTCGTTGATTGGACCCAGTACGGAAACCGCATCGACGAGCAGGACTTCGACATGGTCATCTGGGGGTGGCGCAACTCCGAGTCGCCTGGAAACGAGCAACGCGGATACTGGGGCAGCAGCGTGGCCGATGTTCCCAACACGGCAAATCTGGGCGGAGTGCGCAATCCCGGAATCGATGCGCTGGTCGATCGAATCATTCTTGCCGACAACCGCGAGGAACTCGCTGCGGCTGGCCGGGCCCTCGACCGGGTTCTCACGCACAGCCATTTCGCGGTATTTCAGCTCTACACGCCCTACGAGCGGATTGCCTATTGGGACCGCTTCGGTCATCCGGATCCGTTTCCATCGCGAACCGACGGATTTCCGACCGTGTGGTGGTGGGATGAGGCGAAGGCAGCCGCCACGGCCAAGCTTTGAGATTTGCGATGCCAGAACCTTCGCTCCGGCTTGCGCTCGCTGCTGCAGCGTTTCTTTCGCTGGCGTCGGCCGAGATCTCCGCAACCGCATCCGAAGTGGCTTCCGGTCCGGCGGAGGGCGAGTTCCGGCACGGCCTTTCCGCGTTCGGCGACCTCGGCTACCCACCGGAATTCGAGCATTTTTCCTATGTGAACCCCGACGCTCCGAAGGGTGGAACCTATTCGACCTTCGATATCGGCACCTTTGACAGCTTGCACAATTACGTTCGCAAGGGAAACCGGGCGTGGATCGATGCCCTGCCGTATCTCCACGACACGCTGATGACGAGGGCAGTCGATGAGCCCGATGCGATGTACGGACTTCTCGCGCGGGGCGCCCGGGTTGCCGATGACGGAACCTGGGTCGAGTTCGCCCTTCGGCCGGAGGCGCGGTTCGAGGACGGAAGTCCGGTCACGGTGGAGGACGTGGTGTTCTCCTTCGAGTCGCTTCGCACGAAGGGGCGGCCGGTGTGGCTGCAGAGCCTTGCCGGTGTGGAGAGCGCGGAGACCGTCGAGCCCGATATCGTCCGGTTCCGCTTCCGGGAGGGATTTGCGCTTCGCGACCTGCCACTGCAGGTCGCGGCCTTGCCGGTTCTCCAGGCATCCTGGTGGGAGGGGAGGGAATTCTCGGATTCCACGCTGGTCGCTCCCTCGGGGTCGGGACCCTATCGCGTGGCCGAGGTTGACCCGGGCCGTCGGATCGTGTTCGAGCGTCGGCCGGACTACTGGGGCAGGGACCTCCCGGTCAATCGGGGACGGTTCAATTTCGACCGGCTTGTCGCAGAGTATTTCCGCGATTTCACCGCGGCATTCGAGGGGTTCAAGGCGGGGGTCTACCTCTTCAAGGAGGAGTACGTTTCCAGCATCTGGATGACGCAGTACAATTTTCCCGATGCGGAACGGGGTCTTGTTCTGAAGGACCTTGTTCCCGACTTGCGGCCGAGTGGAACGCAGGGATTCTGGATCAATACGCGTCGGGAGCGCTTTCAGGATATCCGCGTGCGCGAGGCGATCGGCCTGGCGTTCGATTTCGAGTGGACAAACAGCACCCTGTTTCACGGCCAGTATCTGCGCACCAGCAGCTTCTTCGAGGGCTCGCCCCTGGCCGCGGAAGGCGAAGCCAGCGCGGCCGAGAGGGCGCTCCTAGCGAGCGCGGGGGCCGAGCTTCCCGAACAGCAGCTGGCATCGCCCTTCACGCCGCCCGCCACGGACGGCTCGGGCCGGCTGCGGGACCGTTTGCGCGAGGCGGGAGGGTTGCTCGACGCCGCCGGCTGGGCCGTTGGCGAGGGCGGGATCCGGCGGAACACGAATGGCGAGGCGCTGATCTTGGAATTCCTGAACGAATCTTCATGGTTCGTGCGGATCATCCAGCCCTATATAAAGAATCTGCGCCAGCTCGGAATTGACGCGTCGATTTTGAGTGTGGACGCGGCGCAGGCAGAGAGCCGACGGAAGTCCTTCGACTACGACATCATCGCGGCGCGGTTCTCCCTGGCTCCCACTCCCGGCGTGGAGGTCGGGGCATTCTTCCACTCGTCAAGCGCCAATCAGGAGGGGAGCTTCAACCTTTCCGGGGTCCGAGACCCGGCCATTGACCGGCTTGTCGACGCGATCGGGGCTGCCGGGACGCGCGCCGAGCATGCGGTCGCGGTCAGCGCGCTGGACCGGGCGCTGCGCGCGGGCCATTACTGGGTATCGCACTGGAACCTCCCGGCGCACCGGATCGCGTTCTGGGATGTCTTCGGACGGCCCACGGTAAAGCCGCCTTTCGATCCCGCGTTCATCGACACCTGGTGGGCGAATCCGGACCCGCGCACCGAGGTTCTGGAGTCTCTGAGAGGAGGCGGTTGAGCGGTGGGGGCCTACATCATCCGTCGGCTTCTGCTGATCATCCCGACATTGCTGGGCATTCTCCTCGTCAATTTCGTTGTCATCCAGTTCGCCCCGGGAGGCCCGGTCGAGCGAATCATCGCGGAGTTGACGGAAGGCAGCGCGGACGCGACGGCGCGGTTCTCCGGCGCCGGCGGAGATGTGGCCGGGGTCGCGGGAGGCGGCACCGAATCCGCCTACCGTGGCGCGCAGGGGCTGGACCCCGAGTTCATCCGCGAGCTCGAACGACAGTTCGGGTTCGACCGGCCGCCCCTGGAGCGCTTCCTGAAAATGATCGGCGACTACGCGGTGTTCGATTTCGGAGAAAGCTACTATCGATCGGTGGGCGTGATCGATCTTGTCCTTGAAAAGTTGCCGGTATCGGTGTCGCTCGGACTCTGGACGACGCTGCTCTCCTATCTTGTCTCGATTCCGCTCGGCATCCGGAAGGCGGTGCGGGATGGCTCGCGGTTCGACGTCTGGACCTCCGGGGCAATAATCATTGGCTATGCCATCCCCGGATTCCTGTTTGCCGTCGTGCTGCTGATCTTCTTTGCCGGCGGATCCTACATGCAGTGGTTCCCCTTGCGCGGGCTGCATTCCGAGGGCTGGCGGGAGCTGGGTCTGGTCAGCCAGGTCGCGGACTATTTCTGGCACCTTGCCCTGCCGGTCCTCGCCATGTCGATCTCCGGGTTCGCGACGCTGACGCTCCTGACGAAGAATTCGTTTCTCGACGAGATTCGGAAACAGTACGTGCTAACGGCGCGGGCCAAGGGACTCGATGAGCGGCGCGTGCTTTACGGGCATGTGTTCCGAAATGCCATGCTGATTGTCGTGGCCGGATTCCCGGGCGCTTTCATCGGCATTTTCCTGACCGGCTCGGTCCTGATCGAGACGATCTTCTCCCTCGATGGCATTGGCCTCCTCGGTTACGAGTCGGTGGTCAACCGGGACTACCCGGTGGTGTTCGGGACCCTGTACCTGTTCTCCTTGCTCGGGCTCCTGATCAAGCTCGTGTCAGACCTGACCTATGTCTGGATCGACCCGCGGATCGATTTCGAGTCCCGGGAGACGTGAGGTGCTCCGGATTGAAATGGACGCCCTGCAACGCCGCCGTCTGGAGAATTTCCGCTCCAACCGGCGGGGGTACTGGTCGCTGTGGATTCTGTTGGTCCTGTTCGTCTTCTCGCTTCTCGCGGAGTTCTTCTGCAACGACCGCCCTCTGCTCCTGTACTACCGGGACGCGTATTACGTGCCGGTCCTTCGCGACTATCCGGAAACCGTCTTTGGCGGCGAATTCGAGACAAAGGCGGATTATCGCGACCCGGTCGTAGCCTGCCTGGTGCACAGCGGCGGGAACGACAGGTGCCTCGATGATCCTCGCTCGGTACCGGTCCCGGAGGACGGATCCGGCTGGATGGTCTGGCCGTGGATCCCGTTCGCCCATGACACGATCAATTACGAGCTGTCGCAGGCGCCGTCCCGGCCGACGACCCTCAACCTGCTTGGAACCGACGAGCAGGCGCGGGATGTTACGGCGCGGGTGATCTACGGGTTTCGGATCTCCCTCCTGTTCGGACTGATGGTTACGGCGCTCAGCTCCGTGATCGGCGTAGTTGCCGGGGCGGTGCAGGGATTTTTCGGGGGCCGGATCGATCTCTTTTTCCAGCGCTTCGAGGAGATTTGGTCCAGCATGCCCCAACTCTATCTGATCATGATCCTGGCGGCGGTGCTGGTTCCGAATTTCTTCACCCTCACCATCCTTCTCGGACTGTTCGGCTGGACGGCTCTGGTGGGCGTTGTTCGGGCCGAATTCCTGCGTGCGCGGAACTTCGAATACGTCCTGGCGGCGCGCGCCCTCGGTGTCTCCAACTGGATGATCATGTTCCGCCATCTGCTGCCGAACGCAATGGTCGCCACGCTGACGATGATGCCGTTCCTTCTGACCGGTGCGATTTCCCTTCTGGCAGCGCTCGATTTCCTGGGATACGGGCTCCCGGCCTCCTATCCCTCCCTCGGCGAACTCGCCCTGCAGGGCAAGCGCAACCTGCAGGCGCCGTGGCTTGGCCTGACCGCATTCTTTACGTTCGCGCTCATGCTTTCGCTCCTCGTTTTCGTGTTCGAGGCGGTCCGCGACGCTTTCGACCCCCGGAAGGCGCTGCCATGAGCGCCGCGCTGAATGGCGCCGCCACGGAGCGGCCCGCGACCCCGGCGGTTCTGGAGTGGCGGGATTTCAGTGTCGATTTCGCGGGCCAGACCGGCATCACGGCTGCGGTGCGTGAGGTTACGCTCCAAGTGTCCCAAGGAGAGATCCTCGCGGTTGTAGGCGAGTCCGGCTCCGGAAAGTCGGTCACCGCCCTCGCCGCCATGCAGCTTCTGCCGGACACGGCACGCTGCAGTGGATCAATTCGCGTGCAGGGCAAGGAGATGATCGGGGCGGCGCCGGGGGAGCTCGCAGAAGTGCGCGGCCGCGGGATCGGGATGATCTTCCAGGAGCCGATGACCTCGCTCAATCCGCTCCACACGGTGGGACGGCAGATCATGGAGGGGATCCAGCTGCGTGGCGCGAACCGCGAGGAAGCGCGGTCGAGGGCGATGGAGCTCTTGCGCCAGGTGCACATGTCGGATCCGGAAGTGCGGTTCCAGTCGTATCCCCACCAGCTGTCCGGTGGCCAGCGCCAGCGGGCAATGATCGCGATGGCGCTGGCAAACGATCCGCGCATCCTGATTGCCGATGAGCCGACGACGGCACTGGATGTCACGGTGGAATTCGAGATCCTGCGGCTTCTGAAGCGCATCCAGTCGGAGCGGCGGATGTCGATGCTCTTCATTACCCACGACCTTGAGATCGTCCGTCGGTTGGCGGACCGCGTCGCGGTGATGAAGGAGGGGCAGGTGGTCGAGTCCGGGACGGTGGACCGGATCTTCCATGCACCGGAGCACTCGTATACGCGGGAACTGCTGGATGCGGCGCCGAGCGGGCGTCCGATCCCTGTCGGGACCAAAGCGCCGGTTGTACTCGAGGGCATGGATCTCCGGGTGTGGTTCCCGATTCGCCGCGGCGTGCTGCGACGCACCGTCGGACACATCAAGGCCGTCGACGGTATTTCTCTCCAGGTTCGGGCCGGGGAAACCCTGGGCGTGGTCGGCGAGTCCGGATCTGGCAAGACCACGCTTGTGCTTGCGCTCCTGCGACTGGTTTCGTCCGACGGGCCGATCGTGTTTCTGGGGCAGCGGATCGATGGCCTCACCAGCCGGTTGCTTCGCCCGCTGCGGCGCCGCATGCAGGTGGTATTCCAGGATCCCTACGGCTCGCTCAGCCCGCGAATGTCGGTCGCCGGCATTATCGGCGAGGGCCTGGAAGTGCATGACCGCGGCGAGAGCGCCGAGGCGCGCCGCGAACGCGTTGCTGAAATCTTGCGCGAGGTTGAAATCGACCCCGCGCTGATGGATCGGTATCCGCACGAGTTTTCGGGCGGGCAGCGACAGCGAATCGCGCTTGCCCGGGCGATGATCCTGAAGCCGTCCCTTCTGGTCCTGGATGAACCGACATCCGCCCTCGACCGCACGGTGCAGGGCCAGGTCGTGTCGCTGCTTCGCGACCTTCAGGCCAGCCACGGGCTAGCCTACGTGTTCGTCAGCCACGACCTTCGCGTGGTTCGCGCGCTGGCGCACAGGGTGATCGTGATGCGGGACGGCTGCGCCCTGGAATCCGGAGAGACGGAGGCATTCTTCGAGGCGCCGAAATCGGACTATGCCAAGGCACTGATCGCCGCCGCCTGGGGGGGCGATCGCATCAGCGCCTGAACCTTGCCACTCGCTGCCCGGACCTCTGGGTGTTCCGTTCTCTCTGTTTGCGGGCAGTGGTCGACCCCGGGGGCGCATTCGCGTCAAGAAGCGAGATGACGCAGCGGAATCGATGGGCTGGCACCAGGGGACAGCAGGATCTCGTAGGCGCTGATTCGCTCCATGACACGTTGCACATAGTTGCGCGTCTCGGTCAGCGGGATCAGCAGGATCCAGTTCACGAGGTTTGCTTCGTTGCCGCGGGGGTCTCCGTGTGCTCGAAGCCATTTCCCGACATTTCCGCTACCTGCGTTGTACGCTGCGAGTGCCAGGGGAATCGAACCGCCATAATGATCGATCCGGCCATGCAGGAATGCGCTTCCAATTCGGATATTGTAAGCGGGATCCTCGACAAGCCGGTTGACTTGGTAGGGGATCGAGAGGCGCCGCGCCTGATCGCGAGCGGTCCCGGGCATCAACTGCATAAGGCCTCTCGCGCCGGCATGGCTGACGGCCTCCCGGTCGAATCCGCTCTCCTGATTGGAAATCGCCAATGCCACGGGCAACGGCACAGCGTCGTGAACCGCATCCCGCGGGAACCGCTCTTCGGAAGGGATGAGGAAGAGCAACTGCGGCAAATCGTGCCCCATGGAAATGGACCGCCTCGCCGCCCGGAGCGCGTGCCTGGTCATGCCTGCCCGCATGCAAAGCGCGATCAGGGCAGCAGCCTCCTTGGAGGAGGTGACATCGATGAGGAGAGACTCGGCGGATGGCCACGCGAAATCGTGGCCATCCGCCTGTCCGAGGGCCAGAAGGAGTTGAGCGGAAGACTTCGTCTCCAGCGCGATCAGATCGGCGCTCTCGAGAGAAGGCGGTTTCTGGATCCGCAAGGGTCGGCCCAGGCTGCGAAGGGCGAGCTGTCCAAAGAACGTTCCCGACCAACGGGCGGCTTCCTCGGCGAATCCTCGCCCTGCCTCGAGATCGCCCGTCCGTGCCGCTGCGCGGAACTGCCAGTAGGCTGCGAGCGATACATCCGCAGGATGCCAGGATGCCTTTCGAGCTTCCTCGAAGTGGACCATCGCTTCTTCGGGAGGCCGCCTCAGGAATTCCAGCGCAATCCAGCCGGCAAGCCACGCGCCCTGGCGCCGGTCCTCGCCCTCGAAGGCCGTATAGGCGCTGGCCAGCCGGTAGGCCTCCTCAAAATCCCGTGTTCCGAGCCGGTCCCGAACATGGAGGTTGATCTCGTCCCACCACCGGTGCGCGGCCGGCAGTTCGTCCGGTAACGGGACCAGGATGTCCTGCGCGGCCTGGTCGAGGCCCGAGCGGCGGCGCCAGCGCGCGCGTTCGTAGACGAGCGCGGGGTAATTGCGCAGTTCGGCAGGCACTCGCGCGACAGCGCGGTCGGCATCGCCGATTCGCCGACCGAGCGTGATCCGCGCTTCACCGAGAAGGCGCCACTGTTGCGGGACGCGGCGCAACTGGCGGTTGGCGGTCCCCCAGTCCCCGCTCCAGATCAGATTGTCCAGGCGTTGGAAATGGTCCTCCTCGGCCAGGGAGGAGCCGAACACTCCGAGCAGGGTCCGCTCTTCCTGGATGGAGAGAGCGTGCTCGCGCCAGGCGGTTCGCGCGGCGACCCGGGCTCGGTCCGGTTCTCCCTCCCGCTCGAGCGCCAGCGCGTAATGGAGCCATCCCGGACCGGTCTGGGGCGGCTCGGCGTCGAACGCGCGCAGGATCTGTCGGTGCCCGACGGTGTCAACGATCCGCTCCTCGAGGCGGCGCCGGATCTCCTGCCGCTCTGGCCAGTCGGGATGCGCTTCCAGGAAATCAAGGGTCGCCACGAAGGAGGCCTTGGCGTCGTCGGTAGCCAGCCAAAGCCCACGGGCGATAACGCCCGGAAGCGGTGACTTCGCTCCAGCGGCCGCGTCGAGCGCCTGGCGCCATTTTTGCGTCCGCGCTGCAGCCAGCACCGAGCGAAGCAATTGGACATCTCCTGCCTCAAGAGGGACCGCAGTTGCGGCCGGAAGGAGGGTGGCCGGGCGTGGAGCCGGCACCGGAAACCGCTTTGCGTTCTGTTCTTCGGCACTCGCAGAGGCGGGGGATTCCGTCGGCTCGCTCGGGTTCCACGAAGCAGGGCGCTGAGCCGGCGTCGGCAGTCGCGCGATGCCTTGTGCGTCGGAATGCGCCGGGTTCGGGGCGTTCCACGCGGTCGGGCGAGGATTCGGCGGCGCGCAGCCCACCGTGCATTGGCTGGCGGATATCTCCGACGCGTTGGCCGTGTCCCCCGCATCCAGAAGGAGCGTGGCCGCCAATATCAGCGGCAGCACGGCCCTCCTGACGTGGCCGCTACTCCGGTGCACGCTGCTTCACGTAGCTTCCCGGCGCGTCCTCGATCGGGTCAAGCGTGCCGTCGCCTGGATGCCTCGCAGGCACCTCTTCGTCCCGGAAACCGTTGAGCCAGCCTCCCCAGTGCTGCCACCAGGAGCCGTCGTGCCGCTCGGCGGAGTCGAGCCAGGCGTCTGGATTCTCGGAGCCGGCACCGGAAGTCCAGTATCCGTATTTCCTTGCCTTGGGCGGATTGATGACCCCGGCAATGTGTCCGGACCCGCCGAGAACGAACTCTGCCGGCCCGCCGATCAGCGGGGTTCCGGCAAAGCAGGCAGGCCAGGGGGCAATGTGGTCCTCCTTGGTGGCGAACACGTAGCAGGGGGCTCGGATCCTGCCGAGGTCGATCGGCACGCCATCGAGGATGATATGACCGGGGCGGACAAGTCCGTTCTCGAGGTAGAAGTGCCGAAGGTAGTACGTCAGCATCGTTGCCGGCAGGTGGGTCGAATCGGCGTTCCAGAAAAGGAGATCGAATGGAATTGGGCCCCGGCCCATGAGGTAGTTGTTGACTACGAAGGACCACACCAGGTCGTTCTCCCGCATCAGCGAGAACATGTTGGCGAGATGCCGCCCTTCGAGATACCCCTTTTCGGCCGCATGTTGTTCGATGCGGGCGACTTGCGCCTCGTCGACGAAGACCGCGGTTTCGCCGACGTCGCTGAAATCGAACATGGTTGCGAGGAAGGTCGCGGATTTGATCCGGTCATCCCCCTGTGCGGCCATCCAGGCGAGGGTGGAGGCGGTCAGGATGCCGCCGATGCAGAAACCGAGGACATTCACCTCCCGCTCGCCGGTCGCCTTCTCGATTGCGTCGAGGGCGGCGAGGGGACCGGAATGCATGTAGTCGGCGAATGACTTGCCTGCGAGGCTCGCGTCGGGATTGACCCACGAGATCACGAAGAGCGTGTGGCCCTGCTCGACCGTCCAGCGAATCAGGCTATTCCTGGGCTGGAGATCCATCACGTAGTACTTGTTGATCCAGGGAGGGACGAACAGCAGCGGGCGCCGTGCAACGGTGTCCGTGGACGGGGCGTACTGGATCAGCTGCATCATGTCGTTCTGGAACACAACCTTTCCAGGCGTCGCGGCGACATTCCGGCCGACTTCGAACGCGGCTTCGTCGGTCATGGAAATCTTGAGCTGGCCCTTGCCCTTCTCCAGGTCCTCGAGCAGGTGCTCCAGCCCGTCGATCAGGCTCTTGCCATCGGTCTCCGCAACGCGCTTCAGCACTTCCGGATTTGTGGCCGCGAAATTCGCCGGCGAAACCGCGCTGAGGAACTGCCGGGTGTAGAACGCCGCCCGGCGCCGCTGTTCCGGGTCGATGTCCGCGCTTTCGACGACGCCGTGCATCCACTCCGCGGCGAGCAGGTAGCTCCTCCGGAGATAGTCGAAGGTGGCGTTCGCCTCCCACGCCTCGCCGCGGAAACGGCGGTCCGCCGGCATCGGCGGCAGGTCGGCATCCGTCCCCTGCATGCGCTGGAACCCGGCGCCCCAGAGCTCTGCACTTCGGCGCCAGTAGTCCGCCGTCACTTCCGCAATCCTGTCGGGGTTCGACATCAGGGACGCCGTCAGGGCGCTGAAGACTGCGCTGACGGATGCAGGATCGATCAACTGGAAATCCTTGGAAGAATCCGCTTGCCGCTCCCAGAATGCCGCTGATACGCGGGCGCTCTGCTCGGCAATGCGTGTCCAGCGTTGCGCCGCTTCGCCCACGGAATCCGCGAATTCCTCGCTGCCGGTCCCGGAAGATTGCGATTGGGTCATCGATAAGCGCTCCTTGAAATGCCTACGCCCGGTCCAGCCGCCTCTCGGGACCGCGCCAGGAAGTCGCGGAGCGCAGCCACGAATGCTACGGGCTGTTCCACATGCGGAAGGTGGCCCGCACGTTCGATGCGTACATGCTCGAGCGCGGGGAACCTAATTCGTAGCACAGCGATGCCGGCATCGTCCACATAGGGCGACAAGGCGCCGCTCACGGCAAGCGCAGGACCGTCGTAGGAAAGGCCTTGCAGTTCTTCCGGAAAGCCGAGGATATCGTCCATGTGCTGATCGATGAGCGCAAGGTTGATCCGCCAGCGGAAGCGTCCGCCATCGCCGCGGACCAGGTTCTGGAGGAGGAATCCGCGGACATCGCGTTCCGGCAGCGTGTCCGCAAGCAGCCGGTCGGCCTCCGCCCGGCTGGCAATGGACGCGGGATCCAGACCGCGCATGGCACGAAGGAGGGCGCGCTGGTCATGCCGGTAGCGGACCGGCGCGATGTCCACGATTGCCAGCCGCTCCACGAGGTCGGGCCGGTTGAGCGCGAGGGCCATCACGGCCTTTCCGCCCATGCTGTGGCCAACGATTCGAGCAGGGAATGCGGCATCCTCTTCGATGGCCAAGGCCAGATCGTCCGCCATCGCGCGGTAGGTCATCGGGGCCGCCCAAGCGGAGGCGCCATGGTTGCGCAGATCAAGCGACACGGCGGTGAAGCGGTCGGCAAGGCCGCGCGCGACCGCGCCGAGATTGCTGCTGGAGCCGTAGAGGCCGTGAGCAAGATATACAGGTGGGCCTTCGCCCATCTCGCTCCGTGCCAGGGTTACAGGTTCGATCATCGCGTTTCGGAAATCGTGGCGGGCGGGCGGAGCGCTCCGATTGTAGCCCGTCGAGCGACGCGGCGTCGCCGGAATCCACAGGGTGGAGCGTGCGGACGATATAGGCTAGAGTCCCGGCGGAGCGCCGGGTCTGCGCCGCCGTAGCTCAGTTGGTCAGAGCGCTTGATTGTGGATCAAGAGGTCCCCCGTTCAATTCGGGGCGGCGGTACCATCCCGGCGTCACCCGCTATCTATCACGGTCCGGCAGGAGCTCAAGGGGGATGCCCTCGGCGTCGAGTTCCCTCGCCCCTTCTGCGCGGTCCAGGCGGAGGCGGGCCAGAGCCAGCCCGCCAGGCGCCGAAGTAAGGAGCGTGCCCGCGGGCTTGCCGTCCGCCCGGATTTCCGTCCCGGCCTTGGGGGCGGCGCCTGCAAACCGGACGCGGCGAATCTGCCGTCTGAGCGATGCGCGGTGGCGCATTCTGGCCGTAACCTCTTGTCCGACATAGCACCCCTTGCGGAAGTCGACGCCGTTCATGTCCTCGAAACGCGCTTCCAGCAGGAAGACGCTCTCCGGCAGCAGGTCCTTGCCTCCTTCGGGGACACACCGCTCGATCCGGTGGGCATCCCACTCCCCCTCGGTTGCCGGGCGCCAGGAAATCTTTCCGAGCCAGCCGGCGATGTTCTTTCCGTAGATGCGAATTCCGAGGCTGGCGTCACGGGGATCGACGAGCGCCGTGTGCCCATCCCGAAAATGGCAATCCCCTGGATCGCCGGATGCGCCCACCGCCTCGGCGGCCCCCGGTACGAAGAGGCAACCGACCGGCAGGCTCTCCGTCGGCTCGATCACAACCTTCCGGCGCAATTTGTACGCGGCGAGGCGGCGAAGCGTGTCGGGGAGGGCCGAGGCCGGGAGGTCAAGCTGGACCGAGCCGTCCTCGCGCATCGCAAGGATGAAGTCCACCAGATACTTGCCCTGGGGCGTGAGCAGGGCGGCGTAGATCGCCCGGGACCGGGTCAGACGCGCGACGTCGTTGGTAACAAGGTCCTGAAGGAAATCTGTCGCCTCGGCGCCCGCGACATTGATCTGGGCCCGGCTGGTGTCCAGGAAGAGGTAGGGGTTCATGCTGTTCCGGTTCTCCCGCCGCCCGTTGCCGTCGCAGCCCTCACGATACCGGATTCGGTTTCCGCAAGTGCGGCATCGGAGCGCGGGCCGGTCGGCCTTCGGGTTGCGATTCCGAATTCCCTGTTGCGGGACGTCCTGAGGCGCGGCGCGGCGCGGCGCCGCTGTTCGACATTCGAGCCGAGTCCGACCGTGCCAGAGGGCTATCCGGCGGTACTTCTGCAATGGAAACAGGACGATGCATGCCGTGTTTGACATTTCTCATGTTGAACATCTCACGGGTCTCGAACCCGGATCCCTGCGCTGTGTTCTGTTCCGCTTCTGCGCGGGTCCCGACCTCCTCTGGGTCGAGAAGACGCCCTCTTCTTCCGGACCTGGCGATACGCCTGCCACGCAGGTTCGAATTTCGAGTCCGGGGAATTCACCGCCGTTTCCAACTTCGATCAGGATCGCTTTCTTGTTTGGGAAAGGGATGGGGAAGTACACGCCTTCTACAATGTCCGCCCGCATGTGGCCACCGGCTCGTCGAGGGCACGGGGGCGCGCCGCGTTGTCTGCCCGTACCATGTCTGGGCCTGCAACCTGGATGGCATTCGCAGTGCCGCGTGAACAAGTGGCGTAGCGGGCGGGCCGGTTGCGGGTGATCGGCCGGTCAGAGACGGGACAGGCCGCGAGCGCGGCCGCGGGGCAGGGCAGCCGGGTCCGGAGGCGGTATTCTTGAGCCGCTGCGGCGGCACGGGGAGGCATTGCGGGGCTCATGCGCTCGAACTTCGACCTTGTTGTCCACGGAGGCACGCTCGTCGGCCCCGATGGATCCGAAGAAGCCGATCTTGGCGTGCGCCACGGGAAGATCGCCGAAGTCGGCACGGTTTCCGCCTCGGCCGGCGTGCAGGCGCTGAACGCGTCCGGCTTGCATGTCTTGCCCGGGTGCATTGATTCCCACGTCCATTTCCGTACGCCCGGCGCACCGTGGAAGGAGACGTACGAGACCGGATCCGCTGCCGCATTGCGAGGGGGCATCTGCACGGTCTTCGACATGCCGAACACGGATCCGCCGCTGACGGGGCCGGACGCGCTGGAGGGGCGCTTCCGCCTGGCGGAAGGGAGCAGTCACGTGGACTTCGCGTTCTGGGCGGGTGCCGGGCGGAACAATCTGGATTGGCTTCGATCCGCGGAGCGGGAAGGTGGCGTGGCAGGCGTCAAGCTGTTCATGGGCGCTTCGACAGGCGATCTGCTGGTGGACGATGATGCTGGCGTCCGTTCCGTTCTGGAAGCCGGGGTCAGGCGGGTTGCCGTGCACGCGGAAGACGAGGCCCGGCTTCGCAGCCGATTGGACCTTCGCCGGCGCGGAGAACCTGATTCCCATCCTGTGTGGCGGGACGCGGAGGCGGCTCGGCTCGGCACGGAACGGCTGATCCGCCTCGCGGGCGCTGCCGGCCGGCCAGTGCATGTGCTCCATGTAAGCGCGAAGGAGGAAATCCCGCTGCTCTCGGCCGCCCGTCGAATCGCCACCGCGGAAGCCACTCCGCACCACCTGACCTTCGCGGCCGAGGACGCCTATGAGGTGCTCGGTTCCCGGCTGCAGGTCAACCCTCCGATTCGCGGCCGGGAGCACCGGGATGCCCTCTTCGCGGCACTCCGCGAGGGCTTGTTCGACACGCTTGGCTCGGACCACGCGCCGCACACGCTCGCGGAGAAGTCCACTCCCTATCCCCAAAGCCCGTCGGGGTTTCCCGGAGTGGCGACGATGCTGCCGGTCATGCTGGAGCACGTCGCCGCGGGGCGGCTGACGCTTCCACGCCTCGCGGGCCTTCTGTCGTCTGGCCCGGCGCGGGCATTCGGCATCGTTGGCAAGGGCCGGATCTCGGCAGGCTACGATGCTGATCTGACACTGGTCGACCTCCGGGTGCAGCGGCGGATCGCGGACGGTCCGCATGTTTCGCAGGCCGGCTGGACCCCCTATGCGGGCATGCGCGTCCGCGGTTGGCCGGTGGCCACGATCCTGCGCGGGGCAGTGGCGATGCGAGAGGGTGACATCCTCGGCCCGCCGAGAGGACGACCCGTGCCGTTCAGCCAGCCGGCACCCTGATGCCCGGCCGAGTCCGGCGGGCGCCGGTATCCGTCGTCGTGCCCACCCTCAACGCCGCTGCGGCCTTGGGCCCTTGCCTCGAAGCTCTCGCGACAGGGCTATCCGCCGGGCTGATTCGCGAATTGGCCATTGCTGATGGCGGGTCAGGCGACTGCATCGTGGAACTCGCCGATGCGGCTGGCGCGAAGCTGGTTGAATCTCGCCCGGGGCGCGGCACCCAGCTCGCCGCGGGCGCGGCAGCGGCCGAGGGTGAATGGCTGCTGATTCTCCATGCTGATACTGTTCTGGGGGACGGGTGGGTCGAGGCGGTGCGACGGCATATGCATGCGTATCCCGGCGAGGCGGGTTATTTCCCGCTTGGATTCGATGATCCGGGAATGGGCTCCCGCATCGTGTCGGCCTGGGCGAATTGCCGCTCCCGCTGGATGGCACTTCCCTATGGAGACCAGGGGCTCCTTATTCCGCAGGCGCTCTACCTTGCATCCGGCGGTTATCCGGAGATCCCTCTGATGGAGGATGTCGCAATCGTCCGGAGGGTTGGAAGGCGAAATCTGCGCCCGCTCGGGGCGAGAGCGGTTACAGACTTCAGCCGCTACAGGCGCGAAGGCTGGGCGATCCGGGGCGCCCGGAACCTGCTCTGCGTTGCCCTCTATTTCATCGGCGCTTCACCGGAGCGCCTTGCGCGTCTGTACCGGGCAAGGAGCCGCTCCTGATGATGCAGCGAATTGGCCGTCGGAACGCCCTCGTGATCTTGGCCAGGCAGCCGGTAGCGGGCGCGGTGAAGACGCGGCTCGCCCGCGACATCGGTTCGGTGCACGCCGTCTGGTGGTACCGGCACAATTTGCGGCGGATCATTCGACGCCTCCGCCGGGATCCGCGCTGGGACCTCCGGGTCGCAGTATGCCCCGATACCGCTGCCGCCAGACCGCACTGGCTCGCGGGAATTCCGCCCCTGCGCCAGGGAAGGGGAGGGCTCGGAGAGCGCATGGAGCGGCAACTCGCCGGCTCGCCTCCCGGGCCAGTGCTGGTGATCGGCTCCGATATCCCCGACATTGGCGGGTGCGAGATCGCGCGGGCCTTTCGGGCACTGGGAGCGGCATCAATTGTTCTCGGCCCTTCGGGTGACGGCGGGTATTGGGCAATCGGGCATCGCGCTTGTCCTCGCCGGCTGCCGCGCGGCTCCTTGGCCGGCGTCCGCTGGTCAACACCTTACGCCTTGCGTGATACCGTGCACGCCCTCGCCGCGCAGGGACAATTGGCGCTTGTCGACGAGTTGGACGATGTGGACCGGGCTGCGGACCTCCGAGGCCGGGAGGGCGCGCCGTGATTCAGCCCTCGCGGTTTGCGTCCCCGAGCCTCCTGTTTCGGGATTGAAGCGCTTCTCGCAAGCTGCACTTCGGAAGGAATCCTCATCGGGCAATGCCGGAGCGAAATTCCCCGTATTGGCGCAGGATCTTGGGCACGTCCGACGCGGCGGCGGCCTGCGCCGTCGATGTCGGTAGCAGTTTCCCTTGGGACTCATATACATAGCTAGTGTCTGCCGAAAAACCCCCTTTTTGGAGTTTGAGCCGGCTTCTGCCGTCAAGTTTGACCCCGACCTGACAGGTGGATTCAGGGTCAAGTGGACCTGGTCAGCGACATTTGGGGGTAAACGGCGGGCGGGCGGGGATTTTGGCGCCCATATTGGTGATTTCTGGAAGTATCGGGCATGGAGAGCCGCCGGCAGCCCGGTCCGGGCTGCGCTGGCGCGGTTTCCCGGCGACGTCAGGCAGCTTTTCGTTGCAGGAACTTGAGTCGTGCGCGTTCCCGTGCGCGGATCAAGAAACCGACACGGAGCACATTTGCAGCGAGGATGGACAAGGCGACCGTGCGGGCGAAGCCAGCCTTGCCATGGGTGCGCACCCGGTCCAGGCCGCGCTGCTCGAGATTGTTGATTGCCGACTCGACGGCGGGATGCTGCTGGCGCGCCAGTGCGAAGTCCGGCTGCGCCTCGTGTTCGCGGCGGCTGGCGGGCAGGCGGCCCTTGGCGGGCATGGCGTTGAGTTCCAGCGTGTCGCCGAGGGCGGCCTGGTTTTGCGGGCTGTGAAAGCCGCGGTCGAAACTGCAGGCGACGAGTTCCGGGAAGCGCTCCCGCGTGGCCACGATGACGGGAACCGCGGCATCGGTGTCGCTCCCCTCCCACAGGATCCGGTGCTCGAGGAGGTGGTCCTCGACGATCGCGACGGGAACGCCCAGTTCCACGGGGACGCCCGCCTTCCCCTTGCTGTTCCACCGCGTATGTTCCTCGAAGACCGAAAAGACCTTCTCCTTCTGGGGGATCTCCTCCCTCTGCAGGATCCTCCGGTCCGTCTGGTCGATCTGGCGCTTCGTATGCGCGATGTACCGGTCGAGTTCCTTGAGCTCCTCCGGCCGGGCGCCCCGCTCCAGCAGGCTGGCCCGCGTGGCCTCCGCCTTCGCCAGAAGTTCCTCGCACTTGGCCAGGAACGCGTCGACGTCCTCCCGCCAGGCCTCCGAGCGCCGGGTGCTCGCCACCCGCTGATACAGCCGCCGGAGTGTCACCGTAAGATGCTTGACTTGGCGCCAGCCCGTCAGGTTCCATTCGTCCGCCAGCTCGGCCGCGATCCGTATCATCACCCGGGCTGCGTCCCAGAGCAGGTTGCGGTCGGTGGGATAGTGGACATCCGTCTCGACGACAAAGGTGTCGCACCGGCCCGCCAACTGCTCGCCAGCGTCGTGGCCGCAAAGGTCGTGACCGTGCCGCACCACCAGTTCGTTGATGTCTCGCAGCGTGTCCTCGTCCAGCAGCGAGACATTCCGCATCACCTGGTCATAGGAATACGTCACCGGGTCCAAATCGCTGTCCCCGAGCAGCTGGCGAAGCACCACGTGCGTGTTGGCGTGTTCATGAAGCCGGTCGAAGTCGCAGCCAAGGCCTTGCTTCAGCACCGCGAGTACGAGAACCGTCCACAGTTCCATCCCCGGACGGCCGACCGTCAGATCGCGGTCTTCCCCGAACCGGTCCAGCAGAAGCTCGAAAACCGCCTCCCGCACCGCCTCATTCAAATACAGGCCCTGCAGGCCAAGCAGGATCGCCGGGATGTCGTCCCGCGACTTCACGTCAATCTGGATCCCCCCAATCTCCGCCCGGCCGAGCATCGGCTCAAAACGCCCCAGCTTCCGCATCGCAAACTCCCACGCAAAGATCCCGGAATCCGCAGCGCGCCACTCCGGACCACTGCCCGGAAGCACACCGCGTCCCGCTTCCCGGGATACGATCTAACTATTTGTACAGTATAATGATAAATGCTGCCTGCGCAACCCCGGAAATGCCCCGTTCAACCCCGGAACAACCGGATTCCGGACCGTCCCGCCAGGTCCCTGATCGCTCGCAGCGTGTCCTCGTCCAGTAACGAAATATCCCGCAGCACCGTGTCGTAGGAATACTCCACCGGGTCATACTCGCCGTGCCCGAGCAGTTGGCGCAGCACCAGGTGCGTGTCGGCGTGTTCCCGAAGCCGGTCGAAGTCGCAGCCAAGTCTCCGCTTCAGCATCCCAAGCACGAAAATCGTCCACAGGGACACCCCCGGACCGACAGCATCCCGATTGCCATCCCCCCCGATCCGCTCCTCCAGGAGCCGGAATACCGCTTCCCGCAGTTCGACATTCAAGTATACGTCCCGCAGGCCGCCCAGAAGCTTGGGAATGTCGTCTCGAGACCTCGCGTCAATCCACACATCCCCGACCCTCATCCCCTCCTGTCCCGGATCAAAGCGGCGCAGCTTCTTCATACCGAACTCCTTTGCGAAGATTCCGGAATTTTGAACGCGCCGCGGGCACAAGGACTTCGCTGCAAGAGCAACATCGAAAGCGCCCGGCCTCCGATACCGGCACTTTAACTCATTGCCAAAACAAGCGAATTGATGACAAAAGGTCAGTCCAGACTATACCAGGCTCAAACTCCGCCCAACGGACGATCTCGTGGCAACAGCGCAAACTTCGCCATCGGATCTAGAACCTAACTCCAGACTTCCTGACCTCGTGCGCTAATTGAAGGCGGGCTTGGCGATCGTTTTGCTCGTGATTTCCAGCAGTTAGGAGACATTTGAGGGGTTGACCGATCTACGGAGAGTGGCTATAATACTGTGCACCCGATATCGACCGTGGAGACTCCCTTGAACACGCTTCCGATGCCTCCTGCCGAGGCGATCCAGATCGGCGAATCCTGCTTTTCGCACGCGGTCGAGGACGGCCGGCGGGTCTACTTCAGCAACCTGGCGCCGTTCGATTCCCACGAAGTTTCGGACAACCGAGCGCGACAGCTGCGGATTGCGCGGTTTGCCGAGCACGGTGTGCTACGCAGGGATCTGGCGGCGGCGTTTGGCGTGAACCGTTCGACGGTGCAGCGGGCAGTGAACCAGCTCCGGAGGCAGGGCGAGGCCGGTTTTCTTACGCCGCGACGGAGGCGCGGGCCGAGCGCGATCGACGCCGCGACGGCGCGGGAGGCGGAGCGGCTTCTGGCCTCGGGGCTGAGCGGCCGGGCGGTTGCGCGAAAGCTGGGGATCCGGCCGAGCACGTTCAGCCTCAACCGCCGGTCGGGTGTTATCAGAGGGGGGACGCCGAACCGGGCCGTGCCGGCGCAGGCGACAGCGTCGACGGAGCCGCAGGCGACGGCAGTGCTGGAGCCGCCGGTGGTCGCGTCGACGGAGCCACAGGCGGCGGCAGCGCCGGAGCCGAGGGTGGAGCGGAGCGAACGGGACGCACGCGACCGCGAGGCGCCGATGGGTCGGGGCACCCGGGACACGGCGGGGCGGATGCTGGCGGCAACGGGACATCTGACGGAGATGCGGCCGCAGTTTGCGGAGCCGCTGTCGGCGGTTGCCGGCGGCGGCGTGCTGGCCGGGCTGCCGATGCTGCTCAAGGAGGGGCTTCTGGACCGCGCGCGGGAGTTCCTGTCGCTGCCCAAGGGATACTACGGTTTGACCACGGTTCTGCTGTTCCTGGCCTTCCTCACCCTGGCCCGGGTGCGCAATCCGGAGGCACTGCGGCACCAGGCGCCCGGGGAATGGGGCGCCATCCTGGGCCTGGACCGCTGCCCGGAGGTGAAGACGCTGCGGGGCAAGATCAAGGCGTTGGGGCGAGACGTGCAACGGGTGCGGGACTGGCAAGCTTCCCTGGCCGCGGGATGGATGGCGGAAGAACCGGACGTGTGTGCGACCCTGTCGGTGGATGGCCACGTCAAGGTGTATTCCGGCCGCAAGGGAAAATTGCCCAAGCATTACGTGGCGCGCCAGAAACTCTGCCTGCCTGCCTCCACGAGCTACTGGATCAACGCGCTCGGCGGCAAGCCGTTCCTGTGCCTGAACAAGGCGCTGGATCCGACCATGACCCACGCGCTGGAGAAGGACATCCTGCCCGCGCTGGAGAAACTGGGCATGCTGGGCCCGGATGCACCGGACCTCACCGTCCCGGACGCCGGCGAGCCCGCCCTGACGCTGGTCTTCGACCGGGAAGGCTGGAGCCCTGCCCTGTTCCGGCGCCTCGCCCGGCGCGGGGTTGCTGTGATCACCTGGCACAAGGGCTTCAAGGGGGAGGCCTGGCCGGAGGCGGACTTCCGCACCGTCACGGTGCCCATCCACGGGCCGGGAAGCACCCGCAGCGCCACCGTCCGCCTCGCCGAGAAGAGCGTGATCCTGAGCAAGGGGCCCGAAGTCCGCCAGATCCGGCGCCTGCTGGAGAATGGCCGCCAGGTGCCCCTCATCACCACCGACCCCCGCATGCCCATGGAGCGGGCCGCCAGCGCCCTGTTCTCCCGATGGTCGCAGGAGAACTTCTTCAAATACATGCGCGAGGAGTTCAATCTCGACGCGCTGGCGGTCCACGGTTTGGAAGCACAGGATCCCGACGCCCGCATCGTCAACCCGCGCTGGCGCGCAATCGACCGCAATGTCCAGCGCTTCCGGCAGCGCCTTGGCACCCTGCGCAACCGGATCGCCGACCTGTCCAGGGGAACCCCGACCCGCGAAGCCGAAGAGGCCGTCCGGCGCCTGCAGGCCCAAAGCGACGCTCTCGACGCCGAGCGTGAAGCCCTCAAGCTGCAGCGCCGCGATACACCGCGACATATCGCGGTCGCCGAACTCGACACGAACGAGGCACTCGACGCGCTCCCCGAAGGCGAGAAACTCCTCCTCGATATAATCCGCATGATCGCCTACCGCGCTGAAACCCGCATGATGCCCGCCGTTGCCCAGACCCAGGGCAAGATCCAGCGCCCCCGCCGGCACTTGCGCGCACTTCTACGGGCCGACGCCGACGTCATCCCGGAGCACGGCAACGGCATCCTCCGCGTTCGCATACTCGGCACCGCCAGCGATGCCGGCGACAACGCCATCGCAAGCCTCCTCGAAGAACTCAACCAGACACGGACCGTCTTCCCCGGTACCAACATGCACATGGTCTATGAACTACCCGGAAAAATCGCCGAGCCCCACTTCGCGGGTGCAAAAACATGACACTCTCTCGAGTTCGAGGTCAGGAAGTCTGAACTCATTGATCAGTATAACTCTTATCGGTTTTTGGGCAAGCACTAGCTAGCGAGGCGCTGCCTCAGACCGACGATGCATATTTGAGCATTTGTTGGCGGACTCCGATCGCTGTTCCGCTCTGCGGACGGATCCGCGTTCATGTTCGCCGTTGGGCGTCGGTGGCCATAGAATGGCCATGTGGGGAACCCATCGACCGGAGTCCTGACGATGACGATAGCACGAAGCGCAGCGGAGGTGATGAGGGGGCACGTCGCCCTTGAGCTGGAATGCATGGACCGCCTGTATGTGAATGCCTACGTGCCGATTCTGCAGAGCGGCGCGGGCGTGTCGCATTACTTCCGGGAGTTGCGCGGTTATCCGGTTCCTTCCTCGGCGCTGATGGCGCCGATGACGCGATCCTTTGTCGCATCGATCGAGCGCTTTGCCCGGGAGAAGGAACTGGATCTTGTTCGCCTTTCCCGCGGGGAGCGCAAGGACGAGCGCACGCGGGAGCGTTTGCGCGACCGGGATTGCGGTGAGGGGGTGCTGTATATCGGCAAGGCGCAGGAGCGTGCCCGGGTGGTGCGCACGGAGCGCCGGCACGACCCGGCGACCGGTGTCGGACAATGTGCCCTTGACCGGGCGCACGAACTTTTCGCTGCAATTGAATCTGGCTCGTTGTTGATATTGCGTCCCCCCGGATCCGCGATCACATCTTCGTGTCGAGTGAGTGCCGGGCACTTTTGCTCCCTGTTTCGACGGTTTTCGGCGTTGCCATCGGGATTGTGCGGCTGGCGGAGTTGCCGGGATGCCCGGGTGCAGTTCGGCGAGTGATTCGCGGCCCATTTCGTCTCCCGGAGGTCGCTGCATTCGCTGCAAGCGCTCGAATCCGGCCGCACGGACGGTCAGCGAGGCACTATCCGGCTGATGCGCGGCGTTTCCGGCGGATCGAGGTGGAGACGGGGACGCCCGGTGCTATACGGGCACCGCAGATCGTTCGTCCAGAGTCTCGAGCGCTGCCTGCAGTTCTTCCGTCCCGGCCTTGCGCATCTTGAGGATCAACTTGCGACCACGCTCGAGGCGGCCCGCGTGGATCAGGAGGATCCGCCGGGTACGCTTCCAGCTGGCCCGGGCAAGGTCCTCGCCCAGCGTCCACCATCCGGGAGCGGCAACGGCGGCGGCGGGCGTTGCTGGGCAGTCAAACGGGCCGGCAAGGCGTACTCGTCAGGTCGAGATGGCCGATGCGCATGGGATTGGTGCTGACCTGTCGATCATCGCCGCTCGTGCCTTCGATCCCGACACGGTGTCGATGAGGAATCGCAACTCGGCAGGACGTTCTCGTGGGCGGGCCTGAGTGAACGCAACAGGCAGTTCCGGTGGTACGCGGAGCGCGCTTCAAGTCCCTGGAGAGGTAAGGTGCCATGCCTCGGCCACGGACAATTTCAGACGTCCGGACATCGCTCTCTTTTCGAGAGCTGCTTGTGGGTTGAATTATCGTTTGAATTGATAGAGTTATGATTGGATTTTGGGGTTGACAGAGCGGCGGGTATCTGGCATAATAATATGAACCCATTATTCGGTGCCCGAGGATCTCATGAACACGCTTCCGATGCGACCCGCCGAGGCGGTCCAGATTGGCAACTCCTGCTTTTCCTTCGTGAGGCGGGACGGCCGAGTGGAGTATTTCTCCAATCTTGAGCCGTTTGATTTTCACGCTGACGATCAGCGCGAAGCGAAGTTGCTTCGGATCGCGAAGTTCGCGGAGAGCGGTGTCCCTCGCTCGGACCTGGTGGAGGCGCTCGGCGTGAGCCGCTCGACGGTACAGCGGGCGGTGAACCAACTCCGGAGGGACGGCGAGGCGAGCTTCTTTGCGCCGCGCCGCGGGCGCGGTCCGAGCGTAATCGATGCCGACATGGCGCGGGAAGCGGACCGTCTTTTGACCTCGGGTCTGAGCGGCTCGGCGGTTGCGCGACGGCTGGGGATTCCGGTGCGGACGCTGAACGACAATCGCCGGCGAGGCGTTGTCGGGGGTGGGATGCCGGCCGGGACGGCGAAGGCTGAACCGGATCCGGAAGCACCTGCGGAGCGGGAGGCGCCGCAGGAAGCACCGGAGCGGGACGCGCTGGAGCCGCCGATTGAGCGAAGCGCACGGGACGCCCGCGACCGGGCAGCGCCGATGGGCCGTGGGGCTCGGGACACGACGGGACGAATGCTGGCCGCGACGGGGCATCTGAGCGAGATCCGGCCGCAGTTTGCGGAACCGCTGTCGGCGGTTGCCGGCGGGGGGGTGCTGGCCGGGCTCCCGATGCTGCTGAAGGAGGGGCTTCTGAACCACGCGCGGGAGTTCCTGTCGCTGCCCAAGGGGTATTACGGGTTGACCACCGTTCTGCTCTTCCTGGCGTTCCTCGTCTTGGCCCGGGTGCGCAATCCGGAGGCGCTCCGGCACCAGGTGCCCGGGGAATGGGGCGCGATCCTGGGCCTGGACCGCTGCCCGGAGGTGAAGACGCTGCGGCGCAAGATCAAGGCGCTGGGGCAGGATGTGCAGCAAGTGCGGAACTGGCAATCCTCCCTGGCGGCGGGATGGCTTGAGGAGGACCCGGAGGTCGGCGCCACGCTGTGCGTGGACGGGCATGTGAAGATCTATTCCGGTCGCAAGGGGAAATTGCCAAAGCACTTCGTAGCGCGACAGAAACTATGCCTGCCCGCGTCCACGAGCTATTGGATCAACGCGCTCGGCGGCAAGCCCTTCCTGTGCCTGAACAAGGCGCTGGATCCGACCATGACCCACGCGCTGGAGGCGGACATCCTGCCTGCGCTGGAGAAGCTGGGCATGCTGGGCCCGGAGGCGCCGGATCTCACCGCCCCGGATGCCGGCGAGCCCGCCCTGACGCTGGTCTTCGACCGGGAAGGCTGGAGCCCGGCACTGTTCAAGCGCCTCGCCCGGCGCGGCGTTGCGGTGATCACCTGGCACAAGGGCTTCAAGGGGGAGGACTGGCCGGAGGCGGAGTTCCGCAGTGTCGCGGTACCGATCCATGGACCGGGCACGACCCGCAGCGCCACCGTCCGCCTCGCCGAGAAGCGCGTGCAACTGAAAAAGGGGCCCGAGGTCCGCCAGATCCGCCGCCTGCTGGAAAGCGGCCGCCAGGTCCCGCTCATTACCACCCACTCCCGCATGCCCGTGGAGCAGATCGCCGGCGCCCTGTTCTCCCGCTGGTCGCAGGAGAACTTCTTCAAATATATGCGCGAGGAGTTCAATCTCGACGCCCTCGTGGTCCGCGGCCTGGAGCCGCAGGATCCCGAAGCCCGCGTCGTCAACCCGCTCTGGCGCGCAATCGACCGAAATGTCAGCCGCTTCCGGCAACGCCTCGGCACCCTGCGCAACAGGATCGCCGATCTGGCCAAGGGAGCCCAGTCTCACCAGACCGCCGAAGCCGCCCGACGTCTCCAGGCCCGGATCGACGCTCTCGACGCCGAGCGTGAGGCGCTCAAGCAGAAGCGCAGCGACACGCAGCGCCACATCACCGTCGCCGAGCTCGACGAGCACCAGGCCCTGGATGCGCTTCCCGAAGGCGAGAAGCTCCTCCTCGACGTCATCCGCATGATCGCCTACCGCGCCGAAACCCGCATGATGCCTGTCGTCGCACAGGCACAGGGCAAGACACAGCGACCCCGCAGGCACCTGCGCGCGATCTTCCAATCCGACGCCGACATCATCCCGGAGCCCTCCAACGGCATCCTCCGCATTCGCATCCTCGGCACCGCCAGCGACGCCGGCGACAACGCCACTGCAGGCCTCCTCCAGGAACTCAACCTGACCCGGACGATCTTCCCAGGCACCAACCTCCGGATGATCTACGAACTGCCCGGGAATACGGCCGATCCGGACCCTTCGGGTTCAAATAGGTGAGCTCGATTCACTCCCGAGGTCCGGACATCTGAATTTCCGGCTGCCGGGTTCAAGACTCTGGCGTGGGCAGGCGGAGCGGACTCGAGGATCCGGCTGCACAGGTTCGTTCGCCGACTTGCCCGTATCCTCCGGCTATACTTCCTCGCCGCGTCCCAGGTCTGGAACGGGAGACGGGATATGAGTGATGCCGCTGTTGTGAGCACCAATTGGACCTTCCCCACAATGGTCCGTTTCGGCGCGGGCCGGATCCGCGAACTGCCGCGGGTTTCCGCCGGCCTGGGGATGCATCGTCCGCTTCTCGTGGTCGATCCCGGCCTCGTGGAGCACGAGATGTTGCGGGTTGCGAAGTCGGACTGCGCTTCAGCGGGGCTGCGGGTTCGCGTGTTCCCAGGCGTGGTCCCGAATCCCGACATCGATTGCCTGGACAAGGGCATCGCCGAGTTCCGCGCGGGCGAATGCGACGGGGTGATCGCGCTCGGTGGCGGCAGTGCGCTCGACGCAGGAAAGGGTATCGCGTTGATGCTCGGCCAGACCCGGCCCGTGCGCGATTTCGATGACAAGGGCAGCAACTGGAAGCGTGCGAACGGCGATGCCATTCCGCCCATCGTCGCGGTTCCGACGACGGCAGGGACCGGATCCGAGGTTGGCCGGGCCGCGGTCATCACGGACAAGGAGATTCGGCGCAAGATCATCGCCTTCCATCCAAAGCTGCTGCCGGGATGCGCGATTCTCGATCCGGAACTGACCGTGGGGCTCCCTCCGAATCTGACTGCCTGGACCGGATTGGATGCGCTTGCGCATTGCCTGGAGGCATTCTGCGCTCCGGGATTTCATCCCATGGCCGACGGCATCGCCTTGGAGGGCGTCCGGCTGGTCCGGAATTGTCTCGCGCGCGCGGTCGCGGACGGCACCGATCTGGAGGCCCGTGCCGGAATGCTGGCGGCCGCGGCGATGGGAGCCACGGCCTTCCAGAAGGGCCTCGGCGCTATCCACTCCCTGTCGCATCCGTCGGGTGTTCTGTACGGCGCGCATCACGGCCGGTTGAACGGCGTGTACATGCCCTATGTCCTGGAGTTCAACCGTCCTGCGATCGAGGGACGGGTCGCCGCGCTCGCGCAGCATGCGGGAATCTTTCCCGCAACTTTCGATGGATTCCTCGATTGGATCCTTGAAATCCGGGCAGCGTGGAATGTCCCGGCGTCGGCCGCGGGCATCGGCTTGCGGGAGGAGGACATTCCGGAAATCGCCCGCCTGGCTGTCGATGATCCCACCGCCGCGAGCAACCCCGTGCAGCTTGACGAAGGGGCGGCGCGGTGCATCCTCGAGGCTTCGTTTGCCGGTAGCGCTTGAGCCCGCGAACAGCCGGGGCGGCCCCATCGCGAGATTGTGGCTCTGCAGCTGGCGGCGCCTACTTTGACCGCTGGGGAACGGTCTCGGTGAGTCGGGGCATGATTTCCACGAAATTGCAGGGCTTGTGCCTGCTGTCGAACTGGGCCTTCAGGATGCCGTCCCAGCCGTCGCGGCAGGCGCCAGGCGATCCCGGCAGCGCGAACAGATAGGTTCCGTTCGCCACGCCGGCGCATGCCCTGGACTGCACCGTGGACGTGCCGATCTTCTGCCAGGACAGCATGTGGAACGCGACCGAAAAGCCGTCGATTTCCTTCTCGTAGACTGAGCGATGCGCCTCGACGGTGACGTCGCGGCCGGTTAGTCCCGTGCCGCCAGTGGAAATTACCGCGTCAATATCCGGATCCGCTATCCAGAATCCGAGTTGGCGGGCGATTCGGTCCGCGTCATCCGGACTGATTGCTCGGTCCGCGAGCTCGTGTCCTGCATCGCGGATCCGTGCGGCAAGGAGATCGCCGGAGCGGTCGTTATCGAGGCTCCGCGTGTCCGAAACCGTCAGAAGGGCAATTCGAACCGGAAGGAACGCTGCGTCGGAAACTTCAGCCATCTGCGCTTCCGCCGTCTGCGAGGCGGTCCCGGAGCGATTGCAGGTCCTGCCAGAACAATCGCTTCGCGCTGGGCGTCCGCAGCAGGAACGCTGGGTGGAAGGAAGGTAGGGCGGGAACAGACGCCTCGCCGCGGCGCGCGCGCCATTGCCGCCACTGTCCCCGGAGCTTCATGATGCCGGTGTCGGTCCTGAGGAGGCTCTTGCAGGCCACGTTGCCGAGAGGAAACAGGAATTCGGGTTTGGCGAGCGCGATATGCCGTTCGGTGAACGGCAGGAGTAGCGCCATCTCATCCGGCGTGGGCGTGCGGTTGTTGGGTGGTCTCCAGAACACGATGTTCGTTATGTAAACAGCCTTCTGAGGGTCCTCCGCCCGGCGGTCAAGGCCGATTGCCGCTAGCGCGCGATCCAGCAGTTGGCCGGAAGGGCCGACAAACGGGCGCCCCAGCTGGTCCTCCTCCGCACCAGGCGCTTCCCCCACGATCATCACGCGGGCACGTGGATTGCCATCCGCGATGACGGTGTTCTTTGCGCCGGGCTTGAGCGCGCAGCCATCGAAAGACTCGATGGCGGAGAAGAGGGCAGGCAGGTCCGGGGCGGACTCCGCAGCCTGGCGGGCGTCAGCGGCGGTCGCGGGTGCGGATGCAACTCGTCGCGGCCGACCCGCCGAACGGCGCTTTGCGGTCCTTTCCGCGAGTTGGAACCGGTCCACCGGAGAATCGGCGACCGTATCGCGCACGCCGATCTCCAACTGCCATCGAAGCGCCGCAAGGTCTGCACCCCGGCCTGCCGCATCTGCCACGCTGTTTCTCCCGCCTGCCCGGTCCGCGGGAGAGTCACTTGATTCCCGCCGGTTGTCAAAGCGCGGGCACCATGAACGCATAACGGAAGGCGGCTGTCGCGCCTGTGTGGCCGCGCCTGTCCGGTTGCGCGGACCCTCCGCAACGCGTACTCTTGCCGCCACCGCTGCAGGGGTGTAGCTCAGTTGGTAGAGCATCGGTCTCCAAAACCGAGGGTCGCGGGTTCGAACCCTGCCACCCCTGCCACGAAGGAAGGGCCGCGCATGGCTTGCGCGATCCTCAAGGATTCACGGAACGGGGAGAAGAATGGCCGAACCGAGGAAGCGGCGGGTTTCTCCGGCGCAATTCGTGCAGGAAGTTCGCTCGGAGGCGAGTCGCGTTGTGTGGCCTTCGCGCAAGGAGACGGGAATCACCACTCTGATGGTGTTCGCGATGGTTGCGCTGGCCATGATATTCCTGTTTCTTGTTGATCAGGTGCTGCGAGTTGGTATCGAGTTCATCATTGGATATGGCAGCCGCTGACGCGCGGGATCGCGGGAATCGCCTGCCGGGAAGGGCTTGAAGCGCGTCAATCGTTCCGCTATTGTTGCCGTGGATGGAAATCAGCCCCCGCGCGTTTACCCGGGTCGCGCCGCGGGCGCTTTGCGCGTTACATTTGAGCGAATCGGGCGTTACAGCGAATCGGCTTCGCTGACCTCATCGTGATTCGGCAGCATTGGGTGGAGCAGGCATGAGCGAACCGGCATTGGCTGGCGTGGACGCGGCAGGCGCCGGCAAATCGCACGGAGAGCCTAGGTGGTATGTGGTGCATGCGCTCTCGAACTACGAGAAGCGCGTGGCGGAACTGCTTGGCGATGCGATCTGTGAAAAGGAAGCAGGCGGAGCCATCGAAGAGGTCCTGCTGCCGACCGAGAAGGTGATCGAGGTCCGTCGCGGGCAGCGGCGGGAGGTGGAGCGGCGCTTCATGCCCGGCTACGTGCTCGTCCGGATGCGGATGACCAGTCAGAGCTACCACTTTGTTACCGAGTTGCCGAGAGTCATCGGATTCCTCGGTCCTGAACACACTCCGATGCCGCTTTCTGACAGCGAAGTCCGGCGCGTGAAGAGCCAGGTTGAGGAGGGCGTGGAGCGGCCACGTCCATCGGTCACCTTCTCGGTTGGCGAGGAAGTGCGGGTGATCGACGGGCCGTTCGAGTCGTTCTCCGGTCAGGTTGAAGATGTGAACGAAGACCAGGCTCGGCTGAAGGTTACTGTTCTGATCTTCGGGCGGCCGACGCCCGTGGAACTCGAATTCGGACAAGTGCAGAAGTCCGCTTGACCGCACCGCCCGCGAAGGGCTTGGTCAGCAGCGGGAATGCTGGAGGAACGTAATGGCGGCACCAAGGTCAAGAACACGGCAGATGCTTGGAATGCTGAAGCTGGAGATTCCGGCCGGGAAGGCGCTTCCTGGCCCGCCCATCGGCCCGGCGCTAGGCCAGCACCGGCTCAACATTTCCGAGTTCTGCAGGCAATTCAACGAGCGCAGCCAGAGCCTTGAGACGGGCAGCCCTTGCCGTACGGAGATCTCGTACTACCGGGACAACAGCTTCACTTTCGAGATCAAGCAGCCGCCGGTCAGCTATTTCCTGAAGCAGGCGGCGAACGTGCCGAAGGGAAGCCGGGAACCCGGGCGCGATAGTCCCGGCTCTGTATCCGCGGCAGACGTTCGCCGGATCGCGGAGGCCAAGCTCACGGAGTTGAACACGCACGATGTGGAGGCGGCAATGCGTGTCGTCGCCGGGTCGGCGCGCTCCATGGGCATTGATATCCGGGGGTAGGAACATGGCAAGTCACGGAAAGCGAGTGCGGGACGCCCGCAATTCGGCGAGGGACCAGGGTGCGCGGCCCCTCGCCGAGGCACTGGAATTTGTCAAGGAGCACGCGACAGCGAAGTTTGACGAGACCGTAGAGGTGTCGATCAATCTTGGCATCGATGCCCGTAAGTCCGACCAGTCGGTGCGCGGAACCTGCCGCCTGCCCGCCGGAACGGGCAAGACGATTCGCGTTGCGGTGTTTGCGCGCGGCGACAAGGCCGAGGAGGCCCGCGCGGCAGGGGCCGAAGTCGTCGGTGCGGAAGAACTCGTCGATGCGGTCAAGAACGGCGACATTGGTTTCGACCGTTGCGTGGCCACGCCGGACATGATGGGGCTTGTCGGTCGAGTCGCCCGGATTCTCGGTCCACGCGGCTTGATGCCGAACCCGAAGGTTGGAACCGTTACGCAGGATGTCGCCGAGGCGGTGCGGAACGTTAAGCAGGGCGAGATCCCCTTTCGCGCGGAGCGCGGGGGCATCGTTCATGCCGGGGTCGGGCGTGCGAGCTTTGAGACTTCCGCGCTGGCGGACAATGTGCGGGCCCTCGTCGGAGCGGTAGCGCGCGCACGTCCCGCCGGGGCCAAGGGGACGTACCTCAAGCGGATTTGCCTGAGTTCGAGCATGGGTCCTGGAATAAGGGTCGAAATCGCCACCCTGGCGGAGTGAGCGCGGCGCAGATGCGGGCCGAGCGAGGGATTTCTCGCGCCGGTTTCCTAGGGCGGTCCCTTCCGAGGCAGGGGCCGGGCCAAAGTCCGGCGGCGAATGCGGAGGCTACGGAGTTTTTGTGAGATTGACGCTTTGCGCCATTGACGGCGTGGAGCGGTGGCGTGCGCCTTCCAGGGTGGCGCCATTGCCTGTCCGAGACGGCCGGTGCGGGGCTTGCTCCGCCTAAGGGAACACCGCCTGCCATAGATGGGGGTACGGCATCGTATGCCGCGGTTCGCCGCGGCTTCGGCGCCGCGCAGCCGGGACAGGTTGGAGCGCCGGGCGGCGATGCTCGGCAGTGAAGACCGGTCTGACGCGGATGGCGCGCGGGCCGAAACAACGGGAGCAATGCGGTGGATAAAGCCGGGAAGAAACAGGTCGTGCGCGAGCTTGGGGAGGTTTTCTCCAAGTCGGCCATGGTGGTGGTCGTGCAGTACCGCGGCTTGAACGTTGCGCAAATGTCGGAACTCCGAAGCCGGGTGCGGGAAGCGGGCGCTTCGATCCGGGTGGCCAAGAACCGCCTGGTGCGGATTGCCCTGGAGGGCAAGCCGTGCGCCGGAATCGAGGACTTCCTGCGCGGGCCGACTGCAATCGCATATTCGGACGAACCGGTAGGGGTGTCCAGGGCGCTTTGCGAATTTGCAAGCACGAACAAGCCGCTGGTCTTGATCGGCGCGGCCATGGGCGAGCAGATTCTCGACGCGGGGCGCATCGAGGCCCTTTCGAAACTGCCTTCCCTCAACGAGCTTCGCGGCAAGATCGCCGGCGTGCTGACGGCACCTGCCGCCAAGATTGTGCGCACCGTGGCAGAACCCGGGGCCGGAATTGCCCGGGTTCTCGCAGCGCGGGGCTCGGAGTCGTGAGGCGGCTTCTGCCGAAATTGCTCCCTCAAGAGAAAAGGGGATAGCGGAACTATGGCTGATCTGGAGAAAATTGCAGACGAGTTGTCGTCGCTTACCGTGCTGGAGGCGGCGGAACTGGCGAAGATGCTGGAGGAGAAGTGGGGCGTGTCCGCAGCCGCTCCGGTGGCGGTTGCCGCGGTGGCCGGGGAGGGCGCTGCGGCTCCGGCGGAGGAGGAGCAGGATGCCTTCACCGTCATGCTCAAGAGCTATGGCGAAAAGAAAATCAATGTCATCAAGGAAGTCCGGGCAATCACCGGGCTGGGCCTGAAGGATGCCAAGGATCTCGTCGAGGCCGCGCCGAAGCCCATCAAGGAAGACGTTTCCAAGGAGGAGGCCGAGTCGATCAAGGTCAAGCTTGAGTCGGCGGGGGCCGTAGTGGAGCTGCAGTAGCAGCCGCCCTCCCCGAGGGTCAGGCCGAAAGATAAAACGCGCGCTTTGGGCGCAGCCGGTGTCCGGCTGCGCCCCATACGGAAGGCGAGACGGAGGATCGAATGTCGAGAATCAAGATTCGGCAGAAGCGGCTGCGCCGCCAGTTCGGAAGCATCCAGGAGATTGCGGAGGTCCCGAGTCTTCTCGAGATCCAGCGGCGGTCCTACGACTCCTTCCTGTACTCCGTTGGGGACCAGGGGGAGATCCCGGATATTTGCCTCAAGGCGACATTCCAATCGATTTTCCCCATCGAGTCGCCGGACGGAAGCGTCGTGCTCCGGTTCCTCGACTACCAGATCGGTGAGCCGCGCTTCGACGCCGAGGAATGCCGCCTCCGCGATTTCACCTACGGTGCGCCGCTCAAGGTCAAGTTCGAACTGCAAACCTTCGATGTCGATTCGGATACGGGCGGCCGAACCTTTCGGCACAGCAAGGAGCAGGAGATCCATCTCGGCGATGTGCCGATGATGACGGACACCGGGACCTTTGTCGTAAATGGGGCCGAGCGGGTCGTTGTATCGCAGATGCATCGCAGCCCGGGCGTTTTCTTTGATCATGATCGCGGCAAGAAGAGTTCCTCAGGAAAGCTGCGCTACGCAGCGCGGGTCATTCCCTATCGCGGTTCGTGGCTCGAGTTCGAGTTCGACACCCGCGACAAGATTCATTTCAAGGTCGACCGCGACGTGAGGCTGCCGGTCACAACGCTGCTCTACGCCTACGGCATGGACCGCGAGAGCATTTGCCAGGCGCTCTACTCCACGAGGCGGTTCCAGCGTTCGAGTGCGGAGGGATTCTGGTCGGCACCCGTCGACATCGACGCGCTGCGCGGAACGGTCGCGGTACGGGACATGGTCGACGCCGCCACCGGGGAGGTTGTGGTCAAGACCGGTCAGCGGATCTCGGAACGTGTTGCTAACCGCTTGCGCGCGAACGGCTTCGAGGCGGAGATGGTCGATGCCGCGTATCTCGCGCGTCGCTTTTCGGCGATGGAAGTGATTGATCCCGAAACCGGCATGGTCATGGCGGAAGCCGGTGCCCTGCTGCCACGCGAGTTTCTCATGTCCTCCCTGGCGGACGAGGTGCAGATCCTGGAGTTCCCGGAAGAAGGGGGCTTTGTGCATCGGATGATTCTCACGGAGTTCGAGTTGGAGAATCGGGGCGGCTTCGATCGCTGCGATGACCAAGTGTCGGCGGTTTACCAGATCTACCGCGTGGCGCGTTCGACGGAACCGCCGTCCCTGACTGCGGCCGACCATTATTTCGAAGGGCTGTTCAGGGACCCGGGACGTTACGATCTCTCGGCGGTCGGCCGGGCGAAGATGAACGAGGGTCTCGGGCTAAACGTCGGAGAGGCCGCGGAGACCTTGGAAGAGAAGCGGCGGCTGCGTACGTTGCAGCAAGAGGATGTGGTTGCCGTGGTCCGCGAACTCGAGGCGCTGCGCCTCGGGCTTCGGCCGGTTGACGACATCGACCATCTCGGGAATCGCCGGGTCCGGTCCGTGGGTGAATTGGTGGATCAGCAGTACCGGGTCGGTCTGATGCGGATGGAGCGGGCCGCTCGCGAACGGATCAAGCGCATCAACCCGAACGATCTGGAAACATTGAAGCCGGAAGATCTGGTGAATGCCCGCTCCGTCGTGTCCGTGGTGCGGGAATTCCTGGCCGCGTCCCAGCTGTCCCAATTCATGGATCAGACCAATCCGCTCTCCGAGATGGCCCACAAGCGGCGCATCTCGGCACTTGGGCCACGGGGGCTGAAGAGGCGGAACGCGAGCTTCGAAGTGCGTGATGTGCATCGCACGCATTACGGCCGAATCTGCCCGATCGAGACGCCGGAAGGGGCAAATATCGGCTTGGTGAACTCTTTCGCTACGTTCGCGCGCGTCAATCGCTACGGCTTCATAGAGACCCCATTCCGCCAGGTGCGCGAGGGCAAGGTCACGGATAGCGTCATCTATCTCTCCGCCACCGAGGAGAAGGGCCGGCGCATTGCGCAGGCCAACGAGCCTTTGAAGACCAACGGCGAGTTTGTCCAGGGCGACGTGTTGACACGCGAGGACGACGGCGAAACCGAGGAATTCAAGGTCGTGCCGAAGCGGCAGGTGGACCTGATTGACGTCTCGCCGAAGCAGCTGGTCTCGGTCTCCGCCTCGCTCATTCCGTTTCTCGAGAACGATGACGCGAGCCGGGCGCTGATGGGATCGAACATGCAGCGCCAGGCGGTGCCGCTCCTCGAGACCGAAGCGCCATTCGTGGGCACCGGCATGGAGGAGATCGTCGCACGCGACTCCGGCGCCGTCATTGCCGCCCGCCGGGGCGGTGTGATCGACCAGGTCGATGCGAGCCGCATCGTCGTGCGGGTGACCGATCCGTTGCCGTCGGGGGATCTCGGCGTCGACATCTACCGGCTCCGGAAATTCCAGCGTTCGAACCAGAATACGGCGATCAACCAGCGCCCGCTGGTCCGTGCCGGAGCGCGCGTTGCCGCCGGCGACGTTATCGCGGACGGTCCCTCCACCGATCTCGGGGAGCTGGCGTTGGGCCGCAACGTTCTCGTCGCGTTCATGCCCTGGCAGGGGTACAACTTCGAGGACTCCATCCTGGTTTCCGAGCGGATTGTGCGCGAAGACGTGTTCACTTCGATCAACATCGAGGAGTTCGAGGTTGTCGTCCGGGACACGAAGCTTGGGCCAGAGGAAATTACGCGAGAGTTGCCGAACGTGAACGAGGACGCCAAGCGCAACCTGGACGAGGCAGGTTACGTTTATGTGGGCGCCGAAGTTACCGCCGGGGACATCCTTGTCGGCAAGGTGACGCCGAAGGGCGAGACGCCCATGAGTCCGGAGGAGAAATTGCTCCGGGCGATCTTCGGCGAAAAGGCGGCGGATGTCCGGGACACTTCGCTCAGGCTGCCGCCTGGCGAGTCGGGGACCGTTGTGGAGGTCCGGGTGTTCACGCGGCACGGCGTGCAGAAGGACTATCGGGCCGAGCAGATCGAGACCATGGAGATCGAGAACCTCGGTCGCGACCGGGCGGATGAGAAGGCGATTCTCGAACGGAACATCGCCGCGAGGCTGCGGGACCTTCTCAAGAATCGGCTCCTTTCCGCAGATGCGCCGGAATTGGGTCTGGATGCCGGCACTCGCCTTACGGATGCCAAGTTCCGCGGTCTTTCTTCGAGACAGCTATTCTCCCTCAGCGTCGGCGATGCTGACATCACCGAGCAGATGACCGGTCTGCTCGCGGAGCACCAGAAGGACATTGAGCGGATCAACCGCCGGCATGACGACAAGTGCCTCAAGGTCCAGGGCGGGGATGACCTGCAGGCCGGGCACATCAAGGTCGTAAAGGTGTTCGTTGCCGTGAAGCGAAAGCTTCAGGCGGGCGACAAGATGGCAGGGCGCCACGGAAACAAGGGCGTGATCAGCCGCGTGCTCCCCGAGGAAGACATGCCGTTTCTCGCGGATGGAACGCCCGTTGACGTGGTGCTCAATCCGCTCGGCGTGCCCTCGCGAATGAATGTGGGCCAAGTGCTGGAGACCCATCTCGGCTGGGCAGCGTACGGTCTCGGCAAGATGATCGGTGAGGCCCTCGACAAGTATCGGTCGGGGGCGGGGAGCGGACGCCTTCGCGAGGTCATGGAAGGGGTCTACGGCAGCAGGACGATTGCTCAATCCGCCCGTTCGGACAAGGCGCTGGCCGAGTTCGCGGAACGGGCGAAAGGCGGGGTCCACTTTGCTACGCCGGTATTCGATGGCGCCCGGACCGAGGACATCACCGCGCTGCTTGTAGCGGGTGGCCAGAATTCGGCCGGCCAGGAGATTCTCTATGACGGGCGGACGGGAGAGCCGTTCGAGCGCCCTGTTACGGTTGGCTACAAATATCTCATGAAGCTGCACCATCAGGTCGACGACAAGATCCATGCACGCTCGACGGGCCCGTACAGCCTCGTCACCCAGCAGCCGGTACGGGGCAAGGCGCGTTTCGGCGGGCAGCGGGTCGGCGAGATGGAGGTCTGGGCGCTTCAGGCCTATGGCGCGGCACACACTCTTCAGGAGATGCTGACCTACAAGTCGGACGATGTCGCCGGTCGCGCCAAGGTGTACGACGCAATGGTGAAAGGCGAGACCAGTTTTGAAGCCGGCGTGCCGGAGAGCTTCAACGTGCTCCGCTACGAGTTGATGGCATTGGGAATGAATATCGAACTTCTCCAAGAAAGTATCGAGGAACCGGAAGAGGTTCCGGTTCCCGCGCTGCCACGCTGAACCCGGCAATTCTCGAGGGAATGGACATGCTTCAGGAATTTCCAGCCCGCCGCCGAACCGGCGCCCCGGCTGGCGGCTTCGACCGCGTCCGCATTTCGATCGCGGACCCCGACGTCATTCGGCACGAGTGGTCGCATGGCGAGGTCAAGAAGCCGGAGACTATTAACCACCGCAGCTTCAAGCCGGAGCGGGACGGCCTCTTCTGTGCGAAGATCTTTGGTCCCGTGAAGGACTACGAGTGCCTCTGCGGGCGGTACAAGCGCATGAAGTACAAGGGCGTAGTCTGCGAGAAGTGTGATGTCGAGGTCACGCTGAAAAAAGTGCGCCGGGAGCGGATGGGCCATATCGAGCTCGCGGTTCCTGTTGCGCATGCGTGGTTCATGAAGTCCACCTCCGCCAATATCGGCCTCCTGCTCGGCATGAAGTTCTCGGAAGTCCGGCAAGTTGTGTATTTCGAGCGCTATATCGTGGTCGATCCCGGGACCACCGGACTCAAGAAGCTGCAGCTTCTGGATGAGGAGGAGTATGACCGGGCGGTGCAGGAGTATGGTGACGGGGAATTCCGCGTCGGCATGGGTGCTGAAGCGATCCGTGAACTGATGGCGGAGATGAACGGCGAGGCACTCGAAAAGGTTCTCGACGATCTGCAGGTCCGCTCGGAGGCGCTGAAGCGCGACCTCCGCTCGCGCAAGCTGCTGGGCAGGGCCGCCAGGCTTCTCGAAATTAGTGTTTCCGAGATCAACAAGCTGGTCTCCTGGCAAAGTGCCGTGGTGCTGGACCCGGGCGCGTCGCTGCGCCTCAAGGAAGGCAAGCGGCGCACACGCCCGATCAGCAACATTGCCAAGGTGGGGGGGCGCTATGCCGCTCAGGGTACCATCTTCGCTTGTGGCCCTTCGGCGGTGCGCGACATGCTCTTTGCGCTACGGCGCTCCGGGGAAGTGGAGGCGGAGGACGCGCTCTTCGAAGAACTGATCTCCGTTCTGGAGCCGTTTCTCAAGGATGAGGCGGACAGAATCGACTCTGACACCGAAAGTCACACGGAGGAGGCGCTTGAGCTCGAGTCGCGCGAGGAGATGCTGGCGGAACAGCTCGGGCTCCCGGCCGAGGATCTCGCGGCATTGCTCCGTGGGGAGAAGGTGTTCGATCCGGCAGGCGATGTCGGATTGCATCGCCTGATCGGTGCCGACGAGGCGCTGACGGCCGGAACGGCTACTGCCGCGGGGCTTGACGCGCTGCGCGAACTTCTTGCGCGGGGCAAGGAGTCAAAGGCACGGAGGGATGCGTTCGCAGCCTGGATGGTCGCCCGCCTCGAACGCGACCTGCGCTTCAGCCAGGAGTCTAACATCGCCTTGCGAGGCGAGGTCGGAAACGAGAAGGAACTCAAGCGCCTGCTTGAGGATGTCAACAAGCGGCGCCGGATCATCAGCAAGATGATCGAATCGGGTAATCGCCCCGAGTGGATGGTGCTTACGGTCCTGCCCGTTATTCCGCCGGACCTGAGGCCCTTGGTGCAGCTTGATGGCGGCCGATTCGCCACTTCCGACCTCAACGAGCTCTATCGGAGGGTTATCAACCGCAACAACCGGTTACGCAAGCTCAAGGAACAACAGGCGCCGGAGATCATCGTCCGCAACGAAAAGCGCATGCTGCAGCGTTCCGTGGATGCGCTTCTGGCCAACGGCTCCATCGGAGAACCTTCCCTCGACGCGAACAAGCGGCCTCTGAAGTCTTTCTCCGACATCCTGTTCGGAAAGCAGGGCCGGTTCCGGCAGAACCTGCTGGGCAAGCGGGTGGATTTCTCGGGACGCTCGGTCATCGTCGTTGGGCCCGAACTGATGTTGCATCAGTGCGGCCTGCCCAAGCGCATGGCGCTGGAGTTGTTCCGACCCTTCATCTACGCCCGGCTGCAGGCTCAGGGATACTCACCGACCATCAAGCGCTCCAAGCAGATGGTTGACGAGGAAGACCCGCGTGTATGGGACGCGCTGGCCGAGGTGGTCCGCGAGCACCCGGTTCTGCTGAATCGTGCTCCGACGCTTCACCGGCTCGGTATCCAGGCTTTTGAGCCCGTGCTGATCAACGGCAAGGCTATCCAGCTGCACCCGCTGGTCTGCGCCGCGTTCAACGCCGACTTTGACGGCGACCAGATGGCAGTCCACATCCCCCTCTCCGTCGAGGCGCAGCTCGAAGCTCGGGTGTTGATGATGTCGACCAACAACATTCTCAGCCCCGCCGACGGCAAGCCTGTGATCGTGCCGTCACAGGACATCGTTCTCGGCCTGTACTACCTCTCGCAGATGCTGGAAGGCGAGCCGGGCGAAGGGATGACGTTCCCGGGCCCGGCGCCTGCCGAGCACGCCCTCTTCGCGGGGCGGGTTTCCCTGCACTCCCGGATCTTCATTCGGGTTGAAACCTATGACGAGGACGGTCAGCGCATCGTCAGGCGCTACGAGACAACGCTGGGCCGTGTCCGGATTGCCAAGCTGCTTCCCGATCGGCCGGGCATTCGCTTCGAGTTCATCAACCGCGAATTGCGGAAGGGCGAAATTCGACAATTGATCGACCTCGTTTACCGCCACTGCGGACAGAAGGAAACCGTGGTGTTCTGCGACCGGCTGATGCAGCTCGGGTTCAGTTCGGCGTGCTCTGCCGGTATCTCGGTCGGAATGCGCGACATGGTCATTCCGGATGAGAAGCAGCGGCTGGTTTCCGAAACCCGCAGCCAGATCGAAGCACTGGAGGCGCAGTACCGCGACAATCTGATAACAATGAAGGACAAGTACGACCGTGTTGTCGAGGCCTGGACCCGCTGCACGGATGCCGTGGCGGACGCTGTCGTGCGCTCCACGTCGGTTCCGGCGCAGTTGAGCGTTCCGTCGGGCAATGGCGATTCGCCGGGAGTGCGGCAGATGCCGAATTCGGTCTACATGATGATGCATTCCGGTGCCCGCGGCTCGCGGGACCAGATGAAGCAGATTGCCGGCATGCGAGGGCTGATGTCGAAGCCATCTGGCGAGATCATCGAGACTCCGATTGAGTCCAACTTCATGGAAGGCCTGACGGTCCGCGAGTATTTCTACTCCACCCACGGCGCCCGGAAGGGGCAGACGGATACGGCGCTGAAGACCGCCCGATCCGGCTATCTGACCCGGCGCCTGGTCTATCTCGCGCATAGTTGCGTCGTTCGGGAACCGGACTGCGGAACGGAGAATGGAATCACAATAGACGCGGTCGTCCCGGGCGAGCGTCATTCGGTGCCGTTCAGCACCCGGATTCTTGGCCGGGTGGCACAGGAGAGCATTGTCGACGAGGTCTCCGGGAATACCCTGGTTGAGGAAGGGAATCTCGTTGACGAGCGGGACGCAATGGCCGTGGAGGCTGCCGGGGTGCCGCGGATCAATGTCCGCTCCCCGCTGACCTGCGAAAGCCGAGACGGTGTATGTGCGAGGTGCTACGGGCGCGATCTTGCGCGCGGAGAGATCGTCAATATCGGCGAGACCGTTGGCATTGTTGCGGCGCAGTCCATTGGCGAGCCAGGCACCCAGCTTACCATGCGGACGTTCCATTCCGGCGGCGCGGCCGCGGTGTCGGAACGTGCGTCCATCGAAGCTGCCGTCGATGGATCCTTCGAAATCCGCGGGGCGAGGATCGTCGTGGATCCCCAGGATCGGGCGATCGTGGCCGGCAGTCAGGCACGGCTTGCAATTTTCGATGGCTACGGCCGCCTGCAGGCGGTAGAAAGCATTCCGTACGGCGCGCGGATCGTTGCGGGATCGGTGGTCGACGGCAGGGCGTCCGGATTGGTCAAGGCCGACGAGCGCATCGCCGAATGGGATCCGTACAACCATGTCATCGTCGCCGAGCGGGATGGAAGGGTGAAGTTTGGTGACCTGATCCAGAAGTTGACCTACCGGGAAGATCGGGACGAGACCAGCGGTGCGATCCGGCGGGTTGTGATCGACTGGACCGGAGTTCCGGGTTCATCCCCGACACTTGCCAAGTCCAAGGTGCGCCTCTCGTCGCTCAAGCCGTCGCTCGCCATCGTGGACGCCGAGGGCGACGTGCTGACCGACGATGACGGGGTGGAGGTTCGGTCGCTCCTTTCCGTGGGCGCAATGATCCTTGTCGAGGACGGCACCGAGGTTTGCGCGGGCGAGGTGATTGCCCGGATACCGCGCGAGAGCGCGATGTCCACGGACATCACTGGTGGCTTGCCGCGTCTTGAGGCGCTGTTCAACGTCCACGGGTCGAAGGAAGGGTCGCGGGCGATCATTGCCAGATTGGACGGACGGATCCGCTTCGGCCTCGTGCGTGGTAACAACCGCCGGATCATCATCGAACCGGACGATCCGGCCGAGGAACCGGTCGAATACACCGTGCCAAAGGATCGGCATATTTCCGTCGCGGAGGGCGGCTTCATCAAGAGAGGCGACTTCCTTATCGATGGCGATCCTGCACCGCAGGATATCCTCGATGTCTATGGCGAAGTTGAGGGGCAGGCGCGCCTCGCTCGCTACCTCATCGACGAGAGCCACAAGGTGTACAGAGCGCAAGGCGTCGAGATCAACGACAAGCACATCGAGGTGATTGTTCGGCAGATGCTGCGAAAGGTGCGAATCATCGAGCCAGGTGATACGCCGCTGCTCGAGGACGAGAGGGTGGACCGCGGCCTTCTCGCGGACATCAACCAGGAGGTGGTCGCAGCGGGCGGGCGTCCCGCAGAGGGCCATCCGGTGGTCCGGCGATATTTTGACGAGATGCGGCGAGATACCAGTTCCTTCATCGCGGAGGCGTCCTTCGTCGAGACCCAGCGCGTTCTGACTCGCGCTGCGGCGGAAGGTGAAGTTGATGAGCTCCTTGGGCTCAAGGAGAATGTGGTGGTTGGCCGGCTCATCCCGGCCGGCAGCGGCTTGGTTTCCCGCCAAGTTCTCCGGGAAGCTGCCCGGAAGGACAGGGAAATCGAAGAAGAGTATGCGGCCCGCCGACGCGAGAACTCACGCAAGATCGAGGCCAAGCGCGAAGCGCGGCAGGCCTTCGCTTCTACGGATTCGGAGAGCGCCGAGCCGCTGGGGACAGAGTAGGTCTGGTGCACGCGTGACCGGCGCTCCCAGCGGGAGGCGGCGGAAACTTGAGCGGGGGAAGTGGCGGTGTTTTTTGGCGCTGTTGAGGGAACGGGATTCGAGGTGGAGGACGAGGCGTTCTCCGCCTGCCTGATCGGTCATGCGCGCGTGGAACGTCTCTGGACCGGCGCCCGCTGGTGTGAGGGTCCCGCGTGGTTTCCCGCCGGACGCTACCTGGTTTTCTCGGATATTCCGAACAACCGGATGATGCGTTGGGACGAGACCGATGGATCGGTTTCCGTATTCCGCCAGCCATCCAACAATTCGAACGGCAACACGGTGGATCGGGAGGGCCGCCTCGTCACCTGCGAGCATCTGGCCCGTCGTGTAACTCGCACAGAGCATGACGGCTCCATCACGGTGATTGCTGACAACTGGCGCGGGAAGCGGCTGAATTCGCCCAACGACGTCGTCGTTGCCTCCGACGGCGGCATCTGGTTCACCGACCCCGATTACGGCATCCTGATTGACTATGAGGGAAAGCGGGCGGAGAGCGAAATCGGCTCGTGCAATGTTTACCGGGCGGACCCGGGCATGGGCGACGTCGAAGCGGTGGCGACGGATTTCGTGAAGCCAAACGGCCTGGCCTTTTCTCCGGACGAGGCGGTTCTCTTTGTCGCCGACACCGGTGTGTCCCATGTTCCCGACGGACCTCGGCATATTCGCAAGTTGCCCGTGCGCGCGGATGGGAAGACCCTTGGGGAAGGGTCGGTCTTCGCGGAGTGTGGCGCTGGCCTCTTTGACGGATTTCGCCTTGATCGGGACGGTCGCATCTGGTCCAGCGCGGCAGATGGCGTTCACTGTCTGGAGCCCGGCGGCGCGTTGATCGGCAAGATTCTCATTCCGGAGTTGGTGGCCAATGTGTGCTTTGGAGGGCCGGTGCTGAACCGTCTCCTGATCGCCGGCACCACGTCCCTCTATTCTGTCTTTCTCACGGTAAACGGGACTCGCTGACCGGAGGCAAGCGGGTTGGCGGCGCGAGCGCAGGGTGCCGTCGTTGGCGTCCCGGCACCAGGAAATCCGGCCTTGACGCGGCCGGAATCCGAATTTCATTGCCATTCACGTCGCTGCACGGGCACTGGAAACTTCCTGGACAATTGCGTGGCCGCGCAGGATGCCCGCTCTGCTCCGTTGCAACTTCAGACATCCGGACACTTGGCGTTGAGACAAGTTGCCAGAGCGCAACGCAAGGGGTTGAATTTCCCAGTATTTGTGGGAGAGAAGAGCGCTTTCTGCGAACCGCTCTCCCTTTCAGAGCTGCTGGAATACAATGACTGGCAAAACGCGGCGACGTCTTGCCCTCCGGTTCCGAATGACCTGCTGGAACGCGAACTCTTCTATTGCACACACCGTTGCAGCCGTGCCCGCACGTCAAGATTATTGTCGGAAGTCCTGAAGTCTGAACTTACATTGCCCGAGGCGCGGGCCCAGCGCCTTGGCATCCACTCCGGGGACCAGTTTCACTTCGAAGGGACGGCGGAATTCATTGGGACCTATGCGAAATGCCGCGACTGCGTTCGTGTCGTTCGTGATGAAGGTGTAGGGGTCTCCTCAAGGTCGAAGGGGCCGGCCGCTTCGCTGCAGCGTGGTGCACAGTACAGATCGCCGCTTGCGCTGGCACCGGTTTCAGGTAGTGTGCGAAGGACCTTAGATAATCAGGCCGGAGGCGGGTTCCGCCGCCCGAGCGGTAGCGGGACAGTCTTGTCGCCTTGCGGCCAGTTGGAAGGAGATCCCAACCCATGTACAAAGCCGCTCTTGCTGCCTTGGCCGCCACTGTGGCCCTGTCAGCGTCCGCCAGCGCTCAAGACACACTGCAATTCGCGCTTGACTGGAAGTTCGAAGGGCCGTCCTCCCCTTATTTCGTGGCTATTGACAATGGCCACTTCGAGGCGGCCGGTTTCAACGTCGAGATCTCTGCAGGCCAGGGCTCTCTGGACGCCATCCCGAAGGTGGCCGCCGGCGCCTTCCCCATCGGTTTCGCGGACATCAATTCCCTTGTCAAGTTCCTGGATCAGAATCCCGGGGCACCGGTCATCGCGGTCATGATGATTTACGACAAGCCGCCGTTTGCGATCGTCGGCCGCAAGAGCCTCGGCGTGATGGAGCCGAAGGATCTAGAGGGACGCATTCTGGGCGCGCCGCCGCCGGATGGGGCGTGGGCCCAGTTTCCGGCGTTCGCCACAGCGAACGGGCTCGATGTGGACAAGATCACCGTCGAGCCAGTTGGCTTTCCGACGCGCGAGCCGATGCTGGCAGAGGGAAACGTGGACGCCGTCACGGGCTTCTCTTTCTCATCCTACCTGAACCTGGTTCGCCTTGGAGTGCCGGAGGACGATATCTCGACAATCCTCATGGCGGATTACGGCCTCGCGCTCTATGGAAACGCGATCATCGTGAACACGGATTTTGCTGCGGCCAACGCAGACACGGTGACGGGTTTCATTACGGCAGTGGCCAAGGGCTGGAAGGACGCCATCGCCGACCCGGCGAACGCAGTGGAATCGCTGGTGAAGCGCAATCCCGCGGCTGATGCAGCGCTCGAAACGCGCCGGCTTGAGCTCTCCATCGACGCCAACGTCCTGACAGACTATTCACGTGCCAACGGGATCGGAGGCATTGACGCGGCGCGTATGGAGAAGGCGCTGTCGCAACTCGCCGAGACCTTTGAGTTTCAGAACGAGCCGGACGCAGCACTCTATTTCACCGATGCGTATCTGCCATCGGCCGAAATGCGGATGCTCCAGTAGGCCCTGCAGGGCAAACCAACCGCGCGGGTCTGGGAGAGGGATTTCACGGGCATGTCCTCTCCCGCCCGCGAAGGCCCGTCTGCAGCGGTTGAGAGCCGGCAGGCCAATCAGCCGAATCAAATGGATGCCCTGATCGATATCAGGGACGTCAAGCTTTCGTACCCGACCGAGGGCGGGACAATTCCTGTCCTAGACGGCGTGGAAATGCGGGTTCCCGAGGGCGGTTTCGCGGCGGTTGTGGGCCCATCGGGCTGCGGCAAATCTACCCTGACTCGTCTGATTGCTGGACTCCTGGAGCCTGACGCGGGAGAAGTCTGGCTTCACGGCCAGCGGGTCACAGGCCCGAAATCCTCGGTTGGAATGGCCTTCCAGAATCCCGTTCTGCTCGAATGGCGCTCCGTATTGCGTAACGTCACGCTGCCGCTGGAACTTGTGGCACCCAGAATGCCGAAACGGGAGAAGGATGAGCGCGCCCGGCAACTTCTGGCCCTTGTCGGTCTGGAGGGATTCGAGGACAAGCGCCCAAGCGAGCTTTCGGGGGGCATGCGCCAACGCGCTTCGCTCTGCCGCGCCATCGTCCACAAGCCGGAAGTGTTGATTCTCGATGAGCCATTCGGCGCTCTCGATGCGTTCACGCGCGAAGATCTCTGGCAGACCATGCACAAGGTGAAGTCGGAGGAGCCGTTTACCTGCGTGTTGATCACGCACGATCTTCGGGAATCAATTTTTCTCGCGGATGTGGTGATCGTGCTGTCGGGTCGGCCTGCATATACTCAGTATGTGATGGAGGTGCCTTGGGAGGGAGTCCGTGACCTCGACCAGCTCTATACCCCTGAAGCGACAGAAATGCTGGGTGTTCTGCGGCACCAGATTCAGATCGCGCAGGGCAGGGCGCCGAAGGAGGAAGTTGCATGATTTGGCGGCGGTTCGCTCCCATCCTGGCGCTCGTGGTGTTCTGCATTTTCTGGGAGGCCCTGGTCTGGGTCAACAACTGGCCAAATTACAAGATGGCTTCGCCCTCCGACCTTGTCCCCGCTTTCTGGAAATTCCGGTTTCTGTTCCTCGAATATAGTTGGGACACGCTGTGGCGCACCGTGGCTGGTCTGATTCTGTCCGTGCTCTTCGGCGTGACGCTCGGCATGGTCATGGGCTTGAGCCGGACCATGCGGGACGCGCTCTATCCGCTTCTGGTCGGCTTCAATGCCATACCGAAAGCGACTGTTGTTCCCATTATCGCGCTCCTGTTCGTCGGACGCCACGACATGAACACCATCCTGATCGCGTTCCTCATTTCCTTCTTTCCCATTGCCGTGTCTGTCTCGATTGGCCTTTCCACCCTGGAGCCGGAATACCGGGACATACTCGCTTCTCTCGGCGCGTCCCGGTTCACAATTTTCTGGAAGATCGCGCTTCCGAAGACGCTGCCGGAGTTTTTTGGCGCTCTGAAAGTTGCCGTGACACTTGCCTTCATCGGCACGAACCTGATGGAGATTGTTGAGCCCCATGGTCGCGGCCTTGGTCATCTCTTCGACAGCGGCAAGATCAGCGCTGACTATCCGCTGATGTTTGCCGTGCTCATCGCGCTCGCTGCGCTGGGCATCCTGCTTTACTACGTTGTCGTGGCACTTGAGCGCGTCTTCGCCGGCTGGGCGGAGCGCTCTCCGACATGAGTCGGCAAGGGGCGCGCCTGAAACCTGCCACTTTCCTGTCCTCGCCCGGGCGGCCCGACTCTACTTGGATGACGGGGGCCAAGTCTGTGCGTGGATGTTCCGATGAAGCATGTTCGAAGTGCCGTCGCCACAGCGATCTGCTTCCTTGTCATGCTGCCGGTTCAGGCAAGCGCAGCATGTGAAGTCTGCAAGAGAATCGGGTACGCGGGGCAGCTTGCCTATACGCCGAATGGTACAATCCACCGGGACCCATGGTGCTGATGGAAGTGGCTGGGTAGCTTTGTTCGGAACCTTTTCGCGTTCGACGGAGAGGTACTAGCGAGGGTCGACATCTCGTCCGGACCGAACTGCACGCTTCATCCGGAAGATTCGCGGTTGCGGCACGGTGGTTCAATTGCAAAATTTCGGGAGACTTGGTGCTGTACCGATCTGTCGGATTTCTGCAACCCATGGGTTGCAGAAATCACCGGGTTCATACGGAGAAACTTGAGTGAAGCTGCCGGAGTTGTGCGGGCTGCACGGTCGGGCCGGCATGGTCGGTGTTCCCCGGTCGAGTTGTGGGCGCTCGCTCGAGAGGGCAGCTGGGCGGATGACCATTGTACCGTTGGCGGACCTGGTGGTCGAGGCTTCCAGTCTCGCAACAGGGAATCCGTAGCCAGGCCGCATAGTACCCGAGGGAATTCCAGCAATCCTCGGGATCCGACTCATGCTCCTGCACGGGGTGCCGCAGCACGCAGGGCGGTAGTGGGGGCTCCGGTTGCATTGGGTCGCGATTCTGTTGGCATCGAGAAGTGATTCCGGAGTCATTGGCACGCCCTTCGTTCGAAGTCGCTACGGTGTTCCGCCTCGTGTGCGGTTAATCCCGCGCTCGGGCCGTAGTTGCGACACGCATTGCAATCAAGGCAAATCCGTCCATTTGTTCTCGGAGCGGATCTTCCCAATGAGTAGCGTTCTGGCGGGGAATGCCTTTCCCTTGCGTTCCGGCCGGCTCCAATGCTGGGCCAGGTCTGAAAGTTCGTAGACCGGTCAGGGCGGCCGTCGGCAGACCGCTGTGCGGGATGCTTGGGCTGGCCCGACAGCAACATGGTGTGCAGTCGCTCTTGCGATACATTCGTTCGTGCTCGCCACGTTCATGGCTGCGCGGGAGTGTGTCTTTGCCGGTTCGGCGGAGTATGCGCCGACGCAGGAGGCGCAGAATTTTGCCATGCTCACGCTGTATTTCCACTCTTTTCGTCGGTTACACTTGCAAGGGAGATCGCTGAAGCCTGTCTTGTTCACTGGAGAGATACGATGGGAATTCAGAAAATTGCCGCAACTGTGGCGATCGCGATCCTGGTCATGCTCCCGGCACACGCAAGCGCAGCCTGCGAAATCAGCAAGAGAATTTCACACAGGGATGCAAATTGTCTGGAAGCCGAATGGTACAATCCGCCGGGTCTGATGGTCGTTATCGCAACTGCTTGGTTCAAGGTCCGGAATTCGTGCTCTTCCCGAGGAACGGTGGTCGCGAAGGTGGACCTCGAGAATGGAATAGACAAGACGCTTCGTCTGAAGAATTCGACGCTGCGACAAGGGTATCCGATGACGCGGATCCGTTGGATTTACTGCTGCGCGGATCTGTCGGATCTCTGTTCGCGCTGAACAGAACGATCACGGCAGTCGCGGCGGGCGTCGGGCGAGGCAACTCACCCTGTTGCGGCAGGATCGCCTGGTTCGAATGCTCGCAGTTCCCGGCCTGAATGCGTTGGCCAACAGGCACTTGGCGGAGGTAACTGCAAATAGAATGGCCTTGAAGCTGCGGGTGGTCCCGACCGCCGCGGCTTTCGGCTGGCGGGTGGGCAATGGCATTCGCTTAAGGAATCGCAGTTCTGCCAGGCCCGAATTGGGTGGGACGGTTGCTCTGGCACTCAGACTGCAGCTGCGGAGTCTCGTCCCTTCTGCCATTTGCCGAGGGGTTTTCGGGAGCGTCGTGGCCAGGATCGATTTGGACGTAGGCGCTGCCTTGCGGTTTCGACACAAGCGAGGACCTGATGCACTGCGTTGTGCATCATGGCCGCCTGCCGCAGGATGAGGCCTTCGAGGTTTCGGGCGACGGCGAACAAGGCTGCCTTGAAGTTTGCCTGGCTCTCCGGCAGGGGATCCGGGGGCGATTGCGAGTTGTGCATGGCGTCGCCGAAGTTGGTGAACAGCCTGGTCATGGCGATGAGGTTGAAGTGGGCGAAGATCTCCTGCTTCACGCCGCGTTCGGATCGGCTGTGGAAGTTCTCCAGTTCGAAGCCACACTTTGAGGTTTTGTACAACTCCTCGATGCCCCAGCGGTCATGGTAGAGGTCGGCGAGTTCCCGGACCCGGTATTGGCTTCGGTCGAGAAGAGTGGTTGCGAGATGGAACTCGGTTCCGCCGTGGACGTATTTGACGAGCCGCAGGGGGATGGGCCTGGGTACGGCCTCGGGATCCTTCCGGCCCAGACGGCGAAGCGTATCGGGTCCCGGTGTGATGGTGATGAGCTCATCCTGCCGGCTTCCTGCGATGAAGTCGTCGAATGTGGTTCCGGCATTTCTCTGCAGACGGAACAGCGGATGCACGCCCCGCTCCGCATGCGCCAGCAGCATCCGGTAGGAGTAGTAGCCGCGGTCGTAGACGACGACGTTTCCTGCAGCCATGGCGGGGAGATGGGCGAGCGCGGCGGCGCGCTCATCGCCGTGGGCATGCAGGTCGAAGTCGATGGGGAGTTTCGGGGCCAGTTCGTAGAGGCAACTCAGCAAGCCTTGCGGATAGTGGGCCCGTTCCTGCGGCAGGGGGTAGCCGGCGCGGAGCAGTGGGCGCGGCAGGTTGATCTTCGAGCCGTCGACCGCGAAGACCCTGTGCCCCTTCCACTGCGAGCTCTCGGCACGCTTGAGGATCTCGGCGTGCAGGTTCTTGAAGATGGCTTCGTCGACCTTCGCCCGGGCGGCGCTCATGCTCGACGCAGCGACGGGTTCGGCCTGCGGCAGCGGAATGCCGCAAGCCCGGCATTGCTCCCAGAGCGCGGCAAGGGTCGCCGTGTAGCCGTTGCCCGAGAACATCAGCCGATAGACGAAGAGCACCACGAGCAGAGTGTTGATGACCCGCCGCCGGAGCTGCCAGACACGGTCGTGGGCCGTCGCAGCCGCGGTTGCCGCGCCGACGAGTTCCTGCCAGGCGAGCAGGAAGGGGTCGTCTGCGGCGAGCCGGGGCGCCGCCCGTGGCTTCGCCTTGCGCCGCGGCGCAGTGCGTTGCGGGCCATGCAGGAGAACCTCCCGGAAGTCCGCGCTCAGCGGATAGACGTAGACCCGTTTGGGCGCTTTCCCCTTGCCGCCCCGGGTCTCGCCGAGATCGAGCCAGTTCGCCGCCCGGTAACAGGCGCCATCGAAGCGGCTCGAATTCACAAACGTCTCTACCAATACCGGACGGCAGCCGTGCTGTTGCTCCCAGTCATCGGCCAGCCGCCGCACCGCCATCGACAGCACCTTGGAAGCCAGGTTCCGGACCTCGACCCACGGAAACAGCAGAAACCGCGTGTTGCCCACCACCCGCTCCAGATGCGCCTTCCACCCGTCCTCCGGCCAGCCGACCCACGCGTCCCGGCAGGGCAGCGAGACCACCGCCTGCGAGAACTGCAGGCAACCCAGCTTGCGCCCGTGCCGGTCCTCCACGAAATAGCGCAGCCGCGGACCGAGAGGGTGGCGGAAACCGGCATAGTGCCAGCGGTCGACAAACTCGTTCCACTCCGAGACCTCGTCCTCGTCCAGCACGAGGCGAAGCTGCAATGGCAGAAGTTCCCCCAGTGGCTCCGCAATCGCAGGCTGCTTCTCCGTCCGCCGGCTCTTCTCAATCGGCTTGCGCGGACCCCGCGCATAGGACGCATCCTTCGCCGGCAACACCAGGAGGCCCAGCCGCTCCAGTTCCTCCAGAAGCCGTTGGCAGAGCTGGATCCGGTTCGTGCCCGTTCCCGTGCGCCAGCCCAGCTGCTCGCAAACCGTCTGCCCAAGCTCGTGCCGGCTCAGCGACGGAAACGCTGCAACCGTCGTCTGGATCTCGGAAATCTGCTGCCGGGTCAGACGACGACCGAAAAACGTCGTCGACCGCAGCGCCTCGATTCGGGGGTCCATCCAAACACCTCTCCGCAGTGGGCAATCCAAGCGGCACTATGCAGGGAACGAGCCGGTAAGTTAACCCCCCCGGGCATGACCGCACCAACAGTGGAGAAAAGACAAATAACCGCAATACATTAGTCCAATGCACCCGGTGGGCCACGAAGCAGAACGCCCTAGACGAATGCCATTGGGCGGGTGGGTCCCTGCCGCCATTCCTCGCGGGGCCCGCCACGAGCGATTGTGCGATTGTGGGATTGTCGCGAGTTTGCCGTGAAAATACCCACATTTTCATGCATCTGGGGTGCGGAGACACAAGACCCGGCATGAGGGTTTCAGATGAAGACTTGGCGCAGGACTCCGTGGGCGAGTGGACCGGGGACCGGACGCAAGCCCCCTTCCGAAGGCGGCGGATGCAGCGGGCACCTGCGGCGAGCCGACGCGCCGGCGGATGTCGCTTATTCGAGGCCGGCGTCCATGTGGCTCCGTTTCCAGGTGGGGAAGACTTGGCTGCGTGCCGCCTTGCTTGCGGACGCACCCACGCCCATGGTCTGGAAGGAAAAAAAATACGCCAGCACCTGCCCTGTGCCGGTGCTGGCGATCCCGGTCCGTTCTGACAGGTTTCTGCGCCCGGATCCACCGCTACAGCCGGTGCCAGTGCTGAATTCTGCCATAACTGGGCGCTCCTTTCAGCCTTGTCAGGGAAGACTGTTGTAGTGCGCCAGGCTAACTGGCAATGGATATTCGGTGAGAGTCCGATCGAGTGAAAGGAGTAACCCCCCACTCTCGCCCCGAGCCGTGGGTTCAACATCGCGAGGTGTTGGGCTAAGCGTCGGTAGGGGAGCGCATGGGCACGGATGATTGAGCCCCGTAAGGTTTATCGTTTGGAGAGCCGAGGTTGTTACGTGTGCCGAAGGCTGCATCTGCCGTTCCGTTTCTGGGTGAGGGACGAGCAGGTCTCCACGGGGTCGAAGAACCGACGCACGTGCGGACGTCCATTGCTGGGACCTGGGAGATCTGTGGCCCGCTTTGGCTGTCGTGCCGGGGCCGCGAAGGAAAGGAGTAATCTGGACTGATGATGATGACCGGACCGCAGAAGTCGGATGGCGTAATAGTACCGGTGAAGGTGCCGAACAAATCTGCGTCAGCAGAAGCGGAGGCACTGGAGGGAAGGACGCCAACCAAGGGGAAGACGGGAAGCCAAAGCACGCACCGGACTCAGGGCCGGGCAAGCGTGTCACAAGCGGCTGACCGGATACGGCAGGCAGCCAAGAGGAAACCTGAGGAACGTCTTACGGCGCTGCTGCACCATGTGTCGGTGGAGGCCCTGAAAGGGGCCTACCATGCCCTGAACCCGCGAGCCGCGGCCGGGGTAGACCGGATGACATGGGACGCGTACGGCGAGGGACTGGAAGAGCGGCTGCTCGACCTCCACGACCGTGTGCAAAGCGGTGCCTATCGAGCGCTTCCGGTTCGGCGGGTGGAAATCCCGAAGCCGGACGGGGGGACACGACCGCTCGGCATTCCTGCTCTGGAGGACAAACTCGTCCAAAAGACGGTTGCAGATGTTATCCTCACACCGATTTATGAACCGGTATTTCTCGGGCTGAGCTATGGGTTTCGGCCGGGGCGGTCGGCGCATGACGCGCTGGACGCCCTTGCCTACTGCATCGACAAACGCAAGGTCAACTGGATACTTGACGCTGACATTCGACAATTTTTCGATGACAGTTCATAATGCCCCCTGGTTCATTTCAGTGCTTCGAAGAGGTTCGGCAAGTCGTCCAACAGTTTGATACGTAGCGCTTTTTTCCTCCCGGCGCGGATATGGATCGCGTGCAGGCTTCCGTTCTTTACACGCTGCAACACGGTTTGGCGAGTCACGCCCATGCGTTTGACTGCCTCGCGCATCGGCACGTAGCCGGGCGGTGCCTTTTCCATCAGCTGTAGTTTCGAGTTTTCGGTGAGCCGGATTCGCCAAGGCGCGCCAGGCGTTGTCTGCTCGCCATCGAGGTAGCCGTCATTCAACCAGCGGTGGACGGTGGAAGTAGCAATCTCAATCAGTTCGGCGGCTCGCTTGATCGTGACCAGTTCGCCGTTGGCGGGCTTGGTTGCGGGATCGAAGCGCGGGATGTTCCAGTGCTGGCGCAGGCTTTTGACACGGATCTTGTTGAACGGATGGCCGTAGGCCGTAACCTTGCCCTGACGGTTGAGGATTCCGGCGATGACATCGTCGGGGTGGAATTGAGCGAGGCGGCGAAGCAGATTGACGGTGTCTTCGCTGGTCCGGATGGTGGCCTGCTTGCGGGGCCGGTCGAGCTGGATGCTGGTGAGCGCTCCGCCACGCCAACGCAGGGTGAGATCGATCCGGTGCTCACCGCGGGGGGCAGCCACGATCACTTCCTCCAGCGCGGTGCGCAACAATTCCTTCCTGTCTCGCGGCGTGATCTGCGGAGCGTCCCAGACGCGCTCCAGATCCCGTGCCAAGGCACGGATTTGCTTTCGTTCGGCCGCGACAAGCGGTTTGGGGCGGTCCTCCCGGCGGCGCTCCAGTTCGCGCTGCGCCGCGGCCAACGCTTGCAGGCTGCGTTCCCACGCCGCTTCCAGGTTTCGGACCACGAGTCGGTTCTCTGGCTCCACAGCCCGATATCGGCGCTCAGCGGCGTCTGCGTCCTGCCTTGCTCGCTCGACGGCCAGCAGCCAATGTTGCAGGGATCTCTCGAACCGGGATTCCACCTGGTCTGCAGCGCGGAGTGCGGCCTCGAGGCCCGCGGGCTGGATTGCCTCGAGCAAGGCTCCGCAGACGGCCCGATCGATCTGTACCGCGCCAATGTGCAGGCAATATGCGCGGCGTTCTGTCGTCAGCGTCTTGCCAGAGCAATGATAGCCGGGCGACGAGGTGCGCCCGGTATAGTGCGTGCGCAGTGGTCGCCCGCACTGTCCGCAGGTGGCAATGCCTTGCAGCAAGGCTCTTCCTTCGCGCACCGCGCCTCCACTGCCATGGCGCTGTGGTCGGTTGTTGCGACCGAGCCGCTCCAGAATCGCCTCGTGGGTCTGCCAGTCGATGTATCCCGGATGATGATCCCGGATCAGCACCATCCATTCCTCGCGGGGCAACTTGCGGCTACGCATCCGCAGGGAGCCGTTCTCGTCCACGAAGCGTTCCCGTCGCGTCTTGCCGTAGACGTAGGCTCCCGCGTAGACCGGGTTGGTCAGGATGTGGTGGATCTTCACATAGGTGGGCGGCAGCCATTCCAACGTTCTTCCCGGCTGACTGCGGGTTGGAAACGTCCGTCTTTCGTCGATAAACGAGCGCCATACTCGTCGCGCTGACCCGAACTCGGCAAAGCGTTCGAAAACGCAACGCACTGCGCCTTGAATCGCTTCGTCGGGATCGATCAGAATGTCAGCGTCAGCCACTCCGCGCACGTAGCCGATCGGCTGTCCCCGGTAGAGGTCGCCGCGCAACGCCTTGTTGCGGATTCCACCGTCGAGACGGGCACGCAGTATGTGAAGCTCAGCCTCGTACATTGTGCCTTTAAGTCCCAATAAGAGTCGATCGTTGAAATGTCCTGGGTGATAGATCCCGTCGACGTCAGCGATCAGCGTATTCGTGACTCCGCACAGGTCCAGGAGCCGGTACCAGTCGGCACTATTTCGAGCGAGGCGTGACACCTCAATACTGAACAGGATGCCGACGTGGCCAAGGGCGACCTCGGCGGTCAGGCGGGCGAACCCGACACGGCCTTGCGTGAACTCGCCCGACAAGCCCAAATCGTCATCAATGACCTCGACCTTTTCGGAGGGCCAGCCCAGGTCTTGAGCGCGGTCGGCAAGAGCGTATTGTCGCCGGGTGGACTCCCCGTGTCGCTTGACCTGAGAGGGCGTGGATTGGCGGAGGTACACCAGGGCATGCCGTTCCTGATGCGATGTCGTGATCTTGGGATCAGTCATCGTGCTCGTCCTCCGCTTCCGGTCGGGTGGTTGCAGCACGGACGATCATCGTTGCGAGTTGCTCCAGCAGGGCTTGGCGTGTCGGCTCGTCGAGTTGCGTCCAAAGTTCCAGGCGAGGCTCCGGGGGACCCGGAGGCATCAGCTTCAGCTCCATCGTTCTTCTCCGTTTCCAGACGACGAAGCAGAGCATCGACCACGGCTCTCATGCGCACAACATCCTCAGGCGCGACAAGAAGTTCTCCAGCACCCTCCTGCGGCATGACCTCGTGTGACACGTCAGTCCAGGTCGTTGGCACGATCCGCCGGCTACCATCTGGGAACAGCAGCAGAAGCTGACGCTCACCCTGGCGGTAAAGCTGACCTGACACCCTGAGCGAGCAACCAAAAAATACATGTGCCCTGCGCGTAATCTTGACGGATTCGGGAAGTTCGTGGATGTGGGTAGTGTGTCGTGTGGTCGTTCGATACTTTGGATCGAGACTGGTTGATCCGGTTTCTGGAACATCGGATCGGGGACCGCCGGGTGATAAGGCTGATAATCAAGTGGCTCAACGCTGGCGTCATGGAAGGCACGGAGTGGAAGGACGACCTCTGCGGAAGCCCGCAGGGATCGGTAATTTCGCCAATATTGGCAAATATTTACCTACACTATGTACTGGACCTTTGGTTCGACCGGAAATGGCGCAAGCAGACGGCACAAGGCGAAGCGGTACTGATCCGCTACGCCGATGACTTTGTCGCAGGCTTCGAGACCCGTCGAGATGCGGAACAATTCCGCTCCGACCTGGAGCAGAGGCTGAACAAATTTGGCCTGGCTCTTCACCCGGACAAGACCCGCTGCATCGAGTTCGGTCGGTACGCCATGGCGAACCGCCGCGCCCGTGGTCAGCGGCGTCCCGAAACCTTCCACTTCCTGGGGTTCACGCATTATTGCCGGACCACGCGGAAGGGGCGGTTTGGACTCGGGCGGAAGCCGCAAGCCCGACGCGTTCGGCGTACGCTGAAGCGGATCGGACTGGTACTACGACGACGACGACATGACCCGCCAGAGGAAGTGGCAGTATGGCTACGATCGGTGCTTGGTGGATGGCTGCGCTATTTCGCGGTACCCACCAGTCACCCATACCTCTCGGCCTTCATCGACAGCGTCAAGTGGCTCTGGTTCCGGCAGTTGAGACGGCGTTCGCAAAGGCGCTCAATTCTCGACTTGTGGGAATTGGTCAAGGAACTGGCGAGCAGCCATTTTCCTGCACTTCGCATCATGCACCCATGGCCAGACCAACGGTTTCAGGCCGTCCACACCCGAGGTAGGAGCCCAGTGCGCTAACGCGCACGCTGGGATCTGTACGGGGGGGCACGGGGCAACCCGTGCTCCTACCGTGACCCAAGTGTACTCCGTGGTCCCGGCCGATAGATGGAGAAATCAGATGAGGGTTTCCAGGATGGCGGTGGCAGTCGCGACCGGACTCGCGGTCATGCTGACCGTTCAAGCAAATGCGGCTTGCGGAATCAGTGACAGGATTTCGCACAGGGATGCGAATTGCCTCCGAGCCGAGTGGCACAATCCGCCGGTCCCCGTCTTCGGTTCGACTACGTGGTACGCGGTAAAGAACATGTGCGTGTCCAACGGAAAGGTCGTCGCAAAGGTCGACATTGAGAACGGAACGGACCGTACCCTGCACTTGGCGGACTCGCAGGAGCGAAGCGATACAACCTGGACAAGGATTCGCTGGATCTACTGTTGCACGGATCTGTCGGATCTCTGTTCCCGTTGAACGACGCGTTCCAGCATTCGCAACCGGAGAGGTTCGGGCCGGTCAGCCAACTACGGGTCAGTGCAGACGTTGGGTGGCTTTGGAGGACAACGAGGGCGGTGCAACTGCGGGCGTCACGGAAGAACTGAAGAGGATTCTCCGAACGACCCCGGGAAAGTCAGTGCGAATCCTGAAGAGGGCGTTGCCGCAGGCGAGATCGGTGGGTCCCGGGCGAAGTTGCCCGTCCGGTTCCGGCAGGAGGGCCGGTGCCGGACAGCACCTGTCTCAAAGACGAAAGACCCTGGCAATGTGCTGGCACTGGTGCGGGAACGTGATCAGCTGGATGGGCATGACGCTGCGGTGGCCCAGGCTGTAGGCGGCAGTGCGGATGCTGAGGTCACGCTGGATCCGGTCCAAAATGAACGCGAGCACTACCCGTGAAATTTCCGGGATGATTCGGCGCGGGCCCAGGCTTCCCGCTCTGCAACGGCCTTCGACCCTTGCTCTTGTTCAGGGTCCGGGTTCGCGGCGGATTCCCGATCCCGCATGCGCGGCTTGACAGTTTCTTCAAATCCGTGTTTCAGGGATGGAACCGTCGGACTCGCTTTGCCCGCAGAGGGACCTGCAAGAAATCGAGCGCGCAGATCCCTTCAGTTCTGCTCCCTGGAGTTGCTGCCTGAACCGCGCAAGCGCCGGTTGAATTTCTCCTGCATTCAACGTGCTGCGAAAGCCAACCGAGCGCCGGGCGCCGCCCCACCCGTTGCTGCGGCTCCTGCGAAGACGCGCAGGTCCGGGCACAGCACGTTTCCGGCCGCGTTTTCATCGCCGTCCGGTTCAAGGCCGCACAAGCCGCACCGGCGCGTCCACTCCGATAGCGCCTTCGAAACCTTCGTTCCGCAACGCGAGCATCCCTGCGACGTACCGGACGGGGGAACTTCGACGAATGGAACGCCGACGTTCCCACCCTCCAGAATGTCGAAGAATTCTCGCCAACCCTGCTCCGCAATCGCCCGGTTCAGGCTCCGCTTCCCCGAGCCCGTGCGAAACATGTCGCTGATCTTCAGCGCCTCAACCGCCGAGAATCCGGATCGCGCATCTCGCCGCCTTCGGATTGTCGACGCTGAACGGGCGATACCGGCTGCGCGCGCGGAAGAGCGGAAACCCGGGCGCGTTCCCCGGCTGCACCCGCGAGAAGAACGCCTTCATTGCCCGGTCCAGACGGGTCAGCGCAGAGCGTACCACCAGAACGGGAGTGTCACGCCCGTCCTCGGCCTCCCGCCAGATCGCAATCAGCGACTTGTACTGGTCGTAGAGTGAGAATCTCGTCCCCGCCGTGCGGTAGTCCAGGATGGATTGTTCAACGGCGGCGTTGTAGGGCAACGCGAGCATGGCAAGGATGCTGCGCAGAAGGTCGTGCCCCGACGCGGACGGCTTCGCAACGCGCCGAAAGGTCTGCGCGGCCGCGGAGAACTCCTTCGAATGCGCCGTGCGGGTGTCTGCCGGAGTGAGGGGACTGCTGTCTTCGGCGGCGACTGTCCGGCTCGGGGCCGCGGTCGGGCCGATGTTGCGCCGGGCAGGGTCAGCTCGTCAAATTCCCGCACCCACCCCGCACCCACCCCGCACCTATCAATCTATCACACTTGACTCCGGGACTTCTCCTTTCGTTTTTTTCCTGTTCCATTCCTGCATGGCCTGGATGGCGAAGACGGCTTGAGACAGGAACTTCACGCCTTCCCAGAGCTTCTGCGTGCCGGGTAGCGGCTGGCGCTTCGAGGGATGGAAGCCCGCCAGGCCGCCGGTGAGCACGACGAAGCCCGCGATGGTCATGTCCGGCGGTCCCCGGGGCACCTTGAAGCCATAGCGGGAGGCGAGGGCACAGAGTGCCCGGATGTCGTCCTCGGTGACATGTCGGCTGGCCGGGTCGTCCGGCCTCTCGCGGGCCAGGAGGGAAAGGTCCCAGACTCGGAAGGCGGTGATCGCGTCAAAGGCGAGACACTTGCGCAGGTCGTCGGCCTCGTCGAGGCGGCGGTCCTCGATGCGGGTGCCGACCTTCAGCGCATGGAAGAACCGTTCGATCCGCCAGCGCAGTTCGTACCAGCGCAGCACGGTTCGGGCGGTGTCGAGGTCGGCCTGGCCCTCGGTGGTCAGCAGCATCCAGTGCAGCGGTTTGTTCTTCTGCTTCCTTTGCTTCGATGCCGGCAGCGCCGGGCGACGGGGCGGGTCCTCCTCAAGGGCCGAGACGGCGATCATGCGGACCGGTGGTTCACTCTCCCGGTCCTTCGGGGGAAGCAAGTCCACCGGCGTGCAACGCAGGGTCAGCTTCGCCGTGCGGCCGCGCCGACGGTTCGGTCCCCCGCAGGCGGGCACCTCGATCTTCCGCCCGCCCACCGGGTCCGTCTCCAGCACATGGTCCCACAGGTCCGCGTCTCCGCCCGAGGCCAGCGCCACCCGACGCTGCGTCCCTCGGCTGGCCCGGACCAGCAATGCCGCCCCGGTCTGCTCCGCACGCGAGAGCAGCTCCCAGAAGTCGCCCTCGCGGTCGCAGACCGTCATCACCCGGCTGTCCGGGCAGGCGCGCGCGAGTTCCTGCGCCCGCTCCAGGCCGTCCACCCAGCGGACACTGTCCTTGTCATCGGCCTGACGGAAGTCGGTGTCCACCGTATACATCCCGAGAGGCCGGCCCACCGCGTTCACCGCCACGCCGAAATGGGCCAGGATGCCCGCGCTGCCCTTGCCGCCCCCGCCAAGCTCGTCGAGGCCCGACGTCGTTGACAGGCCGTCATAATTCAGCGTCGTCGTGTCCTGAACAGCCAGCACAAGCCGCTCGGCACCGCACCGCTCAACCGTCTGCTCGAAATGCGAATCCAGAATGTGGTCCATCGTCACCGCGTCATTGGACAGCAACCGGTAGGCCGCCGTCTGCTCCGCCCGCCCCGGGAAGATCGACGGCAGATGTTCGCCAAGCCGATTGACCCAGGCCGCACCCATCTGCGCAATCCGACGCCGGATCCGACCGTCAGGGTGCGTGCTCCGCCCGTATTCCCGTGCCGCCCATCCCCCCGCACAATATATCGATCCGGACCAGCCGAGAACGCGCTCCGGCTCACCGCACAGAACCTGTTGCCAGCCCTCCACGAGCGGCCGGAGCCAGACCGCGCGGCGCACCCCCGAACGGCGCCCCGAAGTCAGCTGCGGGCAACACTTCCACCCCGCGGCCCGGTAACTCAGCCCGGACTGCCCCGGCCCCGTGAAACTCTGCACCAGCACCGGCCGCTCACCGTAGGCCGCCGCCCAGTCGTCGGCAATCCGGCCCGTCGCAAGACGCAGAACCCGCGACGCAAGACCCTTCACCCGAACACCCGGAAGCAGCAGAAAGCGATGGTTGCACACAACCCTGCCGATGTTGGCCACGCGGGCATCGCCCGACCAGCCGACGACATCGTCGCGCGGCCCAAGCTGCATCCCCGCCGCTGTGAAGCCAATGCCGCCCAGCACCCCATACCGCTCCGAACGAACCCGGTAACGGACCTGCCCTCCCGGCGGCCGGCGCCATCCCTCCGGATGATGCGTCTCGATCATTGCCTCCCAGCGGCGGCGCTCCTCCGGTGACGCCACCGGCTCAAGCGACAGCGGACCGAGTTCCCGAAGCGAACACGAGACAGAACTGTCGGCGAAGTCCGATGCCGGGCGGGCGTGCGGATCAAACTCCATCGCCTCCGCTTCCGGCAGGCGCACACCCAACTCCTCCGCCAGGCGCGGCAAGAGCTTGCGCGCCGACGCAAGACACAGCCTGCCGACGCGGCCAAACCAGTTCTCCTGAAGACAGAGCTCCCGGGCCAGCGCACTCCGCGACAGCTCACCGCTGTTGCAGGCGGTCTTGAACCACTCTACCGTCTCCGCTGAAATCTGACGCATGCCAATCTGCATGCCCGAATAAATCGCACGAAATCACCCGCGAGTCAAGTGTGTGAGCTTGATAGACCCCGCACCCACCCCGCACCCACCCCGCACCCACCCCGCACCCACCCCGCAACGGCCCCTTTCCGGTTTCCCGTTGCCGCGGAATCGGCATTGGAGGGACGGGCCGTGGCGAGCCAAAGTGGGATTCTGAATACGCCAGGGCCAGCCAACTTTCCGCTTCGGAAGGGGGGGGGCGCCGATTCGGGCAGGCAATGCTTCGCACACCGCCTGCGGCGGGTTTCGCCTGGCCCAAGTTGGCACTTCGTTGATCCGCTGGTATGGATAACCGGCTGTAGTTTCTGCGCAATTTTGTTTGTCCGGGCTCCCATGGCCCTACACATGGGCTGATTTTGTCAGCCTTTTCCCCGGTTGGTGCGCCGGTGGCTGCCGGGCTTGACGCCGATCCGCCGGGCGATTTCCGCGGCCTCGGCCGAGGGCAGGACATCCTGCCGACAGGCGATCTGGCTGGCGGCGACCTCCTGGATGGTGGTTGTGATGCGGACCCAGTTTCGCAGCCGGTTTCGGATGGACGCCCAGCAGAGGTTGTTTCCGGCCAGCTTCAGGCGGGTGCGGATCACGTGGACGGCGTGATATGCGAGGACGGCGATGAAGAGGTGGGCGCGGATCTGGTTGTCGCCCTGGTGCCAGATGGGACGCAGGCCGAGTTCGCTCTTCAGGGAGCGGAACACGGCCTCGACTTCCGTGATCTGCAGATACTGTTCGACGGTGTCCTGGAGGTTCCAGTCGAGGCGGCTTGTTCGGAGCAGGTAGGCTCCGGCGCTGGCGTCGGCTTGTTCGCGGGAGGGACGGCTGGCGAAGTGGACCGCCGTCGCGTTGGGGCCGGGGCGCTTCTTGTCCGTGCCCGGATCGCGGTCCACGTGGATGTCGTACTGAGCGGAGACTTTGGTATAGCGTTCGCGGATCCGGCCGACGCGTTCCAGCACGCGCTCGTATTTCTTCGTGCGGCCCGGCACGGTGAGGCCTTCATGCAGGCTGCACAGTTCCGCTTCGAAGCGCTTCCGCTTCGCCGACAGGATCGCATCCTCCTTCTGCTTCTTCGCTTCGCTCTGCACATAGAGCCGGAGTTCGCCGTCCTCGACGCCGAGGCTCCAGGCCTGCAGCACCTGCTTGGAGGCGGTCACCAGGTCAAGATCCGGCTCCCCCTCCGGGGGTGCCGGGCGCTTGCCGCGGTTGACGCAGATCCAGCCGTATCCTTGCTCCCGCAGCCAGGCGAGATTCGCCTCCGTGGCGATGCCCGCATCCATCACCACGGTGGGCTTGGGCTGGTCCGGACTGCACTCCTCGCGCAGGCGCGCGATGGCGTCCGCCAGCGTGCCGCATTCGGACACGTTCCCCGGCAGGATCTCGCAAGCCCGCGGAAAGCCGGCACTGTCCAGCATCAGCGCCATTGTGACCAGCGGGCAGTCGTTGCGCCGTTGCTTCGAGCGTCCCCGCCGGCGCAACGCGCCGTCGGCGAGGCCGCAACAGTGGGCATTGGTCAGATCGTAGAGCACGATCGCGTCCGGGATCCCGAACAGCGCCGATTCCTGCTGCCGTAATCCTTGCTGTAGCGCCTTGCGGTGTTTCCAGAGGAGATAGCAGACGCGGTAGAGTGTCTTGCGCGACAACGCCCGCTGGTCCGCTTCGAGGCCGAGCAGTTCGGGCAGAGCACTGTCACACTGCAGCCATCGGCTGGCCTCCCGTTCGCTGGAAGGGTGGATCATCCGCGCCGCGACAATCGCCGTGGCGATGCGCGCATCCCGCAGGCTGAGCCCACATCCCTTGAGGATGCGCTGCAAGCCCAGATCCTCCAGCGCCTGGAGACAGACCCGTTCCGCCCCGACCGACACCGGGTCCTGGTGCTCCATACTGTCGAGATCCACCCTGACGACCGCCGGGTCCGGCCTTTCGGACAACCCCACGCCTTTCGCCCGCAACTGCCGCGCCAGGCGTTGCGCATGCTGCTCTACGGTCTCCGGCTCGGGAAACAGCGCTTGCCGCCCGGCCAGGATCTCCCCGGTCCGCTGGGCAATGCGGAGCCACAGCTCCCTCGGCACGTCCCAGTGGGTGCCGAGGTTCAGCAGCGTCTGCTGCCGGACCCGGCCGTTGACGCGGACATTGCGTGCCAGGCGGTGGGACTTGCGCGCCTGTCCGGCCTTGTCGGTGTAGGTCTTGGTCGCATTGATGAACACCGCCGCCTCCGCTGCCGCCCGCGGGGCAGGATAACCGGGCACGGCGGTGGGGGCAATTGGTATTCAGAAAAGCATGGCCCTACACGAGAGATTACACGAAACTGTTCATATCTTCCATAACTCTAGTTTTGTCAGATAGTTAAGGTCAGAGTCCAGCCTAAGATGGTACCATTTCGAGTCCCGACAGCACGCCGAATGTTGCCAAAATCGAACCATTTTCTGCATAAATCGGCGAAGTGCGGCGCCGCAGCGCCCGCCCGAACCGGACAAGTGCCAACTTGGGCTGGCAACCCTCCGTTCGCAAAACGGCGGGCCGCAGGCAGGTTCTGTCCGAACGAGTTGCAGTTTGCGGACGCGGAACCGACATGGTAGGACCGCACGCTTGTGCAAGAGGCTCCACAGGCCAGTGGGATAGGGTGATTGTTGCGGCAGCGCTTCTGGGCCGGTCCGGCAGCGCTGGCAATGCAACCGTCGCATTGGTGCCGCGACGTTCGAAGCGGAGTGCGCCATGAAGGCAGTCTTGCGCCGGCACTGGGCACTGAGCGCCGAGATTGCTCGTCTCGATGCCGAGTACGACGCGAACTTCCGGGTTGATGCCTCGGACGAAAGCTTCGTTCTCAAGGTCATGCGACAGGGCTGTGACCCGGACTTCGTGCGCATGCAGATTGCGGCTATCGAACATCTTAGAGTACGACTCAATATTCCCTGAATTCAAATTACTACCAACTGGCAATGAGATAGCGCCACTGCCAATGGATAAGTAACTCGCTGCCCCAGCAGCCGGCTGGTCGGGGAACCGCCATACTCAAGCAATTCAAGCGATTCAAGCAGCCAAGCGTAAATTACCCATTGATCATGTCAATCGTCTCCATATCGCAACCCATTGCAAAGCCAGCGACAATTGAAGGCCCGAATATTCGTTCATACTCTTAGGACGGCCGACCCTGCCATCCCGGTGCCTGGAATCGTTCCGGACGTGAACGGCGGCAAGTTCGTGGAGTTCACGGGGCATCAGGGATTCCCCCGCATAGCGTGGATGCAGGTATGGATGCCCGGCTTGCGTCTCGCGGACTTCAAGCCGCGGAGCGGAGGGCTCCACTTCGCCTTGGGAAGGATGGCCGGGCGGATCGCGAATGGCCTCCGGGGATTCGACCATCCCTTGCTGCGGCGAATATTCAAATGGAATCCGCTCCAGGCGTCCTGGATCAAGGCGCAGTATCCGTCCGTCGCCGACCCGCAGCGCCGCGACCTCGTGCATTCGATCTTGGCCGGCTATCACGCCGCGGCGGAGGTACTTGAGACACTGCCCACGCAGGCAATTCACAATGACCTGAACGACTGCAATGTCTTGGTGGCCCCTACGCTGAACGGACCGCCCGCGATCGGAGGCGTTCTTGATTTCGGCGACATGTGCCGCGCTCCGCGCATTTGCGAACTGGCGAATGCTGCCGCCTATGCCGTGCTCGGGCAGCCGGATCCGGATCGCGTGCTGGGCGCGATGATCAGCGGTTTTCACTCGGCGTCGCCGCTAACCGCCACCGAAATCGACCTACTCTGGCCGCTCCTGTGCATGCGTTTGGCAGTGAGCGTGGTCAATTCGACTCTCATGGCACGGTGCAAGCCTGACGACCCCTATGTGACAATATCGCAGGCGCCGGCATGGGAGTTCCTGGAATCCAATCGCGTGGATCCGACCTTGCTTCGGGCGCGGCTTCGTGTCGCGTGCGGCCTTGCAGTGGTCGAGGATGCGCCGGACATTCGGGCCTGGCTTGACGGGCGACGCGGGACGTTTGCCCCAATTCTCGGGCGTAGGCTCTCCGGGGCGCCAATCCTTTCGCTTGCCGTCGGGGAATGCCCTGTTCCGGCAGACCCGTTTCATCTCACTGATGCGGAAGCGGCATGTCTGGCGTCGGATGACGGGGCCGGCTTCCGGATTGGACGGTACGGCGAACCCCGGCTCATCTACACTGGCCGTTCGTTCCGCAAGGGGGACCTGAAGACGAGCGAACGTCGCACGGTCCATCTGGGTGTGGACGTGTTTGCCTCCAGCGGAACCCCGGTGGCCGCGCCGTGTGATGGTTGGGTGCAGCGTGTCGAGAATCGTACTGTGAAGCTGGATTACGGCGGGGTGGTCGTCCTTTGCCACGAGTGCGCGGCGGGCTCATTCTTCACGCTATACGGTCATCTGGATCCCGAATGCGTGGATCGGCTGGTGCCAGGGTCGAGAATTGCTGCCGGGATCGCCTTCGCGCGGCTTGGCAACGCCGCACAATCGGGGGGCTGGCAGCCGCATCTCCATTTCCAGCTGGCGATGGCCATCGACGGAATCGACGGGGACTGGCCGGGGGTCGCCGACCCTGACGATCTCGAACTTTGGAAGAGCCTCTGTCCCAACCCTGCGGCGCTCCTGAATCTGCCAGACAAGGGAACGGGTTGCTCCGTTCCGGAGAAAGCGCGAATACGGGCGCATCGCGCCGCCCGATTCGGGGCGAACCTGTCTCTGTCATACCGCGACCCCGCGATGTTCCTCCGGGGCTGGCGTCACTACCTGTTCGACGAGTACGGCCGAACGTATCTCGACGCCTACAACAACGTGCCCCATGCCGGCCATGCGCACCCGCGCATCCAGTCGGTCGCGGCAGAGCAGCTCGGCCTCCTGAATTCCAACACCCGCTATTTGCATCCCGCCCAGACCGAGTTCGCCGAGGCACTGCTTGCACGGTTTCCGGCACAGTTTTCCACGTGCTACTTCGTGAATTCCGGGACCGAGGCGAACGAACTGGCAATCCGTCTCGCGCGGAGCCACACCGGCGGCTGCGACATGATTGCACTCGATCACGGATACCACGGCAACAGCACCGGCACCGTTTCCCTCTCCGCATACAAGTTCAACGCTCCCGGCGGTCCGGGGCAGCCGGACTGGGTTCATCTTGTCGATCTTCCTGACGATTACCGTGGCACGTTCCGCAGGGATGATCCGGAGCGGGGCCGCAAATTCGCGGCCCGTGCCGACCAGGCGATTCGGGTGATTGCCGGCCGTGGCCGGAAGCTCGCGGGCTTCATCGCCGAGACCTTCCCCTCGGTTGCCGGCCAGATCGTCCCGCCTCCGGGCTTCCTGCCGGCCATATACGAGAATATTCGGGCCAGCGGCGGGGTTTGCATCGCAGATGAGGTGCAGACCGGACTCGGCCGGCTTGGTGACCATTTCTTTGGATTCGAGCAGCAACGGGCGGTTCCCGACATCGTCGTTCTGGGCAAGCCGCTCGGCAACGGTTTTCCGGTCGGGGCAGTGGTTACGACCCGGGAAATTGCCGAAAGCTTCGCGCGTGGTCCGGAGTTTTTCTCGACATTCGGCGGCTCAACCCTTTCCTGCCGAGTTGGCAAGACGCTGCTGGATATCATCCGGGAGGAGGGCCTCCAGGAGAATGCGGTGGCGACGGGACGCCGGCTGTTTGCAGGTCTGCGGGAGTTGGAGAGCCGCCATGCGGTAGTCGGCGATGTCCGCGGAATGGGACTCTTCGCCGGGGTGGACCTTGTGGATGACCCTGAGCGCCGAACTCCGGCGACCGAGGTCGCCGCGCATGTCAGGGAGAGACTGCGGGAGCAGCGCATCCTGATTGGCTGCGAGGGGCCCGCGGACAATGTTCTGAAGATCCGGCCGCCGTTGACCATCGAGGTCGAAGATGTTGATTTCCTGGTCCAGACGCTGGACCAGGTCCTGTCGGAAAGTGCCATTTCGAATTGCTCGGGAGGCGGTTAGGCGGAGTCATGGCAATTCGCCACCCGATTCTGGATTGCCCGGAATCGCCTTCCTTCAGGTCCTGCTCAAGCCGGCTGGATTCGTGGCGGCGGTTGATTGTCTGGAGGCGTTGGGCAGCGTCGGGCGTTTGCTGCCGGGTAACGCCAAGTCCTGTCCCTCGAAGGTCTCGTCGCGAGAGTCCCGCATTCCGGCCGCTGACCTGAGCGATGTTCGCGACTGGCCGCCGTCGTCGAATGACGATGCATTTGGCCACGGACCGTGGTCCCGGTTCGCCGTTCAACCGCCATCGATTCTCCCTTCGGGAGGTTCCTTCCAGATTGCGAGGTCCGACGGGCCGATTTCAGCGGATCCGACAAGAAAATCCCGGTCCGCGTTCCCCGGCAGCCTGATCGGCCGATCCTGAAAGTTGAAGGCGAAGCGGACGCCGCCCCGGCGCGTGATCCGAAGACTGCTACCCGTCGGATTGAATTCGATGCCCGCTCTTTCCAGAGCGTCTGCCATGATGCCCCGAAGGAAGTCACCCTTCGGCAGCATCGCAAGATAGGTGGCCCGTTCGTTCTGGAGGACCGCCGCGCTCCCAGCCCAGGGCGGAGCGGAAAAGCGGGCGACTGCGGTTTCGCTGCTCTCCACCCATTCCCGCCAGCCGGTCACGCGATAGGTCTTCCCTCTGTATTCCACCGGTTCGGAATGCCAATCCGGCAGGGATTCCACGCGGCGGACCTTTGCATCCATCAGCGACCTGAACACGCCTGGTGGGGAATCGGCGGGTATCTGGAAGTGGGCGGTTCTGCTTCCGCTTCGTGGCCCGAGCACCACGGTGGCATCACCCGCCGATAGACGTGCTGCCATCGGCGCGTCGCCGATCATCAGGTCCGGGATCAGGACAAGCGAATAGGGCGAGAGATCGCCTTTCGGCCCGACGATGTCGAGATCGACACCCAAATCCCGGACCGTCCGGTACCAGTCTGCAGTGATGGTTGCGCCAGAGTAATCGCGTCCCTGTGGCAGGATGCGGGCAGCCCACCGGGACACGTAGTCGATCACCAGAGCGGCTTGCGCGGGCGTCCGGATGCTTGGAGGGAGCCGTTTTCGCTCTCTCGCGACCTGCAGGACTTCCTCGCAGGCTCGGTCCCGCCTCCCGTCCGGAAGGTGCAGCGCGGTGTGGAATTGCTCCTGTCCGAAGGGCGCCTGCCGCCAGCGAAAGTAGAGAATCGCTTCGGCTCCATGCGCGAATGCCATCCATGTCCACATCCGAACCGCCCCATCCGCAGGGGAGGGGTTGTGGTCGGCCCAATTCACCGGGCCGGGCTGCTGCTCGGTGATCCAGACACGGCCCCTGCCCTGATGGCGGTACATGTCGCAGTGGAACCCCTGGTAGTCAGGGTCGCCCGTGCGCAGGAATTGGTCCTTTTCCCTGAGAGAAAGGGGTCCGTGGATCAGATTGCCCAGCGGATAGCTGTCAAAGCTTGCGAAATCGAGTTCCGCCGCAACATCGTGATGATCGAATTCGTAGCTTCCTGCCATGAAATTATGGGTAATGGGAATGCCCGGGGCATGTTGCCGCACGGCATGTGCCTGCGCTCGGCAGAAGACCAGGACCCGATTTGAGGAGTAGCGCGCGAAATCGAGCGCATGCGCGGGATTTGGCTCGTCAACGGCGCCGACGGGCAGTTCGATCTGGCCGAACCCGGAGTAGCGCATTCCCCAATGCGCGGTCCCCCACGCCCGATTCAGTACTTCGACACTGTGGTAACGCTCTTCGAGCCAGCGGCGGAAGCCGGCGAGAGCAGCGGGAGAGTAGCTAACCGCCGTATCGTGATCGTTGAATTCATTGTCGATCTGCCAGGCGCGGACGTGCGGGCTCCGGCCGTACCGCTCTGCATAGGCGGCGGCAATGCGTGTCGCCTCATGTAGATACGATTCGCTGGAGAAGCAGTAATGCCGTCGGGCGCCAAAGCCCCGGACCCGTCCGTCAGCGCTGACAGGCAGGATCTCCGGCAGTTCGTCTACCAGCCACTTCGGCGGCGCAGCCGTCGGTGTACAAAGCATGACTCTCAGGCCCGCTTCCCCGAGAATGCGTACGGCTTCGTCCAGCCACTCCCACTGGAATTCATCGCGGCACACTTCCACGAGGGCCCAGGAGAACTCGCCGATGCGGACCCAACTGAGCCCCATCGCCACCATTTCCGCTGCATCCTCGCGCCAGCGGGCGGGATCCCATTGCTCTGGGTAGTAGCAGACGCCGAGTTCCGGGCCGGATTGAGGACGCGTCAAGCGTGCCTCCGCTCGTATCGGCGTTCGATCCACTTCAGAAAGCTGGCGCAGGCAAGGGTGATGACAACGTAGAGTATTGCCGCGGTATTGAATGGTGCGAAGGGCAGGAAACTGGCGGACTGGAACTCGCGCATGCGCTGGGTGACGTCGCGCACGGAGAGAATCGACAGAAGTGACGTGTCCTTGATCATCGCGATGAATTCGTTGCCGAGCGGCGGGACCACGATGCGCAAGGCCTGGGGAAGGATGATCAACCGGGCCGATTTCCATCTCGACAGGCCGAGGCTCTTTCCTGCTTCCACCTGACCGGTGGGAACGGCCTCGACTCCGGAGCGGAAGATCTCTGCCATATAGGCAGAGTATCCGACGGAAATGGCGATGATGCCGCGCGTGAAGTTCGTCAGGTCTATTCCGCCGCCGGTCGCGTTCTTGATGGCGCCGGAAAGGGGAAGGCCGATGTAGAGAATGATCACGAGCATCGGAATTCCACGGATCGTGTCCACAAAGAATTCCGATCCGACCGCCAGAGGATGGAGGCGGTGCAGGGCGCCGCCGCAAGTGAGCATGAGAAGCAGAAGCCCGACAACGGAAAAGGCCATCGCGGGAGTCCGCGCGCTGTCGGGCAGGAATCGAGTCTGCCAGATTACCGGATGCCGTCCGTCATGCACGGCGACGGGAACGAATGCCCCGGAAACGGTCTCGATCGACCCGATCTGGTCGAGGGCCGTGGAAGCATCGGGTGCGCTCCGAATTCGCAGCGGGGCGCCATCGCCTCCCTCGTACTCGCCGAAGCGGATCAGATCGGCAACCGCCTGCGGCGTGCCCTTGACGATGGCGATCCTGGCCTCGGTGGTCCCGACCATCACGTACGCCACCCTTGGCTGCGACCAGAAGAATGCCGCGGCTGCAACGAGAAGCACGCTGATGGTTCCGTATACCGGAATTGTCAGAGGTGAGAACCGGAAGGTCTGCAGCCCGGTCCAGATCAGGCCGAGGATCGCGGCGAGAAGATATGCGAAAACGGCTGCCCGGAATGTCACCGCGATGCCGGTCGCAAAGCCCCAGTGGCAGACGAAGACCAAATAGAAGAGCGCGATCCCGGAAATCGCCTGGAAACCCAGGATGCAACGCTGGCGGAACGAGCCCGCTGCCGTCCGGGCGGCCAGCGAGAATGCCAGGAACATGAGCCCGTAAGCCGCCAGGCCGGTACGGAACCACTCCCGCAGGAGCGGCACAGCTTCCGTCTGCAGCGCCCACGGACGCGAAGACCGGTCTATCAACGTAGACGACGTCGAGTCGAGCGAGTGCAAGAACACCGATTGCACGAAGGGATCGGCAAGCGAGGGGACGATGATGATGGACGGGATGACGAGAATGTGGACCGGCAGGGCCAGTCGCGATGCCGCAGCGAGCCAGAGCGGCGATGCGCTGCCGAGGACCCGTTCGCGCGCGGCGAGAAAGCCGGATGCAAAAAGTGCGAACAGGAGGAGAAAACCGGCCAGCAGTTCGGGTGCGCCCGGTTCGATGCCGATGATCGCCTTGAGCGAGCGGAGATACTTGCTTGACGACGCAAAAAGGAAAACGATGAAAGGGGCCGCCGCCACGAGCACCAGGTTGCTCGGGCGGAGTTTCTTCAGGAAAATTTCCGCCCCCGCAGGCTAATTTGGCCACCAGGCGCGCCGGCACCGGCCCCTTCGGGCGGCCGGTGCCGGCGCTCCGGGCGAGTGAGGCTGGTCAATCGCTCCAGTATTCTCCGACCAAGTTGTCGAGGGTGCCATCTTCGCGGATGGCCGCGAGGCCCTCGTTGAAGGCATCCACATTCGGGTCCCCTTCCTGGAATACGATGCCGAGCGGATCGGACTGCAATCCCGTAACTCCCACGGCGAGTTCGCCGGCGAATTCCTGCTCGTAGGCGACAGCGGAGGTGCCGTCGATCACTACGCCGTCCACATCTGCGTTCTGCAACGCCAGGATTGCTCCGGAGAACGCGTCATACAGGCTGACGTTGTCGCGGCCGACCAACTCTTCGGCCAATTGCGCGTTGGTCGTTGCGGTCTGCGCTGCCAGTTTCCGTGCGTCCATCTTGAAGTCGTCTACCGTCAACCCGGAATCCTCGACCCGGACCAGGATTGCCTGGCTCACGATCAGATAGGGGTCAGAGAAATCCATCGTCTCGTCCCGTTCCGCTGTAATCGATACGCCGGACACTACGAGGTCGAACTCGCCTTGCTGCAGCGCTGCGAAGATCCCATCCCAAGCCGTGTTCACAAATTCCGGCACGCAATTGATGCGGGCGCAAACTGCGTTCAGCATGTCGACGTCAAATCCGACAATCTGGCCGGTGCCCTCGTCGATGATTTCCATGGGTGGATAGGTGGCATCGGTTCCCACCCTCAATACCTTGCCGCCCAAATCCGCGGCATCCGCTCCGAGCGCCGAAACTGCGAGGATGCCCGCCGCGGCGATGAATTTTCTGAGCATGGCTGAACCTCCTGCTGCCCGTAATTCGTCCAGCAACTATGGACTTGGAAACGAGTCTTGGCAAGCCCGCGGAAGCATTGCCCGCCAGTGATCCGGAAGAGACGGTGTGGCAAGGTCCGTTGGCGGCGCCGGGCGCCAGACTCCACCCCGATCCGCCGGAAACGCCGCGCATCAGCCGGATAGTGCCTCGCTGACCGTCCGTGCGGCCGGATTCGGGTCCTCGCAGCGTATGCAGCGACCTCCGGGATGCGAACAGGGCCGCGAATCACTCGCCGAACTCCGCCTGGGCATCCCGGCAACTCCGGCAGCCCCACCATCCCGATGGAAACGCCGAAAACCGTCGAATCAGGGGGCAACAGTGCCCGGCACTCACTCGACACGAAGAATTGATCGCGGATCCGGGTCGCAACTCGGATGCTTGACGTCTCGCCGCGGCTTGCATACTATTCCGCCGCGCTCCGGCCATTCGCAAAGTTGCGAATCGGCCGCGAGGGAGTGCAACCAAAATTTGCCGTGGACCAGTCTTGTTGGACGTTGGCGGCGATTTGGCTAGAATGCCACAGTTCCGCGCATGGATCGGGCCGTAGTAGTCCGGGGGGGGCGGAGCCTGCCGGCAAAAGGGATTTGGTCTGGACTCCGGTCTCCACCGGGTCCGGGGCAACGTTGTCGACGGGCGTCTTGATGGCGCGCCGTGGCACCGTATCTTATTTGGGAAGGACCGGGCGCCATGCCGACGGTACAGCAGCTGATACGAAAGCCGCGCCGTTCGAAGGTGCGGCGCAACAAGGTGGTGCATCTTGAGAGGTGCCCGCAGAAGCGGGGCGTATGCACCCGGGTCTACACCACGACGCCGAAAAAGCCGAATTCCGCACTTCGGAAAGTCGCCAAGGTGCGATTGACAAACGGCTACGAGGTCATCTGCTACATACCCGGCGAGGGACACAATCTTCAGGAGCACAAGGTGGTCCTGATCCGCGGTGGGCGCGTCAAGGACCTGCCGGGCGTCCGCTACCATATCGTCCGGGGCAAGCTGGATACCGCCGGCCTACCCAGCCGCCGCCAGCGCCGTTCCAAATACGGCGCCAAGCGGCCGATGTAGGGAGGCTGCCATGTCACGACGTCGCCGCGCGGAAAAGCGGGAGGTACTCCCGGATCCGCGCTTCGGGGATCAGACCCTGAACAAGTTCATGAACAACATCATGCGGGACGGCAAGAAGTCCGTCGCCGAGAGCATTGTGTACGGCGCCCTGGAGCACATCGAAACCCGGGCGCGTCGCAATCCGCTGGAGGTGTTCCACCGCGCCCTCGAGAACGTGAAGCCGTCGCTTGAGGTGCGCTCGAGGCGAGTAGGCGGGGCGACCTACCAGATTCCCGTGGAGGTTCGCCCGGAGCGGCGAGATGCGCTCGGAATCCGCTGGTTGATCCGGGCCGCACGCTCTCGTGGCGAGAAGACCATGGTCGGCCGTCTGGCCGGCGAATTGCTTGACGCTTCTGATCAGCGCGGCGAGGCCGTGAAGAAGCGGGTGGACACCCACAAGATGGCCGAGGCCAACCGGGCCTTCTCCCATTACCGCTGGTAATGGCCGGAAAGCATCGTCATGGCCAGAGAGTTTCCCCTCGAGTGCTACCGAAATTTCGGGATTATGGCGCACATTGACGCCGGCAAGACGACTACGACCGAGCGCGTGCTGTTTTATACGGGTCGATCCCACAAGATGGGCGAGGTGCATGACGGCGCCGCGACCATGGACTGGATGGACCAGGAGCAGGAGCGCGGAATCACCATCACCTCTGCGGCGACTACTTGCTTCTGGCCGGGGCGCGACGGCCGGGAGCATCGGCTGAACATCATCGACACGCCCGGGCATGTCGACTTCACCATCGAGGTCGAGCGGTCGCTGCGGGTGCTTGACGGGGCGGTGTGCGTGCTGGACGCCAATGCGGGTGTCGAACCGCAGACGGAGACAGTCTGGCGTCAGGCCGACCGCTACGGGGTTCCCCGCGTGGTGCTGGTCAACAAGATGGACAAGATTGGCGCCAATTTCGAGAATTGCGTAAAGAGCATCCGGGACCGCACCGGGGCGTCTCCGCTGCCGACCCAGTTGCCGATTGGCAGCGAGTCGGAGTTTGTCGGAGTGGTCGATCTCGTGGAGATGAAGGCCATTGTCTGGCTCGAGGAAACCCTCGGCGCGAAGTTCGAGACCCGTAACATCCCGGACGAGATGGTCGATGCCGCCCGCGCCGCGCGGGAGACGCTTGTGGAAACAGCGGTCGAGCAGGACGAGGCGGCTCTGGAGGCATATCTGGAGGGCCGGGAGCTCGACCCGAACACACTTCGTGCGCTAATCCGCAAGGGCACGTTGGCCATGGCATTCATTCCTGTTCTTGCCGGCTCCGCCTTCAAGAACAAGGGCGTGCAGCCTGTACTGGACGCGGTAATCGACTATCTCCCGAGTCCGGCCGACGTGAGCGCGATAGAGGGTTTCCGCCCCGGTCGGCCCGATGAAGTCGTAGCGCGCAAGCCCAGCGACTCGGAGCCGTTCTCCGGCCTCGCATTCAAGATCATGAATGACGTCTATGTGGGAACCCTCACGTTCCTGCGGGTCTATTCGGGCACCGTGAGCCGCGGCGGAAGCCTGGTCAACGCCACCAAGGGCCGGCGGGAGCGGATTGGGCGCATGCTGATGATGCACGCGAACTCCCGCGACGATGTGGATGTCGCCCGTGCTGGCGACATCGTTGCGCTGGCCGGCATGAAGGAGACCACCACCGGGGACACGCTGAGCGATCCTCAGCGGCCGGTCATCCTGGAGTCGATGGATTTTCCGGATCCCGTGATCGAGATTGCGGTGGAGCCCAAGACCAAGAGCGACCAGGAGAAGATGTCGATTGCGCTCAGGCGCCTTGCGGCAGAGGATCCTTCCTTCCAGGTTGCTGTTGACCCGGAATCCGGGCAAACCATCATGAAGGGAATGGGCGAGTTGCATCTCGACATTCTCGTCGATCGCCTGAAGCGCGAATTCCGGGTCGATGCCTCGATTGGCGCACCGCAAGTCGCTTATCGGGAGACCATCACCCGGGCAAAGGAGATCGACTACACGCACAAGAAGCAGACCGGCGGAGCCGGGCAATTCGCCCGGATCAAAATTCGCGTCGAGCCCGCCGAGTCCGGGGAGGGTTTCTCCTTCGAGAGCGATGTTGTCGGCGGCGCGGTGCCAAAGGAATACATCCCGGGCGTCCAGAAGGGCATCCAATCGGTGACGGATTCGGGTGTCTTGGCTGGCTTCCCCGTCATTGATGTCAAGGCGACACTCCTTGACGGCGCCTATCACGACGTGGATTCCTCCGTGCTTGCCTTCGAGATCGCAAGCCGGGCGGCAATGCGGGAGGCGTTGCGCGGTGCGGGTGCCAAGCTCCTTGAGCCCCTTATGCGGGTCGAGGTCGTTACTCCGAACGAATACATGGGCGAGATTATCGGCGACCTGAACGCCCGCCGCGGGCAGATCCAGGGCTCTGAGCCGCGAGGGCGGAGCTCAGCAATTCGAGCATTCGTGCCGCTCGCGAACATGTTCGGCTACGTGAACACGCTGCGTTCGATGTCACAGGGCCGGGCGCTGTTCACGATGCATTTCGACCACTATGAGCGCGTGCCGCAGAATGTGGCCGACGAGATCCAGGCGCGCTATGCCTGAGCAGGGCGAGGGCGCAACGGCAACGCGGACGCAACCGCGGGAAGACGGGAGATAGAGGCAATGGCAAAGGAGAAATTCGATCGCACGAAGCCCCACGTCAATGTCGGCACCATCGGCCACGTTGACCACGGCAAGACGACTCTGACTGCCGCCATCACCATGGCGCTCGCGGAGAAGGGTCAGGCGTTGGTCCGCGCATACGACTCCATCGACAATGCGCCCGAAGAGAAGGCGCGTGGAATCACCATTGCGACGGCGCATGTGGAATACGAGACGGACAACCGCCACTATGCTCACGTCGACTGCCCGGGGCACGCGGACTATGTGAAGAACATGATCACCGGCGCAGCGCAAATGGACGGCGCCATACTCGTGGTTTCCGCCGCCGACGGTCCCATGCCGCAAACCCGCGAGCACATCTTGCTTGCGCGCCAGGTCGGTGTGCCGGCGCTGGTCGTGTACCTGAACAAGGTCGACCAGGTGGATGACGAGGAAATCATCGAGCTCGTCGAGATGGAGGTGCGGGAACTGCTGTCCTTGTACGAGTTTCCGGGCGACGACATTCCCATCGTCAAGGGATCCGCCCTGGCTGCAATCGAGACCAGGGATGAGTCGATTGGCAAGAATTCCGTCATCGAATTGATGGCGGCGGTTGATGACTACATCCCGGTTCCTGACCGGCCGAAGGATCGACCGTTCCTGATGCCGGTCGAGGACGTCTTCTCCATTTCGGGGCGCGGTACGGTTGCCACCGGCCGCATCGAGCGCGGCGTCATCGCGGTCGGCGAGGAGGTCGAGATTGTCGGCATTCGGGAAACTTCGAAGACGACGTGCACCGGTGTCGAAATGTTCCGCAAGCTGCTTGACCGGGGCGAGGCGGGCGACAATGTCGGGCTGTTGCTTCGGGGCGTCCCGAAGGACGGCATCGAGCGTGGCCAGGTCATCGTCAAGCCGAAATCGGTGACTCCGCACACGGAGTTCGAGGCGGAGGCCTACGTCCTGACCAAGGAAGAGGGCGGGCGCCACACGCCGTTCTTCAAGAACTACCGTCCGCAGTTCTACTTCAGGACGACGGACGTTACCGGGTCGATCTCTCTGCCCGAAGGGACGGAGATGGTGATGCCCGGCGACAACGTGAAGATAAACGTCGAGTTGATCAACCCCATCGCCATGGAGGAACAACTGCGCTTCGCAATCCGCGAGGGCGGTCGTACCGTAGGCGCTGGCGTCGTCACGAAGATCCTCAAGTAGTTTCAGCCGCCCATCCGGGAGCGTACGCAATGCAGGCACAGCAGAATATTCGCATTCGCCTAAAGGCGTATGACCACCGGGTACTTGACGCGTCAGCGCACGAGATTCTGGAGACGGCGCGACGGACCGGCGCCATCGTGCACGGGCCGATTCCGCTACCGACCCGGATCGAAAAATTCACGGTGCTCCGTGGACCCCATGTCCACAAGAAGGGGCGCGAGCAGTTCGAGATCCGCACTCACAAGCGGCTCCTGGACATCATCGACCCGTCGCCGCAGACAGTGGACGCCCTGATGCGCCTCGATCTGGCGGCCGGTGTCGATGTGGAAATCAAGACGTGAGGACCGGATGATGCGAACGGGTTCGATTGCGCAAAAGCTCGGCATGACCCAGGTGTATCGGGAGGGCGGGCAGGCAGTGCCGGTCACTGTTCTGCGCATGGACGGCGTCGAAGTGGTCGCCCGGCGTGAGCCGGGCAGCGATGGTTACTCGGCGGTTCAGCTGGGCGCCGGCGAGGCCCGGGCGAAGCGTGTCTCGAAGGGGATGCGGGGGCACTTCGCGAAGGCGGGCGTCAAGCCGAAGCGCGCGGTCTCCGAGTTCCGGGTCGATGAGGAAAACCTGATTCCTGTGGGGACGGCAATCGGTGCGGAGCATTTTGGCGAAGGCCAATTCGTCGATGTCTCGGGGATCACCATCGGCAAGGGATTTGCGGGTGCCATGAAGCGGCACGGCTTCAAAGGGCTTCGTGCTTCGCACGGAGTCTCGGTTTCCCACCGTTCGCACGGCTCGACGGGGCAGTGCCAGGATCCCGGTCGCGTTTTCAAGGGAAAGAAGATGGCTGGCCACCTCGGTGGGAGCCGGGCCACAGTCCAGAACCTCGAAGTAGTTCGGTCGGATACGGAGCGTGGCGTCATCATGGTCAAGGGAGCGGTTCCCGGAGCGCGGGGCGGCTGGGTCGAGGTACGGGACGCGGTGAAGAAGGCCGCTCCGGATCTTCCGGCGTTTCCGTCCCGGGCTGCAGCCGGAGACGCTACGCCGGAAGCGGAAGCGGATTCCGCCTCCCCTTCGGGCGGCGAAGGCTGAGGCCGGACGGGGGGCGGGGCCATGCAAGCCAAGGTTGAATCCCTTCTGCCGGGCAACGGCGGTGAAGGCGAAGTGGATCTCGACGACCGCGTTTTCGGGGTCGAGGTTCGGACGGACATCCTGCAAAGGATTGTCCAGTGGCAGCTCGCCTCCCGGCGGTCAGGTTCGCACCACACCAAGACTCGAAGCGAAGTTTCGTATTCAAATCGGAAGGTCGTGCGGCAGAAGCGCACGGGAAGCGCGCGTCACGGAGCTCGCTCGGCGGGAATATTCCGCCATGGCGGCGTCTCGCACGGACCGAAACCACGCTCGCATGCCACGAAACTTCCGAAGCGGATCCGGAGGATTGGACTCTGCATGGCGCTTTCCGCCAAGATGAAGAGCGGTGAACTTGTGGTGCTCGAGAGTCTGAAGCTCGAGGAAGGGCGCTCGCGGCTGCTACGCAATAGTGCGGTCACGCCTGGTGCTCGTGGCACCCTTGTGATTGCCGGGGCCGAAGTTGACGGGAACTTTGCGCGCGCCGCCCGGAATTTCGTTGGTCTGGACGTGCTGCCAAGCGCTGGTGCCAACGTCTACGACATCCTGCGGCGCGGCCGGCTGGTCCTGACCCGTGAAGCGGTCGCTGAATTGGAGGCTCGCCTGCTATGAACGCGACCGCCCGCCACTACGACCTGCTTCGAAGCAGGGTGGTCACGGAAAAGTCGACCTTGCTTTCCATGAACAACGCGCTGGTGTTCGAGGTGGCGGTCGATTCTACGAAACCCGAGATACGCGAGGCGGTCGAGGCAGTGTTCGGTGTCAAGGTTGTGAGCGTGAACACGAACATCCGTAAGGGCAAGGCTACGCGGTTCCGCGGCCGGCGCGGGCGCCGGAGGGACCGAAAGCATGCCGTGGTAACCCTGGCCGAGGGCAATTCGATCGACTTTTCGTCCAGCGCGCTTTGAGGTAGGGAGCAATGGCGCTACGCAAGAGCAAACCGACGACATCCAGCCGGCGCGGCGTTGTCTTCGTCGACCGGTCGGACCTGTGGTCTGGACGGCCGGAGAAGAGCCTGACGCAGGGGCTGCGAAGCAAGGGGGGCCGCAACAACGCGGGGCGCATTACTGCGCGGCGGCGTGGTGGTGGGGCCAAGCGGTTGTACCGCATGGTCGACTTCCGCCGGAACCGGGTCAATGATCCTGCCACGGTGGTTCGCATCGAATACGACCCCGGACGCACGGCCTTCATCGCCCTGATCCAATATGGCGATGGCGATTTGTCATACATTCTTGCCCCGCAGCGTATCAAGCCAGGCGATGTGGTCGTTGCCGGGGACAATGTGGACATCAAGCCGGGCAATACTTTGCCCTTGCGCAGCATGCCAGTGGGAACGATTGTCCATTGCGTGGAGTTGAAGGCAGGTGGCGGCGGCAAGCTGGCGCGGGCCGGAGGCACCTATGCGCAGTATGTCGGCCGCGATGGCGGCTACGCTCAGCTGCGGCTTACGTCGGGCGAGATGCGGGCCGTACGGCAGGAGTGCAGGGCTACCGTGGGTGCCGTGTCCAATCCCGACAACGCCAACCGCAAGCTTGGCAAGGCCGGGCGTGCGCGGAATTTCGGACAGCGTCCGGAAGTGCGCGGCGTTGCGATGAACCCCGTGGACCACCCCCATGGCGGTGGTGAGGGGCGAACTTCCGGCGGCCGGCATCCGGTGACGCCGTGGGGCAAGCCCACCAAGGGTCGCCGGACGCGCGGGAGCAAGCCTTCGGACAAGCTGATCATCCGGAGCCGGCACCTGCGCCGCCGGCGCAGGCGCTGAACGGGGAGTCGGTTATGACGAGGTCCATCTGGAAGGGTCCCTTCGTGGATTCCTATGTGCTGCAAAAGGCAGAACGAGCCCACGCGACCGGAAACCGGGGCGTGATTCCGATCTGGTCGCGGCGCTCGACAATTCTGCCCCAGTTCGTGGGCCTGACATTCGGTGTTCACAACGGCCGCAAGCATATTCCCGTCGCCGTGACGGAGGAGATGATCGGGCACAAATTCGGCGAGTTCGCGCCCACTCGGACCTTTACGTCCCACGCAGGCGACAGGAAGTCGAAGCGGAGGTAAGCTGATGGCGGAGAAAGCCGGCCGGGAGGCGGTGGCGCGGGCGACGGCACGAATGATCCGCACCAGCCCCCGCAAGTTGAACGACGTTGCACGGGAGATCCGGGGCTGCCCGATCGATGTGGCCGATGCGCGGCTTTTCGGCTCGCGCCGGCGGGTGGCGCGGGCTGTCCGCAAGGTGCTCGATTCGGCAGTCGCCAACGCGGAGAACAACCACGGTGCCGATGTCGATCGACTGGTGGTCGCCGAGGCGTGGGTCGGAAAGAACCTGGTGATGAAGCGCGGTATACCGAGGGCGCGGGGCCGGTACGGGCGGTTGCTGAAGCCGTTCAGCCAGATCACGATCACTTTGCGGGAGGCGGATGAAGGCTGATGGGTCAGAAAGTCAACCCGATCGGGCTCCGGCTCGGTATCAATCGAACGTGGGAATCGCGTTGGTATGCGAACGGACGGGACTATGGCCCGTTGCTGCATGAGGACTTGCGGATACGCAAGCTCGTGCACGACCACCTCAAGGGCGACTCGAGGGGCGGGCGACGCGGCGCGTCGCGCGACGCGGGCATCTCCCGAATCGTTATCGAGCGGCCGCATCGCAAGTGCCGTGTTGTGATCCATACCGCAAGGCCGGGCATCATCATCGGCCATGGCGGTGAGAACATCGAGCGTTTGCGCAGGAAACTCGCAAAGGTTACCCGGGCCGAGACCCATCTCGACCTCGTCGAGGTCCGCCGTCCGGAGGCAGATGCGCGGCTGGTCGCCGACAATGTGGTGCAGCAGCTCGAGGGACGGGCTTCGTTCCGCCGCGCCATGCGCCGTGCGGTGCAGAACGCCATGCGGATGGGGGTGGACGGGGTCCGGGTCGCGGTTGCCGGACGCCTCGGCGGGGCTGAGATCGCGAGGGTGGAATGGCATCGCGAAGGCCGGGTTCCGCTGCATACCTTACGCGCGGACATCGACTATGCGGCCGGAACTGCCCGCACGGCGTATGGCGTTTGCGGCGTCAAGGTCTGGATATTCAAGGGTGAGGTGATGGAGCACGATCCCAGTGCGCGGGAGCGCCGGATCAACGAGTTCGGCGAGCGTCGCCTGGGACGCAATTGAGGCCTGAATCATGTTGTTTCCGACGAAGCCGAAGCACCGCAAGGTGCATAAGGGCCGCATCCGCGGCGTAGCCAAGGGCGGCGCCACCCTCAATTTCGGGGCGTTCGGGCTGAAGGCACTTCAGCCGGACCGTATAACCTCACGCCAGATCGAGGCGGCTCGGCGGGCCATCAACCACCATCTGAAGCGTCAGGGGCGGGTCTGGATACGGATTTTTCCGGACATTCCCGTCTCGAAGAAACCGACCGAAGTGCGCATGGGAAAGGGAAAGGGCGCGCCGGAGTTCTGGGCCGCCCGTGTGAAGCCCGGCCGGATCATGTTCGAGGTGGATGGCGTTTCCGCCGTGCTGGCACGCGAGGCGCTGCGAAAGGCCTCGATGAAGCTGTCGGTGCGCTGCCGGGTCATCGAGCGGATTGAGTAGGGCAGGGCAATGAAAGCAGCCGAAATGCGTCGCCTCTCGGCGGAGAGGCTTGAAGCCGAGGTTCTGAGGCTCAAGCGCGAGCAGATGAATCTGCGCTTCCGGCAGGCGCAAGGGGATCGGGAAGGCATTAACCGGATGCGCGTGGCGCGGAGGGATGCGGCCCGGGCTCTGACCATTATGTGCGAAAAGCGCCGCGAAGGCGATAGTTGAGGGCGAGTCGATGCCAAAGCGAATTCTGCAGGGGCACGTCGTATCCGCGGCATGCGAAAAGACTGTCACGGTCAGCGTCGAGCGCCGATTCCTGCACCCTGTGCAGAAGAAGACCATTCGGCAGAGCAAGAAGTACCACGCACATGACGAATCCGGAACCGCCAAGCCTGGCGACATCGTCCGCATTCGCGAGTGCCCGCCAATCTCCCGCACCAAGCGGTGGGAAGTTCTTGGTCCGGATGCCGGATAGGAAGGGGAGCCGGCCATGATCCAGATGCAAACCCAGCTCGACGTCGCGGACAATTCAGGTGCGCGCCGTGTGCAGTGCATCAAGGTCCTTGGCGGCTCCGGCCGCCGATTTGCCAGCGTCGGCGACATCATCGTTGTTTCCGTGAAGGAGGCAATTCCGCGGGGGCGGGTACGCAAGGGCGATGTCCGTAAGGCGGTCATCGTGCGCACTGCCAAGGAGGTACGTCGTGCGGACGGGACGTCCATCCGGTTCGACCGCAACGCTGCGGTGATGCTCAACAACAACCTGGAGCCGATCGGGACACGCATTTTCGGCCCTGTTGTGCGCGAGCTTCGCGCCCGGAAGTTGATGCGGATCGTTTCGCTCGCGCCGGAGGTTCTCTGACGATGGCTGCGAAGTTGCGAAAGGGGGATCGCGTCGTCGTGATTTCGGGACCGGAACGGGGCCACCGGGGCGAGATCACGAAAGTAATCCGCAAGGACCAGCGCGCCGTGGTGGCAAGCTTGAATATTTCGGTCCGCCACCGGCGGGAATCACCCGGAAAACCTGCTGGCATTGAGCGCTTCGAGGCGCCGATCCACTTGTCGAATCTTGCGCTGATCGACCCACGCGACGACGTGCCGACCAGGGTTGGTTTCCGGTTCGAGGAAAAGAACGGCGTGCGGCGCCGGGTCCGTTTTGCCAAGCGCTCCGGGGAGGCGATTGATGTCTGAGGAAATCTATGTGCCGCGCATGCAGGCCCTGTACCGCGATACAATTGTTCCAGACCTCGCGAAGCAATTCGGCTACAGCAATCCCATGATGATTCCGAAGCTGCAGAAGGTGGTCCTCAATATGGGCATTGGTCGCAGTTCCGGCGACTTCAAGTCGATCGATGCGGACCGTGGCCAGCGCTCGGTATCTGCGCGGGATGACTTGAGCCGGATTGCCGGGCAGCAGGCGGTCGTCACCCACGCACGCAAGGCGATTGCAGCGTTCAAGCTGCGGGCTGGGCAGCCTGTCGGCGTCATGGTCACGCTACGGCAGGCGCGGATGTACGAATTCCTGGACCGGCTTGTATACATCGCGCTGCCGCGTATCCGGGACTTTCGCGGTTTCTCTGTCCGAAGCCTGGACGGAAGGGGCAATTTCTCACTGGGAATCCGTGACCACACGGTTTTTCCGGAAATTGACATCGACCGGGTCGGCGCACGCACGATTGGGTTCGATATCGCGGTTGCAACCACGGCTCGCACGGACCAGGAGGCGAAAGCGCTTCTGGCCGGGTTCAAATTTCCCTTTGCGGACAAGTAGACCACCGAACGGAGGCCACATATGGCAAAAGTCGGCGCCATTCAAATCCAGCGGAAGCGAGCGCGGCTCGCCGCGAAATTCGCCAAGCGGCGGGAAGCGCTCAGGGCGGTCGCGCATGACCGGGAACGCCCGATCGAGGAGCGTTTCAAGGCGAGCCTTCAGCTTGCCAAGCTCCCGCGCAACAGTTCACCATCCCGGCTGCGGAATCGCTGCGGAGTCAGCGGCCGCCCGCGCGGGTACTACCGGAAGTTCCAGATGTCGCGGATTGCCCTTCGTGAGCTCGCCTCTGCCGGCCTCGTGCCCGGCGTCGTGAAATCGAGCTGGTAGCGCCATGCCTATCGGAGATCCTGTCGGAGATTTGATTACCCGCATCCGCAACGCGCAGATGCGGGTCCGCGCCACTACCCGCACCCCGTCGTCCCGGCTACGGTTGGCAGTGCTGAAGACACTGCGCGACGAGGGTTACATTCGCGGCTTCTCGGAGGTCGAGGGCGAGAGCGGATTTCCGGAGATCGAGATCGAACTGAAGTATCACGAGGGACGCCCCGTGATTCGCGAGATATCCCGGATTTCCCGGCCCGGTCGCCGGGTGTACTCAAAAGCCGATGCCATTCCGCAGGTTCGCGGTGGGCTCGGTATCGCCGTCTTGTCCACATCGCGCGGAGTCATGTCCGATGCTGATGCTGTGCAGGGCAATGTCGGCGGTGAATTGCTTTTCCGGGTTTTCTGAGGACGGGAGGGGATCCATGTCGCGCATTGGGAAGGTCCCGGTTTCCATTCCGGAAGGTGTGAGTGTAGCCATCGCGGATGGTGAAGTGCGGGTTCGCGGTCCGAGAGGCGAACTCGTGTTCTTGCCACCACCCGAGGTCGAGGTGGCCTGCTCGGATGGGGAGATTACGGTGGCTCCCAGGAGCGGATCCAAACGCGCGCGTCAAATGTGGGGCATGTCGAGGGCGAGAATCGGGAACATCGTGACCGGAGTCACGCAGGGGTTCGAGCGTGTCCTGAATATCACGGGTGTTGGCTATCGCGCGCAGATGGATGGCAGCAACCTGAAGCTCGCGCTTGGTTTTTCCCACGACATCGTGTTCGAGCCGCCGGCCGGGGTTACCATCGAGACTCCTCGGCCGATCGAGATCCGGGTCAGCGGGATCGATGCCGTCGCAGTTGGCCAGGCGGCCGCAAACATCCGCGCCTTCCGGCCGCCGGAGCCCTACAAGGGCAAGGGTGTGGCCCTTCGGGGCGAGTGGATTTATCGCAAGACGCCGCGCAAGGCGCAGAGCGGGGGATGATGATGGCCACCAAGGCGGAACGGTTTACACGGCGGCGCGGGCGTGCGCGGAAGCGAATCAGACGTGTGTCCGGCGATCGATGCCGGCTCGCAGTTTTCTGTTCGTCCAAGAACGTTTATGCGCAGGTTATTGACGACCGCCGGGGTGCGACCGTTGCAGCGGCTTCGACACTCGAGCGGGATTTGGAACTCGCGGGTTGCTGCACCGTCGAGTCTGCCGGGCGCATCGGGGGGCTCATCGCGGAGCGTGCCCTGAAGGCCGGCGTCGGCGCTGTGGTATTCGATCGCAGCGGCTACCGGTATCACGGACGTGTCCGCGCTCTCGCCGAAGCGGCGCGAGCCGGCGGTCTCGACTTCTAGGGGGCGGATGATGGCGCGCAGGGAGAGAGAAAGGGATCGCGACAGCGCCGATGCAGGCCTTGTCGACAAGCTTGTCCATATCAACCGGGTGGCAAAGGTGGTCAAGGGCGGCCGCCGGTTTGGGTTCGCGGCGCTGGTCGTGATTGGCGACGAGCGCGGCCGGGTCGGTTTCGGGCAGGGCAAGGCCCGCGAGGTGCCCGAAGCAATTCGAAAGGCGACGGACCAGGCGCGGACGCGGATGATTCGGGTTCCGCTTCGCGACGGACGCACCCTGCACCACGACGTGTCCGGGCGCCACGGTGCCGGGCGCGTGGTTCTTCGTCCGGCCCTTCAGGGAACCGGCATCATTGCCGGTGGACCGTTGAGGGCCGTTTTCGAGGCACTCGGTGTGCAGGACATTGTTGCCAAGTCAATCGGCAGCAACAATCCCTACAATATGGTGCGGGCGACATTCGATGCGTTGTCGCGGCAGGATTCGCCGCGCAGCGTCGCTGCCCGCAGGAGCAAGTCTCCCGCGGAAATCCTGAAACAGCGGGATTCCCGGGACTCGCGGGGAGCAGTCGCATGAACCCCTCGCAGGAGCGGAAGACTATTACCGTACGGCAGACCGGAAGCCCGATTCGCCGGACAAAGGACCAGCGAGCGACGCTGATTGGCCTCGGCCTTGGCCGAATTGGCCGGCAGCGCGTCCTTGAGGACACGCCCTCAGTTCGCGGAATGGTTCGAAAGGTCTCGCACATGGTCGAGATCGTCGGAGAAGCCTCATGAGCGACGCGGAATCCCATCAGGAAGGCCACGCGGCCGGCGGAGTTTCTGCTCCGGAGGACGAAGCGGCCGATCCGAGGCCTGAGGCATTGCTCGGTGCGCTGCCGGTTGCGCCAGGCTCTCACCGGCTGCGCCGCAGGGTGGGCCGGGGCCCCGGCTCTGGCCGTGGCAAGACGTGCGGGCGCGGAATGAAGGGCCAGAAATCGCGTTCCGGCGTTGCCATAAACGGCTTTGAGGGCGGCCAGATGCCCATCCACATGCGGATGCCGAAGCGAGGGTTCCGCAACGCGCCATTTCGCCGGACCCCGGTGCCGGTCAACCTCGACCGCATCCAGACGGCATTGGACGCTGGCAAGCTCAACGCTGACGAAGTGATAGACGTCATGGCGCTGAAGCGGGCGGGGATCGTGCGTCGGGCGCCGGACGGCGTCCGCATACTCGGCAGGGGATCGATCAGCGTTGCGCTTCGCATCGAGGCAGTGGGTGTATCCGCCACTGCGGCCGCCATGATTTCGCAGGCCGGTGGCAGTTTCAAGCGGATCGGCAAACCGGCCGAAACGGACGGCTCATGACCTCTACGGCTGAGCAACTTGCGGCCAGCATGAGCTGGAGCGCATTCGCGCGCGCCAAGGAGTTGCAGCAGCGTATCTGGTTCACACTCGGGGTGTTGATTGTCTACCGGCTAGGCACCTATGTGCCGATGCCGGGAATCGACCCGGAGCAACTGGCCCGTTTCGTCGAGCAGACGCAAAGTGGAATCCTGGGCGTATTCAATGTGTTCGCCGGCGGCGCAGTCGGCAGGCTAGCGATATTTGCGCTCGGCATCATGCCGTATATTTCCGCATCCATCATCATGCAGCTGATGACATCGATGGTGCCGGAACTGGAACGTCTGAAGAAGGAGGGCGAGCAGGGCCGGAAGCGGATCAACCAGTACACGCGCTACGGAACCGTGGTCCTCGCCACACTTCAAGCGTGGGGTATCGCGGCCGGGCTGGAAGGCCAGGGTCTGGCTACCGAACCGGGGCTTTTCTTCCGCGCCTCGGCCACCATCGCGCTTGTCGGCGGAACCGTGTTCATGATGTGGCTCGGTGAGCAGATCACCGCGCGAGGGGTGGGCAACGGAATTTCGCTGATCATCTTCGCGGGCATCATCGCCGAACTGCCTGGCGCGCTGGCGCGCCTGCTCGAGTTCGGCCGGACAGGCCAACTTTCGGCAGCCATTATCATCGGCGTCCTGGTGTTCGCCGTCGCCGTGATCGCGTTCATTGTGTTCGTGGAACGGGGGCAGCGCAGGCTCAACATCCAGTATCCGCGCCGCCAGACAGGAAACCGCATGGTCCAGGGGCAGACCTCCCACCTGCCTCTCAAGGTCAATACCGCCGGCGTCATTCCGCCGATTTTCGCGTTTTCGCTGCTGCTGCTGCCGGTAACCGTGGCGAGTTTCTCCGCGGAATCCGGTCCCGGCTGGTTGACGACGGTGACAAGCCTGCTCGGGCGCGGCCAACCACTCTACCTTGCGCTTTTCGTGGTACTGATCGTGTTCTTCGCGTTCTTTTACACTGCCGTGGTCTTCAACCCGGAGGATGTGGCGGAGAACCTGCGCAAACAGGGTGGTTTCATTCCGGGAATTCGCCCCGGCCGCCGGACCGCGGAGCACATCGACTACGTGCTGACGCGTCTCACCGTCGTCGGCTCGGCGTATCTTGTTGCCGTGTGCCTCCTGCCGGAGTTCCTGATCTCCGAGGTGGGGGTGCCGTTCTATTTTGGGGGCACTTCACTCCTGATCGTCGTGAGCGTCACCATGGATACTCTTTCCCAGGTCCAGGGCCACCTGATTGCACACCAGTACCGTTCAACGCTTCGACGCGCCGGCCAGGGGCGCCGGAGGCGCAGTAGATGAACCTGGTCTTGCTTGGGGCGCCAGGCTCAGGCAAGGGCACCCAGGCCAGACGGATTTCCGAATGGATGGAGGTACCGCAGTTGTCCACCGGGGACATGCTGCGCGCGGCCGTCGCGGCCGGCTCCCCGGTCGGACAGCGGGCGAAGGAGGTAATGGAGCGCGGTTCGCTGGTATCGGACGAGATTGTTTCCGGTGTCGTTGCCGATCGGCTCGACGCGCCAGACACGGCGGCGGGGGTGGTGTTCGACGGTTATCCGAGGACCGTGGCCCAGGCTGTTGATTTGGATCGGTTGCTGGCAGAGCGGGAGCGGAGACTCGATCGCGCGATTGAGATGCGGACCGCGGAGAATGCGCTGGTGGAACGCATCACGGGCCGCTTCACATGTGCGAACTGCGGCGAGGGCTACCACGATGAATACAAGCGTCCCGCGGTCGATGGCCGGTGCGATGCTTGCGGCGGCGGCGAATTCTCGCGGCGCGCCGATGACAACGAAGCAACCGTGCGGCGGCGGCTGGAGGCGTATCATCTGGAGACTGCGCCACTGATCGAGCGCTATCGGGAGCAGGGGTTGCTGCGGCAGGTCGACGGCTCGAAGCAGATCGCGGAAGTCGCGGCTGCCATCGACGCGGCGCTTGGCCGAGGCGGGGACGGCTCCGCGGCCTGAGGGCAGCTGGAGCGGACTGGAAGGAGGCGGTGCATTGGCTCGCATAGCAGGAGTGAATTTGCCGACCGGCAAACGTTGCGTAATCGCGCTTTCGTATATTCACGGGATCGGGCGCTCAAGTGCGCGTGACATTTGCGAGCGGGTTGGTATCCCACCCGAGCGTCGCATCAACGAACTGAGCGAGGCCGAAATCGCCCGCGTCCGCGAGATTATCGACCGAAATTTCAGCGTGGAGGGCGACCGGCGCCGGGAGGTGGCAGTAAACATTAAGCGGCTCATGGATCTGGGCTGCTACCGTGGACTCCGGCACCGGCGCCGGCTTCCCGTCCGTGGGCAGCGCACCCATACCAATGCGCGCACGCGGAAAGGGCCCGCCAGGCCCATCGCCGGGAAGAAAAAGTAGCGGCAGGAGAAAGTCGGAATGGCTACCACCGATCGGGGGCGGAGCCGCAAGCGCGTCCGCAAGAATATTACCGCGGGCGTCGCGCATGTGCGGGCATCCTTCAACAATACGATGATCAATATCACGGACGCCCAGGGCAACACGATTGCCTGGTCCTCGGCCGGTCTTGTAGGGTTCAAGGGATCGCGCAAGTCGACACCCTTTGCTGCGCAGGTCGCCGCCGAGGACGCTGGGCGGAAAGCGCAGGAGCACGGAGTGACGACCTTGGAAGTCGAGGTGCTCGGACCTGGCTCGGGCCGGGAATCTGCGCTCCGGGCGTTGCAGGCGGTCGGGTTTACCATTACATCCATTAGGGAAGTAACTCCCATTCCGCACAACGGGTGCCGGCCGCCAAAGCGGCGGCGAGTTTGAGGCGAACGCGCCTCCGCGCGCGTCTTCACCCTCAAAGCATGGAGCCTAAAGTTGATTGAACAGCATTGGACGACGTTGACTCGGCCGGAAGGGGTTCGGGTACAGACCGAACCGGACTCGGTGCGGTCGGCGACGCTGAGTGTCGAGCCCCTTGAGCGGGGATTCGGCGTGACCCTGGGAAATGCGCTGCGGCGCGTTCTCCTCTCGAGTCTCCGTGGCGCCGCGGTCACGAAGATCGAAATCTCCGGCGCCCGGCATGAGTTCTCGTCGCTGCCGGGGGTTCGAGAGGACGCCACGGACATCGCACTCAATATCAAGCGCACGGCAATCCGAATGGAAAAGGACGGACCGGTCGAGATGGTCCTGGCAGTGGAGGGACCGCGGGAGGTGACGGCCGGGGACATCATCCCGAATGATTCAGAAGTCATTATCTGCAATCCCGAACATCCGATCTGCCACCTTGACGAGGGTGCCAACATCCATGTGAAAATGCTCGTTGAATCCGGCAAGGGATACGCGCCGGCGGCGTCCAAAGGCGGCCAGGAGCGGAGGCTCAATTGGACGGATGTGGACGCGATCTTTACGCCGGTTCGGCGCGTATCGTTTTCTGTTGGTCCGGCGCGCGTGGGCGGCGACTATGGATACGACAAGCTGACGCTTGAAGTGGAGACAGATGGGACAATCAGTCCGGAGGACGCTGTGGCCTATGCAGCGCGCATCGTTCAGGACCAAATGTCCGTGTTCATCAACTTCGGCGAGATCCGGCAAGCGCCGCGCCTGGTGGCAGCGGTGCCGCTTGCTGAGGACGAGCGCCTCCATCGCCGTGTCGATGAACTCGAATTGACCGTCCGGGCAGCGAACGCGTTGAAGCATGAGAACATCCTGTTCATCGGGGATCTGATCCAGTGGACCGAGGACGAGCTGAAGATGCGGACGCCGAACCTCGGTAACAAGTCGATCGACGGAATCAAGGCGGCCCTCGCGAGAATGGACCTCACGTTGGGCATGGAAGTGGAAAATTGGCCGCCGGACAGCCTAGAGCGTCCGGTGATGGACGACTGACGGTACCAGCAGGAGCGTACACCCATGCGACACGGAAAGGCGCATCGAAAACTAGGCCGGACCTCGGCGCACCGGCGCGCCATGTTTTCCAACATGGCCTGCTCCCTGATCGAGCACGAGCAGATTCGAACGACACTGCCAAAGGCGAAGGAGCTCCGGCCCTATGTCGAGCGACTGGTAACTCTTGGAAAGCGTGGTGATCTGCACGCCCGGCGGCTGGCAATTTCGCGCATTCGACAGCCGGAAGCGGTCGGCAAGCTGTTCTCGAAACTCGCCCCGCGCTTCGAGGGGCGGAACGGAGGCTATACGCGGATTGTGAGGGCCGGATTTCGCTTCGGCGATAACGCCCCGATGGCTGTCATCGAGTTCCTCGACAGGGACATGGAAGCCAAGGGCCTCCGCGATCGGGACTATCTCGCGGCAAGGGAGGCAGAGCCACAGGAGGGGAATTGATTCCGGCTTCGCAGTTCTTGGTGAGCCGTGCCGCCCTGGCGCGGTGGCTCGTCGGCGCGCTCGCTGCCACCGGGATTTGCTGGGGTGAAATCGGGGTTCTCAGCGCGGAGCGCGTGCCCGAAGACCGGCTTGAGATCGAACTCTCGTTCGCAGGGGCCGTGCGGAAGGCGCTGCCGTCGGTCGTCAGCATCTACGCGCGCCGCGTGGTCCGGGAGCGTCTGGGCGTATTCGATTCCAATCCATTCTTCCGGGAGTTCTTTGGAAACATATTTCCGGAGAGTACGCGGCGGCGCATGCAGAATTCACTGGGCTCCGGAATTCTGGCCCGTCCGGAAGGAATCGTGATCACGGCGGACCACGTCATTCGGGGCGCCGAGGAAGTCCGGGTCGTGCTCGCGGACCGCCGGGAGTACTCCGCTGCCATTCTCCTGTCGGATTCTGTCTCGGATCTGGCCGTACTTCAGCTTGAGGATGTTCAGGAGGATCTGCCGGCACTCGAGATGCGGGATGCGGACGAGCTTGAGATCGGCGACTTCGTACTCGCAATTGGCAATCCTCTGGGCGTAGGCCAGACGGTGACTTCTGGAATCGTGTCTGCTCTGGCCCGGAGCAATGGTGAGGGAACGTATTTCATCCAGACCGACGCTGCGATCAATGTGGGCAATTCCGGGGGTGCCCTGATCGATGCATCCGGACGGCTGGTGGGAATCAACACTGCCATACTGACCCGCTCGGGCGGTTCCGACGGTATCGGATTCGCAGTGCCCTCCAATCTCGCGATGCGCGCGCTCGATTCCGCCCGGGCTGGAGAGACGGAGATTCCCAAACCCTGGGCGGGAATCAACGGCCAGGAGGTAACCCAGCAAATCGCAGACGCAGTTGGCCTTTCGCGTCCGCAGGGATTTCTCGTCAACCTTGTCGATTACCGCAGCGGTTTCGCAGATGCAGGCATCGAGGCGGGCGATTTGCTCCTTACTGTCGACGGGCATCCGGTCCACACCCGGATGGACGTGATTTACCGTATGCTTGTCAAGGGTCCGGGAGGGGACGCGACGGTCTCGTATCTCCGGGAGGGTCGTGAGGTCAAGGCGGAAATTCCGCTTGTGATACCTCCCCTGGAGCCGGCTCCGGAAACGCTGCGATTCGGCCGCAATTCCAACGTGTTTACCGGTGCCGAAGTGTCCAACGCCAGTCCAGCGCTAGCCGTGGAGCTAGGTGTGCCATCCGTGGGCATCCAGGGCGTCATCGTGATTTCGGCAGCGGGGAGGGCAGCCCGGTGGCTGCGGTCAGGCGACTTGATTCGGGGCGTCAACGGAAACCGAATTCGCACGGTTGGAGATCTCACCAACGCAATTCGCAGAACCGGGAGGCAACTGTCGGTCGTGATCGAGCGGGACGGCCGGCGTCTGACAGCGGAGTTTGACGGATAGAGTGATGAACGAGCTCTGCCCGGCGGCCTACATTGTGCCGCTTGCCGAGCGATTGCGTCCGGCGTCCCTTGGCGAGGTCGTCGGACAGGACCATCTTCTTGGCGCCGACGGCCCCATCGGGCGAATGGTTCATACCGGAGCATTCGCCTCGTTCGTTCTCTGGGGGCCATCGGGCACCGGAAAAACCACCATCGCGCGGCTCGTCGCAGCAGAGAGCGGCCACCAGTTCGTACCCCTTAGCGCGGTGTTCTCGGGTGTTGCCGATCTTCGCAAGTCGTTCGAGGGCGCCCGTCGGCGCCGCGATGCCGGGGAGGGGACCTTTCTCTTCGTCGACGAGATCCACCGCTTCAATCGTGCCCAGCAAGATGCCTTCCTGCCGCCGGTCGAAGACGGGACCGTGATTCTTGCCGGGGCGACCACTGAGAATCCGTCCTTCGAACTCAACTCGGCGCTCTTGTCCCGCGTCCAGGTTCTCATACTGAGGAGGCTTGGACCGGATTCCCTGGATGAACTCTTGCGCCGCGCTGAGTCGGCGGTGGGAAAGGGGCTCCCGCTCGATGCGGAAGGCCGCGAGGCGGTGCTTGCAATGGCTGATGGCGATGGGCGGGCGGTCCTGAACCTCGCGGAGCAGATATTTGCGATGGATGCCGACGATACGCTTGGAGCCGCGGCGCTGGCTGCCAGGCTCGCCCGACGCGCTGCCGTTTACGACAAGGGGCAGGATGAGCACTACAATCTGATCTCCGCGCTTCACAAGAGCGTCCGCGGATCCGATCCGGACGCCGCTCTCTACTGGCTCTACCGGATGCTCGCTGCAGGTGAGGATCCCCTCTTTGTCGCGCGGCGTGTGGTGCGAATGGCGAGCGAGGACATTGGCTTGGCGGACCCCGCGGCACTCTCCCAGGCAGTCGCTGCAAAGGACACCTATGAGTTTCTGGGTTCTCCCGAAGGGGAACTCGCGATCGCGCAGGCGGTGGTTTACTGCGCTACGGCGCCGAAATCGAATGCGATCTATCTCGCCTCGAAAGCGGCCCGGAAGGCCGTGGCCGAGGGAGGGTCCCTGCCACCCCCGATGCGAATTCTCAATGCGCCGACCAAACTGATGCAGGAATCAGGCTACGGCGAGGGCTATCGCTACGACCACGATGCGCCAGACGCGTTTTCCGGACAGGAGTATTTTCCGGATGGATTTCCGAGGCGCCGGTTCTACGATCCGCCGGAGCGCGGCTTTGAGCGCGATGTGATTCGGCGGTTGCGTTATTGGTCCCGGCTCCGGGCAAGGCGCCGCGCGGACGGTATAAAGTGACAGTCTGCGTTTGCATGCGGCCGCCGGAAGAGGCGTATTCCGGGCGCATGCGGGCTCTTGAGGCCCCGTGCCTGCGGCGTGCTGCCTAGTCTCGCGGCTTCCATGAACGATCAACAGTTGCGAGTGGAGGAGGACGAGGGCGGGATGCGCCTCGACCGGTGGCTCCGCAGTCGGTTTCAGGGCCTTCCGCAGGGGCGAATCGGCAAGCTGCTCCGCACCGGACAGATACGGGTAAATGGTGGCCGCGCGCAGGCGAGGCGCAGGCTCGAAGGGGGAGATCGGGTTCGGGTGCCGCAATTGCGTCCTGCGGACGCAGGAGCGACGCGTTCCTTGCGGCCGGCGACGCCCGGTGACGTCAGGATGTTCGAGCGCATTGTGCTTCTTCGGGACCGAAGCGTTCTGGCGATCAACAAGCCGGTGGGCCTTGCGGTGCAAGGAGGGACGGGGCAGAACCGGAGCGTCGACCGGATTGCGTTGGCCTGGATTGGGGACCGAGGCGATTCGCCCCGACTCGTGCATCGAATCGATCGCGACACCTCCGGTGTGCTTCTTCTTGGCTTGAACCGCAGGGCGGCAGTCGGTCTGGCGGCGGCCTTTCGCGACCGACGGGTTCGCAAGACATACTGGGCCGCAGTCGAGAGCGCGCCATCACCCCCATCGGGCGTGATTTCCGCCCCGTTGGCGCCGGATCGACGAACTGGGAGACGCCGCATGCGCATCGCCGCGCCGGGTGATACCGACGTGCAGGAGGCATTGACCGAATACGCGACCCTGGCAGTATCAGACCGAGGTGCATGCGCTTGGCTGGCGCTCCGTCCCCATACCGGGCGCACGCATCAGATCCGCTCGCATCTGGCCTCCGTCGGCTGCGCTGTCCTTGGAGATGCCCTCTATGGAAACCGGGTGCCAGTCGAAGAAGGGATTCCCAGCAGGCTCTTCCTTCACGCAAGGATGCTCGAGTTTCCACATCCGGATAGCGGGGAAGCCGTTGCCGTGGCGGCGCCGGTGGATGAGGCCATGGGCGATGTCTGGAAACGCATGGGATGGGTAGAGGCGGATGCCCCGGACGATCCGTTCCCGCCGCGGTGACAGTTCATATCCGCCCGTCTGGGCAGGGCTATCTCCTTTGCAAAGGCGGAGTCGTTCTTCGCTCCCCCGGTGGTGCCGCGGTCCGGGTGCCGGTCGAGCGGCTGGCAACCGCCCTGGTCCGGGAGATGACGGGCGCCGGTTCCCTGCCGGCGGCAGGTGCTGGTCCCATCGGACACTTGACGGTTCTGGCCCTCGACCGGGTTTGCCCGGATAGGGAAGCGTTTTTGGGGGATATCCTGTCGTACGGAAATGCGGATCTCCTTGTTCATCGCGCAGGGTCTCCGCCGGAACTCGTCCGTCGCCAGGCGGCGAATTGGGATCCGATCATGCAGTGGGCCGCCGATGCGCTCGGAGCGGAACTCCAGTCGGGTGTCGGAGTACGTCCCATAGATCAGGCAGAATCGGCGCTGAGCGCGCTGGAGGCTGCCGTTCGCGAAGAATTGTCGAGGGCGTCGTCTCAGGACTTTGCCCTGGCGGCGCTGGGCGAATTGACCGTGCTTTCTGGCTCGCTGGTTCTGGCCCTGGCAGTCGCGCGACAGCGGCTGCCAGCGACAGAGGCGTGGTCAGCGTCGATGGTTGATGAGGACTGGCAGTCGGAGCAATGGGGCGCGGACAGCGAAGCGGTGGCGGCGCAGGACAGGCGGCGCAAGGCGTTTCTGGTTGCTGCCGAACTGCTGCCGTATCTCTGAGGGTTCGTCAAGAAATAACCGCTTGGCATTGAGGAGTCGGCAAGAAGGTATAATTCCACTCGCCATGGAACTCTGCGCGCCGGATGTCGAGGTCCTCCATTTGGGCATCCTTGATCGCCACGCCCTTGGGATAGTCGTTGTCGTCCACGTCGCAATAGACTTTGAGGCCGGTGCTGGTCGTGGTGGCGCCGATCAGACTGACGATGGTGGCGAGGGTTCGCAGCGGCTTGCCGCGCCAGTTCTGGCTGATGAACGAGAACAAGCGGTGTTCAATGCGGTTCCATTTGCTGGTTCCGGGCGGCAGATGGCAAACCGTGATCTCGAGCCCCAGTTCGCGGGCGAGTTCCTGCAGTTCAACCTTCCAGAGCCGAACCCGAGCTCCGTTGGAGCCGCCACAGTCGGCTGTGATCAACAGGCGTGAGGCCCCGGGATAGAGTTCCTGTCCCAAACGCAGCCACCAACGCCGGATACTCTCCACGGCGAAAGCAGCCGTGTCGTGGCTGATGCCGACATTCACCCAACCGATATTGTGAGCCACGTCATAGACCCCGTAAGGCGCCGCCTTGCCGAGCTTCTTGTCGGGGAAATCATGAACATTGACCTCCTCGGGCCGGCCCTTTGGCCGCCACTCACGGCCGCCGTTCCTGAAGTCTCCTACCAGTTCCTTCTTCTTGGTGTCCACTGAGATCACCGGCTGCCGGCCGGCGAGGAAGTCCGCGACCTGATCGTTGATGTATTCGAACTGGCCGTCGCGATCGGGAGGATCCGTGCCCTCCCGTGTCTTCGCATTTCCCTGAAGCGTGTAGCCGAGCTGCACGAGAAGCTTCCCCACCAGCGTGCGGGAAACCGAAAAACCCTGCTCCTTCAATGCGTTCGAAAGGCGGCGGCAACTCTTCGAGGTCCAGCGCAACGGACGTTCGGGATCGCCCCGTGCCGTGGGTTCCACCAGCGCCTCAAGAGCGCTCAGCAGTTCCGGTTGCTTCTCCGTCTCCGGCTTGCGCCCGCCACCGGGACGGCGAACTCGGCCGAGCTCGCTCGGCGCCGTCTCCCCGCTGAGTTCCCGCAGTCCCCGGCCAATGGTCGAACACGCCACCCCCGTGATCTCGGAGACAAGCCTGATCCCGCCGCGCCCAAAGCTTCCCGCCTCGGCCGCCGCCAGCAACCGCCGGCCCCGCTCGTCAAGATACGGAGCCAGAGCCTCGTATCTATATTTGATACCATCCGGGTTGTCCATTCACTATATATAGAGGACATACCCATACTGCGGAATCCCCCTTCAAACCATCCACCCGATCACTCCGTGATCAGCACCAAACTGGCCGGGATCATTCCGTCATCCGCGCAAGCGCCAGGAGCCCGCGGCGGTCTTGCAACACCCGGGCGAAGGGGTCGGACCGGAGGCCTGCGCCAAGACCGCTCAAACTTCCACGTGCATCCACACAAAGAGAAGGGTGGCATTGTACCGGTTCGGCCATTCTTCCGTCCCTTGCCGACAGCGCCCAATACCGCACCCGGCCGGCCCTTCGATTGCCGATTTCGAAGAAACGCAACCGTCGCACATGCAAGCGCAGTGGTCACCCCGCAAGCCGGTCGGACGGACTCCGAATGTCATCCTTGCAAAGAGTTGCGCCCACCAGGAAGCCGCGAGACGCTCAATCAAGAACTCGACAATTTCCGATTCGATAGTTCGTGGACGGGCCCTGAGTGCAATGTTCGGGCGCCCGGTGGCGGCGTTTGGAGACCATGTACGCGTATGACGTGCTCTCTACTCGAGCCAGGTGCCGTGGTCGCCGAGGAACGGGTCGAGCGCATGGCAGGCTGCGCGGGAGTTCGTCGCTATCCCAGTTCTTGCGCGTGTTGCCGTACAAGTTCCGCCAGGCGGGAGAAGCGCCACGTCGGATTCGCCTCTGTGTTCGGGGGCAGGGTGGCGCCATAACCTCCGTTGGCTTTGCGACGGTCAATCCATGCCGTGTATCGCAGGCCATACCGGGCTGCCGGAAGGATGTCGTGGTGGAGGCTCTGTGCGACATGCAGAATATCGTCGGGGGCGGCGCCGAATTCAGCTTTCGCTCTGGCTATCAGGAAGTCGAAGTTACGCCTGTCCGGCTTGTATGAACCGATGTCCTCGGCGGTCCAGATGGAATGCCAGGGGTCCCCGAGGCGCTTGTTTGCTCCCTGGTAGCTACTACGGTCGCAGTTCGTGATGGTCGCGAGGCGGAAATGACGGCGAAGGTAGGTCAGGGCATCGGCCGCATCGCTGAAAGCCGGCCAGTTCGGCACGGACGCGCCGAAGGCGGCGGATTCCTTGAAATCCGGTTCCACGTTCCATTCAATTGTCAGGCTCCGGTGGACATCGGCCAGCAAATCCCGGTACAGGCGCGTCGGGTTGGCTTGCTGTGCCGCTGTTTCCGTTCTGGCAAACGCTTCAAGAGCCGCATCGCGCTCCGGCGGCTGGGAGAGGCGGCTGCGCAACGGTGCGAGCGCCTCCCAGATTCCGGTCTCCCAGTCGATCAACGTTCCAAAGGTGTCAAACGTCAGGACACGGAAATCGCAAAGTCGTTTCTCCGGATTGGTCATGCTCATTTCCGTGCTTGCGGGACGCGGGGACACGAACCGAAGTCATACCGAAAGTCGAGCCGCACCGTGGAAAGGTTGGGTACGCCAAATTCGCGGATGGAAGTGCCGATTCGAGTGGATCCCGGCACAATCGCATTCCAGCGCACTTCGAGCAACTGTCCGCAGTGGGAAGTACCATCGAGCGATTCCGGGCAAGTCCGAATGTAGTTGTCGCGGTTGGGGCACGGCCTGACGCGATTCCCCCCTTGACTCCGCCCCGGGAGTGCCGCATCAAGAAGGACAGTATTTGCTCGACGAAGAAGGATGAAGAGATGGACATGGAAGTCAGGCACGCTCACGCGGAGCCCGCCTTTGATCTCTCCTCGGTCCAGGCCGATGTCTCGACGGCTCGAGGCCTTCCGAGTGCGTTTTACATCGACGCCGAGGTGTATGAAGCCGAGAAGAGAGCGCTCTTCTTTGACACATGGGGCGCCCTTGACTTTGCAAGCGAGGTGCCGGAGCCGGGCGATTCGAAGCCGGTTGATTTTCTAGGCATGCCGCTTCTCCTCTTGCGGGACCGGTCTCGTGTGCTGCGCGTGTTTCAGAATGTCTGCCGACATCGCGGGATGATTCTTGTGGACGAGCCCCGCAGGATCAAAGGGGCGATTCGCTGCCCGTACCATTCCTGGTGCTACGGTCTCGATGGAAGGCTTGTTTCTACACCCCATGTCGGTGGTCCCGGCCGCAACCTGCATCCGGGCATTCGACGGAACGAATTGGGGCTGATCGAGGTGCGAAGCCATGTATGGCGCGATGTCGTATTCGTCAATGTTGCCGAGAACGCTCCGCCCTTCGAGCAGCACGCGGCAGCCTTGATGGAGCGCTGGGCGGAGTTTGAGAGGCCGGACTGGAAGCCGGAGAGCGGCTCCCGATTCACGCTGGACATCGCGTGCAACTGGAAGCTCGCGGTAGAGAACTACTGCGAGAGCTACCATCTGCCGTGGGTTCATCCCGGCTTGAACGCCTATTCACGCCTTGAGGATCATTACCACATCATCGAGGAAGGGAGCTTCTCGGGTCAGGGAACGCTTGTCTACAATCCCAGGCTAGGCGACGGATCTCTGAAATTCGGAAATTTTGCCGGCATCGCGCCAAAGTGGGATAGGGCGGCAGAGTACGTGTCGTTCTACCCCAACGTGCTGTTTGGTGTGCACCGCGATCATGTGTACGCCATTCTGCTCTGCCCCAAGGGTCCCGAACGCACGCTCGAGAGAGTGTCCATCCGGTATGCGCAGGAAGAATCGCTGGGCTCCGCTTTCGATGCCTTGCGCCGGGAGAACGAAGCGCAATGGCGGCACATTTTTGAAGAAGACATCGGTGTCGTGGAAGGAATGCAGCGTGGCAGACACGCCGAGGGATTTGATGGCGGGATCTTTTCCCCGGTGATGGATCCGCCGACGCACGAATTCCACCGTTGGGTGGCGCAACGGATGATGTCCTGACATCGCCGCAGGACGGCGTCAAATGCACCGGGAGGCGCTTGAACGAAGGATCTTCTCTGCGCACGAGCAGGGCGACGAGGAACTGCTGGCACGCCTCTACTGGGAGGCGGCCCAGGCGATCGATGCCGAGGGACGGGCTGATGAGGCCTGCTTCTTTGCCGTGCAGGCCTATGCGCTCGCCCTTTCCTCGGACGGGCCGGAAGCGCCGACTTTGCGATCCTACCTCAGGTCGCGAGGTCGGGAGGAGTGACGCTTGGGCAATACACCGCTGGGGGAAGGCACGATTCCAGCGCCCAAAGTGCGCGCGGGCGACCATGCGCGGTGCCCTATGGGAGCGCCGTGCATAGCATCGCCAAGAGCGGTGCCCGATAACGTGCAGATTCGGACTCCGCTTCGAACTGGGCACTCCAGACGTTTTGCATTCGATCGGGAAAATTGGTGCCGGCAGAGGGATTCGAACCCCCGGCCAGCGGTTTACAAAACCGCTGCTCTACCACTGAGCTATGCCGGCGCCACGGTCCAGAGGTATGGTCCCCCGGACACTCTAGCAGTTTGCCGATCGCTGGTCAGCGCGGTCCCGGGCGAATCTGCGGCCGCCGTGCGGCAGGCATGCACTGTGGGCCCATTCAGCCGAGTCGGGATTCGCAACTCCTGAGCTGTTGCCGGTAGCGCTGGGCCATGCTCTCGACCTCTGCAGCTGCCTTCAGGACAGGCGGCTTGTTTCGGTAGGTGCCCTTGCGATAGCCGCCATGCCCCTCATGGTAGGCAAGATAATTCCGGTAGGCGTCAGTCTTTGCGATACCGTTCGACCGGTTGGTCTTCTGGACGTACCAGCCAACAAAGTCCGCGGAATCCGCGAAGTCATCGCGTTCTGCGCCACGATTCCCTGTCGAATCCATGTACCACTTCCAAGTTCCGTCGACCGCTTGTGTGAAGCCGTGGGAACTCGATTGCCGGCCCCAGGGGACGATCCCAAGCAGGTAGGTACGCGCCGGGCGAACGCTTTGACGGAATCCCGATTCGCGCCAGATGATGGCCATCTGCAGCCACGCCGGCGCCCCCCAGCGCGACTCCGACGCCTGAGCAGCCCGATACCAGTGCGGACGTTCCGCGAAGATCCGGCAAATATTGCTGGTCGAAGATGGCTGGCGGTCCGAATGTCGGGCCAGCATGCTACAGCCCGGCAAGGAAAGTGAGACAGCCAAGAGTAGCGCCCCAAGCTTGCAGGGCAGGGAATTGGGTTTCTTTGCGTCAGCCATGATACCGATGAAACCTAGCCGCGTGATGCGGTGAAGTCCACAGTTGCCGGTACGGCGGGGGGGGTGCGCCAATTCCGCGCAGGGAGTGGCGGGCACTCACGGAATCATCGGCTGCGCAATGGTCGGCTATTCCGGTTCCCGATCATTGCAAGGGGGCATTGATGCTAGTTGCTGTGCATGTTGAAGGTCTCGATTCGGGCGAGTGGCGCGACCGGCTGCAGGAGGCTCTGCCGGAAATCGCTTGCCGGGTCCTCGACGAATCGTTGCCCGCAGATCGCGTATCCCATGCGGCAGTCTGGATGCCGTCGCACGGCTGGCTTGCAACGCTGCCGCGACTTCTGTGCGTCGTTTCTCTCGCTGCGGGCGTCGACCACATTCTTGAGGACCCGACGGTTCCGATGGACGTTCCTGTCTTTCGGCTCGGTGGAGAGCCTCTCGCGGCGCGCATGCGCGAGTATGTCCTCCTCGCGGTTCTCGCGCTTCACCGCGATCTGCCGGACATCATCGCAGACTGCAGGAACCGGGTCTGGAGGTCCCCGGTTCCCTGCACCGCCGCCGAACGAAGCGTTGGCGTCATGGGGCTCGGCGCGCTCGGCCGCAACGCTGCGGAAGCGCTCTCCGCCACAGGGTTCCGAGTATCGGGCTGGTCACGACGGCGCCGTCGCATTCCGGGCATTCGGTGCTTTGCCGGCGATGGCGAACTCGGCGAATTCCTTCGCGGAACAGGGATCCTGGTCAACTTGCTGCCCCTGACGGAATCCACGCAGGCCCTGTTTGATCGGCTGCTGTTCGGGCAATTGCCGGTCGGCTCCGGGTTCGTAAACGTGGGGCGCGGTCCCCAAGTTGTCGAGGAAGACCTGCTGGCAGCGGTCAGTTCGGGTCAGTTGTCGGGTGCTGTTCTGGATTGCTTCGCCGTCGAGCCGTTGCCGGAGGCGCATCCGTTCTGGGGTCATCCGCGCATTCTGATCACGCCCCATGTCGCTGCCCCGCTATCGGCACGGGCGGCGGCGGCGGTTGCGGCCAGCCTGATTCGGCGCTTTGAAGCAGGCGAGGCCTTGCCGACGGTGGACATGGAAGCTGGCTACTGAGAGTCGGACGCGCCGTCAATTGCCCCCGAGGACGGTTGGAAGAATGTCCGCGAGGATCGATACTCGCTGCAGCGCATCCGCGAGCGCGCGCCTTTGCATTCGGCTCAGATTGCGCACATCAACCGAATTGTCGACCTTGGCGCGCCCCGCCGCGATATCTGCGATCTGCTGCCTGAGTATGCTCCTGACCAGATATTCGTGGGCGGACACCAAGCCTTCGAGGTCGGCCGGGCTTCCGCTCGCGGAAGCGAATGCGCGCGTTAGGCGTTCCTTTGTGGGCGTCGCCTGGATGCCATGGCGAATAGCCATTGCGCGCGCAGCGGATACGATCGGCAGCAATCCTCCGCCCTTCAGATCTACGCGTCCTTCGTGATCGGTCCGAATTCGACCAAACAACCCGATGGGCGGCTGGTGCTGCACGGCATTCTGGCCCATTGCCCGCGCAAAGGAGGCCGTTGCGGCCGCCACCTCCCATGCATGCTCTCCCACCAGATTCGCCAACTGCCTGTCCCCATGAACCGGGGACAGGTCATAGAAGATATCGACATTGAGGATGTGCTCCGGCTTCGGGCTGGCAACCCATTCGTCGATCTGTGCCTCCCACTCCCGCCGAGTCCGTCGCCAACTGCGTTCCCGCGCCATGACGCCGCCCTTGCAGAACGGAATACCGCCTTCATCAAGGATTGCATTCAAGTGCGTGCCGAAGATGCTGAACCAGTCATCCGGGCTGTCGAGGTTTCCGTCGTATCCGTCGTCGATGATCAGGGCGTTGTCCTGGTCGGGCGCCAGCATGCTCTCGCCGCGGCCCGCGGAGCCAAGTACCAGGAGGCAGCATGGAGCCGGCATCGGGCCAAGTCCGTCCTCATGCATGCGTGCCTCGGCGAGCTCCGCCGCACGCCGCGTGAGGGCGCGACCTTCGATGCTGATTACTTCGGCTACCTCGCGCCCGTCGAGCCGGTCGCCAAACAGCCCGCTCGCGGTTCGCGGCAATTGGCTCAGTGCAGATGCGAGTTCGCGAGCATTCGAGGCCGTCTCAATGCGGTCGCCAAGCGCCAGCGTCGCAAGCGATCGGTCGCGCAGGATCGTCTTGAGCGAGATCATCCCCCTGAGTGCGCCGGAGTCGTCGGTTACGCCCATGTGTCGGCGCTTGTGCCTGGCCATGCGCGCCACGGCACGATAGAGACGCACATCCTGAGACATCGCCTCAAGCGGCCTTGAGCAGGCATCCGAGACGCGGCAGCGGGCTGCTCCGTCACCACGCTTCGCCAACTCTCGCACGATATCGGCATGGGTCACGATGCCGGTTTGCCCTTCGTCCAGGACGACAAGGCTGCAAATTCTGTGCTCGCCCATCAGCTGTGCGGCATCTCGCAGCGTCTTGTCCGGGCCGATGGTTATTGCCGGAGACTGCATGAGATCCCGGAGGCGTCTCTGGAAGATGAAACCGTCCACCGATGCGCTCACGATGGAAGCGTGTTCATCGTCGTGCCTGGCAAGGGTGTGCTCTTCCCTCGCGAGGCGCCACTCCTCTGCCCCGGACTGGGGCAGGGACCGGGAGACGGACTCCTGCATTGCCCGCGCCTGGCCGTACGTGCGAATTCCTGCAATGCGAAGGTCGGGCAGCATTCTCAGGTAGACCTCGGCCGTCATTCGCGCATCGGCGAGGGCGCTGTGCCGGCCCGCAGGCGAGACGCCGTAGCGGTTGGCAAGTTCGTCAAGGGACTCGAGCGTTTGACGTCCGAGGCCGGCTGCCAGAAGGCGTATGTCCAGCCAGGGCGGCTCGTAATAGGGAAGGTCGAGGCGAGCGGACTCCTCCGCGAGCATGGCCAAGTCGAATTCGAGCGAGAAGCCGATCAGCGTCCTCGGTCCGCAAAATTCCTGCAGGCGGGGGAGAATTTCCCGGAATCCCGGAGCTTCAGCTACGGATTCGTCTGAAATTCGATGCACTTCATAAGACTTCGCCGGAATTGGAACTGGCGGTTTCACCAAGAAATCAATTGCTTCCTCTCGGTCAACCTGCCCGTCGATGACAATGACCGCGCCGATCTGCACGATGTGGTCGCGCTTGGGGTGTAGTCCCGTCGTCTCCAGATCGATGGATACGGTGGGCAATGCGGCAAGAAGCGCCGCCGGCCCTGCGGCTTCGACTTCCGACGCAGCGGGTAGCCAAATACCTGACATTCCTGATTCCCGTTCGCGACCTCGGGCCTCTTGGCTTGAAGTATACCGTCGAGCCCCTATATCGAGGATGGAATTCTTCCCGCGCGGAATGCTGGCCGGGCGGCTTGACAGCGATGGGGCGGGGGGACAGCCTGAATGAACGCGCGTCTGGGGGACACCGCCGCCCTCGGGCGGAATCCGATTGCGGGCCGAACCGGGAGACTACCCTCCATGCGCGTGCGATGGGCAGCGAATCCGATCTGTCCGGGAACCGAGCAATTTTGCCGGCACTTCCGGGCTGTACCGGATCCAAATTGTTTAGCCGCTCCGCTGTCCGGAGCGGCGGTCCCGCTGCTGTTCCGCTGAATTCGCCCCCTCCGCCGAGAATCGAGGAAGCCATGAAGGTCGTTGTCGTCGAATCGCCAGCCAAGGCCAAGAACATCAGTTCGTATCTCGGATCGGGATACCGTGTTGTCGCGAGCTACGGCCATGTTCGCGACTTGCTGGAAAAGAGCGATTCGGTGGTTCCGGATGACGGCTTCCGAATGGTTTGGGAGGTCGACCGGGATGCGGACAAACGGCTGAGCGAAATAGCGACCTCGCTTCGCGGGGCCGATGGACTCGTTCTCGCAACCGATCCGGACCGCGAGGGCGAGGCGATCTCCTGGCATCTGGTCGAGACTCTCCGGCAGAGGAAGGCGCTTCGGAAGGACACACTCGTGGAGCGGATCAGCTTCCACTCCGTTACCCGCGAGGCCGTGCGAGCCTCCCTCGAATCGCCGCGGCAAGTTGACCGCGATCTCGTCGAGGCCTATCTCGCCCGCAGAGCCTTGGACTACCTTGTCGGATTCCGGCTATCTCCGGTCCTTCTTCGCAAGCTGCCGGGTGCACGCTCCGCTGGCCGGGTTCAGTCGGTTGCCGTGCGTCTTGCAGTCGAGCGCGAACGAGAAATAGAATTCTTCAAGCCTCGTGAGTACTGGTCTGCATTCGTAGCGCTCCGTACCGCTCAGGGAGCGGTATTCCGGGCGGGACTTGTTGAATTGGGGGGCCGGAAAATCGGCCGATTCAGTCTGCCGGACGAAGCCAGCGCGCGTGTGGCGGAGCGGATCCTGAAGGAAGCCGATGTCTTCGAAGTGGAGTCGGTGGAGGCGAAGCCGGTGCGACAGAAGCCTGCCGCTCCCTTCATCACCTCGACCCTGCAGCAGGAGGCCAGCCGCAAGCTTCGCCTCTCGGCGGCTCAGACGATGCGCGTTGCGCAGACGCTCTACGAGGCGGGGCTCATCACCTACATGCGAACGGATGGTGTGGATATGGCCCCGGAGGCGGTGTCCGAAACGCGCGCTCTGGTTGTCGAATCTTACGGCAGCAGGTTTGTTCCGAAGCGGGAGCGTCGATACCGCTCGCGGGCCAAGAACGCTCAGGAGGCACATGAGTGCATTCGTCCGACGGACCCGCGGTGCCTTCCGGACCAACTGTCCCGCCTGCCCGGGGAACAGAAGGATCTGTACCGGCTGATCTGGGCGCGGACGGTGGCAAGCCAGATGGCGGACGCCGAGCTGGAGCGAACCACGGTCAGTGTCAACGCTCTGGCCTCGGGAGATTCGAAGGCTCCGGCAAGCGTGCCATCTGCCCGTTTGCGGGCAAGCGGGCAAGTGGTTCGGTTTGAAGGATTTCGCATCCTTTACCAGGAGGGAACGGACAGTTCCGAGGAGGAGAACGGCGAATCCGAAGAGCATTCGGTCGCACGGCGGGATCCGGAACGGAGGCTGCCTCCGCTCTCCCAGGGGGATCGGCCGGAGCGGGACGGCGATCCCGATGTGCAGCAGCACTTCACCAAGCCGCCTGCCCGATTCACGGAGGCGAGCCTGGTACGGCGGCTGGAGGACCTTGGAATTGGCCGACCTTCGACCTACGCCACGATCCTGACCGTGATTCGAAAGCGCGGCTATGTGGAGGACTCGAAGCGGACCATCATCCCTACGTTTCTCGGCCGGCTCGCGGTCGGATTTCTCGAGGCGCACTTCTCGCGTTACGTCCAGTACGACTTCACGGCGGAGCTTGAGCGGGAGCTGGACGAGATCTCGGGCGGGCGCGCCACGAGAATTGGCGTGCTGGAGGCTTTCTGGAACGATTTCGAGCCAGCCGTCGCGGCGGCCACGAAGCTGGGCGTGCGCGAGGCGATCTCGGGAGTTGAGGCGGTGGTGGAGCCGGTGCTGTTCCCTCCCCGGAGCGATGGGGTGGATCCCCGTGTCTGCCCCAAATGCCTCGAAGGTCGCCTCGCGCTCCGTCCCGGCCGGAGCAGCCTGTTTCTGGGCTGTGATCGCTATCCGGATTGCCAATTCGTCCGCTCCCTCGAGGCGGCGGCCGAGGGAGAGCCGGATTGGCTTGGCGACCGCGATCTCGGCAAGGATGATTCCGGCACGCATGTCCTCGTGCGCAAGGGGCCTTTCGGATACTACCTGGAGCTCGGAACGCTGCCTCCGAAACGCTCTAGCCTCCCGCCCGAGAGCGATCCGTACGGTATCGATCTCGCGACCGCCCAGCAGTATCTGGCGTTGCCTCGTGCGTTGGGCGCGCATCCCGAGACAGGGGTTGCGATAGAGGTGGGCATTGGGCGCTACGGCCCCTTCGTCCGGTGCGGTACCGTCTACGCAAACCTGCCCAAGGATGAGAGCGTTCTGGAAGTGGGCCTGAATCGGGCCGTGGCGCTGATTGCAGATCGTGAGGCGCGCCGGGGAAAGGGGAGGAATGCGGTGGCGCTGCGGGAACTGGGGGAGCATCCGGAAGGTGGTCCCGTGCGCATACTCGATGGCCGCTACGGGCCGTACGTGAAGTGGGGTAGTGTATCCGCGTCGATCCCGAAGGCACGGGATCCGGGCCTCGTCACGATGACGGAGGCGCAGGAGTTGATCGCGGCGAAGCAGGCGCGTGGGACCGGCCGGTCTCGTCGCAAGCGAGAAACATGAGCTGCGAGCCCGGCTTCGCCCTGCGGCCGCGCTTGTCAAAGGGCAGAACGGACGCGCTGCTGGAAGTGTCGGCCTCGAACCAGCCGAGGATGCGCTCGATCTTCGTGCCTCTTCGGAGGACTCGGCCATCGCTTCCGATGAGGGTGTAGATTCCCTGATGCTGGGCCAGTTGCCGGCGCTTCTCAATTCGGTAGACAGGGCAGTCGGAACTGCGGGAATACACGGCGAATTGCGCGAAATCGGCCTCGAAGTCCAAGGCGTAGTCCCGCCATTCTCCGCTCGAGACCATGCGGCCGTAGACTGACAGGAGAGCCCGGAATTCACTGCGCTCGAAGGCGACGGGTGGGGCCGCTCTGGATTGCTGGCGGCGCAGCGGAAGGATCTTGGCCGGCCGCCTCATCCGGTGCCCCCGCCCTCCCGCGGCCTGCCCTTGCTACATAACTCTTCGCTTGACACGGCCTGAAATCGGGTGCATGTTATGAGACATGTATGAGCAGAGCCGCATTCTCGAAAGCGTTACCAGTGCTGCGGGCGAGGCCCGCATCCGGTTGCTGACGGCTGCGGAGAGTTTTGCCAATCGCACGGCGCTCGGCCGCCGGGTGTGCGAAGAGTTCGGATTCTACGATGCGCTTGGCCGGCCGCAACAGGCGAGCTGCATGAAGGCGCTGCGAACGCTTGACGAACGAGGGCGGATCACGCTGCCTGCACCGCGCAATGGCGGCGGCGGTGGCGCGCCTCGCGGGCTTGGGCACCCGGTTCCGGTTCCCGAGGGAGTTCCTTCGCGTGTCGACGCAGTGGAGGGGTTGTCGCTTGTGCTGGTGGTTGGCGATGGCGAGCGCCGGGTTTGGAACGAGTTGATCGCGCGGGAGCATCCTCGCGGGGTGGTGCGGCATGCGGGAGCGCAGCTTCGCTATCTGATTGTTTCGGATCACGGCGTTCTGGGGGCTCTGGGATTTGCGGCCTCGGCACTGGCGCTGGCGGCGCGGGACCAGTGGATCGGCTGGGACGCGGCCTTGCGCAAGCGTCAGTTGCATCGGGTGGTGGGACTGAGCCGGTTCCTGATCCGTCCGTCCGTGAGTTGCCGGAACCTGGCCTCGAAGGCGCTGGGTCTGTGCCTGCGGCGTCTGGGGGAAGACTTTGAGCAGCACTACGGGTACCGGCCGCTGCTGGTAGAAACCTTTCTCGATCCTGCGAGGCACGGCGGCGCCAGCCTTGCCGCGTCGAACTGGATCCGTGTCGGCGAGACGGCCGGCCGCGGTCGATTTGCGGCGAGCGGTGCCCAGGTGCCGGTGAAGTCGGTGTGGGTGGTTCCCTTGGCCGCGAACTGGCGTCGGCAGCTGGGGATCCCGGAGCGCGCGCCGGTTCCGGCGATCTGCGTCGGAGACGGCCTGGATCGCGAGCAATGGGCGCAAAACGAGTTTGGTTCGGCGCCTCTTGGCGATATACGGTTGAGCAGGCGGCTGGTGAGGAGCGCCGCGGTTCAGGCCGACCACCCGATGTCGTCCTTTCCCGCGGCCGCGCAATCGGACAAGGCGATGGTGGTGGGCTACTACCGGATGATCGACCAGCCGGCGGATTCAGAGGTGTCGCCGACGAACATCCTGGCGCCGCACCGGGCACGCACGCTGCAACGGATGCAGGGGGCGGACGTGGTTCTGTGCATCCAGGACGGAACCGATCTGAACTTCGCCGAGCATCCCGGCTGCGCGGGACTTGGGCTGATCGGCCGGAACAAGGGATCTTCGGGAACGTTGGGGCTGCACATGCACTCGATGCTGGCGGTCAATGGCGACGGCATTCCGCTGGGAGTTCCGCACATCCAGTACGACGCGCCGGACGGTGCGGCGGAGCGGGACAAGCCGCCCGAAGAGCGCAAGACGCAGCGGTGGGTGCGCGGACTGCAGGACTGCGACCGGCTGGCCCGCGAACTGGACGGTGTGCGCCCGGTGTCGATTGCGGACCGGGAGGGCGATTTGTTCGAGTTGTTTGTCGAGCAGCGCCGCCTCGGCACCGTCGACCTGCTGGTGCGCGCGAAGCACAACCGGTCGCTCGGACGCAAGCAGCCGAAGCTCTTCGATGTGGCGCAGGCGCAACCCGTGCGCAAGCAGCTCGAGATCCATGTGGCGCGCAGCTCGGCGCGCCGGGGAACCCGACGGCAGAAGGCGCGCGGGAAGCGGGACGCACGCAAGGCAGTTGTCGAGTTGCGCTGGAGTGCGGTCGAGCTACCGCCGCCCGAGACGAGCAACTTCCGGAACGAGGCGCCGATCCGCCTGAACCTGGTGCATGTTCACGAGCCGGAGCCGCCGGACGGGGACAAGCCCCTCGAATGGTTCCTGCTGACCAGCCTGCCGGTGGCCTCGGACCGCGATGCGGAGCGGATCCTCAAATGGTATCGCCTGCGCTGGCGCATCGAGGACTGGCACCGGGTCCTGAAATCAGGCTGCAAGGTCGAATACCTCGGTCATCGCACCGGCGATCGCATCGAGCGGGCCGTAACCATCAACGCGGTCATCGCATGGCGCTTGACGGCGATGACGATGATGGGCCGCGATACTCCGGAACTGCCGGCAGACATCCTGTTCTCCGACATCGAGATCATGGCGCTCGAAGACTTCGCAAGCGACCGCAAGCTGCCCGCGCCCGGCAATCTCGGGCTGGCGGTGCTCACCATGGCCATGCTCGGCGGATACCTCAACCGCAAAAACGATCCGTGGCCAGGCCACGAGAAAATCTGGGAGGGATATACGCGCCTTGCGGTCGCCGCGCAGACCTACGAAAGACTCATCCGGATGGACCGCACCAGCAACTTGTATCAGAGGCTGCGCCCGGACAAGACTTGTGGGTAAAAGGCAGCCCGCGGCTTGCACCGCTGGCGGCGTCTCATATGCCGTGCTCTCGCCGGGGTGTGGGGCGTCCCGGGCAGGGTTTCGCCGCCCATACTTTCGCAGAGTGCCGCGGGCACATGTGCCTCGTACTGCAGTCAGTCGGGCGATTCGCCGTTTGTCCCATTTCGCAGGGGAGGGGGCGGCGGGCCACGCGGCTCAATTCACGCGCGATGGGTTGATCTCGTAGTGGCCGTCCGCGTGGCGGTCGAACACTGTGCCTAAATCCGGATGATCCACAGGTTCTCCTGTCTTATCGAGCACCAGGTTCTGCTCCGAAACATAGGCCATGTAGTAGCTGTGGGCGTTTTCAGCGAACAGGTGGTAGAAAGGCTGATCCTTGCGGGGCCGCACGTCCTCCGGGATCGAATTCCACCACTCCTCAGTGCTTTGGAACTTAGGGTCGACATCGTAGATTACACCGCGGAAGGGGTAAATGCGATGCCGAACGATCTGGCCAATTCCGTATTTCGACAAGGTGCGCTTCTCTTCCATGGCAGCCTTCCAAGCGTTGGGATTCCCAGTATCGCTCATGATGTAGGATTCATCCCGACGTTGTTCAGAGGTGTTTGCCGCCTGATGATACCCTGCCGGGCCGCCTGAATCGAGGCCATCAACCTGTTTCGATGCGTTGCCAGTCGTTCCAGAGGCAATTCGGATCCGCCCGCTTCCGGAACTGGCGCCGGACATCCTGCCAGCGGAACCGAATGGAGTTTGAGACGATGGTCTCGTCGGCGTCCTTGAACTCGTCGACTACGGGGGCCATCCGCACGAGGTCGCGCGCGCTTCGGGAAAAGGCAGCTTCGCCTTCCGATGCTGCGAGCCAGTTCGTGAGTGCGGCACGCGCCGCGAACGTGGATTCGGCGTCATCCGGCGCATGCTGCCAATCTGACGGTTCCAGGCAGCGGTGGGCGGCATGTCTGTAGCAGTGCTCCGCCAGTGCGGCTGCAGTCTCGGAGTCGGCCGCTGTCTCGCGGGCGGCGTATGCAATCGAGAAGATGGTCAGGTCGGCGAGACAGGAGAGAAAGACGTTGATCGAGGCAATACGGATTGACTTGGAAAACTCGTCATCCGTGAAGAATTGGCGGAAACTGGTCCCCATGCGAGCCTTCAGGTATCCGTGGAGCGAAGTTTGCGCCACGTAAGCGGAGCGGGTGTGCACGAAATGCGTCAAGGCCTCCACGTTGTCGATCGGGCGGGTGTCAAATCGCTCCCGGAGACTGCCGAGCGGAGCGGGAAGACGCATAAGAAGATGATGAATCGCGCGCATTCTGAGCCAATCGGTCACCTTGTGGGTTCTTTCGAGCAAATGTTTGCTTGCCAAGGCCGACTTTGATACTATCCCACCTGGCGGAAATGGCGGCTAGCCTGCCTGGCGCGGAACATCGGCGGAGCGGCCGTCGCCGCAACCGGGAAGTAGAAAACTCCCGGGTGGCGGTATCTCAACCGTTCCTTCTCTGATTACCACACTTGGCGCTGGATATCACGCTCCCTGCTGTTTTTCGTCAAAGGCAGGCTCCATGAGGGGCCATCAGAATGGAGGCATAGGTGTCCCAACAATCAGCAGAACCTCACTCGCCGGAAAAGCGCCAAGTTCATTGGTCGAAGACCAGGACCCTGACCTTCGTCGTGCTTGTAATCTGGTTCCTTTTCGCAATTGTTTTCCCTTGGTTCGCAGGGAGCCTGAACGCACTCAGCTTCTTGGGTTTTGAGCTTGGCTACTACTTCGTGGTACAAGGCTCGCTCATCGTATTCGTCCTGCTCATAGTCATCCAGAACCTGATTCAAGATTCCATTGACGATGAGTACGGCGCTCACGCAGAGTAGTGGAGGACGACATGTCCACTTCGGAAACGGATCGAGGCCGGTACTTCCTCGACAATCTTGGCCGGGTGTATGCGTTGTACACACTCGGTTTCCTCGTTTTCTTCGGACTGATGGCCATTCTCGAGGCGATTGGCGCGAGCGCCAGGGTGATCGGGATTCTGTTCCTCCTGTTTACGTTGGTGATCTACGCCGCGATTGGCTGGCTGTCCCGGACAATGCAGGTCGATGCCTACTACGTCGCGGGGCGGCAGGTGCCGGCTCTATACAATGGCATGGCAACCGCCGCGGACTGGATGTCCGGAGCATCGTTCGTCGCGCTCGCCGGCGGCATTTACTTTGGCGGGTATCCGTATCTCGGGTTCGTGGTCGGCTGGACGGGCGGCTACGTTCTCGTGAACGCGTTGATGGCACCTTATCTGCGCAAATTCGGCTGTTACACGGTTCCGGACTTCATTGGCACCCGTTATGGGGGCAATCTCCCTCGATTCCTTGCAATGGTCGTACTCGTGGTCGCGTCGTTCACCTATGTGACGGCGCAGATCAACGCGACGGGCACCATTGCGTCTCGGGCTCTCGACATCCCGTTCGGAATCGGCGTATGGTTCGGCCTCCTCGGCATCCTGCTGTGCTCAATGCTCGGAGGCATGAGGGGGGTTACCTGGACCCAGGTCGCACAGTACATCGTGTTGATCATCGCCTATCTCGTTCCCGTCATCTGGATGTCGAACGTGCAGGGCTTTGGCATCATCCCGCATTTCAGCTACGGTGACGCAGCGCTCCGGATCAAGGAGCTTGAGCCGATTGTCGGTCTTGGGACAGCGGCGCTCCAGCCGGCTCCCTTCGGCGGCGTGCGGATCCTGTCGACTCCGCACTTCGATCCACAGGGCGGCCTGGATTCCTGGAAGTTCGTTACTCTCGCGATCTGCATGATGGCTGGAACGGCGTCCCTGCCGCATATCCTGATGCGGTACTTCACTACACCGACCGTTCGCCAGGCGCGCAAGTCGGTGGCGTGGTCGCTGTTCTTCATCTTTCTGCTGTATTTCACGGCGCCTGCGCTTGCGACACTGACGAAGCTCCAGCTTCTCGACCCGAACCTGCCGACGGCGGTAATCGGGCAGTCCATCGAGGCGGTTCAGAACCTTGAATGGGTGAAGAACTGGAGCCACGTGCAGATGCTGCACCTCGAAGATCACAACGGGGACGGAATCCTTCAGTTGAACGAGTTCTTCATGCGGCCGGACATCGTCGTTCTGGCGACGCCGGAAATTGCCGGACTTCCCTACGTGATTTCCGGCCTGGTGGCCGCGGGAGGAATGGCGGCGGCCATGTCGACGGCGGACGGCCTTCTGCTGGCCATCGCGAACGCTCTGAGCCACGATCTCTACTACAAGATCATAGATCCGCAGGCCGACACGCGGATCCGGCTTGTTGTCGCGCGGGTTCTGCTGCTTGTGATTGGCGCGCTTGCTGCGTTGATCGCATCGCTGAATCTGACGGGCATCCTCGGCGCAGTGGCCTGGGCCTTCTGTTTCGCCGCTTCTGGCTTGTTCTTCCCGATGGTGCTGGGTATCTGGTGGAAGCGGGCCAACCGAACCGGGGCAGTCTGGGGCATGATTTCCGGGTTCGTGGCTGGCAGCTTCTACCTTTATCTGGTGCGGTTCGCGGGCATGGAGCCGCTTTGGGCGATCGACCATCTTCGCTTCGCCATGATCGGGATGCCGGTCGGCCTCGTCGTCATGGTTGTCGTAAGCTTGGCGACGGAGGCGCCGGACGAGGAGATGCAGGCCATGGTTGACGAGACCCGAGACCCGACCGGCCCGACGATCCTCGGCACGCAATAGGCTCGATCGCGCGGGGCGCAGCCGCGCGCGATTTCTGCAGGCCCCTGGGAGCCTGAACGCATAGTTAGCGGGGGCGGAAGCACTATTCCGCCCCCGCTCTTCCTTTATGGTGGCCGGATGCCGCGCCCGGCGGACTGCAGCCTCGGGAGGCCCTTTCCGCGATGCTTGAACACCTTCCCGTTTGGGTGATCCTGCTCGACTATGCACTCGGGGCGATCATGTGGACGTTGATCGGGCGGTCGGCGATGAATATTTTTCTGCCCATCAACTCGGATTTTTTCTTCATGCGGATATTCGTTCGCATGACCGACCCGGTCCTGCGTGTATTCCGTCCCGTGACACCGGGTTTCCTGATCGAACCCGTGGTGCCCCTGTTTGTCGCCTGGTTCTTCTTCCTGATCCGCTTCTACCTCCTGCCGTGGCTTCTCGGGTATTCTGTGCTTGGTATGCTGTCGTTTCCCCTCGAGTCGGACATCGCGACCATCATCTACGATCTCGTGGGCTGACGCTCGTCCGGAAGTCCGAAGTGCTGACCGTTCTGCCCGCACGGTCGAATGTACTTTCGGCGGACCGTATCGGGGACCAAGTATGAAGTGCTTGGCACCCTTGAACCCCGGGAGCAGCCTGTTTTTCATTTCTCCATGTGGATCCATGTAGCCGCCCCGGCCGCGGCATGGCCCTTGGTGAGTCCCACTGGCGCCCAGGTCGCGGTCCAGTACACCGTTCCGTGGTGCTCCTCTGGATCCACGAAGGTCTCCGCCAGTCTCAGCGGATGACCGTCTGTTGCGTTCCAGTCGTCACTCAGGCGGCGGAGCATTCCGCCGACAAGACAGCTCCCCGGATTCGGGAAGGCGCACAGTTCCGGAAGCTACTGCAGGCGTGTATTGCTCGCCGCAAGGTGCAACCAACTCATACTCAGACTTCAGGACTTCCGACAATAATCTTGACGTGCGGGCACGGCTGCAACGGTGTGTGCAATAGAAGAGTTCGCGTTCCAGCAGGTCATTCGGAACCGCAGGGCAAGACGTCGCCGCGTTTTGCCAGTCATTGAATTCCAGCAGCTCTGAAAAGGAGAGCGGTTCGCAGAAAGCGCTCTTCTCTCCCGCAAATACTGGGAAATTCAACCCCTTGCGTTGCGCTCTGGCAACTTGTCTCAACGCCAAGTGTCCGGATGTCTGATACTGTTGCGAAGGCCTCCAGCCGATCAACCGGTCCCGCGGAACGCACTACGGCGCGCTTGCCTGCCAGCCCCCGCCAACGGAACCCAATGCGTCTCCAGGACCGCAACATTCCGTCGCCCACACCCCTTAAGACGCAGGAAGCCGAGCTCGCGGCGCTCGGCCATCAGACGGTCCCAGGTAAGGCGTTCCTCCGGCCTCGCAAGCCGTAACACAACCTCCGCCACCGAGGTGTTCAGGGGCAAACCAGGCATGGCCTCCAATTGGCGGTCCGAAAACGAGATGTTCAGACCCCACGAGCCCGAATCAACCGCACCCGGGAATGAAATGGTCCCGAGTGGATGGTTACGTACAGCCCATTGCGCATTGGCAAACTTCCGGACGGGCCGACTGAGGCCTTGGCAGTGTGGACGCGCGCCTGCACGCTCGGGATGACGGCAGGTCAGGCGTCAATTGCCGGATTCGCGTTTTGGTTTAGAGCCAATCCTGCAACATGGCCACAAGTGGTGCGTTGGCTGGCGGCATCGCATGATGCCGAAATTGCTTCGGCTTGACCCAGGCGAGATCCTGACCGTCCTGTGCGCGAACAACGCCTTCCCAGACTCTGCAGAGAAAGAGGGGCATCAGCAGGTGGAACCCGGGATAGGCGTGGGACGCGAAGGCAAAGGGGGCGAGGCAACTCTGCGCGACTTCAATCCCGATCTCCTCCTGGAGCTCGCGGCTCAGCGCCTCTTCCGGTGTCTCGCCTGGCTCGATCTTGCCGCCGGGAAACTCCCAGAGATCAGCGAGCCGCCGCCTTCCTGCTGGTCGCCGCGCAAGCAGTACGCGCCCGTCGCGATCCACGAGGGCGCAGACGGCGGCGAGTCGAAGTTCAACTCCGGTAGTCGGCGTTGATAGCGACATAGCGGGCAGTCAGGTCGCAAGTCCACACGGTGAACTTGCCGGGTCCTCGCGTCCCGAGGTCGATTCCGATCTCAATCTCGGAATTGCGCATGTAGGCTGCGCCATCCTCCTCGCGATAGGCTGGGGAAACGGCGCCGTCGCGCGCCACCTCCATTGCGCCAAGCCGAATTCCGAGGGCGGAGACGTCAAGTGCTGCGCCTGACTTGCCAACCGCCATGACGATGCGGCCCCAATTGGGGTCCTCACCGGCGAGCGCAGTCTTCACCAGTGGCGAATTCGCGACCGCGAAGGCAGCAACTCTGGCGTCTTCATCATCTACCGCTCCTTTCACACGGATCGTGGCGAACTTGCTGGCACCCTCGCCGTCTCGCACCACCTGGTGTGCGAGAGACAGGAGCGTTTCGTGAAGCGCGGTCCGCACCGCGTCGGCACCCGGTGAGGAGGGCCCGGAAATCGGCGGATTCTCCATGGCGCCGGTAGCTGCTAGCAGGAGCGTGTCGGAGGTCGAGCAATCTCCGTCAACAGTAATGGCGTTGAAGGTTGTCTTGGCAGTTTCGGTAAGCATTCGCTGCAGCGCTTCCCGAGAAATGCGGGCATCAGTGAATACGAACGCCAGCATTGTGCCCATGTTCGGCGCAATCATGCCCGATCCCTTCGCGATCCCCGCTACATGACCCCGCAATCCGCCGAACTGGAATGGCGTGACCGCGCCCTTCGGGAACGTGTCGGTGGTAAGGATTGCTTGAGCCGCCGCTTCCCATCCGTCCGGCGAAAGCAGAGCGGAAGCGGCATTGGCGCCGTGTCTGATCGGGTCAGTCGGCAGTCGTTCGCCGATCACACCGGTCGAGGCGACAAGCACGCGGGAAGACTTCGTTCCGGTGGCATGCGCGGCGATGCTCGCCATTTCCCGGGCCGCTTCCTCGCCAGCCTTTCCGGTGAAGGCATTCGCATTGCCGGCATTCGCAATGACTGCCACCGGGCACGCGTGCCCTTCGGTTTCGTCCCAGCGCGTCAGCGTGCGGGCGCTCCATTCGACTGCAGGTGAGCGGGTGGCGGACTTGGAGAAGACACCGGCAACCGTTGTGCCGGGTCGGAGCCGGGCCAGCATAAGGTCTGGCCGGCCCTGGTAGCGTAGGCCGGCTTCCACTCCGGTGAGCGCAAGGCCGACAATGGCCGGCATCGCGGGGAATCGATTGGGCGCGAGAGGGGAGCGCGCATCTGTCATGGCATTGCCGCCTTCGTTTGGTGGAATTCCGTTTCGCCGCGCCTTGCGGACACGGCTGGCTGGGCCTACCTTAACCGGGTTGATGCCGTCGGCAAAAGCGCTCGTGCGGGCCGCAGGCATTGCCGTGCGACCCGTCCGCATGTCCGGCACGGAAGAGAGCGGTAGCCGGAGGTCTTCGAGGGCGGAACCGTCGCGTGGTACCGGCCCGGCACAACGAATTCTAGCCAGGAAAGGATAGCCCTATGCGGAGCGGCATCGCGCAACTCGCGCGTAGCGTGTTCGGGAGCGTGAATGACCGCCGCCTGAAATCGGGCCAGGAAATCGTGAGTCGGGTCAATGCGCTCGAAGACGGTTTGCGAGCGCTTGATGATGATCAGCTGGCGGCGAGGACTTCTTCGTTTCGAGAGCAACTCGCGGCTGGCGCCGGCCTGGAGGACATTCTGCCGGAAGCGTTCGCAGTCGTCCGCGAGGCCTCGTCACGGAATTTGGGCCTACGTCATTTCGACGTCCAGATCGCTGGCGGCCTGGTGCTTCACCAGGGCGGCATCGCGGAGATGAAGACCGGGGAGGGCAAGACCCTGGTCGCGACGCTGCCGGCCTATCTGAATGCATTGTCGGGACGCGGGGTCCACATCGTTACGGTCAACGACTATCTGGCCCGCCGAGATGCGGAATGGATGGGCACCATTTTTGGTGCGCTCGGGCTAACGACCGGGGTCGTGGTTCCGGATCTGCAGGAGGCGGAACGGCGTACTGCCTATGCCGCGGATGTTACCTACGGGACCAACAACGAGTTTGGCTTTGATTACCTGCGGGACAATATGAAGATGTCCCTGTCAGCCATGGTGCAGCGCGGACACAATTTCGGGATCGTTGACGAGGTCGACTCCATTCTGATTGACGAGGCCCGGACACCCCTCATCATTTCGGGGCCGACCGAGGACCGCACCCAGCTCTACACCGCTATTGACGCGCTGGCGCCGGAATTGAAAGAGGACCACTACGAGATTGACGAGAAGCACCGGACAGCCCATCTGACCGAGGATGGAAACGACTTCGCCGAGCAGTTCCTGCGGGAGAAGAGTGTTCTGGAGGCGGGAAACCTGTTCGATGCGGAAAATGCCACCATCGTCCATCATGTCAATCAGGCGCTCAGGGCCCACAAGCTCTATCGGCGAGAGAGGGACTACATCGTTCGCAATGGCCGTGTGGTGATCATCGACGAGTTTACCGGGCGGATGATGGATGGGCGGCGCTTCGGAGCTGGGTTGCACCAGGCGATCGAGGCCAAGGAACGAGTCCAGATTCAGTCCGAGAATGTCACCTTCGCTTCAATCACCTTCCAGAACTACTTTCGCCTCTATAAAAGGCTTTCCGGCATGACCGGAACCGCCCTGACTGAAGCTGACGAGTTCCAGGAAATCTACGGGCTGGAAACGATAGGGATTCCAACCAATCGTCCCATGATCCGAGATGATCAGGATGACCAGGTATTCCGGACGCTCAGCGAAAAAAGCAAGGCGGTGATAGAGGCTATCCGGGATGCGCGGGAGCGCGGCCAGCCGGTTCTCGTCGGCACGACCTCGATCGAGAAGTCGGAGGTTCTCGCCGATCGTTTGAAGAAGCTCGGGATCCCGCACAATGTGCTCAATGCGCGGTACCACGAGCAGGAGGCAGCGATCATCGCCGATGCGGGAGCTCCGGGCGTGGTCACGATTGCCACCAACATGGCCGGGCGCGGCACGGACATTCAGTTGGGCGGCAACCTGGAGCGCCGCATCCAGGGTGAAACCGGCGAGATAGAAGATCCTGACCGCTCGGCGGCGGAGCGGGCCAGGATCGAGCGGGAGGTGGAAGAGGCGAGGCGGAAGGTGATCGATGCGGGAGGGCTCTGGATCATCGGTACGGAACGCCATGAATCCCGCCGCATCGACAACCAGCTCAGAGGCCGGTCCGGACGCCAGGGAGATCCCGGGCGGTCGACATTCTTCCTGTCTCTGGAAGATGACCTTCTCCGGATATTTGGCGGTGATCGCATGGACGGCATGCTCCGAAAGCTCGGCCTTGAGGAGGGGGAGGCGATCGTGCACCCCTGGGTGAACAAGGCAATCGAAAAGGCGCAGAGCAAGGTCGAGGCGAGGAACTTCGACATCCGAAAGAATCTCCTGAAGTACGATGATGTGGTGAATGACCAGCGGAAGATCCTGTTCGAACAGCGACGCGAAATCTTGGAAGCGGAAGATACCACTGGATTTGTCCGGGATATCCGGCACGACCTGATCGATGATCTCGTGGAGGAGCACATGCCCGACCGCGGCTACGCGGAGAACTGGACGACGGAGGCATGCGAGGAGCAGCTCGGAGTTGTCTTTGGCCGCAAATTCGGTCTGCCGGGCTGGATTGAGGATGAAGGCCTCGGCCGCGAGGCAGTCCGGGAGCGGCTGCAAAGTGAGAGCGCCATGATGGCCGCCGCACGCGAAGCCGAATTCGGTCGCGAAGTGCATTCGGAAGTGGAAAAGGTCCTTTCGCTTCGGGTTCTTGATTCGCTCTGGCGGGAGCATCTGGAATCTCTGGATCACTTGCGATCAATTATTGGTTTCCGCGGATACGCGCAGCGCAATCCGTTGATCGAATACAAGGCGGAAGCCTTCTCGATGTTCGAGGAACTGCAGGACCGCTTCCGTGCGCGCCTCGTCCAGGAATTGATGCGCATCCGCATTGTGCGCCAGCCGCCGCCGGATGAGAGGCAAGATCTTTCCGAGCCTGCTGCCAGCAGCCCCAGTTCTCCGAGAGCGCTGGCACGGCCGCCAGCGATGGCCCTTGCTGCGGCGGGTGCCGCGGCGGGCGCAGCGGCGGCTGCTCGGGGCGGTCGGCCGTCGGCACAGCCTGGAGTTGGCCCCGGAGCGGTGGCTGGCAGAAAGGTTGGCCGGAACGACCCTTGCCCTTGCGGATCGGGAAAGAAATTCAAGCGCTGTTGCGGACAATGAGCCTAGTGGATTGCTGCCGGGCATCGCATGCGTATCCTGAATGCTGCTGCTGCGGTGCCGTGGTGGGGCATTTTGGTTCGCGGATGGTCCCGAATCGGCACCGGCACGTGGTTGCGGGCTCGTCTTCCCTTTTGCCGCCAGGGACTCGTCATCGTCGCGTTGCCGTTGACCGGCCGTGCCTTCAGGACGCGAGAAGTGACGGGGTGAACCCTGCTGTGGGCAATTCGACACATTCCGCCGAATCGCGTAAGATTCGAACATGCCATTCGGCTTGGCTCCCCCTTGGGGAATAATGCGAGGTGACGCAAGGTGCAGGTTGTCGTTCGGGAAAACAATGTGGATCAGGCTCTGCGCGCGCTGAAAAAGAAAATGCAGCGCGAGGGTCTGTTTCGTGAAATGAAACTCCGCCAGGCGTATGAGAAGCCGTCCGAACGCCGGGCTCGCGAGAAGGCTGAGGGCATACGGAGGTCGCGCAAATTGGCGCGAAAGCGTTTGCAGCGGGAAGGCGATCTCTAACAAGTAGCAATTCCGACAGCGTCGGAATTCGCCCGGAATTGTGCTCGGTGCCGGGGTAGCCCGGCCGTCGGCACACTATTCGATTGCGAGTTACATACGATTGTGCCGAGGCCCCATCGTATCCATTTCTCGGGTCATAGAGGTTGGCATCCCAAACGCCTTTCGCCGTGCAGTCGCGCCAGTCCCCGACGCCCGGATGTTGCGGGCCGCATTCAGGTCCGCGTTCTGCGCGTGGCCGCAGGCCACGCACTTGAATTCGCTCTGTGAGCGACGCGAAGCGGCGTCGATTGCGCCGCACGCGCTGCAACTCCGTGATGTATATGCGGCGGACACCTCGATCACGTCCGCCGCCTTGTAGTTGAGCATCTGCCCGAGCGCAGACCAGCCAGTGTGCAGAATGACGCGGTTCAGGCCGGCCTTGTCTGTCGCTCCCTTGACACTCTTCGTCATGCCCCTGGTGTTCAGTTTCTCGATCACGACGGTCTGCGCCTTGGTGGCTATGCGCCTGGATACGTGGTGCTGCCAGTTCTTGGTAAGCGACTATTTCTCCCCCTGCTTTCGGTGAGTTGCGGAGTGCACCATCTTCTGGGAAGGCATTTGCATTCCGGGAGGTTGTCATGCTTGGGGTTGGCGATGGTTCTGCTGTGTACCTTGCGTTGCATCCGGTTGATTTCCGCCGCGGGATCGCGGCGCTAAGCAGCTACGCGCGGGAGCATCTTGGTGTTGCACCGGATTCGGGGGTCGTGCTGGTGTTCCGCTCGCGGCGTCCGGGGCGGGTGAAGGTACTGTTCCACGACGGCAGCGGGATGGTGCTGGTTGCGAAGTGGCCGGATCGGGGTTCGTTCCGCTGGCCGCCGGTGTCGGAGGGTCTTTTGCGGCTTTCGCGAGTAGAGTTCTCGGCGCTGTTCGATGTCTGTGACTGGCGGGGCCTCAAGGCCCCTCGGCGTGCGGTTCGGGGCTGAGGATTGTTCCGCAGATGGCGAGGCATTGATCCCCCGGCGGTTTGAAGGGCTGCCATGGCATGAGGCTTTCGACATCCTTGCACCCGTCGCGGATTTGAACCAGGACATGGGTGAGCCATGCTTCCGGGTCGACGTTGTTGAGGCGGCATGTTGTGATCAGGGTGTTGGCACGAGCCCAGATGTCGATGGCATTCTCGGATCCGGCGAACAGGGAGTTGCGCATGGTGAGCTTGACGGGTCGGTGGGCGTTTTCGCCGCGATTGGAGTGCAGGTCGAGGCGGCCGTCGTCGAGCAGGCGGATGAAGCCCGGCCAGACGCCGTCGGCGAGGCCGTATCGGATGGCGGCGGCCTCCGCCGAGACTTCGGGCAGGCGGCTGGCGGCGGCCTCGAGGAACGCCTTCCATTGTTCGAAGGCGGGCTTCAACTCGAGCTGCCGCACGCGGAGGCGCTCATCGGGATGCTTGAACAGGATGGGCTTCTCGATGGCGAACAGCTTGCCGATCCGCGCAAGGGCCTCATTGCGGAAGCGGGATTCCGTCAGATAGTGGAACTTGCGTCTCCAATGCGACATACAAAACTGAAGGAAGACGGGTCCGGCGGGCCGCGCGGGGTCGGCGAGGATGTTGTATGCGGCGTAGCGATCGACCTGGGCGAGGCCGGCGAAGTCCCGCAGCATGGCTTCCGGGATGGCCTTTCCGCGCCCCGGGCCGGACCAGAAGAGCGCCGCGGGCGGCGCCGGCCCGGCGAAGGTGCGGTCGTCGCGCAGCGCGGCCCAGAGGTAGCCGGTCCGGGCCTTTCCGAAGCCCGGTTCGAGGAACTTGACCGTTGTCTCGTCGAGGAACAGCCGGTCGGCGCTGAGGACATGCGCCTTGATGGCGTCATAGAGCGGCTGCAGGATCTCGAAGCCCCGGGCGATCCAGCTGTTGAGGGTGGCATCGCCGATGAGGATGCCGTGGCGGGCAAGCCTTTGCGACAGGCGGTAGGAGGGGAAGTGGTCCTGGAACTTTGACGCCATGGTGTGCGCCAGCAAGGCTTCCGTGGGCAGTCCGCGGGGGATCAGCCAGTCCGGTGCCGGTGCCTGCTCCGGTGCGGCGTGGCGGCACCGGGCGCAGCCGAGCACGGGACGCTCGATCACGACCCGAACGTAGCTGGCCGGGACATAATGCACCCGCTCCGCGGCCTCGGTCCGGATCGTCTTGCGCTCGCCGCCGCAGGACGGGCAGGCAGCCGCCTCCGGCTCCAGGTGGCAGGTGATCGTGGGAACGTCCTTGCCGATCTTCCGGCCGCCCGTCGCTCCCCGGGGGCGGCCACGCTTGCGTGGCCGCGGTGCCGCGCGCTCCTCGGGAAGGGGATCCACGGCTTCGCCATTCGCCGCGCCGCCGCCCGCCAGTCCTCCGGTCGGATCATCGTCCCAGATAAAGGCAGGACAATCCAGCTCCACCTCCGACACAACCGTCTCGGCCGAACCCCCCAGGCGCTCCGACGACGAACTGAACAGCATCCCCGCAAACCGACGCGCGGTGCGCACGGCCGTCTGGAATCGCTCCAGCAACTCGTCCAGAGTAGACCTGACCTTCTTCAGTTCCCGGCGCAACTGCGCATTCTCCGACTCCAGCCGCGCCTTGCCGCGATCCGATCGCGCAAGCGCGTCCTGCAGTGCCTCCGTCTCCCCCATCCAGTGTTCGCGGTGCTCCAGCAGCCGTGCGTTCTCCTCCGACGCCAGGTCCAGTTGCCGGTGAAGCTCCGCCGCTTCCCCGGCGTGGTCTTCCGGCGGCCCCAAACCAGTCACCGTTCCTGCCGCAGCCGCGCCACGGTATCCCGCCGCAGGGGCCGCAGAAAAACCCGCTTGCGCGGAACCGAGAGCCCCGGACGGCCGTTCCGGCTGCGCCCCGTCGTCAGCCCCGCGTCATGCCAGCCCGCCGCCCGGTAACACGTCCCCGCAAACCGCGACACATCGACGAATGTCTCCAGCAAATGGACCGAATGCCCGTAGCGCTCCTCGTAGTCCGCGCCCACCCGACGTGCCACCCGCGCAAGCACATGGCTCGCAAGATGCGGAACCCGAACCGCGTCCAGGATCAGAAAGCGCTGCTGGTTCACCACAAGGCACAGACCCGCCCCGCGCGTCGCGTCACTCCATCCGATCCAGCGGTCCCGCGCCGCGCAGCGCCATGCCGCAGCCCCCGTCAGCGAGCAGCCCACGATCCGGCCCCGACGGTCCCGCGCAAGGTGCCCGATGTTCTCCCCCACCGGCGTCGATAGCCCGAGATAGTGGAACCGCTCCAAAATCGCGTGCAGAAGCTGGCGGTCCGAACCTTCCGCAACCGATACAGAAACGGGCAGGAGCGCCGACAGCGGACCCGAATACGCCTCCGATACCGACCAGTCAACCTCCAGCCCGACACGCGCCGCCGCGCTGTGCCGACGGCTTCCGCGGCCCGGGTACTGCAACGCAGGGAGCCGGATCAGACCTTCTCCCGCAAGCTTGCGAAGCAGCGAACGCGCGGCAATATCCTTCACACGGCCACGGCCGTCCCGCCAGCCCCAGCGCTCGCACAGCGCAACCGAAAGCCGCGAGCGGCCCCACTCCGGGTGCGCCGACAACAGCGCACGGATCTCCGACAACTCCGCAGAGCCGACACAACGGCCTTGTACTATCCGGTCCATGCCGGGCAGCGTAACACAACCGTTTCGTTGAGTCCAGCCCCAGGACCCTGAGTCCAGGGACACGCTCGAAGCAACCCCAAAACCCAATCCAAATCAACAACGGCACACCCACACGAAACGCCCAATATCGTTCAGCAGGGGGTAAAAAAGTCGCTTACAGTTCTTGCGCACGTTGGCGAGTCGCCTGTGTGCGCGTTGTACTCGCATACGCTGCCGCGCGCGCCGCCGCGACCCCTTGCGCTTCTTCGCCAGGCCGCGTTGATGTCGCTTTGCGTTTGGTCTCCGGCAGTGCCAGGTGTTGTTTCCCGGAAAATCTCGGCCGCAGTAGGCCCTTTTGTACCGGGCTATTCCGGTCACGGATTTTAGTGGACAGGGATTAATCCGGTACGGTTCTGTGGGCTTCTTTTCCAAGCAGGCGGATTCCGAGGAGGCGGATTCCGAGGAGGCGGATTCCGAGGAGGCTGCTTCGTGGGAGGCGGGTTGGTTGTAGTCTGGTAGCGGGCGGCGGGTTTCCGGGCAGGGAGTTTCGGCGTCCGTGGTTCTCGCTTTCGGGAGGGGGTCGGCCCGCGCGAGGACCAATCGCCGGGCCGTGGGCGGCTATTGCAATTCCGTTTCGAGACCGGTTTGATCGCCGGCGAGTACGTTAGCAGGCAGGCGTGGCGGGACGCAAGTCCGCCGCGGTGCTGTCTGGGCCGCGATGCTGTTTGCGGGCTGCGGCGGCACGGGACCTACGGACGCAAGACGCCAGTCGGGACCCGGATTTCGCGCTGGTACTGCCGAGAGTGCAGGATGACATTCAGCGCCTTGCCGGACTGCCTTTCGGCGCGTCTTCCGGGTTCGCTTGCGTCTGCGGAGGAGGTTGTCGCGTTTGCCGAGCGGCATGGCATCAGCGCGGCAGCCCGCAAGTGGCGTGGGGAGGCGGCTGACTTCAGTAGCGCGCGGCGCTGGGTTCGACGGCGTGTGTTGCTGGTTCGGGCGAGCCTTTCGCTTTTCCTGGGGCTTGAGCCGGTTCTGCTGGCGGGGCTTGTGCTGCTGATCGGCGCCTTTCGGGACCGGCTGGATGCTCCGGTGGCGCTGCTTGAGCTGCGCCGGCTCGGCTCTTTGCGGCTTGCCCTGATCCCCTATCCGGTCGGATTTGATTTGCGTCGGCGACGTGCTCGATCGCAAACGGGTCCGCCAACAGAAGATGGCTCTGCTCGGGCTGCCTCCTTTCTCCGATGATGCTGTTGCGGGCCGCGCCGGGTCCGTGAAGCAAGCAGAGGGAAAGGGGAATCATCGATGGGTGACCTGATGGAAGAGCACCGGAAGGCGGTAGCGCTGTTCCGGTTCGAGGTTCTGGCACCGGTTTTGAACGAGCCGTCGAAACGGACCGCTTCGCGGATCCGTGTGCAGGCGGCGAAGGTGTGAGACATCCCGGGCAGCAGCCGGATGCGTGTCGCGCAAGGGACGATCTACGACTGGCTCCGGCTGTATCGCTCGCGGGGCTTCGATGGGCTGCTGCCGAAGAGCCGCCGCGACGGGGCGAAGCCACGGCGGATGCCGCCGGATGCGGTCGATGCGGTGCTGTCCATCAAGGGGGAGACCCCCGAGTTGAGCATCCGGCAGGTGATCCGGCGGGCCCGGGAGATGGGTGCGGTGCCGGAGGCTGTCCCGCTACCCCCCTCGACGCTGCACCGGCTGTTTACGCGTGAGGGGCTGATGGTGCGGGAACAGCAGGGGCCGCAGAAGAATCTGCGGCGCTGGGCGTTCTCCCATGCCGGCGACCTCTGGCAGTCGGATGCGATGCACGGTCCTGCGGTGCGCGACGAGCGCGGGCGCATGCGGAAGACGTATTTGCTCGAACTCCTGGACGACGCGACCCGGGTTGTCCCTCACGGAGCGTTCCAGTTCTCGGAGAACGCGTCCGCGTTCCTGCAGGTGTTCCGGGAGGCGGTTCAGCGCAGGGGCATCCCCCGGCAATGGCATTCGTCTAGGGTGTTCTGCTTCGTGGTGCACCGGGTGTATAGGGGTAATGTATTGCGGTTATTTGTCTTTTCTCCACTGTTGGTGCGGTGATGCCCGGGGGGGGTTGACTTACCGGCTGGTTCCCTGCATAGTGCCGCTTGGATTGCCCACTGCGGAGAGGTGTTCGGATGGACCCCCGAATCGAGGCGCTGCGGTCGACGACGTTTTTCGGTCGTCGTCTGACCCGGCAGCAGATTTCCGAGATCCAGACGACGGTTGCAGCGTTTCCGTCGCTGAGCCGGCACGAGCTTGGGCAGACGATTTGCGAGCAGCTGGGCTGGCGCACGGGAACGGGCACGAACCGGATCCAGCTCTGCCAGCGGCTTCTGGAGGAACTGGAGCGGCTGGGCCTCCTGGTGTTGCCGGCGAAGGATGCGTCCTATGCGCGGGGTCCGCGCAAGCCGATTGAGAAGAGCCAGCGGACGGAGAAGCAGCCGGCGATTGCGGAGCCACTGGAGGAACTTCTGCCATTGCAGCTTCGCCTGGTGCTGAACGAGGACGAGATTTCGGAGTGGAACGAGTTTGTCGACCGCTGGCACTATGTGGGCTTCCGCCACCCGCTCGGTCCACGGCTGCGCTACTTCGTGGAGGATCGGCACGGGCGCAAGCTGGGTTGCCTGCTATTCTCGCAGGCGGTGGTTTCGCTGCCCTGCCGGGACGCGTGGGTCGGCTGGCCGGAGGACGCGTGGAAGTCGCAGCTGGAGCGGGTGGTGGGCAACACGCGGTTTCTGCTGTTTCCGTGGGTCGAGGTCCGGAACCTGGCTTCCAAGGTGCTGTCGATGGCGATGCGGCGGCTGGCCGATGACTGGGAGCAACAGCACGGCTGCCGTCCGGTATTGGTAGAGACGTTTGTGAATTCGAGCCGCTTCGATGGCGCCTGCTACCGGGCGGCAAACTGGCTCGATCTCGGCGAGACCCGAGGCGGCAAGGGGAAAGCGCCCAAACGGGTCTACGTCTATCCGCTGAGCGCGGACTTCCGGGAGGTTCTCCTGCATGGCCCGCAACGCTCCGTGCCACGGCGCAAGGCGAAGCCACGGGCGGCGCCCCGGCTCGCCGCAGACGACCCCTTCCTGCTCGTCTGGCAAGAACTCGTCGGCGCGGCAACTGCGGCGGCGACGGCCTACGACCGTGTCTGGCAACTCCGGCGGCGGGTCATCAACACTCTGCTGGTGGTGCTCTTCGTCTATCGGCTGATGTTCTCGGGCAACGGCTACACGGCGACCCTTGCCGCGCTCTGGGAGCAATGCCGGGCTTGCGGCATTCCGCTGCCGCAGGCCGAACCCGTCGCTGCGTCGAGCATGAGCGCCGCCCGGGCGAAGGTCGACGAAGCGATCTTCAAGAACTTGCACGCCGAGATCCTCAAGCGTGCCGAGAGCTCGCAGTGGAAGGGGCACAGGGTCTACGCAGTCGACGGCTCGAAGATCAACTTGCCGCGCCCGCTGCTCCGCGCCGGCTACCCCCTGCCGCAGGAACGGGCCCACTATCCGCAAGGCTTGCTGAGTTGCCTCTACGAACTGACCCCGAAACTCCCCATCGACTTCGACCTGCATGCCCACGGCGATGAGCGCGCCGCCGCGCTCGCCCATCTCCCCGCCATGGCCAGCGGAGACGTGGTCGTCTACGACCGCGGCTACTACTCCTACCGAATGCTGCTGGCCCATGCGGAGCGGGGCGTGCATCCGCTGTTCCGTCTGCAGAGAAATGCCGGAACCACATTCGACGACTTCATCGCAGGAAGCACGCAGGATGAACTCACGACCATCACCCCGGGATCCGACACGCTTCGCCGCCTGGGCCGGAAGGATCCCGTGGCCGTACCCAGGCCCATCCCCCTGCGGCTCGTCAAATACGTCCACGGTGGAACCGAGTTCCGCCTCGCAACCACCCTGCTCGACCAATGCCGCTACCCAGTACAGGAACTCGCCGACCTCTACCATGAACGCTGGGGCATCGAGGAGTTGTACAAGACCTCAAAGTGTGGCTTCCAACTGGAGGACTTCCACAGCCGTTCCGAACGTGGTGTGAAGCAGGAGATCTTCGCCCACTTCAACCTCATCGCAATGACCCGGCTGTTCACCAACTTCGGCGATGCCATGCACAACACGCAATCGTCCCCGGATCCCCTGCCGGAGAGCCAGGCAAACTTCAAGGCCGCCTTGTTCGCCGTCGCCCGAAACCTCGAAGGCCTCATCCTGCGCCAGGCCGCCATGATGCACAACGCAGTGCGTCAGGTCCTCGCCTGTGTCGAAACCGCAAGGCAACGCCTGCGTCCAAATCGAACCTATCCACGACGCTCCCGAAAACCCCTCGGCAAATGGCAGAAAGGACGAGACTCCGCAGCTGCAGCCTGAGTGCCAGAGCAACCGTCCCACGGGTGCAACTTTCGCAGAGCGTATTAGGAGTCTTGCGTTAGCAAGGAGTTAGCGTCAGTCGTCGGTTTCGCGACGACCAGTTTTGTGTCACGGTTTCGCGGGTGTGTCAGGAATCGGGGGGTTTTCGGGCTTGGAGGCATGTTGGGGCGTGAGTGCTCCACCCAACATGTGGTATACGGATGGCGATATCAACATCAATATCCGGGAGCACTCACGATGACACTATTGCCTTTTTCTTTCGCCGAGTCCACTGCCGCGAGCGCGAAGCGGGTCGCGAGTGTGGATGCATCTCTGGAGGCCCTTCGGGCCGAACTTCTGGCGCTGCAGTTGCCGGATGCGGCTGGTGAGAATGGTCCGGAATCGTATGAGCGGGCGGTTTCGTCTGCGTTGAACCGGACGGGGTGTGCCTTGCTGGGCGCGGCAATCGAGGAACTGGACGAGTGCGAGGATCGCGTGGTCCTGGATGGCGCGGTGTATTACCGGGCCGGGAAGTCTGCGGGGGAGATGATGAGTTCGTTCGGCCGGGTGCGCTATGAGCGGAGCCAGTATCGGCGGCGCAACTGCGGCTCGGTGTTTCCGGCGGATGCGCGGTTCGGCTTGATCGGCGAGTTCTGGTCTCCCCTTGCCGCCCGGCAGGGATCGCTTGGCCTCGCGCTGGTGCCGGTGAAGGATTGCGAGGGGTTGTTCCGGGGGGATGCAGCCGTCGGCGACGGCGCTGAGCAACCTCGCGGTGACGATGGGTTCGGCCTGGGGCGTTGTGCAGGATGGCGCGCTGAAGGCAATCCGGATCGAGGAGGGCATTCCTGCGGAGGCGGTGACAATGGCGGTTGCCGTTGATGGCTCGATGCTCGGGATGCGCAAGGAGAAAGGCGCGCCCGGGCAAGGGAATGCGCCACGGCCGGCGGGCTTCCGGGAGGCGTCGTCGGGAACGATTTCGCTGTACGATGCCGCCGGGGAGTGCCTGCGTACGGTGTGTTACGGCCGGATGCCGGAGGCCGGGAAAGTGTCCCTGAAGGGGGATGTGGTCGCAGAAGCGGAGCACTGTCTGCGTCTTCGCCCGGACCTTGAGGTTGTGTTCATCGCTGATGGCGCGCCGGATAATTGGAGCTTCTGCGAGGAAGCCTTTCCGGGCGCGACCCAGGTGTTGGACTGTTGGCACGCCTTGCAGCATTTGAAAGAGGCGCTGGACACCGCCTACGGGGAGGGATCGCCGAAGGCGTGGAACCGGTTCGAGACGCTCCGCGAGACCCTGAAGGAAGGGAAGGACGGCATCGGCAAGGTCATCCGCGCGCTGCGACACCTCGCGAAGAAGCATCCCCGTCGGAAGCCCATTACCCGCGTGCTCAACTTCTTCCGAAAGCATCAGCACCGCATGCGATATGCCGAAGTCCACACCCGAGGGATGCCAATCGGAAGCGGCGCAGTCGAGTCTTCCAACAAGGTCTTGATCAAAAGCAGGATGAAGGGCGCCGGGATGCGCTGGTCGGAGAACGGCACAGGACAGCCAATCCTCACATTCCGTGCCTTGTGGAAGTCAGGCCGCTTCGGGGCAGCGTGGCGGCAAATCTCCCGCGCACTGGAGCCGCCGGAGTTCGAATTCCGAAGCCGGAAACGACACAACATCTTGAAAATGGCAAATTAGCCGGATTTACGCTCTGAAAAATTTGCACCCCCGTCCCACCCAATACGGGCATGGCAGAACTGCAATTCCTTAAGCGAACGCCAAAATTTCCCTAACCGAATGCCATTGCATCCCCCGGCGCCTCTATGTCGACCAGGGGGCATGCTTCCGGTCGAAATGGCTGGCACTTGTATGCGCCAGGCTGGGCGTCGCATTGATCCATGCGCGCGCATTTCACCCGGCGGGGAAGGGCAAGATCGAGCGAAAATTTCGGACCACAAGATCACAGTTCCTGCCCTTGGTGGACGACGCAGCGAAGCGCAGCCTGGAGGCGCTGAACCGGAAGTACTGGGCCTGGCTGGAGGGGGAGTACCACCAGGCCCCGCATCGCGGGCTCGACAACCTGTCGCCCCTGGACAAGTGGGCGCAGTGCGGCGAGCGCGTTCGGCACGCCGGGCCGGAGATCGATCTCGAGGACCTGTTCCTGTTCGAGGCGACGCGGCTGGTCTCCAATGCGCGTACCGTGAGTCTCAACGCCCGGCTCTACGAGGTCGACGCGGCGCTCTGCGGCCAGCGCGTCGTCCTCCGCTTCGATCCCCTCGCTCCTCCGGAACGCCCGATGCAGGTCATCCACGAGGGCAAGCCGGCCGGCGTTGCAACGCCCCTCGACCTGCACGGGAACGCCCGCACGAAGCGGGACGGACCGTCGCAGCCGCTCTCCTTCCGGTCGCTCGACGACAAGAAGGAGGAGGAGGACGAGTGATGCACAAGAACCACTTTGCGCTCAAGCACTATCCCTTCGAGCGCACGCTGCACGCGGACGAACTCTTCAAAGGCCAGACACAGGGCGAGGCACAGTCGCGGATCCGGCACCTGCTGGAGCTGCGCGGGATCGGCCTGCTCACCGGAGAAGCCGGCAGCGGCAAGACAACCGTCTGCCGTCAGGCCACCTCCGGACTGCACGCGGGCCTGTTTCGGGTCTGCTACGTGTCCCTCTCCACCGGAAGCGTCCTCGACACCTACAACGCCATCGCCAGCGAGTTCGGCCTGCCCGCCTTCGCCGGACGTGCCGCGGCCTACCGCGCCATCCGCACGGAAGTCTCGCGCATGGTGGCAGAATCGAACCAGCTTCCGGCGCTCATCTTCGACGAGGCGCACCACCTCCGCAACGAGATCCTCGAGGAACTCCGGATCCTCACCAGCTACCAGATGGACTCCGAGAAGCGGCTCTGCCTGCTGCTGGTCGGCCTGACAGAACTGCGGCGCAGGCTCGCCATGTCCGCACATGAGTCCCTCGCGCAGCGCATCGTGGTCCGCTTCCACCTCGGCGGCTTCAGCCGCGAGGAAGTCGGCGCCTATCTCGAGCACCGATTGCACCTCGCCGGAGCCAAGGTGCCGATCTTCGAGCCCGGCGCCGTCAAGGCCGTCGCCCTGGCCAGCAACGGCATCCCAAGGCGCATCGACCGCATCGCTCACTACGCGCTGCATGCCGCGACCGCGGCCAAGGCGCACAGCGTGGACATCGCCCATGTGGAGGCCGCCAACGCCGAGCTGGGTCCGTGAGGAATCGCAGCAAGCTGCGGGCCGACGCGCTCCGGGGCATCCCCCTGGAGCGCGTCGCTACCGCCCTCGGATACCACCGCGACAGCCGCGACCATACTCGCTGGAAGCGCCCAGGCTCCATCCTCAGCATCAACGGCGCCAAGTTCTACGATCATCTCTCCGGACAGGGAGGCGGTGGCGCCGTCGACCTCGTCATGTATGCCAGCAACTGCTCCTTCCTCAAGGCCCTCGAAACCCTCGCCAACATCGCGCCGCCCCCCGGAAAGCCGTTCCGAAAGCTCCTCGATCCCGCATCCTGGCCCGCCGCGCTGGAATACCTCTCCCGGCACCGCAGCCTCAATCCCGCAATCCTCGACGCAGGCTTCCGACAGCGCATCCTCGGCGCCGACCATCGCGCCAATGCCGTCTTCATCACCCGTGATGCCGAGCGCACCCCCGCCGGAGCCGAACTCCTCGGCACCCAACCAGATCACCCCTTCCGGGGCATGGCGCCCGGTTCCCGCAAAGCCAGGGGCGGGTTCTGGATCACGCGCCGAACGCTACCCCAATCCGCCCTCATCGTCGAAAGCGCACTCGACGCACTCTCCGCCTTCGAACTCTCCTGCATGCAGGACACCGACCTCTTCCTGTCCACCGCCGGCCTCTCGCCGCGAATGCCACCATGGATCGCCGCCTTCCGCCTACAGGACATCGCATGCGGATACGACGCAGATCCCCCCGGTGATCAGGCCGCCGAGCGTCTCATCCGCATAAATCCAAACATCCGGCGAAGCCGACCCACCGGCGAAAAGGACTGGAACGACATCCTGCAATCACGCAAACGCAACCCTCTACAGAACCCTTAGGCAACACTCCGAACACACCGATACCGGTCCGCGAGCCGGATGCCCACTCCGAACCGGCCAACCATGCCGCAGCGCCGGAAGCAACCCCGAGCCACTACACGCCTGCCGGGAAAGAAAAATCCCCGACGAAAAGCGATCACTCCAATAAATCCGGAAGAGCGTGGGAAATTTTGTCCCACTCCGATCGGATTAATCCGGGAAAGACATTCCGACCCAATGCGAAAAACAACACCAGGTCTGGCATGCGATGGATCTCGCCGTCGCTGTCGGCAACCTGGCCTGCGTTGCGTTCAACACCGATGAACCGGCCGTTGTCATTCTGTTGCGGTGCTGGTACTTCGTAGCACACGACCCCCTCCCATCGGTGTCCGATGCGGCGGGTTACCGCCTTCACAGGAAGCCCGGCCGGAAACGGATTGCTGCCGCGACGGCGGATCGACAGCCAGCCGACCTTCCGGACCGTAAGCTTGCCGTCGCGGATGCAGATGTTTTCCGGGATGGAAAACGACGGATCGCTGTATCGGTGTTTCCACTTCGGGGATCCGGCACGGCCCTCGAAGAACGTCTTCCACGCTTCCGCCTGGCAGCACAGCGTGTAGCGCACGATGGTGTGGGAATGCTTCCGAAGCCAATCGGTCTGGTCCCACAACGTCTTGAACGCTGTTCCGAGCGTGAAGAACGTCGGCGATTCGATCTTGCGTCCGCGGGCGTGCTCGTATTGGATTTCACGCGCTTCTTTGATTTCGTTCCACGTGAACGGACACGCGCCCCAAATGCCAAGAAGCTGGTTGGCGGTCTCTGCATCACCCGGCAAGAGCCAGTAGATGACATTTCGACAGGTGGTAGAATCGCTCATAGCGGTCGGTCTTGCGCAGAAGGGCCATCTGGCTGCTGTCGGCGGCGACCGGCGACAATACGCGTCGTAGTTTTCGAAAAGGCCAATGCCAATCGATTGAAATATCTTCGGCACTATTGCATGTAATCCCCATTTGATTCGCAGGATCCCGGTGTCGTGCGATTCGCGCCAGCAAAGCGTGGCTGCAACTTCAGGAATCGGGGTTGCCCGGCCTTCGCCGGGACTGGAGCGAATCGTCTGCCCGCGACTGTAACCGTGCTCGAACCCGCTTTTTGAACGCGGGCCATCACGGACTTGCGTTGTTCGACTCGTCGCCGTTTCGCCATTCGCCGCATGCTCGACGGGCAGGCGCCACGAATATATCCCAGAACGTCTTGTGGGCTTTCTTCGCGGGACTCCTTGTCCTGTCGTGAACACTCTTGCCTCGAAGCGGGCAGGAAACAGCGGGGAATGCCGTTGTCGCAGCTGTGGTTGCAATCCGCTACAAGAAACCAAACGAAGGATCCATGCTGCGGGGAGATATTGGAATGATCGAGCATGCGCGGGTCGCCATTGTCGGCGGCGGAGCGATGGGAACCGGGCTGGCATACCATCTGGCGGAGGAAGGATGGACAGATATCGTTCTGATCGAGAAAGGGGAGCTCACTTCCGGCTCGACCTGGCACGCGGCTGGCCTGTGCACGTATTTCATTGGAGGTTACGCCATCGCGCAGTTGCATGCCTATGGCGTCCGGTTCTATCCCCGCCTTGAGGAACTGACGGGGCAATATGTCAGCTGGCACGGATGCGGCAGCATCCGGCTTGCGCCAGACCAGGATTTCCACGACTGGTACCGTTTCGTTGGGAGCATCGCCAACCGAATTGGGTTCGAAGTGAATTTCCTGTCGCCCGAGGAACTGCGGGATGTCCATCCATTCCTCTCGCTCGACGGAGTAAAGGCGGCAGCCATGACGCCGGGGGACGGGCACGTGGATCCCGCCGGCGTGGCAAACGCGATGGCGGTTGGGGCGCAGCGAATGGGTGCGACGATCCAGCGCCGCACAAGGGTGACCGGAATTCATCGTGAGGCAAGCGGGGAATGGCGGGTGGAGACCAACCGGGGCGATATCCGGGCTGAGCATGTTGTAAACGCTGCGGGCTGTTACGCTCGACGTCTGCAAGCCATGGTTGGCGGGAACGTGCCGATAGCAAATATGCTCCATCATTACATCGTCACCGAGCCGATTCCGGAGCTCGTGGACCGGCAGGGCGAATTGCCCGTCGTGCGGGATCCGCATGCGTCAAACTATATTCGGCAGGAGCAGAAGGCCGGAATGATCGGTATCTACGAACTGGCGGGTGCGACCGAGGCATGGGACGGCGGGGATCCGCATTGGGAATCGGAGAACGAACTCTTCGAGCCGGATTACGATCGTATCGGTCCCTGGCTGGAGCTCGGGTTGCAACGGGTTCCGCTCTTTTCGACAGTCGGCATCAAGCGTGCCGTGCACGGTGCGATCTCCCATACGCCGGATGCCAATCCACTGCTCGGGCCGGCCCCCGGCCTCGACAATTTCTGGATGTGCACCGGTTCATCGATCGGCATTGCCCAAGGCGCCGGATCGGGCAAGTACCTCGCACAGTGGATGGTGCATGGGGACTCGGAGATCAACATGACGCCGGTGGACCCCCGCCGTTTCGGGAATTGGACGACCGAGGAGTACACGCGCGCAAAGTCAATTCAGGACTATGGACACATGTACGCCGTTGCGCCGCCCGGCGAGGAGTTGCCCGCTGGCCGGCCCGCGCGAGTGTCGTCGCTGCATGGCGCCCTCGTTGACCGAGGCGGGGTGCATACCGAGGCGTATGGCTGGGAGCGCCCGAAGTGGTTCTCCACGGATGGGCGGAGCGAGCGGTACAGTCATTGCCGGTCCAACGTCCATGAGCTCGTCGGCGCCGAGTGCCGCGCCGTGCGGGAGCGGGTGGGCATCATGGACTTTTCGAGCTTTGCGAAGTTCAAGGTCTCGGGACCGGGATCGGCCGGTGTGCTGAGACGGCTCTATGCCAACCAGCCCCCGCGGCCAGGACGGCTGGCGCTTGCCCACCGGCTCTCCGGGCAGGCGCGGATTCAAGGCGAATCGACTGTGGCGGCCTGCGAGGACGGAACGTTCTATGTCGTCAGCGGAGCGGCGTGGGAAGGGCGGGACCTCGACGCGTTCCGCAGCGCCTTGCGGGGTGCTCGGGGATTGGACATCGCCAATCGCACGGATGATATCGGCGTACTCGTCGTGGCGGGGCCGCGGGCACGCGCTGCGCTCGCTCCACACACAAGAACCGGTCTGGACAATCAATCCTTTCCCTGGCTGTCTGTCCGTGAAATCGTGGTTGCGGGCGTTGCGCTTCGCGCGATGCGCGTGAATTACGTCGGCGCGCTTGGCTGGGAGTTGCACGCGCCGATGGAGCGGCTGCCGCAACTGTACGATGCCATTCGCGAGACCGGTGAGGCGCTCGGCATGGGAGACTTTGGTGCCTATGCAGTTGACAGCTTGCGGCTTGAGAAGGGATACAAGGGAATGGGGGTGGATCTCACCAACGAGATCACGCCGTTGGAAGCCGGACTCATGCAGTTTGTCCGGGGAGAAGGCTACATCGGTGAGGATGCCCTGAAGGATCGGCAGGCCAAGGGGATCGACCAGCAAATCGCGTATCTGGAACTCCTCGATCCGGCGGATGCGGATGTCATCGGTGGGGAGACCGTATTCAAGGACGGTGTCGGAGTGGGTGTTACGACTTCAGGCGGATTCGGACATGCGACTGGACGGAGCCTGTTCTTTGCCTATGTTCCGCCGGAATGCGCGCAGCCCGGATCGGAATTGCGGGTCATGGTCCTGGGCGAGATGCGCTCGGCAAGAGTTCTTGCGGATTGCGCATTCGACCCGGAAAACCGGGAAATCACGTCGTAGGGGAGCGCGCCGCACGATACCGGTTGCAGCGGCCGTCGGCAGGTATCTCAGGCTGGAGGCGACGGGAGAGCGCACCGCGAGGCAGAAAATCGAGCCGCCTTCGGGCGCGGCGGAAGCCCGAAGGCCTTGCCGGGGTTCATTTGTCGGAGGGCTGCTCTCCCCGCTGCCGGACTTGCGCGTGAACATCGATCGCTCGGCCGGTCGCGAGTTTCAATGTGAGGGTGACGGTATCGCCAACCAAGAATTCTTCCTGTAGCCCCAAGAGCATGACATGGAAGCGGCCCGGCCCGAAGGACACTGTCGCGCCCGCCGGGACGGGAATGCCATTCTCGATCACCGTCATCCTCGCGGTGCCTGCCTCGTCGACGTCATGTCCGTGGAGAAGGGCGTGGGCGGCGAACGGAGCGTGCGCCGACGAAACGACCTGGCCAGCGTAGCAATGATTCTCCAGGCGGAAATATGCGACCGCCGCCCGGCCACCCGGGGCAACCCAAGCGTACGCATCATGAACCGTCAGCGTCTGCGATGCGGCGGAGCCACCAGACAGGGCGAGAAGTATCGCGAGGATGTACGCGCGCATGGCGTGCCCAGAATGGTGCCGAATGACGGACGTCCAGCCGGACCCATCGGCGGGCCTGTCGCATTGGACCTAAGAGGTCATGGAAGCATCGGTAGACCCGGTAGTCTCCGCCACGCCCTGCAAGTCCGGCTCGGACGCCTGCGCCATCGCGGCCAGGACGACCTTCTTTGTTCGCAGCGCCCTGGAGGATAGCTGGTTGTCCTTGGCCTTGAGAAGATACTTGTCAAGGCCTCCCCGGTGGTCCACGGACCGGAGTGCGCGGCTTGAGACGCGCAGGCGGACAGAACGACCGAGAACCTCGCTGTGGAGCGAAGCGACGTGCAGATTCGGCAAGAAGCGGCGGCGGGTCTTGGCCTGGGAATGGCTGACATTGTTGCCAGTCATTACTCCCTTGCCGGTCAATTCACAACGGCGGGACATGGAATCCCCTCCAGACGTGCATAGTTAGTCGGGTGTCGGCGCAGCGATGCGCTGGGGCGGAACAATACCACCGGACTCCCCCGGCGGCAAGCGGCACCGAATGCCCCCGATTCCGTGATCAGTTCATGACGACAGTGGGGCAGTGACGATTCTTGCGACTGGATCGGCGAAATCCGGGCTCTTCCGCCCTGCCGGGCATGCCGAGGGCGGGAAGCGAGGATGCTCGAGCGTGATACGGCGCTGCGCACGGCACTTGGCTTGCGTCATGGTTTTCGGAGACTCCGGATTTGGTTTCATCGGGCAGGGTACCGTCTTCGACACCGTTCCTGAGCTCGGCATGCGGCCGCTTCGTATCGCCGCAGCCGCGGTGCCGCGGCTCCAGGACCGACAGTTCCGCCCTTGGCTCCCGCCTGAGCCCGACCGTCCCTCGTCCAGCGCCGGGAATTTCATGATCGGCATCCGTCATGCGTTGTATGGTATGCCGTGCCTGAGCGTTCGGACCTGCCCAACGCGCGTCGCGGTCCGCGTCTCGCTCTTTCACGCGTTCCCGAGGGAAGGATCAATGCGGTCCAAGCCCACTACCGGGATTGTCCCGTCGATTCCCGAATCACTTCGATCCGGCAAGCTTCCGGTGCGCGTCTCCCATGATTGGTGCGGAGGAAGGAATGTGTCGCTTCGGCAGGCGGCAGCAAACGGAATATGCAGGGTTCACCAGGTTGCCTATCCGAAGCTCGCAGCCCTGCGAGACAAGCTCGTGAGTGTCGGAGCGATCCCAACCTGTCAACTCCGCAAGCCAAAGCACCATTCCGGACGCGGCAATTCGCACTGCGTGCTCGAGTGGCCGCGCGCAACCGACAACACCGATATGGGTATCGGTCTCGATTCTGGGCCAGCCGAAGTTCCGGTCGATGGGAAGGCTATCGACGACCAGGGTTGCCGTGAGCGCCCCCTCCACCGCGGTGCCGGCGATTTCGCCATCGCCTTGGGCATAGTGGCCGTCGCCAAGATACAGGTGGCCGCCATCGACATTGGATCGCAGGTAGAGCGTGGTGCCAGGCCCGAGATCGCGCAGGTCGAGATTCCCGCCGAATTCCCCTGACGTCACGCTCAGACGAACCTCGCCATGGGCAGGGGCCACACCTACCGTGCCGAAGAAAGGACGAAGTGGCACCTGCAGGTCGGCTCCGGAAGCAGTCGGCGCCCGGACCGAGTCTCCGTCTTCCGAAATCCGCCAGATCCAGACGCGCTCCTTGAGTTCGGGCTGAAGGTTTGGATTGTCGCGCGTTCCGGATAGCAGCCCGAAATTCGGCGACACGGTTGCGACACCCCAGTTGCGGGCGGGTTTCAACGCAGTGAGGTGGACGGCAAGAATCTCTCCTGCGCACACGCCTTCGATCGCAATCGGTCCGGTAAGCGGGTTGACCCACGGATAGGGAGCGACCGAGCGAGGCTTGCCGTCCGGGGAGGTCAACTTGCCGCCGAAAGTGTCTTCCGTGAATATCTCGAACGCCTGTCCGCGCTGGACAACGCGGCGACTCGCGTGGCCTCCGAAATGGAAGACAAACTCACGTCCGGCTGTCATTTCAGAACCAGGTTCCGCCAGCCACATGTTCGACGATTCTGACGAACTGGAGGGTCGCGTCCCGGTGAACGGAGTGACCCACGCCGGGCATCACGACAACTGCCCGTTCACCAACATCCTTGCGCAACCGCGCCTGGTCGCCCTCGGGAACGAAGCGGCTGGATTCCGGGATCACCCATACGGTCGGAATCATTCCTGCAATCCGGCTGGCGGCGGGCCTCAGATCCCAGGGAGCGTTGCCCGCAAAGGCTGCTCGCGCATCGCCAAAGTCGATCTGGATCAGCGATAGCAGCTTCCAGGCGGCGTCGCGTTTCGACCATCCCGGATTCAGCGCCAACAACCCGTTGATGTCACAAGGCAAATTCCTTTCGTCCCAATCCAGCATGTGCGTCGGCGCGTGCTGGTCGGCGAAATGGGACACGGGATCTTCCAGCACGAGAGCGGATGGCCGAAAGATTCTCCGGAGGATACCCAGTTGCGCGAGTGTGCCGCCGAAGGAATGACCGAGAAGCACGTCGGGTTCGCAAGGCGCGCTCTCTTCGAAGTCGGCAAGCAGGCTATCAAAGGAGAAATCGCCGTCCGAACGGGTGCTCTCCCCGTGTCCGCGCATATCCGGAGCGAGGAACAGCCAGCGCCGTTTAGCGAGCGACCGCGCAAGCTCGCTCATGGCGCCAGCATTGGCGGTGATGCCGTGGAGGGCAACGAGGCTGCGCTTGGCGCCCCGGTCGCCCCAGCGAAAAACGTTGAGCTGGGCCATCTCGATCCCCGACCTCCCTCAAGGTTCCGCAGCGAGGTGGCCCGGAAAGGGTCCGGCCTTCCGTTTCACAGGCCGGGCGGCGAGAGATGGCGCGCTGGCCTCGCGGTTGCATGCTGCAGTCCGCGGGGGCGCCTTGGCGCCCTCGGAAAGGCAGGAAGCCGATGGTCTCTGGGGGCGCGCGATCACTCGGAACCACCGCATGTCCGTGGCGCCAGGTTTTCCGGAGAGTCGATGAGCGATGCCAACTGCTTCAGAGCGCCGATGAACGCCGCTCTTGTCGCTGCGGCATCGAATCCGATCACCACATCGCAATTGGCTGGCAGGCCCGTTCTTCCGGCAAAGTCGACCACCGTGCGTCCATACGTGAACTTGCCAGCCAGTTCCACGTCAACCCGCGCCGGCACCGTCCTTGCAAGCCCGGGGTCGGCCGCGACCAAGGGTGCTGTGGGGTCGTTGAGGGGCATGAATTCCGGGGAAAGGAGGCCAGGGCGGAAAGTCGAGACGAGGGACCGGAGCAGCTCCGCGGCGAACGCCGACATATTTCCTCCGAGGAATTCCACCTCGTCGGCCAGCGAGCCATCGATCCCCACTTCCGCGGCAGCATCGACCGGGATCAGTGTGATGTCCAGTCCCGAGGAAAACACAATGGAAGCGGCCTCCGGGTCGCAGAGGATGTTCCACTCGGCCGCCGCGGTCTTGTTTCCGAGCCCCCAGGCTCCGCCAAGGGCAACGATCCGTTCGATTCGATCCTTGCAGGACGGATCCGTCCGGAGCAGCGTCGCAGTATTGGTAAGGGGGCCGGTCGTCACAATGGTTGTCCGATCGGCGCCGCGAAGCGTATCCGCCATCAGCTCTACGGAATGGCGCCTGTCCAGGTCGACCTCGGGGAGATCGGGTCGTTCCGGATCGAGACCGGTCTCCAGATCCAGGATGCCCGCGATCATGCGGTCGCGAACCAGCGGATCCATTGCCCCGGCGGAAACCGGCACAGCCAGCGGGCCCGTGAATGCCATGGTCCGCGCGGCATTCCGCGCGGTCCGGCCGCCATCCAGGTGCCCGGCCCCCGTGGTCACTGCAACGAGGTCGAGACCGGCATGACCGGCCGCCACGAGGATCGCGAGAGCGTCGTCATTGCCGGGGTCGCAGTCATGAATTATTCGGCGGCGCATTGCTGGTCGTGTCCTCGAGTTTCGCGGGGCAGTTCTTCACGTGCATGCGCCAGCGTCCGAGCGTGAGTCCGACGACGGCGGCCATGTACGGGAGCATCAGCACGAATTGGGCGGGAATGTCGAAAGCCTGCAGGCGATCCCCGATGGCGCTGAACAAGCCGAACATGAAGGCTGCGACGGCGGTCATCCAGGGTAGACCGCCACCGAAGAGCGTGGCCGCGAGCCCGATGAATCCGCGGCCCGCAGTCATGTCGGGAAGGAAGAACTGCAGCCGGTCCATCGCCAGTTGCGCGCCGGCCAGCCCTGACAGCAGGCCGCTGATCCCCACCGCCAGCGTCTTCATTCGGCCAACGCGAATGCCGGCCGACCGCGCCGCGTGCTCGTCCTCTCCGGCGGCGCGCAAGTAGGATCCTGTAGGCGTCCAGTACAGGAACACTTGGCATGCCGGGATCGCCAGGAGGCCAAGGAGCACGATAATGCTCTGCCCCTCAAGTGCTGGCCCGATAACCGGCAGGAACGACAGAGAGCCTTCCGGAACATGCCAGATTTCGGGAAACGTGATCGGACGCAATCCCCCCGGATTGTTGTAGACCCGCTCCAGCAGGAAGACGGTTCCGCCCGCGGCCAACAGGTTGATGCCGAGACCGGCTACGATGAAATCCGCGTGGAGCCGCAGCGTAAACAGGGCCAGGACCATCGAGACGATGATGGATGCAGCGACCGCCGCGATAAGCGCGACGAACGCCCTGCCGGTCATCCCGCCCACTGCGATTGCGACAAAGGCGGCGACTAGTGTCGCGTCGCTGTTGATTTAGCGGGTTTCTCTTCCCTTCGCTTCCTTTGAGAGAGGCTTGCATTATCGTCCAGATATAGTATGTCTTCGCAAACAAACAACAAGTGAGCCGGGCGTCCGGCGCGAGCTTCGGTCTTCCATTGCGGGGCGTATCTGCGTGGCGCGGGAGCGTGGCGGGACAGTCTGGCCGAACGAGCAGACGGAGGCAGGCCATGGAAAGGAAAGGCAGGAAGCAATATCGGGTGCGGCTGAGCGCGGAGGAGCGAGCGGAGTTGTCCGGGATTGTGAACGGGAAAGCGGCTGCGTATCGCCGGAAGCACGCGCACATCCTGCTGTTGGCAGACGAGGATCGGGAGGATGGCGGACGCACCGACGCGGATATTGCGTCGGTTCTGGGGGTTGGCGCCTCCACCGTGGAACGGGTGCGCAAGCGCTGCGTGGAGGAGGGCCTTGAGGCGGCGGTTGAGCGTCGCAAGCAAGTCAATCGCAAGCCGCGGAAGCTGGACGGTGCGGGGGAGGCGAAGCTGGTTGCGCTGGCCTGCTCGGCACCGCCGGAGGGCCATGCGCGCTGGACGCTGCGGCTGCTCGGCGACAAGCTCGTGGAGTTGGAAATCGTTGACAGCATTCACAAAGAGACAGTTCGCAAGGCGCTAAAAAAAACGATTTGAAGCCGTGGCGCAAGCAATGCTGGTGCATTCCACCGAAGGCCAGCGCGGAATTTGTCTGCGCAATGGAGGATGTGCTGGAAGTCTATCACCGGGAGTTCGACGAAGACACCGTGCTGGTGTGCATGGACGAGACCTCGAAGCAGCAGACGAAGGAAACCCGGACACCGCGCCCGGTCCGGCCCGGTCAGCCCGCGATTGTCGACTTCGAGTACGAGCGAAACGGCGTCGCCAACCTGTTCATAGTGTTTGCTCCGTTGCTCGGCTGGCGATGGGTGAAAGTGACCGACCGCCGAACACGGCACGACTGGGCGCATCTGATCCGCGAACTGGTGGACGAGATCTTCCCCGGCAAGAAAATCGTTCTGGTGATGGACAACCTGAACATCCATTCCCTTGCATCGCTTTACGAGGCGTTCGAACCGGCCGAGGCCCGGCGGATCGCGGAGTGCCTGGAAATCCACTACACGCCGAAGCACGGTAGCTGGCTGAACCTCGCCGAGATCGAGATCGGCGTCCTGGCCCGGCAGTGCCTGGCGCGGCGTATTCCCGACCGCGAACAACTCTGCAGCGAAACCGGTGCCTGGCAGGCGAAGCGCAATCGGGAAAGCGCATCCGTCGACTGGCGGTTCAAGACAGAGGATGCTCGCATCAAGCTGAAGTCGCTATATCCGTCAATCCAGTGACGCCGGAGCACTAGCATCATGCCCTCCGCGGCCACGTTCAGGATGTTTGCCCGAAGCGTGATCATCGTGGCGAGCGCGGCCAACAGGATCGGTGTCGACTGCATCAGGACCGCCGAGAGAAAGGGTGCCATGTCCATGATCGTGCTCGCCTAGCCCATGATGCGGCTGGGCCGCAGCCGCGCCGTCATGAAGAGCACCAGCAGTCCGGTCAGCAGGAGAACCAGAGACCGCGGGACATCGGTTGCAATTTGGATGTAGGCGGCACCGTTCAGCATCATCGCGTAGTAGAGCGATGTCAGGAGAGCGCCAACGGGATGGATGCGCGCGAGGAGCGCGACCGTCAGAGCGATGAGGCCGTAGAGCGGCGAGAAATTCTGCTCGAACCGGTGCCCAATTCCGAGAACGTAGAGTGCGCCCGCGAGGCCCGCGAAGGCACCCGCGATGATCATGGCCTCGATGACACGACGGCTTCCCGGGGTTCCAATCGCTTCGGCGAACCGGAGATTGGTCCCTGCTGAGCGTACCTCGGCACCCCATTCGGTGCGGAACAGGACGATCCAGGAAACCACCGCGAGAACAACAGCCACCAAAAAACCGATGCTTGCATTCGGGATGCCGGGAATGCCCGGCAGCCAGACCGACTCCGGGACCTTGCGGCTGAGCGCGCCGTAGGCTTCAGTATCGCGCAGAGGATGGTTGACGAGATAGGAGGTAAACAGGAGCGCGACAAAGTTGAGCATCAGCGTGGAAACGACCTCGTCGACGGCGAGGCGGACTTTCAGGACGGCGGGAATCCAGCCCCAGATTCCGCCTGCAACGACCCCGGCGAGAATGCAGACCGGCAGGAGAAGGACGCCGGGCAGATCGCTCAGGAATAGCGCAGCGACCGTGGCGGACATCGCGCCGAGATAAAGCTGGCCCTCACCGCCCACGTTGAATACGCCGGCGCGGAAGGCGAACACGATGCCGATTGCGATCAGCGCGATCGGAGTCGCGCGATTGATGAAAAGCGCGAAGTTGGCCCGGGAGTCGAAATTGGCGAAGAGCAGTTCCCGAAACGCGAGCACCGGTTCGTCGGCAATGGCCCAAACCAGCAGGAATCCGAGAACCATGGTGACCGCGATGGCGGCCAGCTGCGGCAGGATCGCCTTCAGCAGATTGTGGAGCGTGCGGCTCATGAAACGGCTCGGGCCTCGCCTCCGTTCATAAGAAATCCGACCCGCGCTTCATCCGCTTCCGCGCGATCCAGAATCTGTAGCATTTGCCCGTTGTACATGACGCCAATCCGGTCCGAGAGCGACATAACTTCGGTGAGTTCGGAGGAAATCAGCAAGACCGCCGCGCCAGCGTCCGCCGCTCCCAGAATGCGCTCCTGTATGAATTCCGACGCCCCGATATCGAGCCCGCGGGTCGGCTGCGACACAACAAGGATCCGCGGGCCGCGGGAGAGTTCCCGCGCGATGACCAGCTTCTGCATGTTGCCACCGGAAAGCCATCCGACCGGATTGCCAAGCGTTGCGCCGCGCACATCGAATTCCTTGATCCGGGCCCAGGCGAATGCATCCCGGGCAGCGGTATCAATGAGGCCTGAACGGATCAGCTTGGCGGAGCCATAATTGGCTGCCGCAACATTCTCCTCGATGCTCATCGTTGCGCTCAGCCCTCGATCCAACCGATCCTCGGGGATAAAGCCGAGCCCGGCGCGCATTCGCTCGGCGATCGATGCGACGGTCACATCCACGCCCTCGTAGCAGACCCGGCCCGCCTGGACCGGCAGGAGGCCAGCGATCACCTCCGCGAGCTCGGTCTGCCCGTTGCCGTCCACACCTGCGATTCCGAATACTTCGCCGGAGCGGACTTCGAGGCTTACCGAATCCAGGAGGCGGCGCCCGGTGGGGCTGGAGACGGTTGCATCGAATACCTCGAGAAGAGGGGGCCGAAATGCCGCGGGTTGTCCGGGTCGTCCTGCCGGCCCACCAGAAAGACGTGCCGGCCCACCATGTCTTTGGCGATATCCGCTTCGCTGACTTCGTCCACATCGTGGGTACTGACGCTCTCGCCACGGCGGAAAATCGTTACCCGATCGGCGACGGCCTTCACCTCCCGGAGCTTGTGGGTGATGTAGAGGATGGTGCGCCCACGGGCGCGGAGGCCATCGATGACGCCAAGCAGGTCGTCGACTTCGGGCGGGGTCAGCACCGCCGTCGGTTCGTCCAGGATCAGGATTTCGGCGTTGAAGGCGAGGGCCTTCAGGATCTCAACCCGCTGGCGCTGTCCAACAGACAGGCGTCGGACCGCCTCATTCGGGTCGAGGTCGAAATTGTATCGCTCAAAAAGTTCGCGGGCCTGCGCGACCATCGCCTTCCGGTCCGAGAAAAACCCGAACCGCGTCGGATTGCGCCCGAGGAACAGGTTCTCGGCCACACTCATCGACGCGACCAGCGTGAAGTGCTGGTGGACCATGCCGATTCCGAAGCGGCTGGCCACGAGCGGGTTCGACACCTCGACTTCGTTTCCCTTGATGGCGATGCGGCCAGAGTCGGGCTTGTAGATCCCGTCGAGGATATTCATGAGCGTGGACTTGCCGGCACCGTTCTCGCCGCAGATAACGTGCACCTCGCCGGCCTTCACATCCAGGTCGCCCCCTTCAGTGCCTGGGTGTTGCCAAATCGCTTGCTGATCCCTTCGAGCCGCAGGATGCGCGTTTCGCTGGTCTCGACAGTCACGCGCCCGCTTCTCGGCGGTTTCCGGGGCGGCCGGGCGCCTGTCCGCAAGGCGCCCGGCCGATGGTTCGCGTCAATTGGGTTAGAACGCGCTGTCGACCGTGATCGAGCCGTCCAGAACCATGGCCTTGGCTTCGTCGACCCGGCCCTTCACCATGTCGGGAACCAGAGCGTCGTTGTAGGCCAGACCCACACCATCGTTCCGGAGGCCGTACATCACCAGTGTGCCGAATGGTGCTGTGCCCGCTTCGACCTGCTTGATCGAATCGTAGATCGAATTGCCGATCTCCTTCAGCATGGAGGCGATGATGTGATCCGGATGCAGGTGGTTCTGGTTGGAGTCAACGCCGATGGCGTACTTGTCGTTGTCCGCAGCTGCCTTCAGAATGCCGAGGCCCGCCGGTCCTGCCACGTTGTAGACCACCTTGGCCCCGTTTCCGATCGCGGTCGTGGTGAGATCGTACGCCTTTGCGGCATCGTTGAAGTTGCCGATGAATATCACCTGGATATCGACATCCGGAACAACCGTCCGGGCACCCTGCTCGAACCCGACGATGAAGTCGCGAATGACCGGCAGGTCCATGCCTGCCACAAGTGCAATCCTGGCATCGCCCGAGGAAAGCGGAAAGCGTTCACTATCGGTGCTCGCGATGGCCGCAAGTGCTCCGGCCAAATAGGAACCCTCGTTCTGCGCGTACTTGACCGAAAGCACGTTTGGCTCGGCCAGTTCATCATCGAAGAAGACGTACATCTGGTCGGGGTGCTACGGTGCCACAGCGGCAAGATTGTCGTGCATGTTGGGACCGGTGAAGATCACGTTCCAGTCATCTGAATTCGATACCGCTTCCAGGTTCTGGCGCCAGAGTTGCGGATCGGTTGGCGAAGCCTGGAGCAGGCGCACCTTGGCTCCCTCCTCCTCGGCGCGGTGGAATCCAGTCGCAGCCGAATCGTTGAAGCCGTGATCTCCCAGATTGTCCGTCATGATATAGACGGCGCTGAATTCGCGGGAATTCCTGCACACTCGAGCGGCCGAGCCCGGCTGGAATCGGATGGTCCGTTCCCTGCTTCCGGCATGCTTTCCGTCCGCCGCGGGCCAAGGTCGCATGCCGCCCGTTCTCCTGTTCCGAAGGAGAACGCCGGAGAACGCCGCAACCGCCGTCGGAAAATCATCGGAGTGTCACCTCGCGTCCGGTGGCCAACCGGGACTTCGACCAACGCCGGAATTGCCTGGGAGCGGAGAATCGGCCTTCAGGACTGAGAAATGCGAGCGAACCCGCCTTCGGGATGGATTGATTGTGACGCTGGAAATGAGGCGATCGCCAAGAATTGCACCGCCGTGCGCGCTGAGCTCATCCACGCTCGACGGAAACGCGTCCGCCGCGACATGCGATGGCCGGCAGGTTCCTCGATGCCCCGCGAGCGAAGCGCCGCGATCATGTGTGTTCCGTTCTTGTGGAAGGTCGACGTCTCGACCGTACCGCATATCCTGATTTGCACTCTGCTTGTAGCCTGGGATTCAACCGTGAGCAGTACTCGATCCGTAAGGGCCGTCCTCCTATCCTTTCCGGGTTATCTCCGGAATTTGCGATGTTCTCTTGAAGTCAAACAGCTCGTCGCCGTGAGGAAATTCTGCCTTCCCGACCCAGACCTGAAGAGCCCTGCTACGTGTCAGCCGTGGCAGCAATGTTCATTTCGTGCAGTATGCGCTAGAGATCCGGGAGAGTCCTGCTCGCTGACGGGACGCATGGGCGGCTGATGCAGCCGGAGAATCCCGCCGTTCCGTGGGCAGGGTTGTCCGCGCCTCGAAAGATTCGGTGGAAGCAGATACGGTGCCATCCCATGTTTGTGCCGCTTGGACGACGCCCTTCCCGGTCGCATTCCAGCGGAACGCGATGCTCCGCATTCCTCCTTCTAGGAGCCGTTCTCGGGATGGTTTCAGCGGCCATTGTTCTGCCTGGAATGGCGAGGGCGGAGATGTGGCGCGGCATCGAGATTGCGCCCGAACATCGGTGCTCCGATTACGATCGCTCCCGCGATTACCGGTATCCGCAATCCATCGAGAACGAGATCGTGCACCGTTTGGGCGCGGTCTACGGCCCCTACACCGGGACGTGCTTCAACTCCGTGCGGGAAACCGACATCGAGCACATCGTCGCAACGAGCGAGGCGCATGATTCCGGACTCTGCTCGCAGGATCGGGAGACGCGCACACGCTTTGCGTCGGACCTGCGCAATCTGACCCTCGCCTCTGCAGATGTGAATCGGCAACAGAAGCAGGGCAAGGATGCGGCGGAATGGATCCCGGACCGCAATCGATGCTGGTTTGCAGCGCGGATCGTGGAGGTGCGGCGGGCCTACGGACTGACGATTGACTGGCGCGAGGCGGCAGCGCTGGAGGAAATCCTGGGGAATTGCGATAGCACGGAGCTCGAGCCGCTCCTTTGCCGTTCGACGCCTGGTTCGAATTCGGGTGCCGGGGAAGGGGGACGCGCAGGCGGGGGCGCCCTTTCACAGTACGACGACAACGGAAACGGCAGAATCACTTGCAAGGAGGCGCGCCGCCACGGGATTGCACCCGTCACGAGAGCGCACCCCGCCTACGCCTTTATGCGCGACGCAGACGGCGATGGCGTGGTGTGCGAGTGACGGCCGCGGAATGGCTGGAATCGCGCGCCTTCGCAGGGAGGTGCCTCCCGAGGTGCCGGGCGTTGCGGTCGAGGGATCGCCTCGGGGCGACGAACGGGGCACAACTGGAAGAACGGGGCGCAACTGGCTGTCTCGGCGAGTGTCGCTCATCATGCCGCTGCGGACTCGAGGAGTGTTGAAGTGCTATTTCCCTTCTGAACGGCCCCCCGGATCGCCATCTGCGTCCACGCGCGTCATCAATGCCAGGCCCGCGGCAAAGAGGACGAGAAGTGGCGTCACTCCGACGCGCTGGCTATCCGAGAGGCTGGTGGCCAGCGCGACCAGGATGGGAGCGAGAAAGGCGGTCGCCTTTCCGGACAGGGCGTAGATCCCGAAGGCTTCCGCGGCTCCTCCGCTGCCGGCTTGGCGTACCAGCATGCTTCGCGACGAGGCTTGCAGCGCGCCGCCGGCTGCTCCGATGGCGGCGCCGCAGACGAGGAAAAGGATGTCCGGCAAGGACGAGGGCGATTCCGGTGAGCCGACTGCAATGAACAGAACCTCGCCAGGTCCCGCGGAGATGATGATCGTCGACACCACGGCCAGGACGGCGATCGTGAACAGGATCACCGGCCTGGGGCCCATCCGCTCGTCGACCCGTCCGCCAACCCACGCTCCGACAGCCCCCGCGACGGCTCCAACAATACCGAATACGCCGAGCTGGAACGTCTCCCAGCCGAGAACCCCGGCCGCATAGATTCCGCCGAAGAAATACAGTCCGTTCAACGCGTCCCGGTAGAACATTGAAGACAGCAGGAAGGCGAACAGGCTCCGCCGCGAAGGCAAACCCGCAAGGGTCGTGCCCAGTTGACGGAGCCCCTTCTTTACCGCGAGGGTGCCGACAGGCCGGCGGGGAGCGTCGGGGGTCCAGAGGAAGAATGGCACCATGAACACGACGTACCAGATTGCGGACATCGGCCCGGTCGCCCGTGCGCCTTCGCCCATGGCGGGGTCGAGGCCGAACACCGGGTACACGCCGATCAGCGTCTTCGCCGAGTCTGGCGCTGGCGCGAGAAAGCAGAGTACGATGGCGAGGCTGACCAGGCCTCCGCAATACCCCATCGCCCACCCGGACCCCGAAATCCTTCCGATCTCCCGCTTGGCGCCGAGTTCCGGCAGAAGAGCATTCGTGAACACGGTCGTGAATTCCGCGCCGATCAGCGCCACGACAACGAAGGCGAGGATGAGCGTTGTATTGCCGGAGTCTGGAGCGGCAGCCCAAAGGCAGGCTGTTCCGGCGACGTAGATGACCGAGAATACGGTGATCCATGGCCGCCGGGCGCCGCCGGCATCCGCAACCGCACCAAGGATTGGGGCAAGCGCCGCGATGGCCAGGGAACCCGCACCAATCGCGAAGCCCCAGGCTGCCTGGCCTTCGACCGCATCGCCGACAACGCTTGCGGCAAAGTAGGGCGCGAAGATGAAGGTGAGAATGAGGGTATGAAAGGGCTGATTGGCCCAGTCGAAGAACATCCAGCCCCAGATTGCCTTTCGACCGTGGCCGACGCGTGTTTCGGGGATTCGGGGTCCGCCCCTGCGCTCGGTGGTCATGCCGTCTTCAGTCCGTGCATCGGGGCTTCACTCCCTGAATGCGGCTACGGCGCGGATCAAGCCGCGGTTTGAAAATCGTGGCGGAATCGGGATCCGCCACGGCGACGCCCGTTCCGCCCCCGCACCGCCGACCGTTTTGGCTCCCTCTGAGAGCGGTCCGCCCTGAAGCAGTCGGCGCGCCGACGGATCGGGGGGGTCGGACGGGATCCGGCCACAGCAAGCGCAGCCTCGTCGTGCACCTCCATGGTGTGTTCCCGAATGATGGGAGACGAGCCTCGCATTCGCGCTTCAGCGGTTCCGTTGCAGCCAGTTGTCCACCGTTTCCACGATCCGGTCCACTGCGTCGATCGATTGGCCCCGCTGTGCGGCGATGGATTGCACGAGCTTGTCAACCCGCTCGATATCGGGTGCGCCGGCCGCCAGGGCCCGAGCGGCCGATGACGGTGTAGTGAGCAATTTCGCGGCATCCGCGTATTTCTCGAACGGAACCATGGCGCCTGCGCTGGCCCCCAGCGAGACGCAGAGCCCGGCGACCCAGTCATAGATTCTTCGGCTTTCCTCGAGATCGCCGTGAACCGCTTCACGGATCGGCTGGACACCGGCGGAAAGGATGCAGCGGTAATTCCCGGCGAGCAACATGCACCACTTCGCCATCGGAACGTATATCGAATCGTGGACGCGGAGTTTCACTGGAACTTCGCATTCCTCTCCGTCCATCGTCCAGCGCGCGGCCTGCACGTCGGATTCCAGCTGGCGCAGGATTGCAGTGTGCTGGTCGGATTCGAAGCGCGCGGACTTGAAATTCGTCGGCAGCCGAACTTGCAACACGTTGACGGGCTCTTCCGGAGGTCGGAACGCCTGCGGGTCCGGACTGCAGAGAGTCATGAGCGCGGGATCGAACCCGTCCCACACCGAGGCATCCGTGTAGCTCTCGCGGCATGCCTCGACGTTCAGTTCCGGAATTCGCGTCAAGTAGGGCAGGGGAGGCATATTCATGATCGACATGCAGGGAAGTCCGGCTTCGGCAATGCGCTTCACGAGGCCGCGCACCTTCTCCTGGCGGTACTGGGGCTCCTGCATGGCCATGACGCAGAGGTCGAATTGCGCCGGATCCGCATCCTGCGGCCCGATAGCCGAGACGGCTCCCGGCAGTTCCGTGGATCGAATCTCGATAAGGCCATCCCGTCCGCGGATCGGCATGCGCACGATCGCGCCTTCGGAATTGATCAGATCCGCTTCAGCCGGAAGACAAACCAGCGTCGTGTCGTGCCCGCCAAGCGCAAGCTTGGTGGCGAGCAGAGAGCCGTAGGACGCGCCAAGACATAGAATTTCGTATTTCGTTCCCATTTTCTCCCCAACAAACCGGGTCGACGGACACCGTGGGTTCGGCGCCGGCACGTGAGCCTCGGGCCGCCGCCCGCTGGTCTGCTTCCTGTCCTTGCCAACGCGTTGGCGAGCAGCGACGCAGCAAAACCGAGATTGGAACCGACCCGGGAGAATCAATGTTCGATCAACCGTATTATCGAGCATCGGATCAGCCGGATGCTGCTGGGTCCCCCTCAATTCCGCTACGGCAACGTAGCCGGGTTGGCGCCTTGCATCAAACATTGCCCACCCCGCCGGCCATGCCACCCGGAGGTGTTACCCAAATCGGGCGATCGACCGCCGGGGCGCCGCTCAATGGTCCGGCGTTCAGCCGGTAAAGGCTTGCAGTCCGGTTTGCGCGCGGCCCAGGATCAGCGCGTGGATGTCGTGGGTCCCCTCATACGTGTTCACGCCTTCGAGATTGGCCATATGGCGCATGATGGGCCATGCGTCGGATATCCCGTTGGCGCCAAGCATGTCCCGCGCGGTGCGGGCAATCTCGAGTGCCTTTCCGCAGGAGTTTCGCTTCACCAGCGAGATCATCTCCGGCGCGGCACGGCCCTCGTCCTTCAGGCGGCCGACGCGGAGCACCGCCTGGAGACCCAGGGCGATCTCGGCCTGCATGTCCGCGAGCTTCTTCTGGATCAGCTGGTTTGCCGCCAGCGGGCGGCCGAACTGTTTGCGTTCCATCACATACTCCCGGGCTGTTCTCCAGCAGCGCTCGGCCGCGCCGAGCGCCCCCCAGGCGATGCCGAAACGCGCATTGTTGAGGCAGCCGAAGGGGCCGCCCAGACCGCGTATTCCGGGAAATGCATGCGCTTCCGGCACGAAGACGTCCTGCAGCACGATTTCTCCGGTGGGCGAAGTTCGAAGGCTCATCTTCCCCCGGATCTGCGGCGTACTCACGCCGTCCGCGCGGGCGTCAACCAGGAAGCCGCGGATTTGGTCTTCCGGATCCTTCGCCCAGATCACGCAGAGATCCGCGATCGGTGCGCTGGTTATCCACATCTTGCCGCCGTTGAGCCGCCATCCGCCGGGAACGGGCTCCGCGCGGGTCCTCAATCCACCGGCATCGGAACCGAATTCCGGTTCCGTAAGTCCAAAGCATCCGACAATCTCCCCGCGGGCAAGGCCGGGCAGGTATCTATCCCTTTGCGCGTCGGTCCCGTATGTCAGGATGGGCCACATCACCAGGGACGACTGCACGCTCAGCAGGGAGCGGTATCCGCTGTCGACGGCTTCGATCTCCCTCGCGACAAGGCCGTAGGCTACGGAAGACGCGCCGGCGCAGCCGTAGCCCGAGAGGTTGCAGCCGAGTAGTCCGGCTTCGCCCATGGCCCTGAGGATGGACCGGTCCGCACCCTCATTCCGGAAGTCGTCCACAGCCCTGGGCGCGAGGGTGGCGGAGGCGAAGTTCCTTGCCGCATCGCGGATCAGGCGCTCGTCCTCGTCGAACTGGTCCTCAAGGAGGAACGGATCGGACCATTCGAATGCCGGTCGGCGCGGACCATTGCCCATGGCTGAGGCTCCCTGACTTCAGGTTGATTCCGCCAGGACGCGGAGGGATCGGTTCACGACATTCAACATGGAGAGATTGAGCGAGGTAGCGCTCTTGAGTTCGCCGAGGACGACCCGGAAGCGCGAGAGAGAATCCTTGCTTGCGCTCTCCCAGGTGTCAATCGCCTGGACTCCCGGTCCGTCGGCGGCGAGGGCCAGCACACGGGAGGTCAGGGAACGCTGATGCGCATAGCTGTCCTCCGCAATGGCATCCGCGGCGAGCATGTCCCAGTGCTCGACCTGGGGCAGGTTGCGGGCCTGGGCACGAATCCACGCACACGCGAAGCGGCTGCCCGTCTCGAAGAAGACGGTCGCCACGCAATCGGCGTCGAGGTTCGCGTTCCGCGCTTCCTGAACGACATCGCAAGCTGCCGCAAGAGGGCCGAGGCGTGCAATCTTCGCCGCGAGGTCCGGCGACACACCTTCTTCCGCAAGCCGATCCTTCTCCCTCTTCATTTCGGCGAGACTGTCTGCATCGAGCACCGACTCAAGGGATTTCGTCAGGGATTCCACGCCGGGGCGGAAGCCGCGAATGACGTCTGCGACGGAGACTCCAGGCGGGACATGGCGCAGGAACCAGGCCGTGGCCTGGTTTGCGAAGAAGAGGATGCGGGCATGCAGGCCGGCCTGCTGCATGCTCGGCAGTCGATTGTCCGTGGCTTCGATGGCGGCGGTTATGTCGCGCAATCCGAAGACATCACGTGCCTGGATATACGCCTGGACCACCGCTTCCGGAAGAATTCCGCTGTGCTCCGTATGGCGATGCACGAATGTGATGCCGGCGCGGTCGATGATATCGTTCGCAGTGACCGTGGCGATAATCTCACGCCGCAACTGGTGCCGGCTGATCTGTTCGGAGAACTCCTCCCGGAGAGGCTGCGGAAAATACGCGCACAGGTCCCGGACCAGATACGGGTCGTCCGGCAGGTTCGAACCGAGCAACTGCCCGTACAGGATCATCTTCGCATAGGCGAGGAGGACTGCCAGTTCCGGACGGGTGAAGGTTCGCCCGGCGCTACGCCGGGCCATCAGTTCCTCGTCGTCCGGCAGCCCTTCCACGTTCCGGTCGAGCAGCTTCCGGCTTTCCAGCGCACGCAGAAATCGGATCTGCTCTCCGAACATCCCCGGACTGATGGAGTCCACAGTTGTCAGGCACTGGGTCTGGACATAATTGTGTCGCAGCACCAACCGTGCGACTTCATCCGTCATGCTGTCGAGGCGCTCGTTGCGCTGTTTGCGGGTCATGTCGCCCGCGTTCACGATCCCGTTCAGGAGGATCTTGATGTTGACTTCGTGGTCGGAACAGTCGACGCCGGCGGAATTGTCGATGGCATCCGAGTTGATCTTTCCGCCGCATTGCGCGAATTCAATTCGTCCCGCCTGCGTGCAGCCAAGGTTGCCGCCTTCTCCGATCACCTTGCAGCGAAGGTCGTCGCCATTCACTCGAACCGCGTCATTGGCCCGGTCGTCCACCTCCGCATGGGTTTCCGTTCGAGACTTGACGTAGGTGCCGATTCCGCCATTCCAGAGCAGGTCCACGTCTGCGGCAAGGATCGCGCGGATGAGATCGTTCGGGCGAATCTGTTCACCGGTGACGCCGAGGCGGGCCCGAATCTCCGGCGTGAGCGGAATCGTCTTCGCGCTGCGGTTGAAGACTCCGCCACCGGAAGAGATCAGCGATCGGTCGTAGTCGTCCCAGGTGGAGCGCGGCAAATTGAAGAGGCGGGAACGCTCCTCGTGGGACGCGGCCGCGTCAGGTTCCGGATCCACGAAGATGTGCAAGTGGTTGAATGCTCCGACCAGCCGGATCTGCTCCGAGAGCAGCATGCCGTTGCCGAACACGTCCCCGGCCATGTCGCCGATCCCGACGACGGTGAGCGGTTCCGACTGGATGTCCTTGCCGAGTTCCCGGAAATGGCGCTTGATCGCCTCCCAGGCACCGCGCGCGGTGATCCCCATGACCTTGTGGTCGTAGCCTGCCGAGCCGCCGCTCGCGAACGCGTCTCCGAGCCAGTGACCGTATTGCTCCGCAACCTCGTTGGCTGTATCCGAGAAGGTCGCCGTACCCTTGTCCGCGGCGACCACCAAGTAGGGGTCGTCACCGTCATGGCAGAGAACCCGGTCGCGCTTGCTTGGCTTGCCGTCGATCAGGTTGTCGGTGATGTCCAGCATGGCCGAAATGAAGAGGCGGTAGCAGGCGACACCCTCCTCGCGGAAACCGGCCGGATCGACCGGTGGCCGCTTCAGCACGAAGCCGCCCTTGGCCCCAACCGGGACGATGACGGCATTCTTCACCATCTGCGCCTTGACAAGGCCCAGGATCTCGGTGCGGAAGTCCTCCCTGCGGTCCGACCATCGAATGCCGCCACGCGCGACACGCCCGCCGCGAAGATGCACGGCCTCGAAGCGCGGGCTGTAGACGAAAATCTCGCGCCATGGCCGCGGATTCGGTAGCTCGGCGACGGCCGCGGAGTCGAATTTCAGCGCGATGGACGGCCTGAACTTTCCATTGTCTTCCTTCTGGTAGAAGTTCGTGCGAACGGTCGCATCAATCAAATTCACGAACCGGCGCAGGATGCGGTCCTCGTCTGCCGACTCGACAGCCTCGAGCTCCGCCTCGATCAGATGGCGGGTTGCTGCGGAGCGTGCGTTCGGATTGCCCGTTGCGTCGGGATCGTGCAGCGCATGGAATTGCTGAACGAGCAGCCGGGTCAGTTCCGGATTGTTGGACAGCGTCTGCTGCATGTAGGTGAGGCTGAACGGTGCCTTGATCTGCCGCAGGTACTTGGCATATGCCCTCAGGAGCGAGATCTCGCGCCCGTCCAGTCCGTCCAGCACAAGGCCGTTGTATCGGTCATTTTCGAATTCTCCGGACCAAACGCTGTCGAAGAGCGATTCGAAGCGTTCCCGCATATCGGATATCGCGATGTTGCGGGAAGATCGCACTGCCATCTGGAAGTCGTGTATCGAGATGGTGTCCGAGTCGTCATCGAACGGAATGCTGAAGGGATGTTCCTGCACCACGACGAGGCCCATGTTCTCGAGGACAGGAAGCACTTGGCTCAGGGGAATGGCGGCGCCGCGATGGTAGACCTTGAAGCTGAATTCCCCGGGCTCGGCGCCGATGCGCCGGTACAGGTTCAGGGCGATATCTCCTGCCTTCGCCAAGGATCCGATGTGATCGATGTCAGCGACGGCGACGCGCGGAGACTGGGCGGATTTGTAGCCAAGCGGCATGGACGCCGCAAATCGCCGGTGGAGTTTCGCGCCGCGGGCCTCTCCGAAACGCTCGACCAGCCGATCCAGCAGTTCGTCCTCCCAGGTTCGGGCAGCGTCGGCGATTTCGCGCTCCATGTCGGCGACATCGGGCTCCCTCTCGATGGTGTCTCCGGCCCGGATGATGAAATGCGCCCGCACCATGGGGGCTTCCGAGAACTGGGTCGCAACTTCCAGGGAATGCCCGCCGAGGCGTTCCAGCAGAATTTGCTCCATGCGCTGGCGGAGGCTGGTGGAATAGACATCGCGAGGAGTGAAGACCAGGGCGGAGAAGAACCGTCCGTACCGGTCGAGGCGGAGGAAGAGGCGGATCCGCTGGCGGTGCTCCAGCCGTATGATCCCGCGGGCTGCCTGCAAGAGTTCGCCGGGAGAGATCTGGAACAGTTCGTCGCGCGGGAAGGTTTCGAGTATGTTGACAAGCGCCTTTGCATCGTGCCCCTTGCGCGACAGGCCGCTGATTTCCAGCACGGTCGCCACCTTGCGTCGCAGGAGCGGTATCCGCGTCGCTCGCGTGCTGTACGCGGCGGATGTGAGAAGGCCAAGAAACCGGTGCTCGCCTACCACGTTGCCGTCCGTGTCGAATCGGCGGACCCCGATGTAGTCCAAGTACACCGGCCGATGCACCCGCGAGCGCTCGTTCGCCTTCGTGATCATGAAGAGCTCCGGACGGCGCAGATACTCCAGATACTCCGCCGAGATCGGATGCGAGTGCCGCTCGCGCGACTCGTCCGTAACATGGCGGAGAACCCCGAGCCCGCTGTCCTCCTCCAGGTGAACGAAGTCCTGGCCGTCCTTGCGCTCGAGCCGGTAGTCACGCGCTCCGAGAAACGTGAACTGATCGTCGCGCAGCCATTCAAGAAACTCGACACCCTCTTCCAGATCTGCGGACGGGATCGTCGCAACCGGACCTGCACGAAGCTCCCCGATCAGCGCCTCGATCCGATCGCGCATGGGCCGCCAATCCTCGACAGCAGCGCGGACATCCGCGTAGACGCGATGCAGCGCCGCCTCGATGGCGCGGAGCCCGTCGGCTTCAAGCTGTCGCGTTACCTGGACGTGGATGAAGGATTCGAGGGGCACGCTGGCACCCTGGTCCGAGCCCGGAGTGATGCGGGTTGCGCGCCCTTGCGTGTTCCGCTCGGCCAGCAGCACCGGGTGGAGGACAAGGTGGATTGTCAGGTCGAGCTGGTTCAGCGCCGCGACCGTCGAATCGAGCAGGAAGGGGCTGTTTGTGTTCAGCGCTTCAACGACCGTATGGGCGCTGTGCCAGCCATCCTTCTCCACATCTGGGTTGTATGCGCGGACGAGGGGCGCGTCGGCGGCGCGGTCGCGGATGAAGCTCCACGAGGCGGCCGCGAGGCCGACGAGGTTGTCGGCGGTCTCGTCTTCGAAGTCCTCGGGAAGGGCTCCGCCGAAAAGGCACTTGGCGAGGTCTGCGGCCGGTCGGGCCGCGTCGCGTCCAAGCTGTTGAAGGATGCGGTGCCGAGTATCCTCTAGGAGCTTCTCGAGCCGGATTTCCGGATGATCGGACATGGTTCCATCTCCTTGGACCGAGAATCGTCTCGACCCGTTTTCTGCCCTTGCCACGCCGGTATATACTATCCACGAGGAGCAATCATTTCGGGCCGGGGGGCGAAGAGATGGAGTTGGCTGTCGCACGGGATCCATGCAGACTGGAAGCCGATCGGCAGCGCCGGGTCCCGCTCGGCGCCGGTGGCCCGGAAACCGTCACCGCGCCCCCGAAGCGCAAGACCGCGGCCAAGGCGAAGACCGAGGTGGCGCAGCCACAGATGTACAGGGTTGTGATGCTGAATGACGACTACACGCCGATGGAATTCGTCGTCCTGGTGCTGAAGGAGTATTTCGGAATGCCCGAGCCGGCGGCTGTGGCAATCATGCTCGCCGTGCACCGGCAGGGCAAGGCAGTGGTTGGCGTGTTCACTTACGATATAGCGGAGACCAAAGTGGCCACCGTGATGGCGGTTGCGAGGCGCCATGAGCACCCGCTGCGGTGCATGCTGGAGCCGGAGTGACCCTCCCCCGGGGAGAGTTGAGGAATGGCGATGCTTTCTGATCACTTGAAGCTCGTTATCCGCGAGGCCCTTCGGAATGCAAGCTGGCGGGGCGATGAGTATGCCAGCGTGGAGTATTTGCTCTGGGCGCTCCTGAAAGATCAGGAGATTGTCGCGATCATCGAAGCGGTAGGCGGGAACGTCCAGAAGATCACGAGGGAGCTTGAGCAGGCATTTCCGGAAATGCCCGAGCGCCCGCGCTCGGACAGCGAACTCGAAATCTATCCTTCCGTGGGATTCAATCGGGTGCTGCAGCGGGCGCGTCTGCATGTCCGCAACGCGAGCAAGCCCAAGATCCGTCCGGAGAACGTGCTGGTCGCGATCTTCGCGGAACCGAACAGCTACGCCTATGCCGTGCTGGAGCGCAATGATGTGCGCCGCATCGACGTGATCGACTATCTCTCCCACGGAAGGGGCGGGCGCCCGTCGGTGCCCACCGCGCGCGTCGCCATACGAAAGACCGCTGCCGAGGGGGAAGCCGGTGAGGCGGCCAACCAGTCGGATGAGGACGAGAGCGAGAATTCCGAAAGCCGTAGCGCGGTGGCGCGGTATTGCGAAAATCTGAACGAGCGTGCCCGGGCAGGCGGGATCGATCCGCTGATCGGGCGCGAGGCGGAGCTGGACCGCTGCATCCATATCCTGTGCCGCCGCCGAAAGAACAATCCCATCCTCGTCGGCGACCCCGGGGTCGGAAAGACGGCGATCGCCGAGGGCTTGGCACGGAAGATCGTGGAGGGCTTGGTGCCCGCGCCGCTCTTGGATGCTGTCGTCTATGGCATCGACATGGCCTCCATGCTCGCCGGGACGCGGTATCGGGGCGATTTCGAGGAGCGAATCAAGGACGTGGTGTCCGAACTTGAGGCGGCCGGGAATGCGATTCTCTTCGTGGACGAGATCCATACGATCATCGGCGCCGGCGCGACGGCGGGGGGCGGCATGGACGCCTCCAACATGTTGAAGCCCGCCTTGCAGTCGGGCAAGCTGCGCTGCATGGGCTCGACGACGTACACCGATTTCCGCCAGCACTTCGAGAAGGATCGGGCGCTGGTTCGCCGGTTCCAGAAAGTGGATGTGGACGAGCCGTCCCGCGACGAGGCTGTCCGCATCCTCGAAGGGTTACGGCCTGGCTTCGAGGAATTCCACGGTGTGCGCTACTCCCGGGACAGCCTCGCGGCGGCCGTGGACCTCTCAGCCCGCTACATCCACGACCGCCGGCTGCCCGACAAGGCGATCGACGTGATCGACGAGGCGGCGGCCGCTATCCGTCTTAGCAAGGGAGCTCGCAAACGGCAGAGGGTTACTCGGCGGGATGTCGAGGAGATCGTCTCCCGCATCGCCGCGGTGCCACGCCAAAGCGTCAACCACGAGGACGCAGTCGCGCTGGAGGGTCTCGAGGACCGGTTGAAGGATCGGGTGTTCGGCCAGGATCAGGCCCTGCAAGCGCTGGCTTCTGCCGTGATCCTTTCCAGGGCCGGGCTGAGGGAGGTGGAGAAGCCGGTCGGATGCTATCTCTTCACGGGCCCGACCGGGGTCGGCAAAACAGAGGCGGCGCGGGCGCTTGCCGAGATCATGGGCATTCCGCTGATCCGGTTCGACATGTCGGAATACATGGAGAAGCACACGGTGTCGCGACTCATCGGGGCACCACCGGGCTACGTGGGCTTCGATCAGGGCGGGCTGTTGACCGACGCTGTCACCAAGACGCCGTACTGCGTTCTTCTGCTGGATGAAGTCGAGAAGGCGCATCTCGATATTCTCAACCTGCTTCTCCAGGTGATGGATCACGGTCGTCTTGCGGATCACAATGGGCGGGATGCAAATTTCCGAAATGCAATTCTGGTCATGACATCGAATATCGGGGCAGCCGAACTTGCCCGCCGACGAATCGGGTATTCCGGCGCGCGGGGCGGCAGTTCCGGGCGGAACGAGATCGAGCGCCACTTCTCGCCGGAGTTCCGCAACCGGCTCGACGCCGTCATCGCATTCCAGGCGCTGCCGCGAGAGATCGTGCTCCTGGTGGTTCGGAAATTCCTTCGCGAGCTCGAAGGGCAAATTGCGGAGCGCTCCGTCCGGCTCGAGGTGGACGAAGCCGTGGTGGAGCATCTCGCCGACACGGGCTTTTCGGAAACCATGGGCGCACGGCCCCTGGCTCGCGCGATCCAGGAGGAGGTGAAGCGGCCGCTTTCCGAAGAGCTCCTGTTCGGTGAGCTGCAGAGGGGAGGGGTCGCCCGTGTATTGCTCCGCGACGGGCGCATCGTGATCGAGAGCGAAACAAAGTCCGTCTCCGCTCTGCCTTCCGATGCGGGGCGGCCCTTGTTGCCGGTTCGATAGCAGGACGCGGGTTCTGCAGGGCGCCTCCAGAATTGACCAGATTCGCTGTACGCCTGCGCCGGGTGGGCGTTCAACGGTTGGTGAGTGTCAATTCAATGCGGCGGTTTCTGGCGTAAGCGGCAGACGTATCGGCGTTGTCGATGGGCGCGTGCTCGCCAAAACCGGTTGCTGCAAACCGCACCGGCGGCAGGCCCTCCTCCTCGACGAAATACCGCACGACTGCCATGGCGCGCGCAAGGCTGAGCTCCCAATTGTCCGCGTAGACGGAATTTGATCGGAGCGGCAGGCGGTCCGTGTGCCCGTCCACGCGGATTCTCCAGGCGATCTCCGGCGGGATCTGACCGGCGATCTCGCGCAGAACCTGTGCGATGCGGCCAAGATCGGCGCGCCCTTCCGGACCCATTTCCGCTGATGCGCTTGCGAAGAGGACGCCGGATTCGAAGACGAACCGGTCCCCGATGATCCGGATGTCCCCCCGGTCCCCGAGCGCCTGTCGGACGCGCCCGAAGAACTCCGACCGGAACCGGGCGAGCTCGCTGACCTTCTGCGCGAGCGCGGCATTCAGCCGCTGGCCGAGATTTTCGATGGTTGCCTGGCTTTCCTCGTCGCGGAGTTCGGCCGCATCGAGCTGGGACTGCAGCACGAAGAGTTGCTCGCGCAGCGCTGCGACCTGGCGATTCAGGAGCGCCACGCGCTGGCGGTCGGCGGCGAGAAGCTCGCGGTTCATCGACAGCTCTCTCTCGGCCGCGATGCGAATTGCTTCCTCCCGCTCGGATTCCAGCGCGAGGCGGTCGCGCGCGGAATCCGCGGCAGCGAGCAGGAGTAGCGTGCGTTCCGCTTCCTGGCGTGCCTCCTCCAGGTCGAGAGTGAGCGCGAGCACGGCGTCTTCCGAAGCGGTGCGCTGCGCCGCGAGCTCTCCGGTAAGGATCTCGATTCGCTCCTGGCCGGCGAGACCGAGGAGCCGCGCCTCATCGAGATCGTTCCTGGTATCGGCAAGAGTGCCGAGCAGGTTCGCGATCCGGGCTTCGGCGCCGGCAGTGCGCTGCTGCTCCAGGGCCAGCGTGTTGGCGAGATTCGCGATGCTTTGCTCCAGCCGGGCGATGGTCTCATTCCGGCCGGCGAGTTCGTCACGAAGAAAGAACTGAACAAGAACGAAGGTCGAAACCGTGAAGACGAGGACGAGCAGCACACCGGTGAGCGCGTCCACAAATCCCGGCCAGATGACCGACGGTATGACGGGACGGTTCGGTCCCCGCTGCCGGCCGGCCATCGCCGGTGCCTAGCCCTACCCAGTACCCACAAGCAGGACTGGACAAGTTGAGATTCGCGATGTATATGACATCGCATGATGATCCAGAGCCAGATTCTTGGAACGCTTCGGAAGCCGGATTCGGAGCGGCGTCTGGGCGCGATTCTGCGTCGTGAGCCGAACGCCGGCCGGATGGGGATCGCACGGCGTGTGTGCGAGGCGTTTGGTTTTCTCGATGCGCGAGGGAAGCCCCAGCTTTCGGGTTGCCTGAAGGCGCTCGGTGCTGTGGAGCGGTCGGGCCGGATTCCGCTGCCTGCGTCCCACGTTCCGGCACGGCCTCCCTCGCCGCGCCGTCTGGAGGAGCCGGTTGCCGCGGCGTTGAAGGTCCCGGCGGAGGCTCGGGCCGTGGAAGGGCTGTCGCTGGTTCGGGTGGCGACGGACGAGCAGCGCAAGTTGTGGAACACGCTGCTGCATTTTGAACATCCTCAAGGCATGGCGACGTTTGCCGGTTGCCAGATGCGGTATCTGGTGGCTTCGGAGCATGGTGTCCTCGGCGCCCTGGGTTTTTCGTCGTCCGCGTTGCAGCTCGGTGCGCGCGATGCATGGATCGGCTGGAGCGCGGCACAGCGCCGGGACCATCTTCACCGGGTCGTGTGCCTGAGCCGGTTCCTGATCCGGCCCGGGGTGCGCTGCCGGAACCTGGCAAGCCATGTGCTGGGCCTGGCCTTGCGCCGCTTGCCGATGGACTTTGCGGAACATCATGGCTATCGCCCCTGGTTGGTGGAAACCTTCGTCGCGCCGGAGTTCGAAGGTACCTGTTTCAAGGCCGCCAACTTTGTCCGTGTCGGATACACGGCGGGGCGTGGCCGGCAGGATATTGGCAAGAAGCGCGCAAAGAGCGTGAAATCGGTGTACATGTTTGCGTTGGAGCCGAATTGGCGGCGACGGCTGAACGTTCCGTTTGTGGACGCGGCGCCCTCGCTGGAGCCGGGCGAGGGGCTGGACAGCGGCGAGTGGGCCGGCCATGAGTTTGGAGGCGCCCCGTTGGGTGACCAGCGATTGTCGGCACGGCTGGTGAAGAGCGTGGATATGCTGGCTTCGATCCCGGGCCAGCCGATCACCGGCAACCCGGAAGGGGATCGGGCGGCCGTGAAGGGCTACTACCGGATGATCGACCAGCCGGAGGAATCCGCGGTCACGCCGGAGAACATTCTGGCGCCGCATCGGGCGCGCACCGTGCAGCGGATGCGGGACCAGAACACGGTTCTGTGTATCCAGGATGGAACCGACCTCAACTTCGCAACCCGTCCGGCTTGTGGCGGCCTGGAGATCATCGGCCGCAATCAGACGAGCGCGAAGACCCGCGGGCTGCATCTCCATCTGACGCTGGCGACGACGGGCGAGGGTCTGCCGCTCGGGATCCTGCGCTGCGGCTTCGATCCGCCGAAAGCCTCGGGAGCGGGCAGCGAAGCGAAGCACGCAAACGCAACACAACCCGGCCCGGAGCCACGCGCCGGAAAGGACGCGAAGACGCAGCGTTGGATCCAGGGCCTGCAAGATGCTGGCCGGGTCGCGCGCGAACTGACCGGAAAGACGCGCGTGATCGGCGTCATGGACAGGGAAGCGGACTTCTACGAGTTGTTTGACGAGCAGCGCCGGATCGGCCGCGTCGAAGTGCTGGTGCGCGCCAGGCACAACCGCATCCTGGAAAACGGCGCCCCGAAACTGTTTGCGGCATTGCGCAATCAGCTTCCCGGCGGCCAGGTCGAGATCGAGATCGACCGCCTGACGGAGCGCCCCAAATCCAGCCGCAAGGAAGCCCGGCCCGCGCGCAGCAAGCGGCGCGCACGGGTCGAGGTCCGCTTCCGCCGCTTCGACCTGCCGTCTACCATCCCGGGAACGCAACCCGTGCCAATGTCGGTCGTCCATCTGCGCGAAACCAACCCCCCGGACGGCGAGAAACCGCTCGAATGGTTCCTCCTCACCAGCCTCCCCGTCGACCACTTCGATGCCGCCGTCGAGATCATCGGATTCTATCTCCGACGCTGGCGGATCGAAGACCTGTTCCGGGTGCTCAAGTCCGGGTGCAAGGTCGAAGACGCCGCCTTCCGCTCCGCGTGCCGCTTGCAGCGCGCCGCCACCATCGATGCCGTCATCGCATGGCGCATCATGCTCATGACCCTGCTCGGCCGCGAAGTGCCCGAATGCCCGGCCGAACTGATGTTTACCGACAGCGAAATCCACTTCCTCGAGGATTATGCAAACAACTTCGGTCTCGGCACGCCCCGGAACCTGGCCGCCGCCGTCCTCCTCGTCGCAATCCTCGGAGGGTACCAGAACCGAAAACACGATCCCCCGCCCGGAAACCAGATCATGTGGCGCGGGATCGAACGACTGGCCATCGCAAGCCTCGCATACCGCGTCGCAGCGGCGCAAAGCGCCGGACGACCACTTGTCCAGAACGAATAGTGGGTACACGGTAGGCCTAGCCGCGCTTTCGCGGCGGGTGCTGCGCAGCGTCGCCGAGTTCCCGGCGGAGCTGGGACAGCTCGTCCTGCAGGGATGCGACTACGCGCGGGTCGGTCTGGCCGGACCTTGCAAGGCTCGCGACCAGGGCTTCGATGGTTCGGATCCGGAGGCGGATCGCCTCGGTGTGGACGGATGCGAGAGACCTCAGGCCGCCAATGATTCGCTCCATCTGCTGTGCGTTTCGGAGGAGCGCCGCATTGACCATGTCGATATTGCTGCCGCCCTGGGGGACCACGGAGAGATCAAGGCGGGTCTGGGAGGACGCCCAATTCTCGAACTCACGCAGGAATCGGCCTTGCGCCTGCCCGCCGAGCAGATCGAGAAGGCCGACAATGAGCGAGCCTGCGAGGCCCATGAGCGACGACGAGAATGCGGTTCCCATGGCGCGTAGCTGGTCTTCGAAGCCGCCGGTCAGCCGCTGGAAGGCATCCACCGCGGCCTCGCCTTCCTGGGGCGTGAGGGCTCGGATTGTCTCGATGAGCGCTGGCACCGTGCGGGAGAGACCCCAGAACGTGCCGAGAAGCCCAAGGAAAATCAGCAGGCCGCCCAGATACCGCGTCAGGTCGCGGCCTTCCGATACGCGGCTGTTTACGGATTCGATTATCGCGCTGGTGGTTGTCGGCGCCAGGGCGCTGCGGTGCTCCGGGGCGGACAGCAACGCCGACATCGAGGCGAGCAGTTGGGGCGGCTGCGCCAGCCCCTCCCGGCCGACGGCGAACCGTTCCGCCCAACTCTGCGCCGGGGCCAGCCGAATTGCTTGCCAGAATGCAACCACGACTCCGATGGCGAACACGGCGACGATCAGGCCGTTCAGCCAGCGGTTCGCAAAGAAAACCTGGAACAGCGCGTCCTGAAGCAAATAACTGATGGCTCCGACGCATGCGAGGGTGACGACCATCCAGAGAATTTGCGGATAGGGCCGCGTATAGCTCGGCCCCCGAAGACGGGCCAGGCGTTCGGTCTCCAGCATGGCGGTCCTCCGTAGCTCTTGCGCCTCCGATGAGAGGGCCGCCGACCGCGCATCCCGCTATGGCGGCGGGGTCGGCCCGCGCAAGGCTTCCGACAGCATATCAAATGCGGACACGCTTGCGGCAACGGTCGTATCGGTTTGCGCGGCATCTTGCCTTGCGAGAATTGCCCGCCCGCCCGCTTCGCGAACGAGGAAAGCTCCGATTCGCTCCGCCATGCTGGCCGGACCGTAGCGCCAGGCGCCGTGGAGGCGGCCGGCCGCGACCCAGGCGAAATCAAGCGCAGCGGATCCGTTGCCGCGGATTCCGAAGCCGAGGCTGGCGACACGCGCGGCGTCTTCGAGCGATCGCGCGCGGAGTTCCGGCTTCGCTGAGGCATTCGGAAGAGGGGGGGCGACGGCACAGCCGGCGGCAGCCCCTGGTGGACCCGCCACGCGGAGCCGGAACTGGTCGCGCCGGGCGCCCGTGTTGCGGCCGGCGGTGTAGATTTCTCCGCTGGCGGGGTCGATAACGACCGCTGCCTCGATCTTGCCTTTGTCGGCCATGGCTGCCGCGAGCGCGAATCCCGGGCGGCCCGCGGCGAAGTTTGAGATGCCCGACAGGGGATCCACCACCCAGACCCGGCGCGGGTCGCGGCCCAGGCATTCCTCGCGGTCATCGAACCAGCCATAGGCCGGGGTTGCATCGAGCAAGGATTGGCGAAGTGATTCCCGCGCGCGCTCCCTGCCTGCCTCGGCATAGCGGCGAGCGCTATCCGGCGCTGCCCGAAGTTGTTCGAGCTCGTTGAGGTCCCGGCTGAGGCCCCGCGCGGCGCGCCGCGCCGCGCGGATCAGCAGATTGAGCGGGGCGTGGCCATCATCCGGGGTGCGGTCATTCTGGTTCATGCGCGCTTGGCGTATTCCAGCGTGCCCATGTCGACGATGATCGACTCGCCTGGCTCGATGAAGGGGGGCACCATGATGCGGAACCCGTTATCCAGCGTCGCCGGCTTGTACGATGAAGCGGCGGTCTGCCCCTTCACCGTCGGCTCTGTCTCGGCCACTGTGCAGGACACCTGCTCCGGAAGGGAAATCGAGAGAGGCTCCTGCCCGAAATACTCGATCTGCACGCTCATGCCCTCCTGCAGAAAGGGCAGGCGCTCCTCCAGGATGGACTCCGCGAACTCGACCTGTTCGTAGGATTCGGAGTCCATGAATACGAGCATGCCGGCGGAGGCATAGAGGAATTGCTGCGTACTCTGCTCAAGGCGCACTTTCTCGACGCTCTCAGCCGAGCGGAAGCGCTCGTTGAGCTTCGCTCCTGTCCGGAGATTGCGCAGCTCCACCTGCGCGTATGCCCCGCCCTTGCCCGGCTTCACGTGCTGCACCTTGACGGCAGTCCAGAGATGGTCCTTGTGCTCGATCACGTTGCCGGGCCGGATTTCGTTTCCGGCGATCTTCATGGGCGGGCCTCCCCCCGTGCTGGATGACGCCGGTGGCCGGCTTCCGCGGGCGGCCGCGCCGCGCCGCTCACGCGTTGTCCTTCCGGCTCCGGAGCGCCGCGAAAACGTCGGCCGGACGCGCGTCTGGCAGCCCAACGGCGGCGGCGACAGACGAATCGCCTGCGCGAAGGAACACGTTGGTTTCAAGTTCGCGGCCGACGGTGGTCGGGACGGTTGGCTGTCCTTTCGCTCGAAGCGCACGGATTTCCGCAGCCCGTTCCCGTGTCGGAGGGTGGTCTGTGGAGACTGATTCGCAGAACGCCGCGTTCGAAGCAGTGTATTCATGGCCGCAATACACTTTCGTGTCCGGCGGAAGCGCCGCGATCCGGGAGAGCGATTCCCACATTTGGGGCGCGGTTCCCTCGAAAATCCTGCCGCATCCCATGACGAAAAGGGAATCGCCGGAAAAGAGGACACCATCCTCCGGGAACGAGAACGCGATGTGGCCAACCGTGTGTCCAGACACGTCCAGCACATCCACCGGCCGCGAGCCCAGTTGCCAGCGGTCGCCGGGGGCAAGGGCCGTATCCAGTCGCGGAAGGCGATGGCGGTCCGGCGCTCCTCCGACCACGACGACGCCAGCCCCACGAAGCGCTTCCACACCTGCGATGTGATCATCGTGGTGATGGGTGAGCAGGATGCAGTCGAGGCGCCACCCGGCATCCTCAAGCGCTGCAGCAACGGGCCGCGCCTCGCCGGGGTCGACGACGGCAGCCGTACCGGATTTCCGGTCGCGCAGGAGATAGGTGTAATTGTCGGACAGGCACGGAATGACCCGCACCTCCAGACTGCAATCGGACATGGCGGTACGGAACCTCCTCGATTAGGGTGGATGCATCTTCCACTATATTGCGCACAGGCTACTCATGCATCGCGATGTCGCCCAGCTTCGCCAATTCTATGACCGCACGGGCCTCGGGGCGTATGCCGGAGCGGCGCTGAACCGCGTGCTGCACAGCCTGTGGCCCGACGTCCGGGGAATGGTAGTCGCCGGGTTTGGCTACCCGGTACCGGTCCTACGCGGATTCCGCGGCGAGGCGGCTCAGACGCTGGCCATGATGCCGGCGGAGCAGGGCGTGGCCGGCTGGCTTCACGAGGGAAGAAATGCCGCTGTCCTGGTGGATGGCGACCGGCTTCCTCTGGCGACAAGTTCGGTGGACCGTCTGGTCTCGCTGCATGGATGCGAGGCTGCGCTAAGGCCGGGGGAATTGCTTCGCGAGATCCACCGGGTGCTTGCGCCTGGCGGACGGGTCGTGGTTGTCGCGCCGAATCGCACCGGCTTGTGGGCGCGAAGTGACGCGGTCCCGTTCGGTACCGGCCAGCCCTTTACCGCGGGACAGATCCGGAGGCTTCTGCGCGACTACGGCTTTGATCCCTGCGCGGAACGTGCGGCGCTGTACGCGCCGCCCAGCCAGCGCCGGTTCTGGCTCGGCAGTGCACCGCTTCTGGAACGGGCGGGCGCCCGGTTCGGCATGGGAAGGCTCGCCGGCGTGCTCGTTGTCGAGGCCGTGAAGCTCGTCTATATGCCGCCCCGCCCGGTGCTCGTGAATCCCATCCGGGGCATCGTGGGCGCAATCGAAGGGATTGCGGCTCCAGGGCCCAGGCCGGCGCCCGGCGCATCCCAGAAGGGACCGGCCTACCCGGCGCGACGGGAGGCCGGCGCCGGCAGGAGCGCGGGATCTGCATTGGACACCTCTAATTGTGCTATCAAGGCGCCACCGCGCCGGCGCCCGCTGGAGTCGGAGTGGTGCAGGAAGAATGGACTGGACGGTTCGCAACACGGTCCGGCGGCGAGGTACGCGATGGAACCTGCCGGAGGGAAATTCGGATGACGGCACCCGCAACCCCGCAGCTTCTTGCGGAGGCGCGTGCGAAGATCGATCAGATTGATGATCGGATTTTCGCGCTGCTCCGCGAGCGCGCCTTGATTGTCGGGGACGTCGCGGAGGCGAAGCGGAAAGCGGGAGAAGATTGCTGCTCCTCTTTCCGGCCGGAGCGCGAAGCGCAGATCCTGCGGCGTCTGCACCGGAACGCGTCGGAGGCGGGTGGGCCGGATTTCGAGGGGCTGGCAAGGATTTGGAGAGAAATCATTGCGGCGGGGCTGTGGCAGCAGTCGTCCGTTGCAGTTGGTGTTCCCCAGATTGCTGGAGAACGGGGGTTGGAACTCCGCCGCATTGCCCGAGAGCAATTTGGCGGCGGCTGCAAGATCCAGGTGTATCCTGCCCTGGGAGCGCTCTATGTCGCGGTTCGCAAGGACCCGAATCTGATTGGCATCCTGCCGTCGCTGTCGGCGTATCTGTCGCTGTCCTCCGGGCAGTCGGACGTTCCACCGATCTTTGCGTCACTCCCGTTCTGGAGTGAGGACGCGGCAATCCGGGCGTTCGCATTTGGCCATGTCCGCTTGGCCCCATCGGGCGACGACGTGACCCTTGTTTCCGTTTCGCTACAGTCCGGTGTCGGGACGCGAGGCTGCTCGGTTTCCTTGGCTGCAAAGGGCATCTCTGCAGCGAATTGCGCATCGTCGGGCAACCGTATTGCACTAGCGATCGAAGGGTTCTGGGCTGAAGGCAAGCCGCGGGAGGCCCTGGATGCCGCGCTGCAGGAATGCTGCAGCGATTGGGCGCTGGTCGGCGCATACGCCCGGCCCCTTGCAGTCGGGCGCCGCCCGGGAAACCGTTCATGAGCAAAGGGCCCGAGCCGCAGCCCGGCGTTCTCGACATCCTTCCCTATGTGGGCGGTGAGGGAACGTTGACCGGCCATGCGCTTGCGTCGAACGAGAACCCGCTGGGCGCCGGGGAGGCGGCAAGGGCTGCGATCCTTGAGGGCCTGGGCCGGCTGCACGTGTATCCCGATGGAGGCGCCAATGTGCTGCGGGAGGCCATAGCGGAGGCGCACGGTCTGGATCCAGCGCGCATCGTTTGCGGGAATGGCTCGGATGAACTGCTGGCGCTCCTGTGCCGATCCTATGCAGGAGCAGGTTGCGAAGTCATTCACAGCGCACACGGATTCCTCATGTACCGGATCTCGGCCCTCGCGGCCGGAGCGGTGCCGGTGGCGGTTTCGGAGCGCAACCTCCGCGCGGATGTGGACGCGCTTCTTGCCGCCGTCAGTAACCGGACCCGAATCCTGTTCTTGGCAAATCCGAACAATCCCACCGGCAGCGTTCTGGAGCGCGGAGAGCTTTGCAGGCTTCTCGAAGGCCTTCCCGGCCGGGTCCTTCTCGTTCTTGATTCCGCATACGCGGAATATGCCGAAGGGCCGGAATACGAGGATGGCGCGTCACTGGTGGAGAGCCATCCCAACGTAGTGATGACGCGGACATTCTCCAAGATTCATGGCCTCGCGGCATTGCGGGTCGGCTGGGCCTATTGCCCGGGGCCGGTCGCGTCCGTTCTGAACCGCGTTCGGGGGCCGTTCAACTGCAATGCGCCAGGAATGCTCGCCGCGGCAGCCGCGGTCAGGGATCGGATGCATGTGGAACGGAGCGTTTCCATGAACAGCGCAAACCGGGCGGCGCTTGACGCAGGGTTGCGGGCGATGGGCATCGAGGTGGCGCCTTCGGCCGGAAATTTCGTACTGGCTCGATTCGGGAGCAGTGAGTTGGCCGGACAGGCGGATGCGGCGCTGCGGGTCTCCGGGATCCGGGTTCGGCGCATGGCAGCCTATGGTTTGCCGGAGAGCCTTCGGGTTACGGTTGGCACCGAGGCGGCGGTCCGCGATGTTTTCGGAGCCTTGGCGCGCAGCGAGATCGCGTGCGGGGCCTGGGGTCACGGGGCCGATGTTTGAGCGCGTAGCCATTCTCGGCCTCGGGCTGATCGGTTCGTCCCTGGCGCGTGCGCTTCGGGCGAACGGGCTCGCGCGCACGATCACCGGACACAGCAGGAGCGCACGTACCCGCGCCGCGGTTGCGAAACTCGGCCTTTGCGACTCCGTGTTCGAGACGAGTCGCGAGTGCGTCCGGGGGGCGTCGCTCGTGGTCCTCTGCACACCGGTTGGAGCTTTCCGGGGCATTACGGCGGAGATACAGCCCGTCCTTGAAGACGGCGCGATCGTCACCGATGTCGGCGGCGTGAAGTCTTCCGTTATTGAGGAACTCGCACCCCTGATTCCCGCGCAATGCCATTTCGTGCCCGGCCACCCCATTGCCGGGACCGAGAATTCCGGGCCGGAGAGCGGTTTCGATTCGCTCTTCGAGCAGCGCTGGTGCATCCTGACGCCGCCACCCGGGACCGACAGAGAGGCGGTTCGGCGGGTGCGGGCCCTTTGGGAGGCCGTGGGAAGCCGAGTGGCGGAGATGACGCCGGCGCATCACGATCGGGCGCTGTCGATCATTTCGCACTTGCCGCACGTGCTGGCCTACGTCATGGTTGGCGTTGCGGCAGATGTGGAAACAGTGGCCGAACGGGAAGTAATCCGGTACTCGGCCAGCGGATTTCGCGATTTCACGCGCATCGCGGCCTCGGATCCGGAGATGTGGCGCGACATATTCCTTGCCAATCGAGAGGCCGTCCTGGAGGGGATGTCCCGTTTCGCCGAGGAAATGTTCACGCTTCAGCGGGCGATCCGGTGGGGGGATGGCGAGCGGCTGGTGGAATCCTTCCGGCGGGGCCAGGAAATCCGCAAGCAGATTGTCGACGCGGGCCAGGACGCGGAGGGAAGCGCGCTCTACATGACCCGGCGCGGACAGCCGCCTGAGGATGATGGACAGAAGTCGCCGGAATAGCCGCGAGGATGAGGAGAAGCCGTTCTGGGTCTTCGGGTACGGAAGCCTGATGTGGGATCCAGGGTTTCCCCATGTTGAGCGGCGACGTGCATGGGTCGCCGGATATCAACGACGGCTTTGCCTCTGGTCCATTCGCTACCGTGGAACGCCAGGAGCGCCCGGGTTGGTCCTGGGCCTCGATTCGAGCCCGGGCGGTCGTTGCACCGGGATCGTCTACCGCGTTGCGCCCGGAGCCGTCCGCGAGACGCGGGCCTATCTCGATGGGCGCGAGATGGTCTCCTATGCGTACCGTGAAGTCCGTCTGCCGGTTAGGCCGTTCTCCGTGGAGGGCGGCACGGAGGAGGAGATAGAGGCGCTCACCTATGTGATGGATCCCGCGAATCCGCAATATGCGTCCGGACTGAGCGATCGCGAATGCGCGGAGATCATCGCGGCGAGCCGCGGCCAGCGTGGTGAGAATCGCGAGTATCTCGACAAGACCCTGCGGCACCTTGCCGAACTGAATGTCCGGGAGCCCGGGCTGGAGCGGATCGCGCGGCATGTTGCCGCGATCCAGGGTGAGGCTGAGTAGTTCGCGGCGCGCAGGGGCTCGTTCCGCTTCGGTGGGATCGGCGAGCAGCGCAGGGCGGGCCGCACGAAGGCGGTCGCTCATACCGTCCGGGACCTCCGACGCCCGCGGACACGGCTCTGGGATCCACTACCGCGTACTGGGAACAGGAGCGGCGCGCGGATTGGATAGTGTGTCCGCACCAACCAGTTACCGGCGTCGGGGACTGGCGCAGCCGCACGTGGAGGAGCGTTGCCAATGGGCACTTCTATGCAACGTGAAATGGATACGTTGGCGCTTCGGCACTAATGTATGGAAGTCTCCAGTGCTATCTGGCTCGGCGCCGGGGAACTCCGGGATCGCAAGCGAATCCGCCAGCCGCCGCGCTCTGACGCCGGTGCTGGTCCCGGCAAATCGATCCGCCGCAAGAACTGGCTGTGGAATCCGGAGACGGACCCGTCAACAGCACAGACCAGCGTGCAATATTGCCATCCTCTGGGGAGGATTGGGTCGGTCGTCCAGAGGCCGCGTCCAGTCCCGCGCCGTGGCAGGAACTGCTCCGTGCCGGGGACGGATGGCAGGCGCAACTGTGCGCTGCCGCCGGGCGATGCCGCGGGCACCCGTCCGTGCGGCAAGTCCGGCCGAAAGCGATGCAGTCCGTGCGCTGGCTCAACCGGGCGTGCTGGCCGTTGTCGCGTGGCACATCCCGATCATGGCGGGATAGGTCAGATCCGGGCGTCCGGCGAAGAATCGGGGACCGACATCTTCGGGCTTCAGATGGTGGATGTCCGGAAATCCGGCCTTGCGCAGATAGCCGGAGAGGGAGTCCGGGTCGAAGCTGGACACCCAGGGCTCACCGTGCCTTGCCACGAATGCGGTGCACCGGTCCTTCAGGTCTTTCCATTCCGGCGGCACGGGATCAGCGAGGTAGTCGAACATCACGGATGATCCGGGTGCCAAGTCGGTGGCGATCTTGCTCAGCGTGCTGCCGATGCCCGCCTGGGAGACGTAGTAGGTAACACCGAACCAGGAGCAGAGAGTTGGCCGGGAAAAATCGAAATCCGTTCTCCGGAGCGCCGCGCAGGGGTCCTCCGATTCCAGGTTCACGGAAACGTACCGGACTCCTCGGGGTGTGGCGATTCCCGCCCGGGCCATTCGCCGCCGCTTTTCATCTTGCGTGGCGGCCTGGTCGAGCTCGTGCACCGCCAGACGCTCCATGAGATCGGTGCGGCGCATGGCAAACGTCTCGTAGCCCGCTCCAATGATGACGTACTGTCTGATGCCCTTCCGGACCGCCAGTTCGGCCCGTTCCTCGCCGTAGCGCGCGCGGACGATGACGACTGGTCCGACGGGTGACAGCCGCCCAAGAAGTCCGTCGATGACGATTCGCGAGAGAATCCGACTTTGCGTGATGGTTCGCCATGTCGGTCCGCACATGGCAAGCGCGATGGGGTCGGAGAAGACCGGCGGCTTGACGCGTCGGATATGCAAAGCCCGAATCGCTGCGGCGTATTCCGCGGTTTGGCTGGGCTTCGTGGCGGTTCGGTTTCGGGTTGCGGGCACAATTCCTCCTTCGCTGCCAAGCCGGTGAAGCGTAAATGCCGTGAAGGGGAAAATCCACGCCCTGGAGCGACTCCCGACTTTGCTGTCCGCTCTCCACGAACACCGGAAGCTCAACGCACCGCCATCCGGGCTGACGGGAGTGCCGGATACCGGGCCGCTACGGGCCGGCCACCGGATGCACCGTCTGACGCGTCCGCCCGGAACATCGAATCGGCGCGAACGCGTCGGCACTCTCGTCTGGCGACGGAACTCGGGGAACGGCGCTACTTGGGGGCCGCCGGACGAGTCACCGGGAATTCGCCGTGGCGTGCTCCTGTTCGGACGCACGGAGGAGCAGACCGGGTTCGTAGCGCAATTGCGAATGGGAAAGCGATTCGATCGAAGCGGCGCCATGCGCAATTGTCTTTGGGACGTCCGAAGGAAGGCAACAGCGACCGGCACGAACACGCCCGTCGCTTCGGGGGACCAAGCGGATTTTCGGCAGGTCTGAGTCACACAAGCCGGGGCGCAGCCGAGTCGCTCCGCGCCGGCCCTTCGCCATCTACTGCTGTTGCTGTGATCCACGACCGTGGTCCCGCGCGGGCTCCCGGGCAGCCCCCGATTCGGTCCCCGGGGGCTACATGGCTGCTTCGGCTCCTGCCGGTCCGGTGCCAAGGGCGGCGCGATGATCGATCACAATGGATTTGCGGACATGGGAAGCGGCACGATTCTGCGCGCTGCAGCCCGAGCCCGGACTGGCTCACGCCAAAATTCAGACCCACTTTCAAGTAATTGCTTGACCGGATGGACGTGTTCCGAGCGGGTTCGGGTGGACGGATCCTGCAGGAGCCAAACCGGATACGGTGGGGCACTCGCGGAGGACGATCGGCGATTCGACAAAGCGGTGGCTGCAAAAAAAGGGGGCCGCCCGTTAGGGCGGCCCAAGTGATGAAGGGAGGAAACGTTTGTTGCTCAAAGAAGCGCTAAACGCAGACTGATTATATTTGCTGCAATGCAAAACCGTCAACCGTGTGAATCGGGCGGTACGAATGCGAACAACAGCATGGATGAATACCAAATCTGGCTGGAATCTGGCGAAATCAACCTAAATGCTGAATTTTGCTCTTCAAACATCAATGGTGTGGCCGCCTGTCGCCGGTCCGCATGTTGTGCTTCTTGCACATGGTCATCAATGCAAGGAACGGATGGAATGTGCGAGAACGCCAATTATCGCAACGCGTCGATGCGAACCGGAAGCCGTCCTGCCGATCGAGGATGGCGTTGGCTCCAATGATCCGCCTCTGCGTACATCCTCGATGCTGCATTGCAGCATCCCTTCCTCGTGCGGACGCGTCAGGCTGAGCAGGATGCAAGGATGCTCCGCGCTGCCTGTACCGGGTCGGTCGCGTTTAGAATTGGCCGTCCGACCACGATGTAGTCGGCTCCGGCGCGGATCGCTTCCCGCGCGGACGCCGTCCTGGTCTGGTCATCCGCTGGCTCGGGCGCCAGGCGGATGCCGGGCGTGACGATCAGCCGGTCCGCGCAATCGGGCAGCGAACGCAGTGCCGGGATGTCCGGTGGCGCTGCGATGAGGCCGTCCGCCCCGGCCTCAAGCGCGCGCCGGCCTCGTTCCCGGATGACATCCTGCACTTGTCCCGACTCGATCATCATGCGGTCGAGGTCGCGCCGGTCAAGGCTCGTGAGTACGGTCACCGCGAGAATGCGGGTTGCCGCCCCGTCCCGTGAGCGACGCGCTGCGGCGACCACATGCGGATCCCCGTGCACGGTGAGAAGATCGGGCTCCGCTCGCTCGATGACACCTGCGACCGCACGTTCAACAACGGACTGGATGTCGAAGAGCTTGAGATCCAGGAACAGCCGGTATCCGCGTCGGCGAAGCTCGCTGCCCACACCCACCGCGTTCCAACCGAGATGTCCGATGCCGACCTTGAAGAACCGCGCCTCGCCGCTGATCCGTTCGGCCAGCACCAGTGCCGCGCTTGCAGTCGGTGTATCGAGCGCGACAATCAACCGGTCCCGAGGGTCGACCGGTGCTGATGGGTTCACGTCAGGCGCCTCCCTGAGTGCCACGGCCGCGAAGTCCGTGGCAGATGCCTTGCTACCGGAGCGAATAGTACCCATTTGATGGGCGGGCTGCGACATGGCGCAGCAGGAGCGGCGCACGAGAATTGGAAATACGGCGATGAACCCTGAGAAGTACACCGAGAGGCTGCGCGGATTTCTTCAGTCAGCCCAGGGATTGGCAATGCGCGAAAGCCATCAGCGCCTGGCGCCCGAGCATCTTCTGAAGGTGATGCTTGACGATCCCAACGGACTTGCTGCGAATCTTGTCCAGAATGCGGGCGGCGATCCGGCCGTGGCGCTCGACGAGGTGGTGGCGGCTGTTGCGAGAATTCCGAGAGTCGGTGGGCCGGGCGCCGAAAGCGTCGTCATGCATCCGGCGACTGCCCGCATCCTGGTGGCTGCCGAGGACCGTGCTGGAAAGGGCGGCGACGCGTTCGTGCCAGTGGATCAGGTGCTCTCATCAATGGCGGCCGATAAGAAGAGCGCGGCAGGGCGGGCGCTTGCGGCGTCCGGCGTTACATCGTCGGCTCTGAACAACGCGATCACGCGGGTCCGCAAGGGCCGCCGGGCCGAATCTGCTGGAACCGAGGATGGTTACGACGCCCTGCGCCGCTACGGGCTTGACCTGACGGCCGCGGCCCGCGACGGCAAGCTCGACCCGGTCATCGGCCGCGACGAGGAAATCCGACGTTCGGTTCAGGTCCTCTCCCGCAGAACAAAGAACAATCCCGTGCTCATCGGTGAACCCGGGGTCGGCAAGACGGCCATTGTGGAAGGGCTCGCCCAACGAATGGTCAACGGGGATGTGCCGGAGAGCCTGCGCGAGAAGCGGCTGATGTCGCTGGACATGGGTGCGCTGGTTGCAGGGGCCAAGTACCGGGGGGAATTCGAGGAGCGGCTCAAGTCCGTGCTGGCGGAGATCTCTGCCGAAACCGGCGGGGTCGTCCTGTTCATCGATGAATTGCACACGCTGGTCGGCGCCGGGAAGGCGGATGGCTCGATGGATGCTTCCAATCTGCTCAAGCCTGCTCTCGCCAGAGGCGAACTGCATTGCGTGGGTGCAACTACGCTCGACGAGTACCGCAAGCACATTGAGAAGGATGCCGCGCTGGCGCGGCGGTTTCAGCCCATTTTCGTGGCGGAACCCACCGTGGAAGACACGGTGTCGATATTGCGCGGACTTAAGGAGAAGTATGAGGTCCACCATGGTGTACGAATCGGGGATGCAGCGATTGTCGCCGCGGCCACGATGTCCAACCGCTACATCTCGGACCGGTTTCTCCCGGACAAGGCGATCGATCTGATTGACGAGGCGGCGGCGCGGTTGCGGATGCAGGTTGACTCGAAGCCCGAGGAACTGGACGCGCTGGACCGCGAAATTGTCCGAAAGCGAATCGAGGTCGAGGCACTGAAACAAGAGACGGACGACGCGAGCCGTGAGCGTCTAGGGGATCTTGAGAGAGAAATTGGTGGCCTGGAAGAGCAATCGGCCGAGTTGGCAGCACGCTGGCAGTCGGAGAAGGATCGCCTGGATACCGCGCGGAACATCAAGGAACAGCTCGACCGGTTGAGAATCGAATATGAAACGGCTGTCCGAGACGGGGACTTCGAGCGTGCAAGCCGCATCCAGCATGGAGAAATGCCGTCGCTCAAGGCAAGCCTCGCGGAAAGCGAAGGCGCGGGCAAGGATGCCATGGCCGCCGAGACGGTTACACCGGCACAGATTGCCTCGATTCTTTCCCGCTGGACCGGAATCCCCGCGGAACGGATGCTGGCTGGCGAACGGAACAAGCTCCTGCGGATGGAGGAGCCGCTGTCTGCCCGGGTTGTCGGCCAGAGCGAGGCGGTCTCGGCCGTATCCAACGCGGTGCGCCGGTCCCGCTCGGGGCTTGCGGACCCGCGCAGGCCACTGGGCTCATTCCTGTTCCTCGGGCCGACCGGCGTCGGCAAGACGGAACTGGTAAAGGCTCTTGCGGCATTCCTCTTCGACGACGAGCGCGCCCTCCTGCGGATAGACATGAGCGAGTACATGGAGAAGCACTCCGTTGCCCGTCTGATCGGTGCCCCGCCCGGTTATGTCGGCTATGAAGAGGGTGGCGGACTTACCGAAGCGGTGCGACGGCGCCCCTATCAGATCGTACTGCTCGATGAAATCGAGAAAGCCCACCCGGACGTTTTCAACGTTCTGCTCCAGGTCTTCGATGAGGGGCGGCTCACGGACGGGCAGGGGAGAACCGTGGACTTCCGGAACACGCTCCTGGTGCTGACGTCGAATATTGGTGCCGAGTTCCTGCTCGCCCTTCCCGACGATGCCGAATCGGAGGCGGCCCGCGGACAGGTGATGGAGGCCGTGCGGGGCACCTTCCGGCCGGAATTCCTCAATCGCCTCGACGAAATCCTGCTCTTCCGCCGCCTTGGCCGGGCGCACATGCAGCAGATCGTCGATATCCAGTTAGGTCTGCTTGAGGAAAGGCTGCGCGATCGAGGCTTGGGGCTCGAGGTCGTTCCGGAGGCCAGGCAATGGCTTGCGGAACGCGGTTACAACCCGAGCTTTGGGGCGCGACCGCTGCAGCGGGTCATCCGTACCGAGATTGAGAACCCGCTTGCGTCGATGCTGCTGGCTGGTGAAGTCCCTCCTGGAGGAATGATCCGAGTAACGTTTGGCGAAACTGCCTTGGCATTCCGGGCCATTTCCGAACAGGGGGCCTGACCCGAATTACCTGGCCCCGGGGCTATCAATCTATCACACTTGACTCCGGGACTTCTCCTTTCGTTTTTTTCCTGTTCCATTCCTGCATGGCCTGGATGGCGAAGACGGCTTGAGACAGGAACTTCACGCCTTCCCAGAGCTTCTGCGTGCCGGGTAGCGGCTGGCGCTTCGAGGGATGGAAGCCCGCCAGGCCGCCGGTGAGCACGACGAAGCCCGCGATGGTCATGTCCGGCGGTCCCCGGGGCACCTTGAAGCCATAGCGGGAGGCGAGGGCACAGAGTGCCCGGATGTCGTCCTCGGTGACATGTCGGCTGGCCGGGTCGTCCGGCCTCTCGCGGGCCAGAAGGGAAAGGTCCCAGACCCGGAAGGCGGTGATCGCGTCAAAGGCGAGACACTTGCGCAGGTCGTCGGCCTCGTCGAGGCGGCGGTCCTCGATGCGGGTGCCGACCTTCAGCGCATGGAAGAACCGTTCGATCCGCCAGCGCAGTTCGTACCAGCGCAGCACGGTTCGGGCGGTGTCGAGGTCGGCCTGGCCCTCGGTGGTCAGCAGCATCCAGTGCAGCGGTTTGTTCTTCTGCTTCCTTTGCTTCGATGCCGGCAGCGCCGGGCGACGGGGCGGGTCCTCCTCAAGGGCCGAGACGGCGATCATGCGGACCGGTGGTTCACTCTCCCGGTCCTTCGGGGGAAGCAGGTCCACCGGCGTGCAACGCAGGGTCAGCTTCGCCGTGCGGCCGCGCCGACGGTTCGGTCCCCCGCAGGCGGGCACCTCGATCTTCCGCCCGCCCACCGGGTCCGTCTCCAGCACATGGTCCCACAGGTCCGCGTCTCCGCCCGAGGCCAGCGCCACCCGACGCTGCGTCCCTCGGCTGGCCCGGACCAGCAATGCCGCCCCGGTCTGCTCCGCACGCGAGAGCAGCTCCCAGAAGTCGCCCTCGCGGTCGCAGACCGTCACCACCCGGCTGTCCGGGCAGGCGCGCGCGAGTTCCTGCGCCCGCTCCAGGCCGTCCACCCAGCGGACACTGTCCTTGTCATCGGCCTGACGGAAGTCGGTGTCCACCGTATACATCCCGAGAGGCCGGCCCACCGCGTTCACCGCCACGCCGAAATGGGCCAGGATGCCCGCGCTGCCCTTGCCGCCCCCGCCAAGCTCGTCGAGGCCCGACGTCGTTGACAGGCCGTCATAATTCAGCGTCGTCGTGTCCTGAACAGCCAGCACAAGCCGCTCGGCACCGCACCGCTCAACCGTCTGCTCGAAATGCGAATCCAGAATGTGGTCCATCGTCACCGCGTCATTGGACAGCAACCGGTAGGCCGCCGTCTGCTCCGCCCGCCCCGGGAAGATCGACGGCAGATGTTCGCCAAGCCGATTGACCCAGGCCGCACCCATCTGCGCAATCCGACGCCGGATCCGACCGTCAGGGTGCGTGCTCCGCCCGTATTCCCGTGCCGCCCATCCCCCCGCACAATATATCGATCCGGACCAGCCGAGAACGCGCTCCGGCTCACCGCACAGAACCTGTTGCCAGCCCTCCACGAGCGGCCGGAGCCAGACCGCGCGGCGCACCCCCGAACGGCGCCCCGAAGTCAGCTGCGGGCAACACTTCCACCCCGCGGCCCGGTAACTCAGCCCGGACTGCCCCGGCCCCGTGAAACTCTGCACCAGCACCGGCCGCTCACCGTAGGCCGCCGCCCAGTCGTCGGCAATCCGGCCCGTCGCAAGACGCAGAACCCGCGACGCAAGACCCTTCACCCGAACACCCGGAAGCAGCAGAAAGCGATGGTTGCACACAACCTTGCCGATGTTCGCCACGCGGGCATCGCCCGACCAGCCGACGACATCGTCGCGCGGCCCAAGCTGGATCCCCGCCGCTGTGAAGCCAATGCCGCCCAGCACCCCATACCGCTCCGAACGAACCCGGTAACGGACCTGCCCTCCCGGCGGCCGGCGCCATCCCTCCGGATGATGCGTCTCGATCATTGCCTCCCAGCGGCGGCGCTCCTCCGGTGACGCCACCGGCTCAAGCGACAGCGGACCGAGTTCCCGAAGCGAACACGAGACAGAACTGTCGGCGAAGTCCGATGCCGGGCGGGCGTGCGGATCAAACTCCATCGCCTCCGCTTCCGGCAGGCGCACACCCAACTCCTCCGCCAGGCGCGGCAAGAGCTTGCGCGCCGACGCAAGACACAGCCTGCCGACGCGGCCAAACCAGTTCTCCTGAAGACAGAGCTCCCGGGCCAGCGCACTCCGCGACAGCTCACCGCTGTTGCAGGCGGTCTTGAACCACTCTACCGTCTCCGCTGAAATCTGACGCATGCCAATCTGCATGCCCGAATAAATCGCACGAAATCACCCGCGAGTCAAGTGTGTGAGCTTGATAGGCCCCGGGGGCCGCTCGCCCCGGTGCTTCGATGCACCACGATTCGGGCCAGGAGGAGTATCAGTCGGCGCTGGCGAGGCTGCCTATCCGAAGCCGGTCAATCGTATCGTCCAATTCTTCTCGCATATCGAGAAACGCCGTGAGCAGTTCGCCTGTCAGCACGGGTGACGGGAGGTTGCGGAGCAGCAGCGGGTCACTGGGCCTGCCGTCCTCGAACACCTCGAAATGCAAATGCGGGCCCGTGGAAATGCCTGAGGAACCTACATAGCCGATGATATTTCCGCTCTTGACGTGTTTGCCCGGTGTGATGCCTTTCGCATAGCCGCGGAGATGGGCGTATGCAGTCGTGTAGCTGCCACTATGGCGGATCCGGAGATAACGCCCAAAACCGCCGCGCCAGCCCTTGACGATGACGACGCCACTTCCGGCGGCGCGGACCGGCGTGCCGTAAGGCGCCCTGAAGTCCACACCGGAATGAAAATGGCGCTTGCGGCTGACGGGATGAATGCGGTAGCCAAATCTCGACGAGATCGACGCTCCCGGGATGGGCTCCGCGGAAATCAGGTTCAGGCTTGAGTGTCCCTCTCCATCAAAGTACCCGGAGCTTCCATCAGCAAAATCCGCCCGGTAATACCGATGGTCGCGGGATGCGTTGTGCAGAGCCACGAACAGGACTCTCGCAGGTCCACCGAGCTGGCGTTGCAGCAACGCCTCGAACCGGTCCCCTTTCCGGATGTCGCGGCGGAAATTGATTTGGCTGGAGAGTATGCGGACGAACTCCCGGATTTCCCTGGGTGAAACGCCGGCCTGCTCGGCGGCCCGGTAGAACGATGCCGCGATCTGGCCCTCGACGAGGATCAACTCGGCGGGTGCGAGGGCCGGTGCCTCCAGCCCGGCAATTCCGTCCACAATCTCGAGTAGGGCACGGTCGGTAAAGTTCTCGCCGGAGGACCACAGGTGAACGGCTCGGGATTCTCCTTTCGGGGCGATGCTCAGCTCGAGAACCCGGCTCTCGGCCTCGTCCTGATCACTCTGCCTTGGTGAGTCAATTACGAACGAGACTCGATCGCCGATTTGCAGTCGGGAGGGGTTGAATTTCGGCTTCATGCCGCGGATCGCGGCGAGGGCATCGGCGGCAGGCACTTCGTTGCTCTGTAGAATGCCGAGCAGCGAGTCGCCGCGTCGCACGGTCATGGTGTGCCGGAAGAGAGGAACCTCCTCGGCTTCAGCGACGGGGGCGTTGCCAGCGGCCGGATCCTCGGCCAGACTCTCTCTGGCGGCGAGCCCGCTGTCGCCTTCTTCGGGCGCGTCGTCGCCGACAATGCCAAATTCTACAACCTCTCCCGGTTCGAACGTCCTGCTCCCCCAGTAATGGTGCCGTTCCGAACCCCCGATGCGGGCTACCGCCAACTCCACGACGGTTACGGCACCTTCCAGTTCATCCAGGACAAAGGAAACTCGATCGCCCGCCTTGATGCGTTTCGGATCGAGGCGCGGTCGAAGCCGCAAAATGGCGTTCAGAGACGCAGACGGGGGAACGGCGTGCGTGTCGAGGATCGAGAGGAGGGAATCGCCCTTCGCTACTTCAACGGACTGACGGACCAGCGGGAGCACTGGCGCATCGACGGATTCGTGCCCAATTCCCGTGCCAGCCTCAAATGCTTCACCTGCGGCACCGTCCCCCGGTCCGTACGCAGGAGGTAATGCCGGCAGTCGGGAAGAGAGCAGCGGTTTCAGCCACGCTTCCAGCCCGCGCAATGCGATTGCAACCGGAGCCTGGACCGGCGACGCTCCAGGCAGTTCCGGCACCGCTTCCGGCACCGTTGATCGCACACTCTGCGAGAGCGAATTCTCTGGTACGGAAAGGGGAGCCCGTAACGCGCCCGGAAGTTCCGAGGGGTCGACTTTCACCGCCGCGTTTGCGACGCCGACTCGTTGCACATGCCGGCCGGTGAATGCGGTGGGAGTTGACACTATCAGGCTCGGAGCCGATTCGGCTGCGGGGGGCGGCTCCGGAGAATTGCCATGGGAACGCCGCCCTGGTGATGACACGAGGGGACCGAACGGCGCTGCCGGGTCGCTTGCCGGGCTCGTGCCGGGCACGATCTCCGCTTCACGGCCGATCTGCATGGCTACCGGAAGTCTCGCTGTTATCGCTTGGTCTGGCGCCAATGGGACAGCATCGCGTGGCCTTTGCGATTCGCCTCTCGGGAATAGTCCGGTCGCCCACCGGAGCGGTCGCGGTGCCGGGGGGGCGTTCGGAAATCCGGTGTCGCCTTCCCTCCGCATCTCATGGCGGACTGCTGCGTTCGATGGCTGGAACGCTGCAAGCACTGCATCCGGGCGCCAGCGCGTGGACGAAGGCTCCTCTGGTGCCCCGTTTCCTGGCCAGCTCCACCGGTCGGAGTGCGCCTGAGAAACGCGCTGCGTTGCAGGGGTGGCAATCGGGGTGGATGCGGAGGCCTCCAACTGCTTGTGGCTTAATTGGGCCTGGCTTGGGTGGATTGCCGCTGGGACCGGGTCCTGGGGCAGGAGCAAGCGTGCAAGCCTCTGCGGCTGGGCGACTTTACCGCTCTGCTCGTTGGGGACCTCATCCGTTGGAGAAAGCGGCAAGGAGGAATCCAGCGCGCTGTTTCGGATTGCATCCAACCGCCGGTGGCCGACTTCGATCTGGCTTGGGTGGATTACCGCTAGGACCGGGTCCTGGGGCAGGAGCAAGCGTGCAAGCCTCTGCGGCTGGGCGACTTGCCCGCCCTGCTCGTTGGGGACCTCATCCGTTGGAGAAAGCGGCAAGGAGGAATCCAGCGCGCTGTTTCGGATTGCATCCAACCGCCGGTGGCCGACTTCGATCTGGCTTGGGTGGATTGCCGCAAGGAACGGGTCCTGGGGCAGGAGCAAGGGTGCAAGCCTCTGCGGCTGGGCGACTTGCCCGCCCTGCTCGTTGGGGACCTCATCCGTTGGAGAAAGCGGCAAGGAGGAATCCAGCGCACCGTTTCGGATTGCACCCAACCGCCGGTGGCCGACTTCGATCTGACTTGGGTGGATTGCCGCTAGGACCGGGTCCTGGGGCAGGAACAAGGGTGCAAGCCTCTGCGGCTGCGCGACTTGCCCGCCCTGCTCATTGGGGCCCTCATCCGTTGGAGAAAGCGGCAAGGAGGATTCCAGCGCGCTGTTTCGGATTGCATCCAACCGCCGGTGGCCGACTTCGATCTGGCTTGGGTGGATTGCCGCTAGGACCGGGTCCTGGGGCAGGAGCAAGGGCGCAAGCCTCTGCGGCTGGGCGACTTGCCCGCCCTGCTCATTGGGGACCTCATCCGTTGGAGAAAGCGGCAAGGAGGATTCCAGCGCGCCGTTTCGGATTGCATCCAACCGCCGGTGGCCGACTTCGATCTGGCTTGGGTGGACTGCCGCTAGGACCGGGTCCTGGGGCAGGAGCAAGGGTGCAAGCCTCCGCGGCTGCGCGACTTGCCCGCCCTGCTCATTGGGGCCCTCATCCGTTGGAGAAAGCGGCAAGGAGGATTCCAGCGCGCTGTTTCGGATTGCATCCAACCGCCGGTGGCCGACTTCGATCTGGCTTGGGTGGACTGCCGCTAGGACCGGGTCCTGGGGCAGGAGCAAGGGTGCAAGCCTCCGCGGCTGCGCGACTTGCCCGCCCTGCTCATTGGGGACCTCATCCGTTGGAGAAAGCGGCAAGGAGGAATCCAGCGCCCTGTTTCGGATTGCATCCAACCGCCGGTGGCCGACTTCGATCTGGTTTGCGCGGATTGCCACGAGACGTGGCTCCTGGAGCCGTGACAAGGAGGCTGGCCCATCCGTCCGCCGCATTCGCCGGCCCAGGTCGTCCGGGACCCCGTCGGGAGCGCGAATCGGTGAGGGGAAATTCAGCACGCCGGCTCCACTCTCGTCCAAGGGCTTGGGGCCGACATTCACCCGGTTCGGGTGGACTGCCGCCAGCGTCGCGACCGGAGGCACGCGCGTAACGGCGTTCCTCTCGGGGCCGTTTGCCGGGTTCCGGCCAGAACGTTCCGCGTGGGGGGCTCGCAATGCGATCCGGTTGACCAGCGGGACGGAACCCCATGCGGAACCCGCCGCGGCAGCGCTCCCCGGCTGGACGGCCGCCAGCGGCGGGTTCGAAGGGGCGCGCGTCGGTCCGCGCTCGCGCTCGTCCGCAGGCGCGGTTCGAGATCGCCAATCTGTCGACTTGAGGAGGGGTGCCGGCATCGCGGGCGCTGTATTCAACGGCCTTGCAGCAAGAGCAAGCTGAAGTCCGCGGTTTATCTCGGCTGCCGCCGGCAGGATTGCTGCCAGCACCGGTATCGCTGTTGCGCTCCGCTCGCCGGGTGCCAGGGGCACGTCAAGGGGAGCGAGCAATTCGGGCGGCTCGGCTACCGGTATCACATGCGCGGGCAAACGATTGCGCGCCAGGGACCCTGAGCCGGAATCCGCTCCGCGCGCTCCCGAAATTGCCGGAGCGAGGCTGAACCTGGAAGTTGCCGTCGGCGGCCCCTCGTAAGAATGCAGCGGATGCGCGTCGATGCCTGCCCGCACACTGGCTTCGGCCGATTTCCCGGGGTTGCTCGCGGTGGTGGTCTCATCGCTCGTCAGGAGCACAGCCGAGCCCGCCGCCGCACAAATGGCGAAAACAACCAGAAGCCTGAACGCCAGTGCCGGGTGCGCGTTGCCGTGTGGGGCGCGCTGACGCCCCTCCCAGACCCGGCTTCCGTACTGCCGCTGCCTGCCTCTCCGGACGATCTCTTCCGTGCGGGGGGCGTAAATCCGTGCGGCATTCCGGAAGATTGAGAGCAGGGAGCCGACGCAACGTGCGCCATATCTGTTCACTTCGCGCACGATTCGACTCGAAAGCTCCAAGGCTCCTCCCAAGACACGAAATGTTGAGGGTCGGGCCATGCAAAACGGCAATAGAGGCAGATTTTGAACGATTGCTGCAAAAGTGTCAAATTTGCTGAACCTCCGGTGGTCGGGAACCCGTTTCGCTGAAATATTCGCAACGGCCTGCTTCGGCAACCCGGTCAGGTCTCGACTTTGGCGGCGCATCATGACTGGACCGCCCCGGCTTGCCTGGGCCGATTCACCGGGTGTTCAGACTGGAGTGCAATTTTGCCCGATTTTTCTGGCATCCCCGATACCGGGAAAGGCGGCACGGCCTCGCCGCCGGCGCTTGGGAGTTGGCGCGAGCCCGGTTGCGTCAATGCGGGCCCAAAGCCGATTCGCTGTTTCAACCCCTTGCCGTGGGTCTCACAGCGTCGGTCCGAGAATGCAAGTGCGCGGCGCACCCGCGCGGGATTCCGCGTCATGGCCGGCCAAGAGCTTTGCGCCTCGCCGTGTTCCTCCTTCTTCCGCACGAAAGCGTCGCGCGTCGTGCCCATGAGCGGATCGACAAGGGCGGGCGTCCTTCGGGCAGCCTCCGCCTCCGTCCGTCCGACCGGATCGCTGCCAGCTTCGTCAGCGGCTCCTGGAATCGCGCGGTGGCGCATCAGCGAATTTATGAATTCCGCGGCCGCTGCGTCCAATATCTGGTAAACAGCTGGTGAAGGGTGACGCTCCAATCCCCGGGCACGGTACCGGGTGCACGCCTCGGACATTCTCGTGCCGCTTGAGCCGGCGATGCCATCAGCGAACGGTGGGGGTCCCGCGATCTCGATCTCCAGAGCGCCCGCATGGTCTCGCCAAGCCCAAGCTCCGCCCCTGCTTGCGTCAAGCCGGGCCGTGGTTGTCGCGTCTTCCGGAGAGAGCGATTTCGCGCGCTGTTCCCGGATTTGCTCCTCGCCGATCCTCTCGCCCGGGGGGTCGGCCGCCGCGGATTGGCCGGCTAGCGCGCAGAGGCGTCCGACACCGCGGTCTTCGCGGTTCCGGAACGGCCGCAATTGCTCTTCCGATCCAAATTTGTCCTCGATGTGTTGCGGTGCAACTCTGCTGCGCCGGATGTGCGCAAGCCTGCCCCGAGCGTCGGCGCCGGCCGGAGCGGCGTGGTCCGTTCTGATGCGCTCCGGGACTTGCCCGGCCATCGAGCTTTCCGGGCAAGCAATGCCAGTGGCCATTGCGTCCACGGTTCTCGGGTCGGGCCGGGGTCGCTTCTTGATCGAAGGCCTCACCGCAACAGTCGGCGGAATGTTCCTTCCGGTCAACACCGAGCCATCGCCCACATCATCACGGACGCTCCCTTCTTGATTCCCATGTCCTCAGCGGCTGGCGCAACGGTGCGGGACCTACGCCGCGCATTTGCCATGCCGATGTCGACGCCGAAATTGCCGCGGGTGTACCAATCACCACCGCCGGAGCCTGTGCCGTTGAGTGTTCTGTTGTCGAATATCCCGTGCAACGTGTCTGTACGACTACATGATATTGTGTAATGGAGTTCGAATTCCTGTTCGACGGCGCATACTCGGTCGGCGACGGTTATTCCATGGGCACCGCAAGTTCCGAACACCGACGGAGCCAGAGTCATGCCCGACCGTGTCATGCCCGATTCGATCTTCGAAACCGTCGCACACCTGTCGGAAGTGGGGAAGGTGGTCGCGGTCTTGAGCGCTCGGAACGAGGCGCCGCCTCCAGGACTCGTCGAGTCCGCATTCTTCCGCATCAATCCACTGGCGATCAACCCCGCGAATTTGCCGCTGCCATCCTCCCAGGAAGCGTTCGCGCAGTGTGCCTGGGCGGCGCCACCTCCCGGATGGCCGAGTGGAACAACGCAGTGGGTCGAGGCGGAAAGATTGATGGATTTTCCGCTCTTCAGCGCGCAATCCGCGTTTCGGCCGTTGTGGCGACCGGAACCGTCGGGACAGACGACTTTCCTCCAGGGAAGACGGCTGGCGGCGCAATTCGAGATTGAGCCGACAAGTCCTGCTCTCTGAGAATCCATGGCGCCGGCAGCCATGCTGCCTGGCGCCGCACGCGTCGGACACACCGAGGGCATCCGCGCGTTGCGAATTGGGGCGCTGGCCAGGACGGCCAAGCCGGCGACGGATTTGCCCGGTGTATCGAGAAGCACGGCTGCGCGGCCTGGGTCCGGCTTCCCCGGAAGGGAGGCAGGTCGCGGCGGCAGTCCTGTCACTGCGGCCTGGCGACGGGGAGAGTTGGGTAGCCCCGGACTCCCGGGCCGGCTGCGACCGGGCGGTACTTCGCCGTGCCGAGCGCTGAGGGCGTCTTGTCGCATCGGAGTTGCGAACGTGACCGGTACATGGCTCCTCCGCCGTTGCCAGGATTGTCTCAGGGTCCGGGATCCGCTGCCGGGATCCGGTGCCCACTCCGGGAAGCCTGCCGATCCCCGGCCGCATGTATCTGCGCACGAGGATTCCGTGTCGATCGAGTTGGCGCGCATTGGTGAAATCGTCCGGCTCCTTCTGTCGGGAACGCGCACTCAATCACCGAGCAATCGGTCTGTCAAATACGAATCAGGCATAGCAGCCACAAGGGAAATGTTATCAACAAGAGAGGGACTTGCAAAAGTCGAGCGCGCAAGAAGCGAGCCCGATTCGTACGGTTCTGCTTCCTGGAGCTGCCTTCCGGCCAGCGCAAGCGCTGTCCGGAAGGTCTTCTACTCCTGAATTCAACGCGCTGCGGAAGACGCGGGAGCGCCTTGCGCCGTCCCACCCGCTGCCGCGGTTCCTGCGAAGATGCGCAGGCCGCGACACAGCACGTTTCTGGCCGCGTTCTCGTTGCGGTCCAGCTCGAGGCCGCACACGCCGCACTGGTGGGTCCGCTCGGACAGGGCCTTTGGAATCTTCGTTCCACAGCGCGAGCATTCCTGCGAGGTGCCGGCCGGGGGGGCCTCAACGAATGGAGTGCCGACGCTTTCAGCCTTGCATTTCAGAATGTCGAGGAATTTCCGCCAACCCTGCTCCGCAATCGCCCGGTTCAAGCCCCGCTTTCCCGAGCCGCTGCGTAGCATGTTCTTGATCCTCAGCGCTTCCACCGCAATGAAATCGTAGGTCCGGACGATCCAGTACGCGAGGCGGTGGAGTTCCTGCCGCCCCGCCTCCGCCATCCGCTCATGGGCCCGCGCGAGCGCCGCCCTCTTCTTCCCGCGGCTCTTCGATCCCCGCCTGCTACACGACACCGCGCGTTGCATCCTGCGGATCGCGCTGCGCACCGCCTGCCTCGGCCGACGCTGCAGGCTCCCGCCATCCGACAGCATGGCGAAGGTCCGGATGCCGACATCCAGCACCCCCGGGATACCCATTACCCATAAGTGCTGTCTAGCTAGCTAATGTGTTTCCTCACTTCGCTGGTTTCCCCGGCATCGATACTGTGCCCGAGCATCCACGCGGTGAACGACAGCGCGGCCTGGCCGTTCCAGGCGATCTCTGCGCCGGGCGGTCCATCGTTCTTGCGGTTCAGGTAGCCGCCCATCGTCGCCACGAGGCGGAATGCCTGTCCGAGGTTCTTGGGGGACGGCAGCTTGCGGACGCTCGAGAAGTCCGTCAGCAGTGCCAGTTCGATCTCGGTGAATGCGGTTGTGGCCGGAAGCTCCGGTTCGGTTCGGGCCAGGTGGGTGAGGGTGGCGATGCGCCAGGCGATCACCGCGTTGATTGCCACCGCCCGTTCGATGCGCATGCCGGTTCGATGAGCGATCGTCTCCACCTTGCATCCCGATTTCAGGATCCGGTGCCAATCCTCGATCCGCCACCTCAGGCCGTAGAGCCGGACCACTTCGCGAGCCTGGTGCAGGCCGGTGACCGGCAGTGTCGTGAGCAGGATCCAGGAAACCGGCTCCGATCCGTCATCGGGAACATCCACTTCCCGGACATGAACCGCGCTCAGCGGCAGCGGTTCCGGCCCGAAGCGCGCCTTCTCGTCCGCCGGCGGCGGGACCGCCAGTTCCAGCCAGCGCAGGCTCATCCTGGCCTTGCGCCGGGTCCGCCCGGCGAAGGCCTTCTGTCCGCTCGCCGAATTGCGTGCCGACTGCCGGTCCACCGTCATGGTGAAGTGTCCGGCCTCCGGGGCCGCGCGCACCCGCTCGAACAGTTTTGGCCGGCCGCGCCCGAGGCTGCGGTCGTGCTTCGCCCGCACCAGGAGGGCCAGGCGGCGACAGCCCGCCGCACGGTGTTCGTGGAACATGTCGAACACGTCCCCTTCGCGGTCCGTCACCGCGACGGCCTTCACCCCGTCGAGTTCCTTCACCGCCGCAACGCTGTGACGCAGGCCGCGCAGCCACCGCCCGGTCTTGCGCTCCTCGACCGGCCGGTCCGGTTCGGGGGCGCCGTGCGGCGCGTCGAACTCGAGATTGACCACGCCCAGGGGAACCCCGTCGCCGCTCACCGCGAAGGTCGTGTGCAGGTGCAGGCCCAGCGTCCCCGAAGACCCTCTGTTGCGGCCGATCGTCCCGAGGCCTTCGCAGCCGTTGCGGGTCGCGAAGTTCAAGTCCGTGCCGTCCTGGACCAGGAGGGACAGTGGCTGGCCCTGCATCCGCCGCAGCGTGCGCTCGCGATGGCCGGCCACGATGGTGGCCGCCGACACCGCCGCGTAGTCCGGGTGCTCGATCATCCTGTAGTACCCCTTCACGGTCGCCTCGCAACCAGCCGCCGCCGCAAAAAATGTCTTCGTCGGCGCCCGTGCCTGGATCTCCGCGCTCCGCACCAGGCGTTGCGTCAGGCGGGCGTCGCCAAGCGGCGCCGCACCGAATTCGTTCTCCGCCCAGCTCGCGCTGTCAAGGCCGTCCCCGGGCAGCAGCACACGCCGTGCTTCCAGGCACGCGTCCCAGTCCGCCGCCAGCGGCAGGACCAGAATGCGTTTCGCCGCTTCCGCACCACCGCCACGAAGGCGGCGGCCGCAAGTGTGGCCAACACAGCGCCAGCCGGCCGCCAGGAAGCAGCTGCCCCGGTACTCCGGCGCGACAAACGTCTCGGCCAGAACCGGACGGATGCCGTAAACCGCCGCGAAGTCCTCGACCACGCGCCGCGCCGCCATGCCCAGAACCCGCGATGCAAGGTAACGGACCGAAACCGACGGACGGATCAGGAAACGCGCCAGGCCGATCATCTCCTCAAGATGCCGCTCACGGCTTGCGTCATCCCAACCAAGCCAGGCATCCCGCGCCGCCAGGACACGCGTCGCAGGGGCAAACAGAAGGCCGCCGAGCCAGCCATGCGACGAGCCGACCAGGTAACGCAGCTGACGGCCCACGTGAAGCCGCGCGCTGCGCGGGTGTTCCAATGCCATCAGCTCGTTGAAAACCAGCCGAAGCTCCGGTCCCTCAACCCGGACAAGCTCAAGACCCTCGATCGCACCCGCACAGGCCGGAAGACCCGTAGGCTCGGGAACCGCCGCCTCCCGGCGGGCAACGCTCCCGCGACCGCCGCCACGGCGTGGCGCAGGAAGAACTATCTTGCCCGCACGCTCAAGGCGGCGAAGCGCGCAAAGGCAACTCGTGACCTGTAGCCGCCCGCGAAGGTCAACAAAACCGAACGCACCGCAGACCCTGCGACCAATCTCGGCCCGCGAAGCATCCGGCTGCGCCAGAATCCCCGACAGCTTCTTCAAACCCTCGGCCGAGGAAAGCGCACAGGGGATCGAAACATGATCGTCCATACCCCAACGTTAACATGACCGAATCAGCGAGTCGAGCAGGAAATGTGTCCAATGGGCAGCCCCCGGGCGCTGCGGCACGCCCGTCCGGACCTCCGGCAGTGGCCGCTCGAACACGAGCTGTACTTCCACCCGCCGCGCCTTGCGCACCACACGGAAGCTCCGAAGGCGATCCATCGGCGGCAGTGCCCGCCGGATCGAAAACCGCATCCGCGGCAGGCCCTTCATCCGAATTTCGCCCCGCTGGCCTCCGCCGAGAATCCGGACCGCGCTCCTCGCCGCCTTCGGATCGTCGATGCCGAAAGAGCGGTACCGGCTTCGCGCCCGGAAGCGCGGAAACCCGAGCCCCGCTCCCGCGCGAAGAACGCCTTCATCCGGGGCGGCAATCCGTATTCGGCCGGTCGGCCGGTCAAGGCGGTAATCCGCCGCATCGGACACCGGTGGGAGGCGGTCGTGTGCTACGAAGTACCGGCACCGCAACAGAATGACAACGGCCGGTTCATCGGTGTTGACCGCAACGCAGGCCAGGTTGCCGACAGCGACGGCGAGATCCATCGCATGCCACACCTGGCACTGCTGGAAACCAAACTCAGGCGACATCAACGCGGCCTGGCGAAAAAGCGCAAGGGGTCGCGGCGGCGCGCGCGGCAGTGTATGCGGGGACAACGCGCACAGAGGCGGCTCGCCAACGCGCGCAAGAACCGGCAGCACCACGTATCCAGGCGCATCGCCGCAAAGGCCCAGACCGTCGTCATCGGGAAACTGAACACCAGGGGCATGACGAAGAGTGCCAAGGGAACGACCGGCAAGCCCGGCAGGAATGTGCGCCAGAAGGCCGGCCTGAACCGCGTCATTCTGCACACGGGCTGGGCTGCGCTCGGGCAGATGCTCAGCTACTAGGCGGCGGAAGTGATCGAGGTGTCCGCCGCATATACATCACAGACTTGCAGAGCGTGCGGCGCAATCGACGCCGATTCGCGCCGTTCACGGAGCGAATTCAAGTGCGTGGCCTGCGGCCGCGCGCAGAACGCGGACCAGAATGCCGCCCGCAACATCCGGGCGTCGGGGACCGGCGCGACTGGCCGGCGAGAGGCGATTGGGCTGCCAACCTCTATGACCCGTGAAATGGATACGATGGGGCCTTGGCACAATTGTATATGAGTCCCATATACAATGCGCAGGAAGTTCGTGAGGAGCTGGGTCCATGCAGGAAATTCCCCATTTCATTGGCGGGTCGCGAGTTGCTGGCAGCAGCGGCCGTTTTGGCGACGTGTTCAATCCAGCCACAGGAGAAGTCATTGGGCGCGTTCCGTTCGCGTCTGCTACGGAGGTGCGGAGCGTTGTCGAGACGGCCAGGGAGGCGCAGGTCGGATGGGCAAGGGTGAATCCGCAGCGCCGTGCGAGGGTCTTCATGAAATTCGTTCGGCTGCTCGAAGAAAGCGCGGACGAACTCGCAGAGTTGCTTTCGCGCGAGCATGGCAAGACGATCCCGGACGCCAAGGGCGACGTCCAGCGGGGGCTTGAGGTTTGCGAGTATGTCTGTGGTGCGCCCGAGCTGCTGAAGGGTGAGTTCTCCTGGAACGCGGGCGGCGGAATCGACATGTATTCGATGCGCCAGCCCGTCGGCGTAGGCGCCGGCATCACCCCCTTCAATTTCCCGGCGATGATTCCGATGTGGATGTTCGCCCCGGCTGTCGCCTGCGGAAACAGCTTCGTGCTCAAGCCGTCCGAGCGAGATCCGTCCGTGCCCGTGCGCCTGGCGGAGCTGATGATGGAGGCCGGGCTGCCCTCCGGGGTCCTGAACGTCGTACAGGGCGACCGGGAGGCGGTGGAGGCCCTTTGTGCGGATCCGGATGTGAGCGCTGTGGCATTCGTCGGTTCGACGCCGATTGCGAGCCGTGTCTACGCGGCTGCGACCGGCACCGGCAAGCGGGCGCAGTGCTTCGGAGGCGCGAAGAACCACATGATCATCATGCCCGACGCGGACATGGACCAGGTGGTCGATGCGCTCATCGGTTCCGGATACGGCTCGGCCGGAGAGCGGTGCATGGCTGTCTCTGTCGCTGTTCCGGTGGGCGAGGAGACAGCGGACCGCCTCGTCGACAAGCTGGCGCCGCGGGTCGAGAGCCTCAGAATTGGGCCCTACACGGCGGGAGAGGACATCGATTTCGGTCCGCTGGTCACCGCGGAGGCCCTGAAGCGCGTACGTGGATTTGTGGATCGCGGCGTTGAGGAGGGCGCGGAACTTGTGGTCGACGGCCGCGGATTCCGCATGCAGGGGTACGAGAACGGGTATTTCATCGGCGGCTGCCTGTTTGACCGTGTGCAGCCCGACATGGACATCTACAGGTCAGAGATCTTCGGTCCCGTCCTGAGCATTGTTCGCGCGGGCGGCTACGAGGACGCGTTGTCGCTTGCGATGCATAATGAGTACGGCAACGGGGTGGCCATCTTCACCCGTGACGGTGACACGGCCCGCGACTTCGCCTCGCGCATCAACATCGGGATGGTCGGCGTGAACGTGCCAATCCCGGTTCCGCTCGCCTACTACACGTTTGGCGGATGGAAGGCATCGATGTTTGGCGACTTGAACCAGCATGGCCCGGACTCGTTCCGGTTCTGGACTCGAACCAAGACGGTGACCTCCCGCTGGCCTGCCGGCATTCGCGCCGGCGCAGACTTCAGTATCCCGGTCCTTCACTAGTCCGGCTTCGCGTGGCGACCGAGCTCATGCTTCTGCTCGAGCCCGGAACGCTGCCGTGATCGTGTCGGAATCGAGATAGTCGAGCTCTCCGCCGACTGGCACACCGAATCCGATTCGTGTGGTGCGAACGCCGCATTCCGTGAGCGTTTTCGCTAGGTAATGTGCGGTCGTCTGTCCGTCGAAGGTGGCGTTCAGCGCCAGCACCACCTCGGAGGCCTCGCGCCGGGCTCGCGCGGCCAATTGGGGAATCCGCAGGTCTTCCGGTCGCACGTTGCCGACGGCGGTCAGGACTCCGCCGAGTACGTGGTACCGGCCGAGGAACGCTCCCGTCCGCTCCAGCGCCCAGAGATCTGCAACGCTCTCGACCACGCATATCTGGCTGCCATCGCGATTCGGGTCACGGCAGATTCTGCAGAGTTCCCCGGTCGTGAAGTTGCCGCATGCGTTGCAGGACCGGATCGAATCTGCGGTCCGCCGCAGGCTGGCTGCAAGGACCTCCATCAGCGTGGATCGGCGATTCAGGAGGTGAAGTGCCGCACGTCGGGCGGAGCGCGGCCCGAGGCCCGGCAGCTTGGCCAGGAGACTGACAAGATGCTCGATCTCGTCCGCCGCCTCGGCCCGGTCCGGCGGCGCGTTCTCGGCGAGCGGGGGATCAGCGTTTCCGGAGTTCATTCGCCGCGACCCGCGCTCTGAGCGGGTTGGTTGGGGACCGGGCGTCCCGGGGCGCACCCGAGCCCGTCCCGGCACAACTGCCGATCGTGCGGAGATCCCAACCGTCCGTCCCGCCGACTGGACCGGCTCCTTCGCGGTGAATCAACCGGCATTCCGCCCGGATTCCGCATCGCTGTAGCAGGCGGCGAAGGGAGCACCGCCGAGAATCTTTTGCATCTCGAGAAACTTCGGGTGCCGCAAGACCTTGGCCTCGAGTCCGGATCTTTCCCTGTCCCTGATTTCCTGGATCGTCGGTCCGCCTCCCGTTTCGAGGGCCACGACCGTCCAGCTTGCTCCGGTCGCCTTTTCCAGAAAGGTCCGGAGTTCGCGGGGGAAAAACCTTGTTGCCCCGGAACCCGGTTCGAACTGGATGCAACATTCCTCGAATTTCACCGGTTTCAACTCGCGCTCGATTTGCCGCAACATTCCGTGCTCGCCGCGGCTCCGGGCCAGCTCGGCGAGGTCGCTGGCCGAGCGGATAGCGATGGGAGCGGCTGCCGGAAGCCGGGAGGAACCAGTGGCCGGGCCGGGCCCGCGAGGGGCGGATCCGGGTTCGCTGCCCGGTCCGGCGCTTCCCGCCGAGGCGTTGCGCGAGGCTGGATTCTGCCCCTCAAGGCGGGCGATCAGTTCGTCGGGGGTGGGCAGCGTGGAAGCATAGGTGAGGCGGAGCACCGCCATGTCGGCGGCGAGGCGCGGCCTTTCCGACCGGCGGACCTCGTCGAGCGCGTTCTCAAGAATTTGCCAAAATCGCACGAGAGTAGGCGGCGTCAGCTGTTTCGCGAAATCCACGCATCGTTGACGCTCCTCCGGAGAAAGAGCCGGATCGTCGGCGATCTCCGGGGCCACGCGGAGCACGGACACGAAGTGGCACGTCTCAGCAAGGGATTCGAGGACGTTGAGGGGCTCCGCTCCGTCGCGGTGCTGGGATGCAAGCTCAGCGAGCGCCCCGGCCGCGTCGCCGCTGGCGGCTTTCTCGAACAGGTCCAGAACCCGGGCCCGGTCCGCGAGCGCCAGCATGTCCCGCACGCTGGCCGCACTGATTGCGCCGTCTTCCCCACGGTGGGCGATGGACTGGTCAAGAAGGGAGATGGCATCGCGCACCGAGCCTTCGGCTGCACGGGCGATGAGCGCGAGAGCGCCGCCATCCACTTCCACGCCTTCGGCATTCGCGATTGTCCCGATGTGGCGCATCAGCATGTCGCTCTCGACACGCCGCAGGTCGAAGCGCTGGCATCGGGACAGCACGGTCACCGGAACCTTGCGAATCTCCGTGGTCGCGAGAATGAACTTGGCATGTGGGGGCGGTTCCTCCAGCGTCTTGAGGAGCGCGTTGAAGGCGCTCCTCGAGAGCATGTGAACTTCATCCACGATGAAGACGCGGTACCGGCCGAGCGCCGGGCTGTGGCGGGCTTCACCGATCAACTCGCGGGCGTGGTCGACGCCGGTATGGGACGCGGCGTCGATCTCCACGACATCGATATGCCGGGATTCGCTGATGCTCACGCACGACGGGCAAGCGCCGCACGGGTTGAACGCCGGAATGTCCCTTGACCCTCCGCCGGTGCAGTTCAACGCCCGTGCGATGATTCTCGCCGTGGTCGTCTTGCCGATTCCGCGGATACCCGTCAGGATGAACGCGTGGGCGATTCGTTCCGATTCGAACGCGTTTCGAAGCGTGCGCACCAGGCTTTCCTGTCCGATCAGCGCGTCGAAGTGCTGCGGACGGTGCTTGCGTGCCAGAACCTCGTACGCTTCGGAGCGTCCCGCTACGGCGGGTCTTGTCGAGGCTTCGTCTTGCATGGCGTCGAACCTGGATTCCATGTAGGGAGAGGCTGGCAGACGACCCGGACAGTGGCTCGTTGCGGCTGCTTCCTTCCGGACCTGACCGGGTTGGCGAGGTGTCCGTCCGCGCCAGCCTCGGCGCGAGTCATAGCCCTGCCGGCCTCGCGCAGCAAGAACGCAACTGGCCGCTCGTGCATGCGGCGCCGGAGCGGAACCTGTCGTGAGCCGCGAATCGTGTAGAAGGGCGGTGCCCGGAGGCGCGCGGCCGGGGCGGAGTAAGGCACTTGGGGAGATCGCAGTTTGAGCAATTCGTATGTTGTCTACACGGACGGTGCCTGCCGGGGCAATCCCGGACCGGGAGGCTGGGGAGCGCTGGTGAAATCCGCGGCTGGTCGCCAGACCCTGTACGGGGGCGAGAATCGGACGACCAATAATCGAATGGAGCTGACGGCCGCGGTCGAAGGTCTCGAATCCGTGCCGGTCGGCTCGCGAGTCTCCGTGCGGACGGATTCCCAGTATCTGAAGAAAGGGATCACCCGGTGGGTCGGTAGCTGGAAACGCAACGGCTGGCGCACCGCTTCCGGTGCGCCGGTCAAGAACCAGGATCTGTGGCAACGCCTCGACTCGGCCAATGCGGCCAGAGAGGTCGACTGGCAGTGGGTTCGCGGGCACGCGGGCGAGGCGGGAAACGAAGAGGCGGACCAGTTGGCCCGTCGAGGAGTTGAGGCCGCGTTGGGTAAGAGCAGACAGCATTCCTCGGAGCCGGTTGGCGCGCGACGGCCGGAGGCGCCGGATACAGGGGCGGGAGACAAGCGAATGTACACGGGATGGATGCTGTCCCTGGGCCTTGCCCAGGCAAGCGAGGCTGCGGCGGTAGCGGCCTCCGACCTGATTGGAAGGGGCGACGAGCGGGCGGCGGACCACGCCGCCGTGACGGCGATGCGGCGGGAGCTCAACCGCCTCGACATCTGCGGACGGGTCGTCATCGGGGAGGGCGAGCGCGACAAGGCGCCCATGCTGTATATCGGGGAGGAGGTGGGAAGCCGTTCCGGCGTTCAGGTGGACATCGCCCTGGATCCGCTTGAGGGCACGACGCTTTGCGCCAAGTCTCTGCCGAACGCGCTCTCTGTGATTGCGATGGGCCCGCGCGGATCCCTCCTCCATGCTCCCGACGTCTACATGAAGAAGATTGCAGTTGGCCCGGGCGTCCCGGAGGGCGTCATCGACCTTGACGCGGAGCCGGCTGACAATGTGCGCAGCGTTGCCCGTGCCAAGGGAGTGGACCCGCAGTCGATCAGCGTGTGCGTCCTGGAGCGGCCACGCCATGAAGCGATTGTCGAACAGTTGCGGGACGTCGGAGCATCTGTGCGCTTCATTACCGACGGCGATGTCGCCGCCGTCATGCACGCCTCGCAGTCGGAACATACCGGAATCGACATGTATCTGGGTATCGGGGGAGCGCCCGAGGGCGTGCTTGCGGCGGCCGCGCTTCGGTGCATGGGAGGACACTTCCAGGGACGCCTGCTGTTCGCCGATGAAGAAGAGGTGCGCCGTGCCCGGTGCATCGGAATCGATGATCTGGATCGGCGATACTCGCTGCGCGACCTGGTCGCCGACGACGTGATTTTCTCGGCCACCGGCGTCACCGATGGATCGCTGCTCGCGGGGGCGCGGAGGCTGTCGGGTACGGTCTCCGTAGAGACCCTTCTGCTGAATTCGCATACCGGGTCTGCGCGGCGCATCCGCTCCCGAATCAAGGATGCGGAATGACCTCGATCGAGTCCGCCACGGGAGGCGTCTGGGAGTTTCCGAGCGCCGAGGAGGAACGGGCCGCCGTGGCGATTGCGCGCCGACACGGGCTGCCGGAACTGATGGGTCGCGCTCTCGTTCTGCGCGGCGTGCCGCAGGAAGAAGTGCCTGCTTTCCTTAATCCCCGCATAAACCGGCTGATGCCGGATCCAGCCATGCTCGCCGATATGCCGGCAGCGGCAGCGCGCCTGGCGCACGCCGTTCGCGGGTCGGAAGCGGTCGCGGTCTACGGGGACTACGACGTCGATGGCGCTTGCAGCGTCGCTCTGCTGGCGGGTTGGCTTGAGGCAGTCGGGGTTTCTCCGGCCTGGCGGATTCCGCACCGGATGCGAGACGGATATGGACCGAAGCCGTCCATCCTGTCGGAGCTGGGCGCCAACAACGACTTGGTCATCATTGCGGACAGCGGCAGCTCGCTCGAGGCTGCGGAAGGAATTGCGGCCGCGCGGGAAGCGGGTGCGGATGTCATCGTGGCGGATCATCATGCCTGTGAGGGTTCAGGGGCGCTGGATTTCCTGTTCATCAATCCGAACCGTCCCGATGATCGGAGTGGGCTGGAGTGTCTATGCGCCGCGGGCGTCGTCTTCATGTTGCTCGTTGCGGCGGCCCGGGAGCTGCGGGACTCCGGCTGGTTCGAGTCGGGCGAATGTCCGGAACCGCGTCTGGAAGATTCGATCGACCTCGTGGCGCTGGCGACGGTCGCTGACGCGGTTCCGCTGCAGGGCATCAATCGCGCGATGGTCCGCTTTGGACTGCGCGAGATGCAGAAGCGGAGCCGTGCGGGTATTCGGGCGCTGCTGGAGCGAACGCGGGTTGCCGGCAGCGTCACGGAGCATCATCTGGGCTGGAACCTGGGGCCGCAACTCAATGCGCCGGGGCGGATTGGCGAGGGAATGGACGATCCGAGCCTTCCCGTACGCCTGTTGCTCTCGCGCGGTGTGTCGGAGGCACGGGATCTCGCTGGGGAATGCGATGCTTTGAACACTCGTCGCCGCAAGGCGCAGGACCGCGTACTGGAAGACGTGGGCGCCGCATGTTTCCGCGGTGGCCAGGCCGAGAAATTCGCCTGGTTTGCCGAAAGGGAGGCTGCGGTCGGAGAGTCCGGTTGGCACCCGGGTGTTGTCGGCATCGCTGCCGGACGGCTCGCGGAACGCTTGCGCCGACCAGCAATAGTGCTGGCGCGGAACGGGGCGGGGTTCAAGGGGTCAGGCAGGAGCTACGGAGAATTGGATCTCGGAATGGCCGTGCGACAGGTGCGCATGGAAGGCCTTCTGATTCGCGGCGGTGGACATCGTGGAGCGGTGGGCGTCGAGGTGGCCGCTGGCCAGCTTGAGGATGCGATGGCGCGAATCGGAGACTTGCTGACCGGATCGATAGATCCGGAGGTCGATGTCCGCCCGCGTACTCGGGTCATCGGAGTTGTAGCGCCGCGGGGAGTCTCCGCGGACCTCCATGACTTGCTGGACCGGGCCGGACCGTTCGGCCGCAGCGCTCCGCGGCCGCGATTCGTGTTGAGTGGCGTTCGCGTCCGGTACCAGCCGCGCCTCCTGAACGAAGCCCATTACCTGCTGCAGCTTGCCGACGAGGCCGGGGTCGCGGTCAAGGCGATGGCCTTCGGCGTAGCGGGCACGTCTTTGGGCAAGGCGCTGACAGGGGTGCGGCGAGGCGACCTGATTGATGCGATGGGCGAGATTGGGATCGACGACTACCAGGGCACGCGGCGGGCTTACATGCGGCTTGAGGATATCGCGCTCCGATAGACGCCTAATCGGTGGAGGGGTTCTCCTGGCGGCCGAGCTTGAGCTTGGCGAGTACTGCGAACGGCGAGTTTGCGTCGAATTCCGGCTTTCCGCCGACGTCCGGCCGTCGACGGGACTGGTCCTTGCCTGGAGCCTTCTTGCGAAGCCGCGGTCCGGCGGATTTGCCGCCAGGGTGATGGGCTCCCGGCTTCGTGGCGCGACGGTCGTCGGGAGCGGTCCTTCCCGGTCGGCGATGCCGCTCCCGCTCCCGCTTTGGCTTCCGGCGGTAGCGGTAGCTGGCGGCCATGGCTGCGGGATCCGGTGTGTCGGACACTTGCCCGGCTGCAACCTCCGACTTCGCCTCCAGCGAGTCCTCCGCCGCAGTAGCAGAAACCTCGATGCCTGCCGCCGGAGCAGGGTCTGGCACTTCGGGGGCCGACGTCGGCGCCGCAGGGTCGGGCTGGGACGCCTCGCCGGCGGGGACTGTCTCTTTCGCTCCAGGACAGGAGTCGTCCGAGGCCGGCTCTGAACTCACCGGAATCGGCTCCGCCTCGTAGCCCAGGCCGTCCATGATCTCGCGGAGAACTTCCGCAGAGCTTCCGGTGATGGAAAGCATGTCCAGGGTCCCGGCAAACCATTCCTCGCCCGCTTCGGCATCGCGGACCAGATTGACGAGCCGCTCCATCATGTCGATGCGGACCGCCCGCCCGGCACAGCGATGGAAGCCGCACATGCGCAGGTACTCGTTCGGGCACTCGGGATCCGCGGGCACGTTGACCAGGCCGGGAGCGGGTGGATCCGGAAGCGGATCAGGCGCCGCGCCGATGCTCCAGATTGAGAGGCGCAGGCGCGTAGGCGCCGGCTTCAGCAGGTACGGAACAAATACATAGCGGCTCCCGAAGCGAACCCCGTGCGCGCGAAGCAGCTTTCGCTCCTCCTGGGGCAAGGCACGGACTTCGTCTGCCGCCGCCGCTCGGGGCAGGATTCCGAATGCCTCGGTCATTCGATAGGCGATTCCCCGTGCAGCAGGCGTCAACCGCTCATCGTCGCGCAGCGCGAAGAGGGGGGCGAGATCGCGCCGCAGCATTGCGTCCAAATGGTTCTGCAGCCGGCTCTGCACCCGTTCCCGCTCCTCGCTTCCGGCAAACTCGGCCATGACGGCCCGGACCTGGGGGCGCAGCGGGTCGTCGCTGCGGGCGAGTGTGGCGACGGTCTCGCCGCGCCAGCACAGGTTGCGGAACTCAGTCGTGATGTCCGATCCGTCCGCCGACAGGAAAGTCTGAACACGTTCTGAGAGCGCCGCCCGGGCCGCCGCGCTCGCCGCCCGGGCTTCCGCCTCGGTCGGCGGATTGCCGGTCTGCTCCTCTCGCCGGAACAGGAATCCGTCCAGCCTTCCGACGATCGCGCCTTCCAGGGCGACGGCGCCATTTCCCTCGACATTTGCCACGGGCTTTCTCCCCTGTCTGGCCAATCTTGCAATCCTGGATGCCCTCGCGTCAACGAACAAGTCGACCAAGCGGCGGTGAAGTCTGTCGGAGATCGCGTCCTCTACGGCGCGGGTCTTCTCCCGCCAGTGGGCGGGGTCCGGCAGCCAGTCGGCCTGGTTGGCCACGTATTGGCAAGTGCGCGCATGCTCCAGGCTGACGGAAAGCGCATCGATATCCTCGGTACAGGTATTGATCCTGCCGAGAGCGTTCGCCATCCACTCATTCGTCAGGGATGCGCCGCGGGAGACGAGGGCGAAGAAGATCTCCCGCACCAGCGAAGCGTGGCGCTCCGCCGCAATCCCGAGATAGTCCGGAATCCGACATGCGTTCCAGAGGAGTTTCACGGTCTCGGGGCACGAGGCCTGGCGCCGGACGGATCCGTCATTGGCAAGAATCTGCAATGCGCGCAGATCGCTGCCCTCCCTTGGCTGCGCGAGTCCGGACCGCTGCGGGCGGACAAGGAGGCTGTCCAGGAGTCCGGGCAAGCTTGTATGGTCGAGATCGGGATTGCGCCAGCGCAGGACCGGGATCGGTGGAAACCGTTGCTCCTCGACAGCGCGGGCGACAGAGGGCTGCAGCTCCTCCTCCCAATCTGCGACGGTGAAGGATCCAGGTCGGCGATGGCGGCCGGCTCGTCCCGCGATTTGCCCGATTTCTTCAGGGCGGAGCCTGCGGGATCTCTCGCCGTCGAATTTGGAGAGGCGCGTAAACGCCACGACGTCGATATCCAGGTTGAGGCCCATGCCGATCGCATCCGTGGCGACGATGGTGTCAACTTCGCCGGACTGGAACAGATCAACCTGCGCATTGCGCGTGCGCGGGCTGAGCGCTCCAAGCACCACTGCGGCGCCGCCTCTACGCCGGCGGACGAGCGACGCGATTTCGTACACCTCCGCTGCAGTAAAGGCGACGATTGCGGCGCGGGGCGGAAGTGCCTCGATCCGCATCCGCCCGGCATACGTCAGCGTGGAGAATCGTTCGCGTCCGCTGACACGGGCGTCGGGCACCAGCTGGCGGATGCGGTTTGCCATGCTGGCGGAGCCGAGAAAGAGGGTCTCCCGGTAGCCGCGGGCCCGGATCAGACGGTCGGTAAATACATGGCCCCGTTGCGGGTCTGCGGCGACCTGGATTTCGTCAACTGCGACAAAATCGGCACTTGGCACCGACGACATCGCCTCGGTGGTGCAAACCTGGTAACGGGCGGCGGGTGGCGTGATCTTCTCTTCCCCGGTGATCAGCGCAACGGAGCCGCGGCCGCGCCGGGCGGCAACCTTTTCGTACACTTCTCGGGCCAGCAGCCGCAGTGGCAGGCCGATGACGCCGGAGCGGTGCTGCAGCATCCGCTCGATGGCCTGATGGGTCTTGCCGGTGTTGGTGGGGCCCAGGATGGCGTGGACCTCTGGTTTGTCATAGGGAGGAAGTCGGTCGGGCATGGTTCAGCAAACTGCGGTCCGGGTGTGTGGCGACGGCGGGCGCTGGCCGCTCGCGGACTCCGCAAACACCCGGTCAGGAATCGATCCGGAGCGCCTGCACAAAGGCTTCCTTCGGGATTTCCACGCGGCCAATCTGGCGCATCCGCTTCTTGCCCTCCTTCTGCTTTTCCAGAAGCTTGCGCTTCCGGGTAACGTCGCCCCCGTAGCACTTGGCAGTGACGTCCTTGCGCATCGCCGGAACGGTTTCACGGGCAAGGACGCGGCCGCCGATCGCGGCCTGAATCGGGATCTTGAACAGTTGCCGGGGGATGAGATCCTTGAGTTTCTCGCAGGCCGTCCGGCCGCGCCGCTCTGCCTGGGAGCGGTGCACGATGCTGGCCAATGCGTCGACGGGCTCGCCGTTTACCAGTATGGCCATCGCCACGAGATCCCCCTCGCGGTGCTCGAGAAACTGGTAGTCGAAACTCGCGTATCCACGAGTTACCGACTTCAGCCGGTCATAGAAGTCCAGTACCACCTCATTCAACGGCAAGTCGAAGGCGAGGATTGCCCGGGCCCCGGCGTAAGACAAGTCGCGCTGCACACCGCGCCGCTCCAGGCAAAGGGAAAGGACTTCGCCAAGGTAGCTCGGCGGCGTGATGATGGTGGCCCGGATCCAGGGTTCCTCGATCCGGAGCCGGTGCTCGGGCGGAGGCAGCTCGATCGGGTTGTGCACTTCGACGCTTTCGCCGCCGGTTGTGGACACGCGGTACATCACCGATGGCATTGTGGCCACGAGCTCGACCCCGAACTCGCGTTCCAGCCGCTCACGGATGATCTCCAGATGGAGCAGGCCGAGGAATCCGCAACGGAAGCCCATGCCAAGCCCAGCGGACGATTCCGGCTCGTGGGCGAAGCTTGAATCGTTCAACGCGAGTTTCTCGACGGCATCCCGCAGGCTGCCAAATGCTTCTCCATCCATTGGAAAGAGCCCGCAGAACACCACGGGCTGCGCCGGCCGGAACCCCGGTAGGGGATTTGCGCAGGACCGTCGGGGATCCGTGATCGTATCGCCGACGCGGGTAGCTGCGACGGTCTTGATGGAAGCAGTGAAAAATCCGATTTCACCAGGACCGAGGCAATCCGCCGGGTGGATCTTCGGGCTGAACACGCCGACCCGGTCGAGCTGGTGCCGCGCGCCGGTCGAGCAGAGGAGCACTTGCATTCCCTTCCGGAGAACGCCGTCGATAACGCGCACCAGCACGACGACGCCAAGATAGGCGTCGTACCAGCTATCCACGAGGAGCGCTTTCAGCGGCGCATCGGGGTCTCCCCGTGGTGGGGGCACGCGCCTGATGATCGCCTCCAGCAAGTCGTCGACACCCGCTCCGGTCTTGGCCGATATGTGGAGCGCGTCCGTTGCGTCAATGCCGACCATATCCTCGATCTCCTCCAGGACGCGGTCCGGCTCTGCGGCCGGAAGGTCGATCTTGTTCAGGACCGGGACGATCTCGTGCTCGGCCTCAATTGCAAGGTAAGCGTTGGCGAGCGTTTGTGCCTCCACGCCCTGGCTGGCGTCCACAACCAGGAGGGAGCCCTCGACCGCCCGCATGGAGCGCGAGACTTCGTAGCCGAAATCTACATGCCCGGGAGTGTCGATGAGATTGAGGATGTATTCCGAACCATCCCTGCCCCGGTAGGGGAGGCGCACGGTTGCCGCCTTGATGGTGATTCCCCGCTCCCGCTCGAGGTCCATCGAGTCCAGCACCTGGGCCCGCATTTCGCGCGCCTGTAGATTGCCCGCGCGCTCGATCAGGCGGTCGGCCAGGGTCGACTTGCCATGATCGATATGGGCGATGATGCAGAAGTTTCGAATGCGCTCTATTTCCACGCGAGTCGGCTCCAGAGAGTTCCTTGGCGGGGCCCGCCCGGCGCGAGCTCGCGGATCCGGGCGATTCGCGCCGCTGTGCCTAAGGCTATCCCGCGAAGCGCGAAAGCCGATGGGGCCGCTGACCGATTCTACCGCCATCGCGATGCGATGGAGGGTGCGGATCCGGTTGGCGATCTATCTCCTAGAAGACTCCGGCTTCGATGCCCACCGCGAGCAGCATTCCGAACTCTTCGCATTGCGCTTCAAATGCCGGATTCCAGCTGCCGCGCATGAGAAGCGGCTCCTGGACTGCGCGCCAGCGGAGTCCGGACGCAATGGATTCCACTGCGCGACGGGTGCCCGTTCCGTCATGGCCGGCCCGGATATACAGCGCGTAGGGAAGCCCCTGTGTATGCTCCAGGCACGGATAGTAAATCCGGTCGAAGAAGTCCTTGAGGGCGCCGCTCATATAGCCGAGATTCTCTGTTGTTCCTAGGAGGACGCCGTTCGATGTCCGAACATCCTCCGGCGTGGCGTCGAAGGGCCGCAGCGCGCGGACAGAGAGTTCGCCGTCGGCCGCGGTGCTGGCGCCCCGGAGGGCCGCCTCAAAGAGGACCTGCGTGTTGGGGGAAGGCTTGTGGGCGACAATGAGCAGGCGTTTCTGCATGGCCTCATGCTCTAGAATCCGCTCGGGACAGATTGCGCGATGGACGGTTCGGCTATCATAATACGTCCCGGGAGGCGGCCGGGTAATCGCTGACGCCGGAGGCAGGCAAAGTCGAGGCGTCCACGGTTGCCGGCATTGGCTCAAGGTCGCATGCGGGCCACCAGGGAAATCCCGGTGGGTTGACGGAACGTGAAGTCCCGAGTAAGAACCCTCGCGGCTGGATCATGTACTTCCGGACCAGGAATGGGGAAAAGCGGAATGGCGAATATCGCATCGGCGCAGAAGCGCGCACGGCAGATGATCAAGCGAGCGGAGCGCAACAAGATGCGGCGATCGCGTTATCGCACCAGTGTTCGCAGGGTGGAGGACGCCGTCGCGTCCGGCGATGCCGAGGCCGCCATGGCGGCCCTGCGCAACGCCGAGACGGAACTTGCCCGGGCGGGCCGGAAGCACGTAATACACCGGAAGACCGTGAGCCGGAAGGTATCCCGGCTCAACGCCAGGATACGCGCGCTGAAGAACTGATTCCCGCTCGGCGGATCCTTATGGCTGGTCGGCGCGCGGCTCACCTGTTTCGGCGATTCGCGATCAGGTCGTCGACCACGGCGGGCTCGGCGAGGGTAGAGGTATCTCCCAGGCTTCCGAAATCATTCTCGGCGATCTTGCGCAGAATGCGCCGCATGATCTTTCCGGACCGGGTTTTCGGGAGGTCGGGCGCGAACTGGATTTGATCAGGTCCTGCGAAGGGGCCGATTTCCTTGCGGACCCGGAGTACGAGTTCCCGCCGCAATTCCTCGGTTCCGTCCATGCCGGCCATCAGAGTCACATAGCAGTAGATTCCCTGGCCCTTGATGCCGTGGGGATAGCCCACGACGGCGGCTTCCGCCACGGCCTTGTGCGCAACCAGCGCTGACTCGACTTCTGCAGTTCCCATCCGGTGCCCGGAGACGTTGAGCACGTCGTCCACCCTTCCGGTAATCCAGTAGTAACCGTCCGCATCGCGCCGCGCGCCGTCGCTGGTGAAGTAGGTGCCCTTGTACGTCTCGAAATACGTTTGCACGAATCGCTTGTGGTTTCCGAACAACGTGCGCATCTGCCCGGGCCAGGAGCGCTTGATGACCAGCGATCCCTCGGCTTCCGTTGCCTCGATTTCCCTGCCATTACTGTCCACGATGGCTGGCTCAATGCCGAAGAAGGGGAGTGTGGCAGAGCCGGGTTTCAGCGCTGTGGCTCCCGGAAGCGGGGCGATCAGGATGCCTCCCGTCTCGGTCTGCCACCAGGTGTCCACAACGGGGCAGCGGCCCTGGCCAACCACCCGGTGGTACCATTTCCATGCTTCCGGATTGATCGGCTCGCCCACGGTGCCAAGAACGCGAAGCGAGGACAGGTCGCACTTCACCACATGCGAGTCGCCCAGACCCATCAGGGACCGGAGCGCCGTTGGTGCCGTGTAGAACACTTGCACGCCGTGAACCTGGCAGACCTCCCAGAACCGCGAAGGTGTCGGATAGGTCGGAACGCCCTCGAAGATCAGGCTCGTCGCCCCATTCGCGAGCGGGCCGTAGACGATGTAGCTATGACCGGTCACCCAGCCGACATCCGCCGTGCACCAGAAGATCTCGCCGTCCCGGTAATCGAACACGTAACGGTGGGTCATGGAGGCGTAGAGCAGGTAGCCCCCTGTGGTGTGCAGAACGCCCTTCGGCTTGCCCGTCGAGCCCGAAGTGTAGAGGATGAAGAGAGGATCTTCCGCATTCATGGGTTCGGCCGGGCAGTCTCCGCTGGCGCTGGCTGCGAGAGCGTCGTATGCATGGTCCCGGCCGTTCAGCATGGGAACTTCGGCATCCGTGCAGGCCACAACGAGGACCTGGACCCCGTCGATTCCCTCCACCGCCTTGTCAGCGTTGCGTTTCAGGGGAACGCGGCGGCCTCCTCTCAGGCCTTCATTGGCAGTAACGACTAGCTTTGCGCCGCTGTCCTCGATGCGGTTTGCCAGAGCATCGGGAGAGAAACCGCCGAACACGACGGAGTGGACCGCTCCGATGCGCGCGCAGGCAAGCATGGCGTAGGCCGCTTCCGGGATCATGGGCATATACAGGACGACTCGGTCGCCCTTGGCCACTCCGAGCGATTTCAGCACGTTGGCCATTCGGCAGACGTGGCCGTGCAGTTCCCGATAGCTGATGTGCCGGGACTGCCCCGGTTCGTCCCGCTCCCAGATCAACGCTGTCTGATCGCCACGCGTCCCGAGATGCCGGTCGACGCAGTTCGTGCAGGCGTTGAGGACTCCGTCCTCGAACCACTTGATGGACACATCCGGGTAGGCAAACGTCGCGTTTGAGATCCGGGATGGCGCCTGAATCCACTGGATCGCCTTGGCTTGCTCCTGCCAGAACCGGTCCGGATCCCGCAGCGATTCCTCGTACATCTCCCTGTACTTCGCATTGTCCGCATGCGCGGCGGCTGCGAGCGGCTCAGGAACGGGAACGATGCTTGCGTCGTCATTCATGGTCTGGACTCCACGGTTTGCGTCGGAACATTCTCGTGGGCTGACAGTATATCGCGCGCCGGAAGCGGGATGCGCGGTCGCGGTCTCGCGGTGGAAAGGACGGGAGACTGTGCTTCCTGCACCGCAAGGCTGCTGCAGGCTCCTTCGGCAGCCAACTGAATCGGCGCGTCCGGCGTTCTGGAGGCGTACCGGAAGGGGTCCGCAGGACATGCCGGCCCGGCTGCCCAATGCCCGCCGCCAAGCCGGAAACTCCCGGCTGCAGTGTTTTGCGCCGCAGCCCTCCGGCCCCGGTGAAGCGAAATTCCCGATCCGGAGAAAGCCTGGGCCGCGGTGATCCGCGATCGAAAGTGTCGTTTCCAGCAGGAATGCGGCGCACCTGCGGTGGATATCCCGCGTCCCGGTCCGACGCGCGGCTGCCGGGAGGGTGGTATAGCTGCGGCCGGTCCGCGCCGGGTCGCATTCTGCACTGCACGGAGCGCGGGTGCATCGCGTGAAATGCGGAGCTTGCAACGGCCTTGTCCTCCGGTGGAAGCCCGAAACGGGAGCAGGGTTGCAATGTTTGAGGGATTCTCCGACCAGCGGGTAGAGTTGTCCGATGGCATCAGCCTGCGCGTCCGCATGGCCGGCACGGGACCTGCGGTTCTCCTTCTGCATGGCTATCCCCAGACGCATGCCTGCTGGCACAAGGTCGCCCCGAAACTCGCGGAAGCGGGTTTTTGCGTCGTGGTCAGCGATTTGCGCGGATATGGCGATTCCAGCAAGCCGCCGTCGGATGAGACCCATTCAGCATATTCGAAACGAGCGATGGCAAGGGATCAGGTGGACCTGATGCGCCAGCTGGGGCATGAGCGGTTTGCGGTCGCGGGCCATGATCGAGGTGGGCGGGTAGGGCACCGGATGGCCCGCGACTACCCGGAGCGGGTAGAATCGCTGGCCGTTCTGGATATCGTTCCGACCGAGCACATGTATGCGAAGACGGAGCGTGTCTTTGCGACACGCTATTACCACTGGTTTTTCCTCGTCCAGCCCGCTCCGCTGCCGGAACGGTTGATCGGCAGCGACCCGGAATTCTATCTCCGCGCCAAGATTGGCGCGTGGAGCAAGGGCGGCGCCCACGCCTTCGACGAGGAGGCGCTGGCCGAATACATCCGGTGCTTCAGAAATCCCGATTGCATTGCGGCGAGCTGCGAAGACTACCGGGCCGCCGCGACGATCGATCTGCATCACGATGCGGCGGACGGGGCAAACAGGCTGGAGACGCCGGTCCTGGCCTTGTGGGGTGCGGAGGGGGTTGTCGGGCATCTCTACGATGTCATGGACGTCTGGAGTGGCTACGCGGAACTGGTTGATGGTTTTGCCTTGCCGTGCGGGCATTTCCTGCCGGAGGAAGAGCCGGACAGGACAACATCCGCACTGACCGATTTCTTCATCCGAAACCTGCGCGGTCGGCCATGAGGCGAAGTAGCCTGACCGCCGGGCCTATCCGGACCGTCATCGCCGGACAGCAGCGCTATATCCCGTTGGTTCTCCTCCCGCCGCCGGGGGCGTGACGGGAAACGGGAAAGACACTTGCACCAACAGCCCGATTCTGCGCTTCCCTCCCGTTCCACGGAGCCCAAGCCGGGCAAGCCATGGCAGGTCCGGGCCGCCCTTTGTCACGCCGCCACGAACCCGCCTTGCCTTCCGTGCCAATACCTCATCGGCCTGATTGATACGATGAATCCGGGCGGGCGACCCTGCTCGCGAGCAGCAGGTCCGCATTGTCAGCCCCGCACCAACCGCGAGTTCCCATCTCGCAAGGTGTTGGCCCTGAACGGAGAGCTCTGGCAGCGCGCAGGTCCGGAACGTCTTGCGGTCACATCCTCAACCAATCTGTGCGCCAAACCATCCGTACCGTGCCCTCACCGGGAGCGAACCGTGCGGTGGATGCGCTCTGAAGTTGTGGCGTTGCACGATCCGGTTGGCACCGACCGCAACTGTGCGACACGGTCGGTATGCGGTGAACTCCGGGAGGTCGGGATTGCTCCTGGGCGGGCACGGACCCGTGTTCCGTTCTCTCGTTCGACGCTCGCGGTGGCCGATGGAGGGCCTTCCGCCCTGCGTGTTGCAGGCGCAGCGGTCGGCACTGCAGACAATGGACGGGATGAAGGTTCCGGAACAGTAAAGCAGCCGCGAGTGTGTCGACGGCTTTCGGGATTGCCGGGCCTGGCGCGGGAACTCGGGCGGCGCGAGCCGGTTCGCGTGAAGGGCCGTGCGTCGAACGCATTTACGCTGTTCGAGACGCATCCTGTCCGGTCGGCATCACCCTCTCGGTGCAGGCAGAGGCGGCGACCCCGCGATCACTGCGCCGTTCCGGCGCGAACTGCGGTTCGGTTGCTCCAGGCATGGGCATTCGCGGTGCCGAAAGTCGACGACGCGCACGGTCAAGGCCCTGTTCCTTCTCCGCCTTCCCATGACTGCCATCACAGGGAGGCGGCGGACGGGCACGTGCTTGAGCCTGCACGGCTGAGAGCCGCCGGAAGGGCGTAGCCCGTCCCTCACAGTCAAATCGAGGCAGTCGCGTACGCAAACGCTCGTGTACCGTAAGCGACTATTTCTCCCCCTGCTTTCGGTGAGTTGCGGAGTGCACCATCTTCTGGGAAGGCATTTGCATTCCGGGAGGTTGTCATGCTTGGGGTTGGCGATGGTTCTGCTGTGTACCTTGCGTTGCATCCGGTTGATTTCCGCCGCGGGATCGCGGCGCTAAGCAGCTACGCGCGGGAGCATCTTGGTGTTGCACCGGATTCGGGGGTCGTGCTGGTGTTCCGCTCGCGGCGTCCGGGGCGGGTGAAGGTACTGTTCCACGACGGCAGCGGGATGGTGCTGGTTGCGAAGTGGCCGGATCGGGGTTCGTTCCGCTGGCCGCCGGTGTCGGAGGGTCTTTTGCGGCTTTCGCGAGTAGAGTTCTCGGCGCTGTTCGATGTCTGTGACTGGCGGGGCCTCAAGGCCCCTCGGCGTGCGGTTCGGGGCTGAGGATTGTTCCGCAGATGGCGAGGCATTGATCCCCCGGCGGTTTGAAGGGCTGCCATGGCATGAGGCTTTCGACATCCTTGCACCCGTCGCGGATTTGAACCAGGACATGGGTGAGCCATGCTTCCGGGTCGACGTTGTTGAGGCGGCATGTTGTGATCAGGGTGTTGGCACGAGCCCAGATGTCGATGGCATTCTCGGATCCGGCGAACAGGGAGTTGCGCATGGTGAGCTTGACGGGTCGGTGGGCGTTTTCGCCGCGATTGGAGTGCAGGTCGAGGCGGCCGTCGTCGAGCAGGCGGATGAAGCCCGGCCAGACGCCGTCGGCGAGGCCGTATCGGATGGCGGCGGCCTCCGCCGAGACTTCGGGCAGGCGGCTGGCGGCGGCCTCGAGGAACGCCTTCCATTGTTCGAAGGCGGGCTTCAACTCGAGCTGCCGCACGCGGAGGCGCTCATCGGGATGCTTGAACAGGATGGGCTTCTCGATGGCGAACAGCTTGCCGATCCGCGCAAGGGCCTCATTGCGGAAGCGGGATTCCGTCAGATAGTGGAACTTGCGTCTCCAATGCGTCATACAAAACTGAAGGAAGACGGGTCCGGCGGGCCGCGCGGGGTCGGCGAGGATGTTGTATGCGGCGTAGCGATCGACCTGGGCGAGGCCGGCGAAGTCCCGCAGCATGGCTTCCGGGATGGCCTTTCCGCGCCCCGGGCCGGACCAGAAGAGCGCCGCGGGCGGCGCCGGCCCGGCGAAGGTGCGGTCGTCGCGCAGCGCGGCCCAGAGGTAGCCGGTCCGGGCCTTTCCGAAGCCCGGTTCGAGGAACTTGACCGTTGTCTCGTCGAGGAACAGCCGGTCGGCGCTGAGGACATGCGCCTTGATGGCGTCATAGAGCGGCTGCAGGATCTCGAAGCCCCGGGCGATCCAGCTGTTGAGGGTGGCATCGCCGATGAGGATGCCGTGGCGGGCAAGCCTTTGCGACAGGCGGTAGGAGGGGAAGTGGTCCTGGAACTTTGACGCCATGGTGTGCGCCAGCAAGGCTTCCGTGGGCAGTCCGCGGGGGATCAGCCAGTCCGGTGCCGGTGCCTGCTCCGGTGCGGCGTGGCGGCACCGGGCGCAGCCGAGCACGGGACGCTCGATCACGACCCGAACGTAGCTGGCCGGGACATAATGCACCCGCTCCGCGGCCTCGGTCCGGATCGTCTTGCGCTCGCCGCCGCAGGACGGGCAGGCAGCCGCCTCCGGCTCCAGGTGGCAGGTGATCGTGGGAACGTCCTTGCCGATCTTCCGGCCGCCCGTCGCTCCCCGGGGGCGGCCACGCTTGCGTGGCCGCGGTGCCGCGCGCTCCTCGGGAAGGGGATCCACGGCTTCCCCATTCGCCGCGCCGCCGCCCGCCAGTCCTCCGGTCGGATCATCGTCCCAGATAAAGGCAGGACAATCCAGCTCCACCTCCGACACAACCGTCTCGGCCGAACCCCCCAGGCGCTCCGACGACGAACTGAACAGCATCCCCGCAAACCGACGCGCGGTGCGCACGGCCGTCTGGAATCGCTCCAGCAACTCGTCCAGAGTAGACCTGACCTTCTTCAGTTCCCGGCGCAACTGCGCATTCTCCGACTCCAGCCGCGCCTTGCCGCGATCCGATCGCGCAAGCGCGTCCTGCAGTGCCTCCGTCTCCCCCATCCAGTGTTCGCGGTGCTCCAGCAGCCGTGCGTTCTCCTCCGACGCCAGGCCGGTGAAGCTCCGCCGCTCCCCCGGCGTGGTCTTCCGGCGGCCCCAAACCAGTCACCGTTCCTGCCGCAGCCGCGCCACGGTATCCCGCCGCAGGGGCCGCAGAAAAACCCGCTTGCGCGGAACCGAGAGCCCCGGACGGCCGTTCCGGCTGCGCCCCGTCGTCAGCCCCGCGTCATGCCAGCCCGCCGCCCGGTAACACGTCCCCGCAAACCGCGACACATCGACGAATGTCTCCAGCAAATGGACCGAATGCCCGTAGCGCTCCTCGTAGTCCGCGCCCACCCGACGTGCCACCCGCGCAAGCACATGGCTCGCAAGATGCGGAACCCGAACCGCGTCCAGGATCAGAAAGCGCTGCTGGTTCACCACAAGGCACAGACCCGCCCCGCGCGTCGCGTCACTCCATCCGATCCAGCGGTCCCGCGCCGCGCAGCGCCATGCCGCAGCCCCCGTCAGCGAGCAGCCCACGATCCGGCCCCGACGGTCCCGCGCAAGGTGCCCGATGTTCTCCCCCACCGGCGTCGATAGCCCGAGATAGTGGAACCGCTCCAAAATCGCGTGCAGAAGCTGGCGGTCCGAACCTTCCGCAACCGATACAGAAACGGGCAGGAGCGCCGACAGCGGACCCGAATACGCCTCCGATACCGACCAGTCAACCTCCAGCCCGACACGCGCCGCCGCGCTGTGCCGACGGCTTCCGCGGCCCGGGTACTGCAACGCAGGGAGCCGGATCAGACCTTCTCCCGCAAGCTTGCGAAGCAGCGAACGCGCGGCAATATCCTTCACACGGCCACGGCCGTCCCGCCAGCCCCAGCGCTCGCACAGCGCAACCGAAAGCCGCGAGCGGCCCCACTCCGGGTGCGCCGACAACAGCGCACGGATCTCCGACAACTCCGCAGAGCCGACACAACGGCCTTGTACTATCCGGTCCATGCCGGGCAGCGTAACACAACCGTTTCGTTGAGTCCAGCCCCAGGACCCTGAGTCCAGGGACACGCTCGAAGCAACCCCAAAACCCAATCCAAATCAACAACGGCACACCCACACGAAACGCCCAATATCGTTCAGCAGGGGGTAAAAAAGTCGCTTACCGTGTACCGAATGCGCTGGACCATGAGGACCGAGCGGATTTCCGGCCGCCGCGGGTGCGGAACTGTGCGTGAGCACGAAACTCGGAAAGGCGTTGTGAATCGCTGATGGACAAGCCAAGCGGCCGCAGTAAATGCGACTCGCCAGATCGGTCGCTCCCGAATTGGGAAAGAGGTGAATCAATCGATTCGGACGTGTGCAATTCGCACGCGGGTGTGCGCGGTCGATCGAATCCTGGTCGCGGGCAGGTCGCCGATCGTCCCAAGGCGTTCCCGGCACGCCGGAGGCCTGCGTTCCATGCACAAGCGCGAATCGTGACGTCGTGTGCAGTCGACGCCGACGATCCGATTGCGGGCGCGCCAACGACAGCCACGGGAATCGGAGGGGAGCTTGGAAATCCCGGATACAGGTGTTCCTCTGCTTTATCCGACCCCGAGAGAAGCGGAGTACCGCAGCCTCGATCGTGCATGGTTCTCCTGGGACCTGAGGCGATTGCCCGTCCTATTCGCGCGCCATTCGGCGAAGGCGGCAAAGAGCGCAAGGGCCCTTGGCCCACTCTCGTCAGCCAGCTCCCCCCAATCGGTGAACAGACCCGCGCACCGCGATTACGTTCCGGGAACCGAATGGGAATTTTACGTGCAGGGTGCTACGCAGCAGTCCGACACCCGGATGGATGCACGGTGGGAATGGCGAAGCCTCAACGTCGTGCCAGGTCTGGCGGCGCCGCTTCGTGGGCCAGTTGCTCGATCGTGGCGTCCACTGGCGCCACTTCGCTCTTTCTTCCGCCGAGGCGCCGCACGGCTACGGTGCGTTCCTCGACCTCCTTGCGGCCGACCACTAGGATGACCGGTACCAGTCGCTCGGAATGCTCGCGGACCTTGTAGTTGATCTTTTCATTTCGCAGATCCGCCCGGGCGCGCAACCCGTTTCGCGTACCGGCTTCGACAACCTCCCGGGCGTAATCGTCAGCGTCGGATACGATGGTCGCAACGACGATCTGCCGTGGTGCCATCCAGAGCGGCATGCGGCCTGCGTAATTCTCGATCAGGATGCCGATGAACCGTTCGAACGAGCCGAGAATTGCCCGATGCAGCATGACCACCCGTTGTTTGGTTCCGTCGGTTTCCACGTAGTCCGCTTCCAGCCGGTCCGGCAGAACGAAATCGACCTGCAAGGTCCCGCACTGCCAGTCGCGACCAATCGCATCCGTGAGAACGAATTCTAGCTTTGGCCCGTAAAAGGCTCCCTCGCCTGGATTTTCCTCATACGTATGGCCGGCGGCGGCGGTAGCCTCCCGCAGGGCCGCTTCCGCCTGATCCCAGACTTCATCCGATCCGACGCGAACAGGTGGCCGGTCCGCGAACTTGATTCTGAATTGCGGAAACCCGAGATCCGAATAGATTGACGACAGAAGGTCGATGAACCGTTCTGTCTCCGAAGCGATCTGCCCGGGCGTGCAGAATATATGCGCATCATCCTGGGTAAATCCGCGAACCCGCATCAGCCCGTGCATCGCCCCGGACGGCTCGAAGCGATGGCACGATCCGAACTCGGCCATCCTGAGCGGCAGGTCCCTCCAGGACCGCAGGCCCTGGTTGTAGATCTGGACGTGGCAGGGGCAATTCATCGGCTTCAGCGCGTTCACTCGCCGCTCCGCTGCCCGTTCCTCCTTGACCTCGGTGACGTACATGTGCTCCCGGAATTTCTCCCAGTGCCCCGAGCGTTCCCATAGGGAGCGATCCACCACCTGGGGCGTCCGCACCTCCGCGTAGCCAGCATCGTCGAGCCGCCGGCGCATGTACGCCTCGAGTTCGCGCCAGATCATCCATCCGTCGGGATGCCAGAAGATCATCCCTGGTGTTTCGTCCCTGAAGTGGAAGAGATCAAGCCGACGGCCGATGACACGGTGATCGCGCCGCTTCGCTTCCTCCAGTCGCTCGATATACGTCTCGAGCTCTTTCTGGGATCGCCAAGCCGTGCCATAAATCCGCTGCAGCATCTGTCTGCTGCTGTCGCCACGCCAATAGGCGCCTGCAACGGAAGTAAGGCGGAAACAGCCTGGAGGAATTTGCCCGATTCGCGCCAGGTGGGGTCCACGGCAGAGATCGAGCCAGGGCCCGTGGTAGTACATCCGGACTTCTTCGCCTTCCGGAATTGCCTCCACGAGCTCGACCTTGAACGGTTCGTTCGTCTTCCGGTAGTGCTCGATTGCGTCCGCGCGGCTCCAGACTTCCCGGCGTATCCCCTCGTCGAGCGCGATGATTTCCCGCATGCGCGCCTCGATGCGTGGAAAATCCGCCTTCGTGAAGGGGTTGTCCCGGTCGAAGTCGTAGAAGAAACCGTTCTCGATGACGGGCCCGATGGTTACCCGCGTGTCCGGCCAGAGATCCTGCACCGCCCGTGCAAGAATGTGAGCACAGTCGTGTCGGAACAACTCAAGGGCTGCCTCTTCGTCGCGGGCCGTCACAACCTCGAATCGGGCGTTGCTGCAAATTGGAAGGGAGAGGTCCGAGAGCTCTCCGTCGATGCGGCAGGCGAGGGCCGCCTTCGCCAATCCGGGCCCGATGTCGCGTGCAACCTCCATTCCAGTGACCGGAGGCTGGTATCGCCGCACCGAGTCGTCCGGCAGGGAGAGCGCAATCATTTGCGTCATGGTTCCACGTTCACCTTGCAAGAAGAATTGCGGGGGCTTGCTGGCGAGGGAGGCGAAGCGGCCACCGGCTCGTCCGGGCAGGGGACCGACCGGACGCAAACGCCGACCAGCTACGGGAGGAATTATAGCGCCCTTTGTCGCGCTTCGCGCATAGTAAGGGTTCGTCAAGAAAAAACCGCGTCGATTTGAGGAGTCGGCAGGAAGGTATAATTCCACTCGCCATGGAGCTCCGCACGCCGGATGTCGAGGGCCTCCATTTGAACATCCTCGATCGCCACGCCCTTGGGATAGTCGTTCTCGTCCACGTAGCAATAGACTTTGAGGCCGGTGCTGGTCGTGGTGGCGCCGACAAAGCTGACGATGGTGGCGAGGGTTCGCAGCGGCTTGCCGCACCAGTTCTGGCGGATGAAAGAGAACAGGCGGTGTTCGATTCGGTTCCATTTGCTGGATCCGGCCGGCAGATGGCAAACCGTGATCTCGAGCCCCGGTTCGCGGGCGAGTTCCTGCAGTTCAACCCTCCAGAGCCTTACCCGAGCCCCGTTGGAGCCACCACCGTCGACCGTGATCAACAGGCGTGAGGCCCCGGGATAGAGTTCCTGTCCCCAACGCAGCCACCAACGCCGGATACTCTCCACGGCGAAATCGGCCGTGTCATGGCGGATGCCAACATTCACCCAACCGATATTGTGAGCGACGTCATAGACCCCGTAAGGCACCGCCTTGCCGAGCTTCCTGTCGGGGAAGTCATGGACATTGACCTCCTCGGGTCGGCCCTTGGGCCGCCACTAACGGCCGCCGTTCGAGAAGTCTCCCACCAGTCCCTTCTTTCTGGCATCCACCGAGATCACCAGTTGCCGGCCGGCCAGGAAGAGAGGAGACGCTCCATCAAGTATTCGACAATTTCCGATTCGATAGTTCGTGGACGGACCCTAACCCAAGATCGGACTCCAATCGTTCGGCAGCCGGAAAACGGGCAGGAGAAGTCGCGCTTGCGGACAGGGTCCTGGCGGTGGAACGGCTGACCGGCGCCCGATACACTTGCGGTCTGCCGAAAGGGGCCGCGTTTCTCCCCGATTCACGCCTGTTTGCCGGGGCGGGCGCGTCTCGGAAGCAAGCCGGCGAACCGGTCCGCGTTCCGGTTCCTCGACGGCGCCCATATACACCGGAGGACGCCCGATGCACTCAGCGCCGAACTTCTTGGATACTGGCGGCGGCCGCCGACTGGCGTACTGCCGGGTGGCCCCAAGTGTTGCGAACAAGGCGCTGCCGGGGGTGGTCTTTCTCGGGGGCCTTTGCTCGGACATGACGGGAACAAAGGCGGAATTCATGGACGCGTGGGCGCGGGAGACGGGGCATGCGTTCCTCCGTTTCGACTACTCGGGACATGGCGCCTCATCGGGTCAATTCGAGGACGGATGCGTCGGAGACTGGACGGATGACGCGGCCGCGGCGATCAATGCGCTGACCACAGGGCCGCAGATTCTGGTTGGTTCGTCGCTTGGCGGTTGGGTCGCGCTTCTGCTCGCCCGCGACCGGAGAGTGGACGCGGCTGCGGTTGTCGGTATCGCTGCTGCCCCGGATTTTACGGAGCGCTTGATTCGGGAGGATCTTGCGCCCGGGGAACGCGCGGAACTCCTGGAGCACGGCCGGGTCGAAATCGGAAGCGACTACGGATCTCCTTACCTGATCACGCGGCGGCTGATCCACGACGGGGCGGGCCGGCTGCTGCTTCATGAACCTTGTCCGATACGTGGTCCTGTCCGGCTGCTGCACGGAACAGCGGACCGCGATGTTCCGGTTGAAACCGCCCTTCAAACGCTCCAGAGCGTCGAGAGCGACGACGCAAGGCTGGTTCTCGTGAAGGGAGCGGACCACCGGATGAGCGGCGAGACGGAACTGACGCTCTTGCGCAGGACAGTGGAAGAGGTGCTGGCGCTGGCGGGCTGATGGGAGTCCGGACTCGCCTAGGAGTCTGTCGGGTTTGACCTAGAATTGGCATAAAGGGAAGCCTTCGCGCTGATTCTGGCCGAGGCAACACGCGAGCGCGCCGGGTCCCGGCTCAGGGTTGGGGGGATTTCCAAGGCGGTTCGGTTGCCGGGGTGGCTCTCTTACCCCCAAGGCCCGTTTTTGGCCCTGCGAGGGCACTGTTTCGGGCCGGATGAGAGCATTTCTTCTCTTCTTGCTCAGCTTGCGAGAGCGTGCATCCGCTTCAGGTTCCATGCCACGCTGATCAGCGTCCATTCCCCACTTACCGCGCTCAGTCCCCGCAGATGGAAACGCCGGAATCCCATCACCTCCTTGATGATCCCGAATACCGTCTCCACGGTAACCTTGCGCCGAGAATAGATCGCCTTGCCCTCCGGCGTCTTCAGGCGGTGCTTCGCTCTCGCCGTTGGGTCCGCATCGACGGGAAGCTCCGGCGCCGGTGCCTGCCGGTTCGCCAGCGGCTGGTTGTGCGCGTCGCGGCCTGACGCGATGTACGGAGTTACCTCGGCCATCTCGCACTGCGCCACGTTGTCGGCGCTGAAATAGCCGGTATCGGCCAGGATTCCTTCCGGCTTGCCTATCACCGCTTCCACCGCCGCCAGCTGTTCCAGCGCCGGGGCAATCTGCTGCTTGTCATTGCAGGCATCCGTTACGTGGCCCGCCACGATCAGGTGGGAGCCATTGTCAACCGTCGCCTGAGCGTTGAACCCCTGCACAAAGCCTTCTGATGACGGCATGATCCGCGACTCCGGATCGGTGAAGTTCACCTGGTCCTTCGGATGCGGGCCCGGTTGCGGTTCTTGCGGTGGGCGACCGCCCGGCTTCCGGCCGGACGCCGCCTCCTTCACCGCGCGGGCCGCCATCTTCTCCTCGTAGGCCGCCATCTCCGCCCGGTGCCGCTCCGCCGCCCGCTGCGCGATCTCTTCCTTCGCCGCCGCGATCGCATCAAGGCGATCGCGGCGCCGCTTCAACTCCTCCGGAATGTCCAGCCCGATGTCCGGCTCAGCTTCGTCCGCCTGCTCCGCCCGGGCCAGCAATGCTGCAACCTCTTCCTGTAACTGCTGTTCCAGCTTGTTCGCGTAGTCCCAGCTCATCGCCTTGTGCTTGCTGGCGTTGGCCTTGATCTTGGTACCGTCCAGACTCACATTCCCGAGTTGCAGCACACCCAGGGTCCGCGCCATCATCAGGATCTGTATGAACAGGCCTCCCAGGTGCCCAATAAACCGCTTGCGAAAGGCTGCAATCGTGTCGTGATCCGGATGCAGGTTCGCCGCTACGAAGCGGAAGGCAACTGACTCATACGTCGCCCGCTCCAGCTTGCGGCTTGAGAAGATCCCGGTCGCATAGCCGTAGAACAGCAGCGAAAGCAGCATCGCAGGATGATAGGCTCGCTTGCCGCCGCGACTATAGTCAGAGGTCAACTCGCTCAGATCGAGCTGCTCCACAATATCGACCACGAAACGCGCCAAATGACCTTCCGGCAGCCAGTCCTGCAGCGACGGCGGCAAAAGCCACGGCGTCTCACGATCCGTCCTACGGAAATCCCGCGACATCAGCAGACCTCTTCCATAATCTTCAGCTCTTGGAACACTATATATTGATACTGCAGTGGCTACCAGGGCAGGATTGGCCAAGAGACGACAACGCTCCGCCCGGCCACTGGCTGCGGCAAAGCTGAGACACGGCCATGCCGGGGGCCACTGAGCAAATCCGACAGCCTCCTAGCGGTGTTCGTATCGGGAATTTCACAGGACCGTGCAGTACATTTCGAGCGTTCCCGCCCCGGGGGATGGCCCCGGGCGCGGAGGAGGCGCCCATCAAAATACCCGATGCGCAATTTTTCCCGTATGGGTTCTCTCGGCGCGAATCGCGTTCGGCGACCGCAGGATCGGACCTGTCTGGCTGTCCTGGATGCTGGCCGCATGGGGCTCGGCTGCCCACTCCTCACACGAGCCGATGTTTGCTATCTGGTCATGGGGCCGTTGCCATTCCCTCGCAATTTGGAACCCGAGGTCTCGTTCGCGGTCTTGATGCTAGCCATTCCAGCGGTGCTCTCGCTGGCCGTGGCGGCTGGTACCCGCCGGCACGTCGGTCGGCGCGGGTCGGGGCGTGGGTTCGCCGGGGCCCGCCAGCGGGTACAGGGGGAAGCGGAGGCCAGGTGCCGTCGGCCCGGGGGCGGACCACCGCGCGTTCAGGCGTCGCCTGGCACCGAGCCGCCGGATTCTCGCCATAGCGCCCGGAGCGCCTCATCGCTGACGGGGCCTTCGGCGAAGCACGGCTCGCCCCTGAGCAGTGCGGCCATCCAGGGCTGGGCGCGGCTTGTCCAGATATGGCAGCACGGATTCAAAGCGGACGTGTCGTCGAGCGTTCCTGCCTTGATACTGAGAACTTCGCGTTCCCCGCCCGGCAATCCGCCACTCGCGTGGAAGAGCCGGGTCCCGCACGCGCAACAAAACGCGCAAATCTTGATCCTGCCGGAATCGCCTCGGGTGCTGAATGTGCCGGGCGCAGGGCCGGAAAAGGCCACCGCGTTGCGTTCGACCAACATGGACAGCCCGAATGCGCTCGCGGACTGCTTCTGGCAGTCGCGGCAATGGCAGGCGTAAAGCGTTTCCATTGCGCGGAGAAGGCGGTAGCGGATCGCGCCGCACTGGCACCCGCCGGTCTGGCCGGACGCGCCCATCCTCTCCCCGCCCGTTCCGTTGACCGTCTCAGCCGAGAACCGAGAAACTGCTCTCCTTGTTGATAGTACGCTTCCTCGAATAGAAGCCCGCGTCCACGTCGCGTCCGATGTGCCCGAGCCGGAAGGAGAGCGGCTCTTCGTCGTGGTCATTGCCATTCTCGCAGTATTCGATCAGCGCTGCCATCAGTTTGCCGGCCACCGGTGCGTTCTTGAACTGGTTTCCCGACGATCCGATCGCCATGTAGAATCCGGGTACCTGGCTCTTGTCGTAGATGGGGATCCAATCGTCTGCAGCATCGTAGAGATCGACGACTCCGCGCAGGCTTGCCGGGATGCCAATTGTCGGAACGCGCTGCCCGTAGCGATACGCCTGAGAGGTGCCTTGCTCCGTGAAATTCCGCTCGTAGTCATCGGGGTCGACGAACTCCCGCGGGTCGCATTCCGGATCCTCGCTGCCGATCAGGATCTCGTTTCCGGTCTCCGGGCGGATGTAGCAGCCGATGTCGCTGTCTGACACCACAAAGCCGTTCGCCTCGAAGTTGAAGCCGGGCGGCGCCGACACATGGACCACTTCCTGGCGGAGCGCCCGGGTCTGGATGGTCATATCGCCGAGAGCCCCAGCCATCCGATTGACAATCGCGGAGTGCGGGCCTGCGACGTTGACCACGATCGGGGCCGCAATGATGGCGCCATCATCCAGCCGGACTCCTGCTGCGCGCCCGCCGTCCTTGAGGATCTCGACGACTTGGCGCCCGAAGAGGAACCGCGCGCCTTTCGCCTCGGCGGCGCGCTGCAGATTGTGGGTAGCGAGTTGCGGGTCGGAAATGTATCCCGCAGTAGGCCAGAAAACACCGCCCGAAAGCTCTCCTCCGGTCGGCTCCCCAAAGCCTTCATCACCCATGAGCTTGGGCGGTCCGAAGCACCGGGTGTCGTAGATGGGGAGCCTTTCGCGGATTGCACCGGCATCCCATTCGTCGAACGGTACGCCGAGTTCCCTTGACAGCCGTATGTGCTTCCCAAGATTTTCGTTTTGGCCGGTCTTCATTACGAGGCACCCGCATTCGACGAATCGGGCGGGTCCGCGTTCGTCCGGGACTTCCAGGTATTCCGCCCAGCCGCGCCAGTAGTGATAGCCTTCCCACGCGAATGCGGTGCCGTCAAAGGTCGAGTAATGCACTCGGATGATGGCGCATGAGTTCGAAGTCGGTCCGTATCCGGCTGCGGGGAGCTTGTCCACGTTCAGCGTGCGGCAGCCCAGCTTCGCCATTTCGAAAGCAGTTGCCGCACCAATAATTCCCGCTCCGATGATGACCGCGTCGTAGTTGTCCCCCATGGGCAGCATCCTTCGTTGTCGGTTGCGCTCGCCCGCCCCGATCCGCACGCAGGCGCGATCCGGGAAGAGCCCTCAGATTCCAGAGAATAGTGCGGAAAACCGGGCGCGGGACCGTTCGGGGCACGCTTCGGGCCGGTTGCGCGGTTCGCAAAATATGATGGTATGATTGGTGATGAAGTTGCGCGGCCCGCAGGGCCGTTCAAACCGGCAGGCAAAGGAGGAACGACCATAGCACGCAGACCCATGATGGCGCAGCCGACCCGGGATACCGGCCTGCGCATCAACGAACAGATTACGAATCCCGTTATCCGCCTGATCGACGAAGACGGTGAAAACATAGGGCTGATCGAAACCGATGAGGCCCGCGGGCGGGCCGAGAATATCGGCCTCGATCTTGTCGAAATCCAGCCCAAGGGCGATCCGCCGGTGTGCAAGATCATGGATTACGGCAAGTTCAAATACGAACGGCAGAAACGGGCCTCCGAAGCCAAGAAGAAACAGCGGGTCATCGTCGTCAAGGAGGTCAAGCTGCGGCCGAATATCGATCACCATGACTACGACGTCAAGCTGCGCAGTATTCGAAAATTCATCGATGAGGGGGACCGGGTCAAGGTGACCATGCGGTTCCGGGGGCGTGAACTCCATCACCAACAATTGGGCGCGGATCTTCTGCACCGGGTTTCGGGGGACCTGGACGACATCGCCCGGGTTGAGGCGATACCTGAAATGGAAGGGCGCCAGATGGTGATGGTCGTGGCACCGGTTCGCTAGATGGACCGACCGGGCGATTCTTCAGCGGAGGGAATCGCGAGCGGGGGCCTGATCCGCAGTTGGCACGATATGGGCGGCCTTGGCGCCGGGGCGGTGGAGCGCGGCGAGCATGATTACGAGTTGTGGGAACAGCGTGTCGATGCCCTTCTGGTGCTTCTGAATTCGCGGGGGATGTTTTCGGTCGACGCTTTGCGCAGGGCGCTTGAGGATCTCGGTGAGGATGCCTTCGAGACCATGTCGTACTACGAGCGGTGGATCGCGGCCGTGGCGCGCAACCTCGTGGAGGTGGGCGTGTTGACTTCCGAGGAAATCAGCCGGAGGATCGAGGAGGTGCAGGCTCGCGGGGCGACCTATGGCGTGGCTGCCGCAGCGAGGCAGCCCGGGTGAGCGAGGGCGGACGCCTCCGCGCCGGGGAGGCCGTGCGTGTCTCCCGCAGGACCCCGCTCGGCCACATGCGAACTCCATGGTACATCCGCGGAATTGCGGGGGTTGTGGAGCGGTATTGCGGCGATTTTCCGAACCCGGAACGAGAAGCCTACCACCGGAGCGATGCGCCGAGGGAGCCTCTTTACCGGGTACGATTCCGGATGGATCGGGTCTGGCATTCGCCGGAGGATCCGGAGGACTCGCTGGAAGTCGAGATATTCGGGAATTGGCTGGAGCGCGTCGGGCCGTGAGCGGCGCGGGACCGCACGCCGGTGCGAAACAGTATGGCCCGGGACACGCCCATCCAGTCCGTCACGACCGGGACTGTCCGCTGACGCACTGGCAGGCGATGGAAATTGCGGTTCGTGAGCTACTGGTCGAAAAAGGGGTCCTGACGCCGCGCGCGATCGCTGCCGCGATTGAGCGCATGGACGCGCGCAGTCCCGCTGATGGCGCCCGCGTGGTGGCGCGCGCCTGGAGTGATCGGGCCTTCCGGGAGCGCTTGCTCGGGGATGCACCGGCGGCGTGCGGGGATCTGGGACTGGAGCTTGACGGTTTGAAGCTGATTGCGGTCGAGAACACGCCGCGGCTTCACAACGTCATTGTGTGCACCTTGTGCTCCTGCTATCCGAGAGCGCTTCTCGGCCTCCCGCCCGACTGGTACAAGCAGCGCGCCTATCGATCCAGGACGGTTCGTGAACCGCGCGCGGTGCTTCGCGAGTTCGGCCTCCGGATTCCCGAGGGCGTAGAGGTCCGCGTCCATGATTCCACGGCGGAGATGCGCTACATGGTACTGCCGCGCCGGCCGGAGGGGACGGAGGATTGGAATGAGGCTCGGCTGGCGGGGATCGTGACGCGGGATTGCATGATCGGAGTCGCCGTCCCGGAAGCGTCGTGACGGACCATCCGCGGTCCTGGAAGCGAGCTACTCCCCGGTAAATTCGGTCAACGCCCTTACTTTGACTCCACAGGCGAGAATCTTGCTGCTGCCGCCAAGCTCGGGCAGGTCGACAATTGCGGCAACGCCGACGACATTTGCCTTCAATCGGGCCAAGAGATCGAGCGCCGCGAGGATGGTTCCACCGGTCGCGATCAGATCGTCAATGAGCAGGACACGCTCGCCCGGAGCGATGGCGTCGCGATGGATCTCCATGGATTCACTGCCGTATTCGAGTTCGTAGTCGACCGCCAGGGTCTCGGCCGGCAACTTTCCGCTCTTCCGGATCAGTGCGAATCCGGCACCGAGCGCAACGGCGACAGCGCCTCCCGGAATGAACCCGCGCGCCTCGATGCCGGCCACCCGATGCGGCCGGTCCGCAGCGAATGCTCCGCAAATGCCGTTGATCGCGAGTCTCAGTCCCTCGGGATGCCCGGCAAGTGTCGAGATGTCGCGGAACTGGACGCCAGGCTTCGGGTGGTTAGGAATAGTGCGGATGTAAGTGGCGATTTGTGCGCTGAGGGCGCGGTCGTGGACGACGCTCATCGCGACAGGACCCTGCCGGCGATTGCATCGAGTCGGGCTACGCAATGGGGATCCCTTGCGTCTGGCCGCGTTATGATCGCGTATTCCAGGGCGCGGTCGCAGCCATTCGCGCAAACGGGCCGGTCGCTGGAGAGTCCGCGCGCGACGTTGCGGACCGAATGACGGGCCTTCTCGGAATTGGCCTGCATCACAGCGCGGATCTTCCGAATGTCGATGTCTCCGTGCTCCGGGTGCCAGCAATCGTAATCCGTGACCATGGCGAGAGTCGCATAACAGATCTCCGCTTCCCGGGCCAGGCGGGCTTCCGGAAGGTTGGTCATTCCCACGACAGCACAACCGAGCAAATCCCGGAAAATGGTCGATTCCGCATAGGTTGAAAACTGCGGGCCCTCGATGGCTACGTAGATTCCCCCCCGGTGCGCCACCGCCCCGGCTTCCTCGGCTGCAGATTCCAGCGTGTCCGCAAGTCGGGGGCAGACGGGGTGGGCAAAGGGAACATGGGCGACGCAGCCGGCGCCGAAGAAGCTTCCCGGGCGGTTCCGGGTGCGGTCGAGAAACTGGTCAATGATCACGAAGTCCCCGGGGGCCATCTCCTCCCGAAAGGAGCCGCATGCGCTGACAGACACGATGTCGCGGACACCGCAACGCTTCAGCGCATCTATATTTGCGCGGTAGTTGATTTCGGATGGCGGAATTGAATGGTTCTTGCCATGGCGAGGCAGGAACGCGGTTTTTGTTCCCTCAAGCTCGCCGATCAGAAGTTCGGATGAGGGCTGGCCCCAAGGCGTGTGCACGGTAACCCACTCGGAATTACGGACTTCTTCCAGATCGTACGTTCCACTTCCCCCGATAATTCCAAGAGTCGCTTTAGCGTCGTCCATGGTTCAACCGCCGCCTGAAATCTCCGCGCCGGGTGGAGGCGCGGGCGAAAGACTAAGCCTGCCGCGGGAGAAAGTCCAACCCGTCAATAGCCCTCGCTGCCACTTTTTGGGTCAGCTGTAGCCCTCAGCTTCCGTCCTTCGCGGAACTCGATTTCCAGCGGCGTGCCCGGGCTGACCTCCAACGGGTCCGAGAGGAGGATTCCGGTATGGCGATTCCGGACTACCGTGAACCCGCGCGACAGCGTGTTCCGGTAGCTCAACGTCTCCAGAAGTCTCGCGCGCGAGAACAGGCGTTCCTCGGCCCGGCCCGCCTCCCGCTCGAGGAGAGCCGGGCGCAGGCGCTCGGCAGCGCGGCGGAACGCCTGAACAGGACCGGCAGCGAAGTCGCCCCCTGCCAAGCGGTGGATGCGCTTCACAGTTGCGAAAAGCCTTTCTTCGGACGCATCGATCTCCCGGGAGAGCAGGCGGGCGCTGAGCCGGGCCGCAATCGCGCCGATCCGTTCCGACTCTCTGGCGATTCGGCCGCGAAGCGCGCGCTGGAGGCTTCGGCAGGCGCGTTCCAGGGTTGCATCCGCCAACGCCGCGCGGCGCCCGAGGAGCGCCGGCTGAAGACGGGCCTTGGCATAACCGAACCGAGTATGGTTCTGCCGGATTCTGCCCTCTGCCGCCGAAGCGAGACTCAGGGCTGCGTTGTCCACACGTTGCATCGATTGCGAGAGCAGCATGTCGGAACGCGGCAGTCCGGCGGACCGGGCGGTGAGCCGTAGCCTAAGGTGCTCGAGTTGCCGGGCTGCGGCCAAGCCCCGCCGTCCGTCCAGCGCCAGGACCAGGGCGCGGAGCTGGGCAGATTCTGGCACCGCTCGTTCGGCTGCCGCTGTTGGTGTGGGAGCGCGCATGTCTGCTGCATAATCGCAGAGTGCAGTGTCAGTCTCGTGGCCAATTGCAGAGATCACCGGTATGGCGCTGTCTGCAACAGCGCGCACGACCCTCTCGTCGCTGAACCCCGCGAGGTCCTCGACCGAGCCGCCGCCCCGGGCGACGATGATTACGTCCGGCCGCGGCACAGGACCGTTCTCCGGCAGAGCGTTGAATCCCGCCAGTGCTGCGGAGACTTCGCCGGGGCAGGCGGCTCCCTGCACGGCCGCGGGCCAGACGATGACCCGACTCGGGAATCGGTCCCGAATCCGGTGCAGGATGTCGCGGATCACGGAGCCAGACGGGGAGGTGACAACGCCAATGGTCTCCGGCAACATCGGAAGCGGCTGCTTGCGGTGGTCGTCGAAGAGGCCCTCGGCTTCAAGGCGCCGCCGGAGCTGTTCGATCGCGGCCAGGATCGCGCCTTCACCTGCGGGCCGAATCTGCTCGATAACCATCTGGTACTTGGACTGCCTTCCGTAGGTCGTGATCCGGCCGGTGGCGATGACTTCCAGGCCCTCCCTCGGCTCCATCGCCAGCCGGCTTGCCTGGCCACGCCAGATCACCGCCGCGAGCACGCTGCGCTCGTCCTTCAAGTCCAGATAGACATGCCCCGAGGCGGGTCGGGACACGCGCCCAACCTCGCCTCGGACCCTAACCCGTCCGAAATTGTCCTCGATTGTTCCCCGGATCGCCGTGGAGAGGGCGGTGACGGTCCATTCGGGCACATTGGACCCGTCCGGAGGACGAGAGTCGGGCATCGAACACGCTCCTTGACACGACACTGCCGGCCGGCAGGTCGGGAATCTCCTGCGGCGGGTTGTTCCCGCGAGCGGGACGGCGTAGAAACGCGTTGCAGCGTGGCTGCCGTTACCGGCACCGCTGGGACAACGACCACTCTGGGACACGCGATGAACATACTGATTATCGGAAGCGGCGGCAGGGAGCACGCCTTGGCCGACGCCTTGGCTTCCAGCCCCCGTGTCGATGTGGTTGCGGTAGCGCCTGGCAACGCGGGCACGCTCGAAATCGGGCAAAACCTGGCGCTGGACATTCTCGATCCCGCAGCAGTGGTCGAAGCGGCGGCCTATCTGGATTCAGGTCTGGTGGTGGTCGGCCCGGAAGCACCGCTTGCAGCCGGTGTATCGGATGCGCTGCGCGCGGCGGGATTCCGGGTCTTCGGGCCGTCCCGGGCGGCGGCACGCCTGGAGGTCTCGAAATCCTTCGCCCGGGAGATCTGCGACGCTGCCGGGATTCCGGCGGCGCGCTGGCGCCGGTTCGATTCCCTCGAGCCGGCACTCGCGCATGTAGAGGCAGCCGAGCTTCCGGTTGTGGTCAAGGCGGATGGGCTGGCCGCAGGCAAGGGAGTGGTGGTTGCATCCTCCCGCTCCATGGCACGGGAGGCGGTATGCGAGTTCCTGGGCGGGCGGTTCGGCAGCGCGAGTTCGACCATCATCATCGAGTCCTTCCTTCGCGGTGAGGAAGCCAGCTTTTTTGCATTGTGCGACGGGAATCGCGCCCTGCCTCTCGCAGGCGCAGAAGATTACAAGCGGGCGCGGGACGGCGATGAGGGGCCGAACACCGGTGGCATGGGGTGCTGCTCACCGGCGGCGGCGCTCAGTCCGCTGGCCGAAGGCCTTGCCATGGATCGGATTGTGCTGCCTTGCCTGAGGGAGATGGCGCGCCGCGGCACGCCGTACCGGGGAGTTCTCTATGCCGGGTTGATGATTCTGGACGGAGAGCCTTCCTTGGTGGAGTTCAACGCGCGATTCGGTGATCCCGAGTGTCAGTCGCTGCTGGCGCGCCTTTGCTCTGACCCGATGGACCTGTTGGAGCCGGCTGCGGACGGAGAGATCGGATCGCTTCGTCCGCGCTGGGATCCTGGAGCGGCCGTTACTGTCGTGATGGCGGCCCCCGGTTACCCGGAGGCACCGGAGCTTGGCTCGGAAATCCGGGATGTCGACGTGGCGCGCCGTTTACCGGGTGTCACTATCCATCACGCGGGCACCGCGCTGCAGGGTGCGCGGTTGACCGTGGCGGGAGGCCGGGTGCTCAATGTTACCGGGGTCGGAGAAACCTTGTCTGCGGCTCGCGACCGGGCGTACGCAGGGGCAGGCGCGATCGATTGGCCCGAGGGCTGTTACCGCCGCGATATCGGATCACGTTCCCTTCGACGGCTGGGCGGGGCCGGCTAGCCGCGCTTAAGGATTGAAGCCGACGAGAAGGAATCCGTATGCGACGATGACCGCGGGAATGGCGCTGTAGAGAGTCGCAAGAATCGCCGACTTCCGGTCGACGGCCAAAGCCGGGAAGAGCGCATCGCCGTCATTGCTGATGGCGTTTCCGATCAGGGCGGCAAACGGGATTGCGCCGTTGATGTAGAGGGTCGTCATTACGACCTGCGGCCCGCATCCGGGAATGAAGCCGACCAGGATGGCAAGGAGCGGCACAAAGGGCGCCGCTGCCGTGGTGACGGCGGTGGGGTCGATTCCGAGGAAGGCCTCGCCGAAATCGTACAGGAGAAAGGCCGTAACGACCCAGACGGTGACGAAGGACGTTTCCTCGGCCGTACGCGTGGCAACATGCTCCGTGGAACGGGTGTTGATGGAGACGGGAGAAAAAGCCCAGATCAGCACTGCAGCGGCAATTCCGGCGAGGGCAAGATCCTCGACAGCGGAACCGAGGATGTTCTCGGCTTCGATTTGCATGAGGGCCAGGACGCCGAGTACCAGGCCCGGTGCAGCGAGGGACATGAAGACGATGTCCCGAAGGCGGAGCCTTCCAATCGCGGCCGGCAGGGCGCAGGCGCGCAGGCCTGCGTCTTTCAGGGGATTCTCGAGAAACGCATCCGCAGTCCAGCCCGACAGAATGCCGACGACAAGGGTGATCGGAATGAGCAGAGCGGCTGTGTCCGGCCTCGTAGCGATCAGAAGGAATGCGGCATCGCCCATGGTAGCAGTCAGCGTTGCGATGACGGCGCCGAAGCCGATCCGGCCCCGGGAGTACGCCGAGACCACGATGATCGCGCCACCGCAGCCGGGCAGGGCGCCCAGGGCGGCGGCTGCAGGAACCTGCCAGCGCCGATGCCGCGACAGAACCACCGCGGCATCGATCCGCAGCGCCCTCTCCAGACCGTAAAACAGCACGAGGGTCGCGGCGACGAAAACCGCAACGCCGATATAGGCGTCGAAGAGCGCAGATCGCGCGACATCGCCGACAACGCCCGGCGCCGACAGCAGGCCCAGAAGAAGGAGCGCGAATGGCAGTCGGCGACGATCCGCCGCGTGGGGCATCCACCGGGCAAGTGCGGCGGCTTCGGCGGCGATTTGACGTGCGGTCACAGTACCCTCTGGCGCATATTCTCTCAATCAGGCGGATGATATTGCGAATGATTTGCAAATTCAACCGGGGCACAGGGGAAGTGCGATGAGCGATTCGTGACACGCCGCATGGAATGCGGCATTGCCGGGGCCTGCGCCGGATACCGATTTCCGTGTAGCCCGCCAGTGCGTCAACCTCTTTGCATTGATGGATATGAGCACTTCAGCTTGACGTGCGGGCTGGCTGCCTGGAACTTCCAGTCGACAGATTCGTTGCCAGGATTGCATCGCTCCTGCCGTGCCGTAATCTCGCGGCAGGCGCTACCGCGAAAGGCCTGCGGTCCCGGGCTCTTCGAGATCCGGGAAGCCTTCGCGATTCGGGGCGTGGTGAATTTCCGCGTGCTGCCCGATGCCCAGCACGCTCCGTACCCCGGGCTTCCGATCGCACTATCCCTGCGTAGCCGGTTTCCTGCGCGCCTGTCCGCCTTTCAGCGGGCGCCTTCATTCTGGAAGACATCGTCAAGCTTCCGCGTATCGACCAGCGGATCCGCCCATGCCTACAGATCCGATCGCGGCGCCGACCGGACCTTTGCCTCCACTCCCTCGGGGATTTCGCCAAAGCGCTGTCGAAACAGGTGAAGCAGAAGAACCGCTCTTCCTTTGGCCTCGCCTTCGGCTGGGGCATCCAGAACTGGCGGTTGCCTGATCAGGTCCATGTCGATCTCCCTGACATCCAGGCCCTCATCGAGCGCCAAGTCGCGCAGCGTCTCCTTCATCATGGAAGCAGAGGCACCGCCCCCCGGTATCCGCGTAGCCCCGGTGACCGAATCCCGGCGTTGAAACGCAGATCTGGACGTGGCGGGAGGCGCATCGGAGCCATCGATACAACGCAGTTCGACTACTAGCTGGATTCCCCGAATCCATCCTCAACGAGCTCAGCAAGCGCCGCAACTGCGGTCTCGGCATCCGGGCCCTTGGCACACACCCGGATGGAACTGCCCATCGGAGCGGCAAGCAGAAGCAGATCTAGGATGGAGCGGCCGTCCGCGTCGATTCCGTCCCTGGAAACCGTCACAGTAGACTCGAAACGTTCCGCAACCTCCGTGAATCGCGCGCTGGCGCGGGCGTGAAGACCTTTCCGGTTCGGTATCTTGAGGCAGCGCTCAGCCGCGGCCATGATCTCAACTGCGACCCGACGAACGGAGTAGGCACCGCCGTGCTTGCTGGAGGGCCGCTTCCACGGCCTCAACGGGGGAGAGTGAGCGGTTCTCTGCAAGGGCAACCAGCATCGGCAGGTTGGCGCCTGCGGCGACTTCGACGGTGATGCCGGCTTCGCAGGAGGCCTGCAAGGCAAAGTTGCATGGGGAACTGCCGTACATGTCGGCAGCGATGACAACTCCCGCACCTGTGTCCACTTCCTTCACCGCCTCGATGATGCGTGCGCACAATTCGTCGTCGGCGTCGGAGACTCCCAGCGCCAGGACGCGCGGAACGGGCCCCATGATATGCTCGAGGGTTGCTTTCAGGGCCTGGGCGAGTCCGTCATGGGCAACGATGACAATGCCGACTCCGGACTGCGCGGGCCCTTCCGTGGCATGGCCGGCTGTCACGGCAGGCTCACCGTGAAGCGCACGGCGTTTTTACCGACATCCGGCGCGATATTCTCTGCCCTGATGGCTCCACCAATTGATTCCAAAGTCCGCTTCACCGTCCACAGACCCCACCCGTTGTGCGAGCCGCTGCCGCGCCGCACGGTCTTGCCTGGCTCGAAGATAACAGGGAATATCGCATCCGGGATCGGGTCCCCATCGTTCTCGACCGACAGCTTAACGGGAAACCGCGAGGGCGTATCGCCTTTCCGTTTTCTCTGGAGCTGCACGAAAACCCGGATCGCACCGCCGGGCCGAGTAAAGGAAATGGCATTTGACAGCAGTTCCCGGAGCACTTCCTTGATTTGGGACTGGTGCCCCAGGAAGGGGCGCTGCCCGGCGCCGGCATCGCTGAAGTGAATGGAAGCCTGCGTCCGCCGCGCCTCTTCGTCAAATTCCCCGACAACTTCGGACACGGCCTTGGCAAGGTCGAAATACTCCCGCGGGCTTCGTTCCGCATCGGCGTCCCGGACGGCTTGGCTGAGAATGAGGTTGACGGTATCGGAGGCTTCCTGTGCGGCCGAAAGAATGTTCTGAATGTACTCGCGCTGGTCTTGGGTAAGGGAGGCGTCCGGAATTTGCTGCGAGTCCCGGGTCAGCAGGTTGTGCGATTCCGTCAAGACGATGCTCAGCTTTGTTCCCGTCCTATGCACCAGCGTGTCGGCATCGCTCTTGATCTTGAGGATGCGTTTCCGGAGTGAGTCCACCATTTTGCCGTGGGCAAGGGCGAGGGTTCCGATTTCGCTGCGGTAGCGGGCCAGTGACCAGAATACCTGCAGGGATTCTTCCTTCAGGGCGACGCGGCGTTCGGTGATGGCATTGGCTTCACTGACCAGCCGCGATAGCGGGCGCGCGATGTGATGGGCGAGAGCCGCGGAAAGAGTGATGGAGATCGCGAGGGCCGCGAGCATGAGCCAGAGGATCTTGATCCGTTCGTCGGCGACGATCGCCTCGATGGTTTCGCTCGTCGATGCGATCACAATGGCGCCGAGCACGCGGTCGTTCCAGTCCTTGATTGGCGAGACCGCCGAAATGACCGAACTCGCATGGCCGTCGCGGAACTGGAAGCGGTGGGCGCTGGTGGGCTGGCCCGTCCGGAGGGCCAGGAAAACCTCCTCCTCCCACGTCCGGCCGTAGGGGATCGTCCAACCGAGCGGACCCGCGTGTTCGGGAACCGTATACGCCATGGACGGGTTGTCCGCATTCGGCCAGCGTTGGAGGACATCGATCGTCCGGGAAAACCCACGGCGCCAATTGGCCAGGTCGCCATTGGTCCGAACGCTACCCTGGGAAGGGTCGGTTCGGGAGATCTCGAAACTGTCAGCGAGAGGCTGGCCAAACTGGCCGACAAACCGAATTCGGGTTCCGGCCTCGCGGGCGAATTCGCCCGCGAGGTCCTTGGCGCGATCCAGGTCAATCAGGCAGGAAATCCGGAACGCTTGCGCTCGGCATTCGATTGCATCCCGTGCAAGCAACTCCCCGAAGAGCTGCAGTTCGACTCCCTTTAGCGCGACATACCGTTCGCGCGAATCCTCGAAATACAGGAGCGCGGCGCAGAAAAGCACCAGGCCGCAAACATTTATGAATACGATTCGCTGCCAAATTGGAATTCGCAGCGGCCTGCGGCGGCGCCCCGCGGCTTCGCCCGGTTCATGCGTGCGAGCGAGGAACAGCCCTTTGTCTCCGTCCACCCGGTAGCGTCTTCCCGCGACTCAATGGTCGCGCCACTCGTAGCCGACACCGTAGCGCGTCTCGATGCGGTCGAACTTCGGGTCGACTTGGGAGAACGCCTTGCGAATGCGCTTGATGTGGGACGTGAGATCGCTCTCTCCAGATGTGGCATCCGTGCCGGCGAGTGCGGATTCCAGTTGCTCGCGTGAACGTACTCCGCCAGCATGCTCCGACAACTCGCGCACAATTTCGAATTGAAGCGGCGTCAGGCGGACCGGTTCGTCCTTCCAGGTGCAGCGGCAGTTCTCGTATGCGATCTCCAGCGGTCCGCAAACAAGCGTCTTCCCGCGTGCCACGGCGTCTGGACTCGGCCCGAAGCCTATTGGCGCGGCGGTTTCGACGCGTGACCTTTGCAGATCCTGATGGATGCGCGCCGACAGGAGGTGCGGGAGGGCCGGCTTCTTCAGATAGTCCTGCACATCGTCGGGAAGAACCTCGATTCGCTTGTCGACCTTGGGCGCGTTGGTCAGGAAGTAGATCAGGACGTCCTGCTTTCCGTTCGGCATGAGACTCTTGGAGCGCAGGTTTCGCTCATGCGCGCGAATGTTCTGGTAGAGCGTGATGCCGTCATTGGACGACGCGCAGGTCGGACTATCGACGATCACATCCAGAATTGCGGCGTCCGGAAGCCTGTCGCGCACGAATCGAATTGCGTCGTCGGGATGAGTGAACGCCTCTACGTCGCAGCCATGGAGCCGCAGGCCCGAGCAAAGGGCAGTGGCGAAGTCCGCTTCATCGTCGAACACCAGCACCAACGGTTTAGCTGTTTGCTCCGTGCTCATGCAAGATCCTCCTGGCCCTGGACCCCTGCCGTCCTTCCGCGGGGTGGCGGAAAACGCACGTTTCGGGACGGCGGCCTCGGTGCCACTCGGGAAAGGCGGCTTGTATCTTTGATACCACAATGGCGCACTGCATACCAGATACCACATGGCTAGACGCTGCTGGATTGCGCCATCAGAGTTATACGAAGGGAACGGTCTGAACGCCGCCGCAATTCCGCCACCTTTGCCGTCCGGTGGGCCCGGCGGTTCGAAATGCCGCGGACAGCCGCTATGCTGTCTCCGCGGCACCCGAGAGGGGGCCGGGGTGAGAGCCGCGAAGGGTTCAGACTTGCACCAGGAACGGGACGCCGGCTCGAGCCGCGGTCTGCCGGAGGACGGACTCGCCTTGGAGACCGCGAACGCGGTGGAGGCGGCCTTGGTGGAACTCGCGCTCCGCCGCGAGGAGGGAATTTTGTCCCGCGAGGGTGCCCTGCTCGTGGATACGGGTGCACACACGGGCCGCGCAGCGCAAGACAAATTCATCGTGCGGGAGCCGGAAACTGCCGACATGGTCTGGTGGGACGGCAATCAGGCCATGGAGCCGGCCTGCTTCCGTGCATTGTATGCGGACATGCTGGATTATCTGCAGCGAATCGATCCCATCCGACAGGATCTCGAGGCTTGCGCCTCCCCCGACGGTCGGCTCCGTGTTCGCGTTGTTCTGGAACGCGCCTGGCATGCGCTCGCCATCCGGCATCTGCTTCGGGCTCCGACCGCCGACGGGGAGTTGGAGCCGGAGTTCACCGTTCTGCACCTTCCAGGATTCCAGGCCGACCCGGAGCGCCATGGAACCGCCTCTGGCACCGTGATCGCCATTTCCATGGAGCGGAAGCTGGTGCTGATCGCGGGCACCGGCTACGCCGGAGAGATCAAGAAAGCCGTGTTCACGGTGCTCAACTTCCTTCTTCCCGAACGGGGTGTAATGCCGATGCACTGTTCGGCCAACCACGAACCGGGCAATCGCGAGGATTCGGCCGTGTTCTTCGGTCTCTCCGGAACCGGCAAGACCACCTTGTCCGCCGCTCCCGATCGCACGCTCATTGGAGATGACGAGCACGGCTGGAACGAGGGCGGCCTCTTCAACTTCGAGGGAGGCTGCTACGCAAAGGCGTTGCGCCTGTCGCCCGACGGGGAACCGGAGATCTATAGGGCCGCGAACCGTTTTGGCTCCGTGCTCGAGAATGTGTGCTTCGATCCCCGATCGAGGGTGCCCGATTTCGATGACTCGAGCAGGACCGAGAATGGGCGCTGCGCCTATCCGCTAGAGGCCGTTTCCAACGCCTCGTCCACATCCTGCGCCGGGGAGCCGGGACACGTGGTAATGCTCGCCTGCGACGCATTCAGCATCCTGCCGCCAATTGCGCGACTCACGGCAGCCCAGGCGGAGTATTACTTCCTGTCAGGATTCACTGCCAAGGTTGGCGGAACGGAGTGCGGGCTGATCGAGCCGGTGCCGACGTTCTCGGCATGCTTCGGGGCGCCGTTCCTACCGCGGCCTCCGATCTTGTACGGGCGGTTGCTCCACGCCTGCCTTGAGCGTCGGAGGCCGGCATGCTGGATGGTGAACACAGGATGGCTCGGAGGTGCGCCGGGCGACGGACACCGGATGCCGCTCGCGACAACGCGGGCGTTGCTTGCCGCCGCCCTCTCCGGTTCCCTCGATTCCGTTCCCATGCGATGCGATCCCTGCTTCGGCTTCCAGGTGCCGCTCGAGGCGCCGGGAGTGGATTCCTCCACTCTCGATCCGCGAAGGGCCTGGCGCGAGGGCAAGCGCTACGACGAGGCGGCTAGGAGGCTGGTGGGACTGTTTCGCAACAATTTCAGGAAGTTCGGGGATGAGGCGGATGCCGGCACGCGCGAATCCGGTCCCTCGGCGTCTTGAGCATCCGAATCAGCCCCAGATGCCGCGCCTGATCAGATTCAGGGTAGCCAGAAGGAGCACGACGAGAACGACGCGGCGGAAAGCGGCCGGGTTCAGGCGGTCCTGGATCTTTCGTCCGATCCACATGCCGCCCAGGGTGGGAATCAGGGCGGCTGCCGACCAGGGAGCCAACTCGCTGCTGAGCACGCCGCTTTCCCAGTGCCCGGCAACATAGGGAATCGTGGCAACCAGCCAGGCGACCCCGGTCGTCCTCACAAATTTTTCCTTTGGCATTCGCAGCGCCAGGAAATACGACAGGAGGGCGGTTCCCCAAAGACCAGACAGGCCCCCGAAGAAGCCCGCAACCAGCCCATAGGGGACTTCAAGGAATTTGCGCCAGTTTCCGGGGATTTCCCGGGGCCATTCGAACGCTTGCAGGAGCGCCAGCGTGAAGGCGCCGATGCCGAGAATGAGGATCAGGGCGCGTTCCGGGAGGCTGACGACAAGCCGCGTGCAGAAGAACGTTGTCGTAAACAGGATGATGTGGAGCAGCCAGAATTCGCGAAGCGTCTCGAAGGCCGCCCGCATTCCGGTTCGTTGCGCTTGCAGGAAATTCGTTGCCAGGGCCGGTATCGCGATCAGCGCCACCACGACCTGTATTGGCAGCACGACGCTAAGTCCGCCCAGGAACAGGAGCGGAAGGGCAAAGCCGATCGTCCCCTTCACGATCCCTGCCGCGATCATGACCCCGATCGCGAAGGCGAATGCGGTGGCACTGATTTCGAATGGAAGGGAGGACGGTAGATAGGGCATGCCTTGTCGGTGCTCCTTGTATATTGGCGCACTATAGGACCAAGTCGGCCCCCGGGGAGGCCTCCCGAAGGAGATCCCGATGAACGATACGTTGGGAAGCGGCGCGGCGATTCGGAGTGCGGCGGACGAGGCCCTGGCAGTTGCCGGGACGGCATTCGACCGGATGCGGGAAGCGCTTGGCGAACGCCTGCGGCGGACGGCTTCCGGGCGCGCGGCGCTTTCTGATTCGGAGCAGTACTGCGCCCACTCGTTCGCCTGGTTCGCCACGGTTGTGGAGGGCCTGCGCCAGACGCGGTCGTGGCTCAGGGCGTTGCAGGCCGAAGGCTGCCTCGGCCAGGTTGAACAGGATCTGGCGGTTGTGGCGTTCGGCGAGTACCTGGCGCAGCTGTCTGGTGGAATTCCAATGAGCCAGGGCGAGTTTGCGCGGCTTGCCGCGTTCGGTCTACAGGAGGAGGGGAGGCGGATTGCGGCGGACCCGGCCGCTGCCGAACTTGTCGCCGCTGCGGAATCGGGCAGGCCTCAGGAGCGTCTTGCCGGTGCCATGGTCGACGGCGGCACGGAGGCACTATTCGATCGCGACGGACTCGGCAGCGACGCCGCGCTGATCCGCGAACAATTCCGCCGATTCGCCCGAGAGCGCATCGCTCCGGAGGCGCATGGATGGCATCTTCGCGACAGCCTGATTCCCGCTGCGGTGCTTGAGGAGTTGTCCGCACTAGGCGTGTTCGGCGTGACGGTGCCGGAGGAATTCGGGGGTTCCGGGTTGGGAAAGCTGGAGATGTGCGTAATCTCGGAAGAGCTCTCTCGCGGCTATATCGGCGTCGGCTCCCTTGGAACCCGCTCGGAGATCGCAGCGGAGTTGATTCTTGGAGGCGGAACGGAAGAGCAGAAATCGGCATGGCTACCGCGCATCGCGTCCGGCGCGGTGATTCCGACCGCGGTATTCACGGAACCAGATACAGGCTCCGATCTCGGCGCCCTCTCCACGCGGGCCGAGCGCTGCGGAGACCGGTGGCTCATCAAGGGGGCCAAGAATTGGATCACCCACGCCGCCCGGGCCAATCTCATGACCCTGCTGGCGCGGACCGACCCGGAGAGCCGGGACCACAGCGGCCTCTCGATGTTCCTCGCGCCCAAGATTCCGGGGACCGACGCGGATCCGTTCCCGGATGCAGGCATCGATGGGAGCGAGATCGGTGTACTGGGATACCGCGGCATGAAGGAGTATGCACTTTCCTTCGACGGATTCGAGCTCAACGAGGATGCGTTGCTGGGTGGCCGGACCGGAGAGGGGTTCCGCCAGCTGATGCGGACGTTCGAGTCGGCGCGAATCCAGACGGCCGCCCGCGCGGTCGGCGTTGCGCGCTCGGCGCTGGATCTCGGCCTCGCCTACGCCGTGGAAAGGAAGCAATTCGGCCGCGCCCTGATTGCGTTTCCCCGCGTTCACCGCAAGCTTGCCGCGATGGCTGCGGAAATCATTGTTTCCGCTCAGCTGGCATATGGCGCGGCGCGCGCCAAGGATGCGGGACGGCGTTGCGATCTGGAGGCCGGCATGGCCAAGCTGCTTGGCGCGCGCGTGGCGTGGGCCGCGGCGGACAACGCGCTGCAGATCCACGGCGGCAACGGCTTTGCTCTGGAATTTCCGGTGTCGCGCGTGCTCTGCGATGCCCGAATTCTGAGTATTTTCGAGGGGGCTGCGGAAATCCAGGCCACGATCATCGCGCGTCGGCTAATGGAGTAAGGATGACCTGTGGCCGCTGACACGGCCACGTTAGGGCCCGTCCACGAACTATCGAATCGGAAATTGTCGAGTTCTTGATTGAGCGTCTCGCGGCTTCCTGGTGGGCGCAACTCTTTGCAAGGATGACATTCGGAGTCCGTCCGACCGGCTTGCGGGGTGACCACTGCGCTTGCATGTGCGACGGTTGCGTTTCTTCGAAATCGGCAATCGAAGGGCCGGCCGGGTGCGGTATTGGGCGCTGTCGGCAAGGGACGGAAGAATGGCCGAACCGGTACAATGCCACCCTTCTCTTTGTGTGGATGCACGTGGAAGTTTGAGCGGTCTTGGCGCAGGCCTCCGGTCCGACCCCTTCGCCCGGGTGTTCCAAGACCGCCGCGGGCTCCTGGCGCTTGCGCGGATGACGGAATGATCCCGGCCAGTTTGGTGCTGATCACGGAGTGATCGGGTGGATGGTTTGAAGGGGGATTCCGCAGTATGGGTATGTCCTCTATATATAGTGAATGGACAACACGGATGGTATCAAATATAGATACGAGGCTCTGGCTCCGTATCTTGACGAGCGGGGCCGGCGGTTGCTGGCGGCGGCCGAGGCGGGAAGCTTTGGGCGCGGCGGGATCAGGCTTGTCTCCGCGATCACGGGGGTGGCGTGTTCGACCATTGGCCGGGGACTGCGGGAACTCAGCGGGGAGACGGCGCCGAGCGAGCTCGGCCGAGTTCGCCGTTCCGGTGGCGGGCGCAAGCCGGAGACGGAGAAGCAACCGGAACTGCTGAGCGCTCTTGAGGCGCTGGTGGAACCCACGGCACGGGGCGATCCCGAACGTCCGTTGCGCTGGACCTCGAAGAGTTGCCGCCGCCTTTCGAACGCATTGAAGGAGCAGGGTTTTTCGGTTTCCCGCACGCTGGTGGGGAAGCTTCTCGTGCAGCTCGGCTACACGCTTCAGGGAAATGCGAAGACACGGGAGGGCACGGATCCTCCCGATCACGACGGCCAGTTCGAATACATCAACGATCAGGTCGCGGACTTCCTCGCCGGCCGGCAGCCGGTGATCTCAGTGGACACCAAGAAGAAGGAACTGGTAGGAGACTTCAGGAACGGCGGCCGTGAGTGGCGGCCAAAGGGCCGGCCCGAGGAGGTCAATGTTCATGATTTCCCCGACAAGAAGCTCGGCAAGGCGGCGCCTTACGGGGTCTATGACGTGGCTCACAATATCGGTTGGGTGAATGTCGGCATCAGCCACGACACGGCTGCTTTCGCCGTGGAGAGTATCCGGCGTTGGTGGCTGCGTTTGGGACAGGAACTCTATCCCGGGGCCTCACGCCTGTTGATCACAGCCGACTGTGGCGGCTCCAACGGAGCTCGGGTTCGGCTCTGGAAGGTTGAACTGCAGGAACTCGCCCGCGAACTGGGGCTCGAGATCACGGTTTGCCATCTGCCGCCCGGAACCAGCAAATGGAACCGCATTGAACACCGCTTGTTCTCGTTCATCAGCCAGAACTGGCGCGGCAAGCCGCTGCGAACCCTCGCCACCATCGTCAGTCTGATCGGCGCCACCACGACCAGCACCGGCCTCAAAGTCTATTGCGACGTGGACGACAACGACTATCCCAAGGGCGTGGCGATCAAGGATGCCCAAATGGAGGACCTCGACATCCGGCCCGCAGAGTTCCATGGCGAGTGGAATTATACCTTCTTGCCGACTCCTCAATGCCAAGCGGTTATTTCTTGACGAACCCTTAGCTGCATGTTCGCACCAGGTACCATTTCTTCAATTGGTCGTAGTCCAGGAGCTGTTCGCCCGTGACGGGCCGAACTACGTTGGTTCCCTCGTTCGAGGGCGCGATATGCATCGACAATGCCGGAATGCGAGGTCCGTCACGCTCGGGGTCGTCGCTGAGGCGCTCGCTGGTGCACCCGGCGGTAGTTCGGAGAAATTTGTGCGATTGTCGAGCTTACCGGACCGACTCATGCACCTGGGCACGGATCGCCACACTTCCAATCGGTATCCGATTTTCGCTGGGAACCGAACCCCGGCTCTCTCCGCGTGGCGCCGCAGATCTCGTCGGCCTCTCGGGTGCTGGTGGTCGTTTGCGGTCTACGAAGATTCGGGCTTGAGCTCCATGGGCTCCGGCGGCGTGGGCGGTGCAAACGGATAGCCACCCCAGACCGACTGGTCGAAACTCACCGCTGCGCCCGTCATCATCCCGGCGTCGTCCGAAGCGAGGAATGCGACAGCGCGCGCGACTTCCGCAGGATCCAGCAAGCGGCCGAAGGGTTGCTCAGCACCTGCCTTCTCCAGCCAGTCCTCGTCCGCGCCGTGATACTCGCGCTGGATCCGGTTCTCGCCGTCCGATCCCATCCAGCCGATGTTCAGCTGATTCACACGGATCCGATTGCGCAGCAATGCGAATGCCGTGTTGCGGGTGAGCGTTGCAAGCGCTCCCTTGGACGCGCAGTAGGCGGCAATGAACGGTTGCCCGGCCATCGCGCTCATGGAGCCGATATTGACAATCGCCCCCTCGGTACCCTCGCGGATCATGATCTTCGCCACATCCTGCATGAGGAAGAACGGGCCCCGGACATTGACACCCATCATGGCGTCGAAGAGTTCCTGAGAAGTATCGAGAATGTCACCGCGATCCGTGATTGCCGCCGCGTTGACAAGGATATCCACTCTGCCAAAACGCGCATCGGCGGCAGCAACGACCGCGCGGCAATCCTCTACCTTTCCAAGATCCGCCCGCGTGAACAGAACGGGAACTCTGGTGGACTCGGTGATGCCGGATGCCACCGCTTCCCCCTTGGACTGCGATCGTCCACAGGTAACGATGCCTTCCACGCCGGCGGCCGCGAAACGGTGCACGATGGCAGCCCCGAGGCCCTGCGTGCTGCCAGTGACAATTGCGATTTTTCCATCAAGCCGGTTCATGATTCCACCTCATAGCCAGCGGCGCCCAGGACGCGCATGAGTTCGCGGTGGCCCTTGCAGGCCATTTCAAATGGCGGACTTACGGCGGGGTCCTGTTCTGCCTCAACGACGAACCAGCCCTCGTAGCCGTAGGATGCAAGTCGCATTGCGATTTCGCCAAAATCAAACGAGCCATCGCCGGGAACGGTGAATGCACCCTTCACGACAGCGTCGAGAAAGCTTTCCGAGTCCCGGTCAAGGGCATCGACCACCGGTCGCCGGATATCCTTGGCGTGAACGTGCGTGATCCGCGGGTGGTAATTGTCGATCACCCGCAAGACATCGCCACCAGCGAAGGCCATGTGGCCTGCGTCATACAGAAGCGGCAAGGCCTCGCCAGAGTGGTTCATGAGGAGATCCAGTTCCTCTTCGGTCTCGATGGGGGCCGCCATGTGGTGGTGGTAGGAGAGGGGCATTCCCTCGCCGGCGCACCATTCCGCAAAGTCCGTCATCTTGTGGCCATACGTGCGGATCTCGTCTTCGGACAGTCGGCGTTTCGTAGACAACGGTCTGGAGCGCTTGCCCTGGATCGTGCCAGCGGTCTCTCCGTATACAATGCAGGGCGCTCCCACCGCCTTGAAGAGCGCCATCTGCTCCGCGATGCGATCCCTCTCCTCTTCAATGCTGCCATCGAGCAGCAGCCCGGAGTGCCACCCCCCGCACACGCAGATTCCGTGCCGCTCCAGGACCGGGCCGAGGACATCGGGAGCCATGGGAAAGCGCTGGCCGGTCTCCATGCCGGAGTACCCCGCCTCCCGTGCCTGCCGGAAGCATTCGTCCACCGAGACATCGCAACTGAGCTCCGGGAGGTCGTCATTCCACCATGCAATGGGCGCAATTCCTAGTCTTGCTTTCATCTTGCCTCCACCAGGTTGAATCGGCTGCCGCTGCGTCCGTAGTGCGGTGCCGCGCCGTTGGGACCTGTATGCGCCCCCCGTGTATCCGTAGTTTCCTCGGCTCGTCAAGCGCAGGCGGTTGGGCGCCACCGCCAAGGCCGGGGATCGACCGCGAGATCTCGGATGCCGCGGCTTCCGCATGACGGACGAAGACTGCGGCGATACCGTACGCCGGGCGGCCCTCGCAGACTTGCGAAGGGCGTCGAGGATCACGCACCAAAGATGGGTGTTCGATGACCCATGACCCGTATTCTATTCCGGCTTCTGCCGCGCTGCGGCATCGGGGCCACAAGCTTGAAGCATCGCGCGCGAAATGGGATCAGTTGTTTCCGCCGCTATGTGCTACCGGTGTTCCCCTTGGCGGTATCGGCACCGGTGGAATCACCCGTTCATCCGATGGGCGGTTTTCGCGCTGGACCCTGAAGGGCGGTGGCATCCGCCAGTTCTCAATGCCCGCGAATGGCTTTGTCCTGCGGGTTCGCAGGAGTGGGCACGCTCCTGCGGCGCGGGCCTTGCAGCCGAAACCCTCATCCGAGGAATTGCGGAGCTTCGAGTATGAATGCGCCGCCCCGGAGTGGGGAGGCCTGTTCCCTTTCGCATGGCACCGCCACGCGCCGCTTGATGACGTCTTTGTGGAATGCCGTTCCTTCTCTCCGGTGATTCCCGGAGACATCGGCTGCTCCGCGCTCCCGGTGGCCGTGTTTCGTTGGCGGGTCACGAACACGGGAGTCCTCCCGGCCGAGGCCTCCATCGCATTTCATTTAGCCAATATGAACGGCTGGTTCAGTGACTTTGGGGAGGACCGCCCGGATCGCGTCGCAGCAGGTTGCTTCAACCGGTCGATGGAATCCGATTCCGCGGCGGGAGTGATACTCACCCGGCGCCGTGTTGCCGGAATTCCGCCCGAGGGGACTGGCGAATGGGCGATCGCCTTCTCGGGGGAGGAGGCGGATCTGGCTGAGACGGTGTGTTTCAACGGCACCGGGGACGGTCGGGAATTCTGGGAGCCCTTCCTTCAAACAGGGGATGCGCCCGACCTCCGAGAAGGGTGGGTCACGGAGAGCGGCTTCCGGGAGACGCCGCCGGCGCATCCGGCGGCGGCAGTCAGTTGCAGGATTGCCCTTGAGCCCGGTCAGGCGAAGTCGATCACCGCAATCCTCGTCTGGGACCTGCCCGTCATCTCCTTCGGACAGGGGCGCCGATGGTACCGGCGCTACGTGGATCAATGGGGAAAGGATGGCTGCAATGCCCGCGCTCTGGCGGAGTTTGCTCTCCAGTCGGCGGAGGACTGGGAGCAGCGAGTCTCGGCATGGCATCGCGAGACCGTGGCCGAGTTCGGCGATGCGCCTCACCGGGCGGGAATGGCGATCAATGAATCGTATTTTCTCGTCGGCGGAATGTCGGTCCTGACTTCTGCGACCGGTTCGCCCGACGATCGGCCGCATTTCGGAATCATCGAGTGCGTGGAATACGCGCTCTACAACACGCTGGATCTTTGGATCTACGCAGCTGAGGGGGTTTCCCTGCTGTTCCCGGATCTGGCGGCCAGTGTTGCGGAGGACTACGCCGACTACCTGGCCTCGGCCGACCCGGCGCTTCGTCGACATCGCTGGGATGGCACGCTGTTCCCGGTCGATTCCGCCGGCGCGATGCCGCACGACCTCGGTGGGCCGGCAGAGGATCCGTTTGTTACCGCCAACTCCTATACCTACCGCGATCCCACCGTTTGGAAAGATCTGAATTGCTATTGGGTTCTCTGCGTCTGGAGGGAGGGGCGTCTGATGGGATCCGCTTGGCGCCGCGGGCTCTTTCCTGCTGTTCGCGCCGCCATTGACCATCTCCAGCAGTATGACAGGGATGGCGATGGCTTGATCGAAAACGAGGGCATTCCCGACCAGACGTTTGACAACATTCCAATGGTAGAGTCGGGGGCTGGCGCGCCCGCGGTAGGGTCCGGTGGCAGTTCCGGCGCTTTCGCGACGGGCCTCAGTCCGGCTCCCTTGGCTACGTTTCCAGTCCCCCGCTCCCCGAACCCGGCGTGCCGATTTCCGGCACCGGGCTCTCCAGTGGGATCATGCACTTCGCACACGGGCGACGAGTTCCAGCAACAGCAAGGGTCTTGGCCGCATGGGTTCGGCCGCGAGGAGCTGCACGGCTCCCGCCTTGACTGTGGCTGCGGCCTCGCCTGCCAGCAAGCCTGTCGACGCCTTGATGGTCCGAGACCTCGGACGCCGGAGAAACCACCGCCGCCGGGGACCCGCCCTTCACTTCCGCATGTGATGCGTCCAGGCTCTCCGGCATTCTCCGGGGTAATAGGCCATGCCACTCCCGATACCTGTCGCCCTTCAACATCCTTCCTCACCTGGGGTCCCTTTCCTCGACCGGTATTACTCGGCGTCGCCAGTAGTACGGACCCCTCCGCCACCCTGCCGGCCCAGCCTGCCCCTCACGGGGGTCCGGTTGATGCGTGCACATCACCGACAGGGCTTCCCGTGTTGCCGCGTCTTCCATCTTCCATGCATGCTGGCGCCACTACCCCGGCGGGCGCGGTCTGGTGCATGTGTCGCTTCTCTTCCCAAACCGCCATCGGCCTTCCCCTAACCCAAGGAGGGTCGGCCCCCGCGTTGCCTGTTTCGAGGCCTGCTCGGCGTTCGCTTCACGCTCCGGCCTGCATGGTCGCTGAGCTGCTCAACGCAGCCCTTCTCTCCGGAGTGCTTCAGTCCATGTCGTTACCTCCACGAACCGCTCCGGCCGCTACCAGCCGGAAGGACAGTTGCTGGGTGGGATTCGCACCCACCAGGAAAACGCGCCTTTCCACGGCGCACTCAGGACCTTCCAGCTACTGCGGCGGGCTGTGGATCGCAGCACTCCTGGCAGCTGCCGGCATGGCACGGGAGGCGGGGGACCCGGCGCTCGCCGAACGATGGGCGAAGCAGGCCACGCGCGCGGGGGAAGCTTTCCATGGCCTGCTCTTCAACGGCTCCTGGTTCCGAGTCGACACTCGCGGGCCTCTCGCCGAGGCGTGTTTCATTGAGCAGCTCCTGGGGCCGTTCCTGGCCCGAAGGCTCGGGCTTGGCGAGATTGTTCCGGATTTGTCCGCGCGGGCGGCACTTCGATGCGTGTTCGAGAACAACTTCCTGGATGCCGGAGGTCGAGAGGGCGCCGTCTCGATTTCGCAGATTCCGCCATCCGCCGCAGCGTCGTTGCCCCATCAGGATGATACGAGTTTCCAGACAAGCGAGATCCAGCCCGGCTTCAACTTCAGCCTTGCTGCGCAGCTGGAGGCGTGGGGACTTGCGGCGGAGGCGGGCGAACTCCGCCGGAGTCTGCACAGGGAACTCTATGAGCGGCGGAATCTGATTTTCCAGACCCCGGCCGCGTATGATCGGGGTCGGCGCACTTGCAGGGCCATCATGAATATGCGGCCCCTATCGGTCTGGTGGATGTCGTGATCTGCCCGCCCCGGTTTTCCGGACGAACGGCCGGCGGTCTCCCCGGAAGCGTCTTCCGACGGATCGATGCCTGACATCAACAATGCTGGTGGGGGCGCCCGGCAAGGCGTATCGCTTCCGAAGTTGACCGGTCCACTCAAGCCGGTGACCGGCGCATCCATCACACTGCCGAGCGCTTGGCGTGGGTTTTGATTTTGGTGTTGCGTGGCGATCCGAAAGTCCGTCTGGCGGCGGCGCAGGGATCTGCGCCGCCGCTTCAATTTTCCAGCCGCGTAAGTATACGCGGTGAATCACAGAATCGGCAGGGCGCCCCGGATATCCTGTGGTCGGCTTGACCCTTGCCGGAGCGGGTGCGAGCGAAGCGCTTCCCGGACATTTTGAACGATACCGGCCAAAGGGGGGCGGGCTCGACCCATGGAGGTCTGTAGCGCCCTGTCGCAAGCGGTGTTCGCGGACGCGGGATCCCGCATTCGGATCGAGGCGGGAAGGAAAGGGGCCGTTCTGCGGCCCGGCGGCGGGCGGTGCTTGAAGGTTGTCTGTCCACTCCTAAATTCACGATGGATGCCGGCCGAAGCCGGAACGAATTGTGTCGGGCCGGAACATGCAAATGATGCGAACCGCGCTCCTGCTCGCGGGAATGACTGCGCTCTTCCTTGGAGCGGGATTTCTGCTGGGGGGGCAGGGCGGCATGGTGATCGCCCTGGGGCTTGCCGCGGCGATGAACCTGTTCGCCGACTGGAATTCCGATCGGCTGGTCCTCTCGCTGCACGGCGCGTCGGAAATCGATGCGGGGACCGCCCCGGCGAATTACGGGGCCGTAAAGGCGCTTGCGGCCAGCGCAGGCCTGCCGATGCCCCGGGTCTACGTTGTCAAGAAGGACCAGCCCAACGCCTTTGCCACTGGACGGAATCCGGCAAACGCTTCCGTAGCGGCGACGACAGGGCTGCTCCGCCTTCTCCCGGTCCAGGAGTTGGCGGGCATGATGGCGCATGAACTCGCCCATATCCGGAATCGCGACACCCTCGTGATGACGATTACGGCAGCCATCGCCGGGGCGGTCTCGATGCTGTCCAATTTCGGCCTGTTTTTTCGGCGGCAGCCGGAACAATCCGCTGGGGACCGCGGGCTCGATCCTCGCCATGATCGTGGCGCCGCTCGCGGCCATGCTGGTGCAGGCAGCGATTTCCAGAACCCGCGAATTTGCCGCGGATCGGGAGGGCGCGGCGATCTGCGGCAATCCCCTGTGGCTTGCCCGCGCCCCGGAGCGGCTGGAGGAGTGTGCGGGCCGGATCCGCAACCCCCGCGCCGTGAGCTGCCCGGCAACAGCACACCTGTTCATCGTCAATCCACTCCGGCGCGGTTCCATCGGTCCCCTGTTCTCAACCCATCCGAAGACCGAGGATCGTGTCTGTCGACTCTGGACGATGGAGGGGGCTGCGCGTGCCACGACGCCATCCCGGCTGTCCTACGCTGCAGTTCCCCGATCCGGGAATCGGCGCCGCGAGATGCGGCGTCAGCCTTGGCGGTCGGGTCGGCGTTCTCTCGATCTCTCCGTTGTTGCGAGTGCTTCTCTCGGGGTGCTGCGCCGCTTCTGCAGGCGCGCATGGCAGAGCTCGGCTTCCACCTTGCATCGGTTTGGGGGCACGGGATTGACGCGGCGCGCGCGCTGACTAGCGTGGAAGGCTCAGCGTATGCACGAAATCGGGAGAAGGATATGCGGATAGCATTGTTGGGTTGCGGACGGATCGGCCGCATGCATGCGGGTAACCTGGCGCGGCACCACGGCGTGTCCCTTGCCATTGTGCATGACATCCACCGTCCAAGCGCGGAAGACGTCGCCGCCAGCCATGGGGTTCCGATCGCCAGGAGCGCCGAGGAGATCTTCTCTTCCCCGGATGCGGACGCCGTGCTCGTGGCCTCGACGACAGAGACCCACGTCGGCTACATCGAGATGGCGGTTGCATCCGGAAAGCCGGTTCTCTGCGAGAAGCCGATCGACCTCGATCTTGCGCGGGTGAATACCTGCGCCGAGCGCATCGCCGGAACCACGGTGCCGATCCAGATCGGTTTCAATCGCCGATTCGATCCTGGACATCGGGCTGCGTGGGCTGCGACGCGGAACGGGGAGATCGGTGAGTTGCACCAAGTGGTGATCACGTCGCGGGACCCCGAAATGCCGCCCAGGGAGTACTACGAATCCGCAGGCGGCCTGCTCCGGGACATGACGATCCACGACTTTGATCTCGCGCGCTACATGCTGGACGAAGAGCCGGAGGAGGTTTTCGCCGTCGCCGGCCGAATGATCGACAGGAAACTGATGGATGAGCTCGACGACTTTGATACCGTGATGATCATCCTGCGCACCGCCAGCGGCAAGCAATGCCACATCAACAATTCGAGAACCGCGGTCTATGGATACGACCAGCGCGTGGAGTTGCTGGGCACCGAGGGCATGCTTCAGAGCGGAAATCGCAAGCCGCATGAGATGCACCGCTTCACCGGGACCCGGGTGGAGGCCGGCGAGCCGTACTTGTATTTCTTCATTGAACGCTACCAGGAAGCATTCATGGCCGAGATTGACGGGTTCCTGGAGAGCATCCGCACCGGTTCGACGCCGAAGCCGGGGTTCGAGGACGGACGCCAGGCGCTCCGACTGGCCGAGGCCGCGTACATTTCGATTCGGGAAAAGCGCATTGCTCGCATGGAGGAGATTGAATAGGGAGCCGCGCCGCGGGTGGACGAGGTCCGGGCATTCCGGATGAACGCCGATGGTTCCGGAAACGGCCGGAATCGACAGTGGCCACAGTCGGATGTGAGACGCGGACCGTGGTTGGGACCGCTCGGGAAATCCTTTACGAATTCCGCTGCATAGCGACTGAATCCCGTGCAGGCGCGGCTCTCCGGGGTGTTCAGGCGCCCCGGACTCGGGTAGCAGTTCCCGGAGCATCGACAGGCAGACATTGCATCGCAAAGACAAACGCTGTCCGAATTACCAAACCGGTTGTCGGGGCTGCGGATGATACGGCCGCCACTCCGCAGAACCATGAACCTACACGGCGCCGGCAGAACTTCGTCTTGTCTCGTGCCTTCGGTGGAGCGCGGGGCCTAAGATCGGCACAGCGCCGCTACGTTTTCCCACCAATGTTGCGGGTCGACAGGTTTGGGGAGAGCGCTAGTCCCCTCCGCCCCGCATCTTCAATGCCTCGATGGCAAGGCGGATCTGTTCCGGCGTTGCGGGTGCCTCCAAGGGAATGGTCGTCCCGGCCTCTCGCGTGGAAGCGATGGCGTCGCGGATGGCCAGCCACACCGAAACGGCAAGCAGCAGGGGCGGCTCGCCAGTTGCCTTGGATCGGAAGGGCGTATCAGCCTCGTTGGGCGCATTGTCGAGCAGATACACGTTGAAAATCGGAGGCGTGTCCCGGCTACCTGGGATCTTGTATGTTGATGGCCCTGTAGTTGCAAGCCTCCCGTCCTCATTCCAGAAGAGCTCCTCGGAAGTCAGCCAGCCCATTCCCTGAACGAATGCGCCTTCGATCTGACCGAGGTCGATTGCAGGATTGAGCGATTCGCCACAGTCCTGAACGAGGTCAGCCCGCAGGACACGGCTCTCCCCGGTGAGGAGATCGATCGCCACTTCCGTGACGCACGCGCCCCATGTGTGGTAGTGGGCCGGATTGCCGCGCATCCGCTTGCGATCCCAATCCAGGCCGGGCGTGTGGTAGTGTCCTGCGGCGGAAAGGCTGACACGCCGCTGCCAGCACTCTTCCGCCAACTCCCCAAACGACAGTGACTGGTTCCCGGCAAGCACCCGGCCGTCGCGGAACCGAATGTCCGTCTCGCTTCGCCCGAGATGCTGCGCGGCAACGCCCGCCATTCGCTTCCGCAGGATCTGCGCGGCCTTCTGCGCTGCCATGCCGTTGATATCCGAGCCCGTCGAAGCTGCGGTTGCCGATGTGTTCGGGACCTCGCCGGTGCTGGTTGGCGTTAGCTTGATATGGGACAACGGCACCTGGAATGCTTCCGCAACGACTTGCGCCACCTTGACGAACAAGCCTTGGCCCATCTCCGTGCCTCCATGATTGAGGCGGATGCTGCCATCGCGGTAGACGTGAACCACGGCGCCGCCCTGGTTCATCGCCGGGATGTTGAAGGCGATTCCGAACTTGACAGGCACCATCGCGATTCCGCGGCGCAATGCGGGGCTGCTCTGGTTCCAGAATCCGATTTCCTGCCGACGGGCGTGGAAGTCCGATCGGGCAATGGCCGCGGCTACGACCGAATCGAGCCGACACTGGCGTAGCACCTGGCCGCAGGGAGTCTCGTAGCCGTTGGCCTCGCCGTAGTAGTTGACCTGCCGGACCTCCTCGGGCTGCAAGCCCAGGTGCCGTGCCACGTCGTCGATGACCGACTCGATGGCGGCAACGCCCTGTGGGGCGCCGAAGCCGCGGAACGCGGTGTTCGAGACGGTATTGGTCCGGCAGCAATAGCCGCGCAGGGTGATGTGGGGGATCGCGTAACAGTTGTCCGCGGATACCATCGCGCGTGTCATCACGGCCGGGGACAGGTCGGCCACGGGACCGCAACGTGACAACAGGTCCATTTCGAGTGCGGAAATCCGTCCCGTGGAGTCAAACCCGGCCGACCAGTAGATCACGAAGTCATGGCGCTTGCCGGTTGCCAGCATGTCCGTGCGCCGGTCGAGTCGAAGTTTCACCGGATTCTGGGTGTGGTAGGCACCGAGAGCGGCGAGGGCCCCGATGATAGTTGCCTGGCTCTCCTTGCCTCCGAAGCCGCCACCCATCCGCCGCACCTTGACCTCGACCCGGTTCGACGGCCAGCCCAGGAGCCGAGCGATGCGAGACTGCGCTTCGCTCGGATGCTGGGTGGAAAGCCATACCATCATGCTGCCGTCATCCTCCGGGAGCGCCAGCGCGGCCTGCGTCTCAAGGTAGAAATGATCCTGGCCGCCGATGCGCAGCGAGCCCTCCAGCCGGTGCTCCGCCGCGAACATGTGGTTCAGGCTGTTTCCCCTCTTTATGATCTGGGGATCGCAAACGTAGAGGCCTCTGCGATGGGCCTCTACGGGGTCGAACACTGCCGACAAGGGTTCGATTTCCGCCTTCACAAGGCGGGCGCCCGCCTGCGCGGCCTCCAGGCGGTCTCCCAGAATCATCGCCAGTGGCTCGCCGATGAACTCAACCCGGTCCTCGGCGAGAGCAGGCTCTGCTACAACAATTGGCCCGATTTCGTTGGCGCCGGGAATATCTCTGGCCGTGAATGCGGCGAGCACACCTGGGATTGCGAAGGCGGGCTCCGTGTGGATGTCCCGGATTTCGCCATGTGCCGTTTCCGACAGCACCAGCGCTCCATGCAGGAGTCCGGGAGGTTCCCGTAGGTCGTCGACGAAGCGGGCTTCTCCCGTGGCGTGGATCAGGCCGCTGTCGTGCGGGAGGGGCTGCCCGGCGTAGGTCGGGCGCGACGGCCGGACTGCCTCCATTGTCTTCATCACAGGTCGGCAACATGCAGGCGGCTCTCCCCCTGCAGGTCCAATTCAAACCGCCGAAGCAGGCCGGCCGCAGCCAGGATGCGGTACTTGGCGCTGCCCCGCACATCGCTGATGGGCCGGGTGTCTTCGGAAATCGCTTCGGCCGCTGAGGCAAAGTTGCCTTCCGCCATTGCTGCCTCCACCCGCGGAGCCCGAAAGGGTCGGTCCCACATTCCACCGAACGCGGCTCGAGCACCCACGATGCGACCGCCGAGGTCGCGGTCGATGCGGAAGGCCGCGGCGACAGTCGATATGTCCTGGTCGTATCGCTTCGAGACCTTCCAGGCGCGAAATTCGGAATTGGAAGACCTGAGCGGAATATGGATCTCGGCGATGATTTCCGCGGTTCGCAGGACGGACGTTCGGTAGCCGGTCAGAAATTCCGAGATCGGGATATTGCGCCGCCGAATGGGCCCGATGATCTGCAGCGTGGCATCCAGCGCAAGCAGGCAGGGCGCAGCGTCTCCGATGGGAGAAGCCGTGGCCAGATTTCCTCCGAGAGTTGCGAGGCTCCGGATCTGCGGGGATCCGAAGCGCCGAAGGACGAGAGCGAAAGACGGCCACCGCGTCTCGATATCGGGCAGCATGTCTTCGATGGGACAGGCACCTCCGATGATCATCTTGTCCCGGGTCCACTCGATCCGGCGCAACTCCGGCACGCGCCTCAGCGAAATCAGCCGGGAGGGAGGGGGGCGCCCGTGGCGCAATTCGAGGATGAGGTCGGTACCCCCGGCGAGGAGCCGCGCCTTGGGATCCGCCGCCATGCGGGTTGCATCGCGTATCGATCGGGGGTGAAGGATTGCGCCGAAATCCTCGCGGCTAACGGCTGGAGAAGCTTTCGGGAGGGGCTCGGCGGAAAGTGCCGCCGCCTCGATGGCAGAGACTATCGGCCGGTAGCCGGTGCAGCGGCACAAATTGCCGGCCAGGGCATCGTGAATGGCATCTGTCGACGGATTGGCCGTGCGATCCAGAAGGGCCGCGCCGGCTACCACGAAGCCCGGAGTGCAGTAGCCACATTGCGAGCCGCCGGTGGACGCAATCTCGGCTTGCAGGGGATGAGGGCGCAACCGGTTGCCAAGGCCTTCGACGGTGATGATATCGTGGCCTGCCGCCTGGCCCACCATGAGAAGGCAAGAATTGACCGGACGAAATTGTCCTCCTTCCGGGGGCGACATCAGGACAGAGCAAGCGCCGCAATCACCCTCGGCGCAGCCTTCCTTCACTCCGGTGCAGCCGCCGTCCCGTCGGATCCAGTTAAGAAGGATTTCGCTGGAATCCAGAGCATAGGCCTCCTGACCATTGAGGCGCAGCGGAATCGCTGTCATGAGAGCCTCGTGCAAAAACTGACAAGACTGCCGCTTTCTCTGGTGTCGGACCTGAGGGGACTTCCGGGACAAGTCCGCAACCGCAAGGTTGGCAGTACGATACGCGCTCCCACGATAGCGGTAACGGATCGCTCTGTCTTCGGTTTCCGACGCGGTTCCCGCAACCGGATGTGCATTGCCGTGGTCAGCTCATCGCCCCAGAGCCTCGACTTGCGCTGGCGTTCAAGCCCGCGGTTCGACCGAGTCCCCGCGTCCACGAGCCGCGGCACGTCCGGGCGAGACCTGCCTGCGGCCTGGCTCTCTCGCGGGCGCAAGATTGCCGGGCGCGGTCCGCTGGATGCGGTCCGCGCAGCATCGCGGCCCGAATCCGCAGCCCCCCTTCAGGATCGGCAAGGGGGCGAGCCCGGGGTCTTCAGCATCCCGCCACGGCCCGCCAAAGTTCCCGTTCTCGCATGCCGACGCCGCGGCAACGGGATACGAGAACGGGGACTTTCGCGGGGGGGCATGGGCATATGGACTTCCGAACCCACACATCGCCGTATCGGTTCGCACACTACCGGGAGCCGGACCGTTGCCGCCGAAGGCCGCAGTCCCCTCACGTAGGCGGGCTCCCGCGGGCTGCCCTCCTATCCAAGAGTCGTGCCAGAAAACAGCGTTTGATACAGGTTGGTGTTGCGGTCCATCATGATCAGCCTTTCGCAGGTCGGTGCGGCGACCGCGAGGCGCGCATGTCCGACCCGGATGTTCTCGTGTCCTGGCCACGGATCGTTCTTGCGGTCGAGGTATCCGTCGAGGATGGCCACGGTGAGCACCGCCAGCCCGAGATTTCCGGGCGCGGGTGGCTTGCAGTCGCTGGCGATGTCTTCAAGAGCCGGGATCTCGATGTCAGCGAACAGGATGTCTGCCGGCAGGTCCGAGGTCTGTCGGTCCATTATCGTCAGCGATGCGAGCCGCCATGGTGTGACCGCGTAGATGGTGACGGCCCGCTCGATGCGATCGCCTGCGCGATGGCGACTGAACGGCAGGGTTGGATGCGCCCGCATCCCAGTCGTCGTTGTTCCCCCGGCCGGTACTTCGCAGGAATATTCGCGTTGCTGAACAAGGGTTCCAATGGCGCTGTATGATCAGATCCAGCGGTACGGCGTGTGCGGCCTCAGTGTGGACCGCGACCAGAACGCGGCCAGGAACGTGCCGAGGTGTGGCCCGTCAAACTTTGCTGGAGCCGCGGCAGCGGGCGGGACAGCGCCAGGCGCTCCAGCCGCAGTCGCATCACCTTGAATGCAGGATCAGAGGACACTCCGCAAATCGCTTGCGCAGTACGGAAGGCAGCTTCGGGGAGCAGAACCGTACGGATCCGGCTCGCTTCTTGCGCGCTGAAGTCTTGCAAGCATCCCTCATGAGGAGACGCCCCAAGCCTTGCTGACCGCAATGCGCTGTCCAGCACTCCACAGTCCGGGCGGACACGGGCGGCATTGTCGGCATTGTTGGCGCCGTGTTCGGTTGAGTTTCCTGACCGGCGCCCGAATTTGGAATTTGATTGCCGCCTCCTTCCGGCCGGATCCCCTCGGCACAACGCGCGACCCCCTTGTCGGTCCCTCGGCATCTCTCGTTGGGGGATTCCGCTACCATGCTGCGGTCACAAGAGTCGGAGGGGGACATGGAACCGTCCTCGACCATGCGGGCATTGCGTTGCGGTCTTCTTGCGTTCGAGGAGGACCCGTACTGCAAGGGCCGGGATGCCGTTCGCTACATTCCGGATGGATTGGCCGTCGCGTCCGGCGGATTTCTGCACGCAATCGGCCCGGCTGGCGATCTGCTGCCCGACCTGCCGGCCGCGGTGGAGGTATTCGACCGGAGGGGCTGCATTGCGATGGCGGGGTTCGTCGACTCCCACGTTCACTACCCGCAGACAGAAGTAATCGCGTCGCGCGCCAAGGATCTCCTGCAATGGCTGGACGAGCATACATTTCCGGCAGAGATCCGATTTTCCGACCCGGATCATGCTGCGACCGGTGCGGCATTCTTCCTCGACGAGATGCTGGCTGCGGGCACGACAACGGCCCTCGTGTTCTGCACGACCGCGGCTGCCTCCGCGGAGGCTCTCTTCAGCGCGGCGGCAGAGAGGGGGCTCCGCCTTGTCGCCGGCAAGACCTGGATGGACCGGAACGCGCCCGAGGCGCTACTCGACGATCCGGCTTCCGCGGAATCGGACAGCCGCAACCTGATCCGCCGTTGGCACGGCAACGGACGACTCGGATATGCGATCACGCCGAGATTTGCCATCACTTCGACGAGCGAGCAGTTGAATCGAGCCGGCCAGTTGGCCGCGGAGTTTCCGGATACCTGGGTGCACAGCCATATTTCCGAGAGCCTCGGGGAGCTTAAGGAAGTCGCGAGGCTGTTTCCGGAGGACCCGGACTACACGGCAGTCTATGCCCGCTTCGGCCTGCTGCGGCAACGAGCACTCTACGCGCATGGAATTCACCTTTCGGAGGGCGAGTTCGAACGATTCCACCGGGCCGGTGCAAGCCTCGTGCATTGCCCCGGGGCGAACACCTTTCTTGGCTCGGGGCTGATGGATCTCGCCGCGGCACGGCGGCCTGAGCGACCCGTGCGCGTCGCACTGGGCTCGGATGTCGGTGGCGGGACGCGGCTGTCAATGCTGTGCAACATGGCGGAGGCCTTCAAGGTCGCGCAGCTGCGCGGTGAAACGCTGGATCCCTTTGATCTATTCCACATGGCGACGCGCGGCGGCGCGCTCGCCCTCGGACTGGACAACCGGATCGGAAACTTGGCTCCAGGGATGGAGGCGGACATGGTGGTGCTGGATCCCGGCGCGACCGGGATGCTGCGCCACCGGACGGACTTGGCGCGGGACCTGGCAGACACCCTGTTCGCCTTGATGATGCTGGGCGATGAGGGTGCCGTGCGTGAGACCTGGGTCGCAGGGCGGCCCGTGGCATGAGTCGCCTGATCGCTGTTCCTGAACTCGCTGGATCTCGCGCTTCGGCACGGTCCGGCACGCAAGGGGATGGCTTCCCTCGCGTCGGGTCGACCGTCGTCCAATCCGGCGGATGGGGATCCCGCTCTGGCGAACTTCACCCGGCTAGGCCAAGCGGTCCGCTAAACCGGATGCGGTTTTCGGACGGCCCAACCACACTGAAATTAGCAACCGCAGGCCGCTTCCCCGACACAGCAATCCGGCGGCCCGGTGCGCGCCCGGCCCGTCCGATTGCTCGCCAACTGACCGAGATAGGTCGACTCACGAAGATAGAATGAAGCAAATCTCTCCTCGAAGTCCTCGGAGACCGATTGGTCCGCAAGACCGGTAGCGAGCAAGGACTCCTGCCATCGCCTTGTGCGGGGAATGCGCTTCAGGACATCGTATCCGGTACGGTCCTTGATGATGGCGGCACGGTGCAGGAGCGGAAGCCAGGCGATATCGACCATTCCGATCGACTTGCCGAAGGCGAATGGCGAATCGCCAAGCCGCTCTTCGATCTTGCGAAACGGTGTGCGCATGAACTTCTCGCGTTCACCAAGGGTCGCCGAATCGGGACTGCGCAGCGCGCTGCACTGGACGAGGTAGAGCCTCGACGCGAGAGACGACCACGCGCGGTCACGCGCCTTTTCGACCGGATCCGCGGGGAACAAAGGGTCCCCCGCGACCTCTTCGACATATTCGACGATCGCGTCGGATTCGAACACGATGCGACCGTCGTCGGCAAAGAGAATTGGCACCTGGCCGTGCGGCGATGCCCGGCCGAACCAGCCGGGCTTCTTGCTCAACTCGATGTACTCGATCTCGTAGCAGACTCGCTTGGCCTCCAGCAGCGCCACAACGCGCTGTACGTACGGGCAAATCTTGGAGCTGACGACTTTCATGCGGTGCCTCTCGATCCGGCTTGACTGAAACGCCGGGAAGTGTAGGATCCTTTGTTCAATATTTCAATGGATGTTGAGATGACAAATGGATGAATCCCAGGCGATCACCATGCTTGGCGCGCTCGCCCAAGAGACAAGGCTGCGGATTGTGCGCTGTCTCGTCGGATGTGGCGCCGACGGCGCGTGTGCGGGCGACATCGCCAAGGTGGTCGATGCGACCTCTTCCCGCGCATCCTTTCATCTTTCCGCGCTGGAAAACGCCGGCGTCATCGCTTCCGAGCGCCGGTCGCGTCATGTTGTCTATCGCGTAAACCTTGACGCCGTCAGCGCGTTGATCTCATTCCTGCTGAATGATTGCTGCGGGGCTGATCCGAGGGTTCTCTCTCGTTGCCTGTCTGGCAATTGCTGCTAGCCGGCATGCTTCCGTATCACCGTGGGAATCGCCGGAGTTGCGGCCGGTTCCAGGCGATGTGGCAGAATGAATCGTTCGCATTCGAGTCCCGGTTGACGGTCGCGGCGGGAGGAGCACAGGGGTATGGTGGGCCGCGAGAATGAAAACCGGGTTAGCCGGCTGCATTGAACTTGGGGAGAAATGAGGGTGAAACCGCGCGTAGCGTTCATCAATATCGGGCAATCGCCGCGCGACGATGTCGTGCCGGAGTTGCTGGATGAAGCCGGCGCCGACATCGAGGTCCGGGAATTCGGGGTCCTCGACGGATTGAGCGATGCCCAGATCGATGCCATGGCGCCAAGGGACAACGGGTACCGGCTTGTCACCAGGCTTCCGAGTGGTCGCGAAGTCTTTCTCCCCCGGGGCTGGGTGGCGGAGCGTCTGCAGGAGAACCTGGACCGGGTCGACGAGCAGGACTTCGACCTTGTTGTCCTGCTCTGCACGGGCAGTTTTCCGGAACTCCATTGCCGGACACTGATTGTTGAGGCAGGGAGGGTCGTTGACGCGATGGTGAGCGCGCTGGCGGAGGGGCGGCGGAGAGTCGGCGTACTGGTGCCGAATGAGAGCCAGACCGAGCATTGGCGCAAGGCGACCATTGCTGGTGCGCCGTGCATTTCCTCCTTCGCTTCTCCTTATACCGATCGTCGATTCCGGGAAGCTGTGGAGGAAGTGGCCGATGCCGAATTTATCGTCATGCATTGCATGGGCTACGACCGTGCAATGCGCCGCGAAGTTGCGGAACGCTCGGGCAAGCCGGTCCTGCTTTCCCGCTCGGTGGTTGCTGGCGCGCTCCGGCAGTTGACGTGAGCGGCGCCATTGCTGCGCCGGGCCCGGCAGAAAATCGGGCGGAGGGATCCTTGCGGCCAATTGCCTTCGAAGACCTCGATGCGCTGGCGACAGGCGCATGGGTGCTTGGCACCGGAGGCGGAGGAGACCCGTATTGCAGCCTCGTGGCTGCGAAGGAACTCTACCGGGCGGATCGGAGTGTAGACCTGCTCGACCCCGCGGATCTTGCGGACGACGAACTGGTTGCGATGGTGTCCTTCCAGGGAGCGCCTCTGATCAACAGCGAACGGCTTCCTGACCCGGCGATGATGCAGAAGGCGGTCCGGGTCATGGAGGACCATATCGGGCGCAGGTTCTCAGCGGTGATGAGTTCCGAGATTGGCGGTTCGAACGGTGTGCAGCCTTTGCTCGCGGCAGCGTCCATGGGTTTGCCGCTCGTTGACGCCGACGCGATGGGACGAGCGTTTCCAGACGTGTCGAAGACAAGTTTCGCAGTACGTGATCTCTGCCCCTGGCCGCTTGCGGTGGTCGATGTTCGCCGCAACGTCGCAATCATTCCGAAGGGGGTGGACTGGTTTTGGATGGAGCGGATCAGCCGCCAGATCGTCACCGAGATGGGTTCCACCGCTTCGACCTGCAAGGCGCCGCGAACAGGCCGCGAGGTGCGCGAACATGGGATACTCGGCTCCGTTACTCGGGCGATCGGGATCGGGCGGCTCCTCGGGGAGGCTCGACGGTCCCACGCGGACCCGGTCGGTTCGCTACTCGAGGCTGAAGGGGGGCTCGAACTGTTTCGCGGCAAGGTCGTGGACGTCCGCCGCCGTACCATGGAAGGTTTCCTGCGAGGCGATACCTCGATTGACGGGCTGGACGGCTATCGCGGTGAACGCTTTGATCTCGCATTCCAGAACGAATTTTCCGTTGGCAGACGAAATGGCGATGTCGTCATCACCGTTCCGGACCTGATCTGCGTGCTCGACAGCCTTTCCGGAGAAGCGATTGGAACGGAAACGCTTCGTTACGGCCAGCGCGTGACGGTGATCGCGATGCCCTCGCCTCCGGTGTTTCTCTCGCCCAAGGGCCTGCAGCATGCGGGACCCGCGGCTTTCGGTTTCGAGATTCCTTTCGTGTCCCCCTTCTCCGGCAGGAGTTGAGCCGTGCCCAGGTATTCCACGCTTTCCGACGAGGATTTCGAACATCTTTCCGTTGGAGCCTGGATCCTCGGAACCGGCGGCGGTGGCGATCCCTATCACGGCCTGCTCAACATCCGCCGTCTGGTGGCGGATGGGAGACCCGTGCGGCTCGTGCAGGCCATGGACCTCCTGGACGGCGACATCGTCGGCGTATGCGGCCAGATGGGAGCGCCGCTCGTCAGCCAGGAGCGTATAACGGATCCCGCGATGATCGCCGGCGCCGTGGAGCGGATGGAGGCGTATCTAGGCCGGCCTTTCGCCGCTCTGATGACCGTGGAAATCGGTGGCGGGAATGCGCTCCAGCCGTTCCTCGCCGGTGCGGTACTGGATCGGCCTGTAGTGGATGGTGACACCATGGGCCGGGCATTTCCCGCTGTGCAGCACTCGAGTTTTTCCGTGGGCGAACTCTCGATGACCCCGTGCAGCATGCTGGATATTCGCGGCAACGAATTGCTGCTTACGGAAGCTGAGGATTGGGTCTGGACGGAGAGGATCACCCGCCGCGTATGCATGGAATGGGGAAGCCGCAGCTTCAACGTCAAGGGCCCCAGGACCGGGCGTGAGGTAAAGGACTGGGGAATTCTCGGAACCGTCAGCAAGGCCATCCGGCTCGGCAAGGCAGTTCGGGAGGCGCAGGCCGCGCATGCGGATGTGGTGGCGGCGGTCCTCGAAGCCGGTGAAGGGCGTTCGCTTCTCCGGGGAAAGGTCGTCGATGTCCGCCGCCGGATGACAGGCGGCTACCTCTGGGGGAGGACTGAACTGGAGGGCCTCGATGTCGATGCGGGCAGCAGCATGGTGATCGAGTTTCAGAACGAATTCATTGTGGCTTGGCGGGACGAGCGAAGGGTCGCATCCGTGCCGGAATTGATCTGCCTGCTGGATACGGAATCGGGAGAAGCCGTAGGGAGCGAGACCTTGCGCTACGGCCAGCGGGTCACGGTAATCTTGTTGCCTGCTCCGTCCGTGTATTTGAGCGAGCGGGGCCTCGCATGCGCGGGTCCGAAGGCGTTCGGCTATGATTTCGCGTTCGAGAGCGCGTTCGGCGCGAACGGGAAAGGTTGAATCCGGCTGGAATGGCTTTCGGCGGCAACGTGCCCGGCGGGGCGGGGCCGCGACTTGCGGGACGTGTCTGGTATTCAGCCCGTCCTGTTCGACGTGTCGCCCTGGTGGAGGCATTGGAATCCCGCACCCACCCGTTCGGCCGCCCGAGCCGACGGCGCTCCGATCGGCCGGGCTGCGGGCTGCGGGATTGCGCGTTGTGGGGCTCGGGTCGGCACGGGCCCCCGGTGTACGGCGCTGCCCGCGCTTTGCGGCAGTAAGGGGATGGATCGAGGCATGTCTAGGATCGAGAAGTCATCGACCTGCAGGATCGGGATCGATGTCGGCGGCACCAATACCGACGCGGTTCTCCTGGAGGGAAGCGACCTAGTCCATGCCGTGAAGACGGCCACAACCGACGATGTGCTCTCGGGAATCCGGCGGGCGCTGTCGGATCTCCTGACGTCGCCTGCGGTGAACCGCGACCGGGTGGCTGCGGTCATGATTGGAACCACCCATTTCACCAATGCTGTCGTACAGCGGCGAGGGCTGTCACGGGTGGCGGCGGTTCGCGTCGGCTTGCCGGCGAGCGCATCGCTTCCGCCCTTCTGCGATTGGCCGGAGGATCTCTCCGCCATGGTTTGCGCCGGCTATGAGATGGTGAGAGGCGGCCACGAGTATGACGGCCGCCCCATTGTTCCCTTCGACGAGGACGGAATGCGCTGCGCCGCCCAAAGAATTCGCGATCTCGGGGTAGACGCGATCGGAGTGTCGTCGGTGTTTTCGCCGCTCACGTCGGAATCGGAGGAGCGTGCGGCGGAGATCCTGCGGGATGCCTGCCCTGGCGCATCCATCACGCTCAGCAGCGAACTTGGTCGGATCGGTCTCCTGGAACGGGAGAATGTGACCCTCTTGAACGCATCGCTGGTCGCGCATGCGCGCCGAACCACGGATGCGTTTGTGGAAGCCATGGCGATGAGCGGGCTACGGGCGCCACTCTTCCTGACGCAAAATGACGGGACCATCGTGCGAGCCGAATACGCCGCCAAATACCCCGTTTATGGGTTCGCGTCCGGCCCTACGAACAGTATGCGCGGAGCAGCATTCCTGTCAGGCGTGAAAGATGCGATCGTCGTGGATGTCGGCGGTACGACGACCGACATTGGCGCATTGCGGCACGGGTTTCCGCGCGAGGCGAACAACGTCATCGAAGTGGGTGGCGTTCGCTCGAACTTCCGCATGCCCGACGTGCTGTCGATTGGCATCGGGGGCGGTTCGCTCGTTTCGCGCGATCCGCTTGCGGTCGGACCGCTGAGCGTAGGGTTCGAGCTCGCAGAACGAGCGCTTGTCTTTGGCGGCGTTGAGACGACTGCCACCGATGTTGCTGTAGCAGTGGGGCGCGTGGAGATCGGAGACCGGAGCCTGCTTGCGCCCGCTGGCTTGGATCACGCTGTGGCCGTGGAGGCGATGGCACTCGTCGCGGAGCGAATTGCCGAGTACGTGGATCGCATGAAGCCTGACGTGGCGCCGCTTCCCGTCTTGGCCGTGGGGGGCGGCTCGTTCCTCATTCCGGACCGGATTCCAGGGATTTCAGAAGTGATCCAGATCGAGCATGGCGCGGTTGCCAATGCCGTTGGTGCCGCGATCGCGCAGGTCAGTGGCGAGGTCGACCAGATCTTTCAGAATCTCGAGCGCGAGGAAGCCATTCGCCGGGCACGGGAACTGGCGGAGGAGAAGGCCGTCCAGGCGGGAGCCGACCCGGAAACGCTCCAGGTGGTCGATGTCGAAGACCTGCCGCTCGCATACCTTCCCGGCAATTCGCTTCGGACGCGGGTGCGCGTGGTGGGGGACATAGCCGGTGTTGCCTGAGGGCAGCGCAGCCGGATCTCCCGTGCTCGAATGATCGCCAGGCGGTTGGTCGGGCGCCATTTGAGATAGTCGTGGCACCTGATAGAGTCTCGTAGCAGCGATGCGCTCTGCCCGTTGCCCAATGTTGGGAAGCGCGGTCGCGCACAGATCAGCAAGGGAAGGAACAAAGATGAAACGCCAAGTGGAACGCAGAACGTTTCTCAAGGGTGCCGCGGCCGCCGCCGCCGCGGCGGCGGTTGCGTCGCCAAGCGTGGTCCGAGCGGCTGATCCGCTGGTCATCAACAGCTATGGGGGAAGCTTCGAGAAATTCATGCGCGAGCATATTGTCGCGCCGTTCGAAGCGGAGACCGGAATTGAGACGACTCTCGACGTCAATCTCGGCAAGGGTTGGCTCGCCAACCTGCGTGCCGCCGGGCCGGACAATCCGCCGTACGACGTTCTCATGACCAACGAGGCATGGGCGAGCATCGAGCGCGAGGAAGGATTCTTCGAGCAGATCCCCGCATCCGAAGTGCCGAACATGAACGATGTCTACCCGTCCATGCGCCTGTATGACGATATGGCGGTTATCGGCACCCTGGCGCCGATTGGGCTTTGCTACCGCCATGACATGGTGGAGACCGTGCCGACGTCGTGGATGGATCTCTGGGATGTGGACGAATACCGCGAGCAAACCGGCATGTACACCATCACGAACTCCGCCGGCTACATGTTCGTGCTGATGACCGGGCAAATGTACCACGGTTCCGAGTACGAAGTGGACAAGGCGCTCGACAAGATCAAGGAACTGCTACCGTTCAACCAAGTTGACTTCTCGGGAACGATGGAGACTGTCCTGACCCAGGGCGAGGCCGCCATCGCTCCCATCGATTTCCCGGCGGGCACCCGCCTCCGGAAGAAGGGCGTCGAGGTCAGCATGGTTGCGCCGAAGGAAGGCATGTTCATGTTCGACCAGGTCTTCAACGTTCTCAAGGGCAGCCGCAACAAGGAAAACGGGTACAAGTGGATCGACTACATCCTTCGCCCCGATGTGCAGCGAAAATGGGTCGAACACTACTACTGGTCGCCGGTGAACAGCCTTGTTGAACTCACCGATGCGGAGATGATGGATGTTCCCGTGACCGGGGAGAGAATTAACGACATCATTCTCTGGGACTGGGCCGCGGCCAACAAGGTGCGCGACCACGTTATCGAGCGCTGGAACAAGGAGATGCGTAACTGATTTCCATTCCATCAGCTTCATGACGAAGAGCAGACCGGCGCGGCCGGCCGATCCCGACGGCCGGCCGCGTATCGCTGGAAGCATTTCATGACCGCGCTTCGAATCCGCGACCTGGAGAAGCGGTTCGACGATGTTGTCGCAATTGGCGGCATCAGCCTGAATGTCGACGAGGGGGAACTCGTCTCGTTTCTCGGGCCGAGCGGCTGCGGGAAAACGACGACGCTTCGATGCGTCGCCGGGTTCGAGTTCCCGGATTCCGGGGAAATCCGTTTCGGCGGCGACGACATGGTCAATGTCCTGCCAGAGCACCGGAACATCGGCATGGTGTTCCAGAACTACGCGCTGTTTCCCCATATGACCGTTCGAGGTAATCTCGCCTTCGGTCTGGAGATGCGCGGCATCGCCAGGTCAGAGATCGGGGCGCGTACGGACCGAGCGCTCGAAAAGGTGCAATTGGCAGGCCTCGAGGACCGGTTCCCCCGGCAGCTCTCCGGGGGCCAGCAGCAGCGCGTTGCGCTGGCGCGCGCGCTCGTGATCGAGCCGAGCGTATTGCTGCTTGACGAGCCGCTGGCCAATCTCGACGCCAAGCTTCGGGAGGAAATGCGCTTCTTCATCCGGTCGCTGCAGAAGGACATCGGCATCACCACCGTCTATGTCACCCACGATCAGGCGGAAGCGATGGTAATTTCGGACCGGATTGTGGTCATGTTTGACGGCGTCATCCACCAGATTGGCGATCCGGCAAGCATCTACGAGCATCCGGCGACCGAGGAAGTCGCGAATTTCATCGGACTGGCGAATTTCGTTCCGGCCACGGCTCTTGGGGCCGGTTCGGCAGGGAATTGGCGGTTGCGGTCGGGTGGGGCGGAGCTTCATTGCGCGTATGACGGCAAGCTTGAGGCGGGCGAGGCGGTGCGAATCGTCGTACGACCCGAGGCGATCGAACTCGAGTCACCGGAGGGGGAGTCCAGGCTGTCGGAAACGAACGGCGAAGTCTGGAACGCAGTGGATGGCGAGGTCCAGGAGCGCTTCTATCTGGGCAATTTTGCCGGTTACCGGATCCGTTGCGCAGACGGACTCATCCTTCAGGTGCAGGCTCCACCCTGGGCCGCTTTCCGGGTCGGGGAGGCAGTTCGCTGCAGATTCCCGGCAGTACGGACTTGGATAATCGGCGTCGGTGGAATGCCGGGTTCCCGGGCATGACGAGCGCCGCGGCCGCCGCGATATCCAGGCAGACCAGGCGTCGGGCGCCGCGCCACTTTCTCCTTCTGCTCCCGACAGCAATCCTGTTTGTCGTCTTCCTGGTGTTGCCGTATCTGAACATGGTTGTGATGAGCTTCCGGAACCCGTCGACAAGTGCAGTGTTCGCGCCGGGGTTCACGTTGGGCAACTATCTCGGGTCGCTGCTCGATCCGGACTTCTACTACCTCGCGGTGCTGGGGGAAACACTGGTGTTCGGCGCCGGGACCGCGTTTGTGTGCCTGCTGCTCGCCTTTCCCGTTGCCTATCATCTTGCGCGCACGACCTGGCGGCACAAGGCGCTGCTCTACACGTTTGTCCTGTCGCCGCTTCTCGTCGGCGTGGTCATCCGCTGCTACGGATGGCTGATCATCCTCGGAAATAACAACGGCCTGGTGAACAACCTGCTCCGGGACGTTGAGCTGATCGATCGTCCGATCCGCTTTCTCTACAACTACTTCGGAGTCAGCGTAGGCCTCGTGCATGTGTTCCTTCCGTTCATGATCCTGCCCATTCTCGGGGCGATCCAGTCCATCGATCCACGTCTTGAGGAAGCCGCGCAATCACTTGGGGCAAGCCGGCTCCGGGTCATGTGGCGCGTCGTGTTTCCGCTCAGCCTTCCCGGCGTCCAGGCCGGCGCGATCCTCGTCTTCGTCCTGACCATCAGCTCCTATGTGATTCCCATCCTGCTGGGCGGGCTGAATGTCATGATCATGCCGACGCTCGTGGTTCAGCAGCTTCTCGATGCGATGCTGTGGCCCTTCGGTGCGGCGCTTGCCTTCATCCTCTCCATCGCGGGCGCGATGTCCGTCTACTTCTACCTGCGCTTCACCGGCCGCTTCATGCGGGGGATCGGGTGAGTTCCCCCGCGGCAGGAGACCGGTGGAGGCGGATATCCCGGCGCCTCTATATGGGGTTCATAGCGCTTGTCTACGCATTCCTGCTCCTGCCGCTGGTCATTGTCGTCGTCGCCTCCTTCAACTCTGGCGAGTTCCTCACGTTCCCTCCGGAGGGATTCTCGCTGCGGTGGTACGTGAGCTTTTTCAACGCCGACGCCTTCGTGAATTCGCTCTTTTATTCTCTTCGCCTCGCTCTCGTATGCACGGTCGTCTCCACCTTGCTCGGGACATCCATAGCGCTATACGTCGTGCGGCACGCTGGACGCTGGCGCGAACATCTCCGTCTCTTCATCCTGCTGCCCCTGCTGCTTCCGGAAATTCTGACCGCTATCGCGCTCCTGTTCTTCTACTACAATATTGACGCGCTGTTGCGGGAAATCGGGCTGAACAGCCTGGTTGGCCTGCTGCGCGACTCCATGCTCGGCCTTCTCATCGGGCATGTCCTGATTACGCTTCCGTTTGTCTTTCTGGGAATTTCGTCTTCGCTCTACAACTTCGACCAGTCGCTGGAGGAGGCGGCCCGGAGCCTTGGCGCAGACAAGTGGCGCACGTTTCGCCGCGTGACGCTTCCCATCATCAAGCCGGGCATTATCGCGGGCGCGTTGCTCTGCTTCATCATCTCCTTCGATCTCTTCGCAATTTCTCTTCTGCTGAAAGGGATTGGCATCGCCACCCTGCCGATCCAGCTATTCGACTACGTGCGCTGGGACTTCGATCCGACCGCTGCGGCCGTGTCCACCGTGAGCATCTGCATCACGATCCTAGCGGTCGTTCTCACGGACCGCCTCGTCGGACTTCGCTCCCTCCGTTTCTGAGTTCCGCGACTTCGCCCCCTACAGAGAACCGTCATGCCAATACAACCGGAAACCATGGTCCATGTAAGAATCGTCAGCCCCGTTGTGCTGGGGACTCGGCGTGACCCTGCCGCGCTGCGCTCGCTCGAGCGCCCAGGGCTGTGCGTCAGCCGTACCAAGATTACCCGGGGGCCCGCAACGGTCGAGAGTGAGCTTGAGGACGGGCTGGCGCTTCCCGAGACCGTCGCGCTGGTCGTGGAGGCGGAACGGGAAGGATGCGATGCGGTCGTGATCGATTGCATGGGAGACCCCGGCCTTCATGCGTCCCGGGAAGCGGTTTCGGTTCCGGTACTCGGACCGTGCGAGATGGGGATGCATCTTGCGGCAAGTCTCGGACACCGGTTCTCCGTGGTAACCGCGCTCGGGCGTGGCCGTGTCATGTTCGAGGCCCGCGCGGACCGCTACGGCTGCGCGTCTCGGCTCGCGTCCGTGCGCGCCGTTGAAATGGCCGTGATGGATCTGGATCTGGACCGCGATCAGATGGTCCGTGTGCTGGCTGAGGCCGCAGGGGACGCCGTTCGCGAAGACCGCGCGGATGTGATCCTGTTCGGCTGCACCGGGATGTTCGGCGCCGCGGAGCAAGTGCGGGCGATGCTTCTCGAAGAGGGGCTCGATGTGCCCGTTATCGATCCCGTGCCGGCGGCCGTCCATATCGCGGCGGGCTTGGTCTCGGCCGGACTTTCGCACAGCAAGACCGCGTATCCGCCCCCGCAAGAGAAGCCGTTGCCCGGATATGAATGGGTGCTGTCTCCGGTGAGGCGACAAGAAGTCGCGTAGGCCGCGGCGACGCCCCTGGAAGTCGAGACTCTGTTGGCGCGGCGCCGGAGTCTGCCGGGAGGGCTTCAAGAGGCAGCAAGAATCTCGAAGAATACATCCTCGACACCGGCACGGTGCAAGGAGCCGGGATCCGCCGCGTGGCTGTTCGCCTGCACGCACAGGGCGGCGCCGGATTCCGGATCGTAGCCGAAGATGCCGGCATAGCCCGGCGTCGACCCCCGGTGCCCCGGGACCCGCCTCCCGTCTCGGCTGAAGAACATGACCCCGAGGCCGTGATGGCTCATGGTGGAGCCTGGAATGCCCCCGGCAAGCGCGAGGCCAAGGAGTTCGGCCGTGCGGTGCCGCGACAGAATCTGCCCTCCGAAGAGCGCATGCGCCCAGACAGCAAGGGACGCCGGGTCGGCGTACATGTCGCCGCTCGCCCACAGGAAGCTCCTGGGCGCGTGATGCGTCGCGTTGACCGGCACACTGACGCCTGGCAGGAAGTGGTAACCCTGCGCAAGGTCCGCGGGCGCTGTGATGTCCGACCCGCTCGGAACGACTTTCCCGAGGCCGAGAGGCGCAAGGAACCGCCGCTGGATGGCGGTGGAAATCGGCTCATCCCCAGCCTTCTCCGCGATCAGGCCGGCGACCTTCGATCCGACGTTCGCGTAGACAACGGGTCCACCCGGGGGGCGTGGCGGAGTCTTGCGGTAAGCGAGGGAAATGAGCTCGGCAGGCGTCCAGGAGGAATCGGAGGGCGGAAACTCGGCGAGGGCGTCATGGGAATAGGTCGGCAGCCCGCCGGTCTGGGTCAGAACATGCCGGATCGTAAGACGGTCCGCGTAAGGGAGGCCGGGAAGCCAGCGTTCGACCGGAGCCTCGATATCAAGCCGCCCCTCGTCGTGGAGCTGGAGCACTGCCGCGAAGACAAACGTCTTGGTGATGCTCGCGATCCGGAAGACGTGACCGGGCGACATGTCCTCACCGGTCTCGAGACTGGCCTTGCCCCGCGCGGCCACCATGCGCTCCCCGGAACACGTAAGAATGCAGGCGGACACGCCCGTGATTCCGCGCCCGACAAGGCGGTCGAGCACGGCCTCGATTCCGGAGATTGCGGTCATCCGCCTCAACACTCAGATCAACGGCCACATTCCGCAGCACATCGTTCTACCGGACATGGCGCATGCACGGCAAGCCGGGGCGGGAAGGGAGCACTGCCCGGTGGTCGCCAAACGCGGCCCCGTTCTGCTCCGAAGCGGATTCTCCCTGCCTTGCGGGCGCTCGAAACGCTTGCATCGACGGGGTAGAGTGAATTCGGAATTTTTTTGGGGAGAACGCAGGCCATGCGAGCATACAATATCACCGTGGAGGGCGGACGCGATATCCTGAAGATCGCCGAGCGGCCTGCCCCGCCGGTCGGTCCGACCGAAGTTCTCGTGCGGGTGCGTGCCGCTGGCGTGAACCGGGCGGATATTCTCATCCGGGAAGGGCGGTACCCGCTCCCGACGGGCGACAACCGGATTCTGGGGCTGGAAGTAGCTGGCGAAGTCGTGGAAATGGGGGCGGCAGCATCCGGACTTGGGCTTGGCGACCGGGTCTTCGGCCTCGTTCGCGGTGGTGGCTACGCGGAATTCGCTGCGATGGACATGGGCATGGCCGTGCCCGTTCCCGACGGCTGGGACTGGCCGACCGCGGCCGGGGTGGTCGAGGCCTTTTGCACCGCGGGTGAGACGCTCTTTGAACTGGGATGCCTCCAGGCGGGCGACAGCGTGCTCGTGCATGCGGCGGGAAGCAGCGTCGGGGTCGCGGCAATCCAGATGGCGCGTGTCGCGGGCGCGCGAATCTGGTTCACCGCTGGCTCGGAGGAAAAGATCCGCTGCGCCGCTGCGCTTTGTGGCGGCAGGGGCATCAATTACCGGAATGAAGATTTCGTCGAGGTCGTGCGGCGCGAAACCGGGCAGGAGGGTGTGGATGTCATCGAAGATCTGGTCGGCGAGCCGCATTTCCCGAGGAGCCTGGAGGCGCTTGCTGCTGGCGGACGAATGGTCCTGGTCGGAAACCTCGGAACTCCTGCGGTCGAACTTGAGCTCGGCCGCATGTTTGCGAAGCGTCTCCAGTTGAAGGGATTTACGCTCCGGAACCGTTCGGTAGAGGAAAAACGGGCGATCACGAAACGGTTCCGGGACGGCTGGCTTCCGTATCTCGAGTCTGGAGCGGTGTCTCCAGGAATACATGCGGTCGTGCCGTTTGCCGAAGCCGCCGAGGCGCACCGGATCCTGGAGGCGGGCGAGAATTTTGGAAAGGTTGTGTTGGCTCTCGATTGAGCCTGGCTGGCTCCTTCCGGTAGTGCCCGCCGGTCTCGGGAGCGGAGCCGAACCTCGCGGGAAACTAACCCCAGCGGAGGCGGTTCTGCGTCCTTCGCGGCTCCAGAATCGCGTGGTTGTCTACTATTGGCGAATTCGGAGGTGTCGGGATGTCGATGCCAGAACGGCTGACCACCAACGTCTCGACCCGGGGGGCGAGGTCGTCCTTCCCAAGGCGATTTGCGAAGCACTGCAATCGGAAGTGGGAACGCGGCTGGTGGTGGAGATCATCCCGGAGGGCGTGGTGTTGAAGCCAGCGGCTGCATTCGCCGAGTCCCTGTTCGCGGACGTTCCTGGTTGCCTTACTTTCCGAGTTGTGCCCAGGACACCGGCCGAGACCGAGGCGCGAGTGTTCGCCGGCACAGAGCGCCACAACGCACACGGTTGATGGGGACCTGCAAGAGTCCAGCCCTCGAGAAGCGAACCAGATCCCTACGGTTCTGCTCCTTGGAACTGCATTTCGTACTGCGCAAGAGCTGGATCTTCTGCTCCTGCAATTAGCGCGCTGCGGAAGACGCGGGAGCGCTTTGTGCCGTCCTGCTCGCTGACGCTACTCCTCGGTCCCTGCCGGCCGCGGGATACCGCACGCTTCTTCCTGCAGATCGCGCTCTGCATCGCCTGTCTCGGCCGATGCTGCGGACCTGTCACTACCGCACAGTTGACGCAGAGATCATTGGCGAGTTTCGCGGAGCATTCCGGCCCTTCTCATCCGTTGGAGTGCGGCAGTGTCTTGCATGAGGTATGTCATTCCTGTCCAGAGTTTTGCGGTACCGGGCATTGGCTGTCGTTTGGATGGGATGAAGCCGACATATCGACCGAGATCGATGGCGAAGGTTCGGAGGTCGGGGATATAGTCGGGCGGAGCCCGGCAGCGGATCACGCGGTAGTCGTACAGGCCCAGATAGAGCATGAAGATTTCGTCTCGGGACATGATCTCGTCGGCGGGCCTGTCAGGGGTTTCCCTGGCGGCGCGATCCAGATCGAACACGCGCCACGCGGTGATGGCGTCGAACGCGAGGCACTTGCGCAAGTCCTCGGCATCGTCGAGGCGGCGGTCCTCGATGCGGGTTCCGGTCTTGAGGACGCGGAAGAACTCTTCGATGGACCAGCGCGTTTCGTACCACTGGCGGATGCGGTCGGCCCATTCGGGCGTGGCCTCGCCTTCGGAGCAAAGCAGCAGCCAGCGGAGTGGCTGGCGAGCGCCGGACGGCGGGTTGCGCTCGGCAACGAGCACGGCGGTCATGGGCAGCGTGTGCGGCGACTTGCCTTCGGGCGCGATGAGTTCGACGCGAGCGATGCGCAACGCCAGCACGGCCTTGCGCTTCTTGCGTGCCGCCCTGCCGCCCCGCGCGGAAATCTCGATGCTGCGCGATGCGCAGGGCGGGAGAGTGTCCATGTGCTTGCCGAGGTCCACCTTTTTGCCGTCCACCAGCACCTTGCGCTGTTTCGAGCGGCAGGCGCGCACCAGCAGGCCGGCGGCGGCGGGATCCTCGGCCTGGCGGGCGTACAGACCCCAGATGTCTCCCTCGCGGTCGGCGACGGAAATGACGCGGGTGTTCGAGCAGGCGTGTCCCACCGCCGCCGCCTGCTCCAGCGAGCGCAGCCAGCGGGCGCTCTCGGGCTCCTGCGCCACGCCCGGTTCCCGGGCGGCCTTGGCTTCGACGCTTTCGCGGAAGTCGCCCTCAAGCGCGCAAACGCCAAGCGGGCGCCCGCCCTGTGCCACCGCCAGCGTCGTATGCACGGGAACCCCCACGGTGCCCTTGCCGCCGCCGCCCAGCGCCGCCAGCCCGCTGGTCGCGTCGCGAAGGTTGTCGTAGTTCACCATGGTGGTGTCCTGCACCATCAGCACCACACCCGCATGCCGGCAGCGCTCCACCGTTGTCTCGCGATGCCCCTCGAGGATGTCGTCCACAGCCACCCTTTCGTTCGAAAGCAGGCGGTACGCAGCCTCCTGCGATGCACGGTCCGGAAAGATCTCCGGAAGCGGCGTTCCCGGACGCTTCTCCCAACACCGCCCCATCTCCTCGATCCGGCGCCGCACCCGCCCGTCGGGATGGGTGCCCCGGCCGAACTCGCGCTCCGCCCAATCGGCGTCGGCGCCAAGATGCAGCGATCCCATCCGCCCCGCAACCCGCTCCGGCTCCTCACACAGTGCTTCCCGCCAGCCCGCCTGCAGCGACTTCATCCACACCCGGCGCACCGGCCCCGCCCCGCGCCGGCCCGGCGGGCGTCCCGATGTCGCGCCAGCATCCTCCCAGCCCGCCGCTCGGTACGAGGTCCCGGCATGCTCGGGGCCGACATAGCTGTACGCCAGCACCGGCCGATCACCATGCCGTGCCTCCCAGTCGTCCGCAACCCGACCTGTCGCCTGCGCCAGCACATGCGAGGCAAGGTCCGCAACCCGCACCGAAGGCAGAAGCAGGAAGCGGTGGTTGTTCACCATCCGCCCCAACCCCGCGCAACGGGCTCGCGCACTCCAGCCGATATACCGGTCCCGCGCCTTCTGGTGCCAGCTCGCCGCGCAGAAGCCGATCCCACCCAAACACCCGAACCGAGACGATATCACCAGATAATTCAACGCTTTGCCGGGATGCCGCGGAACCCCCTCCGGATGGTGCGACGCCATCATCGAACGGAAGCGCCGCGAACCCTCGCGACCCTCGGCCGGTTCCAGCGACACCGTTCCCAGAGCCGATAGCGTCGTCTCCACATGCAGGTCTGGATGCGACGGCAATGCATCCCCCGCTGGCGGCGGCGCTGCCGCCGCCGGAAGCTTCAACCCCAGTTGCGACGCCAGCCTCGGCAGGATCTTCCGCGCCGACGAAACGCACGGCTCGCCCCGCGCGTTGCGCCAGTTCGCGCGAGCGCACAACTCGCTCGCAAGCGCGCTCCGGCTCGCGCCTCCCTCAAGGACCGCGCACTCAAACCACGAAAGAGTTTCCGCGCAAAACTGTCGCAAGCCAATCTGCATGCATCATGTGTGCCACACAACACAGCCCGTGTCAACAGTGTGATAGTGACAGGCTGCGGACTCCCGCCGTCCGATCGCATGGCGAAGGGTTGTACACCGAAGGAAACGCCAGTCTTGTAAATTTGGTGAGGGTCTCGTGACGACCGTCTTTCTTGAGTGCGAACGGGCGCTGAACAGTTTCCACGACTCGTTGGGAGAGACGTCTCGGTGCCGCTTCGTTCATTCGCGGGGCTGCCGGGTGCTTCCGTAGAAGGGCCAGAGTCGTCGGCCAAGACTCTTGGTCGCCTGGACAAGAGCAGGGTTCTTGTCGATGCACTTCACGTCGACGCTGCGGCGGGGTGCAAACCGCTGCTGACCGCCGATCTCCCGTCCATCGACTCGGCGCGCAGTACATTCGTCGAAGTGAACGCGCCCTGACTTCCTTTGGAACCGCTGCCTTGTGTTGCGACCGGTCAATTCTGGCGCGCGGCCTTGCTCCAGGTAACTTCGGGGTGGGATTTGGCATCCGGTTGCGAGGAGTTCAGTAATTGCCGGAAAGGAAAATTGTGGCCGGCGCGTTCCTCGCGGCGCGTGGAGCGTGGTTTGTACCGAAGTGCCCGCAGTCCGGCGGGAGCCTGCTTCGGCGTGTCGAGTCCCGGCCGGGGATGTCTTGCTTGGGCGGGCATGGTCGGTGGAAGGTTGTGCGGGGCGAATTGGTGTGCGTGTCAGAAGAGGCGCAACTTCGGCACGCGGACTCGGTTGCTGGACGGGGAAGAGGGCTATGATGTTGGATATAGTCATGCGGTGCCAGGAGGACCAGAGGTAAGCAACGCTGGTTGCGCAGGAGCCGGACACGATGGATCGAAACGGACGCGAAGAACTCAGCCAGTGGGAAGAGCTGGCGCGGAAGGAGCGAAAGGGCAAGCCGGTCGAGGATCTGGTTTGGGAGACGCCGGAAGGGATTCCGGTACGGGCCCTCTACACGGAATTGGACGTCTCGGACATAGATCATTCCCCCGGGGTTCCCGGCGTTGATCCTTTCCTGCGCGGTCCCCGCGCCACGATGTACGCAGGGCGCCCGTGGACCATCCGGCAATACGCGGGCTTTTCGACCGCTGAGGAATCGAACGCCTTCTACCGCAAGGCTCTCGCCGCCGGCCAGAAGGGCCTTTCGGTCGCATTCGATCTCGCAACCCATCGCGGATATGACTCCGATCACCCACGCGTTGTTGGCGATGTCGGCAAGGCTGGGGTCGCAATCGATTCTGTCGAGGACATGAAGATCCTGTTCGAGGGCATCCCGCTCGAGAAGATGTCGGTCTCGATGACCATGAACGGCGCAGTCATTCCCGTTATGGCCAATTTCATTGTCGCGGCGGAGGAGCAGGGCGTGCCGCCGGAAGCGCTTTCCGGCACTATTCAAAACGACATCCTGAAGGAGTTCATGGTCCGCAACACGTATGTCTATCCGCCGGGGCCATCGATGCGGATCGTGGGCGACATCATCGAGTACTGCATGCGGAACATGCCGCGCTTCAACTCGATCTCGATCTCCGGTTACCACATGCAGGAGGCGGGTGCGACGCTGGTCCAGGAACTCGCCTTTACGCTCGCGGATGGCAGGGAATACGTCCGGGCGGCCGTAGCCCGGGGCCTGGACGTGGACGCATTCGCACCTCGGCTTTCCTTCTTCTTTGCCATCGGCATGAATTTTTTCATGGAGGCCGCGAAGCTCCGCGCCGCGCGGCTTCTCTGGGCCCGGATCATGGACGAATTCGGCGCAACGGATCCGAGAAGCCGGATGCTGCGCACCCACTGCCAGACCTCCGGTGTAAGCCTGCAGTCGCAGGATCCCTACAACAACGTGGTGCGCACCGCCTACGAGGCGCTGGCGGCTGTGCTCGGCGGAACCCAGTCGCTGCACACAAACAGCTTCGACGAGGCCCTGGGCCTGCCAACCGAAGCCTCGGCCAGGATTGCGCGCAACACCCAGCTCATTCTCCAGCACGAGACCGGCATATGCCGCGTCGTGGACCCCCTGTGTGGTTCGTTCTATGTCGAGTGGCTGACTGATCGCCTGGCCAGGGAGGCCTGGTCGCTGATCGGGGAAGTCGAGGAGATGGGCGGCATGACCGAGGCGGTCGCGGCGGGCATGCCCAAGCTCCGCATCGAGGAAGCTGCGGCCGTCCGTCAGGCCCGCATCGATCGAGGTGAGGACGTCGTTGTCGGCGTCAACCGCTATCAGCCTGACAAGGAGGCCCTGGTTGACATCCTCGAGATCGACAACGCGGCGGTGCGCGCGGCCCAGATCGAGAGGCTTGAACGGGTGCGGCGCGAGCGCGATGAGACGGCGTGCCAGGCCGCGCTCCAGGGCCTCGCTGAGATGGCCTCCGACGAAGGCAACCTGCTGGAGCAAGCGGTTCTCGCAGCGCGGGCGCGAGCGTCGCTGGGCGAAATCTCGGAGGCGATGGGGCGTGTGTTCGGACGGCACCAGGCAGTGGTCACAACCATTGGCGGAGTCTATGGCGCAGCCGCGGAGGGGGATTCCGGCTTCGAGTCGGCCCGTGAGGAGGTCGGCCGCTTCGCGGAGCAGCACGGGCGTCGTCCCAGAATGCTCGTAGTGAAAATTGGCCAGGACGGGCACGACCGGGGTGCGAAGGTCATCGCCACGGCATTTGCGGATATTGGATTTGATGTCGATGTCGGACCGCTCTTCCAGACACCGGGGGAGGCCGCGCGCGATGCGGTTGACAATGATGTCCATGTTGTCGGCGTGAGTTCGCTCGCGGCCGGGCATCGAACGCTTGCCCCGCAGCTTGTCGACGAGCTGGCGCAGCTTGGCCGGAGCGATATCGTCGTGGTTGCTGGCGGCGTAATCCCGGAGGGGGACTACGCCTACCTTCGGGAACGGGGCGTGGACCTGATCTTCGGACCGGGAACCAACATTCCGCAAGCGGCCCGGGATATCCTCAGGCGAATTGGGGCGTCGGAAATCCTCGCGTGAGCGCGCAGCCCGGGGACGTGCAGTCCTTTGCAGGAAAGCTGGTTGCCGGGGACCGGGCTACGCTGGCCAGAGCGATCACGCTCTCCGAATCCACCCGGCCATCGGACCGCCAACGAGCCCGAGCGCTTCTCGCCGTTGTCTGGCCGAGGGCGGGCGGAGCTCTCCGCATTGCGGTTACGGGACCGCCGGGGGTCGGCAAGTCCACCTTTATCGAGACTCTCGGCTTGCAGTTGGTCAAGGCTGGGAAGAGGGTCGCCGTATTGGCGGTGGATCCCTCGTCGGCTCTCGGCGGCGGGGCGATTCTCGGTGACAAGACCCGGATGACACGACTGGCGGCAGAGGCGGCAGCATATATCCGGCCGTCTCCCGCTTCGGGCGCGGCGGGGGGTGTGGCTGTCCGGACTCGGGAAGCGATCGCCCTTGCGGAAGCTGCCGGCTTTACGGTCGTGCTGGTCGAGACGGTTGGAGTCGGGCAGAGCGAGGCAGCGGTTGCCGGAATGACGGATGTCTTCCTTCTCCTTGTCGCGCCCGGCGGCGGCGATGAGCTTCAGGGCGTCAAGCGGGGGGTCATGGAGCTTGCGGATCTTGTCCTCGTGAACAAGTGCGATGGAGACCTCGCTGCCGCGGCCCGTCGGACGCGCGCGGAATACGCGTCGGCGCTTCGGCTGATGCGGAGACGGGAGGCGGATCCCGATGGGGTTCCCGCCGCACTTGAGATTTCTTCCATGGAGGACGACGGGATTGCCGACGTCTGGCAGAGGGTTCTGGAACTCGACCGCTGGCGGTGTTCCGGGGGGCACAGGGAGGCGCGGCGGCGGTCGCAAGCGGCAAGGTGGGTGCGGGACGCGATCGAGGAGGAGGTGCTCTCGACGATCGGGCGCCCCGGGCGCGCCGGAATTCCGGGACCTCTTGCCGAGCGGATCGCATCGGGATTGCTGGATCCCGAGAGTGCGGCGGCGGAGGCGCTGGAGCACGCGCGCCGCTGAAGGCGTGGCTCCGCGGGAGATCAGGTAGGGTGCCGGATCAGGAAGCCGTCCATGCTGCCCGGCGGTCGGACCTGGTACGGGAGCTTGCCGCGAAGGGCATATCCAGCCCCGCCGTATTGCAGGCCATGGCGCAGGTCCCACGCCATCGCTTCATCAGCCCCGAATTCGCTGGTCTTGCCTACCATGACCGGGCCCTCCCGATCGCTCGCAGCCAGACTATTTCACAGCCGTTTGTTGTCGCCATGATGACGGAATTGGCGCTCGGCGGCCGCGACAGGATTTGCCGCGTACTCGAGATCGGCTCAGGATCCGGCTACCAAAGCGCGGTGCTTGCGGCTGTTTCTGACGAAGTCTACTCGGTGGAAAGGATCGGGTCGCTTCACCGAGGCGCGGCCGATGCGCTGCGAGCGGTGGAGGCGAGGAATGTTCGCTTGCGCTGTGCGGACGGGGCGGCAGGTTGGCCGGAGGCTGCTCCCTTTGATGCGGTGGTGGTGACGGCTGCAGCCACAGCGGTCGAGGCAGCCTGGCTCGATCAGCTTGTGGATCCGGGCATTCTGGTTGCGCCGCTCGGGCCGGGCGTGGATCAGGATCTTCTCGAGATCCGCAAGGAAGGGGGCAGAGTCCATCGGCGCACAGTCCTTCCGGTTCTGTTCGTTCCGCTCCTGCAAGGCGTAGAGGACTGAACGGAAGGTCACTGGGGTCCGCCCACGCCGGGAACTGAAGCCGTAGGCCGCGTTGTTCCGTTCCCACTTCAACGGGCTCGCTCTGTTCCGTCTTTCACCTCCGGCTTATCGATGCATTGCAGAACTGGCCGGAATTGGCGAGTGCGAAGAGGCACATGCGTGCCGCTCCTCCTTCTCGAGTGGCCAAAAATCAAGGGTCTTGGCGCCCATACGGCTCTGTCGGTGCCCATGGAATGTCCCGAACGCCATGAAGTGCTCTCAGACCACCGGGTGGTTCGTGAGTTGGTACACATGGCGAGACTTGATTCGTAGAGGAAGAACGGCCATCGTTAACCCGATTCGGTCATGGCGTTGTGTCGCGGTTATTCGTTGTCAGGGAACGCCGAATGATGGGTCCAATTCTACCAATTGTCTGAGTCTCTCGCTCTCCAAGGACTTTGGGCCATCCGGCAGGTTCTTGTGGGGCGCCCGGAGTCCGCCGAGCAAAGTGACACCGAGGCGTCCCATGACGCAAGTCGGTCTCTCGCGGGCGTATTGGACCCGGAGCGCCACCTGAACGCGGTAATCAGGGAGATTCTCGTCCGTCGCATTGGCGGGTTCGCATGGGCATCTGACGCTGATCGAAAATTGCAGTCGTGAAATTCCCGCAAGTGGTCGAGATCGTCAGTGACCGGAACGATCTCTCCTCGCGACTGGGATGCGACCAAGGGGGAAATCACTTTGGCAGGTTCGAACGCATGCCCGGTGCGCCGGTGCGTCAACGTGTTCCATGCGGAGGAGCGCGTCCTGCCGTAGCAACAATCCGGAAGGGACTGTTCCGCGAACCGCTCGCGAGGACATGCGCGTTCCTGCTCAACCAATCCGGCCAAGCGCGGGAAACGCCTCCAGCAGCCAGAACGCAGCCTCGGAGAACACACCCGCAAGAAACGCGATGCCGACTCCGATCAGGAATACGCCCATGGTTGCCTCGATCAGGCGGAGATGGGGGCGCGCCCTCTGGAGGAATCGCTGGAAGGGCTGGATGAACGTGGCCGCGATCAGGAATGGCACTCCGAGCCCGGCGGCATACACGCTGAGCAGCAGGGTTGCTTCACCGATCGTGTCTTGCTGGGCCGCAACGAAGAGGATGCTGGCCAGGATGGGGCCGATGCAGGGCGTCCATCCGAACGCGAAGGCAAGGCCCATGACATAGGCGCCGGCCGGACCGCCGGCGGTCCTGCCAACCATGAAGCGCGTGTCCCGGTTGAGGAACCCGATCCGCAAGATACCGAGAAAGTGGAGGCCGAAGAGGATGATCACAGCGCCTGAAATCTGCCCGAGCACAAAGCGGTGCTCAGCAAGCCAGCCGCCAAAGGCTGAGGCGGTTGCTCCGAGACCGACAAAGACCGTGCCCAGTCCGAGCACGAAGCCGAGCGCGCAGGTAAGGACGCGCCGACCACCCGGTGATGTTGCGACGCCGGACGCTTCTTGCATCTGGTCCACTCGCGCGGCCGCGAGGAACGCCAGGTACGGCGGTACGAGAGGCAGCACGCAAGGCGACAGAAAACTGAGCGCGCCCCCCGCAAACGCTGCGGCAAGGCCTATCTCCGCACCGCCCATCGTGTTCCTCCCCAGCGTCCGCGCCGTCCGGCAGCGATTCGCCTATGACCCGACTTGCGTGGCTGTCCGCGCCTCGAAAACAAGCAGCTCTTCGCCTTCATTCACGGAACCGCCGATCTCGCCATGTAGCGCTACGATCCGTCCCGCTCCCGGTGATCGGATCGTGTGCTCTGTCTTCATTGCTTCGACCGTGACCAGAGGGTCCCCCGCCTCGACGAGATCCCCCGCCTGCACATGGTGGCGCAGGATGTTGCCGGGAAGAGGGGCCCGGAATGCACTTTGCGTGTCTCCCCCGGATTCGCTTCGCTCGGACGCAAGGGGTACGTCGAAGCGCCATCGCCGGGTTCCCTGGAACGCCCACCACGCGGAACCTGCCTCCTCCGCCTCGGTCAGAATCGGCACCCAGCGCGATTGATCTCCGGTTGCAATCCGGATCAGGCCGGCATCTGAAGGACGGGCGAAACGCGTTTTGGCGTCCTGGTCGACGGATGCGGCCCACGCACCGCTGTTCAGGGGCCGGAGACGAACTTCGTACTCCTCATCACCCCATTGCAGCGCCTGGATCTGCTCGGCAGCCCCCTGGACCCGCCATCCGTCGACGGAAGAAAAGGGCGAATTCGCGCCAAAGCGCTCGCCGCGACGCCGTGTCCAGCGCCCCGTCTCCGTCAGATGGACCGAGAGAGACGCTGCGACGATGGCCTCCAACGGTGGCGGTGGGGAGGAAAGGCCATTTGCCTGCAGCATTCGCTCCACGAGCCCGGTATCCGGAGAACCGGACCGGAACTCGGGAGACTCCACCAGCGCGATCAGGAATTCGAGGTTGGTTGGCGGCCCGGATATCCGGATTCCCGACAGCGCCTCGGCGAGGCGCCCCAGCGCCTCCGGGCGATTGCGTCCGTGGACGATGACCTTCGCAATCATCGAGTCATACTCGGGAGGAACGCTGTCACCGCTCTCGACGCCGGTGTCAATCCGCACGCCTGCGCCCGGGCCGGGCAACCCGAGCTTGCGGAGAAGGCCGGGGGCCGGCATGAATCCATTTGCCGGGTCCTCGGCGCAGAATCGGGCCTCGATGGCATGCCCGGACAACCGGATCATCTCCTGGCCGCGGGGAAGGGACTCCCCCGCGGCTACGCGGATCTGCCATTCGACAAGGTCCTCTCCCGTGACCGCTTCGGTTACCGGATGCTCGACTTGCAGCCGTGCGTTCATTTCGAGAAAGAAGAATCCGCCCCCCGATGCAGGGACGAGGAACTCGACGGTTCCTGCTCCGACGTAGCCGACCGCGCGTGCCGCGGACACGGCGGCCTCCCGGATTGCCCGGGCAAGGCCCGGCTCAAGGCCGGGGGCGGGAGCCTCCTCGAGAATTTTTTGATGGCGGCGTTGCGCGGAGCAGTCCCGCTCGAACAGGTGGACGATGCCGCCGCAGGAATCACCGAAAACCTGGACTTCGACGTGGCGGGCCGAGTCGATGCAGCGCTCAACCAGCAATCGGCCATCCCCGAATGCCGCGAGCGCTTCTCGCTGGCATGAATCAAATGCGGATTCCAGATCCGTCTCGGAAGCTACGCGCCGCATGCCGCGTCCGCCGCCGCCGCCCGCGGCCTTCACCATGACGGGATAACCGGTCTCCTCGGCGGCACGCCGGAGTTCGGCGAAGTTGTCGACATTCTCCGCGCCGGGCACGACCGGGAGTCCGGCGGCCCGCATGAGGCGTCTCGCAGCCCGCTTGTCGCCCACCGACCGCATCGCTTCCGGGGACGGCCCGATGAAAATTGCGCCGGCTTCCGCCACCGCCTGTGCAAATTCGGGGTTTTCGGAAAGGAAGCCGTACCCCGGATGCACGGCATCGGCTCCGCTCGCCGCGATGGCCTCGAACAGCCGCGCGAAACTGAGGTAGCTGTCCGCGGCTGGTGCCGGACCGATATGGAAGGCTTCGTCGGCGCTCCGCGCATGCAAAGCATGGCAGTCGGCATCCGAAAACACTGCGACGGTGCGGATGCCCATCCGTCTGGCGGTTCGGAAAACCCGGCAAGCGATTTCGCCCCGGTTCGCGACAAGAATTTTCTGAATCATTCTTCCGCCCAGCGTGGCGCACGGCGATCAAAGTACGCTGCAATCCCTTCCTGCGCCTCCTCTGAAGCGCGAACGCGGGCGATGCGCCGGGACGTCTCGTCCCGAAGCGATGAATCGAAAGGCCGTCCGTGAACCGCCCGCGAGAGATCCTTGGTCGCGGCGAGTGCATTCGGCCCGCCCGTCGCGGTCAGGCGGGCAATCTCGTCGATTCGTGCATCGAGCGCTTCCACGGCAACCGCCTCATTCACAAGGCTCCAGGCCACTGCCTGCCGGGCGTCGACTCGCTCTGCCGTAAGCATCAGCTGGCGGGCGCGCCGCGGACCGAGTGCCTCGATTACGTAAGGCGAGATCACCGCGGGAATCAGGCCGAGGCGCACTTCCGAAAGCTGAAACCAGGCATCTTCGGAAGCGATGGCAATGTCGGCCGCGACCACGAGGCCGACGCCGCCGCCAACTGCAGCGCCCTGAACTCGGGCGATGACAGGGCGCGGGCAGGCATGGATGCCATCGATCATGGATGCGAGGCTGGCTGCGTCGGCGAGGTTCTCGTCATCGGTGTACGACGCCGCTTCCCGCATCCAGCCGAGGTCCGCTCCTGCGCTGAATGCTGGGCCGCGACCCGCCAGAACGGCTGCCCGCACGCCCGGAGCACTGGCGGCCTCGGCGAACGCGTGCCGCAACTCGGCGATGAGGCCGGGATGAAGCGCGTTGCGTTGCGCCGGTCGGTTCATCCAGATCCACCGCGTGCCTGATCGGTCTTCGATTTCGAGGTAATCGTACATTGGATTTCGGAGCGGAGCCTGTTGCGTTAGCGGAGAGGGGTTGCGGCTGTTCTCGGGAAGAGTACCAACTTTGCGGGCGTGACGTTGCCATACGTGGGCCAATTCTGGCAGGGTAGCCCGGAACTCGTGTGGGAGGCCCGTCCCGAACCTGCCGGTTGTCCGATGTGTTCCGGGCCGTCTGAGCGGATGCATCCCTTTCGAGAGCCGCTCGATTGTTGGAAGGCCCTCGGGCACGGAAGCGCCTTCTGACCGTCGCAGTTTGACATTGCTCAAGCGCTCGGCAAAATCATCACCCCGGTGCGCCGTAGCCGCGCGGTGTCCGCGCCGTCCTGTGCGCGGGCTTGCGGCTGCCAGGCGTCCGACACGTTCCGGCCGCGAATGAGGGAGGTGCCAGCCATGCAGTTGAGCCGTGATGAGCTCAGGGCCGCCTATCGGAGGATGTGCCTGATCCGGCAATTCGAAGATACCGTCCACGAGGAGTTTGCAGCCGGGAACATCCCGGGCTTCGTCCATCTATACGCCGGCGAGGAGGCATCCGGGGTCGGCGTATGTATGCACCTCGATGACCGCGACGCGATTGCCTCCACGCATCGGGGCCACGGCCATTGCATTGCCAAGGGCTGCGACACCACGGGCATGATGATGGAGATCTTTGGCAAGCGCGACGGACTTTGCGGCGGCAAGGGCGGATCCATGCATATTGCGGATCTGTCGAAGGGCATGATGGGCGCAAACGGAATCGTCGGCGGCGGACCGCCGCTGATCTGCGGGGCCGCGCTCAGCGCCAAGCTGCAGAAGACCGGTGGTGTCGCCGTCGTATTCGTGGGGGATGGCGGATCCAACCAGGGAACCACCTTTGAAAGCTACAATCTGGCAAGAGTCTGGAACCTGCCGGTCATTTTCGTCGTGGAGGACAATCGCTATGCCGAGTCCACGGCGAGCGCCTGGTCCGTTGGCGGTAGCCAGAAGGGGCGTGCCGAGGGCTTCGGCATTCCGGCAGCGGAAGTCGACGGGCACGATTTCTTTGCGGTCTGGGATGCCGCACGGGGGGCGATCGAGCGCGCGCGGGCCGGAGATGGTCCCACTCTCCTGCATGTGCGTCTCTACCGCTACTACGGCCATTTCGAGGGGGACGCGACCACCTATCGGCTTCCCGGAGAAGTCGAGGAGGTCAAGTCGTCCAGCGATCCGCTCGCGATTTTCCGCAGGCGGGTAACCGAGGCCGGCCTCCTCGAGGCTGCGGAACTCGACTCCATCAAGGAGGAGGCTTCCGGGGAGATTTCGGATTGTCTCACGGCCGCGAAGGCCGCCGATTCGCCTGCGGAATCGGACCTGATGACTGACGTCTACTTAAGCTATGCCGCCTAGGAGGGGAGTGAATTCATGCCGATGAAGAGTTTCCGCGCCGCGGTCAACGAGGCGCTGCGCCAGGAGATGGAGCGCGATGAACGCGTCATCCTGATGGGAGAAGATGTGGCGGGCGGTCTCGGCTCGCCGGGCGAAGACGATGCCTGGGGCGGCCCCCTGGGAGTAACAAAGGGCTTGATGCCGCAATTCGGGCGCAACCGCGTTCTCGATACGCCCATCAGCGAAAGCGCCTTCATCGGAGCGGCGGCGGGCGCCGCTGTCACCGGCATGCGTCCGGTCGCCGAGTTGATGTTCGTCGATTTCATGGGCGTCTGCTTTGACCAGATTTTCAACCAGGCGGCGAAGTTCCGGTACATGTTCGGGGGCCACGCGACCACGCCGCTCGTGATCCGGACGATGTACGGCGCGGGGTTCCGAGCCGCCTCGCAGCACAGCCAGTGCCTGTATCCCCTCTTCACCCACATTCCGGGCCTGAAGGTGGTCATTCCGTCGAACGCCTACGAGGCAAAGGGACTCCTCATCCAGTCGATCCGCGACGATGATCCCGTGATTTTCTTCGAGCACAAGGTGCTTTACGACGATGAGGCGGACGTTCCAGACGAGCCGTACACGATTCCGTTTGGAGAGGCGAATGTTACCCGCGAGGGCGACGACGTCACGGTGATCGCATTCGGCCGGATGGTGAACTTTGCAAATGAGGCTGCGGACAGCCTGAAGAGATCGGGGATCACCTGCACGGTGGTTGATCCGCGGACCACTTCGCCGCTGGACGAGGAGACCGTCCTCGAGACCGCCGCGGAAACGGGCCGGGTTGTCGTGGTCGACGAGTCGCATCCGCGCTGCAACATGGCCTCGGATGTTTCCGCGCTCATCTGCGAGAATTGCTTTGACGACCTCAAGGCTCCGATCCGGAGGGTCACGGGGCCGCATGCGCCTGTGCCGTTCTCGCCCGCCCTCGAGGATATCTACATACCGAACGCGGCCCGCATCGAGGCCGTGGTGCGGGAACTGGTCGGCAAGCCGAACTGAATCGGATCTGCAGACTCGCGCGGGGCTGGACGAAGTTGGGACCGAGGAGAAGTCGATGGGCGATATTCATCCAATTCTGATGCCCAAATGGGGCTTGGCGATGCAGGAGGGCACGGTTGTCGCGTGGCAGGCGGATGTTGGCGACAACGTCGCCGCGGGAGACGAGATCCTCGAGATCGAGACCTCCAAGATTGCAAGCGGCCACGAGGCGCCCGCGTCCGGGCCGCTTCGGCGCATCGTCGTCCAGGACGGTGAGACGGTCCCTGTCGGTGCACTTCTCGGCGTGTTGGCACCTGCAGGGGTCCCGGACGGCGACGTCGACAGCTACGTACAGAATTTTCTCCAAAACTTTGATTTCGAGGCCGCGAGCGAGGATACGGGCCCTGCTGACGAGGTCCTGGAAGCAGGTGGGCGCCGGATCCAATTCATCCGGCAGGGTGAGGCGGACGGCGTCCCCATTCTCTTCATCCACGGATTCGGAGGCGATCGGTTGGGCTGGATGTTCAACCAGGGAGTTCTCGCCGAGACCCGTTCGACATATGCGATCGACCTGCCGGGGCACGGAGGTTCAGCCAAGGATGTCGGGGACGGGACCGGGCAGACGCTCGCGGCCTCGGTTCTGGCCTTCATGGACGCTGCCGGGCTGGATCGCGCCCACCTTGTCGGCCACTCGATGGGCGGGGCGATTGCGCTGTCACTGTCGTTGAGGCAGCCGGACCGCGTGGCGTCGGCAACCCTCCTGGCGCCCGCCGGGCTCGGCCCGGAGATCAACATGGAGTTCATCGACGGCTTCATTACGCAGTCGCGGGCGAGGAAATTGCGCGGCGTGCTGGAGCTGCTCGTTGCGGAGCCCGGAATGATCACCGGCGAGATGATCGAGGAAGTGGTTCGTTTCAAGCGGTTGGATGGTGTTCCTGCAGCGCTGTCTCAGCTCAGGGAGGGCCTGTTTTCCGGGGGGCGGCAGCGGCATTTCACCGCAGACGAACTGGCGGGGGTCAAGGTGTCGGTTCAGGTCCTGTGGGGCGAGAACGACCGAATTCTGCCGGTGTCCCATGCGGATGCGCTTCCGGATTCGTTCCGCGTCATTCGGCTGCGGGAAACGGGTCACCTTCCGCATATGGAGCAGGCTGGGGCCGTCAACGACGCAATCAGCGAATTCGCGTCCTGACGCGGCCGGCTTGGTGCCGGCCGCCTGGAAGGTATGTGGATTCGGCTATGTGCCGGATTCGACCAGTTCAACCTTGTAGCCGTCAGGATCTTCGACGAAGGCAATCATCGTTGCTCCGCCCTTCACCGGTCCCGGTTCGCGGGTGATCTTCCCGCCGGCCTCACGGATCCGGTCGCAGGTCGCGACGATATCATCCACGCCGAGCGCAATGTGCCCGTAAGCGGTGCCGAGTTCGTACTCGGACACGCCGTGGTTGTAGGTAAGCTCCAGTTCCGCTCCACCGTTCTCGTTGCCGCCGTTGAAGGCGACAAAGGCCAGCGTGTACTCTTCCGTGGGTCGCTCCACGGTTCGAAGATGTTCCATCCCGATTACCCGCGTGTAGAAATCAACCGAGCGCTGCAGGTCGCCGACCCGGAGCATGGTGTGTAGAAGCATCATGTCAATTTTCCTTGTGTTGCCCATTCGGGTGGCGAAGCGTCGGTCGGCAACGGGCCAAGCCCGAGCCACGCTGCGCTCCGGTCGACAGGGAGCCGCCGCCGCGTTAGAGGGACCGCTTGCAGGCCGGCCTTCCCACGGGGGAGCGAATGCGCCGCCAGCGCATTTCGCCCCGACATTCATCCAGGGCGCCCCGGGAGCCGGGCCCGGCGGGAACGATAGGCAGCCTCTCGGGAGGGGTCAATTGCGGAACATCGACGCATTCTCGGCGGAAGGGCGCGTTGTGCCGGTTTGGCAAGCGCGTATGCGCCCGACCGGCACGTGTTGCTCAGCCGGCTTTCCGGGGCGGACCCCACACCCGGGATGCCGGACCCAGCAGTGCCGCCCCGGCGATTCGACCGGCAACTCGCTCCCACGGGTGGAGCGGACGCGAGAAGGGCGGCACGGTTCGTCATCCGGCGGGGACGGTTCAGCGTCGTGGCACGGACCCGGGCCCTTGGGTTTCCGCGATTGCTGGCGCGAAGTGAGGTCCGCCGCTCCCCCAGTGATCGCTACCCGAAGCGAGGTGCCGCCGCAGAAGGCTGCGGTTTCCCGCAACCGGGGATGGCCGCAAGTCGGGACCGGGATGGACGTTCAGTCGGCTGGAGGGTAGAACACGGTTCCGGGCCTTGCGGGCACGGCCGGCGCGCGGATCCGGTGTCCGCGGAATCGTCGACCGGAGAGGTCGGCGACGCGGCTGTCCCGCCCCTGTCACTATCACACTGTTGACACGGGCTGTGTTGTGTGGCACACATGATGCATGCAGATTGGCTTGCGACAGTTTTGCGCGGAAACTCTTTCGTGGTTTGAGTGCGCGGTCCTTGAGGGAGGCGCGAGCCGGAGCGCGCTTGCGAGCGAGTTGTGCGCTCGCGCGAACTGGCGCAACGCGCGGGGCGAGCCGTGCGTTTCGTCGGCGCGGAAGATCCTGCCGAGGCTGGCGTCGCAACTGGGGTTGAAGCTTCCGGCGGCGGCAGCGCCGCCGCCAGCGGGGGATGCATTGCCGTCGCATCCAGACCTGCATGTGGAGACGACGCTATCGGCTCTGGGAACGGTGTCGCTGGAACCGGCCGAGGGTCGCGAGGGTTCGCGGCGCTTCCGTTCGATGATGGCGTCGCACCATCCGGAGGGGGTTCCGCGGCATCCCGGCAAAGCGTTGAATTATCTGGTGATATCGTCTCGGTTCGGGTGTTTGGGTGGGATCGGCTTCTGCGCGGCGAGCTGGCACCAGAAGGCGCGGGACCGGTATATCGGCTGGAGTGCGCGAGCCCGTTGCGCGGGGTTGGGGCGGATGGTGAACAACCACCGCTTCCTGCTTCTGCCTTCGGTGCGGGTTGCGGACCTTGCCTCGCATGTGCTGGCGCAGGCGACAGGTCGGGTTGCGGACGACTGGGAGGCACGGCATGGTGATCGGCCGGTGCTGGCGTACAGCTATGTCGGCCCCGAGCATGCCGGGACCTCGTACCGAGCGGCGGGCTGGGAGGATGCTGGCGCGACATCGGGACGCCCGCCGGGCCGGCGCGGGGCGGGGCCGGTGCGCCGGGTGTGGATGAAGTCGCTGCAGGCGGGCTGGCGGGAAGCACTGTGTGAGGAGCCGGAGCGGGTTGCGGGGCGGATGGGATCGCTGCATCTTGGCGCCGACGCCGATTGGGCGGAGCGCGAGTTCGGCCGGGGCACCCATCCCGACGGGCGGGTGCGGCGCCGGATCGAGGAGATGGGGCGGTGTTGGGAGAAGCGTCCGGGAACGCCGCTTCCGGAGATCTTTCCGGACCGTGCATCGCAGGAGGCTGCGTACCGCCTGCTTTCGAACGAAAGGGTGGCTGTGGACGACATCCTCGAGGGGCATCGCGAGACAACGGTGGAGCGCTGCCGGCATGCGGGTGTGGTGCTGATGGTGCAGGACACCACCATGGTGAACTACGACAACCTTCGCGACGCGACCAGCGGGCTGGCGGCGCTGGGCGGCGGCGGCAAGGGCACCGTGGGGGTTCCCGTGCATACGACGCTGGCGGTGGCACAGGGCGGGCGCCCGCTTGGCGTTTGCGCGCTTGAGGGCGACTTCCGCGAAAGCGTCGAAGCCAAGGCCGCCCGGGAACCGGGCGTGGCGCAGGAGCCCGAGAGCGCCCGCTGGCTGCGCTCGCTGGAGCAGGCGGCGGCGGTGGGACACGCCTGCTCGAACACCCGCGTCATTTCCGTCGCCGACCGCGAGGGAGACATCTGGGGTCTGTACGCCCGCCAGGCCGAGGATCCCGCCGCCGCCGGCCTGCTGGTGCGCGCCTGCCGCTCGAAACAGCGCAAGGTGCTGGTGGACGGCAAAAAGGTGGACCTCGGCAAGCACATGGACACTCTCCCGCCCTGCGCATCGCGCAGCATCGAGATTTCCGCGCGGGGCGGCAGGGCGGCACGCAAGAAGCGCAAGGCCGTGCTGGCGTTGCGCATCGCTCGCGTCGAACTCATCGCGCCCGAAGGCAAGTCGCCGCACACGCTGCCCATGACCGCCGTGCTCGTTGCCGAGCGCAACCCGCCGTCCGGCGCTCGCCAGCCACTCCGCTGGCTGCTGCTTTGCTCCGAAGGCGAGGCCACGCCCGAATGGGCCGACCGCATCCGCCAGTGGTACGAAACGCGCTGGTCCATCGAAGAGTTCTTCCGCGTCCTCAAGACCGGAACCCGCATCGAGGACCGCCGCCTCGACGATGCCGAGGACTTGCGCAAGTGCCTCGCGTTCGACGCCATCACCGCGTGGCGCGTGTTCGATCTGGATCGCGCCGCCAGGGAAACCCCTGACAGGCCCGCCGACGAGATCATGTCCCGAGACGAAATCTTCATGCTCTATCTGGGCCTGTACGACTACCGCGTGATCCGCTGCCGGGCTCCGCCCGACTATATCCCCGACCTCCGAACCTTCGCCATCGATCTCGGTCGATATGTCGGCTTCATCCCATCCAAACGACAGCCAATGCCCGGTACCGCAAAACTCTGGACAGGAATGACATACCTCATGCAAGACACTGCCGCACTCCAACGGATGAGAAGGGCCGGAATGCTCCGCGAAACTCGCCAATGATCTCTGCGTCAACTGTGCGGTAGTGACAGGTCCCGCCCGCCCGGTCGGCTGTGGATTCGATCCGCCTATCACGCTATGAGGCAAGCGCAATGCCGGAACGAATTCTGGCCGTATTTCACAGCCGCAACTCCACGGCGGGCAAGGTCGGCGAGCGCCTTGCCGGCCGCGGCTTCGAGTTCGACTTCCGGAGGCCGTGTCACGGCGAATCCTTGCCCGCCGATTTGTCCGCGTATTCCGCGGTCATCGTTTTTGGCGGTCCTCAGAGTGCGAACGACGACCACGATTCCGGCATCCGCGCGGAACTCGACTGGATTGAATCGATCGCGCTGCCAAGCGCCAAGCCCCTGCTCGGGATCTGCCTCGGAGCCCAGGAGATCGCCCGGGTGCTTGGCGCGCGGGTGGGCCGCCACCCGAAGGGCTTGGTCGAGATCGGCTACTACGAGGTGCGGCCAACCGGGCGCTGCACGCGGTTTCTCGGGGCGCCGACAATGTTCTACCAATGGCACCGCGAGACCTTTGAGATTCCGAGCGATGCGGTGCACCTCGCCGAGAGCGAAGCGTTTTCCGGTCAGGCGTTTCGATACCGGAACCATGTGTACGGCATCGAATTCCATCCCGAGATGACCTGCGAAATGATCAAGAGGTGGTGTGGTTCGGATGCCGGATCGAAGAGGCTGGGGCTCCCCAATGCGCAAGACCGCGAGATCCAGCTCGAGGGCTATGCGCATTACGCGGGCACAAGCGATGGGTGGCTCGAAGCGTTTCTCGATCAGTTCCTGGAGTCAGTTTGAAGGTCCCGCAGCAGCGCCGAATGCTTGGGTCGCGCCCTGAGGTCACGGTCACGTCCTAGCGCTGGCGCCGCGCTTGCCTCCTGTACCTTTCGTAGTTCGGAAGGAGTTTGAGGTGGCTCCGGATGACTTCGGGCGACAGATCACCGATATGCGGGTCCGCAAGCTTCGTCGCGAATTCCGGCGAATGCCTCGAAATGTCCGCGATCAGCCAGCCGGCCGACCCCGGACTGGATGAATCGCGGCCGCTCTTCCACAAGGCACGCAACCGGTTTCGTGATGAGCGGTTGGAACGCCGTCTGAACGGTTTCGCCCCTTGAGCGCCGAAGTGAAGCACCGGGGTACGCGGAGCTGGGAGAGTGCGCTCTGGCAGTGGCTGCCTGTCGCCTGGCGTGCCGGCGGTCGGCGGAAAGCGGGGAACAGGCCGCGGGCTCGCGAGGGTCCTGTCGGGGCGGGTTTGTCTGCACCGGCCTGATGGGCCTGGGCGCGATTTCGTCAGTCGGGCTCCCGTTGGCTCGGCCCGCAGTCGGTTGCAGCACCGTTAAGGTGGCTGTGGTGGGGGTCCTTAAGTGACCTCAGTTTGCAACGGTTTCGGCGAGGATGGCTCGGTCTGCAAGGAGGGGCCGCGAATACCGTAGGCAGAACCGTGTGCCAGGCCGCTAGTGGCTCGGCTGCTTTGTATTGATGGCTCGGGGAGTGGCTCTGCTGCGTCCCCGCCACGTTCCGATTCGCGTTGCAACGCCGCGATTCGGACCCCCCGGGGGCTACGCGGGAACCGGGGGGCGGAGCCTCCGCGTCCCATTGCGCGTCATTTCTGGAACCGAATTCCGGAGATTTCTTCCCATGCCGGCATTTCCGCGTGTTCCCCGTTGTGTTCGGCATGCGGCCGGAAGCCGTACCGGCAAGGTTCACCGAACACCGGCCGCCCCGGCGGAATGGGGCCGCTTCCGGGTTGCGCCGCCTGGATCGGGCCGCAAGGCTCGACCCGGCCCGGGCGCCGTGCCGCCGGCAGGGCATTCCCGATCGCAGCCAGGAGCCATGCCGGCGATGCCCCAGCCCGATGCAAGCGCACTCCACGACATCACGCGCCACTGTCATGACGCGTTCTTCCGTGCGATCCTCAGCGACAGCGAGCGCGCCAACGCGCTGATCCACGCCCATTGGCCGAATGCGCTGCGCTGGATGCTGGAGGGCGAACCCGCGCGCCCCATCGACCCGTCGCTGGTGCGCGGCAACCTCAGGCAGCTCCGCACGGACAAGGTGTACCTGGTTGGCGGTACCCTGGACAAGCCGAATGCCGTGACCCCGATCGAGCACAGTTCGAGTCCGAGCCCCGGCACGCCGGGACAGGTGGCCGCCAGCCTGCGCGTGCTGCAGGCGCCATTCGCCGGGAAGGACATGCCCTGGGCCGTTCCGTTCGTCTTCAGCACAAGGAGGCGCTCGCGGAACCTGACCGGAGCCATTGACGAAACCGGCAGTGCGGTCGACATCGTGCGGCAGTTGACCTGGGTTGAAGGGTATTTCGCGCGGATCACCCGGAGGATCCCCTACGAGGCGCTCTCCCGGGAGCCTGTATCCCGCGCCATGGTCGGCATGATGAACATCGCCTGCCGGACACCGTACCCGGTGGATGAGCTGCGGCGGATCTGGAGCACGGACCTGGCGGGCCGCCGGATCGACGCGCGGACGCTGGAATACGTGCTCTCCTACGCGTTGGCGACATCCGCTATGATGAAGGAGACGCTGCGCGACTTGGCGCTCGACGCGGGTCTGAAAGCCAGGGAGATCGACATGGACCTGATCACGCAACCGCTGATTCTGGAAGCCTTGGCCGAAGGGAAGGCCGAAGGGAAGGCCGAAGGGAAGGCCGAAGGGAAGGCCGAAGGGAAGGCCGAAGGCGAGGCCAAAGGGAAGGCCAAAGGGAAGGCAGAAGGGAAGGCAGAAGGAAGAGCGGATCTTCTGCTTCGCCTGTTTCGACAGCGATTCGGTGCCATTCCCGAGGGCGTGGAGGTGAAGGTCAGGTCGGCGCCGCTGCCGGATCTGAACGCGTGGGCGGATGCCCTGTTCGATGCGCGGAAGCTTGACGACGTCTTCCGGAATGGAGGTGCTCGCTGAAGGGCCGATAGGCGCGCCGGAGGCCGGCTAGGCCGGGATCGTGCGGTCGGAAGCCGCGGCGCGCGCGGTGCATCGGGCAGCACCGGGAAATCCACAACGCCCTGAAGCGCGAAAGCTTGCCGGATATGGCAGTGATCGGGACCGCGGGACGTTCGCGGCAGTGCCTGTCGCGAGACCACTGCGCCACAGGAGGGGCGCAATCCTCACAACAAGTCTGTCGACCGGAGGTTCAAGGCAGCCGGCAAGCGCATCAATCTGAACTGTTCAAATCCATCAATGCAAAGAGGTTGACGCACTAGTCGGTCACGGAAACGGTTACGGTGCCCAAGGCGCCGAAATCCGCTAGAACGGTTTCTCCCGCGCCGGTCTCGTAAATGTCCGTGCACACCCCGGTCGTCACAAGGTCTCCCTTGCGTAGGCAAAGACCATGTGCGGGTAGTTCGCCCGCGAGCCACGCGATCGCGTTCAAAGGGTGTCCGAGTACGTTGGCGCCACTCCCCGCAAGGCGTTGCTCTCCGTTGACTGCCAGTGTCACCGGATGAGCCGACAAGTCCGTTTTCTGCCATGTGTCCGTGGCCGCACCGCGAACCCATCCGCGATTCAAGGCGTTGTCCGCTACGAGCGACGGACCCGAATACGCTGACCAGTGATGAAAACAGTGCCCGACCAATTCAATGGCGGGCATCATCCTGCCAACAAACGGGGCTACTGTATCGCGGTCCCAGCGGGTGGCCCGCTCCGGAACATCTTCTGCCATCTCAAAAGCGAACTCGGGTTCGATCCCAAGAGTTGGAGATTGGCTGGCGGAGAACACTTTGCCGCTTGACCAGCACAAAGGGGAGAGAAGCCTTCCGAATATCGGGGCGTCGGTGCGCAGCAGATTTCGCGCCGCAGCGCTTGTGCAGGCGACCTTGTAGCCGATCGGATGGCCGTTGCCCATGCGGGAAAGAATTCGTTCCACCAGAATTGCTTGCACACGGTATCCGTCTGCAAGCGTAGCCGGAACTGCCTCGCCTGGAATCTGTTCCGGGCCTGGTTCTCCGGACCGTAGCCTCCAGAAAAAGTCGGCAATCGCTTCCATCACTCTTTGCTCCCTCGAACATCGCTGGCTCTGGGCTCGCCCAAACGTAATTCCCACGGACGTTGTCCGCAATGACCGCCCGCCAGCCGGACTTGCGCCGAACCGCCAGGAGAGCTTCCGCCTGGATCCACGCTGTGGGATCTGGTTATCCCATAAGGAAAATTGCGCGCACGATGTCTGCTGCCCGTTGCGAACCGTGCGTTCGGCGGTGCGGTCTTCCCGTCCACGGGAGACAGCCCCTTTGTAGCCTGCTGCCAGGCAATACCGCCGAAACAGGGCCTTACGCCTTCGCAGGCGCCAGAACTGCGGCCTCGAGAGCCCCGGTCGCCGCTACGGGCCTGACGGGAAGTGGAGATCCGCCAGCGGAGCCTGACCTGCGCGTGCTCGAGACAGGTCGCGGAATCGACTCTACATTCTGAATACGCCGAACCGGGTCTCGGGAATGGGGGCGTTGAGGCTGGCCGCGATGGAAAGGGCGAGCACGCGGCGCGTATCCGCGGGATCGATAATTCCGTCATCCCATCCGCGGGCAGTGGCGTAGTAGGGGCTTCCCTGGGTCTCGAACGTATCCAGAATCGGTGCCCGGAAGGCGTTCTCCTCCTCTTCGCTCCATTCTTCTCCTCTGGCTTCGAGGGCATCGCGGCGCACGGTTGCAAGCACCGCTGCCGCTTCCCGCCCGCCCATCACGGAGATGCGGGAGTTCGGCCATGTCCAAAGGAAGCGTGGCTGAAAGGCCCGCCCGCACATGCCGTAATTGCCGGCACCGAAGCTGCCGCCGACCAGCACGGTGAATTTTGGAACCGCCGCGTTGGATACGGCGTGCACCATCTTCGCGCCGTCCTTTGCGATTCCGGCCGCCTCGTATTTCCGACCAACCATGAAGCCTGCAATATTCTGCAAGAACACCAGCGGGATGCCGCGCATGCAGCAGAGTTCGATGAAATGCGTCCCCTTGAGTGCCGATTCGGAGAACAGGATCCCATTGTTGGCGAGAATACCGACAGGCAGCCCGTGAATCCGTGCGAAACCCGTGATGAGGGTGCTTCCGAACCGTGCCTTGAACTCGTCGAGCCGGGAGCCGTCGGCGATACGGGCGATTACTTCGCGAACATCGTACGGCGTCCTGAGGTCGCGGGGCACCACGCCGTACAACTCTTCCGGGTCGTAGAGCGGATCCTCCACCTCCACCGCATCCACGCTTGCGCGGAAGCCCTTACCGAGGCGGCCGACAATTTGCCGGGCAAGCGCAAGGGCATGGGCATCGTCCTCGGCCAGATGGTCGGCCACACCGGAGAACCGCGTATGAAGGTCTCCGCCTCCGAGGTCCTCGGCCGAAACGCTCTCTCCGGTCGCCGCCTTGACCAGGGGCGGGCCGCCAAGGAAGATCGTGCCTTGGTTCCGGACGATCACGGTCTCGTCCGACATGGCAGGTACATACGCGCCTCCTGCGGTGCAGGACCCGAGTACCACGGCGATTTGCGGAATACCCGCTGCGGACATCTGCGCCTGGTTGTAGAAGATGCGCCCGAAATGCTCCCTGTCGGGGAACACGTTCTCCTGGAAGGGCAGGTTGGCGCCGCCGGAATCCACCAGGTAGACGCAAGGCAATTCATTTTCCCGGGCGATCTCCTGTGCCCGGAGGTGCTTCTTCACCGTCATCGGGAAATAGGCCCCGCCCTTGACCGTGGCGTCATTCGCGACGACGACGCATTCACGTCCGGCGATACTGCCGATGCCGGCGATAATTCCGGCGGATGGGGCTTCGCCGCCGTAGAGATCCCAGGCGCTGAGCGCCCCGACCTCCAGGAAGGGGCTTCCTGGATCCAGCAGCCGATCCACACGCTCGCGCGGAAGGAGCTTTCCACGTGCGACATGTCGATTCCGGGCCCGCTCGGGGCCTCCCTTCGCGGCTTTGGCCAGCCGTTCTCGAAGCAGTTCCACTTCTGCTCGCAACGCCTTGCCCCTTGCCCGGAATTCCTCCGAGCGTGTCGATACGGCACTGCGGATCACACTCATGCTGTGTTCTCGAAGAATTCCCGGCCGATCAGGTAGCGGCGGATTTCGGAAGTTCCGGCGCCGATCTCGTACAATTTCGCGTCGCGCCAGAGGCGGCCAGCTGCGGACTCGGTCGCGTAGCCCATGGCACCGAGCGTCTGGATTGCCTGGCCGGCCATCCAGGTTGCGCGCTCGGCCGCCAGGAGGATCGCGCTGGCAGAATCCATGCGCATCGCGGAATTCCGGTCGCAGGCCTGTGCGACGGCATACACATAGGCGCGCGTTGCGTTCCAGGCGGTATACATGTCCGCCATCTTTCCCTGCATGAGCTGGAATTCCCCGATTGCGCGGCCGAATTGCCGGCGCTCGTGGATGTAGGGCACAACAATGTCCATGCAGGCCGACATGATGCCGAGCGGACCGCCAGCCAGAACTGTACGCTCGGAATCCAGGCCCGACATGAGCACCTCGACGCCGCGCCCTTCTTCCCCGAGCACGCTGGCGAAGGGGACCTCGCAATCCTCGAAGATCAGTTCTCCGGTATGCGACCCACGCATTCCGAGCTTGTCGATTTTCCGGCCGGTCCGGAAACCCTTGATCCCGGGTTCGATCAGAAAGGCCGTGATTCCCCGTGAGCCGGCATCCGGATCAGTCTTTGCGTACACCACGAGGAAATCGGCGTCCGGTGCATTGGTGATCCACAGCTTTGAACCGTTCAGCACGTACCGGTCGTTTCGCTTCTCCGCGCGGAGCCGCATGGAGACCACATCGGATCCAGAGCCGGGCTCGGTCATGGCCAGTGCGCCCACAGATGCGCCGGAAATCAGGCCGGGCAGCGCCCGGGCCTTCTGCTCAGGGGTGCCGTGGAGGCGGATCTGGTTGACCGCCAGGTTGGAGTGCGCACCGTAGGACAGGCCGACAGAGGCGGATGCCCGGCTGATCTCTTCCATGGCGACGACATGGGCGAGGTAGCTCATTCCGGCTCCGCCGTCCTCTTCCGGAACGGTGATACCGAGCAGACCCAGTGCGCCCATTCTTTCCCACAGGAAGTGCGGAAACCGATCCTCGCGGTCGATCTCCTCCGCGAGCGGCGCGATCTCGCGTTGAGCGAAGTCGGCGATCGTCTCCCGCAGTAGCTGGATTTCCTCGCCGTGGTCGAAAGTGAGTTGCGGAATGTCGCGCATGGCAGCGTCCTCGGCATTCGATCGACTTGCGGGAACGCCCTCGGCGTCGGAACAGTCCGGTCCGGCAGGGCAGGGACACCCGGCAGCGGGCTGATCATGCCATTATGCACGGTCTGCGGCAGAAGGCACGGGCCGGTGCCGGTTGCTTGCGGACGGTCCGGCTTCCCGGGCCTGCAGGGCGTCGTTTCGGGGAGTAAGGAGCCAGCAGTTGCGGCGCTATGATGGCGACTGGCGCGAACCTTCGTCTGGCGGTTAGCGCTGGCTGGATGGGGTCGGAACATGAAGATCGAGAATTCCGTTTTTGTAGCAGCGGCTCCCGGTGAAGTCTGGTGCGCGCTGAATGACCCGGAAACGCTCCGGTGCTGCATTCCGGGGTGCGAATCGCTGGAGAACTCGGAGCCGAACCGGTTCGACGCCGTGATCCAGCGCAAGATTGGCCCCGTAAACGCCCGGTTCGAGGGGACGGTTTCGATTTCGGATATCGTTGATGGGGAAAGCTACACCATCTCGGGCCAGGGTAAGGGCGGCGCCGCCGGTTCGGTGCGCGGCGAGGCGCAGGTGCGCCTTACCGAGGAAGACGGGGGAACCCGGCTGGATTACGAAGTCGAGGTCCAGATCCGCGGCAAGATCGCGCAGCTCGGTTCGCGCCTTGTCAGCGCGTTTGCGAAATCGACCTCGAAGGCGTTCTTCGAGCGTTTCAGCGCGGCTCTTGCGCCGGAGGGCGACGGCCAGGCGGAAGCTGCAGCTTCCGTGGATGCGGGAGCGGGATAGGTTCGCACCGTCTCCGCGTGACCCGGAACGAAACCGGTGCCGCAGCCGTCGGGCTGATTTGCGCCGGCGCGGCCGGTGAACCACCGGCGCCGCAGGAAGTTGCCCTCCCTCCTGGTAAGGGCCCGTCCACGAACTATCGAATCGGATATTGTCGAATTCTTGATTGAGCGTCTCGCGGCTTCCTGGTGGGCGCAACTCTTTGCAAGGATGACATTCGGAGTCCGTCCGATCGGCTTTCGGGGTGACCACTGCGCTTGCATGTGCGACGGTTGCGTTTCTTCGAAATCGGCAATCGACGGGCCGGCCGGGTGCGGTATTGGGCGCTGTCGGCAAGGGACGGAAGAATGGCCGAACCGGTACAATGCCACCCTTCTCTTTGTGTGGATGCACGTGGAAGTTTGAGCGGTCTTGGCGCAGGCCTCCGGTCCGACCGCTTCGCCCGGGTGTTCCAAGACCGCCGCGGGCTCCTGGCGCTTGCGCGGATGACGGAATGATCCCGGCCAGTTTGGTGCTGATCACGGAGTGATCGGGTGGATGGTTTGAAGGGGGATTCCGCAGTATGGGTATGTCCTCTATATATAGTGAATGGACAACCCGGATGGTATCAAATATAGATACGAGGCTCTGGCTCCGTATCTTGACGAGCGGGGCCGGCGGTTGCTGGCGGCGGCCGAGGCGGGAAGCTTTGGGCGCGGCGGGATCAGGCTTGTCTCCGAGATCACGGGGGTGGCGTGTTCGACCATTGGCCGGGGACTGCGGGAACTCAGCGGGGAGACGGCGCCGAGCGAGCTCGGCCGAGTTCGCCGTCCCGGTGGCGGGCGCAAGCCGGAGACGGAGAAGCAACCGGAACTGCTGAGCGCTCTTGAGGCGCTGGTGGAACCCACGGCACGGGGCGATCCCGAACGTCCGTTGCGCTGGACCTCGAAGAGCTGCCGCCGCCTTTCGAACGCATTGAAGGAGCAGGGTTTTTCGGTTTCCCGCACGCTGGTGGGGAAGCTTCTCGTGCAGCTCGGCTACACGCTTCAGGGAAATGCGAAGACACGGGAGGGCACGGATCCTCCCGATCGCGACGGCCAGTTCGAATACATCAACGATCAGGTCGCGGACTTCCTCGCCGGCCGGCAGCCGGTGATCTCAGTGGACACCAAGAAGAAGGAACTGGTAGGAGACTTCAGGAACGGCGGCCGTGAGTGGCGGCCAAAGGGCCGGCCCGAGGAGGTCAATGTTCATGATTTCCCCGACAAGAAGCTCGGCAAGGCGGCGCCTTACGGGGTCTATGACGTGGCTCACAATATCGGTTGGGTGAATGTCGGCATCAGCCACGACACGGCTGCTTTCGCCGTGGAGAGTATCCGGCGTTGGTGGCTGCGTTTGGGACAGGAACTCTATCCCGGGGCCTCACGCCTGTTGATCACAGCCGACTGTGGCGGCTCCAACGGAGCTCGGGTTCGGCTCTGGAAGGTTGAACTGCAGGAACTCGCCCGCGAACTGGGGCTCGAGATCACGGTTTGCCATCTGCCGCCCGGAACCAGCAAATGGAACCGTATTGAACACCGCTTGTTCTCGTTCATCAGCCAGAACTGGCGCGGCAAGCCGCTGCGAACCCTCGCAACCATCGTCAGTCTGATCGGCGCCACCACGACCAGCACCGGCCTCAAAGTCTATTGCGACGTGGACGACAACGACTATCCCAAGGGCGTGGCGATCAAGGATGCCCAAATGGAGGACCTCGACATCCGGCGCGCAGAGTTCCATGGCGAGTGGAATTATACCTTCTTGCCGACTCCTCAATGCCAAGCGGTTATTTCTTGACGAACCCTAAGCGGCAGGACGGGGTACGCATGGGGCGGAGTCCGCGGTTCCCGCGCCAAGCTGGATTTTGCAGGGGCAATGCGCATCGGCGGCATCCGCGACGACTGCCAGCCATGGTTTTGGGTCCGCGGATCGTTGCTCGGACTGCCGCCTGCGTGGCGATGTAGCGGAGGATACGGCACCCGCGGATCCATTCGGTTGACCCCGTTGGGCGGATTGCGCATTATGCGTGCGAGTACGCGTTCGCGTTGCTAGAGGGGACCAATGGAATGCCAAGAATTTCGATGACCGTGAACGGCCGATCCGTCGAGGGGGATGTCGAGGGCCGCACGCTGCTGGTTGAATTCCTGCGCCAGGATCTGGGGTTGACCGGAACCCATGTGGGCTGCGATACCAGCCAGTGCGGTGCGTGCGTCGTGCACATGGACGGCAAGAGCGTGAAGGCCTGCACCGTGCTTGCCGCCAGCGCGGAGGGCGCAGAGATTGCAACCATCGAGGGGATGGCCCGGGAAGACGGTTCGCTGTCTACCCTGCAGCAGGCTTTCCAGGACAATCACGGATTGCAGTGCGGATTCTGCACTCCTGGCATGGTGATGAGCGCCGCGGACCTGCTGGCGCGCAATGCCAGCCCGAGCGAGGACGAGGTCCGCACCTGGCTCGTTGGCAACCTGTGCCGCTGCACGGGATACCAGAACATCGTGAAGTCCATCCAGGCGGCAGCTGGCGCCGGGTAACGGGCGGCCGGCATTCCTAGGGAGAGCATCCTATGAGCGAAAGAGGCATTGGCGCGGCACTGAAGCGGCGCGAAGACGTCCGGTTTCTGACTGGGCGCGGAACCTATACCGACGACTTGAACCGGCCGGGCCAGGCGCATGTGTATTTCCTGCGTTCCCCGGTCGCCCATGCCACGATCAGCGGGGTCGACACGTCCGCGGCCGAAGCCGCGCCGGGAGTGCTCCGGGTATTTACCGGGGCGGATATCGATGCTGCCGGGCTGGGCGGTTTGCCCTGTGGCTGGCAGGTGACGGATCGGCATGGCGAGCCGATGCGCGAGCCAAAGCATCCAATTCTCGCCTCGGGCAAGGTGCGGCATGTTGGCGATCCCATCGCGGCGGTCGTCGCGGAATCGCTGAACGAGGCACGCGATGCGGCCGAGAGAATCGATGTCGACCTCGAAGAAATCGCAGCCGTCGTCGACATGGAGAGCGCTCTTTCGGGCGGGAACCAGGTGCATGACGATGCCCCCGGAAATCTCTGCTATGACTGGACTATCGGGGACGAGGAGGCGACCAGCGCGGCGTTCCAAGGGGCGGCGCATGTGACCCGGCTTCAGTTCTGCAACAACCGGCTCGTCCCCAATGCGATGGAGCCGCGAGCGGGAATCGCGGAGTACGCCCCCGGAACCGGCGATTACACGCTTTACACGACTTCGCAGAACCCCCATGTAATTCGCCTGTTGATGGGCGCGTTCGTCCTCTCCATCCCGGAGCACAAGTTGCGGGTGGTTGCGCCGGATGTCGGTGGCGGTTTCGGATCCAAGATTTTCCATTACGCGGAGGAGGCATTCCTGACCTGGGCCTCGAAGGAGGTCGGACGCCCGCTGAAGTGGACATCGGACCGTTCGGATGCGTTTGTTTCGGACGCCCACGGGAGGGACCACGTTACGAGCGCGGAACTCGCGCTCGATTCCGACGGGAAGTTTCTCGGCCTTCGCGTCGACACGATGGCGAATATGGGGAGTTATCTTTCGACCTTTGCGCCCAGCATTTCGACGTATCTCCACGCGACGCTTCTTGCGGGCCAGTACGCGACTCCTGCAGTCCATTGCCGGATCCGGGCCGTGTTCACCAACACCGTGCCGGTCGATGCGTATCGTGGCGCGGGCCGGCCCGAGGCGGCCTATGTCGTCGAGCGGCTGGTGGAAACGGCGGCACAGGAGACCGGGATCGAACGGGCAGAGCTGCGTCGCCGGAATCTGATTCAGCCGGACCAGTTTCCGTACCAGACACCGGTCGCACTCCAATACGACACCGGGGACTTCGAGGCTGTTCTCGACCGCGCTCTCGAGATTTCGGACTACGCCGGATTCGCGACGCGCAAGGCGGCTTCCGAGGAGAACGGAAAGCTCCGCGGCGTTGGCATGGCCAGCTATATCGAGGCCTGCGGCATCGCGCCTTCGGCGGTTGCAGGAGCGCTCGGGGCCAGGGCCGGGCTGTATGAGGCGGCAACGATCCGGGTCAATCCCACGGGCTCGATTTCGGTCCTCACGGGCTCCCACAGCCACGGACAAGGGCATGAGACGGCGTTTGCCCAGATTGTCGCCGAATATCTCGGAGTGGACCCGGATGCGGTCGAGGTAGTGCATGGTGATACGGGCCGGATCCCATTCGGCATGGGGACCTACGGCTCGCGGTCGGCGGCTGTCGGCGGTTCGGCCATCGTGCGGGCCGCGGAGAAGATCGTGGACAAGGCCAAGAAGATCGCCGCGCACCTGATGGAAGCATCCGAAGCAGATGTCGAGTTCGAGGACGGGGTGTTCAAGGTTGCCGGCACCGATAAGTCGACGGCCTTCGGCGAGGTCGCGCTGGCGGCATACGTGCCGCACAACTATCCCATCGAGACGGTCGAACCCGGGCTTGAGGAGACGGCGTTCTACGATCCGAAGAACTTTACTTTTCCCGCCGGGACGTATGTTTGCGAGGTCGAGGTCGATCCGGATACCGGATCGGTATCCATCGACCGTTTCGCCGCTGCCGACGATTTCGGCGTGTTGATCAATCCCATGATCGTCCAGGGCCAGGTCCACGGCGGGCTAGTCCAGGGAATTGGCCAGGCGCTCGTCGAGAATTGCGTCTATGACGAGGCTGGTCAGCTCATGAGCGCGAGTTACATGGACTACGCCATGCCGCGCGCCGATGACGTGCCCAGCTTTACCTTGGACACGTGCGAGACCGCCTGCACCCACAACCCGCTCGGCGTGAAGGGATGCGGGGAGGCCGGGGCAATCGGCGCTCCGGCCGCGGTAATGAACGCGGTCCACGACGCGCTTGCGTCGCGCGGTGTGACCCACCTCGAGATGCCGGCTTCTCCGGGACGGGTGTGGAGCGCGCTGCAGGCGGCGGCCTGAGCCGACGGAAGGAGGAATCGACGATGTATGCATTCGACTATGTCCGGCCGGCTTCGCTGAACGATGCGCTGGCGACCTTGAAGGGGGATGGAACCACCGCAATCGCAGGTGGCCAGACGCTCTTGCCGACCCTCAAGCAGCGGCTTGCCTCGCCAACCGCTTTGGTGGACATCCGCCATCTGGACGAGCTCAAGGGCATCGAGATCGGGGGAGGATCCCTGACCATCGGCGCGGCGACGTCCCACGACGAGGTTGCCAGCTCGACTGCGGTGGGGAACGCGATACCGGCGCTCACATCCCTGGCAGGAGGAATCGGGGATCCGCAGGTCCGGAATCTGGGCACGCTTGGCGGATCCATCGCCAATCACGATCCCGCCGCGGATTGGCCGGCAGCAGTGCTTGGACTGGGCGCCACGGTGATTACGTCCGCGCGGGAGGTCGCGGCGGACGACTTCTTCACGGGACTGTTCGAGACAGCGCTTGAGGACGGGGAAATCGTGGTGTCGCTTCGATTCCCGATACCATTTGCGGCCGCCTACCAGAAGTTCGACCAGCCTGCCTCCAGGTTCGCGCTGACGGGATCCTTTGTTTCCCGCGGCGCCGGCGGCGTGCGCGTTGCCATAACGGGCGCAGGCGAGTCGGGCGTTTTTCGTCATCGCGGGCTGGAGGGAGCGCTGCAGGCCTCGTTCTCATCGCAGTCGGTCGATGGCGTCGAGGTGTCCGAGGATGGGCTGTTGTCCGACTTGCACGGCACACCCGCCTATCGCGCAAATCTCATCCGGGTCATGACGCGCCGCGCTGTGGCCGACTGCACCTGATCTGTTCCGATGGCCGCCCCGCCGTCCGCTCCCCGGACGGCGGGGCGGCCCATGATTCAAAGGGGGGCCTCATGCAGGCGTTTCGCACGCTGACCGGGATCATGGCGCCTTTGCCCATGATCAATGTTGATACCGACATGATCATTCCAAAGCAGTTCCTGAAGACGGTCAAGCGGACCGGACTCGGCACCAACCTGTTTGAGGAGCTGCGCAGGAATCCCGATACCGGCGAGGAAGTCCCGGAATTTGTCCTGAACCGAGAGCCGTACCGGAACGCGCAGCTTCTCGTCGCGGGAAAGAATTTCGGGTGCGGTTCTTCCCGGGAGCATGCCCCGTGGGCGCTTCTGGATTTTGGAATCCGCTGCGTCATCGCGCCGTCATTCGCCGACATTTTTCACGCCAACTGTTTCAAGAACGGTATTCTTCCGATCATGCTGCCCGAGCGGATGGTTGACACGCTGATGGAGGATGCGTGCGATCGCGCCACCGCCACGGTGACGGTGGATCTCGAGTCATGCGAGATCCGGCGCGCGGGAAACGAAGCCGGGCTGTTATCATTTGAAGTCGACCCGTTTCGACGCCATTGCCTGTTGAACGGTCTCGACGATATCGGAATCACCATGCAGCGCGCCGCGGACATCGATCGATTTGAGAGCGGATACCGGGCGGCGCATCCGTGGCAATGAATCCGGCCTGTACACGCCCGATTTGGGGAGACTGATACGTGCCTACCGCAAGCTTTCTGTTGCTGCCAGGAGACGGGATCGGCAAGGAAATCATGGACGAGACCCGCCGTGTCATCGAGCGGATCGAGGTTCTCGGTGGATACGCATTCGAAATCGAGGAGGATCTCGTTGGCGGCGCGTCCATTGATGCGCACGGAACGCCCCTCACGGAGGAGACGCTGGAGAAGGCGAGGCGCGCGGATGTGATACTCCACGGCGCCTGTGGGGGCCCGAAGTGGGATTCGCTTCCGTTCGACAGCAAGCCTGAGCGGGGGCTGCTGCGAATTCGGCGCGATCTGGATCTCTTCGCGAACCTCCGCCCGGCGATCTGTTTCGACGCCTTGGCGGATGCGTCGACGCTGAAGCGGGAGCATGTAGAGGGTCTCGACATCCTGATCGTGCGGGAACTTACTTCCGGCCTCTATTTTGGCGAGCCGCGGGGGATCGAGACGCTGCCAAACGGGGAGCGCCGGGGAATCAATACGCAGTCCTATACTTCCTCGGAGATCCGGCGCGTTGCGCGGGTTGCCTTCGAGCTTGCCGGCAAGCGATCCGGCCGGCTTTGCTCGGCCGAGAAATCAAATGTGATGGAGTCCGGCGTGCTCTGGCGCGAGGAGGTGTCCGCTCTTGCCCCGGAATACTCCGATGTCGATCTGATCCACATGTACGCCGACAATTGCGCCATGCAGCTGTTGCGGAATCCAAGGCAGTTCGACGTGATCGTTACTGACAATCTCTTTGGCGACATTCTGTCTGACGAGGCCGCCATGCTGACAGGTTCCCTCGGCATGCTTCCCTCCGCTTCGCTCGGAGTAATGGACGGCAGTCCGGGGAGGGCGTTCTACGAGCCCGTCCACGGCTCTGCGCCGGATATCGAGGGCCAGGGCATCGCCAACCCGCTTGCCATGGTGCAGAGCTTCGCCATGGCGCTCCGGTACTCGCTGAGCGATGCCGCGGCCGCGGACCTGCTGGAGCAGGCGGTGGCGCGCGCGCTTGGCAGCGGAGCACGGACAGCGGACATTGCGGCTCCAGGCGAAGCCACGCTCACTTCGCGTGGCATGGGCAACGCGGTCCTTGGCGCCGTAGACGCTCTCGTCTAGACCGGAGTAGGTTCGCATGATGGGGTACCGGGTTGCGGTTGTAGGCGCCACCGGCAACGTCGGCCGGGCGATGCTGGATATTCTTGCGGAGCGGGCGTTTCCTGCCGACGAGATTGTTCCGCTCGCCTCCCGGCGCTCCGTGGGCGTGGAAGTTCAGTGTGGCAAGTCCCGGTTGCGTTGCCGACCCCTCGATAGTTTCGATTTTCGGGGAGTCGATATCGCCCTGTTTGCCGCCGGGTCGGATGTAGCCAGGGAGCATGCGCAGAACGCGGTGGAGGCAGGGAGCGTCGTAATCGATAATTCGTCGCACTTTCGATATGACCCGGCGATCCCGCTTATCGTACCCGAGGTGAATCCGGAAGCCATTCACACGTACCGGGAACCGGGTGCGAATTGCGGCGGAATCATCGCAAACCCGAATTGCAGCACGGTGCAGATGATGGTTGTGCTGAAGCCCCTCCACGATCTTGCCCGGATCAAGCGTGTCGTGGTATCCACATACCAGTCGGTTTCCGGGGCCGGAAAGCTGCCAATGGATGAGCTCTGGTCCCAGACGCGGGCAGCGATCATGAGCGGCAGGGCGGTCCCGGAACGGTTCACGAAGCAGATCGTGTTCAATGTAATTCCCCACATCGATGCGTTCGTGCGCGGAGGGGACACGCGGGAGGAGTGGAAGATGAGGGCGGAAACCGCCCGAATACTCGATCCGGAAATCCGGGTGTCGGCTACTTGCGTTCGCGTTCCGGTATTTGTCGGTCACGCCGAGTCCATCAATCTCGAATTTGCGCGGCCGGTTCGGGCGAAGGACGCGCGGCGCGCACTGAAGGCGGCGCCAGGCGTGGCGGTGGTCGACCGTCGCGAGGACCGCGGCTACGCAACGCCGATCGACGCGGCCGGACGCGACGAAACCTATGTCAGCCGCATTCGACGGGATCGGTCGATTGAGCATGGCCTGAATCTGTGGTGCGTGTCCGACAATCTCCGGAAGGGCGCGGCGCTGAACGCGGTGCAGATTGCTGAGCTTCTTGTCCGCGAGTGTCTTGCGTGAAGCAGGAGTCGCTGACCGGCTCCCGCAAGTAACGGGGACAGAAGCGTGGCCGAACTATCAGTATTCCCGGCAGAATGTCGCCACCGTTGCGGCCAGCAGGGTGAGGCCGCCGCCCGCGGGAGAGACAGCGGCCTGCAAGTGACTTGGGCGGTAGGCCGATGGGTTCTCCCTGGACCAGTCCGCGGAGGGGCGTCCGGCGCCTGAAGCATCCAGCGGGGAGGGCGGAGGCCCGATCCTGCGCAGCGGAACCCGGCCACTTCCGGCGCTCCAGAGATCGAGGAGCTCGCAGATGAAATTGTGGGCCCTCTCGGATCTGCATCTGTCCCATCCGGTGAACCGGCAGGCAATCAACGCCTTCCCGTCACATCCGGAGGACTGGCTGATTCTGGCCGGAGATGTCAGCGATGGATGCAATCGGCTGGACTGGTGCTTCGAGTCTCTGAACCGCAAATACAGTCAGTTGATCTGGGTTCCGGGCAATCATGAACTCTGGACAACGGGAAACGGTTCCACCGTTCTTCAGGGTGAAGCTCTGTACACTCGGTTGGTCGCGATCGCACGGCGGCACGGCGTGATCACCCCGGAGGATCCATACCCCGTCTTTCCCCATCTCGAGGGAGATGTCCTGATCGCTCCCCTCTTTCTCCTGTACGACTACAGTTTCCGCCCCCGAAACGTAGCGGCAGACGCCGTGGTTGCATGGGCGCGGAGGGCGGGAAACATGTGCGCAGATGAGTATTTTCTCCGTCCGGACCCATTCCCGAACCGCGCCTCGTGGTGCGCGGCGCGGTGCGCCGAGGCGGAGGACCGGCTGGATGCGTGTCCGGCCGACGTTCCCAAGATTCTCGTGAACCACTTTCCGTTGGAGGAGAAACTGGCGGTTCTCCCCCGCGTGCCGCGTTTCACTCCGTGGTGCGGAACGCGGCGGACTCGGGGCTGGCACAAGCGGTTCAATGCCCGTGCGGTTGTCTACGGGCACCTGCACATCCGTGGAACCCATTGGATCGATGGCGTTCCGTTCCAGGAGGTCTCGCTCGGTTATCCCGCGCAGTGGAACCGTGTGCGCGGAATCGGGGGATACTTGCGCGAGGTTGTGCTGGCGCCCGCGGAAGTGCGTGATGCGGGAAGATGACCGACAGGGGTGCCGCCGTTCGCGGAAGCCGGAGAAACTCTGGTCTTCCACTTCGATTTCGAGTAGGACCCTGCCCGAAAATGTGAAGCGACCGGTTGGCTGGAAGCGGCCGAGATCGAGCCCACGAACGGTTTCGCGCGGTTAAGCCGAAGCACCAGTTCACACTTTGCCGAGCAGAACCGCGATCTGGCCTTTGCTCCGTTCTCGGTTGCGGGAATTATCCGCTTGCCTCCGGACTTGATTCTCGTGGCAAACCAATTGCCATCGTCGGCGGGAATCGAGTGTCGATCCCCTTCAATGTGGCGCACAGCGGTGTGAACGGACTGATTGCGGACTCGCTCAGGAGCCGAGTAGGCGTTGACGTTGAAGAGCGCAAGGCCCAAGGCCGGACGGAACTTTGCCGGTGTCGCGGAGCTTGTCTTCGAACAGTACGAACGGGCTGCCCTACAACGGGCGCCGGGCTCGGAGAAAATCTGCCTTTTCTGCCGCCCGTGAATAATGAAGGAGGCCTTGGTCAAGGCCGTTTGGACGGGGTTCCCGCTCTGTCCCTCGACGTTCGAATTGCCGGCTGACAGGGTTGGCTGAGACCGTTCGTCTCGGTTCGGATTGCCCGGTGGGGCGAGGGATCAGTGGATGGTCCATGACTTGGGCGAGCGCCATTTCGCTGCCGCGAATGTCCGAGAATTGCATGCCCCTGCTGGCAGACACCGCGCCACAGGGATTTGTGAGTTCCCCTCTACTGCAAGTGAACCGGCGGATTGAATCGCTTGCGGTGTGATATGTTTACTGCGGTCCCGCAATACCGGGCCTTCCGCAACGGGGAGTAGCGCCTCGTGCTCCGTGCTCCGACGCCGGACCTGGTGGCCGACTTCATCATCCGTGCACGATGGTGGTGGCTGGTACTGGGAATCGTGCTGGCCGCGATTGCATTGGCGCGGATCGACACGATCTGGCCGCTGACGGCGGACTCGCGGATCTTCTTCGACGAGGATAATCCGGATCGACAGGCGCTCGACGCGTTCGAGGTGACATTCAACAAGAGCGAATCCGTCCTGATCGCAGTCGAGGCCGTCGACGGGGAGATCTTCCAGCCCGAGATTCTGCGGGCGGTCGGCGAAATAACGGACGAGGCATGGCGGCTGCCGTTCGTGAGGCGGGTGTCATCGATTACCAACTTCCAGCACACCGCCGCGGAAGCCGACGAGATGATCGTGCGCGATCTGGTCGTCAATCCGGCGAGTGTGACGCCGGATGAAGCCGCCGAGGCGAAAGAGATCGCGCTGCGCCAAATCGAACTGCTGAACTACCTGATCAACCCGGCGGCGGACGTGACCCTGGTATCGGTACTTTTCACGCTACCGGACGCGGAACCCTCGGGGGAAATTCCCGAGATCACCGATGCGGTTCGCCGCTTGCGCGATCAAATCGAGACCAGGTTCCCGAATGTCCGGCTTCACCTGTCCGGAAGCGTTCTCATCAACCACATCTATCTTGTGGTCGGCCTAGAGGACAGCAAGAACCTGCTGGGCCCGATGCTGATCGTCTTGCTTTTGATTGTCGGCATTGCGCTTCGCTCCATCGCTGGGACGTTCTGCGTTCTTCTGGTGGCGTTCCTGTCGGCGCTATGCGGCCTCGGCGCGCTGGGGTGGATGGGGCATCAACTCAACCTGGTGACCGTCCTGATCCCCTTGCACATCATGGCTCTCGCCGTCGCGTCCGTGGTCCATCTCCTGTCCGCCTGCCGCCAGAACATGGTCAAGAGCGCGGACCGCAAGGAATGGGTCCGCATGGCGCTCGTAGAACACATGTCGCCCATCATCGTAACCAGCCTTGCGACAGCGATCGGCTTTTTCTGCTTCAATTTCTCCATTTCTCCTCCATTCCGGCAAGCAGGGACCGCCATTGGATTCGGCATGCTTGCCGTAATGATCCTGTCCCTGACCTTGCTTCCTGCCCTGATCGTCATTCTGCCAATCGCACGGCACAGGAAACCACCTGCCCTGAGCCTCGCAATGGACCGGATATCCTGGTTCGTAATCGCGAGGCGCAAGTGGATTCTGCCGGCATCGGCCCTGACGGTGATTGTGTTGGCATCCGGCATCAGCCAGCTCCGGCTTGAGGATGACTTCATCCGATATGTCGACGAGCGCTACGAGGTCCGTCGGGACGCGGATTTCATCGAGAGCCGGCTGACGGGAATACCGAACCTCAGATGTCCGGACCTCGGGAGTGAATCGAGCTCACCTATTTGAACCCGAAGGGTCCGGATCGGCCGTTTTCCCGGGCAGTTCGTAGATCATCCGGAGGTTGGTGCGTGGGAAGATCGTCCGGGTCAGGTTGAGTTCCTGGAGGAGGCCTGCAGTGGCGTTGTCGCCGGCGTCGCTGGCGGTGCCGAGGATGCGAATGCGGAGGATGCCGTTGGAGGGCTCCGGGATGATGTCGGCGTCGGATTGGAAGATCGCGCGCAGGTGCCTGCGGGGTCGCTGTGTCTTGCCCTGTGCCTGTGCGACGACAGGCATCATGCGGGTTTCGGCGCGGTAGGCGATCATGCGGATGACGTCGAGGAGGAGCTTCTCGCCTTCGGGAAGCGCATCCAGGGCCTGGTGCTCGTCGAGCTCGGCGACGGTGATGTGGCGCTGCGTGTCGCTGCGCTTCTGCTTGAGCGCCTCACGCTCGGCGTCGAGAGCGTCGATCCGGGCCTGGAGACGTCGGGCGGCTTCGGCGGTCTGGTGAGACTGGGCTCCCTTGGCCAGATCGGCGATCCTGTTGCGCAGGGTGCCGAGGCGTTGCCGGAAGCGGCTGACATTTCGGTCGATTGCGCGCCAGAGCGGGTTGACGACGCGGGCTTCGGGATCCTGCGGCTCCAGGCCGCGGACCACGAGGGCGTCGAGATTGAACTCCTCGCGCATATATTCAGACTTCCTGACCTCGTGCGCTAATTGAAGGCGGGCTTGGCGATCGTTTTGCTCGTGATTTCCAGCAGTTAGGAGACATTTGAGGGGTTGACCGATCTACGGAGAGTGGCTATAATACTGTGCACCCGATATCGACCGTGGAGACTCCCTTGAACACGCTTCCGATGCCTCCTGCCGAGGCGATCCAGATCGGCGAATCCTGCTTTTCGCACGCGGTCGAGGACGGCCGGCGGGTCTACTTCAGCAACCTGGCGCCGTTCGATTCCCACGAAGTTTCGGACAACCGAGCGCGACAGCTGCGGATTGCGCGGTTTGCCGAGCACGGTGTGCTACGCAGGGATCTGGCGGCGGCGTTTGGCGTGAACCGTTCGACGGTGCAGCGGGCAGTGAACCAGCTCCGGAGGCAGGGCGAGGCCGGTTTTCTTACGCCGCGACGGAGGCGCGGGCCGAGCGCGATCGACGCCGCGACGGCGCGGGAGGCGGAGCGGCTTCTGGCCTCGGGGCTGAGCGGCCGGGCGGTTGCGCGAAAGCTGGGGATCCGGCCGAGCACGTTCAGCCTCAACCGCCGGTCGGGTGTTATCAGAGGGGGGACGCCGAACCGGGCCGTGCCGGCGCAGGCGACAGCGTCGACGGAGCCGCAGGCGACGGCAGTGCTGGAGCCGCCGGTGGTCGCGTCGACGGAGCCACAGGCGGCGGCAGCGCCGGAGCCGAGGGTGGAGCGGAGCGAACGGGACGCACGCGACCGCGAGGCGCCGATGGGTCGGGGCACCCGGGACACGGCGGGGCGGATGCTGGCGGCAACGGGACATCTGACGGAGATGCGGCCGCAGTTTGCGGAGCCGCTGTCGGCGGTTGCCGGCGGCGGCGTGCTGGCCGGGCTGCCGATGCTGCTCAAGGAGGGGCTTCTGGACCGCGCGCGGGAGTTCCTGTCGCTGCCCAAGGGATACTACGGTTTGACCACGGTTCTGCTGTTCCTGGCCTTCCTCACCCTGGCCCGGGTGCGCAATCCGGAGGCACTGCGGCACCAGGCGCCCGGGGAATGGGGCGCCATCCTGGGCCTGGACCGCTGCCCGGAGGTGAAGACGCTGCGGGGCAAGATCAAGGCGTTGGGGCGAGACGTGCAACGGGTGCGGGACTGGCAAGCTTCCCTGGCCGCGGGATGGATGGCGGAAGAACCGGACGTGTGTGCGACCCTGTCGGTGGATGGCCACGTCAAGGTGTATTCCGGCCGCAAGGGAAAATTGCCCAAGCATTACGTGGCGCGCCAGAAACTCTGCCTGCCTGCCTCCACGAGCTACTGGATCAACGCGCTCGGCGGCAAGCCGTTCCTGTGCCTGAACAAGGCGCTGGATCCGACCATGACCCACGCGCTGGAGAAGGACATCCTGCCCGCGCTGGAGAAACTGGGCATGCTGGGCCCGGATGCACCGGACCTCACCGTCCCGGACGCCGGCGAGCCCGCCCTGACGCTGGTCTTCGACCGGGAAGGCTGGAGCCCTGCCCTGTTCCGGCGCCTCGCCCGGCGCGGGGTTGCTGTGATCACCTGGCACAAGGGCTTCAAGGGGGAGGCCTGGCCGGAGGCGGACTTCCGCACCGTCACGGTGCCCATCCACGGGCCGGGAAGCACCCGCAGCGCCACCGTCCGCCTCGCCGAGAAGAGCGTGATCCTGAGCAAGGGGCCCGAAGTCCGCCAGATCCGGCGCCTGCTGGAGAATGGCCGCCAGGTGCCCCTCATCACCACCGACCCCCGCATGCCCATGGAGCGGGCCGCCAGCGCCCTGTTCTCCCGATGGTCGCAGGAGAACTTCTTCAAATACATGCGCGAGGAGTTCAATCTCGACGCGCTGGCGGTCCACGGTTTGGAAGCACAGGATCCCGACGCCCGCATCGTCAACCCGCGCTGGCGCGCAATCGACCGCAATGTCCAGCGCTTCCGGCAGCGCCTTGGCACCCTGCGCAACCGGATCGCCGACCTGTCCAGGGGAACCCCGACCCGCGAAGCCGAAGAGGCCGTCCGGCGCCTGCAGGCCCAAAGCGACGCTCTCGACGCCGAGCGTGAAGCCCTCAAGCTGCAGCGCCGCGATACACCGCGACATATCGCGGTCGCCGAACTCGACACGAACGAGGCACTCGACGCGCTCCCCGAAGGCGAGAAACTCCTCCTCGATATAATCCGCATGATCGCCTACCGCGCTGAAACCCGCATGATGCCCGCCGTTGCCCAGACCCAGGGCAAGATCCAGCGCCCCCGCCGGCACTTGCGCGCACTTCTACGGGCCGACGCCGACGTCATCCCGGAGCACGGCAACGGCATCCTCCGCGTTCGCATACTCGGCACCGCCAGCGATGCCGGCGACAACGCCATCGCAAGCCTCCTCGAAGAACTCAACCAGACACGGACCGTCTTCCCCGGTACCAACATGCACATGGTCTATGAACTACCCGGAAAAATCGCCGAGCCCCACTTCGCGGGTGCAAAAACATGACACTCTCTCGAGTTCGAGGTCAGGAAGTCTGATATTTGAAGAAGTTCTCCTGCGACCAGCGGGAGAACAGGGCGCCGGCGATCTGCTCCACGGGCATGCGGGAGTGGGTGGTAATGAGCGGGACCTGGCGGCCGCTTTCCAGCAGGCGGCGGATCTGGCGGACCTCGGGCCCCTTTTTCAGTTGCACGCGCTTCTCGGCGAGGCGGACGGTGGCGCTGCGGGTCGTGCCCGGTCCATGGATCGGTACCGCGACACTGCGGAACTCCGCCTCCGGCCAGTCCTCCCCCTTGAAGCCCTTGTGCCAGGTGATCACCGCAACGCCGCGCCGGGCGAGGCGCTTGAACAGTGCCGGGCTCCAGCCTTCCCGGTCGAAGACCAGCGTCAGGGCGGGCTCGCCGGCATCCGGGGCGGTGAGATCCGGCGCCTCCGGGCCCAGCATGCCCAGCTTCTCCAGCGCAGGCAGGATGTCCGCCTCCAGCGCGTGGGTCATGGTCGGATCCAGCGCCTTGTTCAGGCACAGGAAGGGCTTGCCGCCGAGCGCGTTGATCCAATAGCTCGTGGACGCGGGCAGGCATAGTTTCTGTCGCGCCACGAAACTCTCATGCTGATCGGTTAGATCTTGCACCCCCGGACATGAATATGCTGGCTGGTCCGGGCTCGGCGCGATTTGCGGGAGGGGTGCGTGTCGTGCGATTTCACGACTTGCGGGGCTATTCTGGTTGGGGGAGACGGAACCGAGAACGATGTCTTAGTGTTGGCTTTTGACCACGTCACGAAACTGTTCCGGATGGCCTGGCATCGAACCCCTGGAAGTATCCGGCTGCCTGGCAGTCGAGAACGAACGGCAAAACGACCGCAGGGACGCCATCCGGCGCCGCTGCGAGTGCTCCCCCGGCCCTCCATTCCGTCTCCCGCCTGTTGTTTTCTCCAGAGGAGATGGAGCCATGATGAATGACGCGCTGCATGTTGTCCACCCCCGTGCCGCGGGGCTTGACGTGCACAAGATGGAGATCACCGCGACGGTGCGTCTTTGCGACGGGCCTGGCGAGCCGGTCTGCGAGACGAGGAGCTTCAGCGCCTTGCCGCCGGGCCTTGAGGAGCTTGCCGGTTGGCTGGTGGAGCATGAGGTTTCGGCTGCGGCAATGGAAGGCACTGGCGTGTACTGGCGCGCGCCATGGGACCGGCTGAGCGAAGCCGGGATCGAAGCGCAGCTGCTGCATGCGCAACACGTGAAGCAACTCCGTGGTCGCAAGACTGATGTCGAGGACAGTCGCTGGCTGGCGCGAGTGTGTCAGTTCGGACTGGGCCGTCCGAGCCTGGTGCCGGATCGGACCTTCCTTGCGTTGCGCTCTCTCAGCCGCCATCGGCGCAGCCTGGTCCAGGAGCGGGCACGGGTGCGCAACCGGGTGCAGAAAGTGATCGACCGCGCTGGCGTGCGGATCGGCGGCATCATCAGCGACGTATTCGGCGTCAATGGCCGGATCATGCTGGACGGCCTGATCGCCGGCGATCCCCGGGACGTGATCCTGGGCCGGCTGTCGCACCATGTTCGCGGCAAGCTCGTGGCTCTCGGCAGTGCCCTGTCCTTCGCGCTTGCCGATTGGGAGCGCGCAATGCTCCAGGATCTGGTGACGGCCGAAGCCGCACTTCAGATCCGGCTGCACGCGGTTGAGGCGATGATGCTGGAACGCCTTGAGCCCCATCGGGAGGCGTTGGAGATCCTGCAGACGATGCCCGGCATCGACCGGGTGGCCGCTGCCTCGATCCTGGCCGAGACCGGTCCCGACATGAGCGTGTTCGGCTCCGCCCAGGCTTTCGCCGCATGGGCCGGCCTGTCTCCCGGCAACAACCGGACCGCCGGCAAGCGCCGCCACGGTGCCACCCGAAAGGGCTCCCGGCACCTGCGCGCCACCCTCGTCGAAGCCGCGCATGCCGCCGCAAAAACCAGCAACTGCCAGTTCGCTGGCTTCACCAGGAGCATTGCTGCACGGCGCGGACGCAAGCGGGCTCTGGTCGCCACCGCGCACAAGATCGCACGGATCCTGTACATGATGCTGCGCGATCGCGCACCCTATCGCGATCCCGACACCAACTATGAGGCGTTGATGGTGAACCGCAACGCCTCTCGGTGGTTACGCCAGCTCGGTCAGTTCGGCATCCTCGAACCCCGTGGCGACGGAAGCCTCCGCGTGAACTGGGATACCCTCAAGGCAGCGCCCAAGCGCGCTTGATTACAGCGCCGAGCGCAATAGGGCAACAACAGCCAACCGGATTTCGCCAGGGGTTGACGACCGGCAAGCTTGCCCGCGCACGGATACCATGTTGCGCTACAACGCAAAATATTTCGCCTCCGCCAGAGGCCCGCCCGGCAGCCGTCGCCGCGCTGAACCCGGACCAGCGAGAGCATATTCACGGCAAAGACTCGTATGACGAGAGCAGGTTATGAACTACGAGTGAACATCAGCGAGATTGTCATCACCCACCCGCTGCATCCGCACTTTGGCGGGACCTTTCCCTTCGAGGGGTGGATCGTGCGGCCAGGCAGGATATGCGTTCGGTACTTGCTGGAATCGGAGAAGCACTATTCCTGCTACGGAGTTGCAGACGTTGCGTGGACGCAACTGCGGCGGGTGGATGCGTTCGAGCAGGCTTCCGCGGGTCGATCGCTCTTCCGCGTTGATGATTTGCTTTGCTTGGCGGGAGAGGTTCGCAGCCTCCGGAAAGAAGGTGTCCGGATGGTTGGTAAATAATTACGTTTATGCGAAACAATTAGTGCGCCAGCTTGATTCGGGGAAAGTGCCGTTATGGAATGTATTTGCAAAAGTCAAGTCATAGCAATTACTTGCGCGTACTGGCTTGATCGTTTCCCCACTTCGCGTATTATTTTCTCGAACGCAGCAAAGGAGGGTGGCTATGACAGCGGATCACGACGGTTCGGGAAAGCGGGAGCGGTTGCGCCAGGCGGGGCTGCTGAACCGGAAGGCAGAGCGAGTCACCGACCCGATGTTCCGGGAATGCGGCTTCTTCGATCCCGGCGATCTGCTCCAGGTCCGGTACGAGATGGTGCGCGCAGCCCGCAGCCAATCGATGGATGCGCCGGAAGCCGCCCGCCGCTTCGGGTTCTCCGCGCCGACGTGCACGCGCTATGCAGATGCGTTCGACCGCGGTGGCATGCCCGCACTGCTGCCAGCGAAGCGCGGCCCGCGTGGGCCGCACAAGATCACGCCTGCCATCCTGCACTTCGTGCTCTCGTATTGCGAAAGGTACGGCCGTGTCGGCTCCCGAAGGCTGGCTCCGATGATCGAAACGAAGTTCGGGATCAAGCTCCATCCACGTGCGATCGACAAGGCACTGGAGCGAAGGCAAAAAAAAAGTTTGGCTCCGTGAGTCGACCTCTGCCCCGCAATTCCGCCGCCATCTACGAGGATTGGCGACGGCGCGCACTGGATGGCGACCCGTTGCGCGCAACGGAGGCGCTGGAGCAACGGGGAATGCGGGACGCGCTTGGATGCCCCGCAGCAGTGCCGCGGCCGCCCGCCATTCCCTCGCCGCCGCGCCCCGGGCTGTCCGCAACCATCCCGGAAACCGTGCCGGAAGCCGCCTTGGCCGAGGCCGTCCTCCTGGTCCGCAAGGCAATGCTGCCTGGCGGTAGACAACGGAGCGCAAACCATGCCTGATGCACGTTCGCCCAAAGTCTCCGCAGCCCATCTTTCGCGGGATGCCGTGCTGTACGTGCGGCAGTCCTCGCCGCGGCAGGTTCTGGAAAACCGGGAGAGCGGGCGACGGCAATATGCCTTGTCCGACCGCGCGGTCGCGCTGGGCTGGGATCGGTCGCGGATCCGGGTGATCGACGAGGATCAGGGCCTCACCGGGGACGGCAGCGCGGAGCGCAGTGGCTTCCAGGGCCTCATGGGCAGCATCGCCAACGGCAAGGTCGGCATCGTGCTTTGTCTCGAAATCTCGCGGCTGGTCCGGGACGAAGCGGGTTCATAGTGACCACCTCTCTATGTCCTTATAAATCAAGCGCTCCTTGCTGGAGATTTTCTGCCGGCGGGAGTTCCTGCACACGCTTGGGAAGCGCAGTCGCGTCGATCACCCAGGGAGCTCCCTTGCAGGCCTGGCGGGCCGGGATTGCGCCGCAGCGGATCAGGCGGCGCACGGTCCGTTCATTCACCGACAGATATTGTGCCGCTTCCTCCAGCTTCATTTCGTTTCGCTCCCGCATTTCGCCCTCGCGATAGACCGCAATGCCGTGGCAAGACCGGAACGCCCGCAGGCGTGCCACCGTCCAGCTGTTTCCCTGTCCAGTCTTCCTTCCGGCGCGGTTGAGGAAACTCGCGATCAGCCGGTCGGGCATGACCCTGGCCAGTTCACGGACCAGCTCCACGGTTTCGGTGCCCGCCACCAGCCGGTGCTCGCCGGTGCGGTTCTTGCGCACCCGCAGTTCCGTGTGGCTTCCGCCCTGCCAATGCAGTACCAACGTGACCATGTTGTCCTCAACGGTGACGACAATTTCCACGAGAGCCGCGCGCAGGATGCGCTTGCGCAGTTCCGGGAGTACCGCGTCATGCCGCCAGGCGCGCTCAAGGTCGGCGCCCATCGACAACCAGGCCGCCCGCTCTTCCGACGTCAACTCCCGACGCCGCGACCGCGCCTGCGCACGCGACAGCCGGTCCTCGCACTCCTGCAGCCGTTGAAGACGGTCGTTCCACAGCCGCTCCAGATTGTCCGCTACCAGGCGGTTGTCGGGATGGACCGCTTCATAGCGCCAGCGCGCCTCGTCGGCCCGGAACCGGGCTTCCTCGAGCGCCCGCTGTGCCTGTTGCACGATCTCCGACGCCGCAACGTTCGCGTCCTCGATCGCCAGCAACGCCGCTTCCACGCCCTGTGGCTCAACCGCACGGATCACCGCCTCGCCAACAGCCTCGTCCGCACGCAGGGCTCCAAACGACACACAACGTCCGCCGTCCTCGTCCCCGCTTCCGCGACACTTGTACCGCGCGCTGTTCTTTCCCCGATAGTTTACCTGGAGCTTGCGGCCGCAATGGCCGCAGCGCAACAGGCCGGCAAGGATCCCACTCCCGTGGCGAACCGCCCGGCGCGCCGACGGCAGGGAGCCCGCGTTGTCGGCGATCATGCGCTGGTTCCTCTCGTATTCTTCCCAGCTGATATATCCGTCATGATGATCCACGATCAAGATCGGCCAGTCCTCCGGGTTGCTTCGGAGTTCACGCGCGATGCGCTTGGATCCACCCGCAAGATCAACCCGCGTGATGCTGCGTCCCCACACATACGCGCCCGCATAGACCGGATTGGCCAGCATCTTCTTGATGGAGTTATAAACCGGAAGCTTCCAGATGACCTCCCGGCCTCGGGGTCCGTACCGCACCGCGGGAAGTTCAATGCCTTCCTGGCGCAGCCACAGATGCACCTGACGTCCGCTCCCAAACTCGGCGAATTTCCGGAACACCAGGGCGACGGCGTCGCGCACTCGCTGGTCCGGATCCATCTCGATCCGACCATCCCCGACCCGCACATAGCCGATCGCAACGGTCGTGAACAACTCGCCGCGGCCGGCCTTCTGCCATTGCGCCTCACTGGAGCGCTGGCGCAATACCGACAGCTCGAACTCGTAGACCGACCCTTGCATACCAAGCAAGAAGCGATCGTTGGCAAGGCGGGGATCGTAGATCGTATCCCGGTCTGCCAGAAGGCAGCCGACCACGGCGCAGAACTCCAGCAGAGTATGCCACTCACGGCCGTTTCGAGAAAGCCTTGAAGCCTCGCTCGAGAACACGATGCCGACCTCGCCGGCGCAGACCGCGGCAAGCAGCCGCTGAAAGCCCGGTCGCTCGGCGCCGCCGGCGGATCGTCCCAGATCGTCGTCAATCACCGCAACATCGCCCCAGCCCAGATCCCGGGCGCGGTCGACAAGCCCATATTGCAGGCGCTGACTCTCGAGATTGTTCCGGACCTGATCGCTGGTCGACTGCCGGACATAGACACAGGCCCCGCGAGACCGATGATCCACCGTGACCTTCGAACCCTCAGAGTATGAACGAATATTCGGGCCTTCAATTGTCGCTGGCTTTGCAATGGGTTGCGATATGGAGACGATTGACATGATCAATGGGTAATTTACGCTTGGCTGCTTGAATCGCTTGAATTGCTTGAGTATGGCGGTTCCCCGACCAGCCGGCTGCTGGGGCAGCGAGTTACTTATCCATTGGCAGTGGCGCTATCTCATTGCCAGTTGGTAGTAATTTGAATTCAGGGAATATTGAGTCGTACTCTCAGTCATTGTCCGCCTCCTCCGTCTCGCCCATCTTCGGTTGCGTCGATGCCATCACTGCCGTGATCCGCGCCGCAAGCAGCGGCAGCAGCGCTTCCCGCGCCGACGCTGACAGCGGCACCTCCGGAACAAACAGATCCACTGGCGGTCCTTCCCGAAACCGGCCCATCACACTCTCCTCCTGCTGACGCGGATAGCGCCACAAGAAGCGCTTCAATCGAACCATGCAACTCGGAAAGGCTTCGCAAGGAGAGCCTCGGACGGTCCTCAAGATCGATCTCCGCCGCCGAGGGCAACGTCATCCATTCCGGAACGTGGACAATTGATCCGTCTGGCCGCTCAACAACCAGAATCATCCCGTCAGAAAGCCTGTGACGACGATGAAAGCGCACCCGAAGGCCGGCCAGGGGATGAAACCGATAGTGGATCGTGACTTCATCAGTGAAAAAACGGGCAGTATGGGACTGCCCTGGATAGCGCCGATTGGCATCAGCTCCTGCGGGTTGCCGCGTTGACCGATACGCTCATTCTCGACGAGGCTTCGGTCTATGACCCGCGCGACAGCAACGATAGATTAATCCTTGGCGTTAAAGGCACAATTTTCGAATATGAGATGTATTCCATCAAGCTTCGCCTGCACGGTGGCCGCGTCAACAAGGCGAAGCGGGGCGCCCTGCTCATGCCACTACCGGCCGGTTTGGAATACGACAGCAAGGGGGATGTGGCGCTGGCCGCGGACAAAGCGATCTCCAACGCCATCGCTCTGGTGTTCACGAAGTTCTCCGAGCTCGGCTCCGCAACAGCGGCCACACGGTGGTTCCAGCGTGAGAATATTCCGCTTCCGTCACGGTTGAGATGGGGAGAGGACAGCGGTGAAATCCACTGGCGGATTCCGAATGAAGCCCGCGTAATGAACATCCTGCGCAACCCCCGCTATGACGCTTATGTCGTGCACGACATAAGCGCCACTGCTACGCCACCGGGCTCCTTGAGGCCGGGGTCGAGCTACCCGTCATTCAGCGCCGGCTCGGGCATGGCTCGATCCGTTCGACGATGCGGTACCTGCATCTTGCCCATGACAAGACAAGCGCCACGCCGTCCCCGCTGGATCTGTTGGAGTTCCCACGAGCCGCGACGGCCTGACCCGTGGCTCATGCCGACCACGCAGCGCCGGCCAAGCGGCCGGCGCTGGAGGTGGCGGACATTCTCCGCGAACGCGCCGATGCCTACGGGGAGGCGCATCGGCTCTCTGCCCGACAACAGCGGGTCGTGGGCGACCTGGTGAGTTGTCGTACCGCCGCTCTCGGCGGATTCAAGTCTCATTGCGATGACTGCGGCGCGGTGACCTTTCAATATGCGTCGTGCAGGAACCGGCACTGCCCCAAGTGTCAGACACTCTCGCAGACCCGATGGGTCGAGCGTCAGTGTGCCGATCTGCTCGACATCGGCTACTGGCATATCGTTTTCACGCTGCCGCACGAACTCAACCCCCTCGCTCAGGCGCGTCCCGAACTCATCTACAAGCTGCTCTTCAAGGCCGCTTCCCAGACCCTGCTCGAGTTCGGTCGCAATCCCCGCTGGCTCGGCGGTGAACTCGGCATCACCATGGTGCTGCACACCTGGGGGCAGAACCTGGGGCAGCACATCCATGTCCACTGCATCGTCACCGATGGCGGCTTGAGCCCGGACCACGAACGCTGGCTCACCCCGGCCCGGAAGGGGTTCCTGTTTCCCACGGCAGCCCTCTCCAAGGTCTTTCGTGGAAAGTATCTCGACTTCCTCACCACCGCCCACCGCAAGGGCGAGCTGTGCGGACCGGGCCCCAATCCCATCGACGACAACCGCGCGTTCGAGACGCTGAAAACCGCGCTGCGATCGCACGACTGGGTGGTCTACACCAAGGCCCCCTTCGCCGGCGCGGAACAGGTTCTGGGCTATCTCGGGCGATACTCTCACAAAACCGCCATCGCCAATCACCGTCTGGTCGACTTCGACGGCCAGAACGTCCGCTTCCGCTGGCGCGATTACGCTCATGGCAACAAAGTCAAGGTCATGCGTCTCGACGCCGACGAGTTCATCCGCCGCTTTCTCCTGCACGTGCTCCCGCACGGATTCACCCGGCTGCGCCACTACGGTTTGCTCGCCAACCGCTTCCGGGCTGGCAAGCTTGCCCGATGCCGAGCGCTGCTGGGTCAGCCCGATCCGGAACCGTCCGAGCCGGAAACAACGCAGGAGATGATGCTACGCCTGACGGGAATTGACATCACGGTGTGCCAGCAGTGCGGGCAGGGTCCACTGCGACAGATCCCCATCCCCCGGATGCGGTCCCAGACCGCGAGAGGAGCGGCAAGGCCTCGACCACCATGACGATGCTCCCGTGCCGACAGACCAGCATCCGGGATCGCTTTGCCGCACAGCCGACTCGGGATGCTGCTGTGCCTGTTTCGCTCGTGCCGCTGAAAAACGACGTTGCCAACCTCTGTGTCGGACCACAATCCTGTCTGGAGCCGAACCTCGACCTCGCAGCGCCTCCGTGGCGAGTGACCAAACGCATCGCTTCGGCGCAATCAACACCGGCCCAGCGTTTACATTCCCCATAGAACAGTGCCATCTGGAGCGCGCGGCTCAGCTCAACACTCTTATCGGTCATGCTGCGCACGACCGATAAGAGCCTATTCAATATGTTGTATGCAACATATCTGGGCGGTCGCATGCAGTGCCTCCTGCTCAGCCGGGTTGACCTGGCGCAGGGATTTCGGCAGCCGCGCGCCCGCGGAGCGAAGGATCGCGGCGAGGAAGCGTTTTCTGTCCTGCTCGATCTCGGTCTGTGTCACCGCTTTGAGATCGCTGCGAATGTTGGCCCACTCGGCGTCGATCCCGGCGGCCTCCATGCGGCGGTGCAGTCCGCCTTGCAGCAGCAGGGTAAGGAAGAGCAGATAACGTGGCGGCGGATGGTTTCGTTGCGCTGTTGAAAGATCGGCCCGACATCGAGGACTACCCTGCTCGTCCGGAACTTCTGAACCGGGACGACAAGCGCGGTTGCCCGGCCGCCCCGCCGCCAACCAGGCACAGGGAATCCGTCCAGCGCTGCCTGAGCGCGCTCTGAACGAGCGCGCTATCGAAGGGCCGCGCCGTCGCTCCTTCCAGCGTCCAGCGCAGCTGCCTCGGCCAATGGGCGCGGACTACCGCATTCGCGTGTGCAGGGTCGGAGACCATCGCCCGATAGCACGCGTCGTGAAGCTGGCGGTCGATGTCCCCGGTCGCGGGGCGGTCAGCCATGCGTCAAGCCTCGGTGCAGGCCGACGGCCAGGCGGCGCGCGAGTGTCGCGTCGGATTCCGGATGGCGCAAACCGGCTCGGCAACGCTTCGCAGCCCGCCGCGCTTCGGGCCGAGACCAGCATCGGGACAGGCTGCGAACGGGAGGCGCAAGGGAACCGCGCCGCGGAGACGGGGAACGCGCAGGAGGCGAAGCCGAGCCGCCCTCGATCCGGCCAAGCGCCGTCGGGCCAAAGTGCCAGCATGAAACGCGGTAGCGCGTCCCTGGGCCAAGTTCCGAGCATCGACAGCAATCCCCGCCGTTCGGCGGAGCGCAAGCAGGAGTCGCGCGGGGAGGCCGCCGCCCGGCGCGCAATCGGCTATGAGTATCCCAAGGGTCGGCGATACCACGAGCGCTCCACAGCGGAAAGGGTAAACGCACGCCTCAAGGACGAGTTCGGAGGGCGACACCTGCGGGTGCGGGGACACGCCAAGGCCTCCTGCCATTTGATGTTCGGCATTCTGGTGCTGACGGTCAACCAGTTGGTGCGCCTCGCGCTCTGAAATCCCCCGAGCTCAGCCCCATTTCCGGAACAATCCGCTTCCCACCGCAGGAAGCCACGGACGGCCTATGCCCGTTTCCAACGGCAGCGAAAAAAGGCGACGCTGATTCCGACCAGAAATACTGGAAACGCGAACGAAAGCCTGCCCGCGGTCGTTCGATCGCGTCGTCGCCCGAAGCTACCCTGCGCAGACAACGATCTTGCGTACAACTGCCCAGAGTTTTGCAAGCATCGATGTTCTACCGAAGCAGGCCGATTTCAGCTAGATTCCCGGGCGCATCCGCCATGGGACCCGAGTGGCCGTGGCCACCGGGGGGGCGGTAATGGCGAAAGCAACGGCAGCAACGGTCGATCGCGCGGCGGCGGTGGAGCCGCATCTCGACCCGGCGGTTGTCGCTGAAATCGTCGATGCGCTCGAGCGCGGCAACCGCGAGACGTTTCTGCACCACGCTTCCCGGTTTCATGCTGCCGACTTCGCGGATCTGATCGAGCAGCTGCCTCCTCCGGACCGGCGCCGGGCAGTCCGTATGCTCGGACATGATCTGCCGACGGATTCCCTGCCGGAACTTGAGGAGGGCGTTCGGGACGAGGTTCTCGACGTCATCGAGCCGGATGTCCTCGTGCAGGCGGTTGCAGCACTCGATTCCGATGACGCCGTCTACCTTCTCGAGGATCTGGAACCAGACCAGCGGCGGGAAGTTCTCCGCACACTGGAACGGGGAGACCGGCTGGCTGTCGAGCAGGCGCTCAGGTATCCGGAGGACAGCGCCGGGCGCATGATGCAGCGGGAGGTGGTGACGGCGCCCCCGTTCTGGACCGTTGGGCAGGTCATCGATCTCATGCGGCTGGAGACCGTCTTGCCGCAGCAATTCTACGAGATCATTGTCGTCGATCCTGCCCGTCGACCCGTGGGCGTAATTCCCCTTGGGCGCTTGATGGCCACCCGGCGACATGTGGGCCTGGAGGACATCATGAACAATGATTTCCGCTCCATCCGGGCCGACAACCCGCAGGAGGACGTTGCGTATCTCTTCAATCAGTACCACTTGGTCTCGGCCCCGGTGGTGGATATCGCCGGCCGTCTGGTCGGCGCCATCAACATTGACGATGCCATGGGCGCCCTCGACGAACAGGCGGAAGAGGACATCCACCGGCTAGGGAGCGTGGGCGACGAGGAGATCACAGATTCCGTGATGGAGATCGCCGTTCGGAGGTTTCCCTGGCTGGCCGCCAACCTTGCTACGGCGATTCTCGCGTCGCTCGTGATTTCCCTCTTCGACGAGACCATCACGCGGCTGGTTGCCCTGGCTGTGCTAATGCCGATTGTGGCATCCATGGGCGGGATCGCGGGCACGCAGACGCTCACCGTTGCAGTCAGGGCTCTGGCGGCACGCGACATCACCAGTACAAATGCGCTCCGGGTCGTGATGCGTGAGGCGCTTGTAGGCGTGGCGAATGGCGTCGTATTTGCCCTGATTGTCGCGGTAATCGCCTATTCCTGGTATGGCGACGTGATGCTCGGCGCAGTCCTCGGCTTCGCGATGATCATGAATCTCTTCGTGGCTGCGCTCGCGGGCATCCTGGTCCCCCTCGGCTGCGAGCGGGTCGGGGCCGACCCGGCACTGGCGTCGGGAACGTTCGTAACCACGGTGACTGATGTCGTCGGGTTCTTTATGTTCTTGGGTCTGGGATCCTGGCTCCTGTTATGACGAAGGAAGACATGCGCGATCTCCCCGCCAGTATCGGCGCCGCATTCGATCTCCTCGAATCGACCGGCTACGTGCCGGACCGCGCACTTGCGACAGTGGTGTTTCTTGCCGGCAAGCTGGACAGGCCCTTATTCCTGGAGGGGGAGGCGGGCGTAGGGAAAACGGAAGTCGCTTCCGCACTGGCGACAGCGCTGGGGCGCCGGCTCATTCGGCTTCAATGCTACGAGGGCCTCGATGCGGCAAGCGCCGTTTACGAATGGAACTATGCGGCCCAAATGGTGGAGATCCGAATGGCGGAGGCCTCTGGAGAGGTCCGCGATGCGGCGGGCCGAGAGGCGTTGGGAAAGGGCATCTTCTCGGAGCGATTCCTGATCCGTCGGCCGATATTGGAGGCGCTTGATCCGCCCCCAGGCGGTCCGCCCGTGCTGTTGATCGACGAACTGGACCGGGCGGACGAGCCTTTCGAGGCGTTCCTTCTGGAAGCGCTGTCTTCATTCCAGATCACCATTCCGGAGATTGGCCCTGTCCGTGCAAAGGTGCCGCCGATTGTTCTCCTGACCTCGAACCGGACGCGGGAGGTCCATGACGCCCTCAAGCGGCGCTGCCTCTACCACTGGATCGACTACCCGGATGCGAAACGGGAATTGGCGATTCTGCAATCCAGAGTTCCTGAGGTCGCGGAATCGCTTTCGCGTGAAATCGTCGCCTTCGTCGCGGGACTCCGACTGGAGGATCTCTTCAAGAAGCCCGGCGTGGCGGAGACCCTGGACTGGGCTCGCGCCCTCACCGCGCTCAACTCCGTGAGCCTCGATCCGGAAACCGTGTCCGATACGCTGGGCGCCATCCTCAAGTACCAGGACGATATCGAGGAGGTACGGAACTCCGGCCTTGCGGCCCGCGTCGAGGAGGCGCGGGTGGCGGTGCGGGACGACGGCTGAACGACGCCGCCGCATGCTCGACGAGGCTGCATCGGGCCGGCTGGCGGACAACATCCTCCATTTCGGGCGGTCCCTGCGCTCAGCCGGAGTGCCGGTTGGCACGGGTCGCGTTCTTCTGGCAATCCGGGCAGTGGAGGCCGCCGGATTCGAAAGTCGCGAAACGTTCTACTACACGCTGCGCGCCTGCTTTGTATCGCGCTCGGTGGACCGGGAGGTTTTCGACCGGGCGTTTGCACTGTTCTGGAGGGATCCCGAGGCGCTAGCGTCGGTTCTCGCTCTGATGGGCGCAGGACTCCGGGTTCCGGATCGCGAAGGTCCAGAGCCGGCGGGCTCGCGTCGCGCGGCGGAGGGCGTCATCGGGGAGGCGCTCCGCACGCGCCGGCAAGTGGAGGAGGGCAAGGAGATCGAGATTGATGCCCGCCTGACCAGTTCCACGGAAGAGAGGTTGAAGACCCGCGATTTCGAGCAGATGACCGCCGAGGAGGAGGCGAGGGCGCGGCGGATGGTTGCTGCTCTACGCCTCCCGGCTCCCTCTCTGCCATCTCGTCGGCTTCGGCCGTCGGTCAACGGCACCAGGCCTGATTGGCGGGCCACGATGCGTGCGGGAACCCGCGCAGGCGGTGCCGTGGTTCCGCTTTGCTTGCGCAGGTCGGTCCGCCGCAGGCCGGACTTGGTCGCGCTTTGCGATATTTCGGGCTCGATGGGACGTTACAGCCGCATGTTGCTTCATTTCCTTCACGCTGCAGCCAACGCCCGGCAGCCGGATTGGGGGCAAGTGCACGGGTTCGTTTTCGGCACCCGGCTGACAAATGTTTCCCGTTGGCTGCGCCTGCGCGATCCCGATCTCTGCCTCTCCCGCATCGGGGCGGTAGTACCGGACTGGGACGGCGGGACCCGGATCGGCTCCGCGCTTCATTCGTTCAATCGCGATTGGTCCCGGCGGGTGCTGGCGCGCGGTGCAATCGTGCTTCTCCTGACAGATGGCCTTGACCGGGAGGACCCGTCGCTCCTGGCGCACGAGGCGTCTCGGTTGCGGCTCGGCGCCCGTCAGCTGATCTGGCTCAATCCGCTCTTGCGGTGGAAAGCCTTCAGTCCCAAGGCGCGCGGAGTCGCGGCTCTTCTGCCACACGTGGACCAGTTGCGCGGGGGCCACAACATCGAGTCGCTGGAGGCGCTTGGCGAAGCGCTATCGTCGCCATCCGCCTCGGGCGACAAGGATCGCCTGATGCGCATGCTTCGGGATTCGCCGAGGGTTGCGGGCGGGTAGGGGAGGTAGAGCCGTGAAATCAGTATTGATTGATATCCGGGCGGTTGCTCCGGTTCTGGAACAATCGGCGGATCAGGATCACGGTGGGCACGGCGAGGACGCAGTAAAGCACCGCGACGCCTTGCCATGAATCCAGCCAGACTGCCGTCGGCAGGATCTCGTAGGACTGCAGGGCCAGCCACGCCGCGACGAGGATGGCGGTAATGCCCAGTGGCAGAAGCACCATGCTTCCGCTTGCCAGCTCTCCAAGTGCCAGAACGATTCCGGTGAGAACCCAGACCGCCGGCCGCAGCGCCCAGTCCGTGATCCCGCCGTCCATTGCAACTACTCCGCCTGCTTGGGCGACCACGGTGCTGGCTGGACAGGCGGTTCCGATTCCCGTTTGCCTGCGCGGGGTGTTGGGGGCGCACTCCCGCCCACGAATTGTGTCAGGGTTTCCAGTGCGCCGAGGGCACCCACGACATTGCTCGGTACTACAATTACCTTTGCGCTGGCGGAGCTGCCCAACTGGCGCACCGCTTCCACCTGGCGCTTCTGAATTTCGAAATTCGCAGCCGGCTGGCCGTTATCGGCGATGGCGGCCGCCAGCAACTTGGTTTGCCGGGCGTCGGCTTCGGCCTTCTTCTCCACGGCGAAGGCCTCCGCCTCGGCCGTGATCCGGATAGCCTCTGCTTCACGCTCCGCCCCGTAGAGCTTTGCGTCCGCGCGCAACTGCACGGCCTGCCGTTCGCCATCCGCCTCCGCGATGGTGGCACGCTTCCCCCGTTCCGCTGCCAACTGCTTGCGCTGCGCCTTGCGGGTCTCCTCGTCTACCACAACATCGATAATCTCAGTCCGTGTGACCTCGACTCCCCAGACTTCCGCCGCGTCATGCAGGTTGGTTTGGATCTCCTCGTTCATTTGCTGCCGGGCCGACTGGAGTTCATCGAGTTCCTGCTTGCCGGCCGCCGATCGGACGATGGACGTCGCCGCGGTGTGAATGGCGAGTTCGACGTCCCGGATGCGGTATACGGACTTGTCCGCTTCCTGGATGCGGAAGAACACGGTGGTCTCCAGCTCGACTTCCACATTGTCGCGCGTGATCACCGAGATCCGGAACGCCGGAAGTTGCCGTTCCAGGATCGAAAGCCGGTGGGCAACTTTGTCGAGAAAGGGGATAATGAGGCTCAAGCCGGGTCTGAGCGTGCGCGTGTAGCGGCCGAATCGCTCTACGATGTAGACTTCGCTCTGGGGAACCACCTTGACGCCGTACCACACCGTAACGACGACGACGACAATCAGCAGCAGGATGTTGATGTTGACGGTATCGAGAAACAAATCCGAAAAGAGTTCTGGCATGATCTCCGCCATTTCTGCTTATTCCTAGGGCACCCAGTCGAAAGGGGCATACCTCATGATACAGGCGTTTTGCCGCGCGTTTGCGGCGGCATCAGGAGGGGAGGATGCGGGAGTTGCCTTGTCCTTGCCCGGGCTCCACGAGGGCGGCGGTTGAGAGCATGGACGATTCCATGACCACAGGGCTCTTGCGCCACGACCAGATTCCGGAGACCGCACTCTCCTGGCATCGCGCGGGCCAAGGTGCCGCGCTCGCCACAGTTACAGAAACCTGGGGTTCGGCGCCGCGGCCCGCTGGCGCGATGCTCGCGGTTTCGGGCGGGCTTGAAATCGCCGGCTCGGTCTCCGGAGGATGCGTCGAAGGCGCCGTGGCAGAGGCAGCCATCGAAGCGATCGAGGACGGGTCGGCACGGTCGTTGCGCTTTGGAGTTACCTCGGAAGAGGCCTTTGCGGTCGGGCTGGCTTGCGGCGGGAACATCCGGGTCCTTGTCGAGCCGGTCGGGAGCGCAGAAGGGATTCCCCGCGCTCTCCTGGAGGAACTCGTTCGTAGCCGGGCCAAGAGAATGGCCGTTGTACTCGCGACGGCGGAAGGCGGTGGCGCGCATCGCCTGCTGCGGCCGGGTGAGGAAGGGGAGATCGGCAGACAGGTGGACGAGGCGCTGCGCAAGGATCGCTCCGGGACTGTCGCGGTCGCGGGCGAGCGATGGTTTCTCGCGGTTCACAATCCGCCGCTTCGCCTGGCAATTGTCGGTGGATCGCACATCGCGCAGCCTCTGGCCGGCATGGCCAGGCTGGCCGGCTACGAGGTGTCCATCATCGATCCACGGGAGGCGTTTGCCAGCGCGGCGCGGTTTCCCGGCATGGATCTCTCCCACGAATGGCCGGACGATGCGCTGCGAAAGCACGGCCTCGATGCCCGAGTCGCCGTGGCAACACTGACCCATGACCCGAAGCTGGATGATGCAGCGATCCTGGAGACCCTGAGGTCGGACGCCTTCTATCTCGGCTGTCTGGGCTCTCCCCGAACCCATGCGAAACGACTGGATCGATTGCGGGCTGGTGGCGTTTCAGAGGCGCAAATTGCGCGTCTTAATGCACCGGTGGGGCTGGATATCGGGGCCCGGTCGCCTGCAGAGATTGCGGTCGCCATCCTGGCCGAGATCACCGCGGCACTGCGCGGCGGTCCGAGACGCAAGCCAGCTTCGCCGTGAAATTCGGCGTCATTCCGCTGGAGGCTGCCGAGGGCGCAATTCTTGCCCACACCGTGCGTTGGCAATCCGGGTCGATGCGGAAGGGGATCCGTCTCGACCGGGATCGAATTTCGAAACTTCGCGTTGCCGGTGTCGAAGCAGTGATGGGGGCGCAGGAGGAACCCGACGACCTTCACGAGGATGATGCCGCCGATCGGATGGCGCGAGCGGTGGCGCCGGATCCAGCCTCTCAAGGGCTTCGGGTTGGTCCGGCCAGGCACGGGCGGGTCAATCTCTTCGCATTGAATCCCGGTGTACTTCGGGTAGATGCGGATGCCGTGATGGCCTTCAACCAGGTGTCTGAATCGGCGGCGATATCAACGCTTCCCAGGTATGGCCGAGTCGCGTCGGGCCAGCTCGTGGCAACCGTCAAGATCATTCCGTTTGCGGTTTCCCGGGATCTTGTCGAGCGTGCGGTGCGAACGCTGCCAACCCGGCAGCCGGCCTTGGAAGTCCGTCCGGTGCGCATCCACTCGGCGGCGCTGGTGACCACGCGGGGGGAATGGACTCCAGACGCGCTGCGCGCGCGGGGCGTCGACGCGGTTGGGTCCCGACTTCAGGCGCTCGGCATTCCGCTTGAGTCGACACAGGAAGTTCCCCACGAGGAAGAATCGCTTGCGCAGGCACTTTCCGGTTGCGGCACTGACTTGATCCTGGTGCTCGGCGATACGGTCACTTCGGATCGGGGGGATGTGGCGCCGCGGGCCATCCGGCGGGCTGGCGGGCGCGTAGAGCGGTTCGGAATGCCGGTGGACCCGGGAAACCTGCTTCTGCTGGGAGAGATCGGCGGACGCCCGGTCATCGTCCTTCCGGGCTGCGCCCGGTCTCCGAAACTGAATGGTGCCGATTGGGTCCTCGAGCGGGTTGCATGCGGCATTGAGGTGGGCGGCCGGGATTTCGCTGCCATGGGAGTCGGTGGACTTCTGCATGAAATCGCCTCCCGGCCGTCTCCAAGGCTGGGCGGTGCCGAAACGCCGGCAGCGCCACGCATTCCGATCCTGCTGCTGGCCGCTGGCGCGTCGAGTCGCATGGGCAGTAGCCACAAGCTCCTTCGGAAGGTAGATGGAGTGCCACTCGCAGCGCGGGTGGCCTCCCGGCTCGCGGGCAGTCGGGCCAGCGGAATCGTGGCGGTTGTCGGTTCTCGTGGCGATGCTGTGGCGGATGCGTTCCGCATGGCGGACGCCGGGCCGTTTCGCGTGCTCGTGAATGAACTGCACGGGGAAGGAATTGGTGCCTCAATCCGCGCGGGGATCGCAGCGGTGGCAGCGGAGTCGGACGCCGTGGTGATCGCGCTGGCCGACATGCCGGAGATCGTTGCTTCGGATATCGACCGCCTGATCGGCGCCTATGACCCGGCCCGCGGATCCGGAATCTGCCGCCTCGTGGGTCCTGAGGGGCAGCCCGGCCACCCTGTCCTGTTCGGACGGCGGTATTTTGAGGCGCTTGGAAGGCTTTCCGGGGATCGCGGGGCACGGGAAGTGCTTGCCGAGCATCCGCAGGATCTCGTGGATCTCGAAGTGCCGGTCGAAAGGCTTGCCGATCTGGATACGGAGATCGACTGGGAGCGCTGGCTGGCGAAGCGCCAGACAATGGGGGAGCAAGCCGAGTGAATCAACGTGTTCGAATTGCCGTGTTCGCCGCGAGCCTGCGAACCGGCAGCCACAACCGCAAGCTTGCGTCTGTCGCCGCGGACATGCTGGAGCCGTGCGGCGCAGAGGTTGTGAGGGTCGATCTCGCGGACTACCCGGCACCCTTGTACAACGGCGACATCGAAGCCGAATCGGGGCTCCCGGACACGGTGGTGGCGCTGAAGCGTGTCTTTCAGGAATGCGCCGGCTTCATCGCCGTGTCGCCGGAATACAATGGCTCGCTATCGCCGCTCATGAAGAACACCATCGACTGGATGTCTCGGCGTGGCGATGATCCTGCGCCTATGCTTCCGTTCCGGGGGAAGGTTGCCGGACTGCTCTCCGCCGCTCCGGGACGCCTCGGCGGCCTGCGAGGCCTGGTGGAATTGCGTCGTGTGCTATCCGGAATCGGTGTCCTTGTGGTGCCGAGCCAATATGCGGTTCATGGTGCGGGGGAGGCGTTCGGCGACGACGGCAGCCTTGTGGAGGAGGCACACCGTCGCGGTGTCGCGCGCGTGCTCGAGGCAACTTCAACGACCGCGCGCCGGATGCAGTGAGGTCGGCACCGTACCAGCGAATGCTGCGGCGCATCGGAGAGACGCGGCCGAGGAGGCGCGCCGCGGTCAGAGGCGGCCACTATTTCACATTGCAGCATAGGGTCCGTCGATTTCGTGAGCCGGTTGACGGTCTCCGCAGGTTGCCCGGGTCATCGGATGCACGGGAGCCATTCCTGTTTTCGTCGCGCGCCTCCGTGATGTTTCGGACGAATTCCGGATTCGCCCCCCATCTGGAGCCCGATGCGGAAGCGGTTCCGCTGGGCGTCGCTTCGGTTGTGCGGATACCTCGGCGGGATTAGACTGCGAACGCAGCTTTGCGGCGTTGCAAGCGCGAGTTTTGGCGCCGCCGCCTCGACCCACGCCCGGCGGGTCGACGCCACTCTGTCCACTCGGCCCGCCGACCTGCGATTGCGGGAATTCCAAAGCGAGGAGTATCCGATGAAAGCCAACGCCAACACCGCTGCGGTAGTGTTTCCTTCGTCCAGTTGGGCGCGGCACGCGGGGCTCGTCCTTGGCGGCAGCATTTTCCTGGCACTTGTCGCGCAGTTGTCGGTTCCGATGATTCCGGTACCGATAACTGGCCAGACCTTCGGTATTCTCGTTCTGGGCTTGCTCTATGGATCACGGCTCGGTGCCCTGACCGTTCTGGCCTACCTCGCCGAAGGCGCTGCGGGCCTGCCGGTGTTTGCGAACGGGGCGGGCGGTGTCGCAGTCCTGGTGGGCCCAACCGCCGGATATCTCTGGGGATTCGTCGTCGCTGCATTCGCTGTCGGCTGGCTGGCGGAGCGCGGATGGGACCGCAAGGTATGGATGACGGCGGTAGCAATGCTGATCGGCAACATCATCCTCTATGTGCCCGGCCTCATCTGGCTACGCGTCGCGCTTATTCCTGACTGGGTCGCCACGTTCCAAGGCGGTCTGATACCATTCATTCCGGGCGACCTGCTCAAGCTTGTTCTTGCATGCTGCGTAGTATGGGGCATTCGGGGATATGCGGACCGGTGGCGCGCACGGCGTTCGGGTCAAGGATAAGACTCGGGCATCGCGCCTGCAGAATCTGCTTGCCATTCTCCCGGCATTAAACGAGGCCACCGCAGGCCAGGCGAGGCCGTATCCGCCATCTGCCCGCCTCTCGAGTTGAGTTGACGGGCTCGATTTCGACAGTGCGTCCGAGGATCGGCAGTGGCTCCGGCGTTGCGCGGGAGGACGCAGGCGCAATTGCGCATACCCGGTCGAAAGCCGCTCAGGATGGAATCGAATGCGGCCGCGCGGGCTTCGCTTGCCTGTCTCATGGTTGATCCCGGGTTGAATCCATTTCCGGTTTCGGCCGACCGGCACGATGCCGGGATGAGATACGAACCAGCCCGAGGCCAATGCCCTGGCCTTCCCTTGTGGCCACCGCAATTCTGACAGACGGTTCCAGAATGGCGAAGCCATCGAAGCCGCACGTTGTTCGCGGAGGGGAAGGGTTATGCGGACGCCAGATTTGCGCCTGGAAGATTCCTTCGTGAGGTGATAGGGCGGTAACGTATGCGTGCAGCCTTGCGAAGGCTGTGCACTGAAGTCACGTGCGCCAAGTATGTTGACCGTTGCCGGCGCGGGCCCCAGCGTGCCCGGAATGCGCGACAGGGAGATCCATGCCATGTATGCAATTCGATCGCTTGCAGTGATTGCGCTCCTTTCGGGGTTGGCGCTAACGGATTCCGGTATTGCCGGGAGTCGTGTTCACCCTGGCACAGGGGAGCTTCTTGCCGAGGACCAGACCTTTACGTATCGCGTACTCGACGAGTTCAGTTCCCTGGATCCGCAGCTGGTCGAGGATGTAACTGGCAGCGAAGTCCTGCGTGACCTATTTGAAGGACTGATGAACCAGGACGCCGACGGTAATCTTGTGCCGGGCGTCGCCACGGGATTCTCTTCCAACGACACAAGGGATCTCTACACTTTCAGGCTTCGCGAAGATGCCCGATGGTCCGATGGCGAGCCGGTTACCGCTTACGACTTCGTCTACGCATGGCGCCGTGCTGTGGACCCCGTGCTCGCTTCTCCCTACGCATGGTACATGGAGCTCATGTCGATCGAGAACGCTGCGGCCGTCATCCGGGGCGAGTTGCCGGTCGAGAGCCTTGGTGTCGAAGCTCCCGACAGTCACACTCTCCAGGTGCGCCTGACTCATGCACTGCCGTACTTTCCGCAAATGGTCGTCCATGGCACGACCTTTCCGGTGCCCCGGCAAGTGATCGAGACGCATGGCGCGGAATGGGTAAGACCGGAGAATATCGTCTCGAACGGTGCCTACGTGCTTACCGAGCATGTGCCCGGAGAGCGCTCCGTGCGGGAACGGAATTCGATGTATTGGAACAACGACGCCACGATCATCGAAAGGACGGTGGCCCTAGTTATCAATGACGAGAATTCGGCCTTGATTCGTTGGGAAGCCGGTGAGCTCGACCGCACGGAAGTGCCCGCGGGCCAATTCCCGCGACTCTCGAAGGAGTATCCGGGTGAGGCGATCAGCTTTCCCCGGCTCTGCAACTACTACTACACGTTCAACCTGTCCGATCGCGGGCCCGAAGCGTTCAAGGATGCACGGGTCCGAAAGGCGCTCTCCCTGGCTGTCGACCGGCGCATCATTACCGAGAATGTTCTTGCCGGCGGCCAGCGCGAGGCATATGTCTTCACCCCTTCTGCGACCGCCGGATTCATTCCCCCGGATGTGGAAATGGCGAACATGACCCAGTCCGAAAGGGATTCGCGAGCAAGGGAACTGATGGCGGAAGCAGGCTTTGGTCCAGACAGTCCCCTCAAATTCAAATTGATCTACAACACTGCCGAGGCCCACAAGAAAATCGCGGTTGCGATCGGCCAAATGTGGAAACAGAAGCTGGGCGTGGAAGCGGTACTCGGCAATTTCAGACGTCCGGACATCGCTCTCTTTTCGAGAGCTGCTTGTGGGTTGAATTATCGTTTGAATTGATAGAGTTATGATTGGATTTTGGGGTTGACAGAGCGGCGGGTATCTGGCATAATAATATGAACCCATTATTCGGTGCCCGAGGATCTCATGAACACGCTTCCGATGCGACCCGCCGAGGCGGTCCAGATTGGCAACTCCTGCTTTTCCTTCGTGAGGCGGGACGGCCGAGTGGAGTATTTCTCCAATCTTGAGCCGTTTGATTTTCACGCTGACGATCAGCGCGAAGCGAAGTTGCTTCGGATCGCGAAGTTCGCGGAGAGCGGTGTCCCTCGCTCGGACCTGGTGGAGGCGCTCGGCGTGAGCCGCTCGACGGTACAGCGGGCGGTGAACCAACTCCGGAGGGACGGCGAGGCGAGCTTCTTTGCGCCGCGCCGCGGGCGCGGTCCGAGCGTAATCGATGCCGACATGGCGCGGGAAGCGGACCGTCTTTTGACCTCGGGTCTGAGCGGCTCGGCGGTTGCGCGACGGCTGGGGATTCCGGTGCGGACGCTGAACGACAATCGCCGGCGAGGCGTTGTCGGGGGTGGGATGCCGGCCGGGACGGCGAAGGCTGAACCGGATCCGGAAGCACCTGCGGAGCGGGAGGCGCCGCAGGAAGCACCGGAGCGGGACGCGCTGGAGCCGCCGATTGAGCGAAGCGCACGGGACGCCCGCGACCGGGCAGCGCCGATGGGCCGTGGGGCTCGGGACACGACGGGACGAATGCTGGCCGCGACGGGGCATCTGAGCGAGATCCGGCCGCAGTTTGCGGAACCGCTGTCGGCGGTTGCCGGCGGGGGGGGTGCTGGCCGGGCTCCCGATGCTGCTGAAGGAGGGGCTTCTGAACCACGCGCGGGAGTTCCTGTCGCTGCCCAAGGGGTATTACGGGTTGACCACCGTTCTGCTCTTCCTGGCGTTCCTCGTCTTGGCCCGGGTGCGCAATCCGGAGGCGCTCCGGCACCAGGTGCCCGGGGAATGGGGCGCGATCCTGGGCCTGGACCGCTGCCCGGAGGTGAAGACGCTGCGGCGCAAGATCAAGGCGCTGGGGCAGGATGTGCAGCAAGTGCGGAACTGGCAATCCTCCCTGGCGGCGGGATGGCTTGAGGAGGACCCGGAGGTCGGCGCCACGCTGTGCGTGGACGGGCATGTGAAGATCTATTCCGGTCGCAAGGGGAAATTGCCAAAGCACTTCGTGGCGCGACAGAAACTATGCCTGCCCGCGTCCACGAGCTATTGGATCAACGCGCTTGGCGGCAAGCCCTTCCTGTGCCTGAACAAGGCGCTGGATCCGACCATGACCCACGCGCTGGAGGCGGACATCCTGCCTGCGCTGGAGAAGCTGGGCATGCTGGGCCCGGAGGCGCCGGATCTCACCGCCCCGGATGCCGGCGAGCCCGCCCTGACGCTGGTCTTCGACCGGGAAGGCTGGAGCCCGGCACTGTTCAAGCGCCTCGCCCGGCGCGGCGTTGCGGTGATCACCTGGCACAAGGGCTTCAAGGGGGAGGACTGGCCGGAGGCGGAGTTCCGCAGTGTCGCGGTACCGATCCATGGACCGGGCACGACCCGCAGCGCCACCGTCCGCCTCGCCGAGAAGCGCGTGCAACTGAAAAAGGGGCCCGAGGTCCGCCAGATCCGCCGCCTGCTGGAAAGCGGCCGCCAGGTCCCGCTCATTACCACCCACTCCCGCATGCCCGTGGAGCAGATCGCCGGCGCCCTGTTCTCCCGCTGGTCGCAGGAGAACTTCTTCAAATATATGCGCGAGGAGTTCAATCTCGACGCCCTCGTGGTCCGCGGCCTGGAGCCGCAGGATCCCGAAGCCCGCGTCGTCAACCCGCTCTGGCGCGCAATCGACCGAAATGTCAGCCGCTTCCGGCAACGCCTCGGCACCCTGCGCAACAGGATCGCCGATCTGGCCAAGGGAGCCCAGTCTCACCAGACCGCCGAAGCCGCCCGACGTCTCCAGGCCCGGATCGACGCTCTCGACGCCGAGCGTGAGGCGCTCAAGCAGAAGCGCAGCGACACGCAGCGCCACATCACCGTCGCCGAGCTCGACGACCACCAGGCCCTGGATGCGCTTCCCGAAGGCGAGAAGCTCCTCCTCGACGTCATCCGCATGATCGCCTACCGCGCCGAAACCCGCATGATGCCTGTCGTCGCACAGGCACAGGGCAAGACACAGCGACCCCGCAGGCACCTGCGCGCGATCTTCCAATCCGACGCCGACATCATCCCGGAGCCCTCCAACGGCATCCTCCGCATTCGCATCCTCGGCACCGCCAGCGACGCTGGCGACAACGCCACTGCAGGCCTCCTCCAGGAACTCAACCTGACCCGGACGATCTTCCCAGGCACCAACCTCCGGATGATCTACGAACTGCCCGGGAATACGGCCGATCCGGACCCTTCGGGTTCAAATAGGTGAGCTCGATTCACTCCCGAGGTCCGGACATCTGAATTTGGAGTGGAAGACCTTCTTGGAGGCGCGCGCCAACCAGGAGTTCGAGCTTGCGAGAGGGGCCTGGTGCGGAGACTACAACGAAGCATCTACTTTTCTGGACCTGCTTACGTCTCCGTCCGGCTACAATGACGGCAAGTATGCGAATGCCGAGATTGACGGCTTGATGCAGGCCGCGAAGACCGTTTCAGACCCGCAGGCGAACTACACGCGCGTTGAGGAGATCATCGCCGAGGAACAGCCGGTCATTCCCGTCTACCATTACGCGGGCGTCTACATGATGGACGCCGATGTCGGGGGATGGCCAATCGAGAACGTGTCGCAGAACTGGTATTCGAGGGAGCTTTACAAGAAGGAGGAGTAAATCCGGAGTTCATGCATGATTTGACCGCCGTCACGATTCGCATGCGGTCATCTGTGGAAGGCGCACCTCCGTGTTGACCTACATGCTCCGCAGGATCCTCGTGGCCGTGCCCACGCTGCTGATCCTGATCGTTCTTTGTTTTCTCCTGATGCGTTTAGCGCCGGGCAGTCCGTTTACCACGGAACGCGCGCTGCCGCCGCAGGTCCTGGCGAATATTGAAGCCCGATACGGGCTTGACCAGCCCATAGCCATGCAGATGTGGGACTATCTCGCCGCCATAGTCACGGGGTTCGATTTCGGTCCGTCATTCGTCTACAAGGATCGGGATGTAAACAAAATTATCGCGAGCGGCTTTCCGGTTACCCTGACCTACGGCCTGATTTCGTTCGTCGTTGCCACGCTGGTCGGAATATCCCTCGGCGTTCTGGCCGCGATCCGCCACAATACGTTGCTCGACTACATCGCCGTTGGCGCCACGTTTTCCGCACAGGCTCTGCCGAATTTCGTCATGGCTCCAATTCTGGTCATCATCTTCACTTGGCAGCTGGGCTGGCTGCCGGGAGGGGGGTGGTCTGGCGGTGAATGGCAGTATGTCGTCATGCCGGTGATCGCGTTATCGACATCGTACATGGCATCGATTGCACGTATTACGCGCTCATCGATGCTCGAAGTTCTCAACGCCCCCTACATTCGGACTGCCCGAGCCAAGGGGCTGCCCACGCGCAGAATTCTCTGGCTCCACGCCATGAAACCCGCGCTGATGCCGGTGGTCTCCTATCTCGTGCTTGCCAAAAAACCGATAAGAGTTATACTGATCAATGAGTTAGGTTCTGGATCCGATGGCGAAGATTGCGCTGTTGCCACGAGATCGTCCGTTGGGCGGAGTTTGAGCCTCGTATAGCCTGGACTGACCTTTTGTCATCAATTCGCTTGTTTTGGCAATGAGTTAAAGTGCCGGTATCGGAGGCCGGGCGCCTTCGATGTTGGTCTTGCAGCGAAGTCCTTGTGCCCGCGGCGCGTTCAAAATTCCGGAATCTTCGCAAAGGAGTTCGGTATGAAGAAGCTGCGCCGCTTTGATCCGGGACAGGAGGGGATGAGGGTCGGGGTGCGCCAGGCTAACTCTGGCGTGGACAGCCGGTGCAAGTCCGGCGGAAAGGAAGGTGTAACGAGCCACTTTTGCCGCGAGCCGTGCGTCGGTTCCCGCGAGGGGATGGGCGAAGCGTCGGTAGCGGTGCGCGTGGGCAGGGCTAATGAGCGACGACATTCATGACTTTCGGAGTGCCGAGACCGTCCCGACAGTCGAAGGCAACACTAAGCCGTCCGTATTCGTGAGGGCGGCCAGGCTCCGCGGCGTCCAAGAACCCATGCACGCGCGTACGTCCACCCAGGGGACCTGGGAAGCCTCCAACATACCCAGGACGCAGAGCCCGGGTCGCGAGGGGAAGAACGAATGTTCGTAGCCCGCGATGTACGTGTTGGAGGACTCAGACTCGGTCATAGTACTGCTGAAGCGGGCGAACAATGGGGTGTAGCAACCTCGGCGGAGTCCGTGGAGGGAAGGACCGGGGCCAACGGAAGGAAGGGGATCCGCAACACGTACTGGACACTGCGCCAGGTGAGCGTGTCACACGAGGCCCCCCGACCACGCCGGTGAGCGAGGCGCCGCTTGTGCGGTGAGAGTTCATTCGGACGTCTGACCGAAGGCAGGAGCCGGATGCCCTAGCGGGCCCGTCCGGATCTGTGCGGGGGGCGCTGGGAAACCAGCGTCCCTACCGCGATGATGTGTGGATTGACGCGAGGTCTCGAGACGACATTCCCAAGCTTCTGGGCGGCCTGCGGGACGTATACTTGAATGTCGAACTGCGGGAAGCGGTATTCCGGCTCCTGGAGGAGCAGATTGGGGGGGATGGCAATCGGGATGCGGTCGGTCCGGGGGTGTCCCTGTGGACGATTTTCGTGCTTGGGATGCTGAAGCGGAGACTTGGCTGCGACTTCGACCGGCTTCGGGAACACGCCAACACGCACCTGGTGCTGCGCCAACTGCTCGGGCACGGCGAGTATGACCCGGTGGAGTATTCCTACGACACGGTGGTGCGGGATATTTCATTACTGGACGAGGACACGCTGCGAGCGATCAGGGACTTGGCGGGACGGTCCGGAATCCGGTTGTTCCGGGGTTGAACGGAGCATTTCCGGGGTTGCGCAGGCAGAATTTATCATTATACTGTACAAAGAGTTAGATCGTATCCCGGGAAGCGGGACGCGGTGTGCTTCCGGGCCGTGGTCCGGAGTGGCGCGCTGCGGATTCCGGGATCTTTGCGAGGGAGTTTGCGATGCGGAAGCTGGGGCGTTTTGAGCCGATGCTCGGCCGGGCGGAGATCGGGGGGATCCAGATCGACGTGAAGTCGCGGGACGACATCCCGGCGATCCTGCTTGGCCTGCAGGGCCTGTATTTGAATGAGGCGGTGCGGGAGGCGGTTTTCGAGCTTCTGCTGGACCGGTTCGGGGAAGATCGCGATCTGAAGGTCGGCCGTCCGGGGATGGAACTGTGGACGGTTCTCGTGCTCGCGGTGCTGAAGCAAGGACTTGGCTGCGACTTCGACCGGCTTCGGGAACACGCCAACACGCACGTGGTGCTGCGCCAGTTGCTCGGGCACAGCGAGTTGGAACCGGTGACGTATTCCTATGATCAGGTGATTCGGAATGTCTCGCTGCTGGACGAGGACACGCTGCGAGACATCAACGAGCTGGTGGTGCGGCACGGCCACAGCCTTTGCGACCACGACGTCGGCGAGCGGCTGGCGGGCCGATGCGACAGCTTTGCCGTCGAGACGGATGTTCATTATCCCACCGACCGCAACTTGCTCTGGGACGCAGCCCGGGTGATGGTACGGATCGCGGCCGCGCTGGCGGACGAATGGAACCTGACGGGCTGGCGCCAAGCCAAGCATCTTACGGTGACACTCCGGCGGCTGTATCAGCGGGTGGCGAGCACCCGGCGCTCGGAGGCCTGGCGGGAGGACGTCGACGCGTTCCTGATCAAGTGCGAGGAACTTCTGGCGAAGACGGAGGCCACGCGGGCCAGCCTGCTGGAGCGGGGCGCCCTGCCGGAGGAGCTTAAGGAACTCGACCGGTACATCGCGCATACGAAGCGCCAGATCGACCAGACGGACCGGAGGATCCTGCAGGAAGAGGAGATCCCCCAGAAGGATAAGGTCTTTTCGGTCTTCGAGGAACATACGCGGTGGAACAGCAAGGGGAAGGCGGGCGTCCCCGTGGAACTGGGCGTTCCCGTCGCGATCGTCGAGGACCAGTACCAGTTCATCCTCGAGCACCAGATCCTGTGGCAGGGGGGCGACACGGATGCTGCGGTTCCCGTCATCGAGGCCACGCGACTACGCTTCCCGGAACTCCTCGCCTGCAGCTTCGACCGCGGCTTTCACAGCCCGCAAAACCAGGCCGCCCTCGGCGACACGCTGGAACTCAACGCCATGCCCGCCAAGGGCCGCCTGTCCGCCAGCCGCAGCGCACACGAGGCGCAGCCGGACTTCGCACTGGCGCGCCAGCAGCATCCCGCCGTCGAGTCGGCGATCAACAATCTCGAGCAGCGCGGCCTGGACCGGGTGCGAACCCATGGCAAGGCGGGCTTCGCCCGCACGGTCGCCTTGTCCATCCTCGCTGCAAATGTGCTCCGTGTCGGTTTCTTGATCCGCGCACGGGAACGCGCACGACTCAAGCTCCTGCAACGAAAAGCTGCCTGACGTCGCCGGGAAACCGCGCCAGCGCAGCCCGGACCGGGCTGCCGGCGGCTCTCCATGGCCGATACTTCCAGAAATCACCAATATGGGCGCCAAAATCCCCGCCCGCCCGCCGTTTACCCCCAAATGTCGCTGACCAGGTCCACTTGACCCTGAATCCACCAGTCAGGTCGGGGTCAAACTTGACGGCAGAAGCCGGCTCAAACTCCAAAAAGGGGGTTTTTCTGCAGACACTATCTCGGACCCGCGTTTGTCGCCATGATCACCGGATCGGTCGTCATCGACCTCTATTTCTCAACCGGCGGAGTCGGACTCCACTACGTCAACGCCGCTCTCAACCGGGACTACGCGGTCATGCTGGGAATCACGATTCTCTATGGCGGGCTCACCATTGCGATGAACCTGCTGGCGGACGTTCTCTACGCCTGGCTCGACCCGCAAATTCGATACTGACGGAGTTCGGCTCGTGGTGCCGCGGGAACGGACGCGGTCGGTCCGTATCACCGAGACGATCGCCGAAGCCGGTGCCGTGCGAGGCCGCTCGCTGTTCCGGGATGCGCTCGACCGGTTCTCTCGAAATCGCGCCGCGCTGGGCGCGTTGGCAGTACTCTCGGCCGTCGTTGTATTCAGCCTCATCGGCCCAGCCCTGAGCGTTTGGTCCAACGAGGAAATTGATTGGGCGACCATGGCGGATGTGCCCGGCTTGGGATATCCGTCGGTCCATAGCGGCCACTTCTTCGGGGTCGATGACCTGGGTCGCGATCTCTATTCCCGTACGCTGCAGGCGACACGCACCTCGCTATTTGTGGGTCTTGTAGGAGCGTTCGTCGCCGTGATCATCGGCACGCTCTATGGGGCCGTTGCGGGCTATGTCGGTGGTGCTATCGACAATCTCATGATGCGGCTGGTCGATATACTCGTCGCCATTCCCTACATGTTCATCATCATTCTGCTGATGGTGATATTCGAGCGGTCGTTCCTCATTCTGTTTGTCGGAATCGGCGTCATCAGTTGGCTTGACATGTCCAGGGTAGTTCGCGGCCAGGCACTGAGCCTGAAGAACCGGGAATTCGTCGAGGCGGCCCGTGCGGCCGGCGTCAGCGGGTCGATGATCATCTGGCGCCACATCGTGCCGAACCTCCTGGGAATCGTCGTCGTTCATGCCACGCTGCTGGTCCCGCAGATGATCCTCGTCGAGAGCTTCATCTCCTACCTCGGCCTCGGGGTCCAGGAGCCAAGCACGTCGCTCGGCGCGCTGATTTCGGAAGGGGCAGGCGCAATCACCTACGGCACGCCCTGGCGGTTAGCCGCGCCTCTCATCTTCTTCCTTTGCACCATCCTGAGTCTGTTCTTTGTCGGCGATGGACTTCGGGACGCCTTGGACCCGAAGGAAGCTTGACATGTCGCTGCTCGAGGCTCGCGGCCTGTCCGTGGCATTCGGGACGCGGGACGGGCGTATCGATGCCGTGCGTTCTGTCTCCTTCGACGTGCGCGAAGGAGAATGCGTCGGATTCGTGGGAGAGAGCGGTTCGGGCAAAAGCCAGACCTTTCACGCAATCATGGGACTTCTTGCGAAGAATGGACGAGCCGGGGGCAAGGTCCTCTATCGCGGTACGGATCTACTGTCCCTTACCGATGGGCAAGCCAATCGCCTCCGGGGTGACCGGATATCGATGATCTTCCAGGACCCGCTGTCTTCCCTCACTCCGCACTTGAAGATCGGCACGCAAATGATTGAGGTGCTTTCTGTTCACCGGAAGCGGTCGGATGCAAGCGCACGCGTCCTGTGCCGCGAATGGCTTGAGCGGGTGCGCATTCCGGAAGCTGCACGCCGGATGGAGCAGTATCCGCACGAGTTGTCCGGCGGAATGCGGCAACGGGTGATGATCGCCATGGCCATGCTGCTGGAGCCCGAACTTCTGGTCGCTGACGAGCCCACTACCGCCCTAGACGCCACCGTGCAGGCGGAAATCCTTGATTTGATGGCGGTCTTGCAGAAGGAGAACGGCACTGCCATCGCGCTCATCACGCATGACATGGGCGTGGTGGCCCGCATGTGTGATCGCGTCCAGGTGATGCGGGATGGCGCCGTCGTCGAGGAAGGGCCAGTCAGGACAATATTCCATGCCCCAAGGAACGAATACACTCGGGACTTGCTCGACGCAGTGCCGCGCATGGATCGGCCAGTTGATAGGGTGTCCGCCGCTGATGGAACAGATTCCCTGCTCCAGGTGGATGATCTTCATGTCCGTTTTTCGATCCGGTCGAAGCGGGGGATGTTCGCCCGGCGCGCGGTGCTTCGCGCAGTCGATGGGGTGAGCTTCGCCCTCGCCGCCAGGGAGACTCTCGGGATTGTCGGCGAATCCGGTTGCGGCAAATCCACGCTGGCCCGCGCCGTGCTGCAGCTCCTGCCAACCCATCAGGGCCGGGTCAGTTGGCTGGGCACGCCGCTGACAGACCTTGAGAGAAGGGAAATGACCGCACGACGAAGGGATCTCCAGATTGTCTTTCAGGATCCCATTTCCAGCCTCGATCCACGCATGACCGTCGGGGTATCCATCGCCGAACCCCTGCGCACCTTCCAACCCGGCCTGCTTTCGGGCCAGCGCCGCACCCAGGTGTCGGAAATGATGGAAAGAGTTGACCTCGATCCAAGGCTGATCAATCGATACCCGCACGAGCTCTCGGGCGGTCAGAACCAGCGCGTCGGGATCGCACGCGCGATGATCAACGGGCCTCGACTGGTGATTTGCGACGAGGCCGTATCAGCGCTTGATGCCACCATTCAGGCGCAGGTCGTCGCGCTTCTCAAACGGCTTCAGGCGGACCTCGGCATGGCGATGATCTTCATCAGCCATGACCTTGCAGTCGTTCGCGAGATCGCCCATCGCATACTTGTCCTGTATCTCGGCCGGGTCGTGGAACTAGGCGACCGCGACGCGGTTTGCGCCAGTCCGCGGCACCCCTATACGCAAGCACTGATCTCCGCGGTTCCGGTTCCGGACCCAAGTGTTGAGCGAGCCCGGTCCCGCATTATTCTTCGTGGCGAGCGGACATCACCACTCGACCGCGGAGCGGGATTGCGGTTTCTGCCTTCGCGCCTTTGTGCAGGGGAATTGGACTACAGGCCCCAATTGATCGAAGCCGAACCGGGGCACTTCGTTGCTGAACACGATCCGCTGGATACGCTGCTTGCCTCCCAGGCCGCAAGCGTTGCATCTGCGTAGCGAAGCCCCGTTTGGCGCATCCGGTTCCGTCTGAATTCCGATCGCAGTAAACCAGCGCCGGGCGTGTTTCCACAACATGCGCCCTTCCAGCGGGACGAGGCGATTTGCTTCGCTACTTCCGCCTTCGATCCTCTCCGAAGTGTGCCGCTAGGCAGTTGACGACCAACCGGCGCGTCCTGGCACCCAGTTCGTCCATGCACTGTTCCTCGATCATCCAGTCCATCAATGCGTCCCAATGGCGCGCGCTGAGGCCTTGCTGCAGGACAATTCGGATGGAATAGCAGCTGCTGCAAAGCGCGCGCACCTCTTCGCGGCCGTCTCTGGACGGCAGACCATGGAATTCCACTTCAGTCTCGGTGGGCGGCCCAAGGATGCCGCGGGCGAACCGGGCGACGCCGGGAGCGGGAATGGATGGTCGCTGAGAGTTCGGGGGTAGGCGATGACGGTAGCGCGGTCCCTGGATCTTTCAAGGCTGAAGGCCATTCGGCCACTCTACAGGTATGTGCGCGGAGGGAGGAGGTTGGCGTCCAGATCGGCATAGTCCCAAATGCTCCCGAGGGAGGCGACAGCTTGCGCGTTGCGGAACCCTTCCACTGCGGCCTTGCGACGTTCCATTCCTCCCCATAAGTTTGGACCGGTCAGATTGCGCCCGCCGCGTTCCGCCGTACGGCAAGCCTTGCACATTTGGAATACGCGGTGGCCCGCGGCCGGATCGGCGGCGGCGATCAGACTTTCGGCGTCCGTGGCGGCACGCGGTTCTGCGCCACCCAGCGCCAGTACGACAACCGACAGGGCAGCCAGTGCGGGGCGCAAGACCCGGCTCACGGGGCCGTATCAGGCGGCGACCCGCACCGAAATCCGATGCATGGCGTTATTCAGGTAGCCATTGGGATTCCAGCTGACCGCGAAGGGCTGCGTTCGGCCACGGTCGTCGGTCGCCCGGGCCCAGATCTCGTAGTAGCCGTGGCTCGGCAGGGCAATCTTCGCGCTCCAGCGTTGCCACGAATGGCTATTGGGTGGAGCGTTCACATCCGCAGGCTTCCAGGTAATGCCGTAGTCGCAGGAGACATGCACTGACTTGATTTCGCTGTCTCCAGCCCAGGCATGTCCCCGAACCGCAGTGACCGGTGTGCCGCTCGGCAGCGTGGTCCCGGTCTCCGGGTTCGTGATCAGCGATTTCGCCGGCATTTCCTCGATAATTCGAAACGCCTCCTTCGGCACTTCCTCGCCTGGCGCGACCGGATAACCGGGGACCCCGTACGAAGTGCCTGTCATCTTCGGCCCGTCATGGACCTGGTCGCGGACCCAGATACGGGATAGCCATTTCTGGGAACAGGATGCCGGCCAGCCGGGCGCCACGATCCTGAGCGGCGCTCCGTTCATCGGATGGATGGGACCACCGTTCATCCCGAAGGCGATCAGCGTATCGGGATCCATGGCCTTCTTGATCGGGACGCCACGGGAGATGGGCAATTTCTCCGGATTGCCCGAGAGATGCACGTCACGGCCGAAATGGCCGGTGTAGACCGCGTCTGGCCGAATCTCCGAGGCTTCAAGTACGTCCCGCATCCGGACACCCGTCCATTCCGCGTTGCCGACAGCCCCAAGGGTCCATTGAATTCCGCTGGCGGGGGGATCGAAGGCGACGCGGCCGTTGCCGGCACACTCGATCAGCAGCTTGCGGGACACGACCTCAAACCGCTCCCGGAGGTCGCCAATGGTCCACTCCATGGGTCGGCCGACTTCTCCGTCAACAGTCAGCGTCCATCCGTCGGCACCGGTGTCCGCGGGCGGAATTCCGTTGTTGCGGATGAAATGGTGCTTCGTCGGGGTAACATCGCCGTCCAGGAGATGCGGAGGCGTCTCCGCATTGAGGGGACGATCGTTCAGCACCGTGAGCCCGTCCTTGCCTTCCAGATGCAAGGTCTCCCGGGCGAGCGCTTCGGGCACGAATCCAGCCGGCATCCGACGGTGGAAGGGAATGGCCGCTCCCAGCATTGCCCCCATGGCGGCCAGGCCCGCGCTTTTCAGAAAGCCGCGCCGGTCGGCGTGGGGAACACGGCGGAACACGATCCGGTCGGCTCGTTCCGGGTCATCTGCGTAAAGGGTCAGGATGCTGTCCCGTCCGTCCGGGCAGGGACTCCGAACGTGCCTGCCGCGACGCGCGTCAGTATGTTTTCGCATGTGCTTGCCCCCGGGCTGGTGCCTGGCGCGTACCGGCCGTCTCCTTCCGCGTGAAATTCCCGAAGCGTTGGCTGCTTGCCGCGGAGGCCCGCCGCATCCCGGTTCTAGCAGGAACGGCCTGCAGGTCGCAACGATGGCGCTGCTCCCGTCGGACGATCGAACGACTGATTCGCAGCCTGGTTGAGGGAGCTCGTTGCCCATTTGGTTGCTGCGGACGGAAGTCATCGACTGCGTCCGGCAGGCCGGGGAAGACTGCGTGGGTTTTGCCGATGCCCGCGGACGAGCATCGCCGAACCGGGAGAAGCCAGGCATGTAAGGAACTCGGCGTCCCCGGACGGGAACTCTGCGGGCATCGCGTTTTTACGATGCCGTGGAAGCGGTCACCGGGCTGAAACGGGGCAGGCTGGACCCGTCAGGTCGCTTCGAGCGCGGTGCGGAGATCGTCAATCAGGTCCTCGGGAGACTCCAGGCCGATGGATAGACGGATCGTGTCCGGATTTGCGCCTGCGGCGCAGCGCTCTTCGTCCGTGAGCTGGCGATGCGTCGTCGAGGCTGCATGGATGACCAGGGATCGGGCATCGCCGAGATTGGCGACATGGGAAAACAGTTCCAGCGAGTCCACCAGCCTGACGCATGCCTCGTATCCGCCCTTGAGCTGGAACGTGAGTACCGAGCCCGCCATTCCACCACGCAGGTATTTCCGGGCGCGCTCCCGGAAGGGCGAAGACTCGAGCCCCGCAAAGGACACTGCCTCGACTTCTGCATGGCTCTCGAGCCAATTGGCGATTTCAACGGCGTTCTTGCAACACCGCTCCATGCGCAGGCTCAGGGTCTCGATTCCCAGAAGCGTCAGGAACGCGTTGAAGGGAGCTTGTGTCATGCCAAGATCCCGGAGTCCGACCGCGTGGGCATGGACGGTGTAGCCGAGCTCGCCGAATGTTTCGTGGAATTTGAGTCCGTGATAGGCGGCTTCCGGCTCCGAGAGAGACGGGAACAGGCCACTTGCGGACCAGTTGAACGTTCCGCTTTCGATCACGGCTCCGCCGACGGTTGTACCGTTGCCGGAGAGGTATTTCGTTGTCGAATGCACGACGAGAGCGGCGCCGTGGTCGAAGGGGCGGCAAAGCCAGGGAGAAGCCAGCGTGTTGTCGACGATGTACGGAAGCCCGGCATCCGCGGCGATGGAACCGATCGCATCCATGTCGGTCACGGCGCCACCGGGGTTGCAGAGGCTTTCGGAGAACAGCGCGCGGGTATTCTCGTCGATGGCGTTCCGCACGGCGTCAAAATCCTCGAAATCCACGATGCGTGCATGCCAGCCGAACCGCTGGAACGTCTTGGTGAACTGGGTTACCGAGCCGCCATAGAGGCGGCTCGACGCGACAAAGTTGCGCCCGGGAGCCATGAGCGGGAACAGCGCGAGCATCTGTGCGCTGTGCCCCGATGCTGTAACCGTCGCGCCAATACCGCCTTCCAACGTGGCCAGTCGCTCCTCCAGCACTGCGAGAGTGGGATTCGTCAGGCGGCTGTAAAGGAAGCCGTAGTCCTGCAGATTGAACAGCGCCGCCGCATGGTCCGCATCCCTGAACACATACGACGTGTTCTGGAAGACGGGCGTTTGTCGCGCACCCGTCGTCGGATCCGGCCGCGCGCCGGCGTGAATCTGCAGCGTCTCGAATCCGTACGATTTTGGCTCTGCCATGGCGTTTACCGGGTGATGGCCGGCTCGGGTCTCTTCGATGAGATGATGCCCGTGTTGAAGCCGCCCCATCCCAGCTCCCCGAAGTAGCGGGCATACTCGATCTTTGGGCACCGGTTCATGACGACCCGAAATCCGGCCTCCCGCGCCCGGATGGCGGCCGCCTCGTTGATTACGCCTAGCTGCATCCAGATGGTGGACAGCTCCCTGCCGCCGACGTCGCGGATTGCCTCCTCGACAATCCCCGGCGCCGCGGCCGGCGCTCGGAAAATTTCCACCATGTCGATCGGGCCGGCATCGGCGGGTATCTCACCCAGGCTGGGCACAACCCGCTCGCCAAACAGGATGCTATCGGCCGCCCGTGGGTTGACCGGGATTACCCGGTACCCCTTTTCCACGAGATACCGCACCACGTAGTAGCTCGGCCGGACCTCGGTTGTGGAAGCCCCGACCGCCGCGATCGTGCGTGTATCGCCCAGAATCTTCCGTATGTTGTCATTCTGAAACATTGCTGCGGCTTGCCGTCGCTCCAAGCGCATGCCTCAGTCGAGCACACCCGGCCAGTTCGCGTCGCCCTTGGCGACATTGCCCGGGATATCCTGACTCCATTGTTCCCGCACGCCGAGGGAGTAGTTCAGGTACAGCTTGCCGTCGGCAATACTCCACGCTTCCGGCACCGTCGACGCGGTGTAGCCGCTTGCGACAGCCCATGCGCAATAGCCGCCGAACTGGGGTGCGAATTGCTCCGGATCAGCAATGAACCGGTCGCGGTTTTCTGCGCTCGAAAAGCGCCATTCCGCGCCATTCCATTCGTGGGAGAACTCGGCCTTGCCAGCAACTGGCTCGCCTTCGGTGAAATATGCAACGGGATCGGTTCCACGGATTGCTACGCCACTCCGCGTGTAAACCGGGGGCTCCGCCGCCTCAGCAGTATCCAGGGCGCGATCGGCAACCACGGCGGAAGCCGCGAGTAACGCACCGCATATCGCGATTCGCAGAATGCGACTCATCATTTGGTCCTCCTTGCTGGCCAGAACTTGTTCCATTATGCACCGGAGAGCCGGAATTTGTCGGGCCGACCGGATCGCGGCAGGACCAGACGGCTCACGGTCCAGCCGGCCGGGAGCGGCGCCGGGCCGTGATCTGTGATGGGCGGTCGCCATGCGATGGGCGTTCGTGGGGAGCTCCAGCCCCCCGGCATCGGGGAGGGCCTGAGACCGGGCGAACCGGGCGATTCTGCTCGTCCGGCGGTCGGTTCGACCTTCGCAGCGCGTTGGCGGCAAGACTCCAGCAGGCTTGCTCGCCTCCGCTCTGTCCTGATGATGGGCGTCTCACTCATGGTCGCGGCCGATCACGGCTGCAGCGGGGCAGATCGTTGCGCCCGAGGCGGCCGCGAATTTTACTCCGCCGGGTCAGGTTGCCGACCCGTCTGCGTGGTGGGGTGCCGGGACACCAGGCGCGGAGCGGGGCCCTGTTGTTGCGCCGCCAGCGGTCTCGGGTATGTTGTCAGCAAAACACTGGAATGCGATGGTCACAACCAATCGTTGGCCGTTTGCGCTCCAATCCGATGAAACCGACGGCCGGGTGCGGCTGCCGATTTGCAGACAGGGAGGCGTGGATGAACCCCTTCAACTTGACCCGGCGCCGGTTGCTGACCGCCGCGGGCGGTGCCGCCGGGGCGGTCGCCGGAGTAGCGCTGGGCTTGCCCAGGCTCGCCAGGGCCCAAGGCGGCCCTCTCAACATCCGCATGCGGAGGGATATCTCATCCCTCGACCCGGGCTACATGGTGGGTGGGTCCGAGATCGATGTCCTGGATTCAATTCTCCCCCGTGTTGCGCAATACACCTACGGCCCGGAGGGACTCGGGGCTGGTCCTGGCTGGCACACGGAAAGCGTAACCCAGCGGGATCCTCTGGCTATCGACTTCAAGCTTCGGCCGGGCCTGATGTGGACCAACGGCTACGGCGAACTGACCGCCGAGGACGTGAAGTTCTCCTTCGAGCGCCTGAAGACCAGCGACTGGGCGGGCGACTGGGATGCCATGGAGCGGGTCGATGTGACCGGAACGCACAGCGGGACGATCGTGCTCAACAAGCCGTTCGCCCCCTTCTGGCTTTCGGCTCTGGCGGGCAGCACCGGCACGGTGCTCTGCAAGGCCGCGACGGAATCCATTGGTGCAGCGGCATCCGGCTTCGGGGTCAATATTCCGGCAACCTGCGGACCGTACTTGCACAACTGGATTCAGAAGCAGCGGGTTGAGCTGCGGATGAATCCCGACTGGTCGGGGCCGGTTCCGGCTTTCGGCACGATCGACTACATCCCGATCGACGAGCCGACGTCTGCGGAGATTGCGTATGAGGCCGGCGAGGTGGAGGTTACGGAAATCTCGGCCGCCACCCATGTTCGCTGGAAGGCGAGCCCTCCCCCGAGCACAATCGTCAAGGTCGCCGGCGCGCTGCAATACATGTGGCTCGGAATGAACACGGAGCATCCGAAGCTTCAGGACATCCGGGTTCGAAAGGCGATCCAGCATGCGGTGGACGTCGATTCCATCATCGCAGGCGCCTATGAGGGTGTGTCGGAGAAGTCATACGGGATCATTTGCCCCGGGCTGATCGGCAAGCGGAATGCGACCAAGTACAGCTACGACCCCGCGATGGCAAGGCAACTCCTGGATGCCGCCGGTGCTTCCGGCCTGGAGGTGACGCTTCGGACGCTCAACACCGCGGAGCGCGTGCTGGCCGCCCAGATTATCCAGGCGAATTTGGCGGATGTCGGAATTGCGACAAGAGTGATGCCCCTGGAGGGCGGTCCTTTCTGGGACATGGGCCAGGAGAGCAAGGGCGACACCTGGAGGGAAATCGAGATCTGGCTGATGCGCTATGGAGGCGCTGCCGATCCGTTCGAAATGACCCAGTGGTTTATCTCCAGCCAGGTAGGCATCTGGAACTGGGAACGCTGGACCGATGCCGAATTCGACAGGCTCTACGACGAGGGGATTGCGGAGACCGATCCTGCCAAGCGCGGCCAGATCTATCTGCGCATGCAGGAAATCATGGAGGACACCGGCGCGTATGTGTTCATCGGCCACGAGCCGGAGGCGTTTGCGTATCGGAGCAATCTCTCTCCGATCATTTCTCCTGATGGACAGATGAGCTTCCGCCAGTTCACTTCGGCCTGACGACACCGGCCCGGCGCGCCAAGTGGGCGCGCCGGGCCTATCCCTCTTCCCACGACGATGTTGCACTACACGATCAGGCGGGGCTTCCTCGCCGTTGTAATTGTGTTTTGCGTGCTCCTCGTCCTTTTCTCCCTCATGCACCTGATGCCGGGAGATCCCATTTCCATTGCGCTCGGTCCACGGGCCACTCCGGAAGTCCAGGCACGCTACGCCGCGCGCCTGGGCCTCGACCTCCCGATCTGGGCCCAGTTCCTCCTCTTCCTGGAGAATGCTGTCCGCGGCGATCTCGGCGTGGACATCTTCTCGGAACGGAGTGTCGCCCGCACTGTTCTTGATCAACTGCGCTTTACCGTCGTGCTGGCGTCCTCGGGGTTGGCCTGGGCAGCGGCGATCGGAATCCCGCTCGGTTGCGTTGCCGCCACGCGTCCCGGAAGCTGGCTGGATCGGATTACCGGCCTTCTGTCCGTCGGCACCATCGCGGTTCCCTCCTTCCTGGTTTCCATTTGGTCGCTCTTGCTGTTCGGACTTGTTCTCGGTTGGTTCCCGATCATTGGGGCCGGCGATCCCGGGGACCCCATCGACCAGCTGCACCACCTCGTCCTGCCCGCATTCGCAGTCGGCCTCGGATGGGTCGGGTATCTCGCGCGAATGGTGCGCGCGTCCATGCTGGAAGTGATGGGGGAGACCTACATTCGTGCTGCACGGTCACTCGGCATCGGACGGCGCCGGATCATTTACGGCTACGCTCTGCGCGTTGCGATCCTGCCTACGCTCACCTTGATCGGCATGGGCTTTGGTGGACTGCTGTCCGGTGCCGTATTCGCGGAGATCATTTTCGCGCGACCGGGTGTTGGCAAACTGATCTTCGACATGGTGATGACCCGCAATTTTCCTGTCGTTCAGGGGGCTGTGATGGTGACAACCGTGCTCTATGTCAACGTGGTGCTGATCGCGGACCTCGCGGTTGCGGCCCTCGACCCCCGGGTCCGGCAGTCCCTGTAGATGCCTGCGGACGCGCTCCTGGACGCTGCCGCGGTCGAGGCGGCCGAGACGAAGGCTCGGGTCCGAGGGGCGCTCTGGCGGGAGTTTCTGCGCCGGCCAGTCGGTATCATTTCCCTGGCTCTTGTGCTTCTCTTCATCGGATCAGCCGTGTTCGCGCCGGTTCTCGCGCCCCACCAGCCCAACAAGATCGACATTCCAGCGCGCATGCAGGGCCCCTCGCTCGAGCACCCTGCAGGCACCGATCAGCTGGGCAGGGACACGCTCTCAAGAGTGCTCTACGGCGGGCGCGTTGCCTTGTACGTGGCGGGAATCGGTGTGTCGGTCTCGCTCGTAATCGGCCTCCTGCTGGGAATGATCGCCGGCTACGGGCCCAAATGGCTGGACAACCTCCTGCTTCTGGTGTTCGATACCATTCGTTCCTTCCCGACCATCATGCTGGCGCTCTCGGTTGTCGCCCTCACGGGGCCAAGCCTTACCCTGGTGCTCGCGGTCGTCATCGTCACATCGATTCCCGGCTATGCCCGTGTGGCCCGCACCGCCACGCTTTCCGTGAAGTCGACGGAGTTCATCCTGGCCGAGCAGGCCCTTGGCGCCCGCATGCCCCGGATTCTCTGGCATCATCTCATGCCAAACGTGGTCGGTCCGCTGCTCATTCTCGCCGCGATGGAGGTGCCGGTCGTCGTGACCGTGGAAGCCGGGCTGAGCTTCCTCGGACTCGGAGTTCTGCCGCCCATGTCGAGCTGGGGATCGATCCTGTCGGAGGGCTATACGGTCCTGCGCGATTCCTACTGGCCAGTGGTCGCAGGCGGAATTCCCCTCGTGCTGACAACACTCGGCTTCACATTCTTCGCCGAGGCGCTTCGCGATGCCATCGATCCCAAGCTGCGGCTTCGGCGATGAGCCCGTTACCGGAGGAATCTAGGCCGCTCCTTGAGGTTTCGGGGCTGAGCGTCGACTTCCGCACACCGCACGGAATGGTGCATGCGCTCCGCGATGTCTCGCTCACCGTTCCCCGGCGGCGCGTGATGGGAATTGTCGGCGAGAGCGGTTCGGGAAAGTCGACGCTCGTCTGGGCGATCTCACGGCTCCTGGCAAGCAACGCCGTGGTGCGCGGCGGTTCCATCCGGATCGGTGATACTGATGTTCTCAGCCTCGGGGAGAGGGCGTTGCAGCAGTTTCAGGGCGGGCAGGTTTCCATCGTATTCCAGGATCCGATGACATCGCAGATTCCGGTTCTCTCCTACCTCCAGCAGATGCTCGACGTGCAGCGGCGGTTGACGGATCTCTCCGTGCCCGAGCGGCGGGAGCGTGCCGTCGAGTGGATTCGGCAAGTGGGCATACCCGATCCCTCCGAGCGGGTCATCCAGTATCCTTTCCAATTTTCTGGCGGGATGCGCCAGCGCGTGGCCATCGCAATGGCGCTTCTGCTCGAGCCTCCGCTGGTGTTCCTGGATGAACCAACGACGGCGCTTGACGTGACGCTCGAAGCGCAGATTGTCCAGCTGCTCCGACAATTAAATGAACAGGTCGAAGCGACTCTCGTGCTCGTTTCTCACAACCTCGGCCTGATCGCCAGCCTTTGCGATAGCGTTGCGGTCATGTACGCGGGCGAGGTGGTGGAAACCGGATCCGTTGAACAGATCTTCTATGAACCCCGGCATCCGTACACTCGGGCCTTGCTCGAATGTGACCCGGCGCGCAGCCAGGGCCGGGTGCGGGATCTTCCGACCATCCCCGGAGAAGTCCCAAATCTCCAGCACGTAGCTCCTGGATGCGTGTTCGCACCGCGCTGCCGGCACGTGGAAGCGGTGTGCCACGGAACCACGCCGGTGTTGAGGTCGCTGCCCGGTGGCCAGACGGCCCGCTGCCACTTTGCCGGCGAACTTTCCGAGTTGCCCAGAGCGTCGGTGGCTCCTCCGCCAGAGGAGGGCGAGCTTCGCAGCGACCGTTCTCCGGATAGACTTCTCGAGATTCACGATCTTCGTGTGCGGTTCCGGATGTCCGGCAGATTGCGCGCGTTTCTGGATCGCAACCCGGATCCGTTCGTGGACGCGGTTCTTGGCGCCAATCTCTCGCTGGAGCGCGGGGGCACCCTGGGGCTGATCGGGGAGAGCGGCTCCGGCAAGACGACGCTGGGCCGGTGTGTTCTCGGATTGCTCGATCCGAAGGAGGGGTCCATTCGCATCGACGGTCAGGACACTGGCAAGTTCTCGACCAGCGAGTGGATGACGTTCCGCCGGAACCTTGCCATGATTTTCCAGGATCCGGTGGGATCCCTCAGTCCGCGAAAGACCGTCCGATCCCTCCTGGCGGAACCCTTCCACATACACGGAGGATTGAACGGAAGCGTGGAGCCCGCCATTCGAAGGCTTTGCGAAATGGTTCAGCTGCCCCGGCCCATGCTGGACCGCTATCCCCATGAGTTGTCCGGCGGGCAGGCGCGCCGTGTCGGCGTTGCCCGGGCGCTTGCGCTTGAGCCTTCGCTCGTCGTTGCGGATGAGCCCACCGCTGGCCTCGATGTATCGGTCCAGGGGGAGATCCTGAATCTGCTCGCGGAATTGCGGAGGGAACGGGGATTGAGCTATCTGCTGGTCAGCCACAACCTGCCCGCTATCCGGCATATTTGCGACAGCCTTGCGATCATGTATCTCGGCCGAATTGTCGAGCGCGGCCCCTGCGAAGCCGTTTTCGAAGCGCCGGCGCACCCCTACACCGATGCCTTGATCCGCGGGATTCCGCAGCCGGACCCGGCCAAGCGCATTCGGGCCGCCCCGATCCAGGGTGAGATTCCCAGCCTGATCAACCGGCCCTCGGGCTGCGAGTTTCACACCCGTTGCCCCCACGCAACGTCGCGATGCAAGGTTGAAGTCCCGATGGAGCGGACGATTGCCGATGGCAGGCAGGTCCGATGCCATCATCCGCTGCTGGGCACGGCCTGAGGGGCCGGGGCGGGCGGGCGTTCAGCAAGACTGGCCGGGAGAAATGATTGCCGTTTGCGGATGCCGATCGCAAGATCGCTCCGGCGGGATGCCGGCGGGCAGGAGAGTGAACCGATGGAGGGAGCAATGATTGCAGCGCAAACGGGAGCTGGCGGCGACAGCGGCGTGGTGAGCCTTGATTCGCTTCCGCGGAAAATCCGGGAAAACGAGCACGGATGGATTCCGCTGTCCGATGGCACAAGGCTTGCCTACCGTTGCTGGCTCCCCGCCGACGCGGACGCACATCCGGTTCCGGCGCTCCTTGAATACATTCCATATTGCAAGCGGGACGGCACTTCCGCGCGCGACGAGGCGATGCACCCGTATCTCGCCGGGCATGGCTACGCCTCCTTCCGCGTCGACCTGCGGGGCAGCGGGGAATCGGACGGCGTTCTCCTGGGCGAGTATCTCGAACAGGAGCAGGCCGACGCGGCCGAAGTCATCGCCTGGCTTGCCGCGCAGCCCTGGTGCACCGGAAGCGTTGGGATGTTCGGCAAGAGCTGGGGCGGATTCAACTGCCTGCAGGTCGCAGCGCGGCGCCCGCCCGCCCTCAAGGCGATCATTGCGGTTCATGCTACCGATGACCGCTATGCCACGGACATCCACACGATGGGCGGATGTCAATTGCTGGAGAACCCAAATTGGTGCTTTACGATGTTCGGCCACAACGTCCGCCCGCCGGACCCGGAGCTCGTCGGAAATGGCTGGCGGGAGACCTGGCAGCGGCGCCTGCAGAACAGTCCCCCTTGGATCCTGGAGTGGCTTCGGCACCAGCGCCGCGATGAATTCTGGAAGCACGGCTCGGTTTGCGAGGATTTCTCCGCAATCGCCTGCCCGGTTCTTGCGGTGGGCGGATGGGCGGATCCCTATACAGACACGGCGCTGCGCCTGATGGCGGGACTGGACGTGCCCAGGCGCGCCTGGATCGGCCCCTGGGGCCATCAATATCCCCATCAGGCGTTGCCGGCGCCGGCATCCGGATATCTGCAGGAGAGTCTCCGTTGGTGGGACCGGTGGCTGAAGGACATGGACACCGGGATCGACCGAGAGCCCATGATCCGGGCCTGGATGCATGACAGCCACCCGCCCACGGTGGTGCCGCGGGAGGCGCCGGGTCAATGGATCGCGGAGGAGAGCTGGCCTTCACCGAGGGCAGTGGTGCGTTCCTGGACTTTGACCACTGGCGGGCTTCGGGAGCGTCCGGAAGCGGAGTCGGAGGTGCGGTTCACCTCGCCTGCCACTGTCGGCCGGGCGAACCCGTTCTGGGGGCACAACGGAATGCCGGCTCCGGAGGGACCGTCGGACCAGAGGATCGACGATGCCGTGTCGCTTTGCTTCGATACGGAGCCGCTCGATGAGCCGTTGGCCTTCTTCGGAATGCCCGTCGCGCGTCTCCGCCTTGCAAGCGATCGCCCGGTCGCCCAAATCGGCGTACGGCTCTCGGAGGTACGGGCGGACGGAAGCGTGAATCGGGTTAGCTACGGCTTGCGGAATCTCACTCATGACGAGACCCACGAAACGGTGGCACCGTGCAAGCCAGGGGAGGCGTTCTCCGCCGCGGTCACAATGAGCGGAAATGCCTACCGGTTCGCGAAGGGCAGCCGGATCCGCCTGGCGCTCTCCACCGGCATGTGGCCCTTAGCATGGCCGGCGCCCCAGCCTGTCGAGCTCACCCTGTTCACAGGCTCCTCGCGCCTTACGCTTCCGGAACGCCCGGACCAGGAGGAGGACAGATCCCTGCCGCCGTTGCCGCCTCCATGCCGTACACCGCTCGATCCCCGAACCAAGCTTGTCCCGGCCGGGCCGGTGATTGCGCGGTTCGAAGAGGACTACCGGAGCGGACGGCTCGTATTCATTCATGTGGAGGACGGCGGCGTTACCCGAATGGACAGGAGCGGCTGGCATAGCGGGAATGTCATTCGGCGTCGTTTCGAGATTTCGCCCGACGATCCGTTGTCCGCCCGGTTGCTCCTGAACGGGGAGGACCGCTACGGAAGGGAAGGGCTTGACATCCGCATTCGGACCCGGCTCGAGATGACGTCCGACCGGGACAACTTCCGGGTTCACGCCCATCTGGACGTGTTCGAGACCGGCCGATGCGTGTTCTCGCGCACTTGGCTCGAGGACATCCCCCGCGACGGGACCTGACGGCCCGGCCACGAATGGATCAGGTCCCGTCGCGGGGAATCCGCTCTGACCAGGCCCTGGCCCCGACCCGCCGATCGCCCTCGTAGGCATCGAGCGTCGCCGAAACGAGGAAATCCTCGGCGGTCGATGTCATCGTGGTCCGGCAGATTGTCCGAACGCGCCAGTCCGCGCGGCTCATCTCGATCGCATACCGGGCTTCGTGCCGTGCCGAAAGGGGATCGTCGCCGGAGATGGAATACCGTTCATCCGATCTTGCCTCGATCGTCATTCCGGTTTCCGCCAGATGGGTCCGGCCCCGGTCCTTGTAGCTGCGGAGCACCGTGCATCCGCGTTTCAGGTCGTGCCGGACGGACGTGCCTCGATCTGGTGGACGGATTTCCTGGCGGTCGCTCGGGGGACCGCTCCGGGCAGGCCCGAGGTCGCGGAGTTCCGAATCCTCGTTCCGGGCGGCCCTGGCCGGAAGGCAAAGCTCTCCGGCGCCGACGAACAGACGAAGGGTGACCGGCGCGGGAGACGGCCAGGTGCGCGGCCAGTAGCTGGTGGAAAGGGCGACCCGAAGCCGATGACCGGCGGGGAATGCGTGGGCGATGTCGTTCATGATCACCCTCGCCTCGACCCGTTCGCCTGGCCGCAAAGGCGCCACCGTTGCATGGTCGTCGGAATGGGTGAGATTGCGGAGGCCATAGGAAACGAGCGCTGCGGCTCCATCCGGTGCGACATCCATGAGGCGCGCCGCAAGAAAGGCGACCGGGCGGTCGACGGCAATTTCGACCCGGATTTCCGGCGCTCCCAGGATCTCCAGGCGGGAGGGAAGCGGCTCGGAGTCGAAGGCCAGTGCCATGCCATCCTCGGGTCGCTGATCGCCGGGCATCTCGGAGCCGAGCCCGTAGGGGCTCCATTCGCCGCCGTTGAGGCCGAGCGTTTGCGGTGATCGATTTGCCAATTCTCCGGCATCAACCGATCCCTGGACAAGCGATTCCCGGCCCAGGGTCCAGCGGCGCTTCTGGATTTCCGGGCTCGGCCAGCATTCCTCGGCAACCCAGCGGCCCGGCCGCACTTCGTACCGCGTAGCTGGTGGAAGCGACTCCTGCATCCATACGCGGTATTGCGGCTCGTCCATGATTTCGTTCCGTCGTCCCTTCAACCAGTAGTCCCACCAGCGGAGGCTTTCGCCGAGCCAGTCCATTCGCGGTCCCGGCGTGGCCAGATGCGGCCATGCGTGGGGCCATGGTCCGATCAGTCCCTTGCAGGGAGCCTTCAGCCCGGCAAGAAGCCGCGGAATGGAATTCGAATAGCCGTCGGCCCATCCTCCAACCGCATAGACAGCGGCTTCGATGCGGCTCCAGTCTTCGCACACGGAGCCGTGGGTCCATTGCTCGTCGCGGCGCTGATGCCGAAGCCACCCGAATACCCAGGGAGTCAGCTGATCGAGCCGCTCAAGCCATATCTCCCGCCAGCGCTCCCCGACAACCACCGGATCGGGCGGCCGGGAATTGAAGCCAAGCATGGTCGACGCCCAACCGAGGTTGTCGGTAAGCAGGCATCCGCCCATATAGTGGATGTCATCTGCATACCGGTCGTCCGTGGAGCATGCCGTGATGATCGCCTTCAAGGCTGGCGGACGCATCGCGGCCACCTGAAGCCCGTTGAAGCCGCCCCAGGAAATGCCGGTCATACCGACCGAGCCAGAACACCATTCCTGAGAGGCTAGCCAGGCGATCACGTCGACGGCGTCATCGAGCTCCTGCTGGAGGTACTCGTCCTCCATGATCCCCTCGGAATCGCCGCTGCCCCGGATGTCAACGCGCGCACATGCATAGCCGTTCTGCGCCCAGAATCCGTGCATTCCGTCATCCCTGAGGCGCGTGTAGTCACGGCGGCGATAGGGCAGGTGCTCCAGGATCGCGGGCACCGGCGCGCGCTCCGCGCCGACGGGAACCCAAAGCCGGGCCGCCAGCCGGCAGCCATCGCGCATGGGAATCCAGGCCGTCTCGGTCCGGCGAACTCCGTCCATTACTGTTTCGTTGTCCATGCCGATCCTCTCCCCCTCTTGCACGCATGTCGCCGGCTGCCGCCGGACGCCGGATGCCTGCAATTGCGGCCACGATAGCGAAGTCTCGCGACGTTCGGCCCGCCGGGCGGAGCGGGCACGCCATCCGCTGCCGGCTCCAGCCCCGGTTACTGGCCGGGTGAAGCACCGCTGGCGCGAAGGCCTCCCTTCGCCTCTCGCCGGGCTACCGGGGGAGCGCGCTGGAGAACGCTGTGCGATCCCGAAGCCCCGAACTCGACGGTTCGCGGGATACGGACCGCACTGGTGCCAGGGCGGCCTGAAATGCCCTCGAGCCTGTCCCGAAACTGTGTATTGAAAAAATAAGTCCCGAAATGGTATCCTTCGGGCGTTTTCGGGACAGGAACAGGAAAGGCCCATGCTCATTGGCTATGCGCGCGTCTCCATGCGCGACCAGAACCCGGACCTACAGTTCGACGCGCTCCGCGCCGCGGGCTGCGAGAAGGTCTTTTGCGAACAGCGCTCCGGCGCGCAACGCAACCGCCCGGAGCTCGCCCGGGCACTGGAGTGGATGCGCCCGGGCGATGTGCTGACCGTTTGGACGCTCGACCGCCTTGCCGGGTCCGTGCGTCAACTCATCGAGACTGTCGAGAGGCTTGATCGGGCCGAAATGGGGTTCCGGTCGTTGATCGAAGAGATCGACACGACAACCCCGGGCGGGCGCTTGGTCTTCCATATCTTTGGGGCCTTGGCGGAATTCGAGCGCTCGATCATCCGCGAGCGGACGGTTGCCGGCCTCGATTCCGCCCGCGCCCGGGGCCGCACAGGCGGCCGCCCGCCCAAGCTCGGTCCGAAGGAGATCGAGGCCGCAAAGGCGATGCTCTCGGGCTCCGGGCTCACCACCGTCGAGATCTGCCGGCAGCTCGGCGTCGGTCGGTCCACGCTCTATCGCCATCTGCATGCGAGCGGCTGGGAGAGGGAGGCGCCGGGGCGAGAAGCCGTCTCCGAAGCCACGCGCCATGCGCTCAAGGACGATATGGAGGCCCGGCCGGGCGTCTATCGGCGTTTGGCAGCTTCCTGACGGCCTGATCAGTAACAGGACATACACTCGTAGAATTCTCGAATTGGGTCTCAAGAGATGGAAACACTATATAGTGTCTGCCGAAAAACCCCCTTTTTGGAGTTTGAGCCGGCTTCTGCCGTCAAGTTTGACCCCGACCTGACAGGTGGATTCAGGGTCAAGTGGACCTGGTCAGCGACATTTGGGGGTAAACGGCGGGCGGGCGGGGATTTTGGCGCCCATATTGGTGATTTCTGGAAGTATCGGGCATGGAGAGCCGCCGGCAGCCCGGGCTGCGCTGGCGCGGTTTCCCGGCGACGTCAGGCAGCTTTTCGTTGCAGGAACTTGAGTCGTGCGCGTTCCCGTGCGCGGATCAAGAAACCGACACGGAGCACATTTGCAGCGAGGATGGACAAGGCGACCGTGCGGGCGAAGCCAGCCTTGCCATGGGTGCGCACCCGGTCCAGGCCGCGCTGCTCGAGATTGTTGATTGCCGACTCGACGGCGGGATGCTGCTGGCGCGCCAGTGCGAAGTCCGGCTGCGCCTCGTGTTCGCGGCGGCTGGCGGGCAGGCGGCCCTTGGCGGGCATGGCGTTGAGTTCCAGCGTGTCGCCGAGGGCGGCCTGGTTTTGCGGGCTGTGAAAGCCGCGGTCGAAACTGCAGGCGACGAGTTCCGGGAAGCGCTCCCGCGTGGCCACGATGACGGGAACCGCGGCATCGGTGTCGCTCCCCTCCCACAGGATCCGGTGCTCGAGGAGGAACTGGTACTGGTCCTCGACGATCGCGACGGGAACGCCCAGTTCCACGGGGACGCCCGCCTTCCCCTTGCTGTTCCACCGCGTATGTTCCTCGAAGACCGAAAAGACCTTCTCCTTCTGGGGGATCTCCTCCCTCTGCAGGATCCTCCGGTCCGTCTGGTCGATCTGGCGCTTCGTATGCGCGATGTACCGGTCGAGTTCCTTGAGCTCCTCCGGCCGGGCGCCCCGCTCCAGCAGGCTGGCCCGCGTGGCCTCCGCCTTCGCCAGAAGTTCCTCGCACTTGGCCAGGAACGCGTCGACGTCCTCCCGCCAGGCCTCCGAGCGCCGGGTGCTCGCCACCCGCTGATACAGCCGCCGGAGTGTCACCGTAAGATGCTTGACTTGGCGCCAGCCCGTCAGGTTCCATTCGTCCGCCAGCTCGGCCGCGATCCGTATCATCACCCGGGCTGCGTCCCAGAGCAGGTTGCGGTCGGTGGGATAGTGGACATCCGTCTCGACGACAAAGGTGTCGCACCGGCCCGCCAACTGCTCGCCAGCGTCGTGGCCGCAAAGGTCGTGACCGTGCCGCACCACCAGTTCGTTGATGTCTCGCAGCGTGTCCTCGTCCAGCAGCGAGACATTCCGAATCACCTGATCATAGGAATACGTCACCGGTTCCAACTCGCTGTGCCCGAGCAACTGGCGCAGCACCACGTGCGTGTTGGCGTGTTCCCGAAGCCGGTCGAAGTCGCAGCCAAGGCCTTGCTTCAGCACCGCGAGTACGAGAACCGTCCACAGTTCCATCCCCGGACGGCCGACCGTCAGATCGCGGTCTTCCCCGAACCGGTCCAGCAGAAGCTCGAAAACCGCCTCCCGCACCGCCTCATTCAAATACAGGCCCTGCAGGCCAAGCAGGATCGCCGGGATGTCGTCCCGCGACTTCACGTCGATCTGGATCCCCCCGATCTCCGCCCGGCCGAGCATCGGCTCAAAACGCCCCAGCTTCCGCATCGCAAACTCCCTCGCAAAGATCCCGGAATCCGCAGCGCGCCACTCCGGACCACTGCCCGGAAGCACACCGCGTCCCGCTTCCCGGGATACGATCTAACTCTTTGTACAGTATAATGATAAATGCTGCCTGCGCAACCCCGGAAATGCCCCGTTCAACCCCGGAACAACCGGATTCCGGACCGTCCCGCCAGGTCCCTGATCGCTCGCAGCGTGTCCTCGTCCAGTAATGAAATATCCCGCACCACCGTGTCGTAGGAATACTCCACCGGGTCATACTCGCCGTGCCCGAGCAGTTGGCGCAGCACCAGGTGCGTGTTGGCGTGTTCCCGAAGCCGGTCGAAGTCGCAGCCAAGTCTCCGCTTCAGCATCCCAAGCACGAAAATCGTCCACAGGGACACCCCCGGACCGACCGCATCCCGATTGCCATCCCCCCCAATCTGCTCCTCCAGGAGCCGGAATACCGCTTCCCGCAGTTCGACATTCAAGTATACGTCCCGCAGGCCGCCCAGAAGCTTGGGAATGTCGTCTCGAGACCTCGCGTCAATCCACACATCATCGCGGTAGGGACGCTGGTTTCCCAGCGCCCCCCGCACAGATCCGGACGGGCCCGCTAGGGCATCCGGCTCCTGCCTTCGGTCAGACGTCCGAATGAACTCTCACCGCACAAGCGGCGCCTCGCTCACCGGCGTGGTCGGGGGGCCTCGTGTGACACGCTCACCTGGCGCAGTGTCCAGTACGTGTTGCGGATCCCCTTCCTTCCGTTGGCCCCGGTCCTTCCCTCCACGGACTCCGCCGAGGTTGCTACACCCCATTGTTCGCCCGCTTCAGCAGTACTATGACCGAGTCTGAGTCCTCCAACACGTACATCGCGGGCTACGAACATTCGTTCTTCCCCTCGCGACCCGGGCTCTGCGTCCTGGGTATGTTGGAGGCTTCCCAGGTCCCCTGGGTGGACGTACGCGCGTGCATGGGTTCTTGGACGCCGCGGAGCCTGGCCGCCCTCACGAATACGGACGGCTTAGTGTTGCCTTCGACTGTCGGGACGGTCTCGGCACTCCGAAAGTCATGAATTTCGTCGCTCATTAGCCCTGCCCACGCGCACCGCTACCGACGCTTCGCCCATCCCCTCGCGGGAACCGACGCACGGCTCGCGGCAAAAGTGGCTCGTTACACCTTCCTTTCCGCCGGACTTGCACCGGCTGTCCACGCCAGAGTTAGCCTGGCGCACCCCGACCCTCATCCCCTCCTGTCCCGGATCAAAGCGGCGCAGCTTCTTCATACCGAACTCCTTTGCGAAGATTCCGGAATTTTGAACGCGCCGCGGGCACAAGGACTTCGCTGCAAGACCAGCATCGAAGGCGCCCGGCCTCCGATACCGGCACTTTAACTCATTGCCAAAACAAGCGAATTGATGACAAAAGGTCAGTCCAGGCTATACGAGGCTCAAACTCCGCCCAACGGACGATCTCGTGGCAACAGCGCAATCTTCGCCATCGGATCCAGAACCTAACTCATTGATCAGTATAACTCTTATCGGTTTTTGGGCAAGCACTATATAGTTTGCTCCTTGCGCTCGGGCTGTTGGCGGCAAACGCCTTTTTTGTTGCCGCGGAGTTTGCGCTCGTCAAGGCTCGAGGGTTTCGAATTGACGCGTTTGCCGCCGAAAATCGTTTTGCGGCGCGGAGGACCGCCAAAATTCAGGGCAACCTCGAAGTCTATCTGGCAGCTTGCCAGCTGGGTATCACGATGGCTTCCCTCGGGCTGGGCTGGGTTGGCGAGCCAACGGTAGCCGCGATCCTGGAACCGGTACTGTCCCCGTTGAACCTATCGGACGCTGTTCTCCACACGACGGCATTCCTGGTCGGGTTCATTGTCTTTTCCTCACTGCATATCGTGGTCGGCGAACAGGTGCCGAAGACACTGGCCATTCGCAAGCCGGAAGCGATCTCACTGTCGATCGCCTATCCGCTTCACTTCTTCTACATCGTGCTGTTTCCGCTCAACTGGATACTCAACAGTGCCTCTCGCACGATTCTGCGCCTGCTCAACGTTGCTGAGGCTCCCCACACGGAAATTTACAGCAACGAGGAAATTCTTGGATTGGCGGGCGTTTCAGCCGAGTACGGCGAGATGCACCCCCAGCAGGCGACGTTCATTCACAATATCTTCCGGTTCGACGAACGTACTGCCGAAGAGGTAATGATCCCCCGGGTGGAGTGTCACTGTCTTCGGCTCGACGCTTCTCCGGAGAAGAATCTTCGTGTCATCCAGGATACAAAACATTCTCGCTTTCCCGTAATGGAAGACGGCGTCGGCAATCTCGTCGGCATGGTCCTAGTAAAGGACGTTGTCGACGCGCTGTTGTCGGGCGAATCCGAGCCGTGGCGCGACATCGGGAAGTTCTTTCGCGCGCCACTGGTCGTTCCGGAGGTCATCAAGGTTTCCCGCCTGTTTGAGATCATGCGTACCGCACGCGCACATATGGCATGTGTCATCGATGAATATGGTGCGTTCGTCGGGCTGGTAACGATGGAGGATTTGCTGGAGGAGCTTGTCGGCGACATCGCGGACGAGACCGACAATGCCGTGACCGATTTCGAAATTACCAAGGAGGGCGATCACTGGTTGGTGCATGGTCTTGTGTCATTGGCTGACATTGAGCGGGAAACCGGGTTTTCCGTTGACGGTGCATCTAGAGCCAACACACTCTCCGGCCTGGTCACGAACCGGCTTGAACGGATCCCCGAACGTGGCGATGTCGTCGAGGAAGGCGGTTGTCGGTTCACCGTGGAGGAAGTACGCAACAGGCGTGTAGAGAAACTTCGGATCGATCTCTTGCCATAGCGAGTTCGCGCCGGGAGGTAGAAAGTGGATAAGAATTTGGATTGGGGAACGCCCCTGGTAAGCGCGATGTCAAGCATGCTCCAGGGATTTCTCGCCATTTTGCCTCAGCTTGTCGGCGCCATTCTCCCTTTGCTTCTCGGATGGCTGGTCGCGCGCTTGTTGCGCGCGATTACTATCCGATTGACCCCGGACTATTCATGAAGTCGCGTCGGATCGCGAATTGGGTTGCGAGAGCCCGAATTTCTTGCTCGATCGGCGTGTTGCTGGCGGACGTTCAAGTTGAAATCGCGCAGCTTTGCGAATTTGCGCCGCCGTACGGTACGGATGCGTGGGACGATCGAGTGGGTTGCGGGGAATTTGCGCTGAAGGGAGGCCTTTTGCGGCGTGTTTGCAGAGCCGGATCCCATGGCTCGGCTCCGCCGGCTTCGGGGTTGGCGGGAGAAGGAAGCGGGGCCGGCGAGCGGGCTACGCGTCTTGCATGGCGGACTTCTGCAGCCGCTGTGGCAGGATGGCCCAGTGGCTTGCCACGGATCTGGTGATGTAGAGTTTCATGCGCCTTGCGTGCCGGACCACGCGGCAGCCAGCGCGCAGAGCCTTTTCGCGGAAAGTGCCGAGGCTCCAGCATTTCCCGGAGGCGTCCTGGATCGCGCAGCGGCCCTCGTGCATGGCCTGACAGGCGAGCAAGGCGAGCAGGAGAAGGGCTTCGTTTTGAGGCCGTCAGTCCGTTTCCGCGGGCAGGTCGGAACGATCGATCGTCTTGCATGCATACTGGCGCTCCGGTCGCGGAGAGGACGGAAGCTGCGCCCGCAGCGTGCTCTTCAGTTCGCCGAAGGTGTTCTCCGCCTTGCCCCCGCACGCGGTACCGGGCCAAGAGCTCCTCCGCTCCGACGTCTTCCCGTGCCAGGCTCGTGATCAACCAGAAATGGCGCGGGATCAACTCCCGCTCCGAGAAAGTCACGCCAAGGGCCACGCGCCGCTTGCAGCTCCAGTTCCAGGCCTGGTACACGTGCTCATGAAAGACCGTGCGTTCGTCCCCCTCTTCGAGCGCGCCCGCCACAATCGGCACGTAGTCGAAGGTCTCTCCGGCCTTGTCCTCCCCCGGCCGGCGCGGCGGCGCGCCAAGAATGTTCCCGCTTTCGCCGGATACCGCAACCAAAGCCGAGTAGCAGCGATGTCCGACATAGCCGCAGTATTGGCTGCCGGGCTGGTGCCCATCCGCCAGGAACGGCACATCGTCCACGTCGACCACCGGGACGTCCGCCGGCCTGCGGCACACCTCCGGTATCCGGCGCAAGCCATTCGCAAGGATCCCCTCCTTCAGCACATCCAGGTTCTCTTCGCCGCTCAGCCGATCCACAAAGCGCGATAGCGTCGGCTGGGACGGCAGGCCATCGCTTCCATCGCCGCGGACAGAGCCTCCCGAGGACTTCGCTGCCGCACAAGGGCCGGGTCTTGGCGCAGGCGGTCGGCATCGTCCTGGTCCCGGTGGCCCTGGCAAAGCAGCAGCCGGCACGTGCACATCCGGTTCCCCATGCTGTGCACAACCGACCCCGGACGCCGATCCTCCAGCCACGATACAACCCCGGAACATTCCAAAGTCTGGCGCATCAACAGCGCTCCCGCGTCTGCGCTCACACTCTCGTCGCTGCAGTCAACTTCAAGGGACCGGTTGTAATGAAACGGAAACCTGTCAATACTCGATTCACCCATGGCATCTCGCACCAACGCCTCAATGAGCTACTATTACTATATATAGGGCGATGAGTTAACAGTACGAATCTCGTCCGCTCATCAATCTTCGCAAAAAAAATGTGCATATCGTGCATGCTGAATTGCGGTTGCGAACTTGCCCCGGAATCCACCTCAGGTTCGGCACCGAATTAGGCGCCAGACTTGCGAATTAGTCGAGAGAGGCTCAGACAACGACAGTTTGTTCAATGGGGACGCATCATGACAACATTCGTCCGTTCACCAATCCTCGCGAATAATCCGGGTTGACCGCCAGACGAGGGCGGCCTAATAGTCAAACCGCCACGCAATTCCGGCCCGTTTACACAATGGGCGGGGCATCCCGGGAGTTTCAGACCCGGGAAATCGTAGTTGAGAGGGAAGTGGCATGAACGATGAAAGCTCCCGGGGTGTCCACTTGAGTTTTTGGGCGGTCGCCGTTGTCGGGTTTATCTGGAACGCCATGGGCGCCATGAATTTCGTCATGCAGATGGATGCGGACATGCTCTCCAAATATCCCGAGTCGCACCGCGCACTCATCGAAAACCGACCCATATGGGCCACCGGAGGTTTTGCGGTAGCCGTTTTCGGCGGCGTCCTCGGCTGCCTTCTTCTCCTATTCAGGAAGTCGGTCGCGTTCCATGTGTTCAACGCGTCGTTGCTTGGTGTGATTGTGGCCATGATCCATACGTTTGGATCGCCAATCGAACTCAGTACCTTCGACATCGTTCTAACCATTCTGATGCCGGTAGTGGTTGCTGCGTTCCTGATCTGGTACGCGAAGCGGGCCAGGACCAGGGGTTGGACCAGCTAGGACAACAGTAGTTTCGGGATCCCATTCAGTCCGTCCGCCACGAGTGTCCTGAGACGGATTGAGCGCAGGAACCGTTCTGAAAAGAATTCTGTATGTGGCCCCCAGACGCCGGGAGCAGTCATCCCGGATCACTCATGAATTCGCATGGAATGGAGAATAGAACTGCGAGGGTTTGAGTTTCTTGCTCAATCGCCTTGACCCCGACAGACGTTCAAGTGGAAATCGCGAAGCATTACGACTTTGTGACGCCGTGCGGCGCGGATCCGTGGGTTGATCGAGTGCGTTGCGGGGACTTTGCGCTGAAGGGATGCTTCTTGCGGTCTTGCGGCATGTTCGTACAGCCGGACCCCACCGCCCGGCCCAGCCGGCTTCGGGGTTGACGGGAGAAGGAAGCGGAACAGGAGAACGGGTTACGCGTTTTGCAGGGCGGACGTCGTCAGCCGTTGGAGCAGGGGGGGCCCAGTGGCTTGCCCTGCCCTTTAGTTGATATCGGCTCTGGACAATGCGAACGCGGTAGCCTACATTGGTTGCATGTTGGCACAGAATCAGATTGCCCGCACGCTTGGCGATGCGGCGGCGCGATCCCGCATCGCCGGGATCCTTGCGCAGGAAAGTTTTGTCAGTCGTCACGCGGTCGGGCGTCGGCTTTGCGATGAGTTCGGTTTCTTCGATGCGCGGGGTCGTCCGCAACTGGCAGGGTGTCTGAAGGCGCTCACTGCTCTGGAGGCACGTTCGGAACTGATCACTCTGCCATCGCCACAGGCCCCTGCGGTTCGTCCGGGTCCGCATATTCTCCAGGCCGCGGTATCGGCGGTGCAGGAGGTTCCGAACCGGCTTGAGGAGATTGAGGATCTGGATGTCGTGCCGGTCACCTCCCGGGCAGACCGCCGGACCTGGAACACGCTGATCGCCCACGAGCATCCGCAAGGAATAGCGACCTTTGCCGGCTGCCAGATCTACTATCTTGTCCGGTCGGCCCATGGCATTCTGGCTGCGGCCGGATTTTCCGCCGCAGCGCTGAGACTTGCGGTGCGCGACCGGTGGATGAACTGGAGCGATGAGCAGCGTCAGGCGCATCTCAACCGGGTGGTTGGCCTCAACCGTTTCCTGATCCGTCCCGGTGTCGTCTGCCTGCATTTCGCCAGCCATGTGCTCGGGCGCATCCTGCGGCGCCTGCCGCAGGATTTCGAGGCTCGCTATGGCTATCGTCTCTGGCTGGTGGAAACGTTCGTTTCGCCGCCCTGGAGCGGGCGGAGCCTGATGGCGGCGAATTTCCTGCGCCTCGGGCTGACCGCGGGTCGCGGCCGGCAGGATGTGATGAATTCCCGGGCAAGTGTGCAAAAATGGGTCTATATCTATGAACTGGACCGCAAGTGGCGCCGTCACCTCGGGGTTGACTTCGTCGATCATGCGCCGTCCTTGATGTTGGGAGAGGGGCTTAGCCGTGCCGACTGGGCCGGGAACGAATTCGGGGGCGCACGCTTGGGAAACCGCCAACGTTCCGACCGCCTGGTGAAGAGCGCCTCGCTGCTTGCGGAATATCCGGGCCAGGCGATCTGCGGCAATGGCCGGAGCGACCGCGCCGCGGTGGACGGATTTTACCGTTTCATCGAGAAGGCGGCGGTCCATGGGATCGATGTCGACGCGATCCTCGCGCCGCATCGTGAGCGCTCGGTCCAGCGCATGCGCAGCCAGCGCACGGTGCTCGCCATCCAGGACGGATCCGATCTGAACTTTGCCGGCCGTCCGGGCTGTGAGGGCCTCGGCGTCATCGGCCACAACCAGACCAGCGCCAAGACCCCGGGGCTGCATCTGCACGCGACGCTTGCCGTGACCGGCAGCGGACTGCCGCTCGGCGTGCTGCGCTGCGAATTCGAGGCCCCACCAGGGGGCAGGAAGAAACCGGGCCAGTTGCCGAAATCGCACCGCTGGCTGCGGGGCTTCGACGACACGCTGGTTGCAGCCGATGCGCTGACCGGCCGGACCCGGGTGATCGCGGTGATGGACCGGGAGGCCGATTGCTTCGTCCTGTTCGACCATCAGCGGCGCCATCGCCGGGTCGACCTGCTGGTGCGGGCCAAGCACGACCGCTGTCTCGACGAGAATACGAAGCTGTTCGCCGCCTTGCGCTCCAAACCGGTTGAGGGGACCATCGACATTGACATCGACCGCATCACGCCGGGGTGCGTTTCTGTCATGGCGGAAGTGCGTTCAGCAATGACAATGAGTTACGATCCGAGGTTCGAGCGGGATGGGGAAGTTTGTGACAATCCGTCGCTGACGGGCAATAATTTGTACGGGAACGCGCGATGTTGAGGAAGAGGGGAGTGCCCCCGACCACATGCAGTGGTATTCTGAAAGTATTGAAACATCCAGATCAGGAGCACTCCAATGACCATGCTAACCCATTCCGAGGTGGAAGTCGTTTTTGATTTTGATCCCTGTGTTGTTGCGGACCAGCTTTGCAGGGGTGTGCAGCCGGCCGAGGAGATGGAAGCCTGCCGTTCGCTTTGCGACGCGATTGGGCGGGAGTTTGCGGAGGCGGCGTTCCAACTGCTTTCCTCCGGCACATTGGGGGCGGCGTTTTCGGCGTTTGAACGTCAAGTGATGACGGCATCGCAGGCCTGCGTGCGCGCAGTTCTGAAAGCGGGCATCGAGTCTTTGGATGAAGGGGCGCGGCATGTGTTTCGTGGCGGGAGGCGGCATCGTCGGGTACACTCGACGCCTCGCAGGGTGATGACGTCGGCCGGGCCGGTGGAGTATTCGAGACCCCGCTACCGGTCGGAATCCGGGGCCGCGATCATGCCGGTCGACGAGCAGGTTTGCTTTGCGGGCGGCTATTTCTCCATGCGGATTGTGCGCCCCTCTCCGCCTTGCCCCGCACCTGCTAGAGGGTCTGGAGTTACTCCGCGTCGGAGTCTTTGCGGGAGAGGCTCGTGATCAACCACTGAAGAATTTTGAGAGCCGCAACAAATTCTGGATCCAATCTGGCGATGATCTAGTTCGAGGAATGAAAGCTAGGCAGAAGTTCATCTCGATCGATTTTGTATATGACGACCTAGGATCGGAACGATTTGACGACATGGTCGAATATAACGGGTATTGTCGGAAACGCAAAGAGAGGAAAAGTCTCGGCGAACTTGGTCCTCAAGTGGTCGAGTTGACCAACGAGTGCGACGCTTACGAGCTTGGCAGCGGAAGCGCGAAGGAAAGTGCCGTACAATTCCGCTGATATAGGAATGCCGGGCATTTCTTGACTTTCTATCCGATCGACATCAATCACTCGATCATGGAAATAGGTGCGTGAAGACTTGTCGATACTCTCCCGGGCATTACTGTCAGTTGAATTGTTGGCACATTCAAGCAGTTTCTTGAGGGAATGAGCGATTCGGAGAGGAGGGGTGTTGTACTATTCCTTGGAAGTTCAGTTAGCCAGCTTGGAAATGATGACCTCTTCCATTTGCTAAACTCGGTGCTGCAGCCGGGAGAGTTTGTTCTGGTTGAGTATGATCTGCACAAGAATTCGGGCATTTTGAAATCCGCATTTGACAGTGTGGAAGCGGTCGCTGCCAACAAACGCGCGCTAGCGGGTATCAACAACCACTTCGAAGGGGACTTTGATCCGGAGATGTTCGAATTCGTCGTTCTCTATAATCCCGGGGAGCGATGTTGCGAAACCCATCTTCGCAGTGAATGGACCATGTCGCGCACCTGAAACGGCTCGGCCTGAGGGTGGACCTCAAAGTTGGTGAAACCATTTGTGCGGGCTATCAGCGCAAGTTTGCGATTGATGGCGTGCAATCGCGATTTGCAAGAACCGGATTCGCAGGTGTTGCGATATTTGCGGATAGCGAGGGATGGTATGCGATGACCTTGTTCAAGTCCAACCACGTTTGAATGGAAGTTGGCCCGCATAGGGCAACGGCGCATTACGGGTTGCCCCTTCTTGGCGAGGCATCAAATCGTTTGTGCACCTTCGTCGCAGTTCGTCAAGGAGAGCGTTTCCATGGTTGCCGAGCGGTGCGAATTCCCCCAGTTCCTTCCAGTAGCACAGTCCAGGATGGTCCCCAGTAGAGCTGTGGTGTTGGCGTGAACGTTAACGTTGCTGTCGGCGGCCGGGACGCCGAATTGGGAAGGCGCGGTTGGAAAGGGATTATTGAGTAGGCGGGGGCACGCTGGCACGCACCGCCTATGTCTCGGAGCGAGCTGTGTCCCGCTGGCGCCGGCTAGAGGAGTCCGAGCGGACTGGCGGGGAATGTTCACGGGCCTACTTCCCCGAACGGCTGAACGCGAATAGGGCGATGGAAGCTGCGGCAGAGACATTGAGGCTCGGCATGCCGGGACGGCCGGCAATCCGGGCCAGGAAGTCGCACCTTTCGCGTGTCAGGCGCCGCAGTCCCCTTCCTTCGGCGCCGAGCACCAATGCAATCTGCGCGTGCCGGTGTACGGATGCGACGGTTTCGATGTCTTCCGGTGCCGATTCATCCAGGCCGATGACCGTCCAACCGGCATCGCTGAGAAGGGAGATCGCTCCCGCGAGGTTGCCGATGAGCAGATAGGGTGTCTTGTCGAGAGCGCCGGAGGCGGCCTTGGCGAGAGAACCGGATTCCTGGGGGGATCCCCGGGAAGGTGCCAGCACCGCGGCAGCCCCGAACACGCTCGCAGAACGCAGGATGGCACCGACATTGCGGGGATCCGTCACCTGGTCGAGGAGGATAAGGAGGTCGTTTTCCGCGTCTTCCAGAATGCTTGCGAGCGCAGGCATGCCGCCAGAGAGAGGGAAAACCTCGGCAGCGGCGCCGCCATGGGCGGCGCCGGGTTGGAGATGCTGGGCAATCTGGCGCGGAGTTGCAATTTCCCATTCCGGACCGTGGCCCGAGGCCGCGAATTCCCGCGCTACGCGCTCCGTAAGCAGAAGTCGGGCTACGCGGCGCTCAGGATTGGATAGCATGGCCCGCACGGCGTGGGTGCCATGAATCCAATACGCTCCGCACCGGCTGCGGCGGCCCGTGGTGCGGTTCATGGATCCTGGCCGTCCGATTCCTCGAATTGCGGGACGTTGACAATAGGGGGCGTGGGGGCGTACATCACTTCCTCGCAGTATCCTTTCGAAAAATTTCGCGGTATTCTCTCCGCGAGTATATTGGCGGAGGGCGGTCCAGTGCCGCACTACTGCACGGTGGGGTGGCAGAGTGGACAATTGCACCGGACTGTAAATCCGGCGGGGTAACCCTACGCTGGTTCGAATCCAGCCCCCACCACCATTGCCGGGCGGGTGTAGCTCAATGGTAGAGCCGCAGCCTTCCAAGCTGAAGATGAGGGTTCAATTCCCTTCACCCGCTCCATGACCGCGCCCGGCCGGTCCTCCCCATGCGTTTCGCGGCCTGCCAGGCCGCGTGTCCCATTCGCGCGCCGGCCCGAGGTTGGCGTTGCCCAGTATCTTCTCGTTATGGCCGTAATCGCGTACGGGTTCGTGCGCGGAGCGGAATCCATGGGCTACAACTGGCAGTGGCATCGCGTGCCGGGCTACCTCTATTCCTGGAAGAGCGGTGTCTTCGCTTGGGGGCCGCTTGCTGAGGGATTCGCCGTCACTCTTGAGGTTGCGACGCTTGCCTCCGCCTTGGCCCTGGGGGTAGGGCTGGTCCTGGCGCTTGGCCAGCTCGGCTCGTCGCCGGTCGCGCGGGCGCTTTCGCGCTCGCTGATCGAGGCGATCCGCAACACACCGGTTCTCGTCCAGCTTTACGTGTTCTACTACGTGATTGGGCCGGTATTTGGGCTTGACCGGTTTCTGTCTGGCGTGCTCTGCCTTGCGGCGTTCGAATCGGCCTTTGTCGCGGAGGTCTACCGGGCCGGGATACAGTCCGTGCCACGCGGTCAGCGTGAGGCGGGACAGGCGCTCGGGCTGCCGCCATACCAGGTTCTGCGACGAATCGTGCTTCCCCAAGCGCTCCGGATCATGGCGCCCCCGTTGACCAGCGAAGCCATCAGTGTTGTCAAGAACTCCGCAATTGTCAGTGTGATCGCGCTCGGGGACCTTACCGCCGCAGGCCGCGATGCCATCGCTGACACGTATCTCAGCCTCGAGATCTGGCTTACTGTCGCCTGCGGCTATCTGGCCATTGCGTTAGCATTGTCTGCAGCCGCCTCGTTTCTCGAGCGAAGATATGCGATCGTCGAGCACTGAGCCTCGCTCGAGGCGGTACATTCCTCGGCGCGAAAATTGGAAAAAGGAGTTTGGATCCCATGATCCGATGGTTTACTGCAGTGGCTGCCGGCCTTTGCCTTTTGGCGCAACCCGCACTAGCAGACGCGACCCGGCAAGCCGTGGCCGCCGATAGCGTGATCGAGACAATTTCGGAGCGCGGCGTCCTGAAGGTCGGGCTTTCGGAATTCGTCCCCTGGGCGATGCGCGACAAGAATGGCGAGCTGATCGGCTTCGAGCCTGAGGTAGCGCGTGAACTCGCAAGCGACATGGGAGTCGAACTGGAGCTCTACCCGACCGCCTGGGACGGTATCATCCCGGCCCTCCTGTCAGGCAAGTTCGACGTGATCATCTCGGGCATGTCGGTTACACCGGCGCGCAATCTGAAGGTGAACTTCAGCGAGCCCTACGCGCAGTCTGGAATGGGGATGCTGGCCAGCCGCCAGCTCACGGGTGGGTTCGAGTCGCTGGATTCGTTCAATCAGGCCGACGTGACCTTCGCGGCGCGGCGCGGCGCGACCTCGGTCGAGGTCATCCGGGCGCGATTCCCGGAAGCGGAGCTGCTGCTGTTTGACGATGAGGCGACGGTGGTCCAGGAGGTGCTGAACGGCAACGCTCACGCCATGGTGACCTCGGAGCCGCTTCCGTCGTGGGAGGTCTCCAAGAATCCGGATCGGCTGCACAAGCCGACGGACACGCTGTTCCGCGTGGCCGTGGAGGCTTTCGCTCTCCGCAAGGGCGATCCCGATGCGCTCAACTACTTCAACAACTGGATTACGGGGAAGCATCGCAGCGGCTGGCTGGCGGAGCGCCACGACTACTGGTTTGCGAGCCAAGACTGGGAGGATCAAGTCGCGCGCTGAGCGCGGCGGGGTCCCATCCGATTGCGATTCCGCTGGCTGGACTGGACGCTGCTAGCAGCGCTAGCGCTGCTAGCAGCGTTTATCGGCTGGCGGGTTTCGGACGCACTCCACTACCAGTGGAACTGGGGCGTTGTGCCCCGATACATCCTTCGGACGGACGAGGAGACGGGACGGCTCGTCCCCAACCTGATCCTGCACGGGCTTCTAGCGACAATCCGCATTTCGCTCCTGAGCGCTGGCCCCGCAGCGCCTGTCACTACCGCACAGTTGACGCAGAGATCATTGGCGAGTTTCGCGGAGCATTCCGGCCCTTCTCATCCGTTGGAGTGCGGCAGTGTCTTGCATGAGGTATGTCATTCCTGTCCAGAGTTTTGCGGTACCGGGCATTGGCTGTCGTTTGGATGGGATGAAGCCGACATATCGACCGAGATCGATGGCGAAGGTTCGGAGGTCGGGGATATAGTCGGGCGGAGCCCGGCAGCGGATCACGCGGTAGTCGTACAGGCCCAGATAGAGCATGAAGATTTCGTCTCGGGACATGATCTCGTCGGCGGGCCTGTCAGGGGTTTCCCTGGCGGCGCGATCCAGATCGAACACGCGCCACGCGGTGATGGCGTCGAACGCGAGGCACTTGCGCAAGTCCTCGGCATCGTCGAGGCGGCGGTCCTCGATGCGGGTTCCGGTCTTGAGGACGCGGAAGAACTCTTCGATGGACCAGCGCGTTTCGTACCACTGGCGGATGCGGTCGGCCCATTCGGGCGTGGCCTCGCCTTCGGAGCAAAGCAGCAGCCAGCGGAGTGGCTGGCGAGCGCCGGACGGCGGGTTGCGCTCGGCAACGAGCACGGCGGTCATGGGCAGCGTGTGCGGCGACTTGCCTTCGGGCGCGATGAGTTCGACGCGAGCGATGCGCAACGCCAGCACGGCCTTGCGCTTCTTGCGTGCCGCCCTGCCGCCCCGCGCGGAAATCTCGATGCTGCGCGATGCGCAGGGCGGGAGAGTGTCCATGTGCTTGCCGAGGTCCACCTTTTTGCCGTCCACCAGCACCTTGCGCTGTTTCGAGCGGCAGGCGCGCACCAGCAGGCCGGCGGCGGCGGGATCCTCGGCCTGGCGGGCGTACAGACCCCAGATGTCTCCCTCGCGGTCGGCGACGGAAATGACGCGGGTGTTCGAGCAGGCGTGTCCCACCGCCGCCGCCTGCTCCAGCGAGCGCAGCCAGCGGGCGCTCTCGGGCTCCTGCGCCACGCCCGGTTCCCGGGCGGCCTTGGCTTCGACGCTTTCGCGGAAGTCGCCCTCAAGCGCGCAAACGCCAAGCGGGCGCCCGCCCTGTGCCACCGCCAGCGTCGTATGCACGGGAACCCCCACGGTGCCCTTGCCGCCGCCGCCCAGCGCCGCCAGCCCGCTGGTCGCGTCGCGAAGGTTGTCGTAGTTCACCATGGTGGTGTCCTGCACCATCAGCACCACACCCGCATGCCGGCAGCGCTCCACCGTTGTCTCGCGATGCCCCTCGAGGATGTCGTCCACAGCCACCCTTTCGTTCGAAAGCAGGCGGTACGCAGCCTCCTGCGATGCACGGTCCGGAAAGATCTCCGGAAGCGGCGTTCCCGGACGCTTCTCCCAACACCGCCCCATCTCCTCGATCCGGCGCCGCACCCGCCCGTCGGGATGGGTGCCCCGGCCGAACTCGCGCTCCGCCCAATCGGCGTCGGCGCCAAGATGCAGCGATCCCATCCGCCCCGCAACCCGCTCCGGCTCCTCACACAGTGCTTCCCGCCAGCCCGCCTGCAGCGACTTCATCCACACCCGGCGCACCGGCCCCGCCCCGCGCCGGCCCGGCGGGCGTCCCGATGTCGCGCCAGCATCCTCCCAGCCCGCCGCTCGGTACGAGGTCCCGGCATGCTCGGGGCCGACATAGCTGTACGCCAGCACCGGCCGATCACCATGCCGTGCCTCCCAGTCGTCCGCAACCCGACCTGTCGCCTGCGCCAGCACATGCGAGGCAAGGTCCGCAACCCGCACCGAAGGCAGAAGCAGGAAGCGGTGGTTGTTCACCATCCGCCCCAACCCCGCGCAACGGGCTCGCGCACTCCAGCCGATATACCCGTCCCGCGCCTTCTGGTGCCAGCTCGCCGCGCAGAAGCCGATCCCACCCAAACACCCGAACCGAGACGATATCACCAGATAATTCAACGCTTTGCCGGGATGCCGCGGAACCCCCTCCGGATGGTGCGACGCCATCATCGAACGGAAGCGCCGCGAACCCTCGCGACCCTCGGCCGGTTCCAGCGACACCGTTCCCAGAGCCGATAGCGTCGTCTCCACATGCAGGTCTGGATGCGACGGCAATGCATCCCCCGCTGGCGGCGGCGCTGCCGCCGCCGGAAGCTTCAACCCCAGTTGCGACGCCAGCCTCGGCAGGATCTTCCGCGCCGACGAAACGCACGGCTCGCCCCGCGCGTTGCGCCAGTTCGCGCGAGCGCACAACTCGCTCGCAAGCGCGCTCCGGCTCGCGCCTCCCTCAAGGACCGCGCACTCAAACCACGAAAGAGTTTCCGCGCAAAACTGTCGCAAGCCAATCTGCATGCATCATGTGTGCCACACAACACAGCCCGTGTCAACAGTGTGATAGTGACAGCCGCAGCGCTGCTCGGCGTGACCGTTGCGCTCTGCCGCCTCTCCGGCCGGCTGCCGCTTGCGCTCCTCGCGCGCACGTATGTCGAGCTCCTCCGCAATCTTCCGCCCCTGGTCGTCGTCTTCATCTTCTACTTTTTCCTTTCCGAGCAAATCATTCCAGTCCTTGGGATAGAGGACTGGGCTCGCTCCATCGCCCGCGGTCCGAATGCGGATGCCTGGGCATTTCTCTTCGGGGACATGCGGCAGTTTCCTGCGCTCGCCTCCGGGGTGATCGTCCTTGCGCTCTTCGAGAGCGCCTTTGTGGCGGAGGCCATTCGGGCAGGAATCCAGTCGGTCGAGCGAGGGCAATGGGAGGCCGCCTCGGCGCTCGGGCTGCCGGGCCACGCGCGCATGCGGCTGGTGATTCTTCCGCAGGCCATAAGGCGCGCCCTGCCGCCTCTGGCCAACCAGTTCATTTCGCTGGTCAAGGATTCGTCGATTGTCTCGTTGATCTCGATCCAGGAGCTGACCTACATGACGATTGCGACGGTGGCGACGAGCGGCGCCATCTTCGAGGCGTGGCTGGCTACCGCCGGCTTCTATTTCGTGATTTGCTGGATGCTGTCTCTCGCATTCCGGCGCTTCGAGAGGCAGGGCTCGGCAATCGAGCTGGTGGCGCAGCGGCCCCGGGGCCGGCCGGCCGGTTCTCCTCGAATGGCGGCGGAGGGGCCGTAGCCGGCATTCCGTAGACGGCAGCGGGGGGCCTCGTCCAGACCATCATGCTGATGCAGAATGCAACGGGTGGCGCTGTCGAACAAGCGTTGCGCGGGCTCCCAAGGCGTCCAAAGGGTAGCGTGCGCGTCGCGCAGGGCACCCGCACAGGCAATCGGCCGGTCAACCGCACTTGCGCCGATCAGCCTCCGCTGATGTCGGGTACTTGGAGCCCTTCAATTCCTGCGGCGGAATTCGATGCCCGGTCGAAACAAAGGAGCGATTCGTCGGTGTCGGGGAGTTGACACGGGACCAGCGCGGATGCGGGCTGCATTGCAGTTGCGCCTCGCTGCCGATTCGGCGTCAGATGCCTGCTTGCCGTCGGGATTGAGCCGAGCACCAGTTTCGCCAAGTGGACGCATTCCGGGACGTCCTTGGCAACGCGGATCGAGCGATCCCTCCGGGCGCCGTACAGCCGGTTGTCGCAGCGTTTCCCCGCCAGAGCGGACACGATTTCCATCAATGAACTGCGGTTGGTCGCAGCGATGCAGTTGTTCTGAAGCGCCACTGGCCACAGCCGAGTTCCTTGCGCCATGCAAGCCTCGGTTTGCGGTCGATCAATGCGGCAGCGGGAGATCGAGCCGGCGGGTGATCCTCTTACTGCGTGGGCATGCCCGTCACATGACGTCCGTGTCCGTGGGATCGGGAGTGTGGAAATGGAAATCCGCGGCGTCGAGATCTTCGAGTTCGACCCCGGTCAGGCGCACCGAACCCCCGCCATGCTCCGAGAGATCGATCAGGACGTCGGAGCCGTCGACCGAAAAGGTGAGATCCTCAAATTCGTCGATCCCCTCAATTTGGGTCAGATCGATCCGGTCGGCGCCATCGGTGAAACCGATGATGGTGTCGTGACCGTCGCCCGCCGCGAACACGAAGGTGTCCGCATCCTCCGCGCTCCACGACTACACGAAGTAGTCGTCGCTCGCGCCACCGTCAAGGGTATTGCTGCCGCTGCCCCCGGAGACCTCGTCGGCTCCCGCGCCGCCGCGCAGGGCATCGTTGCCGTCGCCGCCGAAGAGCACATCGTCGCCGCCACCTCCGTCGAGCGTGTCGTTGCCGCCGCCGCCATAGATGTACTCGCGGAACGCCGAGCCCTGAATGCTGTCGTCGTCTTCGGTTCCATCGATTTGGAAAATGAAGCTCTCGCCGGTGATGTCATCGAGCGACACCGATTCCAGACGGATCGTCCCGCCGCCATGCGCAGTGAGATCGATGACTACATCGTCCCCGTCCTGGGTCAGCGTCAGATCGTCGAACCCGGAGACATCCGGAAAGCCCCGCAGGTCGATCGTGTCCTCGCCCGAGGTGAAGTCCGTGATGGTGTCGTTTCCGGTGCCCGACCCGTGGCAAGAGAATATGAAGGTGTCGGCGCCCGCGCCGCCCGAATAGCCCGGATTATTCATGAAGCGCGAAGCAGCGTCCGCACTTGTAACGCTAGCTCGTTGTCCTATATTTCGATTTAGCATCGGGCGTTTACTTCGGAGGACGATTCCATGGGTGGTTCCGATCTTGGCTCCCGTCCGTTCAGTTTCAATGGATCCATCGACGTCAAAGCCGTTGACGAGAGCGGGAGCGCCGATGCGGGCGCACTGCCAATGCGGGAGTTGATGGAGCGGATCGGACTTGTTCGATGGCTTGAGGAGCATCTGATTGATGATCGTCGGCCTGGCTCGGTCTCGCATTCGGTTGGCAGCCTTCTGCGGACGTTCTTGCTCTTGATTGCCCAGGGCCATTCGGATCAGGACGATGCGGACCGCCTGCGGAGCGATTCGAGCCTGCGGGCTTCGGCGCGAGATATGCGCGGCGTCGCGGATGAAGGCTACCTGGCCTCGCAGCCGACGCTTTCCCGCTTCCTCGGCATGTTGAGCGGCGAGGAGAACCTTACGGTTCTTTGTCAAGGGATCCTGAAGAACGGAATCCGCAGGCTCCGTCAGGCGTTCTGCGCCTACCTCGGCGCCCCCGGGATCCCGGACTGGGTGACGGTCGACATCGACGATGTTCCGTTCCTGGTTCACGGCGAACAGCCCGGCAGTGGCTACAACGCTTATGTCGGTCATGAGTGCTATCACGCGGTGGTGTCGGTTTGCGGTGAGAGCGGCGACATTCTCGGAGCGCGGCTTCGCAAGCCCGGGGAGGATCGTGCGCAGGAGACCCATGATCTCGCGCTGGAGGCGGCGGACGCTCTCTTCGAAGCATTTCCCGGCGTCCGCGTGCTGATCCGGATGGACGCGGGCTTTCCGGGCGGCCGGGCACTCGACACGTTTGAGGAGCTGAATGTCGATTACCTCGCCCGCATCCGGAACAACCCGGTGTTGAACCGGATGGCCGAGCCCCCTCTGGAGCGTCCCGGGGACCTGGAAGCCGATGAAGTTCGGACGGTCTTCCAACGAGACTTCATACCGGGCGGAGCACTGGAGCCGCGCAAGGCGCGTGGTTCTGGTGGTCATCCACCGGGAACGGGAGTTGTTTCCACGCCACTTCTGGCTCATCACCAGTCTGGCCAGGGAGGCGTTCGACGCCGAGACGCTGCTGAAGCGGTACCGGGTTCGGGGCAAGGCCGAGAAAATCTTCGGCGAACTGAAGACAGGCCTCGACCCGCAACTGTCGTCGTCCGCGCGTCCCAAGAGCCACATCCGGGGTCGCCCGATCGAGCGTGAGACCGAGCCCGGCGACGAGACATGGCGCCCGCAGAACGAAGCGATCCTCCTGTTGAACCTGCTCGCTTTCCAGTTGATGCACGAAGGGCGGTGCGACACGGAGAAGGCCGATGACCGGGGCTGGAGCATCGTGACGTTTCGCGAGAAGGTGCTACGCGCAGGCTGCAGGGTCGCGACCCACGCCCGGAAAATGACCCTCCACATCGCTCAGTCCGTCGCAGGCTACTGGTGGAAGCTGCTCCAGATCTGGAAACGATCCACCTTCCAGATCGCGTAGCCATGACGCGGCCTCATCAGCCGCCGCTTACCTCCATGTCCGATCCGTGCTGGCAGCGCCATGCATCGGATCCCTGTTGCAAAAGTTGATCGAACAGCCGTCCTGCGACCTCCACTCGCGTCGAAAATGCTCCCATCGAGCGTCGCCAACTGCCCAAACTTCGGGGCTCCAGCCAAATCAAGTTGCTCGCCCAGATCCTCTCAAGTAAAAGGCAACATCCCAACAAGAATTCCCCGCTCTCACATCGCCTCGCGAATAATCCGGGGTATAGATGTCGTCTCCCACGCCGTCGACGAACACGTCACCGCCGTCGCCGCCGCTCGCTGTGTCGTTGCCGCTCCCCGGAGCGATCAGGTCGTCGCCGTCGGTTCCCTCAAGCGTGTCGGCGCCGGAAGTGCCGAGAATGGTCTTACCATCTCTGGAAACGGGTTGGCATCTCCTGATAAATCGATTTATTCACCTGATCGTATGGAGGCTCCGGAGCGGTGTCAAGGCTGGACCGGACCCAACCCAGGGCAATCCTATTCTTTTTCGAGGTTGATTCGGACCTGTGGGGTCTAAACTTCTCGTATTCGTCCTGCTAATTGGACGGCATACGTGGTTTGCCATCGAACCCCTCTGTGGCGGAGGTTGTGATTCGGACTTGTGGGGCCGGAAGCGTGCTCCTGCCCTCCCGCTTCGTTATCCGACGATGGCAAAATCAGGGGCATACCAATGACACGATCGATCGTCTACGCACCATGTCGGATGGCAGCCCCAGGGCGAGCCCGGGCGTCCCGCCGAAGGCGCGCTCATGCATGGCGGCCTAAGAGTATGAACGAATATTCGGGCCTTCAATTGTCGCTGGCTTTGCAATGGGTTGCGATATGGAGACGATTGACATGATCAATGGGTAATTTACGCTTGTCTGCTTGAATCGCTTGAATTGCTTGAGTATGGCGGTTCCCCGACCAGCCGGCTGCTGGGGCAGCGAGTTACTTATCCATTGGCAGTGGCGCTATCTCATTGCCAGTTGGTAGTAATTTGAATTCAGGGAATATTGAGTCGTACTCTAAGTCAACTCCGCGCGGCCGGGGGGTTCCTGGTCGGCGGCGAGGGCCGCAGGCGAAGACCGCCACAATCCTCGAACGCAACTCCGAGTTCGACTTCCGGACGTCCGGACAGTCCGGACGCTGACTGGGCGCGGTGCAGAAGCAACGCGCCGGGATCGGTTGCGAAAGGGTCCTGATGCTCGCGTTCTACACGGGGTGGGATGCGTGGAGGATGCCCGGGAGCCATACAGGATGCAGCCTGCGCGGTACTATGTGCCAGATGACCTGGCGCAATTCGTAATTGCGGCGGCACGCGAGGGACATCCCCTGCCAGGAGTTCGCGCCCGACAACCTCGTGCCGCGGGCGATGCCGGGCACGACTGGGTCCATCCGGCATGAAGCAGTTCCCGCTGGAAGCGTTGCGATTAGTCTCGCGCGATCCTCTGACTGGCCTTCCGCCCGGCTCGGTCGTGCTCGACCTGGTTCTCTGCCACGCAACTATCGGCACGACGGCGAAACCTGTGAACGTGCTGGCGGCGGATCCGGAGGCCGAGCCAACGTGCAGAAACCGGATCAGGCGCTGCAAATCACCGGGGCCGTGGACGAGACCAAGGGAAAGTCCAAGAGTCTCTTCCGCTTGTTTTGGCGCCGGCTCGGCACGGTGGCGGAGGGCGCCGAGCTGAACATTCGATTCGCTCCGCTGTCGGACCAGAGGCCGTGGATGGACGCCTTCTCCGACGCGCGGAAGCCGGACGACACTTTCCGGAACGGCGGCGACGTCTGGCGGGCGCAAAGGCGCGTGGCGGGCCGTGCAGGCCCGGCAGGAGCCCGTCGGCAGCCGGGTGGAAACGCAGGTTCTGCTCGCCGTCACGACGCTGGCTCGGCGTCGGGGCCGGCAAGTTTCACGTCGGAGGTGCGCGAACCCTCGGGTTCTCCCCGGAGCCCCTGTAGAAAGATAACGGGGGCAGCGTAATCCATCATGGCAACATGGGCACAATGCCAGTCTGGACTCGGGGCGCATTTGAGTCTTTGAGTGTACCGCTGCCGGCTCGCCAGGCCTCGGATGAAAGCCGGGGAAAACTTGAAGTGCAATCACTCCAGCCTTCGTTCGCGCTGTCGCGAACGCGGTCGGGTCCAGGGTGAGGTCGGGGGGCCGTCAATTGGTTCATCCAGGAATCCATCGGCTGCGTCGAGACTCCCGGTTTCAGGCGCAGGCGAGATCCATGACGCAGGTCGGTGCGCCGGATTCTGATCCGGGAGGGAGTTGCGCCGCGCCCGGCAGATACCGGGCGTGCGCTTCTTGCCCGAATGTTCGCCTCACGGCTCTGATTGCTGTATCATTGCCTGCGCACGGCGTTTTCGGCTGGAGTAGGCACGATTGTGGCCGATTGCGTCGAATTCCCTGGCACCCGATGGGCGATGCCCGGACCGCCGTACTGGTTTGCGGCCTGCCGCGAGGATGAGCCGAATGTCGACACCCGTTCAGCGTGACGCACTGGAGTACGATGCGGTCGTGGTCGGGGGCGGCCCGGCCGGCCTCGCTGCGGCGATCCGGTTGAAACAGCTCGGCGGTGATGGAATATCGGTGTGCGTCCTTGAGAAGGGGGCCGAGATCGGGGCGCATATCTTGTCCGGCGCCGTGATCGATCCTGCGGGAATGGATGCCTTGATTCCCGATTGGCGTGAGCGGGGATGTCCACTGGACACACCAGTGCGGCGGGACCGGTTCCTGGTTCTTGGCCCTGCCGGAGCGCTCCGCATCCCGAATGCCCTCATGCCGCCCCTGATGAGCAATGAAGGCTGCTATATCGGATCACTTGGCACTGTATGCCGGTGGCTCGGCGAGCAGGCCGAGGCGCTGGGCGTCGAGGTTCTGCCGGGTTTTGCGGCGTCCGAACCCGTTTTCGGCCCGGACGGCACACTGCGGGGCGTGGTGGCAGGCGAGTTCGGGCTTGCGGAGAACGGCGAACCCGGCCCGGGCTACGAACCCGGCGCCGAGGTCATCGGCAAGTATGTCGTGATCGCGGAGGGTGCGCGCGGATCCATCGCGAAGCAGTTGATCAAACGCTACCGGCTGGACCAGGATTGCGATCCACCGAAATTCGGCCTTGGCATGAAGGAACTCTGGGAAATCCAGCCAGATCGGCACCGGGCCGGGGATGTGCTTCACACCATGGGTTGGCCGCTTGGAGTGGGAACCGGAGGTGGGTCCTTCGCATACCACTTCGGAAGCAATCTTCTCTCGATCGGGTTTGTCGTGCATCTGGACTATTCCAATCCGCATCTTTACCCGTACATGGAGTTTCAGAGGTTCAAGCACCACCCGTCAATCGCGCCCGTTCTCGAAGGCGGACGCAGGATCGCCTATGGCGCGCGAGCGATCACCGAGGGTGGTTGGCAGTCACTGCCGAAGATGTCGTTTCCGGGCGGGCTTCTCGCAGGGTGCGCGGCGGGCATGGTCAACTTGCCCCGGATCAAGGGCAGCCACAATGCCATTCTCTCGGGAAAGCTTGCCGGCGAGGTGGTGTTCCAGGCACTTGGCGAAGGGCGCGCCGGGGATGAACTCGCGGAATTCGATGCGGCGGTGACGGATGGCGCCATCGGCCGTGACCTGAGGCGGGTGCGCAATGTGAAGCCTCTATGGTCCCGCTACGGTTTGCTCGGCGGTCTTGCGCTGGGCGGCGCCGACATGTGGTGGGCAAACCTGTTCGGTGGAACGCTTTTCGGCACGGTCCACCATCGCAAGTCGGATGCCGAAAGCACAGGGCCGGCCGACCGCTACCCGGTGATCGAGTATCCAAGGCCTGACGGCAGAATTTCCTTTGACCGGCTGACCAATGTTAGCTTCTCGGGGACGGGCCATGCGGAAGGGCAGCCCTGCCATCTCCGTCTCGGGGACCCGGAATTGCCGATCTCTGTCAATCTGCCGCGGTACTCGGAGCCCGCCCAGCGTTATTGCCCGGCGGGCGTCTACGAAGTCGTCGAGCAGGACGGCGCGCCGCGGTTCGTCATCAATCCCCAGAATTGCGTCCATTGCAAGACTTGCGATATTAAGGATCCGTCTGCGAACATTACGTGGGCGGTCCCGCAGGGAGGCGATGGTCCGAACTATCCCAACATGTAGAGAGGGAGGCGGGTTAAGGTGTTTGCAGCACGCGCGAATTGCGGCTGCCACTGCGCAGGTGGCAGGAGAACCCGTATGGTCAGCCGCGCCCCGCTTCGATGCGCGATGGCCGCGGCGGTCCTGTTGTTCGGCTCGGCATCGGGCGCTGATGCCCTTAGCGGAACGGAAGTATCGCAATATCTGCGCGGCAGGGCCGCCATGCTGGACGGAGCGTTCGACGAAGCGGCGCAGGCGCTGACGCCGCTGGCCGACTCGGCGGATATCGATCTCTCCGTTCACAACCTCGCGATTTACAGCAACCTTCTGGCTGGCCGTTACGAGGAGGCCGTCAGCGGCGCCAACCGAGCCGCCATGCGTGCCGAACGGAGCTGGCCGCACACCCTTGTACTGTTCTCCGACCGGGTCCGGGAACAGAAGTGGGAAGAGGCGCTATCGCTGATCGCGGGCGATGCGGGCGGCGTGTGGGTGGATCTTCTGGCCGCTTGGGTGGAACACGGCGCCGGGGATTCGGGTCGCGGAATCGAGCGGCTCCGCATGCGCCAGGCATCGCTTGCCGACACCGCCGAGCAAAGAAGTCCATTGCAGCATGTCACATACCATTTGGGCCTGCTGGAATTGGCGGTGGGGCAAGAACCCGAGGGGCTCGAATCGCTGAACCAGGCCATGGACTTCGCCGTGCCCGGCTACCGGTCGGTCCTGGAACGGGGTTCCCGGCTCGAAGCGACGAAAGCAGAGGCACTCTATCTGGGAGCGGTGCGAGACTATCCTGAGCGCGCGATCTACGAGTCGCTGCTGCTTGGGGACGCGGAGCCTCGGCTCGTGCGCGGCCCGGTTGACGGTGTGGCGGAGGCGCTGCTAAGCATTGCCGAGTTGACGCGGTGGGTATCCGGCCCCACCGGGTCCCGGGTTCCGTTGCATGCTGCTGCCGCGCTTCGCCCGGCGGATTCCGAGATCGCGTACGCGCTGGGAACCCGGCTGGCGCGGATCGGGCAGTTCGGGGAGGCGATTTCCACTTTGCGGGCGGCAGGATCGGCAGCGCGGGAAATCCGTCTCGCTGAGGCCGAGGCGCTCCTGGAAGGAGGGGATGTCGAGGGTTCGGTCTCGGTGTACCAGGAGCTCATTGACGAGGAGTTCGGAGAACCATGGTTGACCTTTTCCCTTGCGGAGGTTTTCAGGAGGAGCGAGAATTACGAGGCGGCCCGGGACTGGTACTCGGTTTCTCTGGAGAATTACGAAGAGGTGCTTGCCGCCCTGAACGGGATCGGCGTCGCCAGCGCGATGGATGGCCGGTCCCTGGATGACTGGGCCTTGTCAGGCGAGTTCCATACGCCGCTGAGCGATTCGCTGACTGAGATTCCGGCTCTGCCGGAAGGGGAACGGCGCGAGTATGTCCGCATGGTCGCCGACCACTTGCGAATGGAGCCATCACTCTGGCCCGCATATTTTGGTCGCGGTATTGCTCAGGAACGACTCGGCGAATGGCCGGCGGCGGAAGTGGACTTGCAGCGGGCGCTGCGGATCAGCAATGGCCATCCGTCAGTTGCGAACTATCTCGGCTACTACTGGATTGACAATGGCATACACCTGGAGCGCGGGCTGGAATTGCTTGAGGCGGCTCTGGATAGCCGGCCGGAGGATCCGTACATCCTCGACTCTGTGGGTTGGGCCCTGTACCGCGTCGGGGACTACGATGGCGCGCTGCAACTCCTGGAGCAAGCGCTGCATTTCGAACCGGGCGTCGCGGAGATCTACGACCATTTCGGAGACGTGCTCTGGACTCTCGGGTACCGCACCGAGGCGAACTATCAATGGAAACGGGCGCTGACGCTTGATCCCGAGGAGCATATTCGCGAGCGTGCTGAACGGAAGGCGCGGGAAGGCCTTGGGATCCTGCCGCAGTAGTCGGGCGGAGCATGGGGAGCTTGCCCGGGCGAAGATCAATCTGAGTCTGCATGTCGTCGGGCGCCGTGCGGATGGACTTCATGCGCTGGACAGCCTTGTCGCGTTCGCAGGGCTCGGCGACGTTGTTTCGGTACGCTGGCGCCCGGCCGGAGTTTCACTGCAGCTGGACCGCAACACGCCATTCGCCGACTTGGTGCCCGAAGGGGAAGACAATCTTGCGTTGCGAGCCGCCTGCTGCCTTGCCGAGCTTGCGCATCCTGGTGTCGGCGCCGAAATTCATTTGGAGAAGCGCCTACCGGTAGGGGCCGGACTTGGCGGAGGATCCGCGGACGCTGCGGCTGTTCTTCTTGCTCTGCGTCGAATTTGGGGGATTGAAGTCGCAGACGAGGTGATCCAGCGCATTGCCTTCGGCCTCGGGGCCGATGTTCCGGCTTGCGTGGTCGGTCGTTCGGCGCGGGTGCGGGGAGCTGGGGAGCGGATCGACCTGGTGCGCCTGCCGCGCTTCTGGTGCGTCCTGGTGTGGCCTGGCTACGCAATTTCCACCGCGGCAGCCTTCCGCGCGTTCGCGGCTTCCGGAACGCTCGGCGACGGCCTGCCCGCCATGCCGGACCGGTTCGAAGATCCCGGGTCCCTGGCAGTCTGGCTCCGGGGATGCCGCAACGACTTGCAATGTGCGGCGGCTGCCATCGCCCCCGGCCTGGGTGCCGTTCGCGAGTCGCTTGAGGAGGCCGGGGCGCTCCATGCATCCATGTCGGGTAGCGGGTCCGCCCATTGGGGCATGTTTGCCGGGGAGGAGGAAGCGCGGCGGGCGGTCACGCAGATCCGCTCCGCGCGTCCAGGCTGGTGGTGCAAGGCAGTGGTTGCGGGTGAGGACGGCGACCCGGCACCGCTTCATTAGGGGACTTCTTGCGCGAAACGGGGCCGCTTGGCTGCGGTCGGCGGCAACCGGTCGCAGATCGCATGGTAGGTTTCGCAAGAGTCAATGTAAATCGATCGGAGAATCCGCGACGCGGTTGTTCGTAATCCCCTATGATTTCACCTCCGCGCTGCCGCCCTTGATCGGCGCGAATCGAACTGGTCGGAAACCGGAGGGGCCATGTCAAGAATGATCGATCTTCGGAGCGACACGCTGACCCGGCCGACCGCGGCCATGCGGCGGGCGATGATGGAGGCCGAGGTTGGCGACAGCCTGTTCGGCGAGGATCCAGCCGTTCGCGCCCTGGAGGAGAAAGTTGCGGCAGTCCTTGGCAAGGAGGCTGCCATCTATGTTCCGAGTGGGACGATGGGCAACCAGATCGGGCTCAGCATGCATACCAGCCCTGGCGATCAGGTCCTGATCGAAGCCGGGGGGCACATGTTCAATGCGGAGGCAGGGGCCCCGGGGATCCTGTCGGGCGTGATCATGCGCCCGCTCTCGGGACGCCGCGGCGTGATCAGCGCCGAGCTCTTGCGGAGCGTGCTGCCGGTCTCACGGCCCTACATGGTCGATACCGTGCTGGCACCAGTGACGCTTCTTTGCCTCGAGAACACACACAATGCGTCCGGAGGAAGCGTTTGGCCCGCGGCGGTATTGCGGGAGACGGCGGGGGTGGCCAGGGATGCGGGCCTCAGGCTCCATCTTGACGGCGCCCGGATCTGGAACGCAGCAGTCGCCAGCGGGGCCTCGGAGGCGGAGATCGCCGCGCCCTTCGATACGGTGAGCGTTTGTTTCTCGAAGGGGCTCGGAGCGCCCGTCGGCTCGGCGCTTGCCGGATCGGAAGCCCTGATTCGGAAGGCTCGGCGCATCCGTCAGGCCTTCGGCGGCGGCATGCGCCAGGCAGGCATTATCGCCGCTGGCGCGTTGCATGCTCTCGAGAACCATCGGGAGAGGCTCCTTGAGGATCATGCGAATGCCAAGCGCTTGGCGGAGGGTCTGGCCGAGATTCCGGACATCCGGATCGACCCGGCGACGGTCGAGACCAATATCGTGCGGTTTGAACTCGAGAAGGCGGATGCTTCCCTCTACGCCGTGCGCTGTTTCGAGGCCGGCGTGCACCTCATTCCCATGGGCGAGCGCGTGTTGCGGGCAGTAACGCATCTCGACTTGGAGCCGGCAGACATTGACGGCGCGCTGGCCGCCATGCGGTTGGCCATGGCCGGGATTGAAACGTAGGGGTTTGAACACGAGTTCCGACGTTGCTTCCGGGGGTTGGAGGCGGCTCTTCCAAGCCCCATGATGCGTCGCAATACTGGCGGGTGTGAGGCTTACGGCGATGCGCAGAACGCGGACCGGAATGCGCTCCTCACCAACGATTAATCGGCGTCGGGGGCTGGCGCAGCAACCCGAGGAGGAGCGTTGCCATCGGGCACTCCAATGACCCTTGAAATGGATACGAAGGCGCACCGGCACTACCGTATTCGAATCCCGAACGTAGGGTGCGGCTGGCCGCATCAACTGCGACGGCTCACGGCGTAGTCAGAGAGATCCGAGAGCGTGCTCCGAATCGGGGAGGGGGGAACCGCAAGGATCGCCGCCTTGGCTATTTGCGCATGGATTCTGGCCATTTCCCGGGTCGCGCCGACGGCGCCGGCTTGGTTCACAAGAGCAAGTGCATGCGCGAAATCGCCGTCCTGCCGATCTCCCTCCACGATCACCCGCCTCCAGAATGCCTTGGCGTCCGCATTGCCGGTGCGATAGGCGATCAGGGCCGGCATGGTCGCCTTGCCCTCGTTGAAGTCGTCGCCTACACCCTTTCCGGTATGCAGTTCCGTTCCGTCATAGTCGAGCGCGTCATCGGCGAGCTGGAAGGCGGTGCCCAGCGCGAGGCCGTATTCGCGGAAGGCCTGCACGATATTGGCCGCGCAGCCGGCAACCTGGGCTCCGACGCTGGCCGCCGCGCCAAACATCGCCGCGGTCTTCGCGCGCAGGACCTGCAGGTACCGCTCATCGCCGAGGTCCAGGTCGCGGGCGGTCGAGAGCTGCATGACTTCGCCCTCGGCGATCGTCGCGGCCGCCGAGGCGAGGGCCTCAAGGATCGGCAGGGAGCCGCACTCGACCATCAGCGCAAAGGAGCGGCTGAACAGGAAGTCGCCGACGAGAATGCTGGTCTTGTTGCCCCAGATCATGTGCGCAGTGGTCTCGCCCCTCCGGAGTGGAGAAGCGTCCACGACGTCGTCATGAAGCAAGGTGGCGCTGTGCAGAAGCTCCACGGCCGCAGCGAGACTGAGATGGTCGCGCCCTTCGTAGCCAGACGCGCGGGCCGTGGCTAGGGTAAGGAGGGGCCGGATGCGCTTGCCGCCTGCGTTGACGAGGTGCTGGGCAACCTGTCCGATCAGCGGCTCGTCGGCACTGGTCAGGCGCTCGCCGAGGAGGTGGTCCAGGTCGGCGAGGTCATCCGTCATATCGGTGCAAAGCGCCTCATAGGGGGAAGAGGCGGCCTGCAGTTTTGGGGGGAGCGGCTTGCGCATGAATTGGTGTTCCGTCGGGATCAGGCTGCACTCAATGCGCCGATAATACACGGCTCTTCGGCATGGGCAGGGATGATAGCGGACATCGCCGGGGGATTGCGGATGACCGCGGCCTCTCCGGGCGAAGCGTCGGCCTGCTGAACCTACGAATCTTCATTCGGATGCCCGAGGGCGGCTTCGGCGTCACCTCGGATGCGATTTTCCTCGCATCGGCCATGCCCGTTTCTTCCGGGATGCGAGTCCTGGATGTCGGTTGTGGCGTCGGTTCGGTGGGACTTTGTTTGGCCGTTCGCATCGCCGGGCTGGACGCACACGGTCTGGAAATCGATCCGGAACTGGCGGAATTCGCGCGTCAGAATGGAGCCGGGAACGGGATTGGCGGATGGACCGTGCATGCAGGGGATCTGTTCGGACCGCTGCCGCCGGCGCTCACGGCAGGATTCAACTGCGTTGGCACGAATCCGCCTTGGCAAAGGTCCGATGGCAGCACGCCATCACCGGATCCCGGCCGGGCGCTGGCGCGCAGAGAAGGGGGGCGCGGGAGGGCGCTACACGACTGGCTCGCGGCCTGTGCACGGCTGGTGCGCGCGAACGGCACCCTCGTCGCGATCATCCCGTTTGACAGGATCGATGACGGTCTGGCGCGTCTCCATGGATGGGCGGCTGAAGTGCAACCGCTCCGCGCACACGCCGGGAGTCCGCCCCGGACGGCCCTGCTGCGCCTCCGCCGGTCCGCTGCACCGTGGCGCAGGGACCATCCACCCTTTACGGTTCACAGCGGGGAGGGGCACTCGCCAGATGCGGATCGGATCTTGCGCGGCGGGGAAGCTTTCCCCTGGCCTAAGGCGGGCGACTTGCACAGGTGCCCGGGACTGGTCCATAACCCTGTGTGAGAGACACTGGAGACCAACCGCATGCGAATCACCAACCGTATAACCGCTATTGCCGAGGAGGCTGCCGGATGGCGCCGCGGCATTCACGCGCAACCGGAACTTGGATATCAGGAGCAGGCCACGGCGAAGACGATCGCCGATTCGCTAGTGCGGTTTGGCTTTGACGAGGTCAGGACGGGCCTTGGCGGCACTGGCGTGGTCGGTGTGCTTCACGGAGGTGATCGGACCGCCAGCGGGGAGGGGAGCGCCGTCATGCTCCGGGCGGACATGGATGCGTTGCCGATCCGTGAGGAGACCGGACTTCCCCATGCCTCTAAGAATGATGGGGTGATGCATGCCTGCGGGCATGATGGGCACGTTGCGATGCTGCTTGGCGCCGCTGCTTCCTTGGCGGAGAGCCGCTCTTTTGGCGGTACTGCCTATTTTTGCTTTCAGCCCGCCGAGGAAGGCGGTGCGGGTGCCGCGGCAATGATGCGCGACGGGCTGTTCGACATGTTTCCGTGCCATGCGGTATTCGGCATGCACAACTGGCCGGGAATGGCGGCGGGCAGGTTCGGAATTCGGCCGGGGCCGATGTTCGCAGCAGCCGACCTCTTCGAAATTGTGATCACCGGACGTGGAGGTCACGCTGCGCAACCCGACCGCGCCGTGGATCCCATCTTCGCGGGTGCCGCAGTCGTCCAGGCATTGCAGTCCGTCGTCTCAAGATCGTCCGATCCCCTCGAACCGGCCGTGGTCACAATCTCGATGTTCCATGGTGGCGATGCGTGCAACGTCATTCCCGACCGTGTTGTGCTCGGCGGTACCGTGCGCAGCTTCAGCGACACGGCATTCGAAGCGATGTACGAGCGAATCGAGAGGATCGCCTCGCGTATCGCAGGTGCGCTGGGCGCATCGGCCGAGTTGAAGCGCTCGCCGACCGCCTACCCGGCCACGGTGAACGATTCGGCGATGGCGTCGTTTGCGGGAGACGTGATCGACGAATTGGGCGGTGAGATCGATCGGGACTGCTCTCCGACCATGGGCGGGGAGGATTTTGCCTTTCTCGCGCAGGAGAAGCCGGGCGCATTCATTCTGATCGGCTCCGGGGAGGGCCATCCCTCTCTGCACACATCAAAATACGACTTCAATGATGCGATTCTCCCACAGGGAATCGCGTACTGGGTCGGCCTGGTCGAGCGTGCCCTGCCTGCGCAGCATTAAGGACCGCCGGGCGTGCGGGCCCCGCCGTGCCCGTTCCGCACATTCGTATTCCTGGAAGACACGCGGGTGCCGAGCCGCGGCGCGTGGCTCCCACGCGCCGCTTGCGGCGCATCACCGCAGTATTCCGATTCAAGCCATGCAAGGAGTTGCCGATGAATGAAACACAAACGATTTCCACCCCAAGTGTCGACGAACTGCGCCAGCGCCACCAGGAGCTGGATCGCCGGATCGCCGAAGAGGAGCAGTACCCCGGCTCTGACGACTTGCGCATCCAGGAGATGAAACGGGAAAAGCTACGGCTGCGCGAAGCGATCGTTGCGGCCGAGCAGCAGAGTCAGTCCTCGTAGCACCGCTGGAAGAATCGGCGGGCCCATTTCGCAAATTCCCGTTCGTGGGTGGGATTGCCGACGGTCCTGAATGCCTGGTCGCAGACCGATTCCTCGATTCGGACTCCACGGACGACGTTTAGAAGCGCCAGCGAGAATTCGGGCGTAAACTCGGGATGCGCCTGGATCGAGTAGCCATTGGATCCATAGGCGAGCATGGCGGACGGGCAGAAGTCGGACGTTGCGACCCGCACTGCCCCCGCCGGGGCTTCGACAACCTGATCCTGGTGAATCGACTGGAACGCGATCCGGTCCGGAGCGCCGGACATCCATGGCGGGCGCTCCACGACTTCATACTCCTGGACGCCGATTCCCCATCCACGATCGGACTTCTCGACCCGGCCGCCCAGTGCGTGCGCCAGCAGTTGGTGCCCGAAGCAGATGCCGAGCACAGGCCGGTCCGCTTCAACGGCGTCGCGAAGAAAGGCGCCCACGGTCGAAATCCAGGGCAGGTCGTCATAGACCCCGTGCCTGGAGCCGGTGATCATCCAGCCATCGCAGGATGCCGGATCATCGGGTATCCCGCCCTCCGTAACTGGCCAGTATTCAAAGGCGAATTCGTCCCCGTCGGGCTGAAGCAGGGCTTCCACCATGCGCGGGTACTCGCCGAATCGGCCGACGATCCTGGGGTTCACCCGGCCCGCCCTGAGAATTCCAATCCGCATGGTACCTCCCGCCGACAAGCTATTGGCGCAACTCCTTCTGAAGCCGGTCGTTCAGCACCGGACCGTGCAGAGAACACCAGGCGGACCGGCGCGCCAGCCTGCTCGGCGCAGCACAGTGTGTCCGGTCCTGCGCTCGATGGCAATGCCGTAGGCAGTCCGGGCAGCGCTGGCTGAATGGATTGGCTGACCGCCAGCCTGGTTGTGCCGGACCGCCTCGCTCGCCAGCAGACTTGCCATGGCGAGTTGCGGTGCGCGCGAGACTTGCAGGAATCGAGCCTCCGCAAATCGAGCCCGATGCGTGCTGTTCCACTTCCCGGAACTGCAGCGTGAGCATTCCTGAGACGTGCAGGCCGGGGGAACCTCGACGAATGGAATGCCGGCGCCTTCACCCTTGCACTTCAGACGATAGAGAAACTCCCGCCAGCCCGGCTCCGCAATCACCGGTCCAGGCCCCGCGTCCACAGTCCCGTTGGTCGCGGTATGAGAGCCAATTGCCCGGCGTTCTCCGCACAGATCCGAGTGTGCGCGCAATCGCACTCGTCTCCTGGCTAGGGTGCTGACGGCAAGAAACCGCTCATGGGGCCATGGGTGTGCGATGCGGATGACCGGGAAGGATTGCCCGGCCAACGGATGGATTGGGCTGCAGAATTCCGGCATAGACGTCCGGTCGGAACGGCGGCGGAGATGCCCGTACCAAACTCTCATGCTGATCGGTTCGGTTTCGCACCCCCGAGACATGAAGATGCTGGCTGTTCCGGGCGCCGCGCGGGTTGCGGGTGGCTTGCGCGTCGAGTGATAGCAGGACTTGGCAGTCGAGGACGGACGGCAAAACGACCGCAGGGACGCCATCGGGCGCCGCTGCGAGTGCTCCCCCGGCCATCCATTCCGCCTGTTGTTTCTCCAGAGGAGATGGAGCCATGATGAATGATGCGTTTCATGTTGTCCACCCCCGTGCCGCGGGGCTCGACGTGCACAAGATGGAGATTACCGCGACGGTGCGGCTTTGCGACGGGCCCGGCAAGCCGGTCTGCGAGACGAGGAACTCTAGCGCATTGCCGCAGGGCCTTGAGGAGCTTGCCGGCTGGGTGGTGGGGCAGGATGTCTCGGCTGCGGCAATGGAAGGCACCTGCGTGTACTGGCGAGCACCGTGGGACCGGCTGAGCGAAGCCAGGATCAAGGAGTAACTGCTGCCACATGTGAATCAACTGCGCGGTCGCAAGACAGATGTCGAGGACAGCCGCTGGTTGGCGCGGGTCTGCCAGCTCGGTCTGGGCCGCCCGAGCCTGGTGCCGGAACGGCAAAGCTTTGCCCGCCGGCCGCCGCTAAGCTATGCCATGGACATGCCTGCGCACGCCCGGTAAATCCGACAGGCTCCTAGAAAGAGAGTTTTCCGTTCAAGTGGTCCGTCAATCACGCGTGATTCCAGGAAAGTCGAAGGTTTCGGGTCTCCGCTCGCCGTGAGCGTGCCGGTCAGCCATGGCGACCTGCACGAACTCGATGCAGCGGGTCTTGTCCGAGTGGAGAGTCAGGCCGATTGCGCCGAGAATCGCGGCGGGACGGAACTTTCCCTCCAAACCGGCCCGAATGCGACTACAGGCCGTGGCGCAACGCGATCCTGGACGACACAATAGCCAATGTAGTTCAATTCCACCGATAGCCCCCGACAATCAGGCGCGATTCGCTGCCGAAATCGTGAATTCTCCAACCGGCTCTCTCGACAAGCGGGCCGCAATCGCCGTATGGTGCCTCTCTGCGGTTTTTTCTTCTGCTTGACGGCGGTGCTGCCTGCTCAGGAGGCCGGTCACAGCGGGAGCATGTCGGCCGGGAGCGGGCCTGCCGAGAATTCGTGAAGGGGAGGGTGCGATGTCCGAAACTGTGGTTTGCTCCTGGAACGATTTCGAACCGCTCCGTCACGTCATTGTCGGGAGGGCGGATCACACCTGCATCCCCCCCACGGAGCCGGCAACAGAGGCAAAGATACCCGAGGACAGCGATATGCGTGGCCGGTGGGGGCCGAGGCCGCTCGAGACCGTGGAGCGCGCCAACGCGCTCCTGGACGGCTTCGCGGCGGTCATCGAATCGCGGGGCATCCGCGTTGACCGCCCCGAACCATTGCAATGGAACCAGGCCGTCGCAACGCCGGACTTCCGCACCGAGTGCATGTTCGGATGCATGCCCCCACGCGACGTGCTGCTCACTGTCGGCAAGGAGATGCTCAGCGCCCCGATGTCGTTTCGCTGCCGCTACTTCGAGTACCTGGCGTATCACGGGCTGATGCAGCGGTATTTCGACGAGGATCCTGAGTTCCGCTGGGAGCAGGCGCCTCGCCCGAGACTCGCGGATGAATCGTATAAACCGGGATACTTCACGGAAATCACCATCGAGGAGCGGCTCCGGCGGACGGCGGCACTCGATTTCGTGACTACCGAGCACGAACCGCTGTTCGACGCGGCTGACGTGCTCCGGCTCGGGCGGGACCTGTTCTGCCAGCATGGCCTTACGACGAATCGCAGGGGCATGGAATGGCTACAGCGCCATTTTCCCGACCACCGCGTACACGCGGTGAATTTTCCCGGCGATCCGTGGCCAATCCACATTGATGCGACCTTCGTTCCGGTCCGCCCCGGCCTGATCATCAACAATTCGGAGCGGATGCTGCCCGAAGAGCAGCGCCGCATATTCGCCAAGAATGGCTGGGAAATTGTTCCTGCCGCGCGTCCTGCACACAATGCACCGCCGCCGCTCTGCTACTCCAGCGTCTGGCTCTCCATGAATTGCCTGGTGCTGGATCCGAAGACCGTTTGCGTGGAAGCAAGCGAAGTCTGGCAGATGGAGCAGCTCGATTCTTTCGGATTCGAGGTCATTCCAGTGCCCTTTCGCGATGCTTATGCATTTGGCGGCGGTCTGCACTGCGCGACCGCGGACGTCCATCGGGAGGGGGGATGCGAGGACTATTTCCCGAATTCGATTCCCGGCACCGGGATTCGGGATTAGCCGGCGCCAATTGCTGCGGGCCATTGGCCGGAGGGGCTCCGGAGATCGGAATTGAGTGCCGAATGACGGCCGGTTCCCCGGCAGACCGGAGAAACCGCGCCAGGAGGCGGATAGCCCAACGCCGATCCGGGGCCTCAACCGCGGTGGCGTTGGCCCGCGGATTCGTGCCTCGCCACGGAAGGAGCCCCTGTCCAGTCGTCCGGTATTCGACGCCGGAAACGGCCTATTCGAGGGGCGCGCCCAAGTCGTCCTCCCCAGGTTGGATCAACCGGTCGGGTTGCCGGAGGCGGATCCGGCGGAGGCCGGAGAGTTGAATCCGGTCCGTCAATCCAGGAGGTTTTCGCCGCCGTCATCCATTTTTGCCGGAGGCTTCCAGTAGCGGTACTGAGGCGTCCATCCGCTGCCCTCGAGTCCGGCGAGGCCGAGCAGGTGCCAAACCGGGCAGTAGAGATCCCCCGGGCCAAAAATTGCGCTGTTCTTGCGGAATACCTGGTCGTCCGCGCGCTCATAGAGCACGGCGCCGGGCATGTTGTCCATATCCGCCAGCACCGTCTGTTCGCTGATGTACGCCCCGCCGCCATGAGAGGCGAGGCGGAACCGCCAATTGCGGGAATTGGCGAAGTCACGCTGGAGCTGGGGCGGGTCCCGGGACAGCAGCACGACGGACATGGCGGATTCCAGGTGCGGCAGCAGGCCGTTCAGGCCGTCCCCCCAGAGAGTGCAGTAGCGGCACCCCTGGCCCATATTGTGGATCGCCAGCAGTCGCTCCTTGCCACCGAACAGTTCAAGTAGCGTCACTTCGCCGTCCAAGGCTGCAAAGCGGTATTCCGGCACCGGCCGTGGGGCTGAGCCCTTGCGCAATTCATTCAGTTTTGCGGTGAGATCGAAGATTTCCCGTTCGAGTTCTGCAATGTCCCGGTTCGACATGGTGGCTCCTGTCAGGTTTGCTGAGGGTTCAACTGGTGACTTGTACCGTCCTCGGATCGAGGTGATGCTATGCGCGGCGAACGAATGAGGAACGCGCGCAACCCCAATGCAACGGCCCATCATACGCCTCGCAATACCGGCAACACTAGCGCAAGAGGGTCGGTGGGAATCTGGTCGCCGGGTCGGTCAGGCGTGTTGCGTGCCTCTGTGCGAAGAGGCGGCGCGCCTTCGGCCCTTGGCACCGGACATGCGGGCCGGCCGCGGTCCGACGCGTCCGGGCCGGCCAATGCGGACGCGCAGCGCTCGCAATGTCCTGACGCATTGAGCCCGGCGGGCCACGTTCGAGGCGGTACTATCGCCCCTGCATTCGGCAACCGGATACGCTGTGGACGAGCGTCGTCATGCGCTGGAATGCCGTTGCAAGGCTTGAACTCAGACTTCAGGACTTCCGACAATAATCTTGACGTGCGGGCACGGCTGCAACGGTGTGTGCAATAGAAGAGTTCGCGTTCCAGCAGGTCATTCGGAACCGCAGGGCAAGACGTCGCCGCGTTTTGCCAGTCATTGAATTCCAGCAGCTCTGAAAGGGAGAGCGGTTCGCAGAAAGCGCTCTTCTCTCCCACAAATACTGGGAAATTCAACCCCTTGCGTTGCGCTCTGGCAACTTGTCTCAACGCCAAGTGTCCGGATGTCTGGAACTAGCAAACGGGACAGATCCGGCTGCCCGAATTCCCGGGTAGTGCCGCGGCAGTTCAACACCGGTATTGCAGTATCTCGCTCCTCGTGGTGGCCCGTGGGGCCTTGCCCAGTTGTCGAGTCTTGTCGAGGGCGCCCGTTCAATTTCACATGCGCGAACGGGTGCCACTGGCTCGGCGAGCTGCCGTCCCCGATAATCTCTTCCAGCGTCGCGCTCCCTCGGCGACGCGACGATGAAGGACTGGCCGGCGGCAGCCCCCAGGTGCAGGCTGGGCGCTGGAATTCATGTGCCAGCAGGTGTGGTCGCTCATCGCGAGACTGGCGGAGTATTCCCGAGAGCAGTATTTTCTTTCCAGGCGACTGCGTTCGGCCCACCGCCCGGAACGGATGTCCAGCAGATGTCTTGCCGCAACCGCCGGCGGCTCCTCCGCCGCGCCAATGTGGTGTCGGACGAGACGCGGCCGCAGATCGCGTTCCGTCCCGCATGCTGCGAGACTGCCGCGATGAGTGTCTTCAAGGCCGCGCGGCAACTGCGCCGACCGCCGAATCGCAGGCCCGAACCATTGGGTCCCGGCTGCTGCCTGTGGCGATGCGGCCTGTCGACGCATCTCCTCTCGCAGGCCGGAAAGTCCACCATCCATCGGCACCAGGCCGGCTGGATTGGGGAGACAGGCGGGTACCCACGGTCTTGACTTGAATTGCGCCGGGCACTATGGTCGCGGCGCGGCGCGAACGGCTGGCACCGTGCGCTGCGTTTTCGCATATCTGCCAAACATTCGGCGGTTTTTCCGCGGGAAGGTAAACCATGCGCACCTACAGCGCCCGTCTCGGCGACATCAAGCACGGATGGGTGGTCATCGATGCCGACGGCGTCGTTCTGGGCCGACTTGCGGCTGCGGTGGCAACGCGCCTTCGCGGCAAGCACAGGGCGCAATTCACGCCGCACATGGATTGCGGAGATCATGTAATTGTCGTCAATGCGGAGAAGGTCCATCTCACTGGGCGTAAGCGCGCCGACAAGACCTACTATCGGCACACCGGCTATCCCGGCGGCATCCGGTCCCGTCGGGCTGGAGAGGTCCTGGACGGGCGCCATCCGGAACGCGTGATTTCGTACGCCGTCCGGCGCATGCTGCCGGATGGACCCCTTGCCCGGCAGCAGTTTGGCAAGCTGCGAGTGTATGCTGGGCCGGAGCATCCCCACGAGGCGCAGTCCCCGGCAAGGATCGACCTGAAGCCGGCAAACCGGAAGAATGCCAGGAGCGAGTGAAATGGTTGAAAGTTCGTCGGCATTGGCCGAGCTAGCGCCCGAAGTCGCGGAGGCTCCGCCGCCGCTTCCCGACCCGAAGCGGGATGCGCTGGGACGGGGATATGGCACCGGACGGCGCAAGATCGCGGTTGCACGCGTTTGGATCAAGCCCGGCCCGGGACGTATTCTGGTCAATGGGCGTACCTTTGAGCAGTATTTTGCGCGTCCCGTGCTGCAGATGCTGGTCGCCCAGCCGTTCAAGGCCGCGAGTGTGGACGGCCAGTACGACGTGGTTGCAACTGTTCGCGGAGGTGGGCTTTCGGGACAGGCGGGCGCGGTACGCCACGGGATAACCCGGGCCCTTGTTGCGTACCAGCCTTCCCTGCGCACGGCGCTGAAGCGGGGCGGCTTCCTTACGCGCGATTCGCGGGTGGTCGAGCGCAAGAAATACGGACGCCGTAAGGCGCGCCGGCGCTTCCAGTTCTCCAAGCGGTAGCCCGCGGCGCTCCGCGCCGGGGTCTGTCCGCGCGGGAGCATTCGAAATGGCGAAGATCAACGCCGCGATTCTCGGCGCCAGCGGGTATGTCGGTGCGGAACTCCTGCGCCTGCTGTCCGGTCACCCGGATATCCGGGTCAGCATGCTGACCGGGGACCGGAACGCGGGCCGGGAAGCCGACGATGTATTTCCCCATTTTGCGGGGCTCGAGTTGCCCCGGTTGTCCCGGATCGAGGACGCGCCGCTTGAAGAGGCAGGCGTCATATTCGCGGCGCTCCCCCACGGTGTGACGCAGGATGTGCTGCCGAATCTTCCGGGTAGCGTGCGGATCGTAGACCTGTCGGCGGATTTTCGCCTCCGGAGCGCCGACGCTTACGAGGATTGGTACGGAGAGCGGCATCGTGCGCCGGATTGGCTCGGGCTCGCGGTCTATGGGCTGCCGGAGGCCAACCGCGAATTCATTCGTCCCGCCCGCCTGGTCGCTTGCACCGGATGCTACGTGGCGACTGCCCTCACGCCGCTCCTTCCGTTGATCCGCGGCGAAACCATCGATGCGGATGACATCGTGATCGACGCCAAGTCCGGCGCCAGCGGAGCGGGTCGGGCGCTCCGGGAATCACTCCTGTTCAGCGAGGTCGCGGAAGGATGCGCAGCCTACGGGGTCGGGCGGCATCGACACATGGCAGAACTGGAGCAGGAGCTTGGCCTGGCGGCCGGGAGGCCGGTCCGGGTCAGTTTCACGCCGCACCTGATGCCGTTCACGCGCGGAATCCTGGCAACGATCTACGTTCGCGCGGAAGCGGAAACGGTTCATGCCCGACTTGCCGAGGCGTATGCCGACGAGCCGTTTGTGCGGGTTCTGGCGATGGGGCGGGTTCCGCGAACCCAGCATGTCCGCGGTTCCAACCTGATCGATATCGGCGTTGCGCCGGACCGGAGGGAGGGACGGGCCGTGATCGTGTCGGCGCTTGACAACCTTGTGAAGGGAGCCGCGGGGCAGGCGGTGCAGAATGCCAACATCATGCTGGGGCTTGACGAGGCTTCCGGTCTGCCCCGTGCCCCGGTCGTACCTTGACTGCGCGTCGATCCTCCGGCAGGCGGTCTCTTCTGGAGGGCCCGTAGGCGTTTCGCTACGTTGAACCGCAGGAGAGTTCGCACCAGACCGGCACATGGTCCGAAGGTTTAGGCTCTCCGCGGACGTCCCGCTCGATGCCGGCATCGGTCAGGCGGTCGGAAGCGGGCGGGGAAAGCAGCAAGTGGTCGATGCGAATGCCCCGATTTCTTCGCCAGGCGCCGCCCTGATAGTCCCAATAGGAATAGTGGCCAGAGTCCGGATGAAGCAGACGGAAGGCATCGGTCCAGCCGGCATGGGCGATGCGGTGCCACAAGGCCCGCGATTCCGGGTGGTATACAGCATCCTCCAGGATCGCTTCGGGTGCGGCAGCGTCCATCGGGGTGGGTACGACGTTGAAGTCACCGCCTACTGCGACGGCCAGTTCCTGCCTCGCCAGATCCGCTACGTGCCGGCGGAGGCGCTCCATCCACGCGAGCTTGTACTCGAATTTCGGCCCGGGACGGGGATTGCCGTTCGGTACGTACGCGCAGCAGACCCGGAGCGCGAAGTCGTTGACGACGACCGTGGCTTCCATCCAGCGAGCCTGTTCATCCTCCGGGTCGCCGGGAAGCCCCGTCGTGATGTCCTCCAGTCCGTGCCGGGAGAGGATTGCAACGCCATTGAACGATTTCTGGCCGTGCGCGGCCGCCTCGTAGCCTTCCTCCTCGAACAACCCGAACGGAAATTTGCCGTCCTCGATCTTGGTCTCCTGAAGCAGCAGGAGGTCCGGCCTGAACGCCCGGAGCCAGGCGGCGAGCACCTCTGCACGGGCGCGCAGGCCATTGATGTTCCAGGTCGCGACCCGCAGCCGAACCGTGCCGGACATGCAACGGCTAGAAGGAGAAACTCGTTCCGCACCCGCAGGTGGAACGCGCGTTCGGATTGTCGACCAGGAATCTCGCTCCGATCAACTCCTCGCGATAGTCGATTGTCGCGCCGTCCAGGAACGGAAGGGAGACCGGATCCACGAGCACGCAATTGCCGTCCTGCTCCAGCACGGTATCGTCACCGCTCTTCTCGCGCTCAAGGTCTATCGAATACTGGAAACCCGAGCATCCGCCGCCGAGCACGGCAACCCGCAGCATGCAGTCCTCTCCGGTTTGGGACCGGATAACCTGCAGTCTTTGGAACGCAGCGTCGGTAATCTGGATGGAGGGCATGGCGCTCTCGCGAGAAGCGGGGGTATTGCAGGGAATCTAGAGCGGTTTCTGCGTGCTGCAACCGCTTCCGCCGGCCGGGGCGGCGGTTGCGAACCACCAGGCCGCAGGGCAAACGGCTACCGGCATCAATCGGAGGCACCGGGAACCATCATGGACGCTATTTCCGAAGTTCGCAGCCTGGTGCTTGAGGCCGTCGAGGATCTCTCCAGAACCGGCGAGCTTCCGGCCGGTCTGGATGCCGGTGCAATATCCGTCCAGCCGCCGCGCGGCGAGGGGCGGGGAGAGATGGCGACAAACGCGGCGCTGGCTCTCGCACGCGCTGCCGGAAGGCCGGCGCGAGAAATTGCCGCCGCCCTGGCGGGGCGGCTCCTGCAGTTTTCCGAGGTGGAAGAGGCGGAAGTGGCCGGTCCGGGTTTCGTCAACCTGCGGATGGCTCCTTCGCTCTGGCGCCGGGCGGTCCGTGCCGCGCTGCACGCCGGGGCGAATTACGGCCGTTCAGAGCTCGGCGGTGGCGAGAGCGTGAATGTCGAGTTCGTTTCCACCAATCCAACCGGTCCCCTGCATGTGGGCCATGCGAGGGGAGCGGTCTACGGCGACGCCCTCGCCGCCCTCCTCGAGTTCTGCGGCTGGAATCCGACCAGGGAGTATTACGTGAATGACGCGGGGGCGCAGGTGGACACCCTCGCCCGGTCCGCGCATCTCCGCTACCGGGAAGCCCTCGGGGAGGCCATCGAGCTTCCACCTGACGCTTATCCCGGCGACTACCTTCAGGCCGTGGGCCGCGCGTTGGTAGAGGCCTGCGGTGGGAAATACCGGGAACAGGCCGAACCGGAGTGGCTTGCACCGATTCGCCTCTTCGCAGTCTCGGCCATGATGGAGGAAATACGGTCGGACCTCTCGGCACTGGGAGTCCGGATGGACATTTTTGTGTCGGAGCGGGATCTCCAGGAATCCGGCCAGGTCGGAAGGACCATCGCCGAGCTTCAGTCGCGCGGCCTTGTGTACCGGGGAATGCTGGACCGGCCGAAGGGAATGGATGCCGCCGATTGGGAACCACGCGAGCAACTGCTGTTCCGCTCGACGCGATTCGGGGACGATTCCGATCGTCCGCTGCAAAAGGCCGATGGCACGTGGACCTATTTTGCTCCGGACATCGCCTACCACGGCGACAAGATCCGGCGCGGATTCCGTAGCCTGGTAAACGTTTGGGGCGAGGACCACGGCGGCTACGTCCGGCGCATGAAGGCAGCAGTGTCCGCGCTTTCCGATGGCGAGGTTGAATTGGATGTCAAGCTTTGCCGCATGGTGCGGGTGCTCCGGGACGGAAAGCCGTACACCATGTCAAAGCGCCGGGGCGACGTTGTTCTGTTGCGGGATTTTCTCCGCGAGATCGAGGCAGATGCGGTACGGTTCCTGCTTCTTACCCGAAAGAACGATGCGGCGCTGGACCTGGACGTCGCCCGCGCGTTGGAGCAGACACGAGACAATCCTGTGTTCTATGTGCATTACGCTCATGCGCGCGTCTGCTCGGTCCTTCGCAAGGCGGCGGAAGCGTTTCCGGACACGGAGTTCTGCGACCCGGCGCTTGCCGATGCTTCACTGGAGGTGGTCGCCCATCCGGCGGAACTGGCGGTTGCCCGCCGAATCGCCGGATGGCCCGCAGCAGTGGAAGCTGCTGCGTCGGCCCACGAGCCCCATCGGATCTCGTTCTACCTGCATTCCCTGGCCGGCGAACTGCACTCGCTCTGGACACTCGGCAGCGATGATTCCTCGCTCCGGTTCATCCAGCCGGAGGATCTCTCCGGGACCTGCGGCCGACTTGCATTGGCACGGGCGGCGGCGATTGTCATTGCGGCCGGACTTGGTATCCTAGGGATCGCTCCCAGGGAAGAGATGCGCTGAGTGAACGGTGCCAGCCTGCGGGCGATCCGAGAGGCGGGGTATGAGCGGCAACGAAGCTGCGGATTATTCAAAGCGGGACGCTGCGCTGCTGCTGTTCGGCGCGGTAGCGACCGTTTGGGCCGTGCTGGTGCTCTGGCAGTGGGGCATGACTGCGGCAGAATCCGGCTTCAGGTCGCCTCCGCTGATTCGCGTGGGAGAAACCGGACCCCTTCGTCAGTTGCCCGAGGACCCGGGTGGTGAGAAGGTTCCCAATGCCAACCGCGAATTCCAATTGGCCATCACCGCGCCCGACCCCGCATCGGTCTGGAGGAATTCCAGAGTCATCGAGCAGGCCGGTTTCTCGCCCTCTCCGGGTTCCGTTCCGGACGGGGCCAGTCACCCCGGCGTGGCTGCCGCGTTGCCGACGACCGGTGCGGAAACCGACGAAGCGGCGCAATCCGCCGCGGCCGGATCCCTGGACGAAGGCGCCCTGATTTCGCCTCCTCCGGGGGACAGCGCCTTGATCCAGCCTCTGCCGGCGCAGGACTCGGCACAATCAGGGGATAGGGAATCTTCCGTGCAGGATGTGATCCCGGACGCGTTCCGCCAGCCGCCGGAGCGGCGCCCGGGGGCGTGACATGCCGAGCGCGGCGGTGTTCGGATGCGAGGCGACGCGGCTTTCGCCGACGGAGCGGGCGTTTTTTGCGGATGCGGATCCTTGGGGTTTCATTCTCTTCTCCCGCAACATAGACAATCCGGATCAAGTCGCAGCGCTCGTAGATGCGTTCCGCTCCGCTGTCGGCCACCAGGCCGCGGTGCTCATTGATCAGGAGGGAGGAAGGGTTGCGCGGTTGCGCAGTCCCTTCTGGCAGGAGTGGGACCCGCCCGGTACGGTGGGAGGGGTATCGGAGTCGGAAGAGGCGGCCTGCGCGGCGTTCCGCAACCGATACCGGCGGATTGCACAGGAGTTGGCGAGTCTCGGGATCGACGTCAACTGCGCCCCGGTGCTGGATTTGCCGCGAGACGGTGACGCCGGCGTCATCGGAGACCGGGCGTTCGGCAAGAGTCCGGAGACGGTGGCGGCGCGGGGCCGGGCGGCTTGCGCTGCGCATATCGAGGAAGGCGTCCTTCCCGTGCTCAAACATATTCCGGGGCATGGATCTGCCGGCGCGGACAGCCATATCGTGCTGCCGGTCTGCGACATCCCGGCAGCGGAATTGGAGGTCTGGGATTACGCTCCCTTCCGCGCCCTGGCGGGCATGCCGGCGGCGATGACGGCACATGTTGCGTACTCGGCCCTGGATCCCGGCGTTCCGGCGACCCAGTCGAGGACAGTGATCGAGGAGGCGATCCGGGGATCGATCGGCTTCGATGGCCTGCTGTTCAGCGATGATATCGGCATGGATGCGTTGCGGGGCGGGCCAGCGGAGCGGGCGGCCGGTTCGCTGTCTGCTGGTTGCGATCTCGTGCTTCACTGCTCCGGTGATCTCGACGAAATGCGTGCCGCGATGGAAGTGATTCCGCCGCTGGAAGGAGCGTCGGCGCGGAGGGCGGCAGCGGCCGACGCGATCCGACTGCGGTCCGGCACGGACCCTGGGCGCTGACCCGGCGGAGGACAGGATGGACGAATCGGCAGACTTGCTGGGCACGGTCGGACCGCGGCAGTCGTTCATTCTTGTCCTGGAAGGATACGAAGGCCCGCTTGACCTGCTGCTGGAGCTCGCCCGGAAGCAGAAAGTCGATCTCCGGGCCATATCGATTCTGGAATTGGCCGAGCAATATCTCACCTTCATCGAGCGTGCCCGTCGCCTGGAAATCGAATTGGCCGCCGACTACCTGCTCATGGCTGCCTGGCTTGCCTATCTCAAGTCCGGAATGTTGCTTCCGCCGGATGAGGAAGAGCGCCTCGGTGCGGAGGAGGCGGCGGCACTGCTCCAGTCGCGCCTCGCGCTGCTCGAGGCCATGCGTCGCGCCGGTGAGCGGTTGCTGGGGCGGCCGCGGCTCGGGAGGGATTTTTTCCCGTGCGGCTTCCCGCAGTCGCCCGTGGTTCGGCGGGAGCCGGTCTGGGACGTGGCGATTTCCGAACTGCTGCAGGCCTATGCCCGGGTCCAGGCCCGCGAGCACTACGAACCCCTGCACCTGCAGCGGCCGCCGGTGGTTTCCATGGAGGAGGCCATATTGCGGCTGCAAAATTGCATCCCCGGGGCAGCGGGCTGGCAGTCGCTTGCCGCGTTCCTACCGGAGGGCTGGCGCGATGCGCCGCTCGTGCGTTCTGCGATTGGCAGCCTTTTAGCCGGTGCCCTGGAAATGGTCCGAACCGGGGACCTCGACATTCGGCAGGAGCGGGCGTTCGCGCCGATCTTCCTGAAGGGGCGCAAGGCGGCGGACGGGAAGGCGAATGGCGGACTCTGACCGGGATGCCGAGGCGCCTGGCGGCACCGACGCCGAGGGCCTGTTTCCCGTACCCGCGGATGCCGGGAATACGGAACGGATGGCGGAGGCGCTCCTGTTCGCCAGCGCAGAGCCCCTGTCGGAGCGTGAACTGCGGGAGGCCCTGCCCGCGTCCTGCGATGTCCGAGCCGCGCTCGAGGCACTCGTGAAACGATACCGTGGCCGTGGCGTGGAGTTGCGCAGGATCGGGGATGGCTGGGCGTTCCGGACAGCGACAGAATATGCCGGCCTCTTTGAGAGAAGCGTTGCCCAGCGGCGGAAATTGTCTCGCGCCGCGACGGAAACCCTCGCGATCATCGCGTATCACCAGCCGGTTACGCGAAGCGAAGTCGAGGCGATTCGGGGAGTTGCCGTTTCACGCGGAACGATCCACACGTTGATGGAACAGGGATGGGTTGGTTTGGGACGGCGCAAGACATCCCCTGGCCGGCCCGTCACCTATGTGGTGACACGGGCATTTCTGGACCATTTCGGGCTCGAGTCGACCCGGGATCTGCCCGGCCTGAAGGAGTTGAAGGCGCTTGGCCTGCTCCAGCGCCCCTGGTCGGGATCACCGGATCCGTCCGCCGCCAGTGATTCCGGAGAGCCTGGGGCGGAACCGGAGGCGGATTCGATGTCGGGGGATGGCGGCGGGCAGGGGGGGTAAGGGCGTCATCCAGGATGGAAATGCTTGGCCAGCTGTAGTTGTTGCCCCTGGTAGCTGGACCCGACCGCTTTCCCGTAGACCTGCTCCGGATACTCCAGCATTTCCTCAAAGACGAGGCGGCCGACGATCTGCCCATGGCGTAGCGCGAACGGTGTTTCGTGGCATCGCACTTCGAGCACGCTTCTCGCGCCGGCGTTGTTCGGGAGCCGGTATCCGAATCCGGGATCGAAGAATCCCGCGTAGTGCACGCGGAACTCGCCCACAAAGGGGAGATAGGGGTTCATCTCGGCGGCGTAGCCGGGCGGGATGCGGACGGATTCTCGTGACATCAGGATGTAGAAGGCGCCCGGATCGAGGATCAGCTCTTCGTCGCGCGCGTGGACAGGGTCCCAGAAGTCCGAGGCGCGGTAGGCGCCGGGCCGGTCGATGTCGATCATCCCGCAATGGCGCTTGGCCCGCCAGCCAGCCGGTGTGTCGCCGGAGGACTGGAGGTCCACGCTGAAGCGCAGGCCCTCCGAATCGATATTGGGGTTGACGCCGCCGACTACCGGCGCATGCGAGTTCAGCGCGCGCAGAGCTTGGCCCGATACGGAGGGCCGTCCCCGGCAGAAGCGGATCTGGTTCAGCCGCGAGCCGGTGCGAACAAGGAGGCTGAACGTTCGCGGGCTGATCTCCGCGTAGACGGGGCCCGAATAGCCAGCCGGAACGCGATCAAATTCCGCGCTGTGGTCCGCAATCAACCGTGTGAATGTATCAAGGCGCCCGGTCGAGCTCTTCGCATTCGCGATCGCCGAGATGTCGTCCGGCAGCGCCAGCCGTTCCTGGAGGAGGGCGACATACACGCAGCCGGTCTCGAGCGCGGCGCCATTCTCGAGATTGATCTCGTGCATTGCGAGGTCGTTCAGCCGGTCGGCGACCCGTGCGCCGTCCCCCGGGAGGAAGCTGGCCCGCACCCGCCACGCCGTGCCGGCAAGTCGAAGGTCGAGGCTCGCTGGCTGAATCTGTTTCGGCTCCAGGGGCGAATCGGCTTCGAGCGCTCTCGAGTCCGCGAGTTGCCGGATCCGCTGGGAGGGCAGAATGCCCTGCGCATCGCCCACTACCAATTGGCTCATGCGGCAGCCGCCTCTGACCTGCCAGCCGCCGCGGTTCGACTGGATACCGTTGAGTGGTCGGGCCGGCGGGATTCGAACCCACGACCTCATGCGCCCCATGCATGCGCGCTACCAAGCTGCGCTACGGCCCGACAACATGACCCTACGACGGCGCGTTCGTGATGGCAACCGCAGGATTGCCGCGCTGGGCGGCCTTGCGAGGCGGAAAGCCTTCCATCCGAGTGGACTCTCCGCCACTGGATTGACGGCGGGCTGGCAGAAGGCGCCGGGAGCGCGGACCGACCCAACTCATAGCTGCGTGTCGCCTGTCGTATTGGCCGATTCGCCTGTTCCTTCGCGGAGCATGCGCGCGCACGCCCGCAGAGCTTCCGCGGCGGCGAGGAGTTTCTCGCGTTGGGTGGCAGCAGGCGAGTGCGGGGCGCCACGCGCAATTTCCATGGCTGCTGTGGCGCCATGTTCTCGCAGATAACGATTTACGCCGCGGATTGTGAGTCCGTCTCTCCGAACCAGGAGCTGGATGCCCTTGAGAAGCAGAATGTCCGATTCCCGGTAGTACCGGCGCCCGCCGGCGCGCTTTACAGGACGCAGTCCGGAGATGTTGCGCTCCCAGAACCGCAGGACATGCTGCGGCTCTCCTGTGAGCTTGCTGGCTTCGCGGATGGAAAGGAACGGACGCGGCGTCGTGGAATTCACTGCCGGTGTTCCCGTGCACTATCCGTGGCCAACCTTCTTCCGCAGCACCGGGGAGGGACGAAGGACGACGGTCGTTCGTTCGGGAACCGTGGCGGCCTCGCCAGTCTTCGGGTTGCGCGCTTGGCGCTCGGCCCTCTGGACCACGCGGAATGCGCCGAAGCCACTCAGGCGGACATCCTCGCCCTCGGCGAGCTTGTCACATATTGTCTGAAAGGCGCTGGCGACGATTCTAGCAGTGTCGGAGTGTCCCAAGCCAATGCGGCGGCTCACGTTTCTGGTTATCTCCAACCGGGTTACGTTTCTATGCATTGTCGTATTGGCGTCCGTGTCGTACTTTGTGGGCAACGCCCGAGGCGTTGATCTAGGCGCTTCGCCGGTCAGCCGCTGCGGGTCGCAAAGCGCCCAAGCGAACTTCCAACGTTTCGGGCTTTGACAATAGATGCGGCGGCGGCATGGGTCAAGCCAGCCTTCCGGCGGTTCGGAGCCGGATGGCCGGCGGGGTTGCGAAACGCATTCCTGCCGGACGAGCCTGGGCCCGGACGCGGCCTTCGCGGCTGTGGGGACGAATCATGCACTCGCGGCCGTCAGAACGAGTCTCGTGGCGCGCCGCATCTTTCTTGCGGCACGTTCGCGTAAGAATTGTGCAACGCTGGGCCGTCAATTGCCTTCTGCCCAGTTTCGGGCATCCGGGCGCTTGCGATTCGCTGCCGAATTGCTAGGATTTCGGGGTGCCGCGCCTGCGGCCCCGGCTGCGCGAGGGAGACGAGGGGCCGCCCACGGAACGTTCCGCGACTTCCGTCGGTTCGTGCTGCCATGTTGTCCAGTTTCAGGGGAGGATGTTCGATGATGCGAAGCAGCTTTGCCATCGGTGCAATCGCGTTGGTGTTCGGGCTAGCCGCTTGCTCCGACGCGGAGGAAGCAGTTCAGGAAACGCCTGCGCCAGTAGTGGAAAATCCGGACGGTGGGGATGGCTCTGCGGGTGATGCGGGAATGCCGCCGATGGATTCGGTCGAGTATTTCGTAGAAGTAGTCGGCGACCGGGTCTTCTTCGAGTTTGACAAGTCGGACCTTGCCGCGGACGGCCAGGAAACGCTGTTCAGCCAGGCGGAATGGCTGGGCCAGAACGCTGACGCCAGCATCGTGATCGAGGGCCATTGCGACGAGCGTGGCACTCGCGAGTACAACCTGGCACTCGGGGAGCGTCGAGCCGACGCGGTGAAGGCCTTCCTCGTCGGCGCCGGCGTGGACGAATCACGAATCCAGACGGTGAGCTACGGGAAGGAGCGGCCGGTCGCCGTCTGCTCTGACGAATCATGCTGGTCGCAAAACCGTCGTGGTGTGACGATGGTCTCGGGCATGCCGGCCAGTTGACGGCGGCAGCACGCGTTTCATCGAATCCGCCCCGGGACGGTTCCTGGTAATGCGAGTGGACGGAATGAGGGCAGCAGCGGGTGACCTGATTCAGCGGGGTGCAAACCTGGCGCGTCTGTCACTTGTCGCCGCTGCACTGTCGATTGCGGCGGTGCCGGCTGCTGCCCAGTCGGATTCGGATGCGTTGGTCCGGCGGATGCAGGCGCTGCAGATCGAATTGACGAACCGTCTGGCGGCGATCGAGCAATCGATTCGCTTCGTCACGGATCTCGCGGAGCGAATCCAGCGGGACCAGAAGGAGTCGTCGGCGGAGATCCGGGGTCTAGTGGACGAAATTCGCTACCAGGTGGCGGAAATCAAGTCGCATCTGCCAACCGGGACTGGAAATGGCAATTCGGGCGCTGGCACCGGTCCGGGGCCTGCGAGCGGTGACGGGAGTATCGGTGTGATTCTCCGTCCGATCGGTGATTCGGGTGGCCCGCAGGCTGAGTCGGATGGCAGTGCGCAAGCGGATTCGCAGGCCGAAAAGATCAACGATCTTCTCCTTGCGATCGGAGACTTGGGAATCGGAAGCGATTCGCAGGATGCGCCGTCGGCCGACGAGCAATTCGAGGCGGCGCGCGACTTGCTGCGGGACGGATTCCTGAGTGATGCCTCCGACGCGTTCAAGGCCTTTATTCAGACCTATCCGGATGACCCGCGAATTTCCGACGCCTATTACTGGACGGGCGAGGCGCAATTCGGGATGAACCGCTTCCGTGCCGCCGCCGAGGCGCATCTCAAGGTGATTCAGGAGCATCGCGGGTCCCAGCGCGCGCCGGACAGCCTCCTGCGCATGGCGACGATTCTTGCGCGCCAGGGAAACAATGCCGCCGCTTGCAGGGCGCTCAAGTCCCTGGAGGAAGTGTATCCAGACGCCAGCGAGCGTCTGAAAGGACGCGCTCAGAGCGAATCGCGTAGTGCCGGATGCGGGGCGTAGGCGGGGCGCTGCCGCTTGGCGCCGACGATTTCGACAAACTCCTGACACCATTGTGCCTTCCGGCGAGGGTCGCAATTGGCGCATCCGGCGGTGGCGATAGTACTGCGCTCCTCGTGCTTGCCGCCGACTGGGTCAGGCGATCCGGGCGGGAGATCGCGGCGATCACGGTCGACCATGGAATCCGTCCCGAATCGACCTCCGAATGCGCGTGCGTGGAAGCGCTCTGCCGGTCGCTGGACGTGCCGCATCATGTGCTCACGGTCTCGGAGGACGCACCAGGGACCGGCGTCCAGGAATGGGCGCGTGTGCGCCGTTATGAACTCCTGTCGCGCTGGTCGCGCAAGCGGGGCGGTGTGCCCGTCATGCTGGCCCACACGCTTGAGGACCAGGCGGAGACCGTGCTTATGCGCCTTCTTCGCGGGGCCGGTGTCGATGGCCTTGCGGCAATGCGCGCGGATAGCCGCCGGGGGGACCTCCGGATCGTCCGTCCACTGTTGGGAATCTCCGGCGACCGCCTGCGGGCGACCCTGCGGGAGCGCGGGCAGGACTGGATTGAGGATCCCTCCAACGACGATGCCCGATTCGAGCGCGTGCGTCTGCGCAACGCGATGCGTGGCCTGGGACTTGATTCAGTTGCGCTGGCGCGGACCGCGGCCGCCATGGAGCGGGCGCGCTCCGCCCTGGAAGCCGGGACCGGGCGGTTGCTGGATCGGTCCGCGTCACGGGGCGGTCTCGGGGAGGTGATTGTCGATCTCCGGCACTTCAGGGCGGCGGAGGAGGAGTATGCCGTTCGCGCGCTGGTCCGCGCCATACGTGCGGCGGGAGGGAGCCGCTCGAACCGCATTCGCCGGGCGAGCCTGAATGAGGCGGCCCGGTGGGCCATGGCGCCGGACGCTCCGCCCGCAGGCTGCACTCTCTCCGGCTGCGTGTTGCGAAAGTCGTCGAGGGACCGCCTTCTCATCTTGCGTGAGCCGGCAATGTGCGATCCCCCGATTCTCCTGAGCACCGGTCGGGAAGCCGTGTGGGACCGAAGGTGGCGCGTGTGGTTCGGCGGCGCCGGCTCCGTGGAAGTAGGGGCGCTGGGCCGCGCGGGGGCGCAGGATCTCGCCCGGGGCGCGTCGCCCTGGCGCGAGAGCCCGGCGCTGGCCCGCGCTTCCGCGCCGGCGTTCCGGAGGAACGGGAAAGTTCTGGCTGTACCGCCGGCCGGATTCTGGCTCGAGGGCGGCGAGGCGACAGCCGGCGCCGAGTTGCTGGCTCCTTCGCTTTGATGGTTGCGCTTGTGTACCGGGGCTCCTGCACCTACATGAAAGGTTGGTGTGGGGCAGAGGGAGCTACGCTCCGGCCCGGACACTCGACCGAACGGGGGAGGTCAGATTGAAGAATCTGAGAAGTGTGCTGCTCTGGGGCGTGATGATCCTGGTGCTGGTGGCGTTGTTCAACCTGTTCCGCGAGCGGACTTCAGGAGAGAACGCGCTTCGAATTCCGTACTCGGCGTTCGTGGAATCCGTCGACACGGCCACGGTGCGCGACGCGGTGATCGATGGAGAGCGGATAGCTGGCCACTTGCGCAATGGTCAGCCCTATGTGACCTATCGCCCGGGAGACTCGGACATTGTCGCGCGGTTGGTAGACAGCGGAGCGACCGTCGAGGTCGAGCCCGAAGATTCGGGAGGGATCTGGTCCACGCTCGGATTCTGGCTGCCGATGCTGGTTCTCCTGGCCGTCTGGATCTTCTTCTTCAGCCGCATGCCGCAAGGCGGGCGGAATCCACTCAGTTTCGGGCGCAGCCGGGCGCGGATGCTGACGGAAAAGACGGGAACGGTAACCTTCGATGACGTCGCCGGGATCGACGAAGCGAAGGATGAGCTCGAGGAGATTGTGGAGTTCCTTCGCAATCCGCACCATTACTCGCGGCTCGGCGGAAAGATTCCGAAGGGCGCGCTCCTGATCGGGCCTCCGGGAACGGGCAAGACCCTGCTCGCGCGCGCCATCGCCGGCGAGGCGGGCGTGCCGTTCTTCACCATCTCCGGGTCCGACTTCGTCGAGATGTTCGTCGGCGTCGGCGCGAGCAGGGTGCGCGACATGTTCGAGCAGGCGAAGAAGAACGCCCCCTGCATCGTGTTCATCGACGAAATCGATGCGGTCGGGCGCCATCGGGGCGTCGGATACGGGGGCGGCAACGATGAGCGTGAGCAGACCCTGAATCAACTCCTCGTGGAGATGGATGGCTTCGAGGCCAACGAGGGCGTGATTCTGATCGCGGCGACAAACCGGCCGGATGTACTGGATCCCGCGCTGCTTCGGCCCGGGCGGTTCGACCGGCAGGTGACGGTGCCCAATCCGGATGTCGTGGGGCGCGAGAAGATCCTGCTCGTCCATGCCAGGGAGATACCTCTTTCTCCCGACGTGACGCTTCGAACCATCGCGAGGGGAACACCCGGGTTCTCGGGCGCCGATCTGGCCAATCTGGTCAACGAGGCGGCCCTGCTTGCTGCCCGCCTCGGCAAGCGACTGGTAACGATGGAGGATTTCGAAAGCGCAAAGGATCGGGTGATGATGGGAACCGAGCGCAGGTCCCTGGTCATGACTGAGGATGAGCGGAAGCTGACTGCCTATCACGAGGCCGGACATGCGATTGTCGGGTTGAACGTGCCGGGCCACGACCCGATACACAAGGCTACGATCATTCCGCGGGGCAGGGCGCTGGGCCTGGTGCTGTCGCTGCCGGAGCGCGACCATCTGTCGATGACACGACAGCAGCTCGAGTCGAAGATCGCCATGGCGATGGGGGGGCGCGTGGCCGAGGAGATCGTATTCGATTCCGACATGGTTACCAGCGGCGCCGCATCGGACATCCAGCAGGTGACGCGCATCGCTCGCGCGATGGTTACCCAATTCGGCATGTCGGATGCTCTTGGCACCATCGATTACTCCGAGGATCGCGACACCTTTCTCGGCATGCAGCGTGGTGCTCCACCGATGTCCCCTGAGACGCAACGGATCGTGGACGAGGAGATCCGGCGGCTGATCGACGATGGACAACGGAAGGCGCGGGAACTCCTGTTGGAGCGGAGGGCGGATCTGGACCGGCTGGCACTCGGATTGCTGGAATATGAAACGCTCACGGGCGAGGAGATCCAGAAAGTGATTGCCGGGGAGAAGCTCAACCGCGGCGACGGCGCGAGCGGATCGAACGCGGAAGAAGCCAAGCCGACCGTGGCGTCGGTTCCCCGAAGTCGGCGGCGGCGGTCTCCGGATGGCGGAATCGACGTCGCTGCCCCGGAGCCGCAGGAGGGGTAGGGCGCAGATCGCCTGTCCGGCTCCGCTGATGGCCGCCCACTTCCTGCCCATCCCCGAGATGGGCGCGGATGCGTCCGGAGACCGTCATTCCGGTGAGCATCCCGCGCGCCTACCGCTGGCCGGCGGGATGGCGGGCTTTCGGACAGTGCGCCTAGTGGAGAGGGCCTCTGGAGGCTCAGCCCGATTCGGTGCTTCGGTCGCGGCAACCGGATTCGAGGATCACGATTGGATCCGAATTCTGCCGCGCATAGCCGCGGCGAGGCTCCCCTTTTGCGGAGTGCCGCTCGAGGCGCCCGTGTTGATGGGCGTCGTCAACACGACCCCGGACAGCTTTTCGGATGGCGGGCGGCATTTCGACCCGCAAGAAGCAGCCCTGCACGGCAGCCGCCTGGTGAACGCAGGTGCGGCAATCATTGATTTCGGCGGGGAATCAACACGCCCCGGGGCCGAGGAAGTGCCGGCGGCGGAAGAAATTGGCAGGGCCGTACCAGCGATCGAGCGGTTCCGGGAGCTCTGTCCGCACGTGCCGGTATCCATCGACACGCGAAAGGCAGAGGTCGCTCGCCGGGCGCTCGCTGCCGGTGCGGGCATCGTGAACGATGTCTCGGGCTTGGCGCGGGATCCGGAAATGCTTGATGTCGTGCTTGAATCCGGATCGTTCGTTTGCGTGATGCATGCGCAGGGCGAGCCCGCGGAGATGCAGTGCTCGCCGAGCTACCGCTCAGCGCTTCTGGATGTCTACGAGTGGCTGGGTGAGCGGCTGGATCATCTGGAGGAGCGGGGATTGCCGCGCTGCCGGATTGCAGTCGATCCCGGAATCGGCTTTGGCAAGTCTTTCGAACACAACATCGAGATCTTGCGCGGCCTCGCCCTGTTCCACGGGCTGGGATGTCCGCTTCTCGTCGGCGCTTCGCGCAAGCGGTTCATCAGTCGCTTTCCGGGGGGCGGACTGTCGGATGCCCGGCTTGCCGGATCCGTTGCCGCGGCTGTGCATGCGGCGGCTTCGGGTGTGCACATCCTGCGCGTGCATGACGTGGTGGAGACCGCGCAGGCACTTGGCTTGTGGCGTGCGCTCAACCGTACCGGGAATTCTTGAGATGGCTGGCAGGCGGTTTTTTGGAACGGATGGGATGCGGGGCCGGGCCAATGCCTGGCCGATGACGGCCGAGGTGGCGCTGCGGCTGGCAATGGCGGCCGGACGCCATTTTCGGAGCGGCAAGGAGGGCCGGCACCGGGTCATCATTGGCAAGGATACGCGGCGCTCCAACTACATGATCGAGAATGCGCTGACGGCGGGATTCGCCTCCGTGGGGATGGATGTGTATGTCCTTGGGCCGCTGCAGACTCCCGGGGTTGCAATGCTGACCCGCACGCTGCGCGCCGACGTCGGCATCATGATCACGGCTTCGCACAATCCGCACTATGACAACGGCATCAAGCTGATCGACGGGGACGGTCGGAAGCTGTCCGATGAAGTGGAAGCATTGATCGAGGCCGAGATGGAGCAGTTGGCCGGACCCGGCTTGGTGAGCGCGGAGGATATCGGCCACGTGCAGCGCCTTGATGACGGCGCGGCCCGGTACATCGAGTTTGCGAAGGCGACATTTCCGCGAAATCTGCGCCTCGACGGCCTGAGAGTCGTTGTGGATTGCGCCAATGGAGCGGCCTACCGGACGGCGCCGGCCGTCTTCTGGGAGCTTGGCGCCGAGGTTTCAACGCTGGGGGTCGAGCCGAACGGCTTCAATATCAATGATGGCTGCGGGTCGACGGCGCCCGCAGCGCTTCGCCACCGGGTGCTGGCGGAAGGCGCCGATGTCGGCGTTGCCTTGGACGGGGATGCCGACCGCGTTGTCCTCGTCGATGCGGATGGCGAGATCATCGACGGGGACCAGATACTGGCGAGCCTGGCAACGAGGCTGCAGGATCGCGGAGAGCTCCGGGGCGGCGCGGTCGTTGCGACGCAGATGTCGAATCTGGGGCTGGAGAAGTACCTGGAGCGCCGAGGCCTTCGGCTCGAACGCGCCGGAGTCGGGGATCGCTATGTGATCGAGCGCATGCTGGCGCTCGGATGCAATCTCGGCGGCGAGCAGTCCGGGCACGTCATCCTCTCCGAATACGGCATGACGGGGGACGGTGTGATCAGCGCGCTGCAGGTGCTTGCGGCAGTGGCAGAGTCGGGGCAGCCGGTGAGTCGCATCTGCGGGCTGCTGGACCCGTACCCGCAGATCTCACGCAGCGTTCCGGCCTTGAATGGCGAGATTCTCGAGGAATTCGGTGTGGGAGAGGCAATCCGGGCGGCCGAAGAGCGTCTCGGCAGGGAGGGCCGGATTCTGGTTCGCAAGTCGGGTACGGAGCCGGTGATTCGCGTCATGGCGGAGGGCCGGGATGCACCGGCGCTACAAGAGGCCGTGGAAGAGGTTTGCGAAGCAATCGGCACCGCCGGGGGCGGTGCCCAGGGCGGTTGCCTACCGCGTTAGGTAGAACCGGTCGCCTTCGACCCGGATGCCGCTGAACCGGTCCAGATAGTCCATGCCCAGCAGGGACAGGTCCAGCGGGCCGGCGTTTACCGTGGCCGGCACATCGTGGTCTGTGAACCGTGCGAGCCGCATGGAGTCAAGACGCACTGGCGCGCTCATGATCCAGCCATTGGCGGTTTTGGTCGGGATATGGAAAGACAATCCCGTCGTGTCGATGCCCGCTCGGTCCGCGTCGGCCCGGGCCAGCACGACGCTGGAGGCACCCGTATCGATCATGAACAGGATGCTGTTGCCGTTCACCTCCACTGTGGCGTAGAAGTGCCCATCCCTTCCGCGGTCGAGCGCGACCGTCCTGTCGTCAATCGGCTGCGCCTCGTCGGGGAACAGGCTTTGCTTCAAGGGCTCCGCGAATCCAACCGCCAGAACGACGCCTACGAATATCAACGCCCAGATCGCGGCATGTTGCGCGGCCTGCCCCAGCCTTCTCCGGTAGCGGTGGGCGACCCAGAATGCGATGAGCATGCCGAGGGCCAGAAGATAGAAAAGCTGGGCCTGGCTGCTGGGATCGTCGGGAATCATTCGTTGGCCATTCGCTGTTGGCTCTTGTGCCTCGTGGGCTGGGGCCGCGGCTCATCCGGACCGCAATTGGGCTTCCCCGTAACTATACGGCAAGGGATCCGGAGGGTGTGGCGGGGACAGAGCGCGCGGGCCGTTTCCCGCGCGCGGAGGTCGATGGGTTCCCCAGGCGGGCGCTTCGCTCCCGGCCCGACGCCTGCATCGCAGTTCGTACGTGGCCGCCCGCTTGCCAAACCCGAGCCGGAACGCAATAGTGCCGCCGTGAACACTGCCGGTGCCGTTCTCGCGGGCAGCGGGCTCCGTTTTCCATCCACTGCCAGGGTTCGGTTGGAGTGAACCATGCGTGATCGCCAAAGCGCGCCGGCGGGATTGCCGTGCCGGCCGCAATTCTCCTCCGGCCCGTGCGTCAAGTACCCCGGATGGAGTGCCTCCGCGGTCGCGGATCGCGCATTTCTCGGCCGCTCACATCGGGCAGCCAGGCCTCGGAACCAGATTCGCGACGTGATCCGCAAGACCCGCGAACTCCTGGGAATTCCGGCAGACTTCCGCGTTGGCATCGTGCCCGCCTCGAACACCGGGGCGCTCGAGATGGCGATGTGGAACCTTCTCGGTCCGCGACCCGTGGACGTGCTGGCATGGGAACACTTCGGCGGCGTCTGGGCACGCGAAGCCCGGGATGAGCTTGAGCTTGCCGACTGCCGCATCATGCAGGCCCCGTTCGGGGAGTTGCCGGATCTCTCTTCTGTGCGGAAGGAAGCCGATCTCGTCTTCGTTTGGAACGGAACAACGTCCGGGGCGCGGTGTGCCGATGCAGATTGGATCGCCCCGGACCGGGCAGGTGTATCGCTGTGCGATGCGACTTCGGCTGTCTTTGCGCAGCCGCTCGACTGGGAAAAGCTTGATGTGGCAACCTTCTCTTGGCAAAAGGCGCTGGGGGGAGAAGCCGCGCACGGCGTGCTGATCGTCGGTCCGCGGGCCGCGGAGCGGATGCGTGCAGAACCTCCGCGGCGCGGGCTACCGCGGGTGCTGCGGCTCGTGCGCCGCACCGGAGAGATCATCGAGGAGGTGTTCGACGGCGGCACGTTGAACACACCGTCCATGCTGTGCGTGGCGGATTGCCTGCTGGCGATGGAATGGGTTGAATCCATCGGCGGGGTGCCTGCGATGATCGCGCGTGCGAACCGTAATTTCGAGGCGCTCCAGTCCTGGATCGACACCTCCGAATGGGCGGAGAATCTGGTGCGCGATCCGTCGGCGCGTTCCAACACGTCCGTCTGCGTGCGCATCGTGACTCCCTGGTTCGCGAATCTGGACGATGCGAGGCAGCGGCAGGCCCTCGCCCGGATGGCTACTTCCCTGGAGGCGCGGAGCGCGGCGCTCGACATTGTCAATCATCGCGTCGCGCCTCCTTCGCTGCGCATTTGGTGCGGCGGCACGGTCGAACGGGAGGACATCGAGGCGCTTCTGCCGTGGCTGGACTGGGCGCATGACGAAGCGCGGCGTGAGGACAATTCCTGATGTCCGGAATTCTTGTGGCGGATCGGCTGGATCCATCGGTTTCGGAAGTAATCCGGAGCCGTGGCGTTGAAGTCCGATACGAGCCGGAGTTGGCGAACGACCCGGAAGCGCTCTGCCGCGCAGTAACCGACGCGGAGGGGCTGGCTGTTCGCTCTGCCGCGAAGGTCACGTCGGACACACTCGATGCGGCGAAGCGGCTCCGGGTGATCGGCCGCGCCGGCGTTGGCGTCGACACGATCGATGTCGCAGCGGCAACAGCCCGCGGAATCGTGGTTCTCAATGCTCCGTTCGGCAATACGGTGACGACGGCGGAGCACACGATTGCCATGCTGCTTTCTCTTGCTCGGCACATTCCGCGCGCGGACGCATCCTTGCGGGCCGGCCTGTGGGAGCGGTCGGAATTTCTGGGCCTGGAGTTGTTCGGCAAGACACTGGGCGTGGTCGGTTGCGGCCATGTCGGGAGCGAGGTGGCCCGCCGCGCCATGGCCCTGGGGATGCGGGTCCTGGCGTACGACCCGTTTCTGGCTCCAGATCGGGCCAAGGCCCTGGGCGTGGCGCGGATCGATGACCTGGAATCCCTGCTCGCGCGCTCCGATATCGTGACGCTTCACGTGCCGCGTACCGATGACACCCGGAACCTCCTTTCTGCGAGCCGCATCGCCGCCATGAAACCGGGCGCGCGCCTCATCAACTGCGCGCGGGGCGGAATCGTGGATGAGGCAGCGCTTGTGGCGGCGCTGGAAGGCGGGGCGCTTGCCGGCGCCGCGATTGATGTCTTCGACAGGGAGCCCGTAACCAGCCATGCCCTGTTCGGGCTCTCGAACACCGTCGTAACACCGCATCTCGGTGCTTCCACGGCGGAGGCGCAGGCCAAGGTCTCCCTGCAGATCGCTGAGGATCTTTGCGATTTTCTGCTGGAGGGCGCCGTCGCAAATGCGGTCAACGTGCCGTCTCTCGACGCAAAGGAAGCGCAGTTGCTGAAGCCCTGGATGGCGGTGGCGCAGACACTCGGTACCTTCGTGGGCCAGGTTACAGAGAGTTCGATTCTCAAACTCGCGGTAGAGTATGTTGGCGATGCTGGCGCGCATGGCACCAAGCCCCTCACCGCAGCGGTAATCGCGGCCGTGCTCCGGCCGGCACTGGGCGAAGGAGTAAATTCTGTGTCCGCACCGGCGATTGCCCGAGAGCGGGGCATGCGGGTGACCGAGAGCGTCTCCGATGCGCGCGGTGCGTTCGGCTCCTATGTCGAACTGGTGATTTCGACAGAGCGCCAGACCCGGTCCATCGCAGGAACCGTGTATTCCGATGGACTACCGCGAATCGTGCAGATCAAGGGTGTGGGCCTCGAGGCCAAGCCCCAGCCGCACATGATCTACACCACGAATGCCGATCAACCGGGATTCATCGGTGCGATCGGGACGGCTCTCGGCGAGGCAGGTGTCAACATCGCGACATTTGCGCTCGGCCGGGCGGAACGGGGCGGGGAGGCCATCGCCTTGCTTGGAGTTGATGAGCCTCCGGACGCATCGATTCTGGACCGAATTCGTCAATTGCCCATGGTCCGTCAGGTCAAGGCGGTGCGCTTTCCGTGACCTCGGTCGTCGTCATCGGCGCCCAGTGGGGCGATGAAGGCAAGGGGAAGATTGTCGACTGGCTGAGCGGCAGCGCCGACGTCGTGGTCCGCTTTCAGGGTGGGCACAACGCCGGGCACACGCTCGTAATCGGGGGGGAGAGCTACAAGCTGTCGCTGCTTCCCTCGGGCGTACTCCGGCCGAACTCCGTTTCGGCAATCGGTAGCGGCGTGGTCATCGATCCCTGGGCGCTTCTAGAAGAGATCGATGCGTTGGAGCGCCGTGGGATCGCGTTGCCGCCCGAGCGCCTGCGCATCGCGCAGACCGCCTGCCTGATCCTGCCGATCCATCGAGACCTGGACCAGCTTCGGGAGGAGCGCGCCGGCGCGCGGCGCATTGGCACGACCGGCCGCGGCATCGGTCCCGCCTACGAGGACAAGGTTGGCCGACGCGCTGTGCGTGTGGCTGATCTTGCGGAACGGGTGAGCCTGGAGGCGGGAGTCGACCGCCTATTGGCGCATCATCGCCCGCTCCGGGCGGGTCTCGGCGGGGAGCCCGTCGATCGCCATCAACTGATCCAGAGCCTGTTGGAGGTGGCGCCGCGAATCAATGCGCACGCTGCACCGGTCTGGGCAGAGGCTGCGGCCTGGCGCGAGGCCGGCAAGCGAATCCTGTTCGAGGGAGCGCAGGGAGTCATGCTCGATGTCGATTATGGCACCTATCCATTTGTCACCTCATCCAATACGGTCGCCGGGCAAGCGCTGGTCGGGGTTGGCACCGGCCTTCGGCCGGCTCCGTATACGCTCGGAATTGCGAAAGCCTACGCGACGCGGGTCGGGGCAGGGCCATTTCCGACGGAGCTTGCGGATGCGGTCGGGGACCGCCTTGGCGTCCGGGGTCGCGAGTTCGGCACGGTGACCGGCCGCCGGCGGCGATGCGGCTGGCTGGACGGTGCGTTGCTGCAACAGGCGGTCACGGTTTCGGGAATCGACGGAATCGCCCTAACCAAGATCGATGTGCTCGACGGGCTCGAGCGCATCCGCATTTCACGGGGTTACCGGCTTGGCGGGGAGTTCCTTCCCGCGCTTCCGGCGGTGTCCGAAGCGCAGGCATTGGTAGAGCCCGTCTACGAGGAGCTTCCGGGATGGGACGCGGACACCAGCGGAATCCGGGACTGGAACCGCCTGCCGGAAGCCGCGCAAAAATTCGTCCATCGCGTGGAGGAGCTTGCCAAATGCCCGGTGGCCCTCGTATCCACCTCGCCGGAGAGGGACGACATGATCGTCCGGGAGAACCCCTTCAGCTAATCCCGGCTCGGCGGTCGTTTCCCTTGCGATTTCGGGGATTGGGTGATCCACAGGCTATTTCCACCGGGAACGCATCACGTTGATTGCGCCGTCCGCACCCGATGGCAGGACCACCGCGGGAACTTGCGGATGCGGCTCGGACGCGTTGCACAACGGCTCCATATCTCAACACATTCGGGCAACCGAGGAAGCCGACAGGCCTGAACGGTCCCGTTCGACCAAGCCTTGCGCCTGTCAATCCGCTGGTGCCGGCATCTGGCGACGGAGCCTCGTCAACGAACGATCGTGCTGAATTTCGCACCTTCGAGGCTGGCCCCCAGGAGCGCGCCATCCTGTCCGAACACCACACCGATGACCGGGTTTTGCGCGGTCGTGCTGTCCACGCCCAGGCTGACACCCTTGCCGGGAATGGTTACTTCCGCGTCAGCGCCGACCTCCCATCCATCCTCGTTGCGGAAGTCGCGAAGCGCGTCCTCGGTCATGAAAAACAGCGCCTGTTTCGTGATCTGTGCGCCGAATTGGAAGCCAACCGAAAGGGCGGCGACGGAGAAATAGCCGACGGTGCCTCCGTCGACGAGGAGTGCGCCTTCGCCATACGCGCCACCGAGGATCAGCCCGGCCTTCTTGACATCGGGCATGATCAGAATGCCGAAAGCGCGTTCGGCGAGATCGCTTGCCCCGGGCACCGTCGCAAAGAGCTGTTCTTGCGCCGCCGCCACCTTGGCATCGATTTCAGCCCGGCTGTCGGCTATGGCGAGTTGCGGGCCAAGAGCGGCCAAGAGCAGGGAAGTGGCACCCAGCAGCGACATTCGATAGTGCAGTGGAAACATTCTGTGCCTCACGGAGGTAATTCATGCGCGGCGTCCACGAAGCGGGAGGACACCCGCGCGTCGGTCCGGCTTGCTCTCCAATACCATAGTTCTCCGGCGCGTTCCGGCGCGTTGCCTGATACCTTCGATTCGATGCGTTGGAAAGATTGACAAGCAACTTGGAAAAATTCGAGAACACGTTGATTCATTCGATGAAACATACGCCACAAGCGTCTCCCCAAGTCTGCAAGGGCGGGCGCGAATCGGCGCACACGGGCTCGGCAGCCAGCCACAGTTTCAATTCCCCGTTCAACTTGCGTGCTGGCTCTTCGGGGTTCGGCCTGTGACGCTGCCGGGAGCCGTCCGGCAGCCGAAGCCACGGATCGGCGGGCCTGCGGCGTCCGCGAAGCGCAATGGGGGAAACTCGGCGCTTTGCCCGGCGGGACCCGAGGAAACGACGCTACAGTGTGGGGTCCTCGCCGAGAAGGCCGCGCACGATGGAGAGGGCGACATCCCGCGGATTCGCGAGGCCGGCGGAACTCTCGCCGGGGCGGCCCCGTTGCCGCAATGCCGTCGCCATGGGCGGCGGGTCGTGGATCGCGATTCCGATGGGGGGGTCTTCTGCCATCCAGGCCGCCACCAGTGCCCGAAGCGCCTCCTTGCTTGACGCGTAGGCACCACGGTATGCGCCTCCCGCGTCCGGGTCGCATAGGAATCGCGCCTGGCCCTGGGAGTCCGCGAGGAGGGGTTCGAAGGAAGCGATGAGCGCCCGCGCAGCGTTGGTGTCCGTTCGCCACAGACGCTCGAACCCCGCCGGATCGATATCGCGAACCGGCGTGAAGGGAAGGGAATCGCCGGCCGCGTGAACAAGGATGTCGAGGCGCTGGAAGCGATTCCGGATCTCTTCCGCCAGGCGTTGTATGCCCGCCAAGTCCCGGAGGTCGAGGGGTACAAGGGTGGCGGATCCGCCGGCCATCCGGATTCGGTCGTCGAGCGCTTCGAGCGCGCCCGGGGTGCGGGCCACCGCGGCGACATGAACGCCGCGCACTGCCAGGGCAAAGGCGATTTCCGCGCCGAGGCCCCGGGAAGCACCGGTCACAACGGCAACCCGGACCGGTTGCCGATTGGAGGCCACAGGGATCCGCGCCCGTCAGTGCGACGTATCCAGCGGAAGCGACGGCGCCCGCTCGCTGTCGGCCCTGGCCACCGGATAGTCGCCCGTGAAGCAGGCATCGCAGAACCGCCGGTCGGAGTCGCCTCGTCCGTCGGCGCTGCCGCATGCGCGGTAGAGGCCGTCGATGCTGACAAACTGCAACGTATCGACACCGACATATTCCGCCATGGTCTGCGGATCCATCTGTGCGGCCAGGAGGTCCCCCCGCTCGGGCGTATCGACACCGTAGTAGCAGGGCCATTGCGTGGGCGGGCTCGCCACCCGGAAATGGACAGATTTCGCACCGGCCTCCTGCACCATGCTGGCAATTTTTCGGACAGTTGTTCCCCGCACCACCGAGTCATCCACGAGCACGACCCGCTTTCCGGCGACGAGGCTGCGGTTCACATTGAGTTTCAGACGCACGCCCATGTTGCGGATCTGGTCCGTGGGCTCGATGAATGTGCGCCCGACAAAGGGGCTCCGCACAATTCCGAACGCGAAGGGGATCCTGGATTGCTGCGCGTACCCGATGGCCGCAGGTGTCCCGCTGTCCGGAACGGGGCAGACCAGGTCGGCCTCCGCGGGTGCCTCCCTTGCCAGCTCTTCACCGATTCTGCGCCTCACCTCGTAGACGCTGGTTCCGCCATGCAGGGAATCGGGTCGCGAGAAGTACACATGCTCGAAGATGCAGAATCGCTTCGGACCCCGGGGAAGGGGGTTTTCCCGTCGAACGCCGTGGGCATCCACGACGATCATTTCGCCCGGGCCGACCTCGCAGACGAACTCTGCACCGACAATGTCGAGCGCGCAAGTCTCAGAAGCGAAGGCGTGGCCGGTGCCGAGGCGCCCCAGCACCAGGGGCCGGATGCCGTGCCGGTCGCGGACGCCGATCATCTTGGTGCGGGTCATCGCGACAATCGAGAACGCACCCTCGATCTGCTGCAGGGCGTCCTTCATCTTGCTGACCATGTCCGTTGCGGGGGACCGGGCCATGAGATGGACAATGCATTCCGTATCAGCGCCGGACTGGAAGATGGATCCCTCCGAGACAAGCCGCTGCCGCAGCAACCGGGCGTTTGTCAGGTTGCCGTTATGCGATACGGCAACGCCGCCCTGCGAGAACTCGGCAAACAGCGGTTGCACATCCCGGATCGCGGTGTCCCCCTTGTGGCCGGCGGTCGCGTAGCGCACATGCCCGATCGCAATGCTGCCGGGCAGCAGCCGGATCACCTCCTCCCGCGTGAAATGATCCCGCACATATCCGATTCGGCGGACATTGTTGAAGGTCCGCCGCTCCGAATCAAAGGCCAGGATGCCGCAAGCCTCCTGGCCTCGATGCTGGAGCGCGTGCAGTCCAAGTGCCGCATAGCGCGCTGCGTCCGCGCAGCCGATCACGCCAAACACACCGCATTCCTCGCGCCAACTTCGGAATGGTCGAAGTGTAGCCGTCATTGTTCGTCGCCGACCGGTGCCGCTGGCATCTCGACATCGGGAAGGGTCCGGTCGATATAGCCGCACCCCTCGGTCAGCGCCTCCAGCCGGCTGCCGATCCAAGTCTGGATTCCTTCCGTGTCCGTGCTGCGAAAAAGGGCTGAACCGCTCTCGAGCAGATCCGCAAATGCCGCGGAAGTGAGGAGGTCGAGCTTGTCTGCGTCTTCGATCACTGCATCGTAGGCAATATAGGCGATGAGCACGATGATCGCCCCCCGGATCAGGCCGAAACCAAGGCCGATGAGCTGATCGCCTGCGCCGATTTCTCCTCGCGAGGTCACGCGGCTGATGATCGGCGACAACACGGAGACAGCCAGGATGGAAAGCACGAACAGACTGATGAATGCGAGGAAGGTGGCAATCAGGCAGGCGTCGGCAAAGTCTCCGAACAGGCCAATTTCGGGCATCATCGGGCGCACCGACGGAGTGAACACGAACGCGATCACGATTGCGCTCACCCAGATCAGGATGCCGACAATCTCCCGCGACCCCCCGTTCAGGAACCCGCGTGCCATCGACAACCCCATGATGAGCAGGATGACACCATCAACAATATTCAGCGCGGGCAGTTGCATGGGGCTGTTCCGGCCAGCGGCGGTTCGCGGAGCCCGATTCTAGCGGGATCGGGACCCCGCTGCTTGTGCTGCTGACTATCGGGTGGCTTGTGGACGGTCCGCCAACTGGCTCCAGGCGAGCCGCCGCAAGTGCTTCCGGAACAGCAAGGCCGGGAGAAGGCCGGTGGCAATGACCGCGAGGGCAGCCGGCGCCGCGTTGCCGACCTGCTCCAGGGACGCATAGCTGTAGGTCAGTGTTGCGAGAGTATCGTATCCGAAGGGACGGAGGATGAGCGTTGCCGGAAGCTCCTTTGCGGTTTCCACGAAAACGAGCAGGGCTGCGCTGATCAGGGTGCTGCGAAGAAGCGGAACCTGGATGCGCCGGAGAACGGCGCCGCGGTCGGCGCCGAGAGTGCGCGCAACTGTTTCCATGGCAGGGGTGATCCGGGCAAATCCTGCCTCAATCGCGCCATAGGGAATTGCAGCGAACCGGACGACATAGGCAGCGAGGAGGCCGACGATGGAGCCGCCGAGCAGCAGTCCCGATGTTGCGCCGAGGGAATAAAGGAATTTGTCCACGGCCAGGAGCGGGATGAGGATTCCGACCGCGAGCACGGCGCCGGGGACGGCGTACCCGAGCGTGGCGATGCGGGCCGCCAGCCGGGCGATCCGCGAGCGGGTGGAGCGCACGCCGTAGGCGAGGATCAGCATGAGAAAGACTGCTAGCAGCGCCGCCAGGCCTGCAACGGTTGCCGTGCGAAAGGTAGCGAGGAGGAATTCGGGCGACGTGAATTGCTCCAGGCGGGAGAGAGAAAGATATCCGAGCACGGCAACCGGCACGGCGAAACCGATCAGGGTCGGCAGCATGCAAGCGCTGCAGGCCAGGATGCCGGTCCACCCATGCAGGGGACGACCGCGTCCGGGCCTGAATCGGGTAGAGGGGTCGTGGTACCGGGCATTGCGCCGTCCAGCCCGTTCGATCGCGAGGAGGCCGATCACGAGAACCAGGGCAACCAGAGCAAGTTGCGCAGCGCCGCCCGCGTTTAGCCCCTCGAGCCAGATCGCGAAGATGCCGACTGTCAGGGTTTGTATGGCGAAATACTCCACGGTTCCAAAGTCCGCCAGCGTTTCCATGAGGGCCAGGGCCACGCCCGCCGCGATGGCCGGGCGGGCGAGGGGAAGCGCTACGCGCCAGAGACTCTGTACGGGTCCGCATCCGAGAGATCGGGAGGCTTCGACCGAGGAGGCGGATTGCTCATGGAACGCCGCGCGGGCGAGGAGATAGGTGTAGGGGTAGAACGCAAACGTCATCGCCACTGCGGCGCCGCCCATCGAGCGGACTTCCGGAAACCAGTAGCTGCGCGCATCCTCCCATCCGAAGACCGTTCGCAGCGCGGTCTGCACGGGTCCGGCGTATTCCAGGAGTTCGACATAGGCGTACGCTGCGATGAACGAGGGCACCGCAAGCGGGGCGAGCAGCCCCCATGCGAGGATGTTTCGGCCGGGAAAGCGGTAGTTGGCCACGAGCCAGGCCGACCCCGCTCCGACAACGGACGTTCCAATGGCCACCAGCGCCATGAGTTGCAGCGTGTTCACGAGGTAGCGCGGAAGCGCCGTTCGCATCAGGTGCGGCCAGATGTTCTCGTCCGGCGAGAGAGCGATCCAGACAATTGCCAGCAGCGGCAGGAGAAGGACGAGTGTGATCGTCATGGAAGCGGCATGCCAGGGATCCCCGGCGAGCCGCAGCCAGCGGGCCACGCCGAGAGTGGTTCCGTTTGTGTTCGAGGGTGAAGAGGCCATTGCGTGCAGATCACGGATACGATGCGGCAGCGCAGCATACTAGCGGCACCGGTGGCGGGGCGCGATTGCAGCCCGGGGTGCCGTGGAGGTCCGGATGGGGGAAGACCCCGGCACGGCGCCGCCCGCGTTGGCGGTCGGGCGGGGATGGCATACGGAGCACGCTCCTGCGCGCCCGCATTGTCGCCATTTCGCAGAACCGGTACAAGAAGCCCGTTGATCTCTCCAGCAGGGTTCCCGAGAATGTCGCAGTCCCAAGATGCTTCTGACGCTCGTCCGGCGACATTCCAGGATATCGTGCTGGCGCTGCACCGTTTCTGGGGCGGGCGCGGATGTGCCATCCTGCAGCCGTACGACATGGAGGTGGGCGCCGGAACGTTCCACCCCGCAACGGCACTCCGTTCGCTCGGGCCGCGGCCGTGGTCGGCCGCCTACGTGCAGGCTTCGAGACGGCCTACGGACGGCCGGTACGGGGAGAATCCGAACCGCCTCCAGCACTACTTCCAGTACCAGGTGATCCGCAAGCCGGTTCCCGAAGCGTTTCAGCGCGACTATCTCGAATCTCTGGAGGCGATCGGAATTGACCTTTCCTGCCACGACATTCGATTCGTCGAGGATGATTGGGAGAGTCCTACACTCGGCGCATGGGGTCTTGGCTGGGAGGTCTGGTGCGACGGAATGGAGGTGAGCCAGTTCACCTATTTCCAGCAGGTTGGCGGGCACGATTGCGATCCGGTGCCCGGCGAGATTACCTATGGTCTCGAACGTCTCGTGATGCATGTGCTGGGAATCGAAAACGTCTACGATATCCCCTACGCGCCCGGCCTGAAATACGGCGACCTGTTCCGGCAGGCGGAGCGGGAATTCTCACGGTGGAATTTCGATGTCGCGGGCACTGAAGCCCTGCTGCGCCATTTCGAGGACGCCGAGGCCGAGTGCGGCCGCATTCTCTCCGCGGATCCCGTGGACCCACGTACTGGCAAGGCCACGATCATGGCGCACCCCGCCTACGACCAGTGCATGAAGGCATCGCACATATTCAACTTGCTGGACGCCCGCAGGGTGATCGCCGTCGCGGAGCGGCAGGCCTATATCGCTAGGGTCCGAACTCTCGCCAAGGCCTGCGCGGATGCGTTTCTTGCCACCGAGGCGGGCGGCGCCACGGTGGAATAGGGCTGGGAATGCGATGCCAGACTATCTGCTGGAGTTGAGGTCGGAGGAGATTCCGGCGCTCATGCAGCGCAGCGGCGCCGAGGCGCTGGATCGCGGGCTGAAGGCTTCCTTCGCCGAGGCCGGCGTGGCGCCGGCCCACTCGGAGGTGCATGCGACCCCTCGGCGTCTTGTCTGGATCGGGCGCGGGATGGCTTCCAGGACCGAGGATGTCCGGCAAGCGCGCCGGGGTCCGCGGTTAGGAGCCCCCGAGCGCGCCGTGGAAGGGTTCCTTCGCTCGGCGGGAGTTGCCCGGGATGCGCTGGAGATCCAGGGTGAGGGAAGCGCCGCCCGATACTTCGTGACGCTCGTGATTCCCGGGACCAGTCTGGAATCCCACATTGCCGAACGCGTCCCCGCGGTTCTCCGCGGCTTTCGCTGGCCGAAGTCAATGCGGTGGGGAAGGGGCAGTTTTCGGTGGGTGCGGCCCCTGCGCTCCGTGGTAAGCGTGATCGAGGATGGCGGACAGGTTCGCGCCGCGCCGTTCGATCTCGAGGAAATTCCGGTTGGATTGGCTACGCGAGGGCATCCGCTGCTGGCGGACCGGTCGATTCGCATCGAATCGATAACGGGATATGCCTGCCAGCTCGAGTCAGGATTTGTCCGGCTCCGAAGCGCGGACCGACGCGCGCGAATCGAAGCGGAGGCGGGGCGCCTGGCGGCGGAGAGCGGGTTGGCGCTCGTTGACGATCCCGGGCTCCTGGACGAACTCGCAGGGCTCGCCGAATGGCCGGTGGTGCACCTCGGACGCATTGAGCCGTCCTTCCGGCACCTGCCGGGCGAGGTTCTCCGAACCGCAATGCGGACGCACCAGCGATTCCTGTCGCTACGTGATCCCAAGGATGACGGAATTGCGGGCTATGTCGCCGTCGCCGATGCCGCTCCAGCGGATGGCGGTGCGCGCATTCGCACCGGCTATGCCCGCGTGCTCAGGGCCCGCCTTTCCGATGCCGCATTCTTCTGGGCCAATGATTGCGTGCGGGGCCTGGAGAACATGCGGGACGGTCTGGGCGGGATGGTGTATCACGCGCGGCTTGGCGGCGTCGCCGAGCGGGTTAAACGGGTCGCTTCGCTCGCGCAACTTGTGGCAGGCCATATCGGTACCGACGAGACGCGGGTCCGGCGGGCCGCGATTCTTGCCAAGTGCGATCTCGCGTCCGAGACCGTTGGCGAGTTTCCGACCCTTCAGGGCACCGCGGGCGGCCGCCTGGCGGCGCTTGCCGGAGAGGATTCCTCGGTAGTGGAGGCGATCTCAGGGCAGTACCGTCCGTCCGGCCCTTCGGATGCCACCGTATCGGACCCTGTGGCCGCATCCCTGGTGATCGCGGATCGGGCCGATGCGCTCTACGGTTTTTTCGCCGCGGGATTGCGTCCGACCGGATCGAAGGATCCCTTCGCCCTGCGGCGCAGCGCGCTGGCGCTTCTCCGCACGCTGGAGGAAAATTCCCTGCGGCTGCCCCTCACGCAACTCATGGACTGGGCGGAGGAAGCGCATCGCGGCCTGGATCTTCCCAGGCGAGACGGGGCTGCAGGAGATGTCGTCAAGTTCACGCTCGAGCGGCTCTCGGTCGGCCTCCGTGAGCGTGGTTTCCGGCACGATGTCATCGCCGCAGTCCGGAACTGCGGCGATGACAGCGACGCGGTCTCCATATCCAGGCGCGTGCAGGCGCTGTCGGTCTTTCTGGACGGAGGCGCTGACGCCGAGGATCTCCTATCTGCGTACACGCGGGTGCGAAGCATTCTTGATCAGGAAGGCGTGCCGGACGGCGCATTCCCCGATGCGGCGCTCTACCGGGAGCCGGAGGAGGCCGCCTTCGCGGATGCGTTGTCGGAAGCCGAGCGCGAAATCGAAACGGCGCTGGCCGAGGAGCGGCATGGAGCCGCAATGGCGCGCATCGCGCGCATCCGCCCGCTGGTGGACTCGTTTTTCGAGCGGGTAACCGTGAATGCGGAGTCCGAGGTGCTTCGCCGCAACCGCTTGCGCCTCCTCGGGAATGCACGGCGAATCATGGAACGGGCTGCCGTGTTTGGAGAGCTCGAGGGACGATGATGGAGCCCCTCATCGAACTCGGGGCCAGCGGGGGTCCATCGCGGATGGGCGAGCGCGCTTGCCGACTCGGCGAGTTGCGCAGGGCGGGGCTGCCCGTACCGGACGGGTTTGTCATCCCATCGCAGATGGTGGAGGAATGGTCGCAGGAAGGAGAGCCCGCGGCGGTGCTGCCGGCCTCCCTCGCGGCAGCCGTGGAGAGTCTGGAGGCCCGTGTCGGGCACGCGTTCGGGCGCGGGGAGGCTCCCCTCCTGCTCGCCGTCCGCCAATCGCCGGTTGTGCCCGGCCTCGGGCTGCAGCCGTCGATCCTGAATGTCGGCGCATCGCCAGAGGCGGTTCCCGGGCTTGCCGCGGAGCATGGCGCGTCCAATGCCTGGCGCATCCGCTGCGACTTTCTGCAGCACTTTGCAACCTCGGTGCTGGCTGCCGAACCCGAGCTCTTCGAAACCGCTCTCGCAGGCATGGATCCGCTTCAGTCCGATTTCCACGAAGGCCTCGCCGCCCGGTTTGCGAACACGCTTTCGGAGGCAGGCTTCACGGTGCCCGACTCGCCCATGCGGCAGCTACAGGCTGCAATCGGTTGCCTGTCCCGTCCGCGATTCGGCCCTCCGGCCGGTCAGGCCGTGCTTGTGCAGGTGATGGCGCAGGATATCGGCGGCGACAATCCCGGAAGCGGCTCGCTGCGCACCCGGAAGCAATCCGACGGAACGCGGAATTGGGCAGCCTCGTTCCGGGAAGGATGGTCTCGCGATTGTAGCGCTCCCAGGCAGGAGGGAGTTTGCAGCCGGCTTCTCCGGGATTCCGGCGGTGTTTGGGCGGAGCTCGATGAAGCCGGCCGGTGCGCGGAGGATGCGATTTGCGAGGCCCTGGAGCTTGCCTTCGCGATCGGGGACAGCGGGTTGCAGATCGTGGACGCCGAGCCGCTGCGGCTGGAGCCGAGGGGACAGGCCGCATTCACGAAGGAACTCGTGGATCGCTCGCTCCTTACCCGGGAGCAGGCCGTTTCCCGTATCGATCCGGTCAGCGTGGAGACGATGCTTCACGCCAGGGTGGATCCCACGGCGCGCGCGAGAGAAATCTGCCGCGGCGTTGCCGCCGCGCCCGGCGCGGCAGTTGGGGACCTTGTGTTCTCGGCCGTCGCTGCAGAGCGTCTCGCGAACCGCGGTGGCCATCCGGTGCTTGCTCGGACGGAGACCGATCCGGCCGATGTTGGCGCGATGCATTTTGCGGAGGCCGTGGTGACCAGCCGGGGAGGGATGACGAGCCATGCCGCGGTCGTGACTCGGGCCTTGGGGCGGCCGTGCGTGGCCGGAGTCGCGAGACTCGTAATTGACGCGGCAGGGCGGCGTTTGCGGACGCTGGACGGGCCGTGGCACCACGAAGGCGACACCGTAACAGTGGACGGAACATCGGGTCGTTTGCTGGCCGGGCCAATTCCGATTTTGCCGCCCGAGTTCGACGGTCCGATGGCAGCCATCGTGGAATGGGCGGACGAATTCCGCCGCATGGGAGTACGCGCGAACGCCGACACTACCAGCGATGCCAGGCTTGCGCTCGAATTCCGCGCCGATGGAATCGGGCTCTGCCGAACCGAGCACATGTTCTTTGCAAAGGGGCGGGTTGCCGCGATGCGGGAAATGATCCTTGCGGGGACGGAGGAGGAGCGGAGGACGGCGCTTCGGAAGCTCCTTCCCATGCAGCTCGGGGACCTGCGGGAGATGTTTTCCACGATGCGCGGAAGGCCGGTCGTCATTCGTCTTCTGGATCCGCCGCTGCACGAGTTCCTGCCCCGGGGGGAGCGCGAAATGCTGGAACTCGCCGAAATGATGCATGTGCCGGTCGACCAGGTGATGGCCCGCGCAAAGTCGCTCGAGGAGTTCAACCCGATGCTCGGCAATCGCGGCTGCCGTCTGGGCATCGCGTTTCCCGAGATCTACGAGATGCAGACTCGCGCCATTCTGCAGGCGGCAATTGAGGCGGGTCGGGAAACGGGTGAGCCCGCAGAGCCGGAGATCATGGTGCCGCTTGTCTCGGCGCATCGCGAGATGGATATCCTCAGGAAATTGATCGATGGTGTTGCAGCCGGGGTTCGGCAGGAATTCGGGGAGACCGTGACCTATCGGGTCGGCGCGATGATCGAGACCCCGCGCGCTGCGCTGCGCTCCGATGCGATCAGCCGTTCCGCGGATTTCCTGAGTTATGGGACGAACGACCTGACCCAGATGACGTTCGGACTCTCCCGCGACGATGCGGGGCGGTTCATGCCCCAGTATCTGCGTCAAGGGGTCTACGCCGCGGATCCGTTCACCACCATCGACCAGGATGGCGTCGGAGAACTGATCGAATTGTCGGTGCAGCGTTCCCGCGAGAGCCGGAGCGGCATTTCGCTCGGGCTCTGCGGGGAGCACGGCGCCGATCCGGTCTCGCTGGAATTCTGCGAGTCGCTGGGCATCGATTACGTATCCTGCTCCCCGTTCCGGCTTCCCGTTGCCAGGCTTGCCGCAGCGCAGGCGGCGATTGCCGCTCGGAAACGGGCTGCTTCGGAGTGAGGCCTGACGCGTTTGCTCCGCATTTCGCCCGGCGACGCCCGCCGCCCCGATTCGCGGTGACACTGGTTCCGGTCCACCGGCGGGTTGGAGGACCGGAATTTGCCCGCTGGCGTCGCGCCGCGGAAGCAAGCCGGTCCGGATGGATGGAAGCCGCGTCGGATTCACCGCTTCCGAATTGTCCGGCCCCCCGGCCTCCAGACGCCGTCTGAGCCGATCGCGCAACGCGATTTTGCAGTGCGGACAAGGGGCCAGGCCGCCGGAATCGCAATTGCCGACGGCGTGAATTCCGCTACGGTACGGTTCGACGCGGGAAGGGCCTGCCGGTGCGCCGGAGTGCGCCCCCGGCGAGACGGGAGGCCACAGAGGGATGCCGCATGTATTCCATCGCAGCGCCCGGGCCGATCCGCCGATCGCGGTCCGGGGCGAGGGGGTCTACCTCTTCGACGCCTCCGGCAAACGCTATCTCGACGGATCCGGCGGAGCAGCGGTCTCGTGCCTCGGCCACAGCGATCCCGAGGTTCGCCAGGCTATCAAGGACCAGATTGACCGGCTTGCCTTTGCCCATACCGGGTTTTTCTCTTCGGATGCGGCGGAGGCGCTGGCGGAGAAGCTGGTATCCAATGCTCCGGGAGATCTTGGCAGGGTGTATTTCGTGTCTGGCGGATCGGAAGCGGTGGAGGCGTCGCTGAAGCTTGCCCGTCAGTATTTTCTGGAGATCGGGCAGCCCGGGCGGCATCGCATCATCGCCCGCCGGCAGAGCTTTCACGGCAATACCCTTGGCGGGCTTGCTGCGGGCGGCAACCGGTGGCGGCGCGAACCCTTTGCACCGTTGCTGGTCGACACGTTCCACATCTCGCCGTGCTATGAGTACCGGGGCCGCCGGGCAGGGGAGGGCTCGTTCCAATACGGCCGGCGGGTCGCAGACGAGCTGGAGGCAGAGGCGCTTCGCCTTGGTCCGGAGACCGTGATGGCCTTCATTGCGGAGCCGGTCGTCGGGGCGACCGCTGGCGCGGTTCCTCCTGTTGAGGGGTACTTTCGGCGCATCCGGGAGATCTGCGATCGCTACGGGATCCTTCTCATCCTTGACGAGGTCATGTGCGGGATGGGACGAACCGGGACACTGTTTGCATGCGAGCAGGATGGTGTCGTGCCGGATATTGCCGCCATCGCCAAGGGCCTTGGCGCGGGCTACCAGCCTATCGGGGCCATGCTCTGCACGAATGCGATTTTCGAAGCGGTTCGTGAAGGCTCCGGGTTCTTCCAGCACGGTCATACCTATATGGGCCACCCGGCCGCCTGCGCTGCCGGTCTCGCGGTTCTGACGAAGCTCACCGACGGCGGACTTGTCCGGAGATCCAGGGAAATGGGCATCGAGCTGCGGAAGGCGTTGGAAGCAGCCTTTGGACAGCACCCGCATGTCGGGGACATCCGCGGCCGCGGCTTGTTTCTCGGTCTCGAATTGGTCGAAGATCGCGGGTCCAAGGCACCATACGATCCCGGGCGCGCGATCCACAAGCGGGTAAAGAGCGCCGCGTTGGAGGCCGGTCTGGCCTGCTATCCCATGGGCGGCACGATTGATGGCGTGGCCGGCGACCACGTGCTGCTTGCCCCGCCATACATCCTGGAGCGCAGCCACATCGGGGAGATCGTGGACAAGCTTGGCAGGGCTCTCACCGCAGCGCTATGAAGGCGCTTCCATCGTTCATGCTGGCTTCGAACGGTGTGCGGCGGGGCAAGGCGGATCATCCGGATCTTCCCGTGACGATCCCGGAGACCCCAGAGGCAACCCCAGAGGTACTCCGGGAGGCAGTCACGGCCGGGGCGGACGGCCTGCGCCACCATGTGCGCAATTCGGAGGGAAGCCGCTCGCCCGATGCTGGACGGTACCGCGAGGTACCTTCGGCATTGGCGGCAACCTGTCCTGATTTGGCCATCCGGATCACTACGGAGGCGGGCGGGCTGAACTCGTCGGAACGGCAGATCGCGATCGTCGATGAGGTTGCTACGGCCTACGCTTTGGCCGCGCTGCGCGAGTTGCGGTCGACGGGCTCGCGCGCGGTGGCGCTCGCGGCGCCGCAACGCTGGGCGGAGCAGGAAATCGCTGTGCAGCATATTCTCTGCGGGGCGGACGGTTTCGAGGCGCTTCTCGGTCTCCTCGGAGCCGGGACGGTTGCGCGGTCCCAACTCCTGTTTGTTCTCGGAAGCTATTCTCCAGAAATTCCCGTCGCGCTTGAGAATCTGGGGGAATTCCGCGCCATCTCGCGATCCCTGTCCGCTGCACCGGACTGGGCCGGCTGCGCATTTGGCGCGCGGGAAACGCGCTGCCTTGTCGCAGCCCATCAGGCCGGGGGCAAGGTGCGGAGCGGTTTGGAGGACAGTGATGTCAACGCCAGCGGGCGGATCGCTGCACTCGACGCGAGCCGTGTTGCCATCCTCCGCAAAGCGATATCGCCGAGCGAGGTTCAGGCATCGGAATGACTTCCTGCTTCCGCCGCCGGGCGGCACCGAACCAGCACGCCGAAGAGGTCGCGACGCGGCTCGGCCGGAATCCGGCATTCCTTGGCGGCGTCCGGAATGAAGGGGCGGTTGGCCGTTCCTGCCAAAGACCGAGAGCGACTCTTTCCCGGGCGGCGCTATGCGGCTACGAGATTCGATTTGCTGCCGGACGTCGCGGACCCGGGTTCGGGCAGACGCGGGAACTGCAATTGGAATTGCCATGGGCGCGCTTTGGGGATTGCTCGCTGCCGGGCTGATCGGATGCGCAGACAGCGCCTCCCGGGTGACCGCGCAGCGAGTTCCAATCCCGCATCTGATTCTCTTCACCTCCTGGCTTGCGCTGCCGATCGGGATTCTCCTGTTCGGCGTACCGCATGTCTCAAGCGCTCCGTTGCGTTGGTCGGCCTCCCTCGCCCTTGTCGGAGGATTTCTTCATGTGGGCGTGCTGGTTCTCCTTTTTCGCGCGCTGGCGGATGGTCCGGTCTCCGTCGCTGTTGCCGGCACCGCTTCCAGCACGGTGTTTCTGATTACCTGGAATGTGCTTGCCGGAGAGCCGTGGACTCTAGTACAGCTCTTTGCGGGAATTGGGGTTTTCTTCGGCGTCGCGATGGCGATGCGACCGGAGCGCGGGCCAGCGGAAACCCGCGATCCCCGACAGCTCCGGACCACGGCGCTTCTCGGCCTGGGGGCGGGTTTCCTTTCGTCCGTCCGGCTGTTCCTCGTTCAGGAGGCTTCGGTCGAGATCGGCCCCGGCGATGCGATGGTCGCGATGCGTTTCGGAGCAGCGGCAGCGATCTTGCCCGTGGTCCTGATTCGCCTTCGCGGGCGACTGAACAATTTGCGAATTCCTTCGGGCAGGCTCGGTGGACTCGTGATTCTGCAGACTCTTCTGGAAACCGCGGCCCTCCTGGCGTTGCTTCACGGCTCCGTTTCCGCAGGCCGAGTCGGCGCGGCGGTGGGGTTCGCCGCCCTTCCCGCAGCGTCCACGATCGTGGCAAGGGTTTTCCTCGGGGACGCGATCGGCCGCCGGCGCGGATGGTGGATTCTGTTTGTAGTGGCCTGTGTGGGAGTTGCCACCTTGGCTGGCGGGATCGTGACGTAGCAAAGGGGCCTCGGTCTGGTGGGTGTCCAGCGGGAAGCGCGGCGGTCGTGTTTCGGGCCATGGCGTAACCGGTCTTCATTGCGTAAATTGATGCGGCTACAAAACCTGTCTCGGGAACCTCGGCTCCTCCATGCGCTATTCGATTTTTACCCTTGCGCGCAACGCCCTCGCCTATCACGAAGGGTGGGGCCGGGCATGGCGGTCGCCGGAACCGCAGCCAAGCTACGACATCGTCATTGTGGGCGGCGGCGGGCATGGTCTTGCCACGGCCTACTATCTGGCCCGCAACCACGGTATCCGCAGCGTTGCGGTGTTGGAGAAAGGGTGGATCGGAGGTGGTAATACCGGACGCAACACAACCATCATCCGCTCGAACTACCTTCAGGACGCATCGGCGGGCGTCTACAAGCTGTCGCACGGCCTGTACGAGAATCTGAGCCAGGAGTTGAACTTCAATGTCATGTTCAGTCCGCGCGGCGTGCTGACGATCTCCCATACGGAGCACGATCTGCGGGGAATGGCCAGAATCGAGCATGCGAACCGTGTGCACGGCATCGATTCCCGGATGGTCGGGGTTGACGAGATCCGGCGCTTGTGCCCGCCGCTGAACGTGTCACGGAGTGCGCGGTTTCCGATTCTCGGCGGACTCTGGCAGTCGCGGGGTGGAACGGCGCGCCATGACGCCGTGGCTTGGGGCTATGCCCGGGCCGCTGACCGTCTCGGCGTGGACATCATTCAGAATTGCGGTGTTACGGGTTTTGACATCGAGCGGGGCCGGGTCCGCGGACTGCATACAACGCGAGGCGGAATAGGCTGCAACCGCATGGGCCTCGTCGTGGCCGGCCAGTCCACCAGGCTCGCCGACCTTGCCGGCTTTCGGCTGCCAATCGAATCGGTGACGCTGCAGGCCTACGTCTCTGAGCCGGTCAAGCCCTGCCTCGACATCGTCGTCATGGCGAGCACCGTCCATGGCTATGTGAGCCAGTCCGACAAGGGGGAGCTCGTGCTCGCTGGCGGCACGGACAGCTACCTGTCCTACACGCGCCGCGGGTCACTCCATCATGTTCGCGATTCGGCCTCGGCGCTCGTGGAGTTGTTTCCTGTATTTTCTCGCTTGCGGCTCATGCGGCAATGGGGCGGGACAGTCGACATGACGGCGGATCGATCCCCCATCATTGGCCCGTCGCCCGTCGAGGGCATTTTCCTGAATTGCGGGTGGGGCACCGGGGGGTTCAAGGCGATTCCCGGATCCGGCCACTGCTTCGCGGCGACGCTCGCGAGCGGCGTGCCGGATTCCGTGGCGGCGCCGTTCGGACTGGATCGGTTCGCGGAGGGCCGCCCGATCGATGAATCCGTCGCCGCCGGCGTTGCGCACTGAGGCCGGGCCCGTGCTCCGAATTCCATGTCCCTGCTGCGGCGTCGAGGGAGACGAGAGCGAGTTCGCCTATGGCGGTGAGGCACATATTGCGCGCCCGGACGGAGAGTCGGCCAGCGATGCGGAATGGGCGGCGTATCTCGGCATGAGGACCAATCCCATGGGACCGCATCTCGAGCGCTGGCGCCATGTCTTCGGATGCGGAAAGTGGTTCCATCTCGCCCGCGACACCGTGACCCTGCAGGTCTTCGGGGCCTATGCGGCAGATTGCGTCGCTCCGCCAGAGGAAATCCGGCAGCGCATGGCCAGGGAACCGGGATCGTGAGCGAACCAGGACGCCTGACAGAAGGCGGACTGCACATCGACCGCGGACGCATTCTGCGATTCCGGTTCGACGGCAAGGACCTGGCAGGATTCGCCGGCGATACGCTGGCTTCGGCGCTCCTCGCCAACGGCGAGCGGCTGGTTGCGCGATCCTACAAGTATCATCGTCCGCGAGGCATCCTGGGCTCCGGACCGGAGGAGCCGAACGCCTTGCTCGGCGTCGGCACCGGACCCACTGCGACGCCGAACCTCAGGGCGACCGAAACCCTTCTCGCGGATGGCATGGAAGTGCGGAGCCAGAACTGCTACCCAAGCCTCTCCTTCGACATCGGCGGCATCAGTTCGCACATGTCACGGCTCCTGCCCGCCGGGTTCTACTACAAGACGTTCATGCGCCCCCGCGCGGCGTGGAAGCACCTGTACGAGCCGTTGATCCGGCGCGCGGCGGGCCTGGGCCGGCCACCAGTGGACCCGGACCCGGACCGGTACGAGCGATTGCACTACGAGACCGAGATCGTCGTTGTCGGTGCCGGGCCCGCCGGACTCATGGCCGCAGGCATTGCCGCGGAGAGCGGAGCGCGTGTGCTCCTGGTCGAGCAGTCACCGTGGATCGGCGGGCGCCTGCTTGGAGATGAGGCGGAGATCGGCGGGATGCCGGGCGCCAAGTGGGCCGAAAGGCAGGTAGAGCGGCTGCGCGGGTTTCCCAATGTTGCGGTCCTCACGTCTACCATGGCCGCGAGCATTGGCGATCATGGCCACGTTCTGCTGTATCAGCGCCCCAACGGGCCTGGCGCCCCGCGTCGGCGCCTGTGGGAGGTCCGTGCGCGGAAGGTGGTGCTCGCCGCGGGGGCCGTGGAGCGGCCCATCCCGTTTGCGGACAATGACCGGCCCGGCGTGATGCTGGCGTCGGCGGTGCGCGACTATGTGCGCCGCTGGGCAATCCGGCCGGGCAGCGCCGCAGTGGTGTTCACTACCGACGACACCGGGTATGAGACCGGACTGGCGCTCCACAAGGCGGGGGTCGAAGTCCGTCGGATCGTCGATAGCCGCCCGCGACCGTCAGGCTTTTTCACGCAGGAGGCGCGCCGCGCCGGCCTTCCCGTCGCCTCGGGGAGCGCCGTCATCGCGGCTCATGGGCGATTGGGGCTGACCGCGGTCGATGTCGGTCCCCTCCGTGGCAGCTGGCGCCCGGCAAGCCGAAGCGAACGGATCCAGTGCGACATCCTTGCCGTCTCCGGGGGCTGGTCTCCCAATGCCCAACTCTATTGCCATACGGGTGGGAAGCTTTTCTGGGACGAAGGCAAGAGCCTGTTCCGCCCGGACCCGGAGAGTCCACCGACAGGATCCGATGGCGAAATTTCCGTCATTCCGGCCGGTTCCGCGAATGGCGTGATGCCGCTCGGCGACGTCCTGCGAAGCGGGGCGGTGGCGGCGCTCAAGGCGTTGGAGTCCGTGGGCCGGTCAGCGTCAATGCCCGATGCGATCGAGGTCTTGGCGCCGGGGGAATCGGTCTCGCGGCCGGTGTGGATTGTACCAGGAGCGGGCCGAAAAGCGGTCGGTGACAAGCATTTTGTGGACTATCAACACGATGTCACCGTCGCCGATCTCGAACTTGCCGTGCGTGAAGGCTACGACAGCGCCGAGCTCGCGAAGCGGTACACCACGCTCGGAATGGCGCCGGACCAGGGCAAGGTGTCCAACGTGCCCGGGCACGCGATCCTCGCCGACGCCGCGCTCCGGCCGCTGGACCACACAGCAACAACTACCATCCGGCCTCCCTACACGCCGATCACGCTTGGGGCCATCGTGGGCGCAGAGGCCGGGGCGCTGTTCCACCCGGTCCGGGAAACCCCGATGCATGCCTGGCATGGGGGCCATGGAGCGGATTTCGAACCTGTCGGCAGCTGGCGGCGGCCGTACTGCTACCTCCGGGGCGGAGAGGGACGGCAATCAGCGGTCGAGAGGGAAATTCGGGCTGTTCGCAGCGGCGTCGGCATGATCGACGCTTCCACGCTCGGCAAGATTCTGGTCAAGGGCCCGGATGCGGGGCAGTTCCTGGACCGGATCTACACCGGCATGATGTCAACCGTACCGGTGGGGCGATGCCGGTACGGTCTGATGTGCACGGATGCCGGATTTCTCTTTGACGACGGCGTCGTCGTCCGTCTCGGGGAAGACTTGTTTCTCTGCCATACCACGAGCGGGGGCGCCGAGCAGGTGCACGCCTGGCTGGAGGAATGGCTTCAGACCGAATGGTTCGATCTCCGCGTATTCATATTCAACATCACCGAGCAATGGGCGCAGGTTGCGGTATCCGGTCCGCAGTCCCGGACTCTCCTGGAGCGTATCGGCACGGACATCGATTTCGACGAGGATTCGCTGCCGCTCCTCGGCATGTCGGACGGCCGCATCGGGGAGGCGGCGGTTCGCGTCTTCCGAGTGTCGTTCTCCGGGGAACTCGCCTATGAAATCGCGGTTCCCGCAGGTTTCGGGGCTTCCCTCTGGCAGGCCCTGCTGGATGCCGGAAAGGATCTCGGCCTCGCGGCCTACGGGACGGAGGCGCTCCACGTGATGCGGGCCGAGAAGGGCTACATCATGATCGGCGACGAGACCGATGGCACGGTGACCCCGCTCGATCTGGGCCTTGGCTGGGCGGTCTCGAAGAAGAAGAGGGACTTTCTCGGCAAGCGGGGAATGCGCATGCCGCATCCGGCCGACAGCAACCGCTGGCAGCTGGTCGGCCTGTTGACGGATGACCCGGGCACTGTCCTTCCCTGCGGCGCCTGCGCGGTGGAGGCGGAGCCCGATGGAGGACAGGCGATCGTCGGTTATGTGACCTCCTCCTACCATTCGCCGACCGTTGGCCGCTCCATTGCCATGGCCCTGGTCCAGCGCGGTCGAGAACGCATGGGTGAGTCGGTTGCGCTTCCGGTGCAGGACCGGACGGTGCGTGCCAGGATCGTACGCCCGGCCTTCCTGGAGGACGGGGGCGGCAATGCCTGACTTGCGACATGCGGCTGCGGACTGCGGACCGGCGGGCGGTTCGCCGGAAACGGCGCGCGTGGAACCCATGCCGGCGCCTGGCCTGGTTGGCGTCCGTGCTGATCTCGCGGACCAGGCGGTGCGGAAGGCGCTTGAGGAGGAGGCCGGGCTTCCCCTGCCCGGGGTCCGGAAAGCCGCGCTCAGGGAGGAGGATGGTTCTGGCTGGTACTGGATGGCGCCGGATGAGCTTCTCTTGCGGCTGCCGTACAGCCAGGCCGCCGCCGCGTCGGACTTGCTCGCCTCGGCCCTGTCCGGGATGCATTGCCTTGCTGCGGACCTGACCGATTCGCGAGCCTTCTTTCGGATTGCGGGCCCTGGCGCCCGCGAAGTTCTCGCCAAGGGCGCTCCGGTTGATCTTCATCCGGACGTGTTCCGGCGCGGCATGTTCCGGCGCACCCATATCGCGGGTGTCGCCGTCGCTTTCTCGCTCGCGGCGGAAGATCCGGATGCCTTTGAACTCTTCTGCGCCCGTTCCTACGCCCGCTACATGCGGGACTGGCTCGTCAACGCGGCGCGTCCCGGATCCCTGACCGGAATCTACGGGCCAACCGAACGGGCGGATCCGGGAAGGGGAATGCCGAGCTCATAGAGGATCAGTTCCAGCGCGACATACAGGACCGCTGCGAGCAATGCCGCGATGGTGCCCCGATGGGCGGCGTCGGCCACCACGGTGCCCCGGCGGCGCTGGAGCCAGAAGACCGCGCCGAATGCCGCGACGACAACGACTGCGGCACGGAGGAGGCCCGGGGCGACGTCGCTCATGCGGCCGCCCGGACGATGGGAAGGAAGTCCGCGGCGCGCAGGCTTGCGCCGCCTACGAGGGCACCGTCCACATCGGGCACAGCAAAGATGTCGGCGGCATTGGTCGGTTTCACAGAACCGCCGTAGAGAAGGCGGATGGATCCGCCCTCGTGCCCGAATCGTTCCCCGAGCTGGCTTCTGATCGAGGTGTGGATCTCGTGGATTTCTGCCGGGGAGGGGGTGCGGCCGGTTCCGATGGCCCAGACCGGTTCATAGGCGATGGCAGTATTGGCGCCTGTCGCGCCATCCGGGATCGACATCCTGCACTGGCCGGCGACCACGGCCGCGGCTTCGCCGTGGTCCCTTACGTCCTCGTTTTCGCCGACGCAGATGATCGCAACCAGACCGGCCCTCCACGCGGCCCGCACCTTGGCGGCCACAAGGGCATCGGCCTCCGCATGATCAGTGCGGCGCTCGGAATGCCCGGCTATGACATAGGTCGCCCCGGCCGCCGCGAGCATTTCAGCGGCGATGTCGCCAGTATGGGCGCCCGAGGCCTCGGGATGGCAGTCCTGCCCGCCGATGGCAACCCGGCTGCCGGAGGCGTGTGCCGCAAAGGATTGTATGAGGGTTGAAGGCGGGCAGATCAGCACGTCGGGGCCTGGCGAGGGAACCCCGCCGAGAATGTCCTGCAGCGCGTCGAGAGCCTTCGCGCCCCCATGCATTTTCCAATTGCCGGCGATGAGCTTTCGGAGCATCAAGCGAGCTCAGCGCTCGGATTGGAGGGCTCGACGGCAAACTTCACGGACTCGCCGCAGCCGCAGCTTTCCACCACATTGGGATTGGAGAAGGAAAAGCCGGATTCGAGCAGGCCGGTCTTGTAGTCGATTTCCGTGCCGATGAGAAACATGGTGGCGGCAGGAGCGATGGCGAGGCGGACACCATCCTGCTCGACCCGTTCGTCATGAGGTTCCGGCGCGTCCGTGAAGTCCATGGTGTATTCCATTCCCGCGCAGCCTCCGCGCTTGATGCCGATGCGCACCCAGGATGCGGTCTTCGCTACGGCTAGCAGTTGGTTTCGGAGTTTCTCCGTCGCACCGGTCGTGAGCGAAAGAATTGGCTGGCCTGGAATCGCGAACATGTGTTTCACTTTCTGGGGGATCCTGCGCTTCGCGTCTCCCCAACGCGGATGCCTGTTAGGAATATAGTGTCTGACCCGCTGGAATTCACCCTTCACCATGGGCGCGGGGATCATGTTTCGAGACAACGTCCACACGCGATGGCCGTCTCTTGAGCCAGTCCGGGAATCAAGCCCGCGGTTGTCCCCCTTCCCCGTCGCGACGAACGCACGCCCGAGTTGCAGCGTTTGCTTGCTTCCGGTCGTCGTTACGGTGTCGACATCGAACCACTCGGCGTCGGCAAGCCGTGGGTTGGCGGTGATATGGCTGAGAGCATGGGCGGTGGCCAGAAGATCGATTTGTTGCGGCCGGCGCTCTGTTGATTGCCGTCCGACGGGCCGGCGCTGTTCGTCGATGGCTACAACAACGTCATCACCCGAAATATCGGAGATAAGCTTGACGCACGGAAACGCATCGGAGGCGGCAAGACCGCATTTGCCGGTGAGGTCTGTTGTTGGTCGGACAACCATCCCGCCCCGGCGTTTCCTGATTCTGACACGCCCTACCGATTTCCGACTTCCGGGATCCTTGCGCTGCTACGCGAATCTTCAGGCAATGCATACGGCAGTTGCGGAGGCACGCGGTCGGGCCCCGGATGCCTGCTGCGGTTGTCGGTCGCCGAACATGGAAACCGAGGAGGTGAACCGCTTCCCCGATTGGCCGGAGATGCATACCGGTGCCCGTGGTCCGGTACTGCAGTGGCTCCCGACAATCGCTGCAGGTCATTGCGTCCGTCACGCAACGCTCGGTGGTGCGACAGGTTGGACACGCTCAAGTCGGAAATCGAAAGGTTCGGTGAAGGATCGTGGCGCAAGAGACGTGCGCCTGAAGCGCACTTGCGTGGCCGGTAGGCCTCGCGGCCCGACAAGAGGCGGCCGAATGGCGCTACTGCGTCATCGGAAGGGCGGTCGAGCCATGCTGCCACCCCGTGTTCTTCTCTGATCGCGACGGTCGGCACGGATGGGGGGGCCAAAATGGCCGCTCTTCGTGTTCCGCCGCATTTGCCGCCGACTGCGTGGGCGCCAATCCGACCGGCGTGGACAGGGAATAGCTCGGTCTTGCCGGGAGTCCGGATTTCACCCGATCCGCCAAATGTCGGAAATTGCTGGCTGAAGCAATCCAGACAGAGAGGTCATCGATAATCCCATGTCCGTAGTGCCATTGGCGCCGTAACTCCCGGAACGTGGGGTACGCTGGTGAAGGCCGACCCGGCAGCGAACCGGTCGTCTTCGCATTGGGATGAATTTCATTCCTCAAGAGGTAAAGTGATTCTATATTCCTTGAAAATCCGTAATTGAATTGAGGATGTTCAAGGAATATAATGGCGCATGTTCATCGATCGGCTTGCTGCCCGCACACGCATCGGCGAAGCGTTCTCCATTCACCCCGTGGTCGCTCTGACCGGGCCGCGCCAGTGCGGGAAAACCACACTGGCGCGAACGATTGCGGCAGCAAGTCCGGACGCAAGCACGTTCTTCGATCTGGAAAGTGCAGTCGACCGAAGGCGCCTGCAGACACCGGAGCTCACGCTCGCCACCTTGTCCGGACTCGTTGTCATCGATGAGATACAGCGCGAGCCCGGACTCTTCGAGACGCTTCGGGTGCTTGCGGACAGGCCCGACAATGGTGCCCGTTTTCTCGTGCTAGGCAGTGCTTCCCCGTCGCTCATTCGAGGAGTCTCGGAGTCCCTTGCCGGCCGTGCGGGGTTGGTGGACTTGTCCGGTTTCGCGCTCTCGGAGGTCGGACCCGAAACCTGGCGGGCGCTCTGGCTCCGGGGCGGCTTCCCGCGCGCGTTCCTCGCACCGACAGACCGGGCTTCCGCTGTGTGGCGGCGGAGTTTCGTCTGGACATTTCTCGAACGCGACCTACCCCAACTCGGCATCAGTGTTCCGGCGGAAACGCTTGGGCGCTTCTGGACGATGCTGGCCCACTATCATGGCCAGATCTGGAATGCAGCTGAATTCGCACGTGCCCTCGGCGCGAGCGAAGGCACTGCGCGGAGGTATCTGGACATTCTGACCGGAGCGTTCGTCGTACGGGCGCTTCCACCGTGGTTTGCAAATGTCCGCAAACGCCAGGTCAGGTCCCCAAAGATCTACCTGCGTGATACCGGCCTCCTGCATACTCTACTCACCTTGGAGACAAGCGAGGCGGTTGCCGGCCATCCAAAGGTTGGCGCCTCCTTCGAAGGATTCGCCATCGAGCAACTGGTGAGCGCGTTCGAGGCCGACGCGGTCTACTTCTGGGCCACGCATGGAGGCGCGGAACTCGATCTGCTCATCTTGCGCGAGGGCAGGCGCTATGGATTCGAATGCAAATTCGCGGACGCACCAGGAACGACGCGATCCATGCGCACAGCCCTGAACGATCTGCAACTGGAACATCTCTGGGTCGTTTGCCCAGGAAGAATTTCGTTCCCGCTCGATGAGCGCATTTCGGCGCTGCCAGTATCGGACATCCCGGCCCTCGCGAATTCACTTGGCGCCAATGGGCACGATTCGCCATTTTCCTTGGGCGCCCACAACGACACGATTCGTGGTGCTTAGCCAGACCCGTCGCCCTACGTCGGGGAGCCGCTTCGCGTTCGCGGGCCGCCGCTTTTCTCTGAGGGCGAGGCCATGCCCGAAAGTACCGATCGCATCCGCAGATGGCGCGAATGCCGCTGGTTGATTGCAGAGCCTCGCCTTCTCCCCACGACCGGAACCCGCATCGAGGACCGACGCCTCGATGATGCCGACGACAGCAAATCTCACGAGAGAGTATTCATGGTCTGTCACGAACTTCTCCAACTCCGCGTCATCCGGACAAGCGCTCCGCCCGGATATGTCCCCGATCTCGGCATGATCGCCATCGACCTCCGCCGCTACGCCCGATTCTCCCATCCGGGCGCCAGTCCATGCCAGGAACGCAAGGATTCTGGAACACCGTGCAATCGCTCACGCTCGCAACGGCCGCCTTAGAGCGATAGAAAGTTGCCGGATGGTCTCGGAGTCAACCGTGAAGTAGCGACAGTAGCTCGGTTCCGGACCTCGGTCGAAGCCGCGGCATGGTCGTGGACCTTGGAGAGCGACACGCCAGAGGCGGAGAGGAACCGCCAGGGGTCCGAACCTGGATTGCCGTGTGGGCCGTAGGGCAGAGGAAGTCGCTGAGAATGGCCTGCGGCAACAGGATTGATCGGGTGGGGAGGGTGAATTGAGCAGGATTGTCGAGTTGCGCATGGAGACGCCCTGGCTGCGGATGGAAGCGACCGAGGAGGACTGGATGGGAGCCGGCAGGACTCTCCACCTTCGGATATACGAGCAGTTGCTGCTGATTCGACGGTTCGAGGAGCGGCTGCTTGCACTCAAGCTGCAGGATCTGCTGCACGGTCCGGCGCATGCCAGTATCGGCCAGGAAGCTGGCGCGGTCGGCTGCATGAGCACGCTCTCCAGCGGCGACAAGATCAACGGAACGCACCGCATGCACCATCAATTCCTGTCCAAGGCACTGAACCACGTCGTGCCTGAGGGGTACGATCCGTCGCACGACTCGTTCACCCCTGAAATGCAGGAAATCGTCATGCGCACGATGGCGGAAATCTTGGGTCTGAGCCCGGGCTTCACTGGCGGGCGCGGTGGATCCATGCATCTGAAATGGGATGCCTGCGGCGTGTTGGGCTCAAACGCGATCATTGGCGGCAATCCGCCTCATGCTGTTGGATATGCCCTCGCCGAGAAGCTGCGCGGCTCGGAAAACGTAGCGGTCACATTCTTTGGCGACGGAGCGCTGCAGAACGGCACTTCCTATGAAGCGGTCAACTTGGCCGCCTTGTACGACCTCCCGGTCATCTTCTTCTGCGAGAACAACCTCTACGCGGTTTCGACCCATGTGCGCGAGCAGACGCGCGAGCAACGCCTGGCGGCGCGGTCGATTGGTCTCGGGGTTCCCGGAATCGAGGTTGACGGGATGGACCCGATTGCCGTGCGTGCGGCGATGCTCTGGGCCCGTCGGCACATCCGGGACAGGGCAGGTCCAGTGTTTGTCGAGGCCCTGACCTACCGCTTCCTGCACCAGTCCGGACCGCTCAAGGGCAGCGCATTCGGGTATCGGGACAAGGAGGAAGAGCAGGAATGGGTCTTGCGCGATCCGCTTGAGCGTGTGCCGGAGCGGCTCGAGGCGATGGGAATCCTGAACGAGGGGGCGCGGGAGATCTACGAGGATCGGGTCAGAGTCGTACTTGACCGGGCCGAGACGGAACTGCTCGAATCGGCGGGCGACGCGTCAAACCGGCGCCGGATCATTCCGGCGCTCTGGCCCGCTCCCTCTGCGGTGGATCACGGCATTCGAGGCGATGGATCGGAATTCGACGGCGCGGCTGTCCGCGAGTTGGAGGACTGGTCGGCCGAGGACCTCGTGGAAATCACGTTTGGTGAGTCGCTTCCCATGGCGGCGCTCTACAACATGGAACGATGCGAGGAGATGATAATTCTTGGGGAGGACGTCCATCGACTTCGCGGCGGCACCGCCGGCGCAACCCGGGGAGTTCGCGATCGCTTCCCAGACCGGCTGATTGCAACCCCGATCTGCGAGAACGGTTTCACGGGGCTCGCCGTTGGTAGCGCTCTGAACGGTTTGCGCCCGGTTGTCGAGATCATGTACCCGGATTTCTGCCTTGTCGCCGCCGATCAGCTCTTCAACCAGGCGGCGAAGGTACGGCACATGTTTGGCGGGGGGCACGCTCTGCCATTGGTGGTGCGAAGCAGGGTTACTGCCGGCTCCGGGTATGGCTCCCAGCATTCCATGGATGCGGGCGGCCTCTTCGCCCTGTATCCGGGATGGCGGATCGTTGCGCCATCGACGCCGCACGACTACATCGGCCTGTTCAACGCCGCCGTCCGTTCCAATGATCCCGTCCTTGTGATCGAATACGGATCCCTGTTTCCGCTGACGGGCATGGTGCCCAAACACGATCTCGACTACGTCGTTCCGTTCGGCAAGTCAAAGACCGTGCGAGACGGGCGCGACTGCACGATCGTGACCTATGCCGGCATTCTGCCGATGGCGATGGAGGCTGTGGAGAAGACAGGCTTCGACGCGGACGTCATCGACCTTCGTACGCTGGATCCGCTCGGCCTCGACTGGGAAGCGATCGGCGCCAGCCTTTTCCGAACCAATCGGCTGCTGATAGCCGAACAGAACGCCCGCGGCACTTCGATCGGCACCCACATTGTCAAGGGTGTGCAGGAGAGGTTCTTCGATCACCTCGATGCGGAGATCGTGCATGTTTCGGGATCCCTGTCGGCGCCGGTTGTATCGAAGTCGTTGGAAGCGGCGGCACTGGCCGACGCCACGGACATCGCCCGTGGACTGGAAGAACTGATGGAACCCTGAGGAGATACCCATGACGGATCACGGCAGCGATACAGTATCGGACCTGATAGCCCGCCTCCATCACACTGCGGTCAGCGTGAGGGACTTCGAGGCCGCTCTCTCCTTCTTCACCGATGTCGTCGGTATGAAAATCGAGTCGAAAATGGAGGAGATGGCCGAGGAGAAGCTGGGGGTCGTTGTCGGACTGCCTGGCGCGAGGGTACGTTGGGCCATGCTGGAACTTCACGGAAACCGGATCGAACTGTTTCGCTACCTGTCGCCGGAGGGAAGCCGGATCGAGCTTCGGCAATGTGACCACGGCCTGACCCATATCGCGTTCCAGGTCAACAACGTGGCCGAGACATGCCGCCGGCTGCGGCGAATGGGGTACGAAGCATTCTCCGACCCGCAGGTTCTGCGTGGCGGCGCGTCCCGTCCGGTCTACGTATCCGGGCTCGAGGGAATTGTCGTCGAATTCGTGGAGTACCAGCGGTGAGCATCAAGCGGTTCGCGACCCGCGCTGATATTCGGCGGGGCGAGCGGGACAGGGCGCCAGGTGACGAGCCAGGTCGTCCGGGAAGGGGGGCGACCGGCATCGGTGAACATCAACGAGCCGATCCGAACCGAGAATGCGCAGTCCCCGGGACCGAGTACGGCTGAGAATCGCGGATTAGCGGCATGAGCTACACCAAGGAGTTCCGCCTTCCCAATCTGGGAGATGGCGATAGCGGCGGGCGCATCGTCGAATGGCTGGTCGGCACCGGACAGGACTTCGTGAAGGACGAGGTTCTGGCCGAGGTGGAGACGGACAAGGCTGTCGTGGAGATACAGGCAGCCGAAGCCGGACGCCTGTTGGCGATCGTAGCGGATGTCGATGCAAGGGTCGCCCGGAATCAGGTCATTGCTCGGATCGAAGTGGATGGGAATCGGCCATCGGAAGACGCGGCGAGCATTTCCACAGGGACCGAGGAGCAGCAGGAGGGATTCGATCCCGGCGACAGCGGAGCGCCGGGCTCTACAAGGGCGGCGGTGCCGTCCACGGTTGCAGCGGACATCCCTGGTAGCACGGGTCGCATCCTTGCCACACCCGCGGCCAGGCGCAAGATCGCCCAAACCGGGCTGTCGATCCGTGCGCTGATCGGCACCGGAAGGCGAGGCCGGATCAATCTGTCGGATGTGGATCGCGCGCTCTCGGCACGATCCTTCCGTTCGCAGTTGGGGGAGCAGTCGCGGCCGGTTGCCGGGGGCCGGGAAGAGGACACAGTCACCGAGACGCGCCTTGGCCCGATTGCCATTCGACGCTGGTGCCCAGATGGCCGGGCGGTTCGCTCACCGGTCGTCCTTTTTCACGGCCTCTTCGCTGATGCCGGCGTATGGTCCGCAACGGCACGGGTACTGGCCCGCCGCGGCTCAGAGGTTCTCGCCATCGATTTGCCCAACCATGGACGCTCTGCATGCGAAGCGACGACCTTTCCAGATGTCGTTGACGCGGTTTCGGAATCGCTGGGGCACGCGCGGATTCGCGGGCCAATGGTCTTGTGCGGGCACTCCTACGGCGGCGCGGTTGCGGCGCGGCTCGCCGGCGGAGATCGTGGTATTCCGGTGAAGGCGCTCTTGCTGATCGCTCCGCTCGGCTTCGGAACCGAGATCCACCAATCCTTTCTGCAGGGCATGCTGCATGCGGAGAACCTGGCTGCGCTGACCAGGGAGGCTGGTCGCCTGACGGCATCCAGCGACGCAGCCCCGGCTGGCGAGAATTTGCAGGGGTTGCTCGACCATATTAGCAGTCACCACGCGAGCCTTGCCGCCATGTGCCATGACGTGGCGCGGCACGGCGTACAACAGGTCGACCTGCGCCAGAGTCTCGCCGACTGCACTGCGCCGGCCCGGCTCATCTGGGGTCGCCGAGACGAGATCCTTCCGTGGCAGCATGCCTTGTCCGCACCAGCGAAGGCGGCGCTGCATCTGGTTCCGGATGCCGGGCACATGCCGATGTGGGAGGCAGGCGCGCTGACTACAGATGTTCTGGGAGAATTATCCGGAACCTCCAGCCAGTTTCGCTTGCCGTCCTCCCCTTAATCAATTGACTTGACTCATGTCTTGGCGCCAGGCGTGCTGCAAGTGTCTGCGGATTTTACTCCATGTAGGGTGGCATGTTCTACCGCCATTGTGCTTACCGGTCTGGGGTAGGGCGAGGAGGTCATCGGCTACCTCAACGGTGCTGGAGCTATCACCGCAATTGCCGCCATGGTCCTACTTTCACGAATTGTGAAGCCAGGGAGTATCGGCTTGCACGGTGTCTTGGCCAGAACGACGGGGAGTCACAAGTGATTGCGGAACCATACGATCACCCCGGCCAGAGCGCCGGGCCACTGCGGAATGGTCCTGCTGCATGACGCCAAACGGGACCACGCCCATCAATCTTGACCGGAAAGGCAACGCGATAGGCAGGACCCCGATGAGTGTCTTCCAAGATCTCGTCGAGCAACTCGTCTGGGCCTGGGGCACTACGCGCATGCTGAGGGGATGCAAACCCGCCGGAAACGAGCAAGGCCGCGGTTCGGGCAAGAGAAAGACGAGCCTGCATGACCCTTCCCGAAGCTTGCCGCAATCTGAGTGCATGCAGCACTGCAGTAGCGATCAGGTAGCCCGTAGCGTGGTTCAGCGCCTGAACTGGAAGGGGCACCGGTTTGCCGGCATTGCCCCGCCGCATCCCTTCGGCAGCCAGCCCGGAACTCATCTGGACGAGGCTGTCGAATCCGCGTCGGCCAGCCCAAGGCCCCGACCCGCCGTAGGCGGATAGCGTCACGTCGACCAGTGCCGGGTTCAGGGCACGACGAGCGTCAACGCCATGTCCGAGAACCTCAAGTGCGCCCGGACGATAGCCATGCACGAGCACGCTGGCCGTACGAAGTAGTTCCTCGAAGCGTGTGCGGTCCGCAGGAGTGTGCAAGTCGAGCCCGGCGCAAGACTTGCCAAGCGTTACCTCGGGTTCCAGCCCCTTCTCCTCCCGGCCGGGCGGATCGACGCGCAGTACTTGCGCGCCAAAACCGGCTAGGAATCGTGTTGCCACGGGGCGTGCGAGAACCCGCGCGAGGTCGAGCACGCGCAGAGCGGCGAGCCTGTCGACGGGCAATGGAAGGGGAGAGGCGATGCTGATCTGATCCCAAGCGATCAGGGGCTCGGTCGCCACTGAGCGTCCCTGGGGGTGCGCCGCCCACTCGTCAAGGCTTAGCATCGCCGCGGCGCACCCCCCGTCGGCAATCACGGCATTTTCGAGGTCGAACCTGTCCCAACGGGCAGCGGCCTCGGCGCCTCTCTCTCGATCGGCATCAACTCTTGGCACGGACAGGGACGCCTCCCGGTGCCGCGGCACATTCGTGTGCAACCGAATCCAGCCGTTCCGGGCACGGTAGTCACCCGCGATCGGATCCCAGGTTTCCGGTATCGTCCAACCGATCGGGCGGACGGTCATGTCGAACCACTGATCTGTCAGCGACCGGTCGAGCGCGACCTGCGCGCCGCCAGTGAGTGCGGCCAATTCACTAGCCGCGGCCGAAAGCGAGGCTACGGCCATTTCCGAGACGTTAAAGCATGACTGCAGGTGACTCCTGCCAGAATACGATGTCTCGACACTCGGCTGCGGATGCGTGGCAAGTTCTTCCGTGCGATCCTCAGCGCCAACGAGCGCGCCAACGCGTTGATCCACGCCCATTGGCCGGAGGCGCTGCGCTGGATGCTGGAGGGCGAGCCCGCGCGCCCCATCGACCCGTCGCTGGTGCGCGGCAACCTCAGGCAGCTCCGCGTGGACAAGGTGTACCTGGTTGGCGGCACCCTGGCCAAGCCGAATGCGGTGACCCCCATCGAGCACAAGTGCCCCTTGGGTAAATCCGACAGGCTCCTGGCGCGAGTGCCAGGGGAACGGGCCAGAATTCTCGCGAAATGAAGGATATCCGTCGATTGCCGAAGTCGTAGGTATCAGCCTCGCCCGCGGGAGGATCGATCGGCCACCGGATTGTTGATCCGGAGCCGGCGCGTGGAGGCTGGACACGGCGCGACCGCTCGGGCTCCGGCCATGGTCATTGCGATGTTGCCTGGACGCGTTCAAGATCGCGATCCGTGAGCAAGAGCGGTCCCCCCCCCCCCACGAGGATGCGGGGGAAGCATGCGGGTGCCATCCTCATGCCCTCGTCCACGCGATGCCGGCGGGCGGAAGGTCCTCGTTCAGGTTGGGGGCAGCTCCGGCTCCGATCGGATCCGGCCCGTAATTCGCCCAGAACCGCCCGTTGGCGGTGAGACGGGTCCGAAGTCCTTCCGGCAGATCGAATGCGGGAAGCCCCGCCTCCGCGGCCGCATCTCGCACCAGGCGGTGCAGGGCGCCGTGCTCCGGCCATCCGGCGATGTATCGCATGGGTCCTTTCGCGAACACCGCGGGCCGGCCCGCGACCGTGCGTTCGATAACGTCGGCTTCGCCCGAGCAGTGCTCGAACCAGAGATGGAATGCTCCGCCTCCCTCCAGCCGCTCCTGCACGTCAGGCCGAAGGCTCTCCACCCGTTCCACGACAATGCCCAGTTCCGGCCAGTCCGGCGGCATTCCCTCGGGAATGCGGAAATCTGGAGTGCGGGATCCCGTTCTTGGTCCAAGAAGCGCAATGGCACCAGACCGTTGCAACGCGTTCTTGAGTTCATCTGTCCAGTACATGAGCCCCGGTACGGCGACAAGGCCGTATTCGGACAGGTCTGTCGCGTTGGCGGGGACAATGTCGACATTCAGGCCGTTGCGCCGCAGGGCACGGTAGAACGACAGCACGAGGCGGAAATAGCTGAATTCCGCACCGTGCGGCTGTGCCTCCCACGCCCATGCGCTCTCGTAGTCGAAGACAAGCGCCGCATGCTTGGCGCCGTATCCCGGTGCGGGCCAGGACGCCAATTCTCCGGCCGTCCGGGTGGTCTCGTGCAATGCGGGCGCGGGCTGGCTGTCCGGACGGAGAAGCCCTGCATGCATCTGTTCCTGAGCGAAGGGCGCCTGGCGCCATCGAAAGAAGCACACTGCCTCGGCACCATGCGCGATTGCTTCCCAGGCCCAGAGCCGCACCATGCCCGGCAGTGGCGCGGCGTTGTGGGCGGCCCAGTTCACCGGGCCCGGCTGCTGCTCCATGATCCAGAATCGACCCCGTCCAACCGCCCGGTAGAGATCGTGATGGAAGGCCTGGACATCGGGGTCTCCCTGGCGCAGGAAACGTCGTATCCAGGCGCTGCCTTCGTCTGTTCGCTCGTCTAGAAATCCGAGCGGGTAGCTGTCCCATGCGGCGATATCCAGATCCAGGCCCAGCGCGAAGTGGTCGAAGGAAAGGTGCCGTCCCATGAAGTTGTGGATGATCGGCGCATCGGTCGCGGCTCGGATGATTTCGGTCTGGGCGCGGTTGAACGCGGTGACCTGGTCCGAGGAATATCGGCGGAAGTCAAGGATATGCGCGGGGTTCGCCTCTGCGACGGTAAGGTTCGGAAGGTCGATCTCGCCATACGTCCTGTATTCCATGGACCAGAAGAGGTTTCCCCAGGCGCGGTTCAGGTTGTCGATCTGGCCGTAGCGGTCGGTGAGCCAGTCCTGGAAGCCGGCGCGGGCATTCGAGGAGTAACTGAGGGTGGTGTTGTGGCATCCGTATTCATTGTCGGTCTGCCAGGCGCGCACATGGCGATTGGCGCCATACCGCTCCACCAGGATCCGGGTGATCCGCTCGCTCTCTTCCCGGTAGCCCCGGTGGGAGAAGCAGTAGTGCCTGCGGGATCCGAACTTGCGCGGATTGCCCTGCGCATCGATTGCGAGCATGTCGGGATGCCGGCTGAGCATCCAGCGGGGCGGCGTCGCGGTGGGTGTGCCGAGGACGACACGCAAACCGGCGGAGCCGAGCGCTTCAATCGCGCGGTCGAGCCAATCGAGATGCAACTCGCCGGGGGCTGGCTCCAGCCGCGACCAGGCAAATTCCCCGATGCGAACCCATTGCAGGCCTGCGGCGGCCATCCGCTCGGCATCCCGCGCCCACTCGCTCTCGGGCCAGTGCTCCGGATAGTAGCAGACGCCAAGGGAAGGGTTCATCCGCCGCATCCGTTCCTGATCAGCACGTCGTTCAGCGCATCGTAGGCGGTCACGCATTGCTCCGCGCGCTCGCGAACCTCCGCGACCGACCGCCCCGGGGCGTAGAGAAAGGAGCCAATTCCGAAGCCGTTGGCGCCGGCGCCGGCCCAGTCCGCGAAATTGGAGGGATCGGCGCCACCGACAGCGAGGACGCAGGTCTCCGTGGGAAGCACTGCACGCAGGGCCCGGATACCGGTTGGTCCCATGATTTCGGCGGGGAAGATTTTCAGCGCGTCTGCGCCGGCCTTGAGGGCGGCAAAGCACTCCGTGGGCGTGAACACGCCAGGGTAGGAGCGCAGGCCCGCTCGCCGGGCCGCACCCACCACGTTCGGGTCAAAATTCGGAGATACGGCAAAGTGTCCGCCAGCCATGGCGACTCTGCCAACTTGCCGGGCTTCCAGGACCGTGCCGGCGCCGATCCTTCCACGGGCGGACAGGGAATCGGCAATCCGGGCGATGCTTTCAAAGGGTTGCGGCGAGTTGAGCGGCACTTCCACCATGGTGAAACCGGCGTCGAAGATCGCAGTTGCCGTCTCGATTGCTTCGGACGGGCGTATGCCGCGCAGGATGGCAATCAGGTTCCGAATTGCTGCTGCCTCCCTTTGGCATGTGTCAAAGCGGTGTGCGCGGCGCGCAGGCCCTCGAGCACACAGAACTCCGGATCGTGAACGTGATGCGCGGCCCCGACATGGCCTAGCGCTATCTTGTATTGCTCAGCCAACGTTCCGCTTGCGACGACCGCGACTTCCCTTCCGCTCCAGTAGAGCCTTGAACCGGCAAATTCTATACCGGCGAGGCATCCGCTCAGACGGCTGGCGGCAAAAGTGGGCTGCGCGCCGTGGAGAAGGTGTCCCGCTCGAAGCGCAAAGAGGCGGGCAGTTACGGTCTCCGGTTGCTCCACGGTTTCGGCAAAGGCCTCCGCGAAGGCTTCCGGATCGAGATCATCCAGCGAAACGGAATGGCGAAGGATCGACGCCTCTGCCAGCAGTCCATAGAGTTCGCCAGTCATGAATGTCGTGAAACGGACAATATTGCCGGCGGATATGCGGGCCCACTTGTTGTGGGTTCCCGGAAGGATGGCGGTTCCGTCAAAATCCGGCACGGTTCGCAGCAGACCGGCGATCTGTGTTTCCTCTCCGCGCATGACATCCGGTGGCGACGTCTGGCAGATGCCGCCGGCGATATGGACTCGCAGGCGCGGATCCCCGGTTGGCGCAGGTGTCATGGAATTCCCGGCATGCACTGCTGCCGGCACCGGCCGGTAGGGCGCCTCGATCCAGCCCTGCCGGGAACCTGCCATGCCGCAGGCAAGGACATCCGTGACGCGACCGTCCGAGAGCCAGGGGCCGGCCAGGGCAAGCAGCGCGAATTCGAACTCCGCGGGGCCCGACGCCAGTCTCTCCACGCCACCCGTGCTGCTGGCGGAATCGAGCACGCTGCCTTCAAATGACATGGCCCAAGCTCTGAGGTTAGTCGTTCCCCAGTCCAGCGCGATCCAGTCGGCCCGGATCATGCGTCGAATCCTCCGCTCCGCCGTGGCGGCCAACTTCGGGCACCGGTTTCGCTCGGTGGTTTGTTAAACGCAGGCGGCGGAGTCCGAAGACCCCGCCACACCGGGGTAGGTGGATCGGTTTGCATTGGGATAATTCTCGTATCTCACAATTGACCTGGTCGGGAAATGCCCGGACAGACCGGCTCTCGGCCCCAGACGACGCAGTGGAGGGCAACAGCGTCCACGTTGTCGGCCTCGGGACGGTATTCAACCTGCAAACCGCTCGTTGCGAGCAAGGCAGCCGGTCGTTGTCGGTGTTCGCCCGGAGCACCTCGAGGTGGTGGGGAGCGGTCCGCTTCGGGTGACCGGATTGTCGCCGAGGCAAAAGAAGCGCGGAGCAGAGAAGCGGGCACCACCGTAAGCGTGTCCTCAGGAAGCAATCTCGTCCATTTCTTCCACGCCGAGACAGGGGAACGGCTCCAATTGGCGGAGTTGACACCACGCCGTCTCACATCGCCGAATTCATTTGCACGGTGAAACGACAGCGCAGGGGCCTGCGTGCTCGGTCCGCGTACAGCCGGTTCGGGAACGGTTACTGCCAAGAAACAAGAGCAATGGAAGGTTGCGCGACCGGAGCTACGCGCGCTGATGAAATCGCCAGGAAGCAACAGGATCAGAAGAAGCCGAGCTCCATCCGGGCTTCATCGCTCATCCGTGACATGTCCCAAGGTGGATCCCAGACAAGCCGCACATCCACGTTCTTGACGCCCGGCAGCGGTTCCACTGCTTCCGCGATCATCCCGGGCATTTCGCCGGCCACGGGGCACCCCGGTGTCGTCAGGGTCATGTCGATCTCGACTTCGTTCTCATCCGAGATCACGACCCGGTAGATGAGTCCGAGATCGTATATATTCACCGGGATTTCCGGGTCGTACACCGACCGCATGGCCTCCACGATCTCGGTGTAGAGCGGATGGTCCCCGCTCGATTCGCCGATCAGCGACTCGCCCTCGGCCACGCCACGCATCGTCTCAGCATCCATCGTGCCCGTCGCCCCTCGTTCCCAACTTGCATTCCACTATAGTCTGATCTCCGCTTGGCTGCGACCCGCTGCGGCCGGACCTCGAACGGGAGATGCAGCATGGCCAGGGTCCGCTGTGTCATGGTTCAGGGAACTGGATCCAATGTCGGCAAGTCTCTGATCGTGGCCGGCCTCTGCCGTGCCCTGGCGAACCGTGGCATGGATGTCGCTCCCTTCAAGCCGCAGAACATGTCAAACAACGCCGCGGTTGTTGACGGCGGCGAGATCGGCCGGGCGCAGGCGCTCCAGGCGCTGGCCTGCAGGAGGGAACCCACCGCAGACATGAACCCGGTTCTCCTGAAGCCCGAGGCGGAGCGTGGCGCCAGGGTGATCGTCCAGGGGAGTCCCGAGGGCCGCATCGAGGCCGGTGATTTTCGGGAACTGCGGGAGCGCTATCTGACACGGGCGCTAGAGAGTTTTGCAAGGCTGGCCAGCACCGGCATCATTGTCGCGGAGGGCGCCGGCTCTCCGGCCGAAATCAATCTCCGGTCTGGTGACCTCGCCAATATGGGTTTTGCGGAGGCCGCCGGCCTGCCGGTCGTCCTGGCCGGGGATATCGACCGCGGTGGCGTGATTGCACAGTTGGTTGGATGCGCGGCGATCCTGCCTCCGGCGGACCGGGCGCGCGTCAAGGGATTCCTGGTCAACAAGTTTCGCGGTGATCCTGCCCTGTTCGAGGATGGATATCGCGAAATCGAGCGCCGCACCGGATGGAAGGCGCTCGGCGTGCTTCCCTGGCTGCACGAGGCTGCACGCCTGCCTGCAGAAGATGCGCTCGATTTTCGCGGCGGAGGTAGTGGACATTTCCATGTAGCGGTGCCCGCATTCTCACGCATAGCCAATTTTGACGATCTTGATCCTCTGCGTCACGAGCCGGACCTGCGCATCACGGTAACGCGTGCAGGCGAGGCGTTGCCCGGCGATGCCGATCTCGTGCTCCTGCCGGGAACCAAGTCGACCCTGGGCGAACTCGATTGGTTCCGCCGCCAGGGCTGGGATATCGACTTGGCGGCCCATGTCCGCCGTGGAGGCCGGGTGATGGGGATTTGCGGCGGCTTTCAGATGCTCGGCGCGCGGGTGCGGGATCCGGACGGCGTGGATGGTGCACCCGGCGAAGCGCCGGGGCTGGGTCTTCTCGATGTCGAGACGGTAATGGAGCCGGTCAAGAACCTGAATCGCGTCGTTGCGACCCATCTGGCGACCGGGAAATCCATCAGGGGGTACGAGATGCACAGCGGACGAACGGATGGCCCTGATCGCGCGCGGCCCGTTTTCCGGATCGGTGGCAGGGGAGAGGGCGCGTCGTCCGCGGACGGACGGATCTGTGGGACGTACGTCCACGGATGCTTCGCTTCGGACGGGTTTCGAGACGCCTGGCTTTGCGGCCTCGGCGGGAAGCCGGGCGGTCAGCCGTTTGGCGCCGCTGTGGAAGAGGCGCTGGAGGCGCTTGCGGAAGCCGTAGAGTTGCACCTGGATATCGGGGCGATCCTCGACATCGCTGCGGAACCAAGTTTGTAACCGTCACCGCATTGGTGGCGACGTCCCCCGCGCCCGGAACTCATCGATCGACCCGTGCCGAGCTGAGTGCCTCCAGACCTCCCGGGTTCCGGAAGGGAGTCGCGGGCCGATTCCCGGATGCCGCCTCCCGATTCATCGCTTCCGACTGCCGTCGATGTGATGCGCTGCGGCGCATCCCCGTCCTCGCAGCATCCCGGCTTTGGGGGAATCGGGATCGGGCGGCTGCTTCCGGTTCACGACCGCGGTCAAACCTCGGCCCGAAGAGTAGGATCGAGTGCATCGCATAGCCAGTCTCCGTGGAGGCTGATGGAGAGGGCGAGAATGAAAATGGTTGCGCCGGGCAACACCGTCAATCACAAGGCGGTCAGGAGGCGATTGCGTCTAGCCTGGCGCACCGGTGCATGTTCGTGTTCTTCGGTGCCTCCACCGCAATGAGATCGCAGGTCCTGACGACCCGGTCCGCGAGACGGTGGAGTTCCTGACGCGCAGCCTCCGCCATCCGCTCATGGGGCTGCGCGAGAGCCGTCTTCTTCCTCTTCCCGTGGCGCTTCAATTCCCGCCTGCCGCGGTACACTTCGCTGCCTCCTGCAGATCGCGTTCCGCACCGCCAGCCTTGGCCGACCCCATCGGGCGATCGCGCCCGGCAGCCGCAAGTCCGCAAGGGAACCGGACCCGGGGAAGGTTTCGCCCGGACGTGTCGCAGTTCGTGGACGTGGAAAGGACATGGGCGGAGCGCCGGCTTGAACGCCGGCAAAACCCGGCGCGGCGCGGCGCGCGGCTGAGCATGGCAATGCGCATGCGGTTACGTGAACCAGGTCGGAAACCGGAGACAGAACCATCCGTCAGCGCTACCGTGGGAACGGCTATCGTGATGCCTGCCTTGTGGCTACGGATTCTAGTCTCGGAAGAGCCCCCTCATGTCCGACACCAAGCAAGGGCGGCAGTCTTGTCAAGTGCGCGAGAGGCTCTACGGACAATTCCGGCTACAATTGCGCACCCGTTGAAGTGTGCGGCAGGCTTCCAGGCATCGTATGAGCGAGGTCAGCGCGATGGCCGATCTGTCGCAGACAATCACCGGTTTCGACCTCTGGCACCTGTCATTGCCCGTGGTCTCGCGCCGCGACCACGGAATTGGAACCGTGGAGGGTGCTTGCAACGCAGTGGTGTTGCGGCTGACCGCAGAGGGCGGTGCGGAAGGATATGGCGAGGCTTCGCCCTGGGCGGTCTTCACCGGGTCCCCGGAGGCGGCTTATGCTGCGCTCGACCGCTACATTCGGCCTCGTGTCCTGGGCCGCCCCGTAGGGGACATCGCTGCGATCATGGAGGATGCGGATCGCGCAGTGGCCCATTGCGCCGACGCCAAGGCAGCGCTGGAGGCAGGGTTGCTGGACCTCACCGGTCGGATTGCCGGTTTGCCCGTCTGGGCGCTTCTGGGCGGCCGATGCCGGGAGGCCATTCCACTCTCCGTGTCCCTGGCCAACCCCGATTTTGAGGCCGATCTGCGGCTCTGCTCGCGGCTCGAACCGGACGGCGTTCGCATGGTCAAGCTCAAGGCCGGGGTGCGGGACCACGCCTTTGACATTATGCGCCTGGAGCGGCTGCGAACGGATCACCCCCGCTTCGACATCCGGGTTGACTACAACCAGGGCCTTGACCCCGCCCATGCGGAGGAACGGGTGCGCGAAGTGGCGCAATTCCGTCCGAGCTTTATCGAGCAGCCGGTTCGCGGGCATCAATTCGGACTGATGGCGCGCCTTCGCGATGCGGTGGACGTGCCGCTCCTGGCCGACGAAAGCGTTTTCGGCCCGGAGGACATGCTCCGGGCGGTAGCCGAGGGAATTTGCGACGGCGTCTCCGTCAAGATCATGAAATCCGGCGGATTGCGTCGGGCGCAGCAGGTTGCCGCAATCGCCGGAGCGGCTGGACTCTCCGCCTATGGCGGGGACATGTTCGAAACAGGGCTGGCGCATTTGGCGGGCACGCACATGGTCGCCGCTTCGCCCGCGATCACGCTAGGATGCGAGTTTTACCAGGCACGGTACTATCTGCGGGAGGATATCCTGACCGAACCATTCCCCATTGTTGACGGCAATGTGGTTGTTCCGACGGGAGCGGGACTTGGAATCCGCCCCGATCCGGACAAACTCGGCCGGTACGCGCTTGGCGGCACGGGGAGCAGGGACGGGTGACCGGTGGGCGGAGGGATGTCGCCGTCATCGGCGCTGGGATTGTCGGCGTTTCCGCCGCTATCTGGCTCCAGCGCGACGGACATCGCGTGACGCTGATCGATCGCGCCGGCCCGGCCGAGGGAGCGAGTTTCGGGAACGGCGGCGTGCTTGCTTCCGGCTCCGTGATTCCTGTGACCGTGCCCGGGATCATCGCCAAGGCGCCCCGCATGCTCTTCGACCCGAATCAGCCGCTGTTCCTGAAATGGTCCTATCTGCCGCGGCTTCTTCCCTGGTTGCTCCGCTATCTCCGCCATGCGAATTCCGCCGATACGCGCCGTATCGCCGAAGCGCTCGTCCCAATCGTGGGAGACAGCCTCGCCGATCACGAGGCGTTGACCGCCGGAACGGGAGCCGAGAGGTTCCTTTCGCCCTGCGATTACGTCTCACTCTACCCTGACCGGCGCGCCTTCGAGCGCGATGCCTTGGGCTGGTCCATCCGCAAGGACCTTGGTTTCGCGTGGGAGGAACTCGAAGGCGCGGCCTTCCACGAATACGACCCGGTCTTCTCGCCAGAAATCGGTTTCGCCGTCCGGATGCCGGACCATGGACGCATCAGCGATCCCGGTCGCTACGTCAGGACTCTGGCTGCTCATGTCGAAGCCCGAGGCGGGCGCGTGCTGAAGGCGGAGGTGACGGACATCGTGCGTGAAGGCGGTAGGGTCGCCGGAGTGCGCGCGGGAGGGGAAACGCTGCCGTGCGATGCCGCGGTCCTGGCCGCGGGAGCGTGGTCCGGTCCACTGGCCAGAAAGCTGGGGCTCGACGTGCCGCTGGAATCGGAGCGCGGATACCATCTCGAACTTTGGGAGCCTTCCGCCGTGCCACGCGCGCCGGTGATGGTCGCCTCGGGAAAGTGCGTGGTCACGCCGATGGAAGGGCGACTCAGGATTGCGGGCCTGGTGGAATTTGGCGGTCTGGCAGCGCCTCCTTCGGCAGCACCGTTCGCCCTTCTCCGGCGAGTCGCAATCTCCGCGATCCCTGCGCTAACCTGGAAGAAGACGACAAAATGGATGGGCCACCGTCCGGCGCCCGCGGACTCGATTCCCGTGATCGGGGAAGTGCCGGGCGCCGCGGGCGCTTTCATGGGATTTGGACATCATCACGTGGGGCTTACGGGCGGGCCGAAGACCGGCCGGCTGCTCGCGCAGCTCCTCGACGGACGGCAGCCCAACATTGACATGGCGGCCTATTCTCCGGCACGGTTCGCGGTTGCCGGAGTCTGATACAAACGCGAACATTACCCAACAGCAAGGAGACTGAGAATGATAACTGCGAGACACCTGCTAGCGGCGGCGGCCCTGACCGTTGCCGCGACCCTGCCCGCGGCAGCGGAAAAGTGGGATATGCCGATGGCCTATTCGGCTTCGAACTTCAGATGTCCGGACCTTGGGGGTGAATCGAGCTCACCTATTTGAACCCGAAGGGTCCGGATCGGCCGTATTCCCGGGCAGTTCGTAGATCATCCGGAGGTTGGTGCCTGGGAAGATCGTCCGGGTCAGGTTGAGTTCCTGGAGGAGGCCTGCAGTGGCGTTGTCGCCGGCGTCGCTGGCGGTGCCGAGGATGCGAATGCGGAGGATGCCGTTGGAGGGCTCCGGGATGATGTCGGCGTCGGATTGGAAGATCGCGCGCAGGTGCCTGCGGGGTCGCTGTGTCTTGCCCTGTGCCTGTGCGACGACAGGCATCATGCGGGTTTCGGCGCGGTAGGCGATCATGCGGATGACGTCGAGGAGGAGCTTCTCGCCTTCGGGAAGCGCATCCAGGGCCTGGTGCTCGTCGAGCTCGGCGACGGTGATGTGGCGCTGCGTGTCGCTGCGCTTCTGCTTGAGCGCCTCACGCTCGGCGTCGAGAGCGTCGATCCGGGCCTGGAGACGTCGGGCGGCTTCGGCGGTCTGGTGAGACTGGGCTCCCTTGGCCAGATCGGCGATCCTGTTGCGCAGGGTGCCGAGGCGTTGCCGGAAGCGGCTGACATTTCGGTCGATTGCGCGCCAGAGCGGGTTGACGACGCGGGCTTCGGGATCCTGCGGCTCCAGGCCGCGGACCACGAGGGCGTCGAGATTGAACTCCTCGCGCATATATTTGAAGAAGTTCTCCTGCGACCAGCGGGAGAACAGGGCGCCGGCGATCTGCTCCACGGGCATGCGGGAGTGGGTGGTAATGAGCGGGACCTGGCGGCCGCTTTCCAGCAGGCGGCGGATCTGGCGGACCTCGGGCCCCTTTTTCAGTTGCACGCGCTTCTCGGCGAGGCGGACGGTGGCGCTGCGGGTCGTGCCCGGTCCATGGATCGGTACCGCGACACTGCGGAACTCCGCCTCCGGCCAGTCCTCCCCCTTGAAGCTCTTGTGCCAGGTGATCACCGCAACGCCGCGCCGGGCGAGGCGCTTGAACAGTGCCGGGCTCCAGCCTTCCCGGTCGAAGACCAGCGTCAGGGCGGGCTCGCCGGCATCCGGGGCGGTGAGATCCGGCGCCTCCGGGCCCAGCATGCCCAGCTTCTCCAGCGCAGGCAGGATGTCCGCCTCCAGCGCGTGGGTCATGGTCGGATCCAGCGCCTTGTTCAGGCACAGGAAGGGCTTGCCGCCGAGCGCGTTGATCCAATAGCTCGTGGACGCGGGCAGGCATAGTTTCTGTCGCGCCACGAAGTGCTTTGGCAATTTCCCCTTGCGACCGGAATAGATCTTCACATGCCCGTCCACGCACAGCGTGGCGCCGACCTCCGGGTCCTCCTCAAGCCATCCCGCCGCCAGGGCGGATTGCCAGTTCCGCACTCGCTGCACATCCTGCCCCAGCGCCTTGATCTTGCGCCGCAGCGTCTTCACCTCCGGGCAGCGGTCCAGGCCCAGGATCGCGCCCCATTCCCCGGGCACCTGGTGCCGGAGCGCCTCCGGATTGCGCACTCGGGCCAGGATGAGGAACGCCAGGAAGAGCACAACGGTGGTCAACCCATAATACCCCTTGGGCAGCGACAGGAACTCCCGCGCGTGGTTCAGAAGCCCCTCCTTCAGCAGCATCGGGAGCCCGGCCAGCACCCCCCCGCCGGCAACCGCCGACAGCGGTTCCGCAAACTGCGGCCGGACCTCGCTCAGATGCCCCGTCGCAGCCAGCATTCGTCCTGTCGTGTCCCGAGCCCCACGGCCCATCGGCGCTGCCCGGTCGCGGGCGTCCCGTGCGCTTCGGTCAATCGGCGGCTCCAGCGCGTCCCCCTCCGGTGCTTCCTGCGGCGCCTCCCGCTCCGCAGGGGCTTCCGGATCCGGATCAGCCTTTGCCGCCCGGGCCGGCTTCCCCCCACCGACAACCCCCGCCCGGCGATTGTTGTTCAGCGTCTGCGACGAGATCCCCACCTCCCGCGCAACCGCCGCGCCGCTCAGCCCCGAGGCCAGAAGCCGGTTCACCGTCCGCGCCATCGCGGCATCAATCACGCTCGGCCCGCGGCCTCGGCGCGGCGCAAAGAAGCTCGCCTCGCCGTCCCTCCGGAGTTGGTTCACCACCCGCTGTACCGTCGAGCGGCTCCGCCGAGCGCCTCCACCAGGTCCGAGCGAGGGACACCGCTCTCCGCAAACTTCGCGATCCGAAGCAACTTCGCTTCGCGCTGATCGTCAGCGTGAAAATCAAACGGTTCAAGATTGGAGAAATACTCCACTCGGCCGTCCCGCTTCACGAAGGAAAAGCAGGAGTTGCCAATCTGGACCGCCTCGGTGGGGCGCATCGGAAGCGTGTTCATCGGGACCTCGGAGCCGGATATCGGGTTTAGAACATTCTTTCACATTCCGGCCGACCTGTCAACCCCCCAAATGCCTCCTAACTCACCGAAATCACGAGGAAAACGACCGCCAAACACGCCTTCAATCAGCGCACGAGGTCCGGACATCTGAACTTCCATTCTGCGACCGGCGCCGAATTCGCCAGTTGCGTTACCACCGGCACGCAAGGCGAGATCGAGATCGTAACGCACCCGTCTGGATCGCTCTTTCCAGGCGCCCAGATCAAGCGGGCCATCCAGACTGGGCAGGTGCCGATCGGCGAGCGCCTCCTTTCCGGCCACCAGAACGAAAACGCGATCTTTGGAGTTGATTCGGTTCCATTCCTGGCCACGTCGTTCGACGATGCCGCCAAGCTCTGGGAGGCAGCAAAGCCGACACTGGAGCAGGTGCTTGCGGACCAGGACCTGACACTTCTCTACTCGGCGCCGTGGCCGCCGCAGGGCCTCTACTTCCGCGATGCGGTCAATTCGGTCGCAGATATGAAGGGCGTCAAGTTTCGCAGCTACAACAATGCGACCACGCGCCTGGCGGAACTGACGGGCATGCTTCCGGTTACCATCGAGGCCGCGGAGATCAGCCAGGCCTTCGCCACCGGCGTGGCCGATTCCATGGTTTCCTCCGGTTCGACCGGGTATGACCGCAAGGTTTGGGAGAGCCTCAACTACTTCTACGAGGTCGATGCCTGGCTTCCGCGCAACTACGTGATGGTCAACTCGGACGTCTGGTCTGGCGTTTCGGACCGAAACAAGGCCGTGATCACCGGCTGCGCCAACCTGGCGGAATACGCGGCCACCTGGCGGGCAAAGGAGTACACCGGGTTCACGCTTCAGGGTCTCCGCGACGGCGGCATGACCGTGCAGAGAGCCAGCGACCAGATGGTCGGCGAGCTTCGGGAGATCGGCGAGGTCATGACCGCCGAATGGCTTGAAGCGGCTGGCGAGCAAGGCCAGGCGATCGTGGACGCCTTCAACGCAATGCAGTAACCGCGGGGCCTGGAGCCTGAATATCCGGGGCCGCGGGCGGCCAGGAGCCGCCCGCGGCCCTCACCCGGCGACGACAGGGGGAAGGAATGCGCGTCTTGCGCGGGCTTAGGTTCGGCTTGGATTTTCTGTACACGGCGTCCGGCGTGATGGCAGCGCTCTGCCTGATCGCCATCCTGGCATTGATCGTCATCCAGATGCTCGCTCGCTGGACCGGAGAAGTGTTTCCGGGAGCGCCGAATTATGCCGGTTACGCGATGGCGGCGGCCAGCTTCCTGGCGTTTGCCAACGCGCTCAACCGGGGCGCGCATATTCGCGTCTCGATCCTGCTCAACGCCGTCGGGCCCAGGACGCGCAGAATTCTCGAGATCTGGTGTTTCTCCATCGGCACTGCTGTGATGTGGTACTTCGTCTACTACGCCGAGCGCTTTGTTTACTGGTCGTGGAAATTCAACGACATCAGCCAGGGGCAGGACAGGACCGCGCTCTGGATTCCGCAATCCGCCATGCTGGCCGGCGCCGCAATCCTGGCGATCGCGCTCACGGACAACCTGGTTCATCTCCTTGCCACCGGCAACCATCGCATCACGCGGGATGTGGTTGGTCAGGGCGCCGGGGAGTGAGAGCATGGACGACTTTTCCATTATCGCCCTGTTCCTGTTCGTCCTGTTCATGCTGCTTGGAACCGGGGTCTGGGTCGCCCTCGCGCTGATGGGCGTGGCCTGGGTCGGGATGAACCTGTTCACAACCCGGCCGGTGGGGGACGTGATGCTGACCACGATCTGGTCGGCCTCGTCGAGCTGGACGCTGACGGCGTTGCCACTCTTCATCTGGATGGGAGAAATCCTCTACCGAACGCGCCTGTCCGAGGACATGTTCCGCGGCCTTTCGCCCTGGATGGCGCGGCTGCCAGGCGGTCTCGTGCACACCAACATCGTGGGTTGCACTGTCTTCGCCGCGGTTTCGGGCTCGTCCGCGGCGACGCTGACGACGGTTGGCAAGATGTCGATTCCGGAGCTCAGGAAGCGCGAATATCCCGAGAGGATGATCATCGGCACGCTGGCCGGTGCGGCGACTCTCGGCCTGATGATTCCGCCCTCCCTGACGCTGATCGTCTACGGTGTGACCATCAACGAGAGCATTTCGAAGCTCTTCTTTGCGGGCATCCTGCCCGGCCTCATTCTTGCCGCGATGTTCATGGCCTACGTCGCAGTCACCAGCCGCGTCTCGAAGAACTGGAATCCGAAACCAGAGCCGACGATGTCGTTCGCGCGGAAGCTGGCCAATTCCCGCTTCCTGATCCCTGTATTTTGCCTGATCCTCGTTGTAATCGGCTCAATGTATCTGGGTTACGCCACCGCGACCGAAGCCGCGGCGTTCGGCGTCATCGGCGGGCTGGCGCTTGCCGCCTCGCAGGGCTCGCTTACGTGGAAGACCTTCTCGGCGAGCCTGATGGGCGCAACACGCACATCGGCCATGATCGCGCTCATTCTTGCCGGCGCCGCCTTTCTTTCCCTTTCCATGGGCTTTACCGGACTACCCCGCGGGCTCGCGGACCTGATCGCGCAGTGGGAGCTCTCGCGCTTCGAGCTTCTGATGGCGCTTCTCGTCTTCTACATCGTGCTCGGGATGTTTCTCGACGGCATCTCCTCGGTCGTGCTGACCATGGCCGTAGTGGAACCGATGGTGCGCGAGGCCGGAATAGACGTGATCTGGTTTGGCATTTTCATCGTCGTTGTGGTCGAGATGGCGCAGATTACGCCGCCCATCGGGTTCAACCTGTTCGTGCTCCAGGGCATGACAAGCCACGAAATGAGCTTCATCGCCCGCGCGGCATTTCCCATGTTCCTGATCATGGTCGTGATGGTGTTCGTGCTGATCGCATTTCCGGAGGTGGCGACATGGCTGCCTGAAAACATGCGAAGCCGACCGGGAGGCTAGATGGCGGAGATCGTCGGAGCGGTGCGTCGAATCTGGGCGCAGGCGCGCGGTGGCGAATTCCGGAGGGCCGGGACTGTCCGCGCGTTGGTACCGACGCTTCGCCGCTAGGCGATCCACTCGCTGACGGGAGCTGCGGCTTCCTCGAGCGGCTGAGAGATGACGTCAACGAGCGCAGGGCCAGCATGGTCAATCGCCGCGCGCAAGGCCGGTTCGAGTTGTTCCGGGCGCGCGACTCGTGCTGCGTGGATGCCGTATGCGGCCGCGATGCCGGCGTGGTCCGTGCGGGAGAAATCCACGGAAAAGTATCGCTCTCCAAAGCCATGCTTCTGGCCGGCCTTGATCCAGCCGAAGGAGGCATTGGAGAACACGATCAACTTTACGGGAAGGCCGAGGCGATTCAGTGTCTCGAGTTCCCCGGCTGCGAAGCCGAAGGAGCCATCTCCCATGGCGGCCGCGACGCAGGAATTCGGACGCGCGATCTGGGCTCCGATGGAGGCGCCCAACGCGTAGCCGAGCGCGCCGTGGGCGCGGTTCGAGATGAAAGTGCGGCCGGGCTTCCGGATCTCGAAATGCGCGGAGAAATACGGGCACGGGGTTCCCGGATCCGCAACCACCACCGCATCGTCGGGAAGCAGACTGCGCAGCTGCGCGATGACCGCTTCGGGCCGCATGGGTGTTCTCGGATCCGCCGCAAGCAGCTCGAATGCCGCACGCTTTGCCGTTCGCGCATTGCCCGCCCTCCGGGCGCCGCAGAAGGTCGGGAGGTCGCGTTCTTCCTGCAGGGCATCGTTCAAGGCCTCGAGTGCAAGCCGAAGGTCCGCACATAGCGGTGCCTCGGTCGCGTAATTGGCACCGAGCACACCGGGGTCGGCATCGATGTGAAGTATTCGGGTCCCCGGAGCCGGAGCGCGCCAGCGTTCCGTTGTAACCGAGCCCGCGCGGCAGCCAAGAAAGAGGACCAGGTCGGACTCGTCCACGAGTTGCCGGGTCGCGGGCACCCCGCCATTCGAGCCCACCACCCCGGCACAATTCGGATGCGTTTCGGGGAGCGCGCCCTGGCCGCTTACGGTCGTGCAGAGGGGCAGGTCCAGTCTCTCCACCACGGCCTGCAGCGAAGCTTCCGCTCCCGAAAGTACCACGCCGCCTCCGGCTATGGCGACAGGCCGCCTGGCCGAGAGAATCTGTTCGACCAGCGCCGCGAGGTCGTCGGGATCCGGCGCCGGGCGCAGGGCCGGAAAACGTCCAAATCGAGAATCGGCCCAGATCTCCTCGTCGGGAACCGGGTCCCTCTGTACGTCGAAGGGAAGGCCGAGATGGGCGGCGCCCGGGCGGGCGGCCGTCATGGCCCGGAAGGCGGCACGAACTTCACGTGGAAGCGCATCGGCGCGCTGGATGAGCCGGCTTCGCCTCGTTACGGGACGAAAGAGGGATTGCTGATCCAGTTCCGTGAGCGGATACCGGCCCGCGGAAGTTGTGGCTACGTCCGTCGTGATCGCGAGGAGGGCGACGGATGATTCGCTTGCCTCGGCAACGCCAGGGAGGATGTGGGTCGCACCCCCTCCGGAAGGGCCTTCACAGACGCCGACGCGGCCGGTGAGGCGTGCATAGGCATCTGCCGCGTAGGCGGCGTGGCGCTCGTCGCGAAACAGGTGGTGCCGCATCGAGTGATCCAGTCTCACCAGGGCATCGTAAAAGGGCAGGGACGTGTCCCCGCATAGCCCGAAGATGTCGCGCACGCCGTGGAGCGACAGCATCCGTACCATGGCCTCCGCGCCGTTCGGGGAATTGCTTGGCGGCATTGTGCACCATCGGTTGCTCTGGGCCGGTGCCAAATGCGCGGCTGCGGGCCGGATTGTGATTGGCTAGTCTGCGGACGCCACTGTAGGCGGAATGGGCTGGTGGTTCCAGCGACCGTCGGCGAAGGTTGGCTGGATGGATGCGGGGAGGCGTGATGGGCCGGATCAGCGACCTCGAACAAGCGCGGGGAGGTGCGCCGGTCCAAGGGGCGGCGATTGGCATCCTGATGCTGGACACGCGGTTTCCGCGAATCCCGGGAGATCTCGGGAACGCGGCGACCTTTCCATTTCCGGTGCTCTACAAGGTGGTTGAGGGAGCGAGCCCGGACGCAGTCGTGCGCCGGGGCGCCAAGGGTCTTGAGGGCGCCTTCATCGCTGCGGCGAAGGAACTCGTCGCCACGGGAGCCCGTGGCATCGTCGGCAATTGCGGGTTTCTCGCGCAGTTCCAGACATCCTTGTCCGAGGCGGCCGGGGGCCCGGTCCTGTCCTCGCCCCTCATGCAGCTGCCCTGGGTCGAACAGTTGCTTCCGCCCGGCAAGAGGGCCGGCATCCTCACGATTTCGTCGCGGACGCTGACCCCCTCGCTGTTGCGCGCAGCCCGTGTTGATCCGTCGACACCGGTTGCGGGCACCGATTTCGGAACGGAATTCTCACACGCGATCCTTGACGATCTCGAGACCATGGACGTGGAGGCTGCCCGCGTTGACATTGTCGAAGCGGCCGTACATCTCGTGGAACGCCATCCGGAAATCGGGGCAATCGTCCTGGAATGCACTAACATGAGCCCCTTCGCGCACGACATTCGGCGAGCGACAGGTATTCCGGTGGCAACGCCATACGGGTTCGTATGCTGGTTTCAGTCGCTCCTTGAGCCAAGACGGTTTCCAGCGGCGGCTTGAGGCCGCGAGCCGTTCCATTCTGGCTGCAAGGCCACCCAAAGCCGCTGCTAGGGCACGGAAATAGGTACAGGGGGTCCGGAGGGAGACCGCACAGCGGGCGGGTCGGCAGCGCTATGGCCGATGCGGTAGCTTGCGGCCGGCGGCCCGCCGAGTCATTGCCGCTCCGGTTGCCAATCAGTATGCTGGCCGCGTTTCCGGGCGGTTAGCTCAGTTGGGAGAGCGCAGCGTTCACATCGCTGAGGTCACTGGTTCGAGCCCAGTACCGCCCACCACGGATCGCCGGCCGTTCGCCCCGCACGCAGTGTCCCGGTGGCCCGTTCGTCAGGTATGGCGGATTGCGTTGGTGGCAGGCATTGCGGTGTTCGTGAGTTCCCCTGCAGATTCTCGGCCGTGGCTCCGTGTGGCGGGACATGGCGTCGCGCGGGACTCGCGGCGCCGGGCTGCCGCAAGGTCGCCGGGCTGGCTCTGGATCGAGCGGGATTGAGCGTTTGCCGGGACGGGCCTTCCAGAATCGGAGAGAAGGCGTTGCAGAAAAGGTCAACCTCCAGCGCGACGACGGAAACGCCAAGCCTTACCAGGTGAGACAGGTCCGCCGGTTGATCCTGAAGTACAAATTGGGCGCAGACGACTGATGCACAAGTACGAGATCATTCTCTATTGGAGCAACGAGGACCAGGCCTTCGTCGCCGAGGTACCGGAGCTTCCCGGGTGCATGGCGCACGGCGAAAGTCAGGAAGCGGCCGTCAGGCATGTCAACGATGCAATGCAGCTCTGGATCGATACGGCGCGCGAGTTCGGCGATCCGGTGCCGGAGCCCAAGGGTGAGCGCCTGATGCTTGCTTGACCGTACCCGTAAGAACCAAGGTGAAATCCGGTCCAGCCATGATGAAGCTCCGCTTTGAGCCCAACCTCGATTTCCAGCAACAGGCCGTCAACGCCGTCTGCGATCCATTCCGCGGCCAAAAGGTCTGCCGGACCGAGTTCACAGTTACTCGGAGTCTGGCGGACACGCAGATGCGGCTGACCTTCGCCGAGAACGATCTCGGAGTCGGCAACCGACTGACCCTACTCGACGATGAGATGCTAACCAGTCTGAAAGCCATCCAGCTTCGCAATGGCCTGTCGCCATCACAGTCCCTCGACTCCGGCGACTTCACGGTGGAGATTCCGGGATTGCGGTGACCTCACCGACCGTCTCAGCGTACAAGAAAGAGCCAAGCCTGCGCCGCGCGTTGGGTGTCCTTCCTGGCCTATGAGCGCAAAACTCCGTTAAGTTCCTCTAACGCATTGAATTTGTGTAATATATGAATCGCAATTGTTTCATGCCGCCAGCATCGAAACTGCTCGATTCTTCTCCGGTGCCCTCAATCCCGTCCAATTTCCGTAAGAACACCCTCATTTCCGTGCAGTTTCAGCCACAGTTTGATATAGTGTACTATCCTGTTGCTAAACTATAACAGAGTGATTGCCATGCTCTCCAAGTCCGATGCCGCCAAGGCGCTGCGCACCCACTTCAAGAAGCACCTTGTCGCAACCCTGCCCGAACTGGTGGAGGTGCTGCGAAATCCTTCGCGCTCCAGTGTGTACCGCCGCCTCAAGACGCTGGGCTACCTCGCAAGCTACACCCATGCCGGAGCCCATTACACGCTGTCCGAAATCCCGGATTTTGACGAGGCGGGCTTGTGGTGGCACCAGGGCATCGGCTTCTCCAAGTGCGGCAATTTGAAAGACACCATTGCGGCATGGGTCGGGCATTCCGCCGCCGGATACACGCTCAATGAGCTGGAAGCGCCCCTGAAACTCCGTGTGCAGAACGCGCCGCTGGCTCTGGTGCGCGAGGGTACGATCACCCGCAACGCTTTCGACGGCGTCTATGTGTATCTCAGTGGGGACCCGGTCCGCGCCGAGGAACAAATGGCGGCGCGTCATCAGTTCCGCGCCATCCGGACCGGCGGCGCGTTGCCTGGCGAGTTGGTCATCGACGTGCTGGCCACGGCGATACGCGGCCATCAATGGGAATTGGATCATGCCGCCATCACACAGGCGCTCCGCGGCCGGGGACGATACGTGACACGGGCCCAGGTCGATCAGGTGCTCACCGCGTTGGCGGGAAAAAAAACGGTGCCTCCTTCCTGATCGAGGAACTCCAACGGGCGATCCAGCAACAAATCGAGACCTGTGCCCCCGGCAATCTGTTTCCCGTCCCCCCGGTGTTCGACTTTCAGCCGAGGGCGGTCTCTTGCGCCTGTGGCGGCGAGCTGAAGCCATACAAGACCGCAAGACGCACGGTGGCAACCCTCCATATCGGCACGTTCCATGCGCGCCTCAAGTACCGGGCCTGTGGCCGCTGCAAGCGGGTGGTCAAGCCCGGCGAACTCGACCGCCTCGTTGCGCCGCACTGCAAGTTCGGTTTTGACGTGATCGAATATGTGGGCCGGGCGCGGTTCGAGCACTGTCAAAGCCAACGGGCGGTTCAGGCCGCGCTCGCGCTGCGCCATGTCGCGATTTCGTTGCGCGAGATCGAGGTACTTGGCCGGCAGTTCATCGTCTATCTGTCCCGAGCGCACCGGGACAGCCAGGCATCGCTGAAACAGTTCATGCAGATGTCGCGGGGCGGGTACATCCTGCATCTCGATGGCACTTGCGAGGGAAACAGCCCACATCTGATGAGTTCGATCGATGAATTGTCCGGCATCGTGCTCGGAAACATCAAGATCCCTTCAGAAAACTCCGACCAGATCATTCCGTTCCTCCAGGATGTCCGGGCGGCCTACGGGGACCCCATTGCTCTGGTTCACGACATGGGCACCGCCATCCTGAAGTCTGTTGCACAGGTCTTTCCCGCAGTTCCCGGCACCGTCTGCCATTTCCATTTCCTGAGAGACATCGGCAAGGATTTGATGGCCGACCCATACAACGCCATCCGGCGGCGCCTGAGGACGTACAACGTTCGAGGAACCCTGCGAAACATGGTGCGGGAACTCAAGGCAGCCATTGACAACAACCAGGAATACACTGGCAGCCTCCATCGCTATCTGCGCGCCGGCGAGGCGGAGCGGCAGGGGATGAGGCCGCCGCCAGCGGTGGAAGCCTATCTGATCGCGGCATGGATTGTGGAAGCCAAGAGCCAGGGAAACGGCTTGGGATTCCCCTTCGATCGGCCTCATTTCAATCTTTATCAGCGCTTGGCGCATGCCTGGCCCGCTCTCAAAAAGATCAAGACGCAAATGCCGGGACCCATGGCCAGCACGATCACCCTTCCATCGCTGCGCCAGGTCCTGAAGGACCCGGACTTGTCACACATCGCGACGCTGATGCAGCACAGAATGATCGTGTTCGAACAGTTCCGCGAGGCGATGCGCATCGCCTTGCCAGACACCAAGGGCGGCCTCAAGGACACGGGCGAAACGGATCTCCAAACCATCCGGGAGAAGGTGACCGCTTTCCGAAACAGCAGAGCGATCAGGCATCTCGCGGACACCGACAAGACCTACGGGAAAATGGTCCGACAGATCGACAAATACCAGGACAAGCTCTTTGCCGACCCGATAACCGTTCATTGCGCTCACGGAAGCGTTCAGATTCAACCGCAACGCACCAACAATCTCATGGAGCAATTCTTCCGAGACCTGAAACGAGACGACCGCAGGAGAAGCGGTACCTGCGCATTGGCGCGCAGATTGACCGCCATGCTCGCCGATGCGCCCTTGGTGAAGAATCTGAAGAGCTCTCACTATATGGAGATCATTCTGAACGGAGAAACCACCTTGGCGAAGCGCTTCGCTTGCATCGACAGGGGGCAAGTCCGCAAGGACGCAAAAGACGCGCGAAACGCCGCGCAGAAATATCCCAGACACATGGGAAAGCTCTTCAATATCCCGGACTTGCCCGCTACGCTAGGGCACCCAAACCCCTCAGCGACGGAACCTCAAATCCAAATCTAACGGAGTTTTGCGCTCATAGTTCCTGGCGATCAAAAACCCCGACCGACTCTAGAGTTGAGTGCATCGAGAATGGTGCTCATTCCTGAGGTCTGAACCTAACCCTTTCCAACCCCGCGGCGGTGCGCCAGCAACCCCCCTTCAACGCCCTGCTGCACACTCCCATCAATCCGCGACAGGCCAGCGGCAATCCAGAAATGCTCCGCTCAACGCCTTCCAGGGCGCACACGGATTCGACGACAAGAAATTGAGATTGTCCTGTTCTCGAATAATCCGTTAAGACAATACAAGCACTATATGATATTCATTATAACTGCTAACAGTTGTTGAGCGTAAAAACGAGGGTTGGCCATGTGTGATGCGGGCGCGATCGGAGAACGGGGGCGAGTCGAATTCAGCCCTGCGATGGTGGTCTGTCGGGCGAGTTCCGGGGCAGACCGGTCATGGCTGCGGTCTCTCGCGGCGGCCGGGCCGTGGCTGCGACGCCTTGCGGGGGCGCTGCCGAGTGTGTCGGGGTCATCGCGCGCCGGGGCGCACGGGCCCGGCGGTTTCGGGCTCCTCCCACCCGTCTCCCGGTTCCCGCGCGGCCGGCGCAACCGCGCGGGCGACATGGGCCTTTTCCGCCGCCTCGCGGCTTCGCTGTCGGCCAACGGCGCCGTGCGCAGCGCCAGCTCGACGCCGGGCAGCGCCCCGCGGTGTCGGGCGAGCGCCGGGGCGACGGCCGCCTGCATCCACACCGGGGCGGCGGTGATCCGGAGTCCGCTTCCGTGTCCGGTCGCGGCCCACCGCACCCGATTCCGAATCTTTTATCGCCGGACACCGGCAGCGCAATCTCCTGTAGCCACTACAGGACAAGATACCCGGAACATCGTTCCGCCCCGCACCGGGCGAGCGCGCGGCGCACTGACACGGCTTCTGGTCGCCGCAGGCGGGCGTTCCAACCAGACGCGCCCGCTCGTCTGCGAAGCCGAGGACCGGTCAGCGGAGCCGACGGCCGGACTTCACGAAACCAGGGGCACGCGCGAACCGCGAGGACAGCAGCGCCGGATGGACCGGCACGAAGAGAGGGACATGGACATGGCAGGCAAGATGGGCCGAGTCGACATGCAGGGCGCGAGCGGAAGCAAAGATGCTGGAAACGTTCGGAGCGTAGGCTTGGGTGAGCACCCGTTTTCGGGCGGGGCGAAGCAGAAACCCGGACGACACGAGACGGCTCAAGGAACCCGCAACGATCGCTCGCACACGCCTGCGTCCGCCTGCTGGCACCGCGCACTGTCCGCAAGGCTGCGCACCCTGGCAGGCATCGCGCTGCTGTCGTTCACCGCGTTTTGCATCGCCGGAACGGCCCGAGCCGATGTGCTGGTAAGCAACACGGGGGAGACCCGTACTAACTCCGGGAGCAACGTCTTTCTGGCTCAGAGCTTCGAAACAGGCGCGAACGTCGGCGGCTACACAATCACCAATGTGCAGATACGTCTTACGAGCCGGAGCAGCGGAACCACGAGTGTCAAGATCAGGGAGGACAACAGCGGCGCACCGGGCGACGTGGTGCAGACCCTCACAAACCCGACCCTGACGCCAGACGCGCTCAACACGTTCACGGCGCCGTCCGATACGACCCTTGAGGGAAGCACAACCTACTGGATATCGGTGAACGAGGGGATCTCAAGTCGGGCCTCTTACGCGTCAACGGAAGGTTACGGCCAGACGGGCGCGACCGGCTGGAGCATCGGCAACGGGGTGAGCTGGAGAAGTAACGAGGGGCAAGTGTGGAGTACGTCTACTATCTCTTTGGTAATGGTCATCAACGGCAGTGCCAGGAGCAACACCGCCCCCAACGTCCCGTCCCTGCCCGAGGTGTCGATCTACGCGTTGACCCCTTCGGTGCGTGAGGGCGAACAGGCCAATTTCACCCTGCTCCGGACGGGGGGAGGCCCGAGGGGTGCACTGACAGTCGCGGTCCTGGTGGAGAGCGAGTCGGGCGTACTCTCCACCTCGACGCCGCCGACGAGAGCGACCATCAGGGCGGGGCATGGGATAGCCAGCCTGCTTTTGCCGACCGCAGAGGAGGGGGTCGACGGGAGGGCCGGCAAGGCGGTCAAGGTGACGCTGGTGGCGGATACGGCCGATCCGCCAACTTATACTCTCCGCAGCCCGGCTTCGGCCACGGTGACGGTCACCGACAGTGGCGCGCCGGCGGGCGTCCCGCGTGTGGCGGGCCCTCCCGCGGTCGGCACACGCGAGGCGGGTGGCGACGGGCTCTGGAACGAGGGCGAGACGGTGAGGGTGACGTTCACCTTCAGCGAGGCGGTCGTGGTGTCCAGCTGGATCGGCCGGCCTTTGGTCGAGATCGGGTTCGACAGGCCGGCGGCGACACGGACCGCGAGGTATCTGCGCGGCAGCCGCACGAAGGAATTGGTGTTCGGCTACACGTTGGTCGCAGGCGACACGCTGGTCGTGGGCGGCGCGCACCACGGCACGCACCGCGGCCGCGGCGTGATTACAATTGCGCCGGACAGCCTGGCGCTCAATGGCAGCGCCATCCGTAGCATGGCGACGCGCGCGGACGCGTGGCTCGGGCACAGAGGCACGGTGCAGCACACATTTTCGTTGCGCGGCGGCCGGCAGGGCCCGGGCGCGCGCTTCGAGGGCGTGCCGGCGAGCCACGACGAATCGGGCGCGTTCACGGTCGAGCTGCATTTCAATGCAGAACCCGAGGGGCTGAGCTTCCGGACGGTCGCCGGCGGGCTGCTGGAAGTTGAGGGCGGCACGGTGACGCGCGCGGCGCGCAGCACTCCCGGCAGCAACCTGGGCTGGCGCGTGACGGTGGCGCCGTCCGGCGCGGGCGATGTCCGGATCCGGCTGCCGGCGCGGCCCTGCGGCAGCCCGAACGCGGTCTGCATCGGTGGGCGGCCGCTGGCGCAGGCCGCCGAGGCGACGGTGCCCGGTACAAGCTCCACGGAACCGCCTCCCGAAGTGCCCTTGACGGCATCGTTCTCCAACGTGCCGGCCGAGCATGACGGGACGAGTCCGTTCGAGCTCCGGTTCCGGCTGAGCGCGGCGCCGGCGGGCTTGAGCTACCGCACGGTGCGGAACGGGCTCTTCAACGTGAGCGGCGGCACCATCGGCCGCGCGCGGCGCCTCCAGAAGGGCAACAACGAAGGCTGGGGGATTCGTGTCGAACCCTCGGGCTTCGGCGACGTGACGCTCACGGTGCGCGCGACCACGGACTGCGCGGGCACGCCCGGGGTCTGCACGTCCGACGGGCGGAAGCTCGGGGGCGGACTGCAGGCGACCATCGCCGGCCCGGCCACGCTGTCGGTCGCCGACGCCGAGGTCGACGAGGACTCGGGCGCGGTGCTCGACTTCACGGTGACCCTGAGCCGGCGGCTCATGGAGACGGTGACGGTCGAGTACGGGACCGCAGACGGCAGCGCGAGCGCGGGGGCGGACTATACGAACACGAGCGGCACGCTCACCTTCGCCGTGGGCGAGACCTCGAAGACGGTCGCGGTGCCGGTGCTCGACGACGAGCTGGACGAAGGCAGCGAGACGTTGACGCTGACACTCTCGAACCCGGCCCCGGCGCGGGTGAAGCTCGCCGACGCCGAGGCGACGGGGACCATCAACAACAACGGTGCGATGCCGAAGGCGTGGATCGCCCGCTTCGGGCGCACCGTCGCGGAGCATGTGCTGGATGCGGTGGAAGCCCGGCGGGAGGCCGGGGCGAAGCCTTTCAACATCCCATACTTGTATAGGTGATCTGGTTCGTGTATTCAGTAAGGTATGCAGGTCGGTCTCCGCCATTTTGATTCGCAGACGCTTGACTGGTTGGCCGACGCCTTGCGTTTCGGCGACTTCACCCGTCACGCCCTGGCCCGGGATCTGTGCGAGCGCACCGGCTGGCGCAATCCGCTTGACGGCCTGTGCCTTTCGGCGGCGGCGAAGGCGCTGCCGACGCTCGCGGAGCGTCTGGGGCTTGAGCTTCCGCCGGCACGCGACGTGCCGGATCCGGCCACCGCTCCCGCCGTCCCGTCGGGCGACGTTCCCGACACCAGGCTGACCTTCCCGCTGGAGGAGCTTGGCCCGGTCTCGCTTGATCCGGTGGGCGATGCCGATGACCGCCGGCTTTGGGAGGCGATGATGGAGGAGCATCATCGGCTGGGATGGGCGCGGCCTCCCGGCGGCCAGATGCGCTACTGGATCCGCTCGGAGCGTCACGGCGTCCTTGGCGGAATCGGCTTCGGGTCGGCGACCTGGCAGCTTCGTGCGCGGGACGAATGGATCGGATGGTCCGCGGACGCCCGCGCTGCCAACATCGGGCGCGTCCTCTGCAACCATCGCTTCCTGCTTCTTCCCGGCGTGCGGGTCCAGGCGCTGGCGTCGCAGATCCTGCGCATGGCCACGCAGAGGGTGGCGGACGACTGGGAGTCCCGCTATTCGGTACGTCCGGTGGCGGCCTACACCCATGTCGGCGCGGAACACAGCGGATACTGTTACCAACGCGCCGGCTGGACTGTCATCGGGTGGACCAGCGGCCGCAGGGGCGGGGCCGGCACGGTGCGGGCGACCGCCCTAGAGGACGGCTGGCGGGAGGCGCTGCGCCATGTGGAACGCCGCCCGGTCGGCGCGCTGGCGGGTGCCTTCGACGGCGCGGACGCGGACTGGGCGCAGAGGGAGTACGGCCGCACGTGCCACACCGACGGGCGGGTGCGCGACCGCATCGTCCGGATGGGCCGGTCTTGGCTGAAGAGCATGGGCGAGGACCTGCCGGTCATCTTTCCGGAGAAGGCGGAACAGAAGGCCGCCTACCGCCTGCTGTCGAACCCGAGGATCTCCATGGAGCACATTCTCGAGCCGCACTGCGAAGCGACCGCCGACCGCTGCCGGGGGGAGGCTGTGGTTCTCGCCATGCAGGACACGACGGCGCTGAACTACACGGGCCTGGAGGCCACGGAGGGTCTTGCCGAGCTCGGCGGCGGCGGCAAGGGTAGCAAGGGCATCCTGGCCCATGCCGGGCTGGCGGTGACGCCGGAGGGCCGGCCCCTGGGCCTGTTCACGATGGACGCGGCCTTCCGGGAGGATCCCGAGGCGGACAGCCGCCGCTGGCTCCTGGGGCTCGAGCGGGCGCGGGAGCTCGCGGAGGCCTGCCCGGGCACGCGGGTGATCTCCGTCTGCGACCGTGAGGGTGACTTCTGGGACATGCTCGCCCATGCCGGGGACGAGGGGATCCCGTTGCTGGTGCGCGCCAGCCGCTCGGCGAAGCAGCGGGTGCGGACGCCCGGCGGCGGGAAGGAGTGCCTGTGGGAGCATGTCGCCGCCCGGTCGCCCGTCGCGGTGACGGAACTGACGATCCCGGCCGCTGGCGGCCCCCGCGCCCGCAAGGAGCGCGTCGCCCGCCTGGAGATCCGCACGACGGAGGTCGAACTGCTGCCGCCGCATCGGGACCGTGGTGCGAAGCCGCTGCCCATGCTCGCAGTCTCGGCCACGGAGACCGGGACCGCCGACGGCGACGACCCGCTCTGCTGGCTGCTGCTGACCACCGAACGCCCCGCCGACGGGGAGGTCGCCGCCGTGCACGCCGCAACCGTGCTGGACTGGTACCGCAGGCGCTGGACCCTCGAGACCTGGTTCCGCACGCTGAAGACGGGAACGCGGATCAAGGACCGCCGGCTGGACCATGCCGACGACCTGCGCAAGTGCATCGCCTTCGACGCCATAACGGCCTGCCATGTCGCCGACCTGACAATCCTCGCGCAGGAGCGCCCCGAGACCCCGGCGACCGAGGTCTTTCCGGAGGAGGACATCGACCTGCTCCAGACGATGCTGGAGGCGCAGGGTCACCGAGACGTCCGCAGGAGGCCTGCCGGGCAGACGCCCGACATCCAGACCGTCGTCATCGACATCGGGCGCCTCGTCGGGGCCCATGCCACAACACGGCAGCCGCTGCCGGGTGCGAAAAAGGTCTGGCAGGGGCTCGAAAGGCTGAACTGGGCGGTGCAGGTGCGCGACGCGCTCGGCGAGAAAAAGCTGGAATAGGATCACCTATATAGTGTCTGCCGAAAAACCCCCTTTTTGGAGTTTGAGCCGGCTTCTGCCGTCAAGTTTGACCCCGACCTGACAGGTGGATTCAGGGTCAAGTGGACCTGGTCAGCGACATTTGGGGGTAAACGGCGGGCGGGCGGGGATTTTGGCGCCCATATTGGTGATTTCTGGAAGTATCGGGCATGGAGAGCCGCCGGCAGCCCGGTCCGGGCTGCGCTGGCGCGGTTTCCCGGCGACGTCAGGCAGCTTTTCGTTGCAGGAACTTGAGTCGTGCGCGTTCCCGTGCGCGGATCAAGAAACCGACACGGAGCACATTTGCAGCGAGGATGGACAAGGCGACCGTGCGGGCGAAGCCAGCCTTGCCATGGGTGCGCACCCGGTCCAGGCCGCGCTGCTCGAGATTGTTGATTGCCGACTCGACGGCGGGATGCTGCTGGCGCGCCAGTGCGAAGTCCGGCTGCGCCTCGTGTTCGCGGCGGCTGGCGGGCAGGCGGCCCTTGGCGGGCATGGCGTTGAGTTCCAGCGTGTCGCCGAGGGCGGCCTGGTTTTGCGGGCTGTGAAAGCCGCGGTCGAAACTGCAGGCGACGAGTTCCGGGAAGCGCTCCCGCGTGGCCACGATGACGGGAACCGCGGCATCGGTGTCGCTCCCCTCCCACAGGATCCGGTGCTCGAGGAGGTGGTCCTCGACGATCGCGACGGGAACGCCCAGTTCCACGGGGACGCCCGCCTTCCCCTTGCTGTTCCACCGCGTATGTTCCTCGAAGACCGAAAAGACCTTCTCCTTCTGGGGGATCTCCTCCCTCTGCAGGATCCTCCGGTCCGTCTGGTCGATCTGGCGCTTCGTATGCGCGATGTACCGGTCGAGTTCCTTGAGCTCCTCCGGCCGGGCGCCCCGCTCCAGCAGGCTGGCCCGCGTGGCCTCCGCCTTCGCCAGAAGTTCCTCGCACTTGGCCAGGAACGCGTCGACGTCCTCCCGCCAGGCCTCCGAGCGCCGGGTGCTCGCCACCCGCTGATACAGCCGCCGGAGTGTCACCGTAAGATGCTTGACTTGGCGCCAGCCCGTCAGGTTCCATTCGTCCGCCAGCTCGGCCGCGATCCGTATCATCACCCGGGCTGCGTCCCAGAGCAGGTTGCGGTCGGTGGGATAGTGGACATCCGTCTCGACGACAAAGGTGTCGCACCGGCCCGCCAACTGCTCGCCAGCGTCGTGGCCGCAAAGGTCGTGACCGTGCCGCACCACCAGTTCGTTGATGTCTCGCAGCGTGTCCTCGTCCAGCAGCGAGACATTCCGCATCACCTGGTCATAGGAATACGTCACCGGGTCCAAATCGCTGTCCCCGAGCAGCTGGCGAAGCACCACGTGCGTGTTGGCGTGTTCATGAAGCCGGTCGAAGTCGCAGCCAAGGCCTTGCTTCAGCACCGCGAGTACGAGAACCGTCCACAGTTCCATCCCCGGACGGCCGACCGTCAGATCGCGGTCTTCCCCGAACCGGTCCAGCAGAAGCTCGAAAACCGCCTCCCGCACCGCCTCATTCAAATACAGGCCCTGCAGGCCAAGCAGGATCGCCGGGATGTCGTCCCGCGACTTCACGTCAATCTGGATCCCCCCAATCTCCGCCCGGCCGAGCATCGGCTCAAAACGCCCCAGCTTCCGCATCGCAAACTCAGACTTCCTGACCTCGAACTCGAGAGAGTGTCATGTTTTTGCACCCGCGAAGTGGGGCTCGGCGATTTTTCCGGGTAGTTCATAGACCATGTGCATGTTGGTACCGGGGAAGACGGTCCGTGTCTGGTTGAGTTCTTCGAGGAGGCTTGCGATGGCGTTGTCGCCGGCATCGCTGGCGGTGCCGAGTATGCGAACGCGGAGGATGCCGTTGCCGTGCTCCGGGATGACGTCGGCGTCGGCCCGTAGAAGTGCGCGCAAGTGCCGGCGGGGGCGCTGGATCTTGCCCTGGGTCTGGGCAACGGCGGGCATCATGCGGGTTTCAGCGCGGTAGGCGATCATGCGGATTATATCGAGGAGGAGTTTCTCGCCTTCGGGGAGCGCGTCGAGTGCCTCGTTCGTGTCGAGTTCGGCGACCGCGATATGTCGCGGTGTATCGCGGCGCTGCAGCTTGAGGGCTTCACGCTCGGCGTCGAGAGCGTCGCTTTGGGCCTGCAGGCGCCGGACGGCCTCTTCGGCTTCGCGGGTCGGGGTTCCCCTGGACAGGTCGGCGATCCGGTTGCGCAGGGTGCCAAGGCGCTGCCGGAAGCGCTGGACATTGCGGTCGATTGCGCGCCAGCGCGGGTTGACGATGCGGGCGTCGGGATCCTGTGCTTCCAAACCGTGGACCGCCAGCGCGTCGAGATTGAACTCCTCGCGCATGTATTTGAAGAAGTTCTCCTGCGACCATCGGGAGAACAGGGCGCTGGCGGCCCGCTCCATGGGCATGCGGGGGTCGGTGGTGATGAGGGGCACCTGGCGGCCATTCTCCAGCAGGCGCCGGATCTGGCGGACTTCGGGCCCCTTGCTCAGGATCACGCTCTTCTCGGCGAGGCGGACGGTGGCGCTGCGGGTGCTTCCCGGCCCGTGGATGGGCACCGTGACGGTGCGGAAGTCCGCCTCCGGCCAGGCCTCCCCCTTGAAGCCCTTGTGCCAGGTGATCACAGCAACCCCGCGCCGGGCGAGGCGCCGGAACAGGGCAGGGCTCCAGCCTTCCCGGTCGAAGACCAGCGTCAGGGCGGGCTCGCCGGCGTCCGGGACGGTGAGGTCCGGTGCATCCGGGCCCAGCATGCCCAGTTTCTCCAGCGCGGGCAGGATGTCCTTCTCCAGCGCGTGGGTCATGGTCGGATCCAGCGCCTTGTTCAGGCACAGGAACGGCTTGCCGCCGAGCGCGTTGATCCAGTAGCTCGTGGAGGCAGGCAGGCAGAGTTTCTGGCGCGCCACGTAATGCTTGGGCAATTTTCCCTTGCGGCCGGAATACACCTTGACGTGGCCATCCACCGACAGGGTCGCACACACGTCCGGTTCTTCCGCCATCCATCCCGCGGCCAGGGAAGCTTGCCAGTCCCGCACCCGTTGCACGTCTCGCCCCAACGCCTTGATCTTGCCCCGCAGCGTCTTCACCTCCGGGCAGCGGTCCAGGCCCAGGATGGCGCCCCATTCCCCGGGCGCCTGGTGCCGCAGTGCCTCCGGATTGCGCACCCGGGCCAGGGTGAGGAAGGCCAGGAACAGCAGAACCGTGGTCAAACCGTAGTATCCCTTGGGCAGCGACAGGAACTCCCGCGCGCGGTCCAGAAGCCCCTCCTTGAGCAGCATCGGCAGCCCGGCCAGCACGCCGCCGCCGGCAACCGCCGACAGCGGCTCCGCAAACTGCGGCCGCATCTCCGTCAGATGTCCCGTTGCCGCCAGCATCCGCCCCGCCGTGTCCCGGGTGCCCCGACCCATCGGCGCCTCGCGGTCGCGTGCGTCCCGTTCGCTCCGCTCCACCCTCGGCTCCGGCGCTGCCGCCGCCTGTGGCTCCGTCGACGCGACCACCGGCGGCTCCAGCACTGCCGTCGCCTGCGGCTCCGTCGACGCTGTCGCCTGCGCCGGCACGGCCCGGTTCGGCGTCCCCCCTCTGATAACACCCGACCGGCGGTTGAGGCTGAACGTGCTCGGCCGGATCCCCAGCTTTCGCGCAACCGCCCGGCCGCTCAGCCCCGAGGCCAGAAGCCGCTCCGCCTCCCGCGCCGTCGCGGCGTCGATCGCGCTCGGCCCGCGCCTCCGTCGCGGCGTAAGAAAACCGGCCTCGCCCTGCCTCCGGAGCTGGTTCACTGCCCGCTGCACCGTCGAACGGTTCACGCCAAACGCCGCCGCCAGATCCCTGCGTAGCACACCGTGCTCGGCAAACCGCGCAATCCGCAGCTGTCGCGCTCGGTTGTCCGAAACTTCGTGGGAATCGAACGGCGCCAGGTTGCTGAAGTAGACCCGCCGGCCGTCCTCGACCGCGTGCGAAAAGCAGGATTCGCCGATCTGGATCGCCTCGGCAGGAGGCATCGGAAGCGTGTTCAAGGGAGTCTCCACGGTCGATATCGGGTGCACAGTATTATAGCCACTCTCCGTAGATCGGTCAACCCCTCAAATGTCTCCTAACTGCTGGAAATCACGAGCAAAACGATCGCCAAGCCCGCCTTCAATTAGCGCACGAGGTCAGGAAGTCTGAAACTCCCACGCAAAGATCCCGGAATCCGCAGCGCGCCACTCCGGACCACTGCCCGGAAGCACACCGCGTCCCGCTTCCCGGGATACGATCTAACTATTTGTACAGTATAATGATAAATGCTGCCTGCGCAACCCCGGAAATGCCCCGTTCAACCCCGGAACAACCGGATTCCGGACCGTCCCGCCAGGTCCCTGATCGCTCGCAGCGTGTCCTCGTCCAGTAACGAAATATCCCGCAGCACCGTGTCGTAGGAATACTCCACCGGGTCATACTCGCCGTGCCCGAGCAGTTGGCGCAGCACCAGGTGCGTGTCGGCGTGTTCCCGAAGCCGGTCGAAGTCGCAGCCAAGTCTCCGCTTCAGCATCCCAAGCACGAAAATCGTCCACAGGGACACCCCCGGACCGACAGCATCCCGATTGCCATCCCCCCCGATCCGCTCCTCCAGGAGCCGGAATACCGCTTCCCGCAGTTCGACATTCAAGTATACGTCCCGCAGGCCGCCCAGAAGCTTGGGAATGTCGTCTCGAGACCTCGCGTCAATCCACACATCCCCGACCCTCATCCCCTCCTGTCCCGGATCAAAGCGGCGCAGCTTCTTCATACCGAACTCCTTTGCGAAGATTCCGGAATTTTGAACGCGCCGCGGGCACAAGGACTTCGCTGCAAGAGCAACATCGAAAGCGCCCGGCCTCCGATACCGGCACTTTAACTCATTGCCAAAACAAGCGAATTGATGACAAAAGGTCAGTCCAGACTATACCAGGCTCAAACTCCGCCCAACGGACGATCTCGTGGCAACAGCGCAAACTTCGCCATCGGATCTAGAACCTAACTCATTGATCAGTATAACTCTTATCGGTTTTTGGGCAAGCACTATATAAGTGTGGGAGGTTGAAAGGGGCGAAGCCGGGCATGGAAGCGAGCCTTGCGGGTCAGCGGATCGGCGGCGCGGCCTTGCCGGAGGATGACGCCGGGGGTGCGCCAGGCTAACTCTGGCGTGGACAGCCGGTGCAAGTCCGGCGGAAAGGAAGGTGTAACGAGCCACTTTTGCCGCGAGCCGTGCGTCGGTTCCCGCGAGGGGATGGGCGAAGCGTCGGTAGCGGTGCGCGTGGGCAGGGCTAATGAGCGACGAAATAGCTGACTTTCGGAGTGCCGAGACCGTCCCCGTGGTCGAAGGCAACACTAAGCCGTCCGTATTCGTGAGGGCGGTCAGGCTCCGCGGCGTCCAAGAACCCATGCACGTGCGTACGTCCACCCAGGGGACCTTGAGTGTCGCGACGATGACTTGAAGATCGTGCATGGAGCGCGCCAGCCGGTCGATGCGCGTGACCACCAGCGTCTCGCCCTGATGGATGAAATCGAGGATGATCCCGAGCTCGCGACGACCGGTGAGGGTGGCGCCGTCGCGGTTCTCGGTGCGGATCATGGTGCATCCTGCGGCCTCAAGTGCCGCGATCTGGGCATCGAGGTTCTGGTCCACGGTCGAGACCCTGGCATAGCCGATGCGGGCGGTTGAATTCTTCATTTTGGGTACGCCCCTGACCTGGACTGTCCATTAACCCGGAAACCACCAAAATGAACAGCGAAATGCAGGCGCGGGGTGTTCATTCGGTGCGTTCACGATGAGTATGCCCACAATGACGATCATGCGGCCGTTCTCTCGACGTCGATGCGCCGGTCAAGATCGATTTTGAAGCGGCCATAGGGGTTGATTTGCGCGCAAATCAGTGGTGACAGCCCGCGAAGGTCATCCGAAGAGAGCCTGTATGCCCAGCCAGGGTCGCCAGGAACCGACTGGATCATGCGCGTGGACGGGCTCGGGAGCGTGAAGCAGTTCGGGAAGAACGGGGATCTCGCACCGGCGCTCGGCGCAGCGCCTCAGGTTCCGGATCCGGATCGAGGCGGCCTTGAGGAAGCGCCGGCACCTACCAGTGTGCAACTCCAATCGCGCAATCCCAGATGACAGTCGTCCAAATCACCCCTTGCGGGTCCCGATCTGAACGCCTAACTCATTGCTAACACTTAAACCGTATTACTCCATAGAGAATGTGCACCCCCGGAATTACCGTGTCGATGCCTGTATTCTGCGTGAGAGCATTTTTGGGGCCGTCCGAAAACCCACAATATATCAACGCATAAGAAAAGTCAGATTCCAAAATTGGAACTGCTGGGGTAGCACGAGTACAATTGACAGAAGGCAGGTTCTTTGCGATCATTCAGGTCTGTCGATCTGGTGCAGTTTTTGATGGGGAGCGCACGGTATACCGGTGTCTTGCGACGCCGGATCGGATGTGTGCAATATGCAATTTCATGTGTTGAGCCATCAAATTCAGCCCAAAGGACATTAAGAACCAGGGAGGAACACAAATGACGAATATCATACTTACTGCACGAAAATTAATTCTGGTGGCACTGCTTGCAACGCTGTCTGCGGGAACCGCCACGGCGTTTGATCGTGATGCGCTTATAGAAGCTGCCAGGGCGGAGGGTAAGCTCGTTTGGTACACGGGCGCGCCGGAAGGTCTGGTCGTCAAGGCCTTGAAGGCATTCAGCGAGAAGTATCCCTTTATCGATGTGAGCGAGTGGACACGAAACTCGGCGGGTCGCCTTCAAGCGCAACTTGAGTCGGAAGTGGCGGCGGGGATACATAGGGCGGACGTGTTTCAGAGTGGGGACGTCGGTCAATTCCTGGCCATGAACGACGAGAATTGGTTTGCCGAGTACTATACTCCCGAGCAGGACGCCTATTCCGACGGGCTCAAGGATCCCGGGATCTGGACTGCATGGCGGCTGACGGCCCTGCTGCTCGGCTACAATCCAGAGACGCTCGATCCTGACACGGCACCGACGAGCTGGAATGCCCTGAGAGATCCTGCCTTCAAGGGTAAGGTTGCGTTCCAGGACGGCACGACCGGCACACAGCATGTTGAGTGGTACGTGCTGCGAGAGATCATGGGCGAGGACTTTTGGGATGATGTCGCCAAGAATGAACCCTCGGCGTATTCCGGTCCTCCGCAGACCATCGAAGCCGTGCTGCGGAACGAGATGCTGATCGCCGGGATGGCCTACAGCTACCACATAGCCTCCTACCAGGTGAAACAGGGGGCTCCCTTCAAGGGAGTGTATCCCGAGGAAGGCATCCCGATCGCCGTTCAGCCCATTGCGGTCATGAGAACGGCTCCCCATCCGAACGCCGCTCGACTGTTCGTCGATTGGGCACTGTCGCTCGAGGGGCAAAAGGTTGTGGTCGAGGGTATCGGCGACTATTCGGGACGGCCAGATGCACCGACACCTGCCGGGAATCCCCCGTTCTCCGAGATCAATTCGATTCCGCCGGACTCGTTTCGGAGTTTCATAAATACGAAGAGAGAGTTCATCGAGGAGTGGAAGTCAATCACGGGCTCCTAAGCCCGCGTTGATCAACACTGCGCCGGGGATGGCCGACGGCACGATGAGTGCCGGGACACGGTGGCTCGCATCCATGAGAAGCCTGGTTTCCACCAAAGGGGTGGTTCTCGGCGTCGTGGCTGTCGTGGTAACGTTCCTGGTTCTCTACCCGCTCGTTTGGCTCGTGATTGGGAGCTTCCTGGGCAAGCGGGCAGTAACAGGGAGCGGCGCGGACACCTTTCAGGGCTACGCCGCTCTCTTCAGCGAATTGGAACTGGTGCGCAACAGCGCCGTTGTCGGCGTTGGATCGACCTTGTTGGCGGTCGTGCTGGGAGTTAGTCTCGCCTGGATTACCACTCGGACGAACATCCTGTGGCGCGGTGCCCTCGACAAGCTCATTCTCGTCCCCTTCTTCATAACGCCGCTGCTCGGAGCGGTCGGTTGGGCGATCCTGGCTTCGCCCGGAAGAGGGGGATTGCTGAACAACATTATCGCCTCGATATTTGGCCTCGATGAAGGGCCACTTAACATTTACACGCCTTGGGGCATCGTATTTGTAACTGGAATTTATTATGTACCGTTCACGTACATGTTCGCTGCCGGGGCCTTGCGGTCCATGGATCCTGCCCTGGAGGAAGGATCCAAAATTCTTGGCGGGGGCAATCTAAAGACAGCACTCAGAATCACGTTGCCCCTGATAAAGCCGGCCATTGTCGGAAGCTCATTGTTGGTATTTGTCCTGTCAATCGGTCAATTCGGCGTCCCTGCCGTGCTGGGTATGCCGCACGGCTATCTCGTTCTCACAACTCGCATCTATCAACACGTCGCCGGCTTCTTGCCGAACTACGGTGCTGCCTCGGCAATGGGTCTCTCGTTGTTCCTGGTGACGGTCGTCGGCGTCTACCTCCAGTTCAAGGTTCTTGGTACGCGCAGTTACGTCACGGTGACAGGGCGCGGCTTCCGCCCGAAACTCCTGGACGTCGGAGTTTGGAAATGGCCACTTTTCTTCTTCGGTTTCGGTTTTGTCGCGGTTGTCGTTGTGCTTCCGATGGGCGCCATCGTGTTCTCATCGCTACTCAAGTATGTGACCAGCACGCTGGGCGGGGCCGTCTATACGCTTGAAAACTATCGCTACGTTCTCTTTGATCTGTCAACGACGAAGGTCTCTATCCGCAATACGATCGGAATTGCGTTCAGCGGAGCGACGATTGCCCTTGCCATCTGCGGTGCCGTTGCGTGGATCGTTCATCGCACAAAGCTGCGGGGCCGGAAGCTCCTCGAGTATGTCGCGATGGTGCCAATCGCCATACCTGGAATGGTGTTTTCCCTGGGGCTCCTGTGGGCATGGATCCGCATCTCTCACATCCCCCTGTACGGAACAATCTGGATCGTCCTGATCGCCTATGTCACCGTTTTCCTTCCCTATGGAATCAGGGCCGTGGGCAGCAACCTGGTTCAGATCGATCCAAGCCTGGAAGAATGTGCGAGCGTGTGCGGAGCAAAGTGGACCCGAGTCCTGCGCACCGTAACGCTTCCACTCCTGAAGCCCGGATTGTGGGCCGGCTGGACTCTGCTGTTCGTCTCCATGATCAAGGAACTGTCCGCATCGGCGCTGCTTGTGAACAGCAGGACGATGGTCCTTTCGGTCCAGGTGTTCGACCTGTGGATCGGCAGTTCGTTCACGCTTGTGGCGGCCCTGTCGATGATTCAAACCGCGCTGATCTTCGTGTTTCTGCTGATGATTCGCCGCATTGGCGGTGTAAAGACCATGGAACTCTGAAGTAATGTGCACTCTGGCTGACCCGGTGTCCCCGGACATGGAATTGGCCCCGGGCGACGTATCCCCGGAATATCGAAATATGACCAATGACACTGCGAAGATTGCAGCGGTTGGAGGTGTTCTTGTCGCGACAGGGGTCGAGGAGGAATTCCGGCTCAGGCAGTGGCGTGAGAAGGCCGCTGCCGGGATTGACGTTCCTCGGGAACCGGGGTGGGCATACCGGCGACAATGGACCTGACTAGCGTCTGGAGGCGGTTTGCTAAATTGACCATACAGTCAAATATCTTTGGAACCGGGACGGAACCGTCAGGCCAGACGGAACAGCGGTGGTCATGGAGATGATCGCCGCTAGGTCCGGGGGAACGCGGTGTGCCGATGGTGGCTCATGTGGCTACGCGCCCTGTTGGAGTCCTGCGTGTCCCCGTCAGCCACGAAATGCCACCCGGGCAGCAGGCTGGCGCCGTGCGCCCGTTGGCACGACACCTGCGCCGAAGCAAGAAACCGCCCGGGGGGCTCTTCCGTGGATCGCCGGGGTCAGCCTCGCGGCATCCGCGTGGGTGGGGAGCGGGAAACAGTGCAGGGACCAGGTTTGGTTTCAGGTCGGTCTCGGAATACGTGATTTCGGCAAGAGTTCGTGCAGGGTGATGCACGAGAAGAATCCGCGCGCGCTCCTAAGCCGCCGCGGTCGCGGCCAGGAAACCCCTGAAAGCGGGAGCATCACCCGGGCGGCGGTCATCTCACGGGGCACAGAAGTCGTTCGAGTGATCTCGGCTCTTGTCGGTCTCGACTGGAAATTCGCAGCCACCAGGCATCGGATCATCGGGCATGCCTGCAGGCAGCGCGGCTGCTCCGCCCCCCTTCTGCCGTTTTCCGGGGGGTTGCAAGGAGATACGGATCGACCTGTGCCCGCGCGGCTCAGGGGAGCGGACCCGCGGATGAATCACGACTTCCGGTTCCTGTCGAACCACTTCACGTCGCGGTTCCGGTCATGGGGCTGGCGGACACCGCGCGCCGTGGCCAATTCGTCCTGGACCAACTGCGCTGGCAGGGCGTTCAGCCGCCTGGTCAGGAAACGGGTGGTCCGTGGCCGCGCCCGCTTCGAATCCGCGGGCTTTCGAAACGCCGCCCGCACATTGGCGATCGATGGCCATGCCGAACGGACCTCGAAGCGGAAGGGTTGCCAAATCACGATTTCAGCTCGTTTGGCGTGGGGTGGCGGTGTCCACCCAAGCCCGCTTGCGATAAACATGCGCCCAGGGAAATGACCGCGGCGGCACCGGGCGTTGTGCGAACAACGTGGAAACCCATGGAGGCAGATCCATGCTAGCTCTTGAAGTCGAGGACCTTGTCGTAGCCTACGACACGATCACAGCAGTTGATCGCGTCAGTTTCTTTGCAGAAGCCGGTGAGTTCGTTGCCTTGCTGGGGCCGAGCGGATGCGGCAAGACGACGACACTCCGGGCCATCGCCGGGCTGGAGACTCCATCGAGTGGCCGAATTTCGGTGCTTGGCGGCACGGTCTTCGACGACGCAAAGAACATCAATGTTCCGACCGAGCGGCGCGACCTTTCAATGGTATTCCAGAGCTACGCGATCTGGCCGCACATGACCGTTTACGAGAACGTGGTCTATGGCCTTCAGTTGCGACGGTATTCCAAGAAGGAAGCCAGGACTCGAGTAGAGGAGGCGCTTGACCTGGTTGGGTTGAGCGACTTCCTGGATCGGCCAGCTCCTCTATTGAGCGGCGGGCAGCAGCAGAGAGTTGCCTTGGCCCGCAGTTTCGTGTTCGAGCCGAAACTGTTATTGTTCGACGAACCTCTCTCGAACCTGGATGCCAAACTCAGAAACCATATGCGCGACGAGTTGAAACAGTTGCAGGCACGCCTGGGGATTACCTCGATCTACGTGACCCATGATCAGGAGGAGGCACTCTCGATGTCTGATCGCCTCATAGTCATGAATAACGGTCATATAGAGCAGGAAGGAGATCCGGTCGGTATCTACTACGAACCGGCCACTCCGTTTGTCGCGGATTTTATTGGATCTTCGAACATTGTTCATGGGGAGCGTATTGATGAAAACGCGGGCGCGGGTCTCGAAAGCGTACGTCTGGACAATGGCAGTGTCATCGTGTGCGATTCGAAGAACGTGGCATCGAAACGATTGTCCGTGGCCATCAAGAGTGTGCATCTCAAGCTGACACATCGCGCCCCGCCCGAGGCAGTCAACGCCTGGGAGGTTTGCGTCGTGCGCAGATCATTTGCCGGGGACTTCGTGGAATATCGACTCGATTGGCAAGGACAGACGCTGGTGTGCCGCAGTCTACCGGACGAACTCGTCGAAGAAGGAGAGACACTCACCTGCTCGGTTGCCCCCGAACATGCCGTGCTGATGCCGGGTTTCGACGCGACGCGGCAGGAACCTGGACATGTCCACCCGCTGAACGCGCCGGCGACGGTGTCATGAAGTTCTCCGGAATCGTGTGTGCCGGGGGCGATTTCATCCAGCGACAAGCGCATCTCAGCAAATAGTCGGGTTCCGGCCCGTCACATGATACCACAACCCAGGAACGCAGAGGAGGCCAGCGAGAAGATGTCAGTTCACAATGAAACGTTTCGCACGCGATCAATGGAGCTTACCGGTGAGTTGCTTCATGGCGCAATCGACATACACGTCCACGCCGGTCCCCACCTGAATTCGAGCCCCCGTCGTGTCGACCCATTCGAGGCCGCCGAAGAGGCCCGTTCCGCCGGAATGCGCGCGATTGTCTACATGGACGTGTTTTCGGAAAGCTGCGGGACGGCCCATTTGGTACGTCGGCGTGTGCCCGACATCGAGGTGTACGGCGGAATAATCCTCAACTCTTGCTACGGGGGAATTAATCCCCGCGCGGTCAAGACGGCGCTTCATTATGGCGCCGGTGCGAAGTTTGTGCAGTTCGGCACACATACGACGCACTTCATGGCGTCCCGCGAGGCACGAATCAAGGACGGGAAACCGGTCCTCATCAAGGACCTTTATCCGAAGTTTCTGGAGGAAGAATTCTCCCGTGCAATCCGAATTCCGCTGGACACCGTCACTCCCGAACTTGACGAAATCCTGGAGCTGCTTGCCAAACATCCGAGCGTTTACCTGAACACGGGACACGTCTCCGGCGAAGAGGCCAAGAGGCTTGTCGACCTCGCCAGTACCTACGGCATCAAGAAAGTCATTGTCGCTGAACACGCCGTGGCGGAATTGTCGATCGAGGAACAGAAGGCCGTCGCGAAGAAGGGAGCTTTTCTGGAACATTCGGTAGCCCAGTATATCGGGGCTGGCGCCATCCCGAGAACCCACTACTACGTTGAACCCGAGTACATGTACGATGTCGTCGTCGATGTCGCAAAATACCGGCCCAATCTTCGGGGTTTGGGCGACCAGATCCGCGAAATCGGCCCCGAGCACTTCATCATCAGCTCCGACTACGGGATACGGGCTCTGCCAACACCGGTTGAGGGCATGCGGATGGCGGTAGCCTGCTTTCTCGACATGAACTTCTCGTCGGAGGACATCCGAACAATGATCAGCACCAATCCGGCAAGGCTCCTGAGCCTTGAGTAGTGGTCGCGTTTGGTTGCACCGCGGGTATTCGAAGGATCCGCGGCATTCGCGACACATCCAAGCGGGTGCCACTTCGGTCGCACGGAACGCAGTCCGGCGGAATGCCGGAAAATGCTGCTGTTGAGTGGCTCACGCCCCGAAGAGAGTTGGTGCCAGAATGCGTCCCACGGGTCTTTCAAAGTGCATGACTGTTGGCTTGGTCGGTTTGGGGGCCATCGGGCAATCGGTCGTTCAGTTCCTGCGGGAAGAGTCCGGAATTCGAATTGCAGGGGTCCTGGTCCGGCGCCCGGGTGTTCGAGACAATCCCCATGGCATTCGGATCGTACACTCACTGGATGAACTTCTTGAACTCCGCCCCGATGTAATTGCGGAACTGGCCGGGCACTCCGCGCTAAGAGCCTACGGTCCGACAATTCTAAGATCCGAAATCGATCTGGTCATTGCCAGTGTCGGCGCCCTTGGTGACCGGGATTTCTTCGCCGCCTTGCGAGCGGCCGCAACCGCAACCGGGAGAAGCGTGGCAATCGTTTCCGGCGCAATTGGTGCGTTGGATGCGATAGACGCCGCATCCACCGGCCGACTTGACAGCGTCACTTACCTCGTCCGGAGACCTCCAGACCAATATTTTCCGCCTATCAAGTCCCATGACGTCCAAGGGGGAACAGAAGTCTTCTCTGGTTCCGCCAGGGAAGCTGCGTTGAGATATCCCACGATACTCAATGTAGCCGCGGCCCTGGGTCTCGCCGGCATCGGGCTGGATCGAACGCAGGTCAGTGTCATCGTCGACCCGGATGTGGAAACAATTCAACACGAGATCGCCGCGAGCGGCGATTTCGGCGAGTTGAAGGTGCGAATCGTGAAAAACAAGGAGGAGCTCGACAGCCCGTCACGCTTGGTGGCCATGAGCGTCGTACGAGCCCTGAAGTCTCGATCATGGGCACCGCTCCGTATCGTCTGAACCAGCCGGCCGGAAAGGCGCGAGCCCCCTTCCGCAGGCGTGTTGCCGCACACTGAACCCGCCGTGCCCCCTTCTCACCGTGGAACACCAAAGGCACGGTCACCCTCTGGATCTGCGGACACTGCACTCGTATTCTCCCACGAACTGGTTTCCATGCCTGATCCATTGGTGGAGAACGTGGCCGGGCCAACCATGGGCCTAACCCAACAAAGCATCCAATCCCGCCACAGGTTTCATGATCCTGGTTTTCGGATTCCATGTTTCTTCACCCAGTTCGAGAGGTTAGCCTGAAGTTCTGGAGGGTATTTTCCGCGTAACTCTTTGTTAGCACGTGTGATTTCGGCCGAAAACGGCCAATAGTTTTCGGTATTGTAGGCACTAGCTATGTCATTGTCTGGTTGACACTGGCTTTAATATGGTATATATAGCAGGTAATACCGAGCAGACCGCAATCGAAAGAGTGTGGACACTATATGAGGCACGGGGCCATGCCAGCGATGCATGTCGCCATTATCGCCAGCAAGCAGGGCGGCAAGACCTACTATTCCAAACTCCTGCGCCGGTCCTTTCGCGACGAGAGCGGCAAGGTTCAGAAGAAAACGCTGGCGAATCTCTCGAGCCTCTCCGACGAGACCCTTGCATTGGTTCGGGGCAGCCTGGCGGGGAAGCAGTATGTCGAGGCCAGTGACGCCTTTGAGATCCTGCGGTCCCGCAAGCATGGACCGGTAGCAGCGATTGCGGCTGCGTTTGACCGGCTTGGCATGATTGAACTGATCGGCTCCGAGCCGTGCCGGGAGCGCGACCTGGTCTGCGCCATGATTGCCGCCCGCATCATCCGACCGCACAGCAAGCTTGCGACGACCCGGTGGTGGAAAGACACCACGCTGGGCGAGATGTTCGGCGTCGACGACGCCGAGGTTGACGAACTCTATGCGGCCATGGACTGGCTGGGCAAGCGGCAGAACCGGATCCAGGGCAAGCTTGCGCGGCGCCACTTCCGGGACGGCGGCCTGGTTTTGTTTGATCTGACATCAAGTTACTTCGAAGGGACGACCTGCCCGCTTGGCCGCCGCGGGCACAACCGGGACGGCAAGAAGGGAAAGCTTCAGGTCAACTTCGGATTGCTGTGCGACGTCGGCGGCTGCCCGGTTTCCGTCTCGGTCTACGCGGGCAATATCGGGGATCCGAAGACCCTTCTGCCTGAGGTCGCGCGCCTGCAGAAGCGCTTCGGCCTCCAGCGGGTGGCCATTGTGGGCGATCGCGGCATGATCGCGCAGACCCGCATCACCGAACTCAAGAAGCTGGATGGCGTGGATTGGATCACCGCGCTGAAGAGCGCAACCATCCAGAAGCTCATCCGCACCAGCTCTCTTGATGTCGCCCGGTTCGACGAAGTCAATCTGTTCGAGGTCCTTCACCCGGACTATCCCGGTGAGCGGCTGGTGGCCTGTCGCAACCCGCGGCTGGCAGCGCGGCGCGCCCACACGCGCGAATCCCTGCTGAAAGCGACGGAAGCCGACCTCGCTGTCATCCGCAAGAGCGTCGATGGCGGAACCCTCCGAGGCCGCGCCGAGATCGGCGTCCGGGTCGGCCAGGCCATCAACCGGTTCCGGATGAAGAAGCACATGAACTACGAGATTGGCGATACGTCCTTCGCCTTCTCCCGCAACGCCGAAAACATTGCCCGGGAAGCGGCTCTCGACGGCATCTATGTCATTCGCACCTCGCTTCCGGAACAAGACATGGCGGCAGACGATTGTGTGAGGAGCTACAAGGCTTTGACGCGCGTGGAGCGCGCATTTCGAACCATGAAGACGGTCAACCTGCACGTTCGTCCGATCTACCATCGCATCGCGCAACGGGTGCGCACCCACATCTTCTTGTGCACGCTCGCGTACTATGTCGAATGGCACATAAGGGAAGTCTGGCGGGATCGGTTGTTCTCCGATCCGGAACTCGAGGAGATCTCCCGCACCCGTGATCCTGTTGCTCCGGCCGAACGCTCGCAGCGCGCCAAACGCAAGGCCGCAGGATGGCTCGAGGATGGCTCCGAAACCCACTGCTTCCGAACCCTGATCGAAAACCTGGAGACCATTACCCGAAATACATGCAGGATCCAGCGCGGCCAGCCGGGTACCAATCCCGCGCCCGAAACCTTCGATATGGACACAACGCCGACCAAATCCCAAACAAAGGCGATGGAGTTGCTGGAAACCATTTGCGGCCCAAAACAGAGACACAACCCGGGCGAACGCAAAATGTAGGCAGAAAGTCCGATTTCCGAAAATGCGCAATTGATTGCCATATCACGCATTTTACCCAAAATCTCGTCAGAACTTCAGGTTAGCGGGTGTGGCGTTGTAGCGTTTTGCAATGAACCTCTGAGTTGATCCATTGGCGAGGAGCGCCTCGATCTCCGGACGATATGGATCGAACTTGCTCTTGCCCGGCCCATTCGGCCGTTCGAGGGGGAGACCGGCCGCCTTTCTGGCCCTGAGCGCCTCGGTGGTTCTGGCCAAGATCAGGTCACGTTCGATCTCGGCGGCCATGGAGAAGGCCATGGCGATGATCCTGCTCTGGATGGTTTCATCGAGCCACCAGGCTCCCTTGATTGCATAGACCCGAATACGCGCCGCGGCGGCAATGGAGAGTATCTCCATGCATTCGAGCATGGAGCGCCCGAGCCGGGAGAGTTCGCTGACAATGAGGGCATCGCCTTCGCGAAGTTCGTCCAGGACGGCTGCAATGCTGCGACTGCATCATCTGCTGGAATTATCTCTACCTGGCCCGTCAGTTCGAGGACGCCAGAATCCCGGAGGAGCGAGACAAGCTTCTCAGGATGATCGCAATCCGCTCGCCCCAGTCATGGGGCATTTCAACCTGCTCGGAGAGTATGATTTCTCCAACGACAAGCTTCAGGACAACACTGGCGTCCTGCCCTCCAAATCTGTCGCCAAAGTCATTCCGGAATATTGGGAGCGGCCAACACGGTGAGAAGAAAAGCATCTCAGTAAGATACGAAAAAATCCTATGGCGGGATTGGTACCCTTGTTGGGTGAGGGCCAAGAACCTGGAGCACAAACCCATAGAGACCGGACCGACGACAGTCGACGCCAAAATCGTCGGGATCGTGGTGGGGACGATCAACTGGAGGCTCCTCCGGGAGGCGTGACTACGGCCGTCCATCCGTTGTCATCCCGGCAGTAGATTCGCACACGCTGGTCCGTGGGGCGGCGCGCTATTGCGGTCTCGATCAGCACTTCGCGGCAGGTCCGTCCGTTGTCCGTGTGCCCGGATTCGAGCACGGTGACGCCACCGGCGGCATAGCCACTGGCGTCCTCGTTGTTCTGCCAGTAGAGGCCGCGGTCGATTGTGGCTAGTTCGAGCGCTTGCTCGAGCGTTGCCTGGGCGTACCCTCTGGACCTTGCGTCGATGGGAGGCAAGGGCCGGTCGTTCTGTCTCGCCCTGTCCAGGAAGTCGTCCCGGTCGTTCATCCTGGCGGAGAAGAACATGATCGGTGCCGTGATTGGGGCAGTGACGATGGCCCCGACCGTGCCGCAGCCGGCAACCAGGCTCGCGATGAGCACGAGCAATCCGCCCTGTTTCATTTGCTGGGACTCCTACATCGGTGTGTGACTGGTGCCTTGTATTTCTGGCCCAGTGTTTGCCGGGGACACCGGTGCAGGAGGAAATCAGGCCCGAACTCTCGGGCCGTAGTGTGCCGCAGGTCGATCAAATGGGCCCTCGAGTCGGCATTTGGTCCCTGCCAGCCTCACCCGATGAGTATATGCGAACAACGTGCCTCATGCGAATAGCGGTGCGAACGAAGAGAAAGAAGCCTGGAAGTAGGTGTAGCGGCTTGCAATCATCGAGCGTTCTGCTCGCAAACATCCGTGTTTTCTGCTCAGATTATCTGTGAGTGACGGGGCCGGAATGCTCACGCTCTTTGCGAACGTGCTCACATTCGTTGCGACGTGCTTGCAATCATCGGTGCTTGCTCACATTGGCTGCGGTCGGCATTCGATTCCGTCGTCGGGGAGAACCTGCTGAATTTCGCAGAGGCGGCGGACAACAATCCGGAGTTCGCGCGGGCGCTGCCGCGCTTCGTCTCCCGGGTGAGGAGCATGTTCACGTCGCAGGAAATGCATGAGCATCTATCGCGGATCGAGTACCTTGAGGCAGGAACACGAGCTTGCCGTTGTGGAAGAAGGGGAGCCTGATCTTGGACGACGCCAAGGCCTCGGCTCGGCGGACACGGCAGTTCGACCGGGTTAAGGAGCTGCTGAAGGCGCCCGAGCTCGGGACGTCATGAAGCCCGTCGCCGGACCGCAATCCGTGTCTTCGGACCGGGAAGTCCTGGCCGGGCTGGTCGAGCGGGTAACCTTCCACAACCCGGAGAACGGATTCTGCGTCTTGAGGAGCAAGGCGCGAGGGCATCGCGACCTGGTCACGATCGTCGGCCATGCCGCCATGGTGTCTCCGGGCGAGTGGGTCACGGCAACCGGGGAGTGGATCAACGACCGTACCCACGGCCAGCAGTTCAAGGCGCGCTTCCTGCGGATTTCGGCGCCGTCTTCGGTCGAGGGCATCGAGAAATACCTCGGGTCCGGCATGATCCGGGGTGTCGGCCCGGTCTATGCCCGCAAGCTGGTCCGGGCGTTTGGAGACAAGGTCTTCGACATCATCGAGGCGGAGCCGGAACGGTTGCGCGAGGTGAGCGGCATCGGCCGGGTACGTGCGAAGCGCATCACCGACGCCTGGGCGGAGCAGAAGACCGTCCGCGAGATCATGGTGTTCCTGCACAGCCACGGCGTCGGCACGGCGCGTGCGGTGCGGATATTCAGGACCTACGGCGCCGACGCTGTCGAGGTCATGACGGAAAATCCATATCGTCTTGCCTGGGACATTCGCGGGATCGGCTTCAGGACCGCCGATGTGATCGCGATGAAGCTGGGCATCGAGAAGACGGCCATGGTCCGCGTCCGCGCCGGTATCGCCTACGCGCTGAGAGAAGCGATGAACGAGGGACATTGCGGGTTGCCGGCCGATGAGCTGGAGCGCCTGGCGTCCCGCCTCCTGGAGGTGCCCGACGATCCGATCCGGACGGCGCTGGAGCTGGAGCTGGCCGAGGGCACTGTAGTCGCGGACACGGTGGCGGGCACTTCATGCGTGTTCCTTGGGGGCCTGTACCGGGCCGAGCGGGCGATCGCCGAGCGGCTATTGACGATCGCCGCCGGCAAGCTGCCCTGGCCCGATGTCGATGTGGAGAAGGCGTTGCCTTGGGTCGAGCGGAAGACCGGGCTTGTGCTGGCGCCCGGTCAGACCGACGCGGTTCGCCTGGCGCTCACCTCCAAGGCCACGGTCATCACCGGCGGACCGGGAGTGGGCAAGACGACCATTGTCAATTCCATCCTGCGCATCCTGGACGCGAAGGACGTGGATCTCCTGCTGTGCGCTCCGACCGGGCGCGCCGCCAGGAGGATGAGCGAGGCGACCGGTCTGGAGGCGCGGACTATTCACCGCCTGCTCGAGGTCGACCCCCGTACCGGTGGGTTCAGACGGGGTGCGGATAACCCACTGGACTGCGGGCTGCTGGTGGTCGACGAGACCTCGATGGTGGACGTCATGCTGATGCGGGCGCTACTGGCGGCGGTGCCCGACGGGGCCGCGTTGCTGATTGTCGGCGATGTCGACCAGCTGTCCTCGGTGGGGCCGGGACCTGTCACTATCACACTGTTGACACGGGCTGTGTTGTGTGGCACACATGATGCATGCAGATTGGCTTGCGACAGTTTTGCGCGGAAACTCTTTCGTGGTTTGAGTGCGCGGTCCTTGAGGGAGGCGCGAGCCGGAGCGCGCTTGCGAGCGAGTTGTGCGCTCGCGCGAACTGGCGCAACGCGCGGGGCGAGCCGTGCGTTTCGTCGGCGCGGAAGATCCTGCCGAGGCTGGCGTCGCAACTGGGGTTGAAGCTTCCGGCGGCGGCAGCGCCGCCGCCAGCGGGGGATGCATTGCCGTCGCATCCAGACCTGCATGTGGAGACGACGCTATCGGCTCTGGGAACGGTGTCGCTGGAACCGGCCGAGGGTCGCGAGGGTTCGCGGCGCTTCCGTTCGATGATGGCGTCGCACCATCCGGAGGGGGTTCCGCGGCATCCCGGCAAAGCGTTGAATTATCTGGTGATATCGTCTCGGTTCGGGTGTTTGGGTGGGATCGGCTTCTGCGCGGCGAGCTGGCACCAGAAGGCGCGGGACCGGTATATCGGCTGGAGTGCGCGAGCCCGTTGCGCGGGGTTGGGGCGGATGGTGAACAACCACCGCTTCCTGCTTCTGCCTTCGGTGCGGGTTGCGGACCTTGCCTCGCATGTGCTGGCGCAGGCGACAGGTCGGGTTGCGGACGACTGGGAGGCACGGCATGGTGATCGGCCGGTGCTGGCGTACAGCTATGTCGGCCCCGAGCATGCCGGGACCTCGTACCGAGCGGCGGGCTGGGAGGATGCTGGCGCGACATCGGGACGCCCGCCGGGCCGGCGCGGGGCGGGGCCGGTGCGCCGGGTGTGGATGAAGTCGCTGCAGGCGGGCTGGCGGGAAGCACTGTGTGAGGAGCCGGAGCGGGTTGCGGGGCGGATGGGATCGCTGCATCTTGGCGCCGACGCCGATTGGGCGGAGCGCGAGTTCGGCCGGGGCACCCATCCCGACGGGCGGGTGCGGCGCCGGATCGAGGAGATGGGGCGGTGTTGGGAGAAGCGTCCGGGAACGCCGCTTCCGGAGATCTTTCCGGACCGTGCATCGCAGGAGGCTGCGTACCGCCTGCTTTCGAACGAAAGGGTGGCTGTGGACGACATCCTCGAGGGGCATCGCGAGACAACGGTGGAGCGCTGCCGGCATGCGGGTGTGGTGCTGATGGTGCAGGACACCACCATGGTGAACTACGACAACCTTCGCGACGCGACCAGCGGGCTGGCGGCGCTGGGCGGCGGCGGCAAGGGCACCGTGGGGGTTCCCGTGCATACGACGCTGGCGGTGGCACAGGGCGGGCGCCCGCTTGGCGTTTGCGCGCTTGAGGGCGACTTCCGCGAAAGCGTCGAAGCCAAGGCCGCCCGGGAACCGGGCGTGGCGCAGGAGCCCGAGAGCGCCCGCTGGCTGCGCTCGCTGGAGCAGGCGGCGGCGGTGGGACACGCCTGCTCGAACACCCGCGTCATTTCCGTCGCCGACCGCGAGGGAGACATCTGGGGTCTGTACGCCCGCCAGGCCGAGGATCCCGCCGCCGCCGGCCTGCTGGTGCGCGCCTGCCGCTCGAAACAGCGCAAGGTGCTGGTGGACGGCAAAAAGGTGGACCTCGGCAAGCACATGGACACTCTCCCGCCCTGCGCATCGCGCAGCATCGAGATTTCCGCGCGGGGCGGCAGGGCGGCACGCAAGAAGCGCAAGGCCGTGCTGGCGTTGCGCATCGCTCGCGTCGAACTCATCGCGCCCGAAGGCAAGTCGCCGCACACGCTGCCCATGACCGCCGTGCTCGTTGCCGAGCGCAACCCGCCGTCCGGCGCTCGCCAGCCACTCCGCTGGCTGCTGCTTTGCTCCGAAGGCGAGGCCACGCCCGAATGGGCCGACCGCATCCGCCAGTGGTACGAAACGCGCTGGTCCATCGAAGAGTTCTTCCGCGTCCTCAAGACCGGAACCCGCATCGAGGACCGCCGCCTCGACGATGCCGAGGACTTGCGCAAGTGCCTCGCGTTCGACGCCATCACCGCGTGGCGCGTGTTCGATCTGGATCGCGCCGCCAGGGAAACCCCTGACAGGCCCGCCGACGAGATCATGTCCCGAGACGAAATCTTCATGCTCTATCTGGGCCTGTACGACTACCGCGTGATCCGCTGCCGGGCCCCGCCCGACTATATCCCCGACCTCCGAACCTTCGCCATCGATCTCGGTCGATATGTCGGCTTCATCCCATCCAAACGACAGCCAATGCCCGGTACCGCAAAACTCTGGACAGGAATGACATACCTCATGCAAGACACTGCCGCACTCCAACGGATGAGAAGGGCCGGAATGCTCCGCGAAACTCGCCAATGATCTCTGCGTCAACTGTGCGGTAGTGACAGGGCCGGGACAGGTGCTTGCGGACATCATCGCCTCCGGTGCAATCCCCGTGGTGCGCCTGACCGAGGTGTTCCGCCAGGCGGCGCAGAGCCGGATCGTCACCTGCGCGCACGGCATCAACCGGGGCGCCATTCCCGATCTCTCCCGGCCCGAAGGCGACAGCGACTTCTACTTCGTGCCGGCCGAGGATCCGGAGACCGCGGCCGCCCGGATCGTCGAACTGGTCAAGACCCGCATCCCGAAGCGCTTCGGGTTCGATCCCGTCCGCGACATCCAGGTCCTTTGCCCGATGAACCGGGGCGCCATTGGCGCCCGTTCGCTCAACATCGAGCTGCAGGCCGCCCTCAACCCCGCTGGCGAACGCAAGGTCGAGCGATTCGGCTGGACCTTCGCGCCCGGCGACAAGGTGATGCAGATCGAGAACGACTACGACAAGGAGGTATACAACGGCGACATCGGCCTCGTCGCCGATGTCGATCCCGAGGCCGGGGAGCTCACGGCGGTGCGCCAGGCTAACTGGCAATGGATATTCGGTGAGAGTCCGATCGAGGGAAAGGAGTAACCCACCACTCTCGCCCCGAGCCGTGGGTTCAACATCGTGAGGTGTTGGGCCAAGCGTCGGTAGGGGAGCACATGGGCGCGGATGATTGAGCCCCGTAATAGCTGTCGTTTGGAGAGCCGAGGCTGTCGTCGATGCCGAAGGCTGAACCTGACGTCCCGCTTTGGGTAAGGGACGTACAGGTCTCCACGGGGTCGAAGAACCGACGCACGTGTGGACGTCCATTGTCGGGACCTTGAGTGTCGCGACGATGACCTGAAGATCGTGCATGGAGCGCGCCAGCCGGTCGATGCGCGTGACCACCAGCGTCTCGCCCGGATGGATGAAATCGAGGATGACTCCGAGCTCGGGACGACCGGTGAGGGTGGCGCCGTCGCGGGTCTCGGTGCGGATCATGGTGCATCCTGCGGCCTCGAGTGCCGCGATCTGGGCATCGGGGTTCTGGTCCACGGTCGAGACCTTGGCATAGCCGATGCGGGCGGTTGAATTGTTCATTTTGGGTGTGCCCCTGCGATGGACTGTCCATTAACCCGGAAACCACCCAAAATGAACAGCGAAACGCCAGCGCGGAGTGTTCATTCGGCTCGTTCACGATGAGTATACCCATAATGACGCTCATGGGGGTCAAGTCCGGTAGGGGGCGAAATCCTGCGCCAAGCGCTCGCTCTCCGTTGTCTCGACCATCGGTATTCGCAAGTAAACAGGACATGAGCCCATTCGGCGCTGACCTCGTCTGACTTGCCTCATGTTCCTGAGACATTGCCAGAAAAATAACCGTCAAGTTTCCCCAATGTTGGGGACGCGCGGAAGCGCGCAACGCGCCTATTTTCAGTTGCGCACCGGCGCTGCCCGGCCCGGATCTGGCGGCGCCGATGCGCGGTCTGTGCGGGAGGGTGCGTGCCGATGCGCCTGCCTGAAGAAGTGAACAGGAAACGGCTGTGCGCGCCGTACCGTAGCGGGATCGCGAGGACGGTCGGAGTGGGGCGCGGTTTTCGACGCGCCGACGGTCTCCCGGACCCCGTCCGGCTCTTGCGTTGAGGGGAACCAATGATCATCGACGTGTGCTCCATATCGAAGCGTGAAACGGGCGTTCGAGAAACATCGCCCGGCCTCCGGGCCTTTCCGACACGCGCCGTCGTTTTGCCCGCGATACGCGCAGTTACAGCACGCAAGAATATTGGGGGGCTGGCGATGTGCTTTCGCGTACGTGGTCAACGGCTGGAAGGTCGCTGGAAGACAGCGTTAGCCACGATGAGGCGGACGGCGACGCACAACCCGCCACCACCGCCACCCTACGCGCATCGCTTCGCTGGTAGGCTCCGGAACTCTCCACGATTGCTCCCTCACCTCAGGGCCAGTAACGAGAGGTTGTTTCGAGATCCATCCGTAAAGGGACGGGCATTGCGACCCGGAAAGGAGGACATCCTCGGCTATGCCCGTGGCTCGACTGCGGATCAGGAGACATCCGGCCAGAACGACTGCCTGAGAGAGGCTGGAGCCATCGGCGTGTTCGCCGACGTGATCTCGGGGGATCGTGCGGAACGTCCGGGGCTGGCCGAACTGATCTATCATGCCCGGCTTGGAGAGAGGCTTTGCGTCACTCGCCTCGATCGCCTTGGCCGGTCCCTTGAGGAACTGCTCAAGACCGTCGAGGATCTCAAGAAGCGCGGTATTCACCTGGTCAGCCTTGAAGAGCGGATCGACACGACATCCGCCGCTGGCGGAGGGCGTTGAGGCGCCGGCTGCGGGGAGGGGATGATGTTGTCGTTTGGCGCTGCGCTGCGCGCTGTGGGCGCGGGCACGGAGTTGTTGCGCGAGCGGTTGCAGAGCGGGGTAAGTTACAACCCCCTGTCGGCCCGCATGGCTCAGGACCCTTATCCTGCCTATGCGGCCCTGCGCACCCGGGATCCGGTGCATCGCAGCCGATTGCTGAAGGCCTGGCTGTTCACGCGTCACAGCGATGTCGATGCCATCCTGCGCGACCACCGGCACTTCGGCAACGATCCGCGCACGGGCACCCTGTCGTCCCGGCAGCACGCCATGCTGCCCCCACCGGACGAGTTCACCATGCTGTTTCTCGACCCGCCGGACCACACGCGGCTCAGGGCGCTCGTAAACAAGGCGTTTACGCCCAAGGTGGTCAAATACCTGGAACCCCGGATCCGCGGCATCCTCGGATCTCTGCTTGACGACATCGGGGACCCGGCCGCCTTCGATCTCATGCAAGCGGTGGCCCAGCCCTTGCCGGTCATCGTGATCGCCGAGATGCTGGGCGTGCCGCCGGGGGACAGGGCGCAGTTCAGAATCTGGTCGGCTCAGCGCGCGCGTTTGCTGGAGCCGATGATCGGCCCGCGCGAGCGCGCGGCCGGCGAGGCGGCCTCCAGGGCGTTCGACGCGTATTTCCGGCCGATCATCGAGGTGCGGCGGAAGGAGCCGAGGGACGATATCGTCAGCGCGCTGGCGCGTGCGGAGGAAGACGGCGGACGCCTGAGCGAACGCGAGACACTGAACATGCTGCGCCTGCTCCTCAGTGCAGGCAACGAGACCACCGCCAACCTCATCGGCAACGGAATGCTGGCTTTGCTTCGTCATCCCGAACAGTTTCAGCGGCTGAGGGACGACCCGAGCCTGATCCCGGCGGCAGTGGAAGAACTGTTGCGTTTCGACTCTCCGGTGCAGGCGGATTTTCGGCGCGTGCTCTCGGATTGTGAGGTGAACGGGTTTGCACTGCGCAAACGCGACAACATCGTCCTGCTTCTCGGCGCGACCAACCGGGATCCGGACGTCTTCGAGGATCCCGACCGCCTTGATGTCGGACGCAGCCAGGGCTCCCACCTGTCGTTCGGACGCGGCATCCACCATTGTCTCGGCGCTCCGCTCGCGCGCCTGGAAGGCCAGATCGTTCTCGAGATGTTGCTCGAGCGGTTCTCGCAGATCGGTCTGCTCGACGCCCGTCCGAGGTTCCGCAAGGGCATCGTGCTCCGGGGTCTTCAATCGCTGACGGTGCGGTGCGTCAGGGCCTGAGGCATTGCTGCCATCGGCGGCAAGGAGAGCACGCTGCGTACGCCCGTGAAGTGCATGTTCGCCAGGCACACGGCCTCTCGGGGCAAGCGCAACCGGTGCTCTCCCCGGCGTGCACGTCCGAGTCTCGACGCTGAACGCAGGAACAGCCCCAGGTCGTCGCCGATGTCGCCCGCCGTCCCGCAATTTTCTGCGGCGCTGCCCGAAGTTCCGTCGAATATCCCCAATGTTGGGGATGTGGGGAAGCACGCGAACACCTTACCCTCCAAGTTCGCGTCAGCGTCGCGGACCGTGAGGCCCTGGCGGCATCGGTGTGTATAGATGCAGAGGAGCATATGCGGATCAATGGAGGGTTTTTGCCGACCGAGCGTGCGCAAGCAAGGGCGCGGCGATGAGCAAACGGGAGGCGTTCGATCGCATTCTGGCTTCGTTGCACGATGTGGCACTCGACCGTGCCCATTGGTCGACCGCCTCCGCGCTGATCGAGGAAGCTCTCGGCGCGCACGGCAGCAGCATGGTGTTCGGCGACGGGTGCTCCGAAGAGGACCGCCGGATCTACTTTGTGTGGGATTTCTTCCGTGGAGAACGGAACCGGGACCTGGAGCGCTGGTACTTCGAGAACTACTACGCCCGGGACGAACGGGTCCCGCGCCTGCGGCATCTGTCCGACAGCCGGCTGGCCCACATTACCGACCTCTACACCGACGAGGAACTGAAGACTTCCGCGGCGTACAACGAGGCGCTGGCTCGCGGCCACGCCCAGAACAGCATCAGTGTGCGCCTGGACGGACCCAGGGGATCGCGCATCGTCTGGGTCGTCAACGACCCGGTCGACGGGGACGGCTGGTCGTCAGCCCAGCTCGACTCGATCCGGCGTCTTCTGCCCCATATCCGTCAGACCGTGTGCGTCCAGCAGGCGCTGATCGGTGCTGACGCTCTGGGCGCGTCTCTCGCGAAGCTGCTGGATAGCACCGGGTTGGGAATCGTCCAGCTCGACGGGCGCGGGCGCATCGTGGCCGCGAACGACCGCGCCCGGGACTTGCTGCGGACCGGCGACGGTCTGTTCGACAAGGGCGGTCTTCTGTACGCCCGCGCGCCGGGGGACAATGCCAAACTCCAGGCGCTGCTGACGCAGGCGCTGCCGCGGTTCGGGGGTCAGGGCGCAGGGGGCTCGACGATGGTGGGGCGCCAGGCGGGGGTGGCGCCGCTGGTGCTGCACGTCAACCCGGTGGGCCGGCAGGAGGCGGACTTCCACCTCTGGCCGGTCGCGGCGCTGGTGCTGGTCGTCGACCCGCTAAGGCGGACCCGCATCGATCCGGCCGTGGCTGCGGCGGCTCTCGGCCTCACGGGCATGGAGAGCCGGGTGGCTGTGCTGCTGGCTGAAGGCATGAGCGTCCGTGAGGTCGCCGCGGCGACCGGTCGCAAGGAGAGCACGATCCGCTCGCATGTGAAGCAGATGTTCGCCAAGCACGGCCTGTCGCGGCAGGCGCAGCTGGTGCGGCTTGTGCTGTCGCTGGCCGGGGCTCCGGAATCCCGGCGCTGAGCGAGGAAGCAGCCACGGGCGGGCGCTGACCTCGACTGACTTATCTCAAGTTCCTGAGACATTGCCAGGCAATCTGCTGAATTTCCCCAATATTGGGGACGCGGGCCAGCGCGCTCCCCGGCTAGTCTTTCATCCATCACGAATCAGCGCCGCCGGGAGCAAGCCCGGCGAGAGACGCTGTGGCGTTCGTGAGGGAGGATGTGTGCCGAAGCTTGTCGTCGCACTCTGGCGATACGGCGAGACAGGTCTCCTGCCAACGGGTGCCCGCCGCGACTAACCGACAAGAGACCCGACATCCGGATCGGTCGGACGCGGTGAGCGGTAGGGAATGAGTCATGGCAAAACATGATGTCCCGATTGTTCGCATTGTCGTCGAAGGATGTCCGGCGGCGAGGTCGAGCGGGACGAATGTCCGACAAGCGAGCCGCATGTTGCTTCGCGCTTTCGAGGATGCCCGTTGGCCCGGCAAGGCCATGTTTGCGGTCGCGCCGGGCGGGTTCGTCGTGGCGCGGTTTCCCGGTGCATGGGATAGAGGGCGCGGATGGGATTCGCGGCCTGACGACTTCGAGGTGCTTCTCGATCACGCAGAAAAGGCCGTGGGCGAGCTGCTGACGCCGAGGGTGCTCGACGCGGTGCGGGGCCGGGCGGAGTACCTGACGCTTGGCGTTGACCTGAACGATGGCCGCGGCAAGCAGATGATGGACCGAACGCCACGCGGGGTGCATGCGGAGCTGGTGGCCATCGTCGACGTCGAGCGGTGCACGGTGCAGTGGTCGGGCAAGTCCTACCCGGTATCGTGGCAAGAGCGGACGCTTGTCCAGGAAGCGAACCTGAAGTCGCATCTGTTCGACTGCGGGAAGGAGCGTGTGCTCGTTCTTGGGTGCCACGATCTGCACATGTTCAGCGCGCGGGCCAAGGCCAAGATGAAAGCTGGGAGCCAGAGGCATAGGCGTAGCGAGCAGATGAGGAATCTGACGCGCGACTTCGGGCCGACGATGATCCTGCATCATCCACATTCCACAGATTCGCCGCGCACCTGGGCGACCGCGTGGGGCGGTGCGAGCGAATTCCTCCCGGAGAGCGATGGCCGGCGACACGTCTGGGCTTCAGGTATTGCCTACTACAACGGTGACGGGAAGCCGCGCGGGGCGCTGTGTGACGTGCTACGAGCGACTAGGTGCTGCGAGAAGCAGGTCGTCGATATTGTGGTGGTTGCGCCCTTACCTCCGTCGGATGCGCATCGAACCGTTCGGCCGACGCCTTGGGCGTATAGCTGTTCCGCGCGAACCTGGCGTCGAGACTGTCGAAGCCGGCCGAGAGGGTGTTTCCCATGATTTCGCGGGAGACTTTTCCGGCTCCGAGGTTGAATGCGTCGGTGAACGCCCGGTTCAGGTGCTCTGCGAAGTGAAGCGGCGTGGACAGCCGCTCGACGAGAAAGTTCTGAGCCTGGGGCGTGATGACGCTGTCCGGGTCGACGCTGGGCCCGACAGCCTCCGTGGTTTCATCAAGCGTAATTCGATCGCTCTTCTGAGCGGCTATGTTGAAACGCCGGTTGATCCGCCGTCATTGGACTGGCTCGGGCGCTACTCCACTCGTGAACGGGTAAGGCGCTCAGGTCTCTGGAACAACAATCACGTCGACGAATGTACGACCTACAGTTTCTGGAAGTGTTGTGCAATCTCGTTCGCGAAAGGACAGCCGTGGCAGGGCAATAAAGGCTTTGCATGTCATTTGGCGCTAACCGCAATTTTCTGCGGTTCGCCGCAGAGGTTGGTATCTGGCTTGCTGCGCGCGTGTCCGGAAAACGGCCGTTTTTCTGGCGGTCGAGGATCCGGTGGAATAACGGGGCATTTTCTGGAATGGGGTTGCTTGCTCTTCGGGCGGATCGGCAACGATAGACGAGGCTTCGAAGCCTCTCAAGACAGAATGTCGGTCTGTCTCAACCGCGCCTCGCCTGCTGCACCGCAATGCTTGCAGGAAGACTTGGGTCGAGTGGCATAGATGAGGTCGGAGAGCAGAATGAAGACAGATATGGTGCCTGTTCGCCAAGGATGGCTGGTTCGGGCGATAACCGAAAGAGGTTTCCACACCCGTGATCGGGTTGTCGTACTAGCGCTTGTCTTGGTGGGCGTTGTGAACATTGCGGTAGATGTGGGCGGTGTCGTCGCAGACCAACACGTCAGAAACTGGATCGGCTGGGAAGATGCGGCCGAGAAGCAAATCCACGAGTACACGTCCTTGTCAAAAAGCAGCTACGAAGGACTGAGTCGACGATGGAAACAAGTTCTCGCCGACATGTTCATGGGAAGTGACAAGCACCTTCCGGCCGCAGTCGAGCTACTGGGCTGGCTCGGGTCCGAAGAATTGAACGCTGTAGCGAAGATCGCTCCACTGGTGCTGAACAGGCGCGCGGTGTACGGGAACGACATGGAAGAAATCAGCTCGTTGTCGGGTGTGACTACGAAGAATCTCCTGCGCCTGGAAAAGGTCGGGATCATAGATGATACGCCAGTATTCGTGCTGGATGCGTGGAACGCAGGGACGCAGACGCTGCTTACGGGTGGCAATGTGCATCTGTTCGTGACAACAGATACCGCCAGGTTCAGGATGAGCCGTATGACATTGACCCCGGCGGGAGCGTACATCGTTAATCTCCTGCAACCGGAACCGGATTTGGCGTATTTGAGACAGGTAGCCGATGAAATGGAGAAGAACGGCGCCTCTGTGGAAATGGTCTACGGAGAGGTCGAAGATACCGGTGATGGGTGGAACCTGTGGGCCAAGACGAAGCTCGCGTGGAAACGGTTCGAAGAAGCCGCCGGCAACGAAGACGATGGAGCATCGCAGCCAGCGGAACTCTAAACGGCAAAGTCAACGCCAAGCTGACGCAGGAACCGCGAGGATCCAGTGATGACGGTCCACGCATGGCGGGGCTTGGTCCGGGCGCAGCGACAACACGAGATAGACGCTTCCTCGCTGACGTGGGCCCGGAGGCAGCTTGAGGTCAACCGAACGCTGATCGAGACAGGCCGGATGGCTGCGCGTGAGCTTCTGCAGAGCAGGGCGCACGTCGCCAACCGCGAGGTTGCCCTGGTGGAGTCGCGGAACCGCGTGACCGCCGCCAATTTCAGACGTCCGGACATCGCTCTCTTTTCGAGAGCTGCTTGTGGGTTGAATTATCGTTTGAATTGATAGAGTTATGATTGGATTTTGGGGTTGACAGAGCGGCGGGTATCTGGCATAATAATATGAACCCATTATTCGGTGCCCGAGGATCTCATGAACACGCTTCCGATGCGACCCGCCGAGGCGGTCCAGATTGGCAACTCCTGCTTTTCCTTCGTGAGGCGGGACGGCCGAGTGGAGTATTTCTCCAATCTTGAGCCGTTTGATTTTCACGCTGACGATCAGCGCGAAGCGAAGTTGCTTCGGATCGCGAAGTTCGCGGAGAGCGGTGTCCCTCGCTCGGACCTGGTGGAGGCGCTCGGCGTGAGCCGCTCGACGGTACAGCGGGCGGTGAACCAACTCCGGAGGGACGGCGAGGCGAGCTTCTTTGCGCCGCGCCGCGGGCGCGGTCCGAGCGTAATCGATGCCGACATGGCGCGGGAAGCGGACCGTCTTTTGACCTCGGGTCTGAGCGGCTCGGCGGTTGCGCGACGGCTGGGGATTCCGGTGCGGACGCTGAACGACAATCGCCGGCGAGGCGTTGTCGGGGGTGGGATGCCGGCCGGGACGGCGAAGGCTGAACCGGATCCGGAAGCACCTGCGGAGCGGGAGGCGCCGCAGGAAGCACCGGAGCGGGACGCGCTGGAGCCGCCGATTGAGCGAAGCGCACGGGACGCCCGCGACCGGGCAGCGCCGATGGGCCGTGGGGCTCGGGACACGACGGGACGAATGCTGGCCGCGACGGGGCATCTGAGCGAGATCCGGCCGCAGTTTGCGGAACCGCTGTCGGCGGTTGCCGGCGGGGGGGTGCTGGCCGGGCTCCCGATGCTGCTGAAGGAGGGGCTTCTGAACCACGCGCGGGAGTTCCTGTCGCTGCCCAAGGGGTATTACGGGTTGACCACCGTTCTGCTCTTCCTGGCGTTCCTCGTCTTGGCCCGGGTGCGCAATCCGGAGGCGCTCCGGCACCAGGTGCCCGGGGAATGGGGCGCGATCCTGGGCCTGGACCGCTGCCCGGAGGTGAAGACGCTGCGGCGCAAGATCAAGGCGCTGGGGCAGGATGTGCAGCAAGTGCGGAACTGGCAATCCTCCCTGGCGGCGGGATGGCTTGAGGAGGACCCGGAGGTCGGCGCCACGCTGTGCGTGGACGGGCATGTGAAGATCTATTCCGGTCGCAAGGGGAAATTGCCAAAGCACTTCGTGGCGCGACAGAAACTATGCCTGCCCGCGTCCACGAGCTATTGGATCAACGCGCTTGGCGGCAAGCCCTTCCTGTGCCTGAACAAGGCGCTGGATCCGACCATGACCCACGCGCTGGAGGCGGACATCCTGCCTGCGCTGGAGAAGCTGGGCATGCTGGGCCCGGAGGCGCCGGATCTCACCGCCCCGGATGCCGGCGAGCCCGCCCTGACGCTGGTCTTCGACCGGGAAGGCTGGAGCCCGGCACTGTTCAAGCGCCTCGCCCGGCGCGGCGTTGCGGTGATCACCTGGCACAAGGGCTTCAAGGGGGAGGACTGGCCGGAGGCGGAGTTCCGCAGTGTCGCGGTACCGATCCATGGACCGGGCACGACCCGCAGCGCCACCGTCCGCCTCGCCGAGAAGCGCGTGCAACTGAAAAAGGGGCCCGAGGTCCGCCAGATCCGCCGCCTGCTGGAAAGCGGCCGCCAGGTCCCGCTCATTACCACCCACTCCCGCATGCCCGTGGAGCAGATCGCCGGCGCCCTGTTCTCCCGCTGGTCGCAGGAGAACTTCTTCAAATATATGCGCGAGGAGTTCAATCTCGACGCCCTCGTGGTCCGCGGCCTGGAGCCGCAGGATCCCGAAGCCCGCGTCGTCAACCCGCTCTGGCGCGCAATCGACCGAAATGTCAGCCGCTTCCGGCAACGCCTCGGCACCCTGCGCAACAGGATCGCCGATCTGGCCAAGGGAGCCCAGTCTCACCAGACCGCCGAAGCCGCCCGACGTCTCCAGGCCCGGATCGACGCTCTCGACGCCGAGCGTGAGGCGCTCAAGCAGAAGCGCAGCGACACGCAGCGCCACATCACCGTCGCCGAGCTCGACGACCACCAGGCCCTGGATGCGCTTCCCGAAGGCGAGAAGCTCCTCCTCGACGTCATCCGCATGATCGCCTACCGCGCCGAAACCCGCATGATGCCTGTCGTCGCACAGGCACAGGGCAAGACACAGCGACCCCGCAGGCACCTGCGCGCGATCTTCCAATCCGACGCCGACATCATCCCGGAGCCCTCCAACGGCATCCTCCGCATTCGCATCCTCGGCACCGCCAGCGACGCTGGCGACAACGCCACTGCAGGCCTCCTCCAGGAACTCAACCTGACCCGGACGATCTTCCCAGGCACCAACCTCCGGATGATCTACGAACTGCCCGGGAATACGGCCGATCCGGACCCTTCGGGTTCAAATAGGTGAGCTCGATTCACTCCCGAGGTCCGGACATCTGAATTTCCAATTGATCGACATTCTCGACATCGACAGTGCGACGGAGGTCCGCCCGCTGGAGACGCCGACTGCCCGGCGATCGGCCTTTTCGCTGGAAGAGGCCATCGACGTGGCCCTGCGACACTCGCCGGCCCGTGCGCGGGCTCGGTTGGACCGGGAGATCGCGGCAATCGATCTGGAGGTGGCGGACGACCGTACGTTCTGGGACCTGTCTCTGGATGTCGAGGCATCGCAGAGTAGGGGTCGGGCCGGCGTCCGCTCGCATGTGAAGCACATGTTCGCCAGGCACGGCCTGTCGCGGCAGGCGGACCTGGTGCGGCTTGTGCTGTCGCTGGCCGGGGCTCCGGAGTCCCGGCGCTGAAGGTGGAAGCAGCTGCGGGCCGGCGCTGATCTTGTCCGCTTTCCCCCAAACTTCCGGGATTCCGCCAGAGAAACCGCCAAATTTCCCCAATGTTGGGGACGCGCGGACATGCTTGACGCGTTAATCATTGATCGCACATTGGTGCCGTGAGGGAGGGCAAGAAGCGATACGGCCCGGCCATGGCCGGAACAAGAAGGGTAGGCTTGCGATGTGTTTTTCCATGCGCGGCCAACAGAACGATCGTTTACGGCTACGACGCCCTTTGCGAAGCTGATCGCAAGGCTCAACGGGTTGTTCAGGCTGTGACCGGGTTAGGAGAAAAGGAGATTTGGGCAATGATGAGTACGTTAACGAGGTGGGCGTTCGGGGTAACCGTGGGCCTCATCGTGAGCACGGTCGGAATTGGGATTACGACCGAACAAGCCCGGGCCGAATCCTGCTCGGGGACGACGATCGGTCACGGGAGCGCCGACTGCCTGACTGCGGTCTTCCAAACCGGCAGGCAGGGTTTGTCACTGACCAATGAATGTTCGGGCCTGGGTGTTGTCGTGGCCGAAATCAAGGTCATCAACTATGGCTCCGAGGGTACAGTCATCAGCCTTCAGGCACTGAGCAGCTCCGAAGCTGTCGTAGAAATAATCGCGAATGACGAGGACGCGACCTATAGGAACGCGCGCTGCTGTCCGACGTCCGGCATCTGCGCCATCACGGACTGCGACACGACTGACGGCGTGATTAACGATTCCAACCACGCCACGCATTGCCGCCTTATCGACGATTCAACCGGTGCGGTAACCAGGACGGGCACCGAGATAACGAACGGAGTGGTGACCTACACACCGCAAACATAACGGCGGGTCATAAGCCGCAGGCGCACGAATGCCATCGCGACTGTTCGGCGTGCGAGCGGAAGTGCAGAGCGTGGCGGCAGTTGACGTCATGGAGCGCCTCCTGTCGGGCGCGACCGGGTGCGGGAAATGTATGGTCCGGAGTCCCAGGCGGCAATCCGGTTAGCGCTGGCCGATCGGTTTCCAGGCCGCCTGGAAACCGTACGGCGGGGATCATGGCGCGTCGTCCCGGTTGTGTTGCTGCTTGCGATGGCGGTGCTCGCGGTGTCGTGCCCTTCGACGTTCGGGCAGGCAGGGGACAGCACCGGGGCAAGGCCCCTGGAGTTGACGTTGGATGCCGCGATCCGGCTGGCGCTACAGAACAACCGAGGGCTGATCGAGGCCCGGCTTGCCCGGACGTTGCAGGAATTCGAACTCGACGTGGCGGGGGACCGATATCGGCCGACGGTGACGATCGCGCCGTCCACGGAGGCGCGAAGGGAACTAGACTGGAAGGCAGGCGTCGACACCGAGGCGAGGCTCCGGATGCGCACCGGCGCCCAGGTCACGTTGCGGTGGTCGAAGCCCGTCGCGGGGCAGGACGACACGTCAGGCACCGCGACCCTGAGCGTTTCGCAGCCGTTGCTGAAGGGGTTCGGGGTGTCGGTGGATACCGCGCCGATCCGGTTGGCTCAGCTGACGGACAAGGTCAACATGCTCGCGTTCCGCGAAGCGGTCGCCGGCGTGGCGGTCTCGACGGTCCACGCATGGCGGGGCCTGGTCCGGGCGCGACGACAACACGAGATAGACGCTTCCTCGCTGACGTGGGCCCGGAGGCAGCTTGAGGTCAACCGAACGCTGATCGAGACAGGCCGGATGGCAGCGCGTGAGCTTCTGCAGAGCAGGGCGCACGTCGCCAACCGCGAGCTTGCCCTGGTGGAGTCGCGGAACCGCGTTACCGCCGCCAATTTCCAATTGATCGACATTCTCGACATCGACAGTGCGACGGAGGTCCGACCGCTGGAGACGCCGACTGCCCGGCGATCGGCCTTTTCGCTGGAAGAGGCCATCGACGTGGCCCTGCGACACTCGCCCGCCCGTGCGCGGGCTCGGTTGGACCGGGAGATCGCGGCGATCGATCTGGAGGTGGCGGACGACCGTACGTTCTGGGACCTGTCTCTGGATGTCGAGGCATCGCAGAGTAGGGGTCGGGCCGGCGTCGCGACCGACTATGGCGCGCGCGTGCGGCTGACCATTCCGCTGGGGGACCGCTCATCCGAACTTGAGCTCATGCGCGCGCGGGTCGACGCCGAGCAGGCCGAGCAAAGCCTTGCCGAGGTCCAACAGGCGTTGGACATTGCGGTGCGGCAGGCGGTCCACGATGTCGAGGTGGGGCGCCGCCGCATCGAGCTTGCCAGTGAAGCGAGTGCGCTTGCAGAGGAGAATCTCGAAATTGAGCGGATCAAGTTGGAGCAAGGCCTGTCGTCCATCTTCCAGCTTGGACGCTTCGAAGAGGATCTGGTGCGCGCACAGAACGCCGAGCTGGACGCGCGTATTGACCATGAAAACAGCCTGACCGACCTGGACGAGACGCTCGGCACGACGCTGGAGACCTGGGATATCAGCGTCGACCAAGTCGGACGATGACCGAGGGGCGCGCGGGTATCCACCGTCGCTTGTTCGACCATCTGCTTGACGGGGTAATGGTGGTCGAGCGGGGTGGCGAGATCACGGTGTTGAACCCGGCGGCGGCGCGCATCCTCGGCGTCTCGGCCGAGAAGGCGGCAGGCAAAACCTTTATCGAACTCTTCTTCGCGCGCGAGGGGTTCGAAGAGCTTTCGGACCTTATCCTGGATGCCGTCGGGGGCGAGGGTGAGGGCGGCCGGCAGGTGGTGACGCTGCACGCCGCCGATGCGGCGCGGTCGCTCTCGGTGGCGACCTCCTACATCAGATCGAGCACGGGCGTTGCCGGCGAGACGGGGGCGCTGATCGCCGTGTTCAGCGACATCACCGAGTTGCGCGAGCTGCGCGAGACCGAGCTTCGCATGGCGAAGGCGGTGGAGGCGCAGCATGCTGAACTGCAAACAGCGTACCGGCAGATCAAGGAGCGTAACGAGACGCTGGCCGTGATGCTGAAGAAGGTTCAGGTGGCACGGCTGCTCGCGACAACGGTTGTAATCACTGTATTCCTGAGCGCCGGCGCCTACGTCTGGCAACCGCTCGACCTGTTCCGCGCCGCCTTTGGACCCTCTGTAGTGTCCCTGGCCGCCGCCGGTGTGGGGGAGGGGCTGCGGACAATCGTGGTGGAGCCGCAGCCGCTGCGCGAGACGATCGCGCTGGTCGGCAAGCTGGCGCCGTGGAAGACGGTCACGATCACCAGCCCGATCGAGAGTCGCGTCTCGGCAGTGTATTTCCAATACGGTCAGGAGGTGGAAGAGGGCGACCTTCTGGTGGAGATCGACACCTCTGAGGTGGTGCGGAAGCATCGTCGGGCGCAGGTGACGTATATCAATGCGTTGGAGGCTCTCGAGACCGTCAGGGACTGGAACAACGGCCCGGAAATGGCAGCTGCGCGGCGGACACTCGCGCGGGCTCGGATAGCGCTTGAGAGCCAGGAGACGCGGCTGAAGCGGACCGCTTTCCTGCTGGAGCAGGGCCTCATTCCCGCGTCTCAGCACGAGGAAGCGGAGCGTCAGCACCGGCGCCAGCTTCTCGATTTCGAGGCTGCGCGCCAGGATCTTGAAGCAGCCAGCGCCCGGGGTAGTGAGGAGTCGGCGGACAAGGCGGCGCTGGAGTTGAGCAGCGCCGAGGAAGAGGTGCGGGAGCTTGCGAAGAGCGTAGGGCAGGGCCGTGTTCACGCGTCAGTGTCGGGAGTGGTTCTGGCGTCCTCCCGGTCCGGTGTCAAGGTTCTCGCGGCGGGACAGTCTGTGGACAAGGGCGAGGCGCTACTGGAGATCGGGGACTTTAGCCGCATGGCCGCGGTCGCGATGGTCGACGAGGTTGACGTGGTGGTGCTCGCGGTCGGCCAGACGGTGTTGGTGACCGGCAACGCCTTCCGCGATCAGCGGATGCGGGGGACCGTGACCCACGTTTCGTCGCAGCCCCTTGCGGGCGAGCGGGGCGCGACCAGGTTCGAGGTCAAAGTGACGCTGGACCCGCTGGAAGAGGATCAGCGGGAGCGATTGCGGACAGGAATGTCGTGCAGGCTGGAGATCGTCATCCGCAACAAGGACTCGGCGCTGATGGTCCCGATCGAGGCGGTGGAGCGAAGCGGCCGGTCGCACCGTTTGCGGGTAGTCAATCCGGATACCGGGATGGTGCAGCAGCGGGAGGTGAAGACCGGCCTCACCACTTTGGATTCGGTCGAGATCACATCTGGGCTGGCGCCGGGTGACGAGATCGTCGTCCCGACGGAGTGAGCGGCTGGCGTCGTGATGTTGTGCCTCGTGGATATCGAGAAGTCCTACCGGCTGGGGACACTCACGGTGGAGGTTCTGCGTAGGGTAAATCTGGAGGTCGCCAAGGGCGACCTGCTGTCGATCATGGGGGCGTCCGGCAGCGGCAAGTCAACGTTAATGAACATCATCGGCCTGTTGGGCAAGCCCTCGGCGGGGTCCTATTTCGTGAACGGGCAAGATGCCTTGTCGATGGATGACCGGGGGCTTTCCCGCTTCCGCAACGCCAACATCGGCTTCGTGTTCCAGTCGTTCAATCTGCTGGATCGCCTGACCGCGCTGGAGAATGTGGGGATGCCTCTCGTGTACCGGGGGCTCGGCCGGGGGCCGATCCGGAGCCGTGCGCGGGCAATGCTGGAGAAGGTTGGCATGGGGAACCGGCTCGGTCACAGGCCGGACCAGCTCTCCGGCGGGCAGAAGCAGCGGGTGGCGATCGCGCGTGCGCTGGTGGGGGAACCTTCCGTGGTGCTGGCCGACGAGCCGACCGGTGCGCTGGACTCGGACACCGCCGACGAGATCATGCATCTCCTTGTCCAACTGAATGTCGAGGAGCGGATCACGATCCTGATCATCACGCACGCAGCCGCGATCGCCCGGCGCTGCACGCGGCAGGTCATCATCGGCGACGGCGTCTTGCGGGAAGACGCCGGGCAGTGACGCAAGCAGGAGCGAGGGAGGGGATCCGCCCAATTCTGATGGCCAACCTTGGCGAGGCGGCTCGCGGTCTCCACGGCGCTCGGTTGCGGACGGTGCTGGGCCTGGTCGGCGTGATGCTGGGCATTGCGTCGGTGATCGCCATGATTTCGTTGGGGGAGATTGCAACGGCCGAGTCGCGAAAGCGCTTCGAGGCGCTCGGTACCGACATTCTTGCCATCACCAAGTCCGACACCCCGGCCGCTTCCCGTAGGCAGGGAGCGGTCATTGGCCTTGAGGATGCGCTTGCGTTGGCAGACATGGTCCCGACCGTGTCGGAAGCCGCGCCCCAGATTGAGACGCTCGGTTCATTTGCGTATGGGGGGAGATCCGTCGGTCGGGGATTGAAACATGGCGTCTCGGGCACCTTCGCGCGGGTGAACAGGTTACGGGTTGCCGAAGGGCGGTTTCTCTCCGACATGGACGCGGAACGCTATTTTTCGGTGGTGGGTGCCGACGTGGCTTCGGCCATGCGCCGTGGCGGGGCGCGAGAAGTCGTGGGCGACGTCCTGGAGATCGACGAGCGGCTGTTCACCGTCGTGGGCGTGCTGGCGGATACACCGGAGACCTATGGGTTGGCCTTCGAGTTGCATGCGAACCAGTCGGTGTTCGTGCCGATTACCACCGTGCGACGCATCGACCCGAGGACCGAGATCGGGCTGATCGTCGCCCGCGTGGAGGCCGGCGCTCACCACGCGGGCGCAGCACGCGATGTGCAGGCCTACTTTAGCGGTCGTACAAGGGGCCTCGCGCTCGAGGTCACCAGCGCCGAGCAACTGATCGGGCAGATGGAGTCTCAGCTCGGACTGATGACTCTTCTTTTGGGCGCGGTTGGCTGCATCAGCCTTATCGTCGGTGGCATCGGGGTGATGAACATCATGCTGATTTCGGTGGCCGAGCGGCGCCGCGAGATTGGCATTCGCCGAGCACTCGGCGCGACGCGCGGGAACATCCAGGGCCAGTTCTTGATTGAAGCCGTGATCCTGACACTCTGCGGGGGACTGGCCGGCATCGTGGTCGGCACTGGGGGCAGCTACGGATTCTGCCGGTTCACGGGGTGGGAATTCTTTGTCTCGCCGGCATCTGTCGTCATCGGTGTCGGCGTCTCATCCGTGGTCGGCGTCTTCTTCGGCTTCCAGCCCGCCTATCAGGCGGCACGTCTCGACCCCATCGTCGCCCTGCAGGGGGAATAGCGTGGATGCGGCGGACGATCGGAGGAAAGCCGCCATTCGCTCCGTCAAGCCCGGGCGCGCTACCATGAAGAAATCCGAGTTCTCTGCCCACGTCGCTAGCCAGGCGGCGCTGTCCAAAGCCGGCCCTCACCCAACAAAGCATCCAATCCCGCCACAGGTTTCATGATCCTGGTTTTCGGATTCCATGTTTCTTCATCCAGTTCGAGAGGTTAGCCGGTGTGGTGTTGTAGCGTTTTGCAATGAACCTCTGGGTTGATCCGTTGGCGAGGAGCGCCTCGACCTCCGGACGATATGGATCGAACTTGCTCTTGCCCGGCCCTTTCGGCCGTCCGAGGGGGAGGCCGGCCGCTTTTCTGGCCCTGAGCGCCTGGGTGGTTCTGGCCAAGATCAGGTCACGTTCGATCTCGGCGGCCATGGAGAAGGTCATGGCGATGATCTTGCTCTGGATGGTTTCATCGAGCCACCAGGCTCCCTTGATTGCATAGACCCGAATACGCGCCGCGGCGGCAATGGAGAGTATCTCCAAACATTCGAGCATGGAGCGCCCGAGCCGGGAGAGTTCGCTGACAATGAGGGCATCGCCTTCGCGAAGTTCGTCCAGGACGGCTGCAATGCTGCGACTGCATCATCTGCTGGAATTATCTCTACCTGCCCCGTCAGCTCAAGGATGCCAGAACCCCGAAGGAGCGAGACAGGCTTCTCTGGATGATCGCAATCCACTCGCCCCAGTCATGGGGGGCATTTCAACCCGCTCGGAGAGTATGATTTCTCCAACGACAAGCTTCAGGACAACACTGGCGTCCTGCCCCCCAAATCTGTCGCCAAAATCATTCCGGAAAATTGGGAGCCGCCAACACGGTGAGAAGAAAAGAATCTCAGTGAGATACGAAAAATCCTATGGCGGGATTGGTACCTTTGTTGGGTTAGGGCCAAGATACTTGCCCAAACCTTCGAGCACTTGGTCAATGGTCAATCGTAGTCAGACGGTGTTCAATGAAGCTTGCGCGCATGTAGAAGACCGATGGTTTGTCGTCGTGCGAGGAAAACGGGAACCAGATTGCGGATTCTTACGCACTTGACCGCGAGTCCTGGAACATTTGACCGGGATTCCTATGTTATTTGACGGCGGCTCCGGTCTGCTCAGATCGTGCGGATTGGGCGACGAGACGCTTCTCTCCTGGGCCTTGCGGTCGGGTTCCCCTGGGGTGCAACTTTCGCAGAGCGTATTAGGAGTCTTGCGTTAGCAAGGAGTTAGCGTCAGTCGTCTGTTTCGCGACGACCAGTTTTGTGTCACGGTTTCGCGGGTGTGTCAGGAATCGGGGGGTTTTCGGGCTTGGAGGCATGTTGGGGCGTGAGTGCTCCACCCAACATGTGGTATACGGATGGCGATATCAACATCAATATCCGGGAGCACTCATACCATTTCAACTATGTTTTGACTCCTTTTGAGATTGTCGCCTTTGCACCATATGTGGGGTGCAGTCGGAGGCGCATCAGCCTATGATGTTTGATCAACAATCGACAATCATAGGAGATCAAGGATGACCATTTCCATTTCGCGCAACGACTGCACAATTGAAGAATTGCACAGATTGGCGGGCATGTGCAAGGACGTTCGGCAGTCGCGGCGATTTCGTGCGCTTGCGATGGTTCTGGACGGCGTTTGCCGAAGTGAAGTCGCGGCGGCGCAAGGAACGACGGTTCAATCGATCCGGGATTGGATTCTGCGCTTCAATGCGCATGGACCAGACGGGCTCGCCGACGACCCGCGTACGGGACGCCCGTGCCGGCTGTCAGAATCCGAGAAACGTGAGGTTGCGTTGTGGATTGAAGAGGGTCCGGATACGGAAGAGGATGGAGTGAGCCGATGGCGCCTGATCGACCTTCGAGACAAGGTGCTGCTGCGTTTCAACGAGTATTTCAGCCTTGAGGGGATCCGCCGCGTGATCCGGTCTCTGGGCTTTGTGAAAATCTCGCCGCGTCCTGTCCACCCCAAGGCGGATCCTGTGAAGCAAGAAGAGTTTTGTCGGGATTTCAATGAGTTGGTGTTGAATGTGGTACCCGAGGGCACAGAACCGGTGATGATCGATATCTGGTTCCAGGACGAGGCAAGAGCTGGGCAGAAGGGCATGCTCTCCAGGGTTTGGGCGCGCAAGGGAAGCCGCCCCCGCATCGTCCGGGACCACCGCTACAGCTACGCCTATCTCTTCGCGGCGGCCTGTCCCGAGCGTTCGGTCGCGGTCGGCCACATTTGCGACCGCGCCAATACCGTCGAAATGAACCGCCATCTTGCCGACATCTCCGATGCCGTGCCGACCGGACGCCATGCCGTGATTGTACTGGACGGAGCCGGATGGCACCGTTCAAACGACCTCGAAATACCTGCAAACATTTCGCTGCTGCGCTTGCCACCCTACAGTCCGGAACTCAATTCCATGGAGAACGTATTCGCGTTCCTGAAGGGCAACTTCCTTTCCAACCAGGTCTTCTCGCTTGCCGATGATGTGCGGTCTGCGATCGCAAACGCCTGGTACAGCTTCGTCTCAGATCCAGACCGTATCAAATCAATCACCAGCCGCGCATGGGCAGCTTGCACCGGATAAACAACCTCTAAAAATGGCCCCGGAGAAAAGGGTCAAAACTTAGTTGAAATGGTATCACGATGACACTATTGCCTTTTTCTTTCGCCGAGTCCACTGCCGCCAGCGCGAAGCGGGTCGCGAGTGTGGATGCATCTCTGGAGGCCCTTCGGGCCGAACTTCTGGCGCTGCAGTTGCCGGATGCGGCTGGCGAGAACGGTCCGGAATCGTATGAGCGGGCCGTTTCGTCTGCTTTGGGGCTGTGCCTTGCTGGGCGCGGCAATCGAGGGAGTGCGAGGACCGTGTGGTCCTGGATGGCGCGGTGAATTACCGGGCCGGGAAGTCTGCGGGGGAGATGATGAGTTCGTTCGGTCGGGTGCGCTATGAGCGGAGCCAGTATCGGCGGCGCAACTGTGGATCGGTGTTTCCGGCGGATGCGCGGTTCGGCTTGATCGGCGAGTTCTGGTCTCCCCTTGCCGCCCGGCAGGGATCGCTTGGCCTTGCGCTGGTGCCGGTGAAGGATTGCGAGGGGTTGTTCCAGGGGGATGCAGCCGTCGGCGACGGCGCTGAACAACCTCGCGGTGACGATGGGTTCGGCCTGGGACGTGGTGCAGGAAGGCGCGCTGGAGGCAATCCGGATCGAGGAGGGGATTCCTGTGGAGGCGGTGACAATGGCGGTTTCCGTTGATGGCGCCATGCTCGGGATGCGCAAGGAGAAAGGCGCGCCCGGGCAAGGGAATGCGCCACGGCCGGCGGGCTTCCGGGAGGCGTCGTCGGGAACGATTTCGCTGTACGATGCCGCCGGGGAGTGCCTGCGTACGGTGTGTTACGGCCGGATGCCGGAGGCCGGGAAAGTGTCCCTGAAGGGGATGTGGTCGCAGAAGCGGAGCACTGTCTGCGTCTTCGCCCGGACCTTGAGGTTGTGTTCATCGCTGATGGCGCGCCGGATAATTGGAGCTTCTGCGAGGAAGCCTTTCCGGGCGCGACCCAGGTGTTGGACTGTTGGCACGCCTTGCAGCATTTGAAAGAGGCGCTGGACACCGCCTACGGGGAGGGATCGCCGAACGCGTGGAACCGGTTCGAGACGCTCCGCGAGACCCTGAAGGAAGGGAACGACGGCATCGGCAAGATCATCCGCGCGCTGCGACACCTCGCGAAGAAGCATCCCCGCCGGAAGCCCATTGCCCGCGTGCTCAACTTCTTCCGAAAGCATCAGCACCGCATGCGATATGCCGAAGTCCACACCCGAGGGATGCCAATCGGAAGCGGCGCAGTCGAGTCTTCCAACAAGGTCTTGATCAAAAGCAGGATGAAGGGCGCCGGGATGCGCTGGTCGGAGCACGGCACAGGACAGCCAATCCTCACATTCCGTGCCTTGTGGAAGGGGTGAAAATTCCGTATGGAGTAAATCCGCTCAGTTCACGAGATTCAACATGTTGCGCCGTTCGTGAGATCGGAACTGGCAAGCCTCAGGTTTCATGGCGCGCATGATCTGGTTCCATGCAGCGCCATAGCGGTCGGATTTCCACAGGGCGCGCAGGCTCAGGATTGCCTGTCCGGTACCGTTCTCGGACCAGCGCATGCCGGAGCACTTGAGCCGCTGAGTGATGAGCACCCGGTTTGCGGCCTCGACGATGCCGCTCCCGATAGGGAGCCCGCGTTGCTGGAACTCGGCGTATCGCATGCGGTGCCGTTGCTTGCGAAAGAACCGCAGGACGCGTGGGATCGTGCCTCGCTGCGGGTGCTTGCGGGCCAGCCGCTGCAGCGAACGGAGCACCTTGTCGATTCCCTTCTGCTCTTCCTTCAGGACTTCGCGAAGCCTCTCGAAGTGGCGCTGCGCCTGTGGCGAGCCCTCGCCATAGGCGCTTTTCAAGGCGTCCTGGAGATGCTGTGCAGCATGCCAATAGTCGAAAATCTGCGTTGCGCCTCCAAACACTTCCTCGCACCAAGTCCAATTGTCTGCCGCGCCGTCGGCGATGAAGACAACCTCCAGGTCCGGTCGCAGGTTCATCCAGTGCTGCGCCTCCGCCAGCACGTCCCTCTTCAGCGTGGCCTTGCCGGCTTCCGGCATGCGGCCGTGATACGCGGTACGCAGGCGCTCCCCGTCCCCATCGAACAGGGACACCGTACCCGACGACGCTTCCCGGAAACCCGCCGGAACCGATGCAACCCCTTGCCCTCGCGCGACCTTCTCCTTCCGCATCCCGACATGCACGCCGTCAATCGAGATCGCCAGGGCCCGGGCTTCCACCGGGACGGCCTCCTGTCCGCGGATCGTTTCCAGCGCATCCTCCTCGACCACTTCCAGGACCGGGCCCAAACCCTTCGACAGATTGCCCAGCGCCGTCGCCGACGGATGCATTCCGCCAAACTCCCGGAACAACGCCTCGCAATGGCCCGCCGGCGCCATCGACAGGACCAGCCCGGCCCGCCGCGCAGCAAGCGGCGACCAATAGCCGAACAGGATCTCGAAGCGATCGTCCGCAGGTGCAATCGAATCCTGCCCGCGGCGCCGGTAGCGCTGACGTTCATACGCCACTTCTCCGAAGGAACTCAGCATCGTCGTCCGTTGCCTTCCGCCACGGTGATATACCTCGCCGCCACGCACCAGCTGCTCCGCTTCCGCGTCGCCAGCCTCCAACGCAACCCGCAACGCGCCGCAGCCCGCCTGTGCAAGCGCCGCCGAGATCCGGCCCTCACAGGCTTCCGCGCCGCCTTCCAGCGGCTGCGACAGAATCGAATCCGCAATCGCCTCGAAGGCCAGCGTCATGACACCGGACAACTCGCCGCGAACCCACCCCTCCTTCGCCGGGGACCCGCTGGACTGCCGCGCGGGAAACTGCAATACTTCCATAGGAGTGCTCCTGGTTGCTGGTTATGTTCTCCAACCATATACCACATCTTGTGGTGGGTACTCTCCTCCTTCCCGACCGGGAATCCGCCAAAATACACTCCAATCAAGCAAACCCAATCATACGGGGTCCAAATCAGAGCTTGACGAGCCCGACCGGAATGCATAACTCCTTGCCGCTACTCAATCCGAATTACTCCATAGCGAACGTGCACCCTGTGGAAGTCAGGCCGCTTCGGTGCAGCGTGGCGGCAAATCTCCCGCGCACTGGAGCCGCCGGAGTTCGAATTCCGAAGCCGGCAACGACACAACATCTTGAAAATGGCAAACTAGCCGGATTTACGCTCTGAAAAATTTGCACCCGTTCCCCTGCCGGTTGAAGGATGGTGGCTTGGTGTTCAGCCCGTTGCAAGCGTAAGAGAGCCTGGATCGATCTGTAAAGCGTCGGCGGACGCAGCGGCAAGCCTCCACAGCAGGCATGCCGCGGCGCGTCGGAACCCCGACGCTGAGGGCGGAAGCAGCGGCGGGTCTGCGCTGATCTGGTCTGCCTTGCCTCAAGTTCCCGAGAACCATCGAAAAAAAATAGCCGTCGAATTTCCCCAATGTTGGGGAAGCGTGCCGGCCCGCTGCCGGCTTATCTTTCATCGTGGACTTGCGCCACCGGGAGCAGACCCGGCGAGAACCGCTGCACGGCCTGTGAAGGGGGAGGGTGCGCATACCATCAAGGCCACGGTGCTGGAGTTTATCTACATGGGTGACACCTTTCGCACGCGGCTCCGAGTGGCAGGAAAGGACGACTTCGTTCTCAAGACCCGCAATGCGCCGGACCAGATCCGGATGCAGCCAGGGCAGGTGGTCGATATCGGCTGGCTTCCCGAGGATTGCCGGGCGCTTGATGCCTGAACCAGGGAGTCATCGCGGGAGCGTTGCCCATTCCCGCGGTTGAGAGTTAGGGCAATTTCATAAGGAGACAACCATGAAACACAGAATTTTACCGGCCGGGTTGGTCCTCGCCGGCGCGGCCGCGGTCGCGTCCGCCCAGGCGGACGAACATATGGCCGACAGCATGACGCTGGTGTCCTGGGGCGGGGCCTACCAGCTCAGCCAGATCAAGGCGTACTCCGATCCCTACCAGGCCATGCAGACGGGACTAGAGGTGGTTTGGGACGAGAGCTCGTACGAGGCCGTCGCCAGGATTCGCGGCATGAACGAGGCCGGCAACGTGACCTGGGACCTCGTGGACGTGGTCGCTTCGGATGCCATCCGCCTTTGCGATGAGGGTCTGGCCATGGAGATCGACCACGACTCCGTGCTCGCTCCCGCGCCGGACGGAACGCCCGCATCCGAGGACTTCGGCGACCTGATCGTCTCCGATTGCTTCATTCCTCAGATCGTCTACTCGACCACCTTCGGTTACCGGACGGACCTGGTTGGCGACAACCCGCCGACCGATGTGTGCGCCGTGTTCGACACGGAGGCCTATCCCGGCAAGCGCAGCCTGGAGAAGCGTCCGATCAACAACATGGAGTGGGCGCTCCTCTGCGATGGCGTCCCCAAGGAGGATGTCTACGCGGTGCTGGAGACCGAAGAGGGCCAGGCGCGCGCCTTTGCCAAACTCGACACGATCAAGGATGACGTGATCTGGTGGTCGGCCGGCGCCGATACGCCGCAGCTCCTTGCCGACGGCGAAATCGTGATCGGATCGACCTACAACGGGCGGTTGTTCTCCCTGATCGAGGAGCAGGACCAGCCGGTCGCCATGCTGTGGGACGGGCAGGTCTTCGATCTGGACGGCTGGATCATACCGGCCGGGCTTCCGGAAGACCGGCTTGCGCGTGCGATGGACTTTGTGCGCTTTGCCACGGATACCCAGCGCCTCGCGGACCAATCCAAGTATATCTCGTACGGTCCGGCACGCCTTTCCTCCGCCCCGCTGGTCGGAAAGCACGAAACGCTCGGCATCGACATGGCGCCCCACATGCCGACCGAACCCGAGAACGCAAAGAACACCTTCCTCTACAACTATGAATGGTGGGCCGATTATCGGGATGACGTGGACGCGAAGTTCCAGGCGTGGCTTTCCCAGTAAGCCAGAACGGCCAAACCGGGCGGAACGCCGCATGACGATCCGCCCGTCGTCACCCCCGGGAGCCGGCGCGGCTTCCGGGGGTGGGCAGGCGGCATCTGGACAGTCGCTCCGTTAGGGCACAATTGCATGCCTGATGCTGTGCGCGCCTTGGACACGGATGCTGCCGACGGCCCGATGCTGGCGGCGGACGGCAGGCCGCTGAAGCGAAGCCTGCATCGCGCGCTGCGGCGCCAGAAGCTGCGGGCTCTGATGCTGATCGCGCCCCTCCTTCTGTTCATCCTGGCCAGCTTTGTCGGTCCCATCGCCGACATGCTTTTCCGTTCGGTTGAGAACGAAATTCAGACGTCCGGACATCGCTCTCTTTTCGAGAGCTGCTTGTGGGTTGAATTATCGTTTGAATTGATAGAGTTATGATTGGATTTTGGGGTTGACAGAGCGGCGGGTATCTGGCATAATAATATGAACCCATTATTCGGTGCCCGAGGATCTCATGAACACGCTTCCGATGCGACCCGCCGAGGCGGTCCAGATTGGCAACTCCTGCTTTTCCTTCGTGAGGCGGGACGGCCGAGTGGAGTATTTCTCCAATCTTGAGCCGTTTGATTTTCACGCTGACGATCAGCGCGAAGCGAAGTTGCTTCGGATCGCGAAGTTCGCGGAGAGCGGTGTCCCTCGCTCGGACCTGGTGGAGGCGCTCGGCGTGAGCCGCTCGACGGTACAGCGGGCGGTGAACCAACTCCGGAGGGACGGCGAGGCGAGCTTCTTTGCGCCGCGCCGCGGGCGCGGTCCGAGCGTAATCGATGCCGACATGGCGCGGGAAGCGGACCGTCTTTTGACCTCGGGTCTGAGCGGCTCGGCGGTTGCGCGACGGCTGGGGATTCCGGTGCGGACGCTGAACGACAATCGCCGGCGAGGCGTTGTCGGGGGTGGGATGCCGGCCGGGACGGCGAAGGCTGAACCGGATCCGGAAGCACCTGCGGAGCGGGAGGCGCCGCAGGAAGCACCGGAGCGGGACGCGCTGGAGCCGCCGATTGAGCGAAGCGCACGGGACGCCCGCGACCGGGCAGCGCCGATGGGCCGTGGGGCTCGGGACACGACGGGACGAATGCTGGCCGCGACGGGGCATCTGAGCGAGATCCGGCCGCAGTTTGCGGAACCGCTGTCGGCGGTTGCCGGCGGGGGGGTGCTGGCCGGGCTCCCGATGCTGCTGAAGGAGGGGCTTCTGAACCACGCGCGGGAGTTCCTGTCGCTGCCCAAGGGGTATTACGGGTTGACCACCGTTCTGCTCTTCCTGGCGTTCCTCGTCTTGGCCCGGGTGCGCAATCCGGAGGCGCTCCGGCACCAGGTGCCCGGGGAATGGGGCGCGATCCTGGGCCTGGACCGCTGCCCGGAGGTGAAGACGCTGCGGCGCAAGATCAAGGCGCTGGGGCAGGATGTGCAGCAAGTGCGGAACTGGCAATCCTCCCTGGCGGCGGGATGGCTTGAGGAGGACCCGGAGGTCGGCGCCACGCTGTGCGTGGACGGGCATGTGAAGATCTATTCCGGTCGCAAGGGGAAATTGCCAAAGCACTTCGTGGCGCGACAGAAACTATGCCTGCCCGCGTCCACGAGCTATTGGATCAACGCGCTTGGCGGCAAGCCCTTCCTGTGCCTGAACAAGGCGCTGGATCCGACCATGACCCACGCGCTGGAGGCGGACATCCTGCCTGCGCTGGAGAAGCTGGGCATGCTGGGCCCGGAGGCGCCGGATCTCACCGCCCCGGATGCCGGCGAGCCCGCCCTGACGCTGGTCTTCGACCGGGAAGGCTGGAGCCCGGCACTGTTCAAGCGCCTCGCCCGGCGCGGCGTTGCGGTGATCACCTGGCACAAGGGCTTCAAGGGGGAGGACTGGCCGGAGGCGGAGTTCCGCAGTGTCGCGGTACCGATCCATGGACCGGGCACGACCCGCAGCGCCACCGTCCGCCTCGCCGAGAAGCGCGTGCAACTGAAAAAGGGGCCCGAGGTCCGCCAGATCCGCCGCCTGCTGGAAAGCGGCCGCCAGGTCCCGCTCATTACCACCCACTCCCGCATGCCCGTGGAGCAGATCGCCGGCGCCCTGTTCTCCCGCTGGTCGCAGGAGAACTTCTTCAAATATATGCGCGAGGAGTTCAATCTCGACGCCCTCGTGGTCCGCGGCCTGGAGCCGCAGGATCCCGAAGCCCGCGTCGTCAACCCGCTCTGGCGCGCAATCGACCGAAATGTCAGCCGCTTCCGGCAACGCCTCGGCACCCTGCGCAACAGGATCGCCGATCTGGCCAAGGGAGCCCAGTCTCACCAGACCGCCGAAGCCGCCCGACGTCTCCAGGCCCGGATCGACGCTCTCGACGCCGAGCGTGAGGCGCTCAAGCAGAAGCGCAGCGACACGCAGCGCCACATCACCGTCGCCGAGCTCGACGACCACCAGGCCCTGGATGCGCTTCCCGAAGGCGAGAAGCTCCTCCTCGACGTCATCCGCATGATCGCCTACCGCGCCGAAACCCGCATGATGCCTGTCGTCGCACAGGCACAGGGCAAGACACAGCGACCCCGCAGGCACCTGCGCGCGATCTTCCAATCCGACGCCGACATCATCCCGGAGCCCTCCAACGGCATCCTCCGCATTCGCATCCTCGGCACCGCCAGCGACGCTGGCGACAACGCCACTGCAGGCCTCCTCCAGGAACTCAACCTGACCCGGACGATCTTCCCAGGCACCAACCTCCGGATGATCTACGAACTGCCCGGGAATACGGCCGATCCGGACCCTTCGGGTTCAAATAGGTGAGCTCGATTCACTCCCGAGGTCCGGACATCTGAAATTGTCTCCGAAACCCTTCCACGCACGGTGCGTGCATTGGACGCGTGGCATTACACGTCGGGGGAATTGCCGGGCGAAGATACGTTTGCCGCTCTCTACGCCGACTTGGCGGAGGCGCGGGAATACAAGATCCATACGCGTCTCGGCTCGCGCCTTAATTACGAGGTCACGGGCGCGTCGTCGCTTTTTCGCAAGACCGGGCGGGGGATCTCGCGGTTGGGTACCGACATCTACCGCGAGCAGCTTGCGGAGGTCGAGCCGGCCTGGGAAGACCCGGCAGTCTGGATGGAACTCTTCTCGGGGCCGGGCATTGCGGAGCTTCTTCCCGAAGCCGCCTCCGCGTGGGAGAGTTGGGAGCGCATCATCCTGGCCGACGGCAGGGACCTGGCCTCCAGCATCCCCGACGATTTTGTCTACACGATGCTCTACCGGGATCTCGCGCGGGATCCGGGCGCATTCTTCAGTTACTCCGGACCGGCCGCCGGACTGCTGCGGATCGCAGCCGACAAGATTCCGGAATTCCGCAACGTGTCCGTCCGCGAGCAATTCCTGGATATCGATGACGGATGGGCCAACATCAAGATTTGGGGGGTGATCCGGTCCTTTGCTCCCCGGTATACGGAAGGGTATTTCCTCTCCTCGATAGATCTGCAAAAGACGCCGGACGGCGTCGTTGCTCGGCCTGAGAACCAGCAGGTCTACATCAGGCTCTTCCAGCGGACACTCTTCATGAGCCTGGTGATCATGGGCGCATGCCTCTTGCTCGGCTATCCGGTTGCCTGGCTGCTTGCGACGCTGCCGCTGCGGTCTTCGAACATCCTCCTGATCCTTGTGCTGTTGCCGTTCTGGACGTCCCTCCTGGTGCGAACCTCCGCGTGGAAGGTGCTTCTCCAGCAGCAGGGGGTGATCAACGATCTCCTGGTCTGGATGGCCATTGTCGCCGACGATGCGCGGCTCGTGATGATCAACAACCAGTTCGGCACGATCGTGGCCATGACGCACATCCTGCTGCCATTCATGATTCTGCCGCTCTATTCCGTGATGAAGACGATCCCGCCTGCTTATTTACGCGCCGCGAAAAGCCTCGGCGCCACGAATTGGACGGCATTCTGGCGCGTGTATTTTCCGCTCAGCGTGCCCGGGATCGGTGCAGGCTGCATCCTCGTGTTCATCCTCTCGATTGGCTACTACATCACGCCCGAACTCGTGGGCGGAAGGACCGGCACATTCATCTCGAACCGGATTGCGTATCACATCTCGACATCGCTCAACTGGGGGCTCGCCGCTGCCCTGGGGACGATTCTTCTGGCCGCGGTTCTCATGCTCTACTGGATTTACGACCGCATTGTCGGCATCGACAACGTGAAGCTTGGATAGCGGCATGAAGAATCCATCCCTCCGATCTCCGGGCGTGGACCTCATTCGGTTTGTGGTGCCCTTGGTGTCGCTGGCTGGCGCCCTGACCGGTCTGTGGCTCGGGGTCGCGAACGGCACGGTCGCCGCCGGCGTTGTTTCCGGCGGAGTGATCGGTGGTGCGCTTGGCTGGGCTTTGCCGGCGCTGGCACCCAGCCGTCTCGTCGGCCGCGCCGCGGCAGCCCTGCTGCTCGGCCTGGCAGGACTGGCTCTCGCGGGCATACCCGGATTGGGAGGAGGCCTGATCCTGGGCCTTGTAGTCGGCTGGTTCACCTATTTCCTTTCCACCGGAGCGTATCGGCGCGGGGTGCCTGTCTATGCGACCAGCCTGCAGGTGCTCTGGTTCAACTCGTTTCTTCTGATTTGCGGATTGATCTTCTTCTTCCTGATCGCGCCGATTGTGGTCATCATGCCGCTCAGCTTCAATGCGCAGGATTTCTTCACCTTCACTCCGGCGATGCTGGCGATGGATCCGGAAGGGTTCTCGATTAAGCACTACCGCGACTTCTTCACCAATCCCGACTGGCAGCAGCCACTGCGGAATTCCATCCAGATTGCTCCGGCGGCGACTCTGATTTCCGTGTCGCTGGGCACGCTCGCCGCGATCGGGCTGAGCGACGCCCACGTGCCCTTCCGCCGCACGATCATGGCCATCCTGATCTCCCCGATGATCGTGCCGCTCATCATCTCCGCGGCGGGAATGTATTTCTTCTACTCGCGGATCGGCCTCCAGGGGACGTATTTCGGGGTGGTCCTCGCCCATGCGGCGCTCGGGATTCCGTTTGTCATCATCACGGTAACGGCGACCCTGGTCGGTTTTGACCAGTCACTGACCCGGGCCTCCGCGAGTCTTGGGGCGGGGCCTATCCGCACTTTCTTCAAAGTGCAGATGCCCCTGATCCTGCCGGGCGTGATCTCCGGAGGCCTGTTCGCATTCATCACGTCGTTCGACGAGGTCGTGGTCGTGATCTTTGTCGGATCCGCCGCGCAGCAGACCCTTCCCTGGCAGATGTTCACCGGCCTGCGCGAGCAGATCAGCCCGACCATTCTGGCGGTGGCGACGATTCTGGTGATGCTCTCCATTGCGCTTCTGATCACCGTCGAACTTCTGCGGCGCCGGTCAGAGCGGCTGCGCGGCATGACGCCGGGCTGAATTCGGTCGTTCGAAGCGGGACAGGATCACCCCATGGCTTCCGGCAATCGGATGCCGTCCATTGTTATCGCCGTTCGCGACAGCAACGTGTTCCTGCACAGCCACGGCGTCGGCACGGCGCGTGCGGTGCGGATATTCAGGACCTACGGCGCCGACGCTGTCGAGGTCATGACGGAAAATCCATATCGCCTTGCCCGGGACATTCGCGGGATCGGCTTCAGGACCGCTGATGCGATCGCGATGAAGCTGGGCATCGAGAAGACGGCCATGGTCCGCATTCGCGCCGGTATCACCTACGCGCTGAGCGAAGCGATGAACGAGGGACATTGCGGGTTGCCGGCCGATGAGCTGGAGTTGCTGGCGTCCGGCCTCCTGGAGGTGCCCGACGATCCGATCCGGACGGCGCTGGAGCTGGAGCTGGCCGAGGGCACGGTAGTCGCGGACACGGTGGCGGGCACTTCATGCGTGTTCCTTGGGGGCCTGTACCGGGCCGAGCGGACGATCGCCGAACGGCTGTTGACGATCGCCGCCGGCAAGCTGCCCTGGCCCCATATCGATGTGGAGAAGGCGTTGCCTTGGGTCGAGCGGAAGACCGGGCTTGTGCTGGCGCCCGGCCAGACCGACGCGGTTCGCCTGGCGCTCACCTCCAAGGCCACGGTCATCACCGGCGGACCGGGAGTGGGCAAGACGACCATTGTCAATTCGATCCTGCGCATCCTGGCCGCGAAGGACGTGGATCTCCTGCTGTGCGCGCCGACCGGGCGCGCCGCGAAGCGGATGAGCGAGGCGACCGGTCTGGAGGCGCGGACCATTCACCGCCTGCTCGAGGTCGACCCCAGGACAGGCGGGTTCAGACGGGGAGCGGATAACCCACTGGACTGCGGGCTGCTGGTGGTCGACGAGACCTCGATGGTGGACGTCATGTTGATGCGGGCGCTGCTGGCGGCGGTGCCCGGCGGTGCCGCGTTGCTGATCGTCGGCGATGTCGACCAGCTGTCCTCGGTGACCGCCGCGCCGGATTTTCCCTTCGACCGGAACTTGCTTCGACATGTAAGCCCGATCGAATGGAAGAACATCATCCTCTACGGCGAGATCAAGATTGACCCTGTCAAGCTGAAGATGCGCAGCTCTTAACGTGTATTTCAACACGACTCTGGCTAATACCCTTTGTTGGAGTCAAGCAGCCGAGCAGCGAGGCTCCGGGCGTCCCCGATGGTGTCGACGATCCGAGCGTCGGGGACGTCGCGCAGAACGTCGAAGGCATCGAGCGACCCACGCAGCCGATCCGGTATTCCGAGCACGAGGACCTTGGTGCCCATCGTCGCGGCCTTCCGAAACAGCAGCCGCAGGAGGTGGGCCGCGCTGTCGTCCATGTGCGTCATGCCGGACAAATCAAAAATCACCAACTCGTGCCCCCGAATGTCGTCCTCGAGTAGCTTGGCCAGCTTGCGCGATGACGCGACCGTGAAGGCCCCGCGCAAGGCCAACAGCCCAACACGCGCCGAAAACCGGTCGGAAGCGTCTGTCCCGGGAAAGAAGGTTTGGTCGATGATCGGAACGGACAGCACGCTGTCCATCTCCTGTCGTTCGAGCGCAGCAGCGTTTGCTATGCCGGAGGCGACAAAGCCGAACACCACCGCCATCAACGGGTCTCCAACCGTGGCAATTCCCAACGTGATAAGGAACACCGCGCCGTACCGGCGCTCGATACGATGGATCCGCGTCACCAGGCGCCAATCCACCAGCTCCCACCCGAGCCAGACCACCACCGCGATAAGCGCCGCAATGGGCAGGGTCGCCACGAAGGGGCCGAGTCCGAGAATGAATCCTGCGACGCCGATGGACACCACAATGCCGGCGACGACCGTCCTGCCGCCCAGGACGAGCGTGCCCATCGTGCCGAGGTGTCCACTGCCTGGAACTGCCCCGAATACACCGGCCGCCATGTTGGCAACTCCGGTCGCGGCAAGTTCAGACTTCCTGACCTCGTGCGCTAATTGAAGGCGGGCTTGGCGATCGTTTTGCTCGTGATTTCCAGCAGTTAGGAGACATTTGAGGGGTTGACCGATCTACGGAGAGTGGCTATAATACTGTGCACCCGATATCGACCGTGGAGACTCCCTTGAACACGCTTCCGATGCCTCCTGCCGAGGCGATCCAGATCGGCGAATCCTGCTTTTCGCACGCGGTCGAGGACGGCCGGCGGGTCTACTTCAGCAACCTGGCGCCGTTCGATTCCCACGAAGTTTCGGACAACCGAGCGCGACAGCTGCGGATTGCGCGGTTTGCCGAGCACGGTGTGCTACGCAGGGATCTGGCGGCGGCGTTTGGCGTGAACCGTTCGACGGTGCAGCGGGCAGTGAACCAGCTCCGGAGGCAGGGCGAGGCCGGTTTTCTTACGCCGCGACGGAGGCGCGGGCCGAGCGCGATCGACGCCGCGACGGCGCGGGAGGCGGAGCGGCTTCTGGCCTCGGGGCTGAGCGGCCGGGCGGTTGCGCGAAAGCTGGGGATCCGGCCGAGCACGTTCAGCCTCAACCGCCGGTCGGGTGTTATCAGAGGGGGGACGCCGAACCGGGCCGTGCCGGCGCAGGCGACAGCGTCGACGGAGCCGCAGGCGACGGCAGTGCTGGAGCCGCCGGTGGTCGCGTCGACGGAGCCACAGGCGGCGGCAGCGCCGGAGCCGAGGGTGGAGCGGAGCGAACGGGACGCACGCGACCGCGAGGCGCCGATGGGTCGGGGCACCCGGGACACGGCGGGGCGGATGCTGGCGGCAACGGGACATCTGACGGAGATGCGGCCGCAGTTTGCGGAGCCGCTGTCGGCGGTTGCCGGCGGCGGCGTGCTGGCCGGGCTGCCGATGCTGCTCAAGGAGGGGCTTCTGGACCGCGCGCGGGAGTTCCTGTCGCTGCCCAAGGGATACTACGGTTTGACCACGGTTCTGCTGTTCCTGGCCTTCCTCACCCTGGCCCGGGTGCGCAATCCGGAGGCACTGCGGCACCAGGCGCCCGGGGAATGGGGCGCCATCCTGGGCCTGGACCGCTGCCCGGAGGTGAAGACGCTGCGGGGCAAGATCAAGGCGTTGGGGCGAGACGTGCAACGGGTGCGGGACTGGCAAGCTTCCCTGGCCGCGGGATGGATGGCGGAAGAACCGGACGTGTGTGCGACCCTGTCGGTGGATGGCCACGTCAAGGTGTATTCCGGCCGCAAGGGAAAATTGCCCAAGCATTACGTGGCGCGCCAGAAACTCTGCCTGCCTGCCTCCACGAGCTACTGGATCAACGCGCTCGGCGGCAAGCCGTTCCTGTGCCTGAACAAGGCGCTGGATCCGACCATGACCCACGCGCTGGAGAAGGACATCCTGCCCGCGCTGGAGAAACTGGGCATGCTGGGCCCGGATGCACCGGACCTCACCGTCCCGGACGCCGGCGAGCCCGCCCTGACGCTGGTCTTCGACCGGGAAGGCTGGAGCCCTGCCCTGTTCCGGCGCCTCGCCCGGCGCGGGGTTGCTGTGATCACCTGGCACAAGGGCTTCAAGGGGGAGGCCTGGCCGGAGGCGGACTTCCGCACCGTCACGGTGCCCATCCACGGGCCGGGAAGCACCCGCAGCGCCACCGTCCGCCTCGCCGAGAAGAGCGTGATCCTGAGCAAGGGGCCCGAAGTCCGCCAGATCCGGCGCCTGCTGGAGAATGGCCGCCAGGTGCCCCTCATCACCACCGACCCCCGCATGCCCATGGAGCGGGCCGCCAGCGCCCTGTTCTCCCGATGGTCGCAGGAGAACTTCTTCAAATACATGCGCGAGGAGTTCAATCTCGACGCGCTGGCGGTCCACGGTTTGGAAGCACAGGATCCCGACGCCCGCATCGTCAACCCGCGCTGGCGCGCAATCGACCGCAATGTCCAGCGCTTCCGGCAGCGCCTTGGCACCCTGCGCAACCGGATCGCCGACCTGTCCAGGGGAACCCCGACCCGCGAAGCCGAAGAGGCCGTCCGGCGCCTGCAGGCCCAAAGCGACGCTCTCGACGCCGAGCGTGAAGCCCTCAAGCTGCAGCGCCGCGATACACCGCGACATATCGCGGTCGCCGAACTCGACACGAACGAGGCACTCGACGCGCTCCCCGAAGGCGAGAAACTCCTCCTCGATATAATCCGCATGATCGCCTACCGCGCTGAAACCCGCATGATGCCCGCCGTTGCCCAGACCCAGGGCAAGATCCAGCGCCCCCGCCGGCACTTGCGCGCACTTCTACGGGCCGACGCCGACGTCATCCCGGAGCACGGCAACGGCATCCTCCGCGTTCGCATACTCGGCACCGCCAGCGATGCCGGCGACAACGCCATCGCAAGCCTCCTCGAAGAACTCAACCAGACACGGACCGTCTTCCCCGGTACCAACATGCACATGGTCTATGAACTACCCGGAAAAATCGCCGAGCCCCACTTCGCGGGTGCAAAAACATGACACTCTCTCGAGTTCGAGGTCAGGAAGTCTGAAGTTGACGGTTCGCGTTGTGCAGACCGCCAGTCATCGAGTCCGCAGACAGGGCGATCATCAGGGTGTGCGCGGAGCTGATCACGGCGATCAGGAGCGCGGGCGCAATCGCGGTCGTCAGAAATTCGAGCGATGGCATCGTGACCGCTACGTCCGGTAGTTCTATCGGCAGAGCTCCAAGGAGCGTGCAGCCGGGAAGCCACAGGGCAGAGACCGACCATCCGGCCGCCACCCCGACAAGCTGGCTGGGCACATACCGGTTCCAGGTCCGCGGCCAGACCAGGATTGTCGCGAGACAGGTGCCCGCGACCGCCATATCGGCCATGCCGAGCTCGATCAGCCGCCACGATTGCGACCACAGAAGAAAGCAGCCGATGCCGGACATGAACCCTGTCAGCACGATGTGCGGCAGGTAGGCCATGAAGCGTCCGATGCCGACCAGGCCGAACACGACCTGCATCGCACCGGCCATCATCACGATGATTCCTATCTGGAGGATGTCCACCTCGCCCGAGGAAAGCACCGTCCCCGCGATAACGGCAAGGGGAACGGACGGCCCGCTCATCAATGCGCGGGTGCCGCCCAGAAAGGCTCCAATGGTCCCGACGATCACGACGCAATACAGCGCCGCCGGGACCCCCATGCCGGAAACGACACCGATCCCCATCGCGAAAGGGATCTCCACCACAAGCACGATCAGGCCTGCCTTTAGATCGTCCCAGAAGGTCCGCCAACTGTAGGGAGAGGGACGCTCAACGCGCATGCTCTTCAGGACAGACAGGAATGGCATTCCTTCACCGCGATTTGCAGATCAGCCGGTCCATATCGGAGCGGTGGCCGTCCTGCTGCCGAGTGCCATTGATTCTCTGTCTGGGATGTACGTCCCGCCGACGCTGGCGGACACCTGGGCGTCGGGACCACGGCAGTCACCGATACCGAACGCGGGACCGGCACATCGACGGTCGTGGGGATCGCGACAGGCTACAGATGTGACGCAAGCGGGTAGGAAGCGTCCCGAGTTCAGACTCGGCGCATGCGGGCGCGGGGGTGGCGACGGATTGCAGAGCCGTGAAAGGCGCGGGCAATGCGTTCGTGGTGCTGCCATGGGACGCTTGGCGGAATCGGTTGCTTCGTGCACGTGTGCGACCGGTTGACGGGGTCGCGAAGTGCCTTTCCCGCCGTGAACGACGGTACCGTGGACGCGGCGGTAGCAATGCTCTCTTCTGTCCGCGGATTCCTTCCCCGCCGGGCCAGGCGTTGCCTGCGACCAACTTTCCGAAACCGCGATGGTTGCGGGTTCGGCGTGTGCGAGCGCCTCTGCGATGGCGGCAAATACGGCGCGAGCCACCCGGTCGGCAGCGGACCAGGGCAGCCAACGTGCGCCCGTCCTGGGACGGTGCCGGGGAACGGGCATCGCCAACCTCTCATTGATGCTCGCGATACCGGCGTCGGTCCGGAGCTGAGCCTGGAGAGTAAGGCGTTCCCAGGCTTCCTCATATCCCCAGCATTGGGGAGATGTGACGGAACGTCCGGCTGCTTGGTCGCCGGACCGAAACGGTCAGACTGATCTTCTACACTTTGAATTTTGAAGTTGCGGTATAACAAGGGATTACGAGCGCCGTTTTGGTTTCTGGCACTACACTTCCGTGTACAGGAGTTGCCCTGCAGTTGTGGCGAGCATCGCATATCATTCGGTCGCCGGCAGCGTTTCCCCGTGTTCGGCAGTTTCGATCTGGCGAATGGTTTGCGGCAGCCGGGCGCCGGCGCAGCGAAGGATCGCGACGATGCTGCCCTGGGTTGCGCTTCGGAAAAGAAAGCGTTTTCCGTCCTGCTCGATCTCGGTTTCGGTGAGCGCATTGAGGTCGCGGCGGATGTCGGCCCACTCGGCCTCGATCCCGGCGGCCTGCATGCGGCGCTGCAGTTCGCTTTGCAGGACCAGGGCAAGGAAGGAGCAGAAGACGTGGCCGCGGATGGTCTCGTCGCACTTGTGGAAGATGGGCCGCGTTTCGAGGAGGGCCTTGCTCCTCCTGAACACTTGCTCCACCATCCATAACGCCTTGTACCGGGCGGCAATTTGGCCTGGTTCGAAGTCGGTGTTGGTGTGCAGGACCCAGAGGCCGCCGAAGCGCTCTTCGGATTGGATCTTGTCGTAGTCGACCTCGAACACGCCGCCTTTTGCGCGCAGGTAGCGCTTGAAGCCGCGGTTTCCGACCAGGCCCTTGGGCCCGCCCTTCTCGAGCTTGGTGTGCAGCTTCTTCAGAATCGCTTCGCGGGTGGCGGCATCCTTGCGTGCCTGGGCCGGATTCCGGCAGACCACGGTGCGACGGGAAGGCGCTTCGGCGTCTTCGTCGGCGTCTTCCCCGTCCTCTGCCTTGCCATCCTTGACGTGGACCTCCTTCACTTCGAGTTCCAGCGGCGTGTTCCGCGCCCGCGGCATCGCCACCGTCTCGAAGGGCGCGGAATCGGTCAGTACTTTCTCCTTGATCTCCTTGCTGTTGCGGTGCCGCGCGCCGAGAATGAAGTGCCATCCGCGCGCTTCGATCGACGCAATGGTTTCGCGGCTGATCATGCCGCGATCCGCGACGACGCAGATGGAACGGAGCCCGAAGCGCTCCTGCAGCCGCGCGGCGACCCGGTCCAGGGCCTTGACGTCTGCGGTGTTCCCCGGCCAGATTTCCGAGGCAACGGGATCCCCGTCCCCGTCGAGCACCATGCCGACAACCAATTGCTTGCATTGTGGGCGGAAATCCTTGCTCTTGCCATGCCGGCCCAGCTCTGTCCCGCCCTCGCCGTGGAAGTAGAGCGAGGTGGTGTCGAAGAACACCATGTCGAGGTTGGTGTAGAGGTCCCGGCGCTGGAAGAACAGCTCCTCCTCGATCCCGTCCTTGGTGCAGCGCGGGCTGAACTTCCCTTCCGGCGCCTCCTCCCCCGCCAGCGGTGTCCCGAGCCAGGCCATCGCCCGGTAGAACTGGTGCAGCTCCAGCCCCGCCGTTCCGGGGATCGCCTGGTCCCGCATCCACCGGCAGGCCTGGCGGTCCGAGCCGGAGACCATGATCCGGTGCAGCACGCTGGCAAACACGGCTCGTTCCACATCGAAGCCGAAGCGCCGTCCTTTGAGTGCCGTGCGCAGGATGTCCGCGCAGCCGGTCGCCTCCCACAGCGCACCGAACAGCAGCGCCGGGCCGATGGATCGCCAGCGCACCGCCGGGTCCCGGGAGCGGCTGTCCGCTTCCGACAGCGCCAACAGCGTCTCGGAGAAGCGGCAGGCGGACTGGATCAGCCGGTCCAGCCCGCCGGACGCGGCGAGACGGTCGAGACGGCCGAGTGAGGCGACGACGCGTTGCCGGGTTCGACCGTTCGCGCGGTAGCTTTCGACGATTTGCAAATAGGTCTGGCCCTTGGCGGTCTTGGTTCGACAGAACATTCTCGGCTCCGGCGCATTGTTGGCATCACCGCACTAGACCCTCTATTCCGTTCAATGTCAAGTATCACAAGGAAACTAGAGAACTGATTCTATGCTTCGAGTTGGCAGCATACTCTTGCGCAAATCCAGCCGCTATCCGCTCTTGGGCCAGGCCACGCTTGACACTTCCCGAAGAAAAGACCGGAAATCCAGGAAATACTGTCGAAAACCAGTCAGAGACTCGATGCCGAGCCGTTTCCAGGCGCCCTTCCGGTACCCGGAGGAATACCTCGAGCAATACGGCGTCCACCGCGACGCATTCGCCGCCGTCATGCTCGCCGCCGGCCGCCTCGCCTGCGAAGCCGCAGAACGTCAACTCCCGCCCGAACCCGCAAACACCAAGGCACGCCCACGTTCATATCCGCAGCTGCCGGCACGCACGCACGCACGCACGCACGCACGCCCGGAAACGCACGTGAAGATCCTCCTCAACCACAGCCTGGATCCGCGCTTCCACACAGATCTCTCCGAGAAGCTGTGCGCACCCGCCTACAGCGCGAAATTTCTCGACGCTCACCGCTTCGAGAACGGCGACATGCTCAGACCTTCGCGCCCTGCGACAAGGTGATGCAGATCGAGAACGACTACGACAAGGAGGTATACAACGGCGACATCGGCCTCGTCGCCGATGTCGATCCCGAGGCCGGGGAGCTCACGGCGGTGCGCCAGGCTAACTGGCAATGGATATTCGGTGAGAGTCCGATCGAGGGAAAGGAGTAACCCACCACTCTCGCCCCGAGCCGTGGGTTCAACATCGTGAGGTGTTGGGCCAAGCGTCGGTAGGGGAGCACATGGGCGCGGATGATTGAGCCCCGTAATAGCTGTCGTTTGGAGAGCCGAGGCTGTCGTCGATGCCGAAGGCTGAACCTGACGTCCCGCTTTGGGTAAGGGACGTACAGGTCTCCACGGGGTCGAAGAACCGACGCACGTGTGGACGTCCATTGTCGGGACCTTGTATGACGAGACACAGCAAGAAGAGAGGAAAGAGTTATCAACAACTCCTTCCCGGCGGCCGGGCGGGGGAAAACGTGTTTACGAGGGCTCTTCCCGGGCGAGACGCTGGCCGCGCTGTTGTAGCGCCTCGTTGATCCAGGCGTCGGCCTGGGGCCTGGCGCAGGTCGGCATTCAGGGTGTCCAAAGGGCCCGACTTATATCCGCCCCTGCCGTCTCGTTTTTGCGCGAACGGCAGCGCACTCAGTTCTGAATTGTACCAGTTCAGAGTTAAATTCCCGAGGGTGTGGACCCACCGGTCGTGGATGCGCTGGTGCTCCGGGCCGAGATGATCGCGCCACGCCGGCGGTAGCGGGCTCTGCTGCGACATGACGTGCTCTAGGCTGTATTCGTCGAGAAGGAGCGGCTCCTTGCGATCGTCATTCTCGAGCGAAGCGAGCACGTGCTGGGCGCAGGGGCGGCTGTACAGATCAGCCGACTCGAGCGCACGCAGGAATTCCTCGTCGGTCGGGAAGCGGGCGCTCTCGGACTGCAGGAGGAGTTGCGTCTTGACATGGTCGAAGTGGTCGCGCGGGCCGAGTTCGCTCGAGCGGGCCAGGCGAGTGAACGCGTGGATATGGGAGCCGCGATGGAGGGCGCGAATGGCGCGCCTCACCAGGTAGTCATCAATCGTCGCGACGATCTTTGCGTTTTCGCGCTTCTCAAGGCAGCCGTGCGCGCATTCCCGGCAGAGCCGGAGCAGCAGCGGGCTACCCATTATCCATAAGTCCTGTCTAGGAGTCTGTCGGGTTTGACCTAGAATTGGCATAAAGGGAAGCCTTCGCGCTGATTCTGGCCGAGGCAACACGCGAGCGCGCCGGGTCCCGGCTCAGGGTTGGGGGGATTTCCAAGGCGGTTCGGTTGCCGGGGTGGCTCTCTTACCCCCAAGGCCCGTTTTTGGCCCTGCGAGGGCACTGTTTCGGGCCGGATGAGAGCATTTCTTCTCTTCTTGCTCAGCTTGCGAGAGCGTGCATCCGCTTCAGGTTCCATGCCACGCTGATCAGCGTCCATTCCCCACTTACCGCGCTCAGTCCCCGCAGATGGAAACGCCGGAATCCCATCACCTCCTTGATGATCCCGAATACCGTCTCCACGGTAACCTTGCGCCGAGAATAGATCGCCTTGCCCTCCGGCGTCTTCAGGCGGTGCTTCGCTCTCGCCGTTGGGTCCGCATCGACGGGAAGCTCCGGCGCCGGTGCCTGCCGGTTCGCCAGCGGCTGGTTGTGCGCGTCGCGGCCTGACGCGATGTACGGAGTTACCTCGGCCATCTCGCACTGCGCCACGTTGTCGGCGCTGAAATAGCCGGTATCGGCCAGGATTCCTTCCGGCTTGCCTATCACCGCTTCCACCGCCGCCAGCTGTTCCAGCGCCGGGGCAATCTGCTGCTTGTCATTGCAGGCATCCGTTACGTGGCCCGCCACGATCAGGTGGGAGCCATTGTCAACCGTCGCCTGAGCGTTGAACCCCTGCACAAAGCCTTCTGATGACGGCATGATCCGCGACTCCGGATCGGTGAAGTTCACCTGGTCCTTCGGATGCGGGCCCGGTTGCGGTTCTTGCGGTGGGCGACCGCCCGGCTTCCGGCCGGACGCCGCCTCCTTCACCGCGCGGGCCGCCATCTTCTCCTCGTAGGCCGCCATCTCCGCCCGGTGCCGCTCCGCCGCCCGCTGCGCGATCTCTTCCTTCGCCGCCGCGATCGCATCAAGGCGATCGCGGCGCCGCTTCAACTCCTCCGGAATGTCCAGCCCGATGTCCGGCTCAGCTTCGTCCGCCTGCTCCGCCCGGGCCAGCAATGCTGCAACCTCTTCCTGTAACTGCTGTTCCAGCTTGTTCGCGTAGTCCCAGCTCATCGCCTTGTGCTTGCTGGCGTTGGCCTTGATCTTGGTACCGTCCAGACTCACATTCCCGAGTTGCAGCACACCCAGGGTCCGCGCCATCATCAGGATCTGTATGAACAGGCCTCCCAGGTGCCCAATAAACCGCTTGCGAAAGGCTGCAATCGTGTCGTGATCCGGATGCAGGTTCGCCGCTACGAAGCGGAAGGCAACTGACTCATACGTCGCCCGCTCCAGCTTGCGGCTTGAGAAGATCCCGGTCGCATAGCCGTAGAACAGCAGCGAAAGCAGCATCGCAGGATGATAGGCTCGCTTGCCGCCGCGACTATAGTCAGAGGTCAACTCGCTCAGATCGAGCTGCTCCACAATATCGACCACGAAACGCGCCAAATGACCTTCCGGCAGCCAGTCCTGCAGCGACGGCGGCAAAAGCCACGGCGTCTCACGATCCGTCCTACGGAAATCCCGCGACATCAGCAGACCTCTTCCATAATCTTCAGCTCTTGGAACACTATATATTGATACTGCAGTGGCTACCAGGGCAGGATTGGCCAAGAGACGACAACGCTCCGCCCGGCCACTGGCTGCGGCAAAGCTGAGACACGGCCATGCCGGGGGCCACTGAGCAAATCCGACAGCCTCCTAGCTAGCTAATGTGTTTTCGCACTTCGCTGGTTTCCCCGGCATCGATACTGTGCCCGAGCATCCACGCGGTGAACGACAGCGCAGCCTGGCCGTTCCAGGCGATCTCTGCGCCGGGCGGTCCATCGTTCTTGCGGTTCAGGTAGCCGCCCATCGTCGCCACGAGGCGGAATGCCTGTCCGAGGTTCTTGGGGGACGGCAGCTTGCGGACGCTCGAGAAGTCCGTCAGCAGTGCCAGTTCGATCTCGGTGAATGCGGTTGTGGCCGGAAGCTCCGGTTCGGTTCGGGCCAGGTGGGTGAGGGTGGCGATGCGCCAGGCGATCACCGCGTTGATTGCCACCGCCCGTTCGATGCGCATGCCGGTTCGATGAGCGATCGTCTCCACCTTGCATCCCGATTTCAGGATCCGGTGCCAATCCTCGATCCGCCACCTCAGGCCGTAGAGCCGGACCACTTCGCGAGCCTGGTGCAGGCCGGTGACCGGCAGTGTCGTGAGCAGGATCCAGGAAACCGGCTCCGATCCGTCATCGGGAACATCCACTTCCCGGACATGAACCGCGCTCAGCGGCAGCGGTTCCGGCCCGAAGCGCGCCTTCTCGTCCGCCGGCGGCGGGACCGCCAGTTCCAGCCAGCGCAGGCTCAGCCTGGCCTTGCGCCGGGTCCGCCCGGCGAAGGCCTTCTGTCCGCTCGCCGAATTGCGTGCCGACTGCCGGTCCACCGTCATGGTGAAGTGTCCGGCCTCCGGGGCCGCGCGCACCCGCTCGAACAGTTTTGGCCGGCCGCGCCCGAGGCTGCGGTCGTGCTTCGCCCGCACCAGGAGGGCCAGGCGGCGACAGCCCGCCGCACGGTGTTCGTGGAACATGTCGAACACGTCCCCTTCGCGGTCCGTCACCGCGACGGCCTTCACCCCGTCGAGTTCCTTCACCGCCGCAACGCTGTGACGCAGGCCGCGCAGCCACCGCCCGGTCTTGCGCTCCTCGACCGGCCGGTCCGGTTCGGGGGCGCCGTGCGGCGCGTCGAACTCGAGATTGACCACGCCCAGGGGAACCCCGTCGCCGCTCACCGCGAAGGTCGTGTGCAGGTGCAGGCCCAGCGTCCCCGAAGACCCTCTGTTGCGGCCGATCGTCCCGAGGCCTTCGCAGCCGTTGCGGGTCGCGAAGTTCAAGTCCGTGCCGTCCTGGACCAGGAGGGACAGTGGCTGGCCCTGCATCCGCCGCAGCGTGCGCTCGCGATGGCCGGCCACGATGGTGGCCGCCGACACCGCCGCGTAGTCCGGGTGCTCGATCATCCTGTAGTACCCCTTCACGGTCGCCTCGCAACCAGCCGCCGCCGCAAAAAATGTCTTCGTCGGCGCCCGTGCCTGGATCTCCGCGCTCCGCACCAGGCGTTGCGTCAGGCGGGCGTCGCCAAGCGGCGCCGCACCGAATTCGTTCTCCGCCCAGCTCGCGCTGTCAAGGCCGTCCCCGGGCAGCACAGGACAATCTCATTTTCATTTCGTCGGATCCATGTGTGCCGTGTGAGGCGTTGAGCGGAGCATTTCGGGATTGCCGCTGGCCCGTCGCGGATTAATGGGAGTGTGCAGCAGGGCGTTGAAAGGGGCTGCTGGCGCACCGGCGCAGGGTTGGAAAGGGATCGGTTCAGGCCTCAGGAACCAGCACCATTCTCGAAGCACCCAACTTTGGAGTCGATCGGGGTTTCTGATCGCCAGGCAGGACACCCCACGCGCGGCGCAGGCTTGGCTTTTTCTTGTGCGCCGAGACGGTCGGTGAGGTCACCGCAATCCCGGATATCAGCTCGGATTGCGTTGGTCATCATAAGATGCAGCAAGGAGTTGCACAGAGCAGGAATGGCTCGGCCGAGCATGAAGTGGCTTGATTGCAGACGATATCTGGCTGCTCACATTCGCAGGAAGTCTGTGGCTGGCGCTCGGTATCTTTCGGAAGCGGGCTGTGCCAGGAGGCCGGTTTCCGGGAAGGGGTCAAGTCTTTCGTGGATGTTTGGCGATGACGTGCTTCAAGGCATCGTCGCGGTGCCACTCGAAGTGATCGGTTGCGGCGGGGACGCAGTCGAAGCCGGCGGTGAGGATGATTGCGAGGGCGAGGTTGCTGAAGGCGGTGTTGTTTGCCGGGCCGTGGCCGGTGCGCATCAGGCAGGCGTCCTCCCGGAAGGCGGTATCGCGTCGGCGGTGGTTCTTGTTCTCGATGGCCCAATGTCCGCGGTTGAGAGAAAGAAGACGCTCTGGCGATGCCTCTTCATGGGAGAGAGAGGTGATCCCGTAGGCATGCTCGACGGAGGTCTTGCCGGACCTGACGTGCTTTCGCTCGCGGGTGACGCGGAACATCTGCTTCACATGCGGGATCGTGAACAGATTGTCGAGCGGGGAGATGCATTCGATGGAGCGGGTGTCCCAGCGGCCGTGAAGCGGCTTCTGCGGCACGTCGGTGGAACGCCGCTGCGCGTCCCGTTCCCAGTTCGTCTCCTTCAGGGTCTCGAAGGTCTCGGGAGCATTGCCCTTCACGGTGAACAGGTAGTCGGCGCCATGCGTGCGCACGATCGCATCCGCGGTGTTGCGGGTTGTGTGCAGCGCGTCCACGGTGATGACAGAGCCGCGAATGCCGACATCTTCCAGCACCGCGAGCACTGCAGCCGTCTCCCCGCCCTTTTCATGGCACATCCGGCAGGCGATCGGAATCCCTTCTGCATGGGTTACCAGTGTCGCTGTCTCATGGTGCACCGCGCCGCTGCGATTCACGCCGTTGAGCCGCTTGCCGTCCGCCGCCAGCGCCGAGCGGTCCGGGACGGGATGGGCCTGAGCCCAGCGATTGGATGCGGCCTGTACTTCGTCGCTGTCCGCCTGCACCATCACCCGGTGGATCGTGGCTCGCGAAGGCGGGATGTAGAGGTCGCTGATCCGATCCCGCCGCGCGTCGAGGGCGGCAAGATGCTCCTGCGGCATGGTTTTCGCATAGCGCGCGGTCGCGTTGCAGCCGACCTTGCCCGCAAGGCGCGCCAGCACGCAAATGCCCAGCACTGTCGCCAGCCTGTGCCGCCGCCCCTGCGCATGGCGGAAGTCGGGGATCCGCTGCAACTCCTCCAGCAGCGAAGGAAGCGTTTCCTCCGTCGCGTCCACCTCCGTACGGGCCACCTCCCAGTCCGGATGCGGCTCTGTCGCGCAAAGCCGGGCCACCGACGAGCGGCCCAGCGGGTAGACATACATCTCCTTCAGCTTGCCATGCCGATCCGTGTAGCCGCCCCGGCCACGCGCATAGCCCTTGGTGAGCCCCACCGGCGCCCAGTTCGAGGCTCGGTACACCGTTCCGTGGTGCTTCTCCGGATCTACGAAAGTCTCCGCCAGTTCCAGCGGATGACCGTAGGTCGCCTTCCAGTCGTCGCTCAGGCGACGGAGCATCCCGCCGACAAAGCAGCTGCCCAGATTCGGGAAGGCGCCCGGCTCCGGAAGCACCAGCAGGCGCGTATTGCTCGCAACAAGGTGCAACCGCTCATACTGCTGCGCAGGCTTCCAGCCGATGAACCGGTCGCGCGGACGGCACTTCAGCGCACCTGCCTGCCAGCCTGCCAAGGCAACCCAAAGCGTCCCCAGCACCGCAACATATCGCAGCCCCCGTCCCACAAAGCGCAGGAAACCGAGTTCGTGGCCCTCGGCCATCAGACGGTCCCAGCGTAGGCGTTCCTCCGGCCGCGCAAGTCGTATCTCAATATCCCCCACCAAGGGGTTCCCGGACAATCCAACCATGCCTTCTTATTAGCATGCCCAAAACGAGATGTCCAGACCCCACGAAACCGAATCAACCTCGAAAAAAGAATGGGATTGCCCTGCGGGCAGCAGCACACGCCGTGCTTCCAGGCACGCGTCCCAGTCCGCCGCCAGCGGCAGGACCAGAATGCGTTTCGCCGCTTCCGCACCACCGCCACGAAGGCGGCGGCCGCAAGTGTGGCCAACACAGCGCCAGCCGGCCGCCAGGAAGCAGCTGCCCCGGTACTCCGGCGCGACAAACGTCTCGGCCAGAACCGGACGGATGCCGTAAACCGCCGCGAAGTCCTCGACCACGCGCCGCGCCGCCATGCCCAGAACCCGCGATGCAAGGTAACGGACCGAAACCGACGGACGGATCAGGAAACGCGCCAGGCCGATCATCTCCTCAAGATGCCGCTCACGGCTTGCGTCATCCCAACCAAGCCAGGCATCCCGCGCCGCCAGGACACGCGTCGCAGGGGCAAACAGAAGGCCGCCGAGCCAGCCATGCGACGAGCCGACCAGGTAACGCAGCTGACGGCCCACGTGAAGCCGCGCGCTGCGCGGGTGTTCCGATGCCATCAGCTCGTTGAAAACCAGCCGAAGCTCCGGTCCCTCAACCCGGACAAGCTCAAGACCCTCGATCGCACCCGCACAGGCCGGAAGACCCGTAGGCTCGGGAACCGCCGCCTCCCGGCGGGCAACGCTCCCGCGACCGCCGCCACGGCGCGGCGCAGGAAGAACTATCTTGCCCGCACGCTCAAGGCGGCGAAGCGCGCAAAGGCAACTCGTGACCTGGGGCCGCCCGCGAAGGTCAACAAAACCGAACGCACCGCAGACCCTGCGACCAATCTCCGCCCGCGAAGCATCCGGCTGCGCCAGAATCCCCGACAGCTTCTTCAAACCCTCGGCCGAGGAAAGCGCACAGGGGATCGAAACATGATCGTCCATACCCCAACGTTAACATGACCGAATCAGCGAGTGGAGCAGGAAATGTGTCCAATGGGCAGGCAGCGGGAGCGCGGGCTCGGCGTTGAGTTCCAGGAGGCGCGCGAACGTGGCGCGCAACTGCGGATCCTGCTCGGTGCCTCAAGAGATGGCGCAGTAGTAGCGGCCTTGGAAGTGGAAATCCCCGTCGCAGCACGGTGCGGATGCGCTGCCGGACGCGGCGTAACGCTTCCTGGCGGACGTCCCAGATCGGAGTCAGGACAGCCAGGATGTCCGCTCCGTTGATGCGGTCAATGCGCATGTTGCCGAGGCGCGGCATGGCATGGCGTTCGAGGCTCTGCCACCAGGATTACGTGTGCTTGCCGTTTCGCCATCGGACCCTGTTCAGAGCTAGTACGGCTTCAGCGGCCTCGTGGAAGGTTGGAACCTTGGCGCAACGTTTCGCGGCAAGGGAGGGCAGGCCGGCGGCTACGGCGGTACACTTCGCGTTTGCCAGCAGGCGCGCTCTGGCGAGCAGCACGGCCGGATAGCGGCTCAGGCCGATGTCGCGGCGACAGCGAACTATGGAGATGCGCTGGATCCGGGACTTGGCACCGATTGGGGAAAACCCTGAGGTAGAGGTCGCCGCCGTCCCCGAGCATGCCCGGAATCGCGAGGCCGTTCACCTGCATGGCAGTCAGGGCTCCCATGATCGATTCCCACATTTGTCCCCAAAGGAAATGCCGAAATATATGGAACAATCTGCAACTGTGCAAGACCGATGTAGCGAAAAACGAAAGCAGTTAGACATAGTTATGAAACGATAAGAAACAGCCTGAAATCGAGGAATGGTGGAGCCGAGGGGAGTCGAACCCCTGACCTCTGCATTGCGAACGCAGCGCTCTCCCAACTGAGCTACGGCCCCGGAATATGCCACTTGGGCGGCAGAAACGTTACTCCCGCCAAGTACCATCGTCAATCTCCCAGGATCATTGAACTGTGGTCAAGAGCCCGTTGAACTCATGGCACTTCGTGGCAGGCGTGCTTGGAACTGACCGGCACTTGCGGTATGATTTTGGTAAAGCGCAATGACGAATGCGGCTCTGTATTGGCAGTTTTGTGCAACGCATCGCGATGTGCGATACGGGGAGGGTATCCATGCTGACATTACCGGAAGAGGTTATTCTCCTCGTGCTCGATGAGGAAACAGGAGCGCTTCTGCCCATTCCACAGCGAACGCTCGATTCCGCACTTGCTGGCGGGGCCTTGATGGAACTGGCATTGCGGGACCGAATCGACTCTGACCCGGAATCGATTTGGGTTGTCGATTCGTCTCCAATCGGCGAGCCGTATCTTGACCAATTGCTGCACAGATTGTCGAAGTCCGAGCACCAGCGTGATCCGGAGGCGTGGATTCAGCGGCTATCGGAAGATTCCGGCGCCGTCCAGGATGCCGCGCTGGGGCGGCTGGTCGAGCGAGGCGTGCTACGGGAGGAGGAGAAGCGTTTCCTTTGGGTCTTTGAGTCGCGTCGCTATCCGATGATCGACGGAAAGCAGGAGCGGGAAGTGAAGCTGCGGATCATGGGGGTACTCTTCAGCGAGGAAATTCCGGATCCGCGGGACGTTGCGCTCATCTCGCTCGTCGACGCCTGCAGGCTCTTCGAGGAGTTGCTTGGGCCCCGGGAACTTGAACGGGTTCGAGATCGGATTGCCGTAATCCGGAAGCTCGACCTTATCGGTCAGGCCATGCAGTCAAAGATTCGAGAAATCGAGCGGATTGTGACCCACATGCTGCCGGTCCTCCATTGAACCAGCCTGTTGCTGCAGGAAATATGTAAGTCAGGTGAGCCTCTTGCATCAGTGAAACGACTGCCGCTTCAATTGGTGCCGGACCTGCTGAGGGGGCTTTCGGGACAAGTCCGCAACCGCAAGGCAGGCAGCACGATATCCGTTCCCATGGTAGCAATGACGGATGGTCTTGAATCCGCTTTCCCACGTGGTTCGCGTAAATGAGTGTGTGTTGCCGTGTTCAGCCACTCGCGGCGTGGCGGCGGATTGCATCGACGTACAAGCGGCTTGCGGGAAGACCGTGCCAGCCGTTTGTGTGGCAGACGGAAGTCAGCCCCGCGGGGGGGCGCCTCCACCGACCGGAACGGTTGAAGCGGGCGAACAAGGGGGTGTAGCAACCCGGTGGAGTCGGTGGAGGGAATGACCGGGGCCAACGGAAGGAAGGGGATCCGCGCCACGTTCCAGACACAGTGTCATGAGAGCGTGACACACGTGGACCCAAGGCCACGCCGATGAGCGAGACGCTGGCTGTGCGGTGGGAGTTCGGTCGGACGTCTGACCGGGGGCAGGAGCCGGATGCCCTGGCGGGGCCGTTCGGACCCGCGCGATGGTCGCCGGGCAACCGGCGTCCCTACCGCGATTCGCGGCAGCCGGTGCAAGGGCGCAAGGCGCTCCTGCGGCTTTCGCAGCGCATCAAATGCAGGAGCAGAAGACCCCGGAGCCTGTACAGGAGGCAGTTCCAGGCGGCAGAACCGCAAGGTTCAGGCTCGCTTCTCGCGCGATGGATCTTTGCGAGACCCTCAAGTCATCGTATCAAGTTCCGCGCGGATATCGGCAAAGACTCGTTGTAGTGCGTCGACCGTAAGGCGGCCGGTGTTCATGTTGTAGCGGGAGCAGTGGTAACTGGCATGAAGGACAAGGCGGCCGAGCCGATGGCGTCTGCCATGGACAAATCCAACTTTCTGCGGGCGCTCGCCGAGGGCGCGGACAACGCTCTCATGGGCGATCCTTCCAAGTGCAAGGACAAGGCGAAGGTTCGGGAGCCCGCTCATGTCTTCCAGCAAGTATTGCCGGCAGGTGCGTATTTCCGCTCCGGTCGGGCGGTTTTTCGGGGGCACGCAGCGAACCGCATTTGTAATCGCGCAGTCCTTCAGCCGGAGTCCGTCTTCGGACTCGCCCATATAGGTGCCCTCTGAGAAACCAAAATCCCGCAATGCGGCGTAGAGAGGAACTCCGGCGCCGTCGCCCGTGAATGGCCGTCCGGTCCGGTTGGCGCCTCGGAGTCCCGGTGCGAGGCCGACCACAAGGAGGCGGGCGTTGGCATCGCCAAAGCGGGGCACCGGGCTGTTGTGCCAACCTGGAAACGCAGTCCGGTTGGACAACCGAAATTCTGCAAGGCGCGGACAGAATGCGCAATCGCGCGGTGGCTCTTGGGCGACCCTCCTTTCCTGAGGCGGGGCGTCGTCCCGGCGATTGCCGGGGGGCGAATCTGGCTGTTCGGAACGCATGCGAATTCTGGTGCCTTTCATTCTCGCATCGAAAGGAGGGACTCCGCGCGACGCGGTCGAGTGTGCGCCCGAATCGTAGCCATGGCCGGCGCGGGCTGCGAGCGGCCACCGCACCTCCTCCGGGGAGGCCCGGTGGGCAACGCTGCAATGGCGGTCGGCTGGCCACCGGTGTAGGATTCAGTGAATCCGTGCGCGGCCGCGGCCTTGACGAATGAATGGGCATTCGATGGCGCGCACACGCATTCTCGTCGCACTAGGGGCAAACCTTCCGAGAGGGATGGATGATCCCGCTTCGACGCTCCGCGTCGCCATGCGGCGCCTTTCCGGTCGCGGAATCCGGATCTTGCGCGCAAGTCCGGGCTACAGGAATGCGTCGGACCCCCCGGGATCCGGACCAGAATTCGTGAACTCGGTTGTCCTCGCCGAGACCGCTTGCTCACCGGCGGTAACCCTGGCGGCGCTACGGCGCGTCGAGCGATCTCTCGGCCGGTGCCAGTTGGCGCGGTCGGGTCCGCGGTCGCTCGATCTTGATCTGATATGCCACGGCGGCCGCAGCCGTCCGAACCCGGCTCGGTGGCGATTCCGGGCTGCGTATGAAACGCGCGCGAAATCTGCGCGGGCACAGCTTGTGCTGCCGCATCCGGCCGCGCATCGCCGGGCGTTCGTGATGCTGCCGCTGCTTGACGTGGCTCCACGCTGGTTTCATCCGGCGCTCGGACGGCGGGCGGCGACACTGTGCCGGAACATTCCGCTGGACGCCAGGGCCGGAATGAGACGCTTGCAGTGAACGGCTCAGCTTCAGGCTCTGTCATTCTGGCCTCGCTCAGGCGGGGCTGGAGGCGCCGCTGCCCGCATTGCGGGAGGGGAAAGGTGTTTGCGCGCTACTTGCGGATCCGCGACCGGTGCGGGACATGCGGCGAGGTATTGAACCATCACCGGGCAGATGATGCGCCAGCCTACCTGACCATGCTGGTAGTGGGGATCCTCATTGTTCCGGTAGTCTGGATTGCGGAGGCGCGGTTCCGGCCGCCCGTTCTCGTGCACATCATCGTGTGGCCACTCTTGGGCGTGGTTTTGTCGGTGCTTCTTCTGCCTCGAATCAAGGGCATGGTCGTGGCGCTGCAGTGGGTTCTTGGCATGCATGGGTTCGAAGCGAAACGGGATAGGGAGTCGTCCGAGGACGGGAGGCGCGAGTGAGCAGCACGAGGCGGAATTCTCCGAGACTGGTCGAGCCGCGGAACGCCGCAAGCTTGGTGCTGATTCGCCGCGCGCCCGGTGGCACCCGGGTACTCATGGGTGTGCGAGGCGCCGGAGCGCGCTTCATGCCGGAGCGCCGCGTGTTTCCCGGCGGCGCAGTGGACCCGGCGGACCTCGCCGCTGCGCGGTTCGCGGGAAGGACGCCTGCTACGTGCCTCAGGCGCCTTCAACAGCGGACGCAGGTGCCGCATCTTGCGTCCGCGTTTGCGCTCACTGCCATCCGGGAGACTTGGGAGGAAACCGGGCTGGCAGTCGGAGCACCGCGAATCTGCGGATCGCTGGGCGACCCGCCGGATGGGACCTGGAAGAGCTTCCTCTCCCTCGGACTAGCGCCGGCGGCTGACCGGCTCACCTACGTGTTCCGGGCGGTCACTCCGCGCAGCTATCCCATCCGATTTGATGCGCGGTTTTTCCTGGCCGACGCCGACACAATTGCGGGAGATGTGGACGATTTCTCCAATGCTTCTGGCGAGCTACAGGACCTCGGATGGTTGCCGCTACTCGATCTCATGGCGTACCGGGATCTGCCGGCCATAACGCGGTTCGTGCTCAGGGAAGTGATGGAGCACGACCGCTCGCCAGGTGCGGATCGTCCGGTCCCATTCTTCGCGGATGGGCAAAGGACTCCGCCGGAGGAGCTGTCCTGAATGATTCGGCGCAATTTGCCCATGGATGCTGGGCGGCTCGGCGGAATCGCGGCGGCGATGGCTTACATCTCGATTCTCGGCCTTGGCTACGGAATGATGTATCCGCTCCTCACAGTTCTGCTGGAGGCGCAGGGCGAATCCGGTGTTCTGATCGGGATATCCACGATGGCGTCGCCAGCCGGCGCGGTCGCCATCACCCCGCTGCTTCCGGCCATCCTGCGCAGATTCGGCCTTCCCTCGTTGATGGTTTTCGGCGCGGCCTCCGAAATCGCAATGTACATGTGCCTGTTTCTCTTTCAGGATGTGTGGTCCTGGATGCCGCTTCGAGTGATTCTCGGAGTGTCCGGGTCAATTGCGTTCTTCGGCTCGGAATACTGGATTATTTCAATGGCGCGCGATGGGCAGCGTGGCCGCGTAGTCGGCGTGTACGCCTTCCTTGTTGCCGGCTCGCTCGGGATTGGCCCGCTCCTCTTGAGTGTCATCGGATTCGCGGGATTCCTTCCGTTCGCCATTCCGATGCTGCTTTGCGTCGTCGGGACGGTCCCGGTTGTCCTTGCATGGCGGCAGGCTCCACGTTTCTCCGGCAAGGGTGCACTCATGGAAGTGCCGAGATTCATCACCGCGAATCCAACAATTTGCTTCGCAGTGATCCTGTTTGGAGCCTTGGAGGCCGGCCTTCTGGGACTGGTTCCGGCCTGGGGAGTGCGGTCGGGGATCGGACCGGAGGCGGCGGTGACACTGATCGCTATCGCCGGATTCGGGACGGTGGCGATTCAGCCTCTGCTGGGCCCCGCTTCTGACCGCTGGAATCGCCGGCTTATGCTGGGCCTCTGTGCGCTGTCCTGCGCGGCGCTCATGGTGTCCATGTCGCTCCTTGTCGGCAATCGGCTTGCGCTATGGGCAGCGTTCTTTGCCTGGGGCGGCCTATCCGCCGGCCTGTACACGGTGGCGCTGGTTGAACTTGGCGCCCGCTACGGAGGGCGGGAACTTGCAGTTGGCAACGCTGCGGTAATCATGGGCTATTCGATCGGGGCAGTCTTCGGCCCATTGGCTGCTGGCGTGATGATGGATGCCATACCGCCGCACGGCATGCTATACTCGCTTGTCGCCGGTTGCTTGATTTATCTCGCGCTTCTGTCCTTCCGGGGCGCGGAGGTCCGGCGAACAAGGAATTAGGCGCCCAGCCGCCGGAGTTTCCGGGGAGGGCAGCGCAAGGGGGAAGTATCATGGCGAAGCCGTCCACGATCAAGATTCGGCTGAATTCCACCGCCGATACCGGATTTTTCTATGTTACCCGGAAGAACACGCGCAACATGACCGGCAAGCTGACCCTCCGGAAATACGACCCGGTGGCACGGAAGCATGTCGAGTTTCGTGAGGGAAAGATCAAGTAACTACATCTCGGGTGATGTGGCTTGAGCGGCGATTCCCGTAAGGACGCGGTCCTCCCCGCTGAACGCGGATGTGGCGCTTGGCAAGCGCTTGCCGCGATTTTTTTTCTTGCTGCCCCGGACGGGGGATACAAATGGATGCGGGACTATTGAGCGTGCCGTACGGTTTCATTCTCCTGAGCACTGAAGTGGGCCACGAAATCCTGGAGTTCGCCGGCCGGCCGAGGCGCCAATGCGCCTGACGGTTGAACAACAGGAGGAAATCAAGCGCCAGCGGGAAACGCGCCGGCCGACGTCGCGGGTTCTTTCTCCGGGGTTGGAGGAACGGCTCTTTGAAGCCGTGCCGGTGCTTGACCACGGGTTTGTACGAGTCGTCGATTACATGGGAGACGACTCGGCGGTAGTGCAGGCCGCTCGTGTTTCCTACGGGCAGGGAACGCGACGCGCTAGGGATGACGAGAACCTCATCCGATACTTGATGCGCCATCGGCACTCCACGCCCTTCGAGATGTGCGAAATCAAGCTGCACGTGAAGTTGCCGGTGTTTGTTGCGCGGCAGTGGATCCGTCACCGGACCGCTAACGTCAATGAATACTCCGCGCGTTATTCCATCCTGGAGGAAGAGTTCTATTTGCCTCGCCCCGAGGATGTCGCCGCGCAGTCCAGGCGGAACGCTCAGGGTAGGGGCAGTTTCGTGCCCAAGGAGCAGGCCAGCGACGCCATCGAGCGGATCCGCGACGGAGCGAGGCGCGCCTACTCCGACTATGAGGCGCTTTTGAACGAGCGGGAAGGTGAGATCGTGGATCCTGACCGCGAGGGCGTTGCCCGGGAATTGGCGAGGGTCGCCCTTCCGCTGGGCGTGTACACGCAGTGGTATTGGAAAATCGACCTGCACAATCTCCTGCATTTCCTCGAATTGCGAAGCGGGAAGCATGCTCAATATGAAGTCCGTGAATACGCGCATGCGATCGGGTTGCTCGTGGCGGCGTGGGTTCCGATGGTTTGGCGGGCGTTTTGCGACTACCGACTGGAAGCGCGGATGCTTTCGGGACCGGCGTTGCGGGTTCTTCAGTCTTTGCTTCGGGGCGAGAAGATTGGTCAGGCCGACTCCGGTCTGGGCAAGACCGAGTGGCGGGAATTATGTGATGCAATTCCCGAGGCGGCCTCCTCGGAGTCGTCCTGAGCGTTGCCCCGCGGGGCACAGGATGCGGCGTCCGCCGGCTGCCGGGAGGCTGCATCTATCGGCCTGGTTTTCGACGAGCCGGTAACACTTGTCGGCGGCGGTGACCTGAAACCGGAAACGCTTGCGGCGGCGCGTCGGATCGCACCCACCGTGGTCGCCGCGGATGGCGGAGCGAACCACCTCAGGGAGTGGAGGGTGTCCGCGGCAGCCGTGATTGGGGACATGGACTCGATTTCGGATCCGGAATTCTGGAGCACGAGCGGAGCAAAATTCCATCACGAGGACGAGCAGGACTCCACGGACTTGGCCAAGTGCCTGCGGCTGGTCCGTGCGCCTGTCTTTCTGGCGGTCGGCTTTCTCGGCAACCGGTTGGACCACTCCATCGCAGCAGTGGGAATCGTGGCCTCCCGTAGCACGGGTCCCACAATCCTCGTTGGTGAGCGGGATATCGCGTTCGCGGCGCCTCTCGAGTGGGAGGCACGAATTCCGGCGGGATCGCGTATTTCCGTCCTGGCCACCCGGCCCGTGCGCGTCCTCGCGTCGAACGGACTGCACTGGCCTCCCGATGGCCTTGATCTGGACTTCGGCGAGACGCGCGGAGTCTCCAACCTCGTGGAAGGCGGAACTGTCCGGATTGCGCTCGACCGCCGGGGCGCATTGCTGGTTCTTGAGATCCTTCACCTCGAGGAAGTCGTCCGGTCCCTGCTGCATTCGGCGGAGGTGATCTCGAGATAGTTGCGGCGCTGCCGAAGCGGCCGTTGCCGGGGGATAGGCTCTCCCCGGTTTACGGTGTCGGAACCGGCCGCCCTGGCGGGAGGGTGCCCCCGGTTCAACGTCGAAATCGCCCCACGCAGATCCGGACCGGCCCTGCCTCGGCGGAAGCCGTACGGATCTTTGACCTCCGAGAGCCCGCGCTGCTTGACCCCGGGCCACCGAATGCGCAAGCCATCGGGGAGGAGAGAACCCCAACCAGATGGTGTCGAGGAAGCGGTCCGCGCCGCGTGCAGAGAGCTTCGGAGGCGCCGCGTCAGTTGTTCCCTTCAGGGCGGTGCCGCATGGATGCTCCGGTGAACCGGGCGATGCGTGCCTTCCGCTGCTGGCAGCGGGCTGCGGTCGCCTGCAGCACCACAACCGTTGGATTGCACCGGGGGGAGAGAGGTGCGCGCACCGGCCGACGCAATGCCGTGCGGCGATTCTCGGGAGACATCACGCCAAGCCCCAAGCCACCACAAACATGTCGGCGAATGTCCGACCGGAGCCGGTCCGGGGATCGGCGTACTGCATCGTGTCCCCGTATTTCCGACGACGGAAATTCCCGCAAACATTTTGGATGTTCGGCGCAAGATCGAGCCAATGTGCCGCGGGAATTGCCCGTCCGATGGCCGGTACCGTCGCAGAAAGGGCTGCCGTCCTCGAGTGTGCCGTTCATCGTCATGAAGGATACGGCCGGGAGTTTGCCGCTTGCGACGGCAAACCCGTCGACAGGACCGCCGGCATCCCGCCAAGCCAGGTTCAAGTGTTCGAATGGGACTGTTCCATTCGTCGGGCCCCTCCCGAACGTCTCGCAACCGGGGACTGCGACCACCGCACGGGTTGTTGGATCAGCGCGCAAGACCAGGCGATCGCCACACAGCGTGCGGACATCATCGAGTCCTCCCATGTCAGGTTGGCCACCGGGAAGCCTACCCAAGAGTATGAACGAATATTCGTGCCTTCAATGGTCGCCGGTCTTGCTATGGGTTACGATATGGCGGAGATTGACATGATCGACTGGTGATTTACGCCTAACTGCTTGAATTGCTTGAGTATGACGGTCCACCTGCCGGCTGGTGGGGCAGCGAGTAACCCATCCATTGGCAGTAGCGCTATCTCGTTGCCAATTGGTGGCAATTGGACTTCCGAGAATATTGAGTCGTACTCTAGGACAAATCGCGGACCAGGACAGCAGCTTTCCACGAAGAACCGTACTCCATGGATGTTGCCGGAGGAGTTGGACGCGTGGACAGATCGTTGCGGAATGAGAGGCATGACCGCAAGGTGGCGCGGCACTTCGGCCTGTCGACCGAGTGCGAGTTGGTGAACTGAATCGGATGCGACACCATGGCGGCGGTTGCCAATCCATGGTTGCGGTGCCTGCGCGGTCGATCGACCGAGCCAGGAGTCAGGATGACGAGACGATGTGCGCGGCGGTCCAGACCAAGCCGAGTGCCGGAAACGAGTTTCAATATGGCCCGTGAACACTCGGCCCCCGGCGCATGACTGCGCCCCCGACATTCAGGTCCTTGGAGGAGTACGTGACGCGTTTGAGCGACATCGACTTCTGGCGGCCGTACGTTTCGGAGATCCTGGCGCGGCACGGACTGGGCGATACTGGACGCAATCTGGTGGCTGGATACAACGCGACCTTTCCCACATTTGTAACTGGCGACCTCGCTCTGAAGCTGTTTGGCTTTTTCGGCGCATGGCGCGAGAGTCACAGTGCGGAGCGAGCGGCACACGCTCTGATTGCGACCGATCCGAAGATTGCCGCCCCGCGACTCTTGGCAGACGGGAACCTGTTTGAGAATGTCGAGGCCCATTGGTCCTATCTGATAACGGAACGTGTATTCGGGGTTCCCTGGTGGCGCGCAGAATTGTCGGCCAAGCAGCATATCTCCGTCGCGTTTGACGTTGGACGGCAGGTCCACCGTGTACACAGGTTGCGTTCGTCGGAAGAGACGGCACACCGGACGTGGCAAGCTTCCGAGATCGTTGCAGCCGCCAGGCACAGCTCGCTACCGAGCCACTTGATCGGGCAAATCGAAGAGTACCTGGCACGGCTCGGGCCATTCGACTGCGTCTTCGTTCACGGCGACCTTGTCGACAACCACGTCTACGTCCGGAATCGCCGTCTCGCCGGAATCATTGACTGGGGCGATGCAACGATGACCGACCGGCACTACGAACTCGCCAAGCTCTACTTTGGTGCCTTTGACTGCGACAAGGACCTGTTGCGGGTGTTCCTCGGCGCGAGCGAGTGGCCAGTTGCAGAAGACTTCCCCTTCAAGGCGCTGGGTCTTGCCTTGCGCCGTCAGGCGTCGGGGCTGGCACAGCACTTCACCTTCGACGTATTTCACACTCTTTTCGCATCGAATCGGCTCAAGGGAATCGGCACGCTCGACGACCTCGCGATTGAACTCTTCGCAGTTTAGGGATCGTGTATTGCGCCGCCTTTCCGGGGGATGCAGAAACGCTACGATTGCGGCTCGATCGCAGGGAGTCGGAATCGTGCGGTGTGATCGGCAAGAACAGGATGTCGTTGCGCTGACTGTTGGAGCAGCTGAGCCCGGTTGGAGAGGCGAGACGCATCTGCTACGAGGTTGGCCTGCGCGGCTACGGGGCATACCGTGAGAGAGCACGCAGGTCGGGCATGCATGCACACTGGTCGCTCCGAGGCTGATGCCGAGACATCCCGGCGGCCGCGTGCCGCGGAATCGGACCTGGGTCTGGCGCTGGGCCAGGAAGACCGGCACAATCACGACGAGTTGCCAATGGATCCGATCGTCGGCGCTGTGCTGGTGAGTCTGACGCCGCTTCGGGAGCACGGTGTCGCGTGCGATCGAGGAAGATGGTCGCGGATCGACGGCTGGCGATTGCGTTTGCAGCCAGCCCGTCCTATGAAGTGGCAGTGAATCCGATGTTCAGGGAGGAAGAACCATGCAGTCTCGCGCGGCGGTAGCAGTTGCCGCAGGAAAGCCTCTGGAAGTGACAACGGTTGAACTGGAAGGCCCGAAGGAGGGCGAAGTCCTTGTAGAAATCAAGGCCACGGGCATTTGCCACACGGATGAATTCACCTTGTCCGGCGCGGATCCGGAGGGCGCGTTTCCCGCGATCCTCGGCCATGAAGGCGCCGGGGTGGTCGTCGAGACGGGTCCGGGTGTTTCGTCGGTTCGCCCCGGCGATCATGTCATTCCGCTCTACACACCGGAATGCCGACAATGCGAGTATTGCCTCCATCCGAAGACGAACCTTTGCCAGGCGATTCGCGAGACCCAGGGACGCGGGGTCATGCCGGACGGGACCTCCCGCTTTTCCGCCGGTGGCGAGGCGATCCTCCATTACATGGGCACGTCGACCTTCTCCAACTACACCGTCTTGCCCGAGATCGCCGTCGCCAAGATCCGCGAGGACGCGCCGTTTGACAAGGTCTGCTACATCGGTTGCGGCGTAACCACCGGACTCGGTGCGGTCATGAACACGGCCAAGGTCGAGCCGGGGTCGCGCTGCGTTGTCTTCGGGCTTGGCGGCATCGGACTGAATGTGATCCAGGGCCTTCGCCTCGTGGGCGCGCGACAGATCGTCGGCGTGGACATCAATCCGGGAAAGCGGGAAATGGCGGAGCGCTTCGGCATAACCGAGTTCGTCAATCCGGCCGAGGTCGGCGGAGACCTCGTCCCGTGGTTGGTCGATCGAACCGCGGGAGGCGCGGATTACACATTCGATTGCACGGGAAACGTCGAAGTGATGCGTGTCGCGCTGGAGTGCTGCCACAAGGGCTGGGGCGAGTCAGTGATCATCGGCGTTGCTCCGGCCGGCGCGGAGATCGCGACAAGGCCGTTTCAACTGGTGACCGGCCGGGTGTGGCGGGGAACCGCGTTCGGTGGCGCCCGTGGCCGCACAGATGTTCCCAAGATTGTCGACTGGTATATGGAGGGGCGCATCGAGATCGATCCGATGATCACCCATACGATGCCGCTGTCCGACATAAACCGCGCTTTCGACCTCATGCATGCGGGCGAAAGCATCCGCAGTGTCGTCCTGTATTGAGGCGCTTGAAGAGGAGATTCCCATGCTGGAGCTTCGCGATCCGAGCCTGTTGGCCGAGAACGCCTACATCAATGGCGTATGGTGCGGGGCGGCCTCGAACGAGACGTTCGAAGTCACCAACCCTTCCACCGGCGAGTCGCTGGCGCGACTACCGAATTTGGGCGTGGAGGATGCCCGCCGGGCCATCGACGCCGCCGAGGACGCCCAGAAGGATTGGGCAGGGCGCGTTGCAAAGGAACGCTCCGTCATCCTTCGGAAGTGGTATGAATTGATGATCGACAACGCGGATGATCTTGCTGCGATCTTGACGGCGGAGATGGGCAAGCCGCTCGCTGAGGCGAAGGGCGAGATTATCTATGGCGCAAGTTTCGTGGAGTGGTTCGCCGAAGAGGCGAAGCGCGTCTATGGGGATGTGATTCCCGAGACTCAGGAAGGGCGGCGCATCATCGTTCTGAAGCAGCCGGTCGGCGTGGTCGCATCCATCACGCCGTGGAATTTTCCGAATGCCATGATTACACGCAAGGTCGCACCCGCGCTGGCGACAGGATGCGCAATCGTCGCGAAGCCGGCTGCAATGACGCCGTTGTCGGCGACCGCGCTGGCGGTTCTCGCGGAGCGGGCGGGGATACCGCCAGGGGTATTCAACATCGTCCCATCGAAGAAGTCGCGCGAGATCGGCGGTGAATTCTGCTCCAATCAGAAGGTCCGAAAGCTGACATTCACCGGCTCGACCAATGTGGGCCGAGTCCTCATGCGGCAGTGCGCGGACGATATCAAGAAGATCAGCTTGGAACTCGGCGGCAATGCTCCTTTCATCGTGTTCGATGACGCGGATATTGACGCCGCGGTGGAAGGGGCGATGCAAAGCAAGTTCCGGAATGCAGGACAGACTTGCGTGTGCGCGAACCGCATCTACGTCCAGGAAGGCATATACGACACATTTGCGTCCCGGCTGACTGAAAGGGTGGCGGCGCTCAAGGTTGGTGACGGTTTCGACGACGGGGTCAGCCAGGGCCCGCTGATCGAGCCTGCGGCGGTTGACAAGGTCGAGGAACATGTCTCCGACGCGGTCGCAAAGGGCGCCAGGGTACTTCAGGGCGGAACCCGGCACGCGCTTGGCGGAACGTTCTTCGAGCCGACCGTGCTTGCTGACGTCACCAGGGACATGATGGTTACCCGTGAGGAAACTTTCGGCCCGGTGGCCCCTCTCTACCGGTTCTTTGACGAGGATGATGTCGTCGAGCAGGCAAATGACACGGAATTCGGCTTGGCTGCCTATTTCTATTCCCGGGATCTCCAGCGCGTCTGGAGCGTTGCCGAACGTCTCGAATACGGCATTGTGGGTATCAATGCCGGAATCATCTCCACGGAGGCCGCACCGTTCGGCGGGATGAAGCAGTCGGGCCTTGGGCGCGAAGGCTCCAAGTACGGCGTCGACGACTATCTCGAGATCAAGTACCTCTGTATGGCCGGCGTCTAGGCGCCGGCCGCGCAAGCGGCCATGCTCGCCGGAGTCGTTTCGCTCGCCGAAGCCGGGCGCCTGCCACGCTGGCGGCGCCCGGAGGCATGCCTTGTTGTCATGGCGGCCGGCATGCCGTTCGCCTTCGCAGTCTGGATGGCGCTGCTCAACAACTTCGTGGTCGAGGCAGCCGGGTTTGATGGCTCGGATATCGGGTGGGTACATACCGTCCGTGAAATTCCGGGATTTCTCGCGATTGCCGTGCTGGCGCTGCTTCTCATCCTCCGGGAGCAGACGGTGGCGATCCTGTCGCTTCTTCTTCTTGGCGGCGCAGTTGCGGCGACGGGATACTTCCCGTCATTCTGGGGCATCTGCGTCACGACGATCATCGGTTCCATCGGGTTTCACTATTACGAGACAATAAACCACTCCCTGCAACTGCAGTGGCTGCATCGGGACAAGGCGCCGCGCGTGCTTGGATGGATCGTGAGCGCAGGCTCCGCCGGCAGTCTGATCGCTTTCGGCACGATCGTGCTTACATGGAAAACCTTCGATCTGGCCTACACGGCGGTGTATCTCGCCGGAGGTGGCGCGACCGTCCTTATCGCCCTCTTCGTCCTGTTCACATATCCCCGAATCGAAGCGCCGGTGCGCCAGCGAGCGGGGCCCGTGCTGCGGCGGGCCTATTGGCTTTACTACGCCCTGGTGTTCATGGACGGTGCCCGTAGGCAGATATTCGTGGTGTTCGCCGCATTCATGATGGTTGAGCGCTTCGGGCTGGAGGTGCACGAGCTTACCGGGCTCTTTCTGCTCAACTATCTCGCCAACATGGTTGTCTCGCCGTTGGTTGGGCGCTTCATCCAGCGCCGCGGGGAGCGCCTCGCGCTCAACATCGAGTACTCCGGGCTCATTGTCGTATTTGCTTGCTATGCTATCGTCGGCGATCCGCTATGGGCTGCAGCGCTCTACGTGATCGATCATCTCTTCTTCGCAATGGCGTTTGCGCAACGGACCTATTTCCAGAAGATCGCGGACCCTGCGGATATCGCTCCCAGTGCCGCAGTCTCGTTCACTATCAACCATATCGCGGCAGTATTCCTTCCCGCAGGCCTTGGCTATCTGTACCTCGTTTCCCCGGCTGCCGTATTCTGGATGGGCGTCGGCATCGCTGCGGTTTCTCTGCTATTGTCGCTGCTCGTTCCTCGGCACCCACGACGGGGCTGCGAGACCATCCTGGTTTCCCGACGGCGTGCGGCAACGCGTTGCTGACGGCAATCGTGGAATTTGACTCGTCATGCATACGGCGGACTGATGCCAAAGATCACCTATGTGGAAAGCAACGGCGATACGCATACGGTCGATGTGCGGGACGGTCTTTCCGTGATGGAGGGGGCGGTCGAGAACCTGGTTCCCGGGATCGTTGCGGATTGCGGCGGCGCCTGCGCCTGCGCGACGTGCCATGTCTATGTGGATGAGGCGTGGTACTCCCGGCTTCCGCCAGTGCAGGATCTTGAGGCCGACATGCTGGATTTTGCGTGGGAGCCCTCGGAGCGGTCCCGCCTGTCGTGCCAACTGATCGTTACAGCTGAATTTGACGGCCTCGTGGTGCATGTGCCGGAGGAGCAGATCTGAGTTACAAGGAGCAGGCCTGATGGACAACGAATTTTTCCGTCCCGTTTCGGGCTTCGACCTGCCGCGTTTCGCCGGGGTTCCCACGTTTTTCCGTCTGCCGCATGTGCCCCCGGGCCATCCTCGTTTCGGGGACGTGGAGGTGGCCATTGTCGGCCTCCCCTGGGACGGGGGCACCACCAATCGGCCCGGCGCGCGCCACGGTCCGCGCGGCCTGCGCGATTCAACCACGATGATACGGGCCTACCACCCGGTTACCCGCTTCGGCCCGTTCGAATCCGTCCGTTGCGCCGATGTCGGGGATGTCGGCCCGAATCCGGTCAGCCTCGACAACACGCTCGTGCGGGTCGAGGATTTCTACCGGGATTTCGCTGGTCGGGGAATTTCGCCCCTCACGATCGGCGGAGACCATCTCCTCTCCCTTCCGGTTCTTCGTGGACTCCGGAGCGTGCTGCCGGCGCTCGGCATGATCCACTTTGACGCTCACACCGACCTATTCGCGTCGTATTTCGGCGGCTATCGGTTCACGCATGGCACGCCGTTCCGGCGCGCCATCGAAGAAGGCTTGCTGGATCCGAAGCGCTGCATTCAAATCGGAATCCGGGGCACGGCGTACGACTTCGAGGACACCGACTGGGGCAGGGAGAAGGGGGTCCGAATTATTTCCGTCGACGAACTGTTCGCCCGGGGGGCGGAGGACGTAATGGATGAAGCGCTTTCCGTGGCCGGCGCCGGGCTGACTTATGTCAGCTTCGACATCGACTTCCTGGATCCTTCCTGTGCACCCGGCACCGGCACGCCGGAAATTGGCGGACCGGACACTGCCACGGCGCAACGGATGGTTCGCCGCCTGTCGGGCCTTGACATTCGAGGAGTGGATCTCGTCGAGGTGTCGCCTCCGTTTGACGTCGGCGGGCTCACGGTATGGGCTGGGGCATCCATCGCTTTCGAGTTGCTGTGTCCGCTTGCAGAGGCCGTCCTGCGCCGCCGCGGGGAGGAGGAAGGATCATGACCGCGCGCTTCCTGGTCTTTCAGCACATCGCAGCCGAGGGGCCCGGCGCATTCTGTCCGATGATGGAGGCGGCAGGGATTTCATGGGATGTCGTCGAACTGGATGAGGGTGAGCCAATCCCGTCGCTCGAGGGCTACGAGGCTCTACTCATAATGGGCGGTCCAATGGATGTCTGGGAGGAGGAGGAGCATCCTTGGCTAGTAGAGGAAAAGGCCGTGCTGCGGCATTGGGTCGCGGACATGCAGCGCCCGTTTCTCGGTGTCTGCCTGGGCCATCAATTGCTGGCGGATGCCCTCGGCGGAGGGTGCCGGAGGATGGCGGTACCGGATGTCGGCATTACCGACGTATCGCTGACCGAAGTGGGAAAGCGGGACCCCTTGTTCTCGCGCCTCGACACGACACTGCCAGTGCTTCAATGGCACGGTGTGGAGGTCCATTCCCTTCCGCCGGGGGCAGAGTCGATGGCGCGCTCCCCGGCATGCGCTGTGGAGGCGTTTCGCTACGGCCGCAAGGCCTATGGAATTCAGGGACACGCTGAGGTGACTCCCGAGACCGTGGATGAATGGGCGCGCATTCCGGTCTACGCCAAGGCTCTGGAGGGAACACTGGGACCGGACGCCATTCCGGCCTTCAAGTCCAGATGCGCAGCCGCAATGCCTTCATTCGAGCGCACGTCAACTTCCCTGTTCGAAGGTTTCCTGAGACTGGTCCGCGAGGCCTAGTTGGTGGACATCCCGAGCTACGCAACGTTCCCACGTAGCACTGTTTGGGCAGAAAACGGCATGGCCGCATCGTCGCACCCCGCGGCGAGCCTGGCGGCGATCGACATCCTTCGAGAGGGCGGCACGGCGATGGACGCGGCAATCGCCGCCCATCTTGTGCTCGGGGTCGTGGAGCCGATGTCGACCGGAATTGGGGGCGATGCGTTCTGCCTCTATGCGCCCGGCGGATCCGGCGAGCCAGTCGCGTTCAATGGCTCCGGCCGTGCACCAGCGGGCTTGTCGGCGCAGCCATTGCTGGAGCAGGGAATCCGCGCGATTGACCCTGACAGCGTCCATTCCGTGACGATCCCCGGGGCGGTCGACGCTTTCTGCCGTCTACACAATGATTTTGGGCGTGTGGAACGGGAGCGCATGTTCGCGCCTGCCATCCGGATTGCCGAGGAAGGGTTCTCCGTGGCGCCGGTGGTCGCGCGGATGTGGGCACGCGCAGAGTCCCGCTTGCGGCAGAACCAGGAGGCCTACCGCCAGTTCCTGCCAAATGGGCGTTCACCCGGGCAGGGCGACAGAATTCGGCGGCCGGAACTTGCCGCGGCGCTCCGGGAAGTCTCGCAGCGGGGAAGGGAGGCGTTCTACGAGGGATGGGTCGCGGAGGACCTTCTCTCCACCCTCGTCGCCCGCGGAGGAACCCATACCGCGGCGGACTTCGTCGCCCATGAAGGGGAGTACGTGACGCCAATCTCGACCGGTTGCGCGGACTGCCAGGTCTTCGAGTGCCCCCCGAACGGACAGGGAATGATCGCGCTGTTGCTGCTGAACATTCTCAACGGATTCGATCTTGCTTCCCTGGAACCGCTTGGCAGCGGCCGGTTGCATCTGACGCTTGAGGCAGGGCGCCTCGCATTCCGGGACCGCTCTGCGTTTCTGGCTGATCCGACGAAGACGGAAGTGCCGGTCGAACACTTGCTCTCCGCCGAGTACGCGGCGGAATTGCGCAGCCGGATCGATCCCGAGTCGGCGCTGGCCGTATTGCCCCGTCCAGAACTGCCACGGCATCGTGACACGGTTTACGCCTGCGTTGTCGATCGGGAGCGCAACGCGGCAAGCCTCATAAGTTCGCTCTACCACAGTTTCGGTTCCTGCATCGTTTCTCCGAAGTCGGGAATCACGCTGCACTGCCGTGGTGTGGGGTTTACGGTTGCGCCAGGGCACCCGAATTGCGTGGCGCCAGGGAAGCGGCCGATGCATACGATCATGCCCGGCATGCTGGTCAAGGACGGCCGCGCTGTCATGCCCTTTGGCGTGATGGGGGGGGATTACCAGCCTTGGGGGCATGTGCATGTGCTCCAGAATATGCTGCTCTACGGTACGGGACCACAGGAGGCGCTGGACATGCCCCGATTTACGCATGACGGTGACCTCGTGCTCGTGGAGGAAGGAATTCCGGGGGCTGTATGCCGCGATCTCGCCCGGCTCGGCCACACGGTTGCCACGGTTCCCGAGCCGATGGGAGGCGGCCAGTTGATTTGGATTGATTGGAAGCGGGGCGTGCTTGCCGGCGGCACCGAGCCCCGGAAGGACGGAATCGCGCTGGGGTATTGAGAAATTCCGGATTGCTTGCTGCATCCCTGGGACGCGGCCGGCTGGCCAGCGCGGCATGCCGGTCGCTGCGCCCGGGATCCAAGTGCCGGAGCATGTTCCTTGGGGCGCACTGGTCGGCCAAGGGGCCTGAAGTCAGCAGTGAATCTTTCAGGCGGCAGAGTGGAGGTTGCCTCTGTCCTGGCTGCGCTGTGGCAGCCTCGCCATCAAGTTCGGAAGGCAGGACACGGAACATTCGAGACAGCTTGCCGAGCTTCTTGTCGGGGAAGTCATGGACATTGAACTCCTCGGGCCGGCCCTTTGGCCGCCACTCACGGCCGCCGTTCCCGAAGTCTCCCACCAGTTCCTTCTTCCTGGTATCCACTGAGATCACCGGCTGCCGGCCGGCCCGGAGGTCCGCAACCTGACCGTTGATGGTTTCGAACTGGCCTTCGAGATCGGGAGGATCCGTGCCCTCCCGTGTCTTCGCGTTTCCCTGAGACGTGTAGCCGAGCTGCGCGAAAAGCTTCCCTACCAGCGTGCGGGAAACCGAAAAACCACGCTCCTTCAGGCATTCGCAAGGCGGCGGCAGCTCTCCGAGGTCCAGCGCAACGGACGCTCCGTATCGCCCCGCGCCGTGGGCTCGACCAGCGCCTCGAGAGCGTTCAGCAGCTCCGGTTGCTTCTCCGTCTCCGGCTTGCACCCGCCACCAGGACGGCGAACCCGGCCGGGCTCGCTCCGCGCCGTCTCCCCGCCGAGTCCCTGGAGACTCCGGCCAATTGTCGAACGCGCCACCCCCGTGATCTCGGAGACAAGCCTGATTCCGCCCCGCCCAAAGCTTCGCGCCTCGGCCGCCGCCGGCCCCGCTCGCCAAGATACGGAGACAGAGCCTCGTATCGATATCTGATATCATCCGTGTTGTCCATTCACAATATAAGGAGGACAACCCCACGCTGCGGAGTCCCCCTTCAGACTGTCGACGTGATCCTTCCGTGATCAGCCCCAAACCGGCCGGGATCGTTCCGTCATCCGCGCGAGCGCCAGGAGCCCGCGGCGGCACTGGAGAACCCGGGGCAAGTTGTGGAACCGGAAACCAGCACCAGGACCGCTCCAACTTCCACATGCATCCACCGGCCCGGCCATTCTTCTGCCCCTCGCCGACAGCGCCCAATACCGCACCCGGCCGGCTCTCCGATTTCAAGGAAACGGAACCTTCGAACCTGCAAGTGCAGCGGTCGCGCCGGAAGGCAAGAGGAAGAACTCCGAATGTCATCCATGTAAATGATTGCGCGCATCAGGACACGGGAAGGCGCTTCGTCAAGAATTCGACAAATTCCGGTTCGAAAGTTCCTGGACGAACCCTTGTTCAAGTTGGCGTTGTCGCTATTTTCGCAATTGGCCTTCGAAACCAGTCCAAGGGGAAAATTGACGGCTCGGAATCCGCAGGTTAGGCTTCAGCTTCGCTGGAATTGCCTGTCGGAATTCCATGTTCCTGTTCTATTGGAAGACTTGGGCAGCTTTCAGATCACGTCCCATCACGCATCCCTTGGTTTATGCGGGCGGATCGGCCGGAATTGGCGGACGCAAGGGGGACTTCCAGCAAAGCACACCGGACTGCGTGGGGCCGCGCATTTCGGGGTGGAGTGCCAATGACCGAGGTTTTTGCAGGAATTGTCGGCGGACTGGGGCTGTTCCTCCTCGGAATGTGGTTCCTCACCGAGAACCTCAAGAAGCTTGCAAGCAGGCGGCTTCGAACCGTTGCGCACCGCTGGACGTCCAAGCGGTCCAAGGCGTTGCTCTGGGGGATATTCGCCGGCGGAATCACGCAGAGCATGTCCGCGTTGACCTTTATCGTGGTCAGCATCCTTCGGTCCAGATTGATCACGCTGGATGGCGCTCTCGCCATGATTCTCGGCGGGGGAATGGGCGTGACGGCACTGGTGATGATTGTCACCTTCGATATCAAGACGATTGCGCTTTACGTTCTCGGGGTCGCATGCGCGGTGGTGGTCAGCGAGAGGATGTCGGCGTATCGACCCATCGCGGCATCCTTTCTAGGCGGTGCCATGATCATTCTTGGCCTGGTCATTCTCAAGGAAGCGGCCGCTCCGCTGGCAGGCCAGCCCTGGTTTCGGGGGTTGGTCGAGCAAACAGGGAATTCGTTGCTGCTCGCGTTTGCGGTTGCAGCCGTGCTCACGATCATCGTGCAATCGTCCGGAGCGGTTTCGGTCTTCGGAATTAGTCTGGCCGAGGTCGGCGTCGTCTCGGTCGACCAGGCGATCATGATGATCTACGGGAGTTTTGTCGGTTCGAGCGTGATTCTCTACGCCTTGTCCGCCAGTCTGACCGGTCGCTCCCGGCAGGTCGTCATGTATATGGTAATTCTCAATTTCCTGATTTGCGCGATTGTGGTTCCCTTGCTCTATTGCGAAATCTATTTCGGAATCCCATCCATGAAGGCGGTGATCCTCGCGACCGGCCTCGATCTAGATCAGCAATTGGCGCTTGTGTATGTCATCTCGGCCGTGTTTCCGATTCCGTTCATGCTCGCAGGTCTGGAATTGTCGGCAAACTTGCTGGAACGTCTATGGCCCGATTCTGCGCTGGATGATCTGGCGCGAACGCAGTTCCTGCACGATCATGCGTCGGTGGATGTCGATACATCGCTGGTGCTGGTTGACCTGGAACAGCGGCGCGTGTTCGCGATGCTGTCTCAGTATTTCGAAGTGGTCCGGCAGAAAGGGAATCTGGGACCGATGCGGAGCGCATCCCGCACCGTGCTGGGGGAAATCGGCCATTTCCTGTCGGAGTTGCAGGCATATCATCCCCTGCAGAGCGCGGAGAGCCGCAATGCGAGGGTGACGCGGCAAAAGTTGCTGTTCTGGCTGGAGGACGCGATGGCAGCCATGTGCGGCGCGCTGCTTGAGGTCGTTGGCCGACCTTCTCTTCAGCGATTCGGGGAAGGCATTTGCGAAGGAGTTGACACCGCGTGCATGGCGATGATCGAGGCGATGGAAATCGATGACGAGGCATCCTGGGAAATGGCGCGGAAGTTGACGGGCGACCGGCACGAAGTGATGCGCGCGATCCGAGCCGAATACCTCGAGAGCAACCCGCCGTTGATGAAACCCGAGCTGTTGAACGTATTGCTCATCACGAATGCCGTGGAGGAAATCTTCTTCCTGATGTCAAAACTCGAGGCAGATTTGAACCCGTTCCCCCGCGTCAGGGAAGGACAAGGCCGGCCACCGTGACAGATGTCAAGCGGCCCCAATTCGTGCGACTTGAGGCGACACCGATCCTTACGAATTGCGAAGCGCCGTCGGCGGTACTCTGGGAGGTTTCTCTGTGCTCTACGTGGGGCGCAGGTGGCGATTTCGAGGCGGGGCGTTCTGTGCGGCTGGAATCAGGGATTCAGGGAGTCCTCCGGATCGCGCAGCCTGTAATTGCGTCCGCGGATGATGAAAATATGGGCTCTGTGCAGGAGCCTATCCTGGATGGCGGTCGCAGGAATTTCGTCGCCGGCGAGCACGTCGGTCCAGTCCCGGATGCTCTTGTGGATCGTGAGCATCATCGCTCCGCGGCCGTACCAGTAGCTGACCAGGCGGAAGAAGAGGGGAGCCTCCTCCCGGGTCATGGGGTTGTTTCCCATTCGTCGATCATCAGCAAAGCGGTGGACGTGTATTTCGTTCGCTTCAGGCGGACCGGCGGCAGGCCGTCATCAGACTTGAGCGCTGTCATCAACTCATCGGACCGGAAGTATTGAGCGGAGAAGTCCAGTTGGACCGCCTTGATGTCGAGCGCCACACGAATATGGCTCTTGTCTATGCCGGGCGGACCGAACCTCAACACCGCGTCGGCGTTCCGGATCCATGAACCGGTGGCCAGCGTCTCGATGCGGGAGCGCTCGATGGCGCTCTGGAAGGCGAAGTTCTTGAGGGCCTGACCGGTGGGCAGGTTGGAGCGCCGGAGCGAGGTCCGAATCCGGCGTCCCTCGCGCCGGTCCGGCTCCACGCCGAGGAGCTTGTCCAGGAAGGCATGCGCCAGCGCCTCATCCAGCATCTCGCCGGCATGGAGCAGGCCCAGCGCCGGCAACCGCTCGCGGGTGGCATCGATATCCAGCCGAGGGCGCTTGGCGCTCATTGTACCACCTCCGCCAGTGCGGCATAGAGATCCAGCGAACGCTTCGCCACGGGGAGTGCGGCGAGCTCCCGCAGGCGCCGGCCGATGCGGCCCGGAGGCGCACAACCCGCGCCGTGTTCGCGCCCGCGTAATGGGCGTCGTCCAACAGCAACCGCGCCGCCCCGTGCCCCGGGGTGGCTCGGAACCACCTCACAGCCCTTCAGGCACTGCGCGTGGCTCGCCAACCCGCGAGCCTCAACCACCTGCCGCGGATGGAGCGGAATGGAACCCTGCACTGGCGGCCCGTGAAGCTCACCAGACAATCATCGCCGACCGGACTGCCGCGAGCCAGATCAAAGGGTTCCGGCAAGGTCTCGGGCAAATGCGTCAGCAGAGCCTGCTCCCGGGCTTCCACCACCGGAGTACCGGTGGCCGGGCAGTGCAGCCGCGCGCTCCTCGGTGCGCACATCCGTCCAGGACTGCAACGCCTTCAGGTCCCGGAATCTCCGGGATCACAGGCTCCCTGAAGCAGTATCGGTGGCGCGCTTCTCCCGGATTGGTTGCGACGGGGGCTTGCACGTTCGGAGAAACTCAACTGGTAGGGCTCCCGATACGGCGGGGCGGGGCGGCGCATACCAGGTTGCGGTCGCCATAGGCGTTGTCGACGCGCGCGACCGGAGGAAGGTACTTTTCCTCGGGACGAACTGTGCCCGGAAACAGGGCGCGTTCGCGGGAGTAGGGGTGCGGCCAGGGCTCCGCCATTGCCTGGCTGAGCGTGTGAGGCGCGTTGACAAGCGGATTGTCCTCGCGAGGCCACTCACCCGATTCGATCCTGCGGATTTCCTCCCAAATGCTCAGCATCGCGTCGCAGAAGCGGTCGAGTTCCGCCTTCGACTCGCTTTCTGTCGGCTCCACCATCAGGGTTCCGAGCACGGGCCACTCCATGGTGGGTCCATGGAAGCCGTGGTCGATCAGCCGCTTGGCGATATCCTCCGCCGTGACCCCTGCGCGGTCTCGCCACATGCGTGGATCGAGAATGCATTCATGCGCAACCAGCCCGTCGCCGCCGTGGAAGGCGGTGGGAAACACTCGTTCGAGCCGGCGAGAAACATAGTTGGCGCTGAGCATCGCTACTGCGCTTGCCTGGCGAAGGCCTTCCGCTCCCATCATGCGCAGATACATCCAGGTGATCGGCAGCATTCCCGCTGAGCCAAGTGGCGCGCCCGAAACCGCACCTTCCGTGCCTTCGACAAAGGAGCCGGGCAGATATGGCGCCAGATGGGCCTTCACGCCGACAGGGCCAACTCCCGGGCCTCCACCACCGTGGGGAATACAGAATGTCTTGTGCAAGTTCATATGGCAGGCGTCGGCGCCGATGTCGCCGGGACGCGCGATTCCCGCCATGGCGTTGAGATTGGCGCCATCGAGATAGACCTGGCCGCCCTGCGCATGGACGATTTCGCAGGTCCGGTGGATTCCGCCTTCGAATACGCCACGCGTGGATGGATAGGTGATCATGCAGGCCGCGACCCGGCCCTCGTGCTCGGCGATCTTTCGCTGCAGATCCTCAATGCCAATTTCGCCGCTCTCCAGACTCGCCACCACCACCACATCCATGCCAGCCATGTTTGCGCTGGCCGGGTTGGTTCCGTGCGCGGAATCGGGGATCAGGCAAATATTGCGCTTACCTTCCCCCTTGGCGTCGAGATGCCGCCGAATGGCGAGCAACCCGGCATACTCCCCCTGGCTGCCGGCGTTGGGTTGCAGGGAAACGGCGTCAAAACCGGTGATCTCCCCGAGCCAGCGCTCCAGGTCTTGCGCGAGTCGCTGGTAGCCACGGGTGCTGTCGGCTGGCGCAAAGGGATGGATATTCGAGAATTCCGGCCACCCGACCGGTTCCATCTCTGCGGCGGCGTTCAGCTTCATGGTGCAGGAGCCGAGCGGGATCATGGTCCGGTCGAGGGCAAGATCTCTCCGGGCCAGCGATTGCAGATACCGCATCATGGAGGTCTCGGACCTATGCTCGTGGAATGCCGCCTGGGTCAGAAACTCCGATTCGCGCCGGGCATCGGGAAGAAGCGCGTCCGCTTCCGTTGGCGCGTTCAGTCCCAGTACGGAACAGATTCGCTGCAAATCGCCTTCTCCGGCAACCTCGTCGAATGCGAAAGCGAGGCAACCAGGGCCTTCCTTGCGCGCCAGGAGGCCCGCATCGCGTAGCGCACGGAGCGCTCCGTCCGTGTCGCCGGTTTCGACGAGCACCGTGTCGAACAGGGGATCCCGGGATGCCAGGCGGTTCGCGCTCCTCGCGGCGGCCGCCAGCCTGGCTGCGAGGCCATGCACGCGCTGCGCGATGTCCTGCAGGCCGCCGGGACCGTGCCAGATTGCGTAGGCTGCGGCCATGTTTGCGAGAAGCGCTTGCGCCGTGCAGATATTGGAGGTTGCCTTCTCGCGCCGAATATGCTGCTCCCGCGTCTGGAGCGCGAGGCGGTAGGCGGGGTGGCCTTCCCTGTCCACCGAGAGGCCGACGATCCTGCCCGGTGTGAGGCGGACATGCTTTCGGGCTGTCGAGACAAAGGCGGCATGCGGGCCTCCGTTGCCCATGGGGACGCCGAAGCGCTGCAGGGAACCGATCACAATGTCGGCACCCCAGGTCGCGGGGGGTGCCAGGAGCGTGAGCGCAAGCGGCTCCGCAACGGCGATCACGAGAGCACCGGCTGACTTTGCCGCGCCCACCACCGCATCCGGAGCCCGGTACTGTCCATCCTGCCCTGGCCAGGGAATTACCACGGCCGCAGTCTCGGCATTTATCGAAGCCGCCGCCGGGCACTCCTCGATTGACAGCGCGATTCCACCGCTCTTTGCGCGGGTGCGCAGCACGTCCTCCGTCTGCGGATTGAGGCCGCCAGCCACTACGATCCTGCGCCGCTTGCCGCGGTGCGCCCGGATCGCCATGCCCGTGGCCTCTGCCGCAGCACTGGCCTCATCGAGCAGGGACGCGTTCGCGATCTCATGTCCGCAAAGCTCGCAGACCAGGGTCTGGAAATGGAACAGCATTTCCAGCCTTCCCTGGCTGATCTCGGGCTGATAGGGCGTGTAGGAAGTGTACCAGCCCGGGTTTTCGAACAGATGCCGCCGGATAACGGGTGGCGTGATTGATCCGTGGTAGCCCCAACCGATCATGCTACGGAGAGTTGCGTTGTGGCTCGCGATTTCCCGGAGTTCGTCCAGCGCTTCGGACTCCGATACCGGAAGCGGAAGTTCGAGCGGTTTCGCGATCCGAATCTGCTCCGGAACCGCCCGTTCCACGAACCCGTCGAGTGATGGCGAGCCGACTTCCTTAAGCAGCGATTCAATTTCGTCCTGACCAGGCCCTACATGCCGGTCTACGAAGGCCCGCCGCCCGGATCGGTTCATGGTCAGGAAGCGTCTAGGCTGCCGAGGTACGATGCCTCATCGGACAGACCTGCGAGTTCGGAGGGATCCGTGACAGTCATCCTGAACAGCCAGCCCTCCTCGAGGGGGCTTTCGTTGACCAGTGCCGGCTGATCCTCAAGAGCTGCGTTCATTTCTGTCACCACTCCGCTCGCCGGAGCGTAGAGTTCAGATGCGGCCTTGACCGACTCGAGCACGCCGACTTCTTCCCCCTGGCCGATTTCCTGGCCGATGTCGGGAAGTTCCACATACACGAGCTCTCCAAGCGAGTCTTGTGCAAATTCCGAAATGCCGACCGTTGCGGTTTCTCCATCCATCCGCACCCACTCGTGGTCCGCGGAGTATCGCCTTTCGCTCATTTCCTTGCAGCACTCCAATGACGGTGGGGAACAAAGGGAAGGGCCGCCACTTCACAGGGCACTCGGCGCCCACGGACATCGGCCTCGATTCTCGTTCCCTCCACAGCAAATTCCGGCGCAATATAGCCCATTGCGATCGGGTGCAAGAGCGTTGGCGAAAATCCCCCAGAGGTTACGACTCCGGTAGCGTTGCCGTGGCGGGAATAAAGCTGTGCCCCGGATCGCACCGGAGCGCGTCCTTGCGGAAGCAGGCCCACGAGGCGCCGGGCGGGTTGCGATGCGGCAGCCTTGCGGAGCGCCACGTCCCCTCGGAATCCGCCTTCTTCCAGCGCTCTCCGGGAAATGGACCAACCAAGGCCGGCTTCGTAGGGTGTTGTCTCTTCCGACAGATCCTGGCCATGCAGGCAAAGTCCGGCTTCAAGGCGCAAGCTGTCGCGGGCGCCGAGACCGGCGAGCTGCAGCGTATCGCCAGCGAGGATCTCCTCGGCGAAGCGGTCTGCGTCATCGGCGGCAAGGGCGATCTCGAACCCGTCCTCTCCGGTATAGCCGGTGGCGCTGAGGAACTGGCCGTTTGGAAGCTCCATCGCCTTCATGAAAGAAAGGTCCGCAACCTGCGGAATCCGGGATGAGAGGAGGCTTCGGGAATCCGGCCCCTGGACCGCGAGCATTGCGCGGGGAATGCGCTTGACCGAAGCCGCGAGGCCCTCAGCTTCCGACTCGAACAGCGCAAGGCCGATGTCCGCATTGGCCGCGTTCACGACCACGAGGTATCGCTTCTCTCCAAGCCGGGAGACGATGAAATCATCCAGAATTCCCGCCCGCTCATTGAGGAGGAGTCCGTATCTGCAACTCCCCGCAGCCATCGCTGCCGCACGGACGGGGGTGAGACGCGCAATCAACCGTGCAGAATCTTCGCCTTCAACCGCAATCTGCCCCATGTGCGACACGTCGAACAGGCCGGCCCGCTCCCGGACGGCGGTGTGCTCCGCGATGATGCCCTCTTCGTAGCGGATCGGGAGTGCATAACCGGCAAAGGCGCCCATCCGAGCGCCTCTGCGGATGTGCAGCGCCGAGAGCGGTGTTTCCAATGGCGTCTCAGCGCTATTTGGTGTCACTGCGGCTCTCCGGACTTGCCAATTTCCTCCAGGCAGTAGGGCGTTCCTTGATACACCTCATGCACCCAGTTTCCGATGAGCAGGTAAGCATGGGAGCGCCAACGATTGATCGGCGGGCAGGAGTCGTCGTCATCGGGGAAGTAGTTGCCCGGTATGTGAATGGGTGGGTCTAGATCCTTCTTGAGATCCCTCCTGTACTCTTCTCCCAGCGAGCGGGTGTCATACTCCACGTGGTTGAACATGTAAAGAATTCGACCTCCTGCCTCGTGAGCGAGGCACAAGCCAGCCTCGTCGGACTCGACCAGAATCTGCACGCCCGAATCGCCTGGAATGTCCGGGGCGCGCACCTCGGTGTGCCTTGAAACAGGGACCAGGAAATCGTCGGCAAATCCCCTCAGGTAGGGCGACAGCGGCTCGAGCGCCCGGTGCCGGAAGCAGCCGAAGGCTTTCCGGGAAAGGGGATGCTTGGGAACTCGGTGGCGATGCCACAGGAGTGCCTGTGCACCCCAGCACACACCCATCGTGGAATGCACATGCGTTCTCGACCAGTCGAACATGGCAACAAGCTCACTCCAGTAGGCTACTTCCTCGAAAGGCAGCAACTCGATTGGAGCGCCTGTTATGATCATCCCGTCGAAGTATCTGGCCCGCACCGATTCCGGAGGGAGGTAGGCGTCGAACGATGTCTGGCCTGCCGAGTGTCGCAACGGATAGCTTTCCGGGCGAACGAGCGTCAACTCGATCTGCAGTGGCGAGGCGCCCAGAAGCCGGGCGAATTGCGTCGCCGTGTCATGGTGGATCTTTGTCGGCATGATGTTGACAAGGAGAATTTGCAGTGGGCGGATATCCTGCCGCAGGGCATCCTTCTCGCGGATGACCGGCACCCGCTCCGCCCGGAGACTTTCGGCCAGAACGGGGTCGTTCGGAATTTTGATCGGCATGCGAATTTGTCCTGGGTCTACGCTGCGGCACGAGACTGGCTGGTCCGCTCCCGGATCGCGTCGGCCAGGGCCGCTTCGAATTCCGCTCCGTTTTCTATCGCCGCGATGCGCTCCGCGTCAATGGTAACCGCCCAGTTCCGGGCGAGGGATTCATAGCGCGGAATGCGCCAGTCCAGGAGGCGGGCGAAAGCGAAGCGCAGGAAGTCGGACGGATTGGCGGAGTCCGGCGCGCGGCCATCAAGGAATTCCTCCCAGGCATTCCGCAGGAATGTCTCGTTGAAATACATGGGCTTCGGGGCGGACGCGAAACGCCTGGTCAGTTTCTCCCGGTGCTCATGTCCCGCCCGGATGTAGACGGGGAGCATGCTGCGGGCAATCCTTGCGAACAACTCGTCCGTGGCGTCGTCGGGATCCACGACTTCGCAGACGCTGCCGCTCGCATCACACACAAAGCGATCGTAATCGTAGACGTTCTTCGCGCGCGCAATGAAGAGATCGGCGTCCAGCGTCGCTGCGATTTCCGCGTCCCGGTGCAGGCGCTGGCGCCGCACATATTCTTCAATCGGCAGGCCGCCCGCCTGCGGATCACCGGGCGCTCCGATCCACTCGGAGAGCGGGGTCAGGTTGGCGAAACTCAGGTTGGAGCGAAGCACGATGGAATCCGAACGCAGCAGCCTGGAGAGCGCAGGAACATTCATGGCCATGCTGCGGATGGAGTCCGAGATGTGCTCGCCGAGATATCGCGTGCCGATCCTGTAGTCGACGGAATAGTGGTACCAGTTGCTCCTGTGCCTGAGCAAGCTGGCGACCCGGGTCTTTCCGACACCGGACATGCCGAACAGGAAGAGCGCCTTGCGCTCCGAGCCGCGGTATTGTTTTGCCGATTTGTAAAACATGAAGGATCGCCCTGCCTTGGGGAGGCGCAACGGTGCACGAAGTATATGGGACTTTTCACCAAAGAATACCGCAAGGCGGGGTCGGGCCGGCTCGGGAGTCGGACTCCACGCCTAGCGTTGAACCCGGCCGGACGAGTTCGCCGGCCGTCGCGGATGACCGCGGGTTGGCATGCGGCCCCTTGCGGCGACTGCACGCGAGGCAGCAAGTCCGCGCGGGCGAGTGCCTCGCCCCCATGCGCAAGGATTTGGCAAAACCGGCGGGTCCATTGCCCGCTTTCCCGGAACTCGATCTTTTTCAACCGGTGGCGCCCGTTCGGGAATGCGCCCGGGCCGCACACTGCAACCGGCGGCGGGCAAGGGGAGGCGGCGAATTCCGGCTCGCGCTGCCCGCCTGCGTGCCCGAAATGAGGGTCTTGACTCCCAGCCGCGCGATGCGGGCTATTCAATTTGAGCGCGAACATGTAGAATTCCCGTGTGGTATACAAGACTGCCGGCCACCAGATGAGTGCCGCGGTGCAAGCGCGGAAAGGGAGGGCGATGGCTGATCCGGTTCGAGTTCTGCTAGCAGGTGAATCGTGGGTTACCCGCAGCCTGCACATCAAGGGTTTCGACTCGTTCGAGACGTCGTCCTACCATGAGGGCGGCACGCACATGATCGAGGCACTGCGATTGGGCGGCGTCGAGGTCATGTACCAGCCGTCACATATCGCGGCGGACTCGTTTCCCGAAACGTTGGAAGCGCTTCGCGAATACGACGTGGTGATCCTCAGTGACATCGGCGCAAACACCCTGCTGCTGCCGGACAAGACCTTTGCGCGTTCGGAGCCGTCACCGAACCGGTTGCAATTGCTTCACGAGTTTGTCTCGCAGGGGGGCGGCTTGCTCATGATCGGCGGATACCTGACATTCCAGGGGATCGCGGGCAAGGCGAATTACCACGGCACGGCCGTGGAGCGCGTCCTGCCAGTGCAGCTGTTCCCCGGTGACGATCGCAGCGAGCAGCCCCAGGGTGTGCGGCCGGTTGTCGAAGATGCCGAGCACCCGGTTGCCAGCGGCCTTGATAACTGGCCGGCCTTTCTTGGCTACAACCGATCAACCCTCGCCCCCGGCGGGCATCTGGTCGCAAGCATCGCAGGCGACCCGTTCATCGCGGTTCGGACGCACGGGTCGGGTCGTAGCGCAATCTTCTCATCCGATTGCGGACCCCATTGGGGGCCGCCGGCGTTCCTGGAGTGGGACGGCTACGCGCGGTTGTGGCGAAATCTCGTTTCCTGGCTGGCCGACAAGTGAACCGAAACCAGAGGTCAATGGAATGAAATCCTCCATGCGGCCCGGCAAGGGGTTGGGCAGCCCGCACATCGAGGCGCCGAATTCGTCTTGCGAGCGAGCGACAGGTCGATAACCCAGAGTACCAAGGATCAGAGAGGGCCATCATCATGCAGAACGGAACCACGCTGATCACGGCTGGACGACTGATTGACGGCACGGGAAATCCTCCGCTTTCCCAGCCGGCCGTGCTCGTCAGGGACGGCAGGATCGTCGAAATCGGGCATCGAGGATCTCTGGAGCCCCCGGAAGGAGCCGACGTCGTGGATCTCGGTCGACGCACGCTGCTTCCGGGCATGGTCGATGCGCACATGCACTTCTTCGGCGTGCCGAGCGACCATCTCGAGCAGTTGCCCACCGAGCGTGAGGCCTACCGGGTTCTGCGCGCTGCCGGCGAGGCTCGGAAGATGCTTGAAGCGGGGATCACTGCCGCGCGTTGCCTCGGTTCCTCCATTACCCCCGACCTCAGGCGGGCGATCGATGAAGGGCATGTTCCCGGCCCGCGACTCATGGCGTCCGGGGAATTCATCTGCTCCACCCACGGAACGTGGGACCACATCTCCATCCCGATCGACTGGGCACGCTCGCTTGACATGATCGCGGACGGTGTCGAAGGCGTACGGGAAATCGTCAGGCGCCGCGTCCGGCGGGGCGCCAACGTGATCAAGGTCGGGCTGTCAAAGGGAGGCGTGGACGATCGGTACCACCCGTGGGGAGACGATCCACTGAATCAGGTTGCGGCTTACAGCATCGAGGAGGTCAAGTCCCTCGTCTCGGAGGCGCACCTCAACAAGCTCAAGGTCTCGGCGCACTGCATTGGCGATGAAGCGGTGCGCTACGCTCTGGACGGCGGCGTGGATGTCATCGAGCATGGCTACGGCATCAGCGAGGAAACGCGCAAGCGGCTGGCCGATACCGATGCCCTCGTGGTCAGCACGATCTCGCAGCTCTATTTTCACAGGGCTGCCTATGACGAATTCCACTACCCGCAATGGCATCAGGAAATTTTTGAGCGCCATATCCGTCAGATGCGGTTCGATTTTGAAAAGAGTCGCGACATGGGGGTCCGCTTTGCGCTAGGGACCGACCTGGTTGGATTTCCCACCCATCCGCAGTGGCTGGCGGCCCGGGAGTTTGAATTCGCCGTGGAATGGGGCATGGACCCGATGGATGCGGTTGTGGCAGGTACGCAGCGAAGCGCCGAGGCCATGGGCATGAACCATCAGATCGGGGCGCTGAAGAAGGGATATCTCGCGGACATGATCGCCGTGGACGGCGACCCGCTTGCGGACATTACGGAATTGCAGCGCGTTTCCTTCGTCATGCTCGGCGGAAACAAGATCGTGGACCCGTCTCGTCGATGAGCAAGCGGGGAGGGGGATCGTCGGTGGCAGGATTGGAGGTTCCGAAAATCAGGACCGAGTCTCTCTCGGTGCAATTCGAGACCGCGAATGGAACGGTCACGGCGCTCGACCGGATCGATCTTCGGGTTCCCGACGGGGAATTCCTCTGCGTAATGGGTCCTTCCGGCTGCGGAAAGACCACGCTTCTCAATGTTGTGGCCGGGATTGTTGAGCCGACCCGCGGGGAGGTCACTGTGGGAGGACGGCCGGTCACGGAGCCGGGCGCCGACAGGGCCGTGGTGTTTCAGGAGGATGCCGTCTTTCCGTGGATGACTGTGGAGCAGAACATCGGTTACAGCTTGCGCATGCGTGGGAGGCCCGCCAAGGAGATTGAAGCCGCGGTATCGCACTACGTGTCGCTGGTTGGCCTGTCCGAATTCCGTTCGGCCTGGCCCAGGGAACTCTCCGGCGGGATGAAGAAGCGCGTGGATCTCGCCCGGGGATATGTCGCGGATCCGGAAGTTCTCCTGATGGACGAGCCGTTTGGGGCGCTCGACATCATGACCAAGGAGCACTTGCAGGTGGAGTTGCGAAAGATCTGGCGGGTTGCACCCCGAACGATCATGTTCATCACGCACGATCTGGAGGAGGCACTGTACCTGGGGGACAGGGTAATTCTGATGTCTCCGCGGCCGGGGAAGATCGCAAAGGAATATCGGCCCGACTTTCCACCGGATCGTGGAATGAGCATTAAGACATCGCCGGAATATGTTGCCTACGCAAAAGAAATTCGAGAAGCGCTGGAGGCGAACGCGTGACCGACGCTGAACCTCTCTCGGCCGGGGAAGAAACCGGCGGCACGACCGTGCGGACCAACAGGGCGCGGGCCCCCTTCTGGCGAAGCTGGCGCATTCTGAGTGTCGTCGCGGTCGCGTTCACCTTCTCGATCTGGTTTTCGATCACGCAGGACGGCTTTGCGCTCGTCCGGCCGATCATCTTTCCCTCTCCGGCCATGGTTGTGGACGCGGCCCTGCGTCTGAACGACATCATCGCGTTTGACGTGGTGGTTACATTCATGCGGGTGGTTGCGGGATTCTGCGCCGGCATGGCCTTGGGCGTCGGCCTGGGCTTGGCCATGTCCTACAACGATAAGGTCCTCTATTTCTTCGATCCGATCGTGGAGAGCATGCGCCCCGTGCCGGTCATTGCCATGATCCCGTTCTTCCTGATGTGGTTCGGTATCGGCGAGATCGGAAAATTCCTGCTCATTACTCTCGGAGTCTTCGCCATTCTCGTCGTGAGCACCGTTGAATCGGTACGGAACGTGCCCCGGAAGTTCACTCTCGCGGCCCAGACACTGGGCGCTTCGAAGGCACAGTGGTTCCGTACGATTGTGGTTCCCGCAATTGTTCCCGAGCTCATTGGTCCGCTGCGGGTTGCGTCTGCGCTCTCGTTCACGCTGGTCGTGGCCGCCGAGTTCATGGGGGCGCAGGCCGGTATCGGCTACCGCATTCTGGAAGCACGCAGGATGTTCAACACGGATGTCATTCTTCTCGGCGTGGTCGTCATCGGATTGATGTCGGCCGTGACCGACACCCTTATCAGACGGCTGACAGCGCACATCACCCGCTGGTCTGAGCGCTCGAAGAAAAGGTGATGAAACACAGAAGTTGTTATTTTGGAGGAGGAGGAAAAATGAAGAAACTCGGTTTGGTCGCGCTTGTCATGGCGCTGTCTGCATTGCCCGCCAATGCCCTTGACACTGTCCGTGTCGGCCTGTCGGCATTCCAGGACGTGAACACGATCCATGTTGGAATTCAGATGGGCTTCTACGAGGAGGCCGGGATCGAACTCGAAATCTCGAACTCGGACTGGGGCGGAGCGCAGGAACTGTTGATCGGTGGTCATGTCGACATGGCGACGACGAGCGATGCAGATGTTGTCCTTCACAATTCGCGTGGCATCGACACCAGTTTGACTTTCCCGCTGTTCTACTTTGCGGGCGGTGGCCTGATGTTCGACCCCGAGCGCCACGACTGGACGCCGTTGGATGAAATCCTGCCGACGGTCGGGGGCGACATGACAATGGCCATCCGGAAGACGCTGGAACAGGCAAGGGGAGCGAGTGTCGGGGTCAGCGCTGCCGGTGCGGAATACGCTTCGTTTATCGAAATGGTCACCATCGCCGACCTCGATCCCTCCGAGTTCACCATTGTCGACCTCGCTCAGGAGGAGTTGCCGCCCGCGCTCCTATCCGGTTCCATCGACATCATGATCGCCGGAATTCCGCAACGCCTTGCGGTGCTGAAGCAGGGCTACAAGACTCTGATGGATCAGACCGCCGTTCCGAGCACCGTTGCTCACGCCGGCTTCGGTACGATGAGGGAATGGGCGGACGCCAACATGGATCTCGCGATCCGGATCGAGGGGGTCATCATCAAGACGCTTGCCTTTGTTGAAACGAATCCGGAGGAATCCTTCGCCATTATCGCCGAGAAGCTTCGCGAGGCGGGGACCGTGGTCGAACCGGAGGATCTGATGGGGGTCTGGAACGTCATGGAATTCTTCCCCAACAGCAAGGAGTGGTACGTCTCGAAGGTCGTGACAGAAGGCGGTCAGTTCTACTGGCGCGACCGCTTCCAGACCATCGTGAACAATCTCCAGGCGGAGGGGCGGATTGATGAGCTCAAGACACCACTTGAGGATCTCAATTACGGCCTGAAGACCGTCGCAGGCATCGAAGAGTAGGATTGGTTCGGGCGGCGCCTTCGCTGAATGCGCGGTGCCGCCCGATCTGGGGAATCCACATGCCACGGATCGAACTGATCGAGGCGGTTCCGCCTGATTACGGGCTTCCGGACGCGCAACCGCAAATAGGGCGCGGTATCTACGAAAATCGACTCGGACGGCTTGTTGACGCGGCGCAAAGGGGAGGTCTGGATGCGGTCGCGGTGTATGCCGACAGGGAGCATTTTGCCAATCTCGCCTACCTGACCGGATTCGAACCTCGATTTGAAGAGGCGCTCCTGGTGGTCTTGTCCGGGTCGACGCCGGTATTGGTCACCGGTCCTGAAAACCAGGGCTACTCGGAAATCTCCCCCATCGAATTGATTCGGGAGCTCTATCCACCGTTCGGATTGCTCGGTCAGGACCGCAGCAAGACCCGGCCACTTGGCGAACTGCTGCATGCTGCCGGATTGCGGGACGGTTTTTCCGTCGGCCTCGCGGGCTGGAAATACTTCAGTCCCGAGGAGATGGCTGAACCGGAGCGATGCCTGGAGGCGCCTGCCTACATCGTGGATGCGCTTCGCTCGGTGGTTGGCGACCGAAATGTCGTGAATGCGGCGTCGCTGCTCATGCATCCGAGCGCGGGTCTGAGGGCGGTCAACGAAATCGATCAACTGGCGCAATTCGAGCATGCCGCCTGCCACGCATCCGAAGCGGTGAAGCGCGTCATCGCCGGGATTCGGCCCGGCATGAGCGAGGTCCAGGCCGCTTCCGGCGTTCATCCGCTTGCCTTGCCCTTCAGCTGCCATCCCATCTTTGCAAGCGGCCCGAGAATTCGCCTTGGCCTGTGCAGCCCGACGGATCGAAAGATTGCCGTCGGAGAGCCGGCGCAAGTCGCGGTCGGCGTCTGGGGAGCGCTGACCTGCCGCGCAGGCTGGCTTGTCGCGGAGGAGGACGAGCTGCCGCCATCCGTGCGCGACTACGTCGACAGGCTTGCGGCTCCGTATTTTGACTGCGTTGCGGAGTGGTACGAAACCGTCGGGATCGGTGTCGCCGGGGGCACGCTCAACTCCCTGGTGGCGGACAGGCTCGGTGATCCATTCTTTGGAGTCAGCCTCAATCCAGGCCACCTGATACATTTCGATGAATGGATGAACACGCCCATATATGACGGCAGCACCGAAGCGCTTCAATCGGGCCAGGCTATCCAGGCTGACATCATTCCGGCAACGGGCACCGAGTACGGTACTGCCAACCTCGAGGACGGAATCGCGCTACTGGATGCACGCGGCCGTTCGGAATTCTGCGCCCGGCACCCGGATGCCTGGGCGCGCATCGAGGCGCGTAGGGCGTTCATGCACGAGACGCTTGGCATCCGATTGCGCCCCGAGGTGCTGCCACTCAGCAATCTCGCTGGCTGTCTGTCGCCGTATCTGCTTTCGCCGGGAAGAATTCTCGCGAGGCGGTAGGGGAATGAAGATTCCTGCGCCATCAGGCTGATCACACCGGAGGACCGGCAGTCGGTGGACAGGACCGAAGAAAGGCCTGACTCGATGAAATCCGCGCAACCCAGAGCCTCGAAGCGCGAACTGATCGGCGATCTGGCCGATCTGCTGGATCAATTCGAGGTGCGGGATCTTAGCCACATGCTGGAGGAGGGGATCCCCTTCTTCCCCACCCACACGCGATTCCATCACATGAATGTCAGCCGGGCCGACGACCCGGCGCTCATGTTCCAGATTCTCATGCACGAGCACAATGGCACCCACGTGGATGCGCCTTCGCATTACATCGCGGAGGGCCCGGATCCCGACCGGCACTTCATGCAAAGCGTGCGCGCAGATGCGCTCATCGGTCGGGCCGCGGTCCTGGATGTTTCCGCCAATCGCGAGACGTTGCTTCCTCTCACTTCCGTTCGGGCGTGGGAGGAGGAATTCGGTCCGATTCGCCAGGGCGAAATCGTGATCTTCAATTTCGGCTGGCATCGGAAATGGAAGCTTGGAGCGGAAGGCGCGCCGTTCATTGATGACTGGCCCGGTCTGCATCGCGATGTAGCCCTCTATCTCCTTGAAAGGAGGGTGCGTGCTGTTGGAACCGATTGCCTGGGGCTCGATGCTTTCGGCAGCACGGAAATACCCGCCCATCACAACCTGCTGCGAAACGGAATTCTGATCATGGAGAACCTGGCGGCCCTCGATGGTCTGCCTGACCGCCTTTTCTTCGTTGCCACGCCCCTTCGCATTCGCCACGGCACCGGTTCCCCTATTCGGGCCCTCGCCCTGATCCCGAAGGAGTAGCAAATCCATGACCCCGTCTACGAGGCCGAGAATACCCAGGGGGGAATTCGGCGAACGTCGAACCCGGCTCCGCAACGCGATGAAGTCCGAGGGCATCGACCTTTTCATTGCCTATGCGGATGATCGCGCGACCTACGGCCAGCAGCACGCGCGGTATCTCTTCGACTATCAGCCGCACTTTGAGCCGGCACTTGTCATCGTGCCGCGGGACAGGAATGCGTTCATTGCCACGGGTCCGGAATCGGACCACTTCATTCAGGCTCATTCCTGCTGCCAGGATGTGCGCCTCGTGGATAGCTTCACGCATCCCGACGAGGAATATCCGCATTCCCGCATTGAACGTTTGGCGGACATGCTCGGTGAATTGATAACCGGCAGCGGCCGACGGATCGCGGTGGCTGGCCTTGACGCGCTGCCGCACGGGATCGATCAACAGATTCGCCAGAACACCGATGCGGAGATTGTTTCCGGGGACGGGCTGATTCTGGCCCTGCGCGCGATCAAGTCCCCGGCCGAGATCGCGGTTATTCGGCATGCGTACCGTATTGCGCAAGCGGGAATGGAGGCTGGGTTGGCCGCGGTCGCGCGCGGAATCACGGAGCGCGAAATTGCCGCCGAAGCGGAATACGCCATGCGGCGGATGGGAAGCGAGGGCATGGGCATCGACACGATCGTCGGCGCCGGCGCAACACACACGGGACCCATTCTGACGCGGACGACGTTCCGGGAAGTGGGTCCTGGTGATCACGTCCTTCTTACCATCGCGCCGCGCTATGAGGGATACCACGGCGCCATCGGCCGCGTCGCCACCGTGGGCGAGGTGCGGCGGGAAATCTCCGCCGCAGTTGATACCGCGATTGCCGCGCAGGATGCGGTGCGAGCCGCAATGCGCCCGGGCGTTCCGGGCAAGGAACTCGACCGAATCGCCCGTGACATGTGCAGGGCTGCGGATCTTGAACAGTATTTTGCTTATTCGGGCATCCATAGCGTCGGTGTTGTCGAGTTCGAGCCTCCAATCATGACGTCCTGGTACGGCGAGCCTCTTGCGGAGGACATGGTTCTGTCCATCGATATTCCTTTCTTCTTCGCTCCTTGGGGAGGATTGCGGATCGAGGACGGCTTTCTCGTTGGCGCGAGCGGGGCAGAGCCTCTGCAGACTCTGTCGCGGGAGATCAGGCACGTGGATTGACGGCATACCGGGCTGCACCGCCGGCAGGCCATTCGCCTCGGGCGGGACTTGGGGGCAATCGGCCGGTCGCAGCGGATCCAGCCGAGGCGCGAACCGCTTCTCGGACGGCAGGAGGTCGGTGCCGGACGGGGAGCAGTTTCTCGTCGACGGTGCAGGATTTTGCCCGCAGCGGCGCTCCGAGGTCACGCCGCCAGTGGCGACCGGTCGGCGGCCATGCCGCGACACGAGCCTTTTCGGTCGCCCCGTCTTGTGCTCAGCCTCGGTTGTAGAGCGCGGCTTCAACCAGGCGACGCGCATAGGCTGTTTCCGGGTTCTCAAGGACGTCTTGCGTCACGCCCTGTTCGACAACGTTTCCGTCCTGCATGACGATCACGGTGTGGCGAAGCGCCTTCACAACCTTCAAGTCATGGCTGATGAAGATGTAGCTCAGTTCATGCCTCTTTCTGAGTTCACGCAAGAGCTCGATCAATTGGGCCCGATCAGGGACATTCCGAGCGTGGACTTTCCGGATCCGCTTTCACCCACGATGCCAAGCGTTTCTCCCGCCCGTACCGACAGCGACACATCTACCAGGGTTCGCAATTCGGTGTTCTTGATCTCCATGGCTGTACGGATCCATTGCGTCCCGGAGCCCGTCGCCAAATGCATTGAATGCGAGCACGGAAACGATGATCATTCCGACCGGAGCCATCATCCAGGGCGTTGCGGAAAATGACTGGAAATCGAGATTCTGGTTCAGCATCACTCCCCAGGTGACCATGGGCTGCTGAATTCCGACTCCGAGGAAAGACAGGAAGATCTCCAGCAGGATGACTTCCGGCAACTGGAATGTCGCTCAGACAATCCGGTATGAAGACATGTTGGGCACGATGTGCCGGAACAGGATTCGCTTGTTGGAATCACCGACCGCTTCCGGCGTGCGACGTAGTCCAGATGCCACGTGGCGATCACCTTGCCCCTCACCTCCCGAGAGAGGTCTGCCCATCGGAGCAGCACCAGGATTCCGGCGAAGAGGATGAATGCGAGCATCGCGTCCGCTCGCCGCGGCAGCAGTGCCGACGGGGCGAGAAACAGGGGAAGGTCGGGAATCGCTTGAAGAATTCCACGATTCGATGGACGAGAAGATCGAACCAACCGCCGAAGAGCCCTGCGGAGACCCCGACCGCGGTTCCGATGACGAGCGAGTCTGTCTGTTCTTCCGGGATTCTGCGGTTGAATTCCGGGTTCCTGCGTAGCATCCCATTCTGCTATGGTCGCGCCGGATTGCTTCTTCGGGATGCGCGGGCCCGCGAGCCGCCACTGGAGGCCCGGCACTGCGCCGGGTAGGAATCGATGCCGGAACAGGAATACCTTGAACACGCTGATACCCACCTCGTGCCCGACCACGGGGCGTACATTGTCGAAACGCACACGCCTCGGCGCTTTCGGGCTGCCTATCATCATCACGCTTCGGTAGAGGTCAACTTCCTGATCGGCTGTGAGCTGGAATACTCGTTTTCCGGCCGGCGATTCCAGGTTCCGGAAAAGCGGATGACCGTGTTCTGGGGCGCAGTTCCCCATGGTGTCATCGACGTTTGCGGAACCGGCCGAATCGTGAACATCTAAATCTCTCTCGCGCAATTTCTGAAGTGGCGGCTGCCCGAAGCGTTCCTTGAATCGATTGTCGGTGGCGCTGTCATCGTCGCAGATCGTCCGAGCGACATTGACACCACCGTATTTGCCCGCTGGGCGGGCGAATACGAGCGCAGTGGCGCGCCTTGGCGGCGGCTGTTGCTCGGAGAAATCGAGATGCGCCTTAGGCGTATGGCCCTTGAGAAATACAGTTTGATAATTCCGGGTTTCGCCACGGACCGGAATCTCGCTGAACGATCCTCCATGCGCTACGTCGATGGAATGTTGCGATTCATCTCGAACAATTTCGTTCGGGCAATCTCCGTGGTCGATGTCGCTGCGCATGTCGGTCTTTCGCCGAGCTATGCGATGACATTGTTTCGACGCGCCACGGGGATGCCAATCAAGGCATACGTTACCCGCATTCGTCTATCCCACGCGCAAATGCTGCTTGCCAATTCCGACCGAAAGATCATCAGCGTCGCGATGGACAGCGGCTTCAATTCGCTCTCCAGCTTTTACGACGCGTTTCACGCCTATTCCTCAATGACGCCTGCCGCTTTTCGAAGAGAATCGCGACGCGACATGGCGTGAAGGAATCCGATGCCATGGAAGATGGAGGGTACCTCGCACGCATGGCGGGAATTGCGCCCGGGCGCCCATCGTCTCATGGTCGGGATAGGGGGAAAACGGCGGTATCCGGCACCCGTCGGACCGGGATGGATTCGAGGCCCAGTCGGTAATACTTGGCACGACGGTGGATCCCGTCAAGGATCAGGATCCGGCTCCGATGGCGATCGACATCAAGTGGAAGTGTGAGGGACGCCGCTTCGATTCTCTCCATTTCCTCCGGGTGGCTGGCTGGGTTCAGGAGTATCTGCCTGGGCGTTACCTGGGTTCCGTTTCCAGATACGTCGGGCCAAACAGGAACGTCGAGATGCCATTCCAGTGCCGAAATCGGGAGGGCTGATTCCGGAGGGCGCAGTTGCCACGTCGCCTGCACGTCCCAGTCGACCGAATACCAGTAGCGGTCAATGATTTCCGAATGCGCGTTCAACGTTGACCCTGCGCTGTTGCTCGGGACCGGATCCCCGAACCACGGCAGTATGAACCCGTAAGGTCTTCGTATGATGTCGGAAGGATTGCGTGTACCAGTCGCTACTGCTGTTCCGACAGTCTGTATTCGTACCGTGTTTACGGCAATCGAGGAGTTGGAGCAGGACCATGTCGGCACATCCCAAGATCACATTCATCGGCGCCGGTTCCGCCGTTTTCACCAGGAATATTGTAGGCGACCTGCTGCAGCGTGACGCCCTCGCTGGCGCGCATATCGCCCTGATGGACATCGACCGGGACCGGCTCGGCTACGCGGAAACGCTCGCCGCGAAGATCGTTCAAACATTGAACGCCGAGGCGACCATATCGGCTCACACCTGCCAACGGGAAGCGCTGGATGGTGCCGATTTCGTGATCGTCGCATTCCAGATCGGCGGGTACGACCCGGGAACGATCACCGACTTCCGGATTCCAAAGAAGTACGGGCTCCGGCAGACCATCGCGGATACCCTCGGGATTGGCGGAATCATGCGTGCATTGCGAACCGTTCCGCACTTGTTCAGCCTTTGCGAAGACATGCAGGAACTCTGTCCTGACGCGCTGCTGCTCCAGTATGTGAACCCGATGGCCATCAACATGTGGTCGATCTCGGAGCGCTATCCGGGCATACGTTCCGTGGGCCTGTGCCATTCGGTGCAGGAAACGGCGGACATGCTTGCGCGCGACGCCGGGATTTCGATGGACCGCGTCCGCTTCCGCTGCGCGGGGATCAACCACATGGCGTTCTTTCTTTCCTTCGAGGAAGCTCTGCCGGACGGCTCCTATCGCGACCTGTATCCGTCTCTGTTCGATGGCTATGCCAGTGGCTGTCTTCCGGGCCCGAACGAGCACTATCCTCGATGCCCGGATCTGGTTCGGTATGAAGTCATGACCCGGCTCGGATTCTTCGTCACCGAGAGTTCGGAGCACTTTTCGGAGTATGTGCCGTGGTTCATCAAGGGGGACCGACCGGACCTCATCAAAGAGTTCGGCATTCCCCTCGACGAGTATTGTCGCCGTTGCGAGGAGCAGATCGAGCGTTGGGCTGACGAGTCTCACACATTGCTGGCTTCGGCTCCCCTGGACATCGGTCGGAGCAAGGAATACGCGTCGGAGATCGTGAACTCGGTCTGGACCGGTGCGCCGGCGGTCATTCATGGCAACGTGTCCAACCAGGGCCTGATACCTTCGCTGCCTGAGGGATGCGCGGTTGAAGTGCCTTGCATTGTGGACAGAAACGGCATCCAGCCTGTCCGGGTTGACGCCTTGCCACCCCAACTGACCGCGCTGATGCGTACAAACGTCAATGTGCAGGAGTTGACGGTCGCCGCGATCCTCCACGAAAAGCGTGAGCATGTGTACCACGCCGCGATGATGGATCCGCACACGGCTGCCGAATTGGACCTGGACCAGATATGGGATCTCGTCGACGACTTGATCGCCGCGCATGCGGAGTTGCTTCCGGCGTGGTTGGCGGCCAGCCAGCCTCCGCGGGGGCGTTTGGCCGGTCGCCGTCTTCGGATGGTTTCAAGTTAGGCGGTGGATTCAACGGTCACGGCGTTGCGAAGGCGTCTCCACCTTGGCAATCTGTTCGGTGGTGAGATCGCGGATGACTGGCGATGCCACGACATGAGCGACGAGGCGTAGGAGAATTTGCAACTGGTCCTCTCGGCGGGGCATCCGCTGCGTGCGCCCGAGAACGGCGCCTGAGAACGGCGGTCGTGTCTGTGTCGGCAAGATCATTGTCCTGCGAAGTGGCAGTCCAGAGCGCGATGCGCCGGAGCGGTGCCTCACGCACGCAATGTGATTCAATCGCATCAACCGATGGGAAAATCACGGGGCCAGGTGCGGGATCCTTGCGCGGCCGTACGCTCGTGCACAGGCATCATTGACCCGTCGACCGGCGGAGAGAACCTGCACCAGGGGGGGTAGGCTCGGAGAGGTTGGCGAGGCGGCAATGGTCCAGTCGAGACACCTTGCTACGCGCGGAACACGAGCCGACAAGTCACCTGAGCGCATTGTTCAGTCCGGATGAGACGCCGCCGTTGGTCCCGGTCAGCGGGGTCGCGAGATTGGGCAGGACGATGCCGATTGCGATCCGTGTCTGCTCTGCAGGCTGGTCGACTACGGTGCGCTCGTCCGGGAGACCGCGGAGAGGAGCGCGGGAATCGTCGCCATCGGGAACCGCGAGAGTGAGGACGCCGCGCGCCACGCCTTCCCGGCATCCGTCTGGCAACAGGGTACTCCTTGATTCCGTGAGGTGGGACGTCACATCTCCAGGCCTGGGCCGGCGCGGGTCGGTCCAGAGGAGGGCATTCGCCCAGATTCGGCCGGCATGATTTGTGTGCCGCCAGCGCAGGGTCTTCCACCGGACCAGCGGTTCGGTAAACGGGGCAGAGCAATCTGGAAGGGGGACGCATTGCCGAAGTCCGGAATCGGGGCAAAGCGGTTTGCGATTGTCGGCGGCGGAACCGCGGGCTGGCTCGCGGTGCTGATTCTTCAGTATGCGGCGCGCAAGCTGTTCACTCCTATCGAAATCACAGTGGTGGAACCGAGCAGGGCGGCGAGGAACTCTTCTACTGCCGGGCGGTCGATTCAGTCGAACTCCGCCAGGTTCGTGTCGTAGTCGATTTCATGCAAGAGACCGCTGACGATTTCCGCACGCCGGCTTCCGGGAGGCCGGCGCCGCGATCGATGGAGAACGCGCCAGCGGAAATCCGGCGGCCTCGCGAGAATCATATGGACGCGCCAGCGGCTGTAGGCTCGCGCCGGTCCGCAGACCACAAGCCACTCGTCGCGCCGCCGCCGTGTTCGACGGACGGATCGCTTCGGGCGGATCAGGATTTCGCGATGGCGCCGTCGCCAGCATGATCCGGTTGGGCATTGCCCGGTAACATTCGAACTGGACCAGTCTCCGGGGTCGGATCAGCTCTCGAGGCGTAAACTCCCCACTGGGCGTCCATCGTGGCCAGAGACCAAGGCACTTGTCCCCCCCCCCCCCCCCGAGAAACAGATCCTGAATTGGGGACGCGCTGTCCCTTCGGCCGCTCTTGATGCTTTCTACGCTGGCTCGGCCAGGGCGCGGGAGAGATCCGGCGCGGCCTCGATTAGCGACCTTGTGTATGGGTGGCTTGGTGCGTCGAGCACTGATCGCGTATCCCCTTCCTCGACGATGCAGCCGTTTCGCATGACCAGGACCCGCTCAGCAACGGCCCGCACGACCGTGAGGTCATGGGAAATGAACAGGTATCCCACGCGATAGCTACTGTTGAGCTCTGCGAGAAGCGCCAGGATTTGGGCGCGCACGGATACATCGAGTGCCGATACGGGCTCATCGAGCACAACAACGGAAGGGCGCAGGACCAGGGCCCGGGCGATCGCGATCCGCTGCCGTTGGCCTCCGGAAAATTCATGCGGATACCGGTTCACGTCCCGTGGGTCGAGCCCGACATCCTCGAGCGCCTTCACGACGGCGCAGCGCCGAAAGGCGGCCGAGGCGGTACGTCCGAGCAGGTGGAGGGGCTCCGCGACAATTCGCCCGATCCTGTGACGCGGATTGAAGCTGCCATAGGGATCCTGGAACACGGCCTGCAACTGTCGGCGGAGCCGCTGTTGGGCCCGCCCGCGTCCATACAGTTCCTCTCCATGAACCCGTATGGCACCCTGCCTCGGCGCCTCAAGACCGAGGAGCGCCCGGGCGAGAGTGGACTTCCCGCATCCGGACTCGCCGACAAGGCCAACGCGCTCCCCGTTGGCAATCGAAAGGCTCACGCCGTCCACGGCGATATGCTCGCGCCCGCCCGGCATCCTGTAGGCGCAGGCAACATTCTCGGCTTCGAGGGCAGCGGCTTCCCCGGATTTCCTGGGGACAGGCATCGCATCCAGGGGTCTTGGCGCAGCTGCGCGGATCAGCTTTCTCGAGTAGGGATGCTGAACATTTCGGAGCAGGGCGGGGCAGGGGCCGTGCTCCACGATTTCTCCTTCCCGCATGATGGCGATGCGGTCTGCCATTCCAGCGACAACGCCGAGGTCATGGGAGATGAGCAGCAGACTCGCTCCGTCCTCCTGGACCAGCCTCCGAAGCAGATCAAGAATTCGGGCTTGTGTTGTAACGTCGAGTGCCGTGGTCGGCTCGTCGGCGATGAGAAGTCGGGGCCTTAGCGCCATCGCCCCTGCGATCATCGCACGCTGCCGCTGGCCGCCGGAGAGTTCGTGTGGATATCGGTCGGGGCCGGCCCTGTCCGGTGGCAAACCCACCCGGATCAATAGGTCGCAGGCGGCTTGCCACGCAGACGACCGCGAAACGCCACCATGGGCCAGGATTGCTTCCGAGACATGCTTGCCGATGCGGAGTAGGGGATTGAGCGCCGTCATCGGCTCCTGGAAGATGATCCCCGCTTCGCGCCCGCGGAAGCTTCGTATGTCCCGCTCGCTCTGGCGAAGCAGGTCCCGGCCGTCGAAGAGGATGCTTCCGCGCACCATCGCGCCGTGGGGAAGCAGGCCCATGACTGCGAGCGCGGACATGGTCTTGCCGGAGCCGGACTCGCCGACCAGACCCACGGTCTCTCCCCCCTCGATGGTGAGATCGATGCCCCGGAGTGCCGAGCGTCCACCGACATCCACGTGGAGCCCCTCAATGCGGAGAAGGCTCATCGACGATCGAGCCGCGGGTCGAGGATGTCGCGTAGACCGTCGCCGAGGAGGTTGATTCCCAGCACTGCAAACATGATTGCGAGGCCGGGATAGATTGCGAGCTGCGGTGCGGTCGCGATCAGGGTCTGCGCATCGGCCAGCATGCGTCCCCAGCTTGCCGCCGGCGGTTGCGCTCCCAGGCCGAGATAGGAGAGGCCGGCCTCGAACAGGATGCCAAGCGAAAATTGAATCGTCCCCTGCACAATCAGGAGACTGGCAATGTTCGGAAGGATGTGCTCAACCGAAATCCGGAAACGCCCCTTTCCGGCGACCCGGGCTGCAAGGGTGAATTCCCGTGTCCAGAGTGACAGGGCGGCGCCACGTGCTACCCGCGCGAAGACGGGGATGTTGAAAATGCCGATAGCGAGGATTGCGTTCACGGCACTCGGGCCGAACACGGACGTGATCATGATGGCCACGACGAGGGCGGGGAAGGCGAAGACGAAGTCGTTGACCCGCATGACGGCCTCGCTGACAGCCCCGCCCTGAGCTGCGGCGAGCAAACCGAGGGGGACGCCGACGCCAATGCCGAGACTGACGGCGATGAGCGCAACGGCGACGGAGTTGCGTGCTCCGCTCAGTAGCAGGGAGAAAATGTCCCGGCCAAAGTGATCGGTGCCAAGCCAATAGGTAATCGACGGGCCCTGAAGCCGCTGGGAAATTTCGAGATTCGCGACATCGTGCGGCGTCCAGAAGAGCGACAGCGCAGCGGCGAGAGCAACGATGCCTGCAACCGCTGCACCGGCCGCCAGGCTCGGATGCCACCCTCGGCGGGGCCTCATTGTGCCCATCCTATCCCCGGCGTGTTCTGAGCCGCGGATCCACGGCCGCGTAGGCGATGTCCACGAGGAAATTGACGACTACAACCGTGGCAACGAGCAGCACCACGACGCCCTCCACCACGATGAGGTCGCGTTGGGTGATTGCTTGAAACACCAGCCGGCCGAGTCCGGGGAGGAAGAATACGTTCTCGATGATGATGCCGCCCGCCAGAAGAAAGGAGAACTGCAAGCCGATGATCGTGATCACGGGAATCAGTGCGTTGCGGACGCCATGCGCCCAGAGAACGCGCCGCCGTGTTAGCCCCTTTGCCCGCGCGGTTCGGATGTAGTCCTCACCGAGGGTGTCGATCAGGGCTGAGCGCATGACGCGGGCGAGAATCGATGCCTGGGGTAGGGCGAGGGCCACCGCAGGCAGGACAAGCGACTTCAGGGCCGGCAGCGCGCCAGCATCCCAGCCCGGGAAACCGCCCGCTGAGAACCAACGCAGCGCGACAGCGAACAGCAGGGAGAGGAGGATGGCGAACCAGAAATTCGGTACCGCAATGCCCAGCTGGGTAGCGCCCATGATCGCGATGTCCGCCGGACGATTCCGCTTTGCCGCCGCGAGAACTCCCGTCGGCAGGGCGATAGCGGCAGTCAGCAGGAGGGCAAAGATCGCCAGGGGCACGCTGACGACGGCGCGCTCAAGGATCAGGTCTCCGACAGGAACACCGTATGTGTACGAGATGCCAAAGTCGCCTTGCAGCATGCCCAGTGCCCAGGCGGCGTACCGCTCAAGCCTTGGCCTGTCCAGGCCCATTTCTGCGCGCAGCGCCGCAACGGTTTCCTCTGTCGCACCCACGCCAAGCATGTAGGACGCCGGGTCGCCGGGAATCACCTCCATCACGAGGAAAACCAGGACTGACGCGGCGACCAGCGTCGCCGCAAGCGCCGACAGGCGGCGCAATGCGAACCGGATCATGGCGGCTGACGGGTTGCGCTGCCCGGGACTGGAGCCCGGGCAGCGTCGAGTAGGGCCTACTCTGCCCAGCGGACCCCGGTCAGGTCGTTGGCCTGAGTCGGCGCATTCTTCCAGAGCCCTTCAAGCCCTGTGCGCCACACGCCGGTCTTCGCCAACTGGAAGAGATAGCCATTGACGGCGTCCTCCGCGATCCGACGCTGTGCGTCGGCGAGAAGGGAATTCCGCGTGTTCGGATCCGCCGTCACCGTGAGCTCGTCGATCGTCGCGTCGAATTCGTCTGACTGGTAGCGGAAGTAGTAGTCGTCGCGGGCATAGATGCCGATATCCATCGGTTCCGTGTGCGAGACGATGGTCAGATCGAAGTCGTTGCCCCGGAACACCTGCTCCAGCCATTGCGCCCACTCCACGTTCTCGATTTCGACGTTGATTCCGACGTCTCGAAGCTGGGAAGCGACGATCTCGCCGCCGCGGCGCGCATAGGGCGGTGGCGGCAGCTTGAGAGAGAGCGTCAAGCCGGAACCATGTCCCGCTTCCGCCAGCAGAGCCTTCGCCCGCTCCACATCATGCGGATAGAGGCCGGTCAGATCGACATAGGCAGGGTGGTGCGGCGCGAAATGGGTTCCAATGGGGGTTCCGTAGCCGAACATTGCTCCGTCCACGATCTCCTGGCGATCGATTGCATGGGCAATTGCCTGGCGCACACGGATATCGCTGAGCACCGGGCCGCTGTTGTTCGTCGACAGGATCGTTTCACCTTCGGTGCTTCCGACAACCACCTGGAAGCGGTCGTCGGCATCGAATTGCGCCATGCTCTCCGGCGCCGGGAAGACAGGAAACGCATCGATGTCGCCTGCCATCACGGCGTTGAAGGCCGCGGCCGGATCAGAGATGAAGCGGAATGTCGCCTTCTGCAACGCGACGGGCGCGCCCCAGTAATCGTCGTTCCGGACCAGCTCCACGCGGTCGCCCCGCGCCCATCGCGAGAGGCGGAACGGACCGGTGCCGACGGGTTCCGCCTTGTTGCCACCGGCGCTCTCTACCGCCACCATTACGGCGTCGCCCCAGCCCATGGAGAACAGGAATCCTCCGGTGGGGCGCTTCAGCACGACGCGAAGCGTATGCGGATCCACGGCCTCAACGGATTCGATCGGCTCGAAAAGCACTTTCTGTGCGTTCGTGGAATCTTCGGCCCGGGCCCGGTCCAGCGAAAACACCGCATCCGCAGAGTCAAAGGGTGTGTCGTCGTGAAATTGCACGCCCTGACGGAGCGTGAACACATACTCGAGCCCGTCATCGCTGATGGTCCAGGACTCGGCGAGCGCCGGGTTCACGGCCCCGTCCGGTCCAATTCGGGTCAAGCCCTCGAACACGTTCGCGTATACAACTTCGTCGATCGCAGCGGCGGCACCGGCGGTCGGGTCGAGGTGCGGGGGCTCCAGCTGCATGCCGATAGTCACGGTGTCCTTTGCCGACGCGGCGGCGGAAAGGGACAAAGCCGCGGCGGCGGCTAGGAGAATGGGTGAGTGCCTCATGTTGGCTCCTTGATCTAGTCTGTTGCGATTTACCGGGCGCCTGGCGGCAGGCCGCAGAGCAGGCGTCCAAGCGATACGGCCATGACGGTTGCGGCGGCGGCCATGTCGCTCACGTCAATATACTCATCTGGCTGGTGCGCCATCTCAAGGATGCCTGGCCCGTAGGCCACGCAGTCCTTTACGCCCCCAATCAGGTCGAAGTGCTTCTGATCGTAGGTGCCCGGCGAGAGCACATGCTCCGCTTTCCGGCCCTGAACCTGCAGTACGGCAGCGCCAAGGGCCTCCACAAGGGGTGAACCGTCCGGAGTCCTTATGGGAGGAATCGCCCACAACTCCTTCAAATTCCATTGGAAATCTTCATCATCCGCGACTTCGCGAACAACGGTCCTCAGTTCCTCGAGTACTGTCTCGACCGTCTCCGGGTCGTGGAACCTGCGGTCGATGGTTAACTGGCAGACATCGGGAACACACGAAGCCAGGAACCCTTCGGCGCCGCCGGGTTGTCCGCCGTGCAGCGCATTGATGTTCATACTTGAACGCTTCGCTTCCGGTGGAATGACAGGATGGCTCGTGATTCGGTCGGCCAGGGCGGGGTACAGCCGGGCCTCGAGAGCGCCGAGGACTGCGCCCATGCGGCGGACCGCGCATTCCCCGAGATCCGGCATGCATCCATGCGCGATGCGCCCCCGGGTTTCGATTTCTGCCCAGACGCAGCCGCGGTGGCCAAGGCAGATCCGGCTGTTGCCGAGCGGTTCGGGGATGATCGCGTAGTCGATCCGAGGCGTCGCGAGAATGCCGCGCGCGGCAAGCCATGCGACTCCACCAAAGCCGCCTGTTTCCTCGTCGGCGGTTCCGGAGATCTCGATTGCGCCGGGAAAGCGGGGATGAGTGGCGAGGAATGCTTCAGCCGCAATCACGGATGCGGCAAGCCCCCCCTTCATGTCGCAGGCTCCCCGGCCGTAAAGCCGTCCGTTGTCCATCCGCCCGGCAAAGGGATCCTCGCTCCAGCCCTCGCCCACGGGGACCACATCGATATGGGAGTTGAAATGCACAGTCGGCCCGGGGCGATCCCCTTCCCGGCGGGCGACGACATTCCATCGCGGGTGCCGGTCGGTATCTCCTGGCGCGCCTTCAGCCCGCAGATACTCGACCTGGAAGCCGGATCCGCTGAGGCGGTCACCCAGCAATTGCGCGCATTCCAGGTAGTTCTCACCGGGAGGATTCACGGTGGGGATCTGGACGAGCGACCGGGCGAATTCGGCGATCTCGTTTGTGCGCTCTTCAACCGAGCGAATCAGGGCTTCGGCGCGGAGTTTCATTGCCAGTTCAACCTTCGACGTGGCAGGCGCAGCAAGACCGCGGCGCGCTCGGCTCGATCATGCCCCACTTTGCGCGCGTTTGCGCGGCGCACGTTGTCCGACGGCGGCGTCCCGTGCTCCTTCCTCCCATAGCCATGGTGTCTATCGAAGGCTGGAGAATCGCGCAAGACAGCGGTCGGGCGACATCATGCGGGGTTCGGGCTTGCGATCCCGTTCGACTACATGAGCAGGGGGAGGAAGCGAAGTGCCTGGCCGGCGGCGGCTCGCGGCTTGGAGAATTGAACAGGGGGCATGGGCGGCGAATATACAGTGCCGGCAATGATCCCGGATTCGCATTTTCGAAAGAGGTGATGATGGGAAATGCCGTGGTGGTTTGTCGTCAACCGGATCGAATCAGGAACAGGATGCTGCCGCGCCGGTCGTCAGTGGCCAGAGAAGCGCAGTGCGACGGGGATGCCGACAGAGATGGCGGGGCGGAGCATGGCCGCATAATTGGCCGGTCTCGGACCACCGCGGAGGCGACCTCGTTCCCGATCGCCCTCCCAACCGGTTTCCGTCCGTTACCCGCGTTCAAGCCGGCGAGGTTCTTGGAAGCGCCGGGCGGCAAGGGGAAGGGGTTTATCGGGAGGCCGGGTTCAGGCAGGGTCCGGTTTTCTCGAGTCCTGACCGGAATAGTCGAATCCGGTATCATGGATATTGGCTGCTCGACCGAATTGCGGGGCCACTGACCGATGCGGTTCACGATCGGAATTATCGGGGCCGGTGCATTCGCGCGCGAATTCATTCCCCTTTTTCAAGCGCATCCCAATGTCCACGAGGTTTATGTTGCGGACCCGTTCCACGACCGTGTCGAGGCAACTGTGCGGGATTTTGGCATTCGAACGGGGTATCGGAGCGATGACGAGCTTATCGCCAGCGGTGCCGATGCCGTGGCCATCTTTGCTCGGCGCCATTTGCGTGGCCTGCTGGCGGTCAAGGCGCTCCGCGCAGGCAAGCATGTCTACTGCGCGGTTCCCGCCGCCGTATCACTGGATGAACTCGCCGAGTTGGTCGCAACCGTTCAGACGACTGGCCTTACCTACATGATGGGCGAGACCAGCTACTACTACCCGTCTGCGATCTACTGCCGCCGGCGGCGGAAGGCAGGAGATCTCGGCCGCTTCGTATATTGTTAGGGGGCGTACTGCCACGACATGTCTCACGGTTTCTACGGCGCAATCAGGCACAGCGGCGGGGCGGATCGGAAGAGGGTCGCAGGCTTTCCGCCGATGTTCTATCCGACCCATTCGACTTCGCTCGTCCTGTCCGTTACCGGCGCGCGGATGACGTCCGCGACGTGCCTGGGGTTCCGCGAGAGCCATGAAGACGGAGTCTTCGTCGAGGGTGGGCAACCTCTGGAACAATCCGTTCAGCAACGCGACCGCACTGTTCCGCACCACGGACGGCGGCATGTGCCGGGTAAACGAGTTCCGCCGGATCGGCGGGCCGCAAGGACCCCATGGTGGCATATTGGGAAGCATTTTCGGGACCGATGGCGTATTCGAGCAGTGCCCCAACGCGGCCCGCTGGACGTCCCATGATGAACCGGAAACCGAGAGCGACGAACTCAATCGGATGCTGACCGTCGACGCCAGGGAGATATACGCCAGCCAGTGGCTGTCGCAGAACACACTCGGCACGCAATCCAGTTTCCTGTCTGGCAAGGCGCCCATCCATCCAGTAGACAGGCTTCCCACCGGCTTCGAAGGGCTGCCCGACGGCCATATGGGCTCGCACCAGTTTCTGGTGCACGACTTCTGCCGCGCCGTGGCGGAGGACCGCTTGCCGCCGAGCAATGTTTGGGACGCGGCCCGGTACAACGCGCCCGGCATCGTGGCGCACCAATCGGCGCTGCGGGAAGGGGAGCCTATGCCCGTTCCGGACTTCGGGGATCCGCCGAAAGATCAATCCTTTGTCGAGTCCGTGTGTGATTGAGACGTTTCGGTGTTGCCATGCGGCTTGTGCGGCCTTGTCCGGCACCGAGCCCCGGGGGGGGCAACTGGCTATTGTGTTTGCTCAGCCCATGTGGCAGTTGCGTGGGTGCAGCGAGTTCATACCGGTCCGGGTTGGAACCGACGCGCCGAGCGATGCCAATCTTGGTAGCGGGGACCGCTCTCCGCGCTCGCTGACCGCTCTGTGAGTCGATTGAGGCACCGGTTGTGAAAATCCCGATGCGGAACAAGAGGTCGACGAGTGCTGTCGCGAATCCGCATCCGGTGTGCGCGGATGTTGGACTGTCTGCAAACCGTCGGAGCCGGCGGGCTGGGATGCAAGCGGGGAGAGCCTGATCGTGCCCGAAATTTTCCCTCACACCAGGCTTCGGAGGTCGCCCTTCTACGAGTCGACGATCGCGGATGGCGCGACCTGTTTTTCGACCTACAACCGCATGCTACTGCCCCTGGGCTACGGAGACCCAGAGAGCGAATACTGGAGTCTGATCAATGGTGTGCAGATGTGGGACGTGGCCGTTGAGCGCCAAGTGCAGCTCAAGGGGATCGACGCGGCACGGCTTGCGCAGATCCTGTGTCCACGGAATCTGTCGAAGTGCAGCGTCAATCAGGGCAGATACGTGCCGCTTTGCAATCACCGGGGCACGATTATCAATGATCCGATCGTCTTGAAGCTGGCCGACGACCGGTTCTGGCTGTCCATCGCGGATTCCAACATCGAGTTCTGGGCGAGCTGCGTGGCCGGCGAGCGGGGGCTTGACGTGGAGGTTAGCGAACCCGATGTTTCTCCCCTAGCGGTGCAGGGACCGAAGGCGGAGGATGTGGTCGCTTCGATTTTCGGGGATTGGGTTCGCGAATTGCGGTTCTTCTGGTTTCGTGAAGCCGAGGTCGAGGGCATCCCCTTGATCCTGTCGCGTTCAGGCTGGTCGAAACAGGGCGGCTTCGAACTCTATCTGATGGACGGCGCGCTTGGCGGAAGACTCTGGGACATCGTCAAGGAGGCGGGTAGGCCGTGGGACATCAGGCCAGGCTATCCCAGTCCGATCGAGCGCGTCGAGAGTGGCCTCCTCTCATGGGGAGGCGACACCGACGACCGGACAAGCCCATTCGAGGTTCGGCTCGAGAAGTATGTCGACCTCGATGTGCCAGACGATGTCGTCGGTATCCGGTCCTTGCGCCGCATTCAGCGGGAGGGTCCAAGGCGCCATCAGCTTGGGCTGATCCTGGACGGGGATCAGCCCAGGCCGCCGCATGGTTGTTGGCACGATATTGCAGCGGCTGGTCGCGTGGTCGGCAAGATGACGACCGCCACCTGGTCATACAGGTTGAAAGGGAATATCGGCTATGCGTTGATTTCCCGCGAATGCATTCCGGGCCAGCGCGTTCGGGTGGAAATGTCCCGCGAAACCGTCCACGGAGAGCTTGTAGGGCTGCCATTTATCTGAGAAGACCGGAGCAAGGAGGGATCTCCCCGTAACAGCGGCAATCCTCATGCGCCTTGGCCTGGGGCTGATCAGCCTGCGTATTGTGGTCGCGACCATCTATACGACTCGACTTCGATGCTGCCGGGCGACCTCGTCGAGGCGGTTCCGAGACAGGCAGTCACCGGAGAAGCCGTGGCTGCACTCCGGCAAATTCTCGGACCCGGCAAGCCGGTGCGGTTCCACTACTTCGAAGGGGTCGAAGGTGCGGTGCAAGGGGACTTTGGAGCCAGTCATTCCGGTTGTGAAGCATCGGGTGTGGACAGGTCCCGACTGGTCATGGATTTCGTCGCTCCTGGACGAGGCAGGCCGCAGCGAATTGTGACGGACACGGCGATGTCGCCGTGTCCGGTCCAGATCATCCTCGATGAGACGAACACGGCATTGGATCCCGGCGATCCGGTCGCGGCCCCGGATGTTGCGCTGCAGGACGTTCTCGCATGAAGGCGAGGGGGTGCGGTTGCCGGTCCGTTCTGGCAGCGGAGCCCGACGTCAAACCCGATCTGCCGCCCGGGCCGGTTCTTGTCGGGCCGGCACAATTCGGGGTAGCACCAACACTCCTGTTACCAGCTGCAAATTTGACCGCTGTCGACCCTAAGCGGCCTGTCGCGATCGTGGCGGCGAACGTTGGCTATCGGGAGTCAACCGGTCCCCCGTCAGCCTGGCCGGTGACGGGAGAAAGCAGCCACAAGCTGCTGTGCCGCCAGGTGGGCCGAGGGGGGGAGGACATCCGGTCGAGTCAATAAACATGGTTGGTCGATGCGTTCAGGCTCTTAGCGTATGAACGAATATTCGGGCCTTCAATTGTCGCTGGTACTGCAACGGGTTGGGATATGGCGGCGATTCACATGGTCAATTGGTGATTTGCGCCTAGTTGCTTGACTGGATTGAATCGCTTGGGTATGGCAGTTCGCCGGCCGGCTGGTGGGGCAGCGAGTCGCCTTTCCATTGGCAGTAGAACTATCTCATTGCCAATTGGTTGTATTTTGAAGTGCGGAGAATATTGAGTCGTACTCTTGGAGCTTGACAAGGACGGATAAATGGATCAATTTCGATATATGGACCTGGCTAGAACGATTGCCGCTCTCAAGAATCCTGTTCGACGCAAGATCCTCGACTGGCTCAAGGACAGGTCGAATTTTCCGCCAGCCTTGCCGGAACACGCGGATTTGGAAGGTGTGTGCGTCACCTACATCCAGGAAAGGGCCTGTCTGTCGCAATCCACGGTCTCGAACTACATGGGCCTGTTGAAGCAGGCCCGATTGGTGATCTCCGAGCGTCACGGGCAGTTTACCTTCTACCGCCGCGACGAAGACGCCATACGCGCGTTCCTGAGCGCGGTTTAGAAAGAGCTTTTGAAGCCATAAGGCTCGGCGAGGCGTGAGTACAAAGCACAAGAAGGACCCGATGAACCGGAAACTCGAAATATCTCGATAGAAGCAACGGAGATGGGTGGACGAACCTTGGATCATAAATCCCCGAATCCCAATCATGTCCTTCGAAGCGCGCTGGAACTACCTTGTGGTGCAATCCTAAAGAATCGGCTCGCAAAGTCGGCTATGTCGGATTCGCTCGGTAACGGTGAGGGTGATTCCACCGAGGCGCAGGCTCGACTTTACGAAAGATGGGCGGAAGGCGGAGCTGCCGTGGCGATCATCGGTGAGGTTCAAGGAGATCCTCGCTATCCGGAGAAACCTGGAAATTTGGTGTTCGAAACGCATGGCGATCAGCAGGCGATCCAGTCATTGGTCCGCCGAGCTGTGATCGAGGGTGCTCATCTATGGCCGCAACTCGGTCATGCCGGCGCTCTGTCGCACCTGCCGATTAGTCAGCCGAAGGGGCCATCTGCGCTGAATATCGAAGGTCTTCAATGTGCGGGTATGTCAGTTGAAGACATCCAGGAACTACCTGACATGTATGCAAGAACTGCAGTGTACGCAAGGAACGCAGGATTTAGCGGCGTCCATGTTCACGCTGGGCACGGGTTCTTACTCAGCCAATTCCTATCTCCATTGTTCAACCGCCGTGACGATGGCTACGGTGGTTCAATCGAAGCGCGATGCCGTATAGTGCTCAAGGTGATAGACAAAGTACGGCGCGCCGTTGGTCCATCGTTTCCCGTCGGGATCAAGATCAACTCGACGGACCAACTGGAAGGTGGATTGACAGAGGATGATGCTTTGGAGGTGGTGCGCCTTCTCGATCAAACCTCGGTCGATCTGATTGACATAAGTGGTGGGACCTATTTCCCCGGAGCGAAGGCAAGCTCCGAGGGGTCGTCGGATGGCGGGCCATATTTTCTCGAGTTTGCGCGACGCGCAAAAGGGGTAACCGATGTACCCCTAATGTTGACAGGGGGATTCGAAAGGCGTGACCATGCAGTGGACGCAGTGGCTAGCGGCGCTGCCGATATGGTGAGTTTGGCGCGTGCCATGGTTCTGAGTCCACGGCTCACAGAAATCTGGTTGTCTGAGGCAGGCGGCGATCCTGAGTTTCCTGTATTTGATTCCCCGCCTCGGGGTGGGGTGACGGCCTGGTACACCATGCGTCTAACAGCATTGGGAGAGGATAGCGAGAATACCTTCACGCTAGATCCACAGTCTGCCATGCGCATTTATGAAGATCGTGATGCGCGACGTTGCATCAAATGGCGAGAAAAATTTCCTGCCACGCCGGTTTTCCGGACCTGGCCATGAGCTGCTCCGCCCCAATCGGACCCAGCAATACCAGACATATTCCGATACGCCACATGTCCGAGACGGGGCACGTCCGGAAGTGCGGCCTATCTGGATGGAGTTCCGCCAGCAGCTTCGCGACGGCGTCCCGGCCGCCGGTTCTGGCACCCGGCTCGACCGCATCCGCGTCGGCCGCCTGGCCGGCGGCGCCAGCGGTTCGGACGCCGTTCCCCAGGCCGGCTGACTGCCGTTTCGCCGCCGTCGGCGTACCCGTAGAGCGTGAGCATTCCGGTCCCGTCATTCGCAAATAATCCGAGTAGGAAAAACGGATGTTTGCGAGCAGATCGCTCGATGATTGCAAACAGCTAAACTTCCCGGCCGCCTGCGAGATTGGGGAGCGGAGTAGGCGCGTCGCGCGCGGTCGCGAGAACGGATCGATTGACACTTGCGGGTACGCCAAGCGATTCCCCCATGTCGCCCCTTTCTCCATGAACTTCAAAGCGCGCAAAGGCGCTGTCTGGTCCCAGGAATCTCGACTTCCGTGGCAAATATGCCACCTGCATTGGGGGATGCGCAAATTTCCTCTGCAGTGTGGCGAACCCGCAGGGTCGTTATGTAGAGTCGCGTGAGAGAGCGACCGCCGAGGGCGACACAGGTCGGGCCCTTGGTTGGAAGATCGATCTGAGCGCTGACGATTCCCTTCGTGTCGAAACGCACAACACACCCCAGACCCGCGCGCTCCAGTAGTTGCCCTCCGCGTCTACAGTGCCGCCATCGGGCAGGCCTGGCGCGGCTTCCCTTGTAGTGAGAGCATCAATTTCTTCGATACGGGAGAAATTCTCTTCAATCCGGAACCGGCGAATCCGGCCATCCGGCGTGTCCGCGAAGTACATGATGTCGCCTTCGGGCGAGAACGCTAGACCGTTGGAAATAGTAACGTTACCGAAGAGCACTTTGAGCGATCCGTCCGGACTCAGGCGATAGACGTTGGCGACGGGTCGACGTTTCTCCATGTCGCTGGTCTCGTCGAACGTGCCAAAGACGATACCGCCGAAGGGATCAACTTCCGCGTCGTTGATTCGGGTCTGCGGCAGGTCCGCTTCCACGTCGTGGAGCTTGGTGAACGCCGTCAGCTCCTGGTTTGCCAGGACAACCTGCTTGGGAAAGCCGATGACGAATCCGGCTTCACTGCGCGGCAAGATGAAACCAGCGCGTCCGGGCAACATGAAACGCGTAGTATTCTTGTCGGCGTCCATCCGCCAGGCACTGCTTCCCTCGATGTCCGTCCACCAGAGGCAATGGTCGCGCGGGTCCCAGAAGCAGCACTCGCCAAGCCGGTTCCTGCAGTCCACTACAAGATAAATCTTCATTCGAGAATATTCACTCGGCATGATGGTCGGCAGATTGGAGTTGAACTGCGGATTGCGGTGCGGAGTAGGGGTGTGCGGGAAGTCTGAGAGTACGACTCAATATTCCCTGAATTCAAATTACTACCAACTGGCAATGAGATAGCGCCACTGCCAATGGATAAGTAACTCGCTGCCCCAGCAGCCGGCTGGTCGGGGAACCGCCATACTCAAGCAATTCAAGCGATTCAAGCAGCCAAGCGTAAATTACCCATTGATCATGTCAATCGTCTCCATATCGCAACCCATTGCAAAGCCAGCGACAATTGAAGGCCCGAATATTCGTTCATACTCTGAGACATTGCGAGCCAAATGAGCTTCGGGGAGAATACCCGACCGACAACACAATTCTATCCTATTCTTTGGGACGTGACATGTCGGCTGCTGCCGGGCACGGTTGCATCTTCGTTGCACTTGGCGTTCTTGGTGACGGTGCGAAAGGCCACCCGGGTCTTGAACAACTTCGCCCGTGGAAATGCAGGGCGGAAACTCGAGGACGACTAGCCAACGGCGTTTTGGATAGAGGGGAGAACAATCTGGCGCGCATGGGCGAGCGGCCTCACGATCGGCCGGGCCCATCGTCTCGCTCTTCAGGTTCTTGGCGGAAGGGGCGGGCTTCAATGGGAACGGGAGCATCCGAACCAACGCTTCTGGACCCCGTTGAATGAACCCGCATGAGTTATTGAGCGCGGTTCCGAACATCTGGACATGGTGCTGGAGGAAATTGGAGTAGGGGAGGTAATCTATTGCAGGCGAATGGGAAAATATTCCATTCGCCAGGCCATCGGGATGGTTGTTACCCGTGCGCAGGCATTTTCCGTCGGGGTTTGATCGTACCTCGCTATATTCGGTGCACGGCAAGACGAAGAGCCCGATTGCCGCGCCGATGGCGGTGGGTGCCCGGACAATTGCGTCAATCGGGCAGCGCCCTGAAATTATGGAACAAGAAAATGCACTTCTACGCTTCGGAGAAAAAGGAGAGACTCACGCTCTCCCAGGCAGTCGTGAAATTCCTTCAGGCGCAGTACTCGGAATATGATGGGGAAGAGCGACGATTCATACAGGGAATTTGGGGAATCTTCGGGCACGGGAACGTCTCCGGAATCAGCCAGGCGCTCGTCGAGTACGGGCAGGACCTTCCATATCACCAGCCGACCAACGAGCAGTCGATGGTTCACGCGTCAACGGGATTTGCCCGGGCCATGCGCAGGAAGGCGACAATGGCTTGCACGACCTCGATTGGGCCGGGCGCCACGAACATGATCACCGGCGCGGCGACGGCGACGATCTGCAGGATACCCGTACTGCTCTTCCCATCCGACTACTACGCCTCGCGCTACGGCGGCGTCGTGCTCCAGGACATCGACCATTTGAGTTCCGAAGACATGTCGGTGACGGACACGTTCCGCGTCGTGAGCCGTTTCTACGACCGGATCACTAGGCCCGAACAGATCTTGACCGCACTGCCCGAGGCGATGCGCATCCTGACCAGCCCGGCGGAAACCGGGGCGGTGACCATAGCCCTTCCGCAGGACATCCAGGCCTACGCCTATGACTACCCGGTCAAGTTCTTCGAGAAGCGTGTCTGGAGGATCGAGCGCCGCGTGCCGCATCCGGACCGGATTCGCGAAGCCATTGAACTCCTGAAGGCGGCGAAGAGGCCGTACATCATCGCGGGCGGTGGCGTCCACTATTCCGAAGCTTGGGACGAACTGGCGGCGTTCGTCGAACGATTCGGAATCCCCGTCGGCGAAACCCATGCGGGCCGAGGCGCAATACGGAACCGGTCCGATCTGTTGATGGGGGGAACCGGTCATCTTGGCACGCAGGCGGCGGGCCGCATCGGGGAGGAAGCGGACCTGGTGATCTGCATTGGCACCAGGCTCCAGGATTTCGTGACGGGTTCAAACTCCGCTTTCCAGAATCCGGAAGTGAAGTTCATCTGTGTCAACGTGAGCGGCCGCGATGCCCACAAGCTGGGTGCCCTCCCGATTGCAGCCGATGCAAAGCTGGCACTCTCCGCCCTTTCGTCGGCAGGCGCTGCCGCGGGAGTCTCTCCCAACGCCGAATGGATCGCCCGCGCGGCATCCGCGCGCGCGGACTGGGAGGAAACACTCCTTGCCGAAGTCTTCGTGCAACGTCCCGGTGAACGGATGAGTCAGGGCCAGTTGATCGGTGTTCTCAACGATGAAATGAAGTCGGGCGACACGTTGGTCGCCGCAGCAGGAACGATTCCGGCAGATCTGACCAAGCTTTTCGATGCCGACGGCGGCAAGACTCTCCATCTCGAGTTCGGAAACTCGTGCATGGGGTACGACATTCCGGCCGCTATCGGTGTCCGTCTGACGGGCACCGAGGGAGAGGTGTTCGTATTGATGGGGGACGGCAACTACCAGATGCATCCGATGGAACTGGTTACGGCCATGCAGGAGCGGACCAAGATCACGATTGTCCTGAACGTCAACGACGGTTACCAGTCGATCCACGGTCACCAGAAAGCACTTGTCGGGCACTCGCTGGGCAATGAGTTCCGGATTCGCGACGTCGAGAGTGGCCTGCTGGACAAGGGCGAATTTGTGGAGATCGACTACGTAAAGAACGCCGAGAGCGTTGGCGTGAGGGCATGGTACGCCGAAACCGCGGACGAGGTTCGCTCGGCGCTTGGAGCGGCCAGGGCCGAAGCGGGGCCCTGTATCGTCGTCGTGCCGACCGACAGATACCGGAATCCGCCCGGGTCCGGCGTTTGGTGGGAGGTTGTCGGTTCCGAGGCCACCAACGACCCCAAGACGAAAGCGCTGGTCGCGGAGTTCGAGACCGGGCGCGCCAGGCAGAGGTTCCACTATTGAGGAATGCCAGAGGGCACGGAGCGTTGCGGTTCATCAGCCTTGTCTGACACGGAAGAAGCCACGAGCCAATCCTTCACAACTCTGGTCAAGCCGTGGTCCGCGATCCGATACGCTTGCGCCAGGCGACGGCAAGGCTGTGGATATCGTTGGCCTGGTTTTCGCCATCTTCAGGGACTTTCTTCGTCCCCGTGTACCAGCGGGAGGGCAGGGGGCACGACCGCTGCGCCCCTCTTCGTATCGCGGTGGCGGATGTGATTTCGAAATGCCGGAACACGGGATCATTTCGTGCCGGTGGCGCGAGCGCCGGCCCCGGCAATCGGAGATGTATCGTAAGCGACTATTTCTCCCCCTGCTTTCGGTGAGTTGCGGAGTGCACCATCTTCTGGGAAGGCATTTGCATTCCGGGAGGTTGTCATGCTTGGGGTTGGCGATGGTTCTGCTGTGTACCTTGCGTTGCATCCGGTTGATTTCCGCCGCGGGATCGCGGCGCTAAGCAGCTACGCGCGGGAGCATCTTGGTGTTGCACCGGATTCGGGGGTCGTGCTGGTGTTCCGCTCGCGGCGTCCGGGGCGGGTGAAGGTACTGTTCCACGACGGCAGCGGGATGGTGCTGGTTGCGAAGTGGCCGGATCGGGGTTCGTTCCGCTGGCCGCCGGTGTCGGAGGGTCTTTTGCGGCTTTCGCGAGTAGAGTTCTCGGCGCTGTTCGATGTCTGTGACTGGCGGGGCCTCAAGGCCCCTCGGCGTGCGGTTCGGGGCTGAGGATTGTTCCGCAGATGGCGAGGCATTGATCCCCCGGCGGTTTGAAGGGCTGCCATGGCATGAGGCTTTCGACATCCTTGCACCCGTCGCGGATTTGAACCAGGACATGGGTGAGCCATGCTTCCGGGTCGACGTTGTTGAGGCGGCATGTTGTGATCAGGGTGTTGGCACGAGCCCAGATGTCGATGGCATTCTCGGATCCGGCGAACAGGGAGTTGCGCATGGTGAGCTTGACGGGTCGGTGGGCGTTTTCGCCGCGATTGGAGTGCAGGTCGAGGCGGCCGTCGTCGAGCAGGCGGATGAAGCCCGGCCAGACGCCGTCGGCGAGGCCGTATCGGATGGCGGCGGCCTCCGCCGAGACTTCGGGCAGGCGGCTGGCGGCGGCCTCGAGGAACGCCTTCCATTGTTCGAAGGCGGGCTTCAACTCGAGCTGCCGCACGCGGAGGCGCTCATCGGGATGCTTGAACAGGATGCCCTTCTCGATGGCGAACAGCTTGCCGATCCGCGCAAGGGCCTCATTGCGGAAGCGGGATTCCGACAGATAGTGGAACTTCAGACTTCCTGACCTCGAACTCGAGAGAGTGTCATGTTTTTGCACCCGCGAAGTGGGGCTCGGCGATTTTTCCGGGTAGTTCATAGACCATGTGCATGTTGGTACCGGGGAAGACGGTCCGTGTCTGGTTGAGTTCTTCGAGGAGGCTTGCGATGGCGTTGTCGCCGGCATCGCTGGCGGTGCCGAGTATGCGAACGCGGAGGATGCCGTTGCCGTGCTCCGGGATGACGTCGGCGTCGGCCCGTAGAAGTGCGCGCAAGTGCCGGCGGGGGCGCTGGATCTTGCCCTGGGTCTGGGCAACGGCGGGCATCATGCGGGTTTCAGCGCGGTAGGCGATCATGCGGATTATATCGAGGAGGAGTTTCTCGCCTTCGGGGAGCGCGTCGAGTGCCTCGTTCGTGTCGAGTTCGGCGACCGCGATATGTCGCGGTGTATCGCGGCGCTGCAGCTTGAGGGCTTCACGCTCGGCGTCGAGAGCGTCGCTTTGGGCCTGCAGGCGCCGGACGGCCTCTTCGGCTTCGCGGGTCGGGGTTCCCCTGGACAGGTCGGCGATCCGGTTGCGCAGGGTGCCAAGGCGCTGCCGGAAGCGCTGGACATTGCGGTCGATTGCGCGCCAGCGCGGGTTGACGATGCGGGCGTCGGGATCCTGTGCTTCCAAACCGTGGACCGCCAGCGCGTCGAGATTGAACTCCTCGCGCATGTATTTGAAGAAGTTCTCCTGCGACCATCGGGAGAACAGGGCGCTGGCGGCCCGCTCCATGGGCATGCGGGGGTCGGTGGTGATGAGGGGCACCTGGCGGCCATTCTCCAGCAGGCGCCGGATCTGGCGGACTTCGGGCCCCTTGCTCAGGATCACGCTCTTCTCGGCGAGGCGGACGGTGGCGCTGCGGGTGCTTCCCGGCCCGTGGATGGGCACCGTGACGGTGCGGAAGTCCGCCTCCGGCCAGGCCTCCCCCTTGAAGCCCTTGTGCCAGGTGATCACAGCAACCCCGCGCCGGGCGAGGCGCCGGAACAGGGCAGGGCTCCAGCCTTCCCGGTCGAAGACCAGCGTCAGGGCGGGCTCGCCGGCGTCCGGGACGGTGAGGTCCGGTGCATCCGGGCCCAGCATGCCCAGTTTCTCCAGCGCGGGCAGGATGTCCTTCTCCAGCGCGTGGGTCATGGTCGGATCCAGCGCCTTGTTCAGGCACAGGAACGGCTTGCCGCCGAGCGCGTTGATCCAGTAGCTCGTGGAGGCAGGCAGGCAGAGTTTCTGGCGCGCCACGTAATGCTTGGGCAATTTTCCCTTGCGGCCGGAATACACCTTGACGTGGCCATCCACCGACAGGGTCGCACACACGTCCGGTTCTTCCGCCATCCATCCCGCGGCCAGGGAAGCTTGCCAGTCCCGCACCCGTTGCACGTCTCGCCCCAACGCCTTGATCTTGCCCCGCAGCGTCTTCACCTCCGGGCAGCGGTCCAGGCCCAGGATGGCGCCCCATTCCCCGGGCGCCTGGTGCCGCAGTGCCTCCGGATTGCGCACCCGGGCCAGGGTGAGGAAGGCCAGGAACAGCAGAACCGTGGTCAAACCGTAGTATCCCTTGGGCAGCGACAGGAACTCCCGCGCGCGGTCCAGAAGCCCCTCCTTGAGCAGCATCGGCAGCCCGGCCAGCACGCCGCCGCCGGCAACCGCCGACAGCGGCTCCGCAAACTGCGGCCGCATCTCCGTCAGATGTCCCGTTGCCGCCAGCATCCGCCCCGCCGTGTCCCGGGTGCCCCGACCCATCGGCGCCTCGCGGTCGCGTGCGTCCCGTTCGCTCCGCTCCACCCTCGGCTCCGGCGCTGCCGCCGCCTGTGGCTCCGTCGACGCGACCACCGGCGGCTCCAGCACTGCCGTCGCCTGCGGCTCCGTCGACGCTGTCGCCTGCGCCGGCACGGCCCGGTTCGGCGTCCCCCCTCTGATAACACCCGACCGGCGGTTGAGGCTGAACGTGCTCGGCCGGATCCCCAGCTTTCGCGCAACCGCCCGGCCGCTCAGCCCCGAGGCCAGAAGCCGCTCCGCCTCCCGCGCCGTCGCGGCGTCGATCGCGCTCGGCCCGCGCCTCCGTCGCGGCGTAAGAAAACCGGCCTCGCCCTGCCTCCGGAGCTGGTTCACTGCCCGCTGCACCGTCGAACGGTTCACGCCAAACGCCGCCGCCAGATCCCTGCGTAGCACACCGTGCTCGGCAAACCGCGCAATCCGCAGCTGTCGCGCTCGGTTGTCCGAAACTTCGTGGGAATCGAACGGCGCCAGGTTGCTGAAGTAGACCCGCCGGCCGTCCTCGACCGCGTGCGAAAAGCAGGATTCGCCGATCTGGATCGCCTCGGCAGGAGGCATCGGAAGCGTGTTCAAGGGAGTCTCCACGGTCGATATCGGGTGCACAGTATTATAGCCACTCTCCGTAGATCGGTCAACCCCTCAAATGTCTCCTAACTGCTGGAAATCACGAGCAAAACGATCGCCAAGCCCGCCTTCAATTAGCGCACGAGGTCAGGAAGTCTGAACTTGCGTCTCCAATGCGTCATACAAAACTGAAGGAAGACGGGTCCGGCGGGCCGCGCGGGGTCGGCGAGGATGTTGTATGCGGCGTAGCGATCGACCTGGGCGAGGCCGGCGAAGTCCCGCAGCATGGCTTCCGGGATGGCCTTTCCGCGCCCCGGGCCGGACCAGAAGAGCGCCGCGGGCGGCGCCGGCCCGGCGAAGGTGCGGTCGTCGCGCAGCGCGGCCCAGAGGTAGCCGGTCCGGGCCTTTCCGAAGCCCGGTTCGAGGAACTTGACCGTTGTCTCGTCGAGGAACAGCCGGTCGGCGCTGAGGACATGCGCCTTGATGGCGTCATAGAGCGGCTGCAGGATCTCGAAGCCCCGGGCGATCCAGCTGTTGAGGGTGGCATCGCCGATGAGGATGCCGTGGCGGGCAAGCCTTTGCGACAGGCGGTAGGAGGGGAAGTGGTCCTGGAACTTTGACGCCATGGTGTGCGCCAGCAAGGCTTCCGTGGGCAGTCCGCGGGGGATCAGCCAGTCCGGTGCCGGTGCCTGCTCCGGTGCGGCGTGGCGGCACCGGGCACAGCCGAGCACGGGACGCTCGATCACGACCCGAACGTAGCTGGCCGGGACATAATGCAGCCGCTCCGCGGCCTCGGTCCGGATCGTCTTGCGCTCGCCGCCGCAGGACGGGCAGGCAGCCGCCTCCGGCTCCAGGTGGCAGGTGATCGTGGGAACGTCCTTGCCGATCTTCCGGCCGCCCGTCGCTCCCCGGGGGCGGCCACGCTTGCGTGGCCGCGGTGCCGCGCGCTCCTCGGGAAGGGGATCCACGGCTTCGCCATTCGCCGCGCCGCCGCCCGCCAGTCCTCCGGTCGGATCATCGTCCCAGATAAAGGCAGGACAATCCAGCTCCACCTCCGACACAACCGTCTCGGCCGAACCCCCCGGGCGCTCCGACGACGAACTGAACAGCATCCCCGCAAACCGACGCGCGGTGCGCACGGCCGTCTGGAATCGCTCCAGCAACTCGTCCAGAGTAGACCTGACCTTCTTCAGTTCCCGGCGCAACTGCGCATTCTCCGACTCCAGCCGCGCCTTGCCGCGATCCGATCGCGCAAGCGCGTCCTGCAGTGCCTCCGTCTCCCCCATCCAGTGTTCGCGGTGCTCCAGCAGCCGTGCGTTCTCCGCCGACGCCAGGCCGGTGAAGCTCCGCCGCTTCCCCGGCGTGGTCTTCCGGCGGCCCCAAACCAGTCACCGTTCCTGCCGCAGCCGCGCCACGGTATCCCGCCGCAGGGGCCGCAGAAAAACCCGCTTGCGCGGAACCGAGAGCCCCGGACGGCCGTTCCGGCTGCGCCCCGTCGTCAGCCCCGCGTCATGCCAGCCCGCCGCCCGGTAACACGTCCCCGCAAACCGCGACACATCGACGAATGTCTCCAGCAAATGGACCGAATGCCCGTAGCGCTCCTCGTAGTCCGCGCCCACCCGACGTGCCACCCGCGCAAGCACATGGCTCGCAAGATGCGGAACCCGAACCGCGTCCAGGATCAGAAAGCGCTGCTGGTTCACCACAAGGCACAGACCCGCCCCGCGCGTCGCGTCACTCCATCCGATCCAGCGGTCCCGCGCCGCGCAGCGCCATGCCGCAGCCCCCGTCAGCGAGCAGCCCACGATCCGGCCCCGACGGTCCCGCGCAAGGTGCCCGATGTTCTCCCCCACCGGCGTCGATAGCCCGAGATAGTGGAACCGCTCCAAAATCGCGTGCAGAAGCTGGCGGTCCGAACCTTCCGCAACCGATACAGAAACGGGCAGGAGCGCCGACAGCGGACCCGAATACGCCTCCGATACCGACCAGTCAACCTCCAGCCCAACACGCGCCGCCGCGCTCTGCCGACGGCTTCCGCGGCCCGGGTACTGCAACGCAGGGAGCCGGATCAGACCTTCTCCCGCAAGCTTGCGAAGCAGCGAACGCGCGGCAATATCCTTCACACGGCCACGGCCGTCCCGCCGTGTGCCCAGCATGCTCGATAGCTTGGGAGTGAAAGTCTTCTATCCAACCAGATGGAGGTGAAGGATTAGTGAAACGCAAGGGCACTCTCGCGAGGGGGTGTCTGAAGGAAGCGTGAATCAAAACCGCGACCTGACGGACAGGAACCGGATACGAGGCAGGCTTGGTCGGACGAGCGGGCGGCTGATCGCGAAGTCCATATCCATCAAGGGCCAGGCCTGTATATCCGGCAGGTGTGCGGGGAAGGCGATCGAGCTTACCTGGGGAGGTCTGCGCCGTGTCCCGAAGGGACTGAGGGAATCGCAAGGTGCCCTGACCGCGGCGCAGAAGTCAGCAGAGGGCATATTAGGTCAAGCAGTCGGCAAGGCTATTGAGGCACTCCAAGGCCGAAAGGCGGAGCAACAGATATGCCGAACCGGGAACGTTGACTGAAGGCCCGAACGACGGGAAGAGGCAAGTAGGACTGACGACTCATGAATGGAAAGCGGCAGAAAATCCAGCCTGGTCTGGCCCTTCAACCACGCGATTGGGGTGAACCCTCGGTCGGCGGATCACAAGGGGTCGAACCATCCATGGCGAAGTCAACTCTCGAAAGCCCGGCGCCGACGGACAGAATGTCCCCGTCGACGCTTAATCCGGTCGAACCGCCGTGGTACGGACCCGTATGCCCGGTGGTGTGGGAGGGGCGGCACCGCGAGGTGCCCCCCTATCCCGATACCCCCAGCGCTCGCACAGCGCAACCGAAAGCCGCGAGCGGCCCCACTCCGGGTGCGCCGACAACAGCGCACGGATCTCCGACAACTCCGCAGAGCCGACACAACGGCCTTGTACTATCCCGTCCATGCCGGGCAGCGTAACACAACCGTTTCGTTGAGTCCAGCCCCAGGACACTGAGTCCAGGGACACGCTCGAAGCAACCCCAAAACCCAATCCAAATCAACAACGGCACACCCACACGAAACGCCCAATATCGTTCAGCAGGGGGTAAAAAAGTCGCTTACGATGTATCTGTTTGTCGGGACTATCTCCGCAATGCGTTCCAGAGATGCCGGCTGGTCGTTTTGAACCGGCGGCCGCAGTCGCTACTTTCGCAATAAGCGTTGATCGAGTTCGCCACTCCAGCAACCGGCCCCGAATCCCGGGCCCGTCGGATGCGCGGCGAAGATCGGGGAGCTGCTGGAAATGATCCTGTGTTCCTGGAATCGATTCTGTGCGCTCTCGGGGGCGGAATCGTTAGAGCTTCCTCAACCGATGGCGCTTGTCGCATAGGATGTGGGTTGAGGCGCTCCACGCAGGCCTCGGCTTGCCTACCGCTTCCAGCATAATACTGCTGAGCTTTTTCACCTCCCTCGTGTCGGCTGCCTTCGGACTCGGCGGTGGCGCCGTGCTGCTTGCCGTGCTGGCGAACCTGCTGCCCGCGGCGGCGATAATTCCAGTTCACGGTGTGGTCCAGGTTGGCTCGAATCTCGGCCGCGCAGCAGTGCTCTTCACCCATATCGACAGGAACGTACTGGTACCGTTCGCCCTTGGTTCCCTGGTCGGCGTGGTGCTGGGAGGTCTGGTCGCGGTGCGGCTGCCACCAGCGGTTCTTCAGGTCGGAATAGGCACCTTCATCCTCTGGTCTGTGTTTGCACGGCCGCCAGCATTTCTGCGGCACTCCGGTGCCCTGGTGGGGTTGTTTTCCAGCTTCTTGACGATGTTTTTCGGCGGGACGGGGCCGTTTATCGCAGCCTATATCAAGACCCTGGGACATGATCGATTGCGGTACGTCGCGACCCATGCGTCTTTGATGACTCTGCAGCATGTGCTAAAGAGCCTGGCCTTCGGCGTACTCGGCTTCGCGTTTGCGGATTGGCTGCCACTCGTTGCCATGATGATCCTGGCGGGTTTCCTCGGAACCGTCGCCGGAAAGGCGGTATTGACACGGATCGATGAGCGCAGATTTCGCCTGGCGCTGAATGCATTGCTCGTGGTTCTCGCGCTCCGCTTGATCGGTACCGGGGTGATCGGGTTGGCAAACGGGATGTAGGTGGGTTCGCCTCGACGGGCCGCAGGCCGGGGAGGCGTCGAACTTGCGGTTTCGGATCAGGACGAGCTCGTCGAACGGGTTGCATGCGCGGTCTGCTCCGCGCCAGTTGTAGCTGTTGTACCACTCACTCACGGATCAAATCCCGGTTCAGGCCGGGCAATTCCGGTGCGAAGACTTCCTCGAGATCGGACTCCGTGTGGCCGCAAACGGCCACGCGGCGTGGGTCGAGAGTGATGTCCGTCAGATTCTTCAGTCCGGAAAACGGGTTCACCGTCGAGACATTGCTTACACCTGTGAGCAGGCTGAATCGGAGTTCGGGTTCCCAGGTCTTGATAACTGAATGGATGCCGTGCAGAAAACTGCGGTTGGCCTGCGCAAAGTCACGAGTTTGAAGTCCATCGAGAACCGTCTTGTCATATTCGACACCAGGCAGAACAACACGCTGGCCGGACCGTTCGTGCCGGCACGAAGCAGAATGTCGCAGGCGCTGGTCGCTGGATGTTCTCGCGGTGGCATTTCACGTTCCCGCAATTGCGTTGCGGCCAGCTGCCCCTGGATGGCGGACTCGAGCAAGCAAGGATGGCAGAATTCTCCTGCGGTGAAATCGAGCCTCAAGGCGACATGTGTGTCGTCCAATCCCGGTGATCGATGTGGGTGGAAGGATGCAGGATCATCCGGCGGGGGAGCATCGCAGGGTGTTTCGGATTGCCCGTCTAGCCGCCAATGACTGCACTCGGTTTGGCGCATAAGGAGCATTATGTTACATAATTGGTGTATAACGCGGATGCAATCGGTTGCGGTTTGCTCGATCCAAGTCACAGCATATGGAATTCCGAGCGGCTGTCGCGCCGTTCTGCGACGTCTCGTCAACCGATGAGTTGAACTTCGCGAACCTCGTCGGCGAAACGATGCTGGAAACGGTTGCGGTCGGCGCCCGTCAGCCGGGCAATGACTTCCAGCGTGCCGGCCCGATCATCTTCCCCTGCACCGCCGCCCATTTCCAGCGGCACGGCCTGGCTCCGCTCGAGGACCGCCCCTTGGTCATGCAGCCAGGCCAGCGCAGCGCCGGCGTGCGGTGCGAGCACGATCCTGAATCGGCTCGCTCCGGCGGAAAGCGTTTCCTCAACGCGCTCCAGGAGCGTATCGAGTCCCTCGCCTTGGGCCGCAGAAACCGCGACCCCGCGCCCGGTTCGCTCCAGCCGTGCCAGGATCGCGCGGCGTTCGTTCGGGCCCAGGAGGTCGACCTTGTTGTGCACCTCGAGAATCTTCGTTTGGGCGCATTCCCGCACACCAATCTGCTCGAGCGTTTCGATCACGCTGACCCGCTGCGATTCCCACTCGTCCGAGGATGCGTCGATCACGTGAAGCAGAATGCGGGCTTCCGTCACCTCCAGAAGCGTGGACCGGAACGCAGCCACCAGTTCTGCCGGCAGATCCGAGATGAAGCCGACGGTATCGGAAAAGGCTGCCGGCGCGCCGTGCGGCAGACGCCGGCACCGCACGGACGGGTCGAGCGTTGCGAAGAGCAAGTCCCGCGCATCAGTGGCGGCATCGCAAAGGCTGTTGAACAAAGTGGACTTGCCGGCGTTGGTATAGCCCACCAGCGCGACAGTCGAAATGCCCGTACGCTGGCGTCCGTTCCGCTGCGTCCGGCGATTGCTGGCGATGCGCTTCAACTGGGAATCGAGCTTTGCGAGCCGGACGTCCAGCGCGCGGCGGTCGGCTTCGATCTGGGTCTCTCCAGGGCCGCCGAGAAAGCCGAATCCACCGCGCTGGCGCTCCAGATGCGTCCAGCTTCTCACCAGGCGGCTCTTTTGATAGCTAACTCTTGCATGTTCCACCTGGACCCTGCCTTCCCGGCTCTGGGCGCGATTTGCGAAGATTTCCAGGATCAGTCCGGTGCGATCGAGAACCTTGCATTCCCAGGCCTGCTCAAGGTTCCGCTGCTGAACCGGCGTCAGGGTCCCGTCGATGATTACGGGGTCGGCAGATGTGTTGCGAATGGGTTCCTTCATGCGCTCCACGAACCCGGTTCCAAATAGCGTGGCAGCTTGCGGCTTGCGGACCCGGATGCATTCCTTGCCGCGCACACGAAGCCCGAGGGCCTCAGCGAGACGTGCCGTCTCCGAGAGACGGGCGCCTGAAGAAGCATGCCGGCGGGAGTTGCCAAGGACCGGATGCAGCACCCAGGCGTCGGTCATCGGCGGGTCAACGCTGGTCAATCGGTGTCACCTGCTTCCGCTCGCGCATCCTCCTCCGCGTCTTCCGTCACTTCGCTGGCTGCCTCCGTATCGGATTCATGCAGTTTGATTGGCGACAGCGGCATGACGGTTGATATCGCGTGCTTGTAGACCAGCTGAGCACTGCGGTCACGTCTGAGAAGAACACAAAAATTGTCGAACCAGGTGATGACGCCGCCCAATTTGACGCCGTTCACCAGGAAAATGGTCACGGGCACCTTCTGCCGCCTTGCCGCGTTCAGAAAGGTGTCCTGCAAGTTTGCTCGTGCGGTCATTGTTTGATTCTTCCCTGTGCCGGTTCGCCTCGCGATTTGCCCTGCTTCGCGGCAGGCGCTGAAGTCATATGGTACAGTCTTCCCAGGCGCGTGTCGTATCGCAGATCCGCAAGGCCCGAGAGGCTCAATCGAAGAAGATCATGGCCACCACGCCAACGACCCCTACCCTTCCGAGAGCCATGTACAGGAAGCATAGCACCCGGCCTTCGGGCGGAATGTCCCGCCAGGCATCGGTTGCGCCCGTAAGCGCGCCGTGAAGGGGGCCGGCATTCGCCAGGCTTGCGACGATCGCCGACAGGCTCGCCTCGAAATCCAGCCCTAGCGTCGAGATAGCCAGTATGCCTGCGCCGGCGGCCAGCGCGAACAGCATCGAACCGATCCAGGCAACGTGAAGTTGGCCCGCTGCGTCCCGAATCTGGCTTCGCCCGCGAACGTATCTTGGTCGCCCGATCCTGCCGAATTCATCGAGACTGTGGCGGGTCAGGAGCGATACGGACATAAGCCGCACTCCGCCAGCGGTGGATGCCGCGCTACCACCGGCTATGGCGAGTCCGAGCAGGAGTGCCGGCACCGGGCCAAGTCCGCTCCACTCCCCGCCTGCCCCCGCGAAGGCGGAGGGAAATCCCGTTGTTGTCAGTGCCGAAATCGCTGCGAAGGCCTCTGACCAGAATGTGGCGGCAAGCTGCCCAGTTCTGCGCCCCGCGTCAGCCAGGGGCTCCCCGAAAAAGTGACGGACGAAGGCGGCCAGCGTTGCAGCCGTGACCAGGACGAAGAAGAGCTGGAGTTCCGGATCCCGCGCCGCCCTTCTCCAGCGTCGCTGCCAGAGGCGGGCATAGGTGCCGATACCAATCGCACCAAGCAGCATTCCGAACGCGGCGACCGCCTCGATTGGCCAGGAGGCAAACTCGGCCAGGGATCCAGGCCGGGTCGAGAAGCCACCGGTCGAGATGGTCGTCAGGGCGTGGTTGAAGGCGTCGAACGCGCTCATGCCTGCAAGAGAGTACCCGGTCTGCAGAACGATGGTCAGCGCGGTGTATAGCGGCGCAACCCGGATCGCTGCGCGCATCCAGCGGTCCGTCGCGCCAAACCTCGTTCGGCCGCCTCTGTGGCGCTCGCCGGCCCGGGATGGAGCGATTCCCTCCAGCGCGAACGCGCCGAGGCTGTGGGGCGCCAGGACCGCGAGAACAGCCACAAGCGTCGCCAATCCGCCCAGCCATTGCGTCATGCTCCGCCACACAAGCAGGGAGCGCGGGTGGCTCCATGGATCTTGAAGCAGGGTCGCACCGGTCGTGGTGAAGCCCGATACCATCTCGAAATACGCGTCGCCGAAAGCAAATTCAGCAACAATCGTATGGACCGGGAGGGCGGACAGCGCCGGCAGGCCAAGCCACAGGAACAGCAAGAGGCCGATATCGCTCCGGAGCCTGCGGCTCCCGGTGGCTCTGCGCCCAGAGTCCTGGAATACGAAGATGCACAGGCCTCCGCCCGCGATGATGAATGCGGCCCATGACCCGAAGGCCGTTGCAGCCAGCTGCTCGCCCGCTACGCCCGCGTAGACGGCTGCAAGCAGCATTGCCCCGCCCGTGACCAGCACGAGGCACGGCAGAACAGCGACCTTCCTTTCCTCTTCGAGTGCCACTTTGACCAGAAAACCCTCAGAAGAAGCTGATGCCAACCCGGAAGAGGGCTTCGATACTTCTCGTATCGCGGCTGTCCGAAAGCACCACTACCCGGTCGCCATCCTCGAATTGGAGGTCCCCGCGGATTTCCTTCAGAACGCCGATCCTGCTCATCACGGCACCGATCCGGGACCGGTTCGGGAATGGCGAGTCCCGGAGGAACTTTCCGACAATTGCAGCGCTCTTCATCGCCTTCGCCTCAATCAGGTCGGCCCGGCCGTGCTGGACGCCGTGCATAGCCTGCACGGAGCCCCGGCGAAGATGCGCAATGATCGACGAAACAGTTGCGGTTTCGGGATTGATGGTCGAATCGATCGACAGGCGCTCGGCAATGGACTGGAATGCATCGTTCGTGGCCAGTGACAGCACCCGCTTCGCGCCCCGCTCCTTGGCCATGGCTGTGGCCAGGACATTTACCTGATCGTTATCGGTAACGGCGACGACAGCGCTGGCCGTCGCGACCTGTGCATCCTCCATGACGCCGACATCCAGGGCATTGCCGCAAATCACGCCGACACTCGGATGCCGTTGTGCAACCACCCGGGCCCGCTGCTCATTTCGCTCAATCAGCCGAACGCGAACTCCCCGGCGCCGGTTCGCTGCCAATCCGGCGACTGCCGATCCTACGCTCCCCCCGCCGATAACAACAAGCTGCCGCAGTGGCTCCATCTCGTATCCGAAGAGGGAGAGCGTGCGCGAGATCTCTTGCTGCTGTGCGATGAACTGGACGACATCACCCTGACGAAGCACGTCGTCTCCGCCGGGAATGAGCAGGGCGTTTCCACGCTGCGCGGCGACGACGATTGTATGCAGGCCTTCGAACAACTCCGATAGTTGCCGGAGTGGCTGATCGAGAACCGGACAATCCTCGCCAAGGCGAAGGCCCACGAATTGGACCTTTCCGTCGAGAAACGGCATCGCCTCCGTCGCCATCGGGGCGTCGAGCCAGTGCGAGACCGAATTCGCCACATCCTGCTCCGGGAAGATCACCTCGTCCACCGGCATGTGCTGGCTCCGGAACATCGTCCGCCAGCGCGGGTCGAGATAGCCGGAGGAGCGAATCCGCGCGATTTTCTGAGGCACGGAAAATATGGAATACGCGACCTGGCAAGCCATCATGTTGACTTCATCCGACCGTGTGGCAGCGATCAGAATATCGGCGTCATGCGCTCCGGCGCGTTCCAGGACGGAAGGCTCCGAAGCCATTCCCTCGACGCCCGTCACATCCAGTTCCGAAACGGCGCGGCGGACCATTTCCGCCTTGGCGTCGATCACTGTCACGTCGGCCTTCTCCATCGCCAGACGGCGAGCGATCTGGAGGCCGACGCGGCCCGCTCCGCAAACAATCGCCTTCATCGCGACTTCTCCTGCTCGCGGACGTTCTCTTCCTGCCCTGCTTCCGGGCTGTCTGATCCGGTTTTCGCTGCGGAAGGCTCAACGCGGTAGCGGGCCAGCGTATCCGGACCAATGCCGATGGAGTTGAGCTTTCGATAGAGCGCCGAGCGCTCCATTCCCGCCATCTCGGCAATTCGAGGCATGTTTGCCCTTGTCTGTTCGATCAGGTGCAGGAAATACTGGCGTTCAAATATGGTCCGCGCCTCCTTCACCGGCATTTCCGCCAGGGAGGACATGTCAAAGTCCCGACGGAGGCCCATGCCGGCCGCCATGCGAAAATGGTCCGGGAGGCCGCACACGTCGATCGTCTCCGGCGCGTCGCCCGCGCCCAGGTCGACCGCCTCCTGCACGATATTCTGCAACTGGCGGATATTGCCAGGCCATTCATACTGCTGAAGCGCCTGGACGGCTTCTGCCGTAAAGGACGGGGTCGGCAATCCCCGGTCTTCCGCTCGCTTCCTCGCGATCCGTTCGACGAGCGCCGGTATGTCCGCAATCCGTTCCGCAAGTGGCGGAATCCAGAACTCGATTACCGCGAGGCGGTCGTAAAGCGCGCGCGCGAAACTTCCGCTCCGGATCCGTTCCTGCAGATTGCTGTCCGCCGCCGCGGTGATCCGCACATCGATCCGGTTCTCTCCTCCCTTGTCAACCGGCCCCAGCCGGGAGTTCAGCAGATGGCGAAGCCGTGGCTGCAACTCCTGGGGGAGCCTCTCGACGTCGGCGATCAGAAGCGTTCCCCCATGCGCGCAGCGGAGCACTTCAACCGGAGGCCAGTAGTCTCCCTCTGCCTCCCCTGCCCCGTACCGGGCGGACGCCGCGCTGACGCAAATGAACGGCCGCTCGGCGCGCGGCGAGCAGAGATGGAGATAGCGCGCCGCTTCCTCCCGGCCGCTCCCGGGCCCGCCGATAAAGAGCGCTCTGGCGTTTGTAGACGCCACCTTCTCGATTTTCTTGCGAAGGCGGCCAACGGCGCTGGACTCACCAACGAGGCAGTGATCGGAAACCTCTCCGCTTCGCATCGCGATACTCTCGCGCAACTGTGCGCGGTACTCGAGTCCGCGATGCACGACCTCCCGAATCTGTCGGACGTTCATCGGCTTCTCAAGAAACGTAAAGGCACCCAACTCCATCGCACGGACCGCACGCTCAACATTTACATGGGCACTGATCATGATCGCCGGGGACATCGGGCACTGATCCCGCATCGCCTTCAGAATCTCGATTCCACCTCGAGGATCGCTTCCGAGCCAGAGATCGATCAGCGCAAGGTCGGGCGCCGATTGGGTGATTTTCCGTAGTGCATCCGGGACGCTCGTCGCGGTTCTGACACCGTATCCGTGGAACTCCAGCAACTCCCGGAGCACCATGAGATTGTCTTTTGCGTCGTCGACGACGAGAATGTCATGAGTCAAGGGCTGGCAACTCCAATCTCGGGCCGTGCATATGCCTCGTAGGCTCGCGGCGGACCGCCGGCGGGAAACCGTAGCCGGACAACCGCTCCGGGCGAGCCGTCCGGCGGATCCCGCAACAAGACCTCGCCGCCATGGGATTCCATGATCCATCGCACGACGGAAAGGCCAAGACCGGTTCCACTGGCGTCGGACCGGTAGGTCACATAGGGCTCCAGAAACTTTTCCCGTTCGCCAGGCGGGAAACCGATCCCGTTGTCACGAATGGAGATCTCAACAAGGTCGCCCAGTTCGGCGACGCGCACATCCACGTTGCGCGGGGCTACGCTTCGGCCGGCCTCGGCCTCCTCCTCGGCACGTTCCCGAGTCGCCAGGACGGCATTTACGAGGACATTCGCCAACGCCCGGGACAATTGCGCCGGATCGCAACACGCCCGGAGATGCGGCGGGGATTGCAGGCGAAACTCTATGCGATCGTCGTCGGCGCGGGCAAAGTCCACCGCCGATTCAACAAGTTCCGAAAGTCTAACCCACTCGAGTTGCGGCTCCGGCATGCTGGCGAAACTACGGAAATCGTCCACCAATCTACGGATTTCCTCGACCTTGCGAACGACAAGCTCGGTATTGGTCGCGAGGAGCCTCTCCCGCTCCTTCTCCGATGCGACCGGAACCATGTCCTGCAGTGCCTGCGCCTTCATCTTGATTGGATTGAGCGGGTTCTTGATTTCATGCGCCATGATTTCCGCAAGATGCTTCCAGGCCACCATGCGCTCTGCGACGGCGCGTCCGGTGATGTCCTCGAACGTGAGGACAAAACCGTGCACTTCCCCGTCCTCAACCTCTGGCGCTGCCCGGACGCGCAGTTGCCGCGTAAGCTGTTCCGACTCCGCGCTGACCTCCGCTTCAGCGACCCGGTCGGGCGCATTCCGGGCCTGCTCGAGGAGGGGGCCGATTTCTGGGAACGCCGCAAGGATTGATGAGCCCGGCGAGAAATCTCGCTTCGACCCCAGGATATCGGAGGCCGCACGGTTCACGGCTCGGATGAGGCCATCCCGGTCGATGCCGATTATCCCGACTGTGGTGCCGCGCAGGACTCCTTCGGCGAAAAGTCGTCCCTCCTGTTCCCGTTCATGGCTGTGGATCAGCTCCGCTTGCTGGAATTGCAGAGATTTGGCCATCTGGTTGAAGGTGCCGATCAGATCTCGGACCTCATCGCTTCTGGAGCTGCCCGCTTCGACCCTCGCCGACAGGTCGCCGGCCTCAATTCGTGCTGCCGCGCCGGCCAGGCGGCCGATGGGCCCGACCATCTGGTCCGCGAACAGGAACCCGACCATGATCGCTGCTACGGCGACCACCACCGCGCCTACGCCATAGATGACCGCAAACCCCCACGCCACGCCAAGCCCGGTGCGCGCTGCCAGGTCGTATTCCGCCGAATTCTCCAGGACGGAGAGAACCGGCAAGAAGATCGGTGCGTCCTTGCGGCTGTCGACATAGAGAAACAATGCGTCCGCTGAGGGCAGAGCCACAACGAGTTCGAGTGGCCATTGCGCTGCGGTGAGTTCGAGCGCAGGTCGGGCCTGGACCGGGACCGGAACTCCCGGTCCGGCAGAGAGGGAGCGCTGGATCGCCTGGCCGCCAAGCGAGGGATCCGGCTCGGATTCATCAATCTTTCCGACCTCGAGCAGGCGAGTTCCCGAGAAGAGTGCGACCCGTTTGGCGGAAATGGGCGGCTTGAACAAGATGCTCGCAATAGCGTTCCACTCCCGTACGTCCGGCTCTCCATCCAGCACGCCAGCGCCAAGCCGCGCAAGCCGGCTCTCCAGAGTGGGAATGCCCCCGATCACGGTTTGGCCAAGTGCTCCCCGCAGATGCTCTCCGAGGATGGCGTGCTGGGCTTCGAGATGTTCGTCGGCAAGAAACCCGGTAAATGCGCCGGCCAACTCCCGGGAATTCTGCACAACACCTTCCACACGGGACGAGAACCAGCGGTCGAGGCCGTAGACGACGGTCAGAAGGGCAAGAATCGCGATGAAGAAGGCGGGAAGGATTCCGATCAAGGCGAACCGGCGGGCAAGGCGGATGTGGAACCGGGATCCCACCCTGCGCGCTTGCATGGCGAGGATCAGCTTGGACATCCGGTGTCCCAGCAGGGCGATGGACAGGGTGGTCACCCCGACAAGCGCGAATATGGCGACCCGCACAAGCCACACGTCGCCGGCGCTGCGCGCATCCGGCGGAGTGCCGTAGTAATCGCGCAACACGAAGACCGCGAAGAGCCCGAGGATCAGGAGTACCGTCGCCGATCCGTAAGCCAGAAGCGGCCGGGCCCCTCGCGATGCCGCACCATGCGCTACCTTGCCTGTCAATGAGTTGAACAAAAGTCCTGCCAATAGAATCCCGGAACTTCGGCACCGCCTCCCTACCTGCTTCCGCGCTCGCTGCGCTCGTCCCAGGTTTGTTGCACTATCGCCACAATCATTCAGGTAGAGGAATTTGTCAATGCCCTGTCTGCCCGAGAATGGCGTCTTCCAAGGCGTACGGGAGCAAGTCCGGAAGGTCGTCCGCAGTCAGTCCCGGACCCCGAATGCGTGCCGCTTGCGCGTGCAGCCATGCGGCCGCCGCGGCCGCAGCGCTGAGGCGGATCCCGCGTGCAGCGAGCCCGGCCGCGGTTCCGGCGAGCACATCGCCCGCTCCGGCCGTGGCCAGCCAGGGAACGGACAGCCTGCCAGTGGCGGCGTTGAGCCACGCCACGCCGTCGGGGGAGGCTACGACGGTGCATCTTCCCTTCAGTAGCACGACAGCGTGCGAACGCCGGGCGGCATCGAGGGCAATGTCCGCAACGGAACGGGGGCCGTGCTTCAATTCGTTTCCCAGATCTGGGAACAGTCGGAGGAACTCCCCTGTGTGGGGTGTCAACAACGCGGGATGCCGTTCCAGCCGACGGAACAGGGCGTCGGGCTCCGCTTCAAAGGCCGTGAGCGCGTCCGCATCCAGTACGAGCGGCACGGGACACCGGCGGTCCTCCTGAGACTCGATCGCCTCGATTACCGCTTTCTTGGCGCCTGCGCCTGCGCCTGGGCCTATCACGACTGCCGAGGTCCCTCGTTTGCGCATTGCCAAGGCCCAGTCTCGGGGTTCCCCGAGCCTGCGCACCATGACGGCATCGAGTTGCGACGCGTGCTCGGGAACCGCTTCCACCGATGCGGCGACCGTCGCGAGTCCCGCTCCGATTCGCAGCGCGGCACGCGCGGCAAGGCGGGCAGCGCCGCCTGCCCCCGGTGGCCCGGCGTATATGAGCACATGCCCGTGCCGGTACTTGTGCGCATCGCTGTGGGATCGGTCGATCCGGAAGGGCCACGCCGCCGGATGGTTGAGCAGGATGGGCTGCCGTCGGGCGATCGCATCGAGCGTCTTCGCCGGAATGCCGACTGGCCTGACAATGAGGATCCCGGTCCGCCCTCCTCCCTCCCCCAGGAAATGCCCCGGCCGGGCGCGCTCGAAGGCCACGGTCGCCGCTGCAGAAAACGCTTCTCCTTCGACGCGGCCGGTGTCGCCATGCACGCCGGAAGCGATATCCACGCTCAGCACGGTTGCGCCGGCCATCCCTGCCTTGCGGGCGACCTCGGCGGCGGCGCCCGCAAGCGGGCGCGAAAGGCCGGCGCCGAAGAGCGCATCCACGATCACGAGGCGGCGCAGGCCGGTCAGCACCGCATCGGCGTCTTCCGCCGCAAGCGGATGCGTAGTCCCGCCGGCTGCCACCCAGCGCTCGGCCGCGTCCCTGGAGGCCGTGGAGGCCGGTGCGCCCAGCGCCCGGACTGAAACCGGCATGCCTGCCATGTGCAGGCGGAGAGCTGCCACATAGCCATCGCCGCCGTTGTCGCCAGGTCCGCACAGGACCTCCACCCGGCAAGCCGGCCACCGGTCGAGCACGGCCTCGGCCACCCGCGCGCCGGCGGTTGCCATGAGCCGCGCAATGGGGATTCCGGATTCAACGGCAAGGTGATCGGCCTCTCGGGTGGCCGCTACCGGAAACAGGGAAAGCAACCGGCGAGTGTCCGGTGGCTCAGGCGCGGGGCGACTGCCGCCCGGAACGATCGCGGTCGGGTGCTCTCGCCGCGCCATGCCTCTGCCTCCCCTACCAGAGCCTGCGCGGACCGGCGCACGGGCGTAGTCCGCATCGATGGGGTCATGGTAGCGTCCGCCCGGGAGTGGCGCCCAGCCGCGGGCTCCGCCATTCGAACCGCTACCGACGAGTGACGAAATGCCGCGCAGCGAACAAGACGACAAGGGCGGGCGGCATTCCTCCACCATGCCCCGACTCCTTACGCAACGTGTTGTAAATGTTAGATATTCTTAAATTCAATACCGTTTGTGACAAACCCTTTACCTGTCGCGGCAACAACACTATGCTGCACCTGCGAAGGCGTTGCTCTTTATTATTTGGGACCACTACCGGAGAATCACTGTAATGAAGAAGGTTGAGGCGATTATCAAGCCGTTCCGTCTGGACGAAGTGAAGGAAGCCCTCCAGGAGATTGGCATTCAGGGCTTGACCGTAATTGAGGCCAAGGGATTTGGCCGTCAGCGCGGTCATACGGAGCTCTACCGAGGCGCGGAATACGTTGTCGATTTTCTGCCAAAGGTAAAGATCGAGGTCGTCCTGCCCGACGAGATGCTTGAGCAAGCGGTGGACGCAATTACCGACACTGCCCAGAGCGGAAAGTTTGGTGACGGCAAGATCTTCGTGTCCAACGTGGAACGTGCGCGTCGCATTCGCACCGGCGAGGAAGGCGACGAGGTTCTGTAGGCTCTCGCAGAGGGCGCCACCCGCAGTTCATGGAGGCCGACGGTGCGCGCGGCATGGCCGAACCCACGGGTATAGTGGTCGCAATGCAGGCGGCTGCAAAAGCCAGCAGGAGGAAGAAATGAACAATAGCACACAGGATCCGGATGCATTGCTCCGGAAGATAGCGGATGAAGACATCAAGTATGTTGATCTCCGTTTCACCGATCCGGCCGGTACATGGGAGCATGTGACTCTTACCGCCGAGTGCCTTGACGAAGACGCCATCGAGGACGGCGTGATGTTCGACGGATCTTCGATCGCGGGATGGAAGGCCATCAACGAGTCCGACATGGCACTGATGCCGGATGCATCGTTCTCGTTTCGGGATCCGTTCTATGCCGAACCGACCCTCGCAGTCGTCTGCGATGTCAGCGAACCCGGAACCGGTGCTCCCTATGGTCGTGACCCTCGCTCGACCGCTCGGAAGGCCGTAGCGTATTTGCAGCAGACCGGCATTGGCGACAACGCGTTCTTCGGGCCGGAAGCGGAGTTCTTCGTATTTGACGATGTTCGTTTCGAGGTTCAGCAGAACCGGGTTGCGTACGAGCTCGATTCCGAGGAGGGCCCGTACAATAGCGCCACCCGCTTCGAGATGGGCAACATGGGCCATCGCCCGGGACCGAAGGGCGGATACTTTCCGGTCAACCCGGTTGACAGCTGCCAGGATCTTCGTTCCGAAATGCTGTCCACACTCACATCCATCGGCGTACCGGTTGAAAAGCACCACCACGAAGTCGCGCCGGCGCAGCACGAGCTCGGCATGATCTTCGGCGAGATGCTCATTACCGCGGATCGGATGCAGGCCTACAAGTATGTCGTGAAGAATGTCGCGGCCGCCTACGGCAAGACGGCTACATTCATGCCGAAGCCGGTGCTGGACGACAACGGTACGGGAATGCACGTGCACCAGTCGCTCTGGCGCGGCGGGGAGCCCCTGTTCGCCGGCTCGATGTATGCGGACCTGTCGGAAATGTGCCTGTTCTATATCGGGGGCATTCTGAAGCACGCCAAGGCGCTGAATGCGTTCACCAATCCATCCACCAATTCGTACAAGCGCCTCATTCCGGGCTTCGAGGCTCCCGTATTGCTCGCCTATTCGGCTCGCAACCGGTCCGCCTCATGCCGAATTCCGCATACCGCCTCGCCCAAGTCGAAGCGGGTCGAGGTGCGCTTCCCGGATCCGGCCGCAAATCCGTATCTCTCCTTCTCGGCCATGCTGATGGCGGGCCTGGACGGTATTCGCAACCGGATCCACCCCGGCGATGCGATGGACAAGGACCTGTACGCGCTGCCGCCGGAGGAGCTGAAGGATATTCCCACGGTGTGCGGAAGCCTCCGGGAAGCCCTCGAGGCGTTGGCCGCCAAGAACGATTTCCTTACCCAGGGCGGCGTTTTCACAGCTGACCAGATCGAAGCCTATATCGAACTGAAATGGGAGGATGTGTACCGCCTCGAGCATACGCCGCATCCCGTCGAGTTCCAGATGTATTACAGCGTTTGATCGGCGGCATTATTCAGTAGTATCCGGTCCGGCGGCGATGCATTTCGCTCCGGGCCGGAAGACGTAGGACGACTGTGGACATTTACGCCGATATCAGCATCCGCAACGGTGAGTGCGTTACCTTGGTCCGGGGCGAGATGGATCGTCCGGTTCCGACCGGAAAGTCTCCCCTCGCTATGGCCGAACACTACATCGCCGAGGGAGCGGAATGGCTCCATGTCGTGGATCTCGACCGGATCGTCGGCGAAGGGGACAACAGCGAAGAGATCTGCCGAATTCTCGCTCTCGGCGCAGTGCCGGTCCAGGTTGGCGGCGGCATCCGGACCCTTGGGCAAGCCCAGGAGTTGATGGACTGGGGAGCGACGCGGATCGTTGTCGGGACCTCCGCGATTGTCGATCCGGAACTGCTCAACCAGCTCGCCGCGGTGTGGCCCCGGCGTGTCGCGGTCAGCGTTGATGTCTGGAAAGGCCGGGTCGCGGTTCATGGATGGCGGACCATCACGAGTTTCGAGCCGATCGGCTTCATGGATGTCCTGAACAAGCTGGAGCTGGCCGCCATCATCCTGACCGATATCGATCGCGATGTCGACCTGCCGGACAGCAGCTTTGCGTTGACCATGCAGGTCGGCGAGGCCGCCGTTCCACCGATCATCACCAGCGGCACCATCAAGACGCTCGACGACATTTCCACAGTTCGCTACCTTCCCAGGATTTCCGGGGCCATCGTCGGCAGAGCCTTTGTGAGCGGTGCATTCACATTGGCGGAAGCGCTCGCCGTAGCCCGTCAATAGAGACCGCAGGCCGAACGCGACGCGAAGCGTCGAATTGTGGACAGAACCGGATCCAGAAAACCGCCATAGACATTCGCCAACCTGGCTTTGTTTAGGAGGATTCGTCCATGAGCACCGGCGACAATCGTGCTTTCTCCGTCTCGAATCGAAAGATCGATCCGGGCAGGCGTCCGGCGCAGGGTCTCCGCCCGGACGGCACTCCGGACGACAATGATCGCGTGGAAATCGGCCCCACTCCCCTCGCATTCGGGGAATGGAAGCGGGATGGGGTGCAGGCTCCCAATCTGGAAGCGCTCCGCGTCTACCGACTTCAGCGGATTCGCGGGGAACTGGCGAAGCGGGATCTTGCCGCCGCACTGGTCTGGGATCCCCTGAACATCCGCTACGCGACCGACAGCACCAACATGCAACTCTGGTGCGCTCACAATTCGACGCGGGCTTGCTTCATCGCGACAGAAGGACCCGTAGTCATGTTCGACTACCCGGCTGCGGTTCACTTGACGGACTACCTCCCGCTTGTCGACGAAGCCAGGCCAGCGCACACGTTCTTCTACTTTTCCGCGGGCGATCGGGGCCCAGAATTCGCCGAGCGGTTCGCGGATGAATTGGACGATCTGGTGCGGGCGCATGGTGGCGGCAACCGACGGGTTGCGGTCGACAAGATGGAACTCCCCGGAATCCGCGCCTGCGAGCGCCGTGGCATGATCGTGGAGGACGGCCAGGCGGTGATGGAGCATGCGCGGTCGATAAAGAACGCGAATGAAATCAACGCGATGCGATGTGCAATCCACGCCTGTGAAACGAGCATGCGGATCATGCACGAGGCGATGCGGCCTGGCATGACCGAGAACGATCTCTGGGCAGTTCTGCATGCGGAGAACATCCGGCGTGGCGGCGAATGGATCGAGACTCGCCTGCTCACCTCTGGTCCGAGGACCAATCCGTGGTTCCAGGAGTGCGGCCCACGGGTAATTGGCGAGGGCGAGATCGTTGCCTTCGATACCGATCTCATCGGACCCTATGGCTATTGCTGCGACATCTCCCGGACGTGGATCTGCGGGGATGCCCGTCCGACCAATGAGCAGCGGCGCCTGTACCAGATTGCCAAGGAGCATATCGACGAGAACCGCAGCCTCCTGAAGGCGGGGCTCAGCTTTCGCGAGATGAGCGAGCGGAGCCATCGGTTGCCAGAAGAATTCCGTGCGCTTCGATACGGTGCCATCCTCCACGGCGTCGGCCTTTGTGACGAGTTTCCGGCGGTCAAGTATCCAGACTTGATGGACAAGCATGGTTATGACGGCGTTTTCGAGGAGGGAATGACGGTTTGCGCGGAGGCGTATGTTGGCTCCGAAGGCGGATCCTGCGGAGTGAAGCTGGAAGACCAGGTTCTAATCACCGCGGATGGCGCGGAGTTGCTGTCCAACTACCCGTTCGAGTCGGTGTTTCTGGATTAGGGCGGCCGGGAAAGCACGCGAGGCCGTGTGCACGGGGCCGCTGGGCACCATGCCATTTGGCGCGGCCCGGTCTCGCCGAACTGCCAGCGGTATCCTGGCCCCGCATTCGCCGTAGCGGGATTCAAGGCGGCGGCGCGGACCACGGCGGTCGGGGCGGAGGTTAACGCGCAACCCGCGCTTCCGGGGGCCTGCTGCCAACAGGCACAGGCCTCGCCGGGAGGAGCTTCCCGTTGGCTGCAGCCGCTGTCGATGCAGGAAACCCTCCCCTGCCCGGGCGTGCAAGCGCGCTCCGCGGACGTCCGCCAGGTCCCCTTCTTTCTCTTTGCGGCGATGAGAACCGGGTCGCAGGCAGGCAATGGCCGCGAACCTTCGGTCTACGGTTGCGACTGTCCGTTGGCTTGCCGCAAGGAAGATGGTGCGTATGATGGAGTATGAGGCAACAGAGACACCGGCAAACAGGTGATCCCATCATGAGCAGAACTGCGGCATCGGTTGCCGGCGGCAACGGCCGTACCCGGTATGATGCGCAAGACATTGACGTGTTGGAGGGACTTGAGCCTGTCCGGCGCAACCCCGGCATGTATGCGGGCGGGCGCGATTCGCGCGCGCTGCATCATCTCGCGGCAGAGATCCTCGACAACGCCATGGATGAAGTGGTCGCGGGCTTCGCTTCCCGCATCGAGGTCCGGTTGCTTGCGGACGGTTCGCTGGAGGTTCGCGACGACGGTCGGGGTATCCCGGTTGACAGCCACCCGCGGTATCCGCGCAAGTCTGCAGTAGAAGTCGTCCTGACCACATTGCATGCTGGCGGGAAGTTCCGCCGTGGCGAGGACGGCGCCTACCTGAACTCCGGCGGGCTCCACGGCGTCGGAATTTCAGTAGTGAACGCCCTCTCCGAGTGGCTCGAGGTCGAAATTTCCCGGGACCGGCGCCGCCATCGGATGCGCTGCGAACGCGGTACGGTGAAGGGCGGCCTACAGGACTGCGGACCCATCCACAACCGGCGCGGCACGACAGTACGGTTTCTTCCGGATCCGGAGATTTTCGGCAGCAAGGCTTCGTTCGATCCTGCCCGGCTCTACAACATGGCACGATCAAAGGCCTACCTGTTCCGGGATGTCCAGGTCAACTGGGAGTGCGCCAGGGAGCGCCTCGACGCTGCTTCCGACGTGCCGGAGAGTGACAGTTTCCAATTCTCGAATGGTTTACGGGATTTCCTGATCGCTGAACTGGCCGGCGCGGCCACGCTTTGCGAAGTCCCGTTCAGTGGCAAGGTCGAGTTTCCCGGCCCTGGAAAGGGATCAGTCGAATGGGCGATTGCCTGGGCGCCCGGCCGGGACCCGAGCATTTCTGCCTACGCCAACGCGATCGCGACCCCGGAAGGCGGAACCCATGTGGCTGGAATGCGCGATGCGCTCCGGAAGGGAATCCGGGCTTACGGCGAATTGGTCGGCAAGAAGCGGGCGGGTCAGATCACGTCGGAGGACATCCTTTCCTGCACATCCGCGGTGCTCTCCGTGTTCACTCCCAGTCCGGAGTTTGCCGGGCAGACCAAGGAGAGGCTGGGAAATCCGGAGATGCAAAAGCTCGTGGACGGTGCCATCCGGGACCGTCTCGACAGCTGGCTGGGAGGGGATCCCACAACGTCGAACCGGATTCTCTCGCACGTTCTCGAAGTCTCCGAGCAACGGATTCGGCAGCGCCAGGAGCGTGAGACCAAGAGGAAGTCGGCAACCCGGAATTTGCGACTGCCGGGAAAGCTTGCGGACTGCAGCCGCAATTCACGGAACGGGACCGAGATCTTTCTGGTCGAGGGAGATTCCGCCGGCGGTTCGGCGAAACAGGCGCGGGACCGCAACACGCAGGCGATTTTGCCCCTTCGCGGCAAGATTTTGAACGTGGTGAGCGCCAGCAGCGATCGGTTCCGCGCGAACAAGGAGTTGCAGGATCTGCTTCAGGCTCTCGGGATCCGGACCGGAAGCGGATACCGCGAAGAGGATCTGCGCTACGAACGGGTCGTCATTCTCACGGATGCCGATGTGGATGGAGCCCATATCGCGTCATTGCTGATGACCTTCTTCTATACGCAGACACCCGATCTCGTCGCGAACGGCCATTTGTATGTTGCGAGTCCCCCGCTCTATCGCCTCGCCTCCGGGGATACGGTTTGCTACGCACGGGATGATGCGCATAAGGACGAACTCCTTGAGACCCGCTTCTCCGGCCGGGAGAAAGTCTTCATCAGCCGGTTCAAGGGACTGGGAGAAATGATGCCGGCCCAGTTGCGGGAGACGGCGATGAGTCCGGCGACTCGCAGCCTGGTGCGAATTCGGGTCCGTGAGGATCTCGGCGGGACGACCGAGCGGATGGTGACCGAGCTGATGGGCCGGAAGGCCGAGGACCGCTACCGGTACATCCAGGAAAATGCCCAGTTCGCGCCGGACCTGGATGCGTGAACCGCCGGCACCCCGAGAATTTCAGGTCCCGGTCGCGCCAGACAAGCGGCGCCCGGATTCCGCGCACGGATTCCGTGAGGAAGAATGGTCGTACAGGCAGTGTTTCTAGAATGTTCAAGCAGTTGCCGGGGTTTCTTGAGAGCGCTCCAGAAGTCGCCGATGCCTGCAAGGGGGCGGCTCCTTCCGCTCAGAACTCGACGCCTTCCTGCGCCACGACGCCGGAGCGGAAGGGATGCTTGATCAGCGTCATTTCGGTAACCAGATCGGCAAATTCGATGAGGTCCGGAGGGGCATTCCGCCCTGTCAGTACGACATGGGTCATCAAGGGCCTTTCCTCCTTCAGGAACCGGATCACGTCCTCAACCTGCACGTAGCCGTAGCGAAGCGCAATGTTGATCTCGTCGAGGAGCACCATCCGGTTGCGCTCGTCACGGATCAGTGACTTCGCCTTCTCCCAGGCTGCCCCTGCCATCTCCGTGTCCCGGGCGCGGTCCTGGGTTTCCCAGGTGAAGCCTTCCCCCATGGCGTGGAATTCGCAGATGCCGGAAAAGGACTCCGTCAGCAGCCGTTTCTCTCCGGACTCCATCCCGCCCTTGATGAACTGAACGACTGCCGAAGGCATCCCGTGCGCGATATGGCGCAGGATCATTCCGAAGGCGGCCGAAGACTTGCCCTTTCCCTTTCCGGTATGGACAATCACCAGTCCGCGCTTTTCCGTCTTCGTCGCCATGATGCGGTCCCGGGCGGCTTTCTTGCGGGCCATCTTCTCACTGTGGCGGCGCAATTCATCTTGTTCCGTCATCCTCTCCCTCCCGTTTCCCCCTCCAGCACCACGCGGGCGGAATTCGAGCGTGGAAGCCACATGTCCCGATCAATCGCCTCGCGAAGCCTTTGGCGAATTTCCCGCAATGCCGCCGGATTGTGTTCTACCAGGAAATCCGCGCATTCGGGGTCTTCGACGAATGCACGGTACACCAGATCGAAGTGGTGCGGCTTCACGGCACCGGTCGTGGCCGCGAAGGCGAACAGGTAGTCGACCGTCGCCGCGATCTCGGCAGCTCCCTTGTAGCCATGGCGCATTGCGCCGGCGACCCATTTCGGGTTCACGACCCTTGCACGCATGACGCGGCTGATCTCCTCCTCGAGAGTGCGGATCACGGGACTCTCCGGCCGCGAGTGGTCGTTGTGGTAGACGGGCGGCCGAGCGCCTGTCAGATGGGCTATCGCCGCGGCAGCGCCGCCTTCGAACTGGTAGTAGTCATCGGAGTCCAGCAGGTCATGCTCGCGATTGTCCTGGTTGTGCAGAACCCCGTCGCTTTGGCGGAGCCGCGATTCCAGCGCAGTGCGGTCTGGTTCGCCGTATCGTTTCTCGCCGTACGAATACGAGCTCCATTGCAGATACGCCTCCGCCAGGTCCGATGCGTCATCCCAGACCCCCTCGTCGATCAGCGCCTGCAGCCCGGCACCGTAGGCTCCGGGCTTGGACCCGAACACGCGGGCGCCGGCACTGGCGCGCCCGGACACCACATTCTCCTCGCGGAACCGCGCTGCGGCCGGGTTCACGCGCTCCGGCTCTTCCAGCGCCATGACGGCGCGGGCCGCACGGTCCATCAATTCCATCTGGGCTGGAAACGCATCTCGAAAGAAGCCCGAAACCCGGACGGTAACATCGACACGGGGGCGGTCCAGCACGCTCGCAGGCAGAATCTCGAACCCGGTCACCCGCCCCGACTGGTGGTCCCAGGCCGGCCTGACACCCATCAGCGCCAGCGCCTGCGCGATGTCGTCCCCTCCCGTCCGCATGTTGGACGTTCCCCACATGGAGAGCGTCAACGCTGCCGGATAGCGGCCATGATCCTGGGCATAGCGTTCCACCAGCATGGTGGCGGACCGGAAGCCCAGGGTCCACGCCGCGGCGGTGGGAATGGCCCGGGAATCCACGGAGTAGAAATTGCGCCCGGTCGGGAGAACATCCAGGCGGCCGCGCGACGGTGCCCCGGAGGGGCCGGGACTGACGTGGCGGCCCGCCAGGGCCTTCTTGAAGGCGGTTCTCTCCGCTTCCCCGCATTGGTCGATGGCCGCGCAAAGGACTCCGCGAACCTCCTGGACCACCGCATTGGTCGCATTCCAGCCGCGCTCGGGATCCGTTTCGCCGCCCACCAGTCTTTCGGCCAGCAATTCCAGCCGCTCCACAGTGTCGCCCATGCTTCTCCAGGCATCCGGGGAGACATCCTGAAGCGGAGCCGGGCGTGTGCCGGTCCAAGGCTGCTCGAAGGCGCAGGCCAACGGATCGAACTCTTCGCCAAGGATTCCCAGGTCGTCGGCCAACGCTCTCAGGATTGACTGGTCACCACCGATGCCCCTGCCCCGCGGCACGATGGCGAGTGATGCGGCCAGGGAATTCCGCAGCGCGCCCTCTGGTGGACGGCCGAATACGTGAAGACCGTCGCGAATTCGGCTTTCCTTGATTTCACAAAGAAATGCGTCAATCTTCTCGAGTCGTGACCGTGTGTCGGCATCCTCTTCGAGGCCGGCATCTTCGTCGAGATGATGGGAACGGGCAAGGTCGAGGATCTGGCCGGCGAGGTACCTGGCGCGCTTCGGGTCACCTTGTGCGGCCTGGTAATACTCGTCCACAAGCTGTTCAAGGTCGCGAAGTTCGCCGTAAGTCTCGGCTCGCGCCAGGGGTGGTGTCAGGTGGTCGACAATGACAGCCTGAGCCCGCCGCTTGGCTTGGGTGCCCTCACCTGGATCGTTGACGATGAACGGATATACATGGGGCGTGGGCCCCAGTGCGGCTTCCGGAAAGCAGGCACTCGAAAGAGCCACGGACTTGCCAGGCAGCCATTCAAGATTGCCGTGCTTGCCGAAATGCACCAAGGCGTGGACGCCGAAGCTGTGCCGAATCCAGAAGTAGAACGCGAAGTAATTGTGGGGCGGCACGAGATCCGGAGAGTGGTAGGTTTCCTTGGGATCGACGTTGTAGCCGCGGGCGGGCTGGACCCCGAGCACGATATGGCCAAAGCGATGCAGCGAGAGCGCGAACGCCCCTTCATCGGCGAACGGATCCTCTTCTGGAGGTCCCCAGCGTCCGAGAACCGGAGCCTGGACCGCCTCTGGCAGCGCACCGAAGCACTCCCGGTAGGCTTCCATGGATAGCCGTTCGCCGCCGACGCGCGACGCGCGATCAGGACGCCAATTCGTTGGTCCCGCCAGGATCCGGTTCATCAACTCCTTAACGCTGGCGGGCGCTCCCTCCACCAGGCAGCCCTCCTCCCGCAGCGCTTCGAGCGCCACCAGAATAGAGGCCGGTGTATCGAGGCCAACGCCATTCGCCAGCCGTCCGTCGCGGTTCGGATAGTTGGCCAGGATCAGCGCTACCCGCCTCTCCTCCGCAGGAGTGCCAGCGAGCCGGAGCCAGTTCTGGGCCAGATCCGCCACAAATCCGACGCGGTCCGGCAAGGCTTCGTGCTGCGCGATGGGGCATTGGCAGGCGCCATCCTGGTACGCCTCCCGCTTGAAGCTCACGGCCCGCGTGTAGACGCGCCCGTCGATTTCCGGCAGGGCCACGCCCATCGCAATATCGCGGGCAGACAGGCCGTTCTTGCCCTCTTCCCAATCCTCTCTCCGGGATCCGGCGAACGTGACTTGCAGGACCGGTGCGCCGTTGGCGTCCAGAGGCGTTGAATGCCCCTCCCCGATCGCCGTTTGTGGCCGGGAGACCGCGAAACTGGTTGCGTTCAGCACCAGCCGTGGAGAAGCCTGCTGGAACAACTGCTCCACCGTTGCCGCGGAAACCGGTTCCTTCAGCGAGGCGACGAAGATGGGCAGTGGATTGATGTCCCGCTTCTGCAGGGCATGGAACAATGCCTCGATGGGCTGGACGTCGCCGCTCTGGACGAGGGCCCGGTAGAAGACGATCGCGGCCACCGGGGCTCCGTCCCTCCATGCCTGGCGCTGCAGGGCCGGAAGATCGCAGATCCCGGTCTGCGGGCTGAAGACGCCGGCGCGCAACAGTCTTCGTGCTGGCCGCGGGCGGGCACTGCCGTCGAGCATCGCCCTTGCGTAGAGAAGGAATGCGTCGAAATTCTCTGGGCCGCCCTCGAGCAGATAGCGCCATAGCGCAATCCGGTCCCCTTCCTTGACGTTCGAGTATCGCGCCAACCCCTCGTCGGGGCGGTCGTCCCCCGGAAGAGCGGCGAATTGGGCGCCGACTGCATTGAGCCGCTCCGCGAACTGCTCAAGTCCGTAGCTCCAGTACGCGTAGCCGCCGAGAATTCGGGCAATCACGAGCCTGGAACGCGAAGCGGTTGCGTCGAGGTAGCGATCGACCGTGAAGGGATGATTGAAGTTCAGCAGGTTCGCAAGCCGGACGCTGGTGCGCGCAAAGCCGGGTGCCCCCTCGAGGCGCCGCCGAGCCCCGGACAGGGCTGCAAGTTCCGTGTCCGCTGCGGAAAGTACGACAATGTCTGCCGGATCCTGTCCGAGATCCACGGGTTCTCCCGATTCGATCGGCGCCCCCGCCTGGGCGGCAAGGAGATGCATCAGGAGGTCAGAACCTCCGTCACGGCGCCTCGGTCAAGCCCCGCCCTGCCGATCACGACAAGGTCTACTCCATCTCGTTCGCCACCCTGCAGTATCCGATCGAAATAGTATTCGGTTCTTGGCCCCGCAGCCTGGAAGACGGCGCGCAGCGGGCGATTCCCGACAGCGCCAAACCCCTTGATGCGATAGATCTCGAAGCGGCGCATCGCCTCCCGAATCCGGTCAGCGAGGACATCCGGGTCCACAACGTGGTTGACGGCGAGGGAGAAGCTGACGAACGCGTCGTGACCGTGGTCCTGTTCCTCGACGCCACCATGCGGCATTCCGTCGTGGTCGCCATTCTCCTCCCGTTCTTCGTGGTGGTGGTGGCGCTCCGTACGGGTTTCGAGGTCACTTTCGGCGCCCGCGCCGATGCCGAACACCGCCTCGAGGGGCACCCGGCAGAAGGCCGAGTGGATGACGCGCGCGCCTCTGCGCATGCGTGCCTCCAATTCCCGCTCAAGCTGCGGTATCGCGCTACCCGGCACAAGATCGGTCTTGTTCAGCAGGAGCAGGTCCGCGCTGGCAAGCTGGTCCTCGAACAACTCACCAAGGGGTGTATCGTGGTCGAGCAGCGCGTCGGCACGCCGGCGCTCCTCCAGTGCGCTTTCGTCTTCCGCAAGCCGCCCCGCGGCCAAGGCCGCGGCATCGGCAAGGGCGACCACCGCATCGACCGTCACGCGGTTACGGATCGCCGGCCAATTGAATGCCCGCACCAGAGGCTGGGGAAGCGCCAGCCCGGATGTCTCGATAACGATGTGGTCCGGCGGATCCGTCCGCTCCAGAATGCCTTCCATGGCGGGCAGGAATTCGTCGGCCACGGTGCAGCAGATGCAGCCATTTGCCAGTTCGACCACGCCGCCTTCACCATCGCAGGCCTCAAGACCGCATCCTTGCAGCAGTCCGCCATCGATACCCATTTCGCCGAACTCGTTCACGACCACGGCGATGCGCCGGCCCTCCGCATGTTCGAGGAGGTGGCGCAGCAGCGTCGTCTTGCCGGCACCGAGAAAGCCGGTAATGACGGTTGCTGGTATTCTCGCTCCCATCGCGCGCTCCTCGGGAAACGGGTGGCAAGGCCTCCACGCCTGGCGGTGCCGGGTTGCCATGCCATAGCGCCCTGCCCGACCGCGTTCAACATCGCCGCGTTGAGCAAGGGCCAAATGCGTCATGTTCCATGACGAAGACATGCGTTTCGGGCCTGGCAATCGAATGCGCTTGGACTATGCATCTACTTGCGCACAGGGAACATTGCGACTGAAGACCCTTGCTGCCGAGCGGGTCCGGCCCTGGAGCCGCCAATGGTGCCGGGCTGCGCGCACGCGGTGCTTCGTGCCGGAACCGTCCCGGCAGCGAAAGGCAGTTCCGTATCCAATTTGGCAATCGCCCAACCCGCAGGGCTGCGGCAATGGATTCTCATGCGGGTGAACCGTTGCCATTCGGAAGTCCGTATTGACCGCGATGGAGACGGGGCGCTACGCTCGATCGCCCCATCCGGACGCCGAACAGAATGCAATTCCGGCGCTGAGTGACAACTGGGTCCAGGTCTCCAAAGCACGGGTGCGCGCCAGGCAAGCCCAAGTACGGCAACACGCTGGACCAGGAATTGGAGACATCATGTCCATTCGCGTCCTTCTCGCTGCTTCGGCGTTCGTGTTTGTCAGCGCGCTTGTCTCCGCGCAAACCGCTCCGCAGAATTCCGCGACCGCGAACGAAATCATTCGCATCCTGGCGGTTGACAAGCTGTGGGATCGGATGGTCGCTGTCCAGGTGGATCAGCTGGTTGCGCATGCCAGAGTCGCGAAGCCGGATCTCGACTCCGGGGCGGAGACGGAAATTCGCGATCTGGCCGGGCGGTATTTCCGGGAGATAGGACCGGACGTGGTGCAGATAACGAGGACTCTGCTGTCCAGGCATTTCACGGAAGCCGAGCAAAGTGACCTTCTGGCCTTCCACAAGTCTGACATCGGACGAAAGTCGCGTGACGTTCTCCCGACGATGATGGACGAATTGACACGCCGCATGCCGGAAATTGACCGGCATCGCGCTGAGGGCGGCCGGGAGCCTCAGTCTTCCGGCACGACTGCCGAGATGTTCCGGGTCATGGGATACGAAGCAATGTTCGTGGAGAGCGGAATCGCATTCGCGGACCAGGCGATTGCCGAAGTGAAGGCCGCGAACCCTGGTATCCCCCCGGAAATGGAAAACGAGCTTCGAGAGGAAATCCTCAGACTTCCTGACCTCGTGCGCTAATTGAAGGCGGGCTTGGCGATCGTTTTGCTCGTGATTTCCAGCAGTTAGGAGACATTTGAGGGGTTGACCGATCTACGGAGAGTGGCTATAATACTGTGCACCCGATATCGACCGTGGAGACTCCCTTGAACACGCTTCCGATGCCTCCTGCCGAGGCGATCCAGATCGGCGAATCCTGCTTTTCGCACGCGGTCGAGGACGGCCGGCGGGTCTACTTCAGCAACCTGGCGCCGTTCGATTCCCACGAAGTTTCGGACAACCGAGCGCGACAGCTGCGGATTGCGCGGTTTGCCGAGCACGGTGTGCTACGCAGGGATCTGGCGGCGGCGTTTGGCGTGAACCGTTCGACGGTGCAGCGGGCAGTGAACCAGCTCCGGAGGCAGGGCGAGGCCGGTTTTCTTACGCCGCGACGGAGGCGCGGGCCGAGCGCGATCGACGCCGCGACGGCGCGGGAGGCGGAGCGGCTTCTGGCCTCGGGGCTGAGCGGCCGGGCGGTTGCGCGAAAGCTGGGGATCCGGCCGAGCACGTTCAGCCTCAACCGCCGGTCGGGTGTTATCAGAGGGGGGACGCCGAACCGGGCCGTGCCGGCGCAGGCGACAGCGTCGACGGAGCCGCAGGCGACGGCAGTGCTGGAGCCGCCGGTGGTCGCGTCGACGGAGCCACAGGCGGCGGCAGCGCCGGAGCCGAGGGTGGAGCGGAGCGAACGGGACGCACGCGACCGCGAGGCGCCGATGGGTCGGGGCACCCGGGACACGGCGGGGCGGATGCTGGCGGCAACGGGACATCTGACGGAGATGCGGCCGCAGTTTGCGGAGCCGCTGTCGGCGGTTGCCGGCGGCGGCGTGCTGGCCGGGCTGCCGATGCTGCTCAAGGAGGGGCTTCTGGACCGCGCGCGGGAGTTCCTGTCGCTGCCCAAGGGATACTACGGTTTGACCACGGTTCTGCTGTTCCTGGCCTTCCTCACCCTGGCCCGGGTGCGCAATCCGGAGGCACTGCGGCACCAGGCGCCCGGGGAATGGGGCGCCATCCTGGGCCTGGACCGCTGCCCGGAGGTGAAGACGCTGCGGGGCAAGATCAAGGCGTTGGGGCGAGACGTGCAACGGGTGCGGGACTGGCAAGCTTCCCTGGCCGCGGGATGGATGGCGGAAGAACCGGACGTGTGTGCGACCCTGTCGGTGGATGGCCACGTCAAGGTGTATTCCGGCCGCAAGGGAAAATTGCCCAAGCATTACGTGGCGCGCCAGAAACTCTGCCTGCCTGCCTCCACGAGCTACTGGATCAACGCGCTCGGCGGCAAGCCGTTCCTGTGCCTGAACAAGGCGCTGGATCCGACCATGACCCACGCGCTGGAGAAGGACATCCTGCCCGCGCTGGAGAAACTGGGCATGCTGGGCCCGGATGCACCGGACCTCACCGTCCCGGACGCCGGCGAGCCCGCCCTGACGCTGGTCTTCGACCGGGAAGGCTGGAGCCCTGCCCTGTTCCGGCGCCTCGCCCGGCGCGGGGTTGCTGTGATCACCTGGCACAAGGGCTTCAAGGGGGAGGCCTGGCCGGAGGCGGACTTCCGCACCGTCACGGTGCCCATCCACGGGCCGGGAAGCACCCGCAGCGCCACCGTCCGCCTCGCCGAGAAGAGCGTGATCCTGAGCAAGGGGCCCGAAGTCCGCCAGATCCGGCGCCTGCTGGAGAATGGCCGCCAGGTGCCCCTCATCACCACCGACCCCCGCATGCCCATGGAGCGGGCCGCCAGCGCCCTGTTCTCCCGATGGTCGCAGGAGAACTTCTTCAAATACATGCGCGAGGAGTTCAATCTCGACGCGCTGGCGGTCCACGGTTTGGAAGCACAGGATCCCGACGCCCGCATCGTCAACCCGCGCTGGCGCGCAATCGACCGCAATGTCCAGCGCTTCCGGCAGCGCCTTGGCACCCTGCGCAACCGGATCGCCGACCTGTCCAGGGGAACCCCGACCCGCGAAGCCGAAGAGGCCGTCCGGCGCCTGCAGGCCCAAAGCGACGCTCTCGACGCCGAGCGTGAAGCCCTCAAGCTGCAGCGCCGCGATACACCGCGACATATCGCGGTCGCCGAACTCGACACGAACGAGGCACTCGACGCGCTCCCCGAAGGCGAGAAACTCCTCCTCGATATAATCCGCATGATCGCCTACCGCGCTGAAACCCGCATGATGCCCGCCGTTGCCCAGACCCAGGGCAAGATCCAGCGCCCCCGCCGGCACTTGCGCGCACTTCTACGGGCCGACGCCGACGTCATCCCGGAGCACGGCAACGGCATCCTCCGCGTTCGCATACTCGGCACCGCCAGCGATGCCGGCGACAACGCCATCGCAAGCCTCCTCGAAGAACTCAACCAGACACGGACCGTCTTCCCCGGTACCAACATGCACATGGTCTATGAACTACCCGGAAAAATCGCCGAGCCCCACTTCGCGGGTGCAAAAACATGACACTCTCTCGAGTTCGAGGTCAGGAAGTCTGATCCTGGTTGCGTTGCGTGACGGGTTCCCGTGGATTCTGGAATTCGTAGACCAGTTCATGGCGGAACATTTTACGCAAGACGAGCAGTTGGTGTTGCTGGAATACGCGAAAAGTGAAGTCGGGCAGAAAAGCGCGGCAATCACTCCGGCCTTGATGCAGGAACTCGGCGCCTGGTGGGGGCAACTGGTAAAGAGTGAGAGCTTCTGGCAGTTTGTTGCGGAACTGTCGGCCATCACAGACTCCGAGACGGCAGGGTCCGCTCAGTAGGTGCCGTGCGGGCCCGGCCGATCGGAAGGATCTTTCGGGTCGGGGTCCGGCATCCGCGCGGCTGATTCCGCGCGGCGGCAGCCCGTTCCAGTCTCCCCGCAGTTTCGGACGCGTCGGCCACCGCTATTGCATGGGCCTTGTATCGCCGGAGGCCTCGCTATGCCGTTCCGAGCCTCAACGGCAGACCTCTGACGATTCCCCGGACGTGGGAACAGGGGACCATGAAGCCGTCGCGGCTGCCGTGCGGGACCGACCAAGGTGTCGGTGTTCGCAGATCAAGCGGTTGGGGTTGCCCGCCGGGATGCCTGCAGCCACTGCAACGCGCGACATACCGAGGCGACCCTCGGACAGGGTTGCAGTGGCGGCCGGCGGAGGAAGTAGATGACGATTCCGAGTTTTTCCGCCGCGGCGATCTTCGGGTAGCCGTGGCTTCCTCCAGAATTCTTGGCAACCAGGCATTCGATGCGATGGGCTCGCATGCGGCGGACTTCCTCCTCTACCGTGGCCACAGGGCCCGCAACAACTTCCACGCCACGCAGCGAAGGTCCCGCAGGCTCCATGACGCGCCACATGAACCACACGTCAGTTCGCACGGCGAACGCTTCCAGCCCCTTTCGACCAACCGCAAGAAAGGTCCGCGAGGCGGAAGGAAGCGCGGCCGCGATCTCCTCCAGAGAGCCTTCTTCCCGCCATTCGACGCTCGCTGCCGGTCGCCATGGCGGGCGTTCGATGCGGAGAATCGGCATCCGGCACGCAGCGGCTGCCTCGACGGCATGTGCCGCGATCCGCTTCGCGTATGGATGCGAAGCGAGCACCAGATGCGTGAATTCTTTCCGACCAAGAAAGCGGAGGAGGCCCTCTGCGCCGCCGAAACCGCCGATGCGGACAGGATGCTCGCTCTCGGGCATCACCCGAAGCGCACCGGCACGGGAGAGAAGGAAAGGTATCCCGCAATCGCGTAGCGAATTGCAGAGCACGTTCGCCTCCGCGGTGCCGCCGATGACGAGCACTTTCACGGCGACGCGGTCCGAAACCGTTCAATGGCGAGCACGGCACCGCTCCGGTCGCAAACGAGAACCTCCACCTCGATGGGAGCACCTCCCAGAACGGAGAGCGCCCGTTCCTGGGCTCTCTTCGCCACGCGCTCAGCAAAGGGCTTGCCCAGCCGGTTGTAGACCTCCAGGACGGTATTCGCGCTCTCCACGCCATCCGCGGGCAAGCCCTGCCCTTCCAACCAGATTTCCAATTTCCTGAAATCTACCTGGGAGCGCTTCGAATGCAGATCGAGGGCGCCGAGAGAGAGCTTGGTGAACTTCGCGATGCCGCCGGCCAGGGTCAGCCGCGGGATCGGATGGCGGCGCAGGTATCTCAGCGTGCCACCCACAAAGTCTCCCATGTCGAGGCAATCGGTTTCCTCCAGCCCGTGCCGTTCGCGGGCGGCCCGCTCCGATGTCGAACCGGTCGCCGCGATGACATGGGGCCTTCCCCTGGCGGCGGCGACATCGATGCCGCGCTGGATCGAGGCGATCCATGCGGCACAGGAGAACGGCCGCACGATTCCCGTGGTCCCGAGAATGGAAATCCCGCCCACGATCCCCAGTCTCGGATTCCATGTGCGCTGCGCGAGTGTTTCCCCGCCAGGCACCGACAGGGTCACCGCGAGATCAGGCGGCCGCGCGTGCTCCGGCACGGCTTCCAGCACCGCCTCCCGAATCATCCGGCGCGGCACCGGATTGATTGCCGGTTCGCCTACCGGCACGGGCAGGCCGGGCAGGGTCACGGTGCCTACTCCAGAACCCGCGCGGAAGGTGATCCCGCTGCCGGTGGCGCCACGCGAGATCCGGGCGACGATTGTCGCGCCATGCGTGACGTCGGGATCGTCGCCTGCGTCCTTCACGATTCCGCACTCCGCCCAGTCTCGGCCCCGTCGTGCCCCTACGGGCTGGAACGCGGGACGTTCCCCTCCAGGCAGGCGAAAGGAAACACGGTCTGGAAACCCGCCATGGAACAGCGCTGTGACGGCCGCCTTGGCCGCGAGCGCGGCGCAGCAGCCGGTAGTCCATCCCTTTCGCAGCGCGGAGGTCGACGGCGGTCCGGGTTCCGGGGCATCCGCTGGCCCGGTTGCTTCCGGCGGGCTATTGCCAGTCGATGACATGCGCAAAGGAACCCATGACGCGGCCCACGCGAACGCCCATGTCCGGCAGCGGACTTCCCTCGCTGTTCCACGCGGCGAAGAGGGATTGCGCGCCGGCGGCTGCTTTCGCTTCGCTTGCGTAATGGAATTCGTGGGCAGTGATCCTGTCCCGCGGCCAAACCGGATTCGGATACGGCCGAAGGAATCGATAGCCGAGACTCAGCTGCGGGACCGCGAAGCTCGTTTCCACGGGCAGCAGACCGAGCATTTCATGGCGCCGTCCCTCCGCGTCCACCAAGCCCTGCCCGAGTGCCATGTAGCCGCCGCACTCGCCGTAGACGACGGCGCCCCGCATCGCCGCATCCCTGACGCCAGTCCGGAAGCGCTTGCAGGAAGCGATGCGGGCCGCATGCAGCTCCGGGTAGCCGCCGGGCAGAAAGATCGCGTCGGCGGAGGATGCAGGGGCCTCGTCCTGGAGCGGTGAGAAGAATTCGATCTCGGCACCTCCCCCTCGCCAGGCAGCCAGCAGATGTTCGTAGGTGAACGCGAATGCATCGTCCCGGGCGACGGCAATGCGCTGGCCGAGGGGCGCGATCGACTCCTCCTTCCCTTCGATCCGCGTCCGGGTGGCGATGGACTGGAAACGGGCGATATCCACATGCTCGGCTGCGAGTGAGGCAGCAGTCTCCACGAAGGATTCGAGATCCTCGCGCTCGCGCGCCTGCACAAGGCCAAGGTGCCGCGAAGGAGCCTCAAGGGCCTTCTGCCGTGGGAATGCGCCAATCACAGGCAAACCGACTGCTCCCAGGGCGCGCTCGATGCTCTGGCGGTGGCGGGGGGAGCCGACGCGATTGAGGATGACGCCAGGGATTTCGATGCCGCTGCGGTGTTCCGTCAGGCCCCGGGCCACTGCCGCCGCCGTTTGCGCCTGCCGGGAGACATCCAGCACCAGGACCACCGGAACTCCGAGAGCCAGGGCAAGATCCGCCGTACTGCCCCGGCCACCGGGATAGGCAGCGTCGGGGGCGCCGTCGTAAAGACCCATGGCGCCTTCGATGATCAGCAGACCCTCCGCCGCTCCTGCAAGCGCGCGAAGCCGGGTGGGGCTCATCGCCCAGCTGTCCAGCGTGAGGCAGGGAGAACCCGCCGCCGCCGCGAGGTACTGTGGATCGATGTAGTCGGGACCACTCTTCGCAGCGCGCACGCGCACGCCCTGCGCCTTGAGGGCACCGAGAATCCCGAGTGAAATCATGGTCTTGCCTTCGCCGGACCGAGGCGCCGCGATTGCGATCCCGGCTGCCATCCCGCAGCCTCAGCCCCGCTCGATCCAGTTGAAGATCGGGCGGTAGTCATTCACCCGGCCGACGCACACGATCGCCGGGGGCTCAATACCGGAACCTGCTACGGCGGCCGCCGCGCCACCGAGTTCGGTTTCGAGAACGCGCATGCCGGGCAGCGTCGCGTTCGAGATCACCGTTACGGGTTCCGAGGAAGGTCGCCCCCCCGCCATCAGCATCTCGGCGATGCGGCCGAGATGGCGCACGGCCATGTACATCACCAGCACCTGTGAGCCGCGCGCAAGCGCAGTCCAGTCCAGGGCCGAAGGCATCTGTCCCGTGTGATCGTGCCCGGTCAGGAATGTGATGGACTGGTTGACGTCCCGGAGCGTGGCTGGAATTCCTGCGTAGGTGAGCGCGGCGATGCCGGCAGTGATGCCGGGCACGATCCGGAACGGTACTCCGGCGCGCCGCAGGCCCATCGCTTCCTCGCCCCCGCGCCCGAAGATGAATGGGTCGCCGCCCTTCAGGCGCAGCACGCGGCGGCCGTCCCGGGCGAGTTCAATCAGTCGCCGCGTGATGTCGATCTGGTTCGCTGATGGCTTCCCACCCCGTTTTCCCGCGAAAACGCGCTCCGCGGCCGGGTTCGCGAGGTTCAGAACGGCCTCGGACACCAGCGTGTCATGCACCACGGCATCGGCCGCGTTCAGCGCATGGGCGGCCAGCAGGGTAAGCAGGCCCGGGTCTCCCGGGCCGGCGCCCACGAGCCATACGGAGCCGGGGCGAAATTCGGGAAACACGAGGCTGTCGGAAGGCTGCGGCTGAGAGTTCATGCTGCACCCCGTGTCGCCGTACGGCGCTTCGGCCTCAAAATGTGCGGAATCTCCGGGTCGTAAAGTGCCGAATCCATTCTGTGCTCTTCCGCCAGGGCGGGCCCGATGAGAATCAGCGCGGTTCGGGTGATCTTACGTGCCCGAACCTTCTTGCGGATGTCGGACAGGTGGCCACGGATAATCTCCTGGTCGGGCCACCCGATTCGGTAGGCGACGACCACGGGGCAGTCCTTCCCGTAGACCGGCGCGAGCTCACGCTCAATTCGCAGGAGCGCCCGCACCGAGAGATGGATGGCAAGCGTGGCCCCGGTTCGCCCGAGCGTCGCAAGATCCTCCCCTTCCGGCATGGGGGATGAGCGGGACGCGGTTCGAGTGAGGATCACGGTTTGCGTGATTCCCGGCATCGTGAGCTCCCGTCCGAGCGCCGCCGCCGCGGCAGCGAAGGCGGGAACGCCAGGGACAATCTCATATGGGATCCGCTTCGTTTGCAGCCGGTGGATTTGCTCCGAAATTGCGCCATAGAGGCACGGATCCCCGGAGTGCACCCGCGCGACATCCTTGCCGAGGGAATGGGCCTCCTCGATGAGCGCCATGATCTCGTCAAGCGCGAGTGGTGCGGTGTCCCGCACCCGGGCGTCCGGTGGCGCCGAGGCGACGATGGAGGGGGGCACCAGCGACCCCGCATAGAGACACACCGGGCAGCGCTCGATCAGGCGCTTTCCGCGCAGGGTCAGGAGTTCGGGATCTCCGGGTCCCGCGCCGATGAAGTAGACGGTCATGCCGGTGCCCGGTTCGGCTCCGGCGGGCCGTAGCCGCGCGGCGTGTACATCCGCGTGCCATCCGGAGTTTGGATCCAGCGCGTGGCACGGGATCCGACGAGGATGATGCAGTGCATGTCCGCCATGGCGCTCTGGAGCGATTCGAGCTTGGTCAATCGGATGGATTCGCCAGACCGTCCAACGGAGCGTGCAATGGCCACGGGCGTTTCCGGTGGCCGGAATCGAAGAAGTACGTCCCTGGCCTCCTCGAGGAGGGTCCGGCGCCGCCGGGATGCCGGATTGTAGAACGCGATCACGTAGTCGCCGGTGGCCGCGGAGGTAACGCGATTCAGGATCGTCTCGCGCGGTGTGAGCAGATCAGAGAGGGATATCGCGCAGAAGTCATGTCCGAGAGGGGCGCCGATTCGCGCGGCGGCAGCGGAGGCGGCGGTCAGGCCGGGGCCCACTACCACCTCGACAGCCCGCGCCCCCGCGCCCAGGCCGGCCCCATCGCGATCGAGCATCTCGAATACAAGGGACGCCATCGCATAGATGCCGGCATCGCCGGAACAGACGAGCGCCACACGGCGCCCTTCGGCGGCGCGCTCGATTGCGTAGCGGCACCGGTCTTCTTCGGCGCCAATTGGAAACGGCGTCGCGGCCTTCGCCTTTGCTGTCGGCCCCAGGAGTTCGATATAGGGCCCGTACCCCACCAGCTCCTCCGCCTGCGCGATCATTCCGGAGGCTTCCGGTGTGCGCCAGGCCGCCGCACCGGGTCCGGCGGATACGAGCATCAACCGGCCGCGGCTCCTCCCCGGCGGATCAGCGATGGGATGCGTAGCGATGGCGAGAGCGCAGGTCGCTTCCGCGCACTTCCGCTTTTCGATCCGAAGGGCGGCGCTCCGGCCCGCGCCCGCGAGGGCGGCCGCCTCGGCCACGCTGTGGCAGCCTACCTCCCGGAATACTGCTTTCGAGGGGTTGGCGACGCGTTGGGTTTCCGCCTCCAGGTCCGTCGCAGAAAAGAACCGGGCGGGAACCCGCAGCGACTTTGCAAGCGCGACCACAGCCGGCTCGTCCGCCTTGAGGTCAAGGGAAAAAACGCCGCAGAGCGCCTCGGGCACAATGCCTGCTTCCTCGAGCACCGCGCCCGCCAGTTCCTGGAGCGCATCCGGGGCGCAGCCGCGGATGCAACCGACGCCAAGCGCGGCGCGGCGGGGAACGAATCCAAGGCATCCCTCGGGAACCGGCCCCATGCCGGCGACCACATCCAACGGACCCGCCCGCCCTGGATAGGCGGTGAGCCAATCCGCGAGGCTGACATCGGGCCCCCCGATCGACAGTGACCCGCCCGCCAGCAGTGACGCCATGAGCGGGCCGGCCCGTTCTCCGTGAACCATGCTCCAACCCGGAGGGGGCTCATCGAGCGCCGCGCCGAAACGCAGGTCTCCCGCAGTTGTGATGGCTGCATGACCGCCCAGCGCGGCAGCCAGCCGGGACGCGAGGGCGTTGGCGCCGCGATGGCCGCCGAGGAGGGGGATCCAGCTTGAACCAGTCTCAGAGCCGACCACTACCGGGGGATCGTCCCGCTTGGCGCCGAGGCAGGGCGCAAGGGCGCGGATGAGAATCCCCACTGCGCAGACTCCCACGATGCTTCGTCTGGCGAGAAACACTTCGCGAAGGAACGGGGCCGTACGCGAGAACTGGGTCGCGCTGGCAGTTACGCCCTTGCGGACGCACAACTCGGCGCCGAGTACTTGCGCGGCGCATGCCGCAACCTCGAGTCCGGTCTCCGCGAGGCAAAGTACGACCGGTCGTCCGGACTCGCTCACAGGGAGCTTGCCTTCCCGCGGCGGAGAACAACCATGGAGAAATAGGAAGCCCGCGCAGGTGCACGCGACAGCGGGCAGGCCGTTTCTGAAGCCAGCGAGGCATCTTCGACGAAAGCGGCCTGCCCGGTGACGCCGCAGTCTTCGAGAATGTGCCGAAGCCGGGAAAGGTGGCGCCCGACCTTTAGGAAAGCGACCGTCTCGAAGGCGCTCGCCGCGGCCCGGAGGGACGCGTCATCCAGCGATGCAGGAACGACACCAAAGCGATCGTCCCTTGCTGCGAGCGCAACGCCAATGGAGGCGCTGGCTGCCGCGACGGAGGAGACTCCCGGCACGATCCGGACCGGATACTTGGTGTGAAGACGCGCATGCAAATACATGAAGGACCCGTAAAACATCGGATCCCCCTCGCAGAGACAGGCGACATCGCGATTCAACCGCAATTCATCCGCGATCCTCGTTGCGGCCTGATCGTATATGCGCTCGGCCGGACGTGGGTCCGCATCCATCGGAAGCGTGAATTCGAGGGTCCGGGCGTGCTCGGCGATCCACGCAGCGGCGGTCTCGCGGGCACGGCTCCGGCCGGGCCGGGTGGCCATCCATGCGACGCAATCTGCATTGCGCACCACTTCGGCTGCTCGCAGCGTCATCAACTGCGGGTCTCCGGGCCCCACGCCCACACCGGTCAGAGTTCCCGGAATTTTTCGACACTCCATTGGGTAACCGGAATGGACGGCAGCCATGCGCCTCGGCCGCCCAAGAGTCCGAAGGTCTCGACGGAATGCCTGCTCAGCGTGCCACCGAACCGCTCGAGCGCCGCATGGAGCATGCGCTCCGAGTCCCATGTCACGCAATTGGCGACCAGCCGCCCATTGCTTTGCAACCGGGACCAGGCGCCATCGATCAGCTCGGGGGAAAGGCCGCCGCCAATGAATACGGCATCGGGAGAATCTGGCCAGTCCAACGCAGTATGGACGTCGCCCTGGATGAGGGAAATTCCATCCGCGCCAAGTGTATCCGCATTCCGGCGCGTCAGTTCGAGCCGTTCCGGCGTGCGGTCGATGCCGATGGCGCGGGTGCCCGGCGCACCGCGCAGCCATTCAATTGCCACGGAACCACATCCGCAGCCAAGGTCCCAAAGAAGCTCGCCAGGCATGGGACGGAGCTTGGCGAGCGTAGCGGCACGCACATTCTGCTTTGTCAGCTGTCCGTCGTGGCGAAAGGCGGAGTCTGGAAGCCCCGGGGCGCGACCCGGAGCCTGCGTGCATCCGGAGGCCAGGATTTCAAGGGCGAGGATATGGAATTCCTCGCATCGCCCGGACCACTCCGACGCAACTCCGGCCTGGCGCGATTCTCCGGGACCACCAAGATTGGCGAGAACGGTTAGGCGCGTTGCGCCGTAGCCGGAGTCGACGAGATATTGTGCAATTTCCGCGGGGGCCCGTCCGCCGGATGTGAACAACAGAATGCGTTGCCCGTTGCCCAGGAGTGGAGCGATCCGTCGGATCGCGCGCCCATGCACGGTGGCGCAGGCAACTTCGGACATGGCCCAGCCCAGACGGCAGGCTGCGATCTGGAATGACGAGACATGAGGATGGAACCGGCATGCATCGGACGCGTGCGTGCGCGCCAGCAGATTGCCAACGGAATACCAGAGAGGATCGCCTGAGACGACACCCACGATTCGGGCTTCCGGACGGCTCTGGAGCAAGCACGCCGCATCCGTGATGGGCGTGGGCCATTCGATGCGGGTGCCCGGCAGTGTCGGCATCAGGCCATGCAGCCTTGGGCTGGCAACAACGAGATCAGCCTCGTCCAGACACTTCTTCGGCTCAGGGGCGAGCCCCTGCGGACCATCCGCACCCATCCCGATCACGTCGATCACGGGATGTCCTTCGCGCCGTTGCAGGCTGCGCCCGCCAGGGCATTGAACCCGGCGGCCGCCATTGCGGAACCGCCTCGCCTGCCCAGTACGGTCAGGAATGGAACGCCGAAAGCGTTTCCGGCCAGTCGGCGCTTGCTTTCTTCGGCGCCAACGAACCCTACGGGAACGCCGAGAATGAAAGCCGGGCGCGGCCAGCCTTCTTCCAGCCGTGCTAGCAGGTGGTAGAGCGCAGTGGGAGCGTTTCCGATCAGCACCACGGCTCCTTCGATGCGCGGACGCCATAGTTCGACTGCGGCCGCGGACCGCGTAATTCCCCAGGTATCGGAGAGTCTGGAGGACCATTCGTTGTGCAGAGTGAGCTCCGGCTGGAAGCGATCCCGATGCGGACGCAGAATTCCGGTACGTGTCATCTCGCTGTCGCAGAACACGGGAGCCCTCCGCCGGAGTGCCTCCACCGCGCACTCGGCGGCGCCTGGCGAATGGGAAAGATCGCCGAGGAGATCCGGCATGCCGCAGGCGTGAACCATGCGCGCCGCTACCGGACGCAGGGGCTCCGGCAGACGGGACAGGTCGCAAAGTCGGCTGATCTCCTGGAAGGACTGCCGGTAGATGCTCGCCGGATCCGCTTCCCACCGGATACTTGGCGGCTTGCCGGCGCGAGCCGCGAGTTCCCCGGCGGCCTCCTCCGGCCCGTGCCGTGCGCCCGCCGGACTCGCCAGACGGATCCGCACGCTCTCGGGGCCGTGCGGGTGCTTTGAATGAGGATACGGCGGGTGATGATGGGCGTGCTGCCCATCGTCATGCCCGCCACAGTGCGTGTGTTCGTGCCCGTGATGGTGAATGTGACCCAGCCCGCCATTGTCCTCGCCGTCGCCGACTGGATGAATATGCCGTTCCGCTGCGTCGGCCATTCTGAGCCGGCAGGCACCCGTGCAGAAGTCATCGCAGTCGAGGCAGTCTTCCACGCGCATCCCCGGTGCGTGGGCACCCTGCCCTTCCACATGATGATGGTGCGACTCCTGATCCAATCCGACTTCGGCCTCGAAACCCAGCACCTGCGCACGATACTTGCACATGGTGCAATTCATCAGGTTCTCGCCGCTTCCGATCTCCCGCACGCGGTCTGCGAAGGTCTCGATGACCTTGGGATGGTCGTTCAGATATCCGGCCAGCTGGAGCTGGATTTCGGGGTGGGTCCGAGCCGCTTCACGCGCGAAGCCGTAGATTCGGTCAACAAGCACGCCGGTGAACAGGAAATACGGAAAGACAACGATGCGCCGGTAACCCAGTAGCGTTGCATGCCGAAGGCACGGCTCGACGAGAGGAAACGTCACACCGGAAAAGCAAGTCTCCAACCAGCCGAATCCCATGCCCTCCTGCAGAATGCGCGCGATTTTCGCGACATTGCCGTTTGCGTCGGGGTCGGACGCGCCACGACCGACGACGACGAGGCAAGTCTCCTCCGGCGAGGTGGTCCCGAAGCGCCGGTCAGCCTCGTCCATTGCCGCCGAGATGCGGTCGCCCGCCGCCTGGACCATTTTCGGATCGACGCCCAGTTCGCGGCCGTATTCCACCCGCACGCCGTGAGCAGCCGAATAAGTGTTCAGCACCGAGGGAATATCGTTCTTGGCGTGCATCGCCGCGAACAGCATGCCCGGCACGGCAAGGATATGGCCGCACCCCTGCGCCCGGAGACGGTCCAGGCCTTCGCGGAGCACGGGGTTGGCAAACTCGAGGTAGCCGTGCTCCACCGGCATGTTCGGGAAATGGTTCCGGAGACGGCGGGCAACGGTGGCGAACTCGTCCACGGCCGCCTGCGAGCGGGACCCATGCCCGCAGACCAGAATTCCGGTTGTCATCCCCTGCCCTTTCGATGCCAGGCTTCGGCCTCCGGGACGGATCGGCCTTGGCCAGGCGCTTGTTTCAGCCTGCCAAAGGAGGTGATGGGTTGCTGCGCCTTTGTTCGGAAGTCAGCCGCGTGGGCTCCTCCCGGATAGCCCCGTTATACCGACTTCCGTTGGCCGTTGCGCGGAAGGTCTGGGTAGCACCGCCGCACCGGGCCCTCCGGCGGAGTCACGAAGTATGAATGATCCCGCGTGGCAGTTCGTGCTTGCCAGGGGCAGGAGGGTTCACACTCGTTGCGCACCAGGCGGTGTCCTGGCAAGGCAAGGTACCCGGCTCGCAGATTCATGGCCAAGACGGCAAGGGGCCGTCTCTTGAAAGGTCCTGGGCACGGCCGTGGTCCACCCGATCGTGGAACTGCGGAGGCCGAGGCCGTTCAGGCGGAGGATCCTTGCGTTGCCGGAACCGGGCGCGTCTGGACAGGTCCCCATGAATCCCGAGCACGTGAAGAAACTTCTCCCGGTTGGCGCCCGCCGGGAAAACGGGAGGCAAGCACGGCTGCCCGAGGCGCAACCAGCGGTCGGCGGGCCCACCAGACATGAAGCCGGTAAGGCAGGCGCCGGGAACGGCGTCAAGGGTGTCCGCTCCCGCGTGCTTTCAATTCCGAGTTCCGCGATTGGAAGCCAGCGTTCGATGAGGCGGGTGTCCGGCATCCCGTTCCTTCAGGATCGTAGTGGTTCGATTGGTTCCGAAGGGTTGATCCGCTGCCGAATCAGCAACTTTCACGCTTGCATCGGCAATCGGCTGGAACTGCTCCAGGTCGCGCATCGGTTTGACGCCAGGCGGCAGCCGACCGCTGAAATTCACCATCAGCCGCTGGCTCAACGGCGCACAGGGATTCACCCGCGCGACCGTAACTTTTGCGTCGAGCGTCTCCCAATCAGTGCTTTCATGAATCCCTTCTGCGATGTATCTCGGCAACCATCCCAGCGTGTGGTAGTCCCGCGTATGCACCAGTAACGCGTACCCTGTAACCGGGTTGTTGATTTCGAGCGCGACCCCCAGCTCCTCGCCCGCCCGCAGCTCTTGCACGGCCTGAATCGACCTCGCGTTCGTGTGCCGAAGCCCGTGCAGGGCCAACATTGCGTGGAACTTTCCTTTCGGGTCTGGCTCAATCCCCGGAAAGACCTCGTAACTGTCCGAGAAACTCCGGCCCCCGGACACCGACAGCTCCTTCAATTCGTCGGTCCCCTGTGCGTCGAGTCCCAACTGAAGAAGATATTCTGCGCGATCCTCCCGGCTCGCGTTCATGGCCCGATTCCGGAATGTGGGGAACAGCGCGGACGCGCGATATCGTCGGTCGAAGCTCGGAAATTCCGGAATCACCCTGAACCCGACCGTCGCTTCGGCTTCCTTCGCCCCCTGCACATACGCGAACTCGAACTCCTCTGCGCCGCATTGGCGGCGGACAAGCCGTCCAACCGGAAACCACCGACGGCTCGGTGGATGCTGCCATGCCAGGTACAGTGTTGTCATCGGGCGCTCCGCAACAATTCCTGCCTGCCGATCATGACCACCTGGCAAGCGAATTCCTTCGCCACAGCAGACATGAAGCCGGGAGGAACCCTCTCAACGGCTGTTCGAATATCCCGCTCGCAAGGATCGCGGATGCGGTCGAGTGTACGGGCCGCAAGTCCAGGCATCCATCGGCGCAGCATACGGGCCAGCCGTAGCGGCGAGGGCGCCCGCCTGCGTCGGTTGTCAACACATACAGCGCCCCTGCTCCGTTCCAGACAGCGCCGTACGCCGTCAGACTCCAGAACGCGGCGACGCTTCTCGTCGGTCAGCTCGCGTCCCAAGGACGACGCATGGTCGAACGACGGCAAAACCTCTATGAATGCGTTTCCAAAATCAACCACATAGACAATCATCCAGTTCTCGTGATGCCTGTCCACGAGTCCACCGAGCAAGGCGTACGATACCCGTTGCTCCAGAGCGTCGTCCCATCGTGGCATCGAATTCCGGTTCTGCACGGCTACTGGCTCCGCCGTTGCGATCGAGATGTTCTTGATGCTGTGATTCCGTTGGCCAAATCTGAGGCTGGTATCGTGTCCTTCGACTACGAACTGCATTTCCTCCCAACCGTGGAAGAAAAAGTACGTCGTCTCCTCAACATACTCCCATGGGAGGAATGACTTGCAGATGGTCGCCAGACCGGTCCGTTCCATCCCGCGCCCCGGCCGATCTTCCAGGCTCCGGCCTTCCCCGGGACCGAACACGGCGTGTTCGGCATAGCGTGCCAGTTCGACCTGCGCACACTCAACGCCAATGAGTCCGCCCACTTCGGCCGTGATCTTTTCCGCCCAGTGCTCACCGACTCCCGGCCTCGGAATCTTGAGCAGCCACCGCTCAGTGTCCGCCTCGATCTGCGCCCAGAATTTCGTACGCGTTCCTCGTTGCTCACGCGTATCCAGCATGTCCGGTATCGCCACGACGGGGTAGGGTTCATGCTGCTTCGTCTTCACAGCGCCTGATTCTTCCCCCACGAAACGAAAATCTGTTGGCGGTGCCGCAGCGTACCGGCACGCCATGACCCTGGATCCTGCTCGGTTCTATCGTCTCGCTTGCGGCTTCGTCAGCAGCGTCCGAAGCGCTGTCAGCACACGCCGCGGTTTGGGACGGTGCATCGCCATACCGAGCCAGTATGCCGTCTCCTCTCGCTCCATCGCCTCGATTCCTTCAACAACCGTGCGCATGTTCTCTCGGGTGCGCATCGGAGCCAGGGGCCGGAACATGAGCCCGAGCGCAAGCGCGAGAACCTCGGTAATCCGGTACCCTCGCTTTCTCGCATCCGCGGCCCGGCTGAGCCGGATTCCCGCCCGAGCGAGCCGCTGCAACACCCGATGCTCCACCAGTTCGAAATTTCGCCCCCGCCGCCCCGCTACTCGCACAGCCGATTTCACTTGCGGCGTTGCTTCGGCGGGAACCTGCGAGATCTCATACTCCGTATCCACGGGCCCGTGGCGCCGCACCCGCAATTCGTAATGGGAAGCCGAGTTGGGCGTCTCGACCTGCACAATCCTCTCGAGGCGACGGCTCATCTCCCTTCGCCCTCCATCGCAGCCGATATGTACGCGGCCACGCTTGCAAAGCGTGTCAACCGTTCCGTAAGCCTCTCCGCCCCGTCGCCTCCCGTTGCCAGGCCATCCGTGAACGCAAATTCAAAATTCACCTCGAGGTTTCTCTCCTTCGCGTCACGCAGTTGCGAGTCGGGAATCTCCCTACAGGCTGCGCATCCGAAACCGGGCCGTTTGGGTCGATCTATTCCGTCTGCGACCCAAGGCCGGCGAAGGTACCGGTCGAGGTTCTCCAGTTCCTCCTCGTCGAAGTAGGTCCGTCCTTCCCGCTGCACCGTCGACAGCATTCTGGCCTCCGCCCCGCACCCGTGTTGCGTGGTTGCGTAGATCAACTCATGTGTGATGCCCAAGTGGTGGGCCGCCTCGACATCGGTCAGCAATCTCTTGTCATCCCGCTCGCTCCCGCCGCTCGTTTTGCGCTTCCTCTCTGTCGTCATCTCCTCTGGCACGCGTCACCTGCGGGACGAAGCAACGTATCGGTCACGTACTCTCGATCTCGCGCCGGGCGGCGCTCGCCAGAAAGGCCGAACGGGTCATGCGGCGCTGCTTGGCTTCGTCGTCGATGGCTTCGAGCAGGCCGCGGTCGAGGGAGATGTTGACACGCCGTGATGAACCGCGGTCCACGAGGAGCGGAATCAGCACCAAGTCAGCCCCTTCCCGCCAGTCGGTTAGTTCAGGATCGGCCTTGATGGCATCGATGGAGCGGGACGGCGGAATCCGCTCGCCATCGTCACGAAGACCCTCAACGTGAAACGCAAGGGCTTCGCAGCCACGGAGGACAGCGTCGTCGACCGAGTCGCCTACGGACACGCAGCCCGGGAAATCGGGGAAGCTGACACCGTAACCGGCGTCGTCCCGATGGATGAAGGATACGTAGCGCATCGTTTCCTCCTCTTACGTGTTCCAACCCGCCTGCCGGTAGATCGATGCCACCGTTCCACGCGGGATGTCCTTGTTCGGGTGCGGCACGGTAACCCGTCCCGGTTTCGTGTGGTGCGTGAACTGCCGGTGGCTGCCTCTCGTGGCGACGTGAACCCAGCCGTCCTCCTGGAGCATACGGATGAGCCTGCCGCTGTTGCGTTCCACGACCTCATTCATTGTGTATCAATATACACAACCCTGCAACCGGATCTAGACGGGGCTTTCCGTTCACCCCATCCTTCGATCCCTTCTGTTGGCGTCGGTCGTGACCGGTACTGCACCGGCCGTGGCTGCGAATCTGTCCGCTGAGCGTCCTCCAGGAGGATCCCCCGCCGCCTTCACCTCCGCCCTTCGTCCCCGTTCCGCCGTGGCCAGCTCCAGTCGAAGGGTTGACCCTTTCTTGATCGGGGGCTTGTCGCCATCGTCTCTGTTCGGCGCGCGCGGCCAGCGGTTGACGTTCTTCGTATGGGTCATCGTGAAGACCACCGAGTTCTCGTCGATCTCGATGTTCACTGCCGGATCGCCAGGTCCCAAAAGAAGGTCCCCTCTATGGTAGATGTACTCTCGCTGCTCGACGCCACGCCGGACACCGAGAATGAAGCTGTCGTTGCCGGTGAGAATGGGCTGTGCCGGATCGCGCCGGAATCCGTCGCGCAATGCCCTTGTCGTTATCTGCCCACTTTTCAGCGGCGTGCGGTCGCGCACGCAGCTTGGCGAGCACGGCTCGTTCCCGGAAATCTGCAGCTTCCCCAGATCGAGCAGCGCCCTCACAAATTGCCTTTGCCCTGCTCCAGGGCTATCCGACGCCGAGTGAATGGTGATTGCCGAATGCGCAAGATCGACGTTGCTGCCCCCGGCCCGTTCCCGGGAGGGGTAGAAGATTTGGCGGTAGCATTGCTGAATCGCGATCGCCAGATCGTGCTCGGACTTCCCTTCGAGCTCCCGTATCTTCGCACGCTGATGCTCTGCCAGATCGTTCAGGCGTTCCGGCTTCTTGAGTTCCTGCAACGCCAGCCGGCGCACTGCCTGGCGGCGGATTTCTTCCTGGCCCAGCCCGTCCGCAACAGCAAACACCACGTTGTTGCGCAGTATTCTCAGCGCAGATCCTTCTGACCCCTTGCGCAAGTATATTTTTTCGATGAACTGCGGCAGAGCGTCAACGGTATTGCCCGCGCTCACCGCATCATAGGACACAACGATCAGGTTGGGCCGGCCGTCTCCCAATTCGTCAGGAACATTGAACGATCCGCCAGGGAATGGAATCACCTCGAACACCGACGTGTTTCCCCCGAAGATTTCCCTGATCCGGTCGTTAAGCCACTCCCGGGCCTCACCCGCGGCGACGTGCTGCTCCTCGCGCCGGATGACCTGGCGCAGGCAGGCTTCCGCCAGGAAGCGCATCGAAGCGCCAGGCCTGTCGTCGAGATAGGCTGAACCCGCGATGAATCTCTTTCGTGCCTCTTCGACAAAGCTGCAGTCGGTCACCGGACCCAGCTCCGAATGGCGCAGCTCCTCGGCGCCCACCCCCTTCAACGACTCATTGAAAGCCAGCGTGTGCAGAAAGATGGTCCGCGCCACGTAGGTCGCGTAGGGCGCCAGGCCTCCGTGGTGCTCGGCGTCGGTCTCCCGGGCGAGCCCCTTCTTCCCGGCCCCGGTCCCGGCAATATCGTTGTCGATCGTCGGCACATATGCACTCTGCCCGAGCGGCGTCACAATTTCCTGTCGAATCGGTTCATAGCCCGGGTCTATATGGTGCACGTGGATGTCGGTCGCATCCCATGGCTCTCCCTTTGGCTTCCCCTTCGGCAAAGCCCTCGGTCCAGGCCGCCTCCGCGGCATCGATGATCAGTGACTGCTTGATCAAGTTCGCGCTCATGTCCATCTCCGTGGCCATCAGACCGGTCGCCAGCGCCATCTCCCGCACCGCTTCCGCCATCGTACCGGAAGTGGCAAACACCGCCGGAACAGGCTCGCTGAAGGATGGTCAGGAGCGGTGCGCAAACGCGGAACCCGCGAAGATTTGCTGCCGCGCCCGCTTGTGTCCGTACCGCCGTCGCGCGGTTTGAAAATTGACGCGGAAGACGACGCCGCGGCCTTCCACGCCGGTCGGCCCGTGCCACGCCGCGAGACGATTCGCCGCGCTCAACCGATTCGGCGTGGTGCCGCCCCCATGCGCCGTAGCGTGCCCAGGCACTGTCGATGCAATGCCGATGGATCACCCGCAGCCCCGTGCATCGATCTGATAGAACCGGCAGGTCGGGACCATCGGCCGCCCGGCGCCTGCATCGCGTTCACGAAGGAATGTGATCGGGTGGAAGCGCAACCGGTGGAGGGGATGCATGGGGCATCTGCCGGAGCGGGTTGCGCGTGCCAGCATGCCAATGCGCCGCAGGCCGTCGCGAACAATCGTCAACGGTGCGCGTAGGTCAGGTGCGTTGCCGGATTGGAGGTCGTTCGGTTGCCGATTCCCTGGCAGCGGCACACCGGGAGTGCTGCGGCGATTTCGCGCCCCGGCACCATGCTGGCTACGGATCCTCCCGGTCAAGGACTTTGTCCGAGAGGAACTCCGCAGCCAAATACAGGCCTACCGACAACACCCCGAGCACCAGCATTGCGGCGAACATCAGGTCGGTCTTTGCCCGCCCGTTCGCAAGAAGCATGAGGTAGCCCAAGCCTCGCGAGGCGCCGACCCATTCACCGATTACGGCTCCGATGGGGGCATAGACCGCAGCCAACTTCAACCCGGAGCCGAGCGCGGGAAGCGCCGCCGGAATGCGGATGCGGAGCATGATCGCTGCTCTGCTCGCCCCCATTGTCTGCGCAAGATCGAGGAAGCCACGGGGCGTCCGCATCAAGCCGTCAAAAAATGCCGACGTCACCGGAAAGTAGATGATTAGAACCGCCATGGCGACCTTCGACCACAGCCCGTAGCCCAGCCAGAGCGTCAGAATCGGCGCGAGCGCAAAGACCGGGATTGCCTGTGAGAACACCAGAATCGGCCGGAGCAACGCTTGCGCGGCATTCGAGAGGCTCAGGTAGATCGCGGTTGCAACGCCGAGGGCTGAGCCGATGGCAAGGCCAATCAGGACTTCCAGCAGGGTGATTGCCGCGTGTTCGCCGATCAGGCCGCGGTTCGACCAGAATGCTCCGGCGACCCGGGCCGGACTCGGCAGGATAAAGTGCGGCAGGCCGGTCAGCCAGACGACAAGCTGCCAAACCGCTGTGAACAGCAAGGCTGCCGCAGCCGCATTGCGCCATCCACTGGCGCTCATGCCGTTGCTCCTCTCCTGACGTCAGCCGCACTTTCCCGGAGAAGCCGATGCAGTGCGCCCTGACATGCGAGCATGGGTTCGTCGTCAACCGGCCGCGGCGGTGCGCCGGGAGGCGCATCGATGCTCCGGAGTCCCGACTTCGTCAGCACATGGATGCAGTGTCCCAGCCGAGCCGCTTCGCCGGGGTCGTGGGTCACCAGCAAGACGGTCCGTCCCAGCAGAAGTTCGAATGCCAACTCCTGCATCTCTGCCCGCGTGTATGCGTCCAGAGAGGAAAACGGCTCGTCCAACAGAATGAGCGGCCGGTCTTCTGCGAGCGTGCGGGCGAGCGCCGTGCGCTGCCGTTGCCCGCCCGAGAGGGCCGCCGGTCTTCGATCTTCAAGTTCGGCGAGGCCGACGCGGGCGATCAGACCTCTGGCATGCTCAAGGCTTGGCCGTTCGCCCCGAAGCCGCGCCCCCGCGGTTACGTTGGCGAGGACGCTGCTCCACGGAAAGAGGAGATCGCTCTGGGCCATGTAGGCTACGCGTCCTGCAATGGGTTGGCCGTCGCTCGCCTCAACCTGCCCCTGGAAGTCCGCGTGAATGCCGAGCCCGGCGATCAGCCGCAGAAGCGTTGATTTTCCGACTCCCGAGACCCCGAGCAAGCACGTCCATTTCCCCTTCGGCAGAGCCAATTCCAGCGAATCGAAAAGCACTTCGACGCCAGTTCGCGCGCTGCCCCGGACCGCAATGCCGATCGCGTCGGTCACGCCGCTTCGAGACCCATTTCCCAGAAGCCGCCTTCCAGTTCCGTGGCCGTCCTGAACGTCCGGCAGAGCGATTCCCACATGGGTGCATCGTGGAATCGAGGCCCCAGGCGGTTCTCCAGTGCTCCATCGATCATGCTTCCGACTTCGCGGCACAAGCCTTGGTATTCCTCACCGCCATAGGTGTCTATCCAACGTTGGTATGTGCTGTGGGAACTCTCGAACCGAAGCCGGTAGCCGACCTCGCCGTATCCCAGCACGCAGGGAGCGAGCGCTGCCATCAGGTCGAGGAAGCCCCCCGAGTAGCCGGCATCCAGGACGTAGCGCGTGTAGGCGAGGTTCTGCGGTGCTTCTGGCTCGCAGAAGAGCTGCGCCTCGGCAATGCCCTCCGCAGCGCAGACCTCCACATGAAGCTGCATTTCATGGTTTACCAGCGCATCCACGGTTGCTGCCGCAACCCTCATTTCCCGAAGGCTTCCGGACTTCGCCGCCGCGAGCGCCCAGGCACGGGCGAAATGCGCGAGGAACACATAGTCCTGCTTGAGATAGTGCAGGAACGCGTCGCGCGGCAGCGAACCGTCCCTCAGACCCTCCACGAAACGGTGGCGGGTATACGCCGCCCACGCGTCCGCGCAGGATGCCCGCCAGAGGGCGAACGCCTGCCCATATTCCGCTGGCGTGTTCATTCCGCGGTCACGTCCACAGCCAGGTCGGATGGGTCGTTCTCGAACGGAACGAGGCCGAACTCCCAGAGAAATGCCTCGAATCGCCGGTATCGGCCGGCATCGAAAGCGGCCGGCCGGAGCGCGAAGCGCGGCAGCGTGTCCGTCCAGGCGCGCTCATTCAGTTCGTCCCGCAACTCCGCGGCAGTCGCGGAGAAGATCTGCCAGCTCTCTTCAGGATGGTTCACGATGAACTGCGTGGCCTTCTCGGTGGCGGCGAGAAAGCGGCGGATCAGGCTTCGGTCCAGGGATTCGGAGTTCGCGACATAAATGAGCTCGTCGTAGGGCGGCACGCCTTCCTCCTCCAGGAAGAAGCAGCGGCCGTCGACGCCCTCGATCCGCATCTGGTTCAGTTCGAAATTCCGGTATGCGCCGATGACGGCATCGACTTGGCGAGACATCAGCGAGGGCGAGAGCGACCAGTTCACGTTCACGAGTTCGATATCCTCCATTGCGAGGCCATGGGGCCGCAATATTGCTGCCAGCAGAGCCTCATCGACGCCGGCAACGGAAAACCCGACCTTCTTTCCCTTCAAGTCGGCGATCGACTCGATAGGGCCGTCCGCCAGGGTGAGGAGGCAATTGAGCGGCGTTGCAACCAGCGTTCCGACCCGGATGAGCGGCAGGCCCTCATGCACTTGCAGGTGAAGCTGCGGCTGGTAGGAAATCGCGAGGTCGGCCTTGCCGGCGGCGACCAGTTTCGGGGGGTCCGACGGATCCGCCGGCGCGATGATCTCGACCTCGAGGCCCTGTTCGGCGAAGTATCCGTTCTCCTCTGCGACGATGATCGGGCCGTGGTCCGGATTGACGAACCAGTCCAGGATCAGGGTGAGCTGGTCTGCCGATGCCTTCGGGGCGACCAGCGACATGGCAATTGCGGCTGCGAGGCCGATCCGGCCGCCCTTGCTGCGGGTTTCATGGGGCATGACGGGAATTTCCTCCTCCTGTTGCTTGTGAATTCAGTCGCCGCCGAGTGCGGCGAGTACGATTTCTCCTTGCCAGCATTCCCGGAGCCGGTTGGCGGCCTGCCATGACCGCAGGCCCGAGCGGCAGCACAGGACCGCACGCTGGCCCTGGTTCGGCAAGGGCCCGCCGGCGCCGAAGCGGTCGACGTCCAAGCGGATGGCAGACGGGGTTGCAGGCTCCGGCGCTTCGTCGGGGCCGCGAAGATCGACGACGAAGTCCTCTGCGGCGATCTCGGCGGCGGAAATGAATCGGTACGCGCTGTCCTCCGGCTCCGGTGCGCCGTCGAACCGAAATGAGGAGAACCGGAGCGCCCGGGCATCGAACCTGATCAGCATGCCCAGAGGCGAGGGATGAAGCCCGAGCAGCACGGCGAGGCACATTTGCGCCTGGATGCAGCCGAGGGTGCCAACGACCGGGCCCAGCACACCCGCTTCCGCGCACGTGGCAGATTGCGCGGGCGGCTCCTGAAAAACGGCTCTCACGGATGGCGCACCGCCGCAAAAGCCCCCTGCGTATCCCGAGAGTCCGAGAGCGGACGCGCTGATCAGCGGAATTCCTCTCCCCAGACAGGCGTCCGAGAGGATGTAGGTCACCGCAAGGCTGTCCGCGCAGTCGAGCGCGGTGTCCGACCCGGATAACAGGCTGGAAACGTTCGACGGAGTGAGCGGTTCAGCAACGGCGTGGATCGTGATGCAGGGATTCAGACGCTTGAGGATTCGTGATGCCGCGCTGGCCTTGCTGACTCCGAGATCCCTCATCGAATAGAGGGTCTGCCGGTGCAGGTTTTCGAGGCTCACGAAATCCGGATCCACGATGGTGATCCGTCCTGCGCCTGCTCCCGCCAGATACTGCAGCGCCGGGCAGCCGAGCCCGCCGGCGCCAACGACGAGAATCCGTGCGCGCGCCAGACTGGCCTGCCCTTCGGGGCCAACTTCCGGCAGGACCGCCTGCCGCGCATAGCGGTTCAGCGGGTCGCCTGCACCCATTCCTCGATCCTTCCCTCCGGATTCGCATGCAGAGTGATATCGGTTACGGCCGAAACCGCATCCGCTCCGGCGTCGAATGCGCCCTGGGCACGTTCCACAGTCATGCCGCCGATGGCAACTAGCGGCCTGTCGCCGATGCGCCTCCTCCATTCCGTCAGCTTGCCGAGACCCTGCTGGTGCCATTTCATCTTCTTGAGGATGGTTGGATAGACAGGACCCAGCGCCACGTAGTCGGGATCGAGGGACAACGCGCGTTCGAGTTCGGCGTCATCGTGGGTGCTGATCCCGAGTCGGATGCCGGACCTGCGGATGGCGGCGATGTCGGCCGCTTGCAGGTCCTCCTGCCCCAGATGAATGAACTCGCAGGCTGCATCGATGGCGGCCTGCCAGTGATCATTGACCACCAGCACCGCGCCGTGCGCGTCGCAGATGGCCTTGCCGGCGGCGATCTCGCGCAGTACGGCACGGCACGGGCGATTCTTGATGCGCAATTGGACGAACTTTACGCCGAGCGGAATCATGCGAGCCAGCCAACCGCAATCCTCGAAGATCGGATAGAAGCGGTCCGGCGTCATCCGAGGAAGGCCTTGCCGATCAGGGGCGTCGACGGAGATGCCATGTCCCTGGGCTCGATCGGATCGGCCTCGGAGGCCGCTCGGCCCGCCAGCACAGCCTGCGCGAAGGCCGAAGCCATCGCGGCCGGATCCCCGGCTCGGGCGACGGCCGTATTGACCAGGACCGCGTCGTACCCCAGTTCCATGGCCCGCGCGGCGTGGGAAGGAAGCCCGATCCCCGCATCCACCACCAGCGGAACATCCGGGAAGTTCGCCCGCAGGCTCCGCAGGCCGTGCTCGTTGAGCAATCCAAGCCCGGATCCGATCGGCGACCCCCACGGCATCAGGACCTTGCAGCCGGCGTTCACGAGCCGGTCCGCCACGATCAGGCTGTCGGTCGTGTAGGGGAAGACCTCGAAGCCGTCCTCGCAGAGAACCCGGGCAGCCTCGACAAGACCGTAGACATCCGGCTCCAGCGTATCCGTGTGGCCGATGACCTCGAGCTTGATCCAGGGCGTTTCGAACACCTCGCGCGCCATGTGTGCCGTCGTCACCGCCTCCTTGACGGTGTGGCATCCGGCGGTGTTCGGCAGAACCCTGGCGCCGAGATCCCGGACGAGATCCCAGAATGGCCGGCCGGTCCGCGTTCCGCCGCTCTCTCGCCGGAGTGAAACGGTCGCCACCTCGGCGCCGGACGTGCGGAACGCCTCAGCGAGGATTGCCGGCGAGGGATACTGTGCCGTTCCCAGCATGAGCGGCGTCGCAAGCTTCATGCCGTAGAAGGCGCGCATCGGTTATCCACCCTGCATCGGAGCGACGATCTCGACCCGGTCGCCCTCCTTCAGTTCCTGCGCCGGCCTCTCGGAGGTGGCCACGAAGGACTCGTTCACCGCCGTTGCGACGCGCATGTCCACGAGGCCTCGCTCATGCAGTAGCGCCTCGAGATCGGTCGCCTGGACTTCCGTGCGTTCGCCATTCAGATACAGGTTCATGCATCACCTCCGGTATTCGCCCGTCGAACAGGAATTCCGCAACCATGCGTCCAACCGCCGGCGCGAGCAGGAAGCCGTGCCGGAAGAGGCCGTTGACATGGATTGCACCGTGCCGGCACTGAATGCGCGGCAAATTGTCGGGGAAGGCCGGGCGCGCGTCGACACCGACTTCCAGGACCTCCGCTTCTCCGAAAGCCGGATGAAGCGCGTAAGCCGCCGAGAGCAGTTCGAGAAGGGAGCGCGCAGTAATCCTCCTGCGCTCGGTCGATTCGATCATGGTCGCGCCCAGCATGTAGGTATCGTTGCCATGCGGCACCACGTACAGCGGGAACCGTGGATGAAGAAGCCGGATCGGGCGCGACAGCGCCAGGTCCGGGCAGCGCAGCAGCAGCATTTCTCCCTTCACGCCACGAAGATCGGGCAGCGCATCCGCTGCCGCGAGTCCGCGGCAGTCAATCTCCGTCCTTCCCGCCGAGCCGCGATCCGCCGTGGCACCGCGCTCGTCCGCGCCAGCCGTCTCAACGGATATGCCTTGATCGGCAAGCCGCTTCACGAGGGCGGCGAGAGCCGCTCGCGGTGCGACATGCGCTTCCCCGGAAAAGTAGAGGGCATTGCGGCATCGCCCGGCCAGATCGGGCTCCAGCGCTTCGATCCCCTCTGCATCGACCTCCTCATGGCCCTGCGTGCGACGCGCGAAGCGGCGCAATTCCCCGGCGTCGCGGGAGAGCGCCACGACCAGCGTGCCGTTTCGCTTCACGATGCCGGTCCGCTCCTGCCACCAGTCGGCAGCTTCGCGTCCCAATCGAACCACCGGTTCTTCCGCGGACTCCCCTTCGCAGTCCGGCGCGAGCATTCCGCCCGCCCACCAGGAGCAGGAGTGCGGACCGGGGCACGGGCGCAGGTCGACAAGGGAAACCCGTCCTCCGCGCCGGGCGATTTCTGTCGCGACGCAGAGTCCGGCGACGCCGGCGCCGGCGATCCGAACCTCAATCGCCATGCCTTTGAGCCCAGAAAAAGTGGTGCACGGGGCCATGGCCGGCTCCGAGGTCGAGACTGTCCGCCGCCAGGATGGCGTTCCGGAGATACAAGTGCGCCGCTTGCACGGCGCTGGCCAGGTCCTGGCCGCGCGCCAGGCCGGCGGCAATCGCGGACGACAGCGTGCAGCCGGTTCCGTGCGTATTGCGCGTGTCAACTCGCCTGGAGACCAGGATGCGGGGCTCTGCGCCCCGGACCACGAGAACGTCGTGGCACTCCGGCCCGCTTCCGTGGCCGCCCTTCATCAGGATGGCCTCCGGCCCGAGAGCGAGGAGCGCATCGCCCTGCTCCGTCATTTCCTGCAGGGATCGGGCCTGCGTCCTGCCCAGCAGCCGCGCCGCCTCCGGGAGATTTGGCGTCAGAATCGTCGCGCGCGGCAGCAATTCGCGGGCGAGCGCCGCCACCGCGTCGTCTCGGAGGAGGGAATCCCCGGACTTCGACACCATGACCGGATCGAGAACAATCGCTTCGCCAAACTGTTCGAGGCCGCGCGCAACCGCCTTGATGATCCTGGACGAGGCCAGCATGCCAATCTTGACGGCCGCTACGTCGAAGTCTTCGAGCACTGCGTCGATCTGCGCAGCGACGACTTTGGGGGCAACCTCCTGGACCGCGGTAACAGCGACCGTATTCTGGGCTGTCACAGCCGTGAGGACGCTCGTCCCGTAGACGCCAAAGGAGGCCATGGCCTTGAGATCGGCCTGGATCCCGGCCCCGCCTCCGCTGTCGGAGCCTGCGATAGTGAGTGCTACAGGCGTGCCGGCCATCGGATGTCTCTCGCTTCCGGTCCGGAAAGCGGAACCCTGGACGGGCGAGGCCTGGGCATGTTTCCGTTTCCTACGCCGGCATGATCCGGTTCAGGTTCGGCGGGTCGATATCACGATCTCTCAGCTCCGATGGAGCGCCCCGACGGATGCGCAGATTGTATCCCCAAGGGGATCGTTCAGCAAGCGAAAGCGAGTGGAGACCGACAATTCCAGGCCATGCCCGGTCCCGGACCAAGCCGGGACAAGTCGCTTTGCCCGCATCCTGCCGCGGCAAGCAGGGCGGAAAGCTGGCGAGGGGACCGCGCAACGCCGCGACGCCGGTTGCCCTTCAACGGAACAGCGCATGGCGCGGTGCCCTGCGAAGTTCCGGCGAGCGCCCCTGGCCCCGCCGGCCGGGGGGGATTCTCGAACTGCCTCCCTACAGCCGCCGCCGAGTGCCCGGAAGGTTTCCCCAAATGTGCATTTGCGCCTGGTCCCCCCCGGAGGGCGGAGGGGTTCGTCTGTCCAGGGGACGATCCCGGATGGGCAGGGTACTATTCGGGGCGAGCGTGGACCCTGAATTGGCCGGCAACTGGGCCTTGAACGGGATTCCCGAGGACGTTCAACGCGGATTCGCGATGGCTCCTGTCCGGCTGCATCCGGTCCGGTTCGTGGCCGCCCAACGGGCGATGCCGGTCCTGCGCCGCAACATGTCGGCGAATGCGCTCCAGCCGGCCCGGGCATTGGTGGGCGGGGGGAGGATCGAACTCCCGACCTTCCGGGTGTAAACCGGACGCTCTTCCGCTGAGCTACCCGCCCGCTCTGCTGCGCACTCTCCGCAGCGGGGCGGAAATCGCGGGAGGGGCAGAGAAACGTGCCGGCTCAGTGGGCCACGTGCTGGCTCCCGGCGCCCCGGCTCGCCTCGCGTTCCAGTATGGCAAAGGCCGCCTGCTCATCCCACTCCATCGGCTCGAAACTCCCGTCCAGTGCGACTTGGAGAACTTCGCGAACCGTTCCCACCGGGATGATGTCAAGGCCGGACTTGACGTTTTCCGGAACCTCTACGAGGTACTTCTCATTCTCCTTCGGAATCAGCACCTTGCTCACCCCTCCACGGAGCGCTGCGAGCAGCTTCTCCTTGAGGCCGCCGATCGCGAGCACATCGCCACGCAGCGTAACTTCCCCGGTCATGGCGACATCCTTGTGGATGGGAATGCCGGTGAACAGCGACACGATCGTGGTCACGATGGCGATGCCGGCTGAAGGTCCGTCCTTTGGCGTTGCGCCTTCCGGGACGTGCACATGGATGTCGGTAATCCCGAACTGGTTTGGCGAGACGCCGAATTGCGCGGCGTTGGCCCGGACGTATGACGCTGCCGCCTCCACCGATTCCTTCATCACGTCGCCGAGCTTGCCGGTCGCCTTCATGCGGCCCCTTCCCGGCAGCCGCACGGCCTCGATGGAAAGGAGATCGCCGCCGTGCTCGGTGTAGGCGAGGCCTGTCGCGACGCCGATGCGATTCTCGGACTCGGCGATTCCGTAGCGGAACGGCGCAACGCCCAGAAAATCCCCGGTCTTGGCGCGGGTAACAACCACTTTCTCATCCTGCTTCTTGGCGATTCGGGTTACCGCCTTGCGGCAAAGCTTGGAGATGTCCCGCTCGAGGTTGCGGACCCCCGCCTCACGCGTGTAGGTCCGGATAATCTCCCGCAACGCGTCCTTGCGCAGTGTGAATTCCCTGCGTTGCAGGCCATGGCGGTCCAACTGCTTGGGAATGAGATGGCGCCTGGCGATCTCGATCTTTTCCTCCTCCGTGTAGCCCGGCAGGCGGAGGACCTCCATCCGGTCGAGGAGCGGCGGGCTCATGGTGAGCATGTTCGCCGTCGTAATGAACAGCACGCTCGAGAGATCGTATTCGACCTCCAGGAAATGGTCGACGAAGGTTCCGTTCTGCTCCGGGTCCAGGACCTCGAGCATGGCCGATGAGGGATCTCCCCGGAAGTCGATTCCCATCTTGTCGATCTCGTCGAACAGGATCAGCGGGTTAACCGTCTTCGCCTTGCGCATGGCCTGGATGATCTTGCCGGGCATGGCGCCGACATAGGTCCGGCGATGTCCGCGGATCTCGGCTTCGTCGCGTACGCCTCCCAGGGCGATGCGGATGAATTCCCGCCCTGTAGCGCGCGCCACGGACTGGCCGAGGGAGGTCTTGCCGACACCCGGCGGCCCAACCAGGCAGAGGACGGGCCCGCGCACCGAGCCGGTCCGATCCTGCACCGCGAGAAACTCGACGATCCGTTCCTTTACCTTCTCGAGGCCGAAATGGTCGGCATCCAGGATACGCTCCGACTCGAAAAGGTCGATCTTGGTCTTCGACTTCTTTCCCCACGGAATGGAAAGCAACCAATCCAGATAGTTCCGGAGCACGGTCGCCTCGGCCGAGATCGGAGCCATCATCGACAACTTCTTCAGTTCGAGCTCCGCCTTCTTGCGGGCCTCCTTCGTCAGCTTGACCTCTTCGATCTTGCTCCGGAGCTCGTTCAGTTCTTCGCGCCCGCCGTCGCCTTCGCCCAGTTCCCGTTGGATCGCCTTGATTTGCTCGTTCAGGTAGTACTCCTTCTGGGAGCGCTCCATCTGCTTCTTCACCCGCCCGCGGATCCTGCGCTCGACGGCATCGACCTGGAGCTCGTTTTCGATGCAGGAAAGCGACTTCTCGATCCGCTTGCTGATATCAAGGGTCTCCAGCAGATCCTGCCGCTCCGAGGTGGCGATCGGAAGATTCGCCGCAATGGTGTCGACGAGCGTACAGACGTCGGTGATCCGGTTGAGGTTGTCCGCGACATCTTCCGAAACACTCTTGCTGGACTTTGCGAAACGCCGGAAATAGCGCTTCAACCGTCGGGCGAGCAGGTCCAGGCTTGGGTCCCCGCCGTGGCTCGGCGCCTCTTCGCCGGCTGCCTCGAGGAACCCTTCATTGTCCGTGTAGCCGAGGATCCGTGCCCGCGCCGTACCCTCCACGACCACCTTCAACGAGCCGTCCGGCAGACGCAGGATGTGCGACACTTCCGCCAGCGTGCCCATGCGGTACAGGTCGTCCGGGCCCGGGTCGTCGCTCGCCGAGTCCTTTTGCGTGACCAGCAGGATGCTGGCGCTTGTGCGCGAGACGGCCTGCAATGCCAGGACCGACTTGGGCCGCCCGACAAGCAGTGGCGCCGACAGTCCCGGAAACACCACGTAGTCCCGCAACGCGAGAACCGGATGCACGAGACCTGCATCTACCGTCATCGACTCAGCCATATCTCAATTCCTCCGATGCGATTGCCTAGCGAGCCCGATACAGGAAATGGGGGCGCCCGCCGGCAGAAACCTGCTCTACCCGGTCTTCTTCAACTCCTTCGGGGAAGTGCCCGACGCATACATCAGATAGGGCGAAGTCCCCTGTTCCACAACGTCCGCATTCACCGTCACTTTCGCGACGCCGGATTCCGGCAACTCGAACATGGTGTCGCGCAGGATGTTTTCCATCACCGAGCGCAGGCCCCTGGCACCCGTCTTGCGCTTCTGCACCTGTTTCGCGATGGACTTGAGGGCGTCTTCGTTGAATACCAGCTCCACATTTTCCATGGCGAACAGGCGCTGGTACTGGCGTATCAGCGCATTCTTGGGTTCAACGAGAATTCTCTCAAGTGCCTTCACATCGAGCTCATCCAGCGGCGCGACGATGGGGAGACGGCCAACAAGCTCGGGAATCAACCCGAACCGAAGCAAGTCCTCCTGCTCGAGATCCTTCAGGATCTCCCCCGCCGTGTATTTCGACCGGGTGCGGACTTTCGCGCCGTAGCCGATCCCGGTTCCCCGCTTCCGCCGCATGATGATGTCGTCGAGCCCGGAGAAGGAGCCGCCGCAAATGAACAGGATGTTCGTGGTATCCAGTTGCAGGAACTCCTGCTGCGGGTGCTTGCGCCCGCCTTGCGGCGGCACCGATGCGAGCGTTCCCTCCATCAGCTTGAGCAGCGCCTGCTGCACGCCTTCCCCGGAGACATCGCGCGTGATCGACGGATTGTCGGACTTGCGCCCGATCTTGTCCAACTCGTCCAGATAGACGATGCCCTGCTGAGCCCGCTCGATCTTGTAGTCCGCCGCCTGGAGCAGACGCTGCATGATGCTCTCGACATCATCGCCCACATATCCCGCTTCGGTGAGCGTGGTGGCGTCGGCGATGGTGAACGGAACATCGAGCACCCGGGCAAGCGTCTGCGCAAGCAGGGTCTTGCCACATCCTGTCGGGCCGATCAGCAGTACATTCGACTTTGCGATCTCCACATCGTCCGGCCGCTCGGCATTGCGAAGCCGCTTGTAGTGGTTGTGGACGGCAACGGAGAGAACCCGCTTTGCCGATAGCTGACCGATCACATACTGGTCGAGCACACCGCAGATCTGCACCGGCGTGGGAAGACCGTCCTCCCGCCTGGAGCGCCGGGTCTTGGCGTCCTCACGGATGATGTCCGTGCAGAGCTCGACGCACTCGTCGCAAATGAACACGGTTGGCCCGGCAATGAGCTTGCGCACTTCATGCTGGCTCTTGCCGCAGAACGAGCAGAAAATCGCGCTCTTGTCCTCGCCGTGCTGGCTGCGGCCGTTGTCGTCGCTTGCCATCTAGTTTCCCCTTGCTGCTCGAAAATTATTCGGGCTCTTCGGAGGGCCGTCTTTCGATTACTTCGTCGATCAACCCCCATGCCTTCGCCTCTTCTGCGCTCAAGAACGTGTCACGGTCCAGAGCCTGTTCCACTTCCTCCATGGTTCGCCCCGTGTGGCGGGCGTAGATCTGGTTGAGGCGTGTCCGCAGATAGAGGATCTCGTTCGCCTGCCGTTCGATGTCCGATGCGGTCCCCCGGAATCCCCCCGATGGCTGATGCACCATGATGCGGCCATGCGGAAGGGACTGGCGATGGCCGGGCTCTCCCGCCGCCAGAAGCAGGGAAGCCATGGATGACGCCTGGCCCATGCAGAGGGTCTGCACGGGGCAGCGGATGTACTGCATGGTGTCATAGATCGACAGTCCGGCGCTCACGACGCCGCCCGGGGAATTGATGTAGAAGGCAACCGGCACCCCCGGGTCCTCGGACTCGAGGAACAGGAGTTGCGCGACGACGACGCTTGCCAGATCATCGTGCACCGGCCCGGTAAGGAACACAATCCGGTCCTTCAGCAGGCGGGAGTAGATGTCGAAGGACCTCTCGCCCCGGCCCGTCTGTTCGATCACGAACGGAATCAAAGCGTTGGACTGGTATGCCTGTGATGCGTTCATGCATTCTTCTCCTTATTGCAGCACAATGCTACGACTGAAACTGCATGCCGTCCAGAAGATTTCGATCGTCGTGCCAAGGAAGCCGGGGCTGCCCCCGGCTCAGTTGAGCGCGCGGGCGATCATCCACTCCTTGCTTTCCTGCTGGATGCGTGATTCCAGCGCCTCCAGACTGATCTCGCTCCCAACTGCCCGAGCCCGCGGGAGAATCGCGTCGAGGAGCTTCTCCGTCGCGGCCTCGCTCAGCGCCTGGCGCCGCAGAAACGCATCCTCCTTGAGCGAGTTCGCCGCGCGGGCGAAAGCGTATCTGTGAGCCGGGTCGGACGGATCCACCGTCCAGCCAACCAGCGCACGGGGCAGGTCCTCGCCTTGGACGGCTATGCCCAGCCTCTTGGTCAGGATCGCCAGCATCACCTGGTATCGAACAATTCTGCGGGCGCGCGCCATGTCTTCCGGCGTGAGGCCGTCCTTCGGCTTCTTCCGATCCTCGTCGCCGTCTCCGCCACCTTCGGGTTCTCCGTTTTGGGGAGTAGAAATTTCGGCGCTCCGAATCCGCAACGCGAGCGAGCGCTCCTGTCGAGGATCGATTTCCGCCTCGACCCCGCTCAGTTTCCGGTAGAGCTGCGTATGCAGGTAACGCCGCTCCACGGCTTTCACCATTCCGACAAGGAATTGCCTTCGTCCCTCGATCAGCGCTTCGACGGATTCGAATCCCGACGCCTTCACCAGTCGCTCGTCGAGGGCAGGAGAAACGGGCGGCAGCACATCGCGCACCGTAAAGCGGTACTCCCCTCGCGCGCCGCGAAGCCGCGGATCTTCGGCGTCCCCGGGAAACACGTGCTCCTGGGAAAACGAGCCGCCGGCAGCCATGCCCAGCACCCGCCTGGATGCCGAGTCCGCTTCGGCTTCCGAAGATGCAAGCACGCGATGGGGATCGCCGCCTTCGCTGGTCGCGAATTCCTTCCCGTGCATGAAAAGCACATAGTCGAGGTCGACATAGTCTCCCGGTTCCGCGGCCTTCGCCGCCACCGGCTCCCCGGCGAGCGGTTCCCGCTCAAGGTCGCGAAGAATGGTCTTTCGGACAGCCTCGTCATCCAGTGTGACTTCGGGACGTTCGAATTCCATCGCTTCAAAGTCCAGCGGCGGAACCTCCGGCAGCAAGTTGTACTCGATCAGGAAACGCCGGGTTCCCGGGGTGTCGGACGCATCTTCCGAGTCCCGAATCACCGGCATCGCGAGCAGTGACTCCTTATCCCGCTCGGGAATGGCCTCATTGGCCCGTGCCTGGCAGAGATCGTGGAAGATCTCGCCGCGCATTTCGGCGCCCATCCTGCTGACGATGAATTGCGTTGGCACCTTCCCGGGCCGGAAGCCCGGAGCCCGGAACGTCGGCCGCATCTCGCTCGCCTTCGCGAGCATTGCGGCGTTCACATCGTCGTCCGTGATTTCCATGGTGAGCGAGCGGAAGCCGCTGTATGAGGGGGCCTCCGGTTCACGGACCGTATCCGAACCGCTCATGAATCCTCCAGTACTGCGCCAGGTGAACGCTCGCCGCATGCCAGGCCGCGATCGACGCGGGGCGGCATTGCGCAAGCTACCGGCTTTGGTGCGGACGGAGGGACTCGAACCCTCAAGCCGCTGTCGGCACAAGAACCTAAATCTTGCGTGTCTTCCAATTCCACCACGTCCGCCCTGCTGTGCAATGCGCCGCGCGGCGCATGTCCTTCCGGATCCGTCCTGCCGGCGCCCCGCACCCCGGCCCCGCGCGGGCCTCAAGGCACGAAAAACTGCGCGCGGGGAAGCGCTCGCGCTGCTTCCCGCCGGACCGCGCGACCTCCATCGTCAAGCCGATACTCTAGCGGCCGCCCGCGGGTTTGGGGAGTGCGGGTGGAGTCTTGTGCAAGGGGCCGAATCCCGAATGCGTTCGGGAGGCGTTCTTGCGCGTCCTCTCAGGTCGGTTCTCCGATCCGCGTTACCAGCACTGAAACCAGCGGCCGGCGGCCCCAGTATTGCTGCGTCGTCCGGATGACTGCCGATGCGACGGCGCGTTCCACCTCGGCGTCGTCGCGGGCACGGCCGGATGGCAGCCGGTCGATCGCTTCCTCCACGGAATCCGACACGAGGTCAGGCAACGCGTCGGGCAGCCCGGCATCCTCCGGTGGCGCGCCCCGCATGTCGATGAGCGGCATTGCGAGCAACTTCCCGCGGGCGTTCTGTACGACCGACACTGCGACATGGCCCGATTCGGCCATTCGCCGGCGCTCCCGCATTACGCCAAGGCCCTCCGGAAGCAGCAGTTTCCCCTCGCAATAGAGCCGGCCGCAGTCAACCTCTCCTGCCCACGAGGCGCCCTTGGCACTGATCACGACCTCCTCGCCGTTCCCGGCGAGCACGGCCTCCCTGGCGCCCCATTCGCAGGCCCGGTCCGCGTGCTCCACCCGGTGCCGCGGTTCGCCGTGGATGGGGATCGCGATTTGCGGCTTCAAGAGCTCGTAGAGCCGCTTCAGCTCCCGCGTACCGGCATGGCCGGATGCGTGGATTCCGGCGGCCTCCCCCTCGATCACGCGCGCCCCGAGGAGCACCAGGCGGTTGTGGACCCTGTGCACTGCACGCTCATTGCCCGGCACGGTGCTGGAAGAGAAGAGGACAAGATCGCCCTCGTCCACCGAGACATCCGGGTGCGATCCGGAGGAAATCCGGGACATGACCGCCCTGCCCTCGCCCTGGCTTCCGGTTACGAGAAAGAACAGGCTGTTCCGGGCAGCGTCCTTGGGCGCCGACCCTGTCCAACGCGGCATTGTCTGTCCCATGCCCGTTGTGCGGGCAACGTCGAGCATGCGGAGCATTGCACGGCCGATGACGACGACATGGCGCCCGGCGTTTCGTCCCGCAGTGGCGAGGGTAACCAGCCGGCGGACGTTCGAGCCAAAGGTAGTCGCTATGACGGCGCCTTTCGAACCGCGAGCCAATTCCTCCACGGCGCTGCCGATGTCAGCCTCCTCGAGATCGTCGCCGGGCTCGAAGACATTGGTTGATTCGCAGGCCAGGCAAAGCACCCCCTCTTTGCCGAACGCATTGAGCGTTTCCTCGGGCCCCGCCTCGCTTCCAGAGACGCAACGGAAATCGCCGCTGTGGATGATCAGGCCCGCCGGGGTGCGGATCGAGAGCAGGCTGGCATCCGGTATGGAATGCTCGACCGGGTGAAATCCGACTTCGAAGACTCCGCAGCGGACCGGTTCTCCGGGTGCCGTCTCGTGGAGCGGAAGCCGGCCCGCATGCCCGGCTTCGGCGAATTTCCGGCGCAGGACTTCGGTGGCGAAGGCCGTGGCGTACATGGGCGGCGAGCCGAGCCGCTTCCAGACATCTGCCATGGCGCCGACATGGTCCTCATGTGCATGGGTCAGGAACACGGCGTCCAGATGGTTTCCAGGTTCGCGCAGGAAGGCCGGATCCGGAAGGATCCTCTCAACGCCCGGCGCCAGTTCCGGGTCGGCGAAATTGATCCCGCAATCGACGGCGATCCAGCGGCGGTCGCGCTCAGGCCCGTGGCCGTAGAGGTACATGTTCATGCCGATCTCGTCGGCGCCGCCCACGGCAACGTAGCGGATGGAATGTTTGCTCATCGAGTGCTCCCGGCGTTTCGCCTGTGGATTTCCACAAGGCCCCGAATGGTCAGATGTGGATCGACGAACGAGATTGCCCGGCTCTCGGCCTCGAACAGCGGCGCGAGCCCGCCGGTTCCGATACCGAGCATGGACGTTCCCATTTCCCGTTCAATCTGGCTGCAAATGCCGTCGATCAGCGATACGTATCCCCAGTAGATCCCGGACCGCATCGCAGGCTCGGTATCCCTGCCGACAACGCGGACAGGCCGCTCAATGCCAATTCGTGGAAGACTCGCTGCCGCCATGGCCAGAGCATCGATCGAAAGATTGATTCCGGGAGCGATCACGCCGCCAGCATAGGCGCTGTCGGCGTCAATCACGTCGAAGGTGGTCGCCGTCCCGAAGTCCACGACGACCAGGCTCGCGCCATGCGCGATTCCCGCGCCGACCGCGTTCGCGATCCGGTCTGCGCCAACGACTTCCGGACGGTCGACGCGGAGTTCGATGCCCGGATCGCATCCCGGGTCTCCAACGGCAAGCGTGGAAGTGCCGAAGTAGCGCTCCGTGAGCCGGTGCACATTGTCCGCCACACCGGGAACCACCGCAGCCATGACCGCGGAGCGGATGTCTCCGGGAGAGAGGCCGCAATGATTCATAAGGCTCTCGAGCCAGACAAAATATTCGTCCGCCGTCCGGCGCGTCGCGGTCTCGCAGCGCCACTCCGCGACGAACTGCACCCCATCGTGGACTGCGAACACGCTGTTCGTATTGCCGATGTCTACGACCAGGAGCATCGAGACCTCAAGACCGGAAGACTTCTGCCGAGCCGAACCGCCGCCGGCCGCGGGGTGTAGCCAGGATGAGTGCGCCATCCGCGGCGATGCCCTCGAAGACACCCCGGCAGACCTCGCCGGGAAGACGGGCGGTGATGGTTTCGCCGAGGAACGCCGCGCGTGCAAGCCAGGCTTCCCGCACTTGCGCGAAGTCCGATTCCCAGGTTCGGTACCACTCCGCCCAACTCGTGGCAAGGCCGGAAAGGGCGCGCTCAAATTCCGGCGCAGCGCCTGCCGCCGCGCGCACGGAAACCGCCTCCCAGGCGCCGCTCTCCGCGGGAGGGGAATGTTCGAGATTGATCCCGATGCCGACGGCAACCGTGCTTCGCATACTCTCGATCAACACTCCCGCGATCTTGCGCCCGCCAACCAGCGCATCGTTTGGCCATTTGAGTACCGCGGGCACGCCGCACTCCCGCTCCAGCATGTCGGCGACGGCGAGCCCGGCCGCAAACGCCAGCGTCGCCGTGCGGGCCATGCCACCGGGAGGCAGGGGTTGAAGAAGGGTCGCCGCCAGGTTTCCCGGCTCCGTCAACCAGCGCCTGCCATCCCGGCCGCGACCGGACTGCTGGTGCGCCGAGGCGATCCAGAGCGGGCCGTGCTCCCCCGCCTCTGCTCTCCGCCGGGCCTCGCTGTTCGTGCTGTCAACGGATTCCAGGATGATGCGGCCGTATCCTGCCGGCCAGTCGCTCTCCACCTCCGTGCCTACGGAAACAGGGCAGCTGCCGCTTCCGCGGCCGCGGCGGTGACGCCGAATCCGTCGAGAAACGGCAGCCAGGCAGTGGTCATCAGAATCGCCGACGCGGCAAGCACGGTCCGGTGCACCGGCCGCATGCCGCGGTCGAGTGGCGCTCCCGGTTCGTTGATGTACATGTAGGCGACGATGCGAAGGTAGTAGAACGCTGCGATGGCGCTTGCGACGACGCCGGCAATCGCCAGCGGAGCGAGGCCTGCCTCCACCGCTGCGCGGAACACGAAGAATTTTGCGAAGAAGCCCACCGTTGGCGGTATGCCGGCCAGCGAGAACATGAGCATCGCGATGCAAAGCGCGGCGATGGGCTGCGTTCTGGAAAGTCCGGCCAAATTCTCGATCCCGACCTTGGTAACCCCGCCCCTCGTCATGGAGACAATGAAGGCGAACACGCCGAGATTCATGACCAGGTAGATTGCCAGATAGACCAGAAGCGCCTGCACTCCCTCTTTCGTGCCGGACGAAAGGCCAACAAGCGCGAATCCCATATGACCAATGGACGAGTAGGCCATGAGGCGCTTGATGTTGGTTTGCCCGATGGCGGCCACGGCCCCGAGGAACATGGAGGCGACCGCGAGGAAGATGAGGATTTGCCGCCACTCCGTAGCGGCGGCGGCGAAAGGCTCGTGCAGGACCCGGGCAAACAGCGCTGCGGCCGCGACCTTGGGCGCCGATGCGAAGAACGCGGTGACCGGACTCGGCGCGCCCTCATAGACGTCCGGCGTCCACATGTGAAACGGCACCGCCGAGATCTTGAATGCGATGCCTGCGGCTACGAAGGCCAGGCCGAAGATTGCCCCTGCCGGAAGGCTGTCGCTCTGGAACGCGACCGCGATTTTGCCGTAATCCGTCGAACCGGCATAGCCGTAGACGAGGCTCGCTCCGTAGAGCAGCAGTCCGGAGCTGAGCGCTCCCAGGACGAAGTATTTGAGCCCGGCCTCGGTGGAGCGGTCGGCGTCCCGGCGGAAGGCGGCGAGCACGTAGAGGCAGAGCGACTGCAGTTCCAGCCCCATGTAGAGGCTCATCAGGTTGGAGGAGGACACCATGATGCCCATGCCGGCGGCCGACAGCGCCAGGAGAACCGGAAACTCCACTTGCAGCAGCAGGTTGCGGCGCAGATAGTCCTCCGAGATCGCGAGAGACACGGCAGCGCTGAGGTAGATGAGGGCACGCGCGTAGCTGGCGAAGCCATCGATATGCAGGACGCCGCCCACAGCCTGCGTGGCACCGCCGGGGGCCACTGCACACCAGAGTCCGGAGGCAGCGAGAAGGAGCACCGCCGCGCGAAGCGCAAGTGCCGCACTGTCCTTGCGAAACGTGCCAAACAGGAGCAGGGCCATGCTGCCGATTGCGAGGGCGAGCTCGGGGAGAATGGCTTCGTACGGCATCCGGCCCCCTATTCCGCAGACGCAAGGGGCAGCGCGTTTGCGGTGCGGAACTGCTCGAGCAGCGCTTCAACGGGGCCCTGCCAGAGGTCCGACGCGATCCACGGAAAGACGCCGAGAACAAGGGTCGCCGCGACCAGCGGAAGGAACATCACGCGTTCACGGCGGCTGAGATCCTGCATCTCCTGCAGATGCGCATGCTCGATAGTGCCGAACACCACGCGGCGATAGAGCCAGAGCGCATAGGCTGCCGAGAGGATCACCCCGATGGCGGCGAAGGCTGCCACGATCGGGTTGGCCTGGAACGCTCCGAGCATGGCCAGGAATTCCCCGACGAACCCGGATGTACCCGGAAGGCCCACATTGCCGAGGGTGAAGAGCATGAAGACTGCGGCGAACAACGGCATGCGGTTCACAAGGCCCCCGAAGGCCGCGATCTCCCGCGTGTGGGCGCGGTCGTAGATCACGCCCACGATCAGGAAGAGCGCCGCGGAGATGATTCCGTGGCTCAGCATCTGGAACACGGCGCCATCGAGCCCCTGCCGGTTGGCCGCGAAGATGCCGATGGTCACAAAGCCCATATGGGCGACCGACGAGTATGCGATGAGCTTCTTCACATCCTCCTGCATCAGTGCCACGAGCGAGGTGTAGACGATGGCGATCGCTCCGAGGGCGAACATCATTGGCGCCAGCAGATCGGAGGCGACGGGAAACATCGGCAGCGAGAAGCGGATCAGGCCGTAGCCTCCCATCTTCAGGAGCACCGCGGCAAGCACGACCGAGCCTGCTGTCGGCGCCTCGACATGCGCGTCAGGCAGCCAGGTATGCACAGGCCACATCGGCAGTTTGACGGCGAAGGATGCCAGAAAGGCGAGGAACAGCAGGGTCTGCAGGCCGCCGGGGATCGTGAGGCCCGCAATCTCGATGGGATGGGCGGAGAATCCGTGGGACAGCAGGCGCACCACGTCCGTCGTGCCGGCGTCGGCGAACATGACCATCATCGCGACCAGCATGAACAGCGATCCGAGAAGCGTGTAGAGGAAGAATTTGAATGCCGCGTAAACCCGGCGCGCACCGCCCCAGACCCCGATGATCAGGAACATCGGAATCAGGCCGCCCTCGAAGAAGAGGTAGAAGAGCACGAGGTCAAGAGCCGCGAAGACACCCAGCATCAGGGTCTCCAGCGCCAGGAACGCCGCCATGTATTCCTTGACACGCGTGTCGACCCGCCAGCTCGCCAGGATGACGATGGGCATCAGTGCCGTGGTCAGGATCATGAATGGCAGGGAAATCCCGTCAACGCCGAGCTTGTAGCGGAACATCCCGAGCCAGACCTGCTCCTCGACAAGCTGGAAGCCGGGATCGGCCGGGTCGAAAATCCAGAGGGCGCCCATCGAGAAGATGAAGGTTGCGATCGTGGCGAAGAGGGCGAGCCGGCGCGCATTGGCGCGTTCCGCTGCGCCATCCCCGCGGATTAGCAGGAGCGACGCCGCGGCGGCAAGCGGAAAGAACACGGTGACCGTGAGAAGGCTTCCCATCAACCTGCTCCGATACCCGCAAACCAGGAGATCAGGAAAGAAATCCCGAGAATCATGGCGAAAGCGTAATGGTAGAGGTAGCCGGATTGCAGCCGCCGCGCGGCCCGCGTCAACGCGGGAATGGCCTGCAGCGCCACGAGATGCAGCGCGCCATCAATCACTCTCCCGTCGCCGCGCCGCCAGAGCTGCCTTCCGATCCACTTGGTCGGGATCACCAGGGTAAGATCATAGAGCTCATCGAAATACCACTTGTTCAGGAGGAACAGGTAGAGCGCACGGTGGCGGTTGGCGAGCGCTGCGGGGAGCGCCGAATGCCGAATATAGAACAGCCAGGCGAGGCCGAGTCCGGCGAGCATCGCCACGAACGGGGCGGACTTGACCCAGAAGGGTACGTCGTGCGCATCGTGGAGGACGCGGTTGCCCTCGCCGATGAAGATGGAGGTTCCCCAGAACGCCTCCGGGTGCTCGCCGACCATCAGCCCTGCCACAGCCGCTCCCGCGATGACGGAGCCGGCGGCGAGGACATAGAGCGGCACCAGCATGATTCGGGGGCTTTCGTGCACCTTCGCCGCCGTCGCCTCGTCATGCCGCGGCTTCCCGTGAAACGTGAGGAAGATGAGGCGCCAGCTGTAGAAGGATGTCATCGCCGCCGCGGCAACGCCGGCGGCAAAGGCGAATTCAGCAACGCCGGTCCCGCCTGCGAAAGCGGCCTCGATGATGATGTCCTTGGAGTGGAAGCCGGCGAAGCCGATCAGGCCCGGCAGGCCGACGCCGGTGAGCGAGAGCGTGCCGATCACCATTAGCCAGTACGTCTGGGGGATCCGGCTGCGAAGCCCGCCCATGCGCCGCATGTCCTGTTCGTCCCCCATGGCATGGATCACGGATCCGGCGCCCAGAAACAGAAGGGCCTTGAAAAAGGCGTGGGTGAACAGGTGGAAGATCGCGGCCTGGTACGCCCCGACGCCCGCTGCGAAGAACATGTAGCCAAGCTGCGAGCAGGTGGAATAGGCAATCACGCGCTTGATGTCGTTCTGCACCAGCCCGACCGTCGCGGCGAAGAACGCCGTGACCGCTCCGATCGCTGCGATGAAGGCCAGGGTGCCAGGGGCGTATTCGAGTATCGGAGAGCAACGGGCGACGAGGAACACGCCGGCGGTCACCATCGTTGCCGCATGGATGAGAGCGGAGACCGGGGTCGGCCCTTCCATTGCGTCCGGCAGCCAGGTGTGGAGGAGGAACTGCGCAGACTTGCCCATCGCTCCGATAAAGAGAAGGAGCGAGATCAGCTCGATGGTGTTGAACGCGTAGCCCGCGACAAGGATGGTCTGCCCTACGAGGTCCGGAACCGTGGCGAACACGGTGTCAAAGTCCAGGGAACCGACAGAAGTGAAGATTGCCATCACTCCAAGGGCGAATCCGAAATCCCCGACCCGGTTGACGACGAAGGCCTTGATGGCCGCGGCGTTGGCCGACGGTCGCCGGAACCAGAACCCGATGAGAAGATAAGAGGCGAGCCCGACGCCCTCCCAACCGAAGAACAGCTGCAGGAAATTGTCGCTCGTCACCAGGATCAGCATGGCGAAGGTGAAGAGAGACAGGTAGGAGAAGAACCGGGGCCGATGCGGATCATGGTGCATGTAGCCGATCGAATACGCGTGCACCAGCGCCGAAACGGTTGTCACTACCACGAGCATCACGGCGGTCAGCGCGTCGATCCGCAAGGCCCAGCGGACCGTGAATCCTCCCGAAAGCACCCAGTCCGCCAGGTCTATGCGCTGCTCCGTCCCCTGCAGCGCGTCGACGAATCCGATCCAGGACAGGATCGCGGCGATCGTGAGCAGCCCCGTGGGTACGATCTGCGACATGCGGTCGCCGAGGAGCCGCGGCGCGAGCCCGGCGAGGGCCGCCCCGAGCAGGGGCAGGAACACGATCGCCACATGCATTGGCTCAGCCCCGCATCCGGCTCACGTCTTCCACGGCGATCGAGCCGCGGTTGCGATAGAAGCAAACGAGAATCGCGAGCCCGATGGCAGCCTCGGCCGCGGCAACGGTGAGCACGAAAATCGCGAAGACCTGCCCGGTGAGGTCGCTCAGGCTGGCCGAGAACGCCACCAGGTTGATGTTCACGGCAAGAAGCATGAGTTCGATGGACATCAGGATCACGATGACGTTGCGCCGGTTCAGGAAGATGCCGAACACGCCGATCACGAACAGCGTCGCCGCCACCGCGAGATAGTGGGAAAGGCCGATGGAAAGCATGCTTCAGCCTTTCCCGCCCCGTGGCAGGTCGATGAGCTCCACGGAATCTTCCCGTGTGCGGTAGATCTGCCGGAGCGCGTCCTGCCGGCGCACGTCCTTGCGGGGTCGGAGCGTCAGGACGATCGCGCCGATCATTGCCACCAGGAGAATGACCCCGGCGAGCTGGAAGAGAACGGCGTAGTCGGTGTAGAGCACTTGGCCAAGCGCTCGTGCGTTGGTTGTCTCGCCTGCCTCCAACGTGGCGAGGGCCGGGGCACCGGCAGCGAACTGCCAGTAGCCGATTGCGAGGCCGATCTCGACCAGAAGTACCACGGCAATCAGGGCGCCGACCGGAAAATATTCCGCGATTGCCGGCCGCAGCGCGGCAAAATCCACGTCGAGCATCATGACGACAAACAGGAACAGCACCATGACCGCCCCGACATAGACGATGACGAGGAGCATCGCGATCAACTCGGCCCCGAGCAGGACGAACAGGCCGGCAGACGAAAAGAAGGCGAGAATGAGCCAGAGGACCGAATGCACGGGGTTTCGCGAGAACACGACCAGAACGGCCGCGGCGATGACGACCGCGGCAAACCCGTAGAAGGCGATGGCACTGATGAGCATGGCCGGACTCCTCAGCGCGCTGCAGCGTCCCGGGCGAGATTGGCGGCGATTTCCCGCTCCCATCGGTCCCCGTTGGCCAGGAGCCGCTCCTTGTCGTAGAACAATTCCTCGCGCGTCTCGGTGGCAAACTCGAAATTCGGGCCCTCGACAATCGCATCCACCGGGCAGGCCTCCTGGCAGAAGCCGCAATAGATGCACTTTGTCATGTCAATGTCGTAGCGCGTCGCACGGCGGCTGCCGTCGGCGCGCACCTCGGCTTCGATGGTGATTGCCTGCGCGGGGCAGATGGCTTCGCACAGCTTGCACGCAATGCATCGCTCCTCGCCGTTCGGATAGCGCCGGAGGACGTGTTCACCCCGGAAACGCGGCGACAGCGGGCCCTTCTCATGGGGGTAATTGAGGGTGACCTTGGGGCGCGCTACGTAGCGGAGGCCGAGAAGAAGGGCCCCGATAAAGTCCTTGAGGACAGCGTAGCGAAGCGCGGCTCCGAAGATGCTGGGCACGGGTTCGTCCTCCTAGAATCCGGCCGAGGCGGGCGGAATGCCGGCAAAATGCAAGACTGCGGCCGTGGCTGCAACCCAGAATAGCGAAAACGGCAGAAACACCTTCCAGCCCAGACGCATCAACTGATCGTAGCGATAGCGCGGAACCACGGCCTTCACCATGGCGAACAGGAAGAAAACGGCGACGATCTTGAGGACAAGCCAGAAGACCCCGTCGGGCAGGCCTTCGAAAGGCGCGAGCCACCCGCCGAAGAACAGGATCGATGTCATCGCGCACATCAGGACGATGTTCGCGTACTCGCCCACCATGAACAGCAGGTACGGGGTCGAGCCGTATTCCACCTGGTAGCCTGCGACGAGCTCCGATTCAGCCTCGGGAAGATCGAACGGCGGACGGTTGGTCTCGGCCAGCGCGGAGATGAAGAACAGCACCATCATCGGGAGGTGCGGCAGCCAGTACCAGCCCCAGAATCCGCCCCATCGATCCTGGGCGAGAACGATGTCGGTTATCCGGAGCGATCCGGCGGTGAGGAGCACGGCCACGATGATGAAGCCGATCGAGACCTCGTACGAAATCATTTGCGCGGCGGAGCGGAGTCCACCTAGGAAGGGATACTTGGAGTTCGACGCCCATCCGCCCATGATGACGCCGTAGACTCCCAGCGAGGAGATTGCGAAGAGATAGAGGATCCCGACATTGAGGTCGGAGATGACCCAGCCCTCTGCGAAGGGAATCACTGCCCAAGCGACCATGGCGAGAACAAAGGTTGCCAGCGGCGCCAGAAGGAACACGGCCCGGTCCGCCCCGGCCGGTATGACAATCTCCTTCACGATGAACTTCAGAAAGTCGGCGAAGCTCTGCAGGAGGCCGAACGGTCCCACGACGTTCGGTCCCCGCCGAAGCTGCACCGCCGCCCAGATCTTCCGGTCGGCATAGAGAAGGAAGGCCAGCGACACCAGGATCGCTACGGTCACCGCCAGGCACTGCGCCACGATGATGACGCCTTCCAGCAACCAGTCCTGCCAGGGAATGTCCATGGTTCCGGCGCCGTCTCAGGCTGCCGCGGCGAGAGCGCTCTCGCGCCGCGCGGCGAGATCGGCCAGAACCGCGCTGGCCCGGGCGATCGGATTGGTGGCGTAGTGGCTGCCACCGGGAGGGGCGAAGGGCGACGGATCCACGCTTCCGTCCGGCACGGCATGCCAGTCGGCGCTCGGCGCTTCACCGATCCGGGCGATACCCGGGTGGGCCGCGAACAGCGTGGCGCGGAGAGCCGGAAGGGTGTCGTAGGGCAGCGGGGTTCCCAGAGTGCCCGACAGCGCCCGCAGGATTCGCCAGTCCTCCCTTGCCTCGCCGGGAGGATCCACGGCCCGGGCCGCAAACTGCGAACGCCCCTCGGTGTTCAGGAAAATCGCAGATTGCTCCGTCCAGGCGGGGCCCGGAAGCACGGCGTCCGCAGCCGCCGCGCCGACATCGCCGTGGGAGCCGAGATAGACGACATAGGCGCCGTCCACGCCGGAGAGGTCAAGCTCGTCGGCGCCAAGCAGGAAGAGCACATCAAGGTCGCCGGAGCGGGCCGCTGCAAGAATTCCGTGTGTGGCGAGGCCGCCGACGCCGGGCACGAAGCCGATTTCCAGCCCGCCGACCACGCCTGCGGCGTCATGGAGAACGGAGAATCCGAGCCATTCGTCGCGGATGGCGCCCGCCGCCTCGGCGAGCGCCATCGACCGTCCAAGCACCGCGGCACCGTCCGGGCGCGCCAGCGCGCCCTGCCCGAGGATCAGCAGCGGACTCTCCGCGTCGCGGAGCACCTGGCCGAAGGACGATTCCAGCACGCCGGTGAGGTCATCGGGTCCGGCGCCGATTCGCTCTGTCGGGAAGGTGCCATCCGAATCAGCTCCGACGGAGCCCACCCGCGCACCATTGAGCCAGGCGCGGCGGATGCGGGCGTTCAGCACCGGGCATTCATGGCGGGGTTCCGCTCCGATCAGGAGGATCGCGTCCGCCCGGTCGATGCCGCCGACCAAGCTGTTGAAGCGCCATGCGGAGGGATTGCCCGGCGGAATGGGCGCCCCGTTCTGCCGGCAATCCCGGTGCGCCACCCCGACGGAGTCGAGCAATCCGAGCAGCGCCCACTGCGCCTCGACGGGCGCCAGATCTCCCGCAATCGCGCCGATGCGCCCGGGATCGGCCCCGGCGATCCGCTCCGCGACTTGCGAAAGGGCATCATCCCATTCCGCGGGCGCCCGCCGGCCGGACCGGTTGCGGAGCCATGGGCGGTCCAGGCGCCGCCGGCCAAGCCCGTCCCATACGAACCGGGTCCTGTCCGAGATCCATTCCTCGTTCAGGGCGTCATGGTTGCGCGGCAGGATCCGCATGACCTCGCGGCCCCGCGCATCCACGCGAATTGCGCTGCCCAGCGCATCCATGACATCGACGGTTTCCACAGGGCGCAGCTCCCAGGGGCGCGCGGTGAAGGCGTATGGCTTCGAGGTGAGTGCGCCGACGGGGCAAAGGTCGATAATGTTGCCCTGCAACTCGGAGGTCAGGGATCGGTCCAGATACGGCACGATGGCGGCGTCCTCCCCCCGCCCCACGAGGCCGAGTTCCGGCACGCCCGCGACCTCGGTCAGGAAGCGGACGCAGCGGGTGCAGTGGATGCACCGGGTCATTTCCGTCTTGACAAGCGGCCCGAGTTCGATGGGGTTCTGTGCGCGCTTCGCCTCCCGGTAGCGGCTGGACCCCGCGCCGAAGGCCATGGCCTGGTCCTGGAGGTCGCATTCGCCCCCCTGATCGCAGATCGGGCAGTCCAGCGGATGGTTGATCAGCAGGAACTCCATTACGCCTTCGCGGGCGGTCTTGACGGATTCGGATGTAGTTCGGATCTCCGGCGCCGCTCCATCTGGCCCTGGGCGCAGGTCCCTCACCTGCATGGCGCAGGACGCGACGGGCTTCGGCCCTCCCAGGACCTCCACGAGGCACATCCGGCAATTGCCGGCAATGGACAGTCGCTCGTGATAGCAGAATCGGGGGATTTCGCGCCCCGCCCGCTCGCAGGCCTGCAGCAGGGTGAGGTTGGCGTCGACCTCCAGCTCCTCGCCGTCGATACGGATGGTGCGGAGCGTGCTCATGCTGCCTCCCTCCAGTCCGGGCTTCCAGCTTCGCGAGCGCGCAATTGCAGCACTACCCTGCCCTCCTCGGCCGATTTCAGGCTGCGAGACGCGAGCGGCCGCGGATGCGGTCCTCGAGCTCGGGCCGAAAATGCCGGATCAACCCCTGGATCGGCCAGGCCGCCGCATCGCCCAGTGCGCAGATCGTATGCCCTTCCACGCGGCGCGAAACGTCGAGCAACTGGTCGATCTCGCCAATTTCCGAATCGCCCCGCATCATGCGTTCCAGCATGCGCATCATCCAGCCAGTGCCCTCCCGGCATGGGGTGCATTGCCCGCACGACTCGTGCTTGTAAAATTTGGCGAGGCGCCAGATAGCCTTGACGATATCGGTGGACTGATCCATCACGATCACCGCAGCGGTTCCGAGCCCGGAGCCGGCCTCCCGCAGCCAGTCGAAATCCATGAGCGCCTCTTCGCACATCGACCGCGTCATGCACGGGACCGAGGAGCCGCCGGGAATTACGGCCTTGAGATTGCGCCACCCTCCCCGCACGCCGCCGCAATGGCGTTCGATCAGTTCGCGGAGGGGAATCGACATGGCCTCCTCCACGACGCAGGGCTGCTCGACATGCCCGGATATGGCGAAGATCTTCGTGCCCGTATTGTTGGGCCGGCCAAAGCCGGCGAACCAGTCGCCTCCACGCCGCAGGATATCCGGCACGACCGCGATGGTCTCCACATTGTTGACCGTTGTCGGGCAGCCGTAGAGGCCCGTATTCGCGGGGAATGGCGGCTTCAGGCGCGGCATTCCCTTTCGCCCCTCGAGGGATTCGAGCAGCCCGGTCTCTTCCCCGCAAATATAGGCGCCCGCGCCGAAATGCACGTAGAGATCGAAGTCCCAGCCGGATCCGGCCGCGTTGGCACCGAGAAGCCCGGCTTCGTACGCTTCGGCCAGCGCCCGTTCCAGCGCTTCGCGTTCGCGGGCGAACTCCCCCCGCACGTAGATGTAGCCGACATTGGCGCCCATGGCGAAACCGGCAATCAGGCAGCCCTCGAGCAGAAGGTGCGGCTCGTGGCGGAGAATTTCGCGGTCCTTGCAGGTCCCCGGCTCCGATTCGTCGGCGTTCACCACGAGATAGTGCGGCCGTCCGTCCGATTCCCTTGGCATGAACGACCATTTCAGACCGGCCGGGAATCCGGCGCCACCGCGGCCACGCAGCCCCGAATTCTTGACCTCTCCAATGATGCCTTCGCGTTCGCGGGCCAGGATCCCCGCCGTGCCGTCCCAGGCGCCCCGGGCGCGGGCCCCGGCCAGCGAACGGTCGCCGAAGCCGTAGAGATTGCGAAAAATTCGATCCGCGTCGCCCAATGCGCTCATGCCCCCTCCGCCTCCCGCGCCGCGAGATCGACGGACGCGTTGGCCGTCGAGACGCGCTCGATTACGGACAGCGTTGTGGCGCCACCCGACGGTTCCGAGGAGAATCGCCCGGCCGCGGAGCCCGGCCGGGGGCGCTCACCGCACCGGAACGCTTCCAGCAGGGCGCGAAAGGACTCCGGCGTGAGATCCTCGTAGTAATCCTTTCCCACCTGCGCCATCGGAGCGTTGGAGCACGCCGCGAGGCACTCGACTTCCTCCCAGGAGAGTTTGCCATCGGCGGAAATCAGATGAGGTTCCGGGGCGATGTTCTCCCGGCAAATGTCGATGAGCGCTTCGGATCCGCAAAGCATGCAGGGCGTTGTACCGCAAACCTGGACATGCGCCTCAGAGCCGACCGGCTGCAGCTGGAACATGAAGTAGAAGCTCGCGACCTCCAGCGCACGAATTTCCGCCATGCCGAGAAGCCTGGCGACATGCTGGATGGCGGGCAGAGTCAGCCAACCCTCCTGCTCCTGCGCCTTCCAGAGCAGCGGAATGATTGACGAGGCCTGCCTTCCCGGCGGATACATGGCGACTCGCACCTGCGCCCATTCTGCATTCGCTTTCGAGAAGGCGAAGCCGTCGGGCTGGTTCCGCGCGGGTCGGCGGTCGTTCACCGGTCGATCTCCCCGAACACGATATCGAGCGAACCGAGAATCGCCGAGACATCCGCGAGGAGATGACCGCGGCAAAGATGGTCCATGGCGGCGAGATGCGGATATCCCGGCGCCCGAATCTTCGCCCGGTAAGCCCGATTGGTGCCATCCGACACGAGGTAGACCCCGAATTCGCCCTTTGGCGCCTCGATTGCGGCATAAACCTCGCCGGCGGGGACGCGGAACCCCTCCGTGTAGAGCTTGAAGTGCTGGATGAGAGCCTCCATGGAGCGCTTCATCTCGGAGCGCCGGGGCGGCGTGACCCGGCGGTCCTCCGCAACCACGGGGCCTCCCTCCGTTGCGGGCAAGACTTCCAGAACCTGGCGAATGATGGATACGGATTCCCGCATCTCCTCCACGCGGCAGAGATAGCGGTCGTAACAGTCACCGTTCTTGCCCAGCGGAATGCGGAACGAGAATTCGTCATAGCATTCGTAGGGCTGCGTCCGGCGGAGATCCCACGGGATGCCCGACCCGCGGGCCATGACGCCGGAAAAGCCCCAGGCCTGTGCATCCTCCCTGGACACGATTCCAATATCGACATTGCGCTGCTTGAAGATCCGGTTTTCCGTGAGAAGAGATTCGATGTCTTCGAGGACCGGTGGAAAGGATTCGCACCAGGCGCCAATATCCTCCGGGAGCCGCTCCGGCAGGTCCAGGTGCACACCGCCCGGGCGGAAATACGCCGCGTGCAGGCGCGCGCCGCACACCCGCTCGTAGAACACCATCAGCTTTTCGCGCTCCTCGAATCCCCAGAGCGGCGGTGTAAGCGCGCCGACATCCATCGCCTGGGTCGTGACGTTCAGGAGGTGGTTGAGGACGCGCCCGATCTCTGAGAACAGAACCCGAATCAGGGATCCGCGCCGGGGGACATCCAGTCCGAGAAGCCTCTCGATGGCGAGGCACCAGGCGTGCTCCTGGTTCATCGGCGCGACGTAGTCCAACCGGTCAAAGTATGGCAAAGCCTGCAGATAGGTCTTGGATTCTATTAGTTTTTCAGTTCCACGGTGAAGCAACCCGATATGCGGGTCGACACGGTCCACAATCTCCCCGTCAAGTTCCAGCACCAGGCGCAGCACACCGTGCGCGGCTGGATGCTGCGGGCCGAAATTGATGTTGAAGCTGCGTACCTGGGGGTCGCCGCCAGCCACCGGGTCCATGCCTATGCGCCCTCGTCCTGCTCCTCGGCCTGCCGCACGGCGCGGGCCCCTTCCCACGGGCTCAGGAAGTCGAAATCGCGGTAGGCCTGCGTGAGGTGCACAGGTTCGTAGGCGACCCGTTTCCGGGTCTCGTCATAGCGCAACTCCACAAATCCCGTCAGCGGAAAGTCCTTGCGCAGAGGATGCCCGCGGAAACCGTAGTCGGTCAGAATGCGGCGCAGGTCCGGATGGCCCTCGAACTCGATGCCATACATGTCGAACACTTCGCGTTCGTACCAGTTGGCGGCCGGAAACACGCCTGTCGCGCTCGGCACCGGCTCGTTTTCGCCGACCTCGATCTTGAGGCGCAGTCGGGCGTTCTCGGACATTGACAGCAGGTGGTAGACCACATCGAAACGCGGCTCCCTCGCGGGCCAGTCGACGCCGCAAATGTCGATAAGCACGGACATGCCGAGTTCATTGTTGTCCCGAAGAGCCTCCAGGCAAGACGCCGTGTCGCAAGGCTGGATCCGCACGGTCAATTCTCCAAGCGCGGTTTCCGTGCCGAGCATGCACCCGTCAAGGCACGACTCGACGCTCTCGCGCAGATCAGCCAAGTGGTCCGTGGCCATTCCGGGTCTCTCAGCGCGCCAATGTGCCAGTACGCCGGATCTTGCGCTGCAACTGGAGAATTCCATACAGCAACGCCTCGGCTGTCGGCGGACAGCCCGGCACGTAAATGTCGACCGGAACAATGCGGTCGCATCCGCGAACGACCGAATAGGAATAGTGGTAGTAGCCGCCCCCATTTGCGCAGGACCCCATGGAAATGACGTAGCGGGGCTCCGGCATCTGGTCGTATACCTTGCGCAGAGCGGGCGCCATCTTGTTGGTCAGCGTGCCGGCGACAATCATCACGTCCGACTGGCGGGGGCTCGCCCGGGGCGCGAAGCCAAAGCGCTCGGCGTCGTAGCGGGGCATCGAGGTGTGCATCATCTCCACCGCGCAGCAGGCAAGGCCAAAGGTCATCCAGAACAGGGAGCCAGTGCGGGCCCACTGCACCAGCTGCTCGGAGGAAGTGACCAGAAAACCCTTGTCGGCGAACTCCGCAGAGAGGGCTTCGGCACTGGCGGGCGGCCCAGGAGACAGGGGGCCTGTTTCTACTGCCATTCGAGCGCCCCCTTCCGCCATTCGTAGGCAAAGCCTATGGTCAGGACTGCCAGGAATATCATCATTGACCAGAAGCCGAATGCACCGATGTCGTGAAAGGCCACCGCCCACGGGAACAGGAACGCTACCTCAAGATCGAATATGATAAACAATAGAGATACCAAGTAGAAACGGATATCGAACCGCATCCGGGCGTCATCGAAAGCGTTGAACCCGCACTCGTATATGGAAACTTTCTCGGGGTCTGGCCGGCGCACTGCGAGAATGGCCGCGGCAAGCATGAGTGCCACGCCCAAGGCGGAGGCGATCCCGAGAAAGACCAGGATGGGCAGGTATTCGCGAAGAACGGATTCCATCGACCGCAACCAGGTGACCAGGTGATTGTGTCCGGCGCAGTCCGGACCCGCAAAAGCAACAGGAAACGTAGCGGCCCGCGGGCCTCGGGTCAATCGGCGGCGGCGCACTGCGAACTCCGGCCGGGGCCGGGTTCCGCGCCTCCTGCGTCAGGCGCGCGAAGTCCTCACTGCATGGCCTGGCGGTGGCCGCGTTGAGCGTCTTGCCGCCGGGTGGTCCTCCGGAAACACCCCGTCAAACCGTGCGGAGCGCGGCGCGCGACACGAAACAATCCTGCGAATCCACCTGCTCCCAAGTTGCCGATCTCCGGATGCCACGGCTTGCCTATCCCGGCATGCGCCTGCGGATGGACGCTTGCGCCGCGCGCGTTAGTGCATTATCCGGTCGAATTCAGGCGAGGGACGCGGCAGCGGCCGTGCCATCCTGCGCGACTGTCGGTCAAGAAACCGAGCGCGTTGTGCCGCGCATGCGACCGGCCGCGCGCGGTGGCCCGAGGCGTGAAGGAGCCAGCGGATGAGCGGAACGCCGCGAGGCCTGCGGGCGGGAATATCCTGCATGTGCGGTGCGCAACTGGGCCTGATCGTTTCCGATTCGGCGATCCGCTGGCTGACATCGTCGTCGGACGTTCCCCTCCCGATCAGCGAAGCGATGATTCTCCGCGGGGCCGTGGCAATTCCGGGTCTTCTGTTCATCGGCCTGCTGGTTCCCGCTGCCGGCGGATTCCGGATCCGCCGACCGGGTGTGTTTCTGTTGCGCGGCGCGCTGATGGCGAGCGCGAGCATCGCCTTCTACCTCGGTCTAGCGCTCCTCCCGTATGCGCATTCCCTGGGCATCTTCTTTGTCTCTCCGATGCTCATCACACTGATGTCGTCGCTCTGGCTCCGCGAACGGGCCGGGCTCTGGGAATGGGGCGCCATCCTCACCGGCGCCGCAGGTGTTGTGGTCATGCTCCGCCCGTTCGACGGGACCTGGAACTGGGCCGGTGTGTTTCCGCTCGCGGCCGCGGCCGCATACGCATTGACGCAGACCCTGACGCGCAGCACGCGAACGACGGCAGGACCGACAGAGATGGCGCTATCCGCACACCTGGGCGTCTTCGTGTCGAGCATGGCTTTCGGCCTGGTCGCTGGAGGGGGCCAGTTCCACGCGGCGGACGGGGGCGAAATCGGCCGATTGCTGTTCGGCGCTTGGGTGCTCCCGGAGACCGAGCATCTGCTCCTGGCCTTGCTCTGCGGCTCGGCAGTCGCGCTCGGCGGCAGCTTCTTGTTCCAGAGCTACAGGCTCTCGCCCGCGGCGACCATCGCTCCGTTTGAATACCTGCATCTGCCGCTAGCCGCGCTCTCCGGCTACCTCATATGGCAGGAAGTACCGGAGCCCGGCACGTATGTTGGAATCGGGCTCATTGTTGCCGGAGGGATCGCGATTCTGTACCGCTCGCGCCGGACCAGCGACCGGTTCGCGCGCAAATCGCAATAAAGATCGTGAAGATTGGCGCGGTGGACGGGACTCGAACCCGCGACCCCCGGCGTGACAGGCCGGTACTCTAACCAATCTGAGCTACCACCGCGCAATTCCCCATACAGCGGGGTGCGGAGAGATGGGTACTGTTGGCGGGGCTGGATGTCAAGCTGTGATCGTCTGCCCAAGTCCGCGATCCAATGGTCCAGACGATTCGTCATCAGGGGAGTTTGCGACTGATTTGGCGGATGCTCGGGCGTGATTCGGCGCGTTTCGCGGCAGGCGCTTCCTGCTGTCGGATCCTGCGTCAACGCGCCGGATACCGGGCCGGATCCGAGCGAGTGCGCAGTTGCGGCAATTTCCGATTCCAGTCATACGGGGGGTGGATGCGCGGCCATCGATCACCGAGGCCGGATCCGACCCGTACTTGACCTCGCTTCACCGGGCTCGACCGCGCTCCCTCGAAAGCCACCCGCAGTGGTTGGCGTTGACGGGAAAAGCGCCGCGCTGTGCGCCGGGAGGCGAAGGCCGGAGAAAGCCGGATTGCGCCGCCACCGCCGCAATTCCGGGATGCCCGCCGGATCGCCGCGAAAACCCGTCCGTGCGACCCTTCCGTGTTGGGCCCGTCCGTGTTGCGCGGTTATTCGGGCAATGCCCCGGGAACGCTCATGCCGGGCTGGGCACGCCCATGCGTTCCGCGGATGATGCGCGGAGCGACACCGAGTTGTGTTCGGCCGGCAACCGCCGGAATGCACGGCGCGTGCGGCGCTCAGGCGCCCCCGGCGGTGCGCCCGGCGCTGCAAAGGTCAAGCACCGGCCGGGGAACCGGCGCACACGAAACCTGCCTCGCACCGAGCAGCGCGGGAGCGAGGACTCGCGCGGTGTGGCCGCCCGCCACGCGGGCCACATCCTCTGGCGTGCCCTCCGCGACTACGGATCCGCCTCCGTCGCCGCCCTCCGGGCCAAGGTCGATGATCCAGTCGGCCGTTTTGATAACGTCGAGATTGTGCTCGATCACAATGACGGTATTGCCCTGTTCGACCAGCCGCTGCAAGACCTCGAGAAGCTTGGCCACGTCATGCGCATGCAGCCCGGTTGTCGGCTCGTCGAGTATGTAGAGTGTCCGTCCCGTCGAGCGCCGAGAGAGTTCCTTGGCCAGCTTGACCCTCTGCGCCTCGCCGCCGGAAAGCGTCGTCGCCGGCTGGCCGATCCGGATATAGCCGAGGCCGACCTCCACGAGCGTCGCCAGCCTGTCACGGATCGCCGGCACCGCCGAGAATAACTCCCGGCCTGCCAGGACCCGCATCTCCAGGATGTCAGCGATGCTCTTCCCGCGGTATTTCACCTCCAGAGTGTCCCGGCCGAATCGCTTCCCCTGGCACTCGTCGCATACGACATGCACATCCGGCAGAAAGTGCATCTCCACCCGGATCAGCCCCTCCCCCCGGCACGCCTCGCAGCGCCCGCCCGCCACGTTGAAGGAGAACCGGCCCGGCGAATAGCCGCGGGTGCGGGCCGCGGGAAGCTCTGCGAACCAGTCCCGAATCGGCGTGAACGCGCCGGTATACGTGGCCGGATTGGATCGCGGAGTCCGGCCGATAGGCGACTGATCGATGTCGATGATCTTGTCGATGAACATAAGCCCGGTCACGTCACGGACTGGAGCGGGCCGGTGGCGCCCGCCGTTCAGTTGCCGCGCGATGGCCCGGTACAGCGTATCGATGACGAGCGTCGACTTGCCGCTTCCTGAAACGCCGGTCACGCAGACGAACTTGCCAAGCGGAAATTCGACAGAGACATCGCGCAGGTTGTTGCCCGTGGCGCCCGCTACCCGAAGAGATCGTCCGCTTCCCGGCCGGCGCGCTTCCGGGATGGGCACCTGCCGCCTGCCCGCGAGATAGTCGCCAGTGATCGAACCCGGAATTCGGGCGATCTCCTCGGCGCTGCCGCATGCGACGAGGGAGCCACCCTCATCCCCGGCCCCGGGTCCGAGATCGACCAGGTAGTCGGCCGCCCGCATCGCCTCCTCGTCATGCTCCACCACCAGCACGGAGTTGCCCCTGTCTCGGAGGCTCTTCAGGGTTTCGATCAGGCGCGCATTGTCACGCTGGTGCAGTCCGATGCTCGGCTCGTCCAGAACGTAGAGGACGCCCGACAGGCCCGAGCCGATCTGCGAGGCAAGCCGGATCCGTTGGCTCTCGCCGCCGGAGAGGCTGCCGGACTTGCGGTCCAGCGTCAGATACGCGAGCCCGACATTCTCCAGGAATCCAAGCCGCTCCCCGATCTCCTTCAGGACCGCGGCCGCGATCTGGCGGCGCTGCGGCGTGAGGCTCTCGGGAACTGACGTGACCCATGCGCGGGCCTCGGCCACGTTCATCGCGGTGGCCTCCCCGACATGCAGTCCGGCGACCTTTACGCAGAGCGCCTCGGGACGCAGCCGGGTCCCCCCGCAAGCCGAGCAAGGCCGCCGCCCCCGGAATCGCTCCAGGCGCTCCCTGCGCCAAATTGAATCCGTGCGCTTGTACTGCCGCTCCAGCGCTCCGAGCACGCCAACGAAGGAATGCCGGACCCGGCGCCGGGCGCCATCTGCGGACGGCAGTTCGAGCGTGATCGGCTGGCCCACCGACCCGTGCAGGAGGCCGGTCCGGACGCTCTCGGGCAGAAGCTTCCACGGAGTGGTGATGGGGACGTCGAAATGCTCCGCGAGCGCCTTGATGACGAGAGCGAAATTCGGATCCAGGCGGCTGTCCACATAGGGCGCCAGCGCCCCCTGCACCAGGGATATTTCGCGATCGGGAATGACCAGGTCCGGATCGAAGAACGATTCTTCGCCGATCCCGTCGCATGCCGGGCACGCGCCATACGGCGCATTGAAGGAAAACAGGCGTGGCTCGATCTCGGGTATCGTGAATCCCGATACCGGGCAGGCAAATCGCTGCGAGAATGTGATCTTCTGGACGGTCTCCCCGTTCTGCGGAACCGTCTCCAGGAGTACGATGCCATCAGCAAGCGCCAGGGCGGTCTCCAGGCTGTCCGACACCCGGTCCGCCTCCTCCTGCCGGACCGCGATCCGGTCCACCACCACTTCGATATCGTGGCGGCGCTTGCCATCGATCGTCGGGGGATCGTCGAGATCGTATAGCGCGCCGTCGATGCGGATGCGCCGAAATCCCTTCGCCCGCAATTCCTCCAGGTGCTTGCGATGCTCCCCCTTCCGGTCCCGCACCAGAGGAGCGAGCAGCATGGCCCGCACGCCCTCACCGAGGGCAAGGACGCGGTCGACCATCTGGGAGACCGTCTGCGCCTCGATGGGAAGCCCGGTCGCCGGGGAATACGCGGTGCCGGCGCGCGCGAACAGGAGGCGCAGATAGTCGTAGATTTCGGTCACCGTGGCGACAGTCGAGCGCGGATTGCGGGATGTGGTCTTCTGCTCGATGGATATGGCGGGCGACAGGCCTTCGATGTGGTCCACATCCGGCTTCCGCATGGTCTCAAGGAACTGGCGGGCATAGGCAGAAAGGGATTCGACGTAGCGCCGCTGCCCCTCGGCGTAGATGGTGTCAAATGCGAGGGAGGACTTCCCGGACCCTGACAGGCCCGTGATCACCACCAGCCGGTCGCGGGGAATGTCCACGTCGATTCCGCGGAGATTGTGCTCCCGCGCACCGCGCACGCTGATAGACCTTGATGGTGGCACGGATACATTCCTTCGCTGGGACGATCCGCCGCCGTTTAGCACACCGGTAGGCTCCGCGGGTCCGATTCGCCTTCCGGTACGGGCCGGATTGCGCGGCGCGTCTAGCGAAAGGATCACACATAGGATACGCTTCCCGCAGCTAGTGCGGTGCCCCAATGGGAGGAGAGAACGATGAGCGGGTCGGTCAACAAGGCGATCATTGTAGGAAACCTGGGCGCCGATCCAGAGATACGGCAGACGCGGGACGGTCGGGCGGTCGCCAATCTGCGTGTAGCCACTAACGAGACGTGGAAGGACCGGAACACCGGCGAGCGGAACGAGCGCACGGAGTGGCATCGAGTCGCGATATTCAGCGAGGGCCTCGTGCGGGTCGTAGAGAACTTCCTCCAGAAGGGCTCGAAGGTGTATATCGAAGGACAGATTCGCACCCGGAAATGGCAGGACCGGGATGGCAACGACCGCTACTCGACCGAGATCGTCCTGCAGAATTTCAATTCGCAACTGCACATCCTGGACGGCCGCCCCGAGGGCGGCGGCTCCCGGCGGGATGACAACCGCGGCCGCGACCGGGACGATAGCGATGACGGCTACAATGGCGGTCGCGAGTCCCGCAACCGCGATACGCAAGATGACGACTTCGACGAAGACGACGAAGACAGCATTCCGTTCTGATCCGCACACGGAGTCCCGATTGATCCGCAATCTGGGGAGCGCGCCCGGATCCCGCGTGGCCGTCGCCATGTCGGGCGGCGTCGATTCATCCGCGGCCGCGGCGCTGCTGGTGGAAGCCGGGTGCCGTCCCGTCGGACTGACGCTGCGCCTGCACGGAGGCGACGAATCCCGCCCGGGCGGATGCTGCGCCGGCGCGGACATCAGGGACGCGCGGCGGGTTGCCGACCATCTCGGCATCCCCCACTACGTGCTGGATCGCGAAGCGCGCTTCCGCGAGGCGGTTATCGATGACTTCGCCGATTCCTACCTCGCGGGCCGGACTCCACTCCCCTGTGTGCGGTGCAACGAGCGCGTCAAGTTCCGTGATCTCCTCGACCTGGCGCTGGATCTGGGGGCCGAGTGGCTTGCCACCGGGCACTATGCCCGCCTCGTCGACGGCGTCGCGGGACCCGAGTTGCACCGCGCCGCAGACGGCCAGCGCGACCAGTCCTACTTTCTATTCGCTACCACCCGCAAGCAGCTCGGCCGCCTGCGGCTGCCGATCGGGGAATTCCGGTCCAAGCGAGACGTGCGGGCCTACGCGTCCCGTGCCGGACTGGCGGTGGCCGACAAGCCGGACAGTCAGGACATCTGTTTCGCGCCCAGGGGCGGCTACGCGGACTTCGTTGCGCGCCTTCGCCCCGAAGCCGGCCGGCCCGGCCCCATCCTCCGCGAGGACGGGAAGGTTATCGGCGCGCATGGCGGAATCGAGCGATTTACGATTGGGCAGCGCAGGGGCCTCGGAATCAGCGAAAGCGAGCCGCTCTTCGTGGTCAGGATCGACGCGGCACGGCACGCGGTGATCGTCGGGCCCCGCGCCTCGCTCGGCGCGGCGTCCGTCCGCCTGTCGGCAGTAAACTGGATTGGCCCCGGTTCGCTGGGCGACGCCGGACCGGCGGGCGTGCCCGTGTCGGCCCGGATTCGCTCCGGCGCACCGCCGGTTCCGGCCCGACTGTTTCCCGAGCACGCAAAGGGGGGCGGATTCGGCGCCTCGGTTCGCTTCGACAAGCCGGTCGAGGCACCGGCCCCGGGGCAGGCCTGCGTGCTCTACGCTCGTGGCGCCAGCCGATTGCTCGGCGGGGGTTGGATCGAGCCGGAGCGCGGCGCCCGGGTGCTCCCCCGGCCGGCACCGCCGGGCGGCGCAGAGGCCGGGGCAGGAAACCGGAGCGATCCGGTCTAGCGAAGGGGTTTGCGATGCAAGTTACGCCAACAGTGCAGAAGATCCTGGCTGGCTACGAAGGGGTCCCCCCGGGGGTGAAGGCCAACCTGTGCCGAATGCTCATGGCAGGACGGCTCGCGGGAACGGGCTACATGATCATCCTTCCGGTGGACCAGGGCTTCGAGCACGGCCCCGCCCGGAGCTTCGGGCCGAACCCGCCGGCGTACGATCCGCACTACCACTACCGGCTTGCGATCGATGCCGGTCTGAACGCCTTCGCGGCGCCGCTCGGCATGCTCGAAGCAGGGGCGGACTCCTTCGCCGGGCAGATTCCCACCATTCTGAAAGCCAACTCCGCCAACTCCCTGAGCCCGTCCGGCGCACCGAGGGATCAGGCGGTCACGGCCTCGGTCGACGACGCGTTGCGGCTCGGCTGCTCCGCGATCGGGTTCACCATCTATCCCGGATCCTCTTTGGCGTTTGGCATGTTCGAAGAGGTCTCGGCCATCGCTGCGGAGGCCCGCGCCAAGGGGGTGGCGGCGGTCATCTGGTCCTATCCCCGCGGCGAGGACCTGACCTCTGCCGGAGAGACCGCCATCGATGTATGCGCCTACGCAACGCAGATTGCCGCCCTTCTCGGCGCGCACATCATCAAGGTGAAGCTCCCGTCTGCGCATCTCGAGCAGGATGCCGAACGAAAGGCCTATGAATCGAACGGGATCGATATCAGTACGCAGGCGGAGCGCGTGCGGCATGTCGTGCGCTCGGCCTTTGACGGGCGGCGGATCGTGGTGTTCTCCGGCGGCGCGAAGCGGGATGCCAACTCCGTTTACGAGGATGCGATCGCCATCCGGGACGGTGGCGGCAACGGCTCCATTATCGGACGCAACACATTCCAGCGCCCCCGCGACGACGCGCTGGAGATGCTGGACAGGCTGATCCGGATCTACGCAAACAAGGCGAAGGCCTAGGCGCGCGGCGCAGCGCGTCCGGCCACCCGCCAGGCGCCAGAGGGGGTCCCCGGCAAGGGAGGGGAAAGGCCGCCGCACGTCAACAAGGAGAAGTGCGGCATGAGCGGACATCCCGAAGGCAGTGAAGGCCGGACGGTACCCGGCGGAGACGGAACCGACGAGCGGGCGATTCAGCGATTCTTCCGGGAGGGCGTGTATCCGTATGCGGATCGCCTCAGCCGCTCGGCTTACGAGAGGGAGAAGGCGCTGCTCCAGATCGAGCTCCTGAAGCTCCAGCGGTGGGCTCGCGAGGCGAACGAGCGTATCGTGATCCTGTTCGAGGGCCGCGACGCCGCCGGCAAGGGCGGCACGATCAAGCGATTCATGGAGCACCTGAATCCGCGAGGCGCGCGGGTTGTCGCGCTGGAAAAGCCGAGCGACGCCGAGCGCGGCCAGTGGTACTTCCAACGCTATGTCGCGCATCTGCCGACTCACCGCGAGATCGTTCTGTTTGACCGCTCCTGGTACAACCGGGCCGGCGTCGAGCGCGTGATGGGTTTCTGCTCCGGGGTCGAATACCTGGAGTTCCTGCGCCAGTGCCCGGATCTCGAACGCATGCTAGTAAACAGCGGCGTCCGGCTCTTCAAGTACCGGTTCTCCGTGACCCGCGGGGAACAGGACAAGCGCATCGCGCAACGGCGTGCCGATCCGCTGAAGCAGTGGAAGCTGACTCCCGTCGACCAGGCCTCGCTAAACCGGTGGGAAGACTACACCGAGGCAAAGGAGGCGATGTTCTTCTACACCGATACGCCCGAGGCTCCTTGGGTGGTCGTGAAATCGGATGACAAGAAGCGGGCGCGGCTGGCCTGCCTGCACGACTTTCTGCACAGCCTTCCGTATTCGGGCAAGAATGAGGCCCTGGTAAAAGGCGCGGATCCGCTGATTGCGGGTCGCGCGACCGCCGTGGTCGGCCGCAATGCGCCCGCGATCGCCCGGCCGAGGGGTACCGCGTAGTCGACCGCACCGTAGGCGCCGCTCCGGGCGGTGTGGCGGCGGCGGGCCACTCGCTGTTCCCGTTCCGCCGGCCTACCGCCTACGGGGAATCCCGGAATTTCCCGGCTACAGCCTCTTCCACGGCGCGGGCGAGCGACTTGCGGTCCGCGAAAGAGGAGGCACGAACCGGGTCCAGGAACGAGACGGTGACGGTTCCGCGCCGTGAATGGGCGGCCACCTCAAGCAGATGCGAGCCGAAGGTCATGTCACCCCACCATCCGTAGAAGTTGTCCGGAAGCGAACTCTCGGGCCGGTAGCGGATGGCGACGGGCTGCACCAGCGAATCGCCGCCCGCGGAATCCTGCTCCAGGACCGAGGCGAACAGCGACGACCGGAACCGCAGTACCCGGAGCCCGTCTGTGGAGGTCCCCTCCGGAAACACGCAAAGCAGGTGCGAGTCGCCGAGCCGCTCCGACAGTCGTCCAACCTGCCCCCGCACCGCAGAAGGGCGCCGCTCGATGAACTCGACCCGCCCGAGGCGGCAGAGCCAACCGATGCCAGGCCAGTTCCGGACCTCCCGCTTCGCCACGAAAAAGGCCGGCGCCGCCGCGCCCACCACGAGCGGATCGATCCAGCTGGAATGGTTCGCCGCCAGAAGCCCGGACCGGATCGGCCGCCCCTCCGATCGTAGCGTGAGGCCGAGGCAGGACAGGAGCGCGCGGCTCCAGATGGCCGCGATCATGCGGTCTGCGCTGCCGCCGGCCAGCCGGAAGGCGATCTCGACGGGTAGCAGCGCCAGGGTGGCGCACAGGGCCAGAGCAAGCCGCGCGAGAACTCGCACCCGGGCGAAACCGCTCGGCGGGGGCAGTGCTGCCGACACGCCGGGCCACGCGCTGTTCATTCAGGAGGAGACCCGCGCCAGCGCGTCGTCGATTTGGCTCCGGTAGAAGGATCGCTGGCTCTCGGTCACACGGTCCACATCCACGACGAGAAACACGTCGATGACGCCGAAATCGTGGTCGACGAATGCGCCGTCCCCCGTGAACCCGCCAAGACGGAGGTATCCCTTGATCAGTGAGGGCATGATCCGGATCGCTTTGGGCCGGTCGACCGCGCCGCAGTCCAGCACGTCGAGCGGAACCGCATGCTCGCCGATCGCCCGCGCCCGGATCTCCTCGGGCGCGAGATGGCGGCAATGCAGGTAGGACAGCGCATGCGCAATGGCGGCCGTATCCGTGCCCGGAAAACTGGCGCAACCGAACAGGAACCGCGTTTCGCGCTGGAAGACAAGGGATGCGATCCCGGACCACATCAGGGTCGTTCCCGTCCCGCCGCGATGCGCCCGGTCGACGCAGGTTCTCCCGACTTCCAGGCATCGCTCCGGTGCAGCCGTGAACGGCGCCAGGTCGAACTCGCCGGAAGAATAGAATCCGGGCCCCGCCATCGCGGCGGCCCCCGAGAGAAGCCGGTAGGTGCCGACGACCTGCGGCCCGTCCGGCGCTTGCCGGTCCTCGAGAATCAGGTGCTCGCAATGGACGTCGAAGCGGTCCGTCTCGACGCCCTCGGCTCCGGTCGACGGCTTCGCGCCCATCTCCGTGCGGAATACGCGGTGGCGAAGCCGAAGCGCGCCCGCCACATCCGCATCGCTCTCGGCGAGGCGCACGACATAGCGCCCGGCTTCAATCCGCATCGCCGTTGCCCAGGTGGCCGGCCGGATCCTCGGCCTCGATGATCAGTTCGGCCGCGCTCGCGTCAATGGCGCGCTTGCCGGCATTGGGGAAATTCACCGTGACCCGGCTTCCGTCGACAGCCTGCACCTGCCCGACGCCCCATTCGGGAGCGGACTCGAGGCGCACGAGCATTCCGACTTCAAGCCAGGAAATCATCGAGGAATCACGGCTTTGCGAAATTCCCGCGAATACTGCGGGATGCGTTCGCGGTAGTGCTGTGCCGCGGTGCGGCCGGCCATCCTCTGCTCCTCAGCAAGCTCGCGCACCACGCGGCCGGGAATGCCGACCACGAGCGAGTTCGGCGGGATCGAGGCACCCTCCGGAATCACGGCGCCCGCCCCGACCACGCTGTTCTCACCGACCTCCGCCCCGTTCATCACCGTGGCGCCCATCCCAATGAGAACTCCCGCGCCGATGGTGCAGCCATGCAGGATCGCGCGATGTCCGATCGTGGCCTCGCAGCCCACGGTAAGCGGGAAGCCGGGATCCGAATGCAGGACGCAGCTATCCTGGATATTCGCGCCCTCCCCGATCCGCATCGGCTCGTTGTCAGCGCGAATGACCGCTCCGAACCAGACGCTGACACCGGACGCGAGATGAACGTTGCCGAGCACCACCGCGCCCGGGGCGATCCAGATCGATCCGGGGTCCTCCAGGCGAGGCTCCAGCGCGCCCAGCGCGTATAGCCCTCCGTCCGGCTTGCCGCGTGCTTCCCCGATCTCAGCCATGCCTGCCCGCTCCATGGACGATGCAGCCGCGTGGTCCCGGCGGCACGATCCGGAAGTCTATCACGCGCACTCGACAGCCGTCCGAGGCTCAGAACGATTCCACGAACCCCCGGATCCATTGCTGACGGAACCCTTCCTGCCGCGCGGCCTCCAGGATCGCCGCCAGGGCGCGGTTTGAGCGCTCAAGGTCGTCGTTCAGGATGATGTAGCGGTATTCCTGCCAATGCTCGATATCCCGGGCGGCTTCGGCCAGCCGCCGGTTCACATCGTCTCCCGAATCCTGACCGCGCCGCGTAAGGCGTTTGCGCTGTTCATTGCGCCCCGGGGGCAGCACGTACACACTGACCACGTCCTCCCCGATTGCCTGCCGCAACTGCTGCGCACCCTGCCAGTCGATATCGAAGGCAACGTCGCGCCCCGCCGCGAGGCGGGATTCAACGAACTCTCTCGGCGAACCGTACTGGTGGCCAAACACGCTTGCATGCTCCAGGAGTTCCGATGCCTCGACCATGCGGTCGAACTCGGCATCGTCCACGAAGAAGTAGTGCTCGGCATGCTTCTCCCGGGGTCTGGGCGGACGGGTGGTGACGGAAACCGATAGCTCGAGACTCGGGTCGGACTGCACGAGATGCCGTGTCAGGGTCGTCTTGCCGGCGCCGGAGGGCGAGGAGACGACCAGCGCGACGCCGCGCCTTGCGCGCTCAGACGGGGAAGGCGCTCTGCACACGGTTCACCCGAGCGTTCATGCGGCGCTAATTCCGCCATTGACGGAAATTGCCTGACCCGTGATCCGGCTAGCGGCGGGACTCGCGAGGAAGACGATCAGCCCGGCGATGTCCTCCGGCGTGGTCGGTCCGAGCCCTGCAAGTGGCCGCGCCTTGGCGAACAGCCGGCTGGAGAAGGTTCCGTCCGCCATCAGCCGCTCCGTAAGCGGGGTTCCCTCCACCAGGGACGGAGTGACGCAATTGGAACGGATGCCGTTGCGCTTGCCCTCAATGGCAACTCCGCGAATGAACTGCACCATTGCCGCCATGGCCGCGCCGATCACGGTCTCACCAGGCGTTGCGACCTTGGCGGCATCGGAAGCCACGGCGATAACAGCGCCTCCTCCCGCCGCAATCAGGTGCGGAAGCGCCGCTCGGCAGGCCAGGAGCCCCGGCAGGAGGTCCTCCCGAATGATGCCTGCGACATCCTCTACCGGAGTGCGGAACAGCAGTTCCGGCAGGTGGTTGCCCCCGGCCGAAGTAACCAGGAGATCGATTCCCCCCATCTCCTCGGCAGCGCGGGCCGCCATTGTGGCCGCTGCCGCGGGATCGCCGCAATCTGCTTGCAGATAGCCGACGCTCGCGCGCGGGGCGTCCGCCTGCAGCGCAGCTGCAGCGCGCGCTCCGCGGGCGGGATTCCGGCCGGCGATGCGAACGGCCGGCGCGCCGGCCGCCAAGAGTTGCCGGGCCGCCTCGAGGCCAATTCCCGACGTGCCGCCCGGCAGGAGCGCGCGGGTCTCTGCCAACTCCCTCGGCCTCCCGGTCATGCCTGCGGTTTCCGGTAGCCCATCGCGACAATGAACATCTCATCCGATTCCGGGCGACTCGCAGGCGGCTTGAAATGGCGCACGCGGGAGAAGGACAAACGAAGATCGGCCAGAAGCAGATCCGGCGTTCCCGAGCGCATGACCTTTGCCACGAAGCAGCCGCCCGGGGCGAGAAGCCGCGTTGCGGCGCACGCAGCCCCTTCGGCCAATTCCGCGACCCGGAACCGGTCCGTCGAACGGTGCCCGGTTGCGGGCGCCGCCATGTCGGAGAGCACGACATGGGCCTGTCCTCCAAGCGCCTGCTTTGCCACATCGAGTACCGCAATGTCGCGCATGTCGCCCAGGATAAGAGTCGCCCCTTCGATGGGCTCCATGCTCTGGATGTCGACTCCGACAACCGGTGCGCAGCCCGCCGCCAAGGCGACCTGGCACCAGCCTCCTGGCGCGGCCCCGAGATCCAGGACACGCTTGCCCGGACCGAGGACGCGGAATCGCGCGTCGATCTCCGTGAGCTTGTAGGCGGAGCGCGAACGGAAACCGTCGATCTGGGCTCGCTGCACATAGGGATCGTTGTGCTGCCGCTGAAGCCACCGCGAGGAGGAAAGCCTGCGTCCCTTGGCAGTACGCAAGGGAGTTGCAAGCCGGCGCGACGGGGCGCGGGCCGGCGTCCGGCGGGTCGGGGATCGCTTCATTCGACTGCTCCAGATGGAGTTCAACATCGGCCACGCGTCAGGGTAGCGGATTTCTCTCTCCGCAGCGCGCGTTTGTCGCCGAATGTACCCGAAATTTCAGCCGCGTTGGATTGCCGGCCCCCGGTGGCGCTGCGCATCCGGACGAATTTCCGCGGGCGTGGAGACGCACCGCAGGACACTTGCGCAAGGCAGGTCGAATCGACTCCGTCAAGGTCTCGAATCGCTCGACGCCGAGCGGCCGCTTGCGGACACGGAAGGCACCCAAGGTCGTTTTCTGCGCAGGAGTGCGAACCCCGATGCTCACGGCGGCGCCGCTCGCGGTCACTCTTCTGCGCCAGCACGTGTTCCCCGTTTGCGGAGTGCCTGTGGGCGTTCCGTTCGCAGCCTGTCCCGGTGCTGTTCACCGTCCGCCGCGCAGCAGAAAACCGAGCGATGCAGGAGCGGTTTGCGCTGCCGGGAGTCAGCCACGACGCCCGCCCGCCCGCAGTCCGGGACGGAACCGGAGTCCTGCCGCATGCCCGACCTCTCCGCGATCGAAGACATCGGCGGCCACGTGCACGACTCGTTCTTCCGAGCGATGCTCGCCGACCCGGTGCGCGCGAACGGGGTGATCCGCGCCCATTGGCCAAGGCAGCTGCGCTGGCTTCCGGAGGGGGCCCCCGCGAGGCAAGTCGACAGTACGCTGGGTCGCGACGACCTGCGGCAGTTCCGGACGGATGCCCTCTTCCTCGTGGGCGGCGAAGGCAGCCGCCCAAACGCGCTGTTTCTTCCTGCGCACAAGTTTGGCGCGGTGGCGGGGACACCTGGCAGCTTCGCGACGATGCGCGCACAGTGCTGGACGGGCTTGACTTCGTCAATTCGTTGTGGCTCGTGTCAATGGTCTTCGACACTGGGGGTGATGGAGGCTGGAACGTGCTTGGCGTCATCGACGAAACGTCCGATGATCCCCCGGAGATCCTGGTGCAAATGCGGCAGCACAGTGCGTATTTTGCGCGGCAGACGCCGAGGATCCGGTACGGGAATCTGTCCCGCGAGGCGGTATCGCGTGCTATGCTGGGCGTGATGGGGTCGCCGGGCGGCGAGCGTATCCGCGGGACTCGCTGGCGCGGATGTGGCGCAGGGATGTCGCGGGTCGCGTGGCCGGTCCGTCGCTGCGAAAACTCATGCTCAGATTTTTGCGCTGGCGACATCCGATCTCGCGGCGGAGGAATTGCTGGCTCTGGCTCTGAAGGCGGGCCTTGTTGACAGGGAGCTGGAGATGGGCGTAATCACGCAGCCATTGATGCTGGATGCCGTAGAGAAAGGCATGGCCAAGGGTAGGGCCGAGGGCATGTCCGGACTGCTGCTTCACCAGTGCCGGCAGCGCTTTGGCGCAATCCCGAAGGATGCAGAATTGAGAGTCCGTTCGGCGCCGCTGTCCGAACTCGAGGCATGGGCAGGCGCCATCCTGCAGGCGCGAAGCCTCGATGAAGTCTTCAAGAACGGGAAGAGCGGCTGAACTACCAGGAGAACGGAGGGGGAACTGCTGAGGCCGGGTCGCTGGAAGGGCGTCCCGCTCCCACCTCTCCAGACTCCGGCGTTCACCGGCCCGGAAGCGCGAAGCCGCCGCACACCGAGCCAACCCGCAATTGCGTCCCCTGCCGGGCAGTTCCGGTCGCCCGAGGGCCCGTTTCCGGTATTCAAGTGCGGCACCCTTCCGGCGCGCGGCGAAGCCATTGCCGGGCGGGATAAACCGGTCGAATGGTGCAATCATACGCTCCGTGTTTGAATTACGTCGGCCAGGCACTGCCAGAGAGTGAATCCCCATGCGATCCATGCCTCGTGTTCCGCAGCGGTCCACACGATGCGGCCGGTCGACTTGCGAGGACCTTCGACCCGTCGCCGAGACATTTCCGGACGTCTGCCAGTGAATCTTGATCATCGCCTCGCGCGCTTGTGGCGGAACCTGGAGCCGCAGGCCACGCAAACGGCCTACAAGGATTTATCGCAGCGTTAAGGTAATGGGCGTTCAAGGACTCTAGAGTGTCGCATTCCGGCCCAGCCAGCGATGCCGGCGGCGCTATGAGCGGTTGGTTCATTGGAGGGCGCGGGCAATGGCATCCCTGGTAATCGTCTACTGGCGGGATATTCCCGCCCAGGTACTCGTGCGCAATGGACGGCGCCGGGAGCGCTGCCAGCTCCCCGAGCGATTTCAGCAGGCGATCGATCAGGCAGCCATGCGGGCTGGCGCCCGCGACGAGGACGCGTATCTCGCCGATTGGCGGAAGTCGGAGCCGATCGAGATGGACGGCGATCCGCTGGCCATTGCCGAAAAGGAAGCGGCCCGGCTTGACGACGCCTATCCCAAGGAGCGGATCCGATCTCTGATCGCCGGCCTCGGGCGGGAAGATTGACCATGACGCACCCGCGACTCCACAGGCAGGTCGCTCCCGAGATGTCGGCCGCCTCCCCAACGCAGGCCCTCCTGCGGGAATACTCCATCGAGGTGATGCCGCGCTCGGTTGCGTCTGCAGGCTCACTGAAAGCCTTGCTGCCCCCGGGCACCCGTGTCTATGTGGCCCATATCGAGGGCACGCCGATCGATGACATGGTTCGGACAGCGGCGCGCATCCGCGAGGAAGGCTTTCCGGTGATGCCGCACGTTCCCGCACGGCTGCTGCCCTCCCGCGAGGCGCTGGAAACCTGGCTCCGCCGCTACCGCGAGGAGGCCGGGGTCGACGAAGCGCTCGTGATCGCGGGTGGGATCTCCAAGCCTCATGGACCGTTCAGCAGTTCCATGGAGATTCTGGATACGGGTCTGGCTGATCGTCTGGGATTCCGGCGGCTGCACGTGGCGGGGCACCCAGAGGGAAATGCCGACATCGAACCGGCGGGCGGCGACGCCGGCCTGGTTGCAGCCCTCCGCTGGAAGCAGGAATTCTCGGAACGAACGGGCACCCGAGTCGAGATCGCAACCCAGTTCTGCTTCGATGCCGCGGCGGTTCTGGAGTGGGCCGCGCGCCTTCGGGGGGCCGGAATCGACCTGCCCATCCATGTCGGCATTGCGGGGCCGGCCAGGATCGGCACCCTGCTGCGATTTGCGGCAATGTGCGGCGTCGGCGCCAGCCTTCGCGTTCTGAAGCGACGGGCCCGGGGCGCTGCGTCGCTTCTGCGTACCCACGCGCCGGATGCGCTGATCGAGGCGCTTGCCGGGCCGGTCGCCGCGGGAGCCGCTCCGAATCTGGCTGGACTACACCTCTTCCCCTTCGGGGGGATTCGGGCTACGGCAGAATGGGCGGCGGGCGCGCTCGCCGAATCCGCGTGATCTCCTTCGAGCAGCATGGGAGCCGATCCCGATGAGCATTCGCACCGTCATTGAGTCAAAGACCCGAACCGCGGTGATCGGATTCGATGAGCCCTTCTGCGTGATCGGCGAACGAATCAATCCGACCGGGCGAAAGCTATTGGCTGCGGAGATGGCGGCAGGCAATTTCACGACGGTTGAGCGCGATGCCCTGGAGCAGGTTTCGGCGGGTGCAAATGTTCTCGACGTCAATGCCGGTATCACGGCTGTGGATCCGAACCAGAGCGAACCACCCCTCCTTGCGGATCTGGTGCGCCTTGTCCAGTCACTGGTCAGCATTCCTCTCAGTATCGATTCCTCGGTTACCGAAGCCATCGGGGCCGGCCTGGAGGCATGCGAAGGCCGGCCGCTGGTCAACTCGGTGACCGGCGAGGAGGAGAAACTGGAGACCATCCTTCCGCTCGTACGCAAATACGAGGTTCCCGTTGTAGGAATTTCCAACGACGAATTCGGAATCTCGATGGATCCAGAGGTGCGGTTCGCAGTCGCGCGCAAGATTGTTCAGCGCGCCGCCGACTACGGCATACCGGCCTGCGATGTGGTGATCGATCCCCTCGTAATGCCCATCGGAGCGCTGGGAGATGCCGGCAGGCAGGTGTTTGCGCTGTGCAGGAAGCTTAGAGAGGAGCTCAAGGTCAACACGACCTGCGGTGCGTCCAACATTTCCTTCGGCCTGCCCAACCGGCATGGAATAAACGCCTCCTTTCTGCCCATGGCGATTGCTTCGGGAATGACATCGGCAATCATGAATCCCTGCCGCCCCCTGGAGATGTCCGCTGTGCGAGCCGCGGACGTCCTGATGGGCACCGACCGGGATTGCGCGGCGTGGATCCGGTCCTACCGGGAGCCGACCCTGGATTCCGCGGCCGGCGCGGGACGGCGATCGCGCCGACGTCGCGTCCGTACCTCCTGAACGGAGCTCCGATGCCCCCGGAAGATCCTCTGATCGTATTCACGCCTTCCGGGCGGCGGGGACGGTTTCCGCGCGGCACGCCGCTGCTTGAGGCCGCCAGGTCGCTTGGCGTCGATCTTGACACCGTATGCGGCGGCCGCGGCATCTGCGGAAGATGCCAGATTGTGCCGTCCTTCGGAGAGTTTCCCAAACACGGGATTCGCGCCACCCCTGCTTCCCTGAGCGAATGGAATGCGGTTGAGGAACGCTACCGTTCCAAGCGGAGCCTCGGCAACGGCCGGCGCCTCGGATGCCAGGCCGCTGCGCTGTCCGACATCGTCGTCGATGTCCCGCCGGAGAGCCAGGTGCATCGGCAGGTCGTGCGCAAGTCGGCGGACCGCCGACCGCTTGTACTGGATGTGGCGACCAGGCTCCGGTTCGTCACCGTCGCCGAACCGGACATGCATCATCCGTCCAGCGACGCCGATAGGCTGGAGCGCGCGCTCCAGGAGCAATGGGGAATCTCGCGGGTCAGGATCAGCCACAGACTTCTTCCCGCCTTGCAGAAAACGCTTCGAAAGGGAGGCTGGGAGGCGACCTGCGTTGTGCAGCATTTCCCGGACGAGGACCCGGTCCGCGTGCTGGATGTCTGGCCGGGATACCGCGAGGAGGCGCTGTACGGTCTCGCGATCGACGTGGGCTCGACGACAATCGCATGCCACCTGACGAGCCTCGGGGATGGCCAGGTATGCGCGGCGACCGGGATCATGAACCCTCAGATTCGGTTTGGCGAAGACCTGATGTCGCGGGTGTCGTACGCGATGATGAACGAAGGTGGCGCGGAGGAAATGACGGCGGTTGTGCGGGAGGCCCTTGACGCCGCGGTCGGGGAGGCGTGCAGGGAGGCCGGAATTGATCGCACCGCGATCGTGGAATCGGTGCTGGTGGGCAATCCGGTCATGCACCATCTTCTGCTCGGTATCGACCCGGTGGAGCTCGGAGGCGCTCCCTTTGCCCTCGCCGTCAGCAGTCCGGTTGCGCTTCCGGCACGGAGCATCGGGCTCTCCCTGCATCCCGAGGCCAGCGCCTGGCTGCTTCCCTGCATCGCTGGCCATGTGGGCGCGGATTCCGCGGCCGTGATCCTGTCCGAGGCCCCCTATCGGGCAGAGGTCACGACACTCATCATCGACGTGGGAACCAATGCGGAAATCGTTCTTGGAAGCCGCAAACGGCTCCTTGCCTGCTCCTCGCCGACCGGCCCGGCCTTCGAAGGCGCCCAGATCAGTGCGGGACAGCGGGCCGCTCCCGGAGCGATCGAGCGGGTGCGAGTCGACCCCGTGACACTCGAGGCACGGTTCCGCGTAATCGGGTCGGAAACCTGGTCCGATGATCCCGCGTTCGCGGAGTCCATCGAGGCGACCGGGGTCACCGGCATCTGCGGCTCGGGGATCATCGAGGCCATTGCGGAGATGCGTCTAGCCGGCATCATCAATGAGGACGGGCGCTTGGACGGGGCACTGGCAGAACGGACGGAACGGATCCAGGAGGATGGCCGCACCCATTCCTATCGCCTTCACGCTGGCGAGCCCGAGATCCGAGTCACGCAGAACGACGTGCGCGCCATACAGCTGGCCAAGGCGGCGCTCTACGCAGGCGCACGCCTGCTGATGGACCACCTGCAAATCGACTCGGTGGAGCGGGTTGTGCTGGCCGGCGCGTTCGGTGCGCACATTTCCCCCTTGCACGCTTCGGTCCTGGGCATGATCCCGGATTGCCGGCTCGAGAATGTAGTCTCGGTCGGCAATGCGGCGGGCACCGGCGCCCGCATCGCCCTGGTCAACCGGGAGGCGCGCCGCGAGATCGAGTCGGTTGTGCGGAAGATCGAGAAGATCGAAACCGCTATGGAGCCGCGCTTCCAGGATCACTTTGTCGCCGCGATGGCAATTCCCCACAAGACGGCCCCATACCCGCATCTCAGGGCTCGCGTGACGCTGCCGCAGGAGTCCGGTCCGGCTGCGGGCCGGGCAAATCGCACCGGCAGGCGCCGCCGACGGAAGGACTGAAGGAAGCCCGTTCCCGGCTGCCGTCTTGCGCCTGGCCGAGAAGCCGCTGCATCGCCCGCCTACCGTTGCAAACTGAGGTCACTCAAGGACCCCCACCACAGTCACCGCAGCCACATCGACGGTGCTGCAACCGACTGCGGGCCGAGCCAACGGCAGCCCGACTGACGAAATCGCGCCCAGGCCCATCAGGCCGGTGCGGACAAACCCCAATGGCATTCAGTTTGTTGTGGGGCGAGTATCGCTTTTTCCGGTTGAGTTGCAACTGATTGCTATGTTTGTGTGATTTGCAACCACATTGGCGAGGGGATGGAGGGGTTGACTCCCTGCCGCATTGATGGCAGACTACGGGTGTGAAGGAATCATCCGGGGCTTGCAATGGACCCTCGCATCACGGCTTTGCGTTCGACGACGTTTCAGGGCAGGCGCTTGACGCGGAGACAGCTTTTCGCTGTGCAGGAGACGGTTCTGTCGTTTCCGGGGCTGAGCCGCCGCGAGCTCGCACACACGATCTGCGAGCAGCTTCACTGGCATACGGCGAAGGGGGGCACTCGGATTCAGGCAGCGCTTCGGATGCTGGAAGAACTGGAGGGGCTGGGCGTTCTGTCGCTGCCGGCGAAGGATTTGTCGCGGGTCCGGGGAGCTCGCAAGCCGGTGGTCTGGGGCTCGCGGACGGATGCCCCGCCGGTGATCGAGGAGGGTCTGGAGGCTTTGCTGCCGATCCGGCTGCAGGTCGTGTCTGATGCGGAGGGGATTGAGGAATGGAATGAGTATGTTGCCCGCTACCACTACATGGGGTTCCGTCATCCGATTGGTCCGCATCTGCGTTACTTTCTTCTCGATCGTCATGGCCGCAAGCTGGGCTGCCTGCTTTTCTCGCATGGCTCACGGCAGCTGCAGTGCCGGGACGCGTGGATTGGCTGGCCGGAGGGCTACAGGAAGCATCTGGACCGGGTGGTCGGGAACAACCGGTTCCTGCTGTTTCCGTGGGTTCGGGTGCGGAACCTGGCTTCCAAGGCGTTATCGACCGCGACCGGTCGCCTGGCGGACGACTGGGAGGAGCGCCACGGCTATCGCCCGGTTCTGGTGGAATCGTTTGTGGATACGAGTAAATTTCATGGTTCCTGCTACCGTGCTGCGAACTGGCTTGATCTCGGCGAGACCCGGGGCGGCAAGGGGAAGGCGCCGAAACGGGTCTATGTGTATCCGCTGGCCACGGACTTCCGGGAGGTTCTCCTGCATGGGCCGCAACGCAGCGCGCCGCGGCGCAGTCCTCGGCGGCCGCGGCTGGCTCCGGACGATCCCTTCGTGTTGCTCTGGCGGGATCTCATCGGGGCGCTGACGGCAGTGGCGGCCGAGCATGACAGGGTGTGGCAGGTGCGGCGGCGGGTTCTGCATACGCTGCTGGTGATGCTGTTCGTGTACCGGCTGGTGCTGTCCAGCGGCGAGCAGGGCTACGCGACCACGCTTGCCGAACTCTGGGAGCAGTGCCGCGCTCTCGGTGTCGCGCTTCCGCAGCCGGATCCGGTCGCCGCGTCGGCGATGTGCAGGGCGCGGGCCAAGGTCGATGAGAACGTGTTCCAGAGCGTGCATGCCGAGATCCTCAAGCGTGCCTCCTGCCCGCCCGCGTGGCGGGGACACCGCCTGTTCGCGATCGACGGCTCAAAGCTCAACCTGCCGCGGCCGCTGATCCGTTGCGGGTATCGCACGCCCTCGGACACGAGCCACTACCCGCAGGGCCTGCTCAGTTGCCTGGTTCAGCTTCCGGAGCGAATTCCGGTCGCGTTCGACCTTTGCGCCCACGGCAATGAACGAAGGGCCGCGCTCGACCTTCTGCCCGCCTTGTCGCCTGGGGACGTGGTGATCTACGATCGCGGATATTTCTCCTGGGAGTTGCTGGCCGTCCATCTCGAGCGGGACATGCATCCCGTCTTCCGGATCCAGAAGTCCGCCAGCCCGATCATGGATGCCTTCCTCGCCGGAAGCCGGACAGATGCCGTCGTCGAGGCAATGCCCGGCCAGAAGGTTCTCCGGAAGCTGCGCAAGAGACAGCCGCAAGCCCTCGCAGAACCGGTCCGGCTGCGCCTCGTCAAATACACTGCCGGCGGCTCAACCATCGGCCTCGCCACCACTCTCCTTGATTCGGAAACCCATCCGGCCAGCGAACTCGCCGATCTATACGGATCGCGCTGGGGCATCGAGGAGATGTACAAGATCTCCAAGTCCATCATGGAAATCGCGCCGTTCCATGCCAGGACCGAGCGCGGCGTCCGACAGGAACTCTTCGCCCACTTCAACCTCATGGCCATGACGCGCATCTTCACAAACCATGGCGATGCGATCCTCAACTCCCGCAAGCCATCCCCTTCCGCGACCGACCGCACCGCAAACTTCAAGAATTCCCTCGCCGCCGTCGCGCGAAACCTCGAAGCCCTGCTGCTGAAGCACGCCGCCACCGTCGCCGAGGCGATCCAGCAGGTCCTCGATTGCGTCGCCACCGGGCGGCAGAAGCCGCGCCCGGGACGTAGCTACGAACGACGATCCCGAAAACCCCTCAACCGGTGGCACGGCAAGCACAGGAAAGCATCGACAGCCTGAACCACAGGACGTCAAAACGCAGCGCCAACATGCTGACAGGACTGCGAATCCTTAAGTGAATGGCAAGAACTCGTTAAGTGAATGCCATTGGGACAAACCCGCCCCGACAGGACGCTCGCGAGCCCCCGGCCTGTTCCCCGCTTTCCGCCGACCGCCAGCACGCCAAGCGACAGGCAGCCACTGCCAGAGCGCACTCTCCCAGCCCCGCGAACCCCGGCGCTTCATTTCGGCGCGCTCAAGGGGCGAAACCGTCTTCGGCATACGCTCCGCAAATCCCGAGCCGCGTCGGCCGATCACCAGCGCCGCAGCTTGATGCAATCCGATCCGGTACCGATCACGGGTACCGGCCCTCCCGGGGGTGAGCGCGTCGTCCACGCCGGATCCACCACAATCAACTCCACGCTCCGCCGGCTGAGCCCGTTCACGATAGTTGAGGCGGTTTGGCTATTTTTCAGTCGCGCAATTTGATGGATTGACAAGAGTTCCCCTCAAGCAGCTTGCGAGAAGCGGCTTGAGGGGCGAGCCTCTGATGTTGTTGAATACATTGGAGGCTGAGTGATGCTGCCAGAGTCGAGCCAGGTTGGCAAGATTTGGGATTTTCTGTTCCAGGCTGACGACCGCGAGGCGTCGCGGGTTCGGAAGGCGGGTTGTGGTCACTGTGGGGGTGTTCTGCATTCGGCGCATTACGGGCGCAAGCCGCGGGGGATTCCGTCGTCGCTTGCGGCAGCCGGGGAGAGTACGGCGTTTCGGCACAGCTTCTGCTGCGCGGCGTGCCGTCGTCGGACGACGCCGGCTTCTGTGCGCTTTTTCGGCCGTCGGATCTATGTCGGTCTGATCTTCGTTCTTCTGCCTGCGCTTCTGGGTGCTGAAGGTCCCACGGCGGCCGCGGAGGCGTGCGGGAAGCTGAATCTGAGTTTGCGGACGCTTCGGCGGTGGCGGCGCTGGTGGCAGGAGGATTTTGCCGGCAGCGCGTTCTGGCGCGGTTCGCGGGGGCGCCGGCAGCACTGCCGCTCCAGCGCCGCCATCACCTGGCGCGTCCGAAAGCCCGAACAAACCTCGCGCTTCGTCTGCGCAGCATCCCCGCCACGCTGAAAAATCCCGGGAGAAAACCTTCCGCGTCGCCCGCGCCAGAATGCCAACGCCTCCGGCCACACGATCAAGGTTCGCCTTCGGCGGCCGCGCCACGCATACCGACGTCGAAATCACTGCCTCACCGCCGCCACCGCCCGCTCGGTCCGACGCCGCGCCGAACGCCGACCATACCGCCGCGCACAAAGGCTCGTGAGCACTTCCGTCATGTCCCGGACCAGATCGTCATCGACCTCCCGGTCCTCCACGACCAGAACGCCGCCGCGCCGCGCCCGGAGCAGGGCGTCCACCAACTCGAAGCCAAATCGTGCAAGCCGATCGCGATGCTCCACGAGAACAATGCCAAGCCCCGGCTTCGACAACTCGCCAAGCAACTTGCGCCGCGATCCATTGAGCCCGGACCCTACCTCAACGATCACTTCGTCCACCTGGATACGATGATGCTGGGCATATTCCAGAAGACGAAGCTTCTGCCGATCCAGGTCCGCACGCTGGTCGGCCGACGACACCCGCGCATACAGAACCGTTCGCAAACGACCCCCTTCCGGCTGCCGAACAAACCAGTGCCGTCCGATCTTTACAGGATCGAGTTCCGCCGGCAAACTCCCGAACGACATCATCTGCGGTGCAGACCGCGGTGTCAGACCATGAGCCCGCGCCCACACCGACAGCTTCATGCGCTTCTCAGTACTTTGCATACCTTCAAAAGACTCAATTCCACCAACTTCTGCAACTCTGTGTCTACGACAGGCGGGGGGAATCCGGAACACCCAGCGGTTCAAGACTCTTGACGAGCGCGTCAAGCTCAACTCGCTCCACCCTCAAAGACGATGAGCCGAGGTTGCCAAGCAGGATTTGGCACTTGCAGCATGGAACCAGGGAGGGCGGACGGAGGTGGAGAGCGTCAACTTCGGTCCCCGGGAACCCGAATCCCTTCGTGTTCTCCTACTCTGCGTAGCGCGGCCTCAGCATTGAACGCACGTGCGGGGTTGGCGATAATGGCACCCGGAGCGACCGTGGCGAGAAGGGCATACCGGTCACGTCCCCGCGAACCCAACACGATCGAGTTCCGGCTTTTCCAACCGGAGGGAGACTCCAATGGCCCGCAATTGCAGCCTTGCCTCGCGGCCGCGTCCGGCCATCCGGCCTCATGCGCCGGCCCCGGTCGGCGTCCCTCCCGGCTGCCCGCCAGGCTTGCGAGCCCGACGCCCGCCCGCCACCGGCCAGGGCGCTCCCTCCAATTCTCTTTGCGCGAGCGGCGCCAGCGAATGAGGGTCTCCGCGCGCCTCGGCCCGCCCACCGTGACCGGGGAGGCGCTGCCACGCGCTATCCTTGTCCGCCATGAAGCTGGCAGGCCGGTTGCACGCCTGTCCATGCCCGAACGGGAGTAAGCGATGAGCCCAGCCGGTTCGCGGTTGCACGAAAAACCGGTGCGCAGCCTGTTGAAGGCGCTCACCTGGAGGATATTCGGCAGCATTGACACATTCCTTCTTGCTACGCTGTTCACCGGCGGAATGGTTGCCGCAGCGGCCAAGATCGCGGTTGCCGAGATCCTTACGAAAACGGCGCTCTACTTCTTCCATGAGCGCGCATGGTCTCTGGCCGGTTTCGGACAGGAGGCCCGAATCTCAACCCGTTACCGGCGCCACCATCCGCTGCACCGGAAGTCTGCGGACAAGTTTCGCCGCAGCGCCGCGAAGACCATCACCTGGCGGGTTCTGGCGAGCCTGGACACGGTTCTCCTGTCATGGTTCTTTACGGGGAGCTTCAAGGTTGCCGCCGCGATCGGCGGGTTCGAGGTGATAACCAAGCTCGTCCTATATTTTTTCCATGAGCGCCTTTGGGCGCGACTGCGGGTTGGACTGGAGAAGACACCCGACGTGCATGCGCCCCTGGCGCCAAGGCGTCTGACGTGATCGGAGGGCAGCGATGGTGGTGGGCCCGGGAGGAATCGAACCTCCAACCAAACCGTTATGAGCGGTTCGCTCTGGCCGTTGAGCTACGGGCCCCACGCGGGTGGATACGCTATTGCTGCCGCACACGTCAACCGGTTCCAGCCAGTGGTGGGAATGCCGGATGACAGGTACGGCTCACCGCGCACTGTACCGGGATTCGGGCGTCGATGTTTCCAGCGGCGATGCGCTCGTTGACGCAATCCGTCCGCTCGCTGACAGCACGCGCCGCGCCGGATGCATTGGATCGATCGGCGGATTCGGCGCTGCCTTTGACCTCTCTGCGGCCGGATTCCGGGATCCCCTGCTCGTGTCGGCCGCCGACGGCGTTGGCACCAAACTCCGGATTGCAATTGATTCGGGCCGGTTGGAGACGATCGGCATCGATCTGGTCGCGATGTGCGTGAACGATCTGGTGTGCCATGGCGCCGAGCCACTCTACGTTCTCGACTATTTTGCTGCCGGCAAGCTTGAGCCGGTGCAGGCGAAACGAGTGATCGCCGGGATTGCCGCCGGTTGCCGAACCGGCGGCGTTGCGCTTGTCGGAGGCGAGACTGCGGAGATGCCCGGCATGTATCCGCCGGGCGAATTCGACCTGGCGGGCTTTGCTGTCGGGGCTGTGGAGCGCAACGACATCCTTCCGCGCCCCTTGGCGATCGGTGATGCGGCGATCGCGCTGATGGCCGAAGGCCCGCACGCGAACGGCTACTCTCTCATTCGCAGGATCGTCGCGAAATCCGGACTCTCCTGGAGCGATCCTGCTCCGTTCCGGCCAGAAGCGCAGTTGGGGGAGGCGCTGCTGGAACCAACCGCCATCTACGTGAAGCCTGCCCTGGCTCTTGCCCGCGCAGGCCATGCCCGCGCTTTCGCGCATATCACGGGCGGGGGGCTGGCCGGCAACCTTCCCCGAGTTCTTGGGCCCGACCAGGCGGTACGGATTAATCCCGTTTCATGGCCCCTGCCCCCGGTGTTCCGATGGATCATGGCGGCTGGAGGCGTTTCGTGGGAGGAAATGCTGGCCGTCTTCAATTGCGGCGTTGGCATGGTGGCGGTTTGCCCGGAGGACCGGGTTGAAAGCGCGATCCGGCTGATTGGCAAGTCGGGCTTCGAGTCCCGTCGGATCGGCGTGATTGTTCCTCGAGTGCTGAATCCAGTCGAGTTCTCCGATCTCCGGCCGCCTCCCGCCTCGTGAACAGGCGCCTCATAGGGTCAATCCTGGTATCGGGCCGCGGCTCGAACATGGTCGCCCTGCTCCTGGCCGCCAACTCCCCCTGCTATCCGGTCAAGTTTGCGATGGTGGCCTCGGACCGGGAAGACGCGGAAGCCTTGGGCAAGGCCGCGGCGCTAGGGGTGGAGGTGCAATTCGTGAGCTCGCACGGCGGCGTCGCCGCCTTCGAGGAGCGGCTTCACGACTTCCTCCGCTCAGCGGGAACAGAGATCCTATGCCTCGCGGGCTTCACGCGGATCCTTTCTCCCGGATTTGTCGCCCGCTGGCAGGGCCGGATCCTGAACATCCACCCATCCCTGCTGCCCCGCTATCCAGGCCTTGGAACGCACGCCCGGGCCATCGCAAATGGCGACAAGGAAAGCGGCTGCAGCGTTCATGTCGTTACGGAAACGCTCGACGGCGGACCTGTTCTGGGAGAGGCAAGGGTTCCCGTACTGCCTGGCGATACTCCGGAGACCCTGGCGTCCCGGGTGCTCGAGGCCGAGCACCACCTGTATCCGGCGGTCCTTGCCCGCTTTGCGGCTACCGGTATTCCGTCTGAATAGGGAGTGCCCGGCGCGGCACTCAGCTGACGATTTCTCGAAGCGGAAAGAAGAACGCGATTTCTGCCGCAGCGGTTTCGGGCGCATCGGAGCCATGCACCGAGTTCTCGCCGATCGACCGCGCGAATTCGCTCCGGATCGTGCCTTCGGCCGCCTCGGCAGGATTCGTCGCTCCCATGACATCGCGATTCCGCGCGATTGCATCTTCTCCCTCGAGAACCTGTGCCACGATGGGTCCGGAACTCATGAATTCGCAGAGCTCGTCAAAGAAAGGCCTCCCCCGGTGGACGGCATAGAAGGCTTCCGCTTCCTCGCGGCTGAGCCGGAGCCGCTTCTGGGCGACGATTCGTAGTCCCGCCTCCTCGAACTTGGCATTGACACTGCCGGTCAGATTGCGGCCGGTCGCGTCCGGCTTGATGATGGACAGGGTGCGCTCGGCAGGCATGGTGCCTCCTTCCAGTGGCTGATCGAGGGATCCTGGGGCGATGCGGGCCGGCGGATCACGCGTTCTCGCAACGCGTCCGGATCATCCGGTCGAGCATCCGTACGCCCCAACCGGTAGCCCCCTTGGGCGACAGTGGCAAATCCTTCCCCGACAGGGTCGTGCCCGCGATGTCGAAATGTGCCCAAGGCACGCCGTCCTGGATGAAGGCGCGCAGGAACTCGGCCGCGGTGATCGCTCCTCCCCAGGGGCTGCTGCCAACATTCGCGAGATCCGCGATCGGCGACTTCAGCGCCTTGGCATAACCTTTTCCTAGCGGCATCCGCCACAACCCCTCGCCTTCCGTTTGCGCGGCTGCCAGGAGCGCCTCCGCCAGGCTGTCGTCATTGGCGAAGAATCCCGCGTTCTCGGTGCCGAGGGCCATTATCATCGCGCCCGTCAGCGTGGCCAGGTCGATGATCGCGCTGGGCTTGAAACGCTCCTGGGCGTACCAGAGCACGTCGGCGAGAACGAGCCTTCCCTCCGCGTCAGTATTATTGACCTGCACGGTCTTGCCGGACATCGATTTCACGATGTCGCCGGGACGCTGTGCACGACCGTCGGGCATGTTCTCGACAAGGCCGACCACACCTACGACATTCGCCTTCGCATCCCGCCGGGCCAGCGACAGCATGGTGCCCGCCACTACCGCGGCGCCGCCCATGTCCATCGTCATGTCTTCCATGCCCTTGGCGGGTTTCATGGAAATTCCGCCGGTATCGAAGACGACGCCCTTCCCTGCGAGGACAACGGGAGCAGCATCGCTGTCCTTCGAGCCGTTCCAGCGCATGACCACGACACGGCTCTCACGTTCGCTTCCCTGCCCGACGGCCAGCAGGGCCCGCATTCCAAGGGAAGCAAGAGCGGGCTCGTCCAGCGATTCGACCCCCAGACCCTCTTCGCGAAGCGCCAGCAGCTGTTCCTCGAACTCCGCCGTGCCCAAAGTGTTGGCCGGCTCGTTGACGAGGTCGCGTGCAAGGCGCACACCGGCAAGGACCGCCGAGCGGGACTGGAACTCGGCCTCGGCGGGACCGGACGCTCCGGGCACGACAATGACCGGGCCCGCCTCCGGTTCCGGATCCTCCTCGGCTCCTGGCGCGGCACCGGTGCGGTACTTGTCAAATCGATAGGCGCGGAGTCCGGCCCCCAGTGCGAGCTCCGCAGCCAGGCTGGCACCGCCCGGCGCGTCGTCAAGGATGTCGGCGAATATCGTACCGCCCGCCTTGCCGAAGGCAGCCGCGGCGGCGGCACCCGCGAGCCGTGCCGCCTCGGCGCCAACCTCGGTGCTGAGGCCGCAGCCGACCACGGCGACGGAGCGTGCCGCAACGCCGGCGGGGAAACGAAGCTGAGCCGCCTTCCCGGGCCGCGCGCGGTATGAGGGATCCGCCAATAGCTTCCCGATGGCGCCTCCCATGCGTGCATCCAGCGCTGCTGCGATCCCGGACAGCGTCTCGCCTTGCCAGACGACAACGGCGATATTCCCTTCGGTCTGCCCGGCCTTTTCCGCACTGACGGACTGGAATCGGATGTACATGAGGGAGACTCCTGCTTGGCGGACTGCGCGGGTCCCCGAGGTGTCCGGGGTTCGCCGCCTTTTACCCCAATAATGGAGCCGTGGGAATCGGACTGAAGATTCGAAGCGGGGCCGGGAGCGCTATACTCATTCGATGATAACCGGTAGCGGACACTGCGGAGGCTTCTGCAGGGGCCGTGATCCAGGCTGCCTGCGAGCGTCCAGGCGAACGAGGATGATGAGAGCGTCTGCGTGAAGATCATCGACCACTACGTCCATCGCCAGTTGTGGGCCTCCACGCTGAGCATCGTGCTCCTTTTCTCGTGTATCGTGCTTCTTGTCCAGTCCATCCGGATCGTCGATACGGTGGCACATTTCGGCGCGGGCACTTCCCTCTTCCTGGAACTTGCCCTCTACACGATGCCCCGAGTGCTCCGAATCGCCCTGCCGATTTCCGCCTTCATCGCGGTGGTTCACGTCATCAGCCGCCTCCACGGAGACTCGGAGTTGTTCGCGATTTACACGGCGGGCTCCGGTGCGCACCGGCTGCTGCGGCCGATCGTGACGTTTGCCACGGGGATTGCGCTCCTGACCGCAATCGTGACGATGATCCTTGCGCCTTGGGCGGCGGGCGAATCCCTCGACCGGCGAACGGAACTCCGGGCGGAGATCGAGCCGCGCCTGATGCGCGACGGGCAATTCCTGTCCCCGCGCCCCGGCCTGACCGCGTTTGTGCAGGAAATCGGGCGCGACCGTTCGCTACGGGACCTGTTCCTCTATGACCGGCACCAGGATAGAGCCGGGGTGACCGTCTATACGGCACGGCGGGGGTGGCTGCAGACCGATCCCGTTTCCGCGCGGCTGACCCTGCAGAAGGGCATCGCACTCGAGTTCGACCCCGATTGGAACTTGGTTTCGCGCTTCTCCTTCGATCAGTTCGTGCAGAACCTCTTGGAATACGGTCCGGAGAAACGGTCCCGCAAGCGGGATCCGAACGAGATGTTTCTCGGCGAACTGCTGGAGCACAAACCCGAGGACGCGGATCCCGTGCGCTATGCCAAGATCAGGGCCGAGGCGCATGAGCAGATCAGTGCTCCCCTCTATTCCTTCGCTCTTCCCTTTGTGGCGCTAGCCGCACTCCTGGCGGGCTTCAACCAGGCAAGGATCCCGCTCTCGCGCATTTCGATCGCCACGGCGCTGGGGATCGCCGTAATCCTTGCCGCATTTTCCACGAAGAACATCGCCACGGGATCGCCCGAGATTCCATGGGTCATGTATGCCCCGCCGGCGCTTGCGGTCCTGGGTTCCGTGCTGGCTCTCCTCAAGACCCAGGTGTGGGCGAGGCGGCGGGAGGCCGTTCCGTGAGCGCCCGCCCCGCATGGATTGCGTGGCGCTATCTGACGGCGCGTCACGTGTGGTCTGTTCTCGTTGTCGTCGGCATCGTCGGCTTCCTGCTGTTCTGCATCAGCCTCGCGGAATTCGGGCGAAGGGACATCAACAATGACACCCCGTTCCTCGTGCTTGTCGAGATGGCTCTGCTCCAGGTCCCGGTCCATCTGCTCCGCACCCTTCCTCTGACGTTCCTCATCGGGGTCCTTTGGTCTCATATGCAACTCTCGCGCCGCAGGACGATTTCCATCGTCCGGTCCGCCGGATTCACGCCCTACCACACCATGGTTCCAATTTTTGCGGCGGCGGTTCTCGTGGGTGTGGTGTTTGTCGCCGGCATCAGCCCCATCAGCGCCGGAATGGGCGGGCGCCTCGACAGGCTGGAGTCGATCTACTTCCGCGGCGTGAGTTCCTTTGTCGCGCTTCCCCAAGGCGAAGTGTGGCTCCGGCAATTCACCCGGACCGGACAATCCGTCATCCATGCGGAGCGGGTTAGCCACGAGGGCATGATCTCCGTTGAGAGGCCGAAGATGTTCGGATTCGACGAGGAAGGCGGCATCAGCCTTCAGGTCAACGCCGAAAGGGCCATACTTTGGGATGGCTACTGGGAGTTTATCGAGGCCGAGGTGCGGGACCTGTCGGCAGCGAGCGAGGAAACGCTGCCGCAGCCGCAGTTCAGGAGCACGCTCTGGGTCGAGACGACGCTGACCGCCGCACAGATCATGGACAGCTTTGCAGCGCCAGAGGCGATTTCGGTGTGGCGCATCAGCGACTTCATTTCATCGCTGGTCAATGCGGGCTTCGACGCCCGGCGCCATCGAATCCACTTTCAAAGCCTGATCTCCCTGCCGCTGGTGCTGGCTGCCATGGGTCTTGTGGGCGGTCTCGCCGGGATGGGATACGCACTCGAGGCAGGCCGGTTCCGGGTCGTCATCGCACTCCTTGCCGGGCTCGGAGTATATCTGTCCCTTTACGTTGTGGAAGCGGCCGCGGTTGCAGGAAAGGTTCCGCTCCTCCTGGCGCATTGGTGCGCGGTGGCGGCAATCCTGCTAGCCGCGCTGGGCGCTTTGCTGCACTGGGAGCCGGGATGACGGGCGGGCCACTGGCTTTGACCGTGTGCCGCGCTAACATCCCGTCCTGCCGGATGGGCGAAAGGATCCGGCGCCCGGCCGCAGGGCTCCGTCGCGATGCAGTGGCTCCGCGCCGCAGGAAGGCCCGCCCCATCCGGGCCAAGGGGGAAGCGGGGAAACCATGAATTTGCTGAGGATTCGGCCGACGGGCAGTTCAATCGGAGGGGCCACATGAGAGCCCTTCTCGTCGCTCTCGTCCTGGCTGCCGGCGCGGCGGTGCTGGTTGTGATTACGGCACCCGCGAGCGCCGTGGAAACTGCGGATTGCGCGGAGCCGGAGCTTCCGATCGTGATCGAGGCGGACGAGGTGACGTTCCTGGACGAATCCGGACGCATCCAGTTTGAAGGCAATGTGGTAACGGAGCACGAGGGACGCACGCTCAACGCGCAACGCGTGATTTGGAACCGGGAACGCGGCCAGGTGGAAATCCTTGGCACCTTCACGATCGTGTTTCCCGACGGAAACGAGCTGTCGGGAGAAAACGGCACTTTCGACGAGGTTCTGCAAACGGGGACGATCTTCGGAATTGAGGCATTGATCCACGGCGGGCCATTGCGCGTACTCGCGGACAAGGGGGAAAAGACGGCAGACGGAGACCTGCACCTCACCCGCGCTTCGTTCAGTCCCTGCCCGATCTCCGAGGATGATCCCACACCTGCATGGCGCATTCGCTCCGACAGCGTCCACCACGATACCGAGGCCCGGGATCTCATCTATTCGGCTTCCATCCTGGAAGTCGGCGGCGTGCCGGTCTTCTTTCTGCCTTACCTCAGGCAGCCCGATGCCACCGTGAAATGGCGCTCCGGATTCCTCAGCCCATCCATGCGATCCAACAGCGCGTACGGGATTGGGCTGCGGATGCCCTACCATCTTGCCATTGCTCCCGACCGCAGCGCGACACTGACAACCTTCACGACTACCAAGGAAGGCGTAATCCTGGAGGGCGAATATCGGCAGTTGTTCGCCGATGGGGATCTGGACATGGAGGCCAGCCTCGCCCACAGGTCGCTACTCGACCCGGAGGTGACCACTCCGCGGCGCTCGCACGGGCATTTCTTTCTCAACGTGCACCGTGAGACCGCGGACCAGTATCGGTATGGCGCCGAGGTCAACCTCGCCAGCGAAAAGGGATACTTGCGACGGTACGGCTATTCCGAAGACGATCGCCTCCGGAACCGGGTATTCGTCGAGCGCTTTGGAGACGACTTCCAGCTCGATGCGGAAAGCGTCGCATTCCAGAGCCAGCGCGACGATGAGTCAAACCGAAGACTCAGATATGCCATGCCGGAAGTGCGCTACCACCGGGTGCTGCCGGAACCTGCTCTCGGTGGCGAACTGCGCTTCGGCGGCGACGTTCGATACCTGAACTGCCGGGACTGCCGTCGCTCCCAGTCCGCGGGGCTTGAGGCCGAGTGGAATCGGCATCACGTGTTCAGTTCAGGCATCGTTGCCGCCATGCATGCCAGGCTTCGGGGCGACATCTACGCATTCGGCAATCAGAACGAGGAAATCGCCAGTCAGAACGGGGGTACCGATCCCGAGGTCTACGACACTACGACACGCGGCCTGCCGCAAGTCGGGGTGGAGGTTTCGCTTCCACTGCTTCGCGCTGCCGGTGGCGAGGCGCACATTCTTGAGCCCGTAGCGCAGGTCATTCTCGCGCCGCGTCGGTCCATGAGCGACGACATCCCGAACGAGGACAGCCTCGATGTGGAGTTCGACGAGCACTCGCTCTTCGCCCGCAACCGCTTTTCCGGGCGTGACAACATCGAAACCGGAAACCGCGGGGCGTATGGCGTCCGCTACCGATACCTCTCGGCGTCCGGCCTAGCTCTGGGCGGCATCGCGGGCCGGGTTGTCCGGCAGCGTCCGGAGGTGGACTTTCCGGAACGGTCTGGGCTTCGGGATACCCACTCGGACATTGTCGGCGCGTGGAGTCTTCGACTCCGGGAACCGCTCGCGCTCCGCTTGAACCACCGCGTTCGGCTTTCCAACCGCTTCAGCATGCGCCGCAATGACTTTACGCTGCGTGCAGAAGCCGGCCGGTTTGACCTGTCGGGCACATATCTCTACGTGGATGCGGACGACGACGACCCGGACCCAAATTTGGACCTAGAAGCTCCGACCAACTTCGAGGCACAGGCCCGCGGCGAGATTCAGACTCGCCTCGGAATGGACCTGGAGCGCAAGTGGCACCTGGCATTCAGCCATCGCCGCGACGTGGAGCACCACAGTACCATTTCAATCGCGGCGGAATTGCTCTACGAGCACGAGTGCTTCGAACTGCTCTTCACGGCGGAACGCGACTACATCGCCTCGGAAAACGCCCCGGGGGGAACCACACTCGGCCTGTCCCTGCGATTGCTGACCTTCTGAGTGCGGCCACGAGAATTTCCCGCCCGTCCGCAACCGCAGCACCGTCCCGTTCCCGGTTCGATGATTGTCGGGCCGGCCGCTCGTGCATTGACTGAGCGAGCTTGGGATTTCTGCAGGCCAACGGACGGGCTGACCGAAAGGGTCTCCATCGGGAGCACGCCGGTTCGCGTGGCCGCGAGGCGAACCGGGCGCCCAAAGCGGGCACATCCCCGGTTCTCGGGCCTTCCAGTATCGCCCGCACCCTGGCGGGGTCTCCACCGTCCATGTGACCAACACCGGCAGGCGACGGGAACGCCCACCGTGTGGCCGACGGGATGCGCGGCTCCGGGAGGCAGGCGCGGAGCGCACCCTTCGAGCCCGTTCCCCGGCAGTCCGGTGGCACGCCTGCGACGTGGAAGTCGGGCCGTCTCGGGCACAATCTTCGCCGCATGGAATCCTGGCGCACGATCTGCCCGGACCGGATGCGAATTCGGGTTGGGACTGCCCCGGATGTCGGAGGAAGGGTCCGCGCGACTAGGCCGGCGCAACGGCCGGCTCTCGGGATCTTCGCTGAACTGGTGGTGTTCGAGCGCGAGCTGTTCTGAGGACGGACCAGCCTGGCAGCGTCCCGGCGTGCGGAGCCGCGCCTTGACGAACCTACGGGGGATGAAGAAGCCGTAGCCAGGTGTTGCCTGCCCCATGGCGCGTCCGCCGCTTCTCCTGCACCCGACACCGGCCGATGACCCGATCCCGCGAACGCCATTTCAGCGCACTCACCTGCCCGACCGGTCGGCGTTCCCGGCGACACCGGAACAGTTGCGCAGCGCAGTCCGAACCCCGCAAGGCGGCAAGAAGCCCGGCTCGCGGCGCACCGCCATCGGCCTGCCCCGGCGCACAAGTTCGTCTGTCCGCGCTGGCCGGGCCTCCAGACTCGGAACCAGCGCTGTCGGGCGCCGTCCAGCCGTGCCCGCCTATTGGCAGGACGAAATCGACGTACCCGCATCGGCGACCAGAGCCGGATCACCGCCAAGAGACGATGAAATTGTCCCAACGCAACCAGGTGTATCATGGACAGTGCGGGCGCCCGTCTCTAGAGTGATTTGCGGCCAGAAGCGGAACCGCGCCGCCCCTCTTCCGGACAGGGCCTGGCGAATGAGTTGGCGCACGGCGTGATGGGGAAGGCCGCGATGAGTCATCAAATGCGAGCATTCGTGGTCGCTGTCGCTGCCGCCGCATGGCTGTCCGCCGCGGTGGCGCAAACCAATCCGTTCGAGCCCGCGGCCATTGTCGACGAGCAGATCATTACGCGATACGACGTGAGCCAGCGTGCGAAGCAGTTTGCCATCGATGGATCCGGTGACGAACATGCGTTTCGCGAGGACGCGCTCGAATCCCTGATCTCGGAAACCCTCCTTCGCAACGCCGCCCTGCAGGTGGGGCTATCTGTGACGCAGGCGCAGGTCTCGGAGCGGCTTTCCCTGCTCGCCCAGGCGCGCGGCGTGGGGGCGGCCGAATTGGTTGCGTTCTTCGAATCGCAGGAAGTGGATGCCTTGACCATCGGGCGGTGGATCGAGAACCAGTTGCTGCAGGAGGCGTATATCCTCAGTCGATTCCAGGACCGGGCGGAGGAGGCGGTGCAGCCCGCGGATATCGACCGGGAACTCAAGCGATACGAACGGGATCAGTTCATCGAAATTCTTGTACATCAGCTTGCTTTCGGGCAGCTTAACGACAACGGGATCCGGGAAGTGCGGGAACTTCGGCAACGCATCCTTCAGGCGATGGAGGATGGGGCGTCCTTTCCCGAGATTGCGGCGAATGTGTCCGCGAACTCTGCAGCGGTTGACTACCGGAATCTCGGCTGGCAAAGCGAGCATGCGTTTCAGGATCCCCGGCTGATCGGCCTGATGGTGTCGCTGCCAGAGGGGTCGGTGGGACCTCCCATCGAATTTGGGAACGGTGGCGTTTCGCTGTTCTATGTGGAGGAGCGCCGGGTTCGCTCGCTTCCCGGTGTGGAGCCGCTCATATTCGACATCGCGATTTTCTTCAACGAGTCTCCGCCCGGCGCGACCGACGCGCAGGTGGAGGCATCGATCGGGACCCTGGACGAAGTACGGGAGGAAGGGACGGCCTGCAGCGCCGATGCCGAACTGCCGGCCGGGGTCGAGCGGCGCAACGAGAGCGGAATCACCATTTTCGCGATGAGCCTGCAGAACCGGTTCGCCGTTCTCGACCTTGAGGTTGGCGGTGTCTCCGAGACAGCGCTTTCCGATCGGCGGGACGGCGGTGGAGGAGCCGTTGCGTGGGTGTTTGCACTTTGCGGCCTGGGCGGGGGAATTCCGGACGATGCTGCGCGCGAAGTGGCGGTGCGCAATGTCCGGCAGCAACTTGTCAATGCAGAGCTCACCGGCCTTGGCAATGAGCATCTCCGGGAACTCCGTCAGCTTGCAGATATCGAAATTCGCTGACCGTCGATGCTCCCGGTCGCCGTCACCATGGGAGAACCGGGCGGAATAGGCGGGGAAATCGTTCTGGAGGCTTGGTTGCGGCTTCGATCTGGACCGGTACGCTTCTTCTCCATCGATGACCCCGTAAGGCTTGCGAGAATTGCCTCGGGCCGCGCGGGCATCGTGGAAATTTCCGGGCCTGGGGAGGTGCCGGAAGTATTTCCGGGGGCTCTTCCTGTTCTTTGCGAGAGCCTCGCCGGCCCGGCCCCTCCCGGCGTGGCGAGTGCCCGCAATGCCGAGGTAGTGATCCGATCGATTGAGCGCGCTGTATCGCTGGTTCTGGACCGCCGGGCTGGCGCAGTGGTCACCAGCCCCATCGACAAAGCGGCGCTGCGCAAGGGCGCAGGCTTTCGGCATTCCGGGCATACGGATTTTCTCGGAGAGTTGGCCGGGCAGTCGGATGCTCCGGTCATGATGCTGGTCTCGGGGTCCCTCCGTGTCATCCCGGTCACCATCCACGTCCCGCTACGGGATGTAGCGGACCTCCTGCGCTCCGAGGATATTGTCCACGCCGGCAAGGTCGCGTTCGATGCGCTGCGAACAAACTTCGGCATTCCGGCGCCCCGCCTCGCTGTATCGGGCCTGAACCCCCATGCGGGCGACGACGGCATGCTCGGCTTCGAGGAGGAGCGCATCGTTCGGCCAGCGCTGGACACGCTCCGTGGCCTAGGCGTCGAGGCGAGCGGCCCCTACCCCGCCGATAGCATGTTCCGCCAGGAATTCCGCGAGAAATTCGATGCCGCGATCTGCATGTATCACGACCAGGCGCTCATTCCGGTGAAGGCGCTGGGCTTCTCGGAGGCGGTGAACGTCACCCTCGGGCTGCCGTTCGTGCGCACATCTCCTGGCCATGGAGTGGCCTACGATCTTGCCGGGACAGGACGGGCAACGCCGGAATCCCTCGTCGCGGCGATCCGCCTCGCTGCTCGCCTTTCCGAAGCGCGGCTGGCGGCGTGAGCGCAGAAGGGGACCGGCCAGAAGATGGGCTGCCGCCCATCCGGCATGTGTTGCAGAGCGTCGGGCACCGGGGCTCACGGCATTGGGGCCAGCACTTCATTCATGATCTCACCTTCACACGAAAGATCGCACGCGCCGCCGGGGCGCTGGCAGGATTCGACATTCTCGAGATCGGCCCAGGCCCCGGGGGGTTGACGCGTGCGCTCCTGATGGAAGGCGCGCGCCGTGTGGTTGCCGTCGAGCGCGACCGCCGGTGCTTCCCCGCACTGGAACAGATACGTGAACGCTGGCCCGAAAGGCTGGATGTCATGCACGGCGACGCGCGGATCGTCGATGGCATTCCGCATCTGCGCCCGCCAGCGCGCATCATCGCCAATTTGCCCTACGGGATCGCGGTTCCCCTCATCGTGTCGTGGGTATCAGCGGAGGCCTGGCGCCCGGTCTGGACCGATGCCACGATCATGCTGCAACGGGAATTGGCCGAGCGAATTGCGGCGGGACCAGGTACTCGTGCTTACGGCCGGTTGTCGGTGCTGGTGCAATGGCGCACGGTCGCACGGATCGTCATGCAAGTGCCTGCCTCCGTGTTTGTGCCGCCGCCCAAGGTACGATCGAGCCTGCTCAGGATTGCTCCGATCGCATCTCCAGAGACCGGGTTCCTCCCGTCGGACCTGGAAAGAGTTACCAATGCGGCATTCGGCGGTCGCCGCAAGACGTTGCGGCGCAGCCTGACACGAATCTCCGCGCAACCGGAAAAGTGGCTTGCGGATTCGGGAATCGACCCCGGACTGCGCGCGGATGCACTTTCCGTAAGCGGCTACTGCGCCTTGGCGCGAACAGCCTCACGCTTCCTGATCTGAAGAAGGCAGACCGGTTCAGACCTCCGCTTCCTGGGCGTCGGCACGGCGGCCACTCGAATCAGCCGCGCCGTTGGACTTTCGAACCCGCTGCTGGCGCGGGCGCGTATCCGTTTCCTTGTCAAACGGCTCCTCTTCGCTTCGGTCGACACGATCACCGCCCTCGCGATGCGTCCGCCGTTGCGGAGGCCGGACCTCCGCGCCCTGCCGTTCAGGATCGATCCTCCGATCGTCGCGGCGCTTCTCCTGCATCCTTCGAACGCTTGACAAGATCCGGGCGTAATGCTCTGCGTGCTGGAGGTAATTTTCTGCCGATACATGGTCGCCGGATGTCGACGCGTCTTGCGAAAGCGTCTCGTACTTGTCGATGATCTGCTGCGGTGTGCCGCGGACCTTGCCTTCGGGACCCGTGCTGTCATAGACCCGGTTGAGAGGGTTGCCGGCGTAGTTCCGGCTTGGTTTCGGACGGTACCGGTTGTTGGACCGAAGTGGGGTTCTCATGGGAAATGCCTTCTTGTCATGTCAGAACTCCAATAATGGCGTAACGAGGAAAGCCGCGCTCGCGGTGGCGCAGCCGCGCTTATAGCATCTTGGCCGCTACTTGAATATCAGCCACCGCGCCGCAGACGAAACACCTTGAAACTTCGTCCGGCCCGGACCAGCGTGTGTTGGTTCGGGACGCGGCATCGCGCTGGTGCATCCCTGTAAGTTTTCCGCGCCCAACCTGGCGCGCTCCAGCGCATGACTCCGGCCGGAGTGTTAGCCGTTATCCGTTTGAGGGCAAGTCTAGCACCAGTTGGCCGTCGCGTCCAAGCCCGCTTCCCGGCCGCTGGCCGAATTCCGGACCGGCCTACGCCGCTTGCGGCGCATGCCCGCTCCGGCAGCACCTGCGGGCCGTCGGGCACTCGTGGTGCTCCAGGCCAGCACACAGCGCGGCCTGCCGTCAAGATCATGGCATATCCACGATTTCTGGAGTCCGGCAGCGTGGAGCATGCATTGCACCGGTTCCGCCTGTCCAGGGCCGAACTCCAGGCAAACGAAGCCGTCGGGCTCCAGGCAATGGGTCAACGACGGAACGATTCGCCGAAATGCCCCGAGACCGTCCGGTCCACCGTCCAGGGCCAGCCTCGGCTCCGAATTTCGTACTTCCGGGTCAAGGCCCAGGATGCAGCGACTCTCGATATACGGCGGATTGGAGATCACGATGTCGAACCTGGCACCGAGGGCGGCTGTCCAATCCCCGGCAGCCCACCCGCAACGGGCCTCCAGACCGCATCGCCTGGCGTTGCGCTGCGCGACGAGGATCGCGTCCAGTGAGCAATCAACGCCAATCCCATGCGCCTCCGGCAGTTCGTTGAGAAGTGACAAGAGAAGGCAGCCCGACCCGGTGCCCAGATCCAGGATTCGAAGCGGCCCCTGCCTGCCCGCGCGCGAAAGCGCCAACAATACAGTGTCGACGAGAGTTTCGCTCTCGGGCCTCGGGTCGAGCACGGCAGGCGACACCTCAAAGTCGAGCTTCCAGAAGGAACGCTGACCGACAATGTGACTGAATGGCTCACGCCTTGCACGCCGATCGATGGCGTGTTCGATCGCCTCCTGCCCTGCTCCCGCTCTGGCGGCCCAGCGCATGATGCGCCGCATCTCATCCACCGGGTCAGGGACTCCGGCCGCACGCAGCCTTCGCACGCCGGCGGCGAAACGTGTGTCGGAATGGGCGGTCAACCTCAAGCGGACGCCAGAAGGGCTGCTTGCTCGGCGCTGATCAGGGCATCGATGACGGGATCCAGGGAGCCGGAAAGAATTTCCGGAAGGTTGTGAAGCGTCAGGCCAATTCGGTGATCCGTCAGCCTGGTCTGCGGGAAATTGTAGGTGCGGATTCGCTGGGAACGGTCCCCGGAGCCGATTTGCCCGCGACGGCTGTCCGCCCTGGCCGAGGCGGACTCCTCCCTCTCCAGTTCGAACAGCCTCGCCTTGAGAACCTGCATGGCCCGCGCGCGGTTTCGGTGCTGGGACTTTTCCGACGACTGCACGGCAATACCGGTCGGTATGTGGGTGATGCGGACCGCGGAATCGGTCTTGTTCACGTGCTGCCCGCCGGCCCCGGAGGCGCGCATCGTCTCGATGCGGAGATCGTCCTTCGGAATATGAATCTCAACTTCCTCGGGTTCCGGCAGAACTGCGACAGTCGCTGCCGAGGTATGGATTCTGCCGCTGGACTCCGTCTCCGGCACCCGCTGCACGCGATGCACGCCCGCCTCATGCTTGAGCCTGGCGAACACGCCCCGTCCCCGTACAATCGCGACAGCCTCCCGCAGCCCACCAATCTCCGTCGTCCTCTCCGAGACAACCTCGAAGGACCATGAGCGGGATGCCGCGTACTGCTCGTACATGGCAAGCAAGTCGTTGGCGAACAGGCCCGCCTCCAATCCCCCGACTCCGGCGCGAATTTCCAGGATTGCAGGGCGCGGATCCATTCGGTCTCCCGGCATGAGCAGGGATCGCAATTCGTCCTCCAGATCGGTCAACTGCGCACGGAGGTCTTCCATCTCCTCGGCAACCATCGCGTGCAATTCCGGATCGCTAAGCATGTCCTCCACACCTTGAAGCTCCGCGCAGAGTTCCCGGTAGTTGGCAATGCATCGCGCGGCCGGTTCGACCTCCGCGTATTCCCGGGAAAGACGCACGATTTCCTGCGGATCCGATGTCGAGCCCATCGCGGTTTCCAGTCCCCGGAACCGCTTCATGATCTGGTCCATCCGCTCGTCAGTGATCATGACCCAGCGTCCGATCCGCTGCGATCCTGCGCGCGGGAGGCCTCAATTTCTGCCGCCCGTTCCTCGACCAGGTCGACGAGCCGGTCGACAACTGCGTCGTTGTGCGTCTTCAACTCCGGCACACCCCGGATGTAGACCATCCCGGACTCCGCTCCGCCACCCGTGAAGCCAACATCAGTCTCCCGCGCTTCCCCCGGCCCGTTGACGACGCAGCCAATCAGGGAGAGCGTCACCGGGGCGCGGATATGCGCGAGCCTCTCTTCGAGAATCGCGACCGTCCGGATGACGTCAATGCCCTGCCGAGCGCAGGAAGGGCATGCGACAATGGTAACTCCGCGGTGTCGGATTCCGAGCGCCTTGAGAATTTCAAACCCGACCCGCACTTCCTCTTCAGGCTCCTCGCTGAGCGAAACGCGCAACGTGTCGCCAATTCCCTCGAAGAGCAGCATGCCAATCCCGAACGCGCTTTTGACCGTACCGGGACGCCTGGCGCCCGCTTCCGTGATTCCGAGGTGTAGCGGCCGTTGGGTTCGGTTCGCGAGGCTGCGATACGATGCAAGAGCGAGCAGTGGATCTGACGCCTTCACGCTGATCTTGAACTCGGTGAAATCGTTCTCCTCGAGCAAGCCGGCATGGCGCAAGGCGCTTTCAACCAGTGCCTCCGGGCAGGGCTCCCGGTATTTTTCCAGCAGGTCGCGCTCGAGTGAGCCGCCATTGACGCCAATGCGCATGGAGCAACCATGGTCCTGCGCAGCGCGAATAACCTCCCGAATCCGCTCCTTGGACCCGATATTGCCCGGATTGATGCGTAGGCATGCCGCCCCCGCCTCCGCCGCTTCGATCGCGCGGCGGTAATGGAAATGGATGTCCGCCACTACCGGAATCGGGCTCTCGGCAACAATTCTCGCAAGCGCCCGCGTCGAAGCCTCGTCCGGACAGGAGACGCGGATTAAGTCCGCTCCCGCGTCTGCGCAGCGCTGGACTTGAGATACGGTCGCCCTCACGTCGGTGGTTGGCGTATTCGTCATGGTTTGCACGGAGACTGGCGCGCACCCTCCGACCTGCACGTTGCCAACGCGAATGGGCGCACTTGTACGCCGCTCTATATCTCGCCACGGTCGAATGCCCATCTGCTCGGAATCCTGCTCTGGAGTGTCACGCCGCCCATCCTGAGCCCGGCGGACGGCGCAGATCAGCCTTGCAGTGCCGCCGACACGGTTCCCGTGCCGCCCCGCGGGTCGATCACCTCGACATGCTGGACTGCTTCGTAAGCATACCACGCACCGAACCCTGCGGACACGACGATTGCAAGACACACCGCGGCAAGTGCCGCGCGGAAAATGCCTGCGCGTGTCTGCCCCTCCGGCCTTTGCTCCAGATACTGCGCCCGCGGCCGAAAATATGGACCTCTCGCATACTCCCTCTTCAACTCCGCGACATACCAGTCGGGCTCATGCCCGAAGATCAGTTCCGCCTCGACCTGCTTGGCGTACGAGCGGATGAACCCGTCAAGATAGGCTTTCCCGGGCAGGCCGCTCAGATCGCCCCGCTCCATCGATTCGATGTGCTCTGCCGGAATACGGTAGCGTTCCGCGGCATCGTCCACGGAGAGCCCATGCGAGAGGCGGGCGCCCCGGAGCTCGGCGCTCGCGGGAGGAACCCCGTAACCCAGTATCGCATCGTCGGCGAACGGGATATCGAGCGGACCCGGTTCCCGTCCGGGTGGCGTCAGCCTGGGCTGCTCGGCGGATTCTCTAGCCTTGCGATCAAACTCGAAGTATCCCATCGGCCACCACCCATATCCTGGACCTCACCGTAGAACTGGTCAATCAGCGCAGTAACCGGCAACCTCGCGCCGTTGCGATTCGCCTCTCGAAGACATATCGACAGGTCCTTCCGCATCCAGTCTACGGCAAAGCCGAATTCGAATTCGCCGGCGAGCATCGTCACGTACCGATTCTCCATCTGCCATGAACCGGCGGCACCCTTGCTGATCACCTCCGCGACCGCGCGCCCGTCAAGCCCGGCCTTCCTGGCGAAATTCAACCCTTCGGCGAGTCCCTGCACCAGCCCCGCAATGCAGATCTGGTTCACCATCTTGGCAAGCTGCCCGGCTCCACTGCCGCCCAGCCTTCGGCACTGGCGGGCATACGCGCTGATCACGGGCTCCGCGAGAGCGTACGCCGCTTCTTCGCCCCCACACATCACGGTGAGAACGCCGTTCTCCGCGCCGGCCTGGCCTCCAGAGACCGGGGCGTCCACGAACGCGATGCCGAGCGGGCGTGCGGTCGCCTCCATTTCCCGTGCAATTTCGGCCGATGCGGTTGTATGGTCGACGAATACCGACCCCGTCCGCATGCCGGAGAAAGCCCCGTCTTCGCCTAGAGTTATGGACCGCAGGTCATCGTCGTTGCCCACGCAGGCCATGACGAAAGCGCACCCGCCAACTGCTTCCCGGGGCGATGCGGCGAGGGTTCCGCCGTGGGAGGCGACCCATCGTTCCGCCTTGCTCGCGGTTCGATTGTACACGCATACCTGATGCCCGGCGGCGGCGAGGTGGCCGGCCATCGGAAACCCCATAACGCCCAATCCCAAAAACGCGACACGTGCCATTCCTGCCCTCCGCCTCAGTCCGCAATCAAGAGCGATTCCATGACGGAGTCTACTCTAATTCCTGACCGCGAAGTCCATCCGTCGGCATGGCTCCGGCAATCCGAGGCAGGAGGGATCCCCCTCTTATCCTGCGAGGAACTTGCAGAACTCTGGGCAAGTGGATGCCAGATCGTTGTCTGCGCGGGGTAGCTTCGGGCGACGAGGCGATCGAAGGACCGCGGGCAGGCTTTCGTTCGCGATTTCAGTATTTCGGATCGGAATCAGCGTCGCCTTTTTCTCCTGCCGTTACGTCTGCAAAGAAATGCCGGAACCGCTTTCGACGACTTCATCGCAGGAAGCACGCGGGATGAGCTCATCACCATCACCCCGGGGCCCGACACGCTTCGCCGTCTGGGCCGGATAGACCCCGAGGCCGAACCCAGGCCCATCTCCCTGCGGCTCGTCAAATCTGTCCACGGCGGAATCCAGTTCCACCTCGCAACCACCCTGCTCGACCGAAGCCGCTTCCCGGTCCAGAACCTCGCCGACCTCTACCATGACCGCTGGGGCATCGAGGCGTTGTACAAGACTTCAAAGCTCGCCTTCGAACTGGAGAATTTCCACAGCCGATCCGAACGCGGAGTGAAGCAGGAGATCTTCGCCCACTTCAACCTCATCGCCATAACCAGGCTGTTCTCCAACTTCGGCGACGCCATGCACAACTCGCAATCGCCTCCGGATCCCCTGCCGGAGAGCCAGGCAAACTTCAAGGCCGCCTCGTTCGCCGTCGCCCGAAACGTCGAAGTCCTCATCCTGCGGCTGGCGGCCATGATGCACAACGCAGTGCATCAGGCCCTCGCCTGTGTCAAAACCGCAAGGAAGCGCCTGCGTCCAGATCGATCCTGGCCACGACGCTCCCGAAAACCCCTCGGCAAATGGCAAAAAGGACGAGACTCCGCAGCTGCAGCCTGAGTGCCAGAGCAACCGTCCCACCCAATAAGGGCCTGGCAGAACTGCGATTCCTTAAGCGAATGCCAAAAAATCCCTAAGCGAATGCCATTGGTCGGGGCAACCCCTGCTGGACAGGATCCTTGCCATGCTCGCGTTGCTCTATGAGAAGGGACTTATATACGATAGTGGCGAGGCCCCATCGGTTCCATTTCACGGGTCATAGAGGTTGGCATCCCAAACGCCTCTCGCCGTGCAGTCGCGCCAGTCCCCGACGCCCGGATGTTGCGGGCCGCATTCAGGTCCGCGTTCTGCGCGTGGCCGCAGGCCACGCACTTGAATTCGCTCTGTGAGCGGCGCGAATCGGCGTCGATTGCGCCGCACACGCGCTGCAAGTCTGTGATGTATATGCGGCGGACACCTCGATCACGTCCGCCGCCTTGTAGTTGAGCATCTGCGCGAGCCCAGCCCAGCCCGTGTACAGAATGACGCGGTTCAGGCCGGCCTTCCGGTGCACATTCGTGCCGGGCTTGTCGGTCGTTCCCTTGGCACTCTTCGTCATGCCCCTGGTGTTCAGTTTCTCGATGAACGACGGTCCGGGCCTTTGCGGCGATGCGCCTGGATACGTGGTGCTGCCAGTTCTTGCGCGCGTTGGCGAGTCGCCTCTGTGCGCGTTGTACACGCATACGCTGCCGCGCGCGCCGCCGCGACCCCTTGCGCTTCTTCGCCAGGCCGCGTTGATGTCGCTTGCGTTTGGTTTCCTGCAGTGCCAGGTCTGGCATGCGGTGTATCTCGCCGTCGCTGTCGGCAACCTGGCCTGCGTTGCGGTCTAAACCGATGAACCGGCCGTTGTCATTCTGCTGCGGTGCCGGTACTTCGTAGCACACGACCGCCTCCCACCGGTGTCCGATGCGGCGGATTACCGCCTTGACCGGCCGGCCAGCCGGATACGGATTGCCGCCGCGGCGGCGGATCGACAGCCAGCCGATCTTCGGGACCGCAAGCTTTCCGTTGCGGATGCGGATGTTTTGCGGGATGGTGAACGACGGATCGCTGTATCGGTGTTTCCACTTCGGGTACCCGGCACGGTCCTCGAAGAACGCCGTCCACGCGTCCGTCTGGTAGCGCAGCGTGTAGCGCACGATGGTGTAGGAATGCTTCCGAAGCCACTCGGTCTGGTCCCACAACGTCTTGAACGCCGTTCCCAGCGTGAAGAACGTCCGCGATTCGATCTTGCTTCCGCAGACGTGCTCGTATTGGATTTCACGCGCTTCTTTGATCTCGTTTCACGTGAACCGACACGCGTCCCAATTGCCAAGAAGCTGGTTGGCGGTCGCAGCATCGCCCGGCAAGAGCCGGTAGATGACATTTCGACAGGTGGTTGAATCGCTCATGGCAGTCGGTCTTGCGCAAAAGGGCCGTTTGGCTGCGGTCGGCGGCGACCGGCGACAGTACGCATGGTAGTTTTCAAAAAGGCCAATCAATCGATTGAAAAGTCTTCGGCACTATTGCATATAATCCCCTATGAGAACGCGGCCAGAAACGCGCTGTGTCGCGGCCTGCGCATCTTCACAGGAACCGCGGCAGCGGGGGGAACGACGCAAAGCGCTCCCGCGGCTTCCGCAGCGCGCCACATGCAGGAGTAGAAGACCCTTCGGACAGCGCTTGCGCTGTACGGAAGGCAGCTCCAGGAAGCAGAACCGCAGGAATCAGGCTCGCTTCTTGCGCGCTCGACTTTTGCAAGTCCCTCCCGCATCCGACGAGATCAGTCGCTACCCTGGGACGCAGGCGGATCGGCGCTGCCGCTCCGGCCTTCGTCGCGAGCGGTCCCGCCTCGGCACAGCGTGCATCAAGGCTGCTCGCAGCCGCGTGCCGAAGCGACTAGAATCCGGCGTTCCAGCCAGCAATCCGAGCAGCCGGCATTCGATGAAGCACGGGCGACCTCGGCAGCCGGCGCGCTCGCGCGATACCTCCTTCGCGCAATTCGATCGCGGAGGCCTGCTTGATGCTAATCCAGCGGCAGCAATCGGTTCTTCCCCTCCTACTGCGCGCAGTGCTATGGGGTGGCGCGCTCGTCGCACTGGTTGCCGCCGTTGCGTTCGGGCTGGCCTACAGCCTCGCCCGCGAGTCCATTCCGGAATACTCCGGCACCCGTACCGTCAGCGGGTTGCACAATCCGGTCAGCATCGTGCGAACGGAGCATGCCGTTCCACATGTGTTTGGCGAAACAGACGAAGATGTCTTCTTTGGACTCGGTTATGCGCATGCGCAGGACCGCCTCTGGCAGATGCTCATCGCGCGGGCAACGGTTCAGGGTCGGCTTTCGGAGCGATTCGGCAGCCGGAGTATCCGCCTTGACCGGAGGATGCGAATTCTGGGACTGCGGCATGCCGCGGAACGAAATCTGGCATCGCTGCCACCTGACTCGGTTGCCGTTCTCGAGGCCTATTCGCGTGGCGTCAACGCCTATCTTCACCACATCCAGGCAGCGCCGATAGGCCGCGGTGCGCCTGAGTTGTTCCTGTTCTCCACCGGGGCAATCGAGCGCTGGACACCTGCGGATTCGATCGGAATCGTCAAGTTGATGTCCTTGCGTCTTTCCGGCGATGCGCAACGGGAACTGGAGCACGGCCGATTCGCCGCGTTGCTGCCCGGCTCGCTCCTGCAAAGCCTCTATCCCCCGTATCCGGACGCTGCGGTCACCACACCGGGAGACAGCGAGCCGGAGCCGGTTGAGCCGGAGCCAGCGGTACCCCCCGGAATTGACGTGCCACGCGGCGCGGACTCCGGGCTGGGAGACCCTCCAGGGGATGCGGACCCGCCGGAGGAGGCCGCGCGGGAAGACCCCGCGCAGGAGGACACCCGCGATCAGGCGGCGCCTCAGGAATCGTCGGCAGAAACAGGCTCCGCAGAGGCTGAGGCAAGCGTGGACGCACCCGGAGAGGTCTCCCCGGCGGAAGAAGCAGCAGTCCCCGGAGAACCCGGCGGCGCGGCCGCGCCGGATGGTGCCGAGGAAGCCTTGGAGCTCGGGCAGCCGGCTCCGGGACGGGTTGACGAGCCGCCTCCGGCTTCGTCGCCGCCCGTGAATCCTCTTCCGTTCCCCGCGGAGCCCGATGGGACTCGTCTCTCCGTTCCATGGCTCGATCCCCTGGGGCCCGGTGGTTCGAATGCATGGGCGGCGGGCGGCAGCCGTTCCACGAGCAAGAAGCCGCTGTTGGCCAATGATCCCCATTTGGGCTTCAGCGCCCCGGGGATCTGGTACCTCGCGCGGCTGCGCCTTCGGGATCACGACATCATCGGAGCAACGATTCCCGGCTTGCCGATCGTGGCGGTCGGCCGCAACGCGCAGTTGGGCTGGGGATTGACCAGCGCCTACGTCGATGACCAGGACATCTACTTCAACGAAATCGATGAAACTGCGCCGAACATCTATCGGACAAAGGATGGTTTTGCCCCGCTCCGGGTCCATACCGAGCGGATCTACATTCGGGGAGTGAGCGAACCCCTTGTGGAGACGGTTCGCGCGACCCATCATGGTCCGGTCCTACCAACCGACCTGTACAGCGTTGCGGCCGCCATTCCGGAAGGCACGATCGCATCCATGCGTTGGACGGCGCTGGAGACGGACGACTGGACGGTGGTTGCGGGGCTGGATCTGATGCGCTCCGCGAGCATCGCGGAGGCCCTTGAAGCGGTGCGGAATTTTTCGGCGCCGGCGCAGAATGTCACCCTCGCCGACGCGGATGGAATCGCCTTCGTGGTTGCCGGCCGCGTTCCCTTGCGCGATGCATTGCACGAGACCAGGGGTCGCCTGCCGTCGGCCGGCTGGAAGCGCCAAAACGAGTGGATCGGGTACATTCCCTACGAACAGCTCCCCAAGTCGATCGATCCGGCCGGGGGGTTGATCGCGAATGCGAACAACCGGACAACGAACGCTGCGTTTCCGTGGGACATTACCTCCAATTGGGCCAGCCCCTACAGGATGCGCCGACTCCAGGATCTCTTGCAGGAGCGGGACTTCCATACGGTTGAAAGTTTTGCGCGAATCCAGGCGGACGCAGTCTCCTACGTGGCGCTGTCGCTCCTTTCCCATATCCTGGACCAGGTACGCTTCCATGACGTTCCGAGTCCAAACGTGCATCGCCTGCGGGGAAGCGCTCTTGACCGGCTGCAAAGATGGAACGGGGAGATGGATGCCGCGCGGCCCGAGCCGCTGATATTTACTGCCTGGATGCGGCATCTCTCCGATGAACTCCTGCAGAACTGGATTGGAGAGGAAGCCGGCGTGCGGCTTCCTTTCCGTCCAATGTTCCTCGAGCAGGTGTTCCTGGCGAGCGGGGAGAATTCTCCGTGGTGCGACGACCAGGTAACGTCCAGTCAGGAAACCTGCCGTTTTGCCGCGCTCAAGGCACTCGATGCCGCTCTCGAGGAACTGACCGCCGAGTACGGCAGCAACCTCGATGGATGGCAATGGGGGCGCGCCCACGGCGCGATTCACAGGCATCTGCCGCTCGGGTTCACGAGTCCGATCAGCGCTCTGTTCAATATCCGGCACGACTATGGCGGCAGCAATTTCACACTGTCGCGCGCCGGTTCGTCAGGTGCGGGAGAGGAACCCTATGCGACCGTGTCAGGCGCCGGTTACCGCGCGATCTATGATATGGCGAATCCGGAGCGGTCCCGGTTCGTTGCCGCGACGGGCCAGAGCGGCCACTTTCTGTCACAGCATTACGACGACCTGACCGCAATCTGGAAGGGCAACCAGTACTTGCCCATGGAGTTGTCGTTGCCGAAGGACATCAAGCGGACAGCAGGAACCCTGTACCTGGTTCCTGTGGCAGCGGAATCCCCGAAATAGGCCTCACGAGAGCAGGTTGCGTGCCGAACGCAGCGATTCGACAAGAACGTCCACCTCGTCGCGCGTGTTGTACATTGCGAATGAGGCCCGGCAGGTCGCCGTGGTCCCGAGCCTGTCCATCAGCGGTTGCGCGCAATGGTGTCCCGCGCGAACCGCAACCCCCTGTCGATCAATGACCGTGGACACGTCGTGCGGATGGGCACCGTCTATGTTGAATGAGAAAATTGCCCCGCGGTCCGGACAGGAGCCATAGACCGTAACCCCGTCGAGTTCCCTCAGCGCCGCCTCGGCATAGGCGCCAAGGTCCCGCTCATGCTCCTCGATGGTTTCCATGCCGACTGATTCCAGGAAGTCGATGGCCGCGCCGAGCCCGATGATCGGCACGATACTTGGTGTGCCCGCCTCGAATCGCAGCGGCGGCTCGGCGTAAGAGATTCGGTCTCGCGTCACCTCCCGGATCATGTCGCCTCCGCCAAGGAATGGGCGCATTTCCTCCAGGTACTCTCGCCGACCGTAGAGGGCGCCGGAGCCAGTCGGGCCGTATAGCTTGTGTCCGGTAACGCAATAGAAGTCGCACCCGAGCTGAGCGACATCCACCGCGAAATGCACGGCCGACTGGCTGCCATCGACGAGGAGCGGGACGCCCCTGGAACGCGTCATCTCTGAAATCGCCGCGATATCGACCCGGGTTCCAAGCACATTGGACATGTGGGTCAACGCGACGAATCGAGTCCTGGCGCCAAGGGCGCGCTCCACGGCTACCGGGTCAAGGCTTCCGTCATCGCCGATGTCGACCCACTTGAGCACAGCGCCCCTTCGCTCGCGGAGAAAGTGCCACGGGACGATGTTCGCATGGTGCTCGAGAACCGACAGGACGATTTCGTCGCCTTCCTGAATTCGGGGTTCCAGCCACGACGAAGCGACAAGGTTTATGGCCTCGGTCGTGCTCCGCACATAGACGATTTCTTCCTCGTCATACGCACCCAGAAAGCGGGCAATCTTGCCCCGCGCGCCTTCGTAGGCTTCGGTTGCATGGTTGGAGAGATAGTGCAGGCCACGGTGGACATTGGCGTACTCGTGGCGGTACGTGCGGTCGATTGTCTCAAGGACGGGCAACGGCTTCTGGGCCGATGCGCCGCTGTCGAGATAGACGAGCGGACGTCCGTAGACCTTCCGCGACAAGATGGGGAACTGGTCCCGTATGGCCTGGACGTCAAGACCCGGCATTGATCAACCTCCCCCTCTCAAGGCCAATTCAAGGCCAAACCCGAGCAGGAACAACATTGCGACTATACAGAGCATGACGCTGAATGCGTTGCGGAACCCATGCGCGGCGGCAATGAAATTCGCCAGAATCCATAGCGCGAAAAGTCTCAGGCCGATACCGAACGCAATCAGCATCGAGGACTGCGCTCCGGACAGGATCTGATAGATCCAGGCGATCTCGACAGGAACCAGGGCGGATGTCGCCACGCCGTACCACGACAGAACGGCGACGATCTCGCGAAAATTGGCGCGGCCCCCGAACATCCGGCCAACCCCAAACGCCATTCCGACAATTGCGGACAGCAGCAACGCCATGCCAAACGGCGTGACGCCCCCCGGACCGGCGGGCTGCCCGGCCGCGTCGGGAATTGGACCGATGCTCAGCACCGTTCTCGTCACCAGTGTCAGGAGCATCTGCAGCGAGAATGCGAGAAGTCCGAGCAGCAGCGTGGTCTTCCAGTCCCGCGTAGCGGCCAGTATTCGCAGCGCCGAATTCCGTGGCTGGAGGAATGCTTCGGCGAAATTGGCGACGAGCCCGTTCATGACCCGGCCACTCCGTGAGCGACCCACCAGCCAGCGCCCCCTAGCGCGGCTGTGCCCGCGAACAACCACCGGCCCGAGTCGAATCCATGGGCCGATGCGACACAGTGGGACCAGATCCAGACGGAACCCGACAAGGCCGCCGCACCCGCAACTCCGGCGGCAAGCTCCGCGGGACCTTCTGCCATGGGCGATAGATGGATGCCCGCCTGCACGATCGAGCCCAGCGCACAGGCTGGTGCCGCGAGAAGTGCCGACCAGGCCGCGGCTGCGGCAGTTTCCCAGCAGGTCGCCCTGCCACCGAACCCGAATCGGAGAACCAGCCACACCGGAACAGCGGCCAGCGCGGTCGCAGCTGGAAGAAATGCAATGGAACCCACCATTGCCGAGGTTGTCCACTCCGCCAGAACGGAGCCGCCGGGAGTGATGCCAGCACCGCGAGCCGCAGCCGCCTTGGCAACCAGATCGGCAGAGAAGATCAGCAGGCCTGCCGCGACCAGCCAAACATACGCTTCGCTGGCTCTCGGCCTAACGGCGAGGCGTGCCCGGGTGGAGGCACGCAGGTCGAGGTAGCCCCTCAGAACGCTGGAAACTAGGCCGCGCGGGGGGATGTGCGCCTCAGCGCGCTCCAGCATGTCTACCCGTCCGGGGCGACCTGCCGCCGGCTCAGCCAGGCCGTGCTGGCCTCCCGGACTGCCGTGGCGGCTGCCGGGCTGCGGATTTCGACCAGAGCCTCCGCCAGGAAGGCAGCAATGAGTATAGATTCCGATTCGCGCTTCCCCAGCCCCCGCGAGCGCAGGTAGAAAAGCGCTTCCGGCTCCAGCGCGCCGGCCGTCGAACCGTGGGAGCACTTCACGTCATCCGCGTAGATCTCGAGTTCCGGTTTCGAGTCGAACTCCGAGCGCCCGTCCAGGAGGACGGCCTGGCTGATCTGATAGCCGTCAGTCCGTTGCGCCGACTGCTCGACGAGAACCTTCCCCTGAAACACGCCGCGGGATTTTCCGTCCAATACGCTGCGGACCACCTGCCGGGACTCGCAGCCCTCCGCGGAATGAATTACGAGGACTGTCGTATCCACATGCGACGCCCCTGCCCCGAGCATTCCCCCCGCAACATGGCCCTTGGCACCCTGCCCGGCGAGTTCGACAACCGTTTCATTGCGGGTCAGTTCGCCATCGACGCTCAACGTGAAGCCGCCGTACACCGCCTGCGCACCCAGCCGGACGAAGGCACTCGTCAACTCTCGCCGCCCTTCACCGATCTGAATCCGGACGTGGTCCATTCGCCCGCCCTCTTCGACACGCGCGTCCACAACGCTGTTCCGAATCGACCCGCTACGGTCGAACTCGAGAATCTCGAGCGACGCACCTGGCTCGACCTGGACCTTTGCCCGGCTGAAGGAGATCCCGCCTCTGGGCTCTGCCTCGTAAATGAGGCAGACAGGCACGGAGACAGGCTCCGTCGCCCGAATTGCTACGCCACCGGCGCACGCCGCGGCATTCAAAGCCGCGAGAGGCCTGGGGACCGGATCCTTGGGCAACTGAATACCAGCCAGGCCGTTCCGCCACAGCCCATTTCCTGCCTCGGTCTTCCCGAGAGGTGAAATCTCCAAACCTTCCGGCACCTCACCTTGGATTTCGAGCGCTCCGTCCCGCAGGATTACGGTAACGCCGGAGATGCCCACGAAGGGGCTGGTCCGGACGGGCACCCATTCGGGCGGTTCCTCTGCGAGAAGCGGAGACGGGTCCGTGTACTTCCAGTATTCGTCCTGGCGCACGGGCGCTCCATTGGCGAGCAGCCGTTCCCTGCCGCGTTGATTCAGGTTCGGAAGCGACGAGCCGGGGCCGCCGGACGTGCTGCGGCAAGTCCGGGCGATCAGTGCCTCGGCCAGGGACCTCTTCCGCTCCCTGAGCCGCTCGGAGCGCGATGGTGCCTGGGAGGATGCCATGGTCATGGTCCCTCAGGCCGCCCGCTGTTCGGGCTGCCCAAGACCTGCGTATCCGTCGCGCTCCACGCGCATGGCCAGCTCCGGGCCGCCTGTCTCTACCAGCCTGCCGTCGAAGAGAATATGTACGACATCGGGTCGAATATGCTCCAGAAGCCGCTGGTAATGGGTAATGATCACAAACGAGCGTTCGGCGTTGCGCAACGCATTCACTCCCTTGGAGACAAGGCGGAGCGCATCAATATCGAGCCCGGAATCGGTCTCGTCCATCACGCAGAGCCGTGGCTCCAGGAGCGTCATCTGGAGTATCTCGTTCCGCTTCTTCTCTCCACCGGAGAATCCCGCGTTTACCGAGCGCTTGAGGAATTCTCCGCCGATGTTGAGGCTGGCCGCGACATCCCGGGCACGGCGGAGAAACTCCCCCGCCTTCATTTCCGCCTCTCCTCGCGCGCGCCGTTGCGCGTTCAGTGCGGTGCGCAGGAAGACCATGTTGTTCACGCCGGGAACCTCGATGGGATTCTGGAATGCGAGAAACAGGCCGGCCGCGGCACGCTCCTCGGGCTCCATCTGCAGGAGGTCGGATCCGTTGAACTCAACCGAACCTGCGGTAACCTCGTAGCCTTCCCGGCCAGCGAGGACGTAGGACAAGGTCGACTTGCCGGAGCCATTGGGCCCCATAATCGCATGCACTTCCCCAGGGGCGACATCGAGATCCAGGCTTCGGAGTATCGGCGTCTGCTCCTCTTCGAGCGACACGCAGAGATTTCGTACATTCAGCATGGTTGCGGCGTTCTCCATTCCTATCCGACGGACCCTTCGAGGCTGATCGCCACGAGTTTCTGGGCCTCCACGGCAAACTCCATGGGCAGTTCCTGGAGTACCTCCTTGCAGAAGCCGTTGACGACAAGAGCCACAGCCTCCTCTTCGTTCACGCCGCGCTGACGGCAATAGAACAGCTGGTCTTCGGCGATCTTGGATGTGGTCGCCTCATGCTCCACCCGCGACGTGTGGTTGCGGGTCTCGATATAGGGAATCGTGTGCGCACCGCATTGATCGCCGATCAGCAAACTGTCGCACTGCGTGTGGTTCCGGGCGCCTGCGGCGCGGGCGTGAATGGACACCAGGCCCCGGTACGTGTTCTGCGCATGCCCTGCGGAGATTCCTTTTGAAACGATTCGGCTGCGGGTTCCCCGGCCAAGATGAGTCATCTTGGTTCCGGTGTCCGCCTGCTGGCGGTTGTTGGCGATGGCAATGGAATAGAACTCGCCCTGGCTGCCATCGCCGCGGAGGATGCAGGAGGGATACTTCCAGGTGATCGCGGAGCCGGTTTCGACCTGTGTCCACATCACCTTGGCGTTTCGTCCGCGGCAGTCGGCGCGCTTGGTCACGAAATTATAGATGCCGCCCTTACCCGATGCGTCACCCGGGTACCAGTTCTGGACCGTTGAGTACTTGATCTCCGCGTCATCCAGGGCCACCAGTTCGACGACTGCGGCATGCAGCTGGTTCTCGTCGCGCATGGGAGCGGTGCAACCCTCCAGATACGAGACGTACGATCCCGAATCCGCGATGATCAGCGTACGCTCGAACTGCCCCGTATTCTCAGCATTGATCCGGAAATAGGTGGACAGCTCCATCGGGCAGCGCACCCCTGGCGGGATATAGACGAAGGAGCCGTCCGAGAACACTGCGGAATTCAGGGACGCGTAAAAGTTGTCGTTCGGCGGCACCACGGATCCGAGATAGCGCTTCACCAGGTCGGGGTATTTCTGGACAGCCTCCGAAATCGCGCAGAACAAAACGCCGGCTGCCGCGAGTTCTTCCTTGAACGTGGTAACGACGGAAACGCTGTCGAACACTGCGTCCACGGCGACCCTTCTGCCGGCCGGAGCCTCCCCCGTCCGCACGCCGGCGAGAATTTCCTGCTCCCGCAGGGGAATGCCGAGCTTCGCATAGGTTCGTAGAAGTTCGGGATCCACTTCGTCAAGGGACTCGGGGCCGGCGTCCTTGGCGACCGGAGCCGCGTAGTAATACTGATCCTGGAAGTCGATCGGTGGATAGTCGACCATTGCCCAGACCGGCTCCTCCATGGTCAGCCAGCGTCGATAGGCACTCAGACGCCACTCGAGAAGCCAGTCCGGCTCGCCTTTCCGCTCGGAAATCAGATGGACGATGCCCTCATTGAGTCCCTTCGGTGCATATTCCGTGTCGATATCCGTGATGAAGCCGTATTTGTACCGTTCGCCCACCGAGCGTACGGCATCAATGGTCTCCTGATCTCCCGGCATGATTGTCCTCCGTTCTTCCAATATTCCTTCAAGCGGCAAGCCGTAACCGGCGCCCCGCCAACTGGACGAGAGCGTCCAGAAGCCCATCCAGGTCGGCGGCGCTGGCGTCCGGCCCGATACTCACGCGGATCGCTGCCGACGCATTCCGTTGCCCGGCGTCCGGGTCCATTGCCAGCAGCGACTGCGCTGGCTCGAATGTCCCCGACGAGCAGGCCGAGCCAGCTCCGACGGAGAACCCCTCCAGATCCAGGGCGATCACCAGCGGACCGGCCTGCCAGCCCGGCAGGGCAAGGCAAGAGACGTTGGGCAGTCTGGTCGCGCCCGCCCCGAAGATTCGCGCCCCCGGGACTCGTTCCTGCAGGCCCCGCTCGAGACGGTCCCGAAGCTGTGCCGCGCGCTCCCAGTTCTCCCCCGCGATAGACGCGGCCGCCGCGCCGAATCCGGCAATTCCGACGCAATTCTCGGTGCCCGCCCTGCGTCGGGATTCCTGGCCGCCACCCGCAAGCAATGCGGGAAGCCGCTTTCCGGGCCGGACCAGAAGCGCGCCAGCGCCCGCCGGGCCGCCGATCTTGCTGGAGGATACGCCCGCGTACGCGATACCGAGGCTTCCAAATCGAAATTTCGCTCGGCCCAGTACCTGCGCGGCATCGCAATATACCTCGACACCCTCCTCGTGGGCAATGCCGGACGCCTCAGCGACCGGTTGCACAACCCCCGTCTCGTGATTCGCGGCGGTAATCGCGAGAAGACGTCGTCCGGTGCCCATGCGGAGAAATTGCCGCAAGGCGGCAAGATCGAGCAATCCGTCGGCGCAAACGGGAATTCTCCGTCCGCGGCCCCGTACGGCGTTCCGGATGCACGCATGCTCCAGCCCGGAATGGAGCACCTCATCCCACCCGCCCGAAAGCACGGTTGCCGCTGATTCGGTGGTGCAGGAGGTGAACACGACCTCGTCCGGCGCAGCACCCGCGAGCGTTGCCACGGAATCGCGGGCCGATTCGATCATGCTTCGCAATGCCCGCCCCTGCTGGTGCTGGGAGGAAGGATTGCCGCCGGCACGAAGGCAATCGATGGCCGCCGCCATCGCGGTCGCCGCTGCCGGTCGCAATGGAGCGCCAGCGTTGTAGTCGAAATACGCGTTCATGACCGGGGTCGCGCTATGCCCTCTTCCGAAACCGCCGACACAGCGATGCCGGGCAACGCCGGACAAGCCGGAATCCGCCGCTTCGCGACATCCGCAAGACTCACTCCCTGCAGGAAGACGTAGACAACGGACGAGAGCCGTTCCCAAAGATCATGCGTAATGCAGCGTTCCGGCAGTCGCCCGCATTGCTCGCCGAGTTCACCTTCGCAGCCCATGGCTGAAAGTGATTCGTCCACAGCTGCAAGGATTTCCGAAATCACGATCCCTTGGGCCGGGCGGGACAGGCGGTAGCCGCCTCCCGGTCCGCGGGCGCTTGAGACCAGTCCGGCACGGCGTAGGGAAAAGAAGAGTTGCTCCAGGTACGGAAGTGAAATCTTCTGCCGGTCAGCGATCGCCGGGAGGGACACCATTCCATCCGCGCCATGCAACGCCAAGTCGACCATCGCGGTTACTGCGTACCGCCCACGTGTGCCAAGACGCATGACCGCCTCCCCGGCTCGAATCGGCGCGTGCTTGACTGCATGCGCTGCGCAAACTAACTGCTGAGCAGGTCGCGGTTCGCGATAGCGATTCCACGTGTATGCCCAATGTTAATTTAGAACGGTTCTAAAATGGACTCAATCTCCGGATCCGGCAACGCTCTGGATGCCCCGATTGTCGACTGTGTCTCCGACGTGTCCATACCTGGACCCGACGGGCGGCGTGTGGAGGGCCGCTATACGGCCTCCGATGACCCCGAGGCGCCGATTGCACTGGTCTTCGCGCCTGATCCCCGATTCGGAGGTACGATGAACAATCGCGTCGTGCTCGGCCTGCATCGCGCCTTCCAGAACGCGGGATTTTCGGCGCTCCGAATCAACTATCGGTGTGTTGGCCGCAGCCAAGGGGTGCAGACCGACGACGGGTCCGGAGAGATCAGCGACGCCACTACTGCCACCGCGTACCTTCAGGCCCAGCGGCCACGCGCTCGCGAGTGCTGGGTCGCGGGTTATTCCTTCGGTGCCTGGGTAGCGCTTCAACTGATCATGCGGCGTCCAGAGCTTGTCGGGTTCGTGGTGGTGTCCCCGCCGGTCAATCTGTACGATTTCACGTTCCTCTCCCCCTGCCCGACTTCCGGCCTGATCGTTACGGGTCGGGCGGACAAGACGGTACCAAAGCGCGACGCGTTAGAGCTGATCTCCCGGCTGGTGGAACAGGAGCGCACACAGATCACACATACCGTCATTCCGCGGGCAAACCACTTCTACGAAGAAGGGCTTGACAAGCTGATCTCTACGGTGACCCGGCATCTGAACAGGAACTGCAGGGCTCGACCTCTGTAGCCGGACGAGGGAATTGCATGAATCCAGCGTGCAGGAAGCGAACCAGATCCCTACCACTCGGCTCTCTCAAGCGGCCTTCCGTACAGCGCGAGCGCTTTCCGGAGGGTCTACTGCTCCTGCATTCGAAGGGCTGCGGAAGCCGCGGGAGTGCCTGGCGCCGTCCCATCCGTTGCCGCGGCTCCCGCGAATGTGCACAGGCCGCGGCTGAGCACGTTTCTGGCCGCATTCTCTTCGCGGTCCAGCTCACGACCGCACACGCCGCACCGGTGGGTCCGCTCCGACATCACTCCGGGAACCTTCGTTCCACAATTCCAACAGTTCTGCGACGTGCTGGCAGGGGGACCTCGGCGAATGGGATGCCGACGCTCTCAGCCTTGCCTCAGCGGCCGCTCAAACACGATTCAACTCGCCGCGCAGTGCGCACCCCACGGAAGCCCCGAAGGCGATCCAACGGCGGCACCGTCCGCCGAGCCGCGAACCGCATCCGCGGCCGGACTCCGGTTCCGACCCGGACGGCGGGCCGGTGGTGGGCGCGTCTCGCGGCTCCTTCCCGGCGGCCCGTGAACAGCACCAGGCCAGGCTGCGAACGGAACGCGCACAGGCACTCCGCAAACAGGGAGCAGATCCCGGAGCCGAAGAGTGAACCCGTGCGGCGCCTCCATGCCCCGCGCCGTTCGCACTCCGGCGCATGAAGCGCCTTAGGGCGCCTTCCGCGGCGGTCAGCGGACCTCCTTCGTGAACCAACTCGGAGCCAGCCGGTGGCGATTCACACCGATTCGCGCAAATGTCCTTCGGTTCGTATCCCCGCGAGCGGGAATGCCGGCTGGATGGGCTGCAGCGCTTCCGCCCGTCAATCCAACATCAGATGTCCTGACATCGTGCGCTGCTGGATATCGTCGACAAGTAGGCAACTTCTTGCCCGGCCGAGCAATACTTGCTCTGCGTAACTCCTTGCCGTATTTGATGATGGGCAATTTAATCCGAACTGAAATCCGGGGTTGCGGTGACCGCACCAACCGTCTCAGTTCAGAAAAACCAAGGTTGCGCCGTGCGTTGAGTACTTTTCCTGGCTATCCGAAACTCGGACAGACTCCAAAGTTGGGTTCATCGAGAATTGTGCGAGTTCCGGAAGTCTGAACATGGTTGAACCGCTAGTCGCGATTCGCCCCTTTGCGCCGGTCGTCCCCCGACCACTCGATCCGGCCACCCGCTGCGGGCTTGACGCAACCCGTCGTCGCCGGAGCGCTGATGGTCCGGCTCTGGAGTGCCCTCATGCCGAGATAGGCGAACGCGTATGCTTCCAGCAAGTCGCCGCTCCAGCCAATCGATTCGATCGGCTCGACCGGTGCCAGGACCGCCCGGCGCAGCGCATCCATGAGCGCCGGATTCCGACGACCGCCGCCGCAGACAAGCCACGAGTCAGGTTCGGGCTCCATCCAGTTCAATGCCATGGCGGCTGTTTCCGCAGTGAACTCCACCAGCGTCGCGGCCCCGTCCCCAGCCGGGAGCCCGCGGACCGGATCCAGGGAAAACGCGCCGCGATCCAGTGATTTCGGAGGCGGTGCCGAGAAATAGGGATGCTGGAGCAGGGATGACAGCGCCTTCGAGGACGGAGTTCCCTGGCGAGCAAGCATGCCGTCCCGATCGAACTTCCCGGCACCGTGAAATTCGGCCCACTCATCGATCAGCCCACATCCCGGCCCCGTGTCGAACGCCGAGACGGCACCAAGCGTGTCCGGCTCCAGAATGCGCGGATCAACCAGGGTAACATTCCCAATTCCGCCGAGATTCAGGAATGCCGTTGGGGTCGAGATTCCGGAGGCCCTTGCGACTGCGTGGTGAAAAAAAGGGGCGAGAGGCGCTCCCTCGCCACCGGCCTCAAGATCCGCTTGGCGCAATTGGAACGCCACCGTCAAGCCGAGTTCGGACGAAATCCTCTTCGCGCAACCCACCTGCAGCGTGAACCCCTCGGCCGGCCTGTGAAGTAGTGTCTGACCGTGGTAGCCGAGCAGGGCCGGGTTCTGATCGGCCGACCGGAGAAACGATGAGAGCACGCGCAGATGGGCATCCGTCACAGACCGGTGTGCGGTGCGAATCGGTTCGGGCCAGCACTCCGGATCCCGCAGGACGCGGGTTTCGGATTCCCGTGCACAGAGGACACCGGCGAGGATGGCGCCGCGCTCATCGGCCCGGTAGGCAAGTACCGATCCTGGCCCTGGCCGAATCTTGGCACCGCCATCGGTCCGAAGCAGCGCCACGTCAACGCCGTCCGCCGAGGTGCCGCTCATCTGCCCAAGAACCCATGCGACCATTGTTGATGCCTCCCACCGCGGGCGCCGCGCGTTGCCCGCACGCGTTGACTGGCGTGTCATCACGGGCAGGAGCAGGGTATATTCCTGCCTGCCAAGACAACGCTGGCCGGCTTACTTAGCACGGCTGCAAAGGAGAACGCGGCCCATGAAGCGCTACACGTCCGAATTCCTGAGCGTTCTCGACGCCCGTGGACTCATCGAGAACGGAACCGACCTCGAAGCTCTCGATGATCTCCTCGGCAAGGAGACTGTAACCGGATATATCGGATTCGACTGCACCGCGCCGAGCCTGCATGCCGGCAGCCTGGTGCAGATTCTCATGCTTCGCTGGCTGCAGCAAACCGGGCACCGGCCGATTGTGCTTCTCGGGGGCGGAACGACCCGGATCGGAGATCCCTCTGGACGAGACAAGACCCGGCAGCTCCTGGACCAGGGCACCATTGCCAAGAACCGCGCCGGAATACGCAAGGTGTTCGACGCCCTGCTGACATTCGGAACAGGGCCAGGGGATGCCGTGCTGGCGGACAACTCGGAGTGGCTCGAGAGTCTCAGCTTGATCGACTTCCTGCGGGACTACGGACGGCACTTCTCCGTAGGCCGGATGCTGAGCTTCGACCATGTGCGCAGCCGCCTCGACCAGCAGATGCATCTCTCTTTCCTGGAATTCAACTACATGGTCCTGCAGGCGTACGACTTTCTGGAACTCTCGCGGCGCTTCGGGTGCCGGATGCAGATGGGAGGCTCCGATCAGTGGGGCAACATCGTCAACGGTGTGGACCTTGCCCGCCGGGTGGCGGATCTGACCGTGTTCGGCCTCACGAGTCCCCTGCTGACGACGGCCGGCGGGGCGAAGATGGGCAAGACGGCCGAAGGCGCGGTCTGGTTGAATGCCGATCTGTGCTCCCCGTACCAGTTCTGGCAGTACTGGCGCGACACCGCAGACGCTGACGTCGGAAAATTCCTTCGTCTTTTCACGGATCTTCCGATTGCCGAAGTCGAGCGTCTCGCGGCCCTGGGCGGAACGGAGATCAACGAGGCCAAGAAGACTCTGGCCAACGAGGTTACTGGGCTGGTACATGGAACGGAAGCCGCAGAAGCCGCCCAGCGAACCGCTCTTGGCGCGTTCGAGGGTGGCAACGTTGCAGAAGGCTTGCCAACCCTGGCATTGACGCGTCAGCAGATTGAGGAGGGAATCACGTTCGCGCAGCTGTTTGTGAAGGTTGGCCTGGCCGCATCCGGCAAGGAGGCCAAACGGCTGTTCCGTGATGGCGGCGCGCGGGTCGCGGGAGAGCCTGTATCCGACCCCAACATGCTGTTGACGGCGGATGACCTCTCGAACCATCCGGTGCAGATTTCCGCTGGACGCAAACGGCATGCACTCGTCCAGCTGGAATGATCCCGGTGCGCGCCCTGCCCTTTGAACCGGATCCCCTTGCTCATGAGACCGGGAACACGGGTCCGGCGTCTACGGCCAACCAATCCGCGCTTTCGGGCAGGTCAGCGATGCCGCCGCCGGGCAGAACAGCAAGCGGCCCGGCTTGTTCCAGAACCGATCCGAGTCGGGAAAGCAGAAATCCGCCCCACCGGGTGCTGAACGAGGCATGGCGCTCGGAGGACACGTTTCACTCCGATACGGTTTCCTCCTCCTGCTGCCGGTGTGCCGCGACGTGATCGCTCCGCACGATCCTCCTGCGGGGTCGCGCGCGTTCGGTTCATCCTTCGGCGGCAGGATCAGGGAACCGCGCGGCTGCAATTTCATCGGCGACCGCAAGTGCACCAGGTCCCGGATCCGGACCTTCCCTCCTTGCAAGCCCGGCTGCTCGACGTTCGTCCGACCACACCCGTAGCCTCTCGCGACGGAACCGGAACCGCCGTGGCTGTAATTCCGTACATCTGCTCCCGGATCAGCCGGTGCCCGACCGGCGAATTGGGCTTCGATTCCGCGATCAACCCGGGTGACGTTCCAGAGGAAGAATTCACCGCACCCGCGTGCAAACCGGGGATCCAAGAATCAACCCCCGACAGAGCGCGCCGGAAACGGTGAATGCTACAGGAGAGCGAAATTCCGCGGGAGCCAAACGCACGTTTCGCCACGACAGGTTTTCCTGCGCCATCGCCGCCCTGCACAGCGCATGGCCGTCTACCACGTTGCCAACACCCTATTGCGAAGATGTCGTTCCCGCTGCTGTGCTTTCCTGCTGAAACCGCAAATGGGGCAGCAAGGGAAACAGGAGATCCAAGGGCGAGCCTGAAACCTCCGGGTCATCGCCGGAACCCTTGATTTCAAATCCGACACCGATGATTCCCTTGCCTCCGGGCCCCTCAACCACATTCCCGATGATCGGAAGCTCCCCGAGCACGCGGCTGATGAATCTGAGCGGAGTTCCGTAGCCATAGATGTCGACATAGTCCGTTGCCTGATTGTAGTCACCCGCAAATGCAACGGCGATACTGCTACTCTCAACGGACCCATTCCTCAGTCGCAGAAGGTCTCCGTCCTCGGTTACGTTCACAACGATGGAATCCAACGTGATGTTTCCGGTCAGAACATATTCGATCAAGCCGATGCCGGAGACGAACGACATCAGCTTGCCGACGAGCGGCGCATCGCCGACCTGAAGTCCGGACACCTGCACACGGAAGGCGGGCGGAGCGTCGGCGTCGGCCTGCTGGAACGGGGTTACCCGAAGCCTGCCGCCCTCTGTCCTCGACGTGATTCCGAGCAAGTTCAGCACCCTGCCCGCGTCATCCAACGAGAGGGAATAGTCAAGTTCGCTGCCCGGCAGCTGGGATATCAGGACTTCGCCGGCAACGGAACCAAACGCCAGTCCGCGAATCGACCCATTGAGCGAGCCATTTTCCTGCAGGATCAACCGACCGCTGGCGGCTTCCATCCACATTTCTCCGGTCACCTGCAGCCGGCGGACGCGGACGAGAACTTCGATCTCCGGCGCCGCGTCTGCCTCAGCCTGATCGACATCCGATGATTCGGCTTCCAGTTCGCTCTGCGGCCAACGTGTTCCGCTGATGTCCAGGACATCCCCGACGAGTTCAGACTTGTACCGATTTTCGCCCAGCCCCCGAACCTCAAGCTCGAAGTGGCTCGAATTGCCGACCTGCACATCGACGCCCCAACGCCCAGCCGGCGAATCCTCCGCGGATTCCCTGGCTTCTCCCTTGAACACCAGGCCACCGTACGAACCTTCAAACCGGTCGACCCGGAACTGCCCGCCGTCCAGGATCCCGTCTACCGAGAACGAGGCGCTTGCCCCCGGCTCACTGCGGATACCAAGAATTCCGAGATCGGCTCCGCCAACATCGAGGAATGCTGAAGCCAAACCGATGCGAGTGCGGACGCCAGTCGGCTTGCCGGGTTGGCTGGAGAGCTCGACGTCCAGGGGAAATTCTCCGGGACCGCGCAACGGGAGCCCGAACTGCGACACCACACCGGCACTCACAACTCCTTCGAGGGGAAGCCGCCAGCCGCTGTCCCTCCACACGCTCTCCCCGGCCAGGGTCAGCTCAGGCAGATTCGCAGCCACGCGGGCAACCTCGATCCCCTCCGTTGTGGCGGTGCCCGATGCCTCAAAGGACCCTGGCCCACCGGGAGGTTTCAAGATCGATTCGCCGAGGCGGAGTTCCGCAGTTGAAACATCCAGCGCGGCGCTCCACGCAACTCCGTTCGCTCCCGGCACAGCATGGATTCGATAGGGAAGGGAAGGCTCGGACACCGCTTCGCGCAAGGCCGCCGGGACTTCCAGCGTTCCGAATATCGCGAAGGTGGAATCTTCGCCGGCGGCCTGCCCTGCATTGCGCCGCTCGGCGTCAAAGGTGATTCGCGTTCCATTGACACTTGCACTGCCATGGGCAGTCCCCGTGTCGCTACCAAGCACCGCTTCGAGGTCGGCGTCCCGGACCGCAATTTCGGAAGTCCCCAGCAATAGGGCCAACTCCCGCGCGTCAACCGAAACTTCCCAATTCTGGATCGTTACAGGGGGATCAAGATGCAGCAGGAACTGCATGGAGAGCGCGACGCGCCCGGCGCTGATCGCCGCGTTCGCTCCCAAATCGTCCAACAAGCCCAGGTTGACCCGCTCCGCGGCCTGCAGTGCAGCAATCGCAAGCCCCTCTCCCTCCAATTCTGCGAAAGCCTTCAATGGGTCGCTCGCCAGGTCGGGCACCTCGAAGGCGCCCCGTTCCAGGTCAAAGCGACCGCCATCCTCTTCCAGAAATCCCTGCTCAATCGAAACCCGGAACCCTTCCTGATCCATCCGGCCGCTCCCGGCCGCATTGCGAATCAGCGGCATACCCTTGGCCGGAGAGAACATCGCTTTCTGAAACTCGAACGAAGTCTCGATGATCGGCTCGATGAGAGAGCCGTGCAGGCGCATATCGACGGTAATCTCCCCCGACACGGCATTGTCCTCGAACCAGCCGCGCGCCGCCGGGGCGACATCCGCCGGCCAGAGGGCGGCAACAGCCTTCAGGCTGAGTGGACCAGCAACGAAGCGCGCCGAGATCGGACCCGACATCTCCTCAAGCGGGAAGGACAACTCTTCGACAACCAGCCTGCTTTCCTCCGCAACGGCGGTCAGCCGGTCCGACACAAGATGCCCCGACTGCGAGTCGTACCGAAGCGTTCCGTCGACAGCGGTGAAAAAGACCGTTTGGGCCTCGCTGAAATCGCCCTCGAACGTTTCGGTCACGCGGCTGAACAGTGCAAGCGTAAACTCACCATTCTCAACCCGCCCGGAAAGCCCGGCCTCATTGGCGCTCAGGCTTGAAATTGCGGCGGACCCCGCCGCCTCCCCACTGCGTGTACGAACCCAGAACTGAGGAATCTCAAGCCGCCGCACATCCGGAGCGAATTCGAACTCAATCACGGCATCAGTCGTATCCGACGGGTGCCCGGGCGCATCTCCTTGCCCTTGAATCGTGACCTCCGCGGCACCCGAAACGGTGTGGAGCCGCCCTCCCTCCAGCTGCAGTTCCAGTTCACTCGAGACCCGAACTGGACCGGCTTCCAGTGCGGCTTGGGAGAGTTCGATTCGTTTCGCAACCGAATCATAGTGGAACTGCAGCCCAGCCCGCCGAATCGATTGCGCCTGAACGAGTTCGTCGAACTCGTCCCTCGATACGGAAATCGCTCCTTCGATAGCCTGGATGCTGAATTCCGGATCTAGATCGAAGTGTGCCGTTCCCGACGCGGCGAACCCGCCGAGAGGCGGCAGCGGCCATGACGGATCGACCATTGCGGCCGCAATCCGTTCAGCCGGAAGGTTTCCGAAGGTGACAGCAGCAGCAGCCGGTTCCCCGGCACCCCATTCTGCCTGGAACTCGATCCAGCCTTCCTCACCATCCGCGTGCGTCGGCAGGTTTGCGGCGATTTCGACTACGTCACCATCCTCGAACATGCCGAATTCGACAGCGATTGCCCGAACTGGCCACATGCTGATCCCGCGCTCGGTCCGTATCTCCAACTGAACATCGGCGATCTCAATTCGGGGAATTTCATGTTGCCCCACTGCTCGCCCTGCACCGAACAGCCCGGCCAACGGGATTCCCGTATCGAAATCCGCTGCGGCGAGAATTGGCCCCTCGGGGCTTGCCACGTCGATGAATGCGGACAAACCGCGGATATCAAGCGTTTCCGAGGAAATGCGCCAGTCTGCCACGCCATCCAGGGCGATGCCAACACCGGCCGAATTTGCGGACACCAAGACCAGACCGGGCCGAATCTCATACCGGATCCCGGTGAATTCAATCCCGACGCTCCATTGCGGGACATTCCAGTGCACGCGGATTTCGTCTGTGACGATTCGCCCCTCCGACAGAGCGGCGTTCACGTTGTCGAGTGCGAACCTGCCGAGAGCCTGCCCAATCCTCTCGCCGACCAGATATCCCGCAATCAGAACCGTTCCGGCGATAGCCGCCGCCGCAACAGCGCAGTATCTAACCCAGCGACGACGCCGACCTGCCCCATTGGGCCGGCCAGCGCCAATTGCGGCCTCCGCTGGGCGCCCCAGAGTGTCGCTCCCATTCGCCATCGGTCACAACCTGGCATCCGCGAATGCTCATGAAGCGATACGCCTCCAACTGCATTCTCGGGCAATGATGGCGGGAAGCATCGCTTCGGGCAAGGCTACTCGTATGCCCGGCACAGGCTCAGTGTGCAGCCAGCGCTGCCGCCCGGGTTTCGTGGATGCTCAGAATCTGGTCGAATCCGCTGATTCTCAGCACTTCAAGGATGTTTTCAGGAGGGGCGCAAATGTCTAGCTTTCCCTCCTGGGCTCCCATCGCCTTCGCCTGCGACAGGATAACCCGAAGTCCAGCGCTGCTGATATACGACATCTGCGAGAAATCCACCAGCAGCAGCCGGTCTCCCGTTTCAATCGCTGCCGTCAGCGCATCCGAGAACTCCCCGGCATTCAGGCCGTCAATGCGCCCTTTTGGGGTTGCGATCAGCGCCGAACCATCGCGCTCAACGTCCATGTCCATTGGGTGCTCGTCTCCTAGATAAAGCGGAGTTCGGAGTTGACCGAACCGCGCAACTGCATTGGATCCTTGTGCTAATACCAAACAGACAGCAGATTATCAATGGCGACCATAATCTCGTATCGTGTCACGGATGGGCCATGTCCTTCCCCCGGCGACCCGGTTTCACGGCGCCTCCGAGTGCACGCATGTGTGCGACTCAAGGGCTTTCGCGCTATAGTGCGCGCCTCAACCCTGAGGAAGCGTAGGCATTCGGGGCCCCATCCCCGGGACGCCGGACAATTTGGTAGTGCAATGTTACGAGGCGGGAAAATGGTCATGGAAACCGCTAGCGGGTTGCGCCAGGCTCCCACGCCGCCGCGCGTCAAATTCATTCATCCGCTGGTGACGGCTACGGGAGAACCCAGGGCGCAAGTGGATCTGGTCGGTGTCGAGACCCTGTGGTTCAACTCCGGAACAAGATGCAATATCGAGTGCCCGCACTGCTACATGAAGTCCAACCCGACGAACGATTCCCTCGTTTACATCAGTCGGTCCGAGGTCGAGTTGTATCTCGACGAACTCCGCGAACGCGGCTGGCCGACATCGGAAATAGGTATTACGGGCGGGGAGCCTTTTCTCAATCCCCATATCGTCGGGATGATCGAAGCAGCCCTGGAGCGTGAATTTCGGGTGCTGGTTCTCACGAACGCGATGCGGCCGATGATGCGCCCGCGTGTACAGAGAGGATTGCTCGCACTGCATGAGGCGCACGGGAGCAAACTGAAACTCCGTGTTTCCCTTGATCATTACACGGCAGAATTCCATGACGGGGAGAGGGGAATGGACAGCTTCGCCATAACCCTCAAGGGGATGCGTTGGCTTTCCGAGAATGGTTTTCAATTGGCTGCCGCGGGCCGGTCGATGTGGAACGAGCCGGAGGCAGAGGCTCGAGCGGGATTCGCCGAACTCTTTCAGCGCGAAGGATTCAATATCAACGCCTACGACCCTGCGGCTTGCGTGATCTTTCCCGAGATGGATGAGACTGAAGATGTTCCGGAGATCACGGAGGGCTGCTGGGACATACTTCACAAGGATCCATCGGACATCATGTGCGCAACGTCCCGAATGGTCATCAAGCGAAAGGGTGCCGCCAATCCGTCCGTGGTCTCCTGCACGCTCATTACGGAGGATCCCGCTTTCGAATTCGGCCCCCGCCTTCGCGACTCGGAGCGCCCTGTGCGTCTGAACCATCCGCACTGTTCGAAGTTCTGTGTTCTCGGCGGCGCGAGCTGTTCGGCCAGACCTGCCGGCTGACCGTTTCGCATTGCATGCGAGCCCGCCGCAGGGGGGGGCAACCGGTGCAGTACGGATTCCGATAACCCGGAGTTCCAGACGGCTCTGGACACAGGATCGGATCGCTAGCAATAGCTTTGCGCCGGATTCAGCCGGCAGTGAATCCGCGTGCGTTCGCTTGCCCATGCATGTCGTCGCATGGTCTGGGCCGCACCTTCCGTTTGTCGCTCAGGGATAATGCAGCTCCATGCGGGTCTAGCGGCCTAGTCGCGACGAGTTCATTCCGCACCGCAACAATCTGCCGGCCATGCTGCTGCGGGAGCCCGGCCGCCGCGACGGTAGGGTCAAGCGAGGCATGATGGGCGATCACTCCCGGCTGCGTGCCGAATCAATTGATGAACCCGGCTGCTGCTCATGGGAGGGCGACTTGTCGGAGATTCTGGCGAGACGTTCTCGACGATTTAGTTGCTTCCGCCCGAAACCAGGTCACGCTGCCCGCATGGCCGAACACTCTTTCACGCCGACAACCGCGCCGACCGACCGGCAGGTCGAAGCCTTCCAGCGGCCGGGTGGCGAGGCGCAGGTGATTCCCGTGGAACGGCACGGTGCGGATTCCAACGAACTGGGTAGCAGAACACGGATCTCCGAAGCCGGCCAGGGTTGAAGTTCCTGCACGGGGAAATAGTGTTGCCCAACTGTGATGTCGCTCCGAAATCGAACATCCTCTGACGGACTTTGCAGGAGAGAGAACCGCGTGCAACGATGGAGATCTTGCTCGCATTCCGCTTGCCGCCACGCGGCTCGCCCTGACCCCGGCTGGAGACGGCACCCTCTTTGAAATGAACCCGGGAACTGCATTCCTCCACGATCTCGTAGAGGATGTCGCCGTGTTCAGCCATTGCCGGCGGAAGTCGCGCCGGGATGGACAAAGCGGCGGCGCACAACGTCTACGGTGTGAAGGAAGGACAAACGGTCGGGGTCGTCGGTGACCGCTCCCGCGGCTTCGTGGATCAGGATCCGCACCGGATAGGCGCCGCGGCTTGTTCGTCGGTCACCGCCGCTGCCCTTGAGGACGCTGATCCAGGATCCGTCGGGGAGGTTCTCCCGTACCGGGAAGCACAGGTTTTACCTGACCCGCCAAAGGAGCTCGGCACCGGTCGTAACTGACTGATGCCAGGTCGGAAAGTCTAAGCAATACCGGTCCGCGAGCACGAGCATGCGGGAGGACAGGTGTGGAACCAAGCGCTCCGCCTGCTTCATCTCCGACTCCCCGAGCGGACCGCTACACCATGCGAGCGGCGCCCGTGTGCCGATCTCCGCCAGAATTATCAGACGCAGCTTCTGTGGGCCCGCGCGGCCTCGAAGAGTTCCCGGGAGTTCGAACCGGATCCGGTTCTCTTCCTCGTCCGGAACCGCGAGCGTCGAACCATTGAACCCCACAAGCCGCAGACCCCGATACCACGCGCCGGGCGTCGAAGCCTCGGCAAGCGGTCGCACGCAAGCCTCCCGAAGCGCCTCGAATGGCTCCGCCCCGAGCCGCGTCCGCGCACGGGAGATCGACGACTTGTTCGAGTCGCACGTCACCAACTCCGGCTATATCCAGCGAAGTCCCTCCATCAGGCAGCGCAGCACTTCCCGAGTCGAAACCGACCGGAAGAGCCCCATCGCAATCACGTGGTAAACCATTACCGCCGCCGGCAGGGAACGCTTGCGCACGCTCCCCCGCCCCGTGCGCCGCAACGCCTCCCGGGCCGCCCGAGGCGGATATTTCCGGATAATCACCCCGACGCTCAGGTAGTCGGATAGCCGCAGCCCACCGGGCAAGGACGCCGGCGTTCGTGCCATCCCGGAAACCCCACATGCTGCGAAAGCCCGGACAATATGCTGCCCGAACCCTGTTAAAGCAATAAAACCGAACCTAGCGCTACCCTTTAGCGTCATCTAGGACAGAACACAGCGATTCCGGGTGTTCATCCGGAGCATTCGCGACGCTGTGTTTCCCGGCGATGCGGTGCCCCAGAATCGCAGCTGACAGCCTCTCGTAGCCGCGCCACATGATCTGATTGCCGGGATCCGGGTCGTGCTTTCGGTTCTGGTATCCGCCCAGCACCGCGACCAGGCGCGCGGCGATTCCGAGGGACTTCGGCGCGGGTAGAGTGCACTCGATCGCATAGTCGCGCAGGAAGGCGAGTTCGTGGTCGGTGAACATGAGCTCGGGATCGCAGTCGGGCACCTGCCGCCCGAGCAACGTCATCAGCATGATGCGCCAGGCGATCACACTGTTGATGGCAATGGCGCGCTGCAGGCGCTCGGCGGTACGGAAGGCGAGGAACTCCACCCGGCAGCCGGACTTCAGGACCCGGAAGTAGTCTTCCACGCGCCAGCGCTGGAGGTAGAAGGCCACGGCCTCCCGGGCGGCGTCGAGGCTTTCGATCGGCAGGCTGGTCAGCAAATGCCATTGCACCGCCACCTCGCCTTCCGGCGGCGCGGTTTCCACGACATGGACTGCGGACAGGGACACCGGCAAGGCATTCGGGACCGTGGCGGGAAGGGTGAGCTTGCGGAAGCGGACCTCACAGCGCGCCAGGCGCTTGCTGCGCGCCGGGCGGGCCTTCTTCCCGGCGGTCTTCTTGCGCTCCGTCAACCGGTCGATCGCGACGTCGACGAGCCCGTCGACTTCGCCCTTGCGCATCTTCCCGAACAGCTTGCCTTCCTTCCCGTCGAGGCGGCGGTCGTGCCTGGCGCGAACCAGGACCTCGACCCGACCGGACCGTCGTTGAGCATCGAAGAGTTCGAAGAAGTCCGCTTCCCGATCCATCACCGAGACCACTCGGGTCCTGCCGGACAGTTCCCGCGAAGCGGCCACGATGTCCGCGAAGCCGTCGAGCCAGCGCTTCGACTTCTTCCCGTCCGTTCGCTCCCGGCGAACGGCCTTTCCCGGCACCGGGGCTTCCAGGCCGCAGCGCAATACCCCGAGCGGCAGGCCCTCGCCATTCACTGCAAGGGTCAGATGCAGGTGCAGCCCCAAGGTCTGCGCAGCCGTCTGGTTGTGGCCGATGATGCCCAGACCCTCGCAGTGCGGCCGCCGCGAGAAGTTCAGGTCCGTGCCGTCCTGGATCGTCAGCACCGTGCGCTGGCTGCGCATCCGCTGGATGCTGCGCGCGCGATGCGGCGCCAGAATGTTCTCCACCGTGACTGCGCTCGCCTGCGGCTGCTCGATGAAACGGTAGAAGCCGTCCACCGCCCGGCGGTCCGACGCCGCATTGCCGCAGATCGCCCGGCCCGGATACTCCCCCAGCAGCGCCGCGCTCCGCACGAGCCGCGCCGATAGCCGCTTGTCACCCAAGGATGCTCCTCCGAACTCCATCGCCGCCCAAGTCGCGCTGTCCAGACCGTCGCCCGGCTGAAGCACCGGCGCGTGGTCGACAAAGGGCACACCCAGACGGCGGCGCCAGTTCGGCGCCAACGGATACATGTAGACGGTTTTCACCGTCTCTGCATGGGCATTGCGACGGTCTTGCCGACCACGCCCCGCCGTCTGCCCAATTCGGAGGAAGTTCGCCGCGCGCAGACTGGTCCCGTCCTGGCCAGGCTCCACGAAGGTCTCCACAAGCCAGGGGCAAAAGCCGTAGCGTGCCTCGAAATCCCCGGGCAGGCGCCGCAGAACCCGACCCAGAACATGGCTCGCCAGGTTGGTGCAGCGCACCCCGGGGCGGATCAGAAACCGGCTCAGGCACACCACACGGTGCAGATAATCCCGCCGCTGACCGCTGCTCCAACCCATCCACCGGTCCCGCGCCGAAAGGCAGAGGGCCGAGGCCGAAAAAACCACCGCGCTCAGCCAGCCATGCGACGAGGACACCAGGTAGCGCAGCTGGCAGCCGGCAAAGGTCGCCATCCCATGCGGATGCTCATCCGCCATCAGGGCGCTCCAGATCCGCCGCTGCCCGTCGCTCTCCGCCAGCAGCACAGCAACATCCCCGATGCCGGAAAGCTCGCCCGGAACCGAGACCGCCGCCGGAACCGCGCCCGCGACACGCCGGGCTGCCGAAGGCGGGCGCCCGCAGCGAGGCGCCGGAAGACGGAGGCCGCCTACTGCCTCCAGGCTGCGCAACGCCTTCATGCAGCCCGCCAGCTGCGGACGCCCGCGACCGTCCGAAAAGCCAAACGCTTCGCAAACACGCCGGCCAATCGCGCTGCGGCTTTCTCCGTCGGCTTCCGAGAGAATCCGGCCCACTCGCGAAAGCGAATCAGGCTCGGAAAGGGTACGATGGATCTGGTTCTGTATCAGCATGCTGGTGCTGATACAACAAAATTAGCACTGTGTTCAGAACTACATCGCGCTAAAGGGTAGTCCTAGCGGCTGCAGGTTTCCACGAGAACCGACCGGACGATCTGCCAGTCCGGGTCCCCGCAAACGAACGCATCGCCGATTTCCCGAAGGAGGATCAGTACAGGTCTCCCTTCCCGGACCTTCTTGTCATGCTCCATGCGCAAAAGCAGCGCCTCGGGATCAAATGGCGCTCCGGCAAGCTCCCCTGCGTGCACGGGAAGTCCCCGCCGTCGAACATGATCGGCGATCTCCACCGGAAGGTCCTCACGGCAGAATCCCATACGCGCGGAACTCTCGGCCGCCAGCACCAGTCCAACCGAAACGGCAAAGCCGTGCGCGAGGGCTCCCGTTTGCCCTTCTTCCGCCTCGAACGCGTGGGCGAAGGTGTGGCCAAGATTCAGAAGTGCCCGGCGTCCGATTTCGCGCTCGTCCCGGGAGACGATGCCTGCCTTGATCGCGACAGCTCTCCGGACGCCCTCCAATTGCGCCTCGCGATTCCCGGCGAGCAGGTCATCCCCATGTCTCGAGAGCCAGGCGGCAAACGTCCGGTCCCCGAGAAGCCCTGCCTTGAGCATTTCTGCATATCCGGCCTTCCGCTCGTCGCCAGGGAGCGAATCCAGGACATCGACATCGGCGAGTACGCATTCCGGCTGATGAAATGCACCAATGAGATTCTTGCCCTGCGGCGCGTTCACGCCGGTCTTGCCGCCAATGGAGCTGTCAACCTGGGCGAGAAGTGTCGTGGGCACCTGGATGAAGCGCACTCCCCTGTACAGTGTCGCCGCAGCGAAGCCGGCGAGATCGCCAACGCAGCCACCGCCTAGAGCCAGTACGGCACCGTCGCGACCGAGCCGCCGGTCGAGCAGGCGCCGTTGCAGATCGGCGTAGCAGTCGAGAGACTTGGCGGCTTCTCCCGCCACAACGGTCTCCAGGTTGGCTTCCAGGCCAGCGCGTCTCAGCGAGGCGAAAAGAGGTTCCGTGTGCAGTCCGGCGACGTGTGAATCGCTCACCACGGCGATCCGCGGGCCGTCAAGAAAGTCCGATATCAGCTCGCCCGCGTTCCGGAGGATGCCGCTGCCGACATGTACAGGATACGATTGCCGTCCCAGGTCGACATGCAGCACTGTCGCCATCATCCTGAAGATGCCTATGCGGACTCGCTGACAGTGATGTTTCGCTCGGCGAGGAGTTGAAGCGCAAGCGCGACGGTTTCTTCGTGAGGCCGGTTCGCGCAGTCAAGAATCATGTCGGCTTCCGCGTAGACCGGATAGCGCTCGCCGATCAGCCGCTCCAGTGTGTCCCGGACATCCCTGCCGTGCAGCAGCGGTCGGTTGTTGTTTCGGGAGCAACGCTCGGCCAGGACGTCAACGCAGGCGCGCAGCCAAAGCGTTGCGGTGGATCGCTTGAGTTGAAGCCGCGTCTTCGGACAAAGGAATGCGCCACCGCCGGTCGCAATAATGGACGGCGGGGACTGCAACGCCGCGGAAACCGCCTCCCGCTCCAGTTCTCGGAACACGGCTTCGCCCCGAAGTTCGAAGATTCTCGGCACCGGCATGCCGGCCGCCTCTTCCACAAGCATGTCGCTATCCGCAAAGGGAACACCCAGCCTCCCCGCAAGGTGCCGGCCTATTGCGCTCTTTCCGCTGCCCATCAAGCCAACGATGGCCACAGTCCTGCGCAGGACCGGACCGGCCGGCGGCTCTGACTGGCCATCTGCGATTGTCGTGCATTCAGCCATGTAGGCATTCCCGGTCGCGTTTCAGCGCCGACTATACCCGTACGGGGCACCCGATGTTGCGACAGCTGCCGCCCGGGCCTACACTCTCGACGCATCATTGGCGCGGAAGCGATTGACTGGGGCCTGCCGGGACGGAAACATACCAGTGCTTAGGGAGACACGGAACAGGCCGCGCAGAATAGGCTGGCTCATCGTTTCCACCGTCGTCTTGGCGATTGTGGTCGGCGGATACGGGTACATCATGCTCTCCGAGTTCCCTCCAGACACACGCACGACTGAAAAGACCTTGACGAATGTGTCGATCAAGCCCTAGGGCCGCCGCCTTATTGCTATTTTTTCTTGCGCCTTTCCATCACGCTGCGCCAAGCCAGCCGGTGACGCTGATTCCCTGGCTCCAGGAAGGGTTCGCGGGGCAGGACGACGTCATCGATCCGTCCCCTGAACCCCAGTTGCCGGTCTCGCCAGACATATCGGCAGCCGCGGGCACACCGGGACAAGATGTTGCAACCGACCTTGCAGCCGCGGTCATTGGAGTCGATCTCCTGCCGGCACCCGTCAAGGGAACCTCCCTCGAGGTCTGGGATGGCTCGAGCCGCGAGAGCCTTGCGGAAGCAATGCGGCAGGTCCATCTGACTCCGGTTCGTTCGACAAACCTGTTTCTTCGGGAATTGCTTTCTACTCCGGCAGACGCTTCGACAACACCTCTTGCGAGTGAGCGGGCCGATGCGCTCCTGCGAATGGGAGCACTGCCCGAGGCGCTCGCAACCGCCCATGCGGCTACGGAGCCGAACGCGGCCGTACTGAACAACATAACCCGGGCTGCCCTTCTCTACGGGCACAGCGCGGCACCCTGCAGCCACACCCGTATCGACGTGAGCCAGGTCCCGCTCCCAGGGGCGGACGGAGTCTTCTGCGAAGCGGTCCACGGCTCCCCCGACGTCGCCTCCGTGCGCCTCGAACTGGAGCGTGAACTTGGAGAAATCACTCCCATGGAGGCCGGTCTCCTTGACGCGGTGATACAGCCCGAGCTCGCTGAATTCGTGCCCCGACCGAACGCAGATGGGAACCTCGGGGATCTTGCGGCCGGCCTTGTCGGGTTTCTCGGCATGCCCTTTCCGGAGGGTTTCGTGGCGAACGCGCCAGTGCGGCAATTGTGGCGTCTCCTGGACGAAAACCGCGAGCCTTCCGACGACCGGCTGAGGGCGATGGCCCGTCTGGAAGCAGCAGGATTGCTCGATACAGTGTCATTCCGCACGGCCATCCTGCGGGGAGAACCCGACGCAGGGGATGACATCGGCGCCTGGACAGCGCTCCTGCTGCAAATGGCCGATACGCGCGACCCCGCGTTGTTCGGCAGGCTGGTCGAGGCAAGCCTCAAGCTTGGCCGGCGCCAGGGGCGTGAAGCGTTGGCCGCCCGCCTCGTTGCCTTGCCCGCCCGACGCCGTGCCCCAGGATTCGCAAGTGCCATCCTTCCGAGCGTGATGCGCCGTGTCTTCCTCCTCGCCGATGATCCGGACACCGCCCTTCTCTGGCTCGACCTTCCCCCGGCGCCAGAGGCAGCAATGCTGTTCGCCATCGCATTGCCGGAGTTTGGCGGAGAATGGAGCGCCGCCGACGAGGAAGAATTGTCGGAACAGTTTGCTGTGGAAGGCGATTTGCGCGCCGGCCATATCCTGGCCGCACTGCAAGCCATTGGTGTCTCGCAACTGGCTGCGCCGTTTGAACCCTTGCCGGTGGCGGGGTTGTCCGACCTGCCCGAAGGCGCCAGCGCAGGGGAACGCGCGCTACGCGCCCTTGCCGTCCTCGGGGAGGCACCCGCCGCTCCCGGGGTCCTGCTGTCGGTACTCCGCGAACTCGAGGCTGCGGGCTTTGGAGACCGAGCGCGGCGGATCGCTATCGAGGTAATACTTCTTGGTTCATGATTCCGGCCGCGAGGCCAGCAGTCGGTGGACGGAACTCCTGCTTGATGCCGTTGCGGCCGAGAGTGGTGCTTCCATGAACACGCTTTCGGCATACGCCTCGGACCTTCGCGATTACCGGGGTTTCCTTGAGGCGCGCGGCCAGCATTTTGCTTCCGCGCATCGCGCCGACATAGAAGCCTACCTTCTGGTGCTCACCAGAAAGCAATTCTCGCGGGCAACACGGTCGCGCCGCCTTTCGGCGATTCGGAATTTGCATCGATTCGCGTATGCGGAAGGCCTCCGCGCCGATGACCCCTCCGTTGGCATACCAGGAGCTCCGCCCCCCCGTCGGCTTCCCGGCACGTTGACGGTGGAAGAAGCGGACAGGCTTCTGGAAACGGCCAAAGCGGAGGCGCAGTCAGGAAAGCAGGCGGGTATTCGGCTTCATTGCATGCTCGAGCTCGCCTACGCAAGCGGCCTCCGGGCGAGCGAGCTGGTATCCCTTCCGGACGAGGCAGCGCGGGGAGACCCGCGCATGCTCCTCGTCCGCGGCAAGGGAGGACGGGAACGGATGGTCCCGCTCTCCCAGCCGGCGCGGGATGTCCTTCGGAAATGGCTGGCAGTTCTCGATGGCGATTCATCCTCCGGTGCCCGATCGCGGTACCTGTTCCCTTCGACTCGCAGCCGCAGTGGCCATTTGAGCCGCGTGCAGCTGTTCCGCGAAGTCAAGCGCATCGCCCGAAAGGCTGGCCTGGACGCGGATGCGATCTCCCCTCACACGCTCCGGCACGCCTTCGCCACGCACCTTCTCGCGAATGGCGTCGACCTCGTGTCGCTCCAACGCCTGCTCGGCCACAGCGACCTGTCCTCTACCGAGATCTACACGCATGTGCTGGACGAGCGCCTGCGGGAACTCGTATGCGAGAAGCATCCCCTCGCGGCCGGCCCGCTGCCGCGTCCGAACAGCAATTAGCGCAGGCTTCACAACCATGGCAATCACCTTCTGGACAGCGCTCTTTGCGATACCCCTGCTGCTCGCCTGTTCGGCCTTTCTGTCGGGGTCCGAGACAGCGCTCACCGGCGCAAGCCGGGCTCGCCTCCATCAGATGTCAAGCGAAGGATCGGTTCGCGCTGCCCGCGTCCTGCGCCTGCTGGAGCACCCGGACCAGCCTCTTGGCGCCATCCTGATCGGCAACAATCTGGTGAACATCCTCGCTGCCTCGCTCGCGACCTACGTCCTGGTCGGACTGTATGGCGACGGCGGCGTGCTTCTGGCCACCCTCGGCATGACTGCGCTCATCGTCGTTCTCGCGGAAATCGCTCCCAAGACCTATGCCATGGCCGCCCCCAGCGAGACGGCGCTGCGTGCCGCCTCCCCCATTCGCGCGCTGGTGCTGATTCTGCTTCCGGCCCTCCGCCTGACGCGGTTGATGACTGCGGGGGTCCTGCACCTGTTCGGGGCGAAGCCCGACGTGTCCAGATCCGTGTTTGCTGCCCGTGAGGAGATTCGGGGCGCAATAGATCTCGGACATTTGAGCGGCGCATTCCTGCGGGAGCATCGTGACATGCTCGTCGCCGCCCTCGATATCGAGAATGCGGAGGTAACAGAAGTCATGACGAGCCGCGGCGATGTCGACATGCTTGATGCAGATGCGGACCCGGAGTTCCTGCTGGACACCTGCCTGAACAGTTCCCACAGCCGCCTTCCGATCTGGCGCGGGTCACGGGATTCCATCGTCGGCGTCGTGCATGCTCGGGATCTGTTCAGGACGATGCACAGCCACCGACGTGACAATGGCGGGCTCGAACGCTTCGACATCATGGAGATTGCCAGCGAGCCGTGGTTCATCCCGGAGAGCCGTTCGCTGGCCGAACAACTCAAGGCCTTCCAGGCGCAAAAGCTGCAGATGGCCCTGGTTGTGGACGAATTCGGGGATTTTCAGGGAGTCGTAACCCTGGAGGATATTCTCGAGGACATCGTCGGCGACATCGTCGACGAGCATGACGAGGAGACTCCCGGAGTCTCACCGACCGACGACGGGGCATTCGAAGTGGACGGATCGGTAACAATCCGGGATCTGAACAGAATTCAGCGATGGCGGCTGCCGGACGAAGACGCAACCACCATTGCAGGGCTCGTGATCCACGAAGCCGGAACCATACCGTCCGAGGGGCAGGAATTCGACTTTCACGGCTTCCGATTCCAGGTGCAGCAGCGCGAGCGGAATCGCGTGACCCGCCTGCTCATCCGGCCACTGCGCACTCTGTCTTCGGAGAAGGACCGCAAGGTCACTCCCCGCTTGAACTCCCGCGACGAGCAGATTCCCGAAGGCGTCGCGAAGACGTTGCGTTCGCCACACTGAACTTCCGTCGTCAGACGTGCTGTCCGCCGTTCACTTCAATCTCGGCGCCGGTGACATACGACGAACGGCCGGAACAGAGGAAATACACTGCCTCGGCGACCTCGTCGGGCTCTCCGATGCGACGAAGCGGCAACCCGCTGGCCAACGCATCCGTTCCGGCTGACACCATGGTCGTACGGATTTCCCCTGGGGCAATCGCGTTCACCCGTACTCCGTGCGGACCAAAATCCGCCGCCATTTCCCTCGTCAGCGTGGCCAGCGCCGCCTTCGACGTCGAATAGGCCGAGCCGGCGAACGGATGTACCCGACTTCCCGCGATGGAGGTTACGTTGACCACGGCGCCTTTCGCCGCCCTCAACTCCGGGAGAAGCCCCCGCGCCAAGACGATCGCGGCAAAGAAGTTGATCTCGAAGACCTGCTTCCAAAGCGCGAGCGGCGTGTCGATTGACGACAGGCGCCCACCGGCGGTCGCCTTCGGCGAGATTGCCGCGTTGTTGACCAGGGCGTCCAGGCGCCCGCGCTCAAGGCGCCGCTTCACCTCGATGATTCCCGCGTCCACACTCGCGCGATCCGCGAGATCGATCTGCAGATGGTCATCAGCGCCCGCCTCCCACGGGCAATCCTCCGGAAAGGGCTGCCTGGAGCAGCAGATCACCCGCCAACCTGCCTTCGAGAACCGCTTGACCGTGGCATGCCCGATGCCGCGGCTCGCCCCTGTCAGCAGCAGGGTTCTTCTTCCGGTGCCGGCCGCCTGCCTCATGGCTGGAGCCGCGCGCGGCTCCACTCGGACGAATCCGGAGCGGTCCGGGTCCATCGGACTCGGTCGTGCAACCGGAAGGGACCGTTCATCCAGAACTCGATTTCCGTTGGCCGCATAAGAAATCCGCTCCAGTGCGGCGGCCGCGGCGGGCCCGCCGGGTACCGTGCGGTTATCTTCGCGACCTCCGCCAGCAACGCAGCGCGGGACGACAGCGGCTTCGACTGCTGCGATGCCCAGGCGCCGAGTCGACTTTGCAACGGGCGGCTCCGGTAATAGGCGTCCGCCTCGGAATCGGATACCGCCTCCAGGGGACCACGCGCCCGGAGCTGCCGCCCGCGTGACTTCCAATGCAGCACCAGGGCGGCCCGCGGATTTGCGGCGATCTCGAGTCCCTTCACGCTCTCGAGATTGGTGTAGAACACCAGTCCCCCCCCTGCGCCGGACGATATGCCTTTCACGAGCACCATCCGGACATTCGGAGCACCGTCCGAGCCTGCCGTCGCCAGCGCGGCTGCGTTCGAATCGGAAGGCTCGGTCTCCCGAGCCTCCTCCAGCCATAGTCGGGCAAGCTCCAGAGGGTCACTGCAAGGGTCGAAAATCGGGTCGTCGTTCATCGCTCTCGTCCGTACGGCATTGTGCCCGGCCGAAGACTACCACGCAGAGAGGTCGCGGGTCCGCGTCCAGCCCCATTGCCGTTCCCTCCCCGACCATGCGAGGCGGTCTCCGGGGCGGGACCTGCCGGTGTGCCTCGCGATGTCGACGTTGATTGCGGGGGGCGCAGACGATCCAGACCTTGCCGCCCGCTCGGAAGCACCTGCTGCACAGTATTCCACTCCCCATCCGCAATGCCATGCCGTCAGTCCGCCGTGGTCTGTCTCCACCATTCCGTCCGATACCGCATATTGATTGATTTTGATTCACGACCCGTATTGCGGCCCGGGCGTTGTTCGCTGCATGCCGCCAGATTGCAATCCGGAATCACCGGGATGTCCGAACCTGGCAGGGCGGCCGCCTCAGCCTGACGTCGCGGTCCCCTCGAGACGTCGGCGATACCCCTGATACGCAACGGCGCCCACCAGCAGAACGCCGATCAGCACTCGCTGCACGTGAAAATCCGCGCCGACCAGCACCATGCCATTCTCCAGCACACCGATCGTCAGGATTCCCAGGACCGTTCCCGCAACGGTGCCCACACCGCCATAGAGCGCGGTGCCACCGAGAACGACGCCGGCGATGATGTGCAGCTCGTAGTTCAGGCCCAGGTCCGGCGACGCGCCGTTGAGTCGGCCAATCAGCACGGCAGCGCCGATCGCGCAGCACACGCCTTGCAATACGTAGATCCGGACCTTCTGCCGACGTACCTTGACGCCCACCAGCGCAACCGCGTCTTCGTTGGATCCGATCGCCTGGGTGTAGCGGCCAAACCGGGTATGGAACAGCAGCCAGTACCCGACCACCGCTACCGCCAAGGCGATCATGGCTGGCATCGGCACGCCGAGAATATCCCCCTGTCCAAGGAAGCGAACCTCCTTTGGCATGCGCACGACCACGTTGCCGGACATGAAGAGATGGGTAACGCCCCGCAGCGCAACCAGCATGCCGAGCGTGGCGATCAGCGGGTTGACGCCAAGCCGCGTGATGACCATGCCGTTGACGAGCCCGACCAGCGCGCCGAGGCCCAACCCTGCGGCAAGCGCAATGACCACTGGCGTGCCTGCCAGCAACATTGTCGCCATCACGCATCCGGTCAGGCCCACGATGGAACCGACCGAGAGGTCGATGCCCCGGTTGGATATCACGAAGGTCTGGCCGACCGCGATGATCAGGAACACGGCCGCCTGCCTCGTAATGTTCATCTGGTTGGTGAAAGTGAGAAATCGATCGCTGAGCAGGGCCACGACCACGAAGAGGACGATGAGAGCGATGGCGAGCGGATTGACCGCGCGGAGAATTTGCAGCCCGTCCAGCCGGGATGCGGCTCGCGCGGTCTCGTCCGTTGACCGGTTCGCCCTGTCGCTCATGTCGAGGTCCCCACGATGAGGTGCACGACATCGCCCTTGTCGGCCTCGGAAGTAAGAACGGTTCCGGAGACGCGGCCAACGCGCAGCACCACCACACGCTCGCAAACGTCGAACACGTGGTCGAGATTGTGGCTGACGATGAGCAGGGTGACGCCCTGCCGCTTCAATGCATCGATCAGCTCGAGGACCTTGCGCTGCTCCTGGACGCCGAGCGCTGCGGTCGGTTCGTCCATGATGATCAGGCGCCCGGATTCGTTCAGCAGGAAGCGCGCAATTGCGGTCGCCTGCCGCTGGCCGCCCGACAACTGGCGGACCGCGGCGTCGAGCGACGGAATGTCGATATTCACGCGGTCGAGCAATTCGCGGGAGCGCTTTCGCATACTCGGACGATCGAGCACGGGCAGGATGCCGAAGGACCGCCTGAGGGGCTCGCACCCCAGGAAGACATTGCCTGCGACATCCAGATCGGGCACCAGCGCAAGATCCTGGTACATGGTCTCGATGCCGAGCGCGCGGGCATCCTCGGGGCTTGCGATCTCGACCTGTTTCCCGTCGAAGAGAATCTCTCCCCCGTCGCGAGCGAGGGCTCCGGAGATCATCTTGACGACCGTGGACTTCCCGGCGCCATTGTCGCCCACCAATGCAACGGCCTCTCCCCGATCGACGTCGAAACTGACGTCGCGAACGGCGTGGATTCCACCGAAGGACTTCTTGAGCCCACGCAACGACAGAAGGGGAGTCGAGCTCACGCTCAACCCCCCTTCGCCTGCAAGCCGGTCATTTGCGCCCGCGGTATCAGGGTCTAGCCGGCCTGCTCGTTCAGGAACTCAACCACGTCGAACATCTCGGGAGCGACGGTTTGCCGGATGCGATAGGCATTGTCGAGAACGGGGATGTTGGAATACACGGTCTTCTGGATCTCGCTCTCCTGGCCCGTCAGATGCTGGATCAGCGCCGTGGCCGAAGCGCGCCCCATGGCCCTCGGGTCACGGAACGGCGCGCACCCGATTTCGCGCAGCGCGACGGCTTGCAACTCATCGATCGTGCCGCCCATACCGACGATCACGATGTCGTCCAGCATGCCCGCGGCCTGGACGGCATTCTTGGCGGAGACCGCCATATAGCTGTTCAGGCCGATGACCGCGTCAAAGTCATAGGCAGCAAGGGCGCGTTCGGTTTCGTCATACGCCTTCTGCCGGTCAAAGTCGGCATGTGCCTCGTATACGACGTTCGGCTTGAGATCGGTATGGCTGGCAAGGCCATCCAGTGCGCCCCGGCCGCGTTGCTCCGAGATTTCGGAGGCGGCGGGACCCCAAAGCACAACGATATTCGGCTCGAGCTTGCCCCGCGCCCGGAGTTCGTCGCCGAGCCATTCGCCGGACTTGAAACCCATTTCGCTGTGCGAATAGACAACCCAGTTCAGGACGGCATCATCGTAGGGGACACCCGCCTCTGGCCGAGTGTAATCCGTCATCAGGAGCTTTGTGCCGGCGGCAGCGACGGTCTGCAGGCCGGGTTCATTCAGTTGCAGCGACGTCGGACCCACAAGCAGGTAGTCCAGGTCCAGCGCAGCCATGTCCTCGAGAATTCGCAGCATGCCGGCATGATCCGACGACGCGTTCGGCGCCGCCTGGAAGAATTCATAATTCACGCCTGCGGCTTCGAGATGGGCCCGAAAGCCCTCGCGAAGTTGTCCAAAGAGCGCGCCGAGTTCTATCGAGTGCGCCGCAAAGCCGATGCGAATCTCCCGATCCGGAATGGTCTGCGCGATCGCAGCCTAGCCGGCGATTGCCAGCGTCCCCGAGATGGCGACGACCTTGAGAAAATGTCTTCGTAGCATATCCTTTCCTCCTATTGCAGTTGGATTTTTTCGCACATCACGCTCCCAATGCAACAAACTGCATTCGTATGCGTCCCACTCGGCACTATTGGCTATTGGGACACTTGTCAAGAAAACTCGCACGACGCGCAGGACAATCTCATTTTCTTTTCGTCGGATCCGTGTGCGCCCTGGAAGGCGCTGATCGGAGCATTTCGGGTTTGCCGCTGGCCTGTCGCGGATTGATGGGAGTTTGCAGCAGGGCGTTGAATGGGGTTGCTGGCGCACCGCCGCTGGGTTGGAAAGGGATAGGTTCAGACCTCAGGAACCAGCACCATTCTCGATGCACCCAACTCTGGAGTCGGTCGGGGTTTCTGATCGCCTGGGAGGACACCCAACGCGCGGCGCAGGCTTGGCTTCTTCTTGTGCGCTGAGACGGTCGGTGAGGTCACCGCAATCCCGGATGTCAGCTCGGATTGCGTTGGTCATCATAGGATACAGCAAGGAGTTGCATAGAGTAGGAATTACTCGGCCGAGCATGAAGTTGCTTGATTGCAGACGATATCTGGCTGCTCACATTTCCAGGAAGTCTGTGGCTGGCGCTCGGTACCTTTCGGAAGCGGGCTGTGCCGGGAAGCCGCTTTCCGGGAAGGGGTCAAGTCTTTGCCGTGAATATGCTCTCGCTGGTCCGGGTTCAGCGCGGCGACGGCTGCCGGGCGGGCCTCTGGCGGAGGCGAAATATTTTGCGTTGTAGCGCAACATGGTATCCGTGCGCGGGCAAGCTTGCCGGTCGTCAACCCCTGGCGAAATCCGGTTGGCTGTTGTTGCCCTATTGCGCTCGGCGCTGTAATCAAGCGCGCTTGGGCGCTGCCTTGAGGGTATCCCAGTTCACGCGGAGGCTTCCGTCGCCACGGGGTTCGAGGATGCCGAACTGACCGAGCTGGCGTAACCACCGAGAGGCGTTGCGGTTCACCATCAACGCCTCATAGTTGGTGTCGGGATCGCGATAGGGTGCGCGATCGCGCAGCATCATGTACAGGATCCGTGCGATCTTGTGCGCGGTGGCGACCAGAGCCCGCTTGCGTCCGCGCCGTGCAGCAATGCTCCTGGTGAAGCCAGCGAACTGGCAGTTGCTGGTTTTTGCGGCGGCATGCGCGGCTTCGACGAGGGTGGCGCGCAGGTGCCGGGAGCCCTTTCGGGTGGCACCGTGGCGGCGCTTGCCGGCGGTCCGGTTGTTGCCGGGAGACAGGCCGGCCCATGCGGCGAAAGCCTGGGCGGAGCCGAACACGCTCATGTCGGGACCGGTCTCGGCCAGGATCGAGGCAGCGGCCACCCGGTCGATGCCGGGCATCGTCTGCAGGATCTCCAACGCCTCCCGATGGGGCTCAAGGCGTTCCAGCATCATCGCCTCAACCGCGTGCAGCCGGATCTGAAGTGCGGCTTCGGCCGTCACCAGATCCTGGAGCATTGCGCGCTCCCAATCGGCAAGCGCGAAGGACAGGGCACTGCCGAGAGCCACGAGCTTGCCGCGAACATGGTGCGACAGCCGGCCCAGGATCACGTCCCGGGGATCGCCGGCGATCAGGCCGTCCAGCATGATCCGGCCATTGACGCCGAATACGTCGCTGATGATGCCGCCGATCCGCACGCCAGCGCGGTCGATCACTTTCTGCACCCGGTTGCGCACCCGTGCCCGCTCCTGGACCAGGCTGCGCCGATGGCGGCTGAGAGAGCGCAACGCAAGGAAGGTCCGATCCGGCACCAGGCTCGGACGGCCCAGTCCGAACTGACACACTCGCGCCAGCCAGCGACTGTCCTCGACATCAGTCTTGCGACCACGGAGTTGCTTCACGTGTTGCGCATGCAGCAGCTGCGCTTCGATCCCGGCTTCGCTCAGCCGGTCCCATGGCGCGCGCCAGTACACGCCAGTGCCTTCCATTGCCGCAGCCGAAACCTCATGCTCCACCAGCCAACCGGCAAGCTCCTCAAGGCCCGGCGGCAAGGCGCTGAAGCTCCTCGTCTCGCAGACCGGCTCGCCAGGCCCGTCGCAAAGACGCACCGTCGCGGTGATCTCCATCTTGTGCACGTCAAGCCCCGCGGCACGGGGGTGGACAACATGCAGCGCGTCATTCATCATGGCTCCATCTCCTCTGGAGAAAACAACAGGCGGGAGACGGAATGGAGGGCCGGGGGAGCACTCGCAGCGGCGCCGGATGGCGTCCCTGCGGTCGTTTTGCCGTTCGTTCTCGACTGCCAGGCAGCCGGATAATTCCAGGGGTTCGATGCCAGGCCATCCGGAACAGTTTCGTGACGTGGTCAAAAGCCAACACTAAGAGCTTGAACGAAAAATGGCGAGTGGCTTCAAGGTCTGGTATATCCATCCAAGTTCCAACGCTATAGATGGAGATTTTGCCATGCCTTGGAAGAAAGCCACTCACAGGCATTATACGCGGCCAGCGGGCCAGTTCGAGTCGGATGTCTCTGATGAGGAGTGGGAGATCGTTCTCCCGTTTCTGCCGACCGCTTGCGCGAGGGGCCGTCCTATGAAGACGGACCTTCGAGTTTTGTTCAATGCGATCCAGTTTATTCTGGCCACGGGCTGTCAGTGGCGAGCGTTACCGAAGTGTTTCCCGCCATTTACGACGGTTCAGTATCACTTTTACAAGTGGCGCGACGGCGCTGTATTGGACGACATGCTGCACGCGCTACGGTCGATGGCTCGCGTTCAATCGGGCCGTGAGCCGGCGCCGACCGCGGCGGTGATTGACAGTCAAAGCGTGCGCACGACCGAAGCCGGCGGGCCTCGGGGATACGATGCTGGAAAAAAGGTCAACGGCCGCAAGCGGCACATCGCGGTGGATGTTGAGGGCTCCCCGATCGCGATCCATGTTCACACGGCCGATGTGCAGGATCGGGATGGAGCGCCGGACGTCATCCTGGACATGCTGGAAGTTGCGCCGACGGTGGCGAAGTTGTTTGCCGACGGCGGATACCAGGGGCCGAAGTTGCGCGCGGCCCTCCAGGAGTTGGGCGTCTCGGATCTTGTCCAGATCGTGGAAAAGCCAAAGGGTGCCAAAGAGTTCACCGTCGTTTACCGCAGGTGGGTAGTCGAACGTACATTCGGTTGGATGGGCCGGTGCCGCCGCTTGGCCAAGGACTTTGAACGGACGCTTGAGAGTTCCTTGGCCTGGACGAAGCTAGCGGCCTGTCGCTTCATGATGCGACGAGTGGCAAGATCCTAACTTATTGCCAGAAAAACACAATTCAGAGGAAATCGAATATTGAGTCGTACTCTAAGACATCGTTCTCGGTTCCGTCTCCCCCAACCAGAATAGCCCCGCAAGTCGTGAAATCGCACGACACGCACCCCTCCCGCAAATCGCGCCGAGCCCGGACCAGCCAGCATATTCATGTCCGGGGGTGCAAGATCTAACCGATCAGCATGAGAGTTTCGTGGATGTTTGGCGAGGACGTGCTTCAAGGCATCGTCGCGGTGCCACTCGAAGTGGTCGGTTGCGGCGGGGACGCAGTCGAAGCCGGCGGTGAGGATGATTGCGAGGGCGAGGTTGCTGAAGGCGGTGTTGTTTGCCGGGCCGTGGCCGGTGCGCATCAGGCAGGCGTCTTCCCGGAAGGCGGTATCGCGTCGGCGGTGATTCTTGTTCTCGATGGCCCAATGTCCGCGGTTGAGAGATAGAAGATGCTCTGGCGATGCCTCTTCATGGGAGAGAGAGGTGATCCCGTAGGCATGCTCGACGGAGGTCTTGCCGGACCTGACGTGCTTTCGCTCGCGGGTGACGCGGAACATCTGCTTCACATGCGGGATCGTGAACAGATTGTCGAGCGGGGAGATGCATTCGGTGGAGCGGGTGTCCCAGCGGCCGTGAAGCGGCTTCTGCGGCATGTCGGTGAAACGCCGCTGCGCGTCCCGTTCCCAGTTCGTCTCCATCAGGGTCTCGAAGGTCTCGGGAGCATTGCCCTTCACGGTGAACAGGTAGTCGGCGCCATGCGTGCGCACGATCGCATCCGCGGTGTTGCGGGTTGTGCGCAGCGCGTCCACAGTGATGACAGAGCCGCGAATTCCGACGTCTTCCAGCACCGCGAGCACTGCAGCCGTCTCCCCGCCCTCTTCATGGCACATCCGGCAGGTGATCGGAATCCCTTCTGCATGGGTCACCAGCGTCGCTGTCTCATGGTGCACCGCGCCGCTGCGATTCACGCCGTTGATCCGCTTGCCGTCCGCAGCTAGCGCCGAGCGGTCCGGTCCGGGATGGGCCTGAGCCCTGCGATTGGCTGCGGCCTGCACTTCGTCGCTATCCGCCTGCACCATCACCCGGTGGATCGTGGCTCGCGACGGCGGGATGTAGAGGTCGCTGATCCGATCCTGCCGCGCGTCGAGGGCGGCAAGATGCTCCTGCGGCATGGTTTTCGCGTAGCGCGCGGTCGCATCGCAGCCGACCTTGCCCGCAAGGCGCGCCAGCACGCAAATGGCCAGCACTGTCGCCAGCTTGTGCCGCCGCCCCTGCAGATGGCGGAAGTCGGGGATCCGCTGCAACGCCTCCAGCAGCGAAGGAAGCGTTTCTTCCGTCGCGTCCACCGCCGTACGGGCCACCTCCCAGTCCGGATGCGGCTCTGTCGCGCAAAGCCGGGCCACCGACGACGGGCCCAGCGGGTAGACAACCATCTCCTTCAGCTTGCCATGCGGATCCGTGTAGCCGCCCCGGTCGCGCGCATGGCCCTTGGTGAGCTCCACCGGCGCCCAGTTGGAGGCTCGGTACACCGTCCCGTGGTGCTTCTCCGGATCCACGAAAGTCTCCGCCAGCTCCAGCGGATGACCGTATGTCGCCTTCCAGTCGTCGCTCAGTCGACGGAGCATACCGCCGACAAAGCAGCTGCCCAGGTTCGGGAAGGCCCGGAAGCACCAGCAGTCGCGTATTGCTCGCCACAAGTGCAACCGCCCAACCTGCTGCGCAGACTTCCAGCCGATGAACCGGTCGCGCGGACGGCACTTCAGCGCGCCTGCCTGCCAGCCGGCCAAGGCAACCCAAAGCGTCCCCAGCACCGCAACAAATCGTAGCCCGCGTCCCACAAAGCGCAGGAAACCGAGCTCGTGGCCCTCGGCCATCAGACGGTCCCAGCGAAGGCGTTCCTCCGGCCGCGCAAGCCGTATCTCAACATCCCCCACCAAGGGGTTCCGGGGCAATCCAAGCATGAATTCCTATTGACATGCAGAAAACGAGATGTCCAGACCCCACGAGACCGAATCAACCTCGAACAAGAATGGGATTGTCCTGCACGACGCGGGAAGCCAATCGCGCAGCCGGGAGACCTGAATTGCAGCCGCATGCTCCCGAAGGGGGAACCGTTCCCGGGAACGGGGCCACTCGAAGCCGGTGGCCGCCCGATGCGCGTCCGGTCTGAGTTCTCCCGGCCATGCGTGGAGGCACGGCGTGTCCCACTTCTCCCGGGCGGAACGCGCTGCCGTCCCGGCTATCGAGCGCGAAAGCCCTTGGACCACCGGGCACCCGGCTCCGCCAACGGATTCGTGCCGGCCGCGGAACATGTCCGTTCTCCGCCGACGCTCTCCCCGGAGGAACATTCGAACCGAACCGTGACGCAAGCCGGCCGAGTGACGTCCACCGGACTCCGCAACCACGCGGCGCACCTTCCCGAACCTGCAGCCTGCCGGAAGCGGCCGCTGTCTGCGGGTCGCGGTTCTGCACGGCCGTGTCCTTGTGGCCGGGCCACTCCTCGTTCTCGCCTGCGCCCGCCCGCTCCTGCCCTCCCCGCTGCGGAACGCACGCTCGTCTTGCTCCTCTGTCTTGCGAGTCTCCCGTTTCGGTTTCCACGCAACCAACCGGAAACAACACCGGCCGAGCCGGCCCGGTAAGGGAACCCACCGTCATGGGACGCCTCCGGAGGATCGCCCATGGGAGCCGGAGCTGCTGCTGCCAGAGGCTTGCCGATGCGGCAGGAGACGCGCCGGACATGGCATCTCGGCATGAATTTCCGCTTCGCCGCCCCGACGCTCGCGTTGACGTTCCGGGGACGGGTTTTCCTGCCTGGGATTTCCGACAGGTTTGCGTGCTGCCCCCAAGACCAAGTAACATGGACGTGCGTCTACGCCCGGGGTCTCCGCGGCGTTGCACGGATCAACCGGCTCCCTCACTCGAAGGTCTACGATGATTGATATTCCCCTCTGCATGTCCGGAATGCGCGGCATAATCATGGGCGTTGCCAATGAGCGTTCCATAGCATGGGGAATTGCGCAGGCCTGCCATGCGGCGGGAGCCCGGATGATCTTCGCCTATCAGGGCGAGACGCTCAGAAAGCGCGTTCTGCCACTCGCCGAACGCGTGGGCGCCGAGGCCGCGCTGATCTGCGATGCATCGAGCGGGGAAAGCCTGGACGTCCTGTTCGCCAATGTGTCGGAGCGATGGGGCGGCCTGGACTTCCTTCTCCACGCGGTCGCGTTCTCCGACAAGGAGGAACTGAAGGGACGCTATGTCGACACCACCGAAGCCAATTTCACGCAAACGATGCTGGTCAGCTGCTATTCCTTCACCGCGGCGGTTCGACGGGCTTCGGCGCTGATGGAGAACGGCGGCTCGTGCCTGACCCTCACCTATGTGGGAGCCGAGCGGGTCATGCCGCACTACAACGTGATGGGAGTCGCCAAGGCGGCCCTGGAGGCGAGCGTTCGCTACCTTGCGATGGACCTCGGCCGCCAGGGCGTTCGGGTCAACGCCCTGTCCGCCGGACCCATGAAGACCTTGGCCGCATCCGGAATCGGAGACTTCCGGTACATCCTCAAGTGGAATGAACTGAACTCACCGCTTCGCCGCAACGTCGCCCAGAACGAGGTCGGAAAGGCAGGCATGTATCTGCTCGGCGGACTGAGTTCCGGCGTGACCGGAGAGGTCCACCATGTCGACTGCGGCTATAACATCGTCGGAATGAAGGCTGCAGACGCACCCGATATCGCAGCGGTCTGAGAGCACGTCGTCCGATCCCCGGGACTCCGCGCCCCGGCCACTGACTCTACCGATCGAAGCGCTGGGCCAGCAGAACGGCGTTCATGCCTCCGAACGCGAAATTGTTGGACATCGCCAGTTTCACGTCACGCTTGCCAGCTGTATTCGGTGTCACGTCGAGGTCGCATTCCGGATCCGGTTCCTCGTATCCGATGGTGGGCGGGATGACGCCATTCTGCAACGCGAGGATCACGGCACCCATCTCAATGGCCCCGGAAGCGCCAATCGAGTGCCCGTGCATGGATTTGGTGGAGGAAACCGAAAGACGTTCCGCGTGGGCTCCGAACGATTTGCGGATGGCCGCCGTCTCGTTCCGGTCGTTCGCCGCTGTCGCAGTTCCGTGCGCATTGATGTAGTCAACCGCTTCTGGCGGTAGTCCCGCATCCTCCAGAGCCAGGCGCATGGCGCGGTAGGCGCCATCCACGGAGGGCTGCACGATGTCATTCGCATCCGCGGTCATTCCGAAGCCTACCAGCTCGCAGAGGATGCGGGCTCCGCGCACCTGGGCAGATTCGAGCTCCTCCAGGACCAGGACCGCGGCACCCTCGCCCTGCACCATTCCGGAGCGGTTCCGGGAGAACGGTCGGCACGCGTCGCGCGACATCACCCTGAGACTCTCCCAGGCCTTGAGGGGCCCAAGCGCCATTCCGGCTTCCGCCCCACCGGCAAGCGCAGCGTCAGCGCCGTTGTATCGGATGAGGTGGAATGCCTGACCGATGGCGTGGTTGGATGACGCGCAGGCGGTCGAAACGCACCAGGCCGGGCCGGTCAGGCCGTGGGCCATGCTGACCAGGCATGCTGCGGCGTTGGCCATGGATCGGGGAATGGTGAGCGGCGGCACCCTTCCGCCCTTGCTGGTATACAGCAGGCGGTAATTTTCCTCCAGAGTGCGGGCCCCGCCTTGGGATGAACCGATGATCGTCGCGGTGCGCGGCGCCAGAACAGAATCGAACTCGATGCCGGACGACTGAACCGCCTCCCCGGCCGCCGCCAGGGCAAACCGGGAAAATCGGTCAAGCAGCGAGCGTCGGATTCGAGTGTCAACACCGCACCAATCCGAAAACTCCTTGACTTCCGCCGCGATGCAGATCGACAGAGTCTCATCCTCGAAACCGGAAAGCTGGCCGATGCCGCAACGCCCTTCCCGAAGCCCGGCCGCATGCTCGGGCCAAGAGCCGCCGAGAGCCGAGACAACACCGTAGCCTGTTACGACCACGCGGCGGGGATGAATGGAGCTGGTATTGGGCAAGACGCGCAGCCGTCAGGTTGTCCGGGAAGACGGGGCTCTGTTCGAGTCAATGTGCATAGTCTGTATCCCGTCCCGCACCAGGGGCAGAGCGCGAGGCGCCCGACGCAAGCCTACCGGATTTTCGCTTTCCCCGAAAGGCGGGCTGGCTGATCTTCGGGTCAGCCTGCTCCGCTTCCCGGAGCCCCGCGGGCAAGCCGGCGGATGGCGCGGAAAACCGAGTGGAACTCGCTCCGGTCGAGAGATGCCCACCCGGAGATGATGGAGCGAGGCTTGATGCGCCGGGCGATCAGCGACTTGCCTCCGATCAGGCTGTACTCCCCCACCGACACATGGTCCCCGACGCCGACCTGACCACCGAGAACGCAACCTTGGCCGATCCGTGCGCTGCCGGCTATCCCCACTTGCCCGCAAAGCATGCTGTGCGGCCCGACGCGGACGTTGTGGGCGATATGCACGAGGTTGTCGATCTTGACCCCATCACCGATGACCGTATCCGACAGGGTGCCGCGGTCGATGGCTGTGTTGGCACCGATTTCCACGTCGTCTCCGATCCTAACGCCGCCAAGTGAATGGATTTTCCGGATTTGCCCTTCCCCGCCGTCGGCGCGCTCCCCCTGCTTTGCGCGCTGAATGCGCTCCTGTTCCGGCAATACGAAGGAGAATCCATCGGCCCCGATGCAGCAATTGGAATGCAGGATCGCCCGCTTCCCGATGGAGACGCTCCAGCCTATCCTGACGCCCGGGTACACGAGGCTTCCCGCGCCGATACGGCTATCCGCGCCGATGGTCACCGCGCCCAGAATGCACGTCCCCTCCCCGATCTCGGCGCCCTTGCCGATCACTGCGAACGGTCCGACGGATACACCGGTTCCGATCTCCGCGCCGGGGTCGATGAGCGCGGTGGGGTGAATTCCGCGCTCACCGCAATGATCACGGGCAAACGTTTCCGTGATGCGGGCGAGGGCAATCCGCCCGCGGGGAACGATGACAGCGCCATCGAGGCCCAGCGAGTCCCAGTCCGTGGGATCACCCAGCACCGCCGCACGGGCCCCGCTATCCGGCAGGTCCCGCTGGTGCACCGGGTTCACGGCAACGGCCAGATCCCCATCCCGTACCGCCTCCTGTGGTGGGCAGGGCCGGGAAACCCGCATTTCGGGATTGCCGACGACGGTGCCCCCGATCGCGGCGGCCAGCTGTCCCAGCGTAATCGATGCCATGGCCGGTCCTGACTCACGGACGGACGGCGCCATCGCCGTCAACCAGATACTGAAACGTCGTCAACTGTTCTACGCCGACTGGTCCCCTCGCATGCATCTTGCCAGTAGCAATGCCGATTTCTGCGCCGAGACCAAATTCCCCGCCATCGGCGAACTGCGTCGAGGCGTTTCGCATCAGGATGGCACTGTCGAGATGGCGGAAGAAGCGATCCGCCTGTGAATCGGATTCCGTGATGATGGCATCCGTGTGCGCGGAGCCATGCCGACGAATGTGCTCGATCGCACCATCGACCCCGTTCACGAACCGCGCCGCAACGACCGGAGCCAGGAATTCCCGGCCCCAATCCTCATCGGTTGCCGGGACGGCTCCGCTATGCAAGGCGCGAACGGCTTCGTCGGCACGCACTTCGCACCCTGCCTGAATCAGATCCCCCACGATGAGGGAAACGAGGTCCCGGGGGGCGCCGCGGTCGAACAGGATGCACTCGGCCGCGCCACAGATGCTGGTGCGCCTCATCTTCGCGTTGACAGAAATGGCACGCGCCCGCTCCCAGTCGGCTTTTGCATCCACGTAGACATGGCAGATGCCTTCCAGATGGGCGAACACCGGAACACGAGCTTCGCGCTGCACACGCTCGACAAGGCTTCGCCCGCCGCGGGGCACAAGGACATCGATCGTCCCGCCGCAACCGGCAAGAATTTCCCGGACGGCAGTACGGTCCGCCGTTTGCACCATCTGAATTGCGGCCTCGGGCAGACCGGCCGACCGCAGGCCACGGACCAGGCACTGGTGAATGGCCGCCGAACTGCGGAGGCTCTCGGAGCCGCCGCGAAGAATTGCCGCGTTGCCCGCCTTCAGGCAGAGGCCACCAGCATCCGCCGTCACGTTCGGACGGCTTTCGAATATCACCGCCACCACCCCGAGCGGGGTCCGGACACGACGAATCTTGAGGCCATTCGGGCGCGTCCAGGAAGCGATCACCGATCCGACCGGATCCTCGAGCCTGCCAACGTCGCGCAGCGACGCAGCGACGGATCCGACGCGGCCCTCGTCCAATGCGAGCCGGTCCAGCATCGGCTCGCTCAGCCCCTTCACCTTCCCCTGGTCGAGGTCTTCGGCATTCGCCGCCAGAATCTCGCCGCAGCTGGATTCCACGAATTCGGCGGCCGCGGTCAAGGCATCATTCTTGGACTGCGTGCCAGCCCGGGAAAGCACTACGGCCGCTTCCCGCGCCTGCTGTCCGATCCGGTTCATCATCGTTTCAATGCTGGTCATGTCGCGCCCCATAGCACCATATCATCCCGGTGCACCAGTGCTCCTCGCCCGGAATACCCCAGAGCACCGGGGATACCCCGCAATGGAAGACCGGCGATCTGCTTCGCCTCCGATGCGCTGTAGGCCGACAGGCCGGCTCCGATGGCCCCCGCCCCTGAGGTACGGATCTCGACGGGGTCGCCCCGTTCGAACGCGCCCGCGACCGCGGCGAGGCCCACGGGAAGCAGCGACTTCCCGTTCGCAAGGGCGCGGGCGGCTCCGGAATCGACTTCCAGCGCACCCAGGGGCTTCATGGCGGCGATCCAGCGCTTGCGCGCCGCCTTCGGTGTCGCACCCGGCCAAAACCAGCTTCCGCCACCGTCGCGCTCCAACCGCTGGACGGGCCGAATGGCGTGTCCGTGGGTGACCGCCGTTATGCACCCGCCCTGCATGGCCGACTGTGCGGCAAGCAGTTTGGTGTGCATCCCGCCGCGCGCGGTCGCAGAGCCGGCGGAACCTGCCGCGGCGAGCATCTCCGGGGTAATCTCGCTCACGGACTCGATGCGGGCCGCATTCGGGACGACTTTGGGGTCGGCGGTATAGAGCCCGTCGATATCCGATAGCATGACCAGCAGGTCCGCTCCGGCCATCAACGCCACCCGCGCGGCCAGCCGGTCATTGTCGCCGTATCGGATCTCGTCCGTGGCAACGGTATCGTTTTCATTGATCACGGGCACCGCGCGTGATTCCAGCAGCGCGCCCAGGGTCGCACGCGCATTGAGGTAGCGCCGACGGTCCTGGGTGTCGCCAAGCGTAAGCAGCACTTGCGCAGCGATGATTCCGAATGGAGCAAGGGAGGCGGAGTACGCCTCCGCGAGCCGGATCTGCCCTACCGCCGCAGCTGCCTGGCTTCGCTCCAGCGGCAGGGGATCGTCAACATAGCCGAGAACCCGCCTTCCGAGCGCAATGGCTCCGGAGGAGACCAGCAGGATCCGCTGCCCCCGTCCGTGAAGCATCGCGATGTCCTGCGCAAGTCCGGCCAGCCAGGCCTCCCGGAGCCGTTGGTGGGAAGGATCGACCAGCAGCGCCGACCCGATCTTCAACACAATGGTCCGGGCCTTCGTGAGGCACAGCTTCGGGCTGGCCGTCATCGCGCCGCCTCCCGCACCGCAAGCACGCGCCGCCAGATTTCGTCGACCGTTTCCGGAACGCCCGCTCCCGCCGCGGACGACATCGCTTCCACTTCCCCAACGCCCGCCCCGGACAGGGCACGGATGTGCTCTTCCAGCATTTCGTCGGGAATGGTGTCGGACTTGGAAAGTCGAACGATGCGCGGCTTGTCCGCAACGCCCGCTCCATACGCCTCCAGTTCCCGACTCACGGTTCGGTAATCGCCTACCACATCATCCGACTGGCAGTCGATCAGGTGGACCAGTACCGCGCAGCGCTCGATATGCCCCAGAAACCGGTCGCCCAGCCCGGCCCCTGTGTGGGCGTCTTCGATCAGTCCTGGAATGTCCGCGAGCACAAAGGCGTCATGCGCCAGGGCGACTACGCCAAGATGCGGATGCAGCGTCGTAAACGGATAGGGAGCGACCTTTGGCCGTGCCCGCGTGACAGTCCGGAGGAAGGTGGACTTTCCAGCGTTCGGCAGGCCGACAAGGCCGGCGTCGGCAAGCAGCTTGAGTTGCAGGCGGACCGAATATTCCACGCCAGGCTGACCGGGAGTCGATCGTCTGGGCGCCCGGTTGGTCGACGACTTGAAGCGGGCGTTGCCCGATCCGCCTTTGCCGCCGGATCCGAGGAGGACACGGACCTCCGGTTCGGACAGGTCGGCGATCAGCATCTGCGTTTCGGCATCAATCAGCAGGGTTCCGGCGGGCACGTTGACAATCCGGTCCTCACCCTGCTCGCCGGTCCGGTTGCGCGTGGATCCCTTCCGCCCGTTTCCCGCAGCGAATCGCCGGTTCCGACGGAATGCAGAGAGCGTGGACAAGCCTGCAACCGCCGCCGCCCAGACATTCCCGCCCCGGCCTCCGTCCCCGCCATCCGGACCTCCGAAGGGTACGTTCTTCTCGCGCCGGAAACTGACGCAGCCCGAGCCGCCGTTACCGGAACGGATGAGGATTTCTGCCTGGTCTAGAAAGTCCATGGCCGCGCCGCATTCGCCGCCCGGCCATGCGTCGCGATGCCAGCTCCCGAGCGCCTCTCCGCCGCCTACTCTGCCAACGGCGCGACCGAGATGTAGGTGCGCCCCTTGAACCCCTTGTGGAAGCGGACGTTTCCCTCGCTTACCGAAAAGATCGTGTGGTCGCGGCCCATGCCGACCCCGTCTCCGGGCCACCATCGGGTGCCCCGCTGGCGGACGATGATATTTCCGCTGGAAACGCGCTCGCCACCGTATTTCTTGACGCCGAGGCGCCGTCCAGCCGAATCGCGGCCGTTTCGGGACGAGCCGCCTGCCTTCTTGTGTGCCATGACTTAGCCCTCTCCCGCCGGTTCCCCATTGGTTGATTCCTCCGCATCGGGCGACTCGCCGCCGCGGGAGATCTCAAGGATCTTGACGCGTGTAAGCTCCTGCCTGTGGCCCTTCAGCCGCTTGGAGGATGCTTTTCGCCGCCGTTTCTTGAACGAAAGCACCTTGGGCGCCTTGATATGATCCATCACGCTCGCGCGAACTTGCGCTCCGTCGACAATCGGGGCACCGATTGCTGGTTCGGCGCCGCCAAGGAGGAGAACCTCGGAGAGGTCAATACGCTCCCCCGCCTCCACATCCAGGCGCTCAAGCGTTAGGACATCGCCGACGCAAACCCGATATTGCTTGCCGCCGGACCGAATTACCGCAAACATGCCTGCACTCTCCTGCGCGTCGAAACGCCAGCGTTCTCTGGCGAAGCGGAACCCGCGTTGAACTGGGATCGAATTCCGCAGAATACCATCAAATGTCTGCGGCAGCGCGATTATCCCGTTCACGCCTGCTGGTGTCAACCGGGGTCCGGCGCCGCTGGCGGACCAGGGCTCGCCCAGGTCGTCGACGGATCCCGTGCAGCGAATGTCCGCGCCTCGCCCATCCTCTACGCGTCGCCACGTTTCGCAAGCGCGGACCGGTCCGCGATCTGACTTCCCCTCTGACGAACGCGGACCTCCCTCGATTCCTGGAACGAGACCGGTGCAATTCCCGTCCGGATGGCCGCCAGTTCACACAAGTCGAAACAATCACCGCGAAGACGCAGAGCTGACCGGCGGCCCGACAATCGACTCCATTCCCCGTTCGGCGCGTGCTCTCCGAGCGCTTGACTCTGCAGGTAGATACGCACAATGCATGGGAGTGCATCCGAGCGGAGGCTGCCTGCATGCAGCTGGCCCGGAGGACCGGATGCATGATGCTTCCTTGTCCCGGAGCACACTCGCTGCCCTGATGCCGGCGCAGCGTCAGCCGACGCGCGATATCCACTTCAAGTAGCGGTTACTGATTCCGATTCGCCCCATTATCGGCTTGGGGCATCCGGCCCAGTCGATGGAACCGGACTTCGTGATGATGACCGTCGCCTGATAGTCCAACCCGTCATGGGGATGCGAACCGCAGCGCACGATGTATGTGCCCGGAGGAAGCAGCCTCCGCCATCCGCAACTCGCCGCCCCGGCGCCGCAGACCACGCCCAGGCCCGGAGTGGGCAAACCGGGCGATATCGGATTCTGTCCGCGAACCTTGTCCGCAGTATCGGCGTGATCCGCGCGGTCTGCGTGATCCGCGCGGTCCGCGTGATTCGCCTGGTCGGCTTGCACGGCGGATTGAGCCCGATTCGCATTGGGCAGCGAATAGCCGGCAGACGGCATGGAAGAAAGATCGGCGCTGTCACCCGCTACTGACTCGCCGTGCGAGACCAGCCATAGCCCAATTAGTGTCTGCCGAAAAACCCCCTTTTTGGAGTTTGAGCCGGCTTCTGCCGTCAAGTTTGACCCCGACCTGACAGGTGGATTCAGGGTCAAGTGGACCTGGTCAGCGACATTTGGGGGTAAACGGCGGGCGGGCGGGGATTTTGGCGCCCATATTGGTGATTTCTGGAAGTATCGGGCATGGAGAGCCGCCGGCAGCCCGGTCCGGGCTGCGCTGGCGCGGTTTCCCGGCGACGTCAGGCAGCTTTTCGTTGCAGGAACTTGAGTCGTGCGCGTTCCCGTGCGCGGATCAAGAAACCGACACGGAGCACATTTGCAGCGAGGATGGACAAGGCGACCGTGCGGGCGAAGCCAGCCTTGCCATGGGTGCGCACCCGGTCCAGGCCGCGCTGCTCGAGATTGTTGATTGCCGACTCGACGGCGGGATGCTGCTGGCGCGCCAGTGCGAAGTCCGGCTGCGCCTCGTGTTCGCGGCGGCTGGCGGGCAGGCGGCCCTTGGCGGGCATGGCGTTGAGTTCCAGCGTGTCGCCGAGGGCGACCTGGTTTTGCGGGCTGTGAAAGCCGCGGTCGAAACTGCAGGCGACGAGTTCCGGGAAGCGCTCCCGCGTGGCCACGATGACGGGAACCGCGGCATCGGTGTCGCTCCCCTCCCACAGGATCCGGTGCTCGAGGAGGTGGTCCTCGACGATCGCGACGGGAACGCCCAGTTCCACGGGGACGCCCGCCTTCCCCTTGCTGTTCCACCGCGTATGTTCCTCGAAGACCGAAAAGACCTTCTCCTTCTGGGGGATCTCCTCCCTCTGCAGGATCCTCCGGTCCGTCTGGTCGATCTGGCGCTTCGTATGCGCGATGTACCGGTCGAGTTCCTTGAGCTCCTCCGGCCGGGCGCCCCGCTCCAGCAGGCTGGCCCGCGTGGCCTCCGCCTTCGCCAGAAGTTCCTCGCACTTGGCCAGGAACGCGTCGACGTCCTCCCGCCAGGCCTCCGAGCGCCGGGTGCTCGCCACCCGCTGATACAGCCGCCGGAGTGTCACCGTAAGATGCTTGACTTGGCGCCAGCCCGTCAGGTTCCATTCGTCCGCCAGCTCGGCCGCGATCCGTATCATCACCCGGGCTGCGTCCCAGAGCAGGTTGCGGTCGGTGGGATAGTGGACATCCGTCTCGACGACAAAGGTGTCGCACCGGCCCGCCAACTGCTCGCCAGCGTCGTGGCCGCAAAGGTCGTGACCGTGCCGCACCACCAGTTCGTTGATGTCTCGCAGCGTGTCCTCGTCCAGCAGCGAGACATTCCGCATCACCTGGTCATAGGAATACGTCACCGGGTCCAAATCGCTGTCCCCGAGCAGCTGGCGAAGCACCACGTGCGTGTTGGCGTGTTCATGAAGCCGGTCGAAGTCGCAGCCAAGGCCTTGCTTCAGCACCGCGAGTACGAGAACCGTCCACAGTTCCATCCCCGGACGGCCGACCGTCAGATCGCGGTCTTCCCCGAACCGGTCCAGCAGAAGCTCGAAAACCGCCTCCCGCACCGCCTCATTCAAATACAGGCCCTGCAGGCCAAGCAGGATCGCCGGGATGTCGTCCCGCGACTTCACGTCAATCTGGATCCCCCCAATCTCCGCCCGGCCGAGCATCGGCTCAAAACGCCCCAGCTTCCGCATCGCAAACTCCCACGCAAAGATCCCGGAATCCGCAGCGCGCCACTCCGGACCACTGCCCGGAAGCACACCGCGTCCCGCTTCCCGGGATACGATCTAACTATTTGTACAGTATAATGATAAATGCTGCCTGCGCAACCCCGGAAATGCCCCGTTCAACCCCGGAACAACCGGATTCCGGACCGTCCCGCCAGGTCCCTGATCGCTCGCAGCGTGTCCTCGTCCAGTAACGAAATATCCCGCAGCACCGTGTCGTAGGAATACTCCACCGGGTCATACTCGCCGTGCCCGAGCAGTTGGCGCAGCACCAGGTGCGTGTCGGCGTGTTCCCGAAGCCGGTCGAAGTCGCAGCCAAGTCTCCGCTTCAGCATCCCAAGCACGAAAATCGTCCACAGGGACACCCCCGGACCGACAGCATCCCGATTGCCATCCCCCCCGATCCGCTCCTCCAGGAGCCGGAATACCGCTTCCCGCAGTTCGACATTCAAGTATACGTCCCGCAGGCCGCCCAGAAGCTTGGGAATGTCGTCTCGAGACCTCGCGTCAATCCACACATCCCCGACCCTCATCCCCTCCTGTCCCGGATCAAAGCGGCGCAGCTTCTTCATACCGAACTCCTTTGCGAAGATTCCGGAATTTTGAACGCGCCGCGGGCACAAGGACTTCGCTGCAAGAGCAACATCGAAAGCGCCCGGCCTCCGATACCGGCACTTTAACTCATTGCCAAAACAAGCGAATTGATGACAAAAGGTCAGTCCAGACTATACCAGGCTCAAACTCCGCCCAACGGACGATCTCGTGGCAACAGCGCAAACTTCGCCATCGGATCTAGAACCTAACTCATTGATCAGTATAACTCTTATCGGTTTTTGGGCAAGCACCAATTAGGCAACAAATTGCGAAAGTAAGTCTCATTTTTATCTCCATTTTGACGATTTACAAGCCTGACATTCCGTTTTAACGTAATTCCACGTATATTCAATATAACTGACATATCACTTGGGAGATTCAAGCGGATGGGCTTTCGAATCGCGCTCCTGGCGCTTGTCGCCCTGGCAACCGCGCTAGTCGCGCTTCCTGCGCACGGTTACGACATGGACTGCAAGGTGATCCTATGCCTCGCCGGCGGATTCCCGGCTGGCTGCGCGGATGCCCGCGCGTACATGCTGCGCCGCCTTCGCGCTACACCGCCGAAACCACCCTTTGGCGAGTGCGCAGCACAAAGATCGTCTGGATTCCACGCGGTTCGCGGACGGGAGACCCACTTTCCCTGCGCGCATGGCTTCGAGATGCGGGGCGCTCGCTGCGGTCCGCACGCCGATTGCGTCTGCGTTTGCGAAGCCCGCACCCGGTCGGCCCGGTCGGCAGCGATTCTGGCGGAGCGCGCAGCGAACGCTGACGGCGGAACCTACCCGGGTGCAAGTGTCCTCGTGCCATCTCGCGAGGAGGACCGCGATCACTATGAGGTGCGATACCAATGTCGAAGGCGTCCAAATCCGAATTGGATCATGATCCGCATCCGCAGCCACGATGGCCAATGGTTCGTTTCGGAAAGGCACTGGTGGCGGTGAGGACGTCCAGCCGAGTCGGACTCATTGGTCGTGCGCCCGCTGGCCGCTGTCGTCTCCGATTCCCTGGACTGCGATGGAGAGCGCCCGGCGTGCCCTTGGACTCAGCCGCAGGATCGCCTCGCACAGACTTTCCAGGCGCGTGCCTCCGGATGGTTGGCCGTTCATTCCGCTTACTCCCGAATACGGTTCCTGCAGCCGGAGCCGGTCCGTTGCCAGGTCCCGGCGCCAGCGCTCTCCCAAGGCTTGAGGACAGCACCGGGATAATACCTCTCCGATCTGTGCGCGCAAGGTTTAACCTACTGTTATGTAAGGTTATTTCTCAACGGCCAATTCTCGGTACAACCGTAGCGCACACACCGGCCGAACACCGAACAGACACAGAAACCAATCCATCGAAGATGACTCTCCGGCCTGCCCTGTTCCCTTGCCGCGAAGCGACTCGACCATCCGGAGGAGGCCGCCCCGTGCGGCTTCGCATGACCTCCGCGATTCGCTTCCCAATGGAACACTTCAATGAAAAACAGCCTTTACGACCGTGTCACGCGGAAGATCATTGCCGAGATGGAGGCGGGGATTCTGCCATGGGAAAAGCCGTGGGCCGATGGCGAAGTAATCGAGGCAGCCCGGAACGCGGTCACCGGCCGCAGCTACTCGGGCATCAACGTCCTGCTGCTGTGGGACGCGGTATGTCGACAGGGCTTCAGCACGAATCGCTGGATGACCTTCAACCAGGCGCGGAGGACAGCGGGAGGTGTCCGACGCCACGAGAAGGGAACCCGGATTGTCTTCGCGACCCGCTACGTACCGCGCGCGGAGAGGGAGCGCGTTGAAGCGGGAATCATTCCGCCGCACCAGGCCGAGACACGCTTTCACATGAAGGCCTACTCCGTCTTCAATCTCGACCAGGTCGCGGACCCTCCTGCACGCCTGTGGCCGATACCCAGGACAGCCGGCGCATCGGAGCGCTGCCGAAGCGTCGAGGCGCTCGCCGAAGGTGTCGGTGCGGAGATCCGCTCACGCGGAAACGATGCGTATTACCACCACCTCGAGGACTTCATCGCGATTCCGCCGATGGCGAGCTTTGTCGAGGCGGACGATTACTGTTCGACTCTGCTCCACGAGCTGACACACTGGACAGGACATCCATCCCGGTTGCGGCGACCGTTCGGCCATGCAGTCACGGATTCGGAATACATCCATGAGGAGTTGATCGCGGAACTCGGTGCCGCCTACCTGTCCGCAAACTACGGCATCCGGCCCCGCGCCCGACACAGTGACTACATCGCATACTGGCTCGCCGCGCTGAGAGCGGATTCCCGGGCCTTGTTTACGGCCGCCAGAAGCGCATCCGAGGCAGTGGACTATCTGCTGGCACGCCTTGCCATGCCTCCCGGAGAATCGGCACACGCCCAAGAACCGGATCTCCAGTCGCGCCCGGACGTCGCGGGGGCCCACGACCCACTTCCGACAGAACGACCCCCTCCGGCGAACGCGGAAGCCCGCCCGCAACCGTCGGACGGCCTGACATTGCCTGCCGCCGGAGGACCTCCGGTTCGGTCCCGATAATCCGATGCCGTCGCGATTCACGATTGGCCCGGAGAGACCGGAATGCACGATGAATGCCTACCGGTTCAGGAAGTTCCCGGGTACGGCGCCGCCACCCGGGGGGCACCCGGCCTATGCTGCCATTTGCGCTGCCGCATGCACGGATATTCCGATGACGACGCCGAGTTCCGCCCGCTTGGCGTACCGCTTCTTGCGGCAACACTGCGGCGGAGGATCCGTTTCGCAATTCCAGCGCCCGATCACACGATTTCCCGGTCGCACGGGATCAGGAGGACCATGCCATGGTCGTTCTCCAGCACAACCTTCCAGCCGGCGCTTCAGTGGAGGTCATGGTCATAGACGAATCTAGCCTTCAAGGCCGGCAGGAAGCCGGTGAAATTCCCGGACGCTGGACCCGGACATGCCGCGCAGGCTGTGACGCCCACAGGCGGGTTACAGCCACCCCCGGGCGAAACTGCTTTCCGTCCGCAAGGCGACGCGCTAGGCTTGGTGCATGCCAAAGCTGAGTACCCATGTCCTCGATACCGCCGGTGGAGTTCCCGCCGCGGGCGTCGGCATTGAGCTGCACCGTCTTCAGAATGGCGGGCGAATCCTTGTCGCCACCGGCTCGACCGACCCGGACGGCAGGCACTCCTTCACGCCCGCCCCCGACGACGTGCTGCCACCGGGGCTCTACGAGTTGACGTTCCTCGTTGGAAGCTACTTCGAATTGCGCGAACAGGTTGCCAACCGCAAACCGTTCCTCGAGACGGTGCCGGTCAGGTTCCGGATGCAGGAGGGGGAGCGCTACCACGTTCCACTGCTCGCCTCCCCGTTCGGATACACCAGCTACCGCGGAAGTTGAGGCGAGACCCGGGCCTCAGTCGGGGCTTCCGGCTGCAATCCATGAACCCAGGATCTGGCGCTCCTCGGGCGTCATGCCCGTTGCATTGGCGGGCGGCATGGCATCGCTTCGGACCGCCTGCGCGAGGACGCGGGGAGCATGCAACCGGATCTCCGCGAGCGTATCGAACGCGACGCCGGCCGGCGGCACGGCGTGGTCCACATCCTGCGGTTGCGCTGCATGACAGATCGAACACCGCGCCTGAAGGATCCCCACCGCGACATCAGCCGCGACCGGATCGGTTCCGCCGCGCCCGAGTTCGGCGATGGCCGAGGTGAGAAACAGACCGGCCGCCATGGCAGCCGCTGCAGGCCACTGCCAGGCCACTCCGGCACCGCTTTCCCCGGCTTCCCATCGGTTGAACCAGTCGCGTACGATTGCGCCCAGTGCCAGGACGACCGCAACGATCGCCCAGTTCCATTCCACCGAATAGGTCATCGGGTAGTGGTTCGAGATCATCAGGAATATGACCGGCAAGGTCAGATAGTTGTTGTGCGTCGAGCGAAGCTTGGCGATCCGTCCGTATTCCGGGTCCGGCACCCTGCCCGCCTTCAGGTCCGCCACGACAATGCGCTGGTTGGGAATGATGACCATCAAAACGTTGCACGTCATCAAGGTCGCGATCATCGCACCGATTTGCAGGAACGCGCCGCGACCGGTGTATACGAGATCGTACGCCCAGGAAAGACAGACAATGGCGACGAAAAGTATTCCGAAGAGCCGTGCCGGATGCTCCCTAAGTCGCGACCGGCACAGCGCATCGTAAAACAACCATCCGCCGACAAGGCCCAGAAGCGAAAGCGCGACGCCGTGCCACGGGAGCACGCCCGGATCCACCAGGAAGCTTGATGCGCTCCAGTAATACGTAACACAGAGAAGTGCGAAGCCCGTCAGCCAGGTGAAGTAGCTCTCCAGACGGAACCAGTGCAGATCATCCGGCATGAATTCCGGGGCATTCTTGTACTTCACCGTGTGATAGAAGCCTCCCCCGTGCACTGTCCAATTCTCGCCGACGATGGCGTCGCTCATGTTCTCGCGGCGCCGAAGCGTGGAATCGAGCCACATGAAGTAGAAGGACGAGCCGATCCAGCCAATGCCGGCGACGATATGCGCCCAGCGGAGCAACAGGCTCAGCCAGTCCTGGATGATTGAAAGCAGGAAGGCCATCTCTCCTCCCGGGAATTCCCTCGGCAACCTGACGATTCTGCGACCGTCCGCCTCGTCCCGCCGCGTCCGCGTGTTGGCCCAAAAGCAGGCCAACTCTACCGATGCTCCGCGAGCGATGCTGCACTGGTGGACCGGCAATCGTTGCGTTTCGCTTCGCGAAAGCACAACACCGGGTTCTGTGGAGTTTAGGCCAGCGCTCGGCCCCTTGCCATATCGGGATGACCTTGGCAGACGAGGAAGGTCTGCACCGGATGGGGCTCGCGGAGGGGCTGCGCGCGGCGGTCGGCGTGGGCGGAGCCCGAGGTCATTCGCAGGTTGCCGGGGCCGTCTTGCCGTTGCGGGTCCTGGAGCCGGGCGCCCACCGGGCGGCGGCTGCCTGCGGCGCGGGCGATCAACGTCGGTTGCGCGGGCGGACGGCGATCCGTCGGAAGCGGGCTGGAAGAGGAGGAAGTTGCGAGCTTCGGACGCTGAACATCGGAATTTTCGGCACGGGCCTATGGCGCCGGAGCATCCCGGCCGGGTTCCGCTGTCGGCGTGCCATCCTCGGGATCATTCAGGTTCAGCGCGCGGTCACCGGCCGGCCGCTCATCCTCCGGCCGAGCCTTCCCGTTCTCGATAGCTCAGCAGCATCTCGTTCGACGAATGCGAACGGTACCATGCGCCAATCGATCCGTTCGCGCAATTCCGAACCCATGGCGCCCGCATGCGGCCTCGTGCGATATTCCGGAGTACGCCGTCAGAAGATGCTGCGCCTCCTGCAGCGCAGCCTCTAGCCGAGAGTTGCGATACGCCATCGCGGGGCGTCAAAACGACAGATCTCCAGGTTCTCCTCCTCGATGCCCCCGTCGACCACCAGGAAGCTTGCGCGGCACCGGCTGATCAGCGGGTAATGCCAGACACCGCGGACGATATTGACCCCGTATCCGGCCTCAGGTCGAAACGCGATCGGATCCCCGGGCCTGTCACTACCGCACAGTTGACGCAGAGATCATTGGCGAGTTTCGCGGAGCATTCCGGCCCTTCTCATCCGTTGGAGTGCGGCAGTGTCTTGCATGAGGTATGTCATTCCTGTCCAGAGTTTTGCGGTACCGGGCATTGGCTGTCGTTTGGATGGGATGAAGCCGACATATCGACCGAGATCGATGGCGAAGGTTCGGAGGTCGGGGATATAGTCGGGCGGAGCCCGGCAGCGGATCACGCGGTAGTCGTACAGGCCCAGATAGAGCATGAAGATTTCGTCTCGGGACATGATCTCGTCGGCGGGCCTGTCAGGGGTTTCCCTGGCGGCGCGATCCAGATCGAACACGCGCCACGCGGTGATGGCGTCGAACGCGAGGCACTTGCGCAAGTCCTCGGCATCGTCGAGGCGGCGGTCCTCGATGCGGGTTCCGGTCTTGAGGACGCGGAAGAACTCTTCGATGGACCAGCGCGTTTCGTACCACTGGCGGATGCGGTCGGCCCATTCGGGCGTGGCCTCGCCTTCGGAGCAAAGCAGCAGCCAGCGGAGTGGCTGGCGAGCGCCGGACGGCGGGTTGCGCTCGGCAACGAGCACGGCGGTCATGGGCAGCGTGTGCGGCGACTTGCCTTCGGGCGCGATGAGTTCGACGCGAGCGATGCGCAACGCCAGCACGGCCTTGCGCTTCTTGCGTGCCGCCCTGCCGCCCCGCGCGGAAATCTCGATGCTGCGCGATGCGCAGGGCGGGAGAGTGTCCATGTGCTTGCCGAGGTCCACCTTTTTGCCGTCCACCAGCACCTTGCGCTGTTTCGAGCGGCAGGCGCGCACCAGCAGGCCGGCGGCGGCGGGATCCTCGGCCTGGCGGGCGTACAGACCCCAGATGTCTCCCTCGCGGTCGGCGACGGAAATGACGCGGGTGTTCGAGCAGGCGTGTCCCACCGCCGCCGCCTGCTCCAGCGAGCGCAGCCAGCGGGCGCTCTCGGGCTCCTGCGCCACGCCCGGTTCCCGGGCGGCCTTGGCTTCGACGCTTTCGCGGAAGTCGCCCTCAAGCGCGCAAACGCCAAGCGGGCGCCCGCCCTGTGCCACCGCCAGCGTCGTATGCACGGGAACCCCCACGGTGCCCTTGCCGCCGCCGCCCAGCGCCGCCAGCCCGCTGGTCGCGTCGCGAAGGTTGTCGTAGTTCACCATGGTGGTGTCCTGCACCATCAGCACCACACCCGCATGCCGGCAGCGCTCCACCGTTGTCTCGCGATGCCCCTCGAGGATGTCGTCCACAGCCACCCTTTCGTTCGAAAGCAGGCGGTACGCAGCCTCCTGCGATGCACGGTCCGGAAAGATCTCCGGAAGCGGCGTTCCCGGACGCTTCTCCCAACACCGCCCCATCTCCTCGATCCGGCGCCGCACCCGCCCGTCGGGATGGGTGCCCCGGCCGAACTCGCGCTCCGCCCAATCGGCGTCGGCGCCAAGATGCAGCGATCCCATCCGCCCCGCAACCCGCTCCGGCTCCTCACACAGTGCTTCCCGCCAGCCCGCCTGCAGCGACTTCATCCACACCCGGCGCACCGGCCCCGCCCCGCGCCGGCCCGGCGGGCGTCCCGATGTCGCGCCAGCATCCTCCCAGCCCGCCGCTCGGTACGAGGTCCCGGCATGCTCGGGGCCGACATAGCTGTACGCCAGCACCGGCCGATCACCATGCCGTGCCTCCCAGTCGTCCGCAACCCGACCTGTCGCCTGCGCCAGCACATGCGAGGCAAGGTCCGCAACCCGCACCGAAGGCAGAAGCAGGAAGCGGTGGTTGTTCACCATCCGCCCCAACCCCGCGCAACGGGCTCGCGCACTCCAGCCGATATACCGGTCCCGCGCCTTCTGGTGCCAGCTCGCCGCGCAGAAGCCGATCCCACCCAAACACCCGAACCGAGACGATATCACCAGATAATTCAACGCTTTGCCGGGATGCCGCGGAACCCCCTCCGGATGGTGCGACGCCATCATCGAACGGAAGCGCCGCGAACCCTCGCGACCCTCGGCCGGTTCCAGCGACACCGTTCCCAGAGCCGATAGCGTCGTCTCCACATGCAGGTCTGGATGCGACGGCAATGCATCCCCCGCTGGCGGCGGCGCTGCCGCCGCCGGAAGCTTCAACCCCAGTTGCGACGCCAGCCTCGGCAGGATCTTCCGCGCCGACGAAACGCACGGCTCGCCCCGCGCGTTGCGCCAGTTCGCGCGAGCGCACAACTCGCTCGCAAGCGCGCTCCGGCTCGCGCCTCCCTCAAGGACCGCGCACTCAAACCACGAAAGAGTTTCCGCGCAAAACTGTCGCAAGCCAATCTGCATGCATCATGTGTGCCACACAACACAGCCCGTGTCAACAGTGTGATAGTGACAGTCCCCGGGCCCTCCTCCGGAACTCTCCGGCGCAACGATGACTACCCAGTCGGCCGGGCACAGGGGAATGAACGCCTGTGATCCGAGCGGATGGCGCTCGAGCATTTCAATCTCGAACGCATCGGGATGCGGTTGTGCGGCAAATACACTTACGAAGGCGCGCTCCAACTTCGCGTCGACATCCACCGTGGCAATGTCGAAATGACGAATCGCGCGCCCGCCGTTGATTTCAAAGCTCTGCGCGGAACCGTCCAGCGGCACCAATTCTCCAAATGGCCGAAACGCCTCCGAATCCATGTGCTGAATTGGCAGGACTTGCGTCATTCTGCGCGTGCACTCCGTTCGGCAGCCGGCCGGTTCCGTCCCTTGACGCGTCTCATCGGGCAACCCTTCCGAACAGGCGGAGGCGGCTGATGCCTCCGTCGGGGTGGATATCCAGACGGACGTGGTCGACGGGACCAGTGGACGCGAGCCGGAACTCCTGCTCGTCGTCGGGACGAAGCCGGGTCTCCGGCAAGAGTTCCGTCCACAGGCCGGGGTCGCCTCCGTCCGCCAGATTGACCGGGGAGCCCAGGAGCGCTCCCTTCAGGGAGCACCGGTCCGGGTAATTCCCCTTGAAGTGCGTCGTTCCGACCAGCGCGCGACTCAAGACGCCGGGATGCCCGAGGGAGACAACGGCCCAGTCATTGCCGGGCACTCGCCGCCTGGCGGTCTCCCAGCCGTCGCCCATGCTGGCGGACGGCCCGGGCACCAGAAGGTTCGAGGGCAGTCCGTAGTGGGCGTCGTTCCACGCCACCGCCCGCCCACCGTTCACGGTGGCAGCGAGGTCGATCTCCTGGTCCGGCACGGAATGCCAGTCGATTTCCACTGTGCCATAGGCACGGAGCCGAGCCACACCGCCGTCGGGGTAGATGTGGAGGCGAAGATGGGTTCCAGGGCCCGTATCTGCACACTCGAAGATATTGTGGCAGTCCCCGCGCAAACCGGTCCGCGGAAGTAGCACGCGCCATGATGTACCCTCGCCGGATGGCTCCGGGAGTGTCGGGACATCGCAGACCTCGACCATCGCTTCGGTCGGGAAATTCCCGGTAAAGAAGGACGTATCGACATTCAGCGTCCGTACGCGCCCCCTCCGGCCCAGGCGGATGACGCACCAGTCATGCCCTGGTCCGCGGCGACGGCGGCTCTCCCAACCGTCCATCCACTGTCCGTGATCGTCATACAGGTCCGGAACGAAGCGGGCGGGTCCCGGGCGGAGCAGCCGCTCGCGAGGAGCGAAGAACTCGTCCGTGGAATAGATCGCTTCGCTCCCCAGCCTCGGTTGGGCCAGGTCCACCCATCGCCGCTCAAGTTGCTCCGCGTCCTTGTAGGGCTGAGCTTCGATCCATTCGCGTTCGGTCATGAATTACTCCTGCGAAAAGTGGGTTGCTTTCCAGTGATCGGCAATATCAATCCGCCGTGCCAGCCAGACATTGGGATGGCTGGCGACATGGTCCAGGAAGCGCTCGAGCGCGGCCGACCGCCCCGGGCGTCCGGCAAGTCGGCAATGCAGACCCACCGACATCATCTTTGGATTTCCGGCCTCACCTTCCCGGTACAGAACGTCAAAGGAGTCCTGCAAGTAGGTCTGGAACTGATCCCCCGAGTTGAAGCCCTGGGGGGTCGCGAACCGCATGTCGTTGGCGTCCAGCGTGTAAGGAACGATCAGCTGTGGACCGGCCGGACCGTCGCGCCAGTACGGCAAGTCATCCGCGTAGGAGTCCGCCGCGTACGTGAATCCGCCCTCCATGGCTGCCAGATCCAGCGTCCGTTCCGATGATCGGCCAGTATACCATCCCGCCGGCCTCTCGCCGGTAACCTCCGTGTGGATCCGAATCGCTTCCTGCATGTGCCTTCGCTCTTCCGCTTCGTCCATTTCGTCATAGTCGATCCATTTCAGCCCGTGGCTGGCGAGTTCCCACCCGGTCTCCTTCATTGCCGCCACGACTTCAGGGTTCCGTGCCAATGCGGTGGCAATGCCGAACACGGTAACCGGAATGCTGCGATCGCTCAGCAGCCTCCACAAGCGCCAGAAACCGGCGCGGGAGCCGTATTCGTAGATGGACTCCATGTTCATGTGACGACGCCCGCGCCAGGGAACGGCTCCTACGATTTCGGAGAGGAATGCCTCAGACTCGCCATCCCCATGCAAGACGTTGCGCTCGCCGCCTTCCTCGTAATTGAGGACAATCTGCACTGCGACGAACGCCCCGCCGGGCCATTCGGCTCTGGGTGGATATCGCCCGTAGCCGACCATGTCGCGGGGATACTCGGATCCTGCAACCATTCCAAACCTCCTGCGCATTGCACCCCGGTGTTCCTCCGTGCGAGCGGAGGCGGCTTCGCGGAAGGTAGAGTATCCCATTGTATCGTGCAGTCGATCCCGGAAACCCCGATTTCCGCGAGGCTTTCGCCACATCGGCGGAAGACCAATTCGCGGCCCTGCGCCTCCACGGCGAGACGCTGAAGGGATCATGCCGTCCGAGAGACGCAGCGCATCGGGTTGTTGCTTCCCCCGGTGGGCACGGATTTCCTGCCTGCATCAGGACCCTGCTATCGTGCGGTGCCGGCCAGCGTTGCAGTTGCGCGGTCCAAAGCAATTCGGTTGCAGGAGGAAGGGAGCCAATGGCAAGTTCGTGTCAGAGCGGCGTGCACGGAGATGGGAACTCCGAAGAGGAATTCCTGCGAACGTACGGAACTGTCTACGAGAACAGCGTCTGGATCGCAAGACAGGCGTGGCGCTCCGGCGTTGAATGCGGATCGCCCGATGCCGTGGTGGCCGCGTTGCGGGCGGTTGTCGGGACGGCCAGCGAGAACGCGCAGCTGGAACTCCTGCGGGCTCATCCGGACCTCGCCGGTCGACTGGCGCTGCGCGACGCGCTAACATCGGAATCCGCTTTGGAGCAAAGCGGCGCGGGACTGGATCAGTGCTCTCCCGATGAGTTGGCGGCCTTTCAGAATCTGAACGAACGCTACACGCGAAAATTTGGATTTCCGTTCATTCTCGCGGTTCGCGGTCGGACCCGCGCGCAGATCCTGTCGAAGTTCCGGCAGCGCGTGGAAAACGATACCCATACCGAATTCCGGGAGGCGCTTGAGCAAGTCCACCGGATTGCGCGCTTCCGAATCGAGGAGGTTTCAGGGGCGCCCGGTTGATTCCGGTCTGGCGCTCCGTCGGACAAGGAACACGGTTCAGCCGGGCGTCAAGTGTATCGGCCAGCCACCTCGCACCGCCGACCTCTGCGGCCCGGCCTTGGCGATGGCCCGATGGCATTGTCGGATTGCGACAAGGGGACCACCCCATTGAGCGGCCGCGCCGCTGGCACAGATGGTGGGCTGTTCAGCAGAGCGGTGCGCCAGTGCGAGGAGGTGCGGCCGTGCGGTCTCTGTCAGCGCCGGTCCGGGACTCGCACAGCCCGACAGTGCCTCAGCGCCGTGCGGTTTCCCGGTGCAACTCCCGGAGCATTCACCGGGCGCCGCCTCGGCAAAGTTGATCTGCCCGTACCTTGGCGCGGCCTGCCAACTCCGTCTCGGACGGAGTGATGCCCCGACCCTGCGATCCGCCTGCGGTCGTCACGGCCTCTCGCTCCCCGGAGTCCTGCCAGGTGAAGGCCATCGGCAACGAGCATTGGCGGCGCGAGCCGCTCCGCATATGAAGCTCCAGCGGACGATCGAGGGACCGGCGATCAGCCCTCCCCCACCGCTTCCCGCACGCGCTCCGGAAACAGGGATGCAATTCCGTCGCGGGAGGCGGGCACGACTCCACGCTCGGTGATCAGCCCGGTCACGAGGCGAGCGGGCGTTACATCGAACGCGTAGTTCGCCACCGGGGATCCATCCGGCACGATGATGACGGTTTCGATGGTGCCGCAATCGGTCAATCCCGACATCCGCGCCACTTCTTCCCCGCCACGTTCCTCTATCGGAATCCCGGCAACGCCATCGTCGATTGTGAAGTCGATCGTGGGGGAAGGCAGTGCCACATAAAACGGTACGCCGTTGTCATGCGCCGCCAGAGCCTTGAGATACGTCCCGATCTTGTTGCAGACATCCCCCGATGCCGTCGTGCGGTCGGTGCCCGTTATGCAGAGATCCACCTCGCCGTGCTGCATCAGGTGGCCGCCCGCGTTGTCGGTGATCACGGTGTGCGGAATGCCGTGCTTCCCGAGCTCCCAGGCCGTCAGGGAGGCGCCTTGGTTGCGGGGACGGGTCTCGTCGGTCCACACATGCACCGGAATGCCGGCTGCATGAGCTTTGTAGATCGGCGCCGTGGCCGTGCCCCAGTCCACGGTCGCGAGCCAGCCCGCATTGCAATGGGTCAGGATATTCACGGGCTCGCCGCCCGTCTTCCCCAGAGCGGCAGTCTTGATCAGCGGCAAGCCGTGATCACCGATCGCCTCGCAAATTGCGGCATCCTCATCCGCGATTTCCGCCGCGCGCCGATAGGCGGCCCCAATCCGCTCGGCGCGAGGAATATTGCGAAGCGCCGCCAGCATCTCATCGAGGGCCCAGCGCAAATTGACCGCCGTCGGACGAGTCGCGAGCAATCGCCCGCGAGCGCGTTCGATCGCCTCGTCTGAGGCGTCGACACGCGATTGCAGGCAGATTCCGTAAGCGGCCGTAGCCCCGATCAGGGGTGCTCCGCGGACCTGCATCTCTTTGATCGCCCGCGCAGCATCCTCCACGCTCCGGAGGGTAGCCGTCTCGAACCGATGGGGAAACAGGGTCTGGTCGATAATCTCGACCGACCAGCCGTCGCGGTTTACCCATATGGTGCGGTAGTGCCGCCCGTCAACTTCCATGTTCCCGTTCACCTCGAAACCGAGGCAGCCGGTTCCGGCCGCCTCGCTGCATGCCATTTCCCCAGGGAATTCCGACCGCGGCGACGCGGTCGTCCTTTCGCCCGGGTTTGCGCCAGCCCTTCCCTCAGGACTTTATCGAATCCAATTCCACGATCGCGTCCAGCATGCGCCGGAACGCTATCATTCCCGGATCGTCCAGGCCAACGCTCCTCTCGCCAAACATCCGCGCTCGGCCCAGCCGGGACGGCCTGTCGCGGAATTTGGAGAGGGCTCTGTCAACGGCCCGGTCCGCCGCATCGAGGAGTTCTGCAGGTTCGGACAGCCCGTCGCAGGCTGCCCGCACGGCCTCGAGAGCATCAAGAACGGTCTTGTCCCCCAATTCGCCCTTCCCTCGCTTCTGCATGGCGGCGAGCGCATCCGACATCACGCCGGGCAACTCCGCCCAAGCGGCCTCACGGCGACCCCTGAGAGACTTTGCGCCTGCCATCAACCCGGTCGCCAACAACGTTCCGAAGCTGGACCCCGAGGTTCGGGTGAAAGCCTGAGCGCATTTCATCAGGCAAACGCCGAGATCGTCCTGTGGCTCGTCCAGCACTGTGCGCAGGTCTCGGGCGCCCCGTTGAAGTGTAACCCCGAGGTCGCCATCGCCCAGCTTCCCGTCGAGCGCGTTCAGTTCCTCGGCGCATGCGTTCATGCGCTCACAAATCGCGCCGAAGCCGGACTTCAGCGATGCGGCACCAAGGCCCGGCACGAGTTAGCCCACCCGCCAGAACGCGCAATCTGCCCGGGCGCGCAAGAGGGCCTCAAGCTCATCGTCCAGCCGGCAAAGGGTCATGGTGGCGCCCGCCATCTCCATGGATGTCGCGAAACGGCCCACCAGCGGCAACACGATGCGCACGCCGAGGCTGTAGAGCCGCTTCTTCGCACGGGCGAACATGATGTACAACTCCTCCGGAGGGGTGGCACCCAAGCTGTTGACCAGGATCGAAATCCGGTCCCCGGCATGGAGTGGCATGTCCGCGAGGAGCCGATCCACCATCTCGTCGGTGATGGCGTTGGCAGGCTTGAGCTCGGCGCGCCAGATGCCCGGCTCGCCATGAATTCCCATTCCCATTTCCATTTCGTCCTCACCGAGGTCGAAGGTCGGCCTTCCGGCCTGCGGCACGATGCAGGGTGTCAGCGCCATCCCGATCGACCTGCAGGCATCGGCAGCCTTTTGGGCGACCCGCGTCACCTCGGACAGATCGGCCATCCGCTCCGCCTTGGCCCCCGCGCATTTGAAGGCGTAAACCATGCCCGCTACACCCCGCCGCTTCTCGGCCTCATCCGGTGGAGCGCTGGCGACATCGTCGGCCAGAAGCACCGTCGTGGATTCCACATCCTCCATTTCGAGCATGTCCCCGGCCATGTCGAAATTCATGACATCACCGCCATAGTTCCCGTAGATGCGGAGAATGCCCGCACCTCCGCCGGCCTGGCGCATGGCTTCGGCCATCTGCTCGGCAGAGGGGGAAGCGAACACATCCCCGATGGCTGCGGCATCCAGGAGCCCCTTTCCCACATAGCCGGTGAAGATCGGCAGGTGGCCGGAGCCGCCCCCAGTCACGATTCCCACCTTGCCAGGCGTCGCGCCTCCTGCACGAGCAATCACCCGCGGCACAGGCTGCGCGTAGTATTCCGGATGGGCAAGGCACAGCCCGGCCAGCATCTCGTCGACATAGTCGACTGGATCGTTGAGAATTTTCTTCATTGGAATTCCTTGCCGAACAATAATTGCGACTCCTGCCCCGGAAGTCAGGCGACGCTCCGGGCCTTCCGCCGGCCGCGACGAACGGACGACCGCAGATTCTTCTATCAGAGCTTCCGTCCGCCGTCGAGAAATGCTCGGCGGTGCGGGTCCTGCCAGGCATCGCGAAGAGCCGACGCGGTCTCCGTCAGGCCGGTTTGAGAATTTCCCTTCGAAACCTCCGGTCCGGCGCTCAAGACGCACGCGAGACTTTGCCGGTCATCGCGCGCACTTTCGGGTCTGCGCCGCAGGCCGGCAGCCTGAATTCCGGAATGCGGAGTTTCCTGTCCGAAGAGACGGATCTCGCGGCGGAGTTCCGTTGTTGGTGAAGTGCATGAGTAACTCGGCGGAATCGTGTTCGACCGGTCGTCGCCGGAGCGCCGGTGGGGCTCGATGCCGGCATCCCAACCTTCGCCATGCTATCGGTCGGCGGGAGTCTGCAATGTCGGCCGAGGCAGGCGGTGCGGAGCGCGATCCGCAGGAAGCAGCGCGCGGTGGACTGCAGCAAGCGGGGAACGAAGAGCCGCGGGGAGAAGAATGTGATGCTCGCTCGGGCCCATGAGTGGATGGCGGAGACGGGGCGGCAGGAACTCGCCACCAAAATCTGTTGGTGGGCCAGGGAGATATCGAGCATTACCGCCGCGCCGGATTCTCCATACGACCGGGAATTGCTTCGGCAGGTAAGCCGATCGAGCGGAGGAGCATCCGAACAATTGGATTTCAGGCTCTAACGGTAGAGCAGCGAAACGCCGTCTGCGAAGAGGTGCACTTTCCGCGAGTCGGCCGTCAGCCGCACATCCTTGCCGCGCACGTTGCGGTGAATACCCTGCAGCTTGCCGAGCACCGGATCCGTGCCTGCCTCGGCCTTGAAATAGAGGAGCGTTACCTCGCCTAGCGCTTCGACGAAGTCGACCATACCGTTGTAGATGTGATCACCCTCGGTCTCGACGAAATCCTCGGGACGGATCCCGACATTGACTTTGAGCCCCATGTCGCTGTCCTGCGTGGTGATCGCCGACACTGCCGAACCGCCGCCATCAAGCTTGATCGTCGTCTGCTGACCCGTCCGGACGACCTCGCCCGGCAGGAGGTTCATCGCCGGTGAGCCGATGAACCGCGCCACGAATTCGCTGTTCGGCGTTTCATAAAGCTCCAGCGGTGAACCAACCTGCGCGATACCCATATCGGCCAACACAACGATCCGGGTGGCGAGCGTCATCGCCTCGACTTGATCGTGGGTAACGTAGATCATCGTCGAATCAGGCATCTGCTCTTTCAGCTGCGCGATCTCGATCCGCGTGGCGACGCGGAGCGCCGCGTCGAGGTTCGAGAGCGGCTCGTCAAAGAGATAGACTTTCGGGTTCCTCACGATCGACCGGCCGATCGCAACCCGCTGACGCTGACCGCCCGAGAGCGCCTTTGGCAAGCGATTCAGGTATTCCCCGAGCTGCAGCTTTTCCGCCGCCGCATGGACGGCGGTCCTGATCTCGTCTTCGGACTTTTTTGCCAGTTTCAGTGCAAAGGCCATGTTGTCGTAAACGGTCATATGCGGATAGAGCGCGTAGGACTGAAACACCATCGCGATCCCGCGTTGGGACGGCGGCACGTCGTTCACGACGGTCCCGTCGATTTGCAGTTCACCGCTGGTGATCTTCTCAAGCCCCGCAATCATCCGTAACAGCGTGGACTTGCCGCAGCCGGAGGGGCCGACGAAGACGATGAGTTCGCCCGTCGAGATGTCGAGATTGATGTTCTTCAGAACCTCGACGACGCCGCCGTAGGCCTTTCCGACATCGGTGAGCTTCAGGTTGGCCATGTCATCTCCTCCCGGGCCTCTGCGCGCCCCGTCAGTTGGCCGCTTCCACGCCGAAATAGGCGAAGAAAGCCGCCAGGGTAACCTGCCCGTCCCCGACAATCGGCGCATAGGGCGCATCTGCCGCTTCGCTCCAGTTGCCTTCGGGCAACGCGGCGGTTTTCTCCGCGTCTCCCAAGTTGAACGCGCAAAAGATGCGTGTGACGCCCTGGCTGCGAATCAGGGAAATGAAATCGTCCCCCGCCTCTACCACGTCGAGAGCGCCCTTGCGCAACACCGGATGCGCGTTCCGGAACGCGATCAGCTTCTTGTAGAAATTGAGCATCGAGCCCGCGTCGCTTTCCTGCACGATCACCGAGCTTGGCAGATGCTGAACCGCCATCGGTAGCCAAGACTTCCCTTCCGAGAACCCTCCGTGCTGGTTGTCGCTGATCCAGGGAATAGGCGTACGGCAGCCGTCGCGGCCCTTGAATTTGGGCCAGAAGCGGATCCCGTAGGGGTCTTGAAGGTCTTCGAAAGCGACATCGGCCTCGGCCAGGCCGAGTTCTTCACCCTGGTAGAGGCAGACGGTGCCTCTGAGGCTCATGAGCAGGCTCGCGTATAGACGAGAGCCCGCATCGCTCAGCGCCCAGCGGGACGGGTGGCGCATCACATCGTGGTTCGAAAATGCCCAGCAGGCCCAGCCGTCGCCGACGATGTCCTCGAACTTGTTCAGCACTTCAGCGATCCGGTGCCCGGTCGGCATCGTGGACGACAGAAACGCAAAGTCGTAGCACATGTGCACCTTATCGCCGCCTGAAGTATAGGCCGCCTTGATCTCGAGCCCGTATTGTGCATCGCCCACTTCACCTACGGCGGTCGTAGCCGGAAACTCATCCAGCAAAGCACGGAATGTCTTCAGGAATTCAAGGTTCTTCGTCTGGCTCTTGTCGTGCTGGTGGTCCTGCCAGTTATAGGGGTTCACGCTTGGCGCAATGCTGTCGTTGCGGTCCTCCGGCTTCAGCGCGGGGTTATCTCGCAACTCGGCGTCGTAAAAGTAGAAATTGATCGTGTCGAGTCGGAAGCCATTTACCCCGCGCTCCAGCCAGAACCGCACAACGTCGAGAAGCTCGCGTCGCACATCTCGGTTGTGGAAGTTGAGGTCCGGCTGCTCGGCCAGGAAGTTGTGCTTGTAATACTGCATCCGCTCCCCGTCCCATTCCCAGGCCGAGCCCCCGAAGATCGAAAGCCAGTTGTTGGGCGGCGTACCGTCGGGTTTGGGATCGGCCCAGACGTACCAGTCAGCGCGGGAGTTCTCTCGGCTCGATCGGCTTTCCTGGAACCATGGATGCATGTGCGAGGTGTGGCTGAGCACAAGATCGATCAACACTCTGAGGCCGAGTTCATGCGCGCGCGCAACAAGTGCGTTGAAATCGCCGAGCGAGCCAAATATCGGATCAACATCGCGGTAGTCGCTGACGTCATAGCCGAAATCGAGCATGGGCGAACGGTAGAATGGCGAAATCCAGATCGCATCCACCCCCAGCGATGCCACATAGGGCAACCGGTCGATGATCCCGGCCAGATCGCCGATCCCGTCGCCGTTCGAGTCCTGGAACGATCGCGGGTAGATTTGGTAGATTGACGCGCCCCGCCACCAGTCTGTGTCGAGCAGGTTCATCGGCCCACCAATCCATCTGAGGTTACTTCACCGATCCGGCCAGAAGGCCGCGCACGAGGTAGCGCTGCATCGCGAAGAACACGATCAGCGGCACAAGGATCGACACAAACGCTGCGGTAGCGAGGATTTCCCAGTTGCCGCCCCGAGTTCCGAGAAGTTCCACGATGTGATTTGTCATTACCGTGGTGTCGCCGGTTGCATCGATCAGGAACACCTTGGCGACCAGCAAGTCGTTCCACGTCCAGAGAAACTGGAAGATCGCGAAGGAAGCCAAGGCCGGAAACGACAAGGGGAGGACGATCTTGGTGAAGATTTTGAAGTCCGTCGCACCGTCGACCTTGGCATTCTCGATAATGTCCTTGGGCAGGCCCACCATGTAGTTCCGGAGGAGATAAATCGCGAGCGGCAACCCGAAGCCCGTATGCGCCAACCAGACACCGAGATAGCCTTTGCCGATACCGATACTGTTGTGGAACTTCAGAAGCGGAATCAGCGCAAGCTGTAGCGGCACGACAAGAAGGCCTACAATGGCGGCAATCAGAAGCGCTCGTCCAGGGAACTCCATCCAGGCCAGCGCATAGGCGGCGAAGGCTGCAACAAGGATCGGAATAATCGTTGCCGGGATCGTCACCGTTAGGGTGTTGAAGAACGCATGCGCCATGCCGGTATCGGAAGAGCCGCCAAAGACGACGGTTCCATAATTTTCCGTTGTGAACTCGGGCGGTGCTTGTGCAGTCGCGAATACGCGCGGACCTCGATTGCCCTCAAATGCCTCGGTGTTGGTCAGGCGATAGTCGCCGTTGGCCTCTACCGTGAGTTCACCACCGCGTTGCAGTTCTGCCGTGTCACCGGGAGAAAAGGCAGAGATATCGCGGCTCGACACGCCCCAGACCGAGATTGTGGCGTCCGTGCCCTCTTCAAAGAGGTTGCCGGCGATCACATAGAGATCACCCTCCTGCACCTGCTCGGCCGGCGGAGCCGTGCGGAGCGTCCGGTTCTGTTCCGACGGGAACATCGCCCGCCACCATCCAGACGCCGAGATCTGATCCGCTGTCCGGAAGGACGAGACAAAGAGCCCGACGGTCGGGAACAGCCAAAGCAGCACCAGAGCGAGAACCGAAATGTGGACGGCCCAGGTCAGGCCGGATTTTCGACCGGCAATACCGTCCATTATCTCGACTCCTTGCGTGCGTTGTAGACGTTCCAGACGAGAATCGGCATCACCAACAGCATGATCACCATCGCGCTGGCCGAGCCTGTGCCCCAATCATTGGCACGGAACAGCTTGTCGAACATGTGATTGGCAAGAACCTGCGTCTCCCATTGGCCATTGGTCATCGCGAATACGATGTCGAACACCTTGAGCACGACGAGCGTGATCGTCGTCCAGACCACGACGATCGTTCCCATGATCTGCGGCACCTTGATCCTGAAGAAAATCTGAAACGGGTTCGCCCCATCGACGATCGCCGCCTCGACGGTTTCCTCCGGAATGCCGCGTAGCGCGGCAGAAAGAATGACCATGGCAAATCCCGTCTGGATCCAGACCAGCACGATCATCAGGAAGAAGTTGTTCCAGAACGGTGTCGTCAGCCAGGTCTGCGGTTCGCCATAGGGCAGTTCGGCGATGAAGAGCGACAGGAGCGACCGGAGCGACAGGAACACGAGCCAGACTCCGCCGGCCGCGACAAGCAGCCGAAGCGGCAGGAGCCAAACCGAACGATTCTGACCCCTCAGCCAGAGCGGTTTCATGAACGTATAGGCCACATAGGCCACGGTCGCCGCAAAGGCGATCACGATCAGCGCCGGGACAAGTTGCAGGAAGATGAAGGACCCGAAACCTCCTTCGAACTTCAGCCAGACGGCGTTCATGATGCCAATCTGCGGCTGCTCCACGGGCCGGATGTCATAGACCAGCTTCCAGATAACCGCGGCACCGACGAAGGAGATCGCCATGGGCATGAAGATCAGCGATTTTGCAGCATTTCCCCAGCCAATCCGATCGGTGAGCTGCGCTGCGAGAAGACCAAAGGCGGTCGACGCTGCCGGGACTACGATCAGCCACAGCATGTTGTTCTTCATGGCTTCCCAGAATTTGGACTCTCCGAACATCTGGGAATAATTCGAGAAACCGGCCCAGTCGTAGCCTCCGCCCGGTACCCGGTCAGTCAGCGACAGCCGGATTGTCTCCAGCACGGGATATGCCAGGTACAAACTCAGGGCGATGACCGCAGGTGCCAGGAACAGCCAGGGCCGGACCATGTTTGCCCGGTTGATGTTGCGCCCGGTATTCGGACCCCGGGCAGGAAACAGTACCTTGTCCAGGAACTGGTTCGAAAAGTAGTAGTATCCAACACAGCCGCCGACACCGATGATGATGAACAGCAGGCCTTGCAATGCTGAATGCATGGGGGCTCCTCCCGAGAGCGTGGGAGCCTGTTGGCCTTGTTGCTTTACGAGGTAAGCCCGACCTCACGGCCGGGCTTACCACTGTTGAGGGCGCGCGTTATTTGAGTGCGTCCCAGGAAGACTGGATTTCCGAGGCGACTTCGTCCGCTGCTTTGCCGCCGACATAGTCGACCATTCCGGTCCAGAAGCTGCCGGCGCCCACGCCGCCCGGCATCAGGTCTGATCCGTCGAAACGGAAGGTAGTCGCGCCGAGAAGGATCTCATTCATCTTGGCCAGCGTAGGATCCGAGAACATGGACGAATCCACACCCGTGTGCGGCGTGAGGAAGCCGGTGAGGCCCATCCATATCTCATGCGCTTGTGGCTCTTGCAGGAAGGCGATCAGGTCGTGGGCAGCCTGGTTCTCGTTCGTAATGGCCCAAAGCGTGCCTGCCCCGAGAACCGGCTTTCCGAGGTCCTTTCCCTCGTATGACGGGAAATAAAAGAAGTCGGCATCTTCGCCTACCACGGTGCCTTCAGGGAAGAAGGCCGGGATGAACGACGCTTGGCGGTGCATATAGCACTGCGGCGGCGACGAGAAGAGACCCTTCGGGCTGTCACGGAAATCGGTCGAGGCGACGACACCTGCCCCGCCAGCGACGTAGTCGTCGTTGCGGGAAAAGGCGCCGAACTCGTCAATCGCAGCCACCACGCGCTCATCGGTGAACGGAATTTCGTTCGCTACCCATTGGTCATAGACTTCGGGCGGCTGCGTCCTGAGCAACATGTCCTCGACCCAGTCCGTTGCGGGCCAGCCGGTTGCACCACCCGAGCCCAGACCGATACACCACGGAGTTTCTCCCTCCGCGACTATTTGATCCGTCAACGCCTTCAACTCTTCCATCGTGGCCGGGACTTCGTAGCCGGCGTCCTCGAAATTCTCAGGGCTGTACCAGACCAGCGATTTCACATCGACCTTGTAGAAGAAGCCGAAGAGTTGGTCATTGCCGTTTTCGTCGGCGTATGTGCCGAGGTCGATCCAGGACTGACCTGCCGCGTAGTTGTCGCGAACCCAGTCTGCCGTTCCCTCCTTCAAAGGCGTCAGGAAGCCGCGGCCTGCCATATCCGCCGCAAGACCCGGCTGCGGGAACACGGCAACATTCGGCGGAGAGCCGGCTTCGGAATCGACGACGATTTGCTGTTCGAAGCTGTCCGAGCCGACATAGCGCACGTCATGGCCCGAAGCTTCTGCGAACGCCGCGAGCATGGTTTCCGCATTGGCCTGATCCACGGTAAGCCAAGGCCCGAATACAGTCACCTGCTCTGCCTTGGCCAAACCGGCCGACAGCGCCAGCGCCACAGCACCGACAAAGAGCGTTCTTTTCATTATTTTCCTCCTGGGTATTCGCGCAACACACACACGGCGCAGTCGCATTTCAAGATCCAAAGCGCTTTGGACAGCGTCACTCTTGCGCAATCTCTGTTCGTTGTCAACAGCGATCGGGCTATGTGACGGAAACTCCGCGTTCGACTACCGCGTCAACGAAACAGCCGCGGATAGCCGCGCAGCCGGCGTCATCTGTGCCCGCCGACAGGGGCTTGTCGCCCTCGGCCACCAAACCTGCCAAGTGAGGGGCCGAGTACGTTTGTGCGCACACGCTCGGTTCTGCGAGTGGGCGAGCGCGGTAGGGCCGTCTCCCGCTCGGCCACTTTGCACGTTTGCACCGGCATGCTCGATCACCCATGAAACTGACCAAGGAGTCCGATTGTGACTCTTCAATGCAACCCGATTTCACCCATGATTCCTATGATCCAGCCTTGGCGTGTCCAGATTGACCGGTTAGTCTCCGGCACAGATCAAAGAAATTATAGATAGTTCTCCCATGAAGCTCAAAGAGTTTGCGCAATCGCTCGGACTGAGCCAGACAACGGTCAGCCGCGCGCTCAACGGATACCCGGAGGTCAGCGAGGCCACGCGGCGTCGGGTACTTCAGGCTGCGGACGAGCACAACTACCGCCCAAACACGCGCGCCAAGGCGCTGGCCACCGGTCAGTCGATGTCAATCGGACATGTGGTTTCCCTCTCCAACCGGCGCGAGATGATTAGCCCGATCTTCGCCGAATTCATCGTTGGCGCGAGCGAGGTCTATTCGAATCACGGCTACGACATCCACGTGTTGTTCGTGCGAGAAGAGGACGAGAAAACCGCCTTTCGCGATATGGCCGCCAAGGGCAGCGTCGACGGCATCGTCATCCATGGTCCCAGAATTGACGATCCGCGGGTCGACCTGATCACCTCGCTCCAGATTCCCTTCGTCGTCCACGGCCGGGCAACCGGGATTACGACTCCCTACAGCTGGGTCGACGTCAACAACAAGCGCGCCTTCCAGCACGCGACCGACTTTCTCGTCGATCTCGGCCACCACCGAATCGGGTTCGTAAATGGCCTTGAGACCATGGATTTCGCCATACGGCGCCGCGCAGGATACCTTGTGAGTCTCTCCGAGCACGGTATCGAGCCGGACCCCGACATCATGTTCTCGGGTGAGATGACGGAACAGTACGGCTACGAGGCCGCGCTCAAGCTTCTCGCTCAGCTCGCGCCGCCGACGGCAGTTCTCAGTTCTTCGACGATCTCGTCTTTCGGGATCCGCCGCGCGGCGGACGAGGCTGGGCTGAAGCTGGGGCGCGATTTGTCGATCATCACCCACGACGACGACCTGTCCTATTTCGTCATCGGCGAGGAACAGCCGATCTTCACCGCTCTCCGCTCCTCAGTGCATTACGCTGGCCTGCGCGCGGCGAAAATGCTGATTCGCAGGATCTCCGACCCCGACGCACCTCACACCACCGAACTGCTCAAGGTTGACTTCATTGTCGGCCGGTCAACCGGACCCGCTCCACGCTCTGTTGTCAGGCAACGAGAATGAGTGACCTGTAGGATCGGCAGGCCGAACTCGCCGAGCTGGACCGCGAGATCGAGAAACTCAGACTTCCTGACCTCGTGCGCTAATTGAAGGCGCGCTTGGCGATCGTTTTGCTCGTGATTTCCAGCAGTTAGGAGACATTTGAGGGGTTGACAGGTCTACGGAAAGTGGCCATAATACTGTGCACCCTATATCGACCGTGGAGACTCCCTTGAACACGCTTCCGATGCCTCCTGCCGAGGCGATCCAGATCGGCGAATCCTGCTTTTCGCACGCGGTCGAGGACGGCCGGCGGGTCTACTTCAGCAACCTGGCGCCGTTCGATTCCCACGAAGTTTCGGACGACCGAGCGCGACTGTTGCGGATTGCGCGGTTTGCCGAGCACGGTGTGCTACGCAGGGATCTGGTGGCGGCGTTTGGCGTGAACCGTTCGACGGTGCAGCGGGCAGTGAACCAGCTCCGGAGGCAGGGCGAGGCCGGTTTTCTTACGCCGCGACGGGGGCGCGGGCCGAGCGCGATCGACGCCGCGACGGCGCGGGAGGCGGAGCGGCTTCTGGCCTCGGGGCTGAGCGGCCGGGCGGTTGCGCGAAAGCTGGGGATCCGGCCGAGCACGTTCAGCCTCAACCGCCGGTCGGGTGTTATCAGAGGGGGGACGCCGGGCCGGGCCGGCGCAGGCGACAGCGTCGACGGAGCCGCAGGCGACGGCAGTGCTGGAGCCGCCGGTGGTCGCGTCGACGGAGCCACAGGCGGCGGCCGCGCCGGAGCCGAGGGTGGAGCGGAGCGAACGGGACGCACGCGACCGCGAGGCGCCGATGGGTCGGGGCACCCGGGACACGGCGGGGCGGATGCTGGCGGCAACGGGACATCTGACGGAGATGCGGCCGCAGTTTGCGGAGCCGCTGTCGGTGGTTGCTGGCGGCGGCGTGCTGGCCGGGCTGCCGATGCTGCTCAAGGAGGGGCTTCTGGACCGCGCGCGGGAGTTCCTGTCGCTGCCCAAGGGATACTACGGTTTGACCACGGTTCTGCTGTTCCTGGCCTTCCTCACCCTGGCCCGGGTGCGCAATCCGGAGGCACTGCGGCACCAGGCGCCCGGGGAATGGGGCGCCATCCTGGGCCTGGACCGCTGCCCGGAGGTGAAGACGCTGCGGGGCAAGATCAAGGCGCTGGGGCGAGACGTGCAACGGGTGCGGGACTGGCAAGCTTCCCTGGCCGCGGGATGGATGGCGGAAGAACCGGACGTGTGTGCCACCCTGTCTGTGGATGGCCACGTCAAGGTGTATTCCGGCCGCAAGGGCCGACTGCCCAAGCACCATGTCGCGCGCCAGAAGCTCTGCCTGCCCGCCTCCACGAGCTACTGGATCAACGCTCTCGGCGGCAAGCCGTTCCTGTGCCTGAACAAGGCGCTGGATCCGACCCTGACCCACGCGCTGGAAAAGGACATTTTGCCTTCGCTGGAGGCGCTGGGCGTGCTGGGGCCGGATGCGCCGGACCTCACCCTCCCGGATGCCGGCGAACCTGCCCTGACGCTGGTCTTCGACCGGGAAGGCTGGAGCCCTGCCCTGTTCCGGCGCCTCGCCCGGCGCGGCGTTGCTGTGGTCACCTGGCACAAGGGCTTCAAGGGGGAGGCCTGGCCGGAGGCAGACTTCCGCACCGCCACGGTGCCCATCCACGGGCCGGGAAGCACCCGCAGCGCCACCGTCCGCCTCGCCGAGAAGCGCGTGACTCTGAGCAAGGGGCCCGAAGTCCGCCAGATCCGCCGCCTGCTGGAGAATGGCCGCCAGGTGCCCCTCATCACCACAGACCCCCGCATGCCCATGGAGCGGGCCGCCAGCGCCCTGTTCTCCCGATGGTCGCAGGAGAACTTCTTCAAATACATGCGCGAGGAGTTCAATCTCGATGCGCTGGCGGTCCACGGTTTGGAAGCACAGGATCCCGACGCCCGCATCGTCAACCCGCGCTGGCGCGCAATCGACCGCAATGTCCAGCGCTTCCGGCAACGCCTTGGCACCCTGCGCAACCGGATCGCCGACCTGTCCAGGGGAACCCCGACCCGCGAAGCCGAAGAGGCCGTCCGGCGCCTGCAGGCCCAAAGCGACACTCTCGACGCCGAGCGCGAAGCCCTCAAGCTCCAGCGCAGCAAGACACCGCGACACATCACCGTCGCCGAGCTCGACAGCAACGAGGCCCTCGACGCGCTTCCCGAAGGCGAGAAGCTCCTCCTCGACATCATCCGCATGATCGCCTACCGCGCCGAAACCCGCATGATGCCAGCCGTCGCTCAGACCCAGGGCAAGATCCAGCGCCCCCGCCGCCACTTGCGCGCACTCCTGCAGGCCGACGCCGACATCATCCCGGAGCCCGGCGACGGCATCCTCCGAGTGCGAATACTCGGCACCGCCTGCGACGCTGGCGACAACGCAATCGCAGGCCTTCTCCAGGAACTCAACCAGACACGTACCCTGTTCCCCGGTACCAACATGCGCATGGTCTATGAACTACCCGGAAAAAACGCCGAGCCCCACTTCGCGGGTGCAAAAACATGACACTCTCTTGAGTTCGAGGTCAGGAAGTCTGAAACTCAAGGTGACCCGCAAGAGCCTCCCCCGCCTCGGCCCTATCAAGCACACACACTTAACTCGCGGGTGATTTCGTGCGATTTATTCGGGCATGCAGATTGGCATGCGTCAGATTTCGGCAGAGACGCTAGAGTGGTTCGAGACCGCCTGCAACAGCGGGGATCTGTCGCGAACTGGGCTGGCCCACGAGCTCTGTCTTAAGGAGAACTGGTTTGGCCGCGTCGGCAGGCTGTGTCTTGCGTCGGCGCGCAAGCTTCTTCCGCGCCTGGCGGATGAGTTGGGTGTGCGCCTGCCGGAGGCGGAGGCGACGGAGTTCGCCCCGCACGCACGCCCCTCGCCGGACTTCGCCGACAGTTCTGTCTCGTGTTCGCTTCGGGAACTCGGTCCGCTGTCGCTTGAGCCGGTGGCGTCACCGGAGGAGCGCCGCCGCTGGGAGGCAATGATCGAGACGCACCATCCGGAGGGATGGCGCCGGCCGCCGGGAGGGCAGGTCCGGTACCGGGTTCGTTCGGAGCGGTATGGGGTGCTGAGCACGTTCACGATAATGGATGGTAATTCGGTGGCTTTTGATCGCATAAGTTGATGGAATGCCGGGAGTTTCCCTCGAGGAGCGTGGTTGATATCGTTTGCTGCGTGACCGTTGTCTGCCGTGCCTTTTCCCCTCTGCGGGCTTTTGTATTGGAGTGCAGGTTCGCCGGAATCGGTTCGCTTGGTCAAGGAGAGCATTGGAGGATGAGTGATGCAGCCGGTATCGATCTCGAGTCCCAGATTGTGGGATTTCATGTTTCTAATTGACGAGCGGGAGGCATCCCGTGTTCGTTGCGCGGGTTGCCGCCACTGCGGCGGCGCACTGCATTCGGCGACGTATGCGCGCAAGCCTCGTGGTGTTCCGGAGGCGGTTGTCTCCGGGGGATCGCGTCCGGTATTGCGGCACAGTTTCTGCTGCGCGGTGTGTCGGCGTCGGACGACGCCCGCCTCCGTGCGCTTTATGGGGCGCCGGGTGTATGTGGGTCTGATCGTGCTTCTGCTTCCGGTGCTGCTTGGGGATGCGAGCCCTACGGCGGTTTCGGCGGCGTGCCGTCGCCTTGGTCTGAGCCGTCAGACGCTACGCCGTTGGCGGCGCTGGTGGCAGGAGACATTTGCGGGCAGCGCATTCTGGCGGGCACACCGGGGACGCTTCCGGCCGGGTGTCGAGGCGTCGGGGCTCCCGCGCGCCCTGCTGGAGGGGTTCCGCAGAGGCGGGTTGCCGGGTCGAGCGGTTCGGGCGCATTTGTTCCTTCGGGATGGCTTCATGTTCGCGGTTTTCGAGGGCAGCGCTTCGGGGGACCGGGACCCGCAGAAGATGTATCCCTCATGATCAACGGGGGTGGACGGCAGGTTCCTGCAAGGAAGAGTGCGAAACGGCAAAGCGCAAGTTGACCGCCCTGACCAGAATCCGCCGGCCAGGGGGTGCATCGGCCGAGGTTCTCCTTACGGGCCGCTGGGCGCGGCTACGCAGACCACTCGAGCTGTTTCCAGCCGAAAGCTCCAGGGGGTGAAGGGAAACGGGAAACGGGAAACACTCCCAATCCGCCGGCCCGGGACCACCACCTTCCCTTTCCCCAGACAGCCCGCAAGAGGTCCCGTGGCACGCCGATGGACACAGGAGGATCTCCATGCCGTCCGCGGTCAGCCCCTCGAAGACGTCGCTCGCCAACTCGGACACCGCCGGGACCCAGGCGACCGCGCCGGCAAGAAGGTCCTGAAAGGTCCACGGCGCCTTCCGGATCACTACCTCAACCCTGCCACCCGATACCATCTTCCTCGCACAGAGCGCTCGACGTACTCTTAGCCTTCCTCCTCAATCGAATCCTGCAAGCCAACCGTCTTCCCATCCACAGAAGTCCTTGAGCTCCAGAACGCTCGACAAGACCCTCAAATAATTCGAGCAACAGGCCATCCCTGATCGTGAGCGTGCTCAGGTGCTGGGCGGCCTTGGCTTCACTGCGGCGGGGATCCAGCTTGGGCCGCGCGACGATGTCGTCGGCTGGTCGGCCGATGCCCGCGTGGCCAACATCGGCAAGCTTGTGTGCAACCATCGCTTTCTGCTGCTTCCGGGTGTTCGGGTGAAGGGTCTTGCGTCCCGGGTTCTGCGTCTAGCGACGGGCCGGATTGCCGAAGACTGGGTGGCGGCCTACGGTGAGCGTCCGGTGCTGGTGCAGAGTTTCACCGGGCCGGGGTAGTCCGGGTTGAGTTATCGGGCCGCGGGGTGGAAGTGTTGCCCGCAGCTGACTTCGGGGCGCCGTTCGGGGGTGCGCCGCGCGGTCTGGCTCCGGCCGCTCGTGGAGGGCTGGCAACCGGTTCTGTGCGGTGAGCCGGAGCGCGTTCTCGGCTGGTCCGGATCGATATATTGTGCGGGGGGATGGGCGGCACGGGAATACGGGCGGAGCACGCACCCCGACGGTCGGATCCGGCGTCGGATTGCGCAGATAGGGGCGGCCTGGGTCAATCGGCTTGGCGAACATCTGCCGTCGATCTTCCCGGGGCGGGCGGAGCAGACGGCGGCCTACCGGTTGCTGTCCAATGACGCGGTGACGATGGACCACATTCTGGATTCGCATTTCGAGCAGACGGTGGAGCGGTGCGGCGCCGAGCGGCTTGTGCTGGCTGTTCAGGACACGACGACGCTGAATTATGACGGCCTGTCAAAGAGTTCTGGTCTCGACGAGCTTGGTGGGGGCGGCAAGGGCAGCGCGGGCATTCTGGCCCATTTCGGCGTGGCGGTGAACGCGGTGGGCCGGCCTCTCGGGATGTATACGGTGGACACCGACTTCCGTCAGGCCGATGACAAGGACAGTGTCCGCTGGGTGGACGGCCTGGAGCGGGCGCAGGAACTCGCGCGCGCCTGCCCGGACAGCCGGGTGGTGACGGTCTGCGACCGCGAGGGCGACTTCTGGGAATTGCTCTCGCGTGCGGAGCAGACCGGGGCGGCATTGCTGGTCCGGGCCAGCCGAGGGACGCAGCGTCGGGTGGCGCTGGCCTCGGGCGGAGACGCGGACCTGTGGGACCATGTGCTGGAGACGGACCCGGTGGGAGGGCGGAAGATCGAGGTGCCCGCCTGCGGGGGACCGAACCGTCGGCGCGGCCGCACGGCAAAGCTGACCCTGCGTTGCACGCCGGTGGACCTGCTTCCCCCGAAGGACCGGGAGAGTGAACCACCGGTCCGCATGATCGCCGTCTCGGCCCTTGAGGAGGACCCGCCCCGTCGCCCGGCGCTGCCGGCATCGAAGCAAAGGAAGCAGAACAAACCGTTGCACTGGATGCTGCTGACCACCGAGGGCCAGGCCGACCTCGACACTGCCCGCACGGTGCTGCGCTGGTACGAACTGCGCTGGCGGATCGAACGGTTCTTCCATGCGCTGAAGGTCGGCACCCGCATGGAGGACCGCCGCCTCGACGAGGCCGACGACCTGCGCAAGTGTCTCGCCTTTGACGCGATCACCGCCTTCCGGGTCTGGGACCTTTCCCTCCTGGCCCGCGAGAGGCCGGACGACCCGGCCAGCCGACATGTCACCGAGGACGACATCCGGGCACTCTGTGCCCTCGCCTCCCACTATGGCTTCAAGGTGCCCCGGGGACCGCCGGGCATGACCATCGCGGGCTTCGTCGTGCTCACCGGCGGCCTGGCGGGCTTCCATCCCTCGAAGCGCCAGCCGCTACCCGGCACCCAGAAGCTCTGGGAAGGCGTGAAGTTCCTGTCTCAAGCCGTCATCGCTATCCAGGCCATGCAGGAATGGAACAGGAAAAAAACGAAAGGAGAAGTCCCGGAGTCAAGTGTGATAGATTGATAGGCCTCGGCCACCGTCAGATCCACACGGCCGCTCGCTCCGTCCACCTTGCCCGGGACTCGATGAAGGCCGTAGCCGCGAGGATTTCAGAATGCTCAGAGAGGAACTTGCAAAACTCCAGCGCGCCAGATTATTGACGGATATACAGTGTCGTGAAGTTACGCGCTATTTTTCGTTGGAAATCTTATCGAGTCGGCTGTTCCAGGCGGTAGAGAACATGTCGGCGTAGCGAATGGTCTGCTGGTAAACCGGGATGGTCGAATTCGTCATCGGGATCGTGCTTCATGTCCAGGCGCGCCATAACCTGACGTGAACGGACGTTGGCCACGCTCGTGAACGAAACGATTTCGGAAAGCTTCAGTTGGGTGAACGCGAAGTCACAGGCTGCCAAGGCAGCCTCGGTCGCGTAGCCTTTCCCCCAGTGTTCCCGTGCCAGGCGCCATCCGACTTCGGTGCAGGGGGTAAAATGGGCTTCAAATTCCGGGTGTGTCAATCCAACAAATCCGATGAACGGTGCCCCGCCAAGAATTTCCACGGCCCAAAGCCCCCAGCCATATGATGCAATGCGGTCGCGGATTCCGGCGGCAAGTGCATCGCTTTCCCATCGCGACAACGTCGCGGGCATGAACTCCATGACTTGTGGATCAGCATTTAGTGCTGCAAATTTCGACAAGTCCGTGTTGCGCCATTGCCTTAGCTGAAGGCGCGTCGTAACAATCACATCGTAGTCCTTTCGGGCGCATGGAGCCGCACGTGCCTGGCGTCAACGAAGCTGCGTATGTCCAACGGCACTGTTGCACAGTCTGTGTCAGGTCGCATCTGTTGTTCTTGAACCAACAGTTAGCCTGGCCCGCCTCCGCAACACGGTGGATACGGGTACCTCGCCGCCGATGAGCGCCGGCGCTTCCTCGAAGCCGCCGTCCGGGCACCAAGATCCACCGACCAGACCTTCGCCCTCACGCTCGCTCACACCGGCGCCCGGGTCCTGTCACTATCACACTGTTGACACGGGCTGTGTTGTGTGGCACACATGATGCATGCAGATTGGCTTGCGACAGTTTTGCGCGGAAACTCTTTCGTGGTTTGAGTGCGCGGTCCTTGAGGGAGGCGCGAGCCGGAGCGCGCTTGCGAGCGAGTTGTGCGCTCGCGCGAACTGGCGCAACGCGCGGGGCGAGCCGTGCGTTTCGTCGGCGCGGAAGATCCTGCCGAGGCTGGCGTCGCAACTGGGGTTGAAGCTTCCGGCGGCGGCAGCGCCGCCGCCAGCGGGGGATGCATTGCCGTCGCATCCAGACCTGCATGTGGAGACGACGCTATCGGCTCTGGGAACGGTGTCGCTGGAACCGGCCGAGGGTCGCGAGGGTTCGCGGCGCTTCCGTTCGATGATGGCGTCGCACCATCCGGAGGGGGTTCCGCGGCATCCCGGCAAAGCGTTGAATTATCTGGTGATATCGTCTCGGTTCGGGTGTTTGGGTGGGATCGGCTTCTGCGCGGCGAGCTGGCACCAGAAGGCGCGGGACCGGTATATCGGCTGGAGTGCGCGAGCCCGTTGCGCGGGGTTGGGGCGGATGGTGAACAACCACCGCTTCCTGCTTCTGCCTTCGGTGCGGGTTGCGGACCTTGCCTCGCATGTGCTGGCGCAGGCGACAGGTCGGGTTGCGGACGACTGGGAGGCACGGCATGGTGATCGGCCGGTGCTGGCGTACAGCTATGTCGGCCCCGAGCATGCCGGGACCTCGTACCGAGCGGCGGGCTGGGAGGATGCTGGCGCGACATCGGGACGCCCGCCGGGCCGGCGCGGGGCGGGGCCGGTGCGCCGGGTGTGGATGAAGTCGCTGCAGGCGGGCTGGCGGGAAGCACTGTGTGAGGAGCCGGAGCGGGTTGCGGGGCGGATGGGATCGCTGCATCTTGGCGCCGACGCCGATTGGGCGGAGCGCGAGTTCGGCCGGGGCACCCATCCCGACGGGCGGGTGCGGCGCCGGATCGAGGAGATGGGGCGGTGTTGGGAGAAGCGTCCGGGAACGCCGCTTCCGGAGATCTTTCCGGACCGTGCATCGCAGGAGGCTGCGTACCGCCTGCTTTCGAACGAAAGGGTGGCTGTGGACGACATCCTCGAGGGGCATCGCGAGACAACGGTGGAGCGCTGCCGGCATGCGGGTGTGGTGCTGATGGTGCAGGACACCACCATGGTGAACTACGACAACCTTCGCGACGCGACCAGCGGGCTGGCGGCGCTGGGCGGCGGCGGCAAGGGCACCGTGGGGGTTCCCGTGCATACGACGCTGGCGGTGGCACAGGGCGGGCGCCCGCTTGGCGTTTGCGCGCTTGAGGGCGACTTCCGCGAAAGCGTCGAAGCCAAGGCCGCCCGGGAACCGGGCGTGGCGCAGGAGCCCGAGAGCGCCCGCTGGCTGCGCTCGCTGGAGCAGGCGGCGGCGGTGGGACACGCCTGCTCGAACACCCGCGTCATTTCCGTCGCCGACCGCGAGGGAGACATCTGGGGTCTGTACGCCCGCCAGGCCGAGGATCCCGCCGCCGCCGGCCTGCTGGTGCGCGCCTGCCGCTCGAAACAGCGCAAGGTGCTGGTGGACGGCAAAAAGGTGGACCTCGGCAAGCACATGGACACTCTCCCGCCCTGCGCATCGCGCAGCATCGAGATTTCCGCGCGGGGCGGCAGGGCGGCACGCAAGAAGCGCAAGGCCGTGCTGGCGTTGCGCATCGCTCGCGTCGAACTCATCGCGCCCGAAGGCAAGTCGCCGCACACGCTGCCCATGACCGCCGTGCTCGTTGCCGAGCGCAACCCGCCGTCCGGCGCTCGCCAGCCACTCCGCTGGCTGCTGCTTTGCTCCGAAGGCGAGGCCACGCCCGAATGGGCCGACCGCATCCGCCAGTGGTACGAAACGCGCTGGTCCATCGAAGAGTTCTTCCGCGTCCTCAAGACCGGAACCCGCATCGAGGACCGCCGCCTCGACGATGCCGAGGACTTGCGCAAGTGCCTCGCGTTCGACGCCATCACCGCGTGGCGCGTGTTCGATCTGGATCGCGCCGCCAGGGAAACCCCTGACAGGCCCGCCGACGAGATCATGTCCCGAGACGAAATCTTCATGCTCTATCTGGGCCTGTACGACTACCGCGTGATCCGCTGCCGGGCTCCGCCCGACTATATCCCCGACCTCCGAACCTTCGCCATCGATCTCGGTCGATATGTCGGCTTCATCCCATCCAAACGACAGCCAATGCCCGGTACCGCAAAACTCTGGACAGGAATGACATACCTCATGCAAGACACTGCCGCACTCCAACGGATGAGAAGGGCCGGAATGCTCCGCGAAACTCGCCAATGATCTCTGCGTCAACTGTGCGGTAGTGACAGGCCCGGGTCTCCGAAGCCCTGGCCATCCGACCTGTCGACGCCGATCTCGAGGCTGGCTCTATCCGGATACGGACCCCGAAGCGCCGCGCCGAGCGTCGGCGCGAGGTACCCGTCCCTCCCGAGCCGCTCCGCGCTCTCGAGATTGTCCGTGCGCTCCGCCCAGCGCCAGCGAAGACCGCCGGCAAGCCCTACCCTGTAGCGTGATTTAGGTCTGAACAAAGGCGAATTGATCGTGTATCAGCGTTGGCATGATGATACAGAACCAGATCAATCGAACGTTAAACGCGCCCGAATCGCGTGCTCTTCTCGAACAGATTCTGTTGGGGAAGAGTTCCGGGACCCGCAGTGCGGTTGGCCGGAGCGTTTGTGAAGCCTTTGGCTTTGTCGATGTCCGCGGCCGTTTTCAGCTGGCGGGTTGCCTGAAGACGCTGCGCAAGTTGGCGGATACGGGTGCGATCGTCCTGCCGGCAGCGCAGCGCGGGGCGCCATCCTCAATTCCGCGCCGGCTGGTTGGTTCGTTGCCCGCTGCCTCGGAAGTTCCGGGCCGTCTGGAGGCGGTCGGGAAGCTCGGCCTGTTCGTGGTCGAGAGCCGTGATGAGCGGCAGGTCTGGAACACGATGATCGGTGACGAGCATCCGCGCGGGATGACGACCTTCGCGGGTTGTCAGATGCGGTATCTTGTCGCCTCTTCGCACGGATATCTCGGTGCGGCCGGCTTCTCGGCCTCGGCGCTTCGCCTTTCGGCGCGGGACCGCTGGATGGCGTGGAGCGATGAACAGCGGAAGCAGGCGCTTAACCGGGTGGTCTGCATGAGCCGCTTCCTGATCCGCCCCGGCGTTGCCTGCGCCAATCTGGCGAGCCACGTCCTGGGGCGGATCCTGCGGCGGTTGCCGATGGATTTCGAAGCGCGATACGGTTACCGTCCGTGGCTTGTCGAGACGTTTGTCGAACCGTCGCGAAGCGGGGTCAGCCTGCGAGCGGCGAATTTCCTTTGCGTCGGGCGGACCACGGGCCGCGGCCGCCAGGACCGGGACAAACGCCAGGCGGAAACGGTGAAATCGGTTTACATGTATGCACTGGCGCCGGACTGGCGCCGCCGCCTCGATGTGCCGTTTGTCGATCATGCGCCTGCGCTTGCTCCGGGCGAAGGTCTGGACAGCGCGGAGTGGGCGGCGAACGAATTCGGAGGAGCACCCTTGGGAGACAAGCGGTTATCGGCGCGATTGGTCAAGAGCGCCGGGCTCTTGGCGGAATATCCGGGCCAGTCGGTCAGCGGGAATGCGAAGGGCGATCGTGCGGCGGTTGACGGCTACTACCGGTTCATCGAACAGCCGGCGGATACGGCGGTGACGGTGGCGAACATTCTCGCGCCGCACCGGGCGCGCAGCATTCAGCGGATGCGCAGCCAGACGACGGTGTTGTGCATCCAGGACGGTAGCGACCTGAACTTCGCAACCCGCCCGAACTGCGATGGACTAGGCATCATCGGCCGCAACCAGACAACGTCGAAGACCTTGGGCCTGCATCTGCATCTCACGCTTGCGGTGAACGGCCAGGGCCTGCCGCTGGGCGTCCTGCGTTGTGGTCTTGAGGCGCCGCGGCCCGGGGGCGGCAAGACCACGCCGAAGGCGCAGCAGAAGACGCAGCGCTGGATCGACGGGTTCCATGACATTGCCGAAGCGGCGCGGGAACTGACCCGCAAGACGCGGGTGATTAGCGTCATGGATCGAGAAGCGGATTTTTTCGAGCTGTTCGACGCGCAGCGCCGATCAGGCCGGGTCGAGATCCTGGTGCGCGCCAAGCATGACCGCTGTCTTGCCGGGAACGACATGAAGCTGTTTGAAACGATGCGCAAGGGCGCAGCCTGCGGGAATGTCGAAATCGCGATTGACCGCTTGACCGAACGCCGCAAGTCGCGGGGGACGAAGGCCCGTCCGGCGCGCAGCAAGCGCACGGCGCTGTGCGAAATCCGCTACCGCAGGCTCACGCTTCCTGCAACGAACGGGGGGGCCGGTGCAGTGGAAATGTCGGGAGTGCATATTGTCGAAACCGCACCACCCGAAGGCGAGAACGCGGTTCAGTGGCACCTGCTGACCAGCCTCCCGGTCGACACCGTCGAGGCAGCCGTGGAAATCATCGCGTTCTACCTCCAGCGCTGGCGTGTGGAAGATTTCTTCCGGGTGCTGAAATCCGGTTGCCGGGTCGAGTATCTCGCCTTTCATACCGCCGACCGGCTGGAGCGCGCGATCGCAATCAACAGCGTCATTACTTGGCGGATCATGTTGATGGCACTGCTCGGGCGCCAAGTGCCCGGCTGCGATGCCAGCCTCATGTTCACCGATCACGAACTGTCGTTTCTGCACGATTATGCCAAGGAATACAAACAGCAGACACCGGACAACCTCGGCACTGCTGTACGCCTTGTCGCGCTTCTCGGCGGCTACCGGAACCGCAAGCATGATCCCGAGCCGGGCAACCAGATCATGTGGCGTGGCTATGAGCGGCTGTCAGCAGCGACTTTGGGCCATCGAATCGCCGAAACAAAAACGGCTGGAACTCCTTTGGTCCAGTAACATATATGGCTACAGGGTAGGGCAAGCCCCTCTGGCCCTGCTCGCGGGCGACCGCCCACCGGAAGATCGCCAGGATCATGGCTGACGCCAGCATCGAGGGCTCAAGGCATGCCCCAAGGGCCTCCGGCACGGCCTCGGGCATCATGGCCGTCGCCGCTGGCGTCCCGCTCCCGACGATCACGGCCACCCTGGGGCACGCCAACCTGCAGACCATCGTGGTCTACACCACTGCCGCGGACCTCGCCTCGACGAGCGGGATCTTCCGGCCAGGATGTGGGAAAGGAAGAGGAATTCTGCCGGAACTGGTGCCTGAAGGCTACCGGAGAGGGCGCGTAACTCGCATGGCGTGGGCTGTGACACGGCAAGTTGGTCCGCCATGTGCGTTACGCACCCTCCTAGTACCCTGAAAAGGGCATTTTTGGGGCAAATTTCGAGGATTGCGGCTTGAAATTCGTGCTCGGTGACGCCCAGCGGCGGTGAACAGCCACTTAAAAACCGCTCTTGGGGATGGATCAAGTCAACTGTGCCAACCTCGCAAGCATTGAAGAGGCAAATTCTGCCAACACCCTCTGTCGACGAATGGCGATATGGCGCTGATTTCGGCCTCTATGGCGGTCCACCGACTTCTTTGCCGCTTGGCGGTCCTGCTCGGTGTGAAGTGCTGGTGTCGGATAGCCGAACGGCGGGGTTCGAGCCTCGTCGCAGGGCTCAGACTTCCGGAATTCGCATAATTCTCGATGAACCCAACTTTGGAGTCTGTCCGAGTTTCGGATAGCCAGGAAGAGTACTCAACGCACGGCGCAGCCTTGGTTTTTGCGAACTGAGACGGTTGGTGCGGTCACGGCAACCCCGGATTTCAGCTCGGATTAAATTGCCCATCATCAAATACGGCAAGGAGTTACGCAGAGCAAGTATTGCTCGGCCGAGCAAGAAGTTGCCTACTTGTCGACGATATCTAGCAGCGCACGGTGTCAGGACATCTGAGGCTAGACACGGAAAATCTCGCAACCTTGCGCTGTTTTCCGCAATGGGCTTTCTGGCGCTGTCCGCCCGGTCAATTCGCCGGATCCGCGACCGCCAGAAAAACGGCCGTTTTCCGGACAGCGGCGCAGTCGGACTCGCGGCTCAAAACTGGCGATCGACAGGCAATGCGCTACCAGATAGACCGTAGCCTTCTGCCAGCCTCCGGCTCCGCGCTTCCGGACCGATTGCCTCGCGCTGCGGCGAACAAGTGGAACGGGAAATTGGTCATATTGCCCGCCATGCGTCCACGCACCGCCGTCATCGCCAAGACTCATCGGCCTCCAACTTTGTCAATACAGCAACGGGTTAACTGCCAAAGGGTTTCAGCCGTATCCGGCCCTGTTCGAACAAGCCCCGGCAATCGGCCGCGTCCCGGCCCTTGTCTCCGGCCAGCAGCGTTTCGGCCATGCCGTCTCCGACGAACCGCGGGTCATCGCATTCCCCGTCATGCGCCCACTCGCTGGCGTCATCGCCAAAATCCGGGGAATCCCCGGGAGTTCCGGAAAGAGGATTTTCAAGGGAAGCCCCAGCACCCTCGAATTGGGGTTTCAGCCGTATCCGGCCCTGTTCGAACAAGCCCCGGCAATCGGCCGCGTCCCGGCCCTTGTCTCCGGCCAGCAGCGTTTCGGCCATGCCGTCTCCGACGAACCGCGGGTCATCGCATTCCCCGTCATGCGCCCACTCGCTGGCGTCATCGCCAAAATCCGGGGAATCCCCGGGAGTTCCGGAAAGAGGATTTTCAAGGGAAGCCCCAGCACCCTCGGATTGGGGGTTCCTTTGCAAGCCAAAGGAACCGTGGTAGTCAGACGTTCGAAAGGCGCCGAAGGCTTCCCCGGCGTTTCGGCCCATGAACGCTCCGTAGAAGTGGTCCGCTGCACGTCCGAGATCGTCCCGCGGCCCATCCTCATACTCCAGATGCGTGTGCACAAAGCTGTACTGAACGCGGTCTCCATTGTTCCAGACGACCTCGAAACGATAGCCGAAAATCCCGGCCTCATTGCCGCTGGGAGTCCTGGCATTTCCGGGCACAAACTTCGTTACGGTCAGCGAGGCTCGCCCATAGACGATCTCCCGGGAGGACCGCTCAATGCCCAATGCGTCACCGTTCCATGTCGCGCCCGAGTAGAAAATGTCGCGGCGATCCGCCGGGTATCTTCCCGACCCCTCCAACTCAAACAGTGTGTTGTCGGCCTCGATCAGGGCGAATGCCCAATAGCCTCCTTGCCAAGCCACTCCGCCAATCGAATCGTAGGCAACAGAAAATATTCCCTTGTCCAGGACGCCGACGACGTGCTTGTCAATTTCTCCACTCCTGTTCCCCGCATGCTGAAGGGTGTGTTGGTACTTCGGAATTCTCCCAGAAAGCGACGAATGGCGCCAATCACCCCAGCGAACATCGCCTCCGTCAGCTGGATTCGGTACCCATTGGGTTGAGCTTCCGGGCTCGCCGGATTGGTACACGCCCACTCTCACCTCGTCGCTGAACCCGATCAATGGCGACGCCAGCGCCTCCTTCCCGGCCGAAGCACTTGCAGCCGTTCCAGGCAACAGCCAGTCGGCCTGTCCGGCCGGGGTTCCGGAAGCGCCACCGACACTTCCCGTCTCCACACCCGGCCCGCCCGCCACCATCGCCCGTGGCGCGTCTTCCGTCAGAAGCGGGGCGTAGACGAACGCTTCGCCAACGCCCGGCGCCTCGATCCTGAGCCACTCCCCGATCTCCCCGCTAACCCGCACCTCATCGCCAATCTCCAGGAGACCCACCTTGGCGTGATCCGTGCCGGGACCGCTACGCAGGTTCGAACGCTTGAGCGCCCACATCGTCACATCCGCAGACTCCACCTCCGGCTCAGCGGATTCGTCTTCCACCGACGCAACTGTATCCGGGCTCTTGCCATCCATCGCATCTGCAAACGTCGCAACACAGGTTCGCAAGTAATTCTCGACGGTGCGTCGCGCAGTCTCGTCAAGCCCGCTTTCCGGGCCAAGGTAACGCTCCGCTGCCCGTATAACTTCCTGGGGAAATGCGACAGTTGTCACACCTTCCCTCTCCAACTGGCCGCATGGCAAGTCCAATTCCCGAATCCGTTCGGTGATGGGCCAACACGTCCGGATGTACTCTCTCGCCATTGCCCCAAGCGAATCATCGTGTATCTCCAGGACTCCAAGAAACTCGTGCAGTTTCCGACCATCAGAGAACATCGCGGATTCGGTGCCACTGTTTGTCATGAGTTCTATTCTCAAATTGGTGCACAGGTCCATCCAGTCAGCAACGCGTTCCCTCGTAGGTTGATCTCTCATGGTTTGGTCTTGAACTGCCTCGGCATCGGACCACGCCATCATCGCGGCAAGCGCCACAGCAAGTGTTAGACCCCTCATGTCCCCCTCCCTCGGAGCGCCGTCCTTTTCAACATGAATGCGCCCACAGCAGCACACCTAGATGTGAATCCGCTCAATCTCATCGAGCGAGATTTCGTCCTGCACCCGAGTGTAGAGCTGCGTGGTCCGCGTCGACTCGTGGCCGGCTATCCGCGCCGCCACTTCGAGATCACCGCCGTTCCGGAGATATTCCGTGATTCCGGTCCCACGGAAGCTGTGCGCACAGATCTCCGCAGGCAGCCCCGCCTGCCGGGCCCGGCGCTTGATCATCTGCAGCGCCGTGGCCCGCGTCATCGCCCGATCTTCCAGTAAGTTCTGCCGACCGACCGCGCAGCTCCGGAACAGCGGCCCCTTCCAGTCTTCCCCCAGCTCCGCCGCCTCGAGATACGCGTCCACGTATTCCTGAGCCAAATGGTGCGCCGGCACCACGTTGTACCGCCCGCCCTTCTCGTGGAGCCGGAAGAAGGATCGCCTTTCCTGCGTGTAATAGTCCGCAACCCGCATCGATACCGCCGCGGTTATCCGCGCAAAGCTGAACACCAGGACTCCGATCAGTGCCCGGTCGCGCAGACCAGCGAGCGTCGAGAGGTCGATCCCGTCCAGGAGCCCCCTCGCCTCCTCCGCAGCGAGCACCGGCGTCTTACTCTTCTTCACGACATGCTTCGGGCCCCGCACCGAGCTCGCTGGGTTGAACGGCAGGACCTGGCCGACCACCAGCCAGTCGAACAGCATCCGGATCGCCGCCAGGTGCTGCTTCACGCTCGCCGCCGAGAGCTTCCCCGTGAGCTCCTCTACATAGGCCGCGACCACCATCGGCTCCACCTTAGCCAGGGGGATGCCGTGGTGCCCGCACCAGTCGGCGAACCGCCACACCGCGATCAGGTAGGCACGCCGCGTATTCGGGTTCCGGATATGGGCGGTGAAGAATTCCCAGAATTTCCGCTGCGCCTGCTTCGAGACACAGAACAACGTCGGCGTCATCCCGCGCGCGATCCGCGCCGGAATGGAGCTTCCGCCCTGGCCATCGATGATAATCGGGGCGTCTTCCATGCGGCGAGCATACACGGTTTCAGCAAGTAGTTAAAGGACACTGTGCGCTGTCAATTTGTATGACACCACCGTGGTAAACCGTCGGTGAACGTTTGCGGTAGTTATCGGGAAGTATGCGCCTTGTGAACGGGCCTGCCTGCAGCTGCGCTTGATCTTCGCTTCTTTTACGATTGCGCTGTCTTTGCTTCCATGTAGCTGCGCAAAACCGCATTCATCCGCGTTTGGTAACCTCGCCCGTAAGCTTTGAAGAATGCCAGAACGTCATTATCCAAGCGCACCGAAATCAGTGTCTTTTGCGACGGCATCACTACTCGGGCCTTCGACCAGTCGAAGTCACCTTCATCAGGCTCGATCCCTTGTTCCCGTTCTCGCCGCAGCCTCTCCCAGTCTGTCTGATCCTCATCCTTGCGGCGGATCGCTTCCTTCAGCGACATACGTGTAGCATTTTTCTCGCTCATCTCTACTCGCTCTCCTTGCGGAAATAATTCTCCAACAGTCGCATCGGATCACAACAACCACAGCGAGCTCAACCCCGTCAGCACAGCCAACTGCCAACCAACGTTTTTCGCCATGCCGTTCGGATGGAGAAATCCATACTTCTCCGCCAAAGACCCGAATGGCGCCTTAAAAATCGATACCATGTTTCTTCAGATTTGCTTTTCTTTTGGGCTCATCCCAGTCGAATTCAATCTTCTCAAGGTCAACCATTCATGGCTCCTGTTCGTTGGCTCATCTTTTGCCCGCATGATTCACCCCCCATGTCGCCAAGTACAGCCTGTCACCGCGTAGCAAGGCTGCGCGGTGACTCCACCTCTTGTAGCTACTATTGTAGCTATATTCTTGAAACCTAGTGAAGCATTCAGCCTGCACCATGCTTGTCGACATTCTCGGATCCAAAAGGGGCGGTGCAAATTGCGCGGGGGAAGCAACGCCAACCTCACGAGGCCTTTGGCCACATTGGACTGGATACTTCGCAGACCGCAGGAGGCGGGCCGCGCCCGGCAACAATCCGGCAGCAAGAGAGCCGGGCAGGTCCCGCCCGGAGCAATGGCATTCGTCTAGGGCGTTCTGCTTCGTGGCCCACCGGGTGCATTGGACTAATGTATTGCGGTTATTTGTCTTTTCTCCACTGTTGGTGCGGTCATGCCCGGGGGGGTTGACTTACCGGCTGGTTCCCTGCATAGTGCCGCTTGGATTGCCCACTGCGGAGAGGTGTTTGGATGGACCCCCGAATCGAGGCGCTGCGGTCGACGACGTTTTTCGGTCGTCGTCTGACCCGGCAGCAGATTTCCGAGATCCAGACGACGGTTGCAGCGTTTCCGTCGCTGAGCCGGCACGAGCTTGGGCAGACGGTTTGCGAGCAGCTGGGCTGGCGCACGGGAACGGGCACGAACCGGATCCAGCTCTGCCAACGGCTTCTGGAGGAACTGGAGCGGCTGGGCCTCCTGGTGTTGCCGGCGAAGGATGCGTCCTATGCGCGGGGTCCGCGCAAGCCGATTGAGAAGAGCCAGCGGACGGAGAAGCAGCCGGCGATTGCGGAGCCACTGGGGGAACTTCTGCCATTGCAGCTTCGCCTCGTGCTGGACGAGGACGAGGTCTCGGAGTGGAACGAGTTTGTCGACCGCTGGCACTATGCCGGTTTCCGCCACCCTCTCGGTCCGCGGCTGCGCTATTTCGTGGAGGACCGGCACGGGCGCAAGCTGGGTTGCCTGCAGTTCTCGCAGGCGGTGGTCTCGCTGCCCTGCCGGGACGCGTGGGTCGGCTGGCCAATGGCATTCGGATAAGGATTTGCTGCGTTCGGATAAGAGAAACCCGTGCTTCGGGCGGTTGCCGGAAGTCGGGGGGCTGATTTTGGGTTCGGTTCAGATATCAGGCGGTGGATCGCCTGAGCCATTTGGACCGTGGCTGCTTTGATTCCCTTCTGTAGCTTCGGCCCGGCCTCTGGCGCTGTATGCACCGGGAGAGGCCGGCCATGATCCGCCTGACGGACTGGTTGACCATCTCGCTCTGTCTCAGGAAGATGGCTTCGATCTCCCGTCCGACCAGACGCAGGCCGTTCTTGAAGTTGGTGCGCATGGCGGGCAGGTCCTCGCTGTCGCCGCGGTTGAGGTCGCTGTCGCAGCGGTTGACGAACTGGCGCGCGAGGGTGACCAGCGCGAACACCGCGTAGAGTTCCTGGCGGACGCCGCGCTCGGACTTTGCATGGAAGTGCTCGATCACGGCCTTGCTGGTTTTGTAGAGTTCCTCGATCCCCCATCGGCCATGATAGAGGTCGCTGAGTGCCGGGATGGGATAGCGGCCGCTGTCGAGCAGTGACGTGGCGAGATAGTATTCGGTGTCTCCGATGGCATACTTGGCCAGGCGGATGCGGTGGCTCGGACCGGTCGGGCCGTCCCTGGGCGGTTCGAGGGTGGCGGTCAGGTCGGTTTCCCGCGAGGCGATGAACGTGTCGAAGGCGGGGCTGGTGTTGCGGGCAATGCGGAACACGAAGTGAAGCCCGCGCTGCCAGTGGGCGAGAGCCATCGCGAACGAGAAATAGCCGCGGTCGTAGACGATGACGTCGCCTTCGGCGGCATGGTCGAGATGGGTGAGTGCAGCCGTGCGTTCGTTTTCATGGCTGAACAGGTCGAAGTCGACCGGGATCCGGTCGTTGAGCCGGTACATGGCGCTGACCATACCCTGGGGGTAGTGGGCGCCGTTGGGGATGCGGTAGCCGCGCTGTGCCAGTTTCCTCGGCAGGGTAATCTTGGATCCGTCGACGGCGAGGACCCTGTGGTCTTTCCAGAGCCGTCCGTCGGGGCTGTTGGCGAGGATCTCCCGGTGCAGGGCCCGGAACGCGCTTTCGTCGAGCTTCTCACGCGCCTCGCAGGCTGTCGAAGCCGCCGGAGGCTCGTCCTGTGGCAGTTCGACGCCTGCCGCCGCGCACTGCTCCCAGAGTTCGCACAGCGTGGCACGGTAGCCCTGCCCGCGCGGCGCGACGACGAGGCGGAGCACGAACAGCATGATCAGCAGGCTGTTGAACACGCGCCGGCGCTTCTGCCAGCGCGCATCCTCACGCTCCGCGACCGCCGTGGCGGCGGCGACGAGCGTCTCCCACCGCCGGGAGAAGCGGCGGTCGCTGGCGGCGGAACGCCCCCGTTCGGCCCGTGTCGGCGGCTTCGCGGGCGTTCCGGCGTCCCGTTCGCCGCACAGGATCTCACGGGCGCCCCCGCACAACGGCAGCACGTACACCCCCTTGACCGACCGTCCGCCGGTCGAACCAATGCGCTCCCAGTTGGCGGCGCGGTAGCACGAGGCCCTGAACCGGGTCTCGTCGACGAACGTCTCGCAGAGGACGGGGCGGAAGCCATGCAGGCGCTGCCAGTCGTCGGCGAGCCGACGCGTCGCCAGGGCGAGGGCCGAGGACGCGAGATTCTTCGAGCGCACCCAGGGAAAAACCAGGAAGCGCGAGTTGACCACCATCAGGTGCCGGCTACGGCCGCGGGCCCGGTCGCTCCATCCGATCCAGTTGTCCCGGCACGGGAGCGTCTTCGTCGCCGCCTCGAACAGCAGGCATCCCAGCTTGCGTCCCTCCCGGTCGGCGACAAAATAACGGATGTGCGCCCCAAACGGGCGTCTGTAGCCGAGGTAGTGGTGGCGGTCGACGAAGGCGTTCCACAACTGCCGCCCGTCCGTGTCGGTGACAGGCTCGAGGCGCAGCGGACGCAGGTCGGAAAGGTCGGCGCACAACGCCGGTCGCCGGTCGGAGGCAGAGGTCCAGACGGGCCCGGGCGTCATGTCCCGGACCTGGGCCTCCCGCTTCGGCGGCAGCGTCAGGATGCCATGCCGCTCCAGCGTCTCCAGAAGCTTCATGCACGCCCCGACCCTGTAGTCGCCCTTCGCCGAAACCCAGTTGAGATGCTCGCAGAGGGTCTTCGCGAGCTCGTTGCGGCTGTGGTTGGGAAATAGCACCACGGTCTTCTGGATGTCCGCAATCTGCCGCCGGGTCAGGCGGCGACCGGAAAACGTGGTCGACTTCAGGTCGGTGATTCGCGGATCCATGGGCAATTCCTGCAGCTGTTCAAGGACAGCATACGAATCGACGGGCGCTTGTCAACACCTCTGCGGAACAAAAATAATCGCACACCGATACGCCATTCATATCAACAGGTTGCCGGCAACGGGACAAATCGCCCCAAGACCGTTACACCTATCCGAATGCCATTGGTCGGCTGGCCGGAGGACGGGTGGAAGGCGCATCTGGAGCGGGTGGTGGGCAACACGCGGTTTCTGCTGTTTCCGTGGGTCGAGGTCCGGAACCTGGCTTCCAAGGTGCTGTCGATGGCGGTGCGGCGGCTGGCCGATGACTGGGAGCAACAGCACGGCTGCCGTCCGGTATTGGTAGAGACGTTTGTGAATTCGAGCCGCTTCGATGGCGCCTGCTACCGGGCGGCGAACTGGCTCGATCTCGGCGAGACCCGGGGCGGCAAGGGGAAAGCGCCCAAACGGGTCTACGTCTATCCGCTGAGCGCGGACTTCCGGGAGGTTCTCCTGCATGGCCCGCAACGCACTGCGCCGCGGCGCAAGGCGAAGCCACGGGCGGCGCCCCGGCTCGCCGCAGACGACCCCTTCCTGCTCGCCTGGCAGGAACTCGTCGGCGCGGCAACCGCGGCTGCGACGGCCCACGACCGTGTCTGGCAGCTCCGGCGGCGGGTCATCAACACTCTGCTCGTGGTGCTCTTCGTCTATCGGCTGATGTTCTCGGGCAACGGCTACACGGCGACCCTTGCCGCGCTCTGGGAGCAATGCCGGGCTTGCGGCATTCCGCTGCCGCAGACCGAACCCGTCGCTGCGTCGAGCATGAGCGCCGCCCGGGCGAAGGTCGACGAAGCCATCTTCAAGAACCTGCACGCCGAGATCCTCAAGCGTGCCGAGAGCTCGCAGTGGAAGGGGCACAGGGTCTTCGCGGTCGACGGCTCGAAGATCAACCTGCCGCGCCCACTGCTCCGCGCCGGCTACCCCTGCCCTTTAGTTGATATCGGCTCTGGACAATGCGAACGCGGTAGCCTACATTGGTTGCATGTTGGCACAGAATCAGATTGCCCGCACGCTTGGCGATGCGGCGGCGCGATCCCGCATCGCCGGGATCCTTGCGCAGGAAAGTTTTGTCAGTCGTCACGCGGTCGGGCGTCGGCTTTGCGATGAGTTCGGTTTCTTCGATGCGCGGGGTCGTCCGCAACTGGCAGGGTGTCTGAAGGCGCTCACTGCTCTGGAGGCACGTTCGGAACTGATCACTCTGCCATCGCCACAGGCCCCTGCGGTTCGTCCGGGTCCGCATATTCTCCAGGCCGCGGTATCGGCGGTGCAGGAGGTTCCGAACCGGCTTGAGGAGATTGAGGATCTGGATGTCGTGCCGGTCACCTCCCGGGCAGACCGCCGGACCTGGAACACGCTGATCGCCCACGAGCATCCGCAAGGAATAGCGACCTTTGCCGGCTGCCAGATCTACTATCTTGTCCGGTCGGCCCATGGCATTCTGGCTGCGGCCGGATTTTCCGCCGCAGCGCTGAGACTTGCGGTGCGCGACCGGTGGATGAACTGGAGCGATGAGCAGCGTCAGGCGCATCTCAACCGGGTGGTTGGCCTCAACCGTTTCCTGATCCGTCCCGGTGTCGTCTGCCTGCATTTCGCCAGCCATGTGCTCGGGCGCATCCTGCGGCGCCTGCCGCAGGATTTCGAGGCTCGCTATGGCTATCGTCTCTGGCTGGTGGAAACGTTCGTTTCGCCGCCCTGGAGCGGGCGGAGCCTGATGGCGGCGAATTTCCTGCGCCTCGGGCTGACCGCGGGTCGCGGCCGGCAGGATGTGATGAATTCCCGGGCAAGTGTGCAAAAATGGGTCTATATCTATGAACTGGACCGCAAGTGGCGCCGTCACCTCGGGGTTGACTTCGTCGATCATGCGCCGTCCTTGATGTTGGGAGAGGGGCTTAGCCGTGCCGACTGGGCCGGGAACGAATTCGGGGGCGCACGCTTGGGAAACCGCCAACGTTCCGACCGCCTGGTGAAGAGCGCCTCGCTGCTTGCGGAATATCCGGGCCAGGCGATCTGCGGCAATGGCCGGAGCGACCGCGCCGCGGTGGACGGATTTTACCGTTTCATCGAGAAGGCGGCGGTCCATGGGATCGATGTCGACGCGATCCTCGCGCCGCATCGTGAGCGCTCGGTCCAGCGCATGCGCAGCCAGCGCACGGTGCTCGCCATCCAGGACGGATCCGATCTGAACTTTGCCGGCCGTCCGGGCTGTGAGGGCCTCGGCGTCATCGGCCACAACCAGACCAGCGCCAAGACCCCGGGGCTGCATCTGCACGCGACGCTTGCCGTGACCGGCAGCGGACTGCCGCTCGGCGTGCTGCGCTGCGAATTCGAGGCCCCACCAGGGGGCAGGAAGAAACCGGGCCAGTTGCCGAAATCGCACCGCTGGCTGCGGGGCTTCGACGACACGCTGGTTGCAGCCGATGCGCTGACCGGCCGGACCCGGGTGATCGCGGTGATGGACCGGGAGGCCGATTGCTTCGTCCTGTTCGACCATCAGCGGCGCCATCGCCGGGTCGACCTGCTGGTGCGGGCCAAGCACGACCGCTGTCTCGACGAGAATACGAAGCTGTTCGCCGCCTTGCGCTCCAAACCGGTTGAGGGGACCATCGACATTGACATCGACCGCATCACGCCGAGACAGACATCCGGCAAGGTCACCCGGGCGGGCCGCAGCGCTCGGATTGCGCGGTGCAACCTGCAATACGGGTCTTTCGTCCTCCCGGCCACGATCAAGGGGGCGCGGCCGCTGACATTGCAGGCCGTACAGGTGACCGAGACCGATCCACCGGACGACGAGGACCCGGTCAAGTGGACATTGCTCACCAGCCTGCCGGTGGACAGCGCCGAGGCCGCCCGCGAGGTGATCGGCTTCTATCTCAACAGATGGAAAATCGAGGACTATTTCCGAATTCTCAAATCTGGATGCAGGGTTGAGTATCTTGCCTTCCGTACCGCGGACCGGCTGAGTTGCGCGATCGCGATCAATGCCGTCATCGCCTGGCGCATCCAGCTGATGACCCTGCTCGGACGCGAGGCACCCCACAATGATCCGCGCCTGATGTTCACCGACGATGAGGTCACATTCCTGCGAGATTATGCCCGCGCCTACGGGCAGCCCCCTCCGGAAAATCTCGGCGCGGCCGTGCATCTGGTGGCAATGTTCGGCGGATACCAGGCCCGCAAACATGATCCGGAGCCCGGTGCGCAGATCATGTGGCGCGGGCAGGAGCGCCTGTCCGCAGCGACAATCGCCTACGAGGTCAAGGCAATCGTCGATGCACAGGACGCATTGTCCTGTGCAAAAAATGGCTAAAGGGTAGGGCTACCCCCTGCCGCAGGAACGGGCCCACTATCCGCAAGGCTTGCTGAGTTGCCTCTACGAACTGGCCCCGAAACTCCCCATCGACTTCGACCTGCATGCCCACGGCGATGAGCGCGCCGCCGCGCTCGCCCATCTCCCCGCCATGGCTGCAGGAAACGTCGTCGTCTACGACCGCGGCTACTACTCCTACCGGATGCTGCTGGCGCATGCGGAGCGGGGCGTGCATCCCCTGTTCCGTCTGCAGAGAAATGCCGGAACCACATTCGACGACTTCATCGCAGGAAGCCGGCAGGATGAGCTCATCACCATCACACCGGGACCCGATACGCTTCGCCGTCTGGGCCGGAAGGATCCCGAGGCCGTACCCAGGCCCATCCCCCTGCGGCTCGTCAAATACGTCCACGGCGGAACCGAGTTCCATCTCGCAACCACTCTTCTCGACCGAAGCCGATACCGGGTCCGGGAACTCGCCGACCTCTACCATGACCGCTGGGGCATCGAGGAGTTGTACAAAACCTCAAAGTGTGGCTTCGAACTGGAGAACTTCCACAGCCGATCCGAACGCGGCGTGAAGCAGGAGATCTTCGCCCACTTCAACCTCATCGCCATGACCAGGCTGTTCACCAACTTCGGCGACGCCATGCACAACTCGCAATCGCCCCCGGATCCCCTGCCGGAGAGCCAGGCAAACTTCAAGGCCGCCTTGTTCGCCGTCGCCCGAAACCTCGAAGGCCTCATCCTGCGGCAGGCGGCCATGATGCACAACGCAGTGCATCAGGTCCTCGCTTGTGTCGAAACCGCAAGGCAGCGCCTACGTCCAAATCGATCCTGGCCACGACGCTCCCGAAAACCCCTCGGCAAATGGCAGAAGGGACGAGACTCCGCAGCTGCAGTCTGAGTGCCAGAGCAACCGTCCCACCCAATTCGGGCCTGGCAGAACTGCGATTCCTTAAGCGAATGCCAAAATTTCCCTAAGCGAATGCCATTGCCGCCCGGAGGGGCTGCGGCTCGCCGATGCGGAACCGACATTGTCTGACCGAGGCTTTCAACGCCGGTTCAACCCCAATGGAATTCACTTAAGGATTCGCAGTCCTGACAGCATGTTGGCGCTGCGTTGCGATGTCCTATGGTTCAGGTTGTCGAGGCTTCCCTGCGCTTGCCGTGCCACCGGTTGAGGGGTTTGCGGGATCGTCGTTCGTAGCTTCGTCCCGGGCGCGGCTTCTGCCGCCCGGTGGCGACGCAATCGAGGACCTGCTGGTGGATCGCCTCGGCGACGGTGGCGGCGTGCTTCAGCAGCAGGGCTTCGAGGTTTCGCGCGACGGCGGCGAGGGAGTTCTTGAAGTTTGCGGTGCGATCGATTGCGGACGGGGACGGCTTGCGGGCGTTGAGCATCGCGTCTCCATGGATTGTGAAGATGCGCGTCATTGCCATGAGGTTGAAGTGGGCGAAGAGTTCCTGTCGGACGCCGCGCTCGTTCCCGGCATGGAACAGCGCGATTTCCATTGTTGACTTGGAGATCTTGTACATCTCCTCGATGCCCCAGCGCGATCGGTATAGATCGGCGAGTTCGCTGGCAGGATGGGTTTCCGGATCGATGAGTGTGGTGGCGAGACCGATGGTTGAGCCGCCGGCAGTGTATTTGACGAGGCGCAGCCGGACCGGTTCTGCGAGGGCTTGCGGCTGTCTCTTGCGCAGCATCCGGAGAACCTTCTCGCCTGGCATTGCCTCGACGACGGCATCTTTCCGGCTTCCGGCGAGGAAGGCATCCATGATCGGGCTGGCGGACTTCTGGATCCGGAAGACGGGATGCATGTCCCGCTCGAGATGGACGGCCAGCAACTCCCAGGAGAAATATTCGCGATCGTAGATCACCACGTCCCCAGGCGACAAGGCGGGGAGAAGGTCGAGCGCGGCCGTTCGTTCATTGCCGTGGGCGCAAACGGTCGAACGCGACCGGAATTCGCTCTGGAAGCTGAACCAGACAACTGAGCAGGCCCTGCGGGTAGTGGCTCGTGTCCGAGGGCGTGCGATACTCGCAACGGATCAGCGGCCGCGGCAGGTTGAGCTTTGAGCCGTCGATCGCGAACAGGCGGTGTCCCCGCCATGCGGGCGGGCAGGAGACACGCTTGAGGATCTCGGCATGCACGCTCCGGAACACGTTCTCATCGACTTTGGCCCGCGCCCTGCACATCGCCGACGCGGCGACGGGGTCCGGCTGCGGAAGCGCGACACCGAGAGCGCGGCACTGCTCCCAGAGTTCGGCAAGCGTGCTCGCGTAGCCCTGCTCGCCGCTGGACAGCACCAGCCGGTACACGAACAGCATCACCAGCAGCGGATGCAGAATCCGCCGCCGCACCTGCCACACCCTGTCATGCTCGGCCGCCACTGCCGTCAGCGACCCGATGAGATCCCGCCAGAGCAACACGAAGGGATCGTCCGGAGCCAGCTGGGGCCGTCGAGGACTGCGCCGCGGCGCGCTGCGTTGCGGCCCATGCATGAGAACCTCCCGGAAGTCCGTGGCCAGCGGATACACATAGACCCGTTTTGGCGCCTTCCCCTTGCCGCCCCGGGTCTCGCCGAGATCGACCCAGTTCGCCGCACGGTAGCAGGTGCCATCGGAGCGGCTCGTGTCCGCAAACGTTTCCACCAACACTTTGCAATACTATACCTGAGGGCTTTGAGATCGGGGAGGTGGAATCCGTAAGGCTTCGGCGCCGCAATCACCCGTTTGATGGTCAGGAGTTGGAGATCCTTGGCCGCCGCAACGGCCGGATGCGCGCAGGGCGCGACTTGCATGTCCGGATGCCGGACGGCAGTTGTTGCTGGATACCAACCTTGTGGACGAGTCTCGGCGCGCCTCCGGCGGAGGCACCGCGCCTGGCCGGTGAGTTGCCGGATTTCTTCGCGTTGCATAGATTGCTGGTCATTCTGGAGCGTAGGATCGAGGCTGGCGATGGATGCGGACCGGGAGGCGTCGCTTCTGTCCCTGCTGGAATGGGAGGAGCAGCGGGACCGGTGGCTGGCGATTCCGGAAGCGGACCGGATGGCCCTGGTTCGGAACCTGGCGCGTCTCATGGCGTAAATGGCCGAGGCGGGGACAAGCGATGAATATGGCGAAGATCAAGGCACGGCATCTTGAGCGTCATGCGGTGATCTATGTTCGGCAATCGTCACCTAAACAGGTGCTCGGGAACCGGGAATCGACGGCGCGCCAATACGCCCTGAACGAACGTGCGTTGGAACTGGGCTGGAGCGAGCATCGTGTCAGGTTCATTGATGCGGATCTTGGGCAGAGAGCGAGCGAAGATGCGCTTGGCACGCGCGAGGGCTTCGGGTCGCTGTGCCAGTTGCTTGCACGGGATCTGGTCGGCGGCGTGTTCGGGATCGAGGTCTCGAGGCTTGCACGCAACACGGTCGAATGGTTTCAACTTCTCCATCTGTGCCGCATCCATGATGTGCTCTTGATTGAAGACAGCCAGATTTATGCTCCGAGCCGGGACGACGATAGCCTCGTTCTCGGGATCAAAGGAACTTTTTCGGCTGCGGAAACCTCGATCCTGCGGGCGCGGATGGAGGGTGGACGGCGGAACAAGGCCCTTCGCGGTGCGCTGTATTTTCGGGCGTCGATCGGGTTTGTCCGCGATGGCGACGGCATTCGCAAGGATCCCGACCAGCGGGTTCAGGCCGCGATCCTGACGGTGTTTGCGCGATTTCGGGAGGCCGGCTCTGCGCGACAGGCGACCGCGCTGATACGGGAGGCAGGCGAACCGTTGCCCTTCCGCTCCCATCCCGACGCGCAGGTCGCATGGGGGCCGGCAACGTATGATCGTGTTCTGCGCATTCTCAAGCATCCGGCGATGGGCGGTAGCTATGCCTACGGTTTCCGTCGCGGTGTCGGCCACGGCGCGCCGCTGCGTCCGGTTTCGGAGCAATGGGATATTCTGCTGCCGGAGCGCCATGAAGGCTATGTCACCTGGACAGAGTGGCTTGCGGTTCAGGAGCAGCTGGCAAACAACCACGTAAGTCCGGATGGTTCCCGGGGGGCGGCCCGGAACGGGAAGGCGATGCTTGCGGGTCTTGGCGTATGCGGCGTGTGCGGGCGGGCGATGTCATTGAGCTACAACAAGAAGGGGTATGTCTATTCCTGCAGCCGGCGTGATCCCGTGGCAGAGGGGACGGCCGGCGGCTGTGGGTCGGTTGGCGGCAAGCGTGTTGATGCCGAAGTCGTGCGCCTGTTTCTGGAGACGGTCACGCCAGCAGGCGCCGAAGCCGCGCAACAGGCGGCGCGCGATGTGGCGGAACGCGCGAAACTGGCTTTGCGCCGCTTCGAGCAGTCGGTTGCGCATTGCCGCTACGAAGCGGGGCTTGCGGCGCGCCGCTATCGGCAGGTTGACCCCGACAACCGGCTGATCGCGTCCACGCTGGAGCGGGACTGGGAGAAAGCGCTGATCGCCTTGCAGGAGGCAGAGCAGGAACTGGAGACGGCGCGAATCGAACAACCGGAGTTGCCGCCCCCGGAGTTGTTCGAGGGTCTCGGACACTCTCTTTCGCGGGTGTGGCAGGCGCCCACGACAACCAATGCCGACCGCAAGCGCCTTCTGGGCTGTCTTGTCGATGAGGTTGCGTTGCTGGTTGACCGCACACAAAAGCGGATCCTTGCCACCGTCCACTGGCGCGGCGGGCGAACGGATGAAATCGCGTTGCCGCTGATCGTCCCGCCGCCGCCACCACCGCGGCGTGATGACCGGAGCACCGTCGAACTGGTGCGCCATCTGGTGCAATTCTTCAAGGATCAGGAGACCGCCCGCATTCTCAATCGCCAGGGACGGCGCGCGGCGCATGGCCTGACCTTTACCGCCGAGCTGGTGGGCCGGTTGCGCCGCCGCCACGACATTCTGGCTCATGTGCCGCGCACGGACAATCAGGCATGCGAGCTCCTGAGCGTTGTCGACGCGGCACGGGAACTCGGTATCCAGGATGCAACGCTTTACCGCTGGATCCATGCAGGCCTGCTTCCGGTGGAGCAGACGGACGTCGATGGCGCGCCGCTTCGCGTTCGGATGACGGACGACCTGCGCGCACGCTTTTGTGCGTCGCCGCCGAAGGGATTTGTCCCCGTGTCGGTCGCGACCAGACGTCTCGGGGTTTCACGCCAGACAATCTGGAAACGTGTCCGGTCGGGTGACCTCGAGTCCTGCCACGTGACATACGGCAAGCAGAAAGGTCTCTATATCGCGTTGCCGGATGATTCCGAGACATCCCCGTTGCAGTTGCCTTTTGAAGACAGTCCCCAATGACGCTGCCAATGCCCGATCATGGCGGTCTTCTGCCTCCTTGCCGGCTGGCGGGGACAGGAAGAGTTGCGGGCCGGTGCGCCGGCTCCGGGTCGCGTCCTCTTGACGCTGCATCGCATGAGGCTTGCCTGCCCCAAGCGCGGTCACGAACACCGTGCAATCGACTTCATGAGGGATACGCAGTGGCAGCGACTCGAGCGAAACGGCAACCCTGCTACAGGGAACGGATCAGGGCAGGAACGACGCCGGTCCCCTCCAGGATACCCATGAACCGCCGTGCGAAACCGCAACGTCGGCCCAGCGCAACTCCGAAACCCGTCGAACCAAGGGAACACTTCTACAACGGGCTCGACAGTCTGCCTGAGAACCAACCGGCCAGTGTGATTGCCTTTCGATTGCAGATGATCGGCGACCCTGATCTTCAGGCGTCACCCGAAACCGGGCAGCCGGGACATAGCGGTTGCGACGAGCGGTTCACCGGCGCATCCGCTGAATGTCGCTTGTCGCGCACGGGTGGAACGCACAGAACAATCATTGCCATGATTGCTGCCAACAGGCTCAATTCGTCGTGACCGTTTCTCGCCCGAGTACCTTCACGGCAAGGTCCAAGCCGGTGGCATGGGCTCCCTGCCGACCATTCGCACGCTGTAAAGCGGGCGCCGGCGAATTTGCAGCTTCGCAATACACAAGCGTTATCAACTAGTTGAGAACAACTGCCCAACCTGTCAGATGGAGAAGCATTACAATGGCTTGCTGTCCACCAGGACCGGGCGAAAGCCATGGCGCTCCTCCCAGTCGTCCGCCAGGCGACCGGTCGCGATCGACAATGCCTTGGAAACCAGGTTCCCAATCCGAACCCACGGAAACAGCAGGAACCGGTTGTTCCCGACCACCCGGTCCAGATGTTTCCTGTAGCCCTCCGGCCAGCCAATCCACTCGTCTCGACACGGCAGTTGCCGCGAGCCATGGGAGAACAGCAGGCGACCCAGCTTGCGGCCATCGCGGTCGAGAAGAAAATAGCGCAGATGCGGACCAATCGGATGACGGAATCCCATGTAGTGGTAGCGGGCAACATACTCATTCCATTCCTCGATCCCCTCCGCATCCGACACGACCTGCAGCCGGATCGGCAGCAAAGCCTCCAGATCCTCCTCGATCACCGGCGGTGCATCCGTCCGCGAGCCCCAGACCACCGGCTTGCGAGCTCCCCGAACCCGCGACAAATCCTTCGCCGGCAGCGACAGTACCCCCAGCCGCTCCAGTTCTTCCAGCATCCGAAGCGCTGCCTGAATCCGATTGCACCCCTTCGCCGTATGCCAGTGAAGCTGCTCGCAGATCGTGTGTGCCAGCTCGCGGCGGCTCAGCCCCGGAAACGACTGAACCGTCTCCTGCACAGCGGCTAGCTGTCTCCGCGTCAAGCGCCTGCCCTGAAACGTCGTCGAACGCAAAGCCGTGATGCGAGGGTCCATTGCAAGCCCCGGATGACTCCTTCACACCCGTAGTCCGCCATCAATGCGGCAGAGAGTCAACCCCTCCATCCCCTCGCCGAAGTGGCTGCAATTCACACAACTATAGCAATCAGTTGCAACTCGACCGGAAAAAGTGACACTCGCCCCACAACAAACTGAATGCCATTGGGTTCAACCCGCCGCTGCGCGGCGTGTGGCTAGACACGGCAATGCGCATCTGCTTTCGTGAACCTGGCCAGAAACCGGAACCATCCATCAGCGCTACTATGGGAACGAATATCGTGCGTGCTGCCTTGCAGTTGCGGACTCGTCCCGGAATGCCGCTCAGGTTCGACAACGAGCCTGAAAACCCAAGTGCGCCGTGGAAAGGCGCGTTTTCCTGGTGGGTGCGAATCCCACCCAGCAACTGTCCTTCCGGCTGGTAGCGGCCGGAGCGGTTCGTGGAGGTAACGACATGGACTGAAGCACTCCGGAGAGAAGGGCTGCGTTGAGCAGCTCAGCGACCATGCAGGCCGGAGCGTGAAGCGAACGCCGAGCAGGCCTCGAAACAGGCAACGCGGGGGCCGACCCTCCTTGGGTTAGGGGAAGGCCGATGGCGGTTTGGGAAGAGAAGCGACACATGCACCAGACCGCGCCCGCCGGGGTAGTGGCGCCAGCATGCATGGAAGATGGAAGACGCGGCAACACGGGAAGCCCTGTCGGTGATGTGCACGCATCAACCGGACCCCCGTGAGGGGCAGGCTGGGCCGGCAGGGTGGCGGAGGGGTCCGTACTACTGGCGACGCCGAGTAATACCGGTCGAGGAAAGGGACCCCAGGTGAGGAAGGATGTTGAAGGGCGACAGGTATCGGGAGTGGCATGGCCTATTACCCCGGAGAATGCCGGAGAGCCTGGACGCATCACATGCGGAAGTGAAGGGCGGGTCCCCGGCGGCGGTGGTTTCTCCGGCGTCCGAGGTCTCGGACCATCAAGGCGTCGACAGGCTTGCTGGCAGGCGAGGCCGCAGCCACAGTCAAGGCGGGAGCCGTGCAGCTCCTCGCGGCCGAACCCATGCGGCCAAGACCCTTGCTGTTGCTGGAACTCGTCGCCCGTGTGCGAAGTGCATGATCCCACTGGAGAGCCCGGTGCCGGAAATCGGCACGCCGGGTTCGGGGAGCGGGGGACTGGAAACGTAGCCAAGGGAGCCGGACTGAGGCCCGTCGCGAAAGCGCCGGAACTGCCACCGGACCCTACCGCGGGCGCGCCAGCCCCCGACTCTACCGATAGGAAGCGCCGTGAAGTGTGCGGGATGAAAGTTCCGTTTGCATCGCGAATTTCCGCGTTCGGCCGATGTTGCTTGTCATTACTTTCCCAAACTCGTGAATATTGAGACACGAATCCTGGTCTGAGCCCGAGATTTCAGGCGCGCAATTCCGTCCCGCATCGGAAACCCCTCTCTGGGCCGAACCAGCGTTCCCAAGGATTGATCTCATCCCGAATTACCCGATTTTCGGAGCGTGAACGGCGAGTCTCCGCTGCTGCGCGGTGCTCCCCCACAACTTGCCATTGACAACCGGCTTCTGTATACATATGGTGATTGTGAGTTCATCGGTTCAGAGTTCTCTATGACAAAGTATGCCGACAGGTTCCTCAAGCCCAGAACCCGTGAGCAAAGACGATACGAAGCGCTCCGGGCACGCTTTGTCAACGGCTGCTCAACCGCGGAGGCGGCAGCGCGCTTTGGCTACGCGTCGGGAACCTTTCGAAACATCTGCTCCGAGTTCATGCGCAGCGACGACGTGCACTTTTTCCTCTCCAAGAAGAAACGCAAGGCACCGGCGGTGCAAGAGGCGCCGCCCCTGGCGACGCGGCGACGGGACCGGATCATCGAGTTGCGCACCACCCGGGGTCTGTCGATCTACGAGATCGCCGACATCCTGAAGAAGGAGGGCATGCCCGCGAGCACACCGCACATCCACGGCGTCCTCAAGGCGGCCCGGCTGCCGAAGCTGCCGCGGCGGCCGCTGGCGGCAAGGATGGAGGCGGTGCGCCCGGAGCGCGCTGCCCTGTCCGACCGCGACGCCCTCGACCTCTCGCCCCGGCGGCTGCGCACCGACTTCGGCGGCCTGTTCCTGTTTGCCCACGATCTTGCGCGTCTCGACCTTGACCAACTCCTCGCGGACAGCGCCATGCCGGGCAGTGCGATGATCCCGGCGGGATGCGCCGTCCGCAGTCTTCTGGCACTCAAGCTCTGGGGCATCGGGCGCCCGTCCCAAGTCATGGCCTGGACCCTGGATCCGGGCCTGGCGCTGTTTGCCGGCCTCAACGTCATCCCGAAGCGTGCCGCGCTCAGCGAGTACTCCTGCCGCGTCGACCCGCGCAGCGGTCCCGGGCTGATGCGGCGCTGGCACGATGCGGTTCACGGCCTCGGCATCCCGCTCGGCGGCGGACAGTCCTTCGATCTCGACTTCCACACCATCCCCTATCACGGCGATGATGCGCTCGTTGAGAAGCACTTTGTGTCCAAGCGCAGCCGCAGGCAGAAGGGAATCCTCGCCTTCCTGGCTCGCGACACCGACGCCCGCCTCTTCGCCTATGCCAACGCGCAGGTTCGCAAGGCCGGCCAGAATGACGAGATCCTCCGCTTCGTCGAGGACTGGAAAGACCGCACCCGCACCGCGCCGGCCGAACTGGTGTTCGACAGCCGGCTGACCACTTACGCCAACCTGGCGCGACTGGAGCGCATGGGCATTGCCTTCCTCACCCTGCGCCGGCGCTCGAAGGCGATGGTGGCAGCGCTTCTCGCCCGCCCGCCCGGCGACTGGCGCCGCATCACTCTCAACAATATCGGGCGCATCTACCGCACACCGCGCATCCTGGAGCAAACCGTACGCCTCAAGAACTATCCGAAGGATATCCGCCAGATCGCCATCGCCGACCTCGGACATGAGGCTCCGACCTTGCTGATCACCAACCAGATGAAAACACCGGCACCCCGGCTCATCGACCGCTACGCCCGGCGGATGGTCATCGAGAACACCATCGCCGAGGCCATCGACTTCTTCCATATGGATGCCCTCTCCGCCAGCGTGCCCATGAAGGTCGATCTCGACCTACAGCTCACCCTCATGGCCAGCGCCCTCTACCGCATCCTCGCCGCCCGCGTCGGCAATGGCTTCGAGACCGCAAGGGCGCGCACCATCTTCCGGAAACTCATCCACACAAGCGCCGATATCCAGATAACGACCGACGAAATCATCGTGAAACTCGGGCGCAGGGCCAACAATCCGCAACTCATCGCCGCCGGGTATGCGGACTACGCCGAGCCCATCCCGTGGCTCGGCAATCGAACCCTCATCATCCGGTTCGTCTGAGGGCCGGCACAACATCGCCAAAGCCGACGTGCAATGTCATCCCGATCAACAGCGTTGGGAATTGAGGCGAGTAAATCGCCGGACTCGTGAATTATGCATGAGGCTCGCGCATGACAGACGCAGAACCCAGGATCGACTTGCCACCGGTCCAGAGATCCCTGCCCATCGCGTTGCTGCGCGCCCGGGAGAGGCTCATGCCGCCCATTCGGGAGATGCTGATCCGATCCGGAATTACCGAGCAGCAATGGCGCATCCTGCGAGCCCTGGAGGAGGCCGGACCGCTTGCTCCTACCGGCCTCGCCCACAAGGCCTGCCTGCTGCTACCGAGCCAAAGCAGAATTCTGCAGACACTGGAGCAAAAGGGTCTTGTCCGCCGCGTTGCCGACAGGACGGACCGCCGCCGCCACAGGATCGCGATCACGAGCTCCGGCCGCGCGATCCTGGAGCAGAATGCGGCCCGCTCCCGGCAGATTCGCGAGGAGACCATTTCGCTCCTGGGACAGCAGAAGTTTGACACCCTTCTGAACATCCTCGAAGAACTGACCGAGCGCTGAACCGGCCGTGCTCCTGAGTACGAACCTCCGCCCGCCCGCCCGTTGCCGTGCCGGTTCTGCCGTTTTTACCGCATTCCTCGGACGGGCCCGCTTCCTGCCATGGGAATTGACCGATCCAATGCCGGAGAGAAGCGCCTTGAGCCATCACGGGCGTTGCCTTCCGGCTGCGACCAGACGGGATGCGGTTACGTTCAGCTGCAAGACGCGGGATCGCTTCGGGGAGGCTCCAATTCCTTCGCGGCAGCGAGAGCCGACTTGAATTCCGCGGAGTCAACATGCCGGCCCATCAGAATGAGCACCAGGCGAGAATTGAGGCGCGCACTTTCCTCCGGCGTGAGACCCGCGTGGGCAGAGAGCAACTCCGCGTACAGGTCATCGGTTTCCCGAACGGAACGCAATTCTCCCTTCATGGTCTTTTCCCAAGCATGCCAAGGGCGCGCTGCATCGCCCGGAAGAGATCAGCCCGGCTTGGTGACAGCCAAGCTCCTGCCACATGTTGGTCCGGACGGATCAGATACACACCCGCGCCGTAGCGGGACCCCGCAAAGCCGTCCGGAAGAATGCGCACTACCGGGATGCCTGCATCCGGCGCGGCATCCGCAAGATCCAGGACCACGAACCGGCCGCCCAGTCGGCGCAGGAGTGACGAGCCATCGTCGAGAATTGCGTCCGGGCAAGGGTCGCCGGGTTGTATGGGCAGGTCGTCCCGGGGGGGCGTAACCAATGCCTTGCCGCGGAGGTCGCAGGGGGTGGACAGTCTGCCAGAATTGATCAACCGCTGCGCGAAACCGTGCCGGCCGGCGAGCCTGAGGACTTCGTCCCGGAACATCTTGGCGGGTTCGCCCGGAGGCGACATGAAGCTTGTTGCACGCGCCGAGTTCAGGATGTTCTCATCCGCGCCGTGGGTGCGTTCCTCGTCGTAGCTTTCCAGCAGCGCGGCGCCCGCCTTCCCCCGAAGCACGGCCGCGAGTTTCCAGCAAAGATTGTCGACATCGTGGATGCCACCATTCCCGCCTCGGGCGCCGAAGGGGCTGACCACATGCGCGCTGTCGCCGACGAACAGGATCCGCCCGTGCACGAACCGCTCCAGCCGGGCGCAGCGAAACGTGTAGACCGACACCCAGTCGAGTTTGAACGGACGTCCTGCAAGGGCCTTTCGGAGGCGCGGCACCACATTATCCGGTCGTCTCTCCTCCTCGGGATCGGCGTCCCCGCCAAGCTGCAGGTCGATCCTGTAGACATTGTCCGGCTGCTTGTGCAACAGGGCCGTCTGCCCACCATGGAAACCCGGCCGGAACCAGAACCGGCGCTCATTCGGGAAATCCGCTTCCATTTCGACGTCTGCGATTAGGAACCGATCCTCGAAGGAATGTCCGGTAAACGCGAGACCGAGCGATGCGCGAATCGTCGAGTTGGCACCGTCGCACGCAAGAACATATTTCGGGGCAAGTTCGTATGAACCATCCGGAGTCTCCACGGAGAGGCGGACAGCGTCGGCGTCCTCCGTGATTGCCGTGACACGGTTCTTCCAGCGCAGATCGATCAGCCCGGGAAAGTCGCCACATCGTTCGACCAGGTACTGCTCGACGTAGTACTGCTGAAGATTGATGAAGGCCGGCATCCGGTGCCCGGGTTCCGGCAGCAAATCGAAACTGCACACCTCCCGGTCCCCGTCAAACAACCGGCCGACCTGCCAGGTGACGCCCTTCGCAACCATGCGTTCGCCGACTCCGAGACGATCGAAGATTTCGAGCGTGCGCTTGGCCCAGCAGATTGCGCGGCTGCCAACCGAAACGACATCGTTGTCGTCGAGGATAACCGACCGAACCCCATGGAGCGCCAGATCGATCGCGGCCGCAAGCCCGATCGGGCCGGCCCCGCAAATCGCCACGGGCGTGTCAGTTGATCCTCCGCCAGCCAGTTCCGGCGGCGTTCGGTAGGGAAACCGATGGTACCGGTAGCGCGACACGCCGGTTTATCCTTGCAAGGCCGCCCACATCTGCCGGTCCCGCTCCGCCGTCCAGATCCGAGGGGTATCGATGCCGTTCGCCTCGTCATATGCGCGCGCGACATTGAATGGCAGGCAATGCTCGTAAATCGCGTACGTGCTGAATTTTGGATCGCAGGAAGCACGGCAGGCCTCCCACGCCTCGGCCAGCGAGCCGCCTCGAACTGCCACCTGCGCGACCGGACGGAACGTCGAGGAAACGAATTCCGCCGTGGCATCCAGTGCTCGGTTCACCATGTCCGGCCCCTCGAGCGCGTCACCGCGCCCGGGCGCGATCGCGTCCACCCCAAACCGGCGGATGGCCTTCAGGGTGCCGGGCCAGTCACGGAAGTGACCGTCCCCGCAGTAGCACGCGGAACGGTATTCGACGATATCGCCGGTGAACATCACGTTGGCGTCCGGAACCAGTGCCACGATGTCCCCCGCCGTGTGCGCGCGACCGAGATGCATGAGGTCTATCCGGCGCTTGCCCAGATACACGGACATTCGGCGGCTGAAAGTTGCCGTGGGCCAGGTCAGCCCGGGAATTTCCTCGTGACCCTCGAAGAGGCGCGGAAATCGCACGAATTCGCTATCCCAGTCTTCCTGTCCGCGCTCGGCGACCATGCTGCGCGCACTTTCCGACATTAGGATTGTCGGCGCCCGATATGCCGAAGCGCCGAGAACCCGTACGGCGTGGTAGTGCGTCAGCACGAGATGCGTGATCGGCTTGTCCGTGATCGACCGGATGTGCTCGATCACCTTTCCGGCCAGCCGCGGCGTCGCCTGCGCCTCAATCACCATGACCGCGTCATCGCCGATGATGACGCCGCTGTTGGGGTCGCCCTCGGCAGTAAAGGCCCAGAGGCCGGGGCCGATCTCGGTGAAGCTGATCTTCTTCTCGGCGAGGTCTCCTGCCGAAGCAAAAGCCTTTGTCATGCAGCGTCTCCCTCATGTTTCTCAACAACCTGTTCGATGGCGCCGAAAATCGATGTCCCGGCAGCATCCCTCATCTCGATCTTCACCGTGTCGCCGAAGCGCATGAAGGGCGTCTCCGGCGCCCCGTGCTCGATGGTCTCGATCATCCGCACTTCGGCCATGCACGAATAGCCGCGCCCGCCATCCGCGACGGGCCTGCCCGGCGAGCCGTCCGAATCCTTGTTCGACACGGTGCCGGAACCGATGATCGTCCCCGCAGAAAGCGGCCGCGACTTGGCGGCATGCGCGATCAGGCGTCCAAAATCGAAGGTCATGTCTTCGCCCGCCTCCGCCCGGCCGAGAAGTGCTCCGTTCAGACTCACGAGAAGGGGCAAGTGCAGCTTTCCGCCATGCCATGCTTTCCCGAGAGCATCCGGCGTAACGGCGACCGGTGAAAAGGCGCTCGACGGCTTGGACTGGAAGAAGCCGAATCCCTTGGCCAGTTCCTCCGGGATCAGGCCTCGGAGGGACACATCGTTGCAGAGCATCACGAGCCGGATCGCATCCCGCGCTCCCTCCGGCGAAGCCCCCATCGGCACGTCATCGACCACCGCCGCGACCTCTGCCTCCATGTCGATGCCCCAGGCCTCCTCGGCCATGCGGATTGGATCACGCGGCCCGATAAAGCTGTCGGAACCTCCCTGGTACATGAGGGGATCGGTCCAGAAACTGGCGGGCATTTCCGCGCCGCGCGCTTTGCGAACGAGTTCAACATGGTTGACATAGGCCGAGCCATCCGCCCATTGGTACGCGCGTGGCAAGGGCGACATCGCCTCGCTCTCGTCGAACCGCCGCACGGGCACGGGTCCTCGCTCGACAGCGCTCGCCAGGGCGCGAAGCTCCGGCTCGTTTCCCGACCAGTCATCCAGCGCAGCCTGCAGCGTCGGAGTGGCCGGCTCCGCGCATCGGGTCAGGTCGTCCGATACGACCACAAGGCGCCCGTCGCGGGTTCCATCCTTCAAGGTGGCAAGTTTCACGCAAATTCCTCCAATGAAATCAACATTCCGTCATCCCAGCATGCGGCAACCCGCTCCCGTGCAGGCGCACGGCATTGCGCAAATGCCCCTCAGTGCCAGCGGGATCGCGGGAGCGGATCAAGTGGCGCGACGCCGGCGCTGCGGCACCGTCTTCACGGACATTTCCGGCCGGATCGTCTCCCGTGTGTCTGCCGTAGAGAACCCGCTTCAGGCGATCGCTTCGGCCGCCCATTCGCGCCGCCGAGGCTTCCGCCGCAACCGCGAGCGCGGTCTCTCGGTTGAACCCGTCCGCGCGGCAGGCGAATTTCTCCACCGGCAGATGATACGCGGTATCTCCGGTGAATACGACGCATCGTCCTGCGTGCTCGATCCGGAGCGCAGTCGCCTCCTCGCTCTGCGGAAATTGAGTTCGCATCGCAGCGATCCTGACGTCCGGAGCGTCCATCGCGATGCCGGCGGCCGACCGGCGGCGGGAACGCCCGGCAGCCTAGGTCTGCCCCGAACGCAACTCGATGCCATCGCCCGGGAAATGTCGGAAATCGGGCCGGAATGCAGCGAACGGTGGAAGTCCATCTTCCCGGCGGGGCACGGCAGGATCTTTCAACTGGACACTGTTAACGCGGTCGGCCCTGGGGTGCATATTCTGGGGATGCAAATCGGACTTCGGCATTTTGGCGCCGCGAGCATTGACTGGCTGACCGTTGCCGTTGGCGAGGCCGGTCGCACGCGCCATGCGCTTGCGCTTTGCGAACGGGAGAACTGGCGCAACGCCCGGGGTGTTCCCTGTCTGGCTCAGGCGAGCAAGGCGCTACTCGCGCTGACAGGCAAGCTGGGTGTTTCGCTGCCCGAGGCGCGGCGAATGCCGGCAATGCCGGGTCCTGCGGAGAGCGACTATCCGGACCTGGCGCTCACCTGCCGGGTTTCGGATCTCGGCGCGGTGACTTTGGAGCCCGTCGGCGATGCCGACAGAGCGCTGTGGCGGGGGATGATGGCAAGCCATCATCCCGAAGGCTGGTCGCGGATGCCGGGTGCCCAGCTTCGCTACTGGGTCCGGTCTTCGGTTCACGGCAGGCTTGGCGGGATCGGGTTCTGTGCCGCAAGCTGGCACCAGAAGGCGCGCGATGACTTCATTGGCTGGTCTGGACACGCGCGGGTTGCGAATCTCGGGCTTGTGGTCAGTAACGACCGTTGTCTTCTGTTGCCCGGGGTACGGGTCGACAACCTGGCGTCGCATGTGCTGGCGCTGGCGGCGGCCCGCGTTGCGGACGACCGGGAAGCAGCGTATGGGGTAAGGCCGTTGGCGGCCTATACCTGCGTGGCTCCCGACCGGCTCGGAACCTGCTACCGGACCGCAGGCTGGAAGTGTTGTGCGGCGCGAACCTCGGGATGTCCGCCCGGGCGGCGCGCGGTCGCGCCGAAAGCGGTATGGATCAAGCCGTTGGCCGCGGGGTGGCGCGAGAGATTGTGCCAGGAACCAGACCGCATGCTCGGCGCGGCACCGACGCCGCATCTGCCGAAGGATACGGACCGGGCCGATATCGAGTACCGGCGCGGCAGCCATCCCGACGGGCGCCTGCGTGACCGGGTGGTGGCGATGGGCCGGGCGTGGGAACATGCCCCGGGTGCGTCGCTGCCGGCGATCTTCCCCGGCGCGGCGGAACAAAAGGCCGCCTATCGGCTGCTCTCGAACGACAGGATCAAGATGGAGCATATTCTTCAACCCCATCAAGAGGCTGTGGTCGACCGCTGCCAGCTGGAACCGGTGGTTCTCGCGCTCCAGGACACGACGACCCTCAACTACAACGGCCAACGGAAGACGGCGGGCCTGGTCAATCCTGGCGGCGGCGGATCGGGAACCTGGGGCTTGCTCGCCCATGTCGGGCTTGCGGTCACGGAAGCCCGACGCCCGCTCGGAGTGTTCGAACTCAACGCGACACAGCGCGACTGCACGCTGGTCGCCAAAGCGCCGGACAACGTGCCGGAAAGCGTGCGCTGGCTGCACGGCCTTGAGCGCGCCGGGCAGATCCCCGACAGCCGCGTGATTACGGTCAGTGATCGCGAAGGAGACATATGGGACCTGTTGCGCACGGCACGACAGCCTGGCAACGGGCTCGTGGTGCGTTCCGACCGCGGCCGCCAGCGCCGGGTCGCCGTCGACGGCGACATCCGAGAGTTGTGGGACTTCACGGATGCGCAACCGGTTCTGGGCACAAAGACCATCACCATCAGCCCCTGTGGTGTGGTGGTCCCCGCAAGCGCCGCGAACGCAAGGCCCGGCTTGAACTCCGTGCCGCGATGGTCGACCTCGTGCCGCCGACCGACCGGGCCGGCGACGAAGCACCGCTCGCCATGCTTGCCGTCTCGGTCCTCGAACCCGAACCGCCGAAAGGCAAGATGCCGCTCCACTGGGTGCTCCTCACCACCGAGGGCGAGGCCGAAATCGACAATGCCCGGCGCGTCGTCGCATGGTACGAAGCACGCTGGACCATCGAGGAATACTTCTGGATCCTCAATGTCGGCACCCGGGTCGAGGATCGAAAACTCGATCACGCCGACGATCTGCGCAAGTGCCTCGCATTCGATGCCGTGACTGCATGGCGTGTCATGGACCTGGAACGACGTGCCCGCGACACGCCAGACATGCCGGCACTCAAGATGTTCTCCGAACACGAGATCAAGGTGCTCTACGTCTGACTCAAACACCGCCGTGTCATTCGCGCTCCACCCGACACGCCCCCGGATATCCGAACCTTCGTGGTCGACCTCGCTCGCCTCGCCGGATTCCGTCCCAGCAAGCGGCAACCGCTCCCCGGAACCGAAAAAAATCTGGCAGGCATGGAGAAGCTACAAGGAAGCAAGGAAGGGCTCGATGCCGTCAATGCATGGGAGAAACGATCAGAAGACAACCGTGTCAACGGTGGGTAGTTGAACGCCGCAGGATGGCATCCCCGCAAAATGGATCAACGGACCGGGCTCGATGTCGTTCCGCGGGTACAGATGCACAATCTGGATCCGTTGGAACGACGCGAAGCGCACTCCCGGTCGGCCAGGGCGCAGGTGACCCTGAGGCGGCAGTCGACAACCATCCCCCGCTCCCCGATCTCGACGTTCCCGGAGTGCCGGAACCGCAAGGCCGGTCCCAATCACCGCCCTCCCCGCCGGCGGCGGACGTCGCGGCCCGGCTGTTCAGGACCAGTCGCCCTCGACAGTGCCGTTGAATCGCTTCTTTAACCCTTTCCAGCAATCGATGTAGTCGTCCTGCAGCGGTGCCTCACTGGCCGCGAACTCGGTGAGCATCTGCGGAAACCGGGTCTCGAACATGAAGGACATGGTGTTTGCCAGAAAAACCGGCTCATCGCCCGCGAAGCTGGCCTTCATGAATGCTTCATTGTCCGGCCCGTGCGGCAGCATGCAGTTGTGCAGGCTGATGCCCCCCGGCACAAATCCCGTTGGCTTTGCGTCGTACTGCCCGTAAATGTTGCCCATCAGCTCCGACATGATGTTCTTGTGATACCAGGGCGGACGGAAGGTTTGCTCCTGCGCGACCCAGCGCGGCGGAAAGATCACGAAGTCGATGTTCGCAGTGCCTTTCTCCGCGGTCGGCGCGGTCAGCACGGTGAAGATGGAGGGATCGGGATGGTCGAAGGTGATGGAGCCGACGGCGGCAAAGGTTCGGAGATCGTACTTGTAGGGCGCGTAATTGCCGTGCCAGGCCACCACGTCAAGCGGCGAGTGGTCGATCTCCGTCCGATGGAACCCGTCGCACCACTTGATGGTGACTCCGCATGCCGCGTCGCTGTCTTCGAACCGCGCGCAAGGAGTCTTGAAGTCGCGCGGATTCGCAAGGCAATTGGCGCCAATCGGACCGCGGCCCGGCAGCGTAAATTTGGCACCGTAATTCTCGCACACGAAACCGCGTGCGGCCTCGTCCACCAGATCGACCTTGAATACCATGCCGCGCGGAAGAACGCAGACCTCCAACGGTTCCAGATCGATCCTGCCGAATTCGGTGGCGATTTCGATCCGGCCATGCTGCGGCACCACCAGTATCTCACTGTCGGCGGAATAGAAGAATTCGTCGCCCATGCTCCGGTTGGCGAGATAGACATGGGCTGCCATGCCGACCTGCACGCCGACATCGCCCGCGGTGGTCATCGTTCGCATTCCGGAGACGAAGGTGAGCGGCTCGATCGGAAACGGCGCCGGATCCCAGCGGTATTGCCCGAGCGACGTGACATCCGGAATCACATGGGGCGCCGTCTTCCAATATGGCATGTCGATCGACCGGAAGCGCGAGACGTGACGCACGGACGGACGAATGCGATAGAGCCAGCTTCGCTCCAGTGTCCCGTGAGGCGCAGTGAATGGCGAACCGGAGAGTTGCTCGGCATACAGTCCGTAGGCGCAGCGCCGTGGCGAGTTCCTCCCCAGCGGCAGAGCGCCAGGCAGCGCTTCCGTCTCGAAGTCGTTGCCAAATCCGGGCATGTAGCCCTTCGGGGTGGCCGTTCCCGGCTGCATCTCGACGGCCCTCCCGGTCACGCTGGCTGTCGTGTCGGTCATGGGAACCCTCCTCTCACTGCGGAATGCCGAACGGATGAATCCGCCTCTCCTCCGCCTGCACGGATGCAAGCGACAAACGCGGGGCTCGCGCCAGACCCCGTTTCCCGCAGGTCGGAGGGCATGTGCCACAACGCGGATGCATCGGGCCGCTCCCGGACCCGAAGGGCAGTCCCGCCGCCAATCCGGGCAAGCCGCCACGCCTCTTCCTTTCTCGAGGAAGAGTTGCCTCCGTCGGGGAAATGGGGGGTCCGCCCGTCGGCCGGAGCCGGAGTCGGTCGCTCTTCGCGCCGGCCCGCCGCGCAGCGCGTTCCGAGCGTTTGGCAGGGCGACGCCATCCCGGCATTCTAGTCGAAGACCAGGTCGACGGACCCGAACGGGCCGAAATCAGCGTGGAACCGGGAACCTGGCGGCGCCTCGATCATCCGGATGAACGATCCCGTGAGCACAATGTCCCCCGCCTGAATGCGTTGGCCTGAGCGGGCCAGACGATCCGCGAGCCAGATCACGCCGTTGGCCGGATCGTCGAGAACCCCGGCCCCGAGCCCGGTTTCCTCGACTTTGCCGTTGCGCGTCACGATGACGCCGACCCATCGGAGATCAACCGATTCCGGCGGGTGTCGCTCGCTGCCGAGAACAATTCCGGCGTTGGCGGCGTTGTCGGAAATGGTATCGACAACCCGGCGCGGCACACCCGTCGCTGGATCCCTGCGCAGGATTCTCGTGTCGAGGATCTCCAGCGACGGAGCGACGCAGGCGGTCGCCGCGAGCACGTCCGCGCGCGTGACCCCGCCGGATACAGGCCGCTTCATCTGGAAGGCGATCTCGGCCTCGATGCGTGGCTGGATGAAGCGGGCGGGCGGGATGCGCGCGCCGTTGTCGAACAGCATGTCATCGAAGAGACAGCCGCAATCGGGGATGTCGATTTCGAGTGCGCGCTGCATGGCCTTGGAGGTCAGGCCGACTTTCCAGCCGATCGGCCGCCGGCCGGCCCTCAGGCTGCGTTCCACGAGAGACGACTGGACCGCGTAGGCATCATCGACAGTCATGCCGGGATGGCGAAGCGACAGGAGACCGATCTGACGGCGGGCCTGCTCCGCCGTGAAGAGGTCGTCTGCCGCCTTCGAGACTTCTTCAGGTGTCAGCATGCTCATCTGTCACCGTGTTCCGGAGGGTGCCGATCCCATCCGCCTCGACTTCGACCACATCGCCGGGCTGCAGATACACGGGGGGATCGGACCGGGCGCCGGCGCCGGCCGGCGTGCCTGTCACAATGATGTCGCCCGGAACCAGCGTTGTGAACGTCGAGATGTATGCGATTTGCCGTGCCACCGGAAACAGCATGCGGCCGGTCCGGTCGTCCTGGCGCAGTTCGCCGTTTACCCGGGTGGACAGGCGCACGTCGAGGATCTGCTCGTGGCAGGTGAATGGTACAAGCCACGGACCCAGCGCCCCGGAACGATCGAAGTTCTTGCCCTGGGTCACGTTGAATTTCGCGTGCCGGACCCAGTCGCGAAGTGTGCCCTCATTGCAGAGGGTGAGCGCAGCAATGTGATCCAGGGCGGAAGATTGCGGGATGCGCCGACCGCCGTGCCCGATCACGACGGCGATTTCTCCCTCGTAGTCAAACTTGTCCGACTCCGGCGGACGGATCAGCGGCTGGCCGTGTCCCGTGAAGGATCGCGGAAACCGGGGGAACAGTGACATGTTCGGGGGGCTCTCCCGGCGGTCCCGGTACTCGGCGTTCCGGCCGGGGAAATTCACGCCCACGCACAGGATCTTCTCCGGGTCGGGAACGGGAATCTCGAAGGTGAACGACCCGTTCGGATGCGTGGCGGAACGGCCCCGGGCCGCCGATTCGAGGCGCCGGAGCCCACCCGCGGCGACTGCGCCCCGAAGCGTTCGCCACTCGGGAAACTCTGCCGAAAGGGAAACGGCGCCGTCCTCTACGATGGCACCATACTCCCGGCGCCCGTTGGCACTGAAAGTTCCGAGTCTCACGGCGCGACAATCGGCTGGGCGTCCAGAACCGGACTCGTCGGCGCCACGCCTGCGAACACGGATCCCTCCTCGAACCAGCTCCTGGGCGCGGGCTCGCCCCAGAGCGTCTGGCGCTGCGGATCCTTGAGGTCCCACTTGATCGGCTCATGGTCGGGGTCGACGGTCTGGTAGTCCGAGCTGTAGATCTCGACACGGTTTCCGTCCGGATCCCTGACGTAGAGGAAGAATGCGTTCGAGATGCCATGCCGCCCGGGTCCACGCTCGATGCGGGACACGTGGCCGGTTGTTGCCATGAGATCCAGGAGATCAATGATGTGCAGCGGATTCGACACCCAGAAGGCGACATGGTGCAAGCGCGGCCCGGCTCCGTTGGTGAAGGCGACGTCATGCACGCCGCCCTTGCGGTGCATCCACGCGGCCCACAGCCGCTTGCTTTCCTCGTCTTCGGTGTACTCCGTCAGCCTGAAGCCGAGGTCGCCATAGAACGCGACCGCGGCGTCGACGTCCGGCGCAAACAGGTTGACATGGTCTATTCGCAGTGCTTTCGCTCCGCGATACAGGGCGTATCGCTGGTGGATCGGCTCGAGGCGCTCCATCCTGCAGTAGAATTCCAGCGGAATGCCCCAAGGATCCCGGACCCGTAGCGTCCGGCCCATGAACGGGCGCTCCACCCACTCCCCGGGGAGGCCCCGGGATCGGAGGAATTCGTCCGCCCTGTCGAGATCCGTCTCGTCGAAGAGCTTGAAGCCAAGCGCCTCTACCGCGGGCTCGGAAGATTCCCGAAGCGCGATGCAATGGTGGCCGCGCTCCTCCATCGCCCGCAAATGGAGGCTTTTGGCATCCGAATGCGTCACTTGCAGTCCGAGCGTGTCGACATAGAAAGCGCGGCTTGCCGCGAGGTTCCGCACGCCGTACACGACGTGGCTGACGCGCACGATATTGAATGGCGGATACAGAACGGGTTCCAGCACCGGCATGCTTGATCCTCCGATTCAAGTCAGGCTTGCACGCCGAGCTTCGGAATGCGGTGCTTCCCGAACGCCAAGCCGATGTGCTTCTGCTCCATGTAGAACTCGAAGGACCAGTCGCCGCCGTCGCGGCCGATGCCGCTCGCCTTGGTTCCACCGAAGGGCGTCGGCAAATGGCGAACATTCTCCGAATTCACCCAGATCATCCCGGCTTCCAGGGCGTTGCTGAATCGAAGCGCACGGGAGAGGTCGTTCGTCCAGACATACCCGGCGAGGCCGTATTGCACGCCATTGGCAATCTCCAGCGCGTCTTCCTCGGTCTCGAAGGGAATCGCGGTCAGAACCGGACCGAAGATCTCCTCCTGCGCAATCCGCATTTCGGGCCTCGCTTCCGTAAAGAGTGTCGGCCGAACATAGCACCCTGTCTCGCCGATCCGCCCGCCCCCTGCCGCGATGCAGGCCCCTTCGCTGCGCGCAATATCGAAATATGACATGACCTTCTCGAGATGGGACTCATGAATGAGCGGTCCGACTTCGGTCGCTGGATCCAGTGGATGGCCGACGCGAATTCGGTTCACCCGCTCGATCAGCTTCGCAACGAACTCGGCGGCAATCGAGGACTGCAAGAGCAGGCGGGACGAGGATGTGCACCGTTCGCCGTTGAGCGAATAGATCATGAACACCGCGGCGTCCAGCGCCCGGTCGAGATCCGCGTCCTCGAACACCACGACCGGGTTCTTTCCGCCGAGTTCGAAATGGATCCGCTTCAGCGTGTCCGCTCCCTGCCGCATGATCATGGAGCCCGTGCGGCTCTCGCCTACGAACGCGATCGCCCTGATCCCCGGGTGCTCCGTCAGTGCCCGGCCCGCCTCCTCGCCGAAGCCGTTGACCAGGTTCCAGACGCCCGGAGGAACGCCGGCCTCCTCCGCGATCTCGACCAGGATGCGCGCGGTAAGCGGTGAAAGCTCTGCCGGCTTGTGGACAACCGTGCACCCCGCAGCCAATGCGGGCGCGATCTTCCATGTCGACAGCATGAATGGCGTATTCCAGGGCGTGATCACGCCGACGGGACCGATGGGCACACGTGTAGTGACATTCATCAATGTTGGCGACGGAAGCAACTGGCCGTCCCGGGCGGACGGCGACCGGTCGGCGAAGAAGCGGAAATTCTCCGCGCCGCGAATCGCCGCCTTCGACATGTACCGCACCGCCTGCCCGGTATCCCAGCACTCGCACAAGGCGATCTCCCGGGCCCGATCCACAATGAGATCGGCAACGCGACAAAGAATGCTCCGCCGCTCGGCATTCGGCAGGTCACGCCAGGCGGGAAACGCGGCCGCAGCAGCTCTTGCGGCAGCGTCAATGTCTCCGGCGCCCCCCCTGGCAACCCGGCAGATCGAGTTTCCGTCGACCGGCGAGACCGTGGCGAACACGGCGCGGCCCTCCGCAGGTTGATCCTTTCCGCCGATCCGGTTCAGGACTTCCGCCCCGCGAAGGCGCTCGAGGAAGCGCTCCATATCGGCGAGGTTCTCCTCCAGGTCTGCCATTGGCTAGGTTCCCTTCAAATGGTCCCGAATGGTGCCGGTCTTCGGTGAGAGATCCGGGTCCATGTCGCGCAGCTCCAGGGACAGGGCGAGAGACCGCGATTGCAGCACCGGCTTGAGGAACGCCTCCGCGGCCGCGAAGACATGCGCGGCGGCAGCCTGGCGGACATCCAGCGGCCGCCCTGCCCGCAGCCGAAGCGACATGTCGACGAAATCGTGCGCAGGGTTGCCGTCCGCAATGGACCAGAAGTCGCAACGATGCGCCCTTACTCGGACACCCGCAAGCGGGAATACCCCCGTCTCGATCATCGCTTGGCGCATTGCATCGCAAAGGCCGCCAATATCGATCATGCCATCCAGGCCACCCGAATATTCCAAGGTCAGATGCGGCATTCCGGTTCGCCTCCAGCTGCGGATTTATTAACATGTTAAGTAACTGGTGGATCTGTCAAGCGGATCACGCTTGAACACCTCCGCGGAATCGCAGCCTCTACGTGCTGGCTGCACCGGAATCGGACCGCAGGAGCATCGGTAACTGGAGTGGCTCGGGACTTGCGTTGCCCGTCTCCGGTGTCGGGAATCATCGGAATCCGAGCTTGTTTCCCCTTGGGTATCTGCGCAGTTGCGGGTTGCACCACGCGACGCGGCGCGGGCCGGTTGCCAAGTGCCGGCCGGCTTGGCTGGCCGCCGCAGTTGCCCGTCGCGCACTGCCTGCCGGGAACGCGAAACAAGGCGAAACATTCTTCGCTACGAATCATCAATGCGTCGAGCATCGTCGCGAATACCGCTACTGTCTTCGGAACGGGCGCATCCGGCGCCACCCGTGCGGCACGGCCGAGGCACACGCGGCCCACATGCGCCATCTCCGGTTCACCGAACGGGCCACCGTCAAGGTTGCTGGATCGCTTGGACTGTGCCACAATGCCGCTGTGTCTGCCGCAAGCTTCCACACCGGGGGCAAATTGGCAACGCGAGGCCACTTTACCGCGTTGCAGCGAGGCAAATTTCCATCCGGCCAATCCCATCCCAAAGCGAGGGGCGACTCCATGAGCGATCAATTTCAGCATCCGGAGACCGCGGTTCTTCATGCGGGTTTCCGGTCAGACCCGGCCACCGGCGCGGTCGCGGTTCCGATCTATCAGACCACGTCCTACCAGTTCGAAAGCACACAGCACGCAGAGAGCCTCTTTGCCCTGCGGGAACTCGGAAACATCTACACGCGTATCATGAACCCGACCACGGATGTCCTGGAGAAACGCCTCGCAGCTCTCGAGGGCGGTGTAGCAGGACTCGTGCTTTCCTCCGGGCAGGCAGCCTCCGCCATTGCTCTGCAGAACGTCGCTTCTGCGGGCGACAACATCGTGAGTTCGACGGATCTCTACGGCGGCACGTGGAATCTCTTCAATACCACGCTGCGCCAGCAGGGACTCGACATCCGTTTCGCAGACCCGGAAGATCCGGAGGAATTCCGAAGAATGACGGACAGCCGGACCCGGGCATTCTACGCGGAGACTCTTCCCAATCCGAAACTGAAGGTCTTTCCCATCCGGGAAGTCGCGGACATCGGCAGGGAATTGGGCATCCCGCTCATCATGGACAATACTGCCACTCCCGTCCTTTGCCGCCCTTTTGATCATGGCGCGGCGGTGGTTCTCTATTCCACGACCAAGTATGTCGGCGGCCACGGAAATTCCATTGGCGGCGCACTCGTGGATGGCGGCAACTTCGATTGGGAGGCGTTTCCGGAGCGCCAACCGCTGCTCAACCAGCCGGACCCGAGCTACCATGGCGCCGTGTGGACGGAAGCGGTCAAGCCGCTGGGACCGATTGCCTACATCATCAAGGCCCGAGTAACGCTTCTGCGGGATCTCGGATCGGCTGCGAGCCCCTTCAACTCATTCCTCGCGCTGCAAGGGCTGGAGACTCTCCCGCTGCGCATGCGGGCGCACTCCAGCAACGCGGCAGCCGTAGCCGATTACCTCGCCACCTGGAGTGAAGTCGAAACCGTCATCTACCCCGGACATCAGACCGGACAGAGCCGTCAACGGGCGGACAAGTACCTCCAGGGCGGCTACGGGGCCCTTGTCGGTTTCGAACTCAAGGGCGGCACGGACGCCGGCCGGAATTTCATCGATTCGCTGAAGCTCCTGTACCACGTTGCCAATATCGGCGATGCGCGCAGCCTCGCGATTCAGCCGGCAACCACCACCCACTCCCAGCTGAGCTCGGAAGAACAGCTGAAGACGGGAGTGACGCCTGGATATGTTCGGCTCTCCGTGGGCATCGAACACATCGATGATATCGTGTGTGATCTTGGTCAGGCTCTTGAGGCAGCCGGAACGGTTTGAAGAGGACCGTGATCTGGCCGCCTCGACCAATTCTGCAGCCAGACCGTTGAAGTGCCGCGCACTGGCGTCCACGGGGCCAACCCGGTGCCGGCCGTTCCGGCCGCCAGTTAGCGAGGTGCCATGAAGTTTGAGGATTTTGGGCTTTCGACCGATGTGATGAGTGCGCTGTCGGATTCCGGGTACACTGAGCCAACGCCAATCCAGGAGCAGGCCATTCCCGCGGTGCTGGCGGGGCGAGACGTTCTCGGCATCGCGCAGACCGGCACCGGGAAGACGGCGGCATTCACGCTGCCGATCCTCACGGTTCTGGCCCACGGACGGGCACGCGCCCGGATACCGCGCAGCCTGGTCATCTGCCCCACCCGCGAGCTCGCTGCGCAGGTTGCCTCAAGTTTCGAGGTCTACGGCAAGTATCACAAATTGACCATGGCGCTCTTGATCGGAGGCGTATCCTTTGCCGAGCAGAATGCCCGGATCGACCGCGGCGTCGACGTGCTGATCGCGACACCCGGGCGGCTGCTCGACCATGTCGAACGGGGTAAGCTGATGCTCACCGGCGTCCAGGTCTGCGTCATCGATGAAGCCGACCGGATGCTGGACATGGGCTTCATTCCCGACGTGGAGCGCATCTTCCGGCTCCTGCCCTTCTCCCGGCAGACGCTCCTGTTCTCGGCCACGATGCCGCGGGAAATCGCGCGCCTGGCGGATGAGTTCCTGCAAGGCGCCGTGCGCGTGGAAGTGGCGCCTCCCGCGACCACCGTGGAAGGCGTGCGGCAATGCGTCATTCGCCTGGGAAGCGAATCGAGGCATTCGGGGCGCGCCCGGGCCGGCGCGTTGCTGGCCGCTCTCCGGCACCGGGAACCGGATATCTCGAACGCAATCGTGTTCTGCAACCGCAAGCGCACGGTTCGGGAACTCCACGAGACACTCCGGAGCGAGGGGCTGCCAGCAAACGCGTTGCATGGCGATATCGAGCAGCATCAGCGAACGGCAACCCTGGACGCCTTCCGCAATTCCGAGTTCCGGGTGCTGGTCGCATCCGATGTTGCCGCCCGCGGTCTGGACATTCCTGTCGTCAGCCACATCTTCAACTTCGAGGTTCCGCTGACGCCGGACGATTATGTGCATCGGATTGGACGAACTGCCCGGGCGGGACGCTCCGGCGTGGCGATTACGCTGTGCCATTCGAGCGAGCGCGGAAGTCTGGCAGATATCGAGAAGCACATCGGGATCACGCTGGAAATTGTGCAACCCGATCCTGACGCGGCGGCAGTAGTCGAGGACTCTCCGCGCGACGAGCGGAAGGGGACGGATCGGGCGCCAAGTCGCAGCCGGTCCGGCAAGGCCGCCCGAGCGGGCAGCGGAAAGGCGGCCGAGCCTCCTGCGCGCGAAGCCAGGCGCCGGGTAAAGTCGAGGGCCGCGGACCCGCCAAACGATGAAGACGAGCCCACGGGCACCGGCATGACACTTGGAGATATGGCCCCCGCCTTTCTTCTCCGACGGCCCAAGGTACCCCCTCTCCGCGGCGGCAAAGGCACATGAGAACGGCGGCGGTTGTCTTGGCCGCCGGTCGGGGAGTGCGGGCGGGCGGAACCATCCCCAAACAGTATTGCGAGATAGGAAACCGGCCGATCGTACTCCGCTCGCTGGAAGCGTTTCTTGCCCATCCCGGCATCGATACCGTGCAGCCGGTAATCGCAGAAGCGGACCGCGACCTCTACCACCAGGCGGCGGGCGGACTCGTCGCGGCGGGCCTCCTCGAGCCCGTGCCCGGAGGCGTGCACCGCCAGGCTTCAGCTCTCGCAGGCCTTCGCGCACTCGCCTGCCGGCACCCGGAACACGTGCTGATCCACGATGCGGCCCGGCCGTTTGTCGACCACGACACCATTTCGCGGGTGCTGGATGCGCTTTCAAGGCATGACGGCGTCATTCCCGCGATCGGGATTTCCGACGGAGTCTGGTCTGTCGACCCACGAAGAATGTGCCGGCATCCCATGGATCGCGACTCCCTTTGCCGGGCGCAGACTCCGCAGGGATTCCGTTTCCCGGCGATTCTGGCCGCACACGAGGCATGGGAGGGAGAAAGCTGCTTTGACGACGCATCCGTTGCGACGAAGGCGGGAATCACCGTCGCCTGCGTTGCCGGCAATCCGTCCAATCTCAAGCTGACTACGCCGGAGGATCTGGTGTCTGCCCGGCGTGCACTCCTTGCCAACCGGGAACTCCGTGTCGGCCAGGGGTTCGATGTGCATGCGTTCGGCAGTGGACAGGGCGCCCGTCTCTGCGGTGTTGACGTTCCGGACTGCCCGTCCCTCAAGGGGCATTCCGATGCCGATGTGGGGCTGCATGCGCTCACGGACGCGATCTATGGCACCATCGCCGAGGGGGATCTCGGTGAACATTTCCCAGCCACGGATCCCGCATGGAAGGATTGCGGGTCAGAATTGTTCCTGCGCGACGCGATTGCCCGAGCCGCGAATGCCGGATTCGAGCCGTTAAGCGCCGATATCACCCTGATATGCGAGTTGCCCCGCATCGCCCCGCACCGGCAGGGAATGCGGGCGGCGGTTGCGTCCGAACTGGGCATTCCGAGGGAACGGGTTTCCGTCAAGGCCACCACCACCGAGCGCCTCGGCTTCACCGGCCGCGGGGAGGGAATTGCCGCAATGGCGCTCGCCACACTGCAGGCACGAGAGTGACAACAATTCCGCGCAACCGATTGCTGCCTACGTGGATTTCACAAGGGTTCGGCCTCGGCCGCGCTCCGGTGGCCCCAGGAACCGCCGCCTCCGCTGCGGCGCTTGGTCTCGCGCTGTTCCTCGAATGGATTGGCGGGCTTGCGCTCGTCGCGGCTGCCTTTGCCACCTTCTCCCTGGCCGGGTACTGGTCGATCCGCAGCCTTCCCGACAAGGGTGCCAGGGACGCCCCGGAAATCGTGGTCGACGAAATCGCCGGCCAGTTCCTGGCCGTCCTCCCGCTCTCCGCGGTGCTCATCCATGTTGAAGCCGGTCCTCTAGCGCTTTGGCCGGGTTGGGCCTTGTCCTTCGCCCTCTTCCGCCTGCTCGACACGCTGAAGCCGTGGCCGGTTTCCGTCTTCGACCGGCGCCAAGGGGCCGTCTGGATCATGGCGGACGATCTCGCGGCGGGCGCGCTGGCCGGCGCGGGAACGCTCCTCGCAGGCTGGGCCTTCCATGGAATGTACGGCTGATCCAACAGCGGAAGCGCTTCGGCTGGCCGCTGCCCTCGTGCAGGACTACCGCCAGGCCGGCCTTCTCCTTGCAACCGCGGAAAGCTGCACTGGAGGCCTCCTGGCCGGTGCGGTCACAAGCATTCCCGGCTCATCCCGGGTGCTTGAACGCGGTTTCGTGGCCTACTCAAATGAGTCGAAGCAGGAGTTGCTTCACGTCTCTCCCGCGCTGATCTCCGCCCATGGAGCGGTATCGGCGGAGGTAGCGCAAGCATTGGCCGAGGGCGCGCTTGCGGCCTCCCGCGCCGACTGCGCAGTGGCGATCACGGGCATTGCGGGACCGGGCGGGTCCCGATGGAAGCCGGAAGGCCTTGTATATATTGCCGTGGTACGCAAAGGCAGCGCCCCCAAGATCAGCAAGCTCGAACTCGGCCCGCAAGGCAGATTTGCGGTGCGAGCCAAGAGCGTGATCAAGGCGTTGAAAATGCTGTCTGAATTGGTCCACGCCGCACACTGACCGGCTTTGCGCGGTCATTTCCCCAGGCAAGGCCGCCGGGAGCCGCTCCGCGGGCGGCACAACACCGACCGTGCCGGCGAGAACCAGCGTAGCGCATCTCCGAAAATCCGATGCCGGACTTGTCCCGGCGATCCGGTTGTCAGGAAATGTTCGTCCAGCGGCCGTCATCGCCGCGGCATGCGGTGCCGATCACCGTCTCGGTGTCTCCCGCGATGGTGACATCATGCGTGTATTCGCGGCAGGTTCGGCCGGCCGAATCCTGGCCGCTCTGCTGCACGATGACCTGCCCCGAGGCGGCCCCACCGGAATTGTCCGGGCTTTCCCAAACGATTGTCTGGCCGACCTGGCCCTCGTCGAGAGCCCGTCGCTGCGCCCCGTTCGCAATCAACCGGGAATGCTCGTCCAGCCGCCGTCCCACTTCCCCTCCGAGAAATGCTCCGAGAACGGCTCCCGCGGCAATCGCGACATCCCGCCCGCTGCCGCCTCCCACTTCGGAGCCAGCCAAGCCGCCGATCACGGCTCCCGCCACAGTGCCTAACACTTCGCCTTCGCCCTGCGGCGCGCACCCACCCAAGAGGGCGGTCGCGCTGATGGCTAAGCCTTTCGCCAGCGTCTTCATCACACCAACCTCGCAATCATCGCCTTCAGCCAAGAATAGGCGCCGCCGAAGCCGTTCAAATCAGGGCTCCGGATCCGGCGTCCGCGGGTAGTATAGCGGCGATTTGTCCGCCATCCCAACCGCTGCGCTTTCAAGGCTCCGCACCAATTGGTTGGATACTGCCCAGCCGAGCGGTGCAAGGCCCGAGCAATGATCCCTCAAACCGAGGGAGCTTGGTCCGGCGCCGACCGGTGAGCGCCCGGGAAATGCAGTGCTTGAGCGGGGCCAAGTTAGGCCTGAGATTCCAAGTGCGCCGTGGAAAGGCGCGTTTTCCTGGTGGGTGCGAATCCCACCCAGCAACTGTCCTTCCGGCTGGTAGCGGCCGGAGCGGTTCGTGGAGGTAACGACATGGACTGAAGCACTCCGGAGAGAAGGGCTGCGTTGAGCAGCTCAGCGACCATGCAGGCCGGAGCGTGAAGCGAACGCCGAGCAGGCCTCGAAACAGGCAACGCGGGGGCCGACCCTCCTTGGGTTAGGGGAAGGCCGATGGCGGTTTGGGAAGAGAAGCGACACATGCACCAGACCGCGCCCGCCGGGGTAGTGGCGCCAGCATGCATGGAAGATGGAAGACGCGGCAACACGGGAAGCCCTGTCGGTGATGTGCACGCATCAACCGGACCCCCGTGAGGGGCAGGCTGGGCCGGCAGGGTGGCGGAGGGGTCCGTACTACTGGCGACGCCGAGTAATACCGGTCGAGGAAAGGGACCCCAGGTGAGGAAGGATGTTGAAGGGCGACAGGTATCGGGAGTGGCATGGCCTATTACCCCGGAGAATGCCGGAGAGCCTGGACGCATCACATGCGGAAGTGAAGGGCGGGTCCCCGGCGGCGGTGGTTTCTCCGGCGTCCGAGGTCTCGGACCATCAAGGCGTCGACAGGCTTGCTGGCAGGCGAGGCCGCAGCCACAGTCAAGGCGGGAGCCGTGCAGCTCCTCGCGGCCGAACCCATGCGGCCAAGACCCTTGCTGTTGCTGGAACTCGTCGCCCGTGTGCGAAGTGCATGATCCCACTGGAGAGCCCGGTGCCGGAAATCGGCACGCCGGGTTCGGGGAGCGGGGGACTGGAAACGTAGCCAAGGGAGCCGGACTGAGGCCCGTCGCGAAAGCGCCGGAACTGCCACCGGACCCTACCGCGGGCGCGCCAGCCCCCGACTCTACCGGCAAACGATAGCGCGGTTGCCATCGAACACCGGAGTGCCGCGGTGCAGTTCCCTGAACGCTGCGACCAGCCTGGTCGGGCAATGAACGAGTAGCCTGTACTCCTCAGGCCGAGACGCCTTCCAGCCCGGCCGAACTGCACAGCCGATCCGGGTCAACCAGCGTCGCCCCCCATTTCAGCGTTTCCGCAAAGCAACCGAGCTCGGCCCGTTCCTCTGCCGTATCCAGCACCAGCTGGCGCAATTGCAACACCCGCTCGCGAATACCGGGCGGGTAGGCATCGACGACGGCCGAAACACGCGCGTTCGTGACCTCGGAGAGTGGGATTGTCCTGGCTCGCATCCAATCTCGCGACCGGTCGGGTCGGACTTGGCGTGCATATTGGCGATGGAGCCGTGTCGGCGCGCCAAATTCATGACGTCCGGTGGACGTTCAGGCTCGGGGCGACTCTCTCGATACGGTGATTTCCTGCCGGGACGCCGCCGCGCCTGCATCGAGAAAGCCGCGCCCCCCGCCTCCCCTGCGAAACGAAGGGGAACTACGTACGAGTTCCGAGGTCGCTTCCGGGGGGGGGGGGGGGCCGGATGCGGCTCTTCCAAGCGCGATGATGCGTCGCAGCACCAGGGGGTGCGTAGTGTACGGTCATGCGCGGAACATGGCACACAATGCGGGCTGTACCAACGAGTCACCGGCGTCGGGGGCTAGCGCAGCTGCACGAGGAGGAGCGTTGTCATTCCGCACTCCGGTGAACCGCGAAATGGATGCGACGGTGTACCGGCACGATCGTAGATCAGTCCCGACCGCCAACTGTTCTTCTCTCGCCCGGCCAAGGCTGTTACTCGTTCCCGCGACCGTCGGCGGCACCGTACAATTCCTGGGCGCGCTCCTCGAAGGCGGTGACGATCCTCTCCATTGCGTGGTGGAAGAGTCCGCCGACAATCTTTTCGAGCACCGCATTTCGAAACGAGAAATCCACACTGAAATCCACTTCGCAGGCATTGCCATCAAGCGGCTCGAACTGCCAGTGCGTGTCCAGATGGCGAAACGGGCCGTCGAGATACTCGACATCGATGGTCCGGGTAGAGGGATGTAGCGTAACCCGTGACGTGAAGGTTTCCCGGAACACGCGAAAGGAGATCAGCAGCCTCGCCAGAACGACTTCTCCCGTTCCATCCGGAGTTGGCATTCGCTGGTAGATCCGCGAGGCCCCGCACCAGGGCAAGAAGTCCGCATAGGAATCGACGTCGGCAACCAGCGAATACATCTGCTCCGCGCGGTAGCCGACCCGGCGCTTTTCCTCATGCCCCGGCATGTGATCGCGCGTCGGAAGCGTGGCTGCGCGACTGCTAGTCGCCGGGCCGCGCCCGACGCCGCTCTGCCAATGCCGCGAAATCCTCACCGGCATGATAGGAGGAGCGGGTTAGCGGCGATGCCGAAACCATCAGGAACCCTTTGGCGTATGCGGTCCTTTCGAGAGCGGCAAATTCGTCGGGAGCAACAAACCGTGCAAGCGGATAATGTTTGGGCGTCGGCTGCAGGTACTGTCCCACGGTAAGGAAGTCCACATCGGCCGAGCGCATGTCGTCCATCACCTGCAGGACTTCCATGCGGTTCTCCCCAAGTCCGACCATCAGTCCGGACTTGGTGAAGCTCTTCGAATCAAGCTCCTTCACCCGCTGGAGGAGACGCAGGGAATGGAAGTAGCGGGCTCCCGGTCGCACCGTGGGGTACAGCGACGGCACCGTCTCAAGGTTGTGGTTGAATACATCGGGCCGAGCCTCCACAACCTTCTCCAGCGCTCCCTCCTTCCGCAGGAAATCCGGTGTCAGAACTTCAATGGTTGTCGAGGGAGTCCGCCGACGAATGGCCCGGACCGTGCGGGCGATATGTTCGGCTCCTCCATCGTCCAGATCGTCGCGGTCCACCGAGGTCACGACGACGTGGCTGAGCCCGAGGCGCTCCACCGCATGCGCGACCTTCGCCGGCTCGAACAAGTCCAACGGATCCGGCCTTCCCGTTGCGACGTTGCAGAATCCGCAGCCGCGGGTGCACGTGTCTCCCATGACCATGAACGTGGCGTGTCCCTGGCTCCAGCATTCGCCGATATTCGGGCAGCTCGCCTCCTGGCAGACCGTGACCAGGCCGTTCTCCCGGACGATCCTGGATGTCCGCGTGTATCCCTCGCCGCTCGGCGCGCGGACGCGGATCCAGGGCGGTTTCCGCGGCGTGCGGGAATCCGGCCGGTGCGCCTTCTCGGGGTGCCGCAGCGCCGAAGCCTTGGCGGCTGGGGCCTTGCCGCCGGGAAGTGGACTAGTAGTGGATGGCGCGGCCATAAGCGTCGAGCACGGACTCGTGCATCGCCTCCGAAACCGTTGGGTGCGGGAAGACCGTCTGCATCAACTCCGCCTCGGTTGTCTCCAGCGTGATCGCCACGGCAAATCCCTGGATGAGCTCGGTGACCTCGGGTCCGATCATATGCGCCCCGAGCAGCGCACCGGAGCGGGCGTCGAACACGGTCTTCACGAAGCCCTCCGAATCGCCGAGAGCGATCGCCTTGCCGTTTCCGATGAGTGGAAACCGGCCGACGCGCACCTCACGGCCACGGTCAACGGCTGCGGTCTCCGAAAGACCGATGGATGCGACCTGCGGGTGGCAATAGGTACACGCGGGAACCGTTCCCGCCTGCAGCCAGTGCGGCTCCTCGCCGGCGATTGCCTCCACCACCGAAATGCCTTCGTGAGAAGCCTTGTGGGCGAGCCAAGGCGGTCCTGCCGCATCTCCGATCGCCCACACACCTTTCACGCCGCTCCGGCACTGGCGGTCCACGACGATATGGCCGTGTTCCACGGGCACGCCCGCTTCCTCCAGTCCCAGATTCTCGACATTGCCGGTTATGCCGACAGCCGAAACGACGCGGTCAAATTCCCTCCGAATGGCCTTCCCGCCATGCTCCAGTTCCGCGGCTACGGTGTTGTCCCCCCGTTCGAGGCTGACAACCCTTGCGCCCGTCAGGAGTTCCATCCCCTGCTTCTCGAAGGCGCCTGCCGCGAAAGCGGAGATTTCAGAGTCTTCCGCCGGAAGAATTCGGTCCAGGAGTTCCACGACGCAGACCTCCGCACCGAGCGCGCAGTAGAAATGCGCGAACTCGATGCCGATCGCTCCCGACCCGATCACCAGAAGCCGCGCGGGAATCGAGTCCGGCACGAGCGCATGGCGATAGTTCCAGACCAGCCTTCCGTCGGCCTCAAGACCGGGCAGCTCGCGGGCCCGGGCGCCAGGCGCGAGAATGATGTCGGGGGCTTCGAGACGCTCGGGTGCACCGCTTGCTCCCCGTACCTCGACCACGCCCGGATCCAGCAAACGGCCTTCGCCCATGCGCACCGCGACCTTGTTTTTGCGCAGGAGATGCTTGACGCCGGCGTTCAACTGCCCGGCGATCTTGCGGGAGCGGGCAACCATCGCCTTGACGTCATAGCCGACGCCCTGCACGGTCAGGCCAAACGCGGCCGCGTTCTGCGCAAGACGGAAGACTTCGGCCGAACGAAGCAGCGCCTTGGTGGGTATGCATCCCCAATTCAGGCAGATTCCGCCCAGATTCTCGCGCTCGACAATTGCTGCCCGCTTCCCCAGCTGGGCGGCCCGGATTGCCGCCACGTAGCCTCCAGGGCCAGCACCAATCACGATCACGTCAAGTCGGTTCTCTGGCATCGCAAGTCGCTTCCATTGCCGCATGCGGCACCGTAAGCCGCGAATCGCCTAAGGAGCGTAACCGCCCCCCGCCAGAAAAGCCGCCTCATCTTCGGTCGCCGGCCTTCCCATTACCTCATTGCGGTGCGGAAACCGCCCGAAGCGCGCGATCACTTCGCGGTGCTTGCCGGCATGATACAGACCCAGTTCGTTGTTTGGGAGATTTTCCCTCACGAGCGCAACGCAGCGGTCCTGGTCGACCAGATCTTCCGAATGCATGAACGGCAGGTAGAAGAACATACGCTTCTCCTCGCCGACCGCGCGGTCGAATCCGCGCGCAATCGAACGATGCGCAATTCCCCGCGCCGCCGCATCCGCCGCAAAGGCACGTCCGTCTCCTCGGAACAGGTTGCGGGAGAACTGGTCCAGCAGAATCAGAAGGGCAAGCGCGCGCTCCGCTTCCTCCTCCCAGCTTTCCAGCGCGCCCGCAAGCGCAGCATCGTGAAGCGCGGAAAAGCGATCCCGGATCACTCGGTCCACGTTCTCATCAACCTGGAAGCGCCTCTCCGGCGGGACCTCCTCGAACCAGAATCGCAAGACTTCCGATGGCAAATCACGCCCTTCGCCGGATCGATCCGGCGCCGGAACTGCGAACACGGCGATTCGATCCCCGAGAGACGCATTCCCTGCCTCGACCACGCGGCAGGTCAATCCGCCACGGCCTCGCTTCGCGAGTGTCGCTCGCAATCCTTCCCATGCGCGGTCCATCCGGCTGCAGGGATCGCACACGCCCGTAACTTCCAGCACCACGCCACCGACACGGATCCGCTGCGGCGCAGCACCGGGATTGGACATCCCGCGTATCAGGAAATTGGCCCGCCGCGACGTCCAGGAAAGCGACTGCCCCAGTTCCTCGCAGACCTCGCGCCACTGGTCCTCGAACAGGAGCGTTACAGCCCGACTTCCGCCGGGATCCTTGGCGCGGAAATCCCCTTGCAATCCGCTTTCGGCGACCGTGCAGGAACGCACCTCCTCCATCGGCGCGAACGGCTTCTCACGCCACGCAATGCCTGCCAAGTCTCCGCGCTGCTGTGGCATTCCTTCCCTCCCATATGGCTGTACGGCCAGCCGCGGCAGGCATCCCGCGGCTGTTCATCTCATCGAGAGCACTATACCCACCGTGAAGCAAGCGCGAACGGCGAGTCCGTCGGCCTGCGGCAAGGAGGCACTCCGTGCGGACCGCAACTGCAGGGATTCGGCAGCCGTCTTGCGGTTTCGTTCTGGCAGATGGGGCAATTCATGCCAAGTCAACTGCGGGGCGGGCTTGAGCCATCCTCCTGTATGGCGTCCGCATACATCTCGGCCGCCATGACGGTGGTTCTGAGGGGAAGTGGTGCAAAGTCGACCGTGTCATCCTGGGATTCGGGCTCCGTTCGGGTGACGCGCCACGCCGCAAAGGCGCCGAGCGAAGCCGAGAGCATCGCGATGAGCGGGAAATACGCGGAAGGGCCGATGGCCAACATCACCGCCCCCGCCATGGGCGGCCCGGCCGCGGCACCGGCTCCCTGCAGAAAGATCAACCGGGCACTGCAGGCTGCCATCTGGCCCGGGTCCATTCGATCGTTGGCATGGGCTCCAAGGACGGAGTAGAGCGGCGAAATCGCCGCGCCCATGATCCCGACGACGCCAATCAGCAGCCACCCGCCGAAGCCGGCCAGTCCGGCCGCCAGCGCCGCGGCGGCGCCTGCGAAAGACAGCAGGATGACGATCGGACGTCGGCCCACGCGATCCGACAGCCAGCCGATCGGATACAGGAAAAGGGTGCCTCCGATGTAAAACGCCGAGACCAGCGCCGCAATTTCCGCCACGGAGAGTCCGGTGCTCACGCCGAATACCGCCATCATCGCGGACGTGGTGCTGAACAGCAGGCCCATGAAGATCATGCCGAAGAAAGCGAGGGGCGAGGCGCGCAGCAGCGCCCGGAACGACATTGGCCGGATCGTGTCGTGGACCGGCACGGGCGCCGCGCTGAGAAGCACCGGTCCGATGGCAAGGGAAACAACGACTGTGGCCAGAATGAACAATCCGTACCCCCCCGGATCTCCAGCACCGAGAAGAACCTGCCCAACGACGATCCCGGCGAGCTGGACGAGCATGTACAGGCCGAGCGTCTGCCCGCGGTTCCGGTCCGTGCTAATTCCGTTCAGCCACGCCTCGGCGACCACGTAGGACCCGGCCATGCAGGTGCCGTTCAGGAGCCGAAGAAAGAACCAGAAACCGGCCGTCTCATATACGGGAAACAGGATGAGGGTCGCGGAGGCTGCCGATGCGAACGCGGAAAATACGCGGGCATGGCCGACTCGGCGAATCAGGATGGGTGCGATTGCCGAGCCAGCGGCAAACCCTATGAAGTAGCCCGACATGACCAGGCCGAGCTGCAGGTCTCCGAACGCCAGATTCGCCCCACGTACGCCGATCAGCGTGGTGCTGAGCCCGTGGGCGGTCATGATCATGGCCGTCCCGAGCATGAGGGCCCACGAATCGCGCAGCACGGAATACATTGCGTGTCCCTGCCCGAGTAAAACGCGCATTGGCGCGAGCGCGGCATTTTGCGCTGCGCGAGAAGCGGGAACATGCGCAAATGCGACACGCCTTTGTCGGGAAACGCACAGTACTGCCCCTACTGCCGCAAGAGCAGGCTGGCATCGCCATAGGAATAGAAGCGGTAGCCATTGTCCAGGGCATGCCGGTAAACGCTCTGGCACCGTTCGATGCCAATGAAAGCGCATGCCAACATGAACAGACTCGAGTGCGGAAGGTGGAAGTTCGTGAACAGACCGTCGGCGACCCGGAACGGGTACCCCGGCTGTATGAAGAGCGATGTCTCGCCCTCCCACGCCCGCAGCGATTGGCTTTCTGCGGCGACTGTTTCGAGCAATCGCAAGGACGTGGTTCCGACCGCGATTACTCGGTTGTTCCGGTCACGGGCGGCACGAATTTCCGCTGCAGCCCCTGCGCGGATCGTTCCCCACTCCGCGTCCACAGACGAAGGGTCCGGTTTGCCGGACCGGATAGGCAGGAATGTTCCCCCGCCGACATGGAGGGTCACCCGGGTTAGCCGCACGCCACGCTCCGACAAGGAGCGGAGAAGCGCACTGTCGAAATGCAGGCCGGCCGTTGGCGCGGCGACCGCCCCCGGCAGTTCCGCAAAAATTGTCTGATACTGCTCGGCGTCGTGCCCGTCGGCGTCCCGGCGACGGGTGATGTAGGGGGGCAGCGGCACCTCGCCGATTTGCTGCAGGGCGCGCTGGAAATCCTCTCCTTCCCGGTTGAATGCCAGCGTGGCAGAGCGGTCGGAACGACCGGTGACCGTGGCGCGGAGGGCCTCTCCGAAGACGAGTTCGTCTCCGCTTCGCAGACGCTTCAGCGGTCTCGCGAGCACCCGCCACGACCCGCCGCCAAGCGTTCGGAGGAGCGTGACTTCGACCTTGGCCCGTCCCCCTTCCCGAAGCCGCGTGCCACGAAGGCGGGCTCGGAGAACGCGGGTATCGTTGACGACGAGCAAGTCTCCTGGCTCGAGGCACTCCGGAAGATTGCAGACAAAGAGATCCCGCACCGCGCGGTTCGGACGCGCGACCAGCATTCGCGCAGAACTCCTCGGCGCAACGGGCCGTAAGGCGATCCTGTCTTCCGGAAGGACGAACCCGTACGGGTCGGTTTCGGCTTCCAGGGCGCTACTCTACGCTTGTCGCCTCGGTTCCCTCTGCCACGTCTGCCGGGGGCCCGAGATGCCAGACGCCGTCCGGCATGAATGCGTGAAACACGAATGCAAAGATGATCTCGTGCGCAACCGGGTTTCCGTCGCCATCCACCACCTCCACGCTTGGTATCAGCCTGCCTTCCTGGATCATTGCCGTGTCGAGTGCAGAGGCATGGTAATTCCCGTTCCAGGAAATAACCACGCCCGCTTCGCGAATCACGCCCTCCTCACGGATGCGTTCCAACGGCCAGGCTTGGTCTTTGACGCAGATGACCCTGTCCAGAGGCTTCAGCCCGAGCTCCGCAATCCCGCTCAGGTCGCCCTGGTACAGCCACGGACGCGACAGGGAATCGTATCCCTCATACGGGTTCTTGCCGTATGGTCGGCTCCACGACTCCCCGACTGCGAGAACTTCCTTGCCCTCAATGTCGCGTGCCTTGTAGGCGCCCCAGCTCTCAAGGGAGACGGGAATGGGTTGCAACTCCGCGTTGGACTTCGCGAAGTCACCGACGATGGCCCGACCCCCGAATTGCTGCCACCAACTCTCGGTCTGGCGGTCGTACATGATCAAGTCGGAATTCCGCAACTTTCCGGTAACCCCGAATGTGAGATCCCTACCACCAACCGTAGACTTGAAGGCAAGTCCCGAATTGCACAGCGGGCAATAGGTAACCGCGACCGGTTCCCCTCCGACCACGTCGTTAACGATCTCGTGCCACATGAGATATCGAATTGGGTACGCACGGGCGGCACCCCGATAGATCAGGGTGAGCACCGGTTCGTTATCGTGGAGCGACCCCCCCGCCGCGACTGCCGGAATGAAGCGCGGAACATCAATGGCGGGAATGCCGTCCTTCGGTGGCCCGCCGGATATGATCTCCCCGAAAGAGACGTTGGACGCGGCGAAATCGGTTTTCGGCCATTCGCGCAGCCAATTGGCCGGCGGCTCCTCCGCTCCAGCCGAGCCGACGCCCGCCGAGGCGCATAGCAGGACGGCAGCGAGTGCGCCCAGTAGTGCTCCGTCTCTCATCATCACTGGTCCGCCCCCCGCTGCACGGTGCGCACGCGCAGCATTCGATCCGGATTCTCCACCACGCCGTTTTGCGCAGCATCTCCGGCCTTGATCCGGTCAACATGCTCCATGCCCGCAACCACTTCCCCGAAGACCGTGTATTGGCCATTCAAGAACGGCGCGTCGTCGAAGCAGATGAAGAATTGGCTGTCAGCGCTGTCCGGATGCTGGGAACGCGCCATCCCGACCGTGCCCCGGTGGAAAGGCTCTGACGTGAATTCCGCCGGCAGGCGCTTGCCGGAGCCGCCGCGCCCGGTCCCGGTGGGATCACCGGTCTGCGCCATGAATCCCTTGATCACCCGGTGAAAGACCACACCGTCATAAAAGCCCGAATTCGCCAGTTCGGTGATGCGTGCCACATGCTGGGGCGCAAGGTCCGACCGGAGGCGAATCAGCACGGTGCCGCCATCGAGCTGGATCTCCAGATGGTTTGCCTCGGAGGCCAGAACGCCGGAAGACCCCATAACGAGGCTAGCCAAGAGAAGGGGGACAGCTAAGAGGTGTTTCATTCCGAATCTCCAGAATGCGCGAGAAATTGCAGTTCGCCGCATGATGCCAGCCAATCATGGCTCAATTCCGGCAAATTTATGTGCGAGCTGGGCATGCACGGCTGGTGGCACAAAGCGGGACACATCGCCCCCAAATCGTGCGACTTCCTTGACGAGGCGCGACGAGATCGCCTGATACTCCGCTCCTGCCATCAGGAACACCGTCTGAATATCCTCGCTGATTGCCCGGTTCATGCCCACCATCTGAAACTCGTACTCGAAATCGGAAACCGCCCGCAGACCGCGAATGAGAACGCAAGCGCCGACTTTCTCCGCAAACTGCATCAACAATCCGTCGAATGGCACCGCCTCGATATCGAGGCCCCGTGCCAAGGTGGCCTGGCGCAGCATCGCTACGCGTTCGTCAACATGAAAAAGTGGATTCTTGTCTTCACTCCGCGCAACCCCGACGATCAAGCGGTCGACCAGCACCCCGGCACGACGTATTATGTCGACATGCCCGCAGGTGATGGGATCGAACGTCCCGGGATAAAGACCAATCCTCGTCATTCGGGGACCGTTGAATTGCGGCTCAACCGCTCTTGATCCACTCGGCGAGAGCAGCGTTCTCACGCTCAAGACCGTCGATCCGCGCCTTGACCGCATCGCCGATGGATATGACGCCGACGAGGCCTCCCTCCACGGTCACCGGCATATGGCGGAACCGGCGCTGCGTCATGGTCGCGAGAACACTGTCCAGGCTGTCCGATGGCGCTGCGCAGATGACGTTGCGGGTCATGAAATCGGATACCGGCTGTTCCAGGCAGGCAGATCCCTGCCGCGCCAATGCGCGTACGATATCGCGCTCGGAAAGGATGCCGGTGAACTCGCTCGCCGAGCCCGCATCCGGCCTTACAATCAGCGCGCCGATCCGCTTGTCCGCCAGCTTCAAGGCAGCATCCGCGACCGACTGTCCCTCGGTAACGGTTTCCACGGAATTCGAAGGTTTCCCGGCGAGTATCTGCCGCACATTCATGACAACCCTCCCTCCCCGACGGGGTCACTTGCGTATTATAGAAGAATTGACGGGCTTTCGCCAAAGGGCTTGCCCGATTGCCGTTGCTGACCGGTTTGGCTTCCGGCCTCGGCGCCGAACAGGAACCAGGAGACCAAAATGGAAGACAAGATCACGCGTTCCGACGCCGAGTGGCGGGCGATGCTCACGCCGGAAACGTATCGCGTCACGCGCCGGGCCGGAACCGAGCGGCCATTCACGAACGACAATTTTCCAAAGGCGCCCGGACGATTCCTCTGTGCCTGCTGCGACGCCCCGCTCTTCGACATGACGGACAAATTTGACTCGGGAACGGGATGGCCAAGCTTCAACAGGCCAGCTCCAGGAGCCCGGATCGGAGAGCGCCGGGACGGCAGTCTGTTCATGCGACGCACCGAAGTCCACTGCGACCGCTGCGATGCCCATTTGGGGCATGTGTTTCCGGACGGCCCCAGGCCCACAGGCCTGCGCTATTGCATCAACGGCCTCGCCATACGATTCGCACCGGCTGAGCCTGCAGGCGACGCGAAGCCCTGACGCCTTCGGCACCGCAGGAGCTGATCCACGGATCCGGGGCATGCAAGGGAAGGCAGAGACGGACGCGCTCGTTGCCGGCGCCGGCAGCGCCGGGCTCTCGATCGCGCTTGCCTTCGCCCGCGCCGGGCTCCGCACCATATGCGTCGACCCGGTGCCACGCGGAGCGACAGCGGTCGAGGCGGGACGTTCAGTCGCCCTGCTGCCGGAATCGCGGGCGTTCCTGCAATCCCTTGGCGTCTGGGAGCGAATCGGAAGTGCAGCGCACCCCATTGCCGAGTTCCGTTTCGCGGAGGCTGGCTCACGACGGACGCCGGTTCGGTTCCAGGCCGCGGATATCGGCGCCGAGGCGCTGGCGTGGAATGTTCCCAATTCCGCGCTACGTGAGGCAATCGATGCGGAAGCAGCGGAGACCGCACTGCTGGAACGCATCCAGCCGGCGCGAATTCGGGCCCTTTCCCGCAGAAGGGATGGGGTGTTTGCGCTCCTGGAGGATGGACGGAGAATTCGGGCGCAGCTTGTCGTTGCCGCCGACGGCCGGCAATCCCCGACTCGCGAAGGGGCCGGGATCCAGATCCGCCAATGGAGCCACGGACGACGGGCGATTGCGTTTGTCGCGGCTTCCCGCCGTGCCGTAGCCGGCGTCTGCAGAGAGTTTCACGGCGAAGGCCAGACTGCGGCGCTGGTTCCCCTGCAAGGGGACAGGGTCGCCGTGGTCTGGGTCCTGCCCGGCCCGGTAGCGTCAAGCCTGTTGCGGCAAGGCCAGGCCGAATGCGAAGCGTCCTTCAACCAATTCGTAGGCGAGGAGGATCCCTGTCTCCAAATCGAGACACAACCGAGGTCCTGGCCCGAATCGTTCCTTGTCGCGCGGAGCCTCTTGGCGCAGCGAATCGCACTGGCGGGCGAGGCAGCCCACTGCCTGTCGCCTGTCGGCGCGCAGGGGCTGAATCTTTCGCTCGCGGATGCGGCTGCGCTTCGGCTTCTTGCCGAGCGGGCTGTCAGCGAGGGGCTGGATCCCGGCAGCGAGCGCCTTCTCTCCGCGTACGCTCGGAGCCGCCGCCGGGACAATGTCCTTCGGATTGCGCTGGTGGAAGCCTATGCGCTCGCGGCGAGCGTGCCCGGCAGGGTCCCGTCCCGTACACGGATCGGGGCAGCGCGAGCACTTGAACGCCTTCCCCAGCTGCGCAAAATATTGATTCAGGGCGCACTGGGGCGCGGGCGGACGGAGCCCGCAACGACTCCCGGCCTCCGGCGGCCGGCCACGCGCGAATTCGGCGCCCGCAGCAGCTTCGGAGAATTCAAATGAGCCTTTCTTTCATGGACCACGAGGTCATGATTCGCGTGGCGGCATTCGGCTCGGTGTTCGCGGTGCTGGCGCTGTGGGAGCTCAGCGCTCCCAGGCGGCGGCTCCGCGTTTCGAAGCCCCGCCGCTGGTTCACCAATTGGATGATCGTGATTCTGGATTCGGCGGTGGTCCGCATCCTCTTCCCGGCCGCCGCGGTCGGCGCGGCGTGGGATGCGCGGGAATCCGGCTGGGGGCTGTTCAACCATTGGGACGCTCCGGGCTGGATCGAAATCGCGCTCGCAATGCTCCTGCTCGATCTCCTGATCTATGGCCAGCATGTCGCCAGCCACAAGATCCCTGTGCTTTGGCGCATCCACCGGGTTCACCACGTGGACCGCGACATGGACGTGACCACCGCGATCCGGTTCCATCCCATCGAGATCGCCCTCTCCATGGGCCTGAAGATCGGCGCGGTCTATGCCTTGGGGCCGTCGGCCATTGCCATCATCCTGTTCGAGATCGTCCTGAACGGATCCGCAATGTTCAACCACGCAAACATCACCATTCCCCGGCCGATCGACCGGGTCCTCCGGTGGGTCCTGGTGACCCCGGACATGCACCGCGTGCATCATTCTGTCCACCGTCCGGAAACCGACGCCAACTACGGGTTCAACCTTCCCTGGTGGGACCGCATCTTCGGCACCTATGTCGACCAGCCCCGCGACGGGCACACGGACATGGCCATCGGCCTCGACACGGTTCAGGACGCACGGCCAACGCGGCTTGGCTGGTCCCTGTCCCTGCCCTTTCTGAACCGATTGCGGTAATGGCCACGCGCTTCGAGCGGGCCCGCGCGTTGCTCGCGGCACAGGGTTTAGGGGCAAGCGGACTGGCAGTTCATCCGGACGACGCCGCTCCGCCCGGCATCCGCTCCCTGGTACTGGCCACCGCGGCGAATCCGGAAGCCTGGCGCCATTTCCGGGAATCCCCGGAGAGCCACGACGGCAGGCCGGATCCCCTTGACCGCTGGAGCCACAGGATCATCGGGGCCGCGGCGGTGGAACTCGGGGGCCTCGCCGTCTTTCCGGATGAGGGACCTCCGTATTGGCCGTTCCTTGGCTGGTCCAGCCGTGCGGAACCGGTTTGGTCTTCACCCCTCGGCATGTTTGTGCACGCGGATTTCGGGCTCTGGTATTCCTGTCGTGGCGCCATCGGCTTCCGGAATCGCATCGCCCTGCCACGGCGCCCGGCTCGCGAGAAGCCCTGCAACCGGTGTGAATCGCGCCCTTGCCTCGGCGCGTGTCCTGTCGATGCGTTTGCCGGCGGCTCCTTTGACGCCGGCCGTTGCCGTGCCTGGCTGCAAGGCGAATCGGGGCGGGAATGCCGCTCCGGAGGATGCCTTGCACGCCGCGCATGCCCGGTTGGTGATTCGTTCACCCATCCTCCCGAACGGGCGGCACTGCATATGGAGGCGTTCCTGCGTTCGGCACCCACCGGGAGTGGATCGGCAGGTTCTGAGTCCGGATATTCGAATAAAACCTGAATACTTTAGGAACGTCTTTTTTCGCGTCTTTTTTCGAACCGAATTGCCCCTGGTAACAACACCCCAACACAGTATCTATCTCACTGACACGGTGAGGTGTTTGCGTGGTCAGCTTGACCTCGGGATTGATCTTCACTTCGGAACCGGCCCAACTCTACCGCAGCCGCAAGAACCCACCGGCCGGACACATGAACAAGAACGACTGCCTACTGATCCCGCTTCTGTCCACCCTCTTCATGGGGGGATGCCAGGGCATCCAGGGCCTCGCGCCTTCGGACGAAAGCCGAAGCCGAATCGTCATCACCGCCCAATCCGGCTCGGAGGTCGTGCTGACCAAGAACGTGCACGGCTCCGGCCCTCCGCCCAGGGCACCAGATGCGGAAGCGGCATTCCCCTTGCATGCCCTGCCCGGGGCGCCGGCGCCGGATGTCCTGCCGCTTCCGGAGGAGCGACCCGACGACGACGCCGTGGCCCTGCCTACTCAGCCCGCGGCCATCCCCCCGCTCGGCGCATTGCGTGCCGAGCCCTGGCGCGTGCATCCAGGAGAAACCCTGTTCGAGGCCGTGTCGCGCTTTGCAATCCGCGCAGGAAGAACCGCACAAAAACCTGAGACCTATCCGGTCTGGGAGATCACTACGGAAGCTTCGTTCGAGGGCGAGTTCGAGGCGGCGCTCGAATGGCTGATGGCGGGCTTCGAGCATACGAATCCCCGCCCTGTCCTGAGCCTGCACCCGAACGGCATCGTCCGGCTGATGGCGGAGTGACGGGAATGCGTTCGACCTCCGTTCGCGTTGCGGCCATGGACGCGACCCGCAGATGCGCGCTCCTCGTTGCGGCTGTCCTCCCCGCAGGATGCGACGAAGCCGGTCCTGGCAGCGAAGCCCTCGCAACGCTTCAAGAGGAGGTGGCCAGCCGAGCGGAAGCCGCAACGTCGACCGACCCGTCCGTTAGCCGGGTGCTCCGCGAGTCGGCTCCGTATCTCGGAAGGGTGGGCGCCGTTGTCGAGCCGGAAGCTTCCCTCCCCACCCGGGTAGAAGGGCCGGAGGGTTTCTCATGGACCACCGGAGGGGAACTTCCTTCCAGCGAGGTTGCGGCGCGAATCACAAAGGCAACCGGCATTCCCGTGGCGCTTGATGCGGGGCTGCCGGAGGAACAGTCCCGCATCCGGGAGGGGGCTCCCGCGATCCGCTACAGCGGGCCTCTCTCGGGATTTCTTGATCTTCTGGGCAGCCAATGGGACACCGGATGGATATTCCGAAACGGCGTGGTGACCATCTTCGACCGTGTGTTCAAGACCTACTCGGTACGCGCCTCGGTCGCCCAATCCAGCCTTTCGCTAGAGACAGCGGATGCGGGCACCGAAACCGGCTCCCTGTCCACGGGTGTTCAGCTGGAGTCCTCCGCCTGGCAGGAAATCGACGCGACTCTCGCCGGAATTGTCGACCGAGGCACGTACAATATGTCACCGAGCGCCGGTCTCGTCAGCGTCAACGCCCCGCCCAGCGTGCATGCGGCAGTGTCGGAATACCTCGCACGCGCCAACGCCATCTTCGATGCCCGCATCTCGATCCAGGTGGCCGTAGCGTTCCTCGATGTCACCAACCTCGATGATCACGGCCTGTCGCTGAACCTTCTTGCATCCGTGCTCGGCGACCGGGTCGAACTGCAGCTTGGCCGGGAATCGGCCTCCACGGCGCCCGGCGTCGCATCCGTGAAAATTCTGGATTCGGCCACCGGCGGCCTTGCCCGCTACGCCGGCTCGACGGCAATGCTCCGGGCGCTCTCCCGCACCAACCGCGTCATCGACTACCGGACTGCCAACGCGATCACCCGGCACGGCTCTCCGGTGCCCATCCGTCTTAGCCGCAGACAGGACATCGTCAGCCGCGTCACGGTCACCGTGACCGGAGAGGGCAGCACAACGTCCGTGGAATCCGAAACCCTGGACACCGGGATGTCGATCTCGGTTCTCCCCCGCCTGATCGAGCCCGGCAAGGTGCACCTGACCCTGTCGCTGGTCGCCAGCGATCTCGTCAGACTAGTGCCATACCAGGCCAACGCCGAAAGCAAGGTCCAGCTCGCAACGGTGGACGAGCGCAGGCTGACCCACGACTTCGTCATCGAAGACGACGAGCTGGCGATTCTCGCCGGCTACGAGCAGCGCAGGGCCGGCGGTACCAGCGAAGATATCGGCCACTCCGGGCTGCTCCTGCTCGGCGGCAGCCGGGCCTCCGACAGCACGAGGACCCGCCTCTATCTCTTCGTTTCCGCCCGGACGATTCCATGACCAGCGGTGCAATGGCTCACCTCCGTCGCCCTTCCGGGAACCGGATCCCGCCGCGAATCGCGGCGCCGGAAGCGGCAGAGGGAGACCAAACCGGCTCGGCCGCCGAATCTCGGCAGCGACAGGCTGAGGCCCCGAGGCAGGCATCTTCGGAGCCTTGGTCCTACGCCTTCGCATGGCACGAAAGGGTCTACGCGTTTGGCGGCGCCTGGTTCGCGTTCCGGCGCCCGGAGCGCAAGGCGATACGGAAGGCGCTGGAGAACTCGGGGGCCACCCATTGGACCAAGATTCCCGGGGACGGCGCGACACATATTGGCGCATTCCGGCTTCCCGGAGAGCGGGGCCGAATCCGTTGCGCAGTGGAAGCCGCGCGAATTCATCTTGGAAGCGACTTCATCGCAGCCTTCGAACTCAGCAGCGCTTCGCTCCCCAGGGCGTGGTGGGTGGTGGCCGTTGCGGACAACGCGGTCCTCCTCGACAGCGTTCTTGAGGACTTGCAAGCCGCGCAGTCGGCGTACCAGGAAATGTTCGTTCCCGGCAGGTCATTCAGCGTTCAGGTCGCCCCGGGCGACTTCTCTCCGAATGCCTTCCAGGAAACTCCGCTCGAGGATTTCCTGGACCTCTCGGACCTGGCGATTCGCCGGATCGCGCCACGCAAGCTTCCCGCCCTGATGGCCGTGGCTGGAATGATGCTGCTCACCGGCGGCCTCGCTGCCGCGGGTCTGCGGAACGAATCCCAGCCGCCACCCCCCGCCAGCCCGGATCCCGTTACTCCCGGGTACCCGACTGTCACCGATCCGGGAGCGTTCGGACTGAGCTGCGAGGCGGCAATCGCGGAGGCGCTGTTGGCCGGACCCGCGGGCTGGAAATTGGAGTCGGCCAGCTGCGCAGACGGCCGGTCGGTGCTCGGTTTCCAGGGAGGGCCGAGCCGGGCGCTTCAGGATCTCTATCGCGATGCGGCAGTCGCCGAGGCAAGTGGCCACGCGACAGCTTCCGTCGCACTTAACTCGCCGGTCCGCACCCTTCTGCCGGGGGAACTCGGCGTCGCTTCGAGGGAAGACCTCGGGAAACGCCTTTCCTCGTTCGGCAATGCACCGAGATTCGAGTTGGTTCACGCTGCTCATGAGGCCGCGCCCTTCGACAGCTACCGGTTCGAGTTGGCTTCCAGGGAACCGATGCCGGCTCTGATTCAGACCATTGCGGGCATTCCGAACGCGGAGTGGACGGAAGTCCGATTCGCTCCGGACCAGCTGCAATGGCACGTCGTGGGATTGATCCATGTCCGGCCCGAATAGAAGGACTGCCTGGCCCCTGTCGGCGGCGCTGCTGCTCGCGACAGCCACTGGAACGGCCGCGCAAGACGCGGTTGAGATACTCCGGGACCGGCAAGAGCGAGTCAGCAATCTCGAATACGCAATCAAGGAGGCGGAGCTCGTTCGGCGGCTTTGCGATGTCGCGCCATACAACTCCGAATGCGCCAGCGGGCAGACGGATGACCCGCCACACCTGTCGCAGCCTGGTTCCGCGCTCTCCTTTCGGCTGATCGAGGTCTTCGGCTCGGAGGGAAGACTCCAGGCCGTGCTCGAGGACTCCGAGGGCAAACGGCGGATCGTGCAAACCGGAGCCGAGTTCGCGCCTGGGCTGATCCTGGACAGGGTCCGGCTCGACTCGGTGGACGTGCTGACTCAACTGGGTGTTTCCACCCTGCGCATCGGAGATGACTGATGGCCGAGGAACTGAGAATAGCCAAGCGCAACACGGGCGGGCACTGCCAGGTCCTGAGCGCGCAGGGCGGTGCACTGGAAGCCTCGCCCCGGCTACGCCGATTCCTCGCAATTCTGTCGGACGGACGAATCCTGGCCACGCCAGCCGCCTTCAACGACCCCGAATTCAAGACCCTCCAGCAGCGGGCCGCCGCTTCCGGAATGCGGTTGCGGACCCCGACGGACGCCACCCTGGACGAAATTGCCGCGGCAAACGCGAATGTTCGGAATGTGCAGGAATTCGCCACGCAGGCCCGCCAGGCACTCCTCTCCATTCTCGCGCGGGCAGCGCAGAAGCGCGCATCGGACATCCTCATCTCCCGCAGCGAGGGGAGCGCTGTAATCCGCTTCCGTGTCAATGGCACCATGCGGACAGAGCGGACGCTGGATCCCGAACGCGCGGCGGCGCTGTCGAACGCGGCATTCAATCTCTGCGACTCGGGCGACTCCCTTTCGTCCACGACACGCGCGGTCCGTGCCGCCATCACCAGCGGCCGCTCGCTGCCCTCCGCAGTCGTCGGCGCAAGACTGCAATTCGCGCCAACCGCTGCGGGCTTCGCCCTTCTGATCCGGCTTGCCTACGCCGCCACGGCGGTCCGCTGCCGAAGCCTCGAGGAGGCGGGCTACCGCGGGCCCAGGGCGATGGCGATTCGCGCCGCCATCCAGTCCTCCGCAGGCGTCTTCCTGGTCGCTGGCCCGACAGAGCATGGAAAGTCGACGACGCTGAATCTGGTAATCGACGAGTTCGCAAAGGGGTTCGCCCAGCATCCCAACATCATTGCCGTGGAGGACCCGCCGGAAACCCGCGCCTTGCCCTACGTGCAGGCCTTCTCCATCAACACTTCGATCGAGACCGAAGAACGGGCGTTCGAGAACGCGCTGCTCGCCAGCCTGAGGATGGCTCCGGACGGAGTCAAGATCGGCGAGATCCGAGATCCGGTTTCCGCACGGACTGCCTACCGGGCTGCAGGCTCAGGCGCGCTGGTGTTCGCAACGGTGCACGCGCCCTTTGCAACGGATATTCCCTTCCGACTTCTCGATCTTGGCCTGGCGCGCAGCCGCGCGTTCGATCCCCTCAATCTCGCGTGGATTTCCCAGCGCCTCGTTCCGACCGTGTGCGAACAATGCGCTGTGCCGGTCCGCCACCCCGCCACCGCCGCACAGCGAGCGTTGCTTGCGGAGTTCGAGCGGCATGGCATCGGGCTCGAAGATGCGTCATTTGCGGGAGTGGGATGCAGCAAGTGCGATTTTGCAGGCTCCACCGGCCGCATGCTGGCAAGCGAAGTCATCCAGCCGGAATTCGACCTCCTGGAACGCGGTCTCGCAGAGGATTCCACCCGCCAGTCGGTTCGAGACGCATGGCTTCGGACAGGCGGTGAGCCGATTACCGCAGATGCATTCCGCCACGTCCGTTCGGGACGGATCGCCCTCGACACCTTCTGCCGATCGGTGGCCCCTGCACGAATGCTTCGCTCCGACCTCGCGCAGTTCAAGGGAGAACCATGATGGCGGTGGCGTTCCGCGGGCCGGACCGGCGTCCCAGCATGATTGCGCTTTCCTGCGCGCGCCGGATCATGACTGCAAGACAGCGGCTCGATCTCTACGAGCGACTTGCTCTTGCTTCTGAAGCCGGAATGCGGGAAGCCGAAGCCGTTTCCTTCATCTGGCGTGTGCAAACCCGGGATGGGCGCCGTGGCAGGCTGCATCCGATCAGCATTTTCTGCCGGGACGCGGCGTTCTCCCTGAACCAGGAGGGCCGGTCACTGCCGGAGATTGCTCTCCGGTGGTCCAGCGGCGTCGAGCGGCCCCTGCTGGTGGCCGCTGCATCCCAGGGCGGAACCGCCGAGACCTACCGCGAACTCGTCCAACAGACGCTCTCGGCAATCGAGCTTCACCGCGCGCTCGTCGGCGTGCTCGCGAACCTACTCCTTGTCGTCCTGGTGGCCGCCGGGATCGGCGCTTTCCTGGCGTTCTACTTCTTCCCGGCAATTGCCAATTTCGTAGACCCGGACAGCCTGAGAGGAAGTGCGCGATCGCTGTTTCTGGCGGCCGTCGCGCTTCGGGATTTCTGGCCGGCGATGGCCCTGGCGGTCGTGGTTAGTGCAGCCGTCCCGGCAGCTGCACTGCCGCGGCTCACGGGAGCAGCCCGGGACGCGCTCGACGGCGTCGAGCCATTCCGTACCTACCGGAAAATCACGGCAGGGATGTTCCTCGCAGGAATGGCCGTGCTTCTGCGCTCCGGCGTCAATGAGCGTCGGGCCCTGGCGCTCCTGCGCCGGCACGCAAACCCCTACCTCGCCGATCGCATCCGGCGCCTCGAGCGCATCGATGCGTCTTTCGGGGAGCGCTTGCACCGGCTGGAAGGATCCTGGCCCGATCACAGGGTCAAGGTCGAGGCGGCCTTTGCAGTGTCTGCCGCGGATCCGATCAGGGAATACGCACGGATCGGAGCCGAACTCATGCGCCGCACGGTCCAGGACTGCCAGAGGCTGTCGCGTGTCAGCGCCTGGATCTCCAGTTTCCTGCTGGTCGCGGCGATCATCTGGATTCTCGTCGCGACCAACGAGTTCAGCACGGCCCTGCAAGGTGGCCAGCGATGAAACCGCCACCAGCGTTGCCCTTTCGCGATGCGCAAGAGCGATGCGGACGGTATCCGAGCGGACCTGCGCCACCATCCCCTGCCGAATCTCCCCTCCCTCCCGCAACTCCATCGACACCCACGGGTTTGAACAGGAAGGATCCCAACCATGCGAGATCTCATCGGTTACGCCCTCTATTCCCTTGTCGGCCTGGTCGGCATCGCGCTTCTCTTCTCCATGTTCGCGGACGCCGAAGAGAACGCTTCGGTCGAGCAGCTCAACACGGAACTCATTACCTTCATCACCGAAATCAGGAAAACCCATCGAGGACATCCGAGTCGGTATGGCACAACGGTCATTACCGACAAGCAGTTGATCGACGCCGGAATTGCTCCGGGCACGACCATCGCCGGCTCCAACCTGCTGGAGAACCTGTTCGGAGCTGACATTACGGTGGCGGGCATATCGAACACCACCTTCCGGATCGAGTACGAGGCCGTACCCAAGGAGGTGTGCATCCAGGCGCTTTCGCGGCTCCGTCCCGATGCTGGCGTGCTCGGCGCGCGTGTCGGGAGAACCGCGGCCGCAGCGAGCACGGCGTCGCTCAATTCGTTTCCCGTGTCGTTCCAGACCGCCTCCACCGCATGCGCTACGGCAAGGAACGTCATTCGAGTCGAGGCACGGTAGCGATGCTTGGGCTGCTCCTCGCCTTGCAGGCAATCTTCAACGCCGACGAATTGGCTCGACACACGGCATCCGAGCCCTGGGTTCTCGAGGCTTCGTCCGTATTCAACACCGGGCTCGCCGTAGCCAACACCCATCGGGCAGCCCTCCGGCGCATCAAGTCCGGCGCCACGGGTCTCGGCGCAATTCAAGGAACCCGCCAGGAGAGAGCGGTGGGAATCCGCATATGCGCAGACGCGAACCGGATGCTGACGGCGTACGGCCCGGTCAACGCGGACGAAGCACCGGAGATACTCGATGCCATCCGGAAGGCCGTTCACCCGGCGGCAAGAATTGGTTTCATCGGCAAGGTTGACGACGAACCCACAGCCGACCTTCCATCCGGATGTTCGGTGCCTGCGAGCCACGTCTGGATCGGCACAGCCCTCCACTGAACCATGCCGCATCTCATGGGACTTCTCCTGGCCAGCGTCATCACCCTGGCCATTGCGACGGTGCACATGCCGCGCCTCGCCGAACTGGAGCAGCAGAGATTCGACAACGGCAGCGCAACGCAATTCGAGGAGTTCGTGAGGGCATCACAGCGATTCATCCAGACGGAGCGCCAGAACCTCGTCTCGTGGTTCGCCGCCAATCCCGCCTCGGACCCGCGTTCCTTTGCGGCCAGCGATCTTGCGGCGGCAGGTGCCCTCAGCAGCCGATTCGCGGACAGGAACACTTTCGGCCATCAGCATGCGCTCATTGCCCACACTCATCCCCAGGACCCGCGCCATATCGAGGCACTTGCGGTGACCTACGGGGGGGAGACCATGAGCCGGCGGGAGACGGCTCGCCTGGCGCTGAATGCCGGACCGCGTGCCGGGCTCGTTCATGAAGGGCTCGAACGCGAGGTCTGGGGCGCCAGCGGCCAATGGAGCGTTCCTGTCAGCGAGTTCGCCGGCGGCTCGGTGAACCCGCGCCATACCCCGACCAAGGGCCATCTGGCCGCGCTGCTGTCGACCCAGGCGACGCTCGCCCCGGCAGGCCTGGCCCCGGCCGGAATTGCGACATCCGGGCAGTTCATCAACGCGCCGCTTTGCCCGGCAGGAACACCGGAAATCTACGTGATGCCGGTTCAGTTCTCGGACAACGGCCATGGTTACCCGGTTGTGGGAGTGCAGGCGCTTGCCGAATCAGCCATCGACGGTTCCGGCTGGACCGTCCGAATCTTCCTGTTCAGGGAGCACGCCGCCGTCGCCGGAACCGAGGAGCGAATCGAATTGGCTGCGAGCCACGGACGCGCCGCTGTGTTCACCTGGTGCGACTGACCAGAATCGCGACGGCGCGGCGCAAACCGATTCGCCACCCGGCTGCACCAGAAAATTCGACGCCCCGAGCGTGATCACGTCACCGCCGCGTCGTGGATGATCTCTTGGCCCGTGTGACTGTGAAGCAGAAGCGGTCCGTTTCGTCGTATTGGGGCGGTTGCATGGGCCCGAACGGCTGCGCCGTGATGTTCCGCCCCCGCCGCTCATCGATCAGTTCCACGGAGGTCCCCCTGTGACCGCGTGTGGAGTGAGGGACACCCCCTCGCAAGATCCCATCCGGCTGTGAGAGCCGATCGGAATTCTCGGGACTGCCGCCGCCAGGGCGACACTTGCCGAAATCGAGTGCGGACTTCGCGACTTCACGCAGATTGCACCGAGGCTGTATCGCAGCGCACTCCAGATTCCGAACTGCACCCGCTGGCGCGCAGCGCGCAGCGCAGATTCGCAGATCGGGAGAACGGCGCTATCGGGCTCGAACAATCTTTGCCAATCACAAATGTGGCAAGGAGTAAACCGCAAGAATCAATAATCTTGGCATCCGGAAGTTCAGACTTCCGGAACTCGCACAATTCTCGATGAACCCAACTTTGGAGTCTGTCCGAGTTTCGGATAGCCAGGAAAAGTACTCAACGCACGGCGCAACCTTGGTTTTTCTGAACTGAGACGGTTGGTGCGGTCACCGCAACCCCGGATTTCAGTTCGGATTAAATTGCCCATCATCAAATACGGCAAGGAGTTACGCAGAGCAAGTATTGCTCGGCCGGGCAAGAAGTTGCCTACTTGTCGACGATATCCAGCAGCGCACGATGTCAGGACATCTGAAGTTGGGCCGTCATAGGCAGCGGATTCGGGCACACGGTGCCGGAACGTCGCATATTCCGAGTGGCCCCTGCGCAGGAGGCCGAGTTCGCCCGGGTATCGGAAGGAATCCGGGCTCAACGAGCGAATCGCGCGAGGGGGCGGCGGCGGCCGGCCGGGGCTGCCCATCTCCAGAACCGATTCGCCCGCTTCGCACCGCATTCAGATCTTGCCTGCCGCCCTCGGCTGAAGCGGGCTTGCGTCTCATCGGCAGCACGCGCAACAGAGCGATTCGCGGCCCGAATCCTGCCGGTGGACAGCAGGTCCGTCCGCGCCTGAAAAACCCGGAACCGGGTTTGCAGAGCGGAGAGATCGGCGCCCTTCGCCCCCACCCCTGCTCCAGCAGCGGAACGCCTCCGAGCACCGATTCGCCATACTCGCGTGCGGGTGCAGATTCGCCTACCGATTGACCAATAGAGCGTATTGGGATAATTAAACAGCATGCAGGATATTGATACCAGACTCTTGCGCTCGTTCATCGCCGTCGCAGCGGAGCAGAGCGTCTCCATGGCCGCCAAGCGACTTGGGTGTTCGCAGGGGACCATGTCCCTTCGAATTCGCAAGCTCGAAGAGCAGCTCGGTCTGCGCCTGTTTCACCGCGGGCGCTACAACCTCAAGTTGACTGCCGCCGGTCGCGATCTGCTGCCGGACGCCCAGTCGCTCGTCGACATGCATGACCGCATATTCGACCACGCGCGGGTGAAACTCGCCTCCGGCACCGTTCGCCTGGGTGTCGGTGAAGGATGCGATTTCGGGTTGCTGCCGAAACTCCTGAGGCGCGTTCAGGATCACTACTCAGCGGTCGAACTCAGCATCCATTGCGAGCTCGGAGAGGAGTTGGTGTCCAAGATCCAGACGCAAGCCCTGGAGCTCGCAATCGTGGCCCTGCCCGAAGCGGACCCGTTGGCGACAGTGCTGTCGCGCTCGCGGCTTCAGTGGGTCGCGTCGCCAGATTTCCCGTTTGACAAACAGGCGGTGATTCCGCTTGCGTGCTTTCCGGAAGGATGTTTCTTCCGTGTGGCGGGAATCTCAGCGCTGGAAAATCGTGGAATTGCATATCGGGAAGCTCTGCGCAGCCCGAGCGAGGACGCAATCCATCAGGCGGTTCGCGCTGGCGTCGGCATTACAATCATGGCGGAAGGCACGGTTCCCGGGGACCTGCGGGCGATTGTCCGGCCTTCGGTGTTGCCTGCCCTCGGCTCCACATGCATCCAGTTGCTGGAAAGTCCGAGCGCCCAGACTGACGCCGCGATCGCCATCAAGCGGGAAATTGTCGGGGCCTATCACGGAAAGTGACTTCCGGCTCACGGTTGCCGTCCTGCGGAGAATCCACTAGCTAGGTTACGTTGCTGTACACGTCGCACACCGGCAGTCGTTTGCCGTCGCGCGACCTGCCGCATATTCGGCCACGAACAGGTTGTGCTCCCGAGACGGGACGGCTCGAATCCTGTTTGCCACAATTGGCCCCGATTTCTGCCGCAAATGCATCCGTCTTGCCACAATTGGGGCGATATTGCCATATTTGGCGCTTTGCCTGATCAATCGAAGCTATTAGCGTCCACTTTGCCTTGGGTGGGGAGTGTCCACACCTCCGGTCCCGTTGCCCCGCGACATTCGGTAGTAACCCAACTGCGCCCGAATGAAGGATTTGACGAATTTATGGATTTATATTATTCAATACAAATGCGCGACATCGAAACAAAACTCCTTCGGTCTTTCCTGTCCGTCGCGACGCAGCAGAGCTTTTCTGCCGCGGCGGAATTCATGGATTGCTCGCAGGGAACGATGTCTCTCCGGATCAGGTCCCTCGAGAGACAGACTGGAGTCCTCCTGTTCAATCGAAAGGGACAGAAGGTGGAGTTGACCGGTGCCGGCCGGGATCTGCTCCCTGCCGTTCAGGACTTCGTCGACATGCACGACCGTCTGAAGGATCGCATCAATTCCGGCCTCGTTTCCGGAACCGTGCGTCTGGGCGTTGCGGAATGTCTCGGCGTGCCGCTGCTTGCCAGGTTGCTCCGCACGGATCCGCACCTTCGAGGGGATCTCGAGCTGAGCGTGCGTTGCCAATTGAGCCGACAACTGCAGCAGAAGGTTCAGGCCCGATCCCTGGATCTCGCCGTGGTCATCAATCACGAGCAACACTCCAAGGCTACGCAGTTGGCACGCCCGCAAATGCATTGGGTGGCCGCACCGGGATTTATCTCGGACCGTACATCCCCCCTGCCCCTGGCCTCGTTCCCCGCAGGCTGCAGCCTGCGTGACGTCGGAATCGAGGCATTGGACCAGGCCGGTATCGCGTACCGATTCGCCGTGTGCAGCCCCAGTGGCCAAGTGGTTCAGGGCGCCGTTGAGTCCGGAGCTGCGGTCACGATCTTGCCGGACGGAATCATTCCACCCGACTGGAAAATTGTCGGTCCCGCCCTCGGCCTTCCGAATCTGGGATTCATTTGCATCGAACTGGTTGAACGGCTTGGTCGGCAATCGGAGGCCGTCGCGGCGGTCAAACGGGCGATCGGAAGCGTCTTCAACACAATGTACCGACCTGTCGAGAATCAGCATCTGCTGGATGTCTCGGTACCGATGATGTAGGACAGGTCATCGCTCCGCGCCTGAACATCATGAGAAACGGGCCGGGACTTCCACTTCAGCCATCCGCCTCGACCCTCGAAACACGCCTTACAAGAGCGTCAGCCCGCTTGCTCAGCGTGTAGCGCAGGGTCTCGTACGGTTAGCTCCGCGGCCACGCGTTGTTCTCCCGAGGAGTCCGCATCGCCGCTCCCAGGGTAAGGAGTGCCGTGGACTTGATCTTGCGCACGCAGGCGTGCGAATGCTGGATCTCGCGCTTCCTTCATGGCGTTCCCCGTGAACCGGCAGGCATCCCATGTGCCGAGGAGCGCTTCCGCGATCGAGACATCCCCCGAAAGCAGCCGACAACGAAATTCCGATACGTGGTATGGTCGCGTATCGCGGTCGGGCCTTGGCAAGAAGGTTCGTTTGGCATCGAGGTGTTGGAACCGCCCCGCTGCACGCACGCTACGCAAAGGGCCAGTTCCAACGCCCGCGTCGGTCCCCATGAGGCAACGATGCCAAGTATGCCTTTCAATTTCCTAGCGTTTCCCAGCTATCCCATCCCTGCAGCGAGGAGGCTCCGTTGCCCGAGGCCCTGATCGTCGATGCTGCCCGCACTCCCAGAGGCCGGGGCCGCCGCGACGGCGCTCTGTATGTCTTGCCGGCAGTTGCCCTGGCAGCGGTTCCGTTGCGCGCACTTGTGGCAAGAAACGCTCTGCCTCCCTCGCTCATCGACGACGTCATCCTGGGCTGCGTCAGCGCGGTCGGCGAACAGGCGGGATGCATCGCACGCTCGGCTGCGCTTCTGGCAGGCTACGGCGATGACGTCCCCGGCGTTCAGGTGAATCGCTTTTGCGCTTCCGGGCTTGAGGCTGTCAACCTTGCCGCAGCGCAAATCCGAGCCGGATTCGGAGATGTCTTCGTCGCCGGCGGAATCGAGTCCATGAGCCGCGTGCCCATGGGTTCCGACGGGTTTCCCATGGCCGTGGACCCGGAGCTTGCACGAATCGCCGGCTTTGTTCCGCAGGGAATTTCAGCGGACCTCATCGCCACCAAATTCGGCTTTTCCCGTGTTCAATGCGATGAATTCGCGGCCGAGAGCCAGAAGCGGGCTGCCAGGGCGTGGGAAGAGGGACGATTCGGCAACGGAGTCGTGCCGGTCACCGACACCGCCGGGCTCCTGCTACTGGACCGGGATGAGCATGTGCGGCCGGAAACGACAGCGGCGCGCCTCGCCGAACTCAAGCCCTCGTTCAAGGAGATGGGCGAATCGCTTCCCGGCTTCGATGCCATCTGCTGCATGCGCCATCCGGACCTCGAGGCGATCGACCACGTGCATCACGCGGGAAATTCCTCCGGCATCTGCGACGGAGCCGCGGCGGTGCTGCTCGCGTCAGGGGAAGTGGCGGACCGGCACGGGCTCCGTCCAAGGGCGCGAATCCGCAGCGCCGCCCGTTCGGGCTCGGAGCCCACCATCATGCTCACGGGACCAATACCGGCGACGGAGCGGGCGCTGGCCGCTGCGGGAATGGAAATGGCCGACATCGATCTGATCGAGCTCAACGAGGCTTTCGCGTCGGTGGCACTCTTGTACTTGCAGACATTCGACCTTGACCCCGCTCGGGTCAACCCGAATGGCGGCGCCATCGCGATGGGGCACCCGATCGGTGCGACCGGAGCAATGCTGCTTGGAACCGCGCTCGACGAGCTGGAGCGGCAGGACCTCGCGACCGCCCTGGTCACGCTGTGCGTCGGCGGCGGGATGGGCGTGGCTACCGTGATCGAGAGGGTCTGAGCGATGGCTGGCGGGTTTTCCCTGAGCGTCCAGGACGGCGTGGCGGTAATTGACTGGCGTGCCGAAGGACGCCGGCTCAACCTGCTGGATTTGGACGAGATCGCGTCCCTCGAATCAGCCGTGGAGCACGCAGTTCGGGACCCTGCCGCCAGGGGCATCGTGATTGGTACCTCGCGCTCGGACCTGGGCGGGGGCGTGGATCTTTCGCTTCTGGAGTCCGTGGCGCGTGGCGACGGAGCGGTACAGTCGGCGTATGCGCTCGCTTCACGCCTGCACAAGCTGTTTCGGCGCGTGGAGACCTGCGGCAAGCCTGTTGCGGCGGCCACGCCGGGCACGGCGGTTGGTGGCGTGTACGAACTCATGCTGGCTTGCCATCGACGGTTCGCCGCGCCGAATCCCGCCGCCAGGATCGGCCTTCCGGAAATTCGGGTCGGGCTGTTTCCGGGCGCAGGCGGCACCACGAGACTGACGCGGATGCTCGGGCTGCGAAAGTGTGGACCCCTGCTGCTTGAGGGCCGCGTGCTGCCACCGCTGCAAGCGGCCGAAGCCGGCCTGATCGATGAGATCGCTCCGGACCCGATGGCCAGCGCCATTGTCTGGGCCCGCATTGCTGCGCCTGAAGACGCCGTCCAGCCATGGGACAGGCCAGGGTTCCGCATCCCGGGCGGCGGGCCTTATTCGAAGAATGGCTTCGACGTGTTTGCTGGTGCCGCAGCGATCGTTCAGACCCGGATGCGGGGCAATTATCCCGCCGCCGATGCCTTGCTCCAGGCCGCCTATGAAGGTTCGCTGACCAGCTTCGATGCCGCGCTTGAGATCGAGGCGAGGCACGCGGCGCGGCTGATCGCCAGCCCGCAGACCCATGCGATGATCCGGACCAATTTCCTTTCGCGGCAGCGCCTCCGGGCCGGAGCCCGGCGACCTGCGGGAGTCGCCCCTGCACCCCTCAACCGCCTTGGCGTCATTGGCGCCGGAATGATGGGAGCAGGCATCGCCTATGTGGCCGCAAAGGCCGGGATCTCCGTGTCGCTGATTGAACGGAGCCCGGAGGCCGCCGAACGGGGATTGCAGATCATTCGGCAACGCGCGACACAAGCGGCATCCCGCGGACGCCTCGGCGGGGAGGAGGCGGAACGGTTGGCCGGGCGAGTCCAGGCCGGCACCGACTATGGCGTACTGGAGGGATCGGACCTGGTTATCGAGGCTGTTTTCGAGGATCCGTCTCTCAAGGCTTCGGTGCTCGCGCGGGCAGAGGCGGCTGCGGGCGATGGCGCGTTCCTCGCCTCGAACACGTCAACGCTACCGATCTCCGACCTGGCAAAGGCACTTCCGCGCCCGGACCGGTTCCTGGGAATACATTTCTTCTCCCCTGTCGAGCGGATGGATCTCGTCGAGGTAATTCGCGGGGCACGCACCGGAGATGACGCGGTGGGGCGTGCGCTCGACCTGGTTTCGGCGATTCGAAAGACCCCGATCATCGTCCGGGATGCGCGCTTCTTCTATGCCAACCGCTGCATCATTCCCTACACGCTGGAGACCGCAGGCTTGCTCGTGGAAGGCGTGGCCCCGGCCCGCATTGAGCAGGCGGCGCTTGGAGCAGGGATGCCGCTCGGTTGCCTGCAGCTCATCGACGAGACGTCAATCGAACTTGGCGTGCAAATTCTCGAAGCGTCGCGGCGCGCGCTTGGCAACCTCCACCAGCAGCACCCAGGCGAAGAAGTGTTCGTCCGCATGGCGGTCCAGGAACATCGGCTTGGCCGCAAGGCCGGAGCCGGGTTCTATGATTACAAGGATGGTCGGCGCACCCGCCTATGGCATGGCCTTTCCCGCATCTGGCCCGCCAGCAAACCGCAGCCGGATGTATCTCGGCTCTCGGAGAGGCTGCTCGCGATACAGGCAGTGGAAGCCGTGCGCGCGCTCGAAGACGGCGTGCTTGAGGATATCCGGGAGGGAGATGTCGGCGCGGTCCTCGGCTGGGGCTTCGCCCCCTGGTCCGGCGGGCCCTTCTCCTGGCTGGACGGAATGGGTACGAGCCAGGCTTGCCGGATCCTCCAGCGGCTCGCTGAATGCCACGGCGAGAGATTCGCTCCCCCGCCGATTCTGAAGAGGCTGGCGCGATCCGGTACCTCCTTCTATGCGCACTTTGAAGGCCGTCAGAATCAGGACGCCCTTGAGGCGCTCCCCTGAGGGCTGGTTCGCACGGGGAGAACCGTCGGCATGAGTGCACGCGTACGAGCCTGGTGCCGGTTGCACTGAGGTCATGTTCTTCCGAGGAACGATCGCAGACAACGAGGCACCGAAGAAGGGCTTGCGCTGGCGAATCTGTTCATGCCGGGACTGGAACGGCCGGGGCGCTATTCGGGCAAGGATGAGCAAGGGTGCAGCTTGTTCTGAGCATCTCATTATGCTAATGACGGATTTCATGGCCGCGCGCGGATCTGTTTGGTAGGGCCGAGCCGTTGGTTCGCCGGTGTTGTGCCGCATCAACCGCTACATCCGGTTTGAGTAGGGCGAGTTGAGTTACGTAGTCTGGAGACGCCGAGTTGAAGCACGCGAGTCGATGTATCGCCGCGGCCGCCTGGGCTTTGCTTCTTGCAGGCGCAGCTGTCGCTGAAACCGCAGAGCAGATGATCTCGGCCGCCGATCCTGCCCGCGGCTTGAAGGTATTCAAGCAGTGCAAGGCCTGCCACACCGTCGAGGAGGGCGGCCGGAACCTCGTCGGACCGAATTTGTGGAGCATCATCGGCAAAGATGTCGCATCAGTTGAAGGCTACAGATACACAAAGGCCATGATTGAGTTCGGCGGCGTCTGGACGCTGGAACGGCTGTACGAGTACCTCGCGGACCCGCGCGGTGCGGTGCCCCGCTCCCGGATGGTATTTCCAGGAGTACGAAAGGACGGGGATCGAGCTGCGGTGATTGCGTATCTACAAACGCAATCCGAGCAATCTGATGGGGAATGACACCACCGAACTACAGTGCAGCCTTCGGCTTGATACTGCACGTCCTTTGGCCATGACATAGTCGATTTCGCGAGGGACTTGCAAGTTCCTCAGTTCATATGCGTCCGACATTGGAAGTCGCCGTGGAACCGCCCTTCAAGCGTCCCGGAAACAGCCTGTCCACTCTGCGTCCATTGGGTACCGGGGTCCGGCCCGGCGGCCGGGCATCACCTCGCCGGTTCCCGAAGCCGCTTTCCCGCCAATTCCCGGCTTTCCGTCGCTCGCGCCAGAACGAAGTGCGCACGGCGCCGAAACTGATATAATGAAACGACTTAGTCGCGAGTGCGGCCGGGATGCAATTCGGCCGCGGGCTGGTGGGCTGTCTGAGGCGCTCGTGGAGCGCGCGCCGTGGGGTTCGGCTGCGGGCGTGAGGGGAAGCGGATGATTTGGGTCTACCGCCTGGGGTTCCTGGCGCTGCTGGTGGCGCTTTGGATACTCGCATCCCAGCAGTTCAGACACAATGTCGTGCCGTCTCCGCTAGCAACATTCGAGGCCGCCCAGCGGCTGATCGCCGAAGGTCGGCTCCAGAGCGCCTTTGGCGCGTCGCTTACAGTCTATCTTTCCGGCTATGCGCTGGCGGTAATCTGCGCCATCCCCATCGGGGTTCTGATGGGCGGTTTCCGGGTGCTTGGCAAGACGCTCGAGGTCTATGTCTTCGCCCTCGCCGCGACACCGCGTGTCGCCTTCATCCCGCTGATCATCGTCGTTCTGGGGCTCGGCGCCGACGCCAAGATCTTCATCATTTTCCTCGGCGCGCTGATGCCGATCCTGATCAACACCTATGCCGGCGTGTTGGCGGTCGACGAGGAGCTTGTCGAAATGGCGCGATCGGCCGGGGCAAGCCGGCAGCGCATATTCGTCAGCATCGTGCTGCCGAGCGCGGTGCCGTTCGTCGTCACTGGCATGCGGCTCGGCGCCACGATCGCGCTCATCAACACGGTAGTCGCCGAACTCTATACTGCGGTGAGCGGGCTGGGGGGGCTGCTCGCCATTTACGGCAATACTTTCCGAATGGCCGAGTACTTCGTCGTCGTGATCACCCTGGCGATGGTCGGCGTTGTGGTGACCGAAGCGCTCCGGCACTGGGAAACGCACCTCGCCCGCTGGCGCGGAGCAACATAAAGCGAGCCAAACGGCTGGCCCGACCAACCGAAGAGAGGAATGAAAATGAAACGATCCAAACGATTGACGGCGCTGCTGTCAGCGATCACAGGCGCGATGCTGGTCTCGGCCAGCATGGCGGCGGCCGAACCGTTCCGCCTCATCCTGACCCATCTGGAACCGCCCCTGGTTCCCAACTCGGTAATGGACCTCGCCCTCGAGCTTGGCTACTTCGAGCGCGAGGGGGTGGACGTCGAACTGGTCCGGGTGCAGCAGACCCCCTCGGCACTGGCTTCGATCCTGGCCAACGAGGGCGAAATGGCCAATGCCTCGATCGACGGCGTTCTGCGACTGCTAACCCAGGGCGTCGATTCGCTGCTGGCGGTGACCTCCCCCAACAAGTCGCTGCCGTTCCTGATCGCGTCCAAGTCCGACATCGCCACCCCGGCGGACCTCGCCGGCCACAGCTTCGGGGTCGGGCGCATCGGCAGCCTCGACCATTCGCTGAGTTCGAAAGTGCTGGCCAGCGAGGGGGTCGACATGGATTCGCTCGAAGTGGTCACCCTGGGCCAGCCATCCGTGCGTGCCCAAGCGCTCGCCGCCGGGCAGATCGACGCGACCACCATGTCGATAGGGGTATGGCTGTCGATCCCCGACAAGACCGGGCTATCGGTGCTGATCCCGCAGGGCGCCTATTACGAAGCCGCGCCGGTCGTCAACAAGGTTAACGTGGTGTCCGCCGACGTGCTCGCCAACCGGCGCGACGAGGTGGTGGCGGTGGTCCGCGCGCTGGTGAAGATCTCGCGTGACTTCGCCGCCGACCCCAACGCCTGGGCGGACGCCATGGCGTCCTATGGCGGCAACCTGACGCCCCAGGACATGCAGATGCTGGCCGAGAGCTTCGATGGCAGCTGGAGCATAAACGGCGGCATCAGCCGGCAGGAGTTGCAATACACCCAGGACTGGCTCTTCCAGACCGAGGACTTCAAGGATCTCGCCCCGGTGGCGTTGAGCGACTGGGTCGACTTCTCTGTGACCGACGACGTGCTGGCCGAGCTCGACACCGCGCCGGGGGCGGACCAGCCCACCAGATGAGGGAGACGCTCGACAACAGCGCTGGCGGGGCGCCAGGCGCTCCGCCAGCCATCCTGTTCGACAAGGTCAGCAAGACATTCACCACCGCCGGTGGGCGCACCGCGGTTCCGGCGATCCGGGACATTTCGTTCACCGTCGAACCGGCGACATTTGTGGCGCTTCTGGGGCCCTCCGGCTGCGGCAAGACCACAATCCTGAGGATCGTGGACGGCTTGCTCCAAGGCGATGCCGGCCGCGTTGCGGTGTTTGGCGCCCCGCCGAAGCCGGGGCCGGATATCGGATTCGTGTTCCAGACCTTCCGGTTGATCCCCTGGGCCAATGTTCAGGAGAACGTCGAGTTCGGACTGAAAAGCATGCCGCTCAGTCCCGCCGAGAGGCGGGAACGGGCGAACCGCTACATCGAACTGGTCGGGCTGACTGAGTTCCGGCGCGCCTATCCGGGCGAGCTTTCCGGCGGCATGAAGCAGCGTGGCGCGCTGGCACGGGCCCTGGCGACGGAGCCGGGCATCCTGCTGATGGACGAACCCTTCGCCAGCATCGACGCGCAGACCCGCGAGTTGATGCAGATCGAACTGATGCGCATCTGGACGATCCGGCGCCCGGTGGTGCTGTTCGTCACCCACAGCGTCGACGAGGCGATCATTCTGGCCGACCGCATCCTGCTGCTGGGTCCGCGTCCGGGTCGGGTGGTCGAATCGGTCGACGTCGAACTCGAGCGGCCGCGCTGGGCTTACGACGCCCGCGCCGAGACTCGATATGTGGAGTTGAGAAGCAATCTGTCGAGCCGCATGCGCGAACTGGTGCTGTCAGACCCCTCCTCCGAATTCTTCGGGCGCGACCTCACCCCGCCCCAGGATCACTGAATGAGTTCATCACAGGTTCAGGAACGCCGTGCGATGCAGCGCCCGAAGAAGAAAATGGCTCCTGCAATCTACTTCTTCGTCGGCTTCGCTGTAAGCCCATGCGCCTTTTCGCTTCAGCCGCAGGCGCCATCCCGCTTGGCTGCGGCGGCGATTTCACTATCGGGAGGAAACCGATGAAGCCAAATATTCACGGCCCTGCAGTGCGCATCGCGCTGGCCTTGGTACTCGCCACCGGCACCAGCTCTATCCTGTCGGCGGCGACGCCCGGCGATGAAACGTTTTTGCCGCCCGACGCCGCAATTGCGCTGGCCGAGCCGGAACGTATCTATCTCGCCCAGGCCAACGCGGATCCGGTCGATAGTCCGGTCTCCTACGCATCTGACCAGGCCAATCGCGGAAAGACCAAATACCTAAGCGCGTGTGTGGAGTGCCACGGAGAAGATCTAAAGGGCGGGCTGAGCGGCGGGGCGCCATTGCGCGGCGTGAATTTCTTGCAGAAGTTCGCAAACGGAGCGCCAGCCTCGGCGTTGTATCTGTACACGAGCGCCTTGATGCCGCCTAATTCGCCAGGGCGCTATTCTCCAAGTACCTACGCCGACCTGGTGGCCTACATCCTCAAGCGGAACGGCTTCAGGGCCGGCGCGCCACTGCCCTCAGACATCGATGCGCTTGACTACTTGATCATTGAGAAATGACCGGGGACGGCGCGGGGACGACGGCAGGCGTTTGGCCGGACCCAGACCATGGGGATGTCAGATTTAACCATCCAGTTGATCGCCTTCCGTGTCCTGGCGCTGCTGATCATTGCTGGAGTTCATGGTGGCATCGTTGCGGCGGTGGCGGTCTTCCTGGGCGACAAGGGACCGAAATACGACGGTCGTCTGACCATCGTGCCGACCAGCCAAATCGATCCTGTCGGCGCAATCAGCCTGGTCATCTTCGGATTCGGCTGGGCGAAGCCGATGGCTATCGACGCACGACAGTTTCGCATCGGTCGAATCGGCATTGTCGTCGTCGTCCTGGCCAGCTTCGCCGGCCTGCTTGTCACGGCCGCGCTTCTTGAGGCCCTTGTCCTGCCGGCACTCACGACATTGCCTCACACGGCCGCGCTGACGACTGCGGCATTTCTCCGGACTGCCGGCGACCTGTCGATCTGGTTCGCGCTGCTTGGCCTCATCCCCATCCCGCCGCTCACCGGCGGGCTGCTCCTCAACGCGTTCCGCATCCGCGTCTCACGGCAGGCACAGTGGATCCTTGCCGCCATGCTGCTCGTGGCGGTGGCGACGGGCGTGGTCCGCCAGCTTCTCGGCCCGGCTCACGCCGTGCTGGCGTCGGTTATCCTCGGCGAGTGAAAAGAAAGAAATCCCAAAAGAAATCACAGCGCAGGGACGGCGGCGCCCCGACCAATCGGCGGCACCCCATAGCGCCCGAGGATGGCCGCCAGGGTACCGTCCGATTCCAGTTGGCGGAAGGCCTGAACGATCTCGCGCTTCAGCGTTAGGTCGCCTTTCCAAAGGCCGAAGACCAGATTGTAGCGGGCGAACTCATCGGACAGCGGGGCGACCCAAAGGCCGTTCTCCGCCGCCAGCCAGTTGGCCAGGAGCGCTTCGGTGACACCGGCGTCGAGCTCACCGCTGGCGAGGCCATCGACGAGCGCCTGATCGTTGCGCACGACGCGGACGACGACATCGTGAGCGCGCAGGTAGCTCGATAGCCCGATGCGGTCGAGCCCCGAGACTAGGGTCAGCGCTCCGACGGTGAGACCGTCGACATCCCCGAGCGGCTCCGGCGCCACGATCGCCCAGCCGGTCTCGGCGTAGGGCGGACCGGTATCGAGGAACGACCGGGTGAGCGTCGAATCGACGACGCCCCCGGCGAGCACCTGGCACTTGCCGCGGTTGACGGCCCAGTGGCGCGGATTGAAGTCGCGTCCGATGGCGTCGTTGGAGCTCAGCAGCAACTCGATGCCGATGTAGTCGGCAACGGCACGAAGAATCTCGACGTCAATCCCCGGCCGGTCGGGGTCGCCGGTGACCAGCGGCAGGTAGGTCGTCGGAACGCAGGCGCGGATGGCATGGTTCGACTCGACCTCGCTGAGCGAGGTATCGGGCGGCAGGAAGGTGACCAGCAGCAGCAGGCCGACGACGACGGCGATGCCGCCGAGGTCGCGAGCCAGTCGCCGCAGCGTGAGCACGGTGAAACCTTCACGCTCTGCGGAAATCAAACAGCGCGATCGCGAACAGCACCACGCCGGCAATCGCCATGATCGCAATGCCGAGGCGCGGATCGAACTGGTTGTAGTTGATGAGCACGCCGCGCAACGCGTCCACGGCATAGGTCAATGGATTGTACTTGACGATGGTGACCAGCCACTCGGGGTATACGATGCGGGTCTGGGCCTGGCTCAGCGCCGGGTCGAGGGGGAAGATCGAGCTGGACGTGAAGTAGAGCGGCAGGATGACGGCGTTGGAGAAGACGCCGAAGCCCGCGAAGCTGCGGATGCGGTTGGCGATCACCACGCCGAGCGAGGTCAGCGCGAAGGCCAGCATGGCCATGAGGCCGAGGGCCTTCAACACGTCTAGCAAGGTCAACGGCACATCGGCGAAGCGGGCCAGGAGAAGCGCCAGACAACCGTGAACCACCGCCACCGTTGCGCCGCCCAGCACCTTGCCGAGCAGCACCATGCCGCGCGACATCGGCGAGACCAGCACCTCGCGCAGGAAGCCGAACTCGCGGTCCCAGATGACGGAGACTGCCGACTGAACCGACGTGAACATGATGTTGAGCGCCACGACGGCGGGAAAGATGAACTGGAGATAGGTGAACGGTACGACGAAGGTTACCTCACCGTAAACCTCGCCGCGGAAATAGGGATTGAGGCCGATGCCGAGGATGAGCACCCACAGGATGGGGCGGCTGATGCCCCCGACAAGCTGGCCGCGGTCGCGGATCGCGCGTTTCACCTCGCGCAGCCAAATGCCGTAGAGGCCGCCGAGCTGGATGAGGAGCGCCGAGCGGCGGGCGGCGGGCATGGCGGCAGTGTCAGCGGTGTTGGTCATCGGGTGTGTTCTCCACCGCGCTTGCCGAAGGCGAGGGTGCGCTCGCGGGCACCGGCGGCCTGGTCGCGGAACTCCCGGCCGGTCAGCGACAGGAACACCGTCTCCAGGCTCGGCACCTCGATCGCAAGCGAGCGGATGCGGCCCCCGAATTCGGCGAGTAAGGCCTCGACGAAAGCGTCGTCCGAGGAGAGCAGGATGGTCTCGCCCGCCTTCCCCGCCTCGCCCACCAGGCGATCCGCGTAGCGAGTCAGGATTTCCTGACGGTCGCCATCGTCCTTGGGGACGATGCGCAACAACTGCTGGCCGTGATCGCGTTTCAACGCTTCGGGCGTGTCGAGGGCTATCACCTTGCCGTGGTCGACGACGCAGACCCGGTCGCAACCCTCGACTTCCTCGATGTAGTGGGTGGTCACCAGCACGGTGATCTGCCGCTCGTCGCGCAGGCGGCGGATGTAGGACCAGATGCGGTCGCGGGTCAGGGCGTCGAGCCCGACAGTGGGTTCGTCGAGCAGCAGGATCTCGGAATCATGGACCAGGGCGCGAGCGATTTCCAGCCGGCGTTTCATACCGGAGGAAAGCGTCCGCGTCGGCTTGTCGGCCCACTCGGTCAGTTCCACCAGAGTCAGCATTTCCTCGATGCGTTGCCGCCGCAGCTTTCGAGGCACCCCGAACACCAGTCCATGCAGGTTGAGATTCTCGTGAACCGTCAGCCGGTCATCGAGGCTCGGCTCCTGGAAGACGATGCCGAGACGTCGGCGGGCGGCGAGCGGCTGCTTGACCACGTCGAAGCCGCCGATCAGCGCCACACCGCTATCGGGGCGCAGGATCGTGCACAGGATGTGCAGCAGCGTCGTCTTGCCGGCGCCGTTGGGCCCCAGCAGCGCGAACAGCTCGTTGTGGCGGATCTCGAAGCTGACCCCGTCCAGCGCCAGCGTGCGCCCGTAGCGCTTGGATAAGGCGTCGACGCGGATGACGGTCCCGGAATTTGGCGCGCATGGCATCAAGGCCTGGCCGTCCCAGGGAACCCGTACTCATCAAGGATTCCGGCGAGCGTCCCGTCTTTGCTCAGCGCCGCGATCGCTTCGTCTATGGCCGTGCGCAGGAAAGTCTCGTTGGCGAGCAACAGCGCGCCCACACCCAGGGTGGTCGGCGGCAGGGGGGTCGGGTCGATCACGTGAAGGTTGGCGTAGGCGGGCTCCTCTCGCTGCTTGGCCCACAGAATCGGGGCCCAGACGAGGGCGACGTCGACCGTGCCGTTGAGAAGCGACTCCAGGGCGAGGTCGCTGGTGCCCATCGGATACGTCGGCCACCGGTCTTCCGCGGATAATGCCATGAGGTAGGAGACCAGCCGCAGGTGTGCCAAAGTTCCCATCCTCGCGCCGATCGGACGTCCGGGAGCCACCTCCTCGAGCGCGTGAATATCGGGATCGGCCGCGACGAAGACGTACTGGGACTCGTAGTACGCTCGGGTCAGGGTGACCCAGTTGGGAAAACCCCCGGGGATCAGCTTGAAGCCCATGTAAAGGTCACAGTGCTCCAGCATGAGCGCATAGACTCGCGTGATGTCCTCGATGGCGACCTTTCTTTCGACCACGTATCGCTGCGGCGAGAGCAACAGGGCCAGGGCGATGGCGTCGGCGATGGCGCCGGCCACCTCCCAGTTGGGGTCGCGCTGATCCACGCAGTAGCGAAGCTGCGACTCATCCAGCCGTCGGCCGTAGTTCCACTGGCCCTCGGCGGAGGGCACATCGAAGAATTCCGGTTCCTGAGCCGAAACCGGCCGCGGCGAAAGCGCGGCCACCGAAACTGTCAACGCCAGCGCCAGAAACGAACCTGTCAGACGGGGAAACGAGAATGTTACGGTCAAGATCGGGCCTTACAACGACACCGGGCGGACCTGGAAGCCTCCAGGCCCGCCCGGGTTTCGCGAGGCGCTAGCCGATTATTCGGGAAGCGCGAACACGTACACCGTAATCGGGTCGTGCCGCGGAAGCTTCACTTCCGGTGTCAGCGAAGCAAGGCGACCCAGACCGGAGGCCCAGTTCGTGACGACCGCGACGTACTGCTTACCATCAACCATGTAGGAGATCGGGAAGGATTCGAGCGAATTGCTCAGCTTCCCGCTCGACCACAGAATTTCTCCGGTTTCGTCGTCGAACGCCAAGAACTTTCGGTCGAGGGTACCAACGAACACCAGACCGCCGCCGGTCGGGAGGGTCGAACTGGTCACCGGCGCACGCTGCCGGTACGACCACACGGTCGACTGGTCGCTCAGTTTGAGGGCGTCGACGCGGCCGATGTTGCCGTCGCTGTCAGGCACCGGTACACGTGCGAAGGTCGCCCGGCCACCCCTGGTATAGATCTCGCCCGGGTCAAGCGGGTTCGGCGTGGTGTTCGAGCAGAACTCCACCAGAGGCAGATAGAGCGTCCCGGTCCGTGGGCTGTAGGCCGTGGCCTGCCACGATTTCCCGCCCGGATCGGCAGGGCAGTTGAACGTGGTCTCGCCGATATGCGGAATCACCTCCGGATTGATTTCCTTCTCACCGGTCTGCGGGTCCATCGAAAGTACTACGTTCTGCGGCACGGTCTCGACACCCCACAGCCATTCGCCGGTGACCCGGTCGATGGCCTCGACGATGCCAATCTTGCCAGCCGTCAACACCGCCTTGCGCATCTCACCATTGACCGGAATGTCGATGAGCAGCCGCTCAAATGCATAGTCGAGGTCGAGCGAGTCGGTCGGAAGGTACTGGTGGTACCACTTCAACTCACCGGTGGTCGCGTCAATGGCAAGGGTGGAGTTGGTGTACAGCGCGTCATTTGTGACACCCGCGTCCGAACTCACAGGCAGCAGCCCGTTCATCTCGGAAATCCACGGATAGGGCTGACCGACGCCGGCGAAAATCAGGTTCTGCTCGGGATCGTATGACGCCGCCAACCACGCCGAACCGCCGTGCCGGCTTTCAAGCGGAATGCCGTTCCAGCTGTTGCCCTCGGGCGTATCGCCTCGGGCGATGGTATTGACTCGCCACAGTTCCGCACCGGTGTTCGGGTCATGTCCTGTGTAGAAGCAGCCGCCTGGCTGGCCGCCGCCACACCCGGTCGTGCCCTGGACGATGACGCCGTTGGCTACAATCGGTCCGGCGGAAAAGCTGTAACCGAAATTGTTGTTGGCGACTTGCTTGTCCCAAATCAGCTGGCCGGTTTTTGTGTCGATTGCAAGCAGATGGGCGTCTCGGGTCGCGACGATCAGCTTGTCTTCATAGATCGCCTTGTTGCGCTCCCCTCTGGCTCTCACGTCATCCGGAAGCTCGTATTCATACTCCCAGATCAGGTCGCCGGTGGCCGCGTTAAGTGCCTGGATCACGTGGTCGGCGTTCTGGACAAACATGATCCCGTCATGGACCAGCGGGGTCTCCTGTGTCCGCCCAGGCGACATGGCCCAGGCCCAAGCCAGCCTGAGGTCACCGACGTTGTCCTTGTTGATTTGGTCGAGCGGGCTGTAGCCCCAGCCGTCATAGGTGCGCCGCCACATCAACCAGTCGCCGTCCGGCGGGTTGAGCAGCATCTCGTCGGTGACCGACGAAATGTTGTCGATTGGGTTGTCTTGGGCGACGGCCGCTTGTACGGCCATCAGATATGCCGACGACGCGGCGATCGCAAAGACCGCCATTAGTTTCTGCCTACCCTTCATAGGTGATATCCTCCATGGAACCAGCGCTTGGGCTCGACGGAATGCATGCCAGGCGAATTGTGCTGGCCCGAGGAGTGTTCACTAGTTCTTTTCAGTAAACGTTATTTTCAGTATACGCCCGCGCGGCGGGAACCGTCAACACTGTATCGATGCTTGGCGCCTTGCGAGCGGCCTGACCGGGGTCCCTGAAGGTCTCGCGATATCCGTTCTCCCACGGTGATCCGGGCTCGATGTTGGGTGTCTTCACGTTCAGGCGCCCCAACCATTCACGGACTGCCTGGGCCACGAACCCGGGTCCGTTATCTGAACGGATGTGTTCCGGTGGCCCGTGGTGCAGGAACCGCTTGCCGAGCACATGCAGCACGTCCTGGCTGGTGAGCTTGCGTCTGGTCTCGGTCGCCAGGCACGCGCGGCTGTATTCGTCGAAGATCGTCAGCATGCGGAATGCCTTGCCATCATGGGTCCGGTCCTGAACCAAGTCATGGGACCGGAGATGGTTCCCGTGGGTCGGTCTCAGGCAAATGCAGGGCCCGTCATTCAACCAGGGCCGGCCGCGTTTCGGTTGTTTCCGCAGGACTTTCAGCCCGTCGCGCCGCCATTTGCGCTTCACCCGCTTGCGGCTGACATGCCAGCCGTCTCTTGGAAGAAGCCAGTGAATGCGCCGGTAGCCGCAACGCCCGTAACGGGTGGCCAGGCGAATGATCGTCCGTGTCAGGATATCCTCATCGGCACGGCCCTTCCTCAGCTTGCGCTGTGTCGAGCGGTGCTGGCCGAGCACCGCGCAGGCACGGCACTCGGAAACCCGCAACTCCCTGACCACTCGATCGACCCAACGCCGGCGGCGCGAAGGGCTCAGTACTTTACCCGACAGCGCCTCGTTCAGGATCAGCTGGTCCCGTGTCAGATCGGAAACCGCCTTGCGGAGCCGGGCATTCTCCTTCTCCAGCTCTTTCAGCCGATGCGCCTGACGAACCTCCGTACCGCCGTACTCACTGCGCCGGCGATGGTTACTCTGTTCCGATACCAGAGTCCGCGGCAGATCTCGCCGACCGTCTGGCGCTGCCCGGATTCTTGTCGAGCAGTTACTGCGCGCCCGTAGCGTCAACCGCTAACAGCTTCCAGCACTCTTATGCCGGAGACGTCCACCGTCCGTTTCGCGCGCGCCAGATCGTGATTGCGCTGCAGGTTCAGCCAGAACTCCGGTGTGTTCCCGAAAAGCCTGGAGAGCCGCATCGCCGTGTCCGCGCTCAACGAAGCCTGGCCCTTCACGAGGCGCTCGACACGTGTCCGCGGGACGTTCAGGCGTTTCGCAAGCCCGATCGCGCTCAAGCCGAGCGGCTCAAGGAACAACTCCTGGAGAACTTCACCCGGGTGAGAGGTTTTTTTTCATCAGGTTCATTATTTTCATGTCCTTTCAGTGGTAGTCGACGATTTCCACGTCCACCGGGCCCAAGTCGGTCCACACGAAACAGATTTTCCACTGGTCGTTGATGCGGAGCGAATGCTGCCCGGCCCGGTCTCCTTTCAGCACCTCAAGGCGGTTGCCCGGCGGAAACTCCAGGTCACCCGGAGTCTCGGCTGCATCGAGCGCCGAAAACATGGCCCGGGTCGGCTTCACCAGATCGGCCGGAAAGCCCTTTCCGAACCTGTCGGTCACAGTTTCCCTGGCAAGCCTGCCCCGGGTGCTCAGGATCATGCAAGCTATGTCTCACGATACGATACGTATGAAAAGGGCTACACCCGTCCCTCGGCCACCATCAGGTAACGGTTGCAACAATAGTCTTGCAAGCTCCTCCTGCAACAAACACGCCTCTCGGGAATCCCCCTCCCCGAAAACAGCCTGCTCGGAACGGAGGCCCCCGGGACCGTACCGGATCAATCCCTGCCCACTGAAATCCGTGTCCGGAACAGTCCGGTACAAGACACCCTGCTACGGTCGAAACACTCCAAAATGCAACAGGGATTGTCGCGGGAGCACTCCCGTGCGGGCTTGCTGATATAGTGAGTTTCTTGAAACTCAGGGACGCAGCGAATTTTCCATGTCTCGTGCCATCGGCCCGGGTGGGCCTCAGGAGTGGCCACTGCGAGTTGGCCGAATTCTTGACCACGCTGCCCGCTTCCACGCGAACCGGGTTATCCATTCCCGCGCCGGCAACGGAGAGATCCAGACCGCAAGCTGGGACTCGGTACGGAAGCGGGCGCTTCGATTCTCCCGTGCCCTGGCGCATCTCGGCGCCGAACCGGGAGACCGGATCGGTATCATGGCATGGAACACTGTGCGGCACCTCGAGGCCTGGTACGGCGTGCCAGGTGCGGGATGCGTTTCGCACAGCCTGAATCCCCGCCTGTTCGACAACCAGCTGGAATTCATCATCAATCATGCGGGCGACCGCTGGATCGTATTGGACGCGGATCTCCTTCCCCTGGCGGAACGTCTTGCGCCACGACTGCATTCGGTCAAGGGCTACATCGTAATCGAGGACGGCCTTGCACTTCCGCCATCCTCGCTGACAGAAGTCATGGGTTTCGACGAGTTGATCCGCGAAGCGGACGAGGACTGGCGCTGGGTCGAAGTTGATGAACAGGCTCCGGCAGGCCTCTGCTACACGTCGGGAACCACGGGCAATCCGAAGGGCGTGGTCTACACGCATCGTTCCCATGTGTTGCACGCCATGGCCACTCTCCAGCCCGATGTGCTGGGCTTCTCCTCACGGGACCGCGTTCTGCCGGTGGTGCCGTTCTTTCACGCGAATGGATGGTCGACACCCTTCTCGGCGCCCATGGCCGGAGCCGGCTTGGTCCTGCCCGGCAAGGATCTCTCTCCTGCGGCGCTCCATGAAATGGTTGAGTGCGGCGCGACCGTGGCGCTGGCAGTGCCCACCGTATGGTTCGACTACCTCCGGTGGCTCCAGGCGACCGGGTCGACAATCCGCGATCTGAAGCGCGTTGTGATCGGTGGCTCCGCCTGCCCCGCGGCCGTGATCGAGGCGTTCGAAAGCCGGCACGGAGTACGGGTGATCCACGCCTGGGGGATGACAGAGATGTCTCCGCTGGGGACCCTCGGCACGGAGAAACCCGAAATAGCGGCACTCGCGCCAAAGGAGCGGCGGGAGACCCAGCTGCGCTGCGGACACCCCTTCTTCACGGTCGACACCGAACTGCAGGCAGACGACGGAGCGCCGGTGGCATGGGATGGTAGCTCGCCTGGCAATCTACGGGTGCGGGGGCCCGCCGTCGTCCAGCGCTACTACGGTCAGGAAAGCGATGCGATCGACAGCCAGGGTTGGTTCGACACCGGCGACATCGCCACAATGGACAAGCATGCGTATCTGCGGATTTCCGACCGCGCCAAGGACCTCATCAAGTCGGGCGGAGAGTGGATCAGCTCCATCGATCTGGAAAACGCCGCGGTTGGGCATCCTTCCGTTGCGGAAGCCGCCGCGGTGGCAAGGCCGGACGAGCGGTGGGGCGAGCGCCCTGTACTGTTTGTCGTCCCCATCGCCGGCGCGACGCCGGATGCCGATGCGATTCGCAGCTGGCTTTGCGGCGAGTTGGCCCGTTGGCAAGTTCCCGACGAAATCCGTTTCGTGGAGAGCATCCCCCATACGGCGACGCGAAAGATCGCAAAGAACGAGCTTCGGCGCCTGCTGAAGGAAGAGGGCGCATCCTGCCCAAGTCCGCGCGAGCATGCATCGCAGCGCTCATCCGGGGACCAATAGCGCGCCTGTGAACCGGATTCCCGCAGCGGCTCAGTCCCTGAAGGTGCCGCCACGGTCGCGGTAAGGGACTTCAAGGAGGCTCCAGGCGTACGGAGTCCCCCCCCGGTTGTGCGGCCTGCGGTGCAGCGATGGCGCACAGGCACGGAATCTCCCGAAACCGTACGGCGGATGGGGCCATAGCGATCCGCACCATTTGCCGCTCCCCGGCGCATCGCCTGGTGACGGACGGGAACGTCGCCATCCCTCCCTACTCGCAGTCCGCCCCGGAATTCTTCCTGGCCCCTCCCCGCTGGCGGACGGCGCCAATTGCTCATCGAATGCGCATACAATGGAGCACCCGCCTGCCGGGCCAGAGGAGGTACAGGTGCGCCATGAACACCGAGGTCTTCATAACCTGCGCTGTAACCGGATCGGGGGACACGGCGGGAAAGTCCCGTCATGTGCCTGTCACTCCGGCGGAAATAGCTGAAGCCGCTATCGAGGCGGCGCGTGCCGGAGCAGCCATCGCCCACTGCCATGTCCGGAATCCGGAGACGGGTGCGCCCGCGCGGGATCCGTCGCTCTACCGGGAAGTCGTTGCACGCATCCGCGATTCGGATGTGGATGTGATCATCAACCTGACGGCCGGAATGGGCGGCGACCTTGTGCTGGGCGGAACCGAGAACCCCCTGCCCCTGGCGCAAGAGGGAACGGATCTCGTGGGCGTCTCGGAAAGGATGTGCCCCATACGGGAACTCCTGCCAGAGATCTGCACTCTCGATTGCGGATCGATGAATTTCGGCGAAGGCCACTATGTGATGACCAACACGCCTCTGGTCCTGCGGGAGATGGCCCGGCAAGTACAGGCACTTGGCGTCCGGCCCGAGATCGAAATCTTTGACACCGGGCACTTGACGATGGCAAAGGCGCTACGCGCGGACGGACTGATTGACAGTCCTGTCCTGGTCCAGCTCTGCATGGGGATACCGTACGGAGCGCCAGACGACCCGACAACATTTCTGGCTCTCGTCAACAACCTGCCGAGTGACTGGATCTTTTCGGCGTTCTCCATCGGACGGGGCCAACTGCCCTACGTTGCGCTGGCCGCAATCGCGAATGGCAATGTCCGGGTCGGACTCGAAGACAACCTCTACCTGTCCCGCGGCGTGCTCGCGACGAACGGGCAGCTGGTGGAACGCGCCGTGCGGATTCTCGAGGCCATGAATGTCCGCGTCCTCGGGCCCGCCGAGACGCGCGAGCGACTCAGCCTGCACATGAGACCCTGAGCGTGGATCTGCCGCAGCGGGCCGCCATTGTCGGCGGCGGAGTGATTGGCGCAGGCTGGGCGGCACGGCTGGTGCTGCACGGTGTCGACGTCCGGATCTCTGATCCCGATCCTGAGGCGCCTCGGAGGTTTCAGGAAATCCTCGCGAACGCCGAACATGCGTTGGGCGAACTGTTCACCGAAGGAATGCCTGCACCGGGCGCGGCGGAATTCGCGGAGTCCGTCGAGTGTGCGGTTGGCGACGCGCAGCTCGTGATCGAAAGCGTCCCGGAGCGCGTTGACCTGAAGCGCGATGTCCACCGGGCCATTGAAAAATGGGCACCCGGAAACGCGCTAGTCACCTCATCCACTTCTGGGATCCGCCCAAGCGTCATCCAGGAGGGCCTGGAGAGGCCGGAGCGGATGCTGGTTGCTCATCCCTTCAATCCCGTCTACTTGCTCCCCCTTGTGGAACTCTGCGGCAGCGAGAAGACCTGTCCCGATTCGATCCGGAGAGCCGCAGAGACTTTCCGCAGGCTGGGCATGCATCCACTCGTGGTCCGCCAGGAGGTCGATGGATTTCTGGCCGACCGATTGATGGAAGCGCTCTGGCGGGAAGCCCTGTGGCTCGTCCATGACGGGCTCGCCACCACGGAAGAGGTCGACGATGCCATCCGGTACGGCGCTGGACTGCGCTGGGCGATGATGGGCACGTTCCAGACATTCTGGCTCGCGGGAGGAGAAGGTGGAATCCGGGCCATGCTGCAGCAGTTCGGACCGTGCCTGCAATGGCCGTGGTCCCACTTGACGGACGTGCCCGAGCTTTCCACGGAATTCGTGGACCGAATTGCCGACCAATGCGAAGCGCAAGCCCGAGGCATGGCGCCACGGGATCTGGATCGTGTCCGCGATGCGGGCCTTGTCCGGATCCTCCAGGGCCTGGAAGACATTGGCTGGTCCGCCGGGCGTACGGTCGCCGGGCACCGGGCGTTGCTCGCCGACGCCCGCCGGAATTCTGACGCAGGAGAAAGGGCCGGGCCTTGAACGAGCGGGGCCGGAACTACCGCCCCTAGACCGTCCCGGCAGCGCAGGCAGCGCGGCATCTGCGCGTCGGAAAACCCGGGACAGCAGGGCCTCCCCTGGCTTCCGCTCACTCTGCGCGGGCCGAACCCGAATCCCCCAGGTCGCCAGCGAGGGCTCTGTCGATCAAGCCAATGGTGTTCTCGATCCCGTAGACCGCGACAAACCCGCCAAATCTCGGTCCTTCGGACTGTCCGAGCAAAGTCTCGTAAAGCATCTGGAACCAGCCGCGCAACGAGTCCCATTCCGCCTTTCCGACCTCGTAGGCCACGGTTTGCAGGGACTCGGCGTCGGCGCCGCCCGTATGCCTCCGATATGCCTCGCGAAGCGCCGCAAGCGCTCGAGACTCCGTCTCTCCCGGCCGCCGCCAGCGGCGCTTGGGCGCAGTCACATCCAGCGCATAGCGAACCGCATGCTCGAACAGCCCGGTCCCGTCCTCCGCTTCGCCCAGGAGGGATTCCGACGATGTTCGCTGCAGAAAGCGGACCAGCGCCTCGGCGGATTCGGCACCGGTTACAGAGGCAAGATTGACCAGTGTTCGAAAACCGATCGGAGGCCGGGAATGCGGCGGCTCTCCGGCGTGGATGTGCCAGATCGGGCTCTCGAAAGGCCGACCGCCTTCCAGCTTCCAGTACGCATCAAGGTCTCGGTAGTAGCTATCCACTGTGCCGGGAATCGCTTCCACGAACAGGCGCTTCGCCGTGCGCGGCTTGGCGAACATGAAGTAGGCGAGAGTTTCCTTCGGCGCATAGGCAAGCCAATCCTCAATGGACAGTCCGTTGCCCTTCGACTTGGAGATCTTCTGCCCGTCGGCATCCAGAAAGTGCTCGTAGCTCAGTCCCACCGGCGGTCGCCCTCCGAGCGCGCGGGCAATGCGGGAGGAATCGCGCACGGAATCGATCAGGTCCTTCCCGGCCATCTCGTAGTCCACACCGAGCGCCACCCATCGCATGGCCCAATCCGGCTTCCACTGGAGCTTCACCTGCCCTCCCGTAACGGGAATCTCGACGCGCTCGCCCTCCTCGATCTCGACGGTGATCGAGCCGCGCTTCGGGTGGCGCTCCAGCGTCGGGACCTGGAGAACCCGTCCCGACTTCGGGCTGATGGGCAGGAACGGCGAATACGTAGCGCGACGCTCCGGGCCCAGGGTCGGCAGCATGATCGCCTGCACGGCATCGAATTGCTCAAGGACCCGTACAAGCAGTTCGTCGAAAGCCCCTGACCGGTAGCGCTCGGTCGCGGAGACGAATTCATAATCGAATCCGAAATGATCCAGGAACATCTCGAGCCGGGCATTGTTCGACGCTCCGAAGGATTCCGCTTCCCCGAAGGGATCGGGAACGCGGCTCAGAGGCAGCCCGACTGCTTCCTGAAGCTGGTCGCGGTTCGGGATATTGTCCGGAACGCGGCGCAACGCGTCCATGTCATCCGAGAAGCAGATCAGTCGCGAGGGGCAATCGGAAAGTTCCCGCAGCGCTCGGCGAACCATGCTGGTTCGCAGAACCTCGCAAAAGGTGCCGATATGCGGCAGCCCCGAGGGGCCGTAGCCGGTCTGGAACAGAACCGGCCTCCCAGCCTCGACGCAACCCCGTTCGAGGAGCCGCCGTGCTTCGAGGAACGGCCACGCCTTGATCGACGTCGCCTCTATCTCACTGATAGACATCACAAGTTTCCCGTCCGCGTTCCCTGTATTCCGTCCGGACCCGTTGCAATTCGGTCTCGTGCGATGCCCAATCTCTGCATGGGGCGGATCGGCGGGCCGGGAAGTCCCGCAAGAGGTCAGACTTCGGAATTACGAGAACGCCCGAATCCAATTCCGCAGTATCTCGGATTCCAGTTCGACCGCCTGCTTCCGCCATTGGCGCGCATCCTCCACCCCGGGCGGCGGCCCGGAATCGTTGCGGCCGGTACGCATTCTCTGTCGCGTCGGTAGGTCGGCTGAAAATATGGCGAAACCGAGTTCGCGTGCAGTGCCGTTTCCCAGGCGCATATAGCCAACGAGCCCGCGGACATAGTATAGCGTCCCCGTCTTGGCCTGAATCATCGCCGGTGGCAACGGCGATCCGGAATCGGACGCCTCCAGGGAACGAACCGGAAGAATGCTCCGGATGTCGGCATCCGATGTGCCTGCAAGGTCCACGCTACGTACCAGGATCGATTGAAAAGCCGACGGCGTGATACGCGCCTGGTCGCCAAGTCCGGAATGGTCCACAAGCCGATTGTATGCCGCGAAATTGCTCCCGACCCACGCGGCCAGCCGCTCTGCCCCTTCACGCAGGTCCCAGGCCACGACCCCGCTCGCCGCGGCGGCGGACAGCCCCAGGACTTCCGCCGTCAAATTGTTCGAGAAATCCAGCATGCCCGATACCAGTTCAACCAGCGGACGCCCGCGGTGCACGGCGAGTCTCGCACCGGTGATCGTCGTTCGGGCCCGCTCCGGAGCGGGCAACGCCAGGCCCCGCGCCTGCGCCAGGTCGCGGAATACCGAAGCCGCATACAAGCCCGGGTCGCGAACCGGAAGCCAGCGCACGGGGTTGTCCCGGAGCGAATGGACGTCGATCTCCCAGGACTCACCGTCGGCAGCGCTCCGATGCTGCAACATCCCGTTCCTTCCCGCCTCCACGCGGGCACCGACCTTCACGGTAATATGATCCACCGGCACGGACAGTTCATCTGCATCCGCAAGGACACGGACATCAATGGTTCCATTCTCCAGAAATTCAGATTCCAGCCGGACCCGGTTGTAGTTCAGATTCAGTGCGCCGTAGCCGGTGCTCGACGCCTCGCCATCCCTCTGCCCGGGATCGATCCGTGGTCCCCCCGGCAGCGCGGTTTCGTCGAAGATGAACCTTCCGTCAACGCCACGGATGCCGGCACGCGCCAGAGCGTCCACCAGTGCCGCGAGCCCCCGATTGTCCAGTGCGGGGTCACCGGTTCCCTGCAGGGCAAGGTCGCCCTGCACACGTCCGTCGACCAAAGGCCCGGTCGCCACGACCCGGGTCTCGAAACGGTGGAGCGGACCGAGCACCTCCAGCGCCCATGCACCGGTCGCGATCTTGATGGTGGATGCAGGGGGCAAGCTGATATGGCGTGCGTGGGCATCAAGGAGCGCACCGTTCGAAAGGTCGAAAAGGATGGCGCCGGTAATCCCGCTGACACCGGCACGAGAAATGATTTCCCGGGTTGAAGCGGGCTCCTGCACGTAGCGGCGACCGCCCTGATACGCCACCGACGCCGGCGCGGATACGAGCCCCTCCCTTGCCGACAGGAATGCCGGCCTTGGAGCCGGCGGCGTGAGCGCCGGCAAGGAAACGTAGAACTCCAGTTCCGGCAGGAATCCCGGCCTGGGATCCGGCGGCGCCCACAGGTGATCCGGGACAGAAAGCCCGGGCGCGGAGACCTCTTGCTCTCCGGAACGAGCGTCCGTGTCCGGGGGAACGGACTGGCCCGCCGCCCCGCCGGAGAAAACCGACGCGGCAGAGATCAGAACAGCGAAGGCGCTCGCACGCACGGCCGGCCAGGGCCTTTTCCCCGAACTCCCGTTCATTGGCGCTTCTCCCGTATGCGCGTCGAGGATGCGTCCACCAAAGGGCCGCCCAACAAGCACCAGCGGGGCGGCCGGCTGAGCGCCAGACCGGCGGCGGCCCGCTGCGGCGCCCGCCACCGGGCGAATCGACGGGCGGCGGGCGACAGGCCGGCCAGCAGCTGGGCACCCGGCCGTGGCAACACCGCGATTGGCAAACGCGAAACAAGTTCGGCCCATGCCTTCCACTTGTGGAGCGAGACGAGATTGTCGGCACCCATGATCCAGACGTACCGGCATGCGGGAGCCCGCCGGAGAAGGCGGGACAGCGTATCAACGGTATAGCGGGTACCAAGCCGTACCTCAAAATCGCTGACCGCAATCCTGCGCTGCCGGCCGATCAGCTGGCGCGCCGCACGGACGCGGCAATGGAACGCGGCCTCGGGCGCTTCCTTGAGAGGATTGCCGGGGCTAACAATCCACCACACTGCATGCAGGCGCAGCCTGCGAAGCGCCTCGCGGGTCACATGCAGATGCCCCTCATGCGGAGGATCGAACGAGCCCCCCAGCAGCCCGATTCGCATGGCTGCTCTGCTCTGCCCATACCGTTTCGCAGGCCTACGCGAAGCCATCCCGGAAAGGGCGCCACCGCTCGCACGGACGGTCGCGCGCGGCAGAACGTTGCGCCCCGACCGGACACCCGCTACTACGCCTGTATCATTGATCATCGCGCTTCCCTGGCGTCCAGAGTCCCTCCGATGGCCCCGCAATACATCTACCACATGGATGGGGTCAGCCTGAGCCACCCCGGCGGCAAGAATGTACTCGAGAACATTCACCTCTCCTTCCTGCCGGGCGCCAAGATCGGCGTGATCGGCCCGAACGGATCGGGCAAGTCTACCCTGTTGCGCATCATGGCGGGAATCGAAAGGGAGTTCGCGGGAGAGGCGTGGGCCGCAAGGGGCGCGACGGTTGGTTATCTGCCGCAGGAGCCGCGACTCGACTCCGCGCGCACCGTGCGTGAAAACGTGCTGGGCGGCGTTGCCGAGGACCACGCGCTGCTGCAGGCCTTCGAGGAAGCTTCCAGAAGGCTTGGAGAGGAGTACAGTGACGATCTGCTCGAGAATATGTCCCGCATACAGGAGCAAATCGAAGACCGCGATCTCTGGAACCTCGACAGCCGCGTGGATGTTGCCATGGAGGCGCTTCGATGCCCGCCGAACGATGCTCCGGCAGCGCAGTTGTCAGGCGGCGAGCGGCGGCGGGTTGCGCTCTGCCGGCTTCTTCTCGGCCGCCCTGACCTCCTCCTTCTCGACGAACCAACCAACCATCTGGACGCGGAGAGCGTCGCCTGGCTCCAGAAGCATCTGGAGGCCTACGCAGGAACCGTGATGCTGGTCACCCACGACCGGTATTTTCTCGACCAGGTGACCGGCTGGACCCTGGAGCTGGATCGCGGACGGGGTTTGCCCTTCAAGGGCAACTATTCCTCCTGGATGGAGCAGCGATCCGCCAGGTTCGCGCACGAAGGCAAGGAGCGCGAGGCCCGCGCGCGGATCCTGGCCCGGGAACTGGAGTGGATTCGGCAGTCTCCCCGTGCGCGCCAGGCGAAATCCAAGGCCAGGATCCACTCCTACGAGCAACTGGCGGGGCAATCCGAGCGAGAACGTGTCGGGCAGGCCCAGATCGTCATTCCCCGCGGCCCCCGCCTCGGCAGCCTCGTTGTCGCGGCGAAAGGCGTTGCGAAGGCCTATGGCGACCGGTTGCTGTTCGAAAATCTGGACTTCCTCCTGCCGCCTGGAGGGATCGTAGGCATCATCGGGCCAAACGGCGCCGGGAAGACTACGCTCTGCCGCATGCTTGCAGGCATGCAGGCGCCCGACCGAGGAGAGATCCGCACCGGTGAATCCGTCAGCATCGCGTATGTCGACCAGGTGCGCGACGCGCTCGATCCGGCGCGCACCGTGTGGGAAGAGATATCCGACTGCGAAGAGTCCGTCGTGCTCGGCGATGCGGTCATGAACTCGCGTGCCTATGCCGCCGCGTTCAACTTCCGCGGACCGGACCAGCAGAAACGGGTTGGCGAGCTATCGGGCGGGGAGCGCAATCGCGTTCACCTTGCAAAACTGCTGAAGTCCGGCGCCAATGTCATCATTCTGGATGAGCCCACCAATGACTTGGATGTCGAAACGCTTCGGGCCCTCGAGGAAGCCCTCCTCGCCTTTGCCGGCTGTGCCGTCATCGTCAGCCATGACCGCTATTTCCTGGATCGCGTGTGCTCCCATATCCTGGCATTCGAAGGCAACAGCCGAGTAGAGTGGTTCGAGGGAAACTTCGAGGCCTATGAAGAAGACAAGATCCGGCGATACGGGCCGGAATCTGTGCGCCCGACCCGCATCCAGTACAAGAAATTCCTCCCCGGCTGACGCCGCGGCGGCACGCTTCCAACTGCACCGGGATTCGTGTTCGCTTGGCTTCGCCGGAATGCTCTGTGCCGCGGGAGTGTTCGGCCAATGCGATCAGGATCGCCTGCGGCCGCCTGCGTGGCAGCGGCGCGGCAAGCGAGGGCGGATCGACGCTGTTGTCCAGAGGGCAGGGACCGTGCTCCGACAACCGGTCCAGCGACCGAATCTCTTGGAGAGACACTGAATTGTGGACGGCGCAGGAACGTCAACTGCCGGCACGCGGAACTCGGCCCCTGATGGGATCAGCGCCGACTTGCACAGGAGCAGCCATAACACGAACGCCGCCGTCTCCAGGAGCAGAACGAGATCCTCCCTCTCGGCCCGCTCGTCCGCCGCTCGACGGTCACATGAACCGGCAATTCAGTCCAACGCGGCAGCCCTGTCGAACCACAAACGTGACCAGTGGGTCGAACGCCTCGGACCCCACGACGCCAAGAGCTGTAACGAAATTATTCAGCGGCAAACATGAGATGCCGGTCGCAGACCGAAGACCTTGAACTATCTGATCAACATGCCATCCAGTGCGGGGGGTGAGCAGGCCTGATCCGCCAGGCCATTTGCGCGCGCCCTCTTCACGCCCTAACTTCCGATGCATATGTTTGCCGTTTTCCGCTCTGCACACCCTCTCCGGCCAAGCCCCACTCTCAGGAGACCTGATGGCGACCCGAAAGACGAAGAATCCAAAGACTGGTGAACTTGTCGACGCCGAAGTCATCGAAATTGCCACCATCTCTGATCCGCCCATTCGAATCTCGCTCGAAGACGGCTCTGAACTGCGGCTCAAGACCGATGTCACCGAGGTCCTCCGCTTCTCCGGAACGTGGGATCCCGAGGGCATGACGACTACTTCCGCGCCGACGTACCCGAGCTCGACATCTCTCTCGCCGCCACCGGCCGCAACGAGATGCTCGACGCCCTGCAGGACCTCATCGCCGTTCGCTGGGAGGAATACGCTCTAGAAGACGACGACAACCTCACTCTGAAAGCGCAGAAGCTCAAGGCCTGCTTGCTGCGCGACTACACCCTCGCCACCTGATGCCAGTTCCCCGCAAGGATGTGCTGCGCAACCTGCAGCACAAGGGCTTCGATTGCCGCCAAGACAGCAAGCACACCGTGATCATCTACCGCAACAAGCAAGGCCGCAAGACCGCCATCCGTACCCTCGTCAGCCGCGGCACAAAGCACAGATCCCTCGGAGAGCCGCTGGTTCGCAACATGGCCGCCCAATGCAGGCTGACCAAGGATGACTTCCTCGCCCTAGTGCGTCAACGTATTTGAATTGATGGATATGTCCAATTCAGCTTGATGCGCTTGCCGGCTGCCTTGAACCTCCGGTCGGCAGATTCGTTGTGAGAATTGCGCCCCTCTTGTGGCGCTGTGGTCTCGCGGCAGGTGCTGCCGCGATAGTCCTGCGGCCCCGACCACTGCGAGGTCCGGGAAGCGTTAGTGTTTCGGAGCGTAGTGGAATTCCAGGTGCTGCCCGATGCGCCGCGCGTGCCGCGGCTTCCGACCGCGCCAACCCGGCGCAGCTGGCCCCCCGCGCCTGTCACTACCGCACAGTTGACGCAGAGATCATTGGCGAGTTTCGCGGAGCATTCCGGCCCTTCTCATCCGTTGGAGTGCGGCAGTGTCTTGCATGAGGTATGTCATTCCTGTCCAGAGTTTTGCGGTACCGGGCATTGGCTGTCGTTTGGATGGGATGAAGCCGACATATCGACCGAGATCGATGGCGAAGGTTCGGAGGTCGGGGATATAGTCGGGCGGAGCCCGGCAGCGGATCACGCGGTAGTCGTACAGGCCCAGATAGAGCATGAAGATTTCGTCTCGGGACATGATCTCGTCGGCGGGCCTGTCAGGGGTTTCCCTGGCGGCGCGATCCAGATCGAACACGCGCCACGCGGTGATGGCGTCGAACGCGAGGCACTTGCGCAAGTCCTCGGCATCGTCGAGGCGGCGGTCCTCGATGCGGGTTCCGGTCTTGAGGACGCGGAAGAACTCTTCGATGGACCAGCGCGTTTCGTACCACTGGCGGATGCGGTCGGCCCATTCGGGCGTGGCCTCGCCTTCGGAGCAAAGCAGCAGCCAGCGGAGTGGCTGGCGAGCGCCGGACGGCGGGTTGCGCTCGGCAACGAGCACGGCGGTCATGGGCAGCGTGTGCGGCGACTTGCCTTCGGGCGCGATGAGTTCGACGCGAGCGATGCGCAACGCCAGCACGGCCTTGCGCTTCTTGCGTGCCGCCCTGCCGCCCCGCGCGGAAATCTCGATGCTGCGCGATGCGCAGGGCGGGAGAGTGTCCATGTGCTTGCCGAGGTCCACCTTTTTGCCGTCCACCAGCACCTTGCGCTGTTTCGAGCGGCAGGCGCGCACCAGCAGGCCGGCGGCGGCGGGATCCTCGGCCTGGCGGGCGTACAGACCCCAGATGTCTCCCTCGCGGTCGGCGACGGAAATGACGCGGGTGTTCGAGCAGGCGTGTCCCACCGCCGCCGCCTGCTCCAGCGAGCGCAGCCAGCGGGCGCTCTCGGGCTCCTGCGCCACGCCCGGTTCCCGGGCGGCCTTGGCTTCGACGCTTTCGCGGAAGTCGCCCTCAAGCGCGCAAACGCCAAGCGGGCGCCCGCCCTGTGCCACCGCCAGCGTCGTATGCACGGGAACCCCCACGGTGCCCTTGCCGCCGCCGCCCAGCGCCGCCAGCCCGCTGGTCGCGTCGCGAAGGTTGTCGTAGTTCACCATGGTGGTGTCCTGCACCATCAGCACCACACCCGCATGCCGGCAGCGCTCCACCGTTGTCTCGCGATGCCCCTCGAGGATGTCGTCCACAGCCACCCTTTCGTTCGAAAGCAGGCGGTACGCAGCCTCCTGCGATGCACGGTCCGGAAAGATCTCCGGAAGCGGCGTTCCCGGACGCTTCTCCCAACACCGCCCCATCTCCTCGATCCGGCGCCGCACCCGCCCGTCGGGATGGGTGCCCCGGCCGAACTCGCGCTCCGCCCAATCGGCGTCGGCGCCAAGATGCAGCGATCCCATCCGCCCCGCAACCCGCTCCGGCTCCTCACACAGTGCTTCCCGCCAGCCCGCCTGCAGCGACTTCATCCACACCCGGCGCACCGGCCCCGCCCCGCGCCGGCCCGGCGGGCGTCCCGATGTCGCGCCAGCATCCTCCCAGCCCGCCGCTCGGTACGAGGTCCCGGCATGCTCGGGGCCGACATAGCTGTACGCCAGCACCGGCCGATCACCATGCCGTGCCTCCCAGTCGTCCGCAACCCGACCTGTCGCCTGCGCCAGCACATGCGAGGCAAGGTCCGCAACCCGCACCGAAGGCAGAAGCAGGAAGCGGTGGTTGTTCACCATCCGCCCCAACCCCGCGCAACGGGCTCGCGCACTCCAGCCGATATACCGGTCCCGCGCCTTCTGGTGCCAGCTCGCCGCGCAGAAGCCGATCCCACCCAAACACCCGAACCGAGACGATATCACCAGATAATTCAACGCTTTGCCGGGATGCCGCGGAACCCCCTCCGGATGGTGCGACGCCATCATCGAACGGAAGCGCCGCGAACCCTCGCGACCCTCGGCCGGTTCCAGCGACACCGTTCCCAGAGCCGATAGCGTCGTCTCCACATGCAGGTCTGGATGCGACGGCAATGCATCCCCCGCTGGCGGCGGCGCTGCCGCCGCCGGAAGCTTCAACCCCAGTTGCGACGCCAGCCTCGGCAGGATCTTCCGCGCCGACGAAACGCACGGCTCGCCCCGCGCGTTGCGCCAGTTCGCGCGAGCGCACAACTCGCTCGCAAGCGCGCTCCGGCTCGCGCCTCCCTCAAGGACCGCGCACTCAAACCACGAAAGAGTTTCCGCGCAAAACTGTCGCAAGCCAATCTGCATGCATCATGTGTGCCACACAACACAGCCCGTGTCAACAGTGTGATAGTGACAGCCCCCGCGCGCCTGTCCGCCTTTCAGCGGGCGCCTCCGTTCTGGAAGACATCATCAAGCTTCCGCGCATCAAACAGGGCATCCGCCCATGCCTCCAGATCCGGCGGCTGCGCCGCCCTGACCTTCACCTCCACGCCCTCGGGAATGGAACCGAAGCGCTGTCGAAACAGATGAAGCAGCAAATCCGCCCTTCCCTCGGCCTTTCCCTCGGCCTTCCCTTTGGCCTCGCCTTCGGCCAAGGCATCCAGAATTAGCGGTTGTGTAATCAGGTCCATGTCGATCTCCCTCGCTTCAAGGCCCGCATCAAGCGCCAAGTCGCGCAGCGTCTCCTTCATTATATCGGATGTCGCCAACGCGTAGGAGAGCACGTACGCAAGCGTCTCCACGCCGATCCGGCCGCGCGCCAGATCCGTGCTCCAGATCCGCCGCAACTCATCCACCGGGTACGGTGTACGGCAGGCGATGTTCATCATGCCGACCATGGCGCGGGATACAGGTTCCGGCGAGAGTGCCTCGTAGGGGATCTTCCGGGTGACCCGCACAACATACATCCCCGCCCAGGTCAACTGCCGCAGGATATCGGTCGCACGGCCGGTTTCTTCGATGGCCCCGGACACGTTCCATGAGAGCCCCCTTGTGCTGAGGACCAACGGTACTGCCCAGGGCTTGGCGCTCCCTTTGTATAGCCCCTGCAGCCCGCGCAGGTCGGCGATCACCTGTTCCGGTACCTCGGGGCCTGGACTCGATATGTGCTCGATCGGGGCCACGGCAATCGGCTGGTCCGGCGTGCCGCCAACCAGGTACACCTTGTCCGCGCGGGTCTGCCTGAGGTCGACATGCACCAGCGACGGGTCGATGGGGCGCGCGGGCTCGCCCTCCAACATCCAGCGCAGCGTCTTTGGCCAATGGGCGTGGATCAGCGCGTTGGCGCGCTCGCTGTCGCTGAGGATCGCACGGAAGAACGCGTCATGGCAGTGGCGCGTGAAAGCGCGGAGTGCGCTTGCATCGGGCTGGGGCATCGCCGGCATGGCTCCTGGCTGTGATCGGGAATGCCCTGCCGGCGGCGCAGCGCCCGGGCCGCGTCGAGCCTTGCAGCCCGGTCCAGGCGGCGCAACCCGGAAGCGGTCTAATTCCGGCGGGGGTGGCCGGTGCTCGGCGAACCTTGCCGATACAGCCTCCGGCCGAACGCCGAACAAGCGGGGAACACGCGAAGTGCCGGCGTGGGAAGAAATCTCCGGAATTCGGTACCAAAAATGACGCGCAAAAGGACGCCGAGGCACCGATCCCCCGGCTCCCGTGCAGTCTCGGGAACCGAATCGCCGCGTGCCGACGCGAATCGGAATATGGCGGGGACCCGACGGAGCCACTCGTCGAGCCATCAATACAACGAAGTCGAAGCACTAGTCGACTGCTCCATTTCCCAAGACGATTACGACGGACTCGTCGCCAACATCGAGTAGAAACCGCAGCAGGTCCGCCCTCAGCCGACGCATTCCGCAACCGAAGCCCGCCTCCCCGCGCGCAGAGCCGCCCCTCAACCAACGCGATGCCGGCATCCGCGAAAGCGTCGTTCTCCATAACCACATGCGCGAACACTCGACCAAGTCCTCACACGTCCCCCTGAACGCTACTCACACTCATTACCCACCGCCACGCTAGCCGGAACTTCACTTCCGGATCCAAGCCAATGGTGCCATAGTAGCAAGCAGTTATGTTCTACGGCGCTTGGCCTTCAGTTCCTGGTATTTGCGGCGGCATGCGCCGCTTCGACGAGGGTGGCGCGCAGATGCCGAGAGCCCCTTCGGGTGGCGCCGTGGCGGCGCTTTCCGACGGTCTCGTTGTTGCCAGGAGACAGGCCGGCCCAGGCGGCGAAGGCCTGGGCGGAGCCAGACACGCTCATGTCGGGACCGGCCTCGGCAACGATCGAGGCAGCGGCCACCCTGTCGATGCCGGGGATTGTCCGCAGGAGTTCCAACGCCTCCCGATGGGGCTCAAGGCGCTCCAGCGTCATCGCCTCGACCGCCTGCATCCGCGTCTGAAGCGCGGCCTCGGCCGATACCAGATCCCGGAGTAGTTCGCGCTCCCAATCGGCAAGCGTGAAGGTCAGGGCGCTACCGAGGGCCGCGAGCTTGCCGCTCACATGGTGCGAAAGTCGGCCCAGGATCAACTCCCGGGAGTCGCCGGCGATCAGACCGTCCAGCATGATCCGGCCATTGACGCCGAACACGTCGCTGATGATGCCGCCGATCCGCACTCCGGCGCGGTCGATCACCTTCTGCACCCGGTTGCGCACCCGCGCCCGCTCCTGGACCAGGCTGCGCCGATGGCGGCTGAGCGAGCGCAACGCAAGAAAAGTCCGATCCGGCACCAGGCTCGGACGGCCCAGTCCGACCTGGCACACCCGCGCCAGCCAGCGGCTGTCCTCGACATCCGTCTTGCGACCGCGTAGTTGCTTCACATGTTGCGCATACAGCAGTTGCGCCTTGATCCCGGCTTCGCTCAACCGGTCTCACGGCGCTCGCCAGTACACTCCAGTGCCCTCCATTGCCGGAGCCGAGACCTCATGCCCCACCAGCCAACCGGCAAGCTCTACAAGGCCCGGCGGCAATGCGCTGAAGCTCCGCGTCTCGCAGAACGGCTCGCCAGGCTTGTCGCAAAGCCGCACCGTCGCCGTGATCTCCATCTTGTGCACGTCGAGCCCCGCGGCACGGGGGTGGACAACATGCAGCGCGTCATTCACCATGGCTCCATCTCCTGTGGAGAAACAACAGGCGGAGACGGAATGGATGGCCGGGGGAGCACTCGCGGCGGCGCCTGATGGCGTCCCTGCGGTCGTTTTGCCTTACGTTCTCGACTGCCAGGCCATCCGGGACAATTTGCCGTGAAAATACCCATATTTTCATGCATCGGGGGTGCGGAGACACAAGACCCGGCATGAGGGTTTTAGGACGTGGTCTAAAGCCAACAATAATTCTTCGTCCTCGGTTCCGTCTCCGCCAACCACCATAATTCGCCAGGTCGCGCGATCACACGACTTGCACGCAACATGCGAACTGCGCGGCGCCCGGACCAGCCAGCATCTTCATGTCCGGGGGTGCGAAACGGAACCGATCAGCATGTGCGCTTTTGGCAGACACGAAACAGAGGGGGATTATATACTCAACTTGACACGGAACTAATCGAATCAACATCACCGTGTCATTATGTGTTCTGTGGTCGTCGCTGTGCGGCCACAGCCACACGGCCCTCACGCTACAGGACCGAGCGCGATGGAAGAATATACGACCTATCGGAACATTACCTATCGACTGTATTCGGGCGACATCGGTACGGCGGAACGGATGCTGGGCATTTTGGGACGCGTGCCGGATTGCATGGAACGAGGTTAAAGAAGCGCGTGAAATCCAATACGAGCACGTCTGCGGACGCAAGATCGAATCGCCGACGTTCTTTACGTTCGGGAGAGCCTTCAAGATCCTGTGGGACAGCAACGACTGGTTGCGGGAACATTCCTATTCCATTGTTCGGTACGCGCTGAAATATCAGGCGGACGCTTGGCAGGCGTTCTTCGCTGGGCACGCCGAATATCCGAAGTGGAAGTCACGCCATGGCACGCCATCGTTTACGATCCCGGACAAGGTGCGCATCGCGGATGGTCGGTTGGCGGTCCCCAAGGTGGGTTGGTTGCGCATTCGGCGGCGGGGTGGGAACCCGTACGAGGATTGCGAACCAGTCAAGGCCGTCGTCAAGCGCACAGCGGGTCGCTGGTATGCAACCGTTTGCTACAAGGTCGCCGTCGCGACATCGCAGGATGATGGCAGCGCCATTGGCGTTGATATGAACGTACGGCAGGTGGCGGACAGCGATGGCACCCTGCATCGCATGCCGAACCTGCGCTTGCTCGAGACGAAGCACAAGCGGCACCAGCGTGCGTTGTCTCGCAAGCGGAAGGGGAGTCGGAGACGGGAGCGCGCCAGGCGCAGGCTGCAACGTGCGGCACGCAGGCTGGCCCAGGCGCGCAAGGCATGGCAGCACCGCACCAGCCGCACGCTGGCAGACAAGGCGCATACGGTGGTCGTCGAAGCACTCTATCCCGAGGCCATGACGCGCAAGGGCAAAGGCGGCAAGCGTGGCTTGAACCGCGAAATTCGCAACACAGGCTGGGGTGGGCTGCGCCAGATGCTCGCCTACAAGGCTGGCCAGATCATCGAAGTCAACCCCGCCTATACTTCGCAGACTTGCAGTGCATGCGGCATGATCGACGCAGACTCGCGCCGCTCGCAAGCGAGCTTCGTGTGCGTGGCATGCAACCACACACAGAACGCGGACCTGAATGCGGCCCGCAACATACTGGCGTCGGCGACTGGCGCTACTGCACGGCGAGAGGCGTTTGGACTGCCAACCTCTACGACCCGTGAAATGGATGCAGAACTGGCTCATGTCAAGTTATGTATATAAGTCCCAAACAGAGACTGGATGACGACACTTCGACACTTCATCAAGGACTGCCGCGCCCTGCTGTGTTGTTCCGGCGGTGAAGCACGCAGGCGATCCCGATCGTGTGCCCGGCCTGCGACCCTCCGGTGGCGGAGCAAAGCGCTAGTCGGAACTTCATCCTGATTGTGCGCAAATAACTATGCTCTGGCCAGCAGTTAGCGGGTTTCAGGGGTACAGCGGTACTGGAATCATTTTGCTTGGCTCCACACCCAGCCGCTGGAAGGCTTCGGCCTGCAGCGGTGTCGGCTGGGCGATGATTGTGAAGGGGTGGATTGGCTGACCGGGCAGGGTGGCTTCATTGCAGGTCAGGTTGCCGAGATCCTGGAGCATGGTGCGCAGGCTGTGGGCGGGCAGGCCGGTTTCGGTGATCCTGGTTGCGGCCTTCTGCTTTGCCCGCTCGGATACTTCGGCCTTTTGCACCGGTGTCTTTCGTTGGGCGGTTGCGCCCTCGGGGTCGTCGTCCTCGAACAACATTGGCGCCAGGCGCTTGCGCAGGTGCCATTCGAGATAGTAGGCAAGCATGCACAGGAAGACATGCGCGCGGACATGGTCGGCGCTGTAGACGTAGATGGGCCGGACCTGGAGCCGGCTTTGCTTCATGAAACGGAATGCCCGCTCGACTTTGGACAAGGATTTGTACGCCAGGACGGCCTCGGCGGGGCTGATGGCCTCGGCGGGGAGGCTGGTGCGAACAATGTAAATGCCGTCGAGCAGCGCCTCGGCGGTGATCTTGTCCTCGTTCCGCGCCCATTCGAGCTTGTCGTCGGTGACGGTGATCTGGAAGTGCTTTTCCACTTTCCGGCGGTTGGCCTCGCGCCCGACCCTGCGGTTGATCCGGTCCCGGCCGCGCAGCTTCGAGCGCGGCTGGCCGACGATCCGGGCGATCTCCTCGAGCGAAGCCTCGGTGGCCTTCAGCAGCGCCTCGCGCTTGCGCCGGCGCTCCTCGCGCAGGCGGGGGTTGAGGCACACCATGAGGCGCTCGCCGGGGAAGTCAGGGCTGGCGATCTCGGCGACCGCGTCGGGCAGGAGTTCGCCTGGCCTCAGCGGCGCCGGCTGCGCCTTGTCCGGCGGCTTCAGCAGCTTGCGGATGTCCGTGCTCTTCAGCGCCGAGATCCAGTCCAGCGTCGCGGGCTCCAGATCCTCGCGAATGCGTGCCGACGTCAGCATGCCGCGGTCGCCCACCAGCGCCACCCGCTCGATGTGGAACCGCTCCCGGATGCGCGCGACCTGCGCGGACACCGTGGCCGGGTCGCTGGTGTTGCCGGCAAACACCTCCACGGCGACCGGGCAACCGTCCCCAGCGCACAGCAAGCCGAAGGTGATCTGCTTCTTGCCCTTCTTGCCGTCCCGGTTGTGGCCAAACTTCGCCAGCGGGCACTCTTGCCCCTCGAAGTAGCTGGAACTGACGTCGTACAGAATCAGCGTCTGCCCGCGAAGGTGCCGGTTCGCAAGGCTCTGCTCGATCCAGGGCTGGCGATCGAGCAGCCAGTCGAGCATCGCAAGCATCTCGTTGCCGCTGACCGCTCCAAGGTCGAGCACGGCGCCGAGGCTGGAAGCGGCCGTCTCGGGTGACAGCTGGCGTGCCGTCGCCAGCCTGGACGCGGGATCGAGCACCCGCGCGACGATGGCAGCCAGGGCGAGATCCCGCTCGCGGCTGGCGCGGCGGTGCAGGATCGAGCGCAATCCCAGCTGACGGCACAAGCCCAGCACGGCGCAAACATGGCCATGGGCCAAGGCCCGATGGATGACGAAAGCCTCGCTCGGATCCGCGACAACCCTGCCTCCCTTGAGCACCAACCGGATGGCCTCGACCAGATAGGGTGGCAACCGCGACAGATTGGCCAGCGTACGGCGCTTGACCTTTCCGCTCTCGCGGCGCGATTCCCGCAACAGGATCGCGGGCCGGCTCTTGCGGTTCGGAATGGACTCGACATAGAGGGACATGGGCACAAGACCTGCATGGAGTCACTATTTTGCCAACTATATACAGCATGTCGGAGAAAATGTCCATAGATCATGCCACATTGCATGGAGTCAAATCCGCAGGCACTTCCGGCACACCTGGCGCCAAAACATGAGTCAAATCAATTGATTAAGGCAACGAGGGCAAGCGAAACTGGCTGGAAGTTCCGGCTAGTATACAGGACATGGCTACGGGTTCCGTGGGTAATTGTGCAAAGCGGCGTTCTCCGGATGCCGGGCGAGGCCCGTCAGGCCGTCGCCAGGCCCGACATCCGCCGAATGTTCAGCGCAAGGCAGAACAGCGACCATGCTCCCTGCGCCTTCCAATGGCCCCGCACATGGAACCGACAGAACCCGAGAACTTCCTTGATCCATCCGTTCGGTGCTTCCGGCAACTACTTCCGCTCGACGTAGGCGGCCCGGCCTTGCGACGTCGCCAAGTGTTCCCCAATCCGGTGCGTGGCGGGCCGCCTGTCGCGGTCGATGGCGGCGTGCTTTCGGCCTTGCCGGGCTCGCGATCCGACCTTGAACAGGCAGAACCCTGACAAACCCCGCACGAGATGACGCCTCGGGACTCCAGATGAACGTGCTCGTTACCGGCGGCACGGGGTTCATCGGCGCTAATGTCGTACGCCACCTCGCCTCCGAAGGACATCGGGTTTGGTGTCTGTCCAGGCAAGTCGGCGGGCTGGAGCCGGTACTCGAGCAATTCTGGGCCCCGGTCCGTGCCCGGATCACGACGATTACCGGCGACATAACCGACTCGGATTCGGTCGACGAAGCGTTCGCGCGGTGCAGGCCGTCGCACGTGGTTCACGCTGCCGCCACGACCTCGGGTCGCTCAGTCTCGGCGGCGCGACACATCATTCGGGTAAACTTGTCGGGGACCATAAACATTCTCGAGGCGGCCGACGCCCATGCCGTGAGCCGCGTCTTGTTTATCAGCTCGGCCGCCGTCTATGGACAGACGGCGGAAGAGGTCGCAATCGAGGAAGACTTTCCGCTTCGCGGCACCGGTGCCTATGCCAGAACCAAGATCGCGAGTGAGGGACTTTGTGAATTGTATCGGCTCGACCTGAACCGCATCGATGCGGTCATCGTGCGATTGGGATGGACGTACGGCCCGATGGAGCGACCGATGCCCGGCTCGAGGACGACAATGTCACTGGTTCACCAGATCGTGCGAATGGCGCTCTCCGGCGAGGAAGTTCGACTGGCACACCTCGGGCACGTCCGTGACTGGGCCAGCGTCGACGATGTCTCCCGCGCGCTGGGAGCGCTGTTGACGCGAAGTGAACTCCCACGTCACATCTACAATCTCTCCGGTGGCGTTGGTGTCTCTCACCGGCAGGTGCTGAGCACGCTCGCGCTGATCGTTCCGGTCTCATTCCGGGAGGTTCCGATAGAGGAGGCGAATATTCCATCGTCTTCGACCGAGAAGCAACGCGGACCTTTGAGCATCGAGCGTCTCGTCCACGACGCGCGCCTTGCGCCCACGACGGATCTCGAAGGAGGTCTTCGCCGCTACGTGCGGTGGTTGCGGCGTTATGCCGGAGTGAGCGGATTTCTAGACTCGAGCGAGCAGATCGACGACGAGCCCGTCTGATCGGTCTCCGCTCCCTTGGCCGCGAGGATATGGGCGGATAGCGAGCGCTCGGGTAGTGAGTCTGGGCGACGCATGCGTTTACACTCGTCTGTTCGAGCTTGACAGCTTGCGACTTTGCGTGGAGCACCATTGAGCATGAACGCCGGATCAGACGAGTTCATTGGATACGGGGGCAGCTACCCCGACGTCAGGTGGCCCAACGGGGCGAGAATCGCGGTGTCGTTGGTGGTTCACTTCGAGGAGGGCGCGGAGCAGACGCCGCTCGACGGCGATGAGTATGCAGAGCTCGGCACTTCGCCCATCGAGCCTCCGCGCCGACGTCGCGATCTCGGGGTGGAATCTCTCTACGAGTATGGAACGCGCCGGGGAATCTGGCGCCTTCTGGGCATTTTCGATCGAACGGATGTCAAGGTTACGTTCTTCTGCTGCGGGCGTGCCCTCGAGCGCAATTGCGTGGCTGCACGCGAGATAACGCGTCTTGGTCACGAGGTGGGCGGTCACGGGTATCGCTGGATTGCCTATCACTCGATGAGTCGCGTCGAGGAGCGGGTCGATATCACGCAGGCGATCTCGTCCATTGTCGAGACGACTGGGCAGAGGCCGTTCGGCTGGCACAGTCGCGGCGTCAGCGAGCACACACGCAGCCATCTGTCGGAGCTCGGGTTTCTCTACGATTCGGACTCCTACGACGATGACGTCCCGTACCTCGTTGACGTGAACGGGCGAAAATTCCTCACGATCCCCTACGCCGTCGACACCAACGACGACAAGTTCTGGCCGCCACCCATGGTGGCGGGCCTCTCGCGACCGGATCATTTCTTCGATGTATTGCGGGAAAGCTTCGACGAGTTGTACGAGGAGGGAGGGAGGTCCCCTAGAATGATGTCCGTGGGGATGCACTTGCGCATCTCCGGGCGACCGTCTCGCGCGCGTCAGGTCTTCCGGTTCATCCAGTACGCAAAGGGGTACCCGGATGTCTGGTTTGCCCGCCGTGTCGATATCGCACGATGGTGGCTGAAAATGCGATGCGGAACGATTACCTGACCGGGCGGGCGGAAGCAGGGCTTCGCGCCGCCTCGACGAAACATCCGTCTCCTCGAGCCGGAGAGACCGTGTCGCGCGCGAGTGACCATGAGGTTCCGGTGAAGCCCGTGCATGCGGCATTTTGGAGCACCTCGATCGAATGATGAATCAATCGCCCCGAGACTTCCTGGGTTACGGCAAAGAGCTCCCGAGCACCGCGTGGCCCGGCGGTGCCCGCCTCGCCGTATCCATCGTGGTCAACTTCGAGGAAGGGTCCGAGAGATCCCCCGTGCGCGGGGACGCCTTCGCCGAGCCATCTGGGGAATCCGAGCCGGTGGCGCCGGGGATCCGCAACCGGAAGAATGAATCGCTCTTTGCCTACGGAAGTCGCGCCGGCTTATGGCGAGTGCTCGCCATCCTCGACCGATATGACATCAAGGCCACCTTCTTCGCGTGCGCGATCGCCCTCGAACTGAATCCGGTTGCGGCGGTAGCGGTTTCGCGCGGCGGGCACGAGGTGTGCTCGCACGGACTGCGCTGGATACCCATGAACAGTCTCGACGCACACGAGCAGCGTCGGCACATTCGCGAGGCCGTGGCCGTGATCGAGAGAACCACCGGCGAGCGGCCCGTGGGCTGGTTCAGCTGGGCCCCAAGCGAGGACACGAGGGCGCTGCTCGTGGAGGAAGGGGGTTTCATTTACGACTGTGACTCCTTCGCCGACGACCTCCCCTACTTCGTTACGGTTGAGGGAAAGCGATGCTTGGTGATTCCATATGATCTTGTCAACAACGATGGACTGTTCTCGCGACCCCCGGGCTACTCGGGCCCGGACGACTTCTACCATCAGCTCAAAGCAGACTTCGATTGGCTGTACGAGGAGAGCCTGTCGTCACCCAGGATGATGTCGGTAGGACTGCATCTGCGCTTCTCCGGTCGCCCCGGTCGTGCTCGTGCGCTCGAGAAGTTCATTCGATATGCGAGAAATTGCCCGGACGTCTGGTTCGCTCGCAGAGTCGATATCGCTCGTTGGTGGCTGCAGCACCATGGCTGACGTCAGCGCGAAAGCGACGCTCGGTATCACGGCGGGGCATCGCCCCGGCCTGTCCACGATCCGCTATCAAAGTATAGGGAAGGATCCCGTTTTTCCTATGAGCGCAAAACTCCGTTAGATTTGGATTTGAGGTTCCGTCGCTGAGGGGTTTGGGTGCCCTAGCGTAGCGGGCAAGTCCGGGATATTGAAGAGCTTTCCCATGTGTCTGGGATATTTCTGCGCGGCGTTTCGCGCGTCTTTTGCGTCCTTGCGGACTTGCCCCCTGTCGATGCAAGCGAAGCGCTTCGCCAAGGTGGTTTCTCCGTTCAGAATGATCTCCATATAGTGAGAGCTCTTCAGATTCTTCACCAAGGGCGCATCGGCGAGCATGGCGGTCAATCTGCGCGCCAATGCGCAGGTACCGCTTCTCCTGCGGTCGTCTCGTTTCAGGTCTCGGAAGAATTGCTCCATGAGATTGTTGGTGCGTTGCGGTTGAATCTGAACGCTTCCGTGAGCGCAATGAACGGTTATCGGGTCGGCAAAGAGCTTGTCCTGGTATTTGTCGATCTGTCGGACCATTTTCCCGTAGGTCTTGTCGGTGTCCGCGAGATGCCTGATCGCTCTGCTGTTTCGGAAAGCGGTCACCTTCTCCCGGATGGTTTGGAGATCCGTTTCGCCCGTGTCCTTGAGGCCGCCCTTGGTGTCTGGCAAGGCGATGCGCATCGCCTCGCGGAACTGTTCGAACACGATCATTCTGTGCTGCATCAGCGTCGCGATGTGTGACAAGTCCGGGTCCTTCAGGACCTGGCGCAGCGATGGAAGGGTGATCGTGCTGGCCATGGGTCCCGGCATTTGCGTCTTGATCTTTTTGAGAGCGGGCCAGGCATGCGCCAAGCGCTGATAAAGATTGAAATGAGGCCGATCGAAGGGGAATCCCAAGCCGTTTCCCTGGCTCTTGGCTTCCACAATCCATGCCGCGATCAGATAGGCTTCCACCGCTGGCGGCGGCCTCATCCCCTGCCGCTCCGCCTCGCCGGCGCGCAGATAGCGATGGAGGCTGCCAGTGTATTCCTGGTTGTTGTCAATGGCTGCCTTGAGTTCCCGCACCATGTTTCGCAGGGTTCCTCGAACGTTGTACGTCCTCAGGCGCCGCCGGATGGCGTTGTATGGGTCGGCCATCAAATCCTTGCCGATGTCTCTCAGGAAATGGAAATGGCAGACGGTGCCGGGAACTGCGGGAAAGACCTGTGCAACAGACTTCAGGATGGCGGTGCCCATGTCGTGAACCAGAGCAATGGGGTCCCCGTAGGCCGCCCGGACATCCTGGAGGAACGGAATGATCTGGTCGGAGTTTTCTGAAGGGATCTTGATGTTTCCGAGCACGATGCCGGACAATTCATCGATCGAACTCATCAGATGTGGGCTGTTTCCCTCGCAAGTGCCATCGAGATGCAGGATGTACCCGCCCCGCGACATCTGCATGAACTGTTTCAGCGATGCCTGGCTGTCCCGGTGCGCTCGGGACAGATAGACGATGAACTGCCGGCCAAGTACCTCGATCTCGCGCAACGAAATCGCGACATGGCGCAGCGCGAGCGCGGCCTGAACCGCCCGTTGGCTTTGACAGTGCTCGAACCGCGCCCGGCCCACATATTCGATCACGTCAAAACCGAACTTGCAGTGCGGCGCAACGAGGCGGTCGAGTTCGCCGGGCTTGACCACCCGCTTGCAGCGGCCACAGGCCCGGTACTTGAGGCGCGCATGGAACGTGCCGATATGGAGGGTTGCCACCGTGCGTCTTGCGGTCTTGTATGGCTTCAGCTCGCCGCCACAGGCGCAAGAGACCGCCCTCGGCTGAAAGTCGAACACCGGGGGGACGGGAAACAGATTGCGGGGGGCACAGGTCTCGATTTGTTGCTGGATCGCCCGTTGGAGTTCCTCGATCAGGAAGGAGGCACCGTTTTTTTTCCCGCCAACGCGGTGAGCACCTGATCGACCTGGGCCCGTGTCACGTATCGTCCCCGGCCGCGGAGCGCCTGTGTGATGGCGGCATGATCCAATTCCCATTGATGGCCGCGTATCGCCGTGGCCAGCACGTCGATGACCAACTCGCCAGGCAACGCGCCGCCGGTCCGGATGGCGCGGAACTGATGACGCGCCGCCATTTGTTCCTCGGCGCGGACCGGGTCCCCACTGAGATACACATAGACGCCGTCGAAAGCGTTGCGGGTGATCGTACCCTCGCGCACCAGAGCCAGCGGCGCGTTCTGCACACGGAGTTTCAGGGGCGCTTCCAGCTCATTGAGCGTGTATCCGGCGGCGGAATGCCCGACCCATGCCGCAATGGTGTCTTTCAAATTGCCGCACTTGGAGAAGCCGATGCCCTGGTGCCACCACAAGCCCGCCTCGTCAAAATCCGGGATTTCGGACAGCGTGTAATGGGCTCCGGCATGGGTGTAGCTTGCGAGGTAGCCCAGCGTCTTGAGGCGGCGGTACACACTGGAGCGCGAAGGATTTCGCAGCACCTCCACCAGTTCGGGCAGGGTTGCGACAAGGTGCTTCTTGAAGTGGGTGCGCAGCGCCTTGGCGGCATCGGACTTGGAGAGCATGGCAATCACTCTGTTATAGTTTAGCAACAGGATAGTACACTATATCAAACTGTGGCTGAAACTGCACGGAAATGAGGGTGTTCTTACGGAAATTGGACGGGATTGAGGGCACCGGAGAAGAATCGAGCAGTTTCGATGCTGGCGGCATGAAACAATTGCGATTCATATATTACACAAATTCAATGCGTTAGAGGAACTTAACGGAGTTTTGCGCTCATAGCGTTTTTCCTTTGGTATCGAAGGGATAGGAGGGAGATAGTAGAAGAAAGCCTTAACCAACCGGGTAAGCAAGTGACCGCAAATTCCGAATTCCCCGCCAATGTACATTTCTCGGAGTCCCCGCGCCCCTGACGGCCCATGGTGGGATGGAGTTGTGCCTTTCGGACGGCGTCGCGGAGACGTGCGCTGCGAGCTCTTCCGGTCGGCCTCTCGGGTCGGCAGGGCTGGACGGACGCTGCACGGACGGTCAGATGATGCTTTCGCGTTGCGTACTGAATGTGTTGGGGGTTGAACGTGCGGACGACCTGGACCGGACGGCGGCAGACGAGGGGCTTTGCCAGCTGGTGGGCGGTCATGAGCCTCGGATTCCGGGGGTATCGGGTCGTCGGCTTGCCCGACGGCATCGGAGGGGGCGCGGTCGGACGTTCCCTTTGTCGGGTAGGACACTGGCGCGCATCCGTAGGCGGAGGGTTTCCATCCCCGCCCTTTCGGTTGCGAGGTGGGAGCACAGTTCCGCCATAGTCCACGTTTCCAGCGTCCCCCCTGAAATTCCGTACTTCCGGTTTTCCCGGGTACGGCTTCAAGCGTCAGGCACCCGAAAGTTCGGTGCGGTGCCTTCCGCGGGATCCGCCACGGTCAAGACTGACCCAGTCATACTCGTGGCAGCATCTCGCGTTTACACCGCCCTTCGACCGCGCAGCGATCCTCCGTCTGCCTCGGTTACTGTGCACCGACGCGATGAGGTGCCGCTCGGCCACCTGCGCCCTGAGGTCCTCGCTCAAGACGGGTTATGTTGTCCCGCCTGTCAACGCTTAATCGACCTCATCCGCCAGTCAGGAGAGCTCCGCACCCTTTCCCGATTCCCGGTTAAGGGTGCGGTCCTTGACATTCAAGGGTCACATCCTGTCCGCCCTCCTCACCTTCCGGACTTTCACTGCTGAACTCTCCAGAATTGCCACCTTCAATGCGCCGGGGGACCCGATGCGTGCGCCTCAGTTCTTCCGCATCGGCTCTGGCCATCGGGCACGCGACAGGCCCTTGGCATCCTCCATCATCCACCACAAGTCAGCTCCTATGTGGGGGCAGCTTTTCGGCGCTTAATCCGTTCGCTTTCGCTGCGGCCCTTCTGGTTGCTCGCCTCCCGGACTGACCGGACCCGTGGTGCTCTGCGTCTCCCCAGGCCCACCGAGGCTTTTACTTCCATGCTTACAGGCACCAGGTCACCCTGCTGTCTGCTGGATATAACTACGGCGTCAAACTGAGAATTACGCCGACGGGACTCTCACCCGCTAGTTCAGCAGCTAGTCTCGCTGCACGCCGCGGTCGCTGCTGGATTGGCTGCTCGGGCATCACGAGAAGGGGTGAGCGGTCGTGCCACGACCCCGTCGGCTTCGGTGGCGCCGTCGTGGGAGCCGAGCGGTCGGTTACTGGCGGTGGCGAAGAGCTTGCGGCATGCAACAGTTGATATCGATGCCACGATTCTCCCTGCGACGAAGAAAGAGTCGCTCCGGACGTCCCGCTTTGCGAACGGCACGAGGACAGGGGAGCGGGGCTATCAGCCATTGAACTGCGCTTTGACGAAACTCGGCGGCTTTGCCTGGTCGGAGATGCGGGACGGCAATGTGCCGGCGAAGGAAGGCAACGCGCAACAAGTCTTGAAACGGGCCCGTGCGCGACTTCCGGCGGGGCATTCGGCGGAAGTGTTCCGGTTCTGCAACCGGCCGAAAGCGCGTCCGGCGGCGCAGCCTCGGATCAAGGCGATCCCGTTTGCGATTTCGGCGGTACGTTCGCCGGAGCTGATGGGGGACTTGGCCGCGGTGCCGGAGCGGCACTTGATTCCTCGACGGGTACTGGAGAAATGGGCGCCGGGAGGCGGGGGCAAGGTGGAGCTCGTCGAAGTCGACTCAGCGGATGAATCGCTCGCGGAAGTCAAATTCGTGTCCAACGCGGATGGCTATAGCAGACGCGATGAAATCATCCGCTACGTTGCGCGACGCAGGAAGCTGTCGGGGTCGCTGGGCCTCGACGGCGGCGAGCTCCCGGCGGAGGTCGGAAATCCGGCCCATGCCTTCCGGCGCTGACCACCGACATTCCGACATCCGGCGACCGGAGGGCGGACAGGCTGGGGTCGGAACCAATGGCGGCACAGCCGGTTCTGGCGTTCCTGAACCGCCGCTGAGGCGATGCCGAGCGGGCTCACGATGTCCTCAAGAATCGCCTCGCCGGCGGAACCCTGCCCTACGCAACGCGGCATAGTGGCAGGCCGCCATCCTCACTCACACGCTCCACGCGCTGGCGGCTTGCCGGAGCTTCGACGGCGACCTGGTCCGGGCTAGCTGGAAGCGCGTGCGGAGGATCCTCCCGATCCACGCCGGCTGCCCGGTCGTGCACAGCCGAAACCTCATCCTCAAGCTGCGAATGGCCGGAACCAAGGAACTGCAAGCCGCGCTGGAACCTCTCGACACCCGATCTCCCGTGCCCGGCTAGCGCCGGGCGGCGGCCCCTCCATCACCCGCCGCCTGCAAGCGCCGCGCCACAGGAAAAGGATGGCCACAGGTCGTCCCATCGCCCTCCACAACCGTCCCTCAGAACGCCCTGCCCGCCGCCAAGTCTCGCCGACGGCGACTCAACCGGGAATCGCGAATTAAAAAGAGCCGATCCAGTGCCGCCAAGCAACCGCAAGGATGAAAAATCGCCCGAAGCGATCAGAATCTGCTTTTCACCGGCCCGGAAGAACCGGTTGATCGCGGATTCGGGATTGTTGCTCTCCCTTGACAACGAATGAATTATTTAGTATGCGAAGTAGATGACGTTGATCCGTTCCACTACACCATACGAAAGGCTGCTAACTATGACTGGGAGTGAGCACAGACTGAAGCAGTTTGGGGAGATGACCTCGGAACAGGTCGGAAATGCTCTCCAGCAAACCGATGCGATTCTGATCAGCATCGGGCAACTCGTCCAGCACGGCCCCCACCTCCCCATCAACACCGACCTGCTCGAAGTTTCGGCAACGGTCGAGAGGATCGTGGCCCGGCTCAACGCGGAGCGGCTGCGGATCGTGCATGGTCCCCTGATTCCGTTCGGACATTCGCCCTACCACCGAGATTTTGCCGGGTACGTATCGCTCGAGCCGGATACGATGGCGAACGTCGTTCGTGACGTGGGCATGAGCTTGGCGAAACAGGGCTTCACCCGCCAGGTGTACCTGAACCTGGGCGGCGCCCAAGGCCCGCTCGAGACCGGAACCTACCACGTACGCGAAGCATTCGACGTCCGCCTGCACGTGTTGAACTGGTTCGAGGTCGTCGCGGGGATCGAGTGCAATACGGCGGCGCGCGGCGAGTACGATGGACACGGTGGCGAACGCGAGACGTCGTGCATGCTGGCGATTGCTCCGGAACTCGTGGTCTCCGACCGTCGGATCGCCTACGAGTCGAAATTGCATCGCAAATCGAAAGATCTACCGTTGGTACGTTTCGGTATGGCGACCAACATGACCGACCGCCACCGGGCGCTGTCGATTTGGTCCGTCAAGGAGATAACGCCGCACGGGCACTACGGGGATCCCACTCTTGCGACCGAGGCCGGAGGACAGCGAATCCTCGACACGGCGGCATCGGTATTCGCCGAGTTCATCGACCAGAATGTCCTGGTCGACGATACCGAAGGAGAGTCTCAAGGATGACGCAGATGTGACTCCGATTGGCGCCCGGCTATGGCGCGCAATTGTGTGGCACGGAGGAAGAAGAAATGACAATGCAAAAGCGAATGATCGGGCTCGTCGTCGCGAGCCTCGCGATACTGTTCTCGGGTTCTGTGGGCGTGATGGCGGCGGAGCACGAAGGTAAGGTCGTGTGGTACCACGTGCTGCCATCCGAGGCGGCGGCAGCACTGGTCAGAGCCTTCGGTGAAGTTCAGCCCGATATCGACGTGGAAGTGGTTCGCAGCGGGTCCTTCGCACAGGTTCAACGATACACCGAAGAAGTGAACGCGGGGCAGGTGAAGGCCGATCTGCTCCAGCACAATGCAGTCGATGTCTTCAATCAATGGGCGCGAGAAGGGTTGATCGCGGAGTATCACTCCCCGGAGGCGCAGCATTACCCCGTCGAGGTCCAATATCCGGGTCGTTGGGTCGCGCTGCGCGCGTTCGTCACCGTGATTGCCTACAACCCCGACAAGATCTCCAAGCCGAATTCATGGTTGGACCTCCTTAACCCCGACTACAAGGGTCGAGTCGTGTTGGCCGACCCCCGCACGGCCGGTGACGCCCTCGCGCTCTACTACGTGCTGCGCAAGCTACACGGATCCGAGTATTGGGAAAGCATGGGACAACAGGGCGTCGTGTTTCAAGAGGGTGTGGTCCGAATGGCCGAGCAGGTGTCGACCGGCGAGATGTGGATAGGGACGAACGTTGGCTACCGAACAGTTGACTTTCGAGACGTGAAGGGTGCGCCGATCGACATGGTGTTTCCTGAGGAGGGCACGCTCGTGGTCGCCTCACCGCTCGCAATAGCCGCCAACGCTCCCCACCCCGAGGCAGCGCGAACCTTCTTTGATTGGCTCCTCTCCGAGGACGGTCAAAGGGTCGTCGTCGAGCAGCTCAAGCAGATGTCGGTTCGCAAGGGCTCGGCGCCAACGCCAGGTCTCCCCCCAGTCGATACGATCAAGATCCTGGCGGTTGATCAGGACGAGTTGAGCCGCTCCGCCGATGATCTGCGAAAAGAGTTCTCCGAGTTCTTCGGTCTCATTTGAGGATCTCCATGTAGACCTGGATCGACCACCCCTACGAGCGGTCCGCTACGGTGGGTTCTCGACCTCGCCCCGAATCCGTCGTGACCGGGGCGAGCGTCCTGTTGCTGTCTGTCCTCATCCTGCTACCGCTCGGCGTTCTCGTCATCCGGAGCTTGGGCGAACCGTGGTCACTGGACCTCTTCGAGCGCGCCTTCTCCAATTCCCGCCTTCGAGCCGTACTACAGAACACGATTCTCGTCGCCCTCCTGTCCACTGGCTTCGCCGTCGTCGTCGGCGTAACGCTCGCCTGGTTGACGCACCGCGCCAAGATGCGTGCAGCCGGCCTCTTCGACGTATTGATCATCGTTCCGTTCTTCATATCCCCCATCGTGCTCGCCATGACCTGGCTTGCCGTGGCCGGACCGTCCGGGCTGCTCAACGTGATGCTGCGAGGGGCTTTGGGCGAAGACGCGCCTCAGATCCCGTTGGAGTCTCTGACCGGTATCACGTTCATCATGGGGGTGTATCTCGTCCCGTACGTGTATCTCTACACGTCGATCGGCCTCAAGAACATAGACCCGGCATACGAAGAGGCCTCGTACACCCTCGGGGGCGGAACGCTGCGAACGGCAATACGAGTCACCCTTCCGCTGACCACCCCGTCCATCCTCGCGGGCTCGCTTCTCGCTTTCGTCATCGCCGTCAGCCACTTCTCCATCCCGCTGGTGCTCGGACGCCCGCACGGGATCTATGTGCTGACGACGATTATCTACGAGATGATCAATTATTTTCCGCCGGATTTTGCTCAGGCCGCTGCGATATCCTTGATATTGCTCGCCATATCGGCCTTAGGCGTGTGGGGTCAGAGGTCGGTGCTTCGCCGGCGGTCCTTCGTCACCGTGACGGGCAAGGCGCGCGAGTCGAACGTGCGCCGCGGCGGGCGGGTCGGAGTAGCAGGCAGCGTATTCTGCGGAGCATACGTGGTGTTCATCGTCATCATGCCTTTGGCCACCCTGGCGGTGGTTTCGTGCATGTCGTACTTCACGTTCGACGGTCCCAGATTCACGTTCGCCCATTATCCGTTCTTGTTTTTCGAGCACCCCCTCACGATTCGGGGGATTGGCAACAGCCTCGTTCTCGCGACGGTGGGGGCGACCTTCACCGTTCTGTTCACTTCGGTGATCGGGTACATCATCTCCAAGGGTCGCGGGAGATGGCGCGTGCTCCTCGACATGCTCGCGATGACTCCGATCGCGATACCCGCCACGGCCTTTGCGGTGGCGTTGCTCGCGACGTGGATTCGCGTGCCGTTCCTCTACGGCACCCTCCTCATCCTGTTGATTGCATACGCCACGATCTACACGCCTTTCGGCGTTCGCAGCGCGACCGCGAACCTGGCCCAGATCCATGATGATCTCGAATCCGCCTCGCGGACGTCGGGGGCCGCATGGGGATATACATTCCGGCGCATCATGATTCCGCTCATGCGTCCCGGCATGACCGCGGCCTGGATAATCATTTTCGTCAGCATGCTCAAGGAGATCAGCGCATCGATCTTGCTGTTCACCTACGGAACCGAAACGATGTCCGTCGTGCTGGTCGAATTATGGTCGGAAGGCTCGTTCCCGGTTGCCTCGAGCATGGCCATCATTCAGACTGTTATAGTGGGCTTGATCCTGGTTGGTTTCCGTCGGGCCGCCAAAGCCGATCTGAGATCGTTGACATGAGCGAGAGCGGCGCTTTTCTCTCCATAAGGGACCTGCACGTATCCTACGGCGACATCGATGCCGTGCGGGGCATCACCTTCGATGTGCGCAAGGGCGAGATGGTGACGCTGCTGGGGCCGAGCGGTTGCGGCAAGACGACGACGTTGCGATGCATAGCCGGGCTGGAGGATCCACAATGCGGCACGATCTCGCTCGAGGGCGAGATTTTGACGCGTCAACCAGGCAGTATTCTCATCGCGCCTGAGAAACGATTTTTGGCCATGGTCTTTCAGTCGTACGCGATCTGGCCTCACATGAACGTCTTCGAAAACGTCGCGTACGGGCTCAGAGCGCGCGGCATCGACGGATCGGAGATCCGCCGCCGAGTTCGCGACGTGCTCGACATCGTCGGGCTCACAAACATGGAAGCTCGGCCGGCCACACAACTGAGCGGTGGGCAGCAACAGCGGGTAGCACTCGCCCGTGCCATCGTGCTGGAGCCCAAGATACTGCTCCTCGATGAGCCGCTCAGCAATCTGGATGCGAAGCTGCGTGAGACGACAAGAGCCGAGCTCCGCGAGCTGCAGCAACGACTCGGGATCACGGCCGTGTATGTGACGCACGACCAGACGGAGGCGATGGCTCTGTCGGACCGGCTCATCGTGTTCCGTAACGGCGCGGTGGAGCAGGAAGGAACGCCGCTAGACGTCTACTTCAACCCCCAGACGGCATTCGTGGCCGATTTCATGGGCCTTGCAAATCTGCTCGATGGCAAGTGCGTGCAGAAAGAGTTGGAAGCGCTCGAAGTCGACACGTCCATCGGGCGTATCCGATGCGCCGGTACCGATGTCATTCGCGTCGGCGATCCAGTGATCGTGTGTCTCCGACCCGAGAGGATCCAATTGAGTCTGTCTCCCGGCGACGGCGACGGGTTCGAAGGGCGGGTCGTTCGACGCGCTCATCTGGGTGAGATGGTGGACTACACCGTTCGCGTCAACGAGCAGAATCTACGAGTCCGGACGATGCCCGGTGCCGAATGGCCGCAGGACAAAGTTGTCCGGTTGAGCTTGGACAGGCGGCCGGTTGCGGTCCCGTTCGAGGAACTTGATTGAGGGAAACCCCATGACCGTCAAACTGCATAACCCCAGCGCTATAAAGCAATCCACGATCCTGTCGTATGCCGCACAGGTCGGCGACACCGTTTATACCTCCGGGTTGACTCCCCGAAATCCGGTAACGGGAGCAATTGTCGAGGGGGACATTTGCGTCCAGGCGGGCGCTGCGTTCGACAATCTGAAGCGAGTTCTCGATTCGCTCGGCGCATCGACGACCGACGTTGTGAAGATGACCGTGTACCTCACGGACATCAACGACGCGACGGAGATGAACGACGTCTACAGAAGCTTCTTCGCAGGGCACCGCCCGGCGCGCACGACGATAGAAGTCAGCGGCCTGACACCGGGCATGGTCATTGAGATCGAGGCAATCATCGTCCTGCCGCCTCGATGAACCGCATCGTCCTGTTCGGGACCGCGTCCGCGCCGATAGACGTACGAGCGCTCCGTCGAGGGGTGGGACGGCCTGCAGAGCTCATCACCGCGCCGGCATCGTGTCTCGTGAAACCGCTCACCAAATCCGCGGAGCGCGAGCTCTGTCCGGTCGTCGAGCCTGCAAATGCAATCGTCTTCCGGGTGGGGCAGGTCACTGAGGCGCTCATAGGCGCGGCGCGGGATCTGAGCGTCGTGGCAGTACACGGCGTGGGTACAGATTCCGTCGATATCGCCGCTGCGTCGAGACACGGCGTCTACGTCTCTATCACGCCCGGAACGAACGCCAACGCAGTTGCCGAGTACGTGATCGGGATCCTGCTGCTCGCGATCCGCCGGCTGGGCGAATCCATCGCCTTGCTTGAGCGCGGCCGCTGGAACGAAGCCCGAGTCGAGGGTGGCGAGTTGTCGGGCAAGTCCGTCGGAATCGTGGGCTACGGCGCCATTGGCTCGAGGGTAGCGCGCCTCACCGCCGGTCTGGACATGCGTGTCATGGTATCGGCGCATGACAGCCTCGCCGAGTGTCGCTACCGGGTCTTGCCACTGCCGGAGCTCGCCGAAGTCGTTGATTTCTTGGTGGTTGCAGTACCGAGACGGACGACGACCGAGGGCATGATATCGGAGAAGATCATGCGCCGGATGCGCTCGAGCGCGTTCCTGATAAACGTGGCCCGCGGTGGCATCGTCGACGAGGCGGCGCTGAAGCGAGTTCTCGACGGCGGTGTGATCGGAGGCGCGTGCCTCGACGTGTTCGCCGACGAACCCGTTTCGCCGGATCATCCACTGGTGCGTCATCCACGAGTCCTGGCCACGCCCCATGTCGCGGGCTCAACGCGGGAGAGCCTCGCCCGTACCGCATTCGTGGCGGGCCAAGAGATTCGACGAGCGTGGGACGGAAGGCGTCCCGTCCACGCCATAAACGAACCATCTCTAGGTCCGCGAGCCGTCGGAGATGGCGTGTAGCGATCCCACCAGACATCGTACCGCGTCAAGCAGAGAAGACAAGATCGAACTACCAGCTCGAGATGGACCTTCCAAGACGCTGCCCGCCTTCGGCACCCTTCCCGCTCCCGCGGCCATTCTTCGGGGACGTTAGGCCGCCAGAAGTCCCAAAGAGAAACCCTCTGAGCGACTGAATGGCCGGTGTTGGAACTTGGTCCCGGGCACCTCACCGCCGCTCTCAAGCGCGGGATGTGTGTACAGTAGAAGGTCGACTATTGGGCGACAATCCACCTGAGATTCGTGTTGCCTCATTGAAAAGTGTTCCCGAGTTGGAACAGCGTTGCCACATCAAGATGCTCCCGAGCACCCGCCACCCTGGGTATGTCATTTAGACACAGTTGGCACGGTTGTTCGATTGGCGCATATTCCGGGCATGCAAATTGGGCTTCGACATTTCCGTTCCGCGACGATCGACTGGCTCATCGGTGCGGTTGCGGCAGAGGGTGGCACGCGCCATGGGCTTGCGCGCGAGCTTTGCGAACGGGAGAACTGGCGCAATCCGCGGGGCGTTGCGTGTCTGGCGCAGGCGAGCAAGGCGCTGCCGCGGCTGGCGGCCCGGCTGAACCTGTCGTTGCCCGCGGCGCGGCCGATGCCGTCGCTACCGGTTGCCGCGGAGAGGGCGTTCCCGGACCTGACGCTCACCTGCCGGCTTGCGGAACTCGGCGTGGTGACGCTGGAGCCTGTCGGCGACGCCGACCGCGGTCTGTGGCGGGCGATGATGGCGAGCCATCATCCCGAGGGAAGTTCGCGAATGCCGGGTGCCCAGCTTCGCTATTGGGTCCGGTCTTCGGTTCACGGCAGGCTTGGCGGGATCGGGTTCTGTGCCGCAAGCTGGCACCAGAAGGCGCGCGATGCGTTCCTTGGCTGGTCGCCCAACGCACGGGTTGCGAATCTCGGGCTTGTAGTCAATAACGACCGCTATCTTCTGTTGCCCGGGGTACGGGTCGACAACCTGGCGTCGCATGTGCTGGCGCTGGCGGCGACCCGCGTTGCGGACGACTGGGAAGCAGCGTATGGGGTAAGGCCGTTGGCGGCCTATACCTACGTGGCTCCCGACCGGCTCGGAACCTGCTACCGGGCCGCAGGCTGGAAGTGTTGTGCGACGTGAACCTCGGGATGTCCGCCCGAGCGGCGCGCGGTCGCGCCGAAAGCGGTATGGATCAAGCCGTTGGCCGCGGGATGGCGCGAGAGATTGTGCCAGGAACCACACCGCAGGCTTGGCGCGGCACCGACGCCACATCTGCCGAAGGATACGGACTGGGCCGATATCGAGTACCGGCGCGGCAGCCATCCCGACGGCCGCCCGCGTGACCGGGTGGTGGCGATGGGCCGGGCGTGGGAACATGCCCCGGGTGCATCGCTGCCGGCGATCTTCCCCGGCGCGGCGGAACAAAAGGCCGCCTATCGGCTGCTCTCGAACGACAGGATCAAGCTGGAGCATATTCTTCAACCCCATCAAGAGGCTGTGGTCGACCGCTGCCGGCTGGAACCGGTGGTTCTCGCGCTCCAGGACACAACGACCCTCAACTACAACGGCCACCAGAAGACGGCGGGTCTGGTCGGCGGCGGATCGGGAACCTTGGGCTTGCTCGCCCATGTCGGGCTTGCGGTCACCGAAGCCCGACGCCCGCTCGGAGTGTTCGAAATCAACGCGACACAGCGCGACGGCACGCTGGCCGCCAAAACGCCGGACAACGTGCCGGAAAGCGTGCGCTGGCTGCGCGGCCTTGAGCGCGCCGGGCAGATCCCCGACAGCCGCGTGATTACGGTCTGTGATCGCTAAGGAGACATATGGGACCTGTTGCAAACGGCACGGCAGACCGGCGACGGGCTCGTGGTGCGTTCCGACCGCGGCCGCCAGCGCCGAGTCGCCGTCGACGGCGACACCCGTGAGTTGTGGGACTTCATGAATGCGCAACCGGTTCTGGGCACAAAGACCATCACCATCAGCCCCTGTGGTGGTCCCCGCAAGCGCCGCGAACGCAAGGCCCGGCTTGAACTCCGTGCCGCGATGGTCGACCTCGTTCCACCGTCGAACAGGGCCGGCGACGAAGCACCGCTCGCCATGCTTGCCGTCTGGGTCCTCGAACCCGAACCGCCGAAAGGCAAGATGCCGCTCCACCGGGTGCTCCTCACCACCGAGGGCGAGGCCGAAATCGACAATGCCCGGCCCGTCGTCGCATGGTACGAAGCACGCTGGACCATCGAGGAATACTTCCGGATCCTCAAGGTCGGCACTCGGGTCGAGGATCGAAAACTCGATCACGCCGACGATCTGCGCAAGTGCCTCGCATTCGATGCCGTGACCGCATGGCGTGTCATGGACCTGGAACGACGCGCCCGCGACACGCCAGACATGCCGGCACTCAACATGTTCTCCGAACACGAGATCAACGTGCTCTACGTCTGGCTCAAACACCGCCGTGTCATTCGCGCTCCACCCGACACGCCCCCGGATATCCGAACCTTCGTGGTCGACCTCGCTCGCCTCGCGGGATTCCGTCCCAACAAGCGGCAACCGCTCCCCGGAACCAAAAAATCTGGCCGGCATGGAGAAGCTACAAGGAAGGTCTCGATGCCGTCAATGCATGGGAGAAACGATCAGACGATAACCGTGTCAACAGTGGGTAGTTGAAAGACCCTGGGTGCTGGTTGGCTGGAGCGGCGGGGACGCTCCTAGCAACGGCGGCACGACTGCCCGCTGGTCACCACGGCGCTGATGCTGGACAGTGCCGGCTTTCCGCGTGCGTACGAGATCCTGTCCGGGAACGTCTCCGAATGCGGGACGCTGGCGGACGCCATCGCGCGCCCGCGTGAGAAGTGCGGCCCAGACCAGCCGAGCCCCACCGTGGTGATGGATGCGGGCGTCGCCACGGACGCGAATCTCGCGTGGTTGAGGGGAGCAGGGCTACGACTGGATCAGCGTCAACTGCGGCAGGCGCCCGGCACCGCCGGAGGGAGCGCCGGATTTCTACCTGACTACCGCCTCCCGGACCGCGTTGCAGGCCTGGAGCCTCGGCGTCGAGGACGGCGAACGCCGGCTCTATGTGCGCAGAGAGGCGAAGAAGCAGAAGGAAGATGCGATCCTGACGGCGAAGTGGAAGCGCTTCGAAGCGGAACCGCACAGCCTCCACGAAGGCCTCACCGTGCCGGGCCGCACGAAGAAATACGAGCGCACGCGGGAACGCGTGGGCCGAATCCGCGAACGCTATGCCCGGGTCTCCGGGCTGTACGACATCCACGTGGACCGCGACCCGGGCACCGGCAAGCAGCGCCCCGGCCCCAACGCGAAGGCGGTCCGCTTCGCCAGCCGTCCCTCATACGACGAAGCCGACGCGAGTGCCGGCGCCTACCTGCTCCGCACAAGCCGCCTCGACTGGAACCTTCAGGACATCGTGGAGCAGTATCTGCAGATTGCGGAAGTCGAGGCCGTGTTCCGCTCCCTGAAGAGCGAACTCGGCCTGCGCCCCATCTGGCACCAGGGCGACAACCAGATCCGCGCCCACCTCTTCATCGCCGTGCTCGCTTGCCACGCCGTCCACCTGATCCGCACCCGCCTCAAACTGGCGGGAAACAACCTCTGCTGGGCGTGCATTCGAAACCGACTGCGCAACTGGGTCCGCATTGCGACCACGCTCCAGGAGGTTGGCGCCGGCCGGATCATCTTTCGGCAAGATGTCCTGCCCTCCGTCGCGGCCACCGAAATCGCTCGGCGGGTTGTCGTCAAGCCCGGCAGCCACCGGTGCGCCAACCGGCGCAAAGGCTCAGACATCCGGACCTCGACCAATTTGTTTGACGATTTGTTCGGGCTGTGAGAGCGGCAGTTCGTAGAAGATGGTTAGATCCGTGCCGGGATACCTGGTGCGGGTTTGGTTGAGTTCGTTGATGAGGGGAGCGAGGTTCTGCTCGCAGGGATCGCTGCCGAGACCGAGGAACCGGACGCGCAGGATTCCTGCTTCGGGTTCGGGGATGACATCGGCATCGGATGTGAGCAAGGCGCGGAGCAGTTTCCTCGCGCTGCGGCCCTTGCCGGGCCCGGTGACGAGGGGCTGCATCATGCGGGTTTCGGCGCGGTAGGCGATCATTCGGATGATGTCGAGGATCAGACGCTCCTCGACCGGCAGCATGTGGAGCGCCTCGCCTTCGGGCAGATCGGCGACACGGACATGGGTGGGAAGGCTCTTGCGGGTCGCCTTGAGGTCTTCGATCTCGCGGTCCAGCTCGGCGAGCTCGGCTTGCCGCTTTTCGCGCTCCCGGGGCTTGCGGGCGCGGGCGATGCGTCCGTGCATGCCGGCGATGCGGGAGCGCAGCCTGCGGATGACCTTCTCGACTTCGCGGCGGACGGGGTTGACTACCCGTGCCTCGGGGTCGGCTGGCTTCAGGACATGGGTCGGCGAGGCATCAAGGTTGAACTCCTGGCGCATGTACTTGAAGAAGTTCTCCTGCGACCATCGTGAGAACAAGGCGCCGGCGGCCTGCGCCATGGGTAGCTGCAGATGGGTGGTGATCAGCGCGGGTTGGCGGCCGTTGTCGAGCAGGCGGCGGATCTGCCGGACCTCGAACCCGTTGCGCAGTTCGATGCGCTGCTCCGCGAGGGTGGCCTGTGTCTCTCCGGAACCTGCCGGGCCGAAGACGGGCACCGCAAGCCGGTGGAACGCCGCCGCGGGCCAGTCCTCCCCCTTGAAGCCTTTGTGCCAGGTGATGACGGCGATGCCGCGCTGCGCCAGGCGCCGGAACAGCGCCGGACTCCAGCCCTCGCGGTCGAAGACCAGCGTCAGAGCCGGCTTGCCCGGCTCCGGCACGGTGAGATCCGGCGCGTCCGCCGGCAGCACGCCGAGCGCCGCCAACTGCGGCACGATATCCCCCTCCAGAGCTTTCACCATCTTCGGATCCAGCCCCTTGTGCAGGCAGAGCAGCGGGCTGCCACCCAGGGCGTTGACCCAATACGAGACGCTTGCCGGCAGGCACAATTTCTGGCGCGCTACGAAATGCTTGGGCAATTTTCCCTTGCGGCCAGAATACGTCTTCACATGCCCGTCCACGGCCAAGGTCGCGCAGGCTTCCGGGTCCTCGGCCATCCACTGCCGCGCCAGCGCGTCCTGCCAGGCGTGGACGGCGCCGTCGCGACCGGCCATCAGCCGGATCTTGCGGCGCAGGGTCTTCACCTCCGGACAGCGGTCCAGGCCGAGCAGAATGCCCCATTCGCCCGGAGCCTGGTAGCGCAGGCTTTCCGCATTGCGCACCCGTGCCAGCGCCAGGAAGGCGACAAACAGCAGAACGCTCGCCACGCCGTAGAAGCCGTTCGGAAGCCCGAGCAGCCGGCTCGCCGCGCCAAGCAGTCCCTCGCGGAGCAGCATTGGCAGCCCTGCAAGGACCCCGCCGCCAGCCACCCCATGCGCGGGCTCGCCAAACGTCGGCCGCGCTTCCTCCATCTGTCCGGTCATCGCCAGCACACGCCCCGCAACGTCGTGCGTCGCGCGACCCATCGGCGCCTCCCGGTCACGGCTGTCGCGCTCGCTGCGGCTGCTCCCCCGCGTCTTCCCACCTCCGCCACCAATCACACCCGCCCGACGGTTCTCGTTGAACGTGCTGACCGGTATGCCCAGACGACGCGCCGACGCGCTACCGCTCATCCCTCCTGCGAGGAGCGCCTCCGCCTCCCGCACTCGCCCGGCATTCAGCACCACCCGCCCGCGCCCCCGGCGAGGCTGACGGAAACCTTCCTCCCCCCGCTCCCGGTAGAGCCGCACCGACCGCGTCACCGTGGAAAGCGAGACCTCGAACGCATGCGCAACATCCTCCTGCCGGATGCCGCTCAAAAGATGCAGGCGCGCCATGCGGCACTGCCGGGCGCGAACATCCTCCGCCGAATGGCGGTCGATCGGAACCAGATTCGCGAAGTAGGTCGTCCAATCCTTGCAGGTCTGCATGGAAAGGTCGCCACCGATCTGCGTGGCTGCCGGAGGTGTCATCGGAAGGGAGGGAGGCATCGGGAACCCATTTTTGCTAGTCAGAGTATATTAGCATACTACGGCGCCAGATGCAACCCCGAAATGCTCCAACAAATCGCGAAAAGAAGCACTACGTCAGAGAATTACAAACACCTTGAACCGCTCTGGACGACCCGTGAATGTCAGGATGTCTGAGGCTGGCAAAATCAGCCCATATGTAGGTCCATGGGAGCCCGGACAAGAAAAACATTGCGGTGAAACTACAGCCAGTTATCCACACCCGCGAGTTAACGAAGCATCCAACTCCGGCTCTGCAGCGCCGCGGAACAGCGCCGCCTGGGCAAGCGCGACCACACGCTGCAGGAGAACGGCTACAACAAGGTTCCCGCTCCCGGCGACAAGACCAGCTGGGGCACCCCGTTCAGACCCGCCCCGGCACTCCGCGACTCCGCCAACACCTGGCACCGCATTCTCCCGATCGTCCAGTCCGCCGCCACGCCCTGGTCCTCCACGAGACCAAGGACCGCGTCACCCTTTCCACACCCGAGAACCAGCGCGAAGCCGGCATCCGCGAAAACCGTCCTCATCCGGCACCGCATGCAGGAAACCGACACCGGCAACCGCGCCTCCCGCCAGTCGCTCCGCGCCCGCGAATCACACTGATGACCCGCAATCCCGTTTGCTATCCCCGACACCATTCGCACCGTTACACAATTCCGCCCTCTTGCAGTCCCATCCCACGACCTCCGTCGCCACGACTCCGCACCGCGCCTCTTACTCACTGCAATGTCTGGTTTTCTTGGAGCGGGCGATGGGGATCGAACCCACGACATTCAGCTTGGGAAGCTGACGTTCTGCCACTGAACTACGCCCGCCCACAAGCAGATTGCCAGCGTTCGCAGACATGCGCAACCCGCAATGATCCAGCGAAGCCGGCAACGGTCCACGCAGCAGGGTTGGTTCAATGAAAGCTTTGCGGGTCGACATCGAGCACAACCCGAACGGAGCGGGGCACGGACACCGAGTCACGCCAGGCGACAAGGTGGCGCTGCATTTCCAGGGAACGCGGCGCTGCGGCAAGAAATCGCCAGCGCCACTGGTCGCGAAGGCGCGCAAACCGCGCAGGCACCGGGCCCAGGAGACGGATGCCCTGGCGCTCCAGCAAGTCCGCGTTCCTGCCCAGAGCCTGCGCAGCGCACTTTGCAGCATCGGCATCCCTGGAGCGGACGACAACCGCAACATACCGACCGAACGGTGGCGCCTTCGCCGACTTCCGGTCCTGAGAAAGCTGGATGAGGAACTTCTCCTCATCCCCGCTCACGATGGCACGGATCACCGGATGTTCCGGGTCTGCGGTCTGGAGCAGGGCCAGGGACTTCCCGCCGGTCCGCCCAGCCCGGCCGGTCACCTGGCGTATGATCTGAAATGTTCGCTCCCCCGCACGGAAATCACCGCCAGAGAGGCAAAGGTCCGCATCAACCACGCCGACGAGTCGCAGGCGGGGAAAGTGATGCCCCTTCGCGACAATCTGGGTGCCGACAACGATGTCGACATCGCCTGCTTCGACGGCGTCCAGTTCTCTTCGAAGCGCTGCCCCCCCTGCAGCAACGTCGCTGGACAGAACGGAAAGCCTGGCTCCCGGGAAGCAGCGCCCCGTTTCCTCGGCAAGGCGCTCGATGCCGGGACCGCTTGGGAAAAGCGATTCGGCCGCCCCGCAATTCGGGCAGTTCGCTGGCTCCGGCTCCTGGTATCCGCAGTGGTGGCACAGCAACGCCCGTCGGGCTCGGTGGGCGACGAGCGAGGCGTCGCAGTGCAGGCATCCGACCCGGTGCCCGCAGCGCCGGCAAAGCAGCAGAGGCGCGTATCCGCGGCGGTTCAGGAACAGCAAGGCCTGTCCGCCCGCTCCGATGGTCTCCTCGATCGCCCGGACCAGTGGCGGCGACAGCCAGCGGCGGGAACCAGGACGGTGGGCCCTCAAGTCAATCGTGCGAATATCTGGCAGAGCGGCCTTGCCAATCCGCTCCGGCAAGGAGAGCCGCGCATAACGCCCCCCGCGGACATTGACATAGGTTTCCAGGGAAGGCGTTGCGGTAGCCAGGATGGCCGGGACGCCCGCAGCGGCGGCGCGCAGGACAGCCATGTCCCGCGCAGAATAGATCACCCGATCCTCCTGCTTGTAGCTGGAATCGTGCTCCTCGTCGACGACGATCAGCCCGAGCCGCCGGTACGGCAGGAAGAGGGCGGAGCGTGCGCCTGCGACGATCGTCGCGGTACCATCGACTGCCGCACGCCAGGTCCGCCCACGCACGCCGCTTGACAGCCTCGAATGCCAAACCGCCGGCGCTACGCCCATCCGCTCGGCCAACCGCCGGACAAAGGCCTCCGTAAGCGCGATTTCGGGCAGGAGAACCAGGGCTTGCATTCCTCGCCGAACCGTCTCGCGCACCGCCTCCAGATAAACTTCCGTCTTTCCCGACCCTGTCACTCCTTGCAGCAGGAACGTTTGGTAAACGCCTGATCCGACGGCTTCCGAAAGCGTTGCGGCTGCGGCTGCCTGGGCCGCATTCAGCGAAACCGTGTCTACCGGCCCCGCGAGCGGAACCATTTCCTGCAGCGCGACGGATTCGAACACGCCGAGTTTGATCATTCCGTTGACAACACCGATGCCAACCCCTGCCCTCTTGGCGAGCTCGGAGGCCGGGACCGCCTCACCGCCGCACGCCTCAAATGCGGAGAGTACCGCCGACCGACCGGCGGTCAGGCGCGGGAGGGGCGACGCCGTCCGGCGAACCGCCCGCCTGGCCAATGCTGCTGGCGCCCGGACCCAGGACGGACGGAGAGCCAGGGACAGCATCATGCCGAGCGGCGTGATCGTGTACCGCGCCGCGCGGTCAAGAAATTGCCTCGTTTCCAGAGGCATGGGCGGCAATGGAAGCCGTTCGCCAACCGGCTTCATTCGGCCAGCGTCCAGGTCGCCGCAGGCGGGTCCCCAAACGATGCCAGGCGCGGATCCGCCTTGCAGCGGGACCCGCACGTAGTCTCCGCGCGAAAGGGAGATGCCGGGGGGCACCAAATAGTCGAAGGGGCCTGGGACCGCCCGGGGAAGCAGCACCGCAGCCGTCGGTCCGATGCCAGCGGTCCCGTCCACGGCCACCAGATCCAATTCGGGTTTCTTCATTCTTTCGCCCCGGCCCGCTGGAGCCGGTCCCGGCGCAGGATCAACGGACGAATCCCGGCGGCAGGGAATCGGCCTGGCCGGGCACTCGCCGCGAGCAACAGGCCGTATTCCGCTTCCGTGCCGGCTGCCGGGAGACCGCCCGCCGATCCCCGCTGGTCGTGTCGCTGCGAAACATGGCACGGTCGTCCTTTGTGGTAGGGGAACACTTGCGGCTTCCACGCAGCGCCTGTAGAAGCTGGCACACAAGGGCAAAGCGGGCGGTCACTCATGAAAATCTTTCTCGATACGGCAGAAATTGGAGAAATTCGCCGTTTCGCCGCTTCGGGCATGGTCGACGGCATCACCACCAACCCGTCCCTCATCCGCAAGTCTGGACGGGACTTCAACACCGTGCTGCGCGAGATCACGGACACTGTGCCCGGTCCCGTCAGCGCCGAAGTCGTCGCAACGGAAGCCGATACAATGGTGGAAGAGGGCGAGCGCCTCGCAGCAATCGCTCCGAATATCGTCGTCAAGATTCCCCTCACCTGGCCCGGACTGGAGGCCTGCCGCAGGCTCACGCAGATGGGCCATCCGGTAAACGTGACGCTCTGCTTTTCCGCCACACAAGCCTTGCTGGCCGCCAAGGCCGGAGCCGCATATGTATCTCCCTTTGTCGGACGTCTCGACGATATTGGTCTGAATGGCATGGCGCTGATCGCGGAGATTCGCAACATTTTCGACAATTTCCAATTCGGTACCCAGATTCTCGCCGCGTCCATCCGCTCGCCGCGCCATGTTGCGGAGGCCGCGGCGATTGGCGCCGATGCGGCGACCCTGCCGCCTGGCACCCTCCAGCAGCTTGCGTTGCATCCCCTGACCGACAAGGGCCTCGCAGCGTTTCTGGCCGACTGGGCGGAGACCGGGCAAAGCATCTGACAGGCTCCCTGCCATGCACGGCGGCACTGCGCTACTGGACTCATGGTGCGACCACCTCGCCGGGGTTCGAGACGTTAGCCGACACACGTTGGCCGCGTATCGAAGGGATGTCGCCGGTTTTCTCGACTTTCTTACCGAATATCAAGGCGGATCGGCCGGCCGGGACGAACTCGCCAGTGTCGACCAGCGGGATCTTCGCGCCTGGATGGCCTCTCTGAGAAGAAAGGGCATCGCAGCGGCAAGCGTCAGCAGGTCGCTGTCCGCGCTCCGGTCATTCTACCGGTGGCTCTCCGACGTCCATGGCGTGGATGCATCGGCGATCGCCGCGATTCGAGGCCCCCGGTCCAAGAAACCCCTGCCTCGCCCGGTGCCAGCCGACAAGGCGCGAGCCATGATCGGCCTCGCCGGAGGCCACAGCGAGGCTTGGGTTGCGGCTCGGGATGCTGCCTTGCTCGGCATTCTCTACGGATGCGGATTGCGTATATCGGAAGCCCTGGCGCTGAAGGGCGCAGATGCCCCCTTGCGGGTCGCGCTTCGCATCCGGGGCAAGGGCGGCAAGGAGAGGCTGGTTCCGGTCCTGCCTGCTGTTCGGGACGCCGTCGAGGAGTATCGGCAAATCTGCCCGCACGCATTGTCGCCCAAGGAGCCCCTGTTTCGCGGCGGGCGGGGAGGCGCACTGGGCCCGCGCAGTGTGCAGAAGACCGTCGCCGGGCTCCGGCGCGCTCTCGGGCTACCCTCATCCGCCACACCCCACGCGCTGCGGCACAGCTTCGCGACCCACCTCCTCGAGGCCGGAGGCGACCTTCGGGCAATTCAGGAGCTTCTCGGGCACGCCTCGCTGTCCACGACGCAGCGCTACACCGGAGTTGAAACGGAACGTCTCCTCGCCCTCTACGAACGTGCGCACCCCCGCGCGCGAACGGACGCGGAACCGGCCTGATGCGCGTTTCCGCGACCGCATCGGCCTAGGCGATGGGATTCACGTGCGGGCTGGTCGGCCTGCCAAATGTCGGCAAGTCGACCCTCTTCAACGCCCTCACCCGAAGCGCGCAAGCGGATGTCGCCAACTATCCGTTCTGCACCATCGATCCCAATACCGCCGAGGTGCCGGTACCGGATCCGCGCGTCGATCAGATTGCAAGGGCCGCCCGTTCACCGAAGGCCGAATCCGCGCGTCTCGGCTTCGTCGATATCGCCGGGCTTGTGCGGGGAGCCTCGAAGGGCGAGGGGCTGGGAAACCGTTTCCTCGGGCATATCCGGGAGGTTGACGCGATCGCACACGTCCTCCGTTGCTTCGATGACCCGGACATCGCCCATGTCCACGGAGAGCCCGATCCGGCCTCGGACTGGGAAACGGTCAACACGGAGCTTCTGCTCGCCGACCTGGAGCGCGCCGAGCGTCTGCTCGCATCCCTTGCACGCCGCCTTCGCGGCGGAGATAAGAGTGCCGCCAGGGAAGCGCGGCTCCTGGAGCAGGCGCTGGCGCTGCTCGGGGAAGGCAGGCCCGCGCGCATGGCCACGATCATCGAAGCTGATCGGGCCGCCTGGCGGCAACTCGGCCTGCTCACCGCCAAGCCTGTGCTGATTGTTGCCAATTCGGATGGGCTTGAGCCGGACCAGGATTTGGCCCTCCTGCCGAAAATCGAATCGCTTGCCGCCGCCGAGGGCGCCCGCTGGATCCGCATTTCGGCCGCGGTGGAGGCCGAAATTGTGCAAATGGAAGCCGAGGAGGGTGCGGCCTTCATGGCCGAACTGGGAATCCTCGAACCAGGCTTGGGCCGGCTGGTACGAGAAGGATATTCCCTCCTCGGTCTCATCACGTTCTTCACCGCCGGCGTCAAGGAGGCCCGTGCCTGGACCCTGACCCGCGGATCCACGGCGCAGGACGCGGCGGGAAAGATTCACACGGACTTCGCGCGTGGCTTCATCCGCGCGGAAACCGTGAATTGGGAGGAATTCGTGTCGCTGGGAGGCGAGTCGGGTGTGCGGGAGGCTGGTCGGATGCGTTCGGAAGGGCGCAGCTACGTTGTCGAGGACGGAGATGTCATTCGTTTCCGCTTCAATGTCTGACTAGCCCGCCCGGCGCCAGACCTCCCGGAACCGCCGCTCGTAGGCAACTGCCGCATCACGTGGCGACATCGGGCGGATTTCATAATCCTGCAGCATGCGGAGCCGCAGCTTGCCCCACAAGCGGTCTGCTTCTGCGGGCACGTAGCCAGCCAACTGGATGGCCTCGACATGCGCGGCAGCGGCGTCGGAGCGCTTGATCAGCCTGCGGACATCGTCCGGTATCGCGCGGGGCAGCCCGAATCGCTCGTGGACCGCTTCCTGCAGCAGGGCCTCGAGCGCGGCCTGGTGTGCCCCCGCATGTTTCTTGAGAGGACTGATCATGTCGCCGAAGACATACTCCGGCCCATCGTGAAGGAGGGCTGCCAACCGCCAGCGCGGCTCCAGGCCGCGCCGGAAGGCCGCCGCGATACGCTCGACGAGCAGACTGTGTTCCGCTACCGACAGGGCCCACTCGCCCGTGGTCTGCCCGTTCCAGCGGGCAACGCGCGCCAGGCCGTGCGCGATATCCTCAAGTTCGATATCGAGTGGCGACGGCGAACTGAGGTCAAGCCGCCGACCGCTTAGCATCCGCTGCCAGACTGCCATGAATCCCTGTTCCGACTCCCCGCCGCTCATGCAGGCCAACCTACTCCATCGCAGCCGTCGGCGCGCGCATATTTCCCGGCTGGAGACTTCCGGAGGAGGAAATTCTCTCCCCGGCGCTGATTCCATACCGCCTGCGGGCGCGGAGCGCGAGGGCAACGTCCTTCGCCGCCGGGCAAAGCCAGCTTGCACTCTCTCGAACGCTCGCAGCGATCAAACGGTTTCCGGAATTGCATTTCCAGCCCGCATGCGCGCCTTGCGCCGTAGCACCGTTCCTCCCGGCGGCCGACATCCCGAACTGGCTCTGTAGGTATGCCGCGCCTCCTGAATTGAGAGCCTGCACAGTGAGGCGGGGCACGGCGGCGCCCGGAATTTGCGCCAACGGGCCGTGTCTTTCGTCGGGTTCGGAACCGACCAGCGAAAGCCGCGAAACGGAACTTCGACGCCACCAAGCGGGCTGGCGTGCCGCAACCCGATGGGTGACCGGAACGTGTGCCGCCCGGCCATACCGAGACGATCCGATGCTGGGTATCCGGCCCTGCCCTCCTGGCATGCGCGAGTGCGCCCCGGACCGGGTGCCCGCAGCGCGAGTTCACTTCAGGAGAGGGATTGCTCGCCGAGCCCCTTGCATAGTTCACAAGCCTGGCGTTTCATTCGGTGCCGGACCGGAAATGCAATCCGGGAGAAGTCCACAACCGCAAGGCAGCAAGCACGATACACGCTCCCCTCGTTGCGATGACGGATGGTTCTGGTTTCCGTCCCGGTTCTCGTCACCAGGTGTGCATTGCAGTGGTCAGCCGCTCGCCGCGCAGCGACGGACTGCGCCGGCGTTCAAGCCGACGGTCCGACCCTGTCAATTCCGTGTCGACGAACTGCGACACGTTCGGGCGGAACCTGCCCGCCTCTCTTGCGGACGGATGGTTGCCGGGGGAGCGGTCGGCCCGATGCGGTTTGCGAAGCATCGCCGGCACGAATTGGCGGCCCACTTTCCTGAACGGAACGAGGGCCGAGCCCAAGGTCGTCAGGACCCCGCCACGACCCGCCAACGTCCCTTCCCTCGAATGCCGATGCCGCGGCAACGGGATTGGAGAAAGGGGTACTTGCGGGGCGAGCGCAAGCATTTGACCGTCCGATTTCATATGGCCCAATATCGTTTTCTCCGAGAATTGAAGCCGGACCGTTGCCACAGAATGCGGTGGTCCCCTCACGTCGACGGGCTCCCGCGCGGCGCATTCGAAGGAGTTTCCCGTGGCTGCACAGACCTTCCGGCACGCCGTGAAGCTTTCCGCTTCGGGGCACCGCCTGCGGGACAGGATCCTTGCCATGCTCGCGCTGCTCTACAACGCGGCCCTCGAAGTGCGCATTCTGGCCTGGCGCATGTCGGGGAAGAGCATTTCGCTCTACGACCAGTACAAGTCGCTGACCACGATCCGGCGGGAGGACACGGAGTGGCGGGACATCCCGGTCCTGGTGGCACGCTCTGCGCTTTCCCGTCTGGACCGGGCGATGAAGGCGTTCTTCTCGCGGGTGCAGTCCGGGACGGAGCCCGGGTTTCCACGCCGCCGGGCGCAAAGCCGGTACCGCTCGATCAGCGTCGACGATCCGAAGGCGGCGAGGAGCGCGATCCGGATTCTCGACGGGGGCCAGCGAGGCGAACTGCGGATGAACGGCGTGCCGCGGATGCGGTTCGCGATCTGGCGGGCGCTGCCGCCGATGGATCGCCTCCGGGGCTTCCGTTTGGTGCGCAAGGCGTGGCGAGTGGAGCGGAGGCGGATGGCGGAGACGGCAGGAACCCCACCGTCTCGCGGACCGGATTGTCAGGATTTGCAATTTCATTGCGGCGGAAGCAGTGAAGATCAGAAACCCGCTCCGCGGGGGCCTGGGGAAGCGGAGCCTGAACCCGGCGATTGGGGAGCGGAATTGGCGGGAATTCCTCGACATTCTGAGAGGAACGGCTAAGAGCGCCGGCATTGCCCTCGTCGAGGTTCCCCCGGCCGGCACGTCGCAGCGCTGCTCGCGTTGCGGAACAACGGTTCCCAAGGCGCTGTCAAAGCGGACCCACCGGTGCGGCGTGTGCGGCGGCCTGCGCATTTTGGCAACATCCCCGGCGGCGGGTGGGACAGCGCAATGCCCCCCGCCCCTTCCGCAGCACGTCAGTTGCACGAGCAGCAGACACCGCGCTCGCGCAGTACGCAAGGCAGCGCCAGGGAGCAAAGCCGCAAGAATCAGGTCGCTTCCTGCGCGCTGGATCTTGCAGGTCACCATCAAATTTCAGACTTCCTGACCTCGAACTCAAGAGAGTGTCATGTTTTTGCACCCGCGAAGTGGGGCTCGGCGTTTTTTCCGGGTAGTTCATAGACCATGCGCATGTTGGTACCGGGGAACAGGGTACGTGTCTGGTTGAGTTCCTGGAGAAGGCCTGCGATTGCGTTGTCGCCAGCGTCGCAGGCGGTGCCGAGTATTCGCACTCGGAGGATGCCGTCGCCGGGCTCCGGGATGATGTCGGCGTCGGCCTGCAGGAGTGCGCGCAAGTGGCGGCGGGGGCGCTGGATCTTGCCCTGGGTCTGAGCGACGGCTGGCATCATGCGGGTTTCGGCGCGGTAGGCGATCATGCGGATGATGTCGAGGAGGAGCTTCTCGCCTTCGGGAAGCGCGTCGAGGGCCTCGTTGCTGTCGAGCTCGGCGACGGTGATGTGTCGCGGTGTCTTGCTGCGCTGGAGCTTGAGGGCTTCGCGCTCGGCGTCGAGAGTGTCGCTTTGGGCCTGCAGGCGCCGGACGGCCTCTTCGGCTTCGCGGGTCGGGGTTCCCCTGGACAGGTCGGCGATCCGGTTGCGCAGGGTGCCAAGGCGTTGCCGGAAGCGCTGGACATTGCGGTCGATTGCGCGCCAGCGCGGGTTGACGATGCGGGCGTCGGGATCCTGTGCTTCCAAACCGTGGACCGCCAGCGCATCGAGATTGAACTCCTCGCGCATGTATTTGAAGAAGTTCTCCTGCGACCATCGGGAGAACAGGGCGCTGGCGGCCCGCTCCATGGGCATGCGGGGGTCTGGTGTGCCAGGCGAACTGGCAGAAGGTAGGAGGTGAAAGTCCTCTGGAACGAAGGAGTAACCAATCCACGTTTCTCCGCGAGCCGTGCGTCGGTCCCCGTGAGGGGGCAGGCGAAGCGTCGGTAGCGGTACGGATGGGCAGGGCTAATGAGCACCGCAAAAGCGATGGTCCGGGGTGCCGAGGCTTTCAGATCGGTCGAAGGCAACATCGCAGGCATCGTCTTGGTGAGATGTCAGCGAGCCCCGCGGTGTCAGAGAACCCATGCACGTCCGCACGCCTTCTGTCGGGACCCTGGGAGGTCTTCAGACTGTCCCGCCTGTCGTGGCGGGACCGTGTAGGGAAAGGAGAAAGCCGAAGCCTATGATGACCGGTTTGAAGAAGTCGGATGAGGCCGTACGACCTGTGATGGCGGCGAACAAGGGAGCGCACGCTCCTGCGGAGTCGCCGGAGGAAAGGGCCTCAACCAAGGGAAATCCGGGAAGCCAAAGCACGCACCGGACGCAGCGTCGGGCAAGCGTGCCACAGGCAGCCGACCGGATACGGCAAGCTGTAGAGAGAAACCCGAAGGAGCGTCTCACGGCGCTCTTCCACCATATTACGCCGGAGGCGCTCGGCGTGTCCTACTTCGTGTTGAGGAAGGACGCGGCGGCTGGTGTCGATGGCGTGACGTGGGCGATGTACGGGGAAGGTCTGGAAGAGCGACTGCTCGACCTGCACCGACGCCTGCACAGCGGAGGAGCGTACCGGGCGCCGCCTGTCCGGCGGGTAGAGATACCCAAGCCGGACGGCGGGATACGACCGCTCGGGATCGCGGCACTGGAGGACAAGATCGTCCAGAAAGCGGTTGTGGATGTGATCCTGACGCCAATTTATGAGGTGGAGTTTCTTGGTCTCAGTTACGGGTTCCGGCCGGGTCGCGGTGCGCACGATGCGCTCGATGCCCTGGCCTTCGGGATCGAACGGCGCAAGGTCAACTGGATCGTCGACGCGGATTTGAAGGCGTATTTTGACACCATCCCGCGGGATTGGTTGATTACGTTCCTTGAGTACCGCATTGGCGACAGGCGGGTGACCCGCCTGATCCGGAAATGGCTGAAGGCTGGCGTCATGGATGACGGGACATGGACGGACACGGGTGTGGGAACGCCGCAGGGGAACATCGTGTCCCCGACTTTGGCGAACGTGTTCCTGCACTACGTGCTCGATCTGTGGTTCCACAAGAAATGGCGCCCAAATGTCCCGGAGGGCGAAGCGATCATCATCCGGTATGCGGACGATGTTGTGGTCGGGTTCCAACACAAGCGGGATGCGGAGCAATACCTCCGCGACGTTCGGGAGAGGCTGGATCGCTTCGGTCTCAGCCTCCACCCGGACAAGACCCGCCTCGTCGAGTTCGGACGGTTCGCGGCTGCGAACCGTCGCAGGCGCGGGGCGGGCAGGCCGGAAACATTCGACTTCCTGGGCTTCACGCATTTCTGCACGACGACCCGGCGAGGCCGCTTCCGGCTTGGTCGCAAACCGATCGCGAAAAGGGTCAACCGAACCTTGGCGCGCATCGACGAGGTTCTTCGCAAACGCTGGCATCACGACATCTGGGAGATCGGCGAGTGGCTTGGACGGGTCTGTCAAGGCTGGCTCAACTACTTCGCCGTCCCGGGGTCGAGCCGGTTCTTGCGCGCCTTTCGCCGCAGGCTGCAACGCCTGTGGATGCGGGCGCTACGCCGGCGGTCCCAGCGTCACCGCCTCGACTGGAAGCGACTGGAGCGCATGACCGAAATCCTTTGGCCGCGTGTCTCCATCCGCCACCCGTGGCCAGACCAACGGTTCGCCGTCAAACACCCGAGGTAGGAGCCGGATGGATTACCGTCCATGTCCGGAACTGTGCGGGGGGTACGCAGCAATGCGCATTCCTACCGCGACTGGTGATGAGGGGCACCTGGCGGCCATTCTCCAGCAGGCGGCGGATCTGGCGGACTTCGGGCCCCTTGCTCAGAGTCACGCGCTTCTCGGCGAGGCGGACGGTGGCGCTGCGGGTGCTTCCCGGCCCGTGGATGGGCACCGTGGCGGTGCGGAAGTCTGCCTCCGGCCAGGCCTCCCCCTTGAAGCCCTTGTGCCAGGTGACCACAGCAACGCCGCGCCGGGCGAGGCGCCGGAACAGGGCAGGGCTCCAGCCTTCCCGGTCGAAGACCAGCGTCAGGGCAGGTTCGCCGGCATCCGGGAGGGTGAGGTCCGGCGCATCCGGCCCCAGCACGCCCAGCGCCTCCAGCGAAGGCAAAATGTCCTTTTCCAGCGCGTGGGTCAGGGTCGGATCCAGCGCCTTGTTCAGGCACAGGAACGGCTTGCCGCCGAGAGCGTTGATCCAGTAGCTCGTGGAGGCGGGCAGGCAGAGCTTCTGGCGCGCGACATGGTGCTTGGGCAGTCGGCCCTTGCGGCCGGAATACACCTTGACGTGGCCATCCACAGACAGGGTGGCACACACGTCCGGTTCTTCCGCCATCCATCCCGCGGCCAGGGAAGCTTGCCAGTCCCGCACCCGTTGCACGTCTCGCCCCAGCGCCTTGATCTTGCCCCGCAGCGTCTTCACCTCCGGGCAGCGGTCCAGGCCCAGGATGGCGCCCCATTCCCCGGGCGCCTGGTGCCGCAGTGCCTCCGGATTGCGCACCCGGGCCAGGGTGAGGAAGGCCAGGAACAGCAGAACCGTGGTCAAACCGTAGTATCCCTTGGGCAGCGACAGGAACTCCCGCGCGCGGTCCAGAAGCCCCTCCTTGAGCAGCATCGGCAGCCCGGCCAGCACGCCGCCGCCAGCAACCACCGACAGCGGCTCCGCAAACTGCGGCCGCATCTCCGTCAGATGTCCCGTTGCCGCCAGCATCCGCCCCGCCGTGTCCCGGGTGCCCCGACCCATCGGCGCCTCGCGGTCGCGTGCGTCCCGTTCGCTCCGCTCCACCCTCGGCTCCGGCGCGGCCGCCGCCTGTGGCTCCGTCGACGCGACCACCGGCGGCTCCAGCACTGCCGTCGCCTGCGGCTCCGTCGACGCTGTCGCCTGCGCCGGCCCGGCCCGGCGTCCCCCCTCTGATAACACCCGACCGGCGGTTGAGGCTGAACGTGCTCGGCCGGATCCCCAGCTTTCGCGCAACCGCCCGGCCGCTCAGCCCCGAGGCCAGAAGCCGCTCCGCCTCCCGCGCCGTCGCGGCGTCGATCGCGCTCGGCCCGCGCCCCCGTCGCGGCGTAAGAAAACCGGCCTCGCCCTGCCTCCGGAGCTGGTTCACTGCCCGCTGCACCGTCGAACGGTTCACGCCAAACGCCGCCACCAGATCCCTGCGTAGCACACCGTGCTCGGCAAACCGCGCAATCCGCAACAGTCGCGCTCGGTCGTCCGAAACTTCGTGGGAATCGAACGGCGCCAGGTTGCTGAAGTAGACCCGCCGGCCGTCCTCGACCGCGTGCGAAAAGCAGGATTCGCCGATCTGGATCGCCTCGGCAGGAGGCATCGGAAGCGTGTTCAAGGGAGTCTCCACGGTCGATATAGGGTGCACAGTATTATGGCCACTTTCCGTAGACCTGTCAACCCCTCAAATGTCTCCTAACTGCTGGAAATCACGAGCAAAACGATCGCCAAGCGCGCCTTCAATTAGCGCACGAGGTCAGGAAGTCTGAATTTCCCGGCCAGTGCCGCACAGCGCATGTCCTTCGCAGCCTCACTGTCCGGCCCCCCCGGCCCAGAGGCGCGCGGCGCCTGTCGTACAACACTCGACAAGGTCATCACGTACCGGTAACCTTGCAATTGCACGTACGCTACGGATGGTGACATCACGCTGTCACGCAACTTCCCTGGCGCTGCGATTTTCTAGGAACCGATGCCTGGGCCATGCGCTCCGTGGGCCGCAGAGCGCGGCCCCCAGTCTCCTTGACCCTTTCGCCACATTGTTGACGGATTGTCCAATGCACAGAACTCCTCACTGCGTAGTCCGCGACGTCGGGCTCGCCGCCCAAGGAAGGCACGAGATCGATCTGGCAGAAAGCGAGATGCCCGGCCTGATGGCCTGCCGGCGGGAGTTCGGCTCCTCGCGCCCGCTCACCGGTGCCAGGATCGCGGGCAGCCTGCACATGACCACGCAGACTGCAGTCCTGATCCGCACCCTTGAGGAGCTCGGCGCCGAAGTTCGGTGGGCCTCCTGCAACATTTTCTCCACGCAGGACCCGGCGGCAGCGGCGATCGCGGAATCCGGCACGCCGGTCTTTGCGTACAAGGGCGAGTCCATACGAGAGTACTGGGAATTTCTCGACCTCATCTTTGACTGGGGCGACGGCGAAACCGCAAACATGATTCTCGATGACGGAGGAGATGCGACGCTTTTTGCCCTCTTCGGCGCGCGCGCAGAAGCGGACCCCACGCTGCTCCGGGACCCAGCCACGGAAGAGGAGCAGGAACTGCATCGCGCCATTCGATCAAGAATGGTGTCCTCCGCGGGCTGGTTTGCAGGCCTGCGAGCGAATCTACGCGGTGTGACCGAGGAGACGACTACGGGGGTCAACCGGCTGTACCGGCTGTCTGCCCGGAACGAACTCCCGTTTCCGGCCATCAACGTGAACGATTCCGTTACCAAGCAGAAATTCGACAACCTCTACGGATGCCGGGAGAGCCTTGTCGACGGCATTCGCCGGGCAACCGAACTAATGATCGCCGGCAAGGTCGCCGTAGTGGCGGGATTCGGGGATGTGGGTAAGGGATCGGCCGAGTCGTTGCGATCCTCCGGCGCTCGCGTGATCATAACCGAGATCGATCCGATCTGTGCGCTGCAGGCCGCGCTGGAAGGCTACGCAGTGCAGACGATGGAAGAAGCGGCGCCAGTTGGCGATATCTTCGTTACCGCGACGGGCAACCGGGACGTTGTCACTGTTGATCACGTTCGGGCCATGAAGGATCGCGCCGTAATCTGCAATATCGGTCATTTTGACAATGAGATACAGGTTAACGGGCTACGGAATTTCCGGTGGCAGAACATTCGGCCCCAGGTAGACGAGATCACGTTGCCGAACGGCAAACGCGTACTCCTTCTCGCAGAGGGACGCCTCGTCAACCTCGGCTGTGCAACCGGCCATCCGAGCTTTGTCATGTCCGCAAGCTTCACCAACCAGGTGCTTGCCCAAATCGAACTCTGGAGCCGCAGCGAGATCTATGCGAACGGAGTGCATGTGCTCCCGAAACACTTGGATGAGAAGGTTGCGCGGCTCCATTTGAACCATCTCGGCGCCCGCCTCACCCCGTTGACGGAGACGCAGTCAGCCTACATCGGTGTTCCGCAGGGGGGGCCGTTCAAGGCGGACCGGTACCGCTACTAGAGCCCGAACCCGCTCTATGATGAATTTCCTTTCCTGTCGCGCAGGACACGCCATGCGCAATACCACGACCCCGTCCAAGTCGCGCAATTCCGTGCCAAGAACACTCCTTGCATGAACCCGCGAAACACGTTCTGCCCACTTCGTCAGTTTGTCCGGCACAAATTCCTCGTGTTGCGGCCCTCCGGGGCACCTAGGAAGCGGGCCGCCGGCTCGCGAACGACGTGAGAACAATTCGACTGCGGACGTCGTGCTTCGCGACGGGTAACCCACCACGACAGCATGCCGCAGAATCCGATCCGTGCTCTGTCGAGCGCGGCTCGCCGCTCCGCTGGGCAGTCCGGCCGCCCATGCGTCACCATGGCAGAGTCGGGAATGGGGCATCGCCGCGAATTCCGCGCAAGTGCCGCGTAGGGGAAGGTTTATCGCTGCGGCCGCGAATCGCTACCTTGTTCGAGCCACCCAAAGGTCAATCGTTTCAGTCTTCAATTGCTGTTATGATGAATTATTGCCGCGCGTACAGACCAGATGGCGTCCTCTGCCCGGTCGCGCCAGCGTTGGTCTGGAAACGCCCAAACGGCCGGACAGCTTGGCGCAGGCCTCTTCTCGGCGCGGGAACATGTTGACGGCTCGCATCGAGCCCGGGATTGAACCTAATTGTCCGGTAGCCAGACACCGGACCGGATTGATCGAGGATCAGATGGCGGACGGGAAACCAGGGCGTCTTGACGATGAGCTTGCCAACGAGATGCTGAAGGCGATCGCGCACCTCATCACCGCACATGTCGAGACACATATCCAGAACACGTTTCTGCTTCGCACGGGCATCGCTCGGAATCGAATCTTCCGGCTGAAGCGGCTACGCCAATCATCCGACGCCGACCCGGGGGAAATCCGGTTCTCGTTTACCGAGCTCGTGCGAATCGCCCGGGAGCTCGGTTATTCGAGCCTTAGCGAAATGGTCGCACGGATCGAGCGCGAATCGCTCGAAAATTTGCGGAGCGAGAATCCTGAGACGACCCGGCGGCACAAGGCCATTGTCCTCGCTTCCATATTCCTCCAGCTGTCGGCCGACGAAATGGACAGCATCCGGAAGGCGCTGGAAATCGTGGACGGCAAACCAACCTAAATTGCAAAGGAAATGCAAAGGAATTGCGGCTACCTCATAGGGCCGGCAGTTTCCTCACACGACGCACACGAAGACTCTATTCTGGGCCAATTCCTTTCCAAAATTTCACTGACATTGCAATGGAAGCCTCTCCGGGTATATGCTAGTTTCGCTTGTCGCAACAGTTGACATCTAGGCTTCCCCTCCCGCCAAAGCGGGGCTTGGGGAGTTTGTATTTTCTCACTTCTCGACTTTTATCGATCTGATTATACACTTTTGCGGAACAAATAGGAAAGCTTTTGGCAACAAATCTTGCGAGCGCCTAGAGGCTGTGATACACTGCGGTCGGCCGCCGTCGGGCCGAATACCCCACAATCAATGAGGGCGATTGATGGCTTCCCGCTTTCCTTGCGCTTGCGTTCCCTAGTGCCACGAAAGACCAGCGATTCCCGAGGCGGGGCCGCCGGCGCCGAAGGCGAGCGCGGGACCGGGCTGGACGTTGACCCAGGCGCGTCCAGCAGTACGGCAGCAGAGCGCGGCGCCCGAATTTGGTCGCAAGTAATCGAATCGATTCGAGGCGACGGCCGCATGCAGGAGGTATCCCATTGGGCCTCGCGGGCGTCTCCGGTTCGGTGCGAAGGCGGAACGCTGATCGTCGCGGCGCCGAGCGTGTTTGTCCGGGACCGGATTCTCCACGGGCAGCCAGATGCGCTGCTGGAATTCTCACGCTTGGCCGACCCGGAAATTCTCTCTATCGAGGTGGTCGTCGATCCAAGTCTGCGCGCGCCCACCGCACCCAGACGCTCTACTCAGGTCCATCCACGGTGGCCAACAACTTTCTTCGATTCGCCGTGCGCACGTCCCCGCATGCGTTTCGAGCGATTCGTTACAGGATACGGCAATGCCGACGCTATCCGGACGGCAGTCCATCTGGCGGAGGCCCCGGAGCCCAGGTACAGATCCATTTTCATCCACGGCGAGATTGGTACCGGCAAGACCCACATTCGCCACGCGGTTGCACACAGGTTCCGGGAGTGCCATGCCGGCCGAGACGTGCTGAGCGCAACGGCGGAAGAGTTCTCGGCCGAGTATGGCCGGGCCTGCAAGGAATCACTTGGCCAGGCATTCCGGGATCGCTGCGCGCGAATCGACTTGCTCGTGATCGATGACCTGCAGCAGCTTGGCGGCCGACCTGGAACGCAACGGCAGCTCCTCGCAATGCTTGACCTCCTCCTCGAATCGGGACGGCGGGTGGCTGCCTTCAGCGACCGCCCCCTTCGCGTGCACACCGATATCGACCCGCGAATCATTACCCGCCTGTCGGGAGGGCCGACCTCGAAGCTCGAAAGGCCCGACCCGGAGACCCGATTCGCGATCCTGACGGACCTTTCGGTACATCTCGGGGGCGGCAAATACGGGATCATCTGGCATGACGACGCGCTCCAGTACATCTCGGAGCAAGCATCTCCTGATTGCCGCGACCTTGAGGGTTGCGTCCTGCAAATCCTGTCAGCGGTCGAGCCTTTGCACCTGGAAGTTACCCGGGAACGTGCGGAGCACGTTCTGCAGCATCGGTTTCTGGTTCTCCATCGGCGAATCAGCGTGGCAGAGGTGCGAAAGCGGGTCGGCAAGCATTTCGGCATTGACGAGCGCGCCCTCGCATCGAGGAGCCGCAGTTCCGATGTCGTGCTGGCGCGTCAGGTAGCAATGTACGTGGCTCGGCAAGTGACGGGGTACTCGCTCTCCGCGATTGGCGCAGAATTCGGTGGCCGCGACCATTCCACGGTCAGCTATGCTATTCGAAGGATCACCCAGGCGTACGAAAGCGACCTTGCCTTTGACGCGGAAATCCGGGAGTTGATTCGCAGTCTGGAAGCATCCTGACTCCCTCCGCCAGCGACTCAAGAGCGCCACCATGCCCGCATCGGCACAGAAGCCGCCACACCCGCCCGCGTCCTTGAATGGCCGGGAGCGATTGAGGCTCATGGCAACCGCCCTTCGCGTTCTCGCGGTGGATGCGGTCGAACGAGCCGGATCCGGCCACCCAGGAATGCCCATGGGCATGGCGGACGCCGCGACCGTGCTGTTCGACGGTTTCCTTCGCTCGGACCCGACAGCGCCCGACTGGCCGAACCGCGACCGGTTTGTGCTTTCGGCCGGGCACGGATCCATGCTTCTCTACGCCCTGCTCCATTTGACGGGCCATGAGGACATGCCGATTTCCGAACTCCGGCGATTCCGCTCGCTTGATTCGCGAACGGCCGGCCATCCCGAATATCGGCACGCCGCCGGAATCGAGACCACTACCGGGCCCCTCGGCCAAGGCTTCGCCAACGCTGTCGGAATGGCGATCGCGGAGAAGATTCTGGCCGCACGATTCGGGCATCGCATTTTCGACCACTACACGTATGTGATCGCCGGCGACGGCTGCCTCATGGAGGGAATCAGCCAAGAGGCAGCGGCACTTGCCGGGCACCTCCGACTCAGCAAGCTGATCGTGTTGTTCGATGACAACGGCATAACCATTGATGGTGACGTCTCCCTCTCCGATTCGACCAACCAGCCCGCCCGATTCCGGGCCACCGGTTGGGACACTGCGACGGTCGATGGCCACGATCCAGAGGCAATTCGGCGTGCGATCAGGAGGGCGCAGTCCTCCACCGGACCCAGCCTGATCTGTTGCCGAACTCGAATTGGATTTGGAGCGCCCAACAAGGAAGGAACCGCCGCCGCCCATGGCGCCCCCCTTGGTCCCCAAGAGGCTGCGGCGGCCCGTGATGCGTATGGCTGGACCCACCCGCCCTTCGAGATTCCCGATGACGTGCGCGCAGCCTGGCTCGAGTGCGCCGAGCGCGGGCAGAATTCCCGGCGGGACTGGGCCCAGCGCGTTCGCGCGCTTCCGAAACAGGAACGGAAACGGCTAACACGGTTCCTGAAGGCTTCGCCGCCGAAGACGCTGGACGCGGCGCTGACCGAGCACAAGCGCGAGTTGTCCCTCGAGGCACCAGCCATGGCTACACGGAAGGCATCGGAGCTTGCGCTCAACGTGGTGAACCGCACAGTTCCGAACACCGTCGGTGGATCGGCAGACCTTACCGGATCCAACAACACCCTCACAAAGGGCCTTGGATTGGTAACTGCCGACGATTTCTCCGGCCGGTACATTCATTGGGGAGTTCGCGAACACGCGATGGCGGCGGCCATGAGCGGCCTCGCACTGCATGGCGGCCTCATTCCCTATGGCGGCACGTTCCTGGCATTTGCCGACTACGCAAGGCCGTCGATCCGTCTTGCAGCCCTGATGGGCCTTCGCGTGATCTACGTAATGACCCACGATTCCATCGGGCTCGGAGAAGATGGACCGACCCACCAGCCAGTCGAGCATCTCGCCATGCTCCGGGCCACCCCAAATCTCAACGTCTACCGGCCGGCTGATGCCGTTGAGACCGCAGAATGCTGGCAGCTGGCATTGCGTTCAACGCGAACGCCGAGCGTCCTAGCGCTTTCGCGCCAAGCCCTGCCGACACTTCGTACCGGACATACGGACGAGAACCTCTCCTCCCGTGGCGCCTACGTGCTCCGGGAGGAAGGCGGGCCTTGCGAAGCCGTCTTGATCGCAACCGGCTCGGAGGTATCGATTGCAGTTGCCGCACGGGAGGCTCTGGAAGCGAACGGCTTTTCGACCCGGGTCGTCTCGATGCCTTGCGAGGAACTGTTTTCCGCGCAGTCCCAGCGCTACCGGCGGTCCGTGCTGCCAACGGGACCCGTGCGAGTCGTGGTCGAAGCGGCAGTAGCGCGGGGCTGGGAGCGATGGCTGTACGGGCAGGGCGGCGACGCCGGCAAGGCCGCGTTTGTAGGCATGACCGGGTTCGGCGCCTCGGCCCCGGCGAGCGACCTCTTTGTGCACTTTGACATTAGACCCGACGCCGTGGTGCGCGAAGCGCAGAGACTCGTTCGCAAGTTCCGGCGGAAACAGAAGCGGATTATATGCAATAGTTCCGAAGATGTTGCAATCGATTGATACTGGCCTTTTCGAAAACTACCATGCGTACTTTCGCCGATTGCCGCCGACCGCGGCCAAACGGCCCTTATGCGCAAGACCGACTGCCATGAGCGATTCTACCACCTATCGAAATGTCGTCTACCGGCTCTTGCCGGGCGATGCGGCGACCGCCAACCAGCTTCTTGGCATTTGGGACGCGTGTCGGTTCACGTGGAACGAGATCAAGAAGCGCGTGAAATCCAATACGAGCACGCCTGCGGACGCAAGATCGAATCGCCGACGTTCTTCACGCTGGGAACAGCGCTCAAGACGTTGTGGGACCAGACCGAGTGGCTTCGGAAGCATTCCTACACCATCGTGCGCTACACGCTGCGCTACCAGGCGGACGCGTGGACGGCGTTCTTCGAGGGCCGTGCCGGGTCTGTCACTACCGCACAGTTGACGCAGAGATCATTGGCGAGTTTCGCGGAGCATTCCGGCCCTTCTCATCCGTTGGAGTGCGGCAGTGTCTTGCATGAGGTATGTCATTCCTGTCCAGAGTTTTGCGGTACCGGGCATTGGCTGTCGTTTGGATGGGATGAAGCCGACATATCGACCGAGATCGATGGCGAAGGTTCGGAGGTCGGGGATATAGTCGGGCGGAGCCCGGCAGCGGATCACGCGGTAGTCGTACAGGCCCAGATAGAGCATGAAGATTTCGTCTCGGGACATGATCTCGTCGGCGGGCCTGTCAGGGGTTTCCCTGGCGGCGCGATCCAGATCGAACACGCGCCACGCGGTGATGGCGTCGAACGCGAGGCACTTGCGCAAGTCCTCGGCATCGTCGAGGCGGCGGTCCTCGATGCGGGTTCCGGTCTTGAGGACGCGGAAGAACTCTTCGATGGACCAGCGCGTTTCGTACCACTGGCGGATGCGGTCGGCCCATTCGGGCGTGGCCTCGCCTTCGGAGCAAAGCAGCAGCCAGCGGAGTGGCTGGCGAGCGCCGGACGGCGGGTTGCGCTCGGCAACGAGCACGGCGGTCATGGGCAGCGTGTGCGGCGACTTGCCTTCGGGCGCGATGAGTTCGACGCGAGCGATGCGCAACGCCAGCACGGCCTTGCGCTTCTTGCGTGCCGCCCTGCCGCCCCGCGCGGAAATCTCGATGCTGCGCGATGCGCAGGGCGGGAGAGTGTCCATGTGCTTGCCGAGGTCCACCTTTTTGCCGTCCACCAGCACCTTGCGCTGTTTCGAGCGGCAGGCGCGCACCAGCAGGCCGGCGGCGGCGGGATCCTCGGCCTGGCGGGCGTACAGACCCCAGATGTCTCCCTCGCGGTCGGCGACGGAAATGACGCGGGTGTTCGAGCAGGCGTGTCCCACCGCCGCCGCCTGCTCCAGCGAGCGCAGCCAGCGGGCGCTCTCGGGCTCCTGCGCCACGCCCGGTTCCCGGGCGGCCTTGGCTTCGACGCTTTCGCGGAAGTCGCCCTCAAGCGCGCAAACGCCAAGCGGGCGCCCGCCCTGTGCCACCGCCAGCGTCGTATGCACGGGAACCCCCACGGTGCCCTTGCCGCCGCCGCCCAGCGCCGCCAGCCCGCTGGTCGCGTCGCGAAGGTTGTCGTAGTTCACCATGGTGGTGTCCTGCACCATCAGCACCACACCCGCATGCCGGCAGCGCTCCACCGTTGTCTCGCGATGCCCCTCGAGGATGTCGTCCACAGCCACCCTTTCGTTCGAAAGCAGGCGGTACGCAGCCTCCTGCGATGCACGGTCCGGAAAGATCTCCGGAAGCGGCGTTCCCGGACGCTTCTCCCAACACCGCCCCATCTCCTCGATCCGGCGCCGCACCCGCCCGTCGGGATGGGTGCCCCGGCCGAACTCGCGCTCCGCCCAATCGGCGTCGGCGCCAAGATGCAGCGATCCCATCCGCCCCGCAACCCGCTCCGGCTCCTCACACAGTGCTTCCCGCCAGCCCGCCTGCAGCGACTTCATCCACACCCGGCGCACCGGCCCCGCCCCGCGCCGGCCCGGCGGGCGTCCCGATGTCGCGCCAGCATCCTCCCAGCCCGCCGCTCGGTACGAGGTCCCGGCATGCTCGGGGCCGACATAGCTGTACGCCAGCACCGGCCGATCACCATGCCGTGCCTCCCAGTCGTCCGCAACCCGACCTGTCGCCTGCGCCAGCACATGCGAGGCAAGGTCCGCAACCCGCACCGAAGGCAGAAGCAGGAAGCGGTGGTTGTTCACCATCCGCCCCAACCCCGCGCAACGGGCTCGCGCACTCCAGCCGATATACCGGTCCCGCGCCTTCTGGTGCCAGCTCGCCGCGCAGAAGCCGATCCCACCCAAACACCCGAACCGAGACGATATCACCAGATAATTCAACGCTTTGCCGGGATGCCGCGGAACCCCCTCCGGATGGTGCGACGCCATCATCGAACGGAAGCGCCGCGAACCCTCGCGACCCTCGGCCGGTTCCAGCGACACCGTTCCCAGAGCCGATAGCGTCGTCTCCACATGCAGGTCTGGATGCGACGGCAATGCATCCCCCGCTGGCGGCGGCGCTGCCGCCGCCGGAAGCTTCAACCCCAGTTGCGACGCCAGCCTCGGCAGGATCTTCCGCGCCGACGAAACGCACGGCTCGCCCCGCGCGTTGCGCCAGTTCGCGCGAGCGCACAACTCGCTCGCAAGCGCGCTCCGGCTCGCGCCTCCCTCAAGGACCGCGCACTCAAACCACGAAAGAGTTTCCGCGCAAAACTGTCGCAAGCCAATCTGCATGCATCATGTGTGCCACACAACACAGCCCGTGTCAACAGTGTGATAGTGACAGGTGCCGGGTACCCGAAGTGGAAACACCGATACAGCGATCCGTCGTTCACCATCCTCAGATGTCCGGACCTCGGGAGTGAATCGAGCTCACCTATTTGAACCCGAAGGGTCCGGATCGGCCGTATTCCCGGGCAGTTCGTAGATCATCCGGAGGTTGGTGCCTGGGAAGATCGTCCGGGTCAGGTTGAGTTCCTGGAGGAGGCCTGCAGTGGCGTTGTCGCCAGCGTCGCTGGCGGTGCCGAGGATGCGAATGCGGAGGATGCCGTTGGAGGGCTCCGGGATGATGTCGGCGTCGGATTGGAAGATCGCGCGCAGGTGCCTGCGGGGTCGCTGTGTCTTGCCCTGTGCCTGTGCGACGACAGGCATCATGCGGGTTTCGGCGCGGTAGGCGATCATGCGGATGACGTCGAGGAGGAGCTTCTCGCCTTCGGGAAGCGCATCCAGGGCCTGGTGGTCGTCGAGCTCGGCGACGGTGATGTGGCGCTGCGTGTCGCTGCGCTTCTGCTTGAGCGTCTCACGCTCGGCGTCGAGAGCGTCGATCCGGGCCTGGAGACGTCGGGCGGCTTCGGCGGTCTGGTGAGACTGGGCTCCCTTGGCCAGATCGGCGATCCTGTTGCGCAGGGTGCCGAGGCGTTGCCGGAAGCGGCTGACATTTCGGTCGATTGCGCGCCAGAGCGGGTTGACGACGCGGGCTTCGGGATCCTGCGGCTCCAGGCCGCGGACCACGAGGGCGTCGAGATTGAACTCCTCGCGCATATATTTGAAGAAGTTCTCCTGCGACCAGCGGGAGAACAGGGCGCCGGCGATCTGCTCCACGGGCATGCGGGAGTGGGTGGTAATGAGCGGGACCTGGCGGCCGCTTTCCAGCAGGCGGCGGATCTGGCGGACCTCGGGCCCCTTTTTCAGTTGCACGCGCTTCTCGGCGAGGCGGACGGTGGCGCTGCGGGTCGTGCCCGGTCCATGGATCGGTACCGCGACACTGCGGAACTCCGCCTCCGGCCAGTCCTCCCCCTTGAAGCCCTTGTGCCAGGTGATCACCGCAACGCCGCGCCGGGCGAGGCGCTTGAACAGTGCCGGGCTCCAGCCTTCCCGGTCGAAGACCAGCGTCAGGGCGGGCTCGCCGGCATCCGGGGCGGTGAGATCCGGCGCCTCCGGGCCCAGCATGCCCAGCTTCTCCAGCGCAGGCAGGATGTCCGCCTCCAGCGCGTGGGTCATGGTCGGATCCAGCGCCTTGTTCAGGCACAGGAAGGGCTTGCCGCCAAGCGCGTTGATCCAATAGCTCGTGGACGCGGGCAGGCATAGTTTCTGTCGCGCCACGAAGTGCTTTGGCAATTTCCCCTTGCGACCGGAATAGATCTTCACATGCCCGTCCACGCACAGCGTGGCGCCGACCTCCGGGTCCTCCTCAAGCCATCCCGCCGCCAGGGAGGATTGCCAGTTCCGCACTTGCTGCACATCCTGCCCCAGCGCCTTGATCTTGCGCCGCAGCGTCTTCACCTCCGGGCAGCGGTCCAGGCCCAGGATCGCGCCCCATTCCCCGGGCACCTGGTGCCGGAGCGCCTCCGGATTGCGCACCCGGGCCAAGACGAGGAACGCCAGGAAGAGCAGAACGGTGGTCAACCCGTAATACCCCTTGGGCAGCGACAGGAACTCCCGCGCGTGGTTCAGAAGCCCCTCCTTCAGCAGCATCGGGAGCCCGGCCAGCACCCCCCCGCCGGCAACCGCCGACAGCGGTTCCGCAAACTGCGGCCGGATCTCGCTCAGATGCCCCGTCGCGGCCAGCATTCGTCCCGTCGTGTCCCGAGCCCCACGGCCCATCGGCGCTGCCCGGTCGCGGGCGTCCCGTGCGCTTCGCTCAATCGGCGGCTCCAGCGCGTCCCGCTCCGGTGCTTCCTGCGGCGCCTCCCGCTCCGCAGGTGCTTCCGGATCCGGTTCAGCCTTCGCCGTCCCGGCCGGCATCCCACCCCCGACAACGCCTCGCCGGCGATTGTCGTTCAGCGTCCGCACCGGAATCCCCAGCCGTCGCGCAACCGCCGAGCCGCTCAGACCCGAGGTCAAAAGACGGTCCGCTTCCCGCGCCATGTCGGCATCGATTACGCTCGGACCGCGCCCGCGGCGCGGCGCAAAGAAGCTCGCCTCGCCGTCCCTCCGGAGTTGGTTCACCGCCCGCTGTACCGTCGAGCGGCTCACGCCGAGCGCCTCCACCAGGTCCGAGCGAGGGACACCGCTCTCCGCGAACTTCGCGATCCGAAGCAACTTCGCTTCGCGCTGATCGTCAGCGTGAAAATCAAACGGCTCAAGATTGGAGAAATACTCCACTCGGCCGTCCCGCCTCACGAAGGAAAAGCAGGAGTTGCCAATCTGGACCGCCTCGGCGGGTCGCATCGGAAGCGTGTTCATGAGATCCTCGGGCACCGAATAATGGGTTCATATTATTATGCCAGATACCCGCCGCTCTGTCAACCCCAAAATCCAATCATAACTCTATCAATTCAAACGATAATTCAACCCACAAGCAGCTCTCGAAAAGAGAGCGATGTCCGGACGTCTGATCCTGGACAACATCCGCATCCGCGACGGCAAGCTTGCGGTTCCGAAGGTCGGCTGGCTGTCGATTCGCCACCGCGGCGGCAATCCGTATCCGGCCGGCCGGCCGGTCAAGGCGGTAATCCGCCGCATCGGACCCCGGTGGGAGACGGTCGTGTGCTACGAAGTACCGGGACCGCAACAGAATGACAACGGCCGGTTCATCGGTGTTGACCGCAACGCAGGCCAGGTTGCCGACTGCGACGGCGAGATACACCGCATGCCAGGACCTGGCACTGCTGGAAACCAAACGCAAGCGACATCAACGCGGCCTGGCGAAGAAGCGCAAGGGGTCGCGGCGGCGCGCGCGGCAGCGTATGCGTGCCGCGCGACAGTATGCGTGTACAACGCGCACAGAGGCGACTCGCCGTAAGCGACTATTTCTCCCCCTGCTTTCGGTGAGTTGCGGAGTGCACCATCTTCTGGGAAGGCATTTGCATTCCGGGAGGTTGTCATGCTTGGGGTTGGCGATGGTTCTGCTGTGTACCTTGCGTTGCATCCGGTTGATTTCCGCCGCGGGATCGCGGCGCTAAGCAGCTACGCGCGGGAGCATCTTGGTGTTGCACCGGATTCGGGGGTCGTGCTGGTGTTCCGCTCGCGGCGTCCGGGGCGGGTGAAGGTACTGTTCCACGACGGCAGCGGGATGGTGCTGGTTGCGAAGTGGCCGGATCGGGGTTCGTTCCGCTGGCCGCCGGTGTCGGAGGGTCTTTTGCGGCTTTCGCGAGTAGAGTTCTCGGCGCTGTTCGATGTCTGTGACTGGCGGGGCCTCAAGGCCCCTCGGCGTGCGGTTCGGGGCTGAGGATTGTTCCGCAGATGGCGAGGCATTGATCCCCCGGCGGTTTGAAGGGCTGCCATGGCATGAGGCTTTCGACATCCTTGCACCCGTCGCGGATTTGAACCAGGACATGGGTGAGCCATGCTTCCGGGTCGACGTTGTTGAGGCGGCATGTTGTGATCAGGGTGTTGGCACGAGCCCAGATGTCGATGGCATTCTCGGATCCGGCGAACAGGGAGTTGCGCATGGTGAGCTTGACGGGTCGGTGGGCGTTTTCGCCGCGATTGGAGTGCAGGTCGAGGCGGCCGTCGTCGAGCAGGCGGATGAAGCCCGGCCAGACGCCGTCGGCGAGGCCGTATCGGATGGCGGCGGCCTCCGCCGAGACTTCGGGCAGGCGGCTGGCGGCGGCCTCGAGGAACGCCTTCCATTGTTCGAAGGCGGGCTTCAACTCGAGCTGCCGCACGCGGAGGCGCTCATCGGGATGCTTGAACAGGATGGGCTTCTCGATGGCGAACAGCTTGCCGATCCGCGCAAGGGCCTCATTGCGGAAGCGGGATTCCGTCAGATAGTGGAACTTGCGTCTCCAATGCGTCATACAAAACTGAAGGAAGACGGGTCCGGCGGGCCGCGCGGGGTCGGCGAGGATGTTGTATGCGGCGTAGCGATCGACCTGGGCGAGGCCGGCGAAGTCCCGCAGCATGGCTTCCGGGATGGCCTTTCCGCGCCCCGGGCCGGACCAGAAGAGCGCCGCGGGCGGCGCCGGCCCGGCGAAGGTGCGGTCGTCGCGCAGCGCGGCCCAGAGGTAGCCGGTCCGGGCCTTTCCGAAGCCCGGTTCGAGGAACTTGACCGTTGTCTCGTCGAGGAACAGCCGGTCGGCGCTGAGGACATGCGCCTTGATGGCGTCATAGAGCGGCTGCAGGATCTCGAAGCCCCGGGCGATCCAGCTGTTGAGGGTGGCATCGCCGATGAGGATGCCGTGGCGGGCAAGCCTTTGCGACAGGCGGTAGGAGGGGAAGTGGTCCTGGAACTTTGACGCCATGGTGTGCGCCAGCAAGGCTTCCGTGGGCAGTCCGCGGGGGATCAGCCAGTCCGGTGCCGGTGCCTGCTCCGGTGCGGCGTGGCGGCACCGGGCGCAGCCGAGCACGGGACGCTCGATCACGACCCGAACGTAGCTGGCCGGGACATAATGCACCCGCTCCGCGGCCTCGGTCCGGATCGTCTTGCGCTCGCCGCCGCAGGACGGGCAGGCAGCCGCCTCCGGCTCCAGGTGGCAGGTGATCGTGGGAACGTCCTTGCCGATCTTCCGGCCGCCCGTCGCTCCCCGGGGGCGGCCACGCTTGCGTGGCCGCGGTGCCGCGCGCTCCTCGGGAAGGGGATCCACGGCTTCGCCATTCGCCGCGCCGCCGCCCGCCAGTCCTCCGGTCGGATCATCGTCCCAGATAAAGGCAGGACAATCCAGCTCCACCTCCGACACAACCGTCTCGGCCGAACCCCCCAGGCGCTCCGACGACGAACTGAACAGCATCCCCGCAAACCGACGCGCGGTGCGCACGGCCGTCTGGAATCGCTCCAGCAACTCGTCCAGAGTAGACCTGACCTTCTTCAGTTCCCGGCGCAACTGCGCATTCTCCGACTCCAGCCGCGCCTTGCCGCGATCCGATCGCGCAAGCGCGTCCTGCAGTGCCTCCGTCTCCCCCATCCAGTGTTCGCGGTGCTCCAGCAGCCGTGCGTTCTCCTCCGACGCCAGGTCCAGTTGCCGGTGAAGCTCCGCCGCTCCCCCGGCGTGGTCTTCCGGCGGCCCCAAACCAGTCACCGTTCCTGCCGCAGCCGCGCCACGGTATCCCGCCGCAGGGGCCGCAGAAAAACCCGCTTGCGCGGAACCGAGAGCCCCGGACGGCCGTTCCGGCTGCGCCCCGTCGTCAGCCCCGCGTCATGCCAGCCCGCCGCCCGGTAACACGTCCCCGCAAACCGCGACACATCGACGAATGTCTCCAGCAAATGGACCGAATGCCCGTAGCGCTCCTCGTAGTCCGCGCCCACCCGACGTGCCACCCGCGCAAGCACATGGCTCGCAAGATGCGGAACCCGAACCGCGTCCAGGATCAGAAAGCGCTGCTGGTTCACCACAAGGCACAGACCCGCCCCGCGCGTCGCGTCACTCCATCCGATCCAGCGGTCCCGCGCCGCGCAGCGCCATGCCGCAGCCCCCGTCAGCGAGCAGCCCACGATCCGGCCCCGACGGTCCCGCGCAAGGTGCCCGATGTTCTCCCCCACCGGCGTCGATAGCCCGAGATAGTGGAACCGCTCCAAAATCGCGTGCAGAAGCTGGCGGTCCGAACCTTCCGCAACCGATACAGAAACGGGCAGGAGCGCCGACAGCGGACCCGAATACGCCTCCGATACCGACCAGTCAACCTCCAGCCCGACACGCGCCGCCGCGCTGTGCCGACGGCTTCCGCGGCCCGGGTACTGCAACGCAGGGAGCCGGATCAGACCTTCTCCCGCAAGCTTGCGAAGCAGCGAACGCGCGGCAATATCCTTCACACGGCCACGGCCGTCCCGCCAGCCCCAGCGCTCGCACAGCGCAACCGAAAGCCGCGAGCGGCCCCACTCCGGGTGCGCCGACAACAGCGCACGGATCTCCGACAACTCCGCAGAGCCGACACAACGGCCTTGTACTATCCGGTCCATGCCGGGCAGCGTAACACAACCGTTTCGTTGAGTCCAGCCCCAGGACCCTGAGTCCAGGGACACGCTCGAAGCAACCCCAAAACCCAATCCAAATCAACAACGGCACACCCACACGAAACGCCCAATATCGTTCAGCAGGGGGTAAAAAAGTCGCTTACGACTCGCCAACGCGCGCAAGAACTGGCAGCACCACGTATCCGGGCGCATCGCCGCAAAGGCCCGGACCGTCGTCATAGAGAAACTGAACACCAGGGGCATGACGAAGAGTACCAAGGGAACGACCGACAAGCCCGGCACGAATGTGCGCCAGAAGGCCGGCCTGAACCGCGTCATTCTGCACACGGGCTGGGCTGCGCTCGCGCAGATGCTCAACTACAAGGCGGCGGACGTGATCGAGGTGTCCGCCGCATATACATCACAGACTTGCAGCGCGTGCGGCGCAATCGACGCCGATTCGCGCCGCTCACAGAGCGAATTCAAGTGCGTGGCCTGCGGCCACGCGCAGAACGCGGACCTGAATGCGGCACGCAACATCCGGGCGTCGGGGACTGGTGCGACTGCACGGCGAGAGGCGATTGGGATGCCAACCTCTATGATCCGTGAAATGGATACGAAGGGGCCTCAGCACTATCGTATGTAAGTCCCAAACAGAAGGAGTGACGAGAATGCCAATCCGCCTGGCCATCAACGGATTTGGCCGAATCGGCCGATGCATTCTACGCGCCGTTTGCGAAACCGGGCGGGATGATGCCGTCATCGCCGCAATCAACGACCTCGGCGATCCATCATTCAACGCACATCTGCTCCGATTTGATTCTGTGCACGGACGCTTTCCGGGCGTCATTGAAGAGAATGGCCCGGAGGGCTGGATCAAGGCGGGCGGCGAGCCGATTCGCGTATTCGCCGAACGTGACCCCGGCAGCCTTCCATGGGACAGTCTCGGTATCGATGTCGTCCTCGAATGCACGGGCATCTTCACATCCCGCGCGAAGGCTGCAGCGCATCTTGATGCAGGCGCCAGGAAAGTGCTGATCTCCGCCCCTGCCGAGGGTGTTTCCCGCACTGTCGTCTATGGGGTGAACCACGACCAGATTTCGGCAGCCGATGATGTCGTCTCCAACGCTTCCTGCACGACCAATTGCCTCGCTCCGCTTGCGAAGGTGCTGAGCGAATCGGTGGGCCTTGAGGCCGGATACATGACAACGATTCACGCGTATACCGGAGACCAGCCCACGCTCGATACGCTCCACAAGGATCCCTACCGGGCGCGTTCCGCAGCGCTTTCCATGATTCCGACCTCCACCGGCGCGGCCCGCGCCGTGGGTCTCGTGCTTCCGAATCTGGCAGGGCGTATCGACGGCGTGGCCGTTCGCGTTCCGACACCCAATGTATCGGCGGTCGACCTCACGTTCGTGCCATCACGCGATACTGATGCCGAGGAGATCAACACAGCGCTCCGCGAGGCCGCTTCAGGCCCGCTGCAGGGTATCCTCGCCTTCGAGGAGGCCCCCATGGTGTCCATCGACTTCAACCATGACCCCCATTCGGCAACCGTGGCGGCGGCGCAAACCCGCATGGTCGGTGCGCGCCTCGCCCGGGTCTTCGCCTGGTATGACAATGAATGGGGATTCTCAAACCGGATGATCGATACTGCCCTGACGCTAGCGCGCGCAACCTGAATCGCGGAATCGACTGCCACCCGGAATTCCTGGTGAACTCGGCACCCGGCACCGTCTTGCGGGAATCCCATTCCCACCCGTACGCTGCGCCTTCGAGACCCGCGCCAGGAACGACGTCAGGGGGCCGCTCCGCTCTACGGTCCCTTCCAATCGAGCTGGCATATTTCCGCGCTCCTCCCCTCGAGGTTCCACACCCGGCCAAATGCCCGGACGCGGCCCTGCTCGGCGGAAGCCATCGTGATTTCCGGTGAAATCCAGTAGCGCGAATTGGTGATCTGCACCGGCTGGCCGTCCCGGGCGCCGGGAATCGGCGAGACCCGTCCGCGGATCTTGCGTCCGACCTCGACGATCCGGGTGTCGCCTTCCGTCTCGTAGCGGACAGGCGCCCTCTCTACCCCAAGGAAGTTTCCTACCAGAACGGAAAACAAGCCGGTAGTTCCCCGCGCTCGTCCGCTCAGGATTTCTGAAAGCCCTGCAAACGCGTCATCATCGGCCCGCTCATCAATCCAGGCCGCCAAGCTCCAACCACCCTCACTCATCCGGCCCGGTATGTCGATCAGTAGCGCCGCATTCAAGCCGGACAGGTCCGCCGCTCCCACATGCCCTTCATCAATGCGGATTCCGCCCCAGGTCTGGCAGTAGCCGTGCGTAGGAGGATGGTCTCCGAGGGATGCGACACAGGGGCAAAACACTGCGCAATTGCAGTTCAGGATCAACTCTCCGCGAATGTTCCATGGCTCCATGCTCAGCACTCCCTACAGTAACCCGGCTCCAGCAAGGCCGACCGCCAGAGCGCCGCCAGTCAACCCTGCGCCGAGCACGTGCCGCACACGCTCTCCCGGATCCGGGAATTTCTCTGCCACCATAAGGGCGGTCGCGCCAGCCATCCATAGCACATTCATGACGCCGCCCACCAGCGCGAGGAGCATCAGCGCCCAGCAGCATCCAGCGCATGCCAGACCCTGCCGGACACCCATTGCAAACGCTCCGGTTGCTCCGCTTCGCCAACTGGAAACAAAGAAGAAGAGAGGATTCCGGCAACGCGCGAGACACGCGCGCTTCCATACTGTCCATTGCCAGACGGCGGCCATTGCGAGCAGAAGCGCCGCAAACCACGGAGAGGCCCTGATGCCGGTACCGGCGAGCAACGCGCTGCCGGCCAGCAGTGACTGCAGGGCCGCAGCAACGCAGGCATAGGCGACCCAGACCGCAAGATAGCCTGCGGCGAGAGCGGCAAGCGCAAGGGCGGACGGAGTTTGACCGGCCCGGGAGCCCAAACGGGCATAGGCGACAAGATACGGCACCGCCGCAGGCCCCATCATCGCCAGAGCCATCAACGCCCACATCGCCCAGAGAACCTCCCAGCGCTGTGGCTCGGCTCCCGCCACGCCAACCTGGCCAAGCCCGCGAAGGGACTCAAGGAGGCCCATGCCTGGTCCGAGCTCTCCGAGCGGTCCGGAATATCCCAGACTCATGCCAAGCAACGCCGCCCAAGCCGCGACAACCGCGAGCGAAAAGGCAGCCCAGAACAGCGTTTCCCTGGACTGTCGGAGCGGCCCCAAGAAAATCATCGAGTTGAAACCAGGGCTGTCACACCGCGGTCCTGATGGCGAGGTCGAAGTAGATTTCCCGCAGCCTGCAAGTCAGCGGCCCGGGCTTTCCGTTCGAGAGAACACGCCCGTCGATCTCCACCACGCCCGTCACCAGGGCCGATGCGCCCGTCAGAAACGCCTCCGCGGCCTCGCGGGCTTCCTCGGGCGTGAATCGCCTCTCTTCAATCTCCAGACCCGCTTCCTCGGCAAGCTGCAGCACCGCCGCACGGGTGCATCCTGCAAGGATTGCGCTGGAAAGCGGTCGCGTGACAATGCGGCCTTCCCCGGTCACGATCCAAGCGTTGCTCGCAGTGCCCTCCGTCACGTAGCCATCCTCGACGAACCACGCATCGTCGGCGCCCGCCCTCTGGGCATTACGCTTCGTGAGGGAGGATGCGAGCAGGCCTACCGTCTTGATATCGCGCCTTGCCCACCGGATGTCGGGCATCGTGACAACCCGGATCCCGTCTTGTGCCGCGGGCGGATTCAGCAGAGGCCTGTCCTGCGTGAATGCGAAAACTCCGGGCTCTGCCCCGCTTGGCGGAATGAAGTCGCGGTCGGCCACGCCACGCGAAACCTGAATGTAAACCATTCCCTCCGCCAAGGTATTCCTCGCGACCAGCTCCCGCATGATGGCGAGAACGTCATCGTCGGCCAAGGGAAGCGCAAAGTCGAGCTCCCTGAGAGAGCGGCGAAGGCGCGCAACATGAGCCTCGGTGTCAACGAGTTTTGCGTCGAGAACCGCGCAGACTTCGTAGACCGCATCCGCGAACAATACTCCCCGGTCGAAGACTGAAATCCGCGCCTCGTTTTCCGGCAGGTAGTCCCCATTCACATAGACCGTGCGCACGCTTCCCCCCATCTTGCTCAGCGCAGCGGACCAGCCCGCTACGACGCGAGATTAGCTCCGGAATCATTCGGTTTCAGCCATCCCGGATGATTCGGTTGCCGCCCTACTCCGCCGCAGCCCGGGCCTCGAACAAAACCCGGCGACCGCGAGAACGATCGGCGGGAACCCTCCGCACGGCCTCGAAAAGCGCTCCGTAAGGGGCGACGCCCCTGAACCCATGTGGCGTATCCGGCAACCCGGAGGTTTCCTGTACCACACCAATCTCTGCCAGACGCCGGCTGAGACTGTGTGCATGCCATGAGGCATGTGCCAATGGAGCGGCATTCTGGCGATGCTCTTCATCGCTGCGGGAGAGACACACGGGAAGGGGCTGATGTCTGCGGACAGCTTCGCCCGTCGTGTCGCGCTCGGACATCGAGTGTGCGAGGAGTTCGGCTCTTGCGGTGCACGTGGCCGATCGCGCGGGCAGGGTCTTCGCGGAGTCCATCGAGAAACGCCGCCCCCGGCATGGTCGATCTGCTGATGCGGACAGAGCACAATCGGGTGCTCGGCCGCAATGCTCCGAAACGCTTCGAGACGGTGCAGAGTCAACCCGTGCACAAACATCTCGAGATCCATGTCGCTCGCAGTTCGTCGCGCAGGGGAACCCGGCGCCAGGACGCGCGGGAGGCGGGAGGGGCGAGACTGCCTGCGCACAGCGCTGGTGGCGATCGGACTGACGCCTCCGAAAAGCAGCGGCTTCTGCGGCAAGGCTCGGGTCCTGAACCTGGCGCATGTCCACGGGCCGGCGCGGACGGACGGGGACAACCCGCTCGATTGGCTCCGGCTGACCAGCCTGCCGGAGGCATCGAACAATGATGCGGACCGGATTCTTCGGTGATGCCGCCGGCACCAGTGCATCGAGAACGGGTATCACGTACTGAATTCAGCCCGCAAGGTCGAATGCCTGGGCCAGCGAACCGGCGACCGCGATGCCGTCATGGCCAGGTGGCGATGAGGCTGTGGGCCCAAAAAGCCGTCATGCTGGGTCCTGTGCCTCCGCACCCCAAGACATGAAAATATGGGTATTTTCACGGCAAGAAACCGGAACGGCACACCGACATCCACTTCTGCGCCATCGAGATCACGGCGACCGACGGCATCCTGGGCAGGTCCCGCTATCACGGCGACGCTCCGTCGCCAGTCCACGAGAGAATCCGGGAAGGATATCCGCGCCATGCCGTCACCGTCCAGACATGCGAGAGACTCAACGGAATGGATCGAACCAGCGACTAGAATCAAAGGCTGCATCCCGCGCATCCCGACAACCCTTGCGGGCAAAGGGCAGCCCGCGGGGGCACGACGTCGAGATTTGCCTTGCCCGGCGGGCTGGCCTCCGGCCACACGGGCGAGGCCCGCAGAATATCCGGACGAAGCTTCGAAGCAGGAACCCGTGCGCGGGTAGCCGCCAAGGCTCCCCAGAACGCCGTAGACTTGGCCGGAGCGTTCCACGCTCCGGCCCGCGCGAAGAATCGGCGCCGGGCGGGTCCCTATCGCCGCATCCGATTCCAGCGTGCTACCAGTTGACCGTCAGGCCGAGACCGATCTGCTCCTCCGGCCCGCCGCCAAGACCTTCCCGGTCTTGCGCCGCGAGGTCAAGGTCGAACGACTGCACCACATAGGAACGCTCCGGTCCAATCCGCCAGCCGAGCGTATACGTTTGCCCAGCCCCCGAGAGAGCCAGCCCGGCATGCGGCGCGCCGATCATTCCTCCGCCAAGCACCGACAGCCCGTACTCGGCCTCAACCTCCGGTTGCGGCTCCGGGACGGCGCCGCTTTCGCGACCAATTCCCGCGATCGTCTCGCGGTTCCTTGTCGCGTCCACTCCGCCCGATGCAGCCTCTCCGGCAGTCTGGCGCAACGAAAGCAAGAGTCCCCGCCGCGAATCCGGGTCCGGACCGAACGCGATCACTCCCGACAAGCCCCAGTCACGATGGTCGCCATCCGCATGCGCATTCGGCGCGCGCCCCGAAACCTGGACCGCGAGGGATGCCGACGCATCGGAGAAGGCGATCCCGCCTCCGAAGTCCGCGCTGACGCCCGTCTTCGCATCGCCCCCGTCCTGGCGCATCCCGATCTCGACCCGCGGAGCCATCGTCCCTCCGTTTTCCAGCGCAATTTTCCGGGAGCCCTCCATGCCGAACCGCAAGCGGGTGACGTCCGACTCAGTCGCGTCGAGCCCCGGCGCGGCCTCGGAGTTCACCGGCAACCACATCGCGTCGATCTCGATCGCCAGGTCAAGACTCAGGGACTCCATTCCCGGCAGCGCCCCGCGGGCACCCGCTGCGGCCATGGAAAGATCGATATCCGCCTGAGCGGGCCCGCTCCCAACCGGAGTCAGCTTCAGGCCGCCGGAGCCACGCCCGCAGCACCCCACAACAGCGGCCGCTCCTGGGCCGCATAGCCGAAATACGGAAAGAGCCCGGTAAACGTGACCTCCGCCTCGCCCCGGCCGCTTTCCCCCACGTAGTCGACGTCGCCACGGCTGCGCACTACCGCCAATCCTGCGGCCCGGGCGCCCTGCTCACAATCCGCTCAGAGCATCGCCGTGGTTGCGCTTCCGTCCAGAGAGCGTGCGTTCTCGCGGCCGTCGAAGCCGGAATGCGCGCTGCCGCCCCAAACGCCGGCGAAGCCGCCACCCGACGCCCCACTGGTCAGTGCGAACGCGCTCCCGGCAAGCACATAGCGCCCCGCAATCGTCCGCTCGCGGCCACGGTCCGCAGAATCTCGCTCCAGGCCGAATCCGAGCATTGAGAGATCCGATTGCGAATCCCCTGCCTCACGTGGATGTTGCGACGCCGACCCGCCGGTGAGGTCATGGCCGGCGAATTGGTCGTGGATGCCCGCCTCGCGCGGCGCCGAGAGACGCCCGCACACGCACGCCAGGACGTGCTCCCCCGCCGTCCGTCCGAAGGCGGGCCAACGATGCCTGCGCTGCCCGGTCGGACTGTCCGACAGGCGTAGACCCCAATGCCGGCCAGGTTGCCGACAGCGAGGATGAAATTCACCGCATGCCGGATTTGAAACGGCTCGAGACCGGGTTGAAGCGACTTCAACAATCGTTGAACAGGAAGCGCAGGGGGTCGCGCCGGCGGGGGAAGCAACGCATCCGCGTTCAGCGTGCCAGCCGTCGCCTCCGAAACGCACGCCGAAACTGGCAACACCACGTATCCAGGCGCATTGCCAAAATGGCCCAGACCGTCGTCATCGAGAAACTGCACACCAGGGGCATGACGAAGAGCGCCAGGGGAACCACCGACAGGCCCGGCACGAATGTACGCCAGATGGAATCGCGTCATTCTCCATACCGGCTGGGCAGCCCTGAAGCAGATGCTCGAATACAAGGCAGCGGAACTGATCGAGGGACCCGCGGGTTACACTTCGCAAACCTGTTCAGGCTGCGGCATCATCGACCCGCAGTCACGCAGGTCGCAAAGCAAATTCCGGTGCGTGGCATGCGGCCGCGCGCAGAACGCGGACCTGAATGCGGCCCGCGATATCCGGGCGTTGGCGACTGGCGCTGCTGCACGGCGAGAAGCGTCCGCAGCCACTCCAGCGACCCGTGAAATGGATACGATGGTGCCTCGGCACTATCGTTTATAGATCCCGAACTGCACTCAGATGCCGTTAGGCCGCCCTGCGCCTGGATGGAAGGCAATTCCGACGGAGTGGCGCGGCTCCGACGCCTGACCCTGCATGGCGAGAGTGGAATTCCTATCGGCGCAACCGCTCCGAAAGAATTCGGAACGGTGCAAGGAACGGAAGAATCATTGCCAATTTGACTGCCAGATCCGTGGCACCCCACTGGACCCAAGGGTCACCGGTTGCCGCGAACGCGAGCGAGTAGAAGATCGCGGTGTCAACGATGCTCGCTGCAATCGAGGACGCCATCGGAGCCCGCCACCAGGCGGTGTGCCTTAGCCGGTCGAAAACCGCAACATCCACCAGCTGTCCGACCAGAAAGGCGGTGCCTGACGCGAGGGCCACACGGGGAGTGGCAACCGCAAGGGAAAGGACAACTGCAACGGCGAATCCACCGTACACAACCCGCCGGGCGGCCTCCGGACCGAAGAGGCGGTTGATCAGGTCGGTGATCAGGAACGCCAGCGGGAATACGAAGTGGCCCCATGTCAGCCAGTCATTGATGGGGCGAAGAACCGCGTAATTGGCCAGAGCAACCGTGCATGCCATTGCTGCGATGCCGGCCGAAACCGCGGCCGGCGGAACTCCGGGAGGCAATGTGGGAAGCCATCTCATCGGATTTGTCTCCTGCGCAGGTATTGGCGGCCACCGAGGCCCGGCTGGGCACAATCCTCCAAAATACGGTATTACGGCACGTTGGGTCCCATGGCGCCAATGGCGCACGCGGGGCAACGCGGCCCCAGGAGCGGAGGATACACCGATGACCAAGCTTGACCACAGCACCCACGGGATCGCCAGCACGAATTCGCTGGAGGAGTACTGGATGCCCTTCACCGGCAACCGGGACTTCAAGAGCGCTCCGAGGATCGTGACTGCCGGGAAGGGAGTGTATCTCACGGACCAGCGGGGAAATCAGGTGCTCGATGGCAGCTCGGGGCTCTTCTGCTGCCCTGCGGGCAACGCCCGTCGCGAAATCGCCGACGCGGTCCACCAACAAATGCTGCAGAACAGCTATTCCGCTCCATTCCAGCTCGGCCATCCCGCGTCCTTCGCAGCTGCCGAACGAGTTGCGCGGCTTCTTCCGGAGCCCTTCAACCATGTCTTCTTCACCAACTCCGGATCCGAATCCATTGACACCGCTCTCAAGATCGCCATGGCCACGCAGCGCGTGCGGGGGGAAGGACAGCGCGTCCGATTCATTTCCCGGGAACGGGCATACCATGGCGTCAATATCGGCGGAGTTTCCCTCTCCGGCATGATACGGAATCGGGAGACATTTTCCGGCGTGATACCGCATGTGGCCCTGATGCGCCACACCTGGCTGCCGGAGAACCGGTTCACACAGGGCCAGCCCGAACACGGAGCGGAGTTGGCAGAGGATCTCCAGCGGTTCGTGGACACCTATGGCGGCGGGACAATTGCGGCTTGCTTCGTGGAACCGGTTGCCGGCTCCACCGGCTGCCTGGTACCGCCGGTCGGCTACCTGGAGCGACTGCGGCAAATCTGCGACGCAAACAGAATCCTGCTCGTGTTCGACGAAGTGATCTGCGGGTTCGGCCGGATGGGCGCAAATTTTGCCTCTGATCGGTTCGGAGTGACGCCGGATATCATCACCATGGCGAAGGCCCTGACCAACGCCGCGATTCCGATGGGCGCGGTAAGCGTCCGGGACGAGATTTTCGCAGAGATCACGAACGCGGCGCCAGAGAACACCATCGAGTTCATGCACGGGTACACCTATTCCGGCCATCCCGCAGCAGCAGCGGCCTGCGTAGCGGCCATGGATATTTTCGAGCGCGAGAACCTGTTCCAGAGGGTCGTCGACGGCGAGCAGTATTTTCTGGATGCGGTCTGGAGCCTGCAGGGGCACTCCAAGGTCACAGATATCCGCGGAATTGGCTATCTCGCCGCCATCGATGTCCCCGGCGACGGCGTTGCGGGACGGCGTGGCACAGCGCTGCAGAAGGATCTGTTCCTGAACGGATTGCATGTCAAGTTCACCGGTGACACCGGGCTGATTGCGCCCCCGTTCATCGCCGAGCGTTCGCACATCGACGAATTGATGGGCAAGCTCCTCGCCGGGCTGGACCGTATCTAAAGCCTTCGCACATGAGGGGATAGACGGAACTACGCCGCCTGCTTCCCGGGCGCGTCCCGATTCGCCCCCATTGCCCACGGGAAACGGACCGGTGGATCGGCTTGCCCGACGCTTCATGAAGCTGCGCGTGTCCCGGCCCGTCATGCACTCGTGCGTCGGGTCGTGAGGTGTCATCGCAAGACCGATCCGCGGCGCACGCACGGCGCCGCGCCCTTCCCCATCCGCCGCTGCCGGGATTCCGCTTCTCCAAGCGCGGCCAGCCACTCTGGCCGTTCTGGAGATCGGCCCGCTTTCCCGTGACTTGAACGGCAAACCAACTCCGTGCACGCGGCCATCCCGGGCCGCGGTGGAGTTGCCTGGATCGAGGATTTCCTGCGGCTGCCGGCAGAGGGAGCTTGGGCAAGGCTGCATCGATTGCACCGCGGGTGCCCCAATAGCGCTTCGTGCCCGGCTTCTGGCCGCGAGTCCGCAGGTGACGACAAGAAGAACGAGCGCCTGCCGCCGCGCCATGGGCGCGGGATTGCGACATCATGCCGGCCTCATACCGACCGAGCCCGAGTGACCGGCCAGGACCCAGGCATTGGGCTCGCACGGGAGGGAATGAGCGTCGGGCCGGTCGCCCCTGGCCAACTCGGCTTCGCGGTCCGCGACGCGATGTTGGCGACGGCTGACGTGGCGCGCCGGGAACCCGCGACCGCGAGAAATTATCCTGCCGCCGAATCCGCGCGGGGTTCCGCACACCGGCGAATCAGGTCCAGTCGGACACGGTTGTCGTGGAACGCACATCCCCCCACCGGAGGCGCCGCGTCGGAACCCGTAAGCGCGTTGATTCCGATCCCTCCCTCGAACGCCTGGTTTGGCCAGATGCTCTCCACGATCAGGACGCCGCGCCGCATTCCACCACCGACCTGCGCATGCAGCATGACGGTGCCTCGCTCATTCGCCAGTCGCACCATGTCCCCTTCGCAAATTCCGCAGGCCTCCGCGTCCTCGGGATGCACCAGTACGGTCGGGCGCCCTTCCCTCCGAATTGAGGTAGGGGTCTCGGTAAAGGTCGTGTTCAGATATTGCCGCGCCGGCGCGGTTACCAGGCGGTAGGGATGGTCCGTGGTCGCCTCCTCGATCACGGGCCAATGGTCGGGAAGCGGAGGCATCCTGGAAAGTGAATCCTCGTCGACGAACCCGCCCGGCTGGAGGGACCGCCAGTCCGGCTTGAATCGATAGCGGCCGTCCGGATGGGCGAACCCGTCCAGGTAGTGGGCCTCCTCGAACGGCGGCTGGCAATCAATCCAGTGCTCCCGTTCCAGGCCGTCCAGGCATCCCCAGCCGGATGCCTGCAACGTGTGGTCGATCAATTCCCGCGGCGTCATGCCGAATCCAGCGTGTTCCGCGCCCAGCCGACTTGCGAGCCCGCAAACGACCTCGTGATTCGAACGGCATTCGCTGGGAGGGTCAACGATCTTCGGGCCGAGGAGGATATGCTGGTGCCCGCCGCCCTGGTAGAGATCGTCATGCTCCAGGAACATCGTTGCCGGAAGGACAACGTCCGCCATTGCCGCAGTCTCCGTCATGAATTGCTCATGGACGCAAACGAACAGGTCCTCGCGCGCGAAACCGCGGCGAACACGGTTGAGCTCCGGTGCCACGCACATGGGGTTCGTATTCTGGATGAGCATTGCGGTTACCGGCGGGCCGCCCACGAGACTGTCCGGAGCGCCCTCCAGGATGGGGCCAATTCGCGACTGATCGAGAACGCGGACCGCGGGATCACGGGCGTCAAGTCCCTCGATCAGCGTCTTGTCCCAACCATAGATGCCGCTGTTGCTGTGGAATGCGCCGCCACCGCGGTGCTGCCACGATCCGGCGACGGCGGCAATCGACAGCGCCGCATGCATGTTCACGGCGCCGTTGCGCTGTCGGGCGAACCCGTAGCCGAGCCGAAGGAACGTGCGCGGCGTCGTCCCGATCATCCGGGCGAGAACTTCGATTTCGTCCGCAGACGCACCGGTTATCGAAGCGGCCCAAGAAGGCGACCGTTCGGCCAGGTGCCGCTCAAGCTCCTCCGGCGAATCGGTGTAGCGCCGGAGATAGTCCCGGTCGGCGTAGCCGTCGCGGAACAGGACATGCATCACTGCGCAAGCCAGGGCGCCATCCGTTCCGGGACGCACGCAGACAAAGTGATCGGCTTGCTTTGCGGTCGCATTCCGATAGGTGTCGACCACCACGATTTGCGCTCCGCGGCTCCTTCGCGCGGCCAGCGCGTGGGTCATCACATTGATCTGGGTTGCTGCCGCGTTCGTGCCCCAGATGACAACGAGATCGGACTCCGCCATCTCCCGTGGGTCGCTTCCGGCCAGTCGGCCGGTCCCGGCGATGAAGCCGTTCCACGAGAGCGTCACGCAGATGGTGCAATATTGTCCCGAGTACCGCTTGACGTGCCGTAACCGCTCGATCCCGTCCCGCATGACAAAGCCCATGGTGCCCGCGTAGTAGTATGGCCACACGGTTTCCGAGCCCAGGCGCTGCTCGGCGCGCAGGAAGGATTCGGCGACAAGGTCCAGCGCGTCCGCCCAGGAAATCGGTTCGAATCCACCGGGATCGCCCTTCTCGCCGGTACGGCGCAGTGGCACCGTGAGCCGATCCGGATGGTGGATGCGATCCGCGTAGCGCGCGACCTTGCTGCAAAGTACACCGGCTGTGTAGGAATTTTCCTTGGCGCCACGCACCTTGCCGATGCGTCCGCCAACAAGCCGCTCGACCTCCAACGCGCAGGCCGATGGACAGTCATGGGGACAAACGCTGTGAAGCAATTCTGTCGGAGCGTCCATTTCCTCCTCTCCTTCTCGCTGAAACCGGATTCCCGGGGGCCGCTCCGGCGAAGCGCGAAACTCCCGCTAGCAGTACGAGACCGTCAACCTCTTTGCATTTATGGATAGGGGCCATTCATCTCCATGCGCGGTCCGGCTGTCTGGCACTTCCAGGCGAGAGATTCGTGTCCGGAAGTGCGCCGCGTGTGCCACGCTGGTGTTTTGCGGCAGGCTCTGCCGCAAAGGTGATGCGATCCCGATCACTGCGAGATCCGGCAAGCTTCCGCAATTCGGGGCGGGGTGGATTTCCGGCTGCCGCCCGATGCGCGGCGCGCGCCGCGCCGCGGCTTCCGACCGCACCATCCCGGCGCAGCTGGCCGGCCCCGCACCCATCCATCTTTTCAGCTGGCGCCTCCATTCCGGAAGACGTCGTCAAGCCTCCGCGCATCGAACAGGGCATCCGCCCACGCCTCCCGATCCGGGCAACTGCGCCGACCCGACCTTCACCTCCACGCCCTCGGGAATGGCGCCGAAGCGCTGTCGAAACAGGTGAAGCAGAAGATCCGCTCTCCCTTCGGCCTCGCCTTCGGCCAAGGCTTCCGGAATCAGCGGTTGCGTGATCAGGTCCGTGTCGATCTCCCTGGCTTCCGGGCCGGCATCGAGCGCCAAGTCGCGCAGTGTCTCCTTCATCATAGCGGATGTCGCCAACGCGTAGGAGAGCACGTAGGCCAGCCTTGCCGGATCGATCCGGCGGTCCGCCAGGTCCGTGCTCCAGATCCGCAGCAACCCATCCACCGGGCACGGCGTCCGGCGGGCGATGTACATCATGCCGACCATGGCGCGGGAAACAGGCTCCGGCGAGAGCGCATCGTAGGAGATCCTCCTGGTGACGCGCGCGAAATACCCTTCAACCCAGGTCAACTGCCGCACGATGTCGGCCGCGCTGCCGGTTTCGTCAATGTCCTCGGGCACGTTCCATGAGAGCCTCCTCGTGCTGAAGACAAACGGCACGGCCCAGGGCACGTCCTTCCCGGCGAATGGCGCCTGCAGCCCGCGCAGGCCGACGATCACCTGTTCCGGCGTGCCGGGATCCGAATTCGACTTGTGCTCGATGGGGGCCACCGCATTCGGCTTGCCCAGGGTTCCGCCAACCAGGTACACCTTGTCCGCGCGGACCTGCCTGCGGTCGCTGTGCACCAGCGACGGGTCGATCGGGCGCGCGGGCTCGCCCGCCAGCATCCAGCGCAACGCCTTCGGCCAATGGGCGTGGATCAGCGCGTTTGCGCGCTCGCTGTCGCTGAGGATCGCACGGAAGAACGCGTCGTGGCAGTGGCGCGTGAAGGCGCAGAGTACGCTCGCATCGGGCGGAGCATCGCCGGCATTGCTCCTGGCTGCAATCGGGAATGCCCTGCCGGCGGCACGGCGCCCGGGCCGCGCCGAGCCTTGCTGCTCTGTCCGGGCGGTACAACCCGGAAGCGGCCCCATTCCGCCAGGGCGGCCGGTATTCGGTGAACCCTTCCCGTACGGCCTCCGGCCGCATGCCGAACGAACGGGGAACACGCGGAATTGCCGGCAGGGGAAGAAATCTCCGAAATTCGGTACCAGCAATGATGCGCAAAAAGACGCAGAGGCGCCGGCCCCCGGTTCCCGTTCAGCCCCGGGGGACCGAATCGCCGCATTGCGACGCGAATCGGAACAAGGCCGGGACGCAGCGGGGACCCTCCCTAAACTGAAGTTCTGGAGGGTATTTTCCGCGTAACTCTTTGTTAGCACGTTTGATTTCGGCCGAAACCGGCCAATAGTTTTCGGTATTGTAGGCACTAGCTATGTCATTGTCTGGTTGACATTGGCTTTAATATGGTATATATAGCAGGTAATACCGAGCAGACCGCAATCGAAAGAGTGTGGACACTATATGAGGCACGGGGCCATGCCAGCGATGCATGTCGCCATTATCGCCAGCAAGCAGGGCGGCAAGACCTACTATTCCAAACTCCTGCGCCGGTCCTTTCGCGACGAGAGCGGCAAGGTTCAGAAGAAAACGCTGGCGACTCTCTCGAGCCTCTCCGACGAGACCCTTGCATTGGTTCGGGGCAGCCTGGCGGGGAAGCAGTATGTCGAGGCCAGTGACGCCTTTGAGATCCTGCGGTCCCGCAAGCATGGACCGGTAGCAGCGATTGCGGCTGCGTTTGACCGGCTTGGCATGATTGAACTGATCGGCTCCGAGCCGTGCCGGGAGCGCGACCTGGTCTGCGCCATGATTGCCGCCCGCATCATCCGACCGCACAGCAAGCTTGCGACGACCCGGTGGTGGAAAGACACCACGCTGGGCGAGATGTTCGGCGTCGACGACGCCGAGGTTGACGAACTCTATGCGGCCATGGACTGGCTGGGCAAGCGGTAGAACCGGATCCAGGGCAAGCTTGCGCGGCGCCACTTCCGGGACGGCGGCCTGGTTTTGTTTGATCTGACATCAAGTTACTTCGAAGGGACGACCTGCCCGCTTGGCCGCCGCGGGCACAACCGGGACGGCAAGAAGGGAAAGCTTCAGGTCAACTTCGGATTGCTGTGCGACGTCGGCGGCTGCCCGGTTTCCGTCTCGGTCTACGCGGGCAATATCGGGGATCCGAAGACCCTTCTGCCTGAGGTCGCGCGTCTGCAGAAGCGCTTCGGCCTCCAGCGGGTGGCCATTGTGGGCGATCGCGGCATGATCGCGCAGACCCGCATCACCGAACTCAAGAAGCTGGATGGCGTGGATTGGATCACCGCGCTGAAGAGCGCAACCATCCAGAAGCTCATCCGCACCAGCTCTCTTGATGTCGCCCGGTTCGACGAAGTCAATCTGTTCGAGGTCCTTCACCCGGACTATCCCGGTGAGCGGCTGGTGGCCTGTCGCAACCCGCGGCTGGCAGCGCGGCGCGCCCACACGCGCGAATCCCTGCTGAAAGCGACGGAAGCCGACCTCGCTGTCATCCGCAAGAGCGTCGATGGCGGAACCCTCCGAGGCCGCGCCGAGATCGGCGTCCGGGTCGGCCAGGCCATCAACCGGTTCCGGATGAAGAAGCACATGAACTACGAGATTGGCGATACGTCCTTCGCCTTCTCCCGCAACGCCGAAAACATTGCCCGGGAAGCGGCTCTCGACGGCATCTATGTCATTCGCACCTCGCTTCCGGAACAAGACATGGCGGCAGACGATTGTGTGAGGAGCTACAAGGCGTTGACGCGCGTGGAGCGCGCATTTCGAACCATGAAGACGGTCAACCTGCACGTTCGTCCGATCTACCATCGCATCGCGCAACGGGTGCGCACCCACATCTTCTTGTGCACGCTCGCGTACTATGTCGAATGGCACATAAGGGAAGTCTGGCGGGATCGGTTGTTCTCCGATCCGGAACTCGAGGAGATCTCCCGCACCCGTGATCCTGTTGCTCCGGCCGAACGCTCGCAGCGCGCCAAACGCAAGGCCGCAGGATGGCTCGAGGATGGCTCCGAAACCCACTGCTTCCGAACCCTGATCGAAAACCTGGAGACCATTACCCGAAATACATGCAGGATCCAGCGCGGCCAGACGGGTACCAATCCCGCGCCCGAAACCTTCGATATGGACACAACGCCGACCAAATCCCAAACAAAGGCGATGGAGTTGCTGGAAACCATTTGCGGCCCAAAACAGAGACACAACCCGGGCGAACGCAAAATGTAGGCAGAAAGTCCGATTTCCGAAAATGCGCAATTGATTGCCATATCACGCATTTTACCCAAAATCTCGTCAGAACTTCAGCCTAACCATCAATGCAACGCAGGCGTACGATCAGGCTACGGCCCCTGCCAAGGACGGACCAGCCGCGCCGCAAGTTCGAGGGCATCAACCGGCCAATACTGCCTCGGCCGCGGACGACGGACGCGTTGCCGCCCTGCCTCGGGGCGGCAGTTAAGCAGCTGCCGGGTCCAGCGCGCGGGGACGGCATCCCGGCCATGGACGGCACCAAGCAGTGCGCCACAGATTGCCGCATTGGTATCCGTGTCGCCGCCGCGCATGATGCTGTCCACCACCCCCTCTTCCAGGTTCGGCGCATGGACCAGTTGTCAGACGGCGTTCCGGAGCGCAATCAGGACCCAGCCCTGCTGGTGCATGTAGTCCGGCGGCGGTGCCTGCGCTGCGAGTTCGACAGCGCAGCGCACCGACTCGTCCACGTTCCATTCCCTTGACCACGATAACAGGGCGCGATGAACGTCCGCGGGAGAGCTCCCCGTGCGAACAGCATGCGCGATTCCCGCTGCAAACAGGGAATTCGAGTGGCGGCAGACCCGATGCGGATGGGTGATCTCGGAATCCTGCGCGGCCCACGCCGCCACCTCCTCGAGGCTATGGCAGGCGCCGAAAATTCCGAGCGGACTGATCCGCATCAACGCCCCGTTCGCCTGGCTGTCGTGGTTCCTGTGGCCGCGTAGCGCACCCAGAGTTGTGTTCCCGATATCGAAAGGGTCCGAATCCAGTCATCCCGCGTAGCCCTCTCGCGCAGCCCCCGCATCGTACGCCTTCGAATTGGCAAGAAGTCGGGCAAGGGTCAGCGCCATCTCGGAATCGTCCCTCGGCTGGCCCGCGATCGTGTTCCACGCACCTCCATCCGCCAGATCCCGCACCCCGGCCGGGTATTCGGAACGGATGGAGGCAGGCGTCCGGAACTCGACCAGGCTTCCCAATGCGTCTCCTGCGAGCTGACCGAGCAGGCAGCCCTGCGCACGCGCAACGACATGTCCGTCCGACCCATCGCCTCCCGGTGAAGATTCCTCGGCATGTGCGGGTATTTCTTCCATCGTGCCGGTCTCCTGTTCACGCGACTGGCCACGCCAAAGCGATTCTCACAATTCTACAGGATGCAATGAGCGCCGGAACCGAAGAAGCGAAGCGTTCCAATTCAGTCCCGGGCGTGCCCACGACGGAACCATTCTGCCCGCAGGGGCCAGACAGCGAACCGGGCCGGCGCCGAGCGGGCCCCGCACAGCCTCAGGACGCCTGGCAGAGGATGAACATCCCGAGGGACCCGGGCAGCGCCCGGCGTCACGCGCCGAATGGAACCAAACGCTCTCAACCAGTACGGGCGGCCGCCGTCCGATCCGGGTCCGAAGCGGCCATGGCCTCCCTCGGAAGCCGGATGTCGAAACTCTGCCGGATTTGCGCATCGCTAGCGGAGCCAACATATTCCGGGAAATGCCGGTCGAGGATCTCGATGCGGCGCCGCGCGGCGGCCTGCATGAGGTCCGGACGCCCCAGTTCGTTCCACTCCTTCGGGGAACTCCGGTCGCCGAGTTCCGGATAGTAGTAGTCCCGTTGCATCAGCTCGAGGGTCTGGGCAGAACCGAGGTAGTGTCCGGGCCCCTCCATGCAAACTTCACGAATCACTTCGATGGAGCAAGTGGCCTCGTCTACCTGGATCCCCCGCGCGCAGCGCAGGCTGGCCCCGAGAAGGTCGTTGTCGATGATCATTCCATCGATGGAGAATCCGAGCAGCGACCCCTGCATCCCGGCGGACTCGTAGACCATGTTCAGTCCGGATTGCCCCGCCATTGCAAGGGTGAGGCCTTTCTCGTAGCCCGACTGCGCATCCGGCAGCTTGGCATCCGCCATTCCTGCGGCCGATGCCGTAGGCAGGCCGTAGAAGCGCCCCATCTGACCGCAGGCGCTGGACAGAAGTGATTGCTCCGCAGAACCGCCCGACATCGCTCCGGTGCGCAAGTCCGATACAAAGGGCCACGTCCCCATTACGACCGGATGCCCCGGCGAGATGGCGTTGACGTAGATCAAGCCGACGAGCGCCTCCGCGAAGGCCTGCACCACTGCGCCCGCCACTGCCGCCGGCGCGGTTGCGCCTGCCTGACCCGCCGAGAGCACGAGGATCGGCGTTCCGGTCCTGGCCACGCGATCGAGGACCTCGCACGAATCATGGGCGAATCTCAATGGCGGCACGACAAAGCAGTTGGCGTTGCTGAGAAAGGGACGATCGCGCCAGGCCTTCTCGCCGCCAGCCACAAGATGAAGAAGTTCCAGGCAGTTGCCGTAGGTGGCGCCGTCGGTGAAGGACATGCCGACATGCTTGGAGGTTCCTGAAAGACAGGCATAGGCCGTGTTGATGTCGAGATCCATCGGAGTCGGCATGTCCCGGGCGACCATCGTCCGCTGGAAGAAGTGAATGTTGTCGCAAAGGTCGGCGACGCGGGCAGCGTCGTACAGGTCCTGGAGCGTGGACTCCCGGTAACTCCGGTTCTCAATGTCCACCGCATGGACGGCCGCACCGCCGGTCCCGAAATACAGCCGGTCGCCGCCGAGATGCAGATCGTGCCGGGAATCGCGGGCGGGCCAGATGAACTCGCGGGCGGCCGATGCGATCATGTCCTCCACAAGGGCAGGCGGGAAGGTAATCCGCCCGCTTTCGGGATGGTATACAGCGCCGAAGCCCGTGAGTGTTTCGACGGCAAACGGCGGCACCTCCCCAAAGCCCACCTCGTCAAGCACGCGCAAAACAGACTTGTGGATGCGTTGCTTCGCGGCATCGTCAAGCGGCCCAATCCCGGGGCTGGACATTCCAGGCCATATCGGCCGCAAGTGCGCCTCGAGCGGTGCTTGTCGACGGCTTCTCCGCGCCTCGCGCCCGCCTGCGCGCGTCGTGGTACCCGTACGGCTTGATGGACTCATCTTGGCCCGCCTGCTCTATCTCGACGCGTTGCCCAAGCAACTTACTCAAGGTCAAACAGTCAAGTTGGTCAAAATGCGACAAGAATCTGTCGCATGGGAACGCGGGCGAGCCGACGCGATGCGAAGGCGAACCGGTTCGTACCGGACGGGATTTGAATCTGGAACGCTACTGAGAGAGCGGGATCGGAAAATATCGCTGCGAACCGAATTGGGAGAACAGCATCACGATGGTCTCCCGCCCCGCTTTCCTGGCAGCATCGACATGGCTCGTCACGTCGCTGACGCTTTCGACCTCCACGCGCCCGACCTTGACGACAATGAAGCCCGGCTCTACACCGGCGAAGGAAGAGGCACTGCCCTCCTCGACTTCTGCGACGATGACGCCTCTACCTTCCCAATCGACTCCGAATTCGACGCGCAGCCGGTCGTCGAGGGGAAGCAGACGCATCCCCAAGACCTCGGACGTTTGACTGGAATCCGGCATCGTGCCGTCTCCACCACCCGCGTCGATAAGTGCGACCGCCTCGTCGTCTTCGTACAGCAAGCCCAAGGTGGCCTTGATGATCAGTAGCTCTTCCCGCCACACCTGAACCTCGACCGCTCGGCCAACTTCGGTCTCGGCGACCATGCGGGGAAAATCGCGCAATCGCTCCACCATCCGCCCGTCGAATTTCAGGATCACATCGCCGGGCTGGATTCCGGCATCCTCGGCGGGCGAATCGGGGATCACGTCGGAGACGAGCACACCAGAGGCTTCGGCAAGACCAAGCCCCTCGGCCAGGTCCCCATCGACGGTTTGGACCTGGACGCCAAGCCAGCCCCGCCGCATGTTGCCGTGTTCGCGGAGTTGGCGCACGACTTCCCGCGCCATCACCGAGGGGACCGCGAAGCCGAGGCCGGCGGATCCGCCAGCAGGAGCGAAAATCGCAGTATTCACGCCAATAACCTGTCCATCGAGATTGAGCAGCGGGCCGCCGGAGCTTCCGAAGTTGATCGCCGCATCTGTCTGGATGTAGTCATCATATGGGCCCGCGTTGATGTTGCGGTTCCGGGCAGAAATCACGCCGACCGAAACCGTGCTGCTGAAGCCGAACTGGTTTCCGATCGCGACTACCCAATCGCCCACGCGCGCCTCATCGGAATTGCCGAAGGAAATGAACGGCAGTTCGTGATCCGCCTCGATCTTGATGAGTGCGATGTCCGTCTTCGGGTCGGTTCCGACAATTTCCGCGTCGTACGAGTCGCCTTCGATCGTCGTGACCGTAACCCTCCTCGCGCCGCCGACCACGTGGTCATTGGTAACAATGTGGCCGTCCGAATCGATGAAGAAACCGGTTCCCTGCCCCTCGACTGGCGCAGGCGCGCGGTCGCTCTGCGAATCCTGCTGCCTGAGATACTCTTCTATCTTCTCGCGCAGACCGTCCCCGTGGGGAAGCCAGTCGAACGGAAATTCGGAGCTCTCTCCGGAAGCCTCTCCGACAACAGAGATGATGACCACGGCTGGCGAAGCGCGCTCCACGAGCTCGGCGAAGCCGCTCTCCGGATGCGCTGTGGACACGTTTGGCGCCATCGCCGCCGCAGCGAGAAGCGCCGTCGCGATCGTCCGCCCGATCCACGGAATTCGCGCCTCCAGTCGTGAACCCATCGCGCCGCACCTTCCTGTTAGTTTCCTCGCGGTCAATGCCGCAGCGCCGCGGCCCTTGCCGAACACGCTGTCCAGCCTCCGTTTCCGGATTCCGCCTTCCGGTTCTAGGTCAGCCTCGCGCCAACCACACTAGCGCCAATCCGGCAGCAGCAGCGGCGAGGCCGCAAGCGCGGAGCGATGGCAGCCGCATGGCCGCCATGGCAAGCGCCCCTTCCCGGACAAGCCTGGGCGCCGCTGCCAGCACTACGCCCTCCATGACCAGAGCAAGTCCCAGAGCCGCTGCCAAGTCCATCATGGATTGCAGCGCCCCCGGAACTGGCGCTACGGTCTTGGATCCAGCCCGTCTGACTTCAGATACTCGAAGAACTCGGAGTCCGGCGTGATGACGAGCGTCGAATTGCTGCCCTTCATTGATCGGACATACGCCGTCAAGGAGCGATAGAAGGCGAAGAATTCCGGATCGCGGCCGAACGCGTCGGCGAAAATGTAGTTTCGCTGCGCGTCGGCTTCGCCGCGGATTATCTCCGAACTCCGCTGCGCCTCGGACACGAGCTCAACCGCCGCGCGATCGGCCCCGGCCCGCACCTTCTGCGCGGCTTCCGCACCCCGCGCCCGTTCGTCTGCCGCTTCACGCTGGCGCTCGGCCTCCATGCGCTGGAACGTGGCCTGCAGATTCTGCTCAGGCAGGTCCGCGCGGCGAATGCGCACGTCGATGATCTCCACTCCCAAGGCGGAGGACTGGTCCCTGGTCGCGTCCCGGATCTGGCGGATCAGTGTCGCACGCTCCCCCGAGAGCACGGACCCGGAAGACTCTCCGCCCAGCACCTCGCGAAGTGCGGCATTCAGGATGAGGCGAAGCCGCGACACGGCGGCGGTCTGACTCTGCACCGACTGGCGGTACTGCTTGGGATCGAGAATCCGCCAGCGCGCGAAGGCATCCACCACGAGGCGGCGGTCGTCGGCAGGGGTAACCTCAAGCTCACTGGTCTCCAGCGGGAGGATCCGGTCCTCGTAGTACTCCACCGTATTGAAAGGCGGCGGCAGCTTGAATTTGAGGCCCGGCTCGCTCTCGACACGGTCCACCCGCCCGAAGGCCAGGACCAGAGCCTGCTGCCGTTCATCGACGACGAATACCATCGACAGGCCGAGGCCCAGGACAACGGCGAGGGCTACGGCGAGTATCAAGGTTCGGCTCACTGCTGGTCTCCTTCCGAGGCCGAAGACTGGCCCTTCCGCAATTGGTCGAGGGGCAGGTAGGGCACGACGCCCTGCCCGCTTGTTCCGGCCTTGTCGATGATAATCTTCTCCACGTTGGCGAAAACCTGCTCGATGGTCTCGAGATAGAGACGCTTGCGGGTAACCTCGGGCGCGACCACATAGGACGAGTACACTTCGATGAACCGCGCTGCCTCGCCCTCCGCCTCCTTGACGACCTGCGCCCGGTAGGCCTCCGCCTCCTGGAGGATCTGCGCAGACTGACCACGGGCCTCCGCGAGCCGCTGGTTCGCATAGGCGCCAGCCCGCTTCTCCAACGTATCCCGGTCCTGCTCCGCCGCCTGGACATCGCGGAACGCGTCGATCACGGCTGGCGGCGGATCCGCCCGGTCAAAGTTTACGCGAACGATATTGACGCCCGATTCATAGGAATCCAGAGTTTCCTGAATCAACTCGCGCACATCCAGGGTCACAGACGCGCGATCGCGGTTCAGAATCGGCTTGAGCTCGGAGCGACCGATCACCTGGCGCATTGCCGACTCGGCGACCGCCTTGATCGTCATGCTCGGCTCGGCGAGATTGAACAGGAACTTGTCCGGTTCGGCAATATTCCATACCACCTGGAAATTGATATCGACGATGTTCTCATCCCCGGTAAGCATCAAGCTTTCCTTGATGCCGGGGTTCCGGATCCGAACCGTGTTCGGGTCCGCGTCCGCGCTGCCCTCATACCCGATCGCGATGGACATCTCTCTCGTGACCGGCAGCACCTCTGCCCTCTGGACCGGCCAGGCAGCGAAGTGAAGGCCAGGGCCCTGCGTGGTCGTGAATTTGCCGAATGTCAGCACCACGGCGGCCTCGTCCGGCTGCACCCTGAACATCGAAGCATAGATCCAGACCACGAGCACGACGCCCAGCATCGCCAGCATGACGACCCAACTCGGCCTTCTTCCGCCGCCACTGCCGCCACCCCGGGCATTCTTGCCCGAGCCCCTGCCCCGAAAGCGATCTCGCAGATTGTCCAGCAACTCATCGAGATCCGGTTGCGGAGGCCCGCTCGGGCGCTGGGGCCCCGAGCCAAAGCGCTCCGGGCCACCGCCCCAAGGACCAGAAGTGTTATCTTTCCAAGGCATACGCCAAACCCCGCTCTTCAAAAAGCATATGTTGCTACGCCAAATTGCGCGCCAACAATGCATGCACCGGGACAATAGGTGCTGCCGAGGGGTTGCGCAACGGGCAGCGCGCCCGAAACTGGAGGTCGCCGCCCGGTTCCTGCCCGGGGACCAGCGCAATAGAGGCGAAAACCGCAAAGACGGTTCACCACCGGCAGCGCGGCTTCCCGACGACTATTCCCGCCAGGCCCGCTCGACCCAAGGCGCCCGACTCGATGCGCCCCACGCCCCGGCCCAGGAGCCGGCAGCGACGGCACAGGGCTTCGGCTCGCCGTGGAATACGACCACGCGCGCGTCCGCAGGCGGGTCAATGCCCCGGAAGGCCCGCATCGCGTAGGGAGGCAGGCAGTGGCGCTTGAAACTTACGATCCAATTCCTGGGCCACCATACCCTTGCTTCCCCTGCCCAGGCGCTCAGATACCGTTGCTCGTTCCGATACTGCGCAAGGATGGCGCTGCGGCCGGCGAGGAAGTCATCGATAATTCTGGTCATACCGCCGGCAGGAAACCGGAAGACAGAGGAATTCCCGATTCCCGGCCTCGGCGCAATGACGCGCCGGAAGGGCCGCACCCAGTCCTCAATGATACAGAATTGCCCCGGCGCAAACTCGAACAGGCTGTCGATCGGCTTCAGGATCACGATATCCAGATCCAGGAACAGGCAGTCCCCATACAAATCGTTCAGCGAACTGTGAAAAACGGCGAGCTTCGGCCACGCCCAGCGCTCTGCGCCGGCAGGCAGACCCAAATCCGGAATTGGCCGGAACTCGATTTCCGACCGTAGACCGGACGGGTCGTCGGTCAGGCAAATGAACCGGAAATCGCCGTCCAGACACCTGCGCACCATGCCGTACAGGCGGTTCGCGTAGTGGGGCCCGTATCGCGTTCCCCATTTCATGCAGAGGACATTCCGCCCGAAGACACCGCTGGGGGAACGGGTCACCCGACTCCTCCCCGACCATGCTCTTTCCGGTCCATCATGCCAAGGATTCTCTTCGCAAGACGCTCGGCCTCACCCGCCGCCGGCGCGGCGATCTCCGCGGCCCGCTCAGCCATTCTCCCCGCGGCGCAAGCTGGCCGACCTTCCGCGTCCAGCAATTGAAGCACCGCGGCGGACAAGCCGGCCGCATCGGCAACGCGCCGGGCACCAAATCCGCGATCCAGGGCATTGTATATGCCCCGAAAGTTGGTCACATCGGGCCCGTGCAGGATCGCGGCACCCAGCGCTGCAGGCTCGAACGGGTTGTGCCCGCCGACCCCGCCGAAGGATCCGCCAATGAACGCCACCGGCAATGCCCGATACCACAGACCGAGTTCCCCGAGTGTGTCGGCGATATAGACGGCCTCGCCTTCGGCCACCGAGTCGCCCGCGCTGCGACGTGCGAATCGCCAGCCCCGGGATTCCGCCGCCCTTGCGAGGCCTCCGCCCCGTGACGGATGCCGGGGTACGATCACGAGTCGGGCGCCCGGGCACTCCTGGAGGATGCGGGCATGCGCACCAAGCACAACATCCTCATCCGCTTGATGCGTGCTTGCTGCAAGCCAGGCCAATCGTCCGGCGAGCTCCGTCCGCGCCAGCGAGACCTGCTCCGGATCGCCAGGCAGTGGGCCGCCTGCGGCCTTGAAGGAACCCGCCACACCGACGGCGGAGGGCGACGCCCCAAGTTTCGTCAGACGCTCCGCCGTCGCCGGGTCCTGGGCCTCGGCAAGCGCCACCGGGCCAAAGAGGACCCGCGCCGAAGCCGGGAACCGGTACCAATTGCGTATCGAGCGCTCCGACAGTCGGGCGTTGATCAGCGCGACCGGCACACCGGCGGCATGGCAAGCGGTCATGAGCCCCGGCCAGAGTTCCGACTCGGCGAGAACCAGGGCGCCGGGGCGCCAGGCCTGAAGGAACCGGCCGACACAGTTCGGAAGATCGAGCGGTGCGTAGCTTCGCAGAACTCCTTCCGGCAGCCGTTGTTCCAGAAGCGCGGCCGATGTCCTCGTGCGGCTCGAGACCAGAAGCTGGAGATTCGGGCGGAGGCACGCCAGCGCCTCCACGAGCGGCAGCAAGGACAACGACTCGCCCACGCTGACACCGTGCAGCCAGAGCAGGCTGCCGTCGGGACGAGCCTGGAAACGCTCTCCAAGGCGCTCGCGTTCGCGCGCATCCCGTCTCCATGCACGGAGCCGCAGCCAGGCGACCGCAGCGGGCTCCACCGCCGACGCGGTGGCGCGATACACCGAGAGCGCGGTGAGGCCTGGCGACTTCACGGTCCGCCTGCTCCGGCCGCAGCGCCCCGTCGCGTCCGGGACTGCCGTTTCATCGGCCAGCCATCAACCGTAGCGCCCGCGGAACCAGTCGACGAACCGCGGCACGCCTTCTTCAACGGCAATGCGTGGTGCGAATCCGAGGTCCCGCACGGCAGGTCCGATATCCGCCTCGGTTGCCTCCATCTCGCCCGGTTCCGCTTCCACCAGTTCCACCTTCGCCCGCTTTCCGACCGCAGATTCGATCACCGAAACAAAACGCCGCAACTCAACGCTCTCCGGATTGCCGATATTGTAGATCCGATGGGGTACGGGATCCGCCTGCGCCAAAGGCATCCGATCGACGGCTCCGAGAATTCCCTGAACGGCATCATCGGCGTATGTGAAGCTGCGCCTCATCCGTCCCCGGCCGTGCAAGCGGATCGTGCGCCCCTTTGCGATTGACTCTGTGAACGTCCAGGTCGCCATGTCCGGACGCCCCCATGGGCCGTACACCGTGAAGAAGCGCAGGGAGGTCACGCGCAACCCATGCAGCGAGGCCCAGCTCCGGGCGAGAAGCTCGCCTCCCCGTTTCGTGGCCGCGTAAAACGAAATCGGATCGTCCACGCGGTCACCGGCGGCCAGGGGCAGCTTCCGGTTGGCCCCGTACACGGCGCTGGTGCTCGCATGTACAAGATGAGGCACGCCGAAATTCCGGCAGTATTCGAGAACCTCGTACTGACCCGCCAGATTGTCGCGCACATGGGCGCCGGGATTCAGGAGGGCACTGCGAACCCCGACCTGACCCGCAAGATGAACGACCGCATCGGGCTCCGGCCCCCCGGATCGCAGCAAGTCGCCGGAATTCGAGACGTCGACTTGGGCGAAGGTGAACCGGCCTGAATGCTGCAGTTCCGCAAGGCGCTCCTTCTTCAGAGCCGGATCGTAGTAGTGGTTGAGATTGTCCACGCCGAAGACCGTTTCGCCGCGATTCAACAGCGCCGTGCAGGTGTGGAAGCCGATAAAGCCCGCAGCACCCGTCACCGTGATGTTCATGCGGCGGAATCCTTCAATTCTCGTTCCCCCGGACCACGCCGCGCCCGGCCGAACCGGGCAACGCACGCGAGTCCAAGAAACTGGAGGCCAGGCCCCCCCCGACAGGCGTCGGAGCGTTCGAGCTCGCTGCTTCCTCCGCGCGGCGGCCGCGCAGCAGGAATTTGCCCATCGCAACCGGTGGCGGGGCCCTGCCCACTTTCGCGGCCTTTCGGCTACCGAATTCGCAATCAACTGTCACTCGATCCTCTTGCACGATTCGCAAGTCTGGCGCTCTATTCGGTGCCTAACCTGATGTGGATTCCGGGACGAGTCCGCAACCGAAAGTCAGCGAGCACGACAATCGTTCCCATGGTATCGCTGACCGTTGGTTCTGTCTCCGGATTCCGACCTGGTTCCCATGTACAGATGCCCGTTGCCGTATTCATCCGCTCGCCACGCAGTGGCGCGCTGCGCCCACGTTCAAGCGGACGGTCCGACCCTGTCGGTTCCGCGTCCAGGAACTGCGACACCTCCGGGCAAGACCTGCCCCGGCTCTCGTGCAGGCGGAGAATCGCCGGGCACGGTCCGCCTGATGCGGTCTGTGAAGCATCGCCGGCCCGAATCGGCGGACTCCCGCGGGGCGCATTCGAAGGAGTGCCCTGTGGCCGTACTCACCGTACGGCGCGACGCGGATCTTTCCGCGTCAGGGCACCGCCCTCTGGACCGGGTCCTCGCCATGCTCTTGCTTCTCTGGTCGTGCCGGAGCGCCCTGTGCGGCTGGATACTGGCACGCGGAGCTTTACCAAGCAGTCGGGCGGCGGGAGAGTCTCTGCGTGGTCCGCGGCAAGCAGCTCGCGGTGCCCTCAATTTGTGGGGACCACTGAGCCACGAGAAGAAGAAAGCGGCGCTCGCGCGAGCCCATGAGCGGACGGAGGAGGCGGGGCGGCCGGAACTCCACCGTAGGTGGGACGGCGCAAGGCGCTCACGCGGCTCCCTCAGCACGTTGTTTTCAGGAGCAGAAGACCCTCCGGCGAGCGCTTGCGCAGTACGGAAGGCAACTCCGGGGTGCGGAGCCGCAGGGATCAGGCCCGCTGCTTGCGCGCTGGAGTCCTGCAAATCCCTCTGCGTTCGTTTGAAAGGGGCAGGACAAATCCGAGCCGGAACGTTTGGCGACCGTTGGTCGACCTGCCCCTGTAATTTGCGTTCATTGGCGCTACCCTGCGCGCGGTTGCGCCCACGCGGCTTTGGGCACCGGTCCGTGCCGGAACGTCTCGTCCCCACATACTCGCCGCGGCGGCTCGCCCCGGCCTGTCCGCAGGATGGAGCCATCATGAGTGTCAGCGAAGATAATGTCCGCAAGGTCGCACGCCTGGCCCGGATCCAGGTTCCCGAGGAGGAGTTGCCGGCGCTGGCGGCGGAGCTGGGGACGATTCTCGACTGGATCGAACAGCTGAACGAAGTGGACATCGCGTCCGTGCCTCCCATGGCTTCTGCCGCCGGAATTCCGCTGGTTCTGCGTGATGACGTGGCGCGGGACGAGACTCCGCGAAGGGACATTCTGTCCAACGCGCCAGACGCCCGGCACCACTGTTTCGCTATTCCGAAGGTCGTGGAGTAGCCGCGATGGCGGAATTGACGGAACTCGGAGTCTCGGAGGCGGCCCGGCGAATCCGTTCCGGTGAGATATCCGCGCTCGAGCTCGTCGAGGCCCATCTCCGGGCTGCCGAGGCAGCGGCGCCCCTCAATGCCTTCACCGAGGTTACCCGCGAAGCGGCTCTCGCTTCCGCCGCCGCCGCCGATGACCGCCTGTCGCAAGGGGACGAAGGCCTCCTCCTCGGCATTCCCGTCGCGATCAAGGACCTGTTCTGCACCAGGGGCATAAGGACCCATGCGTGCTCCCGAATTCTGGAGGGATTTCTTCCGCCCTACGAGTCCACCGTGACTGGCAAGCTCTGGAACGCCGGCGCAGTCTTGCTCGGCAAGGCGAACATGGACGAGTTTGCAATGGGCTCCTCCACCGAGACGGGCGCTGACGGGCCCGCCATCAATCCCTGGCGGCGTGTGGGAGACGACACGCCCCTCAGCCCCGGGGGGTCCTCGGGTGGCTCCGCGGTGGCAGTCGCATCCCGGTCTGCGCCCGCAGCGCTCGGAACCGATACCGGAGGGTCGATCCGGCAGCCGGCGGCCCTGACCGGTACCGTCGGAGTCAAGCCGACCTACGGCCGCTGCTCCCGCTGGGGCATTGTCGCCTTCGCGTCCTCGCTCGACCAAGCCGGCGTGTTTGCGCGAAACGTGGAGGATGCGGCCGTGGTGCTCCGCGCCATTTCCGGGCACGATCCCAAGGACTCGACCTCCGCCAATGTGCCGGTTCCGGACTTTGCGGCCGCGCTCGACGGTGGAATCCGCGGGTGGCGGATCGGTATCCCGAAGGAATACCGGCTCGACGGCATGGCGGAGGAAACGGCGGCGCTCTGGGACCGGGCCGCTGCGTGGCTCGCCGAGGCCGGAGCCACGATCACGGAAGTGAGCCTGCCGCACACGCGTTCAGCCCTCCCCGCGTATTACATCATCGCACCAGCGGAAGCCTCTTCCAACCTCGCCCGGTACGACGGGGTGCGGTACGGCCGCCGGGTTGAAGCGAAGCCCGGCGAAGATGTCCACACCATGTACCAGAGGACACGCGGCGAGGGATTCGGACGCGAGGTCCGCCGCCGCGTTCTGATAGGAACCTACGCGCTCTCAAGCGGCTACTACGACGCCTACTACCTTCGCGCACAACGGGTCCGCACGCTTGTCCGGCGTGACTTCCAGGACTGCTTTCGCGAAGGCGTGGATGCCATCCTGACACCGACCACGCCGACACCGGCCTTTCCGGTCGGCGCAAAAACTGACGACCCCATCGAAATGTATCTCAACGATGTCTTCACCGTTCCCGTCAATCTTGCCGGGCTCCCCGGGGTGTCGGTGCCGGGCGGCCTCTCGCGGGAGGGATTGCCGCTCGGCCTGCAGGTGATCGGCCAGCCCTGGAAGGAGGCGGAAATGCTGACCGTTGCACGGCGCCTGGAAGAGGCTGCCGGAGAACTGACCGCCCCGCCCCGCTGGTGGATGCCGTGAGCCAGAGGATCGCGGAATGACAGCCCGCCCGCCCGCCGAAGCCCCCACGCCCGCCTACGAGGGCGGCACCGGTCTATGGGAGGCTGTCGTGGGGCTGGAGGTGCACGCGCAGGTCGTCTCGAAGTCAAAACTCTTCTCATCCGCGCCGGCATCCTTCGGCGCCCGCCCCAACGAGAACGTATCCCTCGTCGATGCCGCGATGCCCGGCATGCTGCCGGTTCTGAACCGGCATTGCGTCGAACAGGCCGTTCGCACGGGGCTCGGCCTGGGTGCCCGCATCAACCAGCGCTCGATCTTCGATCGCAAGAACTACTTCTATCCCGACCTGCCGCAGGGCTACCAGATCAGCCAGTATTCGGATCCGGTCTCGACCGGCGGGGAAGTCCGGATCCTGCTCAAAGATGGTAGCCTCCGCCGGGTCGGAATCGTCCGGCTGCATCTGGAGCAGGACGCAGGACGCTCGATCCACGACCGGGAACCGGGACTGACTCTAATCGATCTGAATCGTTCCGGCGTCCCGCTGATGGAAATCGTGACCGAGCCCGATCTGCGCTCCGCAGAGGAGGCGGCTGCCTTCGTGCGCGAATTGCGATCGATTCTCCGATACCTCGGCACGTGCACGGGAAATATGGAAGAGGGATCCCTCCGTACTGACGTCAATGTTTCCGTGCGGCGGCCGGGCGCGGAACTGGGGACAAGGTGCGAAATCAAGAATGTCAATTCCATCCGCTTCGTGCAGCAGGCAGTGCGCTACGAGATCCGGCGCCAGATTGCGCTGATCGAGTCGGGGGAGACGGTCGAACAGGAAACTCGTCTGTTCGATCCTACAGACGGGTCGACCCGCGCCATGCGCACGAAGGAGGACGCCCACGACTACCGCTATTTTCCCGACCCCGACCTGCTGCCGCTCGAACTGGAGAAAGACTGGATCGAGGACATCCGCAGCTCTCTGCCTGAGTTGCCGGAGGCGAAGCGGACGCGACTAGTGCAGGAATGCGGGCTTCCGGAGGGCGACGCGGCGACTCTGGCCGCGGACCCGGAGGCGGCTGCGTACTTCGATGCGCTGGCCAGCGGGCGCGACCCGATCCTGTGCGCCAACTGGGTGTTGAACGAGCTCTTCGGCTACCTTCGCCGCGAAGTGGTTGCCATCGGAGATGCACCGGTTGCCGCGCCAGCCCTAGGGGCGATACTCGATCTGCTCCAGTCTGGACGCATATCGTCGAAAGGTGCCAAGGATGTCTTCGCGGAGGCGTGGCGGAACGGCGGCGATCCCGCAGAAATCGTCCGGCGTCTCGGACTCGTCCAGGTCAAGGATACGGGTGAGATCGAAGCCGCGGTGGACAGGGTGATCGCGGCCAATCCGGATGAGGCTCAACGTGCCCGCAAGAAGCCAAACCTGGCAGGCTGGTTCGTTGGCCAGGTGATGCGGGAAACAAGAGGCAGGGCGGATCCAAAGCAGGCCATCGCACTGGTCCGCAAGAAGCTCGGCCTGGACTGAACTCGGCCGCTTGTGCCCTTCGCGCCCGGTCGGCGGGACATCCCCCGGAAGGCACATTCCACACACGGGAAAGCGCGGATCCGGCTCCTCTCGTTGGCCTGCCGGGGACAGCCTCCACGCTTCTGCGGCGGCCACCATCTGGGCGAACCGGCTGCCGATCTCCCGCGATGTCGGAATTCGGGCCCAATCCGCCCCGGTCGCCCGTCCCATGCGGAAGGCAGCGATTCTTGTTGGCGGTCTCCCGCTCGCAGCGCTCCGGGAGCTCTTCCGGGACCCCCGAAGAGTCTTCTGGCGGAGTGGCCGCGCGGTCAACCCGCTCCTCGTCCACGCCAGGACCTTGACCATGGCAGCATTTGCGTAGCCATCACGCATCCGGTGGCAACGGCGAGCCGGCGCGTGGCGAGCGCGGAGCCAACGCTTTCGAACAATCGAAATACCTCGCAAGGCGCGTGTGCTGCCGCGTTACGTCTTCGGCCGCCGCGGCGGCGCGTTCGTTTCTTCGGGCGATCGTGCCTCGATGGACAGGGCGTGCACGGAGCCGGCCAGGGGCTCCGCGAGGGCGTCATGTACGAGGCGATGACGGTCCAGCCGCGACAGGCCACGGAAGCACGCCGCCACGATCCGGACTCGAAAATGGGTTCCTCCGCCGGGACTCCAACCCGCATGCCCGCGATGGAGTTCGCTCTCGTCCTCCACCTCCACGACCTCGGGCGCAAGCGCTCTCTCCAGATGCCCACGCAACGTTTCCACGCTCTCCGGCATTCTCCAGTTCCCCTTCGACCCAACTTCCGGCCACCGATGGTACCGGCATTTGGCTCGCCGGATGAATCGAGGCCGCTCCCGCGCCGGCTCCCGGCCGCCGATGCACAGATCCCGAACCCACTCAACGCGGGTGGCGGGCCCCCGCGCCCCGCCCGATCCCCTCGCCTGGGCGCAAAGTGCGACTTGACGCGCCTCGCCCCTTGCCGCGAAACCAGAATGGCGGCGATGCTGGGGCTTGGCGTCATGCAACCTGAGCCATGGCCTTGGGCTCGAGGAACAGCACGCCCCGGCCACTGGCCTCCCGGACGGCCTTGCAGTTGCCTTCGCTGCGGGTACTATTCCGCCCTAACGGCACCAACGGGGTTCCCTCGAATGATGCGCGAGTCAGCCGCACCTCTGCATGACTTCGCCCTCTGCGCGGAGCAGCGCGACGAGGGATTGGCTGGCGCCCACGTTTGCGCACATGAGAACTGCGCCAGACCGGGACATCACCGCGCGCCGAGGCGCCCCAACGAACCGGATGAGCCGCAGTGGCTGTGCCGGGAGCACGCTCGGGTGTGGAACTTGAACTGGAACTACTACGGCCGAATGTCCACTGCGGAAATCGAAGCGGCCCGGCGGGCTGCCCTAATCTGGGACCGCCCGACATGGCCGGCCGCGCAGGCCGCTGCGGGCTTCCGGAAATTCGCGTCACGAGGCCATCCGCGTGCCTGGGACGCAACGGGCCCATGTGCGCCGGCAAGGAATGTCAGCGAATCCCACCGCCGCGCCCTCGCTATACTCGGGCTGCGATCAGCGGCAACGCCAGGGGACATCCGCAACCGCTTCAAGAAGTTGCTGAGGTTGCTGCATCCGGATATGAACGCCGGAAGGCATGTCGATGCCACGCGGCTTCGCGCGGTAATCTGGGCGTGGCGGGAGCTGCGGCCAGCGGGCACGGCGCGAACGCAATAACCCGAACGAGCTGTCTGCGGCCCGCGCCTCGCCAGGGGCCGCCTCCTGGAGTTGAAAATGCTTTCCGAAACGCCAGCCACCCTGATTCAGAATCCCGACAGCGAGGTCGCGGTCCGGGATGCCTTTGGCATCGACAGCGACCTTGCGGTGCCGGCCTTTTCCGAACCGACGGATCTCGTGCCCGCCCTGGAAAGCACCTACCGCTTCGATCGGGATACAACGCTCGCCATCCTCGCGGGGTTCGCCCACAACCGCCGCGTCCTCATCCAGGGCTACCACGGCACGGGCAAGTCGACCCATATCGAGCAAGTCGCGGCGCGTCTGAACTGGCCTTGCGTACGCATCAATTTGGACAGCCACATCAGCCGCATTGATCTGATCGGAAAGGATGCCATCGTCATCCGGGACGGGCATCAGATCACGGAATTCCGCGACGGCATGCTTCCCTGGGCCGCGCAGAACCCGGTCGCCCTGGTCTTTGACGAGTACGACGCCGGGCGTCCGGATGTCATGTTTGTCATTCAGCGCGTGCTGGAGGCCGAGGGAAGACTCACCCTGCTCGATCAGAACCGCGTGATCCGGCCGCACCCGTGCTTCCGCCTGTTTGCCACTGGGAACACGATCGGCCTCGGCGACACGACGGGGCTCTACCACGGCACGCAGCAGATCAACCAGGGGCAGATGGACCGGTGGTCCATCGTCTGCACGCTGAACTATCTTCCGCACGAGGAGGAGGCCCGAATCGTGCTCTCCAAGCTGCCACATCTCGACACGCCGAAGGGCCGGGACCGGGTCGACCGGATGGTCCGCCTCGCGGGTCTTACGCGAAGCGCGTTTGTCAACGGAGACCTCTCGACCGTGATGAGCCCGAGAACCGTGATCAACTGGTCGCTGAACACCGAGATCTTCAAGGACGAGGCGTTCGCCTTCCGCGTGACGTTTCTCAACAAGTGTGACGAGTTCGAACGAGGGACGGTCGCAGAATTCTATCAACGCTGCTTCGGCTCGGAATTGCCCGAGTCCGTGGTGGCCGCCGCCCCGCCCGAGCCTGAATGACTTCGTCCCCGGGCAGGAGCGCAGAAGCGCTACGGGCCGCAGTCGGAGCCGCCACCCGCGGAATCGCGCGTCGACGCGATATCGATGTGTCCTATGGTTCGGGAAAACCGGGTCTAGATGGGGACCAGGTAAGAATTCCACCTGTCTCGCCCCGGCCCTCCCCAACCGAGGCTGCCTGCGCCCGAGGCAGAGGCGACGCGGCCGGCCTGCGGCTCCGCCACCATGCGGAAGCTGTACACCAGCGCTACCGGCCAGAAGGCGGTGCAGCAGCGGCCATTTTCGACTCCCTGGAACAGGCGCGATTCGAGGCTATCGGAGCGATCGAAATGCCCGGAGTCCTGCGGAATCTCGATGCGGTCCTTGCAGAGGATCTCCGGAGCGCCCGTCCGGAAACCGCCGATACAGGGGTTGCAACCGCCCTCGGCGCCCGGCTGTCGCTCCGCCGCCTCGCGACCGGAACCCAGCTTCCGCAGGCGGCGACGGCGGCACTCGACTCCTGCCCGGACGTAACCGCAGCAGACTACGACGCCCTGTCAGGCGCCCTGGACGACCAGGTGTCGTTCGCTCGCCTTGCCCGGACGGCGATCGCGGATCTCGGCTTCGCGGCCGAACTGGGCGAAGACCCCGACGCGGGAGACTCTGACGACGACGAGGAATTGGAGGGGCAGGCGGAGGAGCAGGCCGGCGAAGAACAGTCGGACACACGAGAAATGGCCGAACTCGTACCGGACGACACGGACGGGGAAAGCGCGGAGCAGATCGAGAGCGCCGCGGAAACCGATGATCTGGACGACAGCCTTGATTCTCCGGAGACGGAGGAAGGCGAGCCCGCGCCGCGCATGCCGCGGGCCGACGGCGACCCCGCCACGCGGGACTACTACGTGTTCACGCGGGAATTCGACGAAGAGGTCACTGCCACGGACCTGTGCCGGGCGGACGAACTGCAGCGCTGCAGGGCGGCGCTCGATCGCCAGACGGAACCGCTCCGGGGCGTTGTCGGGCGGCTGGCGAACCGACTGCTCCGCCTGCTGCAGGCCCAGCAAACGCGATCCTGGCAGTTCGACCTCGAGGAAGGGCTTCTCGATACCGGCCGACTGGCGCGCGTTGTCGCCGACTCACGGCACCCGCTCTCCTACAAGCGTGAAATCGACAGCGACTTCCGCGATACGGTCGTTTCTCTCCTTCTCGACAATTCGGGTTCGATGCGCGGCCGCCCCATCTCCACGGCGGCGATCTGCGCAGACCTGCTGGCCCGCACGCTTGAGCGGTGCGGTGTCGGGGTGGAGATCCTCGGTTTCACGACACGCGCTTGGAAGGGCGGAGAAGCGCGCCAGAAATGGGCCAATGGGGGCCGCATTCCGTCCCATCCCGGCCGCCTCAACGACCTCCGGCACATCGTCTACAAGGAAGCTGACGCGCCGTGGCGGCGGACGCGGCGAAATCTGGGCCTCATGCTTCGCGAGGGCCTGCTGAAGGAAAACATCGACGGCGAGGCGCTGGAATGGGCCCATGGCCGCCTCGCTTGGCGCGGAGAAAAGCGCAAGATCCTCCTGGTGATTTCCGACGGCGCGCCCATCGACGATTCCACTCTGGCCGTGAATCGCGCCGGCTTCCTGGAGCGGCACCTTCGGCAGGTCATCGCCCGAATCGAGCGGGACGGCATGGTCGAATTGCTGGCGATCGGAATCGGCCACGACGTAACCCGGTACTACCGCCGCGCCGTCACCATCAATTCGCCGGACCAACTCGCCGACGCGCTGATCGACCAACTCACTGAACTCTTCGCAGAGGAGAGACCCGGGCGCGGCCAACCGCGAATCAGCGCATCAGGCGCTTCCGCCTCCCGATCCTTGCCAGCAACAGCAATGCGACACCAATCACGAGCAGCACGATGACCAGCGGCCAGATCAGGAATGTGACGATCACGGGATTCCACAGGTCTGGAAGCACGTATCGTTCGATTGCGGGCTGCGCCAGTTGCAGGCTGTTCGGGTGGTTGGCGAACCAGAATTCCCCGACGGACCGGAGCAAGGTGCGCCCGCCGCCGAACCAATTCCACGCACTGTAGCCAAACTCCACAAGAGCGGCGAGAATCACAAGAAAGCCGAGCAGCCGCATCACTGTGCCTCCCGCTACCTGCACTCGCCCCGCAACTCCCGATGGCTCGAGGCCGCACCCGCCATGCCCTGGCGCAAACCCTTTCAGGTCAACGATTCGACCGTAAGGCGGAATGCCAAGCCCCAGCGCTCCCGGCCGACTGATCCACGGCTGCTATCAAGTCCGCGACGCTTGGCAATACCGCCATGTTAGCGCCGGCTTCGCGAAGCGTCACCTGCACAAACGATTACAGGCAATGTAGCTTCCTATTGAAGGTACCCTATCTTCCCCGGAGCCCAAACGAGCGGCGGCGGCAAAGCCACCTGCTACAGATCCGGATAGGAATGGCGCTCCGCGCCGCCACCGCCGTGGGTGACCGCTCCGTAGCGCGCGGGCCCGACGAGCTTCGCATATTTCCAGAGCGCACCGCTGCCGTACAAGGTTTCGCGCGCGCCCGTCCATTCCCGGCGGCGCGCTTCCATCTCCACCTCGCTGAAATCCACCTCAATGGTGCCCGCCTGCGCGTCGATCACGATCCTGTCGCCGTTCCGGACAAAGGCAATCGGTCCGCCAATGGCGGATTCCGGTCCCACATGCCCGATGCAGAACCCCCGGGTTGCGCCGGAGAAACGGCCATCGGTAACGAGGGCCACCTTCGAGCCCATGCCCTGACCCGATATTGCCGAGGTTGTCGCCAGCATCTCCCGCATGCCCGGTCCGCCCCGCGGCCCCTCGTTGCGGATGACGAGCACATCTCCTGCCTGGTAGGACCGGGCCCGGACCGCCTCGAATGCTTCCTCCTCGCTCTCGAATACCCGTGCAGGACCCTCGAAGCGAAGGATCTTCATGCCGGCGACCTTTACGATCGCGCCCTCCGGTGCGAGATTGCCGCGCAGCCCGACCACGCCGCCCGTAACCGACAGGGGGCGGTCCGCGGGGTAGATCACGTCCTGTCCCGTGTCCAGCACCACATTGGCAAGATTTTCGGCGATGGTACGGCCGGTGGCCGTGATGCAGTCTCCGTGCAGGACACCGGCATCCAGAAGAACCTTCATCACTGCGGGAACGCCGCCAGCCTCGTAGAGATCCTTGGCCACGTACTTGCCTCCCGGCTTCATGTCCACGAGATAGGGCGTCGAGCGGAACGCCTCCGCGACTGCCATGAGGTCGAACTCGATCCCCGCCTCATGCGCGATCGCGGGCAGATGCAGCCCGGCATTGGTGGAACCGCCGGTCGCGGCAACCACCCGCGCTGCGTTCTCGAGCGCCTTCCGTGTTACGATGTCGCGCGGGCGAATCCCGGATGCAAGGAGTTGCATGACCGCCTGCCCGCTCTCCTCGCAAAACTGATCCCTGCTCTCGTACGGCGCCGGCGCACCGGAGGAGCCGGGAAGCGCCAGCCCGATCGCCTCTGATACGCACGCCATCGTGTTGGCAGTGAACTGCCCGCCGCACGCACCCGCTGATGGGCAGGCGACCCGTTCGAGATCAAGGAGCTCACTCTCCTCCATCGCACCGGCCTGGTGCCGTCCGACTGCTTCGAAGACATCCTGCACGGTTACATCCCGCCCCTTGTAGCGCCCGGGAAGAATCGATCCGCCATAGACGAATACGCTCGGCGCATTCAACCGGACCATGGCCATCATCATGCCCGGAAGCGATTTGTCGCACCCGGCAAGCCCGACCAGAGCGTCATAGCAATGGCCTCGCATGGTCAGTTCGACGCTGTCCGCGATCACCTCGCGGCTGACGAGGGAGGATCGCATTCCCTCATGTCCCATCGCGATGCCATCCGTCACCGTGATCGTGGTGAATTCGCGCGGTGTTCCGCCGGCCTCCTTGACACCGAGTTTGGCCGCTTGCGCCTGCCGCGCCAGCGCGATGTTGCAGGGTGCGGCCTCGTTCCAGCAGGTGGCCACGCCCACGAACGGCCGGTGTATCTCGTGCTCGGCCAAGCCCATCGCGTAGTAATAGGACCGGTGCGGCGCGCGGGAAGGGCCCTCGGTCACGTACCGGCTGACCAGGTTGGACTTGTCAAATCGGTTGGTTGCCATTCTCTACTCCTGTACTTCCATCGCCGCGAGCCGCGAGAGCGAGGCGGCGACCCATTGGCGTTCCCGGCGGCCGGCCTCGGCGCGGCTGCGGGTTTCCTCCACGACCGCGTCCGGCGCCCGTTCCAGGAACGAGTCATTCGCCAGTCGCGCCTCCAGGCGCCGCATCTCGCCGTCGATTTCGTCACGGCGCCTCTCAAGCCGCGCCCGCTCCTTCGGAACGTCAATCAACTCCGCCAACGGCAGGCACAGCGTCGCGCCTTCGACAACGACCGAGGCGGCCGAAGCCGGCACCGCGTCCACGACCCGGATATCCCCGGCCCTGGCCGTCCTCGCCAGCATCGCCCGGAAGCGCTCAAGACGTCCGGCGACACCCTCGGCTTCCTCGACCACCAGAAGCGCCGCCCGCGCTGCCGGAGGCACGCCGAGCTCCGAACGCGCGGCGCGAATGCTCTCAACTACGGAAATCAGCCAATCCACTTCCCGGACATCGGCGGCAAACCGGTCCAGAACGAGGCTACCGGATGGCCACTCCGCAAGAATGAGCGGACTCGCCGCGGCGGAATCCTTCTCCCGGCGCAAGCCCCAAAGCTCCTCGGTTACAAACGGAACGAAGGGATGCAGCAGAACCAGCAGCCGGTCCAGCGACCAGGAGAGCGTCCCGCGCGTCTCTGCGGAAACGGCCTCGTCCTCCGACTCCAGCAGGTCCTTGGAAAATTCCAGGTACCAGTCGCAGAAGCTCCCCCAAACCGTAGCGTAGAGTGCCCGCGCAGCCTCGTCGAAGCGGTATTGTTCCAGAGAGGATTCGACCTCACTGCAAAGCCGTTCCAGCCGCGCCACGATCCACCGATTGACCGGGTTCCGCACCGCGCCGGGATCGAAATCCGCCCCATGACCGGTTCCTGCGAGGTCAGCGAAGCGGGCAGCGTTCCAGAGCTTGGTGACAAAATTCCGGTATCCCTCCACGCGCTTTTCCGACAACCGGATGTCCCGTCCCAGCGCTGCCATCGAAGCCAGGGTAAAGCGGACGGCGTCGGCGCCATACTTGTCGACGAGGTCGATGGGGTCGAGGACATTTCCGAGAGACTTGGACATCTTCTGGCCCGTCTCGTCCCTGACGATGGCGTGCACATAGACATCCCGGAACGGCACGATGCCCGCACCTTCCCCGTCCCGGCGAAACTGCAGCCCGGCCATCATCATCCGAGCGACCCAAAAGAAAATGATGTCGAATGCCGTGACCAGCACCGCGGTCGGGTAGTACCGGTGCAGCTCCGGTGACTCCTCCGGCCAGCCAAGGGTGGAGAACGGCCAGAGCGCCGACGAGAACCACGTATCGAGGACATCCTCATCCTGCTGCAACTCGACTTCCGCGCCATACCGGGCCCGCGCCTGCGCATGGGCGTCGGCTTCATCCATGGCGGCAAATGTCGTACCGTCCGGGGCGTACCAGACGGGAATACGGTGCCCCCACCAAAGCTGCCGGGAGATGCACCAGGGCTCGATATTCTCCAGCCACCGGAAGTACGTTGTCTCCCAATTGCGCGGGTGAAAGACCGTTCGGCCCTCGCGCACCGCGTCGAGCGCAGGCCCGGCAAGCCGGGCCGCATCGACAAACCACTGGTCCGTCAAATGGGGCTCGACCGGCACCCCCGAGCGATCACCATGCGGCACCATGTGGCGATGGGCCTCCACGCCCGCGAGCAGCCCGAGAGAATCCATTCTCTCCACCACACGCTCGCGCGCCTCGAAGCGATCCCGCCCGTGCAGCGCGAGCGTCTCCTCGAGATCCGGTGTCTCCCCAAGGCCCTCCAGGAACGCCGCGTTTCCCCGCAAGTCCATCGCGGCCCTGTCGTCCATGATCCGAATGGCGCGCAATCCAGCCCGCTGTCCAACCGCGAAATCGTTGAAATCATGTGCCGGTGTAATCTTGACGGCGCCAGAGCCCGCTTCGGGATCCGCATAGTGGTCCGCCACGATGGGAATTCGCCGTCCGACCAGCGGCAGCACGACCTCCCGTCCAACCAGATGCCGGTAGCGCTCGTCGTCCGGATGCACAGCCACGCCGGTATCGCCGAGCATGGTCTCGGGACGGGTCGTCGCCACGTCGATGCAGCCGTCGCCATCGGCAAGCGGATACCGGAAGCGCCAGAGATGCCCATCCATCTCGACCTGCTGGACCTCCACGTCCGAGATCGCGGTCTCGAAGCGGGGATCCCAATTCACCAAGCGCTTGTCACGGAAGATCAGACCCTCGCGAAACCAGCGCACGAACACCTCGCGAACGGCGTCGGAGAGCCCCTCGTCCATTGTGAATCGGTCCCGGGACCAGTCGCAGGAAGCTCCAATTCGCCGGAATTGCTCGCCAATCCTGCCGCCCGAAGCCTCCTTCCACGCCCAGACCCGCTCCAGAAATTTCTCCCGGCCGAGCTCCCGCCTGGCGGGCTCCCCTGCCGCGGCGAGTTGCCGCTCCACCACCATCTGCGTCGCGATGCCGGCATGGTCCACGCCCGGCTGCCAAAGCGTGTCGAAGCCCCGCATCCGGTGCCAGCGGATGAGGATGTCCTGCAGGGTCGCATTGAGCGCATGGCCCATATGCAGCGCGCCCGTGACGTTCGGCGGCGGAATAACAATGCAGTATGGGGGTGCACCTTCGGCCGAGCCGACTCCGGCGCGGAAGTGCCCGGAGGCCTCCCATTCTGCGTAAATGCGCTTCTCGGCCTCGGCCGCGCAATAGCTCTTCGGCAGCGGCATAACCGCCTCCTGACAACGGTTTTGTGGGTTGGCGCTGTTGTACCGACTCGAGGCGGGCAGGCAACCGCATGGGTGATTCGGCAGCTCCGGATCATTGGCCCTGGAGCCGACCGTCGCACGTCCCGTCCCCCGGCCATCCGCGCGTATCGCGAGGAAGAGTTCGCCCATGACTACGCCCGCAACGCATCCAACCGCAGTCGCGAACCCCGCCCGCGAAGCGCCCTTCGGCCACTCCGCGTGGCCTGCGCCGGAATCTACGCGACCCGGTCCGCGCCGCCTCCGTCAATCCGGTGCGTTCTGCCGTGAGCGCCAACCAATTCCCCTTTGGTCGGAACAAGATGCCCCTCCCTCCCCCGAGAGACCCTCTGGCGACGGGGTTCGCCAGTAGCGGCAGCGTTTGCCTGGACGCCCGTCGAGCGGCACGACGGAGTCGCGTGAGAACAAAACCCGCGGCTCCGATGCCCCCTGGAGCGCGCGACGGCCCCGTCCGGCGGCGAGGGCCGGACGATGGCGTCACCGCCCCCATGACCGAACAGGGCTTCAGCCGTCCGGATAACGCGCGCGCACCGCGCAAGCCCCGTCCGCACATGTAACGGAAAGCATTCCTGCAGTGCGCAGATTGCGGCAGAGCCATTCAGCCGCTGCGGGCGAATGGCTGCGCCATGCGGTCCGAGACGGCGGGATCGGTCGGGAAGAATGGCAACGGGCCCTGCCCGATACACTTCGAAAGCCTGTGGACACTCTGCCGAAGGGCACTCGCCTCCCGCTCGGAAGCATCGGCCGAACGATGCATCCATTCTGCCAACTCCATGGCTCCAAATCTGAAATCAGGAGATCGCCGCGATTCTCGAAGGTATCGAACGTGCGCATCGCGTTGATCACGTCATTGGAGTTCACCCACACCTGTGGCGCTGCATTGGGATTCACATCCACGATCAAGAAGGAATCGCTGTTCTGATTGTAGGCCCCGAGCGGTGAAACATGGCGCCACCCGGCTGGCCGAGAGACTTTCGTGGGCAATTGCCCGGCACGAAGTCGCCTGCGGTTGTCAGGTTCTCCATGATGTCCTGGTGGACCTGCGCAAGCGCGTGGCACCAATGTTGTTCGAGGACGACGACCCCAGGACGCAGCCGCCCAACGCGAGACACCCGTTCAGTAGGCAGAAGTATCCGAGCGGGCAAAGTCGAAGGCCGCAACCAAAGGGGATTATATGCAATAGTGCCGAAGATTTTTCAATCGATTGACATTGGTCTTTTCGAAAACTGCCATGCGTACTGTCGCCGGTTGCCGCCGACCGCAGCCAAACGGCCCTTGTGCGCAAGACCGACTGCCATGAGCGATTCTACCACCTATAGAAATGTCATCTACCGGCTCTTGCCGGCACGAATGTGCGCCAGTAGGCCGGCCTGAACCGCGTCATTCTGCACACGGGCTGGGCTGCGCGCGCGCAGATGCTCAACTACAAGGCGGCGGACGTGATCGAGGTGTCCGCCGCATATACATCACGGATTTGCAGCGCGTGCGGCGTAATCGATGCCGATTCGCGCCGCTCACAGAGCGAATTCAAGTGCGTGGCCTGCGGCCACGCGCAGAACGCGGACCAGAATGCGGCCCGCAACATCCGGGCGTCGGGGACTGGCGCGACTGCACGGCGAGAGGCGTTTGGGATGCCAACCTCTATGACCCGTGAAATGGATACGATGGGGCCTCGGCACTATCGTATAAAAGCCCCAACCAAACCACGGAAACCGGCCTGCCCGCCCTCAGGCTGCGCACCATGCTCCAGGATCTCGGCAACCTGACCTGCAATGAAGCCACCCTGCCCGGCCAGCCAAACCACCACTTCACGATCATCGTTCAGCCGACCCCGCTGCAGGCCGTAGCCTTCCAACGGCTGGGTGTGGAGCCAAGCAAGACGATTCCAGTACCGCTGCACCCCTGAAACCAACTAACTGCTTGGCAGATCGAAGGTATCTGCGCGCAATCAGGATGAAGTTCCGGTAAGATGGATACGATGGTGCCTCGGCACAACCGTATGAAAATCCCAAGAGAATGACAGACTCCTGCAAAGCGGGGTCAAAGAGCCTTCATTGCCGGCGCGGTCGGCTTGAATGGCCGGCGACGGCTCAAACCTGCTGCTGCTGATCGCGCTCGATAAGTTCGTCCAGCAGCTGCGCCAGGACCTGCCGGCCATCTGACTCCAGCCAATGCCGGAATTCCGCCCGGAGGATCTCTGCCACCTCCTGGGGACGAAGATGGTCAGCTTCCAACAGGACCTCGGCGATGGTGGTGGTGGCCGCATGACCGGGATGCCCTGGCTCCGGCTCATGCGGTGCGGCGTCGCCTTCATCCATCTCTGCAATCACATCGGTGAGAAGCAGTACCCCCTGCTCCGGGCCGCCGGACTCGATGGCGTTCCGGATCGCCGACATCCTGTCGTCAATATCTTCGGGCTCGAGGACACCGGATTCCCAATGCGCATTCCGTTCGTTCACAGCCCAAGCGCCTCCAGCGAAAGGCTCCCGGTCGCGGCGCGAAGCCGGAAAGCCGCCACCTGGCGCGCATACTCGGCCTGCACGAGAGCGGTGTCCGCATCCAGGAGTTCCCGCTCGCCATCAAGGATGTCCAGCGTCGAAGCCTGCCCTCCCTGCGCGGCCCTTCGAATGCCTTCCAGAGCCAGCGCGGCTGCCTCGCTTCGGGTCCGCCCGGAATCCATGGCGGACTCGGCGAGAATCAGCGACTCCCAGGCGGAAACCGTCTCCTCCCGGATAGCCCCCTCGCTGGTCTGGGCCTGCGCCCTGCGCGCTTCGACCATCAGTTCGGCCTCCAGAACCCGCGAGGCCTTCGCGCCGCCGTCAAAGAGGGGAACGGAAAACGCCAATCCCGCCGACACCTCCGGCCGGGTCTTGCGAATTCCAGGCTGCCGCCCGCGATCAGAATCATGGGTCGCCCCGGCGGAGCCGAAAACCCTGAGTCCCTCGCCCGCCTGCAGGGCCTCGATCCTGCGCCGCGCGTGCTCCGCGACTTGCACATCCGCCCGCAGCGCAAGCAGCTCCGGGTGGTCTTGCCATGCGGCTTCCAATGCTTCCATGAGGCTGTTCGGGAGTTCCGGCAAGCCGGTCAACGGCGGGATCTCAGCCGGCGGGGGCGCGCCGATCGCGGTCTCGTAGCGGCTTCTCGCAACCTCAAGCTCGCCTACACGCTGCGCCAGAGCAGTCTCGGCCTGGGCCAGTCTCGATTCTGCCTGCGCGACAGCGGTCCGGGTTCCGCTACCGAGTTCGAAACGGTCTCGGGCTGCTGCGAGTTCGCTCTCCAGCGTTCTACGGCTGGCCGATGCAAGCTCCAGCAGGCGCTCACCTTCGAGAATACGGATATACGCATCAACCGCTCCCAGCAGCAACTGCTGTTCCGCCAGCTTGAGCCGGGCAGCCGCCGCCGCGACCCGGGACCCGGCTTCGGCGATCCGCGCCTCAACCCGGCCGTCGTCAAACAGGCTCTGGGACGCCTCGAAAAAGAGAGAACCGGTGGCCTTGTCCGTGCTTGCGCTGCCATCGCGGATATGGACACCCTGGTAGCGTGAGTTCAGTGAAATCGATACGCCGCGCTCGGCAAGCGCCTGGGCGAGCCGCGCCTCCTCTGCCTGAAGCGATACGGACGCCGAGCGCATAAACGAACTGGAAGCGAATGCCTGCTGCAGGACTGCCTGTATGTCGAACGCGGGCACCGTCGGCGTCCCGAGCGCGAAGACAGCGAGCATACTCCAAATTGGCACCAGCGCCCAGCGGGCGCGCAACGGTAACCGTAGACGCGAACGAATGGCGCGCATCAGAATACAAACTCCTTCCTAGCCTCAAAGCCGGAGAGGACCGGCGCCACGGCGTCGAACCCACTGACATGGCCATACGCGTCACCCGAGCGCGTGCGAACCCGGCACTCGCCGTCGATTTCGCCGACATGGACAGCGACGAGGCGGCCACCGTCCTTCAATTGCGTCAGGAGCGCACCCGGAAGCCGCCCGACACCGCCCTCGACCAGAATGACGTCGAATGGGCCGTGTTCCGGGACTCCCTCTGCAAGCGGCGCCGACAGGACAGCGCAATTTTCGACGCCCAGATCCGCCAGGATCGCTGTCGCCTCATCGGCAACAGCAGCGTCGGGCTCCAGCGCCACGACCGCCTCGGCCAGCCGTGAAAGAACGGCAGCGGAATATCCGTACGCGCAGCCGAGATCCAGAACCATGTCCGAGGGTCCGACCCGGGCCACCTGCAGCATCTTGGCAAATGTGCGGGGGGCAAGAAGTACCTGGCCTCCCGGCAAGCGAAAATCCCGGTCAGCATAGGCAAACGGGCGCAGCCGCTCAGGCAGGAACCGCTCGCGCGGCGCCCAGAGCAGCGCCTCGATGATTCCGTAATCAGTGACGTCAGCCGGGCGAATCTGGCAATCCACCATGGTCCGCCGGAGAGCCGCGCAGTCGGTTTCGTTCATTGACTGGCCAGCAACCTGTATGTTTCAGCCTGGAACCAGTATAGCCCTGCCCCGCGGCTCTTGTCAGGAATGCCCGCCCCGTGTTTCTGCTCAACGACCGCGCCCGGCAGGCAATTGCCGGAAGCTCGGCCCCGTGGCATACTCCTTGGGAATCGGCGACGTGGCGGAGTGGCTACGCAGCGGACTGCAAATCCGTCTACCCCGGTTCGAATCCGGGCGTCGCCTCCACTCCGCAATGGTGGCACGCTGTTCCCCGAATCCCGCAGGTGAGGTGCGCAATCGCCAATTCGCATAGCGGCGGAACGCCGATCCTCAACACCGAGCAACGGGAAGTTGTCGAACACCCGGACGGCCCGCTGCTGGTGCTGGCGGGTGCGGGAACCGGGAAGACCAGCGCTCTGACAGCCCGTCTTGCAGAGCTTCTCCGCAGCGAGCACGTAAGGCCGTGGCAGGTTCTGGCGGTTACGTTTACCAACAAGGCCGCCCGCGAAATGCGGGAGCGCGTGGCCGCGCAATTCGGCGGTGACGAGGCTTTGCGGCCGGAATGGATGGGAACATTCCACTCCCTCTCCGCCCGCATCCTGCGCCGGCATGCGGAAATGGCCGGGCTGCAACCGGATTTCGCCATTCTCGACCGCGATGACTCGACCCGGCTGCTGCAGGAAATCCTCCGCGACCTGGACGTCAACCAGAAGCTTTGGTCGCCGAAAGCCCTGGCCGCATGGATCGATCGCTGGAAGAACCGCGCACAGGGCCCGGCAGATATTCCCGCTGATGAAGCCGGTCAGTTTGCCGAGGGCAAGGGACTCGAAGTCTACAAGGAATATTCGAAGCGCCTGACGAGGCTCAACGCAGCCGATTTCGGCGATCTCATCATGCTCGTCGTCCGGATCTTCCAACAGCATCCCGAGGTCGCGGAAAACTACCGGCAAAAATTCGAGCACATCCTCGTCGACGAGTATCAGGACGTCAATGTCGCGCAGTACCTGTGGCTGCGGCTGATCGCAAAAGAGGGCAGCAACATTTGCTGCGTTGGCGACGACGACCAGGCGATCTATGGATGGCGCGGAGCGGAAGTGGGCCACATCCTCCGGTTCGAGCGTGATTTTGCGAGCGCCCGGGTGATCCGCCTCGAACAGAACTACCGTTCCACGCAGCACATACTGTCGGTCGGCGCCAGCCTGCTGCGAGCAAACAGCGCGCGGCTCGGCAAGACCCTCTGGAGTGACCTTGGCGAAGGACAGAAGGTTCGGGTGTGCAGTTTCTCCGACGGACAATCGGAGGCGAAATGGGTTGCGGATGAAATCGAGAGCATCGCCGGGCGCCGGGAGCGCGGCCGCGTGCCGCCGGCGGAAATCGCGATCCTGGTAAGGGCGTCGTTCCTGATGAACGCGCTCGAGTCGCAGTTGGCGGTGTCGGGAATTCCGTACCGTGTCGTCGGCGGGCCCCGTTTCTTCGACCGGATGGAAGTCCGGGACGCGGTGTCGTATCTGCAACTGGCCGCTTTTCCCCACGCCTTCCTCTCGTTCTCCCGCGTTGCGAATCGCCCCCGCCGGGGAATTGGCCCGGTCAGTGTCGCCGCCGTGCGACAGACGGGGCAGGAGCAGAACTTGCCCGTCGCGGATGCCGCGTATGCAGCGCTGGCCCAATCGAAAGTCCGAGGCAGGGCCGGCCCTGAGCTTGCTTCCCTTGCAGGGCAGATCCAGGGCTGGCAGGCAGCCTGCGAGGCCGGCGAGCCCCCGGCGAAGATCGCCGCCAGCATTTTGGAGGAGTCCGGCTATCTTGCCATGTGGCGGAACGAGAAGACACCGGACTCGGCTGGCCGGGTCGAGAATCTCGAGGAGTTCCTCACGACCCTGGAACGCTTCGACAGCGTCAGGGCCTTTCTGGAGCACGTGGCGCTCGTGAACGAGGACGAGTCGGATTCGGGGCCGGAGCGGATCAGCCTGATGACCATCCATGCTGCCAAGGGTCTGGAGTTTGACACCGTGTTCCTGCCGGGATGGGAAGATGAGACGTTCCCCTCCCCGAGGTCCCTGGAGGAGCGGAGGCCACACGGACTCGAGGAAGAGCGCCGCATCGCGCATGTTGCCGTAACCCGGGCACGCAAGAACGTCGCCATCACCTACGCGGCCCGGCGGTTCGCTTTCGGCTCCTTCCAGTACCGCACGCCGTCCCGATTTCTGACTGAACTCCCGGATGCCAGCGTCCACTACCTCCAGGATGGATTCGATACCGACATCCCGTCGTCGTCCCGGCTCGAGGCTGCTGCGGCGCGTTCGGAGCAATACCTGTCACCAGGATGGAGCCGCATGCAGAAAAATCTTTCCCGCGCCAGTGACGGGGTGGCAAAGCTTGCGGGAACCAGATCCCTTTCGCGTTTCAAGGTCCAGGAGCGGGTGTTCCACGTGAAGTTCGGCTACGGCGAAGTGCAGCGGTCGGACGACAAGCACGTGCAGGTTGAATTCCAGACCGGCGTCAAGACCGTGCTTGCAGCGTTCCTGGCGCCCGCAAGTCGGAACTGACCCGCCCTCCCCTTTGGAGGTCCCATGGCCCGCTTCCAATCCTTCGAGATTCCGGACCATCGCACAGCCGTTCCTGCGCGCCTCGCCGCGCTTCGCGCCAAGCTCCCGGAGCTGGACGCGGAGGCCCTGCTCATTCCCCGCTCCGACGCCTATCTCGGCGAATTCGTCGCCCCCTCGGACGAGCGACTCGCCTGGGCGACGGGCTTTACGGGATCTGCAGGATTGTGCCTGCTGCTGCCGGACCGCGCAATTCTCTTCCTCGATGGCCGCTACCTCGAGCAAGGCAGAGCGCAGACGGATGCCTCGCAGTTCGAGATCGGCAACGTACACCGTTCGACCCCCGTCGCCTGGATCAAGGAGCACCTGCAGGACGGCATGCCGATTGCCGCCGACCCCTGGCTGCACTCCATCAATTTCCTCCGCCGCCTCAAGCGAGCGGGCGCCCAGGTCCTGCGTGTCGATTCGAACCCCATCGACGAACTGTGGCAGGACCGTCCGGAGGCACCTTCCGCGCCGGTTCGCGCCCTGCCGCCGGGTCTCGCGGGTGAATCGAGCAACGCGAAACGGCATCGCCTCGCAGCAACGCTGCGGGCCCGAGGTATGGCTGGCGCCCTGATCGCCAGCCCGGATTCCGTTTGCTGGCTGTTCAATATCCGGGGCGGCGACACGCCGCATACTCCGCTGGTCCAGGCTCGCGCCGTGCTGCGGTCCGACGGAGAGGCGACCCTGCTGGTCGAGCCGTCGCGCATCGGGGAAACGGTTCGGGAGCACCTCGGAGACGGCGTGCGGCTGGCCCCGCCTGCCGACCTCGGCAGCGCGCTCGCTTCCTTTGCCGGCAAATCGCTTGCGGTCGATCCGGATGCGGCGCCGGACAGCCTCCGCCTGCTCGCCGAGGCACGCGGGGCCGTCCCCGCCGACAGCCCAGACCCCGCCGCAGTTCCGAAAGCGCTGAAGAACCAGGCGGAACTCGAGGGAATGCGCGAGGCGCACAGGCTTGATGGCGCGGCAATGGCCGCATTCCTGTGCTGGCTGGACCGGTGCTGGCCCGAGGACGGCCTCACGGAAATTGAAGCCGTAGAGGCGCTGGAGCGTCACCGGATCGCGAGCGGGGCGCTGCACGGCATCGCCTTTGACACGATTTCGGCTTCGGGCCCAAACGCCGCGCTTCCGCATTACCGCGTAAGCCGGACGAGCAACCGGCGCCTCCGACGGGGCGAATTCCTTCTGGTCGATTCCGGAGGCCAGTTCCGCACCGGAACCACTGACATTACCCGAACCATCGCGTTGGGGACGGTTCCGGAGGAAGCCCGGACAGCGTACACGCTGGTTCTGCGGGCCATGATCCGGTTATCCACCCTCGAATTTCCCGACTACGCCACGGGAATGGCACTCGACGGGATTACCCGCGAGATTCTGTGGCGGAACGGGCTGGACTACGCCCATGGCACCGGACATGGGGTTGGTGCCGGCCTGAGCGTGCACGAAGGCCCGTTCTCCATTTCGCCGCGGGGACCAGGAGGCGCACGCCCGCTTCAGCCCGGACTCGTCCTGTCCAACGAGCCGGGGCTCTATGTTCCCGGCTCCTACGGCGTGAGAATTGAGAATCTCCTCGCGTGCAAGGCGGCTGCGCCCGCCGAGGGAGGCCATCCCGCCCGCCTCGCCTTCGAGACCCTTACGCTCGCCCCGATCGATCTTCGTCCGCTGCGGCCCGAATTGCTCGAGCATTCAGAGCGGCTATGGCTCGACTCCTACCACGCCCGAGTGTGGGAGGAGATTGGCCCCCTCGCCGGCCCGGAGACCCGGCAATGGCTTCGGCGCGCCTGCCGGCCCCTCGATTCCCGGGAGTCAGCGTAGGCGGAAGCGGAGTTCCGGGGCGGCTTGCCGGAAGCGCTGTCAGCAGCGCTGCAGAAGGACGATTCGGTTCGTGTTGGTGCCAACCCGGCTGTTGGATACGCCCCAGATGTGTGACGTCTTGGTGAATCGCTGCTGATTGACGATCACGCAAAGGCGCCGGAACGGCAGGCCCTCCGCAGCGCGCCAGACGATCCGCTCGAGTAGCACCCGCCCGTTGCGCACCTCCCCGACCTCGAACGCCACATGGCCGCCCGGTCGCAGGACGCGCGCCTGTTCGGTGAGCGCCTGCCGGACCATCGCCTCCCACGCGGCCTCGGTCCGATGCATGTCGATCGCGATGTCCTTGCCATCGATCCCCGCGAACCAGCACCGCAACCAGTTGTCGGTCCCGTAGTCTACGGTGTCCAGAAAGGGCGGCGAGGTGACCACGAGATCCACCGTTCCGTCGTCTACGATTTCCAGGTCCCAAGCCGGTCCGGTTTGAAGCCGCCACCGGGAGCCCTCCGGCACAGAGCCGCTCCGGAGAAGCGATCTGGTCTTCCTGAGGATCAGCCGGGAGACATCCCGCTCTGGAGGTTCAAGCCCGAGCTTCGCGTTGATCTTTCTCTGCGACGCGGCGGACACGGCCTGGTTGGGTGGCATGGATCGTCCGGAGAAAAAGCCCGGCGAATGCCCCGACAGCCGATTGATCGCGACCATCCTGATCCAGTCGCAAACCGGGCCGGGGTCGGTGCCCTGTGGCGCGTATTCGGCGATCCATTGGCGCAGGGACTGCAGTTGGACGAGGGTGCGGGGATGGTAGAAAGCCAGAAGGCCGCAGCCCTCGTCCGCTTCCCGATCGGTCTGGCAAGCTCCGCGGAACCAGTCGATCTCGAGGAGCGCCTGGGCGACCTGCTCGACCGCCACATTGCGCAATCGGGGTCTTGCGAGCAACACGGACAGGGGATTGATGTCGTTGCCGAGTGCCCGTCTGCCCATGAGGATCGCCTGCACCGGCGTCGTACCACGGCCCATGAAAGGATCCAGCACCGAATCGCCGCGACGGGTCAAGCGGGAGATGAAGAACGCCGGCAACTGGGCCTTGAAGCAGGCCCTGTACGACACCTCGTGAAGCGAATGCGATTGCCTCTGCCCGGAGGTCCAGAAGGCGTTGACGAGATACGGGATGCCGTCAGCGGTTTCGGTAGCGGTCCGACCACCGAATTCCGAGAACTCCTGCAGATGTGCGATTACGTCCGCGACGGGCACGTCGCTGCTGGAGCCGACAGAAGGCGGAGCGGAAAGCTGGAGCTCGCTCGGGCTGGATTCCGTTCGGGCGGCCATCGTGCAAACCTCGCTCCTGCCGGGGACCGTTCCGCTTCGCCGCCAGCCTGCAATAGACTACTACCGCCCCGTGCGGATCGGCGCGCCGCGGAAACGGTTGTCTTGCTTCCTGCCTTGCGGTTGGGGACCTGTCCTGGACCCCCCGCATCCGGCACCAAACAAGGCGGCAGTCTTGTCAATCACGCAAGCGGCTAGTTTGACATTCGGTCGATATACCCGTAGTTCCCTCCCCCAGAATTTCCCTGGAAATCTGGCGCTCCGGAGGCGCCGGAGTAGCCGTCTCGAAACCGTCGGCACCATGATCGCCTCCCCGCGGCGTAGCAGCGCGCTGCAGAAGCTCCCGACAGGAACTGGATGAACCACCGGACACCGAGCCCGATTGCGGTTCTGGCCACGGGTAGAAGGAGGCCGGCGAGCCACGCAGCATGGCGCGCCACGTCCCCGGAGGAGAGGCGATGTCTTTGGCCAGTCCGACACACGAATCTCGGGCACGGACTGACCCCCGTTTTGGGGCATCTTCCCGCAAGGCTGACTTCAACCTGTGTGGTTCGGCTGTTCCGGTCGCCGGTAGGCAGGCCGGAGCCGGATTGCGGACCGAATGGCCGCGAACGCCCGGCCCGCGCGACTCCTGGCCCGCGTCCGGGATTTCGGGGCCACGACGCGCCCCCGGCCCTGGGTTCTCGCATACCTTCTTTCCGCGCCGAATGAAAAACGAGGTGCGGCCAACCGCTAGAATGCGCGCGTGCCGGCGGCTTCGCAGCAGGACCGGCTGCCCTGCGCCGTTCCCCGGCGGGACCGATCAGGGCCGCGCAATCGAATGCGGACAGGAACCAGCATGAACAAGGACGTAATCGTAAGCGTCGATGCCGGAACATCCGTCATCAAGGCGATTGCCTTCGACGTTTCCGGGCGCCAACTCGGCATCGCAAGCCGGCGCAACACCTACCGGCAGCTTCCCGACGGCGGGGTCGAGCAGGACATGTGGCGCACATGGGCGGACACCGCCTCGACGCTTTCGGATCTCGGGGAACACGTCGCGGAGTTGCCTCAGCGCGCCCTGGCCCTTGCGGTGACCGGCCAAGGCGACGGCACCTGGCTCCTGGATGCGAATCAGGAGCCGGTGCATGACGGGTGGCTCTGGCTGGATGCGCGCGCAGCCGACGAGGCCAGGGCTCTGGCTGAGAGCAGCGCGGCCGAGATCGTCTACCGGCATACCGGAAGCGGCATCAACGTCTGCCAGATGCGGACGCATCTGAACTGGATGATGCGCCACGCGCCGGACCTTCTTGCCCGGGCCGCAAGCGCGGTGCATTGCAAGGACTGGCTCTATCTGAATCTCACCGGAGTCCTTGCCTCCGACCCCTCGGAGGCAGGATTCACGTTCGGCAATTTTCGCACCGGCGACTACAGCGATGAAGCCATCGAAGCGCTGGGCCTTGCGCATCTCCGCCACCTCCTTCCGCCAATCGTAGACGGATCGCGCGAAGCCCATGGATTGACAGCGGACGCCGCGAAGGCGACAGGTCTGCCGCAAGGACTTCCGGTTGTCCTCGGCCTCATCGATGTGATGTGTTCCGCCATTGGCGCCGGCATCTGCGATCCTGCCGCCGAACCGGGACTGACCGTGCTTGGCTCGACGGGCGTGCACATGCGCTACGCGCGCGATGCCGATTCCGTGGTCCTGAACGAGGCGCAAAGCGGTTACACGATGCCCATCCCCGGGGGCGCCTTCGCGCAAATGCAGACCAACATGGCCGCAACGCTCAATATCGACTGGGCGCTCGGGATTGCCTCGGAAATCCTGCGCGCCGAGGGCGTCGAACGCCGCGCCGAAGACTTGCTTGCCGGCGTAGACCGGAAGGTTCTTGCGGCCCGGCCCGGTGCCGCCATGTTCCACCCCTACATCTCGAGCGCTGGCGAACGCGGACCGTTCACCGAGCCGGACGCCCGGGCAAGCTTCACGGGCCTGGATCAATCCACAGGCTGGTTCGAAATGCTGCGTGCCGTCTATGACGGCCTCGTTTTAGCTGCACGGGACTGCTACGCCGCCCTCGGCGAGACCCCTGGGGAAATCCGCGTAACCGGAGGTGCCGCGCGGTCCCCGATCATTCGTCAACTCCTTGCGGCTGCGCTCAACCGCCCGGTGCGCGCCATCGCCCAGCCTGAAGCCGGCGCCGCCGGTGCCGCCATGATCGCCGCCGTCCAGCAGGGAATCTTCGGGTCCGTCAGCGATGCGACCGACGCCTGGGTGCTCCCGCTTCTACAGGATCCGGAACAGCCCGACGCGGATCTTGCGCCGATCTACGACCGGCTGTTCAAGGCATACCTGCAATCCCGCGTCGCACTCGCACCGGTCTGGTCGGCTCAGGCCGCGCTCTGGAGAAATCAGTCATGACCGTGGAGGTCGCCATCATTGGAGACCGCTTCATGCTCTCGTCAATGTTCAGGGAGGAACTGGAGAAAGCATGCGGCGGGGAAATACGGTGCACGGTGATGGACCTGCCGTGGCCGGACGAGCCAGTGCAACAGGCGCCTCACGCGCCAGAACTGGAACCGGTGCGTGAATACATGGGCACACCGGAACAGGTGCTCGCACATCTGGGCTCGGCGCCCGCCCTCGTGACCCAGTTGGCGCCGCTTCCCGCTTCCGTGTTTGAACGGGCACAGGAGTTGAGACTGGTGGTCGTCGCCAGGGGCGGGCCCGTCAATGTCGATCTGGACGCAGCAGAACAGCACGGAGTCCGGGTGGCCAATGCGCCCGGGCGCAACGCGTCTGCCGTTGCCGAATTCACGATCGCGGCCATCCTGGTGGAAACCCGCAACATCACCCGGGGCCATGATGCCCTCCGGCGCGGCGAGTTCCGCAGCGATCTGTACCGCGCGGATACGGCGGGTAACGAACTCGCGGACCTTACTGTCGGCATTGTCGGATTCGGGGAGATCGGCCGGCGGGTCGCCCGGCTGCTGAACCCCTTCGGCTGCCGCATCCTGGCGCACGACCCCTACGCCGTATTGGACGGCGGCGGCGCGGATGGCGCCTCGCCTGCCAGCCTGGATGCGCTCTTGCGCGAGTCGGATATTGTCACGCTGCACGCCCGCGCGACTGCCGAGACGAATGGCATGATCGATGCCAGGGCAATCTCCCTCATGAAGCCTGGCAGCACCCTGGTCAATACGGCCCGCGGGTCCCTGGTCGACTACGACGCCCTGTATGTGGCGCTCAGGGGCGGCCGGATCCGGAGCGCGATGCTCGAGACCTTCCCGGTCGAACCGGTGCCGCCGGACTCGCCTCTCCTGGCCTTGCCCAACGTGACCCTGACGCCGCATATCAGCGGCGCCTCGATCCGAACTGCCAGGACCGCCGCCGCCATGGCGGCCGAGGAGGTGCGCCGCTGGATCCGCGGCGAACCGGCCCTCAATCCCTGCTGAACGCAACCACACTCCCAAAGTAGTCGGCTACCCAATGAATCAATTGATGCAGGAGCCCGCGGACCTCCTGGTCGTGGGCGGCGGGATCAACGGCGCTGGCATCGCGCGTGATGCGGCTGGCCGGGGGCTGTCGGTGATCCTCTGCGAGAAGGACGATCTTGCCGAGGGAACATCGTCGCGCACCGGAAAATACATCCATGGCGGTCTCCGGTATCTTGAACACTACGAGTTCCGCCTGGTTCGCGAAGCCCTGATCGAGCGGGAAGTGATCCTGTCCATCGCCCCGCATCTGGGGTGGCCGCTCCGCCTCGTCCTGGCGCACAGTCCGGAGCAACGGCCGCGCTGGCTGATTCGCCTCGGCCTGTTTCTCTACGACAATCTTGGCGGGCGAAAGCGGATACCAGGGTCCGCGACACTGAACCTCGGCAGCGTTCCCGAGGGCGGACCCTTGCAGGAACAATTCCGCAAGGCCTTTGCCTACTGGGACGTCTGGATCGATGATTCCCGGCTGGTCGTGCTGAACGCCATGGACGCCGCGCGGCGCGGCGCCGAAATCCTTGTCCGCACCGAATGCGTTTCCGCACACCGCGAAGGGCGGCTGTGGCAAGCGGTTCTCCGCAGCCGCGAGAACGGCAGCGAGAGGCGGGTCGCAGCCCGCGCGATATTCAACGCGGCAGGACCCTGGGTGGAATCAGTTCTTGCCAATGCGGCCGGTTCGAACGCGACAAGGAGAATCAGACTCGTCAAGGGCAGTCACGTCATCGTGAAACGCTGGTGGGATGGCAGCCACGGCTATGTGCTTCAGTCTCCGGACCGGCGGATCATCTTCGTCAATCCCTTTCAGGACGATCTCGCCCTCATCGGAACCACGGATGTTCCGTACGATGGACGGCCTGAGGATGTCTATATCAGCGCCAGCGAGATCGAGTACCTGATCGCGATCCTGAACCGGTATTTCCGCAAGCAGCATCGGGCGGAGGATGTGCTCTGGACCTACTCCGGAGTGCGGCCGCTGTTCGATGATGATGAGAAAAAGGGCGTCTCTGCGGTGACACGGGATTACCGGTTCGACCTTTCGGGTGATCCCCCGGGCGGTGAGCAGGCGCCACTGATTTCGGCCTTTGGCGGAAAGCTGACAACCTACCGAAAGCTCGCCGAGCACGGTTTGGAGCGACTCCGGCCATACTTCGCGGAAATGGGTGCCAGCTGGACCGCAACTGCGCCCCTTCCCGGCGGCGGCATGCCCGGAGCGGACTTCGAAGGCTGGCTTGCCGAATTCCGACGGTCCTATCCCTGGCTCGGCGAGCGTCTCGCGCTGCACTATGCCCGATGCTACGGCACGGAGGCCACGAGCGTGCTGGCTGACGCGCGGTCGATCGAAGACCTCGGCCAGCATTTCGGCGGCCTGCTGTACGAGCGCGAGGCCGGCCATTTGGTCAGGAACGAATGGGCCCGGTGCGCGGAGGACATCCTGGAGCGCCGCACCAAGCACGCCTTTTCCCTCTCCGGGCAGGAGCGCGCGGCGCTGGAAGCGTGGCTGGCACAGAACGAGGCAAACCGATGACGGAATACGCAGACCTGCAGGCAAGCGCGGAATACCGCGCCCTCCTCGCGGCCTCGACCCGACTGGGCCGCGACCCTCTCCAGGTCCAGGGACCCGGCGGAAACACTTCGCTGAAGTCTGGAAGCGCAATGTGGATCAAAGCGTCCGGCACCTGGCTGGCCGACGCGGAGGCCGGCGGCATCATGGTGCCGGTGCATGCCGGAGACATGCGGACGGCCCTGGGGGCCAACGATCCGCGGGCAGAGGAACCATCGAATTTCGTCGCCGAAGAAGCAAGGGCGGCCGGCCTTCGCGCATCAATCGAGACCCCGGTGCATGCCTTGTTGCCTTGGAGCGTTGTGCTGCACACCCACTGCGTCTCGACCATCGCGGTGGCCGTCCGCACCGACGCCGAAGCCGTGGCAGCGGAGCGCCTTTCCGGCATGAACGCCATCTTCGTTCCCTATGTGAAGCCCGGCGCAGAGCTCGCGCGGTCCATACACGCACGCCTCCGCCCGAACACGCGCGTCATCGTGCTTGGAAACCATGGCCTCATCGCATGCGGCAACACCGTCTCGGAGGCAGAGGCCGCGCTTCTCGAGGCGAGCCGGAGGCTGGCTCCCGAACGAATCGCCCCTGACGCCGAACCGGATCCGGGACTTGCGGCGCGGCTCCTGGGCACGGGCTGGATTCCCGCTCCCGACCGGGCAACGCAGGCGATCGCCAGAGACCCGGCGCGGCTTGCGCTCGCGCGCGGCTCCAGCCTCTATCCTGATCATCTCGTCTTTCTCGGCCCCGGGGTGCTGGCTGCACCGCGGGGCGCCGATCCCGGCATTCCTGCCGACCGGGAGCCGCGCAGGGGAATTGTGATGCTCGAGGGTGAAGGCGCCGCGATCCGGAAGGACGCTTCGCGCCCGACCCGGGCCCTTGTCCGGTGCCTCGGCGACGTGATTGCCCGCATGGATCCGAACGCACCGGTTGTGCGCCTCCGGGAAGCCGACGAGTTCGCGCTGCTGAACTGGGATGCAGAGAAGCAGCGGCAGGCCCTGAACACGCAGGCGGGAGAACCGGCGTGAGCGAGGGCGTATTCCTGGGCATCGACCTCGGAACCTCGGGCGCCCGTGTCGCTGCCCTCGATTCCGGAAGCCGTCCAGTCGCCCTGGCCCAGAAGGGAATGGATGCCGGGGACCGCACGCGGCGGGATCCGGCAGTGTGGCTCGCGGCCATTGAGACAGCGCTTGCCGAATTGCTGGAGAGGCTCGATGGGCGGACCATCGAAGCGCTGTCGGTCGACGCGACGTCCGGCACGGTTCTGGCCGCAACCGCCGATGGCGGCCCCATCGGACATGCGCTCATGTACAACGATGCGGTCGACCGGCCGGACCTGGTGCGCGCAATCGGAGCTGCAGCCCCGCGTGAGAGCGCCGCTCACGGAGCCGCGTCGGCGCTCGCCCGCGCCATGGTCCTGCAAGACCGGCCCGGAGCAACCCGCATTCTTCACCAGGCAGACTGGGTTGCGGAACAGCTCGCGGGCCATCCGGTTCCCTCCGACGAAAGCAATTGCCTCAAGACGGGCTACGACCCGGTCCAGCGACGCTGGCCGGATTGGCTTTCCGAGACCCCGCTGGACCGGCGGCTCCTGCCCGAGGTGGTTTCCTCTGGCACAGAGACAGCCCGGACCTGCGGCAGTCTCGGACTGCCGGCCGGCGTGCCGATCATTGCGGGCTTCACGGATGGATGCGCATCATTCTGGGCGACCGGCGCGCGAAAGCCGGGAGACGGTGTAACGGCGCTTGGCTCCACGATGACGCTGAAGCTTCTGTCGGACCGGCCCGTCTTCTCCCCAGAATACGGCATCTACAGCCACCGGATCGGCGACTCATGGCTGGCCGGCGGCGCCTCGAATTCGGGCGGTGCGGCACTTCTGCAGTTCTTCGCTCCAGAGGAAATCGCACGGCTCAGCCTGCGGATTGACCCGGAGACCGACAGCGGGCTCGATTACGTTGTCCTGCCCCGCCCCGGCGAGCGGTTTCCCGTTGCCGACCCGACGCTCGCCCCGCGCCTCACGCCACGCCCCGACGATGACGCCGCGTTCCTGCACGGCCTCCTCGAGGGAATTGCCCGGACCGAGCGGCTTGGCTACCGGCGCCTCTCCGAGCTCGGCGCTCCGCCGCTGGCCTGCATCCGGTCGGTCGGCGGAGGGGCCGCCAACGATTGCTGGACCCGCCTTCGTGTCCGGATTCTTGGCGTACCGCCAGCACCCGCCCTTTCGGGAGAGGCAGCGGCCGGCACGGCGAGGCTTGCCATGGCAGGTGCCGGAGCGGCCGTTTGACCCGGGCGATCACAGCGCTCGCGGAAATCGCGGAGCGATTCGATGCCGTCCTCGCCGACCAATTCGGTGTCCTCCATGACGGCGTCCGCGCATTCGAAGGCGCGCTTGCGGCGATGGCCTGGCTGGGCACGCGCGGAATACCGATTGCGGTGCTCACCAATTCCGGTCGCTCACCGGTAGCGAACGCAGGAAGGCTGTCGGATCTCGGCTTCCTCCGTGCGCATTACCGCGAAGCCGTCACCTCGGGCGGGCTCGCCACCACGAGGCTGGCCGAGATGCTGGCCGAGGGGACGCTGCGCCCCGGCGACGAAATCCTCGTGGTCGCCTCCGTATCGGGCTCCGATTCCCTCGATTCGCTTCCGCTGAAGAAAGCGAGGTCGGACGCGCGGGCGCGGCTTGTCCTGATCACCGGCGCCGATCCCCTCCGCCATGCGAGGGAGGAATACGCGGCGCGCCTCCGGCCCCTTGCAGAGCGGGGCATTCCAGCCCTCTGCTGCAACCCTGATCACCTCATATATGCAGGCGGAGCGGCGCGATTCGGCCCCGGCCGAATCGCCGACGACTACCGGTCCGCCGGTGGCAGCGTGGCAATGCTCGGCAAGCCAGGACTGGAAATGTTCCGTGCCGGGCTTCGCGCAGTCGGAAATCCGCCCGCCGAGCGCTGCCTCGTGATCGGAGACAGCCCTGCGCACGACATCGCTGGTGCGAAGCGTGCCGGTTGCCAATCCCTGCTGATCACATCAGGCGTGCAGTCCGACACCTCGACTTCCGGGGTGGATCCAGACTACCGGATGCCAAGTCTCCGGCCGTGAGCGGAGCCCTTTATCCTTTTCCGTCCACTTGCAACGGCTGTGGATGGCCCGGTCGCTGCGGCGTCCTGCGCTTTCCGGCTTCCCCGGAGAGCGCATGGAATGGGTCCATCGCCACCGGCGCGTCCGGGCGACCTGACGTTGCTTCGCTGCCAGCGACTCTGCCCGGCGGTTGTGACTGAACGTGCTCACCGCGGCCCCGAGCCACCGCCCCGCCGCCGCGCCGCCGCCAAGCCCCGGTGCAGGAAGCGGATCCGCTTCCCGAACCGTCGCAGCAACCAGCGCGCTGAGCCCGCGTCCCCGACGCGGCGCATGCGATACCCCGCCACCGCCTCGATCGAAGTCGGTTGATTGCGTAGTGAACCGTCGAGCGGTTCCCGCCAAGTGTCGTCTCCAGTTCCATTCGGCGCACGCCGCTCTCGGCAAACTTCGTAGTCCGTAGCCGCATCGCAGGACGATCATCGGGATCATGGCAATCGAACGCCTCGAGGTTGGAGAAGCAGACCATCCGGCCGTCCAGAACATCGAAGGGGAAGGACGGGCCGCCAATCGCAGTGGGACCGCTCAGCGAATGGAGCAAAGTATCCAGGAAAGCCTCCGGATCCGAATCGATGGATCCGGGGAATCGGGCGCAAGAATTGTGTTCACCGAACCGGGCACTGCCGTCGAATCCCAACCGTCAACGTAATTTCACATCGAAAAACGCGGAATCAACCAGCCGCCGAACTCGGAACGCCGCGCAGATCTGCAAGTCGGAGCCTCGCAATTTCCTCAATCACCCCCGGTCCCCGAGGCCGGATCCCCGTGCTTGCCCTCAATGAGGGGCCCACCAACGGGAGCGCGCATCAACGCTGAAATTCGCACCGCCTGGAGGCAGATCTCAGCATCCGCAATCTCATGTGCAACGCCCTTTCCATCCTCGTGGTTCGCAGAGGCGATGATCGCCCGGTCGACGGCAGCTCTTCATCCGGGTCGATACGCCGCGGCTTGCCGAACTGACAGCTCTTTCCAGGCCGCACGCAGGCTTGGGTCGGGGTGAACGGCGCGATCTTCGCTACTCATTCCCGCCGACGCCGAATCAAAATCCGGATACCACCCGCATCCCACCGCAGCCGACATGCCGGCCCCGAGGGAAGAAGCCTCGAGGCTACGGCTGATCGAGAGCGGCAGCCCTGTGGAGTCGGCGACCATGCGCGTCCAGAGATCGTTCCTCGCCCCGCCTCCGACGGCGACGATCCGCCGGGGCTCGAGGCCGCGGGCGTCCATGGCCTCGATGGTCCGAGCGCTCTCCAATGACAGGGCCTCGAGCACCGCGCGGTACAGATGGCCGATGCCGTGGGTCGGCGCCAGGCCGGAAAAGCTCGCCCTGGCGGCCGGATCCCAGTGGGGATCCATGCAGCCGGCGAGATACGGGCAGACCATCACTCCCTCCCTATGAGCGCAAAACTCCGTTAAGTTCCTCTAACGCATTGAATTTGTGTAATATATGAATCGCAATTGTTTCATGCCGCCAGCATCGAAACTGCTCGATTCTTCTCCGGTGCCCTCAATCCCGTCCAATTTCCGTAAGAACACCCTCATTTCCGTGCAGTTTCAGCCACAGTTTGATATAGTGTACTATCCTGTTGCTAAACTATAACAGAGTGATTGCCATGCTCTCCAAGTCCGATGCCGCCAAGGCGCTGCGCACCCACTTCAAGAAGCACCTTGTCGCAACCCTGCCCGAACTGGTGGAGGTGCTGCGAAATCCTTCGCGCTCCAGTGTGTACCGCCGCCTCAAGACGCTGGGCTACCTCGCAAGCTACACCCATGCCGGAGCCCATTACACGCTGTCCGAAATCCCGGATTTTGACGAGGCGGGCTTGTGGTGGCACCAGGGCATCGGCTTCTCCAAGTGCGGCAATTTGAAAGACACCATTGCGGCATGGGTCGGGCATTCCGCCGCCGGATACACGCTCAATGAGCTGGAAGCGCCCCTGAAACTCCGTGTGCAGAACGCGCCGCTGGCTCTGGTGCGCGAGGGTGCGATCACCCGCAACGCTTTCGACGGCGTCTATGTGTATCTCAGTGGGGACCCGGTCCGCGCCGAGGAACAAATGGCGGCGCGTCATCAGTTCCGCGCCATCCGGACCGGCGGCGCGTTGCCTGGCGAGTTGGTCATCGACGTGCTGGCCACGGCGATACGCGGCCATCAATGGGAATTGGATCATGCCGCCATCACACAGGCGCTCCGCGGCCGGGGACGATACGTGACACGGGCCCAGGTCGATCAGGTGCTCACCGCGTTGGCGGGAAAAAAAACGGTGCCTCCTTCCTGATCGAGGAACTCCAACGGGCGATCCAGCAACAAATCGAGACCTGTGCCCCCCGCAATCTGTTTCCCGTCCCCCCGGTGTTCGACTTTCAGCCGAGGGCGGTCTCTTGCGCCTGTGGCGGCGAGCTGAAGCCATACAAGACCGCAAGACGCACGGTGGCAACCCTCCATATCGGCACGTTCCATGCGCGCCTCAAGTACCGGGCCTGTGGCCGCTGCAAGCGGGTGGTCAAGCCCGGCGAACTCGACCGCCTCGTTGCGCCGCACTGCAAGTTCGGTTTTGACGTGATCGAATATGTGGGCCGGGCGCGGTTCGAGCACTGTCAAAGCCAACGGGCGGTTCAGGCCGCGCTCGCGCTGCGCCATGTCGCGATTTCGTTGCGCGAGATCGAGGTTCCTGGCCGGCAGTTCATCGTCTATCTGTCCCGAGCGCACCGGGACAGCCAGGCATCGCTGAAACAGTTCATGCAGATGTCGCGGGGCGGGTACATCCTGCATCTCGATGGCACTTGCGAGGGAAACAGCCCACATCTGATGAGTTCGATCGATGAATTGTCCGGCATCGTGCTCGGAAACATCAAGATCCCTTCAGAAAACTCCGACCAGATCATTCCGTTCCTCCAGGATGTCCGGGCGGCCTACGGGGACCCCATTGCTCTGGTTCACGACATGGGCACCGCCATCCTGAAGTCTGTTGCACAGGTCTTTCCCGCAGTTCCCGGCACCGTCTGCCATTTCCATTTCCTGAGAGACATCGGCAAGGATTTGATGGCCGACCCATACAACGCCATCCGGCGGCGCCTGAGGACGTACAACGTTCGAGGAACCCTGCGAAACATGGTGCGGGAACTCAAGGCAGCCATTGACAACAACCAGGAATACACTGGCAGCCTCCATCGCTATCTGCGCGCCGGCGAGGCGGAGCGGCAGGGGATGAGGCCGCCGCCAGCGGTGGAAGCCTATCTGATCGCGGCATGGATTGTGGAAGCCAAGAGCCAGGGAAACGGCTTGGGATTCCCCTTCGATCGGCCTCATTTCAATCTTTATCAGCGCTTGGCGCATGCCTGGCCCGCTCTCAAAAAGATCAAGACGCAAATGCCGGGACCCATGGCCAGCACGATCACCCTTCCATCGCTGCGCCAGGTCCTGAAGGACCCGGACTTGTCACACATCGCGACGCTGATGCAGCACAGAATGATCGTGTTCGAACAGTTCCGCGAGGCGATGCGCATCGCCTTGCCAGACACCAAGGGCGGCCTCAAGGACACGGGCGAAACGGATCTCCAAACCATCCGGGAGAAGGTGACCGCTTTCCGAAACAGCAGAGCGATCAGGCATCTCGCGGACACCGACAAGACCTACGGGAAAATGGTCCGACAGATCGACAAATACCAGGACAAGCTCTTTGCCGACCCGATAACCGTTCATTGCGCTCACGGAAGCGTTCAGATTCAACCGCAACGCACCAACAATCTCATGGAGCAATTCTTCCGAGACCTGAAACGAGACGACCGCAGGAGAAGCGGTACCTGCGCATTGGCGCGCAGATTGACCGCCATGCTCGCCGATGCGCCCTTGGTGAAGAATCTGAAGAGCTCTCACTATATGGAGATCATTCTGAACGGAGAAACCACCTTGGCGAAGCGCTTCGCTTGCATCGACAGGGGGCAAGTCCGCAAGGACGCAAAAGACGCGCGAAACGCCGCGCAGAAATATCCCAGACACATGGGAAAGCTCTTCAATATCCCGGACTTGCCCGCTACGCTAGGGCACCCAAACCCCTCAGCGACGGAACCTCAAATCCAAATCTAACGGAGTTTTGCGCTCATAGCTCCCTCCGAACCGATGGGAAGAGAGGCTGCCTTCGCCTCGAGGGAGGCAAACACGGTCGTGTCGGCACGCCCGCCTGCGAAATTGTCGATGAACCAATCAACCAGGAGAGTGCCGGCTCTCTGGCAGCCTTCGAGGAAGTATCCCTCCCCGGTGGGCGAGGTCACGGTTCTCCAGATCCGCTCGATATTTGGCTGGGCGGACCACGTCCCCGTGATGATGGCGGTTCCAAGGTTCATGTAGACAACGCCTGGGCGCGCTGCGTTGACGCCGAGTCCGGCGCACTGGCCGTCGCCGCCCCCGGCAAAGAGCGGCGTGCCAGGCCGGAGGCCGGTCGCTCTGGACGCGGCTTGTGTGAGTTCCCCGATCCGGCCCCCGGGTCGCGCGAGCGCCGAGAATTGCCCGGGCCCAAGGCCGAGCGCGTCGAGAATCGGCAGCGACCATTCCTTGGCCACGATGTCGAACACGCCGAAGGGGTCCGCGCTCGTCCAACTCGCCGTCGCGGTGCCGGTAAGGCGCGCCGCCAGCGAGCCATGCACATCGGTGATCAGGGCTGACCGCCGCAGATCTTCCGGTGCATGGCGCCGCATCCAGGAGAGCCGGTACGCGACCGGGGTCATGTCGACCGGCTTGCCGGTGATCCGATGGAACCGCTCGGCGCCGATGCGGCGGCTGAAAGCCTGCACTTCCTCCCGCGCGCGCTCATCCAGCCATACGATCGCCGGTCGTACCGACTTTCCTTCGACGTCAAAGAACGCCACGGTTTCACGCTGGTTCGAGATCGCCAGCCCCGCCACCCGCGCCGGGTCGATCTGGTCGGCAACGGCGCACAAGGCGATTCGAGCCGATTCCCACCATTCCTCCGGGCGCTGCTCGACATGGCCGGGCTCCGGCTTTTCCATCGGGATCGGTGCCCGGCCTTCGGCCAGTGCTTCACCTTCCCTGCTCCACGCAATCGCCTTGGTTGATTGGGTCGAGCTGTCAATTCCGATGACGGCGTCCCGCATCGTTGCTCCTCCCCCGGCGGGCTCTGGGCCGTCACCTCATCGGCTGGCAGATGGGCCGGGCAGCGGCCGGAAGGCGCGGCTCAAAGTAAATCCCGCCACTCGTTGGCCCCGGCGACGCAGTATCGCATGAACACGGCGGGCAGTTCCTGCGGTTCCGGCCGATCCGGCGCCCGCTCATCGGCGCTTCCCCCGAGAGCGCCTTGCGCAGGGAAGGCGAATTGCAGCGGCGATGCGCCAGGCGGGGCCATGCCACGCTCCCGGGCAACCCGGTGAGCCGCGTCCCGTTCAAGGCTCGGCACCAGCACACGCGGCCTCGAGGAGACATGGCGCTGCCACAGTGTCCGAATCGTGACGCCATCGGCTCGCTGCGGCGAAAAGCGGGCGGCCTCGATCCGGAAATTGCGCAAGCCGCCCGCTGCGGTCGCCCTCCGCCGGAATGTCCGGAGCCAAGCGGATCTTCACCCGGTGGCGGCTTCGCGCGAAAGCCGGAAATTCGTGGCGCAAGCCCGCGTATCGCCAGGAGTTCGTGCCGCATTCGCCCGGGTGGAAGACTCACTGCAATGCAGCCACGCGACGGAAGGTTCGATATTCGTCCACAATTGCGGTAGCAACAACTTCCGGCGCGCGAAGCGTTCCCCGAGTCACGCCAGCCGAAACCCGGCAACGGCATCAGGAATCCCTTCGAAATTCCAAATGGACGATCGTCACCATAATTTGTAGTCTGCCGCCATGCCCGACACTGCGCAATCAATCCCATCGGAACCCGCGGAAAGCGACCCGATTCCGCCGGGCGCTCCGCCCGGCGGCTGGATGCAGGGCATTGACGATATCTACCTCGGACGCTGGGTTCACCCGCTTACGGGCGAGGCTGCCCCGCGGGCTGCGGTCGAGCGGATTGAAATTGCCGACAGCCTGGACGGCGCCGAGGCGGAACTCGCCCGGGCAGCGGGCATCCGGGGACGAGTCGCACTCGTGGCGGACCCCGACACGTGGGATGCCGTCGGCGCGCGCATCGCCCGCGCCTTGCGAGCGCACGGATTCGATCTCGAAGAGGCAGTCCTGCCAGTGCACACGCATGCCACGCTGCCGGCCGCCGCCGCCCTTGCCGGCCGCATTGCCGGGGCGGACACGGTAGTGGCCGTCGGTTCCGGAACCGTGAACGACCTCGTGAAGCACACCACGGCAAAGGACGGACGACCATACGCAGTATTCGGAACCGCGCCGTCCATGGACGGATATGCGTCGAAGACCGCGTCCATCACCCTGGAGAATGGTCTCAAGGCCTCCTTGCCGGCCCATTCGCCCAAAGGGGTGTTCCTTGATCTGGCGGTGTTCGCGGCGGCCCCGGCACACATGGCCGCGGCCGGCTTCGGGGACTGCATCTGCTCCAGCGTGGCCCGCATCGACTGGTGGATGTCGCATCGCCTCCTCCGCACGCCGTTCCGCGACGAGCCGTACGAAATCATGGAGGAGGATTCCCGAATCCTCAGGCTGCACGCGGATGGCATTGGCAGGCGGGATCGCGTGGCCCTCGGCTATCTGGCGCGCTCGCTGGTGCTGTCCGGCCTCGGCGTGAACTTCACCGGCGTTTCCAACCACGGCTCCATGGGAGAGCACCAGATCTCCCATTACATCGACTGCTTTGCGGGATCCCGCCACCCGGGAACGCTTCATGGCCAGCAGGTCGGGGTCGCCTCGCTGAGCATGGGCCGCATCCAGCAGTGTCTTCTCGAGCGGGACTCCCCGCCGATTCTGAAGCCAACCCGCGTTGACAGCGCTGGAATGGCGTCTCGGATGGGTTCCGACATCGGATCCCAGTGTGAATTCGAATACCGGAAGAAGGCTCGGGACAAAGCGGGAGCGGCGCGCATGAACGAGCGGCTGCAGGCAATCTGGCCCTCGCTCCGGACGGTGTGCCGCCAATGGATCGATCCGGTCGCAGACATGCGCGACCTCCTCAGGGCCGCCGGCACCCCGACCACCGCCGCCGAACTCGGCATCCCGATCGAGTTCTACCGGGAGGCGGTGCGTCACGGGCATGAAATGCGAAACCGCTTCTCGTTCGCAGACCTGGCCTGCGATGCCGGATTGCTCGACGAGTTCGCCGCCGCGGAGACCTGACACCGATGCGTCCGATCCACGACATCCCCTCTGCGACGGCGACGGGCATCCACACGGTCCTCGCGGACATCGACGATACTCTCACCACCGATGGGCGGTTGCCCGCCTGCGCCTACTCCGCGCTCGAGCATCTCGATGATGCGGGATTGCGGGTCGGCGTGGTTACTGGCCGGCCCGCGGGCTGGTGCGACATGATTGCGCGGTTCTGGCCCGTGGCGGGTGTAGTCGGGGAGAATGGCGGGCTCTGCTTCTCCTACGACCGGGAAGGACGGCAGATGCGCAGGATGTACGCGGAGGAAGACGAGAGCCGGGCAGAAAAAGCTCGTGGACTCCGCCGAATACGCGACAGGATCCTCGCAGAAGTGCCCGGATCCCGGGTCTCCGCGGACCAGGCTTATCGGGAAACGGATCTTGCGATCGACTTCCGCGAGGACGGCGTTGCCCTTCCGGAAGCAGAGGTCAACCGGATCCGGGAGATCTTCAACGAGTGCGGCGCGCAGGCCAAGATTTCGTCCATCCACGTGAACGGTTGGTTCGGCACCCACGACAAGCTGTCGATGACGCGCCGGTTCGCACTCGAGATCCTGCGCCTGGACCTGGACGAGGAGCGCGAACGAATCCTTTTTTGCGGCGACAGCCCGAACGACGCTCCGATGTTCTCTTTCTTTCCGAATGCCTGCGGAGTCGCGAATGTGGCGCAGTTCCGGGGCCGGATCGAGGCCGAGCCCGCCTGGATCGCCCGACGCCGGGGCGGCCAGGGGTTTGCGGAGATCGCCCATCGAATTCTTGCAGCCAGACTTTGAGGATCGTGCAAATGGCACGACCCGGGCTTACACTTCACCCCTTCACCTGCAGCGGGTCCCCCACCGGGCGGATGGCATCCCTGCGCGTTCCGCAATAGCACCGCAATCGAATCGCGATTCCACTGGCGCCCCAGGGGCAGCAAGGTTTGCCGGGCGCGTGGCTGCCGGCGAAATCAATCAGAGAGGCCGACAATGAGAAAAGCCGAGCGAGAGCTCCGGGCGGAAATCGTCCAGCGCTGCCAGGAAATGAATTCCTGCGGCATCAACCAGGGGACATCCGGAAACATCTCCGTCCGATACGAGGATCGGATGCTGATTTCGCCCTCAGCCGTGCAATATGACACCATGACGCCCGAGATGATCGCGTCCCTGGCGCTGGAAGACAGCAGCGGACACTGGGAAGGGCCCCTGAGGCCATCCACCGAATGGCGCATGCACCAGCAACTCCTGGTCGAGCGCGCGGACGCGGCCGCCGTCATACATGCGCACCCGACCTATTGCACGACGCTGGCGATTGCGCGCAAGGAAATTCCGGCCTGCCACTACATGGTGGCCGCGTTCGGCGGAAACTCGGTGCGATGCGCCGGCTATGAGCGATACGGAACTGCGGCGCTGGCTACAGTGGCAGCCAAGGCCATGCGAGATCGCACCGCATGCCTACTCGCAAATCACGGCATGATCACCATCGGAGAAAGCCTGGCGAAAGCGATGTGGCGAGCCATCGAACTGGAAACCATTGCCCGGCAGTACTTCCTCAGCCTGACGATTGGTGGTCCGGTTCTGCTTGGTGACGACGCAATCGAGGAGACACTGGCCAGCTTCGCGGGCTACGGGATGCAGCCGGATCCCGGCAAACGCGAGGCGGCGGGAACGGGCCGGAGCAAGCCCCGCTAGCTAGTGTCTGCCGAAAAACCCCCTTTTTGGAGTTTGAGCCGGCTTCTGCCGTCAAGTTTGACCCCGACCTGACAGGTGGATTCAGGGTCAAGTGGACCTGGTCAGCGACATTTGGGGGTAAACGGCGGGCGGGCGGGGATTTTGGCGCCCATATTGGTGATTTCTGGAAGTATCGGGCATGGAGAGCCGCCGGCAGCCCGGTCCGGGCTGCGCTGGCGCGGTTTCCCGGCGACGTCAGGCAGCTTTTCGTTGCAGGAACTTGAGTCGTGCGCGTTCCCGTGCGCGGATCAAGAAACCGACACGGAGCACATTTGCAGCGAGGATGGACAAGGCGACCGTGCGGGCGAAGCCAGCCTTGCCATGGGTGCGCACCCGGTCCAGGCCGCGCTGCTCGAGATTGTTGATTGCCGACTCGACGGCGGGATGCTGCTGGCGCGCCAGTGCGAAGTCCGGCTGCGCCTCGTGTTCGCGGCGGCTGGCGGGCAGGCGGCCCTTGGCGGGCATGGCGTTGAGTTCCAGCGTGTCGCCGAGGGCGGCCTGGTTTTGCGGGCTGTGAAAGCCGCGGTCGAAACTGCAGGCGACGAGTTCCGGGAAGCGCTCCCGCGTGGCCACGATGACGGGAACCGCGGCATCGGTGTCGCTCCCCTCCCACAGGATCCGGTGCTCGAGGAGGTGGTCCTCGACGATCGCGACGGGAACGCCCAGTTCCACGGGGACGCCCGCCTTCCCCTTGCTGTTCCACCGCGTATGTTCCTCGAAGACCGAAAAGACCTTCTCCTTCTGGGGGATCTCCTCCCTCTGCAGGATCCTCCGGTCCGTCTGGTCGATCTGGCGCTTCGTATGCGCGATGTACCGGTCGAGTTCCTTGAGCTCCTCCGGCCGGGCGCCCCGCTCCAGCAGGCTGGCCCGCGTGGCCTCCGCCTTCGCCAGAAGTTCCTCGCACTTGGCCAGGAACGCGTCGACGTCCTCCCGCCAGGCCTCCGAGCGCCGGGTGCTCGCCACCCGCTGATACAGCCGCCGGAGTGTCACCGTAAGATGCTTGACTTGGCGCCAGCCCGTCAGGTTCCATTCGTCCGCCAGCTCGGCCGCGATCCGTATCATCACCCGGGCTGCGTCCCAGAGCAGGTTGCGGTCGGTGGGATAGTGGACATCCGTCTCGACGACAAAGGTGTCGCACCGGCCCGCCAACTGCTCGCCAGCGTCGTGGCCGCAAAGGTCGTGACCGTGCCGCACCACCAGTTCGTTGATGTCTCGCAGCGTGTCCTCGTCCAGCAGCGAGACATTCCGCATCACCTGGTCATAGGAATACGTCACCGGGTCCAAATCGCTGTCCCCGAGCAGCTGGCGAAGCACCACGTGCGTGTTGGCGTGTTCATGAAGCCGGTCGAAGTCGCAGCCAAGGCCTTGCTTCAGCACCGCGAGTACGAGAACCGTCCACAGTTCCATCCCCGGACGGCCGACCGTCAGATCGCGGTCTTCCCCGAACCGGTCCAGCAGAAGCTCGAAAACCGCCTCCCGCACCGCCTCATTCAAATACAGGCCCTGCAGGCCAAGCAGGATCGCCGGGATGTCGTCCCGCGACTTCACGTCAATCTGGATCCCCCCAATCTCCGCCCGGCCGAGCATCGGCTCAAAACGCCCCAGCTTCCGCATCGCAAACTCCCACGCAAAGATCCCGGAATCCGCAGCGCGCCACTCCGGACCACTGCCCGGAAGCACACCGCGTCCCGCTTCCCGGGATACGATCTAACTATTTGTACAGTATAATGATAAATGCTGCCTGCGCAACCCCGGAAATGCCCCGTTCAACCCCGGAACAACCGGATTCCGGACCGTCCCGCCAGGTCCCTGATCGCTCGCAGCGTGTCCTCGTCCAGTAACGAAATATCCCGCAGCACCGTGTCGTAGGAATACTCCACCGGGTCATACTCGCCGTGCCCGAGCAGTTGGCGCAGCACCAGGTGCGTGTCGGCGTGTTCCCGAAGCCGGTCGAAGTCGCAGCCAAGTCTCCGCTTCAGCATCCCAAGCACGAAAATCGTCCACAGGGACACCCCCGGACCGACAGCATCCCGATTGCCATCCCCCCCGATCCGCTCCTCCAGGAGCCGGAATACCGCTTCCCGCAGTTCGACATTCAAGTATACGTCCCGCAGGCCGCCCAGAAGCTTGGGAATGTCGTCTCGAGACCTCGCGTCAATCCACACATCCCCGACCCTCATCCCCTCCTGTCCCGGATCAAAGCGGCGCAGCTTCTTCATACCGAACTCCTTTGCGAAGATTCCGGAATTTTGAACGCGCCGCGGGCACAAGGACTTCGCTGCAAGAGCAACATCGAAAGCGCCCGGCCTCCGATACCGGCACTTTAACTCATTGCCAAAACAAGCGAATTGATGACAAAAGGTCAGTCCAGACTATACCAGGCTCAAACTCCGCCCAACGGACGATCTCGTGGCAACAGCGCAAACTTCGCCATCGGATCTAGAACCTAACTCATTGATCAGTATAACTCTTATCGGTTTTTGGGCAAGCACTAGCTATTGGAGCGGCGGGCCGCAATCGGAAAGACCCGCGCCCCGCAACAGGCCGACAGAACCGTTCGCGGTCCGTCCCCAGAAAAAGGGGGCGGCCGCATCAAGCGGACCGCCCCTTCCATGGCTCCGCGGCGGCGCCATGCGCGCACCGCGAACTCATTCTTACGTAGAACCGGGAAGCCAGGACCGCCACCGCTCCTCGTTCTCGGCAAGCCAGACTGCCGCCGCGTCCAGTGGCTCCATATGGTCGACATCGACCAGCTTTGCCATGACGGCGATGTCAAGATTGGTGAAATTCATGTTCGCCAGCACGGCAGTGGCCGCGGGCCACATCCCCTCCATGCCATCCCACACGCCAATCTTCAGGTAGCCCCCTTTCGGGTTGCCGCAGTCATGCGTTAGCTCCGTGTTCATGCCCCAGGCGGGGTCATCGCGGCAAGCCTGCTCGAATTCAGGAAACTCGATGAACTTGCCATCGTAGATCGCCTCGATGAAATTCGGGGTCCAGTTGAAGAGGACGATGGGCTCGTTCCGCTGGCTGGAGGATTTCAGTTCGGCCCACAAGGCGCCTGCGGAGCCCGCATTCACAACCTCGAAGTCCATATTGAGACCCTCGACGCGCTCGGCGTCATTCTTGAGCCAGTCCGCCGGCCCGGCAAGGAACCGGCCATTCGGCGCCGTCTCCGGAGTAGCGAACATCTCGGCGCAGCCGTTCAGCGCCTCCCAGTCCGGCAGTCCGGGGCACAGCTCTTCCACATAGGAGGGATACCACCATTCCTCGCGGGTCGTGGCATCGTGGGTCGCGAGGTCCAGCACGCAGCCCTTTTCGACTTCCGTCGTGAAGGCCACGCCGAAGGCGCCCTCCCAAACCTCATGCACCAGGTCGATGTCGCCCTCGCACATGGAAGAGTAGACCGCCTGGCTATCGCTGTTGATGTACTCGATGCTGGCACCGGTTTGCTCAAGAATATGTCCCACGATGTACGCTCCGACAATCTGGCTCGACCAGTTGTGGATCGGAATCTTGATCGGGTCACTGGAATCGGCAGACCACGCGACCGACGGAACGGCAAGCGCGAGCGCACCGGCTACCGCCACCGCCAAGCTCTTCTGTTTCATCATTTCGGTTTCCCCTGTTCTTGCTGTTCAACGGGTTTCACGGACCGGACCGTGATCTCCGCGTCCCGTGCGCCAGACACGGTCCGGTATTTGGTTCTAATTCTGTATTATTGCTTTCTCATGCCGTGGCAACTTTTGGACTTGTAACGGTCTAGTATTGGTGCACCAAATTCGACGCGTCGTAACGGACACATGCCTGTTATTCGATTGCGAATGACTGTGACTTGCCGCGAGATCGGATCGGATCGATGCGGTCCGGCCGTCGCATGCGCGTGCAGGATCCGGGAAGGAGCGAAAAGCGATCTCTCGAACCCCCTTGGTACGGTTTTGGTCCTTCACGGAATGCCCATTCGAGCCGCAGTTCTCGCATGAATTTGCCGAATTGGCTCATGCGAGCTACGCTCTGCCGGACTGAAGGCGCCGCTAGATCCGGGTTGGAGGCCGCATGAACGCTGGGCGTGAGCACAGTGCCGAGCCGAGTACGACGGGTGACCCGCGCATTGCATGCCGCGGCGTATGGAAACTCTATGGGCCGGACCCGGAGCGATTTCTCAAGGGTGCCGGGGGGCACCCCAGCCCCGAGGAAATCGTGTCGGAGGGATACGTCCCTGCCGTCCGGGACGCAAGCTTCGAAGTCTATTCCGGCGAAATTCTCATCGTCATGGGGTTGAGCGGCTCGGGAAAATCCACCCTGGTGCGCTGCCTCTCCCGCCTCATCGAACCGACAGCAGGGGAGATACTCGTCGACGGTCAGGATCTAGCACGGGCCGGCAAACGGGAGCTGATCGAACTGCGGCGCCACAAGATGGGCATGGTGTTCCAGCACTTCGCGCTCTTTCCGCACCGCAGCGTGATGGACAACGTCGCCTTTCCCCTCGAAGTGCGCGGAATGAGCCGGGCCGAACGCCGCGAGCGCGCGCAGCGCGTCATCGATCTCGTCGGCCTCGGCGGACGGGAACACCACTTCCCGCGCGAGCTCTCCGGGGGCCAGCAGCAGCGCGTCGGCATTGCCCGCTCCCTCGCAGTAGAGCCCGACATCTGGTTTCTTGACGAACCCTTCTCCGCCCTCGATCCACTGATTCGTCACGAGATGCAGGATGAGTTCCTCCGTCTTCAGGGTGTCCTGAACAAGACCATCGTGTTCATTACCCATGACTTCGATGAGGCGATCCGGCTTGCCGACAGGATCGCCATCATGAACGAGGGAGAAATCGTGCAAATGGGAACTGCCGAGGAGATTGTGACCCGGCCAGCAGACAAGCATGTCGCCGAATTCACGCGCAATGTCCCCAGACACAAGATTCTGCACGTGCGCTCGATCATGGCGCCTCCGGCCGGCTTGGGGAGCGGCGGTTCCACAGGGGATGGTCCCGAAATCCAGGCGACCAGTACGATTGCAGAGGCGATGCCGGTGCTGATGGCCTCCGAATCCCCAGTTGCGGTCGTCGACGGCGGTGTCCGGATCGGGTCGCTTACCCGAGAGCAGGCGGTCCAGGCGATATTCGGCGGAATTCGGTGAGCAATTCGGACCGCCGCGCCTCCCGGCCCGCGCCATGGATCATTCTGGGGGTCTTCGCAGCGATGCTGCTGCTTCGCCCCCTGTTGCCGGAATGGGCAGTCACGCCGCCAGAAGCCTGGACCCTGCCCTTTACGGGATGGATCAACACGGCGACCGACTTCCTGCGCACCGAACCGCTTGTGCTCGGCGCCACGTTCAAGGACTTCACGCGCTTCATCGCGAACATGGTGCAGATCCCGCTCAATCTGATGGAAGGCGTTCTGTTCGAAGGATTCGGGAGAGGCCCCATCGTCCCCTCCCTTCCCTGGGTCGCCGTGACCGGTCTGGCGAGCGTATTCGCCTGGCGGGTCGGCGGATGGCGGCTGGCCCTTCTCACGGGAGTCTGTCTTGTCTACTTCGCCGTGTTCGGCAAGTGGAATCTCGCCATGCAAACCCTTTCATCCGTTCTGACTGCCGCGCCGATCGCGGGTGGAATCGGCCTGATTCTGGGCATCGCGGCCGCCCGGTCGCAGCGGTTCGAACGGGTGCTCTGGCCGATTCTGAACGTCATGCAGTCGATGCCGCATTTTTCGTATCTGATCCCTGTTGCCGTGTTCATCGGCGTGGGGCACAAGGCCGGAACCATCGCCACGATCCTCTTCGCGATGCCGCCCATGGCACGGCTTGCGCTTACCGGGCTGCGCGCGGTTCCGCAGGAAATCCGCGAGGCTGGGCTGATGGCCGGCTGCAATGCCTGGCAAATGCTCTGGAAAGTCGAGATCCCGGCCGCGCGGGCATCCCTGCTGCTCGGAGGCAACCAGGTGATCATGCAATGCCTCGCAATGGTGGTCATCGCCTCCTTCGTCGGCGCCAAGGGCTTCGGACACGACTTGCTGTTCCGCCTTCAGGCGCTCCGCATCGGGGAAGCGCTGGAGATCGGCGTTGCCATCGTGTTCATGGCGATCACGCTGGATCGGATCACGCAGGCGCTGACTGCGCTGGAGCCGCAGCATGGCCGGAGCGGACCGTTCTGGCAGCGGCGCCCCGCCACTGCCGCCGCGATCGTGGTGCTGGCCGTGTCCATTCCCATCGCCTTCGCATTTCCTGTCGCCGCGGCGTACCCGCGGGAATTGGCATTGACCACCGCACCGCTCTGGGACGCGATCGTGGACTACATCACGCTGGAGTACTACGACGCCCTCGCCTTCATCCGCGACGGCCTGCTGGTGAACGTGCTGATCCCGGTCCGGACGGCGTTCCTCTACTTGCCATGGACTGCAATTCTCGTCCTGGCCGTTCCGGCCGGTTGGTACATTGGCGGCCCCCGGGCTGCGTTCGCGGTGGGCGTTTTTCTCGTATTCGTGATCTTCTCCGGATACTACGAGCGAGCTCTCGTTACCGCCTACATGGTCTTCTGCTCGGTGCTTGCCTGCGTCCTGATCGGCTTCCCTCTCGGTATCTGGGGAAGCCGGTCCCCTCGCCGTGCCCGGACGCTTCTCTTCCTCTGCGATACCTTTCAGACCTTTCCGTCCTTCATCTATCTCATTCCGGTCATCATGCTTTTCCGTGTCGGGGATGTCGCCGCAGTGACCGCGATTGTCATCTATGCCTCCATCCCGGCGGTCCGGTATACGATTTTCGGACTACGAAACGTGCCCGCAGACATTGTCGAGGCCGGCATCGCATCGGGGTGCAACGAGCGGCAGCTTCTATGGAAAATTCGCATGCCTCTCGCCTTTCCCCAGATGATGCTGGGGGTGAACCAGACCGTTCTCTTCGCCCTGTTCATGGTGATCATCGCGGCATTCATCGGCACCCGCGATCTCGGGCAGGAAATCTTCCGGGCGCTGGGTTCCGCGGACGCGGGAAAGGGCATCGTGATCGGCCTCTGTGTCTCGTTCATGGGCCTGTCGGTTGACCGTCTGATCAGCGATTGGGCCGCGCGGCGCAGGCAAGATCTGGGGCTGGTGAACTGATCCTGCCGACAGCGTGGACCGGTCAGCTCTTCGGGCACGCCTGCATGGCGGCCAGCAACCGGTCGGGGAAGTCCGTGACGATGGCGTCCACCCCCATGGAAGCCAGTTCCGCTGCGCGCTCTGCCTCGTTGGCCGTGTATACCCGGCAGGCGAAACCCGCCTCCCTGATGGCGCCAACCAGACTCGATGATGCCGCATGGTGGTGGCAGTGGAGCCCCTCACAGCCGAGGGCGCGCAACTGCTGCAGCCAGTTCGCCGGCACCGCCTTGAACAACAACGCCCGCGGCAGTTGCGGAGCCACCTCGCGCGCAGATGCCAGACACGCTGGTGCAAAGCTGGAGAGAAGCGGCAGCGGCATCTCCTCGGGCCAGCACCGCATCAGCACCCGAACCGCCGCCGCCGCCGTTGCGGCCTCCAGGCCCGGCGACCCCTTGATCTCGACATTCGCGGTCAACTCCTCCTCCACGAGCACCTGAAGCGCCTCTTCCAGCGTGGGCAGCTTCTCTCCGCGGAAAGTCTCCGCAAACCAGGTCCCCGCGTCGACACCGGTCAGAGCGTCCAGCCCGTAATCCGACAACAGCCCCGCGGCGTCTGTCGTGCGATCCAGAGAATCGTCGTGCAGCAGCACCGGAATGCCGTCCGACGTGATGCGGACATCGAACTCGACGCAATCCACGCCCAGTCTGCGCGCCATCCGAATAGATACAAGCGTGTTTTCCGGGGCGTGTCCGCACGCGCCGCGATGTCCAATCAACTCAGCCATTGGGACTTCTATACATAACTACACGTGTCGCCCTATCCTCGCAGGCTGCCGCCGACGGCGAATTGAAGCGCCGGCACGATCCGATGCCAGCGCCTGCCGCTTTCCACCAGAGGAGATGCCGGAACTGCCGGGTTTGCCCTCCGCGCACCCGGACGGACCTACACCATCGCTCCCTCGAACCAGCATGTCAACCTCCCGGCCGGACGATCGTGCCGACCCGCACCCGTTGCGGGCACCCCCCGCGCCTCGGCTTGCGCCCGGAACGGCGAGGCTGTCCCGGGCGGCGGAATGACCCTCCGCAACGATACAGGCCAGCGTCCCGATTCCCGGGTCAACATGCCATGCGCGCATGCAGCCTGCACGCCGTTCCGACGCTTGTCCGCTTTCCGGTCCGCAAATTCATCGGCAGGGACCGCGGGTGACCGAACCGACAGCCTGCCCGCGCCGCAAGTGCCGCATGCGGGTATGACACCGCCCACAGCGCGAGCGGTTCGCGATCACGAGATGACCCAGAGCCCGACCACGGTTGCAGAGCATGCGCCGAAGCCTGCGTTGAACGCGGCCACCGCCCGTGGTACTGCCGGCTCCGGGGAACTGGAATTGCGAACGAGGGAGACAGGCATGGCCGCGTCCCGGTCGAGCGATACCACCACCCGTACCTACACCATGGGATACAGCGAAGAGTTTCAAAGGCTGCTCCGGCGCAGAAGCGCGGCGCAGAATGCCGCGCATCTTCTGCCCCTTCTCCGACCGGGAATGCGGGTGCTGGACTTCGGCCACGGTCCCGGAACCATTTCGGTGGGCCTCGCGAAAGCAGTCGAGCCGGGCGAATTGATCGGCATCGCTATCGAGGAATCCCAGATCGAGATGGCGCGCAAGGCTGCGCGGGAAGGAGGGCATCGAAACGCGCGCTTCCAGGCGGGAGACGCCGCCCACCTGCCGTTCGAAGACCATTCCTTCGATGTCGCACATTGCCAGGCGGCTTGATCCACGTGCGGGGCAACATGGCCGTCCTGGAAGAGATGATGCGGGTATCGAAGCCGGGAGGGCTGATCGCCAGTCGCGAAATTATCGGCGCCGCATCGCGGCTCGAACCCGAGACGGACATTCCGAAGTTCGCATGGCAGGACTTCACGCGCCTTATCGACGCCAATGGCGGACATTCCGACATGGGAAAGCAACTGAAGCGAGGCCTCCTGGATTCGGGTATCGAGATCGTCCGCGCAACCGCATCATTCGAATGCTGCTCGGACGATGACGATATCGAATTCTTCCGGGATCTCGCTCTTGGCTGGTTCTGCGCTCCGGATACCGTGGAAGCGGCGAAACGGGCAGGACTGGCGACACAGGAGCAGTTTGAAGGGTGGCGTCTCGACCTGGATGCATGGGGCAGCCATCCCGCTGCGTTTGCCACAATCGCCTGGGGGGAGACAGTCGCCCGAAAGCCAACCGTCCCTGCGCTGTAGGAGGGAGGGAGTTCCGGAACGGCGTCGTGGCTCTCCGGGGATGCAAGCCGGCCTGCTTTCCGACTAGAGTGTAGGAACGGGAGCCGCGTCGGGCGGCAGGATAAGGGGGAAAGGCAACGTGAGCACACAGCCGAAAGGCCTCGCCGCAATGGCGAAAGAAAGGGGCATCGAGTACTTCCTCGTCTCATTCACCGACCTATTCGGATCGATGCGGGCCAAGCTCGTTCCGGCTTCCGCCATCGGGGGGATGGAAACGGAAGGCGCGGGCTTCGCTGGATTTGCTGTCTGGCTCGACATGACGCCGGCGTATCCGGACATGCTTGCCATGCCGGATCCGTCGAGCATGGTCCAACTGCCCTGGAACCCGGCCGTCGCCTGGGTCGCGTCCGATCTCCACATGGAAGGCAAGCCCGTGGAGCAAGCACCGAGAGTAGCTCTTCGCCGCGCAGTCGAGCGGGCCGCCGAGAAAGGATACCGGCTTCGGCATGGCGTAGAATGCGAATACTTCGTCATCACACCGGAAGGCGATGCCATCGCCGACCCGAGGGACGGCCAGGCCAAGCCATGCTACGACACGGCCGCGCTCATGCGCCGTTTCGACCTGATCTCGGAAATCTGCGATGCCATGCAGGCGCTGGGTTGGGGGCCCTACCAGAATGACCACGAGGATGCCTGCGGCCAGTTCGAGATGAACTGGGACTACGACGACGCCCTCGTCACGGCGGACCGGCACGCCTTCTTCAAGTTCATGGTCAAGAGCCTGGCAGAGAAGCATGGCCTCCGTGCGACCTTCATGCCCAAGCCGTTCCCGAATCTGACCGGCAACGGCTGCCACGCCCATGTCAGCCTCTGGGACACGGGAGGCCTCACCAACCTGTTCGAAGATGCAGAGGACGAGCTCGGCCTCTCGGCGATCGCGTACAACTTCCTCGGCGGCCTCATCCGCCACGCGCCAGCCCTCTGCGCGATTCTCAACCCGACGGTCAATTCGTACAAACGGCTCAACGCTCCGCCTACCGCGTCCGGCGCAACCTGGTCGCCGAACACGGCAACATGGAGCGGCAACAACCGCACGCACATGATCCGGATCCCCGCCCCCGGACGCATGGAACTCAGGCTCGGGGACGGGGCGGCCAATCCCTATCTGCTTCCGGCCGTCGTCCTTGCGGCGGGTCTTCACGGCATCACGACGAAGCTTTCGCCCGGCAAGCGCCTGGACATCGACATGTACTCCGAGCCACAACGGTCACGGGGCGCACGCAAGCTGCCGCTGAACCTTCTGGATTCCCTCCGGGCGCTCGAGTCGGATCGCGTGCTCATGCAAGCGACGGGAAGGCCGGCGGTCGAGGCTTTCCTGAAGCTCAAGAAGCAGGAGTGGAACGAATACGCCCGGCACCTTACGGCCTGGGAGCGCGACAACACGCTCGACTGCTGAGCGGAAAGCTTTGGGGATTATATACTTTCATCGGGCCATTGTTGACTCGCGGTCTTGATGCTGCTACTGCTGCGGCATGCAGATTGGATTGCGCCATTTCGGTGCTCAGACGATTACCCGTGTAGTCGCGGCTTCCGAGGAGCCGGGAGCGACCCGTTGCGGCTTGGCGCGTCTGCTGTGCGAACTTGCCGACTGGAAGGATAGCAAGGGCAGGCTGGCGCTGGCGTCGGCCCGCAAGGTGTTGCCGAAGGTGGCCGCGAAGGCGGGGTTCCGGTTGCCGGAGGCGAGGCCGGGCGTGCCGGAAGCGGCCGCGAGGGTGCCGGCGCCGGACGGTCTTGAGGCGATTTCGGCGCTTCGGTGCGGGATCCGAGATCTCGGCAGCCTGTCGCTGGAGAGGGTGTCGGAGGGCGACGACCGGCGTTGCTGGGAAGCGATGCTGGAGGCCTGGCATCCTCTCGGCTGGAAGCGAGCGCCGGGAGGGCAACTGCGCTACTGGATCCGTTCCTCGGCCTACGGCGTGCTGGGCGGCATCGGCTTTGCAGCCGCGAGCTGGCACCAGAAGGCGCGCGACGAATGGATCGGCTGGTCGGCCGACGCGCGCGCGGCCCATCTTGGGCTTGTGCTGTGCAATCACCGCTTTCTGCTGCTGCCCCGCATTCACGGGCTGGCCTCGCGGGTGCTGGAGATGGCGACGGATCGAGTTGCCGGGGACTGGAGCGAGGCCTATGCAACGCGGCCCGTGTTGGCCTATACCTATGTCGGCCCGGAACATGCCGGAGAGAGCTACCGGGCGGCCGGATGGTCCTGCTGCCCGCGGCCGACCTCCGGCCAGCCGCCGGGGAGCACGCGGCCCGGGGTCGGGCGCGCGGTCTGGATGAAGCCGTTGTCGGTGCACTGGGAGGAGACGTTATGTACCCTGCCGGAGCGCCGGATTGTTCCGCCCGAGCCGGTGTATCTGCCGGCGGGCGCCGACTGGGCGGAGCGGGAATATGCTCGCTGCAGCCATTCCGACGGGCGCGTCCGCAGGCGGATCGTGGAGATGGGGCGGGCGTGGCTCCGGCTTGCGGGGACCTCGATCCCGGTGCTGTTCCCGCGGCGGGCGGAACGCAAGGCGGCGTACCGGCTTCTGTCCAGCGAGGGCGTGTCCATGCAGCACATCCTTGAGCCCCACCAGGCCTCCACGGTGGAGCGCTGCCAGATGGAGAAGGTGGTGCTGGCGATACAGGACACCACAACGCTGAACTACCACGGCCTGAAGGCGACGGACGGGCTTTGTTCCATCGGCGGACGCGGCACGGGCGCGCACGGACTGATGGCGCACTTCGGGCTTGCGGTAAACCCTGTGGGCCGGCCGCTGGGCGTTTACAACCTGAATGCCGACTTCCGCACGACGGAACAGGAGAAGGTCACGGGTGTCGGGAAGGACACCGAAAGCGCGCGCTGGCTGGAAGGGATGCAGCGGGCTCGGGAACTGGACGATGCCTGCCCGGACACCGAGGTGATCACCGTTTGCGATCGGGAAGGGGATACCTGGGAGATGCTGCGCAAGGCGGCCATCGACCATGCCGGGTTGCTGGTGCGCTCCAATGCGGCGCGCCAGCGCAAGGTGCTGCTGGACGACGGAAAATCCCGCAACCTCTGGACGCATGTCGAAGAACAGGAGCCGCTGGCACGCAAGACAATCCTGGTGCCGCCATGCGGCGGCCCGCGCCAGCGCAAGCAACGCAAGGTCAAGCTCGACCTTCGCGCCTGCAGGGTGGTCCTGCTGGCGCCGAAGGAAGCCGCGGACCAGACCCCGACGGAGATGCTCGCGGTCTCGGCGACCGAACGCCAACCGCCGCAAGGCAAGGAGCCGTTGCACTGGCTGCTGCTGGCCAACCGCGGCGAGCCAACCGCCGAACACGCGCAGCAGATCGTCCAGTGGTACGAGAAGCGCTGGTCCATCGAAACCTGGTTCAGCGCGCTGAAAACCGGCACCCGGATCAAGGACCGGCAACTCGATGATGCCGACGATTTGCGCAAGTGCCTCGTCTTCGATGCGATTACCGCCTGCCATATCCACGACCTGAACTTCATGGCCCGGACGGCCCCCCACACCCCGGCCAGCGAGGTCGTCGGGCAGGAGGCCATCGACTGCCTCTACAACTATCGATACCTCCTCAGGATCTGCAATGCCCGAGCTCCGCCCGAACCTGCGCCCGACATCAAATCCTTCGTTATCGATCTGGCGGGCATCGCCGGATTCGATCCAACAAAGCGGCAGCCCTTGCCGGGAACACGGAAACTCTGGGAAGCCTACCTGATGTTCAAGCCAATCCTGATCTACCACCGCGGAATGAAAGAAGACAACTGAACATGCGGGAAACAAGCCAGAACAATCGCCGCGAGTCCACTGTGGGGTGATGAAAGGATTATATACATTAGTGCCGATCTTGACATCTTTGCTTAATCGTTGTATGTTGCGTGCTGTGGTCGTTGTTCCCCGACCACAGCCGAACGGCCTTGATGTAGAAGGACCGACCGCAATGGGCGAGTCTATCACATATCGCAATATCACGTATCGGTTATTGCCGGGAGATGTTGCAGCAGCGGAACGTTTGTTGGGCACGTGGGACGCATGTCGGTATGTGTGGAATGAGGTCAAGGCGGCGCGTGAGTTCCAGTACGCTTACTGGGGCGACCATACTCTGGAATCGCCGACATTCTTCGCGTTTGGCAAGGCATTCAAGGTTCTGTGGGACCATACAGACTGGTTGCGCGAATATTCGTACCACATCTTGCGTTATACGTTGAAGTATCAGGCTGATGCATGGCGGGCGTTCTTCAAGGGCGATAGCGAATACCCCAGGTGGAAGTCGCGGTATGGTACGCCTTCGATCACGATTCCTGACAACGTGCGCATCAAGGACGGTCGGCTAGCGGTACCGAAGGTTGGTTGGCTGGCGTTGCGGCGGCGCGGCGGCAATCCTTACGCGGACTGCGAGGCTGTCAAGGCTGTAATCAAGCGCGTGGGACGGCGTTGGTATGCGACGGTTTGCTACAAGGTGCACGTGGTTCCAGCGCAAGACGATGGCAGTGCCATCGGCGTTGACATGAACGTGCGGCAGGTAGCGGACAGCACGGGCGCACTACACCCTATGCCGGACTTGGCGCGGCTTGAGGCAAAGCACAAGCGCCACCAGCGCGAATTTGCGCGCAAGAAAAAGGGGAGCAAACGGCGCGAGCGCGCCAAGCGTATGGCGGCTCGTGCAGCGCGGCGGTTGGCACTGGCGCGCAAGGCGTGGCAGCATAGGGTGACACGTACACTAGCTGACAAGGCGCATACGGTGGTTATAGAGGCGCTACGTCCAGAAACCATGACACGCAAAGGCAAAGGCGGCAAACGCGGCCTTAACCGGGAAATACGGAATACGGGCTGGGGCGCGATGCGCCAGATGCTCGGCTACAAGGCGGACGCGGTTGTGGAGATTGACCCCGCCTATACCTCACAGACTTGCAGTACATGCGGCGTTGTCGATGCAGACTCGCGCCGTACGCAAGCAAGCTTCAAGTGCACGGCATGCGGCCATGCGCAGAACGCGGACCTGAATGCGGCCCGCAACATTCTGGCGTCGGCGACTGGCGCAACTGCACGGCGAGAGGCGTTTGGACTACCAACCTCTACGACCCGTGAAATGAATGCATTGGGGCTTCGGCACTAATGTATATAATACCATTTCAACTAAGTTTTGACTCCTTTTGAGATTGTCGCCTTTGCACCATATGTGGGGTGCAGTCGGAGGCGCATCAGCCTATGATGTTTGATCAACAATCGACAATCATAGGAGATCAAGGATGACCATTTCTATTGCGCGCAACGACTGCACGATTGAAGAATTGCACAAATTGGCGGGCATGTGCAAGGACGTTCGGCAGTCGCGGCGATTTCGTGCGCTTGCGATGGTTCTGGACGGCGTTTGCCGAAGTGAAGTCGCGGCGGCGCAAGGAACGACGGTTCAATCGATCCGGGATTGGATTCTGCGCTTCAATGCGCATGGACCAGACGGGCTCGCCGACGACCCGCGTACGGGACGCCCGTGCCGGCTGTCAGAATCCGAGAAACGTGAGGTTGCGTTGTGGATTGAAGAGGGTCCGGATACGGAAGAGGATGGAGTGAGCCGATGGCGCCTGATCGACCTTCGAGACAAGGTGCTGCTGCGTTTCAACGAGTATTTCAGCCTTGAGGGGATCCGCCGCGTGATCCGGTCTCTGGGCTTTGTGAAAATCTCGCCGCGTCCTGTCCACCCCAAGGCGGATCCTGTGAAGCAAGAAGAGTTTTGTCGGGATTTCAATGAGTTGGTGTTGAATGTGGTACCCGAGGGCACAGAACCGGTGTAAGCGTTCGTTCAGCAGGTGATGATTTCTATCATTCGTTGAGTCTGCGCTTCCAGTCTCTGCGTAGCGGCTGCAGCCAGATGTTTTTTTTAGTGAGGGCGCATTCATGTTTTGTGTCGTAGCGTCCGCGTCCGCTGGTGGTGCCGATACAGGTCCAGTTTGCGGCCTTGTAGATGGTGCCGGCAAAGCGCGGTGTTTCGACGAATGTTTCCATCAGGACGGGCTCGACATTATAGCGTTGGGTCCAGTCGCCGGGCAGTTGTCGGCGCAGCATCGACAGGATGTGGGATCCGAGGTTTGGGATGACGATCCAGGGCAGTAGAAGCAGGCGGGACTGATTGACCACGAGATGGAGATTGCGCGCCCGGGTCTCCGGGCTCCATCCGATGGCGTGGTCTCGCGGCGCGGTCTTCCAGGCTGCTGCTGCCATGCCGATCATGGCGAGCGAGGCGCCGTGGCGGTCGACCACGGTATAGCGCATCTGGGCACCGGCCATCGGCTTGTATCCGAGATAATGGTAGCGGGCGATAAACTGCTTCCACAGTAGGGCGTTGTGGCTGGTCCGGTCGAGGACGGGGACGAGGCTGAGCGGCCGCACCGCCTCGATGGTCGCGGGCGGCGGCGGCAGCGGTGGTTCGCTCTCCGGCCCGAAGACGACCGGTCTGGGCGCATGGCGCGGGCGTCGTGGTGGCGGCAGGACGATCAGCCCGTCGCGATGCATCGCCAGCAGCGCGCAACGCGCCATCATGTCCCGCAACCCGCCGTCGGGCTTGACCCAGCCGACCCGGCGGCAGAACGCCCGCGACAGGTGAGCTCGGGTCAGCTTCGGATCCTCGGCAATCAGATCCCGGATCAGCGCGATCTCGACCTCGGTGAAGTCGCGCCCCGCATAGCGGCATGTCGGTGCCGCGCTCACGCGCGAAACTCTGCCCGGCGCGCCTCGTTCATCGTCCAGGGCAGCCACGGGCCGAGATCTTCCGGCGGGCGGCCACCATTGGCGGCACAGGCAGACAGCCACGCCTCAAGCCACGGCAAAACCGCAACGTCGTTGACCTCAAGCGTGCGGACCACCGTAAGCATCGTCGCCATGCCCTCTGCGCCGGCCTTGCTGTCCGAGCCCAGCGACAGCTTCCGGCGGATGACCTCAAGGCGGAAGCGGCGTTCAGCGAGATTGTTGTCGAGCGGAACCCGGGGATCGTCGAGGAACCGGGACAGCCCCCGGCGATGACGCAGCAGAGACTGCAACACCTTCCCCTGCGGCGACGCATCATCAACGGTGGCAAGCTCCCGTTCCGCCTCCATGAAGACCTCCCCGAGGACGCGGGACAGACGGAAGTGCATCCTCAGATACCTCCTGTCAGGCGGCCTGCCGGGATCGTGAAATCGCAAGCGCTGCGCGTTCAACCTGTACAGGCGCCGGATCCGGGCCAGCCATTGGTCCTTCCAGTCATCAAGGTCGCCACGCGCCGCCGCCGCCTTGATGAAATCCCTCCTGACATGGGCCCAGCAGAATGCCAGGACCAGCTGGCCCGCCGCCAGGCGGGCCAGCTTCTTGTAGGCGCTATAGCGATCGCATACCAGGATCACGCCCTTGCGCAGCCCTCCGAGCAAGGTCGCGGCCGCCGCCGCGCTGCGCGATGCATCGACATGCAGATACACTGCATCCACGCTGGTCGCGATCCATAGCCAGGCGCGGCTGGACGAGCCCGTCGCGGCGAACTCCCGGACCCGCCAGCCGGTCTCGTCGGCGTGGACCACCGGCGCCTGTTGGAGATGCTCAAGGATCGCCGCCGACAGCGGCGTAAACAACACCGCCATCCGACCCAGCCCGTCCGAAAGCGTTCCCGGTGAGATCGACAGGCCTTGCGCCTCAAACCACGCCGCGACCCGCCGCAAGGGACGGTTGGCGACGCAAAGCTCGAACAGCAGCCGCGTCCAGACACTGATACCGAACGCGGTTCCCGGAAACAGGCGCGGCACGGGTGGGGCCGACACCTCTTCAGGCGTGTCAGAACACTGGCAGGTCTTGCGCCAGCGGGTCCGGTCGATGACCCGCACATGAGCCTTGACTGCGACTTCGATCAAGTCCGATGTGTGCGATCCGTTGGCCACCCGGGGCGCGCCGCAGCACGGACAGTCCAACGCCTCGGGCGGCGGGTCGTGAACCTCTTTCTTGCGGGCCAGTTCGGGCCGCGGTGTGCGCCCGTGGGTCTCGCCGCCAAGCCGTGGGCCGCGCTTGCCGCCGGTCTTCCCCTTGTGCTCCGGCCTCGTCTTGCGGCCCTGTTCGCTCTTGCGACCGAACTGCGCGCGCGACAGGGTCTCAATCTGCGAGCGCAGGTCGTCACGCTCGCTCTCGACCTCCTGCAGCTGCTTGCGCAGGGCTTCGCTCCCGGTCTGCAGCCGGCCGTTCTCGATCCGCAGGGACGCGATCGTGCTGCGCTTGCGCGTGTCAACGCCGATGTCGGCAAGAAGGGTCTCAAGACGAACGACCTCCGAGCGCAGATGCAACGCATCCCCGGACACACCGCGCAAGTCCTTCGCTTCCGCCCGCACCGCCTCGAGCGCGTTCCGGGCCCGACCCCACTGCGCTTTCCAGTACTGCGCCTCGCAGTGCGCCTGAACCTTCTCCCGTTGGAGCCGTTCGGTACGCCCGTCCGCAGTATCCGCGCGGCGCTTCTCTTCCTCGTGAAGCCGCCGCCAAGCCTCCGGAGCGCCAGACGGACAAGCAACCGCAGAGTCGTCCGCGACCAGATCCAAAACCGGGCCCGCCGCCATCATCAAATACAATCTTTCCTCAACATGCCTCCCGTGTTAGCGCATGATGAGCAAAGTTGCCAGCCCTTAACGAATCACGCGAAAAGAAAAACCAGCCGTCACGTGCTGAACGAACACTTACGAACCGGTGATGATCGATATCTGGTTCCAGGACGAGGCAAGAGCTGGGCAGAAGGGCATGCTCTCCAGGGTTTGGGCGCGCAAGGGAAGCCGCCCCCGCATCGTCCGGGACCACCGCTACAGCTACGCCTATCTCTTCGCGGCGGCCTGTCCCGAGCGTTCGGTCGCGGTTGGCCACATTTGCGACCGCGCCAATACCGTCGAAATGAACCGCCATCTTGCCGACATCTCCGATGCCGTGCCGACCGGACGCCATGCCGTGATTGTACTGGACGGAGCCGGATGGCACCGTTCAAACGACCTCGAAATACCTGCAAACATTTCGCTGCTGCGCTTGCCACCCTACAGTCCGGAACTCAATTCCATGGAGAACGTATTCGCGTTCCTGAAGGGCAACTTCCTTTCCAACCAGGTCTTCTCGCTTGCCGATGATGTGCGGTCTGCGATCGCAAACGCCTGGTACAGCTTCGTCTCAGATCCAGACCGTATCAAATCAATCACCAGCCGCGCATGGGCAGCTTGCACCGGATAAACAACCTCTAAAACTGGCCCCGGAGAAAAGGGTCAAAACTTAGTTGAAATGGTATAAGTCCCAAAGCTTTCGCGCTACAGGCGCGCCCCAGCGTCCTCCAGCGACTCTCGCGCCAGCCCCAGATGCTCGGTGGCCACGAGCGCGGCCGTCTCCGCGTCGCGACGGCGTATTGCCTCCGCGATGCCGCGGTGCTGCCGGTTGTACGCCGCGATCATCTTGCCGGTAAGGGTTAGGCGCTTCATTTCCGCCCACTGCTCGTGCCCGCGCACCTGGTTGATCCACTTGCAGATCCAGATCAGCATCTCGTTCCGCGTGCACGCCGCCACAGCTCGATGAAACTGCTCGTCTGCAGCTGAAAATCCGTCGGCCTCACACTCGCAACGCTCAACTTCGCGCAGGGCCTTCTCGAGTTCGTAAACCGTGTTCCCGCTGGCATGGAGGGCGGCAAGCCGAGCCACATGCGGCTCCACGGCCAAGCGTGCGTCTATGAGCTGCATCGGTCCTGTCGACCGGATCACGGAATGGGTTTCTGCGACATCGGAGTAGCAGACATAGGTGCCGCTGCCTCGGCGCTTGGTAACGAGACCCATGCGCTCGAGCCGCGCCAGCGCCTCGCGCACCGTCCCGCGCGCCACGCCAAACCGTTGCGCCAGGGCGCGCTCGGTCGGCAAGCGGTCATGCTCGCCATGCACCAGGGAGAGGATTTCCTCCCGCAAGACAGCCGCGATGAACGCCGCTCCCCTGCCGAGGGCGTCGATTCGCCCGCTGCCGTCCGGTCCGCTGTCTGGTGTTCGCCCATTCATGACCCAATTCTATACCAAATTTCGTGTGCTGGTTGAAGAGCGGCCATGACGGTGGGAATGTTTTGCGCACAGGATTGCGGCGCGCGCCGATTGAACCTCTTGCGGTGGGGCTGGTGATCGAGAGAATCCGCGGCAGCAGCAAGAATCAACAGGGAGTGGGGAGCATGGCCAGGCAGCAAATCGAGGAATTCGTGGAGGCGCCCGGACGCGCAGAAGCCGTGCAGGAGATTCGGAAGAAGATCGATAGCCTCGGTATCGAGTACCTGTATCTTCAGTTCGTGTCCATAACCGGTCGCATCTGCGGAAAGGGCATACCTGCGCGGCACTGGGAATCCATCGCCGAAAAGGGATTCCAACTGGTCTACGGCGCGACGGTAAACCTGTTCACCGACCGGAGCGGCAACTACCTCGGCTATGGCCCGGAGGCATCGGAGCTGGTCGGCATCCCAGAGCCGGAAACCTTCTGCCAGCTGCCCTGGGACAAGCGCGTCGCCAGGGTGTTCTGCACCCTATTCCGAAATCGCGAGGAGAAAGAGGATCCCGGATCGTTCCTCACGTCGGACTGCCGTGGCAACCTGCGCCGGATTCACGACCAATTCCAGGCAGAACACAACGGCATGCACATGCGGCATGGGGCCGAACCGGAGATGATGTGGCTGAAGCGCGACGAGAACGGCAAGCCGGCTGGAGGATTTTCGAATCCGTACTGCTACCACATCGACCAGTTCGAGAGCCTGCGCCCCGTCTACATGAAGGTCATCGAGTATGCCAGCGCGATGGGGCTCGACATGATCCAGGGAGATCACGAGGACGCTCCGGGGCAGCTGGAGCTGAATTTCACATACGACGATGCTTTGCGCACGGCCGATCGGCTCACCACCTACCGTCAGCTCTGCGCGCAAGTTGCCAGGGAATTCAATCTCATCGCCTGCTTCATGTCGAAACCCTTCATGGGCGTCTCGGCGTCCGGCTGCCATCACAACATCTCATTCTGGAACGGCGGCGAGAACACGATCGTCGATCTCGGAGTCGACCGCGGCGTCGCGTCGGACGAAGTGTTCACCTACCGAACCGGCGGCGACAACCTGTTCATGCCCGACGGTGACGACCCGCAGATGCCAGGACATGTCGGCCTCCAGGTGATCGGCGGGATTGTCGAGCACCTGTACGCGCTGACTGCAATCGGATGCTCCACGGTAAATTCCTACCGGAGGCTCTGGGACACGGGTTTCTGGGCGCCTGTCTTCGCGGATTGGGGCTTCCAGAACCGCACCACCGGCCTGCGCGTCTCGGCGCCCGGCCGCTTCGAGTATCGCGCCGTGGACTCGATGGTGAATCCCTATCTGATCGCCTCGGCCCTGATTCGGGCGGCCGACGATGGCATCCGCCGCAACCTGGACCCGGGCGAGCCCGAGGAGCGCAATATCTACGAGGCCATGGAGGCCGGCAAGCAGGTCCGCAAGCTGCCCATGACGCTCGGCGAGGCCCTGGACCACCTTGCCGAGAGCGACGTGATCAAGTCAGCCATGCCCGGGGAGATGCATCGCCTGTACGATCAGTACAAGCGCGATGAATGGGAGCGGTTCAACCACACCGTGACCGAATGGGACGTGGAAACCTATCTCGACTGCCTGCCCTGACCCGGCTGGCGGTCGGCACCGAAGCAAGAACTAGCCAGGAGATTCACGTATGTGCGGAATTGCCGGCGTGATCCATCGCGACGGCGCCTCGGGCGTCGGACGCGAGATGACCGCCATGCTCCAAGCCATGAAGCACCGGGGGCCGGACTCGACCGGATTCGGACTCTATGGCGCAAATGGCAGAAACAGTCGCTATGTGCTGCGGCTCAATCTCGCCGAACGCGAGGATGCGGAGTCCGGGGGATACCACATTTCAGGCCGGATCGACGATCGCGAGGCCGAAGCCAAAAGGCGCCTCAAGGAGCGGAGCGCGGAGGTGATCAAGGTCAGCGCCCCGACCAGATATGCGCGGCGGTTCATCCTCGGCTTCGAGGGCGACATGGGCGAACTCGCCGGGTATCTCGAGGACATCGAGGGTGTGGAGATCCTGTCCCTGGGCCACTCGCTCGAACTGGTCAAGGATCTCGGTGATGCAAGCGAAGTTGCGGGGACCTACGACCTGAACGGATTCGACGGCACGCACGCCGTCGGGCACACCCGGATGGCCACCGAATCAGATGTCGATATCCGATCGGCCCACCCCTACTGGGCGTTTCCGTACAGCGACATCTGCGTGGTGCACAACGGACAGGTCACCAACTACTGGTCAAAGCGCCGGGAGATGGAGCGGCTCGGGCACCGGTTCGTGTCCAACTGCGATTCGGAGCTTCTGGCTGTGTACACGGCCCACAATCTTGCCAACGGCGTCGCGCTTGAGGAATCTCTCGAACGCTCCATCCGCGAGATCGACGGCGTGTTCACGTATCTTGTTGCGACCAAGGATGCCCTCGGGATGGCGAAGGACACCATGGCGGCGAAGCCGCTGGTCCTCTATGAGAGCGATTCTCTGATCGCCCTCGCCTCGGAGGAGGTCTCCATCCGGGCGATCATTCCACACGAGATCGACACGTGGGACCCTTATGACGAGGAGGTTCGGGTATGGCAGGCTTGAGCGCGGAACGCTCCTATGAAATGGGGATGCACACCGAACAACTCGGTGGCCGCTCCCTGGAAACCTTCTTCGATTCGGAAGAGGAGGTGAATTACCTCCACCCGTGGGCGTTCGAAGTGGACCCGGCCCGGTCAAGGGAAGTCGATGCTGCCGACCTCGGCCCTTCCGAGATCAATCTCCAGATTCGTCAGGCCATGGCCGACGGATGCGGAACCGTCCGCGTTCTCAACCCGGGCGCGAAGCACTCCCTCGGGGTCGGCATCCTGAATCGGCTGGAGTTGATCTTCGAGGGATCACTCGGATACTTCGGCGTCGGCCTCATCGATGGGCCCAATATCCGCATCAAGGGGCGGGTCGGCTGGTCGTGCGCGGAGAACATGATGGCCGGCACGGTGCTGGTCGAGAAGAACGCCGGCTCAACCTTCGGCGCGGCAATCCGGGGCGGCGACCTTGTCTGCCGGGGATCGGTCGGATCCCGAACCGGAATCGACATGAAGGGCGGCACGATCATCACCGGCGGAGACACGGGCCCCTATTCGGGATTCATGATGCAGCGCGGCCGCATGGTGGTCTGCGGAAACGCCGGCAAGAATCTCGGCGACTCCATGTATGACGGTACCATCTTTGTCGGCGGCGGGATCCAGTCGCTCGGTGTGGACGCGGTGGAAGGCGAACTTACCGACATCGATCGCGACTGGCTCGAACGCAAGCTCGGCCAGTACGACCTGCTTGACGGCGTGTCCCCGGGCGGGTTCACGAAGATCGTCGCCGGAAAGCAACTTTGGAATTACGACAACCTCGAGCCAGCCGAAAAGAAGATCGTGCTCTGACGAATCGCGAAGGAATGCAGATCATGCCGCAAGACAACAACGGCAGCAGCGGAGGGCGCAACACAAGCTTGCTCGGCCGCAGCTCCATTTTCACACCCGAGGTCATCGACGACATCCATATCAAGGCGGAGCTTGGCCGCTACCGCATGCGCGGTTTTTCGCTGTTCAAGAAGATCCCGCACTGGGACGACCTCACCTTCTTGCCGGGAACCCTGACGCGCTTCGTGATCGAGGGCTATCGCGAGAAGTGCAACACGAAGACCGTTATCGGCCCGCGCGCAAAACGGCCGCTTGAGCTGGATATTCCGATCTACATCACCGGCATGTCCTTCGGCGCCCTCTCCTACGAGGCGAAGACGGCGCTCGCCCGGGGCGCAACCATGGCTGGCACCGCTACCTGTTCGGGTGAAGGCGGCATGATTCCGGACGAGCGCCGGTATTCATCGAAGTGGCTCTACCAGTGCATCCAGTCCCGCTACGGTTTCAATCCGCACCATCTCCGGCTTGCGGATGCCTGCGAGTTCTTTATCGGGCAGGGCTGCAAGGTGGGACTCGGCGGGCACTTGATGGGGCAGAAGGTGACCGACCAGGTGGCGGAGATGCGGTCGCTTCCCGCCGGAATCGACCAACGCTCCCCCGCCCGCCACCCTGACTGGCTGGGACCGGACGACCTGGCTCTCAAGATCGACGAGATCCGGGAAGCGACGGACGGGCAGATCCCCATACAGCTGAAGCTCGGCGCGGCGCGCGTCTATGACGATGTCCGCATGGCCGTCAAGTGCGGACCCGATTCCATCTATATCGATTCCATGGAGGGAAGCACCGGTGCCGGACCGCATCTCGCCACGGAAGACACGGGCATCCCCGGAATCGCGGCGGTTCGGCAGGCGCGCCGCGCCATCGACGATCTCGGCAAGCGCGGAGAAATCTCCCTTATCTTCGCGGGCGGCATACGCAACGGCGCCGATGTCGCCAAGGCCCTCGCGCTCGGCGCCGATGGCGTCGCAATCGGGCATTCGGCCATGATGGCGCTCAACTGCAACAAGGATATCCCGGAAGCGGATTTTCCGGCCGAGATCGGTGTCGAGGCCGGCGCGTGCTACCACTGCCATACGGGCCGCTGCCCGGTCGGCGTTGCAACCCAGGACCCGGAGCTGCGCAAACGCCTCGACCCGGATGCGGCGGCGGAGCGCGTCTACAACTTCCTGCACTGCCTCACCATCGAGTGCCAGATGTTCGCGCGCGCCTGCGGAAAGACCAATGTCCACAGCCTCGAGCCCGAAGACTTGGCGGCGCTGACCATGGAGGCTTCAGCCATGGCCGCAGTGCCGCTGGCAGGGACCGATTTGACGGTGGGCGTTGACGACTACCATCATCTCTGACAGCCTATGAGGCTGGACGGCAGAAACACAACGGAGAACCGGCTATGGCGGGATCCAGTTACAAGGGCGCGAAAATAGACGAAATCGACCACTACCTGATGGGCGGCGGGATCGATTCGGAGCGCGAGAAAGAGATCGGGCAGCACATTGGCTACCGATACGATGTGAACCTGTTGCCCGATTACCGCCGGCTGACACCATTCCTGGAGAAATACATCGAGTCGATGGGCTGGAAGGACCTCAATTGGCTGGAGGACGTCCATATGGGGTACGAGGAGGGCCACGCTGCCGTCTTCGACCGCAATATCAATGGGTGGGTGCGCGTGCCGGACCATGTCGAGCTTCCGGACAACCAGCAGGATCGGGACATGATCGCCCGCGAACTGCTCATCAAGTTCCAGATGTCGCCGCGGCACCCGCTCGTGCAGCTGCGCGAGGCGTACCGAAGGTTCTGAGCGTGAAACGCGGTTCCGCATCCTTGGCCGCAGAGACCGGGCAGAGTGACAAGCGCGGCGTCCCTTTCCCGCTCTTCCACCCTCGGTGCAGGGCCGGAGGATTCCGCGCGGTCGGAATTCCTGCGTTGGCAGTGCCTGATCCGCCAGTATTCCGCGCGATTCGACGACGCCCGGCCGAGCCCCGGAATGGCACCGGAGTTGTTCCTGGACGGCGCGGTGACGGCGACCTCCCGGATGCTGGTTCTCTTGAACCGGGACCCGGGCCACACAACCGTCCCGGAATTCCGCCATATCCACCGCCGTACCCAGGATCCCCGGGAGCGCCGCGAGGCCCTCGTCAGTTTGCTCGCGTCCACTCACTACCAGCGTCCGGAGCGTTTCTCCGATCGATTGAGCGCAATCTTCCCGCCCGGCGCACCGGTCGCCGGGGCGGCCATCCGCTCCCGCCGCTGCACACTCCGCTTCGTCGAGCATGGCCGTCGCTTTTGGCTCGCCTGCCGGACGGCCCTGGCACCGGACGGAGATCCGTTGCGGGACGAAAGCTTCTGGTTCGGGCGTCTGTTCAACCCGAATCTCCCCGCCTCGTGTCAAATCGTGGCGTTCGAGCCCGACTGGTCCGAAAGCCGTGCGGAATGATGTCAGCCGGCCTCCAAGAGAAGCGACGCCCTCCGCGATCGGCGTTGCCCGGCTTCGCCGGAGCGCCCCCATTGCCCACCAGACTCCCGGCCGCTTCTGGACGGCGGCAGAACGGAATTCGCCCTGCGTCCTGGCGTTGCGGCGAAGCAGGAGCCGGCCCCTGAAGTCGAGCCGGACATACAAGCGCAAGCAATACAGGAGGAATACTGATGGATACAGATATCGGTGCGCTTACGGTGATTTTCACGGAGTTCTACTACTGGGTGACCGTGCCTCTCATGTTCCTGATTCATATCGGGTTCTGCATGTACGAGGTCGGTGCGTCCCGGCAAAAGAACAGGATGCACACCCTGCTCAAGAACACCATGCTGATCCCGTTGGTGACCATTACCTTCTTCTTCTTCGGCTGGTGGATCTACTTCGCATTTCCGAATGGCCCGGGAATCACGGGCGGACTGGTGGACGCGCCCCAAGCCGTCCCCTGGTCGGAGCTCATGGGAACGCATCTCGGCGGAGCGCCGGAGACCTCGTCGACAACCGCCGGCGACAACGCGGGCTGGGCACGAATCAACGGCGTGTTCTGGGCCGCATTCCTGCTGTTCTCGTGGACCGCGGCATCCATTGTCTCCGGAGCGCTCATCGAACGAATCCGGCCTAGCGCGTTCTGGATCATCGCGGTTCTGGTCGGGTCCCTCGCCTGGGTCATCGATGCGGCCTGGGGCTGGCATCCGGAAGGGTGGATGGTCACCCAGCTCGGGTACCACGATGCGTACGCATCGGGCGTGATCCACGGGATTGCCGGCGGAGCCGCGCTCGGCGTGCTGATTCCGCTCGGCGCGCGAATCGGCAAATTCGCTCCTGACGGGACGCCGCGCAACATCAATCCCCACAACAAGTGGCTGGTAACCATCGGCCTGTTCCTGATCTACACGGGCTTCTGGGGGTTTTACGTTGCGTGCAACATCCCGATCATCGACGCCGAGTCCATCGGCTCGTCCGGCGGCTTCACGGCAACCACGATCTACCTCACCCCGACCACCCTCTCGGCGATCGTCTTCAATTTCCTGATGTCGCTCTCGGGAGGACTGATCGTCGGCTACATCGTGTCCCGAGGGGAAGCGTTCTGGACGTATTCCGCCGGACTGGCAGGCATCATCACTGCCTCGGCGGGCAACGACCTGTATCACCCCATTCAGGCCATGATCATCGGCGGCGTGGGCGCATGGGCGGCCTACAAGCTCCATTTCTGGGTGGAGCGGCGGTTCAAGATCGACGACGTCGTCGGTGCCGTTGCGGTGCACGGCTATGCCGGTGTCATCGGACTTGTGATCGCCGGCTTCGTACTGTGGGGCCACCCGGCCACTGCCGGGTACATCGAGGAAGTCGCCACGATCACGCCGTGGGGACAGTTCATCGGCGCAGTGATCATGTTCGGCGTACTCGGGTTCCTTCCTGCCTTCATTGTCGCAAACATCCTCAAGTCCATGGGACGCCTTCGCGTGCCCGAGGTTGCGGAGATTGCGGGGCTGGATCTTTCCGGCCTGGAGCAGGAAGCCAATGACGCCAGGGAAGTGCGTGAGGCAACCGAGGCGGAAGCCCGGCGGCTCGGCCTTCTCTAGAGCCTGCGGATAAGGAGAACGACAATGTCAACGACCATTGTGGAAACCTGGGCGACGGATATTTCCGCGCTCGGCCCGATCTACCCCTTCGTCGGCGGTGAAGTCCTCTACTGGATCGTGGGTCTGATCTGCTGGATCGGATTCCACGTCCTGCAGATGCGGCATGAGGACCAGGAACTGGCGGAGGATGCGGAGTCGGCGTCCCATCCGGAAATGCTTCGGAAATCGCTCGACTCGGCCTGAATCCCTCGCGATTGCCCGCCCCTCCAGGAGGGCGGGCAATCGCCCTTGACCTGCCGTTCCGGGCGCTGAGTGCGACTGGCTTCAGCCGCGAGCGTCCGGGCCGGCGCCTCGCCTCGGCTGTGCGCAAGCCAGGAGGCAGCAGGCCGCAACCAGTTTTCGAGAATCGTCATAGACCGGCGGCCGCTCGACAACCCAGCGGCATGCCCCGCCCGGCGGCTCCGGAGACGGGTCTGCCAACCACGCCGCAGCATCCCCGTGCAATTCCCGCAAGCGCTGCCGTGCGGCTTCGGCATACGCCTCTCCATGCCGTTGCCCGAGCCGGAAATGAAACAGCGAGCTTCGGGCTCGGCCCGAAAGCGTCAGCGCGTCGACCACAGCGGCTGTTTCCGCCCACCGCTCACGCGCGGCCGAATGTGCGGAGCGTGCCGCCCCGCCAAGGCCGAAGAAGCTGAGCGCGGAGGCGGCATTTGCGAGCCCGCAGGCCCTGCGGGGATCCTGTGCCGGAAATCCAGCCATGCCAAGCGCCCAGCCGACCAGCCAGAAAACCGATGCCCTGCGGCGGAGCCCGTCAAGCTGCGCGGACTTGGCCCGGGCCTGCAGCCCTTCCCATAGGAGGTCCCTGCGCCGCCACCCCGCCGCCCGCGCTGCCCGGCTGTCAGCCGCCCAGATATGCTCGCTGGACATGTTCGTTGCCCCGGAGATCCTTCGCCGGGCCCTCCAGCGCGACCGAACCGGTCTCGAGGACATAGGCGTAGTCGGCGAGTTCCAGGGCGACCTCGGCGTTTTGCTCCACGAGGACGATGGGCGTGCCCGCCTTCCGGATGCCCTCGAGGATGTGTACAATTTCCTCGACGATGACCGGAGCCAGACCCATCGAAGGCTCATCCAGCAGGAGAACACGGGGACGGAGCATGAGCGCCCTGCCGATGGCGAGCATCTGCTGCTCGCCGCCGGACAGCGTGCGGGCTCGCTGCCACCGGCGTTCCGCAAGGCGCGGGAAGCGCGTGTAGACCATGTCCAGGTCCGCCTCGACTTCCTGGACATCCCGGCGAGTGAACGCTCCGGTCCGAAGGTTCTCGGCAACCGTGAGATCCGGAAACACACGGCGTCCCTCCGGAACATGGCCGACGCCGAGCGCGGCAACCCGATACGCCGGCAAGCGGTCAATCCGCTCGCCATCGACGCGGATCGTCCCGGAATCCAGCGGCGCCAATCCGGAAATGCTCCTGAGCGTGGTGCTCTTGCCGGCGCCATTCGCGCCGATGATGGTGACGATTCCACCGGCGGGGACGCCGATGCTCACGTCGCGCAGCGCCCGGACCTTGTTGTAGGACACCGACACCCGGTCCAGCTCAAGCACCATCCTGTGAACCCCCGAGATAGGCCTTGACCACCCTTGGGTCGGAGCGGATCTCCTCCGGCTTTCCCTCAGCGAGGAGCCGCCCGAAATCCATGACGGTGATCCGGTCGCACAACCCCATGACGGCCTGCATGTCGTGCTCGACAAGGAGCAAGGTGAGGCCCCGTTCCCGCAGTTGCGACACCAACACCATCATGCGCCGGGTTTCCTCCGGATTCATGCCGGCAAAGGGCTCGTCCAGCAGCAGCATTTCTGGCCTGGCCGCAAGAGCGATCGCCATTCCGAGCGCGCGCTGCTGTCCATACGGCAGGTCGGAAGCGAGGGAATCGCGTTGGGCCTCCAGGCCGAAGAAGGAAAGCAGTTCGTCGACACGGCCTTCAGAGCCACCAGCGGACGCGCGCCGGCCGAACAGGGACGCGAAGGGATTCGGACGAACCGCAAGGTGGCAGCCCACCTCGATATTCTCCCAAACGCGCATCTCGAGAAACAGCGTAGCGTGCTGAAAGGTTCGCACGAGGCCCTTTGCGGCTACCCGATGCATTGGCAGACCGGCGAGATCCTCACCCCGGTACCGGATTCTGCCGCTATCCGGCGTGTAGAACCCGCTGATGGCGTTGAAAGTTGTAGTCTTACCGGCGCCATTCGGCCCGATCAGCCCGCGGATTTCACCGCGCCGCACCTCGAGATCGAGGCCGTCCACCGCGGTCACGCCGCCGAAGCGCTTTACGAGCCCCTCAACCTTGAGGATGGGGACGTCATCGAGGGCCTCAGCCGGCATCGGACCCTGCTGCCCGCTTGGCCAGCCGAAGCCTGAAATCGGAAACCAGGCTCTCCAGGCCCCGGGGCAGAAACACCACGAAGGCGATCAGGATCACGCCGTAGATGAGCGGCCGCGCCTGCTGGAATCCCAATTCCCGCAGCACAACCTCATTCAGGACGGTCAGGAGAACCACGCCAAGCACTGGCCCGTAGAAGGTCGCGGTGCCTCCGACAATCGCCCATGTCAGGACGTAAACCATCTGTTCCACGTCGAACCGGTTTGGATTGATGGCGCCCACGTAATGGGCGAAGAGAGCGCCGGCCGCACCAGCGAAGAACGAGGCGATGACGAGCGCAACGGTCCGGAAGCGCCGTGTGTCCACTCCGACGGAGCGGGCGAGGCTGTCCCGCCAATGAACCGCATGGAAGGTGATTCCGAGCGGCGATCGTTCAAACCGCCACATCACCCAGACCGAGACTGCGACGATGGCGAGGCAGAAATAGTAGTAGGTCACCGGCTCGAAGAACTCGATTCGGAATCCCCAGGCTTCGAAGCCCGGCACTTCCGGGATCTGCTTCAGGCCCTTCGGACCACCGAAGGGGTCCCGGAACCGCTTCCACAGCAGGCGGATAACCTCTCCGGCGGCAAAGGAGCCGATGAGAAAATAGAAGCCCTTCATCCGGAACAGCGGAAAACTCAGGAGCCACGCGATGACGGCCGAGGTAATGGCTCCGAGGACCATGGACGGCAGCACCGGGACCCCGAACTGTTTGCTCAAGATCGCGCTCGCATAGGCGCCGACGCCCATCATCACCACATGGCCGAGGGACCACTCTCCGGTCAGGGTGAGGAACCGGTAGCTTGCGGCTACCAGGACGTTGATCACAAGGAATACGAGAATTTCCTTCTGGGAATAACTGAGCGCGTGTGGGAGCACCAGCAGGACGGCGGCGCCGACCACCGCCAATGCCACCGCCGGCAAGGCGCCTTCACGCACGCTCGCGGCTCCCGAAAAGACCGGTGGGGCGAATGATCAGCACACCGAGCATGATGAGAAGCCCTGCAAGGTCCGCAATGACGCCATCGACGAAAGTGGTAACGAAGGTGTGGACGGTCGCGTAGGCAACGGCGGCGAGCACCGCGCCCTCCAGGCTTCCTACTCCGCCGACGATAATGACAATGAATGCGGCCACGATCACCGAGTGGCCCATATAGGGATAGGTGCGGACCAGGGGTCCGGTCAGCGCCCCGGCAACGCCGGCAAGCGCCGTTCCAATCCCCATGGCGATCGCCGACGCCTTGCCGATGGAGATTCCCTGCAGCGCTGCCGCCTCCGGATCCTGCGCGCTTGCGCGCAACGCCCAGCCCCAGCGGGTACGGTGAAGGAAAAGCCAGAGCGCGCCCAGAAAACCGATCGCGGCCAGGATCACGTAGAGACGATGAAGGGGAAGCCCGACGCCTTCACCGAAGGAAATCACGACCTGGGTCGGCGGCGGAATGTGCTCCATGCGGACTCCGAAGCCGAGAACCGCGAGGGATTGGAGAATCAGGAGCAACCCGATCGACATTACCAACCCGCCGAGCGGGTTGCCCTGCATGCGGCGGAACAGGCCGCGCTCGCAAAGGACTCCGACAAGTCCAGTGAATACGAGGCCCGCGGCCACGGCGAAGAGGTACGCGAAGCCGGAATCCGCATAGAGGGCGACAACGCAGTATGCGCCGAGCATGTAGAACTCGCCATGGGCGAAGTTGATGATGCCCATGACGCCGAAGATCAGCACGAGGCCGACCGCGACGAGCGCGAGGTAACTTGCCGCATAGGTCGCGTTCAGCAGTGTTTGGAGGATCAGGTCCGCCACGTAGCGCTCCGGATTGCGGCGGCCGACCCGTCAGGGCTCCCCGGCGCCGGAGCGCCGGAGAGATGGCGTGCCACTGGCATGGCTCGGGCCGAGGATGGTCAGCGCTGGTAGTACATCTGCCCCAACTCATCCATGTGCTTCACGAGCAGGTCTCCATGCTGTTCCCACCACGCAGGGATGCTGCCGAATTCCTTGATGACCGCCTTGCCGTTCTCGATGACCACGACGGGCCAGTCGCCGACGAGCGCATTGTCAATTCCGAACAGTTCCTCGCCCCACCAGCGGGCTTCGCCGAAGGCGTGCAGCCCGGTGCCGCCCTCCTTCATGGCCGCAAGAACCGCATCCGGTTCCGCTGAACCCGCCTTGGCGGCTCCGGCTGCCCAGAGATCCATGATCGACGCATACTCCCAGGACACGGCGCCCCACTCTCCGGGATGGCGATTGTTGTACTCCTCGAAGAAGGCCCCGGGATCGCGGAAGTTCACGCCCTCCGACGCCAAAGCGGGATCGTCGAAATCCGGGAACTGGAACACCAGCCCCTCGACGAATTTCGTTGACGTACGCTCGATGATCTTGTCGTAGAAGTCCGCCGTGCAGGATATGATCTTGCCTTCGTAGCCCTGCAGGAACAGCTGCTCGCAGATCGGATGCACGTATTCCGTGTACGCCGTGTCGAGGCAGACTATGTCGGGCTTCGACGCCAGCATCCTGGTAACCACCGGTGCAAAATCCGTGGTCTCCAGGCTGAACAGCAGCGGATCGTCCAGAGGCTCGATGCCCGCCGCTTCGAACGCCGCCAGGTAGGTAGCCACGGACGGAATGCCGAGGGCATCGTCCTGGGCGCAAATCACGTAGTTCTTCAACTCCGGATGGGTTCGCGCGAGCCAGTCCACGCCGGTCACATTGTAGATCGGATGAACTTCGGCGGGCGCCAGCAGAGTCGTGGTTTCGGGAGTCAGATCGGAGGGCAGCAGGGTTGAGAAGAGCATTCCGGTGCGCTCGGCGACCGGCTGCACGCCGCCCCAGGTGTCCCCCCCGAGCATCATGATGAACTTGACGCCATCCTCATGGATCAGTTGCGTTGCTCCGGAGCGTGCCTTGTCAGCGTCATATTCATTGTCGTAGCCGATGAATTCTACGTCGAAGTTCTCGCCGCCGATCGTGATTCCACCGGCAGCATTGACCCAGTCGGCCCAGATCCGGCAGCCATCGAGGCCCGGCTTCCCCCAGGCGGCGACCGGCCCGGTGAGAGGAGCCAGGAACCCGATCTTGACGACCGGATTGGCGGAGAATGCCCTCTTCGGAAGCAGGCTGGCCGCCGCCAGGGCGCCCGAGGCCCCCAGAACCGTTCGGCGGCTCATGCCGCGCGGCAGTAGAGATCGCATTTCGAAATCCTCCAAATTGTTCGTATTTCCAATGGTGGCGCCACTCTCCCACTATGCGTATTGAAACTAAACCAATACTGGACAATTGCAGGACAGCTTCGCCGCCCTTCAGTATCCTACGGTATATCCCACCGCCATTCAAGCGGCCCCTGCCGTGGTTCCCGCCATTCGCGAGAATGCCAAAGTGTTCGGCCCATAGGCCCTCCGAGCATTTGCTAACCCAGCCGGCAACGTGTAACGTTGTCGGCTGCGCAAGCTTGCGCCAATTGTGAACCACTTTGGCCCGGCCGCAACTGCGGGCGCCATCCGGAACAGGAGGATCGGGAATGAGCAAGCGAGTAGCCATCATCGGCACGGGCCCCTGCGGACTGGGCCAGTTGAGCGCTTTTGCGGCTGCATCCGCTGACGGACGCGCGATCCCGGAGGTCGTCGCCTATGAGCGACAAACGAACTGGGGCGGTTTGTGGAATTACACCTGGCGGACCGGAACCGGCGCCCATGGAGAGCCGGTCCACAGCAGCATGTACCGCTATCTTTGGTCGAACGGGCCGAAGGAGTGCCTCGAGTTCGCGGACTACAGCTTCGAGGAACATTACGGGAAGCCCATCCCGTCATTTCCGCCGCGCGAAGTACTGGCCGATTATATCCGTATGCGGGCAGAGAAGACGGACCTCCGCGAATGCGTCCGCTTCAACACCGAAGTCCGTCGCATTGACTGGGATCCGGACAGCAGCAGCTTCACGGTCGCCGCGGACAATCTCGCCGACGGAACCAGCAGTTCCGAGCGATTCGACCATGTCGTCGTCGCGACCGGGCACTTTTCCGTTCCCAACGTCCCCGAGTTCCCGGGCATCAACCAGTTCCCCGGGCGCGTGTTGCATGCGCATGATTTTCGCGATGCCGCAGAGTTTTCCGGCCAGGATATCCTGATCGTCGGTGCGAGCTATTCGGCGGAGGACATCGGGCTGCAATGCCACAAGTACGGCGCCCGCTCCGTCACCATGTCCTACCGGACCGCGGCCATGGGATTCAAGTGGCCGGGATCCATGGACGAGCGGCCCCTTCTCCTCGGCTTTGACGGAAGGACGGCCAAGTTCAGCGACGGCACTTCCAAGGATGTCGACGCACTGATTCTCTGCACCGGCTACCTGCATCACTTTCCGTACCTTCCCGATGAACTCCGGCTGAAGACCTCCAACCGGCTCTACCCGCCGAGCCTCTACAAGGGCGTGGCGTTCGTGGCGAACCCGGCACTGTTCTATCTCGGGATGCAGGACCAGTACTACACTTTCACCATGTTCGATGCGCAGGCCTGGTATGTGCGCGACATCATCATGGAGCGCATTTCCCTTCCATCGGCCGAGGCGATGGCGCGAGACATTTCCGCATGGCAGGAACGCGAGGGCGGTCTACAGGATCCCTTCCAGGAAATCGATTTCCAGGCCGACTACATGCGCGACCTTCTGAAGGATGTCGACTACCCCTCATTCGATCTCGATCTCACCGTCGAGGAGTTCAGGGAATGGGAGCACGACAAGGAAGAGAATATCCTGACCTACCGCGACAAGTGCTTCCGCTCGCCCTGCACCGGAAACATGGCCCCGCTCCACAGGGAGGCGTGGCTGCAGGCAATGGACGATTCGCTGGAGAGCTACATCGGATAGGCGGTGGACCAGCGCGTATCCGGAGCAGGAGCCATGCACACCGGACAGGAGTGGGAATCGGTGCGACGCTCCGGCGGCGTGATCATCCCCGGCCTGCCGCTTCTTGCCGCCGGGGTGGAGCGCCATCCCGTTCCCGGCGGCGGCTCCCGAACCGTCGCCATAGAGGCCGGCGACGAGATTGCCATTGAGGATCGACAGGGACTGCAGCTTTGCGAAGTCGCGTATTTCGACAACGGTGGCCGGTCTGCCATCAGCGCGCTCGGCCTCCCCTCCTCCGGGACGGCATCCGGCATCGCGCGCCTGCTCAGCCAGGAAAACCCGTCGGCCCGAAACGTGCTACAGCGCCTCGAACGATCTGGCTGCAGCATCGGAAGCGGCGAATGCGCCCGGCTGTTCGCCGAGGGATCGCGGGCCGGTGAGACCTGGCGAGGCACGGCGAGCACCGCGGGGACGCTGGTCGTTGCCGCTCCGGCGGAGCCGATGACTCCGGACGCAACCAACCCTCCGTCGGAAATCGTTCTGTACGTCCGCCGTGCTTCGCCGGTAAACCGCAAACGCCTCACGCCACCGCCTCCGCTTGCGGATCCCCTCCAGGACATCCACCTCGAGCCGGGCAGCGCCAAGGCTTACGAAGTGCGAAAGGGGCAATTCGTCCAGATTCTCGATGTGCAGGGCCGGGAATGCTCCGACTTCCAGGCGTGGGATCTTCGCGCCGCGGACCGGGGCGAGGTCCGCGACGTCGATCCGACCACAACGCGCTCCCTGACAGGCATCGCGTATCCCGGACCGGGCATCTTCTCGAAGTTCTTCTCCGTCGAGCAGACGCCTCTGGTAGAGATCGTCCAGGATACGGTGGGGCGGCACGACGCATTCAACCTTGCCTGCACCGCACGATACTACGAGGATCTCGGCTATCCCGGACATGTGAATTGCTCCGACAATCTGAACGTTGAGGCCGAGCAGTATGGAATTGGCCAGCGCCCCGGCTGGCCCGCAATCAACTTTTTCTACAACACCATGCTCGATTCCCAGAACGGAATTGGCATGGATGATCCGTGGAGCAGACCTGGCGACTATGTCCTGCTCCGCGCGCTCACAGACCTCGTCTGCTTCTCCACAGCATGCCCATGCGACGTCGACTCCGCCAATGCCTGGGAGCCAACGGATATCCAGGTGCGAGTCTATGACGGCAAGGAGAAGTTCTCGCGAGCCGTGGCGATGCGGCCCACGCCGAAATCGGAGGCGGTGATGACCAAAGAGACCGCGTTTCACGACCGCATCGCGCCCCGGACCCGGAATTTCACGGAGTTCGGCGGATACTGGATCGCCTCGGACTTCGCCGGCCAAGGCGCCATCGACGAGTATTGGGCAGTCCGAACCAGGGCGGGCCTCATGGATGTCTCACCGCTCCGCAAGTTCGAAGTCCTGGGGCCGGACGCCGAGCAGCTGATGCAACTCTGCCTGACCCGCGACGTGCGGCGGCTCTCGGTGGGCCGGGTCGTCTACAGCGCCATGTGTTACGAGCACGGCGGAATGATCGACGACGGCACCCTCTACCGGCTTGGTCAGGACAATTTCCGCTGGATCGGCGGCGCGGACCCATCCGGACTATGGCTGCGGGAGCAGGCGGAAGCACACGGGCTTCACGCCTGGGTGAAATCCTCAACCGATCAGCTCCACAATCTTACCCTGCAGGGTCCGCTCAGCCGCAACATCCTCTCCGAGGTGGTCTGGACACCGCCGGTCCGGCCCACGATCAAGGAACTGGGTTGGTTCTGTCTGACCGTCGGGCGAATCGGCGGATTTGAGGGCGTTCCGATCGTTGTGTCCCGGACCGGATACTCGGGAGAGCTTGGTTACGAGGTTTTCTGCCATCCCAAGGACGCCGGCACAGTGTTCGACGCCATCTGGGCGGCTGGCGAACCAGCCGGCCTCTCCAACTTTGGGCTGGAGGCCTTCGACATGCTGCGCATCGAAGCCGGGCTGGTGCTTGCGGGGCAGGAATTCGACGACCAGACGGATCCCTTCGAAGCCGGCATTGGCTTTACCGTCGCGCTCAAGAGCACGGCGGAGCCGTTCATTGGTCGGGAAGCGCTGGAGCAACGGAAAGCGAGCCCGCAGCGCCGACTGGTGGGTCTGGACCTGGAAGGCGGCGTGGTTCCGGGAACGGGAGACAGCGTCCATGTCGGCCGTGCCCGAATCGGACAGGTCACATCAGCCATCCGCTCCCCGATTCTCGGAAAGGCCATTGCCCTTGCCCGGATCGACGTCCGCCACGCCGACATCGGAGCGCGGCTCGAGGTGGGCCAGCTCGACGGCCTGCAGAAGCGGATCCCCGCCACGGTTGTGGACCGGCCGCACTACGACCCCGAGAAGTCCCGGGTGCGCGGCTGACAGCCGGCCGCGCAGATCCGGCTGCCGGGGATAGCGCTATCCTCCCAATTCCTCTACAGCACCCATGCGGAGCTGACCTCAGTCCTGTGCCGCGCAACACGCTGCGCGATTGCAGCACGATGAAAAGATTCGGGTCAGACCGCACTGCCCGAGCCCGTTGACCGGCCCAACCGGCCGGAAGCCAGCCGACTACGATGACAGGGCCGCCTGCCAAGCGAGTTGGTGGAAGGAGTCCGTTGTGCCACCTATCCCGTTTGCCAGGGATGTATCCGTACGCGGTACTCCGCTCCACCGGGGAGAGTTCATCCCGCTCAGCGCGCTCCTCCTTTCGACGGTTGCCCTGGCTATCGACATCATCCTGCCGGTGCTTCCGGCCATCCAGAACGAGTTTGCCCTGGACGATCCCAACCGGGCGCAGTTCGTCGTAGCCGCCCTGTTTGCCGGCCTGGCATTCGGACAACTAGTCGCCGGACCCGCCTCTGACCGGTTCGGCCGGAGGCCCATAATCATGGCCGGCTTGGGATGCTTCCTGGCAGGCAGCCTGGCAGCGGCCTACTCGACCAGCTTCGAGTTGCTGCTGCTCGGCCGAGTGATGCAGGGACTGGGTGTCGCAGGGCCTCGCGTCGTCACCGTCGCCCTTATCCGGGACCTGTATTCCGGCGTGCAGATGGCGCGGATCATGTCCTTCGTTCTGGCGACTTTCATCATTGTCCCTGCAGTCGCGCCCGCGATCGGCCAAGGTATCGACTGGATCTTCGGATGGCGCGCCGTGTTCGCAAGCATGCTTGTAGTCGGCGCCGTATCGCTCCTGTGGATCGGCCTTCGCCAACCCGAGACCCTGGCTCCCGAGCGGCGCCGGCCCTTTTCACCCGGGTCCATCCTTTCCGGAATCCGGGAAGTACTCTCCATCCGCTCCGCGATGGGCTACACGCTTGCGCTCGGGTTTTCCTTCGCGCCCTTTGTCGCATATCTGAGCACCGCGCAAGCGGTCTTCCAGGACACGTACGGCGCCGGCAAGCTGTTTCCCCTGTATTTCGGTCTGCTCGCATTGAGTTTCGGTGTCGTCTCACTTCTCAACAACCGGCTCATCGCCCGGCGCGGCATGGTACGCATCTCCATGCAGGCGGCGCTGTTCATCACCGTCACTTCCGGGATCAGCTGGGCGGCTGCCTTCGCATTTGGCGGAATTCCGCCCCTATGGCTCTTTCTCGCGGGAATGCTTGCCATTTTTGTTGGCGTCGGCGCACTCTGGGGCAACCTGAATGCGCTGGCGATGGAACCGCTCGGACATCTTGCGGGAATCGGTGCCGCGGTCGTCGCGTTTCTCTCCAGCACCATATCCGTACTCGCGGGCGGTATTCTTGGGCAGGCGTTCGACGGGAAGTCAGACCTTCTCTTCCTGGCATTCGCTCTGTTCGGCGCGCTAACCGCGGCGGCGATGCGGTTTGCAGGTGGCGGCGGGAGGAAGCCGTGAATTCGACAAGACAGTCGAGCGCCGACGGAGGTGTTCCGGCCGGGACCGGCGCCGCGGTGCTGGAAAGCCCCGTCGACCTTGCCGGGACCGGTGCCGTGATCGGGCTCGACCCGGGCGCGCGAAGCGTCGGCGTTGCCGTCTCGGACCCGGACCGAAAGGTGGCATCGCCAATCGGACGGATCCGACGCGGATCATTTCGGGATCTTGCCGACGGGCTGCGTGCGATCATGGACTCCAGGAACGCCGGAGCCATCATCATCGGGTTGCCCCGAATGCTGTCGGGCGCCGAGGGACCGAGCGCCCAATCGGCCCGCGCCATGGCCCGCAACCTCGCCCGTGAATTTGACCTGCCGGTCGCGCTCTGGGACGAGCGGCTCTCGACTGCGGCTGCCGAGAGGGCACTCCTCGAAGACGACGTGACGCGCCGGCGCCGATCACAGCTAATCGATGGCGTCGCCGCGGCATTCATCCTGCAGGGGGCGCTGGATCGGATGTCCAGGGCGGGTGGCGGAAGCAGTCCATGAACCGATCCCCCGACAACCCGGTCTGGAAGCGAAATGAGCCGGATTCTCCCTGCCTGAGCATCTGCGTTCAGCACCCGACAGCAGGAATTTGCATCGGATGCTTCCGGACCGCGGCAGAAATCGCCGACTGGGCACACTTCACGCAGGAGGAACGCCAGCGCATTCGCGCCGAGCTTCCGTCCCGGGAACCGGTTCTTTATGCCGCAGGTGCCCGCCCGTCGCGAAGACGGAAGCAACGGAAGTCGGAACCGCTCAGACCGAACACCTCAAGGTGACACGCGGCCGACGGCCCCGAGGGTCCGGCAGAAATCGAAGAGGGCGCCGCCACAGTGTTGACCGACGATGGTGTAGTCCGCCGAGCCCGCCGGGAGACGGACGAGGGGATTGAACGGCACGGCTTCACGGTGTGTCCTGAACTGCAGACACTCCAGTCCGGCGTTCGGAGGATCGACAGGCAGCAACTCGCTGAATCCGCCGCCCAGGGCCGTTCGGCTCGCCGGATCCCCGCTGACAATGAAATCGTTCCCGTATCGTAAGCGACTATTTCTCCCCCTGCTTTCGGTGAGTTGCGGAGTGCACCATCTTCTGGGAAGGCATTTGCATTCCGGGAGGTTGTCATGCTTGGGGTTGGCGATGGTTCTGCTGTGTACCTTCAGACGTCCGGACATCGCTCTCTTTTCGAGAGCTGCTTGTGGGTTGAATTATCGTTTGAATTGATAGAGTTATGATTGGATTTTGGGGTTGACAGAGCGGCGGGTATCTGGCATAATAATATGAACCCATTATTCGGTGCCCGAGGATCTCATGAACACGCTTCCGATGCGACCCGCCGAGGCGGTCCAGATTGGCAACTCCTGCTTTTCCTTCGTGAGGCGGGACGGCCGAGTGGAGTATTTCTCCAATCTTGAGCCGTTTGATTTTCACGCTGACGATCAGCGCGAAGCGAAGTTGCTTCGGATCGCGAAGTTCGCGGAGAGCGGTGTCCCTCGCTCGGACCTGGTGGAGGCGCTCGGCGTGAGCCGCTCGACGGTACAGCGGGCGGTGAACCAACTCCGGAGGGACGGCGAGGCGAGCTTCTTTGCGCCGCGCCGCGGGCGCGGTCCGAGCGTAATCGATGCCGACATGGCGCGGGAAGCGGACCGTCTTTTGACCTCGGGTCTGAGCGGCTCGGCGGTTGCGCGACGGCTGGGGATTCCGGTGCGGACGCTGAACGACAATCGCCGGCGAGGCGTTGTCGGGGGTGGGATGCCGGCCGGGACGGCGAAGGCTGAACCGGATCCGGAAGCACCTGCGGAGCGGGAGGCGCCGCAGGAAGCACCGGAGCGGGACGCGCTGGAGCCGCCGATTGAGCGAAGCGCACGGGACGCCCGCGACCGGGCAGCGCCGATGGGCCGTGGGGCTCGGGACACGACGGGACGAATGCTGGCCGCGACGGGGCATCTGAGCGAGATCCGGCCGCAGTTTGCGGAACCGCTGTCGGCGGTTGCCGGCGGGGGGGTGCTGGCCGGGCTCCCGATGCTGCTGAAGGAGGGGCTTCTGAACCACGCGCGGGAGTTCCTGTCGCTGCCCAAGGGGTATTACGGGTTGACCACCGTTCTGCTCTTCCTGGCGTTCCTCGTCTTGGCCCGGGTGCGCAATCCGGAGGCGCTCCGGCACCAGGTGCCCGGGGAATGGGGCGCGATCCTGGGCCTGGACCGCTGCCCGGAGGTGAAGACGCTGCGGCGCAAGATCAAGGCGCTGGGGCAGGATGTGCAGCAAGTGCGGAACTGGCAATCCTCCCTGGCGGCGGGATGGCTTGAGGAGGACCCGGAGGTCGGCGCCACGCTGTGCGTGGACGGGCATGTGAAGATCTATTCCGGTCGCAAGGGGAAATTGCCAAAGCACTTCGTGGCGCGACAGAAACTATGCCTGCCCGCGTCCACGAGCTATTGGATCAACGCGCTTGGCGGCAAGCCCTTCCTGTGCCTGAACAAGGCGCTGGATCCGACCATGACCCACGCGCTGGAGGCGGACATCCTGCCTGCGCTGGAGAAGCTGGGCATGCTGGGCCCGGAGGCGCCGGATCTCACCGCCCCGGATGCCGGCGAGCCCGCCCTGACGCTGGTCTTCGACCGGGAAGGCTGGAGCCCGGCACTGTTCAAGCGCCTCGCCCGGCGCGGCGTTGCGGTGATCACCTGGCACAAGGGCTTCAAGGGGGAGGACTGGCCGGAGGCGGAGTTCCGCAGTGTCGCGGTACCGATCCATGGACCGGGCACGACCCGCAGCGCCACCGTCCGCCTCGCCGAGAAGCGCGTGCAACTGAAAAAGGGGCCCGAGGTCCGCCAGATCCGCCGCCTGCTGGAAAGCGGCCGCCAGGTCCCGCTCATTACCACCCACTCCCGCATGCCCGTGGAGCAGATCGCCGGCGCCCTGTTCTCCCGCTGGTCGCAGGAGAACTTCTTCAAATATATGCGCGAGGAGTTCAATCTCGACGCCCTCGTGGTCCGCGGCCTGGAGCCGCAGGATCCCGAAGCCCGCGTCGTCAACCCGCTCTGGCGCGCAATCGACCGAAATGTCAGCCGCTTCCGGCAACGCCTCGGCACCCTGCGCAACAGGATCGCCGATCTGGCCAAGGGAGCCCAGTCTCACCAGACCGCCGAAGCCGCCCGACGTCTCCAGGCCCGGATCGACGCTCTCGACGCCGAGCGTGAGGCGCTCAAGCAGAAGCGCAGCGACACGCAGCGCCACATCACCGTCGCCGAGCTCGACGACCACCAGGCCCTGGATGCGCTTCCCGAAGGCGAGAAGCTCCTCCTCGACGTCATCCGCATGATCGCCTACCGCGCCGAAACCCGCATGATGCCTGTCGTCGCACAGGCACAGGGCAAGACACAGCGACCCCGCAGGCACCTGCGCGCGATCTTCCAATCCGACGCCGACATCATCCCGGAGCCCTCCAACGGCATCCTCCGCATTCGCATCCTCGGCACCGCCAGCGACGCTGGCGACAACGCCACTGCAGGCCTCCTCCAGGAACTCAACCTGACCCGGACGATCTTCCCAGGCACCAACCTCCGGATGATCTACGAACTGCCCGGGAATACGGCCGATCCGGACCCTTCGGGTTCAAATAGGTGAGCTCGATTCACTCCCGAGGTCCGGACATCTGACCTTGCGTTGCATCCGGTTGATTTCCGCCGCGGGATCGCGGCGCTAAGCAGCTACGCGCGGGAGCATCTTGGTGTTGCACCGGATTCGGGGGTCGTGCTGGTGTTCCGCTCGCGGCGTCCGGGGCGGGTGAAGGTACTGTTCCACGACGGCAGCGGGATGGTGCTGGTTGCGAAGTGGCCGGATCGGGGTTCGTTCCGCTGGCCGCCGGTGTCGGAGGGTCTTTTGCGGCTTTCGCGAGTAGAGTTCTCGGCGCTGTTCGATGTCTGTGACTGGCGGGGCCTCAAGGCCCCTCGGCGTGCGGTTCGGGGCTGAGGATTGTTCCGCAGATGGCGAGGCATTGATCCCCCGGCGGTTTGAAGGGCTGCCATGGCATGAGGCTTTCGACATCCGTGCACCCGTCGCGGATTTGAACCAGGACATGGGTGAGCCAGGCTTCCGGGTCGACGTTGTTGAGGCGGCATGTTGTGATCAGGGTGTTGGCACGAGCCCAGATGTCGATGGCATTCTCGGATCCGGCGAACAGGGAGTTGCGCATGGTGAGCTTGACGGGTCGGTGGGCGTTTTCGCCGCGATTGGAGTGCAGGTCGAGGCGGCCGTCTTCGAGCAGGCGGATGAAGCCCGGCCAGACGCCGTCGGCGAGGCCGTATCGGATGGCGGCGGCCTCCGCCGAGGCTTCGGGCAGGCGGCTGGCGGCGGCCTCGAGGAACGCCTTCCATTGTTCGAAGGCGGGCTTCAACTCGAGCTGCCGCACGCGGAGGCGCTCATCGGGAGGCTTGAACAGGATGGGCTTCTCGATAGCGAACAGCTTGCCGATCCGCGCAAGGGCCTCATTGCGGAAGCGGGATTCCGTCAGATAGTGGAACTTGCGTCTCCAATGCGTCATACAAAACTGAAGGAAGACGGGTCCGGCGGGCCGCGCTGGGTCGGCGAGGATGTTGTATGCGGCGTAGCGATCGACCTGGGCGAGGCCGGCGAAGTCCCGCAGCATGGCTTCCGGGATGGCCTTTCCGCGCCCCGGGCCGGACCAGAAGAGCGCCGCGGGCGGCGCCGGCCCGGCGAAGGTGCGGTCGTCGCGCAGCGCGGCCCAGAGGTAGCCGGTCCGGGCCTTTCCGAAGCCCGGTTCGAGGAACTTGACCGTTGTCTCGTCGAGGAACAGCCGGTCGGCGCTGAGGACATGCGCCTTGATGGCGTCATAGAGCGGCTGCAGGATCTCGAAGCCCCGGGCGATCCAGCTGTTGAGGGTGGCATCGCCGATGAGGATGCCGTGGCGGGCAAGCCTTTGCGACAGGCGGTAGGAGGGGAAGTGGTCCTGGAACTTTGACGCCATGGTGTGCGCCAGCAAGGCTTCCGTGGGCAGTCCGCGGGGGATCAGCCAGTCCGGTGCCGGTGCCTGCTCCGGTGCGGCGTGGCGGCACCGGGCGCAGCCGAGCACGGGACGCTCGATCACGACCCGAACGTAGCTGGCCGGGACATAATGCACCCGCTCCGCGGCCTCGGTCCGGATCGTCTTGCGCTCGCCGCCGCAGGACGGGCAGGCAGCCGCCTCCGGCTCCAGGTGGCAGGTGATCGTGGGAACGTCCTTGCCGATCTTCCGGCCGCCCGTCGCTCCCCGGGGGCGGCCACGCTTGCGTGGCCGCGGTGCCGCGCGCTCCTCGGGAAGGGGATCCACGGCTTCGCCATTCGCCGCGCCGCCGCCCGCCAGTCCTCCGGTCGGATCATCGTCCCAGATAAAGGCAGGACAATCCAGCTCCACCTCCGACACAACCGTCTCGGCCGAACCCCCCAGGCGCTCCGACGACGAACTGAACAGCATCCCCGCAAACCGACGCGCGGTGCGCACGGCCGTCTGGAATCGCTCCAGCAACTCGTCCAGAGTAGACCTGACCTTCTTCAGTTCCCGGCGCAACTGCGCATTCTCCGACTCCAGCCGCGCCTTGCCGCGATCCGATCGCGCAAGCGCGTCCTGCAGTGCCTCCGTCTCCCCCATCCAGTGTTCGCGGTGCTCCAGCAGCCGTGCGTTCTCCTCCGACGCCAGGTCCAGTTGCCGGTGAAGCTCCGCCGCTTCCCCGGCGTGGTCTTCCGGCGGCCCCAAACCAGTCACCGTTCCTGCCGCAGCCGCGCCACGGTATCCCGCCGCAGGGGCCGCAGAAAAACCCGCTTGCGCGGAACCGAGAGCCCCGGACGGCCGTTCCGGCTGCGCCCCGTCGTCAGCCCCGCGTCATGCCAGCCCGCCGCCCGGTAACACGTCCCCGCAAACCGCGACACATCGACGAATGTCTCCAGCAAATGGACCGAATGCCCGTAGCGCTCCTCGTAGTCCGCGCCCACCCGACGTGCCACCCGCGCAAGCACATGGCTCGCAAGATGCGGAACCCGAACCGCGTCCAGGATCAGAAAGCGCTGCTGGTTCACCACAAGGCACAGACCCGCCCCGCGCGTCGCGTCACTCCATCCGATCCAGCGGTCCCGCGCCGCGCAGCGCCATGCCGCAGCCCCCGTCAGCGAGCAGCCCACGATCCGGCCCCGACGGTCCCGCGCAAGGTGCCCGATGTTCTCCCCCACCGGCGTCGATAGCCCGAGATAGTGGAACCGCTCCAAAATCGCGTGCAGAAGCTGGCGGTCCGAACCTTCCGCAACCGATACAGAAACGGGCAGGAGCGCCGACAGCGGACCCGAATACGCCTCCGATACCGACCAGTCAACCTCCAGCCCGACACGCGCCGCCGCGCTGTGCCGACGGCTTCCGCGGCCCGGGTACTGCAACGCAGGGAGCCGGATCAGACCTTCTCCCGCAAGCTTGCGAAGCAGCGAACGCGCGGCAATATCCTTCACACGGCCACGGCCGTCCCGCCACCCCCAGCGCTCGCACAGCGCAACCGAAAGCCGCGAGCGGCCCCACTCCGGGTGCGCCGACAACAGCGCACGGATCTCCGACAACTCCGCAGAGCCGACACAACGGCCTTGTACTATCCGGTCCATGCCGGGCAGCGTAACACAACCGTTTCGTTGAGTCCAGCCCCAGGACCCTGAGTCCAGGGACACGCTCGAAGCAACCCCAAAACCCAATCCAAATCAACAACGGCACACCCACACGAAACGCCCAATATCGTTCAGCAGGGGGTAAAAAAGTCGCTTACCCCGTATCGCCTCCCCCTCCCCTGCAATGGCATTCGTCTAGGGCGTTCTCTATGAGCGCAAAACTCCGTTAAGTTCCTCTAACGCATTGAATTTGTGTAATATATGAATCGCAATTGTTTCATGCCGCCAGCATCGAAACTGCTCGATTCTTCTCCGGTGCCCTCAATCCCGTCCAATTTCCGTAAGAACACCCTCATTTCCGTGCAGTTTCAGCCACAGTTTGATATAGTGTACTATCCTGTTGCTAAACTATAACAGAGTGATTGCCATGCTCTCCAAGTCCGATGCCGCCAAGGCGCTGCGCACCCACTTCAAGAAGCACCTTGTCGCAACCCTGCCCGAACTGGTGGAGGTGCTGCGAAATCCTTCGCGCTCCAGTGTGTACCGCCGCCTCAAGACGCTGGGCTACCTCGCAAGCTACACCCATGCCGGAGCCCATTACACGCTGTCCGAAATCCCGGATTTTGACGAGGCGGGCTTGTGGTGGCACCAGGGCATCGGCTTCTCCAAGTGCGGCAATTTGAAAGACACCATTGCGGCATGGGTCGGGCATTCCGCCGCCGGATACACGCTCAATGAGCTGGAAGCGCCCCTGAAACTCCGTGTGCAGAACGCGCCGCTGGCTCTGGTGCGCGAGGGTACGATCACCCGCAACGCTTTCGACGGCGTCTATGTGTATCTCAGTGGGGACCCGGTCCGCGCCGAGGAACAAATGGCGGCGCGTCATCAGTTCCGCGCCATCCGGACCGGCGGCGCGTTGCCTGGCGAGTTGGTCATCGACGTGCTGGCCACGGCGATACGCGGCCATCAACGGGAATTGGATCATGCCGCCATCACACAGGCGCTCCGCGGCCGGGGACGATACGTGACACGGGCCCAGGTCGATCAGGTGCTCACCGCGTTGGCGGGAAAAAAAACGGTGCCTCCTTCCTGATCGAGGAACTCCAACGGGCGATCCAGCAACAAATCGAGACCTGTGCCCCCCGCAATCTGTTTCCCGTCCCCCCGGTGTTCGACTTTCAGCCGAGGGCGGTCTCTTGCGCCTGTGGCGGCGAGCTGAAGCCATACAAGACCGCAAGACGCACGGTGGCAACCCTCCATATCGGCACGTTCCATGCGCGCCTCAAGTACCGGGCCTGTGGCCGCTGCAAGCGGGTGGTCAAGCCCGGCGAACTCGACCGCCTCGTTGCGCCGCACTGCAAGTTCGGTTTTGACGTGATCGAATATGTGGGCCGGGCGCGGTTCGAGCACTGTCAAAGCCAACGGGCGGTTCAGGCCGCGCTCGCGCTGCGCCATGTCGCGATTTCGTTGCGCGAGATCGAGGTACTTGGCCGGCAGTTCATCGTCTATCTGTCCCGAGCGCACCGGGACAGCCAGGCATCGCTGAAACAGTTCATGCAGATGTCGCGGGGCGGGTACATCCTGCATCTCGATGGCACTTGCGAGGGAAACAGCCCACATCTGATGAGTTCGATCGATGAATTGTCCGGCATCGTGCTCGGAAACATCAAGATCCCTTCAGAAAACTCCGACCAGATCATTCCGTTCCTCCAGGATGTCCGGGCGGCCTACGGGGACCCCATTGCTCTGGTTCACGACATGGGCACCGCCATCCTGAAGTCTGTTGCACAGGTCTTTCCCGCAGTTCCCGGCACCGTCTGCCATTTCCATTTCCTGAGAGACATCGGCAAGGATTTGATGGCCGACCCATACAACGCCATCCGGCGGCGCCTGAGGACGTACAACGTTCGAGGAACCCTGCGAAACATGGTGCGGGAACTCAAGGCAGCCATTGACAACAACCAGGAATACACTGGCAGCCTCCATCGCTATCTGCGCGCCGGCGAGGCGGAGCGGCAGGGGATGAGGCCGCCGCCAGCGGTGGAAGCCTATCTGATCGCGGCATGGATTGTGGAAGCCAAGAGCCAGGGAAACGGCTTGGGATTCCCCTTCGATCGGCCTCATTTCAATCTTTATCAGCGCTTGGCGCATGCCTGGCCCGCTCTCAAAAAGATCAAGACGCAAATGCCGGGACCCATGGCCAGCACGATCACCCTTCCATCGCTGCGCCAGGTCCTGAAGGACCCGGACTTGTCACACATCGCGACGCTGATGCAGCACAGAATGATCGTGTTCGAACAGTTCCGCGAGGCGATGCGCATCGCCTTGCCAGACACCAAGGGCGGCCTCAAGGACACGGGCGAAACGGATCTCCAAACCATCCGGGAGAAGGTGACCGCTTTCCGAAACAGCAGAGCGATCAGGCATCTCGCGGACACCGACAAGACCTACGGGAAAATGGTCCGACAGATCGACAAATACCAGGACAAGCTCTTTGCCGACCCGATAACCGTTCATTGCGCTCACGGAAGCGTTCAGATTCAACCGCAACGCACCAACAATCTCATGGAGCAATTCTTCCGAGACCTGAAACGAGACGACCGCAGGAGAAGCGGTACCTGCGCATTGGCGCGCAGATTGACCGCCATGCTCGCCGATGCGCCCTTGGTGAAGAATCTGAAGAGCTCTCACTATATGGAGATCATTCTGAACGGAGAAACCACCTTGGCGAAGCGCTTCGCTTGCATCGACAGGGGGCAAGTCCGCAAGGACGCAAAAGACGCGCGAAACGCCGCGCAGAAATATCCCAGACACATGGGAAAGCTCTTCAATATCCCGGACTTGCCCGCTACGCTAGGGCACCCAAACCCCTCAGCGACGGAACCTCAAATCCAAATCTAACGGAGTTTTGCGCTCATAGGGCGTTCTGCTTCGTGGCCCACCGGGTGCATTGGACTAATGTATTGCGGTTATTTGTCTTTTCTCCACTGTTGGTGCGGTCATGCCCGGGGGGGTTGACTTACCGGCTCGTTCCCTGCATAGTGCCGCTTGGATTGCCCACTGCGGAGAGGTGTTTGGATGGACCCCCGAATCGAGGCGCTGCGGTCGACGACGTTTTTCGGTCGTCGTCTGACCCGGCAGCAGATTTCCGAGATCCAGACGACGGTTGCAGCGTTTCCGTCGCTGAGCCGGCACGAGCTTGGGCAGACGGTTTGCGAGCAGCTGGGCTGGCGCACGGGAACGGGCACGAACCGGATCCAGCTCTGCCAACGGCTTCTGGAGGAACTGGAGCGGCTGGGCCTCCTGGTGTTGCCGGCGAAGGATGCGTCCTATGCGCGGGGTCCGCGCAAGCCGATTGAGAAGAGCCGGCGGACGGAGAAGCAGCCTGCGATTGCGGAGCCACTGGGGGAACTTCTGCCATTGCAGCTTCGCCTCGTGCTGGACGAGGACGAGGTCTCGGAGTGGAACGAGTTTGTCGACCGCTGGCACTATGCCGGTTTCCGCCACCCTCTCGGTCCGCGGCTGCGCTATTTCGTGGAGGACCGGCACGGGCGCAAGCTGGGTTGCCTGCAGTTCTCGCAGGCGGTGGTCTCGCTGCCCTGCCGGGACGCGTGGGTCGGCTGGCCGGAGGACGGGTGGAAGGCGCATCTGGAGCGGGTGGTGGGCAACACGCGGTTTCTGCTGTTTCCGTGGGTCGAGGTCCGGAACCTGGCTTCCAAGGTGCTGTCGATGGCGGTGCGGCGGCTGGCCGATGACTGGGAGCAACAGCACGGCTGCCGTCCGGTATTGGTAGAGACGTTTGTGAATTCGAGCCGCTTCGATGGCGCCTGCTACCGGGCGGCGAACTGGCTCGATCTCGGCGAGACCCGGGGCGGCAAGGGGAAAGCGCCCAAACGGGTCTACGTCTATCCGCTGAGCGCGGACTTCCGGGAGGTTCTCCTGCATGGCCCGCAACGCACTGCGCCGCGGCGCAAGGCGAAGCCACGGGCGGCGCCCCGGCTCGCCGCAGACGACCCCTTCCTGCTCGCCTGGCAGGAACTCGTCGGCGCGGCAACCGCGGCTGCGACGGCCCACGACCGTGTCTGGCAGCTCCGGCGGCGGGTCATCAACACTCTGCTCGTGGTGCTCTTCGTCTATCGGCTGATGTTCTCGGGCAACGGCTACACGGCGACCCTTGCCGCGCTCTGGGAGCAATGCCGGGCTTGCGGCATTCCGCTGCCGCAGGCCGAACCCGTCGCTGCGTCGAGCATGAGCGCCGCCCGGGCGAAGGTCGACGAAGCCATCTTCAAGAACCTGCACGCCGAGATCCTCAAGCGTGCCGAGAGCTCGCAGTGGAAGGGGCACAGGGTCTTCGCGGTCGACGGCTCGAAGATCAACCTGCCGCGCCCACTGCTCCGCGCCGGCTACCCCCTGCCGCAGGAACGGGCCCACTATCCGCAAGGCTTGCTGAGTTGCCTCTACGAACTGGCCCCGAAACTCCCCATCGACTTCGACCTGCATGCCCACGGCGATGAGCGCGCCGCCGCGCTCGCCCATCTCCCCGCCATGGCTGCAGGAAACGTCGTCGTCTACGACCGCGGCTACTACTCCTACCGGATGCTGCTGGCGCATGCGGAGCGGGGCGTGCATCCGCTGTTCCGTCTGCAGAGAAATGCCGGAACCACATTCGACGACTTCATCGCAGGAAGCCGGCAGGATGAGCTCATCACCATCACACCGGGACCCGATACGCTTCGCCGTCTGGGCCGGAAGGATCCCGAGGCCGTACCCAGGCCCATCCCCCTGCGGCTCGTCAAATACGTCCACGGCGGAACCGAGTTCCATCTCGCAACCACTCTTCTCGACCGAAGCCGATACCGGGTCCGGGAACTCGCCGACCTCTACCATGACCGCTGGGGCATCGAGGAGTTGTACAAAACCTCAAAGTGTGGCTTCGAACTGGAGAACTTCCACAGCCGATCCGAACGCGGCGTGAAGCAGGAAATCTTCGCCCACTTCAACCTCATCGCCATGACCAGGCTGTTCACCAACTTCGGCGACGCCATGCACAACTCGCAATCGCCCCCGGATCCCCTGCCGGAGAGCCAGGCAAACTTCAAGGCCGCCTTGTTCGCCGTCGCCCGAAACCTCGAAGGCCTCATCCTGCGGCAGGCGGCCATGATGCACAACGCAGTGCATCAGGTCCTCGCTTGTGTCGAAACCGCAAGGCAGCGCCTACGTCCAAATCGATCCTATCCACGACGCTCCCGAAAACCCCTCGGCAAATGGCAGAAGGGACGAGACTCCGCAGCTGCAGTCTGAGTGCCAGAGCAACCGTCCCACCCAATTCGGGCCTGGCAGAACTGCGATTCCTTAAGCGAACGCCAAAATTTCCCTAAGCGAATGCCATTGCCCTCCCCTGGGGCGCTTCGGACCCGTGGCGATTCGGGTGCCGGGGAGCGAGTGGACGTGAACGACCGCTCAGATCAGCCCGGCGTGTCCGCCATCAGCCCTGCTCTCAATCCGCTCTTGCAGGGAGCTACCGATCCCGCCAGGAACAACGCGTGGCGAATCGCCTCGGCAAGAAGGCGTTGGGGAGCGATCTTCCGCGTATCCCCGTCCAAACTCTGACACAAGGCGACAGAGGAGAACCACCGGAACAGGCCCGGCCGGGGGATTGCCGCGACCGTGGCTGCTGATCCACCGCGGTCAGAACTCAGGGATCGTGGAGCCAGCGTTCTGGAAGTCCGTCCCCTGCCATCTCCGGACGGAAATACGCAACAATGCGTGGCGGAACGCCGGAAGCCGCCTCCCACGGCCCGATGCCATGGAGCGCGAGTCGATGGACGATGTATGATTCTCCCGGCATGGCCGCAACAGAAACGCGAGCGCAAGACTCGAAGCATTCTGCACGCGCTCGCCCGTATGCGTCGGTGCAATCCAGCTCCCGCCAACAATCCGGATCCACGCCGCCGAAGGCTTCCCTGAATGTGGAGCGGAAGACCTCGTGACTGCCTTCCCACACCGAGAGGGGAGACGCCTGTCCTTCCGTGTTCGCAAGAGGAACACCGAGCACGAATCCGTGCAACTCCGAAAGCCGCCGTCTCCTCTCCGGCATGATCCGTTCAAATCCGTCGACATGCGCCCCGTGGCGCCGCAACCGGTACCGGAACGCGGCCTCGCTCTCCTCTGCGCCCTGCCTCGGATACCCCGGATAGACAATCGAGACCTGGGCGGAATCCAACGCGAACGGGCCGGCGTACGCCTCCACAAACCGGAGCGCGGCACCTGCCAGCGCGGGCACGTCCGCCCTCGCGAGCGAACCGTCGGGCGCGTTGTCCAGCGCGTTGACGCCGGCGAACCAGGTTCCGTCGCAGCGCAGCCAACGCTCCCGCAGAGCGGGGTCCAAGGCGGACGCCAACGCGGCTTCCTCCGCTGCGGAGGCCCACGCCAGCACCTGCGGGTCGGAGGGAAACTTCAACCAGCCCCTTCGCAGGAATTCGCCGCGCCTCCACGCTTCGCCGTCACCCTCTTGGGCGGCCACTCAGTGCCTCACGGTCCCGCGTCCGCGAAGAACTCGCCGCGAAACCGACTCCATACGGGAGCGACGGCCTCGAACGCCATCATTTCCCGGTCGAGAGAGCGATCTACCGGTATTCCCTCCGCGGCAATCCTTTCTCGAAGCGCCTGGCGGCGGCGCCCGGGAAGCCTCGCGCCCTCCGTAGCCTCGATTCGTCTCGCGAAATCCGCTGCCCGATTCGGGGCGGCTCCCCCATATGCGGAGGGATCGAAGGCGACCAGAAGCTGCCCGCAACCGGGCGGATCACCTTCCGCAGCAAAGAACGAGCCAGCCTCCCACCCGAAACTTGCCCCGGCCAGACCGGCCGCCAGCAACTCGACGACGACCGCCAGCGCCGACCCTTTGGCGTCCCCGATGGGTAGCATGGCGCCATCAAGCGCCGCCGATGGATCCGTGGTCGCCCTGCCCTGCCGGTCGAGGGCCCAGCCCTCCGGAATGGGCTCCCCCCTCTGGCGCGCCGCCAGCACTTTCCCCCGAGCGGCCTTCGAGAGCGAAAGGTCAACGACAACCGGTGTCTGCCCCGCAACAGGCATCGCGAAGGCGATCGGGTTGGTGCCAAACAGGGGCGTGCTGGATCCCCAGGGTGAAATCGCGGCCGGCGTGTTGGCAAAGGCCAGTGCGCAGCAATTCGCTTCCGCGAGACGCTCCACGACAAGCCCCAGCGCACCTGCGTGGTGCGACCGGCGAATGCACGCGGACGCAACGCCGGATTCGCGGGCAAGCGCTGGCAGCGCCGCCACGGCCAGGTCAAGGGCGGGATACGCAAACCCGTTCGCGGCATCGATCACGGCGACGGCCGAGCGGGACTGTGCCAAGCGTGGAATCGCGTGCCCGTCCACCTTGCCGGAGGCGGCCTGGGCCGCATAGGTCGGCAGGCGCCGCAGACCGTGACCGGCCTGTCCGATCAGTTCCGCCGCCACCATTGCCGACGCGACACTCCGGGCGTTCTCCTCGCCTGTGCCGCAAGACACCAGGACGCGGGCCGCAAGATCCCGGGCGAGCGACGGAGCCAACCCAGGCACGGCCGAATCTCCCGAACGGGCTCGGGATCCGGCCTCACGCGCTTCTGTAGAGCTTGGTCATCACGAACTCGCGATGACCGAGAACCTCCGCCGCCGTCAGGCGTCCGTTCGCGGTCTGAACGATCATGCCAATGAGCGCTTCGCCCGCTTCGTCAATCGTCATTTCGCGCCGCAAGATGCCGGAAACATCGAGATCGATATGCTCGCTCATCGTCCGCACAGTGCGCGGATTTCCGCTGATCTTGATGACCGGCACGATCGGATTTCCGACCACGTTCCCCTGCCCGGTCGGAAATGTATGGAGCACATAACCGGCGGCGGCCATCAGAGTGACGCACTCCGCCGCCGCTGACGAAGTATCCATGAAATACAGGCCGGGTCCCTGACCCGGCGGCTCGGCCGGACCGAGCGCATCGATATATCGCGACTTGCGCCCGATCTTCTCGAGATTGCCCAGAGCCTTCTCCTCGATGGTCGTGAGCCCGCCCAGGATGTTGCCCTTGGTCGGCTGGCTATCGGACAGATCGGAGGTCTTGTGCGCCTCGATTACTTCTTCCTGGTACGCCTGCCAGATCGCCATGAATTTCTCGGCCGCCACCGCTGTCGCCGCCCGATCCCGGCAAAGATGCTCCGCACCGGTGATTTCGGAGGTCTCTCCGAAGCAGCCGTGGATGCCCTCCGGCAACAGCTTGTCGTACATGTCGCCGACGGTTGGACAGGAGGCGAGACCCGTCGTGGTATCGGATTCTCCGCACTTGGTCGAGATCCAGAGATCCGAGAGAGGACATTCCTCGCGCTGCAGCGCCGTTGTCTCGTGCACGAAATCCTTCGCCGCCCGAGCTGCTTCAGCAATCGTCGCGATATCTCCGTTCTGCTCGATCGAGAACCTCGCAACCGGCTTTCCCGTCGCGCGGATGCCGTCCGCAACCACTTCGGTCCACTCGGGCTCGATGCCGATCACGACCGCGGCCGCGACGTTGGGGTTGGCACCGGTTCCGATCATGGTTCGGAAGTGAAGGTCGAGGTCGGCTCCAAATTGCAGCCGGCCATAGGCGTGGGGCAATGCCAGCGTGCCGGAAATCATTCCGGCAACACCTTCCGCCGCGGCGTTCGAAATGTCGTCGACCGGCAGAACGACGACGTGGTTGCGCACGCCAACCCTGCCATCCGGTCGCCGCCAGGCGCTTATGGTCCGTTGGTTTTCGATGTCCCGTCCTCACCAGCGCTTCGTCTTGAGGTTATGGACATGCACATGGCCGCCCCGCGCGGCGCTGCCCGCCATGCGTCCAATGTCCTGCCCGTACTTGATCGCCGTGTCACCCTGCGCGAGGTCGCGAAGGGCGATCTTGTGGCCGATGGGAACGTCATCGAGTGCCGCTATGCGAAACTCGGAATTGTCCTCCGTTACCACGGCCAGGAGATCGTCACCGGCCGCAACTCCCTCCACAACCACTACGCCTACATTGTCCTTCCGGTCATGAACCAGAAGCTGCGGTACCGCCAAGGCCGCCTCCCTTGCAAACTCCTTCGACCGCCCCGGCCGACATGACCCGCGCCCATGCCGGAAGGGCCTCGGTCCAACCTCCGCGTCCGCGGGCAGCTCGCATGAAGCAAGGCCCCCAAGGCCGTACCCGATCGCATGCAGTGCGGCGGCACGGTATCGGAAGAAGGCAATCCGTATGTACGGGGTGCGCGGTGTCCTGTCCACTGCGAGGGAGCAGCAGAGGCTGGAAGAACCCTCACCGTGCCGCCGAAGGGGATGGGACGAAGGCGCATCTGCCCGGGCAAAAAGCGCGCCGCCGGTCCGGCTCGCGCTCGGGGCCGTTTGACGGCAAGCCACGAGATACTATTCTGCGAGACCAATTGGCAGGAGAATCAATGTTCCGCAACCCCGACCGCCCGGAGCAACGCTATCTCATTGGGGGAACGCATGCCAGCCTTTCAGGCAGAATCAGCAGCGGAACTCTGCAGGTGTATCGCGAATGGAGCGGATCCCGTCGAGATCGCGGAAGCTGCGCTCGAGAGGATTGATGCCAACGGCGGGTCCGAGTTCATCTGCACGCTGCCGAAGCGGGCGCGGCGGGAGGCAGAGGCGAGCCTGAAGCGCCAGCGCGCCGGAGCCCGCGCCGGACCCCTCGACGGGGTACCGCTTGCCTGGAAGGATCTCATCGACCTGGAAGGCACGGTCACGACTTGCGCCTCCAGGACACGGGTTGACCATCCGCCAGCCATGGAAGATGCCGTGATGGCCCGAAATGCCGCGGCCGCGGGCCTGATCAGCATTGGCAAGACGAACCTCACCGAGTTCGCCTTCTCCGGCATCGGTCTCAATCCGCATTGGGGCACGCCATCGAACCCGTTCGGCTCGGATTGCCCACGCGTGCCAGGCGGATCCTCCTCCGGCTCCGCGGTAGCGGTTGCGAACGGTCTGGTTCCCGCTGCCATCGGCACGGACACCGGGGGCTCGGTGCGGATCCCCGCCTGTTTCAACGGGCTTGCGGGACTCAAGACCTCGGAGGGGAGAATCAGCCTGAAGGGCGTGGCGCCGCTCGCCCCCTCATTCGACACTGCCGGCCCAATCTGCCGCACGGTCGAGGATTGCGCGCTTGTCGACGCCGCCCTTCGAGGAGTGACGCCATCCAACGAAGAGCGGCCGCCTCTGTCCGGCGTGATCTTCTTCGCCCCGGACAATGTTCATTCGGACAACCTGGAGGAGGCGGTTGCCGCCAATTTTGAAGCAGCGCTTCGCGCATTGCAGAATGCAGGAGCCGACGTGCAGCACGGGAACGCCCGCTTCCTGGATTCCTACGCGGAATCGTTCTCCGACCATTCCATGCTCACGGCATCCGAGGCTTACGGGACGTGGCGCCATGTCCTGGAAGGGCCGAAGGCTGGGTGCATGGATGCCAGGGTCCGGGACCGGATGATGGCTGGAATGGATCTGCTGCCCCGGCTTGGCGAAATCCGGGAGCGGCGGAGGCGGGAGATCGCCGCATTCCAGAGCGAACTCGGCCGACGCGTCCTCGCCACGCCGACCGTGGCCCATGTTGCGCCCGCCCGTGCGGCCCTGGAGGCGGATCCTGAACTGCACCGCGAGATCAACCTTCGCACCTTGCGCCTGACCATGCCGGGAAATTGGCTTCGATGCTGCGGCCTTACGCTGCCGAACGGAAGGGACGGAAACGGCCTTCCAACGGGCCTCTTGCTTACGCTTCCCTGGGGCGAGGATGATCGCCTTCTGGCGGTCGGCCAAGCGGTTGAGAACGTGATACAAGAATGCGCCGGGTTCAGATAGGGAGGATTTGCGCAATGAAGTCCTTGCTGGACGCCCAGATCAGAAAGGCAAACCTCGTCCAGCCTCTGGTAGTGAGCTGGTCCGACGGGGAGACCGTCACCTACGGCGACCCCTCCCCCGGCAAGCCGCCCCCGCGGCTCTGCTTTCGGAGCGCGAGCGCCGAACGCGCGCTGCTCGTCAATCCGGAGCTTCGCTTCGGAGAGCTCTACATGAACGAGGAAATCACCGTCGAGCGCGGCTCCATCTTCGATGTGCTCATGGCGATCCAGAGCGCGAGCCACGAAGTCCAGCAGACCGTCCTGGGCCGCATTGTCTCCGGGCTGCGCCACTGGACCAGGCGCATCCACCAGCACAACCGGCGCGATACATCCCGATCGAATGTTCGGCACCATTACGATCTGGATTCCGGTCTCTACGAGATGTTCCTGGACTCGGACCGACAGTATTCCTGTGCATATTTCGAAACCGATGACGCGACTCTGGAAGAAGCGCAGTTGGCGAAGAAGCGGCATATCGCGGCAAAGCTGCACATCGAGCCGGGAATGCGCGTGCTGGATATCGGCTCCGGATGGGGCGGTCTGGGCCTGTATCTGGCTGAAACCACGGGAGCGGACGTCACCGGCATAACGCTCTCGCAGTATCAGCACCGTATCTCGAACGAGCGTGTCGGAGAGAGGGGGCTCGACGGCAGAGTCCGTTTTCTCCTGCAGGACTACCGCGACACCGCTGGCGCGTTCGACCGGATCGTCTCGGTTGGCATGTTCGAGCATGTCGGCGTCGGATTCTACCGGACCTTCTTCGGCAAGTGCCGCGATCTGCTGCGGGATGATGGGGCCGTTCTGCTCCATACAATCGGGCGGCTGGAGCCGCCGGGTGGCAGCAATCAATGGATCCGGAAATACATCTTCCCCGGCGGATACATCCCCGCGCTCTCCGAGGTCACCGCGGCGATCGAGCGGGAGGGGCTCCTGATCTGCGATGTGGAGGTCCTGAAAGACCATTATGCTCGCACTCTCCGAGTGTGGCGGGAGAGGTTTCTTGCGGATGGAAACCGCGCGGCGGAGATGTTTGGAAAGCGCTTTTGCCGGATGTGGGAGTTCTATCTTTCGGCCTGCGAGATGGCGTTCGTCCATCGCAACCTGTGCGTGTTCCAGCTGCAGTTGAGCCGCCAGATCGATCTCCTGCCGATCACGCGCAAGTACATGCGCGAGCAGGAGGACCGGCTTCGCCAGCTCGAGGCCCAATTCGCTTCGTGACCGGCTCCGAATTCCGGGAAACCCCGCCGCGGCGCCCGGAATCGAGAAGAGCTCCCTTCCGGCGGGTGCTTGCCCACGCACGCTAGAAGTCACTTTTTGCGCCGGCTTCCGGTACCGATATGGCTATGGCGTTGACGGCGTTCGGGCTCTCACCACCGGCAAAAGCGAAGCGCGCCCTACTCCGGGCCGTGGGGTTTGGCCTGAGGAAGCAGGGCTGCCCTGTCCGGGCGAGGATGCCCGTCCGGCAGAAACAACTCGCCCGCCATGTACTGGCGGGATCGGGCTGCAGAGAATTCCGAGGCGCACGAAACCGCCCCGGTTCGAAACGCGGTGCCGCCGAGGAGATGCTGCGGCCGTCGCTTTCCGAATCTGCCCCAAGGACGCTCGCGGGTGCGAACCGGAGACAGCGGAGTCGCTCATTCGAAGCGTCCGGGACGCCGCTTCCAACCTCGGAGTACGGCACGGGACCGTTCGTATGCCAAATACCGGAATGCAGCCTGTTCGAAAGGCGCCAGCAGACGCCGACAACACGGATCCTGGGCCCAACCTGGCCGTCAGGCCCATCCGCACCGTTTGCCGACTGGAGCAGGACGGGTTGTTCCGCGCGACACCCCCCTGGCGCTACTCCGTCGTCCGGCTTCGTCCGGTCCTGCCGGTCGGTCGGCCGGACCGGATGCAGCGATGGCCAGGAGAAACCGGCTCCTCTGCCTCCGAGCCGATTCGGCACCAATACAGGGCAGGTCTCCCGGTCAACAGCGAAGCAAGAGGAACTGAATGAGCGAAAGGGAGGAAGAGATGACTGCAACATCCGATTGGCGGAGACTTCGCATGCTTGGCGTGGCTCGTGCAAGACCACGTCGTCCATGTCCGTTCGGATGGGAGACTGGGGAGGACTTTCCGGGACAGTCGCTTTCCCTTGCGGTATCCTGCGGTTGAACCCGACACTCGATGGAGCGCAGGGGATGCGTCCATTTCCGTTGCAGGCATTCAATTCCGCTATCGGCGCGGATTGCGAGCACAGTTCCCGGAGCGCTTGAGGCGGAACTCGGGCCTTCGGGCGAGCGATAGGAGCAACTCATCCACGTCTTCGAGTCTTTGCGGGTCGCGTGTTTCCCGCGCAGTGTAGAGATCCGGGCCGGCCCGTGCTCACCCTCGGCAGGCGCGGATCAAGGGGCAGCGGGAAGAAAACAGCGGCGCTCTCGCGGGCCCATGAGCGGACCGCGGAAGCAGGGCGGCAGGAGATCCGCCGCCTTTGCGGACCGGATCGTCAAGACCCGGGATTTCATTGTAGTGGAGGCTCTGACGATCAGGAACACTCTCCCCAGGGTCCGGGGGAAGCGAGGCCTGGACCGGGCGATTGCGGAACAGGGTTGGCGGGAATTCTTCGACATTCGGAGGGGCAAGGCTGAAAGCGCCAGCGTTCCATTCTTCGAGGTTCCCCCGGCCGGCACATCGCACGCACGCTCGCGTTGCGGAACGAAAGTTCCGAGAACGCTGTCGGAACAGATCCATCGGTGCGGCGTGTGCGGCCTCGAACCGGACCGCGTCGAGCACGTGGCCAAGAACGTGCCGAGCCGGGGCCTGCGCATCTTCGCGGGAGTCACGGCAGCGGATGGGACGGCGCCGGGCTCCCCCGCGGCTTCCACAGCACGGTAATGCAGGAGCGGAACTCCCAGCGCCTGCGAGGTGCGGTGGGCAACTCCGGGAAGTGGAACGGCACGCATCGGGCTCGAATTGTGCGTGCCCGAATTTCGCAAGTCCCTCAAGTATGAAGACGAGTCTTCCCATTCGCCGGGAAGCGGGAGGTTGCCTTGGCAAACCGTGACTTCGATGTCGTGATCGCCGGTGGCGGCCATAACAGCCTCGCCTGCGGCGCCTGGCTTGCGCGCAGCGGCCTCAAGGTATGCGTGGTCGAACGGAATCCCTGGATCGGCGGCGGGTGCGTGACCCGGGAAGTGACCAGGCCCGGCTTCCGGCACGACATGTTCGGATCCTCCCATGTCTGGATTCACGCAAATCCGGATTTTCAGGAACTCCTGCCTGAATTGAAGTCGCATGGCCTCGAATACATCTGGGAGGAGGACCACATCACGGGGCACCCCAGTCTCGATGGCGAAGGCATTGTCGTCTACAAGGATGTTGACAAGACCTGCGCAAGCATTGCCCGGCATTCGGCAAAGGATGCCGCCCGCTACCGAGAGATCTACGACAAGTGGCACGAGATCCGGGACGGTTTCGTCAAGGGCATGTTCTCGCCTCCGGCAAAGCCGGGAGTCATGCCCTTGGCCTTGCAGAACAGCTACGAGGGGCTGCTGAAGCTCAAGGAGTTCAACCTGTCCACCCGGCAGTTCGTGCTTCAGAACTTCGAGGACGAGACGGTTCGCGCCTTCATACTCGGCTGGGCTCTGGCGCCCCAGATCTCTCCCGACACGGAATGCACGGGCCAGTCCTTCTATATTCTCATACCCGGCATCCATACCTACGGCGCGGCGATTCCGCGCGGCGGATCCATGATGCTGCCGCTGGCGATGGCGGCCTACATCGAGGCGAGGGGCGGGCAGGTGTTGACGGAAACCCCGATTCGCCGCTTCGTGCTGGACCGAGACGGCTCCTGTGCGGGCGTCCGGTTGGCAAGCGGAGCGGAAATCTCTGCAGAACGGGCGGTGGTAACCGGACTTGGCATCAAGGTCTCTTTCCTCGACTGCATGGACCCGGATGAGCTCGATCCGGCATTCGTTGCAGCATGCCGGTCGTTCTCCTATGGTTCCGTCTCCATTGCCCGGGTCCACTATGCTCTCAACGAACTGCCGGCCTACCGCAACGGCGATGACATGAACGCCTGCGCCTTCCACCGCATTTTCGGAACCATGCGCGATATCGACGTTCAATATGGCGAGATGATGATGGGAAAGGCGCCGACCAACCCGTTTCTCTGGTCAGCCGGATGGACCAGTCTTGACCCGTCGCGCGCACCGGACGGAAAGCACACCCTGATCCTCGACACCTTCGTGCCCACGCGGCTCGCAGACGGGACAATGTGGGAAGATTACGTAGAGGAATATGTCGAGACGGTTCTGATGACGGTGCTTCGGCGCCATACGGTGAATATGGGGCCCGAGAACATCCTCGGGGCCTACTACGAGTCGGGTGTCAGCCTGGAGGAAGCCAACCCCGCCTTCGTCTCGGGCAGCACAACCGGTGGCGAGCGACTGTTGTCGCAGATGGGATACCTGCGGCCCCTGCCCGGCTTCTCGCAGTACAAGTCCCCGATCCCCCGGCTCTACATGACCGGTCCCAGCTGCCATCCCGGCGGCGGCATCACCGCGATGGGAACGATCACGGCCAACGTGATGCTGAGGGATTTCGGAATGCCCCACCGCTCGTTCAACTGAGGTCAACCATGTCCGCTCCTATCGAACGATACACCGCGCTCGTCGTGCAGCCGCATGTCGAAGTGGCCACCGACCGCGACGGCATCCGCCGAAACCTGCAACGGGCGCTGAACCTCGTCGACTTCGGGGTCGGCTACTACTGGGAAGTTCCGGTGCGACTCGCGGTATTTCCGGAGTATTTCCTCCAGGGCGTAACCACCCCGGGCAAGGGCGAACACGGCCTCGACGAGTTCCTGAAGAAGGCGATCACCTTCGAGGATGAGGCCGTGGAGGCACTGGTGGCAAAGTGCAGGGAATACGACCTGTATATCGCTGCCGGCGGCATCGTCGAACGGGTCCGGGAGTTTCCCGACCGCTGGTTCAACACCGCGTTCATTCTCGGTCCCGCCGGAGTCGAACTTTGCTATCGGAAGTACCATGTGCCGGCCTCGATCGGCCTCGGAACCTCGCCACACGACATGTGGGACGAATACACCGCGGTGTTCGGCAGTGACATCAAGGACCTGTTCCCGGTGCTCGACAGTCCGATCGGCAAGCTGGGCTGCATGACCTGTCATGACGGCGCGACACCGGAGGCCAGCCGCGCGCTCGGATTCAACGGCGTCGAGATAATTTGCCATCCTGTGGCCCTGCAGGAAGTCGAGGGCGTCAGCCAGCCCTGGGATTTCTGGATGTTCAGCCGCCGCACCCGGGCACATGACAACATGTGCTACCTTCTGGGCTCGAACTGGGGAACCGTGGACTACCGGTTCTATCCGAAGGCGTTCTGCGCCGGCAATTCCTTCGCCATCGACTACACGGGCATGGTGATGCGGCACGCGCCCTACCCGGAAGAGCAGGTCCTGGCCGCGACCATCGATATCGAAGCCCTGCGGGAACATCGCACCCGCATCAACCACAACATGTGGGTCGACGTGCGTACGGAGGCATTCCGGCAAATCTACGAGGAATCCATCTATCCGCCAAACCTGTTCCCGTCCGGCAAACCCCCGAGGAACCTCGCGCACAAGATGACAGGCGCCTTCACCTCCATGGACCGCCTGTACGAACGCGGCCAGTTCGTCATGCCGTTTGACAAGCGTGGCACCACGCATTCCGACTTGCTCAAGTCCCGGATCGCCGCAGCGCAGAAGCGCGGCGCCCTGCGGAAGGAGTGACGCCATGCGAGTCTGCACTCCGATCGCGGATCTAGATATCTCCATCGACCGCCTGGCCGTCGAGAATGGCTTCCTTGTCATGACCAGCATCGCAAGCGACTCGGTTCCGGCGCGGGCGATCATGGGACCCCGCGATGTGAGGAAAATCATCGGGGCCCTGCTTCGGCCCAGGATCATCTGGTTCGCCATCGCCTGCCTGTTCCGGACTGACGAAGGTGTCCGGGAACAGGGGAGCCTGGCGGAACACCACCCCACGCCCAATCCGTGGTGACAGTGGCGTGAACGCTCCGTCCCGGGCCGCGCCCGGATCCGCCCGAACCGGGGCGGATATTCTCGTGTCCGCATTGCATGCCAACGGGTTGCGTTCAATCTTCGGCCTGCCCGGCGGCCAGCTGGATTGCCTGTTTGATGCGGTGCAGCGTCGGGGAAACGATTTCCGGATGATCCGCGCCCGCCATGAACAGGGCGCCGCATACATGGCGTTCGGCGCCGCGCGTTCGACGGGCAATCCATCGGTCTTCACGGTCGTTCCCGGACCGGGATTGATGAACGCGATGGGCGCGCTCGCGACTGCCTGGGCGGCCAATGCCCCGGTTCTCAGCCTGTGCGGCCAGATTCCGTCCCACGCCATCGGTTCGGGCCGGGGCTATCTTCATGAAATTCCAGACCAGCTTGCCATCATGAAGAGCATGCTGAAGCATGCCGCGCGGATCCGCACACCGCATGCCGCTCCGCGAATGGTGAACGAGGCGCTCGTGGCGATGCAGGCCGGTCGGCCTGGTCCCGTCCACCTGGAGATGGCACCGGATGTGATGAGCCAGGAGGCTGGCTGCGTGGCGGCGCCCGCAGCCCGTATCCCCGCCGCGCCATGCGCCGACGATGCCGATCTTCGGGCGGCGGTCGCCCTTCTGGCATCGGCGGAACGGCCGCTGATCTACGTCGGGGGTGGAGCGACCCGTGCCGCCGAGGAGGTGAACCGCGTCGCGCGGTTGATCGAGGCGCCGGTTACCAGTTTCCGCTCCGGCCGCGGCATTGTTGACGACCGGGACTACCGCGCCCAGGTCTTTCCCGCCGGGCGCCGATTGTGGAGGGATGCCGACGTCGTTTTCGCCATCGGCACGCGGCTGAAGTATCCGCAGCTCCACTGGGGCGTCGACGACAGCATCAAGATCATCCGGCTCGACATCGATGCGACGGAGTTCGACCGCTACCTTCAGCCCGCCGTCTCGCTGCACGGGGACAGCAAGGCAACCCTCGCGGCGCTGATACCCGCCCTCGAGACCGAGATCAGGTCGCCCCCCCCGTCACGGGAGGCAGAGCTTTCCGAACTCAAGATGCGCCTTCGGGAGGAAATGCGGCGCACTGTCGCTCCACAAATGGCATACCTGCAGGCCATCCGCGACGTGCTTCCCGATGATGGATTTTTCTGCGACGAGATCACACAGGTCGGCTTCGCTTCCTGGTACGGCCTTCCCATCCACCGCCTCCGCGGACATGTGAATTGCGGCTTCCAGGGAACGCTGGGCTACGGCTTCGCATCCGCGCTCGGCGTAAAGGCCGCCAATCCGGACACCCCGGTGGTGGGCATATCCGGCGACGGCGGTTTCCTGTATTCGGCGAGCGAACTTGCGGTTGCGGTCGAATATGGCATTGGTCTGGTCGTTGTCGTCTTCAACGACAATCGATACGCCAATGTTCATCGCCAGCAGAAGGAGTGGTATGGCGGTCGTCACATTGCAGCCGATCTGCACAATCCCGACTTCGTGAAACTCGCGGACAGCTTCGGCGCCCGGACCGAGCGGGTGCGCGGACCGAATGAATTGCGTGGCGCGCTGGAGCGTGGATTCGCTTCCGACGGGCCGACTGTGATCGAAGCCCACCAACCGCGGGACTTGCCGTCCCCCTGGCGCTACATCCTGGGGCCACCCGTGCGCGGCCGTGCTGCGGAAGGCTCGTCGTAAGCCATGGGCAGTCTTGTCCGCCCGTGGTACCCGGCCGGGGCGCCTGTCCGACAGGATTCCCGTGCAGGGATCCTCTCCCGCCGTCCAGGAGGCGAACTGGCCGAGGGCCGTCGCAGGTGCGGCGAACCGGGCGGCCCACCGCGAGGGAACGCTCTCCGCGCAACCGGGAATCCCAGACGATGTCGACTCGGTTGAAGCCGCTGCTTTCGGACGTAGCCCCTTACAAGCAGGGGAGCCGCAGCGTGCCCGGATTCGACCGGGTCATCAAGCTGTCATCCAACGAGTCGCCCTATCCGCCCAGTCCCGCCGCAATTGCGGCCTTCCACTCCACCGAGCGGGCACTCAACCGGTATCCGGATGGCGCCCAGTCGGCGCTGCGGGAAGCACTGGCGTCGGTGCACGGCATTCCCGCGCGGAACCTGTTTGCGGGCAACGGTTCCGAGGAAGCAATCGGTCTGATCGTCCGGGCGACGCTTTCTGAAGGCGACGAAATGATCGTTAGCGAGAACAGCTTCGTGATGACCGAGATCTATGCACGGTCCGTTGGCGCCCGGGTCGTGAAATGCGCCGAGCAGGATCGCCAGGTCGATGTCGACGCGATGCTTGCAGCCGCTACCGAACGGACGCGCCTCGCCTATGTCTGCAGCCCGAACAATCCGTCCGGCACCTATACTGCGAGGGATGCGTTGCGCCGGCTCGCGGAGGGTCTGCCGCAAGCAGCCCTGCTGATCGTCGACGCGGCCTACGCCGAATTCGCGGATGCGCCCGACTACGACACGGGACAGTCGCTGTTTTTTCCGCAAGGGCGCGTCGTGGTCACTCGAACCTTCTCCAAGGCATATGGCCTTGCGGCGCAGCGAATTGGCTGGGCGCTCGCTCCCGACGATGTCATCGATGAAGTGACTCGCCTGCGATGCCCCTTCAACACCAACACCGCGGCGCTGGACGCTGCGGCGGCGGCCGTACGCGACCAGCAGTATCTGAGCCAGACGGTTGCGAGAGTCAAAGAGACCAGGAACCGATTCGCGTCGGAACTGCGCAAGCTCGGACTGCGAGTCGTTCCCAGCCACGCGAATTTCGTGCTCATCACGTTTCCCGAGTGCGGCGATGACGCAGGGAACCTGGATTCCGCGCTGCAAGCGAAGGGGATCCTCGGCCGGCCGGTTGCGGGCAGCGCGAATGAGTTCAGAATCACCATCGGCACAGATGAGGAAATGGCAAGTGTTCTATCAGCAATCCGCGCCTGGGCCGGCGAACGCGCCCGCGCGGGCTGATGGCAACCAAGGAAACGCCCCGCATGCCTTTGCCGGAGGGCATGGTGCAGGGCATCCGCAGATCCGGTCAGTCAGGATGAAATCATGAGACCATTCTCAACAGCCCTTGCAACGGGCGCGTTTGCGCTTGCGACGGTGTCGGCGATGCCGGCACTAGGGGACGGCGACGTTTCGCACAATTGGAACAGCGAAAACGAAGCCGCCGCCATGCGAATTTTCCGGGACAAGTTCGTCGAACTCGGAGGCGAATGGACGGACACCGCCTTTCCGGACACCCAGGCGAGCATCTCGTCGGTCAAGACCCGTTTCATCGGCGGCAATCCGCCGATGGCCCTGCAGAGCGCCCTGGGCGGCGTCATGCAGGAATTCGCGGCAGCCGGGATGCTGCAGAACATGGACGATGCCGCTGCAGCCGGCGGCTGGGCGGACAACATCACCGACAGCATCGCGGCCGTTGCCAAGCATGACGGGCACTGGGTTTCGGCACCGGCATTCGTCGACGTGATCAACTGGATGTACACCAACAACGATGTCCTCTCTGCGGCCGGCGTTGCCGCGCCAAACACATGGGACGAGTTCAAGGCATCGCTTCCCGTGCTTCAAGCTGCCGGCAGCATCCCGCTCGCCGTCGGCGGAGACGACTGGCAGGAGGGAATTCTGTTCGACCATGTGGTCCTCGCGGTCGGCGGTGCCGCACTCTACGAGGGCCTGCTGAGCGGCGATGCCGATGTCGTTTCCGGCCCCCTCGCCCGACAGGCCCTCGAAGAACTCGCTGGTCTGCGCCAGTACACCGATGAGGGCAAGGCCGGCAGGGGATGGAATGACACCAATACGCTCGTCCTCTCGGGGCAGGCGGCCTATTTCTTCATGGGCCCGTGGGCCGCGGGCGGTTACGGCGACCTCGGGGAAGAGGGAGGTGTCTGGTCCTGCCGCCTGACGCCTTGGGACAACACCCTGACCGTGGTCGCCGATGGCTTCCAGTTCATCAAGGTGACGGACGAGGGTGAAATGGCCGCGCAGGCGCTGCTCGGCAGCGCGATCATGGACCCGGAGACCCAGATCGCTGCGGCCCGGGCCAAGGGCACGCTTCCGGTGACAACGGTCGCGACCGCGGCCGATTTTGAAGGCTGCCCGGCCAAGGCCGTCGCAGCCATGGCGCAGTCGACCTCGATCACGCATTGGAACGGCCGTTCCACCGATGTGGGCAGCGCGATCAAGGACGCGGTTTCAGCGCTCTGGAACGAGGCGGTCGACGTGGAGACTGCGCATCAACAGCTGATCGAAAGGCTGCTGTAGCCGAGAATTTCGGACGCCGGGCATGCCCGGCGTCCGATCCTGCGCCATCTACGCGAGACATGCCGGCAGCGAGGGAGTTGGCGTGCGGATCTCTGCCAATCGCGTCAAAGCGTGGATCGTGCTGGTCCCGACAATCGTCGTGGCGGTCTATTTCATTTGGGGATTTGCCGCCTACACCGGTTATCTCTCGGTTACGGAGTCCACCTTCCTGCCCAATCACCGGTTTGCCGGTGCGGCAAACTACCGAATCCTGTTCGACGACCGTCGCTGGTGGGTGGCGTATTCGAACATGTTCGTGTTCGGCGGCCTGTATCTGGCCGGTTGCATACTCCTCGGGGGATGCCTGGCGATCCTCCTCGACCGCCTGACCCGGAACGAGACCCTGTTCCGCACGATCTACCTGTATCCGATGTCTCTCTCCCTGGTGGTTACCGGGCTTGCCTGGCAATGGATTCTCAATCCGACCATCGGAATCCAGAAGATTGTCCGCGCCGCCGGATTCGCCGAGTTCAAGTTCAACTGGCTGGTGTCGCCGGACCACGCGATCTACACGATCGCCTTCGCGGCCATTTGGCACGGATCCGGGCTGATCATGATTCTGTTCCTTTCCGGGATCAAGTCCGTGGACGTGGAAATCTGGAGGGCAGCGAGAATCGACCGGATCCCGACCTGGCGGGTCTACTTCAACATCATCCTGCCGCAGCTCAGGGCGACCCTGCTTACTGCCGTCATGCTGCTCGGGTTCCAGGTCGTGCGAAGCTTCGATGTCGTGGTAGCGCTGACCAACGGCGGTCCGGGCTATGCCTCGGACGTGCCTGCACGGTACGTGTTCGAGTTTTTCTTCGAGCGCGGACGGATCGGTCAGGGGGCGGCCGGCGCGGTGATCATGGTTGCCACCATGATCGTGATCATCCTGCCTTACCTCGTCTTCGAGATACGGAGGAAGGAGGCGTGAAGCGCTTCACGCTGCGGACGGCTCTCCTCTACGGCGCCCTGTTCGTCTTCGCCCTGTATTTCCTCGCGCCGCTCTACGTGATGGTTGCTGCGAGCTTCAAGACGCTGGAGGAAGTCCGGAACAGCTCGATCATCAGCCTGCCGACCGTGTGGACCATCGATCCCTGGATCAAGGCGTGGTCGAGCGCCTGCTCGGGGCTGGAATGCGACGGCATCCGTCCCTACTTCCTGGCGACCTTCGAGATCGCGATCCCCGCGGTCATTCTCGCCATCCTGTTCGGAGCCCTGAACGGCTACGTCATGACCAAGTGGCGCAGCCGATCGGCAGACCTGATCTTCACCCTGCTCCTGATCGGCAGCTTTGTTCCGCTCCAGCTGTTTCTGATCCCGCTGGCCGTTACGCTGCGGGAGCTCGACATCTACGGAACCTCGGCGGGACTGATCCTGATCCACACCGTCTACGGCATCCCCCTCACCACGATGCTCTTCCGCAACTTCTACGTGACCCTTCCGGACGAGTTGATCCGCGCGGCGATCATGGATGGAGCGGGGTTCTTCAAGATCTTCCTCTCGATCGTCCTGCCCCTGTCACCCGCCATCATCATGGTCGCAGTAATTCTCGTCTTTTCGGGCATATACAACGACTTTCTGTTCGCGCTCACCTTTGGAGAAACCGGCAAGCGACCAATCATGGCAGCTGTGCAGAACCTGGTCGCCTCGTCCTACGGCGTAAAGGAATACAACGTGAACATCGCTGCGGTGATGATCTCGGCGCTTCCGACGCTCGTGCTATTCCTGGTTGCCGGCCGCTACTTCGTCCGGGGACTGACCCAGGGTGCGCTCAAGGGATGACCTCATGTCACTGAAGCTGACCGATCTTGCGAAGCGCTTCGGGTCCGTCGAGGTGCTGCAGGGGATCAATCTCGAGATCGAAAAGGGAGAATTCCTGGTCCTCCTCGGGGAAAGCGGATGCGGCAAGTCCACGCTTCTCAACTGCATCGCCGGGCTGGAAGAAGCAAGCGCCGGAACGGTCGAGATAAATGGCCGGGATGTAACCAATGTGGACCCCGGCGACCGCGATGTCGCGATGGTCTTCCAGTCCTACGCCCTGTATCCAACGATGAACGTGGCACGCAACATCAGCTTCGGGCTCGAGTGCCAGGGCGTCAGCAGGGCGGAGCGCCGAAAGTCTGTCGACCGTGTAGCGGGCCTTCTGCAGATTTCGGAACTCCTGGATCGCAAGCCGTCACAGCTATCGGGCGGCCAGCGGCAGCGGGTCGCTATCGGGCGGGCACTGGTCCGCAACCCGGCCCTCTTCCTGCTCGACGAACCGATGTCCAACCTGGATGCCAAGCTCCGCAACCAGATGCGGCAGGAGCTTCGCGACCTGCACCGGACCCTCGGCACCACCTTCATCCTGGTCACGCACGACCAGATCGAGGCCATGTCCATGGCAACCCGGGTAGCCGTCCTCGATAGCGGTCGGGTTCAGCAATTCGGCTCGCCGTACGATATCTACTACAAACCGCGCAATCGCTTCGTGGCCGAGTTCGTGGGGCTGAACAAGATGGGTTTCCTGCAAGGCCGCATCACATACGCCGACGGAGTGCCTGCCATCGTGATCGGCGGGCGGCGCACGCGGATTGCGCATTACGCGTTCTTGCATGGAATGCCCGCGGATGGTCAGCCGGTTCTTCTGGGCATCCGCCCGGAGAATATCTACCGTTCCAGAGACCGGCTTGAGGGCCACTCTTACCTGAAGGCGGAACTGTCGGTGCTGCGCAGCGACCTTACCGGCAGCGATGCCCAACTCTGGTTCGAGTTCGAGGGCCAGCCGATCGCCTGCCGTGCCCGGTCGTCTCGCGTACCCCGTGTCGGAGACCGCGCAATTCTCTACTTCGACCTGCAGAACGCATCACTGTTCGATCCGGGAACCGAAGAGAGGATGTAGCCCAATCGCACACTGCACCGATGGAGACCCGCAAGCCACATGTCGGCAGTGCCTGGCGGGTGACAAGTGTTGCGAGGCGATCCCGTAACCCGGAACCGCATCCTGACACCGCAGCGTGCCCGTGATCCCCGGTCCCACCGTGAAACTGCGCGACGCTGCCCGGTCGATCATCGCCCGCGGGTCCCGTGTGCAAGCAGGCGCCTCGGTCCGGGCACCGACAGATCGCGATTACAGTGTCAGCGACCCGACGCTTGCACCTCCGCAGACGTAGAGTGTCTGCCCGGTGACAAAGCTGTTCTCCGGGTCGCAGAAATACAGGAACGCGTTGGAGATGTCCCGGGGGGTTCCCAACCGTCCGACCGGGACCCGCTGTGCCAGCTCCCTCTCGCGCTCGGACCCCTTGGGGATGATTTCCCAGAAAGTGTCCGTCTGTACCGGGCCGGGAGCGACCACATTCACCGTGATTCCGTACTGTGCGAGTTCCAGCGCCCACGTGCGCGCCATGCCAATCATCCCGGACTTGGATGCCGAATACGCGGTTCGTGTGGGCACACCAAGGGCGGCACGCGAGCCATTGAACAGGATCCGGCCAAACCGGCGCTCCTTCATCGCCGGCAGGAATGCCTGCACGAACGTCAGCGCTGAACCCAAATGCAACTGAGCGAGGCCGGTAATGTCGGAGGGGGAAGCCTCTTCCAGCAGTCGGGGCCAGACCATTCCCGCATTCTGGATGAAATGCGAAACCCGGTGTTCCGCCACGATCTCGGCGGCGGCCTGGCGCACCGCCGCCTCGTCAAGCAAATCGGCGATCACCGGACGAAGCCGCTCATGCGCGATCGGCGGAGCGTGGCGGGCGACGGAGATGACGGTGTATTGCCTCTCCAGCAACCGCTCGGCAAGGTCAAGGCCAATGCCCTTGCTTGCGCCGGTTATGACTGCCGTGTATTGCACGCGTCCCTCTCCACCATGGCCAGGACCCTGAGGGGGCTCCCGGTGCCGTTCTTGATCTTCAGCGGGGCAGCGATCAGCATGGCGCCGGTGGACGGCAGCCGATCAAGATTCGCGAGGCATTGGAGCCCGTATTTGCCTGCCCCGTGCAAGGTGAAATGCGCCGGGAAGGGCGGCGTGTAATGGGCCCCCTGCCCGGCGTCGGTGCCCACAGTCTCGGTGCCGAAGCCCCGGATGTTGCGCACCTCGACCAGGTACCGGATTCCCTCCGGTGTGGGCCCGGGAGAGTGCGCGCCGTCCTCGCGCAGATTCAGGTATGCCGCCCCGGTCCGCTTTGACCAGTCCGTGCGCATCAGCACCCAGCTATCCCCGGGGACTTCTCCGTGATCCGCCTCCCAGGCCCGGATCACCTCCGGCGTCAGTTCGAAGTCCTCATCCCTGGAGGCGCCCTCCGAGCAATCGATAACCGCGGCCGGACCCAGAAAGTCCGCGACCGGAATCTCGTCGACCGATGCATGCGGGAGGTCCCGGCCCGAAATCCAGTGGGACGGCGCGTCGAAATGGGTGCCGGTGTGCTCGGACAGGGTCATCGTGTGCCATTTCCAGGCCGGGCCCCGATGATCATATGCGCTGACTTCCTCCATCCGGAAGCGGGCACACCGTCCCAATTCCGGCGGCAGCACCATGACCGGGAAGTCCGGCTCCAGGGTATGGGTCAGGTCGACGATCTCAATCTCTCCGGCGGCAAGGCGGGCGGCCAGTACGGCCAGCGTGCTCATGCAGGTCCTCCCATCGTCATCTCGCGCTCCAGCACCTTCTGCCCCGCGCGATAGCGCTCGATCAGGTCCCGAGCCACGTCGCCGCAGTAGACATCCTCAAGCCCATCCCGCAACCCCTGAACGACCGAGCGCGCAATCGCGTCCGGTCGAACTTTCGGGGGAGGCAGTGGCTGGTACCACGGATCTTCGGTAGGGCCGGCGAAAACGTTCAGAACCCGCAAACCGCTTGCGCGAAACTCCGCGCGAAGGCACTGGGACAGTGAATGGGCGGCAGCGCAAGCCGCGGCATAACACCCGTAATCGGCTGCATTCACCAGCGCGTAGGCCGGCAGAATGTTCACCCAGGCAACGGCCGAGTTCAATCCGTCAGCCGTGCGGGAGCACATTCCGGGACCGAATGCCTGCGCCAAACGCATCAGGCCGAGATAGTTGACCTCGATCTCCTCGCGGGCGAACGCAGTATCCGTTCTGGACAGTGCGCCGCCTGGACGCATGAAGCGGGCATTGTTGATCAGGATATCGGTCTTTCCGCCGATTTCTGCGGCGAGTTCCTGGACCGACTTCGTGTCGGTCACATCCAGGGGCAGCACCGTCAACCGATCGACCGCTTCGAGTTGCGCCCGGTTGGGGTTGGGCCGCCAGGTCTCTGCCTCCCCGACAAAGATCATCGCGGCACCGGCCTCCGCCACCGCCCGTGCAAGAGGCAGGGCGTCGGAATTGCGGGCGTCAGCAATCAGCACCCTGCGGTGCTTCGGGTCCGAGGTGAGAGCGCGCAACTGCGGATCGTCTTCCATGTGCGGAGTCCTAGTCGGGGGAACGGCAAGGATCACGCCCTGGCCGGACCGGTCGAGCCGGTTCCAGAGGACCACGCGCGATCTTGGCGCGACATCGCCATGCACGTGGCAGATGATCACCGGGCCAATGTCCAGCTTCACCAGTCCGGTCCGCCATGGCGCACGCTCCCGGAAATAAGGATTGGTGGAGGTCCGAATGGTGGTCTCAGCCAGCAGCTCTCCGTAAGGTGGCACATCCCTCCAGACCAGGTCCACCGACAGGCATGAGCAGCAGGCATCTCGCGGTGGGTATTGCGGAGCGCCGCACCGGGCGCATGCCTGCAGCGCAAACCGGCCCTCCGCAGCTGCGGCACTCAGGCCGAGCGCAGCCCTGGAGCGCGCCTCCGGCGGCCGCGTCGGGCTGACGGTACGCTCCTGCGGATTTTTCCGAGGCGGCGGAGAGAGCGGCTGCGTCATGCCTTCCCTCCGTGGATTATGGCAGCACCGGAGCAGATTCCGCGATCGTAGTTGATCATGCCGAACCCGGATACCAGCGCAATGCGGGCGTTCCGCACTTGCGTACCACAGGCAACGCCAGTGACCTGCCGAATCGCCTCTACAAGCCCGACAAAGCCGCCCGCGGCCCCCGCCTGGCCGGCAGAGAGCTGTCCGCCCGAAGTATTGTGGGGAAAGTCACCGGCAACGGTCAGGTCTCGGGAGCGCACGAATTCCGGTCCCTCTCCCTTCCTGCAGAATCCCAGATCCTCGATCTGCATCATGGAGATCACTGGATAGTCGTCATAGGTCTGAAGCAGGTCGATATCGGCTGGACCGCAATCCGCCATGGCATAGAGTTCATCGATATCGACCGTCCAGCCTCCACGCAGTGGCAAGGCATCCTGGGGATGCGCGTTGTGCCGCTCAATGGCTCCACCAATGGCTGCGTAGGGGATTCCCCGCTTCTCCGCCAGATCGGATGGCATCACCAGGAATGCCTCGCTCCCCGCGCAGGGCATGACGCAATCGTAGAGCGCAATCGGATCCGCAATGAAACGAGCGTTCAAATACTGCTCCATGCTCAACGGCGCCTTCATGACGGCGCCTGGATTGTTCAGCGCATTCTGTCTCTGAGCAATGCAGATCCGGCCGAAATCCTCTCGCACAGCGCCGAATTCCCGCATGTAGCGATCGGTCAGCAAGGCAAAATTCACGTTCGGGCCGCCATAGCCGTAGGGATAGGACGCATCGATGGCGAAGCGCGAGAAGCTTGACAGCATGCGGCGGAAGCTGTCGATATGGTTTGTGTCTCCGGCCACGCAGGCCACGATCTCGGCGTCCCCAGCCTGCACAGCCCGTGCCGCCCTGCGAAGAGCCACGATGCCGGAGGCGCCGCCCATCGGAATGTGGTCAAGCCAGCGCGGGCTGAGCCCGAGATGCTGGACCAGACCCACCGCCGTGTCGGGGTGCAAGGTGAAGCTGGCAACCGAGAAGCCGTCCAGATCCCGCGGAGCCACACCGGCAAGGTCCAGGGATCCCCCGAGAGCGCGCGCGATCCACCAGTGCGCAGACTCGATGGAATACCGCTGGTAGGCGGTGGAATAGGGAGCAGCCAGCGCTACGCCTTCATAGCCCTGCCTGGGCCGGCTCATGCCCGATCCCGCTTCTTCAGATGGCAGGTATTCACGGTGGAGGGATGGTTCTTCCGGTTCACCGCCGCCGCCTTCAGGTTGGCCCGGTCGACTTTCTGGGTCGAAGTGAGCGGCAAGTCGTCCACAAAGGCAATGAACCCCGGCACCTTGTAATAAGCCATCTGCTCCAGGGCCCACAGGGCGATCTCTTCCGCCCTCGCCGGTGAGGGATTGGCTGCAACCACGAACGCGAACACCTCTTCACCGCGGATCCGGTCCGGTACCCCCGCCACTGCGGCGGCGCGAACACCGGCGTGGCGCATGAGGACGGATTCCACCTCCACGGCCGCCACGTTCTCGCCGGAGCGGCGAATCAGGTTCTTCCTTCGATCGACAAAATACAGGTAGCCTTCACGATCCTGCCGCAGTATGTCGCCGGTGTGAAACCAGCCGTTCCGCCAAGCCGCCCCCGTTGCTTCCGGATCCTTGAAGTATTCCGAAAAGAATCCGAGCCGTGGGTCGCTGCCTCTCCTTCTGATCAGCAACTCGCCATCCGCGCCCGTCCGAACCGCTTTCCCGGACTCGCCCACGAGGCGGAACTCCACGGATGGCCCAGGCTTTCCGATGCAGTTGGATCCGACCGGGCGGTCCCGCCTATGGGCAGCAATCACCGCTCCCGCGCCAGTCTCTGTCATTGCCCAGGCTTCGATCAGCGGAAAGCCGAAGCGCTCTTCGAAGGCAGCATGCAGCTTCGGGTCCACCCCCGCCCCGAAGCCGAAACGCACGCCGTGCGCGCGTTCCTCCGGCACAGGCGGCGCGTTCATCAGTATGGAAGGCATGACACCCAGATAATGCAGGCAGGTGGCGCTGCTCGCGGCAACATCCTGCCACCAGCTACGGGGATGGAACCGGTCAAGCACGGCGAGGCAACCGCCAACCGCGACCATGGCCATGAACGAGTAGACCAGGGCATTCATGTGGAAAACGGGGAGCGGCGTGATCATTCGCTCCCCCCTGTCCGTCAGGGACACCATCCCGCCCAGCGTGGAGTACCAACGTGCGGCCTCAAGGAAATAGGCGTTTGCCAACACGCAGCCCTTGGGTCGGCCGGTAGTGCCCGAAGTGTAGAGCAACGCGGCCTCGCGAGAGGCGGCACAGACGTCCAGGCGGGCGGCGATGGCGTTCGGCCGCGGCTGCGGAAATGCCCCGCCAGGCGGAACGACCGGCAGCGCCAGGCCTGCTGCCGCGGCAGCTTCCTTCAATTCGGCGATGCGGGACGGAACGGAGATCGCCAGCGCGGGTTCTGCGTGGCCAAGCAGAAATTCCAGCTCCCCCGCACGCAGGTCCGGGTTGATCGGAACGACGGATGCGCCCAGCCGGTTCGCGGCCAGCAGACTGACGAAGAACTCCGGACGGTTCTCCACGAGCAGCGCCAGGCGCATTCCGGGGCCGAACCCGGACCTGGAAAGCCACTCGGCTCTCTCATCCGCCTGCGCCTGAACGGCCGCATAGGAGATGTCGCCTGGCGCGACGCCATACGCCGAAGATGTGGATCCGGATACATGGAGCAGCGGCCGGCTCGGCCACCGCGCCGCAGAGGCGGCCAGGGCCCCGTATACGCTGTCCTCGAGGTCGAGCATCAAGGCAGTAGCTGGATGTTCCCGAAAGCGGCGTCGGAATTGAGGAGTTCCACCCGCTTGTTGGCAATGCGGAGCGTGCCCTCGACGAGCTTCAGCGCATGCGTTGCTGTCAGTGCGAGCAGGATCTGGTCGTCCAGACGTGTCTCCACATAGTGCATCGCCGTGCAGGTAACGTATCTCCCCCCTTCCGGGTCGAATTCGTCAACGAACGGGCGCTGAATCACGTGGTGGCAGCGGCTCTTCGGCTTCTGGCTGAACGTGCGCTCGCCATTCAGCCTCTCCACGCGAAGCCGGAGCATGAAATTGTCCTCGTAGAGAAGCGAGGTGACCAGGTCCGGATCCGTCTGCTTGTAGTCCAGCGGCATCCAGTAGATGCCGTCCTCAAGCCAGAGATCGAGCCATTCGGAATACCGTCCCTCGTCCAGCATCCTGGCCTCTCGGTAAATGAAGTCGATCACGTCATCGCGAGTGATGCTCATGGCGAAACCTCCCTGCCGTCGGATTCCATGGTCATGGTCATGAACCTGGTCCAGGCATGAAACTGGTTGCGCATCTGCCGCTCGGAGGTGCCGTTGACCACCACCTCCTCGTCGAAATCCTCTTCGCCGGGATGCATGCGCTGGAGGTTGACCCATTCGAGTCCGTCCGCCTGCAACCCTTCCTGTGCCCGTTCGTACACCTCCAGGTCGTCATGGCCAACAATGGAAGTGGGCGCGTTGATCATGCGGTTGTACATGGCGGTCCGGGCAAGGAGGAGGTCCGGAGCGCCGACGAGGCGGTAGATGTAGCTCTCGACCAGCGTCTTGTCGGGGCCGAGCGGGATGAAGTTGCGCAGTTGCTGGATCGGACCCTTGATCATGATGTTGGGAAAGTACACGGTGTTATGGCGATTCTCGCCGAGCACCGCCTTTGCCTTCTCCTCGCCGTAGGCATCGACCATCGAATCCCAGTAGTCAGGAATGGCCGAATAGTCCGAATGGATCGAGTGGTGGACTCCGGTGTGACCGTGGCCATTGGGCCAGGTCCGGATGCCCATTTCCTCAAAGAACTCGTATGGAGACATGAAGGGGGCGATGATCTGCATCGCCATGGGCTTGGGCTTGTCCGCAGGCCATTCGCTTTCTTCGAAGAGCTTGATCGCCATGCCCGCGCTGCTCTCGTGCGCGACCATGGGGTGGCAGGTATCGGTCTGGTTCTCGACCGGCATCTTCCAGTTGCAGCGATGCATGTAGCGCAGGGGCGGGCCGGCGACTTCGAGGCGCCCTTCCGGGGAGCGGTCGACCATGTTGTCCAGAGAGCTCAGGCTGCCGCCAAAGAACGCGTCGAAAGGGATTCCCTCCTTCGCCAGGCGGGCAAACACGAAGCCACGGTAATTCTTTGTCGCTCCAACGGGCTTCAGTCCCTTGGCGGCCTCGAGTTCCTCAAGGCCGGTATCGGCGTATCCCTTCTTCAGAGGGATCGCCAGGAGGCACCCGTCGGTCTTGAAACTCCAGGCGTGGTACGGACAGCGAAAGAACTTGCCGGTGTTGCCCGACCGGTCAATCGCGATCTTCGTCCCCTTGTGAGGGCAACGGTTGTACAAGACGTAAACCTGCCTGTCCGAGTGTCGAACCATGATCACCGGCTGGCTTCCCACCTGGGTGGTAAAGTAGTCGCCGGAGTTCGGAACCTGGCTGTCATGGCCGACGAACACCCATGCATTCGCATAGAGATGCTTCATCTCGAGTTCGTAGATCTCCGGATCGGTATAGGTGTCGCGGTGCACGCGGTGAGTTTGCACCAGTGCCGCCACCGCAGCGGGATTTCCAGTGTACTTGCCCATCTCTTCCCCCTCAGATAGGAAATGGTCTCCGGATTATGGAACGGGCCGGACAGCACCCGCAATCCCGCCGCAAGAGGGCCGGTTGATTCCCTTCCGGGAGGCCGGCTTGCCCTTCCAGCTGCCTTCCCCATGCAGCCACTCAACACGGGCCGGCGGCCCCGCGCCGTCCAGCCTCGGGGATTTGCCGGCCGGTTGCAAGCACCGGCAGCAGACGCAGCGGGCGACAGGAGGTACTGCGGGCCGCCGGCGAACAGTGTTCGGGCGGACAGCGTCCCGGCATCGTGGCTCCTAGAGGTCCAGAATCAGCCGCGCCGACCTGGCCCGGCTGACACAGATTTGCATGACCTTGCCGCTGGCGCGCTCCGACTTCGAGAGCACAACGTCGCGATGGTCAGGTATGCCTGCGATCACTTCTGTTTGACAGATACCGCAGTCGCCGCGCCGGCAGTCGTACATCACGTCCAGCCCGCTTTCTTCCAGCACATCGATAATGCTCCTGCCCGCGGGAATGGTGAATACTCGCCCGGTGCTGGCTATCTCGACCTCGAATGGCTCTTCCTCTACCTCCGACGCAGGTGTTGTGAACAACTCGAAATGAAACTGGCTGGCAGGATAACCGGCCGCGTCGAAAAAATCCCTGACCGAGTCGATCATGGCCGCCGGACCGCAGCAATAGAGATGCGCTGCGGGATCCTTGTTTCCCACCAGGGCGGCGAGGTCCGCCGGACGGTGATCGTCAAACCACAGCCAGACCGCTTCACCAAATGCGTTCCTGAGCTTGCCGGCAAAGACGGCCAGCGGTTCCGACCGGGTGCAGTAGTGAAGTTCGAACGGGGCGCCGCGACGCGCGAGGGCCGCAGCGAAGGATGGCATCGGCGTAATGCCGATGCCTCCAGCGAGAAGCAGCGCCGGAGCATCCCCCTCGTGCAGCGGAAAGTCATTCCTCGGTCCGGTAACTGTCAAGCGGTCGCCGACGGATAACGCGTGCATCGCGATCGACCCCCCCTGACCTTCGTCTTCGCGTTGCACCGCAAGACAGTACTGCCGGACATCGCCGGTAGCCCCGGTGAAATCGATCAGCGAATAGGATCGGCTGCAGGATTCGCCCAGATCGATGTCCACATGGGCACCGGCCGTGTAGGGGGGCAACGGCCCGCCATCGGGAGCGTCCAGCGTGAAGAGGCTGATCCGATCGCTCAATTCCTCGATGCCGCCGATGACAAGTTCGATGGTCACCCGCCCGCCTCCGACCGGCAGACCGCCACGACCCAAATGGCCGTACGCCACCTTGCCCGAGCCAACGCCTCGCCGCCCTTGTCATTCCGGACCGTGCCGCGCGACCGAGAGAGACAATCCGCCCAATCGGGGCTGTGTCCAGAAACTGTCCGCGTGCCCGGCACCCGGGAGAATTCCGGCGCGGCGCATTCGCCGGTCTCGGGGTGCCCTTGCGCCCTGCGCCAAATCATCAGCATGTCGGCCAGGAACGGGGATCCCGGCACACGGTGCAGACCGGTGTTTCCGTGATGCGGCCGGATACCGCCACTTCCCGGTCGTGCCGGAGTCGGAACTGCCGTCGGAGCCTCGGCATTGCCGGAAGCCGTGGACCCCGGTCGATAATCAGATTGTCGAAGCGAATTCCACTGCCGGCAGCGGCAAACCCGCCCCGGTGCGCCGTAGATCCGGCCAGCGTGTTCAAGATCGCCGGGATCTCCTCGCTCCACCGGACTACGCGGATGCCATCACTCAAACGCCTGGCTTCGGAAGGCAGCGCAGGCTCGACCACGTCTTCTTTCCCATACTGAATGTGCACCGCCTCCACCTTAGCGCTTTCGGTCGAATGCAGGCCGGCAATCTACACCCATGCGCGCTCCGGTGTATCCATTTGGTTGGCGAGGGACTTGAATGCCTGTCCGGTGGTGACCCATCGCGAAGGCATCGTGTTTCCCGAACCGCTTCCATGCCAACGGCCGAGATGTTGGCATGGAAGCGGTCGCCGGGATCAGCTATCGCGGAACGGCGGTCACTACCGACTGATCGTTTCACAGCATGCCCGGACGCGGCCTGCACCAAGTCCGTGTTCCCAGGTTCGCCAGCCATGTGGCAACAGGGGGGGACTCAACTCAGATCACGAACACGCGTGACAGGACGGCAGGATTCCTGCCTGCGAACTAGCCGAATTTACTCCCAGGGAAGTTGGGCGGCGCTGCAACCGATGCGAGGCCCGCCCACTTCCCGAGGAATGCAGGACTCCTGACCTGACTCGAAGCAATTGAACACAATAGAAATCTTCGCTGAGTCGTGCCGGGCCGGCGAACACCGGCCATACATTCGCATTCAATCCGGATCTTTTACCCGGGGCGGGTCTTCAACATTGAGTTGTTTCGCCAATGCGCCCATCCCTGGAGGGCCGGATCCGACAGGATGCCAATGCGTGAACGTGCAGGACCGAAGGGCGCGATCTCCCAGCCGGATGCGATGCCGGGCGCCGGAAGCATGGCTACGGCAAGCAGTACTGGCTTGACTGCAATCTCCGAAAGCAGGCTTCGAGACATTTCGGCGGGCTGTCGATCCGCCGCCGCGGCGGCAATCCGTATCCGGCCGGCCGGCCGGTCAAGGCGGTAATCCGCCGCATCGGACACCGGTGGGAGGCGGTCGTGTACTACGAAGTCCCGGCACCGCAACAGAATGACAACGGCCGGTTCAATGGTGTTGACCGCAACGCAGGCCAGGTTGCCGACAGCGACGGCGAGATACACCGCATGCCAGACCTGGCACTGCCGGAAACCAAACTCAAGCGACATCAACGCGGCCTGGCGAAGAAGCGCAAGGGGTCGCGGCGGCGCGCGCGGCAGCGTATGCGGGTACAACGCGCACACAGGCGACTCGCCAACGCGCGCAAGAACTGGCAGCAACACGAATCCAGGCGCATCGCCGCAAAGGCCCAGACCGTCGTCATCGAGAAACTGAACACCAGGGGCATGACGAAGAGTGCCAAAGGAACGACCGACAAGCCCGGCACGAATGTGCACCAGAAGGCCGGCCTGAACCGCGTCATTCTGCACACGGGCTGGGCTGCGCTCGGGCAGATGCTCAACTACAAGGCGGCGGAAGTGATCAAGGTGTCCGCCGCGTATACATCACAGACTTGCAGCGCGTGCGGCGCAATCGACGCCGATTCGCGCCGCTCACAGAGCGAATTCAAGTGCGTGGCCTGCGGCCACGCACAGAACGCGGACCTGAATGCGGCACGCAATATCCGGGCGTCGGGGACTGGCGCGACTGCACGGCGAGAGGCGTTTGGGATGCCAACCTCTATGACCCGTGAAATGGATACGATGGGGCCTCGGCACTATCGTATATAAGTCCCATTGATTACGTGATCCGGTCGGGAACGCCTTAGGAGCTGACCTAGTCCGCAAGCGAGAATGCGGGCCGTATTTGCAGGAATATCGTAGGAAACGCCTGCGGCGTGGGGTGTCAACAGCAGGCGATCCTGGTCGAAGGATCGAAGTGGATCGCCTTGGGGAATGGGCTCCTGAGCATGAACATCCAGGAGGGCAGCGACAACGCGACCGCTCTCGAGCGCCTTTAGCAACGCGCCGCGGTCGATGGCGCCTGCGCGCGCCGTGTTGATCAAATACGGTCTTCTCGCCATGGCAGCGAATTGTTCCGCACCCAGTATCGGGGCTGCGCCTTGGGGCAAGCGGGCATGAATGGAGACAATCTCGCGCTCCTCCAGCAAACGCGTGAGCGAAACCGGCTGAATTCCGAGTAAAGCGATTTTTCCGTCGCCAACCAGGGGATCATGGCGAGAACCCGCGCACCGAAGGCAATGGCGAGACGTGCGACAAGCTGGCCGACCTGGCCAAAGCCAATGAGACCCAGCGTACGTCCGCCGAGTTCGGGACCGCTCGGCTTCTCGAACGTGTCTTCGCGAGAGACCAGCCAATCCCCCCGGCGAATATGGCGAAGGGCCGCGGGCATGCGACGCATCAGACTGATCATTCCGGCAAGGGTGAACTCGGCAACAGCCTGTGCGTTTCGTCCCGGAGCATAGAGAACCGGAATTCCGCGGGCGCTGGCAGCTTCGACGTTGATGTTCACGGGGACGCCACGGCCACAGGCGATGGAGAACAGATTGGGACGGTTGATCACAGGTTCGACGGTCAGGCATGACGCCGGAGAATGCTATCCGGAGCCTCCATGAAGCGTCAATTCCTGTTCTCGCTGGCAAATTTTGGGAGGCGCGCGGCTTGCTCCAACTCCCCGGCTGAGCGTCATGCGACTTGTCACTTGGCGTTCTGCTCCTACCGGATGCCGCCGATGTAGCGGTCCTCGACGGTCACTCGCTCGCGTAGATCGACATCGTTCGGTTTCCCGGAGAACGGCGCTGAGACGGAAATTGAGAACGAAATTCTCGCCCCGCCCCATGGTGCCGGGCCGCCCGAACCCATGGCTGAACCTGCTCCCAAGCTCGGAAATGCACAAGACCGGCTCCGGTAATTCTCCCGGTCATCGATTGGTGGTGAGGGCTCCGGAACCGCGACGGTTGGCGCATTTGCCGTTCGTCCATCGGCCCGTCGCTCAAGAATGCCTGTCGCATTGCGTCAGATCGAGATCAAATTGATCCCAGGGCTGATTGGCGAAGTCTTCCCGCATCCGGGATCGGTGTCCATTCGACAAAACAGTGCTGCCTCTTACCGTCGTACGGGGCGATGACCAGATCCCGTTGTCGCGTCCCCGCCGGGCATGGGTTTGGGTATCGCCAAGATGAGCGGAGAGGGGTGGCAGTTGGTCCTTATTCGTCATTACCCCGACTCAGAACCGGTCTTCCCGCAATTCGCCACGACAAATGCCGTTCTCGGTGTGCTCGCTGTCAACGTCACGGTCGACCCCGATGCCTAACCGCGTCGCGATTCCGCATTCCACTCCAATTCTCCATTCGATTGCTTTTCTCATTTCATATTAACGTATTACAACAGACATTACGAAGTAAGAGGTAACCTGTTATATGACCAACGCTGCGTCCACGGGACATCGCCTGCACATTCGCGGGCGCATGCTATACAGTCGTTCCAAAGCGCGAAGGAGACGGCGAGTACGGCACTCCAGCCGCAGGGAGGTGGTTGCTCCATGTTCGAGGCTCTGGGGTTTGAGGAGTTGACCCCGCTATCGGCTTCCGTCCTGTTGGGCCTGGTGCTCGGCTGCGCCTACGGTGCGTTGGCGCAGCGCAGCGCCTTGTGCCTGCGCCGCAGCCTGCTTGGAGACTGGCGCGATTGTCTGCCCGCACTGGGTGCCTGGGTGATGGCGCTGGCTTGGGCGATTGCGGGAACGCGGCTGGCAGTTGCCGCCGGCCTGATTTCCTTCGAGTCCCATCGGTTCCTTTCGCCCGACCTTCCGGTCGTTTCCGTGCTGCTGGGCGGCGCATTGTTCGGGGCCGGAATGATGTTGACGGGAGGCTGCGTTTCACGCCTGACGGTGCTGGTCGGATCCGGAAATTTGCGCGCTCTGCTCGTCCTGCTCGTTTTTGCCATCACGGCCCATGCGGCAATGAAGGGGGCGCTGGCGCCGATCCGCGAATTGCTTCAGGCTGCAAGCCTTGATGTCGAAGGGGCGGCCGCGCTTACGACCCTTCCCGGCGGCGAAATCTGGCCGCTCGGCCTTGCGTTGGCCGCGGCGTTCTGCGCAGTCCGCTCCGGTGCACCGGGGTCACACCTGGCAATGGCGGCGATGATCGGCTTGCTGGTACCGCTCGGCTGGGTCGGCACGGGGTTCGTGCTGCTGGACGACTTTGACCCGCTCCCCCTGCAGTCGTTGGGTTTTACGGGACCGATGGCCGACACGTTGTTCTGGACCGTGGCGGCTACGTCCATACCGGCAGGCTTCGGGACCGGCCTTGTGGCGGGAGTAATTGTCGGCAGCTTTCTCGCGGCATGGTTGGCCGGCGGGTTCCACTGGGAAAGCCTGGAAGGGCCGCGGCAGACCGGGCGCTACCTTGCCGGCGGAATCATGATGGGCCTGGGCGGCGTGCTCGCCGGCGGCTGTACGGTCGGCGCGGGCCTATCCGGTGTGTCGACTGCAAGCTTTTCCGCTCTGCTCGCAGTCGCCGCCATGGTCGTTTCGGCGAGGAGCGCCGGGGCGGTCCTCGCCAGTCGATAGTTCGGTGCAATCGCAACCGCGTTTCTGCCTATCGTGGAGACGCTGCCGTCAGGATCAACCGAATGTGTCCCCGGTGATGGCGGTATACCAGCCGAGCGACTCCTCATAAGTCTGTTTGCGGATTTCCGCGCTTTCCCCGGTCTGAGAGATGAAACTGTCGGTCGAGGCGATCTTCTCGTCCGTGGCTTCGTACGAGGCGCCTACCTTGACGCCATCATCGGTGCCAATCAGAGACCAGCAAGTGTTGGAGAAGCGTGCCGGAAAGACCGTCGAGCCGGTAAGCGCACCGCGCACCGCCATGGCACATACCTTTGCCTGGCTGTTGGCAGAGAAGGCCGACTTCGGCATGTCGCCCTGCTGCGAGGCGTCGCCCAGCACATGGATGTTGTCGTCCGCCCGGCTCTGCATTGTGTGCGGCACCACCGGTGCCCAGCCAGCCTCGTTGGTGATGTCTGCAAGCGCAGCTATGCGCCCCGCCTGTTGTGCGGGTATGACATTGCAGACATCCACCTTCATCACTTCGCCATCGATCACCACCTCCATGGTGGCGGGTCGCACCTCGACGCTGTCGCCGCCAAAGTCCGGACCAATGCGCTCGATCATGCCGGGGTAATGGCGCCCCCAGCCGTCCTCGAACAACCCCTGCTTGGAGAATTTCTCCTTGGGATCCACGATCAGGATTTTTGCCGTCGGATTGGCCTGTCTCAGAACATGAGCCACCATCGATATCCGCTCATAGGGCCCCGGCGGGCATCGGTACGGGTTTGGCGGCGCGACCATGCAGTAGACGCCGCCTTGCGGCATGGCCTCGATCTGTGCCTTGAGAAGCTGGGTTTGCGAGCCGGCCTTGTAGGCGTGCGGCATGCGATTCTGCTGCGACAGGTCCCATCCCGGTACAGAGTCTTCCCGAAAGTCGATGCCCGGCGAAAGAACAAGGCGGTCATACGCGAGGCTGCCTCCGCCCGCGAGACCCACGCTCCGCTTGTCGCGGTCGATGGAGACCGCCCAATCATGCACGACGTTGATCCCATGCGTGGCGGCAAGGGCGCCGTAGCTGTGGCCGATCGAAGCAAAATCGCGGAAGCCGCCGATATAGAGGTTCGAAAAGAAGCAGGTATAGTACGCGCGGCTCGGCTCCACGAGCGTAACGTCAACAGCTCCCTCCGAATCCTTTGCGATGTAGCGCGCCGCCGTCGCCCCGCCGGCTCCGCCGCCCACCACAGCGACACGCGAGCGGCCCTGCGAGAGCACGGCCGGCGCCGACAGAGCCGTTGACGCCACAACTGCGGATGCGAGGAAACGTCGCCGGTTCAGGCTGCAGTTTCCATTCTGTTCGTTCATTGCGTAATCCTCCTATTTCACGGTTCATCGTTGACCTTGCGGAAATGCGCGGCGAGAGCAGCGATCTCTTCGTCCGACAGGCGGCTGGCGACAAGCTGCATGGCAGGATGCACCCTGTGTCCGCGCTTGTAGGCTTGCAAGGCAATCACAAAGTCGTCGGTTGGCCATCCCACTATGGACGGGATACCCTCATCGACCCCGTCAGTCCGATGACAAGTGTTGCACTCGCCAGCGAGATAGGCGCCGTATTCCGGATCTCCTGGGATGTCGAGGAGTCGCGGGTCGATGCCGTACTCCTCCGGTGTGGCGGTAGGCTCCGCCGGCGGCGAATTGGACTGGACGCCGGAAAAACCGCGCAGCCATGCCAACAGGTCCGCCCTGTCGTCCGCTCCTGCCATGCCAGCGAAACTCATGCGCGAGCGCGGAACAAGGGCGCGCGGGTCGGACAGGAATGCATCAATAGTCGCCTCGGTCCAGATCATACCGCCCGACCCGGCGGCCGTCATCGCCCGAGAATAACGAAAGTCTTCTAGCGAACCGGCTGCCCGGCCGAAGACATCATTCAGATGCGGGCCAATCCGATGCTCCGCGCCTCCGCCCACCTGGTGGCAGCGTTTGCATTGGTGGTAGAGCGCCTTTCCCCGCGCTGCATCGGCGCTCCAAGCACCCGCGACCGGGAGAACAGCCAGCAGGACTGCCGCAAGTGGCCTGAGAACGGCACTTGCCACAAGGCCATTCGTCCAGGGGCGGGTCCGTAAAATGGACCTATTCGAAGGCAACCCGTTTTTGGAGGGCATATACTGAACCGCCATCGTCCACCCATTCGAATTCCAGCAGGCCTTCCTCCAGGACCGCCATCTCGAACTGAATGTAGGGATCGGCCGAGACCGCCGGTTCCAGATCGGCGGAAATCACAACCTCACCGTTATAGCGGACCGCGAAGTGGTTGATGATTTCTCGAGGAACAAGTTTCCCGTCGCGACCGCTTCGCAATCCCGTGTGCATCGGATGCGTGATCCGTGCCTTGACCATGAAGGGAACACCCGCCGAGATCGATTTCGGCAGCCTCACACGCGGTTTGGGATCGGCCATATTCCGATCCTCACCCGCAGCCGCCGACCGTCACCACGATCGGCCGGGAGGTCTCGCGAAATGTTCCGTCAACCATCTCCGCCACCGCAACCAGGTTTTGGCTCCCTGCCAACCGAATTCGAACCGTAGCTTCGGGAGTCGCCAGCTTTCCAAAAGAGAAAACGGCGACGCCGGGATTTGGATTTCCGTCGGCAAACAAGGCGATGCGCCTGGCGCCTGGGGCAAAAACTCTGATCGGTACGGCGCCACCGTTGTCGGCGATTTCCGGCGCCTCAATCAGCACACCGCCTTCCTGGGGCATTGCACCCCGTGTGAACATCGCGATGGCCTGCGAGACACCGTTCGTGGCCCCGGCTGAACCAGTGGAGTACCTGGCCACCACCGCCGCAACAACGGCAAGCCGCAACACATGCCTTCGCGTCTGAATTATGATCCAACCTCCTCCCCCGCGTTCGATTGTCCATAATATGGCTCTCTGCAGTGCCGCCCGTCAAGCCTTCCTCATGGTACGTCTGACTGGGCAGAGCCCCTTTTCGTGATGCGAATCTCTCCAACTCTTGCAACGGCCTCAAGAAACTCCTGCCGAGGCCCCCCCCGGCGACCGAACCGCCCTCGAAATGGCGCAACCCTAAGCCGGTAACGCAGGACCGGATCTTCGATGCTGTAACCGACAAAGCACACGACGAAGTTCCGAAGCAGTTCGCCGACGAAACGCGCGGCCCAACGCTCGGTTAGGTAGGCAAGGCCGAAGTCGCCGCTCGAGACGACCAGATTGTCCAGGCTATTGTCGCCCTGGTTTTCAGGAAGCAAGCCGTGGAGATACACCAGACCGTCCCACCGTTGCTTGGGGACCGGCAGCATCGGGGCTACAAATCGTTCCACCGAAAGTCGACCTTTCGAGATCACATGCTCGAACAGTCGGTCAAAGTTGGTGGTGATGAGTCATATCCGACGCTCGCGGCACTCCGCCAGCGTCAGCAGTGCGTCGTGGGTGACTGCCGCATGGGATGCAGAAGTATCGGGATCAAGGATCTCCGCGATCATCTCGCGTACGGTTTTGCGGCCTCCGACGATGTTCGCCTCGAACAGACCCACGGCTGTGTCGTAGCGTCCAGCCTTGATGGCTGCTGCCTGAACCGGATCCGGGCTGATCTCCAAGCGTGAATAGAGACCTTCCACCAACCCGGAAAATCCGGGCAACCCCGCAGGATAAGAAATTCCGGCACCGCAGAAGAAGACTACACGTCCATCCTCATGCGCCTGCAGCAGCCGCTCCGGAACGTCGGGTCCTCTCCGCACGAACTGCATGTGCGTTACCCCAATTCCCTTCCATGTCGCCCCATGAACTGTCCAACTGCCCCATCCCGTACAAGCGAACTCCCAGCAAATGCCGGCTCCGCAATTCAGGCCACGCTGCTTCAGTCCCCTTCAGCGCTGACGCACCGGATAGACAGCCCGTGCATTTGTCCCATGATGCGGGTCGTACCACAAAAGCCTCAAGGCCCTCCGATCGCGGATTCCGTAGATGCGCACGGTCGAACTCAACCGCAGTGAGAACAGTTCCGACACGTCGTCCTGCCCTATTTCCACGAGACGCACCTTCGCCTGACCGGTCAGACTGCGGACCTCGACGAAATGACTGTTGTTGCCTCTCGTACGCCCGCCAGCCGCGCGCATGATCTCCGCCCACGTCATCGACTCGAAGTCGCGGAGCTTCGGCAGGATTTCGGTCCACCACACCCTGGCCGCCGCAGTCCGCCAGCCCCACGGTCCCTCAAGGTCCGCGATCCCTAAGGCCCATACGATCGTCTCGCGATCATGGAGAGTGGGATCGCCACGCGGAGCAGTACGAGGCTGCTTGCCGCTCGCAGGAAGATTACGCGCCTGCGGCTGTTTCACCGGCCTTCGGGCCCTGGTCGATGCTACAGACTGCCGTAGTACTCGGCGAGGGATTCCTTCGGAATGACCGTGTTCCCGCGAACGCCGTCAAGAATACCGCGCCTGGCCGATTGCCAGGGCGCCTCCATATGGGTGAGATCGCTCAGCCATTGCGGAGACTTGTCCCCGTAGAACGCAAGCACCGCGTCGACGGTCTCTCGCTGGGTTTCGGTCAGAGTTCCCGGGCGTCCTTTGCGAAGGCAGGAGATGCGGTACTTGCCCCGGTGGGCGTCGTAGAGTTCACGCACCACCGGACCGTTGGCCCATGCCTCGATCTCCTCGGGAAAGAGGGTGTCATCGTCCCACACGAGCGACCACGCCTGACAGTAGTAGACCAGCTTCTGCAGCTTCCATGTGGTCATCGGACCCTGCCGCTCAAGGATGTAGGCGGCGACATCGAAAACACTGGCCATCCCCTCATCCCCTATTCTGCAGCAATCGATCCGGTTCGAGGGTTACCGGCAGGACTATAGGTAATGGTTTCGCAAGGTAGAGACAACCGATTCGAGGGCATGATCCGCGACAGCGACCCCCTCGGGCACGCGATGGAGCAGCGCGAACTGACCCTGTCAGCAGGCTTGGCGAGAGAATCCGCAAGCCACGAAGGGTTCCCGCAGCCCCCAGTGCGCCCACTGGCGATCAGACCAAATTGTGGGTCTGTGGGTTTGCCGTGAAAATACCCACATTTTCATGCATCGGGGGTGCGGAGACACAAGACCCGGCATGATGGTTTGGTAGGTATGCTTCCCTGCCCGACGGGCGACCGGAATAAAGCAGTCCTTACGCCATTGTTCGGACTACCGTCGAGCAAGCCATCTGCCACCTTCGCTCCTGCGACGTCCTTTGCCGCCACTCTCTGGCGGACGCCACTTCCTCGGCCGGGTGACATCCATTCAACAACCTCTCCCCGATCTTCGGTAGGGTACATCAACGCTTGACCGCGCCGGTCGCAGCGCCCATCCCCTCAGGCCTATCCGCAATAGGACCTAGCGAGGCGCTGCCTCAGAGTATGAACGAATATTCGGGCCCTATGAGCGCAAAACTCCGTTAGATTTGGATTTGAGGTTCCGTCGCTGAGGGGTTTGGGTGCCCTAGCGTAGCGGGCAAGTCCGGGATATTGAAGAGCTTTCCCATGTGTCTGGGATATTTCTGCGCGGCGTTTCGCGCGTCTTTTGCGTCCTTGCGGACTTGCCCCCTGTCGATGCAAGCGAAGCGCTTCGCCAAGGTGGTTTCTCCGTTCAGAATGATCTCCATATAGTGAGAGCTCTTCAGATTCTTCACCAAGGGCGCATCGGCGAGCATGGCGGTCAATCTGCGCGCCAATGCGCAGGTACCGCTTCTCCTGCGGTCGTCTCGTTTCAGGTCTCGGAAGAATTGCTCCATGAGATTGTTGGTGCGTTGCGGTTGAATCTGAACGCTTCCGTGAGCGCAATGAACGGTTATCGGGTCGGCAAAGAGCTTGTCCTGGTATTTGTCGATCTGTCGGACCATTTTCCCGTAGGTCTTGTCGGTGTCCGCGAGATGCCTGATCGCTCTGCTGTTTCGGAAAGCGGTCACCTTCTCCCGGATGGTTTGGAGATCCGTTTCGCCCGTGTCCTTGAGGCCGCCCTTGGTGTCTGGCAAGGCGATGCGCATCGCCTCGCGGAACTGTTCGAACACGATCATTCTGTGCTGCATCAGCGTCGCGATGTGTGACAAGTCCGGGTCCTTCAGGACCTGGCGCAGCGATGGAAGGGTGATCGTGCTGGCCATGGGTCCCGGCATTTGCGTCTTGATCTTTTTGAGAGCGGGCCAGGCATGCGCCAAGCGCTGATAAAGATTGAAATGAGGCCGATCGAAGGGGAATCCCAAGCCGTTTCCCTGGCTCTTGGCTTCCACAATCCATGCCGCGATCAGATAGGCTTCCACCGCTGGCGGCGGCCTCATCCCCTGCCGCTCCGCCTCGCCGGCGCGCAGATAGCGATGGAGGCTGCCAGTGTATTCCTGGTTGTTGTCAATGGCTGCCTTGAGTTCCCGCACCATGTTTCGCAGGGTTCCTCGAACGTTGTACGTCCTCAGGCGCCGCCGGATGGCGTTGTATGGGTCGGCCATCAAATCCTTGCCGATGTCTCTCAGGAAATGGAAATGGCAGACGGTGCCGGGAACTGCGGGAAAGACCTGTGCAACAGACTTCAGGATGGCGGTGCCCATGTCGTGAACCAGAGCAATGGGGTCCCCGTAGGCCGCCCGGACATCCTGGAGGAACGGAATGATCTGGTCGGAGTTTTCTGAAGGGATCTTGATGTTTCCGAGCACGATGCCGGACAATTCATCGATCGAACTCATCAGATGTGGGCTGTTTCCCTCGCAAGTGCCATCGAGATGCAGGATGTACCCGCCCCGCGACATCTGCATGAACTGTTTCAGCGATGCCTGGCTGTCCCGGTGCGCTCGGGACAGATAGACGATGAACTGCCGGCCAAGTACCTCGATCTCGCGCAACGAAATCGCGACATGGCGCAGCGCGAGCGCGGCCTGAACCGCCCGTTGGCTTTGACAGTGCTCGAACCGCGCCCGGCCCACATATTCGATCACGTCAAAACCGAACTTGCAGTGCGGCGCAACGAGGCGGTCGAGTTCGCCGGGCTTGACCACCCGCTTGCAGCGGCCACAGGCCCGGTACTTGAGGCGCGCATGGAACGTGCCGATATGGAGGGTTGCCACCGTGCGTCTTGCGGTCTTGTATGGCTTCAGCTCGCCGCCACAGGCGCAAGAGACCGCCCTCGGCTGAAAGTCGAACACCGGGGGGACGGGAAACAGATTGCGGGGGGCACAGGTCTCGATTTGTTGCTGGATCGCCCGTTGGAGTTCCTCGATCAGGAAGGAGGCACCGTTTTTTTTCCCGCCAACGCGGTGAGCACCTGATCGACCTGGGCCCGTGTCACGTATCGTCCCCGGCCGCGGAGCGCCTGTGTGATGGCGGCATGATCCAATTCCCATTGATGGCCGCGTATCGCCGTGGCCAGCACGTCGATGACCAACTCGCCAGGCAACGCGCCGCCGGTCCGGATGGCGCGGAACTGATGACGCGCCGCCATTTGTTCCTCGGCGCGGACCGGGTCCCCACTGAGATACACATAGACGCCGTCGAAAGCGTTGCGGGTGATCGTACCCTCGCGCACCAGAGCCAGCGGCGCGTTCTGCACACGGAGTTTCAGGGGCGCTTCCAGCTCATTGAGCGTGTATCCGGCGGCGGAATGCCCGACCCATGCCGCAATGGTGTCTTTCAAATTGCCGCACTTGGAGAAGCCGATGCCCTGGTGCCACCACAAGCCCGCCTCGTCAAAATCCGGGATTTCGGACAGCGTGTAATGGGCTCCGGCATGGGTGTAGCTTGCGAGGTAGCCCAGCGTCTTGAGGCGGCGGTACACACTGGAGCGCGAAGGATTTCGCAGCACCTCCACCAGTTCGGGCAGGGTTGCGACAAGGTGCTTCTTGAAGTGGGTGCGCAGCGCCTTGGCGGCATCGGACTTGGAGAGCATGGCAATCACTCTGTTATAGTTTAGCAACAGGATAGTACACTATATCAAACTGTGGCTGAAACTGCACGGAAATGAGGGTGTTCTTACGGAAATTGGACGGGATTGAGGGCACCGGAGAAGAATCGAGCAGTTTCGATGCTGGCGGCATGAAACAATTGCGATTCATATATTACACAAATTCAATGCGTTAGAGGAACTTAACGGAGTTTTGCGCTCATAGTTCGGGCCTTCAATTGTCGCTGGCTTTGCAATGGGTTGCGATATGGAGACGATTGACATGATCAATGGGTAATTTACGCTTGGCTGCTTGAATCGCTTGAATTGCTTGAATTGCTTGAGTAAGGCGGTTCCCCGACCAGCCGGCTGCTGGGGCAGCGAGTTACTTATCCATTGGCAGTGGCGCTATCTCATTGCCAGTTGGTAGTAATTTGAATTCAGGGAATATTGAGTCGTACTCTCAGACCGACGAGGCATGTTTGAGCCTGTGTTAGCGGACTCCGATCGCTGTTCCGCTCTGTGGACGGATCCGCGTTCATGGTCGCCGTTGGGCGTCGGTGGCCATAGGATGGCCATGTGGGGAACCCATCGACCGGAGTCCTGACGATGACGATAGCACGAAGCGCAGCGGAGGTTCTGAGGGGGCACGTCACCCTGGAGCTGGAATGCCTGGATCGCCTGTATGTGAATGCCTACGTGCCAATACCGCAGGGCGGTGCGGGGGTGTCGTATTACTTCCGGGAGTTGCGCGGTTATCCGGTTCCTTCCTCGGAGCTGATGGCGCCGATGGCGCGGTCGTTGGTCGCGTCGATCGAGCGCGTTGCCCGGAAGGAGGGTCTGGATTTTGTTCGCTTTCCCCCGGCGAGCGCAAGGACGAGCGCACGCGGGAGCGTTTGCGCGACTGGGATGGCCGTGAGGGGGTGCTGTATATCGGCAAGGCGCAGGAGCGCGCCCGTGTGGTGCGCACGGAGCGCCGGCATGACCCGGCGACGGGTGGTAGAGTCGGGGGCTGGCGCGCCCGCGGTAGGGTCCGGTGGCAGTTCCGGCGCTTTCGCGACGGGCCTCAGTCCGGCTCCCTTGGCTACGTTTCCAGTCCCCCGCTCCCCGAACCCGGCGTGCCGATTTCCGGCACCGGGCTCTCCAGTGGGATCATGCACTTCGCACACGGGCGACGAGTTCCAGCAACAGCAAGGGTCTTGGCCGCATGGGTTCGGCCGCGAGGAGCTGCACGGCTCCCGCCTTGACTGTGGCTGCGGCCTCGCCTGCCAGCAAGCCTGTCGACGCCTTGATGGTCCGAGACCTCGGACGCCGGAGAAACCACCGCCGCCGGGGACCCGCCCTTCACTTCCGCATGTGATGCGTCCAGGCTCTCCGGCATTCTCCGGGGTAATAGGCCATGCCACTCCCGATACCTGTCGCCCTTCAACATCCTTCCTCACCTGGGGTCCCTTTCCTCGACCGGTATTACTCGGCGTCGCCAGTAGTACGGACCCCTCCGCCACCCTGCCGGCCCAGCCTGCCCCTCACGGGGGTCCGGTTGATGCGTGCACATCACCGACAGGGCTTCCCGTGTTGCCGCGTCTTCCATCTTCCATGCATGCTGGCGCCACTACCCCGGCGGGCGCGGTCTGGTGCATGTGTCGCTTCTCTTCCCAAACCGCCATCGGCCTTCCCCTAACCCAAGGAGGGTCGGCCCCCGCGTTGCCTGTTTCGAGGCCTGCTCGGCGTTCGCTTCACGCTCCGGCCTGCATGGTCGCTGAGCTGCTCAACGCAGCCCTTCTCTCCGGAGTGCTTCAGTCCATGTCGTTACCTCCACGAACCGCTCCGGCCGCTACCAGCCGGAAGGACAGTTGCTGGGTGGGATTCGCACCCACCAGGAAAACGCGCCTTTCCACGGCGCACCCGGGTATCCGTGGCTGGTTCCGAGCACCGCCATGTTGAACCAGTACTATCTGTATGTCTTCGACGACGATTTCGGCCCCCTGTTCTTGAAGTTCTGCTCGTACTTCCCGTTCAACGCAAAGCTCTGCCTCAACGGCCACGAATATCTCAAACGACAGCTGACGAAGCGGGGTATCGGCTTCGAGGAGCTTGACAACGGCATCCTGAACTGCGACGACCCCGGCGCGATGCAGGCCATTGCGCGGGAGATCACGGCATCGAAGATTGACACCCTGTTCCGCAAGTGGCTGGCACGGCTGCCGCATCCCTTCAGCGCTCGGGACTGGGCCGCGGGCATCCGCTACGACCTCTCCATCCTGCAGGCGGAGTTCGCCCTGACCCAGGTCTTTGACCGCCCCCTTCACGGCCGCGTGTTCTTCGAAGACATTCATGCCTCCAAGTTAACTGCGAAAGCTAGTGCTGTCAATGAGTTAATGTTGCGCCGCGCGGCGCAACATTAACAGGTCACGTGACCTGTTCAGCGTAGCGCGGACTTTGACCGGCTAGCCCGCGTCCATCGCGTCCGTTGGAACATCAGCGTCTGGCGCATCCGTTGAAGCATCTGCGTCTGGCGCCGCCTCGTCGATCTGCAGAGTAGTTGTGTCGCGACTCAATCCCTTCATTCCTGCGGCTAGCTACAGCAAGACCGCGAGCACGGGAACCGTGTAGACCATATTCTGCCAAATGGCCGATACCGTGAGCGTTATCGCCAAGATGGCAATTGAGACGACAACGCGGAAAAGGAACGTGTGGGATCCGTTGGCTCCGCTCGATTCTGACTTTGGTTTTAAGATACTCAACATGATCCTTGTTGCGATTCTGTGATGACCCGGTGGTGATCAAGCAAAATTCCTGCCTTGCCGCTGTATCGTAACTATTTGATATGGTTGGCGACCCCAGAAGGACTCGAACCTTCAACCTACGGATTAGAAGTCCGTCGCTCTTCCATTGAGCTATGGGGCCTCCACGCCGCCACCATTGGACCGACCCTAGTGCGTCCAGCCCTCCCGCCGTTCAAACGAGAAATTGGACCCATAGCCCCGTTCCCGGACAATGTGCTGGCGGGCACGCGGCTCTTCGACACGATACGGTATGCCATGCTTCAACGCATAGCGTTCCGCAGATTCCCGGTCGTCGAATGTGAGGCGCACTTGGGAGCGCATGTCGGCCGAACCGGTCCAGCCCATGAGCGGATCCAACGACGGCCGCGACTCCGGCGCAAACACCAGAACCCACTTGCGGGTTCTCGCCGTACCGGATTGCGTGGCGGTCTTCGCCGGCCTGTAGATGCGAGCAAACATGGATCACCGCCGCCCAACCGTTCCTCGGCTATCACCGGTAACCATAGCGAATTCAACGTCATTCCGCACCCGTCAACGGTGAATCAATCAAACCAAACCCTCATGCCGGGTCTTGTGTCTCCGCACCCCCGATGCATGAAAATGTGGGTATTTTCACGGCAAAGCGCACGGATGGGCGGAGGGGCGCTGACCTTCGCTACTCTGGACTCCGATCCTGCGCTGTTGCCCCGAACTGTCGGCGCAGAACCGTAGCCGCATTACATCCAGTCCCCTCGCAAGGCAACTCGGATGGCCCGGCACCTGGCGAGCAACAGAGGATTTCTCCGTGCCGGGGTCGTGAGTTCATCCGGGCGAACAACCCATGGGCCGGCGACCCGGATCGGCGCACGCCCAGGCGGACCGACTGACCTGCGGGAACGGTCAGAAGGGCGTTGAACTCATCGTCTGCCGGATTGCGGGATGCGCCGCCCCTCAGAACTCACCCGCATACCGCGACGTTCATCGTCGCCTCCCGGGATCCGAAAGACTTGACGACGCAACAGGGGCAGCGTTCCTGGGCATCGCCGCATCCGGGACACTGCCGCTCGGCGTCCGTCGTTGCTCCCCCACCGGTGCATTGCCGGAAACCGAAAGCGATGGCGTCGGCGGGCATACTGGACGCGCGCCGAAACCGTCGCGCGTGATAGACGCGGACAATACATGGTTGAATGCGACATGGATCGCGAGCCGGCCTGCGTCCCAGGGAATGGCGGGTTTCCCTCGATTGCGGTTCTGTCCTGTTCTCGCTGCCGCATCCGCGCAGGCGGGCCGAACATCGCCGGCTACCATGAGGCAAGATTCACCAGACAATGCGCCGTGCGGGCACGCACCTGTCTCAGTCTGGGGCACCTGCGTTCATCAGTTTCCCGAGGACCGAAGCAACGGATCGGCGAGCTGCCGGATTGTCTCCAACAAGGTCTGTGGAAATGCTACTCCCTCAAGGGGAGACCGGGCCCGCGCCGCATGGCGGCGATCGCCGGGAAGGCGTGCGCCCTCCATCCCCGAGATGGCTTCGAAGAGCCGCTGCGCACGCTCGTCCCAGTCGTTTCCGCCGAGCGCGGCCGGATCCATCGCCAGGATGAACTCGCCACCGGGTGGAGGCCACGCTCCCCCCGGAAAGGAATCCGCCGTTTCGACGCTAAGCATCTCCCCGATCATCGGCCCGGCGAGCAACTCCACCATGAGTGCAAGGGCCGAACCCTTGTATCCGCCAAACGGTAGCTGGGAGCCGGCGAGCACGGTGGCGGGATCCGTACTCGGCGCTCCATCCGGGCCGACTCCAGCGCCTGGAGGGAGAGTCCTTCCCTCCCTCTCGGCGATCATGATTTCACCACGCGCCATCGCTGAAGTGGCCATATCGAACACGAGCGGAAGCCCGCCGGGTCGCGGCCACCCGAATGAGATCGGATTGGTGCCAAATGTCCTCCTGGACCCTCCGGCCGGTGTCACGACCGGCAGGTAGCTCACGCATGCGAGCGCGCAGAGCCCCTCTTCCGCCAAAGCCTCGATTTCGACCCAGAGGGCCGAAAAGTGATGCACCCGCTGCAATCCGGCGAAGGCCATGCCACGCTGCTTCGCCTCGCGCGCCAGGACTCCGAGGCAGGACTCGTGCGCAACCGGGGCCATGGCGTGATCCCCGGCCACCTGCAGCACGCCCGGAGAATCGCAGAAGACTTGCGGCCGCGCCCGGCCGTTGATCGTTCCGACACGCAACCCTTCCACGTATCCCGGGAGTCGGAACAGGCCATGGGAGTGGCAGTGGTCGCGCTCAGCGGCGACCATCGATTCGGCTACAGGGGAGGCATTCCGCTCGTCACAGCCATTGGCAGCAAGGCATCGAAGGGCGAGCGCTCGCGCCTCCTCCAGGGACAGGATCTCTTCTGCCATCGTCATCTCCTTCAGCACTTCCCTTGCGCGGCGCCCAGCATAACGGCTCAGGGCACATCCAGAAGTGGCGCCGCGGGCGGAGAGCGCGCCGGAAGCAGCCGGTCCGGTGGCGGCCTGCCATCGCCGGGCCTACATTCGCGTTGGGACCGACAACGCCGGAGGGACGCAGTGGCGATCGACATATCCGAGCCGGAAATCCGGCCGCCAATGCAGGGTGGCAAGCTCGAGGGCGGCAGGGAGTTCAAGCTCGAAGCGGACTTTGAGCCAAAGGGCGACCAGCCGCACGCGATCGCCGGGCTGGTAGAGGCGATCGAACGCGGAGAGCGAAACCAGGTGCTCCTCGGCGCCACCGGCACCGGCAAGACCTACACCATGGCAAAGGTAATCGAGGCGACTCAGCGCCCGGCCATTGTCCTCGCGCACAACAAGACCCTTGCCGCACAGCTCTACGGTGAGTTCAAGTCCTTCTTCCCGAACAACGCGGTGGAGTATTTCGTCTCCTACTACGACTACTACCAGCCGGAAGCATATGTGCCCCGCACCGACACGTACATCGAGAAGGAAGCCCAGATCAACGAGCAGATTGACCGGATGCGCCACGCCGCGACCCGCTCCGTCATGGAGCGCGATGATGTCCTCATCGTCGCCTCCGTCTCCTGCATCTACGGCATCGGGGCCGTCGAGACATACACGGCAATGCGGCTCGACATTCGCCGGAACCAACGCATCGAGCCACGGGAAGTCCTGCGCGAACTGGTCGCGCTCCAGTACCGCCGGAACGACAATTTCTTCGATCGGGGATGCTTTCGACTCCGCGGCGACACGCTTGACATCTGGCCGGCCCATTTGGAGGACCGCGCCTGGCGGGTTTGCTTCTTCGGTGATGAGGTGGAGCAGATCGAAGAGATTGATCCGTTGACGGGCGAGAGGAGCGGCGAAATCGAGGCCATGCGGGTCTACGCGAATTCGCACTACGTAACACCCCGCCCAACCCTGCTTCAGGCAATCAACGGAATTCGGAAGGAACTGGAAATCCGCCTCGTGGAACTGGAACAGCACGGGATGCTGCTCGAGGCCCAGCGACTGGGCGACCGGACGCGGCATGATCTGGAAATGCTGGAGACGACAAGCATCTGCTCAGGCATCGAGAACTACTCACGGTACTTGACCGGCCGCCTCCCAGGAGAGCCTCCCCCAACGCTCTTCGAGTACATCCCCGACAATGCGATTGTCTTCGCTGACGAGAGCCATGTCACCGTGCCCCAACTGCGCGGCATGTACCGCGGCGACCGGCGGCGCAAGGAAACGCTCGCCAGGCACGGATTCCGGCTGCCCTCCTGCATGGACAACCGGCCGCTTCGCTTCGAGGAGTGGGACGCGATGCGACCGCTATCGGTCTTCGTATCCGCGACGCCGGGCGGTTGGGAACTTGAGCAGACCGAAGGAGTGATCGTCGAGCAGGTCATTCGCCCGACGGGACTTGTCGATCCGGTCATCGAGGTGCGTCCCGCACGCACGCAGGTGGATGACCTCGTCCATGAATTGCACCGCCTCGTCGATTCCGGGTTCCGCGCACTGGTAACCGTGCTGACCAAGCGGATGGCGGAAGACTTGACGGAGTACCTGCACGAGCAGGGTATTCGGGTCCGCTACATGCATTCCGACATCGACACCATCGAACGGATCGAGATCATTCGGGACCTCCGCCTTGGCGCGTTCGACGTCCTGGTCGGAATCAACCTCCTGCGGGAAGGTCTTGACATTCCGGAATGCGCCCTGGTCGCGATCCTCGATGCCGACAAGGAGGGATTCCTCCGGTCGGAAACTTCGCTGGTGCAGACCGTGGGCCGGGCGGCGAGAAACGTCGAGGGACGTGTACTGATGTACGGCGATCAATTGACCGGGTCGATGGACCGGGCCATTCAGGAGACCGAGCGGCGCCGGTCAAAACAGCTCGAATACAACGCGCGGGAGGGTATCACTCCGGAATCCGTGCGGAAGGATATCGGCGACATCCTCCAGAGCGTCTACGAGCGGGACCGCACACAAGTGGAAATTCCAAGAATTGGAGATGCCAAGACGAACTTGGTCGGGCACAATTTCTCGAAGCACATCGAGCACTTGCGGGAACGCATGTTCGAGGCGGCCGCGAATCTCGAGTTCGAGGAGGCTTCAACGTATCGCGACGAGATCCAGCGCCTCGAAGCGGTAAATCTCGCGCTGGAAGAGGATCCGATGGCCCGCCAGACCGATGTCGAGGCGGCCGTCAAGGCCAGGGTTCCCCGTGGCCGCTCTACGGCCGGCAAGGCTGGAACCCGTGTGCGAAAAGGGAAATCCAAACAGCGCTGAGGCCGCTTCACAACCCCGTCCACGGACCGGAGGATGACGGGGTCGCGAATGGCCATCCGGCCGCTTCAGGTGATCGCTGCGCGCGAGCCACGCGGTGCATTGAGAAGCGAGAGAAAGCGCGAAACGCGGGCAGTGCCAAACTGATTCTGCACTTTGTGCTGCGGCGCTTCGGGCCGGTGCCGGCGAATGCGTAGGCTCGGCCGCGCGAAGCTTCAGTCGCAAGGGTCGAGGCGTCCGGAGAAGCCATTTTCGAAGCGCAGAGCTCGGACGACCGGTCCACGAACGGGCGCTCGAACGGATGGCGCCCTCAGCCGCCACGCCCACCCTCCCCTGACCTGCATGAGTCTGCCGGTCACCGGTATGAGCCAACGGACCGCGCAAGCGATATGCCGCTATCTGGAGGAGCGCGCTCCGATCCGCTCGGTTCGGCCTCCCGGCAAGTCAAGGTGCGCGGCTCAACCTGCGGCCCGTGGAACGCAAGGCTGGGAAACCGCAATTCGGACAGGCCGCGGTGAGCCGTCCGCGCACGCCGCCGGGAGAAAGGGTATCTCAGGAACACTGCGCATTCCAACTCGTCCTGCGGCGCGAGGCGGACCGCTGGCGTTTCTGCCGACACGGGTCGGGATGCGCGGCTGTCTGGAGTCCCGCAACCCCCTGCGTTGACAACGGCTTCCCTGCGGATACGCTCCCCTTGTGCACTTGGTGCGCCCCGGCAGGAACGCCGGAGCGTACCAAATCCGGAAGTCTTGACTTGCACTTTTGCTAACGGTTTGGGGAGCTGCCCGATGACTACATTGCGCAAGACGCTAATCGCCGCCGTCGCCACACTGGCGATGGGCGGAACCGCTGCCGCTCAATGCGACAGTGTCTCGTTCTCCGATGTCGGCTGGACCGACATCACCTCAACCACTGCCGCGACAACGCTGGTCCTGGAGGCGCTCGGCTACGAGACCGACGTCAAGGTGCTCTCGGTGCCGGTTACGTACAAATCGATGGAAAACGGCGATATCGACATCTTTCTCGGAAACTGGATGCCGACGATGGAGGCCGACATCGCGCCGTACCGCGATGCGGGAACCGTTGACACGGTGGCCGTGAACCTCGAGGGCGCGAAGTACACGCTGGCCACCAATGCGACAGGCGCGGCTCTGGGAATTCGCGATTTTGGCGACATCGCCGCCCAAAATGAAGCGCTCGAAGGCAAGATCTACGGCATCGAGCCCGGCAATGATGGCAACCGCCTGATCATCGACATGATCGACACCGATGCATTCGGTCTGAATGGATTCGAAGTCGTCGAGAGTTCGGAGCAGGGAATGCTTGCGCAGGTCAGACGGTCCAACGATCGCGACGAGCCCATAGTCTTCCTCGGCTGGGAGCCGCATCCGATGAACGCGAATTTCGAATTGACGTATCTCACCGGTGGCGATGACTACTTTGGGCCCGATCTCGGCGGCGCTACGGTCTATACAAACACGCGCGCAGGATATGTGGACGAGTGCCCGAATGTAGGCAAGCTTCTCCAGAGCCTGACCTTCACGCTTGCGATGGAGAACGAGATCATGGGCGCAATTCTCAATGATAAAACCGATCCTCAGGATGCGGCCGGAGCGTGGCTCAAGGCCAATCCCGGCGTTCTCGAGGCCTGGCTCGACGGCGTATCCACGATGGACGGCGGCGATGCCATGGCTGCCGTACATTCCGCCCTCGGCCTCTGAGCTTGGGCGGCCCCGGCGCGCCATGCGCGCCGGGGACTGAACGCGGGGAGGCGCCGCCGTGGACTGGCTGACGGACAACAAGATTCCGGTTGGCCAGACGGCCCGCGCCATGTTCGATTGGCTCCAGGCCAATGGCGGCTGGTTCTTCGACGGGCTGGCGTTGGGCATGGAGACCCTGATTGACGCCATCCTCTGGGTGCTGCAGGAACCGCATCCGCTGATTGTCGTTGGTGCCTTCGTAGCCTTGGCCTGGGTAATTCAGCGGGGTTGGAAGGTACCCCTCCTTACCGCGGTCGGATTCCTCTTCATCCTCAACCAGGGCTACTGGGAGGAGACCACCGAAAGCCTTACCCTCGTTCTGGCATCCTGCGTGGTCTGCATGGCGGTCGGCGTGCCCATCGGCATCGCAGCTGCGCACCGACCCAGGCTCTATGCTGCACTCCGCCCCGTTCTTGACTTAATGCAGACTCTGCCGACTTTCGTCTATCTAATTCCCGCCATAGTGTTTTTCGGAATCGGTATGGTCCCGGGACTGATCGCGACAGTGATCTTCGTCGTGGCGGCTCCAATCCGTTTGACGCACTTGGGAATCTCGTCGACACCCAATGAGTTGCTCGAAGCGGCGCAAGCATTCGGCGCGACGCCACGGCAGACACTGCGCAAGGTGGAACTGCCTTACGCCCTGCCGCAAATCATGGCGGGGCTGAACCAGACCATCATGCTCTCGCTGTCGATGGTAGTCATCGCCGCCCTTGTCGGCGCGGACGGTCTTGGCGTTCCGGTCGTACGCGCGCTCAACCAGGTCAACACCGCACTTGGCTTCGAGAGCGGGTTCATCATCGTGGTTGTGGCAATCATCCTGGACCGCCTGCTCCGGGTGGAGCGGCGCCAATGAGCATCACCGTCGAGTTCGAAAGGGTCTCCATCGTATTCGGCAAACACCCGGCCAAGGCTCTCCCCCTGATGGACGAGGGGCTCTCGCGGGCCGAGATCCAGGCGGAAACTGGGCAGATTCTCGGCGTTCATGACTGCAGCCTGGCGGTGGAAGAGGGCGAAATCATTGTCCTCATGGGCCTCTCGGGTTCGGGCAAGTCGACGCTTCTGCGAGCGGTCAACGGACTCAACGGGGTGACCCGCGGCGAAGTCCGAGTCCATGACGGAAATCGCATGATCAAGATGACGGACGCCGATGCGGATACTCTCCGGCGAATGCGGCTAACCCGAATTGCGATGGTCTTCCAGCAGTTTGCCCTTCTTCCCTGGCGCAGCGTCCGGGACAATGTCGGGCTGGGTCTGGAGCTCGCCGGTTGGCCGGCGGCAGACCGCCGCGCCAAGGTCGAGGAGCAACTCACACTCGTCGGGCTCTCCGATTGGTCCGACCGGATGGTGCGGGAACTCTCCGGCGGCATGCAACAGCGTGTGGGCCTAGCCCGCGCGTTCGCCACGGACGCTCCCATCCTGCTGATGGATGAGCCGTTTTCGGCCCTGGATCCGCTGATCCGCACCCGACTTCAGGACGAGCTTCTGGAGCTCCAGGAAAAGCTCAACCGCACCATCATCTTCGTCAGCCACGACCTCGACGAGGCGTTCAAGCTTGGCGACAGGATCGCAATCCTGGAGGGCGGGAGGATCGTCCAATGCGGCACACCGCGCGAGATTTTCTCTGCACCGCGGAACGATTACGTGGCCGACTTCGTAGCCAATATGAACCCGCTAGGTGTGCTTGCGGCACGGGACGTCATGCGTCCGCTTGCGGACGGAGCCGCCGCTCCCGAGGAATCCGTGGAGGCAAACGCCTCCGTGCGGGCAGTCATGCTTCGCCTGCAGGAGACCGGCCGGCCCGTCGGCGTGCTCCAGAACGGGACGCTCCTCGGCGAAGTCACGGTATCCAGCGTTCTCGCCCAGCTCCTGAATCCGCAGTCCGGCTAGCTGCGACGCGATTGCCACTCCGGCGCCCGACTATCAGATCCCCGCCGGGGCGGGCGTGATTGTTCAAGCCCGTTCCCCATTCTCCCGCCGAACCACATTTGCGCGAACCGGAACGCGTTGAATTCGTTCAACGCCTCGTCGCTTGGCAGTGTGAGCGATGAGGCCATGGACCGCTTTCACTCCGCCTGCACCAATGCCGCGTGTGCGGCGTCGAGTTGTTTCACGATGCTTGCCGTGTCCGCAACGCGTTGGCTCGCGCATCGCGCGACGACAGGCGCCGCCGCTCCCTCCGCAAATCCAGTGCAGCGCGCGGTCATCGAAGGAAACTGCCTGCAGGCCGGTGTCGAAGAACGCCGCCGCAGGGTCGGCCCACATGACGCACCGCTCCAAATACGTTAGCAGCCTGGCTGCCCGCAAAATCCGAAACGCTCGCATCGCGCACTGAACTCGATTCACAAGCCCCTGGCGGACCAAACAGAGAAATGTCCTAGCCGGCGAATCATGTCGCCCGCAAGGCAGTCATGGGCAACGCGGGGCGAGGGTTCGAGCATCGGCCCCGCATCGGGATCCGAATTCGCCAATCCGTGCAATCCGCTTCGCCATGAGGGGATTATCGGCGCCGGCAACGCCCGGACTTCAGCTGCCTTGCGGCTCAATCACAGACCCGAGCCAACCCTTGCGCGATGTCGAGGGACGACGGATCCAGCGGATCGCGCTGTCCACCACGCGCTGCCCGAATCCCGCCGCCCGGCCTACCGGATTCACCAACCGTGCCGGCAAATGCCGGAGCTCCAGAATGCGCTACAGGGCGACCAATATCTGGCACGTGCGTCCACGTCAGGAGGCGGCGGCGTCCTCAGCCCGGCCCGGGTGGGATCGCCTCAACACGGGAGGGATCGAAAGGAACAAGGAACAAGGCGCAGGCTCGACTGTCGCTCCGGGGCCGTCCTCATCCGGCAATTCGGCAAAGTCCCCGGGGGGCCGGCAGAGGCGTGTTCCACCTCCTGAATCACGGCGGCCAAGCGAATCCATCCCCCGCTCAGGCCAGGTCTCCTTGTCCCTCGGGCTTCCCGTCTACTCGGATCCGGCTTGTCGCAATTCCGCAGCCCGATCACGGCCCGGGGCAGAATCCTGTCACAGAGACCCTACTCATTGTCAAATGAGTCTCATGCATGATTCACAGGACTGCTTGCGGTGCGGGACAAGGGCTCCATAGGCGTTGTCAGAGCGGACCTACCGGCGCGGCGCGTGCGGTCTCTAACAGGACCGCGACGAAAGCGCGGCCACAGAAGTGCTGCGCCTCGGCCTGTGCATCTTCGCAGCAGCCGCGGCAGTGGGTGGATGGGCGAAAGGCTCTCCCGCAGCTTCCACAGCGCTTTGCATCGAGGAGCAGAAGACCCGGCGCGTGGGCAGTATGGAAGGCAGCTCCAGGGAGCAGCACCGCAGGGATCTGGTTCGCCTTCTGCGGGCTGGACGCGTGCAAGCCCCTCAAGTCGGACACAAGAATCCAAGGAAATCGGATTGGCGTTGCTGACTATTTCTTGCGCCGGCTGTACGGATTCTCCGCGGTGCGCACCAGGAGCCGGATCGGGGTACCCTGGAACCCGAATTTTCTGCGCAGCCCGCGAACCAGAAATCGCCGATAGGCGGCGTCCAGCCCGGACGGACGGGAGGCGAACAGCGCGAACGTAGGTGGCCGAACATTGATCTGGGAGATATAGCGGAGGCGAATTCGTCGCCCCTGCGGGGCCGGCGGCGGATGATGTGCCGTCGCCTCCGCGAGCCAACGGTTGAGAGGCCCGGTGCTGATCCGGCGCTCCCAGACTTCTCGCGCGAACCGCACCGCCTCCAGAAGCTCGGTCAATCCTTCGCCGTGGAGCCCCGAAACCGGAACCACGGCGGCACCGGCCAAGGCGGGGAGTAGCCGAGCGAGATCCTCCTCCAGTTGGCGGAGCCGCTCGTCGCCCCGCGGAACAAGATCCCACTTGGAAGCCGCGAACACGACTGCCCGTCCTTCCTTTTCGGCGAAATCCGCGAGGCGCATGTCCTGCTGCTCGAAGGCTGCGCGGGCGTCGACGAGAAGCACGGCCACTTCCGCGAACCGGAGCGCGCGAAGCGCATCCCCTGCAGCAACCACCTCTTCCGCCCCGCGCAATCCGGCACGCCGCCGCAGCCCGGCCGTGTCCACCAGCTGGTAGCGACGACCGGCGCGCTCGAAGGAAATTGCGATGGCATCACGAGTGAGACCCGGCTGCGGCCCGGCCACCAGCCTGTCGTGACCGAGAAGCGCATTGGCGAGTGTGGACTTCCCGACATTCGGACGCCCGTACAGAATCATGCGAGCATCGGCCTTCCCGTCGGGCGCCTCGCGGTCCGGGGATTCACCCGCCGCTTCCATCTGCGCCTCCAGGGTACCGAGAAGCTCAGCCATCCCGATCCCGTGCTCGGCGGAAATCTCTACCGCTTCACCGAATCCGAGTTCCGCCAATTCCTGCACGCCCATTACGCCACGGGTGGAATCGGTCTTGTTCGCCACCGGGATCACAGGCACACCGGCCCGCCGCAAGATATCCGCAAGCGCATGATCGGAACCACTGACGCCTGCCCTGGCGTCTACAAGCAGCAGGCAGGCGTCGGATTCCCGTATGGCCTCGCCAGCCTGGCGCCGCAATTGCGCATCAAGACCCTCGCCATCCTGATGCCCGGCCGTGTCCAGAACACGAATACGCAGGCGGCCCCATTCGGCGAAGCCCTCTCGCGTATCCCGGGTCATCCCGGGATTGCGGCTAACCAGCGCTTGGCGCCGTCCAACCATCCGGTTGAAGAGCGTAGACTTGCCGGAGTTCGGACAGCCGACTATTGCGACGGTATACGGCATCCGCTCCATCACGGAACGGAGCTTCAGCGCATCGCGATCAGGGTTCCGTCGTCCAGGAAGAGATACGCGACGCCTCCCGCCACAACCGGCGAGGCGCGCATGCCTGCCCCGAGAGAAAGCTCCCAGGCCTGCTCTCCACTCGCCGCATCGAACGCGAGAAGCCGCCCGTCGGTCGAACCCAGCAGCACGACACCGCCCGCAAGCACCGGAGCCGTATAATGGATCGGATCGTCGAGGTCATCGGGATCCTCGTAGGCCTCAAGCTGCCGCCGCCAGAGTATCAGGCCGTCAAGAGAGTTCACGCGGGCGATTCGAGTATTGGAATCCACCAGGAACACCGAACCCCCGGCCGCCCAGCCCGGACTAGGCGACCCGACAGGAAGCTGCCATGCAATTTCCCCGGTTTCCCACGAGAAGGCACTGAACTCGCCCCTACGCGTGCCGGCATACACCAGCTCCCGATCCATGACCGGATCCGATGTCAAATCGCGGAAGAGCGCCAACGGCGAATTCTCCTCGCCGCTGGCGAGAATTCGCCGCCACTCGGACTCGCCACCCTCCAGCGCATACGCACCGAGTTCCCCGGATGAAAAGGGGACAACCAGAATTCCGTCCCGAACCGCGGGAGCGGGCGCATCGAGATACACTGTCTGCGCCCCGGGCCCCAGTGCCTCCCACCGCGGTTCGCCGGACGCGGCGTCAAACACCGTCAGGCGGTCGTCACCGGTAAGCACCGCGACCATTCCGTCAGTCGCGGCGGGCGCAGAATGCGATGGGGCAGACAAATTCCTTCGCCACAGAATCGCTCCGTCTGCGGCGTCCAGAGCGATCACCTGTGCGTAACTGGTGGACACGAAAAGGCGACCCGCGTCAAGCGCAACTCCGCCGCCAACGCCATCCAGGCCAGACTCGTCATCCGGCTGCAGCGACACGCGCCAAGACGCCCTTCCCTGGGCTGCGTTCACCGCGTGAAGCTCAGTCCGACCGTCAAGCACGTACACTGTCCCGCCAGAGACAACCGGCTCCACGGAATTCGGCCAGTCATCGTTCACGCCGGCCGCAGCGCTGTATCGCCAGAGAACAAGACGCTCCCCGCCGAACGATGGGTGGAACCCGGAACGGCCGGCGTTTCCGCCCTTCTGCGGCCAGTCCGCATTCGCCTCGGGAGGCGGAAGGCTCGGACCTGTGGAGGTCCCTGCCACATCGGTCTCCTCGACGCTGCGCACTGGAAAGCGCTCGCCTTCTACAGTGGCGTCATCGGAGCAAGCTCCAAGCACCGCGACAACCGGCAATATCGCTGCGGCGGGCCAACCCGCTCGGATACGCTCCAAGACGCGTTTCACTGCACTGCTCCTGTTCCAGAGGTACCGCCCTGCTCATCGGCCACCTGGCGCATGGCTTCCAGCCGGCTTCGCATTCCGCGGCTGAGGTCGGGCAAGTCCAACAATGCGCTCGACTCCGCGAGCACCGTATCCAGGTCTCCAGCCGCCAGCAGGGCATTGACCCGGAGTTCGCCCGCGACATACCGGTAGAGCTGACCGTCCCGCGTCAGGGGAAGAAGCCTCTCCGCAAGGTCGGACGGTTCCATCCCTTCCGCTTCAGCCATCACGGCGCGGAGACCGGCAAGCTCCCGGAAAACGGCGGGCGCTTCGAGGTCCGAAGCAACCGCGCGATAGGCTTCCGCAGCGGCTTCCGCATCACCGGCCTCGAGCAGCCGGGCACCGGCCAGCAAGCGCGCGAGCGTCGCGTATCCCGTCTCTCCGTCCTCGGCCGCCTGCGCAGCAAACGCCGTCAGCGCCTCGGCCGCCTCCGCCGCGTCGTCTCCGTTCGCGGCCACAAGATATTCTTCCATCCGAGCGCGCGAATTCTCTTCCGCGGCCCGCTCGCGCCATTCCCACGCGGCACCTGCGGCCACAACGACCACGATGGCGCCAATGGCCCACGGGCCATAGCGTCTCCATAGTCGGTACATTCGGTCGCGGCGGACTTCGTCCGCGACTTCGCTCAGAAAGCCTTCAGGATTGCTCACCAGTTAAACCGTCCCAATTATCCATGACGATGCGAGGCCACCCGCCGGCAACGCAGCACCGGCGGCACTACTCGCGCTCGAGCCTCTCGACGCGCACAACGGATTGGCGGCGCATTATATTCCATTGACCGTGCCCGTGGCCACTTGCGAGCCGATTCGAGTCGCTATCCCCCGCACCGACCTCTGGCACCCACGGAAAACGGCCTCAGCCCCACCGCGCAGCGCCGTCGCGCCAGCGGCCGAGGGCCCGTTTGATCCGAAAGACTGGCCGCATCGTCGCCAGCCGGAAGGCCCCGCAAAGCGGATAGTTGCGGCTTCTCCGCCCTCTGCCTGGCGCATCCTCTTCGCCTCCTGATTCTCCAATGCGCTCTGGTATTCATGGCCGTCCTGCCCTGGCTCTCCCGCTCCCGTATTGCAGCGGTGGCCGGTCTCCCGTCAACTTCGACCACGAATCGCGTACTGATTGCAGAATCCGCCCTTCCGTTTCGGTATCGCCGCCCGGGCCGATTCGCTCCTTGCCATTTCCGCGAGAGTACTCGTTCCGCTCCGGATCGGCACTCCAGTTGCCGAACCGCGGACATCGGCCTTGCGCCGTACCATGCCTTTGCTCCACCGACGCGGGGCCGCACTCGGACTCCGTCTGTTCGACATGGGTGCGCCGCGAATCTCCATCGGGAAACCCAGGCCGGCCCGCGTCCGGACAACCACACCGAATTTGGCAGGACTGCCGCTTCGCCCACGCACGGCAATACGAAATTCCGCGGGGCGCGCATTGCTCATCGGATAACCGGAATTCCGTATCGATCGTGCTGCCGCTACGTCCGCTTATTGACTCCACCTGAGGCAAACCCGCCATCCACCGGAAGGGTGATGCCGGTGATGTACCGGGACTCCGGAAGGGCAAGGTAGACCGCGGCAGCGGCTGCCTCCTCGGGCGTGCCGTAGCGATCCATCGGTATGGCCTGGAGATACGCGCGCCGCGTTACCGCGTCATGCATCTCCTTCACCAGCGGCGTGTCTATGGGTCCGGGCGCAAGGGTATTCACGGTCACCCCGTGCCGGGCCCACTCCAGGGCCATGACACGAGTCATGGCAGCAACCCCTCCCTTGGAGGCGCCATACGCTGCCCGCCCGGTTCCGCCCCGCAATCCGGCAACGGAAGACATCGACACGATTCGCCCGTATCCCGCCTCGACCATTGCCGCGCCGGCCGCCTGCATGACCAGGAAGCTGCCCGTGAGATTGACAGCGATGATGCGGTCCCATTCCTCACGCGTGGTTTCAAGCGCGAGTCGCTCCACTCCGATTCCCGCGAAATGCATCAGGATTTCCAGAGACCCGAATCTGGATATCACGGAGCCAATCAACGCATCCACTTCCGAGGACCGGGATATGTCGGTCTGAACAAACAGGGCTGTCGAGCCGTCAACGTTCAACTCCTCAGCGGCCTTGGCACCGGCCTCCGCGTTGACATCGGCAACCACGACATTGGCGCCAAGTTGCGCCAGCAGGCGAGACGCGGCAAGCCCGATGCCGCTGGCTCCACCGGTGACGATGCTGGTGTGCCCCTGTAGAGAAAACACGCCCATTGGAACTCTCCTCCTGCCCTGTATCCGCAGCGACTCCGAGTCTCGTTGCCATGGATGAACTGGCAGCGAGAGCACTCCCTCAGGGTACCCGGACCATCGGCTGCCGGTCGTGACGTCTTCGGAAGCTCCGCCCCAGGCGCGATGGGTCCAGGACGAGCGATGCGGCAGACGCGGGTCTGCACAGCCATTGCGAACCGGCCCCGATATCCTTATCTACAGGGTTAGGCGGATTTTCGGAATGGCTTCTCCATGAACCCCTTCGTGTGGCTCCTCGACATTCTGATCAATATCGCGATCGTGATTGTCGTCATTCAGGCCGTGATGAGCTGGCTCATCCATTTTGGCGTGCTCGATTTGCGCCAGCGCCTGGTGCGTTCGCTCTGGGACACCCTGAACCGGCTCACTGACCCTGTCTTCAAACCGATCCGGCGATTCATGCCCGATCTCGGAGGCATCGACATCACGCCGATGGTGCTGATCATCGCACTCCTGTTCCTGCAGAGGCTCGTATACGCGTATCTGGTTTGAGACGCTCCGCCCGAGGCCGGGCGCTCACTCGTTCCATGCCGAATCGGAGAATCAAGGGCCGTTCCGACGGTCGCGGAACGCAAGGAGGCGAAGCCGCAGCGCATTCAACCGGATAAAGCCCGTCGCATCGGCGTGGTCGTAGGCATCTCCTCCGCCCTCGAACGTGGCGTGCCTCTCCGAATACAGGGACTGGTCGGACCAACGCCCCTCCACCTGCACGGAGCCCTTGTACAGGCGAAGCCGCACGAAACCGCTCACATGCTCCTGACTCCGGTCGACGGCAGCCTGGAGCATTTCCCGCTCCGGGCTGTACCAGTATCCGAAGTAAACCAGCTCAGCGTAGCGCGGCATGAGCTCATCCTTCAGATGCGCCGCACCCCGGTCCAGAGTTATCTGCTCGATGCCGCGATGGGCGGCAAGCAGGATGGTTCCGCCGGGGGTCTCGTACACGCCGCGGGACTTCATGCCGACATACCGGCCCTCGACAAGATCGAGGCGGCCGACCCCGTTCGCGCCGCCAAACCGGTTGAGCGTCTCGAGCAGTTCCGCCGGCGGCAGCCGCTCGCCATTCACGGCGACCGGGTCGCCATTGGCGAACTCGATCTCGACGGTCTGTGGCTTATCCGGCGCCTCTTCCGGGGCCACGGTCCGCTGATAAACGTATTCCGGGGGGGACTTGGCCGGATCCTCCAGCACCTTGCCCTCCGAAGACGTGTGCAGCAGGTTCGCGTCGACGGAAAACGGTGCCTCTCCCCGCTTGTCGGTCGGAACGGGCACGCCGTGCGCCTCCGCCCAGGCGATCAGGTCGGCGCGGGAGTGCAGGTCCCATTCACGCCAGGGAGCGATCACCCGGATGTCCGGATTCAGAGCGTATGCGGATAGCTCGAAGCGCACCTGGTCATTGCCCTTTCCGGTGGCGCCATGCGAAATCGCGTCGGCTCCCGTCTTGCGCGCGATATCCACGAGATGCCATGCGGTCAGCGGCCGCGCGATCGCGGTGCCGAGCAGATAGGAGCCTTCGTAAACCGCGTTGGCGCGAAACATCGGAAACACGAAGTCCCGCACAAACTCCTCGCGGACATCCCGGATATGGATGTTTTCGGGGCGGATCCCGATCTGCAGCGCGCGCTCCCGCGCCAGGGAAAGGTCCTCGCCCTGCCCCAGATCCGCAGTGAAGGTGATGACTTCGGCCCCGCGCTCCACCTGAAGCCACTTGGCGATGATCGAGGTATCGAGCCCGCCGGAATAGGCGAGTACCACGCGTTCCGGCATTCAACGGCCCTCGCGAAGCACCTGCCCGCCCGACGCCACCCACGCTCCGTAGCCGCCTTCGATATGCATCACCGGCTCCAGGCCCATATCCTGCGCGGTCTTGGTGGCCAGGGCGGAGCGCATGCCGCCGGCGCAGAAGAAAACGTAGCTTCTTCCGGGAATCGAGAACACCTCCTTGTAGTAGGGACTGCCCGAGTCCAGCCAGAATTCCAGCATCCCGCGCGGGCAATGAAACGCGCCCTCAATCCTGCCGTCCCGGGCAAGCTCCCGGATATCGCGAAGGTCGATCAGGAGATGGTCGTCCCTTTGCGAGAGATCGATGGCCTCCTCGGCGGTGACCGCCCTGATCGCCGCGTTGGCTTCTTCGATCATCTCCCGAAGTGTACGGCGCTCCTTGCTGCTCATGGTTTCTACCCATCCTCCTCCAGTCGTTCGAGTGCGACAGCCGTTGCCTCCCCGCCGCCTATGCAGATCGCCGCGACCCCGCGGCGGGCGCCGTGGCGGATCATAGCGTGCAGCAGCGTCACAAGGATGCGTGCCCCGGAGGCGCCAATGGGATGGCCAAGGGCGCAGGCGCCGCCATGGACGTTCAGCCGGGCATGGGGAATTCCCAACTCGCGCATGGCAGCCATGGGAACCACGGCGAAGGCCTCGTTGATCTCCCAGAGATCGACATCGGCGATCTCCCATCCCGCCCGCGCCAGGACAGCCCGAATCGCGGCAACCGGCGCGATCGTGAAAAGCCAGGGCTCCTGCGCATGGCCCGCCTGGGCCCTGACGCTCGCCACCACCGGGAGCCTGCGTTGCCTTGCCTCGGATTCCGACGCAAGCGCGAGAAATGCGGCACCGTCGGAAATCGCCGAGGAATTGGCTGCGGTGACCGTGCCGCCTTCGCGAAAAGCGGGCTTGAGGGAAGGAATTCGTTCGAGATCGGCCGTGCGCGGAAGTTCATCCGAAGCGATCTTCCCGCCCCCTTGCTCGTCCGGGGACGGCAACGGCTCGATTTCGTTTCCGAAAGCGCCTTCCGCAGCGGCGCTCCGCGCCCGGCGCAGGGATGCGGTCGCGTACGCATCCTGGTCCTCCCGCGAGAACTGGTACTGCTCGGCGCAGTCCTCCGCATAGGTTCCCATCAGGCGTCCTTCCTCATAGGCATCCGTCAGGCCGTCCAGAAACATGTGGTCCCGCATCGGGCCATCCTTCACCGGCTTTCCGGTTTGCGGCTCCCGATCGACGAGAAACGGGGCCCGGCTCATGGATTCCGCGCCTCCGGCAACGGCGATCGCCGTCTCGCCAAGCCGAATTCGATCCGCCGCGAGCATGAAGGTCCGCATGCCCGAACCGCACATCTTGTTCACGGTGTCGCATGGCGTCGAGAACGGAAGCCCGGCACCAAGGGCGGCCTGCCGCGCAGGAGCCTGCCCCTGCCCCGCAGGCAGAACGCACCCCATCAGGCATTCCTCGGGGTCGCCGGGCTCAAGCCCGGACCGGCGGAGCGCCCCACGAAGCGCCTGCGCGCCGAGGGCGGGAGCGCTCCATCCGCGCAGTTCCCCGCGGAACCGTCCCATGGGCGTGCGCGCCCCGCCGAGCACGACAACCGCGCGTCCAACTCCGTTCATGAATCCTCCCCGCCCCGGCCGATCAACCGGCGGGACCTATGAGTGTGCACCGTAGAACCACTTTCTTGTCCCGCAGAACAGAATATCTAGTAGTAATTCTGACCAAACGAATGCTGCATGTGGTGTTCCAATTTTCTACGGCGCAGGCTCCCAATGAGCGAAGCATTCCCGGATCAAACAGATCCGGCAAGCCGCAACCATCCAACGCTTATCCCCAGTGCCAGAAATCCCCACCCTCCCGTCGGCGGGCCTGGCAGATGATCATCCTGTGAACCTCGTCCGCCCCATCGACGAGACGCGCCTGCGGGGCATAGCGGTAGGCCCATTCCAGAATGGTGTCGCGGGAGTACCCGCGAGCGCCGCAGATCTGCACGCAGTCCCTGGCCGCCTGGTTCAGGGTTTCGGCGACGTGAATCTTTGCCATCGAAATCGCGGTCTTGGCGCGTTCCCCGCGGTCGAGCAGCCAGGCCGCCCGCATGGTAAGAAGGCGCCCGATCTCGATCTCGTGCGCGAGGGTTCCGAGCTTGATCTGAACCGATTCGCGGTCCGCAAGGCGAACGCCGAACCCCATGCGCTCCGCAGCGTAGGCCTCCGCGATCTCGACACAGCGCTTGGCGAGGCCGATCCAGCGCATGCAATGTGTTAGCCTCGCCGGACCAAGCCGGATCTGCGTGACCTTCAGGCCATCGCCGACATCGAGCAGCCGATTCTCGTCCGGGATCTCCAGGCCGTCAAAGCGCAGTTCGCAGTGCCCGCCATGCTCCTCCGGTCCCATAATCGGAATTCGCCGTACGAGTTCCCAGCCGGGATCACTGCTTGGAAACAGGAATGCCGTAAGTCCCTTCCGCGAATCCTCCCCGGTGCGCGCCACGAGGATGAAACGGTCCGCGCCGCCCGCGCCCGTGATGAACCACTTGCGGCCGTGGACGAACCAGCTGCCGGACCGGCGCTCGGCCCGTGTGCGCATCATGGTCGGGTCGGAACCGGAGCCGGGATGCGGCTCCGTCATGGCGAAGGCGGAGCGCATTTCGCCGCCGACGACCGGCCGGAGCCACCAATCCTTCTGCGCTTCCGTCCCGCACCGGGAAAGGAGCCGCATGTTGCCATCCTCCGGAGCGGCCGCGTTGAAGCAGCAGGGCCCGAAGATGGAACGGTTCATTTCCTCATAGGCGGCGGCCAGTGCAACGAAGGGAAGCCCCAGGCCTCCCTCCGCCTCCGGCACGCCGGGTGCCCACAGCCCCTCTGCCTTGACCTTCGCCCGGACCGCATCCCTCAGGGCCAGGCGGATATTCTCATGCTCGTCGAAATTCCCGGGGTCGGCTTCGAGCGGCAGGATCTCCGCCCCGACAAAGTCGCGAATCCGGCATCGGAACCGCTCCGCATACTCCGGAAGCTCGAAATCCATTGCTCACTCCAAGCTGTTCGCGAACCGCCATGGCCGAGCCGGACGGCTGGGCGGCCGCCCGCCGACGCGGAACCAGGAGCAGCGGAAAGACCTATCGCCAGAGGCGCTCCCCCACACTCTCCTCCATGCCCGTGTAGAGATGCGCGACCTGCTCGCCGTAGCCGTTGAAGAGCTGCGTCGGAACTCGCTCGTCGCCCGCGCCCAGGACCCGTTCCGTCGCCTGGCTCCAGCGAGGATGACTCACTTCGGGATTCACATTGGCCCAGAACCCGTATTCTTTGGCCTGCAACTGTTCCCAGAGACCCACCGGCTGCTCCTCCACGAAGGTCACCCGGACGATGGACTTGATCGACTTGAACCCGTATTTCCACGGCAGATGGAGGCGGATGGGAGCCCCGAACTGCTTCGCCAGGACCTTGCCGTAGGCACCGGTAACCATGAATGCCAGGTCGTTCTCCGCCTCCGCCATCGTGACGCCTTCGACATAGGGCCACGGATACCAGAATTGCCGCTGGCCGGGCGCCACGTCGGGATCGAGGAAGGTCTCGAACTGCACGAACTTGGCCGAGGAAAGCGGCGCGGCGATGGCAACCAGATCCCGGAGCGGGAAACCGATCCACGGCGCCACCATGGACCAGGCCTCCACGCAGCGATGTCGGTAAATGCGCTCCTCCACCGACACGCGCTTCAGCAGGCTGTCCATGTCCAGGGTGACCGGGGACTCCACGAGCCCGTCCAGAGTAACCGTCCAGCCTTGCGTGTCGAGGGCCTGGGCCATCTCCGCAATCGCCTTGTGGGAAGCGAATTCGTAGAAATTGTTGTAGGACCCGCTGACGCTCTCGTCGGTGACGAGGCGCCCGGCATCCGCGAAATCGGGATTCAGCGGCGGCTCCGGCAGGTAGGCGTCTCCGGGCATCGCCGCCTCCGCCGTGCCCCCGTGGAATGCGCCTAGCGCGGCTGCGCCTCCGGCCGCCGCACTCGTCTTCAGGAACTTCCGGCGGTCGAGAAAAAATCGCTCGTCAGTAACATGACGTTCGGAAATTGACCACGCCGGGCGTCTCAGGACATGCATTTCGTATCCTCCGATTGCACTGCCGCGGGGCGGTGCGCTTCTTGCTCCTGCCCATTATGCCGCAATTGCACACGGGATTCCGGCCGAACTCAGGCGCGGCCTGCCACGTATTCCGATTCGGGAATTCCCTGCAGCGCGAGAACCGCATCCAGATCCGAGCAATCCAGAATGGTGTCCGCCACGGTCCGAAGCCGCGGCTTCGCCCGCCACGCCACGCCAAGGCCGGCCAGTTCCACCATCGCCGCATCGTTCGCGCCGTCCCCGATGGCCACGGCAAGGCCTGTCGGCACGCCCCGCGCATCGCACGCGCGTGCCAACTCGGCGCGCTTGGCCTGACCGTCCAGGATTCGGCCTTCCGCCTCGCCCGTCATGTGGCCGTCCGCGATACCAATTCCATTTGCCTGGAATGCCGCGAACCCGGCGAACGCGGCCACGCGCTCCGCGAAGAACCGGAATCCGCCGGTCACCAGGATTGTTGCCGCCCCGCGCGCCGCCATGGTCCGCGCCAATGTCGCCGCCCCGGGATTGAGCGACACGCGCTCGCGCCAGACCCATTCCAGCACGGACAACGGCACGCCCGCGCAAAGAGCGAGCCTGGCGCGGTAAGCCTCCGGGAAGGAGAGCGTGCCGCCCATCGCCCGCGCGGTCAGGTCTCGAACCGCTTCCCCGACTCCGGCTTTCGCGGCGACCTCGTCGAAGCATTCCACCGGGATGATGGTGGAGTCCATGTCGGAGACCAGTATCCGTTTCTCCCGGTTGGCGCTGGGAACCCAATTCGCGTCGACGCCGAGTGACGATGTCCGGTTGCGAAGTCTCTCCATTTCGCTCGCTGGTGGCCGCCGCGCGGTCCGCTCTCCGGAGCGGCGCCCGAGCAGGCAGACTCGGCCCAGTTCCATGCCCGCCTCCTCCGCCCAGCGATCAGAGATCCGCCAAACGGTTTCAGGAAGCGGACGGGACGCCGTTAAGACGAGTGCGCCGTCACCGGAATCGCCCTTTGCGGAACTGCGGGCGGGCACCGGAACCTCCACGGGTATCCCGTCGCCGGTGGCTTTGGGCGCGGCAAGGGCCGGCGCTACTCCCGCGGTGGCCGAAACCCCGCCAAGTGGCGGCAACCGCCACGTCGAAGGCTGCGCAGGACTCCCGCTCCCCGTGCGAAACCGCCCGGTTTCAACGCACGGAGACCGGCTCAGTTCGAACGCCCGTTCAAGGGGAACGCTCATGGCTCAAGTGCAACGTTCCTCGGCAGAGACATGCTGGCCTCGGTGGAAACTTGCTGGCCATCGCCTTGTCCATCGGCTGTGGATCCGTCTCCAGGCGGATCGCCGCATACTCCCCCGGCGCCCGTTCGAATGCAACCGCAGTATCCCGGACCGGGGCTTGTGCAAGACTGCCCGGAGTGGAGCCGGATCCGGAACTCCGATACATTCCGGATGCATGGAAATTTCGCTTCATACCCATTCGACGTTTGCTTCAGGAGGCATCGACCGCGATCCCTCCACCCGCACCCGCCAACGCCACACGAATGCAAGCGCGGCGAACGCTCCCTTCTCTCCCGCCGACCTCCACCTCGACTGTGCTCGGTGGCTCCTGCACGGCAGCGAACCGTCGTGACCGGAATCAAGCAGCGAATCGAAGACGGTTTCGAATTCGTCGCCGCCCTGCTCTGCCGGCATCGTTACCTCGCCATCCTCGCAGTCCTCCTCGCCACGGCGGCGGGAGCCAGCGGGCTGCGCAGCCTCACCGTCGACACGTCGACCGAATCCTTCCTCTACCCGGACGACCCGGTGCTCGCCCGCTACGAAGCATTCCGCGATCAGTTCGGCCGCGACGACATAGTAATCATCGCTGTCGAGCCCACTGCGCTGTTCACCCCGGAAGCGCTCCTGCGCCTCAAGGCGCTGCATGAAGATCTGCTCGAAGGCGTGCCGCATGTCGCCAACGTGACATCGATGGTCAACGCGCGCAGCACGCATGGCGAGGGGGATGTCCTCGTCGTTGGGGACCTGCTTGAATCCTGGCCGGAATCGCAGGCCGACTTCGACACGCTCCGCGACCGTGTGCTCGCCAACCCGCTCTTTCGGAACAGGCTCGTCTCGCCTGACGGGCGCGTAACCACGATCGCGATCGAATTGGCCCAATATGCGGAGATTGGCGGGACATCCATCGAGTCCGCGCTCGATCTGTTCGACGAGACTCCGCAAGCCCCCCCTGCGCGTGAGAGGCTGAGCGATGAGGAAACGCATCGCGTTGTCGTCTCCATCCAGGAGATCATGGCCGGACACCAGGCGGAGGGATTCGCGTTGCGGGTGGCCGGGACGCCTGCCGTAACCGACGCTCTCAAGATCGCGCTCCAGGACGACATGCAGCGATTCATCGGACTCGCGATCGCCATGATCGCGATACTTCTGTTCGTCACCTTCCGCACCATCGCGGCGGTCGTCCTGCCGATCGCCGTCGTCCTGCTTGCGCTTCTGACGACGGTCGGGCTGATGGGGCATTTCGGCACATCGGTCAAGCTCCCGACCGTTATCCTGCCGTCCTTCCTGCTCGCGGTCGGCGTCGGGGCTTCGGTCCATCTGCTCTCGATTTTCGCCCAACGCCTCCGTTCCGGCGACGAACCGAGCAGGGCGATCATCGGTGCCGTCGGCCATGCCGGCCTGCCGATTCTTCTGACCAGCCTGACCACTGCCGCCGGTCTCGGGTCGTTCGCCGCGGCCGAAGTCGCGCCAATTGCCGATCTCGGTCGCTATGCCGCACTCGGGATCCTGATTGCGCTCGTGTACACGCTGACGCTGCTCCCGGCGGGTCTTGCCGCGCTGCCGTCAGGCCGGTCGCAATCCTCCGCGTCCGCGCGCGCGGACCCAGGCAGGCTCGACGAAGCGATCGCCGCAGTCGCCAAATGGGGCGTTTCGCATGCCGTCCCGATTGTATGCGCGTCGATTCTCCTGGCCGCGGCCAGCATCGCGACCGCGGCGCAACTCCGTTTCTCGCACGACATCCTGGCCTGGCTTTCCGATGACTGGCCGGTGCACCAGGCGACCCGCGCGATCGACCGCAACCTTGGCGGCACGGTGGCGCTCGAGGTAGTGCTGGACACGCGTTCGGAAAACGGCCTCCACGATCGGGATACGCTGGCCAAGCTCGATTTGCTTTCCGAGGAGATCAAGAACGCTGCGGTTGAACCCGTAACCGTCGGCGCCACTTCGTCTGTCGCCGACCTGCTCAAGGAAATCCACCAGGCACTCAATGAAAACCGGCCCGACTACTACCGGATTCCGGAAAACCCGCGGCTGATCCCGCAGGAGTTCCTGCTGTTCGAGAATTCCGGCTCGGACGATCTGGAGGATCTCGTCGATTCGGGATTTAGGCTTGCCCGCTTCAGCATGCGGGTTCCCTGGAGAGATACCCTGGCCTATCCGCCATTCATAACTGACGTGGAGGCGCGTTTCCACGACGCATTCGGAAACACCGCAGACGTCACCATCACCGGCGTCATGAGCCTGCTGAGCCGGACCCTGGACGCCGCCATCCGCTCTGCCGCGCAAAGCTATCTCATTGCCTTCGCCGTCATCACGCTGATGATGATCGCCCTGATCGGCCGGCTCGGCACCGGGCTGATCAGCATGATTCCGAACCTCGCGCCAATCGCGCTCACCCTCGCCCTGATGCAGGTGGCCGGCATCCCCCTCAACCTGTTCACCATGCTGGTGGGCTCCATCGCGATCGGGCTTGCCGTCGACGACACCGTCCACTTCATGCATCACTTCCACCGCTACCTGGAACGCACCGGCAGCGTCGAGGACGCCGTACGCCTGACGCTCCTGACTTCGGGCCGCGCGATGCTCGCCACGTCGGTCATCCTGTCGGCCGGCTTCTTCATCTTCTGTTTTGCAAGCATGGAGAACCTGATCGACTTCGGCCTGTTGACCGGGGTTACCATCCTGACGGCGCTCGCCGCCGACTTCGTTCTCGCTCCGGCGCTGATGGCGCTTCGCTATCGCCGGTTGGTCCGGAAGGGCACGTTGCCGCAAAGGGGAGATGGGGTATGAGAAGAACCGTTCTTGCAATCGCCGCCGCCGTTTCAGTGGCGTGGGCTGCACCCGCGGCCGGGCTGTCGGCGCTCGAGATCATGCAGCGCGTCGATGCGCGCGACGACGGGGACAACCGGACCGCCCGGCTCAGCATGACGCTGATCGACCGGAAGGGCAGCGTCCGCGAGCGATCCCTCGAAACCTACATGAAGGATCGCGGCCCCGACACGCTGAACCTGATGTTCTTCCTCTCGCCGGCGAATGTGCGGGACACGGGCTTCCTTACCTACGACTACCGGGAACCGGAGCGCGATGACGACCAATGGCTCTATCTGCCCGAGTTGCACAAGTCGAAACGGATTGCGAGCTCCGACAAGTCGCAATCCTTTATGGGCACCGATTTCTCTTATGCGGACATGACCCGCCGCGTGCTCGAGGAGTGGACCTACACGCTGCTGGGGGAGCGTGAGGTTCGCGGCGAGAAGGTCTGGCTCATCGAAGCCACGCCGGCCTCGAAGACCGTTGAACAGCGCTATGGCTATGCAAAGTCGGCGCTGCTGGTCCGGCAGGACATCGACATGGTCGTGCGTGCGGTCCACTGGCTTGCCGAGGGTGGCCGGCTCAAGTATCTGGACATCAAGACGCTGGAGCGAATCGACGGGATCTGGACAGCGACCGAACTCGACATGCGGACAGTGGAGGACCAGGAGACCGTTCACCGTACCGTGATGCGTTTCGAGGATCTCCGCTACGGCCAGGATCTTGTCGAGGACCTGTTCACCCTGCGGCGCCTCGAAAGAGGCATCTGAACCGCTCCATGGGATTGCGCCTCGCCATCATCCTGATCCTTGCCGCCGGCCCGACACTCGGCCAGTCCGGTCTTGATGAGGCGTTGGGAGGGTTCGAGGATGACCCGCCTGCTGCGGACGCGGCCGGCATCGACGGTGCATTGACGGGATTCGAGGAGCAATCCGCCCCGGAATCAATGGAGCCCGACCAGCCTGGCATCCCGCCGCCCTGGCTGCGGTTCGGCGGATCCGCAAGCCAGGAGGCCGTCGTCAATTTCGCGCATCGCGCCCCTTCTCCCGGCGGTGTCGACCACCGCGGCCTTTCCTCGCTGAGAACACGCCTCAATCTTGAGGCCGAGGCCGATCTTGGCACAGACTGGCGGGCGCGCTTGACGGGCCACGCCTGGCTTGACTTCGCCTACAAGGCGAAGGGGCGCCAGGACTACCCTTCCGAATTCCTGAACGAGTACGAACGAGAGGCGGAACTCGGCGAGTTCTTCCTCCAGGGACCGCTGACCGAAAGCCTGGATCTGAAGCTGGGCCGCCAGATCGTGGTGTGGGGCCGGTCCGACCTCATCCGGGTCGCCGACATCCTCAACCCCATCGACAACCGGCTGCCTGGAATGACCGACATCAGGGACCTGCGACTGCCGGTCGCGATGGCGCGCCTCGACTTATACGCGGCGCCGTGGAGCGCGAGCATCATCGCCATTCCCGAGCGGCGTTTCGACAAGACGCCTCTCCCCGGCAGCGACTTCCTTCCCGGAACGACCGCCCTGCCTCCGCGGGATTCGCCGGACGATACGCTTGGCGCACCGGAAGCGGCCCTTGCGATTACCGGAACATTCCCGGGCTGGGATGCCTCGTTCTACTTCGCCAATGTCTACGACTCCCGCCCGCATCTCGCGACAAACCACGCGGGCCCGCGCCGGCGGCACAGCCGCGCAAGGATGGTCGGCGCGGCGGGCAGCGCGGCTTTCGGCAGCTGGCTCCTGAAAGGGGAAGTCGCCGCTTTCGAGGGTTTGCGCTATTCCACCGTGCCCGACCGGCGGCTCAGGCGCATCACCGCGCTGGCGGGGGCAGAATATTCCGGGTTCGTCAACACTGCACTTTCCCTCGAGGCGAGCAACACGCACATCCTCGATTTCGATGCGCGCCTCGCGGCGCTGCCGGACGACCGCCGCCGGAACGAACTGACCACGGCGCTTCGCATCAGCCGCAAATTCCGCAACGACACGATCGAGGCCACGCTGGTCGCCCTCGCCTTCGGGGAGGCGGGAAATCACGGCGCGCTCCAGCGGCTGCAGGTCAGTTTTCAATGGACCGATGCCGTGGAGCTGACCACCGGACTGGTTTTCTACAGCGCTGGCGACCAGGCACCGTTCCGCGGGATCGGAGAAAACGACCGCTTCTTCCTGAGAATCGATTGCCACTTCTGAGCGCGTTCCCCGGAGTGCCGGGGAAGCGGTACTGTCGCGTCCGCACGGCGGCCGTGCCACCCGCCCAAGGGCCGACGCCAACCGGTTCGCCTCGGCAGTGAAGATCATTGGCTGGAGAGGCGGAAGGCCCGGCAGCCGGTCGGATGCTCACTTGATCCGCGGCGGCGGCGCACGCCGCCGGATTGCATCGTTTCTTGTCTGCCGAACCGATATCCGGCGCTGAGGAGATCATCGCGGCATTGGCGAGGCCGGACTGGCGGTCCACGCCGCCAGTACCGCAACAACTCTCGCCGGCGTTCCGGTGAGCGGCTCGCAGGCGGGCCTGGCCTTGAAGGCAGAGCAAGACCGTGCTCTCGGTTCGATCCCCGGCACCACTCCGATGTCCCGGACCGCGCCGAGCGAAGCAGGATGGGGCGGGTCCGCGGCGCGGCCGACTACGACTTCTCGAGCTCCTCCGCCACGAGGAAGGCCAACTCAAGGGACTGGCTCTGGTTCAGGCGCGGGTCGCAGACGGTGTGATAGCGGTCCGAAAGGTCCTCATCGGCAAGATTCTGATCCCCACCCGTGCATTCGGTGACGTCCTGGCCCGTCATTTCCACATGAACGCCGCCTGCATGGGTGCCTTCGCTGCGGTGGATGTCGAAGACTTCGCGGACCTCCGCGAGTACGCGCTCGAATCGCCTCGTCTTGTAGCCCGTGGATGACTTGACGGTATTGCCGTGCATGGGATCGCAGCACCAGACCACGTTCCTTCCCTCGCTCCGCACCCGCCGGGCCAGCGCCGGAAGATGGCGGGCAGCCTCCCCCGCGCCGAACCGCGTGATCAATGTGAGTCTCCCCGGATCATTGAGCGGATCGAGAATCTCGATCAGCCGCATGAGTTCGTCCACCGTGAGCGAGGGACCGCACTTCATGCCGATCGGATTCCATATTCCGCGGCAAAACTCGACATGGGCGCCGTCCGGCTGGCGCGTACGGTCTCCGATCCAGAGCATGTGCCCGGATCCGGCGATTGTGCGCCCCGTAAGCGCGTCGCGCCGGGTAAGCGCCTCCTCGAAGTGAAGGAGCAAGGCCTCATGGGAAGTGAAGAACTCCACGCTCCGCATCGCCGGAACGCTGTCGGGGCCAACCCCGCAGGCCTGCATGAAGTCAAGAGCGTCCATCGTTCGATGGGCGAGATCCTCGTAGCGCTTCGATTCCCGGGCCGACCGGGCGAAACCCAAGTTCCACTTCGCCACGTTGCGAAGATCCGCGAGACCCCCGGTAGCCATGGCGCGCAAGAGATTTAGCGAAGCGGATGACTGGAGATACGCGTCGAGCATGCGCTCGGCGCGCACTTCGCGAGCTTCCGGTGTGAACTCGAAGCTGTTGACAATGTCGCCCCGGTAGGAAGGCAGCGTCTTCCCGTTCACGGTCTCGGTGGGAGCGGACCGTGGCTTCGCGAACTGCCCGGCAACGCGGCCGACCTTTACAACCGGCTTCTTGCCTCCGAGCGTAAGGACGACCGCCATCTGCAGGAGGACCCGGAAGGTATCCCGGACATTGTCCGCCGAGAACTGCTCGAAGCTCTCGGCGCAATCACCGCCCTGCAACAGAAAGGCATTTCCCAGGGCAACTTCACCCAGATGCTCGCGAAGGCGCAGTGCCTCGCCGGCAAAGATGAGGGGCGGCAGCCTCCGGAGTCGCCCAATCGTCGTCTCCAGTGAGTCGGAATCGGAGTAGTCCGGCTGTTGTTGGGCTGGCCGAGACCGCCAACTCTCCAAGGCCCAAGCTTCACGCATCTGTCGAACTCCAATATCCGCCGGAAATGGCGTGATTTCACCTATAGTGGCAGCAGCGCACAGCCGCTACTCTCTGGCGTCGATTCGGCGGACCTCCACAAGTCCTGGACGAAGCCGCAAACAGGCCCTGGAGGCCTTGACGCAGTTGCGGGTCTCGCTGGAATATGGACGCGATGAATCGTTGCGCCAATGAATACGAATTGCGGATCGCCCGTCGGGCGACAGCGCCACGCCGGTTCGCATTTCTCCTGGCGCCCAATCTTTCGATGATCGCCTTCGCTTCCGCTCTGGAGCCTCTCCGGATCGCGAACCGCCTGACCCACAGGAAGTGCTACGCATGGAGCCTGCACACCGCTGACGGCGCCCCGGTGCGCTGCTCGAACGGGGTCGAGATAGCCGCAGATTCCGGCCTGGATGAAATCGACTCGAACTCGATTCTGTTCGTCTGCAGCGGCGTCGACGCCGCATTCTCGGCGACCCGTCCTGTCCTCACCTGGCTGCGGCGCCAGAATGCGCGCGGCGTGGCCCTGGGCGCGCTGTGCACCGGGTCTTACGTCCTCGCGAAGGCTGGCCTGCTCAACGACCGTCGGTGCACGATCCACTGGGAAAGCCTGCCGGCCGTCGCCGAGGAATTCCCGTCGCTCCAATTTTCCAGCCACGTCTTCGAGATCGACCGGGACCGCTACACCTGCGCGGGCGGCGCCGCGGCAAGCGACATGATGCTCCAGATCATCTCCAACGACTATGGAGACGACCTCTCGTGCATGGTGGCCGACATGATCCTCTACTCCGCTCGAGGCGCCCGGGAGGAGCAGCGTCTGTCCATACCGGGCCGCCTTGGCGTGCGGCATCCCAAGCTGATCACCGTGATCCGGGCAATGGAGATGAACATCGAGGAGCCCATTCGTCCAAGCGCGCTCGCCGAGCAGGCAGGGATGTCGACACGGCAGCTGGAGCGTCTCTTCCGCCGCTACCTCAACCGCTCCCCGAAACGCTACTACATGGAACTCCGCCTCCAGCGGGCACGCAATCTGCTCCTCCTGACCCAGATGTCGGTGATCAATGTGGCGCTCGCCTGCGGCTTCGCTTCCCCTTCGCATTTCTCGAAATGCTACCGCGCCCATTTCGAGCGGACGCCCTATCGTGACCGCGGAACGCCGGAGGCGCTCAGCGCACCGCGCTGATTTCCGAAAGCGCAAGAAGACTGCAGGAGACAAGCTCGGTGATTGCACGGTTTCCCGCCAGCCGGCCGCGCCGGCTTCGCGCGCATCCCTGGATTCGCGATCTCGTCCGGGAGTCGAATCTCGCGCCTTCCGACCTGCTTTGGCCGATCTTCGTCGTGGAGGGCGAGAACATCCGGCAGCCCATCCCCTCCATGCCCGGCGTGGATCGTCTCAGCATCGACCTCGCCCTTCCAGCTATCGCGGAGGCGCATACTCTCGGAATTCCGGCCGTGGCGCTTTTTCCGCATGTCGAACACACTCTTCGGACACCGGACGCGCGTGAGGCCTGGAACCCCGACAACCTGGTGTGCCGCGCCACACGACGGATAAAGGCCGAGATTCCGGGAATCGGTGTCATGCAGGATGTGGCACTCGATCCCTACAACGCCCTGGGGCATGACGGCATCGTGGACGAGAACGGCGTGATTCGGAACGACGAGAGCGTCGAGGCGCTGGTCCGCCAAGCACTCTGCCAAGCCGAGGCAGGCACCGATATTCTGGGACCATCGGACATGATGGACGGCCGCATCGGGGCCATCCGATCCGCGCTCGAGGAGCGGGGTTTCACCGATACCGTGATCCTGTCCTATGCCGCAAAGTACGCCTCCGCATTCTACGGACCGTTCCGCGAAGCTACCGGATCCGGCGCCCGCCTCATCGGGGACAAGCGGACGTACCAGATGGACGAGGCAAACACGGATGAAGCACTTCGCGAGGCGGCATTGGACATCGCGGAGGGCGCTGACATGGTGATGGTCAAGCCGGGCGCCTTTTACCTTGATGTCTGCTGGCGGGTGAAGGAGGCCTTCGGCGTGCCCACCCTGGCCTACCAGGTATCGGGCGAATACGCGATGATCCGCACGGCAGCGGATGCCGGATGTATCGACGGACGGGCCGCAATGCTGGAGAGCCTCCGGGCCTTTCGGAGGGCTGGCTGCGATGGCGTGCTGACGTATTTCGCCGTGGAGGCGGCACGCCTGATACGCGGAAGCGCGGATTGAGCGGCCGGCGGATTGAGCGGCCGGAAGTCCCCTTGCGGACCCGGCGGCGTGCGCCTATACTGCGGCCCCGCGAAGCGTGGTACAATCGTCGCGCTTGGCAATTCAAGCACTTGTCGCGGGGTGGAGCAGTCCGGTAGCTCGTCAGGCTCATAACCTGAAGGTCGCAGGTTCAAATCCTGTCCCCGCAACCAAGAAATCCCCGTTATCCCAACAGGATAACGGGGTTCTTTTCCCCATCCCTTGCTCAATCATTTTGCCGCAAGCATGCCGCAAGCGGCGTCAAGCCAAGTCGGGACGCCCGAAGTCGACCGTTGTGGGCCGGATTCGAAGACGGGACGAAAGGGTCGGACCGTCACGCGTGGGGCGAATCGCGAGCCGGCGATTCAGAGCCGAGCCCGACCTCCGCACGCCGGGCGTCGCGTGGCGAAGGGGCTCCGCCCTGGTTCGTGAACAACCGATCGCAGCGGTGGCGACCATCGGCAACAGTCACCGCATTTCTTGCAATCTGCCTGTCGTGACCTCCGACGCAGACGCTGGGTCCACGCTGAGCCTGAAGGCATCGCTGGTGACGGGACTGGTCGGCCGCGAGGAAGGGGACCGGGATCGTGAGCGTTCGCCTACCCGTGCCGAGGCGGGGGAAGGGACAATAATTGCTTGAGTGTGCGGACCGGCGCGATTGGGGATGCCGAGTAGATGGGCCGAGCGGCCGCCTACCCATGGATTGGCGAGATAGTGTGCCCGGACAGAACGGCGGCCGGTCCTGGTGGCGGACGGAGAGGCGGACAGGATCGGCCAGGAGATCGGCCGGGAGATCGGCCGAAAAACGGATTAATATCGGTCAAGATATTGTTTTAACGGTATCTTTTTCCTTCTCCATATCGGCCACTGCAGGGATAGAAACAGGGCGCTAGGATCGGCCAGATTTGTGATCGTTCTATTTCAACCGGCTGAAAAACAAGAGCTTGACATCTCATGGCATCGGCCAATGACATCATTGAAGTACCGACACGGATCGAGCCGGCCCGGCTGGAGGAGACCCCGGAAGCGATCGCCGATGCGATCGTAGCGCTCTCTTCGGCAAGCGCCGTCCTGGGCGCGCGGCTGCATCCCGCGACAGCCGCGAACCTCTCCGATCTCGTGCGCCTGATGAACTGCTACTACAGCAACCTCATCGAGGGCCACAACACTCGACCCCGGGATATCGAGCGCGCGCTCGCCGGCGACCTCGATAAAGACGAAGGGCGACACAACCTCCAGATCGAGGCAGCCGCCCATGTCCGTCTCCAGGAGAAGATCGATCGTCTGGCCGCGGAGGATCGGCTGCCAGAGCCGGCGTCCTGCAACTTCATCCGCTGGCTGCACGCCGAGTTCTACCGCGACGCGCCGAAGGCAATGCTGAGAATCAAGTCCGCCCACGCTGAATTTCGCATGGCGCCAGGGGAGTTGCGCTCGGCGCCCGAACGCGATGTCTCCGTCCGCCGCCATATCCCGCCGTCGAGCCGTTCGGTGGAACCGTTCATGGCGCACTTCGAGCGCCGCTATCGCTTCGGGGGGACGGGTCCGGCGGCGCGCATCCTGGCCATGGCGGCCGCGCATCACCGGTTGAATTACATTCACCCCTTCCCGGACGGGAACGGCCGGGTGAGCCGTCTCATGAGCCACGCCATGGCGCATAAGGCCGGCATCGGCGCCCATGGCCTCTGGTCGGTTTCGCGTGGTCTCGCCCAGGGCCTCGACAGCCGCCAAGAATACAGGGTTCAGATGGATCTCGCCGACACGCCGCGTCAGGGCGATCTGGACGGGCGCGGCAACCTCTCGCAGAAGGCGCTTGTCGACTTCATGCTCTGGTTCCTGAAGGTGTGCCTCGACCAGGTGACCTTCATGGCGGAACTCTTCGACCTAGACAATCTGGACGCCCGCCTGGCGCGCCATGTCGAGCGCAGCGACAGGCTGAAACCCGAAGCCGGGCGCCTGCTGCGGGAGGCCCTGGTCCGCGGCCGGATCGATCGCGGCGAGGCATCCCGCATCACGGGGCTGCCCGAGCGCACTGCCCGGCGCGTGCTCGGCGACATTGTCGACGCAGGACTGCTCGCGTCGGCAACGCCGAAAGGCCCCGTCTCGCTGCGGTTTCCGGTCGATGCGCTGGAGGGACTCTTTCCGCGGTTCTATCCGGATACATGAACAGACCGCGCGGATCGGACAACGATTGCCACACATCCTCGAAATAGCACCGAATGTGTCGTTTGGCGCGGATACCCTGTCGAGTCCACTCCGCGGTCTCGCCCCTTGTATGGCCGAGTATCCGAGTTCCGATTTCATTTGCCTGTGGTCGGGGCGCGGTCTGGATTTGCCAAGCGGCGCAAAAGAGAGTCAAAGACACTCAGACCATAGAAGAAATCTGCATTCGGCTTGATGACGGATATCGCAAGAACTCGGAAGATGACCTTGTGACGACGATGGGTTCGGCCTGGGACGTTGTGCAGGATGGTGCACTGGAAGCAATCCGGATTGAGGAGGGGATCCCTGCGGAGGCGGTGACAAGGGCGGTTGCCGTTGATGGCGCCATGCTCGGGATGCGCAAGGAGAAGAGCGCGCCCGGACAAGGGAATGCGCCACGGCTGGCGGGCTTCCGGGAGGCGTCGTCGGGAACGATTTCGCTGTACGATGCAGCCGGGACGTGCCTGCGTACGGTGTGCTGCGGCCGGATGCCGGAGGCCGGGAAAGTGTCCCTGAAGGGGGATGTGGTCGCAGAAGCGGAGCACTGTCTCCGTCTTCGCCCGGACCTTGAGGTTGTGTTCATCGCCGCCGGCGCTCCGGACAATTGGAGCTTCTGCAAAGAAGCCTTTCCAGGCGCGACCCAGGTGCCGGACTGTTGGCACGCCTTGCAGCATCTGAAAGAGGCGCTGGACACCGCCTACGGCGAGGGATCGCCGCAGGCGTGGAACCGGCTCGAGACGCTCCGTGAGATCCTGAAGGAAGGGAAGGACGGCATCGACAGGGTCATCCGCTCGCTGCGGCACCTCGTGAACAAGCATCCCCGCCGGAAGCCCATCACCCGCGTGCTCAACTTCTTCCGAAAGCAGCAGCACCGCATGCGATATTCCGAAGTCCACACCCGAGGGATGCCAATCGGAAGCGGCGCAGTAGAGTCTTCCAACAAGGTTTTGATAAAAAGCAGGATGAAGGGCGCCGGGATGCGCTGGTCGGAGAACGGCACAGGACAGCCAATCCTCACATTCCGTGCCTTGTGGAAGTCAGGCCGCTTCGGTGCAGCGTGGCGGCAAATCTCCCGCGCACTGGAGCCGCAGGAGCTCGAATTCCGAAGCCGCAAACGACACAACATCTTGACAATGGCAAACTAGGCCGATTTACGCTCCGAAACACTTGAGCCCAGTCGTACGTGTCGTTGATCACGGTCTCGATGCGCAACGCACGGCCCTCCTTATGGTGCTGCTTGATCAGCGAGCGCTTGTATTCCACATGCAGCGATGGCGTGACGCCATCGGGTATGGCGCGGCTTCGATACCGCGAGGGCGTGCGTATGGTGACGCGACGATTTTTCCCGCTGGGCAGTTACCAATTGACTTGATTTCAATACCGGCGTAAATTGAACAAAAGGCTGGATAATCGGCAATCAAGTGCATGGGGGAGCGTAGAGTGCCGGGAAAGCGGCAACCCAACATAATGATGCTTTGTACGGACCAGCAACGGTTCGATACCTTGGGTTGCTATGGTACGGCCCACGCGCATACGCCGAGTTTGGATCGGCTCGCCGAACAGGGTGCCCTGTTTGAGCAATGCTACGTGCAAAACACAATCTGCAGCCCGTCTCGGGCTTCACTGTTCACCGGCATGTATGCGCGCAATCACGGTTTGTGGGCGAACGGCGTTGCCCTTCCTGGGCACCGAAAGATGTTTACCCGCGCTCTTGCTGACACCGGCTATGACTGCGGCATGATCGGCAAGCAGCACCTCTCCGCTTGCGAGGGCTGGCAGACCGAAACACGAAACGATGATGGATATAGACTTTACGAATGGGCGCACGATCCCATTCATCGTTCGCCGCAAAATGCCTATCTGAAGTGGCTTAAACGCAAATTCCCGAAACTCTATACGAAAATTTTTCCCAACGAGGGCGATCCGTCGGAGGCGGAGGCCGGCAATGAGGCGCGCAGTGCGACGCCGATGAATATGGTGCCAATGGAGGCGCATTTCAGTCATTGGGTGGCCGAGACTGCCATCGATTTCATAAGGGACGACAAGCGCAAAGAAGAACAGCCCTTTTTCCTGATCGCCAATTTCTTCGATCCGCACCATCCCTTTGGTGCGCCAAATGCATTTCGTGAACTTATTGATGCCGATGCCATTCCGCCCGCGGTACGAGTGGATGGAGAACTGGAGACAAAACCAGACGTGCAGGCGGCCTATTCCAAGGCGTCGTATGGCGGGGCGGCGCCGGGATTTCAAGACTACTCTCCAGAGGAAATCCGGGAAATCCGAGCCGCCTATGCCGCCATGGTCGCGATGATCGATCTTGAAGTCTGCCGCATCTTGGACACGCTCGAGGCGGCGGGGAAAGTTGACGACACGCTTGTAGTCTTTACCAGCGACCACGGTGAAATGCTGGGAGATCACGACATACTGCTAAAAGGCCCGATGATGTATGATTGCGTCACTCGCGTGCCGCTCCTCATGCGCTGGCCTGGCCAGATACCCGCAGGCAAACGCGTCAAAGAAATCGTGCAGTGGATTGATCTCACGGCGACCTACATTGATGTGGCCGGTGCAGCCGGCTTTACTTCCTGCCAGGGTTCGTCGCTGATTCCACTGCTCCAAGGCAAGAAGGCTGACTGGCGCGATTGGGCGCTCTGTGAATATCGGGATTCCGGCCACCAGGCGAACCCGCCGGTTCACACGACCATGCTGCGTTATGCAAACTACAAGCTGGTGATTTGGCACGGCAAACCGGCAACGGGTCGCACGACCGACGGCGAGCTCTACGATCTCGATGATGATCCCAACGAGTTGGTCAATCTCTACCATGATCCGGCACATCGCGACCTGCGCGAGAAGTTGAAAGACCAACTTCTGAACGTGTTGGATCAGACCGAGGACCGTTCGCAGATACGGGTCTCGAACTGGTAGAGACGGATGTTGAAGGTAACAGAAGTGAGAAAATGCGACACTTCTCCTATCAACACGTTTGATCAATCGAATTTCACCGCGGGAGGCCTATTTCAGATTGGGTCCGGCCGCTACTATCCCGAGAATGCACTGCGTCAGTCTGTTGCGCGGCTTCCTTTGGGTTGTCCGCGTCTCTTGTGGCAAACCGATAGTTCGCACGCATTGTCGAGACGACCGGCCATGTTACGGAGACGGAAACGTCCATCCATGGGCGGTCGGGCGGCGGGCAGCACCGTGTTTCTCCAGGCACAATCACCAATGGATATTGGGCTGGCTAGCGGCTGGCGGGCGTTTTGCGAGGGCGCTGGTTGGCGTAACTCCGACTCTGCACACGCAACTGTATCTGAACACGACAATCATCCCGTCGTCGAACCCATTAATGCAGACGCTCTGGCCTATGCCGGCTGGGTTGGCGATGACCTGCCGACAGAACCGGAATGGGAAATTGCGACCAGCCTGAAAAAAGGAGATTGCGAATTCCGGTTGGGGAATGAACACGTGCCGGCCAACGACGGACAGGCGAAATTATGGATTGAGGCATTTCCCTCTGCACACCTAACCGGGTTTGCGCCGCTGGGAACCTCGCCCGATTTTCCCTATCCCAATGTTGCCGGCGACACTGACAAGACCGCCAGTGTCCGGCAGTGGACAAGACCCAGCGATCAAGGATCGAATCGGGATACGACCTGCTGCCGGCATACGGAAGGCGTCGATATCCAGGTCTTCGAAAACGAATTGCAACTCTGTTCATCGTCCCGTTGCCAGCGCAATCGTCCGTCTGCCCGTCATCCTCGAGACGTAAGTGCCGCAATCGCGCAAACCGATTATCGCGCGGCTTGGCGAGATTCTGAGGCACAGACATGCTGAAATACGTGCTGGGGCGGATCATCCAAGCCTTCATTGTGATCGTGATGGTCTCAATCGCAGTGTTCTTGATCATGATCCTGGTGCCAGGCGATGTGGTAACGGTCCTTGCAGGACCCGATCCGACGCCGGAAGTGGTTGCCGCGCTGCGCGCAAAATTCGGCCTGGATGATCCGCTCCCGGTTCAGTATTTCCGCTGGGCGGCGGCAGCCCTGCAAGGGGATCTGGGCACATCACACATAATTGGCCGGCCGGTGACCGAACTTATTGGGCGGCGACTGCCTGCCACTCTGGAACTTGCCACAGCCTCGATCATCATCGCTTCCATTCTTGGCATCGTGATTGGTGTCATCGCCGCGTTGCGCCAAGGCCGCTGGCTCGACACGTTGATTACCACGGTCAATTCTCTTGTCCTGTCGGTTCCGAATTTCTGGTTCGGCATTCTCGGGATCATCGTCTTTGCCGTCTGGATGGATTGGCTGCCGTCGGGTGGCAGGAAGTTGTTCTCCGAAGAACCGGTAAGGGCGCTGCAATACTTGATCCTGCCGGCGACAACCTTGGCGCTGGATTCAATTGCAATGATTGCGCGACTGGTCCGGGCGAGTGTGCTCGATGAGCTGAGCCGTGACTATGTGACGGTCGCACGTGCGAAAGGCGTCAGGGCTGGCCGGCTTATGCTACATCACATCAGTCGCAATGCAGCCATACCGATCCTGACCGTTCTGGGTTTGCGTTTTGGCCAGATGCTGGGCGGCGCGGTCCTCGTTGAATCGGTGTTCAATTGGCCTGGCCTTGGGCGCCTCACAGTTGAAGCCATCAAGAGCCGCGACATCGTCCTGGTGCAGGGCGCGCTCATGTATTTCGTCGTGATCTACATGGCGATCAACCTGCTGATCGATCTCTCCTATGGATGGTTCAATCCCCGGGTGCGCAGTTCGACAGGTGGCGCCATATGACAGGCACTGCCGTCTATCTCTGGCAGCATCACGGAGGGCGCGTCGGCGTCATCCTCCTCGTTGTCATGGTGCTGATTGCCGTCTTTGCGCCGCTCATTGCGCCCTACCCACCCAATGAGCAAATTTCCGGTGATGAGCTCCTAGGCATGAGCGCCAGGCACTGGTTCGGCACGGACTTTCTAGGACGTGATATCTTCAGCCGCACAGTGTATGGCGCACGCATCTCATTGTTTGCTGGAGCACTATCCGTCCTGCTGGGCGCCGTGCTCGGCATTCTCATGGGGCTCACGGGGGGCTATCTCGGCGGTTGGGTGGACGCCGTCATGATGCGCCTTAGCGACGCAATCAGCGCCTTTCCGGCCATATTGCTTGGCGCCGCGATCGTGGCGGTTCTGGGTCCGGGCTTCATTCAGGTGGCGATCGCAATCGCTATTGCGCAGAGTCCCTTGTTTGCCCGTTTGGCGCGCGCGCTCGCGATTTCCGAATCTCGGCTTGAATATATCGAAGCAGCGGAATCGATGGGCGCAAGCAAGACGCGGATCATGTTGCGTCACATCCTTCCGAATTCCATGGGGCCGCTTGCTGTTCAAGCGAGCTTGTCAGTGGGCATTGCGATTCTGCTTGAAGCCGGCCTGTCATTTCTCGGGCTTGGTGTTCAACCTCCCACGCCCAGCTGGGGACAGATGCTGGCCGATGCTCTGCGCTTTCTCGATTTCATCCCGGCCTATGCCATTTTCCCGGGTCTGGCGCTTACGATCGTGCTGGTTGGCGTCAACCTGCTCGCAGACGCCATGCGCGACCGTGTCGATCCCCAACACCAATATCTGGGAGGAGGTGAATGAGGGGCCAAAACAAGAAACCTAGCCTTTCCGTGAAAGCCTTGAGAATCGCGTTCCGTACCAGCTCCGGATTAAGGCAGGTCGTCGACGGGGTGAGCTTTGACATCGAACCCGGCGAGCAGGTCGGCGTTGTGGGAGAATCCGGTTCTGGAAAGTCCGTAACGATGTTGGCGGCCATGGGACTTCTCCCCCCTTCGGCCCGAATCGAAGCATCCCATATCCGCATCAACGGCGAGAATGTCGCCGGCGCGCCTGAAAGCAGGCTTGCGGATTTGCGCGGTGCCGAAATCTGCATGGTGTTCCAGAACCCCATGACATCGCTCAATCCGTCCATGAAGATTGGCCGCCAGGTTTCTGAACCCGTTTTGGTGCACGATTCCCGAACAAGTTCAACCGATCTCAATAGCTTGGCAATCAAGATGCTGACGGAGGTGGGTATTCCCAACCCTCCGATCAGAGTCACGCAATTCCCGCACGAATTCTCCGGCGGCATGCGTCAACGGGCCGTGATCGCCATGGCATTGTCCGGCAAGCCGTCAATCGTTGTTTCCGATGAGCCGACAACGGCGCTCGACGTGACGGTTCAAGCGCAGATCGTCGGGCTTATGCGAGAGTTGAGCAGCAAGCATCAAGTCGCGTCGGTTGTCATCACGCACGACCTCGGCCTGGTCGCGGAACTCGTCGACCGTGTCATGGTGATGTATGCCGGCCGGATCGTGGAAGAAGCGCCGGTCGCCGACCTCTTCGACCAACCGGCGCATCCCTATACAAGGGCCCTCTTGAAGAGCCGCCCTTCGGCGACGGAAAAAATCGGTCGCATGGATTCGATCCCTGGCCTTCCGCCCCAGTCGGCGGACGCCGTCCCGGGTTGTCCGTTCCATCCTCGATGCGAATTTGCCAAGGACAGAGATATCTGTCGGAGCGAGCAGCCGCCACTGCAAGTAGTCGCACCCGGCCGAAGAGCCGCCTGCCATTTGGTCGAGGAAGTCCTGAAAGCCGGTGAAGCAAAAGCATCAAACGCTTCTTCGGCTCGCAAGACCAATGATGCTCGGAATGAAGCCGTTCTGAAGTTGCTGGACGTCAGCAAAGCCTACGGACGGGTCAAAGCCCTGAATGGCGTTTCGCTTGAGCTGATGCGCGGCGAGACGCTCGGAATTGCCGGCGAATCCGGATGCGGGAAATCAACCCTTGCCCGCGTGGCCATGGGACTCGCGCCTCCGACAAGCGGCAGTGTTCTGGTGAACGATCGAGAAATATCCGCCCTCAAGGGGAACGCTCTCCGGAAGGCGCGTCGCGAAATTCAGATGGTGTTCCAGGATCCCACTTCATCCCTGGACCGGCGTATGACAATTCGCCGGATCATAGCAGAACCAATGGAAATCGCTGGATTGGCCAAAAGCAAGATCCATGCGCGCATCGGCGAACTGATGCGTTCGGTGAGCCTATCGGAACAGTATCTTGACCAACTGCCAAGCGAATTGTCAGGCGGGCAAAAACAGAGGGTTGGGATCGCCCGAGCCTTGGCGCTCAACCCAGATGTTGTGATCTTGGACGAGCCGACGTCCGCGCTTGATGTCTCGGTTCAAGCACAGATCGTCAATCTTGTTGACGACTTGCGCGCTGCGCGCTCGGCCGGTTACATATTTGTCGCGCATGATCTGGGCGTTTTGCGTCATGTCTCGGACCGCATCGCCGTGATGTATCTCGGTCGGATCGTTGAAATCGGCGCCTGTGATGAACTGTTCGATGGACCGCGTCATCCATATACGCGGGCGCTGCTGGCGTCTACGCCGGCCGTGCATCCCAATCAACGTAGCAAAGGAAAGTTCGTAGTCAGCGGGTCACCGCCCGATCCTGCGAATATTCCATCTGGCTGCGGATTCCGATTGCGGTGCCCGCTCGCAATTGATATCTGTGCTCAGACGCGTCCCGACCTGCGGACGGTGTCGCAGCGCGGACACAAGGTTGCCTGCCACTTTGGAGATGACCTTACTATTCTTGACACACTGTCATCATCGATACCGGCAGAGTATCAACATAGGAAAACCAAACCGTTGTGACCAATCACGACAAAACAGGAGAGAAATGATGACCAAACCAAGATCCCAATTCATCGCGGGGATCGCCGCCACGGCCTTCTCCTTGATGGCTTCGACCGCGATTGCGGACAACGTTCTGCGCATTGGCCAGACGGCCACGCTGCCGAATCTTAACCCCTATACGCTAGCGGCGCCCAATGAACCGATGGTCAGCAACGTCTTCGACGGACTAACCCGCTACGACAAGAATCTGGTTCCGCAACCGCGTCTTGCCGAAAGTTGGAACTTCTCCGAAGACGGTCTGACGCTGACATTGAACCTGCGAAAAGGCGTCACATTTCACTCCGAGCGTCCATTCACGTCCGCGGATGTGAAAGCAAGCATGGACTATGTCGTCAATCCGGATAACGGCGCGCTGATTGCGGGCTTCGCCAGGCGCGTTGTTGGACTCGAAACGCCGGATGATCATACGGTGGTTATGAAGTTCGAAAAGCCGTTCCCAGGCGTATTCGATCTTCTGGAACTGTTCTACATTACCGATTCAGAGACGTCGTCTGACTTCAGCACAACGGCGGTAGGCACCGGCGCATTCAGGGTTATGTCTCACAGTCCCGGCACCGTCACGACGTTTGAGAAGAACGACGACTATTGGAACGGCGCACCGGGCCTTGATGGTTTTGAGATCGTCATCGCACCGAACCAGCAAGCCGCAATCCTATCTCTGAAGAGTGGCGAACTCGATTTGATCACCGAACTCGGTTGGGTGGATGTTCTGCCTTTCGGCAGGGATGACGACTATGTAACAGGCAGCGCTCCTTCAGGTGTTGGCCACGATTTGTCGCTTAACCTGAAGACACCGGCTCTTCAGAACAAGGCGGTCAGGGAGGCCATCGATCTGTCTCTCGACAGGGAGCGCATTGCCAAGCTGATCTTCGGACCGGAAGGGAGCACCTGGTGTCTTCCCTTCAAGTCCAATTCGATGGCCTACTTCGAAGAGTATGACAACTGCGAATACGATCTCGATAAGGCCCAGATGGTGCTCGAAGGTGCGGGAGTTGACCTTCCGATTGAGCTGATGATTCTCACCTCGACGGATATTCGGACTGAATATACGACGATTGCCGAAATCCTGCAGGCGGATCTCGCCAAGATCGGCATCAACCTGACCATCGAAAACGTCGATGCGGTTGGCTACCGTTCGCAATATGTCGACAAGCGCGAGTATGAAATCGCATCTCACGCCTTCGGCCGGGCCGGCAAGGATCCGTCGGCACTGCTCGAAACGACCGTTGTGTTCCGTCCGGACGGCAACATCACCAGCTACGAAAACCCGGCCTATACCGAGGCAGTCCTGGCCGGTGGCTCCACCCCCGTGCTCGCGGAACGCAGGGAGGCATACAAAGAGGTTGCGCGGATTTTCCGCGAAGATCGCTTTATTTTGCCGATCATTCCGCGAATTCGGTTGTTCGTGACCCCGAGCACCGTGAGTGATGTGCAATGGACCGCAGACGGTTTTGCAGTGTTCGAGCATGCCACGATTTCCGAGTAGCGAGAACGCCCGCTCACTCTCGATTGCCTGGATTCGATGAATCAAAGCCGGCCGGGCCGCAAGCGGACCGGCCGGCTGCGACCGGAGGGAAACCGCGTGGCTATTCAGCTCAGTAGAGATTCGCTCGGCCTACTGAGCGACGCTGTAGCCGTCCCGAAATACCATTGAAGCCTGCTTCGCTGTGGGATTGTGCACATCGGGGTCGGCAACTTTCATAGAGCGCACATGGGCAATTATCTGGACCGCCTGTTTAGCGATGGACACGGCCTCGATTGGGCCGTCATCGGGGCTGGCACCCGACGAACCGATACGTGGATGCGACAGGCCCTGGCGGGGCAGGACTGGCTGACAACGGTAGTCGAACTCGACTCGAACGGCCGGTCTGCCCGGGTCATCGGTTCGATGATCGACTTCGCCGCACCGGATCCGAAAAGTGTCATTGCGCACTTGATCGATCGGGCGGTTCGGATTGTGTCGATGACGATCACTGAAGGTGGTTATTTCTTGGCTGAAAGCAGAGAACTTGAAGCGACCGACCCAGGAATACAGCGGAACATCGCTGGGGCCGGAATTCCGGAGACGGTTTTCGGGATGCTGATTGCGGCACTGCGCGCGCGTCGTTCTGCTGGCGTCGAACCTTTTGCAATCATGTCTTGCGACAATCTGCCGGAGAATGGCGCAACAGCCCGGCGCACGGTCGTGGCTCTCGCCAATCGAGCTGCCCCGGAAATGGCCGATTGGATCGCGCAGCATGTCGCTTTTCCCAACAGCATGGTTGACTGCATCACGCCTGCGACTTCGGACCGCCAGCGACAACTGGTAGCGGATCAGTTTGGAATTGAAGACGCGGCGCCCGTAGTCTGCGAACACGTTCGACAATGGGTATTGGAGGAGAAATTTCCCCAAGGTCGTCTACCGCTGGAGCGCGTCGAAGTGGAATTCGTGCGCGATGTCGCTGCCTACGAACTGATGAAGCTGCAGATTCTCAATGGAGGGCACGCCACGACCGCCTACCCGGCGGCGCTTCTCTGGCACCAATTAGTTCATGAGGCGATGGCCGACATCGATGTCTTCGGGTTTCTCGATGCGCTGCAGCGGCGGGAAATAATTCCATTGCTAAATCCGATCAGTGATGTCGACTACATTGCCTATCTTGAAATGATCGAACGTCGTGTCACCAATGCAGCCATTGGTGACACGATTCCACGCCCTTGCCAGGATGGATCGAATCGTCAGCCGAAATTCATATTGCCGTCGATTCGCCGGGCATTGGAAGAGGGCGCGCCGATCGACGGACTTGCGCTGGAAGTGGCGCTTTGGTGCCGCTACTGCGCAGGCCTGACGGAGGCGGGCGATCCGATTCAAGTCGATGATGGATTGGCGCCAGTTCTCGGTCGCGCGGGCCGAGCTTCGCGATCGGACGCAGCGGCATTTCTCGCCATCTCGTCCGTTTTCGGGTCGCTTCGTGAAGAGAGCAGGTTTGTCGAGGCCTTCACGGGTCAGATCGCCAAGATATGGGCGCACGGAGCCCCAAAAAGGTCATTCGTGACTACGTTCACGATTGGGCAAGCTTGGCTGAGCGCCTCTGCATGGGGCACAGAGCATAGCGAAAAAATGATAAACCAGTACGCCAAGCTGTTCGAGGATCTCCGGGGCCAGGATCCGCGAGGTCGCCCGCCAATTTCAGACTTCCTGACCTCGTGCGCTAATTGAAGGCGGGCTTGGCGATCGTTTTGCTCGTGATTTCCAGCAGTTAGGAGACATTTGAGGGGTTGACCGATCTACGGAGAGTGGCTATAATACTGTGCACCCGATATCGACCGTGGAGACTCCCTTGAACACGCTTCCGATGCCTCCTGCCGAGGCGATCCAGATCGGCGAATCCTGCTTTTCGCACGCGGTCGAGGACGGCCGGCGGGTCTACTTCAGCAACCTGGCGCCGTTCGATTCCCACGAAGTTTCGGACAACCGAGCGCGACAGCTGCGGATTGCGCGGTTTGCCGAGCACGGTGTGCTACGCAGGGATCTGGCGGCGGCGTTTGGCGTGAACCGTTCGACGGTGCAGCGGGCAGTGAACCAGCTCCGGAGGCAGGGCGAGGCCGGTTTTCTTACGCCGCGACGGAGGCGCGGGCCGAGCGCGATCGACGCCGCGACGGCGCGGGAGGCGGAGCGGCTTCTGGCCTCGGGGCTGAGCGGCCGGGCGGTTGCGCGAAAGCTGGGGATCCGGCCGAGCACGTTCAGCCTCAACCGCCGGTCGGGTGTTATCAGAGGGGGGACGCCGAACCGGGCCGTGCCGGCGCAGGCGACAGCGTCGACGGAGCCGCAGGCGACGGCAGTGCTGGAGCCGCCGGTGGTCGCGTCGACGGAGCCACAGGCGGCGGCAGCGCCGGAGCCGAGGGTGGAGCGGAGCGAACGGGACGCACGCGACCGCGAGGCGCCGATGGGTCGGGGCACCCGGGACACGGCGGGGCGGATGCTGGCGGCAACGGGACATCTGACGGAGATGCGGCCGCAGTTTGCGGAGCCGCTGTCGGCGGTTGCCGGCGGCGGCGTGCTGGCCGGGCTGCCGATGCTGCTCAAGGAGGGGCTTCTGGACCGCGCGCGGGAGTTCCTGTCGCTGCCCAAGGGATACTACGGTTTGACCACGGTTCTGCTGTTCCTGGCCTTCCTCACCCTGGCCCGGGTGCGCAATCCGGAGGCACTGCGGCACCAGGCGCCCGGGGAATGGGGCGCCATCCTGGGCCTGGACCGCTGCCCGGAGGTGAAGACGCTGCGGGGCAAGATCAAGGCGTTGGGGCGAGACGTGCAACGGGTGCGGGACTGGCAAGCTTCCCTGGCCGCGGGATGGATGGCGGAAGAACCGGACGTGTGTGCGACCCTGTCGGTGGATGGCCACGTCAAGGTGTATTCCGGCCGCAAGGGAAAATTGCCCAAGCATTACGTGGCGCGCCAGAAACTCTGCCTGCCTGCCTCCACGAGCTACTGGATCAACGCGCTCGGCGGCAAGCCGTTCCTGTGCCTGAACAAGGCGCTGGATCCGACCATGACCCACGCGCTGGAGAAGGACATCCTGCCCGCGCTGGAGAAACTGGGCATGCTGGGCCCGGATGCACCGGACCTCACCGTCCCGGACGCCGGCGAGCCCGCCCTGACGCTGGTCTTCGACCGGGAAGGCTGGAGCCCTGCCCTGTTCCGGCGCCTCGCCCGGCGCGGGGTTGCTGTGATCACCTGGCACAAGGGCTTCAAGGGGGAGGCCTGGCCGGAGGCGGACTTCCGCACCGTCACGGTGCCCATCCACGGGCCGGGAAGCACCCGCAGCGCCACCGTCCGCCTCGCCGAGAAGAGCGTGATCCTGAGCAAGGGGCCCGAAGTCCGCCAGATCCGGCGCCTGCTGGAGAATGGCCGCCAGGTGCCCCTCATCACCACCGACCCCCGCATGCCCATGGAGCGGGCCGCCAGCGCCCTGTTCTCCCGATGGTCGCAGGAGAACTTCTTCAAATACATGCGCGAGGAGTTCAATCTCGACGCGCTGGCGGTCCACGGTTTGGAAGCACAGGATCCCGACGCCCGCATCGTCAACCCGCGCTGGCGCGCAATCGACCGCAATGTCCAGCGCTTCCGGCAGCGCCTTGGCACCCTGCGCAACCGGATCGCCGACCTGTCCAGGGGAACCCCGACCCGCGAAGCCGAAGAGGCCGTCCGGCGCCTGCAGGCCCAAAGCGACGCTCTCGACGCCGAGCGTGAAGCCCTCAAGCTGCAGCGCCGCGATACACCGCGACATATCGCGGTCGCCGAACTCGACACGAACGAGGCACTCGACGCGCTCCCCGAAGGCGAGAAACTCCTCCTCGATATAATCCGCATGATCGCCTACCGCGCTGAAACCCGCATGATGCCCGCCGTTGCCCAGACCCAGGGCAAGATCCAGCGCCCCCGCCGGCACTTGCGCGCACTTCTACGGGCCGACGCCGACGTCATCCCGGAGCACGGCAACGGCATCCTCCGCGTTCGCATACTCGGCACCGCCAGCGATGCCGGCGACAACGCCATCGCAAGCCTCCTCGAAGAACTCAACCAGACACGGACCGTCTTCCCCGGTACCAACATGCACATGGTCTATGAACTACCCGGAAAAATCGCCGAGCCCCACTTCGCGGGTGCAAAAACATGACACTCTCTCGAGTTCGAGGTCAGGAAGTCTGAATTTACTGCCGATCTGATGGCTTTCCAGGCGGCGGCCCCGAACGGCCTGAACCGCAACACCTTGAACCGTCTCGGCCGGGGACTTCCGGGCACGCATTCTGCGCACCTGTGAAACGCGGCGCCCACGGCGGGACTGTGTTCGGCATCTTCAAGCGTCGGGGCCAACTCCAAACCGAGATCGTCGCGCACTGCCCAAATCCGCCCCTGCAGGGGACTGTTCGCGGCCAAGTGGACCAGCGCACCGTCGTCAACTCCAATGGATGGAGCGACTACAACGGTCAGGGCAATTCAGGTGGCGGCCACTTCCGAGTCGATCCTTCCAGGGATGCGTCCACCGAGGGAGCCGTCCACATCAACGGCAACGAAGGCTTCCGGGGCATGGCCGAGGTCCGGTCAGCGAAATTCAAGGGCCTTCCCAGAACCACCCTCGATCTGCACCTCATGAACCAGAATGAAATTTCAACAATCACCGTACCGGTTCGCACCATACCCCTGCAACGATACCTTCGGGACAACCCGCTCAGCCAGGCATGCTCCTTTTCGAAAATCGAGACCCCACGCCCAGACATCCCGCCATACCGGTCACCATCGGCGCACTCAAAGGATATGAGTCCCTCGCAGCCACGCTTCTCTCGCGTCCCGGAGGTCGGCGTTCATGATCGCCAGCTCTTCAGGTGCTGCCGCAGTGAACATGCAGAAACGAACCCTTTCTCTTCATTCGGGCGGCTCTCGCAGGCAGTTGGATACACTTCGCTTGCCGCAGTCGAATTGCGGGATACTTGTAGGCCATGCCCGGGAGGCAAAGGACTTCGCCCGCACCGTTCGCGACAACTGGAACGCCGCGATGCCTCTGCATAACGCCGTCGGATCGGTCGCCGTCGCTGACGCCATAACGGCGTCCGTCGAATTCGGTCAAATTGGACCTGTCGAAACGCCATCGATTTAGTGTCGAAGGAGAATTAGTCCGTGTCGAAGCCCAACATACTTGTCATCATGTCGGATGAGCATAATCCAATGGTCTCGATGCCATATGGACATCCGTTGGTCAGGACACCCAACATGCAACGGCTTGCGGACAACGGCGCCGTCTTTGACAACGCCTACTGCAACTCCCCGCTATGCGGACCGTCGCGCATGTCATTCATGACAGGCAAGTACCCCTTTCGAATCCGCGCATGGGACAATTCGGTTGCGTTGACGAGCGACCAAGCAACTTGGGCGCATCGCTTGAATGCAGCGGGATATGAGACCTGTCTGTCCGGCAAGATGCACTTTGTCGGTCCAGATCAACTGCATGGATTCAAGCGCCGGATCATGCCGGACATCGCAGGAATGTGCGGTATCAGCCGTGACTTGCCCGACTGGACAACCAATATTCCGCCAGGAGGGAGAAAAGTCCGCGACCGCCTGATGAAGGACCCGGACGGGCGAGACTACGAACACATGCAGTATGATGAGGAGGTTACGCATCAGTGCCTCAGGTATCTGGCCGAACCGGAACGGCACACAAAACCTTGGGCGCTCTGCGGGTCGATATACACACCGCACTTTCCGTTTATTTGCCGGCCGGAGTTCTATCACTTCTATCTCGATCTGGCCGAACTGCCGGAGATTTCCGAAGACCACCTGGAATCTCAGCATCCTCAAGTCAAGAAGGTGCGCCAGTACTTCGATTGCGACTGCATCCCGGAGGAGCAGGTCAGGAAAGCGCGTGCTGCGTACTATGGCCTGGTGGAGTTTGCAGACCGGCAGGTTGGCGCATTGCTGGATGCGGTTGCTGCAAACGGCCTGGCCGACAACACGATTGTGATCTACGTGTCCGATCATGGCGAGGCGCTAGGGGAGCATGGGCTATGGTACAAGTGCACATTCTACGAGGCATCTGCGCGCGTGCCGCTCATTGTCAGATGGCCGGATGTCGTGCAGGCCGGGAGCCGTCATAGCCAAGTAACCACGTTGCTTGATGTCGTACAAACGATGCTTGATATCGCTCGGGCGGACAATGAATTCACTGACGGTGCAAGTCTGCTGCCCCTGCTGGATGGAAGCAGCGATGACGGCCCAGGCCTCGCGATTGCCGAGTATGAGGGGCATGGTGTGACCACTGCGTGCCGCATGGTGCGGCGCGGACCGCATAAACTGAATTACTATCATGGCGAGCGTTCTGAATTATTCGATTTGGACAGGGACCCCGAAGAGTACGATGACCGCATTGACGATCCGAACTATTCGGCTGTGGTGAAGGAGTTGACGGAGATCGCTCTGTACGAATGGGACAGTCGGTTGATTTACGACCAGGTAGTCCGCAGTCAACGCGAACGCCGGATTACGGCCAAGGGCATGGACGCTCCGTGGAGCCCGACTTGGCGGAACGGCCGATATGAGTAATCGGAGTGGTTCGTTTCGAGAACACCGGTTTTAGGTTGACGAAAGCGCCATCTGTCCTGTCAGGAGGTACCGGTCCGGATGTAGATCGAGCGCAATCGCTCCGCACCAGGACCCACTCGACCGCCCCCCGGCAACCACTCCAACACTTCCCACAGCACACGCGCGTTTCCTTCCTTGGCGGGCACATTGCCGTCTCGCATCTCCGAATGCGCCATCATCCCGAGTTGCTGGCAAGACGCATTCAGCGGTTGATACCCCGTCTCCGCCGGACATCCCCATTGCGCCGGTAGGTCGAACAACCGACCTGGGGCACGAATGTCATCCGGTTCGTGCGTGAACGCAAGAGGGGATGGCCTGGGGCGAAACCCTTCCGTACCACTGCCTCGGCCGTGCCCACTACCGAAGTCATGAGCTGGTGCAGAGTTTCACCGGGCCGGGGCAGTCCGGGTTGAGTTATCGGGCCGCGGGGTTGAAGTGTTGCCCGCAGCTGACTTCGGGGCGCCGTTCGGGGGTGCGCCGCGCGGTCTGGCTCCGGCCGCTCGTGGAGGGCTGGCAACCGGTTCTGTGCGGTGAGCCGGAGCGCGTTCTCGGCTGGTCCGGATCGATATATTGTGCGGGGGGATGGGCGGCACGGGAATACGGGCGGAGCACGCACCCCGACGGTCGGATCCGGCGTCGGATTGCGCAGACGGGGGCGGCCTGGGTCAATCGGCTTGGCGAACATCTGCCGTCGATCTTCCCGGGGCGGGCGGAGCAGACGGCGGCCTACCGGTTGCTGTCCAATGACGCGGTGACGATGGACCACATTCTGGATTCGAATTTCGAGCAGACGGTGGAGCGGTGCGGTGCCGAGCGGGTTGTGCTGGCTGTTCAGGACACGACGACGCTGAATTATGACGGCCTGTCAAAGAGTTCAGGTCTCGACGAGCTTGGTGGGGGCGGCAAGGGCAGCGCGGGCATTCTGGCCCATTTCGGCGTGGCGGTGAACGCGGTGGGTCGGCCTCTCGGGATGTATACGGTGGACACCGACTTCCGTCAGGCCGATGACAAGGACAGTGTCCGCTGGGTGGACGGCCTGGAGCGGGCGCAGGAACTCGCGCGCGCCTGCCCGGACAGCCGGGTGGTGACGGTCTGCGACCGCGAGGGCGACTTCTGGGAGTTGCTCTCGCGTGCGGAGCAGACCGGGGCGGCATTGCTGGTCCGGGCCAGCCGAGGGACGCAGCGTCGGGTGGCGCTGGCCTCGGGCGGAGACGCGGACCTGTGGGACCATGTGCTGGAGACGGACCCGGTGGGAGGGCGGAAGATCGAGGTGCCCGCCTGCGGGGGACCGAACCGTCGGCGCGGCCGCACGGCGAAGCTGACCCTGCGTTGCACGCCGGTGGACCTGCTTCCCCCGAAGGACCGGGAGAGTGAACCACCGGTCCGCATGATCGCCGTCTCGGCCCTTGAGGAGGACCCGCCCCGTCGCCCGGCGCTGCCGGCATCGAAGCAAAGGAAGCAGAACAAACCGTTGCACTGGATGCTGCTGACCACCGAGGGCCAGGCCGACCTCGACACTGCCCGCACGGTGCTGCGCTGGTACGAACTGCGCTGGCGGATCGAACGGTTCTTCCATGCGCTGAAGGTCGGCACCCGCATCGAGGACCGCCGCCTCGACGAGGCCGACGACCTGCGCAAGTGTCTCGCCTTTGACGCGATCACCGCCTTCCGGGTCTGGGACCTTTCCCTCCTGGCCCGCGAGAGGCCGGACGACCCGGCCAGCCGACATGTCACCGAGGACGACATCCGGGCACTCTGTGCCCTCGCCTCCCACTATGGCTTCAAGGTGCCCCGGGGACCGCCGGGCATGACCATCGCGGGCTTCGTCGTGCTCACCGGCGGCCTGGCGGGCTTCCATCCCTCGAAGCGCCAGCCGCTACCCGGCACGCAGAAGCTCTGGGAAGGCGTGAAGTTCCTGTCTCAAGCCGTCATCACCATCCAGGCCATGCAGGAATGGAACAGGAAAAAAACGAAAGGAGAAGTCCCGGAGTTAAGTGTGATAGATTGATAGGCCCCGGACCGGCGCTGCTTATGGCAATTCAGACCTCCCTGAGTGCGGGAAGAACCGCGGGGGTCGCGGTCGGAATAGGCCTTGGTTCGATGGCGGCGACATGGACCCTGACGGCGCTGCTCGGCCTCGGCGCTGTCTTCCGGTTGTTCCCGACGGTCTATGCGGCGGCGAAATTCGCGGGCGCCGCCTATCTCATCTATCTCGCCTGGAGGATGTGGAGGCATGCGTCGGCCTTGGTTGAGACGCGAACCGCCCCGGCCAAACGCGCCGTCCGCCAGGGATTCATGGTGAACCTGCTCAATCCGAAGTCCGTGCTCTTCGCGGCAGGAGTTCTCGTCACCGTGTTTCCCGCCGGGCTCGATGCCGCCGACAGCGCGCTGATCGTCGCCAACCACTTCCTGGTGGAGGTTGCCTGCTATTCGGCGCTTGCCTTCTGCATGAGCACAGAGGCCGTTGCGAGGCGCTATATGCGGACCAAGCGCAATATCGACCGCGGCGCGGCAGTCATACTCGGCGCGCTGGGAATCCGGCTGCTTCTGAGCCGGGGGCATGTTCCGTAAGCGGCTGCGCCAACCGCGAAGGGACACATCTCCGCCAGTCTTGGGACGAACGCCGTTTCATTACGGGAACACACGTGAACAGTTCGCTCTGCCGGCAGGCAGGCCCTGACTGCGTCGGGTTCCCGGGGGGGCAGCGGAGCGGCGATCGCCGCAACGGCCTTGGCGGCGGACCAGCTCGACCATGTCCGCGACCAGGCGATCCTGGTCGCCGCGACCGCGAGGAATGCGGCGCTGGGTCGAGCGGTGCTGCCCGAGCACCAGACGCCGGAGCACCGGTAGTCTTGGTACCCAGTTGCGAATCAAGCGGGTTGTTTCGGCCGCGGCCGGCCTGCCGTGAGGCTATTCTCAGAATCGTCTGACAGGCAAAGGTAATTGTTGGCTGCAACGAATGCCCCCATAGCAGCCGCTATCGCGGCCGGTACGGGGAGAACTATTGGAGGCTAGACGCAATCGGGAATGCCGCGCGAAGCGTTGGAATTCTGCTAGTAGAAGTGTATCGGTGCGGTCGTACTGCATGTCACAAAGGACAACGGCAACAAACGCTGGCCACAGACGGGAGGCTGAATCTGACTCGTAACGGTACAATGACTGGTGGGCATGATTCCGCCCGGACCCACACTCGCTGCTTGGGGTGCTGTAATTCTTTGAGGCGGGAGCCAGGCTCTGGCAATTTCTGTCCGAACAAGCGGCATTCAGCCTATTCGGGGCAAGTACACCATTGTAACAGACAAGAAATTATGCGCGAATTTGTCATCCCCGTCCAAGCCAGAGGGAACTGGGAAAGAGGCAAGTCATGAACAGGCGGTTGACGGCGATCGTCGAACGCGAAGGCGACGGGTATGTCGCGCTTTGTCCCGAAGTGGATGTTGCCAGCCAGGGAGACAGCGTGGCAGAGGCACGCAAGAACCTCGAAGAAGCGTTGACGCTATTCTTCGAAACCGCGTCCGCGGAGGAAGTCGAGCGGCGGACCCGGAGCGAGTTCAATGTCACCCATGTCGAGGTGGCCGTTGGCTAGGAGTCTGTCGGGTTTGACCCAGAATTGGCGTGAAGGGAAGCCTTCGCGCTGATTCCGGCCGAGGCAACACGCGAGCGCGCCGGGTCCCGGCTCAGGGTTGGGGGGATTTCCAGGGCGGTTGCCGGGGTGGCTCTCTTACCCCCAAGGGCCGTTTTGGGCCCTGCGAGGGCACTGTTTCGGGCCGGGTGAGAGCATTTTTTCTCTTCTTGCTCAGCTTGCGAGAGCATGCATCCGCTTCAGGTTCCATGCCAGGCTGATCAGCGTCCATTCCCCACTTACCGCGCTCAGTCCCCGCAGATGGAAACGCCGGAATCCCATCACCTCCTTGATGATCCCGAATACCGTCTCCACGGTCACCTTGCGCCGAGAATAGATCGCCTTGCCCTCCGGCGTCTTCAGGCGGTGCTTCGCTCTCGCCGTTGGGTCCGCATCGACAGGAAGCTCTGGCGCCGGGGCCCGCCGGTTCGCCAGCGGCTGGTTGTGCGCGTCGCGGCCTGACGCGATGTACGGAGTTACCTCGGCCATCTCGCACTGCGCCACGTTGTCGGCGCTGAAATAGCCGGTATCGGCCAGGATTCCTTCCGGCTTGCCTATCACCGCTTCCACCGCCGCCAGCTGTTCCAGCGCCGGGGCAATCTGCTGCTTGTCATTGCAGGCATCCGTTACGTGGCCCGCCACGATCAGGTGGGAGCCATTGTCAACCGTCGCCTGGGCGTTGAACCCCTGCACAAAGCCTTCTGATGACGGCATGATCCGCGACTCCGGATCGGTGAAGTTCACCTGGTCCTTCGGATGCGGGCCCGGTTGCGGTTCTTGCGGTGGGCGACCGCCCGGCTTCCGACCGGACGCCGCCTCCTTCGCCGCGCGGGCCGCCATCTTCTCCTCGGAGGCCGCCATCTCCGCCCGGTGCCGCTCCGCCGCCCGCTGCGCGATCTCTTCCTTCGCCGCCGCGATCGCATCAAGGCGATCGCGGCGCCGCTTCAACTCCTCCGGAGTGTCCAGCCCGATGTCCGGCTCAGCTTCGTCCGCCTGCTCCGCCCGGGCCAGCAACGCTGCAACCTCTTCCTGCAACTGCTGTTCCAGCTTGTTCGCGTAGTCCCAGCTCATCGCCTTGTGCTTGCTGGCGTTGGCCTTGATCTTGGTACCGTCCAGACTCACATTCCCGAGTTGCAGCACCCCCAGGGTCCGCGCCATCATCAGGATCTGTATGAACAGGCCTCCCAGGTGCCCAATAAACCGCTTGCGAAAGGTTGCAATCGTGTCGTGATCCGGATGCAGGTTCGCCGCGGCGAAGCGGAAGGCAACTGACTCATACGTCGCCCGCTCCAGCTTGCGGCTTGAGAAGATCCCGGTCGCATAGCCGTAGAACAGCAGCGAAAGCAGCATCGCAGGATGATAGGCTCGCTTGCCGCCGCGACTATAGTCAGAGGTCAACTCGCTCAGATCGAGCTGCTCCACAATATCGACCACGAAACGCGCCAAATGACCTTCCGGCAGCCAGTCCTGCAGCGACGGCGGCAAGAGCCACGGCGTCTCACGATCCGTCCTACGGAAATCCCGCGACATCAGCAGACCTCTTCCACAATCTTCAGCTCTTGGAACACTATATATTGATAGTGCAGTGGCTACCAGGGCAGGACTGGCCAAGAGACGACAAAGCTCGGCCCGGCCGCTGGCTGCGGCAAAGCTGAGATATGGCCATGCCGACGCCCACCCTGAGTAAATCCGGTAGAGTCGGGGGCTGGCGCGCCCGCGGTAGGGTCCGGTGGCAGTTCCGGCGCTTTCGCGACGGGCCTCAGTCCGGCTCCCTTGGCTACGTTTCCAGTCCCCCGCTCCCCGAACCCGGCGTGCCGATTTCCGGCACCGGGCTCTCCAGTGGGATCATGCACTTCGCACACGGGCGACGAGTTCCAGCAACAGCAAGGGTCTTGGCCGCATGGGTTCGGCCGCGAGGAGCTGCACGGCTCCCGCCTTGACTGTGGCTGCGGCCTCGCCTGCCAGCAAGCCTGTCGACGCCTTGATGGTCCGAGACCTCGGACGCCGGAGAAACCACCGCCGCCGGGGACCCGCCCTTCACTTCCGCATGTGATGCGTCCAGGCTCTCCGGCATTCTCCGGGGTAATAGGCCATGCCACTCCCGATACCTGTCGCCCTTCAACATCCTTCCTCACCTGGGGTCCCTTTCCTCGACCGGTATTACTCGGCGTCGCCAGTAGTACGGACCCCTCCGCCACCCTGCCGGCCCAGCCTGCCCCTCACGGGGGTCCGGTTGATGCGTGCACATCACCGACAGGGCTTCCCGTGTTGCCGCGTCTTCCATCTTCCATGCATGCTGGCGCCACTACCCCGGCGGGCGCGGTCTGGTGCATGTGTCGCTTCTCTTCCCAAACCGCCATCGGCCTTCCCCTAACCCAAGGAGGGTCGGCCCCCGCGTTGCCTGTTTCGAGGCCTGCTCGGCGTTCGCTTCACGCTCCGGCCTGCATGGTCGCTGAGCTGCTCAACGCAGCCCTTCTCTCCGGAGTGCTTCAGTCCATGTCGTTACCTCCACGAACCGCTCCGGCCGCTACCAGCCGGAAGGACAGTTGCTGGGTGGGATTCGCACCCACCAGGAAAACGCGCCTTTCCACGGCGCACACAGGCTCCTAGGCTACCGGTTCTCTCAAGCCGGGCGGTACGTCACATTCTCTAATCCCGCGGCTTCTCGGAAGTGAGATGGCGCGGCAGCCATATCGCGATGTAGAAGGTGGAAGCGGGCGGGACGACCACGGTCCCGGTTCCGGACCACCCGGAATTGCGCACCGGCACACTGCCGTCGATAATCCAGTAATCGGGGCTCCGGCGCAACGACTTCGAATGACGGCCTCGACCGGTCCGGTTTCGCGATGATTCAGGCCGGTGCCGAGGGACGCCCGTACCGGACAGGTGGACTGCGTGCAAGTCGTACATGTGGAGGACCGCGGAAGAGGAGCGAAACCTGGCGTCTGAATATGGAACGAACCCGGATACGATACGAAGTTGGAAAGCTATTCGTCAGCCCATTGCTGCAAGTAATACGGCGACGTGAGGCAGTTGCAAATCTCTGCTGGATCACAAACCCGAACCCCCGCAAGGCGCGACTCTTGGAGCGATTGGAATCCTCCGCGGAGTGGAAAGGCGTTTGCCTCGCCTTCCGAGGGACAATCGAGGGAAGTTTGGTTCGGTTTCGGACTTGTCTTTGGCGGACGGGCATGGGCCTCCCGTGTCTCCCTTTTGAGAGTACCGGACAGTGGCGAGATGGGGAGCAAGCCCATCCGAACTCACATCTGCAGTCGCAACAGTTGGCTGACGCTCGGCGCCAGAGTGCCGTACAACAAATGGCCAAAGGCCTTCCCATGGCCGCGCATGCGCAGATTGGGCCCATCGAACCCGTCCTTGAGGCCGGCATTCACTCTTTCCGCTGTGGAGCGTTCGCGGTATCGCCGGCTGTCGGGATAGTCGTAACTGATTGCGCATTGGGCGGTTGCCTCCCTTCGCGGTTCCTGCTTGCGCTCGGCCGAACGTCGACGATTGTGGTCGATGATCGGAACATGGCCCCGGGGCCGCGCTGTACGCCCGGATCTCTGCAGCGTCACAGGCGCTAGATCGTACAGACTTTCGACCCGTGCCTAGGTGATCTCCGCCAGCGGGATCGCCGCCGGCTGTCGAACACCATGGGCCCCTTGAAACCTGCCAGGGACCGTTGGTCCTGCACCCGCCGGAGTGCGTGTACGTCATTCGTATGGTCGAATTCAAACCCGAGGATCCCGGGGTGCTGGCGAGGTTCGACGGAAAGGCTGCCTTCGCCGAGATGGGCACTGCCCGGTACACTGTCGAAGGCGAGCGACATCCGTTCATGCCGCCCCGGACGCACAGCCTGGATTTCGCCGCAGGTTTCAAGGCGGGATATACATGCTCTTGAACGACGACAAGGTCCGTGCTTCTACCGGCGATGTCGTGATTCAGCGCGGGATGAACCGTGCCTGTTCCAACCGCGGCACCGAAACCTGCATCGTCGCTTTCGTGCTGATAGACACCGTGTCCCGTTGGGACGCCACAGATGGGTATAGAGGTGGTGTTCCGGACCGGTAGAGCCGACGGATAGGATCAGGTCATCAAGGCACCTTGCTGTGCCAGATTGCTTCGGACATGTTGACAAATAGTCCGCATCGCGCGCTTCCAACCTCGCAATCGGGGCGGCATGACGGTGTGAGGAGACCCATCGTGGCAGTCCTGCACCGCCGACTCGAACCAGATGCATGACGTTCGTCTCGGAAAATCGATAGAGTGCTCGTGCGTGTAATTGGCTCTTGGTCGGATACACTCCACATGCCGTATCGAATTCTTTGCCTGATTACTGCGCTGCTGCTCGCACTCGCCTGCGCTCAATCAACCCCAGCATATGCGCTGTCAGTCGACACACTGGAGTCGGTCGTTTCGGTGTTGCCCGTCTGGCCCGGACGAGCCCAGGGCGGCGCGGGCGGCCGTCCGGGCGTTGCTCCGGAAGGAAGCGGAGTGGTACTACAACCCGGGCTTGTCGCGACGGCCTGGCATGTGGTCAAGCCCGCCACGCGGATCGACATTCGTCTTTCTGACGGACGCATCCTGCCAGCGCACCTGATTGCAAAGGACGCCGCGAGCGATATCGCCATACTGGGCGTCGAGGCGGAGCTTGTGCCGATCGAGATCTCGCCTGCGCCGCAACTGGCTCAGCCGGTATGTGCCATTGGTAACGCATACGGTCTGGGACTTTCCGTGACATGTGGCGTGATTTCTGCGCTGAACATATCCAGCGCAGGTTTCAACCCTGTGGAAGACTTCGTCCAGACGGATGCTGCCGCGAACCCGGGCGTGTCGGGCGGAGCATTGGTGGATTCGGAAGGTCGCCTGGTGGGCATGATGTCCGCGATCTTCGCCTCTGACGGCGAAACCAATATCGGCGTCAATTTTGCCACTTCGACCGCGCTTCTCCTGCGCGTCGCCAACGCACTGACTTCCGATGGTGAGGTCGAGTATCCCTCACCCGGCTGGCAGTTGGAAGCCGCTGGACGCGATCAATTGGCAACAGTGGCCGCGCCGGTTGTCGGCGAGGTGGGCGATGGCAGTCCGGCAGCCATGGCGGGCATCGAACCCGGAGACTTGATCCTGAAGATCGGCTCGCGCCGGATTCGGACACCTCGCGACGCAACCGCCGCACTAGCCGTTGTTCCCGAGTGCGCCGTGGAAAGGCGCGTTTTCCTGGTGGGTGCGAATCCCACCCAGCAACTGTCCTTCCGGCTGGTAGCGGCCGGAGCGGTTCGTGGAGGTAACGACATGGACTGAAGCACTCCGGAGAGAAGGGCTGCGTTGAGCAGCTCAGCGACCATGCAGGCCGGAGCGTGAAGCGAACGCCGAGCAGGCCTCGAAACAGGCAACGCGGGGGCCGACCCTCCTTGGGTTAGGGGAAGGCCGATGGCGGTTTGGGAAGAGAAGCGACACATGCACCAGACCGCGCCCGCCGGGGTAGTGGCGCCAGCATGCATGGAAGATGGAAGACGCGGCAACACGGGAAGCCCTGTCGGTGATGTGCACGCATCAACCGGACCCCCGTGAGGGGCAGGCTGGGCCGGCAGGGTGGCGGAGGGGTCCGTACTACTGGCGACGCCGAGTAATACCGGTCGAGGAAAGGGACCCCAGGTGAGGAAGGATGTTGAAGGGCGACAGGTATCGGGAGTGGCATGGCCTATTACCCCGGAGAATGCCGGAGAGCCTGGACGCATCACATGCGGAAGTGAAGGGCGGGTCCCCGGCGGCGGTGGTTTCTCCGGCGTCCGAGGTCTCGGACCATCAAGGCGTCGACAGGCTTGCTGGCAGGCGAGGCCGCAGCCACAGTCAAGGCGGGAGCCGTGCAGCTCCTCGCGGCCGAACCCATGCGGCCAAGACCCTTGCTGTTGCTGGAACTCGTCGCCCGTGTGCGAAGTGCATGATCCCACTGGAGAGCCCGGTGCCGGAAATCGGCACGCCGGGTTCGGGGAGCGGGGGACTGGAAACGTAGCCAAGGGAGCCGGACTGAGGCCCGTCGCGAAAGCGCCGGAACTGCCACCGGACCCTACCGCGGGCGCGCCAGCCCCCGACTCTACCATTGGCACGCCCCTCGACATCGCCTTGCAACGCGACGGACAACAGCGCGTCGTCGCCCTGTCTCTTGAGGCAGTGCCAACGCCGCCGGAGGCAACGGATACGCCGGAAGTAATTGGGGACTGCCTCCATCCGGTGCCGGTCTGCCGTGTCCGTGAGGCGGTTTTCCCGGTCTCCAGCTTCGATCCAATAGCCAGCGCGACACGGATCGGACCCACGCTCCTGGTAACAAACCGGCATGTCGTGGCGGATCGACCGGATGCGGTCGTCCACACTCCTGATGGGCCGAGGAGCGCAAGGGTGATCCCATCTGCCTACCTCGGCGATCTGGCGCTGCTTGAGATTCAGGGTCTGCCTGAGAATCGGTACATTCCGGATCTCGAAGGGGAAGTACCGGACAACGGCTCTTTCTACTTCGTCGGTGCTGATATAGCCCGGCAGGAGGTACGCGTCTTCGACCCCAGCGGGCTGATTGCAAGTCCAGCGGAAGGCGCCGAACTCGGACGGCTCCACGTTTGGTCACGCATGCAACCCGGCGTCAGTGGTGGAGCCCTGGTGGACGAGCGAGGCGAACTGGTGGGGATCGCCGTGGGCGGCGGAGACGGACGTTTCGAAGCGATACCTTTGGAAGGCATTCGCGCGCTCCTGGCCTTGCGCACGGACGCTGCAGCCGCCGACATGACGGTCCGACTAGGAACAGCACTGTCAGACTGCACGGCCAGGATGGACGCGATTCAGGCGCGCACTGCAGACGGGTCTGACCTTGACGCGCTATTTGAATCCTGCTCCGCGACGATGAATCATGGCCAGTTGCTTGAAGCCGGGCGCATCCAGGCGCGGGCCGGCAGTCTTGACCGTGCCGTAGCGCTGCATGGACAGGCTGTCGAGCAGGTCCCGAACTCGATCAATGCGAGGATCTCGCTATTGGTGTCGCTGCAACTCGCTGGACGTTTCAAGGAGATGACTGGGCACGCGCGCCGGCTGATGCTCGTGGCGCCCGAGGATCCGCAGGCCTTGCGGTTTGCAATACAGTCTGGCGTTTGGGGAAACGCACCGGAACTTGCCGAAGAAGCCTACCAGGCGCTCGTGAAGGCAGATCCGCAACAAGCCCAGGCTGCCCGCCGGTTCATCGACACTGCACCGCCCGCACCAGTCCGCCGATAGCGCAGTCACTCTGAAAGCGGGTCGGGAATCCAGCCGGCTGAGACGACGCCGTCACGCTCAAACGGAGACGGTATTGCGCGGGCCAGGATGCGAGCCTTGAGCTCTGCGGAGCTCTGCACCGGGTTACGTGCCAATAATCTGGCCGCCAGGGCAGCGAGACGCGAGACTGCGTAGCTGGAGCCGGACGCAATCCCGGATGCGCCGCGAAAGTCGACAATCTCGAGGTTCTCGGCCGGCAGCATGATGTCGACACTTTCCGCTCCCCAGTTTGATCCCGGAGCGAGGCGCCCGAAGCCATCGGCTGAAGTCACCGTGATGATGTTTTCGAGTGTGGAAACGGCCGGAAAGACAGGGTCCTTGTCGATATCGCGACCATCGTTTCCGGCGGATACGACGGCTAGGATGTCGAGCCTGCGAAGCGCGCTTTCGAAAGCGCTCCAGTCTTCGGGCCTGTGGCTGCCCAGCGGCATGGCGAGGATGCGAGCGCCCGCATCGGCGGCACGCGTGACCAAATCGCCCATGCGGCTCATGTCAGGGCGCGGATAGCGCAAAGGAATCAGCGCGGCTTGTGGCGCTTCCCGCACGAGCACAGAAGCGACCGTTGTACCATGACGGATCGGAAGGAAGGGTCCCCGCGAGACGTCCCCGTCGTATGGCCAGGGATCGAGGTCCCAATAGTCGTAGCCCAGGGGCGTTCCCTCGCCATCGCGAGCCAATCGGTTCCGAAACAGCGGTAGATCGTAGGCCAGGCCCGAATCCACAAGGGCGACCCGGATACCGCCAGGGTCCCTCCCCTCTGGCCATGCGGCCTGCAGGGTCTCGGTCCATCTCAGCGTTTCGAGATCGCCTTCCAACTGATCGAGATATTGCCAAGTATTGCCGACTGCCCGGACCGCGCGGCCAGACTGTGTGGTGCACGTTCCATCCGCCACTGCCTGCAGTGACGGTCGCGTTCCGTCAGTGCCGTGCACGGCGTAGGAAACCAGGAACTGACGGAGCCGACCGTTGAATTGACGCCGCTCGATGGTGAGTTCGTCGGCCCCCGGCAGCAGAAGGCGAACGACGATACGCCACGGATCCCGATTGTCAGGAAAACGCATCTCATCCAGATACCAGCTGCCCGGTATGGCGTTCTGTGCATCGAGGCCGAACAATCCGGGCTGCGGGCATACTCGTTCGACAGCGAGACGCAGCCAGTGCGCTTCGTCCCGGCTACTGTCGGCTCTTGAGCCGATCGGCATCGTAATCATCGAAGCGAGTACGAACAGTGCCCCGAGAGTCCGCGTGAGAGGGCGTCGCACGGTGAGGTATGGATCGCAATCCGGAGACGCCTTTGTCCGCGTTCCGGAACCTGTCAACGACATTGAGACACCGAGTGCTGGCAATTGCCGTGCGGACCCAGGCGTCGTAGCGACAGCTGGCGGGCTGATCCAGATCTCTCCTGGGCGAGGCAGGAAATTCGGTGATCCGTGAAGGAATTCTTTCGGGTACCGGGTGCAGGCCGGGCGCGAGGTGCGTCCGCGTTGCCTGAGAACGTGTCGCGCACGACCGAAAGAGACATCATCGAAAGAATGTACCGCAATTCCACTATCTCGATGCTCGGGTCATGACCATGAATCAAACTGTTCGCGGTCAACCCCGACAATTTCAACAATAAAGCGAATACACGATCGCTGTGAATTGCCAGGACGGCGCATTCCATTCCTGTCCCCATGGGTGTGTCCTCGATGACGGCAAAGAACAGGACCGATCGTAGAAGTCTGCAATACCCGTTTCACAAGGACCGACGGTCTTGAAGGTCCAGGACTTGAAGGATATCGATGCGCATTCCCGGTCTCAGACAAGAGCGTTTCGCTTGCGCACCATTGCAATTCACTGGCGCGGCATCTCCGACAAGACTTGACCCCCTGCTTCCCCGACAAGTCGAACGACACCGACCCGCATCCAGACGGCGACGCGCCGTCCGAGCCGTCGCTCCAGCACCAGGAACGAGGCTGCACGCCCCTGACGCCCCATGATAGAGAATGGCGTGGGCTCCTACGGGCCCCGCAATGCCGCATCCATCTTGCGCAGCCAGTCGAGGATCCGAGGCGCAGCGCGCGCAGGCCTGGCGCGGGTTCGAGGTCCGGATCCGGGCCGCGAAGAATTCCCACCAGCGTTCTACGCTTCGGGCCTGCGGGAAGCGACCTGGGCCGGAGCCGGCAATGACGGATGTACTCACGATTGCCGGCCGTCGCGCGGTCTTCCGAACCCATCCTGGAACTCGATCAAAGCGCCTGGCGGCCAACCAGGCGTTCCAGGGCTGAAATTTTCTAGCTTCATGTTTCTACAGGAGGGCGGCAGCCTGCACTCAGTCGTCGAAGGCACCCGCCCCGCACCTTGCGACCAGTACTGCACCCAGGTGTCGCGACAATTCCCGTCGCCTGGCCAATCCGGACACGTTCTCACCCCCCGGAGAAACCCCTGCGGATCAAGGGATGCAGTGGCCAGCGAAATCAGCCGCGTCTGCTTTCAACACCGGGTCAGTGATATGTCGGGCGTAGACGTCAACGTCTGGTAAACGACACAGTAGCGTTCCGTAAGCTTGATCAGTTTGTCCAGCGTTTCAATGTCCGCATCCGTGTCCAGATGGAAGCCGAGGCGGATGGCCTTGAATCCCACCGGCGCCTCTCGGTTGACACCGAGTGTACCGCGAAAGTCGAGATCTCCCTCGGCCGTAACCGTGCCGTTCCGGAGCTCGACGCCCAACGCGCTCGCCACCGCGTTCAGTGTGACCCCCGCGCAGGCCACGAGTGCTTCCAACAGCATGTCTCCAGAACAGGCCGCCATGCCGTCGCCGCCCGTGGCGGGATGAAGGCCGGCTTCGATCAATGATTTCGAAGTCTGCACACTGCAGGTTACGCCGTCGAGACTGATGCTGCCGCTTGCGGAAAGCGTGATAACCGCAGCATCGGGATCATCCAGATAGCGCGCCTTTAGCGGAGCCTGCATGGCACGAAGGGCGTTGCCGTCGATCATTTGGTTTCTCTCTCAGCTCGCTGTCAGCCGTTGTCCGCAACGTGGCGCAAGACGGAACAACAACCGGCGATCGAATCCGCGACAGTCTATCAAGCCGACCCTGTCGTCGATACGCCGCAGGATCGAAGTACAAAGAAACCGCACTGACATTGTCCCTGAGAAGGCTACCCGGTCGCTACGGCATGTCGCATCGGGATTCCTGCCTGCATCAAGGGGTTTCCTGAAGTGCAGCCTCCGAAAACGTACAGGATGCTCCGGTTTCCGGGATGGCAAGGACATCGACTTTGCAACGCAGAGAGGGCTGCGAGTATTAAACCATGTGCGGGTAGGTGTCATAGCCCGTTTCTTCCGTACGGAGCGCCCCGGGGAGGCCTTGCAGCGCGCGGAGGGAACGAGCGTAACCGGGCGAGCGCTTTCAGCGAGAATGTTGGTGCAATCTCGATGGAGACTTGTCGCGCGGTTTGGGCGCGGAAGGAATTTCGCAGTGTGATGTGAGCGTTACGCTGGATCATGCCAGAGTCACTTGCCCAAATTCCTGGCTGGCCGCCTGTCTCTTGGGCGCGAACGCTCCTTGTGTCGGCACCATTCCAGGGGTTGCGGGAGGCCTGCACGCGGTCGCTTGCAGCGCCGTCCAACCGGGGGGCGTGGTGAGTACGGCTCGACGCCTGCTGTCCAGGACGGCAAAGAGAACCCTACGCGATTCGGCCTTCCGGGATCCTCGCGCAACAGCGCGGGCTATCGGAATGACTGGTCTTCAGGGCCAGTACGCCGCTCGCCAAGCCATACGCGACTCTGCCGGACAGCCGGACGACCCGGCGGAACCCGCAGTGTTGTCATTCCGCTCGAATCCCCCTAATGCTCCCAGCAGTGTCGTGGGGACGAAGCAATCGTCTGCCCGGAGGTGGTCCAGGAGGTCCAACGGATGGCAACGCAGCCAATCACGCCGGCGCTCTTCGAGTTTCTTCTCGACCTCAAGGACAACAACACGCGGCCATGGTTCGAGGAAAACAAAGAGCGGTACAGAAGCGACGTGCGGGATCCCGTGCTCGATTTCATTGCCGCTTTCGCAGAGCCGCTTGCGAATATCAGCCCCCATTTCCGTGCCGACCCGCGTCTCAATGGCGGATCGCTGTTCCGTATCTACCGGGATATCCGGTTCGCCAGGGACAAGAGACCCTACAAGACCAATGCCGGGGCCCATTTCCGCCATTCCGCCGGCAAGAACGCCCATGCGCCCGGCTTCTATCTCCATCTCGAGCCCGGCGAGTGTTTTGCCGGCTGCGGCGTCTGGCGTCCAGACAGCAATGCCCTTGTCGGCATCCGAGATGCGATCGTCTTGAAACCAGATAGATGGCAGCGCATTACAACGGACGAGAATTTCCGGAAGATGTTCGAACTGTCAGGGGAGTCCCTCAAACGGCCTCCCCGGGGCTACGACCCTGAGCATCCGCTGATCGAAGACCTCAAGCGCAAGGATTTTGTTGCCATCGTCCGGTTCCCCGAGGGCGATGCCTGTCAAGCCGATTTCCTTGAGCGTTTCACCACATTCGCCCGGACGGGCTCCAGCCTCGTGGCATTCCTGTCACATGCCGTCGGCGTATCCTTCTAGGAGGATCCGAGGCCCCTCCACTACCCGTAGAGACGCCCGTCGCAATTCAAGCGGTTCCTCAACATTTTCTTGACCATTCCCGCGTGCGTCACGGCATCCAGCCATCCGTGTCAAGCGCCGAACCGTTGGCCCGGACCAAGCTTCCAGGCGGGCGGCGACGGCAGCACCACTGACTCAGACGGCCTCCGACGGACCGCCGAAACACCCCCATCCTCACTCTACTTGACGCAAGGATCAACATCGGGAGTTCCTTCCGCATCAACGCTCCCGCGCCCGGGGACCCGAACTTCAGGAAATCTGCATTGAACCGGAACAGGGTTCGCAACAAAGTCCAGATGTCCGGACCTTGGGGGTGAATCGAGCTCACCGATTTGAACCCGACAGGTCCGGATCGGCCGTATTCCCGGGCAGTTCGTAGACCATCCGGAGGTTGGTGCCTGGGAAGATCGTCCGGGTTAGGTTGAGTTCCTGTAGGAGGCCTGCAGTGGCGTTGTCGCCGGCGTCGCTGGCGGTGCCGAGGATGCGAATGCGGAGGATGCCGTTGGAGGGCTCCGGGATGATGTCGGCGTCGGATTGGAAGATCGCGCGCAGGTGCCTGCGGGGTCGCTGTGTCTTGCCCTGTGCCTGTGCGACGACAGGCATCATGCGGGTTTCGGCGCGGTAGGCGATCATGCGGATGACGTCGAGGAGGAGCTTCTCGCCTTCGGGAAGCGCATCCAGGGCCTGGTGCTCGTCGAGCTCGGCGACGGTGATGTGGCGCTGCGTGTCGCTGCGCTTCTGCTTGAGCGTCTCACGCTCGGCGTCGAGAGCGTCGATCCGGGCCTGGAGACGTCGGGCGGCTTCGGCGGTCTGGTGAGACTGGGCTCCCTTGGCCAGATCGGCGATCCTGTTGCGCAGGGTGCCGAGGCGTTGCCGGAAGCGGCTGACATTTCGGTCGATTGCGCGCCAGAGCGGGTTGACGACGCGGGCTTCGGGATCCTGCGGCTCCAGGCCGCGGACCACGAGGGCGTCGAGATTGAACTCCTCGCGCATATATTTGAAGAAGTTCTCCTGCGACCAGCGGGAGAACAGGGCGCCGGCGATCTGCTCCACGGGCATGCGGGAGTGGGTGGAAATGAGCGGGACCTGGCGGCCGCTTTCGAGCAGGCGGCGGATCTGGCGGACCTCGGGCCCCTGTTTCAGTTGCACGCGCTTCTCGGCGAGGCGGACGGTGGCGCTGCGGGTCGCGCCCGGCCCATGGATGGGCACCGAGACGGTGTGGAACTCCGCCTCCGGCCAGTCCTCCCCCTTGAAGCCCTTGTGCCAGGTGATCACCGCAACGCCGCGCCGGGCGAGGCGCTTGAACAGTGCCGGGCTCCAGCCTTCCCGGTCAAAGACCAGCGTCAGGGCGGGCTCGCCGGCATCCGGGGCGGTAAGATCCGGCGCCTCCGGGCCTAGCATGCCCAGCTTCTCCAGCGCAGGCAGGATGTCCGCCTCCAGCGCGTGGGTCATGGTCGGATCCAGCGCCTTGTTCAGGCACAGGAAGGGCTTGCCGCCGAGCGCGTTGATCCAATAGCTCGTGGAGGCGGGCAGGCATAGTTTCTGTCGCGCTACGAAATGCTTCGGCAATTTCCCCTTGCGACCGGAATAGATCTTCACATGCCCGTCCACGCACAGCGTGGCGCCGACCTCCGGATCCTCCTCAAGCCATCCCGCCGCCAGGGAGGATTGCCAGTTCCGCACTTGCTGCACATCCTGCCCCAGCGCCTTGATCTTGCGCCGCAGCGTCTTCACCTCCGGGCAGCGGTCCAGGCCCAGGATCGCGCCCCATTCCCCGGGCACTTGGTGCCGGAGCGCCTCCGGATTGCGCACCCGGGCCAGGATGAGGAACGCCAGGAAGAGCAGAACGGTGGTCAACCCGTAATACCCCTTGGGCAGCGACAGGAACTCCCGCGCGTGGTTCAGAAGCCCCTCCTTCAGCAGCATCGGGAGCCCGGCCAGCACCCCCCCGCCGGCGACCACCGACAGCGGTTCCGCAAACTGCGGCCGGATCTCGCTCAGATGCCCCGTCGCAGCCAGCATTCGCCCCGTCGTGTCCCGAGCTCCACGGCCCAGCGGCGCTGCCCGGTCGCGGGCGTCCCGTGCGCTTCGGTCAATCGACGGCTCCAGCGCGTCCCGCTCCGGTGCTTCCTGCGGCGCCTCCCGCTCCGCAGGTGCGTCCGGAACCGGATCAGCCTTTGCCGCCCGGGCCGGCATCCCACCCCCGACAACCCCCCGCCGACGGTTGTCGTTCAGCGTCCGCACCGGGATCCCAAGCCGTCGCGCAACCGCCGAGCCGCTCAGACCCGTACTCAAAAGACGGTCCGCTTCCCGCGCCATGTCGGCATCAATTGCGCTCGGACCGCGCCCGCGGCGCGGCTCATGAAACCCTTCCTCTCCCTTGCTCCGGTACCGGTTCACTGCCCGCTGCACCGTGGAACGACCAACGCCGAACGCCGTCGCCAGATCCTCCCGACGGATCCCGTGCTCCGCGAACCGCGCGATCCGAAGCCGCCACGACCGGATGCTCGAAACGTCGTGCGAGTCAAACGGCTGCAGGTTTGTGAAATACACCACCCGTTCGCCATCAACGTGGTACGAAAAGCACGTAGTGCCGATCGGAGTGGCGTTCGCGGGCGCCATCGGAAGTGTGTTCATGAGATCCTCGGATACCGAATATCGGGTTCATATTATTATGCCAGAATCCCGCCGCTCTGTCAACCCCAAAATTCAATCATAACTCTATCAATTCAAACGATAATTCAACCCACAACCGGCTCTCGAAAAGAGAGCGATGTCCGGACGTCTGAAGTCATCCCTTTTGCGGAGCAACAAGCCGAATCGGCCGGGAAGTCCCCCTCGGTCGACCTTGCGCGCCGCGACAAGGAGATACGGATCGCCTTCACTGACGGAGACTTGATGGTTCGCCAGCGGGCTGATGCGGTCTTTCCTTGCCGGTGAACCGCACTTGGTACCGGCAAACCATGGTCGTCCTGGTCGAGACACCCCGCCGGACGGACGGATTGCGCAGCAAGGAATGCGGATCCCCGCGCATGGGTCTCGGTGACCGCAACGCCCCCCTTCAGATTGGGCCGCGCTGAGCCGTGGCTGACAACACACTGCAGGCCCGCGGACGCCTTCTGTTGCGAACCGCAATCTCGTGGCTGTGCGTGCCGCATCATCGGACCATGACCGGATGCGCACGGCCAGGTTCAGGACGCCTCGGCAACTCCAAGGGACGCATCAAGCCATTGTCGAGAAAGACTGGTGGCGATGCATTCGGAGGGTCGTGCTGCTGGAAACCTGACCGCGCCCTGGCCTACGATGGCGGCGTTGACTCCGCCAACAACGAGGACTCGATCAGTCTCTTCACTTCCAGCACTTCCCGTTCATGGCCGGACTTCAGTGCTTCCCAGCGGGCATCGTCCATGCGTGCCTGGCGCCACGCTATCAGCGATACGACGCAGGTGCGGGGATCGCCCTGCAGTACGTCGCCGGCGACCACGCGGATCATGATCCGCGAGACGAGCGACTGGGGTTCAGGTCCCAGGTGGAAGCAGATCGTCGAGCGGACAGCGTCCGCGTCGATGCGGGCCCAGATCGGGCGTTTCGTCTCCGGAAACGCTCCTTCGACCATTCCGTCGGCATGGACCGTGGCCTCACCGAGGCCGACCGCCCAGGTTGGGAGGTTCTCCGGCGCACCGAGGAAGGCCATGGCTTCGCTGGCGGGGCAGTCGACGCCCACCGAGCAGATGTGTGCTCGTCCGTCGTCCACTGCTACCTGCCCGCCCCTGCAACCACCACCAGAATATCAGCCGGTTCATCGCCGGCTGCCACATAGGCATGGGCCATGTTGCTGTCAAAATACACGCTGTCTCCCTGTGCCAGGCGCGTCGGCGCATAGAGTCCGGTATGAATCTCCACGCTCCCGGCGAGCACGTAGAGAAATTCCTCTCCTTCGTGGGCGCGCAGGCCACCGGCTTCCTGCAAGGACCGCACGGTGACCCGGTTCAGGCTCGGCACCATTTTCTTCGCCGAGAGTTCCGCACATAGCAGCTCGAGGTCATACCGCCGAGTGGACTCTTTCTCTCCTTCGCCACGCCGCGTTACCGTCCTCTTCCCGGTGGAGAAGTCTTCCGCATTGGCGCGGAAGAACGAGACGACATCAACCTCCAGCACCCTCGCGAGGATGTAGAGATTGTGCGCATTAAGTGGCGAAAGGCTGTTCTCGGCCCGAGACAGGGTGGCCTCCGAAATCGAGGTCATCGCGCTCAGCCGCGCGAGGGTTAGCCCTTTCGACCGTCGGAAATGCCCTAGCCGCTCGCCGATTCGAAGCCCTCTGGCTTCCTCGACGAGCTCCGCAGAACGACCCGATGGTTCCGGCACAGCGTCCGTCCTCTCTAGCCCGGGGATCTCGACCCAGGGGCGCCACGGGACTTGAAAACGCTCCCTGGTTCTTCTGATATCAACAGATTAAGGAGTGGCAGAAGGTTGCCTCCATGCAAATGGAGTGTACGGATCTCAGATTTTGTTGTCCACGTTCGGGCAGTCCGGGCGGCACTGGCTCGAGGTGATCTCCCCGAGCGGCTCGCTGGCACCGAATACTGGAGTTCTGTTGCCCCTCCCTGCGGAGCGGTAGCGGGTACCGGACGAGCGCCAGGTGCGAGGTCTCGCACATCTTCGCGACCCGCTCTGCACAATACTTGCGGCTGAAGCACCAGTCGGCCGGCGATTCCGGCGCTGGTCCGCAAACATGTGTGTAATCGTGACCGGCCTCTTCACGGGCCTGCGATCGGGGCGGCCGTGCGGAAGCAGTAGACCGCAAGGGCAGGCTGCGGGCCACCGTCGGGCAATCCCGGGTATCGCCCGCGGCCGGCTCCCCTCGGCGCCGGGGAAGCATGGCGCGGAGAGGCCCATTCCCAATCTGCCGGCTGGAGCCGTCGAGCCTGTCCCCGCTCCGCAGTGGCCGCCGCCGGGCTCGACGCGGAGCTGGTGAGCATCGCCATGCTCCCGACCCCAGCCGCCATGCGCGCGATGGATCGAACCGGATCCAGGTGCGCATCATCCGTACCGGATCCTCCGCGCTCCCGGAGGAACGCCTTCCCAGGAGCGTGTCCGGCGCCCGCAGCCTTCGTCCGCCCCCGGGCGGGTCGGGCTGCGACGAGCGCCGGTGATGCCCGAGCTTCCTGTCCTGCGAAGCATGGACGCTAGAAGCCGAGAAGCCCGGGTAGCCACAGGCTCAACCGAGGAACGTATGTGACCGCAACGAGCGCGACAAGGCTCACCGCCAGGAACGGCCATATTTCCCGAAGGAGCGCCACCAGTCCGCAACCGGCAATCCGTTCCGCCGCGAACAGGCAGACGCCCAACGGCGGCGTCAGCAGGCCAATGTTCAGGTTCAAGATGGCGATGGCCCCGAAGTGAACCGGGTCCACGCCCACCGCGACCGCCGCTGCGGCGAGTATCGGAACGAACAGGATGATTGCCGCGACCGGATCGATGAACATCCCGAGCACGAGCATGACCAGATTCAGGACGAGCAAGAGAAGCACCGGCGGTAGTGCGAGGTCCCTCACCGTGTTCTCCACCAGCGACGGAACGTTCTCCATCCCCATCACCCAGGTGAAGATCGCACCGGCGCCCACGATGATCAGGAGCTGCGAGGAAAACACCGCCGACCGTTCGAGAACCGACAGGAACTGGCGCAGATTCAGGGACCGATACAGGAATACGGCGATCATCAAGGCATAGAACGCTGCCATTCCCCCTGCTTCGGTCGGCGTCATGATGCCGCCCAGGATGCCGGCCAGTATGATCGCGGGAATCATCAATGGCGGGAGTGCAAGGCGCGCCGACCGGGCGACCGCCGGCAAGCTGCGGTCCATCGCGACGCCGGCGTAGCCCCTCCTTCGCGCCTGCAGCCAGACCAGCGCCATCTGGCAGAACCCGATCAACAGTCCCGGGACGATGCACGCGGCGAACAGCGCGCCGATGGAGACTCCGGTCATTGAGCCGTAGATGACGACGATCAGCGACGGCGGCACCATGGGCCCGATGATGGATGACGACGCGGTCACCGCGGCAGCATATGCGGGGGAATAGCCGTTCCGGCTCATGGACGGGATGAAGACCCTTCCCAGGGCCGCGATGTCACCGAGCGCGACCCCTGTTATGCCCGAGAACAGGATGGAGGCGCCGATATTGACCTGGGCCAGGCCGCCCGGCATCCAGCCGAACAGGACGTTCGCAAACGAGATGAGCCGATCGGTGATCCGGCTCTCGTTGATCAGCTCTCCCGCGAGAATGAACAGCGGGATCGCCATGAGCACAAATACGTTGATGCCCTGGAATATCCGTTCGGGCAGGACCGGAAGAAAAGCTGTCTGGCCGCTGGCTACGAGCCATGCGACGGACGAGACAACCATTGTCCATGCAACGGGCAGCCCCGCGAACAGGAGGAGCAGGAACGAAGCCAGAAAGATTCCGAGGGAAAGGCTCACTCGGAAGTCTTTCGCGGTCTGCCGGACCACGCATGCCGCAGCCGGATCAGGAGGAACACGAGACCGAAGCCGAAGGCGGCCGGCAGGGCTGAATAGGGATACTGAAGCGACACCTGCAGCCCGTCGCTGGTCTGCCCTCCCGCGAACTCGACGGTCCTGACGGCCGTAACGGTGAGGATGGCCAGCAGCGCGACCGTAAGCAGATCCAGTGTCCGCATCCAATACCAGCGCGCTTCAGGGCGCAACTGGTCGGGAATGAAGGTCACCCGAATGTGGCCATCGGTCCGGATGGAAACCGCTGTGCCCGCAAGCACCGACCACACCAGGGCGTAGCGAGCCATCTCCTCGGTAAAGAACGGCGTGACCCCGAACCCGTAGCGCATCGCAACCTGCGCAACGATCAGCGCGAACAGCAACGCAAGCGCCGCCGCGCTGATCGTCCGCAAAGCGCGTTCCAGCAAGCCGGCCATGGGGGGACGCCCGGCTGCACGCCTTGCGCTACATGGCGAGCCGGTCCACCTCGGCGATGACCTCGTCGACGAGTTCCGGCGTATCGACGTTCTCCTTCAGCCATTCGACCGCTGCCGGACGGACGCGATTCGCGAATTCCATCTTCATCTCCCGGGTGAAGGGAATGACGGTTACGCCGTTTTCCTCCGCCATGGCGATGTTCTTGGCTTCGGCCGCCCGCGACTCCCTGCGGTTGTATGCGACTGCCTTCTTCCCGGCCTCGAGTACGACGGCCTGCTGCGCTTCCGACAACCCGCTGAACCAGCTGTCATTGATCCCGAGCGGCCCGAAAGCGTAGATATGGCCGTCCAGCATGAGGTATTCCTGGACCTCGTGGAGCTTGATCAGGTTGAAGACCCAGACGGCGTTGTCCTGGCCGTCGACCACGCCGGTCTTGAGTGACGTGTAGAGCTCCGGAAATGCGATGGGGGTCGCCGAACCGCCCAGGGTCAGGACCGGAATGCCGAAAATCGGCGCCATCACGCGCATCTTCAGCCCCTTCATGTCGTCGGGGGTACGAATGGGCCGGTTCGCGCTGTAGTGCTTGAAGCCGCCGGATTCCCACCAGCCCAGTACGCGAATTCCCGTCCTTTCGCGAATGTCCTCGGCCATTCTGGAACCGATCGGTCCGTCCAGCAGCTGCCAGGCCGTCTCTTCATCGGGAAACAGGTAGGGCATCGAAAGGATCTGTATGTCCTTGTAGATCGACGCGTAGTTCCCGTCGGATGCGTCGGACATCTGAATGACGCCGTTGCGGACCTGGTTCAGGCGCTCGTTGGGGTTCCCGAGAGCCCCGCCATACACGATATCCATCGTGATCTCGCCGTTCGAACCTTTTTCCACCTCGGACTCGAACAACTCGAACATGCCGTTCACCGGCTCGGCACCCGGGAAGTCCTTCTTGAGCATGAGCCCGGCCTTGATATCCGCGCCCGATGCAGGGGCGGACAATCCCGCCGCCAGCATGGCGGCTGCGGCCATCCCGGCCGCCCTCTTCAGCTTGTGCATCATTTCCAATCTCCTTTGACGTCGTGGAATGAAACGAGGTTGCCCATCATGACTCCTTGCCAGGGCCCGAGGATCCTTCCTCGTAGCCGAAGTCCCCTAGCGCTCCCTCGCGGGTGATATAGCCTCCTTCAAGATCCTCGCGGAGGCGCGCGCGGTCCCGCCGGAGAGGATCTCCGAGCCCGCCACCTCCCGGCAGTTTCACGACCAGCCGGTCGCCGGCGGGAATGGTGTGGACCCCCTTGTCGGGCAGCGAGGGGCCGGACACGAGCCCGGCCGCGCCGCTTCGCCCCGGGAGTCCGCCGTCTCGTCCACGCGGCGGGTTCCGAATTCGGTCGAATGTAGCGGCAGAGACGGTGAACGGATGATCCTCCGTGCTTCCGACCTCGATGACTTGGCCGAGCCCGCCTCGAAAGGCGCCCGGCCCCCCGGAGTCGGGCAGGAATTCCTTGCGCCAGAAGATGAGAGGCGACTCGGATTCCGTGACCTCCACCGGAATGGCGCCAATCCCGCTCGGAAAGGCGGTAACGGAGAGCCCGTCCTTTCCGGGGCGCGCGCCAATCCCCCCCATACCGACATTCATCACGTTGAACCGCGCCGAGTTGCTGCCCGGCTCGCCTCCGCGACCCGCGTCTCCATTGGAGAAGGGAAGCACCCAGATGCTCCCCGCGCTCTCCGCCGGAATCTCTCCCGGGAGCGCCTGGGCAAGGCACCCGAGAGCGACGTCCGGCAGCATCTGGCCGATGACGTGCCGGGCCGTTACCGGACTCGGGTGCACCGGATGAACCGCCGACCCCGGCTCGGCGACGGTCCGGAACACCTCCAGCGAACCGTGGTTGTTCGGCACAGAGGGAGCCACGATGCATTTCAGTCCGAAACAGGTATAGGCCTCGGTGTAGCACAAGGGCGAGTTGACGCCATAGGCGGACGCGCGCGAAGTACCCCGGTAGTCGATTACGATCTCCGAACCCGAAACAATCATCTCGGCGCGAATGAAAATCGGCTCGTCGTAGCCATCAAGCTCCATTTCCGTGCGGTACCGTCCCTTCGGAACGCGGCGCATCGCCTTCCGCATGGCCTCGCTCGAGGCCTCGAAGATATAGTCGGCGAGCGGCTCGATGCTCGCAAGGTCGAACTCCGCCATCATCCCGCGCAACCGTTCCGCACCGGTATCGTTGCAGCTCACGAGCGACAGAAGATCGCCCTTGACCTCGACCGGGTTGCGGGTGTTGGCGAGCACGATTGCGAGGAGAGTGTCATTGAGCCCCCTCTCGTCGCGCAATTTCATATGCGGAACGAGAATGCCCTCTTCGTAGATCGACTTCGCTTCGGCGGTGAAGCCCCGCCCACCGACGTCGATAACGTGGCATGTGGATACAAACAGCGCCACCGGGTCGCCGTCGAGGAAGGCGGGTGACACCACCACGAAATCGAACAGGTGTCCTGTCCCGAGCCACGGATCGTTGGTCACGAACACATCGCCGGGACGCATCCCCGCAACCGGAAACCGGGAAAGAAAGTGCTCCACTGCGCGGGCCATGGTGTTGACATGTCCCGGCGTACCGGTCACTGCCTGCGCGATCATGCGCCCCTTCAGATCGCAAACCCCCGCGGAGAGGTCGCCCGCCTCGCGGACAACCGAGCCAAATGCCGTGCGCAGGATCGTCTGCGCCTGCTCCTCCACCACCGCAATGAGCCGGTTCCACATCACCTGTCGGTGGATCGCCTCCATGGGATCGCCCGGCATGTGGGACTTGGAGGTCATGGCGCGACCCCTGCCGTGCTTTCCATGACGATGTATCGGGAGGAGTTGAGCGCGGCGCGGAAATTGGCCGGCACGAATGTCGATGTCTCATCCTCAGCAATGATGGCGGGACCTGCGATCTCGACCCCGGGCGGCAATTCGAAGCGGAGATATACGGGGCAGCGCTGGTTCATCCCGAGCCCGGCGTCATAGATGTTCCGACTCCCGCGGACTCGGGCGCAAGGCGGCGGAAGGGACTCCGGCATCGCCGGGAGCAAGGCAGGCGGGGCGCACGTCGACACGGTCACCGACCAGGAAACGCTCTGGATGTCGAGGCCGTCGATCGCGAGCCCGTAGACGGCCCGGTAGCGCGCTTCGAACCGGTCCTTCAACACCGGCCCGTGGGCACGGGTAAGCGGCCCCTCATCGAGATCGATTCGAAGGCAGTGGCCCTGCCCGATGTAGCGGAGTTCGACGATCCTGGTGATAACCAGCGTCGCGTCCGGCGCGGCGCCGCGGCGAACAACATCCGTCGCTTCCACCCGCATCTCGTCAAGCATCCTGTTGATCGCTGATGCTTCGAAATCACCGAAATCCACTGGCAGCGTCCGCACGACTTCGTACGCGATCGGCGCGAGAAGAAATCCGATGGCGGAGCCTACGCCCGCACCCGTCGGGATCACGACCCGTTCCACGCCGAGCTTTTGCGCGAGCCGGCCAGCGTGCAGCGGGGCCCCGCCGCCAAACGCGACCATTGTGTAGCGGCTGATGACCTTGCCGCGTTCGACGGAATGAACCCGGGCCGCGTTCGCCATGTTCTCGTCCACCATCTCGACCACGCCGACGGCCGGCCAATGGTCAACGAGGCCCAGCGGCTCGCCGATGTCCCTGACAAGGGCGGCCGATGCGCGTTCCGGCTGAAGCGCGATCCGACCGCCTGCGAACCGCGCGGGATCGAGCTTGCCGAGCACGAGATTCGCATCGGTCACGGTTGCCCGCTCCCCGCCAAGCCCATAGCAGGCGGGACCCGGCTCGGAGCCAGCGCTGCGGGGCCCGACGCGGAGCCGGTTCATCTCGTCGGCTCCCGCGATCGAACCGCCACCCGCTCCGATTTCCACCATTTCGATGACCGGAATGCGAACCGGGAGGCCGCTTCCCTTCAAGTCCCTGTAGCGTCGGGCCACTTCGAAGGCCCGTGAGCGCTCCGGAGCCCCGTTCTCGATAAGGCATATCTTCGCCGTGGTCCCGCCCATGTCCAGCGAGAGTGCCTCCTCCAGGCCGCATTCGCGCGCCACGTGGCCAGCCAGGATCGCTCCCCCGGCAGGACCAGACTCGACCAGCCGGATGGGATACTTCGCGGCGTTCTCGACCGTCGTGATCCCGCCGCCCGACATCATCAGATAGAACGGGCACGCCATCCCCCGCGCGCGCAATCCCTCCCGCAGCCGGAACAGGTAGCCCGAGATCAGCGGCCGGACATAGGCGTTGGCGCAGGTCGTCGAAAAGCGTTCGTACTCCCTGATCTCAGGGCATACCTCGCTCGAAAGGCAGATCGTGGCTTCGGGAAGCTCGGCCGACAAGACCGCGCGGATCGCCCGCTCGTGGGCGGGATGGGCGTAGGCGTGCATGAGCCCGACCGCAACCGCCTCGATCCCCGCCGCCCTCCAGTCGGCGGCGATGTCCCGAACACCGGCAGTGTCCAGCGGAACGAGGACCCGCCCTGCCCCCGACACCCGTTCGTCCACTTCTCGCCGCAGCGGGCGGGGCACGAGCGGATCCGGCTTGTCCATGAAGATGTCGTACTGCTCGAAACGCTTCTCGAATCCCATCTCCAGGACATCGCGAAACCCCTTGGTGGTCAGAAACGCGGTCCGAGCTCCCGTTCGCTCAATAAGGGCATTCGTCGCCAGGGTGGTGCCATGGACGAAGACGTCGACATCCTCGGGAGCGGTGGCGCTCTGCTCCAGGACGAGGTCAAGGGCTTCAAATACACCGGTCGCGGGTTCCCGGGGCGTCGTCAGGACCTTGGCGGTGCAGCGCCCGGACGGGGAGTCGAGGACGATATCGGTGAACGTGCCGCCGATGTCCGCCGCGAGCCGGCAGTTGCCCGGCACGACCCGTCAACCTCCGCCGGGAGGGCGGCGGCACGCCATGGTCTCCCGCCGGTCGAACCGCGATGCAACGCTCAGGCAATCGCCGTGATGCCAGCGGCGCACCGGCGGGCGCGACCTGCCGATAGGGATGCCGGTGCCGGCTGTCGAATATGCGTCCACTCTCAATTCCGCTACTTTCCATCGAGCCTGGGGCAGGCGTGTGCCGCTGCCGGGTGAAAGCGCGACATCGGAGGCTTGTCGATCTCCATCCGCTACGCTTCTATTCTTGTAGAGAAATTGCAAATATGCAATAAGTGGCTGCGGAGCCCCACCATGAATCACGCAAGAACCACCCTCCCCGCGATGCACACCCTGGAAACCTGCCGGGCCCTCGACCGGCGCGATCCACTCGCCGGCCTTGCAGACCGGTTCGCACGGTCCCAGTCCGGCAGTTTGCATTTCGACGCGAATTCCATGGGCGCCATGCCGGCGGACGTGCCGGACCGGATCAGGCGCCTGCTGACAGAATGCTGGCGGGACAAGAGCCGGCGGGCATGGACGAGCGAGGGATGGGTGGAGAGGCCCCGTACGCTCGGAGCCGACATCGCCCACATGGTGGGGGCGAGCCCCGGCGACGTCGTCGTCTGCGACAACACCACCATCAATCTCTTCAAGATCATCAATTACGCGTGGAGGCTTCGCGGCAGCGGCAGCGTCATCCTGACGGAGTCGCACAATTTTCCCACCGACATGCACGTCGCTCAGGGCTTCGTGCGCCTGCTGGAGGAATTCGGCGTGGCGGTCAGCATTCGGAAGGCGGAGAGCCGGGAACGGTTGCTGGACATGCTGGACCGCGATGTCGCCATCCTGTACCTCACCCAGACCGACTACCGCTCGAGCGAGCGGTGGGACATCGCGACGATGAACGAGCACGCACGGGCTGTAGACGCGTTGACGGTCTGGGACCTCTCCCATTCGGCCGGAGCGCTGGACGTCGATCTGACCGCCTCGCGGGCGGACTTCGCAGTCGGGTGCGGCTACAAGTACCTGTGCGGCGGGCCCGGAGGCCCCAGCTTCCTGTACGTGAACCCGACGCACCAAGCCAGTGCCTGGCCAACCATCGCCGGCTGGATGGGACATGCGGAATGGGATCAGTTCCTCTACGAGTATGAGCCCGACCCGGGGGTCGCCCGGCATCTCACCGGCACGCCACCGGTCATCGCCAACGAAGTCTTCTCCGCCGCGACCGAGATCTGGCGCGCAGTCAAGCGCGAAGACGTGGCGCGCAAGCACGAATCGCTTACCGGGACCCTCATTGCGACGCTGAAGCAGGAGTGCGGCGCCCTCGGCGTCGAAATCAACTCCCCGCCAGAGTATCCCAGGCGGGGCGGGCATGTCTCCTTCCGCCATACCGGGGCCGGACCGGTGTGCGAGGCCCTGGTGGACCACGGCCTGCTCTCCTCCTTCCGGCGCCCGAACTCCATCCGTCTCGGCATGAGCCCGCTCTATCATCGCCACGAGGATGTGTGGCAGGCAGTGCGGATCATCAAGGATGTGCTCGCCCGCGAGGCGTGGCGGGATCCAGGATACCAGCACGTTTCGATATAGAGCGAGGGAAAGGCAAGGACGAGATGGACGCCGACAACGCAACTCCCCGGATCGCGCGGGACCGGGCGTACTACACGGAACTCGAGGAGGGGCGGAACTATTTCTGGTGCCGCTGCGGCCGAAGCCGCTCGCAACCCTTTTGCGACGGCCGGCACCAAGGGACAGAATTCAGCCCGGTTCGCTACAAGGCCACCCAAAAAGGAGAGGAAGTCCTCTTCTGCGGATGCAAGCACACGAAGACACCTCCGTTCTGCGACGGCTCCCACAACAATCTCATTGGCACAAGCCAGATGGACGATCCCTGCAGCGAGGCAAACCGGGCCGTCCCCGAGGTCGTGCCGGGGCCGGGCGCACGGGCAGTGCTGAACGGGGGCTGCTACGTCTATTCCGTTGACCGGGCAGAGAAGGAAGCGCGGGGTGCCCTGCGGTACTGCTCCATCATCGGACCCCAGTTCGGATCCATCTACCAGTCCCAGTTCTATTTCGAGGTGGATGCGGGAGAGGCGCAGATCATCGCATTCGGGGAGCGTGAGGTGGTTCTCTTCATCGCGGAAGGCGAAGCCGAGGTGACCATCGCGGGAAGGAGGTTTGCTGCGGAGCCCCACTCCGGAGTGTATGTCGCCGCGGGGGAGGCATTCAGCGTCGCCGGCGCGAACAGCGGAACCGTCAGGTTCATGGCGTCCGCGTGCCCGCGGGCCGAAGCGCCGGAATTTCCCGGCCGCATGCAGGAGAACTTCAGCGCGGCCCAGCCCGAACGCGTCGTTCCCCTGGACCCGTCGAAACGGCAAAGCATGGCCGAACGCTATTTTCAGATGCTGGTCGACGAATCGGTGGGCTCGCGGGTGGTCACGCAGTTCATCGGGCACATTCCTCGGTCCAAGGCGGAGCCGCACCGCCACCTGTACGAAGAGACCCTCATCATCCTCAGCGGCACGGGCCGCATGTGGACCGAGAACCTCAAGGCGCCCGTAACCGCCGGCGACGTCATCTTCCTGCCGCGCAGGCAAATGCATTCCCTCGAAGCCACAAGCGCAGAGGGCATGCTGGTCGTCGGCACGATCTACCCCGGCAACAACCCCGCAATCAATTACTGAAACGGTGACGACTCCGGGAGCGTGCAGAAGACACCGGACCTGCTTGCGGCGGAAACTATCGATTGGCGGTGCTCGCGCCCGGCTCCCCGCAGGGAGTCATGCGAAGACTCCAACCCATGGTAGAATCGCCTGGCTGCGGACATGATCGGCTGCGCCGATTCAATCAACGGGAGAGCGAGTATGCGTTTTTGCGGCCTGACCATCATTGCTCTGCTGCTTGCCGCGATGCCGTCGGGGCTGGCTGCCAAGAGCATCAACTTTGTCGGCACGTGGGAGGGCATTTCGGGCGCCATCTACACCAAGCTTGTCTTTCATCCCGACGAGACGTTCACCTACTGCTATGTGCAGAGTTGCCACCAGCAGGCGTGCTGGAAAATGGACTACCAGGGAAACCTGTCTGCGACCTTCACCTACGCGAGTGACTTGGGGACATGGGAATTCGAACGCATCGGCGATCAGTCGATACGGGGCAAATTCACCAATCTGGGAGGCGGCACGGCATTTGCGACATACCGGCCCGAATGACGGCACTCGATCCGCCAGGGGCTGCGTATCCGCCAGGGGGCGTATCCCCCATGCCCGCTCGGCGGGCCGCGACTCCGCCGGGCGGGGAAGAGGCGAATTTGTCCCGGCGCCCGAGGGATTCTGGCGCGGTTCAGCGGCGGGGCCGCCGGTCGAGGAACGCGCCGCCAAGGTGTGACGGGCGGCTTCCGGCGAGACATTGCCGAAGATGCCCCGAACCGCGTGCTTGCAGACTTGCCGATCGCACCGGGCCGGCGCAATGGCCAATGGCGGAATCAGGAATGCAATTGGTCATTTCCGCTGCTACGGTTGCCCGAAGTGGACAGCATGGCAAAACTCCGCATCCTGCGGGGAAGTCCGCATGTTCCAGGTTCAACGAGGAGAAGAGACCAGTGAGAAAGTACTTGACAAGAAGCTTGGCCGTGCTCGCTGCGGTATCCATAGCGGCCGCCGCGAATGCGGAGGATCTGTCTCTTGAAGGGAAGACCATCGGAGTCACAGTGGTCGGCACGGACCACCATTGGGATCTGATGGCCTACCAAGGCCAGATCGAACAGCTGGAAGCTCTGGGCGCCGAGGTCATCGCGCTTGACGCCGGCAGGAATGACCAAACCCAGATCAGCCAGATTCAGACGCTGATCGCGCAGCGGCCCGATGCGATCATCGAACAACTCGGGAACATCAATGTACTCGATCCGTGGCTGCAGCGGATCAAGGAAGCGGGCATCCCGCTATTCACCGTTGACACGGCCACCCCGCATGCCATCAACAACACCACGTCGAACAACTACAACATCGGCGCGGAACTGGCGCTGCAGATGGTCCAGGACATGGCCGGCGAAGGCAAGGTCATCGTTTTCAACGGACACTACTCGGTGCCGGTCTGCAAGATACGCTACGACCAGCTTATGTACGTGCTCAGCGGATTTCCCGGGATCGAGGTCGTTGATCCGGAACTGCGCGATGTAATCCCCAACACCGTGCAGTCGGCATACGCCGATGTCACCGACATGCTGACCAAGCACGGCCCCGACAGCGGCCTGAAGTCCGTCTGGGCCTGCTGGGACGTGCCGATGGTTGGCGCCACGCAGGCGGTCGAGGCGGCGGGCCGAACCGGCGTCAAGACCTATGGTGTCGACGGCAGCCCCGAATATGTCGAGATGGTCGCGGATCCGGACTCTCCGGCGGCGGCAGTGGCCGCGCAACAGCCTTACGAGATCGGCAGAACCGCGGCCCTGAATGTCGCGCGATATCTGAACGGCATGGAGGTCCCACCCTTCACGCTCGTTCCGGCGGTCTTGATCAACAAGGCCAACGCCTCGGAACTTGCTCACGACTTCCTGCCGAAATAGGCAACAGAGAAACTGCGATGCCGCTCCCGCGGGAGCGGCATCGCAGGCGCTGGGCTACGGATGGAATCGATGACCGAAGCCGCGGTGGAAATGCGCGCCATCGACAAGGCGTTCGGACCGGTAAAGGCACTGGAGAGTGCCAGCCTGGTCGTCATGCCGGGGACGCTTCACGGCGTTGTCGGCCAGAACGGAGCCGGGAAGTCCACCATCATCAAGGTGCTCGCCGGGATCTATAGCCGCGACTCCGGCTCGGTCAGGGTCTTTGGAAAGGAGCTCGGCGGCATTACCCCTGCCTCCATCGAACAGGAAGGCGTGCACTTCATCCATCAGGATCGCCTCCTGGTGCCGACCGCAACCGTTGCGGAATCGATCTTCATCGGCGCTGAGCCCCGCTCGGGCCCGTTCATGAATTACAGGGCGATGAACCGCCAGGCCGCGGAGCTCGTTGAGCGCTATTTCTCTGTGGATATCAATCCTCGGAGCCTTGTGCGCGATCTCTCCACCGCCAAACAGAAAATTGTCCAGATCACGCGGGCGCTCGCGCGGAAGGCACGGGTGCTCGTGCTCGACGAGCCAACCGCGGCGCTCGTGCAACAGGAGGTTGAGAGCCTTTACGCGGTGCTCCGGCGGCTGCGGGACGAGGGCATCGCGGTAGTCTTCATCTCCCACTACATCCAGGAGGTGCTCGACATCTGTGACGAGATCACGGTGCTACGGAATGGCGCGGATGTCGGTGTCCTGAGGGCTTCGGAGACCGGCATCGACGAGGTTGTGGCCCTGATGACCAACCGCGAGACCTCCGAGATGTATCCACGCCGCAGCGTGTCCATCGGAGAAGAACTCCTCGCGGTTGCGGATCTGGCTCTGGCGGGCCATTTCGAAAACGTGACCTTCACGGCCCACGCCGGCGAGATACTGGGGTTGACCGGTCTCCTCGGGTCCGGTGACAAGGAAGTACTCGAATGCCTTTTCGGGCTGCAGCGACCCGACAACGGCACCATCCGGATCGGGGGCAAGGAGATCGACTTCCGCGCCCCGCGCGACGCGGTAGACGCCGGAATCGCCATGATCCCGGAGGACCGGCGCGCCCATGGCGTCGCCGTCGACCTGTCGGTGTCCGAGAACATCTCGATCCCGTCCATCAGCCGCCTTTCAATCCGCGGATTTGTCGATCGCAGGCGCGAGGCAGAATTGGTGGACGGCCTGATTGCGGACCTGAATATCAAGACACCGGATGGCCGCACCCAGGTCAAGAGCCTGTCCGGCGGAAACCAGCAGAAGGTCGCCGTCGCCAAGTGGCTCGGCTGCCACAGCCAGGTCTACCTGCTGGATGAGCCGACGGTCGCCATCGACGTGGGCGCGAAAGTCGAGATCTACAACCTGATGAACCGCCTCGCGAGCGAAGGAGCGGCACTGGTGTTCCTCTCCTCGGACCTCGAGGAGATCACCGAGATCTGCGACCGAATCCTGGTGATCCACCGCGGGCGGCTGACCCACGAATTCCGCCGCGGGGAAGTGGACCGCGAACGGCTGCTGGCGGCCGCGTCCGGCGCCCGCGGCGGCCCGTTGCCAGCGCCATGAGCACGGCCTCACCCTCGACAGGAATGAACCGCCGGGCGCTCGCCGGGCTGGTCGTGCGCCTTGGCGCCTTCGCCGCCTTCGCGGTAATCCTCCTGTATTTCGCCGTGGCCGCGCGCGGCTTCACGTCACCCTACAACCTGCTCAACGTCATTGAGCAGTCGGCGATCCTGGGCGTGCTCTCCTACGGGATGACCGTGGTCTTCATCGGCACGGGTACCGATGTGCAGAAGGGCGGGATCGACCTTTCGGTCGCGGCCAATGCGGGCCTCTGCGCGGCGGTGTACGTGATTACGCTGAATCTCGGCTTCCACGAGGCCATCGCCGTGGCGGCGGCGCTCCTCGCGGGCATGGCGCTCGGCGCGCTGAACGGGCTGGCCGTGGTCGCGTTCCGGATCATGCCGCTCCTGGCCACGCTGGCAGTCATGAACATCGCTGCCGGCCTGGAACTCACGATTACGGAGAACACGGTCGTCGGCGCCTCGTCTGAGATGCTGACGGCGCTGAGCTTCGGGCGGTTCCTTGGCGTCTCGTCCCTCGCCTGGTGCCTGATCCTGTTCTCGGCCCTGGCATTCGCCGCCATCCACTGGACCGGCGCCGGGCTTCGGCTCTACGCCGTCGGTGGCCATATCGAGGCCGCGCGCGCCGCCGGGCTGAATACCGGAGCCTATGTATACGGCGCATATATCTTCTCGGGCTTCTGTGCCGGCTTCGCAGCGATCCTGATCGTGTCGCGTCTGTCGGCGTCGTCTCCCGGCACCGGACTCCTGCTCCTGCCGATCCTCGCCGCCGCACTGCTGGGTACCGTATTCTCGCGGCGGTTCGTGCCGACCATCGGCGGGACACTGCTGTCGGTCCTGTTCATCGGCTTCCTTGCCAATGGCTTCCAGCTCCTGAATATCTCCTCCTACTGGGTCAACGGAGTACAGGGCGCGCTGATCCTGCTGGTGGTCGCGGTCACGTCCTTTGCACGGCCGGCGGAGGGGACCTGACATGCCCACCAGGCTCACTCTCGACACCTTGTCGAATTACATCGTCCTCGCCGCGTTCGCCGGCGTGATGGTCTTCTTCACCATCTTCGCGGAAGGCTTCCTGACCGTCGACAACATGTTCAACGTGATCGCCAACAAGGTCGTTCTTCTGGCGATCGTCGCGCTGGGCATGACGATCGTGATCGCCGCAGGGGGCATCGACCTGTCGGTCGGCGTATCGGTCGATCTCTCCTCGATGATCTTCATCATGGCCGTGGCCGCGGGCTTCGCCGGCATATTCGGCGTCATCGGCGGCCTGGTGGCCGCGCTCGGAGTCGGGCTGCTCAACGCGCTCCTGATCAACTGGCTGAAGATCAATCCCTTCCTCGCCACGCTCGGCGTCCTCTTCATCGGCAACTCGACGCAGAGGCTCGCAACCAACGGCGGAGTCCCGATCTACCTGACGCGCGCCGAATACGCCGCGTCCTTCGACGCCATTGCCCGCACCGGACTCTTCGGGATCCCGACACCGATCTGGGTGCTGATCGCCGCCTCGATCCTGGTCTACCTGTTGCTCCACCGCATGGTGTTCGGCCGCTACGTCGCGACCCTCGGCGCCAAGCCGGGTGTTGCCTGGTATTCGGGCGTCCGGGTGCCCCGGCAACTGTCCTTCGTCTTCGTTGCCTGCGCGCTCCTCTGCGGCGTATCCGGAATCCTGCTCTCGGCAACAGTCCGCTCCTACGTGCCGATCTCCGGCGACGCGTTCCTGCTGGACGCCATCGGCGCCACCTTCATCGGCACCGCGCTCAGCCCGGAACGGCGGCCATCGGTCGTCGGCACCCTGATGGGCGTCTTCCTGCTGGCGGTCATGCGCAACGGGCTCCTCCTGATCGGCTGGAATTTCTTCTGGCAGCAAGTCGGCATCGGCGTCCTGGTGTTCCTGGTGCTTGCGCTTTCCTTCGGGCTGAGAAAGAGGGAGGAATAGGCCTTGGCCGCATTCGATTTCAGCGCCGTCGGATTCCTGGTCCTCGACATCCTCGGCCGCCCGACGAGCGAACTGCCGCCGCCGGGCGGCGCGACATTCGTGGACGAAATCAGGATGACCGTGGCCGGCACTGCCGGAGGCACGGCGATGGATTGCGGCATCCTCGGCCTCAAGGGGCAGATCGTCACCGAGGTCGGCCGCGACGACATGGGCGATTTCCTGGTCGCCAAGCTTGAGGGATACGGCGTCTCGACAGGCCTCGTAAGCCGGCACGACAGCGTGCAGACCTCCTGCAGCCTCCTGCCAATCCGCCCAAACGGCGCCCGAGCGGCATTCTTCGTGCCGGGCACTGCGGCGACCTTCGAGATTCCCGACGAAAGGCTGGACGCGGCCCTCGACGCCCGAATCGTTCATCTCGGCGGTACCGGCCTCCTGACCGCCTTCGACGGCGAACCGTCCCTCCGGCTCCTGCGGCGCGCAAAGGAGCTCGGCCGCACCACCGTCTTCGACCTGATTCTCGCCAATGAAGCCACCACCAGGCTGGTGGAGCCGCTTCTCCCGCATATCGATTACTTCGCGCCGTCGATCGACGAGGCCGCCGGGCTGGCCAGCGTCCGGGATCCGGCCGAAGCTGCCCGCTTCTTCCGGGAGCGAGGTGTGAAGAACGCCTTGCTTACCCTCGAGGGCGATGGCGTTTACGTCGATCCTGCCGACGGGGAACCATTTGTCATGCCCGCTCACCGGATCGACGTGGTCGACACGACTGGCTGCGGCGACGGCTTTACTGCCGGCGTGATCACCGGCATCGCGCATGGCTGGGACATCCGGAAGACGGCCCGCTTCGCGAATGCCGTAGCGGCCCAGATCGCAATGGGACTCGGTTCTTACGGAAAACTGGAATCCTTCGACAAGACCATCGAGGTCATGGAGACTTGGCCCCTGCGGCAGTAGGGCGCTTCGGAGCGCCGGAAGCAAGAGCCGCAAGCCAAAGGATCGGGAATGCCGGGACCACTGACCAGCACGCATTGGGGCACGTACGAGGTGGAGGTCAGGGACGGCAGCATCGCCGCCTTGCGCCCCTTTGAACACGATCCCGACCCCTCCCCCATCGGCCAGGGCATGGTGGACGTGCTTGACGGACCGACTCGCATCGATGCGCCCATGGTACGGAAGGGATGGCTCGAGAACGGACCGGGAGGCGGCGACGGCCGCGGCCGGGAGCCGTTTGTCGAAGTGTCCTGGGACGAAGCCGAACGGATTGTCGCCGAGGAACTCGACCGCGTGCGCCGCAAGTTCGGCAACCAGGCGATCTATGCGGGCTCCTACGGCTGGGCAAGCGCGGGTCGCTTTCATCACGCGCAAAGCCAGATTCACCGCTTCCTGAACTCGATCGGCGGCTTCACCCGGTCGGAGAACACGTACTCCTTCGCAGCGGGAGAAGTCGTCGTTCCCCATGTGCTGGGCGGCTTCCGCGAATTCGTCTACCCCGGCACGAGCTGGAAATCGGTGGTGGCGCATACCGGGCTCTTCGTCGCATTTGGCGGCGTGCCACTCGCGAACGGACAGATCGCACAGGGCGGAGTGGGTCGGCACCGGCAGCGCGCCGGCATGGACGAAGCGATCGCCGCCGGCGTCCGCTTCGTCAACATCTCGCCCGTCCGGCACGACATGATGGCCGAGGCCGGAGCCGAATGGATCGCGCCCCGCCCATCGACGGATGCGGCGATCCTCCTGGGGCTTGCGCATACCCTCATGACCGAGGGCCTCCACGACCAGGCGTTCCTCGACCGCCATACCGTGGGGTTCGAGCGGTTCGCCGCCTACCTGGACGGCTCCGCCGATGGCATCGCCAAGACAGCGGACTGGGCCGCCGAGATCAGTGGACTCGACTGCGGCCGTCTGCGCTTGCTCGCCCGCGAGATGGCGGATTCGCGCACCATGCTGTCGGTCAGCTGGTCCCTGACCCGCCAGGACCACGGAGAGCAGCCCTTCTGGGCGGCCATCGCGCTGGCGGCGATGCTGGGCCAGATCGGGCTGCCGGGGAGCGGCATCGGCTTCGGCTACAGCGCGGTGAATTCCGTCGGTAACGATTACACGCCCGGTCCGTGGGCAGCGCTGCCGCAAGGGGAGAATCCGGTCCGGGAGTACATTCCCGTGGCCCGCATCTCGGACATGCTCCTGAACCCCGGAGCGGAGTTCGACTACAACGGGAACCGCAGCCCCTATCCCGACATCAAGGTTGTCTACTGGGCGGGCGGCAATCCCTTCCACCACCACCAGGACCTGAACCGCATGGCCCGGGCCTGGGCCAGGCCCGACACCGTGATCGCTCATGAATGGTGCTGGAATGCGCTCGCGAAGCACGCCGACATCGTTCTCCCGTACGCGACGACGCTGGAGCGCGAGGACATCGCCATCACCCCCCGGGACGGGTTCCTGGTCTACATGGAGAAGGCTGTCGAGCCGGTCGGTCAAGCCCGTTCGGACTACGAAATCCTATCCGGCATCGCGAAGCACATGGGAGTCGGCGACGCCTTCACCGAGGGCCGGGACGCCAGGGACTGGATCACCCACATTTACGATCACAGCCGCCAGCGCTGCGCGGAAGCGGACATCCACATTCCGACTCTGCCGGAGCTGCGCCGGAGCCGGTGGTTCGAGATCGCGCCGCCCGATGAGCCGGACGTGATCTTTCGCGACTTCCACACCGACCCCGAAGCGCACCCGCTGAAAACCCCGAGCGGCAGAATCGAGCTCTGGTCGAGCGTGATTGAACGCTTTGGCTATTCCGATTGCCCGCCGCACCCGGCCTGGATGGAGCCCGCCGAGTGGCTCGGCAACGCAGGGCGCTATCCGCTCCACCTGATTTCGAGCCAGCCGGCGCGCAAGCTGCACAGCCAGCTCGATCACGGGCCGGTCAGCCGGGCCGGCAAGATCGGGGGCCGCGAACCGGTCGCCATCCATCCTGACGACGCTGCGGCCCGCGGAATCGCCGAGGGCGACGCCGTCCGCGTGTTCAACGACCGCGGAGCGTGCTATTGCGGCGCGTGGATTTCCGACGGAATCCGCCCCGGCGTCATCCAGATCGCGACCGGGGCCTGGTTCGACCCGGAGGAGCCCGGCACTCCGACGGCATGCAAGCACGGCAACCCGAACATGCTCACACTCGACAAGGGCAGCTCCCGCCTGGCCCAGGGACCGATCGCCAATTCCTGTCTCGTCGAGATCGAAAAGGCTTCCGATCCGCCGCCGGTGACCGCCTTCGAGCCGCCGATGATCATCAGGAGGAACCCATGAGCGACCATTGCCGCGGTCCCGGTTACGCTTCACCCGGAGAGGCACTGAAGGCGCCGCGGGAGGAGCTTCTCTACACCATCGCGATCTACACCGGCACGGGGATTCAGAAGCCGGACTACCTCGCAACCATCGACGCCGATCCCCGGAGCCCGAGTTACTCCCAGGTCATCTCGCGGCTCGAAATGCCGGGGATCGGGGACGAGCTGCATCACATGGGCTGGAATGCATGCTCCTCCTGCCATCATGACGCCTCCCGTCAGCGGCGCTACCTGGTCGTGCCGGGCGTGCGTTCGTCGAACCTCCACATCGTCGACACCGGCGCGAATCCCCGCGAGCCCAGGCTGCACAGGGTGATCGACGGCAGCGAGATCAAGGCCAGGACGAACCTCTCGGCGCCCCACACCGTCCATTGCCTCAGATCCGACATCATCATCTCGATGCTCGGCGACGCCCGGGGCAATGCCCCGGGCGGATACCTGCATCTCGACGGCAATTTCGACATCCTCGGTCGCTGGGAAGACTCCATGGGCGGCATCAAGTTCAGCTACGATTTCTGGTACCAGCCGCGCCATAACGTGATGGTAACATCGGAATGGGCCGCGCCGAACACCTTCATGCCGGGCTTCGATCTGGAGGAAGTCGGGCATCTCAAATACGGGCGCGAATTGCATCTCTGGGACTTTGCGGCTCGCAAGCCGATGAAGAGTTTCTATCTCGGCGAGGACGGGCTGATCCCGCTTGAGGTGCGGTTCCACCACGACCCCGACTCGTCCCATGGCTTTGTCGGAGCGGCGTTATCCGCCAACATCATCCACTGGTGGAAGGACAGTGGCGGGGAGTGGCAGTGGGAGAAGATCATTGATGTCGACAACGAGCCGCACCCGGAGTGGCCGATTCCGGTGCCGGGGGTGATCTCGGTGATCCTCATCTCGATGGATGACCGCTTCCTCTATTTCTGCAATTGGCTGCACGGGGATATCCGGCAATACGACATTTCCGATCCGCACTGTCCGAAGCTCACCGGGCAGGTCTGGATGGGCGGACTCCTGGACAAGGCGCCCGAGGTCAACGGGCTCCGGATCACGGGGGGGCCGCAAATGATCCAGCTCTCGCTCGATGGCAAGCGTCTTTACGTCACCACCTCGCTCTTCTCCACCTGGGACAACCAGTTCTACCCGGAAATCCGCACCAATGGCGGCTGCATGCTGATGGTCAATTGCGATACCGCAAACGGCGGCATGGAAATCGACCCCGACTTCGCGGTCGATTTCGGCAAGGAACCAAACGGCCCCGCGCGCTGCCACGAGACCCGCTATCCGGGCGGCGACTGTACCTCGGACATCTGGCTTTGACGCGCCGCAGCGTAACCATCGCCAACCGCGGCGGTACGACCTACCGGGTCGACCGCCGGAAGCCCCTGCTCGACAGCCTGCGGGCCGAGGGCGTGGACCTGCCCTATGGCTGCAAATACGGCGGCTGCATCACATGCGCGGCAAGACTGGTCTCGGGCAAAGTGGACCAGGCCGCGCAGGTAGCGCTCAACAACCGCCAGCTCAATGACGGTTACATCATCCTCTGCGTCGCGCGGCCGCTAACCGACTGCACCCTGGAGGTCGGAGTCGAGAGCCATGACCGGCTCTATCGCAATCCTTTCGCCGATCCTCTCGCGCCGCACGAGCTGAAACCCGACATCGCAACGCCCCGGGAGAGTTGAGAGATGGGTTACATGGACCACGACAAGGCCTACGACGAGTCCTACCTCGCCGGCATCCTGAAATCTGTCAGGACGATTGCGATGGTGGGCGCCAGCAACGACCGCACCAAATTCAGCTACGGCGTTCTGCGGGTGCTGCATGAGACCGGCTACGACATGATCCCGGTCAATCCGAGGGTCGCAGGGCAAACGATCCGCAGCCTGAAAGTCTATCCGAGCCTCAGGTCGATCGACCGGCCGGTCGACATGGTCCAGGTCTTTCGCGACCCGTCGGAGTTGCCGCAGATCGCGCGCGAAGCGGTAGAGATCGGGGCAAGGGTCCTTTGGGGCCAGCTCGGTGTCCGCAACGACGAGGCCGCGCGAATCGCCGAGGACGCGGGGCTGAAGGTAGTGATGGACCGGTGCCCGAAGATCGAACTCTTCCGGCCGTTCTGGAAACCGAAGCTGAATCTCGGCATCTGAGGCTGCGCGAACCGGGCCCTGTCCGGGAGTCCTCCTCACACGCTTGTGGGCAGAAGACGGCAGACCGCCGCTGCATCGGCGACATTTGCGGCATTCCTATTCGGGAACCGCGCCCCACCCGGCCGCCTCCCCATGCGCGCGGATCTTTGCCATTGCCTCGCAGATATCCGCCAGGGAGGCCGCGTAGGAAAAGCGGATATAGCCCTCTCCGAACGCCCCGAAACTGGTCCCCGAAACCGTGGCGATGCCAAGTTTCTCAAGCAGCAGATTCTGCATCTCCATGGAACGCAGGCCGGTCCCGGTGATGTTGGGCATCACGTAGAACGCCCCTTCCGGACGCGACACCGAGCATCCCGGGATGGACGCGAGTTCGTCCGCTATGAAGCGGCGCCGTTCATCAAATGCCTCGACCATCCGGTCCACATGGTCCTGGGGCCCACGCAAGGCTGCGATCGCCGCAAACTGCGTCGGTGCATTCGTGCAACTCACAGAGTTGATATTGAGCCGCACGGCATGCTCGACCAGTTTCTCCGGCCATAAGGCATATCCGATTCGCCATCCCGTCATCGCGTAGGTCTTGGACCAGCCGTCTAGGAGAATCAGGCGCTCCCGCAGGCTCGGATAGGCAAGCATCGTCGCCGGAGGCTCCGAGCCATAGGAGATGCGAAAATAGATCTCGTCGGAGAGAACCATCACATGCGGATGCGCCTCAAGACCTTCGGCAAGACGGTCGAGTACGCTGCGCGGAAGCACGCCGCCGGTGGGGTTGGCCGGGCTGTTCAGAATCAGAAGCCGCGTCCGTGGCGTGATTCGGTCCAGCACCGATTCCACGTCGAACGCAAAGTCGTGCGCTTCCTCCAGCGCAATGGGAACCGGCTCGGCACCGGAATACCGGATGGCAGATTCGTAGATCGGAAATCCGGGATTGGGATACAGGATTTCCGCTCCCGGCTCCCCGAACATCAGGATCGCATGCCACATCGTTACTTTCCCGCCCGGCACGATTACGACGCAGTCCGGGTTGACCTCTGCACCTCGCCGAAGCGCGATATCCTCGGCGACCGCTTCGCGGAGGGGCAGGATGCCGTTGGAGGGCGTGTATCCGTGATGGCCGTCGTCGAGTGCCTTCTTCGCGGCCTCGACGATGTGCTCCGGAGTCCGGAAATCCGGCTGGCCGATGCCCAGGTTGATAATTCGCCGGCCTGCGCGCTCCAACTCCGCCGCGCGCGCGAGAACGACGAATGCGCTCTCCGTTCCCAGCCGGCGCATTGCTCCGACAGGCTCAGGCGTGCTCATGGGTTCCCTCCCCGAATCCAGTTTCATCTGCTCTGCGGCCCCGAATGCTACCCGCTTCGCCTTTGCGCCGTGCGACCGACTCGCATGGCTGCGATACGGCGACGCAACCCGGAGCGGGGCGCCGGGCAACGAATCAGGTGCCGCCTCCAGCCGCCTTGCTTCCCAGGCTACCTCTCCACGAGCCGCACTCCTCGGAGCGGCCGCCCTCACGCCCGACAATATCCAGAGAGCCCGCGGGACCCAAGCCCGCGCCATCCCGGAATTGCAGCCCGTGCCCACCGTGAAAACTGCCAGCGATGGTGCGAAGCACAGGGCCGCCTCCTGCGCCCGAAAGCCGATCAACCGTTCGCAACCGCGCTACCGGCACCGGAAGACACGAATGAAGGAAGGCCAGCGGATGCGCCGTCGTCCGCCTTGAATTACCGGTGCGGTCACGAGTCGCCGCGTGGGCCCACTTGCGCATTCCCGGCGGCAGGCAACGCCAGGCCCTCAATCTGTCAGAGAACGTCCGGGCGACAACTCATGGAACCGCCGCGGACGCACCGGCGGGTCCCGCAACAGGATCACTCGGCATACCATTGCGCATTCTCGGCACACCCCGAAAGCCGGCCACACGGGACCGCTGTCCAGACTCACGCTGCACGGTTTCACGGGAAAGCCCTCTTTCTTCCTGCTATCAAAAAGGTTAAATGCAAAACACTCTTGCTTTGCCTTATTTGACCACGTTCCAATTGGCCATAAAGTTATTGTATGATCAATTCATGACCGTTGAGCGACCATCTGTCCCCTCATTCTCGGGCTATGGTCCCAAGAATTGCGAAATAGGGGCCAGAATTAGCGAGGAGCCGCCAATGCGCGCAACAAATGGAAGCCGCCGAGATTCAAATCCGCATCCAGTTGCCTCACGATCTTTCCTGCCCAGGGGCGCCATGGCCCTCGCCGCCGCCATTCTCGTGCAGGCGCACGGTGCAGGGGCGGCAGAGTTCAGTGACGGGTCAACCCGAATCAATATCGATACGACACTTTCCCAGGGTTTCTCCTGGCGCGTATCGGACAGGGATGACAGCCTGACAGGCGTCAACTCCGACGACGGTGCCAGAAACTACGACAAGGGGCTGCTCAGCAACACGTCGAAGTTCAACACGGAATTCGACATCGACAACGGTGAGGTGGGAATCTTTGCGCGATTCCAGGGTTTCATCGACTTCGAAAACCGGAACGGGAGGCGGGAGCGGACCCCGCTCTCCAAGACCGCGAAGGACGAAGTCGGGGACGGGCTGGATGTTCTGGACCTGTACGCCACGGTGTCGTTCGATATTGGCGACGCGCCTGTCGACCTCCGAATCGGCAATCAAGTGCTCAACTGGGGCGAAAGCACGTTCATCCAGAACGGCATCAACGTCATCAACCCGTTCGACGTGTCCAAACTGCGGAAACCGGGCGCCGAGCTACGGGACGGGCTTCTGCCGGTGCCAATTGTCTCGGTGGCGACAGACATTACTCCGAACCTGTCCATTGAGGGTTTCTACCAGGCGGCCTGGGAAGAGACCCGCGTTGATCCGGTGGGGACGTATTTCTCGACCAACGACTACGGGACTCCGGGAGGCAATCGAGCGTACATCGATCTTTCCGAACAGGGCGTGGAGGTCTTGGATCACGGACTGGGCGCCCCGTCCATCAACCTGGCGATTCCTGCCATTAACCGAGTCTTGACCAACCCCCCAGCGAACCTACCGGCAGTCGATCGAGAAACGTTCCTAAGCGTGACCCGCAAGGCGGACAACGAGCCAAGGGACACCGGCCAATGGGGAATCGCGCTTCGCTACTACGCGGAGGCGCTGAACGACACGGATTTCGGCTTCTATTTCATCAACTACCACAGCCGCCTGCCCCTGGTGAGTGCGACATATGGAACACAGGAAGGCTACGACAATGCGAAAACAGTGCTGTCCCTAGCCACGCAACTAGGTTTGGCCACGGGGCCGATCGCAATTGACCAGTATGGAAGGACAGCTTCCTACGCAATTGAATATCCCGAAGACTTGAGAGTCTATGGACTTAGCTTCAATACCGCGCTCGGTAGCACGGGCTGGGCGTTGCAGGGAGAGTATTCCTTCCATCCGGACCAGCCCCTGCAGCTGCACGAAGAGTATATTTTCGGCCAGGGATTGGCCCCTGTACTTTGCAACCTCACACCAGAACCTCCTTGTCCGCCGCAGACAGCCCTCGATGCCTATGCAATGTCCGTTCAGGGCAAGGGGCTTCAGGGCTTCATCGAACGCGACGTCAGCCAAGTCCAAGCTACTGCTACACGCGTTTTCGGCCCGACGCTTGGTGCAGACAGCTTGGTCTTGGCCGCTGAGGCAGCGCTCGTACGGGTTCACGGCCTCCCGGACCGAAAGGAACAGCCTCTCGACACACCGGGCAGTGGCAAAGCGGCCACCGCAAACTCCTACGGATACCGCTTGGCAACCAAGCTTGACTACTTCAACGCAATCGGCCCGGCGACCTTGTCTCCCTACCTCCAGTTCCAGCATGATGTGAACGGTTACAGCCCGAGCCCCGGAGGCCCCTTCGAAGAGGGCCGCACTGCCCTCACGCTCGGAGTCGGGGTGAACTACCTCGAGCGGTGGCAGGGCGACCTGAGCTACACGAACTACAACGGCGACACCAACTACCTGAGCGACCGCGACTTCGTGTCGCTGTCGATGTCCTTTTCCTTCTGAGGGGTTCCGATGAGCATGCAGAAATCTTTCGCATTTGGCGTCGGCGCAGCCATTGCCCTGTGCAGCGCCCTGGGCCTGCCGGCCCGGGCAGAGATCGGCCCCGAGGAGATCGCCCGCCTCGGTGCGGACCTGACCCCGCTCGGCGGAGAGATGGCCGGCAGCGCGGACGGCTCGATCCCGGAATGGACCGGTGGCATCACCGAGCCGCCTGCAGGCTTCGAACTCGGCGACCACCATCCTGATCCGTTCGCCGACGACGAGCCACTTTTCGTAATCAACGCGTCCAACATCGACGAGCATCGGGATCGCCTCGCCGTCGGACATCAGCGCATGCTGGAGACCTATCCATCCTTCGAGATGGCTGTCTATCCGACCCGGCGGAGCGCCGCGGCTCCCCAGCGTATCTATGACGCCACGAGGGAGATTGCCGCCACTGCGCGGCTTGTGGACGACGGCAATGGCGTCGCCGGCGCCGCGGTCGGAATCCCTTTCCCGATCCCGAAAGACGGCCTCGAAGCAATCTGGAACCACCTGCTCCGCTACCGCGGCGAGACCGTCGAGTGCGTGATCGGCCAGGCGGCGGTTACCCGCGGCGGCGACTACACGTTGGTCAAGTACGGCGTCGAAATCGAGGTGCGATACTCGCTCCCCGGCATGACTCCGGACGCGCTCGGAAACATCATGGTTCTCTTCAAGCAGAAGGTCCTGGCCCCGCCCAGGCTTGCCGGCAGCGTCCTCCTCGTCCACGAGACCATCAACCAGGTCAATGAGCCCAGAAGCGCGTGGGTATACAACCCGGGGCAGCGCCGCGTCCGGCGCGCTCCGAACGTCGCCTACGACAACCCCGGCACAACTTCGGACGGGTTGCGCACCGCCGATCAGTACGACATGTTCAACGGTGCCGTCGACCGCTATGACTGGGGACTGGTCGGCAAGCGCGAGATGTACGTTCCGTACAATTCCTACAGGGTGCACAGCGACCAGCTTGCCTTCGAAGATGTCCTTACACCCCTGCACGTAAACCCGGCGCTCCTGCGCTACGAACTGCATCGCGTCTGGATCGTGGAGGCCACGCTAAAGGAGGGCGCGCGGCATCTCTACAAGCGTCGAACCTTTTACATCGACGAGGATTCCTGGCAAATCCTGACGGTGGACATGTATGACAACCGGGATGATCTCTGGCGCGTCGGTGAAGGCCATGCCATCAACTACTATGAGAAACCGATGATCTGGCCGACCCTCGAGGTGACTACGGACCTTCAGGCCGGACGGTACCTCGCATTTGGCCTCGACAACGAGTTTACGATGTGCAGCCACGATCTCGACGTGACCGCCCGCGACTTCACGCCGACCGCCCTCCGGCGGGAGGGCCGGCGCTAGGCGAAGTGCGGCGGAAGCCTGCCTTCCGCTGCCAGCGGTGACGAACTCCGGTTTTTGGCTGTCCCTCGCGGTCATCCTCTGTCTGGCGCCGGCATCCCCCACCCCAGCCCAGTCCCCCGCCGTCAACGCGCGGCTGGCCGACAAGTCGCTCCTGCTGGATGCCGCCGCCGCGGGCCTGTCACTACCACACAGTTGACGCAGAGATCATTGTTCAGTTTCGCGGAGCATTCCGGCCCTTCTCATCCGTTGGAGTGCGGCAGTGTCTTGCATGAGGTATGTCATTCCTGTCCAGAGTTTTGCGGTACCGGGCATTGGCTGTCGTTTGGATGGGATGAAGCCGACATATCGACCGAGATCGATGGCGAAGGTTCGGAGGTCGGGGATATAGTCGGGCGGGGCCCGGCAGCGGATCACGCGGTAGTCGTACAGGCCCAGATAGAGCATGAAGATTTCGTCTCGGGACATGATCTCGTCGGCGGGCCTGTCGGGAGTTTCCCTGGCGGCGCGATCCAGATCGAACACGCGCCACGCGGTGATGGCGTCGAACGCGAGGCACTTGCGCAAGTCCTCGGCATCGTCGAGGCGGCGGTCCTCGATGCGGGTTCCGGTCTTGAGGACGCGGAAGAACTCTTCGATGGACCAGCGCGTTTCGTACCACTGGCGGATGCGGTCGGCCCATTCGGGCGTGGCCTCGCCTTCGGAGCAAAGCAGCAGCCAGCGGAGTGGCTGGCGAGCGCCGGACGGCGGGTTGCGCTCGGCAACGAGCACGGCGGTCATGGGCAGCGTGTGCGGCGACTTGCCTTCGGGCGCGATGAGTTCGACGCGAGCGATGCGCAACGCCAGCACGGCCTTGCGCTTCTTGCGTGCCGCCCTGCCGCCCCGCGCGGAAATCTCGATGCTGCGCGATGCGCAGGGCGGGAGAGTGTCCATGTGCTTGCCGAGGTCCAGCTTTTTGCCGTCCACCAGCACCTTGCGCTGTTTCGAGCGGCAGGCGCGCACCAGCAGGCCGGCGGCGGCGGGATCCTCGGCCTGGCGGGCGTACAGACCCCAGATGTCTCCCTCGCGGTCGGCGACGGAAATGACGCGGGTGTTCGAGCAGGCGTGTCCAACCGCCGCCGCCTGTTCCAGCGAGCGCAGCCAGCGGGCGCTCTCGGGCTCCTGCGCCACGCCCGGTTCCCGGGCGGCCTTGGCTTCGACGCTTTCGCGGAAGTCGCCCTCAAGCGCGCAAACGCCAAGCGGGCGCCCGCCCTGTGCCACCGCCAGCGTCGCATGCACGGGAACCCCCACGGTGCCCTTGCCGCCGCCGCCCAGCGCCGCCAGCCCGCTGGTCGCGTCGCGAAGGTTGTCATAGTTCAGCATGGTGGTGTCCTGCACCATCAGCACCACACCCGCATGCTGGCAGCGCTCCACCGTTGTCTCGCGATGCCCCTCGAGGATGTCGTCCACAGCAACCCTTTCGTTCGAAAGCAGGCGGTACGCAGCCTCCTGCGATGCACGGTCCGGAAAGATCTCCGGAAGCGGCGTTCCCGGGCGCTTCTCCCAACACCGCCCCATCTCCTCGATCCGGCGCCGCACCCGCCCGTCGGGATGGGTGCCCCGGCCGAACTCGCGCTCCGCCCAGTCGGCATCGGCGCCAAGATGCAGCGACCCCATCCGCCCCGCAACCCGCTCCGGCTCCTCACACAATGCTTCCCGCCAGCCCGCCTGCAGGGACTTCATCCACACCCGGCGCACCGGCCCCGCTCCGCGCCGGCCCGGCGGGCAGCCCGATGTCGCGCCAGCATCCTCCCAGCCCGCCGCACGGTACGAGGTCCCGGCATGCTCGGGGCCGACATAGCTGTACGCCAGCACCGGCCGATCACCATGCCGCGCTTCCCAGTCGTCCGCAACCCGACCTGTCGCCTGCGCCAGCACATGCGAGGCAAGGTCCGGAACCCGCACCGAAGGCAGGAGCAGGAAGCGGTGGTTGTTCACCATCCGCCCCAACCCCGCGCAACGGGCTCGCCCGCTCCAGCCGATATACCGGTCCCGCGCCTTCTGGTGCCAGCTCGCCGCGCAGAAGCCGATCCCACCCAAACACCCGAACCGAGACGATTTCACCAGATAGTTCAACGTCTTGCCGGGATGCCGCGGAGCCCCCTCCGGATGGTGCGACGCCATCATCGAACGGAACCGCCGCGAACCCTCGCGACCCTCGGCCGGTTCCAGCGAAACCGTTCCCAGAGCCGACAGCGTCGTCTCCACATGCAGGTCTGGATGCGACGGCAATGCATCCCCCGCCGGCGGCGCCGCCGCCGCCGCCGGGAGCTTCAACCCCAGTTGCGACGCCAGCCTCGGCAGGATCTTCCGCGCCGACGAAACGCACGGCTCGCCCCGCGCGTTGCGCCAGTTCGCGCGAGCGCACAACTCGCTCGCAAGCGCGCTACGGCTCGCGCCTCCCTCCCGGACCGCGTACTCAAACCACGAAAGAGTTTCCGCGCAAAACTGTCGCAAGCCAATCTGCATGCATCATGTGTGCCACACAACACAGCCCGTGTCAACAGTGTGATAGTGACAGGCCGCGGGCTCCCGCCTTGTCGCCGTGGGCGAACGCGGCAACGCCCTCTTCTCCGATGATGGCGGCGCCACCTGGACCCAGGCGAAGGTTCCCGCACAGTCATTGCTGACCGCCGTGCACATGCTCGACGCGCGACTCGGCTGGGCGGTCGGGCACGATGCCACGATTCTCCACACGCAGGACGGAGGGGTTACCTGGGATCTCGCGCATTACCAGCCCGGGTGGCAGGTGCCGCTCCTGGATGTCTGGTTCCGGGACCAGAGCCGCGGCATTGTGGCAGGCGCCTTTGGACTGTTCCTCTCCACCGAGGATGGCGGCAGCACCTGGCGCTGCGGGAATGGCTGCTGGAGCATCGGCAGGGCTGCGCCTGACGGCCCCCCGCTTCTCCGCGCGGATGAGAGCGAGCTGGAGGACGACTTCCACATCAACGCCATCGCCCCAGCTTCCTCAGGCAGGATCTATCTGGCGGGCGAATCGGGTGCGCTCTACCGATCCAGCGACGGCGGTGAGAGTTGGACGACACTGCCTTCGCCCTACGAAGGGTCATGGTTCGCCGCGCTTGCGCTCGATCCGGACACGGTCCTTGTTGCCGGCTTGAGGGGCAATCTCTTCCGTTCCGAAGACGGCGGCGAAAGCTGGACGCGCATCGAGACCGGCACGGTCGCGACACTGACCGGCCTCATCCGAACCCGTTCCGGCCGGATTCTCGCGACCGGGCTCGCCGGGGAGGTGCTTGTCAGCGACGACGGGGGCCACACTGTGTCCCGCCGGCCGCTGCTCTCGCGACAGGGGCTCTCGACTGCGCTGGAGACACCGGCCAGCGGAATCCTGCTTCTCGGGGAAGCCGGCCTGACGCCGCTTCCCGGCACAGAGTAGGCCCGAGGAATGGCTCGGAGGGTGCCCTGGTTGACAGCAGCCGCCGAGCGCCTGGTGTTCGGCCGCCGCCGGCTTACCCTCGCATTCTTTGCGCTGGTCACACTCGCCCTGGCCTGGCAGGCCGCAAGTCTCCGGGTGGATGCAGGATTTCTGAAGCTGGTTCCGGTCGAGCACGCCTATATGCAGACCTTCCTGGAACACCGGGACGAGTTTGGCGGCGCAAACCGGGTGGCCGTCGCCGTAATCGCCCGGAACGGCGACATGTTCACCCCCGAGTTCTTTGCAGTTCTGGAGCAAGTAACCGACTCCGTCTTCTTCCTGCCCGGCGTGGACCGGACGCAGGTCTATTCCCTTTTCACTCCCAACGTCCGCTATCTCGAAACGGTTGAGGACGGCATCATCAGCGGCAACGTGCTTCCTGCCGACTTCGAACCAACCGAAGCCGGCTTCGCGCAGGTCCGCGAGAACATCCTCAAGGCCGGCCTCAGGGGCCGGCTGGTCGCAAACGACTTTTCCGGGGCTTTGGTAAGCGCGCAGCTCCAGGAGGTCAACCCCAACACCGGCGAGAAGCTCGACTACCGAAACGTCGCCCGCACGCTCGAAGAGATCCGCGCCAAGGCCGGCGGGCCGGACAGACAGACCGACGTTCATATCATCGGCTTTGCCCAACTGGTTGGAGAGATCGCATCCGGTGCAACCCGCGTCGTGATGTTCTTCCTCCTTGCCATTCTCCTTACCGCATTTTTTCTCTTCGTCCACACGCGGTCCCTCCGCTTCACACTGATGCCGATCGCATCCGCCCTGACCGCCATGGTCTGGCAGCTCGGCTCCCTCGTCACGCTTGGATACGGAATCGATCCCATGTCGATTCTCGTTCCCTTCCTTGTGTTCGCGATCGGCGTCAGCCACGGGGTCCAGATGGTGGGCGCCATGCAGGCAGAGTCGTTCCAGGGCGTCCTGCCCCTCGGAGCGGCGCGAGCCAGCTTTCGACGCATCCTGCTGCCGGGGACTGTCGCACTCGCCTCCGACACGGCAGGCTTCATCACCATCTCCCTCATCAAGGTGCCGGTGATCCAGGAGATTGCCGTGGCCGCATCGTTGGGCGTTGCCGCCATCATCCTGACCAACCTGGCGCTGCTGCCGGTCCTGCTCTCCTTCGCCAGCACCAGTGAGCGCGACCGCCGCGGCGCCCTGATCCGCGATCGCCGGCTGCACGTGCTGTGGGCGATGATCGCCCGTATCACACGGCGGGGCCCTTCCCTCGTCGCCATCGCCGCCAGCGCCATCCTCGTCTGCGGTAGCGCGTATTTTGCACTGTCCGTCCGCATTGGCGACCTTCATCATGGTGCGCCGGAGTTGCGCGCGAATTCGAACTACAACCGGGATGTGGCCGCGATCGTCCAGCGCTTCGAAATCGGCGTCGATGTCCTCTCGGTGTTCGCGGAAACGCGGCCGGAGGCGTGTATCGAATACCGGCTGGTGGACCTTCTCGACCGATTCGAATGGCACATGGCCAATGTCGAGGGAGTGCAGTCCGTAGGCGCACTGTCGGGAGCCGTGCGAACGGTCGCCTCCGGATTGAAGGAAGGCAGCCTGAAATGGTGGACCGTCCCGAGAGACCCCTATGTGCTGGCGCAAGCCGGAGCATTCGTTCCGACGCAGAGCGGCCTGCTCAACACGGATTGCAGCGTTATGCCCGTGCTCATCTACACCGAAGACCACCGGGCCGAGACCATCGAGCGCGTTGTCGATGCGGCCAGGGAATTCGCGGCCGCCCACCCGGATCCGGAGATCGCCTTCCGCCTCGCCGGCGGCAATGTCGGCGTCATGGCTGCAACCAACGAGGAGGTGGAGGCCGCCCAGTTCCCGATCCTGGGCTATGTGTACGGAGCGGTGGTCCTCCTCTGCCTCATCTTTTTCCGATCTCTCGCGGCAACGCTGTGCATCGCCCTGCCGCTCGCCGGCGTTTCCCTACTTGCCTACGCCCTCATGGCGGTTCTGGAGATCGGTCTGAAGGTATCCACCCTTCCTGTCGTCGCCCTCGGGATCGGCATTGGCGTGGACTACGGAATCTATGTCTATGGACGGTTGCGCCTCTACCTCGCGGAAGGGCTCGACTTCGAGACCGCCTATCTCCGGACCCTCGAGACTGCAGGCAGCGCCGTCATGGTGACAGGCCTCACGCTCGGCGCGGGCGTGGCGACCTGGATCGTGGCTCCGCTGAAGTTGCAGGCGGATATGGGCGCAATCCTCACCTTCATGTTCCTGGTAAACATGATTGGAGCCCTCGTCCTGCTCCCTGCGCTCGGCGTGTGGCTGATTGGCCCGAGGCCCGGAAGCGCCCGCCGCCGCATGCCGTGACGGCAAGCGGCCAGTGCGCGAGAGCCAGTGGCAATCCGGGGAGAACTTCGGGATACCGTGCGCAGCCTCCGGGATTTGGGAAGAAATGCTCCACCGTCGGCTCCAAGGCGCAGCGCACTTCCGGCGGCGCCGGGATCAGGCGGGCATCACAGCCGGCGGTCGCGGGAATTTGACGGTAGCGTAGGAAGCGGGATGATTGTCGAGCGCGCGCGGCAGGCCGCCCGTCCGCGTGGCAACTGCGACGACCATACGGCGGCGTGTCCGCGCGGATTTCTGGGAGTACCAACATGATCAAGGCATCCGACCTCCTGGTGAAGGCTCTCGAGTCGGAAGGCGTCACCATGGTGTTCGGAATACCGGGAGAGGAGAATCTGGATTTTCTCGACTCTCTCTCTCGGTCCGACCGGATTCGCCTGATCCTGACCCGCCACGAGCAGGCCGCAGGCTTCATGGCGGCCACCTACGGGCGGTTCACCGGCAAGGCCGGCATATGCCTTTCCACGCTGGGTCCGGGCGCGACCAATTTCACGACGCCAGCGGCCTACGCCACCCTGGGCGGTATGCCGATGATGATGATCACCGGCCAGAAACCCGTGAAGCGATCGAAGCAGGGTCGCTTCCAGATCCTCGACGTGGTCGAGATGATGAAGCCGATCACCAAGTATTCCCACCAGATCGTTTCCGCGGACAACTTGCCGAGCCGCCTGCGCGAGGCGATCCGGCAGGCCGAGGAGGAGAAGCCCGGTGCCGTGCACCTGGAGCTGCCGGAGGATGTGGCCTGCGAGCCCACAAGCGAGCTGCCCTTCGCCGCATCCTATGCCCGCCGTCCCATTCCGGAGGACAAGGCGATCAGGGCGGCCGTAGACAAGATTGCCGCGGCGCGCTCGCCGATGATCGTGATCGGCGCGGGCGGCAACCGGAAGCTCACCAGCCGCATGCTGACGGAGACCGTGAACCGGTTTGGAATTCCGTTCGCCACCACGCAACTCGGCAAGGGTGTCATCGACGAGCGCCATCCCCTGTTCATGGGTTGCACCGCCCTGTCGGCGGGCGACTTCGTGCACCGCGCGATCGAGTCGGCGGACCTCGTCATCAATGTTGGCCATGACGTCATGGAAAAGCCCCCGTTCTTCATGCACCGGCACAGCGAAGCGGACCGGCCGGCCGCCACATCGGAGGATCCTGTCGGAGTCTCCCATGACGCGGAAGTGATCCATGTCAGTTTCCGAAGCGCGGAAGTCGATCCGGTCTACTTCCCGCAGGTGGAGGTTGTCGGCGACATCGCCAACGCTGTCTGGCGCATTAACCAGGATCTCGCGGAGCGCGGCGATACCAATTGGGATTTCCGCCGCATGATGGAAATCAAGGCGCACCACGACGCGAACATTGCCGAGGGCGCTGACGACCGCCGGTTCCCGATCTACCCGCAGCGGCTGGTCCGGGAGATCCGCAAGGCGATGCCGGATGACGGAATAATCTCAGACTTCCTGACCTCGAACTCGAGAGAGTGTCATGTTTTTGCACCCGCGAAGTGGGGCTCGGCGATTTTTCCGGGTAGTTCATAGACCATGTGCATGTTGGTACCGGGGAAGACGGTCCGTGTCTGGTTGAGTTCTTCGAGGAGGCTTGCGATGGCGTTGTCGCCGGCATCGCTGGCGGTGCCGAGTATGCGAACGCGGAGGATGCCGTTGCCGTGCTCCGGGATGACGTCGGCGTCGGCCCGTAGAAGTGCGCGCAAGTGCCGGCGGGGGCGCTGGATCTTGCCCTGGGTCTGGGCAACGGCGGGCATCATGCGGGTTTCAGCGCGGTAGGCGATCATGCGGATTATATCGAGGAGGAGTTTCTCGCCTTCGGGGAGCGCGTCGAGTGCCTCGTTCGTGTCGAGTTCGGCGACCGCGATATGTCGCGGTGTATCGCGGCGCTGCAGCTTGAGGGCTTCACGCTCGGCGTCGAGAGCGTCGCTTTGGGCCTGCAGGCGCCGGACGGCCTCTTCGGCTTCGCGGGTCGGGGTTCCCCTGGACAGGTCGGCGATCCGGTTGCGCAGGGTGCCAAGGCGCTGCCGGAAGCGCTGGACATTGCGGTCGATTGCGCGCCAGCGCGGGTTGACGATGCGGGCGTCGGGATCCTGTGCTTCCAAACCGTGGACCGCCAGCGCGTCGAGATTGAACTCCTCGCGCATGTATTTGAAGAAGTTCTCCTGCGACCATCGGGAGAACAGGGCGCTGGCGGCCCGCTCCATGGGCATGCGGGGGTCGGTGGTGATGAGGGGCACCTGGCGGCCATTCTCCAGCAGGCGCCGGATCTGGCGGACTTCGGGCCCCTTGCTCAGGATCACGCTCTTCTCGGCGAGGCGGACGGTGGCGCTGCGGGTGCTTCCCGGCCCGTGGATGGGCACCGTGACGGTGCGGAAGTCCGCCTCCGGCCAGGCCTCCCCCTTGAAGCCCTTGTGCCAGGTGATCACAGCAACCCCGCGCCGGGCGAGGCGCCGGAACAGGGCAGGGCTCCAGCCTTCCCGGTCGAAGACCAGCGTCAGGGCGGGCTCGCCGGCGTCCGGGACGGTGAGGTCCGGTGCATCCGGGCCCAGCATGCCCAGTTTCTCCAGCGCGGGCAGGATGTCCTTCTCCAGCGCGTGGGTCATGGTCGGATCCAGCGCCTTGTTCAGGCACAGGAACGGCTTGCCGCCGAGCGCGTTGATCCAGTAGCTCGTGGAGGCAGGCAGGCAGAGTTTCTGGCGCGCCACGTAATGCTTGGGCAATTTTCCCTTGCGGCCGGAATACACCTTGACGTGGCCATCCACCGACAGGGTCGCACACACGTCCGGTTCTTCCGCCATCCATCCCGCGGCCAGGGAAGCTTGCCAGTCCCGCACCCGTTGCACGTCTCGCCCCAACGCCTTGATCTTGCCCCGCAGCGTCTTCACCTCCGGGCAGCGGTCCAGGCCCAGGATGGCGCCCCATTCCCCGGGCGCCTGGTGCCGCAGTGCCTCCGGATTGCGCACCCGGGCCAGGGTGAGGAAGGCCAGGAACAGCAGAACCGTGGTCAAACCGTAGTATCCCTTGGGCAGCGACAGGAACTCCCGCGCGCGGTCCAGAAGCCCCTCCTTGAGCAGCATCGGCAGCCCGGCCAGCACGCCGCCGCCGGCAACCGCCGACAGCGGCTCCGCAAACTGCGGCCGCATCTCCGTCAGATGTCCCGTTGCCGCCAGCATCCGCCCCGCCGTGTCCCGGGTCTGTCACTACCGCACAGTTAACGCAGAGATCATTGGCGAGTTTCGCGGAGCATTCCGGCCCTTCTCATCCGTTGGAGTGCGGCAGTGTCTTGCATGAGGTATGTCATTCCTGTCCAGAGTTTTGCGGTACCGGGCATTGGCTGTCGTTTGGATGGGATGAAGCCGACATATCGACCGAGATCGATGGCGAAGGTTCGGAGGTCGGGGATATAGTCGGGCGGAGCCCGGCAGCGGATCACGCGGTAGTCGTACAGGCCCAGATAGAGCATGAAGATTTCGTCTCGGGACATGATCTCGTCGGCGGGCCTGTCAGGGGTTTCCCTGGCGGCGCGATCCAGATCGAACACGCGCCACGCGGTGATGGCGTCGAACGCGAGGCACTTGCGCAAGTCCTCGGCATCGTCGAGGCGGCGGTCCTCGATGCGGGTTCCGGTCTTGAGGACGCGGAAGAACTCTTCGATGGACCAGCGCGTTTCGTACCACTGGCGGATGCGGTCGGCCCATTCGGGCGTGGCCTCGCCTTCGGAGCAAAGCAGCAGCCAGCGGAGTGGCTGGCGAGCGCCGGACGGCGGGTTGCGCTCGGCAACGAGCACGGCGGTCATGGGCAGCGTGTGCGGCGACTTGCCTTCGGGCGCGATGAGTTCGACGCGAGCGATGCGCAACGCCAGCACGGCCTTGCGCTTCTTGCGTGCCGCCCTGCCGCCCCGCGCGGAAATCTCGATGCTGCGCGATGCGCAGGGCGGGAGAGTGTCCATGTGCTTGCCGAGGTCCACCTTTTTGCCGTCCACCAGCACCTTGCGCTGTTTCGAGCGGCAGGCGCGCACCAGCAGGCCGGCGGCGGCGGGATCCTCGGCCTGGCGGGCGTACAGACCCCAGATGTCTCCCTCGCGGTCGGCGACGGAAATGACGCGGGTGTTCGAGCAGGCGTGTCCCACCGCCGCCGCCTGCTCCAGCGAGCGCAGCCAGCGGGCGCTCTCGGGCTCCTGCGCCACGCCCGGTTCCCGGGCGGCCTTGGCTTCGACGCTTTCGCGGAAGTCGCCCTCAAGCGCGCAAACGCCAAGCGGGCGCCCGCCCTGTGCCACCGCCAGCGTCGTATGCACGGGAACCCCCACGGTGCCCTTGCCGCCGCCGCCCAGCGCCGCCAGCCCGCTGGTCGCGTCGCGAAGGTTGTCGTAGTTCACCATGGTGGTGTCCTGCACCATCAGCACCACACCCGCATGCCGGCAGCGCTCCACCGTTGTCTCGCGATGCCCCTCGAGGATGTCGTCCACAGCCACCCTTTCGTTCGAAAGCAGGCGGTACGCAGCCTCCTGCGATGCACGGTCCGGAAAGATCTCCGGAAGCGGCGTTCCCGGACGCTTCTCCCAACACCGCCCCATCTCCTCGATCCGGCGCCGCACCCGCCCGTCGGGATGGGTGCCCCGGCCGAACTCGCGCTCCGCCCAATCGGCGTCGGCGCCAAGATGCAGCGATCCCATCCGCCCCGCAACCCGCTCCGGCTCCTCACACAGTGCTTCCCGCCAGCCCGCCTGCAGCGACTTCATCCACACCCGGCGCACCGGCCCCGCCCCGCGCCGGCCCGGCGGGCGTCCCGATGTCGCGCCAGCATCCTCCCAGCCCGCCGCTCGGTACGAGGTCCCGGCATGCTCGGGGCCGACATAGCTGTACGCCAGCACCGGCCGATCACCATGCCGTGCCTCCCAGTCGTCCGCAACCCGACCTGTCGCCTGCGCCAGCACATGCGAGGCAAGGTCCGCAACCCGCACCGAAGGCAGAAGCAGGAAGCGGTGGTTGTTCACCATCCGCCCCAACCCCGCGCAACGGGCTCGCGCACTCCAGCCGATATACCGGTCCCGCGCCTTCTGGTGCCAGCTCGCCGCGCAGAAGCCGATCCCACCCAAACACCCGAACCGAGACGATATCACCAGATAATTCAACGCTTTGCCGGGATGCCGCGGAACCCCCTCCGGATGGTGCGACGCCATCATCGAACGGAAGCGCCGCGAACCCTCGCGACCCTCGGCCGGTTCCAGCGACACCGTTCCCAGAGCCGATAGCGTCGTCTCCACATGCAGGTCTGGATGCGACGGCAATGCATCCCCCGCTGGCGGCGGCGCTGCCGCCGCCGGAAGCTTCAACCCCAGTTGCGACGCCAGCCTCGGCAGGATCTTCCGCGCCGACGAAACGCACGGCTCGCCCCGCGCGTTGCGCCAGTTCGCGCGAGCGCACAACTCGCTCGCAAGCGCGCTCCGGCTCGCGCCTCCCTCAAGGACCGCGCACTCAAACCACGAAAGAGTTTCCGCGCAAAACTGTCGCAAGCCAATCTGCATGCATCATGTGTGCCACACAACACAGCCCGTGTCAACAGTGTGATAGTGACAGGTCCCGGGTGCCCCGACCCATCGGCGCCTCGCGGTCGCGTGCGTCCCGTTCGCTCCGCTCCACCCTCGGCTCCGGCGCTGCCGCCGCCTGTGGCTCCGTCGACGCGACCACCGGCGGCTCCAGCACTGCCGTCGCCTGCGGCTCCGTCGACGCTGTCGCCTGCGCCGGCACGGCCCGGTTCGGCGTCCCCCCTCTGATAACACCCGACCGGCGGTTGAGGCTGAACGTGCTCGGCCGGATCCCCAGCTTTCGCGCAACCGCCCGGCCGCTCAGCCCCGAGGCCAGAAGCCGCTCCGCCTCCCGCGCCGTCGCGGCGTCGATCGCGCTCGGCCCGCGCCTCCGTCGCGGCGTAAGAAAACCGGCCTCGCCCTGCCTCCGGAGCTGGTTCACTGCCCGCTGCACCGTCGAACGGTTCACGCCAAACGCCGCCGCCAGATCCCTGCGTAGCACACCGTGCTCGGCAAACCGCGCAATCCGCAGCTGTCGCGCTCGGTTGTCCGAAACTTCGTGGGAATCGAACGGCGCCAGGTTGCTGAAGTAGACCCGCCGGCCGTCCTCGACCGCGTGCGAAAAGCAGGATTCGCCGATCTGGATCGCCTCGGCAGGAGGCATCGGAAGCGTGTTCAAGGGAGTCTCCACGGTCGATATCGGGTGCACAGTATTATAGCCACTCTCCGTAGATCGGTCAACCCCTCAAATGTCTCCTAACTGCTGGAAATCACGAGCAAAACGATCGCCAAGCCCGCCTTCAATTAGCGCACGAGGTCAGGAAGTCTGAATCTGCCTCGACAACGGCGTCTACAAGATCTGGTTCGCGCGCAATTATCCCGCCCACGGGCCCAACACGGTCCTGCTAGACAATGCGCTCGCGACAATGGGCGCTGGTCTGCCGTCGGCCATGGCCGCCCACCTTGTCCATCCGGAACGCAAGGTCATGGCCGTCTGCGGCGACGGGGGGTTCATGATGAACTCGCAGGAGCTCGAAACCGCAGTACGGCTTGGCATGAACCTGACCTGCCTGATCCTGAACGACAACTCCTATGGCATGATTCGCTGGAAACAGGCCAACATGGGTTTTGAGGATTGGGGCTTGAAGTACGGAAATCCGGATTTCGTGGCATATGCGGAATGTTATGGCGCGCATGGCCATCGGGTCGAGACGAGCGACGGCCTCAGCGGGTTACTGGCGGAGTGCCTGTCGGCGCCCGGCGTCCATCTGATTGACTGTCCGATCGACTACTCCGAGAACGACGAAATACTGAACCAGAGGATCCGTGAGCAAAGCGCCACCATATAGTCTTCGTCTTCTCGCTCGGATTGCGCATCTCGCAAGGCCCGCAATCCCCTTCGCCACATGGGGCGCGCTCTTCATTGCCGGCTGCGACCGCGGTGCCGACGCGGAGGATCTACCGAACCGTGTCCGGGATGCGCCGGGAGCCCAGGCGCGGATTTTCCAGGCAGAAGCCGTGCGCATCGGGCCTTGCGGCGAGCATCCGCCTCAAGATGAAGCAACCCTGCTCGCTCAACGAATTCTGGAAGCGCCGCCCGGACGTCTTCAGGTCGATGCCGGCGAGCGGGCCGCGCTTGCGCGCGAGATAGGGCCGGTTCTTCGGCTCGTGCGGCACACGTTTCCGGTGGCCCGCGAAATCAAGGTCCGCACCCGCCACGCACCCGGCCAGGTCCTTGTCCATTTCGAGACCGGCTTGTGGGAAGCGGTCGCAAGCGCGGCCCAGGACGGGAAGGATGGACGCATCACGCTGAACACGTCTCATCCGGAGTTCGACGCCCTCAGCTCCGACCTCGGACTGTCCACGATCGACCTCTATCCGCTGTTCGAGTCCGCCCTGCTCTGCTTCCACGATCGACTGGACGCTGAAGAGGCCGCTGCGGCGTATTCGCCGTTGCCAGGTGTCATTGCGGCGGAACCGAATTCCATGCTGGTCGATGGCCCCGATATCCACGCATTTCGCGCAGGCGATCGATGGATCGTTGTTGCCGAAGATGCGCACGGAGACTGCCCTTCCGGTTGCATCTTCAGGGAACTCCATTTCTTCGCGGTATCCAACGGAACCGCGGAGCGCCTGGAACCGGAGGAGGCGGATCGCCTCCTCGGCCGCCCGGGGTAGAGTTCCGCCATTCAAGGCAAGAATCTCCCCTCCTCATCCGGACTGCCCGAGAAGTCCGGTCACCGGTGTGCGCTCCTCGACGACGAGGATCCCCGGCGGCCCGCAACGGGCTGCGGGTCGTTGTTGACCAGGCAAGACGGCCGGGTGAACGACGGGAATTCCGCCACCCTCCGCGCCGCATTCAGAGGGGGAACTCCGTCGTCGACTTGATCTCCTCCATGGACAACAACGCCGTGATGTTGAAGATCTTCACTTGCGAAATCAGCGCCTGGTAGAAATCGTCATACGCCTTGGTATTCCGCACCCGGACTTTCAGGATGTAATCGATGTCGCCCGCCAGCCGATGCGCCTCCATCACCTCAGGACGTCCCTTCAAGGTCTCCAGGAAACGGTCCTGCCACTTCTTCCGATGCTCGGAGGTCCGAATCAGGACGAAGAAGCAAGCCTCGAGTCCCAGCCCATCCGGATCGAGCAGAACCGTGTGCTTGCGAATGATTCCTGCGGCCCTGAGCTTCCGGATCCGATGCCAGACCGGCGTTCGCGAAGCGCCGGCCCGCTCCGCAATTTCGTCCAGGGACCGTGAAGCGTCTTCCTGCATTGCCGCAAGAATTTTCCGATCGACGACATCAAGCTGGGCTGTCATTTCTACCTCCACCAGAAAAAGAACATTATTTTTCTTTTCGGCCAAATATAAGACTTCCATCCCATATATGCAAGAGTATTGCGCTGATTACGGAAAATCTATATTATCTTGCAAGATCTACACCGGTTGGGAACAGGTGGGCGCCTTGCAGCATTTTCCGATTTTCCTTCGCCTTGCAGGAAAGCGAACCATCGTTTCCGGAGCGGGGCCGGCGGCTGTGGCCAAGCTGCGGCTCCTCCTGAAGACCGAAGCGCAGCTCTCGGCCTTCGGTCCTGATCCGGATGCGGAGATCCTGGCCTGGCGAAGAGAAGGCGCGATCCAGCACGCGGAACGCATGGTCGAAGACGCGGATCTGGAGGGCGCAACCCTCCTCTACTGCGCGAGCGAGGATGCCGCAGAGGATGCCCGCGCGGCTGCTCTTGGCCGGCTGCGCGGAATTCCTGTCAACATCGTCGACAACCTCGAGGACAGCGATTTCATCACGCCTGCGATCGTCGACCGTGATCCTGTCACGGTGGCTATCGGAACCGAGGGAGCGGCTCCGGTTCTGGCTCGGAACCTCAAGGCGGCATTCGAGACACAACTGCCAACGTCACTCGGCACATTGGCACGTATCGGACAGGCATTTCGACCGACGGCGGAGCGCCTGCCGGCGGGCCGGGCGCGGCGGGCATTCTGGAGCGAGTTCTTCTTCCGGCGGGGCCCCCGCTCCTTCACGAGCGGGGGTGTGGAGGGGGCGCGCGCTTCGCTCCTTGCCCTCTTTGACGAGACGGCCTCACGCGCCCGCCCCACCGGGTGGGTTTCTCTCGTGGGCGCCGGTCCAGGGGATCCGGAACTTCTCACTCTCAAGGCCCGAAATCGGCTGCATGACGCGGACATTGTGGTGCATGACCGGCTTGTCTCCTCGCAGGTTCTCGAACTCGCACGGCGAGAGGCGGACCGGGTCTGCGCCGGGAAGAAGGGCTACGGCCCCGGCTGGCCACAGGCCGCCATCAATGCGCTGATGATTCGACATGCCCGGGCCGGACGCCATGTGGTCCGGCTGAAGTCCGGAGATCCCGCGGTGTTTGGAAGGCTGGACGAGGAGATCGAGGCGCTGGAATCAGCGGGGGTTTCCTGGGAGGTCGTTCCCGGCGTCACGGCGGCCGCCAGCGCAGCAGCGGACATCGGAGCCTCCCTGACGCGCCGCGGCCGAAATTCTGATTTTCGCTTCCTCACCGGGCAGGATGTCGACGGCTTCGCGGAGCAAGACTGGGCTGCGCTGGCCCGGCCTGGATCCGTTGCCGCGATCTACATGGGCAAACGCGCGGCGACGTTCCTGCGCGGGCGCCTGCTCATGCGGGGCGCAGCGCCATCGACGCCGGTAACCATCGTCGAGAACGCCTCCCGGGCGGACAAGCGGGTGATCGCGACGACCCTGCTGCGGCTGCCCGAGGCGCTGGACGAGACAGGCTTTCCGGGAGCCGTGGTACTGATGTTGGGGCTGCTGCCCCGTGAAGCCCTGCAGACGATGGCAGCGGGACTCGAAGCCCGAGAGCGAGCAGTCTGATGCCTCGCGCCTTCAGGCCTTGCGTGCTGACTGCAAACGACCTCCTGGAGGGTTGCGTGGTCTATTTCGCTCTCGACGGCACGTGGACGCGCCGCCTGGCGGAAGCGCACCTATTCGTGGATGAAGCCGAAGCGAACCACTGCCTTGCTGAAGCCGAGCGGTGCGAGGAGGTCATCATCGGCCCCTATCTCGCGGACGCCGATTCCGCTGGCCGGAGCGGGCCCCAACCGGTCCACTTCCGGGAGACCTTCCGGGCCACCGGGCCCTCCAACTACGACCACGGCAAGCAGGAAGGGAGCTGAAGCGTGTATCGGTACAGCGCTTTCGACAGGAAATTCGTCCGAACAAGGGTTGCGCAATTCCGCCAGCAGGTGGAACGGCGCATCGACGGTTCCCTGACCGAGGAGGAATTCAAGCCGCTGCGTCTCATGAACGGGCTCTATCTGCAGCTGCACGCCTACATGCTACGGGTCGCCATTCCGTACGGCACGCTCGACGGCCGCCAGATGCGGCAACTGGCCTATATCGCCGAACGCTGGGACAAGGGCTACGGGCACTTCACGACACGGCAGAACATCCAGTTCAACTGGCCGAAGCTCAAGGATGTTCCGGATATCCTCGACGCGCTTGCTGATGTGGAAATGCACGCCATCCAGACATCCGGGAACTGCGTCCGGAACGTGACAGCCGACCACTTCGCCGGCGCCGCCGCCGATGAAATCCGGGATCCCCGCCCGACCGCGGAGCTGCTCCGGCAGTGGTCGACAGACCACCCGGAATTCGCATTCCTGCCGCGGAAATTCAAGATCGCGGTAAGCGGGTCGCCCGTCGACCGGGCCGTCACTCGCGCCCACGACATCGGCATTCGCATGATCCGCAACGAAGCGCACGAAATCGGCTACGAAGTGTGCGTCGGAGGCGGGCTCGGGCGCACGCCGGTGATCGGCTCGGCGATCCGCGGCTTCCTGCCGGAAGCGGACCTGCTTCCCTATGTCGAGTCGATCCTGCAGGTCTACAACACCCTCGGACGCCGCGACAACAAGTACAAGGCGCGTATCAAGATCACGGTGCGGGAGCACGGAATGGACACCTTCCGCCAACGCGTGGAAGCGCGATTCCAAGTCCAGCGAAAGGCGTTCGAGGGTGCGGACCAGGAACTCCTGGCAGAGATCCGCGCCATGTTTCCGGAGCCCGCATACATCCAGTCGTCGACCCAGCCATTCGAGGAGGCGCGCAGGCAGAACCCGGTGTTCTGCGCCTTTGCGGACACCAACCTGCACCCGCACAGGAATCCCGGCTACGCGATCGTCACGATCTCGCTCAAGGCCCACGGTGCCACTCCGGGAGACGCCACGGCGAGCCAAATGCGCACCATCGCCGATCTGGCGGAGCGTTTCGGGCACGACGAGATCCGGATCAGCCATGAACAGAACTGCATCCTGCCTCATGTCCCCAAGCGAGATGTTCCGGCACTCCACGCCGCACTTCAGCGGGCAGGTCTCGCGACCGCCAATGTCGGGCTCGCGTCGGACATCATTGCCTGCCCGGGAATGGACTACTGCACACTGGCCACCGCGCGCTCAATTCCCGTTGCCCAGGAAATCGCCACCCGCGTCAAGAAGCTCGGAACCGAACGCACCATCGGCGATCTCAAGATCAAGATCTCCGGCTGCATCAATGCCTGCGGACACCACCATGTCGGCCATATCGGGATCCTCGGCCTTGATCGCGCCGGAGTAGAGAACTACCAGATCACGCTTGGAGGAGACGGAACGGAGACTGCGGCGCTCGGAGAGCGCACCGGACCAGGCTTTCCCGCCACTGAGGTTGTACCCGCCGTGGAGCGGCTGATCGACGCCTACCTTGAACTCCGCTCCGATGACGCCGAGACATTCCTCGCAACCTTCCGCCGCGTCGGAATGCAACCCTTCAAGGCCGCACTCTACACCGACGCCGCTGCGAGCAGGGGAGCCTAGCGCCGTGCTTCGCGCCACGAAGAGCGTGGACCCCGGCTCCGGTTCCCCTGCCAGTCCGGCGGCTGCGGAGCCTGCCCCGGGTTCAGGCGGGAAACCGGTAAGCCAAAGCGTGCTGGTCCGCGACACCGGGTTTCAGGAAGACGACTGGTTCTCGGGATATGTCGAGTGGAGCGGAGCCGACAGCCTTGACGGTCTGCCGGATCGCGCCGCACTCCATCTCGAAAACTGCGCGAGCGCGGAGGAGATCGCGCCTGCATTTGAGCGGATCGCCCTCATCCGGATCACGTTTCCGTCGCACATGGATGGACGAGGATTCTCATTGGCCCGGCACCTTCGCCTGCTGGGCTACCGGGGGCGGCTCCGTGCGTCCGGCCACCTTCTCGCGGATCAATATGCCATGGCCCGGCGGAACGGTTTCGATGAGGTGGAGATCGACCGGTCACTCGCGAAGCGCCAACCGGAAGATCAGTGGCTGTTTCGCGCGGACTGGCGAAGGAATGACTATCAGGAACGGCTCCGCCGCCATCCGCGTTCCGAAGTCAGCAGCAAGCGCGACTGAACCCATCCAAATCCAGAAGCGAGCCCACTCGCACCAGAAGCTGACAGCCGACGCCCTGGCATGGAGTGAACCGGTCCTGCGTACCGAGGAACCACACTTCTCCGTCCGGATCTAACGGTCGCAATCGTGGCTGGTTCCACCGGCGTTCGGAAAATATGCTTGCTGGCCCGATATCCGGAAACAGGCGATTTCGGTCTGGCCCTCTTCCGAAACGATCCAGTCGACGAAGGATTGGGTGTCCCCGAGACGGGCAGCGCGGCCCATATGGGGCGTGACGAGCACGACCCCATACTGGTTGAGAAGCCGGGGGTCCCCTTCCACCAGAATCCTGTGCCCGCGCTTGCTTCCGAAGGCAAGCCAGGTCGCTTCGTCCGTCAGGAGATACGCCTCCATGGCGATGCCTGCGTTGAGCGTCGCTCCCATTCCTGCGCCCAGGGACCGATACCAGCCATCGGCCTCCGCCTCCACATCGATCCCGGCTTCTGCCCAGTAGCGCAGTTCCGCCTTGTGGGTGCCACTGTCATCGCCTCGGGAAGCGAAGGGAGATCCTGATTCGGCGATCCGGCGGAAGCTCTCCACTACTTCCCGAGAGCCACCGACGCTCGCCGGATCCGCGGCGGGCCCGACCAGGACGAAGTGGTTGAACATGACGTCGCGGCGCTCGAGCCCGTAGCCCTCGGCCACGAACTGCACTTCGTCGATTGTCGAATGGGTGAATAACAGATCGCCGTCGCCGCGCCGGGCATTCCCGATCGCCTGGCCCGTTCCAACGGCCACGACCCGAACCTCGATTCCCGTCACTTCCGTGAAAACGGGCAGAACCGCTTCGAAGAATCCGGAATCCCGAAGCGTGGTACCGGACTGCACGAGAATGTGCTCCGCCGCGCTTGCCGGCGCGGGATGGCAGAGGAGCGCCGCAAAACCAAGAACGAGCTTGTGAACTCGGAAAACACGCATCCGGAACACCTCCCCCACGCACGCGGCAGGCGCACCGACCGCGCTGTGCCCGCAAGCTAGGAAGCCGTCTGCACCCCGCAGGTCAGGCCGCCGTCCACAACCAAAGCCGCGCCGGTGATGTACCGGGCGTCATCCGACGCAAGAAACAGCGCCGCCTGGGCGGTATCCCAGGATTCGCCCTGCCTGCCGACCGGAATCATGGCATCGCGACGGCGCATCATTTCCTCAACATCGCCGCCCCATGCCTGCGTCAGCGATGCTTCCACAAACGGAGTGCGCATCATGCCGGGAAGCACCGCGTTGCACCGAATCCCCTTCGAAGCAAACTCGACTGCGATCTCGCGCGTGAGGGCCACCATACCGAGCTTTGACGCCCCATAGGCGCCGGACAGTGCCGGAAGCGTGCGGATTCCGTTGATCGAAGAAATGTTGACGATAGACCCGGCACCCTGATCAACCATTTGCGGCAAGACGGCGCGGCACATGAGGAAGACGCTTTTCAGGTTGACGTCAAGCGTCCGGTCCCAGTCCTCCTCGTTGATATCAAGAATTCCGCCGGGGATTTCAATCCCGACATTGTTGTGAAGTATGTCAATACATCCGAACTCGCCAACGCATTCTCGGGCCACCCGCTCGCAGTCCGACGCCACGGTGACATCCGCCCGGGAAGTGAAGCACGATCCCCCTTCTTCCTCGACGAGGCGCCTGGTTTCCTCGGCAGCCTCCGGGTTGGAATCGACAACCATGACACGGGCGCCCTCTCGCGCAAACAGGATCGCAACCGCCTTTCCGTTGCCGATTCCGGGCCCGACCGACCCGCCCCCGGTTACGATGGCTGCCTTTCCTTTCAATCGGTTCCCCATCATTGCGCCTCACTCGTTGGCCCGTGTCGTCAAATCGTACGCGCGTGCACTCCATCGACAATGGCCCCGGAAAGCCGTCGGGCGGACCCCCCCACAAGGACTCTGCCCAGTCGAGGCGGACATCCTACCCTGCTCCGCAATCGTCCAGCGGTGCCCTCACCAGCCCTCGAGGTTCGCTTCCACGATATCCGCCAGCGCCGCGACATGTGCCGGATCATCGTTCAGGCAGGGGATGTACGTGAACTGTTGACCTCCAGCGTCCAGGAACGCCTCGCGGATTTCGCCATTGATCTCCTCCAGCGTCTCGACGCAGTCCGCCGAGAACCCCGGCGCAAGAATCGCGATATCACGCTTTCCGGCCGCGGCCAGTTCCGCCACACGCTCCGACGTGTAGGGTTGAAGCCATTCCTCGGAGCCGAACCGGGACTGGAACGCGGTCTCGACCGGCGGCGCATCCGGGCCCAACCGCTCCGCAAGGAGCCTGCTCGTCTTCTGGCAGTGGCAATGGTACGGATCCCCAGCCTCGAAGTACCGCTTCGGGAGCCCGTGGTACGAGGCAACGACCACATCCGGACGCGTCGCACGCTCGCCAAGATGCGCCAGGACCGATTCGGCGAGAGCGCCGATATAGCCGGGATGATCGCAGTAATGCGGAACCGTTCGCAACGCCGGCTGCCAGCGAAGCTTCATCAGCGCGCGAAACACCTGGTCATGGGCAGTGGCGGTAGTCGGTGCCGCGTATTGCGGGTAGAGGGAAAAGCAGACGAGTCGCTCACAGCCCCGTTCCATCAGGTTTCGGACCCGCGACTCGATTGAGGGATTGCCGTAGCGCATCGCGAAGTCCACGTCGACATCCTCCCGCCCCCGCCTGGCCAGCGCCGCGCGCAGCGCCTCCGCCTGCGCCCGCGTGACTGTGAGGAGCGGGGATTCATCCGCTTCCTTGTTCCAGATCGACCGGTAATTCGCGCCGGATGTAAAGGGACGCTTCGTCAGGATGATCAGATTGAGAATGCACCACCAGACCCATCGCGCCGGGGGCGGCTCGATTACCCGCCTGTCCCACAGGAACTCCTTCAGGTAGCGGCGCATGGGCCAATAGCCCGTACCATCGGGCGTGCCGAGATTGAGCAGCAGAACGGCCGTCCGTGCTGGCGGCAAGGTCGGGTGCCCGGGCGGAAGTCCCGCCCGCGATGCAGTCTTCGAACCAGTCACCGCCCGAATTCTCCTTCTTTCCCGAGGATCTTGCCCGTCCCGGCCACCGAACCGGCCCGTTCGCCGGCTGAAATCTCCCGCGTCCCGAGCGCTTCGGCGAGGCGCGATACCGCCGTTCCAGGGCGCAGCGGCTTCTGCTGGCTCGCATGCGGCGCCCATCCGCACAGATGCAGCACATCGAAAGTGGCCCGAATGCCGCCGTCCCGGCCGGGATAGCGCTCGCGATACAGCGCTTCCGTACGCGCGATGACATCACGGCGCAGCGTCTTCCCCCGGCTTGCGAGGGCGTTCGCCTCTCCCATGCCCCGCAGGTCGCGCATCAGTCCGACCACGTTCGGGTAGTCGCGCACCGAGGGCTCGGAGTCAACTACCGGCAAGGCAAACCCGGCCCTTTGCAGAATGGCACCAAGCTCGCGAATCCCGGCCATGGGAGCGACACGCAGTCCCAGCGCCCCGGAGCACTCGATTTCCGCCTCGGCGAGGCACTCTCTGAGCTCATGCAGGGTCGCGCCCCCGAGAAGGGCGCCCAGGAACAGGCCATCGGGCTTCAGGCAAAGCCGGATCTGGATGAGGGCTCCCACCAAGTCGTTGACCCAGTGCAGGGTCAGTGCTCCGACCACAAGCTCTGCCGAGTCCGGCGCGAAAGGAAGTGCCTCCTCGTCCATTGCGACTGGCGCGCCGAACCGACGGGCTGCGGCCGCGAGATCCGCGCTGCCATCGCCAAGGAAGATCGCGTTGGTCCCACACCGGTTGGCCAGGCGCTCTGCCACCGCTGCGCAAGCACCCAGCAGCAGGATCGTCGGAAACTCCCTCCGGATGCCGGAGAGCCGCTCCTCGAAGGAGACCGCCAGTTCGTCGTGGAGAGGATGGCGGCCGTTCCGCAGCAAGTTCGCTCGGCGGCTGCGCCAGAGCCGCCGGTCGGTGTGGACTCCCGCGCTCATGCTCCCGCCTCCCCGCCGGTCCAGCGGAGCAAACCCAGTTGGTCGAGAGCGCGGCGAAGCTCCGGCGCTACGTCACTATCGGAAGGGAAGTGCACGAGGTCCGGCGGAGCGTCCTTGGGGTCGAGATACCGCCAGCCCTGAAAGGGCCGGCGAAACAGCGGCTCGGTCGGGACAAGCTGGGGATCGAGCACCAGGATCGCGCATGCGCGCCCGTCCGCCCGCTCACCCGCCTCGATTGCCGTGATGCGCTGCCGCAGTCGGATTACGTGGTCGATCACCCAGTATAGGGACCCCCCATCCAGCACCTCGTCGCGCCTTCTGGGCATGTTGCGCGTGCGGTGCTGTGGCCTGGAATCGAGCCCCTGGGCGCGACAGGACGCGGCGTGCTCCACCTGCCATCGCACAAGATCCGCCGGCGATCTGACTCCCACGCAAAGCTTGATCAGGTGCAGCACGGCATCCCCTGGGCAGACGCCCGTCCTGCGGGGCGCATTCGGCGATTCTAGCCATCGGGAGGCGATGATTCACGTGGAATCGCGTACGCGAGAACGGCAATGGCAAAACACGCATCCAAACACCGGATACATCGCCCGGCCACCCGTGTTTCGGGGTGCCGCGGGCCGTTTCCCCATTTGACTGAAAAACGCGCCACTCAATGGGCATCTCCAATCGAATCGGCAGGTCACAACGGAATTGGCTTGTCGCTGGCGCCGGGCAATGGAGCGCGAGCCTTCGCATACATCGACTTCCCCCGGAGCGACAGAAACCGCAAGCGCAACGGCGCATTGGTTCCGGCCCTTCCCCGACCTCATCCGCAACAGCCGCCCGACGCCCGGGTGGATGCGGCCCTTCGCGTGATGGTCGGGTCCGTGGTCCAATGCAGCACCCACTCGAAACTCGATTCTCCGCGATGAGGCCCACTACCGGGAATCCCTACAAATTCGGGTCCGAGAGCCGCTCCCGTCCGTCTGAATCCAACTGAGGCTCCCCATTCGTGAAGAACGGCACCGGATCGACCCAGTGACTCGTGCCGGCGCAACGCTCGCTCTCGCCTGCACTGCTGCTGGCACAATCGCCTGCCACATGCGGAGCCCTTACCAAATCGGATACACCAAATCATGCGAAGGCCCAGGTCGGTCGCCGGACAAGGCCACCGCCTTGCCCGTACGACCGAATTTTGCGAAGATGCAACCAATCTGCCGGCGAACCACGGCTTGGCGCATTCCATCGTCAGTTGCCGCGAGCCGGCTGGTGGCACTGGTTACAGGGCGGGCGAGCCTTTGATGACGCTCGCCCATGCTGACCGGCCATCCTGACGAAGGGGAGCGGGCCGCCATGGTGCTCGGGGCCGCGCATCGCGACGGGTGCCGTTCGCGTCCAGGGCCCTTGCCGCCTTTGCCATTCCTCCCCCCTTCGAGACGCCCGGCCCTGGCCGGGGTCGCGTTCGAATTCCATCGGAACGAGGTGAATTGAAATGAAGAAGAGAATCCTGCTCGCTGCGGCCGTCATCCTTGGCGCACAAACCGCAGCGGCGGACACCGTGAAGATCGGTGTTCTGCTGGGCTTAACCGGTCCTATCGAGTCCCTTACTCCAGCCATGGCGGCCGCAGCGGAACTTGCAATATCCGAAGCATCGGATTCCGGCCAATTCCTGGGCGGAACGTCGATCGAAGCCGTGCGCGGGGACTCGACCTGCGTCGACGCCGCCGCAGCAACGGCCGCCGCCGAGAAGCTCGTCAATACGGACAACGTGGCCGCCATCATGGGGGCGGACTGCTCCGGCGTCACAACCGCCGTGGCCAACCAGGTTGCCGTGCCGAACGGCATCGTGATGATCTCACCCTCGGCAACTTCCCCGGCCCTGTCGACACTGGATGACAACGGGCTCTTTTTTCGGACCGCCCCTTCCGACGAGCGCCAGGGCCAGGTGCTCGCCGAGGTTGTCATGAGCCGCGGCATTTCCAGTGTCGCCATCTCCTACACCAACAATGACTATGGCAAGGGGCTCTCCGATTCCTTCCAGTCTGCATACGAGGGCCTGGGTGGCGAGGTTGCGCTTTCTGCATCCCATGAGGATGGCAAGGGAGACTATTCCGCAGAAGTCGGCGCGCTTTCCGCCTCCGGCGCGGAGCACCTCGCAGTGTTCGGTTATCTTGACCAAGGCGGCAAGGGAATCATCCAGGCCGCGCTGGATCTCGGCGCATTCGACCAATTCATCCTCGCGGACGGAATGGTAGGCCAATCGCTGATCGACAATTTCGGGGACTCCATCGCCGGATCCATCGCCACGGCGCCAGGTAGCACTTCCCCGAACGCGGCAGCGTTCGAGGAGATTGCAATGAGTGCGGGAGCGGATCAAAGCGGCCCGTTCCGCGGGGAATCCTATGATGCCGCGGCATTGATCATCCTTGCTGCGCAGGCCGCCGGCTCCGCCGACCGCGCTGCGATCCAATCCAAGGTCCTGGACGTCGCAAACGCCCCTGGCGAACAAATCGGGCCCGGCGAACTTGCCAAGGCGTTGATGATCCTCGCCGAGGGAGGAGAGGTCGACTACCAGGGCGCCACCAATGTGGAACTCGATGAAGGCGGCAACACATTCGGCACCTACCAGGAATTCGAGATCCGCAACAACATGTTCGATGTCGTCGCCCAGCATTGAACCCCGCTTGCGGCCGGGCCCCGAATCACGGGGTCCGACCGCCACGGTCCCAATCCGAATTCCGTCGCCCTCGTGATCCGCGTCGAGAATCTTAACAAGCGCTTCGGCGGCGTGCAGGCGATCAACGATGTATCGCTGGAAATCGAAACAGGCGCGATAACCGGTCTGATCGGACCCAATGGAGCGGGCAAGACCACCCTCTTCAACATTATTGCCGGAGCCTATCCGCCAACGTCCGGCCGCGTGCTGCTCGACGGAATCGATATCACCGGCATGCCGCCCCATGAACGGTACGGCCTCGGGCTTCTTCGCACCTTTCAGATCGCGCACGAATTCTCGTCGCTGACCGTCGAGGAGAACCTGATGGCGGTCGCCGCCAGCCAGGAGGGAGAGCGGCTATTCGGCGCATGGCTGAAGCCGCGGAAAGTGGGGCGCCAGGAGGCGGAAGTCCGCAGGCGGGCGCAGGAGGTCATCGAATTCCTTCAACTCCGCGAAGTGGCGACGGAGCGCGCAGGCAACCTCTCCGGCGGCCAGAAGAAGCTTCTCGAACTCGGGCGGACAATGATGCAGGACGCCCGCGTCGTGCTGCTGGACGAGATCGGCGCCGGCGTCAACCGCACCTTGCTCCGGTCCATCGCTAGGGCAATCTTCCGGCTTAACGCCGAACATGGCTACACCTTCTGCATGATCGAACATGACATGGAGTTCATTTCGCTGCTGTGCGATCCCGTGATCGTGCTGGCGGAGGGAACGGTGCTGACAAGGGGCCCCGCGCCGGCTGTTCGCGCCGACGAACGCGTTATCGAGTGCTACCTCGGTCGCGGAACGCCCACCCGGAGCAAGCGGGCATGAGCCTGCTTACGGGCACCGGACTCCGGGGCGGCTATGGCGGCCCGGATATCCTCCATGGCTGCGACATCGCGGCAGATCGGGGAGAGATCACGGTGATCGTCGGACCGAACGGGGCCGGCAAGTCCACCGCCATGCGGGCATTGTTCGGAATGGCCGTCCTGTCCGAGGGAGCCGTGCATCTCGACGGCAGGGAAATCACCCGCCTGCCCCCGCCCGAGCGGGTTCGAGCCGGCATGGCGTTCGTGCCTCAGAGCCACAATGTCTTCCCGAGCATGACCGTGGAGGAGAACCTGGAAATGGGCGCCTTTCTGCGCCGTGACCGGATCGGGCGCGCAATGGAACGCGTGTTCACCCTGTTCCCGGTTCTTGCCGAGAAGCGCCGCCAGGCTGCCGGAGAGTTGTCCGGCGGTCAGCGCCAGCAAGTGGCTGTCGGCAGGGCGCTGATGACGGATCCGGATGTGCTGATGCTGGACGAGCCGACGGCGGGTGTATCGCCCATTGTCATGGACGACCTCTTCGAGCGCATTCTGGATATCGCGGAGAGCGGAATCGCGATTCTCATGGTCGAGCAGAACGCGCGGCAGGCCCTCGGAATCGCCGATCGGGGCTATGTGCTCGTAATGGGCGAGAACCGGCACACGGACCGTGGCGAGGTGCTCCTCGCGAACCCGGAGGTCCGCCGCTCCTTCCTGGGAGGCTAGGAGCCATGGAACTGGCGAACGCAGCCGCCCTCCTGGCCAATTTCATCCTGGTTCCGGCTCTCTCCTACGGCTCTCAACTGGCGCTCGGCGCGCTCGGAATCACGTTGATCTTCGGGATCCTGCGCTTCGCGAATTTTGCCCATGGCGACCTCATGGCCTTCGGCACCATGGCGGTTGTCCTGGCAACATGGCAGCTCCAGACCTGGGGAGTCACCATCGCGCCGCTCCCCACCGCGTTGCTCGCACTCCCCTTCGGCATCCTGGCCGCCATCCTGCTCAGCCTGGCCGCGGACCGGGTGATCTTTCGCTTCTACCGGGTTCGGAAGAGCCCGCCAGTGGTGCTCGCAATCGTTTCGGTCGGCCTGATGTTCGTGCTGAACGGCGTCGTGCGAATGATCATCGGGCCCGACGACCAGGTGTTCCTTGACGGAACGCGATTCCTCGCCACAGCACGGGAAACACGCGAGGCATTGGGAATCCGCGAAGGAATCGCGATCCGCTACACGCAGGTCGTGACCCTCGCCGCGGCGGCAATTTCGGTTGCCGCCACCTTCTGGTTCCTGCAACGCACGCGCCTCGGCAAGTCCATGCGGGCCTACGCCGACAACGAGGAGCTGGCGCTTCTCTCCGGCGTCCGCCCGGAGCGCGTCGTCGCCGTCACCTGGATCCTCGCCGCCACTCTGGCCGCGATCGCGGGAACGCTCTACGGACTGGACAAGAGCTTCAAGCCGTTCACGTATTTCCAGTTGCTCCTGCCCATGTTCGCGGCTGCGATCGTGGGCGGCATCGGTCAGCCCGTGGGCGCCATCGCCGGCGGCTTCGTCGTGGCATTCTCCGAAATCGGCATCACGTATGCGTACAAGAAGTTTTTCCGCTATTTCCTGCCGGAGGAACTGGAGCCCGACGGGCTGGTCCAGTTCCTGTCCACGGACTACAAGTTCGCCATTTCCTTCATCATTCTTGTCACCGTGCTCCTCATCCGGCCGACCGGAATATTCCGGGGGCGGGTGACGTGACGACCCGAACCCTTGCCTGCTATGGCGCAATGGCCGCGATCCTCCTCCTGATCGGCGCCGTCCAATCCTGGTCCGTCAGCCTCGTCATCCTCAACCTAGGCCTGATCTCGGCGATCATGTCCCTCGGGTTGAATATCCAGTGGGGCTATGCGGGCATATTCAATGCCGGCGCAATGGCTTCCGCCGCACTCGGCGGACTTGCCTGCGTCCTGATCGCCCGGCCTCCGGTCCCGGAGGCGTGGGCCGCTGGCGGCGAGCCTCTCATTCTCGCACTGGCGATCCTGGTCGCAACGGCTGTCCTGGCGATCCTTGCCCATCAGCGCCTGCGGGGCCGCAGGGGCCGCGTGCCGGTACTCCTTGTGCTCGCCGTGGCCGGGTACCTCGCGGCCCGCTCCGTCTTCGATCCGGCCACAGACGCGATCGAAGCGGTCGATCCTGCAAAGACCGGATATCTCGGCGGCCTGGGGTTGCCCATACTCCTGTCCTGGGTCGCGGGCGGCATCTTCGCCGCCGCCGCCGCCTGGCTCGTGGGCCGGATCGCACTCGGCCTCCGATCCGATTACCTGGCCATCGCCACACTCGGAATTGCCGAAATCGTAATCGCCACCGTCAAGAACGAGGACTGGTTGGCCCGGGGCGTCAAGAACGTGACCAACCTGCCCCGCCCTGTGCCGTACGAAGTGGACCTCCAGCAGAATGCCGCGTTCATCAAGTTCGTCGAATGGCTCCAGGGTGGACACCTGTCGGGGCTGGATGCGGCCGCTCAGAGCGCAGCCCTCCGACAATCCGTCATCGAGGCCTCCAGCATCACGGTAAAACTTTGCTACACCGGTTTGTTCGCCGCAGTGCTGGTTCTGCTTCTGGTCCTCTCGGAGCGGGCGCTCCGCTCTCCCTGGGGCCGCATGATGCGTGCAATCCGGGACAATGAGCAGGCGGCATCGGCGTTCGGCAAAGACGTGGTGTTCCGCCACCGCCAGGTGTTCATCCTGGGATCCGCAGTCATCGGCATCGCCGGTGCAATGCTGGTCACCCTGGATGGGCAATTCACGCCCGGGACGTACCAGCCGCTCCGCTTCACTTTCCTGATCTGGGTCATGGTGATTGTCGGCGGCTCCGGAAACAATTTCGGCGCCGTACTGGGCGGCTTCATCGTGTGGTTCATCTGGATCGAGGCAGAGCCCGTGGGTGCCTGGCTGATGCAGACACTGACGGCGGGCCTGGAAGCGGACAGTCCGGTCCGCGAACACCTGCTCCGGTCCGCGCCGCACATGCGGACACTGCTGATGGGGCTGACGCTGCTCTTCACGTTGCGGTACTGGCCGCAGGGACTGCTCCCTGAGACAACGTCCAGACCGCAGCCGAAAGCGAGCCCCCGGACGGGTTGAGCAGGCTGCTCCGGCCCCGGAATTCCGAGCGGCTCCTGGTGAAGGCCGCACCGACATCGCGCCCTTCCGGTCAGCCCGCGGCTCCCGCAGCCTACTCCAGCAACTTGAACGCGATTGCCGCGCCGAATCCGAGCATCGTTCCCGCACCGGACACGACGGGACCGCCCCGATATGCGGCCTCCGGGATCATGGCTGCAGCGATCATGGTCAGCATGGCGCCGGCAGCCGCGCCCTGCCCATGCTACACAAGTTTTCACTTGACACGGTTTGGGATCGGGTGCATTCTATGAAGTATGTACGAGCAGAACCGTATTTTGTCGAGCGTTTCCAGCGCTGCGGGCGTGGCCCGCGTCCGCATGCTGATGGCTACGGAGAGATTCGCCAGTCGTTCCGCGCTCGGCCGTCGGGTGTGCGAAGTGTTCGGATTTCACGATGCGCTTGGCCGGCCGCAACAGGCGGGCTGCATGAAAGCGCTGCGAACGCTTGCCGAACGAGACCGGATCATGCTGCCAGCACCGCGCAATGGCGGCGGCGGCGGCGCGCCTCGCGGCCTTGGGCACCCGGTTCCGGTTCCGGAGGGGCTTCCTTCGCGTGTTGACGCTGTGGCGGGGTTGTCGCTGGTGCTGGTGGATAGCGATGGCGAGCGCCGGATCTGGAACGAGTTGATGGCACGGGAGCATCCTCGCGGGGCGGCGCGGCATGCGGGAGCGCAGCTTCGCTATCTGATTGTCTCGGATCACGGTGTTCTGGGGGCTTTGGGCTTTGCGGCCTCGGCGCTGGCGGTGGCGGCACGGGACCAGTGGATCGGTTGGGACACGGCCCTGCGAGAGCGCCAGTTGCATCGGGTGGTGGGACTGAGCCGGTTCCTGATCCGTCCGTCAGTGCACTGCCGGAACCTGGCCTCGAAGGCGCTGGGTCTTTGCTTGCGGCGTCTGGGTGCAGACTTTGAGCAGCACTATGGTTACCGGCCGCTGCTGGTGGAGACTTTTCTCGATTCTGCACAGCACGACGGCGCCAGCCTCGCCGCGTCGAACTGGAACCGAGTCGGCGAGACGACCGGCCGCGGTCGGTTTTCGGCGACCGGTGCCCAGGTGCCGGTGAAGTCGGTGTGGGTGTTTCCCTTGACCAGGAACTGGCGTCGGCGGCTGGGGATCCCGCCACGCGCGCCGCTCCCCGCGATCGGCGCCGGCGACGGCCTGGATCGCGAGCAATGGGCGCAGAACGAGTTTGGTTCGGCACCGCTCGGCGATATACGGTTGAGCAGGCGGCTGGTGAAGAGCGCCGCGGTTCAGGCCGACCACCCGATGTCGTCCTTTCCGGCGGCCGCGCAGGCGGACAAGGCGATGGTGATGGGCTACTACCGGATGATCGACCAGCCGGCGGATTCGGAGGTGTCGCCGACGAACATTCTGGCGCCGCACCGGGCGCGCACGCTGCAACGGATGCAGGGGTCGGATGTGGTTCTGTGCATCCAGGACGGAAGCGATCTGAACTTCGCCGAGCATCCCGGCTGCGCGGGCCTCGGGCTGATCGGCCGGAACAAGGGATCTTCGGGAACGTTGGGGCTGCACATGCACTCGATGCTGGCGGTCAATGGCGACGGCATCCCGCTGGGGGTTCCGCACATCCAGTACGAGGCGCCGGACGGTGCGGCGGAGAAGGACAAGCCGCCCGAAGAGCGCAAGACGCAGCGGTGGGTGCGGGGACTGCAGGACTGCGACCGGCTGGCCCGCGAACTGGACGGTGTGCGCCCGGTGTCGATTGCCGACCGGGAGGGCGATGTGTTCGAGTTGTTTGTCGAGCAGCGCCGCCTCGGTAGCGTCGATCTGCTGGTACGCGCGAAGCACAACCGGTCGCTCGGACGTCGGAAGCAGAAGCTCTTTGATCTGGCCCAGGCACAACCGGTACGCAAGCGGCTCGAGATCCATGTGGCGCACAGTTCGGCGCGCCGGGGAACGCGACGGCAGAAGGCGCGCGGGAAACGGGAAGCGCGCACGGCGATTGTCGAACTGCGCTGGTGTGCGGTCGACTTGCCGCCGCCCGAGACGAGCGGCTTCCGGAACGAGGCGCCGATCCGCCTGAACCTCGTGCATGTCCACGAGCCGGAGCCGCCGGACGGGGACAAGCCCCTCGAATGGTTCCTGCTGACCAGCCTGCCGGTGGCCTCCGACCGCGACGCGGAGCGGATCCTCAAATGGTATCGCCTGCGCTGGCGCATCGAGGACTGGCATCGGGTCCTGAAATCAGGCTGCAAGGTCGAATACCTCGGTCATCGCACCGGCGATCGCATCGAGCGGGCCGTAACCATCAACGCGGTCATTGCATGGCGGCTGATGGCAATGACGATGATGGGCCGCGAGACACCGGAACTGCCGGCAGACATCCTGTTCTCCGACATCGAGATCATGGCGCTCAAGGACTTTGCCACCGACCGCAAGCTGACCGCGCCCGACAATCTCGGGCTGGCGGTGCTTACGATGGCCATGCTCGGCGGATACCTCAACCGCAAGAACGATCCGTGGCCAGGCCACGAGAAAATCTGGGAGGGCTATACGCGCCTTGCGGTCGCCGTGCAGACCTACGAAAGACTCATCCGGATGGACCGAACCAGCGACTTGTATCAGAGGCTGCGTCCTGACAAGACTTGTGGCTAAAAGGCAGGCCGCGCCTTCTACGGCCGCAATTGCTACCCGAGGCAGGCTGCCGCCGACCATGTAGCCCAACGCTGCGCCAAAGCCGGTCATCAAGGCAAGCGAAGCCCACAGGCCGAAGATCTTCCGGGCGGCCATGCCCTGCTCCTTCATGCCGACCGAACTTGAGAGCGCCTCGGGGAAATTGGAGAGGAACAGGCCCGCAATGAGCGTGTACGGAACCGTATCAAGAAGCGCGGGCTGGCTGCCCGCCGCCTCATGCGCGGCCAGCAAGGCCGCAAACCCGGTGCCGATGACAAAGCTCTCGGGAAAACCGTCCAGCAGGATGCCCAGCCAAATTGCCATCGGGGCGCCCTTGTGCGCCTGGTGGACGGCGCGCAATTCCGCCGGGGCCGGAAGGGTGACTCCTGCCTGCAGGGCCTCGGCCGCTCGCCCCGCCCATTCGCGGCTGACCATCTCGCGCTGCTCGCTGGTTCGCTGCACCGCATCGATTCGCTTCGCGAGCGATTCCCGGATGGCATCCTCCAGTTCCCCGTGCTGTTTCCGCAAACGGTAGAGTCGGGGGGAGGCGCGCTCTGCCGTAGGTCCAGGGAGTAGCAGTTAGCTGGCTGCTTTCGCGCTGTGCCAGTGCCTCGTTCTGGGCCGTAGCCACGTTTCCTCACCCCCGCTCGTCAAACCCGGCGTGCCCATCTCGAGCACCGGGCTTTCGGTCGAGATCACGCCTTCGCCCACGGAAGGCCCTTCGTCGTCGGCGCAAGGCGGTGCAAGCCGTACTGTGTGTACAACTGCTGGCTCGGGAAGCGCACGTATTTCCCGCTTCTCACCTTGTGCTTCCGGCAGAGCCATTGGCGCAGCCGCCGGTCAGCGTGTTGATCGACGGCTCGGTAGGCCGGGCTGACCTGCCCCAAGCGAAAGTAGTTTGCCCAACCGGAGAGTGTCCGGTTAAGGCGCTCAACCACTGTCTCCGCAGGGAGGCTCCCGTGCCGCCGTACAGTCAATTTGCTGATCGTGCGGCAGATGTTCTGGACGCTGTCCGTGCTGGGCCGGGTGCCGATATACGCACCGCGGCCGTCCGCGCGGTAGTTGCGCCCGATCCGGTATCCGAGGAACGTTAGAGGTTCCTCCGGGCACCGCAAACATCGGGTCTTCTGTTCGTTGACCGGTAGTTTCAGCTTCGTCATGAGCCGTTGAACGACCAGCAGCATTGTGGCCGCCGGAGCCTTGCCGATGACGCAAAGGTCATCCGCGTAGCACACGATCTCCGCACAGAAGCGCTGAGCATGGCCCAGCACTTGCCAGCCCAGTATGAAGCGCCGCATGTAGAGGTTGCTGAGCAGCGGAGAAATTGGGGACCCTTGGGGGGTGCCCTTTCGCTCCCGGCGCGCAGCGTTCGTGCGCCGTTTTCCGCCCTTGCCGTCGTCCTCTTCGACGGGCATTTCCAACCATGCCTTGATGAGGCGGAGCATTCGGCCGTCGCTCACGCGCCGGGCAACGCTCCGGATCAGCTCGGCGTGAGGAATCTCGCCGAAGTAGTTGGACAGGTCACAGTCGACCACCTCATTGCACCCCCGGTTCAGGAGGCTATGCACGCGGTTTACCGCGTCGTGGGCGCTTCGTCCCGGCCGATAGGCATACTGCTCCGGTTGCAGGTCGGCTTCGAGTATCGGCTCCAGCACGAGCATGGCCGATGTCTGCGCCACCCGATCCCGCAGGCAGGGAATGCCCAGTGGCCGGAACTTGCCGCGCTGCTTCTTCGGGATCAGAACCTGACGCACCGGTTTCGGTACGTAGGTCCCGTCCTTCAGGTCCTGCGCCAATTCCCCAACCCACTTCTCCACCCCAAGCGCCTCGATATCCGCAATCGCCTCCCCGTCAACCCCGGCAGAACCGCCATTGCGGCGGACCTGCTTCCAGGCCTCCATCAGAAAGTCTTCGCGCCATACCTTGTCGATCAGGGCATGAAACCGTCGGTCGGGTTCTTCCTTCGCTTTCACGTTAAGTGCGGTCTGGAGTTTCCGAACCCTCCCTGACCCTGTTAGATTTGCATCAGTGGCCATGCCTTGCTTCCTTCCCGCATTGCTCTCGACCCAGGGCCCCTTCCCTCCACCGGCATTACCCGGCTTCCCCGGTACTACGGGCCCCTCCGCCACCCAATGGCATTCGGATAAGGATTTGCTGCGTTCGGATAAGAGAAACCCGTGCTTCGGGCGGTTGCCGGAAGTCGGGGGGCTGATTTTGGGTTCGGTTCAGATATCAGGCGGTGGATCGCCTGAGCCATTTGGACCGTGGCTGCTTTGATTCCCTTCTGTAGCTTCGGCCCGGCCTCTGGCGCTGTATGCACCGGGAGAGGCCGGCCATGATCCGCCTGACGGACTGGTTGACCATCTCGCTCTGTCTCAGGAAGATGGCTTCGATCTCCCGTCCGACCAGACGCAGGCCGTTCTTGAAGTTGGTGCGCATGGCGGGCAGGTCCTCGCTGTCGCCGCGGTTGAGGTCGCTGTCGCAGCGGTTGACGAACTGGCGCGCGAGGGTGACCAGCGCGAACACCGCGTAGAGTTCCTGGCGGACGCCGCGCTCGGACTTTGCATGGAAGTGCTCGATCACGGCCTTGCTGGTTTTGTAGAGTTCCTCGATCCCCCATCGGCCATGATAGAGGTCGCTGAGTGCCGGGATGGGATAGCGGCCGCTGTCGAGCAGTGACGTGGCGAGATAGTATTCGGTGTCTCCGATGGCATACTTGGCCAGGCGGATGCGGTGGCTCGGACCGGTCGGGCCGTCCCTGGGCGGTTCGAGGGTGGCGGTCAGGTCGGTTTCCCGCGAGGCGATGAACGTGTCGAAGGCGGGGCTGGTGTTGCGGGCAATGCGGAACACGAAGTGAAGCCCGCGCTGCCAGTGGGCGAGAGCCATCGCGAACGAGAAATAGCCGCGGTCGTAGACGATGACGTCGCCTTCGGCGGCATGGTCGAGATGGGTGAGTGCAGCCGTGCGTTCGTTTTCATGGCTGAACAGGTCGAAGTCGACCGGGATCCGGTCGTTGAGCCGGTACATGGCGCTGACCATACCCTGGGGGTAGTGGGCGCCGTTGGGGATGCGGTAGCCGCGCTGTGCCAGTTTCCTCGGCAGGGTAATCTTGGATCCGTCGACGGCGAGGACCCTGTGGTCTTTCCAGAGCCGTCCGTCGGGGCTGTTGGCGAGGATCTCCCGGTGCAGGGCCCGGAACGCGCTTTCGTCGAGCTTCTCACGCGCCTCGCAGGCTGTCGAAGCCGCCGGAGGCTCGTCCTGTGGCAGTTCGACGCCTGCCGCCGCGCACTGCTCCCAGAGTTCGCACAGCGTGGCACGGTAGCCCTGCCCGCGCGGCGCGACGACGAGGCGGAGCACGAACAGCATGATCAGCAGGCTGTTGAACACGCGCCGGCGCTTCTGCCAGCGCGCATCCTCACGCTCCGCGACCGCCGTGGCGGCGGCGACGAGCGTCTCCCACCGCCGGGAGAAGCGGCGGTCGCTGGCGGCGGAACGCCCCCGTTCGGCCCGTGTCGGCGGCTTCGCGGGCGTTCCGGCGTCCCGTTCGCCGCACAGGATCTCACGGGCGCCCCCGCACAACGGCAGCACGTACACCCCCTTGACCGACCGTCCGCCGGTCGAACCAATGCGCTCCCAGTTGGCGGCGCGGTAGCACGAGGCCCTGAACCGGGTCTCGTCGACGAACGTCTCGCAGAGGACGGGGCGGAAGCCATGCAGGCGCTGCCAGTCGTCGGCGAGCCGACGCGTCGCCAGGGCGAGGGCCGAGGACGCGAGATTCTTCGAGCGCACCCAGGGAAAAACCAGGAAGCGCGAGTTGACCACCATCCGGTGCCGGCTACGGCCGCGGGCCCGGTCGCTCCATCCGATCCAGTTGTCCCGGCACGGGAGCGTCTTCGTCGCCGCCTCGAACAGCAGGCATCCCAGCTTGCGGCCCTCCCGGTCGGCGACAAAATAACGGATGTGCGCCCCAAACGGGCGTCTGTAGCCGAGGTAGTGGTGGCGGTCGACGAAGGCGTTCCACAACTGCCGCCCGTCCGTGTCGGTGACAGGCTCGAGGCGCAGCGGACGCAGGTCGGAAAGGTCGGCGCACAACGCCGGTCGCCGGTCGGAGGCAGAGGTCCAGACGGGCCCGGGCGTCATGTCCCGGACCTGGGCCTCCCGCTTCGGCGGCAGCGTCAGGATGCCATGCCGCTCCAGCGTCTCCAGAAGCTTCATGCATGCCCCGACCCTGTAGTCGCCCTTCGCCGAAACCCAGTTGAGATGCTCGCAGAGGGTCTTCGCGAGCTCGTTGCGGCTGTGGTTGGGAAATAGCACCACGGTCTTCTGGATGTCCGCAATCTGCCGCCGGGTCAGGCGGCGACCGGAAAACGTGGTCGACTTCAGGTCGGTGATTCGCGGATCCATGGGCAATTCCTGCAGCTGTTCAAGGACAGCATACGAATCGACGGGCGCTTGTCAACACCTCTGCGGAACAAAAATAATCGCACACCGATACGCCATTCATATCAACAGGTTGCCGGCAACGGGACAAATCGCCCCAAGACCGTTACACCTATCCGAATGCCATTGCTCCGCCACCCTGCCGGCCCAGACTGGCCCTCGCGGGTTTCCGGTGGGCGCGTGCACGCCACCGACAGGGCTTCCCGTGTTGCTGCTTTCTTCATCTTCCATGCGTGCTGGCGCCACTACCCCGGCAGATACAGATCGGTGCATAGGTCGCTCGCTTCCCAATCTGCCAACGGCCTTCCCCTAAACAACGGAGGGTCGGCTTCTGCGTTAAGTGTTTCGAGGCCTGCTCAGCGTTCACTTCGCGTTCCGGCCCGCATGGTTGCTGAGCCGCCATACGCGGCCCTTCGTCACCAGAGTGCTTCAGTCTACATCGTTGCCTCCGTAAACCGCCCTGGCTGCTACCAACCGGAGCGACAGCTATGCCGATATCGGCATAGCTGTCGACATGCCGACAACCGGATTATGCCGCGTTTGCAGCCCAAGGCTTTGAATGCCCCGGCTTTTTTGCTGGCATTATCGGCATAATCACTTCCAATCTGGACCTGCATTTCCTCTACACCGAAGCTCTTGTCGAGTCTGTTGTCGACTTTTGACAGACCACACACAGCCATTGCTTTCGCAGAACACACACTGTCGGATGCGTTTCTCGACGACTCTGGCGATCAAGTGAGAACCTGGTCTTTGGATTTCTGTCCAGTTCACGCGATCCTGCTCGTTCCACTCATCCGCAGCGAAGGAGCGAAAGGATGCAATCAAACTCAATTGGAATCCCATTGCCAACGGAACAGGCGCCGGGTTGGCTGATACCCTTGCGCAACGGATTTCTGGCCTTGCTTGTATCGCTAGGCCTGAAGACTGGTACCGTCAAGGACTATGCCCGTGCAATCGACTGGCTTTGTGCCGAAGTCGGGCGTCGAGGGCTGCTGACGCCGGACGGCGTTGACGAGGCAATGTTCGAGCAAATTCGAGACCGACTGCCGGCGAGGCTTTCAGATTACAGCCGGCAAAGATGGACATACGTCCTGGATCGGTTCATCGGCTATCTTGTCAAGGAAGACGCAATCGCTGCCGCGCCACAGCCGACATCGGCGTCAACGGCCCTTGAGACATTGTGCACGGATTATGGCATCTGGTTGCGCACCCAGCGCGGGTCGGCGCCCAGCACCATCCAATTGCGTCAACGCAAACTTCGCCACTTCCTGATTTTCCGATTCAACGATGCTGCTCCCGGCGACCTGAGCGCCATCACCCGCGCCGATATCGTCGCCTACCTGGGAGTTACGGACGAGACGGGCCTTGTCGGTGCACGATCGAAGGCTGATTCTCTGCGATCCCTGTTCCGCTTCCTGTATGCGACCGGCCGGATCGATCAGAACCTGGCTCTCTGTATCCCGCGCATTTCTCGACCCCGATCGCCCGCCCCGACCCGGCATCTGTCGCGGGAAGAGGTTGAACGTGTTCTGGAGGCAGCCAAGGGAGACAGCTCCATCGCCCGCCGTGACTACGCGATACTGCTGACAATGGCCCGGCTCGGCCTGCGTGGCGAGGAGATCATCGCCCTCCGGCTCGAGGACATCGACTGGCAGGCTGGCGAGGTTCTGATCCGCGGCAAGTGCGCACAGCGGGCGATCATGCCGCTCCCGGTCGACGTCGGCGAGGCCATGGTGGACTGGATCCAGCACGGACGACGGGGCAACTCACGGCATCTCTTTGTCCGCATTCGACCGCCCTTCCTGCCCTTCTCGTCATCGCGCCCGATCCGCACAACGCTCCACGGGGCCTATGTGGCGTCCGGCATCGCACCGCCCGAGGGTAAGGTTCGCTGCCATGTATTTCGACATTCCCTGGCCATGAATCTGCTGCAGGTCGGAACGCCGCTGGCCGACATCGGCAACCTGCTCCGTCACCGCTCGGCAGAGACAACGACGATCTATGCCCGGCACGACATCCAGGCGCTGCGCTCAATCGCGCGTCCCTGGCCCGTAGCGGAGATCAGATCATGATGTCGATCTCCGTTCGGTTCTCCGAGTATCTTGACCATCGCCGCCGCTTCGGGGCCGACATGACGTCAGCCGGCCTCATCCTCAAGCCATTCGTTGACTTTGCCGATGCAGAGGGAGCCGAATGGATCACGACTGAACTGTTCCTGCGCTGGAAGGAGACGTTCGGAACGGCAGGCTCGAATACATGGAGCACCCGGCTTTGCATCGTGCGTGGTTTTGCAAGTTGGCTGCAAGGGATTGATGAGCGTCACGAAGTCCCATCCAAAGGACTGATTCCAAGGCGCGACACACGTCCACGACCATGGATCTACAGCGAGTCGGAGATCGAGCGGATCGTGGTCACCGCAGCGGCGCTGCCCTCGCCGACCGGATTGCGTGGTGCAACCTGCTCGACCTTGTTCGGCCTGATCGCAGTGACCGGCCTCCGGATTGGCGAAGCACTCGGGCTCGATGACCAGGATGTCGGCGCCGAAGGCGCCACCCTTTCCATCAGACACGCCAAGAACGGAAAGAGCCGCATCATTCCGGTTACCCGGTGCGTGGTCACGAAGCTGCAGGCTTATCAGCAATTCCGCGACCGAGTTCAGACTTCCTGACCTCGTGCGCTAATTGAAGGCGGGCTTGGCGATCGTTTTGCTCGTGATTTCCAGCAGTTAGGAGACATTTGAGGGGTTGACCGATCTACGGAGAGTGGCTATAATACTGTGCACCCGATATCGACCGTGGAGACTCCCTTGAACACGCTTCCGATGCCTCCTGCCGAGGCGATCCAGATCGGCGAATCCTGCTTTTCGCACGCGGTCGAGGACGGCCGGCGGGTCTACTTCAGCAACCTGGCGCCGTTCGATTCCCACGAAGTTTCGGACAACCGAGCGCGACAGCTGCGGATTGCGCGGTTTGCCGAGCACGGTGTGCTACGCAGGGATCTGGCGGCGGCGTTTGGCGTGAACCGTTCGACGGTGCAGCGGGCAGTGAACCAGCTCCGGAGGCAGGGCGAGGCCGGTTTTCTTACGCCGCGACGGAGGCGCGGGCCGAGCGCGATCGACGCCGCGACGGCGCGGGAGGCGGAGCGGCTTCTGGCCTCGGGGCTGAGCGGCCGGGCGGTTGCGCGAAAGCTGGGGATCCGGCCGAGCACGTTCAGCCTCAACCGCCGGTCGGGTGTTATCAGAGGGGGGACGCCGAACCGGGCCGTGCCGGCGCAGGCGACAGCGTCGACGGAGCCGCAGGCGACGGCAGTGCTGGAGCCGCCGGTGGTCGCGTCGACGGAGCCACAGGCGGCGGCAGCGCCGGAGCCGAGGGTGGAGCGGAGCGAACGGGACGCACGCGACCGCGAGGCGCCGATGGGTCGGGGCACCCGGGACACGGCGGGGCGGATGCTGGCGGCAACGGGACATCTGACGGAGATGCGGCCGCAGTTTGCGGAGCCGCTGTCGGCGGTTGCCGGCGGCGGCGTGCTGGCCGGGCTGCCGATGCTGCTCAAGGAGGGGCTTCTGGACCGCGCGCGGGAGTTCCTGTCGCTGCCCAAGGGATACTACGGTTTGACCACGGTTCTGCTGTTCCTGGCCTTCCTCACCCTGGCCCGGGTGCGCAATCCGGAGGCACTGCGGCACCAGGCGCCCGGGGAATGGGGCGCCATCCTGGGCCTGGACCGCTGCCCGGAGGTGAAGACGCTGCGGGGCAAGATCAAGGCGTTGGGGCGAGACGTGCAACGGGTGCGGGACTGGCAAGCTTCCCTGGCCGCGGGATGGATGGCGGAAGAACCGGACGTGTGTGCGACCCTGTCGGTGGATGGCCACGTCAAGGTGTATTCCGGCCGCAAGGGAAAATTGCCCAAGCATTACGTGGCGCGCCAGAAACTCTGCCTGCCTGCCTCCACGAGCTACTGGATCAACGCGCTCGGCGGCAAGCCGTTCCTGTGCCTGAACAAGGCGCTGGATCCGACCATGACCCACGCGCTGGAGAAGGACATCCTGCCCGCGCTGGAGAAACTGGGCATGCTGGGCCCGGATGCACCGGACCTCACCGTCCCGGACGCCGGCGAGCCCGCCCTGACGCTGGTCTTCGACCGGGAAGGCTGGAGCCCTGCCCTGTTCCGGCGCCTCGCCCGGCGCGGGGTTGCTGTGATCACCTGGCACAAGGGCTTCAAGGGGGAGGCCTGGCCGGAGGCGGACTTCCGCACCGTCACGGTGCCCATCCACGGGCCGGGAAGCACCCGCAGCGCCACCGTCCGCCTCGCCGAGAAGAGCGTGATCCTGAGCAAGGGGCCCGAAGTCCGCCAGATCCGGCGCCTGCTGGAGAATGGCCGCCAGGTGCCCCTCATCACCACCGACCCCCGCATGCCCATGGAGCGGGCCGCCAGCGCCCTGTTCTCCCGATGGTCGCAGGAGAACTTCTTCAAATACATGCGCGAGGAGTTCAATCTCGACGCGCTGGCGGTCCACGGTTTGGAAGCACAGGATCCCGACGCCCGCATCGTCAACCCGCGCTGGCGCGCAATCGACCGCAATGTCCAGCGCTTCCGGCAGCGCCTTGGCACCCTGCGCAACCGGATCGCCGACCTGTCCAGGGGAACCCCGACCCGCGAAGCCGAAGAGGCCGTCCGGCGCCTGCAGGCCCAAAGCGACGCTCTCGACGCCGAGCGTGAAGCCCTCAAGCTGCAGCGCCGCGATACACCGCGACATATCGCGGTCGCCGAACTCGACACGAACGAGGCACTCGACGCGCTCCCCGAAGGCGAGAAACTCCTCCTCGATATAATCCGCATGATCGCCTACCGCGCTGAAACCCGCATGATGCCCGCCGTTGCCCAGACCCAGGGCAAGATCCAGCGCCCCCGCCGGCACTTGCGCGCACTTCTACGGGCCGACGCCGACGTCATCCCGGAGCACGGCAACGGCATCCTCCGCGTTCGCATACTCGGCACCGCCAGCGATGCCGGCGACAACGCCATCGCAAGCCTCCTCGAAGAACTCAACCAGACACGGACCGTCTTCCCCGGTACCAACATGCACATGGTCTATGAACTACCCGGAAAAATCGCCGAGCCCCACTTCGCGGGTGCAAAAACATGACACTCTCTCGAGTTCGAGGTCAGGAAGTCTGGAGTTACTCATGCCGACAGCGGTGCGCTCTTTCAGGTCGAGGACGGCAGGCGGGCAAACGTTTGCACCGTAGAACGGAACTTCGCCGCGGTCGGCCAAGCCATTGGTCTGCGCGAACCCTCGCCGGGACAGGGCCGCGGGCCGCGGGTCCACGACCTGCGACACAGCATGGCCACCAGGACCATCCTCGACTGGTTCCGGCAGGGGCGAGACGTGGATGCCGAAATGTACAAGCTCAGCGCCTACTTGGGGCACACGAAAGCGAACGGCACCTGGTGGTACATCGAGGCGGTGCCGGAACTGTTGGCCCTGGCGAGCGAACGAGGTCTCCGAACCCTCGGGGAAGGAGGCGCGTCATGACCAAAACCGTGCCGACACCACTGGCGCCGCTAGTTCAGCAGTTCTTCACCGAGAGGCTTATCAGCCAACTCGGGGCCAGTGAGAACACGATCGCAAGCTACCGTGATACCTTTCTGCTGCTGCTTGACTTTGTCAAGTCACGGTGCGGGCGGAAGCCTACGGACATGGATGTCTCGGACATCGATGCCGACCTTGTCGGGAGCTTTCTCGAACATCTTGAAGTCGAACGTGGCAACAGCGTGAAGAGCCGCAATATCCGCCTTGCCGCCATCCGTTCCTTCTTCAATCATGTTGCGGTCAACGAACCCCAGATCCTGCACCATTGCCAGAAAATCCTGCAACTGCCAACAAAGCGCCACAAAAAGACCACCATGAGTTGGCTCACGGAAGACGAGATCAAGGCACTCGTCACCACGCCCGACCTCACTACTTGGTACGGGCGACGGGACCGGGCGCTGCTGATGCTCGCCACGCAGACCGGCCTTCGGGTATCGGAACTGACTGGCCTCAAGATCCGGGACGTCGAACGCGGACGCGGTGCCCATGTGCGTTGCCATGGCAAGGGGCGCAAGGACCGCGCGACACCTCTGCGAAGCGATACGGTGAAGGTCCTCGAGACCTGGATCAATGAACAGGGCAATGTGGAGAACGCTCCGCTGTTCCCCAGCAACCGCGGCGGTCCACTCAGTCGCGACGCCGTCGAGCGTATCGTCGCCAAACATTGCCGTACCGCGTCCAAAATCTGTCCCACACTCAGAGAGAAGAGGGTCACCCCACACAGCCTACGCCACGGCGCCGCCATGGCTCTGCTGCATCAGGGGATCGGTTGCACGGTGATCGCGCTTTGGCTCGGCCATGAATCCGTGGAGACGACGCAGATCTACCTGCACGCAGATCTCCGCATCAAGGAAAAGGCCATGGAGCAAACCCGCCCCATCGGGGTCAAACCGGGAAGGTTCAAGCCGGACGACACCCTGTTGGGCTTCCTGAGATCACTGTGATTATGCCGATAATGCCAGCAAAAAAGCCGGGGCATTCAAAGCCTTGGGCTGCAAACGCGGCATAATCCGGTTGTCGGCATGTCGACAGCTGTTGCGCGGGGTTCGCACCCGCCAGAAGAAAGCGCCTTTCCACGGCGCACGTTGAAATCGCCTTTGCGGAGCATCAGGCAATGGACATCGCCAACGGCCTCCGCGGTATCCGCCCGCGGCTTTCCGGCCATCAGCGACCACTCGCCGAGCACGCCCTCCGGGCCGATCCGCAGAAGCGGCACGCCGCCCTGGAACAGCTGGACCTCCCCGCTCCGGACGAAATAGATCGCGCGACTCGGATCCCCCTGCCGGAAGAGGATGTCACCTCGTCTGAAGTCGACCGGCCGCACCATGTCCACAAGCCTGCCGATGGCTTCCGGGGGCAAGGACTGAAGCGCCTCCATGCGTCCCAGGTCATTCAAGACGAGCGTGTGGCGGTGCTGCTTCCTGTGCGCCAGCCAGGCAGCGGTGGCAGCCGACTTCCGCAGGAAGCCGCCCTGGGCGTTCACGATCTGGTCAAGCGCGATGAAGAGCGCGCTGCCGACCGCCATACCGGCCCCCATCGCGAGAAACGCGCGCACCGCGCTCCCGGCGGGCGCATGGCCGATCTGTTTCTCATGAAGCGCCTGGACGGAGGGTGCGACAAGCTCGATTGCCAGCGCCGCCAGCAGGGCGCCCGCGCCGAAAGCCATGAGAAAGCCGAGTGCCACCCACTCGGCGGCGCGACCAGGCCTGCCCAGGAACCGAGCGGCAGCGAAGCGGCGCTGATCCCGCCTAGCCCGAATGCCCATGCAAGAAGAGTGACATCAAACGTCATGCGTGCCTGCGGACACTTTCGCCACGGGACCGCAATGATAGCCGCACCATGCCGGGGTCGGGGCGCGAGTGCCCTGCCGCCAGGGCTGGCCGCGGCCCACGCCGAATTCGCCAAGCCGAAACTCGCAATACCCGCACTCTGTCAGCGCGCGGGACACGTTGCGCAAGGCAGCATCCATGTGTCTTGCGCAGTGCGCGCGGGTCTATCCAGCCGGTCCGCGCAACGGGATCGCGACGCAGCCGTATTGGCAGCAGCCCCGTGTCTGTCACTATCACACTGTTGACACGGGCTGTGTTGTGTGGCACACATGATGCATGCAGATTGGCTTGCGACAGTTTTGCGCGGAAACTCTTTCGTGGTTTGAGTGCGCGGTCCTTGAGGGAGGCGCGAGCCGGAGCGCGCTTGCGAGCGAGTTGTGCGCTCGCGCGAACTGGCGCAACGCGCGGGGCGAGCCGTGCGTTTCGTCGGCGCGGAAGATCCTGCCGAGGCTGGCGTCGCAACTGGGGTTGAAGCTCCCGGCGGCGGCAGCGCCGCCGCCGGCGGGGGATGCATTGCCGTCGCATCCAGACCTGCATGTGGAGACGACGCTGTCGGCTCTGGGAACGGTGTCGCTGGAACCGGCCGAGGGTCGCGAGGGTTCGCGGCGGTTCCGTTCGATGATGGCGTCGCACCATCCGGAGGGGGTTCCGCGGCATCCCGGCAAGACGTTGAACTATCTGGTGATATCGTCTCGGTTCGGGTGTTTGGGTGGGATCGGCTTCTGCGCGGCGAGCTGGCACCAGAAGGCGCGGGACGGGTATATCGGCTGGAGCGCGCGAGCCCGTTGCGCGGGGTTGGGGCGGATGGTGAACAACCACCGCTTCCTGCTCCTGCCTTCGGTGCGGGTTCCGGACCTTGCCTCGCATGTGCTGGCGCAGGCGACAGGTCGGGTAGCGGACGACTGGGAAGCACGGCATGGTGATCGGCCGGTGCTGGCGTACAGCTATGTCGGCCCCGAGCATTCCGGGACCTCGTACCGAGCGGCGGGCTGGGAGGATGCTGGCGTGACATCGGGACGCCCGCCGGGCCAGCGCGGGGCGGGGCCGGTGCGCCGGGTGTGGATGAAGTCGCTGCAGGCGGGCTGGCGGGAAGCACTGTGTGAGGAGCCGGAGCGGGTTGCGGGGCGGATGGGATCGCTGCATCTTCAGATGTCCGGACCTTGGGGGTGAATCGAGCTCACCTATTTGAACCCGAAGGGTCCGGATCGGCCGTATTCCCGGGCAGTTCGTAGATCATCCGGAGGTTGGTGCCTGGGAAGATCGTCCGGGTCAGGTTGAGTTCCTGGAGGAGGCCTGCAGTGGCGTTGTCGCCGGCGTCGCTGGCGGTGCCGAGGATGCGAATGCGGAGGATGCCGTTGGAGGGCTCCGGGATGATGTCGGCGTCGGATTGGAAGATCGCGCGCAGGTGCCTGCGGGGTCGCTGTGTCTTGCCCTGTGCCTGTGCGACGACAGGCATCATGCGGGTTTCGGCGCGGTAGGCGATCATGCGGATGACGTCGAGGAGGAGCTTCTCGCCTTCGGGAAGCGCATCCAGGGCCTGGTGGTCGTCGAGCTCGGCGACGGTGATGTGGCGCTGCGTGTCGCTGCGCTTCTGCTTGAGCGCCTCACGCTCGGCGTCGAGAGCGTCGATCCGGGCCTGGAGACGTCGGGCGGCTTCGGCGGTCTGGTGAGACTGGGCTCCCTTGGCCAGATCGGCGATCCTGTTGCGCAGGGTGCCGAGGCGTTGCCGGAAGCGGCTGACATTTCGGTCGATTGCGCGCCAGAGCGGGTTGACGACGCGGGCTTCGGGATCCTGCGGCTCCAGGCCGCGGACCACGAGGGCGTCGAGATTGAACTCCTCGCGCATATATTTGAAGAAGTTCTCCTGCGACCAGCGGGAGAACAGGGCGCCGGCGATCTGCTCCACGGGCATGCGGGAGTGGGTGGTAATGAGCGGGACCTGGCGGCCGCTTTCCAGCAGGCGGCGGATCTGGCGGACCTCGGGCCCCTTTTTCAGTTGCACGCGCTTCTCGGCGAGGCGGACGGTGGCGCTGCGGGTCGTGCCCGGTCCATGGATCGGTACCGCGACACTGCGGAACTCCGCCTCCGGCCAGTCCTCCCCCTTGAAGCTCTTGTGCCAGGTGATCACCGCAACGCCGCGCCGGGCGAGGCGCTTGAACAGTGCCGGGCTCCAGCCTTCCCGGTCGAAGACCAGCGTCAGGGCGGGCTCGCCGGCATCCGGGGCGGTGAGATCCGGCGCCTCCGGGCCCAGCATGCCCAGCTTCTCCAGCGCAGGCAGGATGTCCGCCTCCAGCGCGTGGGTCATGGTCGGATCCAGCGCCTTGTTCAGGCACAGGAAGGGCTTGCCGCCGAGCGCGTTGATCCAATAGCTCGTGGACGCGGGCAGGCATAGTTTCTGTCGCGCCACGAAGTGCTTTGGCAATTTCCCCTTGCGACCGGAATAGATCTTCACATGCCCGTCCACGCACAGCGTGGCGCCGACCTCCGGGTCCTCCTCAAGCCATCCCGCCGCCAGGGCGGATTGCCAGTTCCGCACTCGCTGCACATCCTGCCCCAGCGCCTTGATCTTGCGCCGCAGCGTCTTCACCTCCGGGCAGCGGTCCAGGCCCAGGATCGCGCCCCATTCCCCGGGCACCTGGTGCCGGAGCGCCTCCGGATTGCGCACTCGGGCCAGGATGAGGAACGCCAGGAAGAGCACAACGGTGGTCAACCCATAATACCCCTTGGGCAGCGACAGGAACTCCCGCGCGTGGTTCAGAAGCCCCTCCTTCAGCAGCATCGGGAGCCCGGCCAGCACCCCCCCGCCGGCAACCGCCGACAGCGGTTCCGCAAACTGCGGCCGGACCTCGCTCAGATGCCCCGTCGCAGCCAGCATTCGTCCCGTCGTGTCCCGAGCCCCACGGCCCATCGGCGCTGCCCGGTCGCGGGCGTCCCGTGCGCTTCGGTCAATCGGCGGCTCCAGCGCGTCCCCCTCCGGTGCTTCCTGCGGCGCCTCCCGCTCCGCAGGGGCTTCCGGATCCGGATCAGCCTTTGCCGCCCGGGCCGGCTTCCCCCCACCGACAACCCCCGCCCGGCGATTGTTGTTCAGCGTCTGCGACGAGATCCCCACCTCCCGCGCAACCGCCGCGCCGCTCAGCCCCGAGGCCAGAAGCCGGTTCACCGTCCGCGCCATCGCGGCATCAATCACGCTCGGCCCGCGGCCTCGGCGCGGCGCAAAGAAGCTCGCCTCGCCGTCCCTCCGGAGTTGGTTCACCACCCGCTGTACCGTCGAGCGGCTCACGCCGAGCGCCTCCACCAGGTCCGAGCGAGGGACACCGCTCTCCGCAAACTTCGCGATCCGAAGCAACTTCGCTTCGCGCTGATCGTCAGCGTGAAAATCAAACGGTTCAAGATTGGAGAAATACTCCACTCGGCCGTCCCGCTTCACGAAGGAAAAGCAGGAGTTGCCAATCTGGACCGCCTCGGTGGGGCGCATCGGAAGCGTGTTCATCGGGACCTCGGAGCCGGATATCGGGTTTAGAACATTCTTTCACATTCCGGCCGACCTGTCAACCCCCCAAATGCCTCCTAACTCACCGAAATCACAAGGAAAACGACCGCCAAACACGCCTTCAATCAGCGCACGAGGTCCGGACATCTGATCTTGGTGCCGACGCCGACTGGGCGGAGCGCGAATTCGGCCGGGGCACCCATCCCGACGGGCGGGTGCGGCGCCGGATCGAGGAGATGGGGCGGTGTTGGGAAAAGCGTCCGGGAATGCCGCTTCCAGAGATCTTTCCGGACCGTGCATCGCAGGAGGCTGCGTACCGCCTGCTTTCGAACGAAAGGGTGGCTGTGGACGACATCCTCGAGGGGCATCGCGAGACAACGGTGGAGCGGTGCCAGCATGCGGGTGTGGTGCTGATGGTACAGGACACCACCATGCTGAACTACGACAACCTTCGCGACGCGACCAGCGGGCTGGCGGCGCTGGGCGGCGGCGGCAAGGGCACCGTGGGGGTTCCCGTGCATGCGACGCTGGCGGTGGCACAGGGCGGGCGCCCGCTTGGCGTTTGCGCGCTTGAGGGCGACTTCCGCGAAAGCGTCGAAGCCAAGGCCGCCCGGGAACCGGGCGTGGCGCAGGAGCCCGAGAGCGCCCGCTGGCTGCGCTCGCTGGAGCAGGCGGCGGCGGTGGGACACGCCTGCTCGAACATCCGCGTCATTTCCGTCGCCGACCGCGAGGGAGACATCTGGGGTCTGTACGCCCGCCAGGCCGAGGATCCCGCCGCCGCCGGCCTGCTGGTGCGCGCCTGCCGCTCGAAACAGCGCAAGGTGCTGGTGGACGGAAAAAAGCTGGACCTCGGCAAGCACATGGACACTCTCCCGCCCTGCGCATCGCGCAGCATCGAGATTGCCGCGCGGGGCGGCAGGGCGGCACGCAAGAAGCGCAAGGCCGTGCTGGCGTTGCGCATCGCTCGCGTCGAACTCGTCGCACCCGAAGGCAAGTCGCCGCACACGCTGCCCATGACCGCCGTGCTCGTTGCCGAGCGCAACCCGCCGTCCGGCGCTCGCCAGCCACTCCGCTGGCTGCTGCTTTGCTCCGAAGGCGAGGCCACGCCCGAATGGGCCGACCGCATCCGCCAGTGGTACGAAACGCGCTGGTCCATCGAAGAGTTCTTCCGCGTCCTCAAGACCGGAACCCGCATCGAGGACCGCCGCCTCGACGATGCCGAGGACTTGCGAAAGTGCCTCGCGTTCGACGCCATCACCGCGTGGCGCGTGTTCGATCTGGATCGCGCCGCCAGGGAAACCCCCGACAGGCCCGCCGACGAGATCATGTCCCGAGACGAAATCTTCATGCTCTATCTGGGCCTGTACGACTACGGCGTGATCCGATGCCGGGCCCCGCCCGACTATATCCCCAACCTCCGAACCTTCGCCATCGATCTCGGTCGATATGTCGGCTTCATCCCATCCAAACGACAACCCATGCCCGGTACCGAAAAACTCTGGACAGGAATGGCATACCTCATGCAAGCCACTGCCGCACTCCAACAGATGAGAAGGGCCGGAATGCTCCGCGAAACTGACCAATGATCTCTGCGTCAACTGTGTGGTAGTGACAGGCCCCGTGTGCCACCAGGCGCGATGATCGCGATCCCCGACCCGCTCCCTGGTTGCGCTCTCGAGTAACCCCGTATCAGCTGCCCAACCGCTCCACGAAGGCCGCGAATTCATCATCGGAAATCGCGACGAGATGCTCTTTGCCCGGATAGGCGCCGCTCGCCACATCCGCGTTGAACTCCGCGAAAGCACCCACGCGCTCCCGCTGCAACCGCGCGTACTCGGCTTCGAAATCCCGATAGACCTTCGCATGGCGTGGCCTGTGGCCGCGCGTGTACCCAAGCACATCCTCCGCAAACAGGTACTGGGCATCGCCGCCGGGGCCAGCCCCCATGGACAGCATGACCAGGGATGTCCGCTTCGAGATCTCGGCTGCGACCCGGTCGGGAACCACTTCCAGCTCGGCGCCGAACGCACCCGCTTCTTCGAGCGCCCGCACATGGTTCCATACCGACAGGGCCTGATCCGCGGTCTTTCCCACCGCCTTGAAACCTCCGGTCCAAGTGCACTTGGACGGTATCAGGCCGACATGGCTGACAACTGGAATTCCCTCGTCGGCCAACGCCCGGACGGTCCCCAACGACGCGGCGCAATAGACGCAGTCACCACCGGTTGCCATGGCCTTGTGTGCCGCGCGCAGATAGTCCTCGGTCGTAACCAGCTCGCCGTACAGCAGCCCGACCTGCACGAAGCAATCGCCGGCGGCATCCCGCATCTCGGGCGTCCAGATGGGGTCGACGATCGAGAGCATGTCGATTCCGGCTTCCGCAGCGGCCCGGGCCTCGTCGAACGTCTCGACAAAGAGCATGGACATTTGTCGGACGCCCTTCAGGGCACGAATGTCCGCGACGGTCGGACGATTGTGATACATGGAATTCCTCCTAAGAAGTGCTTCTCTGTGAGTGACGGGACGTCACAGGCCAGATCCCGCGCGATACCGTGCGTCTAGCCGATTCGGACCAGTACACGGTCGTTCTCGACGCGAACCGGATATGTCGCAAGGTCTTCGCACACCGGAGGCCGCTTCGCCTCGCCGGTTCGATAGTCGAACTGGCCATTGTGCTTGGGGCACTCGATGATGTAATCCATCACCAGGCCATCCGCGAGATGAACCCGCTCATGGGTGCAGAGGCCGTCGGTGCAGTAGAACCCGCCATCCGGACATCGATAAATGGCGAACGTCTGGCTGCCATGGTCGAAGCGCATTACGTCCTCCTCTTCGATGTCATCCACCGCGCATGCGTCAATCCATGAACTCATTACGATCTCCCTGGCCGGCTTGGGCCTGGTCGCGCAGGCACCGAGACGACAGCGCGCGCCGCAGCGAATCTGCAGTTTTCTCCAACCGTGCCAACACGTTCAACAAGAGGATCTCCCCAAAGTTCAGTCAGCCGCGAATGCGTGCCATTCCCCGCTGGAAGCAAAACGCCTGCCACCGGGATTTTCCGTATCCCTATCCTGCTGTGAATCATGCCGACGGCATTCAGAGCAGCGATCTCGAAACACGGCTCCGCAATGGCCGCCTGCAGTTGACTCCGGGCCGTGGCGGACGGTCGTTCGGGGACAGGCTCTCCGGGCAGCAGACATCCATGCCGCCCGGATGGAGACCTGGATTCATGCGCCGACGCTCCACTTCCATGGATTCTGCGGGTTGAACGCTTCCAGCTTGCGGAAGGCCGCCTCCGGGCGCGCGCCGCGCCACATGCCTTCGCTCAGCCCTTTGCCGACTTCGCGGCGGTTCTTGCCTTCCTGGCCTCGAAGCGGGAAACCATCCTGTGCTCGCCCTCCTTCGATCCATCGTGAAATGTCCCGAACCACCGGTCGAAAGGAATGAGCCCATCTCCGTAATTGACTTCGAAATACTTGTGATGGAGATAGTGGATATAGGCATGGCTGTCGATCGCCGTTTCATCGGTAATTTCGATCTTGTCAAATCCGACATGGCCCGGGATCGCGCCAAACCCGGCGAAGTGGAGCTGGTACATCGCGATAAGCGGATTCGACGGGATCACGAGGTGCCAGAACGCCACGCCAAGGTAGCCAATCAGCTCAACCGGGTGCATCGACAGCGACGAGAACGGCGAAGGATTGACCGAGTTGTGGTGCACCGAGTGAACCCACCTGTAGAGGGGGCCCCAGTGAAGCGCCCGGTGCAACAGGAAGAAATGCGTTTCGTGAATGATCGGCACCACCAGCGCCAGCACCGCGAGATAGACAGGATTCTCGGCAAAGGACAGCCACGGAACAAGACCGTTGGCATAGGCATAGAGAATTGCCACCTGGATCGCGGTCCAGATCGGCAGTGCGGCGCCAAAGCACCGCAGCATGCAGTCAATGTTCTGGTTCTGGAACCAGAACGCCTTGTTTTTCTGTTCGGACGGCCACTGGCTGTTGTACTTGAACCGGTTTCCCTGGCGCCGTTGGATGTAGAGCCGAAACTCGAACGCGCCAAAGAAAAGAAACACGGCCAGGACGTTCACGATAAAGAGTTTCAGGATCCAGCCCCAGGCGAGCGTACGCATCCCCTCCACATCGGGCAGAACCCAGTGCCACCATGCCAGCGCCGACAGGAAGAAGACAATGTTGTACGGAAGGAAATAGCTGGGCAACCACTTGAGAAGCGCCAGCAATCTCGGCGGGAAGGCAAACAGCGGAGAAATGGAGGCCGGCTCGCTTGGGGACCAGTCTCCACGCTTGTTACGGTTACCGTATCGCAAGTCGTCCATCATGATCCTCCTTCAACTCTATCGCACGGAACCCGGGAACGCCTCGGAACCCACCTGGCCCGACCAGGAAGGGTGCATCTGTCTTGAGCGGGCGCCTTCCTTGAAGCCGTCTGGGAAACTGTGGAAGGCCCCTGCGCTCCTTTTCGGAAACCTGGCGCCAAGTGCCAGGGCATCGGTGAACTCCCTGGCGAAAGGCGGGGCACGAACCTTGCCTGACCCCGGGATTTCCGAACTGGGCAGGCATCGCCTGCCACAAACATTCTCGCCGCCCTTGCCAGCGGTGAATAATTTCGTGTTGCGCCTGCTTTGTACGCCAGATTGATCGGATGCGGCTTCGGCCGCGGGCCAGGCGGCGCCGGTAGGTAACCCGATCCCGCCGGACAGGCAGAAGAGGCGCGTTGCCGCCTCGCTCGCATCTCGCGCAGCCTGGACGCTGCCCGGTTCCACGCTTTCCGACGCAAGTCCCGCACCTATCAAGCTCACACACTTGACTCGCGGGTGATTTCGTGCGATTTATTCGGGCATGCAGATTGGCATGCGTCAGATTTCAGCGGAGACGGTAGAGTGGTTCAAGACCGCCTGCAACAGCGGTGAGCTGTCGCGGAGTGCGCTGGCCCGGGAGCTCTGTCTTCAGGAGAACTGGTTTGGCCGCGTCGGCAGGCTGTGTCTTGCGTCGGCGCGCAAGCTCTTGCCGCGCCTGGCGGAGGAGTTGGGTGTGCGCCTGCCGGAAGCGGAGGCGATGGAGTTTGATCCGCACGCCCGCCCGGCATCGGACTTCGCCGACAGTTCTGTCTCGTGTTCGCTTCGGGAACTCGGTCCGCTGTCGCTTGAGCCGGTGGCGTCACCGGAGGAGCGCCGCCGCTGGGAGGCAATGATCGAGACGCATCATCCGGAGGGATGGCGCCGGCCGCCGGGAGGGCAGGTCCGTTACCGGGTTCGTTCGGAGCGGTATGGGGTGCTGGGCGGCATTGGCTTCACAGCGGCGGGGATGCAGCTTGGGCCGCGCGACGATGTCGTCGGCTGGTCGGGCGATGCCCGCGTGGCCAACATCGGCAGGGTTGTGTGCAACCATCGCTTTCTGCTGCTTCCGGGTGTTCGGGTGAAGGGTCTTGCGTCGCGGGTTCTGCGTCTTGCGACGGGCCGGATTGCCGACGACTGGGCGGCGGCCTACGGTGAGCGGCCGGTGCTGGTGCAGAGTTTCACGGGGCCGGGGCAGTCCGGGCTGAGTTACCGGGCCGCGGGGTGGAAGTGTTGCCCGCAGCTGACTTCGGGGCGCCGTTCGGGGGTGCGCCGCGCGGTCTGGCTCCGGCCGCTCGTGGAGGGCTGGCAACCGGTTCTGTGCGGTGAGCCGGAGCGCGTTCTCGGCTGGTCCGGATCGATATATTGTGCGGGGGGATGGGCGGCACGGGAATACGGGCGGAGCACGCACCCTGACGGTCGGATCCGGCGTCGGATTGCGCAGATGGGTGCGGCCTGGGTCAATCGGCTTGGCGAACATCTGCCGTCGATCTTCCCGGGGCGGGCGGAGCAGACGGCGGCCTACCGGTTGCTGTCCAATGACGCGGTGACGATGGACCACATTCTGGATTCGCATTTCGAGCAGACGGTTGAGCGGTGCGGTGCCGAGCGGCTTGTGCTGGCTGTTCAGGACACGACGACGCTGAATTATGACGGCCTGTCAACGACGTCGGGCCTCGACGAGCTTGGCGGGGGCGGCAAGGGCAGCGCGGGCATCCTGGCCCATTTCGGCGTGGCGGTGAACGCGGTGGGCCGGCCTCTCGGGATGTATACGGTGGACACCGACTTCCGTCAGGCCGATGACAAGGACAGTGTCCGCTGGGTGGACGGCCTGGAGCGGGCGCAGGAACTCGCGCGCGCCTGCCCGGACAGCCGGGTGGTGACGGTCTGCGACCGCGAGGGCGACTTCTGGGAGCTGCTCTCGCGTGCGGAGCAGACCGGGGCGGCATTGCTGGTCCGGGCCAGCCGAGGGACGCAGCGTCGGGTGGCGCTGGCCTCGGGCGGAGACGCGGACCTGTGGGACCATGTGCTGGAGACGGACCCGGTGGGCGGGCGGAAGATCGAGGTGCCCGCCTGCGGGGGACCGAACCGTCGGCGCGGCCGCACGGCGAAGCTGACCCTGCGTTGCACGCCGGTGGACCTGCTTCCCCCGAAGGACCGGGAGAGTGAACCACCGGTCCGCATGATCGCCGTCTCGGCCCTTGAGGAGGACCCGCCCCGTCGCCCGGCGCTGCCGGCATCGAAGCAAAGGAAGCAGAAGAACAAACCGCTGCACTGGATGCTGCTGACCACCGAGGGCCAGGCCGACCTCGACACCGCCCGAACCGTGCTGCGCTGGTACGAACTGCGCTGGCGGATCGAACGGTTCTTCCATGCGCTGAAGGTCGGCACCCGCATCGAGGACCGCCGCCTCGACGAGGCCGACGACCTGCGCAAGTGTCTCGCCTTTGACGCGATCACCGCCTTCCGGGTCTGGGACCTTTCCCTCCTGGCCCGCGAGAGGCCGGACGACCCGGCCAGCCGACATGTCACCGAGGACGACATCCGGGCACTCTGTGCCCTCGCCTCCCGCTATGGCTTCAAGGTGCCCCGGGGACCGCCGGACATGACCATCGCGGGCTTCGTCGTGCTCACCGGCGGCCTGGCGGGCTTCCATCCCTCGAAGCGCCAGCCGCTACCCGGCACGCAGAAGCTCTGGGAAGGCGTGAAGTTCCTGTCTCAAGCCGTCTTCGCCATCCAGGCCATGCAGGAATGGAACAGGAAAAAAACGAAAGGAGAAGTCCCGGAGTCAAGTGTGATAGATTGATAGGACCGGGACCCGGCAGGCAAGCTCGGAGACAGCCATGAGGAAGACTTTTCCCGTCCTCCTCGCGGCAACGGCAATCGCGGAGCTCATGATCGCAACGACCGCATACCGGACGCTGAAGGAGGCAGGAATGATCACTGAGTCAACTGTGCAGTAGTGACAGAGCCTGGGCTGGCGGTCAGCACCCGTTCGAAGCGGGCCGCCGTCCTGTCGTCGGCGCCCTCGCGCGTGTTCGACGACTGCGACATGCAGAAACGGATCCGGCAGGTTCGCCCCGGGTCCCGCGAGACCATGGCCCGGGCCGAACTCAACGCCTCGAACGGGCGCCGGGCCGACGAGGCCCGCCGGCGCGCGCTCCGGGCGCACGAAATCGCCGAGTTGCCGACGCACCTGGAGTCCCGCTTCTCGCTCGCCGCCGGCCTACTGCTGCTCGTCCGGGACCGGCTGCCGGCCGAGAACATGTGCGTGCGACGGATTGCCACGGATACCGGCGAGGCGCTGATCGGGCATGTGCTCGACGCTGAGCAGGTCGTGGCTGTGTGCACCGGTTCCAGACTCGATGGAGGCCTCGCCATGGCCGGCGCGGAGGCCTTCGAGACCGTGATGGGCCGGGGCTCGGCCCCCGCCCTTGCCAATGGCTGGCGGCTTGCGCGGCGCCGCGTCATTGGCGCCGACCGGGACGAGATCGAGGGGCCGGCCAATTCCGATACCGCGCTCCTGATGCGCATCGGCTGCACGGTCAAGATGATCTCCTGGCGAGCCCGCGTCTTCGCCTCGGGGTCCGTAGTGCTCGATCGCGTTCTCGAACGCTGGCCGCTAGCCGCCTCAGCCCAAGGTAGGTGCAGCCGTCGCGGCCCCGGCCGGAAATCCCATTCCGGCATGGCATCCGACGCCGCCGGCACGTATGCGTATTGCCGACACAGCGCCCGCAGTCAAACCTGCCGCCGGCCCACTGGCGTCCCACTGGCGTCCCCTTCCGCAAACCGGTTCAAGGAGTTTCTCCGTGACCGCGCAGACACTGCCCGACCCGAGTTGCTATTTCGTGCCCGCCTACGACATCAAGGACGCGGTCCAGCAGATCCGCATCGTCATAGAAGGCATGGCCGGCCAAGTGCCGACGGCCCTGGTTGCGCTCACTGTCATATTTTGCGCACAACATTTGATGAATTCCTTTTGCCTCGAGGGCATCGGCGCTTGGCGAGGGGCTGCCGACGATCGGGACATTGCTTGGTCACACGCAGGTGCAGACATCTGCGCGCTACGCATATTTGGCCCGCGATACTGTGAGAGCGTCCGCTGCTCGCATCGGTGACAGCATCGACAGCGACCTGGATGCCCCATGGCGCTCCGCCTCTGAACGCGTCCCCTGTTTGACCAAATGACCTGCGCTACAGGAGGTTGACTGCAAGTCGTCCCCATTGGTCTGCCGAGCAAGGATGGCTTGCTACCGGCACGGAACGGCCCTATATTCGTCCCCTAAAGAGAAAGCATTATGCCTATCACGGCCGATCTGACCATTCGCGAAACCGCTGCGCTATCAGGAGTGCCCAGGGCAGCGGTCGAAAAAGCCGTGGAAGCCAGCATCTTGCGGACCGTCGCCGCTCCAGCTCGCTTGCGCGGCGGAGCAACGCGCTATCTCCCTATCCGGGCCGTTGTCTATTTCCACTCCCTTAAGGCCGCGAATCTCATAGACCTCCCGGTACGCCACAAGCGGACAATCTGGACGCATCTGGCTCAGCTTGAGCCCATGCGTCTCGAAACCATTGAGTTTTCGCTTGGCGCAATGCTCGATCTGGAGCGCCTTGCCGCGGACTCGCTGCGCAAGGCCGAGCGATACCGGAAAGCTCGCGACCGATATATCACGTCCGATGCGGACATCCTGGGAGGCACGCCGGTAATTGCTGGAACGCGGTTGACGGTCTATTCGATTCTGGGACGATTGCAGAATGGCGATACCGTCGATGACCTCGCTCTCGACTATCCGGAGCTACCTCGTGAGGTATTCACGGCGGCCGAGCTATATGCCAGAGCCCACCCGCTTCGGGGACGCCCTTCCGGCAGGCCGTGGCGAAATGCAGCCTGATTGCCGGCTGCGGCTCGAGCGTGCGCCTGTTTCTTGACGAATGCCTGTCAGCGAGAATCGGACAGACTCTCAATTCCGAAGGCACACATATCGCCATACATCCACGCGACTTCGGCGGCTTGGGTGCGCCCGACCACGAGGTCTTGGCGCGATGCGTTGAACTCGACTATGTCCTCGTGACGGAAAATGCCCGAGATTTTCCTGCATTGATCGCCACGCAAGACATCCACCCTGACCTCATCGTCCGGCCATGCGTTGGCCGAGATCGTTCGGAAGCCCTGCTGCGCGGCGCAATCGACTTCCTGTCAAATCACGGCAGCACGATGGACGTCATGGTCAACCACGTGCTTGAAGTGTCCGCAGAAGTGGACATGACACTGTACCCGCTGCCGGTTCAGGAGCATTGAGTGATCAACAAGAGATGTCGCCATAGGAGAAACTCTTTCACAACCACTGCGACGAACACCCGCGAAGGCGGTCCTTGATTGGCCGGATTTTGCAAGCAGGCTAAGCGTTCGCAGGGCTCTGCAGCGGTGACAATTCGCGAGCCGGAATTCGGTGCGCATTCGCTTCCTGAGGAAGTGCGCCAAGAGCAGCTGCTACACAGGGTTAACCCGCACAATTCGCGAGGCCATGTGAGAGCGAGGAATTCTTGTTGGAATGTTGATTTTGTCTTGAGAGGATCCAGGCGAGCAACTTGATATGGCTGGAGCCTTGATTCCTGGGCAGTTGGCGATGCTCGATTGGAGCCGCTTCGACGCGATCGAAGGTTGCAGGACGGCTGTTCGACGTGTTTGCGCAACAGGGACCCGATGCGCGGCGCTGCCAGCTCGGATCGGTCATCGAGGAACGCGGCCGCTGATGAGGCCGGGCGATGGCTACGCAATCTGGAGGGTGGATCGTTTCCCGATTTCGCGCAGTTTCCACCAGTAGCCTGCGACGGACAGAGCGATATGGAAGGTCATCCTCCGGGCGTGGGTCGCGACCCTGCAGTGCGCGCGGAGCACCTGCTCGCGGAACTTCACGATAGCTCCTGCCCCGGTCTTCGGCCCTCTTCATGTCGCACCGCCCTTCGTGCATCCACTGGAAATCAAGCAGGTTCAACAGGAGGACCGCTTCGTTCTGCGGCCGCCATTTCTCGGCAGCGGGCTCTGTCTCACGCTCGATCGGGCGACCCCGGAAGTGGCTCCTGGGACGCGCGGACGAGGACAGTTGCGGGTTGAGGCCGGTTTTCCGTTCGCCGAAGGTCTTCTCGGCCTTGCCCCGTACCCGGTACCGATTCAGCAGCGTCTCGGCGTCGAACGCCTCCTTGGCCAAGCTGGTGATGAGCCGGAAGTGGCGTGGAAACTACTCCCGTTCCCGGTGGATGACCACCAGAATCACGCGCCTTGCGCGGCTCCAGTGCTCCGCCCGGTATGAAGCCTCTTGGAAAACCTTCCGAACTTCACCGGCTTCCAGGTCCCCGGGGCGCTACAGATGCGGCTCGGCCATCCGGTTCAACACCGGGTTGTTCCGTATGCGGGCGAGGCAATCGACCTTCAACTCCTCGAACGTGTCGAGTGTCCAGCCGCCCGGAAAGTCCGCGTCCATCCGGATCAGCACGCGGACGCCGGGAAATGCTTCGAAGAGAGCGTCCGCCGCCTCCAGCGCGAGGTCACGAGTCTCCTGCGCACGGTCCTCCCCGGGTTTGCGAAGCCGCGCTCCGAGAATGTCGCCGCTCTCACCGCATACGGACGCCACAGCGTGATAGCACGCATGACCGACATCCGCGTTGTAGCCTCTGCCGGGCTGGTCGCGGTGAACCAGGAACGGAACATCGTCGATGTCGACCGTCACCCGGTCCGGGACCCCGGGGGTGCCGGGGTCGGCGCAGAAAGCCTGCCGGAGCCGGCGGATGCCATTCTTCAGGACCCCTTGCCGAAGAACCGGGAGGTTTTCCTCGCCGCTCAACATGCCGAGGAAGCGGAAGCGCGTCGGCTGCGAGGCCAGGCAACCTTCATCCGCGATGCCGCGCGTGTCCCGCGCCGAAGCCCGAAGGCTCGGACCGCTCAGCAGGCGGTCCGCGTCGTCCCGATCCGAATGCCCCTGGGAGTTCAGAAACAGAAACGTCCGCAGAAGGCTACCAACCGAATGCGAGACCGAGCCTGGCCGACGATCATCAATCAGGTGCTCCTCAAGCCATCGAACAAGCCCGGTCCGCTCCATCGACTCCCGCATCAGCAGTACGCCGGCATCGGCGCTCACGCTCTCGTCAACGGCCTTGACCTCGATGGATCCATTGAAACTGAACGGACGGGAGCCAGGATCGGATTCACCCGAGGAAACGTCCTCCGAAACAGCTACCGGATACAAAATTGATATATAGGACAGTGATGTAGCGCTACATGTCCGGACGCAGCTTCGCGCCTCATGAATTGTCCGGGTTCAAAGACTCGCCGAGCAAAGCGGGCGAGGAACCAAGGTTCTCGTGGACGAACATGACAAGCCGATTCCCGTCGCCTTCAAAGTGCCGGAGACGGCCCGAGGGCGCTCGGCGTGGTTGGGAAGCGGCCAGCAGGTTGCTATCGTGCGAACGGCGGCAAGGGAGCATCCCGGATTCGCCGCCGAGAAAGGGATTCGCTCGGCCGACTCCTGCGCGCGCCTCGGCGTCTCTGCCGTGTCCTGCGAGGAGGAACCCCAGTCCGCAAACGCGGTTCGACAATCGCCGGTCGGCGTGCCCCACCACAAAGCGGCGCCGCGCCGCGCCCACCAAGAGGGAGAAAGAGACATGACAAGATGCGTCGCGGTGATCGGCCCGTCCCAGGTCGGCAAATCCGAAATGGTGAACCGCATGGCCATGCTCGAAGGAGGCAAGGCTGCAACGGGGACGCCAGACGACCTGCGATGCGTGAATTTCTCTTTTCTGGGTGAGAGTTGGGTTGCATTGGACTGTCCCGGCTCAATGGAATTCGGGCAGTCCGCGCTGGATTCCCTCCTGTGCGCCGATGCGGCTGTGATTGTGACATCCCCCGACCCGGACCAGGCCGTCCTCGCAGCACCGTGGATCCGCCTGACCGAGCGCTGCGCCATCCCCCACCTGATCCTGGTGAACCGGATGGATGAGTGCCGCGCCAGCGCCCGTGACATCATTGCGGCGCTGCAAGCCTACTCCACGCAGCCGATCATCCTCCGGCAAATTCCGATTCGCGACGGCGAACGGATCCTTGGAGCGGTCGACCTGGTTTCCGAGCGCGCCTGGCGCTATCGGGAGGACACTCAATCCGAGTTGATCGAAATCCCGGATGACCTGCGCGAACGGGAGTTGGAAGGCCGCGACGAACTCCTGGAGAGCCTCTCCGAGCTTGATGACTGGCTGCTCGAGGAAATCATCGAGGACCGGACGCCGGCGACCGGCGCAATCTACGGAATCTGCGCGCGCGCCCTCTCCGAGAACCAGGCCGTTCACAGCTTCCTCGGCTGCGCCGTGCAGGGGAGCGGCATGCACCGGCTCATGAAAGCGCTCCGGCATGAGACGCCCAAGCCGGAGGATACCCGGCAGCGGCTCGACGGAGCGGAAGCAGCCGCATTCATGAGCCGCACACGAAAACATGTCGGAAAACTCGTCTGGCTTCGAAACCTCGGCGCGAATCTGAAGGTCGGCAGCGTTATCGGCGGGAGCGGCATCGGTGGACTCGTGGAACCCACCGGGGATCGGCCCTCTGCAATCGCCGAAATCGACTCGGGCGGGATCGCCTCCGCGGTCAAGTCCGACCACCTGGCGCCCGGCTGCCTCTACCTCCGGGACGCCACCGTGGAGAGCCCCGACTGGTACCGCCCGCTCCCGCCGCTCTGGCGCCGCACGCTTTCCGCCATGAACGAGCGTGAGGATGTCAAGCTGTCCGAATCCTTGCACAAACTCGCGGCAGAGGATGTCTCCATCATCGTCGACCACGACCAGGAGAGCGGCCTGATCGTCGTTGGAACCCAGGGAGCCCAGCATCTCCGTCGCATCCAGCGCACCCTCGATGACGTGTTCGGCGTGGCTACGGAGGCCGCGGCGGTCTCCGCGTCCTACAAGGAGACCATCACGCAGAGCACCGACATCCACTACCGCCACAAGAAGCAGTCGGGCGGGGCCGGCCAATTCGCCGATGTGAAGATGACGGTCGAGCCGGCAGACCGCGGAGCCGGCTTCTCGTTTTCGGACACCATCCATGGCGGCTCGGTTCCAAAGAACTACATCCCGGCCGTGGAACACGGCGCCGCGGAAGCCCTTACTCGAGGCCCGCTCGGCTTCCCGGTCGTGGATGTCAAGGTGAACCTACGGGACGGCCAGCACCACTCGGTCGATTCATCCGACATGGCGTTCCGGATCGCAGGGCGAGGCGGCGTGTCCGAAGGCCTGAGGGAGGCGCAGCCTGTCCTTCTCGAGCCCATTTACGAGGTTCGCTTCCACGCGCCTTCGGTATTCACGGGGTCGCTGAATCCGATGATTTCGTCCCTGCGCGGCCAGATCCTCGGTTTCGATCGGGAGGCGGATGCGGAGGGCTGGGACGAGGTCCGTGCCCTGATGCCCGGCGCAGCGCTGGAGGACCTGATCAATCATCTCCGCTCCGCAACGCAAGGCGTCGGCCGCTACGAAGCGGAGCTGTCGCTTTACCAGGAGCTCTACGGGCGCGAAGCCGACGATATTGTGACCCGCCGCGCGGAAGAGGGCGTAAGGAGATAGCGCCGGCGCGCCAAGGCTGCGCAGGAGGTCAGGGCCGCCGCACCAGGCCGCGCACATTGGCGGTCGCTTGAATCCGCCCTGCATACGGGCGAGCATGCAGCAATGCACAGGCGATCCACCTGGGAGCCGGAGGCCGCAATGCCGGAATCTGTACAGCCCTCTGCCGCGGCCGTGATCATCGGCGACGAAATCCTCTCCGGGCGTACGCGCGACAAGAACATCCAGGAGCTGGCCGGAACGCTCGACGCCATCGGGGTGCGTCTTCACGAAGTGCGCGTGGTACGGGACGATGCCGAAGCCATCCTGCACGCGGTGAACGCGCTTCGCGCCACCCACGACCACGTGTTCACTTCTGGCGGCATCGGGCCCACCCATGACGACATCACTGCCGATTCCATCGCGGCAGCGTTCGGTGTGCCCATCGGCGTGCGGAACGACGCCCGCGAAATTCTCGAGTCCCACTATCCCCCGGCCCGGCTGAACGAGTCGCGCCTGCGGATGGCCCGAATCCCGGATGGGGCCCAACTCATTCCCAACCCGGTCAGTGCCGCCCCCGGGTTCCGTCTCGAGAATGTCTGGGTGATGGCGGGCGTGCCGGCCATATTCGAGGCCATGCTTGCTTTTGTTGCCGCGCAAATCTCCGGGGGGCCGCGGATCCGTAGCCGTTCTCTCAGCGCGGCAGTCCCGGAGGGAACGCACGCCGGAGACCTCCGGGCGCTGGCCGAACGCTATCCGGACCTCGAGATTGGCAGCTATCCCTTCGCGCGCGCCGGCCTTATCGGCACAACCATCGTCGTGCGCGGAATCTACGATGCAGAAGTTTCCCAATGCGCGGACGAAGTGCGCAGGGTGCTTGAATCCCATGGCGCGGGAGAAATTCACGAATCGTGAGGCACAGCGCGTGTTGCCCGGGGGACCGGCGCCGAGATTGCACCCGGCGGGCGAACGGTAGACACGGATTCCAGCCGCCGGGCTCCCCCGCGGCTGGTATGCTGGCTGGGCGGCCCGCTTGGCGGAATGGTAGACGCAGCGGACTTAAAATCCGCTTCCCTTCGGGAGTGCCGGTTCGAATCCGGCAGCGGGCACCAGACAGTGGTACGGCTCTACTTCAAGCGCCGGCTAGTCCGGTTCACCGCCGCGCCAATTCCGGCGAACGGATTGGAGCATCGACGCACCCACAAACCACAGGGGCTGCCCGGCACGGGCCCGAATGGCCAGCTTGGCGCGCTTGTGACAATCGAAAACCGTGGGGTCCGCCATGCGGTTCACCTCGACGCGGCGCAGCACGTACTGGGTAAGGAACCGGTCAAGCCGATCAGCGGCAGTCTTTCCTTCGCGTACCCCGCGGCACTGCTCACACGGATCGGCGCCATCCAGAATCCTCGCCAGATCTCGCCCGACACGCTTGCGCGCCTCTGGCAATGAGATTTGGCCGATTGCCACCAGCTTCGCCGTCCGCTTGGGCGCGACCCCACGCCCCCACCCGTGCTACGGGCCAGAGTGAAGGTCTTCACGCCAGCCGGAACGGCAAAGATCCCGAAGCCCTTGACTTGCCGGTCCCAAAGGACGAATCTTGAAGAGCGCAGCTCTGCGTCCCGGATTCGCATTTCGATGAGAGACATGCTCTGTTCCACTTGCGTTGGTCTTGTTCCGGGTCACCAGGAGACCGGAATATTCGCGAAGCGAGATGAGCGCAATTGGCCTGCTTCTCGACGAAAGGCTCGCCTGAGCAATATGTTATGAGATTTCATGCAACCAGACACAGGCTCGGGCAACTGCCCTCTCGGCGGACTTGAAAGCCGCTACTCTCGGGAATGCCGGTTCAAGTCCGGCAGCGGGCACCAACAGGAAGCGAACATTGGAAGGCATTGACGGAGTTCCCCCGATGACCGAATGCGAATCGGACGATGCGGACGAGTCCAAAGCATCCAACCTGAGCGGTGCCTTTCTCATCTCCACGCACCGGGATCCCACAGGCGCGCCTTTCGACCGCAGCGTCGTGCTGATGTGCTCCCATGACAAGAACGGGGCCATGGGCCTTATCGTCAATGCGTGCTTGCGAAAGCCGACCGTCGGTGACCTCCTGGAGGAGTTCGGCCATGGCGCAAGCGAAACGCTGAAGAAACGGGGCGTGCACTTTGGCGGACCTGTCGAGACCGGTCGGGGGTTCGTGCTGCACGGCGCCGACTACTCCTGCGATGGAACTATCGACGTAACCGCGGACATCCGCCTGTCAATCGCTCGCCAGATACTCGTTGACCTGGCCGCCGAAAAGGGGCCGGCGACGTTCCTCGTCGTCATGGGTTACGCGGGCTGGGCATCCGGTCAGCTCGAGCGGGAACTCCAGCAAAACGACTGGCTGACCGGCAAGGCCTATGCCGACATCGTTTTCGATCAAGGCAAAGTGGACAAGTGGGAGGCCGCGCTCTCGAAGAACGGCATCAAGCCGATCGCTCTTGCTCCTTCAGGAGGGGTTGCCTGAATTGGGGTCCTGCCGCCCCGGCGCCAGCCGGGCGTAGAGTTCATGATCCCGCCATTTCCCACCGATCTCGAGACACGCTTCAGCCCTGCCCTCCCGGCGAAACCCGCAGCGAAGCAGCAGCCGCCTTGACGCCTCGTTTTCCGGCACGCAGGCGGCTTCAACCCGGTTGATCTCGAGGTCTTCGAACGCATGCCGGATGGCGGTCTCGACCGCATCGCACATGTATCCCTGCCGCGCATGGGGCTCGCCGATCCAATAGCCAAGAGAAGCGGTGCAAGCCGGCCAACCGCGCCGATTCTCGATCGAGAGCCCGCCCAGCAGCGCGTCGTCGGCAGTACGAAAGACCAGATACGCCCAGGTTCGCCCGTCTTCCGACAACAGGCGAGCCAAGCGAACCCGGCGCCGGAATGTCGAGCGTTCAAGATGGTCGTGCCGCCAACTCGGCTCCCAGGGCTCCAGGAATGCGCGGCTCTGCCTCCGAAGCGAGATCCACGCATCGCAATCCGCATTGCGGGGCAGCCGCAGATAAACCCTGTCGCCAGAAGCAGCTGGTGACGGAGCCCGAAGGAAGCGCATCACCGGTCGCGCGACAGGGGCCGCCCCTGTGGCTTCACGCCAGACGGATCCGGCTATCCAGTTCGGCAACGGACGGCGCGTCGGAAATATTGCCGTAGAAGGCAGCCGCAAAACCGCCATCCTCAAGCATGCGGCGTCCGGCGTCACGGGTGGCAGCCACATTGATCCCCTCGATATCGGAAAGGGTCTCGTCAACCGGCACCGGCCGCCCGAACGTAAGGACTTCCGAAGCAAGCCTCTCGCAGCGCGACCACGGAGATTCGAGCCCCATGAGAACCGAGGCGCGAAGCTGCTTGCGAACGCGAGCCACCTCCTCCTCTTCGGCGTCCCCCACGGCTCTGAGGAGTTCGTCCGCAACAACCGTTCCCAGTTCCCGCACCGTGTCGGGGCCGGTGCCGGCAAGCACCGCCATCATCCCGGTATCCTGAAAGCGGGCGCACCAGGCGCCGATGCTGTAGCAAAGTCCACGGCGCTCCCGCGCCTCCTGGAACAGCCGGGAAGACATGTTTCCGCCGAGAACGGTCGCAAAGGCCGTGGCCGCGTGGCGGGCGGGGTCCGTGCGGCTGGGTGCCGGCAGCGCCAGCGCCAATTGGGCCTGCTCGAGGTCCTTCTCCTCGCGGCTCTCTCCCGGGGTGAATTGCGCCTGAGCGCACGCGGCCCCCTCTCCGTGGTCCCGCATGTCGCCGAACAGCGATTTGGCCTGTTCGAGGATCGAAGAATGCGACACGTCGCCTGCGGCAGAAAGAAGCATCCTGCTTGGCTGGTAGTGATCGGCGACGTAGCCCCGCAGGTCACCGGAGTGGAAGGATGATACGTTCTCGGCCGTGCCAAGAATCTCGCGGCCGAGCGGATGATCGGGGAAGACCTGCGCCATGAGGTTGGTGCGCACGCAATCGTCCGGGTCGTCCTTGCTGCGGCCGATTTCCTGCAGGATGACCTGCCGCTCCATCTCCACATCCTCCTCGGCGAAACGCGAATCCCGGAGTATGTCGGCAAGAATGTCGATCGCGGTCCTGATCTCTTCGCTGAGAAGACGGACAAAATATGCTGTCCGGTCAGAGGAGGTGTAGGCGTTCATGAAACCGCCGCCGGACTCGATCTCCATCGCGATATCCAGCGCGGTTCGCGACCCGGTTCCCTTGAAGGCCATGTGCTCCAGAAAATGCGACAGGCCGTTCTGCTTCTCGCTCTCGAAACGGGAACCGACATCGACCCAGACCCCCACCGCTGCCGATGCGATCCCCTCCATGCGGTTGGTCGCAACCCGCATGCCGTTGGACAGACTCGAAACCTCAACTGTCATCCGTTACCTCCTTGCTGCATCCGCGCCCTGAGCGCGGCGTAATCGTTGTTCAGCGTCTCAAGGCGCTCCGGCGATTCCAGCGCCTCCTTGAGCCTCGGCGGCACAAGCGGGCGCGCCCCGATGGCGCGCTGGACTGCATTCGGGAATTTTGCCGGATGCGCCGTCGCCAGAACGACCGCAGGCGCGTCAGGCGGAACGCACTGCTCCGCCGCGCGATACGCCGTGGCGGTATGCGGATCAATGGCCAGCCCATGCTGCTCCAGGGCGCCGCGCATCGCCGAGCAGCACTCCTCGTCGGAGGCTGCCGCGGAATCGAAGCGGCTCCGGAGGCGCGCATGCTCCGATTCCCCAAGCTCCAGGATTCCGCTTCGGGCGAATCCCCGCATCCAGTCCCGGACCCGCCCTGGGTCACGGCCACCGACCTCGAAGAGGATGCGCTCGAAATTGGACGCCGCCTGGATGTCCATCGACGGTGAATCCGTCGGCACAACCGGTGCACGAATGCCGCGCCCGCTGGAGATGATGCGATGCAGGATGTCGTTCTGGTTCGCTGCAACCACGATGCGCTCCACTGGCAGGCCCATCTGGCCGGCGGCGTAGCCCGCGAAGGCGTTGCCGAAGTTTCCGCTGGGCACGACAAAGTAGACGGAACGCTCCAGCGCACCCGCCCGAAGCCCCGCGTAGAAGTAATACACGCTCTGCGCGAGGATGCGGCCCCAATTTATGGAGTTCACGGCCACAAGATTCTGGCTGTCGCGGAAAGCGTGGTCGTTGAACGCCGCCTTTACCAAAGCCTGGCAATCGTCAAAGTCGCCGCGCACGGCGAGCGCATGCGCGTTGGATCCCGCCGGCGCGGTCATCTGGCGGCGCTGCACATCCGATACCCGTCCCTCTGGATACAGAACCCAGGCGGAGATCCGCTCCCGGCCGCGGAACGCCTCGATGGCTGCCGAACCGGTGTCGCCCGATGTCGCGCAAATCATCGCGGCCCGCGTGGACCGGCGGGCGAGCGCCCCGTCCAGAAGCCGCGAGATCAGCTGCATCGCAACGTCCTTGAAGGACAAGGTCGGACCGTGATGCAGTTCCAGCAGCCAGCGGCCGCCTCCCAGGGGAACCAGGGGCACGCGATCCGGCGCATCAAAAGAAGCGTAGGCGGCCTCCAGGGCGTCGGCGAATTCCTGCTCTCCCGGCGCACCGCCAAGAAACGGCCGCATCACTCGAAATGCCAGTTCCTCGTATGGCAGGGCCGCCATGCTGCGCAACTCGGCGGACGCAAAGCGCGGCCAGGTTCTCGGCATGTGGAGACCGCCATCCCTGGCAAGGCCGCCCAGCAGGACGGCCTCCAGATCCGGAAGACCGGCTGCCCCTCCCCGCGTGCTCAGATAATCCACGAACGGCTCCCCGAAATTGATGGGCGGGCGCCGGCTTTCCTGCCCGCCTTCCCGTTCCCGGCAAGGCGGCCGGGAATGCGAACATATAGCCACCAACCGGCGAACAAAGTCCATCCGGGTAACGGCGCCAACTCCCTCGTCGCTCCGCGGCCGTCAGACCGGCCCGTCGCCCGGGCGCCCGGTGCGTTCCCTTCGCCAAAGCAGCGCGCCGATCACGATCCAGGCCACCGCCAGCGCTCCCCATGTGGCGGCGTATTCGATATGGATGTTCTTCCGGTCCGGACGCGGAGCGTCCGCCCGCGGGTATCCCCCCGGCGCAGAATGCCGGGCAACCACCAGCACTTCCTCCGTCCCCGCCGCGACGGACAAGGCAGCCACATCCCGAGCAAACCAAAGGCCCGTCTCCGCGTCCGGCTCCGGCACGAAGAAGCCGCGCTCGCGTGGCCAGGAGAGAACCCCTTCCACTTCAACGACTCCGTCCCCCAGGCCCTCCGGGCGGGCGGAACGGTCGCGAAGCCGTTCCGGCACGAAACCGCGATCCACCAGAATACGGCGACCGTCGCCGGTTTGCAGCGGTGTCACCACCCGGACTCCCGGGCCCAGCGGCGGTAGGGATGTGAGAACGTGGCGCTCACCATCGTGGTCGAAGCGCCCCCGGACAACAACCGGTGTCAGTTCATGCTCCTCGGGCGAGAACACGCGCGGAACAGGGATCGGGGGAAGAGAAAGGCGCTCGGAAGCCCGCTCAATTCCGCGCTCCCGCTCCAGGGCCCGGTCCACCTGCCAGGCGCAGAGGCCCACGAGAATGGCAAACCCCGCCAGCACTCCCGCTGCGAGAACAGCCTGCCGCAGAGCCATGGCAGCAGAAACGCGTTCTCAGGCTCCCCAGATGTAGACGCAGCTGAACAGGAACAGCCAGACGACGTCCACAAAATGCCAGTACCAGGCCGCCGCCTCAAACCCGACATGCGTCTCCGGCGTGAAGTCGCCGCGCAGCGCGCGGCCGAGGCAGACGAGCAGGAAAATGGTTCCGATGAGCACGTGGGCGCCGTGGAAACCTGTCGCCATGTAGAAGGTCGCGCCGTAGATGTTGCCGGAGTAGCCGAAAGCGGCGTGGGAATACTCATACGCCTGGACCGAGGTGAAGAGCGCACCGAGGACGCAGGTCAATATCAGTCCGTTGATCAAACCCCGACGGTCTCCGTGGAGCAGGGCATGATGCGCCCAAGTAACCGTGGCACCGGAGGTAAGTAGAATCAGGGTGTTGATGAGCGGCAGGTGCCACGGATCGAAGGTGGCGATGCCCGGCGGCGGCCAGGCGCCGGAGGCGGGAAACAGTGCCGAGGAGAAGAACGCCCAGAACCAGGCAAGGAAGAACATCACTTCGGAGGTAATGAAGAAGATCATTCCGTAGCGCAAACCGATGCGCACCACCGGCGTGTGGTCGATTCCGTTCCCTTCCCGGATCACATCGGCCCACCAGACCCACATGCAATAGAGGATGATGACAACGCCGATCGCGAAGAACCACGGGCTGAAACCGTGCAGCAGCAGTACGGTGCCGCCAAGCAGAGAGAAGCCGCCGAGCGCCGCGAGCACGGGCCACGGGCTCGGATCGATGATGTGGTAGTCATGCTCTTTGTTGTGCGCCATGGGTCCCCCCGTTTCCTTCCGTGCTCCGCGCCTCGATAGCCCGACCAGCGCTGAATCGCAAGGCCGAGACAGACTGATCCGCTTCCCGCCGTGGTCAACCGCCGGCGCTGGCCGTCCCGGTCAACCCGGTCGGCCGTTCCCGACTATCCGGAACTCTGCGGAATGGCTGCGGAGGCCGGCATCTCGGCTCAGGAGCCGCCGCCAGCCAGAAATTCCAGGATTGCCGCGTTCACCGCGTCCGGATCCTGCCAAAGGGCGAAATGGCTCGTATTCCCTATCAGAAGAAGCTCCGCGCCGGGAATGAGTTCAGCCATCCGCCTGGTATGGGCTTCCTCGATCGCCTCCTCATACACCCCTGCCGCGATCAGGGTCGGAGTCGAAATGCCGGCAAGCTGATCCTCGGAGAATGACGGCTCGCTGCCCCACATCGCGAAGACCTTGCCGGAGAAGGCCTCGAAATTGGCCGGCGTCGTCGAGATCCGCGCATATTGCTCGCCAGCGTGGCCGACATAGGCGCCGACAAGCGCATCATGGAATGCAGATGGGCGTATACCGGAAGTCTGGTAGTTTGCGCCAAGCGCAAACAGCCGGGTGATCCGGCCGGGAGCATTGATCGCCATTTCGAGTCCGATATTCCCGCCATCGCTCCAGCCCACGATTGCCGCCGTCGCGATCCCCAGATGGTCCATCAAGCCAGTGACATCTCCGGCCAGGAGAGGATAGCCCAAGGGTTGTTCAGAATCGGTCGAGCGGCCATGGCCGCGGGTGTCGATGGCAATGACCTTGCAGGCCTCGGACAGTGCGCCCACCTGCCCGCCGAAATCCTCGGCAGCGCCAAGCCCTCCATGCAGCAGCAATACCGGCTCGGCATGGGCATCGCCCCACACCATGTAGTGGATTTGCGCACCGCCGACCGCCACGGTTCCCGTGGCCTCCGCGTCCGGCAGCGGTTGGGGCTTCGTCAGGGTGCGCCAGGAATCAGGCATGGCTTCGATCCTTTCCATCGGTGCTGCCAGCCGGGGCGAGTGCCGCCGCAACGGGTGTGCGTCACAGACCCAATTGCCCCCACCCCGCAAGCGTATGGGATCAGAGGCGTGAGGGCAATTGCCACTATCGGAACCCGGAACAGCGGCCAGCCGTTCCCTGAACGAGTTCTGCTGACGACGATCACTCCGGAAAGGTTGAAACGATTGTCGCCGGCGCAGGGAATTGGTCGGCTGTCCTATCCCGGATTCTCGCCGGACACTGGGGAATGCGCTGCGCGGGCGCTCCCCTCAGTAGCCACCTTGTTCGAAACCGGCTCCAGCAATGGTCCGCAACCCGGTAATGCCCAGCGATCCGTCTCCCGGATGTCGCCTCGCTACAACCCCTCGCTACAACCCCTCGATACGCATGACCCGCGGCTCCTCCAGGCATGCATCCAGGGACTCGATGGCGTCTGCAGCCCGGTCGAGATCGGCGCGCAATGTCTCATGGGTCACAATCAGCACCCGCGCACCCCGGACGTCCGGTCGGGCCTGGCTAAGACGGTCGATGGATACTCCGGCCGCCCCGAGAGCCCCGGCAACCTGGGCCAGGACGCCCGGGCTGTCCCGGAGAAGAAGGCGCACGTAGTAGGCGGCCATGCGGCTCTCCCGCGGCTGACGTTCGATCGTTCTAAGCGCGGCAGCGGGAACTCCGAATGGCGGCCGGCGGATGCCCCGCGCAATGTCGATCAGATCGGCGACAATGGCCGACGCCGTCGCTCCGCCCCCCGCGCCCGGACCCTCGAACACTACCCTTCCGACCGGCTCGCCTTCCGCAACCACCATATTGCCCACTCCCTGAAGGCTGCCGATCGCCGAGTCGGCGGGCACGAGACAGGGCTGGACCCTCTGCTCGAGACCGCTCGGTCCAGCACGGGCAACGCCCAAGAGGCGGATCCGGTAGCCCAGCGTCCTCGCGTATTCGATGTCGACCGCCTCCACGCGCTCCACGCCCTGAATGCTCAACCCGCCAAAGTCAACCCTGGTACCAAAGGCCAATGCCGCCAGGAGGGCGAGCTTGTGCGCCGCATCGAATCCGCCGACATCCGCGGCAGGATCGGCCTCCGCATAGCCCAGGCACTGCGCCTCGGACAGCACTGCGGGATACGCCGCGCCGGTTCGCTCCATCTCCGTCAGGATGTAATTGCAGGTGCCATTCAGAACGCCGCAAATGCGGGTGAACGCGTTGGCCGAAAGGCCCTCGGCAATGCCCTTGATCACCGGAATGCCACCCGCCACCGCCGCTTCGAAAGCGAGCGTTGCGCCAGACCTCTCCGCGTGCTCCGCAAGCTCCTGGCCGTGATGGGCAAGGAGCGCCTTGTTCGCCGTCACCACGTGGCGGCCACGCGCGAGCGCCGCCCGCTGCAGGGCGAGCGCCGGGTTGCCTTCTCCCCCGATTACCTCGACCACGGCATCGATACCGTCATGGTTCGCGAGTCGGACGGGATCATCCAGCCAGTCGCAAGCGGATATATCAACCGCCCTTTCCCGGTCGCGGTCGCGTGCCGACACCGCGACAACCGCAATCGGCCTGCCTGCGCGCCCCGATATGTCGCTCGCATTTCGGTCAAGCGTGTCGATCACTCCGCTTCCGACCGTGCCGAGCCCCGCAACCGCAACGCGGAGCGGCTCCCCCAATTGCCCATTGGCCATTCGAGCCCTCCGATTCTCCGGTGCAGCTATCCATCCGGGTGGCATTGCCGACCCGACGGCAAACGCTACGGCCATTGTCGCATGCCAGCAAGGTGCCCGCTCCGATTCAGCAGGAAGAATGTCCCGGGGCGCAAGCCCCCATGCTCTCCGGGAGTGGAACCACGCCCGGCATACCTGTGCTCCGAGTCAATTCAATGGAGATGGACGACGGAAGTCTCCGACGGCGCTGGCAGAACGAGGTTCGCACCGAACGGTCGGATTCGCCTCACGGCAATTGCACCCGACCCCGGTCGAGGAGGACGATACCCGGCACGGCAACAGCTCTCCGACCTGCGGTTCCAGCGATCCGCCGGGCTCGGAATGTTTGAGATGGCCGTTCTCCGTCATGACGACACCATGTCGGGGTCGGCGGTCGAGTACGCGGCGGAGAGGGGAGCGAGCCAACGGGCAAGCGTCGGCGCGCGGCGAAAGTGAGTGAACGGAGGCGCGAGAGGCGCCCGCAGGAAGAGTCGAGACCGCGCCGCAGGCGCGGCAGGACAGCCTCGCTTTCCTGGATCTCGAAGCGGGATTCGGATCGCGGGGCGTCGCTCACGCTGCGCCACGCGCTGGGCGCCTCTTCCGCCGGCGGATTGGATGCACTCCTGTCGAGCAACAGCCCGGAGCGCCGCCCCGCCAACGACCTGGAACGCCCGCGCTTCGAGGCGTCCGCCGGTTACGTCTTTGCCGCGTTCGGGGGACGCTTCACCGCCACGCCGAGGGCCGGATGCGGGTGGTCGGACAGCGAGCACCAGTACAGTCTCGGCTGGGAGCTGAGCCGCAATGCCCTTGAACTGAATCTGGAGACGCTTTGGTGTTGTTTCCCTGAATATCTCGGCCGAAGTAGGCCCTTTTGTACCGGGCTATTCCGGTTACGGATTTTAGTGGACAGGGATTAATCCGGTACGGTTCTGTGGGCTTCTTTTCCAAGCAGGCCGTTTCCGAGGAGGCGGATTCCGAGGAGGCGGATTCCGAGGAGGCGGATTCCGAGGAGGCGGATTCCGAGGAGGCTGCTTTCTGGGAGGCGGGTTCGTTGTAGTCTGGTAGCGGGCGGCGGGTTTCCGGGCAGGGAGTTGCGGCGTCCGGGGTTCTTGTTTCCGAGAGGGGTTCGGCCCGCGCGACCATCAATCGCCGGGCCGTGGACGGCCATTGCAATTCCGTTTCGAGACCGGTTTGACCGCCGGAGAGTACGGTAGCAGGCAGGCGTGGCGGGATGCAAGTCCCCCGCGGTGCTGTCGGGGACGCGATGCTGGTTGCGGGCTGCGGCGGCACGGGACCTACGGACGCAAGACGCCAGTTGGGACCCGGATTTCGCGCTGGTACTGTCGAGACTGCAGGATGACATTCAGCGCTTTGCCGGACTGTCTTTCGGCGCGTCTTCCGGGTTCGCTTGCGTCTGCGGAGGAGGTTGTCGCGTTTGCCGAGCGGCATGGCATCAGCGCGGCAGCACGCAAGTGGCGTGGGGAAGCGGCTGACTTCAGCAGCGCGCGGCGCTGGGTTCGACGGCGTGTGTTGCTGGTTCGGGCGAGCCTTTCGCTTTTCCTGGGGCTGGAGCCGGTTCTGCTGGCGGGGCTTGTGCTGCTGATCGGCGCCTTTCGGGACCGGCTGGATGCTCCGGTGGCGCTGCTTGAGCTGCGCCGGCTCGGCTCTTTGCGGCTTGCCCTCATCCCCTATCCGGTCGGATTTGATTTGCGTCGGCGACGTGCTGGATCGCAAACGGGTCCGCCAACAGAAGATGGCTCTGCTCGGGCTGCCTCCTTTCTCCGATGATGCTGTTGCGGGCCGCGCCGGGTCCGTGAAGCAAGCAGAGGGAAAGGGGAATCATCGATGGGTGACGTGATGGAAGAGCACCGGAAGGCGGTAGCGCTGTTCCGGTTCGAGGTTCTGGCACCGGTTTTGAACGAACCGTCGGAACGGACCGCTTCGCGGATCCGTGTGCAGGCGGCGAAGGTGTGGGACATCCCGGGCAGCAGCCGGATGCGTGTCGCGGAAGGGACGATCTACGACTGGCTCCGGCTGTATCGCTCGCGGGGCTTCGATGGGCTGCTGCCGAAGAGCCGCCGCGACGGGGCGAAGCCGCGGCGGATGCCGCCGGATGCGGTCGATGCGGTGCTGTCGATCAAGGCGGAGACCCCCGAGTTGAGCATCCGGCAGGTGATCCGGCGGGCCCGGGAGATGGGTGCGGTGCCGGAGGCTGTCCCGCTCCCCCCCTCGACGCTGCACCGGCTGTTTACGCGTGAGGGGCTGATGGTGCGGGAACAGCAGGGGCCGCAGAAGGATCTGCGGCGCTGGGCGTTCTCCCATGCCGGTGACCTCTGGCAGTCGGATGCGATGCACGGTCCTGCGGTGCGCGACGAGCGCGGGCGCATGCGGAAGACGTATTTGCTCGAACTCCTGGACGACGCGACCCGGGTTGTCCCTCACGGAGCGTTCCAGTTCTCGGAGAACGCGTCCGCGTTCCTGCAGGTGTTCCGGGAGGCGGTTCAGCGCAGGGGCATCCCCCGGCGCCTCTATGTCGACCAGGGGGCATGCTTCCGGTCGAAATGGCTGGCGCTTGTATGCGCCAAGCTGGGCGTCGCTTTGATCCACGCGCGGGCCTTCCATCCGGCTGGGAAGGGCAAGATCGAGCGAAAATTTCGGACCACAAGATCACAGTTCCTGCCCTTGGTGGACGACGCAGCGAAGCGCAGCCTGGAGGCGCTGAACCGGAAGTACTGGACCTGGCTGGAGGGGGAGTATCACCAGGCCCCGCATCGCGGGCTCGACAACCTGTCGCCCCTGGACAAGTGGGCGCAGTGCGGCGAGCGCGTCCGGCACGCCGGGCCGGAGATCGATCTCGAGGACCTGTTCCTGTTCGAGGCGACGCGGCGGGTCTCCAATGCGCGTACCGTGAGTCTCAACGCCCGGCTCTACGAGGTCGACGCGGCGCTCTGCGGCCAGCGCGTCGTCCTCCGCTTCGATCCCCTCGCTCCTCCGGAACGCCCGATGCAGGTCATCCACGAGGGCAAGCCGGCCGGCGTTGCAACGCCCCTCGACCTGCACGGGAACGCCCGCGCGAAGCGGGACGGACCGTCGCAGCCGCTCTCCTTCCGGTCGCTCGACGACAAGAAGGAGGACGAGTAATGCACAAGCACCACTTTGCACTCAAGCACTATCCCTTCGAGCGCACGCTGCACGCGGACGAACTCTTCGAAGGCCAGACCCAGGGCGAGGCACGGTCGCGGATCAGGCACCTGCTGGAGCTGCGCGGGATCGGCCTTCTCACCGGAGAAGCCGGCAGCGGCAAGACAACCGTCTGCCGTCTGGCCACCTCCGGCCTGCACGCGGGCCTGTTCCGGGTCTGCTACGTGTCCCTCTCCACCGGAAGCGTGCTCGACACCTACAACGCCATCGCCAGCGAGTTCGGCCTGCCCGCCTTCGCCGGACGTGCCGCGGCCTACCGCGCCATCCGCACGGAAGTCTCGCGCATGGTGGCAGAATCGAAGCAGCTTCCGGTGCTCATCTTCGACGAGGCGCACCACCTCCGCAACGAGATCCTCGAGGAACTCCGGCTCCTCACCAGCTACCAGATGGACTCCGAGAAGCGGCTCTGCCTGCTGCTGGTCGGCCTGACAGAACTGCGGCGCAGGCTTGCCATGTCCGCACATGAGTCCCTCGCGCAGCGCATCGTGGTCCGCTTCCACCTCCGCGGCTTCAGCCGCGAGGAAGTCGGCGCCTATCTCGAGCACCGATTGCGCCTCGCCGGAGCCAAGGTGCCGATCTTCGAGCCCGGCGCCGTCGAGGCCGTCGCCCTGGCCAGCAACGGCATCCCAAGGCGCATCGACCGCATCGCGCACTACGCGCTGCATGCCGCGACCGCGGCCAAGGCGCACAGCGTGGACATCGCCCATGTGGAGGCCGCCAACGCCGAGCTGGGTCCGTGAGGAATCGCAGCAAGCTGCGGGCCGACGCGCTCCGGGGCATCCCCCTGGAGCGCGTCGCTACCGCCCTCGGATACCACCGCGACAGCCGCGACCACACGCGCTGGAAGCGCCCCGGCTCCATCCTCAGCATCAACGGCGCCAAGTTCTACGATCATCTCACCGGACAGGGAGGCGGTGGGGCCGTCGACCTCGTCCTGTATGCCAGCAACTGCTCCTTCCTGGAGGCCCTCGAAACCCTCGCCAACATCGCGCCGCCCCCCAGCACGCCCCCCGGCACGCCCCCCGGAAAGCCCCCCGGAAAGCCGTTCCGAAAGCTCCTCGATCCCGCATCCTGGCCCGCCGCGCTGGAATACCTCTCCCGGCACCGCAGCCTCAATCCCGCAATCCTCGACGCAGGCTTCCGACAGCGCATCCTCGGCGCCGACCATCGCGCCAATGCCGTCTTCATCACCCGTGATGCCGAGCGCACGCCCGCCGGAGCCGAACTCCTCGGCACCCAACCGGATCACCCCTTCCGGGGCATGGCGCCCGGTTCCCGCAAAGCCAGGGGCGGGTTCTGGATCGCGCGCCGAACGCTACCCCAATCCGCCCTCATCGTCGAAAGCGCACTCGACGCACTCTCCGCCTTCGAACTCCCCTGCATGCAGGACACCGACCTCTTCCTCTCCACCGCCGGCCTTACGCCGCGAATGCCAACATGGATCGCCGCCTTCCGCCTCCAGGACATCGCATGCGGATACGACGCAGATCCCCCCGGAGATCAGGCCGCCGAGCGTCTCATCCGCACAAATCCAAACATCCGGCGAATCCGACCCACCGGCGAAAAGGACTGGAACGACGTCCTGCAATCACGCAAACGCAACCCTCTACAGAACCCTTAGGCAACCCTCCGAACACACCGATCCCGGTCCGGGAGCCGGATGCCCAGACCGAACCCGCCAACGATGCCGCAGGGCCGGAAGCCACCCCGAACCACTACACGCCTGCCGGGAAAGAAAAATCCCCGACGAAAAGCGATCGCTCCAATAAATCCGGAAGAGCGTGGGAAATCTTGTCCCACTCCGATCGGATTAATCTGGGAAAGCCATTCCGACCTAATGCGAAAAACAACACTTTGGCGTGAGAGCCGCGGTGGCGTGTCGGAGCACCGGGTCGCCATCGGGCTCAGGGCCCGCTGGTAGTTCAGCCGCGCACTCCCAATCAGGCCCAACTCCGGGTTCTGATTGCCGAAGAGAAGGGCATCGCGCCGGATGCTCCGGCCAGCCCGGCACTCGAACCGGCAACGGGCACGAAGCATTGCCAGGCGCCGTCCCGCGCCGGGAATGCGAATTGTGGCGAACACCCGGCACCAGTCCGACTACAGCCAGCCTGAAGCCAAGTCCCGGGATCTCGGCGGTAGCGCGGGTTACGAGTGGACCTCCTCCTAACGCACTACATCGGAAACATTCGAGGCCCCGCCGGCTGGCCAGGGCAACGGCGAAACCATGACCGTCAAGCTCGTCTCCGGAAGCGTCGTCAAGTTCGGTGGCGGTGCGGCAGAAAGGCAGAAGCGGATTGCCGGGGCCTGGTTGATGCGCTTCCGACGCATGACGGCCGGTTAGGCCTACCCTTTAGCCATTTTTTGCACAGGACAATGCGTCCTGTGCATCGACGATTGCCTTGACCTCGTAGGCGATTGTCGCTGCGGACAGGCGCTCCTGCCCGCGCCACATGATCTGCGCACCGGGCTCCGGATCATGTTTGCGGGCCTGGTATCCGCCGAACATTGCCACCAGATGCACGGCCGCGCCGAGATTTTCCGGAGGGGGCTGCCCGTAGGCGCGGGCATAATCTCGCAGGAATGTGACCTCATCGTCGGTGAACATCAGGCGCGGATCATTGTGGGGTGCCTCGCGTCCGAGCAGGGTCATCAGCTGGATGCGCCAGGCGATGACGGCATTGATCGCGATCGCGCAACTCAGCCGGTCCGCGGTACGGAAGGCAAGATACTCAACCCTGCATCCAGATTTGAGAATTCGGAAATAGTCCTCGATTTTCCATCTGTTGAGATAGAAGCCGATCACCTCGCGGGCGGCCTCGGCGCTGTCCACCGGCAGGCTGGTGAGCAATGTCCACTTGACCGGGTCCTCGTCGTCCGGTGGATCGGTCTCGGTCACCTGTACGGCCTGCAATGTCAGCGGCCGCGCCCCCTTGATCGTGGCCGGGAGGACGAAAGACCCGTATTGCAGGTTGCACCGCGCAATCCGAGCGCTGCGGCCCGCCCGGGTGACCTTGCCGGATGTCTGTCTCGGCGTGATGCGGTCGATGTCAATGTCGATGGTCCCCTCAACCGGTTTGGAGCGCAAGGCGGCGAACAGCTTCGTATTCTCGTCGAGACAGCGGTCGTGCTTGGCCCGCACCAGCAGGTCGACCCGGCGATGGCGCCGCTGATGGTCGAACAGGACGAAGCAATCGGCCTCCCGGTCCATCACCGCGATCACCCGGGTCCGGCCGGTCAGCGCATCGGCTGCAACCAGCGTGTCGTCGAAGCCCCGCAGCCAGCGGTGCGATTTCGGCAACTGGCCCGGTTTCTTCCTGCCCCCTGGTGGGGCCTCGAATTCGCAGCGCAGCACGCCGAGCGGCAGTCCGCTGCCGGTCACGGCAAGCGTCGCGTGCAGATGCAGCCCCGGGGTCTTGGCGCTGGTCTGGTTGTGGCCGATGACGCCGAGGCCCTCACAGCCCGGACGGCCGGCAAAGTTCAGATCGGATCCGTCCTGGATGGCGAGCACCGTGCGCTGGCTGCGCATGCGCTGGACCGAGCGCTCACGATGCGGCGCGAGGATCGCGTCGACATCGATCCCATGGACCGCCGCCTTCTCGATGAAACGGTAAAATCCGTCCACCGCGGCGCGGTCGCTCCGGCCATTGCCGCAGATCGCCTGGCCCGGATATTCCGCAAGCAGCGAGGCGCTCTTCACCAGGCGGTCGGAACGTTGGCGGTTTCCCAAGCGTGCGCCCCCGAATTCGTTCCCGGCCCAGTCGGCACGGCTAAGCCCCTCTCCCAACATCAAGGACGGCGCATGATCGACGAAGTCAACCCCGAGGTGACGGCGCCACTTGCGGTCCAGTTCATAGATATAGACCCATTTTTGCACACTTGCCCGGGAATTCATCACATCCTGCCGGCCGCGACCCGCGGTCAGCCCGAGGCGCAGGAAATTCGCCGCCATCAGGCTCCGCCCGCTCCAGGGCGGCGAAACGAACGTTTCCACCAGCCAGAGACGATAGCCATAGCGAGCCTCGAAATCCTGCGGCAGGCGCCGCAGGATGCGCCCGAGCACATGGCTGGCGAAATGCAGGCAGACGACACCGGGACGGATCAGGAAACGGTTGAGGCCAACCACCCGGTTGAGATGCGCCTGACGCTGCTCATCGCTCCAGTTCATCCACCGGTCGCGCACCGCAAGTCTCAGCGCTGCGGCGGAAAATCCGGCCGCAGCCAGAATGCCATGGGCCGACCGGACAAGATAGTAGATCTGGCAGCCGGCAAAGGTCGCTATTCCTTGCGGATGCTCGTGGGCGATCAGCGTGTTCCAGGTCCGGCGGTCTGCCCGGGAGGTGACCGGCACGACATCCAGATCCTCAATCTCCTCAAGCCGGTTCGGAACCTCCTGCACCGCCGATACCGCGGCCTGGAGAATATGCGGACCCGGACGAACCGCAGGGGCCTGTGGCGATGGCAGAGTGATCAGTTCCGAACGTGCCTCCAGAGCAGTGAGCGCCTTCAGACACCCTGCCAGTTGCGGACGACCCCGCGCATCGAAGAAACCGAACTCATCGCAAAGCCGACGCCCGACCGCGTGACGACTGACAAAACTTTCCTGCGCAAGGATCCCGGCGATGCGGGATCGCGCCGCCGCATCGCCAAGCGTGCGGGCAATCTGATTCTGTGCCAACATGCAACCAATGTAGGCTACCGCGTTCGCATTGTCCAGAGCCGATATCAACTAAAGGGCAGGGTTAGGCAGTGGATGCGGTTGCTTCCCGGCTCGCTGGCGCGGACGGCAAGCAGGCAATGATCGGCAGCGGTCAGGCGCTCCGCGGGGCGGCGCCGGCAGACCCGGAGCGTGCGTTGACGGCCCGTCTGGATGCTATCTCCCACCGGCTCCAAGGAGGAGAGGATGATCAGATCCGACGACGAGAGAATGAGATTGTCCTGGCAGGCGTCCCGTGCGCCCTTGGTCCAAGCTGGCATGCGTGCTATCTTACATCTGCCTTACTTGGAGAACTCATGATGTCAGGGCAGAATCGACTCACCACCACCGTCTCGGCGAAGGGTCAGGTGGTCCTGCCGAAGCCAATCCGCCAAGCGCTCCGTTGGGAGGCGGGCACGCGGTTGGTCGTAGAGAGCACACACCAAGGCGTGACGCTGAAACGCGCACCGGTGTTTGCCGAGACCCGGCCCGAGGACGTGTTCGCTTGCCTTGCGTTCGACGGTCCGCCCAAGTCTCTGGCGGAGATGGAGGCAGGAGTGTTGGCGGAAGCGAAACGGCGCCATGCGGTCGGTTGATACCAACGTCGTCGTTCGCTACCTGACCGGTGATGATCCACGGCAGGCTGCCAGGGCGAAGGCTGCCGTTGACGCAGGGGACGTCTTCGCCAGCGCGACGGTCCTGCTCGAATGCGAGTGGGTGCTGCGCAGTGTCTACGGCTTGGCAGGAACGGAGGTGGCGGCGGCTCTGCGGGCTTTCGCCGGTCTGCCGGGCGTCTCCGTGGAGCGTCCGGACCTGATCGCCGACGCCCTCGACCGAGCGGAGAAGGGCATGGATTTCGCCGATGCGCTGCATCTCGGTGCCGCCGCGCGATGCGAGGCCATGCTCACCTTTGATAGGCGGTTCATCGAACTGGCCAGGGATGCGTCCGTCACGGTCACAGAACCCTGAGAGCCATTCGAACCGCAGTCGCGCATGCGTCCGCTCGATCCACAGCATTTACGATCGCTCGTGCGAAGCGCCTGGGCGCGGTTCCACAAGGGCAATGGTTCAGCGGTCGCCCCACCCGATACCCGCGATTCTGAGCGCGCATCCGTTTCGGTTGGCGTGCGCATCTCGGTCACCTGTCCGTCCGTAAGGTTAGGGGACTATATGCAATTGTGCCGAAGATATTTCAATCGATTGACATTGGCCGTTTCGAAAACTGCCATGCGTGCGATCGGCGGTTTCCGCCGACCGCAGCCAAATGGCCCTTATGCGCAAGACCGACTGCCAGGAGCGATTCAACCACCTATCGAAATGTCGTCTACCGGCTTTCGCCTGGTGATGCTGCGACCGCCAACCTGCTTCTTGGTATTTGGGACGCATGCCGGTTCGCGTGGAACGAGATCAAAGAAGCGCGTGAAATCCAATACGAGCACGCCTGCGGACGCAAGATCGAATCGCCGACGTTCTTCACGCTGGGAACAGCGTTCAAGACGTTGTGGGACCAGACGGCGTGGCTTCGGAAGCATTCCTACACCATCTCGTGCGCTACACGCTGCGCTACCAGGCGGACACGTGGACGGCGTTCTTCGAGGGCAGTGCCGGGGACCCGAAGTGGAAACACCGATACAGCGATCCGTCGTTCACCATCCCGGAAAACATCCGCATCCGCGACGGCAAGCTTGCGGTCCCGAAGGTCGGCTGGCTGTCAATCCGCCGCCGCGGCGGCAATCCGTATCCGGCCGGCCGGCCGGTCGAGGCGGTAATCCGCCGCATCGGAGACCGGTGGGAGGCGGTCGTGTGCTACGAAGTCCCGGCACCGCAACAGAATGACAACGGCCGGTTCATCGGTGTTGACCGCAACACAGGCCAGGTTGCCGACAGCGACGGCGAGATACACCGCATGCCAGACCTGGCACTGCTGGATACCAAACGCAAGCGACATCAACGCGGTCTGGCGAAGAAGCGCAAAGGGTCGCGGCGGCGCGCGCGGCAGCGTATGCGCGTACAACGCGCACAGAGGCGACTCGCCAACGCGCGCAAGAACTGGAAGCACCACGTTTCCGGGCGCATCGCCGCAAGGGCCCAGACCGTCGTCATCGAGAAACTGAACACCAGGGGCATGACGAAGAGTGCCAAGGGAACGACCGACAAGCCCGGCACGAATGTGCGCCAGAAGGCCGGCCTGAACCGCGTCATTCTGCACACGGGCTGGGCTGCGCTCGCGCAGATGCTCAACTACAAGGCGGCGGACGTGATCGAGGTGTCCGCCGCATATACATCACAGACTTGCAGCGCGTGCGGCGTAATCGACGCCGATTCGCGCCGCTCACAGAGCGAATTCAAGTGCGTGGCCTGCGGCCACGCGCAGAACGCGGACCTGAATGCGGCACGCAACATCCGGACGTCGGGGACTGGCGCGACTGCACGGCGAGAGGCGTTTGGGATGCCAACCTCTGTGACCCATGAAATGGATACGATGGGGCCTCGGCACTATCGTATATAAGTCCCTAAGGTTAGAGGGCGTCGCGAGGCGGGGTTCGGTTACGACCGCCACGGGCGGATCGCACCGGGCGAAGATTCGGAACGCTTTTACGCGAATACCGGGCACCGGGCTTCGAGGGCGAGTACCTGGCGGCCACCATCGGACGGGTTCGGCGGAGCTACCGCGACCCACTTCGCCACCTCCCAGACCGCCCCTCCTCCACCCTGACGGATCGCACTTCGACATCTTCTTCGCTTATCCGCCCCTGCTCCCCCTTGCTCTCGGCCCACCCGACAGCAAGCGGCCTGGCGCACAGCGATCGGCGCGCTGGCGCCTCGACGATCTGTTCCCGGGCAAGCCGCATCGCGTTCGGCGCCGTGCCGGATATGGCGTCGGCTTCGCGATAGCGCGCCGCCAGCGTGAACGAGCACCCGTCGTCGATCACGAGCCCGGCGCATCGCCAATCAGCGGCCCCCGACGCCGGACATACCTCTGCCTACCGCACTTTCCCTTCCGTCCTGTCCCGCAGATGGATGGACCCTTCCGGACTTCTGACGAGATGCGGGTGGGTGAGAGACCGACGGGGTTTCGGCGGACCGTCGTCGCGCGACATTCGGATGCGCCCGATCTTCGCAATCCGGTGGACCTCGCCCCCTTCCCGGGCACGGTCGCGACCGAAGATCTTGATCCGGCGACACGCGACGTGCATCGGAACCGTGTTGCCGCCATCTTCATCCATGCCGCCGAGAAGGAGCACGGGATCCGGGTGGGTCTCTCGGCCCGGTGGTAACCGGTGCGATCCGCCTGTCGCAGCGAGGGGGGACAGAGCGACCTCGAGCGGAGCGCTCTGGAACCTATCCTGGCTTCTTCGGGCTCACCGCAATGCACAAGCCCCTGCCCTTTCTGACTCCCGCCCCGAGCCGCCTCACATGCGTGCTGCCGTGCTTTCAGCATCGGGGGCTGGCGATGCCCCGACGGTGCCGCTGAAACCGCGAGTCTCGTGTGCCTGATCGACACTCGCGAGGTGGAGCCGGTTCAGTCGGCCGCCTGAAGTCGCTGCGCCGGTTCTGTGCGGTCGGCCAATTGGATACGCGCAGACCGCGGGGCTTCCCGCGACGCTCATGGCCGGATGGGATGGGCCCGCGCCTCGGCGAAGCTTCGGCCGCGCCGGCCCCGCATCGGTTGCCGGATCCACAACTCGAGCCCAGCGCATCCACGTCGCCCAATGTTACGGCGCCCGGTCCCGAAGCGATGGAATGGACGCCCCCGACTGAAGGCGTCAAGTGCGCCACGAAGGAACCGACTGCAGCTGGTTCGATCAACGAAGGAAGCGACCGTGGAGAAACCAGGTGTCGCCGGGATTGATCTGGAGAGGCGGAGATTAGAGCTCCGTAGTGCCACAGCGACCGGCTGGCCGGTCTTCTGCAAGCGGCTGTCGCGCGGGGAGCTGCTGGCGTTCCTCTCGGAGCGGCCCCTTGCGGGATCGTGATAGAGGCCTGCGGGAGCGTTCCTTGCCGGAGGCGCAAGATCCAGGCTCTGGTCCATTATTGTGCGCCCATTCCGCCGATCTGCGACCGGCCGTATCCAGAGAAACAGCGGAAAACTCGATTGATGCGGCTGCGAATGTGGAGGTGGTGTAGTGCCCAACCAGGATCGGCGCGCTGCGCCTTGCGCAAACGTGCCGCTCCCATGTAGTCTACGCGCTCCAGCCCGCAACCCCCGCACCAGAACCGCGCCACGATTGGGCGCTCAGGCTCCGCCCATGCCCAAACGAACGGACATCTCATCGATACTGATCATTGGCGCCGGACCAATCGTGATCGGCCAGGCCTGCGAATTCGACTACTCCGGGACCCAGGCCTGCAAGGCGCTCCGGGAACTCGGCTATCGGGTCATCCTGGTGAACTCGAACCCCGCCACCATCATGACGGATCCGGAGATCGCCGACGCTACGTACATCGAACCCGTCGAGCCCCGCGTCGTCGAGCAGGTGATTGCCGCCGAGAGGCCCGATGTGCTGCTCTCCACCATGGGCGGACAGAGCGCGTTGAATGTGACAATGGCACTCGCCGATGCCGGTGTGCTGGAGCGCTACAACGTCGAGCTGATCGGAGCAAATCGCAAGGCGATCGCCGCCGCCGAGGATCGTGCGCTCTTCCGCGCCGCGATGAATCGGGTCGGACTGGAGAGCCCGCGATCCGGCATCGCCACCTCGACGCTGGAAGCACGCCAGGCGCTCCGCGAAGTTGGGCTGCCGGCGATCATCCGTCCCGCTTACACTCTCGGCGGAACGGGGGGCGGCATCGCCCACGACCCCGACGAGTTCGACGCCATCGTCCGCACCGGACTCGACGCCTCCCCGGTCGGCCAAGTGCTGATCGACGAATCCCTCCTCGGCTGGAAGGAGTTCGAACTCGAGGTTGTGCGTGATCGGGCAGACAATGCCATCATCATCTGCTCCATCGAGAACGTGGACCCGATGGGCGTGCATACGGGCGACTCGATCACCGTCGCCCCGGCCCTCACGCTCACGGACCGGGAGTACCAGCGGATGCGGAACGCCGCCATCGCGGTGATCCGGGAGATCGGAGTGGAGACCGGCGGTTCCAACGTCCAATTCGCCGTGGATCCGAGAACGGGCCGAATGGTCGTGATCGAGATGAACCCCCGCGTAAGCCGTTCGTCCGCCCTCGCGTCGAAGGCTACGGGATTCCCGATTGCAAAGGTTGCGGCGAAGCTCGCGGTCGGATTCACTCTCGATGAGCTCGTCAACGAGATCACCCGGGCCACACCGGCCAGCTTCGAGCCGACGATCGATTATGTTGTAACCAAGATTCCGCGGTTCGACTTCGAAAAATTCCCGGGGGCGCGGCCAGAGCTCGATACGGCCATGAAATCTGTCGGGGAAGCCATGGCCATCGGTCGCAACTTCGCCGAGAGCCTTCAGAAGGCATACGCCTCCCTCGAGACAGGGCTTGAGGGGCTGGACGAGTTTCCGCTATCCGCTACCGGCCCGGTTGAGCGTCGCGAGGAGTTGTGCTCGTTCCTCGCGCGCCGTACTCCGGACCGCTTGCGTGCCGCAGCGCAAGCATTCCGCGAGGGAATGGATGCCGACGACGTCCACGCCCTGACACAATATGACCCCTGGTTTCTGGAACGAATCCGGGAAATTGTCGGGATGGAGACCGAACTTCAAAAGGGCGGATTGCCGGGGGATGCCCAGGGCCTGCTGCGCTTCAAGGCGCACGGCTTCACGGACCGGCGCATTGCCCGCCTGTCCGGATGCGACCCTGAACAGGTGCGGACCGCCTGCCGCGCCTCGGGGGTGCGCCCCGTCTACAAGCGCATCGACACTTGCGCGGCGGAGTTCGAGGCAGAAACGCCGTATCTCTATTCAACCTGGGAATCGGGAACGAATGGCATCGGAACGGATGGACCGGAGGACGAGGCCCGGCCGAGCGACAGGAAGAAGATCCTCGTGCTCGGCGGCGGACCGAACCGGATCGGCCAGGGAATCGAGTTCGATTATTGCTGCTGCCACGCCTGCTTCGCCCTCTCCGAGGCGGGCTACGAGACAATTATGGTGAACTGCAATCCGGAGACCGTATCCACGGATCCGGATACGTCGGATCGCCTGTATTTCGAGCCTCTGACTGAGGAATCGGTGCACAACATCCTGGAGGCGGAATCGAGCTGCGGGGAAATGGTCGGTGTCATCGTCCAGTTCGGCGGACAGACGCCGCTAAGGCTTGCGGAGAGACTGGAGCGCAAAGGAGCAAGAATACTCGGCACCCCGTTCGAAGCCATCGACCTCGCGGAGGATCGCGAGCGCTTCAAGCAGCGCCTCGAGGCACTCGGCCTGCGGCAACCTTCGAACGCGATCGCGACCACGCCGGAAGACGCAATTCGCGCAGCCGGCACCATCGGCTACCCGGCGGTCATCCGGCCCTCCTACGTGCTCGGCGGACGGGCCATGCGCATTGCGCGCGACGAGACCGATCTTGATGCCTTCGTACACGCAGCGTTCGACGTGTCCGGTGACAATCCGGTTCTGATCGACGCTTTCCTCGATGGCGCGATCGAATTGGATGTGGACGCCCTCTCCGACGGGGAGGATGTATGGGTCGCGGGAATCCTCGAGCACATCGAGGAGGCGGGCATTCATTCGGGCGACTCCGCCTGCGCGCTTCCGCCCCAAACCGTGCCCACCGCCATCCTCGACGAAATTCATCTCCAAACGGACGCTCTCGCCCGCGACCTCGGCGTCGTCGGGCTGATGAACGTGCAATACGCCGTTCAGGGCAATGACGTATTCGTTCTGGAGGTCAATCCAAGGGCCTCCCGAACCGCCCCTTTCATCGCAAAGGCGATCGGCGTCCCGATCGTGAAAATCGCGGCCCGCCTCGCCGCGGGGGAAAGGCTCGCATCATTCGGGCTGCAGAAACCACGGGTTGCGCACACCGCCGTCAAGGAAGCCGTGTTTCCCTTCGTCCGATTTCCGGGCGTCGACGCGATCCTTGGACCGGAAATGCGCTCAACCGGTGAAGTCATGGGAATCGATCACGATTTCGCGCGCGCGTTCCTCAAGAGCCAGCGCGGCGCAGGAAACCACCTCCCGGATGGCGGAACCGTGTTTGTCTCTGTCCGCGATGCCGACAAGGAAGCGATCCTGCTGCCGGTGCGGGAACTCTCCGGCCTCGGCTTCCACGTGCTGGCGACCCGTGGAACCGCGGCCCATCTGCGCGCCAAGGGGATTCATGCCGAAACCGTCAACAAGGTACATGAGGGATCGCCCCATATAGTCGAGCGAATCAATGCGAACGCCATTTCCTTCGTGTTCAATACAACCGAGGGGGACCGCGCCATCCGGGATTCGTTCACGCTGCGCGAGGCCGTGCTGAAGCTGCGTGTACCGTATTTCACAACGGTTCCCGGCGCGGCGGCGGCCGTGCAGGCCATCCGGATTGCCCGCGAAGGGCCGCTTGCCGTCGCGTCGCTGCAATCCTACTTTCGCAATGGCCCCGAGACCGGCAGCCTCCCCCCAAGGCAAGGCGCGAATCATGAACAGTGAGCGGTACCCCATGACACCGTCCGGCTACGACGCACTGCGCGCGGAGCTCGAACGGCTGGAGAAAACCGACCGGCCGACCGTGGTCGCGGCAGTCACCGAGGCCAGAAGCCACGGCGATCTCTCCGAAAATGCCGAGTACCACGCGGCGCGCGAGCGCCTCCGGATCATCGACCGGCGTATCGGGGCACTGTCAGCCCACGCAGCCCGCGCCGATATTATCGATCCTGCAACGCTTTCCGGCGACACGGTTCGATTCGGTGCGCATGTGCGCGTATTCGACGATACAGCGGATTGCGAACGGTCCTTCCAGATCGTCGGCGAGGACGAAGCGGATATTGTCCGCGGCCTTCTCAGCGTTCGCGCGCCCCTTGCACGCGCCTTGATCGGTGGCCGCGAAGGAGATGAGGTGGAGGTGCCGGGCGCCAACGGGGAAAGGATCTACGAAATTCTGTCCTTGCGCTACGGATGACGATTCCTGTGGCCGCGCGTCTCCAAGCCAGGATCGAGCACTGGCCGCTTTCGCGGCCCTTCTCGATCTCCCGCGGCACGCGAACCGAGGCCACCACGCTCGTGGTCGAAATCGAGCGCGGCGGGATCATCGGCCGAGGTGAATCGGTCCCCTACCCTCGCCTCGGAGAGACCCCGGAATCCGCGCTTGCATCCGTGAAAGGGCTGGCCGACCAAGGCCTGCCGTCTGGCCGCGACGAACTCCAGGAAAGACTGCCCGCGGGAAGCGCCCGCAACGCGCTGGATTGCGCATTCTGGGATCTTGAGGCCAAGACGAGCGGCATGCCGGTATGGAAGGCGGCTGGCCTGCCCGAGCCCCGTCCGCTCGTAACAGCGTACACCATCAGCTTGGGCACGCCCGAAGCCATGGGCCGGCAAGCAGCGGAAGCCGCAAAGCGGCCACTGCTCAAGATCAAGCTGGGTGGAAGCGCGGAGCACGAGGCGGAACGCATTCGATGTGTCCGTCGAAATGCGCCGGAATCGCGCCTCGTCGTTGACGCCAACGAAGGCTGGTCGCACGAGAGCATGCGGTCGCTGCTTCCGGTTCTGGCCGAGTCCGGCGTGGAACTCCTGGAGCAGCCACTCCCCGAAGGCGCCGACGAGGAGGTCCACACAGGAGGCACGTCCGTTCCGCTATGCGCCGACGAGAGTTGTCGCACCCGGGAGGACCTCGGACGCCTAGCGGGCCGTTACAGATACGTGAACGTCAAGCTGGACAAGGCGGGCGGACTCACCGAAGCACTGGCACTTTCCCGCGAAGCGCGGATCCGGGGCTTCGGCGTGTTCGTCGGCTGCATGATGGCGGGATCTCTTGCGACGGCGCCGGCATTCCTGCTTGCCGCAACCGCCGATTACGTGGACCTGGATGGACCACTGTATCTGAAACAGGACCGCCCGGGCGGGCTCCGCGCAGAGGGATCCCTGCTCCACCCGCCCGAGGCCGGATTCTGGGGTTGACGCCAAGCGCCCTTGTCTTGCCGAAGTTTGTTTGACCCGACAGAGTAAGAAGGATGCGTGCCCGGTATGGGGAGTCATTGCGGAGGTCCCGCTTTCAGCCCCCGGATGTGCCCGCGTCAGGTCATCCGGTTCCTCTCCGCGCCGGTTCGAACGGGAAAAAGGCCCGTGCTACAGGCGGAAGCTCAGTCTTCAGGAACTCGCACCATTCTCGATGAATCCGACTTTGGATTCCGTCCTAGTCCCGGATTGCGTCCCTTTCCCCAAGCGGGTCCCGGTGGTCGCGGTTCCCCGCCGTCCCCGGCACTCTCACGGCGCTACGAAATCCTGCCCCGCATGTCCTTCGACCTGTTCATTTGCCAGCCGGCTCCGCAGGTGCCTGTAGGAGTTCGTCCGTCGCCAGAGCGCTCCCGCCGCCGGTACAGGCACGGCGCCCGGCCGGGAGATCTGCCGCGCCGCCTCCCCAGGCATGCGGCACACTCCCTGCGGGCGAAGGCAGGATCTCCCCATCCATGTTTTCGCTCAATGTATGAGCACACGCTAAGTTCAGATGTCCGGACCTTGGGGGTGAATTGAGCTCACCGATTTGAACCCGAAGGTTCCGGATCGGCCGTATTCCCGGGCAGTTCGTAGACCATCCGGAGGTTGGTGCCTGGGAAGATCGTCCGGGTTAGGCTGATCTTCTACACTTTGAATTTTGAAGTTGAGATATAACAAGGGATTACGAGAGCCGCTTTGGTTTCTGGCACTACACTTCCGTGTACAGGCGTTGCCCTGCAGTTGTGGCGAGCGTCGCATATCATTCGGTCGCCGGCAGCGTTTCCCCGTGTTCGGCAGTTTCGATCTGGCGAATGGTTTGCGGCAGCCGGGCGCCGGCGCAGCGAAAGATCGCGACGATGCTGCCCTGGGTTGCGCTTCGGACAAGAAAGCGTTTTCCGTCCTGCTCGATCTCGGTTTCGGTGAGCGCATTGAGGTCGCGGCGGATGTCGGCCCACTCGGCCTCGACCCCGGCGGCCTGCATGCGGCGCTGCAGTTCGCTTTGCAGGACCAGGGCAAGGAAGGAGCAGAAGACGTGGCCGCGGATGGTCTCGTCGCACTTGTGGAAGATGGGCCGCGTTTCGAGGAGGGCCTTGCTCGTCCTGAACACTTGCTCCACCATCCATAACGCCTTGTACCGGGCGGCAATTTGGCCTGGTTCGAAGTCGGTGTTGGTCTGCAGGACCCAGAGGCCGTCGAAGCGCTCTTCGGATTGGATCTTGTCGTAGTCGACCTCGAACACGCCGCCTTTTGCACGCAGGTAGCGCTTGAAGCCGCGGTTTCCGACCAGGCCCTTGGGCCCGCCCTTCTCGAGCTTGGTGTGCAGCTTCTTCAGAATCGCTTCGCGGGTGGCGGCATCCTTGCGTGCCTGGGCCGGATTCCGGCAGACCACGTAGCGACGGGAAGGCGCTTCGGCGTCTTCGTCGGCGTCTTCCCCGTCCTCTGCCTTGCCATCCTTGACGTGGACCTCCTTCACTTCGAGTTCCAGCGGCGTGTTCCGCGCCCGCGGCATCGCCACCGTCTCGAAGGGCGCGGAATCGGTCAGTACTTTCTCCTTGATCTCCTTGCTGTTGCGGTGCCGCGCGCCGAGAATGAAGTGCCATCCGCGCGCTTCGATCGACGCAATGGTTTCGCGGCTGATCATGCCGCGATCCGCGACGACGCAGATGGAACGGAGCCCGAAGCGCTCCTGCAGCCGCGCGGCGACCCGGTCCAGGGCCTTGACGTCTGCGGTGTTCCCCGGCCAGATTTCCGAGGCAACGGGATCCCCGTCCCCGTCGAGCACCATGCCGACAACCAATTGCTTGCATTGTGGGCGGAAATCCTTGCTCTTGCCATGCCGGCCCAGCTCTGTCCCGCCCTCGCCGTGGAAGTAGAGCGAGGTGGTGTCGAAGAACACCATGTCGAGGTTGGTGTAGAGGTCCCGGCGCTGGAAGAACAGCTCCTCCTCGATCCCGTCCTTGGTGCAGCGCGGGCTGAACTTCCCTTCCGGCGCCTCCTCCCCCGCCAGCGGTGTCCCGAGCCAGGCCATCGCCCGGTAGAACTGGTGCAGCTCCAGCCCCGCCGTTCCGGGGATCGCCTGGTCCCGCATCCACCGGCAGGCCTGGCGGTCCGAGCCGGAGACCATGATCCGGTGCAGCACGCTGGCAAACACGGCTCGTTCCACATCGAAGCCGAAGCGCCGTCCTTTGAGTGCCGCGCGCAGGATGTCCGCGCAGCCGGTCGCCTCCCACAGCGCACCGAACAGCAGCGCCGGGCCGATGGATCGCCAGCGCACCGCCGGGTCCCGGGAGCGGCTGTCCGCTTCCGACAGCGCCAACAGCGTCTCGGAGAAGCGGCAGGCGGACTGGATCAGCCGGTCCAGCCCGCCGGACGCGGCGAGGCGGTCGAGACGGCCGAGTGAGGCGACAACGCGTTGCCGGGTTCGACCGTTCGCGCGGTAGCTTTCGACGATTTGCAAATAGGTCTGGCCCTTGGCGGTCTTGGTTCGACAGAACATTCTCGGCTCCGGCGGATTGTTGGCATCACCTCATTAGACCCTATATTCCGTTCAATGTCAAGTGACACAAGGAAACTAGAGAACGGATTCTATGCTTGTAGTTGGCAGCATACTTTTGCGCAAATCCAGCCGCTATCCGCTCTTGGGCCAGGCCACGCTTGACACTTCCCGAAGAAAAGACCGGAAATACTGGAAATACTGTCGAAAACCAGTTAGGTTGAGTTCCTGTAGGAGGCCTGCAGTGGCGTTGTCGCCGGCGTCGCTGGCGGTGCCGAGGATGCGAATGCGTAGGATGGCGTTGGAGGGCTCCGGGATGATGTCGGCGTCGGACTGGAAGCGCGCGCGCAGGTGCCTTCTGGGTCGCTGTGTCTTGCCCTGTGCCTGTGCGACGACAGGCATCATGCGGGTTTCGGCGCGGTAGGCGATCATGCGGATGACATCGAGGAGGAGCTTCTCGCCTTCGGGAAGCGCATCCAGGGCCTGGTGCTCGTCGAGCTCGGCGACGGTGATGTGGCGCTGCGTGGCGCTGCGCTTCTGCTTGAGCGCCTCACGCTCGGCGTCGAGAGCGTCGCTTTGGGCCTGCAGGCGCCGGACGGCCTCTTCGGCTTCGCGGGTCGGGGTTCCCCTGGACAGGTCGGCGATCCGGTTGCGCAGGGTGCCGAGGCGTTGCCGGAAGCGGCTGACATTTCGGTCGATTGCGCGCCAGAGCGGGTTGACGACGCGGGCTTCGGGATCCTGCGGCTCCAGGCCGCGGACCACGAGGGCGTCGAGATTGAACTCCTCGCGCATATATTTGAAGAAGTTCTCCTGCGACCAGCGGGAGAACAGGGCGCCGGCGATCTGCTCCACGGGCATGCGGGAGTGGGTGGAAATGAGCGGGACCTGGCGGCCGCTTTCCAGCAGGCGGCGGATCTGGCGGACCTCGGGCCCCTGTTTCAGTTGCACGCGCTTCTCGGCGAGGCGGACGGTGGCGCTGCGGGTCGCGCCCGGCCCATGGATGGGCACCGAGACGGTGTGGAACTCCGCCTCCGGCCAGTCCTCCCCCTTGAAGCCCTTATGCCAGGTGATCACCGCAACGCCGCGCCGGGCGAGGCGCTTGAACAGTGCCGGGCTCCAGCCTTCCCGGTCAAAGACCAGCGTCAGGGCGGGCTCGCCGGCATCCGGGGCGGTAAGATCCGGCGCCTCCGGGCCCAGCATGCCCAGCTTCTCCAGCGCAGGCAGGATGTCCGCCTCCAGCGCGTGGGTCATGGTCGGATCCAGCGCCTTGTTCAGGCACAGGAAGGGCTTGCCGCCGAGCGCGTTGATCCAATAGCTCGTGGAGGCGGGCAGGCATAGTTTCTGTCGCGCTACGAAATGCTTCGGCAATTTCCCCTTGCGACCGGAATAGATCTTCACATGCCCGTCCACGCACAGCGTGGCGCCGACCTCCGGATCCTCCTCAAGCCATCCCGCCGCCAGGGAGGATTGCCAGTTCCGCACTTGCTGCACATCCTGCCCCAGCGCCTTGATCTTGCGCCGCAGCGTCTTCACCTCCGGGCAGCGGTCCAGGCCCAGGATCGCGCCCCATTCCCCGGGCACTTGGTGCCGGAGCGCCTCCGGATTGCGCACCCGGGCCAGGATGAGGAACGCCAGGAAGAGCAGAACGGTGGTCAACCCGTAATACCCCTTGGGCAGCGACAGGAACTCCCGCGCGTGGTTCAGAAGCCCCTCCTTCAGCAGCATCGGGAGCCCGGCCAGCACCCCCCCGCCGGCGACCACCGACAGCGGTTCCGCAAACTGCGGCCGGATCTCGCTCAGATGCCCCGTCGCATCCAGCATTCGTCCCGTCGTGTCCCGAGCTCCACGGCCCAGCGGCGCTGCCCGGTCGCGGGCGTCCCGTGCGCTTCGGTCAATCGACGGCTCCAGCGCGTCCCGCTCCGGTGCTTCCTGCCGCGCCTCCCGCTCCGCAGGTGCGTCCGGAACCGGATCAGCCTTTGCCGCCCGGGCCGGCATCCCACCCCCGACAACCCCCCGCCGACGGTTGTCGTTCAGCGTCCGCACCGGGATCCCAAGCCGTCGCGCAACCGCCGAGCCGCTCAGACCCGTACTCAAAAGACGGTCCGCTTCCCGCGCCATGTCGGCATCAATTGCGCTCGGACCGCGCCCGCGGCGCGGCTCATGAAACCCTTCCTCCCCCTTGCTCCGGTACCGGTTCACTGCCCGCTGCACCGTGGAACGACCAACGCCGAACGCCGTCGCCAGATCCTCCCGACGGATCCCGTGCTCCGCGAACCGCGCGATCCGAAGCCGCCACGACCGGATGCTCGAAACGTCGTGCGAGTCAAACGGCTGCAGGTTTGTGAAATACACCACCCGTTCGCCATCAACGTGGTACGAAAAGCACGTAGTGCCGATCGGAGTGGCGTTCGCGGGCGCCATCGGAAGTGTGTTCATGAGATCCTCGGATACCGAATATCGGGTTCATATTATTATGCCAGAATCCCACCGCTCTGTCAACCCCAAAATTCAATCATAACTCTATCAATTCATACGATAATTCAACCCACAACCGGCTCTCGAAAAGAGAGCGATGTCCGGACGTCTGAAGTTGGACTAGACCGGACCAAGCCGGATTAAACCGGACTTGGGACTCCGTGGGACTCGGTGGGACTCGGTGTGGAGGAGGATGGTTGTGGGGCGGACGGGCCTGAGGCAACGGGCAAAAATGAATCCGAACGAGATAAAACGTGGACTCTGCCGCAGCGCAGGTATGAACGACGGCTGACTTGGAGATCCGCGGCCGTCCGTGCAACTGTTGAAAAGTCTCGAGGTGGCGCACCTACGACCTGTACCTGCGAGGCCATCCCGGCAGGACCTGAAGCGAAGGAAGACCAATTCGATCGGTAGCCCGGAGCCGTTGCAGTGATCGGGACCGTGGCTTGCCGTCGGCGTCAAGTATCTCGAGCTCCTTATGTTCCCTCAATTGAAGAAAGACTTTGTCCAGATCAGAGAACCGAGCGGCCGTGCCGTTTGCAAAAGCATACCGCAACGCGTCCACGGTAGCAGGTTCCTCGGACACCAGACTGCGCAACTCTCTCGGCATGGAGTCGAGCAGTTGATCGTTCATTTGCACCATGCCCATCTGTTCGAAAGTAAACAAGGGAATGGTTTTGCGCCGCCTCGCTGCGTTCCAGCCCAGCATACCGAAGCTGCCGGGACCATAGTGTTCGAAGGTGTTCTGGAGCGCCCAGTGGAGCCGAATCATGACATCCCGTGCCGCCGGATGCCTGGAGAGGTGCAAGAGCCAGAGAGCGCGCCGAGAATTCTTGGGACGAATGAAGAAAGGAGTATCGAAGTGCGCCCCAACGCGGCTGCGGATGTGTTCGCGCAAAGCACGTTGCACGAGAGATCGCCCGCCGACCTCGTTTCGGAGCTCGTAAAGATTGTGCAAGTCAGATTTTGTCAGATTGAGTGGTGCGACCGCCTGAACCATTTCCGGACAAGGTTTAAGGAAGTTTACGAGAGGGTGCACATTCCGTATGGAGTAATGCAGATCCAGTGGTAGCAATGGGTTAGGACTGTAGGTCGCGGTCTGCGAGCTTTCATTTGCACCACGTAGCGTCGGAGTTGCTTGAATTTTGCCGATTCCAGTCGAGATCCGGTTGGGAAAGCCGAAAGCGCACATTGAAAAACGTGTTATATGAGAACCAGATAATGGAAACGCCCGGATTGTCGCATTTGCGCCATAGAAAATTTTTACCCTTACGAGAGCGTCGGCGGCGAATGTGAGGATAACCTCCACTTTCTCCAGCTTTTCGAAAATTCGTCTGATAAGATACAATGCAACTCTGCTGTATCCGTTTTGGTCGAGAAGGAAGAGAGAACGTCCGGCGTGGGGCTGTCTGTTATGTATCGACGCAAGGATGTCGTCGATCTCATTCTCGAAGGCGGCGTTTCGCAGGACAATTCCGTTGCCGTCCACGGAGAATCCGCGCTCCTTAAGGGTATTGTGAAGATGGGCCGCGTGGTTCGCATCCTTCTCGACGAGATAGTGCTTGCAGTCAAAGTGCAGGCGTTTGGAGCGGCCCCGGTTCAATCGAACCTCGGCATCCGAAGCTTCTTCAAGCACTATGAGCGGCGTCCCAGGCAGAGGGTCCTTGCCGTCGAGGAACAGGCCTCCACCGGCGAAACCATCAATGAGATCGAGCCTGAATACTTCTTGGCCAGGATACACGTTTAGTCGGTAAGAATTGGCACGCAAGTAGCTTCGCAGGACGGAGAGCTTCGCCTTGCTGTGGGCCTCGATCTGGGGGGGGGGCGCTCGTCAGGGTGCCATCTGTAGGACAAGACCGCTATCTCCTGTCGGAAATTCAGGCATGGCACTATGCTCGACCCGGTCGAGTTCGCGTCCCCCCGCTTTCGCGGTGCGCCCGCACCATCGCTTGAAGAAGAAGGGGACGCGGTCCTTCTCACATTGATCGCGAATATCCCGAATCCACTCGAGGCGCATCGGGCGGGCGTTGGGACCGCTTTCCCCGCCGACGGCTACCCAGGAAATCCCCGTGAGGTCGATATCACGGACCGGACCGCGGAGGGGCTCGATGGAAAGGAAGCGAACGGCGGCGGGCACCTGTTTGAGATGGCGAGTCCGGACTCGGGCTGCGTGATCTTCGACCGATACTCCACACCAGATGTGCCAGGGAGCTTTGCGGTCTTTGTATCTTCACCGCAGATAGTCCCGCATGAGGGAGTTGCGCTTCGTCAGCACCTGATAAATATGCCGATCGACTGCTTCCATTTGGTCGAAGACCCTATCGACAAACGAACGTGGCAGTTGCTTGTGGAATAGGTCGCTCATGGAATTGGCAAAGATCATACGTGGCTTCCGCCATTTGGCGGGTTGGTCGAGACGTTTTTCCCAGATGCGAAGGTCAAAACCGGCCTCATATGGGTGGCCAGGAACTCCTCGCCAACGCTCAGCAATTCGCTCCGCGTAGCAATTGTCGCAACCGCGGGAGACCTTTGTGCATCCCGTTACCGGGTTCCACGTCGCGTCCGTCCACTCGATCTGTGATTTGTCACCCATACCGCTTGACCTCACCGCGTCGTAATTGGCAGCGCAAACGCGTTGCGGCGCGGCAGCATGGTATCATTCACTTGCGACTCGGCAATTCACTATTCACTTTGGCGGATGGCGGTGTCCCGCGAGCATCTCACCGCTCTGTTTGCGCAGGATGCGTCGGACGTGTTGTTGTTTGGGGTCTCAGCGTCGTGAACCGGCCCAACACTTGATCCCCAAACGTCAGCAAGCCAATAATCTGCGGTGAAGCCCAAGGGAACCGGACGCCCCCATGGACAGGGCCGGCACAATGAACCAGATTGACAGGACCAGTGTCGCCGTTCCCGGATAGTCCAGATAGTGATTCCGGTTCTTCGGCGCGAAATTGGGGAAAGCGCGGGCAATGAGAAGCAAAACGAGAATGCCCAAGGGAACGTTGAAGAGAAAGATCCAGTTCCAGGAGACGGAGTCTGTGATGAGACCGCCCAAAGCTGGCCCGACCACCGCGGCAACCGCGTACACAACGGCAATCAGCCCCTGAAATCTGCCCCGTTTCTCGGGCGGAAACAGGTCCGCGACTGCCACCAGGCTGCTGATCATGACGGTCCCGCCACCAATGCCCTGTATGGCTCGGAATGCGCTCAGTTGGCCCATCGACAGGCTGAAACCGGCGAGTATCGAGCCAAGTATGAAGACGGCTATGCCAACGACGAAGAACGGCTTTCGTCCAAATTTGTCGGTGAGCCCGCCCTCAATCGGAGCGACAACGGTGGCCGCCACGAAGTATGCGGTTGACGCCCACGCGTAACGATCAAAGCCGCCGAAGTCCGCGACAATTCGGGGTATGGCCTAACGATGACGGTCTGGCTCAGCGCAGCGAGAAGCATGGCGAGCATGATGCACGCCATTGCTCGGAGGGCCTGCCGCCTCGGTAGGTGCCCGAAGCCATTCGCCACGGCCGGCGCGGCTGCACCGTTCTCCGGACAGGACTTGGTGTAGGCCCCCATCTGTATTCCCGCCGCTCGAGGGGCTCTTGAACGGATGCATTCCTCGTCCGAATTACCGTTGCTGAAGATCTCTTTCGCGGCGCGACATTGAAGTCGGTTACTGTAACCTACGCAGCCTGCCGCCCTCCCCGTCCGTTTGGCTGCGTCACGGGCCTGCGCGGCTTCTGTCGACCGCCGCGGATCAGGGCCCGGGATGCGCCATTGCGCCCGAACCTCCGCGGGCAGCCTCTGACGCCGCTATTCCGCTGCCTCCAGCTTGTCCTGGGTTCGAATCTCGAAATCCGAGGCGTCGTGGCGCTCCCGAAGCTGATCCTCGAGCGGCCCCGTGATCCGGTTTACCTTGCGCCCACGGATCACGGCCTCGCGCGCAGCGATGTCGTCATGCCAGCGAACGACATTCGTATACGACTGCGTTTCCAGGAATTCGCCCGCATCGTAGACCGCGCCGGTTGTCAGCACGCCATACCAGGGCCAGATCGCCATGTCGGCAATCGTGTAGGCGTCGCCTGCGACATAGCGCGTTTCGGCAAGCCGCTTGTCGAGGACGTCAAGCTGCCGCTTAACCTCCATCGCGAAACGGTCGATCGGATACTCCATCTTCCAGGGCGCATAGGCGTAAAAATGCCCAAAGCCGCCACCGAGATAGGGAGCGGATCCCATCTGCCAGAACAACCAGGACAGGCACTCCGTTCGGCCGGGCGGATCTTCGGGGAGGAAGGCGCCGAACTTCTCCGCCAGATAGAGAAGTATCGCGCCTGATTCGAACACCCGTGTCGGCTCGGGCAGGGAATAGTCCACGAGTGCGGGAATCTTCGAATTCGGATTGATCTCCACAAAACCGGATCCGAACTGGTCACCGCTGCCGATGTTGATGACATACGCGTCGTATTCGGCGCCACTGTGACCCGCCGCAAGCAATTCCTCCAGCATCACGGTGACCTTTACGCCATTCGGAGTTGCGAGCGAATGGAGCTGCAACGGATGGTTGCCGCGCGGAAGCTCCGCCTCGTGCGTTGCGCCGGAAACCGGTCGGTTGATGGACGCAAATTCACCACCGTTCTCGCGTTCCCATTTCCAGACCCTTGGCGGCTCGTAGGCGGGAGCATCACTCATGGCATCATCCCCTGTGTTCCGCTGCGTGCCGCTCCCCCGCATTCACTTGCGCGGAGCCGTGCAGCCCGTGTTCGGCGAATTCCCTCGCGAGCGATCTGGCCTGGAACGGCACTGTCCAGCACAAAGCGGCCATGCGTTGTGCGTTGCGCATGGCCCCGGCCCGGATCGACTGCCCAGGAATCGTCGCGGCCCTGATGGTTGCCCCTATCGCGTGTCAATGCAAGCTGGCCCAGGCCTCGACCCGCCCTCCACCGGCCTCCGCGGACGGAGACCCGCGGATCGGTTCGTTTCGGCTCCCTGGGCCATTCGTCGACCTCCAGCGCCCGCCCTCTTTCGCCCTGGCCCGGGCCTGCCGGGCAAACGCACTCGGAACCCTTGTGTGAAGACGGGTTGATGGCGGTCGATGCTCCGCATCAAACTTGTTCGCCTGTCGAGCCATCTTCGGGACCCGTTGCGTCGAATTGTGGTGCGACCCTGCCCCCGACCTAGAAATTCACCTGGTCCCCGCCCTTCAGCGAAAGGATCTCCCGCGCATCGTCCGGCGTCGCCACCTCGAGCGACATGCCCTCCAGCACCTGGCGGATCATCTCCACCTGCTCGGCATTGGATGACGCCAGCCTGCCTGGACCCGCCCAGAGAGAGTCCTCGAGACCGACGCGGACATTTGCGCCCATGGCTGCGCCCATCGAAGCCAGGGCGATCTGCTGGCGGCCGGCACCGAGGACCGACCAGCGGTAATGCTCCCCGAACAGCCGGTCGGCAGTGCGCTTCATGTGCATGAGGTCCTCCGGATGGGTGCCGATGCCCCCGAGGATGCCGAAGACCGACTGGATGAAGAGCGGCGGTTCGACCAGTCCCCGGTCGAGGAAGTGACGCAAGTTGTAGAGATGGGCGATGTCGTAGCACTCGAACTCGAAACGGGTGCCGTTTTCCCGGCAGGTTGTCAGAACGTATTCGATATCCTTGAACGTATTCTTGAACACCAAGTCGCGGGTGGCCTCCAGGTGCTGCCGCTCCCAGTCGAACTGGAAGGAATCGTAGCGATCAAGCATGGGAAACAGGCCGAAATTCATTGAACCCATATTGAGTGAAGCGACCTCAGGCTTGTATGTCGCCGCCGGTCGCACCCGCTCCTCCACCGCCATGAAGGGGCTGCCGCCAGTGGTCACGTTGATTACGGCGTTCGACGCCTGCTTGATCCGCGGAAGGAACCGCGCAAAGGCCTCAGGCGACTGGTCGGGCCTGCCAGTTTCCGGATCCCGGGCGTGCAAGTGAAGCACTGCCGCCCCCGCTTCCGCCGCTGCAAGAGCCTCCCTGGCGATTTCGTCGGGCGTAACCGGCAGGTGGGGCGACATGGTCGGAGTATGAATCGCGCCGGTCACGGCGCATGTGATAATGACCTTCCGGGCCCTGGCCATTCTGTACCTCCTCGCTGGCGCCTCGGGGTTCGTCCGAGTGTAGTGTCCGATACAGCACCTGGAACTCGATGCAAGCGCCAAATTTCATGACGTTCTCACCAACGCACGGGGCTTCCTGATTGCGCCGGTCCCTTCAGGCTTCTACACCGCGTGGCCGGTGGCGCGGGAATCCGTCGGCCCGGACGCCCCGGTGAATCCGCTGCCGACGAAGGCCACCGCGACCACTGCACCCCACGCTAGAGCGTCTCGACGTTTCCGCAGACGCCGATTGACTGTCCAGAGATGTTGCGCCCCAAATCAGAGGCCAGGAACAGCACCATCGCCGCGACATCCTCCTGGGCCACCATGCGCCGCAGCGATATGCGCTCGAGATACTGCTGCTCCATCGCATCGTACGGGGCGCCGACCTGGAGGGCGCGGTCGCGAATCACGCCTTCCATGCGTGGACCCTCGACGATGCCGGGCAGGATCGCGTTGACCCGTATGTTCGACGGACCGAGTTCCTTGGCAAGGCTCTGGGTCAGGCCGATTACGCCCCACTTGGCCGATGCGTACGGGGTTCGGTAGGCGTAGCCGAAGCGTCCCGCCGCGGACGACATGTTGATGATGGCTCCTCCTCCGGCAGCCTGGATTATCGGCACGGCAAGGCGCGCGCACAGGAATTGTCCGGTCAGGCAGACCTCGATGCAGCGACGCCACTCGGCGGGATCGATGCTCTCGACGCCACCGGTGGGACCCGCGATTCCGGCGTTGTTGACCAGCACGTCGAGGCCTCCGAGATGGGCATGCGCGTCCGCGAAGAGACGGGCGACATCGTCATCCCGCGAGACATCGGCCTTGGTCCGCCCCTCCTTCGGGTGCGCGCCGGCAAAGTCCTCCAGAAAGCGGTCGGAGACATCGCAGACATGCAATTTGGCGCCGTGGCCGATCAGGGTGTCCGCGATAACACGCCCGATCCCGGAGGCGCCCCCGGTTACCACCACACGCATCCCTGGCTTCAATGCCGTAATCGCCTGTCCACTCGTCGATTGCGGCATGCAGACCTCCGCCAATGGGTTGCAAGATCGCCAGCGGGCGACAACGCGGCGCACGCCCGAACCAAACAGTACGGCGCAAATTGCGTATGGCAAGCTCATGCGCGCGAAGAGCGGCCATGGTCACCTGTGGCGGATGTCAGCCCCGTCGCCTAGAAGGCAGATCGCGGCCGCGACTGCAGGGAACCTTCGACACGGCAGACGGCAGATCAGGCGAGACGCAGGCTGATCCCCGGGATGCGCGGCGCTTCCAGGCCAACTCCCCGGAAAGAGTGACCCGGCAAGACTACTGCCTGGCGCGCTGAGCCTGCCCGCGCCTCACCTCCGCGCCGTGCCGAGCGCATCCGCAAGAGGAGCGGAACGGCGAGCGGCGCAATCCCGAGCCGGCAGGGAGAGCAAGCGCATTCCCGGTACTGCGCCGAACGCTCCAAGGTCACCGGGCCGGTGAAACGCAGACACAATGGAACGCCAAGCGGAATGCGGGAGCTTGCGAAGCCCGGCCGCAGAAGCAACCCGCAGCCGCGTTTCGCCGGTCACCCGGTGGCAGAGGAAGGGGAACGCGCTTAGGATTGGCTTCGACGGGATTCACTGGGCCCCGGAGCAATCCCGCGCGCTTGCGGGCCCGAGGCTGGCGATTTCGCCTCCGGAACACGACGGAGCCTCGGCGAGCCCCTGACCCCTCGGACTGCCCGGAGCCTACGCGTTGGCGAGCATCAAGATCAAACACCTGCCGTCCCTGCCGCCGAAGCGGCAGGAACTGCCGATGCTGGAAGTTGGCGGACCGTACCGCCCCCGCGCCTGCCGTGCCCGCTGACCGCTCTCGAACCCGCCGCAGCTTGCAGATGTCTGCCCCTGTCTATCGCGGGTACAACGTTGCCGCACTCGAGACCCTCTACTCGCACCGCCATCGGATCGAAGGCTATGACGGCTATCTCGAGCGCTGGCCGTCCGAGAGCGGTCGCGCGCTGGAACAATTCGAGGCGCTGTCCGATCTGGTCTACGGCCCACATCCGCTCGAGCGTTACGACGCATTCCCCGCCGGTCCAGCCGCGCCGATCCTGGTGTTCTTCCATGGCGGCTACTGGCACTCCCAGGACAAGCGCAATTTCCTGTTTCCGGCTCCGGCATTCGTGGACGCTGGAATCGCATTTGTCAGCGCCAATTACCCGCTTTGCCCGGAAGTCGGTATCCCGGAACTGATCAATTCCTGCCGCCGGTGCATTGCCCATATTCACCGGAATGCCGGCAGCTTTGGCGGAGACCCGGACCGCATCCTTGTTGCCGGGCACTCGGCTGGCGCCCACATTGCCGCCATGCTGATGACGTCCGAACGCGCATCGTCTGGAGAGTTGACGGACCCGGCTCCCATTCGCGGTGCGCTCGCGATAAGCGGCGTGTTCGACCTGACACCCATCTGCTTTCTTGCGATGAATGAACGGCTGGGAATCCCGCTCGCCGATGTCGCTTCCGTCTCCCCTATCCAACTCGTTCCCGAGCGCGGATACAGCCTCGTGCTGGCGGTCGGGGATGGCGAGGGAAAGGAGTTTCTTCGCCAACAGCAAGCCTATGCCGACGCATGGCGGAAGTGCGGACATGCCTGCGACGAAATCGTGGTGGCCGGCGCCAACCATTTTTCCGTCCTTGACGAATTATCCCATGCCGGCGGCGCCCTCTTCCAGGCTGTCGCCAAGATGATGGTACGGGAATGAGCAAGCCCGAATTCGAACTCTACGATCTCCGGGTGGAGTGGGTTCCCGGGGAACGGCCGTGCTGGTGCGGCGCGAGGGAAGGAGACCATTTCGTGTTGCGTGGCGAGCGGCTCGAACTTCCTCCCGGCGTTGGCTGGTCCATATACACGCTGGCAGCGATTCTCCCGCTCCTGCCGGCCAAGCAGAGGGCAACCGAGCCGGCCGACTGGATGACCACCGACGAGCATGTCGCCTGCCCGGATCCCAATTGCGGCGCCCGCTTCCGCATCCGTCGGACCGGGCGACGCCTATTTCGACATGATCAGGTCACCGCCACGAGCCTCGAAGATGACGGCTGACGGGTGAAGACGACGACCCCGGTGACGACGGTCCCATCCCCGGCGGACCGGGTCAATGGGGTGTTCCAGTCCCGCGCCCGAACGCCCTGCGGCTGGCGGACCTGACCTACGTCACGACCTGCGCCTGGTGCGTCTATGTCGCGTTTGCAATCGACGCCTACGTATTGCGCATCGAGGGCTGGCGGGGCGTGTTTCACTTTGCACCTACCAGACACTCTACGCGCTCGAGCATGCCCTGAACGACCACGAAGTGGACCCTCGCGACGCCGTGGTTCACCATGGGGATCGAGGGGACCCAATATCCCTCCATCCGCTACACCGCGCGCTTGGCCGAGGCCAGCATCGAGCAATCGGTTGGCGGTGCAGGCGATTTGTACGACAACGCACGGGCCGAGTCCGTCATCGGGCTGTTCGAAACCGAGGTGACTCTACCCCGTGGCCCGCGGCGAGGCTTGGAGGCGGCGGAGTTCACAACGCTCGACTGGGTCGACTGGTACAACAATCGGCGGATCCTCGCACCGATGGGGAGCCGGCTTCCGGCCGAAACCGAAGCGGCGACAATCGCCCGAGAGAGCACACGGCGCTGGCCGCGTGACTCGCGGAAAGCAGTCTCCGGAAGACCCGGGGCAGTTCAGGACACACGCAAGAGGGAGGCACGATGAACGCAGAGTCAGAGTCTGAAGGCTGCTCGAAGGCACGGAGCAGCTAGGGACCGACGCTCCTGCTGCCGAAGTAAACTTGGCACTCACGGCGCTGTGTGACACACGCCGTTCTCACGCAACTGCTGAGACGCTGCTCGTCAAGCAGAAGTCTCGTCAGGTGGCGCGCCGGACCGCCATTCTCCGCACTCAGCAGGCCGCCACGGTCACTGCCGGGCCGGCCTTGGGGGAACTCTAGGCTCAGGTCGGGCGGGGCCCGACCGCCATCCGCTGAGGAGGCGCGCGATGTTCATGCACTGCGTCAAGCTTGAGAACATACTCTCGTTCGGCTCGGCGGCCCAGGAGCTGGAGCTCAAGCCTCTCAATGTACTGATCGGCCCCAACGGCTCCGGCAAGTCGAACCTCATTGAAGTGATCGGCCTGTTGAAGGCCACGCCGACCGATGTTACGGCGCCGATGCGCGAAGGCGGCGGGAGTGACAATTGGATGTGGCGCGAAGAACAGGAATGGCCATCAGAGTCGCAAGTGGAGGTTGTCGTAAGACCATCCTGCTACCGTTTAGACAAACAACCACTTCGCTATTTCCTTGGCTTCGGTCCTTTTGTCTTCGGAGCACCACATCTGGTAGAGAAAATCGGAGACGCTGAAAGGGCCGAGCAAAAAGAAGGCAGCCCGGAACTCTACCTTGAGCGCAGAGGTGGAAGGGTCACATTGCGCTACCGCGACGAGAGCGGGGGGAGTAGCCAGCGTGAACTGTCCCCGATGGACTTCAAGATCGATCAATCGATCCTGTCGCAACTCAAGGATCCATTTCACTATCCGGAACTCACGTTTCTAGGAGGCTGTCGGATTTGCTCAGTGGCCCCCGGCATGGCCGTGTCTCAGCTTTGCCGCAGCCAGTGGCCGGGCGGAGCGTTGTCGTCTCTTGGCCAATCCTGCCCTGGTAGCCACTGCACTATCAATATATAGTGTTCCAAGAGCTGAAGATTATGGAAGAGGTCTGCTGATGTCGCGGGATTTCCGTAGGACGGATCGTGAGACGCCGTGGCTTTTGCCGCCGTCGCTGCAGGACTGGCTGCCGGAAGGTCATTTGGCGCGTTTCGTGGTCGATATTGTGGAGCAGCTCGATCTGAGCGAGTTGACCTCTGACTATAGTCGCGGCGGCAAGCGAGCCTATCATCCTGCGATGCTGCTTTCGCTGCTGTTCTACGGCTATGCGACCGGGATCTTCTCAAGCCGCAAGCTGGAGCGGGCGACGTATGAGTCAGTTGCCTTCCGCTTCGTAGCGGCGAACCTGCATCCGGATCACGACACGATTGCAGCCTTTCGCAAGCGGTTTATTGGGCACCTGGGAGGCCTGTTCATACAGATCCTGATGATGGCGCGGACCCTGGGTGTGCTGCAACTCGGGAATGTGAGTCTGGACGGTACCAAGATCAAGGCCAACGCCAGCAAGCACAAGGCGATGAGCTGGGACTACGCGAACAAGCTGGAACAGCAGTTACAGGAAGAGGTTGCAGCATTGCTGGCCCGGGCGGAGCAGGCGGACGAAGCTGAGCCGGACATCGGGCTGGACATTCCGGAGGAGTTGAAGCGGCGCCGCGATCGCCTTGATGCGATCGCGGCGGCGAAGGAAGAGATCGCGCAGCGGGCGGCGGAGCGGCACCGGGCGGAGATGGCGGCCTACGAGGAGAAGATGGCGGCCCGCGCGGTGAAGGAGGCGGCGTCCGGCCGGAAGCCGGGCGGTCGCCCACCGCAAGAACCGCAACCGGGCCCGCATCCGAAGGACCAGGTGAACTTCACCGATCCGGAGTCGCGGATCATGCCGTCATCAGAAGGCTTTGTGCAGGGGTTCAACGCTCAGGCGACGGTTGACAATGGCTCCCACCTGATCGTGGCGGGCCACGTAACGGATGCCTGCAATGACAAGCAGCAGATTGCCCCGGCGCTGGAACAGCTGGCGGCGGTGGAAGCGGTGATAGGCAAGCCGGAAGGAATCCTGGCCGATACCGGCTATTTCAGCGCCGACAACGTGGCGCAGTGCGAGATGGCCGAGGTAACTCCGTACATCGCGTCAGGCCGCGACGCGCACAACCAGCCGCTGGCGAACCGGCAGGCACCGGCGCCGGAGCTTCCCGTCGATGCGGACCCAACGGCGAGAGCGAAGCACCGCCTGAAGACGCCGGAGGGCAAGGCGATCTATTCTCGGCGCAAGGTTACCGTGGAGACGGTATTCGGGATCATCAAGGAGGTGATGGGATTCCGGCGTTTCCATCTGCGGGGACTGAGCGCGGTAAGTGGGGAATGGACGCTGATCAGCGTGGCATGGAACCTGAAGCGGATGCATGCTCTCGCAAGCTGAGCAAGAAGAGAAGAAATGCTCTCATCCGGCCCGAAACAGTGCCCTCGCAGGGCCAAAAACGGGCCTTGGGGGTAAGAGAGCCACCCCGGCAACCGAACCGCCTTGGAAATCCCCCCAACCCTGAGCCGGGACCCGGCGCGCTCGCGTGTTGCCTCGGCCAGAATCAGCGCGAAGGCTTCCCTTTATGCCAATTCTAGGTCAAACCCGACAGACTCCTAGGGTCTGATCTCGCGGGAATTCGCCTCTATCGAGAGTGGTCCTTTGGCCGGAACACGCCCCCGCGGTTGCCGCAAAGGGCCGATCTCCCGAACCAATTCCTTTCGGAAGACGGGAGAAACCTTGGCATGGTTCTGAACCGACTCAGGCAAGAGCCGAGAGCGAAGGACCAATTTCAGACGTCCGGACATCGCTCTCTTTTCGAGAGCCGGTTGTGGGTTGAATTATCGTTTGAATTGATAGAGTTATGATTGAATTTTGGGGTTGACAGAGCGGTGGGAGTCTGGCATAATAATATGAACCCGATATTCGGTATCCGAGGATCTCATGAACACACTTCCGATGGCGCCCGCGAACGCCACTCCGATCGGCACTACGTGCTTTTCGTACCACGTTGATGGCGAACGGGTGGTGTATTTCACAAACCTGCAGCCGTTTGACTCGCACGACGTTTCGAGCATCCGGTCGTGGCGGCTTCGGATCGCGCGGTTCGCGGAGCACGGGATCCGTCGGGAGGATCTGGAGACGGCGTTCGGCGTTGGTCGTTCCACGGTGCAGCGGGCGGTGAACCGGTACCGGAGCAAGGGGGAGGAAGGGTTTCATGAGCCGCGCCGCGGGCGCGGTGCGAGCGCAATTGATGCCGACATGGCGCGGGAAGCGGACCGTCTTTTGAGTACGGGTCTGAGCGGCTCGGCGGTTGCGCGACGGCTTGGGATCCCGGTGCGGACGCTGAACGACAACCGTCGGCGGGGGGTTGTCGGGGGTGGGATGCCGGCCCGGGCGGCAAAGGCTGATCCGGTTCCGGACGCACCTGCGGAGCGGGAGGCGCCGCAGGAAGCACCGGAGCGGGACGCGCTGGAGCCGTCGATTGACCGAAGCGCACGGGACGCCCGCGACCGGGCAGCGCCGCTGGGCCGTGGAGCTCGGGACACGACGGGACGAATGCTGGCTGCGACGGGGCATCTGAGCGAGATCCGGCCGCAGTTTGCGGAACCGCTGTCGGTGGTCGCCGGCGGGGGGGTGCTGGCCGGGCTCCCGATGCTGCTGAAGGAGGGGCTTCTGAACCACGCGCGGGAGTTCCTGTCGCTGCCCAAGGGGTATTACGGGTTGACCACCGTTCTGCTCTTCCTGGCGTTCCTCATCCTGGCCCGGGTGCGCAATCCGGAGGCGCTCCGGCACCAGGTGCCCGGGGAATGGGGCGCGATCCTGGGCCTGGACCGCTGCCCGGAGGTGAAGACGCTGCGGCGCAAGATCAAGGCGCTGGGGCAGGATGTGCAGCAAGTGCGGAACTGGCAATCCTCCCTGGCGGCGGGATGGCTTGAGGAGGATCCGGAGGTCGGCGCCACGCTGTGCGTGGACGGGCATGTGAAGATCTATTCCGGTCGTAAGGGGAAATTCAGACGTCCGGACATCGCTCTCTTTTCGAGAGCTGCTTGTGGGTTGAATTATCGTTTGAATTGATAGAGTTATGATTGGATTTTGGGGTTGACAGAGCGGCGGGTATCTGGCATAATAATATGAACCCATTATTCGGTGCCCGAGGATCTCATGAACACGCTTCCGATGCGACCCGCCGAGGCGGTCCAGATTGGCAACTCCTGCTTTTCCTTCGTGAGGCGGGACGGCCGAGTGGAGTATTTCTCCAATCTTGAGCCGTTTGATTTTCACGCTGACGATCAGCGCGAAGCGAAGTTGCTTCGGATCGCGAAGTTCGCGGAGAGCGGTGTCCCTCGCTCGGACCTGGTGGAGGCGCTCGGCGTGAGCCGCTCGACGGTACAGCGGGCGGTGAACCAACTCCGGAGGGACGGCGAGGCGAGCTTCTTTGCGCCGCGCCGCGGGCGCGGTCCGAGCGTAATCGATGCCGACATGGCGCGGGAAGCGGACCGTCTTTTGACCTCGGGTCTGAGCGGCTCGGCGGTTGCGCGACGGCTGGGGATTCCGGTGCGGACGCTGAACGACAATCGCCGGCGAGGCGTTGTCGGGGGTGGGATGCCGGCCGGGACGGCGAAGGCTGAACCGGATCCGGAAGCACCTGCGGAGCGGGAGGCGCCGCAGGAAGCACCGGAGCGGGACGCGCTGGAGCCGCCGATTGAGCGAAGCGCACGGGACGCCCGCGACCGGGCAGCGCCGATGGGCCGTGGGGCTCGGGACACGACGGGACGAATGCTGGCCGCGACGGGGCATCTGAGCGAGATCCGGCCGCAGTTTGCGGAACCGCTGTCGGCGGTTGCCGGCGGGGGGGTGCTGGCCGGGCTCCCGATGCTGCTGAAGGAGGGGCTTCTGAACCACGCGCGGGAGTTCCTGTCGCTGCCCAAGGGGTATTACGGGTTGACCACCGTTCTGCTCTTCCTGGCGTTCCTCGTCTTGGCCCGGGTGCGCAATCCGGAGGCGCTCCGGCACCAGGTGCCCGGGGAATGGGGCGCGATCCTGGGCCTGGACCGCTGCCCGGAGGTGAAGACGCTGCGGCGCAAGATCAAGGCGCTGGGGCAGGATGTGCAGCAAGTGCGGAACTGGCAATCCTCCCTGGCGGCGGGATGGCTTGAGGAGGACCCGGAGGTCGGCGCCACGCTGTGCGTGGACGGGCATGTGAAGATCTATTCCGGTCGCAAGGGGAAATTGCCAAAGCACTTCGTGGCGCGACAGAAACTATGCCTGCCCGCGTCCACGAGCTATTGGATCAACGCGCTTGGCGGCAAGCCCTTCCTGTGCCTGAACAAGGCGCTGGATCCGACCATGACCCACGCGCTGGAGGCGGACATCCTGCCTGCGCTGGAGAAGCTGGGCATGCTGGGCCCGGAGGCGCCGGATCTCACCGCCCCGGATGCCGGCGAGCCCGCCCTGACGCTGGTCTTCGACCGGGAAGGCTGGAGCCCGGCACTGTTCAAGCGCCTCGCCCGGCGCGGCGTTGCGGTGATCACCTGGCACAAGGGCTTCAAGGGGGAGGACTGGCCGGAGGCGGAGTTCCGCAGTGTCGCGGTACCGATCCATGGACCGGGCACGACCCGCAGCGCCACCGTCCGCCTCGCCGAGAAGCGCGTGCAACTGAAAAAGGGGCCCGAGGTCCGCCAGATCCGCCGCCTGCTGGAAAGCGGCCGCCAGGTCCCGCTCATTACCACCCACTCCCGCATGCCCGTGGAGCAGATCGCCGGCGCCCTGTTCTCCCGCTGGTCGCAGGAGAACTTCTTCAAATATATGCGCGAGGAGTTCAATCTCGACGCCCTCGTGGTCCGCGGCCTGGAGCCGCAGGATCCCGAAGCCCGCGTCGTCAACCCGCTCTGGCGCGCAATCGACCGAAATGTCAGCCGCTTCCGGCAACGCCTCGGCACCCTGCGCAACAGGATCGCCGATCTGGCCAAGGGAGCCCAGTCTCACCAGACCGCCGAAGCCGCCCGACGTCTCCAGGCCCGGATCGACGCTCTCGACGCCGAGCGTGAGGCGCTCAAGCAGAAGCGCAGCGACACGCAGCGCCACATCACCGTCGCCGAGCTCGACGACCACCAGGCCCTGGATGCGCTTCCCGAAGGCGAGAAGCTCCTCCTCGACGTCATCCGCATGATCGCCTACCGCGCCGAAACCCGCATGATGCCTGTCGTCGCACAGGCACAGGGCAAGACACAGCGACCCCGCAGGCACCTGCGCGCGATCTTCCAATCCGACGCCGACATCATCCCGGAGCCCTCCAACGGCATCCTCCGCATTCGCATCCTCGGCACCGCCAGCGACGCTGGCGACAACGCCACTGCAGGCCTCCTCCAGGAACTCAACCTGACCCGGACGATCTTCCCAGGCACCAACCTCCGGATGATCTACGAACTGCCCGGGAATACGGCCGATCCGGACCCTTCGGGTTCAAATAGGTGAGCTCGATTCACTCCCGAGGTCCGGACATCTGAATTTCTCACTGAATTGCGAAAGCTCTACCACGGCATAGTGGACGTCAATGTGCACATCGAAGCCGGTAGCGTCCAGGTATTCCTTCAGGAAGGCGACATTACGATTCCGGCCACGAGGCTGTCCGACGGCACTCTCCGCTACCTTGCTCTGCTCGCCATATTGTGTGACCCGACCCCACCGCCGCTGGTCTGTCTCGAGGAGCCGGAACTCGGATTGCATCCCGATATCCTGCCGGGCCTCGCCGACCTGCTTCGCGAAGCTTCCGAACGGTGCCAGTTCATCGTCACCACGCACTCGGACACCTTCGTCGACGCATTGACAGACACGCCGGAGAGCATAGTGGTCTGCGAGAAGGAGGACGGAAAAACGACGCTCAAGCGCCTTGACAGGGACGAGCTTTCCCAATGGCTCGAGAGATATCGGCTCGGCGAACTCTGGACTTCCGGGGAACTGGGGGGAAATCGCTGGTGAAGGTCAGAGTCTATGTCGAAGGGGGAGGCTATGGACGGGAGTTGCGGGCCAGGTGCCGTGAGGGTTTCGCCTCCTACTTTGAAAAGGCGACTCTTGCCGGGCGGATGCCGCAAATCATCGCCAGCGAGAGCAGGACAATCGCCTTCAACAAGTTTCGCGTAGCCTTGGGTTCAAGCAAGGAAGTGGAGTTCATCGTCCGGCTGATTGACAGTGAAGACCCGGTCACGGACGGGTCCGGACCATGACATTACTTGGCGAATCGCGACGGCTGGGAGAGGCCGGACAACGCCAAGGACGAGAACGTACACCTGATGGTTCAGTGCACGGAGACGTGGTTTCTGGCCGATCGGGGCGGTCTGGCCGCATATTTCTGTCACGGTTTCAATCGCAATGCGCTCCCTGGACGCCGAGAAATTGAGGATGTAGCGAAGGCCGACGTGCTCGACGGGTTGAAGAACGCACCCTGTCGATGCAAGAAGGGAGAATATGGCAAGGGGCGCCACTCCTTCGACATCTTGAAGTGAATCGATTCTTCCGAGGGACTTGTGGCTTCGCCCCAAGCCAAGCGCCTAATCGACACCCTGCGCGAGAAGGCGACGTGAGTGGAGCGTTGCTCATTCGAGCGCGTATTCTTCATGTGCTCGGCGGGGCGCCGCCACACGCCGGCGTCGGGATCGATCTTGCTTGAAGCAGCCAGCGCCACCTCCCCCAGGACTGAGCCGCCGTAAGCTCCAGGAATTCGAAAGCGAGCTTCGTGCCCAGCGTCCCACCCGTCACGTACAATGCCGCAAGCGATGCCGCCGCCTCGCGGGCCATCGAGCGCAGGCTCCAACGCGTGCCGTCAGGCGGCGCCTCTTCCTGGGTGCGGGCGACAATCTCCGCGATCCGCTCATCACCGACCTATGCGCGGCTCGTCGTAGTGCCCGTCGATCCAGCGCTCGGCAAACCGCCAACGCCGCTTGCCGACCGTGGTGGCATCGCGCCCCACCCCTTCAGCTGAACACAGTCAACACGGTTGTTCGCGCGGCGCATATTCCGTCCATGCGGATCGGGCTTCAACAATTCCGTTCCGCAGCGATCGACTGGCTGATCGGTGCGGCTGAGGAAGAGGGTCGCACGCGGCATGCGCTTGCGCGCGAGCTTTGCGAACGGGAGAACTGGCGCAATCCGCGGGGCGTAGTGAGTCTGGCGCAGGCAAGCAAGGCACTGCGGCGGCTGGCGGCCAGGCTGAACCCTTCGCTGCCCGCGGCGCGGCCGATGCCACCGCCCGCGATACCGCGCTCAACGCGACACAGCGCGACGGCACACCGGTTGACAAAGTGCCGCAAAGCGTGCGTGGCCTGCGCGGCCTTGAGCACGCCGGGCAGATCGCCGATTGCCGCGTGATTGCGGTCTGTGATCGCGAAGGAGACACTTGGGATCTGGTGCGCACGGCACAGCAGACTGGCAACGGGCTCGTGGTCCGTTCCGACCGCGGCCGCCAGCGCCGGGTCGCCGTCGACGGCGACACCCGTGAATTGTGGGACTTCTCGGATGCACAACCGGTTCTGGGAACAGCGACCATCACCGTCAGCCCACGTGGCGGTCCCCGCAAGCGCCGCGAATGCTTGGCCCGGCTTGAACTCCGTGCCGCGGTGGTCAACTTCGTGCCGCGGACGACCGGGCCGGCGCCGATCCACTGCTCGCCATGCTTGCCGTCTCGGTCCTCGAACCCGAACAGCCGAAAGGCAAGATGCCGCTCCACTGGGTGCTCCTCGCCTCGAAGAGCGAGGCCGAAGTCGACGATGCCCGGCGCTTCGTCGCATGGTACGAGACACGCTGGACCATCGAGGAATACTTCGGGATCCTCAAGGTCGGCACCCGAGTCGAGGATCGAAAACTCGATCACGCCGACGATCTGCGCAAGTGCCTCGCCTTCGATTCCGTGTCCGCATGGCGGGTCATGGACCTGGAACGACACGCCCGCGACACGCCCTGCATGCCGGCACTCAAGATGTTCTCCGAACACGAGATCAACATGCTCTACGTCTGGCTCAAACACCGCCGCGTCACTCGCGCTCCACCCGAAATACACCCGGGTATCCGAACCTTCGTGATCGACCTCGCTCGCCTCGCCGGATTCCGTCCCGGCAAGCGGTAGCCGCTCCCCGGAACCAAAAATCTGGCAGGCATGGAGAAGCCGCAAGGAAGGCCTCGATGCCGTCAAAGCATGGGAGAAACGATAAGAAGATAACGGTGTAAACAGTGGCTAGTTGAAAGGCGCCGCGCCGGGCCTGGCGCCGACGGCACCGAGGTCCCGACGCGGGTTGACACGTGCCAAAGTGCATATTACGGCCCGCCATGATACGGAATTTTCGGAGCCGGGCCTCCGGCGCTTCATGGAGCGCAGCGAGGAGCGGCGCATCCACGCGGAGCACCGCGAGACCGTGCGCGACATCCTGATGCGCCTCAACGCGTCCGCGACCCCGGACGACATGGACCTGTCCGGGTTCAAGCTGCACCGCCTCAGGGGCGAATATGCCGGGTTCTGGGCGGTGAGGTTCCGCGCCAACTGGCGAGTGATCTTCCGGTTCGAGGAGGGCCACGCCGCCGATGTCGACTACCTGGACTGCCACAAGGGAGGCAACGCCCATGCTCATGCATGACCCGCCCCATCCCGGCGCGTTCATCCTGCGCCAGTGCCTCGAACCCCTCGACCTGACGGTCACCGAGGCCGCAAAGGGGCTCGCGGTTTCACGCAACACGCTTTCCCTGGTGCTCAACGGTCGCCTCGGCATATCCCCCGAAATGGCGATCCGGCTGTCCGAGGCGTTCGGCGGCAGCCCCGAGTGCTAGCTGACACAGCAGATGCACTACGACCTCTGGCACGCGCAGCATGACCGCGAGCCGGTCGAAGTCCGCAAGTTCGCCGCCGCCCGACCCCGGTGTTCCGGCCGTGCGGCCGGGCACCGCATTCACGGAGGACCGCAAATGACGCAGCATGTGAAGAGCGGGTTCTGGATGGTGCTGGTGCCCGGCGCCTGTCACTACCGCACAGTTGACGCAGAGATCATTGGCGAGTTTCGCGGAGCATTCCGGCCCTTCTCATCCGTTGGAGTGCGGCAGTGTCTTGCATGAGGTATGTCATTCCTGTCCAGAGTTTTGCGGTACCGGGCATTGGCTGTCGTTTGGATGGGATGAAGCCGACATATCGACCGAGATCGATGGCGAAGGTTCGGAGGTCGGGGATATAGTCGGGCGGAGCCCGGCAGCGGATCACGCGGTAGTCGTACAGGCCCAGATAGAGCATGAAGATTTCGTCTCGGGACATGATCTCGTCGGCGGGCCTGTCAGGGGTTTCCCTGGCGGCGCGATCCAGATCGAACACGCGCCACGCGGTGATGGCGTCGAACGCGAGGCACTTGCGCAAGTCCTCGGCATCGTCGAGGCGGCGGTCCTCGATGCGGGTTCCGGTCTTGAGGACGCGGAAGAACTCTTCGATGGACCAGCGCGTTTCGTACCACTGGCGGATGCGGTCGGCCCATTCGGGCGTGGCCTCGCCTTCGGAGCAAAGCAGCAGCCAGCGGAGTGGCTGGCGAGCGCCGGACGGCGGGTTGCGCTCGGCAACGAGCACGGCGGTCATGGGCAGCGTGTGCGGCGACTTGCCTTCGGGCGCGATGAGTTCGACGCGAGCGATGCGCAACGCCAGCACGGCCTTGCGCTTCTTGCGTGCCGCCCTGCCGCCCCGCGCGGAAATCTCGATGCTGCGCGATGCGCAGGGCGGGAGAGTGTCCATGTGCTTGCCGAGGTCCACCTTTTTGCCGTCCACCAGCACCTTGCGCTGTTTCGAGCGGCAGGCGCGCACCAGCAGGCCGGCGGCGGCGGGATCCTCGGCCTGGCGGGCGTACAGACCCCAGATGTCTCCCTCGCGGTCGGCGACGGAAATGACGCGGGTGTTCGAGCAGGCGTGTCCCACCGCCGCCGCCTGCTCCAGCGAGCGCAGCCAGCGGGCGCTCTCGGGCTCCTGCGCCACGCCCGGTTCCCGGGCGGCCTTGGCTTCGACGCTTTCGCGGAAGTCGCCCTCAAGCGCGCAAACGCCAAGCGGGCGCCCGCCCTGTGCCACCGCCAGCGTCGTATGCACGGGAACCCCCACGGTGCCCTTGCCGCCGCCGCCCAGCGCCGCCAGCCCGCTGGTCGCGTCGCGAAGGTTGTCGTAGTTCACCATGGTGGTGTCCTGCACCATCAGCACCACACCCGCATGCCGGCAGCGCTCCACCGTTGTCTCGCGATGCCCCTCGAGGATGTCGTCCACAGCCACCCTTTCGTTCGAAAGCAGGCGGTACGCAGCCTCCTGCGATGCACGGTCCGGAAAGATCTCCGGAAGCGGCGTTCCCGGACGCTTCTCCCAACACCGCCCCATCTCCTCGATCCGGCGCCGCACCCGCCCGTCGGGATGGGTGCCCCGGCCGAACTCGCGCTCCGCCCAATCGGCGTCGGCGCCAAGATGCAGCGATCCCATCCGCCCCGCAACCCGCTCCGGCTCCTCACACAGTGCTTCCCGCCAGCCCGCCTGCAGCGACTTCATCCACACCCGGCGCACCGGCCCCGCCCCGCGCCGGCCCGGCGGGCGTCCCGATGTCGCGCCAGCATCCTCCCAGCCCGCCGCTCGGTACGAGGTCCCGGCATGCTCGGGGCCGACATAGCTGTACGCCAGCACCGGCCGATCACCATGCCGTGCCTCCCAGTCGTCCGCAACCCGACCTGTCGCCTGCGCCAGCACATGCGAGGCAAGGTCCGCAACCCGCACCGAAGGCAGAAGCAGGAAGCGGTGGTTGTTCACCATCCGCCCCAACCCCGCGCAACGGGCTCGCGCACTCCAGCCGATATACCGGTCCCGCGCCTTCTGGTGCCAGCTCGCCGCGCAGAAGCCGATCCCACCCAAACACCCGAACCGAGACGATATCACCAGATAATTCAACGCTTTGCCGGGATGCCGCGGAACCCCCTCCGGATGGTGCGACGCCATCATCGAACGGAAGCGCCGCGAACCCTCGCGACCCTCGGCCGGTTCCAGCGACACCGTTCCCAGAGCCGATAGCGTCGTCTCCACATGCAGGTCTGGATGCGACGGCAATGCATCCCCCGCTGGCGGCGGCGCTGCCGCCGCCGGAAGCTTCAACCCCAGTTGCGACGCCAGCCTCGGCAGGATCTTCCGCGCCGACGAAACGCACGGCTCGCCCCGCGCGTTGCGCCAGTTCGCGCGAGCGCACAACTCGCTCGCAAGCGCGCTCCGGCTCGCGCCTCCCTCAAGGACCGCGCACTCAAACCACGAAAGAGTTTCCGCGCAAAACTGTCGCAAGCCAATCTGCATGCATCATGTGTGCCACACAACACAGCCCGTGTCAACAGTGTGATAGTGACAGGCCCGGCGCGGTCGCCTACCTCCGGTACAAGGGCGACCCGGAACCCAGGTCGCTGGCGAGGATCCACGACCGGCTCGACGAACTCGGTTTCCTGGACGACATCCCCCGCGACCGCGACAGCATTCTTGCAACCATCGCCAACCGTCTCGGGGACAGGCACAAGGGCCTGATCCCCAACTGACGCGCCGGCGCCTGCGCGCACCGCCCGAATTCTTTGAACGTTGCGTCCGCCGCGGCCTAGGCCCTGCCGACCGGCGGCCGACCCGCCTGCACGCATTCTCCCACCTCCCGACGCTGGCTGTGGGTGGGCACCGTCCGAATGGCTTTCACTTGGCTAGTTCTTGTCACTCATTTGAGGATTCGCCATCCTGTCGGGTATTTGCGCTACATTTCGGACTCGTAGAGCGTCTCGCTCTACGACCAGCACAAGTCGCTGACCGCGACCCGGCGGTCGGACGCGGATCAGGCTCGCCTCATGCGCGCTGGATTATTGCAGTTCCCTCAGCAATCAGATGATTACTCGCCACCGGACTCAGCACCTTCGAGCCTCCGCCGAATGGTCCTGCAAAGGATTGAGTTCGGCGTCCTCTCCAATTCCCCGACATCTCCGGGCGGATAGGGTTCCGCGGTTGATTCGAGGGCCGCGCAGTCCGCATCGGACAGTTCGAACTCGAACACCGGCAGAATCTCCGCGAGGCGGCGAGAGCGGGTCGCTCCGAACAGGACGGCATGTCCGGGACCGCGCTGGAATGCCCACCGCAGCGCGACCTGCGGAATGGTTCGAGCGCGCTGGGCCGCGACATTCGAGAGCGCTTCCAGGACGCGCTGCAGTCCCTGCCAGCCCAGGCCCGCCTGAACGAGTTGCAGATATTCTTCGCCGAACCGTGCGCCAGCGACCCGCGGGTCCGGGACGCGCATCCAGGCATCGCCCAGGAATCCACCCACAAGGGGTCCGTAAGTGAGAACCGCGATACCGTTCCGGTCGCAGTAGTCCGCAAGCGCGCGATCCGCCCGTCGGTCCGCAAGAGAGTACGGAATCTGGTTCGTCGCAATCGGAATCCCGGCCTCGCGCAGCCAGGCCAGCGGCTCGACGCCCATATTGCAGACTCCCAGCAAGTTCACCTTGCCCAGACGCTGCGCCTCCGCCATTGCCAGACCGGCATCCGCCAGTCCGGGAGTTCGCAGATCCCAGCACTGCAGTTGAAGCAGGTCAAGCCGTTCAAGACCGAGCAGTCGCAAGGAGCGATCGACGCTGCGGAAAAATGCGCCTTCATCCCACCCCGATAGAGGAACCGTGAAGCGCGTATGGACGCGAATGCCGGCAAAGGCCCTCGCGGAAAGGCGCCGCCGCGCAAGCGAAAGAAACGCTCCGATGAATTCCTCGCCGCCGGGATACGCATCCGCGGTCTCGAAGGTCGTAACTCCCGCCTCGACGAAGTCCATCAACTCCGACACGGCCTCCGCGCCGGCTCCGATGCTCTGCCAGCCTCCCTTGATCAGCCGGCTGGCGTGGTATCCGGGCACCAATTCAACGGACGGAACTGGCATAGCGCGCCCCAAACCCCGCATCCGGGCAATTTCCGGTGCGGATATCCCGCGACCAGCCGAGCGTGCGAAGACAGGCCGGACGCGGGATCAATTCGGCGAGGGAACCCCGGAAGGTGTCGCGGCCGCAACCAACGGCGCGGCCGCGACGAACGGAATGCCGGAACTAGGACCCCTCGGTGAGCGTCTTCACCTCGGTAATTTCCTCGAGCGTCACGGTATCGAACGTCACAAACCCGCCGTCGCGGACCTGCAGCACATCCACTGCTCCCGAAACGTTTCCGAGCTGGTCGAATACGACTGGCCCGGTGACGCCTGAATAGGCAACCGCCTTGCCATCCATGATCATTCTCAGGCCCTGTTCGAACCCGTCAACGCCAGCGACGAACGGCTCGCCCTCCGGTCCGGTGATATCGCGAACAATTGCAGCCAGGTTGGGTCCCGTTGCCTCGACGCCCCTGAGGTCGGCAGTGACATGGGCCAAAGCGATCAGAGCACCCGCGTCGTAGCCGGTTGTCCGTCCGGGCCCACCGTCAATTTCCAGCTCGCAACAGCTTTGCAAATCCGCGTTCACGATCTCGAACGATTCGCTCTTCCGTTTCGCGGAGGAAATGAACAGGCCATTCTCCAGCGGCTCGGCGCCAACCGCCTCCAGGAGCTCCGGATCGTTCATGCCCTGGGGGAAGACATAGGCCTGCGGTCCACCAAAGGAAACCCAGTCGCGAATTTGCTTGGCGCCATCCTGTGGGGTGGCTGCCAGGTAGAGACTGTCCGGATCGCCCTCAAGCCCCTTGTTGATCTCCGACCGGTAGGAAGCCTGCTCCGCGTTATAGGGCACGACATTGGTGATCTCGCCCCCGAGCGCCTCGAAGGCGCGCACGAACTCCCCCGTATTGTTGACACCCCAGTCGTTGTTGAGATGAATGATCGCCATCCTTCGGTTCCCGGCGTCGTACGCGGCCTTCGCGGCCGCAACTGCCAACAGCGAATCGGTGACCATGGTGCGGAAGAAGAGGCCCTTGGTCGTCCCCTCCCGGGCCATCTGGGTAAAGCTCGGCGACGTCGATGCCGTCGCGATCATGAGAACGCCACGGTCCACGGTCACGGAAGTCAGCAATGGGCCGGTTATTCCGGAGGAAATCGGACCGACCAGGGAAGTTGCGCCCTCGATGTCGATCAGTTTCTGGGCCGCATCGACGGCCACCGAAGGCTGGGTCTGTGAATCGCGTACATCGTAGACGAGGGTGCAGCCCTGTCCGATCCGCGTTCTGGCTTCCTCCACCTGCGCAACTGCGAGTTCGGCGGCCCTCGAGATGGGCACGCCGAATGTCCCGTAGCTGCCGGTAAGCGAAAGCACACTGCCAATCGTTCTCGTGCAGTCGTCTGCGCGGACGTCCTGCGCCATGGTGGCGAAGACCGCCGCGCAAGCGGCGAATTTCAGTAGAGTACGTGTTACCATTCTGCTGTCCCTCCTCCCGGATATGCATGGTCCCAAAACTGGTTGCGACGGCCGATCATGCAAATCAGACCGACGGATTGCCGCCGGAGCGTATCCCGGTGGAGAGGGGCAATCAATTTGCCTCACCTGGGGCCGGCCCGTTTCGACCATCGTTGCACACCCCGCCGCACGCGCATAGCCTTCGCCCGACCCACAAGCCCGATGCCTCTTCGATTCATGCAAATTTCGCGACACCAGCCTTCCCCCGATCCCGATGCCATCCTCCGCATCATGGATCTCGCCAAGGAATACGACGGCATGAGTGCCGTGCGCGGCGTTACGTTCGAGATCCGGCGCGGCACCGTAACCGGGCTGATCGGCCCGAACGGCGCCGGCAAGACCACGACATTCGACATGATCGCCGGCGAGACGCGCCCCACGCACGGTTCGATCTGGTTTGCAGGCGAGGACGTAACATTCCTTGCGTCGCATCAGATGTTTCGGAAGGGCCTTGCCCGAACGTTCCAGATTCCCCGACCGTTCGGACGAATGACGGTTCTCGAGAATCTGATGACTGCCCCGCTGCGCCAGCGGGGAGAGCAATTCTGGGCAAACTGGGTGCAACCGCAGGTCGTTCAGAGAGAAGAGCGCGCGCTTCGCGACCGGGCGCGGGAGGTTCTGCATTTTCTCGGCCTTGAGCGGCTCGGCGAGGAGGAGGCGGGCAACCTGTCCGGTGGACAGATGAAGCTTCTGGAACTCGGCCGGGCGCTGATGTCGGATCCGCAGTTGATTCTGCTTGACGAGCCGGGCGCCGGGGTCAACCCCGTTCTCCTGGGGGACATCATGGACCGCATCCGGAGACTGAATGAGCAGGGCATGACGTTCCTCATCATCGAACACAACATGGATCTTGTCATGAACCTTTGCGAGCCCGTCCTTGTGATGGCCAGTGGAGACCTGCTGCTGCAGGGAAGCTGCAGGGAAGTATGCGAAGACGACCGGGTCGTCGAGGCGTTTCTCGGAAGCGCGCTTCAGGAACCTTCCACCGATGGTTGAACCGCTGCTCCAGGCACACGCGGTTACAGCTGGATACCGGCCCGCAGCACCCATTCTCCACGGTGTCAGCCTCGAGATTCTGCCCGGCGAAATTGTCGCCCTGCTCGGTCCGAACGGGGCGGGCAAGTCGACCCTGGTCAAGGCGATCGCGGGTCTGGTGGACCTCTCCTCCGGGACAATCCGGTTCCGCGGGACCGACATTACAGGCCTTCCCACCTATCGGCGCGTACGGGCGGGTTTGATCTACGTGCCTCAGTCCCGGAATGTCTTCGCCACTCTCACAGTGGAGGAAAATCTCAGACTTGGCGCGCTGCACAATCCCGAGACCGCCAGCGCGCTCCAACAGCATGTCCTGGAACTGTTCCCGGACCTGCGCGAACGGGTTTCCACGCGCGCGGGCGCCCTGTCCGGCGGTCAGCGCCAGATGGTCGCGGTCGGGCGGGCGCTCATGGCTTCTCCGAAACTGATGATCGTGGACGAGCCGTCGGCCGGGCTCTCCCCGCGCGTGACGCGATCCGTCTTCCGACAGCTGGCCCGCGTGCGCGAGAGCGGTGTAGCCATCCTTATGGTCGAGCAGAACACGACAGCCGCTCTTGAGACCGCCGACCGGGGCTGCGTGCTGGTTGAGGGCCGCGAGGCCCTCCAGGGCGATGCGCGCACCCTGCTTGCGGATCAGAACCTGGGCTCTCTCTACCTCGGCACAAGGCGGCCGCGTGACGGCCAATCCGGACGGCAGGGTGCCGCATGATCCAATTCGTGGCCGACGGCATTGTCAGCGCGGCGCTCATCGCGCTCGGCGCAATCGGCCTGAGCATGACGTACAACATCCTGCGCTTCGCGAATTTCGCGCAAGGCGAGATCCTGACCATCGGCGCCTATCTGACCCTGTTGTGCGTCAACCTGCTCGGCCTCGGCGTTGGCGCCATCGGCCCGGTCGCGTTCGGCTGGCCGCTCATTGCCAGCATGGTCGTCGCGGCGGGTGCCACCGGCGGCATCGTCCTCCTGGTTGACAGCCTGGTGTTCTCTCCCCTGCGCCGAAGAAGCGCATCGCGCATCACCATCATCATGGCCGCATTCGGCCTCTCGCTGATGGGACGCAACCTCACGACGCTTATCGCCGGCGGCGAACCCGCCTATTACGACTTCTACATCCCAAAGGCGTTTGAACTTCTCCCCGGCATGCGTGTCCGCCCCGATGATCTCGCCATCGTTCTCGTCAGCGCCTTCGCCTTCCTTCTCCTCTACGCCTTCGTGAACCGAACCTCGCTAGGCCGCCAGATGCGGGCTGTCTCGGAGAATCCGACATTGGCGCAAACGGTAGGCATCGATGTCCGTTCGGTGATTCGCGCCACCTGGATCATCGGGGCCTCACTGGCAACGGCCGCCGGAGTTCTCCTTGCGCACAACACGCAGCTTCGTCCGGAAATGGGATTCGACATGCTGCTGCCGATGTTCGGCGCGCTCATTCTCGGCGGCGCAAACAATCTCTGGGGAACGCTGCTCGGCGCAATCGTCCTTGGCCTCACGGAGGCGCTGGCCGTCGCCTTCGGACTCTCCGGCTACCGGGCAGCGGTCGTCTTTCTCGTGATTCTGGCCTTCCTCCTTCTCCGCCCCCATGGCTTGCTCGGGAGGCCCGATTGATGGAAGGCTTCGCTTCGTTCCTGATATTCTTCCTGGTCTTCGCGTCGATCTACTCGCTGAGTTCGCTCGGGCTCAATCTCCAATGGGGTGGAGCGGGGCTGTTCAATGTCGGCATCGTCGGATTCTTCGCGATCGGCGCCTACACGTCAGCGATCATCACCGGACCGCACTATCCCGATACGGTCCTTGGCGGATTGGGGCTCTGGTTCCCGCTCGGATTTGTCGCCGCAATTCTGATGACCGGCCTTGCCGCGCTGCTGATCGGCTTCGTCACGCTACGGCTGCGCGAGGACTTCCTGGCGATCTCGACGTTCGGCATTGCCGTTGCAATCCAACTGGTCAGCCTGAACCTGGAGTCCCTCACGCGGGGTCCGAACGGCATGTACGGCATTCCGCGGCCCCTGTCGGGATACTTCGAGTCCCCGATGTCCGACAACGCCCTCTATCTGCTGCTCTGCCTCACAATCATCGGCGGAACCTACTGGATGTTCGAGCGAATGGCCCGCTCCCCTTGGGGCCGGGCACTGCGCGCGGTCCGGGAGGACGAGACCGCAGCCGCCGCGCTCGGGAAGAATGTGTTCGCCATGCGATTGCAGGCCTTCGTAATCGGCTCTTCCGTCTTCGGTCTCGCTGGTGCGCTGTACGCGCATTTCCTGGGATTCATCAGCCCGATCGACTTTCTTCCGATCTTCACTTTCCAGGTGTTCGTGATGCTGATCGTTGGAGGAAGCGGCAACAATCTCGGAGCCCTTCTCGGCGGCCTGGTAGTCTGGGGACTCTGGTCCGCAAGCGACGCGCTCATCGCCGGGCTCCTGCCCTCCGCGCTGCAGGCGCCGGCTGCGGCGGCCCGAATTGTCATCATCGGCCTTGTACTGGTGCTGATGCTTCTCTTTCGGCCGTCCGGAATCCTGCCCGAACGGCGCATTGTCTCCCGCGCAGCGCGGATGCGCGATGCGGAGTGATTTCCAGAACGGATCCGCCCGCCAGCCCCGTGTCCGCCATTCCCTCAACATGCTTGGCCCGGATTCGCCGGGCGCCGGGGTCCGGGCACACCGATCTTCCCGTCGGCGGGTGCGCCGGCCTTCGCGCCTTGCCGGATGCCCCGGCCTCCGGGATCGGTCGGGAGCCACCGGGACACACAGCGCTGGCGGCAGGCTGCGGATCCGTTCGGAACGATGCTGGATCCGCCTCCGCCCGGTCCCGCGTCAGGCAACAATCCCGAATTCGCTGTAGGGAAGGAACGGAACGAGGCTACCCGCTTCCACCTCGGTGGTCTCGCTCTGGAGTTCGATGAGCCCGTCGGACCAGCGGAGTCCGCCGATCAGTCCCGAACCCTCGGAATGGAAGCGCTCCACGGTTCCGTCCGGTCCGAAGCGCGCGCGCAGGAACTCGTGGCGACCGCGGCGCTTCTTTATCGCCTTTGCAACCGGCATCGCGTAGCGCCGCGGTGTCAACCACATCGAACCGGCGAGGCGCAGCAGCACGGGACGAGCGAAGATCAGAAAGCACACGAATGCCGCGACCGGGTTGCCTGGCAGACCGCACACCTGCACCCCGCGCCAGCTACCCATCGCCAGCGGCCGGCCCGGCTTCACCGCGATTCTCCAGACATGCATCCGCCCTTCGGAATCCAGAACCCGGGACAGGTGGTCCTCGTCGCCGCCCGACGCTCCGCCGGACGTCACCAGCGCGTCGCAGGTCCTGGCGGCGTGGTCAAGCGCGTCCCGAACCGCTTCCGCCCGGTCCGCAGCCATGCCGAGGTCGATCACTTCGAAGCCCTGGGATTCCGAAAGTGCCATCAGCATCGGCCGGTTGGCGTCGGGCACTTCCTCCCGCCGACGGGCAACCCCTGGCGGCCGCAGCTCGTCGCCAGTGGAGAGAATGCCGACCCGCAACTTCCGGAACACCTCGATCCTTGCGACGCCCGCGGAAGCCGCCTGCGCCAGGTCCTGCGGCCGGATCCGGCGACCTGCCTCGACCGCGACTGCGCCCTTCCGAAGGTCTTCTCCCGCCGCCCGCACATTGGCGCCCGGCCGGGGTGCCCGAAGGATCCGGATCCCGCCATTCGCGGCTTCCACATCCTCCTGCAGAACAACGGTGTCCGCGCCCGCTGGCAGCGGCGCGCCGGTGAGAATGCGGACCGCGCTGCCTTCCGGCACAGACCCGGCCCAGGGATGACCGGCTGCGGCGCTGCCTTCCAACCGCGCAAGCGCCCCGGACGCGAGCCCGGCTAGAGATGAAGCCCGGTATGCGTAGCCATCCACTGCCGAGTTCGACGCGGCAGGCGCCGACCGTCGCGCGATCACGGGACCTGCGGCAATCCGTCCAGCGCAGTTCTCCAGCGCCTGCTCCTCCCGCCCCATCACCGGCGCAACCTGCGCCTCGAGGCGATCCAGCGCTTCCACGAACGGCGTCCAATGAACGCCCGGAGGCAAGGCGAAGCAATCGTCCGCCGGCCGCCTGTCGGACCGACCCACGGCCTACTCCGCCTCCTGAAGACCGGTCTCGCGAAGGATGAAGCCAGCGATTCCCTTCACGTCATCCAGACAGAACTGGGGTACGGCGACGCCCTCCGGCGCCTCGTCCCGAGCCAGCGCACGCACGGTCGGATCCGATAACGCCAGGGGCGGCTGCCTGCACGCGCGCCGCCAGGCCTCGATCTTGGGGTGCGCATCGCGCTTGTATCCCTCGATCAGAACGAGATCGGCCGGCGCCAATTGCCGCAGCAGATCCTCCAGCGGCGGCTCCTCCTCTTGACCACGCAATTCCGTCATGAGAGCCCAGCGCCGCCGGGACGCAACCAGGACCTGAATCGCTCCCGCTTCACGGTGGCGCCAGGAATCGCGTCCGGGCTGATCGATATCAAATCCGTGATGGGCGTGCTTGATCGTCGCGACACGGAAACCCCGCTCAGAAATATCCGCAATCAGGCGCTCCACGAGAGTCGTCTTGCCGCCGTTCTTCCATCCGACGACCCCGAACACGGGCATTACCCGCCTCCCGCTGCGATGCGGCCGCATTCCGCCAGGTCTTCCGGTGTATTCACGTTGAAGAACGGGTTGCCGCAAGAGGAATCGAAGACGGCGGTCGCGCATCCCTCCCGCCCGGTCCAGTCCAGGATCCGGCGCAGGCCCTCGACCTCCAGCGCGTGGCGCAGTTCCTGCGCCCGCCCCACCGGCCAGAGTCCGAAAACCGGATGGGTCTGCTCCTTCCCCCCCGACCGGGTCGCAGCGATAGCGATGCGCGCTCCCGCATTCCGCATGGAGCGCTCAAGACGCCGAACCAGATCCCCCGGAAAGAATGGCGTGTCGGCTGCCGCCGTCGCGATATGGGTCGCCCCCGGGGCATGGATCGCGGCCCACTCGCATCCGGCAAGCACGCCCGCAAGTGGACCCGGCCGATCCGGAAGGCTGTCGGGAACCACCTCCAGCCCCCATGCGGCGAAGCGTCCGGGATCGTCATTGGCGTTGATCACGATGCCGCGGACCTGGGGGGCAAGTCGCCGCAGCACGTGGTCCAGCAGGGTGGCACCGCCGACTTCGAGCAGCCCCTTGTCGGCCCCGCCCATCCTTCGCGCCTTGCCGCCAGCCAGCACAACGCCCAGAACGGTCCCCGTCACAGCGCGCGGCTGCCCTTGCGAACAGCCTTGGCCGGCTCGTCGGACACCGCTTCGGGGGCCGCATCCCAGGCAATTCGCTCCGCACCCGACAGGCAGATGAAGCGCCTTCCGCGCATGCGGCCAATCAGCGTCAGGTTTACGCTGCGTGCGATTTCGACCCCCCACGCGGTGAAGCCGGATCGCGAAGCCAGCACGGGAATTCCCATCATCGCGGTCTTCAGGATCATCTCCGAGGTCAGCCGGCCCGTGGTGTAGAAGATCTTGTCCTCCGCCGGTACATCGCGCATTGCCATGAAACCGGCGATCTTGTCGACCGCGTTATGCCGGCCGACATCCTCCATATAGTAGAGGGGGCGATCTTTCTGGCACAACACGCAACCATGGATGGCACCTGCCCGAAGGTAAAGGGAAGGACGCGTATTGATCTTTCGTGCCAGCGCATAGAGCCAGCTGGTGCGGACCTCGGCTTCCGGCAGCGAAACCCCGGCCACCGTCTCCATCATGTCCCCGAACACGGTCCCGACGGCGCAGCCCGAGGTCCGGGTCGCGCGCTTCAGCTTCTCCTCGTGATCCGTGGTCCGATCCGTGCGCACGACAACCACGGCCAGATCCTCGTCATGGTCCGCTCCGCGTATGCCGTCCTCGATCCGGATCAGGCCCTGGTTCAGCAGGTAGCCGATGCCCAGCTCCTCGGGGAAGTCCCCGATGGTCATTACCGTGACAATTTCGCGGTCATTCAGGTAGATGGTGAGCGGCCGCTCCTCGACCACATGGACCTGTGCGTCCTCTCGGTTGTGATCCACACCCGACAGGGGCCGGGAGAGGCGGGGATCCTCCGGATCGGGCGCGATCGCGAATTCGTCCATCGCCGATCGATCAGGTCGCGTCCGCGGCAGCCCGGGGCGCGGCAATGGCGCCCTGGATGGCTTCACGAAGCAGACCGGTGTCCGAAGAAATGGTGACCAGATCGAAACCCTCCCGGATCATCGAAACGGTGTAGTCTGGAGTGCCGCAATGGATGCCGACCCGAATTCCGGCCGCGTGGCACGCCTCGCGGATCCGCCGGATCTCGGCCAGCATTTCCGGCTCCTTCCGATCCACTCCCGCCGGAAGGCGCCCTTCGGTCATGCTGATCGCGAGATCCGAGGGACCGATATAGACCCCGTCCAGCCCGGCCACGGACACGATGTCCTCGAGGTTGCGCATAGCCTCGGCGGTCTCGATCATGGCCAGGCAGATAACCTCGTCGTTCGCGCGTGCGTTGTAGTTCGACCAGGCGGAAATCGCCGCGCGGGTCGGCCCGGAACTGCGGATCCCCTTCGGCGGATACCGGACGTAGGAGACCAGCTTCTCGGCGTCTTCGCGGGTATTCACCATGGGGCAGATCAGTCCGTGCGCGCCCCAATCGAGCGCGCGCATCGCCGCCGCCGGATCAAGCCACGGAATGCGGACGAGCGGTGTCGCGTCGTGTCCGCCCAGGGCCAGCAACGCACCCATTGCGGAATGGGAGTCCCCTGCACCGTGCTGCATGTCGATCGTGATCGAATCGAAGGATTCCGTGGCCAGAATCTCAGTCGCGAAGGGGCTGCCGAGACTCGCCCACGCATTGATTGCACACCGTCCGTTGTTCCAACACTCTCGTAGCCTTGCCGAACCCATTCGATCCTCCCTCTGGTTGCGGGTTGCACCGCCTTCCACGCTACCACGCCTCACCGGCTGCCGCCGTTTGGATGTCGCCACCAAGTCAGCCGGCACTGCGCGGGTGCCCTTCCCGATCAGGTGCCAAGACCGGACGAATCCGCCGCGCGTTGCGGCGTTCCCGATGGGGAATCGCGTACCGGCACCATTAAGGGGGTTGGCAACGCAATATAGTGCTGCAACGAACTCCAGTCCCTCCCGGAAAGAACCCAGCCATGGACGACCGCATCGCAACCATTCTTGACGTCGAGCGATATCCGCTCCACCGGCTCGACGATGCCGAGGGCCGGGGGCTGGTGGAAAGTTGCCGTCGGGAGTTGCATCGGAACGGCATGTTCAATCTCGACGGTTTCGTGCGCGAACTCGCGATTGCGCGCGCGGCGGCGGAACCCGCTCCTGTTTTCGAGAATGACGCCTTCTCCCACTCCCGTGAACACAACATCTACTTTCGCGATGACGTGGATGGGCTCGAGGCAGACCATCCCGCCCTGCGGCGAATGACCACGTCGCAACGAACGATCTGCGCCGACCAGATGGACGAATCCGTCATTCTCCGCATCTACGAGTGGCCGCCTCTCGCGGAATTTCTCGCGCAGGCCATGGAAATGCCTTGCCTGTATACGATGGCGGATCCGTTGGCCCGGGTGAACGCCATGTGCTACCGGGACGGTCAGCAACTCGGCTGGCATTTCGACCGCTCCGAGTTCACCATCACCCTGCTGCTTCAGGCTCCCGAATCGGGAGGCGAGTTCGTGTACAGGAAGGACCTCCGGACCCGGGACGATCCCAACCACGACGGTGTTGCGCGCCTCCTGGACGGGGCCGACGAGTCCGAGCGCTCGCTAGGGCTTGAGGCGGGGCCCCTCGACGTCTTTCGGGGATTGAACACGCCGCACTGCGTGGCTCCGGTCGCCGGAGACCGGCCGCGCATGGTTGCCGTGTTCTCGTTTTATGACAGGCCGGATGTATCCTTCAGCCCGGAAGAGCGCCTCGGGTTCTACGGGCGCGCGAACTGAGCGGTGGAATCCACTTCACGTCGGCGACCGGCCGTCTGAAACGGAATCCGGGCGGCCTCCCCGGCCGGAATGCCGGCGCCTTCCCCCGGACCGGCCTCGCGGGTCCGACGGGTGTTTCCCACGGCCGGGCCCTCCATTCCGGGGATTCGCAATCCGCCCGCGTTCCGAAGGATCGCGCCCGGGAAGAAATGGAACTTCGCTCCAAATCGAGAATCGCCTGGCAGCGAACCCGATACGGGCTCGTGATATGCTCGCCATGGCACCCGCATCACGGAGGATTGAATGGCTAGAAAGGTCGTGCAAAGCGCGGCGGAAGCGCTGGACGGGCTTCTGTTCGACGGAATGACCATCGCCGCCGGCGGCTTCGGCCTCTGCGGAATTCCGGAAAACCTGATCGAGGCGATCCGGGACAGCGATGTCACGAATCTCACCATTGTATCCAACAACGCCGGAGTCGATGACTTCGGCCTGGGGCTGCTGCTGCAACGTCGGCAGGTGCGGAAGATGGTCTCCTCCTATGTCGGCGAGAACGATCTCTTCATGCAGCAGTATCTCTCGGGTGCGCTGGAAATCGAATTCAACCCCCAGGGCACGCTGGCGGAGCGGCTGCGCGCTGGTGGGGCGGGCATACCCGGCTTCTACACGAAGACCGGCGTCGGCACACTGGTCGCGGAGGGGAAGGAGCAAAAGGAATTCGACGGCGAGACCTACATCCTTGAGCGCGGAATCTGTACCGACCTCGCCATCGTCAAGGCCTGGCGGGGCGATTCGCAAGGCAATCTCACCTACCGCCGCACCGCGATGAACTTCAATCCGGAATGCGCCACAGCCGGAAAGGTGACCATTGCGGAAGTCGAGGAACTGGTCCCCGTCGGGTCGCTCGACAAGATGAAAATTCATACGCCGGGCATCTACGTAAAGCGGATTCTCGAGGGCCGGCACGAGAAGAGAATCGAGCAGCGGACCATCCGGACCGCCTGAACCGGAAAGGGAGGACGACCATGCCTTGGGACCGGAACCAGATGGCCGAACGCGCGGCCGAGGAAATCGAAGACGGATTCTATGTCAACCTCGGCATCGGCATTCCGACGCTCGTGTCGAACTATGTCACGGAGGATTACGATGTAACACTCCAGTCAGAGAACGGGATGCTGGGAATTGGTCCATTCCCGACGGAGAACGAGATCGATCCGGACCTGATCAACGCGGGCAAGCAGACCGTCACAGAGTTGCGGCGAACCAGCTATTTCTCGTCTTCGCAGAGCTTTGCGATGATTCGCGGCGGGCATATCGACCTGTCGATTCTTGGCGCCATGGAGGTGTCCGAGGACGGCGACCTCGCCAATTGGATGATCCCGGGCAAACTCGTCAAGGGAATGGGCGGCGCGATGGATCTCGTCGCGGGCGTGCGCCGAATCGTTGTGATCATGGACCACACGAACAAGCGGGGCGAGCCGAAGCTCCTGAAGGAATGCACCCTCCCCTTGACCGGAAAGGGCGTCGTTGACCGGATTATCACCAACCTGGGCGTGTTCGATGTTGAAGAAGGCGGCCTCCGCGTTGCGGAGCTGGCACCCGGTGTCGAATTGGAGGAGGTTCACAGCAAGACGGCGGCGGCGGTTGTCGGCTGATGGGCAACTTGATCCAGTGATAGACCTATGGCCCCGCAACGGTTGTCGCCTCCAGCGCAGCCCTCCCTCGCTCGACCCCGAGGCGCTCCGACAACGAGCCGAACGCCATCGCGGCATACCGGTGCGCCGCCAGAACCGCCTTCTCGAACTTCGACTGAAGCGCCTGCAGCTGGTCCTGCAGCGTAGCGGCGCGCCTGCGCCAGTTCCTTGCGCAGGCGCGCGACCTCCGCGCGCTTCCCGACGCTGGGCCTCCTGCTCCTGCTCCGTCTGCTGAATCCAGTGTGAACTGCGCTCCAACAGGCGCCGGTTCTCCGCCGACGCGAGATCCAGCTGCCGGTTCAGTTCCGCCTGCTCCGCCAGGGCGGCGTCCAGTCGATGCTGCAGGGCCGACAAGTCGCCTGACCCCCTGCTCGCAGGCGCGCCGCGGCATCTCGCCGCAACCGCCGCAAAAACACCCGCTTGCGCGGAACCGACAGCCCCAGGCGCCCGTTCCGGCTCCGTCCCGTCGTCTGCCCCGCGTCATGCCAGCCCGCCGCCCGGTAGCAGGTTCGCGAGAACCTCGACGAGTCCACAAACGATTCCAGCAGATGAACCGGATGGCCGTACCGCGCCTCGTAGTCCCCGCTCAGGCGACGCGACACGAACGAGAGCGCATGGCTCGCAAGATGCGGAACCCGCACCGCGTTCAGGATCAGATAGCGCTGCTGGTTGGCCACAAGACACAGCCCCGCCTAGCGCTCCGCATCACTCCAGCCGATCCAACCGTCCCGCGACGCGCAACGCCACGCTGCAGCCCCGGTCAGCGAACAGCCCACGATCCGGTCTCGCCCGTCCCACACGAGGTGCCCGATGCTTTCCCCCACCGGCGTCGACAGGCCGAGATAGTGGAACCGCTCCAGAACCGTGTGCAGATGCTGCCGGTCCGAGCCCTCCGCAACCGACACCGATACCGGCTGCAGCGCCGAAAGCGGCCCCGAAGCCGCCTCCGATACCGACCAGTCAACCTCCAGCCCCACTCGCTCCGGCGCGCTGCGCCGACGACTCCCTCGACCCGCCAAACGCCGCGCACGCAGCTCGATCAGACCGGCATCCGAAAGCTTCCGAATCAGCGAACGCGCCGCAATGTCCTTCAGGCGACCGGTGCCGTTGCGTCAGTTCCAGAGCTCGCAGAGCGCAACCCAGAGCCGTGAACGACCCCACTCCGTATGCGCCGACAACAGCGCCCGGATCTCCGACAACTCCGCCGGTCCAATTCGACGACCCTGAACAATCCGACCCATGACCGCAAGCCTGACACAGCCCGAAACGTGAGTTCAGACCCTGAGTACAGGCCCACGGACACCCCCGCCAATGCCCGAAATCCGGTGCCGCAATGCCCCGAAATCAACCCCGCTCGAAATACTCCCAGATCTCCCAGAGGAAAAAAAACGTCGCTTGCGACAAGCAAGACCTTGCATGCCTTGTTGCGGAGTGCGTCCTCAAACAGACATTGCCAGTCCTGGCCGCCGCGCAATCTGAGCACGTCTCCCCTGACTTCGTACCTGGCCGCGGTCAGTCGCGCTCCAAGCCAGACCGTAAATTTCGTTGTCCTCCGGATTGGCGTGGCTGATGAAGATGGCGTCCCGGGTGAATGCGCTCATGTGGCCGGTCTCCAGCCACCGTCGGACCTCCAACGCCCCGGTATGCGACGGTCATCGATGGCTGCAAGGGCTACCGGCATGATGAAATCCCCGACTTCGCGAATGACGGTGTGCAAGTCGGGTTCGTCGATCAGCAGCGGGTCTCGGGCGAGAAAGGATCGCCACTGGCGGAGCTTTTGGGGATCTTCCGAGAATGCGTGCGTGAGGGGCGGAGGACGTTCGCGCGGAATGGCCGTCGCACGCCTCTCGAAGGTCGCCCGTATGGCGGCGGCGAGGGTCACACCTTCGAACGCGAAGAGCCGTGACATCGCGAGCAGGTCGTAGAAGTCCTTCATGCGGCTGTTCGCGAGGTCCAGCGCGACGATGGCTTCGAACTTCTCGGCGGCCACGGTGTCGCGTGGATAGGCGTTGAGGGTCGGCGGCGGGTGATCGAGAAGAACGGGATAGTCAACCTCCAGGGGGGCGGGGGTCACGGCGTCTCCGAAATCGATATCGATTTGAACCGGGATGATGGCGGCGCCGAGCTGGGCCGAGGTGCGGACGCGAAGAGCGACATGGGTTCGGTCCTCGTCGAACGGGTCCGCAAGGATGCCTTCGGTATCGAAGCGCACTCCGTCGTCCACGACCGGCTGGGCACAGATGTTGCGGATTATCTCTACGAGCGGGTCGGTCTCGCGGTCGGCGAAGGAGAGTAGGTCGAGGTCGCGGGTCGTTCGGAATGGATCTGCGAGCCATGCGGCGTACAGCATGGCGCCCTTGAGAACGAAGAGTTCCTTGTGAGGCGAGACGCTCAGTCGGAAGAGAAACCGTTCAAGGGCATATCGGGTAAGTACCCATTGGAAATTGGCTTGTTGCTCCCTGGCGAGGTTTTTTTTTCAGCCGCGCACGTACAGAAGCGGCGACATTCCTCGGTTCACGCGCCATCGGCGACCACCGTTTCAAGGTAGGGCCGCAAGACGGACCAGATGCGGATTTCGCGGGCGTAGTCAACGATCTGCGCCGGTTTTACCTTGCCGGACCTCATGACATTGTGGAGACCTTCGAGCGCGACATCGAGACCGACGTGCTGTCTGAACCGAAAGCAATCGACGACTGTCTTGGCTGGATCGAAAATGGGCACGGACACGCCGTCGACGGTGTGGGTTTGCACGCCGAGGGAAAGCGTTCGCGGTCCGAACCGCACGATTCGGGTTGGGGGATAGTCGATCTTGGGCTTTCGCGCCTTCGAACCTATGGCGAGCCAGACCCGGCCCGGTATCTGGAGCGTTAGGTCGTGGAACTGAAGGGCGGAGACGAGGCAGATGACCCCTTTAGGTACAAGCTTCGCAACCTCGGCGAGATCATGCGGTGCCGTGACTTCGGCATCGGCGAGCTGGTAGAGCCCACGGGTGACGCGGGTCAGGGTCCGGTCCTTGAGCATGCGCGCGAGTGTTTCCGGGTGGATCCCGGCGTCGCTGAGCTCGATTCGACGCATGGGGCCGTAAGCCTTGAGAAGGGCGACAGCCCGATCCCTCTGCGATGTCGTGGGTGCAGGTGTCATGTGAACAAACGTTGGTCAATAGATTGACTCATCCGACATTATGTCACATTATCGTGCGCTTGAACAGAGAACGGAGCGCGCCTGGATTGACCCGTTTCACAGTGTTGAGTCATTGGGGGAGCCGGCGCGGACGGCGTGTCTCCGCGACTGGGAAAATGCCGTTGGCCCTTCCCGTCGAGTCGCGCGCCGGATGACCGTAGCGGGATGTCGTCTCAATGTCGCTGCGGCAGAGCAGCTTGGCGATCACCGGCAGGGTCTGATCGAACGCGAGATCACAGGATGCAAAGCTGTGACGAGGATACTCCATGACGGCTCAACAGGCGTGATATGCAAGCCTATGCTGTCGCCGACGCGCGAGCCGGAAGCCTCCACCGAGTCGTTCACCGGGCGCGCGTGCCGCGCATTGGTTTGGACCTGTGTGTGACGTAAGCGACTCTCCCCCGCCGCAACCGACCACTTCGAGTGGCACCGCGACGATGCCTTGAAGCACGTGCTCGCCAAACGTCCACGCAAGCCTTGACCCCATCCCGGAAAGCCGCTTCCCGACAAGACCCACTTCCGAAAGCCACGGAACGCTCACCAGTCCCTACCCAACTCCGCGGCGGCGCGTCAGAAACCTCTTTCAACGCCCTGCTGCACACTCCGATCAATCCGCTACAGGCCGGCGACAAACCGGAACGGCTTCGCTCAACGCCGCCCAGGGCGCACACGGATCCGACGACGAGCGAATGAGATTGTCCTGGACCCGCCCCCCTCAGCGGAAGCTGGAGGGAAAAAGTCGCTTACAGTGGTGAGCACGTTCGTGTCCGCTCCTCTCCAGTCAGCAAGGCAGTCGCTTGAGCGCACCTTGCCCTGCGTCGACGAGTGCCGCGAACGGCCGGCATGCCAAACTGCTTGTGCCGTATGACGCCGACGAGCGGGCCGAGTGCCAGGGCCGCTTCCACGTCGCCAGGTTCCTACGACCGGATAACACCCCCCGTCCGCTTGCGCACGCCAGCCACGATCGCAGCAGACGCGCCTTCGATGTCGGCTTCCGCAAGCGTGCGGTCACGGGACTGCAGCCGGACCGCAACGGCGACGGACTTCTTGCCCGCCCCAAGCTGTGATTCCGCCTTCCCGCCCTGGAACACGTCGAACACCTCCGCGGCTTCGACCAACTCCCGCGCGGCGGCGCGAACCGCCCCAACGATGTCCCCGGCAACAACCGCCTCATCCACAACGAAGGCAAAGTCCCGCTCAACCGCCTGGAAGTTGGAGATTCGCAGCGACGGCCGTGAACGCACGCCGCGCCGAATGCCGGGCAGGTTCTCGAACCGGACTTCGAAAGCCGCAACCCTTCCTTCCAGGTCCATGGCCTCGACAATATCGGGGTGCAGTTCGCCGAAATGCGCAATCACGTTCGTGGGCCCGAGCTGTAGTGTGCCGCTGCGTCCCGGATGGTACCATCCCGGCGCCTCCTGCTTCACCGCCATCTTCGCTACGGGTCCGCCAAGAGCCTCGATCAGCGCGAGAACGTCCGCCTTCGCGTCGTAGGCATCAGGGGGCCGCTGCGAGACGTTCCACGCACGGGGTACGCGATCCCCGGTCCGGATTCCGCTCGCAGCACGGCGCTGCTCCTCCGGTTCGGGGCCAAGGAACTCCGGGCCCACCTCGAATAGCGCCAGATTGCGGTATCCCCGCGCGACATTGCGTGCGGCGGCGTGGAGCAGCGCGGGCAGCAACGATGGCCGCATGACGGCCAATTCCGGCGAAATCGGGTTCGCCAGCAGGAGCGCCGGATCCGTCCAGCCGAATCGCGCCGCCTCCTCTTCGGAGACAAAGGAATAGCACACGCATTCCGACATGCCCCTCGACGCAAGTAGCCGCCGCGCCTCTCCCGCCCGGCGCTGATTCAGATTCAGCGCCGGTGCGGCCATGCCGGGCAACCGGCGCGGTAGCGGCACGGCGGGAATACGCGAGAAAGACGCTATGCGCGCCACTTCCTCGACAATGTCTTCCTGACCGTGCATCGGCGGGCGCCAGCTCGGGGGGTGGACGGTGAACGAATCGCCGCTGCCCTCCACGCCGAAGCCGAGCTCCCGAAGGATCTGTCGCTGCTCCTCGGGAGAAACATCGATGGCCGCGATCTCCAGTGTCCGGCTCGGCCTGAACTGAATTGGCGGCGGCGGAGGCGGCACCGACCCGGCCACGACGATGTGGGATGCGTCCCCGCCGCAGATGTCGAGGATCATCCGGGTTGCGATTTGCATTCCGGTCTGCGTGAACGCGGGATCGATCCCTCGCTCGAACCGGTAGCGGGCGTCCGTCTGCAGGTTGAGGCGCCGGCCGGTGGCCGCCGTGCGGATCGGATCGAAATACGCCGACTCGAAGAACACGTTCACCGTGTCCGGACCGCAACCGGTCGCCACGCCGCCGATGATCCCCCCGAGACCCTGCGCACCCGCGTCGTCGGCGATGACGGTGGTGCCATCCGGCAGCGTGTAGGACTTGCCATCAAGCGCCTCCAGGCTCTCGCCGAAGCGCCGGAGCCGCACATGGATCGAGCCCGTGAGTCGGTCGGCGTCGAACGCGTGAAGCGGTCTGCAAAGGCCCTGTGTGATGTAGTTGGTGATATCCACCACGGCGCTGATCGGACGCATCCCGACCGCGCGGAGCCGCTGTTGCATCCAGTGCGGCGACGGCCCGTTGCGGATTCCGCGGAAATACCGGCCGACGAACAGCGGGCAGGCGCGGTCGATAACGTCTTCGCAGAGGGAAACCCCGACCGGCGATTCGAACGAACCGGGAACAGCGGTGTCGTCCAGGGGCAGCAATCGCCCCAGTCCCCGCGCCGCGAGGTCCCGGGCGATTCCGCGGATCCCCAGCGCGTCCGGACGGTTCGGCGTTACCCCGATATCGATCACCGTATCGTCAAGGCCTGCGTATTCCGCATATACCGCCCCGACCGGCGCGTCCTCCGGCAGATCGATGATCCCCTCATGCTCGTCGGAGATACCGAGTTCCCGCTCCGAGAGCAGCATTCCGCAAGACCGGACGCCCCGGATCTCCGCTTCACGCAGGTCCAGCCCGGTGCCCGGAATCCGGGTTCCCGGCGGAGCAAACACGCCCAGCATTCCGGTACGTGCATTCGGCGCCCCGCAGACCACCTGCGATTCGCCGGACCCCGAATCCACCCGGCAGACCGACAGGCGATCCGCATCGGGATGACGCTCCGCCGAAATGACCCGCGCGATACGAAAGTCCTGGAGTTCCGGAGCGGGAACGGCGACGCCCTCGACCTCCAGGCCTGTTTCCGTCAGAGCGTCGGCGATCGCGTCCGGATCGGCGTCGGTATCGAGGTGCTCCCGCAACCAGCGGACCGGAAATTTCATCGGGATGCCCCGGCCGAGCGGGTGATGCCGGCATGCGCGGAAGGCGCGTCGGCGGGATGGAACCCGTAATGGCGCAGCCAGCGCACATCCCCGTCAAAGAATGCGCGAAGATCCGGCATTCCGTATTTCAGCATGGCCAGCCGGTCAATCCCCATGCCGAACGCGAAGCCCTGCCACTCCTCCGGATCGACGCCACAGGCGCGAATGACGTTGGGATGCGTCATCCCGCAGCCGAGAATTTCGAGCCAGTCATCTCCCTCGCCCACAACGAGTCGACCGTCTCGCCAGGAACAACGGACGTCCACTTCCGCGGAAGGCTCCGTGAACGGAAAATGCGAAGCACGGAACCGAAGCTCCACGCTGTCCGCTTCGAAGAACGCACGGCAGAACTCCTCGAGGGTCCAGCGCAAATGGCCCATATGCACGCTTCGGTCGATCGCCATGCCTTCAATCTGGTGGAACATGGGCGTGTGCGTCAGATCGCTGTCACAGCGGTAGGTGCGCCCCGGCGCAATGAAGCGCACGGGAGGGCCCATCTTCAGCGTGCGAATCTGGACATTCGAAGTATGCGTCCTCAGGACGCGGCGCTCCGAGCCCTCGCCCGATTCAGGAAAGAAGAAGGTGTCGTGCTCCTGCCGGGCCGGGTGCTCCGCAGGAATGTTGAGCGCATCGAAATTGTAGAACTCGGTCTCGATCTCCGGGCCCTCGCACAGGTCGAACCCGAGATCCGCGAAAATTGCCGCTGCTTCTTCCGTGACCTGGCTTACGGGATGCAGGGAGCCTGCGGCCTCCGGACGCGCGGGAAGGGTAAGGTCCGCGCGCTCCCTTGCCAGCTGCCGGGAGCGCTCGGAGGAGCGGAACGCGGTTCCGCGCTCCTCGATCCGATCCCGCACGAGATCCCGAATGCGGTTGAGAGCGGCACCGCTTGCCCGGCGCTCGGCAGGCTCAAGCGCTCCGAGCGCCCGAAGCTGAAGGGCGATGGTACCGTTCCGGCCAAGAAGCGAGACGCGAACGGATTCGAGCTCGGCCGAATCTGCCGCCGCGTCGACTGCTTTCAGGCTTTCCTCGGCGAGCGAGTCTGCATTGACCATGGCGAATGGGCGGAGGGGCCGCGCGGTCCCTCAGGAGAGCGCCAATTGCGCTTTCTGGAAGATCTTGTCGAATACAGCGGGCTCGCGCACGGCGAGGTCCGCGAGGATCTTGCGGTCGCACTCGACGCCCGCCAGCTTCAACCCGTGAATGAAGCGCGAATAGGTGATGCCGGGATCCCGCTCCCGTACCGCCGCATTGATCCGAAGGATCCAGAGCGCCCGAAAATTGCGCTTCCGGACTCTCCGGTCACGGGTCTGATACTCGCGTGCCCGATCGACCGCCTGGCGAGCGACGCGAAACGTGTTCTTGCGCCGCCCCGCATATCCCTTGGCCGCCTTAAGCACCTTCCGCTTGCGGGCCCGCCCCGCAACGGGATTCCTGACTCTGGTCATTAAATCTCTTCCCGGTCAGCCGTACGGCATGAACCGCCGAACGATCTTCGCATCGGAACTGGACAGCGTGTCCGTGCCGCGCGCCTGGCGAATGAATTTCGGAGTGCGCTTGATCATTCCGTGGCGCTTCCCGACCTTCTGCGCCTTGATGCGCCCGCTGGCGGTAACCTTGAACCGCTTCTTTGCGCCCGACTTGGTCTTCAACTTCGGCATGGCTTCCTCTGAATCGCCCGCGTCGCGCCAACAAACGCCGTTCCGCGTGACCGAAGCCAAACGGCGCGCGGCGCGCACATGGGGATTTGGACTGGGGCAAAGCTAATCCCTCTTGATCGATTCGGCAAGGGTACCGGGTGAACGCGTTCCGCGACCCGAGGTCCGCCACCGCGTACCCGGTTCAGGTGTGCGGGAGCCGCGGAGAACCACCTGATACTCCCATTGCGCAACCGGGGTTTCGGCGCGAACCACGCACTCCGCGCCGACGAGGGCCGGCATCCCCGCGGGGCTGCCGGGACGAAGAACGAGGACGGTTTGGGAGAGCTTCCCTCGAGGGGACGGACGACACCGGAGGGACACCCGCCTCCAAAGCGACAGTGTCGAAGAATTGCAGGCTCCCGGACGAGCATCATTCCGACGAGGCCCCGGGCGGGCGGATTTCATCAATCCCGTCCTCATGCGGCAGAAGCACGGGTTGCGCGCATGCGGTTTCACACTATGTTGCATTGCAGCATGGACCGTTCCGAGACGCCTGCCTGGCAAAGTTGGAAAGCACCATGAAGTGGCACACTTGAGGAGGGCAGACGGTCATGGGAGCAAACGGAGGGGCCCAAGCGGAACCGGAGGTTGCGGCATCGGAATCGCCCTACTTTGCACTCGCTGCCAGCGCGACCGCCTTGTGGCGAGAGTCCGCAGCCGCGGCGGCCCGCATGACAGAGACCGGCTTCCGGTACCGCGCGCTTCCGGATCCTGACCCCGTTCATCTGGCGCCTGCCGCCGGCGAATTCGTGAGGGCGCTCGCCCGGGACCCCGTCGGATTGGGGGCAGGTTTCGCGAGCCTCTTTCTCGGCCATTCCCAACTCGCCTGGCACAGCCTCGGGCGTCAATTCGGCGTCGCGACGGAGCCGCCAGTCAAACCGGGCGCCACGGATCTTCGCTTCTCCAGTGCCGACTGGCATGAGTCTCCCTTTTACAGCTACCTGATGCAGGCCTACCTGCTCAACGCGAAATGGGTGGAATCCCTCGTCGAGACCGCGGAGTTCAAGGATGCCGCCACGCGCCGCAAGGCAATCTTCTCGACCCGGATTCTCACGGAGTCGCTGGCGCCAACCAACTTTCCCCTGCTGAACCCGACCGTTGCCAAGACGGCAGGCCGGCAGCGCGGCCTGAACTTTGTCGAAGGCATGCGTAACTGGCTGCGGGATCTTGAAGGCGGTGGTGACCGGCTCCGGATAACGCAGGTCGACGTTTCCGCCTACGAGGTCGGAGAGACCGTGGCGACGACACAAGGCAAGGTGGTCTGGAGAAACGAACTCTTCGAGTTGATCCAGTATTCGCCGACAACCAAGCGGGTGCGCGCCATACCGACACTGTTCGTCCCGCCCTGGATCAACAAGTACTACATCCTCGATCTCGTTCCGAAGAAGTCCATGATCCAGTGGCTCGTGGCTCGCGGACACACCGTGTTCCTCATGTCCTGGGTCAATCCCGACGAGAGGCACCGCGATGTCGGCTTCGAGGACATGCTGCATGGCGGCGTGCTCCTCGCCATCGACAAGGTTCTGGAGGAAGCCGGCTCGGAAACCGTGAACCTCGTGGGCTACTGCGTCGGCGGCACCCTTTCCGGCGTGGCTCTGGCGCATCTCGCCAGGAAGGAAAGGAACATCGTCAACACCTGCACCTTCTTCGCAAGCCAATTCGACTTTTCGGATGCGGGCGACCTGATGGCGCTCACCGACAAGGACACGATTGACGAACTCAGCGAACAGATGCGCGACCGGGGATTCCTGCCGGCAAGCGCCATGTCGGGAAGCTTCAACTTCCTGCGGCCCGGCGACCTCCTGTGGAGCTTTGTCATCCACAACTACCTGCTCGGACTGACGCCAGGAGCGTTTGACCTTCTCTACTGGAATTCAGATTCGACCCGTATGGCGGCGCGGGTGCACGAAGAATACCTGCGCGGGTTCTACCTGGAAAACCGCCTGGCATCCGGTACGCTGGACGTCGATGGTGACGCGGTCCACCTCGCCGACATCGACATCCCGACCTATCACGTCGTAGGCCAGGAAGACCACATTGCCCCGGCGGAATCCGTCTACAGGGGATTGCGCCTCCTGGGTGGCGAAAGGCGGTTCATCCTGGCCGAATCCGGGCACATCGCGGGGATTATCAACCCTCCCGTCGCCCGGAAGTATGGCTACCGCCTCGACGGGGATCCCGACGCGCCGAACACGGAAACCTGGGCGGACAGCAGCGACCACAAGAAGGGATCGTGGTGGAGCGACTGGATCAAGTGGCTGAACGCCCATTCCAGCAAGCGTGCCGCGGCGCGTGAGCCGGGCGCGGTACTCGGAGCGCTGGAAGATGCGCCGGGCAGTTATGTGCGGGTTCGCTACGACGACTGAGCCAGAGTTCCCTTCCGGATATCGAATTCCCTGGCGCCGCCTTCGCAAGCGCGCTCGCCAAGGAGGGCATGCCCCTGCTCGCGGCAAAAGTGCGCGACATCAAGGGGCGCCGCCGGATCGTCCGCCTGCAACCGGAGAACGTCGCCGGGACTCAACGCGGCCAGGCGCTTGCGCGCCTTCAGGACCGGCAACGGGCAAAGCAGCCCGCGGGCATCCAGCTCCACCAGCGCCCCGGCGAGGGCGGTACCGTGCCGTTCCGCCTCAATGGACACCGGTATCCTCGCCGTTGTCGCCGAATTCGACCGGCTCTCCCGGAATCGCGTAGTTGCCCGAGAGCCACCCGCCGAGGTCGATATCGCCGCACCGCTTGGAGCAGAATGGTCGCCACGCCTCCTCGCCGGGCGCCCCGCAGACCGGACAGGGACCGGGAAGCGGATCAGACTCCATCGGGAAAACACTCGTTCAGCGGGCGTCGGTCCCGCCTCCGGATAATCTCGTAGAGGCCGGCCTCCGTCCATCCCAAGCCGGTTGCGCCGGGAGAATCCTGCCGCAGCGCTCTCTCCAACTCCCTGCCGATAATCTCGTCGCCCGCCTCGGAACTCGGCGGAAAATCGACAACAACGATGCCGCCGAGTCCACGCACGCGCAGCTCCCGGGGAATGGCGCGCGCCGCCGCGCAGCCCATCGCCTGTGCCGCATTGCGGTCCAGAAACCGGGAGCCCGTATTCACGTCGACTGCCACGACCGCCGCAGTCGGTTCGATCGACAGCCAACCACCGCCCTCGACTTCGGCACGGGGCGCAAGCAGGCTTCGAATGCCGCCCGCCACGTCCCGGTGCTCCAGGAGAGCTTCCTCGTCCGCCCAGATTTCCGCGTCGAAATCCCCGCCGCCGCCCATGGCGTGCTCGACCGCATCGCCAGCGCCAACCACAGCAGCGACATCGTTTCCAAGCCAATCCGAGAGCGCCCGCTCAACCGGACCCGGACCCGGGGCAAGTGTCCTTGGACCGCCGGACTCCGCCGCATCCTCAAGAGACTCAATTCGTTCCCGCAGAACCCTGGCCTCGGCTGCCAGCTCCCGGGCGTCCGCGAATCGCGCAGCGGTCCGCACAATCACGCGCATGGAGTCGCCGAATTCCTCCGTGATCTGCAGAAGCCGATCCCTCTCCTCTCCCTCGGGAATTCTACGGGAAAACCGGACCCCTTCGCCGCCGCGCACCGCTACCAGCCAGCGGCCCGGAACGGAAACCCCCTCCCTGACTCTCGGCCCCTTGCCCTCGATTGCAAAACGGTCAACCTGCACCAGAACGCGGTCCCCCGGCTCAAGGTCACCCGCCTGTCCGAGCATGCCCGAGCGACCGCCACCGAGATCAACGAAGGCCGTTCTGCCCGCAGGGCTCAGGCGGTTGACCCGGCCCGCGCAAATCTCCCCCTGGCGAGGGCCCGAAAAGCTGCGGGCGTCCTCCGCGTACAAGTCCTCGATGCGCCCCGAGACGAGAAGCGCAGCCCATTCGCGGCTGCCCTCCGCGAACAGGAGAATCTCCCTCCCGCCGCTGGCTGGAACCGCAGTGTCGGGTCCTCCCCGTCCCGGCTCCGTCACCGAAAGCTCACTTGAACCGGAATATGATGCGCCCCTTGGTCAGATCGTACGGCGTCATCTGCACCTGAACCCTGTCGCCCGCGAGCACACGGATACGGTTCTTGCGCATTTTCCCGGCCGTGTGGGCGATCAGTTCGTGGTCGTTCTCCTCAAGGCGAACACGAAAGGTCGCATTCGGCAGGAGTTCCGTAACGACGCCGGAAAACTCCAGCGTCTCTTCCTTCACCATAGTATCCCTTTATTTCGAACTCAGCGTGTAATAGCCCCGAGCCAATGCTTGGCACATGGGCCCGCGCCAAGACTATGCTGCGGCCAGTTCCTGATTGCAACCTCGATCCGTAGCCATGTTCGCGAGACCGAATCCGCGTCGCGGAGCGCAACTCGCGTTCTCGGTCCGTCGGCAGGAGCGATTGAATTCGGATCCGGGAGTACCTCACCTTGGTCGCTGCGGCATGTGGGTCGGAATACGGTGAGGGACCGACGCCACGAGCCGTCGCGAGTCCCGTGGGCATCGACAACCGGGAAAGGCAGGACCACGAATGCCGGGCGGGAACCCGCCGCTGGACGTGCCAGCCAGGGAAGCGTGGAGACGGGGGCCAGCCGGCCTGACCGCCGGCGCCATCCGGGCCGTGGAAATCGTCGCCAGCGAGATCTGGCCGCCCTGATTGGCGCGACAGCAGTGTGCCGCGGTTTGGCGTGCCGTGCTGCCGCCGCGCGACGAGCCCCGGCGACGCGGGCGCCCGGGATGATTCGCCAATCGGATCAGGCTGCGGTCCTTCGACCGACGGTCGCGTGTGTCACCTCGGGAATCCCACAACGCGACGACCTGAACAATTCGTTGCCTTTGAGCGATTCATGTGCGAGATGACGCACGAGCCTTTCACGGTACCCACCTTCGCGCGGTAGCGCTGTGAGGGCGATCCCGTACCCGGCGGCAAGTACTGAGAGTACCTGCCAGGTCCCGAATTCATCTTGACCGGAGTCGCAACGGACCCGCCTCACCGGATTTCGAAGAGTCCGCGGACCCGTCCGAGGATCGTGTCTCGGGTTTCCCTGTACGCCTCGAGCCGCTGCTCGCGGCTCCCCTCGACCGCGGAAGGATCCGCGGTCGGCCAGTAGGCCACCCGGAGCGACGAGTGCCGCGTGTACTCCAGGGCTCGCCGTTGCGCGGCCGGCGTGAAAGCCACCAGCATGTCATAGGAGGCGAAGTCCTCCCCGTAGCTCTCCATCTCGTCGAACGATCGCGCACGGTGCCGGGAGATGTCGATTCCCATTTCCGCCATCACCTCGACGGAAAAGGGATCGAGAGAAGTCCCGCCCCGGACGCCGGCGGATTGGACGAACACACGGTTGCCGCAAAGCCATTTCGCAAGCCCCTCCGCCATCGGCGACCGCAGGGCGTTGTAATCGCAGGCGAAAGCAACGCTGGTCAGATTTGCCCCGTCCGGCGCGTCCACGCGCTATTCCCCGTAATGAAGGACGCAGATCAGGGTGAAGAAGCGCCTGGCGGTGGTGAAATCGATTTCCACCTTGCCTTCGAGGCGCTCGAGGAGAATGCGCGAGCCCTCGTCATGCACGCCCCGCCGACCCATGTCTATGGTCTCGATCTGGTGCGCAGGCAGCCTCCGGATGGCGTCGAAATACTGCTGGATGATTGCAAAATAGTCCCGCACCGCGTTGCGAAAGGGCGAGAGCGCAAGGTGGATCTCGCCGGCCAGGCCTCCGTCGGAAGCGGTAATCCTGAACACGAGGCGCCGGTCGCGCACAGCGAGACGCAAGCCGTAGGGACCGGCCGGCGTCGGCCGCCCCTCGCGGGGCACCAGCCGGAATGTGTTCTCCTCCAGGAGATCGAAGATCGCGACCCGGCGCTCCTGCTCGATTTCGTCCGAAGGAGGCGGCAAGCCTGCGTCGTCCAGCTCGATGGAAGCGAGGCGATCCGTCGGACCAGCCGGCCGATCGCCACCGGCGGCACTCAAGGGCTCTCCCCCCCATTCGGCGCGCGGAGCCGGGCCGAGATGGCATGAGCTTCCAGTCCCTCCGCCCGGGCAAGCGTCTCCGTCGGCACCGCCAACCGTCCCATGGCGGTGGCGCTTGCGCGAATCACGCTGGTCCGCTTCATGAAGCTCAATACCGAGAGTCCGGATGCGAACCGGGCGGTCCCCGCGGTCGGAAGCACATGGCTAGGTCCAGCCAGGTAGTCGCCAAACACTTCGGGCGTGTTCTCGCCGAGGAACACCGCACCAGCATTCCGGACCGCGTCCGCGATCCGATCCTGTTCCCGCGTCACGATGTGGAGATGCTCCGGCGCCACCGCGTCGACGAGTGCAGCAGCGTCCATGATCCGATCCACAACGATCAAAGCCCCGCGCCCTTCCCAGCTTTGCCGGGCGATGTCGCGCGAAAGTCTGGCCAGCGCATTCTCGGCGGCGGATTCAACCGCGTCCGCAAGCCCGCCGTCGTCCGTAACCAGGATCGACTGCGCGAGGGGGTCATGCTCGGCCTGCGCCAGAAGGTCCCATGCGATCCACTCGGGATTGCCGCTCGAGTCGGCGATGACGACAAGCTCGGAGGGTCCGGCCACCGCGTCGATCCCCACTTCACCGAATGCGATGCGCTTGGCCGCCGTAACGTAGGCGTTGCCGGGCCCGACAATGACATCTGCCCGCGGAATGGTTTCCGTCCCGCAGGCCATGGCTGCGATGGCCTGTGCGCCCCCTACTCTGCAGACCAGGTCGCAACCCGCCTCAAGCGCCGCCGCCAGCACCAGCGGATTGACAACGCCATCAGCTGCGGACGGCGTCGCGAGCGCCACATGGCTGACCCCGGCAACGCGGGCCGGAATCACGCTCATCAGGACGGAAGACGGATAGCACGCACGGCCACCCGGTGCATAGACGCCAGCGGTCTCCACAGGGCGCCAGCGCCAGCCAAGACGAATTCCCGGCTCTTCCTCCCACTCCTCGTCGCGGGGAAGCTGACGCGCGTGGTAGGCGCGGATGCGCCGCGCCGCCACCGCCAGAGCCTCGCGTTCTCGCGCACCGGCGCGGCCAGCGCCCGACTCGACTTCTTCAGCGGTGAGCGCGATTCCCCCGACGGCACGTGGATCGAAATCGTCGAAGCGGACGGAGAAGGCGGCAAGCGCCTCGTCGCCGCCGGAACGCACACCTTCGATTGCCTCTCGGGCGACCGACTCCGCCATGCGGTTGTCGACCGCCTTCTGCTCCAGCAGGTGCCGGAACGCGGCGCCGAATCCTGGATCCGCAGCGTGAAGCCGCAACGCCAATGCGCTAGCCGTCGAGCGGATGCCGGGGCCGGCCTGCGGCGATCCACGGCTTGGACACATCCACCAGAACACCGTCGATGCATTCGATGTCTGCAGCGAGTTCCGCATTGTCGGAGCACAGGAAGCGCAGCTCCCCTCCCGGGCCGTCTCCGGGCTGGAATTGGAGCCCAAGGAGATACGCCACCTGGTCGTCAGACCGCTGGTCAATGCCGCGGCTTCGAAGCCGAAGCACGCAGTCGAACCGGATGGCTGTCGCGACGCGCTCGCCGCACGCCTCCTCGTCGCGCACGGCCGCCGGATCGCCGCACTCCCAGCGGTATCGCTGTACAACGAGAATCAGGCGCCTCTGGCGAGGGTCCCAATCAATGTTGCGAACGGGCAGTATGGCGTCCTGCACGAGGGACGAAATGACCGCGAGATCGTCTTCCGCAACCGCTCGCAACCGAAGGGACGCGGATTCTTCCGCCATGGCGCAAGCCCTCTAGTCTGACAACCGCCGGATGCGGGCGCCGCATGCCGCGAGCTTTGTGACCGGACGCTCGTAGCCGCGGTCGAGATGATAGACCCGGTTGACGGTCGTGGCACCCTGTGCCGCCAGTCCCGCAAGGATCAGGCTCGCGGAAGCCCGCAGGTCCGTGGCCATGACTGGCGCCCCCCGCAACGCCGATACGCCGCGCACAACCGCTCGCCCGCCACCCACGGAAATATCCGCGCCCATGCGACAGAGTTCCGGCACATGCATGAAGCGATGCTCGAAGACCGTCTCCTCGATTACGCTCTCTCCGCAGGAAAGCGTGAGAAGTGCCATCAATTGCGCCTGCAGGTCGGTAGGAAAGCCCGGATACGGCCCGGTCCGGACGAACACCGGCCGGATGCCGCCGGAAGCCCGGCGCACGCGGATCCCGCCTGCCGCCGGTTCGATGTCGGCGCCTGCATCGCGGAAGAGGCGCACGGCCTCGCCCGACAGGTCCATCGCCCCGGATTCAATCACGAGATCGCCATCCGTGATCACCGCAGCACCGATATAGGTTCCGAACTCGATCCGGTCCGGAATCACCTCGGCATCCGCCCCCTGCAAGCCAGTCCTCCCGGAAATCCGGATAACGGCATCCCCGGCGCCCTCCACCTCGGCGCCCATCTCCACGAGCAGGCCGGCCAACGCCACGATCTCCGGCTCCCGAGCGGCATTGACGATCTCGGTCTCGCCATCCGCAACGGCGGCGGCCATCATCGCGTTCTCGGTTGCGCCCACGGAGGGGTACGAGAAGACGATTCGAGCGCCCCGCAATCCCCGGGGTGCGCGGGCGCAGACATAGCCGTCGACGAGTTCGACATCCGCACCCAGCGCGCGGATCGCTTCGAGATGCAGCTGGATGCTCCGCTCCCCGATGGCGCAACCGCCGGGCTGCGATACTTCGGCAAGACCCTCTCGTGCAAGGAGCGGCCCCAGAACCAGAAAGCTGGCCCGCATCTTTCGAACGATGTCATACGGCGCGCGGCAGTTCGACAGGGAGGCCGGGTCAACCGTGATCCGACCCTCCAGAGGCAATTCCTCGACCCCGGCGCCAAGGCTACGCAAGAGGGCTGCCATTGCCGCGACATCGGCGAGTTCCGGAACGCCGCGAAGCGTGACACGCTCGCCCGTGAGCAGGGAAGCGGGCAGCATCGCCAGGCACGCATTCTTCGCGCCTGCGATCTTCACCCGTCCGCGGAGTGCAACCCCGCCCTCGATCTCAATGCGGTCCACGCTCCCCTCCTCGCCAAGAGCCTATGGCAGGCAGCATCCGGGACGGCACGAGCCGCCGAGCACTACCGGCCTCGCGGAATTGCTGCCATGCGGGAGCAGTCAACTGTCGCCAGCGTCGCTTCGGCCGCGCGCCTGCTGCTTGCGGCGCCGGAGATTGGCGCGCAACGCCACCGCGAGGCGCTCCTCACGCGTCAAGTCTCCCGAGTCCTTTCGGCCCGACCTGCGAACGCCTGGAGCTTCTTCCCCGCGCTTCGCCTGCCGACCGTCAGCGGGATTGTCTCGCATCCCGACACCCAAATAGCCACAAACAAACAGATCGGCGGACTAGGGCCACCGCAAGAGCCGGACCGCCGACGCCGCGACAGCCGGAAAACCGGTATTTCCGTGGCGACGCGCGGTATGCCGACCCAAGTTCGACGGCGCGTTCCGCCCAGCCCCAACTATAGCGTGAACAGGATCGCCGATGCTCCTGACCTGAACCCGTGCGCCACCGCCCTCCGGCAGGCATTCAATGCGGAACGGGTTGCGAACGAGGGCAGACGCCGGGGCTCTGGACCGGGCGCCGGGCAAGCACGGGCAGGGAACTGCCAAACATGATTCGCGCCTGCCAGCCGCGTACCCGCCCGACAGGCGCTGCTCCGGCCTGCCTGACGGGCGACGCGCGGATGCACGAAACCGCCGCCCGGACCGGCGCGCCACAAGATCCCGGAACTGCGAACTCCCAATCATCGCCTGGGCGACAATTCAAGTGGTTCGGGTAACTTTCTCCAGATGCGGCGGATGGCTCGGATTCTCGCCAAGGGCAGCGGCCAGCGCTTCCACGAACCGGTAGAAGCTTGCGATCTGGCAGATCGGAGTCAGCGCCGCGTGGGCAGGGCGTTCGGTCGGCAGCCGGCCGGGGGCATCGCCCGCCCCAGCGAGCAAGACCCTGGCGCCGCAGGACTCGAACGCCGATGCCGCCTCCAGCACGCTCGCGGCAGAGCGGTCTTCCGGTACGAATACCAGCACTGTCAAACCTTTGCCGGCCAGAGTTAGCGGACCGTGGAGCGCTTCCGCAGCGCTGTAGGCCTCCGCATGACGGCGGCAGGCCTCCTTCAATTTCAATGCCGCTTCCAGGGCTGCCGCCAGGCCGGGCCCGCGGCTCATGACGTATAGCGATGATGCGCTGGCAATCGTCTCATATGCCGATGACCAGTCGCGCCGCAGGGCGCCTTCCAGGGCGGCGGGCAGGCCGCGGATCGCTTTCTCGAGCGCGCTGTCCCCCGCCATCCCGGCATGCAATCCGCAGAGCGCGATCAGGCTGCCGACGAAGGACTTCGTTGCCGCCACTGCCAATTCGGGCCCCGCCAGAACCGGGAGAGTCGCATGGGCGCTGCGGCCAACCGGGGAATCCCGGTCGTTCACGACAGCGACGCATCGGGCACCCTGCTCCCTGGCCTTTGCCTGGAGCGCGAATATGTCCGGGCTTGCGCCGGACTGCGACACGCATACGCACACGGCATCCCGCACGCGAAGCGGCGCGCCGTAGACCGACGCCACCGAGGGGCCCACCGACGCGACCGGAATTCCGAGACGCGTCTCGGTGAGATACTTGAAATACGTTGCTGCATGGTCCGAGGTTCCGCGTGCGCAGGTCACGAACACGCACGGATTCATCGCCTTGAGCCGCCTGCCCTCCTCGAGATAAAGCGGCAGGCCCTCCGAGATCTGCCGTTCGGCGGCAGAGGGGATCTCGGCGATTTCCGCCGCCATCCGGCCCGGATCTCGTCCCATGCGCGGACCCGCCATCAATGCAGTCCGGTGATCATGGACACGATTTCGTTCTTGTCCGTTACCGCGGCGCCCCTGACCGCCACCTGCCGCCCGCGTCGAAGAACCGTGATCCGGTCAGCGAGCCGGAAAACCTGATCGAGACTGTGGCTGATCATCAGGATGGACAGGCCGCGCGCGCGAAGCGAGGCGATGATGCTCTCCACCTTGGCCGTCTCGGCTACGCCGAGCGCGGCCGTCGGCTCGTCGAGCAATATCAGCTTGCGGGCAAAGTGGGTTGCTCGGGCGATCGCAACCCCCTGGCGCTGTCCGCCCGACATCTCCCGAATCCGCGCTCGGACGCTGGGAAGATTGACGTTGAGATCCCGGACCAGCTTCTCGGATTCCGAGATCATCCGTCCGCGGTCGAGAAGCCGGGTCACCGGGTGCCTCAGTTCACGGCCGAGATACAGGTTCATGTAGACCGGCTGCTGATTCGCGAGCGCAAGGTCCTGGTAGACAACTTCGATCCCCCTGCGCCTCGCCTCGCCGGAGTCGGCGAAACTGACCGTCTCGCCTTCCATGGCCATGTTGCCGGAGGATGGCCGGTGCACACCGGATACGATCTTGATCAGGGTCGACTTCCCGGCCCCGTTGTCGCCCACGAGGGCCACGATCTCGCCGGCATGCAAATCGATCGAGAACTCCTGGATCGCGACGATGCCTCCGAACCGCTTGCGGATCCGCCGCAGCGACAGCACGGGCGCGGAACTTGGGTCAAACCGGGCCATCGGCCTCTCCCGGGAGCTGCCACGCCACGGTCTCGCCAAAGCCGTTCTCGATGGCGCTCGCCTCCGGACGGCCCTGCGACACGCCGGAGACTCCGACGACATTGGCGCGCGTAACAAACGCCTGGCCGCGAAAGCCGAAGACGACCGTGTCGCCTTCGCGGACACAAGGACAGTCCGCCTGATCGATCAGCCCGTAGTAGTCGATGGAAGATGGGGGCGGAATTTCCACGCGCGCGAGGGCGGATCGCTTCGAGGTGGGCTCCCGGGACACGATGGCCTTGAGTCCGTAGTCCGGGAAGACCGGATCGATATAGAGTCCGCCTCCGAAGCAATAGGCACGGCCTTGGTGCAGGTGCGACACTTCGCTCAGATACAGGACAGAAGGAGTCTCCGGCAAGTCCTCCACCGCATGGAGCGGCGTCGTGCCGTGCAATCCGTTTCCGGGCTCGCACTGGGTGGCGCCGGCATTCGACAATGCGCCCAGAACCGCGGAAGAGGTCGTCCCCGGCGCATTGATCTCGATCCGGTCCCGTCCGGCCCGACGCAATGCCGCCGCGGCCTCGGCAAGTGTCACAAGATTCAGATGTCCGGACCTCGTGCGCTGATTGAAGGCGTGTTTGGCGGTCGTTTTCCTTGTGATTTCGGTGAGTTAGGAGGCATTTGGGGGGTTGACAGGTCGGCCGGAATGTGAAAGAATGTTCTAAACCCGATATCCGGCTCCGAGGTCCCGATGAACACGCTTCCGATGCGCCCCACCGAGGCGGTCCAGATTGGCAACTCCTGCTTTTCCTTCGTGAAGCGGGACGGCCGAGTGGAGTATTTCTCCAATCTTGAACCGTTTGATTTTCACGCTGACGATCAGCGCGAAGCGAAGTTGCTTCGGATCGCGAAGTTTGCGGAGAGCGGTGTCCCTCGCTCGGACCTGGTGGAGGCGCTCGGCGTGAGCCGCTCGACGGTACAGCGGGTGGTGAACCAACTCCGGAGGGACGGCGAGGCGAGCTTCTTTGCGCCGCGCCGAGGCCGCGGGCCGAGCGTGATTGATGCCGCGATGGCGCGGACGGTGAACCGGCTTCTGGCCTCGGGGCTGAGCGGCGCGGCGGTTGCGCGGGAGGTGGGGATCTCGTCGCAGACGCTGAACAACAATCGCCGGGCGGGGGTTGTCGGTGGGGGGAAGCCGGCCCGGGCGGCAAAGGCTGATCCGGATCCGGAAGCCCCTGCGGAGCGGGAGGCGCCGCAGGAAGCACCGGAGGGGGACGCGCTGGAGCCGCCGATTGACCGAAGCGCACGGGACGCCCGCGACCGGGCAGCGCCGATGGGCCGTGGGGCTCGGGACACGACGGGACGAATGCTGGCTGCGACGGGGCATCTGAGCGAGGTCCGGCCGCAGTTTGCGGAACCGCTGTCGGCGGTTGCCGGCGGGGGGGTGCTGGCCGGGCTCCCGATGCTGCTGAAGGAGGGGCTTCTGAACCACGCGCGGGAGTTCCTGTCGCTGCCCAAGGGGTATTATGGGTTGACCACCGTTGTGCTCTTCCTGGCGTTCCTCATCCTGGCCCGAGTGCGCAATCCGGAGGCGCTCCGGCACCAGGTGCCCGGGGAATGGGGCGCGATCCTGGGCCTGGACCGCTGCCCGGAGGTGAAGACGCTGCGGCGCAAGATCAAGGCGCTGGGGCAGGATGTGCAGCGAGTGCGGAACTGGCAATCCGCCCTGGCGGCGGGATGGCTTGAGGAGGACCCGGAGGTCGGCGCCACGCTGTGCGTGGACGGGCATGTGAAGATCTATTCCGGTCGCAAGGGGAAATTGCCAAAGCACTTCGTGGCGCGACAGAAACTATGCCTGCCCGCGTCCACGAGCTATTGGATCAACGCGCTCGGCGGCAAGCCCTTCCTGTGCCTGAACAAGGCGCTGGATCCGACCATGACCCACGCGCTGGAGGCGGACATCCTGCCTGCGCTGGAGAAGCTGGGCATGCTGGGCCCGGAGGCGCCGGATCTCACCGCCCCGGATGCCGGCGAGCCCGCCCTGACGCTGGTCTTCGACCGGGAAGGCTGGAGCCCGGCACTGTTCAAGCGCCTCGCCCGGCGCGGCGTTGCGGTGATCACCTGGCACAAGAGCTTCAAGGGGGAGGACTGGCCGGAGGCGGAGTTCCGCAGTGTCGCGGTACCGATCCATGGACCGGGCACGACCCGCAGCGCCACCGTCCGCCTCGCCGAGAAGCGCGTGCAACTGAAAAAGGGGCCCGAGGTCCGCCAGATCCGCCGCCTGCTGGAAAGCGGCCGCCAGGTCCCGCTCATTACCACCCACTCCCGCATGCCCGTGGAGCAGATCGCCGGCGCCCTGTTCTCCCGCTGGTCGCAGGAGAACTTCTTCAAATATATGCGCGAGGAGTTCAATCTCGACGCCCTCGTGGTCCGCGGCCTGGAGCCGCAGGATCCCGAAGCCCGCGTCGTCAACCCGCTCTGGCGCGCAATCGACCGAAATGTCAGCCGCTTCCGGCAACGCCTCGGCACCCTGCGCAACAGGATCGCCGATCTGGCCAAGGGAGCCCAGTCTCACCAGACCGCCGAAGCCGCCCGACGTCTCCAGGCCCGGATCGACGCTCTCGACGCCGAGCGTGAGGCGCTCAAGCAGAAGCGCAGCGACACGCAGCGCCACATCACCGTCGCCGAGCTCGACGACCACCAGGCCCTGGATGCGCTTCCCGAAGGCGAGAAGCTCCTCCTCGACGTCATCCGCATGATCGCCTACCGCGCCGAAACCCGCATGATGCCTGTCGTCGCACAGGCACAGGGCAAGACACAGCGACCCCGCAGGCACCTGCGCGCGATCTTCCAATCCGACGCCGACATCATCCCGGAGCCCTCCAACGGCATCCTCCGCATTCGCATCCTCGGCACCGCCAGCGACGCCGGCGACAACGCCACTGCAGGCCTCCTCCAGGAACTCAACCTGACCCGGACGATCTTCCCAGGCACCAACCTCCGGATGATCTACGAACTGCCCGGGAATACGGCCGATCCGGACCCTTCGGGTTCAAATAGGTGAGCTCGATTCACCCCCAAGGTCCGGACATCTGAGATTCGGAGTTGGCGAGACTTTCCGGGTCTCAGGGTCGAAGAGCAGCGCGGGGAATGTCGTGATCCCGGCGAACCGGGCGCCATCCATCGCGTCGATTTCATCGGCTGCGGATACGATCGCGTCCGCGGCGAAGCCGCCTTCGTGGCCGAAGTAGAAGATGTCGCCCGGCGATTGGATTCGAGCCATCAGCTTCTGCGGGTGGCCAGCCCCCGCGGCAGCGGCGGCAGCCTCCCGGGCCTTCCCCGGCGAGAAAACGGTCCAGTATTCCGGCCGGAGCGAGGCCGCCTTGCTTGCCTCGTTCCACGGCACCTGGACCAGGTGCCCGAGATGGCCGAGCCCCATTCCGGCCCTCGCGCAGGCGGTTGCGCATGCCATGTCCACCGCGACCGCTTGCCGGATGCCGCCTCGCATCACTGCCTTGCAGAACCCCGAGTGCCTCCCCACCTGCTTTGTCATCGCGAACGTTGCCATCCCGAGGCGCCCGGCCTCTGCCTGGAAGAGCCGCGCATTTGCCTCGACCGCATCGAGATCGAGCACGTAGGAATTGGCCGGAATCCTCCCCCGCCGGTGCAGCGCGATCGCCGCCTCGACGAATTCCGGATTGCGGCGCAGCAGGACATCCAGGAACATTTCGCTCTCCCGTTCAGTGGCTGGTCTGGCGCATCGATACCGCAACCGCGGCCAGGATGATCAGTCCGCGCACGATCATCTGATCCGAAACCGAGAGCCCCATCAGGATGAGGCCGTTGTTCAGCATTCCCATCAGGAGCGATCCCGCGCAGGCTCCGATGATCGAGCCCCGGCCGCCCGAAAGCGCGGTGCCGCCGACAATGACGGCGGCGATCACGGTCATCAGATCGCTCTCGCCAAGCGTGTATTTGGCTGCCTGAAGGCGCCCGGCGTAGAGCAGCCCGGCGAGCCCCGCGCAGCCGCCGCTGATGGCCAGCACCGAGAGCCGGATCCGCGCCACCCGGATTCCCGCAACCCCTGCAGCCTGCGCATTGTCGCCGGTGGCCAGAACATGGGCTCCGAACCGCGATTCCCGGAACACCACATGCCCGGCCAGCACGGCGGCGACCGTCCAGAGAATCAGGGAGGGAATGCCGCCAATGGAGCCGGATCCAAAGAATCCGGTGAAAAAGGAATTGAGAACCGGGATGGACTGGAGGTCGGTCATCGAACGGGCGATACCGGCGAACAGCCCCATGGTCGCAAGGGTTACGAGGAACGAGGGGAGACGCAGATAGGCAACGAGCGCGCCATTGAACGCTCCGATGGCGACACCGGCGCCGATGCCGGCTGCGACCCCGTAAATCGCTGGCTCTTCTCGCATGACCACGGCCGCCAGGAGCGCCGACACCGCGACGATCGATCCAAAGGAAAGATCGATCTCGCCTGCGGACAGGACAAAGACGAGTCCCACCGCCATCACGGTTGCCGGCGCCGTCTGCAGCACGATATTGGACAGATTCCGCGTGCTCAGAAACCCGTCATCGTGCAAGGTCAAAGCGAAGAAGGCGAATATTGCCAGGAATCCCAAATAGAGGACCCACTTCTCGACCTCCAATCCCGACAGCCAGGACTTCGCTTCGTTCATGATCCCTTCCAGCCCCTTCGGCCCCCGCCCATTCCGGCGCCTCCCCTCACGTTAGCCGGGGCGATGCGCACCGCGCATCCCGTGGCCTTGCCGGGGTGGAGACGCTCCGGCGGCGCTGAATCCGCCGGAGCGAGGTTCCGTCAGGCTAGTTCGCCGAATCGAGAACGCTTGCCGGCGCCTCCCGATGAAGAGATCGCATCCAGCCATCGGCAACCGTCCCGGCAGTGACGGTAATCGCGGGCGCAACCACGAAGGGCGGCGACTCCTCACCGGCCAGGGCGCGGGCCCCGACAGCCGCCATCGCCCGGCCGAGCTCGTAAGCCTCGTCAGCGACGATCGCTGCAACGTTTCCGCCCCGAACCATGTCGAGGGCAATGGGCTCCGACAGATCGAGTGTGACGATCCGCGTCGTCGTGTTGCCGCCCGCCCGCAACGCGGCCAGGACGCCTTCGGCCGGACCAGCCCAGGTAACATAGATGCCGCCGAGATCCGGATTCTTGAGAAGCATCGCATTGGCGATCTCCTCGGCGCGAGCAGGATCGCTGATTCCCTGCTCCGCGACAATCTCGATGTCCGGGTAATCGTTCTCGATCGTCGTCTTGAAGGCATTGTCCCGCTGGTTCGTGACATAGTAGTTGGCGTCATGGAACACCCAGCCGACCGTTCCGGAGTCTCCCATCGCGGCGGCAAGGGCGTCGGCCGCCTGCTTGCCCATCTGGAAAAGGTCATCCGTCACGATCGCTGCGTAGTCCGCCGGATGCTGATAGCCGCTCGGCAGGTTGGACAGGAACACCAGCTTCACGCCATTGTCCCGCGCCTCGGTGAATGCGGCAGCGGAGGTCACCGGATCGAGCGGAAGCGACAGGATTATGTCCGGCTCCTTTGCCATGACCGTCTCGATGTCGCTGCGCTGCTTGGCAGCATCGAATCCGGCGCTGGTGGTGGCCACCACCTCGATGCCGAGTCGCGCGAACTCGTCCGATGCCCCGGCGGTGACGGCGTTCACGAAGTCGGACTGGTCGTGCCAGAGGAGCGCCGCCTTGTAGCCGCCGCCCTGGAGCATGGCGACCTTTCCTTCGGACACCATGACCGATGCGGAAGGCGTCGCCGCCTCTCCCTGTGGCCCAATGGTTTCGGCGGAGGCAGCTCCCGCGGCCAGCGCCAGCGCCAGCACGGAAGCCGGCCCGTAGAGTTTCCAATTCATGACTCTATTCCCTTCTGCTTGAAAATCGGCATCGCTATTCTCCCGCGACGCCGCAGTAGCTGGCGAAGAAAACAGCAAAAGCCATAATGCCCGCCAGGTATTCGTCGACCTCGACTCTTTCCATCACGGTGTGGCAATGGGCGATATCGCCCGGCCCGCAGTAGACCGCGGGGCAGTTCATCTGGTTGACCAGGAACGCGGATTCCGACCAGTAGGGCGCGCCCTCGATGGCGCCGGCTCCCGGAGCCGCCGCCTGCAGGGCGGCGCCAAGGACTGCGACCGCAGGCATGCCGGGCTCGATTTCTGCCGGAGTGCCGCCGAGCGGATGGTCGCGGCCGGCCGGAAAGCCGATCTCGACACTCGCCCCGTCGATCCCCTCCACCGAGGAGCGGACGGCACATTCAAATTCAACGGCCGCCTCGTCCAGCGATTCGCCGGGGCGAAGCTTCCGAATGACAGAGAAGCGGCAATCCCCCGGCACCGCGATGGATCCGCCGCTCCGGAACTCTGTCACCAGTGCGAAGGACCTCCCGATCAGGGGATGCGACCCGGCCCGTGCGATCTCTTCGGAATGCCGCCAGATCGCCGAAAGCGCGCCGTGGCCCGCCTTGAGCGCATCGACGCCCTCCTCCGGCAGACCGAAATAGGCCGACTTGCCCGTTATCCGGACTTCCGCGATGAAGAATCCCATTTGCGCGGTAAAGACGGACAGCCGGGTGGGCTCCGTGTAAATGGCAAAGTCCGGTCGGGCGATCTCGCCTGCCACCATCCGTCCAACGAGGTCGCGCGCGCCAGCACTAGTCCCGGTTCCGGGCTCGCCGCTCTCCTCATCTCCGACGAAAGCGAACAACACGTCCCCGCATAACCGTTTGCCAGCCCGCTCCAGCAACTCGAGGGCGCCGATTGCGGCGCAGATGCCCGCCTTGAGATCGGCGGAACCGCGACCCCAGATCGCGCCATCCGCCTCGGCGGCGGAAAAGGGATCCTCCCGATCCGTTCCGGACCAGTGCTCGCGCCAGCCGCGCACGTGGACGGTATCGGTGTGGCCCATGACCAGAAGCGTGGGACCGCCGCCCGCGCCTGCCCGCAAGGCCCAGATATTGGGGCGGCCAGGCAGGAAGTCGGCCCGCTCCGATTGCAGGCCGATCTCCATCAACTGGCCTTGGAGAAAGTCCACGAAATTTGCCTCTTCGCCCGTCACGCTTCGGCAACGGATTGCGCCCTTCAGTCGGCGGATGTGGACCTCCGGATCGAGGTGCGGGGCGAGCCGCTGCCTCCACTCGGCGGGTTCGATCATTGCCCCACGAGCCGAAGCCGGTTCGCCGCGAGGCGCGGCGGCAACACGAGAGCACCAGGATGCCCCTCGGAGAACAACATTGCGTGAATCTTCTCGAAACCGAGCGCCGAGCCGCCGGCCAGGGCGGCGTATCTTCCCAACTCCGAGGTCTCGACCTCGACAGTGATGGGCGCGCAGCGCGGCAGGATGGCGCGGATCCGACGGGCAAGGTCCGGGCGCGAACCAATCGAACCGCCGAGGATGACCTTTGCCGGATTGACCGTGGCGGCAACGGCCGTGATGGCCCACGCGAGATAGCGCGCGGTCTCGTCGAGAACCGCGGACGCGTTCGGGTCCCCGTCGGCCGCAGCATCGAAAATCTCCGGCACACCGGCCTCCCGGCCGCAGCGCTCCCGAAAGCGGCGCATGATCCCGTTCGCGCCCACTACCCGCTCCAGCGCGCCGGCCCGGAGCGATTCCGGTTCGAAGGGGTCCGCCCCGATGGGCAGGTATCCAAGCTCGCCGGCAGCATGCGCCGCGCCGAGGACGAGCCTCCCCCCGATCATGAGCCCTGCACCGATTCCGGTACCCACATTGATCAGGACGAGGTCATTCTCGCCAACTCCGCTTCCGATCCAGTGCTCGCCGATGATGGCGAGGTTGACGTCATTCTCCAGGCGAACCGGAATCTGGAGCGCATCCTCCAGCAACGACCGGAAATTGATCCCATCCAGGCCATGGATGTTCGGCGAAAGCCTGACGGCTCCCGTACTCGGGTCCGGCACGCCCGCGACGCCGACCACCGCAAGCTTGATGCGGTCCCAGTCGATGGCGCTCTGCTCGGCAGCAACCCGGCACATCTGCGCGGTTTGCTGCGCAACGATCACGCCCCCGCGAGGGTCGGTCGGTTCGATCACGTATTCCAGTATGTTTCCGGCAAGATCGGCAACGGCAGACCGCACACTGGTGCCGCCGAGGTCCACAACGACGACGCCCGCTGCGGAGCCAACCGTCTCGTATGTTGCGGCGGTGCGCCCTACATGACCGCTGGTGCGGCCGATCTCGCGTACCCAGCCGCCTTGCTCCAGACTGGACACGATCTCGCCGACGGTTTGCTTGGACAACCCTGTCTTGCGAGCGATGCGCGACCGGGAGATCGGACCGGCCTGGACAATCGTCTGCATCACCGAGCACAACGACAACCCCCGCGAACTGAGCACCATTCCGATTCGGCCCTTTCAATTAGTTCGTTCGCTTGACGAATTAATTGCCGCATCTTGGTATCGATGTCAAGCGAGCCTCTTGCATGATTCGCAAGTCTGGCGCTTCATTCGGTGTCGAACCTGATGTGGATCCCCGGGCAAGTCCGCAACCGCAAGGCCGCAAGCACGATATGGGTTCCCCTGGTATTGATGACGGATTGTCTTGTCTCCGGTTTCCGACCTGGTTCACGTAAACGGATGCCTGTTGCCGTATTCGTCCCCTCGCCGTGCAGCGGCGGGTGGCTGGGTTTCGGTCGGAAATACGTTCAAGGCTGGACGCGCGCGACGATATCCCGGCAGCGCCCCTGCGAAGGCTGTCCGGCCATCCGGAAGCTGGCTGGCCTACACGTTCTCCGGCGCTTCCGGCCGCAGGATCGAGTACGCGGCGTGCCTCGCTTCATCCAGGGTTTCGACAACGTCTTCGTCCGGCACATGCTGCAGGACTCCGAGCGCACGGAGGGTTTTCGCTACCGAGCCGGACAGTCCCATCACGACGACTCCGGTCCGTTCCTTCTCCGCGACATCCATGAGTTGCTCGACGACCATGGTTGCGCTGTCGTCGAAGTATGTGGCGCGAGAGAAGTCGAATATCACGACCTCGTGGAGCTTGATTTCCGCCCCGATCACTTCGACCAGCTTGCGGGAAGATGCGACCGTGAACCTCCCTCTCAGCGCCACCAGGCCGACACGCGTCGAGTGCGGATCGGCGTCGGCAATGTCTCCGAATTCGGACAGGAACGTTCGGTCCAGAAGCGGAATCGACACAACGCTGTCCAGCTCCAGGCGCTCCAGTTGCCGCGCATGTGCCATGCCCGCTGCAATGAGCCCGATCGATACCGCGGTGACCAGATCGACGAACACCGTAAGCCCCAGCGTCATCAGCATGACGAAGAGGTGCTCGCGTTGAATGCGGCGAATCAGCGCGAGAAGACGCCAGTCGATGATGTCCCAGCCGACTTTCATCAGCACGCCGGCGAGTGCGGCGAGCGGGATCGGCTCAACGTATCGGCCGATTCCGAGCACGAGGCCCAGCAACATCACCGCGCGCAACCCGCCTGATACCGGCGTCGTCCCCCCGGCGCGGATGTTGACCACGGTGCCCATGGTGGCACCGGCCCCGGGCAGGGCGCCGATCAGTCCGGCAACCATGTTTCCGATGCCCTGGCCGACGAGCTCCCGATCAGGATTGTGGCGCGTGCCGGTCAGCGAATCGGCAACCAGAGATGTCAGAAGGCTGTCCACCGAGCCGAGCAGCGCGAGAATGATTGCCGGCTCCAGCGCGCGGAGCAGGATGGTGGCCGGCGGCAGCGCCAATTGCAGGTCCGGAAGGCCGGTCGGCACGGCACCAATTGTCGGAGCATCGGTGAGCCAGAGTACCCCCAGAAGCGTGCCGGCCGTCAGCGCAACAAGCGGGCCCGGAAGCAGTCTCGCAAGTCGCCTGGGCCATAACACCCCGACCACGAGGGTCACCAACGCAATGGCGACGGCGCTCCAGTTGATGTTCGAGACTGCCTCCGGCAACGCGCGGAACGCTCCCATCGAGCCGCCGGTCGCGGTGGGCGCGCCAAGGAACGGCAGGACATGAATCAGAATGACGACGACGCCGATGCCGGACATGAACCCGGAGACAACGACGTAGGGCGTGTAGACCACGAATCGGCCTGCCCGGAACACGCCGAGAAGCACTTGCAAGAAGCCGGCAAGCACAACGACCGTAAAGGCTTCCGCGAGGCTCGACGCGTGGCTGGTGACGATGACCGCCACTGCTACGGTCATGGGAGCGGTGGGGCCGGAAATCTGCGAGCGCGTGCCGCCGAACACCGACGCGAAGAAGCCCACCGCGATCGCGCCGTACAGGCCGGCCGCCGCCCCCATTCCCGAGGCGATGCCGAAGGCCAGCGCAATCGGGAGCGCGACCACCATGGATGTCAGGGCTCCGAAAAGATCCCCGCGAAAAGTATCGAAACCGTACTTCAACGGATCACGATCCCTGGGTCTCCGATATGCCGCCGAACGACGCGAGGCGGCCCTGCGAGGCTGCGCTCATGGACGAATTGCGAGCCGTTCGCGACTCTCCCCACGGGCCATTCCGATTGCGCGGGAGACCTCCCTGGATCATGCTCCAACCCGTCTCGCCGCAAATACCCGAGGTGTTTCAACGTGTTCCTCCGGCGAGAAAGCGCGGTGCCGACATAAAACCCGACCATCGCGAAAGCGGCCAGCACTGCCCGAGACGGGGCCAATCGCGCTTAGGGTTCGTCAAGAAATAACCGCTTGGCATTGAGGAGTCGGCAAGAAGGTATAATTCCACTCGCCATGGAACTCTGCGCGCCGGATGTCTAGGTCCTCCATTTGGGCATCCTTGATCGCCACGCCCTTGGGATAGTCGTTGTCGTCCACGTCGCAATAGACTTTGAGGCCGGTGCTGGTCGTGGTGGCGCCGATCAGACTGACGATGGTTGCGAGGGTTCGCAGCGGCTTGCCGCGCCAGTTCTGGCTGATGAACGAGAACAAGCGGTGTTCAATGCGGTTCCATTTGCTGGTTCCGGGCGGCAGATGGCAAACCGTGATCTCGAGCCCCAGTTCGCGGGCGAGTTTCTGCAGTTCAACCTTCCAGAGCCGAACCCGAGCTCCGTTGGAGCCGCCACAGTCGGCTGTGATCAACAGGCGTGAGGCCCCGGGATAGAGTTCCTGTCCCAAACGCAGCCACCAACGCCGGATACTCTCCACGGCGAAAGCAGCCGTGTCGTGGCTGATGCCGACATTCACCCAACCGATATTGTGAGCCACGTCATAGACCCCGTAAGGCGCCGCCTTGCCGAGCTTCTTGTCGGGGAAATCATGAACATTGACCTCCTCGGGCCGGCCCTTTGGCCGCCACTCACGGCCGCCGTTCCTGAAGTCTCCTACCAGTTCCTTCTTCTTGGTGTCCACTGAGATCACCGGCTGCCGGCCGGCGAGGAAGTCCGCGACCTGATCGTTGATGTATTCGAACTGGCCGTCGCGATCGGGAGGATCCGTGCCCTCCCGTGTCTTCGCATTTCCCTGAAGCGTGTAGCCGAGCTGCACGAGAAGCTTCCCCACCAGCGTGCGGGAAACCGAAAAACCCTGCTCCTTCAATGCGTTCGAAAGGCGGCGGAAGCTCTTCGAGGTCCAGCGCAACGGACGTTCGGGATCGCCCCGTGCCGTGGGTTCCACCAGCGCCTCAAGAGCGCTCAGCAGTTCCGGTTGCTTCTCCGTCTCCGGCTTGCGCCCGCCACCGGGACGGCGAACTCGGCCGAGCTCGCTCGGCGCCGTCTCCCCGCTGAGTTCCCGCAGTCCCCGGCCAATGGTCGAACACGCCACCCCCGTGATCTCGGAGACAAGCCTGATCCCGCCGCGCCCAAAGCTTCCCGCCTCGGCCGCCGCCAGCAACCGCCGGCCCCGCTCGTCAAGATACGGAGCCAGAGCCTCGTATCTATATTTGATACCATCCGTGTTGTCCATTCACTATATATAGAGGACATACCCATACTGCGGAATCCCCCTTCAAACCATCCACCCGATCACTCCGTGATCAGCACCAAACTGGCCGGGATCATTCCGTCATCCGCGCAAGCGCCAGGAGCCCGCGGCGGTCTTGCAACACCCGGGCGAAGGGGTCGGACCGGAGGCCTGCGCCAAGACCGCTCAAACTTCCACGTGCATCCACACAAAGAGAAGGGTGGCATTGTACCGGTTCGGCCATTCTTCCGTCCCTTGCCGACAGCGCCCAATACCGCACCCGGCTGGCCCTTCGATTGCCGATTTCGAAGAAACGCAACCGTCGCACATGCAAGCGCAGTGGTCACCCCGCAAGCCGATCGGACGGGCTCCGAATGTCATCCTTGCAAAGAGTCGCGCCCACCAGGAAGCCGCGAGACGCTCAATCAAGAATTCGACAATATCCGATTCGATAGTTCGTGGACGGGCCCTAAGTCGGAATTCCGGGTCAATGTCTGCAAGAGCGTTCGCGCCGGCCACGTACAGAGCGACGAGCATTGGACAGAGAACTGGAGGCCCTGCAAAATTGCGCGCGACCACGCTTAGCCCGACGGCGCATCCGCCCCGGCTTCGGGACCGGCATCAACCCAGCCCTCGACCACCTCCAACTGTGCCGCCGATAGCCGACAGCGACGGCCGCCACCGCGCGCCGGGCGAAGGCCCTCAACACCACGTACGTTGTACAGGACGATCCTGTCCCGAAGCGATCGCGTGTCCACTCCCTGGGCGCGGGCCGCCTCGGAGCGCTCCCCGTCCCGCAGGATCAATTGCAAGCGCACGGCACGCAAGCGACGTGCCTGCGACGCGCACTTGTATTCCCGGGCGATTTGCTCCAATTCCATCGCTGTGTGGCTGGGGTTCGTGATCGGCAAAGGGCGCATCCTTCTGCCTACTCTCCGTTGGGCTTCGTGCGCTGAATGAAACCCAATGGTAGAGTCGGGGGCTGGCGCGCCGACGGTAGGGTCCGGTGGCATATCCGTCGCTTTCGCTCCGGTCCTCAGTCCGGCTCCCATGGTTGCGTTTCCAGCCCCCGCTCCCCGAACCCGGCGTGCCGATTTCCGGCACCGGGCTCTCCAGTGGGATCATGCACCTCGTACACAGGCGACGAAGGCCAACGACAGCAAGGATGAGGTGGCCGCACGGGTGTCGGCCGCGGAAGCTGCACGGCTTCCGCCCTTCCTGCCGCGACGCGCTCGTCGGCCATCAAGCCTGTCAACGCCTTGACGAACCAGATCCGGGCACCGGCAGAATGCGCCACCGCCCTGGAACTGCCCTTCACTTCCGCATGTGATGTGTCCAGACTCGCAGATACAATGCCGGGGTACTAGGCTGAACCACTCCCGGTGCCTGTCGTCCTTCAACATCCCTCCTCACCTGGGGTCCCTTTCCTCAGCCGGCATTACCCGGCGTCCCCGGTCATACGAACCCCTCCGCCACCCTGCCAACCCGGCCTGCCCCTCACGGAGTTCCAGTTGGCGCGTGCACACCATTGACAGAGTTTCCCGTGTTGCCACGTCTTCCATCTTCCATGCATGCTGGCGCCACTACCCCGGCGGACGCGGCCCGGTGCACATGTCGCTTCTCTTCCCGAGCCACCGACGGCCTTCCCCTAATCCAAGGAGGGTCGGCTTCCGCGTTGCCTGTTTCGAGGCCTGCTCAGCGTTCACTTCACGTTCCGGCCTGCATGGTCGCTGAGTTGCTCAACGCAACCCTTCTCTCCGGAGTGCTTCAGTCCATGTCGTTACCTCCACGAACCGCCCCGGCCGCTACCAGCCGAAAGCGACAGCTGCTGGGTGGGATTCGCACCCACCAGGAAAACGCGCCTTTCCACGGCGCACTCAGACTTTCAGACTTGCAGCCCAATGCCTCGAATCCATCAGGCGCGGCGCGCTGGTCGCCGTAAAGCGCTCGTGCGGGCAACGACAGCCAGACGATCGCGAGGATTCTCTCGCGGGTCGTTCCCCGCGAGCAGCCCTGGGCGTGCCGTTCATTCAGGCCCACACCACGTCCGAGAGTCCCTCCTTGAGCGAATCGAGGCGCGGGGCCGATTCCCGGAATCCGACCGGAGATTCTGCACTTCGGATCTGAAACGCGGACCGATCCAGCGCGAACTCCGCCGCTACCTCAAGGGCCATCCCCGCTTTGGCGGCTTCGTTCCCAATGCGATGGGAATGCGCGCATCGGAGAGCCCCGCGCGATCGAGGCTCGCGCCCCGGTGGCGAAAAGACCGCACTAGGCGAGCGGGGCGGGAGTGGTTCGACTGGCTTCCCGTGCACGGTCAGGTGATGGCGGACATGGTCCGCTTCATCGACGAGGCCGGCCAATCACTGCAGTGGGCCGATGCCGCTGACATGTCGAGGGTGAGCTGCAGCTTCTGCATCCTCGCCTCGCGCCGATCTGCGCCGCACAGCCAAGCTGCGCCCCTATCTGTACCGGTGGTACACAGGGTTTGAGCAGCGCATCGGCCACACGCGCTCCCCGTCGCGCGCGACACTGCCCGAGTTGACCAGCGTGACGGTTGGGCCCGCAGAGGCGCCTCAGCCCCGCCGGAGGATTCCCGCGATGCGACCGCCTTGCCGCCGTCTCGGGTATTGTCCTGCCCACCGGATGAGGCGGAAGCGCCCCGGTTGCAACAGTCTCTGCTGTGCGCGCCGGGCCCGCCTTTCATTCCGACCCACCATCCGGGCCCGGCCGGATGTCACCGACGCCTTTGTCCCGGCCCGAAGCCGGGCCGCACCCGCTGGAGATCCGCCATGACAGCGAACAACCCCGCGCCAACGCGACTCGAAGACTACGCCCCCTCCCCGTTCCTCATCAGCGAAGTCGGCCTGGAATTCGATCTCGACGCGGAGCGGACCCGCGTGCGCGCAAGGCTGCGGATCCGACGAAATCCGACTGCGACCCACACCCGGAACCTGATCCTGGACGGTACCGAACTCGAAACGCGAAGCGTACGCATCGACGGCAAGGCAGCGGCCGATGACCGGTTTGAGATTGCGGCAGAGACTCTGACGCTGCGCGACGTGCCGGACCGGTTCGAACTCGAAACCGAGGTGATCATCCAGCCGCAAACCAACCGGTCCCTCGAAGGGCTCTATTTCTCGGAGCCCAATCTCTGTACGCAATGCGAGGCTGAAGGGTTCCGGAAGATCACTTGGTATCTCGACCGTCCCGACGTGCTTGCCCGATTTCAGACCCGCATCACCGGCGACCCCGAACGGTTTCCGGTCATGCTCTCCAACGGCAACCTGACCGGCCAGGGAACCTTGCCGGACGGGCGCCATTGGGCCACGTGGGAGGATCCCTTTCCAAAGCCGAGCTACCTCTTTGCACTGATCGCGGGTCCGCTCGAATACCTGGAAGACGTCTTCACGACGAGATCCGGGCGAAGGATCGCGCTCCGGATATACGCCAAGGTCAACGACATCGGACGCTGCGAACACGCAATGGGATCGCTGAAGCGGGCCATGCGCTGGGACGAGGATGCGTACGGTCTCGAATACGACCTTGACACCTTCATGATCGTCGCCATCAATGACTTCAACATGGGTGCGATGGAGAACAAGGGGTTGAACGTGTTCAATTCCGCACTCGTTCTCGCCCGCCCGGACACGGCGACCGACCAGGACTACGCGGCAATCGAGTCCGTCATCGCCCACGAATACTTCCATAACTGGACGGGCAACCGGGTCACCTGCCGGGACTGGTTCCAGTTGAGCCTCAAGGAGGGCCTCACGGTCTTCCGGGACCAGCAGTTCTCCGAGGACGTGGGTTCACGCGCCGTGGAGCGGATCAACGGTGCGCGCACTCTGCGGTCACTTCAGTTCCCGGAGGACGCCGGCCCGATGGCGCATCCGGTACGGCCGGATTCCTATATCGAGATTAGCAATTTCTACTCGGTCACGATCTATGAGAAAGGCGCCGAATTGATTCGGATGCTGCACACCTTGCTCGGCAACGCAGCATACCAGGCAGGAATGAGGATCTACTTCGAGCGCCACGACGGAAAGGCTGTCACCATCGAGGACTTCGTCGAGGCAATGGAAGCCGCATCCGGCAGGGACCTGGGACAATTCAAACGCTGGTATCGGCAAGCTGGAACACCCGAGGTCTCTGCGCGCGCAGTCCACTACGCCGAATCCTGCGAATGCGTCGTCGAACTCGAACAGCAAACGCCCCCGACACCAGGTCAACCCGAGAAGCTTCCGCTGCTCATCCCGCTCCGCATGTCGCTTCTCGGGTGCGACGGCGGCAATCTGCCGCTTCACTGCCCGGCACTTGGACTGGATGGCGAGAGGGAAACCGTCGCCGAGTTCTGTGAGCCCCGGCAAGCGTTCCGCTTCTCCAACATTCCGAGTCCGCCCGTGCTCTCGATCGCGCGCGGTTTCTCCGCACCCGTCAGGATCGAAGTGGACCGAAGCGGTGCGGAGTTTGCGTTCCTGATCGCAAACGAGGCTGATCCGTTCAACCGCTGGGATGCGACCCAGGAATACTCGACCCGCCTGTTGCTGGATGCGATTGCGGGCCATGCCGCGAATCCGTCGGCCGAGCCACCCGAAGGCTTTGTGGCAGCCATGCGTGCATTGCTCCTCGACCCGGGCCTGGAGCCCGCGTTCATCGCGGAGGCCTTCAGCCTGCCCTCGGAGTCAAATCTTGCCGACCGAATGGAGATCATCACGGTGGAAGCGATCCATGAAGTCCGCCGGACTTTCATGCGGACCCTGGCTCGGGAACTCAGGGAGGACTTCGCACGCATCCGGGAAGCCAACCGGAGTCGTGGCCCGTATCAATTCGATCACGAAAGCGCCGGCCGGCGCAGCCTCGCGAATCTCTGCCTCGACTACCTGATGCAGCTCGATGATCCGGATGTCGCGGCACAGTGCCGCCAGCAGCTGGAAACGGCAGACAACATGACCGACTCCCTGGCTGCGCTCGAAAGTTTCGCGAATTTCGCCGGCGACGGGCGGGATGAACGGCTGGACTGGTTCCATGCGCGGTGGCGGGATGAGCCGCTCGTGTTGGACAAGTGGCTCTCGCTTCAGGCGAGGTCCCGCCTCCCCGACACTCCGGATCGGGTTGTTTCCCTCCTCGGGCATCCGTCATTCGATATCGAGAATCCGAACCGGGTCAGGGCGCTGATCGGCGCGTTCTGCCACCGCAATCAGCGCTGGTTCCACGACGCCTCCGGTGCCGGCTACCGATTCCTGTCTGCCCGGGTTCTTGCCATTGATGCGTTCAACCCACAAATTGCCGCCAGGCTTCTCGGCGCGGCCAGTCGGTGGCGGCGGTTGGACGAGGGTCGCCGGGAGCGGCTTCGGTCGGAATTGGAACGGATTCTCGCGGCGCCCGGCCTTTCGAAGGACTGCTACGAGATCGCAACGAAGACCCTGGCCTGAGCCGACGAACCTGGACCGACAACCCGTTTGCACGAAACGCCGTTGAGAGGATGGCTCCGTCCGTGGGTGGGTACGAGCGCCGTTGTACGGACAACCGCAGGTCCTTGGAGTGCCGGCACGGAACGCCTGGCGCGACCCGTCGGCACGCATCGCGCAAGAGCACGCTGGCCAGGCGCCGCTTTCTCGACCATTTGAGCTCAAGGTACGACCGGGCTTGTCTGATTCGTGATGCCAGATGCAGGTTTCGATGGACAGCCTGCGTACAACGCTCTCGATTGACGATGATGTTTATGGCGCAGCAAGGGCAATAACCGAACAGGAGGCCGGAGCATCGGGTCCGTCGGGTCCGAGCTTGCGAGCAACTCCTTGTGGCGCCCGAGTTCCCCGCGCGAACGCAATGGATTTCCGCTGCCGACAACTAGCCCGAACAGCGCCCCCCGGTCACGCTGGAGGTCGTCAGTGCGTTGCGTGATCACCTGCCGGGACATTCCTGCTCGAAGTCAACGTCCTCATCGCGCTGATTGATTCAGGCCACGTTGCCCATCGCGCCGCACATCGCTGGTTCCCGGCCGCCACTGAGCCGTCTGGCTTTCGGAAGCGGAGTCTCCCCGACGGCATTGAGCCCGCCGTCGCCACGGCGTAGGATCTTCCCAACGCCTGCGCCGCGGCAGCGGCGCTACCCGCACGACGGGAGGACTGGACGTGCTGAGCTCGGACGCCATAGACCAAATCCGCCGGGACCATTTCGAAAAGGGAATTCCGCTCCGGGAAATCGCCAGGGACCGGAACCTCTCCCGCAACACCGTCCGAAAGGCGGTTCGGTCCGGCGACCTTCCGTTCCGCTACGAGCGCAAGTCGCAGCCGCGGCCCAAGCTGGGTCCATGGACCGGAGCGCTGGACAACCTGCTTGAGGAAAACCGGCGGCAGCATTGCCAGGACCGGCAGCCGCTCACCCGGCTGCATGAGCAACTGGTATCCCTCGGCTATGACGGCGGATACGACGCGGTGCGCCGATACGCTGTGGCCTGGCGCCAAAGCCAGCGGCAGACCTCGCCTCCCCAGGCCGCGATTCCGCAGCGTTTCGAACCGGGCGAGGCCTACCGGTTCGACTGGAGCCAGGAGGACGTGGTGCTGGGGGGCGCGGCGACACGTGTGCATGTCGCGCATATTCGTCTCTGCCACAGCCACATGTTCCTGGTTCAGGCATACCCCCGCGCAACCCTCGAGATGTGGTGCGATGCCCATGAGCGCGCATTCGAATTCCTTGGCGGCGCCTGCCGCACCGGCATCTACAACCACATGAAACCCGCGGTGCGCCGACTGGTCGCGATTTCTGCAGGAATGTTCAAGCCGGAGTTGTGCCAACTCTGCGGGCACTATGGCATCAAGCCGGCAGCCTGCATGCCGGGCGAGGACTGGGAAAGGGGCACCTCCGAGAGGCAGCTCCGCAATTCCCGCAGAAATCTCTTCCTGCCCCGCCCGGAAGCCGCATCCTATCCTGAACTCAACGCTTGGCTCGCGAAGCGATGCATCCGCGAAGCCAAGCGCCAAATCCATCCGAGCATCGAGACCAGGACCATCTGGCAGGTGTACAAGGACGAGAGGCTGCGGCTTGCCGCGCTCGGGCAGCCGTTCAACGGTTGCCGCGAATTCGAGATGAAGGCCTCGACCGGTTGCCTCGTGCCCTTCGACCACAATCACTACAGCGTTCATGCCGGCGTCGCAGGTCGGAAGGTCACGATACGCGCCTATGCGGACAGGATCTCGGTTCTCCTGGACGGCGAGGAAGTCGCCGAGCATCCGCGATCCTTCGGGTGCGGCAGGATCGTCTACGATCCCTGGCACTACGTGCCCATGCTTCCCGGCAAACCCTGCGCGCTCACGAATGGCGCTCCGTTCAGGAACTGGCAACCGCCCGGCGCTCTGGGCCGGATGCGCAGCAAGCTGTCCGGCTGCGTGGACGGAGACCGGCAATTCGTCTCGATCCTGTCGGAGATTCCCCGGGTCGGGCTCAAAGCGGTTGAGGCCGCGTGCGCCGGCGCGCTCGATCATGGCGACTGCACCCATGAAGGAGTGGCTCGGATCCTGGACAGCGCTCAAGCCGAGCCGCATTGCCGGGAAGCTGTCCGGAGCGCGCGTCGCCAATAGCCCGCCCATGGTGCCTGCCCACCCTTCCACCGGGTTCCGACAAGTGCGGACATTGTGCGGCAGGCAAAACCGGCTGCACTCGTAACGGCGGGCAGGAATGGGTCATTTTTCCGCGCAAAAGGGGTACTTTTTGCACGCCGATTGACAGAAGAAATGCGCCAATTCATAAGGTTCCGAATTCCCGCGCAGCCGCGCGCTACAATCGGAGCGCTCAGGAATGAATCTGCTTGACGGCGTTACACGGACTGACCAGCACAGGGCCCTCGGCCTCAGCACACTCGCTTTCACGGTCTGCTTCGCGGTCTGGACGATATTTTCGATCATCGGTGTGCAAATCAAGCAGGAACTCGGGCTTTCGGACACACAGTTCGGACTGCTCGTCGCCACTCCGGTGCTGACGGGATCGGTGAGCCGAATCTTCCTCGGCGTCTGGACGGAGCAGTATGGCGGGCGGATCATGTTCCCCCTCCAGATGCTGATTACCGCTGTCGCGGTATGGCTCCTGACTTCGGTGGAAAGCTATCCGGTCTTTCTCCTCGCGGCGCTGGGCCTCGGGCTCGCGGGGGGCTCGTTCATCGTGGGCATCTCCTACACAGCGCGCTGGTACGACAAGGAGCACCAAGGCACCGCTCTCGGGATATTCGGAGCCGGCAATGTCGGCGCAGCGGTCACCAATTTCGCCGCTCCCTTCCTCGTCGTCGCGGCTGGCTGGGACGGCACGGCTCGAATTTATGCCTTGGTGCTGGCCGCCACGGCCGTACTCTTCTATGTGCTGGCCAGGACGGACCCGGTGCACGAGGAGCGGTTGCGCTCCGGAGAACGGCATATTCCCGCGAGGGAACAGCTCGCCCCGCTGAAGAATATCCAGGTCTGGCGATTTTCCACCTACTATTTCTTCGTCTTCGGCGGATTTGTCGCCCTCGCCAGCTTTCTGCCCCGATACTACGTCGGCGCGTACGGTCTGGAGCTGACGATGGCGGGCGTGTTTGCCGGCATGTATTCGCTTCCGGGCTCCGTTTTCCGCGCGCTTGGCGGCTGGATGTCGGACAAATGGGGCGCGCGCTGGGTCATGTACCTGACGTTCATCGTTTCGCTGGTGCTGCTCTTCGTTATGAGCTATCCGCAGACGCGCTACGTGGTGTCCGGCATTGAACGCGACATCACCTTCGAGTTCGGCCTCTCGTTGCACTTCTTCGTGGCGCTAACGATCGTGCTCGGCTTCGTGATGAGCCTGGGCAAGGCAGCCGTCTACAAGCACATCCCCGTCTACTACCCGCACCATGTCGGGTCGGTGGGCGGTCTGGTCGGCATGATCGGCGGCCTGGGCGGGTTTTTCCTTCCCATCGCCTTTGGAATCCTTCTGGATTACACCGGCGTCTGGACCGCGCCCTTCATGCTGCTCTTCGGCCTGGTCGCGGTGATGACGGTGTGGATGCATGTCGCCATCCGCCGAATGGAGCGCCGCCGGCATCCGGGCCTCGAGCACGAGCGGTTCCTCTCCGATGTGCCGGACGAACCGCTGCCAAAGCCGGAGCCCTTGCCGTCCCGGTCCTGACCAGCCTTCAGGGGCCGGGGCGGTGAACCAACGCGCGGTGGGCGGCCCGGAGCCCGTCGCGCCCGGAGCCGGGTAACTATTGGGGGAAAAGACAGTGGCGCAGGACCTGAGAAACTACACGCCGGAGGACGAAGCCTTCTGGGCTTCAACGGGAAAGAGGATCGCAAACCGCAACCTGTGGATCTCCATTCCTTCCCTACTCTGCGGTTTTGCGGTCTGGCTCTACTGGGGCATCATCACGGTGCAGATGCTGAATCTCGGGTTTCCGTTCGAGAAATCCGAGCTATTCACCCTCGCCGCCATCGCGGGCCTCACTGGCGCCACGCTTCGCATTCCGTCGACATTCTTCATTCGCATCGCAGGAGGACGGAACACGATCTTCTTCACCACGGCGCTGTTGATGATCCCCGCCGTGGGAACCGGTTATGCCCTGCAGAACCCGGACACGCCCCTCTGGCAGTTCCAGATCCTTGCGTTTTTGTCCGGAATAGGCGGTGGCAACTTCGCAAGCTCCATGTCGAACATCAGCTTCTTCTTCCCGAAGAAGATCCAGGGCTACGCGCTCGGCATGAACGCGGGCCTCGGCAATTTCGGCGTGACCACCATGCAGATCCTGATCCCGCTGGTCATGACCTTCGGCCTGTTTGGCGGCGAATCGATGACGCTGGTCAACACTTCGGGCACGCTGATCGGCAAGATCGCTGCCGGAACGGAGACCTACATCCACAACGCCGGCTACATCTGGCTGGTGTTCCTCATTCCCCTCGCCTTCCTCGGATGGTTCGGAATGAACAACATCCGCGACGAGCATGTCTCGCCCGAAATCCCGGGCCCGTTCGGCGCATTCTCGATCATCACCTTCATGCTTGTCGTCGGCCTCGTCTGCGCTGCCTTCGGCCTGTGGCTGATGCTCCCCGAAAAGGTGGGTGGATCCGGGTTCGGGGTATCCAAGTGGATCGTCCTCCCCATCGTGATCGCCCTGACTGTCGGCCTCCTCAAGCTCATTCCCGGCGAGATCGGACAGAACCTCTCCCGCCAGTACAAGATTTTCGGCAACAAGCACACCTGGGCGATGACCGTGATCTACACGATGACCTTCGGTTCGTTCATCGGCTATTCCGCCGCCTTCGCCCTGACCATCAAGGTTGTGTTCGGCTTCCAGCACCTGGTGGTCGATGGCGTGATGACCCACGACACGGTAAATCCGAACGGACCCTCGGCATTGACGTTCGCGTGGATGGGCCCGTTCATCGGCGCCCTGATCCGGCCCGTGGGCGGAATCATGGCGGACCGTCTGGGCGGCGCGAAAGTCACCCAGATCATCAGCGTCGTCATGGTCGCCTGCGCGCTCGCACTTGCCTGGATCCTGCAGCATGGCTACGCATCGGCAACGCCCGAAACCCTGTTCCTGCCGTTCATGGTGCTCTTCCTCATCCTTTTCGCCGCGACCGGGATCGGGAATGGGTCGACCTTCAGGACGATCGCGGTCGCATTCAACAAGGAGCAGGCGGGCCCCGTGCTTGGCTGGACCTCGGCTGTCGCGGCCTATGGCGCCTTCATCATTCCTCAGGTGTTTGGCGAGCAAATGAGCGCGGGCACGCCGGAATACGCACTGTACGGCTTTGCAATCTTCTACGCGATCTGCATTCTTATCAATTGGTGGTTCTACCTGCGCGCCAACGCGTACATCCGGAACCCATGAGTACGAACGGCTGCAGTTCCGAATCCGGGCCCGGCACTTCGCGGGCGCGAAAGACAAGGAGTACTCCATGAGTCACTTGCTCGATCGGCTGAATTTCCTCCAAACCAAGGAAATCGAAACCTTCGCCGACGGCCATGGCCAGGTAACACGGGAAAGTCGCGACTGGGAGGACACGTATCGGAACCGCTGGCGCCACGACAAGATCGTGCGCTCGACCCACGGTGTGAATTGCACCGGCTCCTGCTCCTGGAAGATCTACGTGAAGTCCGGGATCGTCACTTGGGAGACGCAGCAGACCGACTATCCCCGCACCCGGGCGGACCTCCCGAACCACGAGCCGAGGGGCTGCGCACGGGGGGCAAGCTACAGCTGGTACCTCTACTCCGCGAACCGGGTCAAGAATCCTCTCGTTCGCGGGAGGCTGATGCGGAACTGGCGGACCCTTCGGAAGACCATGAGCCCCATCCAGGCATGGACCCGGATCCAAGGCGATCCCGCGCTCCGCGCCTCCTACGTGAAGATCCGTGGCAAGGGCGGATTCGTGCGCGCGACATGGGATGAAGCGACAGAGATGATTGCCGCGGCAAATGCCTACACCGCCCGGAAATACGGTCCCGACCGCGTGTTCGGATTTTCCCCGATCCCCGCCATGTCCATGGTCAGCTATGCGGCGGGATCCCGCTATTTGAGCCTTCTCGGCGGCGTCTGCCTCTCGTTCTACGACTGGTATTGCGACCTTCCGCCCGCGAGCCCGATGACCTGGGGGGAGCAGACCGACGTCCCGGAATCCGCCGACTGGTACAATGCGGGGTTCCTCATCCTCTGGGGTTCGAACGTTCCGCAGACTCGGACGCCGGACGCGCATTTCTATACCGAGGCCCGCTACCGGGGCGCGAAGTCAGCCGTTGTTTGCCCGGACTACTCCGAAGCAGCGAAGTTCGGGGATATCTGGCTCTCCCCGCAGCAGGGCACCGATGCCGCGCTGGCGCTCGCCATGGGCCATGTGATCCTCCGCGAGTTCCATCTCGAACGCCGGGCCGAATATTTCGAGGAATACTGCCGAAAGTACTCGGACATGCCGATGCTCGTCCGCCTTGAAGAGCGGAACGGCCAACTGGTTCCGGGCCGGTTCCTCCGCGCCGGGGATCTGCCGGAGGGGCTGGGAGAGGAGAACAACCCCGAATGGAAGACCGTCGCGGTGGATTCCCGGACCGGCACCGTGGTCGCTCCCCAGGGCTCGGTCGGCTTCCGCTGGGGGGAACGGGGGAAATGGAATCTCGAGCAGCAAAGCCGGGAAGGAGAATCGCGGCTGAGGATGACGCTGATTGGCAGCAGCGACCATGACATCGTGGCGGGAGTCGACTTTCCGTATTTCGGGGGCGAGGCGACCGAACATTTCGTCCGATGCGACTTTCCGGACATCCTCACGCGCAACGTGCCCTGCAAGACTGTCACGCTCGCGGACGGATCGGAGGCAAGGGTCGCAACCGTCTTCGACCTCCTCTGCGCCAACTACGGCCTCGACCGCGGTCTCGGGGGCAACTGGACGGCAAAGGGCTACGACGAGGACGTCCCCGGCACTCCGAAATGGGCAGAGAGGATCACCGGCGTGCCCGCTGACCGGATTACGACCGTCGCGCGGGAATTCGCGCTGAATGCCGAGAAGACCCGGGGCAAGTCCATGGTCATTCTCGGAGCCGGGCTGAACCACTGGTACCATATGGACATGAGTTACCGCGGCATCATCAACATGCTGGTGATGTGCGGCTGCATTGGCCAGTCCGGCGGCGGCTGGAGCCATTATGTCGGGCAGGAGAAGCTCCGGCCGCAAACCGGCTGGCTTCCCCTCGCCTTCGCCCTCGACTGGTCGCGCCCGCCTCGGCAGATGAACTCGACCTCCTGCTGGTACGCCCATACGGACCAGTGGAGATACGAGACTCTCAGGGCAGACGAGATCCTTTCTCCGACGGCCCCGGAAGGCGATTGGGATGTGAGCCTGATCGACTACAACATCCGCTCCGAGCGAATGGGTTGGCTGCCTTCTGCCCCGCAGTTGAGAACCAACCCGCTCGAAGTCGCCAGATCCGCCAAGGAGGCTGGCCAGGAGCCGGCAGCCTACGTTGCCGAGAAGCTGAAATCCGGCCAACTCGAGATGTCTTGCGAAGACCCGGACGCGCCCGAGAACTGGCCCCGGAACCTCTTCGTGTGGCGCTCCAATCTTCTCGGGTCTTCGGGCAAGGGGCATGAGTATTTCCTCAAGCACCTTCTCGGAACGGACCACGGAATCCTGGGGCACGACCTGGGCGAGGAGGGAAGGCAGAAGCCCAGGGATGCGAAGTGGCACGACGAGGCGCCAACCGGAAAACTGGATCTCCTGGTCGCCATTGATTTCCGGATGAGCACCACAGCGGTCTATTCCGATATCGTGCTACCCACCGCGAGCTGGTACGAGAAGAACGATCTCAACACTTCGGACATGCATCCCTTCATCCATCCGCTGATGGCTGCCGTCGACCCGGCCTATGAGTCGCGTTCCGACTGGGAGATCTTCAAGTCGATCGCGCGCAAGTTCTCCGAAATCGCACCGGAAATTCTCGGACAGGAATCCGACATCGTCGCGGTCCCAATTATGCACGACACTCCGGCAGAGATTGCCCAGGACCAGGTGCGGGACTGGAAAAAGGGCGAGTGCGAACTCGTACCCGGGAAGACGGCTCCGAATTTCATCGCCGTCGAGCGCGACTACCCTGCGCTCTATGACCAGTTCACCGCGCTTGGGCCGCTCATGGACAAGATCGGCAATGGCGGCAAGGGAATCGCTTGGGAAACGCGGGAGGAGGTCCAGCATCTGCGGAGCCTGAACGGTGTCCACCGGGAAGGTCCCGCAAAGGGCTGCCCAAGGATCGAGACGGATATCGACGCGACGGAAGTCATTCTGATGCTCGCCCCCGAGACAAACGGTGAAGTGGCCGTCAAGGCCTGGGAGAGCCTCGAGAAAGTTACAGGGAGAGAGCATGCGCATCTCGCCTCGCCAAAGGAGCACGAGAAAATCCGCTTTCATGACATCGCAGCGCAGCCGCGCAAGATCATCAGTTCCCCGACATGGTCCGGGATCGAGAGCGAGGAGGTTTGCTACAACGCCGGCTTCACCAATGTCCACGAGTTGATTCCCTGGCGAACGCTGACCGGGCGCCAGCAGCTCTACCAGGACCATCTCTGGATGCGCGCGTTCGGCGAAGGCTTCTGCACCTGGCGGCCGCCAGTCGACCTGAAGACCATCACGAAGGAAGTGAACCTGGATGCCCAGGAGGGCAATCCGCATCTCGTGCTGAATTTCATAACGCCGCACCAGAAGTGGGGGATCCACTCCACGTATTCCGACAACCTTCTCATGCTGACGTTGAACCGCGGTGGACCGGTGGTCTGGATCTCGGAGAAAGACGCGCAGAAGGTCGGCATCGAGGACAATGACTGGGTCGAGGCATACAACGTGAACGGCGCCCTCACCGCCCGGGCGGTCGTCTCCCAGCGAATCCGGCAGGGCACGATTTTCATGTACCACGCCCAGGAGAAGATTGTGAACACGCCCGGTTCCGAGCGGACCGGCAAGCGTGGCGGAATCCACAACTCGGTGACACGTACGACGCTCAAGCCGACCCACATGATCGGCGGCTACGCGCAGCAGTCCTATGGGTTCAACTACTATGGAACCGTCGGCAGCAACCGGGATGAATTCGTCATTGTCCGAAAAATGCGGAAGGTGGACTGGCTCGACCGTCCCGCAGATGCAAAGGAGGCCGCAACATGAAAGTACGTGCCCAAGTCGGGATGGTCCTGAATCTGGACAAGTGCATCGGGTGCCATACCTGCTCCGTGACCTGCAAGAACGTCTGGACCAGCCGCGATGGCGTTGAATACGCCTGGTTCAACAATGTCGAAACGAAGCCCGGCATCGGTTACCCGAAGAACTGGGAGGACCAGAACCAGTGGAACGGCGGCTGGGAGCGGACTCGGTCGGGCAAACTGCAGCCGCGCCAGGGGTCGAAGTGGCGCATCTTGGCCAACATCTTCGGAAACCCGGATCTGCCGGAGATCGACGACTACTACGAACCGTTCGATTTCGATTACGACCACCTCCAGTCCGCACCGGAAATGGAAGCGTTTCCGACCGCACGGCCGCGTTCGAAGATCAGCGGCGAACGGATGGAGAAGATCGTGCACGGTCCCAACTGGGAGGAGATCCTGGGCGGAGAATTCTCCAAACGCTCGAAGGATGTCAACTTCGAAGGCGTGCAAAAGAGCATCTACGGGGAATTCGAGAACACCTTCATGATGTACCTTCCCCGGCTCTGCGAGCACTGCCTCAATCCGAGTTGCGCCGCCTCCTGCCCATCCGGAGCGATCTACAAACGGGAGGAGGACGGCATCGTCCTGATCGACCAGGAGAAGTGCCGCGGCTGGCGGATGTGCGTTTCCGGCTGCCCTTACAAGAAGATCTACTACAACTGGGAAAGCGGCAAGTCCGAGAAATGCACCTTCTGCTATCCCAGGATCGAGAGCGGCAATCCAACCGTGTGCTCGGAGACCTGCGTGGGCCGGATCCGCTACATCGGCGTTGTCCTCTACGACGCGGACCGGATCAAGGAGGCGGCCAGCACGCCCGAAGAGCAGGACCTCTATGAAGCGCAGCTCGGCGTCTTCCTTGATCCCAACGACCCGGAAGTCGCCGCCGCTGCCCTCGCGGACGGAGTCCCGGAGGACTGGATCCGGGGCGCCCGGCATTCCCCGATCTGGAAGATGGCAATGGAGTGGAAGGTCGCATTCCCTCTGCATCCCGAGTACCGAACCCTGCCGATGGTATGGTACGTGCCCCCTCTCTCGCCGATCCAGAACGCCGCCGAAGCGGGCAAGATCGGCCATGACGGCGATATGCCCGATGTGCGATCGCTCCGGATTCCGGTTCGGTACCTTGCCAACCTGCTGACTGCAGGAAAGGAGGAGCCGATCATTCTCGCGCTGGAGCGGATGTTGGCCATGCGCGCATATATGCGCGCGAAGACCGTGGACGGGGTCATCGACGAGGGGGTCGCTGGGCGCGTGGGTCTCACTTCCGGAAATATCGAGGAAATGTACAAGCTTATGGCGCTCGCCGACTACGAAGATCGGTTCGTGATTCCCACCACCCATCGCGAGCATGTCGAGGATGCGTACGATCTGCGGGGCGGATGCGGATTCACGGATGGAAATGCATGTTCGACGGGAATCAGCAAGGGCTCGCTGTTCGGCGGCAGCCGCCGGCCCCTCCGAATCCCGGAGGCGGCATGATGGACCGGTCCCTCAAGGCGCTTTCGCTGATCCTCAGCTATCCGACCGGCGAACTGCAGGAAGCAATGGGAGCGATCGGCCAGGTCCTGGCGGAGGACGTCCGGCTTGCGAAGGGAACGCGGGAGTCCGTGCGGCTCCTGGCGGCAAGCCTTGCGTCGGACGACCTCTATGACCTGCAGGAGAGGTTTGTCAGCCTGTTCGACCGCTCGCGCACCCTGGCGCTGAATCTCTTCGAACATGTGCATGGAGAGAGCCGCGACCGGGGCAGCGCCATGGTCAGCCTTCTCGAGACCTACCGTGACGCGGGGTTCGAGCCCACCGGCGCGGAGTTGCCCGATCATCTGCCCGTTCTCCTCGAGTTCCTGTCCGTTCGTCCCGCCGCGGAGGCCCGGGAAATTCTTGCGGACGCAGCCCATATCCTGGAAGCCCTAGGCACCCGGCTTGGGCGCCGCGGCAGCCCCTACCAGGCCGCTTTCCGCGCCCTGCTGGATCTCTCGCGGAGCCGGGCCGACCGGGAAGCGCTCGCAGCACTTCTGGAGCAGCCGGATGAAGATCCGGCGGATCTGGACGCGCTGGACGCGCAGTGGGAAGAAACGCCGGTCACCTTTGGAACCGATCCAAACGGAGGCTGCCCGCAAGTGCGCGAGGTGCTGGCCCGAATGGAACCGCCCGGCACCCGCGCGCCCGGCGATTCCCGCCACCTGAGCAATGGAGGCTCAGATGCATGATTTCATCTTCGGAATTTTTCCCTACATCGCGCTGACAATCCTGGTCGTCGGCTCCATCGCGCGCTACGAGACAGATCCGTTCAGCTGGAAGTCCAGCTCCAGCCAACTCCTGCGGCGCAAGCAACTGGTCTGGGGCTCCGTGCTCTTCCATGTCGGGGTGCTGATTGTGTTCTTCGGCCACCTGGTGGGCCTGCTTACTCCCATCTGGATCTTTGACGCAATCGGAATCAGCCACGGCGCCAAGCAGCTCATGGCGATTTCCGTCGGCGGCATTGCAGGCCTGCTGGCCCTGATCGGGGGCGGAATGCTGTTCCATCGGCGGGTGTCGGATCCACGCATACGGAGGAATTCCAGCTTTGCGGACATCGCGATCCTTGCAATTCTCCTGCTGCAACTGCTGCTGGGAATGGGGACGATCATCGTTTCGCTCGGTCATCTGGACGGCGGCGAGATGGTCCGATTCATGGCCTGGGCTCAAGGCATTTTCACCTTCGAGGCAAACGCTGCCGGCTACATCTCGGGTGCAGCGCTGATTTTCAAGCTTCACCTGTTTCTGGGCCTCGTCATCTTCGTTCTGTTCCCGTTCACGCGGCTCGTGCACATGCTTTCCGTTCCACTGCGCTATCTGGTGCGGCCCGGCTACCAGATCGTTCGCTCTCGGCGCGGCGATTCCGGCCGTAGGGACGCCTCCGAGACCGCCCGCACTGTGCGTTAGGCGGATTCGACAGGAACGGCCAAGAACGAAAACGGCTCAGTCAAATGGCCAGGCCGCTATTCGCTGATGTCGTGGTGAACGGGCGGAAGCTCTCCGTCAAGGAAATCGCCGCCGAAGCCCAGAACCACCCCGCTCCCAGGGGCAAACCGGGACTCGCCTGGCGCAAGGCGGCGAGAGCGCTGGCGATCCGCCAGCTTCTTCTGGAAGAATCTGAAGCGCGGGGCATCCGGGCGGAGCCCAAAACGCTGGCGCCCGGGCGGACCGAGACCGACGAGGAAGCGCAAATTCGCGGTTTGCTCGAGTCCGCGGTTTGTCCGGAGCCGGTCCTGGAGGAGGCGCTGCAGGCTGCGTATAACAAGGATCCCGGCGCCCACCGGGCGCCGTCCCTGTTCCAGCCTGCGCATATCCTGTTCGCCGCGCCGCCCGGTGACGAGGCTGCGCGCAAGCGCGCCTGGTCCCGCGCGGAGGCCGCCCTCGCGATCCTGCGAGAATCGCCGGGTCGCTTCGGCGAACTTGCCCGGACAGAGAGCGACTGCCCCTCCCGGACCAGCAACGGCCAGCTCGGCCAGCTTGCCTCCGGCAGCACGGTCCCGGAATTTGAAAAGGTCATGCGGGAAGCCGACATAGGCGCCATTTACGACGCTGCGGTTCCGACCCGGTACGGGATCCACGTACTACGTCTCGACGCAAGAGCCGAAGGCGCAGTGTTGCCATTCGAGGCCGTGCGGCCCCGTCTGGCCATCGCATGCGAAAAGGCAAATTGGGCGCGCGCGGCCCGCGCATTCGTAAGTTCCCTGCTGGAACGCGCCGAAATCGAAGGGCTCGATCTCTCCTTCATGGATCGCGCCTGAGTGCCCGTTCAATCCACTTCGCATGGGTTGAAGGGGTCAAGTCCTGGACGCTCCTGGAGCCCCAGGCGGAGCCGTGCGGAAGGGTCGGGGCAGATAACACTTTTGGGACTTATATACATAACTAGACATGTGCGAGTTCTGCATCCATTTCACGGGTCGTAGAGGTTGGCAGTCCAAACGCCTCTCGCCGTGCAGTAGCGCCAGTCGCCGACGCCAGTATGTTGCGGGCCGCATTCAGGTCCGCGTTCTGTGTGTGGTTGCATGCCACGCACACGAAGCTCGCTTGCGAGCGGCGCGAGTCTGCGTCGATCACGCCGCATGCACTGCAAGTCTGCGAAGTATAGGCGGGGTTGACTTCGATGATCTGGCCAGCCTTGTAGGCGAGCATCTGGCGCAGCCCACCCCGGCCTGTGTTGCGAATTTCGCGGTTCAAGCCACGCTTGCCGCCTTTGCCCTTGCGCGTCATGGCCTCGGGATGGAGTGCTTCGACAACCACCGTATGCGCCTTGTCTGCCAGCGTGCGGGTGGTGCGGTGCTGCCATGCCTTGCGCGCCTGGGCCAGCCTGCGTGCCGCACGTTGCAGCCTGCGCCTGGCGCGCTCCCGTCTCCGACTCCCCTTCCGCTTGCGAGACAACGCACGCTGGTGCCGCTTGTGCTTCGTCTCCAGCAGACGCAGGTTCGGCATGCAATGCAGGGTGCCATCGCTGTCCGCCACTTGCCGTACGTTCATGTCAACGCCAAGGGCGCTGCCATCATCCTGCGATGTCGCGACGGCGACCTTGTAGCAAACGGTTGCATACCAGCGACCCGCTGTACGCTCGACGACGGCCTTGACCGGTTCGCAATCCTCGTACGGGTTCCCACGCCGCCGCCGAATGCGCAACCAACCCACCTTGGGGACCGCCAACCGACCATCCTCGATGCGCACCTTGTCCGGGGTCGTAAACGACGGCGTGCCATGGCGTGACTTCCACTTCGGATATCCGGCACGCCCCGCGAAGAACGCCTGCCAAGCGTCCGCCTGGTATTTCAGCGCGAACCGAACAATGGAATAGGAATATTCCCGCAACCAGTCGTTGCTGTCCCACAGGATCTTGAAGGCTCTCCCGAACGTGAAGAACGTAGGCGTTCGATCTCACGCCCGCAGGCATGTGCGTACTGAATCTCGCGGGCCTATTTGACCTCGTTCCATGCAAACCGGCACGCATCCCAAATGCCCAGCAACCGTTCCGCCGTACCGATGTCGCCCGGATACAGCCGAACCGTAATGTTCCGACAGGTCGTATATTCTTCCATCGCGCTCGGTCCTGTAGCGTATGGGCCGTGTGGCTGTGGCCGCATCGCGACGACCACCGAACACATAATAACACGGTGATGTTGATTCGATAGTATCCGTGTCAAGTTAAGTATATAATCCCCAAACTTTTCATTGGGGGAAATGTCTCGCGTGATCCGCAACCTGAATGGGCGTGCCAGACGGCAATCAGGATGCGGTGCTGGCCGCGAAGCTTGCCGCGTTGGAGAACGAATGGAGACCAGGCAAGATCAGCATGAAACCGCAGTCGAACGCTTGGGCAACCAGATCGCGGAACGAGACACGCAGCTGTTGCTCCGGATTGCGGCGCTGGTCGTATCGCCACGGCCTTTCTCTGACAGCTGAACGGGTTCCAAGCACCCTTTCGGCATCGCTACCGATGATCGCCACCGCCCTCACCCACGGCAACCTGCATGATCACGGGCCCATGTGGGTGCATTCAGTGCCAAACGCCATGATCCACAGGTAGACCGTGTACGATACGAAGGGCACAGAATTCTCGGACACGCAATCCTGCCTTCGACGGTTTCCTTGTTTTACTCGTTGCTATCTTGCGAGTGATCCCGTAGCTGGGACCCAGCAACCGGTAATGCCTCGGGCCCGGGGAGCGCAATCCCGGGGTCTCAGGTCAATCGGTAGGGCGTGGTCGGCAATGGGAGCGCCATGGTTGCGTAGATCCGTTCGGCGTCCGGCGTCGGCCTGGAAGGGATGACGTAGCGATTTCCGGTCTGCTTGCAGCGAAGGATCGAACACTGCCGGCCGGTTAGCGCGGAACGGATGGCTTCGGGCGACATGCGGCGCTTCTGGATGGCGACACGGTAGGCGAGATGTCGCACACAGGCGAAGGCCATGAAGGAGATGGCGATATGTGCGCGGATCCGGTCCGGGGTCCAGTGCCAGACGGGCCGTACCCGCGGGTCGTGCCTGGTGATCAGGAAGCTCTCCTCCACCTTCCGGAGCCCGTGGTAGCGGGAGAGCACTTCCGCGGCAGGCATGTCGCGCAGATCGGTGATCACACCGAGGAGCCCGTCCCAGCGCTCTGCGCTGGCGATCTTCTCCCTGTCCGCCACCAGCCGCGCTTCGCCCTCCACGGCGAGAAAGCGCTTCGCGCCCTGGCTGGATATCAGTTCCCCGGGATTGCTGCTGCGCTCCAGCTTGCGCATCAGGCGTTCCACCGCCTTGCGGCGGTCGTGGGCATCCTCGCGCGCCCGCTCGGGGTACCAGGCGACGATCAGGCGGCGGCCCTTGTGGTCCCATTCCGCGACCCGGCGGCTGTCCGAGCCCTCCAGTGGTCCATAGGCTTCGTTGTCGAGGACCTTGTCCTGCAGATCCGCCGGCAGGCTCCGCAACCGGGCACCGACCACGTATCCACTGCCCAGCGCGTCCAGCGCGTCCAGATTCGCGGCGCTAAGCATGCCGCGGTCGGCCACGCAAACCATCCGCTCCTCTTGGTGGCGCTGCTGCATGCCCTGCAGCACGGGAAGCAGGCTATGGCCCTCATGGGTGGCGCCAGGCAGCACCTCGTATCTGATCGGCAGCCCCTCCGGCGACACCATCAAGGCCAGAAGTACCTGCGATTCCCCGTGCTTCCCGTCCTTGCTGAACCCGTGCTGGCGAATCTCGTCCGCCGCCGCCGTCTCGAAGGCCAGGGTCGTGCAGTCGAGAGACAGCACCGCGACCGGCTCCGGCAGCAGCGCACGGCTCGCCTCCCCGACCCACGTCCGGAGCCGGTCGATCCGCGTCGCATCCAGCCGGTCCATCATTTGGTACACCTTCTCCAGGGGAAGGCTGATGCCGAACTCCTCCTCCAGCCGCCGCACGCTGCCTTGCTTGCTGTCCGGGTTCGCGAGCCGCGCCATCACCGTGTGGAACAGCGCATCATGGGAGGCCCGGTAGCGCGAGCGCGGCAGCAGCCGGTCCAGCCCCAGATGCCGGTACATCTCCCCGTAGACCTCGTGCACGCCGGTCACCACCCGCTGCTCCTCCTCCAGCTGCCCGAGATCGACCCGAAGCTCCCGCTTGCCGTCTCCCCGGCGCCCCGCCCCGATGGCCATCTCCGCCAGCGGTTCCGGCGGGAACAGGGTCGGCTGCCGCTCGTCGATCAGCTTCACCTTGACGTATTCCGCCAGCTGCTTCAGCCGCTCCAGCTCGTCGTCATCCATTGCCACGCCAATGTGGCGCAGGATCCGCTGGCGGACCCGGTCGCCGTCGCGCACGGACTCCACCAACTGAACAGAGCGGCGCGGGCTGTTGGGGGTGGTCTTGACGCGAATGAACATGCCGGAAGGATACCACCGGACAAGGGGCATGTCCACTCGATCAATCAACTAGGCACTACATGTTCTCTTCCTGGAATCCGAAAACCTACCTCTTTGACACAACTCACACTGAACGTCGGCAGTCGGGCGAAAATCCGCCCATACCGTCAAAGTCGGGAATCCTCGTTCAGTTGGAGATCCGCTTGCTCCATCGTAAGCGACTTTTTTACCCCCTGCTGAACGATATTGGGCGTTTCGTGTGGGTGTGCCGTTGTTGATTTGGATTGGGTTTTGGGGTTGCTTCGAGCGTGTCCCTGGACTCAGGGTCCTGAGGCTGGACTCAACGAAACGGTTGTGTTACGCTGCCCGGCATGGACCGGATAGTACAAGGCCGTTGTGTCGGCTCTGCGGAGTTGTCGGAGATCCGTGCGCTGTTGTCGGCGCACCCGGAGTGGGGCCGCTCGCGGCTTTCGGTTGCGCTGTGCGAGCGCTGGGGCTGGCGGGACGGCCGTGGCCGTGTGAAGGATATTGCCGCGCGTTCGCTGCTTCGCAAGCTTGCGGGAGAAGGTCTGATCCGACTCCCTGCGTTGCAGTACCCGGGCCGCGGAAGCCGTCGGCAGAGCGCGGCGGCGCGTGTTGGGCTGGAGGTTGACTGGTCGGTATCGGAGGCGTATTCGGGTCCGCTGTCGGCGCTCCTGCCCGTTTCTGTATCGGTTGCGGAAGGTTCGGACCGCCAGCTTCTGCACGCGATTTTGGAGCGGTTCCACTATCTCGGGCTATCGACGCCGGTGGGAGAGAACATCGGGCACCTTGCGCGGGACCGTCGGGGCCGGATCGTGGGCTGCTCGCTGACGGGGGCTGCGGCATGGCGCTGCGCGGCGCGGGACCGCTGGATCGGATGGAGTGACGCGACGCGCGGGGCGGGTCTGTGCCTTGTGGTGAACCAGCAGCGCTTTCTGATCCTGGACGCGGTTCGGGTTCCGCATCTTGCGAGCCATGTGCTTGCGCGGGTGGCACGTCGGGTGGGCGCGGACTACGAGGAGCGCTACGGGCATTCGGTCCATTTGCTGGAGACATTCGTCGATGTGTCGCGGTTTGCGGGGACGTGTTACCGGGCGGCGGGCTGGCATGACGCGGGGCTGACGACGGGGCGCAGCCGGAACGGCCGTCCGGGGCTCTCGGTTCCGCGCAAGCGAGTTTTTCTGCGGCCCCTGCGGCGGGATACCGTGGCGCGGCTGCGGCAGGGGCGGTGACCGGTTTGGGGCCGCCGGAAGACCACGCCAGGGAAGCGGCGGAGCTTCACCGGCCTGGCGTCGGCGGAGAACGCACGGCTGCTGGAGAACCGCGAACACTGGATGGGGGAGACGGAGGCACTGCAGGAGGCGCTTGCGCGAGCGGATCGCGGCAAGGCGCGGCTGGCGTCGGAGAATGCGCAGTTGCGCCGGGAACTGAAGAAGGTCAGGTCTACTCTGGACGAGTTGCTGGAGCGATTCCAGACGGCCGTGCGCACCGCGCGTCGGTTTGCGGGGATGCTGTTCAGTTCGTCGTCGGAGCGCCTGGGGGGTTCGGCCGAGACGGTTGTGTCGGAGGTGGAGCTGGATTGTCCTGCCTTTATCTGGGACGATGATCCGACCGGAGGACTGGCGGGCGGCGGCGCGGCGAATGGCGAAGCCGTGGATCCCCTTCCCGAGGAGCGCGCGGCACCGCGGCCACGCAAGCGTGGCCGCCCCCGGGGAGCGACGGGCGGCCGGAAGATCGGCAAGGACGTTCCCACGATCACCTGCCACCTGGAGCCGGAGGCGGCTGCCTGCCCGTCCTGCGGCGGCGAGCGCAAGACGATCCGGACCGAGGCCGCGGAGCGGGTGCATTATGTCCCGGCCAGCTACGTTCGGGTCGTGATCGAGCGTCCCGTGCTCGGCTGCGCCCGGTGCCGCCACGCCGCACCGGAGCAGGCACCGGCACCGGACTGGCTGATCCCCCGCGGACTGCCCACGGAAGCCTTGATGGCGCACACCATGGCGTCAAAGTTCCAGGACCACTTCCCCTCCTACCGCCTGTCGCAAAGGCTTGCCCGCCACGGCATCCTCATCGGCGATGCCACCCTCAACAGCTGGATCGCCCGGGGCTTCGAGATCCTGCAGCCGCTCTATGACGCCATCAAGGCGCATGTCCTCAGCGCCGACCGGCTGTTCCTCGACGAGACAACGGTCAAGTTCCTCGAACCGGGCTTCGGAAAGGCCCGGACCGGCTACCTCTGGGCCGCGCTGCGCGACGACCGCACCTTCGCCGGGCCGGCGCCGCCCGCGGCGCTCTTCTGGTCCGGCCCGGGGCGCGGAAAGGCCATCCCGGAAGCCATGCTGCGGGACTTCGCCGGCCTCGCCCAGGTCGATCGCTACGCCGCATACAACATCCTCGCCGACCCCGCGCGGCCCGCCGGACCCGTCTTCCTTCAGTTTTGTATGACGCATTGGAGACGCAAGTTCCACTATCTGACGGAATCCCGCTTCCGCAATGAGGCCCTTGCGCGGATCGGCAAGCTGTTCGCCATCGAGAAGGGCATCCTGTTCAAGCATCCCGATGAGCGCCTCCGCGTGCGGCAGCTCGAGTTGAAGCCCGCCTTCGAACAATTGAAGGCGTTCCTCGAGGCCGCCGCCAGCCGCCTGCCCGAAGCCTCGGCGGAGGCCGCCGCCATCCGATACGGCCTCGCCGACGGCGTCTGGCCGGGCTTCATCCGCCTGCTCGACGACGGCCGCCTCGACCTGCACTCCAATCGCGGCGAAAACGCCCACCGACTCGTCAAGCTCACCATGCGCAACTCCCTGTTCGCCGGATCCGAGAATGCCATCGACATCTGGGCTCGTGCCAACACCCTGATCACAACATGCCGCCTCAACAACGTCGACCCGGAAGCCTGGCTCACCCATGTCCTGGTTCAAATCCGCGACGGGTGCAAGGATGTCGAAAGCCTCATGCCATGGCAGCCCTTCAAACCACCGGGGGATCAATGCCTCGCCATCTGCGGAACAATCCTCAGCCCCGAACCGCACGCCGAGGGGCCTTGAGGCCCCGCCAGTCACAGACATCGAACAGCGCCGAGAACTCTACTCGCGAAAGCCGCAAAAGACCCTCCGACACCGGCGGCCAGCGGAACGAACCCCGATCCGGCCACTTCGCAACCAGCACCATCCCGCTGCCGTCGTGGAACAGTACCTTCACCCGCCCCGGACGCCGCGAGCGGAACACCAGCACGACCCCCGAATCCGGTGCAACACCAAGATGCTCCCGCGCGTAGCTGCTTAGCGCCGCGATCCCGCGGCGGAAATCAACCGGATGCAACGCAAGGTACACAGCAGAACCATCGCCAACCCCAAGCATGACAACCTCCCGGAAAGCAAATGCCTTCCCAGAAGATGGTGCACTCCGCAACTCACCGAAAGCAGGGGGGGAAATAGTCGCTTACGCTCCATCCACGCGACGCGCCGGATGCGTGTTCGGCATGACGTCGCGGCTTCCGCCAAGCCAGCGGACCGGCCAGTCCGACTGCTGTCCGGCGAACGTCCCGGATGATCGGCGTCTGACCTTACAAGGAAGTCAGCGCGCGAGTAAAATCTGCGCAGGATCCTCAATGTACTGGCGGTATTGCGCCATGAATCGGGCCGCGTCAGCGCCATTGATCACGCGATGGTCGTAAGTCAAGTCAAGCGGAATCATGCGCCGAGGCTGAAATGCAGCCCCGTCCCACACAGGCACGATTTCCGCCCTGCTGATTCCCAGGATCGCGACCTCCGGCGGATTGATCATCGGCGTAAAGGCCTGTCCACCCATTCCGCCGAGACTCGAAATCGACATGGAGGCTCCCCCCATCTCGTCGCTTCGAAGACTGCGCGCGCGCGCTCGAACCGCGAGTTCCGTGATCTCCGCAGCAATGGCAAGAAGACCCTTGCGATCCGCATCGCGAATTACCGGCAGGACCAAGCCATGGGGCGCATCAACAGCAATTCCGACGTGGACATACTGTTTGAGCCACAGCGTCCCTCCGTCCGCCGAAAGCGAAGAATTGAAGACCGGAAACCTCCCGAGCGTGGCGGCGAGCGCACGCACGTGGAAGGCAAGCGCCGTAAGGGGGGTGCCGGCCCCTTCACCGCCGTCGCGCAAACGGGAGCGAAATTGTTCGATCTTGCCGAGGTCAGCGCGGTCGTGGTGGGTAACAGCGGGAATCCACTGCTGCGACGCGGCAAGTCTCGCCGCTGCGGATCGAAGGTATCCAATTGCCGGTCGGGAGGACACAGACCCCCAGGCAGCATGATCGACGCCCCAAAAATCTTCCACAGCCGAGCCCCGCTTCCGACCTCCCGCAAGTTTCTCTTCAACGTCACGACGCGTGACTTCCTCCCTGCCGAGTTCGCGCGACAGGGTCTCAAGGTCAACACCGGCCTGCCGCGCGAGGCGGCGGGTCGACGGGCTGGCAACGATCTCACGCATCTCGAACAGGAATCGTTGCAGATTGGAGCCCGGAAACGCCTCCTGCCACCGTGCCGCCGACTCTTCGCGATGAGGCCGGACGGCGCGATCCGGCAAGCCGTGCCCTGAGACCGCCGGGATTGCCTTTCACCGCCCCGCGAAAGCCCGGCCGCAGGTCGGTCTGCCGAACGCTTTCCGGACCATGCTCGACCATGCCCTTCTGCCCCGAATTCAGAGAAGCTGGCGGATCGGTTCTTCGATCCGGGCAGCAAGATTGTCGAGGAAAGCGACAGCCTTGGCGAAAGGCAAGTCCGACTCCATGAATGCCAGCGAGAGCACGTAGTCGTCCCCATCAGCGCCAATACAAACCGTCGGCGCACGCACAGCGGCCGGCAGGTATGAGGAAAGCCGTGTCCGCGCCAGGTCCACGACCATGAGCGCCGGTGGGCCGCATTCCGGGTCATGCGAAAGCGACAGCAGCCCGGATCGATCCGGATCCACCAGCGAGACCACGCAGCCGATATGGGACTGGCAGTCCACAAGAATCTGCCCCCCATCCACCTGTGTGCGGTACGCCCCGGCAGCGAACGCCGCGAACACGCTCGGCCGATCCACCGACTCGCCCGCGGCGGAGAGAAGCGCATCGAACGCACTGCGTTTCACCCGCGCAGCGAGGTGGTTCAGGGCGGCTGCGGCTCCCGGTCCACGATCCAGATCCCGGACATGGATCGGTTCCCGCATGCCCTGCCGGACCAACTGAACGAGGTCGATACCGCGGTCACGGGCCACCCGCCGCGCCTTTGGAGATGCCAGAACCCTACCGACCGGAGAATCGGACCGCCTGGCAGTATTCTGGGGGCGGGCGTCGAGGCCATTCGCTGGTGCGCCCGGCACCGAAGCGCGCGGAGAAACGGGCGCTCCCGACGCGGGCGTTGCGCCGAGACTGCCCGAAGCGGTCATCGGCGGGAGGCCGGCGGACGCCGGCAGGGCCCCGGAGGAAGAAGCCGGAACGGACTCTGTGGGCGTCGGCCCGGTTTGGGCAGCGGCGCGCTCCTCCTTCCCCCCAGCCGGAATGACCAGGCCAGTCCCGGAATCGTCTGCGACAATGGCAATGATCTGGCCAACAGGCGCCTCTGTCCCTGCCTCTGCCCGAATCTCCACAAGAACGCCGTCGACGCCAGCGGGAACGTCCATTGCCGCCTTGTCGGTTTCGACCTCCATGAGGATTTCGTCAGCGGCGACCGGGTCGCCAACTGCCTTGCGCCAAGCGAGAATCAACCCCTTGTCCTGGGACATTCCAAGCTGCGGCATGATCACTTCATGCGGCATCGGCAAGGCCTCCGCGGACTGCGGCACGCGCCCTCTCCGCCACCGCCGCTGGGGTGGGAACGGTCAAGTCCTCAAGCGCCGGCGAGAACGGGATCGGCACATCCATGGCGCCCATGCGCTGGACCGGAGCGTCCAGATAGTAGAACGCGTGCTCGGCGATGCGCGCGGCCAGTTCCGCCGTCACGCCATAGCTCAGATGCCCCTCGTCGATCACGAGGGCGCGGGATGTGCGCTTTGCCGACTCGATGATCGTCGCCTCGTCAAGGGGTTTGATGGTGCGCGGATCGATGACCTCCGCCGAGATCCCTTCTTCCGCCAGCAGATCCGCGGCCGCAATCGCAACCTGCACCATGGACGATGTCGCGATCAGCGAGATGTCCCCCCCACTCCGCAAGACGCACGCCCCGCCGAAGGGAATCAGGTATTCCTCTTCCGGAACCGGCGCCTTGTCCTGGTACATCAGCTTGTCTTCGAAGATGACAACCGGGTTCTCGTCGCGGATGGCGGTCTTCAGCAAACCCTTCGCCTCGTATGCGGATGACGGCATCGCGACCTTCAGCCCCGGAATATGAGCCGCGAGGGCATGCAGGGACTGGGAGTGCTGGGCCGCCGACCGGCGCGTCGCACCCATGTTCGTGCGAACGACCATCGGGACCTTAAGCTTGCCCCCCGACATGTAGTGCGCCTTCGCCGCCTGGTTGCAAAGCTGGTCCATGATCAGGAAGAGAAAGTCACCGAACATCAGGTCCACCACGGGGCGGAGACCGGTCATTGCCGCGCCAACCGCAATCCCGGTGAAGCCGGGCTCCGAAATGGGCGTGTCAATGACGCGTTCCGGCCCGAACTCGTCGACCAGGCCGAGCGTAACCTTGAACGGCGTGCCTGCTTCCGCCACATCCTCGCCCATCAGCACGACGGACGGATCGCGACGCATCTCCTCGGCGATCGCCTCGTTCACAGCCTGGGAAAGAGTAATTTCTCGCATGGCAATTCTCAGTTTTCCACGAACACATGCATGTCGACTTCCGCGGCAGGCGGGTAGGAAGCCGCAAGCGCGTATTCCACTGCGGACTTCGCCTCCGACCGGATCTCTCTGGAAAGAGCCGCAAGCTCATCCCCGGAGGCGATCCCCTCCCCGGCGAGCCAGGATTCGAAGTTGCGGATGGGGTCCCGCTCTGCCTTCCACTCCCTCTCCTCCGCCTCCGTGCGGTAGTACTTGCGGTCGATGTCGCCGACATGGTGCCCATGGAAGCGGTAGGTGTGGAGGAGAATGAAGAACGGGCCCTCGCCGCCCCGCGCGCGCTCAACCAGTTCCCGGGCCAACGCGTTGACCGCCAGGACGTCCTGTCCATCAACTTCGTGGGCCTCGATTCCGAAGGCCTGGGAACGGGCGCATAGGGAACCCGCGGCCATTTCCGAGACATGCGTGTATTCGCCGTAGAGATTGTTCTCGCACGCATAGATGACGGGCAGCTTCCAGAGCGCCGCCATGTTCATGGTCTCGTACAGGAGACCCTGGCCAAGCGCCCCGTCGCCAAAGAAGCAGACCGCAACCCGTCCTGTCCTGAGCCGTTTCGCAGCAAGCGCCGCGCCGGTCGCAATGCCCGCCGAGCCGCCAACGATGGCGTTCGCCCCTAGATTTCCGTTCTCCTGGTCGGCAATGTGCATGGAGCCGCCCTTCCCCCGGCAATAGCCCTCCTCCTTGCCGAGGAGTTCGCAGAACATCTTCCGGAATTCCGCGCCCTTGGCCAGGCAGTGCCCGTGCCCGCGATGCGTCGACGTGATGTTGTCTGTCGCATCGAGCGCTTCGCATATGCCGACGGCGACAGCCTCCTGACCGGAATACATGTGCGTGAGGCCCGGCATCTTCGCCGACAGGTAAAGCTGGTTGGCGTTGTCCTCGAAGGCGCGAATCTTCACCATCTGCCGATACATCCGCAGATAGGCGTCCGTGTTCATGCTCCCGGCCGAAGCCGGGGAACCTGTTCCGCGGTGCGACATCTGCGTTCCTCAATACCGGTTCGCGATGGGGAGATCCTGGGCCGGAAAACGGCTGATGACGTCGCATCCCGTGTCAGTGACGATGACTTCCTCCTCGATACGGGCGGCCGAAACGCCATCCTTGGCAGGACAGTAGGTCTCCAGCGCGAATACCATTCCGGTCTTGATCTCCATCGGGTTCTCGAGGCTGCACACGCGGCTGATGATCGGCCGCTCGTGAAGCGCAAGACCGAGGCCGTGGCCGAACTGAAGTCCGAAAGCCGAAAGCTCGTCAGCGAACCCGAATTCCTCGGCGCGCGGCCAGGCCGCGGCGACCTCGTCGGTGCCGACACCGGGCTTGATCAGCTCGATCGCGGCGTCCAGCCACTCACGGCAGATCACATAGGCCTCATTCTGCACGGATGTCGCCATGCCGATGTTGAAGGTGCGGTAGTAGCACGTCCGGTATCCCTGATAGCTCTGCAGGACGTCGAAGAATGCCTGGTCTCCGGGACGGAAATACCGATCCGTGAAATTGTGGGGATGAGGGTTGCAGCGCTCCCCGGAGATCGCGTTGATTGCTTCCACATCATCGGAGCCCATTTCGTAGAGCATTTTTGTGGACAAGGCCACAATGTCACATTCCCGCACTCCCGGCTTCAGCTCCTCGTAGATCATGTGGTACACGCCATCCACCATCGCGGCCGCCTGGTTCAGGAGCTGCAATTCGTCGATGTTCTTGATCTCCCTTGCATCAAGCATGACTTGCTGGCCGTCCACGATTTGCAGCCCCGCCTTCTGCAGCTCGAAGAACATCGCGGTCTCGGCATAGTCGACCCCGACCGGCATTCCGGCGACGCCAGCCTGCCGGATCAGATCGGCGATCTCCTCCGCGTAATGCGCCATCAGTCCGAAAGCGGGCGGTATCGTCCCGCGCATTCCGACGACGCCCGCAAGGCAGTGATCGGGACGCAGCCAGTCGCAGTAGAACCGGTGATGGACTGCGGCGGAGCCGAAGTCCCAGACATACGGTTCAGCATCCCCCGCCAAAAGGGCGAAACGGCACATCTTGTCCCGCTCCCATTCCCCGATCTTGGTGCCGGAGACATAGCGGATGTTGTTGACGTCGAAGAGAAGAAGCGCGCCGCAATCGGAGCGCTGCAGCGCTGCGCGCGCCCGCGCGAGCCGGTAATTCCGCAACCGGTCGAAGTCCACCCGGCGCTCGAAGTCGACCGCGCTATGGCCCCAGGCCGGAATGCTCCGGCCCCATTGCCATTGCGGGTCAATGCTGCTTGCCGGGCTGCCGCCCGGCGGTTGCGGATGATTCATCCTTTGCCTCCTATTCCATTTCCTTGCCGGGAACGGCAGCCGGAATGTCACGAATGAAGGCGCCCCGCCCGACTCCGTGCTTCGCTCTGGCTCCCATCCAGGCCGCAACCGGGACTAGTAATGCCCGTGGGCGCGCATCAGCGCGTCCGCCTGGTTCTGCGATCTCGACAGGGCGTCGTCAATGGACTGCATGCCGAGCAGCATGTCGTGCATCTCCCTGCCGATGATGGCGATCAGATCGGTGATTTCGGGGACCGGCGGCCGGGGCCACATCTGCACGATCCCGCGGCGCGCCATTTCGTCCACGATGGAGATCAGTGGCGATATCCGGCGCACCTCCGGATCCATGCTGACGCTGAATCGGGGACTCACCAGGCTCCCGTTCTTGATATAGAGCTTGACGGCGGGGGCTGACCCAAGAAGCGCCAAGGCCGTCCAGACGGGCCTGACGCGTTCGGGCGGCACATTGGACGGGATTGCCAGCGCGTAACCCCCAAGCGGAGCAACTGCAGCCCCGCCGGGACCACGGGGATGCGCCAGGTAGACCGTGTTGCCGTATGCGGCGGACTTCGCATCCAATTCGAACAGGGGAGCAAGCAGCGTCGCGCAATAGGCAATGGCAGCCTCGCCATCGGCATAGCATCTGGCACGCTCGTACCATGACATGTTGAGGATGCCGCGAGGGGAATATTCCAGAAGCTGCAGAAAATACTCCGCGGTCGCCCGTGCCTCTGGCGAATCCAACATCGGTCGCAGGCATTCGCCCTCGACATTCTCGCCGTCGAATCCGTAGTCTGTCCTCAGAAGATTGAGAACCGGTTGCCCGAACGCTGCCGAGACAAACATGAAGGAATGTCCGAGCGGTGTGCCCCGCGCCGCATTCCACGCAATTCCGGCCATGCCGCCCAGCGGACGGTGGGCAGCCTTTGCGGCGGCAAGGGTCTCCTCGATCGTCTGCGGCGAATCCAATCCCAGGGTGTCAAGGACATCCCGGCGGCAAACCAGCAATTCCGGCGTAGTCTGAATCGGAATGCCGTACTGCTTCCCCTTGTACCGGGCGCTTGCCATGGCGACGCCATGGAAATCCGCGACATCGAGCCTGCTGTCCCGCATCAATTCGTCGAGCTGCAGGAAATGTCCGGCGTGCGCCATTTCGCCGAACCAGGGCAAATCGCATGCGACAATGTCGTACCGGGACTGGGCGGCATCCGCATTTTCGAGAATTTCCTTGCGCAGCCGGTCGATGGAAAATGCCCGATTCCTGATTTCGACGCCGAAGATGGCTTCAAACTGCTTCTTCAGTGCATGCATCGCCATGAATGTCGGATCGGCATGAACAAGAATGCGCAGTCCCCGGCTCAGAGGAAGCTTCGTCTCCATGATCGAAGGAAGGGGAAGAATGTGTCCGTCGCCAAAGGAGGCGCCGAAGTAGTATCCTTGTTCGGAATTCACGCTGCAGCTCTCGAACTTGCTGCCGATCAGCGACCGCGCCCGCCGGGCGAATTCCTGCCATTCCTCGATCAACTGCTCGGTTGGGTGGAGCGAGAAGGACTTTCCGGTCCGCGTGCGCGGCCGGCGAACCAGCAGCCCGCGTTTCTCGATGGATGCGATCGCGCGCATGCCGGTTCCGTAGGAAAGGCCGGAGGCGCCTACGAGCGTGGTGCTTGTTGTGAGCTTGCCGCGGAGGTGGTTGCGCATCAGCGCGGCAAGCAGGCGGAGTTCGCTGTAGCCCCGGCGGATACTGAGCGCCCGCTCTGCCTCGGTATCCAGCTGCTCGACAAAATCCAGGCACTGCAGCAATTCCTGGCTTGACACGCCAAGTGAATACCCGAGATCCGCGGTCTCGTAAGGTCCTTCCGGTCGTCCGGTGAGCGGGCCCGCCGATCGCTGGCGCCAGACGGTCTGCTGGCTGCTATAGGCCATGAGCGGTGCCAATCATTGCCCCGGGCACTCGCGGGACCGGCATGCGGTGCTCGCGCCCCTGCAATCGAGCGCCTGCACCCAGGCGGTCGCACCACTCCATTTCAGAGACTCCTAGGGCGCGCCGGCAAACCGCGAACCGGCCTTGCGCAACAGAAGCGGGCCCCTTCGTCGGTCGACGTCCCGCAGCATCTGGCTGCGCCGCTGAACCTCGTCGAACACCCGGCTGCCGGTCTGGAACATGATCACGATCATCAGCAGCGCGCCGAGATAGAGCTGCACCATGAATGCCGGGGTCACGTTGAACACCAGGCCTGTATTCAGGAAATTCACCGTCAATGTGCCAATCGCGGCGCCGATGACACCGCCGCGGCCGCCCAGGATCGAAACTCCTCCGATGAAGGCGGCAACGGTTCCTGCCAGCAGCAAGTACTGCAGCCCAAGCGCCTGCGCGGTACCGGATCGCAACCCGATGATGCATCCGCCAAGGCCGGCGCAGAATCCGGATATTGCAAATACGATGATCATGGGGCGCTTCAGGTCGATTCCTGCCGCCAGCGCCTCCTTCCGGGCTCCGCCAATGGCATAGATTTCGCGCCCATACCGCGTGAAATTCATGAAAATGGCAACCAGCACGAACATGATGATCACGAGGATGGAAGCTGGCGAAAAATAGCCCAGCATCTTGGTGGCGATGAAGTCCGGTATCCGGAAGTCCGTCAGCATCACCGTCTTCTCCTCCGCGGCAAAGAGCGCCACACCGCGCAGGAGCATGAGCGTTCCGACCGTCAGGACGATGGCGCGGATGCGGAGGTAGGCGATGAAGTAGCCTTGAATGACCCCGACGAGAGTTGCAATCGAGACGGCGATCAGCAAAGCCGTTTCCGCGCCCAGGCTATCCGTGAACCGCACCACGATGACTGCGGCGAGTGCAGCGTTGGAACCGATGGAGAGATCGATCTCGCCTGCGATGATGCAGAGCGTCAGAGCGAGTCCGACAAGTCCGAGCACTGCGAACCGTTCCATGATCGCGAAAATCGTGCGGTGGGTCGGAAACAACTCGTTGGTGGAGGCGAAATACGCGTACACGCAGACCGCAAGGAGAATCGCAAAGGCGAGATCGTGGTTCTCGATGACCCAGTTCCGAATTCGAACCATGTTCGTGCGCCCTATTCCTGTGATCGGCTACCGCGGCGCAGCAGCGCGAATACGATGATGGAGAAGACAATCATCAATCCGACTGCGAGCACGCGCGGCCCGCTGTTGAAGCCGTGAAGAACCATCATGTTGTCCACGGCGGATATGAACACGGCGCCGAGACTGGAACGAAGCGTCGAGCCGAAGCCGCCAATTATGGAGTTGCCGCCGACCATGACTGTCGCGATCACCATGATGGTCATGTCGCCCGAGGAGCCGAATTCCGAGGAGAAATAGTTCACATGGGCGCTGGAGACCTGTGCAGAGAAGGCGACGGCGACAAGCGCGGAACAGATCGACGCAATGGTGCAGACCTTGATCGCCATGGAGAAATTCTCATGCCCCGTCGCCTTTCCGGCCGCCCGGTTTGCGCCGATCAGGTAGACCTGACGGCCGAAGGACGTGTAGCGCAGGGTGAGTTCCGCCGCGATTGCGATCAGTATGAAGGCGATGGTGATGTTCGGCAGGCCGAGGAAAGAGCCGGTACCGAGCCATTCGGCCCCGTGGGGGCGCCGGAAGGAAACGACGAGGTTATCGCTCCACCAGGAGCCGATGCCGAAGAACAGCCCCGCTGCTCCGAGCGTCACAACGATGGGGTTTCCCCCTAGCCCGATCAGCACGCCCTGCGCAGCGCCGGCGGCAAGCGCGATCACCATGGTGAGAAGAAACGAGACTTCGAACCCGTAGCCGGCCGACATCGACGTCGCGAAGGCGATGATGCTGAGCGCAGCCGTCTCCTTCATGGACAACAGAAAGAAATTCCCCGACAAGGTGACGAAGGTGAGTCCGATCGCCATGATCCCGACCAGCGCAGCGTCACGGATGATGGTCTTGAAATTGAAGATGGTGAGAAAATTGGGCGCCGTCGCCATTCCCGCGAAAAATACGGCCACGAACAGGACGACGAGCACAACCACGAGCACGGAATACTCGGCGACCAGCCTGTCGACCAGCGATTGCACCCGGCGGTGCGCCCCCCACAGGGTTGGCGAACTCATTGTCCTGCCCGAGACTGCGCATCCTCGGCATCGAGGGGATGCGTAATTTGCTCCAGGACGAGTGTCGCGGACATCCTCTCGAAGGGAATCTCGCTGATCTGCATCCCGCGGTAGAAGGTGATCACGCGATCGGAGAGTCCGGTGATCTCCTGCAGGTCGGTCGACGCGAACACGATCGCCGTGCCCTCATCGGCGAGCTCGCGCAGCTTCTGGTAAATCTCCGCCCGGGCACCCACGTCCACCCCGCGTGTCGGCTCGTTCACCAGAATTACGCGCGGCCGGATCGCCAGCCATTTGCCAAGCGCCACCTTCTGCTGGTTGCCGCCAGACAGCACGCCCGCCTCCGATGACAGGCGGGCGACATCGATCGTGAACTTCTCGGCGTTGGATCCGGCGAGCATCTTCTCAACCCTGTGCCGGAGGAAGCCCAGGGGCGCCACTTCGCCGAGCGCCGGAGACGTCAGGTTCTCCCGGATCGGCCTGCCAAGGAACAGGCCATCCAGCTTCCGGTCATCCGAGCAATAGGCGATTCCGTGCGCGATGGCCTCCTTGGGCGAACGAGGAAGGAACGTCTTGCCGCCATGGGCAATCTCTCCGCTGCGAGCGCCCAACGCCCCTCCCATGGCAGCAAGGGCATCGCCGGAGCCGCTGCCCAGCTGACCCGCAAGGCCGAGAATTTCGCCGGGATACACATCGAAACTGAATGCTTCCAGAGCACCGTCGGGCCAAAGCTTGTGGACCTCGAGGAGCGGCTCTTCCCGCAGGATGGGACGGCGGGCTGGAAACATGTTCTCCAGTTCCCGGCCCAACATGAGATGAACCAGGGAATGGACATCCAGATCCGGCGCCGGGCGAGGCGCTGAGCTCTCGCCGTCGCGAAGCACCGTGATCCGGTCGCAGATCCTGAAGATCTCGTCCATGCGGTGGCTGACATAGATGATCGATTTGCCGTTCGCAGCAAGCCTTTGGACCATTTCCAGAATTCGGACGCTGTCCCGCTCCCCCAACGCTGCCGTCGGCTCATCGAGAATTAGCACTTGCGGATCGTGGGCCAGCAGCCGGGCCACCTCGACCAGCTGCTGCTCGCCAACGGACAGCCGGTTCACGGTCATCATCGGATCGACTGCGCCAAGACCGACCTGCTCGAGAAAGGGCATCGCGCGAGAGGCAAGCCCGCGTTTGGTCGCGATCACGGGAACCCGGTCGCCGGCCAGCATGATATTCTCGGCGACACTCATGGCCGGGATCAGGCTCAACTCCTGCTGCGCGACGGCGATGCCTGCGCGCTCCGCCCGGGCAGGACTGGAGAACCGGACCTCCTCTCCGTCAATCTTGAACTTGCCCGTGTAGTCGTCGTCAAAACCGCTGATGATTTTGACCAGCGTGGACTTCCCGGCACCGTTCTCGCCGACGAGTCCCATCACCTCGCCGCGCCCGATCTCGAAGTCCACACCTTTCAACGCGTGAATTGCGCCGAAGGACCGGCCGATGTCCGAGAGCTGCACCAGCGTAGCCATCTCACTTCACCTGATTCCGCAGTCTCACACCAGAACCTGCCGATAAAATCCTGCCGCCGGGGATCCGAACGCCCCCGGCGGCGCGATGCCGGGATTTCTATCCGCCCCAGGCACCGGAGCAGAGCTCGTCGATCCCGTAGAGGTTTCCGTCATAGCCGCGAAGCGCGACCGTCTCGATGTTATCGAGTGTAACGGCGGGGTTCGGCGTGAAGTTGATGTACTTGGACAGCGCCCCGGTCTCGAGGTACTCCTCAACCATCTTGATGGCGAGCTGGCCTTCGTGCAGGGGTGACTGCAGCGTGGTTCCGAATTGCTTGCCTTCCTCGATAAGCTGCTTGTCGCCATTGCAAACGGTTCCGACCGCAATGACATCCTCGCCCATCTTGTAGCCTGCCTCCTCGAAGGCCCCGATGCCGCCGGTCAGGATGGCGTCATCCATGCCGTAGACATAGTGTATGCCCTCGTCGCGATGTGCAGCGATCAACTTGGCGGCGCCCTTGTAACCGTTGGCCTGGCCGAAGCCCTCACCGACGTCGCCGATGATCGTCAGGGGCGACCCGGCGATGGCATCCTTGAACGCGTTGATGGACAGGCCGTATCCGCCGTAGGAATGGGGATAGGAAAGCACCAGGACGTTGAAGCCCTCGCCACCCTCGGCCAGCTTGCGGGCCGCGGCCTCGCGCATCATGTAGCCGGCGTTGCGGGCGCGCAGGCGATCGTCGGGCCCGGCGTAGCCAAAGATATACTGCTTGTCCTGCTCATTCGGAAGCTGGTTGATCTTCAGTACGGGAACGCCTGTCCTTGCCAGGGCGCGAAGCGAGCCGAGGCCGGCCGTGGCGTCCGACGGCCACCAGACGAATACGTCAGGCAGCTGCCCAGCGGCCAGCACCTGCTGCACCTGCTGGTCCTGCTCCGCCTGGTTGAACTGATTCTCGAAAACTTTGATGTCGAAGCCCTTGAGGGCAGCCGTTTCCTTGATGCCCTTGATGAAGCGTCCGATATACGCTTCCCCCGCCGGGCCATTGAATGAAACGATCGAGCCCTTGTCCTGCGCGACAGCCGATGCTGTCATGGCGCCTAGCGCCAATCCCGCCGTCAGAACGAGTCCAATCGCCTTGTTGAGGTGTTGCATGAGTTGCTCCTTTGCGTTTTCCGCATCTGCGGTCTCTTACCAGGGCAGTGTAAAAGAGGCCACCACTCAAGACGCACATGAAATGTATCCGTTATGGATGAAAAGCAATCCACTTTGGCTGTATTTCCGGTTTCCTGTTTGTGCCGGTTGGGGGAAAGTCACCCGGTGCTGCTGTGGGAGCCGGCACTGTCGATCGATAGCAGGATGGAGGTATCAACAATGGACATAACGCGGCTTGCCGGAAAGCATGCGCTGATCACCGGCGGAGCGCAGGGTATGGGCGCGGCGATCGGAGAATATTTCGCCGCGCAAGGGGCAAAGGTCTGTCTCGGGGACATCAATCTGGCCGGATGCCAGGAAGTTGTCGAGCGCATCTCCGCCGCGGGCGGCGAGGCGGTCGCGGTAGAGATGGATGTCACGAAGCGCGCGGAGGTGAAAGCTGCCGTCGACGCTACCGTCGATGCATTCGGATCCATAAACGTGATGCTCAACAACGCAGGAATCAACAAGCCCCTGATGTTTCTCGACGTCACCGAAGAGAACTGGGACATGATCATGCGGATCAACGCCCTCGGTGTGCTGCTTGGCATGCAGGAGGCCGCCAAGCAGATGATCAAGCAAGGCAAGGAGAACGGCCCGTACAAGATCATCAATGTCGGTTCGATACTCAGTCGCCAGGCCTTCGACGACGTGGTGCCCTACGCCTGCTCGAAACACGCTGTCCTCGCGTTGATCAACGGCGGCGCGAAAGCGCTCGTAGCGCACAACATCACGGTGAACGGCTACGGACCTGGCGTGGTGCGGACCGAGCTCTGGAAGCAGCTGGACAAGGATCTGGTCGCAATCGGAAAATTCGAGAAGGAGGGCCAGTCCATGGACCAGCTCGCCGAGAACATGATCCTCATGCAACGCTATTCGTATCCTGAGGACGTTGTCGGTACGGCCGCGTTTCTCGCCAGCCCGGAATCCGATTACATGACCGGACAGTTGATCATGATCGACGGCGGCATGGTCATGCAGTAACAGATCCTCGCCTTTCCGGGAACGCGCGGCCGGACGGTTCGTGATTCTCACGCGATTCTCACGCTGACATGCGATCGGGGCGCCGCGGGGTAATCCACTCACCTCCCATGGCCTGAGCGGCTGCGGGTGCCTGCCCGAATCGGGCGCGCACATGCCATCGCCGCACGCCGCGCCGGGGAGCCTGCGGGGTTCCTGGCCCGGGACGGCGTCCTGTCGGCGGGCCCCGCCGCTCTCCTGACAGTCGGGGAGACCGGAACGACTCCGTCCGCGATGCGCTTCCGCCACCACCGGCCCTCGGAAGACCGACCTCCGACCGCCCCAGACAACTGCGCCGACCCATGCCTCGCGCGCTGGGCTGCGATTGGAGCAACCGCGGCCGCACATGTGCCGCCCATGATCAATGTTCGGGCCCGCCGACGGGTTCGGACAGCCAGATCGCGGTCTTCCGGCGGCAAGCACGCGCGGAAGTATCCGTCAAGAGAAGCGCACGTTGGAGCGCCGCTCCTGGACGTGCTGGCGAGCCTCCACCTGAACGCGGCCACAACCACCGGGAGCGAAACCGCAACCGCGCCATCCGCCGAAGCGAGCCGGGAGCGAGTCCAGCTATCATGCGCGGGCGAAGCCGGCCGGTCGACGACGCGATGCAGCCGGTTTCTATTGCCGCCGTTCAGGTTTCCGCTTCCGGAATTTCAGCGAAATGAGCCTCCAAGCTACCGATCTCGCCTGCAGTCGCTCCGGGCAGCTCCTGTTTTCAGGCATAAGCCTTGCTCTCGATCCAGGCAGCATCGCCCATGTGCGCGGCCCGAACGGGTCCGGGAAGTCGTCGCTCCTCCTCGCTCTGGCTGGCATTCTCCCTCCCGCGCGCGGCACAGTTCTCTGGAACGGGGAACCGGCGTGTTCGGAATGCGTCGCCTACGCGGGGCACCTCGACGGTCTGAAGCCGGCGCTTACGCTACGTGAGAATCTGGTCGCATGGGCCCGGATACTCGGTGCCGATCCGGCGCAGGTTCCCTTCGCGCTCGAGGCCCTCGGAATCTCGCACTGCTCGAATGCGCCGGCGGGGCGCTGTTCGGCCGGCCAGCGGCGCCGCACCGCGCTCGCGCGGGTGCACGTTGCCGCTCGGCCGATCTGGCTCCTCGACGAGCCGAGCGCCACGCTGGACCCCACCGGCAAGGAAATTCTGAGCGACCTTCTTCGCCAACACCAGGACAAGGGCGGGATTGCGTTGATCGCGACCCACGACTTGCTTCCGCCGGAGCCAGGTCACGTCGTCGACATCGGGCAGGCGCAAGCGCCCACTTCCGTGCCGGACGATGAACTCGCGTGGCTGCTGTGAACGCATGCTGGCAGGTACTTCGGCTCGACCTTGCCGTCGCGCTCCGGGGTGGCGGAGCCGGCGTGCCGCTGGCCTTCTTTCTCCTTGTGGCCATGCTCACGCCACTCGCTGTCGGTGGCGATCCGGACCTCGCGCGGCGGATGTCCGGCGGAGTGATCTGGCTAGGCGCGATGCTGGCATCCCTCCTTTCGCTGGAGCGAATGTTCCGGCCCGATCTGGAGGACGGCTCCCTCGCGGTCTTCCGAACGGCGCACTTGCCGCTGGAGGCGCTGGGGCTCGCGAAATGTGCTGCCAATTGGCTGACGACCGGTCTGCCGCTCATTCTCGTGGCACCGGTGGCGGCCTTGCTGCACGGAGCCTCGGGAGACACTGCCCTGCGCCTCACGCTGTCCCTGCTGGTTGGCACGCCTGCGCTCTCGCTCCTGGGCGGCATCACCGCTGCACTGACAGCGAGCATGCGGTCGCCAGGCGTGCTCGTCCCGGTGCTCGCCGCTCCCCTGGCGGCTCCTGCCCTACTGTTTGGAACCGTCGCCTCGGATCCTTTTCTCGCCGCCCGAGGCGAGGCAATGCTGCTCCTCGGCGCATTCTCGCTGACCGCGCTAGCAGGATCCCCTTTCGCGATCGCGGCGGCCCTTCGTCAGGCGGAGCAATGAAGCCGGCGCGACCCGCTGCAAGACAGTGCGGCACCGTGCCTGCCGCGTCGTCGGAGAACGCGCAGCGCCCGGAGCAACGCCCGTTGATTGCGGCGGCCTCAGGGTGTTGGATGCCAGGCAGGAACGGTATGCTGTCCGCTCACTCCCGCCCATGCCGGCACGCACACCCATGACCGTCGATCTGCACCGCTTTGCTTCGCCGAACCTTTTCTTGCGAATCGCCCGATACACCGTGCCAATCGCCTTGGTGGTCTTCACTGTCTTCGGCGCAATCGGCGCCATATGGGGCCTCTTCATCGCACCGCCCGACTACCAGCAGGGCGATTCCGTTCGAATCATGTACATCCATGTTCCCTCGGCATGGACCGCCCTCTCGGCCTACGCCCTCATGACCGTGGCGAGCATCGCAAATCTGATTTGGCGGCACCCTGTCGCCGGTCTGGTTGCGCGCGGCGCAGCCGTGCCGGGCGCTGTCTGCACCTTCATTGCCCTCGTGACCGGATCGCTCTGGGGCAAGCCGATGTGGGGAGCATGGTGGGCCTGGGGAGACGCCCGCCTGACGTCCATGCTGGTGCTGTTCTTCATCTATATCGGGTACATCGCCCTCTGGAACGCCTTCCGCAATCCGATGCGCGCAATGCGGCCGGCATCAATCCTCTGCCTTGTCGGCGCAGTCGACCTGCCCATCATCAAGTTTTCCGTCGATTGGTGGAATACGCTGCACCAGCCGGCGAGCGTGCTTCGCATGGACGGACCCACGATCCACCCAAGCATGCTTTGGCCCCTGCTGGTGATGGCCACGGCGTTCTTCGCATTCTTTATTGCCGTTACGTTCCTCTCGACCCGTTCGCAAATTCGCGAGATGCGCCTCGCATCGTTGCGCGCGTCGCGCACCCCCCGGGTGACGGTCTCGTGATCGCTGAACTCTTCTGGATGGACGGCAATGGCCCGTTCGTATGGGGAGCCTGGTTCACGGGCGGCGCTCTGCTGACCGTTTGCCTCGCGCTCGCGCTCTACCGTGACCGGCGACTGGCCCGCGACATCGAGGCCGCGTCCGGACGCCATCCTCCCGCGGACCCGGCATGACTCCGCCATCCGGCTTCGTGCCGAGATTAGCGTAGTTCGAGAACAGGTCCCCGCCACGCCCGGACAACTGAACAGGCGGGTATGAGGCGTTGCGCTAGACCGGAATCAGCACAAATTCCCGACTAGACTAGACTAGGAACTGCCATGACAATCCAATTCGCGCCGACACGGACAGCCTGACAGAGAGGGCCGCCTGCATGTTTGAAGGAACGCCGATCGAAATCGGGATGGCGTCCACAGCAATCGCCCTCGTAATGGCGATCCTGTCCGCCGCCTTCGCGGCTCTGGGTGTCTGGCTGCGACGGCCTTCCTTCCAGGCGGTGTCCAGGCGCGCGCTCTATGTGAACGTGCCGCTGGTCGTTCTTGCATTTGCCGTTCTCGTTTACGCGTTCATCGCGAAGGACTTCTCCGTGGCATACGTCGCGCAGAACTCCAACAGCCGATTACCCCTGCTCTACCGGGCCACGGCAACCTGGGGCGCCCACGAGGGCTCGCTGCTGCTGTGGCTTCTCTATCTCGTTGTCTTTTCAGCGCTGGCTGCCCGGTTGCACCGCGATACACACCCGCTGTCGGGGCCCTGGATCACCATGACCCTCGGCGCAATCCAGACCGGTCTCATCGCATTCATCCTGTTTCTCTCGAGCCCCTTCACGGAAGTGCACCCTGCCCTGCCGGAGGGCCGCGACCTCAACCCGCTTCTGCAGGACCCCGGGCTGATTTTCCACCCACCCCTCCTGTATCTCGGCTATGTCGGCTTCTCCGTTCCGTTCGCATTTGCCATCGCAGCGCTGGCACGAGGCGTGATCACGTCGGAGTGGATCGCTGCGACGCGGCGATGGACACTGTTCTCCTGGGCCGCCCTCACCAGCGGAATCATGCTCGGCGGCTACTGGTCCTACTACGAACTGGGCTGGGGTGGATACTGGGCGTGGGATCCGGTCGAGAACGCCTCTTTCATGCCATGGCTCACCGCAACTGCGTTCCTGCACTCGATCATGGCCCAGGAACGCCGGGAATTCCATCGTGTCTGGAACCTTTTCCTGATTCTTGCCACATTCTCGCTCTCGCTATCCGGCACTTTCCTCGTTCGGTCCGGAATTCTGACTTCGGTGCATGCGTTCGCCGTCGACCCGGACCGCGGAGTCTATATCCTCGGGTTCCTGGCAGTCACCCTTGCCGCCAGTTTCGGTCTGCTGGTATGGCGGGCAGGCTCTCTGGGGAAGCCAAGGGACCGGGCCCTTTCCGCGGTCTCGCGAGAATCGGTGCTCCTCTACAACAACATGCTGTTTATCGTCGCCTTGTTCACCGTGTTCTTCGGCACCATGTTGTCCCTCTTTGCGGAGTTCCTGTTCGGCATCCAGCTCTCCGTGTCGGCCCCCTATTTCAATCGGGTCATGGTGCCGATCATGCTCTGTACGGTGCTTCTGATGGGCATCGGACCTGTCATTCCATGGCGGCGTGCAAGCGCCTCTCTCCTGCGCCGAAAGTTCCGCCTGCCGGCGGTCCTGGCGGCCGTGTCCGCCATCGCCATGCTTGCTACGGAAAGGTGGATCGCAGCCGCAAGCCTGGCTGTAGTTGCCTTCGCGGCCAGCTCCATCATCCTCGACATATACGGTGAAGCCCGGACCCGAGCCCGCATCGCGGCAGCGCCGCTGCCCGCAGCCCTCTTTGGCCTCGTGTCAGCGAACCGCCGCCGCTATGGCGGGCTTACGGTCCACCTCGGCATCCTGGTCATCGCGCTGGGCCTCGTAGGCTCCGGGCTGTTCAAGGAGGAGCACACGCTGATCCTGGAAACTGGCGACCGGTTCGAAGTTGGCGGATACGTCGCCGAATACCTGAGCAAGGAGGATGTGGCCGGGCCGAACTACACAGCCCGCCGGGTCAACTTCAATATCACTCGGAACGGACGGCCGATTGCGCAAATGCATTCGGAAAAGCGAGACTTCCCCCGCGGCGAAATGGTGACCACCGAAGCGGGCATCCGGTCGACTTTCCTCGAGGACCTCTATCTCAGTTTCGAAGGTGAATTCTCGGATGGGCGCGTTTCCGTCCGTGCCTATCGCAATCCCCTTGTCTCCTGGATCTGGCTCGGCTGGATGATCGTCGTCCTCGGCTCCGCGGTCTCCCTCACGACTCCGCGACGCCGTCAGCGCGCTCCGGCCCCGCCAGGCCGTGCGGTCTCCGCCTGAGGAGCATCTGCAATGCGCAACCACGCCTGGAGGATCCTTGCCATCGCGGGCCCGCTGATCGTGATCGCTGCCTTCGGATTCGGCCTGACCCGCGATCCATCCGACATCCGGTCGGCGACGGTCGGCAAGCCAGCCCCGGCGTTCGAACTCACCGCCCTGGAAGGGGACGACCCGATTCGCCTCGCCAACTTCGAGGGCCGCGTCGTCGTGATCAATTTCTGGGCGTCCTGGTGTGTTTCCTGCCGAGCGGAACACGACGTCTTGATCGAACTCGGCGAGCGATTCGGTGGCCGCGACGACGTCGCCCTTCTCGGCGTCAATTACCGGGATACGCCAGACGCAGCGCGGTCATTCCTTGCGCGGTACGGCGCCTATCCGTATTCGAGCGCCGTCGACCCGCGCGGACGGACGGGGATCGACTTCGGTGTCTACGGCCTGCCTGAGACCTATTTCCTCGATCCGGAGGGAACGATCCGGGCGCGACACATCGGACCGATCGACCGGGAAACGGCGTACGCGATTCTCGATGACCTGGGCGTCGAGCCATGAGATGGCATCTTGGACCGGGGCTCGCGCTCCTGCTCTGTTCCGCGGCGGCACCCCTTGAGGCCTCCAGCGCTCCGGAATACGTGGTCGAGGATCCTCTTGAGCAATCCGTTCGGGAAATCGCACAGCAGCTTCGATGCCCGGTCTGCCAGGGTGAGAACCTGTACGACTCGCAGTCAAGCCTTGCGGCGGAGATGCGGGCCATCATCCGGGAGCAACTTGTGGCAGACCGCCCCGAATCCGAGATCATCTCTTATTTTGTGGACCGCTATGGAGACTATGTGCGCCTGGCGCCCCGCACTGAAGGCGGGCAACTTGTGGTTTGGCTCTTGCCGGCCGCAGCCTTCGCTGCTGGCGCAATCGGCGTGACGATTGCCATCCGGAGGCGCCACAAGGCTTCCGCAAGCCCCGGAGGGAAGTAATCCGCTTCCGGTCGACCCGCGGGTTGCGGTTGTCACCGGATGATACGGCGCAAGTCCGCAATTCGCTTCTCCGGATATTCGGGGACTGCAACCGTAGGCATGGCGCGCTCCGCAAGGTCCGGCATCACCGCGCTCAGGAACGACCGGAAACGGCCGCGCCGACCTCCCGGAAGCCCGCTGCAGAAACGGACGGTTGCGGTGTGCCATGGGCCGCCTCTCCCATCGTCTCCCTCGCGCGTCGTTGCGCAACCCGAATTGGGAGCCGCCATTTCGTTTCCGCGGTATTCTCCACCGCGGTTGGCATTCGGCCACTCAAGAAACGGACAGTCCCGTCAACATCCTTGTCATGGCGGAATCGTACGCGCTGCTTGGACAGAACACCGGGACCCGGCTGGAAAGGTGCTGCGTGAGCACGAACTTTGTCCATCCTTCACAGCGGAAACGCCAGCGTGCACTGATGATCCTGGCCGCGGCGATTCTCCTCGCGGGGGCGGCCGCGCTCGTCCTGACCGCGCTGCGGGATTCCATCGTGTTCTTTTTCGGTCCCACGGAACTGATCGAGCGCGGAACGTCGCTGCCCGGTCGAATTCGCCTAGGCGGTCTGGTGGCAGAGGCAACCGTCCGCGAAGGGGACAACGGTTTCCACACATTCGAGGTTACGGACCTCGAGTCCTCGGTCCAGGTCGTGTATCAAGGAGCGCTGCCGGATCTCTTCCGTGAAGGACAAGGCGTCGTCGCCGAAGGACAGTATTCGGCGGGCACGCTCCACGCCGACCGAATCCTGGCAAAGCATGACGAAAACTACATGCCCCGCGAAGTGGCAAACGCCCTCAAGAAGGCAGGTACATGGCGGGAACCGGATTCTTGACCGCCATCATCGCCAAGCACGCGAAACCCTGAGTACCGGTCGCTGCCCCGTCATCGGACCGTGTTTCGGGAGCGCGCCAGCGAGCGGTGCAGCCCCGGTAGCAGCCCCGGGTAACGGGTAACGGGGTAACGGTATCCCCGTTCGTCGACTTTGCCCCGTTTGGTCGGTCGCGATAGGAGCGCCGGGAACTGTGCGGGGGGGCCGGGGCAACCCGGTCCCTACCTCGACTGAAGACCCTGCCCCGGAAGACTGGCCAGAAGCAAATTAGTGTACTCGTGCTCCGGACCTGAGAATATCTCCTGTGTCGTGCCCTTCTCGACAATCTTGCCATCTTTCATGACCCAAAGGTAATCACTCGCTTCGTGAATCACGTTCAAATCATGCGAGATGAAGAGCGTTGTTAGCTTAAGCTCTTGCTGAAGGTCATCAAACAGATCCAGTACTTCCGCCTGAATGGAGACATCCAGCGCGGATACTGGTTCATCTGCAACTAAGACGTCAGGTTCAACGGATAGCGCGCGCGCAATATTTACGCGCTGACGCTGGCCTCCAGAGACTTGGTGTGGGAACCGATCGGAGAATTCCTGAGGAAGTCCAACCGCCTCCAATAGCATTGCAATTCGGTCGGATCGCTGGCTCGATCTGCAAATATTATGAATTTCCAAGCCTTCGCCCAAAGATTTGCCGATGGTCAGTCTAGGATTAAAGGCAGCAACACTGTCTTGAAAAACCAGTTGCACCCGACGACGAAATTCAAGCTTCTCAGACCTGGACAACTCAAAGGGATTGAAACCCGCCACCGAAACGGATCCATGGCTTGGTCTTTCCAGACCGAGTATAACCCTGCCAAGGGTACTCTTTCCGGATCCGGACTCTCCGACCAAACCATGGCGTTCCCCCTGATTAATGCGGATAGATACGCCCCGAAGCGCGTCGACTGTCGGCGCGCGATGCAACAGTCCGCCGCTGTAACTCACTTTCACGTCGCTGAGTTCAACAATCGATTTCATCTCTTCACACTTGCATGCTTGTGAAACCGGGAGTTCCTCATCCTGTTAGGCATCTCAGCGGTGACCACTTTCGCCTTGCGCTTGCGTGTGGGCCCTGGACGATTCTGGAGAAGAGACTTAGTATACGCATGCTGCGGGTCCTCGAAAACCTGCGAGACATGTCCCAACTCCACAATTTGGCCCGCGCACATTACGGCCACTCTTTCGGCGACATCATGAACCACTCCGAGATCATGCGTTATGAATAACATGGACATGTTCGAGGAAGCCTGTACCCGCTTAAGCAAGCTCAAAATCTGCGCTTGAACTGTTACATCCAACGCGGTGGTTGGCTCATCCGCAATAAGCAACCTCGGAGACCGGACAGCCGCAATTGCGATCATCGCCCTTTGACGCTGGCCGCCAGACAGTTGGTGGGGAAACGCGCGGGCATACCGCTTCCCCCCCAATCCCACTTCGTCAAGCATTTCACAGACTTTGAGCCAGCGCCTGGATGGGTCAATTGGGACATAGGACAGGGCCTCGTAGACTTGCTTGCCAAGCCTGATGACGGGGTTGAGCGAGGACATAGCGTCCTGAAAGATCATTGCAATCTCTTTCTCTCGTACCGCGCGCATTGTCTTACCATCTGCACCCACAAGCTGTAGAACACCCGACGCACGATGATATTCAATGTCGCCCTGGATCACGCACCTTCGGCGTGTGAATGGGGGCTGATGCATGTCCAGAATTGACTTGGCGAACGCAGACTTGCCTGATCCGGACTCACCGACCAAAGCCAGAGTCTCTCCAGCGAAGATGTCCAGGCGCAAATCTCGAACCGCCTGGACAATTGCATTTGACACTTCGAAGCTGACGTTCACGTCCCGCGCGGACAGGAGCAAACTCCTATTGCTGTTCGGGTCAGCCATCAAGGCGTACATCCAACTTGTCGCGAAGTCCGTCGCCGATCAACTGGAACAGCATGGTGATAGATACGATGACAATGGAAGGCATCCCGGAAATCCACCAAGCGTCCAAAAGATAGTCCCTGCCCGAGCCAATCATGCGTCCCAACGAGGGCGTTGGGGGTTGCACCCCGACGCCCAAAAAGGAAAGCCCCGCTTCCATCAAGAGTACCGATGGAAAACTCAAGGTGAGGATAACGGTAAGCGGTGACATCAGGTTCGGAAGGACATGCACTACCGCGACCCTCAATCGGGACGCCCCGAGAACATGGCTCGCCTCTATAAAACCCAACTCGCGGAGGGCCATAACTTGCCCACGAACAATCCTTGCATAGGCTTCCCAGCGGATGAGCCCAATCATCACTACCAGGACCCAAATCTCAGATCCCAACAAAACGATTCCCGCCAAGAGCAAGAGAAGGTTGGGTATGGTAATAAAGACATCTGTAATGAACATCAAGAATTCATCGGTATAGCCGCCAAGCAAACCCGCGACCATTCCCATGGAAATTCCCAAGATTGCGCTAAAAATGAGTCCCAGGGTTGCTATGCCAAAGCTCGTTCGGATACCATGCAAACAACGAGACAGCATGTCACGGCCCAAATTATCCGTTCCTAGAGGATAGTGCCAACTGCCGGCTTCATACCACACCGGCGGTTCGGACCTTGCCAGCAGATTGACTGTGGTTGGTTCGATATGAGAGATGATTGGCGCCAGCAAACCAAGAAGCACAATTCCCAGGAGCAAAATGCTGCAGACCCATACTCGGTCTGGCTTAATGCCTTGGAAATACTTCCAAACTGAGCTGCTGATAGCAAAGGGCGAAATGTGGCTCATCTACTTTTCCAGTCGAATTCTGGGATCAGCGACAACATAGAGCAAATCGACAATTAGGTTCACCGTAACCACAATCAGTGAGTATACAATCAATCCGAATTGCAGGACTGGATAGTCTCTTTGCTCGACAGCGCCGATCAATATTCTTCCCACGCCGGGCAACGAGAAAACTGTTTCGACAAATATTGTGCCGTTCAGCAAACCCGCAATTTCTAGGCCCACGACTGATATAATGGGAACAAGGGCATTGCGAAAAATGTGATTTCTGGCAATATGCGCGTCGGTTAAACCCTTGGAAGTGGCGGTTGAAACGTAGTCATGCCCGATCGCGTCCAGCATTGCAGCTCGCATGAAGCGCGCTAATACAGCAATCATCGGAATGGCTAAAGTGATGGTTGGGAGGAAAAAATGACGCCAGGTGTCAAGGCCCGTGGTCGGCAAGATCTGCATGACGTATCCAAACAGCAGAATCAGGCCTATGCCGATCACGAAATGCGGCACGGCATAACCCAGAAATACCAGGAGCAAAGCTCCCGTTACTCCGATATTCTTCCGGTAGAGCGCCGATAGAGCTCCCAAAGGCAGGCCAACAATGACCCCAAGGAGCAGGGCAAGGCTGCCGACCGCCAAGGTGGCCGGCATGCGAAAGGCGTACATTGCCCAGACCTTTTCTCCAGTATATAGAGACCGACCAAAGTCGCCTTCAAAAAGCTGTGTGACATACAGTGTGAACTGCTCATGTATGGGCAAGTCCAGCTTGAACTTCTTTTCCAGTGCCGCTTGTTGATCGACCGTCAGGCCGTCTGGAAACATAACCTCGAAAGGAGTTCCTGAAAGTCGTCCGACAATGAAAGAAATCAGCAGGACGACGAACATTGTTAGGAACGCTCTACCTATTCGTCCCGATATAAATCCAAGTATTCCCCCACTAGCGACAAGGCGGGCCATTGATTTAACGGCCCGCCCTGCGCCTCGATTATCTGAATACTAGTTGTCGAAAGTAAATTCGCCGGCCCGCAAAGGCAAGACATATGGCCGTTGAGAGATCGGAATTTCAAAAGTCAACGCCTCTACCATGCCGTACAATTCATGCGGCTCATACATCAAAAGCCAGCCGGACTCGTCTTCGCTGATTTCCAGCAATTTCAAGTAGGCATCCTTTCGCTCTTGGACATCAGTCGAGAAGCGCGCCGTTTCATAGGTAGACGCCCATTCTGGGTGAGTGGGTGTCCAAAGATTGCGTTGCCCAACCCATGAATATATAGACCAGTGTGTGTCCATCGCGCCGAGTGGATCCGGGTAATACATCGGGTTAGACCATGCGCGCACGTTGACGACATCGTAGTCGATGCTGTCCACTTCTTCCAATTCCAGCTTTATCCCACATTCAGCCCATTGTTGCTGAATAACCTGAGCTGCGAGATCACCATAGAGATAGTATGATCTTGGGAATTGTGCGAGCACCGTTTCACCGTTGTAGCCCGCTTCCGCCAACAGTGCTTTGCCTTGCTCTGGATCGAATTTTATCAAATCCAACCCTGGCACGTAGTAAGGCTCACCGTATTCCGAAAACTGGTGTGCCATCGGGAGATGCGCTTTGCCTCCCCACAAGCCATCGACAAGAGCCTGCCTGTCGGTGCACAACCGAAGCGCCTTTCGCACTCTGGGGTCATCAGTTGGCTCGTTGTTCTGAGCGATGATCCAAACGTGGAACATAGGCCAAGTCACGCCCAGTGTCTTGAGGCCAGGCTGTTGCATCGAGGCTTCCTGGTCCGGCGGAATGTTGGTAACCAAGTCGAACTCTCCGTTCACGAGACCGGTTACCCGGCTCGCGACCTCTTTCACATGCTTGAAAGTGATCTTGTCCAACGGTGCCGGTTCGCCCCAGTAATCGTCAAACCGCTCCATCACGGCGAGATCTCTTGCGACGAAATCTGTGATCCTGTACGGACCCGTACCAATGCCAGTTTGAGCAGCATCCTCATAGTCCGCGGACTCATAGTGTTCCTTTGAGGTAATTCCGGCCATCCGGGCCGACATCATGACTTCAAACAGCGGATCTTCCTTGATCGTGTGAACCCGCACGGTCATCGGATCAACGACTTCTACGTCCTTGTAGTTGTAGAACCAACGACCCCAAGCGGCTTCGAACTCCGGCTGGGATTTTGTAAAGACTCGGTCTAGAGAATATTCCACATCGTATGCATCCATCATAGTCCCGTCGTGCATTTTCACATTTTCCCGAAGCTTGAATTCCCAAACCGTCGGTTCGATTTGTTTCCACTCGGTCGCCAAACCCGGTTTGAACGTCACAGGGCTAGAAAAGCTGTTGCGCTCAATCAATGTCTCATATGGTAGATACATCATGGGTGCGCCGTTGTTTCCGGTTGTATCTTGTATATCCACGTTGGAAATATGCGTCGACAGAGCAATCCTGAGTTCCTTTGCTGCGACACTGGAGGCGAGCAAGCTGAGCCCCAACGCCGTCGCGATAAGTATTCTGGACATTTTATTTCCTCCCAAAAATGTCTGCAAAGTTAAATTTTATTCGCGTGCATCGAGAGTATCACTCAAACCAATGAGGATTTGACCACGCCCTGCGACCGGATTTGTCCACCACTACGGCCCGGCACCACTCGTTCGCGAAATCCTTGAACGCCAACTTCGCTGACGTCAGATTGCGACCATGAACGCGCACACCCTTCGATACGGGCCCAAGAAGCATTACGGATTCGGCGGGAGAGCATCGGATGACGACATGATCATCTTCAAACGCGATTTGGTGTATTTCGGGACCCTGGCTGGAATAAAACTCTCCCGCCTTGAGAGCTGCCAAAATTGCTTCCGGCGTGTTCTGTTCCGACTTGACCATCACCCAGCCACCAAAAGTGTCGTCGACTATGATGTGACTGTCGTCGACCGCGATGCAGTGTAGTTGGTGCCCACGACTGAGCATCGCATCATAAAAGACAAGCCCATCGCCGCGGTCAGCATTAACTTGGCTGGTATGATTGTACACTTCGACGGCGTTGGCGGCCTGCAACGCCTCTCCATCCTCAATCTGCAATTGGTACCAGTGGGGGTGCGCGATGGCCACAAATGCACCCGCATCAGACGCACGCTGGGCCAATTCTGGCCCGTTTTCGATTTCGCTGGGCGGCGCGAAATCTAGCGGCAGACCAACAGCCAAAATGTGCCAAATTGCGCCTCTCGACGTGCGAGGGGCATGCAATTCCGCACCCAATATCGTGGTAAACGCTTCGTCCCGATACGCCCGCGTATCCGTGACTGGATAGCCGTAGACTTTACGAAAGTGGTCAGTGACCGAAATAAAGTCATATCCCTGATCACGGTACAGCTTACACACTGCCTCGGGATGCAGCGTGCCATCAGAGTTGTTCGAATGACCGTGCAAATTGCCGCGCCGAAACACCCCTTTGGCTTGGAATGCCTGATCCATGGAGTTTCCACCCCTATCGCTCCGTCCTCGGGTAACGAGTTGTAGCGTCTTGCTGCTTGGATGTCAACAGAGTCCGGTTCGCGCCCAGGACAATCTCATTCTCTCGTCGTCGGATTCGTGTGCGCCCTGGAAGGCGTTGAGCAGAGCCTTTCCGGTTTGTCGCCGGCCTGTCGTGGATTGATCGGAGTGTGCAGCAAGGCGTTGAATGGGGTTTCTGGGGGGCCGAGTAGGGGGAGTCGTTACCGAGCTCCCCCCCTCGCAGAGCCGGACGTGCGCGCACTAGCGCATCCGGTTCCTCTCCTGGCAGGTTCGCACTAGGCACAGGGCCAAGTGCCGCAGGCGGAAGTCCGAAGGATTTCACACCCGCACGGCTATCCGCGGCTGTTGCGTTGACTCGGTTATGGAACCCAGAGTTTCCCCAAGTGTCTCATCCGCGGTTCTGTCCAGGAGACACCCCCCTTCCCTCCAGCGGGTCCCGGTGGCCCCGGTTCCCCGCCCTCCTCGGTACTATGAGGGTGCTACGACTTCCCGCACCGCACGCCCTTCGGCTTATTGATTCGCCAGCCGGGTCCGTGGGCGCCTGCATCGGTTTCGTGTCCGCCAAAGCGATCCCGGCGGTAAGCAAGCCTCGCGCCGGGCCAGGAGTCTTGGTCATCCGGATCTCCATTTCCGGAACCTACCTCCACGGGCAAATGCGGGATCTCCCAGGTTGCCTGGCAACCCATCCCATGACTTCGCGCCGTTCCCGCGACCCCGGACGACCCGTGGCACCTCGCCGTGACGGTGCTTCCGGTGCTGCCCCCGGTAACACAACAGCGAGGGCGTCATCATTGGAACTTTCGGGGCTCAATGGAGCCCTTCCCATTCTGCCCATATCGGGCGACCGGCGAGGGTCCATTATCCGTGGCATCCTCTTTTTGGCTGCGAGGTCCGGGAACTGAGGCGTGAACAGCACGCCTCAGGCGAGTTTGTTCGTGTCGAGAGTTCGCCCGGTGAGGGCGCACTGATCGCGGCCTGGATGCTGGACGCGGTTGCCTGCGCGCCAATGGAACTCGGCGAGCCGCGGGCATCGCTGTCGGCGCTGGTCGAACTCCACCACTTCTTGATCGGATTGGGTTTGAGGAGAGAATGCCGGGAGACCATGCGCGATTCCCGGGAGAACGTCGATGACCGCCCCTGCGCACCCGACACGACTGCCACGCACGACCCAGCTATCGCTGGTTCTCGACGACGGCGAACTGCAGAACCTGACCGGAAGCGAACGCGATCAGGCCGTCCACCAACTAGCTTGGCTGTTGCTGGAGGCGGCAGGCCTCAAGAGGGACGAGGATCCCGATGACGATGCCTGATGTGCTTGCCGATTCGGTCCTGAACCGCAAGGCGGTGGTCTACGTCCGCCAGTCCACTCCCCGACAGGTCCTCACCAACCTGGAGAGTCAGCGGCGGCAATACGAACTTGTCGCGACCGCCCACAGTCGCGGCTTTCGGGATGTGGAGGTGATCGACGAAGACCTGGGGATCACGGCGAATGGCCAGATGGATCGGCCCGGCTTCGAGCGATTGTGCGCCGAGCTTTGTGGGCAACAGGTCGGTGCCGTGTTCTGCTTCGATGCTTCCAGGCTCGCTCGCAACGGCCGTGACTGGCATCAGCTCCTGGAGTTGTGCGGTGTGTTCGATGCTCGCGTGATCGACCTGGATGGTGTCTACAATCCCCGACTTCCGAATGATCGTCTCCTCTTGGGAATGAAAGGTAGCATTTTCGAGTTCGAGAGTGGCATTCTCCGTGCCCGGATGCTTGGGGCGCTGCAAGACAAGGCGCGCCGCGGTGAACTCCGTATCAACGTTCCGGTCGGGTACGTCTGGTATCGCGAAGCCGATGGTCCCGTCTTCGATCCCGACCTACGAATTCAGGAGACCATCCGACTGGTCTTTTCCCGATTCCGTGACTTGGGCAGTGCACGGCAGGTTGCGCTGGCACTGCGAGCGAAGGAAGTCTGCTTTCCGTCTCCCTTTGGCGGAGGCCTCGCTCCTCAATGGAGGCTGATCAGCTACAGCAACGTCCACACCACGCTGAAAAATCCCTTCTATGCAGGCGCTTACGCCTGGGGCAAGACCGGCCAGCGAACGGTCGTCGTTGACGGGCGTCTGCGCAAGAGTTCCGGCCATGACAAGCCTGTCGAGCAGTGGGAGGTCATCATCCGGGACCACCATGAAGGCTACATCGACTGGGCCGAATACGAGCGCAACCTCGCCCGCCTCGCGGCCAACAACTACGGCAAGAGCGGCGGCTCAAAGTCTGGACGAGGCGGCAGGGCACTGCTCGCCGGGCTGCTCTCGTGCGCCCGTTGCGGACGGCGCCTGCAGGTGGTCTATTCGGGCCGAGCCCCGGGGCGGGCTGTCTACCTGTGCAGACAGGGCCATGTGCATGGGCTGCCGACGTGTCTGCGGTTCGCCGCGAAACGCATCGATGCCGCCCTTGCCGCAGAGGCCATCCGCGTGGCGGCACCCATGGCGATCGAAGCGGCTCTGGAGGCCGAACGGATGTACGGCGAAGCGCAAGCAAAACAGCAGAAAATCGTGGACCTCGAACTGAAGCAGGTGCGCTACGAGGCCTCACTGGCAGAGCGTCGCTATGCCGCCTGCGACCCTGACAATCGACTCATTGCGGCGCAATTGGAGAAACGCTGGGAAGAGGCGCTTCAGCGCGTTGTGGCCGGCGAAACACGCATCCGGCACGTGCCAGAGCCGACCTCAAGCATGCCGGACTTCACCGGACTTGCCGTTGATCTCGAAGCCGCCTGGAATGCGCCAACGACCACCATGCGCACGCGCCAGCAACTCTTGCGCACCCTCGTCACCGAAATCATCGCAGATATCGACAACACGGCCCGTGAGGTCGTACTGGTCATTCATTGGCGAGGGGGACAACATTCTCAACTACGGGTCCGAATACCCGCATCCGGCGCCCATAGCGTGCGCACCTCTGAACAAGCCGCCAAGGTCATGCGCAGCATGGCGGGGCACTGGTCCGATTGCGATATCGCCGCATCGCTGAATCGCATGGGGATGTCGTCCGCCCATGGATACACCTGGAACGCCGAGCGGGTGAGGCGGTACCGCGGAGATCACGGCCTTCCATCCCGCAGGACCGTTTCCGGAAAGGAGAAACTCCTGACCTTGGCAGAGGCTGCAAGCAAACTCCGCGTCAACCACCACGTAGTCCGCCGACTGATCCGACAGGGGGTTCTCCCGGCTCAACAAGCCGCTCCAAAGGCTCCCTGGCGCATCCGAGCCGCCGATCTACTGGACGAAACCGTGGCCGCCGCCGCTGCCAGGGCCGGAAACAGCCCGTGTCAGGACCAAGACCTTCCACAACTCCCAATGTTTTCAAACACTTCAGAAGGGGACTCATAATGAAAACCGCTCCATAGCGGCGCTTTGTCATCTCCTGTCTACGCTTCACGACCCGCGTTGCCGTTGGCCATGCAAGACTCGGTTCCGGCTGGCGGGCTGCGCCTTTGCCGGGCGGGAGTCGAACCCGCTGGGTTGCGATGAAAGGTTTCAGTTCATCTCATCCTCCTTTCCAGACCTTCGCCTGGCGCTATGTGTTTCTGTCATGGCGGAAGTGCATTCAGCAATGACAATGAGTTACGGGCAGTCGTTCGAGCGGTATCGGGAAGTTTGTGACAATCCGGCGCTGACGGCCGATAATTTGTGCGGGAACGCGCGATGTTGAGGAAGAGGGGAGTGCCCCCGACCACATGCAGTGGTATTCTGAAAGTAGTAAAACATCCAGATCAGGAGCACTCCAATGACCATGCTAACCCATTCCGAGGTGGAATTCGAGTTTGATTTTGATCCCTATGTTGTTGCGAACCAGCTTTGCGGGGGTGTGCCGCCCGTTGAGGAGATGGAAGCCTGCCGCTCGCTTTGCGACGCGATTGGGCGGGAGTTTGCAGACGCGGCGTTCCAACTACTTTCCTCCGGCACATTGGGGGCGGCGTTTTCGGCGTTTGAACATCAGGTGATGTCTGCATCGCAGGCCTGCGTGCGCGCGGTTCTGAAAGCGGGCATCGAGTCTTTGGATGATGGCGCGCGGCATGTGTTTCGTGGCGGGAGGCGGCACCGTCGGGTACAGGCGACACCGCGCAGGGTGATGACTTCGGCCGGGCCGGTGGAGTATTCGAGACCGCGCTACCGGTCGGAATCCGGGGCCGCGATCATGCCGGTCGACGAGCAAGTTTGCTTTGCGGGCGGCTATTTCACGGAGCGGGCTGCGGAGCAGGGAGTGTATCTGATGAGCGCTCTCTCGCCACGGGACTGTGTGTCGCTGTACGGGAAGTTCGGGATCGAGGGAGCCTCGGTGAGTAGCCTGCAGCGCCTGGCGGTCGATGCAGGCCGTCTCTGGAGCGGCTGCGCGGACGACGCGCTTGTGGCGATGCGCGCGGGCGAGGCGATCCCGGCGCAGGCGGTGAGCGTCTGCATCTCCCTCGACGGGACCATGCTCCCCATGTTCCTGGAGGGGAAAGGTGCCGTCAGGCCAATGATTTGGAAAGAGGCGTCCGTCGGGACGATCTCCTATTACGATGCTCAGGGCGTCCGCTTGCACACCGTGTATTTCGGCGAGATGCCCGAACACCGCAAGGCAACCCTCAAGCAGCGGCTGGAGGAGGAACTTGTGCATGTCACCAGGCTCCGGCCCGATTTGCGGCTTGTTGCCGTCGCAGACGCGGCCGCAGACAATTGGCGCTTCTTGTCCGCCCTGGTTCCAGAGGCGTTCCAACTGATCGATTTCTGGCATGCAGCGCAACACCTCGCCGCGGCCGCCGAGCACATCTTCCCCCACGACAGCACCGCCCGCAGCACATGGTTCCAAGGATACCGCAAGATCCTCCGGGACGATCCAGAGGGAGCCGAAAAGGTGATCCGGTCCTTGCGATACTACTGGACCTCCGGTGGCAGGCTGGATGCCGGACTGGAGAGCGAGTTGAACTACTTCCGCAATCACCGGAACCGCATGAGCTATGCGAAACATCAGGCCATGAACATCCCGATCGGGTCCGGCGTGACCGAAAGCGCATGCAAAAAGCTCGTACCGGGATACAGCGAATGGAACACTTTCGAAGGACTGTCCGCCGACGATAGTGATCACCCACCCGCTGCATCCGTATTTTGGCCGGACATTCCTGTTCGATGGCTGGGTTGCGAAGCGCAACCGGAGCCTGCACTACGCCGTTGATGAAGGAAATGGACGCGTCCGCTTAGGTTTTGCGGCGATTTCCTGGACCGATCTGCGGCTGGTCGACCCGTTCGAGCAGGTGTCAGTCGGCCGCTCCCTGTTTCGTGTCGATGACCTTCTTGCGTTGTCGGAAGCGATTTCCGCGGTGTGCGCGGGAGGGAGAGAGGTGGTCCAGAAATGATTACGCCATATGGGCATATATTTTTACGCCGTCGTGATGCCGGTTCCACACTCCTCGTACAGCTTTCCTTTGTAAAGCACGGCAGTTTCGGCCGGTTTTTCGGCGGATTTGCAATCGTCATCTATTTGCGTAAAATATTAGGGGCCATTTACGCGGGAGATTACCATGACGGAAGATCGGGACGCGGAGGGCAAGCGGGAGCGACTGCGCAGGGCGGGATTGTTCAACCGCAAGCCGGAGCGGGTCGCCGACCCCCTGTTCCGGCGCGGCGGCTTCTTCGATCCGTCCGATCTTCTCCAGGTTCGCTACGAGATGGTTCGCGCGGCCCGCGGCGGTCATGGGGGCGTGGCGGCAGCGGCCCGCCGCTTCGGCGTTTCCCGCAAGACTTGCGCGCGCAGCATGGCGCGCTTCGAGAAGGACGGCCTGCCGGGGCTGCTGCCGGCGAAGCGGGGGCCGCGGGCACCGCACAAGATTTCGCCGGAGGTTCTCCGGTTTGTTCTCGAGCATCGGGAACGCCACGGCCGCGTCGGTGCCCGAAAGCTTGTTCCTCTTGTGGAAGCGGAGTTTGGCCTGAAGCTGCATCCGCGGGCCATCGAGAAGGCGCTGGAGCGCAGGCAAAAAAAAACTTCGGAACCGTAAGGCAGCCCTGGATGGACGACGTCGTGGGGGTCTACGAGGAATGGCGCAGGTGCTTTATGAACGGGGACTCCTCGTGTGGCATTGATCTCCTGAAGCGCGGCGGGATGAACGCCGCTCTTGCACAGCTCGACGGATTCCGCATCCCACGCGGCAGTCCCTCCCATGAGCCGGGCTGCAGGCTTCCGGATCCGATGCTGGCTGAAGCTGCGCGCTTGATCCGCAAGGCGGCATTACCCGCCCACAGCCGGGAGGTGTGCAATGCTTCATGAAACAGGCGCGCGAAAAATCCGCGCCCGCCACCTGGAGCGGGAGGCCATCCTATATGTGCGCCAGTCCTCTCCCCAGCAGGTTGCCGGGAACCGGGAGAGCGCACGCAGGCAATATGGCCTTCAGGAACGCGCGGCCGCGCTCGGCTGGCCTGGGGAACAGATCCGGGTCATCGACGAGGACCAGGGCCTCTCCGGAGCCTTCAGCGCAAACCGCTGCGGCTTTCAGGAGCTCATGGACCGGGTTGCCAATGACCAGGTTGGCATCCTGCTTTGCCTCGAAGTCTCCCGCCTGGTGCGCGACAGCGCCGACTGGCATCAACTTCTGCGCCTTGCCGCTCTCGCCGACACCCTCATTCTCGACGAGAATGCGGTGCTGGATCCGCAGGACAGCAATGATCGCCTATTGCTGGGAATTAAAGGCACGATCAGCGAATTCGAGCTCCATTCGATCAAGCTGCGGCTGCGGGGCGGGCGCGAAAGCAAGGCGCTGCGGGGGGAATTGCGGACACTTCTTCCGGTCGGGCTCGAGTATGACGCGAAGGGCGGCATCGCGCTTCACGGCAATGCGGCGGTATCAAAAGCCGTTGCGCTGGTGTTCCCGAAGTTTGCCGAACTCGGCTCTTCGAGCGCGACGGCGCGCTGGTTCCGCGACCAGCGCATCCTGCTGCCAACCCGCATTCGCTCGGGGCCAGACCGCGGCGCGCTCCGCTGGGAACCGGCGCAGGACTGGAAGATCCTCAACATCCTGAAGAACCCCCGCTACGCGGGCGCTTACGTCTACGGGCGCAGCCGGCACAGCTACAAGGCAGACGGATCGAAGACCTCACGGAAATTGCCCATGGAGGAATGGATGGTCTGCATCCCTGGCAGCCATCCCGGCTATATCGATTGGGATGCATACTTGGCCAACAGGGCGATCCTGTCGTGCAACCATCCGTTGCACATGACGGCTTCCCGCGTCGCGAATCTGGGGGATGGGCGGGGATTGCTGCAGTCGCGTGCCATTTGCGGCTCCTGCGGCCAACGCATGAAGGTCCGATACGCGTCCGCCAATCCTGCGCGCGGGCGCAAGGAGAGGTATCACTACACCTGTCCGACGGATCGTCGCGCCAATGGCTGTCGCTTCATTCCCGCCGCCGTGGTGGACAAGGCGGTGACCGGCTTCGCCATTGCCGCAATGAACCGCAGCAACATTGACCTCGCCCTCGCCGTCCACGAACAGGTTCGCGCCGACTTCGCCCAATCCGACGCTCGGCGGAGCGAGCAGATCGAAGGCCTTCGCTACGAAGCGGACCTGGCCCGGCGACGGCATCATGCCGTCGATCCCGCCAACCGCCAGGTGGTGGCGGCTTTGGAGGAAGAATGGAACGCTCGGCTGCAGGAACTGGAAGAAGCGTGCCGGGAACGCGAGATCTTCCGGGACAAGGCGGAAATGGAAATGTCCGCCGCGCAGCTTCGCAAGGTCCGGGAACTGGCAGAGGACTTCGCGAAGGTGTGGGATGCTCCGCAAACCGAAGCCCGGGACCGCAAGCGGCTGCTCGGCTTCCTGGTCGAGGATGCGGTATTGAGCAGCGACGGCGAAACCGTCCGAATCGGCTTACGCATGCGGGGCGGGCATATCAAGCATCTTGATCCGATCCCGGTTCCGATGCCACAATGGAAGCAAAGGAAAACCCGGCCCGCCACTATCCAGGCGCTGGATGCCCTGCTCGATACCCTGCCGGAACCCGAAGCCACCGAGGAGCTCAACCGGCAAGGACATGCCAACTGGCAAGGCGAGCCGATGACCCTTCAACGTGTCCGCAACATCATGAACCGCTACAAGCTGAAGACTTGGACTGCCCGGCAACTCGAGAGGATGCACGAAGAAGAGTTCTTCACAGCCGGCGAACTGGCGAAACGCTTCCATGTTGCTCCAATCACCGTCCGACAATGGGCTCGGGCTGGAATCGTTGACAGGAGACCCTTTCCGTTGGCCAGGAAGATCACCCACGTCTACAGAGCCGTTCCCGGCCCCGGCCCGCAGCAGAGGCTCAACGCCGGCCCGACGCAGAAGATCCGCGAGGCACCGTGAACATGCGACGCAACTTCCCGGTCCCGCACCGGATCATACCAACCGTGGCAGTGCAGCGGCTCACTGCAGCCGAAACAATGCAGAACGCAAACGCGTGCAGATTCCCGGAAACTCCCGGCGGACCCAAAGAAGAAATGGACGCACCTACCAAAATGTTACAAGGAGTGCATCATGCAACACGATATAAGACCCTGGTCGGGGCCAGGATGAAAAGGTCGGGCCAGCGCTGGGGAATGGAAGGAGGCAAGGCCATCCTCGCCTTCCGAGCGCTCGTCAAGTCCGAGCGCTTCGACGCCGCCTGGACTGCCATACTCGATCACCACAAGCAAACGCCCGCAGAAAATGACAACCGCTTCCCAAACTCACACAAAGCGGCGGCTTGATCGTGCTATAGGCGCAAAACTTGTAAATTGACAAATCCTCGAAAATGCCCGCCATGCGAGAATCGCACCCTCGAAGGTGGCGTGGATCAGCCGTTCCACGTCCTCCGGCGCGATCGGGCGCGGCAGCAACTCCTTCTTCGGCCGCATTCCGAGCCTATCCACCAGCTCCGGCTTGCCGAGCGCATTCCGGTAGAACACCTTGAAGGCCGCGACGATTACGTTCGTGGTTCGCGGCTTCAGCCCCTCGCCAATCCGCTGTGCAACATACGCCTTGATCTGCTCCGCCGACAGCCGGTCCGGCGAACGGCCGTTGATGATCCGACAGTCGCGACACCGCGCGCAGATACTCTCGCTGCGTACTGTCGGCATGGCCGGCAATCCGCATCGAATCGATCATGCGCTGGCGAAGTGGGGAGACACGCTCCCCTGTATCTTTCGTCATCATCGATCTCCTTGTGAGGGAATGGACCGTCCCGGCATTGCCGGGCGCGATCCGTACTGGAGCTCGATGGTAGGCCGGGGACCGAGGCACGCAGCAAGCTCCTGCCAGGAGCGTGGCTACAGTCCTCGCTCCCCGCGCCGGTCTCCCGTCCCGCTTGAACCAGGGGGCCGGAAGCAGCGCTGCCGACCGGCATTCGACCGGGGCAGCGGAGCGGCGTGGCAGGGGGGAGGCCAGCAGCCGTCAGGCTGATGGGGTCCGCACGCTCCGCTGCCCCGGTCTGCTGACAGCTGGCGCGCACAACACCTGCCCTTCCTCGCTCATGAACGGGCCACCGGAGACCGCAACGTCAATCCGTGCAGCCGTAGCCCCAACTCGACATGCAATACTCAGGAAATCAGACACAGACCGATCGACAACTACCGAACAGACTCGTCAGACAAGGCCAATATTCATACGCAGAATGCTGCGTAGCAGCTTCGTTGTGTGCCCAGCATGCTCGATAGCTGGGAAGTGAAAGTCTTCTATCCAACCAGATGGAGGTGAAGGATTAGTGAAACGCAAGGGCACTCTCGCGAGGGGGTGTCTGAAGGAAGCGTGAATCAAAACCGCGACCTGACGGACAGGAACCGGATACGAGGCAGGCTTGGTCGGACGAGCGGGCAACGAGTCGCGAAGTCCATATCCATCAAGGGCCAAGTTTGTAGATCCGGCAGGTGTGCGGGGAAGGCGATCGAGCTTACCTGGGGAGGTCTGCGCCGTGTCCCGATGGGACTGAGGGAACCGCAAGGCGACCTGACCGCGGCGCAGAAGTCAGCAGAGGGCATAGTAGGTCAAGCAGTCGGCAAGGCTAGTGAGGCACTCCAGTGCCGAAAGGCGGAGCGACAGATATGCCGAGCCGGGAACGTTGACCGAAGGCCCGAACGATGGGAAGAGGCAAGTAGGACTGACGACTCATGAATGGAAAGCGGCAGAAAAACCAGCCTGGTCTGGCCCTTCATCCACACGATTGGGGTGAACCCCCGGTCGGTGGATTACAAGGGGTCGAACCATCCATGGCGAAGTCAACTCTCGAAAGCCCGGCGCCGACGGACAGACTGATGGAGGAGGTATGCGAACGAGCCAATTGTGAAAGAGCGTGGAAGCGCGTTCGAAAGAACAAGGGCGGTCCCGGCGTGGATGGGATGACCATCGACGAAACGCGGGACCATCTGCGTGAGCATTGGCCTGGCATCAGGTCTCAACTGCTCGATGGAACCTATCAGCCACAGCCGGTCAAGCGGGTCGAAATACCCAAGCCGGAGGGGGGGATCAGAAAGCTCGGCGTACCCTGTGTCGTCGACAGGATGATCCAGCAAGCCCTGCTGCAGGTTCTCCAACCGCAGTGGGACCCGACGTTCTCCGAACACAGCTACGGCTTCCGGCCGGGCCGCTCGGCCCATCAGGCAGTGGCCCAGGCACAGGTGTATGTTGCCGAGGGCTACGGGTTCGTGGTCGACATCGATTTGGAAAACTTTTTCGATCGCGTCAACCATGACAGGCTGATGGCACAGATTGCCGAGCGGGTCTCCGACAAGCGGGTGCTCAAGCTGATCCGAGCCTTTCTCAAGGCCGGAGTGTTGGAGGACGGGCTGGTACGACCGGTGGACGAGGGGGCCCCTCAAGGGGGTTCACTTTCGCCCATCCTCAGCAATCTCGTACTCGATGAACTCGACCGGGAACTGGCCCGACGCGGGCATCGGTTCTGCCGCTACGCGGACGACTGCAACATCTATGTTCGCAGCCGCCGAGCGGGCGACAGGGTCATGGCTTCGGTGACACGGTTCCTGACCACGAAGCTTCGGCTAAGGGTCAACGAGGCAAAGAGTGCGGTAGCACGACCGGAGGAGCGTAAGTTCCTGGGCTTCAGCATCTCGAACGACGGGAGCGAACGACGCATTGCGCCGCAAGCGCTCGCGAAGTTCAAGGCGCGGATCCGGGACCTCACACGCCGGACGCGAGGCATCAGTCTGCCGCAGATGATTGAAACGCTGAAACCATACCTGATCGGATGGCGCAGCTACTTCGGTTTCTGTCAGACCCCTCGCGTGCTCACCAACCTGGAGGCGTGGGTACGCCGCAGACTGCGCGCGTATCTCTGGCGACAGTGGAACAACGGTCGCCGACGCTTCCAGGAACTCCGTCGCTTGGGGGTCCCGCACTTCCGAGCCGCCGTGGCCGCGGGTTCCCCGACGGCATACTGGCGGATGGCGGGACACGTGGCGGTCCAGCAAGCCCTGCGCAACCACCTCTTCGACGGGTGAAAATTCCCTATGGAGTAAATCCGCTCAGTTCACGAGATTCAACATGTTGCGCCGTTCGTGAGATCGGAACTGGCAAGCTTCAGGTTTCATGGCGCGCATGATCTGGTTCCATGCAGCGCCATAGCGGTCGGATTTCCACAGGGCGCGCAGGCTCAGGATTGCCTGTCCGGTACCGCTCTCGGACCAGCGCATGCCGGAGCACTTGAGCCGCTGAGTGATGAGCACCCGGTTTGCGGCCTCGACGATGCCGCTCCCGATAGGGAGCCCGCGTTGCTGGAACTCGGCGTATCGCATGCGGTGCCGCTGCTTGCGAAAGAACCGCAGGACGCGGGGGATCGTGCCTCGCTGCGGGTGCTTGCGGGCCAGCCGCTGCAGCGAACGGAGCACCTTGTCGATTCCCTTCTGCTCTTCCTTCAGGACTTCGCGAAGCCTCTCGAAGTGGCGCTGCGCCTGTGGCGAGCCCTCGCCATAGGCGCTTTTCAAGGCGTCCTGGAGATGCTGTGCAGCATGCCAATAGTCGAAAATCTGCGTTGCGCCTGCAAACACTTCCTCGCACCAAGTCCACACGTTCCTTTTCTATTGCTATAAAACACGGAATTGAGCAGCAAGCGATTGTTCTCTGCCGCCGCGGGCACGCTTTCGACGGTCAGACGATCAGGATTGGCAACCGCCGTCGCCGGGAAGGATCGGGCCGGCTGATCGTGGAGGCTGAGTTTCCGGACGGTCGGCGGCAGTGGATTCCTGCCCGCTGGACGAGCCTTGAGGCGAGCATGCCTTGCGAGGTTGCACTATATGGCTGGTTGTCGGATTTTGTAGCATTGGCTGAACTTGTTGGTGCGTTGGAGCGACGAGAGGCGGATGGACGCGGATCAGGAACACACGCTGTTCAGCCTGCTGGAATGGCAGGATCGACAGCATCGATGGGAAGCGATCCCGGAGGATGCGCGCAGAGAGTTTGTGGCGGAGCTGGCGAGATTGATGGTCCATCTGGCGGTTCGGGAGCAGGACGGTGACGGACCGGATCACGGCTGAGCAGCTGTCGCGTCTTGCGATCGTGTATGTGCGCCAGTCGAGTCCGGGGCAGGTGCGGAACCACCGGGAATCGACCGAGCGTCAGTATGCGCTGGTGGAGCGTGCGCGGGAGTTTGGCTGGCCCGAGGGTCGCGTCGAGACGATCGATGGCGACCTCGGGATGAGCGGCGCGGTTGCTGGGCGGCGTCGGGGGTTTGACCAGCTGTGCCGGCAGATTGCCGTGAGCGATGTGGGTGCGGTGTTCGGGATTGAGGTGTCGCGCTTGGCGAGGAACACGGTGGAATGGTTTCAACTTCTGGATCTGTGCCGCCGGAGCAACACGGTGATCGTCGAGGACAGTCATGTCTATGCTCCGGGTCGCAACGACGACGACCTGGTGCTCGGAATTAAGGGTACAATTTCCGCCTCGGAGTTGTCGATCATCAAGGCTCGCCTGGAGGGCGGCAAGCGCAACAAGGCGATGCGCGGGGCTTTGTACAGCCATCTTCCTGCCGGGTATGTGCTGAACGGGGAGCGGCTGTCGAAGGATCCGGACCAGCAGGTCCAGGCGTCGATCGAGGGTGTGTTCCGTGCCTTTCTCGAGGCTGGTTCGGCCCGTGCGGCGGCGCAACTTCTTCGCGGTTCGGGGGTGCGTTTTCCGGTTTGCAGACATGGTCAGGTGAGTTGGCGGGATGCGGACTACGGCCGTATTCAGGCGATTCTGAAGAACCCGATGATGGCCGGCGTCTATGCCTGGGCCCGCCAGGGCGGGCCGGTGGACGGGCCGATTTGCGAGCAATGGAGGGTGTGGATCCCGGACCATCATGAGGCGTATGTGGATCTGCCGAGCTGGTACCGGATCCAGGAACAGCTGTTCCGCAACCAGGGGAAGCGGGCTTCGGACCGTGGTGCGTTGCGCGAAGGCCCAGCGTTGCTGCAGGGTCTGGCGGTGTGTGGCCACTGCGGCCGCTCGATGAGCAGCCGGTACAACAAGTCCTGGCGTTATCTCTGCTCGGGGCGCATGAACACCCTTGGCAGCCACGACGGCTGTTTTTCGGTCGGAGGCGTTCGCATTGACCGATTGGTCTCGCAGTGCTTTCTGGAGGCGGTGGGCCCGGCAGGATTGGAGGCGGCACTGCAGGCCGAGCAGCAGCTGGTCGTTGAGAGGGAGACGGCGCAGCGTAGTTATCGCCTTGAGTTGGAGCGGTGCACCTACGAAGCGTCTCTTGCGGCGCGACGTTATCGGCAGGTTGATCCCGACAACCGCCTGATTGCGGCGACGCTGGAAGGGGAGTGGGAACAGGCGTTGCAGGCGCTGGAGCGCGCGCAACAGCAGCTTGAGGTGGCCGAGGCCGAACAGCCCCGGGCGCCGGATCCTCAACGACTTGCGTCTCTCGGCCGGGATCTTCCGGCGCTGTGGGAGGCTGAGGGGACAACGGCGCGGGACCGCAAGCGTCTGCTCTCCTGCCTGCTTGATGAAGTGATCCTGAACATCGACCGGAATGCCATGCAGATCAGTGTGGTCTTGCAATGGAAGGGCGGGCGGAGCGATCAACACCAACTGCCGATCCTCACTGGACATCGGGAGATCAAGCGCGACGATGCGGACACGGTGGACCTCCTGCGCCGGCTGGCGGCATTCTATCCGGATGGGGAGATCGCCCGGATTCTCAATCGTCAGAAGCGCGTGACGGCCCGGGGGTTGCCGTACACGGCATCACGGGTTGCCGCGTTGCGGGGCCGCCATGGCATTGCCGTCTGCCCGCCGTCGGAGGCGGATGCCTCCGGGGTGCCGGCTCTGGGCGTATCTGAAGCCGCCGCCGAACTCGGTGTGACGGGAACAACGCTCTATCGCTGGATCCGCAAGGGGCTGGTACCGTCGGTCCATCCGGAGGTCTCCGGGGCCTGTCACTACCGCACAGTTGACGCAGAGATCATTGGCGAGTTTCGCGGAGCATTCCGGCCCTTCTCATCCGTTGGAGTGCGGCAGTGTCTTGCATGAGGTATGTCATTCCTGTCCAGAGTTTTGCGGTACCGGGCATTGGCTGTCGTTTGGATGGGATGAAGCCGACATATCGACCGAGATCGATGGCGAAGGTTCGGAGGTCGGGGATATAGTCGGGCGGAGCCCGGCAGCGGATCACGCGGTAGTCGTACAGGCCCAGATAGAGCATGAAGATTTCGTCTCGGGACATGATCTCGTCGGCGGGCCTGTCAGGGGTTTCCCTGGCGGCGCGATCCAGATCGAACACGCGCCACGCGGTGATGGCGTCGAACGCGAGGCACTTGCGCAAGTCCTCGGCATCGTCGAGGCGGCGGTCCTCGATGCGGGTTCCGGTCTTGAGGACGCGGAAGAACTCTTCGATGGACCAGCGCGTTTCGTACCACTGGCGGATGCGGTCGGCCCATTCGGGCGTGGCCTCGCCTTCGGAGCAAAGCAGCAGCCAGCGGAGTGGCTGGCGAGCGCCGGACGGCGGGTTGCGCTCGGCAACGAGCACGGCGGTCATGGGCAGCGTGTGCGGCGACTTGCCTTCGGGCGCGATGAGTTCGACGCGAGCGATGCGCAACGCCAGCACGGCCTTGCGCTTCTTGCGTGCCGCCCTGCCGCCCCGCGCGGAAATCTCGATGCTGCGCGATGCGCAGGGCGGGAGAGTGTCCATGTGCTTGCCGAGGTCCACCTTTTTGCCGTCCACCAGCACCTTGCGCTGTTTCGAGCGGCAGGCGCGCACCAGCAGGCCGGCGGCGGCGGGATCCTCGGCCTGGCGGGCGTACAGACCCCAGATGTCTCCCTCGCGGTCGGCGACGGAAATGACGCGGGTGTTCGAGCAGGCGTGTCCCACCGCCGCCGCCTGCTCCAGCGAGCGCAGCCAGCGGGCGCTCTCGGGCTCCTGCGCCACGCCCGGTTCCCGGGCGGCCTTGGCTTCGACGCTTTCGCGGAAGTCGCCCTCAAGCGCGCAAACGCCAAGCGGGCGCCCGCCCTGTGCCACCGCCAGCGTCGTATGCACGGGAACCCCCACGGTGCCCTTGCCGCCGCCGCCCAGCGCCGCCAGCCCGCTGGTCGCGTCGCGAAGGTTGTCGTAGTTCACCATGGTGGTGTCCTGCACCATCAGCACCACACCCGCATGCCGGCAGCGCTCCACCGTTGTCTCGCGATGCCCCTCGAGGATGTCGTCCACAGCCACCCTTTCGTTCGAAAGCAGGCGGTACGCAGCCTCCTGCGATGCACGGTCCGGAAAGATCTCCGGAAGCGGCGTTCCCGGACGCTTCTCCCAACACCGCCCCATCTCCTCGATCCGGCGCCGCACCCGCCCGTCGGGATGGGTGCCCCGGCCGAACTCGCGCTCCGCCCAATCGGCGTCGGCGCCAAGATGCAGCGATCCCATCCGCCCCGCAACCCGCTCCGGCTCCTCACACAGTGCTTCCCGCCAGCCCGCCTGCAGCGACTTCATCCACACCCGGCGCACCGGCCCCGCCCCGCGCCGGCCCGGCGGGCGTCCCGATGTCGCGCCAGCATCCTCCCAGCCCGCCGCTCGGTACGAGGTCCCGGCATGCTCGGGGCCGACATAGCTGTACGCCAGCACCGGCCGATCACCATGCCGTGCCTCCCAGTCGTCCGCAACCCGACCTGTCGCCTGCGCCAGCACATGCGAGGCAAGGTCCGCAACCCGCACCGAAGGCAGAAGCAGGAAGCGGTGGTTGTTCACCATCCGCCCCAACCCCGCGCAACGGGCTCGCGCACTCCAGCCGATATACCGGTCCCGCGCCTTCTGGTGCCAGCTCGCCGCGCAGAAGCCGATCCCACCCAAACACCCGAACCGAGACGATATCACCAGATAATTCAACGCTTTGCCGGGATGCCGCGGAACCCCCTCCGGATGGTGCGACGCCATCATCGAACGGAAGCGCCGCGAACCCTCGCGACCCTCGGCCGGTTCCAGCGACACCGTTCCCAGAGCCGATAGCGTCGTCTCCACATGCAGGTCTGGATGCGACGGCAATGCATCCCCCGCTGGCGGCGGCGCTGCCGCCGCCGGAAGCTTCAACCCCAGTTGCGACGCCAGCCTCGGCAGGATCTTCCGCGCCGACGAAACGCACGGCTCGCCCCGCGCGTTGCGCCAGTTCGCGCGAGCGCACAACTCGCTCGCAAGCGCGCTCCGGCTCGCGCCTCCCTCAAGGACCGCGCACTCAAACCACGAAAGAGTTTCCGCGCAAAACTGTCGCAAGCCAATCTGCATGCATCATGTGTGCCACACAACACAGCCCGTGTCAACAGTGTGATAGTGACAGCCCGCGGACTGCCCACGGAAGCCTTGCTGGCGCACACCATGGCGTCAAAGTTCCAGGACCACTTCCCCTCCTACCGCCTGTCGCAAAGGCTTGCCCGCCACGGCATCCTCATCGGCGATGCCACCCTCAACAGCTGGATCGCCCGGGGCTTCGAGATCCTGCAGCCGCTCTATGACGCCATCAAGGCGCATGTCCTCAGCGCCGACCGGCTGTTCCTCGACGAGACAACGGTCAAGTTCCTCGAACCGGGCTTCGGAAAGGCCCGGACCGGCTACCTCTGGGCCGCGCTGCGCGACGACCGCACCTTCGCCGGGCCGGCGCCGCCCGCGGCGCTCTTCTGGTCCGGCCCGGGGCGCGGAAAGGCCATCCCGGAAGCCATGCTGCGGGACTTCGCCGGCCTCGCCCAGGTCGATCGCTACGCCGCATACAACATCCTCGCCGACCCCGCGCGGCCCGCCGGACCCGTCTTCCTTCAGTTTTGTATGACGCATTGGAGACGCAAGTTCCACTATCTGACGGAATCCCGCTTCCGCAATGAGGCCCTTGCGCGGATCGGCAAGCTGTTCGCCATCGAGAAGCCCATCCTGTTCAAGCATCCCGATGAGCGCCTCCGCGTGCGGCAGCTCGAGTTGAAGCCCGCCTTCGAACAATGGAAGGCGTTCCTCGAGGCCGCCGCCAGCCGCCTGCCCGAAGTCTCGGCGGAGGCCGCCGCCATCCGATACGGCCTCGCCGACGGCGTCTGGCCGGGCTTCATCCGCCTGCTCGACGACGGCCGCCTCGACCTGCACTCCAATCGCGGCGAAAACGCCCACCGACCCGTCAAGCTCACCATGCGCAACTCCCTGTTCGCCGGATCCGAGAATGCCATCGACATCTGGGCTCGTGCCAACACCCTGATCACAACATGCCGCCTCAACAACGTCGACCCGGAAGCATGGCTCACCCATGTCCTGGTTCAAATCCGCGACGGGTGCAAGGATGTCGAAAGCCTCATGCCATGGCAGCCCTTCAAACCGCCGGGGGATCAATGCCTCGCCATCTGCGGAACAATCCTCAGCCCCGAACCGCACGCCGAGGGGCCTTGAGGCCCCGCCAGTCACAGACATCGAACAGCGCCGAGAACTCTACTCGCGAAAGCCGCAAAAGACCCTCCGACACCGGCGGCCAGCGGAACGAACCCCGATCCGGCCACTTCGCAACCAGCACCATCCCGCTGCCGTCGTGGAACAGTACCTTCACCCGCCCCGGACGCCGCGAGCGGAACACCAGCACGACCCCCGAATCCGGTGCAACACCAAGATGCTCCCGCGCGTAGCTGCTTAGCGCCGCGATCCCGCGGCGGAAATCAACCGGATGCAACGCAAGGTACACAGCAGAACCATCGCCAACCCCAAGCATGACAACCTCCCGGAATGCAAATGCCTTCCCAGAAGATGGTGCACTCCGCAACTCACCGAAAGCAGGGGGAGAAATAGTCGCTTACTGTGAATCGGGAACCAGTGCGCCGATCCCCGCCTCCTTGAGACGCGTTGCGACGTCGACATACCAGGACCATTTCGGCGGACCGGAACCGTGCTGGATGATGACCGCCGGCACGCGGCCCCGTCCGCGCAGGCTGCCGGCAACTACAGCTGTGCGGTCAGTCGCTGCGGCACTCGGCCCTTCCGTTCGAACACGTAACTGTAGTCCTCGATGCCGTTCGCGCTCTCGAACGTGAAATCCACAAAGGGTGTTCGCGGAACAACGTCCCGTTCAGCGGACGGATCAGCGCATGCGGCAAGCCCCGCGCAGGCCAGGAGCGCAATCAATCTCATCAGGAGTTCTCTCTGGAGGGGCCGCGAGGGGCCGACTGTGTGGATGTCTTGCCGGTTCATTCGGCAATCCGCACGTCAAATCATAGGGACTTATATACATTAGTGCCGAAGCCCCAATGTATCCATTTCACGTTTCGCCGGAGTGCCTAACGGCAACGCTCCTCCACGTGCAGTTGCGCCAGTGCCCGACGCCAATATGTTGCGGGCCGCATTCAGGTCCGCGTTCTGTGCATGACCGCATGCCGTGCACTTGAAACTCGCTTGCGTACGGCGTGAGTCTGCGTCGACCACGCCGCACGCGCTGCATGTCTGTGATGTATAGGCAGGGTTGATTTCTACCACCGCACCCGCTTTGTAGCCGAGCATCTGCCGTAGTGCACCCCAACTAGTCTTCAGTATCTCGCGGTTAAGACCAGCCTTCTGCCGCACGTTCTTACCGGGCTTCGCTTTCGTACCCTTGGCAGACCTCGTCATGCCCTCTGTATTCAGGTCCTCAATAACCACCGTATGCGCCATGCCTGCGATGCGCTTGGTTACGTGGTGCTGCCAGTTATGCCTTGCCTTGCCTTGCCTTGCCTTGCCTAGCCTAGCCTACGCGCTGCACGTGCGACCGAGCGCTTGGCGCGCTCGCGCCGTTTGCTGCCCTTCGTCTTGCGCGCCAGGCCGCGTGGTGGCGCTTATGCTTGGCCTCAAGCCGCGCCAAGTCCGGCATTTGATGTATTTCGCCCGTGCTGTCCGCTACCTGCCGCACGTTCATATCAACGCCAATGGCACTGCCATCGTCGGGCTTGGCAAGTGCGTTCACCTTGTAGCAAACCGTCGCAAACCAGCGTTTACCCATACGCTTGATAACAGCCTTTACGGGCGCACCGTCCGGGTTTGGGTTGCCGCCACGCCTACGCAACCAAGCCAACCGACCTTCGGGACAGCCATTCGACCATCCTTGATGCGTACGTTCTCAGGAATCGTGATCGAAGGCGTTCCGAATTTATTCTTCCACTTGGGGTATCCGCTATCGCCCTTGAAGAAAGACTTCCACGCATCACCTTGTTACTTGAGCGTGTAACGCACAATGGCATATGAATAATCGCGGAGCCAGTCTGTCGAGTCCCACAGCACCTTGAATGCATTGAACAATGTAAACGTTGTAGGCGACTCCATTTGTCGTCCACAAGCATGCGCATACTGCAACTCACGCGCTTCCTTGACCTCGTTCCACGCATACCTACATGCGTCTCAAGTACCAAGGAGTTCATTAGCTGTTGCTACATCGCCCGGCAGCAAACGGACGTGATATTACGGTATGTGGTTGACTCGCACATTGCGGTCGATCCTTCTACATCAAGGCCGTTCGGCTGTGGTCGGGTAACAACGACCACAGCACGCAACATGCACCGATTAAGCAAAGGTGTCAAGTTCGGCACTAATGCATATAATCCCCAAATCATACAGGTTGCTCAATCGATGTGACAAATTCACAGGCGCAACGGCGCCCGCGCCGGTCAAACAGCGCGGTGCGGCTCCAATTTCCGAAGGACCGGGGCCATGCCGCGCACGCGCACGCTTCCGGGCGCCCATGCCATCCGGGCGCCACTCGGGTCAGAATTCGCGGGCGCTACAGGATTTGCGATGCCTCCACTGTGTCCTCGAACGTGCGCAGCCCCGTCCTTGGTGCCGAGACAAGGACCGCCATGTTCCCGGGCTTGTGGACGTTTTCCATCATCTTCATGTGTGCCGCCGGGATATCGGTCCACGGAAAGACTTCCGACATGCACGGGTCGATGCGCCGCTCCAGCATCAGCTGGTTGGCCTGGCTCGCCTGCTTGAGATTGGCGAAGTGGGATCCCTGGATCCGCTTCTGGTGCATCCAGACGTAACGGGCATCAAACGTGAGGTTATAGCCGGTGGTTCCCGCGCAGAAGACCACCATTCCGCCGCGCTTCACGACGAACGTCGAGACCGGAAAGGTCGCTTCCCCCGGATGCTCGAAGACAATGTCCACGTTCACGCCACGGCCCGTAATTTCCCAAATCGCCTTGCCGAACCGCCGCACCTCCGCGGCCCATTGGTCGTATTCGGGGGAATTGACCGTCGGAAGGCGCCCCCAGCAATTGAATTCCTTGCGGTTGATCACCCCCTTCGCGCCGAGACCCTCGACGAATTCCCGCTTCGACTCATCCGAGATGATCCCGATCGCATTGGCCCCGGCCGTGTTGACCAGCTGGATCGCGTAGGAGCCCAGGCCGCCCGATGCACCCCAGACCAGCACGTTGTGGCCTGGCCGCAGGATGTTCGGCCGATGGCCGAACAGCATCCGGTAGGCCGTTGCGAGGGTAAGGGTGTAGCAGGCCGACTCCTCCCAGGTCAGGTGGCGCGGACGTCGCATGAGCTGCTGGGCCTGCACACGTGCAAACTGCGCGAAGGAGCCATCCGGCGTCTCGTAGCCCCAGATGCGCTGCGACGGGGAATACATGGGATCCCCGCCATTGCACTCCTCGTCATCGCCGTCATCCTGGTTGCAATGGACGACAACCTCGTCGCCGACCTTGAAGCGCCGCACCTTCTCACCCACCTTCCAGACGATTCCTGCCGCGTCCGATCCCGCGACGTGGTACGGCGCCTTGTGGATATCAAAGGGGGAGACAGGCGTGCCGAGGGCAGCCCATACACCGTTGTAGTTGACGCCCGCGGCCATCACGAGCACCAGCACCTCCTGGGAGTCGACCGGCGGCGTGTCGACGACCTCGAGCCGCATCGCCTCCGAGGGCGGGCCATGGCGTTCGCGGCGGATCGCCCAGGCGTACATCTGCCGAGGGACATGCCCAAGGGGAGGAATCCTCCCGACTTCATAGAGATTCAGGCCCTCCATCGTCGCGGGATCCTGTATGGCGGCTTCAGCGGTCATGGTCATGGCGGCATCACCTTCGCAGTTGCGGCAGCGTCATGCTGCATTGCACCATTCAGTTCAAAGCACAAAATAGCGCAAGCACCCGGCCAGGTGAAGCCGGTTGTGGCAACGGCTATGCTGCGGGGCGGCATGCGGGGCAGCACGGTTGCCCGCGACCGGCCACCGCCCCGAACAGGAGGCGATCCACGATGGAGCCAGCCGAAAGAGCAGCGAAGCGGGACCGGCCCTGGCTGTTCCGCACCTATGCCGGGCACTCCAGCGCGGCAGCCTCGAATGCGCTCTACCGGGCCAATCTCGCCAAGGGACAGACCGGATTATCGGTCGCCTTCGACCTGCCGACCCAGACCGGATACGACCCGGACCACCCGCTCGCCGCGGGCGAAGTCGGCCGGGTTGGCGTGCCGGTCTCCCATCTCGGCGACATGCGGCAGCTCTTCGAAGGCATCACGCTCGCGCGCATGAACACATCCATGACGATCAACGCCACCGCGCCTTGGCTGCTCGCTCTCTATGCCGCGCTGGCGGACGAGACCGGGCAGCCGCGCGCCGAACTCCGGGGCACCACCCAGAATGACATCGTCAAGGAATACCTCTCCCGCGGCACCTACATCCTTCCCCCCGAAGCCTCGCTGCGGCTGACCGCGGACGTCGCCGCCTGGGCTGCATCGGAAATGCCACAGTGGAACCCCTGCAACGTGTGCTCGTACCATCTTCAGGAAGCCGGAGCGACCCCCGCGCAGGAAATTGCTTTCGCTCTCGCTACGGCCATCTCCATCCTGGACGAGATCCGCAGACGGCCGTCGACGCGGACGGAATCGTTTCCGGCGATGGTCGGGCGCATGTCGTTCTTCGTGAACGCTGGAATCCGATTCGTGGAGGAGATGTGCAAGCTCCGCGCGTTCGGGGAGCTTTGGGACGGAATCTGCCGCGACCGCTACGGCGTCGAGGATCCCAGGCTCCGGCGATTCCGCTATGGCGTGCAGGTCAACTCCCTCGGCCTGACCGAGCAGCAGCCCGAGAACAACATCGCCCGGATCCTGCTGGAAACCCTCGCGGTCACTCTGTCCAAACGCGCCCGGGCCCGCGCCGTGCAACTCCCTGCCTGGAACGAAGCGCTCGGTCTTCCCACGCGCTGGGACCAGCAGTGGTCGCTCCGCCTGCAGCAAATTCTTGCCCTCGAGACCGATCTTCTCGAATACGGGGACCTGTTCGACGGCAGCCCGGTGGTCGCGGCCCGGGTCGCTGCGCTGCGCGAGGCAGCGGAGAGCGAACTCAGGGAGGTCGAAGCCGAAGGCGGCGCCATCAACGCCATCGAGTACATGAAATCCCGCCTTGTGGCTTCCAATGCGGAGCGGATCGCCCGGATCGAATCGGGCGAACAGGTCGTCATCGGGGTCAACGCCTATTCGGAGACCGAGGAAAGCCCTCTTGCCGGCGGCGCTACCGGAATCTGCTCGGTAGACCCGAACGCCGAGCGGCAGGCGTGCGAGAGCCTGGCCGCATGGCGCGGCATGCGGAACGCCAGCGAAGTCGATGCCGCTCTGGCCCGGCTGGAGGGGGATGCACGCACCGGCGCCAATATCATGCCGGCCTCTGTCGCCGCAGCGAAGGCCGGCGTCACCACGGGCGAATGGGCAGCGGTACTCCGCACCGTGTTCGGTGCCTACCGCGCGCCGACCGGCATCAGCCAGGTCCCGGCGCATCGCAGCCCCGAGACCGAGGCGATCCGCGCCGAGGTGGAAGCGCTTGGCGAACGCCTCGGCGGGCCGGTCACCTTCCTGGTGGGAAAACCCGGCCTGGACGGCCACTCCAACGGCGCCGAGCAGGTCGCCGTGCGCGCCCGGGACTGCGGAATGCGGGTCGTCTATGAGGGCATCCGCTTCGCTCCCGGCGAAATTGTCGCCCGCGCCAGGGAAGAAGGGGCGCATCTTGTCGGAATTTCGATCCTGTCCGGAACGCACCTCGCCCTTGCGCAAGCGGTCGTCGACGGGTTGCGGAAGGAGGGGCTCGGCCATGTGCCGGTTGTCGCCGGAGGGATCATCCCGCCTGAGGATGCGGCAGAACTGACCCGGATGGGCGTGGCACGGATCTACACGCCAAAGAATTTCGAAATCAACCGGATCATGTCCGACCTTGTGGGGCTGATAGACGGAGCTTCACTGCGGCAAGGCGCCAGGGCGCCGGCAGACACCGCCTGATCCGGCGGGCCGACGGCCGGCGCGCTCGACCCGGGAGGTTCCGGCGGATCCGTTCAGGGCTCCGTGTTCGCGCGCAGCGCCCGCGCAATTGCCCGGAGCGAGCCAAGCATTTCCGGATCATTGACCACCCTGGGCACCTTGTTCTGCCCGCCGAGCTTTCCCCGCCGCTTCATCCACGCCGCGAAGCCTCCGGGCGGCATGATCTCGATTCGCGGCGCATCCAATCCCCATCCATCGGCGCGATGCGTCCCGTAGTCCTGGTTGAGCCGCTGCAGGGCCGCGTCGACAACCGCGCCAAACCGTGCCGCCCGATCCGCTTCCACTGACCGCTCGGCAAACTCCACGAGGTACAAATGGCCGCCGCGCTCGCCCGACTGTTCCGAGTGCAGGCTTCCCACCGCGAAATCGCTGACCGCCGCGCCGATGCCTTCGGCTGCTTCCGCAACCGCAAGCTCCAGCTCCGCGCCAATGACATGTTCGCCGAAGGCCGAGAGCGTCAACCGGGTCCGCCCGGTAACGAGGACTCGCGGCGGATCCCGGCTCACGACGGTGACCGTGTCGCCCACGGAGTAACGCCATAGACCCGCCACCGTCGACACGACCACCGCGTAATTGACGCCGGTTTCGAAGTCCCCGACCCAGTGGGCGGCCGGCGCGTCGCGGCCGGCCTCCCCCTCCGGCACGAACTCGAAGAACACCCCGTTGTCGAGAAGCAACCGAAGGCCCGCGCCGTCGGCGCCATCGGCGATGGCGAAAAACCCCTCGCTCGCCGGGTACACCTCCCGGGTCTCGGCGCCGCTACTCGAGAGAAGGGCCGCAAAGCGCTCCCGGTAGGGAAGCCAGGAGATGCCCCCATGCACCAGCAATTCCAGGTTCGGATAAACATCGGCCAGCCGCCCGCCCGGCTTGCCCGCAGCCTCGAGAAGATGGTCGCAGAAGATCAGGAGCCAGCTCGGTATGCCGGACATGCCCCGGATGTCCACTTCAAGCGACCGGCCTGCGACCTGGTCGATGCGGGTCTCCCAGTCGCCGATGGCCTCAAGGTCGCGCGGCGGGAAGTACCGGTGCCTTGCCCAGAACGGCATGGACGCGGCAGCAATTCCGCTCAAGTCGCCCTCCTCCACGCCAGACGCGAGGGGCCGCAAGCCCGTCGAACCACCGAGCACGAGGGTGCGGCCCGCCAGGATCCGGCTCGCGGGGCGGTTCGCGACATGGTGGACGAGGACATCCCGTGCGGCCCGGCTGTTGGCGCGGTTGATCCCTCGGCTCACCGGAATGTATTTCGTGGTCCCCCGAGTGGTGCCGGAACTCATCGCAAAATAGGGGATCAGGCCTGGCCAGGTGCAGTCCTGAAGCCGGGGAAACTGCGCCTTCCAGTACTCGTCCCAGAAATCCTCGTACTCGCGAACCGGAACCCGGGCCTGGTAATCGGCGACGGTACGAATGGTGGAAAACGCGTGGTCGCGTCCGAACCGGGTCCCCGCGCCGTGCGCGATGAGAGAGCGCAGGACCTTCTCCTGTACCAGGCGCGGGTCCATCCGGCGAAGGGCCCGCAGCCGGCGGCCGGCATGGGTGCGCAAGAGCCAGGTCCAGTCACGCATCGAACTCGTCCACAGGGAGCAAGCCGCCGTCCGGACGGGGCCGGCTGCCCCCGGAGCCTGCATCCAGGCGACGGAGCAACTTTGAACAGCCCCGGGTGCGCATGGATCGGAGGCCTGCGCTCGTCAAGGTCTGCCGGTGTGGAAACTCCATTCGGATTCAATCCAGCGAGAGCGGCAATTGCACATGCCGGCCGTTGCTCCCAAGCGACCCCTGATCGAGCGGAGTCGAGCTGTTGAGACAACCATCCTGCCCGCCCGGGAAAACAGAGTGAATCACATCCATGACACCCGTGTCGGAACCGTGCCGGGCTCCGGCCCCGAACCAAATGGATTGACGGCCGCCCCCGGTGACGTTGGCGGTCTTCGCCAGGGGCTCGCTGCTGCCGCCGACACCGTGCCTGGAGAATCGACAGCGGCTACGGATCAGCCCCGGCAGCCTGTGCCGACTGGGCAGCCGGTGAATTTCCGACCCGCAGCGGAATTCGCCCGGCCGGTTGGCCGCGACCTGCAAGCCCTCCTCCAGCGCGGCCCGGAGTGCGGTCTCGTCGATGGCCCCGATGTCCGCCAGCGCCCGCGCCACGATCCGTCCCTCCCTGGCGATAGCCGCCCCCTTCGCCGATCCCGAAAGTTTCGTTCAGAGCCTGCGCGCGAGGTCCGCCCGGAACCGCCCGAAGCTCACGCCACCAGCGGTGTCGGGGCGGCAATGGCCGTCCCGATTCCGGATTCGCCGGATTGCCCCCGCGGTAGCGCCTTCAGCGGCATCGCTCATTCCCTTCCCTTCGAGAAAAGCGGGACGAGGGCCCCGGAGTCGGAGCGACGACGACATGAGAACGTCCCGTTGCTTAGGCCTTCACTTTACCCAGAGAAAGCGGCGCGCCCGCCTCGATGATCCCGCCCATCCGCTCCACCCGGACATCCGAGGAGAAAGAGACGCGGACCGGTATGCCGGCCCTGGCGGGCTTGTCGTTCGCGGAAGCCCGATATCCCTTCGCGGGATTGTAGCGGAAGGGAAGATCGACCATCGATCGCATTTCCTGCCGTGCGACCTCCCGGGTCGCAGGATTCCGGACCAGGTCCGTCGGCATCCCGGGCCGGGCCGGAACCCTGGCCGCCATGGCCTGACCCATATTTCCCCTCCGGTCCGCTCACTGCAAGTTCCTTCCCGGAACGGCAAAGGTCCGGAACGGAGCGCGGAAGGATCCGAAGTCCGAGACTCGGTTTGCCGCAGGCATCACTTCGATCTCGTCGCTTGCGTGGAGTCCCGCCCATCGGATCGCAACGGGTGGATGGCCGTCGCGCGCGGCGCCGCCTGGCATGACGGCAGCTCCGACGATGCAAGCATACGGAGCCAACGGTACCCGTGCCTGCCCTGCGACAGGCATTCCGGCATCAACCATCGGATCATCCCATCCCGCCATTCGGGAGCCGGGAACATCCGGGCGGGAACTCTTCCCCGGCGGCCCTGCCCCGGACGCCTGGCCGCCGCAGATACTGAACTCGTTCTCCCGCTCATGAAAGCCGAAATTTCGCGGCTCCGCCTCACAAGGGAGCCAGCAGGAATCCTGTCATATTCCCGAGTAAATCAGTATGGTATATTCCCGAGCACTTCGCTAAGGTATTTCTCGGAAGCGATTCGCAACAGAAAGGATTCGCATTATGCGCAAACGCATTCGCGTTACGGCAGCGGCCGCCGGCCTTGCCACCGCCTTCGCGTCCTCCGCGGCTTTCGCCGAGGAAGTAAACGTGTATTCGTACCGCCAGCCGCATCTGATCGAGCCCCTGCTCGCAGCGTTCACCCAGGAGACCGGAATCAAGGCCAATGTCCTCAGCCTGCAACAGGGCCTGATCGAGCGCGTCAAGACGGAAGGGGAAGCAAGCCCCGCCGACATCATCCTTACGGTCGATATCGGACGCCTCACCTCGGCGGTACGGGAAGGCGTGACCCAGCCGGTGCAGGATCCGGAGATCTACGCGCGGGTTCCCGCCAATCTGCGGGATCCGGACGGCCACTGGATCGGCCTGACGGTTCGAGCCCGTATCGTCTACGCGTCCCGCGAGCGCACGGAGCCCGGGGAGGTGGCTACGTACGAGGACCTGGCGGACCCGAAATGGAAGGGCCGCGTCTGTATCCGGTCTGGACTCCATCGCTACAACGTCGCGCTTCTCGCGGCTTATATCGAGCATCACAGCCGGGACGAAGCAAAAACATGGCTTGAAGGAGTGAAGGCCAATCTCGCGCGAAAGCCCCAGGGAAACGATCGCGCGCAGGTCAAGGCCATATGGGCGGGCCAGTGCGACATCTCCATCGGCAACACGTACTACATGGGCCAGATGCTTGAAGACCCCGAGCAACAGGCATGGACGCAAGCTGTCCGTGTGGAATTTCCTGTGTTTGAAGGCGGCGGAACCCATGTGAACGTGTCCGGCGTCGCCATGGCGAAGCATGCCAAGAATCCGGAGAATGCCAAGGCGCTGATCCGCTACCTCACCTCCACGGAAGCGCAGAGGATCTATGCCGAGGTGAACCACGAGTATCCTGTCGATCCCGCTGTTCCCGCGTCGGCTGTAGTGGCGTCGTGGGGCACGCCGGAGCGGGACACCGTGGATCTGTCGACCATCGCCGGCCACAACCCTGAGACACTGAAGATCGTCGACGAGATCAGCTTTGACGAAGGCCCTTGAGCGCGCCATTCCCAGTCCGGCGCACGGTGCCAGCTCCCCCCGGGAGACCCAGGCCCCGCTCGCTCGGGACTGCGACAGCGCCTGAAACCATGCCGGCGTGCGAATTGCCCGCCGGCATGCGCCGCGTGAAGGCCGCATTGACACGTCCGCGCCACGGCCCTAAGAGGGTGTGCGGTGCAACATCAGGGGATCAGGGTGAATACCGACCGGGAGCCGGACAACAGTCTCGCCTCCCTCGGCGAACGAATCCAAAAGGCACGGTCCCGCGAACGAGACAACCGGCCCCGCCCCTCGGCGAGCGGCATGGGCTCTCTGGCGGCCTTGACATGGCGGATGTTCGCCGACCTTCTGGCGGGCATCCTCGTCGGATTCGGCCTGGGCTGGGGAGTGGATTTTCTTCTCGGGACCACCCCCTGGTTCCTGATCGGCATTGGCCTACTCGGCATTGCGGCAGGCATCCGCCTGGCGATGCGCACATTTAAGGAAGCGAACGGAGAAGACGGTCGTGGCTGAGCGCGCAGCGGAATCGGGCGGTATCAACATCGACCCGATGCACCAGTTCGATATCTACCCGCTGTTCGACGCAGAAGGCGAGGTCGGGCTATTCACGTTCACGAACTCCACGCTTTTCATGTGGATCGCGGTCGCCGCGATCATGCTCCTGGTGCTGGCCGGCACGCGCGGACGCGCGGCGGTGCCCACGCGATGGCAGTCCGTCGTCGAGATGCTGTTCGAATTCATCCGCGACATGATCCAATCCACCGCCGGGGACGATGGCTTGCGCTATTTCCCGTACGTGTTCACGATTTTCATGTTTGTCCTGTTCGCCAACCTGATCGGAATGATACCCTTCGCCTTCACGGTTACCAGCCACTTCGCGGTAACCGCAATCCTCGCCCTAACCATTTTCGTGACGGTCACGGTCATTGGCTTCTGGAAGCATGGTATTCGGTTTCTTCTCTTCTTCTGGCCACAAAGCGCACCGCTCGTCCTGCGCCCGTTGCTCTGTCTGATCGAGTTGATCTCCTATTTCGTCCGGCCGGTTAGCCACTCGCTCCGTCTTGGCGCCAACATGATGGCAGGTCACGCGCTGCTCAAGGTCTTTGCCGGCTTCGTTCCCGCGATGGGAATTTTCGGAATTCTGCCGCTTGCGATGCTGGTTGGCGTCACGGCGCTGGAGTTTCTGGTAGCCGGTCTTCAGGCGTACGTCTTCGCTATTCTCACCTGCGTCTATCTCAACGACGCCCTCCACATGCACTGAACCCGGATCCCGTCCCGACCTATGGGACCAACCACAAGGAGAACCTGAGCCATGGAACCAGAAGCCGCAACCCTCCTCGGCAAGTTCATCGGCGCCGGCCTCGCCGCCATAGCCATGGGCGGCGCGGCGACCGGCGTCGGCCACATCGCGGGAAGTTATCTCAGCGGCGCACTTCGCAACCCGGCCGCCGCAAAGGACCAGCTCGGCATGTTCTTCATCGGCATCGCGCTGGCGGAGGCCCTTGGCCTGTTCGCCCTCGTGATCTCGCTGTTGCTGCTGTTCGTGTTCTGATCCGGCTTCGAACCCCGTTCAACCTGAACCAGCGCCATGTTCAGCCCTCTCGTATCGATTGCCTACGCCGCCGACGGCGAGACTGTCGGCATGCCGCAGCTCAACCCTGACTATTTTCCATCGCAGATCATTTGGCTCATCGCGGCAATCGTGGTCCTGCATTTCCTGCTGTCCAAGATCGCACTGCCCCGGGTGAGCGAAATCATCACAACCCGCGAGCAGGCAATTATCGGGGATGTGGAACGGGCGGAAGAGTTGCACAAGACGGCTGGGGAATTGCGGGCGCGGATTGCGGAGCAACACGCAGCTACGCTTGCCGAAGCGCAGCGTATTGCCGCCGAGGCGCGGGCTGCGGCGGTGCGAGAGATAGAGGCAGAGCAATCGAAAGCCGTAGAGCGTCTCACGGAGGGGACCCGCGAAGGCGAGAAGCGGGTACAGGCGCTCCGCGATGCGCTTGCGAGAGCCCCGGCAGTTGGCACCAGTGAGTACGCCCATTGGGACGAGCCTCGCCGGGAAGCAGCCGCCCATATTGAGCGCATTGCCTGGGATGTCGCGGCCGCGCTGGTGGAGAAGATCCAGGGAAAGAGCGCCGACACCGGTGCTGTCATGGAATCCGTGCGAAATCGCACGCGGGCGGGCTGAGACGCGAGAATGTCTGGAATTCTGAATGCACCGGAGACCTGGGTTTCTCTCAGCCTCCTGATCTTTTTCGGAATACTCGGCTATTTCGGTGTCCACCGGATCGTTGTCGGGGCGCTGGACAAGCGCGCGGACGGGATCCGCGCGCGTATCGTGGAGGCGAGGGATCTTCGGGAGGCTGCGAGCGATCAGGTGAAGCGGCACCAGGAAGAGCTTGAGAACGCGGCACGTGACGCGGAAGCGGTCATCGAACAGGCGCGCCGCGATGCGGATTCCGCCCGGGAGGCGGCGCTGGCCGATTTCCGTGCGACACTTGAGCGAAGAGTCGCTGCGGCCGAGGAACGAATCCGCCAGGCGGAAATCGCCGCGAAGAAGGAAATCCGCAACCATGCGATCGACATCGCGGTTGCTGCAGCGGCCGAGATCATCGAGAAGGGCCTTTCGGCGGAGGATCGGAAGGCGGTGGCGAAAGACGGCATCGAAGAGATCCGCAACCGCCTGAACTGACAATTCACGAACGGCATGCCGCAGTAGCGAAACGCGGCACTGTGATTACCTCGCGCGCAACAGGCGCGCTTTCTGCCGCTGCCAGTCCCGCTGCTTCTCGGTTTCCCGCTTGTCATGGAGCTTCTTTCCCCTGGCTGCGCCGATCAGCAGCTTGGCGATACCCCGCTCCGTGAAGTAGATCCTGAGGGGAACGGCGGTGAAGCCTTGCTTCTGGACGGAATCAAACAGCCGGTCCAGTTCGCGCCGGCGGAGGAGGAGCTTTCGCGGCCGCCGCTCCAAATGGCCGAAGCTCGACGCCTTCCCGTACGCCGGAATATGCGCATTGATCAGGAAGGCCTCACGCCCCTCGAACGACACATAGGATTCCGCCACAGCCGCCCCACCCACGCGGAGCGACTTCACCTCGGAACCAGCCAAGACCAGGCCGGCCTCCAGCGTCTCAAGTATCTCGTAGTCGCGCCGCGCCCGGCGGTTCTCCGCGACGACGCGGCTCCCCCCTTTGGGGGGGCGTTTTCCAGCCATCCCGAATCAATTGAGAATTCCGGCGTGCCGCATCGCGCTCTCCACGCCGCTTCGGGTCGCTTCCCGCACCGGGGCGAGAGGCATGCGGACATCCTCCCGGCACCGGTCGAGGCACGAGAGCGCGTACTTGACCGGCGCTGGGCTCGTCTCGACGAACAGCGCCTTGTGCAGCGGCATGAGCCGGTCCTGCCACTCGAGGGCCGCAAGGTAGTCGCCGTCGAGGCAGGCCTTCTGGAATTGCGCGCACTCGCTGGGCGCCACGTTCGCAGTTACCGAAATGCAACCCCGGCCGCCATGGGCGTTGAAACCAATCGCTGTCCCATCCTCCCCGGACAGCTGAAGGAAATCGGCACCGCAGGCCTCGCGCTGCAGCGACACACGGGTGAGGTCGGCCGTGGCGTCCTTTACACCGATGATCCGCGGCAGTGTCGAGAGTTCCGCCATGGCGTCCACCGGCATGTCCACGGCGCTCCTTCCCGGGATGTTGTAGATGATGATCGGAATCTCGGCGCAATCGTGAAGGGCGGTGAAGTGCCGGACGAGCCCCTCGGGGGTCGGCTTGTTGTAGTACGGCACCACGATCAGCGCGGCGTCCGCCCCGGCTCCTGCGGCATGGCGCGTGAATCGGATGGCTTCTTCCGTGCTGTTGGAGCCTGTCCCGGCGATCACCGGCAAGCGACCCGCGGATTTGCGCACGACCACCTCCACGACTCTCTCGTGCTCCTCATGGGAGAGGGTCGGGGACTCCCCCGTGGTGCCGACCGGCACAAGCCCGCTTGTACCGCAATCGACATGCCAATCCACCAGCGCCTCCAGCGCCTCCTCGTCGACCGCGCCGTCCCGAAAGGGTGTAACCAGCGCGACAATGGACCCTGAAAACATCATGAACTCCCATCGCATTCCGCTAGCAGGCAAGGTACCGGGGACCGCCGCCTCCGGCAAGGCGATGGCCGTCGCACGAATCCGCGACCATTTCGGACCAGCAGCCAAGCGCAGGGCAATCCTGGAACCACTTCCGCGGACCTTGGGTTCTTCTGATCGGACGGCTTGTCTGGACGGTGTCCCCGGAACGTCAACAGGTGGTTCGGCTCCCTTCACGAGGCCTGGCGGGCACTGCTGCCTCCGCCAGCACCGAATTCCGAGCGAGCAGGATGCCGGGCGGCAACTGGCTGGAGCGGGACGCTCCCGGCATCACCCCGCGCTTTCTTGCCGCGCCGGATCCCGGCCTGGGATTCCATGTCAATACAGCCGGCGGTCCGGCGGGCGACCATTGGGAATCCGCAAGGAGGATACCGTTGCCCGGGTGCGTCAAGGCGCGGGCGATGCGGCCCCTGAGGTCAGCGTGGTACGACCCGGAGGGACGAAAAGTCGCTGTCCCCGAGCGCGGGATGGATTCGCGAAATTTCGTCTTCTGCACGAACGACTGCCTCTCCGGCACTCTCGTTCGGGATTGGCACATGGATCGAGTGGTCCGCCATACGATGGATTGGGATCGTTCGCCTCTGCTTGCGATGCGCATGGTAACGCTCGATACTGCGCAGCACCTTGAGCTCGAGCGTGAACGGGGCTCCATCGCACCCGGCCAAAGGGCGGACCTGATATTGACTAACTATTTGAAAACGCTTCCAATACTTGCGGGATGAAATCGCGGAAGCATGTTGGCGGAGAAGGGCGAAATCCGGGTCCGGTCGTCGGAACTCGAGATCGACGAGGAGAACTTCTCCTACGTCCTCGAGTACGAGCGCCAATGACCGAGCGCTATCTCGTGATGCCGCGAGGCATCAACGTCGGGACCCGCAATCGGGTCCCGATGGCGGAACTCAGGTCGAAACTGGCTGACGAGGGCTACTCCGACGTAGCCACCGTCCTGCAGAGCGGAAACGTGATCCTTTCCACTGGGTCGGATCGTCCCGACGAGGTCGCCGGCGCCATGCGGAGATTGCTCCGCGAATGGTTCGACGTCAACGTTCCCTGCGTCGTCCGAACGGCCAACCAGATTCGGGGCGCGCTCGAGCGCAATCCGTTGCAGGCGGTTGTCTCCGACCCATCGCGCTACCTGGTGAGCTTCCTCTCGGAGGAGCCCGATCCCAAGGTTGCAGGGGCGCTGCTGGAGGAGGATCACAGCCCCGAGGCAATCGCGATCGAAGGTACCGAGGTGTACATCTGGACTCCGGAGGGCGTCAGGGCGATGAAACTCTCGAATGCCTGCCTCGAAAGGCGGTTCGGTGTCGTCGCCACGGCGCGCAACTGGAACACCTTGGAGAAGATCCTCGCCAAGTTCTGATCGCTGGCAGCTCGACCCGCGGTCCTGTCACCGGGGAGCCTGCGCCAGAGAAGATTGAAACACCATATGCAGCGTGCCACAGGGCAGGGTTACCCTTGGAGTTTGTGTGGTGCGGGCGAAAAGGTGGTTCTGCGGTGCGCACTCCCAGGGAACTGCCGGGCAGGATCGCCGGTGGCCCACCGACGGCGGGCGACCTGGTGATGCTCACGGAGCTGCGCTGCGTGCTAAGGCTGCAACGGATCTCTATGCCCGGGGCTGCCAGCCTTGACATCGGCTGCGCGCACAACCACAGACCGGTTCTGCCGGACGCTCGACTGTACAAGCGCGCCCTGAGCGCGATCCGACTGAGCAGGAGGCCTTGCGAAGCGGACCGCCGGATTGCGGCTCCGCCAGGAGTGAGGCGCGTCCGGCCCCGGGTGATCGGCGTTGTGGCAAACCAGGCATCGACCCGGGCACTGGAAATGAAGTTTCTCCGGAATCGAGGAATCGTCGACACGGAGCGTTTCCGGATGTCTGCCAATTCGCGCTTGTCGAGCGCCATTCCTGAACCGGCGGCGTTGTGAACGGGCTCGTTGACGGATCTGCTTGTCGGCGCCCCGGCACGAGCCGGCTACGACGGGCGACGCAATTGGGGAGACAACGGATAGCCGGTTTGGTAATTGGCTCCCGGCCATCCCGCTCCGAACGGGCGACGGCCCGGACCGTACAGCCCGGGTCTGGCTGCCGGAGCCCGCGCTTGGCACGCGCCAGAGCGTGCAGGTTCAGGCTGCCTGGAGTTCCTTCCGAACCAGTCACAATGCAGCCATGAACCAGCCAAGCAACACAGCATCCGGAATGCCGTCCCCGAATCTCGCTCTCTTCGCGGGATTCGCGTCGCTTTTCATCGGCATCGGACTTGCCCGTTTCGGCTACACGCCGCTTCTTCCGGCGGTCATCGAGGCCGAGTGGTTTTTGCCCGCCGATGCCGCATATCTGGGGGCTGCGAACTTTGCGGGCTATCTCGCTGGCGCCGTCTTTGCGTGGCGCCTTCCGGTTCCACTCACTCCGCGCGCCACACTACGGATCCTCCTCGCGGCAACCGCGGTCTCCTTCGCAGCCTCCTCGGTGCCGCTGTCCTTCGAATGGATGACGTTCTGGCGCTTCCTGCCCGGCCTTACCGGGGGATGGATCATGGTTCTCGCGGCACCGCTCATGTTGACCGCAATCCCTCTGGAACGGCAGCGGTTCGCTGGCGGCATCTTCTTTACCGGCGTCGCAAGCGGCATCGTTGCCTCCGGCACCCTGGTCCCCCTGCTCCTCGCGGAAGGCCTCGAGGCGGCCTGGCTGGGAATTGCGGCACTGATGGCACTTCTCCTGGGCCTCGCATGGCGCGGCATTCCGGCCAGTGACGTGGCGCTTCCGAGAAACCGCTTGCCGGACGCGACCCGGCTCACGCCAGAGATGGCCGGTCTCGTCATCGCGTACGCTCTCTTCGCCTTCGGCATAAGCGCCCACATGCTGTTCTTCGTCGACTACGTGGCGCGCGGACTCGGATATGGGATTGGCATCGGTTCAGTTTTCTGGATCTTTCTGGGCGTCGGAGGCCTCGCGGGACCCATTCTCGCCGCAACCGCAGCGAGGCGGATCGGAATTCGGTCCACGCTGCGCACCGGCTTCATCGGATTGGCGGCCGGCAGTGGTATCGCGGCGGCTTCCACCGGGCTCATTTCGACGTTTCTCTCGGCAATCCTGATAGGAGGCCTGCTCACGGCATTGTCAGCCATGACTCTCGGGATGATTACTGAATCGATCGCGGCGCGGGAGAACCGCACGCGAATGTGGGGCATCGCGACAGCCGCGTTTGCGGTCGCGCAAACAGTCGCAGCCTATGCCTATTCCTGGCTGTTCGCCAAAGGCTATCCGTACGAAACCCTGTTCCTGCTGGAAGCCGCCGCCAGCCTTCTCGCCTTCTTCTTCTTGTGGGCCTCGGCACGGGTTTCGAGACCGCGGTGAGACTCCCAGGCCCTGTGCCCGCCCGTTTCGAGGTCAGCCACCCCGCCGCAAGGCAGGGGGGCCCCAATTCCTGCCTCGCATCTCGTGAATGCGGCTCGCGGTCCGCCGAAAGGCGAAGGCCGCATCGCCCGCGGGGCAAAGCTCGTCCGGCTCCCCGTCCGCAGTACAAACCAGCCCGCAACCGGCCTCGTAGAGCGCATCCACCAGGGTGGTGAACCGCTTGGCCGCATCCCTCCGGTCCGGAGGAAGCCGGGGAATCCGATCCACGAATATCGCGTCGAAGGCCCCTGCCACGGCAAGAAAATCCGCCGGACCTAGAGCCTCGCCGCAGATGTCTTCAAAGTCGACCCGCCCGATCCGGCCTACTGCGTGCGGGATTCGCAACTCTCTCCCGAGGACACGGAGAATTCGCGGCTCCGCAGTTCCATCCCCCACAGCGAGGCGCCAGGCTGCATCCATCTCAAGGTCTGTTTCGGGGCCCATCGGTGCAAAATACCGCCCGCCCTCTGCGGCGCCGAGCCGGTAGTCCCGGGGCCCCGCGATCTCGTGGAGATCGAGGCGCTCTTCGATCAGCGCGATGAACGGAAGGAAGAGATCGCGGTTCAGCCCGTTGCGGTAGAGATCTTCTGGTGGCCGGTTGGAGGTGATTACCACCGTGACGCCGTCCCGAAACAGCGCCTCGAAGAGCTGTCCGAGGATCATCGCGTCTGCGATGTTCTCCACCTGGAACTCATCGAAACATAGCAGGCGTGCCCGCGTCGAGACCTCGGACGCTGCAATCTGCACGGGATGGCCGGCGCGGCTGGCCCGCGCCCGCCGAATCGCGGCGTGAATATCCTGCATGAAGGCGTGGAAATGCACCCGCAGCCGCGCTGGCTCCGGCGCAGTCTCGAAGAAGAGATCCATGAGCATCGACTTGCCGCGGCCAACGCCGCCATAGAGGTAGATCCCGCAATCCCCGGCCTCGGCCCGCCGTCTCCGGCGGGAAAATACCCGAGCGATGCCGGTTCGCCGGGGCATGGCCGCCAGCCGGTGCTGAATGATCTGGAGCTTCTCAACCGCGGCGCGCTGCGCGTCGTCATCACGGATCGTTCCCTCTCGCACCAGGCGCCGGTAGCACCGGATGACGTCTTCTGTGTCGCTCAACGCTTTCCCGCCGATGAACCGGTCCCGCATGTCCGCCGGCAGACTACCACCGGCACCTTTCCATTCGAAGCCCCGCCGCGGTTTGCGAGGCCTGCGCCCCCTGTATAGTGGCACGGGCCGGATGCCCGGCAGGCCAGCCGGGGGGCAGGAGGCACGACACGTTGAACTCCGCCACCACCGAGCGCAGCGAGTCCAGCAGCCTTTCGGCGGCGGTACCGATCATTGCGGGCGGCATGGTCGTGCTCGCTCTTTCGTTCGGATTCCGGTCGAGCTTCGGCGTGTTCCTGCAGCCGGTCTCCGAAGGACTCGGGTGGCCGAGGGAGACATTCTCGCTTTCGCTGGCGATCCAGAACATCGCCTGGGGCATCGGCGGACCGATGTTCGGCGCCGTTGCAGATCGATTTGGAGCGCGGCGCAGCATAGCGCTGGGCGCCGCCTGTTACACCTTGGGACTCCTGATCGCGGCCACTGCCACCTCGCCGCTTGGGCAACATCTGGGGTCCGGGCTCCTTGTAGGCATGGGCTGCGCCGGCACCGGCTTTGGCCTTGTCCTCGCCATTGTCGGCCGATCCGTGCCGGAATCGCGCCGCGCCCGCGTTCTGGCCGTCACCTCGGCGGCGGGTTCCATCGGGCAGTTCGCCGTGGTTCCCATGGCCCGCCTCATGGAGGCGCAATTCGGGTGGGAAGGCGCGCTGTTTGGCCTTGCACTGGCGAGCCTCGCCTGCTTTGCCTGCATTCCCTTCCTTCGGGCAAGACCGGTCGAAGGCGAGCAGGCGCCCGGCGCAACCCTTGGCCGGGCCATCTCGGCGGCCGGAGCCGACGGAAGCTTCTGGCTCCTTACCTTGGGTTTCTTCACCTGCGGATTCCATGTTGCCTTCATCGGCGCCCACCTTCCTGCCTATGTGACCGAAGTTTGCGGCTCCGCCACGCTTGGATCCTGGGCAATCAGCATCATCGGACTGGGCAACGTCGTTGGCGTCCTGATCGCCGGTGAGATGAGTTGCCGCTGGCGCAAGAAGCATGTGCTCTCGGGCATTTACGGGGCCCGATCGGTGATTGTTCTCGCCTTCCTGGCGATTCCGCCGAGCACCGCGACGGTGATTGCGTTCTCCGTCCTTTCGGGCCTCGTTTGGCTTGCCACGGTTCCGCTCACCATCCACCTTGTCGCGCATCTGCACGGAACCAGGTTCATGGCCACGCTGTACGGGTTCGTTTTCCTCGGGCACCAGGTGGGCGGCTTTCTGGGCGCCTGGTTCGGCGGCTGGGTGTATGACCGGACCGGCTCCTATGACTACGCCTGGTGGATTGCGATCTTCCTTGGCGCTCTCTCCGCCGTCGCACACCTGCCGATCCGGGAAACGATGCCGCGGCTTCGACCGATTTGACGACCTGTACCGTAGACGAAGTCATCACGGCATATGACGGGAACCGTGTCTGTGCCAACCGGAGTCTTTGCATATTGGGCATGGACTCCGTTCTCTGGCAGACACTCCCGGCATCCCGGCAATGGACGTCCACACATGCGATGGTTCTTCGACCCCGTGGGGTTCGATCGTCCCTCGCCAAAGCAAGGCAATGCTGGCAATGAGCCGGTCGACTGGAAGTTCCAAGCAGCCGGCCCGCGCATCACACTAGACTGAAGTTCTGGAGGGTATTTTCCGCGTAACTCTTTGTTGGCACGTGTGATTTCGGCCGAGAACGGCCAATAGTTTTCGATATTGTAGGCACTAGATGTGTCATTGTCTAGTTGACACTGGCTTTAATATGGTATATATAGCAGGCAATACCGAGCAGACCGCAATCGAAAGAGTGTGGACACTATATGAGGCACGGGGCCATGCCAGCGATGCATGTCGCCATTATCGCCAGCAAGCAGGGCGGCAAGACCTACTATTCCAAACTCCTGCGCCGGTCCTTTCGCGACGAGAGCGGCAAGGTTCAGAAGAAAACGCTGGCGAATCTCTCGAGCCTCTCCGACGAGACCCTTGCATTGGTTCGGGGCAGCCTGGCGGGGAAGCAGTATGTCGAGGCCAGTGACGCCTTTGAGATCCTGCGGTCCCGCAAGCATGGACCGGTGGCAGCGATTGCGGCTGCGTTTGACCGGCTTGGCATGATTGAACTGATCGGCTCCGAGCCGTGCCGGGAGCGCGACCTGGTCTGCGCCATGATTGCCGCCCGCATCATCCGACCGCACAGCAAGCTTGCGACGACCCGGTGGTGGAAAGACACCACGCTGGGCGAGATGTTCGGCGTCGACGACGCCGAGGTTGACGAACTCTATGCGGCCATGGACTGGCTGGGCAAGCGGCAGAACCGGATCCAGGGCAAGCTTGCGCGGCGCCACTTCCGGGACGGCGGCCTGGTTTTGTTTGATCTGACATCAAGTTACTTCGAAGGGACGACCTGCCCGCTTGGCCGCCGCGGGCACAACCGGGACGGCAAGAAGGGAAAGCTTCAGGTCAACTTCGGACTGCTGTGCGACGTCGGCGGCTGCCCGGTTTCCGTCTCGGTCTACGCGGGCAATATCGGGGATCCGAAGACCCTTCTGCCTGAGGTCGCGCGCCTGCAGAAGCGCTTCGGCCTCCAGCGGGTGGCCATTGTGGGCGATCGCGGCATGATCGCGCAGACCCGCATCACCGAACTCAAGAAGCTGGATGGCGTGGATTGGATCACCGCGCTGAAGAGCGCAACCATCCAGAAGCTCATCCGCACCAGCTCTCTTGATGTCGCCCGGTTCGACGAAGTCAATCTGTTCGAGATCCTTCACCCGGACTATCCCGGTGAGCGGCTGGTGGCCTGTCGCAACCCGCGGCTGGCAGCACGGCGCGCCCACACGCGCGAATCCCTGCTGCAAGCGACGGAAGCCGACCTCGCTGTCATCCGCAAGAGCGTCGATGGCGGAACCCTCCGCGGCGGCGCCGAGATCGGCGTCCGGGTCGGTCAGGCCATCAACCGGTTCCGGATGAAGAAGCACATGAACTACGAGATTGGCGATACGTCCTTCGCCTTCTCCCGCAACGCCGAAAACATTGCCCGGGAAGCGGCTCTCGACGGCATCTATGTCATTCGCACCTCGCTTCCGGAACAAGACATGGCGGCAGACGATTGTGTGAGGAGCTACAAGGCTTTGACGCGCGTGGAGCGCGCATTTCGATCCATGAAGACGGTCAACCTGCACGTTCGTCCGATCTACCATCGCATCGCGCAACGGGTGCGCACCCACATCTTCTTGTGCACGCTCGCGTACTATGTCGAATGGCACATAAGGGAAGTCTGGCGGGATCGGTTGTTCTCCGATCCGGAACTCGAGGAGATCTCCCGCACCCGTGATCCTGTTGCTCCGGCCGAACGCTCGCAGCGCGCCAAACGCAAGGCCGCAGGATGGCTCGAGGATGGCTCCGAAACCCACTGCTTCCGAACCCTGATCGAAAACCTGGAGACCATTACCCGAAATACATGCAGGATCCAGCGCGGCCAGCCGGGTACCAATCCCGCGCCCGAAACCTTCGATATGGACACAACGCCGACCAAATCCCAAACAAAGGCGATGGAGTTGCTGGAAACCATTCGCCGCCCAAAACACAGGCACAACCCGGGCGAACGCAAAATGTAGGCAGAAAGTCCAATTTCCGAAAATGCGCAATTGATTGCCATATCACGAATTTTATCCAAAATCCCGGTAGAGTCGGGGGCTGGCGCGCCGACGGTAGGGTCCGGTGGCATATCCGTCGCTTTCGCTCCGGTCCTCAGTCCGGCTCCCATGGTTGCGTTTCCAGCCCCCGCTCCCCGAACCCGGCGTGCCGATTTCCGGCACCGGGCTCTCCAGTGGGATCATGCACCTCGTACACAGGCGACGAAGGCCAACGACAGCAAGGATGAGGTGGCCGCACGGGTGTCGGCCGCGGAAGCTGCACGGCTTCCGCCCTTCCTGCCGCGACGCGCTCGTCGGCCATCAAGCCTGTCAACGCCTTGACGAACCAGATCCGGGCACCGGCAGAATGCGCCACCGCCCTGGAACTGCCCTTCACTTCCGCATGTGATGTGTCCAGACTCGCAGATACAATGCCGGGGTACTAGGCTGAACCACTCCCGGTGCCTGTCGTCCTTCAACATCCCTCCTCACCTGGGGTCCCTTTCCTCAGCCGGCATTACCCGGCGTCCCCGGTCATACGAACCCCTCCGCCACCCTGCCAACCCGGCCTGCCCCTCACGGAGTTCCAGTTGGCGCGTGCACACCATTGACAGAGTTTCCCGTGTTGCCACGTCTTCCATCTTCCATGCATGCTGGCGCCACTACCCCGGCGGACGCGGCCCGGTGCACATGTCGCTTCTCTTCCCGAGCCACCGACGGCCTTCCCCTAATCCAAGGAGGGTCGGCTTCCGCGTTGCCTGTTTCGAGGCCTGCTCAGCGTTCACTTCACGTTCCGGCCTGCATGGTCGCTGAGTTGCTCAACGCAACCCTTCTCTCCGGAGTGCTTCAGTCCATGTCGTTACCTCCACGAACCGCCCCGGCCGCTACCAGCCGAAAGCGACAGCTGCTGGGTGGGATTCGCACCCACCAGGAAAACGCGCCTTTCCACGGCGCACTCAGAACTTCAGACTAGAATGCCCATATCCATCAATGCAAAGAGGTTGACGCAAGAGCCACCGGGTCAATGGCTTCGAGGCCGCCGCCTGCATCATCGGACACAATCTCCAGCGATGGCGCATCGCAGACCCGGGCCACGGGACCAGGCAACCCGCGACACTCTCGCGGCCGCGTCTACTGGTCCAGCCTGGCGGAAGCGACAAGCTCCTCATTGACCGCAATGCCAAGCCCGGGCCCTTCCGGCATCTCGACAAATCCGTCCGTGTGCCAGATCGGCCGGTCGACCCAATCCGCCTGGGCAGGGCCGTAGACCGGCTGCAACTCCAGCAGATAGCATGCCGGAGAAGCGAAGCTGAGCGCCTGGCTGGCTGCGCCGATGATTGCGGTCGAAAAATTATGCGCGTTGGCCTGGCGGCGGGACAGGGCGCAGATTTCGGCGGCCTTTCTGAAGCCGGTGATTCCTTCGACTCGACCCGGATCGAGCCCGATCACGTCCACCGTGCCCGTGTCGACGATCCGCTTCACGCCTCGCGCATTCCATTCCCGCTCGCCATACGCGATCCGGATTCCGGTTGCGGCGCGAAGGGCCGCGTACCCTTCCGGATCATCATGCCCGAGGGGCTCCTCCAGCCAGGCGACCCCGAGATCCTCGAAGGCCCGGGCCCTTCGGATCGCGGTCGGGATGTCCCAGAAATTCTTGACCCCCAGATCGACCATCAACTCCTTGCCGGGCCCCATGGATGCCGTGACCTGCCGGACGAACTCGACATCGCGGTCATGATCAAAGCCGAGATTGGCTTCGCCGCGCTTGCCGAATCCGATCTTGGCGCCATGCAGCCCGGTCGCCGTGTGCGCCGCGATTTCCTCAGCCATGTCCTCGATGCGCGGCCTCGTGCCATGCAGGCTCGCGATTGCGGGAAGCCGGTCGCGAACCGGTCCGCCGAGCAGGTCGAGCACGCGCGCATCCAGTATCTTTCCCTTCAGGTCCCAGAGCGCGATATCGATTCCCGAGATGGCCATCGAAGCAATCCCGGAATTGCTTCCGTACCACCAGCAATGCTCCTTGAGCTGGTGCCAGATTGCCTCGTTCTGCAGCGCGCTCCGCCCCTCGACAATCCCGGCGAGTCCGGCAACGAGTTCGGCAGCCGCGCGCGTGGCCTCCGGGAAGAACGTGCCGCACTCGCCCCATCCCGTCTGGCCGTCCTCCGCCGTGATCCGGACCAGGCAGACCGAGCGGAATCGATCGTGGTCCGTCGGCTCGCGATAGGAAACCGGGATGGCCTCCACGCGCCGGATCCTGCCTTCTCTCGTCATGGGGAGAGAACCATTCCTCCGATCCATCGGAAAGACGCGCCGCACCCCGCGAAGGGACCGCGCGCCAACCCCGACCGCCGCACCGTTTTCACCCGGGGTCCGATCGGTGTCATTCCATGTAGAACTGCCGGGGAAGCAAATACGGAAACCGGGTCGACGGATCGATCTCGATCTTCATGATTGGCGCCATGTACTCGCTCCAGCGGGCATTGACATCATTGTCGGCAAGATACGCCTTCGCTGCCTCGAGGTCGTCGGTCTCGAAGTAGCCGAACAGGGTCAGGCCGTGCCGGAAGATGTTGTAGTTTCGAATGCCGGCTTCGCGCAGCGCTGCAAGCATCTCGGGCCAGATCTCGTCATGCCGCCGGAGGTACTCCTCCTCGTATCCGGGACGAACGCCCAGCACCCATGCATGTCCCGGCATCACTCTTCCTCCTTCCAGGAATTGTAGCAGTCGCGCAATGCAACGATCTCGGTAAGAACGTCTTCGAACAACGTGTTCATGTAATCCTGATGCACCGGTTCGATGGCCAGCGCTCCAGAATAGCCGCTGTCGCGAAGCGTTCCGAACATTGCTGGAAAATTCAGCGTTCCATGTGCGAACTTGGTCTGCAGCGCACCCATTTTCGCCTGGCGCAAATGCACATGCGCCGCAAACGGCGCGAGCGGATCAATCTCCTCCTGTCGGAAGCCCAGACAGACGAAATGCGAATAGTCCAGCGCAAGCCGGATGCCGGTGCGATCGATCAATTCGCGAACCAGACCGGGCGACTCCGCCCAGGAATGCACATGCGGCTCGATGCAGATGGTCGCCTCGAAGTCCTCCGCCACGCGCTGCAACGCGTCCAGACTCCCGGAGGCCACATCCATGGCGTCGCGGCGGGACTGGCCCGGATTCACGATGCCTGGCAGAAGAAAGACGGTAGGGATGACGGCAGCATCGGCAAATTCCAGTACGCACCGGAGGTCGCGCGCATTCTGCTCGATGGTCCCCGGCAGCGCGAGGTTGCAGCCCTCGAGTCCGTCGCCGAACAGGTGGTAGTAGTTGGGCACCCGGACGCCCAGCGATCGCACCCGCGCAGCGACCGCTTCCGGGTCTCGAAGGATTTTCTTCCTGTCCAGGGCCGAACGATAGAAGACGCCCACATCCAGGCCGCCGATGCCCAGGATCTCCGAAATGCCGGCCGCCTCCTCCAGCGTGCACGCCGGTAGCGACCACGAGGTCAGCGAAAGCCTCATTCCGGATCTCCTATGGCCGCCAGTTCCCCGGTCCTGGATGACCGGTAGAACGCATGGAGCGTCTCCGTGACCCTGGCCCCGTTCTCGGCGTCGGCGGCATTCTCGATATCGATTCCCGCGCAAAGCGCGGCGAACTTGCGGACAGGCAACGCCCCGTCATACTCGGCCTCGGCCTGCGAGACCGGGACGATCTCGTCGCATCCGTCCAAGCGACGCAACTCGAGGCGCGCGCGCTCGTTGTCGAAGAACAGACACCCCTCCGTCCCATAGATGCGGATATCCGTGTGCATACCCACATGCTTGGGCACCGTGGCCGATCCCGAGAACGACGCGGTCGCGCCGTTCGTCGCGCGGGCCACGGCCGCATCGTAGAAATCCGCACCGGTGGGGGACTCGCCGGTAAGGCAATACACGCTTTCGAACCGCAAGCCGGAGACATGAATCAGCCAGGCGAGGGAGTGCGACATCTGCCCCCAACCGTAGCCGCCGGCCCGCGCGGGGTCGGCCCAAGTCGATGGCGGCGGCCGGAACAGGTGCTCCGCGGTCTCGAGCATGGGCCGGCCGGCAAAGAGGTCTTCGAGCGCTGAGCCCATCTGGCAGACCGCGTGGCGGACTTCGCCCAACCTCCCCTCGCGCGCCATGGCAGCGGCACGGGACGTGTGGTTCGTGAAATTCAGCCCACACGGCACGAGGACCTCCCGGCCCGCTCTCGCGGCCGCAGCCGCGATTGCGCGACCGTCCGCCGCGGTTGTCGCCATGGGCTTCTCGACAAGGACGTGGCACCCCGCCTCGAGAGAGGCGATTGCCGGTGCCGCATGCGCCACATGGGGCGTCGAGACAATGACGCCGTCCAGAGCCTCGCCGGCAAGCATCGCTGACGTATCGGTGTAGCGGGCGGCAATTCCGAACTTGTTCCCGACCACGGACAATCGATCCTCGTCGAGATCGCAAATGGCCACGATCTCCGCCTCCTCCCCGGCCTGCACGGTGGGAATGTGGTTGAACGTCGCCCACCAGCCTATTCCAACAACCCCGATTCTTGCGGTCATTGCTTGTCCCTCCTGATTTGTTCCTGTGCGACCGTCGATTGATACACGTTTTGCATATGCCGCGCTGCAGCCCTCGCCGAAGCCTCCGGGTCGCGGGAGCGAATGGCCCTGACCAGGGCGTGATGATCCTCGAGGCTCTGCTGCAGAACGCCCCTCGTCTCCGAAGCCCTGTTCCTGTATTCCAGCCCGATTACGTTCAGGCTCTCTCCGATCCGCTTCAGATACGCGTTGCCCGAGCCCTCCCACAGGGCCTCATGGAAGGCGAGATCCGACTCGCGGAAAGCCCTCGGATCGTCGATGGTGCCTTCCTGCGCGGAGAGGATCTCATCCAGCCGGTTCAGCGCCGCCTCATCCATGTTCTCCGCGGCGCGGCGCGCAACATCGCTCTCGATCAGGCTGCGGGCGTCGTAGAGACTGCGGACATTGGATTCCTCGAGCGAGAGGAAGAACTGGATCGGTCCGAGAATCGCGTCGGCATCCAGTTCGCTGATACTGGCCCCCCCGCCCTGGCGGGTCCGGACAACGCCCAGAATGGCCAGGCCGCGGATCGCTTCCCGCACGCTCGGCCGAGAAACGCCCAGGGAAACGGCCAGTTCGCGCTCCGGCGGAAGCGCATCGCCGGGGCGCAGCGCACCGGTCGTAACACGATCGAGAATGCGCCGCGCAACCGCTTCGGCGACGCTCTCCCGCACGATGGGCTTGCCGAATTTCTCCTCGGTGCCAGGGGACCTCATGCAGATGCCTCCCCGGCTTCCGGGCGCCGCCTCAATCGACCGAGATTCACGCGGGGCGCCAGGACAGAACCGATCAGGAGAAAGCCGATCACGCCGGTCTGGATATGCCCGGTCACGTTGAGAAGTGCCATACCGTTGCGCAGATTGAGGACGATCAGGATCGCCAGCAGGGTTCCAACGAGCGTTCCGCGTCCCCCAAATATGCTGACACCGCCAAAGAGCACGATAGTGATGATGTCGAGCTCGAATCCGAGAGCGACATCGCCCCGAACCGCGCCGACGCGTGCGGCGTAAAGAAGCCCCGCAAACGCCGCAATCGCCCCTGCGGCAACGAAAATGATGGCCTTGTGGCGCGCAGTGTCGATGCCGGCGTAGTCCGCGACATCCCGGTTCGTTCCAATGATATAGGTCTTTCGTCCGAACCCCGAATGCTGGAGAACCACGTAAAGGAACACGAACAGCACCACAAACGCGAAGAGGGAAAACGGGAATGGACCGAGGAAGCCTTCCTGGCCCAGCGAATCGAACCAGATCGGGAAGTCGGTGATGCCCCGGTCCTCGACGAGCACCCGCGCCAGTCCCCGAAACCCGATGAGCGTCGCCAGGGTCACAACCAGCGAAGGCAATCCCACACGGGCGATGAAGAAGGCATTCAGCCAACCTCCCGCCGCACCGACCAGCAGGCAGAGGACGCACGCGATCCAGATCTCGACGCCCTGCTGAAACATCCAGCCGAAGGCGCAGGCAGAGAGTCCCATCATCGAGCCAACCGACAGGTCGATCTCCGCATTGATGATCACGAAGGTCATGATCAATGCGACAATGACCTTTTCGATGGATAGCTGGAACACATTGATCTGGTTCGAAAGCGTCAGGTATTCGGGAGAAAGCGCGCCATTCGCCGCGACGATCAGGATCAGCGCGGAGAGCAGGAACCCCTCCCAGCTTTGCAGCCGCTTGAGGATGCGGAGCGGTCTCATGGGTCAGGCCCATTCTTCCGATCGGGAGAAACCGCGCGGGATCCGCCCTGCTCTCCCGCAGCGCGCAGCCTGACCAGCCGGCGCATGACCAGGGCGTCCGTGGTCACGGACAGCAGGATCAACGCTCCCAGGACCGCTTCGCGCCAGAATTCGCTCACGAGTGCCCATCTCACCAGGCTCGTGTCGATCAGATCCACGAGGATCGCGCCGATGAGCGCCCCGACGACCGTGCCAGACCCACCGAATATGTTGACGCCCCCGACCACGGCGGCCGCAACGGACTTCAGTTCGAACCCGAGACCGGCAACGACCGTGATGTTGCCGAATCGCGCAAGAAACATGAACCCGGCGAGTCCCGCGAGCGCCCCCGCGAGGACAAAGGCCGCAAAGACGGTGCCGCGGGTGTTGATCCCGGCCACTTTCGCGGCTTCCGGGTTGGATCCGACAGCGTAGAAGCGGCGCGCCGGCCTGAAGCGGACCAGCAGGAAGTGGATCAGGATGACGACCACGATCGCAGAGACAAAGCCTGCGCGAAACTGGAACTGGCCGAGCTCAAAGAGCCGCGTGTTGGGGAATTGCACCAGCCATTGCGGCAAGTTCGTGGACGTGATCGACTTCGCGTCCGAGAATTCGACGAGGGCGGATCGGAACAGCGCCAGGGTCGCCAGGGTCATGATGATGGAGGGAACCCGTGCGAAGGCGACCAGCAAGCCGTTGATGACGCCGAAACCGGCGCCGACCGCCATCGAAAACAGAACCAGCAGCGCCGGGTTGAGATCGGGAAAAGTCGTGATCAGGCTTCCGGTAGCGAAGGCCGTGAACCCCACGATCGACCCGACCGACAGGTCGATGTTACGCGTGAGGATCACGATGGTCTGGCCCGTAGCGATGAGCGCCATGATCGCCACGGAACTCGAGGTTCGGTTGAACAGCCGCCCGTTGAGATAATTGTCGATCTGGGTGGAGAAGAAGGCGATCACCAGTCCGAGAACGATCAGCAGCGCAACCACGCGGAGCGTCTGCGGTGTGGCTCGAAGCAGAATGCGCTGCATCATGGCGCACGCCCCGTCTCGATCTGCCCGGTTGCCAGGGCCATCACGCGCTCCTGCGTTGCTTCGGCATTGTCGAGAATGGCCATCTGGTGTCCCTCGCGCATCACCAGGATGCGGTCCCCCATCGACAGGACTTCCGGCAGGTCCGACGATACGACGATGGCTGCGCCGCCCTTGGAGACGAAGCTGCGGATCAGGTCATGGACCTCTGCCTTCGCCCCGATGTCGACCCCCCGAGTTGGCTCGTCGAAAATCAGGATTTCGGGCGTCATGTTCAGCCACTTCGACAACATGACCTTCTGCTGGTTGCCGCCCGACAGGGTGCCGGCCTCGATCTCGACGCTGGGAGCGCGGATATTCAGGCGCCGCTTGAAAGCCTCGGCGGTCTCAACCTCCCTCCCCCGGTCGAGAATTCCCATGCGCGAGAGAAAGGTCTCGAGCGTCGCAAGGGTCACGTTGGCCCGGACGGACATTTCCATGGCGAGCCCGAGTTTCCGCCGGTCCTCCGATACATAGGCAATGCCTCGCGCCATGGCCTGCCGAGGACTGCTGATCCGGATCTCTTCGCCGTGCAGCCAAATCGTTCCGTTGGTCGCGGGCCTGATCCCGAATATCGAGAGCGCCACGTCGGTCCGCCGTGCGCCGACCAACCCCGCCATGCACAGGATCTCGCCCCGATGCAGGTCAAAGCTGACTCCCTCGAATATGTCGTCCACGGCAAGTTCCCGCACCGACAAGGCCACTTCGGACCTGGCGGTGCTCGGCGCCTTGGCGAAAAAATTCCCGAACTCGCGACCGACCATTTCGGCGATCATGCCCGCGGGGGTCGCCTCCGCGACAGGGCGCGTCGAAATGTGGCGGCCGTCACGGATCACCGTCACCCGATCGGCAACCTGGAATATCTCCTCCAGCCGATGGGAGATATAGACAACCGCCACGCCCTCGCGGGCCAGCATGACGGCGATCCTGCGCAACTGCTCAGCCTCATGGGCCGAAAGCGCCGCTGTGGGCTCGTCCATGATCAGGACGCGGACATTCTGGCTCAACGCCCGGGCAATCTCGACTGCCTGCTGCTCGGCAAGCGTCAGCCCGCTGGCGATGCGGTCGACGTCGAGGTGCATGCCGATCCGGTCGATCAGGGCATGCGCCTTGCGCTGCAGCACTGCCCTCCTTTGAAACCATCCTTCCGCAGTCGAACTGATGAAGATGTTCTCGGCAACATCGAGATCCGGGAAGACCATCGGTTCCTGATAGATCGCCACCACACCGAGTTCCCGTGCCGCGTGCGGTCCTGGAATGGCCACCGGTATGCCATCGATCTCGATGTTCCCGCCATCGGGCCGGTACAGTCCGGTCATGATCTTGATCATGGTCGACTTGCCGGCGCCGTTCTCGCCGACGACCGCGTGCACCTCGCCGGATTGCAGCGAGATTGACATGTCCTGAAGCGCCGCGGTCATGCCGAAATTCTTCGACACGGCGTTCAGGGACAGAACCGAACCGGACATCGAGCCTCCGGAGATTGGGGCCGGCGCAGCGCCGGCCCCAACTGCGCCCCTAGTTGGCCGCGGCCTCGACGTTCTCGGCCGTGTAGACCGTGAACGGTCCCATCAGGATCCGCTTCGAGCCCGGGCGGCCGGGGTCTTCCTCGACAGCGAAGTCGCCCATGCGTCCGGCGGTAAACGTCTCTCCCAGATCGCCGGTCAGCTGTCCGGTGGCGATTCCGTATGCCGTGTAGTAGGTCAGGTATCCAAGGTCGCGGAAGTCCCACAATGCGAATGCGGGCGCGCAACCATTCAGGGTATACGACACCATTTCCGACGGCAGTCCCAGCCCGGAGATCTTGATCTGATCGCAGAGGCCCTCATCCTGCATCGCCTTGGCGGCTGCCTGGATGCCAACGGTTGTCGGGGCCATGATCACGCCGAGATCGGGATACTTGTCGATCAGGGCGAGAGCGCGGTTGTAGCTGACCTCGGACTGGTCGTCGCCGTAGACGACATCGACGAGCTCCACACTGGCGTATTTGGCGTCCGTCTCCAGCGTATTCTTCATGCTCGCGATCCAGGCGTTCTGGTTGGCAGCATCGGGCGTGGCCGAGAGTACCGCCATCTGGCCGGCGCCACCGAGGATTTCGTGCGCCATATCAGCCATCACTACGCCGATCGAGCCGAAATCGACCTGTGCGACAAACAGCGCCTCACCTTCACCCGACGGGATCGGGCTGTCCCAGGTGACAACCGTGGTGCCGGCTGCCATGGCATCCTTCGCCGACGGCGCGATCTGGTCGCCCGCATTGTTCGACAACATCACCGCATCCCGTCCCTGGGTGGTCGAGGTGGTCATGATTTCGATCTGGCCGGAAACCGAGTTCTCGGGCGTCGGCCCGACAAAGAGCAGCTCGCCGGGATTCTCGAGCTCGGAATGCGCTTCCTGGGCGCCGTCATTCGCCTGATCGAACACCAGAATTCCCAGGAACTTGGGCAGCAGTACCATGTCCGCACTCTTGCCCTTTTCCAGCACGATCTGGGACTGGGCCATGCTGACCGCGCCCAGAATGAGCGCCGCCGCGGCGCCCAAGAGTGTCATTCGTTTCATCATGTAATCTCCTGTTGGTTGGTATGGGCGCGGAAGCCGCGCCCGAATGGCGGAACGCCCTGAACAAGTCCAGGGACGTCCCGAAACTTCAGTTCCTCATGTCACGGCCTTCGGGCGTTGCAGCAAACCGGCTGCGGGCGTCCGTCGCAAGCGCGGGAAACAGGAACCAATTCGGCAAGGTGGCGTGTTTCCTTCCATCTCCGGAAAAGGCCGTCAAGCCACGTCGACCGGGTAACCCGGCACTGGTCGGCGAGGCATTTCTCCTCGCAATGCCCGGGCGATATCACCGGCCACGAGGCCCTGCAGACGACGCATTGCGGCATCCGAATACCATGCCGAGTGCGGTGTCAGAATCACGTTCGGGGCCAGGCGCAAGGGAGAGTCCCCCGGCAGCGGCTCCTCGTTGAAGACGTCGAGCGCCGCCCCGGCAATGACCCCATCGGCCAAGGCCTGCGCGAGATCATCCTCGTCGATCAACTGGCCCCGCGCACTGTTGACAACGAACGCGCTGGGCTGCATCCGCCGAAGCGCTTCTGAATTCAGGAATCCCTGCGTCTCGGGGTTTGAATTCGCATGCAGCGAGAGCACATCCGCCGTCTCGAGCAGTTCCCGGCAATCGACCTGCCGGACGCCAAGCGACTCGGCATCTCGCTCGGAAACTCCGGGATCATGGGCAATGAAGCGGAACCGGAAGGGTTCCAGGCGGGCAAGCACTTTGCGCCCGATCTGGCCGAGTCCAAGAAAACCGACCGTTGTCTGGGTAAACGGCTTGAGCGGTCGCGCGTGCTTCACCGCTGCCCAATCCCCGGATCGAACAGACCCGTCGAGGGGCATCAATTTGCGCAGCAGGGCAAGAATCGCCGCTACCGTGTGATCCGCCACCTCGTCGGCGCAGTAGTCGGGCACATACCCCACTCGGAGGCCGGCTTCGGCAGCCGCCGCAAGATCGATGTTGTCATAGCCGACGCCGTAGCGGATCACGCTTGCGCCCCGCGCGACGGCCCGGGCCGCCCGGGCACCGAATGGCGCAAATTGCACGGCGACCACCGCGGCCCCGGCAACTGCCTCGACCACCTCCTCGTCGGCCTTGCACTGATGAGCGGTAAAGGAGGCACCCGCGGCATCAGCCGCCTCGCGCTCCTGCACGAGATCAGGAAAGGTGTAGTCGGTGATCACGACGCGGGCCGTCAACCCGTGGTCTCCAGATAGTCGTGAATGACCTCACCCGGAACCAGGGTGAAATCCGCACGCCAGTAGAACCCTTCAAGCGGCTCGAGGACGGGCAGGCGGAAGATCGGCAATTGCGCATTCGGGCGCAACTCGACCGTTCCGGGACCGGTCCACGTCTCGTGCACGGCAAGATCCGACAGGCACCGGGACGTCAGCTGCCGGATAGCGGGACGCCCGTCAATATGGTCGATCGCCTTCAGATTGATGTTGGTGGCGAAATCGAAATACGGAGCGATCTGGCCAGCATCCACCGATGTCTGCTTGTACGCAAGCGTGCCGGTGATCACATCGATCCCGTTCCGCTCCACACGCCCGACGAGCAGGTCTCCGCACCGCTCTATGGCGGGTTCTCCGCCCTTCTTCGGCTGGCCGTGCACTTCCCGGCCATGCGCGACGCCGACATCGGAAGACAGGGCGAGATACGGCGAATAGGCTCCGTCGGCCCTTCCGGGAAGGCGCGCACCCACCATCACATTCGCTTCGGCGTACGGCCCAAGCCAATCTGTATCCGGCATCTCATAGATGTGCGCGCAGGCGATGTCCCCGGTCGCTTCGAGTGGTGGCGGCAGCAGGAACGCAATCGCGGCGGGATCGGTGCGCCAATAGAGAGTCAGGTTCTCCGCATTGCGGAACCGGAACGGAAACGGAGGAACCATCGGCGCGTCCCATGGCGTCGAGAACCCGGGGGCGCAAATGTCCGCTTCCGTCGGCCTGGCAAGACCGTAGGCCCGCTTCCCTCCGGTCATGGCATCGTGGGTCGGCAACGCAGGGAGGCGCTTTCCCGCATCGGGCATTGCCCGGCGGCACGGAAGCAACGGTCGCACGACCGCGCGTCGACACCATTCACCTGTGTTCGGGTCATTTCTTTGACAGCGCCAACAACTCGCATTACCAACTAATTGGTCAGTCCAATTTACACGATTGGCGCCGGGAGGTCAACGCGCATGTCCAATCTCAAACCGGTTCCGGTTCCCGACTTGACTGGGAAAACCGTGCTCGTAACAGGGGCGGGCCGCGGAATCGGGTCGGCGACGGTCAAGCAGCTCACGCGTGCCGGCGCGCGGGTCTACGCCGGGGTCCGCGAAACGCCGGATGAAGAGAACGCAGCACGCCTTGGCAACGCGCGCCAACTCTTCCTGAACGTCACGGAACCGGCGGCGGTCGACGCGGCAATTGCGGAAATCGCCCGTGATTCCGGGAGGCTGGATGCGTTGGTCAACAATGCCGGCGTGATCGCTCCGATCAAGGCCCTTCCCATGCTTTCGGCGGATGACCTCGTCCCGGCATTTGATGTCAACGTGATCGGTCTCTTTCGGATGACAATGGCGGCCCTTCCATTGCTCAGCAAAACCCGCGGCGTCATCGTCAACGCCGGAACCGGCGCCGCGACGACACCATTGGAAGGCTGGAGCGCCTATTGCGCCTCCAAGGCGGCCGCAAGGATGCTCACCCTGATGATGGCTAAGGAACTCGCCGAAGACGGCCTTCGGGTGTTCTTCCTCGGCATTCCGCCAACCGATACCGATATGCAGGCCGAGATTCGGGCGTCCCATCTCAACCCGATCAGCAGGATTCCGCAGCAGGATCTCGTCCCGCAGGATGTCCCTGCATCCGCGATGGCATGGCTGTGCTCGGACCGGGCGCGGGAACTGACCACAGAACTTCTCGACGTTCGCGACGACCTGTTTCGCGATTTGTCTGCCGAGGCTGGATCGACCGTAGCCCGGGCAGACTGATCCCTCGGCACAATTGCCGGAACCCGGCGGTGCGGGATACGGAAGACCTCGCTGGGTCCCGTCCCGGCCGGTTGAAATTTGTCCATGACGGAATTTCGGCCCGCAGCCATCACTGGCGGGTATTTCCGGTCGCTTCCTCGAAAGCTCGTGACAACGGCGCAGAGAGCGACCTCCGGGGCCGGAAGGATCTGCCTGGGGACAGTCCCTCGAGGCAGCCATGCCGCAGTTGGATGGCACTTGCCGGAACGAACCGCCTGATCACATAATTGCCTCACAGACATCGTCGGAAAGAACGACGGATATTGCGGCCGAATGGCTGGCCAAGACAGCGGCAGCCCCTTGTTCGGGCAACTTGAGGCCACTGTGCACACTGCGCGGCTGCAATTCTTGCCAATAGCCCGGGCCGTCCCTGTGGTGCGGATCGTTCCCTGCCGGACGCGGCCGGAAGGCGACGAGAAACTGCTGGGTTCGTTCCTGAATTGCGACGAGGAGGACGGCTGCGCCCAGGTTCTGGGACATGTTCAGGCGGAAGGTGTGTGCATAGTCCTCGAGGAAAGGATTTTGCTATCGGTGAACATCAGTTCGGCCGGGCATTCGGGCACGTCCCCGGCCGAGCAGGCTGATGAACATGATGCGCCTTTCGATGACAGCATCGATGGTGGCGGCGCGCTACAAGCGGCATGCGGAGCGGAAGGCGGCGTCTTCGACCTTGCAACCGGACTTGAGCGCCCGGAACAGGTCTTCGATCCGCCAGCAGCGCCGGAAATGGAATCCGATGATCTCGATAGCGGCATCGAAGTGGTCGACGTCGAGGCTTATGAGCAGGAATCATTCGAGTGGTTTCTCGCCATCCGGGAGGGTGGTTTCGCGCAGATGGATGACCGACATTGGCACAGGTTCCGTTCCCGGGACGATAGACGGCAGGTCGAAGCGGCGGAAGCGGACCTTGACCCATGCGTGCCGCTTGCTGCGCGCGGGCCGGGCTTACTTGCGGCTGGAATTGGGGCGTTCCGTCAGGCGGTCGATCTCGATCTCGTCCTGGCCGCCGGAAAGCTGGTTGCGCAATGCCGCGAACAGTTTCGGGGCTCCCGTCTCCAGGATGCGGCTGTGCCTGGCACGCACCAGCACTTCGACGCGGCAGATCCGGCGCTGCTCGTCAAACCGCTCGTAGAAGTCCGTCTCCCTGTCCACGACGCCGATCACGCGCATCTTTCCGGCGAGTTCGTGTGCGATCCGGCCAGCATCTTGCAGGCCCTGGATCCAACGCTGCGTCTTCGCGTCCTTTCCGGTGCGTGGCTCCGGGCCGGGTTCTGTTGCGTTCCCGTGCTTCGCTTCGCTGCCCGCTCCCGAGGCTATCGGCGGATCGAAGCCGCAGCGCACGATCCCGAGCGGTAGACCCTCGCCTCGCCCGTCGTCGCCAGCGTCTGATGGAGATGCAACCCGCGGATCTTCGCGCTGGTCTGATTGCGGCCGATGGTTTCCAGGCCGCCGCAGGCCGGACGGGTTGCGAGGTTGAGGTCGGCTCCATCCTGGATACACAGAACCGTGTCCTCGTCCCGCGTCCGCTGCACGGTGCGCACCCGATGCGGCGCCAGCATGTTCTTCGGCGTGACCGCGGATTCCTCCGGCTGGTCGATCATCCGGTAGTAGCCCTTTACGGCCGCCCGGTCCCCTTCCGGGTTGCCGCTGATCGGCTGGCCCAGGATCGAAGCCAGCAGATCCACGCTTTTCACCAGGCGTGCCGACAATCGCTGATCGCCCAACCGGGCGCCTCCAAACTCATTGCGAGCCCACGCGCCGCTGTCCAGCCCCTCGCCCGGCTCCAGCGAAGGCGCCGCATCCACAAATGGAACGTCCAGCCGTTGCCGCCAGTTCGCCTCCAACGGGATCATGTGCACCGATTTCACGCTCTCTGCATGCTTCCTCCCAACGTCCTGCCGGCCACGCCCCACCGTGCATCCGACACGGACAAAGTTGGCGGCCTTGAAACAGGTACCTTCGAACTCCGGTGCGACGAAGGTTTCTACCAGCCGGGGGCGATAGCCATAGCGCTCTTCAAAATCCATCGGCAAGCGACGCAAGGCCAGACCCAGCACATGGCTCGCCAGGTTCCGGCAGCGCCCCCTGGCCGGATCAGGAACCGACTGAGGCACACGACCCGGTGAAGATGGGCCTGGCGCTGTGCCGCGCTCCAGCCGATCCGTGCATCGCGCGCACCGAACTACAACGCAGACGACGAAAAAACCACGGCGCCGCGGACGCCAAGATCCTAAGCCACCAGATACCGCACCTGGCAACCGGCAAACGTCGCCGTGCCTTGAGGATGCCAAAAATGCAGCAGCGTGTTCCACAACTTGCGCTGCTCGACCGTCACCACCCGAACCGGCCACAGCCTTTTACAGCCCGAGCCTCTGCCGGGACCTTCAACGCCACAGCAACCGGGTCCTCCAGTCGGCGTGGCAAGCGAGGCCGTGCCGAAACGTGGAACGCAGGCAGCGGGATCCGGCCCGACCGCTCCACAGCACCGAGCGCCTTCAGGCAACCCGAAAGCTGGGGCTTCCCTCGCGCATCGAGAAAACCAAACACCTCGCACGTCCGCCGCGCAATCCCGATCCGGCAGGCGTTCCGCTCCCGACGCAGAATCGCTCCCAGACGCCGCTCCGAATCCGGCTTCCGAAGCGTGCCAAGAATCTGGTTCCGGATCATCATGCGATGTCATATACATCACGAATTTCAACTCGTCCGTTCCTACTTGTGCGTACTGGGTAGACCTAGCGGCGGAGCTTCCTCCAATCGGCCGAAAGTAACGCACTCCCGCCGCCGTCTGGCCTTTCGCTACTGCCGGGAGTCTGGGCACGATCCGGGCTACGCTGGAGGCCAGCGGGCGGGACCGATCCGTGCTAGGCTGTCCGCATAGACGCGCCGGACGGCAGGGAGTATGCAGAGCTTGCCGTGAAGCTCGTCTCGCTGGAGGAACGGATTAATACTAGGCAGGCAGAATACAAGACCGACATCGCCCACCTCGCGAAGCAAATCGCAGAGCGAGATACCGCGAATACGCGGTGGCTTGTCGGCTCAATCGCTGTCGCGGCCGTGTTCATTGTCGCCGTCCTGGGGTTACTGATCCGGCTCTAGACGCTCAAGGCACTCCCCAGGCTGCCACCGTCCAGGTGGGCATGCGTGCTTGTCTGCATCGGCGACACAAACCGCCTTCGTTCACACCGCGCCATCACAAACCTCAGCGTCCAGGAGTTTGAGCCGCGCGGCAAAGCCGCCCAGGAAAGCGCTGCCATACTTGGTCTCTTGCCCTGGATTCCGTTTCACTGGTGGAGAGGGCCGTGCGAATTTTTCATCAAAGCGGTTGACTTTCTATTCAAGAGGTGTCCGCTCGGCGATCAGTTCGCGCTCGAATTCCGCCAAGGCTGCAAAGATCCCGAACACCAGCCGTCCGTTCGGCGTCGTCGTATCGATCTCCGCACCGGCGCCTGCCAGCACCTGCAACCCCACTTCGCGGCTGCGCAAATCGTCCACCGTCGCTACGGGTGAAAATTCCGTATGGAGTAAATCCGCTCAGTTCACGAGATTCAACATGTTGCGCCGTTCGTGAGATCGGAACTGGCAAGCCTCAGGTTTCATGGCGCGCATGATCTGGTTCCATGCAGCGCCATAGCGGTCGGATTTCCACAGGGCGCGCAGGCTCAGGATTGCCTGTCCGGTACCGTTCTCGGACCAGCGCATGCCGGAGCACTTGAGCCGCTGAGTGATGAGCACCCGGTTTGCGGCCTCGACGATGCCGCTCCCGATAGGGAGCCCGCGTTGCTGGAACTCGGCGTATCGCATGCGGTGCCGTTGCTTGCGAAAGAACCGCAGGACGCGTGGGATCGTGCCTCGCTGCGGGTGCTTGCGGGCCAGCCGCTGCAGCGAACGGAGCACCTTGTCGGTTCCCTTCTGCTCTTCCTTCAGGACTTCGCGAAGCCTCTCGAAGTGGCGCTGCGCCTGTGGCGAGCCCTCGCCATAGGCGCTTTTCAAGGCGTCCTGGAGATGCTGTGCAGCATGCCAATAGTCGAAAATCTGCGTTGCGCCTCCAAACACTTCCTCGCACCAAGTCCAATTGTCTGCCGCGCCGTCGGCGATGAAGACAACCTCCAGGTCCGGTCGCAGGTTCATCCAGTGCTGCGCCTCCGCCAGCACGTCCCTCTTCAGCGTGGCCTTGCCGGCTTCCGGCATGCGGCCGTGATACGCGGTACGCAGGCGCTCCCCGTCCCCATCGAACAGGGACACCGTACCCGACGACGCTTCCCGGAAACCCGCCGGAACCGATGCAACCCCTTGCCCTCGCGCGACCTTCTCCTTCCGCATCCCGACATGCACGCCGTCAATCGAGATCGCCAGGGCCCGGGCTTCCACCGGGACGGCCTCCTGTCCGCGGATCGTTTCCAGCGCATCCTCCTCGACCACTTCCAGGACCGGGCCCAAACCCTTCGACAGATTGCCCAGCGCCGTCGCCGACGGATGCATTCCGCCAAACTCCCGGAACAACGCCTCGCAATGGCCCGCCGGCGCCATCGACAGGACCAGCCCGGCCCGCCGCGCAGCAAGCGGCGACCAATAGCCGAACAGGATCTCGAAGCGATCGTCCGCAGGTGCAATCGAATCCTGCCCGCGGCGCCGGTAGCGCTGACGTTCATACGCCACTTCTCCGAAGGAACTCAGCATCGTCGTCCGTTGCCTTCCGCCACGGTGATATACCTCGCCGCCACGCACCAGCTGCTCCGCTTCCGCGTCGCCAGCCTCCAACGCAACCCGCAACGCGCCGCAGCCCGCCTGTGCAAGCGCCGCCGAGATCCGGCCCTCACAGGCTTCCGCGCCGCCTTCCAGCGGCTGCGACAGAATCGAATCCGCAATCGCCTCGAAGGCCAGCGTCATGACACCGGACAACTCGCCGCGAACCCACCCCTCCTTCGCCGGGGACCCGCTGGACTGCCGCGCGGGAAACTGCAATACTTCCATAGGAGTGCTCCTGGTTGCTGGTTATGTTCTCCAACCATATACCACATCTTGTGGTGGGCACTCTCCTCCTTCCCGACCGGGAATCCGCCAAAATACACTCCAATCAAGCAAACCCAATCATACGGGGTCCAAATCAGAGCTTGACGAGCCCGACCGGAATGCATAACTCCTTGCCGCTACTCAATCCGAATTACTCCATAGCGAACGTGCACCCGTCGCTACTAGGGGCCGGAGATCCCGCCCGAGTCTGTCCGGCTTCCAGACGATCAGGGTGTTGCCGGGCTGCAGCGCCTTCAGGCAGGCCTCGAGGCCAAGCCAGAAGTCTTTCCTTCTGGACACCCGGTCCTCGTAAATCCGGTCCGCGGCGACCCCGGCGCCAATCAGCTCGTCCAACTGCAGGCCCAGGAGTTGGCTTCCGTCCGAGGTCGATACCCCCGCGTTGCCGATCAGCATGCCTGCCTCCCCGGACGGCAGATTGGACAGGAAGGAACCCGCACAACCTTGCTGCGTTTTCCGCAACGGGTTTTCTGGCGCCTTCCGCCCCGTCATTCCACCAGACTTGCCAACGCTGGAAAACCGGCCGCGATCTGGATGGGCCGACTGCTCCAATCTTGTCCATGGCGGACTTGGCCCCGGCCGAGGCCGGGATCTTTGGAATTGCCCAAGCGCGTCATAGCGAAAACACGATAGAACGATGCGGTTGATTCGACAAATTCTGTATCAATTTATGTTTATGATCCCCTTTCGATTCACCCGCGATCCCGCCGACGCCTGGACCCAATGCGCGAGGAGACAACGCATGGCCGATGCACCGCCGAACATTCTCCTGATCATGGCCGATCAACTGGCGCCGCACTTCACGGGCACATATGGGCACCGTCTGGTCAAGACGCCGCACCTCGATTCCCTTGCCGAACGCGGACTGCGGTTTGACGCGGCGTATTGCAATTCGCCGCTTTGCGCGCCGTCCCGCTTCAGTTTCATGGCGGGCCAGCTCATCTCCAGGATCGCGGCCTACGACAATGCCAGCGAATTCCCGGCCTCGATCCCGACATTTGCCCATTACCTGCGGTGCATGGGCTATCGCACCTGCCTCGCCGGCAAGATGCATTTCATCGGCCCCGATCAGCTGCACGGGTTCGAAGAGCGCGTGACCACCGACATCTATCCGGCCGACTACGCGTGGAACCCCGACTGGGAACTCCCCGACGAGAGAATCGACAAGTGGTACCACAACATGCAGACGGTCAAGGAGGCGGGAGTGGCGGCCGCCACGTTCCAGATCGACTATGACGAGGAGGTGGCATTCTTCGCCAGGCGCAAGATCCTCGACTACGCTCGGGAGGGCGGCCCTCCGTTCTGCCTCGTGGCCAGCTTCATCCATCCGCACGACCCCTACGTGGCACGGCCCGAATGGTGGAATCTCTACGATTCCGACGACATCGACCTGCCGGCGGTCGTGTTCGCACCCGATGAGCAGGATCCGTTCTCGCGGCGCGTAATGGATGGCATCGAGGCCAGTTCGGTACTCCTTTCGGAGGCGGAAATTCGCACGGCGCGTCGGGCCTACTACGCCAACGTCTCCTATTTCGACAGCAAGATCGGCGAACTCGCAGCGGCCCTGCAGGAGGCCGGGATGGCGCAGGAAACGGTCGTGATCGTCACTTCCGACCACGGCGACATGCTGGGCGAGCGTGGCCTCTGGTACAAGATGAACTTCTTCGAGCATTCCGCACGGGTACCGCTCGTCCTGGCTGGCCCCGGAATCGGCCGGGGCCAGGTTTCGGAGCCCTGTTCGCTGGTCGACATGCTGCCGACACTGCTGGAACTCGGAGGCCCACCGGGTGTTCCCGGCCCGGAACTCGGCCAGCCTGTCGACGGGCGCTCGCTCCTGGCGCTGTCACGAGGCGAGTGGCGCGGAAAGGGAGAAGCCATTGGCGAGTATTGCGCCGAATTGACCGGGCATCCCGTCTTCATGATCCGCCGCGGACCCTACAAGTACATCCATTGCGACGGGGATCCGCCGCAGCTCTACCATCTGGGCGACGACCCGGAGGAGCGGAAGAATCTCGCCGGCGTCCCGGAATACTCCGCGGTTTCCTCGGGCTTTGCCACTGAAGTCGCGAACCGCTGGGATGCAGAGGCGCTGCGGCGCGACGTAATCGCGAAGCAGAAGCAGCGCCGTGCGGTCCATGCCGCAATGCAGGCCGGCTCCCGTGTGCGCTGGGACTACAACCCGCCGAGGGACGCAAGCGAGGAATATGTGCGCAACCACATGGACTGGCCCGTCGTCGCGTCAAGGTCCCGCGTTCCGTGGCAGGCATAGCCCATGGAATTCCTCCGGAGACATCATCCGCTCCGGCTGCACTGACGGCCGCGAATCCACTTCAGCCGTTGTCGGGGTAGCCTGCCGCCAGCCCCTGGGCGCGGATATTCCGGCCACCAATTGCCGCTCGCCGCGGCTCCGGTGTTTCTTCCGGTCTTGCCGACCGCTGCGCGCCGCGCCGTCCGGTTGCCCGGCCGCAAGAGTCTGACGGCAGCACGACTGGGCGGAGCTGTGGCCCGGACCGTGCGCATGGCGGCCCGTCCACGGCGCACCCTGCCCACAGGCTCGCCGGTTCGCGGTTTCTTGGCGGCAGCGGTTTCCTTGACTTCGAGACTGCGGCGGACTATTCTGCGCGACCCTTGGAAACTTGGAACAGTTGACGGTCCCGCCTCGGGACCGCCGCCCGCCGGCGAAGGTTCGTCCGCGGGCGCTTTTCGGGTTTTGCCGCAGCACATGGGCCATGCAATGTTCGAATCCCTCTCCAGCCGGCTTCGCGGAGCATTCGAAGGCCTGACCAGACGCGGAGCGCTGACGGAAGCGAGCGTCGACGAGGCGCTCGTCGAGGTCCGCCGCGCACTTCTGGATGCCGACGTCGCCCTTCCTGTTGCCCGCCAATTTGTCGCGCGGGTGCGGGAGAAGGCGGTCGGGCAGGCGGTGCTGGGCTCGGTGTCCCCGGGCCAGCAGGTGGTGAAGATCGTGCATGACGAGCTTGTCGAGGCGCTCGGCGGCACCGAAACTGCCCCGATGCGCATCGACTCGCCCCCGGCGATCATCCTGATGGTCGGACTGCAGGGCTCCGGCAAGACAACGACCTCCGCGAAACTCGCAAAGCACCTGGCGGGCCGGCAGGACAAGAAGGTCCTTCTCGCCGCCCTGGACACCAGGCGACCGGCGGCAATGGAGCAACTCGCAACCCTGGGGCTTCGGGCGGGCATCGATACGCTTCCCATCGTCCCCGGAGAAGACGCCGTCGCAATTGCCCGGCGGGGCGCGGATGCCGCGCAGCGCGGCGGCTACGACGTGGCAATTCTCGATACCGCGGGACGCATGGCTGTGGATGACGCGCTGATGGCGGAAAGCGCTGCCGTGCGGGATGCTTCCAGCCCCCGGGAAACGCTCCTGGTCGCGGACAGCCTGACCGGGCAGGACGCGGTGCGCGTCGCGGAGGCGTTCGATCGCACCCTGGGACTCACCGGCGTCATCCTCACCCGGCTCGACGGTGACGGGCGCGGCGGCGCTGCGCTGTCCATGCGGGCTGCGACCGGCAAGCCAATCCGTTTCGCGGGCGTCGGCGAGGGAATTGATGATCTGGAGGCTTTCCGCCCGGAGCGCATTGCCTCCCGCATCGTCGGAATGGGCGATGTCGTCTCCCTCGTGGAGCAGGCGCAGGAAAAATTCCAGGACGAGGACGAGCGCACTGCGCAGCGTATCGCGAAGGGCCGGTTCGACATGAACGACTTCCGGCGCCAGCTTCAAGGGCTGGAGCGTATGGGAGGCATGGCGGGAATCCTGGACAAGCTGCCCGGTATGGACGCGCTCAAGGGCCGGATGCGGCCCGACATGAATGTGGGGCGGCAGATCGCCATGATCTGCTCCATGACCGAGCAGGAGCGCAGGCGTCCGGAGATTCTTCAGGCAAGCCGCAGGCGACGGATCGCGGCCGGCTCCGGAACCGATGTGGCGGAGGTAAACCGGCTTGTGAAGGCCCACCTGAACTTCGCCGGAATGATCCGCCACGCAGCGCGAAACGGCGGTGGCGCCGGAGGGCTCGAGGGCACATTGCAGCAGATTATGGCGGGCGGCGGCGCGCCGCCCGCCGGCCTTCGGCGCAAGCCAAGACGCCGGCTGCGATAGGCCGGCGCAACCACTGGCGCGGCCGGCGCGGCCGCAGAATGAAAGGAACGGCAAGACCATGGCAGTTCGACTTCGACTCGCACGCACGGGCACCAAGAAGCGGCCGCACTACCGGATCGTGGCGGCGGAGAGCCGCAGCCCCCGCGATGGGCGCTACATCGAGCAGATCGGAACCTACCATCCGCTTCTGCCCAAGGACCACGAGCGCCGCGTGTGCCTCAACCTCGAGAAGGCGAATGCCTGGATCGGCAAGGGGGCGCTGCCCACGGATCGGGTCGCCCGCATGCTGGAGGCCGCCGGGGCGCTGCAGGCGAGAGAGCGCATCAACCCGGTGAAGGCGCAGCCGAAGAAGAAGGCGCAGGAGCGCGCCGCCGCCCTTGCCGCAGCCGCGGAGGGTGGCGCAGCGGAGGCTGGCGCCTGATCCGGGCGCGGCGAACCTGGCCTTGATGGAGCCCGGACAAGTGGCAACGGACCGGGTTTGCGTCGGGGCTGTGCGGGGTTCGTTCGGGGTGCGCGGCGAGGTTCGCCTCGCCTCCTTCACCGCGGAGCCCGGCGCAATCGGAGGCTACGGCGAGTTGGAGGCAGAGGACGGCAACCGCCGGTTCTCGATCGAGTCGCTGCGCCCGATCAAGGGTGGATTTGCAGCGCGGATGGCCGGGGTGGCCTGCAGGGAAGAAGCCGCGGCGCTCAAGGGAACGAAGCTCTTTGTTGCGCGGGATCGGCTGCCGGTGCCGGGTAGCGACGAGTACTACTGGGCCGATCTCGTGGGGAGCGAAGCGTTCGACCGGGACGGAACCCGAATCGGACGGGTCGCCGGCGTGCACAATTTTGGTGCCGGCGACCTGCTCGAAATCGCTCTCGATGACGGCGGTGCGAACGAGTACGTCCCCTTCACGCACGAGGATGTGCCCGAGGTCCAAGAGGGGCGCGTTGTGCTGGCCGGTTGGCCCGGCCCCGAAGGCGACAGGGTCGTTGCAGGTCCCACCAGCGGCGGGCCGGCAGGAGGATGACGGATGGCCACCTCACCCTGGCGCGCGATCGCGCTTACGCTGTTTCCCGAGATGTTCCCGGGGCCGCTCGCGGTCGGACTCACGGGAACTGCGCTGGAATCGGGGATCTGGTCGCTGGAAGCGCTGGACATTCGGGCATATGCGAGCGATAAGCACAGGAGCGTCGACGGCGCGCCGTTTGGAGGCGGGCCTGGAATGATCCTGCGGGCAAATGTCGTGGCAGCCGCCATTGACGCGGCCCGGGAGCACGCCGATGGACTCCCGGTTATCGCGCCGGCTGCGCGCGGTCGCCCCCTGCGCCAGCAACGGGTCGGCGAACTCGCGGAAGGACGAGGCGCCATATTCCTCTGCGGGCGCTACGAGGGCATCGACGAGCGCGTCCTCGAGGCGCGGGGGGTCGAGGAAGTGAGCGTCGGAGACTTCGTGGTTTCTGGCGGCGAACTCCCGGCGATGGCGGCTCTGGATGCGGTGGTGCGGCTTCTGCCGGACGTCCTCGGCAATCCCGAGTCCGTGGCAGAGGAAAGTTTTTCGGCGGGGCTTCTCGAGTACCCGCAGTACACGCGTCCCGCCGAATGGGAGGGACGCTCGGTTCCGGAAGCGCTCAGGTCCGGCCACCACGGCCGGATCCGTGCCTGGCGGAAGGAAATGGCGGAACGCGCGACGTGCGAGCGGCGGCCCGATCTCTGGGCGGCTTATCAGGCGCATCGAAGCGAAGAATTTGCGGAGTGGGAAAAATGAACCTTATGGAGGAAATCGAGAGCAAGGAAATCGAGGCCCTCATGGAAGGGCGGGAAATTCCGGAGTTCTCTCCGGGCGACACCCTGCGGGTGGGCGTCCGGGTCGTCGAGGGCGAGAAGACCCGCGTACAGATATTTGAAGGCGTCTGCATCGGCCGAAAGAGCGGCGGTCTGAACGCGAACTTCACGGTGCGAAAGATTTCCGGTGGCGAAGGAGTCGAGCGGGTCTTTCCGCTCTACGCACCCGTGATCGACTCCATCACGGTCATCCGCCGCGGCCGGGTGCGGCGCGCAAAGCTGTATTATTTGCGCGGACGGACGGGGAAGGCGGCGCGAATCCGGGAGAAGGTCACCGTGCGGCGCACCGGGGCCAAGGGCGGCAAGGCCTGATCGACCCCGGAGGGCCGCGAATATGGGAGAGACGCATGAATCGGCCAAGAACGCTCTACGACAAGATCTGGGACGCCCATCTTGTCCATGAGGGAGAGGACGGCACCTGCCTGATCTATATCGACCGCCATCTCGTTCACGAGGTTACCAGCCCGCAGGCGTTCGAGGGCCTGCGGATTTCGGGCCGCCGGGTGCGTCGGCCGGATACAACCCTCGCCGTGCCGGACCACAACGTGCCCACCAAGGCCCGGGCACTCGGCATAACCGACCCGGAGTCGCGCCTGCAGGTGGAGACCCTGCGCACCAATGCCGCGGATTTCGGGATCGAACTCTTCGACATGGAGGACGACCGCCAGGGCATCGTCCACATCATCGGGCCCGAGCAGGGCTTCACGCAGCCCGGTATGACGATCGTCTGCGGTGACAGCCATACCGCGACACACGGCGCCTTCGGTGCCTTCGCCCTCGGCATCGGGACATCCGAAGTCGAGCATGTTCTCGCGACGCAAACGCTCATCCAGAAGAAGTCGAAGAACATGCTGGTTCGCGTCGACGGCTCCCTGCCTCCGGGGGTTACGGCGAAGGACATCACGCTTTCCATCATCGGCAAGACCGGAACCGCAGGTGGCACGGGGCATGTCATCGAGTATGCCGGCGAAGCGATCCGGTCGCTCTCGCTCGAAGGCAGGATGACGCTCTGCAACATGGCCATCGAGGGCGGTGCCCGCGCCGGCCTCGTGGCGCCGGACGAGAAGACCTTCGCCTATCTCCAGGGGAGGCCCAAGGCCCCGAAGGGCGGCGCCTGGGAAATGGCCCTGACCCATTGGCGGACGCTGTCCGGCGACCCCGCCGCGGTCTACGACAAGACGGTCGTCCTTGATGCGACCGAGATCATTCCAGTGGTGACATGGGGAACCAGTCCAGAGGATGTGCTTCCCATTACCGGCGTCGTGCCGGATCCGGATTCCTTCGAGGATGAGGGAAAGCGCGCCGCAGCACGACGGTCCCTCGAATACATGGGGCTCGCGCCGGGCACTTCGCTTCGGGACATCGAGATCGACAAGGTATTCATCGGATCCTGCACCAACGCGCGGATCGAGGATCTCCGCGAAGTCGTGCGGATCGTTCGGGGGCGCCGGGTCGCCGAGGGTGTCGAAGCCATGGTGGTTCCGGGTTCCGGTCTTGTGCGGGCCCAGGCAGAAGAAGAGGGAATCGCGAACGCCCTGACCGAGGCCGGCTTCGACTGGCGCGAACCGGGCTGTTCCATGTGCCTCGCCATGAACGCGGACCGGCTTCAGCCGGGTGAGCGTTGCGCCTCGACATCCAACCGGAATTTCGAGGGGCGGCAAGGCCGGGGCGGCCGCACCCATCTCATGAGCCCCGCCATGGCGGCGGCGGCAGCAGTGACGGGACGGCTTTCCGACGTTCGCGACCTCGGCTGACAGCGCCCATGCCGCGCTGGCCGTTCCTCGCAGCCGCGGGCGCCGTTGCAGCCGTCATTGCCGGCGTGATGATCGACGCCGGCTTCCGCGAACCGGCAGCCTGCGGCTCTTCGACGGTCGGGGACACGTCAATCGGAGGAGATCTGCCGCCGGTCGACCACACGGGGAGAAGGCGTGCACCCGGCCCGGTCAGCGACGCGCCGATGCTGGTGTATTTTGGCTACACGTACTGCCCGGACATCTGTCCGGTGGATGCGGTCCGGATGAGCAGCGCTGCCTATGCGTTGGACGAGCAAGGCATCGAAGTCACACCCGTGTTCGTCACCATCGATCCGGAACGGGACCAGCCGGAATTGCTGGCCGAATTCGTTGACGCGCTGCACCCGCGCATGATCGGCCTGACCGGCAACGCGGATGAAATCGCGAAGGCCGCTGAGGACTGGCGCATCTACTATCGCCGCGGGGATGGGCCGGAGGAGTTCTACCTGATGGACCACTCGACGATCACCTATCTCGCGGACACCGACGGCCAATACCTAGCGCATTTCACGAGGGACGCCCCGGTGGAGGCGATGGTTGAATCCGCGGCGTGCCTGAGGGACGCAGGTCGAATCTAGGAACCGATCGCCGATCCGTCCGCTCGTGCGCCACCCGTCTCTTCCTCGGGCAGCGGAAACCCGCCGCCCCACGGCTTCCGTGAGGGTCTCCACGGAATGGCAGCCCAGGGGAAGCGACCTCGCGTATCCGACGCGCGGAAGCGATCCCGATGCAGTGCTCCCTCCGGATCGCCAGAAGTCCTGACCGCGCGACAACAGCAGATCCGACTGCATCGAAACGGGATCAGGCACGTTCAGTGCGTCCTGGTCTGTGCCTGAAGCTTGGACCGCCGGGCTGGCAAACGTGTCCGGCTTCGCGCAGAGATGGACGCCATGCGGGAGCCAGCCGTCTGAACGCAATGCTACCGCCCGCACCGGCCCAGGACCGGTGCCGCCAGAATCCGAGAGCCGGCAAGGAGCAAGCGCGAACTTCCGTTGTGAAAAGAGGCACGATCCGTCGTTTGCCGTGAAAATACCCACATTTTCATGCATCGGGGGTGCGGAAACACAAGACCCAGCATGAGCGTTGCCGTGAAAATACCCACATTTTCATGCATCGGGGGTGCGGAAACACAAGACCCAGCATGAGCGTTTGGGACTGGCTCGCGTTCCAGCCCGACAGCGCCAACCGGCATCTCTTCCTCAAAGCCGGGAGCACGGCAACGAGCCGGCACGGCTTCAACCATCCCCTGGTGCTACCTGTAGAGACTGCCCGCCTGCATCTCCGACGGCGGCCGTTCACGCAAGGAATCTGTCCGCTCAACCCATTCGCGGAGCGCCACCGCCGGGAAGATCGGCGCGGCCGGACGAACGCCGGCCATGCTTCCGGCGCCATTGCCTTGCGTTCCCTTGCAGCACATCGCCACAGCGACTTCCCTCCCCGACCCATTCCCGTGCAGCCGCGCCTCGACTGGAACCGGGAACAGTACATGACCGCCCATGGCGCAGTCCGCAGGCAATTCCAGGACCGCCGGGAAAGGTTCGCGAGAGCTCTGGCCGGACGCCGGCACTGGCATCGCGGGCACCCGTTCCTGACACGGGCCGGATGGCGCCGCTTCCAGGCCCGGATGCCCGCACACTGCTCTTGCCTCGCTCTACCGTTGCCTCCGGCGGCGAGCCTTACCAACGAAGCCCGAATGTAATCCCGGCTCCGAACTCGCTGAATCGTTGCCGAATCCGTCGATACGCCTCCATTCCGATCTCCAGGTCGACGCGATCGTTCCTTTCAAGGCCGAGTGCGAATCCGGCCCGATAGGTTCGGACGGATCCCGAGCGACCGAATCCGATCGACGGCCTGCCCGTCAGCATCCCGTCGGCTAACGGCAACCCATAGCCAATCTCGGCATCAACGGAAGGGGCTGCGCCCTGCCCATTGGACACATTTCCTGCTCAACTCGCTAAATCGGTCATGTTAACGTTGGGGTATGGACGATCATGTTTCGATCCCATGTGCGCTTTCCTCGGCCGAGGGTTTGAAGAAGCTGTCGGGGATTCTGGCGCAGCCGGATGCTTCGCGGGCGGAGATTGGTCGCAGGGTCTGCGGTGCGTTCGGTTTTGTTGACCTTCGCGGGCGGCCACAGGTCACGAGTTGCCTTTGCGCGCTTCGCCGCCTTGAGCGTGCGGGCAAGATAGTTCTTCCTGCGCCGCGCCGTGGCTGCGGTCGCGGGAGCGTTGCCCGCCGGGAGGCGGCGGTTCCCGAGGCTACGGGTCTTCCGGCCTGTGCGGGTGCGATCGAGGGTCTTGAGCTTGTCCGGGTTGAGGGGCCGGAGCTTCGGCTGGTTTTCAACGAGCTGATGGCATCGGAACACCCGCGCAGCGCGCGGCTTCACGTGGGCCGTCAGCTGCGTTACCTGGTCGGCTCGTCGCATGGTTGGCTCGGCGGCCTTCTGTTTGCCCCTGCGACGCGTGTCCTGGCGGCGCGGGATGCCTGGCTTGGTTGGGATGACGCAAGCCGTGAGCGGCAACTTGAGGAGATGATCGGCCTGGCGCGTTTCCTGATCCGTCCGTCGGTTTCGGTCCGTTACCTTGCATCGCGGGTTCTGGGCATGGCGGCGCGGCGCGTGGTCGAGGACTTCGCGGCGGATTACGGCATCCGTCCGGTTCTGGCCGAGACGTTTGTCGCGCCGGAGTACCGGGGCAGCTGCTTCCTGGCGGCCGGCTGGCGCTGTGTTGGCCACACTTCCGGCCGCCGCCTTCGTGGCGGTGGTGCGGAAGCGGCGAAACGCATTCTGGTCCTGCCGCTGGCGGCGGACTGGGACGCGTGCCTGGAAGCACGGCGTGTGCTGCTGCCCGGGGACGGCCTTGACAGCGCGAGCTGGGCGGAGAACGAATTCGGTGCGGCGCCGCTTGGCGACGCCCGCCTGACGCAACGCCTGGTGCGGAGCGCGGAGATCCAGGCACGGGCGCCGACGAAGACGTTTTTTGCGGCGGCGGCTGGTTGCGAGGCGACCGTGAAGGGGTACTACAGGATGATCGAGCACCCGGACTACGCGGCGGTGTCGGCGGCCACCATCGTGGCCGGCCATCGCGAGCGCACGCTGCGGCGGATGCAGGGCCAGCCGCTGTCCCTCCTGGTCCAGGACGGCACGGACCTGAACTTCGCGACCCGCAACGGCTGCGAAGGCCTCGGGACGATCGGCCGCAACAGGGGGTCTTCGGGGACGCTGGGCCTGCACCTGCACACAACCTTCGCCGTGAGCGGCGACGGGGTTCCTCTGGGCGTGGTCAATCTCGAGTTCGACGCGCCGGACGGCGCCCCCGAACAGGACCGGCCGGTTGAGGAGCGCAAGACCGGGCGGTGGCTGCGCGGCCTGCGTCACAGCGTTGCGGCGGTGAAGGAACTCGACGGGGTGAAGGCCGTCGCGGTGACGGACCGCGAAGGGGACGTGTTCGACATGTTCCACGAACACCGTGCGGCGGCTGTCGCCGCCTGGCCCTCCTGGTGCGGACGAAGCACGACCGCAGCTTCGGGCGCGGCCGGCCAAAACTGTTCGAGCGGGTGCGTGCGGCCCCGGAGGCCGGACAGTTCACCATGACGGTGGACCGGCAGTCGGCACGCAATTCGGCGTGCGGACAGAAGGCCTTCGCCGGGCGGACCCGGCGCAAGGCCAGGCTGAGCCTGCGCTGGCTGGAACTGGCGGTCCCGCCGCCGGCAGACGAGAAGGCGCGCTTCGGGTCGGAACCGCTGCCGCTGAGCGCGGTTCATGTCGGGGAAGTGGATGTTCCCGATGACGGATCGGAGCCGGTTTCCTGGATCCTGCTCACGACACTGCCGGTCACCGGCCTGCACCAGGCTCGCGAAGTGGTCCGGCTCTACGGCCTGAGGTGGCGGATCGAGGATTGGCACCGGATCCTGAAATCGGGATGCAAGGTGGAGACGATCGCTCATCGAACCGGCATGCGCATCGAACGGGCGGTGGCAATCAACGCGGTGATCGCCTGGCGCATCGCCACCCTCACCCACCTGGCCCGAACCGAACCGGAGCTTCCGGCCACAACCGCATTCACCGAGATCGAACTGGCACTGCTGACCGACTTCTCGAGCGTCCGCAAGCTGCCGTCCCCCGAGAACCTCGGACAGGCATTCCGCCTCGTGGCGACGATGGGCGGCTACCTGAACCGCAAGAACGATGGACCGCCCGGCGCAGAGATCGCCTGGAACGGCCAGGCCGCGCTGTCGTTCACCGCGTGGATGCTCGGGCACAGTATCGATGCCGGGGAAACCAGCGAAGTGCGGAAACACATTAGCTAGCTAGTGCTTGCCCAAAAACCGATAAGAGTTATACTGATCAATGAGTTAGGTTCTAGATCCGATGGCGAAGTTTGCGCTGTTGCCACGAGATCGTCCGTTGGGCGGAGTTTGAGCCTCGTATAGCCTCAGACGTCCGGACATCGCTCTCTTTTCGAGAGCTGCTTGTGGGTTGAATTATCGTTTGAATTGATAGAGTTATGATTGGATTTTGGGGTTGACAGAGCGGCGGGTATCTGGCATAATAATATGAACCCATTATTCGGTGCCCGAGGATCTCATGAACACGCTTCCGATGCGACCCGCCGAGGCGGTCCAGATTGGCAACTCCTGCTTTTCCTTCGTGAGGCGGGACGGCCGAGTGGAGTATTTCTCCAATCTTGAGCCGTTTGATTTTCACGCTGACGATCAGCGCGAAGCGAAGTTGCTTCGGATCGCGAAGTTCGCGGAGAGCGGTGTCCCTCGCTCGGACCTGGTGGAGGCGCTCGGCGTGAGCCGCTCGACGGTACAGCGGGCGGTGAACCAACTCCGGAGGGACGGCGAGGCGAGCTTCTTTGCGCCGCGCCGCGGGCGCGGTCCGAGCGTAATCGATGCCGACATGGCGCGGGAAGCGGACCGTCTTTTGACCTCGGGTCTGAGCGGCTCGGCGGTTGCGCGACGGCTGGGGATTCCGGTGCGGACGCTGAACGACAATCGCCGGCGAGGCGTTGTCGGGGGTGGGATGCCGGCCGGGACGGCGAAGGCTGAACCGGATCCGGAAGCACCTGCGGAGCGGGAGGCGCCGCAGGAAGCACCGGAGCGGGACGCGCTGGAGCCGCCGATTGAGCGAAGCGCACGGGACGCCCGCGACCGGGCAGCGCCGATGGGCCGTGGGGCTCGGGACACGACGGGACGAATGCTGGCCGCGACGGGGCATCTGAGCGAGATCCGGCCGCAGTTTGCGGAACCGCTGTCGGCGGTTGCCGGCGGGGGGGTGCTGGCCGGGCTCCCGATGCTGCTGAAGGAGGGGCTTCTGAACCACGCGCGGGAGTTCCTGTCGCTGCCCAAGGGGTATTACGGGTTGACCACCGTTCTGCTCTTCCTGGCGTTCCTCGTCTTGGCCCGGGTGCGCAATCCGGAGGCGCTCCGGCACCAGGTGCCCGGGGAATGGGGCGCGATCCTGGGCCTGGACCGCTGCCCGGAGGTGAAGACGCTGCGGCGCAAGATCAAGGCGCTGGGGCAGGATGTGCAGCAAGTGCGGAACTGGCAATCCTCCCTGGCGGCGGGATGGCTTGAGGAGGACCCGGAGGTCGGCGCCACGCTGTGCGTGGACGGGCATGTGAAGATCTATTCCGGTCGCAAGGGGAAATTGCCAAAGCACTTCGTGGCGCGACAGAAACTATGCCTGCCCGCGTCCACGAGCTATTGGATCAACGCGCTTGGCGGCAAGCCCTTCCTGTGCCTGAACAAGGCGCTGGATCCGACCATGACCCACGCGCTGGAGGCGGACATCCTGCCTGCGCTGGAGAAGCTGGGCATGCTGGGCCCGGAGGCGCCGGATCTCACCGCCCCGGATGCCGGCGAGCCCGCCCTGACGCTGGTCTTCGACCGGGAAGGCTGGAGCCCGGCACTGTTCAAGCGCCTCGCCCGGCGCGGCGTTGCGGTGATCACCTGGCACAAGGGCTTCAAGGGGGAGGACTGGCCGGAGGCGGAGTTCCGCAGTGTCGCGGTACCGATCCATGGACCGGGCACGACCCGCAGCGCCACCGTCCGCCTCGCCGAGAAGCGCGTGCAACTGAAAAAGGGGCCCGAGGTCCGCCAGATCCGCCGCCTGCTGGAAAGCGGCCGCCAGGTCCCGCTCATTACCACCCACTCCCGCATGCCCGTGGAGCAGATCGCCGGCGCCCTGTTCTCCCGCTGGTCGCAGGAGAACTTCTTCAAATATATGCGCGAGGAGTTCAATCTCGACGCCCTCGTGGTCCGCGGCCTGGAGCCGCAGGATCCCGAAGCCCGCGTCGTCAACCCGCTCTGGCGCGCAATCGACCGAAATGTCAGCCGCTTCCGGCAACGCCTCGGCACCCTGCGCAACAGGATCGCCGATCTGGCCAAGGGAGCCCAGTCTCACCAGACCGCCGAAGCCGCCCGACGTCTCCAGGCCCGGATCGACGCTCTCGACGCCGAGCGTGAGACGCTCAAGCAGAAGCGCAGCGACACGCAGCGCCACATCACCGTCGCCGAGCTCGACGACCACCAGGCCCTGGATGCGCTTCCCGAAGGCGAGAAGCTCCTCCTCGACGTCATCCGCATGATCGCCTACCGCGCCGAAACCCGCATGATGCCTGTCGTCGCACAGGCACAGGGCAAGACACAGCGACCCCGCAGGCACCTGCGCGCGATCTTCCAATCCGACGCCGACATCATCCCGGAGCCCTCCAACGGCATCCTCCGCATTCGCATCCTCGGCACCGCCAGCGACGCTGGCGACAACGCCACTGCAGGCCTCCTCCAGGAACTCAACCTGACCCGGACGATCTTCCCAGGCACCAACCTCCGGATGATCTACGAACTGCCCGGGAATACGGCCGATCCGGACCCTTCGGGTTCAAATAGGTGAGCTCGATTCACTCCCGAGGTCCGGACATCTGAGCCTGGACTGACCTTTTGTCATCAATTCGCTTGTTTTGGCAATGAGTTAAAGTGCCGGTATCGGAGGCCGGGCGCTTTCGATGTTGCTCTTGCAGCGAAGTCCTTGTGCCCGCGGCGCGTTCAAAATTCCGGAATCTTCGCAAAGGAGTTCGGTATGAAGAAGCTGCGCCGCTTTGATCCGGGACAGGAGGGGATGAGGGTCGGGGATGTGTGGATTGACGCGAGGTCTCGAGACGACATTCCCAAGCTTCTGGGCGGCCTGCGGGACGTATACTTGAATGTCGAACTGCGGGAAGCGGTATTCCGGCTCCTGGAGGAGCGGATCGGGGGGGATGGCAATCGGGATGCAGTCGGTGCGGGGGTGTCCCTGTGGACGATTTTCGTGCTTGGGATGCTGAAGCGGAGACTTGGCTGCGACTTCGACCGGCTTCGGGAACACGCCAACACGCACGTGGTGCTGCGCCAACGGCCTGGGCACGGCGAGTATGACCCGGTGGAGTATTCCTACGACACGGTGCTGCGGGATATTTCGTTACTGGACGAGGACACGCTGCGAGCGATCAGGGACTTGGCGGGACGGTCCGGAATCCGGTTGTTCCGGGGTTGAGCGGGGCGTTTTCGGGGTTGCGCAGGCAGCCTTTATCATTATACTGTACAAAGAGTTAGAACGTATCCCGGGAAGCGGGGAGCGATGTGCTTCCGGGCAGTGGTCCGGAGTGGCGCGCTGCGGATTCCGGGATCTTCGCGTGGGAGTTTGCGATGCGGAAGCTGGGGCGTTTTGGGCCGATGCTCGGCCGGGCAGAGATCGGCGGGATCCAGATTGACGTGAAGTCGCGGGACGACATCCCGGCGATCCTGCTTGGCCTGCAGGGCCTGTATTTGAATGAGGCGCTGCGGGAGGCGATTTTCGAGCTTCTGCTGGACCGGTTCGGGGAAGATCGCGATCTGAAGGTCGGCCGTCCGGGGATGGAACTGTGGACGGTTCTCGTGCTCGCGGTGCTGAAGCAAGGACTTGGCTGCGACTTCGACCGGCTTCGGGAACACGCCAACACGCACGTGGTGCTGCGCCAGTTGCTCGGGCACAGCGAGTTGGAACCGGTGACGTATTCCTATGACCAGGTGATTCGGAATGTCTCGCTGCTGGACGAGGACACGCTGCGAGACATCAACGAGCTGGTGGTGCGGCACGGCCACAGCCTTTGCGACCACGACGTCGGCGAGCGGCTGGCGGGCCGGTGCGACAGCTTTGTCGTCGAGACGGATGTCCATTATCCCACCGACCGCAACTTGCTCTGGGACGCAGCCCGGGTGATGGTACGGATCGCGGCCGCGCTGGCGGACGAATGGAACCTGTCAGGTTGGCGTCAAGCCAGGCATCTTACGGTGACGCTCCGGCGGCTGTATCAGCGGGTGGCGAACACCCGGCGCTCGGAGGCCTGGCGGGAGGACATCGACGCGTTCCTGGCCAAGTGCGAGGAACTGCTGGCGAAGGCGGAGGCCACGCGGGCCGACCTGCTGGAGCGGGGCGCCTGGCCGGAGGAGCTCGAGGACCTCGACCGGTACATCGCGCATACGAGGCGCCAGATCGACCTGACGGACCGGAGGATCCTGCAGGGGGAGGTGATCCCTCAGAAGGAGAAGGTCCTTTCGGTCTTCGAGGAACATACGCGGTGGATCAGCAAGGGGAAGGCGGGCGCCCCCCCGTGGAGCTGGGCGTTCCCGTCGCGATCGTCGAGGACCAGTACCAGTTCATCCTCGAGCACCAGATCCTGTGGCAGGGGGGCGACACGGATGCTGCGGTTCCCGTCATCGAGGCCACGCGGCTACGCTTCCCGGAACTCCTCGCCTGCAGCTTCGACCGCGGCTTTCACAGCCCGCAAAACCAGGCCGCCCTCGGCGACACGCTGGAACTAAACGCCATGCCCGCCAAGGGCCGCCTGTCCGCCAGCCGCAGCGCACACGAGGCGCAGCCGGACTTCGCACTGGCGCGCCAGCAGCATCCCGCCGTCGAGTCGGCGATCAACAATCTCGAGCAGCGCGGCCTGGACCGGGTGCGCACCCATATCGGGATAGGGGGGCACCTCGCGGTGCCGCCCCTCCCACACCACCGGGCATACGGGTCCGTACCACGGCGGTTCGACCGGATTAAGCGTCGACGGAGACATTCTGTCCGTCGGCGCCGGGCTTTCGAGAGTTGACTTCGCCATGGATGGTTCGACCCCTTGTGATCCGCCGACCGAGGGTTCACCCCAATCGCGTGGTTGAAGGGCCAGACCAGGCTGGATTTTCTGCCGCTTTCCATTCATGAGTCGTCAGTCCTACTTGCCTCTTCCCGTCGTTCGGGCCTTCAGTCAACGTTCCCGGTTCGGCATATCTGTTGCTCCGCCTTTCGGCCCTGGAGTGCCTCAATAGCCTTGCCGACTGCTTGACCTAATATGCCCTCTGCTGACTTCTGCGCCGCGGTCAGGGCACCTTGCGATTCCCTCAGTCCCTTCGGGACACGGCGCAGACCTCCCCAGGTAAGCTCGATCGCCTTCCCCGCACACCTGCCGGATATACAAGCCTGGCCCTTGATGGATATGGACTTCGCGATTAGCCGCCCGCTCGTCCGACCAAGCCTGCCTCGTATCCGGTTCCTGTCCGTCAGGTCGCGGTTTTGATTCACGCTTCCTTCAGACACCCCCTCGCGAGAGTGCCCTTGCGTTTCACTAATCCTTCACCTCCATCTGGTTGGATAGAAGACTTTCACTCCCAAGCCATCGAGCATGCTGGGCACACATCGGGATAGGGGGGCACCTCGCGGTGCCGCCCCTCCCACACCACCGGGCATACGGGTCCGTACCACGGCGGTTCGACCGGATTAAGCGTCGACGGAGACATTCTGTCCGTCGGCGCCGGGCTTTCGAGAGTTGACTTCGCCATGGATGGTTCGACCCCTTGTGATCCGCCGACCGAGGGTTCACCCCAATCGCGTGGTTGAAGGGCCAGACCAGGCTGGATTTTCTGCCGCTTTCCATTCATGAGTCGTCAGTCCTACTTGCCTCTTCCCGTCGTTCGGGCCTTCAGTCAACGTTCCCGGTTCGGCATATCTGTTGCTCCGCCTTTCGGCCCTGGAGTGCCTCAATAGCCTTGCCGACTGCTTGACCTAATATGCCCTCTGCTGACTTCTGCGCCGCGGTCAGGGCACCTTGCGATTCCCTCAGTCCCTTCGGGACACGGCGCAGACCTCCCCAGGTAAGCTCGATCGCCTTCCCCGCACACCTGCCGGATATACAAGCCTGGCCCTTGATGGATATGGACTTCGCGATTAGCCGCCCGCTCGTCCGACCAAGCCTGCCTCGTATCCGGTTCCTGTCCGTCAGGTCGCGGTTTTGATTCACGCTTCCTTCAGACACCCCCTCGCGAGAGTGCCCTTGCGTTTCACTAATCCTTCACCTCCATCTGGTTGGATAGAAGACTTTCACTCCCAAGCTATCGAGCATGCTGGGCACACATCGGGATAGGGGGGCACCTCGCGGTGCCGCCCCTCCCACACCACCGGGCATACGGGTCCGTACCACGGCGGTTCGACCGGATTAAGCGTCGACGGAGACATTCTGTCCGTCGGCGCCGGGCTTTCGAGAGTTGACTTCGCCATGGATGGTTCGACCCCTTGTGATCCGCCGACCGAGGGTTCACCCCAATCGCGTGGTTGAAGGGCCAGACCAGGCTGGATTTTCTGCCGCTTTCCATTCATGAGTCGTCAGTCCTACTTGCCTCTTCCCGTCGTTCGGGCCTTCAGTCAACGTTCCCGGTTCGGCATATCTGTTGCTCCGCCTTTCGGCCCTGGAGTGCCTCAATAGCCTTGCCGACTGCTTGACCTAATATGCCCTCTGCTGACTTCTGCGCCGCGGTCAGGGCACCTTGCGATTCCCTCAGTCCCTTCGGGACACGGCGCAGACCCCTCCCCAGGTAAGCTCGATCGCCTTCCCCGCACACCTGCCGGATATACAAGCCTGGCCCTTGATGGATATGGACTTCGCGATTAGCCGCCCGCTCGTCCGACCAAGCCTGCCTCGTATCCGGTTCCTGTCCGTCAGGTCGCGGTTTTGATTCACGCTTCCTTCAGACACCCCCTCGCGAGAGTGCCCTTGCGTTTCACTAATCCTTCACCTCCATCTGGTTGGATAGAAGACTTTCACTCCCAAGCTATCGAGCATGCTGGGCACACATCGGGATAGGGGGGCACCTCGCGGTGCCGCCCCTCCCACACCACCGGGCATACGGGTCCGTACCACGGCGGTTCGACCGGATTAAGCGTCGACGGAGACATTCTGTCCGTCGGCGCCGGGCTTTCGGGAGTTGACTTCGCCATGGATGGTTCGACCCCTTGTGATCCGCCGACCAAGGGTTCACCCCAATCGCGTGGTTGAAGGGCCAGACCAAGCTGGATTTTCTGCCGCTTTCCATTCATGAGTCGTCAGTCCTACTTGCCTCTTCCCGTCGTTCGGGCCTTCAGTCAACGTTCCCGGTTCGGCATATCTGTTGCTCCGCCTTTCGGCCCTGGAGTGCCTCAATAGCCTTGCCGACTGCTTGACCTAATATGCCCTCTGCTGACTTCTGCGCCGCGGTCAGGGCACCTTGCGATTCCCTCAGTCCCTTCGGGACACGGCGCAGACCTCCCCAGGTAAGCTCGATCGCCTTCCCCGCACACCTGCCGGATATACAAGCCTGGCCCTTGATGGATATGGACTTCGCGATTAGCCGCCCGCTCGTCCGACCAAGCCTGCCTCGTATCCGGTTCCTGTCCGTCAGGTCGCGGTTTTGATTCACGCTTCCTTCAGACACCCCCTCGCGAGAGTGCCCTTGCGTTTCACTAATCCTTCACCTCCATCTGGTTGGATAGAAGACTTTCACTCCCAAGCTATCGAGCATGCTGGGCACACGGCAAGGCGGGCTTCGCCCGCACGGTCGCCTTGTCCATCCTCGCTGCAAATGTGCTCCGTGTCGGTTTCTTGATCCGCGCACGGGAACGCGCACGACTTAAGTTCCTGCAACGAAAAGCTGCCTGACGTCGCCGGGAAACCGCGCCAGCGCAGCCCGGACCGGGCTGCCGGCGGCTCTCCATGCCCGATACTTCCAGAAATCACCAATATGGGCGCCAAAATCCCCGCCCGCCCGCCGTTTACCCCCAAATGTCGATGACCAGGTCCACTTGACCCTGAATCCACCAGTCAGGTCGGGGTCAAACTTGACGGCAGAAGCCGGCTCAATCTCCAAAAAGGGGGTTTTTCGGCAGACACTAGCTAGACAGTAATTATGGGTAATGGGCATCCTCGGCGTCCACGGTCACTGTCTTGCCCGCAGAATCGACATCATTGTCCACGGCCGCTATCACGGCCGCGTCGGCGCTCGTTGTCGAACCCGCGGCAATGGTCAGCATCGCGGCGGAGAGCACGAGATCCTCGTCCGTGGCCGGCCCTTCCGGCACGACCGAGACAGCCACGGCGGTTGCCACGCTTGACGCGTGGCTCAGAGATGCCGTCACCCTGCTCTCGCCACCGTCCTCACCGATGGAGGCGGGCGACAACCGGAGCGACAGTGTCGGCACCGCGTCGTCATCCTCGATCACGATCACGGCATCAAGCGCTGCAAGATTCGGATCCGACAACGTGCCCGCAATCGTGACAGTCTCATCCAGTTCATCCTGACTGTCCTGCACTGGCGAGAACGAGAACGATCCAGACCCAAGTACTGCCCCTGCGGGGTAACTGCTCACCCGGTGGTTTGAGTGGTTATTCGGTTTCCTGGTTGAGGCAGTTGACGGCCTTTCCCTGCAGGGCGATGGTGATGGCGACCAGGGGGTTGTATCCGAGTGCCGCCATGGTCTGGAGGTAGCTCGAGATTCGACAGTAGGCGTGTGCGAAGGATACGGTTCGGAAGCACCCGGAGACCTTCTGCTTGACCTTTGCCATGCGTATGTCGCGCTCGCTACGATTGTTTGTGAACGGAGTGTCGGCGCGCCTGGTAAAGCGCAGGACGTTCTTTCTCTGGACGACGAGGCGTTGGTGGAGGTTATGGGCGTCGGACTTGGCGACCGGTCCGCGTTGGCCCTTTTTTGGCGGCGGGATTTCGGGCATCTCCGAGCGTCCCTGCTCGAGGATCGCCTTGTAGCATCGTGCGATGCGCTTGTAGTGGCGCATGGACAGCCGCTGTTGCGGGCGTTGGATGACCTGTCGCCGTGCGATGAGCAGCAGCTTGTGCATTTTGCGTGCCCACGGATAGCCGTTGCTGTCGGTCACGGCCTGAAGTTCCCTGAGCAGGTGCGCGCCGCAGAGTTGATGCTTGCACTGGGTGTAGGTGAGATAGGCTTTCCAGCAGTCATGGACGATGAGGCCCCCGTATCGGGGGATGATCCCGAGGGAGTTGATCGCCTCACAGCCGCGGTTCCGGTGCAGGCCCTTGACGGTGATGGGCCCGCCGGCACAGACATGGATCCAGTAGTTTTTGCGGTCCACGCGCAACGAGGTTTCGTCGACATGCAGCACCGGCATGTCAAGGAGCTTGTCGATGGCGGCGGCCTCCCAGCATTCCAGGGCCTGATGCAGGCGCAAGACGAAGGCGAGCAGGGTGGCCTCGGAGAGCAGCCGTCCGGTCATCGCCTGGATCATGGCCGCAGTCCGCTTGAGCGGGACCATCTGGGCACAGAGCAGGTGCACGACATAGGCGACGATCCCGGGTCCGTACTGCAGAGGACCCGGCATGGTGTCGGGGAAGCTGCCCTTGGTCCGGGTGTGGCAGCGCGGACAGTTCTTGCTCTCGGCGGTGACCCGACGTTCGACGGTCTCGAAGACGATGTCGACCTCGATGCGCTGCTCGTGTCCGGTGCACGCGGTCCCGGTCAGGTCGTGGCCGCACTGCCGGCACTCGGTGACCGGGCTGGTGTGCGTCGTGGTGACCGTGCGCAGGGTGTCGGAGCGTGCGTGGCGTGCCTTCGGTCCGCGGCTCCGGGATCCGGACCTGCCCGCGGTGTGGGTCTCGCTGTCGGTGCCGTCCCGTGAACTCGGCAGACTGGAGTTGCGCGAGGTCTTTGGTGTTGTCTTCTCAAGGAACACCGCCACCACGATATCCACCAGCATGAACAGGGCATTGATCAGCGCGAGGGTGTCCGCGCTTGCCTCGCCCTTCTGCTTGATGGCATCGAACCGGGCTCGGCAGTCGTCCAGCTGCGCGCGCAGCGAGGCCTGGTTGATCCGCGCCATCACTCGGCCTCGACCGCCATGATCGCCGAGATCACCGCGAGACGTTCACCCGCCGGCAGGTTCTTGTAGCCCTGTGCCCAGCGGGTGGCCTTGCGCTTGATGCGCTGACGGTCGGTGGCGTTCCGGCCGGCATGGCTGGCCCAGTGCATCCGCTCGAGCGTGAAGTTGAACCAGACCACCTCGGTGCGGACCTGGGCCTGGGTCGTCACCTGCAGAGCGACCCGGCGCCAGTCCGACAGCATCTCGTCATACAGCGCAGAGGGGTGTCCCGAGACCATCACCTGGCACGGCAGGCCCGTGAGCAGCTCGAGAAGGGTTGCGTGGTCGGCATCGCTATACTCGTAGCGGTACCGCCGGTCCGACCGACGGGTCGCATGCAGATACGGCGGATCGCTGTAGACCAGTTCCGTACCCCGGAACGGGAAGCGGGCCAGGAACTCGTGGGCACAGCCATGCACCAGTTCCACCGGGTAGTCGCACCGGAACCCGGCAAGCGCGCGTTGATCGCGGTCAATTCCGATGCTGCGCATCGTCGGGGCCTTGCGCCGCATCAGGGCACCGCCTCCGAGATGCGTCTCGACATACAGATCGTGGGGAGGCTGGAGCCCCAGTAGCGCTTGGCAGAGCTCGGTCGTGGCCTTGGATCCGAAATACCCCATCGGTGGTCCCCGTCGACAGCGATGACCACTCATAGTCAGATCTCGCTGGAGTGTCAACCTCCCGTCGCCTTCAGCGATCCGCAACCAGACACCACCCCGCTCAATCACCTCCCGGGAGGCTCGTCGACAGACACCCCGACCTCAAGCCAGACCCAGGAGGGAGTGAGCAGTTACCCCGCGGGAATTGTTACGGTGAACGGAGAAACAGCAGCGAAATCGTCGCTCACAGCTGCGGAACCCGGCTCCACGGAAATATCGACTCGCGTGTCCACATCCCGGGAGCCCCCGTTCAGCATCGCGGTAACGAGGACCGGAGTCGCTGCCGCGCCCTCCGGAACCCGGGACGGTTCCACGGAGAGCGCCACTTCCGTAGATTCCGTCTCGTCATCCGCCACCGACACCATCACCGGTTCCACCACGACAGTCCCGTAGTCGCCCCCCGACACCGAGTGCCCGATCACGGCGGCATCATCGTCGGCGTCAAGATCTTCGGCAACGGATACTGTTACGGTTTGTGGCATTTCCCAGTTCAACAAATTGAATTCCAGCGTCGGGAAGACCGTCACATCCGGGTCTCCGCTGGCCCGGGACGGCGCCACCGACACCGTGCCTGTCGGTTCCGATTCCAGTCTCACGGTGTAGGTGGCGTCTTCACCCTCATCAACCGGCACAAGGTAGGTCGACACTTCGACGCCCTGCGTGTCATCGTCCGCGATCGCAACCTCCGAGCTGCCGCTCCAGGCGATGTCAAGATCGGAGCTGTCGGCGACCATCACGGTGACCGTTTCGTCATCCTCGTCGATCCTGTCGTCTACCGGAACCAGCGCGAAGGACGCCGTTCCGGTCGTCTCTCCGGCTGCCACCGTCAGGAAGAAGTCCTCGACCCTCGCATAGTCGTTCGGCGCCGTCGCGGTGCCGTCAAGCACGCGCAACGTCAGCACCGTCTCCTCTGCAAGGGGCTCGCGATTCAGAGCGCCTGCAACCGTCACCAGTGCGCCCTGCCCGCCGACACTCTCGGATACTTCATGGATTCCCAAGCTTACGGCTACCCCGGTTGAAGGCCCATCATCGTCGAGAATCGTGACGGGCACGATGCATTGGCCTGACGCGCATGGCGTTGCACCGTCGGGCTCCCGAAATACCGCCCAGGCAGGACGCAGACCCGGAGTCCGCTCAAGCAACAAGTCCAGAGCCTCATCATCCTCGACAACCATGTCATTGACGATGGCCAGAGGGATTTCCTGCCTCGCCCGCCATACGTCCCCCGCCAGCACGAAGTCTTCTGGAGCAAACCCGACAAGGATTGAAATCGGTGCGTAGTCCGTTCCACTCACTGCGCCGCCTGCCCGCGACCTTGTCGACAACGATACCTCGAAAGTCCGCACCGGTAGAGAGTCTCCCGGCGGGGATTCCGCCGTTACGGCAACTCTTGCGTCGCTATCTCCTTCAGAGAATTCGTACGACACGCGATCGACCCAAACACCGCCGACCGGATCGTCCGGTTCGGACAGGGCCGCCGATTCAAGCCCACGACGCACTGCCCTCGAACCGCGCATTGCATCGAACGCCAGCATCAGATGTCCGGACCTCGGGAGTGAATCGAGCTCACCTATTTGAACCCGAAGGGTCCGGATCGGCCGTATTCCCGGGCAGTTCGTAGATCATCCGGAGGTTGGTGCCTGGGAAGATCGTCCGGGTCAGGTTGAGTTCCTGGAGGAGGCCTGCAGTGGCGTTGTCGCCAGCGTCGCTGGCGGTGCCGAGGATGCGAATGCGGAGGATGCCGTTGGAGGGCTCCGGGATGATGTCGGCGTCGGATTGGAAGATCGCGCGCAGGTGCCTGCGGGGTCGCTGTGTCTTGCCCTGTGCCTGTGCGACGACAGGCATCATGCGGGTTTCGGCGCGGTAGGCGATCATGCGGATGACGTCGAGGAGGAGCTTCTCGCCTTCGGGAAGCGCATCCAGGGCCTGGTGGTCGTCGAGCTCGGCGACGGTGATGTGGCGCTGCGTGTCGCTGCGCTTCTGCTTGAGCGCCTCACGCTCGGCGTCGAGAGCGTCGATCCGGGCCTGGAGACGTCGGGCGGCTTCGGCGGTCTGGTGAGACTGGGCTCCCTTGGCCAGATCGGCGATCCTGTTGCGCAGGGTGCCGAGGCGTTGCCGGAAGCGGCTGACATTTCGGTCGATTGCGCGCCAGAGCGGGTTGACGACGCGGGCTTCGGGATCCTGCGGCTCCAGGCCGCGGACCACGAGGGCGTCGAGATTGAACTCCTCGCGCATATATTTGAAGAAGTTCTCCTGCGACCAGCGGGAGAACAGGGCGCCGGCGATCTGCTCCACGGGCATGCGGGAGTGGGTGGTAATGAGCGGGACCTGGCGGCCGCTTTCCAGCAGGCGGCGGATCTGGCGGACCTCGGGCCCCTTTTTCAGTTGCACGCGCTTCTCGGCGAGGCGGACGGTGGCGCTGCGGGTCGTGCCCGGTCCATGGATCGGTACCGCGACACTGCGGAACTCCGCCTCCGGCCAGTCCTCCCCCTTGAAGCCCTTGTGCCAGGTGATCACCGCAACGCCGCGCCGGGCGAGGCGCTTGAACAGTGCCGGGCTCCAGCCTTCCCGGTCGAAGACCAGCGTCAGGGCGGGCTCGCCGGCATCCGGGGCGGTGAGATCCGGCGCCTCCGGGCCCAGCATGCCCAGCTTCTCCAGCGCAGGCAGGATGTCCGCCTCCAGCGCGTGGGTCATGGTCGGATCCAGCGCCTTGTTCAGGCACAGGAAGGGCTTGCCGCCAAGCGCGTTGATCCAATAGCTCGTGGACGCGGGCAGGCATAGTTTCTGTCGCGCCACGAAGTGCTTTGGCAATTTCCCCTTGCGACCGGAATAGATCTTCACATGCCCGTCCACGCACAGCGTGGCGCCGACCTCCGGGTCCTCCTCAAGCCATCCCGCCGCCAGGGAGGATTGCCAGTTCCGCACTTGCTGCACATCCTGCCCCAGCGCCTTGATCTTGCGCCGCAGCGTCTTCACCTCCGGGCAGCGGTCCAGGCCCAGGATCGCGCCCCATTCCCCGGGCACCTGGTGCCGGAGCGCCTCCGGATTGCGCACCCGGGCCAAGACGAGGAACGCCAGGAAGAGCAGAACGGTGGTCAACCCGTAATACCCCTTGGGCAGCGACAGGAACTCCCGCGCGTGGTTCAGAAGCCCCTCCTTCAGCAGCATCGGGAGCCCGGCCAGCACCCCCCCGCCGGCAACCGCCGACAGCGGTTCCGCAAACTGCGGCCGGATCTCGCTCAGATGCCCCGTCGCGGCCAGCATTCGTCCCGTCGTGTCCCGAGCCCCACGGCCCATCGGCGCTGCCCGGTCGCGGGCGTCCCGTGCGCTTCGCTCAATCGGCGGCTCCAGCGCGTCCCGCTCCGGTGCTTCCTGCGGCGCCTCCCGCTCCGCAGGTGCTTCCGGATCCGGTTCAGCCTTCGCCGTCCCGGCCGGCATCCCACCCCCGACAACGCCTCGCCGGCGATTGTCGTTCAGCGTCCGCACCGGAATCCCCAGCCGTCGCGCAACCGCCGAGCCGCTCAGACCCGAGGTCAAAAGACGGTCCGCTTCCCGCGCCATGTCGGCATCGATTACGCTCGGACCGCGCCCGCGGCGCGGCGCAAAGAAGCTCGCCTCGCCGTCCCTCCGGAGTTGGTTCACCGCCCGCTGTACCGTCGAGCGGCTCACGCCGAGCGCCTCCACCAGGTCCGAGCGAGGGACACCGCTCTCCGCGAACTTCGCGATCCGAAGCAACTTCAGACGTCCGGACATCGCTCTCTTTTCGAGAGCTGCTTGTGGGTTGAATTATCGTTTGAATTGATAGAGTTATGATTGGATTTTGGGGTTGACAGAGCGGCGGGTATCTGGCATAATAATATGAACCCATTATTCGGTGCCCGAGGATCTCATGAACACGCTTCCGATGCGACCCGCCGAGGCGGTCCAGATTGGCAACTCCTGCTTTTCCTTCGTGAGGCGGGACGGCCGAGTGGAGTATTTCTCCAATCTTGAGCCGTTTGATTTTCACGCTGACGATCAGCGCGAAGCGAAGTTGCTTCGGATCGCGAAGTTCGCGGAGAGCGGTGTCCCTCGCTCGGACCTGGTGGAGGCGCTCGGCGTGAGCCGCTCGACGGTACAGCGGGCGGTGAACCAACTCCGGAGGGACGGCGAGGCGAGCTTCTTTGCGCCGCGCCGCGGGCGCGGTCCGAGCGTAATCGATGCCGACATGGCGCGGGAAGCGGACCGTCTTTTGACCTCGGGTCTGAGCGGCTCGGCGGTTGCGCGACGGCTGGGGATTCCGGTGCGGACGCTGAACGACAATCGCCGGCGAGGCGTTGTCGGGGGTGGGATGCCGGCCGGGACGGCGAAGGCTGAACCGGATCCGGAAGCACCTGCGGAGCGGGAGGCGCCGCAGGAAGCACCGGAGCGGGACGCGCTGGAGCCGCCGATTGAGCGAAGCGCACGGGACGCCCGCGACCGGGCAGCGCCGATGGGCCGTGGGGCTCGGGACACGACGGGACGAATGCTGGCCGCGACGGGGCATCTGAGCGAGATCCGGCCGCAGTTTG